>NZ_CABVIX010000080.1 GCF_902498185.1 Pseudomonas fluorescens | reverse complement strand
GTACGGGTATCGGCACCTTCGAGCACGGCTGAAGAAATACCTACTGCCAGACCCGCCAGTGGGTTGGTTTCGTTGATCTGCTTCTGCGCGACACCTTTGGTGATCGCGCGCACGGTGGTGCGCAGGATGATGCCGGGCATGTCATCACGCAGGGCACGACGGGACATGGCGGTGGTGCTGTTGAGCGCAGTCAGGTTGACTTGCTGGCCATCGACACCGATCTGCGCGACCGGCGCGGTAGAGGTGTCGGCCTTGATGATCGGGTACGACAGCGGTGTGATCACCACGTTGTTGGAGATCGGCAATGGCAGTGGCACGCGGATCGAATCGCGTGCTGGCGCCAGACCGCTTTGCACCACGATCAGGATGTCGCTGTCATCGCTCTTGCTCGGCTTGTCGAGGTTGACCAGTGCCTGTTCCAGCAGCGGCGTGTTCGGGCGCAGTTCGACAGCCTTGCGGTAGCCCGGTGCAGCCAGGTCTTTCTCGCCCAGGGCTTCGTAG
>NZ_CABVIX010000079.1 GCF_902498185.1 Pseudomonas fluorescens | reverse complement strand
GCGTTCTACCTGTCGCGCAAGCACCGTGATTCCTCTGAGTCAGCGTGCCCGATCCCGGCGTCTGTCGGCGAGCTGGGCCGGCTGCCGGACGAATTTCGCGTGGCCTTGAATGAGCACGTGGAAATGATGGTCGCGCAATTGGCGGCCAGCCCCGAAGAGACCGACAAAGCCTTCGCTGACATTGCCTTGATGGTCGGTGGCCTGGCCCTGGCACGCGCGCTGGGGCCGGGAGAGTTGTCCGATCGATTGCTGCGCGCCGCCAAGTCGGCGGTGCTGTGACCTGAAGGCATTAGCCTGGGGAGTGAGAGCGATGAGCACGTTGAAGTGGGTTCGTGGCGTTAATGGCACCTTGGGCTGGTTCGCACCGAAACTGGTCGCGAGCAAAATGCGACTGGCGTTCATGACGCCGCGGGACCTGCCGCCCCGTGACTGGGAGTTGCCGCTGTTGGCCAAGTCCGAACGGATCACCTTGCGCTTCGGCCTCTCGGCCCTGCGTTGGGG
>NZ_CABVIX010000078.1 GCF_902498185.1 Pseudomonas fluorescens | reverse complement strand
CACGTACCCGGTGCAACGGCAGACGTGATGGCCGAGGCTGTCCTCGATGACTTGTTCGAGCTTGCTCTGCACGGTCGGCTGGCGTTGCAGCTTTTCTACCAGCACGGTCGCGGCGTTGACGAAGCCCGGTGCGCAGTAGCTGCACTGGAAGGCGAACTCGCCGACGAAGCGCTGCTGGATCGGGTTCAGTTCAGTGACCTGGCCCGACTCGTCACGCTTGGCGTGGGATTCGATGGTGCGGACTTTCTTGCCTTCGAAGTAATGTGCGCCGGTGATGCAGGTGCGCACTTCTTCGCTGGTGCCGTCCGGGTTGTCGACGATCACCACGCAAGCGTGGCAGATGCCTTGGCCGCAGCCCAGACGCGAGCCGGTGAGGTTTTTATATTCGTGCAGGTAGTCGATCATCGGCAGGTCATCAGGGATGTCCACCGGGCCGACGGATTGACCGTTGAGGGTCAGTTGAAGCGGACGGTTAGCCATTGAGGGCCTCCTTGATGCGCGTAGCAG
>NZ_CABVIX010000077.1 GCF_902498185.1 Pseudomonas fluorescens | reverse complement strand
CTGTGTGTGCACGTGGATCGGTGTGTGCAGCGGTCTGAGTGGCTAGCCGTGTGCGCGCGTAGTCGAGTGGCGCGGGGCATGCGTGTGTGGCGCGTGAGTCGGCTGGTCGCGAGCCTTCCGGTAGCGTGCTCCGGAGCGGACGTTGCGGTGCGCGCGGATGTGCGATTGGGTCAGTCGCGTCGGCATGGCTGACGCGGGCAGTGGGCGGCCGAAGCCGGTCTGGCGCTCGCAATCCGCGGACTGCGCGAGCCGGTACCGGCTCGCGCAGTCCGCGGATTGCGAGCGCCAGACCGGCTTCGGCCGCCCACTGCCCGCGTCAGCCATGCCGACGCGACTGACCCAATCGCACATCCGCGCGCACCGCAACGTCCGCTCCGGAGCACGCTACCGGAAGGCTCGCGACCAGCCGACTCACGCGCCACACACGCATGCCCCGCGCCACTCGACTACGCGCGCACACGGCTAGCCACTCAGACCGCTGCACACACCGATCCACGTGCACACACAG
>NZ_CABVIX010000076.1 GCF_902498185.1 Pseudomonas fluorescens | reverse complement strand
GCCCAGGCCTGCAAATCGCCGCGCAGGCTGCCGGTGTTGGCGGGCTCGCTATCGGGTCGCATCCGCGCCAGGGCAACGTCCGCGAGCAGCACGGAGAGGTCGCCCCAGCGGCGATAGATCGTCGAGGGCGTGACGCCTGCGCGCGCGGCAATCATCGGCACGGTGACGCTGGAGCGCTCATGGGCTTCCAGCAGTTCTCGCACCGCTGAATGGACGGATTCTTGTACCCGGGCACTGCGGCCTCCCGGGCGAAGGCCTTCTTTTATCGCCATGCGTGTGACCTTAACACAAAGAATTTGCTTTAAGCGCTGGGAGGTCGCACACTCCGCAAAAGCAAAATATTAGCTTTAGCGGAGCGTGCCCATGTCCAGTGTCATCTCTCAGCGGTCCAGCCTGGCGTTTCTAGTGATCATGGTGCTGACCTTTCTCGCCGCCTCCAGCGCGCCGACGCCCTTGTACCAGGTGTACCAAGACCACCTGCATTTTTCGGCGGCCATGCTCACGGCCAT
>NZ_CABVIX010000075.1 GCF_902498185.1 Pseudomonas fluorescens | reverse complement strand
GTTGAGCATCGACCTGCTACGGGTGATTCCGGAAGAGGCGAAAGCCAAGCGCATCCCGATCAACGGGACGCAAAAGCCGGCTCTGCAACACTGAGTCGGAGCAAGAAGAAGGGCGCCATTGGCGCCCTTTTTTGTGCCTGTCACTTCAGCAGTTTTTGAAACTCCTCCACCGGCAACGGCAGGCTGTGCAAATACCCTTGGTAGAAGTGACACTCCAGCCCCTGCAGGAACTCAAGCTGCTCCGCCGTTTCCACCCCTTCGGCTATCACTTTCAAATCCAGGCTGTGGGCCATGGCGACGATGGCGCGGATGATCTCGGCGTCGTTGGGGTCATGGGTGGCGTCGCGCACGAAGGACTGGTCGATCTTCAGCGCATCCACCGGCAGGCGCTTGAGGTAAGTGAGCGACGAGTAGCCGGTCCCGAAGTCATCCATCGCAAAGCTCACACCCAGCTTTTTCAGGCGGCGCATCTTGCTGATGGTGTCGTCCAGGTTCTGAATAACGATGCCCTCG
>NZ_CABVIX010000074.1 GCF_902498185.1 Pseudomonas fluorescens | reverse complement strand
GTACCGCGACAGCCACCTGTTGCACCACAACGACGACAACCTGACCCTACCGGGCATCGACCCGGAAAGCCGCTACCTCAATCAGCAGCAATGGGACGACAGCTCGCTGTTCGAACGTGGCGTGCATTGGCTGACCAAGACCGTGCTTGGCCGCTTCCTGCTGGCTGCGCCGTTGGCCATTGGCCGGTTGGCCCGTCACGAGTTTCAACGCCTGCCCCAGGTATGGCCGATGTGGCTGGCTCACGGCGCCGTTACTGTGCTGATGCTGAGTTTCATTGCCTCCTACAGCGCGCTTGCGGTGTGGCATTACCTGCTGCTGGTCAGCGTGCCAGCGTTGTCCCTGGCTTCGATCCGCTCCTACTATGAGCACCGCCCCCATCTGCGGCCGGAACACCGCACAGTGCTCAACGAAGCGTCCTGGCCCTGGGCCTGGCTGTTTCTCAACAACAATCTGCACCTGGTGCACCACGATCTGCCAAAGTTACCGTGGTACCTGCTGCCCAGGGTGTACCG
>NZ_CABVIX010000073.1 GCF_902498185.1 Pseudomonas fluorescens | reverse complement strand
CCCCATGCCCAAGCCGTTCGCCGCGGCGTTCGAACTTGGTGATCGGGCGTTCGGCCGGGCGCGGAACGCACTTGCCGTCTTCCGCCAGGTTGCGATAACCCGGCGCGCCGTTCATCACTTCCAGCATGTACTCGGCATAGGGCTCCCAGTCGGTGGCCATGTGCAACACACCGCCGACCTTCAACTTGCTGCGCACCAGTTCCGCGAACGACGCCTGAACGATGCGGCGCTTGTGGTGGCGGCTCTTGTGCCACGGGTCCGGGAAGAACAGCATCAGGCGATCGAGGTTGTTGTCGGCCACGCAACGGTTGAGCACTTCGATCGCATCGCAATCGTAGACCCGCAGGTTGGTCAGCCCCTGGGTCAGTACGCCATTGAGCAGCGCGCCAACCCCCGGGCGGTGTACTTCCACGCCAATGAAATCCTGTTCCGGCGAGGCGGCGGCCATTTCCAGCAGCGAATGGCCCATGCCGAAACCGATTTCCAGCGAGCGCGGCGCCGAACGACCGAACAC
>NZ_CABVIX010000072.1 GCF_902498185.1 Pseudomonas fluorescens | reverse complement strand
GTAATGAAGTAGGTAATGGGGGCAGACCACATTTAGACAGGAGATAGATGGAGGCAGATTTGTTATTTAGGTCGCTAAATTAAGGTGCGTACGTGGCTGTTTATATAGAGATGGACAAGGTTGTTGAGACTGAAGCGTATGTGGAATATACGTTTGGCCGGGGCGGTGATATAGGTCTGATACGACTAGATAAAATAAAGGAAACTATAAGCGTCATAAAAGTGTGCCCGTTGGATGTAAGCGGAAAATTGTCGGAAAGAGCGGGTATGAAGCTCGCTCGGCTTTTCGTAAAAGGTGAGTATCCTGAGAAAACGCAGTGGGCTTCGTGAGAAGGGATAGTGAGAAAATTGGAGAGATGGGGACAGATCCTGGGGGATTCCCCGAGCTAATGGAGTTTGATCCCGGGTTTATTGAGTGCAGACCATAAATGATGAAGACTTTTTGCTATTATCAATCGCTTCCTAACGCGATGCCTGTAGAAGATGTGGCAAAGGAGTTTCATGAACTGCTGATCGAG
>NZ_CABVIX010000071.1 GCF_902498185.1 Pseudomonas fluorescens | reverse complement strand
CTTTCAGGCCCGCGTCCGTGGGTGTCTCGCTGCGCAGCGTTGCCAAGCTGACGGGCCAGGTCAGTGGGCTGAAGGTGGCTTTGATCACCGTGTGAAAGTCGGCGTCGCTCAGTTGCCGCTTGTCCCGAGCCAGCACGGCTTTGTTGAGAAAGTTACATTTGGCCAGGCTCCTGAAATCTTCGGAGAAGTCGACCCAGAAGGCGTCGAGTGTGCGGTGGTAACGCTCACTGAAATTGATCCGCCACAAATCATTCAGCACCTCGTTGCCGTGCATGCGTACTTCATTGGTCTGGTCGAAGTTCTAGTGCTCGGGGCCTGCCGAGTAAAAGCCGCCGTTCACGTCGAGCAAGTCCGCGTTGTCTTGATCGGTCACCAGGAAACGGTGGATCACCAACTGCACCAAGGTCAGTGAGGCGTGGGGCTGTTCATTGCGGTGTTCCCAGCCTGTAAAGGTATTGCTGTTGCTTTGGGCGCTGTTGAAACGGTGGTAGTAGACCGTCTCGGGGTCGGTGGTGGGC
>NZ_CABVIX010000070.1 GCF_902498185.1 Pseudomonas fluorescens | reverse complement strand
AGCTGCGCCAGCGCTATGTCCAGCAGAAACTCGCTGAGCGCGGGCGGCTGATGCAAATGCGCCAGCAACTCGGCGAACTGATGTCGATCCTGCAAACCTGGGCGCAGGCTCACGCACCGTTGAGCGCATTGCCACAACTGGACGCCTTCCCCTGGCTGCTGCGGTTTTATCAATGCGATCGCCACGGCACGCAACTGACGCCCAACCTCCAATGGCGACATCACGTCTGGGTCGCCGACAATCGTTATCTGGGGCACAACTGGTCGTGGCGTCCGTACTTCTATCATTTGCTCGCCGAAGGCTGGGAAGAGCGGCGTTTGACACTCTCCAATACCTACCGCGATGCCACCAGCAATCAGTACTGCCTGACGGCCGGGCAATTTTTCGACAACGGTGAGCGTTTGCTGCTGATCGACATCGACGCGGCGGGACTCTAGTTCCGCTTGCAGGGGCGGGCGTGAACCGGGAAGCTAGGGGCCAACGCCCCCAGTCACTTGACGGAGAGAATCAGCCTTGGAT
>NZ_CABVIX010000069.1 GCF_902498185.1 Pseudomonas fluorescens | reverse complement strand
CACCAATCCGCTCAACGTGCTCTGCGGTCGCAGCCTGATGCGCACGCTGGACAAGTGCAAACGCATCAACGGCTCGGTATGCCTCGATCCGGGCGGCGATTCGTGGCTGGACCTGGCCGAAGGCAACACCATCAAAGGCGCGCGACAGAACGGCGCGGCCCTCGACTTGCAGAATTGGGCACCGGGGCAAGCCGTCGAAGGGCTGGAGCGCCGGCCGACGCTGGTGGACTCGAATATCGGCATGCGCGATGCATTGCAGATTCGCTATCACACCGGGAACAAGCTGGTGTTGCACGACAACAACCAGGTGGTGGGGATTCTGGGGGACAGTGAGCTCTACCATGCCCTGCTGGGTAAAAACCTGGGGTAAGCCACACCGCAACAAAGCGGCGCCAGGGAAGGCGCCGCTCGTTTCACCTATCAGCTATAGACACGGCCTAGGAGCTGCCGATGGCTTTCAAACTGATCGAGCACATCCCGGGTGATCTGTTCCTGGGTGAAGCCCATCAGGTCGTATTC
>NZ_CABVIX010000068.1 GCF_902498185.1 Pseudomonas fluorescens | reverse complement strand
GTGCTGGGCTGGGTGGATTTCGATCCGACCAACAATGTGCAGCCGGCGCTGGAGCACATCACTTTGGCGTGGGGACGGGATTTTTCTGATGTGTCGCCGTTGCGCGGGGTGATTCTGGGCGGGGGGAGCCATGATCCGGAAGTGCGGGTCACGGTGATGCCAGTCGAGTAACACAATCCCTGTGGGAGCGGGTTCTCGTATGGTGTTCGGATGTGGCGGGGAGGACTGTGAGGGCCGGCGGGCATACCGCCAGCCCCTTCACGGATCCGCGGGGTCTGATTTCAATCATCAAACCCGGTGGGGCTCAGGCGTCGGGCGCCTGATCTTTCGGTGCTTCGGTTGCATCAACATCCTCATCCGTCGCCACTTCACCGTCAGGGTTCAGTGCCGCTTCTTCAGCTACTTGTTTCTTGCGCTGAAGCTTTTCCTCTTTCTTCTTTTCCTTTTCCAGGTCTCGTTGACGTTTGGCGAAGGAGTAATTGGGTTTGGCCATGGGCGATCCTCTAGGGTCGAAGGTGAGGT
>NZ_CABVIX010000067.1 GCF_902498185.1 Pseudomonas fluorescens | reverse complement strand
CTTCCGGGCGACGTACGCCCCAATACAGATGCACAGGGTGCTTGAAGCCGGAAGCGCGGCAATGTTCGATCAGGCTGTGCATCTGCGCCATGCCGGTGCCGGCGGCGATCAGCACCAGCGGCCCGTCCGGCAGCTCGGCCAGGTGGGTATCGCCAAACGGCAGTTCCACACGCGCCATCTGGTTGCGCTGCAGTTGCTCCAGCAGGCTGCGCGCACTGTCTTCGCCAACCAGCACGTTGAGCTCCAGCTCCCGGCCGGCGTGCGGCGCCGAGGCTAGGGAAAAAGCCGATTTCTCGCCGTTCTCCCGCTCGATCATCAAGTATTGACCGGCGTGGTAACGCACCGCCTTGCCGGCCGGCGCACGCAGGCGCACGCGCCACACGTCGCCACCGACCTCTACACATTCACTCAATTGGCACGACAACTTGCGCAACGGCAATTCTCCCGGCGCCAGCACGCCATCCCACAATACGACGCAATCTTCCAGCGGCTCGGCGATGCACGTGTAGAACTCACCGTGGTCA
>NZ_CABVIX010000066.1 GCF_902498185.1 Pseudomonas fluorescens | reverse complement strand
TCAGTCTCGTGGGCTGGTGAATGTGTGTAAGAGACACATACAGGGACGCTGCCGATTTCATCACTGTCATTGACGTCGGTAGACAGCTCTACTGTCTGGGCTTGCCAGGTCGGGCCGTTCGGATTGTCAATGCCCGAAGCGAAGATACGGTGGTTTAAGGTGGCTCGATCCTCTTAGCAGATCGCCGCGTTTTTTTTTTTCAAGCAGAAGACGGCATACGAGATAGCGTAGCGTCTCGTGGGCTCGGGCCGTTCACTGACCAGCCTTGACCGCAGCGCACGGCAGCCGGCCAACCCGGTGGATGACCCCTGGCCCTTCGATCACCCCTTCCTACACCCACTTTACAACCCCTTAACCACTACCCCTTCCTTGGCACTGACCCTCGTTACCGTCAACGACGACCAAATCGTAACCACTCCCACCACCCTCCACCCCCAGCCCACATATCGTTCACACAACAGTCCATTCCGACGCACCCACCAAGGTAATAACACATTCGCCTAGCACCGGTAAGTACAATCTATA
>NZ_CABVIX010000065.1 GCF_902498185.1 Pseudomonas fluorescens | reverse complement strand
GGCCAGCGTCGCGCCGTCGGCCAGTTGCAGTGAACCGCCCAACTGACCGGCACCGCCAATCTGCGCGCCGCTGGCGACGTTGACGTTGGCGCTGTTGAGCACACCGTTGACCGTCCACGTGCCGGCCTGCACGGAGGTGTTGCCGGTGAAGCTGTTGTTGCCGGTCAGCAGCAGTTGGCCGCTGCCGGTGTTGTTCAGCGTGCCAGTACCGGTGAGGTTGCCGGTCTAGCTGCCGTCGGCGTTTTGCTCGAAGGTCAGCGCCGCGTTGTTGGCGATTGCACCTTGCAGGCTGCTGGTGTCGCCTCGAGTGCTACCGCCGTTCAGCGTGGTGCCATCGCTGTAGGTGTTGGCGCCACTGAGCACGAGTTCGCCCGTACCGTTTTTCACCAGACTGCCAGTGCCGGTGACCGCGCCGATCAGCGTGGTGTTCTGGTTGCCGGCCAGCGTCAGCTCGGCGCCCAGGTTGATGGCGTTGGCCAGTTGCAGCGCCGAGGTGCTGTCCAGCGTGCCGTTGCCGAGCACACTC
>NZ_CABVIX010000064.1 GCF_902498185.1 Pseudomonas fluorescens | reverse complement strand
ACGGTTTCGGCCCATGGCGCGCCCTGATCCCCGCCAGCCGCTCGGCCACCCGCGCAAAGGCCTCGTCCCACTCGCGTGGCAGCCATTCGCTGCCAACCCGGCGCATCGGCTGACGCAGGCGGTCGGGGTCACTCTGGATATCTTGCAGGGCCACGGCTTTGGGACAAATGTGGCCACGGCTGAAGGTGTCGAGGGCATCACCCTTGATCGAGGTGATCGCAACATTGCCATCGGTTTCGGTGGTTTCGATGGTCAGGCCGCAAATGGCTTCACACAGGTGGCAGGCACGGGGATGGAGTGTCTTGGTCATGGCCGGTCTCTAGCTTGTTATCGGCGGGCATTGTGAGGGCCGGGAACAAGACTATGGCTCGCACTACGGCGCTGCGCCAGCGTCCGGCGGCTGGTGACTCGGCAACGATCATGCCGTCCGATGGCTCCACGCACTCTGTCTGGCAGAGAGCTAGGCGTGGCGTTGAAGTGAATTTCCTGAAAGGTTTCAGCACGCGCCTGTGCAACATGAACGAGAT
>NZ_CABVIX010000063.1 GCF_902498185.1 Pseudomonas fluorescens | reverse complement strand
GGCCGCCGCGGTGCACTTTGTCAAAGAGCGAGTCAATGTCCGGGTCCCCGCCCTCGCTTCGGCCAGGGGCTACGGCCACCAAAAGCTGCGCATCGGCTTTCTGTCATCGGACTTCTGCCTGCATGCGGTGTCGTTGCTGACCGTAGAGCTGTTCGAGCTGATCGATCGGGAGCGCTTCGAGGTGTATGGTTTTTGCTGGAGCCGCGAAGATGGCTCGGCCCTGCGCGAGCGGGTCAGGCCGGCCATGGATCACTTCGTGCGCATCGACGCCATGGATGATGCCGCCGCCGCGCAATGCATTCGCAATCATGAGATCGACATCCTCATCGACCTTCACGGGCTGACGTCGGGGGCACGTCCGGACATTCCGGCCTACCGCCCGGCTGTGGTGCAAATGACCTACCTGGGCTTTCCCGGGTCGACCGGCCTGCCGGGCATCGATTATGTGATCGCCGACCGCTACCTGATCCCCGATAGCGAGAAGGCGTACTACAGCGAAACACCGCTGTATCTGGCACAGATCTACC
>NZ_CABVIX010000062.1 GCF_902498185.1 Pseudomonas fluorescens | reverse complement strand
GTTGGGAGGTCAGTACGCCCAGCCATGGACCCGCACTACCGGACTTGCTGCCCACACCGCTGGATCCTAATCAGCGGCGCAATTACACCCAGCACTTCGACTACGACGCGGCGGGCAATCTGATCACCCGCCACCACAGCGGTGCGCCCGGCTTCTCGATGTTCACTTCTGCCAACTTCAACCGCAGCCTGGCGCAATGGGATGACGGAACCTTGCCGGGTGAGCCTGAGATCGCCTCAGGCTTCGATGCCTGCGGCAAGCAACAGGAATTGGAAAGCGGGCAAACCATGCTTTGGGATATCAGCAATCAGTTGAACCGGGTGACGTTGGTCAAGCGCAAGGGTGAAGCTGATGACTACGAATGGTATGCCTACGACCGCCCCGGCCATCGGCTGCGCAAAGTACTTTTCAGCCAAACCAATCGGCGGACGTTACGCGCTGAAGTCCGTTACCTCCCCAATCTGGAAATCCACCGTGAGGCCGATGGTCAAGTGCACCATGTCATCAGCACCGAAGCCGGACGTAGCAG
>NZ_CABVIX010000061.1 GCF_902498185.1 Pseudomonas fluorescens | reverse complement strand
GGTCTATCGGGAGAATGAGATCTGGCGGGAAGTTCGGGAAAAGGGGCAGGTGGGGACATTGGTAATGCGGGAGAGGCTTTATCGCAATCGTGTGGTGGTCAAGTATGCGGTGGCGGACGAGCTGATCGGATAGGGCACGCGCAAATATGCTTCGCTGAACAAGGCGCGCCGCGTCTGATCAGTTTCTGAAATAAAGCTCGTCGAGCTGACGTCTGCGTATCGACAGATATTCATCCCATACCTAAAACTAGTCATTTTTTTTCTGTTAATTTTGGTAGTTCGGGAGAATCAAATGGGTTTTCGTTGCCAAACCTCTTAGGTTTTTGCTTCTGGATGTTGAGTTGTAATGCTTCCCCTAAAGTATCAGGCATAACATCGTTGACTTCGAATCGCTCTTTATTATTCTGAGATAATGGGTCATCTGGCCTCTACGTTGATACCCGCCTCGCGTGCAGTTCTGACGCGAGTATTATCCATGCTAGTTAGTTGCCCGTCAGGCATGCGCACTACATTAATAGGCTCTACCTGCT
>NZ_CABVIX010000060.1 GCF_902498185.1 Pseudomonas fluorescens | reverse complement strand
CTGCTGCAAAGTGCCCTCGAATCCCGGGGCCTGCACTTCCGCCTGTGCGAACAGACTCAGGCGCTGCACGACGCCGGCAATGGCCGGGTCGGCTCGGTGCAGTTCAAGAACGGCGACATCATTCCCGCTGATCTGGTGGTGATGGCGGCCGGCATTCGCCCCAACACCGAACTGGCGGAAAAGGCCGGCATCCCGTGCAATCGTGGGATTCTGGTCAATGACACGCTGCAAACCTACGACCCGCGCATCTACGCGATCGGCGAGTGCGCCAGCCATCGCGGGATTGCCTACGGTCTCGTCGCGCCGCTGTTCGAACAGGCCAAGGTGTGCGCCAACCACCTCGCACAATTGGGTTTCGCCCGTTATCAGGGCTCAGTGACGTCGACCAAATTGAAAGTCACCGGCATCGACCTGTTTTCCGCTGGCGACTTCATGGGCGGCGAAGGCACCGAGACCATCACCCTCTCCGACCCGATCGGCGGCGTGTACAAAAAACTGGTGATCAAGGATGACGTGCTGGTCGGCGCCTGTC
>NZ_CABVIX010000059.1 GCF_902498185.1 Pseudomonas fluorescens | reverse complement strand
GCTATGAGCTGAGCCATTACCGCAAAGGCGTGAAAATTCGTGCGAAGACCGATGCGCTGGATGCCAAATTGCTCGCTCGCTACCTAAAGAACGAACACGAAGAGTTGCATCCGTGGATCCCGCCGTCCCCCCTGTATCGCAGGCTTTTGAGTCTTTTTCGTCGTCGTTCTCCACTGGTTCAGGCCCGAGTTGGCTTGGTGCAAGCCGGGTCGAATGAACCGCTACTCAAAAGAGCCTTTGCCGCGCAAGTAGCGTCAATGCAGAAGCTTGAGGTGCTGGTCGAAAAGATGATCAATGATCACTTGAAAGAGGCCGGCTTACTCGCTCAGTTAAAGCGCTGCATGAAAGTTGAAGGGATCGGATTTCTGACGGGCGCTCGCCTGATCGCGGCATTTCAACGAGGCGACTTCAGAAACGCGGACGCATTCATCGCTTTTCTAGGAATGGATTTGCGAGTCTCGAAATCAGGACAGAAAGACGGTCGAAGGAGCTTGACCAAACGCGGAGATCCCGAGGCACGCCGACTTCTGCAC
>NZ_CABVIX010000058.1 GCF_902498185.1 Pseudomonas fluorescens | reverse complement strand
AATAGCGTCCATTTGTGCGCCCATCGCCGCCAACACTGTCGCCACGCCACCCGCCTTTGGTTTGAGCATGTGAGTTAAGGGTGATTGCTACCGGTTGCTTTTCGCAGCAGTAAACCGGGTGCCTTCCAGATAGTTGACCGCTGTTAGTGGCTGGCTCTTGAACAGCTCGCACGCGTCTTTGGTGATCTGCAGATCCTTGCCCGCCAACTCCGGGTTTTTCGCCAGGAATGCCTAAGTGTATCGTTTCATGACCGGGTAATCCAACGCCCACCAGGCCAGGCCGAGGAAGGGCACCCAGATCAGTTCTTTTTTCAGGAAGAACTTGAAGAACGGCGTGCGCCGGTTCAGCGCCTGGATCAGCGCCGGGATATCCACCCAGGATTGATGGTTGCTGATGACGAGGTAGGAGGTGTCCCTGCGCAGGTCCTCACCGCCGCGAATATCCCATTGGGTTGGAATGCACAGCGAGAAGATCAGCTTGTCGATCTCGGCCCAGGTCTCGGCGATCCACATCACCGTCCAGGACGCATAGTCA
>NZ_CABVIX010000057.1 GCF_902498185.1 Pseudomonas fluorescens | reverse complement strand
GTATCGGTAGCGCGCAGGATGCGTTTCAGCCGCGTGGCCATGGTGATCAGCACCCGGTCGCCGGCGGCATGGCCGTAGCGGTCGTTGATGGTTTTGAAACCGTTGAGGTCGACGAACACCAGTGCGACGCGGGTCTCGGTCTGGCGGGCTTGATCCAGCGCTTCGGACAAGCGTTGTTCCAGCACCAGGCGATTGGGCAGGCCGGTCAGCGGATCGAAGTGTGCGAGGTGTTGCAGGTAGCTGGCCGAGGCTTTTTCTTCGGTGATGTCGCGCACCACACCCATCATTTTCAGCACCGCGTCGTGGTCGTTGCGCACCACGTTGCCGGTTTCCCGTAACCAACGAATGGTGCCGTCGGGCCAGACCACGCGGTATTCCTCGTCGTGGTTTTCGCCAGTCTCCAGGCAACGCAGTTCGCCTTCGCGCACCTTGGTGCGGTCGTCCGGATGGACACAGGAACAGAACAGCGCATAGGACGGGGTGATCTCGCCGATCTTGAACCCGAACATGCCGTAAATCGCATCCGACCAGTACAGCCG
>NZ_CABVIX010000056.1 GCF_902498185.1 Pseudomonas fluorescens | reverse complement strand
CCTGACCGCTGCCCGAGGGCGGCACATCGCACACGCCCAACCGCTTGGCGGCCCAGCGTTCATACAGCCCGATGGCGACATCGGCGTCGGCCATCGCAGTGAGGCATCCGATGCTCCCTGCCGCCAGGACCGACATGCCCGAAGCGTGCAGCAACATCATGGTGGAAAGCCCGCAGACCACGCAGGCCCCGGACCGAAGGAGCAAGCGGCGAATCAAAGACCAGCCGCTTACCCCCGCTTTGTCGGCTCGCCATGCCTCGCCGGATATGCCGCCGACCAGGGACAACACGATCACCATCCAGATCGGCATATCAATAAGCGCTTGCTGCTCGTTCGTCATACACAACTCCAGATATGCAGAAGCCGGCTTTAAAACCGGGTTCTTTGATAAGGTTTGCTCATTCGCCCCAACAACGATTCAAGGAGAATCAGGTGGATACATCGCTTTTCGTTCAAACAGTCACCGCGTCTGTAATCTCAGGCGGTATCGTTGCTTGGCTGTTCGCCAGCCCCGCGAGTAGAGAAAGTGCGGCAATGCAG
>NZ_CABVIX010000055.1 GCF_902498185.1 Pseudomonas fluorescens | reverse complement strand
GATGGAGAGCTACAACGGGCTATTCATTGCGTCCACCAACTTGATTTGCGATTTGGATGAGGCTTCGCTGCGCCGCTTCGATTTAAAGGTGCATTTTGGCTACCTGGCGCCAGCCCAAACACTGGCGTTGTTCGCTGCGCATCTGATCGCGCTGGGGCTTAAGGATCCGAAACAGGCCGCTGGGCAGCGGCTGCGTGGTGAAGGGCGTCTGACTCCGGGTGATTTTGCGGCAGTGGCGCGGCGCGCACGTTTCAAGCCGTTCTCAAGTGCCGACGAGTTGGCGGGTGCGTTGTTGGCGGAGTGTCAGCTGAAGTCTAAGGGGCTACATCGACCCATCGGGTTCATCCACTGAACGAGCTGAAGGCTAATGGACCCCACGTCGATGAGCACCCCATGAAAAATCACGATCTGATCATCACCCATTTAAACGAATCGATCCAGGCTCTGCAACGCATCGTAATCTGCCTGGAGACAGGTCATATGTTCGGCACCCGTAAGCCGATGCGATATCGCGAAGTACACTTTCGCAGCAACCTGGAGC
>NZ_CABVIX010000054.1 GCF_902498185.1 Pseudomonas fluorescens | reverse complement strand
CGGTGGTACCGCGCACCGCGACCTTACCCAGGCCAACGTTGGCTGACGGCAGGGAAATGGCCCGGCCCGCAGCCAGGCACTCCATCAACATGCGCCAGCCGTTGCCGACTTGCTCGCGGCCACCAATCACCCATTCCAGCGGGATGAATACATCCTTGCCGGTGGTAGGACCGTTCTGGAACACGGCATTGAGTGGCACATGCCGGCGACCGCTGTTGACGCCAGGATGGGAGGTCGGGATCAGCGCGCAGGTAATGCCCAGCGAGGCGGGAGTACCGAGCAAGCCATCCGGGTCTTCGGCGCGAAACGCCAGGCCAAGCACCGTGGCGATCGGCCCGAGGGTGATGTAGCGCTTGTCCCAGGTCACACGGAAGCCCAGGACCTCCTCGCCCTCATGCTGCCCTTTGCAGACGATGCCCAGGTCGGGAATCGCCCCGGCATCCGAGCCGGCATACGGGCTGGTCAGGGCAAAGCATGGAATGTCTTCACCCCGCGCCAGACGCGGCAGGTAGTAGTTACGCTGGGCATCGGTGCCATAGTGC
>NZ_CABVIX010000053.1 GCF_902498185.1 Pseudomonas fluorescens | reverse complement strand
GGAAGCAGCTTTCTGATTGAGCGATGCAACTCTGATGGCAAAGACCTGTTTGCATTGGTCAGGACCTGTTCAAGCAGTGTTTCTAGGTCGTCGTTCCGCTGATCCGCTGCGTTCAGGCGCAGCTGCAGGGCGTCACGCTCGGCGGTGATCCGGTCGTGTTCTTCAGTTGAGACCCATGCTCCACCACCAACCCGAGATCGCTGCACCATTTCGCCAATTGCGCGGTAACGCTTCACGTCGCTCATACAGCCTCCATCGATACCAGATCATGGGCATTGCCGACCGTCCTGAGGAGGCGTTCAGCGAGCGGCAATTGGGGGCGGGGGGCACTTGAAGGCGCCCAGCCAGGGAGCGTGGCCACCGTGTCGCAGTACATCAGGGCGGCGATGTCGCGGCGCATGCAGTCGGTCCAGGAACCGCCGTCAGGGTTGAGCTGGGCGGGGTTGGTGACGGTGTGGCCGTCGGCGCGAAGGTTGGCGGTCATTGCGGCGAAGGCGGGGAAGTTGAGGCCGGGCAGTCCGGTCATTGGCCCGCTGAGGTAGATGG
>NZ_CABVIX010000052.1 GCF_902498185.1 Pseudomonas fluorescens | reverse complement strand
GGTTACTGGGGTGGTCAGCCCCTTGGCGATTTCTCGCTGGAGGGCGGGGTGGACGAGATTGTCGGGCGCTTTGAGAAGGCGGTGCTGGAGCTGCTGTATTCCGAGCATCCGAGCAGTCGGCAAATGGGGAAGCGGTTGGGGGTTTCGCATACCACCATTGCCAACAAGTTGCGTGAGTATGAGGTGGGCAAGACGGAGTCATAGCGGGCGCTTGTTGTGTTTTTTCGGGCCTCTTCGCGGGCAAGTCGAATCGTCGCACCGCCGCTCCCACAAGGATCTCATCACCATAAAAAATGCGGCGCCTGTGAAGGAACCGCGTTTTTTGTGCTTGCTATTTAATGAATCAGAAATCCAGCGCAACCCCAACGCTAAGTCCTTGCTGGGTAATGTAATCAGCCTTGCGGAGCGTGTACCCACCTGTCCCTTATACACCTGTGACGCTGCCGACGAAGAGGAGAGTGTGGATCGGGGTGGTCACCGCATGCATGAAAAGAAAAGTGAAACTAGATACAGACAAAGAGAGAAAAGATGCGACTGTGGTGAATGATG
>NZ_CABVIX010000051.1 GCF_902498185.1 Pseudomonas fluorescens | reverse complement strand
TATCTGCGCCGATCTGGTGGAGAACGGCGTCGAGGTGACCATGGTGCAACGCTCGAGCACCCACATCGTGCGTTCCGACAGTTTAATGGATCTCGTCTTCGGCGGGCTCTACTCAGAAGACGCCCTGGAGACGGGGTTGACCACGGACAAGGCCGACATGCTGTTCGCCTCGATCCCCTACAAGGTAATGCCGAGCTTTCATCAACCCATCTTTGACGCGATCAAGGAGCGTGACAAGGACTTCTACGGACGCTTGGCCGAGGCCGGCTGCATGCTCGATTTCGGTGACGACGACTCTGGCCTTTTCAGGAAGTACGTACGCCGTGGCTCTGGTTACTACATCGATGTCGGTGCCTCGGAACTGATCGCTAACGGTACGATCAAGCTCAAGAGCGCGCCTGGCCTGGGTGTCGAACGCATCGAAACAGATGCCGTCATACTCAACGATGGCAGCCGACTACCGGCAGATCTGATCGTCTACGCCACGGGCTATGGCTCAATGAATGGTTGGGCGGCGAAGCTGATTTCCCAGGAAGTCGCTGACAAGGTCGGCCGCTGCTGGGG
>NZ_CABVIX010000050.1 GCF_902498185.1 Pseudomonas fluorescens | reverse complement strand
GAACTTCAACGCGATCCGCTACGACGGCGAACATTCGCTGTGGAAGGAAAACAAGGGCCAGCTGGACGTGCAGTTCTTTCATGTCGGCATGGGGTTCCGTCAGCCGGTGCGCATGTACAGCGTCGACCCGAAGACGCGCACTGCCCGCGAAGTGCATTTCCGCCCGGCGCTGTTCAACTATGAAAACACTTCGGTCGACACTCAGCAGTTGAAAGGCGATCTGGGTTTTGCCGGGTTCAAACTGTTCAAGGCGCCAGAGCTGGATCGTCATGACGTGGTGTCGTTCCTCGGCGCCAGTTATTTCCGCGCGGTGGATGCGACTGGCCAATATGGCCTCTCCGCTCGCGGCCTGGCGATCGACACGTACGCGAAAAAACGCGAAGAGTTTCCTGACTTCACCAAGTTCTGGTTCGAGACACCGGACCAGAACGCCACACGTTTTGTGGTCTACGCACTGCTCGACTCGCCGAGCGCCACTGGCGCTTATCGTTTCGACATCGACTGCCAGGCCGAGCGCGTGGTGATGGAAGTCGATGCGCACATCAATGCGCGCACGGCGATCGAG
>NZ_CABVIX010000049.1 GCF_902498185.1 Pseudomonas fluorescens | reverse complement strand
TTTTATTTCTGGGTTTGTGAACGTCAGGGTGGGGGGTGCTAAGGCTGAGACAGCGACGGATTCAAAAGGTTATAGCCAAAGGCCACTTTTTTTTCGGTATTCATAAAAAAGCCCTGCGCCATGGCAGGGCTTTTTGCATCGGGCGTCGATCAGCTCTTGTCTTTGCCGCGTCGCTTGGGTTCCGGGTGCTCAAGTTCCAGCACCGAGGCCACTTCGATTGCCAGGGCTTCGGAAGGGAAAGGCCCGGCGATATTTTCACCGGCGACACTGGCCACCCACCATTGGCCACTCGCATCGTCCTGCTCTCCCCTCTTCCCCCCGCCCTGCCCCTCCTTCTCCCCCTCTGCCTTGCCAGCTCCTTCGCCCCCCTCGCCCCCTTGGCCCAGCCCCCCTCCCATGCCGGTGTCACGCTCCCCCACCGCCCTCTCGACGTTCTCCCCCCGCCTCCCCTCAAGTCGCTGTCCCGCTCTGTCCCCCTCTAGCAGGTTCTCTCCGCGATCGATGCGCCCGGCAAGGCGCGCTTCAGCCGCACCAAGCTCCATGGCCTGGCTCTCAATGTCCGCAAT
>NZ_CABVIX010000048.1 GCF_902498185.1 Pseudomonas fluorescens | reverse complement strand
ATTGGGCGGGTTGTACTTGTAGCCGCCACTCTGCGGCGGATTGTGCGACGGCGTGATGACGATGCCGTCGGCCAGGCCGCTAGTGCGACCACGGTTGTAGCAGATAATGGCGTGGGAAATGGCCGGAGTCGGCGTGTACTCGTCGCCCTCCGCCAGCATCACGTGCACGCCATTGGCGGCCAGTACTTCCAGGGCACTTGCACCGGCAGGCGTCGACAGCGCGTGGGTATCCAGGCCAACAAACAGCGGGCCATTGATACCCGGGGCTTCGCGATACAGGCAGATGGCCTGGCTGATGGCGAGTACATGCCATTCGTTGAAGCTCAATTCGAACGAGCTGCCACGGTGCGCGGAGGTGCCAAACGCGACGCGATGGGTGGAGATTGCTGCATCAGGCTGGCCGGGGTAATAGGCCGTGACCAGTCGCGGGATATGCAACACCAACTGGGCTGGCGTCGGGTTGCCCGGAAAAGGACGGATTGTCATGCCTGAACCACGGAAAGAAGGATTCGGAAAAACAGGACGATTAGTGAGAATTAGACTACTAGACGACGTTAGAAGACGTACAGCAGAA
>NZ_CABVIX010000047.1 GCF_902498185.1 Pseudomonas fluorescens | reverse complement strand
TCTGACTGCCAAGGCATCCACCGTATGCGCTTCTTCACTTGACCATATAACCCCAAGCAATCTGGTTATACTGTGAAGACGACATTCGCCGAAAATTCGTACAGTGCCCTTGCGGGCAATTCACAAATTTTACCTTAGCCTGATCCACTACCAGTGAAAGTAGTGTTCAGTCTATTTCTATCACATATCCGAATTTTTAAAGAACGATCTGACAAAAGTCAGAAATCAACATTCATCGACGAATGTTCATTTCTAAGTTCTGATCATGTACAGCGAAAGTGGTGGAGCCAAGCGGGATCGAACCGCTGACCTCCTGCGTGCAAGGCAGGCGCTCTCCCAGCTGAGCTATGGCCCCTTGAAGCTGGTAGGTCTGGGCAGATTTGAACTGCCGACCTCACCCTTATCAGGGGTGCGCTCTAACCAACTGAGCTACAGACCTATAACAGGGTCGCGTACATCATCGTCTTCTTCAATGAATCAAGCAATTCGTGTGGGTGCTCATCAGCAGGCTGATGTCGTCGATTAAGGAGGTGATCCAGCCGCAGGTTCCCCTACGGCTACCTTGTTACGACTTCACCCCAGTCATG
>NZ_CABVIX010000046.1 GCF_902498185.1 Pseudomonas fluorescens | reverse complement strand
GTCAGCAGCGCACCCACCGAGGCGCTGAATCTGGCCGCGCCGAAACTGCCCGACCTTTCCGGCTTCACCGCCGAGGCCGCCGCCGCGAAGATCAACCGCAGCAAAGCGGGCAAGATCAGCGTGCGCCGGATGATGCAGGAAGACGCGCTGAAGGACTTTATCGGCGGCGACAACAAGATGGCCGAATGGGTGGTGCGTCAGCACGGCATCCCGCAGGCGATCTTCGTCGATGACGGCTACATGAACCTCAAGGATCTCGCCCAGAAACTGCCCAAGCAGTACTTCAGCGAAACCGCGCCGGGTGTGTACCTGGCCAAGTTGCCGATCGTGGTTGGCCGCAAGGGCATCCTCGTCATCGACGGCCAGACGCAGGAATTGCGCCTGTCCCAAGAGGCCGGGTCGTTCCTGGTCAACGACGGTCAGCTGTTCGTGCGTGATACCAAAATCACTGGCTGGCGCGAGAAGGAAAACGGCCCGGCAACCTTCCGCTCGCCGAAAGAATTCCGCCCGTTCCTGCTCGCCTGGGGTGGCACCGAGACTTACATCGTCAACAGCAAGATGGCCAGCTTCGGTTACGCCAACAGTAAGTCGTACGG
>NZ_CABVIX010000045.1 GCF_902498185.1 Pseudomonas fluorescens | reverse complement strand
CGTGGTTTCTCTGGTGAAGGTTAAGTCCGCAAACTCAACGTTAGCCAAGAACCACGATGACCATCCTCTTTCGCCCGCAGGGCGCCTTCGGCTGGTTCAGTTACACCACTTCCCGGGACACGATCATTCTTCCGTTTTTGTAAAGCGTGGAAGACACCGTGATGGTGCCTTTGGAATGAGCCCTGACGACCTCGCCTTGCGACAGATTAAGCTGCTTACAGCTTCCTCTGACCCCGTGAGTGCTTCACTAATCTACACCCAAGTGGCCATTGACCCATACGCATTGAGCTGCGCAGCCGAGTTGCTTCGGGTGAGCTACGTACCTAATCAAAGGAGGTACGACAGCGATCTTTTGCTTGAGCAGGATAACAAGGACGCTGTGATAGAAGCCTTTGCTCAAAACGTGTTGAATGCGACAGAGGAGAAGCGATTGTTTGAGGCCAACCTTCCAAGTCGTGTTCTCTGGACACTTGCGCGCCTTGATTCTGATCGTGTCCCGGGAAGTGGTGTAACTGAACCAGCCGAAGGCGCCCTGCGGGCGAAAGAGGATGGTCATCGTGGTTCTTGGCTAACGTTGAGTTTGCGGACTTAACCTTCACCAGAGAAACCACGA
>NZ_CABVIX010000044.1 GCF_902498185.1 Pseudomonas fluorescens | reverse complement strand
AAACCAATGACGCCAGCGCCCATCGCACAGCCGACACACTCGAACTGGGAATTAGCGCCGACGAAGTCGTTAGCACCCCGATCACCCTGCAGTGCGAAGGGCAGATCAAGATCACCCGCAAAAGCATCCTGACGGTGGCCAAGCTCGTCTTCGTCAATCTCGGTGAATACGGCTTGCCCGCGCACCACGGCCAGCCCGAGATCAAGTACGTCAAAGACCAGATTCAGGACGATGCGGCGATCGCTGATTCAGATCGGCGGCGCTGACTTCGCAAGCATAACGCTGACCCTGTAGGAGCTGCCGAAGGCTGCGCTCTTTTGATCTTGCTTCTGAAAAATCAAAATCAAAAGATCGCAGCTTTCGGCAGCTCCTACATTTTCTGCGTACGCCCAAAGATTTGCTCGGCGCCTACAGAACGTATTTCATGGTGCGAATGTCGTAGGTAAACGACACCCCTCACCGGTTCCCACACCATGACCACGCCCACCGACGGCAAGACCCCCGACCTCTCAGCCAAAGAGCAACACGAAGTCGAGAAAAACCAGCCGCCCCGCGCGGCGGTTCTGCATGAAATCATCCGCTCCCAAGGCGATCAGGAACTTGAACGCAGTATCGCTGCGCTGTGGTGGTC
>NZ_CABVIX010000043.1 GCF_902498185.1 Pseudomonas fluorescens | reverse complement strand
AGATTGATCTCATAGGACTCGGCCATGTCGCGTACGCGGAAGTACCAGGCGTCGCGGGGCTCATCGACCTTGACCTGCTTGAGCACGCCTTTGGCGTGGTAGTAGGTCAGCGTGCCGTTGGAGACGAAAAACGCGGGGTAGGCGCCGTAGTGGGTCATGACCTCGTCGAGGAAGCGGGTCATTTGCCCGGGGTCGTTTTCGCCGTTGACCACCCAGTCTCGCATGAAGGTGTCGCGGGACATCATCGAGGAAATCAGGATCGGTCTGACCAGGTCTTTCTGGATTTCCGAGTAGACCGTGTCCGAGGTCAGCGGCAATTCGGTATTGACGATATTGTCGCGGATCGACGACCGCGATGCGTAGTAGCTGAGCAGGGACGTGGCCAGGAACCCCGCGCCCAGCAGCGCGATCAGCGTGAGCACCAACGAACGTTGCGAATACAGCGGCGAGCGAAGCGGCATGGCGATTCCGTTGCAGTAATCCGATGCTAGCACTCTAGTGGCACTTTGCGGAAATAACTGCGGGATTTGTGGGGTGAATCGGTATGGATCAGGGGCGGTGGCGTCTGTGCGGGCGCCATCGCGTGCAAGCCACGCTCCTACAGGGGGAGCGCGGTCCTCTGTAGGAGCTGGCGTGCCAGCGAATCGTAAGCACAGCGACGAGAGTTCAGG
>NZ_CABVIX010000042.1 GCF_902498185.1 Pseudomonas fluorescens | reverse complement strand
GTTCTACTACGCGAAGCCAAGCCGCTGAAGGCCATTCTCGGCCACGCTCAACGCCTGGGTCATCTGCAACGTTTGCTCGAAAGCCAATTGCAACCCGCCGCTCGCGAGCATTGCCACTTGGCCTCCTGGCGCGAAGGCAGTCTGTTGCTGATTGTCACCGACGGTCATTGGGCAACCCGCCTGCGCTACCAGCAGAAGCGCCTGCAACGGCAACTGCAAATGTTCGACGAGTTTGCCGATCAGACCCGGATCCTATTCAACGTTCAACCGCCGACCGTGCAGCAAGGTGCGGCCGGGCATACCATGGATTTGGCCAACGACGCGGCAGCGACCATTCAGGCCACGGCCGATGGCATCAGCGACCCGAATTTGCGGGCCGCGCTGGAGCGGTTGGCGGCGCACGCCAAAACCAAATCCTCATAGCCCCCCTCCTGTGGGAGCGAGCCTGCTCGCGAATGGGAGTGTCAGTCGACATTGATGTTGGCTGAACCACCGCTATCGCGAGCAGGCTCGCTCCCTCATAAACCGCTGCCATAGCAGCCAAATACTATTTATGTGTACAACTTTTTATATTTAGCTGGAACAATCCAATGGTTTTTTGAGAACATCCTGTTCCGCGCCGTGACCGCAATGCGTCATGGGGTCGCAGAACGACGTAATTAGTCTGATTTTCACAAGCGCAACTCATCATGTAGTAT
>NZ_CABVIX010000041.1 GCF_902498185.1 Pseudomonas fluorescens | reverse complement strand
CGGTCAGGGTACCGGCATCGACGTACACATCATCCTTCGGTGCATCAACGATCACCTGGCCGGTAAGAGCGTCCTTGGCGATGCTGATGATCGCGCCATTGCTCAGCTTGATCTCCAGGTCGCTGCCAGCCTTTTCGGTCAGGGTGGCAACGTAGGTGATCTTGCCGCCTTCGGCCACGGTCTCGGTGGCCTTCAGGCTGAGAGACGTGGTGTCTTCGGTATCGGTGACCTGGGTTTCAGCGATTGCCTTGCTGGTGTCGAGCTTCTCGAAGTTGCCGCCGGTGGTGCTGTCGACGGTCACTTTGAGCGTACCGGCATCGACGTACACATCATCCTTCGGTGCATCGACAGTGACGCGACCTTCGGTGCTGTCCTTGGCGATGCTGATGATCGCACCATTGCTCAGCTTGATCTCCAGGTCGCTGCCGGCCTTTTCGGTCAGGGTGGCAACGTAGGTGATCTTGCCGCCTTCAGCGACAGAGGCATCCGCCTCCAGGGTCAGCGTGGTGGTGTCTTCGGTATCGGTGACCTGCGTCTCGGCCACGGCCTTGCTGGTGTCGAGCTTCTCAAAGTTGCCATCGGTGGTGCTGTCGACGGTCACTTTGAGCGTACCGGCATCGACGTACACATCGTCCTTCGGCGCATCGACGGTGACGCGACCTTCGGTGCTGTCCTTGGCGATGCTGATGATCGCACCATTGCTCAGCTTGATCTCCAGGTCGCTACCGGCCTTTTCGGTCAGGGTGGCAAAGTAGGTGATCTTGCCGCCTTCGGCCACGGTCTCGGTGGCCTTCAGGCTGAGAGACGTGGTGTCTTCGGTATCGGTGACCTGGGTTTCAGCGATTGCCTTGCTGGTGTCGAGCTTCTCGAAGTTGCCGCCGGTGGTGCTGTCGACGGTCACTTTGAGCGTACCGGCATCGACGTACACATCGTCCTTCGGCGCATCGACGGTGACGCGACCTTCGGTGCTGTCCTTGGCGATGCTGATGATCGCACCATTGCTCAGCTTGATCTCCAGGTCGCT
>NZ_CABVIX010000040.1 GCF_902498185.1 Pseudomonas fluorescens | reverse complement strand
GGGGGTGTCAGAAATTTTGTGTTCGGGCATAACATGAGTAAGAGGTGCATGTATGCCAACCAAAAAGAAACCTGCGCGCCAACCGGTGCGAGAGCTGCCGAAGCTTCCAAAGGAGCTGCTTGATCAGTTTCCTGACACCCTGATGACCGCAGAGGCGATCGAAGAGGCCTCTGCGGCGTTCAAGAAGGCGCTGATCGAGCGGGCCCTGAATGCCGAGCTTGGTCATCATCTGGGTTACCCGTCGGGCGCGCAGCGCCCGGAGGATGAAACCAATCAGCGCAACGGCAAGAGCGGCAAGACCGTGCTAACCGGCGATGGCCCGCTGCGGTTGGACATCCCCCGCGACCGGGATGGCAGTTTTTCGCCCATTCTGATTCCCAAGCATGAGCGCCGTTACACCGGTTTCGATGACAAGATCATCGCCATGTACGCCCGTGGAATGACGGTCAGAGAGATCCGTGCGTTTCTTTCCGAGCAGTACGGTACAGACGTTTCGCCCGACTTCATCAGCTCTGTGACCGCCGAGGTCATGGAAGAAATTGGCGCATGGCAACAACGGCCCCTGGAGCCGATGTATCCCGTCATTTTCTTTGATGCTCTGCGGGTCAAAATCCGCGAAGAAGGCTTGGTTCGCAACAAGGCGATCTACCTGGCGCTGGGTGTTTTGCCGGATGGCACGCGCGATATCCTGGGCATCTGGATCGAAAACACCGAGGGTGCGAAGTTCTGGATGAAGGTCTTCAACGACCTCAAGACCCGCGGTGTCGAGGACGTGCTGATTGCCGTGACCGATGGCCTCAAGGGCATGCCAGAGGCGCTCAGCGCGGTGTTTCCGGATACGACACTGCAGACATGCATCGTGCATCTGATCCGCAACAGCCTTGATTACGCGGCTTGGGACAAGCGTCGGGCACTGGCCAAAGCCCTCAAGCCGATCTACCAGGCGATCGATGCCCAGGCGGCTGAACAGGCTCTGGATGAATTTGAAAATGGGCCGTGGGGTAAGCAGTATCCAACGGTGGTAGCTGCCTGGCGACGGGCCTGGGATCGCGTGATTCCCTTCTTTGTGTTCCCGCCCGCCATCCGGAAGGTGATCTACACCACCAATGCCATCGAGAGTATCAATGCTCAGCTGCGCAAGATCATCAAGACCCGTGGCCACTTCCCGAA
>NZ_CABVIX010000039.1 GCF_902498185.1 Pseudomonas fluorescens | reverse complement strand
CGGTCAGCACCGCGGTGACTGACGTCACCGACACCTCGACCGTTACTCTGACCGCCACGCCGAGTGTGGCCGAGGGGGGAACGATCGTTTACACCGCGTCTGTAGCTGCTCCGGTAACCGGCACGCCGGTTGTGGTCAGCCTGTCGAATGGCCAAGCCATCACGATTGCCGTGGGCCAGAGCTCAGGTTCGATCAGCTACACCGCGCCAAATGACGTCTACCAGGGCAATGCGCCAGTCACTAACAGCATCGCCGGTGTCAGCGGGGGCAACTACGAGAACCTGACCACCAGTCCAACACCGGTCAGCACGGCCGTCACCGATGTGGCCGACATTTCGACCGTGAGGCTGACTGCATCCCCAAGTGTGGCCGAGGGCGGCACTATTGTGTATACCGCCTCGGTTGACACACCGGTTACCGGGACGCCGGTGGTAGTGAGCTTGTCCAACGGCCAAGCCATCACCATCGCGGTTGGCCAGAGCACCGGCTCGGTCAACTACACCGCACCTAACGATGCCTACCAAGGCAATGCGCCAGTCACCAACAGCATCACCGGTGTGACTGGGGGCAACTATGAAAATCTGACTTCCAGCCCAACGCCGGTCAGCACCGCCGTCACGGACGTGACCGATATTTCGACCGTCACCCTGACTGCCACGCCGAGCGTGGCCGAGGGCGGCACCATCGTGTATACCGCTTCGGTAGGAGCTCCGGTCACCGGCGCTCCTGTTGTTGTCAGCCTGTCGAACGGGCAAGCCATTACTATTGCGGTGGGCCAAAGCTCGGGTTCGGTCAACTACACCGCGCCGAACGACGCTTACCAGGGCGATGCGCCAGTCACCAACAGCATCACCGGGGTCACCGGCGGCAACTACGAGAACCTGACCTCCAGCCCAGCTCCGGTCAGCACCGCGGTCACCGACGTGACCGACACCTCGACTGTCACCCTCACCGCCACGCCCAGCGTCGCCGAGGGTGGGACCATCGTGTATACCGCCTCGGTTGAAGCACCGGTTACCGGGACGCCGGTGGTAGTGAGCTTGTCCAACGGCCAGGCCATCACCATCGCGGTTGGTCAGAGTTCGGGATCAGTCAACTACACCGCGCCGAACGATGCCTATCAAGGCAATGCGCCGGTTACCAACAGCATCACCAGCGTCAGTGGCGGCAACT
>NZ_CABVIX010000038.1 GCF_902498185.1 Pseudomonas fluorescens | reverse complement strand
AACCGCTTGAGGTAGAAAAATTCTGACTTGAGCGTGCCGAAGAAGCTTTCCATAGCTGCATTATCCAGGCAATTGCCTTTACGAGACATGCTCTGCTTCACCCCACAACTGCGCAGTTTTTGGCGATACTGAGCCTGCTGGTACTGCCACCCCTGATCGGTGTGGAGCACTAGTTTCGGCTTCTCTCCCAGGGTCCTGAGTGCCTTGTCGAGCATGTTCCCAACCAGGCTGTACTGTGGGCGACTGGCCGTCTCGTAGGCGATGATTTCCCCGTTGTACAAATCCATCACCGGCGAAAGATAGAGCTTCTGTTGAGCCACCTTGAACTCGGTTACGTCACTCACCCATTTCTGGTTGGGGCGCTGGGCGACGAAATTACGCTCCAGCAGATTCATCGCTATCTTGCCGACAGTACCTCGGTACGACCGATATTTCTTGGGTCGCACCAGTGACTTCAGACCCAGCCCAGTCATCAGCTTCTCAATGACCTTCTTGTTGACCAGCGGCCCCTCTTTTCTGATTGCTAGTGCAACGCGCCGATACCCGTAACGCCCCTTCTCTTTGTGGTAGACCTGCCGAATCCTCTCTTTGAGTTCCGCGTATTTGTCCGGCTTCTGTTGGCTCTGCACCTGGTAGTAAAAAGTGCTGCGAGCCAGTCCGATCAGCCGCAGCAGGTCAGGCAAAGGGAATCTACGCTTGAGTTTGGAAACGATCAGGACTTTTTCGCCGGTATTCGTTCCTTTTCCTCGCGCAGAGCCTTGAGCTCCTTTAGGACAGCGTTCTCCATGCGCAGGTACTCAAGCTCAGCCATCAGTTGGTCTCTGGGCTTCTGCGAATCGTCGGTATCTGTGGGCTTTGCTGGTTTGATTTTCTTCGGCACTTTGATCGGCTTTTTCTGGCGGATGACAGGGGCTACAGGGCTACCACTGTAGTACTGCCGCTGCCAGTTGCCTATCTGCGACGACTGGCCGAGGCCAAAATGCGCAGCGGTTTGGCGAAGAGAGAGACGATGCTCGTGCATGTGGCTCAGCACTTGGCGCTTGAAGTCGTCGTCATAGCGCTGCCCGTGCGAGCGCGGACTAAGGCTGGACTTGCTCTGATAGCTGGAGACCCACCGGCGCAGCAGACTGACGTCGACACCGAAACGCTGGGCTACCTTTCGAAAGCCATCGCTACCATCTAAGTAGGCTGAGATGGCTGTGAGTTTGAACTGCTCTGTGTATTTGCCCATCGGTCCCCCAAGGGTTGGATTTTTTGTCCAACTTCTTGGGGGCAGTCCA
>NZ_CABVIX010000037.1 GCF_902498185.1 Pseudomonas fluorescens | reverse complement strand
GCGGCTGAAGCCGCTTGTGTCTTCCAGGTCTCTTAAACTCAAAAGGGTGAGAGCAGTGGATGGCAGACTGAAAGCCAGCGGTGCCTAAAGCACGAGTGGGAGCCTAGTCGCCATCCACCTCTCACTCTGACCATAAGCCCGAACAGTTGAATGAGCAGCTAACTCGAAATCACAAGCTAGGGATAGGTCAGAGTGCTCTCACTTCTTGAGTGTAAGAGGGCTTGGCGATGATTTCCTACTTCGTTGGTGTCGATGTTTCGAAAGCAACCCTGGATGTGGGCTTTTTTCCTGAGAGTGTCCCGCAGTTTCAGGTCAAGAATGACCCTGAGGGTTTCGCGCAATTGGCCGCGTGCCTGAAAGAGCTTGAGATCGAGCGGGTCTTGCTTGAAGCCACCGGGGGCTATGAAAGGGCTGTGCTCAAGGCTTTGCGGCTGGAAGGTTTGAATGTGGTTCGCGTCAATCCCAAACGCGCTCGTGACTATACGAGTGCCATGGGCAGAATCGCCAAGACCGACAAGATCGACGCTCGGATGCTGGCGAGGTTTGCCAGGGGGTTCGAAGATTTACCGCAAGTTGAGCCCAACCAGGATCGGGACGAGCTGGGAGAGTTGATCAAGCTGCGGGGTAGCCTTGTGCGGCACCGGGATGACGACAAGCGCCGGCTCAAGCAGACCACTTGCACTGTCGCCGTGGCCACCTACACCGATCACATCACTTATCTGGATAAGCAGATCAAGGCGCTGGACCAGGCGGTTGAGGATGCCTCGAACGTGTTGGATCGCGAGAAGGCCAGGCGGCTGAGGTCTGTGAAAGGGATCGGGGTCATTACCTGCGGCACGTTCATGGCGTACCTGCCTGAGCTCGGACGCGTGACGGGGCGGAAAATTGCAGCCCTGGCAGGGTTGGCGCCCTACAACAATGACAGCGGTAAGAAAAGCGGCCCCAGAACGATTAAAGGCGGGCGCCACAGAGTCCGCGGCGCGGCCTACATGTCGGCCTGGTCAATGATCAGGCACGTCCCGGAAGTCAAAGCCCGTTATGAGGCTCTGAGAGCCCGAGGCAAGCTTGCCAAGGTAGCGGCTGTGGCGTGTATGCGTGTGCTACTGGTGCGTCTGAACGCGATGCTGCGAGACGGCACAGAGTGGGGAGAACAGAAAACCCAGGTGCCCGCGGCCTGATAACAAGCGAGGATCAATCTGCTGACACGCGGGCTTCGCCAGCGACACCGCTACGCGGTATCGCTGGCGAAGCCATGTCTGAAGAGGTCGCTTGGAAAAAAACCTCAAAGACAGTTGCTCCCAC
>NZ_CABVIX010000036.1 GCF_902498185.1 Pseudomonas fluorescens | reverse complement strand
GATCGTGTCCCGGGAAGTGGTGTAACTGAACCAGCCGAAGGCGCCCTGCGGGCGAAAGAGGATGGTCATCGTGGTTCTTGGCTAACGTTGAGTTTGCGGACTTAACCTTCACCAGAGAAACCACGATGACCAAGCCCACTATCGCATTGACCGAGTTGGTTGAGAAAGGGGCAGATGCTGATCTGCTCAAGCAAATGATCCAGTTCGTTGCCCAGCGCATGATGGAGTTCGATGTCGAAGGCCTGTGCGGTGCCGGCTTCGATGTCAAAAGCCCCGACCGGACAAACAGCCGCAATGGCTACCGTGACCGCCTGTGGCAGACCCGCGCCGGCGACGTCGACCTGAAGATCCCCAAGCTGCGCCAAGGCAGCTACTTTCCTGGCTTCCTCGAACCTCGACGCACCGCCGAGAAGGCCATGGCGGCGGTCATTCAGGAGGCCTACATCCAAGGCGTTTCTACACGCTCGGTCGACGAGCTGGTGAAGGCCATGGGCATGACCGGCATTTCCAAAAGCCAGGTGTCACGGTTGGCAGGCGAGATCGATGAACGCGTTCACGCGTTCCTTGATCGCCCGCTTGAAGGTGACTGGCCCTATCTCTGGATTGATGCCACCTACGTCAAGGTGCGGGAGGCCGGGCGCATCGTCTCGGTCGCCGTAATAATCGCCGTGGCCGTGAACACTGACGGTGGCCGCGAAGTCCTGGGCATGCGGGTTGGGCCATCGGAGGCCGAGCCGTTCTGGACAGACTTCCTGCGTAGCCTCATGCGACGTGGATTGCGGGGCGTGAAACTGGTCATCTCCGACGCCCACGAAGGTCTGAAGGCGGCCGTTTCCAAGGTCTTCAATGCAACCTGGCAACGCTGTCGCGTGCACTTCATGCGAAACGCCATGGCCCACGTCGGCAAAGGTCAGCGCACCATGGTCGCGGCGCTGCTACGTACGGTTTTCGCCCAAGACAGCCGTGCCGAATGCCATCAGCAATGGCGTTTGGTCGCTGATCAGCTGCGCGAAAAATATCCCAAGATCGCGACGCTCATGGATGGCTGTGAGGATGAAGTATTGGCGCACATGGCATTTCCAAAGGCACACCGCCAGCAGTTGCACAGCACCAACCCACTCGAACGGCTCAACGCCGAGATCAAACGCCGCACCGATGTTGTAGGGATTTTTCCCAACGATCCGGCCATCACGCGTCTGGTAGGCGCAATGCTGCTGGAGCAGAACGACGAGTGGTGCCTGCAACGACGTTACATGCAGTTGGAGGCCTTTGAAGCAGTCAGCGATAATCCACAGGCCAAGCTGTCGGCCGTGATCAACTAAACGGCAAACTCAGTGGCCAGAGCCATGATGAGTTACACCACTTCCTGGGACACGATC
>NZ_CABVIX010000035.1 GCF_902498185.1 Pseudomonas fluorescens | reverse complement strand
ATCGTGGTTTCTCTGGTGAAGGTTAAGTCCGCAAACTCAACGTTAGCCAAGAACCACGATGACCATCCTCTTTCGCCCGCAGGGCGCCTTCGGCTGGTTCAGTTACACCACTTCCCGGGACACGATCATAGCTCGCCTTCACCTTTATCGTCCGTAAAACAGTGGAAGCCAAATTCGAACTTGACCGTCAGCTTTTGACCCGCAACGTCGAAAGCAAATACGAGTGGCTGTAGGTGCTTCATGCTCTTGGTGGCACCATTGATGACGAGGTCATTCCATTGCATTGCGGTAGCTCATGGGTGAAAGGGGCGCATTGTAGCGCCGCTGGATGCAGTAATGGGCGCTCCATCGAGGCCTGTAACAACCGCATGATTTCTCACCTTGAAGGCGAAAAAAACTGTCTAAGATCGGCACTATTCCTACAACAATCAAGGATTGGGGAGGCCGAGGAATTGATGGCAGCTCTGGCACTTTGTCCATGCCTGAGGCTTGCCAAGCATAGGAAGGTCAGCACTAATACTGACTGCAGCGAACTACCTGGGAGAGAGTCTATGGTGTGCCGAAAGCTCACTTACACAATGTGCTTGCAGCACACCGTAGAATCTCCCACAGGTCCTGTGCAGGGCTTGGATCAGCGTTGGTGGAAACAGTCAGCGATGGGGATTGGTTCGATGCTATTTCGTTTTATCTATATCAATCACCGCCCAAGTGCACCCTGCAAACTCAGGTTTGGCCGAATGGACGGTCACCTTATGTGCGGTTGGAATCGCCGCTCCATCCTCGGCCAGTAATTCCAAGTGATCCTCGATCGCTTCTTTGGCCATAGCCATAGCATCGTCGAGATCGTCACCAGCTGAGAAGCAGCCTGGAATATCTGGAACCTCGACACTCCAAGCATGTTGCTCATCGCCAGGAAGAATCGCAATTGGATAAAGCACTAGTTTGTCCTCCTCGGACGCTGTTATGCATCATCTAGCAGCATCAGATAGATACGCACGCTTGATCGAGGCTAGTACGAGAGTCAGAACCGATGGGGTCGTTACCCACAACTGGTAACCTGACCAGCTCATCCCAAGATATTGATGCAGTTCAAGATCTGCCCCATCGCGCCTTCATGCTAAGCCTCGACAAACCGGTCGTTTTCTTCCTTCAAAACCCCGCCTTCAACGCATAGCTCAACAAAAGCCATATCTGCCGGGCTCGCAGGGTTTGCACTGCAGCATCTCAAGCACCCGCTGCTGTGAAACCATCCACTGTGCAGAAACCTGGCAGCGGGCCTCCACCAATCGCCGAATCGTTTGAAAATCATCGAGCAGATCCCGCGTAAAAATGGGCTCATGGTGGGCAATCCGATTCCTGAGCTTCCTCACTTGGTTCAGGTCGTCGAAGATACCCTTCCTGTGCTGGGCCACCGTTTTATGGGTATCAAGGTTTGGCAGGACCCGCATCAGCTGCGACTGCCACAGGCGATGGTCATGCCTGCTGGTAAAGATCTTCTCCCAGAAAACGAATTTAAGCTCCGCAATCACATGCCCGGTCGTCTTCGCCTTGCTGCGTACCATTTGCAGGTCGCTTAGCGCGTCATAACCGGGACCGGCCTGTCGTGGCAGGCTGCGCTCGAATCCAGGGATCCATGGCCAGCGCGGCCCGTGGGTGGCCTCGAATGCATCCGCCACTGCGTTTCGTATAACGACTTCGCAGATATGCAGCAGAGGGAGCAGGGCTCCACAGGCCTGCGCATTCCATGCGTAGAGCGCCAGAGCGCCCTCCATGCCGAGGCCGACGCTACGTGCTTTCGCTTCATAGGTTTCGATCGTGTCCCGGGAAGTGGTGTAACTGAACCAGCCGAAGGCGCCCTGCGGGCGAAAGAGGATGGTCATCGTGGTTCTTGGCTAACGTTGAGTTTGCGGACTTAACCTTCACCAGAGAAACCACGAT
>NZ_CABVIX010000034.1 GCF_902498185.1 Pseudomonas fluorescens | reverse complement strand
TCACCATCGCGGTTGGTCAGAGTTCGGGATCAGTCAACTACACCGCGCCGAACGATGCCTATCAAGGCAATGCGCCGGTTACCAACAGCATCACCAGCGTCAGTGGCGGCAACTATGAAAATCTGACCTCCAGCCCAACTCCGGTCAGCACGGCGGTCACCGATGTGGCCGACACTTCGACTGTCACCCTCACCGCCACGTCGAGCGTCGCCGAAGGCGGCACGGTTGTTTATACCGCCAGCGTCGACGCTCCAGTCACCGGCACGCCGATCGTGGTGAGTCTGTCGAACGGCCAGTCCATTACCATTGCAGTGGGCCAAAGCTCGGGTTCGGTGAACTACACCGCTCCCAACGACGCTTACCAGGGCAATGCGCCAGTCACCAACAGCATCACCGGGGTCAGCGGCGGCAACTACGAGAACCTGATCTCCAGCCCGACTCCGGTCAGCACGGCGGTTACTGATGTCACCGACACCTCGACCGTCACCCTGACTGCAACGCCCAGCGTGGCCGAAGGCGGGACCATCGTCTACACCGCTTCGGTAGCGGCTCCGGTCACCGGCACACCAGTGGTAGTGAGCTTGTCCAACGGCCAGGCCATTACCATCGCTGTAGGCCAGAGCTCCGGCTCGGTGAACTACACCGCACCCAACGATGCCTATCAAGACAATGCGCCGGTTACCAACAGCATCACCAGCGTCAGTGGCGGCAACTATGAAAACCTGACCTCCAGCCCGGCGCTGGTCAACACGGCAGTCACCGATGTAACCGACACTTCTACGGTTACCCTGACTGCCACGCCGAGCGTGGCCGAAGGCGGCACGGTTGTTTATACCGCCAGCGTCGACGCTCCAGTCACCGGCACGCCGGTCGTGGTGAGTCTATCAAATGGCCAGGCCATCACTATTGCAGTGGGCCAAAGCTCGGGTTCGATCAACTACACCGCGCCGAACGACGCTTACCAGGGCAACGCGCCGGTTCTCAACAGCATCACCGGGGTCAGTGGGGGCAACTACGAGAACCTGGCTTCCAGCCCGACTCCGGTTAGCACCGCGGTCACCGACGTGACCGACACCTCGACCGTGACCCTCACTGCTACCCCAAACGTGGCCGAGGGTGGGGCCATCGTGTATACCGCCTCGGTTGAAGCACCGGTTACCGGGACGCCGGTGGTAGTGAGCTTGTCCAACGGCCAAGCCATCACAATTGCGGTTGGTCAGAGTTCAGGATCAGTCAACTACATCGCGCCGAACGATGCCTATCAAGGCAACGCCCCGGTCACCAACAGCATCACATCTGTCAGCGGCGGCAACTACGAGAACCTGACCTCCAGCCCGACTCCGGTCAGCACTGCGGTCACCGACGTGACCGATACTTCGACCGTCACCCTGACTGCTACGCCGAGCGTGACCGAGGGCGGCACCATCGTGTACACCGCTTCGGTCGGCGCTCCGGTCACTGGCACGCCTGTCGTGGTCAGCCTGTCGAATGGTCAGGCCATCACTATTGCGGTGGGCCAGAGCTCGGGCTCGGTTAACTACACCGCGCCAAACGATGCGTATCAGGGCAACGCACCGGTCACCAACAGCATCACCGGTGTGACTGGGGGAAACTACGAGAATCTGACTTCCAGCCCAACGCCGGTCAGCACCGCTGTCGCTGACGTGACCGACACCTCGACTGTCACCCTCACCGCCACGCCCAGCGTCGCCGAGGGTGGGACCATCGTGTATACCGCCTCAGTAGCGGCTCCGGTCACCGGCACACCAGTGGTAGTGAGCTTGTCCAACGGCCAGGCCATTACCATCGCTGTAGGCCAGAGCTCCGGCTCGGTGAACTACACCGCTCCCAACGATGCCTATCAGGGCAATGCTCCAGTCACCAACAGCATCACCGCGGTCAGCGGGGGCAACTACGAGAACCTGACTTCCAGCCCGACTTCGGTCAGCACCGCGGTGACTGACGTCACCGACACCTCGACCGTTACTCTGACCGCCACGCCGAGTGTGGCCGAGGGGGGAACGATCGTTTACACCGCGTCTGTAGCTGCTCCGGTAACCGGCACGCC
>NZ_CABVIX010000033.1 GCF_902498185.1 Pseudomonas fluorescens | reverse complement strand
ATCAAGCGGTCCACCAGCGACAACAAGGAGGCCCGGTGGGTGACCAGCAGCATCGTCTTGCTCTCGACCACCGCCTGCAGGCGCTGCTTGAGACGTTCCTCGCCGGTGTTGTCCATGGCGCTGGTCGGTTCGTCGAGCAACAGGATCTGCGGGTTGAGCAGCAAGGCCCGGCCGAGGGCGACGTTCTGGCGCTGGCCGCCGGAGAGGTTCTGCCCACGCTCGCCGACCTGCAGCTCGTAGCCGTCCGGGTGCAAGCGGGCAAACTCATGCACGCCCGATAGCTCTGCCGCTTGCAGTACCAGTTCGTCCTCGATGTAGCGTGCACCGCTGACCAGGTTATCGCGCAGCGTGCCGGCCAGCAGCTGGATGTCCTGGGGCACGTAGCCGATGTTGTGGCGCAGCTCGCTGACGTCGATCTGGCGGATGTCCACCCCGTCGACCAGCAGCGAGCCGTTGGCGGACTCGTACAATCCGACGATCAGCTTGGCCAGCGAGCTCTTGCCCGAACCGCTGCGGCCGATGATCCCGACCTTCTCACCCGGGCGAATCGTCAGGTTGATACCCTTGAGCGCCGGGTTCTGCTGATTCGGGTAGGTGAAGTCCACCCCCCGGAACTCGATGGCCCCTTGCAGCACACGGCGGCTCAGCGGGCGCTCTTCGAAATTGCGCTCCTGCGGCAGCTCCATCATCTGGTCGGTGGCGACCATGGTCACCTTGGCCTGCTGGTAGCGGGCCAGCAGCCCGTTGAGCTGGCCCAGCGGGCCCAGGGCACGGCCGCTGAGCATGTAGCAGGCCACCAGGCCGCCCATGCTCAGGTTGCCGTCGATGATCAGGTAGACGCCGACGCAGATCATCGCCACACCGGCGAGTTGCTGGATCAGCATGGTGATGTTCATGGCAAGGCTCGACAGCACCTTGACCCGCAGTTCCAGGCGGCTGAGCGTGCCGAGGGTCTGCTCCCACATGTACTGGCGCTCGCTCTCGGCGTTGTTGACCTTGACCGCATCGAGGCCAGCGAGGGTCTCGATCAGGCTCGACTGACGCTCCGAGGCCAGCGCCATGGTGCGCTCCATGGTGGCCATCAACGGCTTCTGCAGGGCATAGCCGATGCCCAGGGCCAAGGGGAAGGCGATGATCGGAATCCACACCAGGTGCCCGCCGATGATGGCGATCACCATCAGGATCAGCAGGGTGAACGGCAGGTCGATCAGGCTGGTCAGGGTCAGCGAGGCCAGGAAGTCGCGCAGGCCCTGGAATTCATGGATGTTCTGGGCAAAGCTGCCGACCCGCGCCGGACGGTACTTCATCGACATGCCGACGATGCGCTCGAACAGCGTCGCCGAAATGATCAGGTCGGTCTTCTTGCCGGCCAGGTCCAGGCACAGACCGCGCAGGCCCTTGAGGATCAGGTCGAAGACGTAGGCGCCGCCGATGCCGATGGCCAGCACCCACAACGTCGAGGTGGCCTGGTTGGGCACTACGCGGTCATACACGTTCATCACGAACAGCGGCGCGGCCAGGGCGATCAGGTTGATCACCAGGCTGGCGGCGATGGCGTCGATGTACAGCCACTTGCTGCGCAGCAGGGTATCGCGGAACCAGGAGCGGGCACGCGGGATGAGGTTGCCGTGGTTGACGTCGAACTTGTGCTGCGGCTGGGCGAAAAACACCTTGCCGCTGTAGTCACTGAGCAGGGCATCGCGACTGATGTGCACCTCGCCGCCGTCGCTCTCGCTGAGCAGCAAACGCGCGGTGTGCTCGTTTTCCCACCCGAGGAGCACGGCGCTACGGCCTTCCTTGAGCAGCAGCATGGCGGGCATGGCGATGCTTGGGATCTGCTCCAGCTTGCGCTGCAGCAGGCGCCCTTGCAGGCCCGCGCGGGCGGCTGCGCGGGGCAGCAGCTCGGCGGTCAGGCGCTGCGAGGGCAGCGGCAGGCCGGTGGTGAGCATCGCCCGGCTGGCGGGCTTCTGGTGCAGGACACACAGGGTCAGCAGGCTATCCAGTAAAGGATCGTCGTGCTGACTGCGTGGATCGTGGCTGAGTTGGACTCGACTGACTTCGGATTCCACGCGCGCTCTT
>NZ_CABVIX010000032.1 GCF_902498185.1 Pseudomonas fluorescens | reverse complement strand
GTAAGCGTCTGCTGAAGTCACCTTGCCTGACTCAAGCAGCTACCCACTGATGCGGCAGTAGTTGATCAATTTCACTGGCCCGCTGCGTCGGCAGACAAGTCAGCACGTCCTTCAGATACACATACGGATCATGCCCATTCATGCGCGCCGACTGGATCAAACTCATGATCGCCGCTGCCCGTTTGCCGCTGCGAAGCGACCCGGCGAACAACCAATTCGAGCGTCCAAGTGCCCACGGCCGGATCTGATTCTCGACCGCATTGTTGTCTATAGGCACAGCCCCATCCTCCAAGTAGCGCGTCAGCGCTACCCAGCGTTTCAGGCTGTAATCCAGGGCTTTGGCCGTAGCCGATCCGTTGGGCACAAGATCGCGCTGGGTCAACATCCAGTCGTGCAGTGCTTTCGCCAACGGCGCAGCCTTTTCCTGCCGTATTCGCCAGCGATCCTCATCACTCATGTCACGCGCCTGGCGTTCAACTTCGTACAAGCCGCCGATCGAGTGAAGTGCCTGTTCAGCCAGCTGGCTTTTATTCGCGACGTGCAGATCGAAGAACTTGCGCCGGGCATGGGCCATACAACCGATCTCGATCATGCCCTGCTCGAAACCGGCCTTGTAACCGGCGAAATCGTCGCACACCAGCTTGCCATTCCAACTGCCTAGGAAGTTGCGTGCATGCTCACCGGCGCGGCTGGGGCTGAAGTCGTAGACCACAGCCCTAAGTGCCGAGAACGGCGTGGTGCAATAAGCCCAGACATACGCGCGGTGAGTTTTCTTCTGCCCGGGTGCCAGCATCTGCACCGGCGTCTCGTCGGCGTGGACAACCCTCTGAGCCAGGACTGCTTCTCGCAGCGCATCAACCAGAGGCTGCAGCTGCACGCCGGTTTGTCCTACCCACTGCGCCAGCGTGGAACGCGGGATCGCCAGGCCGGCGCGGCCAAAGATCTTTTCCTGCCGATACAGCGGCAAGTGATCAGCGAACTTGGCCACCATTACATGAGCCAGCAGGCCTGCCGTAGGAATGCCCTTGTCGATCACCTGGGCCGGTACCGGCGCCTGGATCAGCGTTTCGCACTGCCGACAGGCCCACTTGCCGCGCACATGCTGTTCGACGGTGAACACGCCGGGCGTGTAATCCAGCTTCTCGCTGACGTCTTCGCCGATGCGCTGGAGCTGGCAGCCGCAGGCGCATTGGGTGTTGTCCGGTTCATGGCGGATCACGGTGCGCGGCAGCTGTGGCGGCAACGGTGCCCGTTTGGGCTGTTGACGCGGTTCGGTGGCGGCAGGTGCCGGCCGAAGGGCATCGAGCTCGGCTTCGATGGCTTCGAGGTCGGTGGCAAGCAGGTCGTCGAGCAGGCTGCCTTGTGCCGGGCTGATCTGCTCGCTGCGCTTGGCGAACTTGTGGCGCTTGAGGATGGCAATCTCGTGGGTGAGCTGCTCGATGACGGTCTTGTCGCGACGGCTCTCTCGCCCCAGGGTGTCGACCTGCGACAGCAACTGCGCAGCGAGGCTGCGCAGTTGCTCAGGGGTCAGATGGTCGAGATTGGGCGAAGAAGTCATGGCGTGGATTTTACCAAATCGACCCCACGGCTACAGCTAAAACCAGGCATTAAAGCACTGTAATTGCACCGCTCGCGCCGACGCGCTGCCAGGGCAAGCCCAGCACCAGCGCTTGAAGCTGTTCATTGTCGAGTTCTACTTCAGCGCCACGCCGAATACCCGGCCAGTGGAATTTCCCTTGGTTCAATCGCCGCGCAGCGAGCCAGATGCCCACGCCGTCATGCACCAGGACTTTCATTCGATTGGCGCGGCGATTTGCAAAGAGGTAAGCGCAGTGCGGCTTTGCCGCACCGAACACGGCAATCACCCGGGCCAACGCGGTTTCGGTGCCGGCACGCATGTCCATGGGCTCGGTGGCAAGCCAGATGGCGTCGATGCGGATCACTGAGTTAGCTCACGAACAAAGCGTGCGCAGCCGTTCGGATCTGAACTTGGCCATTTCACAGTGAGCGTTTTCTGGCCGAAAGGCACCTCGATACTGACGGGTGTTTGCTGATCGGTCTGAGCTCGAGGCTCGAGGTTGATTGGGACGAAAGCGGGCAATGCCACTGGCAGACGATCACGATAAGCAGGTATCCACTTTCGAACCAGATTAGCGTTGATACCGTGGCGTAAGGCTACGCTGGCCATCGACACGCCAGGTTGCAGGCATTCCTGGACGACTTGGGCTTTAAACGGTTTGGGATAAGAAGTTCTTTGGCGCATGGCAATCCTGACGGTAAGGGCGATGGTGTCCACCTGTTTTTAAGTGGAGAACATCGCCCTTATCGAAGGTATCGGCTAGGTGTCTTTGCCGGACGCTTAC
>NZ_CABVIX010000031.1 GCF_902498185.1 Pseudomonas fluorescens | reverse complement strand
TGTCATCGACCGCGGGCAGATCGTCGCCGACGGCCCGAAGGCTGCCGTCATGGAAGCGCTGAAGAAGGGGCAGATCAGTGTTGCATAAGCTCGATATGGGACGCTTCAAGGATGGCGTGCGCCGCTATTTCAAAGGCTCCGAATCACTTGGCGATCAACCGCTGCCCGAGGTCAACAAAGCGCTGATCGAAGATGCCCCGCGCATCGTGCGCCTGACCATCTGGGGTGTGATCGCCTTCTTCGCATTCTTGATCATCTGGGCATGCTTTGCGCCCATCGATGAAGTCACGCGCGGGGAGGGCAAGGCGATTCCCTCCTCCAAGGTGCAGAAGGTCCAGAACCTTGAAGGCGGCATCGTCGCCGAGATCTTCGCCAAGGAAGGGGCGATCGTCGAAGTTGGCGAACCGCTGCTGCGCCTCGATGAAACCCGTTTCGCCTCCAACGTTGGCGAAACCGAGGCGGACCGCCTGGCCATGGCCCTGCGCGTCGAGCGTTTGAGCGCCGAGATCGAGGATCGTCCGTTGAAGATCGACGACGAAATACGCAAGGTCGCGCCGAGCCAGTCGGCCAACGAAGAATCGCTGTACCTGAGCCGTCGCCAGCAACTGCAGGACGAGATCGGCGGGCTGGAGCAGCAACTGGTGCAGCGTCAGCAGGAATTGCGCGAGTTCAGCTCCAAGCGCGCCCAGTACGCCAACGGCTTGCAGTTGCTGCGCCAGGAAATCGCAATGTCCGAGCCACTGGTGGCCCAGGGCGCGATCTCCCAGGTCGAGATCCTGCGTCTGCGCCGCTCCGAAGTCGAGAGCCGGGGTCAGCTGGACGCTACTGCGCTGGCGATCCCCCGTGCCGAAGCCGCCATCAAGGAAGTGCAGAGCAAGATCGAGGAAACCCGCGGCAAGTTCCGCAGCGAAGCCCTGACCCAGCTCAACGAAGCCCGCACCGACCTGAACAAGGCGACTGCCACCGGCAAGGCACTGGATGACCGGGTCAACCGCACCCTGGTTACCTCTCCGGTCCGCGGGATCGTCAAGCAGCTGCTGGTGAATACCGTGGGTGGCGTGATCCAGCCGGGGAGCGATATCGTCGAGATCGTCCCCATGGATGACACCCTGGTGATCGAAGCCAAGATCCTGCCCAAGGACATCGCCTTCCTGCATCCGGGGCAGGAAGCCACGGTCAAGTTCACGGCGTATGACTACACCATCTACGGCGGGCTCAAGGCCAAGCTGGAACAGATCGGCGCCGACACCATCACCGACGAAGACAAGAAGACCACGTATTACCTGATCAAGCTGCGCACAGACCGCAGCCACCTTGGGACCGATGAAAAGCCGCTGCTGATCATTCCTGGCATGGTCGCGACGGTGGATATTCTGACCGGCAAGAAGACCATCATGAGCTACCTGCTCAAGCCGATCATGAAAGCGCGCTCCGAAGCCCTGCGCGAGCGCTGATCCGCATCGTCTTCTTTCATGAACCAGATCAAGGGGCCGCTATGCGGCCCTTTTCATATGATGACTGACCTTAGCGTTCGCGCAGCGCCTCTGACCGCGCCTTCATGATCGGCTTGAGCAGATAACTCATGATGGTCTTCTTCCCCGCCAGGATATCCACAGTCGCCACCATCCCAGGGATGATCTGCAACGGCTTCTCATCGGTCCCCAGGTGGCTGCTGTCGGTGCGCAACCTGATCAGGTAGTAGGTGGTTTTCTTGTCTTCGTCGGTGATGGTGTCAGCGCTTATCTGCTCGAGCTTGGCCTTGAGCCCGCCGTAGATGGTGTAGTCATACGCCGTGAACTTGACCGTGGCCTCCTGGCCTGGATGGAGGAAGGCAATGTCCTTGGGCAAGATCTTCGCCTCGATCACCAAGGTGTCATCCATCGGCACGATCTCGACGATGTCGCTGCCTGGCTGGATGACCCCGCCAATGGTGTTCACCAGCAACTTGTTGATTACTCCTCGCACGGGCGACGTGACGAGGGTGCGGTTGACCCGGTCATCCAGTGCCTTGCCGGTGGCAGTAGCCTTGTTCAGGTCGGTACGGGCTTCGTTGAGTTGTGTCAGGGCATCACTGCGGAACTTGCCGCGGGTCTCCTCGATCTTGCTCTGGATTTCCTTGATCGCAGCCTCGGCGCGGGGTATCGCCAGGGCGGTCGCATCCATCTCACCGCGGGTCTCGACCTCGGATCTTCTCAACCTGAGGATTTCGACCTGGGAGATGGCGCCCCTGGCTACCAAGGGCTCGGACATGGAAATCTCCTGGCGTAGCAGTTGCAGGCTGTTGGCGTACTGGGCGCGCTTGGAGCTGTACTCGCGCAGCTCCTGCTGGCGCTGCACGAGTTGCTGTTCCAGGCCACCGATTTCGTCGCGCAATTGCTGGCGGCGGCTCTGGTACAACGACTCTTCGTTGGCTGCCTGGCTGGGTGCGGCCTTGCGCAGCTCTTCATCGATCTTGAGCGGTACGTCCTCGACTTCGGCACTCAACCGTTCGACGCGCAAAGCCATGGCTGTGCGGTCGGCCTCGGTCTCGCCAACATTGGAGGCGAATCGGGTCTCGTCCAGGCGCAGCAAGGGCTCGCCCACTTCCACGACCTCTCCTTCCTTGGCGAAGATCTCGGCGACGATGCCGCCTTCGAGGTTCTGGACCTTCTGCACTCTTGAGGATGGGACGGCCTTACCTTCTCCTCGGGTGACCTCATCGATCGGCGCAACGCAGGCCCACACGATCAAGAACAGGAAGAAGGCGATAACACCCCAGATCGTCAGGCGAACCACTCGGGGAACATCCTCGATCAAGGCTTTGTTGACCTCGGGCAAGGGCTGCCCACTCAGCGATTCCGAGCCCCTGAAGTAGCGTTTCAGGTTGCTCTTGAACTGTCCCATATCGAGCTTATGCAACACTGATCTGCCCCTTCTTCAGCGCTTCCATGACGGCAGCTTTCGGGCCGTCGGCGACGATCTGCCCGCGGTCGATGACG
>NZ_CABVIX010000030.1 GCF_902498185.1 Pseudomonas fluorescens | reverse complement strand
CCGGCTGGCGGGCTTCTGGTGCAGGACACACAGGGTCAGCAGGCTATCCAGTAAAGGATCGTCGTGCTGACTGCGTGGATCGTGGCTGAGTTGGACTCGACTGACTTCGGATTCCACGCGCGCTCTTTTCATCCTTTACGGTGTAGGGATGGATGCCCCGTCAGTTCATGTCTGGCAGGTTCATCCTGGGTTTCAGATCGTTCTGCATAACGCTTGCCAAAGGGGCTACGACACCTGGTTCCTGAGCAGCTGGCCAATGGTCGCCTTGATTCGATACCGAGTAAACAACTGTGTCGTCTGGACCTCGACCCACCGGCGCTGGGCCTTGAAGAATGTCAGGTCGGCCTTCCACTGCACGCGCGCCTTCGCAACCGATAAGCGATGCCGGCAGTTGAACAACAAATGGTGCCGAGGAGCTAATTTTCTCCGGAATTTGGCCGACATCACTCAGGTAATTGGTCAGCAGAGCCACGGCTGTACCTGCCTTGGAAACAGCAAATTATTGATTTCCAAAGGACTTTCCGAGGGAGCGGATAAGATGCGTCAGAGAGGATGCTTTTTGGGAAAATATCAATGTGACATTACGCGGGTGATTGTTTAGGATGGCGGCGAGAAGGTCAATACTTTGGCATTAACTTTATCGCCAGAGGTTATAGACAGAAAGTTGACGTCAAAAAATCAAACCATTATTGAACATATTCCATCGCAAGCGGCTTTTCGATAGTCGTGTGGAAGCCAACTGGGTATCCGGAGAGTAAATGAGCAGTGTTGTTGCGATTGTCAAAAGCATTGTTGGTCAAGTCATAGCGGTATCCCCGGAAGGCATCCAGCGAGTACTGATCGAAGGCGACCGCTTGCTCGCGGGCGAGCAAGTCCTCACAGGCGCGGGCGGCGCGGTGACCCTTGAGCTGGCTGATGGCCGTTTGCTCGACCTGGGCCGTGACAGCCAGTGGAGCGCCGATGCGCCCGACAGCACCGCCGACCTGAGCCAGGCGACTGCCCAGGCCGCGCCGTCGGTCGAAGAGCTGCAACAGGCGATCGCGGCAGGTGCTGACCCGACTACCGAGCTTGAAGCGACGGCTGCGGGTCCGAATGCCGCGGGCACTGGCGGTGCTGCGGGCGGTGGTCATTCGTTCGTGATGCTGGAAGCGACGGGGGGGGTGGTCGATCCGACGATCGGGTTCCCTACGGGGCCCATTACCTTTGCGACCGAAGGTCTTGAGCAAGACGTCGGCGCGATTGATATAGACAATACCGATGAGGGTAATGCTGTCACGACAGACCCGCCGGTTGCGACAGGCCTCAATTTCAGCGCTACCCCATCGATAAGCGAAGCGGGTGGCGTTATCGTCTATACCGCAACCGTTAGCCAGGCTCCAACGAGCAGCCTGACCGTCACCCTATCCAATGGTTCTGTGATCGTCATCCCAGCTGGCCAGACCAGCGGCACCGTCAACGTGACGATCCCCGCGAACGATACGGTTTATCTGGATGCCAGCCAGATTTCCACGACCATTACCGGAACGATCGGCGGCAATGGCCTGATTATCACTCCGAATCCTGCTCCAGCAGTGACTCAGGTGACCGACACCATCGACACCACAACTGCCACCTTGACAGCTAATCCGTCGGTTACCGAAGGCGGTGTGATCACTTATACCGTCACGTTGAACAACCCGGCGCAGACGCCGGTCAGCGTGACGCTGTCCAACGGGCAGACCATTACTGTCGAAGCCGGGCAGACCCAGGGCCGTGTAGATTTCCAGACACCGGCCAATGACGTCTACAACAATGGCAGCACGGTCAGCACCACGATTACCGGTGCTACTGGCGGCAACTTCGAGAGCCTGGTGCCGGATGCAACGCCGGCACAGACGGTCATCGCTGATTCGATCGATACCACCACCGCGACCCTGACTGCGAATCCGTCGGTTACCGAAGGCGGCGTGATCACTTATACCGTCACGTTGAACAACCCGGCGCAGACGCCGGTCAGCGTGACGCTGTCCAATGGGCAAACGATCACCGTTGAAGCCGGACAGTCGGCTGGCAGCGTTGATTTCCAGACGCCGGCCAATGACGTCTACAACAACGGCAGTACGGTCAGCACCACTATCACGGGTGCTACTGGCGGCAACTTTGAGAGCCTGGTGCCGGATGGCACTCCAGCACAGACAGTGATCGCTGATTCGATTGATACCACCACCGCGACCTTGACCGCGAATCCGTCGGTTACCGAAGGCGGTGTGATCACCTATACCGTTACGTTGAACAACCCGGCGCAGACGCCGGTCAACGTGACGCTGTCCAATGGGCAGACCATTATTGTCGAAGCCGGACAGACCCAGGGCCGTGTAGATTTCCAGACACCGGCCAATGACGTCTACAACAATGGCAGCACGGTCAGCACCACGATTACCGGTGCTACTGGCGGCAACTTCGAGAGCCTGGTGCCGGATGCAACGCCGGCACAGACGGTCATCGCTGATTCGATCGATACCACCACCGCGACCCTGACTGCGAATCCGTCGGTTACCGAAGGCGGCGTGATCACTTATACCGTCACGTTGAACAACCCGGCGCAGACGCCGGTCAGCGTGACGCTGTCCAATGGGCAGACCATTACTGTCGAAGCCGGGCAGTCCACTGGCAGCGTTGACTTCCAAACGCTGGCCAATGATGTCTACAACAATGGCAGCACGGTCAGCACCACGATTACCGGTGCTACTGGCGGCAACTTCGAGAGCCTGGTGCCGGATGGCACTCCAGCGCAGACAGTGATCGCTGATTCGATCGATACCACCACCGCTACCTTGACTGCGAATCCATCGGTCACCGAAGGCGGCGTGATCACCTATACCGTCACGCTGACCAACCCGGCGCAGACGCCGGTTACCGTGACACTGTCCAATGGGCAGACGATCACTGTTGAAGCCGGCAGGTCCACCGGCAGCGTTGACTTCCAGACGCCGGCCAATGACGTCTATATCAACGGCAGTACGGTTAGCACCACGATTACTGGCGCTACGGGGGGCAACTTCGAGAAGCTCGACACCAGCAAGGCAATCGCTGAAACCCAGGTCACCGATACCGAAGACACCACCACGCTGACCCTGGAGGCGGATGCCTCTGTCGCTGAAGGCGGCAAGATCACCTACGTTGCCACCCTGACCGAAAAGGCCGGCAGCGACCTGGAGATCAAGCTGAGCAACGGTGCGATCATCAGCATCGCCAAGGACAGCACCGAAGGTCGCGTCACCGTCGATGCACCGAAGGATGATGTGTACGTCGATGCCGGTACCCTGACCGTTACCGTCGACAGCACCACCGGTGGCAACTTCGAGAAGCTCGACACCAGCAAGGCCGTGGCCGAGACGCAGGTCACCGATACCGAAGACACCACGTCTCTCAGCCTGAAGGCCACCGAGACCGTGGCCGAAGGCGGCAAGATCACCTACGTTGCCACCCTGACCGAAAAGGCTGGCAGCGACCTGGAGATCAAGCTGAGCAATGGCGCGATCATCAGCATCGCCAAGGACGCTCTTACCGGCCAGGTGATCGTTGATGCACCGAAGGATGATGTGTACGTCGATGCCGGTACCCTGACCGTCACCGTCGACAGCACCACCGGCGGCAACTTCGAGAAGCTCGACACCAGCAAGGCAATCGCTGAAACCCAGGTCACCGATACCGAAGACACCACGTCTCTCAGCCTGAAGGCCACCGAGACCGTGGCCGAAGGCGGCAAGATCACCTACG
>NZ_CABVIX010000029.1 GCF_902498185.1 Pseudomonas fluorescens | reverse complement strand
GGGATCGCGTGATTCCCTTCTTTGTGTTCCCGCCCGCCATCCGGAAGGTGATCTACACCACCAATGCCATCGAGAGTATCAATGCTCAGCTGCGCAAGATCATCAAGACCCGTGGCCACTTCCCGAACGACGACGCGGCCACCAAACTGATCTGGCTGGGACTTCGAAACATCACAGCAAACTGGGGCTCAGCGGCGCATGATTGGAAAAGTGCGATGAATCAATTTGCGGTTCTGTACGGAGATCGGTTCATCAGGCCGACCTGGTGAATCAAGGCCTGCCTGACGGCAGGCCGTTACCGGCCCGCACACAAAAAATCTGACAGTCCCGTCAAAATACACACTTTGTTGATTTTTGGACATGTCACTGGCTTGACCGCCAAATGGTCAACGCGAGCCAAGCTGCGTATGAAAAGTCACCACTGGATCTTTGCTAATCTAGAGGCCTATTTTCGTGGGTGTATCTGATGGATGTCTTTCACTCGATCCAGGTTTTCGTCAGTGTCATCGAAACCGGCAGCTTCACCAAAGCGGCACAAGCACTACACCTGCACCGCCCTGCCGTATCCAAAACGATCCAGTTGCTCGAACGGCAGCTGGGTGGTCGGCTGCTCAACCGGACGACGCGCCAGGTGAATTTGACCCCTGACGGGGAGGCGTTTTATGAGCGTTGCAAATCGCTTCTGGCAGACGTTTCGGAGACCATGTCTTCCTTGGGGAATCGCCCTGCCCGCCTTATTGGAAAGCTACGTGTAGACATGCCGGTTAGCCTTGCGAAGCTATTGATTATTCCTTCACTGATGGACTTTCAAAGCCTTCACCCAGGGATAGAACTCACCATCGGAGCGAGTGACAAACCCATCGACATGCTCAGCGAAGGTGTTGATTGCGTGGTCAGGATGGGGGAGCTTGAAGACTCCAGTCTGATCGCCCGCAGTATCGGCTATCTACCCATGCTGACGTGCGCTGCACCCTCCTACCTTGAGCGCTTTGGCACACCTCAGACCCTCACTGACCTGGAAACACACCGAGCCGTAAATTACTTCGCAGGCAGCAATCCGCGCCCTATCGAGTGGGTTTTCACAGTGGATGGGCAAATGAAAGGAATGCGGTTGGAGTCAGGGATCAGAGTCAATGACACCGAGGCATTTGTGGCTTCGGCGTTGGCTGGCTTTGGATTGCTTCAGGGTTTGGAAATTTCTGTACGCTGCCATTTGCAGGATGGATCGCTCGTCCAGGTGCTCGGCGATATTGCAGTTCCGGCAAAGCGGGTTTCGATCCTGTATCCGCACCGCGAACACCTGCCACCCAAAGTCGACGCTTTTATAGAATGGTTGAAGACGCTTATGGCGACCCACCATCTGGCGTAACTCCCATTGGTATTTTCTGGATAACAGTCTGTGTCCGCAGGCGGTCTTCCTGAAGCCGCTGCGAGCGATTAGCTTTGACCTTTTCCGTATCTCAGGAGTTGGCAATGTCTAAAGTCGTTCGTTTCCACCGCATGGGTGGCCCAGAAGTCCTACAAATTGATGACGTGGATGTGAGAGCACCTACCACCGGCGAAGTCCGCATCAAGGTAAAAGCACTCGGGTTGAATCGTGCCGAGGCCATGTACAGGTCGGGCCAGTACACGTTCACACCGGAGATGCCAGCGATCCTCGGGTACGAAGCAGCGGGCACCGTTGAATCAGTTGGAGAAGGTGTCTCTGGATATGCCGTCGGTGATGAGGTGAACGTCATACCAGCGTTTTCTTTTGCGGATTACGGCATGTATGGAGAACTCGTCGTCGCACCGGTTCATGCGCTTGTGAAGCAGCCAGCAGGGCTTACATCCATTCAGGCGGCGGCGACATGGATGAAATACGTGACCGCGTACGGTGCGTTGGTCGACATCGGCAACCTGCAAAAAGGCGAGACCGTATTGATTCGTGCGGCATCGAGTAGCGTCGGGTTGGCGGCCATTCAGATTGCAAATTCCTTGGGCGCCAATCCGGTAGCGTTGACCCGTACCAGTGAAAAACGACAAGCCCTTCTGGATGCCGGCGCTGCGCACGTGATTGCAACGTCGGAGCAGGATCTGGTTGCTGAAGTGAATCGTATTACTGAAGGCAAAGGCGCGCGGATGGCGTTTGATCCAGTCGGCGGCCCTGAGGTCGCAAACATCCTTCGGGCCCTTTCATACCTGGGTATCTTCTTCCAATACGGAGCGCTTGAAACCGCCGACCTGAGTGTTCCCGTCATGGAGTTGCTAGGCAAAGACCTGACCATTCGCGGGTACCAACTCTTTGAGATTACCCAGGATGCTGAACGCCTGAACCGCGCCAAGGAGTTCATCACCAAAGGGCTTGAAAGTGGCGCCCTGCAGCCAGTGGTTTCAAAAACGTTCCCGTTCGGCAAGATGGTTGAAGCACACCAGTACATGGAGTCGAACGCGCAGATCGGTAAGATTGTGATCGAAATATAACCCTCTAGCAAAAGCCGGTGGCGATAGCCCCACAACCTGTCAGCGAGTCTCAACCCAAAGCTATGCGTGAACGAGACCACTTTCGGAATTGAGATGGCATTAGCAGATCGAGGCATCACCTACTGCCTCGAAGAACGCGTCAGTGATTACCTGGCTCCCGGGGAGCTACAGATTGTGCTCCCGGACTGGGCTCCCATCGAACCGGCTTTTTATATTTACTACCCCGGACGTCGGCACATGCCACTTGGTCTTCGAGAGCTGGTCGACCTATTCCAAGCGAACCTTTCTTCCTGATCGCGATACTGACGAAGAGTGTTCAGGCCGGGTGAACCGGTCTCTGCATTGAGGCTTTTGGCAATCTCCGGCAACAGCAGTACCGCACGAACTTGTTGATCCACCACATCAATGTGCCGACCAAAGTGTTGCTCAATCAGGGCCGCAATCAACTCATCTGGATGTTTCTCGGCCAGTTCGATGACTTCGGAGTAGATGTCCTGGGCATACACGTCAGTCCAGCACAGTGGCGCACGCAGGTTCTCCTGATTGACCCGGATACTCGACACTTGAGCTTTGTTTCCAGCGCGGTAGCTTAGGCCAGCGGTTTGCGCATCAGGATGTCGATTGCGAATACTCCCAGTACTGCACCCGACACCCAGCGTTGGGTCCGCATTGCCCTAGGGCGGGCGGTGAGAAAACGACTGACGCGCGCGGCTCCCAAAACGATCAGGCCATTTACCGTAACCGCGATTCCAATCTGCACCAGACCCAGCTGCATGTACTGATGCAGGGTTGAACCCGCCGATGGATCGATGAACTGAGGAATCAATGCCGAATACATCAAGGCGATTTTCGGATTGAGGAGGTTGGTTATCAGTCCCATGGTGAAGAGCTTACGAGGTGAGTGCGGAGATAATTTGCGCGCCTCGAACGGAGACGCGCCCTTCACCATGTTCCAAGCTAGGTAGCCAAGGTAGAACGCGCCTGCTACTCGGACCACGTCGTACGCCATCGGCACGGCCTTGAAAAGCGCCGCCAACCCCAGCCCTGAAGCCACTAGGTAGCAGATGAATCCCAGCGCTACTCCCGCCAACGATATCATGCCGGCCAAGCGGCCTTGGGAAATCGCTCGGGATGTTAGGTAAACCATGTTTGGCCCTGGCGTCAGTACCATACCCAACGCGATAATCGCCACACCAATAAGGCTTTCCAACGGCATTTCAGCGTGCTCCCTCGTTTGTGCTTAAGTCATTTCTCGCCGCGGCGTTGCGCCAGCCGAGGCTGCCTCGGTACAACGCATGCTGGCTACGCTGTGCGAGGGTAAGCGTCTGCTGAAGTCACCTTGCCTGACTCAAGCAGCTACCCACTGATGCGGCAGTAGTTGATCAATTTCACTGGCCCGCTGCGTCGGCAGACAAGTCAGCACGTCCTTCAGATACACATACGG
>NZ_CABVIX010000028.1 GCF_902498185.1 Pseudomonas fluorescens | reverse complement strand
ACCTTTCGAAAGCCATCGCTACCATCTAAGTAGGCTGAGATGGCTGTGAGTTTGAACTGCTCTGTGTATTTGCCCATCGGTCCCCCAAGGGTTGGATTTTTTGTCCAACTTCTTGGGGGCAGTCCAATGCGTAGGAGCGGACTTGTCCGCGATCACAGGCCACTGAACAACTCCAACTCCCGGCAGCGGCATGGAATCTGGCCGCCGCCGGGCCCGGATCAGCTGTTGTGGTTATCGATCTTGATCAACGGATCGGCACCGCTGATCAACGAGTTGATCGTCGTGTTCGACCAGTTGGCCCCTTGCACGGCGATCGCCGTGTCGACATGGTTGGCACCGTCAGCAACGTTGAGCTTGCCATCGGAGCTCACCTGCAGGACCGTCTCACCCTTGACGGTGGTGATCTTCAGGTAATCATCGATAGTGCTGCCCTTTTCGCCTTGGAGCAGGTCCTTCAGGTCGATACGGTCGCCCTCGCTTGCCTTGAAGTCGGTGATCACATCGTTGCCGGTGTGGTTCGCCTTCCAGACAAACAGGTCGGCACCGCTGCCGCCGGTGAGGGTGTCATTGCCCTTGCCACCGATCAACGTGTCATCGCCGGCACCGCCGAAGATGATGTCGTTGCCATCGGTACCCAGCAGCGTGTCGTTGCCGGAAGTCCAGGCAGGTGCCAAGTTGGTGGCGCCTGGCCCGGTGCCCTCGATCGTGACGTACAAGTGGGCCGTGTCGGTATCGCCATCAGGCTGGGTCAGCTTGTAGTCGAACTGGTCCATATGGCCCACGCCCTTCCCATCGGCATTCGGGGTGTAGGTGTAGGACCCGTCCTTGTTGATGATCAGGCTACCGTATTGACCGGTAACGGTAGTGCCGCCGTTCGCTACGTCTGTCCATGCGCCATTGACCTTGACCGACAGGCTTGAAGCTTCTTGACCAGTGCCCCAGGTGTCGTTGGCCTTGACCGAACCAGTGATTGCGGGCGTGGTCCAGTCATAACTTGGCGCGTCTGCAGCGATGGCTTTGAAGTCGTCCAGGGCGACCGTTGCATTGCCGTTGTAGGATGAATAGTCGTCAACGGTCACGACGATACGGTATTGGGCATTGGCATCCAGTGCGCTTGTCGTGACGGTTCCGGTCGAGTAGTCCATGGTCGCCGATTGTACCTGTGTCCAGTTACCGTTCGGCTGCAACTTGAAGAGTGCCCAAGTTGCAGAATCGGAGCCCGACTTGAAGTTGCTGACCGAAGCAGAGAATGACAGCTTCTCGCCTGCAACGGCTCCGGTCTTGTAGACAGGCGTCGCGACTTCTCCATCACCCCATCCACTACCTGAGCTATCAGTCACCCACAACTTGCCGCCGCTGCGCTGAGCATCAGCGATCCAACTCGGGTTCCAGCCCCAGCCCCAGTCCGCAGTAGAGGTGAATTGCCACGATCCCGTGTTTTCTTTGAGCACTGACGAAGACCCAAGGCTTGTCGCGCCGCGGTTCACGGCGCCATCAAAGTTCCACTTGGAGGTTTCGGTACTGTCAAACGTGGTCAGCATCGGAATCGAAGAATCCATGACGACAGTCACATCATCATTTTTCGCAATCGGATCCTGGTCCTTGACCGTCAATGTCAGCGTCGACGACGCGGTTTCACCGTTGGCATCCTTGACGGTGAACTTGACCACTGCCGACACCGATGTCGCTGTGTTGAACCCTTCCTTGGCCGAGAACGTATAGCTACCGTCGCCCTTGATGACCAAGGTACCGACATTGCCCAGGTTGACGGTCTGGGTATCGGAGACCTTGGCGAATTCATAGACCGTGCCGTTGAATTCCACCGATTTCATCTTCAAGCCGTCGGGTGCCCAACCGGCGGTACCACTGGTAGCACCGGTAGTCACGTCGCCAGACGTTGCAGTGTTGCCGACACTATTCACCAGTACCTTCGTCAGCTCGCTGAGCGTGGTGTCGACCACCATCACATGATCGTCGGCGCTGCCCTGGGTGATCTGGTTGACCGTTTCGCCCGGTTTCCAGGCGATACCCTCCAGCGCATTCTTGTCCTTGTTGGTAAGCCCACCGAATCCAACTGCGTAGGAGTTGTCGAACTTGTTGGCAGCCAGGAACTTGATCCACTTGTCTTCGTCCGCTGCATAGCCGTTCGTCGGCTCACCATCAGACATGAAGATGCTCACCAGCTTGCCGCCACCCGCCGGGGGTGCCTTGTAGTTGCTGATCACAGTGTCGAGCGCCTTGCTATAGGCGGTCGTGCCGCCAGCGTCGAGTGCATCGATCGCTTTGTAGGCATCATTCAGGTTCGTATACCAACCACCGTCCTTGCCTGCAGAGTATTTTGCGTTGTCTGCAAACGAAACAATGAACACCGAATGCACGGTCCCGGACTCGAACAAGTTCTTGACCGCCAGCTTGAGCATCTCCATGCGGGAAGTGTACGGACCGGCCCCATCTGGGTCGCTGCCTCCGCCTTTATTCCATGCCGGCCCCATGCTGCCCGAACGGTCGAGGACCAACACCACGTCGGCTTTGCCGCCGCCAACGTTTTCGAACACCTCGGCAGTGCTGCCCGAGACCATAGGCTTGAAGTCGTTATCTACAACGGTGCCGCTGGCTGAGTTCTGGGTGCTGATATCGAGCTTTTCGAACACGTTGTTGTTGTCGGTCACCTTCTTGATGGTGGCGACCATGCTTTCATCGCCTTCGGCCTTGGTATCGTCGTAAGTCTTCACCGAGATGGATGCACTGCTGCTGCCACCGTTGATGGTGACACTGGCAGGCCGGGTACCGCTGACATCATTCCCATCAGCCTGGCCTTCCCAGGCAAGGTCCACAGTCACCGACTTGCCAGCCGGGACGTTGACAAGCTTGCCGGCCGCGTCCACCAGCTCGACCTTGTAGGTCAGCGTGCCGCCTTCGGTAACCGAGACGTTGCCATCGATACTGATCTTGGCGAAGACAGTGTCGACAGTGTCTTTGACATTGACCGTTGCAGCATCCCCGATCACCAAGTTTTCGAATTTCTTGCCGACCACGGTTGCGCTCTGTATGCCGACCACCACTGGGCCTGCATCCTTGAACACGTCTTCGCCCTGGATCGGTGCACGATACAGATACTCTGTGCTTCCTGCCTTGATAACGATCGTCTCGTTATTGCTCAGCCTGATAGTCAGCGTTTGATCGAGCTTTTCGCTCAGCCTGATCAGGAAGCCCGGTTGCTCGTTTTCGAATACATCGCCTGTCCCTTCGATGGTGACGATGAACTTGTCACCGGTATTGCCGACAACGTTGCCGGTACCGCTGCCTGGTTCGTCGGTCACGGCGGTTCTCACCTCGGTACGATCCAGGACGAGACTTTCGAATTCGCTCCCCCCTGCAACGCTTACGATCTGCTTGGAGATCGTGGCAAGGCCACCGGTAAAGACATCGTCGGGAGCTGTGACGTAGACGTAATTCGACGTCTGGCCTTTCTCAAGCACAACGGTGACATCATCCGTCAGGGTAAACGTCAGCTTCTCATGCTGGCTGACATCCAGGCCGTCCTTGCTGGTCAGCGTCACGGTGTACCTGATCTGTCCCCCTTCAGTTACCGTAGTCTTGTCGGCAGTCAGGCTCGCGACGACGTCGTTGAGGGTGTCGGTGACCTGCGTCTCGGCCACGGCCTTGCTGGTGTCGAGCTTCTCGAAGTTGCCACCGGTGGTGCTGTCGACGGTCACTTTGAGCGTACCGGCATCGACGTACACATCATCCTTCGGTGCATCGACGATCACCTGACCGGTGAGAGCGTCCTTGGCAATGCTGATGATCGCGCCATTGCTCAGCTTGATCTCCAGGTCGCTGCCGGCCTTCTCGGTCAGGGTGGCAACGTAGGTGATCTTGCCGCCTTCGGCCACGGTCTCGGTGGCCGTCAGGCTGAGAGAGGTGGTGTCTTCGGTGTCGGTGACCTGCGTCTCGGCCACGGCCTTGCTGGTGTCGAGCTTCTCGAAGTTGCCGCCGGTGGTGCTGTCGACGGTCACTTTGAGCGTACCGGCATCGACATACACATCATCCTTCGGCGCATCGACGATCACCTGGCCGGTGAGAGCGTCCTTGGCGATGCTGATGATCGCACCGTTGCTCAGCTTGATCTCCAGGTCGCTGCCGGCCTTTTCGGTCAGGGTGGCAACGTAGGTGATCTTGCCGCCTTCAGCGACAGAGGCATCCGCCTCCAGGGTCAGCGTGGTGGTGTCTTCGGTATCGG
>NZ_CABVIX010000027.1:2239-5234 GCF_902498185.1 Pseudomonas fluorescens | reverse complement strand
CAAATTGCTTGGGTGTTATATGGTCAAGCCTCACGGGCAATTAGTATGGGTTAGCTCAACGCCTCACAGCGCTTACACACCCCACCTATCAACGTCGTAGTCTTCGACGGCCCTTCAGGGAGCTCAAGGCTCCAGTGAGATCTCATCTTGAGGCAAGTTTCCCGCTTAGATGCTTTCAGCGGTTATCTCTTCCGAACATAGCTACCCGGCAATGCCACTGGCGTGACAACCGGAACACCAGAGGTTCGTCCACTCCGGTCCTCTCGTACTAGGAGCAGCCCCTCTCAAATCTCAAACGTCCACGGCAGATAGGGACCGAACTGTCTCACGACGTTCTAAACCCAGCTCGCGTACCACTTTAAATGGCGAACAGCCATACCCTTGGGACCGGCTTCAGCCCCAGGATGTGATGAGCCGACATCGAGGTGCCAAACACCGCCGTCGATATGAACTCTTGGGCGGTATCAGCCTGTTATCCCCGGAGTACCTTTTATCCGTTGAGCGATGGCCCTTCCATACAGAACCACCGGATCACTAAGACCTACTTTCGTACCTGCTCGACGTGTCTGTCTCGCAGTCAAGCGCGCTTTTGCCTTTATACTCTACGACCGATTTCCGACCGGTCTGAGCGCACCTTCGTACTCCTCCGTTACTCTTTGGGAGGAGACCGCCCCAGTCAAACTACCCACCATACACTGTCCTCGATCCGGATAACGGACCTGAGTTAGAACCTCAAAGTTGCCAGGGTGGTATTTCAAGGATGGCTCCACGCAGACTGGCGTCCACGCTTCAAAGCCTCCCACCTATCCTACACAAGCAAATTCAAAGTCCAGTGCAAAGCTATAGTAAAGGTTCACGGGGTCTTTCCGTCTAGCCGCGGATACACTGCATCTTCACAGCGATTTCAATTTCACTGAGTCTCGGGTGGAGACAGCGCCGCCATCGTTACGCCATTCGTGCAGGTCGGAACTTACCCGACAAGGAATTTCGCTACCTTAGGACCGTTATAGTTACGGCCGCCGTTTACCGGGGCTTCGATCAAGAGCTTCGCGTTAGCTAACCCCATCAATTAACCTTCCGGCACCGGGCAGGCGTCACACCCTATACGTCCACTTTCGTGTTTGCAGAGTGCTGTGTTTTTAATAAACAGTCGCAGCGGCCTGGTATCTTCGACCGGCGTGGGCTTACGGAGCAAGTCCTTCACCCTCACCGGCGCACCTTCTCCCGAAGTTACGGTGCCATTTTGCCTAGTTCCTTCACCCGAGTTCTCTCAAGCGCCTTGGTATTCTCTACCTAACCACCTGTGTCGGTTTGGGGTACGGTTCCCGGTTATCTGAAGCTTAGAAGCTTTTCTTGGAAGCATGGCATCAACCACTTCGTCGCCCAAAGGCAACTCGTCATCAGCTCTCGGCCTTGAGATCCCGGATTTACCTAAGATCCCAGCCTACCACCTTAAACTTGGACTACCAACGCCAAGCTGGCCTAGCCTTCTCCGTCCCTCCATCGCAATAACCGGAAGTACAGGAATATTAACCTGTTTTCCATCGACTACGCTTTTCAGCCTCGCCTTAGGGACCGACTAACCCTGCGTCGATTAACGTTGCGCAGGAAACCTTGGTCTTTCGGCGTGCGAGTTTTTCACTCGCATTGTCGTTACTCATGTCAGCATTCGCACTTCTGATACCTCCAGCAAGCTTCTCAACTCACCTTCACAGGCTTACAGAACGCTCCTCTACCGCATCATCCAAAGGATGATACCCGTAGCTTCGGTGCATGGTTTGAGCCCCGTTACATCTTCCGCGCAGGCCGACTCGACTAGTGAGCTATTACGCTTTCTTTAAAGGGTGGCTGCTTCTAAGCCAACCTCCTAGCTGTCTAAGCCTTCCCACATCGTTTCCCACTTAACCATGACTTTGGGACCTTAGCTGACGGTCTGGGTTGTTTCCCTTTTCACGACGGACGTTAGCACCCGCCGTGTGTCTCCCATGCTCGGCACTTGTAGGTATTCGGAGTTTGCATCGGTTTGGTAAGTCGGGATGACCCCCTAGCCGAAACAGTGCTCTACCCCCTACAGTGATACATGAGGCGCTACCTAAATAGCTTTCGAGGAGAACCAGCTATCTCCGAGCTTGATTAGCCTTTCACTCCGATCCACAGGTCATCCGCTAACTTTTCAACGGTAGTCGGTTCGGTCCTCCAGTCAGTGTTACCTAACCTTCAACCTGCCCATGGATAGATCGCCCGGTTTCGGGTCTATACCCAGCGACTAAACGCCCTATTAAGACTCGCTTTCGCTACGCCTCCCCTATTCGGTTAAGCTCGCCACTGAATATAAGTCGCTGACCCATTATACAAAAGGTACGCAGTCACAGAACAAGTCTGCTCCCACTGCTTGTACGCATACGGTTTCAGGATCTATTTCACTCCCCTCTCCGGGGTTCTTTTCGCCTTTCCCTCACGGTACTAGTTCACTATCGGTCAGTCAGTAGTATTTAGCCTTGGAGGATGGTCCCCCCATATTCAGACAAAGTTTCTCGTGCTCCGTCCTACTCGATTTCATTGATAAGAGATTTTCATGTACGGGGCTATCACCCACTACGGCCGCACTTTCCAGAGCGTTCCACTAATCTCAAACCAACTTAAGGGCTGGTCCCCGTTCGCTCGCCACTACTAAGGGAATCTCGGTTGATTTCTATTCCTCAGGGTACTTAGATGTTTCAGTTCCCCTGGTTCGCCTCTTGCACCTATGTATTCAGTACAAGATACTCAGCTTGTGCTGAGTGGGTTCCCCCATTCAGAGATCTCCGGATCAAAGTCTGTTTGCCGACTCCCCGAAGCTTATCGCAGGCTACCACGTCTTTCATCGCCTCTGACTGCCAAGGCATCCACCGTATGCGCTTCTTCACTTGACCATATAACCCCAAGCAATCTGGTTATACTGTGAAGACGACATTCGCCGAAAATTCGTACAGTGCCCTTGCGGGCAATTCACAAA
>NZ_CABVIX010000026.1 GCF_902498185.1 Pseudomonas fluorescens | reverse complement strand
CCGCCATCCGGAAGGTGATCTACACCACCAATGCCATCGAGAGTATCAATGCTCAGCTGCGCAAGATCATCAAGACCCGTGGCCACTTCCCGAATGACGACGCGGCCACCAAACTGATCTGGCTGGGACTTCGAAACATCACAGCGAACTGGGGCTCAGCGGCGCATGATTGGAAAAGTGCGATGAATCAATTTGCGGTTCTGTACGGAGATCGGTTCATCAGGCCGACCTGGTGAATCAAGGCCTGCCTGACGGCAGGCCGTTACCCGCCTGCACACAAAAAATCTGACAGTCCCGGCGGGACAGCATTCAATTACCAACCACTCTACCCCGCAACGCCATCACCGCCAAAGCAGCCACCCAAAGAACACAAACCCCATAGTTGAGCCGTTGATACAAGCCAAAAAGCTGCCCTTCATCCAACGCCCGGCCCATCATCAAGACCGTCACCAGAGACACACCCACACAGGCCCCCGAAAACACCGCGAACCACGGCGACCCAAGCTGCCGCTTGCCAAGGAATGCCCACAACCCCATCGCCGCTGTCAGCGAAACGAACATCACCAGCCCCGCCAGGTTATGCACCCTCTGCGACACCGAAGGCACCTCCGGCTGACATCCCGCATCACAGGGGAAGTAGCCCGTCCCAAAGCTGGCCAAGCCATGCAGCAGGACAAACCCCGCGCTCAGCAACACCAGCCAGGATCCCGAGAAACGCCTCGCAACACCCACAGCAAACAGCACAAACAACACGCCCAGCGGAAAATTGTTCACCCAGGGGGACACCCCGCGGGTAGGAGCGCCCTGCGCGCCCAGCATGCTCATGGCCTGATCGAGATGGCTGTAGCCTGGATAGGCCAGCGCCGTCAGCGCCACCCCGAGGAACAGCCAGACCGGAATCAGCAGCCCCGACTTCAAAAATGCCTGGTCAATGGTCTTCATGGCGCAACACTTCCTTGTGGTCTTGATCGTCGAATTCCCTTCCCTTGGGTGATCAGCGTGAGCCAAACCGCCCTTTCACACTGACTCCCTGATCCCTCAAAACTTGCTTAGGAGCCGAAGCGCAAACACAGCACCTTTTCCAACTGAATCTTCTACTGCGCACATCAAAGCCTTGACTGCCTCTGACGAAAAGCCTGCAGAAATCGTGATCGAGGCCAATATACCCATGAAATAAAGCACCCAATCTTTGCGACTCAGACGCTTGGTGGCCTCACTGGCCTCGTCAAGCTGCTCTTTCAAAGCTGCAAATTGCGCTGTATTGACAAGCGCACTATTACGGACCTCGGCAAGCACCAGATCCAGTCCCAGCTTGATAGCCTCCCTGTCCGCGGATGTAAACGGTGTCTGATCATCCAAAGGTTCGAATGCGCCAAACAGACGGGAGCCTGGTTTGACTTTCTCAACTCGAACGCTGACGTCCCTGTAACCACCACGTGTCAGCCGCACCAGAAGGCTGCCATTGATGCCAGACTCAATCAAAACGGATTTTCCAATGCCGAGGGTCACTTCCCGGTCCAGCATGGAATTGCTCCCTATTACCAGGTCAGCCCGCTGCGACGTGCAGTCAACTAGCGTGACGATGATATTGAAAGGCTTGATCTCCTCGGCCTGTCGTAGGGGGAGGTCCTGATCGACGGGAAGGTCTGCAGCAGTCATGAGCGTCCTTGTTGATGCGTTGCTTAGGGTAGGGATTCGCATCATAGGATGAAAAGATGCAAGCATTCAAAAATCTCGTGGGGAGATAGTTTTACCCCAGACAGGTAGTCGTGGTCAGGCGCGCCCTGTGCTCGGATCGTGGTGCAACAACCCTACCGCCAGTCCGAGCGTGCCGCTTACATCACTATTTTGATTGCCCCACCTCCTGACAGCGTTATGGTGAACATACGTCATGGACAAGACGATGGGAGCAGCAGATGAACATCCAATCGTTGCTTAGACAGTATGCCGAGCCACTACCGCCCTTGGACTCGCCTTCATTCGCATCGATGTTCGACCGCTATGGCGACGCCAAGGTCGTGCTGATCGGCGAGGCAAGCCATGGCACCAGCGATTTCTACAGAACCCGCGCCGCGATAACCCAGCGCCTGATCGAAGAACACGGGTTCACTATCGTCGCCGTGGAAGCAGACTGGCCAGATGCCGGACAGATCGACCGCTTCGTTCGCGGCATGGACACGAGCGCCCCGAACGAGCAAGCCTTTGCCCGTTTCCCAACCTGGATGTGGCGCAACACCGATGTGGCCGATTTCAACCAATGGCTGCAGCGTCACAACCAGGCGCTTGCCGATGAAGACAAGGTCGAGTTTCGAGGGCTGGATATCTACAGCCTGAGGAATTCGATCAGCGAAGTGCTTGCCTACCTTGACCGCACCGATCCAGACCTCGCCCACGAAGCACGCAAGCGCTACGGTTGCCTGACGCCCTGGCAGGATGATCCGGCACTGTACGGACACTTTGTCGAACGCGACGGCGTGGCACCGTGTGAAAAACAAGTCGTCGAGCAACTGCAGCGCCTGCTGACCGAACGCCTGACCCGGTTCGCCAGCAACGACGAAGCCTTCTTCGATGCGCTGCAGAATGCCAAGGTGATCCGCGCCGCCGAGCAGTACTACCGCGCCATGTACAAAGGCTCGGTCCAGTCCTGGAACCTGCGCGACACCCACATGTTCGAGACCCTGCAGGCCCTGATCGCGCATCGTGGAAACGGCGCAAAAGCCGTCGTCTGGGCGCACAACTCGCACATCGGCGATGCCGCCGCCACTGCCATGGGCCGGCGCGGCGAGATCAACCTGGGGCGTCTGTGCCGTGCGGCCTATGGCCGCGATGCCGTGTTGATCGGCATGAGCACCGACCGCGGCCAAGTCACAGCGGCCAGCAACTGGGACGGCGAAGGCGAAGTCATGCAGGTGCGCCCGTCACTGGCACACAGCTGGGAGCAGCAGTTTCTGCTGGCTGGGGTCCCCGCCTCGCTCACCGACTGGCGCGCCGAGGCACGTGACGATCTGCGCAAGGCCTTGGCAACCTCCCTGCTGGAACGTGCGATCGGAGTGATCTACCGGCCTGCCACAGAACGGCAGAGCCATTATTTCGAGGCCGTGCTCGGCGAGCAATTCGATGCGCTGGTATGGCTCGAAGAAACGCGCGCCGTCACGCCGTTGCCGGTCTCGGGGACGCCCAGTGATGAAGCGGATACGTTTCCCTTTGGCGTGTGATGCGGTGCGCAAGCAGCTGTTTCGTGGGTGGCCTTCACCGGCCTGACGGTTGGATCAAGTGAGCGGGGTCCAGCCTTAATCGTGCGACGAACGCTCGAGGATTTTCAAGATGAACATCAAGACCCTGCCTGGTGCCGTGCTGGCTCTACTGCTCTGCGCCACCTGCCCCGCTATCGCCGACAGCCAAGGGCCCGAAAACAAGGACATCGACCGCGCCCCGGCGGATGAAATCGACAGCCGCACGGGCGATAAGTATGCGCCGCTGCAAGAAGCCCAGCCGCCTGAGCCTGGGATATCACGTCCCGGTAGTATCGATGGCGCCATCGACTTGCGTGGGACGGGGAAGGCGCCAGCGACCGTACCGGACAAGCCGGAGGGTGGGAGTGCGCTGCCTGGGGATAATGATGGGGGTCAGCCTTAAGGCGATATCGTCCAAGGCCAGCCCAACGGCAGCCTCGATACCTTCGCTTGGGTGTCGAGGTACCTGGAACGCATGCGTCAGTGGTGGAGTCGTATGCGGCGGGACGGTTGGGACGGTCTATCGCCTGTCGGTGATACAACCGAGAGCCTTCAAAAAAGACCGTCCGTGTCGAGGTGTGTTGCCTGGAGAGTTCCGGACGCTCTGGACCACATTTCAAGCCGCATTTACACCATAGTTTGCCGAAATTTCTGATGGAGGAATGCCCCATGATGTGTTTTCTTGTTTGGCGCACACGCACCTGGTATCTGACCCCGCAGACGGACCCACGACAATACAGACCTCCACAGGCCACAGTGATTGACATGACGCCTAAACCCCCGTATTAACAAGGGTTTTCCCATTGGAGACGAGCCAATGGGCTGGAGTTGCGGCTTTAGTCTCCAGCACGATTATCGTCTTGAAAGTCCTCCGTTGAGGGCGGCCGATGAAGCGCTTTTTCCTGGGCGATTTATCCAGCGTGAGGTGGTGTGGGTTGTGCGGATTTGGAAGATGGTTACGAGGTCGCAAAGTGTGCATCGCAGCAAAATTCCGCTTCATCTTCAACGGGCTCTGGCGCAAGGCACGCTCCCAGACTAGGCGTGCAGAGTGCCACCTCGAAGAGGTGATCGAGCAGCGGAGCCGCCTTGAGCATGCATCCGGTTTACCCTATTTTACGTTAACTTTGTAACTGGATTTACCATGACTTACCCAGGCAAGTTTTTTTTACGATTTTCACTAGCGATTTTGACGCTTGGATTTGTCGCACACATCGCCGGAGTACTTTTCATCACTGATGGCAGCCGCCACACGACGGTTTCCAATGCAACGCTCTTCATCCCTGCATTGCTCCTCCTTATTTTTGACAAGTCATTGCGTCACAGCCTGACCAGTAGAAACAGCCTTCTAGTAGGTCTGTTATTGACCTTTACAATTGCAATAGCTTTCATCAACGTTGACTCACCAAACTCAGTGTCACATCAATTCAAAACTGCGCTATACGTCATCCTATACTTAGCCACGATCAACTTCCTGACCAGAGAAGGCAGGCTAGAAGCGTGCCTTGATACACTGTTTGTAATATCCAGCGCAACAGCAATTGCCAGCATGATCGTGCAAACTATAGCGCTAGATCAGAACATCTTCGTTAGTGGATATCGAATATTCAGCTTGGGTTATGATGATTACGCAAACTTCAAGAATCCAATTGTAGCTGCACTATATTATGGTTTTTTCGGCATCTATGGCTTTTCTCAGCTGCTTACCAAACAATACTCCCGAATCAAAAACGTGTTGTTCAGCGCCTGTGTATTGGGCTTGACCTTGTACCTGTACTGCACCTTTGCTCGCGGGGTTTGGCTCGCCTATGGCCTAGCGATCTCCACCATCGCCCTGCTGCACCACAGTGAACGGTCGAGAAAGTGGCTCATCGCCACAGCAGTACTCACAGGGGCCATAGCAATTACGCTGCTACCCACATTGACTGATCAGTATTCACGAGGACTGAACCTCAGAGACTCCATCTGGAAAGGCTGGCTTGAGCGCCTCGGGGAATTCTGGCTGATCGGTGCCGGTGCGGGCCGCAGGTTTGAAATATGCGTCACAGCTGACCAGTGCTTCTCCCAGGCCCACAACCTGTTCCTGCAGTTCTTTTATGAATTTGGCGTTATCGGGTTCGCGCTCCTCGTTTGCGTGCTCATTGGTGCAGTTCGCCAATCATTGGACAGACGTGCCTGGGCAACGCCGCTAGGGTCGCTAGGTTTACCCTTGCTGATATTCAGCATCATCACTGCCATGTTCGACTACCACACCGTCCTGAACAGGCCTGGAGTGTACTGGCTGATTTTCTGGGTACCCATCGGACTCATTCTGTCGACACAACTGAGGCTAGGCTCTCAGGATAAAAACGCACCCATCAAGACCGACATCTTCAGCGCGGCCAAGCGTTATTGGCATATCGAAATCATTGGCAGCCTCGACAAACCTTTCAGCTGGAAGAAGATTTTTAAAAAGTGCCGCCAGAGCAACAGGTATCGTTACATCTTCTGGTATCGCCTGGCCTATGTTCTACATGCGCAAGGCAATAAGTTCTGGAGACGCCGAGGAAAACTTCTTAACGAAAAAATCAGTCGCAAGTTCAATGTCGAGATCATGATGGGCGCCACAGTTGGTGAGGGTTTGTGGATTGCTCACCCAACCGGCATCGTGATTACTTCACATGCATACATCGGCAAGAACTTCAAAATCTGGCAGAACTGCACCATAGGCATCAAGGGCCAACACGATAACGTTGTACTGGTCATCGGAGATGGCGTCAGAGTTCATGCGCACTCGTGCATCATTTCTGACAATTTGACGCTGGGCGATAATGTGGTTGTCGGGGCTGGCAGCTTCTTGAATAAAAGCGTGCCTTCGGGTCACGTTGCATTCAATTCCCGTACATCTATTGTTCGCGAGTACGACGTCAACTCAATGGGCCGCCTTCAAAAATGAATCCCGGGTCTCGCTGATCCGGAACTCAGCGTTATTCTGGGGCTGACTTGCCAGCGAATCGGAAGGCCAACGCCTAGCCTGCTGATTCACTGGTAGCGCCGCGTCTTCGTCTGCAATCCCACACTGGTCCCATCGAGAAACCGGTGGACGTCAGTGCATCCGTGATGGTGCGCAACGGCTTCGAGCTGAGCGTGTTCGCATGCCGATCTAAAAGGCACGTCTGATGTCAGGCGGCACCCACATGACCGAGGTCATGAGAAACGCAGGCAGCACCGCCGATGGCGCCTGCGAGATTTATGTGCCGACGTTCCAGCTAAATGCGAGCGTTGACTGGGATGCTTGGTGTGCACCTGGGTTTGCGTTGAATACGTGGTGTTCATGGATTGCGGAGAGATCGTCGAGGACGTACGGTCAGAACATTTTTTCGGCGCACCGCGCTCGGATCAGGGGCGTAGCGGAGATCAAGGGTATCGGCAGTGCATTGCTGGAGCGGAATCAGCATAATTTCTGGTCGAGTAACCTCCCCCGCTGACCAGTCGACCTGCAGGGTCGGCTTTACGAGAGGCCGGATGTGCCACCTCCTCAAGAAGCTGGAAGCATCCAGCCAGACTCGTAAAATCCGTTAGATAAATTTCAGCCTCTGATTAAACTCGTATACGTCACCCGCTCTCTTGAGCATTACCGCAATCGTCGACATCGGGATCTGAGGCTAAGATGGAACTGACTGAAAAATCAGAGGCAGTACAAGGCAGGGCAACTCCAACAACCATGCCAGCCACCCAGAAAGCCTGGAAACGGGCGCTGGGAGATTGGTTGTCCACGCCAGTCTTCATCGGCTGGTCAGCGATCATCAGTTTCTTCATCGAGTTCTCCACCGACGAAAACATCAACCACTTCTTTGTGAACTTGCTGGGGGAAGGCATCGCGCTGAAGAGCATTATCACGCTATTCGTGATCGCCTTGCTCCCCTCTGGTCTTGCCCTCGTTCGTCCCCCAGCCCCCGGAGGAAAATGGGAGGAGGTGCTCTGTGCCCCGACCCGGCTCGGACGGAGCATGAGCATCACGACAATGGCTTTCATGCTGGGAACGCTACCGGCCTATTGGTACTCCTCAGGACTTGCCACCGCCGTCAATGGGCTTGCGCCTCTGATAGGAGCTGTCTTGGCCATGTGGCTTGTCCTGTTCGCGCAAGACTCGCTGATCGTTAACGCGAGCAAGCTCAGGAGCGGCAGCGAAACAACACTGTTCAGTATTTTGGGCAAATGCTTGATCGCTGGATGTGTCGTAGGCTCGGTGCTGTTGTATTTCCAGATTCTCGATGGCGACTACAAGACCGAAGCTGTCCCTGTCGAGGTCCCGGCTACCACGGGCTAGCTGGCCTCCGAGGCAACAGCGTTCGCTGAATCAAATATTCGTGCTTACCGCCATACATCAAGTACAGCAATTGATTGTCTTTAAGCACAGCGTGAAGCTCAATGCACAAGCTGATCGCGGGTCGGAATTTTGCCAACCAGCTTCTTACTCTCAACGCTAATGCCCGAGTTGATGACAGCCATAGCTTTGCTCGAACGGCAATAGGGGTGCGAAGCACCCCCGAAAAAGCCGAATCTCAGTTAGAGGCTCGGATCACAGTCGTCGACGATCGCTTTCGCCAGCCCGCTCAAGTAATGCGCGGCCCAGACCATCTCATATTCCTCTTCGAGCGCACCTATCAGCGTCAGCTTGCGGACACAGCCCAACATCACCGACGCCTGCTCGCGAGCAAAGTCTGCCGGTGCGCCCTTTACTATTTTGAACAGAGGCTGATGGCTGCCGGCACCAGGGGAAAATGACGCTATACCCCGCGTCGTGGCGGCGCTTGCAGGGTTTGAATCCAAGTCCTTGGTCATTGCTTAATCCTCGATAGACGTGTGGACTGCTCAGTGCTTGAGCTGCACCTTGCTCAATGCCAACTCAACCATGCTCCTCGCCGCGTCTATTTCGTGCATCACTGTCATGGTCATCACCTGCTCGTTCGACATGGGATATAGCAGCACGGTCTGTTGCGCCACGGTGAGGGCGCAGACCAGATATTCCGACGTCTGGAGTAGGATTTCTTCGAGGGAATGGTCTTTCGAATTTAATGGGGGATCGGGAACGATCTTCAGCATGGGTACCTCCTTGCTTCGGGTGGAGCCACCACACCTCTGCTGTCAAACAGGAGGTGGCAGCCGTACGTGGGTTGACAGACCGGGGAAGCAAGGAAACCCGGCGCACACAGAGGCGCCCCACGTACAGCCGCCATAAAAGCGTGCACATGCGATTAACTGCTTACCAACGGTCTGTCAAAACCGGTCGCTGTCTTCAACGACATGCCGAGACTAGGACGCTTGGGGAAGCACCGCAAGAGCAAATAGGCTGTGAAAGTATCTTTGGGAAAAGGACTACAAGCAATCAGGAAAGTCTGAAGTTAAACAAATTGTTTACTCCAAAACCATAATTGTAGGAACGGGATTGACCGCGAAAATCCCGCCCAACAATCACCACCTACATGGCAACGGCCTCGCTGGAGATCGCAGAAAGGTAAGCGTCCGGCAAAGACACCTAGCCGATACCTTCGATAAGGGCGATGTTCTCCACTTAAAAACAGGTGGACACCATCGCCCTTACCGTCAGGATTGCCATGCGCCAAAGAACTTCTTATCCCAAA
>NZ_CABVIX010000025.1 GCF_902498185.1 Pseudomonas fluorescens | reverse complement strand
CCGGCTGGCGGGCTTCTGGTGCAGGACACACAGGGTCAGCAGGCTATCCAGTAAAGGATCGTCGTGCTGACTGCGTGGATCGTGGCTGAGTTGGACTCGACTGACTTCGGATTCCACGCGCGCTCTTCCTGTCCATTGGTTGATCGGCTGGGTGCGCGCAGAAATTTCTCCTGTTTACCGCCAGTTTGAGCTGGCTATAGCACACCGCATCGAAAGTATGGAGCTTCCAGTTAGCAGACGACACTGGGGCATGAAGGTTTCATTCATAGCGTTGATAGGTTAACGACTGACAGCGTGATTGCAAGTTGATGCAGCGCTATAACATCTCGACTCAAGCCAAGTGCCAGCATGTCGACAAACGGTATATATGCTTAACTCCGATACATTGCCAGCACTGAGGGACAGCTCTGCGTGGCACTTAAGAGCTCCCTGGGTGTCGGAATTCCTGAGGGGATATCGGTGAAAGCAAGGCAACAGAGTTGCTAGATGCCAGCCTAACCCCAGCATTTGCAGGGCTTTCGCTCTTCAAGGCGGGTTATACCGAGCAATTTTATTGAGGCGTGAAGTCAATAACATGGCGGCATTGAAATATATAAATGCAATAGACATTTAATTGACATTTATAACTAGATAATACTTTAGTCAGAGTTCCGTCAAACCCGCGGCAGTTCGGCGCCAATCGCGCACGGAAGCTGATAAAGCAGTAATACGGAGAGTCCAATGAGCACGGTTGTTGCCATCGTCAAAAGTATTGTTGGCCAAGTTTTTGCCGTATCGCCCGAGGGCATTCGTCGCGTGCTGGTCGAAGGGGATCGCATCTTCGCTGGTGATCAGGTCCAGACCGGTGCCGCCGGCGCCATTACGCTGGAACTCGCTGACGGCCGCACCCTTGATCTGGGACGAGATACGCAGTGGAACTCGGATTCCCCCGACAACAGCCGCGACCTCAGTGCCGCCACCGCGCAGGAAGCACCCTCCGTAGAAGAACTGCAGCAAGCCATTACCGCAGGTGTCGACCCGACCACCGAACTTGAGGCAACCGCCGCCGGTGAGGCTTCGGCGATCGATCTGGGAGGGCAAGGCGGCGGTCACACCTTCGTGATATTGGAAGCCACCGGCAGTGTGGATACCAACGTCGGCTTCCTGACTGGCGGATTCACATTCGACGATGAGTTGGCTGCGGTCGAGATACCCGGTCCGGGCGATGACGGCGATAACCTGGTGACTGCGACCGTCAGGCCCCAGGTGTTTGTAACACTTGCCGCCACCCCTGCCATTACCGAGGCGGGTGGCGTCGTGATCTACACCGCCAGTGTCGCCCAGGCGCCGCAGGCCAACCTCAGTGTCACCCTGTCGAACAACAGTGTGATCGTCATTGCTGCCGGCCAGACGTCTGGCAGCATCAGCATTACTGCTCCGGCGGTTGATGGCGCAAGCGCCACGCAGATCTCCGTGAGTATCACAGGCACCAGCGGTGGCGGTGGGGGGCAGGTCTTCATCCCCAACCAGTCTCCTGCCGTCACGTTGGTCACCGATATCCTCGACACCTCGGTGGTAACCCTCAGTGGGTCATCGAGCGTGGCCGAGGGCGGGACCCTCGTATATACCGCTACCGTGAGCACGCCGGTAACGGGCGCTCCGCTCGTGGTGACCCTTGCGAACGGCCAGGCCATCACTATTGCGGTGGGCCAGAGTTCGGGGTCGGTCAACTTCACCGCCCCGGATGACGCCTACCAGGGCAATACAGCGCTGACCAACAGCATCGCCTCTGTCACCGGGGGCAATTATGAAAACCTCGTCGGCAACCCGGCAGCTGTCAGTACGGTGGTGACTGATGTAGCGAGCACTTCGACGTTAATCCTTGGCGCCACCGCGAGCGTGGCCGAAGGCGGCGCGATCGTCTACACGGCTTCCGTGAGCGCGCCGGTGACTGGCAGCCCGCTGGTGGTGACGCTTGCCAATGGCCAGAGTATTACCATTGCGGTAGGGCAGAGCTCAGGCTCTGTTAGCTATACGGCTCCGAACAACGCTTACCAGGGCGACGCCGCGCTGAGCACCCGTATCACCGGGGTCAGTGGTGGCAATTACGAAAGCCTGGCAGTCATGGTTTCGCCCGTCAGCACCGCGGTCATCGATGTTCTCGAGATTTCGACTGTCACGTTGACAGCAACACCGAGCGTCGCGGAAGGCGGGACCATCGTGTACACCGCTTCGGTCGGCGCTCCGGTGACCGGCACGCCGGTCGTGGTCAGCCTATCCAACGGCCAGACCATCACCATTGCAGTGGGGCAAAGCTCTGGTTCGATCAACTACACCGCCCCGAATGACGCCTACCGAGGCAATGCGCCGGTTACCAATAACATCACGGGCGTCAGCGGTGGCAACTACGAGAATCTGACTTCCAGCCCGGCGCCGGTCAGCACCGCTGTCACCGACGTGACGGATACTTCGACTGTCACCCTCACTGCTACCCCAAGCGTCGCCGAGGGCGGGACCATCGTATATACCGCCTCGGTAGCGGCTCCCGTCACCGGCACACCAGTGGTAGTGAGCTTGTCCAACGGCCAGACCATCACCATTGCAGTGGGCCAGAGCTCGGGGTCAGTCAACTACACCGCCCCGAATGACGCCTACCAGGGCAATGCGCCAGTCACTAACAGCATTACCGGGGTCACCGGCGGGAACTATGAAAACCTGACCTCCAGTCCAACTCCGGTCAGCACCGCGGTCACCGATGTCACCGACACCTCGACTGTCACCCTCACCGCCACGTCGAGCGTGGCCGAAGGCGGCACCATCGTCTACACCGCCTCGGTGGGCGCTCCGGTTACCGGCATGCCGGTTCTTGTAAACCTGTCTAATGGCCAGTCGATCACGATTGCCGTGGGCCAGAGCTCAGGTTCGATCAGCTACACCGCTCCCAACGACGCTTACCAGGGCAATGCGCCAATCACCAACAGCATCACTGGTGTCAGTGGCGGCAACTACGAAAATCTGTCTTCAAGCCCGACGCCGGTCAGCACTGCAGTCACTGATGTGACCGACACCTCGACCGTTACCCTGACCGCCACGCCGAGCGTCGCCGAAGGCGGAACGATCGTGTACACCGCTTCGGTGGGCGCTCCAGTTACTGGTTCTCCGGTTGTCGTCAGCCTGTCCAACGGGCAGGCCATCACCATCGCGGTCGGCCAGAGCTCGGGGTCGGTCAACTACACCGCGCCGAACGATGCCTATCAAGGCAACGCCCCGGTCACCAACAGCATCATCTCTGTCAGCGGCGGCAACTTTGAGAATCTGACCTCCGTCCTGACGCCGGTCAGTACAGCCGTCACCGATGTGACTGACATCTCGACTGTCACCCTCACCGCCACGCCGAGCGTGGCTGAAGGCGGCACCATTGTTTATACCGCGAGTGTTAGCGCTCCGGTCACCGGAGCGCCGGTTTTGGTGACGTTGGCGAACGGCCAGGCCATCACCATCGCGGTTGGTCAGAGTTCGGGATCAGTCAACTACACCGCGCCGAACGATGCCTATCAAGGCAATGCGCCCGTTACCAACAGCATCACCAGCGTCAGTGGCGGCAACTATGAAAATCTGACTTCAAGCCCGTTGCCGGTCAGCACGGCAGTCACCGATGTGACCGACACCTCGACCGTTACCCTGACTGCCACGCCGAGTGTGGCTGAAGGCGGCACCATTGTTTACACCGCGAGTGTTAGCGCCCCGGTCACCGGAGTGCCGGTTTTGGTGACGTTGGCGAACGGCCAAGCCATCACGATTGCGGTTGGTCAGAGTTCGGGATCAGTCAACTACACCGCGCCGAACGATGCCTATCAGGGCAATGCTCCAGTTACCAACAGCATCACCGGTGTGACTGGGGGCAACTATGAAAATCTGACTTCCAGCCCGGCGCTGGTCAGCACAGCCGTCACCGATGTAACCGACACTTCTACGGTTACCCTGACTGCCACGCCGAGCGTGGCCGAAGGCGGCACGATCGTGTACACCGCTTCGGTCGGCGCTCCGGTCACTGGCGCTCCGGTTGTAGTAAATCTTTCAAATGGCCAAGCGATTACTATTGCGGTCGGTCAGAGCTCGGGGTCGGTCAACTACACCGCACCAAATGACGCCTACCAGGGCAATGCCCCGGTTACCAACAGCATCATCAGCGTGAGCGGGGGCAACTACGAGAACCTGACCTCCAGCCCGACTCCGGTCAGCACCGCTGTCACCGATGTCACCGACACCTCGACGGTCACCTTGACTGCCACGCCGAGCGTGGCCGAAGGCGGGACCATCGTATATACCGCTTCGGTAGCGGCTCCGGTCACCGGCACACCAGTGGTAGTGAGCTTATCCAACGGCCAGGCCATCACCATTGCAGTGGGCCAAAGCTCGGGCTCGGTCAACTTCACCGCACCCAACGATGCCTATCAAGGCAATGCGCCGGTTACCAACAGCATCACCAGCGTCAGTGGCGGTAACTACGAGAATCTGACTTCAAGCCCGACGCCGGTCAGCACGGCGGTCACCGATGTGGCCGACACGTCTACCGTCACCCTCACCGCCACGCCGAGCGTGGCCGAGGGCGGGACCATCGTGTACACCGCTTCGGTGGGCGCTCCGGTCACCGGCGCGCCTGTTGTGGTCAGCCTGTCGAATGGCCAAGCCATCACCATCGCTGTCGGCCAGAGCTCGGGCTCGGTCAACTACACCGCACCGAACGACGTGTACCAGGGCAATGCTCCAGTCACCAACAGCATCACCGGGGTGACCGGGGGCAACTATGAGAATCTGACTTCAAGCCCGTTGCCGGTCAGCACGGCGGTCACCGATGTAACCGACACTTCTACGGTCACCCTGACTGCCACGCCGAGCGTGGCCGAAGGTGGGACCATCGTCTACACCGCTTCAGTAGGCGCTCCGGTTACCGGCACGCCGGTTGTGGTTAGCTTAGCGAACGGCCAAGCCATCACTATCGCGGTTGGTCAGAGTTCGGGTTCGGTCAACTACACCGCAGCGAATGACGTGTACCAAGGCAACTCACCGGTTACCAACAACATCACATCGGTGACCGGTGGCAACTACGAGAATCTGACTTCCAGCCCGGCGCTGGTCAGCACGGCCGTCACTGATGTAACCGACACTTCTACGGTTACCCTGACTGCCACGCCGAGCGTGGCCGAAGGCGGGACCATCGTATATACCGCTTCGGTAGCGGCTCCGGTCACCGGCACACCAGTGGTAGTGAGCTTGTCCAACGGCCAGGCCATTACCATCGCTGTCGGCCAGAGCTCGGGATCGGTGAACTACACCGCCCCGAATGACGCCTACCGAGGCAATGCGCCGGTTACCAACAGCATCACCGGGGTCACCGGCGGGAACTATGAAAATCTGACCTCCAGCCCAGCTCCGGTCAGCACCGTGGTCACCGATGTCACCGACACCTCGACTGTCACCCTCACCGCCACGCCCAGCGTGGCCGAGGGCGGCACCATCGTGTATACCGCTTCGGTAGGAGCTCCGGTTACCGGGACGCCGGTGATCGTGACCTTGGCGAACGGCCAAGCCATCACCATCGCGGTTGGCCAGAGTTCGGGTTCGGTCAACTACACCGCGCCGAACGATGCCTATCAAGGCAACGCCCCGGTCACCAACAGCATCACATCTGTCAGCGGCGGCAACTACGAGAACCTGACCTCCAGCCCGACTCCGGTCAGCACTGCGGTCACCGACGTGACCGACACCTCGACTGTCACCCTCACCGCCACGCCCAGCGTCGCCGAAGGCGGCACGATCGTTTACACCGCTTCGGTGGCTGCCCCGGTTACTGGTACGCCAGTTGTGGTCAGCCTGTCGAATGGCCAAGCCATCACGATTGCGATTGGTCAGAGTTCGGGATCAGTCAACTACACCGCGCCGAACGATGCCTATCAAGGCAATGCGCCGGTTACCAACAGCATCACCTCTGTCAGCGGCGGCAACTATGAGAATCTGATTTCCGTCCCGACTCCGGTCAGCACCGCGGTCACCGATGTGGCCGACACCTCGACCGTGACCCTGACCGCCACGCCGAGCGTGGCCGAAGGTGGGACCATCGTATATACCGCTTCGGTAGGCGCTCCGGTTACCGGCACGCCGGTTGTGGTGAGCTTAGCGAACGGCCAAGCCATCACTATCGCGATTGGTCAGAGTTCGGGTTCGGTCAACTACACCGCAGCGAATGACGTGTACCAGGGCTACTCACCGGTTACCAACAGCATCACATCGGTGACCGGTGGCAACTACGAGAATCTGACTTCCAGCCCGGCGCTGGTCAGCACGGCCGTCACTGATGTAACCGACACTTCTACGGTTACCCTGACTGCCACGCCGAGCGTGGCCGAAGGCGGGACCATCGTGTACACCGCTTCGGTGGGCGCTCCGGTCACCGGCGCGCCTATTGTGGTCAGCCTGTCGAATGGCCAAGCCATCACCATCGCTGTCGGCCAGAGCTCGGGGTCAGTCAACTACACCGCCCCGAATGACGCCTACCAGGGCAATGCGCCGGTTCTCAACGGCATCACCGGCGTCACTGGCGGCAACTACGAGAACCTGACTTCCAGCCCGACGCCGGTCAGCACGGCAGTCACTGATGTGACCGACACCTCGACTGTCACTCTCACCGCCACGCCGAGTGTGGCTGAAGGCGGCACCATTGTTTACACCGCGAGTATTAGCGCTCCGGTCACCGGAGTGCCGGTTTTGGTAACCTTGGCGAACGGCCAAGCCATCACCATCGCGGTTGGTCAGAGTTCGGGATCAGTCAACTACACCGCGCCGAACGATGCCTATCAAGGCAATGCGCCGATTACCAACAGCATCACCAGCGTCAGTGGCGGCAACTATGAAAATCTGACTTCAAGCCCGACGCCGGTCAGCACGGCGGTCACCGATGTGGCCGACACGTCTACCGTCATCCTCACCGCCACGCCAAGCGTGGTCGAGGGTGGGACCATTGTTTACACCGCTAGCGTCAGTGCTCCCATCACCGGCACGCCGGTCGTGGTCAGCCTGTCGAATGGTCAGGCCATCACTATTGCGGTGGGCCAGAGCACGGGCTCGGTTAACTACACCGCGCCAAACGATGCGTATCAGGGCAACGCACCGGTCACCAACAGCATCACCGCTGTCAGCGGGGGAAACTACGAGAATCTGACTTCCAGCCCAACGCCGGTCAGCACCGCTGTCACCGACGTGACCGACACGTCTACCGTCACCCTCACCGCCACGCCGAGCGTGGCCGAGGGCGGTACCATCGTGTACACCGCTTCGGTGGGCGCTCCGGTCACCGGCGAGCCTATTGTGGTCAGCCTGTCGAATGGCCAAGCCATCACCATCGCTGTCGGCCAGAGCTCGGGGTCAGTCAACTACACCGCCCCGAATGACGCCTACCAGGGCAATGCGCCGGTTCTCAACGGCATCACCGGCGTCACTGGCGGCAACTACGAGAACCTGACTTCCAGCCCGACGCCGGTCAGCACGGCAGTCACTGATGTGACCGACACCTCGACTGTCACTCTCACCGCCACGCCGAGTGTGGCTGAAGGCGGCACCATTGTTTACACCGCGAGTATTAGCGCTCCGGTCACCGGAGTGCCGGTTTTGGTAACCTTGGCGAACGGCCAAGCCATCACCATCGCGGTTGGTCAGAGTTCGGGATCAGTCAACTACACCGCGCCGAACGATGCCTATCAAGGCAATGCGCCGATTACCAACAGCATCACCAGCGTCAGTGGCGGCAACTATGAAAATCTGACTTCAAGCCCGACGCCGGTCAGCACGGCGGTCACCGATGTGGCCGACACGTCTACCGTCATCCTCACCGCCACGCCAAGCGTGGTCGAGGGTGGGACCATTGTTTACACCGCTAGCGTCAGTGCTCCCATCACCGGCACGCCGGTCGTGGTCAGCCTGTCCAACGGGCAGGCGATTACCATTGCGGTCGGCCAAAGCTTGGGGTCGGTCAACTACACCGCACCCAACGATGCCTACCAAGGCAATGCTCCAGTCACCAACAGCATCACCGGTGTGACTGGGGGCAACTACGAGAACCTGACCTCCAGCCCGACCCCGGTCAGCACGGCCGTCACCGATGTCATCGACACCTCAACCGTTACCCTGACCGCTACGCCGAGCGTCGCCGAGGGCGGCACCATCGTGTATACCGCTTCGGTGGGTGCTCCGGTCACCGGCACGCCTGTCGTGGTCAGCCTGTCCAACGGGCAGGCCATCACCATTGCGGTCGGTCAGAGCTCGGGGGCAGTCAACTACACCGCCCCGAACGATGCCTATCAAGGCAACACTCCGGTCACCAACAGCATCACCGGGGTAACGGGTGGCAATTATGAAAACCTGACCTCCAACCCGACGCCGGTCAGCACGGCGGTCACCGACGTGACCGACACTTCGACCGTTACCCTGACTGCCACGCCGAGCCTGGCTGAAGGCGGCACCATTGTTTACACCGCGAGTGTTAGCGCTCCGGTCACCGGCACTGCGGTCGTGGTCAGCCTGTCGAATGGGCAAGCCATCACTATCGCGGTTGGTCAGAGCACCGGCTCGGTCAACTACACCGCGCCGAATGACGCCTATCAAGGCAACGCGCCAGTCACTAACAGCATTACTAGTGTCAGCGGTGGCAACTACGAGAATCTGACTTCAAGCTCGACGCCGGTCAGCACGGCCGTCACCGATGTCACCGACACCTCAACCGTTACCTTGACCGCTACGCCGAGCGTGACCGAGGGCGGGACGATCATTTACACCGCTTCGGTGGCTGCCCCGGTTACTGGTACGCCAGTTGTGGTCAGCCTGTCGAATGGCCAAGCCATCACGATTGCAGTGGGCCAGAGCTCGGGCTCGGTCAATTACACCGCCCCGAACGATGCCTATCAAGGCAACACTCCGGTCACCAACAGCATCACCGGGGTAACGGGTGGCAATTATGAAAACCTGACCTCCAACCCGACGCCGGTCAGCACGGCGGTCACCGACGTGACCGACACTTCGACCGTTACCCTGACTGCCACGCCGAGCCTGGCTGAAGGCGGCACCATTGTTTACACCGCGAGTGTTAGCGCTCCGGTCACCGGCACTGCGGTCGTGGTCAGCCTGTCGAATGGGCAAGCCATCACTATCGCGGTTGGTCAGAGCACCGGCTCGGTCAACTACACCGCGCCGAATGACGCCTATCAAGGCAACGCGCCAGTCACTAACAGCATTACTAGTGTCAGCGGTGGCAACTACGAGAATCTGACTTCAAGCTCGACGCCGGTCAGCACGGCCGTCACCGATGTCACCGACACCTCAACCGTTACCTTGACCGCTACGCCGAGCGTGACCGAGGGCGGGACGATCATTTACACCGCTTCGGTGGCTGCCCCGGTTACTGGTACGCCAGTTGTGGTCAGCCTGTCGAACGGCCAAGCCATCACGATTGCGGTTGGTCAGAGTTCGGGAGCAGTCAACTACACCGCGCCGAACGATGCCTATCAAGACAATGCGCCGGTTACCAACAGCATCACCAGCGTCAGTGGAGGCAACTATGAAAACCTGACCTCCAGCCCGGCGCTGGTCAACACGGCAGTCACCGATGTAACCGACACTTCTACGGTTACCCTGACTGCCACGCCGAGCGTGGCCGAAGGCGGGACCATCGTATATACCGCTTCGGTAGCGGCTCCGGTCACCGGCACACCAGTGGTAGTGAGCTTGTCCAACGGCCAGGCCATCACCATCGCTGTAGGCCAGAGCTCCGGCTCGGTGAACTACACCGCTCCCAACGATGCCTATCAGGGCAATGCTCCAGTTACCAACAGCATCACCGTTGTCAGCGGGGGCAACTACGAGAACCTGACTTCCAGCCCGACTCCGGTCAGCACCGCGGTGACTGACGTCACCGACACCTCGACCGTTACTCTGACCGCCACGCCGAGCGTGGCCGAAGGCGGGACCATCGTATATACCGCTTCGGTAGCGGCTCCGGTAACCGGCACGCCGGTTGTGGTCAGCCTGTCCAACGGCCAGACCATCACCATCGCCGTCGGCCAGAGCTCGGGGTCAGTCAACTACACCGCCCCGAATGACGCCTACCAGGGCAATGCGCCAGTCACTAACAACATTACCGGGGTCACCGGCGGGAACTATGAAAACCTGACCTCCAGTCCAACTCCGGTCAACACCGCGGTCACCGATGTCACCGACACCTCGACTGTCACCCTCACCGCCACGTCGAGCGTGGCCGAAGGCGGCACCATCGTCTACACCGCCTCGGTGGGCGCTCCGGTTACCGGCACGCCGGTTGTGGTGAGCCTGTCCAACGGCCAGACCATCACCATTGCGGTAGGCCAGAGCTCAGGGTCGGTCAACTACACCGCGCCGAATGACGCCTACCAGGGCAATGCGCCAGTCACCAACAGCATCACCGGGGTCACCGGCGGGAACTATGAAAATCTGACCTCCGTCCCGACCCCGGTCAGCACCGCGGTCACCGAAGTGACCGACACCTCGATTGTCACCCTCACCGCCACCCCGAGCGTGGCCGAGGGCGGGACCATCGTATATACCGCCTCGGTAGCGGCTCCGGTCACCGGCACGCCGGTGGTAGTGAGCTTGTCCAACGGCCAAGCCATTACCATCGCTGTCGGCCAGAGCTCGGGCTCGGTGAACTACACCGCTCCCAACAACGCTTACCAGGGCAATGCGCCAGTCACCAACAGCATCACCGGGCTCACCGGCGGGAACTATGAAAATCTGACCTCCGTCCCGACCCCGGTCAGCACCGCGGTCACCGAAGTGACCGACACCTCGATTGTCACCCTCACCGCCACGCCGAGTGTGGCTGAAGGCGGCACCATTGTTTACACCGCTAGCGTCAGTGCTCCCGTCACCGGCACGCCGGTCGTGGTCAGCCTGTCGAATGGTCAAGCCATCACCATCGCGGTTGGTCAGAGTTCGGGCTCGGTCAACTACACCGCACCGAATGATGCCTATCAAGGCAACGCCCCGGTCACCAACAGCATCACATCTGTCAGCGGCGGCAACTACGAAAATCTGACTTCCAGCCCGACGCCGGTCAACACGGCAGTCACTGACGTGACCGATACTTCGACCGTCATCCTGACGGCCACCCCAAGCGTGGTCGAGGGTGGCACGATCGTGTACACCGCTTCGGTGGGCGCTCCGGTTACCGGCACGCCGGTATTAGTGACCCTGTCCAACGGCCAAGCCATCACCATCGCCGTCGGCCAGAGCTCGGGTTCGATCAATTACACCGCGCCAAACGACGTCTACCAAGGCAATGCGCCGGTTACCAACAGCATCATCAGCGTGAGCGGGGGCAACTACGAGAACCTGACCTCCAGTCCAACACCGGTCAGCACCGCGGTCACCGACGTGACCGATACTTCGACCGTTACGCTGACTGCCACGCCGAGCGTCGCCGAAGGCGGCACCATCGTATATACCGCTTCGGTAGGCGCTCCGGTTACCGGCACGCCGGTTCTTGTAAACCTTTCTAATGGCCAGTCGATCACGATTGCCCTGGGCCAGAGCTCAGGTTCGATCAGCTACACCGCGCCAAATGACGTCTACCAGGGTAATGCGCTAGTTACTAACAGCATCGCCGGTGTCAGCGGTGGCAACTACGAGCATCTGACTTCCATCCCGACCCCGGTCAGCACTGCGGTCACCGACGTGACCGACACCTCGACTGTCACCCTCACCGCCACGCCGAGTGTGGCTGAAGGCGGCACCATTGTTTATACCGCGAGTGTTAGCGCTCCGGTAACCGGAGCGCCGGTTTCGGTGACCTTGGCGAACGGCCAAGCCATCACGATTGCGGTTGGCCAGAGTTCGGGATCAGTCAACTACACCGCGCCGAATGACGCCTACCAGGGCGATGCGCCAGTCACCAACAGCATCACCGGGGTCACCGGCGGCAATTATGAAAATCTGACCTCCAGCCCGACCCCGGTCAGCACCGCGGTCACCGATGTCACCGACACATCGACAGTCACCCTGACCGCCACCCCAAGCGTGGCCGAGGGCGGGACCATCGTATATACCGCCTCAGTAGCGGCTCCGGTCACCGGCACGCCGGTGGTAGTGAGCCTGTCCAATGGCCAGGCCATCACCATTGCAGTGGGCCAAAGCTCGGGTTCGATCAGCTACACCGCACCCAACGATGCCTATCAAGACAATGCGCCGGTTACCAACAGCATCACCAGCGTCAGTGGCGGCAACTATGAAAACCTGACCTCCAGCCCGGCGCTGGTCAACACGGCAGTCACCGATGTAACCGACACTTCTACGGTTACCCTGACTGCCACGCCGAGCGTGGCCGAAGGCGGCACGGTTGTTTATACCGCGAGTGTTAGCGCTCCGGTCACCGGAGTGCCGGTTTTGGTAACGTTGGCGAACGGCCAAGCCATCACGATTGCGGTTGGCCAAAGTTCGGGATCAGTCAACTACACCGCGCCGAACGACGTTTACCAAGGCAACGCTCCGGTTACCAACAGCATTACCGGGGTCACCGGCGGCAATTATGAAAACCTGACCTCCAGCCCGACCCCGGTCAGCACCGCGGTCACCGACGTGACCGACACCTCGACTGTCACCCTCACCGCCACGCCCAGCGTCGCCGAGGGTGGGACCATCGTGTATACCGCCTCGGTTGAAGCACCGGTTACCGGGACGCCGGTGATCGTGAGCTTGGCGAACGGCCAAGCCATCACAATTGCGGTTGGTCAGAGTTCAGGATCAGTCAACTACACCGCGCCGAACGATGCCTATCAAGACAATGCGCCAGTTATCAACAGCATCACCAGCGTCAGTGGCGGCAACTATGAAAACCTGACCTCCAGCCCGACTCCGGTCAGCACTGCGGTCACCGATGTGACCGATACTTCGACCGTGACCCTCACTGCTACCCCAAGCGTGGCCGAGGGCGGTACGATCGTTTACACCGCTTCGGTAGATGCGCCAGTTACTGGTGCTCCGGTTGTTGTCAGCCTGTCCAACGGGCAGGCGATTACCATTGCGGTCGGCCAAAGCTTGGGGTCGGTCAACTACACCGCACCCAACGATGCCTACCAAGGCAATGCTCCAGTCACCAACAGCATCACCGGTGTGACTGGGGGCAACTACGAGAACCTGACCTCCAGCCCGACTCCGGTCAGCACCGCGGTCACCGATGTGGCCGACACGTCTACCGTCATCCTCACCACCACGCCAAGCGTGGCCGAAGGCGGGACCATCGTGTACACCGCGTCGGTGAGTGCTCCGGTCACCGGCACGCCGGTCGTGGTCAGCCTGTCGAATGGTCAGGCCATCACTATTGCGGTGGGCCAGAGCTCGGGCTCGGTTAACTACACCGCGCCAAACGATGCGTATCAGGGCAACGCACCGGTCACCAACAGCATCACCGCTGTCAGTGGCGGCAACTATGAAAATCTGACTTCCAGCCCGACGCCGGTCAGCACGGCGGTTACTGATGTCACCGACACCTCGACCGTCACCCTGACCGCATCGCCAAGCGTCGCCGAGGGCGGCACGATCATATATACCGCCTCGGTAGCGGCTCCCGTCACCGGCGCGCCTGTTGTGGTCAGCCTGTCGAATGGCCAAGCCATCACCATCGCTGTCGGCCAGAGCTCGGGGTCGGTCAACTTCACCGCACCGAATGACGTCTACCAGGGCAATGCGCCAGTCACCAACAGCATCACCGGGGTCAGCGGCGGCAACTACGAGAACCTGATCTCCAGCCCGACTCCGGTCAGCACGGCGGTCACCGACGTGATCGACGCTTCGACCGTTACCCTGACCGCCACGCCGAGCGTCTCTGAGGGCGGGACCATCGTGTACACCGCGTCTGTGGGTGCTCCGGTTACCGGCGCGCCTGTCTTGGTCAGCCTGTCTAATGGTCAGGCCATCACTATTGCGGTGGGCCAGAGCTCGGGTTCCATCAACTACACCGCACCGAACGACGTCTACCAGGGCAATGCGCCAGTCACTAACAGCATCACTGGGGTCAGCGGCGGGAACTATGAAAACCTGACCTCCAGTCCAACTCCGGTCAGCACCGCGGTCACCGATGTCACCGACACCTCGACTGTCACCCTCACCGCCACGCCCAGCGTCGCCGAGGGTGGGACCATCGTGTATACCGCCTCGGTTGAAGCACCGGTTACCGGGACGCCGGTGATCGTGACCTTGGCGAACGGCCAAGCCATCACCATCGCGGTTGGTCAGAGTTCGGGATCAGTCAACTACACCGCGCCGAACGATGCCTATCAGGGCAATGCTCCAGTCACCAACAGCATCACCGCTGTCAGCGGGGGCAACTACGAGAACCTGACTTCCAGCCCGACTCCGGTCAGCACCGCGGTGACTGACGTCACCGACACCTCGACCGTTACTCTGACCGCCACGCCGAGTGTGGCCGAGGGGGGAACGATCGTTTACACCGCGTCTGTAGCTGCTCCGGTAACCGGCACGCCGGTTGTGGTCAGCCTGTCCAATGGCCAGACCATCACCATCGCCGTCGGCCAGAGCTCGGGGTCAGTCAACTACACCGCCCCGAATGACGCCTACCAGGGCAATGCGCCAGTCACTAACAGCATTACCGGGGTCACCGGCGGGAACTATGAAAACCTGACCTCCAGTCCAACTCCGGTCAGCACCGCGGTCACCGATGTCACCGACACCTCGACTGTCACCCTCACCGCCACGTCGAGCGTGGCCGAAGGCGGCACCATCGTCTACACCGCCTCGGTGGGCGCTCCGGTTACCGGCACACCAGTGGTAGTGAGCTTGTCCAACGGTCAGGCCATCACTATTGCGGTGGGCCAGAGCTCGGGTTCGGTCAACTACACCGCACCGAACGATGCCTATCAAGGCAATGCGCCGGTTACCAACAGCATCACATCGGTGACCGGTGGCAACTACGAGAATCTGACTTCCAGCCCGGCGCTGGTCAGCACAGCCGTCACCGATGTAACCGACACTTCTACGGTTACCCTGACTGCTACGCCGAGCGTGACCGAGGGCGGCACCATCGTATACACCGCTTCGGTGGGCGCTCCGGTCACCGGCGCGCCGGTTGTGGTCAGCCTGTCGAATGGCCAAGCCATCACGATTGCGGTGGGCCAGAGCTCGGGTTCGGTCAACTACACCGCACCGAACGATGCCTATCAAGGCAATGCGCCGGTTACCAACAGCATCACCGCTGTCAGCGGGGGCAACTACGAGAATCTGACTTCCAGCCCGGCGCTGGTCAGCACAGCCGTCACCGATGTAACCGACACTTCTACGGTTACCCTGACTGCTACGCCGAGCGTGACCGAGGGCGGCACCATCGTATACACCGCTTCGGTGGGCGCTCCGGTCACCGGAGTGCCGGTTTTGGTGACGTTGGCGAACGGCCAGGCCATCACCATCGCGGTTGGTCAGAGTTCGGGATCAGTCAACTACACCGCGCCGAACGATGCCTATCAAGGCAATGCGCCGGTTACCAACAGCATCACCAGCGTCAGTGGCGGCAACT
>NZ_CABVIX010000024.1 GCF_902498185.1 Pseudomonas fluorescens | reverse complement strand
ACAAGCGAGGATCAATCTGCTGACACGCGGGCTTCGCCAGCGACACCGCTACGCGGTATCGCTGGCGAAGCCATGTCTGAAGAGGTCGCTTGGAAAAAAACCTCAAAGACAGTTGCTCCCACAGGGTGGAGCTCCCACAGGGGGCTCCCATAGGGGGCTCTCATAGAGGGCTCCCACAGGGTGGAGCTCCCACAGGGGGCTCCCATAGGGGGCTCTCATAGAGGGCTCCCATAGGGGGCTCCCATAGGGGGCTCTCATAGGGGACTCAGCGCCGGACTGGCACATGGGGCTTAGCGCCGGATTGGAGCTGGGTTAGTACCCGCGCTGGAAATCTACTTCGCCGCGTAGGGGTTGGTCTGACTGGTACGCTCGGAAGTTTTCAAGGAAGAGGCGGACCATGGCAGGCGGTGAGGTTGGGGCGGAGCTGTGGCCGGTGAGCAGCAGGCCCCAGGCGGTCCAGAATGGGTGGCGCTGGGGGAGCGGCTCTTGGCGGCAGACGTCGATGATGGCGCCAGCAAGATGGCCTTGCTTCAGGGCTTCGACGAGGTCGCTGTCGACTACCGCTACTCCGCGTCCGGCATTGATGAACAAGGCGGTGGGGTTGAAGCGGGCGAACAGGGCGGCGTCGTAGAGGTCGTGGGTCGCAGGGGTGTCGGGCAGGAGGTTGAGGACGTAGTCGGCCTCGGCTACCAGGCGGGGTAGTTGGTCCAGGCCGGCGACTTCGATGAAGGGCGCCTGTTCGCGCGGCTGGCTGGCGACGCCGTGGAGGATGACGCCAAAGGGGACGAGAAACTCGGCAACCCGTTGGCCGATGTCGCCGGTCCCGACGATCAGTACGCGGCGGCCTTGCAGGCTGCTGCCGGGGCGGTCGTCCCACTTGCGCTCGACCTGGCTGAGCAAGCGCGCGAGCACGTCGCGCTCGTGGCCGAGCATGTAGGTGAGCATGTATTCGGCCATGACTTGGCCGAAGATGCCGACGGCGCGGCTCAGGCGGTAGTCGCGCGGCAGCCCCGTTGCAAGCAGCGGGGTGATGCCGGCCCAGGTGGACTGGGCCCATGCGGGGGCGTGGCCCTGGCGCAGGAGCGTGGCCAGCAGGTCTGGCTGGCCGAGCCACACGGGGCAGTCCGCGGCCAGTGCGGCGAGCTCGGCGGAGTCGCCGCTGGTGAGGACGTCGAGGTCCGGCGCCGCTTCGCGGAGCAGGCGGGCATAGAGGGCATGGTCCTGCTCGGCGATGAGGATACGCATCTCAGACAGGGTCGTTACGGCGTAGCAGCTCTTCTGGCAGGTGCTCGATGTACTCGTCGTCCGGGGGCGGCATCTGCAGGTGGTAGCCCTGGTTTTCGAGGTTTTCCAGCACTTTGACGATGTCTTCGCGGGCCAGCTTGCGCTCTGGGGTCAGCACCAGGTCGAAGGCGTGCACGGGGTTGCCGAAGTACGGCAGCATACCTTCGGGCACGCGCTCCAGGCCGTCGGCCTTGAGCACGTAGAGGTACATGCCGCTCTTGCGGGGGCTCTTGAAGATCGAACAGATACGTTTCATCAGGATTCTCCGGCGCCTGCCAGGTTGTCGAGCAGCGCCTGCCCCATCCGCTCACGGCGCCAGCCGCGCAGCGATTCGGGCAATTCATAGGGTCCGTCGGGATAGCCGCTCTTGAGCAGCGCTTCGAGGGTTTTCTTGCGCAGCATCAACTCGGGGGCGATGTCCAGGCGTTCGCCTTCGGCCAGGCCGATGGCGCGCAGCTGCTTGAGGATGCCGGAGGCTTCGATCGGCAGCGGGTCGGGCAGCAACGGCGGGCACTGGTCGGCGGGCAGGCTGGCGGCCTGCTTGATCAGTCCGAGCAGGAACTCACCATCCTGGCGGATGGTGCGTGGGTGCATGTCGTCGATGCGGGCCAGCGCGGACAGGTTGTCGGGTTGGCTCTTGGCCATCGGCCACAGGGCATGCTCGCGCAGTACGCGGTTGCGCGGCAGGTCGCGGGCGCGGGCTTCGCGCTCGCGCCAGGCGCACAGCTCGCGCAGCACGGCCAGCTGGGGCCGCGAGAGCTTCCAGGCGAGCTTCACGTCACGGTACAGGCCGTAGGGGTCGATTTCGCGGCGCATCTGGGCAACCAGTTCGGCGCCGTCGTCGAGTACCCAGGCGTTCTTGTCGTCCGACAGGCGCGGGCGCAGGCTGGCGTACAGCTCGGCCAGGTGCACGGCGTCTTCGGCGGCGTAGCTGATCTGGGTGTCCGAGAGCGGGCGCTGCAGCCAGTCGGAGCGGGTCTCGCCCTTGGGCAGTTCGATCTGCAGCACTTCCTGGACGAGGCGTGAGTAGCCCATCGAGAAACCGAGGTTGAGGTAGCCTGCGGCCAGCTGGGTGTCGAACAGCGGCTGTGGCAGCTTGCCGGTCAGGCGCGACAGCACTTCGAGGTCTTCGCTGCAGGCGTGCAGCACCTTGATGACGCCCATGTCGTCGAGCAGCTCGCCCAGGGGCCGCCAGTCGCTGATCAGCAAGGGGTCGATCAGGAAGGCACTGACGCCGTCGCCGACCTGGATCAGGCCGGCCTTGGGATAGAAGGTGTCGACCCGCATGAATTCGGTATCGACTGCCACGAAGGGCAGTTCTCGCCAGCGCTGGCAGTGCTCGGCCAGGCTGTGGTCGTCACGGATCCAGTGTATTTCGATGGCCACGAGGCTCTCCCACAAACAATGGCGCGCAGTATATACGGCGCGAGGCTTGCTCGGGAAACCACGCGTCCAGGCCGGGCGCATTGCTCTGAACTCTGCAAAGAGGGCTACTCTCAAAGATCAGGACATTTACCAACCCTGACAGAGGTGAAGCAATGCCAGTCACGCACGATCTGCTCGCGGACCTCAAGCTGGATGAGGAGAAGTTCGAGGCGCTGAAGAAGACCGACTCGGCGCTCAGTCAGTTGCACAAGGATTACCTGGCCAAGGATAAGGAGGTCGTTGTTGCCGAGAATAATGGCAAGGGGGATGACACGGTGAATCGCTTGCGCAAGGAGCGGGCGCTGCTGAAGGAGAAGATTGTGCAGCATGTTGATTATCCGGCTGATGCCTGATCTGGATGTGTGGGGTTTACCCACTGACACCGGCGAATGCCGGTGTCAGACACCGCGTCGACTTCTTCGCGGCTGAAGCCGCTCCCACTGGTTGGACTCTGACAGGTTGGGCTCTGACAGGTTGGACTCTGACAGGTTGGTCTGCGCTCTGGGGATCAGCTCAGGGATCTAATGTGAGCAGCCGCTCAGTTGCAGCGCAGTCTCCAGATCCGCGATCAGGTCGCGGTGATCTTCGATTCCTACCGACAGCCGCAGCAGGTTCTCGCCGATGCCGATGCGTCCCTTCTGCTCGGGGCTCAGTGAGTTGTGGGACATGCTCCACGAATGGTTGATCATGCTCTCCACGCCGCCCAATGAATCCGCCAGCACGAAGATCGACAGGCCTTCGACCAGCCGGTTGACGGCTTGGCGGTCGCCCTTGATCTTCATCGTGACCACTGCCCCGCCGGTGCGCATCTGCTGCTTGCACAGGGCTTGCTGCGGGTGGCTGTTCAGCTCGGGGTAGTACACCTGCTCGACCTGGGGGTGCGCTTCAAGAAAGCGGGCGATGCGCAGGGCGTTGGCGCACTGGCGCTCCATGCGCACGTCCAGGGTCTTGAGGCCGCGCAGGGCGAGGTAGCAGTCAAACGGCCCCTGGATCGCGCCGACGGCCATGCTGATCTTGCGCAGGCGTGCCCACAGGTCGTCAGTGGCGGCCACCACTACGCCTCCGATCAGGTCCGAATGCCCGCCGATGTATTTGCTCGCCGAGTGCATCACCAGGTCGACACCGAGGTTGATCGGCTGCTGGTTCCAGGGCGAGCAGAAGGTGTTGTCGACGCAGGTGAGGATACCGCGCGCCCGCGCCAGCTCGCACAACGCCTTGATATCGACCAGCTGCAGCAAGGGGTTGGTCGGGGTCTCGATCCAGATCAGGCGGGTGTCGGGACGGATCGCGTCGGCCACGGCCTGCAGGTCGTTGAGGTCGACGTAGGTGGTGCTCAGGCCGGCACTGTGGCTGCGGTAGTCTTCCAGCAGGCGGAACGTGCCGCCATACACGCCGTTCATCACCACTACGTGCGAGTCCTTGGGCAGCAGTTCCAGCACCGTCGCCGTGGCGCCCACTCCCGAGGCGCAGGCAACCGCGCCGGCGCCCTCCTCCAGGGCCGCTATACAGGTTTCGTACGCGTGGCGGGTCGGGTTGCTGACCCGGCTGTAGGCGTATTCGGTGTCTTCGTCCAGGCTGCGCTTGATGAAGGTGCTGGCGGTGACGATGGCGGGGAAGATGGCATTGTCGGCGACGGAGAACTGTTCGCCAGCATGAAGGGTGCGGGTTGCGAAGTTGCGCGGCTTGTCGGACATGCTCGGGACCAGGGATACGGTGGGATGACGGCAACTATGGCATATCCGCAGGTTCCATTGTTTCCACGACATGGCTAGTCTGTAGAAACCTTTTCTACCTACCCGCACGCGAGCAACATGGACAGTTTCGACCAGCACATCCTCACCCTGCTCCAGCGCGACGCCTCGATCTCTCTCAAGGATCTGGCCGAAGCCGTCAACCTGACCACCACGCCCTGCTGGAAGCGGGTCAAGCGCCTGGAGGACGAGGGCTACATCCGTGGCCGGGTCGCCCTGCTCGACCCGCAGCGCCTGGGGCTGGGGCTGTCGGTATTCGTCCAGCTCAAGACCCAGCGCCATGACAATGCCTGGCTGGAGCAATTCGCCCGCACGGTGACGGGCTTCGAGGAGGTGATGGAGTTCTATCGCATGTCCGGGGACTGGGACTACATGCTGCGGGTGGTGGTGAGCGACATTGCGGCCTACGACCGTTTCTACAAGCAACTCATCACCAGCACCGACGGCCTGTCCAATATCACCTCGAGCTTTGCGATGGAGCAGATCAAGTACACCACTGCCTACCCCGTACGGCGGTGATAGACCAGGTCAATCGCCCGGTCGACCGAAGCTATTTGACGCCCCGCAGCGCAGGATATAGCTTCTTGAGACAGTCCCTGCCAAGGCAGCCCAAGAGACCCCCTCGTGAACAATGACAGCGGCGCACTGATCGACAGCTTCAACCGCAAGGTCGACTACCTACGCATGTCGGTCACCGATCGCTGCGACTTTCGCTGTGTGTACTGCATGGCTGAAGAAATGCAGTTCCTGCCACGCGAGCACATCCTCTCCCTCGAAGAGCTGTATCAGGTTGCCGAGCGCTTCGTTGCCCTGGGCACGCGCAAGATCCGCCTGACCGGTGGCGAGCCGCTGGTGCGCAAGGGCATCGTCGAGCTCTGCCAGCGTATCGCCGCCCTGCCCGGTCTTCGCGAGCTGTGCATGACCAGCAACGGCTCGCAGCTGGCGCGCTTGGCCCAGCCGCTGTTCGATGCCGGTGTGACGCGCCTGAACATCAGTCTCGACAGTCTCCACGCGCAGCGCTTCAAGGCGCTGACCCGCACGGGCGACCTGGAGCAGGTGATCGCCGGGATCGATGCGGCCGGCAAGGCGGGCTTCAGGCGGACCAAGCTCAATTGCGTGGTGCTCAAGGGCCGCAATGACGACGAGATCGTCGACCTGGTGCGCTTTGCCATCGATCGCGAGCTGGATATCACTTTCATCGAGGAAATGCCCCTGGGTGTGATCAGCGAGCATGAACGCGGCGAATCCTACTGCTCGAGCGACGAAGTCCGCGCGCAGCTTGCCGAGCATTTCACCCTGATCGATTCCGCCGAGTCTTCCCAAGGCCCGGCACGCTACTGGCGCCTGGCCGAAGCGCCGAATACCCGGGTCGGCTTCATCTCGCCCCACAGCCACAACTTCTGCGCGACCTGCAACCGGGTGCGGCTGACGGTCGAGGGCCGCTTGCTGCTGTGCCTGGGCAACGAGCATTCGCTGGACCTCAAGCAGGTGTTGCGCGAGCACCCCGGCGACGTCATAAGCCTGGAAAAAGCCATCCGCCACGCCGTGGGGCTCAAGCCTTATCAGCACCACTTCGAGGTGGGCGGCGAGGTGCAGATTCTGCGCTTCATGAACATGACCGGCGGTTGAGCCGCAGGGATACCGCGACCCGATGATCGTCCATCCCCGTCCTGACGTATTGCGTGTGCTGTTTACCCTGAAGGGATCGATCGTCAAGCGCATCGCCCTGCGGTGCCTGATGGTCACGCTGCTGGCCGCGCTGATCGTGCTGGTCGAGCGCCATTACCCTGCCTTCTTCTATCCGGTCAGCGCCACGCCCTTCACCCTGCTCGGGCTTTCCCTGTCGATCTTCATGAGCTTTCGCAACAACGCCTGCTACGACCGCTGGTGGGAGGGGCGCAAGGCCTGGGGCAAGCTGATCATCGAGACGCGATCGTTCGTGCGCGAGAGCGTGATCATCGAGGATGCCGCGCTCAGGGCCGAGCTGCTGCGCGCCCTCTGCGGGTTCGCCCACGCGCTCAATGCCAGGCTGCGCAACGAAGACCAGGGCCAGGCGGCGCAGCCGTGGCTGCAGGCGCCGTTCGTGGCGAGCCCGCACAACCCGTGCGACAGCATCCTGCAGCAGGTCGGCGCACAGTGCTCGCGCCTGGCCCTGGACGGGCGCATCAGCGACTGGCGCTACGGCCTGCTGGCGCAGCACCTGACCGGCCTGTCCGAAGTGCAGGCCACCTGCGAGCGGCTCAAGGGCACGCCCCTGCCCTTCCCCTACACCCTGCTGCTGCACCGCACCATCTACATCTTCTGCCTGCTGCTGCCCTTCGCCCTGGCAGAACCGCTGGGCTGGCTGGCGCCGCTGTTCACCACTATCGTCAGCTACACCTTCTTCGGCCTGGACGCCATCGGGAACGAGCTGGAAGACCCTTTCGGCCGCGACGAGAACGACCTGCCCACCGACGCGCTGGTGCGCACGGTCGAGCGCGACGTGCTCGCGGCGCTCGGGCACAGCGAGTTGCCGCCTGCGCTGGCGCCGGTGGACTACGTGCTGCGCTGAGCGCGCCGGTAAAGTTGGATCGTTGTCCTGGAGTTGGGTAAGGTCACGGGCGTGTATTCCCGTTTCTCCTTAGGCCGCGCCATGGACATCAAGCAGCTCAAGTTTCTCATCGCCCTGGACCAGACCCGGCACTTCGGCCAGGCGGCGGTGCTGTGTCACATCACTCAGCCGACCCTGTCCATGCGCCTGCGCAGCCTGGAGGAGGAACTGGACCTGGTGCTGGTCAAGCGTGGCCAGCGTTTCGAGGGCTTTACCGAGGCGGGCGAGCGGATCCTGGCGTGGGCGCGTACCCTGCTGGCCGCCCATGACGGCCTGCAGGCCGAGGCCGCCAGTTGCCGTGGGCAGGTGGTCGGCATGCTGCGCCTGGGCAGCGTGCCGCTGGCCAGCTTCAACCCCATGCACCTGTTGCTGCCACTGCGCGAGAAATACCCGGAGCTGCATTTCCAGCTCAGCTCGCACACCTCCGAGCAAGTCATCGACCAGCTCAGCCGCAACCAGCTGGACCTGGGCATCTGCTACCTGGACCAGGTCGACACCAGCTTCTTCGAGGTGATCGAGCTGGGCACCACCACCATGGGCCTGCTGCACGACACCCGGCACTTCCAGTTCGAGCAGGCCGAGCTGCACTGGCAAGACCTGGACGACATCCCGCTGGGCCTGCTGAGCAAGGGCATGCACTATCGCCAGTCACTGGACCTGAGCTTTCGCAGCCGTGGCCTGGAACCGATGGCGGTGCTGGAGAGCGACTCCACCTTCCAGCTGATCCAGGCCATCGCCAGCGGCGTCTGCTGCGCGGTGATGCCCCTGGACGGCGGGCTGGAAGAGCTGGGCGAGCCGCTGCGCATCATCCCCATCTCCGACGCCAGCATCCGCAGTCCGGTCGGATTGTTGCTGCGTCGCAGCGAGCCGCGCTCGGCGATCGCCGGGCAATGTTTCGACGAGGCACGGGCGCTGTTCGGCGGCTGATTCCCCGCGTATCACCATCAGCCGGATACGAAAAAGCCACGGGACTCGCATCCCGTGGCTTTTCGTCATGCCGTCATGCCTGCCCCGCCAGGGCAGGCCCTTCGACAGGTCTTACAGTGCCATGTCGCGCGCAGGGTCGCTCTCGGGAGCGGCCGATACGGCAGGTGCAACGGCTGCAGGAGCGGTAGCTTCGGCAGGCGCGGCAGCGGTCTGGTCGATCACTGGCGCTTTGGTCAGTTGCAGGACTTCAGAGGTGTAGTCCCACTCTTTCTGCACGGCAGCAGCCGATTCGTTCAGCTTGGTGCCGTAGCTCGGCACGATCTCGTGCAGTCGGGCTTGCCACTCTGGGGTCGCGACCTTCTCTTTGAAGATGGTTTCGAGCACGTGCAGCATGATCGGGGCCGCAGTCGAGGCACCTGGAGAGGCGCCCAGCAGGCCGGCGATGGTGCGGTCCTGGGAAGCAACGACTTCGGTGCCCAGTTTCAGCACGCCGCCGTTGGCTTCGTCACGCTTGATGATCTGCACGCGCTGGCCGGCCTGCCACAGGCGCCAGTCTTCCTTCTTGGCATTCGGGAAGTATTCCTGAAGGGCCTTGAAGCGGTCGTCGTCGGACAGCATCAGCTGGCCAGCGAGGTATTCGACCAGCGGGTACTGGTCGACACCGACCTTGGTCATCGGCCAGACGTTGTGCAGGGTGGTGGTGCCCAGCAGGTCCAGGTACGAGCCGTTCTTCAGGAACTTGGTCGAGAAGGTCGCGAACGGGCCAAACAGGATCACGCGCTTGCCGTCCAGCACGCGGGTGTCCAGGTGCGGTACCGACATGGGCGGCGCGCCGGTCGAGGCGATGCCGTAGGCCTTGGCCATGTGCTGCATGGCGACGGTCGGGTTCTCGGTCACCAGGAACGAGCCACCTACCGGGAAGCCTGCGTATTCCTTGGCTTCCGGAATGCCGGACTTCTGCAGCAGCTTCAACGCGCCACCACCGGCGCCGATGAACAGGAACTTGGCGTCAGTCGCGGTGCTGTCACCGGTCTTGAGGTTCTTGTACTCGACGTGCCAGGAGCCGTCCTTGTTGCGCGAGATGTCCTGCACTTCGCTCGACAGCTTCAGCGAGAAGTTAGGCTGCGCCTTGAGGTGGCCAACGAACTGGCGGGTGATCTCGCCGAAGTTGACGTCGGTGCCGATTGGAGTCCAGGTCACGGCCAGCTTCTGGCTCGGATCACGGCCTTCCATCATCAGCGGGACCCACTTGGCGATCTGCGCGTGGTCCTCGGAGTACTGCATCGGCTGGAACAGCGGGCTCGCCTGCAGGGCGTCGTAACGCTTCTTCAGGAACTTGATGTTGTCATCACCCCAGACGAAGCTCATGTGCGGGGTGGAGTTGATGAACGAGTGCGGGTTTTTCAGGACGCCATTGCGCACCTGCCACGACCAGAACTGACGGGAGATCTGGAACGACTCGTTGATCTCGATCGCCTTGGCGATAGTGACGTTGCCGTCCTTGTCTTCAGGCGTGTAGTTCAGCTCGGCCAGCGCGGAGTGGCCGGTACCGGCGTTGTTCCAGCCGTTGGAGCTTTCTTCGGCGACGCCGTCGAGGCGCTCGACCATTTCCATCGACCAGCCCGGCTCCAGCTCGTTGAGCCAGACGCCCAGGGTCGCACTCATGATGCCGCCGCCGACCAGCAGCACGTCAACTTTACGGGTTTCTTCGGCGTGCGCTTGCAGGACACCTGCCGCTACTGCCAGTGCCAGCAAGGCCTTGCTTGTTTTCTTGAACATTGATCAATCCACTCAATAGAACATATCCGCCCGCGGCTCTTCAACGCGGCACCCCGGAACGGCCATCACGCGAGGGATGACGCCAGGTGGGCGTTGTCGAAGACGAAGGTGGCTGGTTTCGACGGCCAGGGGTGAAACCCGGCCGCAACTGCTCATGCCCTTCAGCGCTCGTTTGTTTTGATGGTTGGATTGAGCTGCTTGGGAAACATCGGACGCCGCCCCGCGCAGACCCGAAGGGGCTGGCCAAGGCTGAAACGTTTCAAGGATTGTAACCGAAATGCCACTGCAAGAGAAATGGCGATGTCAATATGACAGTTTGTCCCAGGCATGGGACGAACAAGGGTCGAGCCCGGAAACGACAAGGCCCCTGGCAACGGCTAAGTCTCCAGGGGCCTTGCAGTACAACGTATGGCGGAGAGATAGGGATTTGAACCCTAGGTACTGTCGCCAGTACAACGGATTTCGAATCCGTCCCGTTCGGCCACTCCGGCATCTCTCCAGTGGCGCGCATGATACCAGCAGTTTCTTTAAAGGCAAACCTTTCTTTGAAAAAAATTGCGTGGTATCAGGCGCTTGCGCGGGTGTGCCGGCTTACAGCGGCACGCCCAGGCGTTTTGCGACTTCTTCGTAGGCTTCGATCACGCCGCCCAGGCCCTGGCGGAAGCGGTCCTTGTCCATCTTCTCGCGGGTCTGCTTGTCCCACAGGCGGCAACCGTCCGGGCTGAACTCGTCGCCCAGCACGATCTGGCCGTGGAACACGCCGAATTCGAGCTTGAAGTCGACCAGCAACAGGCCTGCGTCGTCGAACAGCTTGGTCAGCACTTCGTTGACCTTGAGCGACAGGGTCTTCATGGTCGCCATCTGGTCAGCGGTACCCCAGCCGAACGCCACGACGTGGGATTCGTTGATGAAGGGGTCGCCCTTCTCGTCGTTCTTCAGGAACAGCTCGAAGGTCGAAGGCGTCAGCTGGATGCCTTCCTCGACGCCCAGGCGCTTGACCAGGCTGCCGGCGGCGTAGTTGCGCACCACGCACTCGACCGGGATCATGTCGAGCTTCTTGACCAGGCATTCGTTGTCGCCCAGCAGTGCGTCGAACTGGGTCGGGATGCCGGCTTCTTCAAGCTTCTGCATGATGAAGGCGTTGAACTTGTTGTTCACCATGCCTTTGCGGTCGAGCTGCTCGATACGCTTGCCGTCGAACGCCGAAGTGTCGTTGCGGAACAGCAGGATCAGGCGGTCGGCGTCGTCGGTCTTGTAAACCGACTTGGCTTTGCCACGGTAGAGTTCTTCGCGTTTTTCCATGATGGGCTCCGCTTGCTGAGTTGTTGGGCTAGGCGATTTCACGCCAGTCGAGCCCATGGTCCTGATTCGCCACCTGGAGCCAGTCCGGATCGCACCCCAAGGTGTCGACAAAGCACTGACGCGCCAGCTGTGGCAGGTTGTTCTTGCTGCTGAGGTGGGCGAGCACCAGATGCTGCAGGTTTTTCCAGCCCAACTCGGACACCAGGCTCGCGGCCTGGTGGTTGTTCAGATGTCCCTGGCTGCCGCCGACCCGCTGCTTGAGAAAATACGGGTAGTGCCCGCGCGCCAGCAGGTCACGGCAATGGTTGGCCTCGATCAGCAATGCGTCCAGGCCCTGGTAGCGTTCCAGCAGGTGCATGTCGTAGGAGCCCAGGTCGGTCAGCATGCCGAAGCGGCGCCGGCCATCACTGACGACATACTGCAAGGGCTCCAGGGCATCGTGCTCGACACGCGAGGCGCTGATCTCGAGCTCGCCGACCTGCAGGCTGCCGCGGCAGGCGAGAAAGCCCGCCGCCTCGACCGGCTTGCGCATGCCGCGCAGGGTGCCTTGGCTGAGGTAGACCGGCACATTGTAACGCCGCGACAACAAGCCGACCCCGTGGACGTGGTCGGCGTGCTCATGGGTCACCAGTACCGCGCTCAACTGCGCTGCCGATACCCCGAGCAGCGCCAGGCGCCGCTCGGTCTCGCGCAGGGAAAAGCCGCAATCGACCAGGATGTAGGTATCACCACTGGCGATCAGCGTGCCGTTTCCCTGGCTACCGCTTCCAAGTACCGCGAAGCGCACTTAACCCAGGTTGTCCTGAATGACGCTCAGCACGCGGCGGGCGACATCGGCCGGGGCCACGGTGTTGATGTTCTTCTCGACGGTGACCTGGACGTTGTCGCCGACCTTGGCCAGGCGGACCTGGTAGCGCTCGGCACGGGCCTCGCGCTCTTCCTGGGTCGGCTCGCTGCCGAACAGGCGGCTGAAGAAGCCCGGCTGCTGCTGCTTGTCTTCAGGCTTTTCGGACAGGTTGATGTAGTACAGGCCCAGACTGCGGTTGATGTCCTCGACGCGCCACTCGCCCTGCTCCAGGGCACGGCCTACGCTCGACCAGGCACGGTCGAGGTCGGCGCCCAGGAACAGCACCGGGTTGCCGCTGCCGTCTTCGCTCAGGCTGACCTGGCTCGGGGCATCGAAGTCACGCGCGGCCAGGAGCGACACCGAACCGCCCTTCTCGGCGCTGCGGGTCATGCTGGCGAGCATTTCGTCGACCAGCAGGGCATCGACGCCGGTGTTGTTGGAGGCGGACGGGAAGCCTGGCTCGGCAGTGCTGCCAGCCGGGCGCTCGACGCTGACGATGTAGATTTCGCTGGTGCCGCGCTGCACGCCCGGCTCCATGCGCACTCGCACGCGCACTTCGCTGTCGCTGCTGCTGGCGGCGCTGCCCAGGCGCTGGCCCATGGAGGCCGAGAGCTCGTCGAAACGCTGCCAGGTGGTGTTGAATTCACCTGTCTGCGGGCGCTCTTCGGCAATGCGGAAGCCGTTGTCCTCGAAGAACTGGCGCGCGATCGGCCAGACCTCGGCCGGCGCGCGCTGGGCCAGTACCCAACGGCTGCTGCCGCTGCGCTGCAGGCTGAAGTCGCTGACGTCGGCGGTGGCCGACAGCGGCTGTGGACGCGGCACGTCGTACTCGCCGCTGACGTTGTCGTCGGCGACGTTACGTGGGATCGGCAACAGCGGATCCATGCGCTTGACGTTGGTCGCGTCGGGCGGCAGCTGCATCGGGGCAGTCTGGTTCGCCGTCAGATAGTCGCTGCCACGGTCGCGGAAATAACCCTCGTCGCCCCACAGCCAACCACAACCGCTGGTGCTGGAAATGATCAGGGCAAGGGCGGAAAGACCAGCCAGTCGCTTCATGCGGTGTACGTCCTCAATCAAACTTCAGGCCGCACTGGCGCAGGGCCTGGCGTACCGTTTCGTGGCAGGGGGCACTCAGCCAGGTCAGTGGCAGGCGAATGCCTTCATGCATCAGGCCCATCTCCACCAGCGCCCATTTCACCGGGATCGGGTTGGCTTCGACGAACAGGTTCTTGTGCAGCGGCATCAGCTTTTCGTTGATCGCGCGGGCCTTCTCGGCATTGCCCTCAAGGGCGGCCTCGCACAGGTCGGCCATGTCGCGCGGGGCGACGTTGGCGGTGACCGAGATATTGCCTTTGCCGCCCAGCAGGATCAGCTCGACTGCGGTCGGGTCGTCGCCGGACAACACGATGAAGTCATCGCTGACGCCGTCGATGATGGCCTTGGCACGCTGCAGGTCGCCGGTGGCTTCCTTGATACCGATGATGTTCGGCACGGTCGACAGGCGGATCACGGTCTCGGCCTGCATGTCGCAGGAGGTGCGGCCGGGAACGTTGTAGAGGATCTGCGGGATGTCGACGGCTTCGGCGATGTGCTTGAAGTGCTGGTACAGGCCTTCCTGGGTCGGCTTGTTGTAGTACGGGACGACCAGCAGGCAGGCGTCGGCGCCGGCCTTCTTGGCGTTCTGGGTCAGTTCCACGGCTTCGCGGGTGGAGTTGGCGCCGGTGCCGGCGATGACCGGGATGCGGCCATTGACACGCTTGACCACGAATTCGATGACCTTGATGTGCTCGTCGACATCGAGGGTCGCCGACTCACCGGTGGTGCCGACGGCGACGATCGCGTGGGTGCCGTTCTCCAGGTGGAAGTCCACGAGTTTGCTCAGGCTGTCCCAGTCAAGACGCCCTTCTGCATCCATGGGTGTGACCAATGCCACCATACTGCCCGCAATCATGAAACTGCTCCTGCCGGAAAAAGAGAGCGGTAATGGTACTGGCGCCATCGACCTTGCACAAGCGAAGCAGGCGGGGGAGCATTCCCTCCGGCGCCAGATTTCGCTACCCTCTCCCCTTTGATTGGTACAGTGTGGCCCGCCGGGCCGCCGACAACGCCTGCTGCCCGCGTCCACGGCCCCCATGTCGGGCCACGGGCCCCGCCATACAGGCATCTGCACCCGTCCTGTACCGACCGCTCATCGCTTTAGGAATGCTGCATGTCCACCCCCACCGTACGCGAACAATTCCTTGTCATCAGCGCCCTGGGCGCCAACCCCATGGAGCTGGCCAACGTCCTCAGCCGCGCCGCCAACGACAACCGCTGCGCGGTAGTGACCTCGCGCCTGACCCGCCACGGCGAGACCAGCGCGCTGATCCTGCAGGTCGCCGGCAGCTGGGACACCCTGGCACGCCTCGAGGCCGGCCTGCCTGCGCTGGGCAAGAAGCACGCCTTCACCCTCAACGTGGTGCGCAGCGCCGAGCTCGAAGTGCGTCCTCAGGCTTTGCCTTATGTGGCCTATGTCAGCGCCGCCTATCGGCCGGACATCATCAGTGAGCTGTGCCAGTTTTTCCTCGACCACCACGTCGAGCTCGAGAACCTGACCAGCGACACCTACGAAGCCCCGCAGACTGGCAGCAGCATGCTCAATGCCACGTTCACCGTGACCTTGCCGGCCGGCACCCAGATCAGCTGGCTGCGTGACCAGTTCCTGGATTTCGCCGATGCGTTGAACCTGGACGCGCTGATCGAACCGTGGCGTCCACAGAACCCGATGTAAGGAAAGCCTCATGGCCGTAGTACTCGACCAACCCGTCGCCGACTTCCAGGCCCAGGCCACCAGTGGCCAGGCCGTCAGCCTGGCCGGCCTCGCCGGGCGCCAGGTGGTGCTGTATTTCTATCCGAAGGACAGCACGCCTGGCTGCACCACCCAGGGGCAGGGTTTCCGTGACCTGTACGCAGCGTTCCAGGCGGCCAACACCGAAGTGATCGGCGTGTCGCGCGATGGGCTCAAGTCGCACGAGAACTTCAAGGCCAAGCAGGGCTTCCCCTTCGAGCTGATCAGCGACAAGGACGAGGCGCTTTGCGAGCTGTTTGGGGTGATCAAGCTGAAGAAGCTGTATGGGAAGGAGTACCTGGGCGTTGACCGCAGTACCTTCCTGATCGACAAGCAGGGCGTGCTGCGCCAGGAATGGCGCGGGGTGAAGGTGCCCGGCCATGTGGATGCGGTGCTTGAGGCGGCCCGGGAGCTGGACAGGGCTTGAGGTTGCGGTGTTGGCTTGCCTGAACATCCATTCTTGCAGTGACACTCAAGCCGGGTTTCGCACTGCGCATAGCCGGTTGATTCAGCAAGATCTGTGGAGCGCAAGATCTGTGGGAGCGCGAAATCCGTGGGAGCGGCTTCAGCCGCGAACACCGGCGCAGCCGGTGCCAGACACCACATCGACCTCTTCGCGGCTAAAGCGGCTCCCACAGGTACCGTGCATGACCTGGAATCACAACAGCGGCGCCACCTCCGGCTCCCGCCTGGGCCAGGCATCAAGCACCGCCTTGAACAGCGTCGCCAGCGGGATGGCGAAGAAGATCCCCCAGAACCCCCACAACCCGCCGAACAGCAGCACCGCGCAGATGATCGCCACCGGGTGCAAACTGACTGCCTCGGAAAACAGCAACGGCACCAGCACGTTGCCATCCAGCGCCTGGATGATCGCGTACACCGCCATCAGGTAGATGAACTGGTCACCCCAGCCCCACTGGAACAGCGCGATCAACGTCACCGGCACAGTGACCACCACCGCGCCCACATACGGCACCACCACCGACAGCCCGACCAGCAGCGCCAGCAGGGCCGCATAGTTGAGGTCCAGGCTGATGAAGGCGATATACGTGGCAATGCCGCAGATCAGGATCTCGATCCCCTTGCCGCGAATGTAGTTGGCGATCTGCCGGTTCATCTCTTCGGCGACGCGGGTCATCAAGCGGCGCTCGCGCGGCAGGTAGCCACTGACCCAGCGGGCGATCAGCTCGCGGTCCTTGAGGAAGAAGAACACCAGGATCGGCACCAGCACCAGGTAGATCATGATGTTGACCAGCAGCGGCAGGCTCGACAGCGAGAACGTCAGCGCCCACTGGCCAAACTTGCCGATCTCTCCACGCACCGCCTCGATGGCCTGCAGCACCTGCTCGTCCGACACCAGGTGCGGGTAGCGCTCCGGCAGCAGCAACAGCAGCGATTGCCACTTGGCCAGCATGCCCGGCAGCTCGTTGAACAAGGTGATCAGCTGATGCCAGAGCAGCGGCACCAGCACCAGCAGGAATACCGCGAGCGCTCCCATGAACAGCGCGAACACCACGCCCACCGCCACGCCAGTCGGCACCCGCAGGCGCTCCAGGGCATTGACCAGGCCCTGCATCAGAAACGCCAGGACCATGCCCGCCAGAACAGGCGCGAGCATGCCGCCGAGGGTGAGCACGACGGCAAAGGCCAGAAACAAAAGAACTGCGAGTACGACCGCTTCTTCATCGGAGAAGTAGCGCTGCATCCAGTCACGAAGCACCTTGAACATTGAAGATCCTTGGATAAAAAACTCAGGCCTTGCGCAGCCAGTAGGTATAGACGCCATCCTCGGCGGTTTCGCGCAGCAGCGTGTGACCGGCGAGCCGGGCGAAGGTGCGCAGGTCTCGCTGCGAGCCGGCGTCGGTGGCGATCACCTTGAGCACGTCGCCGCTGGCCAGGCCGTTGAGCGCCATCTTGGCCTTGAGCAGCGGCAAGGGGCAGTTGAGCCCGCTGGCGTCGAGTTCTGCGGCGCAGGTGGGGGTGTCACTCATCGAGGTTCTCCTGGCAGGTGCAATGAGAAGGTGCAAAGACCCAGCAGGATACCGCCACTGGTCGGCAACGTGTGAGCGGGCTACAGTAAGGCACCTTGAACGACGCGAGTTTCATCGATGAATCTGTTGCGCCCTACCCTGTTGACGCTGGCTTGCCTGCTGGCCCTCCCCGGCCACGCCGACGACCTGCCGTCACTGGGCGACGCCAGTTCCGCGATCGTCTCGCCGCAGCAGGAGCACCAGCTCGGCCGCGCCTGGCTGAGCCTGCTGCGCGGCAATGTGAACCAGCTCAACGACCCGCAGCTCAAGGACTACGTCGAGAGCAGCGTGTACCGCCTGGCTGAAACCAGCCAGCTGCAGGACCGGCGCCTGGAATTCATCCTCATCGACAGCCGCGAGCTCAACGCCTTCGCTGCCCCTGGGGGCATTGTCGGCGTGAACGGCGGGCTGTTCCTCAATGCCCAGACCGAAGGCGAGTACGCCTCGGTCCTGGCCCACGAACTGGCGCACTTGTCCCAGCGCCACTTCGCCCGTGGCGTCGAGGCCCAGCAGCGCATGCAGATGCCGATGATGGCCGCGCTGCTGGCGGGTATCGTGCTGGCCGCGGCCGGTGGCGGCGATGCCGGTATCGCGGCGATTGCCGGTACCCAGGCGGCGGCGATCCAGGAGCAGCGGCGCTTCTCGCGGCAGAACGAGCAGGAGGCCGATCGCATCGGTATCCAGAACCTCGAGAAAGCCGGTTTCGATCCGCGCACCATGCCGACCATGTTCGAGCGCCTGATGCGCCAGTACCGCTATGACGCCAAGCCCCCGGAGTTCCTGCTGACTCACCCGGTCACCGAGTCCCGTGTCGCCGACACCCGCAACCGCGCCGAGCAGGCGCCCAAGGGCGGCGTCGAAGACAGCCTGCGGTACCAGTTGATTCGTGCGCGCGTGGCGCTGACCTACGAAGGCACGCCAGGGCTGGCCGCCAAGCGCTTCCGCGCGCAACTGGACGAAGACCCCAAGCTCGATGCCGCCCGCTACGGCCTGGCGCTTGCGCAGATCAAGGGCGGGCAGCTGAACGAGGCGCGGGAGAACCTCAAGCCCCTGCTGGCCAAGGCCCCGAACGATCTGACGTACAACCTGGCGCAGATCGACCTCGACATCACCAACAACCGCCTGCCCGACGCCCAGCAGCGAGTCGATCGGCTGCGCGGCCTGTACCCCAGCAGCTATCCGCTGCAGCAGGTGCGTGCCGACCTGCTGCTCAAGCAGAACCGGCCGGCGGAGTCTGAAAAAGTGCTGGATGCGCTGCTCAAGAGCCGGCCGGATGATCCGGACGTGTGGTACGACGTGGCCGAGGTGCGTGGGCTGTCAGGCAATACCATCGGCTTGCATCAGGCGCGCGCCGAATACTTCGCATTGGTGGGTGACTTCGACCAGGCCATTCAGCAGCTGGACTTCGCCAAGCGCCGCGCGGGCAACAACTTCCAGCTGGCATCGCGGATCGATGCGCGCCAGCGGGACATGCTCGAGCAGCAACGGATGGTCAAGGAAATGATGCGCTGAGGGTGCAAGCGCCTGGCACCGGCTTCGCCGGTGTTCGCGGCTGAAGCCGCTTGTGTCTTCCAGGTCTCTTAAACTCAAAAGGGTGAGAGCAGTGGATGGCAGACTGAAAGCCAGCGGTGCCTAAAGCACGAGTGGGAGCCTAGTCGCCATCCACCTCTCACTC
>NZ_CABVIX010000023.1 GCF_902498185.1 Pseudomonas fluorescens | reverse complement strand
TTTGGGATAAGAAGTTCTTTGGCGCATGGCAATCCTGACGGTAAGGGCGATGGTGTCCACCTGTTTTTAAGTGGAGAACATCGCCCTTATCGAAGGTATCGGCTAGGTGTCTTTGCCGGACGCTTACTGTTCGGAGCCCTTGCGATAGGATGCATTTTCTCGAGGTGATTGAGTGCACGACATGCAACTTTAGATGGTTTGCTACCTATCAGGACAGGCTGCAATCCACCCAAAGCGGGTGTCGACATGCGGCGAACGGCCAAAAGCCGACCCTTATCGAGGAGCTACCATGTGTGACTTCCGTACGTCACATAACCATGGGCACCGATAGGGCTGGTAAGAATTGCATCGATCTCTGAGGATTCAACCGAACGACAGTACTATGCTGGAATTATTCCAGTAGTCCTGACGTCTAGGCTGTGGCATAACCAAATTAGCCTGCAATGCATTGCATAATGCGATCACCGTTGCGATTGATTTTTGGCAGGTTTCAAAGTGGTACGTTTGGTGGTGGGCGCATTCGAGGACAATGTCTTTCCCAATAGCGAATTTAGTGACTTCAGCTCCGCTTGGAGATTCTGAGTCACTTGAATTTGCGTATTCAGGAGCGCTTGCTGTGTCGCAGATTGCTTCTCCCAGTAGGCTTGGCGTTCATTAGCTTGCCGCAGAGAGTTATCGGTATTTACGGAGCCGCTTCGCTGCTGATAAGTAGCAATTCCAATTGATGTGACAATGCTTGTGATAACGGCCCATTTCGTCCAACGCAGGCTGCTCGCAGCGCTTAGTAAAGAGAGTTCGGATTGCTTCTTATTGCTTTCTTGCTGATCCATCCACTGTGGTATGGCTTCAAGGACCAGCGTCGAATACATTGAGGCGGTATGCGCTTGAACCTCTCCCATGTGTGCGGCGAGCTGGTTAAGGACATCTACCGCCTTTTCTGAGGCTTTGGCCGCCCGGGCGTCGTTCGTATTGGTAAAGTCCAGCTTCGGTAAAATAACGTTTCTTTCCGTGTAAAGCGGGCGGTCCTGAAATGGCGTCTTGATGCTTTCCATAGTGCTTGCCACATGTCCGGCTGCTGCATCTTTATCAATACTCGAAAAGAGTGATTTCCACTTTTTATTCGACTGATCGATCGCTGTTACTGAAGCAGCCAGGGATTCTAGGGTGCTAGGTTGAAGGAACGAAAAACTGTTTCGAAACTGAGCGGAAATGTTCTTGCTCGCCTGATCAATCTTAGCGCATTGGTCAAGGACACCTCGGCCCAGACTAGAGACTATATCTTCGGTAACTGGATACTCGCCCGCCTTAATAGGCACTGCCGCCAGGGCATCCAAGTCAGATGCTGTCAACTTCGAAAAATCTTCATCGTTGAGCCCATCCCATACCTCAGGGTCCTGCGAGATAGACGTAGTAGCTCGTATCACTTGTAGTCCGACCTCACGATCGCTGGTTTCTTCACAAGCGCCGGACTCGACGATTTTTTTGTAATCCTTGTAGACCAAATGGCGTACGTACAAAGTACCTAGAGATGTGAACACCTCGCTCTTGGCACTAGTTATGATGAGGTTTTTTAAACTCAGTTTTTTCTTGTCAGTCATCTGGTCGCAGCCATGTGATCATTAAAAATATTGTCGAAATTAAGATCCCGTAGTCCAGTCACTTAAAAGCCCATCAAATCCACGGCCAATGTGTTTGTTTCATAGTCTTGGTCCAGAACAACGTGTCTTTGAGCTTGTCTCGTCGCTTCTTGCTCGCCGCATTGAGCGACTCTCTGTTGAGAGCCCAGAACTTGCGCCTCGGCGCTGCAAGTTCGCTAATGCGCAGCTGATCAAACCTGTGCACCGCTCTCATATCAATAGCGGCGCCCAAGAGCAAGAGCGCAGCGATCGCCTCATCATCCGTGGGCACTTGGAGGTAACGGCTATACCAGTGACGAGCCCAGCAGTTCCGCTCATAGGTGCGACGACTCGTCCAGTACACTTTCTCGAGCCAACCACCGAATGGTACGCGTTTGTCGATCTCGGCCCACGCGGTCTCGACTATCTCGCATTCGTCGGTGAAGCCTAACAATGTGATGGACATTGCCAGCGCCTCTGCTTCTTCAGATCGGGCGAGTTCCAGTGCCTTGCCGACCAGCCACGCCATTTGGCCGCACTTTCCGGCCTGACGGACCAAATCAAAAAGCTCTTGGTCGTTGACTGCGTTGGCAAGGGCTCCGTTACGGGCAGCATCGGCTGAATCGCATGAAGCCATAAATGGAAGGGTGATCAAGCCGGTTATCTTAACGATTCCATCATGCATCGCCTCCTTAAGATTGTCCCAAAGCATCAAGCCCAACTCAGGACGGCGGCTCATCAAAGCTTCGGCCAGCACCAGCAGAGGAAACTCATCCATAAGGTCGAAGTTGGAGATCGTAGTCTCATTCGCGAGCGCTTGATTCAACCATATCCAGAAATCCTCATCGGCGCGGTCGAGCAGTATGGCGACTGCTCGCCGATGCGCAATTAGCGGTTGGACACTTCTTCTGTTGCGAGATTGAAGTCTGCCAAGCGTATCTCGAATGAAGCTCTCGTAGGCTTGAATGGCATACGGATTATCGGGTTCGCTTTGCAACCAGACTGCCATAACTTCCCTGTCAGCTCTTTCCAGCAGTTCCGGGCGGTTCAGGACCTGGCTTGCCTTTAGCAAGGCAACAGACCGGTTATATCGCTCCCTTCTGTCGGTTACTTCAGTAGCTGTCCAACTGCTTAGTGCAATGACTTCGAGAGCCGCCGGGTCGGTAGAGTGAGATACAAGCGCGATGGACAACTCCGCAATCTGAGGGTCACTGTGACTGAGAAGTGCGGGAAGTTTCGACCATCCATCGATCGATCGATGATCGGCGACCTCGACGAGTAGTGTGAGCCAGCCCAGCACCGTTTCTCGGTCATCCTCAATTTCAAAGCGCCCGAGCACCGAACTGATCTGGTCTTGAGTGAAGTCCAACAGCCCGACTCTGAGGCTGGCCACCAATTTCGGATCGCCTACTTCTTTGAGGATGAGCTCAAGTTGTGCCAACCCGCTGCTGCCAGCGAGCCGCAGCTCTAAGCGTCGGACGCGCCACCATTCGAGTTGCTTCGGGAGTTCAGCCAAACTATTTTCAAGGACCGCGTCAATCGCAGCTTCGAGTACCCCGCGCTCTTCATCACTCAACACCGCCAGGAAGCCATCCACTCGATCAAGAAGCTGACGAAGAGCCGCTGGTGCGAGGCTCGCTGCGCTCATAGCCTTCTCGCGGATCACTTCACGCAGCCGGCTCGGGTTGGTTCGGGCCAGAACCAGCAGCTTTGGACTTGATGCAAATTTGAGTTCGATGTCGGCTAGTGGTGTGCTAACTGCATCCTGGATCTTAGCAAGATCGACCTCAACTGTAGGATTAAAGATGTCTTCCTCAGATGGGCTGAATGACAGAGGCGCCCTTCTGTTGCTGCCGGGCTCTATTAAGGGTCGCAGATGCCGCAGGCGATTTTCTGCTTGCGGGTCGGCGAGTGCTTTGAGGAGCCAGCATGCGGCATCAAGCGCGAGCCGATGCCCACTCTCAACAAGTCTGTCGACTAGATTCATGACTTCGTTACGTGTCTCTTCTGGATTCTCACGTTTGAGACGCAACGTCCAAGCCAATTCGTCGAAGTGTTGTGGCATCCCCATTACAGCCCGGGAAATACCCCAGGCGGCTATCGCCTCAATGAAGCGAGCCCGTGGCAAGAATGAAATGATGCCGAAGACGCGATGACTGAGCCAACTAGGATTGCCAGAGCCGCAGAGCTCTATCCGCGGAAATGCATCGCGGCCCTCAAATTGTTGCCAAGAGTCTAGATTTTCGGCGGTTACTTCTTGGCGTTGCCGTGAGTCCTGCGAAGTCAGGTCTATACGGCCCAATACGTTGCCCTGAAATGGATCTTCCCAGAACCAGCCAAGCCAGCGTGCGACCCTAAGTTCGATCAGCGGCGCAACAGCATCAAACTGATAGGCGTTGGTTAGTCCTTTGATCATGATTTCGTCGGTCGATATAGCGCCGATGCCCTCACCCAACCAGCTTTCTTCGATTATCTGCAGGATCAGATCGATATCGAGTCCAATGATGCGCCAAAACGCCTCGAAGTCGAGTCGAGAGAAATTCTGCTCAGTGATCCATCGGATGAGCAGCGCCCGCCGCGCAGGCCGCGAGACGGTGTCGTCGAGCAATGCGGCAGTTACTGCAGCCCTGAGGATGTGCACGCCAAGTGACTGGCCACTGAACGGATCGATATGTTCAGCGATGCTGATGTTAGCGGCGGCTTCGTCACTGGTCGACTTCACCTGGTGGACTAACGCCAAACCCAGCGCGAAGGGCACTAGTTCGGGATTAACCCTGAATTGATGGGCCTGTCCGGTGGGAATAAGCCATTGACCGGAAATTAGCTCGGCGACCGTTGAGTGCAGGTCTAACCGATCTTTGCCGCTGTCACGCCCCAACCGTTCCAAAACGTTTTTCCGTGTCAGCACCGTACCGTCAATCGAGCTGCGGACCTGCATGCCAAGTTCCGCGACAAAGCATTGAAACTCTGCATCGCTGAGCGCTAGCTGCGCGCCGCGCAGCTCAATCCGATGTTTCCAATCCTCTACCGCTAGTCGTTCTGGCGTAATATCGCCGCTTGCGATCAGGTCGCGCTGCCGCGCAATTGCGAGGGTGGACAAGCGTGGAACCTTCATCAGCTCCAGCATGGCATTGCCAAAGCTCTCGCGGCGTAGCCCGTGAGCGCCAAGCAGCTCATCAAGTTCGCTATCATCGAAACGCTCCACCTTAATCTCGGTAGGCCGAGGGGTTAAGGAAGCGAGCCTTTGCAGCTCATTCCAATGGCCGGGCCAGCAGCTCATCAGAATGGAGATGCGGCTGTTCCAATGGTCATCAAACGCGCGCTGCAGAAGATCGGTCCAATCCCGCTTTTGCCAGTGCTGATTCAGGCCGTCGATCACCAGGAGGATCTGCGGACCGTCCGGTCTCATTTTCAACCATTGGGTGATCCGTCGATGCCAGAACTCAAGGCTGCGGTGACCAAGGTGCTTCTTGAGCAGTCGCGCGATCAATTCATCAAGAGATTCCTGACCAACCTCCTTGGCTGGTACGAAAAGTGTTATCGGCAAGTCGGCCTCGGCTTCGGTTCGGGCCTGCCACCACGATAAAAACAGCCAAGTTTTTCCCAGCCCTTCGTCGCCAAGCAGCACGCAGGGCTCTCTAGATGCATACCATTGATCGAGCTGCGCCTCATACCTTGGCCGCAGGATTCTTCCGCGATGAGGATCGAGTATGTTGTTGAATTTTCCGCCGAGTCGGCTGGCGGCGTTACGATCGCTGGCTAGACCGCCAAGCATCCATTGCGTCATTGCATGGGTCGCGGCAGCATAGCCAATGTCCGGTGCAACAAGCCGTCTTCGAAGGCGATCTGCAGCGGCTAGATGGTTTGGGTGAGCACGTATCGCTGTGACAATTTCGCTAACGTCAGCACACCCGCCGAGGTGTTGAGTGAGCGCAGTCTCTGCCTCGACGCATAGCACCGCAAGATCGGGGAGTTGCATCTCGTCGGGAGGCCAGTCAAGGATCAAGACTGTGATACCAATCCCTTCACCTACACGCGTCAGTTCCTCATTGTCCGTAGCGCTAAGTGCCCGCGTTGCCGCTAGAATCCAGAGATCCGTACCGTTTTCGCTTTTCCAAGATTCGTAGAGTTTGGCTTTGAGCGCATCGACCTGAAGGGCCGTACCTGCGCTATAACGTTTCGCCTCGAGGGCAACTTCGAAGAGGTTGAGCCCAAGGGATCTAACGTCCGATCCGCCCTGAGGGCCCGACTTAGCAAGGCCAAAGCCGAGATTGGTCACTTCGACCAGTATGTCGCGCAACAATCCCTCAAAACCAAGCGAGCCGGTAGGGGGTAGTGAGCGCAATGCTGTAGCCAGTTGAGACTTGGCAACTTCGAATTCCATCGTTTTTCTCTTGAGAAGAGCAGAGCATTACTGAGAACTTACCGAGCGCAACTTCTGGAGAAGCTCGCAGGGTTCGAAGGGATCGACCGCCAATCCTAAACGATATTGCGGGATGGGCTAGGAATTCTGATGGACCGAGGTCCGCTACTGGCTGGTTTCTGCAGTGCTCGATGGGCTGCATTAGGGTCGATAGCTGCCGCTTGAGAGGGACCGCCCTCTCAATCGCTGACGCTCAAAGTGCCGGTGTAGTAAACCGTGAGAGCGCACTTGGGAGCTTTGTGCATCAATAACCCGCAAGATGGCATTCAGAGATATGATCAATTCGAGGTAAGAGACGATACCAACCCATTCGAAGGGTGAATTGAGTACTTGAAGCTTTGTGAGCTCGACGCACTATGGCTGACTCGAGAGCAAGGCTTGATAGCGAACCAAAGGGGTTAAAGCAAGACTCCCCGGCGCCTCAAACGAACCACGGCTCAAGGGTTTGTCGGATAAGGGGCTACTTGGAGCGTCACTGGTGGACTGGTAGAAGTCGGCGCCTTCCGTGGCGCTTCGTTCAGACGAGGATCTCGCGGCGGATCTTGTCCTGCTCTTGCAGCTCTTGTGCCAGTTCGCGTAGCAATGGCCTCATCCCACCTTTCCAGGCATTGCGCGATACTATTGCCTTACCCTCCGCGCTTCGTGGTCCGGTGCTTTCCGCCCACGGTTGCCAATTCCGGATCAGCTCCGCTTGTCGAGCTCTTCGCTCGGGTGTCCAGCCGTTCGCCATGCTTCACCTCCAATAGTTCGTTCTGCGGTTTTTTGGTTTTCCGCGCGCGCGCAGACTTCTCTTGCACACCATTGTTGACCTGGACCTGATTGCCGATGTTTGCCTGCTGGACGAACGCGATCTGCTTGGGAGCTTTGAGCTCGTTAAGGGTTTGCAAGGTGGTCCTGGCCTGATTCTGGGCTTTGAGCGACAGGCGCATATAAGACTCCAAGTCATCCATATGCTTGGCCATCAGAGCCTTACTCGCGAGGTGCGCATGGATAGCGTTCAACGTGTGCGCCTGCGCCATCAGCATGTTTTCTGCTTGCGTCATGTCGCCGCTGTTAATGGCAGCTGTCTGCCGGCTCAGTTCGCGGATGACGTCGGTCACTGGCGTTTTGCCGAACATATTACTGCTGACAAGCAGCGCGGCACTCAGGCACTCAGGCGTCAAATAACTTCGCGCGAGTGCCTCCCCCTCGGTTTCTTCCATCGCTCCTTTCTCCGCCGGTACATCGCTCATTCGTTCGCCTCCATCGGAGTGTTGTCATAGAGCTGGCGCAGATCAGCACCAGCCGGGCAGTAACGGTTGGTTGCCGCATGACAGGCGCGGCATTCGATCAGATGGCGGTTGTGCGCCGCGTCAGCCTTCCGCCAAGCCTGCGACGCCATAGCTGCAGTCTGAACCGTGCGCTGCGGCTTCCACTCCTCCTCGGTATGGCTCTCAGGGGATTGCTCGACCTGCTTTGGCCGGTTGATCCATGCCGGACTGGTACGGATCGTCTTGGCCACCAGAGACGGGTCCACATCTGCCAGCTCGACAACGTCGTGGTGATCGAGGTGCCCGCCTTCCAGAAGTACCGCTGGGCGTGTGCCGAGTTGACGCGCGACACGGCTCAGCCAGGCGCTCGATGCCGTCGGATCGTTCGCGGCGTTCAGTGCGGCGATGATTATGATTTTGTGGGCGGCCAATTCGGCCAGCAGTTCGGCAGTCGGGGGATGTTCAGCGCTCAGCCGGAGACGGCCATTCTGCGCGACCCCCAACTCGACGCCGGCCAAGCTCGCACGGTGGATCAGCTCGGCGGCACTCACAGCTCCAACTCCCAACGCTGATCGCTACCCGCGTCTACAGATGCAGCGGGTTGCGGATGCTGCGGATTCTGCGGAACGCTGTGCAATTGCTGGGCTGCCGCGTGCGGAAGCCCTGCGGAAGTTTGCGGAAACCCTGCGGATACCGGACCGGTAGCGCGAATGAAGCGCGCACCTTCCGCAGCGTTCCGCAGATCTTCCGCAGTCTTGATACCGCGCAATTGCTGGGTTTCCGCAGCATCCGCAGCATCCGCAAGGGGGTTGATCTTGAATTGCTTGCCGTCGCTGGTCAGCAGGTGGCCAGACTTCACCAATACGGCCAACACCTTGTCGCGCACCTTGGCCGGACGAAGCGCAGACGGACCCGACTTGCTGAATTCATTGACGTGGAACTCTCGCCACTTTGATGGGTTCTTGGAGTCGCGAAACCAGTTCATCAGCTCGGCGGCGAGCTTCACGTTGGGATCAATTGCGTTTGCATCGGTGTAGCGCAGCCACTCGGAGAGGGAATAGCGCGCCAGCATGCAAGCGCGGCGCATGCAGTCGGCATTGATCTGCTCGATGCCCTCAAAGCAGCCGAACACGGCAGCCAGTCGCAGCGCCTGCTCGGCACTCCGGGCGGCGAACGGCTTCAGGCCAGCAAATTTTCCGAGCAGTCCGCGCTCGCTTTCGATCTCGTTGCGGAAATCCACCCAGACCTGCTTAGCCTCGGCATCAGGTTCGAGAACGGGCGGGAGGACCTCATTGGTGTCCGGATCAATATGCTCCGGGCTGGTCGCGATCTCTTTGCAGCGTGACCAGTATGCTTGCAGACGCGAGTCTTGGTAGGCGCTGCGTTCCAAGGACTCGACCGTGATGAAGCAGGTGCCGGCCAGGCTAACCGGCGCTGCGAGCAGGAAGCGTGCAAGGAAGCCCTGCCCGGCAAACAGCGGATTGCTCAGTGCTCCTTCGACAGTCACCGCTTGCGCCATCAGATGAATGCTCAGGCGGCGGTTGTGAACCACGCCGGAGCCTTCCAGGTTGCCGCGCGAGCGGGTGCGTTCGAAGCTCCCGGAGCTGAACGCCGTAGTCAGGCCACCGAGAGTCGCCGCCACGGTATCTGCCTTCAGTGCGTAACCGCCGAGCATCTGCCCACCTTCGTCCGTGTCCCAGCTTGCAGCCGACATGTCCCGGAGGAAAGCGCCGACCAGCGGTTCGAAAGTCGCATCGCGGTACTGGGTTTTCGGATCGGGCGGCAACGGATGTGCAGCCAGGAACTCTTCACGCGCCTTGCCCTTCATACCGGCCGCCATGTCTTCAATCTCGGCGCAGACTTGGCGATAGCGGACACGGGCCTCCTTCTCCCTTTCGTCAATCGTCTTGAAGGCCAACTCACGCGCGCTCGACTTGCCTTCACCTGAGTCGAACAGCGACAGCAGGAACAGCGAGCAGGGCGCTCCTCCTGGTTTACCGTTGGGATGCCAAGCATTGACACGGGTCTGCGCCAGATGGGTAACCGCGCCGATAATGCACTGTCCGGCGATGGCGGCAGGCACCATGACATTCTCAACGATCGCCATGACTGCGCCGCGCATTTCGGAGGGCAGGGCATCCAGGGGGTAAGGCGTCGGCGGCGCGGATTCGGGCAACAACGGCTTAGGTACGGGGCCTACCGGTGTTTGAACTTCGGTCATCAGGAGTGCCTTCATGCCTGCCCTTCCTGCCATACGGCCAAATCATTGAAGTCGGACAGATGCAGCGGCGCAGCTTCCGGCCAGGCCGGCAGAACGTAGCCGCAATCGAGCATCGCTGCCGCCTGGTGGGCAGCGAGCTTGCCCGCATTGGGCTTGCCCTCGGCTTCTTTGGCACGGTCATCGTCTCCGCCGACGATCAGCACGGTATTGGGATGGCAGCGCTTCAGCTCCAAGCCAGCCGGCAGCAGATTGCTCGCGCTCAGTGCCGCAGCGACCGGCTTCCCGGTCTGCTCGTGCAGCGTGGCAGCCGTGGCGATGCCCTCGACGATGAACAGGTCGACGCCAGCCTCGATGCGCCCGAACGGGCAATAGCAGCCGGTGATCCGGCCACCCGGCAGGAAACGCTTGTCGCCATTACCCGAGATGCGCTGAAGGTTCACCACTGCTCCGCGCCAGCAGATGGGAGCCAGCAACATGTCGCCGAGCGCACGCAGGCGGTGGGACTTGATGCGCTTGCGGACCAGGTAGGGGTGATCGGGATCAGCCGGGCGGGCGAGCGCCCAGTCGCGACGTGCATGGGCAGCAGCACGATCCCAACCGCCCTGCTGCTCTGCATCAGCCTGTTGCTTGCGCTGTTCGCGCTGGCGGGCGATACGCTGGTGCTCGACCTCCTCAGCCAGCAGGTTACGCTTGTGGCCGCCGCCGAACGGCAGCCCCAGTTGCCCGGCGATGATGCGGGCGGCATCGGTCTGCCGGCAGTCGCGGAGGTAGGCCAGCAGCGATACCAGGTCGCCGCCTTTGTCGCCGCTGGCGAAGTCGTGCCATTTGCCGGAGTGCATGTTGATACTGAACGAACCGGGTTTGCGGTCGCCGCGCACCGGGTTGGTCGGCCAGTACTCCTTGCCCTTGCGCGTACCGTCCGGCAGCCAGTCAGCGAGCAGGCGATCGGCATCGAGCAGAGCGGCATTGGCAATGACCTGAATATTGGTATGGGTCGGCATCAGTGCAAACCCTCCAGCGCCCCGTGGATCGGCAGGCGGGAAGCGTCAACAGCGTGCCTCATCCTGTGTTGGCTTGCGCCGAGCGCCACGAACTCAGACGGGGTATTGCTGCGGGCTGGGTCGACAATTACCAGGAGGGTCTGGTCAGAAACGCGTTTCGCCTGCTCCTCCATGCGGTGCCCGGCATAGGCCGACATGGCTCCGAAAGCCAGCAGATACATGGCGAACTGCACCATTGTGATAAGCAAGCTGAGGAGGGAGTTAGTAAGGAGCAGACGGCTGATCATATTAACGATCAGACCAAGGGCGCGGCTGCTCTGCTGGCGAGGGAAATGGCCGTTTTTCATTAACGGCACTCCTTTAATTGCTCTGCAATCCACGCTTCGACTTCCAGGGAATCCCAGCCCACAGCGTGGCCGCCGGCAATGCGGCGGGCTTTCGGGAAGCGGCCATCCTTCATCAAGTTGTAGATCGTGGTGCGCCCGAGACCCGAGCGGGCTTTCACGGTCGGCAGGCGCCAGATGCAGCGGATAGGTTGTACTGCTACGGTCATCGTCGTCATCTCTTGGGACGCCGCGAAGTGCGGCGGACGATGCCCAAGCTATGGGAGCGCACTTGCGGGCGCTAAACCACTAAATCGTGGGAATTAGTGGTTCCTAACCTTCAAAGCCCTCTAGCAGCCCCTCCAGTTCAGTGTCGATAAGCTTCTCAACATCCTCTTGATGCTGCTTCAGTGCGCGATGTACTTGGCGCTCGGAGATGCCATAGCGGTCAGCCACATCGTTGCAGGCAGACTCCCAGCCAATTCCTTCTCGCATTCGCAGTACGGCAGCAGCTGAGAGACAAAGATCCCGATCAGCTTTGCTGGCGCTCTCTGGCCGCCCACGACCCCGCCGCAAGAGTAGACTCGCAGCCTCATTTTCAGCTGTACGCTCTAGGGTTTGTCGGAAAACCTCTGTCAGATATCGCGTGAGTACGCCTACGTCATGGGGCTGACCGGCGGACATTCGCTCATAGAAGTATTCGATGAGGCATCGTTCAGCGTAATACTCGCCATCCAGCGCGCATAGAAGCCCGACCTCAAGATCATCCGAGGTTATGCTTCCCCACTTGGGTTCAGGTGGCGTTTGATTCAGATCTAATTCGGTGGTCTTAGTCATGCGCGGTCCTCCGAAACGCAACAATCTTGGATGCTGGTGCTCTGGTCGCGTACTCTGCCCAGTCGGCCATCAACGCGCGTCGTTTCTCGATGAAGTCGGATCGTGAGTAGGCAGCCTCGGTTTGGTCACGCTCATCATGAGCCAAAGCGAGCTCGCAGATTTCTCGCGGGTAGTGAGTGCGCTCGTTTGCCCAGTCGCGGAAGCTCGAGCGGAAGCCATGTCGGGTAATATCGTCATGACCGAGACTATGTAGCAGGTTGCGAATGGCGTTTGCGTGCATGACGCCGGTTTTTCCTTGGCCGGGGAAAAGATATGCGCTGTCCTCGATAGGCGGCAGCGACTTCAAAAGCTCGACGACGGGCGGAGCCAGCGGGATATTGAAGGCTTGGCGCATCTTCATGCGTTCGGCAGGCAAATACCAGATGCCACCCTGCAAATCAAACTCCGTCCAAGTGGCTAACCGAACCATCTGGGCGCGTGCGCCGGTCAGGATAAGCAAGCGGGTAGCCACAGCAGCACGTCCCTCAATCTGCGTCAGCTTGATCATAAGCTCAGGCACATCACACCATGGCATAGCAGGAAAGTGCTGGCGCTTCCGAGCCTTCTTCTTCTCCGCCTTACTCAGCAGATTGTCCAAGTGTCCGCGCCAGCGTGCTGGATTATCTCCATCCCGTAGGCGACGAGCCTTTGCCGCGTCCAATATCTGCTCAATCTGGCCGCGAACCTCATCAGCGGTGCGTGTCTTTGTAGCCCAGATTGGCTGCAATACGCTCAAGACGTGCTCGACGTCAACGTCGCGGATCGACAGCTTGCCGATAACAGGGAAGGCGTACAGCTCCAACTTCCTCAGCCAGCCCCTGCGCCACTTTTCAGACCAGGCGCTACCGTGAGCGTTGCGGTATTCGATCGCCATAGTCTCGAATGTCACACGGTGTGCTTGCGCCTGTCGCTCAGATTCACGCTTAGCTTCTCGCTCTAGATCGCGCACGGCCAAGGGGTCATTGCCAATCGATAACACTTTGCGTTGATCTGCGGCAAGTTGACGAGCCTGAGCAAGGGTTACAGCTGGATAAGGGCCTAAGCCCATTTCACGGCCTTTGCCTACCAGTTTGTAGCGGAAAATCCAACTCGATACTCCGGCCTTGCTGATCTGGAAATACAAACCGTCCCCATCGTTGGTTTTTCCGGAGACTCCAGACCGAACCAGTGACTCGATTGCCTTGATTGTCAGCTTGCCCATCACGTTCCCCTAGTTTGACCCACACCCCCACTCTCATTCCGACCCACACCTTGACCCACACCTTCACCCTGGCTTTGGACGATCAGAAATGGACATCTTCGGACTGATAATAGCCTCAACCCCTTGTAGAATCTAGGCTGCTTGGACAAGGAGAAAAATACTTGAATAGAGAGGACGCCGGCCACAAGCCGGCTTTTTAATGCCCGCGATTTGCTCTCGCCACACCGTCCACGGATATGTACGGTCTATGGGCCTTGGAGAGGGCGTTGCTCAGCCTTTCACACACACCACCTGCCGAAGGGTATGTACCACTTCCACCAGCTCACTCTGCGCGCGCATCACTGCATCAATGTCCTTATACGCCATCGGTATCTCGTCGATCACATCCTTGTCCTTGCGGCACTCGACATGTGCGGTGGCACGCTGCTGGTCCTGCACGGTGAAGCTGCTCTTGGCCTTGGTGCGGCTCATGGTCCGGCCTGCGCCATGGCTGCATGAGCAGAACGACTCTTCGTTCCCCAGCCCGCGGACAATGAAGCTCTTGGCCCCCATCGACCCGGGGATGATCCCAAGCTGGCCTTTCTGCGCAGACACTGCGCCTTTGCGGGTGACAAGGACTTCGCGGCCGTAATGCTGCTCGCGCTGCACGTAGTTGTGATGGCAATTGACGGCTTCGAGGTTGGCGTCAAACGGCCTGCGCAATACGTTGCGGGCGGCGGCGATGACGGCGTGCATCATCAGTTCGCGGTTATGCCGGGCAAAGTCCTGGGCCCACTCGACGGCTTCGACGTAATCGGCGAAATGGCGGCTGCCTTCCTTGAAATAGGCCAGGTCCTTGTCGGGAAGATTGGCCAGGTGCTGGCGCATGTCGGCCTGGGCGAGCTCGATGAAGTGGTTGCCGATGGCATTGCCGACGCCGCGCGATCCGCTGTGGAGCATGAACCAGACGCGCTGGGCTTCGTCGAGGCAGACTTCGATGAAGTGGTTGCCGCCGCCGAGAGTCCCGAGATGATGACGGTTGTTGGTCTTTTCAAGACGGGGATATTTGTCGGTGATCGCCTTGAAGCGCGCGGCGAGGCTTTGCCAGGCGTGGTCGGCGTGATGCGGAACCTGGTCCCAGGCGCCTTGGTCGCGGCGGCCGAAGGTCTTGCCGTGGGGCACGGCCTGTTCGATGGCGGTGCGCAAGGCGTGGAGGTTGTCGGGGAGGTCATGGGCGTTGAGGGAGGTGCGGGCGGCGATCATGCCGCAGCCAATGTCGACGCCCACGGCGGCGGGGATGATGGCGCCGACGGTAGGGATGACGCTGCCGATGGTCGAGCCCTTGCCCAGGTGCACGTCGGGCATGACGGCCAGGTGCTTGTAGATGAACGGCATCCTGGCGGTGTTCATGAGCTGGCGGCGGGCCTCTTCTTCGACGGGGACGCCGTCGGTCCAGAGCTTGATCGGCTTGCCGCCGGCCACTTCGAGAATGTTCATGCTGATACCCCGCTGACTGCCTGTCCTGCATGATAACGCGTATGGCCTGCACCAAAGGTCGTGGTCCGATGGCTTGCCAGTGGGGTGGCACTGTATTGTATGCTTGTCCGGTCTTCAGGGCGGGGTGCAAGTCCCCACCGGCGGTAAATCGAAAGATGAGCCCGCGAGCGCCTTGGCTTTTGGCCAAGGGTCAGCAGATCTGGTGAGACTCCAGAGCCGACGGTCATAGTCCGGATGAAAGAAGGCGTCAGGCGGGGCACCTGTGCCCCTGCGCGCGTTTTGTTCGCCCTGAAACGTTCATCGATCTCTAACGAGGAGCGTTTCATGTCCCCTTTGCACCGCCAGCAGTACCCCAATGTCGCGGCCGCTATCGCCGCGTTCCAGGCCGGCAAGCCGGTTTTGTTGCTCGACGACGATGATCGCGAGGACGAAGCGGATATCATTGCCGCCGCCGAAAATATCTCCATGCAGACCATGGCCATGATGATCCGCGATTGCAGCGGTATCGTTTGCCTGTGCCTGGACGAAACCACCGTCGATGCGCTGCAGCTGGCGCCGATGGTGCAGAACAACCAGGCCCGCCATGGCACCGGCTTCACGGTCACCATCGAAGCGGCGGAAGGCATCACCACCGGCGTCTCGGCCAAGGACCGCATCACCACCATCGCCGCGGCGCTGAGCTCCACGGCGCAGGACCGGCATATCGTCAGCCCCGGTCACGTCTTCCCGCTGCGCGCGCGCAACGGCGGGGTGCTGACTCGCCGTGGCCACACCGAGGGCACGGTCGACCTGGCGCGGCTGGCCGGCTTGCGTCCGGCCGGTGTGCTGTGCGAGCTGATGAACCCGGACGGGACCATGGCCCGTGGCGAACAGGTAATGATGTATGCGCGCGAGTACTCGTTGCCGATCCTGACCATCGAGGAGCTGGCGCAGTACCGTGTCGCCGTGCTGCAGGAAGCGGCCGTCGCTGTCTGATCCGGCCGTTTCGTGTGGGCTGCCTGGCGGCCCACATTTGCTCCCCCTGCCCTGCTCTGCTAGTGTCGCGCGGTTGATACCGCCACCGAGACAGCTGCCATGGCCCGCAAAAAAGCCTCCATCGATTTCGAGCAATCCCTCGCCGACCTGCAAACCCTGGTCGAGCGCCTGGAGAACGGCGAACTGTCGCTGGAAGACTCGCTGGCCGCCTTCGAGCAAGGCATCAGCCTGACCCGTGACTGCCAGAGCGCCCTGGCCCAGGCCGAACAGAAGGTCCAGGTCCTGCTGGAGCGCGACGGGGAGCTCGCCGCCGAGCCCTTCGACGCGGACCCCGCGGCATGATCGGCGCCTACCAGTCCACCTGCCAGGCCCGCGTCGACGCTGCCCTCGAGTCCTTGTTCGAGGCGCCCTCGCCTGAATTGCAACGGCTCTACGCCGCCATGCGCTACAGCGTGATGAATGGCGGCAAGCGTGTGCGCCCTTTACTGGCATACGCGGCCTGCGAGGCGCTTGGCGCTCCTGCTGAAGATGCCAACGGCGCGGCCTGTGCGGTCGAGCTGATCCATGCCTATTCGCTGGTGCACGATGACTTGCCAGCGATGGATGATGACGATCTGCGCCGCGGGCAACCGACGACTCACAAGGCGTTCGACGAAGCGTGCGCCATTCTGGCCGGGGACGGGCTGCAGAGCCTGGCATTCGAGGCACTGCTGGATTCGCGCCTGAGCCCTCAGGTGGACGGCATTCGCCTGGCAATGGTGCAGGCGCTGGCCAGGGCGGCGGGCCCGGCGGGCATGGTGGGTGGCCAGGCCATCGACCTGGGCTCGGTGGGCGTGAAGCTCGATCAGCAGGCGCTGGAGTTCATGCACCGGCACAAGACCGGCGCGTTGATCGAAGCCAGCGTGCGCCTGGGCGCCCTGGCCAGTGCGCGCGCCGGGCAGCAACAGCTCGATGCGTTGCAGGTGTATGCCCAGGCGATCGGCCTGGCGTTCCAGGTACAGGACGACATCCTGGATGTCGAGAGCGATACGGCGACCCTGGGCAAGCGCCAGGGAGCAGACATTGCCCGCGACAAGCCTACCTATCCTGCCCTGCTGGGCCTGGATGCAGCCAAGGCCTACGCGGTTGAACTGCGTGACCAGGCGCTGGTCGCACTGGAAGGCTTTGGTGAATCTGCCGAGCCGCTGCGGGCGTTGGCACGGTATATCGTCGAGCGGCGCAACTGACTCGACGCACCCACCGGTACAGGCCTCCTAAATGGGCAGTCTCCCGAACAATGGGGTAAACTGCCGCCACTTCAAACCTATAACGATTCGCCTGATGCCCACGACGTTTCAAGAGATCCCCCGCGAACGCCCGGTCACGCCCTTGCTTGATCGCGCTGATACGCCTGCTGGCCTGCGCCGGCTGGCCGAAGCCGACCTGGAGACCCTGGCTGACGAACTGCGTCAGGACCTGCTCTATACCGTCGGGCAGTCTGGTGGGCACTTCGGCGCCGGCCTGGGCGTGATCGAGCTGACGATCGCCCTGCACTACGTCTTCGACACGCCAGACGACCGTCTTGTGTGGGACGTGGGTCATCAGGCCTATCCGCACAAGATCCTCACCGGCCGCCGCAAGCGCATGCACACCCTGCGTCAGAAGGACGGCGTCGCTGCTTTCCCGCGGCGCAGCGAGAGCCCGTACGACACCTTCGGGGTGGGTCACTCCAGCACATCGATCAGCGCGGCGCTGGGCATGGCGATTGCAGCCCGGCTGCAGAATTGCGCGCGCAAGTCGATCGCAGTGATCGGCGATGGCGCCCTGACTGCGGGCATGGCCTTCGAGGCGTTGAACCACGCCCAGGAAGTCAACGCGGACATGCTGGTGATCCTCAACGACAACGACATGTCGATCTCGCGCAATGTCGGTGGCTTGTCCAACTACCTGGCCAAGATCCTTTCCAGCCGCACTTACGCAAGCATGCGTGAAGGCAGCAAGAAGGTCCTGTCGCGCCTGCCCGGTGCCTGGGAAATCGCTCGCCGCACCGAGGAATACGCCAAGGGCATGCTGGTCCCCGGCACGCTCTTCGAAGAGCTGGGCTGGAACTACATCGGCCCGATCGACGGCCACGACCTGCCCACCCTGATCGCCACCCTGCGCAACATGCGTGACCTCAAGGGCCCGCAGTTCCTGCACGTGGTGACCAAGAAGGGCAAAGGCTTCGCGCCGGCCGAGGTCGACCCGATCGGCTATCACGCCATCACCAAGCTCGAACCCGTGGACAAGCCCGTTGCGCCAAAGAAGGCCGGTGGGCCGAAGTACTCGGCGGTATTTGGCCAATGGCTGTGCGACATGGCCGCCGCCGACCCGCGCCTGGTGGGCATTACCCCGGCGATGAAGGAAGGCTCGGACCTGGTCGAGTTCAGCGAGCGGTATCCGCAGCGCTACTTCGACGTGGCGATTGCCGAGCAGCACGCCGTGACCCTGGCGGCCGGCATGGCCTGCGAAGGCTCCAAGCCGGTGGTGGCGATCTATTCCACATTCCTGCAACGTGCGTATGACCAGCTGATCCATGACGTCGCGGTGCAGAACCTCGATGTGCTGTTCGCCATCGACCGTGCGGGATTGGTGGGCGAAGACGGTCCGACTCACGCGGGCAGTTTCGACCTGTCGTTCCTGCGGTGCATCCCGGGCATGCTGGTGATGACCCCGAGCGATGAGAACGAACTGCGCAAGATGCTCAGCACCGGCCACCTCTACAACGGCCCCGCCGCCGTGCGATACCCGCGCGGTACCGGCCCGAACGCTGCGATCAGCAGCGATCTGGAACCGCTGGAAATCGGTAGAGGCGTGGTGCGCCGCCAGGGCAGCAAGGTTGCGCTGCTGGTGTTTGGCGTGCAGTTGACCGAGGCGCTCAAGGTGGCTGAAGGCCTGGATGCGACCGTGGTCGACATGCGCTTCGTCAAGCCGCTGGATGAAGCGCTGGTGCGTGAACTGGCCGGCAGCCATGAGCTGCTGGTTACCATCGAGGAAAACGCCATCATGGGTGGCGCGGGTGCCGCAGTGGGTGAGTACCTGGCGGGTCAGGGAGTGGTGAAGCCGTTGCTGCACCTGGGGCTGCCGGATATCTACGTCGAGCATGCCAAGCCTGCGCAGATGCTGGCCGAGTGCGGGCTGGATGCGCCGGGGATCGAGGCTTCGGTGCGGGCGCGGATGGCTGTGCTCGGGCTGTAGTTTTTTCTGGAGCGCCGCCGTACCTGGACTGCCCCCAAGAAGTTGGACAAAAAATCCAACCCTTGGGGGACCGATGGGCAAATACACAGAGCAGTTCAAACTCACAGCCATCTCAGCCTACTTAGATGGTAGCGATGGCTTTCGAAAGGTA
>NZ_CABVIX010000022.1 GCF_902498185.1 Pseudomonas fluorescens | reverse complement strand
TCACCATCGCGGTTGGTCAGAGTTCGGGATCAGTCAACTACACCGCGCCGAACGATGCCTATCAAGGCAATGCGCCGGTTACCAACAGCATCACCAGCGTCAGTGGCGGCAACTATGAAAATCTGACTTCAAGCCCGACGCCGGTCAGCACGGCGGTCACCGATGTGGCCGACACCTCGACCGTGACCCTGACCGCCACGCCAAGCGTGGTCGAGGGTGGGACCATTGTTTACACCGCTAGCGTCAGTGCTCCCGTCACCGGCACGCCGGTCGTGGTCAGCCTGTCGAATGGTCAAGCCATCACCATCGCGGTTGGTCAGAGTTCGGGCTCGGTCAACTACACCGCGCCGAACGATGCCTATCAAGGCAACGCCCCGGTCACCAACAGCATCACATCTGTCAGCGGCGGCAACTACGAGAACCTGACCTCCAGCCCGACTCCGGTCAGCACGGCGGTTACTGATGTCACCGACACCTCGACCGTCACCCTGACTGCAACGCCAAGTGTGGCTGAGGGCGGAACGATTGTTTACACCGCCAGCGTCAGTGCTCCCGTCACCGGCACGCCGATCGTGGTGAGTCTGTCGAATGGTCAGTCCATTACCATTGCAGTGAGCCAAAGCTCGGGCTCAATCAACTACACCGCCCCGCATGACGTCTACCAGGGCAACGCACCGGTCACCAACAGCATCACTGGTGTCAGCGGCGGCAACTACGAGAATCTGACTTCAAGCCCGACGCCGGTCAGCACGGCCGTCACCGATGTGACCGACACCTCGACCGTTACCCTGATCGCGACAACAAGCGTGGTCGAGGGCGGCACCATCGTGTACACCGCGTCGGTGGGCGCTCCTGTTACCGGCACGCCTGTTGTGGTCAGCCTGTCGAATGGCCAGGCCATCACCATTGCAGTGGGCCAGAGCTCGGGTTCGGTCAACTACACCGCACCAAATGACGCCTACCAGGGCAATGCCCCGGTTACCAATACCATCACGGGCGTCACTGGCGGCAACTATGAAAACCTGACCTCCAGCCCGGCGCTGGTCAGCACAGCCGTCACCGATGTAACCGACACTTCTACGGTTACCCTGACTGCCACGCCGAGCGTCGCCGAAGGCGGAACGATCGTGTACACCGCTTCGGTGGGCGCTCCAGTTACTGGTTCTCCGGTTGTCGTCAGCCTGTCCAACGGGCAGGCCATCACCATCGCGGTCGGTCAGAGCTCGGGTTCGGTCAACTACACCGCACCAAATGACGCCTACCAGGGCAATGCACCAGTCACTAACAGCATCACCGGGGTCAGCGGCGGCAACTACGAGAACCTGATCTCCAGCCCGACTCCGGTTAGCACGGCGGTTGCCGACGTGACCGATACTTCGACGGTCACCCTCACCGCTACGCCAAGCGTCGCCGAAGGCGGAACCATCGTGTACACCGCGTCGGTGGGCGCTCCGGTAACCGGCACGCCGGTTCTGGTGAACCTGTCCAATGGCCAGTCGATCACGATTGCCGTAGGCCAGAGTTCAGGCTCGATCAATTACACCGCGCCAAACGACGTCTACCAAGGCAACGCTCCAGTCACCAACAGCATCACGAGCACGAGTGGGGGCAATTACGAAAACCTGACCTCCAACCCTACCCCGGTCAGCACTGCGGTCACCGACGTGACCGATACCTCGACCGTTACCCTGACTGCCACCCCAAGCGTCGCCGAGGGCGGACTCATCGTGTACACCGCATCGGTGGGCGCGGCGGTTACCGGTAGTCCTGTGACCGTGGCGCTCGCCAACGGCCAGAGCATCACCATCGCAGTGGGCCAGAGCTCCGGCACAGTCAACGCTCTGGTCTCCAATGACGTCTATAAAGGCCATGCGCCCGTCACCAACAGCATCACCGGCGTCAGCGGTGGCAACTACGAGAACCTGGTCGCCAATCCGGCAACCGTGAATACCAGCGTCACCGATGTAACAGACAGGTCGACCGTCAGCCTGACCGCCACGCCGAGCGTCGCGGAAGGGGGTTCTATCCTGTACACCGCGAGCGTGGCGGCACCGGTCACCGGGACACCGGTCGTGGTCACGCTCGCCAATGGCGAGAGCATCACCATTGCGGTCGGCGCGAGCTCGGGCACGGTCAGCACCAGTGTGTCCAACGACGTGTACCAAGGGCATGCCGCGGTCAGCAACAGCATCACTGCGGTGAGTGGAGGCAGCTACGAAAATCTGGTGGCCAGCCCGAACCCGGTCAGGACCACGGTGACGGATACTCAGGACACCACCACTATCAGTCTCAGCGCGACGCCAACCGTCGCCGAAGGCGGCAGCATCGTGTACACGGCGACGCTGACCAATGCGGCCGGTACTGCTGTCAATGTGATCCTCTCCACTGGCCAGCTCATTACCATCGCGGCGGGCCAGACGTCGGCAAGCGTGAGCGTCGCGGCGCCAGCCGATGATGTCTATATCGACACAACCTCGGTGAGCGCGCATATCGCCAGCGCCAGTGGTGGCAACTTCGAGACCCTGGCAATCAACAGCACGCTGGCGGTGACTCAGGTAACCGATACCCTCAACACCTCGACCGTTACCTTGACGGCCACGCCTAACGTTGCCGAGGGCGGTGCCATCATCTACACCGCTGCAGTATCCGCACCGGTAACGGTGAGTCCGGTCGTGGTGACCTTGGCCAATGGCCAGAGCATCACCATCGCGGTCGGCGCCAGCTCGGGCTCGGTCGCCTCCAGTGTTTCCAACGACGTCTACCAGGGCCATGCCCCGGTGACGAACAGCATCACCCGGGTCAGCGGCGGCAACTACGAAAACCTGGTCGCCAACCCGGCTACCGTGTACACCACCGTCACCGACGTGACGGACACTTCGACCGTCAGCCTGACGGCCACCCCAAGCGTGGCCGAGGGCGGGGCGATCGTGTACACGGCGAGCATCACGGCGCCGGTCACTGGCAGCCCGGTCATCGTCACGCTGGCGAACGGACAAAGCATCACCATCGCGGTGGGGGCGAGCTCAGGCACTGTCAACGCGCTGGTCTCGAATGATGTCTACCAAGGCCATGTGCCGGTCACCAACAGCATCTCCGCTGTCAGCGGTGGCAACTACGAGAACCTGGTCGCCAACACGGCACCCGTGATCACCACGGTGTCGGATGTCATTGATACGTCGACGGTCACCCTGACCGCGAGCCCGAGCGTTGCCGAGGGCGCAAACGTGGTCTATACCGCCTCTGTGACAGCGCCGGTCACTGGCAGCCCCGTGGTCGTGACTTTGTCGAATGGGCAGTCGATCAATATTGCCGTTGGCCAGAGTTCGGGCACCGTCAGCTTCACTGCGCCCAACGATGTCTACAAGGGCAACGCGCCGTTGACCAACAGCATTACCGGCGTCAGTGGTGGCAACTATGAAAATGTTGTGGCCAATTCGACAGCGGTGACCACGACGGTCACGGATGTCACCAGCAACTCCAGCGTGACCCTGACCGCCACACCAACCGTGGCCGAGGGCGGCTCTATCGTCTACACCGCAACGGTCAGTGCGCCAGTGACAGTCAGCCCGGTCGTCGTGACGCTGGCCAACGGCCAGAGCATCACCATTGCGATTGGCGCCAGTTCAGGCAGCGTCAATGCCTTGGTCTCGAATGACGTCTACCAGGGTCATGCGCCGGTCACCAACAGCATCACGGCGGTCAGCGGCGGGAACTATGAAAACCTGGTCGCCAACACGGCAACCGTGAACACGACGGTCACCGATGTCACGGATGTCTCCACCGTCACCCTGACCGCCACGCCTAGCGTCGCCGAGGGCGGCTCGATCCTGTACACCGCGAGCGTGACGTCGCCGGTTACCGGCACTCCGGTCATGGTCACGCTCGCCAATGGCCAGAGCATCACCATCGCGGTCGGCGCGAGCTCGGGCAGCGTCAGCGTCGCCGTGTCGAACGATGTCTACCAAGGCCATGCGCCGGTCACCAACAGCATCACCAGCGTCAGTGGCGGCAACTACGAGAACCTGATCGCCAACTCTGGTCTGGTCAGCACCGCCGTCACTGATACCACGGACAACACCACGCTGTCCCTTACCGGCAGCACGGCTGTGGTCGAGGGCGCCACTGCCAGCTATATCCTTACCCTGAGCAATCCGGCGCAGACCGACGTCACGGTCAAGCTCAGCTATACGGGCACGGCCACCAATGGCAGCGACTATACGGGCGTGACGACGGTGCTGATCAAGGCCGGCACCAGCCAGTCCACGTTCAGCGTACCCACCATCAAGGACAGCATCACCGAAGGCACCGAGCAGTTCACGGTGAAGGTCGATTCGGCCACCGGCGGCAACTTCGAAGGACTGCTGATCAGCGGCGCCGCAGGCAGCGTTACCACGCAGATCTTCGAGCCGGCACCGGTGCTGGACCTGGACGGTAACGAATCCAGCGGCAAGACGGGTGCCGATTACCAGTTCATCTATACCGAAAACGGCAGCGGCGGATCGATCGCTGACATCGATATCTCGGTCACCGACTTCGACAGCAGCCAGCTCACTGGCGCCACCGTCACCCTGACCAACCGCCAGGCCGGTGACACGCTGAACCTGGGCAACAGCGTCAACGGCATCGCCATCAATGCCAACAGCACCGAGGGCAAGGTGGTACTGACGCTGAGCGGCACTGCCACGCTGGCCGACTATGTCCAGGCGATCAAGAACATCACCTTCCTCAGCACCAGCGAAGACCCAAGCACCACGCCGCGTGTCATCACGGTCACCGTGACTGATGGTGTGAACACCTCCAACACCGCGACCACCACGGTCAACGTGGTGGCAGTCAACGATGCGCCGGTGACTTCCGGCGGCGCAGTCGCCGGCATCGAGGACACTGACCTGGTACTGGGTTGGGGGGACTTCAACGTGTCGGACGTGGACAGTGCCATTTCCAGCCTCGGGGTGACCATCACCAAGCTGCCAGACCTGGGCACGCTGAAATTCAACAGCGGCACCGGCTGGGTCAACGTTACGGTGAACCAGACCATCAGCCAGGCCGACATCACTGCCGGCAAACTGAAGTTCGTGCCGGTGGCTAACCAGTCCGGAGCCGATGGCTATGGCGGCACGGGGGTCGGCAACAAGCAGGCCGATTATGCCCAGCTGAAGTTCAAGCCTACCGATGGCGTCACTCCGGGCAGCGAGGCCACCCTGAGGGTGGATATCACGCCTGTCGCCGACAAGCCGGACCTGGCCATCGGCAGCGCGAGCGTCGCCTCCCTCGGCCTGACCAAGGAATCCTGGACCAGCCTCACCGGACTGGGCACCAACGGCAACGGCCTTACCGGGGACGCCCTGAAAACCGTGTTCACCAACTCCGGCAGCGCCAACAGGACCGAGACGATCACCAATGTGCAGTCCGACGCCAGCGTCGGGGCGGGCAATGGTTCGAAGATCTCGGGCCTGGTGTATCTGGAAGCCGGAAAGATCTATACCTTCAGCGGCACCGCAGATGACAGCCTGCTGCTCACCATCGGCGGCAAGAGCGTGGTTACGGCCACATGGGGAACCGGCGGCAGTGTCGCAGGCACCTATACACCTGCGGTCAGCGGTTACTACACCCTCGAGGTCTATCACGCCAACCAGTCAGGGCCAGGCAGCTACGACGTCAATGTCAAGGTGGGCACCGGCGCAGTGACGGATCTGAACAGCAGCCTCGTGCCGATGTACCCCAGCGTCACTGCGCTGGTGAATGCAGGGATCAGTGTCTCCGACCTGCATGGCAGCAACGGCCAGGGCTACTACGACGGTTTCAAGCTCAATGAAGGGCCTGAGAACGGCACCGTCAAGCTGGCAGGGATTACCACCGGTCTGACTGATACCGATGGCTCCGAAAGCCTGAGCGTCAAGCTCAGCGGCATCCCGGCAGGCTCGATAGTCAGCGACGGCGCTGGCCGGACTGTCACGGTCGGCTCGACAGACGTCGACGTCAGCGGCTTCAACCTGAACAGCCTGAGTATCAAACCGCCCGCTTACTACAACGGCGAGTTCGTGGTGAAGATCACTTCGACGGCCACCGAAGCCGTGGGGAACAGCCAGGCGGTGAGCGAAGGGACACTCAAGGTCACGGTGTATCCGGAAACCTTCGCCACCAGCAACCTGGGCTCAGCGGCCGACACAGTGAACGGCACCGTCAACAATGACCTGATCGTCGCGGACACCAGCGGGCTGCACCTGGCTCCGGGCAAGGATTACAACATCGCCTTTGTCGTCGACACCTCAGGCAGCATGGGCAGCAGCGGCGTGGACGGAGCCAAAAAATCCCTGGCAACAGTCTTCGAGACCCTGGCCACCACCGTGAAGGGTACCCAGTTGGGGACTGTGAACGTGCTGCTGGTCGACTTCGCCAGCCAGGTCAAGAGCACCGTGTCGGTGACCCTGAACGAGGCCGGACTCAAGACCTTGCTCAATGCTCTCAACACGCTCGGCTCCGAAGGTGGCACCAACTACGAGGACGCCTTCAAGACCACGGCCAACTGGTTTCAGAACCTCAAGGACGCGGGCAGCACCGGGACTAACCAGACGTTCTTCATCACCGACGGCGCGCCCACGTTCTACCAGACGAGCGAGCAGACCAACCCGTCGCTGGCCAACACCAGCGTGAAGCTCGATACCTTCCTGACAACGATCAACTACAAGGTTGGTGACACGGTTACCAACTACCAGCTCGACACCACCAACCGGGTATCGATCGACAGCAGCGGCAAGCTGACCGCCGAAACGCGGGGAGGCTTCGATATCTTCAGCTGGAGCTATAAGTGGAACACCGTGACCACCGGCACTATCCGTGCCGAAGGCAACGGGGGCTACGAGCTGTCCACCCGGGCGGGTACGGGCAGCAGTACCACCGACACCACACTGACCAACTCGACCGACAGCTTCAAGATCCTGGCGGCTCTGTCCGGGGTCGAAGCCATCGGCCTGGGCAGTGCCGTAAGCGCGGACGACCTGAGGGCATTCGATTCGGACAAGGTTCCACAAGCCAATATCGATCCAACCAAGCTGGCCGATGTGATCCTTGGCCACACCGAGGTCACCCAGGGCAGTGCTGACAGGGTCGATGGAGGTGACGGCCATGACATCATCTTCGGCGACCTGGTCAGCTTCGATTCGATCCCGAGTACTGGCGTCGAGGCGATCCAGGCCTATGTCGCCAACAAACTGGGTGTCGAGACCGCTACTGTCGATGCGCGGGTGATGCACCAGTACGTCACCGAGCACTACACCGAGTTCGATGTCTCACGCACCAACGACGGCGCGGATACGCTGATGGGTGGTGCCGGTAACGACCTCATCTTCGGCCAGGGCGGCAACGACTACATCGATGGCGGCAAGGGCAATGACATCCTGCTCGGGGGCAGCGGCAACGACACACTGTTGGGAGGCGAAGGCAATGACATGCTCTTTGGCGGGGCGGGAGCCGACATCCTTAACGGCGGCAAGGGCGATGACATTTTCACCGGGGGGGCCGGCGGAGATACCTTCGTCTGGAAATCCGGCGATACCGGCAAGGATGTAATCAAGGACTTCAAGGTGACTGAAGGTGACCGGCTCGACCTCAGCGACCTGCTGCAAGGCGAAAAAGGTACGACCATCGACAATTACCTGAAGATCACCACGGTTGGCGGGGACTCGACCTTGCAGGTCAGCACCGAAGGCAAGCTCAATGCTGCAGGCGGCCTGGCCAACGCCGATGTGGCGATCAAGCTCGAGGGGGTGAACTGGTCAAATACCACGATCAACTCGTTGATCAGCGGTGCCGACCCGACCATCAAAGTCGATAATTCCAACGGTTGAAAGATGTGCCGAACGGCGCATACTTCGGGCCCGGGTCTGCGGGCCCGATGAACTTTGCCTATGCTGCTGGCTACCAATAAGGAATCAATGTGACGAGGGACGACGCCATGTTCTACGTGCAACGCGACGACGCGGGCCAGTTGCTGCGGGTAGAAGCCGCCCCCTATGCCGAGTACTCGGAAATCCTCCCGGCCGACCATGCCGAAATACAGGAGTGGTTTGCCGATGACCTGGTGGAAAACAGTCTCAAGCAGCTCAAGCAGAGTGACCTGGACATGATCCGCGTGCTGGAGGACCTGATCGAGGTGCTGACAGCCAAAGGCGTCTTCAGCATCACCGATCTGCCTGCGGGTGCCCAGGCCAAGCTGCTCAGCCGCTCCACGGCGCGCAAGGCGCTAGGGAGCCTGACCAACCTCATCGAGGATGAGGAGGAAGGCGGGTTGATCTGAGCCACGGGCTCAGCGCCAGGGCGCGGGCTCGCCGACCAGTTGGCCCTGAATGCCCTGCACGCCCATCTCGCGCAGTACTGTCAACTCTCCTTCGGTTTCTACCCGCTCGGCAATCAGCGGCAAGTCGATGCTGTGCGCCGCCCGCTGAATCGCTTCGATGAACAGGCGTTTGTGCTGTTCAAGGTCGATGCTGCGAATGTAGCCACCATCGATCTTCAGGTAGGCCAGGCCGAGGTGGGCGAGGTTGCCGATCATGCTGAACCGGCCACCGAACCGTTGTAGCGCCAGGCCGAAGCCCAAGGCATGCAGTCTACGGGTCAGTCGCTCGAGGGCTGCCTGTTCTGGGAGTTGCTCTTCACCAATCTCGAACGTCAGCTGCGGACCCAGCGCGCCATGATGCGCCAACAGCTCGAATACTCGATGCACGGCCTTGGCGTCGGCCAGGGTAGCGGCGGACAGGTTCAGCGCGAGAGGTTCATCATGACGCTGCAGGTGCTTGATGACCTTTTCCAGCACCAGCAGGTCCAGCCTCGGCATCCAGCCAAAGCGTTCCAGCCACGGCAGGAAACGACCCGCGGCAAGCGCTTCGCCCTGGTCGTCATGCAGCCGCGAGATCACCTTGTAGTGCAGTACATGATCGGGGGCATGACTGTCGACCACGGGCTGGAAAAACAACTCGAACCGTCCTTTGGCCAGGGCCTCGTCCAGCCGCTTGTGCCAGGCATGATGACTGTCGGCGGCCTGGGCGGCGATGCCCTGCTCAAGGCATACCCAGCCAGGTTCAGGCTGGCTCTCGGCACGCGCCAGGGCTTCGTCAGCCAACTTGAGCAGGGACTGCGGTGCATCGCCCGGACTGAACGGCGCCAGGCCGATGCATGCCACCGGATCGACGTCGCTGGCACCCGTCTCGTGCAGACTCTCCAGGGTAGCCTCAAGGGCCTGGGCCAGTTGCACGGCCTCTTCATGCACCATGCCTGGCGCCAGCACGGCGAACTCGCCGCCGCGGCTACGGGTGATCAGGTCGTTGGTCTCAGGGAAGCTCGCGCAGGTACGGCGCAGTTGCTCGCCCACCGCCTGCAGCAGCTGATCGGTGCGCTGACCGCCCAGGCGGGCATTGAGGCCGGCCAGGTCCCGCACCCGCAGCAACAGCAGATAGCCGGCGCGGGACTCTTCCAGGTTGCTGACCCGCGCGGTCAGCTGCATCTCGAAATAACGGCGGTTGGCCAGGCCCGTGAGGCTGTCCTGGTAGGATTCGGCGCGCAGCTTTTCGCTGCGTTCGGCCTGCTCGGTAAAAAGCGCCTTGAGCTTTTCAACCATCTGGTTCATCGCCTGCACCACCCGGCGAAGTTCCGGTGTGCGAGGCAGCTCGGGCAGGCTGAGAAACTCCCGGCGGGCGATGGCATGGGACTGCGCCACCATGTAGTCGAGCGGACGCAGTTGCCGACGCAGCAACAGCGCGCCCAGTACCGCGCTCACCGCGCCACACAGCAGCAGCCAGCCCAGGCTGCCCAGCGCGCTCTGCCAGAGCTTGGACAGGGCAAACATCGGGTGGCTGATGACCTCCACCCGCGCTGCCTGCTGCCAGCCTCGGCTGACAATGGCATCGCCACCCGCCGCCTCCAGGCCGATCATGCGAATGAACCAGGCCGGTACACCATTGCGGTCAGGCTCGGCGTGACGCTCCACCAGCAGGGCGTTCGAGCCCAGGTCGACCACCTTGATGCTGCTGTAGTAGCCGCTGTCGAAGATGGAGCTCACCATCAGCTCGACCATCGCTGGATCGTCGATGTTGGGCGTCAGCGACAATGCCAGCGCCGTGGCCGCATCCTGGGCATGGGAGCGCAGCTGATTGACGTACTGAGTGCGCGAACTCTCCAGGCTGACCAGAAAGCTGCCACTGAAGGCGACCACCAAAAACAGGCAGATGGCGACCAGCAATTGTTTGAACAGTGACATCTCGGCTCCTTCAGTAGACCGGTTCGGCCGGGAATCCTTCGGCCTGCATTTTCTTCAGCAAGTCCTGCCATCGTGACAGGCGCTTGGTATCGCCGACCTTCTTGTTGCCGGTGGCGCCCGTCAGCCACAGGCCTTCGCCATTGAAGGCATAGACCGGCAACAGGTCGGTACGTTGGCTGGCCGGTTTGATCGCATCCATCAAACTGTCGAGAATCAACGGCTGGGCCTGCGGACTTGCATAATATGTCAAGACCATGTGCGCGCGGTTCTGGCGCAACGCCTTGACGTAGGTGATTCGCATCTTTTCGCTGGGAATGCCCATGCGGCGCAGGCTGAAATACTTGGCGATGGCGTAGTCCTCGCAGTCCCCAGCGCCTTTGATCAGGGACTGGACAGGCGTCGCCCAGTAGTCGACCTCATGCCACAGGTCAATGTCCTCGACATAACGCACCTGCTGGTTGAAAAAGAGATTGACCGCTTGCAGCCGTTCCAGCTCGGTGCCTTGGTTCTGGGTAGCCATCAGGCCCTGCCAGGCATCAATGCGTCCTTGTCCCGCTCCCAGTGAACCATACAGTGCCTGGGCACGGCGGCTGATCTGCGAAAAGTCCCAATCTGCCTGCACGCCGCCCAGCAACAGGCAAGCCAGCCACAGCGCTGGTGCAAGTCGAATCAGGGTTGAGTGAAAGAACCTACGGATCGCCACTGCAAAAAAGCCCGAGCCTGTGGAAAAAGGGATGGTGCGGGGGGCTAAGGGAAAAGGCAATGGCACCTTGCGATCATACGACGAAGATGACTGAAGCGCTGCGTTCCTGTACTGATACCGGGATCCTTCCCGACTTCCCTTGGCCTGCAACTTGATTCACGATAGCCGCAATCCTGGGATTGGTCTTTGATCCATGCGGCCTAGCGCGGATTGACAAGCGTAGCCGGCCTGATTAGGGTTATTGGATCCAATATATTCAAGCAGGACTTTCGCCACGTGGCTGACAAATCCAGACTTCTCCTGAGCACCGTACTGGGTGATGAACAGGTGCCTGCCCATCTCGCGCGCAGCGTGATCGAAGAACGCTTGCGCAGTGCCATCATTGATGGACGCCTGCCCCCTGGGACCGCCCTGCGCCAGCAAGAGCTGGCGACCTTGTTTGGTGTCAGCCGCATGCCGGTACGCGAAGCCCTGCGCCAGCTCGAAGCGCAGTCGCTGCTGCAGGTAGTGATGCACAAGGGGGCGGTGGTGGCTCCGCTGATTGGCGAGGACGCTGTCGATACCTATGGCCTGCGCGTGATCCTCGAGTCCGAGGCCCTGCGCCAGTCGATTCCGTTACTGACCGCCGAGGACATTGCCCTCGCCCGCCACTACATCACGCAGCTCGAGCATGAAACCCGCCACGCCGAGATCGGCCGCCTCAACCGCCTGTTTCACATGGCGCTCTACGGTAAGGCACCAAACCTCAAGCTGCTTCGACTGATCGAGAACGAGCTCAACGAAGAAGAGCGCTTCCTGCGCTTTCACCTGTCGTCGATGGGCCTGGGCAAGCTGACCCAGGACGACCACACCGCGCTGGTCGACGCCGCCAGTGACAAGCTGGTGGACGAGGCTGTCGTGGTTCTGGAGAAACACCTGAACAACGCCTCCCGCACCATCAGGAACTACCTGAACAAGCAATCGGCACGATGAGCCCCACTGGTAATTCCGCGCGGATCCGCCTGATCTGCCTCGCTTGCAGTGACGAGAACCTGGAGCGCTATCGCGGCTGGTCGCACGGCTTGAGCGATCACATCGAGCTGGTCGCCGTTGACGTCCAGCGCGAGGCCGAGTGCACGCCCAGCGACCTGCGCCAGCCCCCGCCGCCTGTGGCGCAAGCCTTGTTCAGCCGTTTGCAGGTGTTTCTTGGCAAGCCCCACGCCTTGTTTGGCCAGCACTGGGGCGCCCACATGGCCTTCCAGGTGGCCCAACTGGCGGAACGCTCATATCCCGGCCAGACCCGCCGCTTGTTTGTTTCTGGCTGTGACAGTCCTGAGGCGCCACCGCCCGGTGCGCTCGACCCAGCGCTGAGCGTACCCGTCACGGCGCTCTACCCGCCCGGTGCTCTGCCTAGAATGCTAGGCTGGAACGCTTTCGCCCAACGTGAGCTGGAGCTGATCGAGCTCGCACCACAGGGTGACGATACCCGTTTGCAGGATCAGCGCCTGATCAGGATCATCAATACGCACCTCGGGCTCCTCAGCTTCTGAGGTCCGCAGTCGCCGTTTTTCCCCTCCCCTGACGACTATTCCACTGGCTGCCTTGCCGCAAACCATGGCAGCGCCTGCATTTTGCGGACACTCTTACCGTCGCACCGACCGCTGATCGCCTTCAAGCGGACCTGGTCGGCTGCGCATCATCCATCCGCAGAAGGAGTCTGCTACTGGGCAAGGACCGTGTGTCGATCAGCTGCCCCTTGATTACTGAACAATTCCCTTTTCTCCCACGAATGCTTGGAGTGATGTTTTTACATTCACTCGAATCGATTCTGATCGCTATTGATCGGAAGGGACAATTTCATTCCAAATAAAACATTCAACACTGTTTTATCGGGCACGCTCATGCTCAATTAAACGGCAAGTAATAAATATCAAAAAACCGTTGCATCAAACTTGCAAGTTGCTCTAACTTTTAAATGGCCAACCGCGGCGCCGACCCTGACGCCTTAAGGCCGGGGCCGTACCCCTAGAGGCTTGGCCACCTGCATGTCCCGAAAACTTCGAACTTCATGTCGAGGGCCTCGTTCGCCCTCGCGAAAGTTCAGCGGGCCAACAACTTCAGAACCACGACTTCATGGATAACATCATGAGCAACTTGAAACACACACTTTCATCAAAGAAACACGAACTTTCCAAGCACCCGGTATTTACCGAGATCGACTCGATCCAGGTCCTGCGCCGGTTCATGGAAACCCATGTATTCGCCGTGTGGGACTTCATGTCGCTGACCAAGCGCCTGCAGCAGGAGCTGACTTGCGTGCAACTGCCATGGCTGCCACCCACCGACCCGGCCGCTGCCCGCCTGATCAATGAGATCGTGCTCGGCGAAGAATCCGATGATCGCCTGCAAAGCGGGCATTACAGCCATTTCGAGCTCTATCTCGATGCCATGCGTGAAGTCGGCGCCAGCACCCGGGCCATCGAGCAGTTCATCCGCCTGCAGCAGGAGGGGCTCGACTATGCCAGCGCGCTGCAGCAGGTGGGAGCCAGCGAAGCGGCGAGCCAGTTTGTCCGCGACACGCTGGAGGTAGCATTGCAGGCGCCAGCTCATCGAGTGGCTGCAGCGTTTCTGCATGGCCGCGAAAGCGTCATACCGCAGATGTTCCAGCAGATCCTCGACGCCTGGGGCATTGGGGCCGAGCAGGCGCCGACGTTCCGCTACTACTTGCAGCGGCATATCGACGTCGACTCCGAAGACCATGGTCCGGCGGCCGAGCAGCTGCTGGAGCGCCTGGTCGACCACGATCCGCAGCGCGAGGAGGAGGTCTATCACGCAGCCATCGCGGCCGTGAACAGTCGCCTGGCGCTGTGGGACAGCTTGCGCGCCGAGCTGCAGGTTGCAGTCGCCGGGGTCGCCCCATGAAAGCCACGGACTACCGCTCTTTCGCCGATGTCTGGGAGGCGCGCGCGACCATTCGCACGCGGCCGCGGCGGCTGGTCGAGGACGACCAGCGCCTGATCTATCCGCTCAGCCGTCAGCCGTTGGTGCTGTCGGCCACCTTCCAGCGCGAATGCCCGCAGTTGCGCGACTTCGTGTTGGTGCAGAGCCTCTACAAGTTCATCAACGACGTAGTCATCTTCGAGACCGAAATCGTTGACCACACTGCCCGGCGTATCGCCAAGGATCGTTTTGCCGTGCGTTTTCCTTTCGCCTGCCGCTATGACGCGATGACAGTGGTGGTGGATGAGGACTATCACGCGCTGGTGGCGATGGATTTTCTCCAGCAGACCATCGCCCTGACCGGTATCGAACCTATCGAGCTGCCGGGCGAGATCGAGCTCAGTCGCGCCATTCCCGCCGCCTTGGCGCAGGTACCCGAGGGCTTGCGTGATGCCTTGGAGCTGATTTGCGTGGGCATTGCAGAAAACACCCTGACTGACGATGTGGCGGCCTTTGCCCGGGACGCCTCGGTCAAGCCGTCGGTGAAAGGCCTGATGGCCGATCACCTGCTCGACGAGGGCCGCCACTCAAGCTTCTGGGCGCGGCTGACGCGTATCTACTGGCAAGCGGCACCCCAGGCCGAGCGCGAAACGATTGCCCGGGTATTACCGGTGTTTCTCGGGCAGTACCTGACGAGCGATATCCAGCAGGCATTCGACCTTGGCCTGATCGCAGTCCTGCCAGTGGACGAACCTGTGCGCCAGGCGCTGCGTGACGAGGTGGGCGGGCTGGCATACCCGATCAGCCGCCAGCATCCGCTGCTGTCCAACATCCTCCGATTTTTCCGCAGCAGCTCGATGCTCGACTCGCCATGCGTGCAGCTCGCGCTGCAGGACTACCTGCCTGGGGAGACAACATGAGGCGCCTGGATATCGTTCTGGCGGGCACCAGTCCCGCACTTCAGCGGCTGAGCGAGATGCTTGAGAACCATGGTCACGGCGCCAGGCTGGTGTCCTGCGCGGACAGCCTGCTGGCCGCAATGGCCTCCCTGCCGCAGTTGTTGGTCGAGGATGGCAGTCTCTACCTGGCGCCCCATCACAGGCAGGCACTGGCCGATTGTCCGCTACTTGCCCTGCGTCTGGGCGCCAGCAATGGAGACGACAACGCCGTGCTGCCTGCGCTTGAAGCCCTGTGGTGGTGCGGCAGCCCCAGCGCCCAGCGGCTGATCGCGCGCCAGGCAATCGAGCTGCCGCCCTCTGGCAACGGCCAGCAGCTGCGTTACGATGCGCTTGAGGTCCTGGGTAACGGGCTAGACATGCTGGTCACCCGTTTCGCCCGCAATCCGGGTTACTTCGATGAGGCGCCAGCGGTCGAAGCCTCAGTCGCAGAGCGCGAATACGGCCTGCAATGGCTGGAACAGCTTGCCTGGCTGCATCCGTTCAACCGAACCGCGCGGCCAGACCTGCTGCGCCAGGCCGATACCTGCCTGATGGAGCAGATCGACCAGAGCCTGCTGGCCTTCGCCGATCAGCCCGCGCTGAACCTTGACGGCCAGCGTCTGAGCTACCGGCAACTGCACGCCTTGGCCGCCGGCATCCAGCGCGCCTTGCTGCCCCTGCTACCCGATGATTGCGACAAGCCCGCCGTGGTCGCGCTGTGCCTCGACAAGTCGCCTGCGCTCTACGCCGGCCTGCTGGCAGTGCTCGGATGCGGCGCAATCTACCTGCCGTTGGATCCGGCAACCCCGGTAGAGCGGCGTCGGCGCATTCTCGAGGACGCCGGCGCATGCCTTCTGCTACAGGACGGCGAGGCATCCCAGAGCATTCCTGCCCTGGACCTGCGCTCGATCACGGCTGTCCCTGACCAGACGCTACCCCCGTTGGCCCGGCACTCGGTAATGCCACAGGCGCCTGCCGTGGTCATCTATACCTCCGGTACTACCGGCCTGCCCAAGGGAGTGGTACTCAGTCAGCGAAATCTGGCGCACTTCAGCGCGTGGTACGCCGAGCATGTAAGCCTCGACGGCCACAGCCGGGTGCTGCAGTTCTCGACCATCGGTTTCGACGCTTCGCTGCTCGACATCCTGCCGGCCTTTACCCGCGGCGCTGAGCTGGTGATCCCAAGCCATGACCAGCGCCGCGACCCGCAACAACTGGTGGCACTGCTGCATAGCCAAGAGGTCAGCCATGCCTTCCTGCCTCCAGCTCTGCTGAGCGTGCTACCGCCCGAGCAGCACCTGGGCCTGCGCCACCTGGTCACCGGCGGCGACGTCTGCGAGCCGGAGGTCATCGATCGCCTGGCAGGCCAGTGTCATCTGCACAACATCTATGGTCCGACCGAAACCACGGTCCTTGCCACCACCCGCGTGTTCGCAGGCGCCGACAATAACCGCAACCTTGGCATGCCGATCGCCAACAGCCAGGTGCTGGTGCTCGACCCCCACCTGCAACCGGTACTCGAAGAGACGCCGGGCGAGCTGTATATCGCAGGCCCCGGTGTGGGCCTTGGTTACCTGCACAACCCCAGTCTTAGCGCCGAGCGCTTCGTACACCTGTGTCTTCCCGATGGCCAACAACTGCGCGCCTATCGCACTGGCGATATTGGCAAATGGACATCGGCGGGACTTGTGCTCTCTGGGCGGCTGGACAACCAGGTGAAAATCCGTGGGTTCAGGGTCGAGCCAGAGGAGATCGAACACTGCCTGCGCGAGAGCCAGCTGTTCGCGCAGGTCGCGGTGGTCATCGACACGCAGCGTCGGGTGCTGGCATTTGTCGCGCGACCGCTTCGCGATGATGCGCTGGACGCTTTACGCCTGCATGCAGAGAAACAGTTGCCCGACTACATGCGCCCTGCCCTGTACCAGGCGCTGGAAAAGATGCCCTGCACCGCTAACGGCAAGGTCGACAGACAGTCTCTGCTATCGCGCCAGCCCATCCCTATGCCCGATGTCCCGCGGGTACTGCCGATGGGTCCCACCGAAAAGCGCCTCTGCACCCTATGGGCCGAGTTGCTGGAGCTCTCGCCAGAGGAAATTTCAACCGACGAAAGCTTCTTCAACCTGGGTGGACACTCGATCCTGCTCTCGCGCCTGCTGCTTGAAGTGCGCGAGCAGTTCGGTCGCGGCGTGGCGATCAGTCACTTCATCGAGCAGCCAACCGTGCAGCGCCTGGCAGCGCTGCTCGAAGGCGAAGGCCACGGACTTGGAACACCCCTGGCCAGGCTGGAACAGGATGCCAACCGGGACCTGGGGCTCACCGTGCAATCCCTGGACCGCCTGGGCGATGTGCACAAGGTGATCGTCACGGGTGCCAACAGCTTCCTTGGCGTGCACCTGGTCGAAGCGCTGCTGGCCTGGGGTGCCACCGAAGTGGCCTGTCTCGTTCGCCGCAGCGCCCGCCAGACCGCGCAGGAGCGCTTCGCCCAGGCATTGAAGGACAACGGCCTCGAGATCGACCTGTCGCGGGTCAGGGTATACGAGGCTGATCTGCGCCAGCCGCGGCTGGGCCTGTCAGCCGCTGACTACGACTATCTGGATGGCGAGTACGGCGCATTGCTGCACAACGCCGCGCAGGTCAACCACGTGCTCGACTACCCGGCCCTGGCGGCTGACAACATCGAGCCCTTGTTCGAGTGCCTGCGCCTGTGCGAAGGCCGGCGCAAGAAGATCTTCAACTTCGTCTCGACGCTGTCGGCTTGCAGTGCGGTGGATGAAAGCGGCCGGGTGCTGGAGCAGGACGCGGCCCCGACGCCGCCCCTGTACCTGCGCAACGGCTACAACCTCGGCAAATGGGTCGCCGAACGGATCCTGCAGCGTGCTCGCGTCCAGGGCGTGCGGGTCAATCTGTTCCGCCCCGGCAATATCACATTCGACAGCCGCAACGGGGTCTGTCAGCCACAGCGTAATCGCCTGATGCTCATGCTCAAGGGCTCGCTGCAACTTGGGCAGGTACCGGACCTGGGCATTGAATTCGACCTGATGCCAGTGGATTTCCTCGCCCGTTTCATCGCCTTTCACGCCAGCCGTCATCAGGCCGGGCAATGTGTCTTCAACCTGCACAACCCCCAACCCTTGCGCTGGCGGGACTACCTGGCCGCGTTCAGGGAGCAGGGCCATCGCTTCGAGCTGGTCAGCATCGAGCAATGGCAACGCGAGCTGGCAAGGGTTGGCCGGGATAACGCGCTGTTCGAGGTACTGGGCTTCTATCTAGACGGCTTCGAGGAAGACATCGGCGACATCAGCGATATCGAGCACGGCAATGCCCGCGCCGGGGTACTGCGTATGGGTGCCGAATACCCGGCCAAGACTCGGGCACTGCTGCGGCAGGGCTGCCGGTATCTCAGCGACATCGGTTTTATCTGATCATTTTTTGTCCACAAGGAGCAACATCATGCAAGCACTCAAACCCGACACCCTGATTCGCAATCCGCAAGGCTGTGAAGTCATCGCACGCGTTGAGATCCCTGCGCCGGCCGCCCGTGTGTGGAATATCGTCGGCAACTTTGCCGGCTTCCCGGTGTTCATTCCTGCCCTGGCCCATATCGACATGACTGGCAGCGGCGTACGCTCGGTCCGCAAAAAGTTGTTCAAGGACGGCAACGTGGTCATCGAACAACTGAACAGCCGCGACGAGGACGCCATGAGCATGACCTGGAGCTTGATCCATACCAGTCTGAACATAGGCAATCTGTGGGCCGCCATGCAGGTCGAGGCGCTTGACGGTGGGCACGCCCGCGCAACCTGGACCATCCAGGCCGAGCCACGGGAAGGTGGCGCACAAGCGCTGCCGGAGTTCCAGGCGTTCCTCCAGGGGTTCGCCGATGAGGCCATGGGCAACGTGCGAAATCTGTTGAGCTGATGCGCCGCGTGCAGGCCCGCTTCCACAAGGCGCGCCTGCACGCGATCGTCCCACCTACTGCAAATAATTTGCTGCGCGCAACTATGCCACTAGTTACATTAACATCCACTAGTCGCAGCGCACTGTCATGGCCCAAGACTCCGTGCATACCCTCTACAGTCACCATCATGGCCGGCTGCACAATTGGCTGCACAGCCAGCTGGGCAACGCCGCCGATGCCGCGGAACTTGCCCAGGAGCACTTCGACGCCTCTGTGGACTACGACCTGGGCAAGGTTGGGCTCAGGAGTGTTGATCTGCGCCTGAATGCCAACAAGCTGACCAATGAAAGCTACATCGCCTCCTGTGCCAGCCTGAACTACTGCTACTTGGGCGAGGAGCGCAACGTAAGGGCTACGGTGAGCTATCAGTTCTGAGCCCGGCCTTTTCAGACCCCCTAAAAGACAAAACCCCTGTCTGCATGGCAGACAGGGGTTTCGGAATGAATCTTGACGATGACCTACTCTCACATGGGGAAACCCCACACTACCATCGGCGATGCATCGTTTCACTGCTGAGTTCGGGATGGGATCAGGTGGTTCCAATGCTCTATGGTCGTCAAGAAATT
>NZ_CABVIX010000021.1 GCF_902498185.1 Pseudomonas fluorescens | reverse complement strand
CCGTATGTGTATCTGAAGGACGTGCTGACTTGTCTGCCGACGCAGCGGGCCAGTGAAATTGATCAACTACTGCCGCATCAGTGGGTAGCTGCTTGAGTCAGGCAAGGTGACTTCAGCAGACGCTTACGCAGAAAGCCCGTTCCTACAAAGATCAAGTCGACATGAAAGTGAAGGAGCTAACAACTGAGCACCTCAGCTTCTCTATAAGCGCGGATCACGATTTCCAACAATGGCCTTCGCCAGCCCACTCAGATGATGCGCTGCACAAGCCATATCAGAGTCTTCATCTCACGCCCCGACCAGCGTGAGCTTGCGCACACAGCCCAGCATCACCGACGCTTACTCAGGTGCAACCGTCATGTACACCCTTTACCACCCCGATAGGGGCATGTGTTCGCCAGCACCGAGCGAGGACCGCGCGATGCCACACGTCGTGGGGGCTACGGTGTTGAATCCAACTCCTGCGTCATACCTACTCCTCGGATAACGTGCGGAACGCTCACGGTCGACCATGGCCGCTACTCCATTGGCCTGAGTCATCGCCAGCGTCATCACTTGCTCGGGTGTGCATGGAGCCCAGCTACATCGTGTGATGAGCAACCGCCAAGACGAAGAGAGGGTATTCGAGTTTCGAGGAGGACTGGTCGGGGGCATTCAAATTCGCCCTCTGATCAGAAAGCCAGATGGGTGCTCAAGGCATAGCCAAAAGCCATCAGAGAAACGCTGCTCAAAAACCTTCAGCCCTCATATAGCTCGAAGTGACGTTCAAATGAAGCTCGACAATTCTCTGCATTTGTCTATCATTTTGGCCCTTCAAGGACTCTCACCTATCAAATGACCGTCTGTCCCCACCTGAGCGTGGTGCTGGCACCCAGGGAAAACGATGACTGACAGGATAATTTTTGCAAACACCTTGCGAGGCTTCGCAGCGATCTTTGTTTTACTTTCACATTTTGCCGGAATTTTTTGGGTAATGAATCCCGTAATATGTGACTTGCTAGGCGTGCCCAAACTGCAAGGGCTACCGGACATTCCAGTCGTCCTAACTTTCATCGCGGATAACTGCATTTTGTTAGGGCAGTTTGGAGTAGGTATATTTTTTATTGTGAGTGGATTGGTCATTCCCTTCTCGCTGAGAGGAGTAAGCAAACGAAACTTTCTCTATCGACGGGCTCTGAGAATTTATCCTGTTTACGTAGTGGGATTTTCGTTTGCCATGGTCGCGCTCTATTTCCTCGCCATGCACATGAACGTGCCCTATAAATTTCCATTATTCGACATCGCTGCACACTTTGGTGTCATCACTCGAGCACCTCTTGACGTACCAAGGATCGATGGCATCAGTTGGACGCTCGAGGTCGAAATTTATTTTTATCTCGTACTATGCGTACTCGGCGAGCGCGCTATGCAACTGGATCTCAAGCAATACATGGCAGCTATTGCCATCATCGTTGCATTGGCAGTTCTTACCTTTAAGACAAAGGGCTATCTGATCGGGGTGCAGGTTTCCTCAGGGCTGCTTCTTATCTTGGGTATGGCCTACCATTCTCTGTTGAATAGGAAAATTTCCCTTCGAGGCTTTTGGCTCATAAAAGTCGCTGTATCGGTTGCGATTCCTGGCCTATGGCTGCTCGTGGCGGATCGCGCAGCCTATACATATCAATGGATGGGCGGCTATCTGTCAGCCATAGCAGCGTTTTATAGCTGCTATCTGTTGAGGGCCCACTTCACCAACAATCGACTACTCAGCCACTTTGCCGATATAAGTTATCCGTTATATGTAGTCCACGCGCTATTCGGATACGCACTAATGTATGTGCTCGTCGGACATGGCATCAGCCCATTTGGTGCAATCGCTGCAGCAGCGACGGCATCATACTTGGCAGCCCTGATCATCCACCTGACTATCGAGAAACCGGCGCTGCACTGGAGCAAACTCAAGCGTCGCCCTGCTGCGCTGGGCTAAATCTCAGCGCTAGGATGAGCTGTTTCTGGGAACCGGAGCAACTCATCCATACGAGGGGGAACGAACTTAGACGTTGAGTTCCTTTACAACACTCAGCAACGCCTGATGAGGGTCAGCCGCCTGGCTGATCGGCCGCCCAATTACCAAGTAGTCCGAGCCTGCATCCAATGCCTGCCTTGGAGTCAGAATACGGCGCTGGTCGTCCTGAGCGCTGCCTGCCGGACGAATTCCAGGCGTCACAAGTTGCATCGATGGATGTGCTGCCTTGAGCGCCTGCGCCTCCATGGCAGAGCAAACTAGACCATCCAGACCGGCTTTTTCAGCCAATGCCGCCAGCCTCAGCACCTGTTCTTGGGGCTCGATGTCAAGGCCAATGCCTGCCAGGTCCTGACGCTCCATGCTGGTGAGAACTGTCACTCCGATCAACAACGGCTGCGGCCCGCTACGGCTGTCTAGCACTTCACGGCAGGCCGCCATCATCCGCAGACCACCAGAACAGTGCACATTCACCATCCATACGCCCATTTCAGCCGCAGCTTTGACCGCCATAGCCGTAGTGTTGGGTATGTCGTGGAATTTGAGATCCAGAAAAACTTCAAAACCCATATCGCACAGAGTCTCGACAATGCCCGACGCGCTGCTGGTAAAGAGCTCTTTACCCACTTTTACTCGGCACAGAGCTGGGTCTAGCTGGCCGGCCAGCTTGAGCGCGGCCTCACGAGTAGGGAAATCCAGGGCAACGATCAAGGGCGTCTGGCAGGCGGACATGGTCAGGGTCTCTTGGCAAGTCGAAATCGGCGCGCATTGTAAACGATATGGCGTCCACCGTGTGACACGCAAATCGTGTGAATTGGCGGCATGCAAAGGGCGAACCTATAATGGAACCAATGAATTCGGGTTACGCTCGAAAGCACGATAGCGGCGCTTACTGTCGCTTAGGGAGAACAAAATGCCCTGGTACGCTTGGTTGATACTGCTTGTAGCCCTCGGTTCGATCGTGGGCGGTCTGTTGCTCCTACGGGATACAGCGAAGGAGTTGCCGTTGAGCGAAGAGCAGAAGAAGAAGATCAAAGAAAGGAATATTGAAATGGATGCTAAGGAAACGAAAGACCGGTAATCACGATTTGAGAAGGCCGATCCTTGGCTCGGGTTGGGTCGGCTACCGTTTTTCTCACCTGCCCTGCCGTCAGCTTGTCACAGTTGGGCATGGACAGAGCACTGTCAAAACCTTGGATTTCGTAAAGTTAACCGTCGTCAAGGACGCCTGTTCTCATGCCGGTGACTCGTGATGGTTTTGACTTGAGATTGCCGATCTCATTTGGGTTTTTTCGCAGGTTGCCGTGAGGCGCGCCTTGTGTCCGGCCAGCAGACCGCTCTAGCGAGAGCAAACCGTCTTGGTCCAATGTGACCGTTTTTTTTGTAGGTGCTCACTGACTGGGCGTTTCAACTCATGCCCTGTCAGCACGAGTGAAATGCTGCCCTGAAGCGGCGCCGCCCGACCGTCTTAATTCCATTTTGCCACTAGCCAACTCAAGATATTTTGGCTAGGATCGCGCGCATCTGCTAGGGCGCATCCCGCGCCTGAAAAAAAAGGAATCGCGACGAATGCCAACAAATGTTCCGGCATTAACAGGGATACGTGGGTATGCAGCACTATGGGTGGTGCTGATGCATTACACATGGGTTGCTGGGCATGTCGAAAATAACCTGTTCGACAAAATCACCTTCTACGGGTTTGCTGGAGTAATCGTTTTCCTGGTGCTCAGCGGCTTCGTAATGGCGCACGTATACCCGAACCTCAGAAGCAATACAAATACTGCTAGTTACTTCGACTACTTATACAAAAGGGTCGTTAGAATTTACCCTTTGCACGTTGCAACACTGCTTACCTTTTTACTACTGGTTAATATTGGATATCCCTTAGCGACGGCCAATGACAACAACGATACATTTATTCTAAATATGCTTCTCGTGCATGCTTGGGGATTCGTAAATGAATTTTCTTGGAACGCTGTGTCATGGACGATAAGTGTAGAAATGTTTGCGTATTTATTATTCCCGTTCGTCCTCTCATTTATTTACAAGCTACCGAAAGCGGCAGCTGCGCTGACTCTCGTCGCGGCGGTATTATTTCTGAAAGATCTGCCATACACTCAGGTGCTCATGGCCCTTGGCGTTGATACCACCGGTATGGTACTAGCCAATGGAAACTACCTAGCTCAATTCACCTTCGTTTTCATCGCAGGGGTAGCCTTGTACCGGCTTGTCGAGAGCTCCACGGCTTGGCCCGTATGGCTTTGCGACACCATTATGTTCAGTGGTATTGCCGTACTCGGTTACGCTTGCACCGTTCCCTTCCAGCCTTGGCTGATGATGTGCGGGGCGTTGCTGCTCATCGCAGGACTTTTACGCAATGAAGGAATTGGCAGAGCCATATTTGGCAATCGTCTGTCAGTCTTTCTTGGCGACATTTCATACTCACTCTATCTGACTCACTTCATGCTGAACGCAGTTTTACCACAACATTTCATCGGGCTGACGCTTGTGGAAAAAACCGGCGCAGCGCTAGCTGTTGCTACGGCTAGCTATTACATCGTCGAGCGCCCATCCAGAGATATTCTTCGCAAACTTTGGAAACCCACCTCAAAAATGGCAATTGCCTAATGTCAGATGTCAATAGCGGACATTAATACCGATATCGCCTCCGAATCCATTCAGCCGTAGCAAGTGCATCAACATGCAGATTGCTACGGTGTTAATGGGCAAGCACACAGCGCGCGACGATTACTGAATTAGCCTCGAATATACTTACGACCGACCTCAACGAGGGCCGATTGCGCATTGACAGGCGGTGTCCAGCCCAAAAGTCGATGCCCCTTGGATGAATCTACCTGCAACGAACAGCAGAGCTGAGTATACAAAGACTGTTTCCCCGACAATCGAGCAGCTGATTGTAGCCATAGGGCCGGAACAGGTAGCAGCACTGGCCGTTTCTGCATTCCCTTCGCCAGCAGAGTCACCATCTCGCTAATTGAAAAGTCCTCGGCATCGCCTACCAGGAAGGTTTCGTTGGCAGCAGCTGGATGATTGACACATGTAACAATGAAGTCCGCCAGGTTCTCAAGTGCAATCATCGTACGACGATTGTCGATTCGGCCGAACGGCATAGGGATGCCCAGCGAGACCAGTTTCAATAAACGCCTAAAGTTACCAGGTGCATGCGCGGCATAAACCAACGGCGGGCGAATGATCACCAACTCCATGCTGCTTGTCTTAACCAAGTCCTTCAGTGCTTCTTCCGCCTCATACTTTGAGCGGGCATAGTCAGCGTGGGGGGCTGGAGCAGAGCGCTCAGAAAAGGCCTCCCTATCCGTCACGCTGCCGTTGACACCAATAGAGCTAATGAATACGAACCGCTTTATGCCGTGAGCTATCGCTTGCCGAGCAAGCGCTAAAGCACCATCTACGTTGACGCGCCTGAATTCTGCAAGAGGATCGGTGTTCGTATCGTTCAATACATGTGCGCGGGCCGCAAGGTGGACTACTACATCAACGTCGGTCAAAGTGGTTGACCAGTTAGTTTCGGGGCCAATATCCCCAATCGCCCGATAGCACTCCGCATCCACCGTACCAACGGGGACTGCGGACCGCACCGAACCTACCGCATCGACAGCAGGGTCGTTTTTCAATCGTTCGAATAGCGCGCTACCTACGAAACCTTGTGCACCCGTTACCAAGACACGCTTTGTCATTCCAGATGTTCCTTGATATCCATCCCTTGGACGTATTGATCCACGGAAAACATGCCTACCGCTCGATCTGCATTGCGGCTGTCATCCACTCATGCGTTGGCGCTGATTCTGAAGCTCACGGATCCAGACGTCGCTGGAGGTGAATCCAGTCAACGATCTCACCTTCTGGGGCATACCCGCTCACAGTCTCACGTAACAGCTGTCGGACCCGGTCATAATCATCTTCGTCGATCGCCATTAGCAGGTGGTTTAGCTTGTCTTTCAACATATCCCACGGGAGATAGTCTTCGCTTGCACTCATAATCATGGGATGACGCGTGGCAGCCACGTCATCACCAATGAGCAATTCCTCATAAAGCTTTTCGCCAGGACGTAGGCCACTGAACTCAATAGAGATATCGCCATGAGGATTACGATCCGAGCGAACACTTAGACCTGAGAGATGAATCATCTTCTCCGCGAGCTCTACGATTTTTACGGGCTCTCCCATATCGAGCACGAAAACATCCCCTCCCTGCCCCATTGACCCAGCCTGAATCACCAATTGCGCAGCTTCAGGAATCGTCATGAAGTAACGCGTGATTTTAGGATGCGTGACGGTCAGCGGGCCGCCCGATTTGATCTGCTTGTGGAACAGTGGAATTACGGAACCGGAAGATCCGAGCACATTGCCGAAGCGGACCATAGTGAAACGCGTTTTATTCACCTGAGATACATTGGTCGTATCTTGGAACAGCACAGGAGCTACTTCTCGACTCAACGCTTGCAGCGTCATCTCTGCCAATCGTTTCGTACTACCCATCACATTAGTGGGCCGAACTGCTTTATCTGTGGAAATGAGAACAAAGTTAGCCACACCCGATTTCAACGCTGCTTGTGCGGTATTCAGAGTACCAATCACATTGTTCAAAACGCCTTCGGCAATGTTATGTTCAACCATCGGAACATGCTTGTAAGCGGCCGCGTGGTAAACCGTTTCTACTTTCCAGGTGCTCATGATATCGAACAGCTGAGCCTGGTTACGGACAGAGCCTAGGATAGGCAACAGGCGGGTTGGAAGCGACTCTCGGGTCACGCGCTGTTCCAATTCGGACAGGATACTGTAAAGGTTGAACTCACTGTGCTCGAACAGGATCAAGGTTTTAGGCCCCAAACCAAGAATCTGTCGGCAGAGCTCCGAGCCGATTGATCCCCCAGCGCCGGTGACCATCACGGTATGGCTCTCGATGCACCGTTCCAACAAGTCTTCTTGAGCGGGCACCGCGTCGCGCCCTAACAAATCAGCGATATCCACTTCTTGGATGTCGTCCACCTTTACTCGACCACTGGCAAGATCCATAAAGCCGGGAACACTTCGTACATGCAGAGGAAAACCTTCAAGGTAGCCGAGAATCTCGCGTCGGCGCCCTCTTGATGTAGAAGGCACAGCCAGCAGCACCTCTTGGGCACCGGTCAGGTCAATCATGCGCTGGATGTGACGCGGCTTGTATACCTGAAGCCCTGCAATCACCCGATTTGCAATGCTGTCGTCATCATCGATAAACGCCACCGGACGCATGACCTTGCCGAGGCGCAGAGCTGCAACCAACTGGTTACCGGCTGCTCCAGCGCCATAGATCGCAACCTTGGGTAGACCATCGTCGCGGTTCGTGAATGGCACATGCTGCACTGTGGTGTACCAGTCGCCGAGGAAGTATTGACGCATCGCAAGGCGAAGCCCGCCCACCATGATCAGGCTCAACCACCAGAAGTTGAAGATTATGGAGCGGGGTACCAAGGTCTCGTGGTCACTGTACCAATAGACGACGACACCCAAAATCAAGGACGCGAGCGATACAGCTTTGATGATGACGATCAATGCGTCATTACCGAAATAACGCATGACTGCCCGATACATTCCGAAGCGGATGAACAACGGTATGGATACAACAGGCGCGCACAGGAACAGCCAGAGATGATCCTTGATAGGATTCGCCACGTCGTCGATACCTAGTCGCACCAGGAAAGCAAGCCATAGTGCCCCCCAAACCAACACGACGTCAGTCAAGACCTGGACTAGCCGTTTTTTCCGACGAGACAGTCCCAGCAATGATGCCCGCACTCTATCCATAACTCTATCGAACACCTTTACCGCTCCCATGATGAACCGTTTTCAACTCGCATGCCCGGAGATACCCGTCGTCAGGCAGTCAAGAATTTACTCGACGCTGCCTGCTTTATAACTTACAGCCAAGCCTATCAACGGAATATAGGCAATAACCAAAGCTAACGCGCCATCGAGGTTCAATAGCATGACGCACAAGGCAAGCGGCAACAACCAGAAAAGGTTGATGGCGGCGACGCCCAAGGTAACCGGCAAGTGCCTGCCATAGCGGCGGGACGCAAACTGATAAGCATGACTACGGTGCGCCTCGTATACCTTGTCCCCACGCAGCAGACGTCGTATTAAGGTGAAGGTCGCATCGACGATGAATACCCCCAGCAAAATCAACCAGCACCAGAGCAACTGAGATGACGCCCAAGCCGCCTGAAGCGACATTACCCCCAAGATCACGCCCAAGAAACCGCTGCCAGCGTCCCCCATGAAGATCCGCGCGGGGGGAAAGTTCCAGAATAGAAACCCAGCGGTCGCCATCACCAGAACCAGCGGCAGGACCATTAGGTGCTCTACCCCTGCTAGCCAATACAACAGGCAAGCGCCTGAGCATGCACAAATGGCTTCGATACTCGCAATCCCATCAATGCCATCCATGAAGTTATACAGATTAAGCATCCAAACCAGATAGAGAGCACCAAAAATAGCGCCTGCCCAACCCAAATCAAGCTGCCAGCCAAAGACAACAACCGGCGCAAGCCCACCCATCCAGAAAAGCGCCCAAGCCGCAGCGACGAAATGCCCCAGCAGCCGCCAGCGTGCAGCAATGTGACCGTGGTCATCCATGAAGCCGATAATGGCTACCAGCCCCCCGGCGCCACCAAGCGCCAACATCGCTGCCTGATCGATGGCATTAACTGCGCCAAGAAATGCAAGCGCGGCAATGAACGCAATGACGATAGCTACGCCCCCTCCCCTAGGAGTAGGCACAGCATGGGAACTACGAGCATTGGGAACGTCAATGATACTCTTCACCAATGCATAACGCCGCAGCCCCGCAGTCATCAACAAAGACGCTATTACTACAAGCGGGACAAGCCACCATAGAGTCATTTTTTCGAGTTTTCCTGATAGTAGTGAGCAGCAGATTCCAGCGCGCAGTCGACACTCACGACTGGCGCCCAATCGAGTAACGTCCGGGTCTTTTCTATATCAACCTGCATTGACCCACACAAGCGCTGGGTGAAATCACGTCTCCCGATCAGCGATCCGGCCAATTTCAGCAGCCTGCCGGGGATTGGAAGCAATCGAGCCTGTACGCCAAGCGCTCGGGCTAGACGCTGCAATAGCACGGTTGTCGACAGATCTTCGCCGTCGCTGACCAGGAAAATCTCATTCGCGGCTCGCGGGTGGTCTATACAGGTGACCATTAGACTTACCAGATTATCTAGCGCAACAAGGCTGCGACGATTATCGATGGCACCCAGCGGCAGAGGAATTCCCTTGTCCAGCCAGCGCATCAGGTTGAGGAAGTTGGCTTTGACCCCCGGACCATACACCAACACCGGGCGAATGATCACGACCTCCATCGAAGCTTGCTTCGCAAGCTCTAGCAGCCCCAGTTCCGCTTCAAATTTGGAAATCGCGAACGCCCCAGAGGGATTAGCATGATCATCAGCGGTGAAAGGCCGGTCGGCTGGAGTTTGTTCTCCATTCACCTTGATCGAGCTGATAAATATGAAACGCTTGACCCCGGCGGCTACTGACTGGCTCGCCAGATTGAGAGTACTGAAGACGTTCACCTTACGGTAATCGCTCAACATATCCTCACCTCCAGCGGACATTTCATGTGGACGTCCGGAGCAGTGGACGACCACATCAATCCCATTCAGAAGCCCCCCCCACTGTGTATCAGGCGTGAGCCGCGCGCCGCGAACATAGGTCCCGCTGCGTCCAGCTGACTGGGGCGTCTGAGTTACAACGGTGTGCAACCCAGTGCTCGACAGCTTCTCTAACACTGCCTTGCCAATAAAACCTGAAGAGCCCGTCAAAAAAACGGAGCACTTCATCGCGCGCTGTTCTTGCGAAGCGTCGCTTTGCGCATAAGCGATTCAAGCGAGGCCATCAGCTTGGATCGTGAGAAATGTTGCTCATAATAGTGACGTCCAGCGCGTCCCATTTCTGCTCGCTCTGCCTCGGTCGATCGCGCCAAGGCTCGGACGCTCTTCACCATTGCAGGAGCGTCTCCAGATGGACAAGCAAGTCCGGCCCCGGACTCATTGATGACCCTAGCCGCCTCTCCATCCACGGCGCCAAGCAAAGGCCTGCCTGATGCCAGATACGTCTGTACCTTGCCAGGAATAGTCTTGGCAATGATGTCATTGGTTTTCAGGGACACCAGCAAAGCATCGGCTTGCGCAAATAATCCTGGCATGGCTTCCAATGGATGCCGCCCTAAGAGATGGACGTTGTCCAACCCACGTGAGGCAACCTGGTCAGCAATCCAGCCCCCCATGCGGCCGTCACCCACGATGATCCAGCGAACCGCTGTATTACCCCGAAGCGCCTCAGCAGCATCCAGAATCGATGGAAACCCTTGTGTTTCGCCCAGATTACCGGCGTAAACGATGGTGAAAACGCTAGGATCAGGCTCAAACAGTCCAGATTCAGCCACTACAGGCGATGAGAAATCGTCTTCAGCCCAGCTTGGGAAGTATATGAGCCGGTCTGCGGGCATTGGTTGGGTGCAGTATTTCTTGACATCCTCAAGAAATGCATGGGACTGCACTAGAAGATAATCGGTGCGGTTGTAAATCCAGGACACCATTTTGCCAACTAGCGCTATGAGCCGTGGGTTTTTAACGACACCCACAAAGCTTAAGGACTCAGGCCACAGGTCGAGTACCCAGACAAATACAGGCGTCCGTTTCAGACGACCAATGATAATCGCAGGGATCGCTGCCATTACAGGGGATACAGCGTTCATGAAGATTGCGTCAAACTCTCGCCCCTTTAATTTATAAGCACCGACGGTAGAAGCGCTCATAAAAAAAGACAAATAGTTCAACGCCAGACTGATCTTTCTGGTGCCACGGGGCACAAGCGGAACCCTAATAATTTCAGTCCCATGATACGACTTAAAATCTTCCGGTTTCGCGCGATAATCCTCGAAAACTTTTCCTTCAGGATAGTTTGGCAGACCGGTTAACACGGTCACCTCATGCCCTTGCTCTGAAAAATAGCGGACCATATCATTGATCCGCATATTTTCTGGCCAGAAGTACTGCGTAACAAGAAGAATCCTTAACTTGTTCTCAGCCATACTTACCACTCAATCAATAACGCTTCCAGACAACGCGATTTACGTAGTCAGTATAGCTGTGCAGGATGCGGACAACTTTATCCGAAACGTTAGGCATACTGTAGTCGGCCACAAGGCGCAGACTACGGGTCTCGCCACGCGACTGGCCTTCCAGGATGTTCAGGCCCTGCAATACACGTTCGGTCTCCAGACCGACCATCATTGCTGCTGCCTCTTCCATTCCTTCTGGACGCTCGTGGGCTTCACGGATATTAAGCGCGGGGAAGTTCAAGATCGAGGATTCTTCGTTGATCGTGCCGCTGTCCGACAAAACAGCCTTGGATTCAAGCTGCAGCTTGTTGTAATCCTTGAATCCCAACGGCTTGAGCAGCTGGACATTCGCATGGAAGGTAACCCCCATGGCGTCCACGCGTTTTTGAGTGCGTGGGTGCGTCGATACGATTACGGGAAGACCGAAATGTTCGGCGACGGTGTTCAGGACCTCAACCAGCTTGAGGAAGTTTTTGTCCGAGTCGATATTTTCTTCTCGGTGCGCACTGACCACAAAAAACTTGCCTGCCTGCAGACCCAGTCGCGACAAAACATCGGACTGTTCGATGCCTTGACGGTAGTGACCCAGCACTTCGAACATCGGGCTACCCGTCTTGATCACACGATCCGCTGGCAGCCCTTCACGCAGCAAGTAATCACGCGCAATAGTACTGTAGGTCAGGTTGATATCCGCGGTGTGGTCGACGATCCGACGGTTGATCTCTTCAGGCACGCGCATATCAAAGCAGCGATTACCGGCCTCCATATGGAATGTCGGAATCTTGCGGCGCTTAGCTGGCAGGACAGCCATACAGCTGTTGGTGTCACCTAAGACCAGCAGGGCCTCAGGCTGAACCTCAGCCAGAACCCGATCTACTGCAATGATTACATTGCCAATAGTCTCAGCACCGGTCGCGCCAGCGGCATTCAAGAAATGATCAGGTTTACGAATCCCAAGATCCTGGAAAAAAATCTCGTTGAGTTCATAATCATAATTCTGACCAGTATGTACCAGCACATGCTCGCAATGTTCATCGAGCGCGGCCATGACTCGCGACAGCCGAATGATTTCTGGTCGGGTCCCTACTACAGTGACGATTTTCAACTTTTTCATTGCAAATTCCTGTAAACCGCGATTCACGCTTCGGTGCCAACGGGCAACGCGTAAGTGTCCGGATGCTCTCGATCGAAGATTTCGTTCGCCCAAAGCATCACGATCATTTCGTCTTCACCAACGTTGGTCACGTCATGAGTCCAACCAGGTACGGTTTCAACGATCTCTGGCTTTTCACCAGTAGTAAAGAGCTCGTAAAACTCCCCGGAGACGATGTGCCTGAAGCGGAAGCAAGCGTTACCCTTGATGACCAGGAATTTTTCTGTCTTGGAGTGATGATAATGTCCACCCCGCGTAATCCCCGGATGAGCGGTGAAGTACGAAAACTGGCCAGAATCTTTGGTTTTGAGCATCTCAACGAAAACCCCACGAGGATCACCATATTTTGGCACCTCATAAGTAAAGTTCTCAGCTGGAAGGTAGCTCAGATAGGTCGAGTACAGTGCACGCACCAGCCCAGTGCCTACCTGTTCAGTGATGATAGATGCCCGGCTTTCCTTGAACGCATGGAGCTGATCTGCCAATTCACCTACGGTGATCCGATACTCAGGATCCACAGCAACGAAAGTCTCGCCAGCGACCTTGCCATCCATTACCGCTATGAACTGGGCTACCACGTCATCGATGTAAACGAGAGTGACTACAGCCGCCCGGTCATTGATCTGAATAGGCAAGTCGCGCGCAATGTTATTGCAGAAGGTCGCCACCGCCGAATTGTAGTTGGGGCGGGCCCATTTGCCGAAAACATTAGGCAAACGGAACAAATGCACAGGAATACCATGCGCTGACTGGAGCGCAAGCAGGGCGTCTTCTCCCGCTCGCTTGCTATTGCCATACGGATTGTCGAGCCCGGCTTGTATGGAGGACGTGTACAGGATAGGCACCTGACGTCCGCTGGCAATGATTGCCTCGCATAAGGTCTGGGTCAGGTCAGTATTACCTGACTTGAACTCCTCCGGATTCTGGGGACGATTAACACCAGCCAGATGAAACACGAAGTCAACCTGCCCTATCAACTCGGGCAGGCGGTCCATCGAGTCTTCCCGGGTAAAACGCAAGACTTCCACATCGCTGCGTTCTTTGAGATGAGCGATGAGATTAAGCGCAACAAACCCGTTAGCACCGGTAATTAAGACCTTCATCTATCACTCCTCCGGAGCAGCATGCTCGCCACGCTGGATCGCGCGCATGAAATCAAGCTTGAGCAACAGACGCTGCATACCTTCGACATCCAGACGCTCAGTGTTGTGAGAGTTGTAGTCTTCAGTACGAGAGATCTTGGTCTCTCCTTCTTCGACGAACTTGGCATAGTTCAGATCGCGCAAATCAGGCGGAACACGGAAGTAGTCGCCCATGTCTTCAGCACACGCCATTTCTTCACGGCTGAGCAGTGCCTCATAAAGCTTCTCACCGTGACGAGTACCAATGACCTCGATAGGATGCTCAGGCTTGCCGACGAGCTCGGTCAGCGCCTTGGCCAAGACTTCAACGGTAGCGGCTGGAGCCTTTTGTACAAACAGGTCGCCATTGTTGCCGTGCTCGAATGCATACAGAACCAGATCAACTGCATCCGCCAGCGTCATCATGAACCGGGTCATGTTCGGATCAGTCAGCGTAAGTGGCTTGCCGGCCCGAATCTGCTCAATAAACAGCGGAATTACTGAACCACGAGACGCCATCACGTTGCCGTAACGGGTACCACAGATTACCGTCTTGGTTTCATCAACGTTACGCGACTTGGCTACCATGACTTTTTCCATCATGGCCTTCGAGATACCCATCGCATTGATCGGGTAGACAGCTTTGTCGGTGCTGAGACATACGACGCGCTTCACATTGTTCTGGATTGCAGCTTCCAGCACATTCTCCGTACCCAATACGTTAGTTTTCACAGCTTCAAGCGGGTGAAATTCGCAGGAAGGTACTTGCTTAAGCGCAGCAGCATGGTAAATATAATCAACACCGCGACTGGCATTAAGGATGCTCTGATAATCACGAACATCGCCAATATAAAACTTCAACTTGGCGCTGGCATAACGCTTGCGCATGTCATCTTGCTTTTTCTCATCGCGGCTAAACACACGAATCTCTGCGATATCACTATCCAGAAAACGCTTTAGAACGGCATTACCAAAAGAACCTGTGCCGCCGGTTACCAGCAAAGTTTTACCAGCAAAAATACTCACTTACATTTCTCCATAAATTCAATTACCCGTGTTCCGACGGCATGACTAGTTTTACCTTCTAGCACCCAGATCTTAGCACGATCGGCCTTAGCTGACAAATACTCTTCTTTACCAGAACAAAAGTCTATCAACGCGTCTGAAACCGCCTGTACGGAAAAACCATTAATGGTATTTAAGTAGTCAAAGTACTCGTCCGGGATTCCCTCAAGCCGAGTCGTCAACACCGGAATACCTGCTGCCATATATTCGATAAGTTTTGATGGGAACGAATATCGCGTGTAGGCTTCTTCCGGATTTCGGGTCAGAATAAGAAATGCTGCTTGAGATTGCATAACAGCAACTTCCGCTGGCGGAACAAACCCTAGGTATTTTACCTGCGGATTTTCAGCACTCACGCTCGCTAGGTACTCCTCTAAATCACCACGCCCACAAATTACCAGGTCGTAATCTACTTTCGAGCGCAGGAAGCCTTCAACCAACTCCACTATCCCATAGGAACGGTTGACCCCGCCCGCATAGAAAATCATATTCTTGCGATCTTTTGGCACGGACCTGTCTACCGGAGACGACTCAGCTATTCCCTCCAGGACCATGTAAGGCTTGCTTTCCCAAACCGGACTACGCTCAACCATCGGGCGGGAAATGACCAGAAGACCCGCCGCCGAAGACACTAGCTTATCGAGCAACACGGCATCAAACTTTTTTAGATTACGCATCAACCAGCTACGTTTTAGCGCTACGTCCATATAGGACGGGAGATCAGGAACGTAGACAAAGTATGGCTTGCTGTAAATCTTCGAGTACAAATACCCCGCGAGCAAATTAGGAGAGTGTGCTGCGTAGATACAAATGCCATCCGCTTCACGCCCAACCCGGAGTAGGCCATAAAGCGAACCCGCGAAGCGGGTCAGCATTTTCACAACCGGCAGGTTTACCAAAGGCATTACCCGGCCAGTCTCCCCGCCCGCATTACTTAGCGCCGCCGCAGGGAACCAGATCTTCTTGATACGCGGAAACGTGGAAACTGCGATGGATGCCACCGTCTCGACGCGCACACCCGTGGACCTTAGCGCTTCTAGAAGCCGGGACTCCAACTTATAAGCCGCCACTTGCGGGAAAGCGTCACCCCGCGAATACTCTTCGAAATAACGATCCCCGACATGGAAACCGAGCAAGATCAGATTTTTCACTACCATCGCCTCCTTCCGATGGAGATAAGAGGGCGACTGCAGCCCCCTCGCCTCCAGCACATGCGCTAATTAGCTGACGATGCGACGGTGAAGTTTGACCAGCACGGCATAGCCCAGCAACATCAGCACCGTCCAGAACACACCGTGGTCATAGAACAGCGGCCCCTCACCTGGCAACTGGGACAGATGGTATCCAACTACCCCACCGGTGATGGCCATCGAACCGACTATAGAATTCGAGCTCAACGGCAACGATGCGAAGATCCCTAGCAATAACGAGGCACAAACGAGACCGACAGCAGCAAGCGGCCAGCCCCCCAGCGCATAGGCCGTAATGTGGACAGCTGCAGGGGCGGTCCCTCGGCCATTGAATTGGTCATCAAACATATCGGTGTAAATGTAGTAGCTTGGACGACATTTTTGCCCGACTTGAGCTTGAGCAAGAAGCCCACCGCAGACCTGGCCTTTAGTTGTGAATATTTCGTAATAGTATGGGTAGATGATCGCCATGCGGTTAACTGCATGGAACATCATCATCGGCACATGCTCACCAACAGCTGTACCCAGTTTGACTACTGTCGAACCAAGACCGCTTGCGCTGACAGCTTCATTGCTACCTTGAGCACTAGCCGATTCATCACTGCTTGCCGAAGAGGACTCATCGGGGACGGCAGACGGTACTTCGGAACTGGTAGATGGCTCAGCAGCATCTGTGGACGACTGAGCAGGAGGTTCGGACGGCTCATCGGGAGCTACCTCAATAACCTTTCTTTCAGAACGAGATTTATCCTTGCCCTGCTGAACGAATTCGGGCGGAGTGTGCTTGTACGGATTGTCATCCTTTACAGCAGGAGCGTCGGCTTCGGACAATGAAGAATCAACGCCCGCTTCATCTTCGCTCGACGGCATCTCTGCCTGATCATCAAGTCGCTCTACCTGAGTCGTGACAGGAGAATCAGCCGTCGCTGCCGCAGGAGACAACCTATATACGAAGGCCGAGATCATGAAATAGACCAGCAACAGGACGACCATTCCAACGGCAGTCTTGATGAACGGATATCGGCGAGTGTAGACAAAAATCGCCATCACCATGCCGGCATAAAAAATGATGATTGGCCACTTCATGTTGAGCGACACGAGCAAAATGGAGACCAACACTGCGTTGACGATCGTGACGCCCCCCCACCAGTAACCACCCTCACGAACCCACTTCACCGCCGAATAGATTGAGAGGAAATGTAGGTTGGACATCAACACAGCCATACTAAAGAAACTGACCCGCTCACGAATCTCGAAGCGAGCTTCGATCGAAGACGCGAAGTCTCCGCCAGCAAGGAACAGTTTGAACGCGTCTGCATGCCAGAACGAATAAAGAACAAGCGCGTAGGCCATCACCAACAACACAAGGTAGGAGGTGCGAGTAAACTCCGGAAAGAAATCAATCACTCGCTGCAGAGGCCGCTGGGCAACGCGCCGCACCAACCAAACTATCAAGGGAGTAACTACGAATGGCGAAAGCAGCAACAGCCAATACCCTGTCGAAAACAGAGTGTCAAATTCGAATATCCGAGATGTGAATCTCGCCATGTCAAGATATGGCCGCGCCGACGGCATTAGGTACATGAAACTACCTAAAACCACAGTAAAGAAATACGCACACAAAAATACTACTGGCGCAAGATTGGTTGACAACCAGGCCCGCAGCTTATTCGAATCCATCATTCCAGAAACCTCAATTTTCCTTAAACAGACCATCTTACCCTCACCCCAGTCAGACAATCTGCAAATCCGGGCACGTCAATCATCCTTGCCTCGCCTCATTCAAGCCTGGCCTTCATGAAGTCACCCCAGGCTACCCCTTTCCACAAAACCACTAACGAAATCAGACCGAAGATAACGATCCAAGCTATCACCGCAATCCACCAATCCAAACCAGAGGCAAGTGGATTTATCAGCATTCTTAACAAATAGCCGAATAACATGATGACGAGCGATAGCACTAGAGGTCTAATTGCCCCTTTATAAAAACTCACCTTTCTTACAACTGTCTTCCAGACCAGAGCAAAGTAGGTGAATTGTCCTAAAACAACTCCAAGCGCTGCCCCGTTGAGGCCAAACACCCAACCACCGGCAAAAGCCAGCACCACGGAGAGTATTGCACTTATCAACGAAAGGTAGGCCAGCGCCTTCATCTTCCTGTGAACTTCAAGCCTTTTCTGCACGTAAACTGCGGAGCAGTTAAGAAATACGCCCAAGTAAGCCATGAGCAGAGCACTGAAGGGCGCAGTAACCGGCTTTCCAGTCAACTGATCGAAAACCTGTAGCCCTACGACAGCAATCAATGTCCACAATAGCGAAAATACGATTATAAGAAAGCCCATTGAGCTTTGAATCAACGAACCCTCAAATACACCTTCCCTGAATCGCTTGATGATCAGGGGATGTACTAGCATCAATAAGGGCATACTCAACAAGCCGCCCGCCCCTACAAAAAGATCCTTCAGTGAAAGATAAGAGTCCCCATTTTCCAACCCAAGGTATCCAATGGCGAACCTATCCGCCCCTGCCATTACCAGCATGCCCAGCATCCACGGGGCCAAGGCCGAGCCGTATTCGTATACTGACTTAACATCCCTTTTAAAAAGGCTGAGCGTTGTAAATGGATTGTTCATTCCCAGACGAACAGCGACAAACAGCATCATCAGCAACGCGGCCATTGCGTAGCCAGCTGTCAATGCCATCATGGCAGCGGCGTATGAGACCCCGCCTAACCCCACGTAGAGAAAGTAGATTATTGAAACCTGAGCAATCGCCTGCGTTACCACGGAGGCCAATTGTTGTCGCACCATGAAAGCTGCTTGACACACGGAGGACATAAAAAAGAAGAACACTTGCGCAACACAGAGCAACCAGACGTACCTGAATGCACCCTCTTCAGCAACGAATAAATCCGCTAGGTTGGCAGCGATTAACCCGGACACCGGACCAATAATTACAATTAAATAAAAGCAATTGGAAAAAAGAGATTTTTTATCATCGACACCGGAAAAATAGTAAACAAAAGAATTACCTACCCACATAGCTCCAAGCTGCGCAACAATCAATGCACAAGCAATACTTACAGAGTAATTTACATAATCGCCGGCCGGAAAAAATCTGTACAAAAAGAAAACGAAACACACGGTCAGCAGAGCAGGCAACAACTTCACCGGCACATATAGCGCAAACTTTTTCAGAAATCCATTACTGTTACTCATTCATTGCCACCAACTGCCAGGCCCAGAGGCTACGCCACCCTTGGTCCTCACAGCATGGCAATACCTGGGCTGTCCGTGGAGCAGCTCTGGCTAGCTGGAAATTTTGAGGTGGCAAAATAGCAGCCGATGTTAACCGAAATGCATCCCTACAGGAACCAGTCCAGCCTTGGCGCATGATAACCAGATGATCAGGGTCGCCCTCACCATCGCCCCTCCGCCTTTAGCCCGAAGCGTCCTCGCCTTTTTTGCGGCTCGTCGCATGGCAAAATAGACACCTAAGACGCCACCATCACCTCGACTTTTTCTCCGATTTGCCCATATCGTTCCTGAAGGACAGCGGCCAGTGCGGACTTCGCGCTCACTTCGCCATGCACAATCTGAACACGCGAAGGTTGTCGCTGCATGGCTGAAGCAAAATCTACAAGCTCTCGCTGGTCTGCGTGGCCTGAATATCCTCCGAGGCTTACCACCTTCGCCCTAACCTCATACATCTCCCCATCCAAATCCACCTGCACAAACCTTTGCACCCCCTCACACGCCTGAATCACCGCCCCAGGCGTCCCCTTCGCCTGATACCCCACAAACACCACCTCATGCCGCGGATCCCCCAGCATCGCCTTAAGGTAATTCACTATCCGACCACCCGAGCACATCCCATTCCCCGCAATCACAATCGCCGGCCGCCCCGTGCTCTTCAGGTAATTGACCACCTGCTGATGCTGCCCATGCTTCTCGACATTGATCAGTTGCCGGAAACCCAGCGGCTTGCGTCCTTCTCCCAATCGCGCCTGTGCTTCGGCGTTCCAGTACTCGTGTAGATCTCGGTAAGTCTGGGTGATCCGCTGCGCCAGCGGTGAATCAAGAATCACAGGCAGCTGCGCCCAATCGATTGCCCGGAGCGGATCGTCGGTGGCCCTGCCCTCCCCGTCTTGCAACAGCGCTTTGCGGTGGAGGATGTCTTCGATCTCGTAGAGCAGCTCTTGGGTACGACCAAGGCTGAACGCAGGAATGAGGATCGTGCCATGGTCGGCCAGGGCGCGGTCGATGACAGCTTCAAGGCGTTGCTGCCGATCGCTGCGATCACCATGAAGCCGGTCGCCGTAGGTGCTTTCGAGCACGAGGATGTCAGCACGCTCTGGGGGCTGGACTGGACGTAACAGCGGGTTGCCGGATGCGCCGAGGTCGCCGGAGAAGACGACTCGGTCGGTGTCGGGGCGTCCTGGGTATTGCATGTCGCATTCGACGTAGGCGGAACCCAGCAGGTGGCCGGCGCGCTGGAGGCGGATCCGGCAGGTGGGGTCTTGGTGGTCGGTCAGGGGGTGCCAGGTTTCGAAGGGGATGGGGACGATGTGCTGGTTGAGGAAGTCGATGAAGCGTTGGACTTGGGCGGGGTCGGTGCTGATGGTGAGGCGGTAGGCATCTTCGAGGACGAGGGGCAGGAGCTTGGCGGAGGGCTTGCTGCAGAGGATGGGGCCGCGGAAGCCGGCGGCCAGGAGTGCGGGGATTCGGCCGACGTGGTCCAGGTGGACGTGGGTGATGATCAGGGCCTGGATGCCGGTGATGGGGAAGCCCAGGGGTTGGGTGGTGGCGTTGTCTGGGGCGTCGGGGCCTTGTTCCAGGCCGCAGTCGATGAGGAGGCTGGTTACGGGGGTGAGGTGGAGTTGGTGGCAGGAGCCGGTTACGCCGCGGGTGGCGCCGTGGTGCGAGAGGGTTGGGTAGTCGCGCATGGGGGAGTGTTCCGGGGGTGGGCTGGGAGCGACATTGTTTATAGGGGGGTGGGGTTTTTCCTATTGGGTGCGGGCCGAAGTGAGTGTAGGAATTATCTGGGGATTTATCGGAATAGGTTGAGTGGGGGTGCGGGGGGTTGGGTGGGCGGGCTTTGAGGGAGATATTTCGCTGGCAGGTGGAGGTCACACTATGGCAGGCGAGGTGGGCGGTGGATGGCACGGGCTTCGCCCGTGTTCGCGGCTGAAGCCGCTTGTGTCTTCCAGGTCTCTTAAACTCAAAAGGGTGAGAGCAGTGGATGGCAGACTGAAAGCCAGCGGTGCCTAAAGCACGAGTGGGAGCCTAGTCGCCATCCACCTCTCACTC
>NZ_CABVIX010000020.1 GCF_902498185.1 Pseudomonas fluorescens | reverse complement strand
TGATCAAGCAGCTCCTTTGGAAGCTTCGGCAGCTCTCGCACCGGTTGGCGCGCAGGTTTCTTTTTGGTTGGCATACATGCACCTCTTACTCATGTTATGCCCGAACACAAAATTTCTGACACCCCCGTCCCGCCGGGGGGAAGCCTGGCCATCAACTGGCTGTAGCACGCTTGCCATCCAAAGCTAGGTAATTCGAAACTGATCAGGCTGGCGTGCAAAAGACCTCGAGATCGGCGCCGCGCTTCCATCTCTGAACACATCCCGAATATGCTCCTCAGAGTATGGTTTCTATAGCAGGCGTCAATCGACAAGCGTCAATTATCAAGAAGTTTCATTCTGCGCCGGGCGAAAAACGGCGAACCTTTGCAGGTAAGTAAATACCGTTGCACCGGAGTGCCGCCGTAAGGTAAAGATCAGGCTGCACCGCCCCAGACCAAGGAAGAGCAAGATGGCTTACAAGTCCAGTAGCATTGCCAAAATCATCAGGCGTTTGAATCGCGACTATTACCTTCCTGCCATTCAGCGGCCCTATGTCTGGGCGCCAGAGCAGATCATTCGTCTGTTCGACAGCCTTCTCAAGGGCTATCCAATCAGTTCTTTCTTGTTTTGGGATATAGAAGCAGACCAGACGGCGCATCTGGACATCTACAAGTTCGTCGAAGACTTCAAGTATGGTGATTTTCATAACGAGACAGCGTCTGTCAATGACCAGCCTGTGACATTGGTACTCGACGGTCAACAACGTCTCACCTCACTCCTTATTGGTCTGCGAGGTAGCTACAAGGTCAAGCTCAAAAACAAGCGCTGGGATAATCCCAGTGCCTGGGTACGGCAGAATCTTTATCTCGATCTGATGCGGGATGCCGCCGACGAAGCCTCTGAGACCGATATTTCCTTCGGGCTGGAGTTTTTCGCCAGTAAACCAGCAGCTGATCCGACGGCCTGCTGGTTTGCCGTCAGTACGATCATGCAGTTCAACGACAAGGACCAGTTCGACGCTTACCTGGAGAAACTGTTGGACGAGCTCGAGGCCCAGAATTGCAGTCGCAGCGACTGCAGGGTCGTAGAGCGGAATCTTAAAAAGCTCTATCACGCCGTCTGGGTGGATGAATCGATCGCGTATTTCAATGAGACCAGCCGCTCGATGGATCGAGTGCTGGATATCTTCGTCCGCGCCAACGAAGGTGGCACGAAGCTCAGCAAGTCGGACCTGCTGCTGTCGACCATCACCACTCTGTGGGATGGTCGGAATGCTCGGGAGGAGATTTATGGTTTTGTCGAGTATCTGAACACTGGCCTTGCCCGCAACAATGACTTCGACAAAGACTGGGTGATGAAGGCCTGCCTTGTGCTGTCAGATTTGCCTAACGCCTACAAGGTCTCGAACTTCACAAAGAAAAACCTGGACCTCATCCGGTTCAACTGGGAGCGGATCAAGGCCGCGTTGGAGGCGACCACGCGCTTGGTCAATGACTTCGGTATTGACCGCGAGACGCTCACCAGTACCAACGCGTTGCTGCCAATCGCCTATTACTGCTTCCATACAGGAGTGCGCTTCAACTCAACGGAGGGCAAGCACGTCAAGGCAGTTCGCGCCATGCATGGTTGGCTGGTCAAGGCGCTTCTCGCGACAACCTTTGGTGGCTCGTCTGACTCGACCATCAGCCTGTCGCGCAAGATCATTCAGGAGAGTCTTGCGTCCTCCAGCGAATTCCCAGAGCGCGCCTTGCTGGTCGGGCTACGTCGTCACAGCCAGATAGATTTCACCGATCCTCGCAGCCTGGACGATCTCTTGGCGTTGAAGTATCAGGATCGTAGGTGCTTCTTTGCCTTGTCTTTGCTACACCCCGACACAAGGTGGGCAAGCCAGCAATATCATGTCGATCATATCTTCCCCAAGTCGAGCCTCACAAAAGCGAAGCTGCTGGGTTGCGGAGTTTCGGAGTGGACGATCGAGGCCTACCTGGAGGGCAAGGACAACCTGAGCAACCTACAGTTGCTGCCCTCTCGCGATAATCTCGAGAAATCCAGTACGGCTTTGGACATCTGGCTAACTAGCCGTAGTGAGAGTTACTCCGAGCAGCATTCCATTCCTGCAGACTCGACGTTGTACAGCAATGAACGTTTCCTTGATTTCCTCAAGGCCCGTGAGCGTTTGCTTCGCAAGCGCTATCAGGAGCTTCTCAATTTCAACGTTGTAGAAGTGGCCTACCCCAGCCAGGAGCTAGAGGTAGAAGAGGTAAAAAAGTAGAAAGCTCGTTGCCTAAGGTGCCCCGGGCCAGGGATGGCACCGTGTTTTCTCCAGCGTTGAGGAGTGCAGGAGGCTATACGGTAGGGCGAAAGGGGGACGAGCGGAAAATGGGTGATTTTGAGGAGGCTCTCGGCTATCTGCGGGCGCAGCCTACGCCCTATTGGCGAAGGCCGAATGACAAAGGTAACTGGGGGATTGTCGCGGGAGTGGAGTGGGTGGATCTGTATTGATGAAAGCGGATACGTATCTGCTCAAATGATATCCCTCCGCTTAGGCATGTGAAGCGGCATCCTTGTCCCAAGGTGGGCTGGACCAAAAAAGCCGACCTGCAACTGCAGGTCGGCAATCAGCTGCGTGGCTTACTCCACCATCAACTTATCCCGATTCCGATCCAGCAGCGCGCTTCCAATCCCCTTTATCTCCAACAGCTCATCCACCGAAGCAAACGGCCCATTGGCATCGCGGTAGGCGACGATGGCCTCGGCCTTGGCCTTGCCGATCCCGCTCAGGTGCACCTGCAGTGTCGGGGCGTCGGCCTGGTTGAGGTTGAGCTTGGACGATTGGTTCGGCATGTGACTGTCGGCCATCATCGTCTGGGCCATGGGCGCGGGCGAGGCGGTGGCTGCGGGTGCGGCGGTCACGGTGAACGAAAGGCTGGCGATCAGGGGGAGGATGAGGGTGCTCAAAAGGGTTTTGCGCATGCGGTTGTCACTCCTGTGAGGTTGGTCAGTCGAGGCAGTCTTCCGTAGATGCCGAGATAGAAACTAGCCGCTTGGGGAGTGATAGGGAAGGTGAAGCTGGGCGTTAATCGTTACCAAATTGGACTGGGACGCTTGAGGCTCCATTCGCGGACGAAGTGGGCGGACCGGTTCGAAAGTACGACGGCGCGAGAGTCGCAGCTTGTTCTCGAGCCGTCTTCATGGGGCTGTACGTATTGCGTCTAGGCCCCGCGCTTTGGTTGGGACTGTCAGATTTTTTGTGTGCGGGCCGGTAAAGGCCTGCCGCCAGGCAGGCCTTGATTCACCAGGTCGGCCTGATGAAGCGGTCTCCGTACAGAACAGCAAATTGATTCATCGCACTTTTCCAATCATGCGCTGCTGAGCCCCAGTTTGCTGTGATGTTTCGAAGTCCCAGCCAGATCAGTTTGGTGGCCGCGTCGTCATTCGGAAAGTGGCCACGCGTCTTGATGATCTTGCGTAGCTGAGCATTGATACTTTCGATGGCATTGGTGGTGTAGATCACTTTCCGGATGGCGGGTGGGAAAACAAAGAAGGGAATCACGCGATCCCAGGCCCGTCGCCAGGCAGCTACTACCGTTGGATACTGCTTACCCCACGGCCCATTTTCAAATTCATCCAGAGCCTGTTCGGCCGCCTGGGCATCGATGGCCTGGTAGATCGGCTTGAGGGCTTTGGCCAGTTCCCGACGCTTGTCCCAAGCCGCGTAATCAAGGCTGTTGCGGATCAGATGCACGATGCATGTCTGCAGTGTCGTTGCCGGAAACACTGCGCTGAGCGCCTCTGGCATGCCTTTGAGGCCATCGGTGACGGCAATCAGCACGTCCTCGACGCCGCGCGTCTTGAGGTCGTTGAACACCTTCATCCAGAACTTCGCACCCTCGGTGTTCTCGATCCAGATGCCCAGAATATCGCGCGTGCCGTCGGGTAAAACACCCAGCGCCAGGTAGATCGCCTTGTTGCGAACCAAACCTTCTTCGCGGATTTTGACCCGCAGAGCATCAAAGAAAATGACGGGATACATCGGCTCCAGGGGCCGTTGTTGCCACGCGCCAATTTCTTCCATGACCTCGGCGGTCACAGAGCTGATGAAGTCGGGCGAAACGTCTGTACCGTACTGCTCGGAGAGAAACGCACGGATCTCTCTGACCGTCATTCCACGGGCGTACATGGCGATGATTTTGTCATCGAACCCGGTGTAACGGCGCTCATGCTTGGGGATCAGAATGGGCGAAAAGCTGCCATCCCGGTCGCGAGGGATGTCCAACCGCAGCGGGCCATCGCCGGTTAGCACGGTCTTGCCGCTCTTGCCGTTGCGCTGATTGGTTTCATCCTCCGGGCGCTGCGCGCCCGACGGATAACCCAGATGATGACCAAGCTCGGCATTCAGGGCTCGCTCGATCAGCGCCTTCTTGAACGCCGCAGAGGCCTCTTCGATCGCCTCTGCGGTCATCAGGGTGTCAGGGAACTGATCAAGCAGCTCCTTTGGAAGCTTCGGCAGCTCTCGCACCGGTTGGCGCGCAGATTTCTTTTTGGTTGGCATACATGCACCTCTTACTCATGTTATGCCCGAACACAAAATTTCTGACACCCCCCTTTGGTTGCGCGCGCGCCTGCGCTAACATTTCGTCCAACATGGCAATCAGCTCGTCCGGGCAGATTTCGGTCCACTCCCCACAGTCTGCCGCAGTGATCATCTCTGCGAACTCCGGGCTGTACTCGGGTACATCGGCTTCGATCTCCTCTTCCGAACGCGAGCGAAAGATCCAGGATCCGCCTATCTCTGCTCCCATGAGGCGCTGCTCATTTTGCAGGGCGAGCAGTGCGGACAGATACTCGCCATCGGTGAGTGCCGGGTGAGAATGCATTACCGAGGTGCGGAGCGTTTCACTGGCAATACCGCCCTGTGCGAATTGCAGGATCAAGTTCTGCAGTGGGGTCAACGAAGTCATCGGGCACCTCTTCTCTCGAATTTTGCTGAAACGTGCTTCAGGCAGTTGCAACAAGCCCCAAGTCATAACCGACCATGAAAAGCGCTTGCTCCAGAGCGCGCAACGTCTGCGCAGGCGACACGTCAGAGCGGAACGGACTTTCAGCGCTTAGCGGGTGAGAGGCGACTTGGCTCAACACCCAACTGGCGTTCATGTTCCAACGCGCATGGTGAGCGCCCGAACGAAGACGTTTGAACCGAAGCGTTCCGGCGCTTGGGTTACGGTTCTTCGGTGCCAACGCGTTTTCACCTTCTTTCGCGACGGCCCAGGGGAAGTTCAGTCCTGCCGGAACCTTGGTCAGTCCTTTTGCGTTGCAATACTGAACCACAAGCATGCCCAGGCCAGCGGCCACGCGACTGTCATAGATCACAAAATCCGGACAGACAAGCGAATAGATCTTGGTCATCCCAGAGTTGAACCGCAGCGTGTTGGAACGAAGGATCGGGGCATCGGGGTCCTTCGCCATCAGTGCGGTTTTCACCTCATGCACCATCTTCCCCAATCCCACCTTGTTTGCCTCAAGCCACTCTTTGTTACGCGCGGTGACTCCGCCCCATGCCATGACATCGATTGCGCCTCGCAGCACCATGTCATCATCGCTGCCGGCTGCGAGCAGATCACGGCCCAGCGCGCCCAGTGCATTCGCGTTACTGGCTGCGCTGGTTCCAGGGTTGAAGGAAAGACGGCCGTTACCAGGATGGTTCCAGGAATAGAGCTGGTACGCTTCGTAGAGGGTATTGCAGGACCACTTTGCATTCGTGCGGCGATCAACATACTCATGCTTGAACAGGGTTTTGGAATCCAGTTCGGTAGCGAGCCAGCCGATGAACTCAGGGACGTGAGGAAGAGCGGCGTAAGCGTGTTTGGTTTTCATCGATGCTTCCTGTGGGCTGGCGCCAAGCGCGAAATTGCGTGCCAGCGATGAGAATGCTACAAGCTGGTACGACATGTTTTTTTCCGTAGTTACTTTTCCGAGGAAATCTTTTTGAGTGGAGCCCGATACACAGCGCCTGATCGCGAGGCACGGCGTAAAGCGATGAGAGACATACTTCGCCGAGCGGGGCGCGACATGGCCACCGACGAAATTCATGCAGGCGTGGTAAAGCGGTTTGGTTCGTACTCCATCAGGACAACCCGTAATGACCTGCAAGCGCTGATAAAGAGCAACGTGGTAACGGAGCTCAAGGAAGGGGGCGAAGATGGTCGGGCGCGTTACTGGAAACTCAACCGTACCAGCGTTGACCTTGTTCTTTCGCCTGCAGAGTCCATGACGATGTTTGCAGTTTTCCAGCACGCAGAGCGCTTCGGGTTCCGCGTTGAAAGAGGCGAGCTGGCTACGTTAAGGGACTATGTCACCGAATCTGCTGTTGCTGGCGCTGAGCGCAACCTGTTGGCCGAGGGACGTATCAGGACCGGGACTCGCTTTACGGTGCTCAACCCAGGTGACTACAACCCGGATCATCTCGAAACGATACAGAATGCCATGAGGCAAGACGCCAGCCTGGAGGTGCTTTACCGTCCGCGGGAAGCAGGCGACGTTCAATGCACTTACTTTCTGAAGCCATTGGCGCTCTCTTACCAGGATTCGAACATCTACCTGTCTGCATTTGTTGGCCGTGAAGAGTGGCCACCAGGTAAAGAGCCTGAGCCGGGCACCGTCCGCGGCAAGTACAGCAGCAATGGCCCGGGTACACTCTGTGCGCTCATGCTGCACCGTATGGTCAGCGTTAGAAACACCGTAGTCACAGTGGCTGAGCCCGCTGGGTACGACCCTGCGTCACTTGAAACGCAGCGCGATCTTGTGACGATCCACAGTGCTGGGGCTGTTGATTTGAGACTGAGGCTGAGCCCCAATCTTCATAATCGGCTTACAGAGAATCCATTGTGTGATAACCAACGCATGACCCAGGACCCCTATGGGTGGGTGTTGGAGTGTCAGGTGGAGGATACCCAAGGGCTTCGCCTGTTCTTGCTTAGCAATGCTGCAGATATCGAGGTGCTGGCGCCCACTGAATTGCGTATGCATGTGCGCCGCACTTTGGGTAAAGCGCTTGAGCTCTATGATCGCGAGATTTCATAGAGCTGGGTGGCCTTGGCGAGCAAGCTGTGCACGGTGAGCTGTGGGGCTTTAGCCATGAAGAAGTTGATGCGGGGTCTGGCACCGGCTTCGCCGGTGTTCGCGGGTAAACCCGCTCCCACAGGTACGGCGCAAAGCTTACGAAATGCGGTAATGGTCCCGCCGATGAGACACAACGGGCGGAAATGCCGGTTAACACGCCGCTGTAGGGTTGATTCTTTGCCACGAGTAGTGAAAAAGATTCGGATTTGGCGCCTTAGGGAATTATCCTACAAGCACAGCAGACGTTTCGCATTGCCGGGGAGATGCTAGGGGGCTACCGTCCCTAGCTCGCCCTCAAGGCGACCAGGGTGTGAGAACCCTGTAAATATGTCGGCAGTGATGTCATGGCGGCCGTGCGCGGGCAGACCTCGGTCTGGCCGGGTTTCCCATATTTACCGGTTTCTCACCCCGCGTATGGCTGCCACCTCTTCCCGTGAGAAAGGTGTGGTTGGCAGTTCCTCTATCAAAATGGGAATTCTGCTATGAAAAAGATTGTCCCCGATCCGCCCTTCAAGCTCATCACCAGCCCTTATTTCTCCATCCACAGCGACATTATCCCGCCCGATGCCCTGGCCCTTGCCAGCGAGCTGCTGCAGGGGATCGCGCAGACCATTGACGAACACTGTCGCTCGCAAGCGGGCAAACGTGGGCTAGGTATGCTGTCCAACGCCTCGCATTCCGCCGAAACGGCCAGAGCGTTGGTCGAACACGCATTGGCCCGACTGTGAGCCTCGCAGGCCGAGGTATGAGAGGAAGGGGCAAGGTGCAGTAATCTTGCCGAGCAAGCTGTGCCAGGTGAGCCGCGGCCCAGGGGATGGACGGGTGTCCATCCCCTGGGCCGCGGCTCATGGGCGGTGGTCCCGGGGACCGAGCCAACCTCCCATGGATAGGCGCTGATCTCGAGGGCGGAGCTCTGGACTCGATCAGGTCAGCCCGATCCGCCGGCCGACATACACGGCAGGCGGCAGATCCCGCTGCTCATCCACCAAACCCTCCAGGCACGCCACGCTCCGCTCTCCAAACGGCGCGGCCTTGGGCCCTGCCAGGTCCACATGCAGCAGCATCTGCTCGCTTGCCGCCAATGCCTCGCCGAAACCTTCCCTGTGCAAGCTGTGGTGCACATGCAGCCGTTTGCGATCAAAGCCTATGACCTGGGTCTGCACCCACGCTTGGGCACCGAGCTTCACTTCATGCAGGTAGTTGATGTGCGCCTCCAGGGTGAACAACGAATGACCGCTCTGCCCGCGCGCGTCGGCATCGAGGCCGATGCGTTCCATCAGGGCGTCGGTGGCGTAGCTGAAAAGCAGCAGGTAATAGGCATCGCGCAGGTGTCCGTTGTAGTCGACCCAGTCGGGCAGGATCTGGGTGCGGTAGGTGATCAGTGCGGGCATCGTCTCGTTCCTCAGTCGCCGAAGGCCAGGCCGTGGCGGGCCTTGGTGGCGGCGATCGCAGCCTGCACGGCGAGCAGGCAGTCGTCGCGGTAGCGCTCCAGCGCGGCGATGCTGTGCGTGCCCAGTTGCTCGGTGGTGCCTTCGACGACGTCGTCGATCAACTTGTCGGTCAGCGGCGGGGCGGGCAGGTAGGTCCAGGGCAGTTGCAGGGCGGGACCGAACTGGGCCATGAAGTGACGCATGCCGGCGTCGCCACCTGCCAGGGTGTAGGTCAAAAAGCTGCCCATGAACGACCAGCGCAAGCCGGCACCAAAGCGGATCGCGTCGTCGATCTCGCCGGTGGTCGCCACGCCGTCGTTCACCAGGTGCAGGGCCTCGCGCCAGAGGGCTTCGAGCAGGCGGTCGGCGATGAAGCCGGGGACTTCCTTGCGCACATGCAGGGGGTGCATGCCCAGTTGGGAGTAGATGCCCTTGGCCGCTTCGATGGCCTCGGGGGCGGTGCGCTTGCCACCGACGATTTCCACCAGCGGCAGCAGGTAGACGGGATTGAAGGGGTGGCCGACCACGCAGCGTTCGGGGTGGCTTGCCGACTCGTAGAATTCGCTCGGCAGCAGGCCGGAGGTGCTGGAGGCGATGATCGCATCGGGCTTGGCGGCGGCGCTGATGCGGGCGTGCAGGTCGAGTTTGAGTTCCAGCCGCTCTGGTGCGCTTTCCTGGATGAAGTCGGCGTCGTTCACGCAGTCTTCGATGGTGTCGACGAAGCGCAGCCGCTGTTGCGATGCACCAGGCGCCAGGCCCTGTTTTTCAAGGGCGGGCCAGGCATTGGCGATGCGCTGGCGCAGGGCTTGCTCGGCGCCGGGGGCTGGGTCCCAGGCGACGACATCCAGGCCGTGGGCGAGAGCGCGGGCTACCCAGCCGCTGCCGATTACGCCGCTACCAAGGGCTGCGAAGGTGTTGATGTCGGTGATGAAAGGCATGTGCGTCTCCTGGGGTATCAGCGGCGGGTGAGGTTCATCTTTGCGCGGCCTTCGGCTGGGGTCAGCACGCGGGCGCCGAGGCGGGACATGATCTCCACCGCGCGCTCGACCAGCTGGCCGTTGCTGGCCAGCACGCCGCGATCCAGGTAGAGGTTGTCTTCCAGGCCCACGCGCACGTTGCCGCCGAGCAGTACCGCCTGGGCGGCCATCGGCATCTGCATGCGGCCGATGCCGAAGCCGGCCCAGGTGGCCCCGGCAGGCAGGTTGTCGACCATGGCTTTCATGGTGGCGGTGTCGGCCGGTGCGCCCCACGGGATGCCCAGGCAGAGTTGGAACAGGGGATCGTCGAGCAGGCCTTCCTTGATCATCTGCTTGGCGAACCAGAGGTGGCCGGTGTCGAAGATTTCCAGTTCGGCCTTCACGCCCAGTTCGGTGATGCGCTTGGCCCCGGCCCGGAGCTGGCTTGGGGTCGATACGTAGATGCTGTTGCCGTCGCCGAAGTTGAGGGTGCCGCAGTCGAGGGTGCAGATCTCGGGCAGCAGTTGTTCGACATGGGCGAGGCGTTCCAGTGGTCCGATCAGGTCGGTGCCGGGGCCGAATTCCATCGGCGCTTCGCCCGGGCCGATCTCGAGGTCGCCGCCCATGCCGGCGGTGAGGTTGACGATGATGTCCACGTCCGCTTCGCGGATACGTTCCATGACCTCGCGGTAGAGGGAGACGTCGCGGCTGAAGCGGCCGGTTTGCGGGTCGCGGACGTGGCAGTGGACCACTGTGGCGCCAGCCTTGGCGGCCTCGACGGCGGCGGTGGCGATCTGCTGGGGGGTGACGGGGACGAGGTGGCTCTTGCTGGCGGTGTCGCCGGCGCCGGTGAGGGCGCAGGTGATGATGATTTCTTGGTTCATTGGGGTTCCTTTGGGCGAGGTTGGGCATGCCGCGGCTTTGGGGGCCGCGGCGCGTCAGGAAATTGGGTGGTGGCTTCTTCGCTGCGGTTCGGCGCCCCGACTTGCCCGGGATGGGCTGTATCAGTTGGCAGTGATGTTGAGATTCTCGGCCGCGGGCTTGCCATCGAAGGTGGTCACTCCGTCGAGCCAGCGCTTCTGGTCTTCGGGATGGTCCTTGAGCCATTGCCGGGCGGAATCCAGCGGATCCTTGTGATCGAGCAGCGGCTGCATCATCCGGCTCTCGTCCTCGGCGCTGAAGGTCAGGTTGGCCAGCAGCCGGTGGGCATTCGGGCAGCGGTCGGCGTAATCCGGCGCGGTCACCGTCCACACGGTTGCACGACCTTCATCCGGCCCCAGGGCATCCTGGCTCTCACCCAGATACACCATGTCGACGTTGACGTTCATCGGGTGCGGCGCCCAGCCGAAGAACACCACCGCTTGCTTGCGCCGCACGGCGCGGTCGACGGCGGCGAGCATGCCGGCCTCGCTGGACTCGACCAGCTGGAACTTGCCCAGCCCGAACTGGTTCTTGCTGATCATCGCCTTGATCTGGGTGTTGGCGCCCGATCCCGGCTCGATGCCATAGATCTTGCCGCCCAGGTCTTTCTCGAACTTGTGGATGTCGGCAAAGGTTTTCAGGCCCTTGTCCGCGAGGTAACGGGGCACCGCAAGGGTCGCCCGGGCGTCTTCCAGGCTGGGCTTTTCCAGCACCTTCACTTGCTGCTGTTTGACGAAGGGGCTGATGGTCTGGTTCATGATCGGGTTCCAGTAGCCAAGGAACATGTCCAGGCGCTGGTCACGGATGCCGGCGAAGATGATCTGTTGCGAGGCGCTGGTCTGCTTGGTCTGGTAGCCCAGGCCGTCAAGCAGCACCTGGGCCATGGCGCTGGTGGCGATGACGTCGGTCCAGTTGACCACGCCCAGGCGCACGTTCTTGCAGGCGGCGGGCTCGGCGGCGAATACAGGAGCACTCAAGGTGGCGCTGACGGCAATGGTCAGCAGGCTGCGGCGGATCAAGCGGTGCATGGTGGCTCCTCCAACGGCAGTGCATATTGTTATGGGGTCGGCCTCTCTGGACCGTGGGGCATACGTTACGCGGCCGGTGCAGTGGAAAATCGCACGCTGGCGACTCAGACTAGTACACAAGCGACCAGCCCCTTTTTCAGGATGCCCAGGCGATGTCCGACGCGATCCACTTTCTGCTGCTGCCCGGCTTTTCGGCCATGGGTTTCATCTCCGCGCTGGAGCCCTTGCGCGTGGCCAACCGCTTTCGTCCAGGGCTCTACCGCTGGCGCGTGCTGAGCCTCGACGGCGGGCCGGTGCAGGCCAGCAATGGCATGTCGGTGAATGCCGATGCGGCGTTGGATGGGGTAGAGAAGGGGCGGATGCTGCTGGTGGTGGCCGGGTTCGACCCGTTGGCGGCGTATGGCCAGGCGTTGCAGCTCAGCCTGCGCAGACTCGACCATGAGGGTGTGGTGCTCGGCGGCATCGATACCGGCGCGGTGGTGTTGGCCGAGGCCGGGTTGCTCGATGGCCATCGGGCGACCTTGCACTGGGAAGCGCTTGAAGCCTTCAAGGAAAACTATCCCCGGCTCGAGGTGACCCAGGAGCTGTTCGAGATCGACCGTCGGCGCATCACGTGCGCAGGCGGCACGGCGTCGATCGACCTGATGCTGGACCTGATCGCCGCGGCCCATGGCAGCGAGCTGGCGGTGCAGGTGTCCGAGCAGTTCGTCCTCGGCCGTATCCGCCCGCGCAAGGATCACCAGCGCATGCAGATCGCCTCGCGCTATGGCATCAGCAACAAGAAGCTGGTACGGGTGATCGGGGAGATGGAGGCCAATACCGAGCAGTTGCTCAATACCCAGGTGCTGGCGGACCGCATCCAGGTCACCCGGCGGCAACTGGAGCGACTGTTCAGGCTGTACCTGCATGACACGCCAAGCGGTTTTTACCTGCGGTTGCGGTTGGACAAGGCGAGCCAGTTGCTGAAGCAGACGGACCTGAGTGTGCTGGAGGTGAGCATTGCCTGCGGGTTCGAGTCGGGCTCGTATTTCACCCGGTGTTACCGGGGGCGGTTTGGGCGGTGTCCGCGGGAGGACCGGCAGGCCGCTCCTGCGCTGGAATGAACACTCACCCCGGTACTGCACTCCAATCCGATATGTTCGTCTCAGCCCACGACGGCACCGGAACCGGGGGGTTTGAATGTCTCGTCTGCCCATCATTGGCGTGTCCGCCTGCTCATGGAAAATCGGCCCGCATGCGGTCCAGATCAATGACGACAAGTACTCGCGTGCAGTGGCGACCGCGGCGAAGTGCCTGCCAGTCATCATTCCCCTGTTTCCCGAGCTGTTGACTCCTGCCGAGCTGATCGACGGCCTGGACGGGCTGCTCTTCACCGGTTCGCCCTCCAACATCGAACCTCATCACTACGACGGCCCGCCAAGCCCGCGGGGTACCCAGCACGATGCCGCCCGCGACCACCTCGCGCTACCGCTCTGGCGCGCTGCGGTCGAAGCGGGCGTTCCGGTGCTGGGGATCTGCCGTGGCTTCCAGGAGCTGAACGTGGCGTTCGGCGGCACGCTCCATCAACAGCTCGATGGCCCGGGCGCCGAGCACGAACCGCCGAGCAACGAACCCGTCGAAGACCAATACGCCCCCGCCCACGCGATCACCGTGCGGCCGGGCGGGATGCTGGAGCGGTTGGGCCTGTCGGGGGTGATCGAGGTCAATTCCGTTCACGGCCAGGGCATCGCGCGGGTAGGGCAGGGCTTGCGGATCGAGGCGGTGGCCGAGGATGGGTTGGTGGAGGGGCTTTCCGTGGAGGGCAGCAAGGCCTTCGCATTGGGAGTGCAGTGGCACCCCGAATGGCAGGTGATGTTCTATCCGGACTACCTGGCTATTTTCCAGGCATTTGGCGATGCCTGCCGCAAGCGGGCGGAGCAGCGTGCGGCTGCGGGGTGAAGGATCGAGATTCAGGCGCCGTTGCGCGGCCTTGCCCGCCGCTCATACGCCGCCAGCACAATCCGCTCCGACTGCACCAGATACCCTTCCAGCATCCGGGTAGCGTCGTCTGCCCGACCTTCTTCCACACAGCGCAGGATGGCGAGGTTCATGTCCAGGTAGGGCAGATGAAGAAACTCAGGGTCATCCAGCACTCCAAACGCTAGCCTCAATTCCGCCGATATCTGCGCATAGAACACCATCAACCGTGGACTGTCGGCCAGCTCGACGATCGCCCGGTGAAACGCCATGTTCGCGGTGCCCACGCCTACCCAGTCCTTGGCTTCCCGTGCCCGCATGCCGGCCTCGACGGCCTTGCGCATCTCCACCGCGCCTGGATGCAGCGGGAAACCCTGGGCGATTGCCTTGCATTCGATGAATCGCCGCACCCGGTAGATGTCGATGATCGTCGCCATGTCCGGCTCCGCCACGGTCACACCCCGGTTCGGCTCGTGCTTGAGCAACCCTTCCCGCGTCAGCACCCGGAACGCTTCACGCAGGGTGTTGCGGGAAATCTGCAGACTCTCCGCCAGCGCCGTTTCACTCAGCCGCTGCCCAGGCGCCAGCTCGCCTTCGACCAGCATTCTGCGGACTTCCTGGGTGACGGATTCGCCCAGGGAACGAGGGTGGGAGGCGGGGATATCGGTCATGTGCGGTCCAGAAAGTAGGGGGCAATGGATGTTCAACGAGAGCACAGCCTGTGGCAAGGAGCAAAGGGCCCAAGTGCTTCATCCGGTAGCACGCTTGAGTGAATGAGTAACAATGTGGTGCATATTGATCATGTATATGGATAGGATTGTTGAACAATCCAAGCCGCATTATCCCTCACTCGCGCGCCTTTTACCGCACTCTGGCACACCTATTGCTCGCCAGCATTATCTCCCATTGAAGGAATGATGCCCGTGACCCAGATGGCGCTTGAGTTCACCAAGGCGCGACGATCGTCCCTGATCGCTGCGATCTTCATGATGGCGACCTCAGCCATCGGCCCCGGTTTCCTGACCCAGACGGCGACCTTCACCGCTACGCTGGGGGCGGCGTTCGCGTTCGGCATCCTGGCGTCGATCCTGATCGACTTCGTGGTGCAGCTGAATGTCTGGCGCATCGTCACATTGACCCGCATGCGCGCTGCGGACCTGGCCAACGTGGCGATTCCGGGCAGCGGGTATGTGCTGGCGGTGCTGGTGATCTTTGGCGGGCTGGTGTTCAGCCTGGGCAACATTGCGGGCGCGGGCCTGGGGCTGAATGCACTGATCGGCCTGGACCCCAAGTGGGGCGGTGCGATCGGTGCGCTGATCGCCATCGGGATTTTCTCGTCGCACCGTGCGGGCATCGCCATGGACCGGATCATGATCGTGCTGGGCACGCTGAAGATCGGCCTGATCATCTTCGCGGCCTTCGCCTCTCATCCGCCGCTCGGAGAGGCATTGCGGCAGGCGGTTTGGCCTGACTTCGTCGACTTCGCCTCGATCACCACCATCGTCGGTGGCACGGTGGGCGGCTATATCACCTATGCCGGCGCGCACCGGTTGCTCGATCGCGGCACCGTAGGTGTGGAAAACATCGAGGCAGTGTCCAAGGCGGCGCTGACAGGGATCCTGGTCACGGGTATCGCACGCTATGTGCTGTTTCTGGCGATTCTCGGGGTGGTGGCCAGCGGTGTGGTCATCGATGTGTCCGGGCAGGCCGCGAATCCGGCGGCGCAGGCCTTCGGCGCGGCGGCTGGCGATGCCGGGATGATGATGTTCGGGCTGGTGCTGTTTGCAGCGGGGATCAGCAGCGTGATTGGCGCTTCGTATACCTCGATGTCGTTCATCACCGTGTTCTCCAAGCACATCACCGAGCGCGGGCGCCACCTGGCGACGGTCGGTTTCATTCTGATCGCGCTGATCGTGTACCTGACTGCAGGCAAGCCGCCCGCGGCGCTGCTGGTGTTCGCCGGTGGCTTCAATGGCCTGATCCTGCCGCTGGGCCTGAGCATCTTCATGTACGTGGGCTGGCGCCGCTCGGACCTGATGGAGGGCTACCACTATCCACGCTGGCTGCTGGTGCTGGGTGTGCTGACCTGTGCGCTGTCCTGGTACATGGCGTACATGTCGGCCGGTGCCATCTTTGCCTTTATCAGCGCAGCCTGACTGCCACGGAGACTATCTGAATGAATGCCATTGACCTCAACAGCGACCTGGGCGAGAGCTTTGGCGCCTGGAGCATGGGCGACGATGCGGCGATGCTCGAGATCGTCACCAGCGCGAACGTCGCCTGCGGGTTTCATGCGGGCGATCCGCTGGGGATCCTGCGCACCCTGGAAGCCGCTGCAGCCCGTGGCGTGGCCGTCGGCGCACACGTGGCCTATCCCGACCTGGTAGGTTTCGGGCGGCGCAACCTGAATGTGCCGGCCGACCAGTTGACAGCCGATGTGATCTACCAGATCGGCGCGTTGCAAGGGCTGGCGCGCAGCGTCGGTACGCGGGTGAGTTATGTGAAGCCCCACGGCGCGCTGTACAACACCATCGCGGGCGATCGTGGGCAGGCTGATGCGGTGATCGAGGCGCTGCTGCGCATCGATCCGCAACTCAAGCTGGTGTGCCTGGCGAACTCGCCGTTGCTCGAATGGGCCCGTGAAGCGGGGCTGACCTGCGTGGCCGAAGCCTTCGCCGACCGCGCGTATACCGCGCAGGGCACGCTGGTGTCGCGCTCGCGGCCCGGCGCGGTGCTGCACGATGTGGAGCTGATCGCCCAGCGCATGCTGCGGCTGGTGCAGGAGGGGGTTATCGAGGCCGAGGACGGGCAACTGATCAGCCTGCAGGCGGATTCGATCTGCGTGCATGGCGACAGTCCCGACGCGGTCGGCATTGCCCGCACGCTCAAGAGCCGCCTGCTCGGGGCCGGCATCACGCCCAGGGCGTTCACTGGCCTCGGACAGGAGTGAGCCATGCGTTTCTATCCGGTCGGTCTGGATGCGCTGCTGGTCGAGCTGGCGAACCTGGACCAGACCCTCGCGCTGTTCGATGCGCTGCAGCAGGCGCCTATCGCGGGGGTGCAGGAGATCGTGCCTGCGGCCCGCACATTGCTGGTGTATTTCCGTCCCAGCGCCATCAGCCGCGAGGCGCTCGCCGCCGAGATTTCCACGCGGGACCTTCGTGGCAAGGTGCGTGAGGCGGGCAAGGTGGTCGAGATTCCCGTGCATTACAACGGCGAAGACCTCGCCGATGTCGCGCGCGAGCTGGGCATCAGCAGCGAAGAGGTGATCCGGCGTCATACGGGCAGCGAGTACGACGTGGCGTTCTGCGGCTTCGCGCCGGGGTTTGCGTACCTCAGCGGTGGCGCAGGGTTCCTGGTGCCGCGCCGCAGTACGCCGCGCACCCGCATCCCTGCAGGCGCCGTGGCGTTGGCTGGCGGCTTCAGCGGTGTCTATCCGCAGGCGAGCCCCGGTGGCTGGCAGATCATCGGCGTTACCCAGATGAAGATGTGGGACCTGCAGCGTGACGAGCCCGCGTTGCTGCAGCCGGGATACCGTGTGCGGTTTGTCGATGCTGGCGCTGAGGCGAGTGTGTCGGTGTCCGTCCCGAGCCTGCCAGAGTCGGCGGTGAGCGGGAGCTGCCTGGAGATTCTGATGCCGGGCCTGCAGACACTGCTGCAGGACCTGGGACGTCCCGGGCGGGCGGCGCAAGGTGTGTCGGCCTCCGGAGCGCTCGATCGCGGCGCCTTGCGCGCAGCCAATCGCGCGGTGGGCAATGAGCCGGGCAGCGCTTGCCTGGAAGTGCTCATGGGCGGCCTGAGCTTCGTCTGTCATGGCCAGACCGTCGCGGCGGTGACGGGTGCAGAGGCGCGCATCGAAGTCCGCAGCGCGTCCGGCGAGGTCGTGCGGCCGGCGTTGTATGCACCTTTCATCCTGCAGGACGGGGATCGGGTCAGCCTCCTGGCGCCTTCGGCCGGGCTGCGCAACTACCTGGCCATTCGTGGCGGCTTCACCCACGCCCCCGTGCTCGGCAGCCTGTCCACCGACACCCTGGCCCAGGTCGGGCCGGCGCCACTGGCCGCAGGCGACCGTCTCGGCTACCACTCTCGAGTGGGCGGCGCGGCGGTGTCCCTTGATGAGGCACCCGCGTTCGCCATGCCTCGTGCCGATCAGGTCATCACCCTGGACGTGCTGATGGGCCCGCGCAGCGACTGGTTCACGCCCGAGGCCCAGGCGCTGCTGGCAGGGCAGACCTGGCAGGTGACGCCGCAGACGAACCGTATCGGCATCCGGCTGGCCGGGGAGCACGGGCTGACGCGCGCCGTTGATGGCGAGCTGCCCAGTGAAGGCACCGCGGTGGGCGCTATCCAGGTGCCCGCGAGTGGTCAGCCGGTGCTGTTTCTGGCGGATCACCCGCTCACCGGGGGTTATCCGGTGATTGGCGTGGTCGCGCCTTATCACCTCGACCTGGCCGGACAGATCCCGGTCAACGCGCGTATTCGCTTCAATCCGCTGGGCGCCTACGAGCCCGTGCGGCCAGCCCTTTCAGACGAGATCCAAGACAGATGAAAAAGGTTCTGATCGCCAACCGTGGCGAAATCGCCGTACGAATCGCCCGTGCCTGCCGTGACTACGGGGTCGCCTCAGTGGCCGTCTACGCCGACGCCGACATCGACGCCCTGCATGTGCAGCAGGCGGATGAAGCGTATGCGTTGCAAGGTGTGCGGGCCGCCGATACCTACCTGAACATCGAGAAACTGCTGGCGGTTGCGGCGCGTGCTGGGGCCGATGCCGTGCACCCCGGGTACGGTTTTCTTTCCGAGCGGGCAGATTTTGCCCGTGCGGTCCTGGAGGCTGGCCTGACCTGGATCGGCCCGGATCCCGACACCATCGACGCGCTGGGCGACAAGGTGCAGGCGCGCCGCATTGCCCTGAAGGTGGGCGCACCGCTGGTGGCAGGCACCGACGGGCCGGTGCAGAACGCCAGTGAAGTGCTCGCGTTCGCCGAGCAGCATGGCCTGCCGATCGCCATCAAGGCGGCGTTCGGGGGTGGTGGGCGAGGGCTGAAAGTGGCCTGGCAGCTGGACGAAGTCAGCGACCTGTACGAATCCGCCGTACGCGAAGCCATTGCGGCATTTGGGCGTGGAGAGTGTTTTGTCGAACGGTTCCTGCATCGTCCCCGGCATATCGAGGCACAGATCATCGCCGACCGCCACGGCCGCGTCGTGGTGGTGGGCACGCGCGACTGCTCGTTGCAGCGGCGTAACCAGAAGCTCATCGAGGAGGCGCCAGCGCCGTATCTTGATGATGCCTTGCGGGCGCGGATCCACGAGTCTGCCCAGAGCATCTGCGCCGAGGCGGGGTATGTCGGGGCAGGCACCGTGGAGTTTCTGCTAAGCGCGGATGGCACGTTGTCGTTCCTTGAAGTGAACACCCGGCTGCAGGTGGAGCATCCAGTCACCGAAGAGACCAGTGGCATCGACCTGGTGATCGAGCAATTGCGCGTTGCCGACGGCTTGCCACTGTCATTCGAATCGACCCCCGCGCCGCGCGGGCACAGCTTCGAGTTTCGGATCAATGCCGAGGATGCGGGCAATGGATTCCTGCCGACACCTGGCGCGATCGAACGCTTCCAGCCGCCGAGTGGCCCGGGCGTGCGGCTCGATACCGGCGTGGTCGAAGGCTCGCGGGTTTCGCCGAACTTCGACTCCATGATCGCCAAGCTGATCGTGACTGGCGCCACCCGCGACCAGGCGATACGCCGTGCGCGTCGGGCGCTGGCGGAGTTCAGGATTGACGGCGTGGCGACGGTGCTGCCGTTTCACCGGGCGGTGATGGATCATCCCGACTTTACGGCGCCCGATACCTTTGCCGTGCATACGCGGTGGATCGAGACTGACTTCGCCGAGCGCGTCACGATAGCGCCGCGTAGTGCCGCGGCCGCGGATGCGGGTGTGGTGCGTACCTTTGTCGAGATCGACGGGAAGCGGCATGAGCTGGGGTTGCCAGCGGCGTTGTTGGCGGGCATCAGCATGAACGGTCCGGCCGGTGGCGTCGTTGAAGACGAAACGGCAGCGACGGGTGTTGATCCGCACGCGGTGGTGACGCCGGTTGCGGGGAATCTGCATGCGTGGGTTGTTGAAGACGGCACTGTTGTGGAGGCCGGGCAGGTGATTGCGGTGATGGAGGCGATGAAGATGGAGACGTCGGTGTTGGCGCCTTGTGGGGGGAGGCTGCAGGTTTCCTGCGAACCAGGAAGCTACTGCGAAGCGCGGGCGGTAATTGGCCGGATTGCTGTGGATGCCTGATAGGGTCGTTCATTCACATCAGGTCTTCTGACTCAACCCCACCGCCCGGCCCCTGTAGGAGCCGCCTCGTGTCGCGATACAAGGGCAACGCCCTCGCCGGGCCATGGCAAGGCGAGGTTGTGCGATAGCGGTAGGGGACACCGATTGCAGCCAGCTCTTGCAGCGGTCCCGCAATCCTGGGGCCGCTTCGCGCCCCTTTCGCGCGGTCCGGTGTTCCGGCACAAGGCCGCTCCTGCACGTGCCGCGTTTTTGGCTATTCTGGCGGGCATCACCATCACCGAAGAACCCACCGTGAGCGATCACATCAACGCTGACCGCAGTCCTTGGGCAGTCTTCCTGATCTTCCTGCGGCTGGGCCTGACCTCCTTCGGCGGCCCCGTCGCTCACCTCGGCTATTTCCACGATGAGTTCGTGGTCCGTCGGCGTTGGCTCAGCGAGCGCAGCTACGCGGATCTGGTCGCCCTGTGCCAGTTTCTACCGGGTCCGGCCAGCAGTCAGGTCGGGATGGCGCTGGGATTGTCCCGCTGCGGCTACCCAGGAGCGCTGGCTGCCTGGACGGGATTCACACTGCCTTCGGGGATCATCCTGATGCTCTTCGCGATGGGGCTCGCTGAATACGCGAATGTGATTCCGGCTGGGGCGTTGCATGGCTTGAAGGTGGTGGCCGTGGCAGTAGTGGCGCAAGCGGTCTGGGGGATGGCTCGCACGCTTTGTCCAGACGTGGCGCGAATTGGCATCATGGCGGCGACCAGCTGCCTTGTCCTGCTGATGCCGTCTACCTGGACGCAGGTGGGCAGTATTGCCGTGGCGTCGATCATCGGCCTGTTTCTATTCAAGCCGCAGAAGGGGGAAATGTCTGAAGCCTTGCCATTTACCCTTCGACGTCGCGTGGGTCTGTGGTGGCTGTTGGTGTTCTTCGCGCTGCTGGTGGGATTGCCCGCGCTGACGGCCTTGTACCCGAGTCACACGCTGGCACTGGCAGACGCGTTCTACCGGGCGGGCGCATTGGTATTCGGTGGCGGGCATGTCGTGCTGCCGCTGTTGCAAGCGGAAGTCGTGAACGCTGGCTGGGTCGGCAACGATACTTTTGTGGCGGGCTATGGTGCAGCGCAGGCCGTTCCAGGGCCGCTGTTCACGTTTGCCGCGTTTCTGGGTGCTTCGATGCACCAGGCGCCAAGTGGGTGGCTTGGGGGGCTTGTTTGTCTGGTCGCGATTTTTGCGCCATCTTTCCTGCTGGTCATGGGCGCTTTGCCGTTCTGGCAGGAACTGCGGAAATACCACCGTACGCAAGCGGCGATGATGGGCATCAATGCCTGCGTGGTCGGGCTGTTGCTGGCTGCGCTCTATCAGCCGGTATGGACCAGCGCGATTCAAGGTCCGGGAGACTTTGTGTGGGCGTTGATGGCGCTGGTTGCGTTGATGGTCTGGAAACTTCCACCCTGGTTGGTGGTGATCGGCAGCGGTGTCATTGGCGGGGTGGTGGGGGTTGTGTTCTGAATCTGGCCATTTCACTTTGTTGCGGCTTTGCTGGGTCAGAGGTGGATCAGGCAGACAGGGGTGGCCGGTTTGGGCCATGTAAGTCTGCCTGAACCACTGCAATCACCGGTCCTACGGCCCCTTCGGGCCCGATCGCGGCACGAGGCCGCACCCACAGGCAGGGTGCTGGCGGGCTCACCGCCGGGCCGGCGTGCAAGCCGGTTGTCCGGCTGTCAGACTTTCAGCACAAGTTTCCCGAAGTTCTCACCACTGAACAGCTTCAATAGCGTTTCCGGGAAGGTTTCAAGACCTTCCACCACATCCTCCTTGCTCTTCACCTTGCCACTGTCCAGCCAACCGGCGATCTCCTTGGCAGCCTTGTCGTAGTTGGCCAGGTGATCGAACACGATGAACCCTTCCATCCGCGCGCGGTTCACCAGCAGCGACAGGTAGTTGGCCGGCCCTTTCACCGCTTCCTTGTTGTTGTACTGGCTGATCGCACCACAGATCACCACCCGGGCCTTGAAGTTGATGCGGCTGAGCACGGCATCGAGAATGTCGCCGCCAACGTTGTCGAAATACACGTCGACGCCTTTTGGACATTCACGCTTGAGGCCGGCGAGCACATCTTCGGCCTTGTAGTCGATGGTGCCGTCGAAGCCGAGTTCATCCTTGAGGTATTGGCACTTCTCGGTGCCTCCGGCGATACCGACCACGCGGCAGCCTTTGATCTTGGCGATCTGGCCGACGATGCTGCCGACCGCCCCCGCAGCGCCGGAGATGACCACGGTGTCCCCTTCCTTGGGCTGGCCGACTTCAAGCAGGGCGAAGTAGGCGGTCATGCCAGTCATGCCCAGGGCCGAGAGGTAGACGGGCAGGGGGGCGAGGTTGGGGTCGATCTTGTTCATGCCCTTGGGCTCGCCGACGAAGTAGTCCTGTACGCCCAGCGCGCCGCTGACGTGGTCGCCGGGCTTGTAGTCGGGATGCTTGGAGCTGACCACTTCGCCAACGGCCAAGGCGCGCATGACTTCGCCGAGACCGACTGGGGGAATGTAGGACTTGCCTTCGTTCATCCAGCCACGCATGGCGGGGTCGAGGGACAGGTAGAGGTTCTTGACGACGATCTGGCCGTCGCTGGCTTCGGCAACCGGTACTTCTTCGTAGGTGAAGTCATCGCGGCGCACGACACCGACAGGGCGTTTGCTGAGCAGGAAGCGGCGGTTGGTCTGGGTCATGTACTGGCCTCGAATGGGTGGGCAATGTGTGTAGATAGTCTGTCAGCCACCAATGGGCAAGGTTCAACGGCCCCGGCGAATGAGCGCCCATCATTTTCTCTGATCGGCCGAGCGCGCAGGCAACCCGCGTTCAGCCCCGGCGCGGATTGAGGATCAGCAGCGTCAGCACGCCCGCGACAATGCCCCAGAACGCCGACCCGATCGAGAACAGCGTCAGCCCCGAGGCCGTGACCATGAAGGTGATCAACGCCGCCTCGCGTTCGCGTGCTTCGCCCATCGCCACGGTCAGGCCGTTCATGATCGAGCCGAACAATGCCAGGGCTGCAATGGACAGCACCAGCTCCTTGGGCAAGGCCGCGAACAGCGCCGCGAGGGTGGCGCCGAATACCCCGGCGATGCCGTAGAAGATCCCGCACCACACGGCGGCGGTGTAGCGCTTGGACGGGTCTTCATGGGCATGGGGGCCGGTGCAGATGGCGGCGCTGATAGCGGCGAGGTTGATGCCGTGGGAGCCGAACGGGGCCAGCAGCAGCGAGGCGAAACCGGTGGCGGAGATCAGCGGCGAGGCGGGCACCTGGTAGCCGTCGGCGCGCAGCACGGCGATGCCTGGCATGTTCTGCGAGGTCATGGCGACCACGAACAGCGGGATGCCGATGCTGATGGTAGCGGCCAGGGAGAAGCTTGGCGTGGTCCACACGGGAGTCGCCACTTCGAGGCTGAAGGCGCTGAAGTCCAGCAGGCCGAGTAGGCCTGACAATGCAGTGCCGACTACCAGCGCGGCCAGCACGCAGTAGCGGGGGGACAGGCGCTTGACCAGCAGGTAGCTGAAGAACATGCCCAGGACCAGCAGGGTACGGTGCTGCGCGGCGACGAAGATCTCGCTGCCGATCTTGAACAGGATCCCGGCCAGCAGCGCCGAGGCCAGCGAGGCGGGGATGCGTTTGACCAGGCGTTCGAAGCTGCCGGTCAGGCCGCAGATCAGCACCAGCAACGCGCAGGTGATGTAGGCGCCGATGGCCTCGCCATAACTGACGCCGCCCAGGCTGGTGATCAGCAAGGCCGCGCCGGGGGTGGACCAGGCGATGGTAATCGGGGTGCGGTAGCGCAGGGACAGGCCGATGCTGCAGATGGCCATGCCGATGGACAGCGCCCAGATCCAGGAAGAGATCTGCGCGGTAGTCAGGCCCGCCGCTTGCCCGGCCTGGAACATCAGCACCAGGGAGCTGGTGTAGCCGGTGAGCATGGCAATGAAGCCGGCGACGACGGCGGAGGGGGAGGTGTCGGCCAGCGGGCGCAGGGGCGCGGTGGTGGCATCGGGCATGGGGACGGTCCTTGTACGGGTAAGCAATTGTTTCAGCGTACCGTGCAGGGGGGTAGGGGTTGCGGTACAGCGGTTGCAGAATTTGGCCATACAGTCGGGTGTGGACTGTGGGGCGAGGAGGTGGCTTGCCAGGTCGGTCAAGACAGTTGCTCCCATCGGTTTGAGAGTGCATCACACTTCGACCTGGCACAGGGACTTGCCAGTCTTGGCTCAGACCGCCGAAAACCGCTTGTCCAGGTAGGCGATGATTGCCTTGGACTCATACATCCAGGTCGTCTGGCCATCCTCTTCGATCCGCAAGCACGGCACTTTCACCCGGCCGCCACCTTCAAGCAGCGCCTGGCGATGCACAGGGTCGTTCTTGGCATCCCGCAGGGCAACGGGGACGTTCAGCCGGTGCAGGGTACGGCGGGTCTTCACGCAGAACGGGCAGGCATGGAACTGGTACAGGCTGAGCCCGCGCGCTTGCTGTTCGACAACGGCCTGGGCAGCGGGGTCGCGCTTGCGCTTGGCCGGGCGGCTGATCCAGTCGCCGAACACGATGAGCTGGCCGAGGCCGACCCGCAGGGCTTTGACGATCATGGCTACTCCTGATCTTTCACTAATGCAGAAAAAAGCCGACCCCGGGGGTCGGCTCCTGGCCCAGGCCGATCACTTGATCAGGCTGAGAAACTCCATGCGCGTGGCGGCATTGTCGCGGAACGCGCCGAGCATCACCGAGGTGACCATGCTCGAGTTCTGTTTCTCGACACCGCGCATCATCATGCACATGTGCTTGGCTTCGATGACCACGGCCACACCGACGGCGCCAGTCACCTGCTGGATCGCCTCGGCGATCTGGCGGCTCATGTTTTCCTGGATCTGCAGGCGGCGAGCGTACATGTCGACGATGCGCGCGACCTTGGACAGGCCCAGCACCTTGCCCGAAGGCAGGTAGGCGACGTGGGCCTTGCCGATGAAGGGCAGCAGGTGGTGCTCGCACAGCGAGTACAGCTCGATGTCCTTGACCAGGACCATCTCGCTGTTGTCGGAGCTGAACAGAGCGCCGTTGGTGACGTCTTCCAGGGTCTGTTCATAACCGCGGCAAAGGTACTTCATGGCCTTTGCAGCCCGCTTGGGCGTGTCGAGCAGGCCCTCGCGGGAGATGTCCTCGCCAAGTTGGCCGAGAATCTCGGTGTAGTTCTGTTCCAGGGACATGGATCCTAACCTGTGGGAAATATTCGCAAAGAGGAAGGGTACGGCGGCAATGCCAACGCTGCAAGCGCGGCGTTACTCGTCGCGCCCATCGAGCATGGTTCGCTTGAGCATCACATACACCGCGCCGGTGCCGCCGTGGCGGGGCTGGCACGAGGTAAAGCCGAGCACTTGCGGGTGCTGGCGCAACCAGGTGTTGACGTGGCTCTTGATCATCGGGCGCTTGCCGTCGAGCCGCGCGGCCTTGCCGTGGGTGACGCGGGCGCAGCGCACTTCCAGGCGGGTAGCTTCGGCGATGAACGCCCAGAGGGTCTCGCGGGCCGTCTCCACGTTCATGCCGTGCAGGTCGAGGCTGCCCTCGAAGGGGATCTGGCCGAGCTTGAGCTTGCGCAGCTGAGTTTCCTGCACGCCGTCGCGACGCCATTCAAGGGCATCCTCGGCGCCGACGTCGATGACGAACTGGTCCGATAGCCCGTCGATCACCAGCGCCTGGCCACTGCCGACCGTGGCGGCCTCGCGAAGGCCCGCCAACTGCTTGCGGTCGGCCTTGGGCTTGCCGGTCTCGGCGCGGTCGTGCTTGATGGGCTTGACGCCCCGCACCTCGCTGCGGAACAGGGAAAAATCGTCGTCTTGCATGCGTGCCTCCACCTGGACGGCGTAGTTTACGCGAGTCACCGACGTGGTCGTACAGTCAATCGTGCTTTTTCATCAGGTGCGGGGACAGGTTGAGCTCGCGGCCACGACGCAGGCGAATACGGCTGCGCCGCCAGAAGCGCACGCCGATGTAGAGCAGCAGCAGGCCCAGCCCCAGCAGGATGAGGGCCAGAGGGCGGTTGGCGTTGAGTTCGGCGAGGGCGGCGTAGTTGCCCAGCAGACCGGCGAAACCCGCCATGGCCAGCAGGATGCCGAAGGTCGCCAGCAGGGCGGAAAAGACCGCGGCCAGGCGTGCGCCCCAGTTGCCGTGCTCACGTTGGCGCAGGCGCTTTGCGTCGAAACCATCGGAGCGTTTCATCGCGAGTTCCTCAGTGGATCTTCGGGTTCGACTCACTGCCCGCCTGCCGGTTCCGCCCGGGCTGCCGGGCGGTCGTCGCTCAGATCAGGCTGGCCGTGGGGGCCACGCAAGCGAAGTTGTCGGCCATGACGGCCATTTCGCCCTGGTGGATCTGCGCGGCCGGGATGACCGTGTCCTTGTAGGCCAGGTCACGGGTGGCCGAGGCATCTTCCACCAGGGTGCAGCGATAACCATAGTCCTTGGCGCGGCGTACGGTGGTGCTGACGCTCGAATGGCTCATGAAACCGCAGACAATCAGGTCAAGCGGGCCGAACTGCTGCAGGGTTTCGTGCAGGTCGGTGTTCTTGAAGGCGTTGGGCATGCGCTTTTCGATGACAGTCTCGTCGCCGCGCGGCTCCAGCCCCGGGATGAACTCGCCGCGGCTGCCCTGGGGGTCGAACAGGCCGCCTACGGTGCCCAGGTGGCGGACATGGACGATCGGGCGCCCGGCCTTGCGCGCAGCGTCGAGCAGCTTGGCGATGTTGGCCACGGCCTCATCCATGCCCGACAGCGCCAGCGGACCGCTGAGGTATTCCTTTTGCGCATCGATAATCACCAGGCTGGCTTGGCTCAGCTTGGCCGGCGGATAGGCGCGGCCAGTGAGGTGGAACATCGTCGTTGGAACGGACATCAAGGGCTCCTTTGGATAGGGCTTTTGCCGGCTATTGTCCCTTGCCTTGACGCCGTTGGGAATGCTTGACAGTGCAACCTGCATGATTACTGGTCTGCGGGCTCGCCGTACGGCACGGCGGCGACCATTTGGGCAGCAGGGCTGTTAGACTTTCGCACTGTATTCAAAGGAGTTTGCCGTGATCACTTCCCGCCTGCGCACTCTGCGCGATCATATCCGTTGGGCGGTCAGCCGCTTCCATGAGCATGACCTGTTCTTCGGCCACGGGGCTGACAATGCCTGGGACGAGGCCCGCGTACTGGTGCTGGGCGCCGTGCATCTGCCATGGGAGGTGGCCGACAGCTATCTGGACTGCCAGCTCGAGGATGACGAACGGGTGCGCCTGCAGCACCTGCTCAAGCGGCGCATCGAAGACCGCGTGCCGACGGCTTACCTGCTGGGTGAAGCGTGGTTCTGCGGCATGTCGTTCAAAGTCGACGAGCGCGTGCTGGTGCCGCGTTCACCGATTGGCGAGCTGATCGAAAACCGCTTCGAGCCGTGGCTGGGCGATGAGCCTGCGCGCATTCTAGACCTCTGCACCGGTTCCGGTTGCATCGGTATTGTCGCGGCCGATGTGTTCCCGGATGCAGAGGTCGTGTTGGCGGACCTGTCGTTCGAGGCGCTGGAAGTGGCCAATCAGAACATCGAACGGCATGGCCTGGATGAGCGGGTGTACACCGTGCAGGGCGATGGCTTCGCCGGTCTGCCGGGGCAGCGTTTCGACCTGATCCTGTCCAACCCGCCCTATGTGGACGCCGAAGATTTCGCCGACATGCCTGCCGAGTACCATCACGAGCCGGAGCTGGGCCTGGCCTGCGGCAACGACGGTCTGGACCTGGTGCGCCGGATGCTGGCCGAGGCCGCGGATCACCTGACCGAGAAGGGTTTGCTGATCGTCGAAGTGGGCAACAGCCAGGTGCATGTCGAGTCGCTGTACCCCGAGGTGGACTTCGCCTGGCTGGAGTTCGAGCGTGGCGGGCATGGCGTGTTCATGCTGACGGCCGAGCAATGCCGGGAGCACCAGGCGGTGTTTGCTTCGCGGGTGTAGTGTCAGTGTCGGCGTCTTCGCGGTGGTTCGGCGCCGCACAAGCCGGTTCCCAGATGTTTGCGCCGTCCTCGAGGCCAGCGCCGACTCTGTGGGAGCGGGTTTACCCGCGAACACCGGCAACGCCGGTGCCAGACACCGCGTCAACTTCTTCGCGGCTGAAGCCGCTTGTGTCTTCCAGGTCTCTTAAACTCAAAAGGGTGAGAGCAGTGGATGGCAGACTGAAAGCCAGCGGTGCCTAAAGCACGAGTGGGAGCCTAGTCGCCATCCACCTCTCACTC
>NZ_CABVIX010000019.1 GCF_902498185.1 Pseudomonas fluorescens | reverse complement strand
TGGAAAAGTGCAATGAATCAATTTGCGGTTTTGTACGGAGATCGGTTCATCAGGCCGACCTGGTGAATCAAGGCCTGCCTGACGGCAGGCCGTTACCGGCCCGCACACAAAAAATCTGACAGTCCCCGCAAACCGGTTTCGCCCTTACGGCGAGTCACTTTTGGCAGTCGCCCCAAAAGTAACCAAAAGGGCTTGCCCCTCCATTGGCCCTACGCTGCGCTACGGGTCCCCTCCCTCCGGTGTCGCTCCGGGGCTGCGCGGCCCTGCTCGCGCCTTTGGCTGCGCCAAAGGTAGGCTGCGCCTACGCCCCTCCACGACACCTCCGCTCGGCCTGCTGGAAAGGGGCGGTAGATCAAGAGCAAGAGCAAGATCAAGGTCAAGGTCAAGGTCAAGGTCAAGGTCAAGGTCTGCAGCTGGGCGAGCCTGTTTCGCTTCGCTCTTGATCTGGCTCTTGATCTTGATCTACCCGCCCCTTCAGCAGGCCGAGTGGAGGCGTTGTGGAGGGGCGTGGGCGGAGCCCACCTTCGGCGAAGCCGAAGGCGCCAGCAGGGCGGCGCAGCCCCGGAGCGACGCCGGAGGGAGGGGACCCGTAGCGCAGCGAAGGGCCAATGTAGGGGCAAGCCCTTTTGGTTACTTTTGGCTGGGCCGGCACACCGGGCGACTGCCAAAAGTGACTCGCCGTAAGGGCGAAACCGGCTTAAGCATCACCACAAGAAATGGATATTCACACAAACCGAAACCGGTTTAAGCGCCACTACAGAAAATGGATATTCAAGCAAACCAACACGCCCGCCCCCACCCCCAAAAAACCCATCACCGAATCTGATGCTTATGCAACAACCGATAAAACGTCGGCCGCGACACCCCCAGTACCTTGGCAGCAATACTCAGGTTATCGCTGTGCCGATTGAGCACATCACACAACGCCTGACGCTCAGCCCGGTGCTTGTAGTCTTCAAGCGTACCCATGGGCGACTCTTCGTCCTCGAGCACCTGCAAACCCAGGTCCGGCGCTTCGATCTGCCGGCCTTCGGCCAACACCAGCCCGCGGCGTACGCGGTTGGCCAGCTCGCGGACATTGCCCGGCCAGTCGTGACGGCCCATCGCGGCCAGCGCCGCGTCGCTGAACGTGCGCGGCCTGCGCCCGGTCTCGTGGCTGTAGAAATGGGAAAAATGGCTGGCCAGGATCGACAAGTCCCCATGCCGGTCGCGCAAGGGCGCGGTGACCACTTGCAAGACGTTCAGCCGGTAATACAAGTCTTCGCGGAAACGTCCGTTATCGACCGCTCTTTCCAGGTTCACATGGGTCGACGCCAGGACCCGTACGTCAACCGGGATCGACTGGCTGCCGCCTACCCGCTCGATATGCTTCTCCTGGAGAAAGCGCAGCAACCTGGCCTGCAAGTCCAGCGGCAGGTCGCAGATCTCGTCGAGAAACAGCGTGCCGCCGTTGGCCGCCTCGATGCGCCCGACCTTGCGCTGGTGCGCGCCTGGGAATGCACCTTTTTCATGGCCGAACAGCTCCGACTGCAGCAGATGCTCCGCGATCGTTCCGCAATTGATCGCAATGAAAGGCTTGTCCTTGCGCTGGGACTGCAGATGCAGCGTACGCGCCACCAGCTCCTTGCCGGTACCGCTTTCACCACGGATCAGCACCGGTGACTCGGTAGGCGCAAGCTTGCTCAGCAACCTGCGCAGTTCACGCATGGGCCGGCTGTCGCCGAGCAGTTCGTGGGCAGGCTCGATGGCCGGAGCATTGCCCTTGACGCGCAGGCGCGCCATCCCCCACGCCCGCCCCAGCGTGACCTGGACCCGGGTGACATCGAACGGCAAGGTGTGAAAGTCGAAGAACCACTCGCACACGAAATCACCGACGTTCTGCATGCGCAGCTCATCGGCACTGAGCACGGCGATCCATTCGGTATTGCTGCGGCTGATCAGGTCCTTGACCGCGTCAGGGTGGCGCAGGTGTGAAGCTTGCAGGCGCAGCAAGCCGACATCGCAAGGATGTTCCAGCGCCGAGCCCAGGGTAGAGCTGCGCACGTCCCAACCGGCGCCTTGGAGGCCCGGCAAAAGACGATGGCAATCGTCACACGGATCGACGATCAACAGACGGCGAGTGGATGCAGGTTCAAGCATGACCTTTCCTTGGCGCCAATTTTTAGTTTTTCGAATAGAAACAGCAAGTTGGCGAGCCCGATTTAACAGTAGCAATGAACCGTCAATGGCCCACTACCGTTGGTCAGCAAAATGCCGGTGCGCTGAACCTTCTTCCGTTCTTCAAATCCTGGGCACAAACAAGCGGAGGAATCTGACAAATCCTAGCCGTCATTCTTGAAAATTTTACAGCCTGTGTGACTTCAGCCTTCACCGCGAGCATCAGTACCCATGAACCCGCAGTGAATCCAGAGTGTTTCCAGCACTGCGGACCTACTTCCGATGTTTGCGACCAAAGAGAGAGCGAACCATGAACGCGCCGCTCCGCGTCAACGAAGCATTGCTGATCACCGACCACGCTTTCGAGCCTTTCCAGTGCGTTGCCTGGGACCAGCCCAATGGCACTGGAGAGCTCAGCCTGGCAGTGGTAGACCGGACCCGCACCCGCATCGGCGGCAAGCAAGTCTCCTCGAACGTCTATTCGGACCCGGCCCGCCTGGCCGTCCTGATCGAGGAAGTGCGCGCCGAGCTCTGTGAAAAGGGCTACAACCTGCAACCCTGGACGATGCCCAAGTAAGCAACGCAGGGGTCAGCCCAGCGTCCTGAAGCCGTCGATATGCCGGTAATCGGCCTGCAGTTCGTCGGCCAGTCTTCGCGCCTTGCCCAATCGCACCGGCGCGCGCTCGATATCCACCAGGATGCTGGCGCACGGCAACGGCGCCAGGGCCGGCCATGGCTGCAGGCGACCGTCGGTCAACACCAGGCAGCGCTGGACTTCATGGGGGTGATGCTTGCGCCGTTGCACAAGCCACTCACGAGCCTGCTCCAGCGCATCGAGCAATGGCGTACCGCCTCCCGCGCCCAGGCTTTGCAGCCAGGGCTGCAGGGCCGCTGAGGCCTTCAGCCCGTGACGCTGCCATTGCGGCGTGCGGCCGCTGGCAGTGAGCAGAGTCAGTCGCGCGCGCTGGCGATAGGCCTGATCGAAGAAGGCAGCCAGCAGCCCTTTGGCCTGGCTCAGCGCTTGATGCCGACGGGTCGATGCCGAGGCGTCGACGATCACCAGCCAGAGTTCCGGAGACTGCGCCCGTCGTTGTTGCCAGCGCAGGTCTTCATGCGTGCGGGGGCGGCCCTTCAGCAAGGTTGCCAGCCAGTCGACACGCCCGCGCGTTGCCGCCTGGGCGCGGCCTCGCGGGCCTCCCATCAAGTCTGCGGCGCGGGGGCTGGCATCCGTTGGCAAAGCTTCTTGCTGGCGGATGCTCAGGGCTTTTTTGCCCAGTCTGGCACCTCGCGCCGGGCGCCGACCGCTACGGACTGGGGTGCCAGGGCACCCCACTCGCCCTGCCCCGCCTGCTCGCGCGGCTGGTCGCTGCCACCCTGGGGCGGCGCAGGTGGCGGCGCGCCGGGCGGGGTCTCACGCCGCCGATGACGCAGGGCAAACTCGGCAACGGCTTGCACGTCCTCCTCCTCGATCGCTTCGGCACCTCGCCAGGCCGCATGGGCACGAGCCGCCCGCAGCCAGACCAGGTCCGCACGCAGACCATCCACTCCAGCGGCATAGCAGCGCTCGGTGATCCAGGCCAGTGCCTGGTCGTCCAGCACGATGGCCGCAAGGCGCTGGCGTGCCGCATGACACCGCTGGCGCAGCTGCGCCTGGGCCACGGCCCATTGCTCGCAGAAAGCCTGGGGATCGCTGTCGAAGGCCAGGCGCCGGCGAATGATCTGCTGGCGCGCCTCAGGCTCCGGCTGCCCTTCGAGCGCGATGTTCAGCCCAAAGCGGTCGAGCAACTGGGGGCGCAGCTCGCCTTCCTCCGGGTTCATGGTGCCGATCAACACGAACCGCGCGCTGTGTCGGTGGGAAATACCGTCACGCTCGATGCGATTGGTGCCGCTGGCGGCCACATCCAGCAACAGGTCGACCAGATGGTCGGGCAGCAGGTTGACCTCATCGACGTACAGCACCCCGCCATCGGCGTGGGCCAGCACACCCGGCGAGAACTGCGCCTTGCCCTGCCCGAGCGCGGCGTCCAGGTCCAGGGAGCCGACCAGGCGCTCTTCGCTCGCCCCCAGCGGGAGCGTCACGAACGGGCCTTCGCCGAGCAGGTCGGCCAGGCCCCGGGCCAGGGTGCTCTTGGCCATGCCGCGCGGGCCCTCGATCAGCACGCCGCCGATCCTGGGGTCGATGGCGCTCAGGCACAGTGCAAGCTTGAGCGCTTCGGCGCCGACCACGGCAGCCAGGGGAAAATGTACGGGTTCAGTCATTTCAAGCCTCTTCCTCGCCCGCCAGCAATTGCTCCTCGAGGGCCTCGCGGTAGCTGCCCGGCTCCTGCCACAGGCCGCGCTGCTGGGCTTCGAGCAGGCGCTCGGTGATGTCGCGCAGGGCTTCGGGGTTGTGCTGACGGATGAAATCGCGGGTCGCCGGGTCGAGCACATAGGCTTCGGCCAGGGATTGGTAATGGTGATCGTCGATCAGGTGCGTGGTCGCATCGAAGGCGAACAGGTTGTCGACGGTGGCGGCCAGCTCGAATGCACCTTTATAGCCATGGCGCTTGATGCCATCGATCCACTTGGGGTTGAGCGCGCGGGCGCGGATCACCCGGTTGAGCTCTTCCTTGAGGGTGCGGATGCGCGGGCGGTCGGCCTGGCTGTGGTCGCCGTGATAGCTGGCCACCATGCTGCTGGCCTGGGTTTGTGCAGCGGCAAGCATGCCGCCCTGGAACTGGTAGTAGTCGTTGGAATCGAGCAGGTCGTGCTCGTGATTGTCCTGGTTCTGCACCACCGCCTGCACCTGGGACAGGCGCCGGGCGAATTCAGCACGCGCCGGCGTGCCCTCGTCGCCGGCACCGTAGGCGTAGCCGCCGTGGTTGAGATAGACCTCGGCCAGATCTTCTCGGGTGTGCCACAGGCGCCCGTCCATGGCGTTCTGTACGCCCGCCCCATAGGCACCCGGCTTGGCGCCGAAAATCCGCCAGCCTGCCTGGCGCGCCGCCTGCTGTGCTTGCATGCCTTCGGCCAGCAGCGCTTCACTCTCGGCACGCACCTTGGCGGCCAGGGGATTGAGATCGGCTGGCTCGTCCAGCGCGGCCACCGCTTGTACCGCAGCGTCGAACAGGCGAATCAGGTTGCCGAACGCATCGCGGAAGAAACCCGACACGCGCAAGGTCACATCGACCCGCGGCCGGTCAAGCAGGCTCAGGGGCAGGATCTCGAAGTCGTCCACCCGCTGGCTGCCACTGGCCCATACCGGGCGCACGCCCAACAGCGCCATGGCCTGGGCGATGTCGTCGCCGCCGGTGCGCATGGTCGCCGTGCCCCACACCGACAGGCCTATCTGGCGCAGGTGATCGCCATGGTCTTGCAGGTGGCGCTCAAGAATCAGGTTCGCCGAAGCAAAGCCCAGGCGCCAGGCGGTGGTAGTCGGCAGGTTGCGCACATCGACGGTATAGAAGTTGCGACCGGTGGGCAATACATCGAGGCGCCCCCGGCTAGGTGCACCGCTGGGGCCGGCAGGCACGAAGCGCCCGGCCAGCGCCGCCAGCAGGCCATTGATTTCCGCGGGCCCGCAGGCGTCCAGGTCGGGAGCCACATGCCGGGCCAGTGTGTCGAGCACCGCCTGCACGGGCTGCCACTGAGGTCCTTGCGGTGCCTGCCCTTGCCCCTGCAGGGTCGCCTCGATCAGGCGCATGGCCAGCAGTTCGAGACGCTCACGGGTGTCGCCACACGTGCGCCACGGCTCATCGTTCAAGGTCTGCAGCAGCTCGGGGCGCGGCCCGTGCCACGGCTGGCCGAGATCAGCATCGAGCGGGTCGAAGCCCAGTGCCAGTGCCTTGGCCAGCGCGCGGATCAGGCTTGCGTTACCGTCGCGGCCGTCTCCGCGTGCCACGCGCAGCAGAGCCAGCAGCGTGTCGAGGCGCAGGCGTCCCTGGGGCGACTGGCCGAAGACGTGCAGGCCATCGCGGATCTGCGACTCCTTGAGATCACAGAGGTAGGTGTCCAGGCGCGGCAGCCACACATCGGCATCGTCCAGTGCGCCCTCGAGCTGCAGTTCGCGGTCGATGTGGTTGGCCTTGACCAGCTCGAGGATATCGCGCTGCAGCTCGCGGGCGCGCCGTGGATCAAGCAGCTGCGCTTCGTAGTACTCGTCGGCCAGGCGCTCCAGATGACGTAGCGGACCGTAGGTCTCGGCGCGGGTCAGCGGCGGCATCAGGTGATCGATGATCACCGCCTGGGTGCGACGCTTGGCCTGGGCGCCCTCGCCCGGATCGTTGACGATGAAGGGATAGATGTTCGGCAGCGGACCCAGCAGTGCATCGGGCCAGCACTCGGCCGACAGGCCGACCCCCTTGCCCGGCAGCCATTCGAGGTTGCCGTGCTTGCCGACATGGATCAGCGCATCGGCGGCGTAGGCATGGCGCAACCAGAGGTAGAAGGCCAAGTATCCGTGTGGCGGCACCAGGTCGGGATCGTGGTAGACCGCGCTCGGATCCACTTGATAACCGCGTGCCGGCTGGATGCCGACAAAGGTCAGGCCAAAGCGCAGCCCGGCGATCATCATTCGCCCGCTGCGACACATCGGATCCTGCTCGGCCGGGCCCCAGCGTTCCAGCACCGCCTGCTGGTTGGCAGCGGGCAAGGCGGCAAAGGCGGCGTGGTAGTCGGCCAGGTCCAGGCTCTGCGCGCAAGGACGTTGGTCGAGGTGGTCCAGATCGTTGGTCACCCCGCCCAGCAGCGCATGGATCAGCGCGGTACCGCTCTGCGGCAGCGCGCCGACGGGATAGTCCTGGTCCTTGAGCGCTTGCAGGATGTTCAGGGCCGCCGCCGGGGTATCGAGGCCAACGCCGTTGCCAATTCGCCCGTCGCGGGTGGGATAGTTGGCCAGCACCAGCGCCACGCGTTTTTGCCCGTTGGGCAAGCGCGCCAGCTCGACCCAGTGCCGCGCCAGTTCAGCGACGAAATCCATGCGCTCGGGATGTGGACGGTAGCAGACCACGTCCGACTGGCTGCGCTCGCTGCGCCAGGCCAGATCCTTGAAACTGATCGGACGGGTGATGATCCGCCCGTCCAGCTCCGGCAGCACGATGTGCATCGCAAGGTCGCGGGCACCCAGGCCCTGCTCACTGTCTTCCCAGGCAGGCTGGTTGTCCTGGGCGCAGATGGCCTGGAGCACCGGGACATCGCGCCTGAACGGCCGCAGGTTGGGCTGCTCGGGGCTGGACAGGGCGAAACCTGTGGTGTTGATGATCACCTCGGCACCGGCTTCGTCCATCCAGGCTTCGACCTGGGCAAGACAGGCGGCTTCCTTGAGGCTGGCCACGGCGATTGGCAACGGGTTCAACCCCGCCGCAACGAGGCGCTCGCAGAAAGTGTCCATGAAAGCAGTGTTGGCCGCCTGCAAGTGCGAGCGGTAGAACAGCACAGGAGCCACGGGCTGGTCGGGATGCCACTGGGTGAACCAGTCATCCAGGCAGGCGCTGGTCTTGGCCGGGTGATACACCGCAGTGCGTGGCAGTTGCTGCGGCTCATCCCAGGCGTAATCGCGGCCAAGCCAACGGTTGGCCAGGCACTTGAACAGGTTCTGGGCATTGGCCTTGCCGCCCTGGCGCAGGAAGTGCCAGACCCGCTCTGCCTCGGCGCCAGCGACCGTACCCAGGTCCATCAACTCCGGATCAGGGCGGTCGTCGCCTGGCACCAGGATCAACTGCACACCCCGTTCGGCCAGCGTGACCAACTGTTCGACGCCGTAGCGCCAATAACCAACGCCGCCGTGCAGCGACACCAGGATGACCTTGGCGTGGCGCAGCACCTGGTCGACATAAAGGTCGACCGAAGCATGGTTCTGCACCTGCATGGGGTTGGCCAGGCGCAGGCTGGGGAAGTCCTCCGGCAGCTGCTGGGCGGTTTCGGCCAGCAGTGCCAGGTGTGAATCACCGCTGCAGAGGATCACCAGATCAGCGGGTGTCTGGCCGAGATCGGCAATGCTGTCGTCCGGTACGAAGCCACCGGGCTGGGTCCGCAGCAAGTGCATGGGTCAGGCGCCCAGGGCCTGGCGCAGGCGTGCTTCAAGCAACGCCGCGTCCAGTTCCTGGCCGATCAGCACAAGGCGGGTGATGCGCGGCTCGTCGGCACGCCAGGCGCGGTCGAAGTGCTTGTCGAAGCGGCTGCCCACGCCCTGGATCAGCAAACGCATCGGCTTGCCGGGAATGGCTGCGAAGCCCTTGGCGCGCAGGATGCCGAATTCGGTCACCAGGCTGGTCAGGGCGTCGAGCAGCAGGCTCTCGTCGGCTTCGGGCAGGTCGATGGAGATCGAGTCGAACGCATCGTGGTCATGATCGTCGTGGTCGTCGCCGTCATGGTGCGAGTCATGGTGGGTGCGGCGGCCGTCGATGTGTGCCTCGGACTCTGCGCCGACGCCCAGCAGCACTTCAAGCGGCAGGCGGCCACTGCTGGCCTCGATGACCTTGACCGCCGGGGGCAGCTCTTCAAGCACTTCGGCGCGCACCTTGGCCAGGTCGGCCGGGGCGATCAGGTCGGCCTTGTTCAGCACCACCAGATCGGCGCTGGCCAACTGATCGGCGAACAGCTCGTGCAGGGGCGATTCATGGTCCAGGTTCGGGTCGAGCTTGCGCTGGGCGTCGACCTGGTCGGGGTAGGCGGCGAAGGTGCCGGCGGCCACGGCCGGACTGTCGACTACGGTGATGACCGCATCGACGGTGCAGGCATTGCGGATTTCAGGCCACTGGAAGGCCTGGACCAGCGGTTTGGGCAGGGCCAGGCCGCTGGTTTCGATGAGGATGTGGTCCAGGTCGCCACGCCGCGCGACCAGCTCGCGCATGACGGGGAAGAACTCTTCCTGCACGGTGCAGCACAGGCAGCCATTGGCCAGTTCATAGACACGACCGCTGGCCTCTTCCTCGGTGCAGCCTATGCTGCACTGCTTGAGGATTTCGCCATCGATGCCCAGCTCACCGAACTCGTTGACGATGACGGCGATGCGCCGGCCCTGTGCGTTGTCCAGCATGTGGCGCAGCAACGTGGTCTTGCCCGACCCCAGAAAGCCGGTGACGATGGTGACGGGGAGCTTGGCCAGTGTTTTCATCTCGATGCCCTTGGCAGGAGGGCGGGCATGCGGGACGAAAGCCGCAGGCAGGCTTGCCTGGGCGCGTTCGCCACCGGATCACCCCGCCCGGTTGGAAGTCGAATTCGTTGCGAGGCAGGTCTCCTGGCTTGCACCACACCGGCGGGGCCGGTCGATCGACGCCTTCCCGCGCTGGCGCAGTGGCTGTGTCGATCTGGGCAGTGCTTACAGTTGCGGGGGCAGCCGCGGATTGATACCGCGTTCCCGTCTTAGCTCTGGTGCAGTTCACCAGAGAACCTCGGACCGGCAAGGCTACGCAGTGCCTGTCAGGCGGTCAACCGCTGGCTGTGATTGACGGGCGATCGGTCCCGTGATTTGCTCCTGCCGCCTATAGAGAGCAGAGGAATGCACCATGCCCTTCACCCGCGTCGAGCGCGCCGCCTTGTATGCCGGCATCGGCTGCCGGCGCGGCTGCCCCGCCAGCGAACTGGCCGTGCTGCTGCAGCAGGTGCTCGCTACCCAGGCGTTGCCGTTCTCCGCGGTCAAGGGCCTGGCCAGCATCGATGGCAAATCGGATGAGCCCGGAATGCACCAACTGGCCGCGCAGCTGGGGCTGCCGCTGATGTTCTTCAGCGCCGTGGAACTGGCGCCGTTCGAGGCGCAGCTGAGCCACCGTTCGCCTACCGCCTGGCAGCACACGGGTTGCTGGGGGGTGGCCGAGAGCGCGGCATTGGCCATGGCCGCAACAACGCATCCAGGTCCGGTGCACCTGCACGTCACTCGCCAGGCCAGCAGCCAGGCGACACTCGCATTGGCGTGCAGTGCAGTTCTTGAAGGATAATCCCCGCTTTGCCTGCAAGGATTCATCATGACGGTCTATTTCATCGGCGCCGGCCCCGGCGATCCCGAGCTGATCACGGTCAAGGGCCAGCGCCTGATCCGTCAGTGCCCGGTGATCATCTATGCCGGCTCCCTGGTGCCAGCCGCCGTGCTTGAAGGTCATCGTGCCGACGTGGTGATCAACAGCGCCGAACTGCACCTTGAGCAGATCATCGATGTCATCCGCAGCGCCCATGCCAAGGGCCAGGATGTCGCGCGCGTGCACAGCGGCGATCCAGGTCTCTACGGCGCCATTGGCGAGCAGATCCGTCATCTGCGCGAGCTGGGGATCGACTACCAGATCATCCCCGGCGTCACTGCCACCGCCGCCAGCGCGGCGCTGCTCGGCTGTGAACTGACCCTGCCGGAGGTGGCGCAGACTGTCATCCTGACCCGCTATGGCGACAGCTCGCCGATGCCTGCCGGCGAGCAACTGGCCGATCTGGCCAGGCACCGCTGCACCCTGGCCATTCACCTCGGCGTCAGGCACCTGGAAAAGATCGTCGCCGAGCTGCTCCCGCACTATGGCGGCGACTGTCCGATCGCCGTGGTGCACCGCGCCACCTGGCCAGACCAGGACTGGGCTCAGGGGACGCTGGATGACATTGTCCAGCGCGTGCAGGCCAAAGGGTTCCGGCGCACCGCGCTGATTCTCGTCGGTCACGTGCTGGGTGACGCGCCGTTCGCCGAATCGGCGCTGTACCGCGCGGGCCATGCCCACCTCTACCGGCCCTGAGCGCGCTGTATTGCCAATCTGGCAGGGCCAGTAGCAGACTCGACGTTCCCTTGAACGACGGAGAGCTGGCCATGCTTGAACTGCGCCCCAACTGCGAATGCTGCGGTACCGATCTGCCAGGCGACAGCCCGGATGCACTGATCTGTTCTTTCGAGTGCACATTCTGCCGCGCCTGCGCGGATGCGCACTTCCAAGGACGCTGCCCGAATTGTTCGGGGCAGTTGGTGATGCGGCCCACGCGGGTAGGCGCGGCATTGGTGCGTAATCCAGCGAGGGTCGAGCGGGTGTTGAAGGTGCATGAGGGATGTAGCGTACCGCAAGCCTTGCAGCGTCCTTGAGATCGAACGTTGCACCCCCATCGAGTCGCCCACCGGGATGCCGTCACCTGTTTCCCGGTAAACAACGTTGTAAACACCATTTCTCCGCCGAACTGCACCTATTTATTGCCTTTAATCGGCGTACTGCACAGCGCTTTAGGTTAAAATCCCCACCGACTGTAGGACTTTTCAACATTCCAGTCCTCCTTTTTCAACACCTCTATACTCCCGGTACTAATACCTAGGGATTCGACGTATTGTTCGCGCGCTGCCGGCCCCCATAGCAGACGCGTTCCTGGGTAGATCAGGAAACGGACCACATTCCGACAAGGAGTTCCCCTATGACCACCGTACTGATGGTCGACGATCACCCAGTAATCCGCCTCTCCATACGCCTGCTGCTCGAACGTGAACGATTCAAGGTCGTGGGTGAAACTGGCGACGGCGTAGATGCAGTGCAACTGGCTCGCCAGCTACGGCCGGATATTGTCATCCTGGACATTGGCCTGCCTGGCCTGGACGGCATGGAAGTCATCAAGCGCCTGAACCTGCTTGACCCCGCGCCACGGATCATGGTGCTGACCGGACAGCCGTCGGACCTGTACGTGCGCCGCTGCATGGATGCCGGAATCTCCGCCTTCGTGCACAAGGACGAAGACATCGAGGCGGTCATCTTCGCGGTCAAGGCCATGGTCAAGGGTTATTCGACTTTCCCGGACCTCACCATCAACCGCAGCATGCTCGAAAGCGAAGCCGCACGGCTGGCCAGTCTGTCCAATCGCGAAGTAGAGGTACTGCGCCGCCTGAGCAGCGGCGAAAACAACAAGCACATCGGCGAGACCATGCGCCTGAGCGCCAAGACCATCAGTACCTACAAAGGGCGGATCATGGACAAGCTCAAGACCGAATCACTGGTGGAAATGGTCGACCTGGCCAAGCGCAACGACGTAATCTGACCACCCCATGAAAGCCCGCGCCTTGCTGCTGCTCGCATGCCTGCTGTCCTTGCCGCTGGCTGCCACCGACAGCGAGCCGCGGCAGCTGCTGGCGCGTTCGCAGAGCGCTTCCTCGCCCCTGCAACTGTCCGCCGACGACCGTCAGTGGCTCGACAGCCGACACGTGCTGCGCCTGGGCAGCTCCAGTCCCGACTACCCGCCCTTTGAAATCAACATCAGTCAGTTCGACTACGAAGGCCTCAGCGCCGACTACGCCGGACTGATCAGCGAGCTGTTGGACATTCCGGTCCAGGTCCAGCGCTACCCGACCCGCCAGGCCTCCATCACGGCCCTGCACGAAGGCCGCATCGACCTGCTGGGCAGCTCCAATGGCTTCGAAGCCGCCGACGCCGAGCTCATCTTGAGCAATGCCTACGCCGATGACCAACCGGTGATCATCACCGCGCAGCACGGTGATATGGACAGCGGTGACGACCTCAGCGGCAAACGGCTGGTGATGGTCGATCACTACCTGCCCGCCGATCAGGTGCGAGCGCTGTATCCCGAGGCCCAGCTCCTGCTGACTCCGTCGGCCTTGTCAGGTCTTGCGGCGGTGGCCCTGGGCCAGGCAGACGCCTACCTGGGCGACGCCATCAGCAGCGACTTCCTGATCGGCAAGAGCTTTCGCGGGCGGGTCAAGATCAACCACTTCGTCAAGATGCCGCTGGAAACCTTCGCCTTCGCCCTCGAGCGTGACAACCAGCGCCTGCGACGCCTGGTCAATCGCGCACTGGCGCACATCAGTGATCATGAACGCCTGAACATCCTGCGCCGCTGGACCAGCGGCAACACCAGCATCCTGCTGGAACGCCGCCTGGCCGCCTTGACCGATGAAGAGCGCCGCTGGGCCGAGCAGAATCCGCAGGTAAGGGTCGTCATCACCCCATCCCTGGCGCCACTGACGTTCTATGACGATGAGCAGAACCTGCGAGGCGTGACGGCAGACCTGCTCGAACAGATCAGCCTGCGCACCGGGCTGCACTTCCAGATCCTGCACAGCAACTCGGTGACCGAGATGATCGAGCTGGTCAACGAGGGCAAGGCCGACATGATCGGTGCCTTGGGGTATGGCACTGAACGCGAGAAACACCTGCGTTTCACGCGGCCCTATCTGGTCAGCCCGCGGGTGCTGGTAACGCGCAGCCACGACTCCATCAACTCGTCGACGCCGCTGAACGGCAAGCGCCTGGCCATCATCCGCGACTACCCGCTCAAGCCCCGCCTGCTCGAGCAGTATCCCGGCGTTCGCCTGGTCGAAGTGGGCAATCCGTTGCAGTTGATGGAGGCCGTGGCACAGAACCAGGCGGACGCTGCCCTGAGCTCCATGATCAACGCCACCTACTTCACCAGCCGACTGTTCAATGGCCGTCTGCACGTTGCCTCGATCTACGGTGAAGAACCGGCCACCGCGGCCTTTGCCATTGCCAGCGACAAGCCGCAACTGCAGGCAATCCTCAACAAGGCGCTGCTGAGCATCCCGCCGGAGGAAATGGACCAGCTGATCAACCGCTGGCGGGTCAATGCGGTGATCAGCGACAGTCCGTGGCGCAACTATCGCTCGCTGGTGTTGCAGATTCTGATCCTCTCGGCGCTGCTGCTGGCCGGGGTGGTCTTCTGGAACAGCTACCTGCGCAAGCTCATCCACCAGCGCACCGAGGCGCAACAGGCGCTTCAGGCACAACTGGCGCTCAGCCGGGGTCTGCTCGAGCAACTGCGCCAGGCGAAGAACGATGCCGAACAGGCCAGCCAGGCCAAGAGCACTTTTCTGGCGACCATGAGCCACGAGATCCGCACGCCCATGAACGCAGTGCTCGGCCTGCTGGAGCTGTCGCTCAAGGACAGCGAACGTGGCGGCAGCGATCCCGAGGCCTTGAAGACCGCATACGACTCGGCCGTCGGCCTGCTGGAGCTGATCGGTGAGATCCTGGACATCTCGCGGATCGAATCCGGACACATGATTCTGCAGCCTACGTCCACAGATCTGGTGGCGTTGGTGCGCGGCACCATCAAGGTGTTCGAGGGCAACCTGCGCATCAAGGGCCTGGACCTGCACCTGGATCTGCCGGCCTCGGCATTGTGGGTCCAGGTGGACGCAGGGCGTTTCAAGCAGATCCTTTCCAATCTGCTGAGCAATGCCATCAAGTTCACCGAGCAAGGGCACGTCAGCGTCCGGCTGAGCCTGTTGGCAGATGGCTCGCACGGGCCCTTGCGGATTCAACTGCAGGTGCGCGACAGCGGGATCGGCATCGGCGCCTCCGACCAGGCGCGCCTGTTCAACAGCTTCGCCCAGGTGGAGGGTCCGCGCGCGCATCTGGGCGCTGGCCTGGGACTGGTGATCAGCCGCAGCCTGTGCGAACTGATGGGCGGCGCGCTCAGCCTGCAGAGCCTCGAGGGCATCGGCACCCAGGTCGATGTGCGCCTGACGCTACCGCGCGGACAAGCGCCCGCCGTGGAAACCGCCATCATCAGCCACTCCGTCAACGACCGCTCGCTGGTGGTCCTGGTGGTCGACGACTACCCGGCCAACCTGATGCTGCTCGATAAACAGCTGAGCACGCTCGGCCATCAGGTCCTGCAGGCAAGCGATGGCCAGGCGGCCCTCGCGCTCTGGCAGCAATCGCGCATCGACGTGGTGATCACCGACTGCAGCATGCCGCAGATGAACGGCCATGAACTGACTCGGCGGATTCGCACGCTGGAGAGCGAACGTGGCCAGCCCGCCTGCCGCATCCTGGGCCTGACCGCCAATGCCCAGGCCGAGGAACGCCAACGTTGCCTGGACAGTGGCATGGATGAGTGTCTGTTCAAACCGATCGGGCTTGAAGGCCTGCGGGCGCAGTTGTCGAGCACCGCCGATGCCGGCCAGCCCAGCATGCCGCCCCACCTGCCCGCCGAGGTGGCGAGCGATGGCTTCAACCTGGACAACCTTCGCCACCTGACCCAGGACGATGACCAGGTGATCCTGCGCCTGGTCGCGCAACTGGCCGAGAGCAACGCCGCAGACCTCGACGCGCTGCGCAAGCTGGTTCACTCGCCCGACGACCAGGCCCTCAGGCACCTGGTGCACCGCATCAAGGGCGGCGCGAAGATGCTCAAGGTGCGCAATGTGGTACGCGACTGCGAAGCCATCGAGCAGGCCGAGCTGGAGACTTCCCTGCCTCCTTTGCTGCAAGCCCTCGAATCCAGCCTGGTGGGCCTGGAGCGGGAGCTGCGGCGCTGCGCCACTACAGTCGGCGGGACGAACTGATCCGCGCCAGGACCGCGTCGCAGATGTCGGCTAGGAGCTTTCGCGCACCATCAGCTCGAACCCCAGGTCTTGCTGGCGGGCCGTGACTGGCTTGCCATCGAGGAGGCTCAGCAAGGCCTGGGCCGCACTGCGGCCGACCGCCGCCCGCGGCGTGCGGATCGAGGTAAGCCGGGGGACCATGTGCGCCGAGGCTGGCAAGTCGTTGAAACCCACCATCGCTACCTGCCGTGGTACCTCGATGCCTTGGCGCAGGGCCTGCAGCACTGCGCCCTGGGCCAGGTCGTCGTTGCAGAAGAAAATGCCGTCGACATCGGGCGCTTGCGCCAGCATCTGGCTGAACAGCTCGCTGCCAAGGCCGATCGACGAGGGCTGCGGCGACAGCAGTTGCAATTCCGCCGCGTCCAGGCCAGCGTCGGCCAGCTCCTGGCGAAAGCCCTCCGCGCGCTGCATCACCCGGGGATCGAGCTGGGCGGCAATGAAACCCAGGCGCCGCCTACCCCGCTCGATCAGGTGCCGCGCAGCGGCGCGGCCGGCCTGCTGCTGCGAAAAGCCCACGGATACCGCGCCCTCCTCGCCCCCCAGCTCCATCATGTGCACGCAGGGTACGCCGCTCGCGGCGAGCATCTGGCGTGACGCCTCGCTGCGGTCGAACCCCGTCAGCAGCATGCCGCAGGGTTGGTAGGCGAGGTAATTGCGAATCAGGTTTTCTTCCTGGGCGCTGTCGTAGTGGTAGTTGCCGATCAGCACTTCGAGCCCTCGGGGGCGCATCACTGCGTGAATGGCCTCGAGCGTGTCGATGAACAGCTGGTTGGACAACGACGGGATCAGCACGACCACCGACTGGCTGCGGGCCGACGCCAGCGCGCGGGCGGCGGGATTGGCGATATAGCCCAGCGTGGCTGCGGCGGCCTGGACCTTTTCGGCCAGTGCCGGGGCAACGGTGCTCACACCGCGCAGCGCACGGGAGGCAGTGATCGGGGAAACCCCGGAAAGCCTGGCGACTTCAGCCAGGGTCGGACGACCGGTAGTACGGGAGCCAGTACGCGTCATGGAGTGTTGTTATTCGACTTGCCAAAGGGAGGGAACGGGCACTAAGGTAGCGCTGTCTCAGGACACAGGCAATGACTCTTTGGTCGCGCAACTGTGCCGAGCGTCCATACTGCGTCAGACAAAATCAATAACACTCGGGAAGCTGGCATCCCTGTTCGCGGACCTCATGGCCAAAGACAGCGCTACCTTGCCCCGCAGGAGGTACCGATGAATTCTCCCCTGTCCGCCATTGTGGTGATGGGCGTGGCTGGCTGCGGCAAAAGCTGCGTTGGCGCTGCCATTGCCATGAAAAGCGGCGGCCGCCTGATCGAAGGCGATGCCTTTCACCCTGCCGCGAACATCGCCAAGATGAGCGCCGGCATTCCCCTTGATGACGATGACCGTGCGGGCTGGCTGGTGCGCCTGGGCGAAGAATTGCAGGCCACGCTGAAGGCCGGCGAACGCCCGATTCTCACCTGCTCGGCGCTCAAGCGCCGCTACCGCGAAAGCCTTCGTCATGCGGTGCCTGACCTGGGCTTCGTGTTTCTCGAGCTCACCCCGGATGCGGCCGAACAACGGGTACTGCTGCGTCCCGGCCACTTCATGCCGGCCAGCCTGATCGACAGCCAGTTCGCGGCTCTTGAGTCGCCGCTCGGCGAGCCGCTGACCCTGGCCCTGGATGCCACGCACCCGATCGAGCAACTGGCCGCGCAGGTCGACGACTGGCTAAAGCCCTGCGGTGAGCGGGCGCGGGCGCGGACTGCCTGAGCGGGCAGTTTGCCCGGCTCACCAAAGACAGCGCTGTCTCGACGCCTTGAGCGTCAAAAGGTTCCGCCAAAACAACGATAAAATCGAGGCACTGAACAATGTTTGGACTGGCTACTGATACCTATCTGCTGCTGGATGCACTGGTCACCATCGTCGGCCTGGTGCTGCTGATCACCCACTTCAAAGTCCACCCCTTTGTCGCCCTGACCTTGGCGGCCGGTTTTCTCGGCCTGACCTCGGGCATGGAGGTGGCCAAGGTCATGAAGTCGTTCCAGGACGGCTTTGGCGGCGTGCTCGGCTTTGTCGGCATCGTGCTTGCCTTGGGCACCATGCTTGGCAAGCTGATGGCCGATTCTGGCGGGGCCGACCAGATCGCGCAGACCCTGATCCGCGCCTTCGGCGTGAAGCGGGTGCACTGGGCGATGATGTTCGCCGCATTCCTGGTCGGTATCCCGCTGTTCTTCGAGATCGGCTTCGTCTTGCTGATCCCGCTGGTGTTCATCGTCGCGCGCCGCTCCGGGATATCGCTGATCAAGATCGGCATTCCCCTGCTGGCCGGCCTGTCGGTGGTCCATGGCCTGGTGCCGCCGCACCCGGGGCCTTTGCTGGCAATCGGGATTTTCCAGGCTGACATCGGCAAGACCATCTTCTATGGCCTGATCGTCGCGCTGCCCACGGCCGTGATCGCCGGCCCCTTGTTCGGCAACTTCATTTCCCGCTACATCCCGGGAACGCCGTCCCAGGAGCTGATGGACCAGATCGCCCGCGAGTCCAACCAGCAGAACCTGCCGAGCTTCAGCGTGACGCTGCTCACGGTGCTGCTGCCGGTGTTCCTGATGCTGCTCAAGACCTTTGCCGACGTGGTGCTGCCTGCCGAACACATCGTACGACAGTGGATGGACCTGATCGGCCACCCCATCACTGCCCTGCTCGCGGCCCTGTTGCTGGCCTTCTATACCTTTGGCGCGGCACGCGGCTTCTCCCGCCAGCAGATCATGAAGCTGCTCGACCAGAGCCTGGCACCCACCGCGGCCATCGTGCTGATCGTGGGCGCCGGTGGCGGTTTCAAGCAGATGCTGGTCGATACCGGCGTGGGCAATGTCATCGGGCACATGGCGGTCCAGGCGGAAATCTCGCCGATCATGCTGGCGTGGCTGGTCGCTGCGGTGATCCGCATCGCAACCGGCTCGGCCACGGTGGCCACCATTACCGGTGCGGGCATCGTCGCCCCAGTGGTCGACATGGTGCCCGGCGTCAACCGCGAACTGCTGGTGCTCGCCACCGGCGCGGGGTCGTTGATTCTGTCGCATGTGAACGATGCGGGTTTCTGGCTGGTCAAGCAGTACTTCAACATGACCGTGGCGGAGACGTTCAAGACCTGGACCATGATGGAAACGATTCTTTCGGTGGTGGGTATCGTGTTCATCATGCTGCTGGCACAGGTGGTCTGACCGTTGGTCGAGCGTGGGGCACTTGTGGCGCAGGACCGGCGCCTACACCACACGTGTTCCCTCAAAAGGAGTTTGACCATGAAACGCCACTCGACCATTGCCCTGCTGGCCGCAATCCTGGCTTCCCCGATGGCCCTGGCCGTCGGCACCGGCCCGACGCATCCGGACAATCCGCACGGCACCATGCCCGAAGCAGGAACCGAGAGCACCCGCAACCCTACCCAGGCGCCTGTGCCCCGCGACACCGATCCACGGGTTCAGGGCAGCGGCCAGCAGACCTCGCCCGCAGAGCAATCCGTCGATCCACGCTTGCCCGGCATGGACGGCAGCGGCTCGGAGGGCTCGGCCGCTGGCCAGGGCGATGCCGGCAGCGGTCAGCAGCGCTGATCACCACTGGCGTTTATCGGGCCGGGACAGCCCAAGCTTCTCGATCCGATAGCGCAGCATGTCCCGGCTCAGACCCAGCAGGCGTGCGGACTTGGTCACATTCCAGTCGGTACGGTCGAGGGCCTTGCACACCAGGTCGCGCTCCATGTCCGGCAGGGTGATGCCGTGCTCCGGTTCCTGGCGTGGGGCTTCGTAACTGACGGGCGGCGGGCCGGCCATGGGTTCGTCGATCAGACTCATGCACAGGTTGAGCTGGTGGGGAGCGATCACCTCGTTCGGCGCCAGCAGTACCGTCTGTTCCAGCATGTTGCGCAGTTCACGCACATTGCCAGGCCAGCTGTAGCCCAACATCAGGCGCTCGGCATCGCTCGAGAAACGCAGGTTCGCCTTGCCATAACGCCGCCCGTGGTGGGCAAGGAAATGCCGGGCCAGCAACAGGATGTCCTGGCCGCGGGCATACAGCCGCGGCACCCTCAGGGCGATGATGCGCAGGCGGAAGAACAGGTCGCGGCGAAACTTGCCCTGCTGAACCATCTGTTCGAGGTTGCAGTTGGTCGCACTGATGATCCGCAGGTCCACCTTGCGTTCCTTGACCGCACCGATGCGCCGGATGCTGCGGTCCTCCAGCAGCTTGAGCAGCTTGGCCTGCAGCACCAGGTCCATTTCACCGATCTCGTCGAGAAACAGCGTGCCGCCATCGGCCGCCTCGACCAGCCCTACGCGTCGCTCCTTGGCGTCGGTAAACGCGCCCTTCTCGTGGCCAAACAGCTCCGCCTCGAGCAGGTTTGCAGGGATGGAGGCGCAGTTGAATTCGATAAAAGGCCCCTTGCTGCGCGCGCCGTCAAAATGCAGGGCGCGGGCGACCAGCTCCTTGCCGGTGCCGGTTTCCCCCTCCACCAGCACCGGCGGCAGATCGTCACTGGCCATGCGCCGTTCGGCATCCAGCAACTGGCGCAGGGTGTGCTTGAGGCCGAGCATGGCCGGCGATTCGCCGATCATCGCCTGCAAGCCGGACTTCTGCGCCTCGCGCTCTTGATAGAACGACAGTGTGCGCTCCATCCGTTCGGCCGCCAGCGCCTTGTCCAGCATCAGCTTGAGCTCGGCCAGCACCACCGGCTTGGTGAGGTAGTGAAAGGCGCCTTCCTTCATGGCCAGCACGGCGTCTTCGACGTTGCCGTAGCCTGTCATCATGATCACTTTCAACGCCGGATCGCGCGCCAGCAGCGTGCGCAGCAGCTCGTGCCCGCCCATGCCTGGCAGCGAATTGTCGGTCAGCACCGCGTCGGGACGGTGACGCTGCACCTGCTCCAGCGCCAGCTCCGCGCTGTGGCAAACGGTGACCTCGAAGCCTTTCAGGTTCAGGTAGGTTCGGATGTTGTCCGCGAGGATTTCATCATCCTCGACCACCAGGATGCTGTGCTCCATGTTCCCCTCCGGCTGCAATGTTGAAAATCAGGCTCACGCGGGTTCCTTCCTCTTCGCGGCTGCTCAGGCTGACCGAGCCGCCAAAACGCTCCATGATGCGTTTGACCAGCACCAGGCCGACCCCCAGGCCGCCCTGCTTGGTGGTGAAAAACGGCTTGAACACCATGTTTTCCTGCTGGCGGGTCATGCCTTTGCCTGTATCGCTCAGGGTCAATTGCACGTTCTGCCCGTCCAGGCTGGTCACCTGCGCCAACAGGCGCCCACCCTGGGGCATTGCCTCCAGGGCGTTGGAAAACAGGCTGTTTAGAATCTGCGTCAGTTGCAGCGGCTGACTGACAACCCATAGCGCCGTGGGCGCATCAAGCTCGAAACGGACATTGTGGCGCTCGATCTGCTGGGCGAAGGCGTGGCGGGTGTCCTCGATCGCCGCCACCAGCTCGACCGCCTCCGGTTCTTCGCTGGTCGGACGCAGCGACACCAGCAGGTCGCGCACCCAACGGGACATGCGGTCGACCTGACTGATGATGTCGCCGATGTTCTTCTGCGCAGGCGTACTGGCGATGTCCTGGGCGAGTTCGGCACTGGAGCGGATATTGGCCAGCGGGTTGCGCAGGCTATGGGCAACCGCCGAAGACATCGCACCTAGCGCTACATAGGTTTCACTGGCCACCAGCCGGCCTTGCTGGTGCTGCAGCATGCTGGCCGCGCGGCGCACGATCCAGAACAGGCCGAAGTAGATCAACGCCCCTCCTACCAGCGTCGAGGTCCAGATCAGTACGTAGCCACGCTGTATGCGGCGGATCAGGTCCTTGGGCTCCTTGTAGATCTCGACCATTGCCAGCACCTGCTCGCCCTGGGCGTCGAACATGGGCAGGTAGAGCTCGATGAACAGGTACTGGGGCACTCGCTGGAATTTCTGCTCCTCGCGCGCCTCATCGGGTTCGTGGTAGCTGGCCGACACCGCTCGGCTCGAGGTGAACGCGTGCTCAAGGTCGGCATCTCTGAGGATGCGCTTGCCCATGAGCTGCTTGTTCGTCGACCAGACGACGGTGCGGTCCAGGGCGTAGACATTGGCCAGCAGGGTGTCGGGCAAATGCTCCACGTGGTCGAGAAACTCGACTCGAGTCGACTCGGCCAGTGCCGCGCTGATGTGGGGGTGCTGGCCGTCCATGCGCGGGTCGAGCAGCTCGCCCATGGTGCTGCCCGGTGGCAGCTGCGAATGGCGAACCTCCGCCTGGGCCATGGCGTGGATGAACTGGGCAGTGAGCATGGCGTCACGCTCGACGCTGTCCTTGACCACGAAGCGCGTGGTCACATATCCCAGCCCACCCGCCACAGTGGCGATGATCACCAGGCTGACCACCGAAAACCAGCGCAGCAGGTTGAACTCGCGCAGGGGCGCGGCCAATGCGCTGGCGGGCGGAAACACCTTGTTGGCCCCTTCGTTTTCCAGCATCTGCATCAAGATGATCCCGCGTGGATGCCCATCCGTGAATCCGCGTGCAGTCCGTTACCGGGAGTAGCGCATTGATAGCACTTTGCCGAGAACGTTGCGTCTTCGTCTGCCTGTCCGAACTGCTGCAAGTTTCCGGCCATTGGCCATATACAGATTAAGTATTCCTATTTATCAGTGAGTTGCAGAGTGTTTATGAGAAAACTTCGAGTCTGAAACCCCACTCTTGGGGAATTTTTTTCCCATTGCATTCATGCACCGCTCACCAGGCGGAAGCTCAGCAGGACACTTGTGCCAGTCCCTTCCCTGCTGTTCAGCCGGATCGAGCCGCCGAAACGCTCCATGATCCGCTTTACCAGCATCAGGCCGACGCCCAGTCCCCCCTGCTTGGTGGTGAAAAACGGCCGGAACGCCATGCGCTGTTGCTGTTCGCTCATGCCGCGGCCGGTGTCGGTCAGGCGCAGGGTCAGGTAGCGCCGGTCCTGGCGAACGACCTCCACCCGCAAGCTGCCGCCCTGCTCCATCGCTTCCAGGGCGTTGGCGATCACGCTGTGAAAGATCTGCCCCAGCAGCGCCGGCTGGCCCAGCACCTGCACGTCGGGCACCTTGGCCATCTCAAGCTGCACGCCGCCGCGCAGCAACGGCACCGCGAACGCCTGCAGGCTCTCGTGCAAGGCCACGGGCAGATCGACGGGCACGGCTTCATCGTTCAGGGGGCGCAACGATTGCAACAGCTGCCGCACCCAATGCGACATGCGGTCGACCTGCTGGATGATGTCGCTGATGTTCTTTTGCGCCGGCCCTTCATCGAACGCCTGAGCCAGCTCGGCGCTGGAGCGGATGCTGGCCAGCGGATTGCGCAGGCTGTGCGCCACCGCCGAGGACATCTCGCCCAGGGCCACGAAGGTTTCGTTGTTGATCAGCCGTTTCTGCTGTACCGCCAACTGCCGCGCGGCGCGGCGCATGATCCAGTACAAGCCCCCGTACACCAGTACGGCGCCCAGGGTGATGGCGAGCCAGATCATCAGCAGGCCATGCTCGATGCGCACGATCAGGTCGTGGGGTTCCTTGTAGATCTCGACCATCGCCGTCACCCGATCGCCATCGGCATCGAACAGCGGGATGTAGTTCTCGATGAACAGCTGCTGGGGCGGGGTGACAAACATTTGCTCGACGCGGGCGTCGTCGAAGTTGTGGTAGCTGGCCGACACCCGCTTCTTGTATTCGAAGGCGCGCTCCAGGTCATCGTCCGCCTCGATGATATCGCCGGTCAGCGCCGGGTTGCTCGACCAGATCACCGTGCGGTCGGGTGCGTAGATATTGGCCAGCAGCACGTCTGGCAGGTGCGCGACGTGATCGAGAAACTCTCCCCGTGCCCTGCGCCGGGCATCCGGGTCGACATCGGGCATGGCGCCGTCCATGCGCGGGTCGAGCAACTCACCCATGCTGCGCACATTGGGGATCGACACATGACGCACCTCGGCGTCGCCGATCGACTGGATGAACTGGGCGGTCAGCAACGCATCGCGCTCGACGCTCTCGTCGATGATGAAACGGCTGGAGATCAACCCCAGACCCACAGCGATCGTAAAGATGATCGCAAGGCTCACCCAGGCGTACCAACGCAGCAAATCGAACGGCTTGCGCGCCGTACCCGAGTCGGCCAGCTGTAGCAGGTCGGCGCGCGGTACAAGGTCCATGGCTGGCTCCGGCAAGGGGACCTTGGAAGGTATAGCCCATAGTTGGGGCCAGTACTCGGTCATTGTCCGAGACACCCCCATTTCCCCCAATCCTGGGGCTGCGGGCCCGCTGCAGTCTGTGTCAAATCCTTGGACATCGCACACCCAGGCCGCGTATCCCGGGGCCTGCAAAGCCGTTTTCTGAAATTGGTACGGTAGTTGCCCGACTCTGCTCAGACGCCCCAAGTCCATGGGCCCGTTTGCAAGAGGGATTTCTCATGCACCGACCAACACCGCATCCACTGGCGCTCGCGATTTTCGCCAGCCTTCTCCAGGTGCCGGCCCAGGCCGCGCTCTACGATGTAGACCCTGGACCGTATCTTCCCGAGAACGGCCATTTTGCCGCCTGGTACCAGGACACGCATGGGCGGGTCCTGGACCTCTGCCTGTCCAAGGCGGTCAGTTCCAGGGCGCCGGGCGCACCGGGCGCGCCGTCGTACATGTGCACGCTGCTGCCGACGCCGGGCGTGTTCGATGACGCCGAGCCCATCGCGTTTCCGCAGAACTTCCCCGACGAGGCGTTCTGGTTTACCGCCGATGCCTCGATCGTCGACGCGGCCCGCGGCATCGACCTGGACTTCGGGACCGCCATCGAAGCGGCGTTCAACGTCGAGGAACCGATCGACGGCGACCAGATCAGCTTTGCCCGGGTGCGTATCCGTGTCGATGTGCCGGTGGCGGGCACCTACGTCATTACCCACCCCTACGGGGTCGACGTGTTCGATGTGCCAGCCGCCGGCCGCCGGGCCATCAACATGACCCGCGACATCGGCATCGGCTCACCGAAAACCTACAATGGCGCCCTCAAGGGCGATGTCGGGCCGTTCCTGCGCAGCCTCAATGGCCCTTATACCGAGACCAATCCAGGGACCGGCGCCAGCGAGCGCTACATCGGTGACCCGAACCTCACCGAGGCAGTCACCGGCAGCCCATTCAATACCAACTTCGTGCGCATCGAAGGCCCCAACGGCATCGACCTGCGCACCGAGCTGTTCTCCATCTCGGGCAAGCTGTCCGACGTGGTCCGCCCCACTCCGCTGATCCCGCTGCGCAGCACCTACTCACGGCACACCCAGGACGGCGACCTGCGCGCCCAGCAGGACGTGTTCGTGATGGCCCCGCCTGCGCCGGCGACCGTCTCGCTGGTGAGCCAGACCCCCAACCTGGCACTGACCGAGGCCAACAGTACGGGCGCCTGGTACGCCCAGTCGGCGCTCAACCCGAGCCTGCCGGTAAACCTGCACGTGACCGCCGACAACCACCTGGCGATCCCCAGCAGCGCTCCGACCTACGCCCACCTGCCGCTGACCGACCTGGTCACCATCACTCGCGCCGAGTACAGCCTGGCCAGCGGCCAGCTCACGCTTGTCGCCACCACCAGTGACGAAGTCAGCCCGCCCTCGCTCAGCGCCAGCACCGGCAACGGTGCGGTGATCGGCAGCCTCAGCGGCAACGGCGCACTGAAGACATTGACCACCGGGCTCTCGCCGATCCCGCCGGCCACGGTCCGCGTGACCAGTGCCAATGGCGGCAGCGACAGCGAAGACGTGGTGCTGGTGCCATGAACAGTCCAAGGCTCCGCCTTCAAGGAGGCAGCATGAATAATTGGCCACGCCGGGCGCTTTTCGCCGCCGGTCTCACTTTCACACTGACCGGTACCGCCTGGGCAGGTCTTGCCTCGGTCGACCCCGGCCCTTATACCTTGGCCACCGGGCGCTACCCGATGTGGTACCAGGACGCCAACGAGCTGTCGCTGGAACTCTGCCAGTCGCGTGCGACCAGTTCGCGGGCGCCTGGCGGAGCGGGTGCGCCGGCCTACATGTGCACCCTGCTGCCGGAACCTGGAATCTACGACGACGCCCTTCCGCTGGTCTTCCCCAACAACTGGCCGCCTGAGATGTTCTGGTTCCTGGCCGAAACCGAGATCCCGGCGGTGGGCAACAGCGGCTATGAGCTCGAGGTCTATGTGGCCGGCATCGAAGCGGCCTTCGCCGCCGAAAACCCGGTCGATGGCGACCAGCAGAGCTTCGCCCGGATCCGCATCCGCGCCTCGGTACCGCGTGCAGGTGTCTACACCATCACCCACCCGTATGGCGTCGAGACAGTCAACGTCACCGCCGCGGGCCGGCGTGCCATCAACATCACCCGCGACATCGGCATCGGCGCACCGGGGGACTTCAGCGGTGTGCTCAACGGCAACATCGGCCCGTTCCTGCGCAGCGTCAACGGCCCGTACACCGAGATCAACCCCGACACCGGCGCCAGCGAAACCTTCGTCGGCGACCCCAACCTGGTCGAAGCGGTCACCGGCAGTCCGTTCAACACCAACTTCGTGCGCATCGAAGGCCCTCCAGGGACCATCCAGAGCAACACCTTCACCTTGTCGGGCAAAGTACTCGACCCGCGCGCCCAGACCCCGGTCGAACTGCAGCGGGCCACCTACCAGCGCAATGCCAACGGCACCCGTGTCGAGGTCTTCGCCAAGGCGCCCAACAACGCCAGCCTGTGCATGCGCAACGGTCTGGCGCTGGTCGGCACGCCGCCTTCGCCGTGCCAGTTCAGCCTGCTGGCCGACAATAACGGCTTGTTCTTCGCGCAGCAGCGCAGCACCACGGCACCGCCCGCAGTGGTGGTCGTCACGGCCAGCAGCGCAACCGGTGGTACCCGGCCGACCGCGCTGTCCAGCACGCTTCGCGACGTGGTCAAGGTGCGCACCGCGCGCTTCGACTGGGCTACCAAGCGCCTGGTGATCGAGGCCACCTCCAGTGACGAAGTGGTGATCCCGGACCTGGTCGCCCAAGGCTACGGCCGGCTGTCCAAGGCCGGCACACTGCAGAGCATTACGGTCAACGACCTCACCCAGCCGCCCGCCACTGTCACGATCAAGTCCGCCGCCGGCGGCAGCGACACCGAGCCGGTCGTGGTGGTAGGGACCGCCCCGGTGGAGGCCGAAAACCAGCCACCGCTGGCCCAGGCCGACATCGGCAGCACCAGCGTCGGCGTACCGCTGAGCTTGAACTTGCTGGCGAACGACAGCGACCCGGATGGCGACGTGCCGCTGACCATCACCGACCTTGCCCAGCCAGGTACCGGCCTGGGTTCGGTGGTGCTCAACGGCAGCGCCGGGGTGACCTACACCCCACCGCCTGGCGCTGCCTCGCCACTGGTGGCGACCTTCACCTACCGCGCGGCGGACAGCAAGGGCCTGAAGTCGGAGCCGGCCACGGTGACCATCAACGTCGCGCCCAACCAGGCACCGACCGCGGTCGCTGAAACCGTCGCCACCCTGGGCGCGCCGCTGGTGATCAACGTGCTGGCCAACGACACCGACCTTGAAGGCAACCTGCCACTCACGGTCGCCAGCGTCACCCAGCCTGCGGCAGGACGCGGCACGGTCAGCACCGACGGCAGCCAAGTCACCTACACGCCACCGGCAACCGTCACTGCAGCCTTCACCACCACGTTCACCTACATCGTGCGTGACGCCCTCGGTGCGCTGTCGGCGCCGGCCACCGTCACCGTGCAGGTGTCCCCACGGCCCGCCGCGGAGACCTTTGCGGTCACTGCCGCCACCGTCACCGCGCGCTCCAACAACCGCTTCAACTGGGACCTGAGCGGTACCTCGTCGGTGACTACCGGCAACACCATCACCGTGCAAGTGACCACACCGACGGGCCTGGTGACCCTCGGCACTACCACGGTACCGGTGACCGGCCGCTGGCGCCTGACGGTCAGCAACAGCACCACGGTAATCCCGACGGCCAACCCGACGGCGACCATCCGCAGCAGCCAAGGCACTGTGCGCACCGTGCCGGTGAACGTGCAGTAAGCCCGGGAGAACGCCATGAAGTACCTGTCCACCTTGCTGCTCAGCCTGGCTCTCGCGGGCCAGGCCGTCCACGCCGATGACCTGATGGACAACGGCGACCTGGCCGCAGGGTCGGACCTGGGCGAGCCCATCATCATCACCCTGCTGCCCATCGGCAGTGGCCAGCAGGCGGTGATCGGGCAGCAAGGCACAGGCAACCGCGCCGCCATCGACCAGGACGGCCAGGCGCTGCTGGGGCGAATCGTCCAGTCCGGCAGCGCGCAGGAGGCGTTCATCCTGCAGCAGGGCAGTGACCTGATGGCCCTGATCAATCAACAGGGCAATGGCAACAGCGCATCGATTACCCAGAGCGGCAGCAGCAATCGCGCGCAGATCGACCAGATAGGCAATGGCAATTCCGCCAGCATCGAGCAAGCGGGCACGGGCCTATCAAGCACCGTGACCCAGGCCGGTAACGGCCAGCACGTCCAGATCACTCAATATCGCTAAACCTGGAGGCATCACCATGTTCAAGCTCGCTCCCCTAAGCGCCGCCGTTGTTCTGGCGCTTGCCGGCCAGGCGATGGCCGATAACAGCACCTCGACCCAGAGCCAGACCGGTAACGAGAACATCGCCGAGGTCCAGCAAAAGGCCTCGCCCGGCTCGACCGCCGCCCAGAGCCAGACGGGCCTGGGCAACAATCACCTGGCCGTGCAGGAGTTCAGCACCAGCCAGGTCCAGCAGACCGTCAACGGTGAATACAACGCAGGCTATGCAGAGCAACTCGGCGAGGAAGGCAGCACGGTCAATCAGGTCGCGCGCGGCACCCTCAACGATACCTTTGCCAGCCAGTCGCTCGGTGTCGGCAACTCGGCCAACCAGGCCCAGGACGGCACGGGCAACTACTCGTTCGTCTACCAGGACAGCCAGAACGGCTCCCAGGCGGTCACCCAGCAGACCGGGCAACAGAACAGGGCCTATGTCGAGCAGCTGTTCAGCGGTGGCGACAACCGTGCCCTGAGCGTGCAGAACGGTACTGACAACTACAGTGCCGCCGAGCACCTGGGCCACGAGGGTGGCCAGATCGAGATCTACCAGGACGGGCAGTCCAACTGGGCGTATGGCGACCAGCGCGACGGCCAGGGCGGCACCATCGGCATCGACCAGAAAGGCACGGGCAACTCGGTGGAGGTCTGGCAGGACAGCCAGACCAGCAGCCGCGTCACCGTGACCCAGACCGGCGAGGTCAACGAAGGCATCGTCGACCAGAGCTTCGGCGGCAACAACACTGCTGTGCTGTTGCAGAGCGGCGAGCGTAACGCCACCTGGTCCGACCAGTTCGAGACCACCCAATCGGTGACCAGCATCACCCAGACTGGCCGTGACAACCTGCACTACACCTACCAGAACGGCGACAACCACACCTTGAGTGTCAGCACCCTCGGCGACTCGAACAAGATCATGGCCAGCAACTGGAAAGGCGACAAGGCCGGTGGCCAATTCGGCAGTGGGCAGCGCGCCGAGATCACCCAGAACGGGACCGGCAACAGCGTCAACCTGACCCAGAACGACGTTCAGCAGCTTGCGCGCCTGAACCAGAAAGGCACTGGCAACCAGATGGAGACCACCCAGGCCGATGGCAACAACGAACTGTATTTCGAACAGAACGGTACGGACAACCTGCTGATCGCGTCGCAGCGCGGGTATGAGAACTACGGCTATGGCAGTACTGTCGGGACCGACAACACCATCAAGCTGGACCAGTCCGGCACGGGTAACCAGAGCTACACCTGGCAGCTGTATGGCAGTGGTAACGAAGCCAACATCAAGCAGGCCGATGGCGTGAATGTCGCCTACGTGACCCAGGGTGGTAACAGCAACCAGGCGCTTGTCGACCAGAGCGGCGCGAACATGAGCGCGACCGTCAGCCAGTACGGCAACGCCAACCAGGCAACTGTGCTGCAGCAATAACCTCTCCCCTTTGGGCCGCGGTTGCTCTCCCTGGCGCCGCGGTCATTTTTTTGCTCGCGCAGTTGCAGGGTTACGGTCCCTGCGGGCCCGATCGCAGGACAAGCCAGTTCCTACAGGCAGCGCGTACAATGGCTGTAATCTGCCACTTATCGATCGTCCCCAGCCATGATCCAGTCCGACCTTGACCTGTTCGGTCCCCAGCCGCAACGGCTCGCCACGCACACGGTGCTCTTGCCGGGCTTCGCCTTGGCCTGTGACGAGGCTTTGCTCGATGTCTTGCGGCCGGTGCTCAAGGCTGCGCCTTTTCGGCACATGCAGACTCCGGGTGGTCTGCGGATGGCTGTGGCCTTGAGCAATTGCGGGACGCTGGGGTGGGTGAGTGATGCCAAAGGGTATCGGTACAGTGCGGTCGACCCCGTCAGCGGCCTGGCGTGGCCGGCACTGCCGGAAGTGCTCGGCGAGCTGGCCCATCGCGCGGCGGCATCGGCGGGGTTCGAGGATTTCTGGCCTGATGCGTGTTTGATCAACCATTATCGGCCGGGGACTCGGCTGAGCTTGCATCAGGACCGCGATGAGCGGGATTTCAGTCAGCCGATCGTGTCTGTTTCTCTGGGGTTGCCGGCGGTGTTTCTGTTTGGGGGGATGAGTCGGTCGGATCGGACGCAGCGGATTGCGTTGGGTCATGGGGATGTGCTGGTCTGGGGGGGCGAGGATCGGCTTCGGTATCATGGGGTCATGGCGCTCAAGCCTGGAGAGCATCCTCGGTTGGGGGAGCGGCGGATCAATCTGACCTTGCGCAAGGCGGGGTGAGGTTCACAGGTACGGCAGTGCTCTCAGGCCTGCGCCGGACCTGTATGGTGCGGCTTTAAGCGCAAAGATGTTGATGCGGTGCCTGGCACCGGCTGCGCCGGTGTTTGCGGCTGAAGCCGCTTGTGTCTTCCAGGTCTCTTAAACTCAAAAGGGTGAGAGCAGTGGATGGCAGACTGAAAGCCAGCGGTGCCTAAAGCACGAGTGGGAGCCTAGTCGCCATCCACCTCTCACTC
>NZ_CABVIX010000018.1 GCF_902498185.1 Pseudomonas fluorescens | reverse complement strand
TTGGAAAAGTGCAATGAATCAATTTGCGGTTTTGTACGGAGATCGGTTCATCAGGCCGACCTGGTGAATCAAGGCCTGCCTGACGGCAGGCCGTTACCGGCCCGCACACAAAAAATCTGACAGTCCCTACTTTTGCCAAGACAAAAGTGACTCGCCATAAGGGCGAAACCGGTTTAAGCGCCACTACAGGAAATTGGATATTCACCCAATGACCCAAGCCCCCAAAAACCTACCGCCCACAATCCTCCCCCAAAAACGCCGCCTCCAACAATTGCCGCGTATAACCATGCCGCGGCGCATGAAAGATCCCTGCCGCATCCCCTTGCTCAACCACCTGCCCCTGCTTGATCACCATCAACTGATGACTCAACGCCTTGACCACCGCCAGATCGTGACTGATAAACAGGTAAGTCAGGTTGTACTTGCGCTGCAGCGAGCGCAACAATTCCACGACCTGCCGCTGCACGGTGCGGTCCAACGCCGAGGTAGGCTCATCGAGCAGAATCAACGCCGGCTTGAGCACCAGCGCTCGAGCAATAGCGATGCGCTGGCGCTGGCCGCCGGAAAACTCGTGCGGATAACGATGGCGGGTGCGGGGATCGAGGCCCACTTCCTCCAACACCGCGATAATCGCTGCTTCCTGCTCTTCAGGGCTGCCGATCCGGTGAATGCGCAGGCCTTCACCGACGATGTCCGCCACGCACATGCGCGGGCTGAGGCTGCCAAACGGATCCTGGAACACCACCTGCATCTGCCGGCGCAGCGGACGCACCTCCTTCTGGTTGAGGCCCGCGAGCGACTGACCTTGAAAGCGGATTCCACCCTGGCTCGAGATCAGCCGCAGGATGGCCAGCCCCAGGGTCGATTTGCCCGAGCCGCTTTCGCCGACAATGCCCAGCGTCTGCCCCTGGGGCAGGCTGAAGTTGATGCCATCGACGGCCTTGACGTGATCCACGGTACGGCGCAGCAGGCCCTTCTTGATCGGGAACCACACCCGCAGGTCATCGACCTCCAGCAGCGGCGGGCCCACTGGGTTGGCAGCAGGCTCGCCGCTGGGCTCGGCGCCGATGAGCATCTGCGTGTAGTGATGCTGCGGGGCGCGGAACAAAGTCTGGCAATCGGCCTGCTCGACGATCTGCCCGCGTTGCATCACACACACACGGTGGGCGACGCGTTTGACCAGGTTCAGGTCATGGCTGATCAGCAGCAAGGACATGCCCAGACGTGCCTGCAGAGATTTGAGCAGGTCGAGGATCTTGAGCTGGACGGTGACGTCGAGCGCCGTGGTAGGTTCGTCGGCAATCAGCAGCTCAGGCTCGTTTGCCAAGGCCATGGCGATCATCACCCGCTGGCGCTGGCCGCCGGAAAGCTCGTGGGGCAATGCCTTGAGGCGCTTGCGCGGCTCGGGAATACCGACCAGGTCAAGCAGCTCCAGGGTACGCGCGGTGGCCTGCTTGCCGGTCAGGCCCTTGTGCAGCAGGAGAATCTCGTTGATCTGCTTTTCGATGGAGTGCAGCGGATTGAGCGAGGTCATCGGCTCCTGGAAGATCATCGCGATGCGGTCGCCGCGAATGCGCTGCATGGGCTTCTCGCCCAACGTCAGCAAGTCCTGCCCAGCATAGTGGATGCTGCCACTGGGATGACGGGCCAGGGGGTAGGGCAGCAGGCGCAGAATCGAGTGAGCGGTGACCGACTTGCCCGAGCCGCTCTCGCCGACCAGCGCCAGCGTCTCGCCCTTGCGGATGTCGAAGCTGATCCCCTCGACCACCCGCTGCACCTGCTCGCCGCTGATGAATTCGACCGAGAGGTCGCGGACTTCGATCAGGTTTTGCTCGTTCATCTCATTTCCTCGGGTCGAAGGCATCGCGGGCGGATTCACCGACGAACACCAGCAGGCTCAGCATCAGTGCCAGCACGGCGAACGCGCTGATGCCCAGCCACGGCGCCTGCAGGTTGGACTTGCCCTGGGCTACCAGCTCACCGAGCGATGGCGCGCCGGGTGGCAGGCCGAAACCGAGGAAATCCAGAGCGGTCAGGGTTCCGATGGCCCCCGTCAGGATGAAAGGCATGAACGTCATGGTCGAGATCATCGCATTGGGCAGGATGTGCCGGTACATGATTGCGCCATTTTTCATCCCCAGTGCGCGGGCGGCACGTACATATTCCAGGTTGCGGCCCCGCAGGAATTCGGCGCGCACCACATCCACGAGGCTCATCCAGCTGAACAACAGCATGATCCCGAGCAGCCACCAGAAGTTGGGCTGGACGAAGCTTGCCAGGATGATCAACAGGTACAGCACCGGCAGCCCAGACCAGATCTCCAGGAAGCGCTGGCCTACCAGGTCGACCCAGCCGCCGTAGAAGCCCTGCAGTGCCCCCGCAATCACGCCGATGATGGAGCTGAGCACGGTCAGCGTCAGGGCAAACAGTACCGATACCCGGAAGCCGTAGATCACCCGGGCCATCACGTCGCGACCCTGGTCGTCCGTGCCCAGCCAGTTGTCCGCCGAGGGCGGGGCAGGGGCAGGGACCTTGAGGTCATAATTGATGCTCTGGTAGCTGAAGCGGATTGGCGCCCACAGCACCCAGCTGTCCTTGGCCGCGAGCAGTTCGCGGATGTAGGGACTCTTGTAGTTGGCCTCCAGCGGGAATTCGCCGCCGAACGTGGTCTCGGGATAGCGCTTGAACGCCGGGAAATACCACTGGCTGTCGAAGCGCACGGCGATCGGCTTGTCGTTGGCGACCAGTTCGGCACCCAGGCTGAGGCCAAACAGTATCAGGAAAAGCCACAGTGACCACCAGCCACGGCGGTTGGCTTTGAAGCGCTCGAAGCGCCGACGGTTCAGAGGAGACAAGGCCATGTCAGTGCTCCCGGCTGGCGAAGTCGATGCGTGGATCGACCAAGGTATAGGTCAGGTCGCCGATCAGTTTCACCACCAGCCCTAGCAGGGTGAAGATGAACAGGGTGCCGAAGACCACCGGGTAATCGCGATTGATGGCCGCCTCGAAGCTCATCAGGCCCAGCCCGTCGAGGGAAAAGATCACCTCGATCAGCAGCGATCCTGTGAAGAAGATGCCGATGAACGCCGAAGGAAAACCGGCGATGACCAGCAGCATGGCGTTGCGGAACACATGCCCGTACAGCACCCGCGGCCGGCTCAGGCCCTTGGCCTTGGCGGTGACCACGTACTGCTTGTTGATCTCGTCGAGGAAGCTGTTCTTGGTGAGCAAGGTCATGGTGGCGAAGTTGCCGATGACCAGCGCGGTGATCGGAAGTACCAGGTGCCAGAAGTAGTCCAGCACCTTGCCGGCAGTCGACAGCTCGTCGAAGTTGTTCGAGGTCAGGCCGCGCAGCGGGAACCAGTCGAAATAACTGCCACCGGCGAACATCACGATCAGCAGAATGGCGAACAGGAAGGCCGGGATGGCATAGCCGACGATGATCGCGGAGCTGGTCCAGACATCGAAATGGCTGCCATGGCGCACCGCCTTGGCGATCCCCAGCGGGATCGACACCAGGTACATGATCAAGGTGCTCCATAGCCCCAGCGAGATCGACACCGGCATTTTTTCGGCGATCAGGTCGATGACCTTCGCGTCACGGAAAAAGCTGTCACCGAAATCGAGTGTCGCGTAATTCTTGACCATGATCCAGAGCCGTTCGGGCGCCGATTTGTCGAAACCGTACATGTGCTCGATTTCGGCGATCAGGGCCGGGTCCAGGCCTTGCGCGCCACGATAATTGGAGCCTGCAACGGACACTTCGGCGCCACCGCCGGCTATGCGGCTGGTGGCACCCTCGAAGCCTTCGAGCTTGGCGATCATCTGTTCGACCGGACCGCCTGGGGCAGCCTGGACGATGATGAAGTTGATGACCAGGATGCCGAACAGGGTCGGGATGATCAGCAGCAGGCGGCGCAGGATATAGGCGAGCATGTCAGTTCGCCTCGTCCGTCTTGGGGGGCGCAGTCGGCTGCGTGTTCACCGCGGGGGTGACCTCGGGCTTGATCCACCAGGTATCGATGCCGACGTCATACTTGGGTGAAGTCTCGGGGTGACCGATGTGGTTCCAGTAGGCCACGCGCCAGGTCTTGATGTGCCAGTTCGGGATCACGTAATAGCCCCACAGCAGCACCCGATCGAGGGCACGCGCATGGTTGACCAGGCTCTGGCGAGAATTGGCATTGATGAGGTTCTCGACCAGTTGGTCGATGGCCGGGTCGCGCAGGCCTATGAAGTTGCGGCTGCCCGGGTTGTCGGCTGCGCTGCTTGACCAGAACTCACGCTGTTCGTTGCCAGGCGAATTGGACTGGGGGAAACCACCGACGAGCATGTCGAAGTCCCGTGATCGCAGGCGGTTGATGTATTGCGGGACTTCAACCCGGCGGATGTTCAGCTCGATGCCGAGGTCGGCCAGATTGCGCTTGAACGGCAGCAGTACCCGCTCGAACTCGGTCTGGGCGAGCAGGAACTCGATGGAAACCGGGTTGCCCTGGGCATCGACCATCTTGTCGTCGACTATCTTCCAGCCCGCTTCCTGCAACAGCTTGTAGGCCTTGCGTTGCTGCTCACGGATCATGCCGCTGCCATCGTTGACCGGGTTCTTGAACGCCTCGGTAAAGGCCTGCTCGGGAATCTTGCCGCGCAGCGGTTCAAGGATCTTCATTTCGTCTGGCGAAGGCAGGCCGCTGGCGGCCATCTCGGAGTTGTCGAAATAGCTGCCCGTACGTGTATAGGCACCGTTGAACAACTGCTTGTTGGTCCACTCGAAGTCCAGCATCAGGCTCAATGCCTGGCGCACCCGTACATCCTGGAACACTGGACGGCGCAGGTTGAACACGAAGCCCTGCATGCCGGTCGGATTTCCGTTGGGGAGTTCCTCCTTGATCAATCGCCCCTCGCGCACGGCCGGGACGTTGTAGGCGGTGGCCCAGTTCTTCGCGGTCATTTCCAGCATGTAGTCGAACTGCCCTGCCTTGAGGGCTTCGAGGGCGACGGTGTTATCCCGGTAATAGTCGAAGGTCATGGCATCGAAGTTGTAGAAGCCACGATTGATCGGCAAGTCCTTGGCCCAATAATCCTTGACGCGTTCATAGCGGACCGAGCGGCCGGCCTTGACCTGCGTGACCTGGTAAGGCCCGCTGCCCAGCGGAATTTCCAGGTTGCCGCGGGTGAAGTCACGGTGTTCGTACCAGTGTTTTGGCAGCACCGGCAGTTGTCCCAGGATCAGCGGCAGCTCGCGGTTGTTGGTGTGCTTGAAGCGGAAGAGCACCGTGAGTGGATCCTCGGCCACCACTTCGGCCACGTCGCCGTAATACACCCGGTACAGTGGCGCACCTTTGCTGATCAAGGCATTGAACGTCCACACCACATCGTCCGCCCGCATCGGGTGGCCGTCGTGAAAGCGTGCCTCGGGACGCAGGTAGAAACGCACCCAGCTGTTGTCCGGGGCTTTTTCGATCTTGCCAGCCACCAGACCGTACTCAGTGAAGGGTTCGTCCAGGCTCTGGCGCATCAGCGTGTCGTAGATGCCACCCACGTTCTCGGCCGCCACGCCCTTGTTGATGAACGGGTTGAGGCTGTCGAAGCCGCCAAAGCTGGACTGCCTGAAGGTGCCGCCCTTTGGCGCATCCGGGTTGACGAAGTCGAAGTGCTTGAAGTCGGCCGGATATTTCGGCGGCTCGTCGTAAAGCGTCAGGGCATGCTGCGGGGCGGCCATCGCGGGGAGGCTCAGGCAGGCGAGCAACAGGCTGCCGGCCAGACGGCGCAGGCGGTGTGTTGGCGTCATTGGGGGTGCTCCGAAGTCTTGAGCCACCAGCTGTTCAGGCCCAGGGTATAGGGCGGCGTGGTGACGAAAGCGAACCGATTGCGGTAGGCCAGGCGGTGATTGTCGAGGTACCAGTTGGGAATCATGTAGTAGTGCCAGGACAGCACCCGGTCCAGGGCGCGGGCGGCGGCAACCTGGTCATCGCGGGTGCGGGCGGCGAGCAGGGTGTCGAGCAGGTGGTCGACCACTGGGTCCTTGATGCCTGCATAGTTCTTGCTTCCCTTGACCTGGGCCTGGCTCGAGTGGAAGTACAGCCATTGTTCGAGGCCGGGGCTGAGGGTCTGGCTCAGGGTCATCAGAATCATGTCGAAGTCGAATTGGTCCAGGCGCTGTTTGTACTGGGCACGGTCGACGGTGCGCAGGCGCGCGTCGATGCCGATGTTGGCGAGGTTTTCGACAAAGGGTTGCAGGATACGTTCGAGGTTAGGATTGACCAGCAGCAGCTCTATCCGGAACGGCCGGCCCTTGCTGTCCTGCAAGCGTTGGCCCTGCAGGGTCCAGCCAGCATCGGCGAGCAATGCCAGGGCCCGGCGCAGGTTCTGCCGGCCCACGCCGCGACCGTCGGTGTGGCTGACCCGATAGGGCTCGGTGAACAGCGCTGCGGGCAAGTCCTCACGGAAGGGCGCAAGCAGCAGCCATTCCTTGCCCACCGGCAGGCCGCTGGCGGTGAACTCGCTGTTGGGGTAGTAACTGGTCGAGCGCTTGTAGGCGCCGCTGAACAAGGCGCGGTTGGTCCACTCGAAGTCGAGCAGCAGGCCCAGCGCCTGGCGCACGCGCACATCGCTGAGAGTGGCCCGGCGGCTGTTCATGAACAGGCCTTGGGTCTGGGTCGGGATACTGTGCTGGATCTGCGCCTTGATGACCTGGCCGCGCCGCACTGCAGGGAAGTTGTAGCTGTTGGCCCAGTTCTTGGCCTGGTGTTCGATATAGATGTCGAACTCTCCAGCCTTGAAGGCTTCGAAGGCTACCGTAGTGTCTCGGTAGAATTCGAACTCGACCCGGTCGAAGTTGTACTTGCCGCGATTGACGGCCAGGTCGCGCCCCCAGTAGTTTTTCACCCGCTCGAACACCAGGCTGCGGCCCGGCTGTACCCGTGTGATGCGGTAGGGACCACTGCCCAGGGGCGGTTCGAAGGTGGTGGCCTTGAAGTCGCGGCCCTGCCAGTAGTGCTTGGGCAGTACCGGCATCTCTCCCAGGCGCAGGATCAGCAGCGGATTGCCGGCGCGCTTGAAGACAAAGCGAATACGCAGCGGCCCGAGGATATCGACCCGTTTGACCTCCTGCAGGCTGGTGCGGTGGATCGGATGGCCTTCCTTGAGCAGCGTGCGGTAGGAGAACGCCACGTCGGCCGAGGTGATCGGCTTGCCATCGTGAAAGTGCGCTTCGGGGCGCAAGTTGAACACCACCCAGCTTCGGTCCTCGCTGAATTCGACGGTTCGAGCGATCAGGCCGTAGCTGGAGGTGGGCTCGTCACCCGATGGATCGTACTGACCGGTCCCGACCATCAACGGCTCATTGAGCTCATTGATCCCGTATTGCAGGAAATTGGGCGTGGTGACCGGGCTGCTGCCTTTGAAGGTGTAGGGGTTGAGGGTGTCGAACGTGCCGAATGCCATGGCCCGCAAGGTGCCGCCCTTTGGCGCTTGCGGGTTGACCCAATCGAAGTGGGTGAAGGTTGCCGGGTACTTGAGCGTGCCGAACTGGGCGTAGCCGTGGCTTTCGCTGACCGCTGCGCCTGCGGGAAAGCTCAAGACCAGGCTGAATGTCAGCAACAGGAGGGGACGTATCAAGTCTGTTATCCGATCCAGGCGGCTTGGGCTTTGTCGGCGTACAGTAACAGCTTGTATGGGATGGAAAAAGGGTAGTGCGCAGGACCCGGATGCGGGTCCTGCAGGGACTGCATCAATGTCCGACGTAAACCGTCAGCGTCTGTCCGGGCTTGAGCGCATGCCCGCTGCGCGGATTCCAGCGCTTGAGGTGCTTCATCTCGACATTGAAGCGCTTGGCCACCAGGTACAGTGAGTCACCTTTACGCACCTTGTACTGGGTCGAGCGCTGCTTGTTGGCTGCAAGCTTGCTGGCACTGGCACCGGCAGGGGCCGAGCCGCCGCGCAGGGCAAGCACCTGGCCGGTCTTCAGGCGCGAACCGGAGATGCGATTCCAGCGCTGCAGCTCCTTGACCGACACACGATTGGCGCGGGCGATGCTACCCAGATTGTCGCCACGCTTGACCCGGTAGCTTCGGCTGCCCGCAACCGGGGCCGAGGCTTCAGCCAACGCCGTCTCGAAGACTGCCTTTTTCGGCTGCAAGGCAAGCAGCTGTTCAGGCTTGAGGTTCGACAGGCGGTCTGACAGCAATTGCGCCTTCGCCGTCGGCACCAGCAGTTGCTTGGGCCCGTCCACGGTCATGCGCTTCTTGAAGGCCGGGTTGAGCTGGATCAGCTCGTCTTCGTCGATGCCGGAGAACGCGGCCACCCGCGACAAGTCCAGGCGTTCGTTGATGGCGACGGCTTCGAAGTAGGGCTCGTTGGCCACGGGGCTCAGGTTGACGCCGTAGGCTTCCGGCGTCAGTACCACCTGGGACAAGGCCAGCAGCTTGGGCACGTAGTTGCGCGTTTCCTGGGGCAGCGGCAGGTTCCAGAAATCAGTGGGAAGGCCGAGCTTTTCGTTTCGCTCGATGGCGCGGCTGACAGTGCCCTCGCCAGCGTTGTAGGCGGCCATGGCCAGCAGCCAGTCACCGTTGAACATGTCATGCAGGCGCGACAGGTAATCCAGCGCAGCGTTGGTTGACGCGGTGATGTCGCGGCGGCCGTCGTAGAAGTTGGTCTGACGCAGGTTGAAATGACGCCCGGTGGAAGGGATGAACTGCCACAGGCCGACCGCATGGGCACGCGAATAGGCCATGGGGTTGTAGGCGCTTTCGATGGCCGGCAGCAGCGCCAGCTCCAGCGGCATGTCGCGCTCTTCGAGACGCTCGACGATGTAGTGCAAGTAGAGGCTGCCCCGCTCCCCAGCGGTTTCGAGGAACGACGGGTTGCTGGCGAACCACAGGCGTTGCTGCTCGATGCGAGGGTTGACGCCGATCACGTCCTGCAAGGCAAAGCCCTGTCGCATGCGCTCCCAGACATCCTGCGGGGCCTGCTCGACCGGCTTGACCGCGATAATCACAGTCTTGGGCTTTATCCGCGCCTGATACTTGTGCGCGCGAACGCTGTCGGTTTCGTCGACCCGAGCGGTGCTCTGGCAGCCTACCAGTGTGGCGGCCAGGGCCAGCACACTGGCTTGGGCCAGGCGCGTCAGGGCGACGGAATGAGCGGTCTTGCGGCTACATGAAGGCATCGGCTTGGACAGTTATCCGGGCAAAAAGTTGGGGGATTCTAGGAACCACCCTTTGCCTGGTCAACCTTTGACCGATCCTTTCGATATATCTTGAGGTTGTCAGAAGCCGTCTTTCCAACGCCTCAAGGCAGCAAAAGCGGCCACCGGACCATCGTTTGCGTGCCCAGCCCATTCGTCTATTTTTTGTTTAACGGATGTTTCAGTTATGCGAAGAAACGGATTGGTCAGGCGCTCCAGCGCGATATTGGAAGGCAAGGTGATGCGATCTTCGCCGCGCAGACGGGTAACGTCTTGCAAACGCTGCACAACGCTCGAGTTTTCCGGATCTACCACGCAAGCAAAGCGCAGGTTGGCAAGGGTGTACTCGTGAGCGCAGTAGATCAGCGTTTCGTCGGGAAGCGCGGCCAGGCGGCCGAGCGATTGATGCATCTGAGCAGGTGTGCCTTCGAACAGACGGCCGCAGCCTGCGGCAAACAGCGTGTCGCCCGGGAAAAGAAGCGGGACCGGCGCCTGCGCGGTGTAGTAGGCGATATGCCCGAGGGTATGGCCGGGGACCGCGATTACCTGAAGCTCGAGCCCTAGCACATGCACCTGCTGACCGTCCTCCAGAGCGACGTCGCGTGCCGGGATGCGCTCGTTGGCGGGCCCGCTCACCCGCGCTCCAGTGGCGCGCTTGATGGCTTCGACACCGCCGACGTGGTCATGATGGTGATGGGTGATGAGGATGTCCTCGAGCACCCAGTCCGGATGCGCCTGCAGCCAGGCCAGCACCGGCGCGGCGTCACCCGGATCGACCACCGCGCAGCGACGTTTGGCAGTATCCTGTAACAACCATATGTAGTTGTCCGAGAAAGCGGGTAGAGCATCGATCTGTATCATGGTGCTATCGCCAATGCGTGGGACATGAGGGCATCTTAGCCGCGATGGCGCGGGCAGAGAACCTTCGAGGAGAGCTCAATGACCGACAAAGCCTTTGCCCAGGCCGATCCCGACTGGGTCGAACTGATCAGCCTTGCCCGTGACTGGTTCAACGGGCCACTGGGCCGGCTGATGCTGCAGGAAGAACACAAGCTGCTCGAAGACGAGCTCGCGCGCTATTTCGGGGGTTTTCTGGTGCACTACGGCCCCTGTGCCGAGGCGCCTCCCGCAGCGCCTCAGGTGCAGCGCAACGTGCGCCTCGGCGCGCCGCTGCCGGGGGTCGAGATCGTCTGCGAGGAGCAGGCATGGCCTTTGGGCGAGCATGCCGCCGACGTGGTGGTGCTGCAGCACGGCCTGGATTTCAGCCTGTCCCCCCACGGTTTGCTCCGTCAGGCCGCCAGCAGTGTGCGCCCGGGCGGCCATCTGCTGATCATCGGCATCAACCCCTGGAGCAGCTGGGGTGTGCGCCACCTGTTTGGCCAGGGCGCCTTGCGCAAGGCGCGTTGCATCTCGGCTTCCAGGGTTGGCGACTGGCTCAACCTGCTGGGCTTCGCGCTGGAGAAACGCCGGTTCGGGTGCTATCGTCCGCCGCTTGCTTCGCCAGCCTGGCAACAACGCCTGGCGGGATGGGAGCGGGTGGCGGGGCGCTGGCAGAGCACTGGCGGCGGGGTCTATCTGCTGGTGGCGCGCAAAATGGTAGTCGGCCTGCGGCCGCTGCGCCAAGAGCGCCGCGAGCCGATGGGCAAGCTGCTGCCGTTGCCGATGGCCAAGGTCAACCGACGCAACCTGGAGCCTTGAGCGGCCTGCGGGCCACTGATTACCTGAACAATGAAGGCGGTACATGAGCGATACGGTCGAGGTTTACACCGATGGAGCCTGCAAGGGCAATCCTGGTCCAGGCGGCTGGGGCGCGCTGTTGGTCTGCAAGGGCGTGGAGAAGGAGCTGTGGGGCGGAGAGCGTGAAACCACCAACAACCGCATGGAATTGATGGCCGCGATCCAGGGCCTTGAGGCACTCAAGCGCGAGTGCGACGTACTGCTGGTCACCGACTCGCAGTATGTGATGAAAGGCATCACCGAGTGGATGGTCAACTGGAAGAAGCGCGGTTGGAAGACCGCCGCCAAGGAGCCAGTGAAAAACGCCGACCTCTGGCAACTGCTGGACGCGCAGGTCGCGCGTCACAAGGTCACGTGGAAATGGGTGCGTGGACATATCGGCCATCCAGGCAACGAGCGCGCCGACCAGTTGGCGAACCGCGGGGTCGATGAGGTGCGCGGCCTGCGCTGAGCTGGGGTACAATGCCCGGCTTTGCAGAACACGCAGCTACGGAGACCCCCGACGTGGAGCAACCCAACAGCAGGTCGGTCGTCCTCGACACCGAAACCACCGGTATGCCGGTCAGCGACGGCCACCGCATCATCGAGATCGGTTGCGTCGAGGTGATCGGCCGCCGCCTGACCGGGCGCAACTTCCACGTCTATCTCCAGCCTGACCGCGAGAGCGATGAGGGCGCCATCGGCGTCCACGGCATCACCGACAGCTTCCTGCTTGATAAACCGCGCTTTGCCGAGGTCGCCGATGAATTCTTCGAGTTCATCCAGGGCGCGCAGCTGATCATCCACAACGCGGCGTTCGACGTTGGCTTCATCAACAGCGAATTCGCCTTGGCTGGACAGCACGACCGCGCCGACATCGCCAAGCATTGCACCATTCTCGATACCCTGATGATGGCCCGGGCCCGTCACCCGGGCCAGCGCAACAGCCTCGATGCCTTGTGCAAGCGCTACGGCATCGACAACTCGGGTCGTGAGCTGCACGGCGCCTTGCTCGACTCCGAGCTCCTGGCCGACGTCTACCTGAGCATGACCGGCGGGCAGACCACCCTGTCGCTGGCAGGCGATGGCGCTGACGGGGATGAAAACGGGCAGGGCAGCGGCGGCAGCGAGATCCGCCGCCTGCCGCCCAGCCGCCAACCGGGGCGCATCGTCCGGGCCACGCCCGATGAGCTCGCGGCGCACCTGGCACGTCTCGAAGTGGTGGCCAAATCGGCCGGCAGCCCCGCCCTGTGGCATACCCTGGGCGAAGCGGGCTGAGGCAAAAGCGGGCGCGCTGCCTGGGCAGCTTCTACCCTGAAAGGACGCATCTGTCCTTCGCAGGCGAGGAATGCCCATGTACAAGGACCTCAAGTTTCCAATCCTGATTGTCCATCGCGACATCAAGGCCGACAGCGTCGCCGGCGAGCGGGTGCGCGGGATTGCGCATGAGCTGAGCCAGGATGGCTTCACCATCCTGCCCGCCGCCAACCATGCCGAGGCCCGGCTGGTCGCCGCGACCCATCACGGGCTGGCATGCGTGCTGGTGGCAGCTGAAGGCATTGGCGAGAACACCCACCTGCTGCAGAACATGACCGAGCTGATTCGCCTGGCCCGGCTGCGCTCCCCAGACCTGCCGATTTTTGCCCTCGGCGAGCAGGTGACCCTGGAGAACGCGCCCGCCGAGGCCATGGGTGAGCTGAACCAACTGCGCGGTATCCTCTACCTGTTCGAAGATACCGTGCCCTTTCTGGCGCGCCAGGTCGCGCGCGCTGCGCATAACTATCTCGATGGCCTGTTGCCGCCTTTTTTCAAGGCGCTGGTGCAGCACACCGCGCAGTCCAACTACTCGTGGCACACACCTGGCCATGGCGGCGGGGTGGCCTACCGCAAAAGCGCGGTCGGGCAGGCGTTTCACCAATTCTTCGGGGAGAATACGCTGCGCTCGGACCTGTCGGTCTCGGTGCCGGAGCTGGGCTCGCTGCTCGACCATACTGGCCCCCTGGCCGAAGCCGAAGCCCGCGCCGCGCGCAACTTTGGCGCTGATCACACGTTTTTCGTGATCAATGGCACCTCGACCGCCAACAAGATCGTCTGGCATTCGATGGTGGGCCGCGACGACCTGGTGCTCGTAGACCGCAACTGCCACAAGTCAGTGGTCCACGCGATCATCATGACCGGGGCGATCCCTTTGTATCTGTGCCCGGAACGTAATGAGCTGGGCATCATCGGGCCGATTCCGCCGAGCGAATTCAGCGTCGAATCGATCCAGTCCAAGATCGACGCCAACCCCGTTGCACGCGGGCGGCCGGCACGGATCAAACTGGCGGTGGTGACCAACTCGACCTACGACGGGCTGTGTTACCACGCGGGGCAGATCAAGCAGCTGCTGGGCGCCCGTGTCGAGGTGCTGCATTTCGACGAAGCCTGGTTTGCCTACGCGGCGTTTCACGAATTCTTCACCGGACGTTTCGCCATGGGCACGCACCGCAGCGACGACAGTCCACTGCTGTTCAGCACTCATTCGACCCACAAGCTGCTGGCCGCTTTCAGCCAGGCGTCAATGATCCATGTGCAGGATGGCGGCATGCGCCCGCTCGACCGTGATCGCTTCAATGAAGCTTTCATGATGCATACCTCGACTTCGCCGCAGTACAGCATCCTTGCCTCACTGGATGTCGCCTCGACGATGATGGAAGGACCCACAGGCCGCTCGCTGCTGCAGGAGATGTTCGATGAGGCGCTGAGCTTTCGCCGGGCGCTGGCCAAGCTGCGCGAGCACATCAGTGCCGAGGACTGGTGGTTCAGCATCTGGCAGCCGCCTGCGGTCGGCGGCGCCCAGGGGCTGGTAGCCAGGGACTGGCTACTGCAGCCGGGCGCGCAATGGCATGGTTTTGGCGAAGTGGCCGACGATTATGTGCTGCTCGACCCGCTCAAGGTAACCCTGGTGATGCCAGGGCTAGATGCCGATGGGGTGCCGGGCGAGCGTGGCATTCCGGCAGCGGTGGTCAGCAAGTTTCTCTGGGAGCGGGGGCTGGTGGTGGAAAAGACCGGACTGTACAGCTTTCTGGTGCTCTTCTCGATGGGCATCACCAAAGGCAAATGGAGCACCTTGCTGACCGAGCTGCTGGAGTTCAAGCGCCACTACGACGCCAACACCGCACTCACTCAGTGCCTGCCTTGCATTGCCGGGATCGATCCGCTGCGCTACGAGAAGCTGGGTCTGCGCGATCTGTGCAGCCAGTTGCATGACTGCTATCGCATCAACGCGACCGCCAAGCAGCTAAAGCGCCTGTTCACCCGGTTGCCCGAGGTGGCGATGACGCCAGCCCGGGCCTATGACCACCTGGTGCGTGGGGAAGTGGACGCGGTGCCGATCGAGCAGCTGATGGGCCGGGTGGCCGCGGTGATGCTCGTGCCGTATCCGCCAGGCATTCCGTTGATCATGCCGGGTGAGCGCTTCACCGAAGGCACCCGCTCGATCATCGACTACCTGTCGTTCGCCCGTGCTTTCGACAGTGGGTTTCCTGGATTCAATGCCGATGTACATGGCCTGCAGTACGAAGATGCAGGGCACGAGCGCTGCTACACCGTCGATTGCGTGCGGCAGTAGGCAAGTCAGGGGATACGGATGATTTCGACACCGCTCTGGGCGAGCTCGAAGCGGTCGTCACCCAGGTGATTGACCCGGTCTCCAATCGCCAGACGGTAGGTGGTGACAGGCGCAGAGGAAGCACTGCCGTCGGCCTGAAGGGTGGCTTCCTGGAACTCATGGACGGGGTAGACGCGGCCCTCGGCGTCCCGTGCATGAAATTGACCAACCAGTACTGCTGTCATTTACCGTACAACCTCTAGAAAAGTGAACATCGTCTGCAGGCATAGACCACCGCCCAGGCTGGGAAGTTTTCGGCCGCAGGAAAAAAACTAAAGAGCGGATAGGACGGTCATCTATACCTACTACGTCACTTTTATCCATCAAAGGTAGAGAAACCCATGAGCAAGGAGTATTCGGTAGCGGTCTTGGTTGGCAGTTTGCGCAAGGATTCCTACAACCGCAAGGTGGCACTGGCGTTAGCGGACCTGGCGCCTCCCGGCTTGATCCTGAAAATCATCGAAATTGGCGATCTGGCGCTATACAACGAAGATATCGACGTCGATCCGCCCGAGTCCTATAAGCGCTTTCGTGCACAAATCGGCCAGAGCGATGCCGTGCTGTTCGTTACCCCTGAATACAACCGCTCCGTACCGGGTGTCTTGAAGAACGCCATCGACGTCGGCTCCCGGCCCTACGGGCACAGTTCCTGGAACGGCAAGCCGACGGCGGTGATCAGTGTGTCGCCAGGTGCCATCGGCGGGTTTGGCGCCAATCACCATCTACGACAGTCCCTTGTATTTCTCGACATGCCCTGCATGCAGATGCCCGAAGCCTATATTGGCGGGGCTGCCAGTCTGTTTGAGGCATCGGGCGAGCTGGGCGAAAAGACACGGCCGTTCTTGCAGACCTTCATCGACAGATTCGCGGCGTGGGTGAAGCTGATCAGGACGGTGTAGCTCAGGCTCCGGAGCGCCTATGGGCGATAGAGACTCCTTCCCCCGCCGAGCCGGGAGCGTGGGCCTTGCGAGCGTGAGCATGGGCTGATTTCCCGCTTAGATCGGCAGGGTCCGGTTTTTACAGTGGTGGGCCTTCTCGGCAACGAAGACCATTGTGATGACTCAAACTCACGCCACAACTCCCCACCACGAGGAGGGCGAGACCGCCACAGACGACTTCATCAGCGAAATCCTCCCGCCCTGGCTCAAGCAGGCCTCGCACGCTGATATTCGCCGGCTGCGAGAATGCTTTGCCGCGTTGAACGCTAGCCGCGAGCACTTGAATCTCGCCAAGCGCCACCTGGTGCCCCCGGACAGTTTTGCTGCGAGCCTGCTTGGACGAGAGCTATACGGTCAGCTAGACATGACCGTCGCTCTGCGTCAGGCACGTTGGCTGGAAGTAAGGCGTCGATTTGTCGTATCGCCGGACGTGCGGTTGCCCAGCGACGAAGTGATCTACTTCCGCATGCCCGCCCTGCAGCGGCTGATGCAGAACTTCCAGGCGGGGGCGTCCTACTACGTGGGCAGCGGTTTGGTCGCACAGGATCTGCAGGAAACCGTGATCAGCGACCGGCTGGCCGATGTGGCGCGGATGTGCCGTTCGGTGGATGCTGGCCAGCGGTATCAGGCATTGCTCGGCCGGGTGTTCAATGTGGCGACTCAGGGACAGTTGGCGGCGGACAAGCGCAACGGCCTGGGCATGGCTACCGAAATTGCGGCGCTCAGGGGGCAGCTAGACGATACCTGCCTGCCCCACCTGCGCCGCCTCGTGGACAATGACGTCATGCCGGGCTCAGCCGTACAGGCCCATCCATTACTGCTGCGCGTGCTTGGCCAGCCAGTCGATGGCGCACTTGCGATCGCACTCAAGGATGACGCGGGGCACATCACCGGCGTTGTGCTGTATTTGCCCGACGACCCTGTGCAGCCTCTACGCTGCTGTGCTTCCTGGAAAGCACTGAGCGAGACGCTGGCCGCAGCGTTGCAAGCGCCGAGTTACCAGCGCTACTTCAGCACACTGATCAGGTTGCGCGAGCGGGCGGCGTTTGCGTCGTTGCTGGCCAAGCGCCTCGGCGACCCCCAGCCCGACATCGCCGCTCAGGGGCAAGCGCCTGCCGAGGACATTTTTGTCAGCCTGGCGGTGCAGCAGGTGGCAAGGATAAAGGACGATGCCCGGATCCTGCTGGTGCCAACCGCCGACGCCGACCACGCCGCTTCCGAAGCGCGCATTGCTGCGCTCGAAGAGGCTGGCCTGGATCTGCTCGACCTCGCCAGCTTTTTCGTGCCCTTGGTGGGGGGATTGCTGCTCGGGCAATTGGTAGTGCGGACCCTCGACGAGGTCTACGAGGGCGCGAAAGACTGGTCCCTGGGACATCAGCACGAGGCCATGGAGCACCTGCTGGGGGTGGCCGAAACCGTTGTTGTGACGACGGTGACAGCCGGTGTGGTCGTAGGCGTGGCACGGGGGTTTACCCGCGGCACCTTCATCGATCGTCTTGAGCCTATCGAACTGGATTCTGAACAAAGGCGGCTGTGGAGCAATGACCTGGACGCTTACCGGACGTTGCCCGAGCCTGAAAACACCACGCTGCAGGACAATGGCCTGCATACCGATGGTCATCGGCATTGGTGGCGTCATCGGGGGGCCAGCTACGAGGTCTGGCAGCCTGAGGAGCAGGCGCCGTGGCGGCTGCGTCACCCCGAGCGCGAGCAAGCCTATGGTCCAAGGCTTGAGCATAATGGCGACAGCGCCTGGCGGCTGGCTTACGAACGGCCCCTGGAGTGGGAAGGCGAAACCTATTTGCTTACCCGGCTGTGGCCGGCAGCCGAACAACTGAGTGCGCGGCGTGTCAGCCAGATCCTGCGCGTCGCGGGGTTCGACAAGGATGCGTTGCGCGGCCTGCTGGTGGAAAATCGGCGTCTGCCGGTGACCCTGCGCGATACGCTGGAACGCTTCGCCGTGGCCCAGCGCGTAGACGCCTTCTTCGCGCGCCTGGACGTCACCGAAGGCTTGGACGCGGAGGGTGCATGGCTTGCGTGGTGCCGCGATCAGTTGGCCGCGTCCCAGCCTGATGACAACGCGTTGCAGCGCACGCTGCTTGCCGATTCCGCGTTGTGGCGCGCACGCCTGCTTGAGCACTTTTCCCGACAGTACCTGGCCAGCGACGAACTGCTGCCCCTGCTCAAGCGTGACTTTCCAGGCCTGCCCGATGCGTATGCGCTTGAGGTGCTTGAGGCGGTTGACTCTGCCCAGCGCCAGCATATGCTCGACACGTCTCGACTGCCCCTGGCAGTGGCCGAGCAGGCCCGTTCGGCGCTGCAGACGGCAAAGCTCACGCGCATGCTCGAAGGCTTGTACCTGCAGGACAGCCACTCGAACGATACTGTGGAGCTGGTGTTCGCCCTGCTGCGGCGACGAGCGCGCTGGCCGCAAGCGGTCAATCTTCAGGTTCAGGAAGGTTCTGATACGGGCCCTGTGCTGGCCCGTCTTTATCCGCAAGGCGGGCAACGCCGGCTTGTCGTACTGGTCAGGCGCAATGGTGTCTACGCGCTCTATGACGACAGCGGATTTGAGTTGGACACCACGGTTCCAGAGCCCTGCGGCTTATTCGAGGCGGTGGCCGCTGCATTGCCACCGCTGGATGCCGAGCGCCTTGGCTGGAGTGGAGCGCAAGGCGGTCAACGACTGCGCGATGATGTGCAGGCCTGGTTGCCGGCAGCTCGCCGCGAACTCCTGCCTCTGGCAGGTCTGCGCGAGATCAAGCCTCGTTTCAACCCGGGACAGCGCCTGAAGGATGGTCGCGTGGGTTACCCGCTCAGTGGCCGTGGCAATCCGCGCACGTTTGAAGAAATGAATCTGCGCGACAGGATCCGCGCCTTGTATCCCGCATTCGACGATAGCGAAGTTACCACCTACCTGGACATTCTGCGTGCAAGGTCTGGTTCATCCTACGCCATGCTTCTGGAGCAAGAGCAATCGTTGCAGCGCATGACACATGCTCTGAATCGTTGGGTGCACGAACCGATACCTTTGCGGCAACGTGGCCGACGGCGCTTTGTCTCTGACGAGCTGCGCCGCTGCTGGCAGATGCAAGGGGACCGGTTGATCGACTCTGGCGACCAAGCCGTGGGCATGCGTCTTGATCTATCGGGTCTGAAGGTGCACACGCTTCCCGATCTGCCTGCCGACACCGATTTCTCTCACGTCCATATCTTGAACCTGTCGGGCATGCGGCTCCGGGAACTGCCGGCCAATTTCCTCGGTTGCTTCCCCAGGGTGCGCCGGCTGACCCTCGATCATAATGCCCTCGAGCGTCTTCCCCCTGGCTTGCACGAACTCAACGAGTTGCGCGAACTGCGGTTGCGGCACAACAATATTCACATGAGCGCGCCCGCCGCCGGCGTCCTGGACAATCTGCGGCTTCATCTACTTGACTTGAGCTACAACCCGTTGGGGCTGATCAGTCTGCATTTTGCCCAAGCCTCCCCCCTGACTGACCTGCACCTGCGCCACTGCCAGTTGCAGAACGTGCCATCCGGGTTGCAGGAGTGCGGATTTCTCGAGATCGCCGATCTGCGGGACAACCAGCTCTCCTCTTTGCCGCAGGCCATCCTCGCGGCGCCCAGCGACCTGCGACGATCGTTACTGCTCGATGGCAATCCATTACCGGCCGCCGTTCGCCAGATCATGCTCATGCCTGGAATCGAAAGGGTGTCGGCAACCTTGCAGAACGCGGGCTGGTCGAGGGCGATGTGGTTTGAAACACTCGAAGAGGAGCAGCGTTTACAACGCCAGAAGGTGTGGGACGATCTGCGTGTCGAAGCCCACAGCGGCGACTTTTTCGACATTCTCGATCGGCTGACCGAAACCAGTGACTATCGATCCGCCAGCACGAAGCTGCGGGATCGAGTGGGTGAGGTGCTGGAGGCTCTGCATGCCGACAGCGAGCTGCGTGCGGACGTATTCAGTCTGGCGGCCAGCCCACGTACTTGCGTGGACAGCGTCGCATCCTGCTTCAGTGCGCTGGAGGTCCGGGTATTGATCGCCCGTACCCTGCGCGGGGGGGCTGGGCAGGGGCGGCAGGCACGCTTGGAGCTCGCCCGTCGTTTGTTCCGCCTGGACCAGGTCGAGCAATTCGCCCGCAGCGACATTGCAGCGCGGATCGCAGCCGGCGAAGCGGTCGATGAAGTCGAGGTGAGCCTTGCCTACCGTACGGGTCTTGCCCAGCGACTGGAGTTGCCCGGCCAGCCGCAGACCATGCAGTTCGAGATGCTGGCGGGAGTGGGCGCGGCGCAACTGGAAGAAGCTGCTGCAGCGGTGCAGCTGGCCGAGCAGTCCGATGCCCTGGCCGAAGATGTCGCGCAACGGGACTTCTGGCGGGAGTGTCTCAAAGGGAAGCATGGCACGCGTTTCGAGGCTCTCGAGCAGCCATTCTGGGAGCGACTCGAAGCGCTGGCTCTGCAACAGGACTCTCTCGAAGAAGGCGTTTACCTGCAGCGGATCAACGCGCTGGCGCGCGAGCGGCAAGCGGCGCTCGACGAGCTCTTCCTGACGCTCACTCGCCAGGCCCTTGCGGCTCAAGGGCAGGGAGGACGCTGAGCCCACAGTACTGGCGGGACGGCCAAAGCAGTCATTCACATTGACAGTTTTGGCCATTGTCCCAGGCGCCAAGCAGCGCGACTATCCTGCAACATGCTGCGCTGGCGCACTTCGCTGGCGCCTGAAGGAATACCGCCATGCACATAAGCCATAGCAATTTCATCGTCAGTGGTGCGGCCTCTGGTCTGGGCGCCGCGACTGCTGACATGCTCATCGAAGCCGGTGCCCGGGTCATGCTGGTCGACCTGAACGGCGAAGCTGTCGCGGCCAAGGCGCAAGCCTTAGGTGACCGGGCACGTTTCGCGGTCGCCGACATCAGCGACGAGGCCGCGGCCAAGGGTGCGGTGGAGGCCGCCGTACGCGCCTTCGATAGTCTGCACGGGCTGGTCAACTGCGCAGGCATCGTCGGTGCCGAGAAGGTCCTCGGCAAACAGGGCCCGCATGACCTGAACCGGTTCGCTCGGGTCATCAACGTCAACCTGATCGGCAGCTTCAACCTGCTGCGCCTGGCGGCGGCGGCCATGGCCGAAGGCCCGGTGGGCGAAGATGGCGAGCGGGGAGTGATCATCAACACCGCCTCGGTCGCCGCCTACGACGGGCAGATCGGCCAGGCCGCCTATGCCGCCTCAAAGGGCGCCATTGCCAGCATGACCCTGCCGGTAGCCCGTGAGCTGGCGCGCTTTGGCATCCGCGTGATGACCATCGCTCCCGGCATCTTCGAGACACCAATGATGGCTGGGATGCCCCAGGAAGTGCGCGACTCGCTGGCCGCCGGCGTGCCGTTTCCACCGCGCCTGGGCCGGCCGCAGGAATATGCGGCGCTCGCCCGCCATATCATCGAGAACAGCATGCTCAACGGCGAAGTGATTCGCCTCGACGGCGCTTTGCGCATGGCTGCCAAGTAAGGAGTACCTACAATGACCCTCGTCAATGATCCTGTCGTTATCGTCAGCGCCGTGCGTACGCCCATGGGCGGCCTGCAGGGCGACCTGAAAAGCCTTGCTGCACCGCAGCTAGGCGCTGCAGCCATCCGTGGTGCCGTCGAGCGTGCCGGCATCGACGCCGGAGCCGTCGAGCAGGTGCTGTTCGGCTGCGTGCTGCCCGCAGGGCTTGGCCAGGCCCCGGCGCGCCAGGCTGCCCTCGGTGCCGGCCTGGACAGCAGCACCACCTGCACCACGCTCAACAAGATGTGCGGCTCAGGCATGCAGGCCACGATCATGGCGCACGACCTGTTACTCGCCGGCAGTGCCGAGGTGGTGGTCGCCGGAGGCATGGAAAGCATGTCCAACGCACCCTATCTTCTGGAAAAAGCCCGTAGCGGCTATCGCATGGGCCACGGCAAGATAATCGACCACATGTTCTTCGACGGCCTTGAGGACGCTTACGAAAAGGGCCGTCTGATGGGTACCTTCGCCGAGGACTGCGCCGAGTCCAATGGCTTCAGCCGTCAGGCTCAGGACGATTTTGCCCTTTCGTCGCTGACGCGCGCCCAGCGTGCGATCGAGGATGGCAGCTTCGCCGCCGAAATCGTGCCGGTCCAGGTCTCCGACGGCAAGGCGCAGCGCCTGGTCAGCCAGGATGAGCAGCCGCCCAAGGCGCGCCTGGACAAGATCCCCCAGCTGAAACCGGCATTCCGCGAGGGCGGCACCGTCACCGCGGCCAACTCCAGCTCTATCTCCGATGGCGCCGCGGCGTTGGTGCTGATGCGCCGTTCCCAGGCCGAGCGGCGTGGGCTGACGCCGCTGGCGGTGATCCATGGCCACGCGGCCTTTGCCGACGCACCCGCGCTGTTCCCCAGCGCACCGATCGGCGCCATCGAGCGGCTGATGAAGCGCACGGGCTGGAAGCTGGACGAAGTCGACTTGTTCGAGATCAACGAGGCATTCGCGGTGGTCACCCTGGCCGCGATGAAGCACCTGGACCTGCCCCATGACAAGGTCAATATCCATGGCGGTGCCTGCGCACTCGGCCATCCCATCGGTGCCTCGGGGGCCCGGATCCTGGTGACGCTGCTGGCGGCCCTGCGCCAGAACAACCTGCGCCGCGGCGTGGCGGCCATCTGTATCGGCGGTGGCGAGGCCACGGCCATGGCTGTCGAGTGTCTGTACTGAGGTGACCATGCTAGTCAATGAAGAACAACAGCAGATCAGCGACGCGGTCCGTACCTTCGCCCAGCAACGGCTGAAACCCTTCGCCGAGCAATGGGACCGCGAACACCGCTTTCCCCGCGAGGCGATCGACGAAATGGCCGACATGGGCCTGTTCGGCATGCTGGTGCCCGAGCAGTGGGGCGGCAGTGACACGGGGTACGTCGCCTATGCCATGGCTCTGGAGGAGATCGCTGCGGGCGATGGCGCCTGCTCGACCATCATGAGCGTGCACAATTCGGTTGGCTGCGTGCCTATTCTCAGGTTTGGCAGCGAGGCGCAGAAACAGCAATTTCTCAGGCCGCTGGCCAGCGGGTCGATGCTCGGTGCCTTTGCCCTTACCGAGCCCCAGGCGGGTTCCGACGCCAGCAGCCTGAAAAGCCGCGCGCGCCGGGATGGCGATCATTACGTACTCAATGGCAGCAAACAGTTCATCACCTCCGGGCAAAGCGCAGGCGTGGTGATTGTCTTCGCCGTCACCGACCCCACGGCAGGAAAGCGGGGCATCACTGCCTTCATCGTGCCCACCGACTCACCGGGCTACCAGGTGGCAAGGGTCGAAGACAAACTGGGCCAGCATGCCTCCGATACCTGCCAGATCGTCTTCGATAACCTGCACGTACCTTTGGCCAACCGCTTGGGTGAAGAGGGCGAGGGATATCGCATCGCCCTGGCCAACCTCGAAGGCGGACGCATCGGCATTGCCGCGCAGTCGGTGGGCATGGCACGGGCTGCCTTCGAAGCAGCACGGGACTATGCCCGCGAGCGGCAAAGCTTTGGCAAGTCTCTGGTGGAGCACCAGGCAGTGGCCTTCCGCCTGGCCGACATGGCGACTCGCATCGCTGTCGCCCGGCAGATGGTGCTGCATGCCGCGGCACTGCGCGATGCCGGGCGGCCGGCGCTGGTCGAAGCCTCCATGGCCAAGCTGTTTGCCTCGGAGATGGCCGAGAAGGTGTGCTCCGATGCCTTGCAGACCCTCGGGGGATATGGCTATCTGAGCGACTTCCCGCTGGAGCGGATCTACCGTGACGTGCGCGTCTGCCAGATCTACGAAGGCACCAGCGATATTCAGCGCATGGTCATTGCGCGCAATCTTTGAAGGAGTAGGCAGCATGGCATTCGAAACCATTGTGTTGGACATCCACGGCAAGGTCGGCCTGATCACGCTTAACCGGCCGCAGGCGCTCAACGCGTTGAACGCCCAGCTGGTGGGGGAGATCAACCTGGCGCTGGACCAGCTGGAAAAAGACCCCGGTATCGGCTGCGTGGTGCTGACCGGTTCTGCGAAGGCGTTCGCGGCTGGCGCCGACATCAAGGAAATGGCCGACCTGCGCTACCCGCAGATCTATGTCGACGACCTGTTCAGTGACGCCGACCGCATCGCCAATCGACGCAAGCCGATCATTGCTGCGGTATCGGGCTTTGCCCTGGGCGGCGGCTGCGAACTGGCGATGATGTGCGACTTCATCCTCGCCGCCGATAATGCCAGATTCGGCCAACCGGAAATCAACCTCGGGGTCCTTCCAGGCATGGGCGGCACCCAGCGCCTGACCCGCGCGGTGGGCAAGGCCAAGGCCATGGAGCTGTGTCTGACGGGCCGTCTGATGGGTGCCGAAGAGGCCGAACGTGCCGGATTGGTCGCCCGCGTGGTGCCACAGGCCGAGCTGTTGGAGGAAGCGTTGAAAGTGGCCGCGAGCATTGCCAGCAAGTCGATCCCGGTGAGCATGATGGTCAAGGAAAGCGTCAATCGCGCCTTCGAGGTTTCCCTGAGTGAAGGTGTGCGCTTCGAGCGGCGGGTATTCCACGCCGCCTTCGCCAGTGAAGACCAGAAGGAAGGCATGGCGGCCTTCATCGCCAAGCGTGAAGCGCAGTTCAAGGACAGCTGAGGGATAGCCCATGCGTTTGGTCAGAGGTTGAAGAACACCGCCTGCGCCGCTGCCAGTGTGACGGGCGCACGGTAGACCTCCACGGGCACGCCACCGCTGCTGCCCGTGGCACCCTGGAGATAGCGCTGTTCGGCGGTTTTCAGGTGTCCGGCGGTAAATGATGCCCGGTCACTGTTATCGGCACGGTAGTGAAAATGCGCGTACCACAAGGGTCTGCCCTCCCGCAGTACCACATATTCATCGAGGAAGTCCGCAGCCCTGCCCTTGACCGCGCTCAGACGCCGACGCCTGCCTTCCCTGCGAACCTGCACCTGTTCATTGGTGAGCAGAAACTCTAGCTCGCTCATCCTTGGTTTCTGCGCAAGCGCTGCTCGCACACGCAGCACAAGCGCTTGCTCACCGAGCGTCATGGAGAGGTCCTCGAGCGCCTTGACGGTGACAGCGGCATCACGGTTGCTGCTGATCTCGTCGGTCTGGTTGTTGGCGGTGAGACGCTGCTCGATAGCCGTGCGTTGGGCATCGAGCAATGCGCGCTGATGCAGCACAAGTTCTTCGATCTCGATAGGCAGGTAGCTCGCTAGGTTTCGCGACTGCAAACCTTCCAGCTCGTGCTGGGCTGTGGCGATCAGACGCGTACTCTCATTAAGCAGCCGGGACAGTTTCTCGGCGCCGGGTGCTGCCTGGACGACCGTCGCCTCAGGGACCCGCACCCATTGCTGCTGATCGAGGCGGTAGGTGCGCGATGCGGTCTGCCCGTCGGTAGCGGGAATATCCATCAAGGTGTCGTCATCTGGCCGTGGCTCGCCGAGCAACAGCCCGTGCTCTGCGGTCTCGATCAGCCCCGGTAGCTGGCTGCGCAGTTGTTGTACGGTTGCCGACGGCGGCGCATCGGGGTATTCGGCGAGCTCCTGGGTAATCTTGTTGCTGAAATATTCCAGGTCATCCTGAAGCGCCTTGAGGTCCAGCCGGGCCGCCGAATGCGGCAGATGGTCACCCAGGTTGCCGAGCTGCCGGCCAGCCGCGCTGAAATGTTGACTGATGCTGCGCAGCAGGCGGGTGATGACTTCATCGCTAACCTGCGGGTACTTCTCCAGCTGCAGATGCTGGGACACACCCAGATCGAGATTCTGCCAAGCACGGTCCAGCCAGAAACGTGCTTCGTCGTCGAACGGGTGAAGCAGCGAGAGCCGGTTGATGCTGGTTTCCATGCGTATATAGCGCCAGGCCAGCGGGTTGGGAAGAACGGGAAAGAGTTTCTCGGTGCTGGAAAGCAGTTCGCTGATGCGCGGTTGCGAGCGGCTGGACAGCCGCTTGAGCTGCTCACGCTGAGCACGGGTTTTTTCACCGTTGACCAGCAGCTGATCGATCAGTGGTGTCAGAAAATTCAGCCGTTCCTTCAGCACCTGTTCGTCGTCTGCGGTTACCTCATAGCCCGATCTTTCGAGCTTGTAGAAGTCCAGCAACTGACGGCGCTTGGGCGCGTAGAGCCTTTGCAGGGAGATAGCCTCGGACTGCAGGCTGCGTAGGTGATGGTACAGTGCTGTCGCACGAACATACTTGTATTCCCTCAGTGGCGACTTCGCGTTGCGCTGCTTCAGACGCTCCAGATGCTCCTCCCAGAACGTACCGAAAGCCTGAGTCTTTTCCAGATAGTTACGCAAGATTGGCTCAGGGGCGTGGTCTGTGGCCAATTTCGCGATCTTCTCCAGATAGACCTGCTGGGTGTTGGCATGGTTGGCGTCCTCGCGCAGTTTGGCATCCAGGGTCTCAAGCACCGATTCGTTGCTGACTTTGAGCAGCGACAGGCGAGCGTGCAGGGGAGAGCCCCCACGCAACCGCAGACGCAAGTCCAAGTTCCAGCGTCCTGCTTCATCACGGCTGAGCCATGGGCCGGCTATCGCGTCTGGACTGGAGCCGATGATCCGCGCCTGTGCTTGGAGATAGTCCCATTCCACTTTGTAGACCTTGCCCTGCAATACTACGAACAAGCTGTCCTGTGTCAGGTGAAGACCTTGCAACAGTCCCGTGGGCACCGGTGTGCCGAGTTCGTCCACGGTCAGATTGCTTTCCAGGCGTTCCAGTGCGAGGCGCTGTGCTGCTGAGAGCTGCAGATCTGGCCGCGACCAGTCGAAAACCAGTTGATGGGTGAAACTGTCGGCGTCGAGATCGTGAAGCTTTACAGGCCCGGGCTGTTGTGCATCCACCACCGCCGGTGGAGTCAGCGGTTCTGGCTCCGACGTGGCGCGCTCCAGGCCGAGCTTTTCCATGGCGTGACTCGTCAGCAAGATGGCAATGTTCGCCAGCAGGTTGATCCAGGCCTCGATGCCCTGGGCCGGCGATTCAGACGGTTCATCCACCACTTGGGCCACGGCGATATCCATCTGCACCAGCCAGGCCGCCTTTGCCAGCGGTCCCTCTGCAAAAGGCAGCAAAGTGTTGAGCAGCAGCCAGCCGAGATCCTCCCAGCGCTTCCAGCGTGCCTGGTCACTGCTGGCCGCATGTTCGCGGAAATGACTGATGGTTTCATCGACGCAGGCGCGGTAGATCGCCTCACCCAAATCTGCAACGGCAGGCTCGCGTGTGATCAGGGCTGGGGCCGGTCGGCCAAAGGACACTGCGAAGGGGTCATCCAGAGGGAAAAACACGTGCGGTTCGAGGAAGCCGCCGTGGGCGTAGGCGAGCCGGTCCGCGGCAGGTAATCGATGCAGCAGGTCGTCCTGCAGGGCGCCTGCGGCGCTGATGGCGGCGAACAATGCAGGCCTGTCTTCGAATTCCAGCAAGGGTGTCGGATGCAGCGGCCGATAGAGCAAGCAGGGCTTGCTGTCCGGTGAGCCTCTCTCGATCAGCCAGGTATTGCGGGGCAGGTCACTCGCAGCGTCGACGCTGCGCTTGAAGCCCAAGGGGCGGATGCTCCAGTGCGGGGCATCCTCTGACGGCTCGTCCGCCAGCGCCTTAGTCACCGCATCCACCCCCTTCGAGCTCACGCCCTGATCGCGCAAGCACAGCTCCATGGCCTGAGCAGGCAACTGGGTGCGCAGTTGCGTCATCAACAGGTGCTTGCGCTCGGCGAGCTGAACAGGGTCGTCCAGAAGACGGTGCTGCAGCTCCAGCGGGTAGTTGGCACCGATGTCCACCTCCGTGATCAGGCGGCGCAGGTAGGCGGTGTCGAGCCAGGCGGGTACCGGTCGGCCGCTTCGGGATTCAACGGTCACCTTGCCAGGTTGCAGCAGGCCGAGATTGGCGATGGCCAACTGCGCGAGGGTGAAGCTGACCCGGCGCACACTGTCATCAGTGATCACCACGCCTTGGCCCGCCAGGGCGGCGGCGGTAACCTGATGGTTGATCACGCGCAGATCCGGCAGATCCAGCTCCGCATCCGGATGGTCGGCCGCGATGCGCTGAGTCAGTCTGTCCAGGGCAAAGGCTTCGGCGTCAGGTATTTCATGCAGCCAGCTGCGGCCTTTGTCGGCGGTGGCTGCCTCGACGATCGCTTCGAGCATCCCGGCATAGCGCAGGTGTTGTTGGCTCGTGGCGCTGCGCAGCCACTCGGGCAGCCGCATGAACAGGTGCGCGTAGCGGTCTTGCTCATCGAAGTAACACAGACCCAGCATTGACGTCAGGCGGCCCAGTGCCTGGTTCAGCGCCCATGCATGATGCTGGTGGTCATAGGTAGCGCTTGCACTGTCGATGAGACGCAGATGCTGGTTCAGTACGCCCAATGCCTGGACTTCGAAGACCTGCTCCGAGGTTTGTGTCAACCATATCTGAGGCGTCTCGCCAAGCAACTGCTCAGACCATTGTTTATCGAGGGTGTCGCGCATGTGCTGACGCGATTGAAATGACAGCAACCGTCCGATCAAGGTGTACAGCAGCGTGGCTGAGTGCTCCGGCGAGCTTTCCTTTCGCTCGATCAGCAGCGCGCTGGCCAGGTTGGGGTCCAGCTGCCAACTGGCAGAGAGGTCCAGCTGCACATTGTGCACCGAGACCGTCGAGCTGTTGGCCCAGCTCGCATGCTGATCGCGCCTGGGGTAAGCCTGAACCAAGCGCGCCAGGCCTGCTGCGTCCAGGTTCAGCGAATGCTCGCCGATGCCTTTGTCGATGGTGGTGCGCAGCTGATCTTGCAGGTATTGCGCATACCAATGCCAGGGCGATTGACCGCTGCTGTCGGCGCTTCCCCAGTACGCCACGCATGCCCGCTTGTAACTTGCGATCAACCAGGGACCACATTCGTTGATCAATAGCTCCAAGGCGTGCAGGTCTACTTCGATCGCCCATTGCTGATCGCTGTCCCCGCGGCTGCTGAGGTGGTCTTCGCCCTGAGTCAAGTTCAGCGTGGTCCCCTTGCAGTAACGCTCGATCAACACCCATTTCAGCGGCCGCACCCTCGGCTGATAGGGGGCTGGAAGTGCCGTGACCAGGAACAGGCTCAGTGGATCGTGCTGACTGCCCAGTTGGCGTTGCTGCCATTGCTGGGAAAGTACAGCGCTGGCGATATCTACCAGTTGCGGATGTGAGGCAAAGCGCTTGGCCACGGTACAGCCCAGTGAGTCATCATCGGCGAGGCGTTTGTGCAGACCCATGTGGTCGTGTCCTTGAGGAAAATGGGGCTACATCAGGCCAGTGTCGAACGCTGTCCTGGCCCTAGCACGCTACCACCTGCGGTTGCCGTGCGGCTGTGGGCACCTTTGCCATGCAGGCTGGTCAAACCGGGTGATCGACTGTATTTGTTCGCCCATGAGCGGATTGAGCGGCGTTTCGGTCGATTCCCCTGTCATTTCTGTTGCCCAGTACGACGCGGCGCCTTAGACTGCCGCCCCCTGTAAATAGAGTGCCGAGTGGTGCTTGAAGAATTCCGCCGCTGGCGCGCGTACGCCGGGGGCACCCGATTCGCTTAAATGCACGTATTTTTATAGAGAAGTCGATGACCAAGGAAAAGTTGCTGGCCATGCCGGCCGATGACTACATGAACGCAGCGCAGTTGGCGTTCTTCACCGAGTTGCTGCAGTCGATGAAAGTCGAGACCCAGGAGCGCATCGAACAGAGCCGCATTACCATCGAGAGCCTGGACAGCCCTGCTGACCCGGCTGACGCTGCCTCCGTCGAGGAAGAGCGCCACTGGCTGGTCAACGCTATCGAACGTGACCAACGCTCTCTGCCCCAGCTTGAAATGGCGCTGGGCCGAATCGCCGACGAGAGCTTCGGCTGGTGCGATGACAGCGGCGAGCCGATTGGCTTGAAGCGTCTGCTGATCAGCCCGACCACCAAGTACTGCATCGAGGCGCAGGAGCGCCACGAGCAGATCGACAAGCACCAGCGCCAGGTCTGACCTGTTAGTTGGTCAAAGGCCCTGTGGAGAGATCCATGGGGCCTTTTGCTTTTCTCACCTGTTCGTATTACAAGGTGTGGGTCAATACGATGTAAGAAATGCATTTCCCCTCTCGACGGATTTCGGTGTTTTCGTGCATATTCCTTTTCCTGTAATGGGCAGGTGAGAGGAACGCCCGCTTTGCCCGGATCTAGCGCGGACTTGACCTTCAAACATGTGTGAGAATTCCTTCACACTTCTGCGTCCGCCTGCACAGACGTGTCGGGCTTTACCCATTAGTCTTTGTGACTTCCACTTTGAAGTGCCGTTGCCATCGCGCAATGATGTTGCCCGCGTGGCGACGGAGTGTAATCGGTTTGAGGAATTGTTCATTGGCAGTCAGCACTCTGGATACCCATGCCCTGTTTGCCCTGGGCGATCTGCGGGCCAAGTTGGTCAGGCAGTTTCAAGGGCGTTTTGTCTATATCACCGAACAGAATGCCGAGGGCCTGTACATGGCCGAGCTCGATACCGACACCGCATTGGTGGTCGATGACAAGCAGCGGCTGGAATTGAAGGTAGGTGATCACTTCCGGGCAGCGGTCTTGCCCAGCCGCGAGGGCGGCAAGCTGGAGATACGCTTCCGCGAGATCAAGCTCAACGTCTATGGAGTCGGCGACTATGCGTTCGTCACGGTCCCCGAAGGTGATGGCATCGTGTTCCGCGAAGGTCAAGGTGTGATGCTGGTGTTCGCCGCTCACCAGCAGGTACAAGACGGCCTTGGCAAGCTGCTGAAGGCAACCACCTCGAAGGTTGCCAAATGGCGTAAGGGCGAACTGACTACCTTCAAGGCCAGCGAGTGATCAGCGAGGGCAGGCGCCCTCGTCTCAGTTTCCGCTGTCCTTGCCGCTGCTCACCTCGGCGGGGACGTCATCACCTGACATGCGCTTCCTGAATAATGCCGCCCTAGCCAGCAGCAGCGTGGTCACCGGCACGGTGATCGACAGCAGAACAGGGATCAGCCAGGCATGCAGCACCGGGCTCTGCTTGAGCCCGGAAAAGTAGATGATCGATGCCAGTGCAACGCACCAGGCACCCATTGTCGATGCCAATGCCGGGGGGTGCATGCGTTGGAAGAAGTCTTTCAGCCGCACCAGTCCCAGAGCGCCGACAAGGGCAAAGACACTGCCGGTCAGCAGCAGGACCGCGGTTGTCACCTCAAGCCAGAATGGCAGTTCAGCACTTTCGTTCATTCGATCACCTCACCGCGCAGCAGGAACTTGGCCAGTGCGAAAGAGCCGACGAAGCCGAACAGGGCAATCAGCAGGGCACCTTCGAAGTAGGTGTCGCTGGCGTAGCGAATCCCCAGCACCAGCATCATCAGCATGGCCAGGATGTAGAGGTAATCCAGCGCCAGGACCCGGTCCTGGGCGGAAGGGCCGCGAAACAACCTGACCAGCGCCAGTGCCATGGCGGTAGCGAAGATGAACAGGCTGGCGAGGATGGCGTTGGCGAGCAGGCCAGTCATTCGAAGATCTCCATCAGCGGGCGCTCGTAGGTGTCCTTGAAGTGCTTTATGAAGGACGCCTCGTCCTCCAGGTCGAACACATGCAGCAGCAAGACGCTGCGGTCCAGGGCCAGTTCCGACCAGATGGTGCCCGGAATGACCGTGGTGATCATCGACAGCGCCGCCAGGCCATGGGCGTCACGCAGCGCCAGGGGGATGTGCACGAAAACCGAGCGCGGCGGACGTCGACGTGCGCTGAGCACCCCGCGCGCGACTTGCAGGTTCGACAGTACGACATCGGTGCCGACCCGCCACATCAAGCGGGCGATGCTGCCTGGCTTGCGGATTCGCGCCACCTGCGGGCGCAGCGGCGCCAGCATCAGCGGGGCTACTATCGCCAGCATGGCGGCAAGCAGAATATTGCCAGGGCTCAGGGACAGGTTCAGCAGCAGCCACAGCACGAACAGCGTAAGCGACAGCAGTGGGGCAGGGAATGCTCGGCTCATGGCTGCACCTCAGTGTCACGGGAAGCGGGGCCTGGAACGGGACGAGTGCCCAGCACGGCCTCGATGTAACTGTCAGGGGTCTGCAGGCTCGCCGCCGTGTCCTGCGTGTAGCGCAGCAGCGGCTCGGCCTTGACGCTCAAGGCCAGGCACAGGCCCAGCAGAATGACGATTGGCAGGCACTCATAGCGGCGCAGCACGGGCGAGGGACGCTCCTCGGGTTTCCAGAAACGCTGAATGCCCACTCGGCCCATGGCGATCAAGGAGGCCAATCCGGAAAGGACCAGCAGCGCGACCAGTGTCCAGCCTGCTGCCGACAGCGGCTCGGCGGTGGCCACGCCCAGGCCGAGCGGATTGAAGAGTGCGCTGATCAGGCTGAGCTTGCCGATGAAGCCGGACAGCGGCGGCATGCCGATGATCAGCAAGGCGCAGGCGATGAAGCCCAATCCCAGGAAGGCCATGGTCCATGGAATTACCTGGCCGATCACAGCCTTCTGCTCGTCATCGAGATTGATGCCTTTGGGAGGGTGCAGCGATTCCAGTGGTGGCGGCATGCCGTCGTCATCATCGAGCGGCACTTCATTGGCAGAGCGGGAGCGTTCTATCAGTTCGGCCAGCAAGAACAGTGCGCACAGGGCCAGGCTTGAACTTACCAGGTAAAACAGTGCCCCGCCGGTCAGCACTGGTTGACCGAAGCCAATGGCCGCCATGAGGGTGCCGGCTGACACCAGGATGCTCAATGCAGCCATGCGCTCCAGGCGTTGTGCTGCAAGAATTGAAAACGCGGCAATGGCCAGGGTGATCAGACCTGCATAGATCAACCATTGGCTGCCGAAGAACGCCGAGGCACCGGCCTGGCTTGAGAAAAGCAGGGTCCATAGGCGCAGTACTGCGTAGAAGCCGACCTTGGTCATGATCGCAAACAGCGCCGCCACCGGGGCGCTGGCTGAGGAGTAGGCCGGAACTAGCCAGAAGTTGAGCGGCCAGATACCGGCCTTGACCAGAAAAGCCATGGCCAGGATCGCGGCGCCCGCATGCAGAAGGCCGCGGTCGGCTTCCGGAACCAGCGGGATCTTCAACGCCAGATCAGCCATGCTCAGGGTGCCGGTGACGCCGTAGAGCATCGCTGCGCCGATCAGGAACAGTGTAGAGGCGAACAGATTGATGGCGATGTAGTGCAGGCCTGCCTTGACCCGCGCGCGTCCGGAACCGTGCAGCAGCAAGCCGTAGGAGGCAGCCAGCAGCACTTCGAAGAACACGAACAGGTTGAACAGGTCGGCGGTGAGAAAGGCGCCGTAGAGGCCCATCAGCTGTATCTGGAACAACGCGTGGAAGCTGGCCCCGGCGCTGTCCCAGCGTGCCCGCGCAAAGAGCAGCGCGCAGACGGCGATGATCCCGGTCAATACCAGCATCAGTGCCGAGAGATGATCGAGCACCAGCGCGATGCCGAAGGGTGCTGGCCAGTTGCCGGGCAGGTACACGCCAATCGACTCGGCCTGGCCCTGGTCGCGCACCCAGAACAGCAGGGTGGTGGCGATGGCCAGGCCCAATACGCTGGAGAACAGGTTGAGGCGCCGCTTGAGCGGACGGTGCTTTTCTCCAAGCAGCAGCATCAGGGCGGCCGTGAGCAGCGGCAGCAGTATAGGCATGACGATCAGTTGGTTCATCAGGGTCATTCGTCGCGCTCCCGGCCATCGACATGGTCGGTGCCGGTCAGCCCGCGCGACGCGAGCATCACTACCAGAAACAGCGCGGTCATGGCAAAGCTGATGACAATGGCGGTCAGCACTAGTGCCTGGGGCAAGGGGTCGGTGTAGTTGAGCAGATCCTGGGGCACGCCGTCCTTGATGATGGGCTCCTTGCCGATGAACAGGCTGCCCATGCTGAAAATGAACAGGTTCACCCCATAGGAGAGCAGGCACAGGCCCATGATCACCTGAAAGGTACGCGGCCGCAGGATCAGCCAGACTCCGGAGGCGGCCAGGACGCCGATGGCGATTGCGATGACTTCTTCCATCAGGCGGCTCCTGCTTGGCGTGTTTTGGGCTGGCTGCCAGGGCGATAGGCACGAACCGACTGGTGAGCCAGGGCGGTGAGGATCAGCAATGTCGAGCCGACGACCACGGTATACACGCCGATGTCGAAGAACAGCGCACTGGCTACGTGGATATCGCCCAGCACAGGCAGGTTCAGGTGGGCGGTGTGCGTGGTCAGGAACGGATATCCCAGGGCCATGGCACCGACGCCGGTGACGGTGGCGCACAAGAGCCCGGTACCCATCCAGCGCAACGGGCGCAGGCTCATCTGTGCCTCGACCCACTGTGTGCCAGCGACCATGTACTGGAGAATGAAGGCTACCGACATCACCAGCCCGGCCACGAAGCCGCCGCCTGGTTGGTTGTGCCCGCGCATGAACAGGTACATCGATACCAGCAGGGCAATCGGCAGCAGCAGCCGCACCAGCACCGCTGGCACCATCATGAAGCCCAATGCGGTGTCGGTGGCGTGCCGTGGGTTGATCAGGTCAGTCACGACATCCCGTGCCAGCTGGCGCTGCTGCGCCGGGAGCTGCATGCTTTCCTTCGGTGGACGGAAGCGACGAAGCAAGGCGAACACAGTCAGCGAGACTGCCACCAGTACGGTGATCTCACCGAGGGTATCGAAGCCACGGAAGTCCACCAGCATGACGTTCACCACATTTGTGCCGCCCCCTTCTGGCAGCGCCCGGCTCAGGTAGAACGTGGAAATATCATTGGGCGTCGGGCGTGTCAGCATGGAGTAGGAAAGCAATGCCATGCCGCCGCCTACCAGCGCTGCGAGCAGCAGATCGCGCAAACGCCGCAGGCGTGCACGCCTCGCGGCCGAGGGCGATACACCTTCTATGCGCCGCGGCAGCCAGCGCAAACCGAGCAGGATCAGCACGGTGGTGACCACCTCGACCACCAGTTGGGTCAGGGCCAGATCGGGCGCGGAGAACCAGACAAAGGTGATGCACGTCATCAGACCGCAGACGCTGACCATGGTCAGCGCGGCAAGACGATGGTACTTGGCCTGCCAGGCGGCGCCGATGGCGCAGGCGATGGCGATCACCCAGAGGGCGACAAACACACCAGACCCGGGAATCTTGGGCCGCTCCCCCCAGCTCAGCCCGCTGTAGAGCATGGGCAACAGGCCAGCAAGGAAAGCCATCAGCGCCAGCATGAACAGTTGGGTCTGCAGGCGACGGGTAGTCAGCAGCAGCTCGACATGGCGCGCCAGGCGCATCAGGTGGACCTGCCCATGTTCGAACAGACGCTTGCCGTTGAAGCGCTCGATCAGGGGCGGATTACGGAAGCGGCCGCGGCGTAGTTGCTCTCGCAGCACCAGGTAGAGCAGGACGCCACCGCCCATGGCAATCACGCTCATGATCAGCGGTGCATTCCAGCCGTGCCAGATGGCCAGGCTGTATTCCGGCAAGGTGCCGCCAACCACCGGCAGCGCTGCCGCGGCGAGCAGCGGGCCTACCGACTGGGCAGGGAAGATGCCGACCACCAGGCACGTCAGCACCAGCAGCTCGACTGGCGCGCGCATCCAGCGTGGCGGTTCATGAGGCTGATGCGGCAGGTCCCTGGCAGCGGGTCCGAAGAATACATCGACCGTGAAGCGCAGCGCATACGCCACGCTGAAAGTGCCGGCCAAGGTGGCTATGACCGGCAGGGCCAGCTCGATCCAGGCGCTCGCGCTGATGAACACGGTCTCGGCAAAGAACATTTCCTTGGACAGGAAACCGTTCATCAACGGCACCCCGGCCATCGAGGCACTGGCCACCATGGCCAGGGTGGCGGTGAAGGGAATCAGGCGGAACAGCCCGCTGAGGCGGCGGATGTCGCGGGTGCCGCTTTCATGGTCGATGATGCCCGCAGCCATGAACAAGGAGGCCTTGAACGTGGCATGGTTGAGGATATGGAACACCGCGGCGACGGCCGCCAGGGGACTGTTCAGGCCCAGTAGCAGCGTGATCAGGCCCAGGTGGCTGATAGTGGAGTAGGCGAGAAGCCCCTTGAGGTCGTTCTGGAACATGGCGGCGAAAGCGCCGAGCACCAGGGTGCATGCACCCGCGCCGCCGACGATCCAGAACCACTCCTCGGTACCTGAAAGCACCGGCCAGAGTCTGGCCAGCAGGAACACGCCTGCCTTGACCATGGTCGCGGAGTGGAGATAGGCGGAAACCGGAGTGGGAGCCGCCATTGCATGGGGCAGCCAGAACTGGAAGGGGAACTGTGCGCTCTTGGTCAAGGCGCCGATCAGGATCAGGGGCAGCAGCACTGGATACAGCGCATGTTGGCGAATCTGTTCGCCGGCAGCCAGGACCTTGTCAAGGTCATAGCTGCCGACCACATGGCCAAGCAGCAACGCCCCCACCAGCAGGCACAACCCGCCGGCTCCTGTGACCATCAGCGCCATGTACGCGCCGCGTCTGGCGTCGGCGCGATGGTGCCAGTAACCGATGAGCAGGAAGGAGAAGAGGCTGGTCAGTTCCCAGAAGAACACCAGCTGGATCAGGTTGCCCGATATCACCAGGCCAAGCATGGCGCCCATGAACGCGAGGAAGAATGCGAAGAAACGCGGTACCGGATCTTGCGGCGACATGTAGTAGCGAGCATAAAGCGCAACCAGCGTACCGATCCCCAGCACCAGGAGAGAAAACAGCCAGGCAAAGCCATCCATGCGCAGGACCAGGTTCATGCCCAGGCTGGGAAGCCATAGGAATTCCTCGCGGATAACCCCGCCGTCAGCGATCTGCGGGTACAGCAACGCTACCTGGATGGTGCCAGCCAGGGCAACGAGTCCGGCCAGCGAGGACTCGGTGTTACGGGCGTTGTGCGGCAGGACAGCCGCCAGGCAACTACCGACAAACGGCAGAAGCAATAGCACTATCAATGACATAGCGTTCTAATCTGCAGAAGTTTGCCAAGGATCATACGTGGCGCAGTGTCTATCACCAACACGCAAGCTGTCTCAGGATCCTACAAAGACGGCGTAACCAGCATTTTTTTTATAACAGTTTTTTACAAAGACAGCGGCTCCGTCCTCGAATCAACGACTGAGCTCTCCTTCGTCCTGGCCTTCATCCACCTGCGGCGCGTCTGCCCTCGGGCGCCGCCTGAACTTCAACTCACTGACAACCACGGCCAGCACGATCAGAGCTCCGCCGATCAGCGCAATCCCCTGCAAGCGTTCGCCGGCCAGCCGGCCGACGATTCCGGCCCAGACGGGTTCGCCTGCGTAGATCAACGTGGCCTTGGTAGGTGACACCGATTTCTGAGCCCAGTTCATAGCCACCTGGATCACAGCACTCATCGCACCCAGGCCTATGGCACTCAGCAACAGTAGCCAGGAAAAGTCGGGCAGGGCCTCCTGGGTCGGCATGATCATCAAGAAAGACAATGCTGATGCAGTGGCCAACTGAACCACCGTGACCCGGCGTACGTCCACCTTGCCCGCGTAACGGCTGATCAGGATGATTTCAGCGGCAATCGCCACCGCACTCACGAGGGTGACGATCTCGCCCTCGCTGAGATGCAACGAGCCGTTCTGCGGCCCTGCCAGCAACATCAGGCCGACGAATGCCAGGCAAATGCCAAGACTCGCCATCAGGCCTGGGCGCCGGCCAAGGACGAGCCACTGCAGCAGCGGAACAAAGGGGACATACAGCGCCGTGATGAACGCGGACTGACTACTGCTGATGGTTTGCAGGCCCATGGTCTGCAAACCGTATCCAAGCATGATCGTCACACCGATCAGCATCCCCGCCTTGAGTTCCGTGCGGGTCAGTGCGGGCAACGCCCGTAGCGAGACCAGCCCGACGAACAGCGCGGCCGCCGCGAAGCGCAGGCCAACGAAGAACATCGGCCCACTCACGCTCATGACGTTGTGCACCAGGAGGAATGTACCGCCCCAGAGCATGGTGATGAACACCAGCACCAGTTCGGCCTTGCTTAGTCGGAAAGAAATGGACGGGCGTTCTGCCCGGGCGGATCGGGTCATGGTCTTGCACACTCGGATGGGGCGACGCACAATTACGCGCAAAGTGGGCAGTATACTGCGCAGCCCCCACCAGTGAGCAATATAGTGCACAGAGATTCCAGCCACCGGGCGTCGGTACTGCAACACGTCAGCCAGAACATCCGCCGCCTGCGTACCGCCGCCGGGCTGAGCCAGAGCGCCCTGGCCGAGAAGTCCGGGGTCAGCAGGCGCATGCTGGTGGCAATCGAGGGCGGGGAGAACAACGTCAGCCTCACCACCCTTGACTTGATTGCCGAGGCGCTTGGAGTGGCCTTCAGCTTCCTGATCCAGGCCCCGGACCAGCGCGACCCTCGTCGTATCAACGAGCTGGCCTGGGCGGGTGAGCGTCCCGGTAGCAAGGCCGTGCTGCTCGCCAGCTGCCCGGCCAGCCGTGAGGTTGAACTGTGGGAGTGGCGGCTGGAGCCGGGTGAACATTATGCCAGCGATATCGACGCCGATGGCTGGAGCGAGCAGGTGTACGTTTTCGAAGGCTGCCTGACCCTGGTGATCGAGGACCACGAGCACCTGTTGCGGGCGGGCGAGTTCCTTGCCTTCCCCAGCAACTGCCGTCACGGGTACCGCAATGACGGCGTGGCGGTTACCCGCTTCGTGCGTAACGTGGTGATCTGAAGCCTCGCGAGCAGGTCAGTCGTCCAAGCAGTCTTGTGTGCTGGCCACGTTCGCGTAAGCGAAGGCCAAGGCCGCCATCGCCGAGCCGTGGACTTGGGCTGCCGGAATCTGCTGGCCGTCGAAATCCAGTGCCGAAGTAGCGCAGGCGTCATGTACGACGGTGACCTTGTAGCCAAAATCGGCGGCGGCCCGGGTGGCTGCATCGATGCACATGTGGCTCATGCTTCCGGCGATGGTCAGCGCCTGCACGTTGTTGTCGTCGAGCAGTGTCTTGAGCCCTGTGCCCTGGAAGGCATTCACCTGATGCTTGAGTACGACCGCTTCGCCGGGCTGCGGGGCCACCGTGGGATGAATCTGTGCGCCTGCCGTGCCTGGGCTGAAGAAAGGCGCGTCGGGGCCATCGAATTCATGGCGTACATGCACTACCAGTTCACCCCGTGCCCGTGCGGCGGCGAGCAGGCGGGCGGCATTGTCGGCAGCGACCTCGACGTCGTCCAGGGCCCATTTGCCGCCGGGGAAGTAGTCGTTCTGGATGTCGATGAGAATCAGTGCTTGCTTGCTCATGGCCTTGCCTCCTTCAGTTGTGATCGATGGATGTCCATAGTTATAGGCGCTGAGCGGGGCAGGTGATGGATGTCCGCTGGAATTCTCAGGCGTACCAAGGCGCGTAATGAGGGTAGCGGTCCAGTCTCGCACCGATGACCATTTCGCTTATCCATGATCCCAGCATGGCACTGTAGGCTTTCTGGCTCTCCTCGCTGGACAGCGCATGATCGGCGCCATCGACGATCCTGTGGGTGAGCGAGTGCGCATTGCTGAAGGCTGACCGATAGCTCATCAGCGTGCTGTGGGGCACGTAGTCATCCTGTTCCGACTCCACCAGCAACACATCCCCGCGAAAGTCCACGCACGCGGCCAAGGCACGGTTGTCGCCAGGGCCGAGCAGGCGTTGGCGATAGGCCTGAAGGCGCTGGCGGTCAAGGGCCTGCTTGGGAACTTGCCACTCGTCGTCCCAGTAGAGAGCGGGGACTCGCAGGGCCAGCCACTTGATGGGGCGCAGGGTTGTCAGCAGTGTCGCCAGGTAGCCGCCATAGCTGCTGCCGATGAGGGCAATGGCGCCGCTGTCCACGGCAGGGTGGCTCACCAGCCTGTCATAGGCCGCGATCAGGTCGTCGAGGTTCTGCTCGCGCGTCACGCTCATGCGCTGGCTGGCGGTCTTTTCATGACCGCGCAGGTCGAACGTCATGCAGACGCAGCCAAGCCCGGTGATCTGGCGGGCGCGGGCAAGGTCGCGCTGCTGACTGCCGCCCCAGCCATGAACGAAAAGAATGCCCGGCATCTTGCTGCCGGGGCTGACCAGGGTACCGGCAATGCTTTCCCCGTCGACCTGCAGTTCGAGCGGTTCGCTATGGATGGTCATGGCTGCGGATGCGCGCGTACTTGCTGAGTTGTCCGAGTTCACTGTCTTCTCCTTGATAGAAGAGGGTAGCGTCTTCGGGCAGGTCAGGCTTGCCGAAGACTTCGTGGCTGGAGGCGAGAACCCGGTTGAGCTGGGGATCATCGGAAAAGGCCCGCAGCGCCAGGATTTCGGCGCTGCTGGCACCACCAATACGCCAGGATTGTTCAAGTACACCGCTGCGTAGATGCTGCTGATGGTCCAGTCCCCGTGCGATGTCATAGTTGCGTCGTGAGGCAATGAAACCCGGGAAGCTACGTTCTGCGGCTTCTTCGTAGGCCATGGCCTGGGTAATCGCCAGACGCAGATGGTCTTCAAGGGAGAGCTGAAGCAACGCGTCATAGCCCCCGCGCACCACGACAAGTTCGGAGCCGCCATAGACCTCCACGCCCTGGTGATCGCGGGTGAGCTGCTGAGTACCATGGTAGCTGCAGGTCAGCCCGGCAACCCGGGCCTGACCTACACTGAAGGTTTCCACGTTGGCGAGGTTTTCCTCAAGCACAAGGCCCCAGAGTTCCAGCATGGCGTCGTCCATCTCGGCGAGCAGAGGTTCAAGTTCTTCGGATCGCTGGATGACATGCTGCCCGCGCCCGGCGCACGCCAGCACCGGCTTGAGCCTGATTGGCCCGTCGATGAGCAGCAATTGCGCCGCGCGGCGTGCATCTGGCTTGCTGAAGACCGTATATCCGCGCAGTAACGCGTCACCGGCGTGGCGGGCGAAGGCATCTGTCCAGCCGGGAGGAAAAGTGGCATTGGGCAAGAGCGAGTGGGAAATCGCCTTGGTAGCCATGTAGGGGTGGCTGACCAGTCCGCCGAACAGATCGGCTTCGCTGGTTATGCCAAGCGTGGTGTAGTGAGAGGGGTCGATCAGGGTCGTGGTGGGCAGGTAGTAGAGGTCTGCGCCGTGACGTGGCACATCCATCGGATCGATCATCTCGGTATCTAGCAAGCCGGCCAGGAAGTGTCCGAGCTTGAGGTGCACCGCGTGCTCGTGCTCGGTGGTCCGTTCCCGCGTATCAAGCAGTACAACACCCACTTTCTGTCCGGATGGGCGAGTCATGATCGAGCTCCCTTGCTCAGGATGTATGCGTGTGAAGTCGTGGCTGGGATGAAGTTCATCGGGAGTGATCGGTGGGGTTGGCTCATGACATGGCGCGCGGTCGGTTGCCGGTGCGCCCCGGGTGTTCCATTATCTGTGGCCAGAACCGTCGGTGCGTCAGCAGGAGTTTGCATGAACAGTCAGTCCTCACTACCAGAAAGTATTCCGGCACGTCTGGCGCGGGTGCGCGAGGTCATGGCCAGTGAAGGGGTAGAAGCCCTGCTGGTTCCCTCCGCTGACCCGCACCTGTCAGAGTACCTGCCGGGGTACTGGCAAGCCCGGCAGTGGTTGTCGGGCTTTCATGGCTCGGTAGGCACGCTGGTCGTTACCTGCGATCACGCAGGGCTCTGGGCCGATAGCCGCTATTGGGAGCAGGCCGAGAGGGAGTTGGCCGGTAGCGGCATCGAACTGATGAAGCTGCGGCCGGGACAGCCTGGGCCTTTGGACTGGCTGGCGGAAAGTGTATCGGAGAACGGTACCGTGGTCGTTGACGGAAGTGTCATGGCAGTAGCGTCGGCGCGTCAGCTGAGAGAGCGCCTCGAGGCCCGCAGTATTCGCCTGCTGACCCATCTTGATTTGCCGGGCAGGGTCTGGACCGAGCGCCCGGTCCTTCCTTGCAATCCGGTCTACGAGCACGTGCCCCCGCAGTCGAGCGTCTCCCGTACCGACAAGCTCGCTGGGCTGCGCCAAGATCTGCTGGCCAGAAAAGTGGACTGGCACTTTATCGCCACGCTTGATGACATCGCGTGGCTGTTCAATCTGCGCGGCAGTGATGTCTCGTATAACCCCGTGTTCGTCTCTTTCGCGCTGGTCAGCAAGGAGCAGGCGACCTTGTTCGTTGCCCAGGGCAAGATCGATGGTCATTTGCGTGGGATACTGGCGCTCGACGGCATCCAGATATGTGACTACGCCGATATCGGGCGCGCCCTGGCAGCGATTCCGGCCGACAGGAGCGTGCTCGTTGATCCAGCGCGGGTCACCGTAGGTTTGCTCGAGAATCTGGGCGCCCATGTGCGAATCGTCGAAGGGCTGAATCCGACCACGCTGAGCAAGTCACGCAAGAGCGAAGATGACCTGGAGCACGTACGCCAGGCCATGGAGCACGATGGCGCTGCGCTTTGCGAGTTTTTCGCCTGGTTCGAGGCACAGCAGGGCCGCGAAGTGATCACCGAACTCACCGTCGATGAGCAGTTGACTGCAGCACGGGCCCGGCGGCCAGGGTTCGTCTCCCTCAGTTTCTCGACGATCGCGGCTTACAACGCCAATGGCGCGATGCCGCATTACCGCGCCACCGAACAGGCCCACGCGCAGATAGAGGGCGACGGCCTGTTGCTGATCGATTCCGGTGGGCAGTATCTGGGCGGGACGACCGATATCACCCGGATGGTGCCCATCGGCACTCCGAGCCTGGCGCAGAAGCAGGATTGCACGCGGGTGCTCAAGGGGTTGATCGCTCTATCCCGGGCACGCTTTCCGCGGGGAATTCTTTCGCCCCTGCTCGACGCCATTGCGCGAGCGCCCATATGGGCTGACCACGTCGACTACGGACACGGTACCGGCCATGGGGTAGGTTATTTCATGAATGTGCACGAGGGGCCGCAGGTTATTGCCTACCAGGCTGCCGCCACGCCGCAGACTGCCATGCAGCCCGGCATGATCACTTCCATCGAGCCAGGCACATACAGGCCAGGACAGTGGGGCGTTAGGATCGAGAATCTGGCGGTTACCCATGAAGCGGGGCGTAGCGAGTTCGGAGATTTTCTCGCGTTTGAAACCCTGACGCTTTGCCCCATTGATACACGCTGCCTGTTGCCGGAGATGTTAACTCGAGAGGAAGTCAGCTGGCTCGACACCTACCATGAGGAGGTTCGCAGGCGTCTGGCACCCTTGCTGCAGGGCGACGCCCTGGACTGGCTGATGGTGCGTACACTGGAGCTTTGAACTCTAGGCCATGAAGGAGGGCCGGCAATAACCTGACCCTCTATCAGATCACTTGCAGATGACGATCATGCTGCGGCTGGTGTAGCCCGCAGGATTGATCCCGAACAGGAAGTCACCGGGTTCTGCGTCGTCATCGCCAGCACGGGCAATGACTTTATAGCCTTTGTCGCAAGACGCCGCCGCTTTGGTGTAGCACTTGTCCCAGGAAGACGAAAGCCCGGAACAGTTGATATGCATTCCCTTCTTGCCCCGCGTGACCTCGGTCTTGGCGGTCGCGGCGCATCCTGCAATGGCCAGTACAGCCAGGATGAGCAAAATTCGTTTCATTCCTGTCCTTAATACGTGCCCAGGCCTGCGCTGGGTCTGTTCGTTACCGCTCGCTTCTTCCTTGAGTCCATTCCTCCATGAGCGGACAAGTAGATAGCTCGAAGATGATGATCGTGTGACAGCTTAACAGCACGATCGATCAGTACAACGATTGATAGGGTGTCAAATGGCAATAATTCGCAAATCAGTCGGCTGGCATGGGTGGTGGAGCTTCCCGTTGCATGGATAGCGTGGCGCCGACGGACGCAGTGATAATGGCTGCAATGGCTAGCCATTGTGGGAGGCTGAGCACCTCGCCGAGAAACAGCAGCCCGGACAATGCGCCAAAGGCAGGCTCGATGCTCATCAAGGTGCCAAAGGTGCGGGCGGGCATGCGGGTGAGGGCTACCATCTCAAGGCTGTAGGGCAGGGCAGTAGACAGGATTGCGACGCCCAGCGCCACTGGCAGCAGCGCGGGTGTGAGCAGCGCGCTGCCAGCATGCACAATACCGATAGGTGCAATGAATAGCGCGGCAATCATTACACCCAGGGCGGCCGTCTGGATGCCATGTTCGGCACCCGCGCGCTGTCCGTACAATATATAGAAGGCCCAGCACACACCGGCTCCCAATGCATAGGCGGCACCCACCAGGTCGATCGCGCTCGCGGACTGGCCCATGGGTATCAACAACAGTAGTCCTGCGACCGCCAGTGCTATCCAGAGAAAATCCACCGCGCGTCTTGAGGCGTACAGCGCTACTGCCAGCGGACCGGTGAACTCCAATGCTACTGCAATGCCCAGTGGCACAGTGCGCAGCGACATATAGAAGAGGAAGTTCATGCCGCCCAAGGCAAGGCCGTAGATGACAACAGTTCGAAGGGTGCTGGCGTTGAGCTTGGCGCGCCATGGCCGCAGCAGCAGCAACATGATGACGCTGGCGAATATCAGACGCAGGGCAGTGGTGCCCTGGGCACCGACAACGGGGAACATGCTCTTGGCGAGCGAGGCGCCTGACTGTATGGACGCCATGGCGATCAACAACAGGCCAATGGGAAACAGCGTCGCAGCCAGGCCGCGGGAGTGGGTGTTCATTTAGAGGGGCTGTCCTTGGGTCGATGTGGCAGTGACCCATGATGCGTAAAGATGGGCGAATGAGCAATATAGTGCGCAATTGCCAGACAAGGATGCTGAACTGCCTATTTCATGACTTTATCGCAAGCAGGGGTTGACGCCCTTTCGAATCCCCTTATAATGCGCCCCACTTCCAGCGTAGTTGGAACGGAAAACTCCTTGAGAATCAACGAGTTGAACGTTCAGGACAGCCGCCGGAAGTGGCTCCGGTCGAAAGATCGGTAGCGGTGAAAAAGGTGGTTGACAGCAGATTGAAACGCTGTAGAATTCGCCTCCCGCTAGCAGCAATGCAGCGAGTCAAGTGTTTGAAGTTAAACAGC
>NZ_CABVIX010000017.1 GCF_902498185.1 Pseudomonas fluorescens | reverse complement strand
CTGGATGAGTACATCCACTACTACAACCATGACCGCATCAAGCTGAGGCTCAATGGCCTGAGCCCTGTCGAGTACAGGACCCAGGCGGCAGCATAGAACTGTCCAACTTTTTGGGGGCAGTCCACATTCGTGGGAGGCCGCGACGGCGTCGCACGGTTGCGTGGAAATGGCGACGGGGAGTCGGATCGCTTGAGCGTTGCGCCACAAATCGAGCAGCTTTTGTGGCATCTCGGCAACGGGTAATACGACATCGACCATCTGCGTTTCAATCGCAGCACGTGGCATCCCGTCGAATTCTGCATCTTCGGGAGTTTGCACCAGCGTCACGCCGCCTTGCTCCTTGATACGTGATAACCCCACCGCGCCGTCTGCACCGGTCCCCGATAGTACTAGACAGAAAGCACGTTGTTTGTGGACGTCTGCCAGGTCCCGAAAGAACAAATCGATGGCGACATGAGTGCCCTGAGGCCGGATTGCAGTGTTCGCTTGCAAATAGCCATCGTTCATCGCCAACTGCCTGGCGGGTGATAGCACGTAGACGTGATTAGGCTTGATTGCACAACGGCCGGTCACCTGCTGAACGGGCATTCTGGTGCTCGAAGCGAGAATCCTGTCAATGACGCTTTCGTGATCCGGCGAGAGATGAAGCACCACCACGAACGCCATACCGTTGTCGGCTGGCATGTTATCGAAGAATTTCTTTAGCGCCTGAATTCCACCCGCCGACGCGCCGATGCCAACCACCGGAAACGGCAGCTCGCTCGGCACTACGCCTTTGCGCTCCGATAATGCGGTTTGTTTCTCATCGGCAGACATGGGGAGATTCTCATCAGAAAAACAACAGCGGCCATTCTAGTTTAGCCGGACGTGTAGAAAATAGGCTTTTGATAACGGCCGCTTTGTAGACGAGAAACGTTAGTGAGCGGGAGGTCATAAGCTTCGTCGCTCATGACGGCCGGTGAAGAGCCGTCGATCTTGCGCGAGCGTACTGGCCCAGCAGCAAACCCGTGAGCTGTACTGCCGTTGATGCTGACGTCGATTTTGTGCGAGGCCTTGATGGTAGGGTTGAACATCGGCATCAAGGTGGCGACGCTGCCGGTGATCGCGCTGGGGGTGGGTATCGGTGTGGATTACGCGCTGTATATCCTCAGTGTCACGCTTACCAACCTGCGCAATGGCTCAAGCTTGTCCGACGCTTATTACCTGGCCCTGCTCTCCACCGGGAAAGTGCTGGTGATGACGGGGATCACTCTGGGGATTGCGGTCCTCACCTGGGTGCTGTCGCCGATCAAGTTTCAGGCGGACATGGGCATCCTGCCTGGGTTCATGTTCATCTGGAACATGGTGGGAGCCTTGATTTTGGTTCCGGCCCTCGGACACTTCCTGCTTAAACCGCAGATACATCCAAGTTCATTGGAGGTTGCCGCGTAATTTCGAGTGCAAGCACCTCGGCATTCGGCTATCCCGGCATCACAACGCGCTGGACGATGCGAGGGCGGCTGGCCAAGTGCTGCTGAGTGCGTGTGAGGTCGTCGGGGATCGCTTACGCAAGGCGTCACGTCAGCACATAAAGCAGGAGTCAGAGCCGGGATGTGACAAAATCGACCGGCGCGTCAGGTTGAGCTATACCGCCATGCGGATGAACGCTATTAGGAGCTTGCGGCCTGAAGCAGACGCGACCTTTATCATCGGCAAGCAGCAACATGTCCAAGTGACGCCCAGACGCCCTCGTCCGATATCCAGAATCAGTCGGCGTAATCTCGATGACAGCTTCGGGTCACCGGCTGCTAGTGCTCGCCAAAATGCATGTTCAACGGGTCAGCCGAAACCTGCGATAAAGCTGCTTTTCCGGGCTTCATAACTTATGTGGCAAGCGTTCTGGTAATTGAATAACACATTCGCTGGGAGCAGCCATATTGGAATTGAGACAACTGCGCTATTTCGTAAAAATCATCGAGCTTGGCAGCCTGGGGCGTGCGGCACTTGAGCTGGACGTTGGCGTGTCAGCTCTGAGTCAGCAAATCTCCAAGTTGGAAAGCGAGCTGTGCACCCGCCTCCTGAATCGAACTTCCACCGGCGTGACGCCTACCAGCGCCGGATTTGCATTTCTACACCATGCCCAGTTGACGCTACGCCAGGCGGACAACGCAATCATGGCCGCCCATCGCGGGCGAATGAGCGGGTACGTCAGCGTCGGTCTGCCACCGACTACCGCAACGGTGCTCGCGTTGCCGTTGATCAACGCAATGCGTACGCGTTATCCGGACATACAACTGCATTTGGTGGAAATGCTGTCCGGCCACCTCGCAGCGCAGCTCAACTCACGGCAGATTGACTTGGCCATCCTGTTCCAGCTCGAAGGGGGTAAACGCTGGAGCGTGACGCCGCTGCTGGATGAAAAGCTGTTTGTCATTGCCTCGCCCAGCCTGCCTCAAGCGCCTTCTGGTGACAGTGTGCAGTTAGCCGACCTCGGCGCCCTGCCGCTGGTGATGCCCAGCGCGCAACATGGATTGCGCTCGGCATTGATGAGCGCGTTCGAGCGGGTCGGGCTAACACCCAATGTCATTATGGAAGTCGACGGCCTCGCTGTTTTGATGAATGCCGTACGGGCCGGTCATGCGGCAACGATACAACCGGGGGCGGCTGCAGCATTGAAAGACGGGTCCGGACTTTCACTGATCAGGATTGCCGATCCCCATGTGGGCCGGCGTAATCTTCTGGCGACGCTGGCGGAGGACGAACTCTCTCCGGCGGCGCTGGCAACGCGGTTGGTCATCGTCGATGTGGCGCGGCAGTTGGTCGTCGACAAACAGTGGCCTGGAGCTACGTGGATAGAAGGGATGGACGCGTAACCCTCCTTCAACCCGGCACAATAGATCTTTCCAGGCGACAGAGGCTTTAGCAAAACTAAACACCCCGCATCAGAACCAGCCTTTCGGCTGTTCCTTTCCCACCCTATCGTTCTCCCCACTCGCAAGGGGCACTTCGTTTCCGCCCCTTGCAAACCGAGGAGCGATAATGATCGATGTCTTAATCATAGGGGGTGGCAACGCTGCCTTGTGCGCCGCTCTGATGGCACGAGAAGCGGGCGCCAGCGTGACGCTGCTGGAAGCCTCTCCGAAAATCTGGCGCGGTGGCAACTCCCAACACACCCGTAATCTGCGGTGCATGCACGACGAACCGCAGGACGTGCTGATCGATGCCTATCCGGAGGAGGAATACTGGCAAGACCTGTTAAAAGTTACCGGCGGCCTCACGGATGAAAAGCTTGCACGGATTGCAATTCGGGCATCGTCTTCCTGCCGCGACTGGATGCGTTCCCATGGCGTGCACTTTCAGCCACCGCTGTCCGGCGCGCTCCACGTGGCGCGGACCAATGCATTTTTCATGGGCGGCGGCAAAGCGCTGGTCAATGCCTATTTCCGCAGTGCCGAGCGTCTGGGCGTAAAAATTCGCTACAACACGCGAGTGACCGACATCGAACTGGATGAGGGGAAATTCGTCGCCGCCCACGTGGGCGAACATGAGGTCGAGGGTCAACGTTTTGCCGCAGAACGCATTGAAGCCCGGGCCTGCGTGTTGGCGGCCGGCGGCTTCGAATCCAACCGTGAATGGCTGCGCGAAGCCTGGGGTCAGAACGAACGCGGTGAATGGCCATCGGACAATTTCCTGATCCGCGGCACCCGGTTCAACACCGGCATTCTGCTCCGGCGCATGCTCGACCTTGGCGCAGATGTGATCGGCGATCCGACGCAAGCACACATGGTTGCGATTGATGCCCGTGCGCCACTTTACGACGGCGGAATCTGCACCCGAATAGACTGCGTATCGCTCGGTGTGGTGGTCAATCGTGATGGCGAACGCTTCTACGACGAAGGTGAGGATTTCTGGCCAAAACGCTATGCGATCTGGGGGCGTCTGGTGGCCGGACAACCCGGTCAGCAGGCGTATTCGATCATCGATCAACAAGCCATCGGCCGCTTCATGCCGCCGGTCTTTCCCGGAACCACCGCCAACACTCTGCAAGACCTTGCCCGCCAGTTGAAGCTGCCTGAAGAAAAATTCGTCAAGACGGTCGAGGACTACAACAGCGCCTGCCGCGTTGGCACGTTCGATCACACGGCGTTAGACGACTGCTGCACCCAAGGACTGACGCCTGCCAAAACCCATTGGGCGCGGCCATTGGAGAAACCACCTTTCTACGCCTACCCGCTTAAACCGGGTGTCACGTTCACCTACCTCGGCCTCGCCACCGACGAAACCGCTGCCGTGCATTTCAACGGCAAAGCGAGCCCCAACCTGTTCGTCGCGGGAGAAATGATGGCCGGCAACGTTCTGGGCAAGGGTTACACCGCCGGTATCGGCATGGCCATCGGAACCGCGTTTGGCCGCATCGCCGGCGTGCAGGCGGCCGCTTCGGTGGGCTTTGGCGTTTCATCTGCAAACACGGAGTCTCGACATGCAACTGTTTGATCCCCAAGCGTCGGGCGGGTTGATCCCGGTGTTGAATCTTGACGAAAGTGAAGTCCAGCGGCAGATGACCATCTGCAATGCCTGCCGGTATTGCGAAGGCTTTTGCGCGGTATTTCCGGCGATGACCCGGCGACTGGAATTCACTCAGGCCGACATCCATTACCTGGCGAACCTGTGCCATAACTGCGGCGCGTGCCTGCACGCCTGTCAGTACGCCGCCCCCCACGAATTCGACGTCAACATACCCAAGGCCATGGCCAAAGTGCGCCTGGATACTTACGCCGAATACGCCTGGCCACAAGTGATGGGCAAGTTGTATCAGCGCAACGGCCTGACCTTGGCGCTGGCTTCGGGTGGGGGACTGGCGTTGTTTTTATGCCTGACCCTGATGCTCATGGGCAATATCTTCACGGCCATTCCCGGGGGCAACTTCTACAAGATTTTCCCGCATAACACCTTGGCGCTGATGTTCGGCTCAGTGTTCGGCTTTGCGGTACTTGCCCTGACATTGGGTGTACGGCGCTTCTGGCGCAACGTTTCACCGGTCGCAGCGCCACTGCCGTTGAAAGCGTCCGCTGCATTGGAGGCTACGGCGAACGTCGCGAAGCTCAAATACCTGGACGGTGGCCATGGTGAAGGCTGCAACAACGCGGACGATAAATTCACCTTGTGGCGACGCCGATTCCACCACCTCACCTTCTACGGCTTCATGCTGTGCTTCGCCGCTACCGGTGTCGCCACACTCTTTCACTATCTGCTGAAGTGGTCCGCGCCTTATCCGGTCTTCAGCTTGCCGGTGATGTTGGGTATTGCCGGTGGCATCGGCCTGCTGCTCGGCCCGGCGGGTCTTCTTTGGCTGAACCTGCGTCGCGACCCTGCCCACGGCGCTGAGAATCAGAAGCCCATGGATCGCGGCTTCATCGCGCTGCTGTTTCTGGTCAGCGCAAGCGGCCTGGCGCTGCTGGCTTTCCGTGAAACCAGCGCCTTGGGCTTGATGTTGGCTATCCATTTCGGCCTGGTCATGGCGTTTTTCTTAACCATGCCCTACAGCAAATTCGCCCATGGAATATTCCGCAGCGCAGCGCTGCTCAAACACGCCATCGAGAAGCGTCAACCCAACCCGATCAACGCAGGCAGCGACTGACGGTTTAAGCACTCATTCCAAAAACAATAGTGAGCATAACGGTAGCCATGATGAAAACGACAACGGCAACAACCCGAGCCAAGGGGTCCAAATTGGGCGCCATTTTGCGGGTCACCAGCGGTAACTTTCTCGAGCAGTTCGACTTCTTTCTGTTTGGGTTCTACGCGACCTACATCTCCCAAACTTTCTTTCCAGCCACCAGCGAGTTTGCCTCGCTGATGATGACCTTCGCGGTATTCGGCTCTGGATTCCTGATGCGTCCATTAGGCGCCATTGTGCTCGGGGCTTACATCGACAAGGTGGGCCGTCGCAAGGGGCTGATCGTGACGCTATCGATCATGGCCGCCGGGACCGTATTGATCGCCCTGGTGCCAGGCTATGCCGCCATTGGCGTGGCTGCACCGATTCTGGTGTTGTTGGGCAGGCTGCTACAGGGCTTCTCTGCCGGTGCGGAAATGGGCGGTGTCTCCGTATATCTGGCGGAAATTTCCACCCCCGGTCACACCGGTTTCTACACCAGTTGGCAATCGGCCAGCCAGCAAGTGGCGATCGTTGTAGCGGCCGCGGTGGGCTATACGATCAATGCTACGATGCAAGCCGCTGAAGTCGCTGATTGGGGCTGGCGTATTCCGTTCTTCATTGGCTGTGTAATCATCCCGTTCATTTTCATTATTCGCCGGTCACTGGAAGAAACCGCTGCCTTCACCGCTCGCAGCCATCGCCCGACAACTCGCGAAGTCTTTCGCTCGATGCGTGACAACTGGCGCACCGTCCTGGCAGGCGGCTTGCTGGCGTCCATGACAACCACCACGTTCTACCTGATCACGGTATACACACCGACGTTTGGCAGGACAGTACTGAACCTGAGCACTACCGACAGCCTGGTGGTCACCCTGCTGGTCGGCATCAGCAACTTCCTCTGGCTGCCTATCGGCGGCGCGCTCTCCGACCGCATTGGCCGTCGGCCATTGTTGCTGGCGATATCATTGCTGTGCATCCTCACTGCCTATCCCGCCATGCACTGGCTGGCAGAGGCGGCGAGTTTCGAACGACTGCTCGCTGTGCTGCTGTACTTCTCATTCTTCTTTGGCATTTATAACGGCGCCATGGTCGCCGCACTGACCGAAGTCATGCCTCAGAACGTGCGAGTAGTCGGATTTTCACTGGCCTTCAGTTTGGCCACCGCGGTGTTTGGTGGTTTTACTCCGGCAATCTCGACGCTGCTGGTCCAGGCCACGGGAGACAAGGCATCACCTGCCTACTGGCTGATGTTCGCGGCGGTGTGCGGGTTCACGGCGACCACGATTCTGTATCGCCGGCAAAAAGCTTTGGCAGTCAGAACCGTTTAGTTTCTCGATCGCCGATCATTCACGACCCGTCGTTCTACTGCGCAAGCCGAAGGGGTCGATTACAGTCTTTCGGCAAGGCAGTAGTCGGCCTAACGACCCAATTCGATCGCATGAACGGTTTTTTCGAATGTGTGGCCGTTCATTTCCTGTCGATCAAGGGCCTGCTGCTGTTGCTGCCGTGTAAAGCCAGCAGGTGAACTCGCGACGTCTACAACCGACGCTGAAGGCTCCTTTACGCTTCTTGCAAAAAATGGATAGCGGTCTGCAGGAATTGGCTATCGGCCTCTTCTTCGCCTGCATTAACTTGCCTGCGTCTGATAAGAAGAATGGAGATCCCGGTCATGATCCTGGGAATCGGCTACCTGAATCAGCACGGCTACTGCTCCAGCTATACCTGCCCGTTCCACGGCTGGACTTTCAACAACAGCGGCAAGCCCCAGCGAACGTCTACTTCGAGAAGTTCGCTGGGGCTGCAGCCTGAGTTTCCTCTGGGCTTGCCGGCATCGTTCGGGTGACGGCGGCCCCTTTTATGCCACCGCGCCCGGCGGCACCGAAGCACCGCCCCGGCGTGTGCCGCGCAACAGCGCCGAGCAGGGCAGTGCGACCCTCTTCCTGGCCTGCGATGAGCCCTCCTGCATCCCCGGCGTGACCCTGCCGGTGGGCGGCGGTGACCTCGGCTGACCCCTCCAGGCAAAGCGTTGCTCCAGAACAACAACAAGAGAACCAGATGCCATGCGAACCCTCGACGTACACCCGGTCATCGATAACGCCCGCTTCACGGCCTTCCATTGGAGGGTCATGGCCTGGTGCGGCCTGCTGCTGATCTTCGACGGCTATGACCTGTTCATCTACGGCGTGGTGTTGCCGGTGATCATGAAAGAATGGGGCCTGACCCCGCTGCAGGCCGGAGCGCTGGGCAGCTACGCGCTGTTCGGCATGATGTTCGGCGCCCTGGCGTTCGGCAGCCTGGCCGACCGCATCGGGCGCAAGAAAGGGATCGCCATCTGTTTCGCCTTGTTCTCCGGGGCTACCATTCTCAATGGCTTTGCCGACAGCCCCAGCGAGTTCGGCCTCTATCGCTTCATCGCCGGCCTCGGCTGTGGCGGCCTGATGCCCAACGCCGTGGCGCTGATGAATGAATACGCACCCAAACGCCTGCGTAGCACGTTGGTGGCGATCATGTTCAGCGGCTATTCGCTGGGCGGCATGCTCTCGGCGGGTGTCGGTATCTTCATGCTGCCGCGCTTTGGCTGGGAGTCGATGTTCTTTGCCGCAGCAGTGCCGCTGCTGCTGTTGCCGGTGATTCTCTATTACCTGCCTGAGTCCATCGGCTTCCTGGTGCGTAACGGCCGTACCGATGAAGCCCGCAAGCTGCTCAAGCGCCTGGACCCGGACTGCGATGTGCAGGCCGATGACGCACTGCAGGCGACCGACCTCAAGGGGGGCGGCACCTCGGTGCTGGAACTGTTCCGCAATGGCCTGGCCATCCGTACCCTGGCGCTCTGGCTGGCATTCTTCTGCTGCCTGCTGATGGTCTACGCACTCAGCTCGTGGCTGCCCAAGCTCATGGCCAACGCCGGCTACAGCCTGGGTTCGAGCCTGTCGTTCCTGCTGGCTCTGAACTTTGGTGGCATGGCGGGGGCGATTCTCGGCGGCTGGCTGGGTGATCGCTACAACCTTGTCAAGGTCAAGGTGGCTTTCTTCATCGCCGCTGCACTGTCGATCAGTCTGCTTGGCGTGAACAGCCCGATGCCGATTCTGTACCTGCTGATCTTCATCGCAGGCGCCACCACCATCGGCACGCAGATCCTTCTGTATGCCGGCGCCGCCCAGCTGTACGGCCTGTCGGTGCGCTCCACCGGCTTGGGCTGGGCGTCGGGGATCGGCCGCAATGGCGCAATCGTCGGTCCGCTACTCGGTGGTGCGCTGATGGGCATCAATCTGCCGCTGCAACTCAATTTCATCGCCTTCGCCATCCCCGGCGCGATCGCCGCGCTGGCCATGGCCGTGCACCTGGCCAGCGGCCGGCGCCAGGCCCAGGCGGCGACGGCCTGACGTTTTCATCGACTGAACGGGGAGCTTTTGCATGACAAGCCCGACCATCGAACGGCTGGACGCCATGATCGCCGGCCTGCCAATCATCCGCCCGCACAAGCTGGCCTTCAGCCTGGCGGCCAAAGCCTTGCGAGAACGCTCATGAAAACCCTGATCAAGGACTGCTCCCTGTCAGCCCTGGTCGCCGGCTGCATCGCGACCCTGATTTCCTACGCCGGTCCGCTGGTGATCATCTTCCATGCCGCCGAAGCCGCCGGCATGTCCCACGGTTTGCTGTCGTCCTGGGTCTGGGCCGTCTCCATGGGCAGCGCCGTGCTCGGCGCACTTCTCAGCCTGCATTACCGCGTACCGGTGGTGATCGCCTGGTCGATCCCGGGTTCGGCACTGCTGGTCACCGCCTTGCCGCAACTCGGCCTGGAACAGGCTGTAGGTGCTTATCTGGTCGCGAACCTGGTCCTTTTGCTGATCGGCATCAGCGGCGCTTTCGACCGCATCATCGCGCATCTGCCAGGCTCCATCGCGTCCGGCATGCAGGCCGGCATTCTGTTCAGCTTCGGCACGGAAGTATTCCGTGCGCTGCCGGTACAGCCTGTGCTGGTGCTGACCATGTTCACCACCTACGTGCTGATGCGCAGGCTGCAACCGCGCTACGCCGTGGCCGCAGTGCTGTGCGTGGGCGCTGGGCTGACCATGGCCAGCGGTGCCTTTCGTAGCGAGGCGCTGGTGCTGGAGCTGGCGTCACCGCAATGGATCGTCCCGCAGTTCAGCCTGGCGGCGATCTTCAGCCTGGCACTGCCCTTGGTGCTGGTAGCACTGACCGGGCAGTTCATGCCGGGCATGGCTGTGTTGCGCAACGCCGGTTATGGCACGCCGGCCAGCTCGCTCATCAGCGCCAGCGCAGTGGCCGGGGCGTTGCTCGCGCCATTCGGTTGCCATGGGCTGAACCTTGCAGCCGTTACAGCCAGCCTGTGCACGGGCCAGGAAGCCCATGAAAATCCCCGGCGGCGCTATGTCGCAGCAGTTGCCGGCAGTGCGCTGTACCTGTTGCTGGGGATCGCCGGGGCGACGCTGATGTCGCTGTTCGCCGCATTCCCGGCGGCATTGATCGCCGCGCTGGCCGGGCTTGCGCTGTACGGTGCGATCAGCGAAGCGCTGGTGCGCAGCCTGGCCGAACCGAATGAGCGTGATGCCGGGCTGTTCACCTTCCTGGTCACCGCTTCGGGGGTGTCCTTCCTTGGCCTGTCGGCAGCGTTCTGGGGGTTGCTGTTCGGCCTGCTGGCCCACGCGCTGCTGCAGATGCGCCGCGCGCAACCTCCGGAGGTTCTGCGCCGCACACCCTGAGGCAGCAAAAGCGCAAGGGATGTTGCCCAACCCCACCCTGACCAAGCCAGTGCTCGTCAGACTAGCGGGATGCAGGCGCGGGGCTGGAACTGGACGCTTGGGCTGCGCACATTTCTACGCTTTCAGCACGGTTGAAGATTATCTCCCTCGCAACTAAATCAGTCGCAAAAGGAGAGCCAATGTCCAGGCAAGAAAAATTGCTCGCCAAGCTTAAGGCAGGAGGATCGATCTGATAAGCACAATGATCCAGCACCGGGGCTACTACGGCTCGATAGAGGCCAGCCCTGAAGACAATTGCCTGTTTGGCAAGCTCCAGTTCATCCGCGCGCTGATCAGCTATGAAGGCGAGACGGTCGCAGGTCTGACACAGGCATTCCGCGATGCAGTAGACGACTACCTCGACACTTGCGCATTCCTTGGCAAGGAGCCGGAGATTCCTTGCAAGGGATCGTTCAACGTAAGGGTTGGGCATGACTTGCACCTGGCGGCTAGCGTGGCGGCCACCAAGCAGAGCATTTCCTTGAACGATCTGACCCGTAAAGCACTCAGCGAATACTTGGAGCATCGCTGAGTTTTCGCGGAAAGGCCTGGGCGAATCGGCGCTTGATGCGAGGGGGGTCACAAACTGTCGGGATCGCCAAAGAACATCTGAATCCGCGACCGCAACCACCGCTCCGCCGGATCATTGTCCTGCGCCCCTCGCCACGCCATGTGCAGCTCGAAACTGTTCACCTCCATCGGCAGGTCCTCGGCCCGCAACCCGCCCGCCGCCGTGAGCACCTCGGCGGTGTAGTCTGGCACGGTGGCCACGATGTCGGTCCCTGCAAGCAGGCTCCCCAGTCCATTGAACTGCGGCACCGCCAGCACCACGTGGCGCTTGCGCCCGATCTCGCCCAGGGCCTCGTCGATGAACCCGCTCAGGTCTCCGGCGAACGACACCAGCGCATGCGGCCGGGCGCAGAAGTCCTCGAGGGTGATGCTGCCGGGCACGCTGTCGGCGCGCAACAGCTTGGGCTTGCTGCGCCGCAGCAGCTTGCGCTTGGCGTTGGCCGGCAGCTCGCTGGTGTAGCTCACGCCGACGGAGATCTCGCCCGACGCCAGCAGGGTCGGCATGAGCAGGTAGTTGACCCGGCGCACCACCAGCACGATGCCGGGCGCTTCGGCGCGAATGCGCTTGAGCAGGCGCGGCAGCAGGGCGAACTCGGCGTCATCGGACAGCCCGATGCGAAACACCGCGGTGCTGGTCCCGGGGTCGAATTCGGCGGCGCGGCTGACGGCGGTGGAGATCGAGTCCAGCGCGGGGGAGAGCAGGGCGAAGATCTCGTGGGCCCGCGCCGAAGGCTCCATGCTGCGCCCGGTGCGCACGAACAGGGGATCGTCGAACAGGCCGCGCAGGCGCGAAAGGGCCGCGCTGATGGCAGGCTGGCCAAGAAACAGCTTCTCGGCGGCACGGGTCACGCTACGCTCATGCATGAGTGTCTCGAAGACGATCAGCAGGTTGAGGTCGACGCGGCGCAGGTCGTTACGGTTCATCAGCAGCTTCGCAAGGATGGGGCAGGGGTGAATCTTAAGGCCAAAGGCTGTTAACCTGCACCGCTTTGTGGGCACCTGGCCCGGATAAAACCGCAGGGGCTCAATCGATGCCAGGCATGTCGACTATTAATAGCCGCTGATGGTCTAACGCTCAAAGCCCGGATAAAGTCCGTGGTATTGAAGATTCACTAGGCGAGGTTTGCGATGTCCCGCATGATCCGTTTCCACAAGTTCGGCGCGGCCGATGTGCTCAAGTGCGAAGAGCAGGCCGAGCCGTCACCCGCTGCGGGCGAGGTGCAGATCCGCGTCGAGGCGATCGGCGTGAGCTGGTACGACGTGCTCTGGCGGCAGAACCTTGCGCCGTCCAAGGCCCGCCTGCCCGCCGGTATCGGCCATGAGATGGCGGGTGTCGTCACGGCGGTCGGGGACGGCGTCGACGACCTGGCGATCGGTGACCGGGTGGCTAGCTTCCCGGCCACCAGCGCCAACGACCACCCGGTCTATGGCGAGGTGATCGTGCTGCCGCGCACGGCCCTGACCCGCTACCCAGAGCACCTCACCCCGATCGAGGCCAGCGTGCACTACACGCCGCTGCTGATCGCCTATTTCGCCTATGTCGACCTGGCCCGTGCCAAGGCGGGGCAGACGGCCCTGGTGACCGATGCCAGCCACTGCGCGGGTCCGGCCTTCGTGCAGCTGGGCAAGGCGCTGGGACTCAAGGTGTTCGCCGCCACCAAGGATCCGGAGCAGCGCGACTGCCTGCTGAACCTGGGCGCCGACAAGGTGATCGTCACCGAAGAGCAGGACCTGGTCATGCAGGTCGGCAAGTACACCGATGGCCGTGGCGTGGATATGGTCCTCGATGGCATGGGCGGTCCGCAGATGTCACTGCTTGGCGATGTCCTGGCTCCGCGCGGCAGCCTGGTGCTGTATGGCCTGCAGGGTGGCAACCAGACGCCGTTCCCGGCCTGCGCGGCGTTTCAGAAGAACATCCAGTTCTTCCTGCACTGCGTGAGCAACTTCACCGGCAAGCCGGAGCTGGGCATCAGCCAGGACCAGGTCGCGTTGCAGCGCGCATTGCGGGACATCAACCAGTTCACCGCCGACCAGTTGCTGACGCCGCAGATCGTCAAGGTCTATCCGTTCGAGCAGGTGGTCGAGGCGCATCGCCATATGGACGAATGCCCCTGTGGCGGGCGCGTGGTGCTGGACCTGAGCGGTAACTGATTGCCGATCAGCCTGTGACCTTTTACTGTCAACAAGAAGCCCGAGCCCTGTCTCGGGCTTTTTTATAGATATTTCCTACACGCAGCTCAGAACGGTCCTACGGGCCACATAGGGATAATCGATACAGCATGATGACTTAACGCCAGCGGTGAGCGCCCTGGCGATCCTGTTCATTGCCAGTGAGGTGACCCTATGAGCAAACGCCACGACCAGGCCATGCACTCTATCTACCAGCAGGTGCTGGCGCGCCTGCTCGGCCACATGTCGCAGGCACAGCGGGCATCGCTGCAGTTGCTGATACAGCGCCTGGTGGTGGCGGCCGGTGGCCTGGAGCGGATCGGTGATTTCACGCTGCTGCTGCTCGATGCCGGTGACCGGCGTAGCGCTCATGCGCTGGCTTGCCTGCGCGCGGCGCAGCTGAGTATCGCCACGCGTTCACGGTGTACCTTCACTTTGCGGGTCGCGGTTGCCCGGATGACGGGAGTCGGCAGCCACGCGCTGGGTAATTGCGAGCGCAGCTTCAGTGCGTTGTTTCTCCACGACGACCCCCGCGTGCAATTGCTGATGATCGAGGACGGGCAGGTCATGCCGTTCGACAGTCGGCGGCCGCAGCCGCGTCTGACGCAGGAGCGCGAGGCGTTTCTGCTGTTCGGCCATTTGGCTGCTGCACGGCCACACTGCATGATCGGCAGCCGCCATCATCTGGCGTTGGCCGACGCCTATACCAAGGTACTGAGCGTTGACGGCGAGGCTAGTGCCCTGGTCTGCGCGTTGCCGACGGCCGAGCGGCAACGCTATCTCGGCTGGGCCCGGCGCTGCCTGCGCCATGCGGGCCAGCCGACTGGCTGGCCTTTGCGGGCCTGCGCTCGAACCCTGGCCGCAGGCCTGAGTCATCTGCACCACGGCCTTGAGCGACAGTTGCGAGGCACGGAGCTGATCCCGGCCGGGCTACGCAACTGCGCGTCTGCGGTCGCACCGCTGGAGGTCATTGCCGTCGACGGGCTGCTGCATGACCTGGCCGCACCGCAACGTCTCGACTACATGCTCGGCCATCGCGAAGGCTGGGCCGACGGCGTGCCTGCGCTGGAGGCGGCCAGCGATCCTGTGCTGGTGGCTCACTTGCACGGGTTGCGGGGTGAATATTTTTCGCGCCGTGGTTATGAAGAGGGCTTCAATGGGTATATCTGGCGCATGCGTGGCGCCAAGCCAGACGTGGACATTCCCGGCTGGGAATCCGTGCGGGCGGAGGCGAGCCTCTATTTCGAGCAGGCCTTCGAACTGCGCGACCCGCAGCTGGCCTGCGTGCTGTACGCACCGTTCATCGCTCGCGGGCAGCGCCTGGAGTATTACCTGCGCCGCTGCCAGCCGGCGATGCGCGTCGCGCTGCCCTACCTGCACAGGGCATTGCAGGGCCGGGAGTGCCCGCAAGCGGTGGAGCATTGGCTGGTCTCGAACAGCGGGCTGAGCATGACGCAACTGCAGCGGTTGTATCGACATCACCCCTCTTCGGTCGCGCGCACTTCGCTGTTAGCGCAGGTGGCGGCGCGGGACATCGACCTGCGTCGATGACCGCTGATCCGGGCCGCTTGCAAGCAAGGCGAGTCTGTATGTATAACCAGTATCCGTTCGTTACTCCCCGACCCTCACCGTGATCGCCCACTCCGTCGAAGACCCGTTCTACTACCTGCACAACTTCCAGCAGGTACTGGAGTGGGTAGAACTGCGTTATGCCGACTTGCTCGAGGCCGAGGAGCAGGCGTTTATCCGTGCGTTCGGCCTGTTGCCCCAGGCCTCCCGCGGCTTGCTGGTGCGCATGGTCATGCGCAAGGGCCAGCTGTTTCGCGCCAGCAAGCTCGACTACGCCGAGATCGGCTGCACCCGCCAGGCCCTGGAACCGCTGCTGCATCACCAATGGGTCAGCACCGACGCCGAACTGAGTCTCGAGCAGGTGTTCGCCTTGCTGCGCAAGGAGGAAGTCGCCGAATGCTTTGTCGCCCAGTTGACCCATCCCCGAGCCGCCAAGTCGCTGTTGCTGACCCAACTGCAAGCGCTCGCCATGCCTGCGAGGTCGTTTGCCGAGTGGTTCCCGGCCTGTTCCGACCTGATCGTCGAATGGCGCCTGCAAGCGCTGTGCGACCGCTTGCGCCTGTTGTTTTTCGGCAATCTCTACCAGGACTGGTCCGAATTCGTTCTCGCCGACCTGGGCCTGCTGCGGTACGAACAAGTGGCCTTCAGCGCCGACTCACGGGCGCTTCGCCAGCGCGCCGAAGTGGAGCTGGCCATGGCCTTGCACGACTGCGCCGAACGCCTCGAACAGGGTGAGCCGCCGGCTCGTGTACTGGCGGCGCTCGAGGGTCTGCACAGCGACAACCCCTGGCTCGTCCGGCGCCGTTCGCGGCTGCTGTTCCAGCTTGGCCAGCAGTGCGAGCGGGTGGGTGAGTGGGATCTCGCCTTGGCGGTGTACGCCGATTGCCGGCATCCCCAGGCACGCATCCGCCAGGTCCGTGTGTTCGAGCGCAGCGAGCAATGGGCGCCCGCGTTGGCGCTGGCCAGCGAGCTCGCCGCGGCGCCAGCCAACCCCCTTGAGGTACAGGCGCTCGAGCGCATGCTGCCGCGCCTGCGGCGCAAGCTTGGCGGCCCGCCGCAACCGCGCAAGCGGGCCTCGACGGTGCGGCTGGTCGAGCTCGAGCTGCCGCTCGAGCAGTCCTTGCTTGGGGTAGAAGAGGCCGTGCGGCTGCACCTTGCCCAGGAGGGCGGTCAGGCGCACTACGTGGAGAATACCCTGTTCAACAGCCTGTTCGGGCTGCTCTGCTGGGAGGCGGTCTTCGCGCCAGTGCCGGGGGCGTTCTTCAACCCGTTCCAGGCCGCTCCGCAAGACCTGCACGACGCTGACTTCCAGTCCCGGCGCGGCGAACTGTTCGAGGCCTGCCTTGGCATGCTCGATGACGACCGTTACCAGCAGCGCATCCGCCAGTGCTTTTCGGCCAAGCAGGGCTTGCAGTCGCCCTTCGTGTTCTGGGGCATGCTCAACGAGACCTTGCTTGACCAGGCCCTGACCTGCCTGCCACCGGCCCATCTCAAGCAATGTTTCCTGCGCCTGCTGCAGGACGTGAAGAACAACCGCACCGGCATGCCCGACCTGATTCAGTTCTGGCCGCAGGAAGGGCGCTACCGCATGGTCGAGGTCAAGGGACCGGGCGACCGCCTGCAGGACAACCAGCTGCGCTGGCTCGACTTCTGTCATGCCCATGGATTGCCGGTGGAGGTCTGGCACGTGCGCTGGTCCGGGCAGGTCGCATGAGCTACACCGTGGCCGTGCGCGCCCTGTGCGAGTTCACCGCCAAGGCCGGAGACCTCGACCTGCGCTTCACGCCGTCGCCCACTGCGCAGGAAGGTATCAGCGGCCACCGACGGGTGGTGGCGCGGCGTGACGCCGGGTACGAGTCGGAAGTCGCCCTCGAAGGCCACTACCAGAGCCTGCGCGTGCGCGGTCGCGCCGACGGCTATGACCCGGCGCGCAACCGCCTTGAGGAGATCAAGACCCACCGCGGCGACCTTGCCCGCCAGCCTGGCAACCACCGGGCGCTGCACTGGGCCCAGGCGCGGGTCTACGCCTGGCTGCTCTGCCAGCAGCGGCAGCTGGACGGGATCGAAGTGGCGCTGGTCTACCTGGATATCGACAGCGACCGCCAGACCCTGATCACCGAGCACCTTACCGCTGCCGCGCTGCAGCAGTTCTTCGAGCAGCAGTGCCAGGTCTTTCTCGCGTGGGCCCAGGCACAGGAGCACCGGCTTGCGGAGCGCGACCAGGGCCTGAAGGCGCTGGGCTTTCCCTACAAGGATTTCCGGCAGGGCCAGCGGCAATTGGCCGAGACCCTGTACAAGGCAGTGTGCACCGGCCGCTGCCTGATGGCCCAGGCCAGCACCGGCATTGGCAAGACGCTGGGTACCTTGTTCCCGCTGCTCAAGGCCATGGCGCCGCAACAGCTGGACAAGCTGTTTTTCCTGACCGCCAAGACCCCGGGGCGTGCCCTGGCGCTGAATGCATTGCGCCAGGTCATGGACAGCAGCCCGGGTCTCGCCCTGCGCAGCCTGGAGCTGGTAGCCCGCGACAAGGCCTGCGAATACCCCGGCACTGCCTGCCATGGCGAGGCCTGCCCATTGGCCAAGGGCTTCTACGATCGCCTGCCCGCCGCGCGCGAGGCGGCCCTACGCCAGCCCATCCTCGATCAGGGGACCCTGCGCGAAGTGGCCTTGGCGAATCAGGTCTGCCCTTACTACCTGGGGCAAGAGATGGCACGTTGGGTGGACGTGCTGGTGGCCGACTACAACTACTACTTTGACGCCTACGCCTTGCTGTTCGGCCTGACCCAGGCCAATCAGTGGAAGGTGGCGGTGCTGGCCGATGAAGCGCACAACCTGGTGGAGCGGGGCCGGCAGATGTACAGCGCCACCCTCGACCAGGGCCAGTTGCTGACCCTGCGCCAGAGCAAGCCCGCAGGTCTGGGCACTGCCCTGGACCGTCTCAATCGCCAGTGGAATGCCCTGTACAAGGACCAGATCGCCCCGTATCAGGCCAGCGAGCAACTGCCGGAGGCCTTCATCAAGGCGTTGCAGCAGTGCATCGGCCTGATCCAGGAACGGCTCAACGACGCGCCCAACGAGATCGAGCCGCAAGTCCTGCAGTTCTATTTCCAGGCCCTGCAGTTCACCCGTATCAGCGAGCTGTTCGACGAGGATTTCGTCTTCGACATCAGCCCGCGAAACGGCCCGCGCCAGCGGCGGCTGGCCAGCCTGTGCCTGCGCAATGTGGTGCCGGCCCGGTTGCTGGGGCCGCGCATGACAGCCGCCCGCAGCGTCACGCTGTTTTCCGCGACCCTGAGCCCCCGGCGTTTCTACGCCGACCTGCTGGGCATGCCCGCCGACACGGCCTGGCTGGAGGTGGCCGCGCCGTTTCGTGCCGAGCAGCTGAAGGTGAGGGTGATCAGCCAGGTGTCTACCCGTTATCACCAACGCCAGGCCTCTCTGGCGCCGATCGTCGAGCTGATTGCCGCGCAGTATCGGGAAGTGCCCGGCAACTACCTGGCGTTTTTCAGCAGCTTCGAATACATGGACCAGGTTGCCGCGCTGCTTGCCGAGCGCCACCCGGCAATCCCCCGCTGGAGCCAGGCGCGGGGTATGGACGAGGCCGAGCGCTCGGCGTTTCTTGCCCGCTTCGTGCCAGACGGGCAGGGGGTGGGTTTCGCGGTGCTCGGCGGGGCATTTGCCGAAGGCGTGGACCTGCCGGGCACGCGGTTGATCGGCGCGTTCGTGGCAACGCTCGGACTGCCACAGGTGAACCCGGTCAACGAACAGCTCAAGCAGCGCATGGGACGATTGTTTGGAGCCGGGTTCGACTACACCTATCTCTATCCCGGCATTCGCAAGGTGATCCAGGCAGCGGGGCGGGTGATCCGCGGGGATGAGGACCGGGGCACCTTGCTGCTGATCGATGAGCGGTTTGCCGAGCCCGGGGTACGGCAGATGTTTCCGGGGTGGTGGCAGGTCGAGGGCGAGTAGGTGTTCGTTGCGGACCGGCATTGCACCTCGCGGGCATAAAACAACCCACCCACATCGCACACCTCTGAAACTCCCATTACACTGCGAGCTCCAACCCCCACATTTCCTGAATCTCGAGGTTTATGCATGACGCTCAGTCCCTTGGCAGGCAAGCCGGCACCGGCCAGTGTGCTGGTTGATATTCCCCGGCTGCTGACCGCCTACTACACGGGCCGGCCGGATGCCGCCGTGGCGGCGCAGCGCGTGGCATTTGGCACCTCTGGGCATCGCGGTACTTCACTGGAACTGAGCTTCAACCAGGATCATGTGCTGGCCATCACGCAGGCGATCTGCCTGTACCGCAAGGCCCAGGGCATCGATGGCCCGCTGTTCGTCGGCGCCGACACCCATGCCCTGTCGGCACCCGCCGCGGCCAGCGCCCTGGAAGTCCTGGCAGCCAATGGCGTGCAGGTCATGCTGTCGCAGGACGATGAGTACACCCCGACTCCAGCGGTGTCCCACGCCATCCTCTGCTACAACCGTGGCCGCACCCAGGGCCTGGCCGATGGCGTGGTCATCACGCCATCGCACAATCCGCCCCAGAGCGGCGGCTTCAAGTACAACCCGCCCAACGGTGGCCCCGCCGACAGCGATGTGACCAAGTGGATCGAGAACAAGGCCAACGAACTGTTGGCTGCAGGCCTCGTGGGTGTCGAGCGCATGGACCATGCACAGGCCTTGCAGGCGCCTACCACTCACCGGCATGACTACGTAGGCAGCTATGTCGCCGATCTGGAAAACGTCATCGACTTCGACGTGATCCGCAAGGCCAAGCTGCGCCTGGGCGTCGACCCGTTGGGCGGTGCTGGCGTGCGCTACTGGTCGGCAATCGCCGAGCGTTACCAGCTGGATCTGGAGGTGGTCAATTCCGAGGTGGACCCGACCTTCCGCTTCATGACCGTGGACTGGGACGGTCAGATCCGCATGGACCCGTCCTCGCCGCATGCCATGCAAGGCCTGATCGGCCTGCGCGAGCGTTTCGACGTGGCTTTTGCCTGCGACCCGGACCATGACCGCCACGGCATCGTCACCGCCGATGGCCTGTTGGCACCGAACAACTACCTGGCAGTAGCGATCGACTACCTGTTCCAGCACCGTCCGCAATGGCGCAGCGATGCCGCAGTCGGCAAGACCGTGGTCAGCAGCGGCATGATCGACCGCGTCACCGCGCGCCTGGGTCGCCGGCTGCACGAGGTGCCGGTGGGCTTCAAGTACTTTGCCCAGGGGCTGTTCGAAGGTTCGCTCGGTTTTGGTGGCGAGGAGAGTGCTGGCGCCTCGTTCCTGCGCAAGGACGGCAGCGTCTGGACCACTGACAAGGACGGCCTGATACCTGCGCTGCTGGCCGCCGAGATGACCGCCCGCACCGGCCGCAACCCGAGCCAGGCCTATGCTGCGCTGACCGAGGAACTGGGCAAGCCGTACGCCACCCGTGTCGAGGCCAAGGCCGACCCGCGGCAGAAAGCCCTGCTGAGCAAGCTGGCGCCCGAGCAGGTCAAGTCCACCACGCTTGCTGGCGAGCCGATCGAGCAGATCCTCAGCCATGCGCCGGGTAACGAACAGGCGATCGGCGGTCTCAAGGTAATGACCGCCAACGGCTGGTTCGCTGCCCGGCCGTCCGGCACCGAAGACATCTACAAGATCTACGCCGAGAGCTTCATCGACGAGGCGCATCTGCAGCGCCTGGTAAGCGAGGCCCAGGTACTGGTAGACGCGGCAATCGCGTGATGATGCCGGGGGAGGCGCGAGCCTCCCCTTGGTCTACACAGGCCAGTATCAGGCCACATCCACCAGCACCACTTCGCTGTCCTCCAGCGCCACCACGGTCAATACCTCCTCGCGCTCGATCGCTACTCCATCCCGCGCTTCGGCGCGCAGGCCATTGACCTCGATCGCGCCCTTGGCCGGTACCAGATAACCACGGCGCCCGGCTTCGAACCGGTACTCGGCCGTCTCCCCAGCACGCAAGGTCACAGCCGCCAGACGCGCATCCGCGCGGATCCGCAGGCTGTCTTCATCCCCGGCGCGGCCACTGGCCAGGGTCACGAAACCCTCGCCACGATCGCCCTTGGGAAAAGGCCGGGTGCCCCAAGAGGGTGCTTCCCCTGTGCGATCCGGAATGATCCAGATCTGGAAGAGAAGGGTGTCGACTGCTTCCACGTTGAATTCGCTGTGAGTGATACCGGTGCCAGCACTCATCACCTGCACATCACCTGCTTCGGTGCGGCCCTTGTTGCCCAGGTTGTCCTGGTGGGTGATCGCGCCTTCACGGATATAGGTGATGATTTCCATGTCGCGGTGTGGATGGGGCGGGAAGCCACTGCCGGCGGCGATCAGGTCATCGTTCCACACCCGCAGGTTGCCCCAGTGGGTGCGGGCTGGGTCGTGGTACTCGGCAAACGAGAAGTGATGGTGGGCATCGAGCCAGCCATGGTTGGCGTGACCGAGGCTATCGAAAGGTCGAAGTTGCAGCATGGCGATGCTCCTTGTTGAGTGGAATGACGCCATGATGCGCCATTAAAGTATCGAAATTAAGCGTAATTATCGGCTTGTTTTGATCGTATATATCGATATAGAGGTGCTCGACACTTTCTCCGCTCAGGGGCCTAATCAACTGATTTGCAAGCATTCGCTGGCGGTTTACTGCTGATGAAGCGAACATGGTCGTTGAATTTTCCTATGCGTGGAGTCGCCGTGTCTCACGAGCACCCTCAGTCGCCGGTCGAGCTGACGCCGCCGGCACAATTGCCCTGGCTTCGCCGGCTCGCCGCGCGCCTGCTGGGCCGTGGTCTTAGCGGACTGCAGGCCCAGCACCGTGATTCCTGGTTCCTGGGCCATGCCACCGGTCAGCGCAACGGCCATGCCGATGGCCTGCGCGAAGGGTATGACCAAGGTCGGGTCGACGGCTACGAGGCCGGGCGCCAGGTGCTGGTGATTCGCGACAGCCGCCCGGATGGCCACGGGGTTCCCGGTGAAGACGACAAGCTGTTCGATGATTGGCGCCTGCCCCTCACCGCAGAGATCAAGAAACGCTTCAAGGCTGACGTGGCCCAACGCCTGCCCGCCGAGGCACAGCCCAGCGCCGCACAGTGGAAACTGATCTTCAGCGACACACCCTCGACCTGCGTGGTGGCGGGCGCCGGTGCGGGCAAGTCCACCTCCCTGGTCCTGCGAATCCTGCTACTGCGCCATTACCTGAGCTTCGAGCTGGACGCCATGACCGTGGTCACGTTCACCCGCGAGTCGCGCAAGGACTTCATCAAGCGCCTGGTGCAGGTGTTTGGGCTGTGGGAGCTGCACCTGAACCTGGTGCAAGCGCGCGAACTGGTCCGCACCTTCCACTCGCGCATCCTGCCGCTGGTGCGCAGCCTGCCGGGTTTTGGCCAGGTGCGTGCCTTCGAGACCCTGGGCAGCGAGTTGCCCAATGGCAGCGAAGCCAATGCCGAAAGCAATCCGTTCGACCTGCGCCTCAACGATGCACAGCGCCAGCAGCTCAACCTGTGCTATCGCGACCTGCTTCACGACAGCCCGCGCTTTGCCGAGCTCATCGCCGGGCTGCGCCGCGAGGCCCTGCAGCTCAAGTCGCTGGACCGCGACCATCCCGATGTGCAGAAGCGGGTGGCGGTGACTCAGCTGTCGTCCCAGCGCGACGAAGAGCTGTGCGACCTGATCGAAGACCTCTGGTTCTCTGCGGGTGCCTGGCCCATCAAGGGCATTGAGCCCAACCGCCATACGGTCGAGATCAACGGTAGCCGCTTCCATGTCCACGGCCACCTGGCTGAACTGGATGCCTGGGTAGTGCTGGGCTTCGATCCAGGGGAGAGCCAGCAGTACAAGCGCTCCGGAGCCAAGTTGCCGGTGTGGGCTGAATGGGTCATCAAGCGCACCCTGTTTCAAGCTTTCAGCGATAAGCCTGTAATCTGGCTCGAGAATTACTCTGCGGCCAGGCGCCTTGCGTCGTCCTTGGCGGGTGACGCGGTGGCGGGCCCGGGCTTCGAGTACAAGGTCAAGGGCGAGCTGGCTCCGGCACCTTTGCTCGATGCGTTTGTAGGCGCCGCGGGCTTCATCGAAAACCTCGGGCTCGAAGTATCGACGGCCGTCAACGGCATGAGCTTCCCGCCGGGCGACACCGATGCACTGTTCTTCGAAGCCTTGAGCCTGTACTCCAAGGCCCTCGAAGCGCATCTGCTGGCCCAGTCCCCGCCGATCATGAGCTACAACCGCATGTTCGCGCTGTTCGGGGAAAACAACCCGGAAAACCTCCAGCTGCTGCCTGATCCACTCTTGCGGCCGCTGGCCCACCTGATGATCGATGAATTCCAGGACGTCTCGCCGCAGATCGTCAGCTGGCTGCGCGCCTGCCTGCGCGAGATCCGCCGCCGTGGTCCTGCGCTGCATATCGGGCGTGCGGCGCAGCATTCTTCATTGCTGTGCGTCGGCGATGACTGGCAGTCCATTTATGGGTGGCGTGGCAGCTCGCCAAAGTACTTCATGGAGTTCGCCAAGGAGTTTGCGTCCCCGGCCAATACCCGGGTCATGCTGGTGGAGAACTACCGCAGCCAGCAACACATCATCGACGCTGCGGAGCATCTGGTGAAACCGGCACCGGCCATCAATGGCAAGAAGGCCAAGGCAAGTGGCCCTGCCGCGCTGCTGCCGGTGAGCCCGGTGCGGGTCATGGAACGCGATGACGTGAGCCTTGCCCAGACCGTGGAGGAACACTATCGGCAAGGCGAAACGGTGATGATACTGTTTCGAAAAAGCGGTGATAAGTCGTTGATAGCAGACCATATCCGCCCGATAGTTGAAGTGGATTCGAGATTGCCCGCCGATCAACGCCGTCTTCGCCAGCTGACCTACCACAGCGCCAAGGGCTTGCAGGCCGATGCTGTGTTCTTGCTGGGGGACTGTCAGCACATGACCCGGTCGCCGTACAAGAACCAGGTCTATCGTCTGGCAGGCCTGGGCCGCGCTGGCGACGCCCAGGCGTTCGACACGGCACAGCAAGAGGAGATCCTGCGCCTGGCCTATGTGGCGGTCACTCGGGCGGTGAGGCACTGCTACTGGTACGTTGAGACGCCGAGCGGCGAGGCGGCGAAGCTACCGCGCGCGTCCAGCCAGGTGGATGGCCGGCAGGCCTGTTTCGAGGACCTGCGCGGCCAGTAGCGCAGATCAGTCGGCGAGGGTTGCCACCTGCAGAGTGCCGCCCCCGATTAAGGGGGTTTCCCGGGGAATGCCCCCCAATTTTCTTGGCTTCTCGACCCAACTGATTGATTTTCCACTGAAATATACATGGCACGCCCTTTGCTCCGGGCCTTTGCAGTAACTCTGTTCCGGAGACGCCGCCATGAAGACCCCGTTAAAGGGCTATGCCCTCAGCTCTCTTGTGCTGGCCATGTTCGGCTGGCACGCCACCAGCGAGGCGGCCATCCAGTGCCAGCGCACGCTGGTGGCCAATGTCGTGACGCTGGACCAGCCACTGATGTTCAACCGCCTGGGCGCGCAAAACGCCAACGGCATGATGTTCGCCTTGCAGCAGGATGTGGTCGACGAGCACAACGTGCCGCTGAGCAAGGGCGGGGCGGCAGTGCCGGGCAAGGTGACCCTGCGTCCGGACAAGCGGCCCCGGCCGATCGTATTGCGGGTGGCCGCCGGGGACTGCCTCACGGTCAACCTGACCAACCTGCTGGACTACCAGGCCAACCCCAACAAGCATGGCGCCGGGCACGACGAGAACGAGGTCGAGGGCGAGGAGGAAGAGGAAGGCGCCGAAGCGCCAGAGGCCAATGAAGGTGGTGGCGAGCACTTTGTCGCCGATGAACAGGTCAGGGACCGCCATGTGGGGTTCCAGGTCAACGGCATGCAGGCGGTCAACGGCATCAGCGATATCGCCACCTATGCCGGTCGCAACCCCAACGCGCTCGTCGCCCCAGGCTCTACCCGCACCTACACCTTGTATGCCGAGCGCGAAGGGGCTTTCGCCGCCACCAGCCACGGCGCCACCTTTGGTGGCGAGGGCAACGCGGGCAACGTCGCCAACGGCCTGTTCGGCCAGGTCGTCGTGGTGCCCAAGGGCGGGCGCATGTACCGCAACACCCTCACCGAAGAGGAAATGCGCCTGGCCACCACCGGCCGTGCGCCAACCGGCCAGCCAGTGATCAACTACGAGGCTCGCTACCCGCAGGTGCAGCCCTGGATCGCCGAGGGCAAGGCCGGGCTGCCGATCATCGCCATGGCCAACGGCAACGAGATCATCAGCAGCGAATCGGACGCCATCGTCATGGGCCCCAACCCTGATGGCAGCTTCCCGCGCAGCACCTATCCGCTCGAGAGCGTCAACAAGCGCAACCCGGCCGTGCCCAACCGGCTTGAACCCTTCCGCGACTTCGCCTCCCAGTTCGCCGACGAAGTGGCCGCCACCCAGGCCTTCCCCGGCTATTGGGCAGACCCGGTCATGGGGCACGTGCTGGAGCCTACTCGCGATTCCTTCATGATCAACTACGGCTCTGGCGGCATGGGTGCCGAGGTGGTGGCCAACCGTCTGGGCGTAGGCCCGATGCACGACTGCCTGTCCTGTGCGTACGAGGAGTTCTTCCTGAGCGCCCACACCGTGGGCGATGTGGCGATGCTGGTGGACGTACCGGCCAACGTCGGCCTCGAGAACATCCGCCCAGGCGAAACCCCGCGCCCCGATCAGGTCGGCGTCAAGGCCAGCATGGCGCTGTATCCGGCCGAGCCTGCCAACGTCAACCACAGCTATATCGGCGACTTCGTCAAGTTCCGCAACAGCCACAACGGCCACGAACAGCACATCTTCCACCTGCACGGGCACCAGTGGCTGTTCAACCCCAACGACGACAACTCGGACTACATCGACGCCCAGGGCATTGGTCCAGGCGTGGGCTACACCTACGAGATCGCCAACGGGGGGTCGGGCAACCGCAACCGCGTGGCCGGCGATGCGATCTACCACTGCCACTTCTACCCGCACTTTGCCCAGGGCATGTGGGCCATGTGGCGGATACATGACGTGTTCGAGGAAGGCACTCGCCTGGAGGTCAGCGCGCAGGGTGCCCAGGGTTACCACAGCACACCGTTTGCCTTGCGCAGCGGCAAGCCGGCTACCGGTGCACGGGCGTTGCCCGACGGCGAGATCGTCGCCGGTACGCCGATTCCAGCGATCGTGCCGTTACCCGGCAAGGCCATGGCGCCGATGCCGGGCAAGGTCGCCGTGGTGCCAAAACTCGCCGAGCAGCTGGTTGCCGGCCATGAAGCAGATGATGACGACGAAGACGGCGATGACCACGGCCATGAAGCCGCCGAGCCTCGGGCCATCGGCTCGCTGGCCCTGGTCGACCGCAGCGAAACCAACCGCAACGCCGACGGCAGCCTGAAAAACCCAGGCTTCCCGTTCTGGGTAGGTGGCATGGAAAGCAGCGTCGGCCAGCGTCCGCCAACCCCGCCGCTGGACATGCTCGACCCCGCCATGGCGCGCGAGCTGAAGAACAGCGGCAAGGCCCTGTGGGCGAACCTTGACGCCAACCAGGTCGATGGCTGGGACGGCGGCCTGGGCCGGCACGCGCTGGACGGCGTCGCCGCTGGCGGGCATGCCGAGGTCACTACCACGGCGCTGGACTTCTCCAAGGTGCTCACCAAGGCCAAGGCGATCTACCTGCCCGAGGAGGGCACCGAGGTCGAGCAGGCGGCCATGCAGTTCCACGCCAAGACCGAGCATGCAAGCTATGCGCTGTTGCCCGGCAGCCAGGTGGTGCCGCGCGCCTTCCGCACCAACGGTGCCTTGCCGACCGCCGGCGCGCCGTTCTTCGAACCGTGCATGGACGACCGCGGCAAGCGCCTGACCCGCAACGGCGGGGCCGGCGAGTACAACAGCGGTGAGCGTCCGGACGGCATCAGCTTCCGTGGTTCGTCCGCCTTTACCGCCGACAGCCCACGCATCTACAAAGGCGCCAACATCCAGTTCGACGCGGTATACAACAAGGTCGGCTACCACTTCCCCCAGGCACGCATCATCGCCCTCTGGGAAGACGCCTGGCCGGTCATCACCAAGCAGCGTCCGCCAGAGCCGCTGGTGATGCGCATGAACACCTTCGACTGCACCATGTACCAGCACACCAACCTGATCCCGTCCTTCTATGAGATGGACGACTACCAGGTGCGTACGCCCACCGACGTCATCGGCCAGCATATCCACCTGCCGAAATGGGACCTGACCGCAGCCGACGGCTCGGCCAACGGCTGGAACTACGAAGACGGCATTCTCTCGCCCGGCAGCGTGGTCGAGCGTATCCATGCCATCCGCGAGTACAACGAATGCACCGAAGGCGACGCCCGGGACGGCACCGCAGCCTGCCCGAAAGCCAAGCAGCACCCATTCTTCGGGCGCTACGGCCGCGCTGACTGGATCGGCGCGCGGACGGCCATGCAACGCTGGTTCGCAGACCCGCTGGTCAACGTGAACAACGTCGACCGGGGCCTGGGCACCATCTTCACCCACGACCACCTCGGGCCATCGACCCACCAGCAGCTGGGCCTCTACGCCACCGTGCTGGCAGAGCCCGCCAACTCCACCTGGTACCACGCCGAGACCGGCGAGCAGCTGTACAACCCGGCCATCCGCCAGGACGGCGGCCCCACCTCGTGGCAGGCGGTGATCAAGACCGGCGATCACGACGGCGATGGCCGCAACGACAGCTATCGCGAGTTCTTCCTGGAGTACAGCGACTTCCAGCATGCCTATGAAGCTGGCGTGTATGTCGGTGCCGGCCCTGATGGCGTGCCCGATGCCCAGGCGTTCCCGGCCAGCGCCGACAGCTTCCGCTACGCCATCAACCCGCCCGTGCGGCAGAAGGCGTCGAACCTGCTCGAAGCCGTGGTGGAGTCGCGCGGTGGACTGGCCCCGGGTTGCCCGAGCCGGCCTTGCCCGCAGGCCATCTCGGTGGATGACCCTGGCATGTTCGTCGTCAACTACCGCAACGAGCCGCTCGCCCTGCGCGTCTTCGACCCCAACAAGGTCGCCCCGGACGGCAAGCGCGGCATGCAGGCCGATGGCCTGGCCGGTGACCTGGCCTATGCCATGCAGAGCCGTACCGACCGTGCGATCCCGGCGATGAACCTGGCGCCTTCGGCGATCACCTCGGCGGTCGGGCCAACCGGCGGCACCACGCGGTTCCCGCCGCACATCAACCAAGCCAGCGAACCGGGCGACCCGTTCACCCCGATGCTGCGCACCTACTCGGGCGACAATGTGCGTCTGCGGGTGCACGCTGGGGGTCATGAAGAGGAGCACAACATCACGCTGCACGGGGTGAAGTGGCTGCAGAACGGCACGGGCTTCGGCAACAGCTCGAACTCGGGCTGGAAAGCCTCGCAGATGATCGGCATCTCCGAGCAGTTGGGCTTCATGGCGCCGGTCTCGATGATCTCCAGCTCCGCGGCGGCCAACGGCGACTACCTGTACTCGATGGACGCGGCCCTGGAAGGCTACTGGAACGGGATCTGGGGGGTGATGCGCAACTACACCGCCTCGCGCAACGACCTGTTCCCACTGCCGAACAACCCGCAACCCGTGGCCCAGCGCAACACCGTGGCGTTTGACGGGATGTGTCCGCGCAACACCGCCAACCCCAGCGGCATCGGGACGCGGCCAACGGTCAAGCGCAGCTACGAAGTGGTCGCGGCGCTGGCCAACGACATCCTCGAGAACCGTCACGGGGTCAGCCTCACCGACCCTGCGGGCATTGGCCAGCATGTCGGCGGGCCGCTCAAGGCCAACGGCGGCACCCTGGTGTTCAACAGCCGCCGCACCTCGATTCCACAAACCACCGTGGTCGACGAGGAAGACGGTGAAACCTTCACCATCGGTGGCCACAGCGCGCCGCTGCACGACCCGACCGCCGTGCTCTATGTGCGCAAGGCCGACCTTGATCCGGTCACGGGCAAGCTCAAGGCAGGCGTGCCGGTCGAGCCGCTGGTACTGCGCGCCAACGCCGGCGACTGCATCAGCGTGACCTTGGAAAACCGCTTGCCGCTGGTCATGCCGGATCTGGCCAGCACCGCGGTGATGCAGAACGTGGTCAAGCGTGACCGCCATGGCAGCGAAGGCTCCACGGCCTTCAACAACAACATGATGCGTCCGTCCAGCCACATCGGCCTGCACGCCCAGTTGCTCAGCTATGACATCACCAAGTCCGATGGTGCCAACGTAGGGCTCAACCCGACCCAGACCGTGCCACCACGCTCCGGCAGCAGTGGCGCCTACCCGAGCAAGGTGTACCAGTACTACGCCGGTCACCTGGAGCGTGAAGGCAAGCCTGTGAGCCAGCTGGGCCGCACCGTGGACAACATCCAGACCACCGCGATCGAGTTTGGCGGCCTCAACCTGACCCCGGCCGATGTCATCAAGCAACCGCAGAAAGGCCTGGTCGGCGCCATGAGCATCCTGCCGCAAACCGCCACCTGGACCGAAGACGCTGCCAGCCGCGCCTCGGCCACGGTGCAGGTGAGCGGGCAGGCCGCCTACCGCGACTTTGTCACCGTCTGGCAACGGGCGATGAACATGCGCTGGGCCGATGGCCGGCCGGTCGAAGGCATCGCCACCGAGGGCAACGGCGTGCCGGGGGATCCGAAGGACAACGGCAACATGGCCATGAACTACAAGACCGAGCCGCTGTGGCTGCGCTTCGGCCTGGCCCCGGATGCGCCCTTCGGGCACGCCGACGGCAATGGCTTCGGCGATGTACCCAACGCCCACATGGCCTACAGCAACGCCCTGGTCGGGGGGGATCCACAAACCCCGATTCTCTGGGCCAAGCCTGGCCAGCCGCTGCGCAACCACATCCTGATGCCAAGCGGGGGGAGCCGCGGCATTACCTACCAACTGGACGGGCACCTGTGGCCGCTGCACGCCTACCAGTCCGAGAAGAACGATCTGGACGGTTACCCCATGAGCTTGCCGGGGATCGGCTCGGTGCGCTTCGGCTACAACCCGATGCAGATGTACATCGGCGCCCAGGAGAGCGTGCTGCCAGCGGCGCACTTCAGCTTCATGGTGCCCAGTGCGGGGGGCGCCAACGCGGTGCCGGGGGACTACCTGTTCCGCGACTACGCAGCCTATGGCAACACCTCAGGGCTCTGGGGGCTGCTGCGGGTGACCAACGAAGCGCCGCCGGCCACGGCCCCGGCGCAATAAGAAGAAACACAGGGGGAGCATGGGCATGAAAAAGAAAAACCGCCCCGCGTACCTGGGGGTTCTGGTGGGGGTAGCGCTGATCGGCCTGGGCTTGGGCGTAGCGTACGAAAAGCTCTGGTACGACCCGCACGGCCTGTTGCAGGAGTCTGCCGAAGAGCAGGCCCTGCACCGGCTGAGCCGCGATGGGGTGACCGTGGAGTTCGAGGCGCGGCCACTGGAAGGCACCGAGCTGCGCGAAGGGGCCTTTGCCAGCGTACGCTTCAAGGTGACCGAGCAGACCAGCGGCCAGCCGTTGTCCGGCATGGCACCTGGCGCGTGGCTCGACCCTGCGCAGAACGCGCCGGCCGAGGGCACCCGCGACGCGAGCTGCAAGGCGCGGGTGGCGCTGTTTCTCAAAAGCAGCATCGGCGCGCGGCCCTTGCTCGACCTCAACAGCTACTTTCTGCTGGTGCTGAACAAGGATGCCAGCCTGACGGTGATCGACCCGACGGTGTCGGTGGGCGGGGTGACCAGCACCCTGGCGCGCATCGAACTGCCCGGCAAGCCCATGGACTGGGTCGCTGCCAGCGATGACCGCCAGGTGTTCGTGTCCATGCCTGACCTGGGGCAGGTCGCGGTGATCGACACCGAGACCTTCCGCAGGGTCGCCAGCCTGGATGCTGGCGAGCAACCCGTGCGCGTCACCCTGCAGCCGGACCAGCGCCGGCTGTGGGTCGGCAACAACAGCCAGGACCCGGCCAAGGGTGGGGTCTCGGTGATCGACGTACCCAGCCGCAGTACCCTGAAATTCTTCAATACCGGCAGCGGGCACCATGAGATCGCCTTCAGCGGCGACTCACGCTTCGCCTACGTCAGCAACCGCGACAGCGGCACCCTGAGCATCATCGACATCGCCGAGATGCGCATCGTCAAGACCCTCGAAATAGGGCCGCACCCGCTGTCGGTGTCCTACTCGGCGCTGTCCCAGGCGGTCTACGTGGCGGATGGCCAGGAGGGCAGCATCAGCGTCATCGATGCCCGCAGTCATCAGTTGCGGCACAAGGTCAAGGCCGAGCAGGGCCTGGGCCCGATGCGCTTCAGCAGCGACGGACGCTTCGGCATCGTGCTCAACACCCTGGAAAACCAGGCGCTGGTGATCGATGCCAGCAACGACCGGCTGATTCACCGTATCCCGGTGGCGGCCGAACCCTACCAGCTGACGTTTACCAAAGGCTATGCCTACGTGCGTGGCCTGGCCTCACCCAAGGTCAGCATGATCAACCTGGGCAGCCTGGGCGAGGGGCGCGAGCCGATCGTCCAGGGCTTCGAAGCCGGTCCCGCCGCGCCGCGCCAGGCCGGTGACCTGCCGCTGGCCCAGGGCCTGAGCGTGGCCCGCGATGACAATTCGGTGTTCGTGGTCAATCCGGTGGACAACACCACCTACTTCTACGCCGAAGGCATGAACGCGCCGATGTCCGGCTACACCAACCGTGGCCACGAGGCGCGCGCCGCGATCGTCATCGACCGCAGCCTGCGCGAGGTGGCACCGGGGGTGTATGGCTCGACCATCAAGATGCCAGCGGCGGGCAAGTTCGACGTGGCGTTCCTGCTCAACCAGCCGCAGATCATCCACTGCTTCAGCACCGAGGTGGCTGCTGCGCCGGGCACCGCGAAGCGCCAGGGCGTAAGGGCGGAGTTTCTTGTCGACAGCCAGCCGGCGCTGGAGCACAGGGCCTTTACCGCCAAGGTGCGGATCATGGGCGAGGACGGCAAGCCGCGCACCGGCCTCAAGGACCTGAGCGTGCGCTACTTCCTGGCACCGTCGTCACTGGCCCGCAGCGTGACGTTCAACGAGGTCGGCAATGGGGTCTACCAGGCCACGCTGAAACTGGCCGGGGCGGGCGCGTGGTACCTGCACCTGCAGTCGCCGTCGCTGGGCCGCCGCTTCACCGAACAGAACTACACCAGCCTGCGCGTCCTGCCAGTCGCGCCGTCTACCGCTTCCCATGGGGATTCGAGGAGTGTCCGATGAACGCCTTGCACCACGCGAAACTGCTCAGCCTGAGCCTGCTCCTGGCCAGCAGCCTGGCCCTGGCCCACGCCGGTCATGACCACGATGCCCATGCCAAGCACCAGGCTCCGGCGGCGCACCATGAAAAAGCCGACGTGCGCTTCGCCGATGTCGGGCTGCTGGACCAGGACGGCATGCCGGTGCGCCTCGAGAAGGACCTGGTCGGCGACCGCCTCGTCGTCATGGGCTTCATCTACACCAGCTGCACCACGGTCTGCCCTGTGGTGTCCTCGATCATGGGCAAGGTCCAGCAACAGCTCGGCGGGCGGGTTGGCGAAGAAGTGCAGCTGGTGTCGGTCAGCGTCGACCCCCAGCGCGATGATCCCAAGCGCCTGCAGGACTACGCCAAGGCGTTCCAGCATGGACCCGGCTGGAGCTGGGTGACCGGCTCGTCCTATGCCATTACCGAGACGCTCAAGGGCCTGGGCAGCTTCAGCGCCGACCTGAACCAGCACCCGCCGCTGATTCTTGTCGGTGACGGCCGCACCGGACGCTGGACGCGCTACTACGGCTTTACCGACCCCGCGGTGCTGATCGGCGAGATCGACCGTCTCAGCGCCCACCGGGTGCACGCCCGCCACACCGCGATCGCCGGTACACCCGACAGCCAGGAGGTGCAGCCATGAACAGCCAACGCCGTGAACGCCACGGCCTGCAACGCTTGGACTGGATGGCGCTGACCGCCTGCCTCTGGGCCTTCTCCCCGGTGGGTATCGCCCATGAAGGCCATGTGCCTGCCACGCCGCCTGCCGCCGCTGCCGAACCCGCTGCAGCGTCCGCCAGCACCAGCGGCACACGCGATCCCGAGGCCTGGTTCACCGACACCGTGCTCAAGGACCAGAACGGCCGGGACCTGCGCTTCTACAGCGACGTGCTCAAGGACAAGGTGGTGATGCTCAACGTGATCTTCACCCACTGCAGCGATGCCTGCCCACTGATCACCCGCAAGCTGCGCGAGGTGCGCGAGGCCATGGGCGAGGAAGTCGCCAGCCAGGTGACCTTCATCTCCATCAGCAGCGATCCGGTGAACGACACCCCCGAGGTGCTCAAGGCCTTTGCCCGGAAGCAGGGTGTGGACGGCCCGAACTGGCTGTTCCTGACCGGCGACAAGGCACAGGTCGACCTGGTGCTCGGCCGCCTGGGGCACTTCCTGCCCAGCCCCGAGCAGCATTCGACCCAGTTGATCGCCGGTGACGTGGCTGGCAAGCGCTGGAGCAAGATCCGCCCGGATGCCCCGGCCACGGCAATCGCCCAGCGCATGCAGCTGCTTGCCCAACCCCTGGCGGGTCGGTGAGCGCCGTGGGCCGGCTGCTGGCGTTGTGCATCGGGCTGAGCCTGAGCTGCGCGGTCGCGGCCCTTGAACTCACCCCCGCAGAGGAGGCTGGCAAACGTTTGTACCGCGAGGGGGTGTCGAGCAGCGAGGCGCAGGTGATGGCGCGGGTCGGGGCCAGCGACATGCTGGTGCCAGCCAGCGTGCTGCCCTGCGCCGGATGCCACGGCAGCGACGGCCGAGGCAGGGCAGAAGGCAGCGTGCGCCCGCCATCACTGGACTGGCAACGCATGGCCCTGGGGCAGGGCGGGCGAGAAGCCAACGGCCGCCGTTACCCGGCCTATGCCGAGGGCAGCCTGGCGCGGGCTATCCAGGAGGGTGTGGATCCTGCCGGCAACCGACTGGACCCTGCCATGCCCCGGTTTGTGCTGAGCATGGCCGACCAGCGCAACCTCACTGCGTACCTCAAGCGTTTGAGCGATGAGCGCGATCCTGGGGTGGAGGACGACACCCTGCGCCTTGGTACCCTGTTGCCGGAAAAAGGCCTGCTGGCCGAAGCCGGCCGGGTGATGCGCGCGGTGCTCGAGGACGGTATCGAGCAACTCAACCTCCAGGGCGGGATGCACGGCCGGCGCCTGCAACTGGTGTCGCTCGACCCTGGGATGGACCAGGCCAGCGGCGAACTTGCCCTGGCCCGGCTGATCGAGCACGAGCAGGTGTTCGCCTTGATCGCGCCGCTGGCACCGTTGCTCGATGCGCGCCTGGGCAGCCTGCTTGAACAGGCCGGGGTACCGCTGATTGGCAGCACGCCACGCGGCGGTGGCAGCGGCCGGATGTTTGACCCGCTGCCCGACTTGCGCGACCAGTTGCTGAGCCTGGCCAGTTACGGCCGCGAGGCCTTGAAGCTGGCCCCGGGCACGGTCCGGGTGGTGTACGCGGGGGATGATCAGGTGGCGCACGCCCAGGCATTGCAGGTGCGGCTGCAACAGCTGGGTTGGGCGCCGCTGCCGGTGCAGGCCTACAGCGGCGAGGCGGTTGACGGGCAGGGGCTGTTCTTCCTGGGCCGCGGCGCAGCCTTCAGCGACCTGACCGGGCAGTTGCAGGCGGCCGGTCGGACTCCTTACCTGTTCGCGGCTTCGAGCCAAGTGGCCAGCGCAGTTCCCGGCCTGGCGCCGGCCTGGTCGGAACGGGTGTTCCTGGCCTATCCGTTCGTACCCGGCGACTGGACCGGGCAGGGCCGGGCGACGATTACTGCCATGCAGCAACGCCAGGGGCTGGATGGGCGCCTGGGCTCGTTGCAAGTGACCACCTGGTGCGCCTTCAGGCTGTTCACCGAAGCATTGCGCCAGGTGGGCCGCGATGCCAGCCGCGAGCAGTTGGTCCTGGCCCTGGAGGGCCTCCACGACGTCAATACCGGCCTGACCCCGGCACTGGGCTTCGGCCCTGGGCGCCGCCACGGCCTGGCCGGTGCCCATGTGGTCTCGGTGGCGATGGCGCCACCGGCCGGGCTGCAATTCCGCGCTGTCGCGCCGTACCGGCCGGTGCCGGATATCCCTTGAGAGGAACTTGCCATGCGTATCGTGCTGCTCTGGCTGCTGGTGCTGTTGGTAGTGGGCGTTGTGCAACTGTCGTGGGCCGGGCCGGCCCCCGTCGCGCGGGTCAATGGCGTGGACATCAGTGTCATGCGCCTGGAGCGTTACTTTACCGATTACCTGCAGGGCCAGGGCCGTGCCGTCACCAGCATCCGTAGCCCGACGCTGTACAAGCGCCTGCGCGAGGAGGCCCTGGACGAACTGATCGACAAGGAACTGCTGTGGCAGGAGGCTCAGCGCCGGGGCGTGGAAGTGACCGATGCCCAGGTGGCAGCGTTTGTCGGCGAAGTCGAAAAGCTCTTCGGTACCCCCGTAATCTTTGAACAGCGCCTGTCCGAAGCGGGTTTCGATCGCGCAAGCTTCGCCGACTACACTCGTCACGAGATGGCGGCCCAGCAGGTCTTCGCGCAGTTGTCGGCCATCGAAACGCCGAGCGAGGCCGCAGTCGAAGCCTATTTCGCGGCCAACCGCGAACGCCTGCTGAACCCGCAAAACCCCCAGAACCAAAGTGATAGTGATTTGGTCATACGTGAACAAGGGCTGGGGCTGGCCAGAGTGGCGCTTGCCAGTCAGCTGGAGGCCCAGGCCCGGCAAACGGTGCGCCAGCGACTACGTGCCTCGGCGCAGATACAACGGGTGCAATAAGCCGCTGTTTTCCCCATAGTTGGGGTCCACCCTAGGGGCACAGTGCCATTACCTTCCCCGACGTTGGGGGCAGGAGTTTTGACGCAGCCGGTGGAAATCAGCGAAATCAAAGACATACAGTGGTGCAACATGACACTTCCAGCCTGGCACGAAGTCTGCGTAAGCCCTATCAAGGCCGCACTTCGAGGCCCGGGCAACCGGGCAGTTCTTAGGAGTCGACCTTGGTGAACAGAGTATTGGTTGTCGATGACGAGCAGACCCTCGCGCAAAACCTGCAGGCTTACCTGCAGACGCAAGGCCTGGACGTCCATGTTGCCCACGACGGCGCCAGTGGAATCGAACTGGCAGCACAGCTGGCGCCGGATGTGATTGTGCTCGATTTCCGCTTGCCCGATATGGAGGGGTTCCAGGTCCTGGAAGCTGTACGCAAGAACAGGGACTGTCATTTCGTGCTGATCACTGCTCACCCGACCGCCGAGGTCCGTGAGCGCGCCGCCGAGCTGAGGGTCACGCATGTCCTGTTCAAGCCGTTCCCGATGGTGGAGCTGGCGCGTGCGGTATTCGACCTGATGGGCATCGAGCGCAGACGCAGGGCCACGGACACGCCGGCAGAGGGCTTCGTCGAGCGACGCCAGTCGAGGAACGAAACGTTCCCCCTGCAGTTGTACGATGGCAGCTGGGTCTTGGCCGATCGCCGACGCAATGGCGCGCAGCCCCCCGAACCTGACGACACACTGCATACCCGGGAATAGCGGCGCCCGCAGCCTATACCTGCGACGCGCCCCCGAGCGGAGTCGCAGGTTATGTCACAAGCAGTCGATACCGGGTCGAAAGGGCCATCACAGGCACAACCTCAATCTAGCTACCCCCGCGAACTCCTGGCCCAGGCGCGCAGCCAAGCCGGCGACGAACGCCTGCTCACCTGCCTGGAACGCCTCTCCACCGACACCCCCGCAACGTTCACCCAGCGCCTGGCCGTCACCCTGCATTATCCGGTGCTCGACACCCAGGCCCTGTTCGCCAGCACCCCACTGTTCGAGCGCGTCAGTCTGGCCCAGTGCCTCAAGCGCGAGTTCATCCTGGTCCAGCACCAGGGCCAGACCCTCGGCGTGTTCGCCGACCCGTTCGACAGCGCCCGCCTGACCTGGGCCGACGACCGTCTGCAAGGTGCGCCGCTGTACCTGGTACATGCAGCGGACCTGGCCGCCTACCTCGCGCGCCATGAAGAAAGCTTTCATGCCGTCGACTCCCTGGACGGCGACCTCGACGCCGGGGCCGAGGTCGATCATCTGCAAAGCCTGTCGCTGGCCAGCATCAGCGAAGACCAGAGCCGGGTGGTCAAGCTGGTCAACTCGACTCTCTACGACGCGCTCAAGATGCACGCCAGCGACATCCACCTGGGCATGACCGGCCACGGCCTGGTGATCAAGTACCGTATCGACGGTGTGCTCAACAGCGCCGGCAAGGCCAGCGGCAGCACCTTTGCCGACCAGGTGATTTCGCGCATCAAGGTGATGGCCGAACTCGATATCGGAGAAAAGCGCGTGCCGCAGGACGGCCGCTTCAAGGTCGCCATCAGCAATCGCCAGATCGACTTCCGCGTCTCGATCATGCCCAGCATCTTCGGTGAAGATGCCGTACTGCGGGTGCTCGACAAGCAGGACCTGTCCGACCGTGTCAGTGGCGTGCAGCTGCAGGCCCTGGGCTTCGAGGACCACACCCTGCGCAGCCTGCGCCGGCTCGCTGCCGAACCCTACGGGATGATCCTGGTGACCGGCCCGACCGGCAGCGGCAAGACCACCACGCTCTACGCCATGATCAGCGAGATCAACCATGGCGTGGACAAGATCGTCACCATCGAAGACCCGGTCGAATACCAGCTGCCCGGGGTGCTGCAGATTCCGGTCAACGAGAAGAAGGGCCTGACGTTCGCCCGTGGCCTGCGCTCGATCCTGCGCCACGACCCCGACAAGATCATGGTCGGTGAGATCCGCGACCCGGACACCGCGCAGATCGCCGTGCAGTCGGCCCTGACCGGGCACCTGGTGTTCACCACCATCCATGCCAACAACGTCTTCGACGTGATCGGCCGCTTCAGCCAGATGCAGGTCGACCCCTACAGCTTTGTCTCGGCGCTCAACGCTGTGCTGGCCCAGCGCCTGATTCGCCTGGCCTGCACCCACTGCGCCGGCGCCTGGCAACCCGATGCAGAGACCCTGGCGGCCTCGGCCCTCAGCCCCGAGGCGGTCGCCGGCTGGCGCTTTGTCCGCGTCCAGGGTTGCGGCCAGTGCCGGGGCAGTGGCTATCGAGGCCGCACGGCGATCGCCGAGCTGCTGCTGCTCGATGACGACCTGCGCCAGATGATCGTCGAGCGCCGCCCGCTGGCGCAGATCAAGACGCTGGCCTGCCAGCGCGGCCTGCGCCTGTTGCGCGGCTCGGCGCTGGACCTGGTCCGTGAAGGACGTACCACGCTTGAGGAGATCAACCGTGTCACATTTATTGCCTGATCGGTATTGCGCCGTACTCGGCGCCGAAGGGGTGGGCCTGGGCCGTTGGCACGGGCGTGAACACCAGTGGCTGGGCAGCCGCGACTTCAGTTGCGACGCTGACCAACCCGCCTGGGAGCCGGCTCTCGAGGCCCTGGGCCACTTGCTTGTCGAACACCGTATCCAGCGCGGCCAGTTGCGCGTGCTGCTGTCGGCCCGCTACAGCCGCTTCTGCCTGGTGCCCTGGAGCGAGGTCATTGGCCGCCCGACCGAGCTGCAGGGCTACGCCCAGGCCTGCTTCGAGAACCTCTATGGCCAATCACTGGACGAATGGCAGGTCGTGCTGTCGCCGGAATCGGCAGGCCGGGCGCGCATCGCCACGGCGCTGCCCCAGGCCTTGTTGCAGGGTCTCACTGCCCTGAGCAGCCGCGCCAAGCTCAGCCTGCGCTCGGTGCAGCCTTACCTGATGGCGGCGTACAACCGCTGCGCGGCACTGCTGGAGCAAGGCGACTTTCTCTTCGTGCTGGCCGAGCCGCGCCGCAGCGTGCTGCTGCTGGCCGCCGGTGGCGCCTGGCAGCAGGTGCTGGCCCAGGGTTGCGCCGACACCGACCAGGCGCTGCAAGCCCTGATCGAACGCACGTGCGAGCTGTATGGCGGGCAGATGCCGCGGGTGTTCCTGCATGCCCCGGGCCGTCAGGACATGCCTGCCGTACGGGCGGTGCGCCTGTGCCCGGTGGTCGGCAACGCTGACCCACTGTGCGCCATGTGGCGAGCGGTGGCTTGAGATGCGCGCCCTGGACCTGGAATTCCAGCCCCGGCGCAGCAGCCCCCTGGCCTGGACGCTGCTTGCCATGGGTATCGGTCTGCTGCTGGTGCTGCTGGTTGCCCAGCACCTGTGGCAGGCCGAGCAGCAGGCCCTTGAGGCGCAGGTGCTGCGGCTCGAGCAGCAGCTGGGCCGTCGCCCGGCCGGCAGTACGCCACAAGACACTACCGCCAACCGCGAACAGGCAGAACGGCTGGCGCAGATGCGCAACGTTTCGCAGCAGCTGCAACGCCCGTGGGAGCAGCTGTTCAGCACGCTCGAGCGCTTGCCCCAGGACGATGTGGCACTGCTGACCCTGACCCCGGACGCGCGCAAGGGCCAGCTGCGCATCAGCGCCGAGGCCCGCACCCTCGAAGCCATGCTGCAGTTCCACAAACGCCTGGAAAGCATCGACCAGCTGCGTGACGTCTCGCTGCTCAACCACGAGATCAACGCCAAGCAGCCTGAGCATCCCGTGCAGTTCAACCTGTCCGCCACCTGGGAGACCGGCAATGCGCATCCCTAGCCTGATACTTCACGAGCAACTGCGCCGCCTTGGCCGCGCAGGCCTGGGCGCGGTGCTGTTGCTGCTGCTCGCCGTGCTCGTGGCGCTGTTCGCCGTGCTGCCCCAGTGGCAACAGGTCCGCCAACTGCGGGCCACGGCGGCCGACGCCAACGTGCAGGTGCAGCGCCTGCAGCGCGGTGAGCTCAAGGTCGAGATCAAGCCCGAGCAGCAAGCCCTGGATAGCCTGCGCGAGAACATGCCAGGCCAGCCCCAGGCCAGTGAACTGATCGACCGCCTGTACCGCCTGGCCCGTGCCGAGCGCATCACCCTGTCACGTGGCGAATATGCCCTGGGCGTCGATCCGAAGACGCAGTTGGCGCGCTACCAGATTCTGCTGCCGGTACGCGGCAGCTATCCGCAGATCCGTGGCTTCCTGCAAGCCTTGCTCGGCCAGCTGCCGACCTTGGTGATCGAAGACCTGGAGCTGCAACGCAAACGCATCGGTGATGACCAGCTCAGCGGTCGTCTGCGCATGACCCTTTACCTGTCGAGGTCGTGATGAACAGCCAACGTGCAGTGATCTGGATAGCGTTTCTCGGCACCAGCGCGGTACTGGCCTGGGCGCCGGGGCACTGGTTCGGCGATGCGCCGCAGGAGGTGGCCGCTGCGCGCCCGGCTTCGGCCGGAAACCACGTGGAGTCCAAGCCAGATCGGCCTGCAGTGGCCCGTGCCGCCTCGAGCAACCTGTTCCCCAGTCAGCGCTGGAGCGCAGCGCCTACCGTGACCACCGTCACCGAGCAACCCATGGCCACGGTCGCCGAGGCCGTGGCACCCACCGCGCCCGTGCTGCCGTTCCAGTTCGTGGGTCGCCTGGCCGATCGTCTTGACCAGCAAGTGTTCCTGCAGAACGGCGAGAAGCTCTACGTCGTGCGCCAGGGCGACGTGATCGACGATACCTACCGCATCGAACAGATCTCCGCCACGGAGCTGAACCTGGTCTACCTGCCCCTGCATCTGTCCCAGACCCTGTCTGTCGGGAGCGCACCATGAAGACATCGACGCTGTGCAAACCCGCCCCGTTCCTGCTGCTGGCCCTGTGCGTCGCCATCGCTGGCTGCGGCACCAGTGCCGCGCGCAAGGACGGCCAGGCCCTGATCAAGGACGGCCAGTACGAGGCGGGCATCGCCCGTATCGAAGAGGCGCTGCGCGATGACCCGCGCGACACCGAGCTCAACATTGCCCTGGCCCATGGCCGTCAGACGGCCGTCGAGAGCCTGCTCGCCCAAGCCGACAGTGACCGCTCGCGGCATGACTTTGCCAACGCGCGCATGGGCTATGGCCGCGTCCTGACCCTGGAGCCCAACAACCGCCGGGCGCTGGAAGGCGTGCGCCAGATCGAGCAGGTCCGCAACCTCGGCGAGCGTACGGCCATGGGCCAGGCAGCGCTGCGCCAGGGCGACCTGTTCGGCGCCGAGCGGCACATGCGCGAAGTGCTTCGGCTTGACCCGCAGAACGAGGGTGGGCTGGCCCTGCGCCGCGACATCGAGAACGTCCAGGCACGCACTGCCCAGCCGTTCCCGCAGCTGCGCAGCAAGCTTGACCGGCCGGTGACACTGGAATTTCGCGACGCCAACCTGAAGACCATCTTCGAAGTGCTGTCCCAGGTGGCCGGGCTCAACTTCATCTTCGACAAGGACCTGCGTCCCGAGATGAAGGCCACCATCTTCGTGCGCGACGTGCGTATCGAGGACGCCGTGGCGCTGCTGCTGGACCAGAACCAGCTGCACCAGAAGATCGTCAACGACAACACCGTGCTGATCTACCCCGACTCGCCGCAGAAGACCAAGGACTACCAGGAACTGGTCATGCGCACCTTCTACCTGACCAGCATCGACGCCAATACCGCGATGAACATGGTCAAGACCATGCTCAAGACCCGCGACGTGTTTGTCGACGAACGCCTCAACACCATGACCATCCGCGACACCCCCGACGCCATCCGCATGGCCGAGAAGCTGCTGCAGTCCCAGGACCAGTCCAACCCCGAAGTGGTGCTGGAAGTAGAGGTGATGGAAGTTGCGCGCTCGCGCATTCTCGAACTGGGCCTGCAGTGGCCCAACACCTTTGGCGTGCTCAACAACGAAGGCAACGGGGTGACGGTGCTCGACCAGCTGCGGGGTATCAACTCCGGCCGGATCACCATCGCGCCGTCGCCCCAGGCCAAGATCAATGCCCAGGACAACGACATCAATACCCTGGCCAGCCCGGTGATCCGCGTCAGCAACCGCGAGCAGGCGCGTATCCACATCGGCCAGCGGGTGCCGATCATCAGCGCCACCTCGGTGCCTTCCACCCAAGGCCCGGTGATCACCGAAAGCATCACCTACCTGGACGTGGGTCTGAAGCTTGAAGTGCAGCCAGTGGTGCACCTGAACAACGAAGTGGCGATCAAGATTGCCCTCGAAGTCAGCAACGCCACCCCGCTGGAGCCAACACGCCAGGGCACCATCCCGGTCCAGGTCGACACCCGCAACGCCCAGACCAGCCTGCGCCTGCATGACGGCGAGACGCAGATCCTGGCGGGGCTGGTGCGCAACGATCACGGCGCCAGCGGCAACAAGATCCCGGGCCTGGGTGATATTCCCGGCGTCGGCCGGCTGTTCGGCAGCAACAAGGACAACATGAGCAACTCCGAACTGGTGCTGTCGATCACCCCGCGCATCGTACGCAACCTGCCGTACCAGAGTCCTTCGGACATGGAGTTCGCCACCGGCACCGAGACCAGCATGCAGATCCGCCAGATGGCCCGGCCACTGGATGCGCCTGCGCAACCCTCGGAAGAGCCCTTGGAATCGCAGCCGATGGTGGCGACTCCAGCCGGCGGGAGCCGCTAGTCATGAGCGCGCGCATGGGCGGTTTCAGCCTGATCGAAGTGGTGCTGACCCTGGCATTGCTCGGGCTGCTGGCATCGATGGCCGCGCCGCTGACCGAAACGGTGGTACGCCGCGGCAAGGAGCATCAACTGCGCGAAGCGCTGTACCAGATCCGTGACGCGATCGACGCCTACAAGCGCGCCTTCGATGCCGGCTACATCGAGAAGAGCCTCAACGCCACGGGCTACCCGCCCAGCCTGCAGGTACTGGTCGAAGGCGTACGCGACGTGCGCAGCGCCAAGGGTGCGAAGTTCTATTTCCTGCGGCGCATCCCGCATGACCCGCTGACCGCCGCCAAGGAGGAAGACCAGGGCGCCTGGGGCTTGCGCGCCTATGACAGCAGCGCCGACAACCCGCGCGAAGGCCAGGACGTGTACGACGTGTATTCCAAGGCCGCTGGCAAAGGCCTCAACGGCATCGCCTACGGACAATGGTGAACAGCATGCGCCGCAACCGAGGTTTCACCCTGATCGAGCTGCTGGTGGTGATGGCGATCATCGCCACCCTGATGACCATCGCCATGCCACGCTACTTCAACAGCCTGGAGGCCTCGCGCGAGGCCACCTTGCGCCAGAGCCTGGCGGTGCTGCGCGAGGCCCTGGATCACTACTACGGCGACACGGGGCACTATCCCGAGTCGCTGGAGCAATTGGTGGAACAGCGCTACCTGCGCAACGCCCCGGTCGATCCGATCACCGAGCGCCGCGATGCCTGGCAGCTGGTGGCGCCGCCGGAAGGCGTGGCTGGCGGAGTCGCCGATATCAAGAGCGGTGCAACCGGGAGGGCGCGTGATGGCAGCCTCTATGCCGAGTGGTAGCCGCGCCGAGGCGGGCTTTACTTACCTGGGCGTGCTGTTCCTGATTGCGGTCAGCAGCATGGCGCTGGCGGCGACCGGAACGGTCTGGAGCACCAGCGCCCAGCGCGAGCGCGAGCGCCAGTTGCTGTGGGTTGGCGGCCAGTATGCCCAGGCCCTGCGCAGCTTCTACCGCAGCTCGCCGGGGCTGGCCCAGTATCCGCGTGACCTGGCCGAGCTGGTGGACGACAACCGTTTCCCCGACCCGCGCCAGCACATTCGCCGCCTGTATCCGGATCCGCTGACCGGCAGCGACGACTGGGGCCTGCTGCGCGACCTGGATGGGCGCATCACCGGCGTCTACAGCCGCTCGGTCGAGGCACCGCTCAAGCACAGCGGGTTCGATGCCCAGTGGTCCGGCTTCGAAGGCCTGCGGCAGTACAGCGACTGGCAGTTCGTGGCCGAGCAGGCGTTCGCCGAGAGTACAGCGGGCGGGCGCACCCACAACAGCCCGGGAGACATGCCATGAACCGCTGGATGACGGGCTTCGTCCTGAGCCTGGTCCTGCTGGGCACTCAGGCCAGAGCCGGTGGCGAAGACGAGATGACGGGGTTCATCGTCGACCAGACGATCTCGCACATCGGTCACGGCTTCTACTACAGCTTCACCGATCGCCTGCGGGCCACCAGCCGGCTGGATTTCAACCTGGTGGTGCGCGAGCGCCCGGATGCCCGCTGGGGCAGCCTGGTGACCGTGGAATACGAAGGCGAGGTGCTGTACCGGCGATTCCTGCCGCCCAACACCACGCAACTCGAAGAAGAGGCCGTCGCGGCCGCCGAGCTGGTCAAGCAGCAGGTCATCCAGCGCAAGTTGCAACGGCTGCTGCAGGACACTACCGATCTGGAGAGGGACGAGCTATGAACACCTATCTTTCACGCAGTCTCGCCGCCTGCGCCCTGGTCGGCGCCCTGGCAAGCCAGGCCCAGGCCACCGAGCTTGTGCATACCCCGATCAACCCGGCCTTTGGCGGCAACCCGCTCAACGGCACCTGGCTGCTCAACAACGCCCAGGCCCAGAACGACTACGACGATCCCGACATCAAGAGCCGCGCCTCTGCCTTCGCCGGCACCTCGGCACTGGAGCGCTTCACCAACCAGCTTGAATCGCGGCTGCTCTCGCAGTTGCTGGACAACCTCAACAACGGCAATACCGGAAGCCTGTCGACCGACTCGTTCATCGTCAACATCCTGGACGATTCGGGCGCCCTGAGTATCGAGGTGACCGACAAGGCCACCGGTGAAATTTCTGTCATCGAGGTCAGCGGCCTGAACCCCTGAGAGGGACAGGACCATGGGGAGAAACCATATGAAACGCCTGCTCAGCACACTGCTGATCCTCGCCGCCTTGCAGGGATGCAGCACCCGCGACCCGATGTCCGCAGAGGTCGACAGCGAGACCCCGACCCTGACGCCGCGAGCCTCGACCTACTACGACCTGCTCAACATGCCCAGGCCCAAGGGGAGGCTCATGGCGGTGGTGTATGGATTCCGCGACCAGACCGGGCAGTACAAGCCGACCCCGGCCAGCTCGTTCTCCACCAGCGTCACCCAGGGCGCGGCGAGCATGCTGATGGATGCGTTGAACGCCAGTGGCTGGTTCGTCGTGCTGGAGCGCGAAGGGCTGCAGAACCTGCTGACCGAGCGCAAGATCATCCGCGCGTCGCAGAAAAAGGCCGACGTCCCGGTGAACATCCAGGCCGAGCTGCCCCCCCTCCAGGCCGCCAACCTGATGCTCGAAGGCGGCATCATCGCCTACGACACCAACGTACGCAGCGGCGGAGAGGGCGCCCGCTACCTGGGCATCGACATCAGCCGCGAGTATCGCGTAGACCAGGTCACCGTCAACTTGCGGGCCGTCGACGTGCGCACCGGGCAAGTGCTGGCCAACGTCATGACCAGCAAGACCATCTATTCGGTTGGGCGCAGTGCCGGCGTGTTCAAGTTCATCGAGTTCAAGAAGCTCCTTGAAGCCGAAGTCGGCTACACCACCAACGAACCCGCACAGCTGTGCGTGCTCTCTGCCATCGAAGCTGCCGTTGGCCACCTCCTGGCCCAAGGTATCGAACGGCGCCTGTGGCAAGTGTCGGGGGAGGGAGACAAGGCGACGATAGACAAGTACCTGAGCCAGTATCAGCAGCAGTGAGTCATGTTGAGGCTTTTGAGGTCTGGTGGCGCCTGGCCTGGGGCGTATCCATTTGCCCGATTGGCCTGGCGTCGCCATTTCGCCTTCACGGCCAGATGTGGTGCTGGATGGACTGCCCCCAAAAAGTTGGACAGTTCTATGCTGCCGCCTGGGTCCTGTACTCGACAGGGCTCAGGCCATTGAGCCTCAGCTTGATGCGGTCATGGTTGTAGTAGTGGATGTACTCATCCAGGCC
>NZ_CABVIX010000016.1 GCF_902498185.1 Pseudomonas fluorescens | reverse complement strand
ATGCAGTTGGAGGCCTTTGAAGCAGTCAGCGATAATCCACAGGCCAAGCTGTCGGCCGTGATCAACTAAACGGCAAACTCAGTGGCCAGAGCCATGATGAGTTACACCACTTCCTGGGACACGATCTTGATTCTCAAGCATGCAGGAAAATCTTCCGTATCGTGGAGACGTCCGAAGAGTCTCTTGATCAGTTCGCTCTCCACTTCCTACGTAACAGTTGGGATTCGAGCAAAGGCCAGGCCTACGCCTTGCCAAGTGATGAGGCAGTGACAAAAGCATTTTGCCCACTGAAGACCCTGCGTCAGCATGCTTCCAAGCGACTCGCAGATCAATTACTGGCCTATCCAGCGCGCGCAGCATGGCAATCGGTGCTAGACGGCAAGCCCCTTTCCGCTACACAGAGCCGGGTGTTAGGTCATGTACCCCTAGGTTTTGCTCGGGCAGTCGCTTGGGCAACGAGAGGGTCATCAGGCCAAAAATGTTTTGGGTATCTACCCTTCAAATCCTTTTTCACCTCGGCGTAGGTCGACGCCCAAAAATTCGCCAAATCCTGAGTAACCTGTACCGGGCGACGAGCAGGCGACAGAAGATGCAGCTTGAGCACTTGGCGACCATTTGCGATGCGTGGCGTGTCAGCTTGCCCGAACAGCTCCTGCAGCCTCACTGCGAGAACCGGCGGACGCTCACTGTAATCGATTCGAATATTCGACCCGGACGGTACCGAAACCGTCTGGGGCGCCTGCGCATCCAACTGCTGCGGAAGGGGCCACGGCAGCAGGTTGCGGATGATAGAGGACAGATCGAACTGACCAAAATGACTAAGCCGAGTCACCTTACCGACATAGGGGCCGAGCCAATCCTCGAGCGACACTAGCAAAGCTTCATCACGAAGATCGGGCCACTCGCTCTGCTTACCCGACTCTTCATCCAAAAGGCGCAACAGCTCAACCCTTGCTTGCCACTGACGAAGTTCGGGCGTCCACGGAAGAAGTTCCAGCCCCTTCCGGCGAACGTAGTTGAGCAAGGCCTGAGCGCGCGCTTGATTGCTCAGATCGGACAACGGCGCGCGGGACAAAATCAACTCCCCTACTCTCACCTGTCGCTCTGCGCGAAGGACACCCTCTCGCTCATCCCAATCAAGCTCATCCACCCGGGTGACCTGCTCTTGGAGGACAGTGTCGAACAACGCTTCATCCAGATCGGCAGCTAAGTAGATCCGCTCCTCACGTTGGCCCTGCCGACTTCCCAGGTCGGCGATTACCAACCAGGGATGCTTCATCAACGCATCGGTCTCCGTGAATATCGCTGCACGACCATTAGCCAAGCGATATTCAGCCCCACCAGTACGACGCTGTTGCGCTACACGGTCGGGATAAGCCAAAGCTAGTAGGCAGCCCACCCACCTTGGGTGGTCGGGATCAGCGACAGGTTGCAATGCTGCGCCACGCAAGAACGATCGATATTGCTTCGCGAGTTGCTTAGCGCGTTGAGCACCGCCCTGCTCTCCTCGCTGGGCACGCTGCTCACCGGAGAGAATGGACAAGCGACTATGAAGGTCTGCACCGCCACCGCGCTGAATATCGCGCTCGCCGAGCAAAGCTGCGATGTTGCACGCGGCCTCAGTCAGACCCAGCTCGTGTCCTCGCAACAGTAGGTGAGCAATCCGTGGATGACTTGGAAGCTCTGCCATGGCCTGGCCGTGCTTTGTCAGTTGCCCATCAGGCTGTAATGCGCCAAGGCGCCGAAGTAAGTCGTTGGCTTGGGAGTAAGCAGCTGCGGGCGGAGCATCAAGCCACTTTAGGTCGCCCGGATGGACACCCCATCGAGCGAGCTGCAGCGCAAGGCCGGTGAGATCCGCTTGCTGAATTTCTGGGGTGCTGAAGGCGGCTACTTGATCGTGCTGCGCCTCAGACCATAACCGATAGCAGACGCCTGGTTCGAGTCGTCCCGCACGTCCGGCGCGTTGGGTAGCACTGGCTTTGGATATTCGCTGAGTGTCCAAACGAGTCATCCCGCTTCGAGGATCGAAGCGCGGAACACGCTCCAACCCTGCGTCGATCACAACTCGCACTCCGTCGATCGTCACACTGGTCTCGGCGATGTTTGTGGCCATCACAACTTTGCGCTTTCCGGGCGGTGCAGGATCAATCGCAGCGCGCTGCTGACTCAAATCGAGCTCGCCGTGAAGAGGGCAAAGGAGTACGTCACCCCGGAGCGATGGAGAGTTGCTCAGCGCTTCCTCCAAGCCCGTCGCGACACGACGAATCTCTGCTTGGCCTGGAAGGAATGCCAGCACGCTTCCACTCTGATCGGCAAGAGCATCTAAACAAGCGCTGATGACTCGCGGCTCGATGAACTCACCCGGTTGCTGTGGCTTGCTCCAGATCGTCGTAACCGGAAACATACGGCCCTCACTCGTAACGATCGGTGCGTCATCGAGCAGGCGGGACAACCTCTCCCCTTCGAGCGTCGCCGACATCAACAGAACTTTGAGGGGAGCGTCGTCTCGGAAAAGCTCCCGACCATTCAGCGTCAGAGCCAGCGCGAGATCGGCATCCAGGTTTCTCAGGTGGAATTCGTCGAAGATCACCAAGCCAACACCTTCGAGCGCAGGATCGCTCTGCAGCCGGCGCGTCAGTATTCCTTCGGTCACCACCTCGATCCGCGTCTTCGGCCCGACCTTGCTGTCGAGGCGGATCCGATAGCCCACCGTCTCGCCAACGTTCTCACCAAACTCGCTGGCCATTCGCTCCGCAGCCGCGCGTGCAGCAAGACGGCGTGGCTCGAGCATGATGATCGTTTGGCCCTGTAGCCAAGGCTCATCAAGCAAAGCGAGAGGGACGCGAGTAGTCTTACCGGCGCCTGGCGGTGCTTGGAGCACCACCTCGTTACGCTCATTGAGGGCTTTCAGAAGGGCCGGCAACGCGGCGTTGATTGGCAACGAACTCATGTGTACTCCTGCGACAGACGCGCAGTATACAAAAGCTCGTCAGGTGACGAATCTGAGTAGCGGATAGCTGGCCAGGCCGAGCCGCTACCCGCCATTCTTCAGTTGCTGAAAAGTCTTTACCGGCATCGGCGGACACTCAGTTACTCAAGGGACTAAGCTCTTCAAGCACGCTTTCGTCCTGGTAAACAATCCACGAATCCTCTGCCTGGAGCTGCGTGGTTATAGCTGAGTTACCCGTCGTATAGAGCTCGATTTTCGGCTTTTCGCGATCATCCAGATCAGTGAACAAGGAGAACTCAACGTCGGTGTAAATCGTCTCCACTCGTGGGGCAGTGATCGCCTGACCGAAGAGTTCGAAGGTCATTGTGTCCTTCTGCGCAAGCTTGATCACTGGAGGTACGCCAGTCGACTCAAAAGTTGAAATATCACACCCCTCGAAGTAATTAAACGAACCACCGCACAGCCAACCAGGCTTGCGCGTGCTTGCCACCGGCCCACTGAGCAACCTCGCGTACTTTCGAAGTGCCGTGTAGACCTCGGCGTCAAAGTCGATCTTCTTCAGTAGGATAGGTTCACTACAGTGCTCTGCCACCTTGCGAGCCAAATCCAGATACTCGATCACCCATCGCTGCAGCACCGAGACAGTTCCCTCTTCAACAGCAGCCTTCACTTCACTCTCTGTGAAGCTCTTTTGGTTGATGAGGCTGTTGGATCGTGCTTCAGCTTTTTGCTTCCACTCGACCAACGTCTCGACACTGTAAGCCGAGTCGTCAGCGTCAATCAGTTTCGAGTGGGTCTGGCACATCCAGATGCCGTTATCGAAATGCTTGCGTTGATCTTTGGTCTGGTGCTCATCGTAACGTGGGCCACCTGGTGCAGCTGCTTTGATGTGGCATGCGACACCAATACCTACAGTACCCTCTCCGTCTGAACTCGCACCATGAGTATGTACATGGCAACCAGGAAAAGAGCATACATTTCCAGCACTGTCACGAAGCTTATGCCATGTCAGAGAGTTGAAGTTGTCGCGCTTTGGAGCAACTGCTGCTTTCTTCTTTGCGCTGGTTTTCGGCTTGGATTTCGGCCCACTCATGCACTGTCCTGATCATGAATTTGGATGTGCTGATGATGCTTGGAAATCGAGTGGATTGCGATCAGTGATGGTAAGGCCGGGTGGGATGGGTCGGGAGACCTTCGAGGGGTGGCTTAGGTCGACGTCGGTAGGTGGGTTGGGTTTGAGATCGTGGCACCTACCGGCGGTGGGATGTGAGATCGCACCGAGGTTGCTTTGAGAGGGGATCGGAGGAAGAAGGCCCTAGAGAGATGTCCTGGATGGAGCTCAGTGGAGGGAGGGGAATGTGTAGTGGTCAACTAATCCCGGACACAGTTTTGAGTTTTTCCTCAGCTTTGGCCGGAGCCAGCCCATCGTTGAACTGATGGGGTCTTATCCAGTTGTAATGATCCATCAGGTACTGGCTAATGTCTCGCTGAGCTTGCTGTCCGGTCAGGTAGCCCGTGACCGGTATCCACTCTGTTTTCAAGCTGCGAAACACCCGCTCCATCGGCGCATTATCCCAGCAGTTGCCTCGGCGGCTCATGCTCTGGCGCATGCGGTAGCGCCACAATCGCTGGCGGAACTGACGGCTACCATATTGCGATCCCTGATCGGAGTGAAACAGCAGCCCTTGGGGCTTTCCACGTTGTTCGTACGCCACGTCCAGCGCCCTGATGACTAACTCTGCATCCGGTCTTTCTGACAAAGCCCAGCCCATCACGCGCCGCGCATAGAGATCGAGGACAACCGCCAGATAGTGCCATTTACCCTGCGCCCAAATGTAAGTGATGTCGCCACACCAGACCTGATTTGGCGCGTCGACATCAAACGCTCGGTTCAACACATTCGGAATGTCCGGCCGCTCCACCGTTGCTTTTTTGTAAGCGTGTGACCCTGGCTGCTTGCTGACCAGCGACAGCTCACGCATCAGGCTGCGCACCTTGAATCGTCCGATTTTCTCGCCTTCATCTTGCAGCATTAACTTGATGCTGCGGCTGCCGGGTGCACCTCGACCTTGTGTGAATAGCTCATTCACTCGACTGCGCAACTTCAGGCGCTCAACGTCAGGCGTCCGCCTTTTGTGGCGATGCGCGTAATAAGTTGAGCGAGTGATTTCAAACACTTCGCACAGGAAATCAACGGGTTCATGGGCGCTAAGCTGACGGATCAGCGTATGCGCTCGAGATCTTCCGACATCAAGAGCGCGGTAGCCTTTTTTAGTATCGATTTCTCGCGCTCCAGGCGCGTGATCCGAGCTTCCAACTCTTGGATTTTTTGCTGCTCTGGCGTCAACGCTTGGCTGGTCGGCGTGATGCCGCCACGCTCCTGCTGAAGCTGGTTGACCCAACGGCGCAGGGCCGACTCGACCAAACCGAGCGAGCGGGCTGCTTCAGCATGGCTGTAGCCTTGGTCGAGCACCAGGCAGGCAGCTTCGCGCTTGAACTCAGGGGTAAAGGTACGACGTTGCTTGGTCATCAGACACCTCTCTGTGGCGAGCATTCTCGCCTAAATGGGTGTCCGGTTTCATTAGACCACTACAATGCCCTGCTTTTTGACAAGAAAGTAGGTTTTTTCAGTGAAAGTGACAAAACGTGGAATTCGTCGAAGATCAGCAGCCCCACGCCTTCGAGCGCCGGGTCGGCCTGCAGGCGGCGGGTAAGAATGCCTTCGGTGACCACTTCGATGCGCGTATTCGGGCCGACCTTGCTGTCCAGCCGGATGCGATAGCCGACGGTCTCGCCGACCTTCTCGCCCAGCTCGCTGGCCAGCCGCTCCGCCGCTGCCCGGGCCGCCAGACGGCGGGGTTCGAGCATGACGATGCGCTGCCCGGCCAGCCAGGGCGCATCGAGCAAGGCCAAGGGGACACGAGTGGTCTTGCCCGCGCCGGGCGGCGCTTCGAGCACGGCTTCGTCGCGCTGGATCAAGGCGTGGCGCAGCGCCGGCAATACGGCATCTATCGGTAATGAGATCATGGTGGCCCTCGAACAGTCGGGCGAGTATAACGGCGAACCTGGCCAGCCTTATCATGGTCTTAGCTTCAGGTGCAGGCGCTCTGCCTGGCATTGTTCGTGGCTTTTATTTCCGGAGATTCAAATGCGCATCCAATCCCGCGTCATCGGTGGCGCCCTGGTCGCTGCCCTGCTGACCCAGCTGACCGCCTGCGGCACGCTGTTCTACCCTGAGCGCCGCGGCCAGATCGAAGGCAAGATCGACCCAGTGATCGTCGCCCTCGATGCCATCGGCATCCTGTTCTATGTCATTCCCGGGTTGATCGCCTTCGGCGTCGACTTCGCGACCGGCGCCATCTACTACCCGGGCGGCACTACCGCTCAGGTCGCCCCAGAGAAGCTTCAGAAGGCTGTCGGTGCTGACGGCAAGGTCGACAATGCCAAGCTGCAGGCGATTCTCGAAAGCGAGCTGGGCCAGCGCCTTCCGCTGGATGATCCACGGCTGATCCAGCACCGAGGCAGCGTCGAGCAACTGGCTTCGTATGGGCTGGTGCCGGCTGCTTGATTGCAGCTGTTGTCAGCGTAAAGCCTTGCCTGGGCCTCGCTGAAGCGTGGACGGCAAGTGGTCTTAACTCCAGGGCTTGGGCCTCGAAAGAAGACTCTTGACGCACTTGTTATTTTTTATGGCATTGACTTCCAGCGCCTGCTCGAATTGGTCGAATGCTCCGTCGCTGAGCAGGAACAAGCGCTGGTCGAGGATGACATGCTCTGTGGGCTTGCAGGCCGCACACAGGATAAAACTGGTGCGGTCTACGCTCAATAACTGCTCGGCCGTGTCGATAAGATCTCGACGCTCTGTATCAGTCCGTATATGGATAGGCACTGGGGGTTATTAATCTCCGGGACTTCGGGTGGTCATGCTGGGAAAAGTCGACAGAAAGCGAGCACCTTGAAGGGCTACTTTCCGGGAGTAAGGTGAAGAATGCCACTTCACGCTTTCCGACAAAGCCGTAGTCCATTTCCCATCTCAATTTACGCTATACCCTCGCCCACTCAAACAAGCCCCCAACGCCCGCCGGTAGGTATCGGACACATTCGCCGCCGGCGCATAGGTGGCTGAGGCGGGGTCGAAACCGGACTGGTCCACCGCCCAGCGGTGACACTGGTAGCGGTCCTGCTGTTGCTGCTCGGCTGTTTGCCCGTGGGCAGGATAGGCGATCACGTCGTAGCCGCTGCCTGCCTGTTGCGCAGGCGGGGCCTCAGGTGGGTTGACTACCACGTACTCGCGGCTGTCCGACAGGTACTGGTAGTAGATGTCAGCTGCGAGGAAGAACAAGGCATTACCCACCCAGACTTCCCGGGCATAGGACGGCAGGTAGTCGATCCGTGCACCGTAGGGTGGGGTGACGACTACGTAGTTCGGACCTTGTGGCCGGTACCAGTAGCCCCCGGAGTAGAAATAGTCCTGGCCACGGTACGGCACTTTCGAATAGCGGTCGGGGAAGCGGTCGATGGTGTGCCCGGGGCGGTACTGCGGGCCCGGGCCCCATCCGTTGCCGTGGCCGTCTGGACGGCGGGGGATGTCCTGGTAATTGCCTTGGCGCGGGGGTTGGGTCTGGCGGACTTCGTCGCGCGAGTTCAACGGAGAGCTGCCGCGGCCGCCGCTGTTGGGATCTTGAGGGCCTTGCCCACCATGGCCTTCGCTCGGGCCCTGGGCAGATGCTGAACAGGAAACCCCCAGGCTGAGCAAACCTACACCCGCCAACTGCCAGATGCGTGACTTCATGCTGTTTCTCTCGTAGTAAACGGGACGGTGACTGCAGGAGTTTACAGTGGTGGTTGCGGGGGGAGATGAAAATGCGGGGCACATTCCCCCAAACCCCACCCATTAAAAAAGGGAGGCCGTTTGGCCTCCCTTCAGGAATTGTCGTCCGTGCTCGGCGCTTGTGACGCCGGCTCACCTCACGCCGTCTTGTGGACGGTGCGTAGCCCGGTGGCCTGGCCGATCCTGTTGGATGGCTGGCCGCAACCGCCCTTGTTGGGCCGGTCGCCGTGGACTGATGTCCGGGCAGTGATTCTGTTGATAAAGATAGAGGATCCCGCGCAGCAGAGGATTGCTAACATTGCTGACTTAAATATCACTTGCGCAATTTTTAACCCCTGATTGATAATTTGCCGCAATCCGAACAGAAAAGGCCTCTTTCATGAGCAAGCTTGACCGCTACGACCTGAGCATTCTTGCCGAGCTGCAGCGCGACGCGCGCATTTCCAACCAGGAGCTGGCCGAACGCATCGGCCTGTCGCCCTCGCCTTGCTCGCGGCGGGTCAAGCAACTCGAAGACGACGGCTATATCTCTCGCCAGGTCGCGCTGCTGGACCGCAAGAAACTGGGCCTGAGCCTGACGGCCTATGTGCTGATCGGCATGGACCGGCACACGCCTGAACGCTTCGAGACCTTCGAGGCAGCAATCCGCGGCCTGCCCCAGGTGCTCGAGTGCAGCCTGGTCACCGGGATGGACGCCGATTACCAGCTCAAGGTAGTGGTGCCTGACATGGACCATTACCAGAAACTGCTGCTGGGCAGCCTGACGCGGATCGAAGGCGTGACCAGCGTTCGCTCCAGCTTCGTGCTCAACCAGGTGCTTGCCAGCACCGAGCTGCCCTTGACCCACCTGCGTTAATCACTGACCCGGAGCATGTCGATGGATCCCGCACTGTTCGAAGAATGGATGATGATCATCCTGGTCACCCTGCTGATCGGTTTCATGGGCTTTATCGTCTGGGACCTGGCGAAAAAGTCCCAGGCCGGACGCTTCGGCACGATCATCCTGTTCGGCGTGCTGGGCCTGGGCGTGCTCGCCTTCATCATCAAGACGGTGGTGGTCGGCTTTCTCGAAGGCGTCTAGCGCTTGGCCGGCACTTCCCGCCAGCAGCCCTGATCCAGGCCGTCCAGGGTCCAGTCACCGATACGCACGCGCACCAGGCGCAGGGTCGGCAGGCCGACCGCGGCGGTCATGCGCCGTACCTGGCGATTGCGGCCCTCGCGGATCACCAGTTCGAGCCAGCTGGTCGGCACGCTCTTGCGAAAACGCACCGGTGGATTGCGCGGCCACAGCTCAGGCTCGTCCAGGCGGCGGGCCTCGGCGGGCAAGGTCGGGCCGTCGTTGAGCTCGACACCCTCGCGCAAGCGCCGTACCTGCTCATCGCTCGCCTCGCCTTCTACCTGTACCCAGTAGGTCTTCGGCAACTTGTGCCTGGGGTCGGCGATCTGCGCCTGCAACCGGCCGTCGTTGGTCAGCAGCAACAGGCCCTCGCTGTCACGGTCGAGGCGGCCGGCGGGGTAGATGCCGGGGATGTCGATGAAGTCCTTGAGGGTGGCGCGGCCCTCGCCGTCGCTGAACTGGGTCAGGACGTCGAACGGCTTGTTGAACAGGATCAGGCGTGGCTCGGCCGGCGGCGCCTTGGGCTGGCGACGCGGGCCGGCAGGCCGCGCATCAGCGCGGCGCGGCTTGGAACGGGGGGGCAAGGGCATGGGGCCTCAGCGGAACGGCGGCTCATCGAAGCTGCGCAGTTTACGCGAGTGCAGCGAGTTGAGCTCGGTGCGCAGCAGGTCCAGCGCGGCGATGCCGATCTTCAGGTGCTGGCTGACCGCCCGGTTGTAGAAGGCGTTGGCGGCGCCGGGCAGCTTGATCTCGCTGTGCAATGGTTTGTCCGACACACAGAGCAAGGTCCCGTACGGGACCCGCAGGCGATAGCCCTGGGCGGCGATGGTGCCACTCTCCATGTCCACGGCCACGGCCCGCGACAGGTTGATCAGCGGCCGCTCCTGGGCCCAGCGCAGCTCCCAGTTACGGTCATCGTAGGTGAGTACGGTGCCCGTGCGCAGGCGCTTCTTCAGTTCGTCGCCGCGCTCGCCAGTCACCTGGGCCGCCGCCTCCTGCAGTGCCATCTGCACCTCGGCCAGGGCCGGGATCGGGATGTTCGGCGGCACGACCCGGTCGAGAATCCCGTCGCGGCGCATGTAGGCGTGGGCCAGCACGTAATCGCCGATGGTCTGCGACTGACGCAGGCCGCCGCAGTGACCGATCATCAGCCAGCAGTGCGGACGCAGTACGGCCAGGTGGTCGGTGATGTTCTTGGCGTTGGAGGGGCCGACGCCGATGTTGACCAGGGTAATGCCGTCCCCGTCAGCCGCGATCAGGTGATAGGCCGGCATCTGGTAGCGGTGCCAGACCACCCCGGCGACAATCGCCTGGGCCTCGCCGTGGTCCATGCCCTTGTCGATGAAGACGTTGCCGGGCAAGACCATGCGCACGAAACGCGGGTCCTCGCGCAGCTGCTCCAGGCCGTGGGCGATGAACTGGTCGACATAGCGGTGGTAGTTGGTCAGCAGGATCCACGGCTGCACATGGCGCCAGTCGCTGCCGGTGTAGTGCACCAGGCGGCGCAGGGAAAAGTCCACGCGGGCGGCGTCGAACAGTGCCAGCGGCAGGGTTTCGGCATCCCAGTCGTACAGGCCGTCGGCAATGCCATCGGTGGCCGCCGAGAGGTCGGTGCTGGGGAAAACCCGCGCCAGCGCCGCGGCGGTGATGCCGGTACCGGCAAGCTCGTCGCCCTGCTCGACCACGTAGGGATAAGGGATGTTCTGCTCGCTGACGCCGACTTCAACGGTGACCGTGAAGTCGCTCATCAAGGGGCCCAGCTGCTCCAGCAGATACTTGCGGAAGGCGGCCGGGTGAGTGACGGTGACGCTATACGTGCCTGCCACCTGGACCTTGGCATAGGCGCGGGTGATGACCGGGGCTTCGCCCTGGCAGTAATAGGTCAGTCGAAGCGCCGGATAGCGAAACAGCGCGCGTTCGTCGGCATCGGGTTCGGTCCGGTCCTTGAGGTAGCGCTTGAGGGCCTGGCTGAGGGCTGCGCTGGCTTGTTCATGCAGGGCCGCCAGACGATCGACGGCCTGCTCGGCGGTATCTACAACTACAAAAGCTTGGCTCACACTGTGCTTCCTGTCTGGAGATGCATGTCAGCCATCTTGCCTAGGTTCGCGGGTAAAAACATCCCTCTGACCCATGCACGCTCCTCCAAAGGAGTGCGTGCGTCGGGGATGGGTCAGGCAGGCGAGGCGCGGGCCACGAGGGCTTGCACGTCCACACCTCGCGGCAGCTCGCCGTACACCCGCCCCCCGCCCGTCAGACGGCTGCCGATGAATGCATCGCTGACCACGGCATTCCCTGCCTCCAGCAACAACTTGGCCTGTAGCGCCACGGCTATGTCCCCGGTCAGCTGCCGGGCGCGGTACTGGATGTCGCCCGTGTCGGCGAAGGCGTTCCTGAGGTTGCCGATATGGGCGGCCAGGCGCGGGTCGCCGTGCCCGTCGCCAAGCTCATCGAACAGCGCTTCGAGCACGCCAGGCTCCTTGGACAGCGCACGCAGCACGTCCAGGCACTGCACATTGCCCGAACCCTCCCAGGTCGAGTTGACCGGGGCTTCGCGGTACAGCCGGGGCAGGATGCTGTCCTCGACATAGCCGGCGCCGCCCATGCACTCGGCGGCTTCATTGATCATTGCCGGGGCACGCTTGCAGATCCAGTACTTGCCCACCGCAGTCACCAGGCGGGCAAAGCGTGCCTGCTGTGGATCGTCGCGCTGGTCGAGTGCCTGCCCCATGCGCAGGCTCAGCGCCAGCGCCGCCTCGCTCTCGAGCGCAAGGTCCGCCAGCACGTTCTGCATCAAGGGCTGCTCGCTGAGCAAGCGCCCGCCTACCTTGCGATGAGCACAATGATGCGCGGCCTGGGTCAAGGCCTGGCGCATCAGTGCGCTGGAGCCGACCATGCAGTCGAAGCGGGTCATGGCGACCATCTCGATGATGGTCGGCACGCCCCGTCCCTCCTCGCCAAGCATCCACGCCAGGGCACCGCGAAACTCCACTTCGCTGGAGGCGTTGGAGCAGTTGCCAAGCTTGTCCTTCAGGCGCTGGATATAGAACTGGTTGCGGCTGTCGTCGGGCCGGTGACGGGGGAGCAGGAAACAACTCAGGCCTTTCTCGGTCTGTGCCAGGGTCAGGAAGGCGTCGCACATGGGCGCCGAACAGAACCACTTGTGCCCGACCAGCTCGTACGGCTGGCCCGGCCCCGGGCTGCCGACCGGGTAGGCGCGGGTGGTATTGGCGCGTACATCGGTGCCGCCCTGCTTCTCGGTCATTGCCATGCCCAGGGTGACGCCTGCCTTGTGCCGGTCGCCGACATTGCGGAGGTCGTACTGCTGCGACAGCACTTTGGGCACCCAGTACCTGGCAAGCTCAGGCTGCAGCTCGAGCGCGGGCACGGCGGCGAAGGTCATGGTCAGCGGGCAGCCACTGCCAGCTTCGGCCTGGGTGTGCAGGTAGGTCATGGCGGCGCGGGCGACGTGGGCACCACTGCGTGGTTCGGCCCAGGGCAAGGACGGCAGGCCATGCTCGATGGCCGTGCGCATCAGCTCGTGATACGCCGGATGAAACTCGACCAGGTCGATACGGTGGCCATAACGGTCATGACTGACGAAGCGAGGTTTGTGCTGGTTGGCCAGAAACCCTGCCGCCATCAGCGGCCCACCAGCCAGCGCACCATAGGCGTCGATCCTCGGTTCGGCCCAGCCCGCGCCGAAGCGCCGCGACCACTCCTGCAACGGCGCGTCGAGGCGGTACAGGTTGGCGCCGTCCAGCGACGGTGGCTGGTTGGTGACTTCGTGGGTTTCAGCGTACTGATGCAGGTTCATCGAGGCCTCCTGGATCTGGTCATGCCTGGAAACCCAGTGAAGCACCTCTTCAGTACTGCATCAAAGTGACAAAAATGCCTAACTAGAAGCGTTTTAGTCCGGTCGTCATCTGCCGGGGAACCACGCTCGCCTGTGCCACGGCGACGCTCAGGCTCACTTCGAAACGGCTGCCCAGTCCGGCGGTCGACTCGTGCGTCAGCTTGGCGCCCAGCAGCTCGGCCAGCTGCCGGCAGATCGACAGGCCGATGCCCATGCCGCCGTAGCGACGGGTCATGGACCCGTCGACCTGGAAGAAGCGCTGGTAGAGGATCGCCTGGTCCAGGTCGTCGAAGCCGATGCCGCTGTCGCTGATACTGACCGACAGCGCCAGGGTCTGGGGCCCGGTCAGGCGGCCGCGCACCTGCAGCACGACGCCACCCTGGTGGGTGAACTTGAGCCCGTTGTCCACCAGGCACGCCAGGCAGCGGGCCAGCTTCTGCGCGTCGCAGACCAGGGTGTCAGGCACGTCGGCCGGAATGTCCAGGCTCAGGTACAGGCCTTTGCCCAGCGCCTGGCCGGCGTAGCTCGCGCGCAGTTCCTGGAGCAGCCGGCGCAGGCTGAACGGCACGGCATGCGCGCGCACCCGGCCGGCCTGCAGCTCGGTAAGGATGAGGATGTCGTCGACCATCACCATCATGTTCTGCGCCGCGTCACTGGCGGTGCGCTGGAACTGCGCCAGCTCGGTATCCATGGGCAGGGTCTGCATCAGTTCCAGCGAGCCGATCACGCCGTTCATGGGTGTGCGCAGTTCGTGGGTCACGGTGGCGAGGAACTCATCCTTGAGCTTGTTGCTCTTGGCCAACTGCTGGTTGAGCTGCTCCAGGGTGTGGCCGGTGTCGCGCAGGGTCTGCGCCTGCTGGTCGCGCATGCTGTTGATGCGGTCGGCCAGGGCCAGCGACAGCAGCGCCACCTCCAGCGCCGAGCCGAGCTGGCTCGAGTACATGGTCAGGAACTGGTTGGGCAGGTAGCCCAGCACCATCAGCGTGTTGACCAGCCCGCCCAACAGAAACGCCGACCAGGCGATGATGAAATAGCGTGCCGCCCGCAACCCCCGCGCCCACGCATACAGCCCGGCAGCGAAGATGCTCACGGTGAACAGCAGCGCGAGAGCCGTGGCCATGCGCAGGGCAACGCCGTAGCGCATGCTGACTGCCAGCACCATCACCAGCACGCCGCCGAGCATCAGCAGCTGGAGCAACCGGTCGAAGGCGATGCTGATCCGGCTCATCTGCAGGAAATGCCGGGCGAACTGGCAACCGAACAGCCCTGCCGAGCCGATGAACAACGGCGTGGCGGCATTCGCCCACCATGGGCTGTCCGGCCACAGGTAGGCAACGCCAGCACCATTGACTGACACCTGATAGAGGCCGAACGAGGCGATATACAGGATGTAATAGAGGTAGCTGGGATCGCGCACGCTGACATAGATGAACAGGTTGTACACCAGCATCACCAGCAGCACGCCATAGATCATCCCCAGCACGTACAGGCGCGTCGGCTGGTCCTCCAGATAGGCCTCGGCCGACCACAGGGTGAGCGGCGCCTGCACCGAACCCTGGCTGTGCAGGCGCAGGTAGACAGTGGTCGATTGCCCGGGGTTGAAAGGGATCTCGAACAGGTAGTTGTTCTGGCGGATCTGCCGCGTGGCATAGGGCAGCGCATCACCGGTGCGCTGCACCAGGTGTGGATGGCCTTGCGCATCGGGCAGATAGAGTTCGAGGTGATCGAGCGGCGGATAGGCGAGTTCGAGCAGCCACTGGCGCGACGCGGCCTGGCGCTTGGCGGTGTAGGCAAGGTCGATTTTCAGCCAGAACACCGAGGTGGAGTAGCCGGCGTTGAGCACGTCGGTCGAATGCTGGCGAAAGCGGCCGGCGAACACGGGCGCGCTGACCTGGGCAATGGTGGCGGTGCCCTCGCGGTCCTCGAAGACCTGCATGACCTTACCCAGTGGCAGACTGCGCGTGGTCTCGTCGAAGTCGACGGCCCCGGCGAGCAAGGGCAGCCAGCCCAGCACAACGATCAGCAAATAGCGCATACAGCCCCAGCATGGCCTGTCCAATCACGTCGCAAGGCCCCCTATCCCTTTGAGGCAACGAAGCTGGCAGCAGCCGTTATCGATTATCGGGGCACTCTAGCACAGGTCTCCGGCGAGGTAATCGACCCATGCAAAATATAAAGCAGAGGCTCTAGAACGTATGTTACAGAGGTTCCAACGGTAATAACCTGATCACTTGATCAGCAAAAGTGAATCGCCCGGCAACCCGGTCAAAAAGGTTTGGTGGTAAGCTCGCCCACCATGAATATCTACAGCTCCCGCCCCGTTGTCCTCTGTCTCTCCGGCCACGACCCCAGTGGCGGCGCCGGCCTGCAGGCAGATATCGAAGCCCTGATCGCCCAGGGGTGTCACGCAGCACCAGCCGTGACCGCCCTGACCGTCCAGGATACCGTCAATGTCACCGATTTCCGGGTGCTCGACCGCGAATGGGTGCTGGCCCAGGCCAACGCCGTGCTGGCTGACTCGACAGTCGCCGCCGTGAAGCTTGGCATGCTGGGTTCGACCGAGATGGTCGACACCGTTGCCGAGCTGCTCATGGCCCATCCGCACCTGCCAATGGTCTGCGACCCGGTGTTGCGCGCCGGCGGCGGTGGTCGCCTGGGACGCGACGAGGTCGGCTATGCCATGCGCGAGCGCCTGCTGCCGCTGGCCATGATCGCTACGCCAAACCTGCCCGAAGCGCGCATCCTCGCCGAGTTGCCCGAGGGCACCGCGGACGAATGCGCCGAAAAGCTGTTGCCGTATTGCCGGCACCTGCTGATCACCGGCGGTCATGGTGATGAGGACGAGATTCACAATCGCCTGTACAGCCGCGACGGCCAGCGTCACACCTGGACCTGCCAGCGCCTGCCGGGCAGCTATCATGGATCAGGATGCACCCTGGCCAGCGCCCTCGCCGGTCGCCTGGCCCTGGGCGAGCAGCTGGAAAGCGCCGTGCGCTCGGCCCTGGACTATACGTGGCGCACTCTGCGTGACGCCGAGCAATTGGGCAAGGGACAGTTCGTGCCGCGCCGGCTGCCGCTGGACTTCTGCTCCTGATTCCACCCTTCGAGGTCCGATGATGAAATTACGCGGCTTGTATGCCATCACCGACAGCCAGCTGCTCGCCGGCCGCTTCCTGTCCTATGTGGAGGCGGCGCTCGAGGGCGGCGTCTGCCTGCTGCAATATCGTGACAAGAGCGATGACCAGGCCCGCCGCCTGCGCGAGGCCCAAACCCTCAAGGCGCTGTGCGACCGCTATGGCACCGGCCTGATCATCAACGACGATGCCGAGCTCGCCGCGCGCCTGGGTGTCGGCGTGCACCTGGGCCAGACCGATGGCCCGCTGACCCCGGCCCGTGCCCTGCTCGGGCGCAACGCAATCATCGGCTCGACGTGCCACGCCCAGGTCGACCTCGCCGAGCAGGCTGCCCGCGAAGGTGCCAGCTATGTCGCCTTTGGCCGCTTTTTCAATTCCGTCACCAAGCCCGGCGCGCCCGCGGCCGACCTCGAGCTGCTCAGCCAAGCCCGCGCTCGCGTGAAGCTGCCGATCGCCGTGATCGGCGGCGTCACCCTCGACAACGCCCCAGCACTGGTCGACCACGGTGCGCACCTGCTGGCGGTGATCCACGGCCTGTTCGGCGCCGACAGCACGCAGGAAGTCACCCGCCGTGCCCGCGCCTTCAACGCCCTGTTCGCTTCTGCCTGATTTGAGAGATTCCATCATGTCCCGTTCCGAAACCCTGTTCGCCAACGCCCAGAAGCACATTCCCGGGGGCGTCAACTCGCCGGTGCGCGCCTTCAAGAGCGTGGGCGGCACTCCGCTGTTCTTCAAGCATGCCGAAGGCGCCTATGTCACCGACGAAGATGACAAGCGCTATGTCGACTACGTCGGTTCCTGGGGCCCGATGATCCTTGGCCACAGCCACCCTGATGTACTCGCATCGGTGCGCCGCCAGCTGGAGCATGGCCTGTCCTACGGCGCGCCGACGGCCATGGAAACCGAGATGGCGGACCTTGTCTGCTCGATCGTGCCGTCCATGGAAATGGTCCGCATGGTCAGCTCGGGTACCGAGGCAACCATGAGCGCCATCCGTCTGGCCCGCGGCTACACCGGGCGTGACGCGATCATCAAGTTCGAAGGCTGCTATCACGGCCATTCCGACAGCCTGCTGGTCAAGGCCGGTTCCGGCCTGCTGACCCAAGGCGTGCCGAGTTCCGCTGGCGTGCCGGCCGACTTCGCCAAGCACACGCTGACCCTGCAGTTCAACGACATTACCGAGGTCGAGAAGACCCTGGCCGAAGTCGGCGACACCGTGGCCTGCATCATCGTCGAGCCGGTGGCTGGCAACATGAACTGCGTCCCTCCGGCACCGGGCTTCCTCGAAGGCCTGCGCGAGCAATGCGACAAGCATGGCGTGGTGCTGATCTTCGATGAAGTGATGACCGGTTTCCGTGTTTCCCTTGGCGGCGCCCAGGGCTATTACGGTGTCACCCCTGACTTGTCGACCTTTGGCAAGATCGTCGGCGGCGGCATGCCTGTAGGCTGCTTCGGCGGCAAGCGCGAGATCATGGAGCGCATTGCACCGCTGGGCCCGGTCTACCAGGCCGGTACCCTGTCGGGCAATCCGCTGGCCATGGCTGCGGGCCTGACTACCCTCAAGCTGATCAGCCGCCCGGGCTTCCATGACGAGCTGACCGATTTCACCAGCCGCCTGCTCGACGGCCTGCAGCAACGTGCCGATGCCGCGGGGGTGCCTTTCGTCACGACCCAGGCAGGCGCCATGTTCGGGCTGTACTTCACCGGAGCCGACGACATCGTCACCTTCGAAGACGTGATGGCCAGCGATGTCGAGCGCTTCAAGCGCTTCTTCCACCTGATGCTCGAAGGCGGCGTATACCTGGCGCCGAGTGCCTATGAGGCAGGCTTCACCTCCATCGCCCATGGCGAGGCCGAGCTGAAGATCACCCTGGATGCAGCCGAGCGGGCGTTCGCCGAATTGGCCAGGTAATTACCTCCAGCACGGGCGACAGCGCACAATGCTGTTCGCCCTGCACAAATTCGCGTAAAACTTTGTAAGGTTGGCGCTGCTTATCCCATAATGTGCCACCAGATACATTGGCCGCAGCTTTGCAGAGGTAAGTCGATCCCCATGAACCGCACCGGCCGCGCCCTTTCCCTGGGCTGCCTGTTGCTTCTTCAGCCCCTGCTGGCGTTGGCAGAGGACGGTAATTCGTTGCTGATTCCGGCGACGGGTCGCTGCACCCTGAATGTCCAGCCCGAAGACCTGCCCAAGGCCGTGACGGCGTGCGAGCAGACCGCGGCTTCGGGGGATGCGCAGGCACAGTTCGAGCTGGGCGAGTTCTACTACAGCGGCAATCTCGCGCCGCGCGACCTGAACAAGGCGCTGAGCTACTTCGAACAGGCTTCGCTGCAAGGCCACGCCGAAGCGCAATACCGCCTTGGCGCCATGTTCTTTCATGGCGAAGGGGTCGCCGCCAACAACGTGCAGGCCTATATCGTGCTGAAGATGGCAGCGGTCAACGGGGCCGAAGATGCCCTCGACATGGCCGACGAAGTCTCGGCACAGATGTCCCGCGAAGACCTGGAACACGCAACCCAGGTACTCGGCCAGATCTTCCGCAAATACCTGCTGGAATTGCAGAACGCCGATGGACGTACGCCTTTCTCTCCACTGCCCTGAAAAAAGCCTCTCTTACTTCTCGGGCATCGGTACCGGAAACGGCATTACATTGCCCATGCCTCTGGCTTCGCTGATCTTGGCGGTACCCAGGCGCTCGACCTCGTCGATGCGCACGATCGAATGCATTGGCACAAAGCTGCGCACGACGCCCTCGAACTGGGCCTTGAGCTTTTCTTCGCTAGGGTCGACGACCATCTGCGTCCGTTCGCCAAAGACAAACTCTTCCACTTCGAGAAAGCCCCACAGGTCGCTCTGGAAGATCTGCTTGGCGTACATCTCGAACACCTGGCCCTGGTTGATGAAGATCACTTTATAGATGGGTGCTTCGCGCTTGGTCATGTTCGGCGGCAGTCAGAATGGGGAAATGATCGCGAATGATACCAGAGCGGGCCCGCGCGCAAACGACGCCGAATCACCTGCGGCGCCCCCTTCGCGACCCTTGATCGTTTAAGTGCTTTCGCCACTGCCGAGCAAGGGTTATTCTTGGGTTCATCTCCTTAGCCGTTGAGCGGCCAAAAACGACCTTGAACGCACCCATACAACCTCATCGTTTCATCCTCGAACCCTTCGAGGCCCATCGCTTCGCCAATCTGTGCGGGCAGTTCGACGAGCACCTGCGCCTGATCGAGCAACGCCTGGCCATCGAGATCCGCAACCGCGGCAATCAGTTCGAGCTGATCGGCGACCCCAAGACCACCTCCTCTGCCGAGCAGCTGCTGCGCCGCCTCTATCGAGAGACCAAGGCCACCGAGCTGTCTCCGGAAACGGTCCACCTGTACCTTCAGGAATCCACCGTGGAAACCCTCGACAATCCCGCTGTCAACGAAGTCAGCGTGTCGCTGCGTACCCGCAAGGGCAACATCCGCCCGCGCGGCGTCAACCAGCAGCGCTACGTCAAGGAAATCCTGGCCAACGACATCAACTTCGGCGTAGGCCCGGCCGGTACCGGCAAGACCTACCTGGCCGTGGCCTGCGCGGTCGATGCCCTGGAACGTGAACAGGTCCGGCGCATCCTGCTGGTACGCCCGGCAGTCGAGGCGGGCGAGAAGCTCGGTTTCCTGCCGGGCGACCTGGCCCAGAAGATCGACCCGTACCTGCGCCCGCTGTACGACGCCTTGTACGAGATGCTCGGCTTCGAACACGTGGCCAAGCTGATCGAGCGCCAGGTGATCGAGATCGCCCCGCTGGCCTATATGCGTGGCCGCACCTTGAACAACAGCTTCATCATTCTCGACGAGAGCCAGAACACCACCGTCGAGCAGATGAAGATGTTCCTGACCCGCATCGGCTTCGGCTCGACGGCGGTGATCACCGGTGACATCACCCAGGTCGACCTGCCACGCGGCACCAAGTCGGGCCTGGCGCATGTCATCGACGTGCTCAAGGACGTGCCGGGCATCAGCTTCACGCACTTCCAGCCCAAGGACGTCGTGCGCCATCCGCTGGTCCAGCGCATCGTCGAAGCCTACGAGCGCTTCGAGACGCGTGCGGCCAAGCCCGAGGGTAGCGTCGGCGATGCTTGAACTCGACCTGCAACGGGCCACGGATGCCGCCGCCCCGCTTGATGACGCCTTCCGCCGCTGGTGCGAGCTTGCCTTGCGCCAGCGCAGCGCCGACTCCGAGATGACCATCCGCCTGGTCGACGAGGCCGAGGGCCGTGAGCTCAACCACACGTACCGGCACAAAGACTACGCGACCAACGTGCTGTCCTTCCCGGCCGACGTGCCGGACGAGCTGCTCGACATTCCGTTGCTGGGCGACCTGGTGATCTGCGTCCCGGTGGTCGAGCGCGAAGCGGCCGAACAGGGCAAGTCCCTGGAGGCCCACTGGGCGCACCTGGTCATCCACGGCTGCCTGCACCTGCTCGGCTACGACCACATCGACGACGATGAAGCCGAAGAGATGGAAGCCCTCGAACGTACTCTGCTCGCCGAACTGGGTCATCCAGACCCGTACGCCGACGACGAATCCGACACACCACACACTGATATCTGCAAGGAACACGAGTAACCGCCATGAGCGAAGACCGATCGAGCAACGGGCAGAAGTCCTGGCTGGGTAAACTGACCCAGGCTTTTGTCCATGAGCCGAAAAACCGCCAGGAGCTCCTCGAGCTGCTGCGCGAAGCCCATCAGAACAAGCTGCTCGACAGCGAAGCGCTGACCATCGTCGAAGGCGCCATCCAGGTCGCCGACCTGCAGGTGCGCGACATCATGGTGCCGCGTTCGCAGATGATCAGCATCAAGGTCAACCAGTCGCCACGCGAGTTCCTGCCGGCGGTGATCGACGCCGCGCACTCGCGCTATCCGGTGATCGGCGAAGGCCACGACGATGTGCTCGGAGTCTTGCTGGCCAAGGACCTGCTGCCGCTGATCCTCAAGGAAAACGGCGACACGTTCGACATCAAGGACCTGCTGCGCCCGGCCACCTTCGTGCCCGAGTCCAAGCGTCTCAACGTGCTCCTGCGCGAGTTCCGCGCCAACCACAACCACATGGCCATCGTTATCGACGAATACGGCGGTGTGGCGGGCCTGGTGACCATCGAGGACGTGCTCGAGCAGATCGTCGGCGACATCGAGGACGAGCATGACGTCGAGGAAGACAGCTACATCAAGCCGCTGCCAAGTGGCGACTTCCTGATCAAGGCCCTGACGCCGATCGAGAACTTCAACGAGTTCTTTGACACCGCGTTTTCGGACGACGAGTTCGACACGGTCGGTGGCCTGGTGATGAGCGCCTTCGGCCATCTGCCCAAGCGCAACGAGACCACCGAGATCGGCCCTTACCGCTTCCGCATCCTCAACGCTGACAGCCGCCGGATTCACCTGCTGCGCCTGACGCCTATCAACCGCTAAGGATCTACATGCGCTGGATCACCCGCCCCGGCTGGCCCGGTAACCTGCTGGCCGTGGCGGCCGGTGCCATTACTTCCCTGGCCCTGGCGCCATTCGATATCTGGCCGCTGGCCGTGCTCGCGGTGGGCCTGTTCTACCTGGGACTGCGCGAGCTCAGCCCGCGCCAGGCCCTGGGCCGCGGCTGGTGCTACGGATTCGGCCTGTATGGCGCCGGTACCAGCTGGATCTACGTCAGCATCAACACCTACGGCGGCGCCTCGCCATTGCTGGCCACGCTGCTGCTGGTGGCCTTCTTTGCCGCAATCGCGTGGTTTTTTGCCCTGCCCGCGTGGCTCTGGGCGCGCTGGCTTCGGCGTAGCGAGGCGCCCCTGGCCGATGCCCTGTGCTTTGCCGCATTGTGGGTTTTGCAGGAGGCGTTCAGGGGCTGGTTCCTCACCGGCTTCCCATGGCTTTATTCCGGTTACAGCCAGCTCGACGGCCCGCTCGCCGGCCTCGCGCCAGTGGGCGGCGTATGGTTGATCTCGTTCGTGTTGGCGCTGAGCGCCGCGCTGCTGTGCAACCTGCACCGCCTGCGTGCCCGGCCATCGTTCCTGGCGGCCGGTGCAGTGCTGCTGCTAGCGCCCTGGGTTGCCGGCCTGGCACTGAAGGGCCACGCCTGGACCAGCCCTGCCGGCGCACCACTCAAGGTCGCTGCCCTGCAAGGCAACGTCGAGCAAGACCTGAAATGGGACCCGGCGCACATCGACGCACAGCTCGCCCTCTACCGCGACATGAGCTTCAGCTCCAGGCCTGTCGACCTGCTGGTATGGCCGGAAACCGCGGTGCCGATCCTCAAGGACCAGGCGCAGGGCTACATCGACATGATGGGCCGCTTTGCCGGTGACCGACACAGCGCCCTCATCACCGGCGTGCCGGTTCGCCAGGTGGAGCAAGGGCAGCGGCGCTATTACAACGGCATCACGGTCAGCGGCGAAGGGGAAGGCACCTACCTCAAGCAGAAGCTGGTGCCCTTTGGCGAATACGTACCGCTGCAGGACATGCTGCGCGGGGTCATCGCCTTCTTCGACCTGCCGATGTCGGACTTTGCCCGCGGCCCGGCCGACCAGGCCATGTTGCAGGCCAAGGGTTACCAGATCGCCCCGTACATCTGCTACGAAGTGGTCTACCCGGAATTCGCCGCGAGCCTCGCTGCACGCAGCAACATGCTCCTGACGATCAGCAATGACACCTGGTTCGGCACCTCGATCGGCCCGCTGCAGCATTTGCAGATGGCCCAGATGCGCGCCCTGGAGGCCGGCCGCTGGATGATCCGCGCCACCAACAACGGCGTGACCGGGTTGATCGATCCGTTTGGCAAGATCACTGCGCAGGTGCCGCAGTTCGAGCGGGCGATACTTTACGGGGAGGTGGTGCCGATGCAGCAGCTGACGCCGTACCTGCAGTGGCGGTCGTGGCCCTTGGCGGTGGTGTGCCTGCTGTTGTTTGGGTGGGCATTGCTGGCGTCGCGGATTGCCAAGACGGTGTAGCCCCAGGGGCCGCTTCGCGGCCCTGACACAGCACGTGCATGGCCCGGGCTGCGTTAGCGTCCCGGGTCAGTAGAACAGCCGATACCCCACCAGCCCCACCGCCTCGTTCAACAACTGCCCGCTCTGCCAAACCGCTCGACCTTCAGGCAGCAATCCCCAGAACGGCCGCCCGTGGTCACGCCCCAGCGCCCCCACCGGCGCCGGCACCACGTCGAAACCGGCTTGCTCGAAGCTCCAGCGCGACCGCTGCATGTGCCAGGCCTGGGTCACCACCACGACCCGGCGCACGCCCAGTGGCCGCAACATCTCGGCCGTCAGCCGGGCGTTCTCCCACGTGGTGCGGCTGGCCTCTTCCTTCCACTTCACACTCACGCCAAAGTCCCGCTGCAGGCTGTCGCCCATCAACTGCGCCTCGCTCGGCGGGATACCGTAATGCAGGCCGCCGGTGGTCAGCACTGGCAGCCCGGAAGCCTTGGCAAGCTGGGCCCCATAGCGCAATCGCTCCAGGGCCACCAGCGCAGGCTGGTCTTCCCCGCCCCAGGCTGGATCACCTCGCTCGCGCCCAGCGCCGAGAATCACGATGGCATCGGCGCGTCTGGCCAGCCCTGCCCACTCGCTCGGGTCAAGGGGGCGTTCGGTCTCGAGTTGGCGAGCCGCCTGCTCGACCACCACGGGCAGGCTCATGACCCACAACCCGCCCAGCCCCAGCGCAAAGCACAGCCCCGCCAGCCGCGGCCAGCGCTTGCGCAGCAGCCAGGCGGCCAGCAGCAACAGCAGCAGACCGCCAGGGGGCAACAGCCATTGTTTGATCAGGTAGCGAACAGGCATCGGGCGGCACCTCCATGGAAGGTGCGCAGCCTATGAAAATCGGCGCCAGCCCACAAGTGTGCGGGCGGCGCCGATTGTTGAAATGTCTCTGATATCTGGCGCACTCCTGATTGCGCCGGCACACCCGAACGGCTATCTGAGTGGCAGCGTCCTGGATATTGCGGTAAGGGACGAGCGCCTCTTGTCCTTGAGCCAGATTACCTTGGCTCCCGGTGGCGGCTCCGCTTGCTGATAAGCACCAGCACTTGCAAAACGGCCTTCGGCAAGCGTGTCCAGATAAGCCTTGATCACCTCGAACTCGGCGTGGCTCAGGCCGCGCAGCTCAAGTTCGACAGGTGTTTCATCACGTAATTGCACAGATGTCCTGGCCACTTCCAGCGCCAGGCCCAGTCGATCGATCAGGCGTTCATATAGCTCCGGTTTCGTTACGGGTAGCTGCGACTCTCCCATCCGTTCACCTCATTGAAGATAAGAACATCTCCCCCACACCTGAGCTTAGCGTCACTGCAAAAAGCAGCCGGGCGCCGCGACCAACGGCCCGCAGGCCGCAGGGCCGGGGCGTTCGATGCAATCAAGGTTCCCTCTACGCGCGACGGTCCTGTATGCTACGGCGTTCACTCTTTTGACACCGGATTGCCGGATGCAGCGAGCTTCGCTGCCTGGATAGGGTCTCTCATCTCTCAGCGCAAAAGTAGCCATGCACGAACAATATCAGCCCCGTGACATCGAAGCCGCCGCCCAGACTTTCTGGGATGAGCAACAGTCGTTTGCCGTCAGTGAACAGCCAGGCAAGGACACTTACTATTGCCTGTCGATGTTCCCTTACCCGAGCGGCAAGCTACACATGGGGCACGTGCGCAACTACACCATCGGCGACGTGATCGCCCGCTACCAGCGCATGCTCGGCAAGAACGTCCTGCAGCCAATGGGCTGGGACGCCTTCGGCATGCCGGCCGAAAACGCGGCGATGAAAAACAACGTCGCCCCGGCCAAGTGGACGTACGAGAACATCGACTACATGAAGACCCAGCTCAAGAGCCTGGGGCTGGCCATCGACTGGTCGCGTGAAGTCACCACCTGCAAGCCGGACTACTACCGCTGGGAGCAGTGGCTGTTCACCCGCCTGTTCGAGAAGGGTGTCATCTACCGCAAGAACGGCACCGTCAACTGGGACCCCGCCGACCAGACCGTCCTGGCCAACGAGCAGGTCATCGACGGCCGTGGCTGGCGTTCGGGCGCGCTGATCGAAAAGCGCGAGATCCCGATGTACTACTTCCGCATCACCGAATACGCCGACGAGCTGCTCGAAAGCCTCGACGAGTTGCCGGGCTGGCCTGAACAGGTCAAGACCATGCAGCGCAACTGGATCGGCAAGTCGCGCGGCATGGAGGTGCAGTTCCCGTATGACCAGGCGAGCATCGGCCACGAAGGCGCGCTGAAGGTATTCACCACCCGTCCCGACACCCTGATGGGCGCCACTTATGTGGCCGTGGCCGCCGAGCACCCGCTGGCCACCCAGGCCGCCGAGGGCAACCCGGCGCTGCAGGCCTTCATCGATGAATGCAAGAGCGGCAGCGTCGCCGAAGCCGACGTCGCCACCCAGGAGAAGAAGGGCATGCCCACTTCCCTGTTCGTCGAGCATCCACTGACCGGCGAGAAGCTGCCGGTATGGGTCGCCAACTATGTGCTGATCCACTACGGCGATGGCGCGGTCATGGCCGTCCCGGCCCACGACGAGCGCGACTTCGAGTTTGCCCACAAGTACGATCTGCCGATCAAGGCCGTGGTGCGCACCAGCGCTGGCGATGACGTCGGCAGCGAATGGCAGCCTGCCTATGGCGAGCACGGCCAGCTGATCAATTCCGGCGCCTTCGATGGCCTGGACTTCGCTGGCGCCTTCGACGCCATCGAAGTTGCCCTGATCCGCAAGGAGCTGGGCAAGTCACGCACCCAGTTCCGCCTGCGCGACTGGGGCATCAGCCGCCAGCGCTACTGGGGCTGCCCGATCCCGATCATCCACTGCCCGTCCTGCGGCGACGTACCGGTGCCTGAAGACCAGCTGCCGGTTACCCTGCCGGAGAACGTGGTGCCGGACGGCGCCGGTTCGCCACTGGCGCGCATGCCCGAGTTCTACGAGTGCACCTGCCCCAAGTGCGGCACCGCGGCCAAGCGCGAAACCGACACCATGGACACCTTCGTCGAATCGTCCTGGTACTTCGCCCGCTACGCCTCGCCGAACTACGAGGGTGGCATGGTCGATCCGAAGGCCGCCAACCACTGGCTGCCGGTGGACCAGTACATCGGTGGCATCGAGCACGCCATCCTGCACCTGCTGTATGCGCGCTTCTTCCACAAGCTGATGCGTGACGAAGGCCTGGTCACCTCCAACGAGCCGTTCAAGAACCTGCTGACCCAGGGCATGGTGGTCGCCGAGACCTACTACCGCGTGGCCAGCAACGGCGGCAAGGACTGGTTCAACCCGGCCGATGTCGAGATCGAACGCGATGCCAAGGCCAAGATCATCGGCGCCCGCCTGAAGACCGACGGCCTGCCGGTGGAAATCGGCGGCACCGAGAAGATGTCCAAGTCCAAGAACAACGGCGTCGACCCGCAGTCGATGATCGATGCCTACGGCGCCGACACCTGCCGCCTGTTCATGATGTTCGCCTCGCCGCCTGACATGAGCCTGGAATGGTCGGACTCCGGTGTGGAAGGCGCAAGCCGCTTCCTGCGCCGCGTCTGGCGCCTCGCCCAGGCACACGTCAGCCAGGGCCTGCCAGGCACGCTCGACATCGCTGCCCTGGACGACGCGCAGAAAACCGTGCGCCGCGCCATTCATGCCGCGATCAGGCAAGCCAGCACCGATGTGGGCCAGCACCACAAGTTCAACACCGCCATTGCCCAGGTAATGACCCTGATGAACGTGCTCGAAAAAGCTTCGCAGGCTACCGCGCAAGACCGCGCCCTGCTGCAGGAAGGTCTGGAGACTGTCGCCCTGCTGCTGGCGCCGATCACCCCGCACATCAGCCACGAGCTGTGGAATTGCCTGGGTCATGAGGGCGCCGTGATCGACGCCAGCTGGCCTGTCGTCGACGAAAGCGCACTGGTGCAGGACAGCATCGTGCTGGTGATCCAGGTCAACGGCAAGCTGCGCGGCCAGATCGAAATGCCTGCCGCGGCCAGCCGCGAGGAGGTCGAGGCGGCTGCACGCGGCAACGAGAACGTGCTGCGCTTCCTCGATGGCCTGACTATTCGCAAGGTCATCGTGGTACCAGGCAAGCTGGTCAATATCGTCGCCAACTGATGGCAACGCCCGCCCGCAGAGCACGCGGGCGGGCGGAATCGGCCCACAAGGGAGCAACAACATGATCAAACGCAATCTGCTGGTAATGGGCCTGGCCGTACTGCTCAGCGCCTGCGGTTTCCAGCTGCGCGGCACGGGCGACACCGAGCTGGCCATCAAGGAGCTGGATGTCAGCGCGCGCAACGCCTATGGCGATACCGTGACCCAACTGCGCCAGGTGCTGCAGAACAGCGGCGTCGACGTCCATGCGGGCGCGCCGTACAAGCTGATCCTGACCAGCGAACAGGAAGACCGTCGCGCGGCGAGCTACACCGGCGGCAGCCGTTCGGCCGAGTATGAGCTCACTACCACGCTGAGCTACACCATCGCAGGCCTGAACAACGCTCAGCTGCTCGATGACAAGGTCCAGGTGCGCAAGGTCTACATCCACGACGGCAACAACATCACCGGTTCCGAACAGGACGCCGCGCGCACGCGCAACGAACTGCGCCAGGACCTGGTACAGGCCATGATGGTTCGCCTGCAACTGCTGACCCCGACCCAGCTCGAGCACCTGCAGCAGGAAGCCGACGAACGTGCCCGTGCCGAGGCCCAGGCACTGGACGCGGCGCGCCGTGCCCAGGACGCCACGCCTCAGCAGTCACCCCTGGAACTGCCGGTCAACTGAGCCTGAAAGGGGCACCCAGGTGCCCCGCCCTCCCCCATGAAACTCACTCCCGTCCAGCTCAACAAACACCTGCAAGGCAACCTTGCGCCGGTCTACATAGTCAGCGGCGATGACCCGTTGCTGTGTCAGGAAGCCGCCGACGCTATCCGCGCCGCTGCTCGTCAGCAGGGATTCGACGAGCGCCAGGTGTTCAGTGCCGACGCCAACTTCGACTGGGGTACCTTGCTCCAGGCGGGTGCCAGCCTGTCGCTGTTTGCCCAGCGGCGCCTGCTCGAACTGCGCCTGCCCAACGGCAAGCCGGGTGACAAGGGCGCGGCGGCGCTTATCGAGTACTGCAGCCGGCCAGCGGAAGACACCCTGCTGCTGATCAGCCTGCCCAAGCTCGATGGCAGCGCGCAGAAGACCAAGTGGGGCAAGGCACTGATCGAAGGTCAGCACTGCCAGTTCATCCAGATCTGGCCGGTGGACAGCCATCAACTCCCCCAGTGGATCAATCAGCGGCTTGCACAGGCCGGCTTGTCGGCCCAGCGCGAGGCGGTGGAGCTGATAGCGGCGCGAGTTGAAGGCAACCTGCTGGCCGCCGCACAGGAAATCGAGAAGCTCAAGCTGGTGGCAGAAGGCAGTCAGATCACGGTCGAAACTGTCCAGGGGGCTGTGGCTGACAGTGCCCGCTTCGACGTGTTCGGGCTGGTCGACGCCATTCTCAACGGCGAGGCGGCGCATGCGCTGCGGATGCTGGAGGGTCTGCGCGGCGAAGGGGTCGAGCCGCCGGTCATTCTCTGGGCCCTGGCCCGCGAGCTGCGGCTGCTGGCAGGCCTGGCGCAGCAGTTCAGCCAGGGCGTGCCGCTGGACAAGGCCTTCAGCCAGGCCCGCCCGCCGGTATGGGACAAGCGGCGCCCGCTGGTGAGCAAAGCCCTGCAGCGGATGACGGCACAGCGCTGGGCGCAGCTGTTGCAAGATGCCCAACGCATCGATGCGCAGATCAAAGGCCAGGCCGAGGGTTCGCCGTGGGTGAGCCTGTCGCGGCTGACGCTGCTCATGGCCGGCCAGCGCCTGACGCTTCCCCCGCAGTAGCCCTGCGATGTCTGGGGACATTCTCCATATATACAATCAATTGGTCAGGACCTTGCGCGGGTCTTAAAGTGCGCGCCGTACCCAACCCCTCACCCTGGGATGCGCCATGAGCAAAAAGCCGCAACAAAAAAGGCCCAACAAGGCCAAGTCGATCGTCGCCCAACCCCTGTTCCGCTCCCGCCAGGAGCAATCGGGCAAAGGCAAAGGCAGCTACCGCCGCGAAGCCTTCCAATCGAGAGATTGGGAGGCTTCTCACTTTCTGGCAGCATGAAGCACGAACGCCACAGGCATGATATGGTCGGCATCTGACCTGCAATTCCTGGACCTGTGCATGCCCCTTCGTCTTTCCCAGCGCTGGCAACCCCGCCAGCTGATCGCGGCCTCCAGCCTCATCCTGCTCGTCGCCTGCGCGGAAAAACCTACCGCCGCCGACGCCCTCCCGCTGGCCTCACCCCAGCCCGCCGCAGCCGTGCCCCTGCCCAATCCCGCGTCCGATGTCAGTACCGACATCCAGCCTGCGCAGACCTTCGCCCAGTGGCAGGACGATTTCCGCCAGCAAGCCTTGCAGGCCGGTATCAACGCCAGTCTCTTCGACCGTGCCTTCCAGGGCGTTACGCCCGACATGGACGTGATCAAGGCAGACCGCAGCCAGCCAGAATTCACCCGTCCGGTATGGGAATACCTTGACGGCGCTCTCTCGCCACTGCGCGTGCGCCAGGGCAAGGCCCTGCTGGAAGAGAACGCCGAGCTGCTGACCCGCATCGAGCAACGCTACGGGGTCGACCGCCAGGTGCTGGTGTCGGTGTGGGGCATGGAGAGCAACTACGGCAAGTTCCAGGGCAACAAGTCAGTCATCCGCTCGCTGGCGACCCTGGCCTACGAAGGCCGTCGGCCGACCTTCGCGCACGACCAGTTGCTGGCCGCGCTGAAGATCCTGCAGAACGGTGATATCCAGCCCGAGGCCATGCGCGGCTCGTGGGCCGGCGCCATGGGCCAGACACAGTTCATCCCGACGACCTACGACACCCATGCAGTCGATTTTGACGGCGACGGCCGTCGCGATATCTGGAACAGCACCGCTGACGCACTGGCCTCCACTGCGCATTACCTGCAAAGCTCCGGCTGGAACAAGAACGAGCCCTGGGGCTTCGAGGTACAGCTGGCGCCGGACTTCGACTTCTTCCTGGCCGATGGCGTACAGCGCAAGACAGTCAATGAGTGGCTGCAGCTGGGCCTGAAAATGCCCACCGGCACCCGCCTGCCCGACGGCAGCGGCCAACTGTCCGCGGCCCTGTTGCTGCCGGCTGGCGCGCGGGGCCCGGCCTTCCTGGTGCTCGACAACTTCCGCGCCATTCTCAAGTACAACAATTCGTCGTCCTACGCATTGGCGGTGAGCCTGCTCGGTGACCGGTTCTCCAACTGGGGCTACATCGCAGGCGCCTGGCCCAAGGACGACCTGCCGTTGAGCCGCAGCGAGCGCATGGAGCTGCAGAGCCTGCTCAATTCCAGTGGACATGAGGCCGGCAACGCTGATGGCATCATCGGCGCCAATACCCGCAAGGCGATCCGCGCGGCGCAACATGCGCTGGGATGGCCAGCGGATGGCTACCCCACGCACAAGTTGCTCGAGAGCCTGCGCCAGCCCTGAGATCGCGACGGGGGGCCCGCGGCCCCTGAGCCCTGTCTCAGTTGCGGTAAAGATCCTGTTCCAGGGTCAGGGTACCCGCAGTGCTGTCCAACCGAACCTGCGCCCCAAGCGGCAAGCACAGGTTCGGATTGCAGTGCCCACTGCGCCACCCAGCCAGCACGGGTACGCCCAGCGGCCCGAAGATATCCTGCAACAACGGCGTCAGTACCTCGACCGTTATCCCCGCGAAATCCCCTGCCAGCACTGCGCGCACGCCAGCAAGCCTGCCCGCCAGCCGCAATTGGGTCAGCAGCCGGTCGATCCGGTACAGCGGCTCGTTGATGTCCTCCATGAACAGTATGCAGCCCTCAAGACTTGCCTCCCCCGGCGTACCCAGGGTTGCCGCCAGCATGGACAGATTGCCACCCATCAAACGGCCGCTCGCCATGCCGGGCAGTACTTCGCTCAGCGGATAGGCTGGAGGATGCTGCAGCACACTGCCGCTGCCGACACGTCCGTGCAGCTGCGCCAGCAATGAACTGAGCGTGGGCTCCAGTTTCTCTCCCAGCAGGTCGGCATTGAGCATCGCGCCATGGAAAGTGATGAAACCGGCGTGCCGGGCAATGGCGGTGTGCAAGGCCGTGACATCGCTATAGCCGATCAGCGGCTTGGGATTACGCCGAAGCAGCTCGAAGTCGATCTTGTCCAGCAACCGCATGCTGCCATACCCGCCGCGCATGCAGATGATCGCGTCGATTCGCGGATCAGCGAAGGCAGTGTGTAGGTCGTGCAGGCGGATTTCATCAGACCCCGCCAGGTAGCCTTCGGCCTGGCTGACCCCGGGCATCAGCTCGCAGTGATGACCGCGGCTCTCGAACCATTCCCGGGCCCGCTCCGCATCCAGCCTGGCGGGCCCAGCGGGCGCGATGATGGCAAAGCGAACATGGTGCGGCAGCGGCGCTGGCAAGCGTGAATCCATGATGGCGGGGCAGGCGTCGTTCATTCGTGTATTTCCCTCTGCAAACAAAAATGCCGATGCCGCCTCACGGCGCGCATCGGCATCGTCAACCCTCAACGGCTCAGAGCTTGATCCGGGCCTCATGCGCCTGCTGGTCGGCGTGGTACGAAGAACGTACCAACGGGCCGGACGCGACGTTCTTGAAGCCCATCCGGTAGCCTTCCTCGGCGAACCAGGCGAAGGTATCCGGGTGCACGAAACGCTGCACCGGGAGGTGGCTGCGCGAAGGCTGCAGGTACTGGCCGAGGGTCAGCATGTCGATGTTGTGCTCGCGCATGCGCTGCATCACTTCGATCACTTCTTCGTCGGTCTCGCCCAGGCCGAGCATCAGGCCGGACTTGGTCGGTACGTGCGGTACCAGTTCCTTGAACTTCTCCAGCAAGGTCAGCGACCACTGGTAGTCCGAACCCGGGCGCGCGGCCTTGTACAGGCGCGGCACGGTTTCAAGGTTGTGGTTGAACACATCCGGCGGCTCCTGGGCGGTAATGGCCAGGGCCACGTCCATGCGCCCGCGGTAGTCCGGCACCAGTGTCTCCAGCTGGATGCCAGGCGTCAGGGCGCGGATCTCGCGGATACAGTCGGCGAAGTGCTGGGCACCACCGTCGCGCAGGTCGTCGCGGTCCACCGAGGTGATCACCACGTACTTGAGGCGCAGGTCGGCGATGGCGACAGCCAGGTTCTTCGGCTCGTCCAGGTCCAGTGGCTTCGGCCGGCCGTGGCCGACGTCACAGAACGGGCAGCGACGGGTACAGATGTCGCCCATGATCATGAAGGTCGCGGTACCGCCAGAGAAGCACTCGCCCAGGTTCGGGCAGGAGGCTTCCTCGCACACACTGTGCAGCTTGTGCTTGCGCAGCAGTTGCTTGATGCGGTCGACTTCCGGCGATACCGGAATGCGCACGCGAATCCAGTCTGGCTTCTTCGGCAGTTCGTCGGTGGGAATGATCTTTACCGGGATCCGGGCCACCTTGTCGGCGCCCCGCAGTTTGACGCCCGCCTCGACCTTCGGCCGTGGGGCCGGGCGTGGGGAGACATCCTGGGTCGGTATCAGGTTAGGCACGGCTTCTTGCACAATAGTCATATTCAGTCGATTCCGCCCGTGAGGGTCGTCTGCTCAGCATAGTCGAGGTGCTTGACCAGCTGTCCGCGCAGCCTTGTCCTGACCTCGGAAAGATCGATCGGCCCTGCTTGATCGCGCAGCTGGGTCATGGCCAGCCCCGCATACCCGCAGGGGTTGATTCGGCGAAATGGCGCGAGGTCCATGTCAACGTTCAGGGCAAGGCCGTGAAACGAACAGCCGTTGCGAATCCGCAGGCCGAGGGAGGCGATCTTCGCCCCGTCGACATACACGCCGGGCGCATCGGGCTTGGCCGCGGCCTCGACGTCAAAACTTGCCAGCAAGCCGATCAGGCTGCGTTCGATGCGACTGACCAGCTCGCGCACGCCAAAACCCAGCCGGCGCACATCGAGCAGCAGATACGCCACCAGCTGCCCGGGACCGTGATAGGTCACCTGGCCGCCACGGTCGGTCTGCACCACCGGGATCTCGCCCGGTATCAGCAAGTGCTCGGCCTTGCCCGCCTGGCCCTGGGTGAACACCGCAGGGTGCTCCACCAGCCAGACTTCGTCGCCGGTCTCGGCCGTGCGCTGGTCGGTGAAGCGGCGCATGGCCGCCAGCACCGGCTCGTAGGGCATCTGGCCGAGATCGCGAAAGCCGAGGATAACAGGCATCACAGCACCATTTTGACGATGCCGGTCGCACGCAGGGCGCTGTTGATGTTGTGCAGCTGGTCTTCGCCGGTGGCAACGATGTGCAGTTGCACGGTCGTGTACTTGCCTTCCTTGCTCTGACGCTCGGCCAGGGTGCTCAGGTCGACCTGGGCGTACTTGCTCAGGATCTCGATCACCGTGTCCCTGAAACCCACAGCGGTGTCGCCGATCACCTTGATCGGGTAATCGGCGCAGGGGAATTCGATTTTATGCGACTTGACGTCAGCTTCGCTCATGGCAGTAACGGCCTCGTAAGCCGTGGCAACAACGGCGCCCCCACCAGAATCAGGCGGGGGCGCGGCAGGTCACGTATCAGTTGAACAATCCGTAGAAGAACAGGCGGATGCTATCCCACATACGGCCGAAGAAACCAGCTTCCTCGACGCCGTCCAGGGCGATCAGGTCAGCGCTGTGGACAACCTTGTCATCGAGTTTGACTTCGACTTTGCCGATCACGTCACCTTTGGCAATCGGTGCGGTCAGCTGGGGATTGAGGATCATGTTGGCAGCCAGGCGCTTGAGCTGGCCTTTTGGCATGGTCATGCTCAGGTCGTCGGCGAGGCCGGCCTTGATGACATTGGTCGCGCCCTTCCAGACCTGTGCCTGGGTCAGCTCGGTGCCCTTCTGGTAGAAGGTCTGGGTTTCGAAGAAGCGGAAACCGTAGGTCAGCAGCTTCTGGGTTTCGGCAGCGCGCGCTTGCTCGCTGTTGGTACCGAATACCACGGCGATCAGGCGCATGCCGTCACGCACGGCCGAGGACACCATGCAGTAGCCAGCCTCGTCGGTGTGGCCGGTCTTCAGGCCGTCGACGGTCTTGTCGCGCCACAGCAGCAGGTTGCGGTTGGGCTGCTTGATGTTGTTCCAGTAGAACTCTTTCTGCGAGTAGATCGCATAGTGAGCCGGATCTTCGTCGATGATCGCGCGCGCCAGTACCGCCATGTCATGCGCCGAGGAGTAGTGCTCGGGGTGTGGCAGGCCGGTCGGGTTCATGAAGTGGGTGTTGCTCATGCCCAGGTCGGCCGCGGTCTTGTTCATCATGTCGGCGAAGGCGTCTTCGCTGCCGGCGATGTGCTCGGCCAGGGCGACGCTGGCGTCGTTGCCGGACTGGATGATGATGCCGTGCAGCAGGTCGCTGACGCTGACCTGGCTGCCGACCTTGATGAACATGCGCGAGCCACCGGTGCGCCAGGCGTTTTCGCTGACGGTGACCGGGTCGTTCTCGCCGATCTGACCACGACGGATGTCGAGGGTGGCGATGTAGGCGGTCATCAGTTTGGTCAGGCTGGCCGGCGGGAGACGCTCGTCACCATTGTTCTCGACCAGGACATTACCGCTGGACGCTTCCATGAGCACGTAGGACTTGGCTGCCAGTTGCGGCGGCGACGGCATCATCTGCTCTGCCGCGAACGCGGCAGGGGTGATCATCAGCGGTACAAGCAGGCAAAGGCGTTTGGCAAAGGAGGTGATGTTCATCCGTCTCTCGAAATGGCTAATGGGCTCATGCCCTCATGGGCAAAACGTTAACAGGCCGGGGCCTTGCGGGCAAAACGACCATTGTACATGGGCGCGTTACCCGCTACATGACAAAACCGACAGCTCTCTGTCAGTCCGCCGCGACCACTTTGGCCTGGCCAAGATTGGCCAGGCGCACGCTGTCCTGCATCTGCTGGGCTTCGCCCTGGCTGCTGATCGGCCCCAGGCGCACGCGGTGCAGGGTCTGCTGGTTGCGCACGATGGAGCTGATGAACACCGGCGCACTGACCATGCTGCTGAGCTTGGAGCGCAGCAGCTCGGCGGCGTCCGGGTTGGCGAAGGCGCCGACCTGCAGGAACAGGCCGCCACTGTTGCTGATGGCATTGTTGCTGGCAACCTGCACCGGCACCACGGCCGCAGCGTGCTGCTGCGGTGGCGGCGTCCACTGTTCGACGCGGCCGGTGGTGGCGGGCAGCGGCTTGGCCTGGGCGACCTGCGGCTGTTGCAGGACCATCGGTGCAGCCTGGCCACGCTGGGCCCACCACTGCTGCGGGTCGATGCCCTCGACGCGCACCCGGGCGGTGCCGCTTTCGGCGTAGCCGAGCTTCTTGGCCGCCGCGTAGGACAGGTCGATGATCCGGTCGGAATAGAACGGCCCGCGGTCGTTGACCCGCAGCACCACCACGCGGTTGTTGTCCAGGTTGGTCACCCGTACATAGGCCGGAAGCGGCAGGGTCTTGTGCGCCGCGCTCATGCCGTAGAGGTCGTAGACCTCACCGTTGGCGGTATTCTGGCCATGGAACTTGGTGCCGTACCACGACGCCGTGCCCTCGGCGCGATAGTTGCGCGAGTCCTGGATGGGGAAGTAGGTCTTGCCCAGCACGGTGTAGGGGTTGGCCTTGTAGTTGCCGGTGTGCACGGTCGGCGTCGCGTCGGGGATCTTCGTGACATCGACATCCCACCACGGCGCGCCGTCCTTGTGGGCCCGGTTGATGTCCAGGCCCGGCTGGGCACGCACGACAGAACCCTGCTGCTGCGAGGTCTGCGGTGCGCGGGTGCTGGAGCAGCTGGCCAGGACGAGACCGGCAGCGGCGCAGGCCAGCAGCTTGAAAGAGGAAGTGTTGAACAGTACGCGCATTACTTGACGCCCCGTGCTTGAACCAGCAGGTCCGATAGCTGATGTACCGCCATCGCGTACATCACGCTGCGGTTGTAGCGAGTGATCGCGTAGAAATTCTTCAGGCCAAGCCAGTATTCCGGACCATTTTCGCCTTCGAGACGGAAGGCGGTCACCGGCAGATCATCGCGCAGCGCATCATGACTCGACCAGCCCAGTGCCCGCAACACTGCGACGGTCTTGACCGCCTCGATGCCTGGGCTCAGGCCCTCGTCGACGCGCTCGCCGCGTACCGTGGCACGGCTGACCACTGCCTCGCCGCCCACCCAGCCATGGCGCTGGAAGTAGCTGGCGACGCTGCCGATGGCATCGTCCGGGTTGTTCCAGATGTTGATGTGGCCGTCACCGTCGAAGTCCACGGCGTAGGCGCGAAAGCTGCTAGGCATGAACTGCGGCAGGCCCATGGCGCCCGCGTACGAACCCTTGAGCGTGAGCGGGTCGAGCTGCTCCTCGCGGGCCAGCAGCAGGAACTCTCGCAGTTCCTTGCGGAAGAATTCGGCGCGCGGCGGATAATCGAAGCCCAGGGTCGACAGTGCGTCGAGCACTCGGAAGTTGCCGGTGTTGCGGCCAAAGAAGGTCTCGACGCCGATGATCGACACGATCACCTGGGCCGGCACGCCGTATTCCTGTTCGGCTCGCGCCAGGGTGGCCTCATGCTGGCGCCAGAAGTCCACGCCACGGGCAATGCGCGCGTCGGTGAGGAACATCGGGCGGTAGTCCTTCCACGGCTTGACCCGCTCGGCCGGGCGCGAAATCGCATCGAGGATCGACTGCTTGCGCTGCACTTCGGCGAACACGCCCATCAGCTGCTCGCCGGCAAACCCGTAGTCGCGGGTCATCTCGCCGACGAATTCAGCCACCTGGGGCGAGCCGTCATAGTCACCGGCGTTGGCCTGCTGGACAGCGCCGAACAGGCCCATCGCACCGATCCACGGTACACAACGAGCCATCCAGCCACGCACTGCTTGCATGAAATTCTTCACCTTATTCAAACCTGCGCAATCCACTTGCGGTGCGTGTGGATCGACATCAGAACGCCAAACGCTGACAGCAGCGTCACCAACGAAGTTCCGCCATAGCTGATGAAGGGCAGCGGCACACCCACCACGGGTAGCAAGCCGCTGACCATACCGATATTGACGAACACGTATACAAAGAAAGTCATGGTCAGGCTGCCCGCCAGCAACTTGCCATAGAGGGTCTGGGCCTGGGCGGTGATCACCAGCCCGCGGCCGATCAGCAGCAGGTACAGCAGCAGCAAGGCGCAGATGCCGACCAGGCCGAATTCTTCGCCGAGCACGGCGATGATGAAGTCGGTGTGGCTTTCGGGCAGGAAGTCCAGGTGCGACTGGGTGCCCAGCAGCCAGCCCTTGCCGAAGACCCCACCGGAGCCAATGGCTGCTTTCGACTGGATGATGTTCCAGCCCGTGCCCAATGGGTCGCTCTCGGGATCGAGGAAGGTCAGCACGCGCTGCTTCTGGTAGTCATGCATGAAGAAGAACCACATGGCCACCGCCACTGGCACCGCCGCCCCGATCGCGGTCAGGATCCAGCGCCAGCGCAGCCCTCCCATGAACAGCACGAAGGCGCCCCCGGCCAGGATCAGCAATGCCGTGCCAAGGTCGGGCTGGCGCACGATGAGAATGAACGGCACGCCGATCAGCATCAGGCTGATGGCCACGTGCTTCAGGTCGGGTGGCAGGGTCCGCTTGGACAGGTACCAGGCCAGGGTCGCCGGCATGATGATCTTCATGAATTCCGAAGGCTGGAAGCGGATCACCCCGGGGATGTTGATCCAGCGCGTTGCACCCATGGCGTTGTGGCCCATGACATCGACCACCACCAGCAGGCACACCCCGCCCAGGTAGGCGACCGGCGCCCAGCGCGCCATGAACCGCGGTTCGAGCTGGGCAATGATGAACATCGACACCAGGCCCAGGCCGAACGAGCTGGCCTGCTTGAGCAGCAGGTCCCAGTTCTTGCCGCTGGCCGAATAGAGGACGAACAGGCTGCCGGCCGCCAGGGCCAGCAACAGGATCAGCAAGGGGCCGTCGACATGGATGCGCTGCAAGAAGCTGGCGCGCCGACGCATCACATCCTCGCTGGAGAGCATGCGATCGAAATTACTCATCACGGGGCGTTTTCCTGCGCGACGGTTGAAGGTACGAAGTCGGCCTTGAGCAGGCCATTTTCGTCGAGCATCCAGGCGTCCATCACCTGACGCATCACGGGCGCCGCGACCCGGCCGCCGGCCTCGCCGTTCTCGATCATTACCGACACCACGATCTTCGGGTCCTGCGCAGGGGCAAAACCAACGAACAGGGCATGGTCACGGTGGCGTTCCTGGACTTTGTTGCGGTCATATTTCTCGCCTTGCTTGATCGCGACCACCTGGGCCGTACCGCTCTTGCCGGCGATGCGGTACTGCGCCCCGGCCGCAGCCTGGCGCGCGGTACCGCGGGCGTTGTGCATCACCTGCTCCATGCCGTGGGTGACCTTGACCCAGTCCGACTTGTCGCGCAGGACAATATCGGCGATCGGGTTCTCATCCACGGGCGGCTGGCCCTCGATGGTCCTGGCCAGGTGCGGCCGGTTCCACTTGCCCCTGCTGGCGATCAGCGCCGTGGCCTGGGCCATCTGCAAGGGGGTGGTCTGCATGTAGCCCTGGCCAATGCCGAGAATCAGCGTCTCGCCCGGGAACCAGGCCTGGCGGCGGGTGGCACGCTTCCATTCGCGCGTTGGCATCAGGCCGGACGACTCTTCGAACATGTCCAGCGAGACCTTCTGGCCCAGGCCGAACTTGTTCATGTAGCTGGACAGGCGATCGATGCCCATCTTGTGCGCCAGGTCGTAGAAGTAGGTGTCGTTGGACCGCATGATCGCCAGGTCCAGGTCTACCCAGCCATCACCGCTGCGGTTCCAGTTGCGGTACTTGTGGTCGTAGTTGGGCAGTTGATAGTAGCCCGGGTCGAATACCCGGCTGCCAGCCGTCACCACACCGCTGTCCAGTCCGGCGATGGCCACCGCCGGCTTGATGGTCGAGCCCGGTGGGTACAGCCCGCGCAGCACACGGTTGAACAGCGGCCGGTCGATGGAATCGCGCAAGTCGGCGTAGGCCTGGAAACCGATACCGGTGACGAACAGGTTGGGATCGAAGCTCGGCTGGCTGACCATTGCCAGCACCTCGCCGCTGCGCGGGTCGAGCGCGACGATGGCGCCACGGCGCCCGGCCAGGGCCGCTTCGGCGGCTTCCTGCAACTTGATGTCCAGGCCCAGCACGATATCCTTGCCAGGAATCGGATCGGTGCGCTTGAGCACCCGCAGTACCCGGCCGCGCGCGTTGGTCTCCACCTCTTCATAGCCGACCTGGCCGTGCAGTTCGGCTTCATAGAAGCGCTCGATGCCGGTCTTGCCAATATGGTGGGTACCGCTGTAGTTGACCGGATCGAGGATCTTCAGCTCTTTCTCGTTGATCCGCCCCACATAACCGACCGAGTGCGCGAAATGCGCGCCCTGAGGGTAGTGACGCACCAGCTGGGCCGCGACTTCCACACCGGGCAGGCGGAACTGGTTCACCGCCACCCGGGCGATCTGTTCTTCAGTCAGCTCGAACAGGATCGGCACCGGCTCGAATGGCCGGCGCCCCTGGCGCATGCGTTTCTCGAAGAGAGCGCGGTCGTCGGCGGGCAGCTCCAGCACCTCGACGATCACGTCCAGCACCTGCTGCCAGTCGCCAGAACGCTCGCGCGTCATGGTCAGGCTGAAGCTCGGACGGTTATCGGCGATGATCACCCCATTGCGGTCGTAGATCAGCCCGCGGGTCGGCGGGATCGGCTGCACATGCACCCGGTTGTTCTCCGACAGCGTGGAGTGATAGTCGTACTGGATCACCTGCAGGTAGTACAGCCGTGCAATCAGCACACCGATCAGCAGCATGATCGCCACCGCGCCGACCACGACGCGCTTACGCACCAGACGGGCGTCTTTCTCGTGGTCCTTGAGGCGGATCGGCTGCGACATGAAGCTTACAGGCTCATTTGTGGTAAGGATGCCCGGACAGCACGGTCCAGGCACGGTACAACTGTTCGCCGATCAGTATCCTTACCAACGGGTGCGGCAGGGTCAGCGGTGACAGCGACCAGCGCTGCTCGGCACGCGCACAGACCTCCGGCGCCAGCCCTTCCGGACCACCGACCATGAAATTGACAGTGCGCGAATCCAGCCGCCAGCGATCGAGTTCGACCGCCAGCTGCTCGGTGCTCCACGGTTTGCCGTGGACTTCGAGGGTAACGATCCGCTCCCCCGGTTGCACCTTGCTCAGCATCGCCTCGCCCTCCTGACGAATCAGGCGAGCGACGTCGGCGTTCTTGCCACGGGTGTTCAGCGGGATTTCAACCAGCTCCAGCGCCAGCTCCGAAGGCAGACGCTTGGCATATTCATGCCAGCCGTCCTCGACCCATCGGGGCATGCGCGAGCCGACCGCGATCAGACGCAGACGCACAGCGCTTCCTTATTCCCGGTCTTTCAGGTTGTCGGAGTAGCTGTGGGCGTGATCCGGGTTGTGGTGCTTGCCATCGGCGGCGCGGCTCTGCTCGGCACCCATCCACAGGCGCTCCAGGTCGTAGAACTGGCGAGCGGCGGCGGTCATCATGTGCACGATGACGTCGTTCAGGTCCAGCAGGACCCAGTCGCTGTCGCCCTTGCCTTCTTCGCCCAGCGGCTGCACGCCCTTGGCCTTGACCTGCTCGCGCACCTTTTCCAGCATCGCGCTGATCTGGCGGTTGGAGGTACCGGTGGCGATGATCATGTAGTCGGTCAGGCTGTGCTTTTCACGCACGTCGATGACCTGTACGTCCTGCGCCTTGACGTCGTCCAGGGCTGCCTTGGTCAGTTCGACCAGTTCTTCGGCAGTGATGTTGTTTTGCTTTTTCATATAAAACTCGTTCGACTCGTTTGGATGAGGCGCCGTTTGGCGCCTTCAGTTCGGCGCACGGTAAAGGGCGTGCGCATCGATATAGGCCAGTACTGCGTCCGGCACCAGGAACCGCACCGACTTGCCGCTGGCCAGCAGCTGTCGGATCTGCGTGGCCGACACCGCGAGCGGGGTCTGCCAGACGAATGAAATGTGTCCCGCAGGCCCGGGCAGGGTCGTGGGGTCACTTTCTGAACGCGCCGCCAGCAGGTTGCGCAGCGCGTCCGGGGGTTCGACATCGGCATCCGGGCGTTGCAGCACCAGGATGTGACAGTGTTGCAGCAGCTCTTCCCAGCGGTGCCATCCAGGCAGGCCGCAAAAAGCATCCCATCCCAGCACCAGGAACAGCTGGTCATCGGGCCCGAGCTCGGCGCGGATCGACTCCAGTGTATCGATGGTATAGGAGGGCTTGTCGCGCGCCAGTTCGCGGGCGTCGACACTCAGGCGACTGACCTCTTCGACGGCACACTCGACCATCGCCAGGCGGTCCTGCGCGGCCACTTGCGGGGTATCGCGGTGAGGCGGACGCGCGTTCGGCAGCAGGCGCAGCTCGTCCAGGGCCATGAATTCGGCCACTTCGAGCGCACTGCGCAGATGACCGATGTGCACCGGGTCGAACGTGCCGCCGAGGATCCCGACACGCCGGACAGCCCCGCGCGCGGGCGTGTTCGCCTGAGTCAAATCAGCAGGACTCCTGGCCGCGCAGCTGGCCGTCACCGATCACCACGTACTTCTCGCAGGTCAGGCCTTCGAGGCCGACAGGCCCACGCGCATGCAGCTTGTCGGTGGAAATACCGATCTCCGCGCCAAGGCCATACTCGAAGCCGTCGGCAAAGCAGGTTGGCGTGTTGAGCATCACCGATGCCGAGTCGACTTCGGCGATAAAGCGCCGGGCCAGGCCCTGGTGTTCGGTGACGATCGAATCGGTATGGTGCGAGCCGTAGTGGTTGATGTGTTCGATAGCCTGGTCCAGGCCGTCGACCACGCGGATCGACAGGATGGCCGCCAGGTACTCGGTGTGCCAGTCGTCTTCGGTGGCAGGCAGCGCCTCGATGATCGCACGGGTACGTTCGCAACCGCGCAGCTCGACGCCCTTGGCGCCCAGGCGGCGGGCCATCTCGGGCAGGAAGTCGCTTGCCACGCGCTGGTCGACCAGCAGGGTTTCCATGGCGCCGCAGATGCCGTAGCGGTAGGTCTTGGCGTTGAGGGCAATGTTCCAGGCCTTGTCCAGGTCGGCATGCTCGGCCACATACACGTGGCAGATGCCGTCCAGGTGCTTGATCACCGGAACGCGCGCGTCGCGGCTGATGCGCTCGATCAGGCCACGGCCGCCGCGAGGGACGATCACGTCCACATGCTCGGGCATGCTGATCAGCGCGCCGACGGCCGCGCGGTCGGTAGTTTCGACCACCTGGACCACAGCGGGCGGCAGGCCGGCGTCAGCCAGCCCACGCTGGATGCAGGCGGCAATGGCGCGGTTGGAGTGGATCGCCTCGGAGCCGCCACGCAGGATGGTGGCGTTGCCCGATTTCAGGCACAGGCTGGCGGCGTCGATGGTCACGTTCGGCCGTGATTCGTAGATGATCCCGATGACCCCAAGCGGCACGCGCATCTTGCCAACCTGGATGCCCGATGGGCGATAGCTCATGTCGCGCATGGCGCCGACCGGGTCCGGCAGGCCGGCGACCTGGCGCAGGCCGGTGATCATGCCGTCGATTCGCGCTGGCGTCAGGGCCAGGCGGTCGAGCAAGGCAGCATCCAGGCCGCTTGCACGGCCAGCGGCCAAGTCCAGTTCGTTGGCTGCGGTGAGCGCGTCGCGGTCGGCGTCGAGGGCATCGGCGGCCGCCAGCAGGGCACGGTTCTTCTGCCCGGTGGTGGCACGGCCGATCACCCGCGAAGCTTCGCGAGCGGCGCGACCCAGGCGGGTCATGTAGTCAAGAACGGACTCAGTCATGGGCTCGGTGTCTTGGCAAAGGGGAAATCGGCTGATTATAACTGGCGCGCAGGTGTACGCCCAGCGGTGGCTGGCGGATGGTCTGAAATGAAGGGCTGCAACGGGAGGAAAAAATGTTTCCGGTAATGAAGAAAATTCCTACAGCCAATGGTTCTCGCGGGACAAGGGCGGTTCCAGGGTGGTGAGAGAACCATAAATTGCTATCCTCACACCTTTTCGAGCCCGAATCCCAGCGTATGCCTGACTCCGCCCCCTGCCCCGCCCGAGCCTTGCCCGACAGCTTTTTCGACCGCGATGCCCAGACACTGGCCCAGGCCTTGCTGGGCAAGATCATCCGGCATCGACAGGGCAACCTCTGGCTGGCCGCGCGGATCATCGAAACCGAGGCGTACTACCTGACCGACAAGGGCAGCCACGCCTCGCTGGGCTATACCGAAAAGCGCAAGGCGCTGTTCCTGGACGGCGGGCACATCTACATGTACTACGCCCGCGGCGGCGACTCGCTGAACTTCAGCGCTCAGGGACCCGGCAACGCGGTACTGATCAAGTCGGCTTTCCCGTGGCAGGACGCGCTCTCGGATGCCAACAGCCTGGCACAGATGCAGCTCAACAACCCCGACGCCAGCGGCCAGCTGCGCCCAGCCGAGCGCCTGTGCGCGGGACAGACCCTGCTGTGCAAGGCCCTGGGCCTGAAAGTGCCCCATTGGGACGCCCAGCGTTTCGATGCCGAGCGCCTGTATGTGGAGGACAGCGGAATCAACCCGACACAAATTATCCAGACCACACGCCTCGGTATTCCTCACGGCCGCGACGAGCATTTGCTATACCGCTTCGTCGATGCCGAATATGCCCGCTTCTGCACCAGGAACCCCCTGCGCCGCGGCCAAGTCGAAGGGCGCGACTTCTTCATTCTCCAACAAGGAAGCTGACACATGGGCCAATGGCTCGACAGCCTGACCAGCTGGCTCAGTGCAAACCCGCAGTGGCTTGGCCTGGCGATTTTCGTGGTGGCGTGCATCGAGTGCCTGGCGATCGCGGGGATCATCGTGCCCGGCACCGTACTTCTGTTCGGGGTGGCCGTACTGGCCGGCAGCGGCGCGCTGTCACTGAGCGAGACACTGATGCTGGGTTTCTTTGGCGGCATGCTGGGTGATGCGGTGTCCTACACGCTGGGACGGCGTTTTCACCAGAACATCCGCCGACTGCCGTTGATACGCCATCATCCCGAATGGATCGGCAGCGCTGAAACCTATTTCCAGCGCTACGGTATTGCGAGCCTGCTGGTCGGGCGTTTCATCGGCCCGCTGCGGCCGATGCTGCCCATGGTGGCCGGCATGTTCGACATGCCGCTACCGCGTTTCATCGCGGTCAGCCTGATCTCAGGCGCTGGATGGTCGATTGCCTACCTGCTGCCCGGCTGGGCCACCGGGGCGGCCATGCGCCTGCCGCTGCCCGAGGGCTTCTGGCTGGATGCAGGGCTGATCGCCGGTGGCGTGGCGATCCTGATCGGCCTGAGCGTCAACAGCAGCCTGCGCCGCCATCGCCACGGCAGTCGACTGGTGGCCGGAGCCAGCCTGCTGGCGCTGGCAGCAGTGTTTCTCGGCTGGCCGTACCTGCATGAATTCGACCAGGGCGTGATGACGCTGATCCAGGAGCATCGCCGACAGGCCCTGGATGCCACCGTGGTAGTCATCACCCGGCTTGGCGACTTCAGCCACCAGCTGATTCTCGGGATCTTGCTGACCAGCCTGCTGCTGCTCACCCGGCAATGGCGTCATGCGGTCTTCGCCGGTGGCGCGCTGCTGGGCACCGCCGTGGCCAATGGCACGCTGAAATGGCTGTTTGCCCGGGCGCGGCCCGAAGTACTGACCGACCCGCTGACTACCTACAGCATGCCCAGCGGCCACAGTTCGGCATCGTTTGCATTTTTCCTGGCCCTGGCGGTGCTTGCAGGGCGCGGCCAGCCGCCGCGGATGCGCCTGACCTGGATCTTGCTGGGTTGTCTGCCGGCGCTGTTGATCGCGCTGTCACGGGTGTACCTGGGCGCCCACTGGCCGACCGACATCCTGGCCGGGGCCTTGCTGGCCTGCTGTGTCTGCGCCCTGAGCCTGACCCTGACGCAGCAGCGCCAGCCGCTCAATGCGTTGCCGCTGAGAGTCTGGTGGCTGGTGTTACCCTCGTGCGTCGCATTGCTGGCGTTCTTCGCCCTCTACGCCCTGCCCCAGGCGCTGCTGCGCTACCAGTATTAGTTCAGGCAAAGAGTTCGCCCTGGATCCGCTCCAGCAATGACTGGATCGCCTCCAGGCGGCGCTGGGGCGAGTCGATGGCGAGCAGGTCGAGCTTGTCCTCTTCCATGAAGGGCAACAGGTAAGCCAGCTGGTTGGCCAGCGACTGCTGCCCGCCCACAGCCTTGGGCATGTCCAGGGATGCCACCATCGGATGCTCGCCCAGGGCCATGAGCAGCGCCAGCAGATCGTCGTCATGTTCGGTGAGCGGCGTGTCCGGCCCCTCGGGCAGCCATTGCACGGCAGCCACGAGCAACTGGTCTTTCTCGATATCGGTCTGCTCGACCCGAAAACGCCGCACGCCTTCGACACGGATACCCAGTAGCCCGTTGTCCTGCTGCTGAAAGTCACGAATCAGCGCTTCGCAGCCGATGCCAGCCACACCCGGCGGAGCCTTGCCGACCTCCTCGCCCTCTAGAATGCACACCACGCCAAAACCGCCGTCCTGCTTCATGCAGCGGCCGATCATGTCCAGGTAGCGCGCCTCGAAGATCTGCAGGTCGAGCAGGCAGCCAGGGAACAGCACCGTATTCAGGGGAAACAGCGGAAGCGTCATCTCTTGTCCTCAGGCCACCAGGCTGACCGCCAACGGCAGGAACACCGCCGTGGCAACGCCCATCAGGCTCATCGCCAGCGCGGCAAAGGCGCCGCACTCGTCACTTTCCTGCAATGCCACCGAGGTACCGACGGCATGCGCAGTAATACCCAGCGACATGCCACGCGCCTCGGGGCTGAGCACCCCGCAGCGCGACAGCAGCGCCGGTCCGAAGATAGCGCCGATCACACCTGTGATCAGCACGAAGACCGCTGCCAGGGCCGCTACCCCGCCGATCTGCTCGGCCACCAGCATGGCGATCGGTGACGTCACCGACTTGGGCGCCATGGTCATCAGGATCATGTGCTCGGCGCCAAACCACCAGCCCAGCAGCAGGCAGGCGACAGTGGCGAACAGACCTCCGACTACCAGCGTAGTAAAGGTCGGCCAGAACAGCTGGCGAATGCGCCGCAGATTGAGATACAGCGGCACCGCCAGGGCCACGGTGGCCGGACCCAGCAGGATGTTCATGATCTCGGTGCTCTTGCGGTATTCGCTGTAGTCGATGCCACAGGTCAACAGCACACCGATCACCAGCAACATCGACACCAGCACTGGCTGCAGGAAAATCCAGCGGGTTTTCTCGAAGGCCGCCAGCACCACCTGGTAAGCACCCAGCGTGATGCCAATGCCGAACAGCGGGTGATGGATGACCGCGTCGACCGCGCCCTGCCAGTCGAGCATCATGGTTGCTCCTCGCGCTTGACCTGACGATGCATCAGCCGCTGCATCAGCACGCCGACGAAGACCAGGGTCAGCAGCGCGGAAATCACCAGCGCCCCGACGATCGCCCAGAAGTCGGCCGCGATGTCCTTGGCGTAGACCATCACACCCACCGCTGGCGGCACCAGCAGCAAAGGCAGGTAGCGCAGCAGGCTGCCGGCCGCTTCGTTGAGCGGCGCGCCCACTTCGCCGCGTGCCATGAGGAACACCAGCAACAGCAGCAGGCCGATGATCGGGCCAGGCAGCACCGGTACCAGCAGATGATTGATCGCTGTGCCCAGCAATTGAAACAACACCAGCCAGGTCAAACCACGCAACAACATAAGGAGCTCCTTCCATGCCAGGCGACATTATAAGCACGCCGGGCGAACGGCTATACCCCGGCATTCACCGAGGCGTTGGCGACTTGACCAGGCCCGGACGCCGTGCTGATCTTGGATGCTCGACCCCTGAACGCAATGACAATCCGGAGAGCCGCGATGCCCCATGTACCCGTTGCAGAATTGTCGAAGCATGTTGGCAAGGAGCTGGGACGCTCCCAGTGGCTGAAGATCGACCAGGCGCGCATCAACCTGTTCGCCGAGGCAACCGGCGACTTCCAGTTCATCCACGTCGACCCGCAGAAGGCGGCGCAGACACCGTTCGGCAGCACCATTGCCCATGGCTTTCTCACCCTGTCGCTGATTCCCAAGCTGATGGAAGACATCATGTTGCTGCCTGAAGGGATCAAGATGGTGGTCAACTATGGACTGGACAGCGTGCGCTTTATCCAGCCGGTCAAGGTCGATAGCCAGGTGCGCCTGAGGGTCGAGCTGGTTGACGTCACAGAGAAGCGCCCGGGCCAATGGCTGCTCAAGGCCACTGCCACGCTGGAGATCGACGGCGAGGAAAAACCCGCCTACGTCGCCGAGCCCCTCACACTCTGCTTCGTCTGAAACTCAGGGCACTCGGCAGCTGCGGCTGTTTCAGCCGGCGCATTGTGCGGCATACTCCCGGGCTTGTTTTTTCCCGGACCCCGTCATGCGCCAACTTGTACCCATTGCCCTGATCCTGTTGCTCGCCGCCTGTGGTGACGGCGAGTCGCTGTCACCGCCGGACGCGCGCCTGCCCGACGGTGGCCGCTACCGGGGCGAGGTGGTCGATGGCCTGCTGCAGGGCGAAGGGCGCATCGACTATCCCAACGGCAGCTGGTACGCCGGTGGCTTCCACGATGGCCAATGGCATGGCCAGGGTGAATGGCATGGCAGCAATGGCGAGGTCTATCGCGGGCAGTTCGTCGAAGGGCTGTTCCAGGGCGTTGGCACCCTGAGCACGCTCGCCAGCCATTACAGTGGCACCTTCAGACATGGCCGCCGCGATGGCGAGGGTACTCTCAAGGAGCTTGAAAGCCTCTACCGCGGCCAGTTCAAGAATGATCAATACGACGGTGCCGGCCAGCTCGACCTGGCTGACGGCAGCCGCTACCAGGGCCTGTTCACCAAGGGCAAGCCCAATGGCGCGGGCGTTCGCAGCGACGCCAGCGGCAACCAGTACAGTGGTCAGTTCGTCGACGGCCAGTTGCAGGGCGCCGGGACGTTCAACAGCGTCGATGGCGAGCAGTACATCGGCGACTTCAAGAACAACCGGCTCGAAGGCCGTGGCCGCTACGAAAACGCCGATGGCGATGTATGGATCGGCGAGTTCAAGGACGGCTCGCTCATGGGCGAGGGCGAGCTGCTGGGCAGCGACGGCAGTCACTACAAAGGCGGTTTTCGGGACTGGCGGTTCACAGGCCAAGGCCGCCTGCAGCTTGCCGACGGCAGTCATTACATCGGCGGCTTCGAGAACGATGCCTACCAGGGGCACGGGCGCCTGACGTCAAGCGATGGGCGCATCGAGGCTGGTTTCTGGGTCAATGGCCTGCGCAACCGTGACGAAAAGGGCAAGCTGCTGCCAGACCCGCTCGAGCTGGCATTGCTCAACCAGGGCAAGCTGCTGGAGCAATCGCTGGCTACCCTGCCCCGCTCCACGCCGCCAATAGAGTTGTACAGCCTGGTCCTGGCCGGCGACGGCCAGCAGAGCGTATTCCTGCGCGAGGCCGATTACGTCAGCAAGCTGCTGAAGGTGCGTTTCGGCGCGCGCGGCCAGGTTACCCTGGTGAACCACCGCGACCACCTGGCCGACCGGCCCATGGCCACCCGCGAGAACCTTACCCGCGCCGCCCAGGCACTGGCCGAGCGCAGCGGCCCGGAGGACCTGGTGTTCATCTACCTCACCAGCCATGGCAGCCAGGACCATCAACTGGTGCTCGACCAGCCGCGCCTGCAACTGGCCGACTTGACCGCGAGCGAACTGGCCAGCGCGCTGGCCCCCCTCGAGCACCGTGACAAGGTGATCGTCATCTCCGCCTGTTATTCAGGAGGCTATATCGATCCGCTCAAGGATGACCGCACGCTGATCATGACCGCGGCCCGCCCCGACCGGGTTTCGTTCGGCTGTTCGGAGGAGGCCGATTTCACCTACTTCGGCGATGCGCTGTTCGCCCAGGCGTTCAATCAGACCGACGATCTGAAACAGGCGTTTGAACTGGCGAGCGCTACTGTTGCCGAACGGGAACGGACAGAAGGTTTCGAAGCCTCGCAACCCCAGCTCTGGGCTCCGCCCGCCGTGCTTGCCCATTGGCAGCGACTGCGCCAGCAGCAGGCCCGCAAAGCCTTGCAGAGTGATGCACGCACGGCTCCGGCGGCACAGGAAAAAAAACCTGTAAGCCACTAAGCTGACTGTAACAAGGGAGAGACATCATGTACTTGACGCCTCAGCATGTACTGCTTGCCGGAGCCACGGGCCTGACGGGTGAACACCTTCTCGACCGGCTTCTCAATGAACCAACCATCAGCCGCGTACTGGCTCCCACTCGTCGTCCGCTGGCCGAACATCCGCACCTGGAAAACCCGGTGGGTGACCCTGCGATCTTCCTGCCCCAGTTGGGCGGCCGCGTGGATATCGCCTTCTGCTGCCTGGGCACCACGCTCAAGCAGGCCGGATCGGAGACCGCCTTCCGCGCAGTGGACCTGGACATGGTCGTGGCCTTCAGCAGGCGGGCCCGGGAGCTGGGCGCGCGTCATCTCCTTGTCGTCAGCGCCATTGGCGCCGACCCGCAGTCTTCGATTTTTTACAACCGAGTCAAGGGCGAGATGGAAGAAGCGCTCAAGGCCCAGGACTGGCCACAGCTGACGATTGCCCGGCCATCGCTGCTGCTGGGTGAGCGTATCGAGCCGCGTCTGGCCGAGCAGGTAGCGGGATCGCTGTCGAAGCTGATCCCCGGGAAGTTCCGCGGAATCGAAGCATGCCAGCTGGCCCGGGCGCTGTGGCGGCTGGCGCTGGAAGAGCAGGACGGCATTCGGATCGTCGAGTCCGATGAGCTGCGCAGGCTGGGCAGATAACCTCGGGATGGTCTCATCGCGGCGGCCTCCCGACAGGCCCGTTCTACAGCCCTCCGGTAGCCTGGAATCCCACCCCCAGCACCGTCAGCACTGATAACGGCAGCAGTACCGTATCCAGCAACGCACTCCCGGGCAGATCAAGCCCGGGATAGGCCGGCGCCTCGGCGCCAAACCGGTCCACCGCGCAACATCCCCCCTTCAACGCATACAGATCCAGCCGGGTGCCGGAATACACTACTGGCGCGCCAGGCTTGGCGGCATCCAGGGTGCGCACCGTCGCGCACCCCTGCAGCGCGACGAGCACTGCCAGCCCCGTCATCAGGCGTTTCACTCGTCCGCGCTCAGGTGATGTTCGCCCCAGCGTGGCAGCATGTCCTGCGGGATGTTCAGCAGGTTGAGGATTCGCGCCACGACGAAATCGACCAGGTCGTCGATGGTTTGCGGCTGATGATAGAACCCAGGCGCCGCCGGCAGTATCACCGCACCCATCTGCGACAGCTTGAGCATGTTCTCCAGGTGAATGGTGGACAGTGGCGCCTCGCGAGGCACCAGAATCAGCTGGCGGCGCTCCTTGAGGGTCACGTCGGCCGCCCGCTCGATCAGATTGTTGCAGGCACCGGTGGCGATCGCCGACAAGGTGCCTGTCGAGCAGGGCACCACCACCATGGCAGCCGGCGCTCCGGAGCCGGAGGCCACCGGCGACATCCAGTCTTCCTTGCCGTACACGCGGATCTGCCCGGCTCCCGCCCCGGTGTACTCGGTCAGAAACGCCTGCATGGCCTGGGGCTTGGCCGGCAGCACCACGTCGGTCTCGGTCGACATCACCAACTGCGCGGCTTTTGAGATCAGGAAGTGCACCTCGCGGTCCTCGCGCACCAGGCAGTCGAGCAGGCGCAGGCCGTACTGCGCCCCCGATGCCCCAGTCATCGCCAGGGTGATGCGGTCTGGCCCGCTCATTTGAGCGCCTCGGCGAGTTTGCCGTGCAGGCCTCCGAAGCCGCCGTTGCTCATGATCACAACCTGCGTTCCGGGCTGAGCCTGGCTTTTGACCCGGTCGATGATGGCCTCCAGGCTGTCGGCGACGATCGCCGGCACCTTGCACTGCGCTGCGGTGCCTGCCAGGTCCCAGCCCAGGTTGGGCGGCGCGTACCAGATCACCTGGTCGGCGTCATTGACGCTTTCCGGCAGGCCATCGCGGTGGGCGCCGAGCTTCATGGAGTTGGAGCGCGGCTCGATCACTGCGATGACCGGTGCCTCGCCCACGCGCTTGCGCAAGCCGTCGAGGGTCGTGGCGATGGCAGTCGGGTGGTGGGCGAAGTCATCGAAGATGGTCACGCCATTGACCTCGGCGACCTTCTCCATGCGCCGCTTGACGCTCTTGAAAGCGCTCAGGGCCTCGATACCCATGGCCGGCACCACGCCGACATGGCGCGCCGCAGCCAGGGTGGCCAGGGCATTGGCAACGTTGTGCTGGCCGGTAAGGGCCCAGTCGACCACGCCCTGAGCTTCACCCTCGAAGCTCACTTCGAAGCGTGAACCATCGGCGCTGAGCAGGCGAACCTGCCACTGGCCACCTTCGCCGGTGGTCTGTACCGGCGTCCAGCAGCCCATGCCGATCACCCGTTCCAACGCTTGCTCGGTGGTCGGATGGACGATCAGCCCCTCGCTCGGAATGGTCCGTACAAGGTGATGGAACTGGCGCTCGATCGCCGCCAGGTCGGGGAAGATATCCGCATGGTCGAACTCGAGGTTGTTCAGGATCGCGGTACGGGGACGGTAGTGGACAAACTTCGAGCGCTTGTCGAAGAAGGCACTGTCGTACTCATCGGCCTCGACCACGAAGAACGGCGTTCCGCCCAGGCGGGCAGACACCGAGAAGTTCTGCGGCACGCCGCCGATCAGGAAGCCCGGGCTCATGCCGGCATGTTCCAGCACCCACGCCAGCATGCTGCTGGTAGTGGTCTTGCCGTGGGTGCCGGCTACGGCCAGCACCCAGCGGCCTTGCAGCACATGGTCGGCCAGCCACTGCGGGCCGGACACATACGGCAGCCCCTTGTTCAGCACGTGCTCCACCGCCGGATTGCCACGTGACAGCGCGTTGCCGATCACCACCAGGTCAGGCGCCGGGTCCAGCTGGGCCGCGTCATAGCCTTGGGTCAGTTCGATGCCCTGGGCTTCGAGCTGTGTGCTCATGGGCGGATAGACATTGGCATCGGAGCCAGTGACCCGATGGCCGAGCTCCTTGGCCAGAACGGCCAGGGAACCCATGAAAGTGCCGCAAATACCGAGAATATGAATGTGCATGATCGACCTCGCAAAACGTCGAGGCAGGGTAGCCCAGGGCGCGGGAAATCGCACCCGCTGTTTCGTTCACCAGGCGGGAGACGCGCCCCGCCGCTTCAGGCTGGCAATGGCGCAGGCAGTAACCGGAGCAACAGACCTGAAAGCGCCAACCTGCCCTATGCACTAGACTTTATAACCACCCACAAACCCAATATCAGGAGATACATCATGCGTTACGCACATCCCGGTACCGAGGGATCCAAGGTTTCGTTCCAGCGCCAGTATGGCAATTTCATCGGCGGTGAATTCGTCCCGCCGGTAAAGGGTGGGTACTTCACTAACATCTCGCCCGTAAACGGCCAGCCGATCGCCGAGTTTCCACGCTCTACCGCCGAAGACATCGACAAGGCCCTCGACGCCGCCCACGCCGCAGCCGACGCCTGGGGCCGCACGTCGGTGCAGGACCGCTCGAACGTGCTGCTGCGCATCGCCGATCGCATCGAGCAGAACCTCGAGCTGCTGGCCATCACCGAAACCTGGGACAACGGCAAGCCGATCCGCGAAACCCTCAACGCCGACATCCCGCTGGCTGTCGATCACTTCCGTTACTTTGCCGGCTGCATCCGCGCCCAGGAAGGCGGCGCCGCCGAAATCAACGAAGGCACGGTGTCGTATCACATCCACGAGCCCCTCGGCGTGGTCGGGCAGATCATTCCGTGGAACTTCCCACTGCTGATGGCTGCCTGGAAACTCGCCCCCGCCCTCGCCGCCGGCAACTGCGTGGTGCTCAAGCCTGCCGAACAGACCCCGCTGGGCATCACGGTGCTGGCCGAGCTGATCGGCGACCTGCTGCCGCCTGGCGTGCTCAACGTGGTGCAGGGCTATGGCCGTGAAGCCGGCGAAGCGCTGGCCACCAGCAAGCGCATCGCCAAGATCGCCTTCACCGGCTCTACCCCGGTCGGCTCGCACATCATGAAATGCGCCGCCGAGAACATCATCCCGTCCACTGTCGAGCTGGGCGGCAAGTCGCCGAACATCTACTTCGAAGACATCATGCAGGCCGAGCCGAGCTTCATCGACAAAGCCGCCGAAGGCATGGTGCTGGCCTTCTTCAACCAGGGCGAGGTCTGCACTTGCCCGTCCAGGGCGCTGGTACAGGAGTCGATCTACCCGCAGTTCATGGAAGCGGTCATGAAGAAGGTGCAGCAGATCAAGCGCGGCGACCCGCTCGACACCGACACCATGATAGGCGCCCAGGCGTCGCAGCAGCAGTTCGAGAAGATCCTCTCCTACCTTGAGATCGCCGAACAGGAAGGTGCCGAGCTGCTTACCGGCGGCAAGGTCGAGAAACTCGAAGGCGCCCTTGCCACGGGTTATTACATCCAGCCGACCCTGCTCAAGGGTCACAACAAGATGCGCGTGTTCCAGGAAGAAATCTTCGGGCCGGTGGTGAGCGTCACGACTTTCCGGGACGAAGAGGAAGCCCTGGCGATTGCCAACGATACCGAGTTCGGTCTTGGCGCGGGCGTATGGACCCGTGACATCAACCGGGCCTATCGGATGGGGCGCGGTATCAAGGCTGGGCGAGTCTGGACCAACTGCTATCACCTCTACCCGGCCCACGCCGCGTTTGGGGGGTACAAGAAGTCGGGCGTCGGCCGTGAGACGCACAAGATGATGCTGGACCATTACCAGCAGACCAAGAATCTGCTGGTGAGCTACGACATCAATCCCCTCGGATTCTTCTGAGGGTATCCGGGGCCGCACTGCGGCCCCGGTTTTCCCCTGCGCAACATCGGTCAAAGCGCCTCCAATTGCTCTGGCCCGCATCCTGCAAGCTGTATCACCCATAACCGGCACCCCGCCGGACCAAGAAAAAGGTGGACACCATGCCTAGCGATCAACCCGGCAGCACGCCGACGGGGTCTTCCGTCGGTTTCGAAAAGGTCGGTTCCGAATATTTCCAGCAACGAGAACTGAAACAGGGCGCGGCGGGCTGGATCCTGCTGGTCGGCCTGGGCGTGGCATACGTGATTTCCGGTGACTACGCCGGCTGGAACTTCGGCCTGGCACAGGGGGGCTGGGGCGGCATGTTCCTGGCCACGCTGCTGATGGCCGCCATGTACCTGTGCATGTGCTTTTCGCTGGCCGAACTGTCTTCGATGATCCCCACCGCAGGCGGCGGCTACGGTTTCGCCCGCAGCGCATTCGGGCCCTGGGGCGGTTTTCTGACCGGCACGGCGATCCTGATCGAGTACGCCATCGCCCCCGCGGCCATCGCCGTGTTCATCGGTGCCTACTGCGAGTCGCTGTTCGGTATCGGCGGCTGGATGATCTACCTGGCCTTCTACATCATCTTCATCGGCATCCATATTCTCGGCGTCGGTGAAGCGCTCAAGCTGATGTTCATCATTACGGCGGTCGCCGCGATTGCCCTGGCGGTGTTCCTGATCGGCATGGTGCCGCACTTCGACGCCAGCAACCTGTTCGACATCGCCCAGACCGACGCCGTCGGCGCCAGCAGCTTCCTGCCCTTTGGCTATGTGGGTGTCTGGGCAGCGATCCCCTATGCCATCTGGTTCTTCCTTGCCGTCGAAGGTGTCCCGCTGGCTGCGGAAGAAACCAAGAACCCCCGCCGAGACCTGCCACGCGGCCTGATCGGTGCCATGCTGGTGCTGCTCGCCTTTGCTCTGCTGATCCTGGTGGTCGGCCCCGGCGGCGCTGGATCCGAAGCGCTCAAGGCGTCCGGCAATCCGTTGGTCGAGGCGCTGTCCCGGGCCTATGGCGGCTCTACCTGGATGAGCGGCTTCGTCAACCTGGTCGGCCTTGCCGGGCTGATCGCCAGCTTCTTCTCGATCATCTACGCCTATTCGCGGCAGATCTTCGCGCTTTCCCGCGCAGGCTACCTGCCCCGCAAGCTGTCCCAGACCAACAAGAACAAGGCGCCGGTCCTGGCGCTGATCATCCCCGGCATCATCGGGTTCGCGCTTTCACTGACCGGCCAGGGCGACCTGCTGATCCTGGTCGCCGTGTTCGGCGCTACGCTGTCCTATGTACTGATGATGGCCGCGCACATCACGCTGCGCATCCGACGCCCCAAAATGGAGCGTCCGTATCGCACACCGGGCGGTATCTTCACCTCGGGCGTGGCGCTGGTGCTGGCATGCCTGGCCGTGGTCGCAGGCTTTCTGGTCGACCCACGGGTAGTGATCGGGGCGGCGGTGATCTACGCCGTACTGATCGCCTACTTCGCGTTCTATAGCCGGCATCATCTGGTGGCAGGCACACCCGAAGAGGAATTCGCCGCGATCCAGAAAGCCGAAGCAGCGCTGCATTGATTGCGCCTTCATCGAATTGCCCGGCCAGCTGCCCTGGAGACAAGCTATGGCAACATTCGTACACACGGTAGGCAATCAGGTCTACCGTTTCGACAGCCTCAAGGACGTCATGGCCAAGGCCAGCCCGGCCCGTTCGGGCGACTTTCTCGCGGGCATCGCAGCCGGCAACGACGGTGAGCGGGTCGGCGCACAGATGGCCCTGGCCGACATCCCGCTCACGCACTTTCTCAGCGAGGCGTTGATCCCCTACGAGGAAGATGAAGTCACCCGCCTGATCATCGACACCCACGACGCCGCAGCCTTCGCCCCGGTCAGTCACCTGACCGTCGGCGGGCTGCGCGACTGGCTGCTGAGCGATCAGGCCGATGAACCCAGTCTGCAGGCCCTCGCCCCTGGCCTCACCCCGGAAATGGCTGCCGCCGTGTCCAAGATCATGCGCGTGCAAGACCTGGTGCTGGTCGCGCAGAAGATCCGCGTGGTTACGCGGTTTCGCGGCACCATGGGCCTGCGCGGGCGCCTGTCCACCCGCCTGCAGCCCAACCACCCCACCGACGAGCCCGCCGGTATCGCCGCCAGCATCCTTGACGGCCTGCTGTACGGCAACGGCGATGCCATGATCGGAATCAACCCGGCCACCGACAATATCGCCTCGATCTGTGCGCTGCTCGAGATGCTCGACGCCATCATCCAGCGCTACGACATTCCCACCCAGGCCTGCGTGCTGACCCACGTAACCACCTCCATCGAGGCGATCAACCGTGGCGTGCCGCTCGACCTGGTGTTTCAGTCCATTGCCGGCACCGAGGCCGCCAACGCCGGTTTCGGCATCAACCTCAATGTCCTCCAGGAAGGATACGAGGCAGGCCTGAGCCTCAACCGCGGCACGCTCGGGCAGAATCTCATGTACTTCGAGACCGGCCAGGGCAGCGCGCTGTCGGCCAACGCCCACCATGGCGTCGACCAGCAGACCTGCGAGGCCCGCGCCTACGCCGTGGCCCGCCACTTCAAACCTTTCCTGGTCAATACCGTGGTCGGCTTCATCGGCCCGGAATACCTCTACAACGGCAAGCAGATCATCCGCGCCGGGCTCGAAGACCACTTCTGCGGCAAGCTGCTCGGCGTGCCCATGGGCTGCGACATCTGCTACACCAACCACGCCGAAGCCGATCAGGACGACATGGACACCCTTCTGACCCTGCTCGGCGTGGCAGGCATCAATTTCATCATGGGCATTCCGGGCTCGGACGACATCATGCTCAACTACCAGACCACCTCTTTCCACGACGCGCTCTACGCCCGTCAGACCCTGGGTCTCAAGCCGGGACCCGAGTTCGAGGCGTGGCTGGCCCGTACCGGCATCCTCACCCAGGCCGATGGCCGGGTACGCTTCGGTGACAACCTGCCACCCGCCTTCCGCCACGCCCTGGCGCAGCTTGCCTAGAGATGACCATGGACGAAAAGACTCCCAGTACCGACAACCCCTGGCTCGCCCTGCGCACCCTGACCCCGGCGCGGATTGCCCTGGGCCGCACCGGCACCAGCCTGCCGACCTCGGCTCAGCTGGATTTCCAGTTCGCCCACGCCCAGGCGCGCGACGCGGTCCATCTGCCTTTCGACCACACCAGCCTGACCGCCCAGTTGAGCGAGCGCGGGCGTGACAGTCTGCTGCTGCACAGCGCCGCCACCGACCGCAATCTGTACCTGCAACGCCCCGACCTGGGGCGGCGACTGGACGAGGATTCGGCCCGCCAGTTGCGCGAGCATGCCCAGGCACATCCCGGAGGGGTGGACCTTGCCATCGTGATCGCCGACGGTCTCTCGGCCCTGGCCGTACACCGGCATGCCTTGCCGTTGCTGGCCCGCTTCGAGGAGCAGGCGGCGAGCGACAGCTGGTCGATGGCGCCGGTGATCCTTGTCGAGCAAGGGCGGGTTGCCGTGGCCGATGAAGTGGGCGAGCTGCTGGGCGCACGCATGACTGTCATGCTGATCGGCGAACGTCCAGGCCTGAGCTCGCCCGACAGCCTCGGGTTGTACTTCACCTATGCGCCGCGCACTGGCCTGACTGACGCCTACCGCAACTGCATTTCCAACGTACGCCTCGAAGGGCTGAGTTATGGCATGGCCGCCCATCGCCTGATCTACTTGATACGGGAAGCCAGCCGCCGGCAGCTGTCGGGCGTCAAACTCAAGGAGGAGGCCGAAGTGCACAGCCTGGACAGCGACGAGCCCATCGGCAAAAAAGGAAACTTTCTGCTCGGCGAGGGGTAAAACCCTGTAATGCAGAGCGGATTGCGCTTCAACCCCGCAGTGATGCAGGATTCGGACACAGGCTGCTGGCAATTCGCCGCTCCCCCAAATGGACCCTGAGGACTGCTCATGCGCATCATCAAGGCAACCCTGGAACACCTCGACCTCCTTGCCCCGCTGTTCGTCAAATACCGGGAGTTCTACAAGCAGTTGCCCTATCCGGACTCCTCGCGGGCGTTTCTCGAAAAACGCCTGAAACGCGACGAGTCAGTGATCTACCTCGCCCTCCCCAAGGATGACGACAGCAAGCTGATGGGCTTTTGCCAGCTCTACCCGAGTTTTTCGTCCCTGTCACTCAAACGCGTGTGGATCGTCAATGACATCTACGTGGCCGAGGACTACCGGCGCATGCTCGTCGCCGACAATCTCATGCGCGAAGCCAAGAAGATGGCCCGGGAAACCAATGCAGTGCGCCTGCGGGCGTCCACCAGCGATGACAACGAGGTTGCCAAGAAGACCTACGAGTCGATGGGTTTTCGTCTGGACACCGAATTCAAGAACTACATCCTGCCGATCAACGGCGACTGAATACCGACCGGCAGGCGCTCGCCTGCCGGCATCCCCGCAGTAATCAGCCGCTACAAACTGTCCGGGCAGATTCCCGTCATGGCCGTATAATGCCTGTTCTTCGTGTGTGAAAATTCATCCGGACCTGGGTGATGAAGCCTACACCCTCGCATTGTCCGTCATCGCGTGCCCGCTGCTGCGGGTCAAGAACACAGGTGTTGTACATGGATTTCAACCCGCTGGATCTCATTCTGCATCTCGATGTGTACCTCGATTTGCTGGTCACCAATTACGGTCCCTGGATCTACGCCATTCTGTTTGCAGTGATCTTCTGCGAGACCGGTCTTGTGGTGATGCCTTTCCTGCCGGGGGACTCGCTGCTGTTCATCGCGGGCGCCATCGCTGCGGGCGGCGGCATGGATCCGGTGCTGCTTGGCGGCCTGCTGATGGCCGCAGCCATTCTTGGCGACAGTACCAACTACGTGATCGGACGTACCGCGGGCGAGCGGCTGTTCTCCAATCCCAATTCGAAGATCTTCCGCCGGGACTACCTGCAGCAGACCCACAACTTCTACGAACGCCATGGCGGCAAGACCGTTACCCTGGCGCGCTTCCTGCCGATCCTGCGGACCTTCGCACCGTTTGTCGCCGGCATCGCCAGGATGCACTACCCGCGCTTTCTCGGCTTCAGCGTCGCAGGCACCGTTCTCTGGGTTGGCGGTCTGGTCACCCTGGGCTATTTCTTCGGCAACGTGCCATTCATCAAGCAGAATCTGTCACTGATGATCGTGGCCATCATCATCCTCTCGCTGGTACCGATGATCATTGGTCTGGTGCGCGGCCGCTTCGGCCGCACCGCCAATACCCACTGACCGATGTGGTCACTGCGCGCCTGGCGGCGCCAGCGCACGCTGGCGCGCCATCCCATTGATCCGCAACGCTGGCAGGCCGTCTGCCAGCGCTTGCCGATGCTCGACGGCCTGACCGAAAACGAGGACCGCTGGCTGCGTGACGCCAGCGTGCTGTTCCTCGCCGACAAGCACCTGACCGCCCTGCCCGGCGTCGAACTCGATGGCGAGCAGCGGTTGTTTCTTGCCGCGCAGGCCCAGTTGCCGTTGCTGCACCTGGGCGAGCTCAACTGGTACCAGGGCTTTCACGAAGTCATCCTCTATCCCGACGACTTTGTCAGCCCCCAGCGCTACCGCGATTCCAGCGGCGTGGAACACGAGTGGGACGGTGAGCACAGCGGCGAGGCCTGGCACCAGGGGCCGGTGATCCTAGCTTGGCCTGGAGTACTCGCCAGCGGCGGTTGGGAAGGTTACAACCTGGTCATCCACGAGCTCGCGCACAAGCTCGACATGCTCAACGGCGACGCCAACGGTCTACCGCCCCTGCACGACGGCATGCACGTCGGTGACTGGGCCAAGGCCATGCAGCAAGCTTTCGACGATCTCAACCGCCAGCTCGACCAGGATCCCGACGCCGACACCGCCATCGACCCCTATGCTGCCGAAAACCCTGCCGAGTTCTTCGCCGTCACCAGCGAGTATTTCTTCAGCGCCCCGGACCTGCTGCACCAGGCCTACCCCGCCGTGTACCAGCAGCTTGCGCGGTTCTACCGCCAGGATCCCCTCACCCGGCTCGATCACCTGCGCCACCAGCACCCGGATTACCGCGACACGGCGCCTTGATCGGTAACCCGACTATCCCCAACCGTGGCAACCCCCCTGCGAATATGCCTATAATCGCGCCCAATTTCTGGTCAAACATGGGGGCACTGCCCAATGAGCTACAGCAAGATTCCGGCTGGCAAAGACCTGCCGAACGACATCTACGTCGCCATCGAGATCCCGGCCAACCACGCGCCGATCAAATACGAGATCGACAAGGACAGCGACACGCTGTTCGTTGACCGTTTCATGGCCACTCCAATGTTCTACCCGGCCAACTACGGTTTCATTCCCAACACCCTGGCCGACGACGGTGATCCGCTCGACGTGCTGGTCGTCACGCCGTACCCGGTTGCCCCTGGCTCGGTCATCCGCGCCCGTCCGGTCGGCATCCTGAACATGACCGACGACGGCGGCGGCGACGCCAAAGTCATCGCCGTACCGCACGACAAACTGTCGCAGCTGTACGTCGACGTGAAGGAATACACCGACCTGCCAGCCCTGCTGCTGGAGCAGATCAAGCACTTCTTCGAGAACTACAAGGATCTCGAGAAAGGCAAATGGGTCAAGATCGAAGGCTGGGAAGGCGCTGACGCCGCCCGCGCCGCGATCACCAAGTCGGTCGCTGCCTACAAAGGCTGAAGTCCGCTTGACTGAGAAAACCCCGCCTCGGCGGGGTTTTTTTTATGACTCACCACTGTTCTGAAAGCACTTTTCCTACGCGATCCTCAGCTAATTCCTCCGAAATCACTGATTTCCTACAGCAAAATTGAACTTAACGTTTATATTCCCCGCGCCCATCGCTCGCTAGACTGAGCACCATGAACAGCTCTGGTGAACGCCTTAAAGCCCTCCTCCAGGAGTGCAACCTGACCGCCTCCGACTTTGCCGCCCAGCGCCAAGTCTCGCCCCAGCACGTCAACAACTGGTTCAAGCGCGGCGTGCCCCTGGCCCGTCTCGACGAGATCTCCGACTTGCTGTGCGTACATCGCCGCTGGCTGCACACTGGTGAAGGCCCGAAATACCTCAACCCCATCCCGCGCCTGTGCACTCCCTGCCCCCGCCACGCGCCCCACTCCCCGTCGCCCAGCGCATTGATGTGCCATGACGGGCAATACTCGCCGATCCCGCTTTACCGTGTATGCGACGGCCAGCTCGAACCCGTACCCGGCGGCAACCTGCGCCTGCCGCTGCGGGCCTTCGAAGCCCTTGGCGTGGCTCCCAGCGACGCCGTTTGCCTCAGCATGCCCGCCCACAACATGACCCCCACCCTGCCCCATGGCTCCACGCTCGCCATCGACCGCAGCCTTACCCGCATCGTCGAAGGCGAAACCTACGCCCTGTTGCACGGTGGCCAGCTGCGCGTGAATACCTTGAGCCTTACCGAAAAAGGGGTGCTGTGCCTGCACAGTCACGACAACCGCAACCACCCACCCGAAAGGCTCACCGCCCTTCAATGCCGCATGCAGGGAGTGGAAATCATCGGCTGGGTATTCTGGTGGGCACATCTGCGGCCGGGGAGGCCGGAATGAAGCTGGGGATTTTTTGCTGGGCAACCGGGTATCACCCTTGTATGCTAAGCCGCATATATGCCCCTCCCGGCCTGGCCGCGCAGCAGGGGCTCAGGCGCCGACCGACCAGTCGACCGCCTTCTTTCCAGGCCTTGTGCCAACATTTTAAGGCGGTTGCGGCTTACCAAAAATTAGCCAAGACCGTCCCCGAGGAGCCGGCCACAAGCCGGCTTTTTAATGCCTGGAAGCCGCATATAATGCGGGCTGAACAAAGAAACATATTTTTGACCCACACCTTGACCCACACTTAATCGTCGGACTAGCAGCTACTCCACTGCGGCAGACGATCCGGGCCGTCTTATGCTTTAGCCGACACGCTCTGGCTGACCGCCCATGCCTACACGAGGATAACCTGTTACCCACTTGGTAGCCTCAATGGCCTGTGTTCAACCCGAAAGCGCATCTGCAGCCCAGCCCGTGAGACTCATGCTTCTCCGCACACTCCTTATTCGTCTGCTGGCTGATTTGTTGTAGGTTCAGGACCGCAGGAGCTCTAACCTGAGGAAATCGCCTCGCTATGAGCATCGAGTACTCTTAGAGCACCCACGTTCTCGTGGATGTGCGCCGATCTTCGCTACCTACGCAAAGCGATAGTTCTCCTATAGCCGCTCTAACGGTAATCTGACTCATCAGCAGCAGCTCAAGCGTAACGGCAGTAATCGCGGCTTTTCATCCGATGTGGGCATCAGCGTGCACTTAAATGAAGCTGATGGAGGGCCTGTTCGGAGTAAGCGTCTGCTGAAGTCACCTTGCCTGACTCAAGCAGCTACCCACTGATGCGGCAGTAGTTGATCAATTTCACTGGCCCGCTGCGTCGGCAGACAAGTCAGCACGTCCTTCAGATACACATACGG
>NZ_CABVIX010000015.1 GCF_902498185.1 Pseudomonas fluorescens | reverse complement strand
ACAGAATTTCTTGACGACCATAGAGCATTGGAACCACCTGATCCCATCCCGAACTCAGCAGTGAAACGATGCATCGCCGATGGTAGTGTGGGGTTTCCCCATGTGAGAGTAGGTCATCGTCAAGATTCATTTCGCAAAACCCCTATCTGCGCGAGCAGGTAGGGGTTTTGTCTTTTCCGGGCCTATCGTCGGATAGGCATGGAACCGTGCTGCCTGGGGTGATCCCTTTTCCTATGCAATCACTCGGGCCGTGGCTATCATGCCAGCCTTATTCCGAGTCGAGACTGGCATGCTGAAGTTGTTGAATCTCCTCAAGGATGGCCGGTTTCATTCCGGGCAAGACCTGGGGGCTGCTTTGGGGGTGAGTCGCAGTGCCGTTTGGAAGCAGCTGCAGCACCTGGAAAGCGAGCTCAACCTGCCCATCCACAAGGTGCGAGGCCGCGGCTACCAGTTGGCCGCCCCGCTGACGCTCCTGGATGAAGCCGCGATTGCCGGACATTCGCAGGGTGCGCCGTGGCCGATAATCATCCATGAGACCATCGATTCCACCAATGCCCAGGCGCTTCGCTGCGTTGCCGAGGGCTTGACGGCGCCGTTCCTGATCCTCGCCGAACGGCAAAGTGCCGGACGGGGTCGCCGTGGCCGGCAGTGGATCAGCCCCTTTGGCGAAAACCTCTATTACAGCCTGGTGTTGCGCGTCGAGGGTGGCATGCGCCAGCTCGAAGGTCTCAGCCTGGTCGTGGGGCTTGCGGTCATGCGTGCCTTGGAAGCGCTTGGTGTCTCGGGGGCAGGGCTGAAATGGCCTAACGACGTGCTAGTCAGGAACCAGAAAATTGCCGGGATCCTGCTAGAGCTTGTGGGTGATCCCGCCGATGTCTGTCACGTCGTGCTGGGGATCGGCATCAATGTAAACATGCAGGTCAACGAGCAGGTCGACCAACAGTGGACCTCGATACGCCGAGAGGCGGGTGCGACAATAGATCGCAATCGCCTTGTCGCATTGCTCAATCAGCGGTTGCAGCACGAACTCGCCCGTCATCGCCGCTATGGGTTTGCAGCTTTCCAGGAAGAGTGGGAACAGGCGCATCTGTGGCAGGGCAGGGCGGTATCGCTGGTTGCCGGCACACATCGGATAGATGGCGTTGTGCTTGGGGTAGATGGACAAGGTGGCCTGCGCCTTGATATCGAAGGTGTGGAAAAGAGCTTCAGCGGTGGTGAGCTCAGTTTGAGGTTGCGTGATGATTCTTGAGCTCGATTGCGGTAACAGCTTTATCAAATGGCGGGTGATCCATATTGCCGATGCCACGATCGTGGGTGGCGGAATCGTCGACTCGGACCAGGCGCTGTTGGCTGCCGTCAAGGCGTTGGCCGCAGCCCGCTTGAGCGCTTGTCGTCTGGTAAGCGTGCGCAGTGAGGAAGAAACTGCTGCCCTCAGCGCCTTGCTCCACCAGGGTTTTGGCGTGCTTGCCCAGGTAGCCCAGCCGGCCGCCGAAATGGCGGGAGTGCGCAATGGATATGACGACTTCCAGCGGCTGGGGATGGATCGCTGGCTGGCTGCCCTGGGTGGCTATCACCTGGCAAAGGGTGCATGCCTGGTAATGGACTTCGGTACTGCCGCCAAAGCGGACTTCGTGTCGGCTGATGGACAGCACCTGGGCGGTTATATCTGCCCCGGTATGCCATTGATGCGCAGCCAGCTCAGAACCCATACCCGAAGGATTCGTTACGACGACGCTTCGGCTGAGCGCGCTCTGAACAGCCTGGCGCCGGGCCGCTCGACGGTCGAGGCTGTCGAGCGCGGCTGTGTGCTGATGCTGCAAGGCTTTGCCCAGGCCCAGATCGAGCAGGCGCACGGCCTGTGGGGTGACGACTTCACCGTCTTCCTGACTGGCGGCGATGCGCCGCTGGTGTCTCATGCGGCGCCGCGTGCGCGTGTGGTGCCAGACCTGGTCTTCGTCGGCCTGGCCATGGCGTGCCCTTTGTACTGAGGTGTATATGCGTTGGTTGTTTCTGTTGTTGGTGGTGCTCAATGTCTTCTATTACGTCTGGCATCAGCAGCAGGCGCCGCTGAGGGTGAAAGAGGTGGCTTCGCTGTCGCTGTACAAGGGCAACCAGCAAGAGATCCGGTTGTTGCGCGAAACGGGAGCGGGGCAGCCCGCCCGCCGCCGTGACGAGTGCCTGGTGGTCGGCGGTGTAGCGACGGCGAAGCAAGTCGATGCGTTGCGCCAGCGTTTGCTCAGCCTCGACATAACGACTGCCCGGCTAGCTGGGCAATTGCCGGGCGCGGAAGGTTTCTGGTTGAAAGTCGCGCCGCAAAGCGAGCGTTTGCTGGACAAAACCCTGCTCCAAAGTCTTTCGAACGATTTCAAAGACTTAAAGCACAAAATTATTTTCTGCGAGGGTATTGCAACTCGCGAATAGCTTGATAGAATGGCGCCCGCTTCACAGGGATAACCACTCGGTGGTGACCCACGAAGTAGCTGTCAAATGAGCTAACCTCAAGATTTAAATGAGAAAAAGCTTGACAGCAGGACGGCAAGAGTTGAAAATGCCGGCCACAATCAGGAGGGGTTCCCGAGCGGCCAAAGGGATCAGACTGTAAATCTGACGTCTACGACTTCGAAGGTTCGAATCCTTCTCCCTCCACCAGTTTAGCGAGAGCAGCAAGCTCCGCGGGTATAGTTTAGTGGTAGAACCTCAGCCTTCCAAGCTGATGATGCGGGTTCGATTCCCGCTACCCGCTCCACGTTTGCTGTTGTTGCACATAGTGTTTCGCTCTTGTAGCTCAGTTGGTAGAGCACACCCTTGGTAAGGGTGAGGTCAGCGGTTCAAGTCCGCTCAAGAGCTCCATATGACAAGGCAGATATGAAAATATCTGCCTTTGTTTTATCGGTTGTAGTGACTTATTTCTTCTGCGGAGGACTGTATCGATGGCTAAGGAAAAGTTTGATCGTTCCCTACCTCACGTTAACGTTGGCACCATCGGCCACGTTGACCACGGTAAGACCACTCTGACCGCTGCTCTGACTCGCGTCTGCTCCGAAGTATTCGGTTCGGCCGTCGTCGACTTCGACAAGATCGACAGCGCCCCAGAAGAAAAAGCTCGCGGTATCACCATCAACACCGCGCACGTCGAGTACAACTCGAAGATCCGTCACTACGCTCACGTCGACTGCCCAGGTCACGCTGACTACGTGAAGAACATGATCACCGGTGCTGCGCAGATGGACGGCGCGATCCTGGTTTGTTCGGCCGCTGATGGTCCGATGCCACAGACCCGCGAGCACATCCTGCTGTCCCGCCAGGTAGGCGTTCCGTACATCGTGGTCTTCCTGAACAAGGCTGACCTGGTAGACGACGCTGAGCTGCTGGAACTGGTCGAGATGGAAGTTCGCGACCTGCTGTCCACCTATGACTTCCCAGGCGACGACACCCCGATCATCATCGGTTCGGCTCGTATGGCGCTGGAAGGCAAAGACGACAACGAAATGGGCACCACCGCTGTCAAGAAGCTGGTTGAGACTCTGGACAGCTACATCCCAGAGCCTGAGCGTGCAATCGACAAGCCGTTCCTGATGCCGATCGAAGACGTATTCTCGATCTCGGGTCGTGGTACCGTTGTTACCGGCCGTATCGAGCGTGGCATCGTCCGCGTTCAGGACGCGCTGGAGATCGTTGGTCTGCGTGACACCACCACCACCACCTGCACCGGTGTTGAGATGTTCCGCAAGCTGCTGGACGAAGGTCGTGCTGGCGAGAACTGCGGCGTTCTGCTGCGTGGTACCAAGCGTGACGACGTTGAGCGTGGCCAGGTTCTGGTCAAGCCAGGTTCGGTCAAGCCGCACACCAAGTTCACCGCAGAAGTCTACGTTCTGTCGAAGGAAGAAGGCGGTCGTCACACTCCGTTCTTCAAAGGCTACCGTCCTCAGTTCTACTTCCGTACTACTGACGTGACTGGTAACTGCCAGCTGCCAGAAGGCGTTGAAATGGTAATGCCAGGTGACAACATCCAGATGGAAGTCACCCTGATCAAGACCATCGCAATGGAAGACGGTCTGCGTTTCGCCATCCGTGAAGGCGGTCGTACCGTCGGAGCTGGTGTTGTAGCTAAGATTATTGAATAAGTAGTTGATTTTTCTCAATCAGGCCGACATAATGGTCGGCCTGATACAGCGTTATAGGTCAGTAGCTCAATTGGCAGAGCGACGGTCTCCAAAACCGTAGGTTGGGGGTTCGATTCCCTCCTGACCTGCCATTCACCTCGGTGTGATTGGCTTTCTTCTCACAGGATCCTCCTTGATGACTCCCAAAACTGAAGCCCAAGTATCGCGTTTTGACCTGATCAAATGGGTGGCTGTTGTAGCTTTGGTGGTTGTCGGCGTTGTAGGCAACCAATACTACTCCGCGGCTCCAATCCTGTATCGCGTACTCGCTCTCCTTGCTCTTGCTGCTGTCGCAGGCTTTGTTGCCTTGCAGACTGCCAAGGGTAAGTCGTTCTTTGTGCTTGCGAAGGAAGCTCGTGCCGAGATTCGTAAAGTCGTGTGGCCAACCCGTCAAGAAACCATGCAGACCACGCTTATCGTGGTGGTCGTTGTGCTGGTTATGGCGTTGCTGTTGTGGGGTCTTGATTCCCTGCTCGGCTGGTTGGTTTCCTTGATTGTTGGCTAAGGGTGTCCCGTGGCTAAGCGTTGGTACGTTGTGCATGCTTACTCGGGTTACGAGAAGCATGTTATGCGCTCTCTGATCGAGCGCGTAAAGCTTGCTGGCATGGAAGACGGTTTCGGCGAAATTCTGGTTCCGACCGAAGAAGTCGTTGAAATGCGCAATGGCCAGAAGCGTAAAAGTGAACGCAAGTTCTTCCCAGGTTACGTCCTGGTCCAGATGGACATGAACGAAGGCACTTGGCACTTGGTCAAGGATACCCCTCGCGTCATGGGCTTCATCGGTGGCACCGCAGACAAGCCTGCGCCGATCACCGACAAGGAAGCCGAGGCCATTCTGCGCCGCGTTGCCGATGGCAGCGACAAGCCTAGGCCGAAGACCTTGTTCGAGCCAGGCGAAGTGGTTCGCGTCACTGACGGTCCATTTGCCGATTTCAACGGTACCGTTGAAGAAGTTAACTACGAAAAGAGCCGGCTGCAAGTGGCGGTGCTCATTTTCGGTCGCTCTACTCCGGTGGAGCTCGAGTTCGGTCAGGTCGAGAAGGTCTAGTCGAACGAAGCATCCCATACCCCGCAGCCCTATGTGCTGCGGGGTTTTGTCGTCACTGGGATAAAACGTACGTCATCCGGGGAGCCATCTGGCGCTTGTACCCGATTTTGGAGTAGCTCATGGCTAAGAAGATTCAGGCTTACATCAAGCTGCAAGTAAAGGCCGGCCAGGCCAACCCAAGCCCACCCGTTGGTCCGGCACTGGGTCAACATGGTGTGAACATCATGGAATTCTGCAAGGCCTTCAACGCCCGTACCCAGGGTCAAGAAGCTGGTCTGCCGACTCCAGTGATCATCACTGTATACAGTGACCGTAGCTTCACCTTCGAAACCAAGAGCACCCCTGCTTCGGTTCTGCTGAAGAAAGCTGCTGGCCTGACCAGCGGTTCGGCCCGTCCGAACACCGTCAAGGTTGGTACCGTGACCCGTGCTCAGCTGGAAGAGATCGCCAAGACCAAGAATGCCGATCTGACTGCCGCTGACCTCGATGCAGCCGTGCGTACCATCGCCGGTTCTGCTCGCAGCATGGGCCTCAACGTGGAGGGTGTGTAATGGCTAAGCTGACCAAGCGCCAAAAGGCCATTGCTTCGAAAATCGAAGCTGGCAAAGTCTACAACTTCGAAGAAGCGGCTGTGCTGCTGGCTGAACTGTCCGCCGTGAAGTTCACCGAATCCTTCGACGTTGCCGTCAACCTCGGTGTTGACCCGCGTAAATCCGACCAGGTCGTTCGTAGCGCTACCGTGCTGCCACACGGCACTGGCAAGACCGTACGCGTTGCTGTCTTCACCCAGGGTCCTGCTGCCGAGGCCGCTCTGGCTGCCGGCGCTGACCGTGTAGGCATGGACGATCTGGCTGCAGAAATGAAAGCCGGCGACCTGAACTACGACGTTGTTATTGCTTCCCCGGACGCAATGCGTGTTGTCGGTCAGCTGGGTCAGGTTCTGGGTCCTCGCGGCCTGATGCCTAACCCGAAGGTTGGTACCGTATCCCCAGACGTAGCCACCGCGGTCAAAAACGCCAAGGCTGGTCAGGTTCGCTACCGTACCGACAAGAACGGTATCATCCACACCTCCGTTGGCAAGGTCGGCTTCGAAGCTGGCAAGCTGAAGGAAAACGTTGAAGCCCTGATCGCTGACCTGAAGCGTATCAAGCCAGCTTCCTCGAAAGGTATCTACGTCAAGCGCGTTACCCTGAGCACCACCATGGGCCCAGGTCTGGTCATCGACCAGAGCTCGCTGGACGCGTAAGACAAAACTGGCGCGAGCGATCGCGCCGGTTGCAAAAATTGGGGTCCCTGCCTGGCGGGGGCTATCCAAGACCGTAGGCGGCGCAAGTCTTAAACCACCAGCCTACGCAGATGGTGCTCCCGGTTCCTTACCGAATCAGACACCAAAACGACATCCGGCTTCGGCCAGATGAAACGGTAACAAGCAGGAGTTTTACCCGTGGCAATTAAACTCGAAGACAAGAAGGCCATCGTCGCTGAAGTCAACGAGGCTGCCAAAGTCGCTCTGTCCGCTGTCGTGGCTGATGCCCGTGGTGTGACTGTAGGCGCAATGACCGGACTCCGCAAAGAGGCTCGTGAAGCTGGCGTATACGTACGTGTTGTACGTAACACCCTGCTCAAGCGCGCTGTTGCTGACACTGAATACAGTGTCCTCAACGACGCCTTCACTGGCCCTACCCTGATCGCTTTCTCCAACGAACACCCGGGCGCTGCTGCTCGTCTGTTCGCTGAGTTCGCCAAGGGTCAGAGCAAGTTCGAGATCAAGGCAGCTGCGTTCGACGGCAAGTTCCTTGCCGCAGACCAGATCGACGTGTTGGCTTCCCTGCCGACCCGCGACGAGGCTATTGCGAAGCTGATGAGCGTGATCCAAGGCGCAACCAGCAAGCTGGCTCGTACCCTGGCAGCCGTTCGCGACCAGAAAGAAGCTGCTGCTGCCTAAGGCACCGCAAGCCCTTTCGAAATCATACGTTTAATTTGATGGCTGCGTAGGCTGTCACCCCAATACAGGATTTAAGTCATGTCTCTGACTAACGAGCAAATCATCGAAGCAATCGGCCAGAAAACCGTTCTGGAAGTTGTTGAGCTGATCAAAGCAATGGAAGAAACCTTCGGCGTTACCGCTGCTGTCGCCTCTGCTGGCCCAGCTGCTGCCGCTGCCGTTGTTGAAGAACAAACCGAGTTCAACGTTGTTCTGCTGGAAGCTGGCGAGAAGAAAGTCAACGTCATCAAGGCCGTTCGTGAACTGACCGGTCTGGGCCTGAAAGAAGCCAAAGAGAAAGTTGACACCGCTCCTCAGGTCGTCGCTGAAGGCGTGTCGAAAGACGCTGCTGAAGACGCCAAGAAGAAGCTGGAAGAAGCAGGCGCCAAAGTCGAAGTCAAGTAACTCTCGACTGTGCGTCTCCAGCCCGAGCGATAAGCGAAAGGCTGATGGCTGGTGGCTTATGCCACCGGCCTTTTTCCGTTATTGGCGGCCGACCAGGTCGGCCCCGATAACGTGCTCCAACCACCTGACCGGTGGCGCAAACCATGGGGTTTGCAGATTTTCTGGCTGCTCCCGTCGGGAGAAGCCAAACAAGCAGGTGACCAAGCTGGGGAACGCTGATGGCTTACTCATACACTGAGAAAAAACGTATCCGCAAGGACTTTAGCAAGTTGCCGGACGTCATGGATGTGCCTTACCTCCTGGCCATCCAGCTGGATTCGTATCGTGAATTCCTGCAGGCAGGAGCGACCAAGGACCAGTTCCGCGACGTCGGGCTGCACGCGGCCTTCAAGTCGGTTTTCCCGATCATCAGCTACTCCGGCAATGCTGCCTTGGAGTACGTTGGCTATCGTCTGGGCGAGCCGGCTTTCGATGTCAAGGAATGCGTCCTGCGCGGCGTGACCTTCGCCGTGCCGCTGCGGGTGAAAGTCCGCCTGATCATCTTCGACAAAGAGTCGTCGAACAAAGCGATCAAGGACATCAAAGAGCAAGAAGTCTACATGGGTGAAATCCCCCTGATGACTGAAAACGGTACCTTCGTTATCAACGGTACCGAGCGTGTGATCGTTTCCCAGCTGCACCGTTCGCCAGGTGTGTTCTTCGACCACGACCGTGGCAAGACTCACAGCTCCGGCAAGCTGCTGTACTCGGCGCGTATCATTCCTTACCGCGGTTCGTGGCTGGACTTCGAGTTCGATCCGAAGGACTGCGTGTTCGTTCGTATCGACCGTCGCCGCAAGCTGCCGGCCTCCGTACTGCTGCGCGCCCTTGGCTACAGCACCGAGGAGGTCCTGAACGCCTTCTACACCACCAACGTGTTGCACGTCTCGGGCGAGAAGCTGAGCCTGGAACTGGTGCCTCAGCGCCTGCGTGGTGAAGTCGCGGTCATGGACATTCACGACGAGACCGGCAAGGTCATCGTCGAGCAGGGCCGTCGTATCACTGCGCGCCACATCAATCAGCTCGAAAAAGCGGGTGTGAAGCAGCTGGACGTGCCGATGGAATACGTCCTGGGCCGCACTACCGCCAAGGCTATCGTGCACCCGGCTACCGGCGAGATCCTGTGCGAGTGCAACACCGAGCTGACCACCGAGCTGCTGATCAAGATCGCCAAGGCTCAGGTTGTCCGCATCGAGACCCTGTACACCAACGACATCGACTGCGGCCCGTTCATCTCGGACACCCTGAAGATCGACTCCACCAGCAATCAGCTGGAAGCGCTGGTCGAGATCTACCGCATGATGCGTCCAGGCGAGCCACCTACCAAGGATGCCGCCGAGACCCTGTTCAACAACCTGTTCTTCAGCGCCGAGCGCTACGACCTTTCCGCTGTAGGTCGCATGAAGTTCAACCGTCGTATCGGTCGTACCGAAATCGAAGGTTCGGGCGTGCTGAGCAAGGAAGACATCGTCGAGGTCCTCAAGACCCTGGTCGACATCCGTAACGGCAAAGGTATCGTCGACGACATCGACCACCTGGGTAACCGTCGCGTGCGTTGTGTCGGCGAGATGGCCGAGAACCAGTTCCGTGTTGGCCTGGTGCGCGTCGAGCGTGCGGTCAAGGAACGTCTGTCGATGGCCGAAAGCGAAGGCCTGATGCCGCAAGACCTGATCAACGCCAAGCCGGTTGCGGCGGCGGTGAAGGAGTTCTTCGGTTCCAGCCAGCTCTCGCAGTTCATGGACCAGAACAACCCGCTCTCCGAGATCACCCACAAGCGCCGTGTCTCCGCACTCGGCCCTGGCGGTCTGACCCGTGAGCGCGCCGGCTTCGAAGTCCGTGACGTACACCCGACCCATTACGGCCGCGTGTGCCCGATCGAGACGCCTGAAGGTCCGAACATCGGTCTGATCAACTCCCTGGCGGCCTATGCCCGCACCAACCAGTATGGCTTCCTCGAGAGCCCGTACCGCGTTGTGAAAGAGGGTGTGGTGTCGGACGACATCGTGTTCCTGTCCGCGATCGAAGAAGCTGATCACGTCATCGCCCAGGCTTCGGCCACGATGAACGAGAAGAAGCAACTGGTCGACGAGCTGGTAGCGGTTCGTCACCTGAACGAATTCACCGTCAAGGCGCCGGAAGACGTCACCTTGATGGACGTTTCGCCGAAGCAGGTTGTCTCGGTTGCAGCGTCGCTGATTCCGTTCCTCGAGCACGACGACGCCAACCGTGCGTTGATGGGTTCGAACATGCAGCGTCAGGCAGTCCCGACCCTGCGCGCCGACAAGCCGCTGGTAGGTACCGGCATGGAGCGCAACGTCGCCCGTGACTCCGGTGTCTGCGTTGTAGCGCGCCGCGGTGGTGTGATCGACTCCGTCGACGCCAGCCGTGTGGTCGTTCGCGTTGCCGACGATGAAGTCGAGACCGGCGAAGCGGGTGTCGACATCTACAACCTGACCAAGTACACCCGTTCGAACCAGAACACCTGCATCAACCAGCGTCCGCTGGTGAACAAGGGTGATGTGGTTCAGCGCGGCGACATCATGGCCGATGGCCCGTCCACCGACATGGGTGAGCTGGCTCTGGGCCAGAACATGCGCATCGCGTTCATGGCGTGGAACGGCTTCAACTTCGAAGACTCCATCTGCCTGTCCGAGCGTGTAGTTCAGGAAGACCGCTTCACCACGATCCACATTCAGGAACTGACCTGTGTGGCCCGTGACACCAAGCTTGGCCCTGAGGAAATCACTGCGGACATCCCGAACGTGGGTGAAGCCGCACTGAACAAGCTGGACGAAGCCGGTATCGTCTATGTAGGTGCCGAAGTCGGCGCTGGCGACATCCTGGTCGGCAAGGTCACTCCGAAAGGCGAGACCCAGCTGACTCCGGAAGAAAAACTGCTGCGCGCAATCTTCGGCGAGAAGGCCAGCGACGTCAAAGACACCTCCCTGCGCGTGCCGACTGGCACCAAGGGTACTGTCATCGACGTACAGGTCTTCACCCGTGACGGCGTCGAGCGCGACAGCCGTGCGTTGTCGATCGAGAAGATGCAGCTGGACGAGATCCGCAAGGACCTCAACGAAGAGTTCCGCATCGTTGAAGGCGCGACCTTCGAGCGTCTGCGTTCTGCCCTGAACGGCCAGCTGGTCGACGGTGGCGCGGGCCTGAAAAAAGGCACCGTGGTCAGCGACGAAGTACTGGACGGTCTGGAGCACGGCCAGTGGTTCAAACTGCGCATGGCCGAAGACGCGCTGAACGATCAGCTCGAGAAGGCGCAGGCCTACATCGTCGATCGTCGCCGTCTGCTGGACGACAAGTTCGAAGACAAGAAGCGCAAGCTGCAGCAGGGCGATGACCTGGCACCGGGCGTACTGAAGATCGTCAAGGTCTACCTGGCAATCCGTCGCCGCATCCAGCCGGGCGACAAGATGGCCGGCCGTCACGGTAACAAAGGTGTGGTCTCCGTGATCATGCCGGTCGAAGACATGCCGCACGACGCCAACGGTACTCCGGTCGACGTGGTCCTGAACCCGTTGGGCGTACCATCGCGGATGAACGTCGGTCAGATCCTTGAAACCCACCTGGGCCTCGCGGCCAAGGGCCTGGGCGAGAAGATCAACCGCATGATCGAAGAGCAGCGCAAGGCCGCTGAGCTGCGCACGTTCCTGACCGAGATCTACAACGAGATCGGTGGTCGTCAGGAGAACCTTGCGGAATTCACCGACAAGGAAATCCTCGACCTGGCACATAACCTCAAGGGCGGTGTGCCAATGGCTACCCCGGTCTTCGACGGTGCCAAGGAAAGCGAGATCAAGGCCATGCTGAAACTGGCCGATATGCCAGAGAGCGGCCAGATGGTGCTGTTCGATGGTCGTACCGGTAACAAGTTCGAGCGTCCTGTGACCGTTGGTTACATGTACATGCTCAAGCTGAACCACTTGGTGGACGACAAGATGCACGCGCGTTCCACTGGTTCTTACAGCCTGGTTACCCAGCAGCCGCTGGGTGGTAAGGCGCAGTTCGGTGGTCAGCGTTTCGGGGAGATGGAAGTGTGGGCGCTGGAAGCATACGGCGCGGCATACACCCTGCAAGAAATGCTCACAGTGAAGTCGGACGACGTGAACGGCCGTACCAAGATGTACAAGAACATCGTGGATGGCGATCACCGTATGGAGCCGGGCATGCCCGAGTCCTTCAACGTGTTGATCAAAGAGATCCGTTCGCTCGGTATCGACATCGATCTGGAAACCGAATAACACGTGACGCGAATCGGGAGCGGGGCTGATACAGCCCGCTCTCTGCTCCGCCAGGAGGAAAGGCCTTGAAAGACCTACTGAATTTGCTGAAAAACCAGGGTCAAGTCGAAGAGTTCGATGCTATCCGCATCGGCCTCGCGTCGCCTGAGATGATCCGTTCGTGGTCGTTCGGTGAAGTAAAAAAGCCGGAAACCATCAACTACCGTACGTTCAAGCCTGAGCGTGACGGCCTGTTCTGCGCCAAGATCTTTGGCCCAGTCAAGGACTACGAGTGCCTGTGCGGCAAGTACAAGCGCCTCAAGCACCGCGGTGTGATCTGCGAGAAGTGCGGCGTTGAAGTCGCCCTGGCCAAGGTCCGTCGTGAGCGCATGGCGCACATCGAACTGGCCTCGCCGGTCGCCCACATCTGGTTCCTGAAATCGCTGCCGTCGCGTATCGGCTTGCTGATGGACATGACCCTGCGTGATATCGAACGCGTTCTCTATTTCGAGAGCTACGTCGTCATCGATCCGGGCATGACCACCCTCGAGAAGGGCCAGCTGCTCAACGACGAGCAGTACTTCGAAGCGCTGGAAGAGTTCGGTGATGACTTTGATGCCCGCATGGGTGCCGAAGCCGTCCGCGAGCTGCTGCACGCTATCGACCTGGAGCACGAGATTGGTCGCCTGCGCGAAGAAATTCCGCAGACCAACTCCGAGACCAAGATCAAGAAGCTGTCCAAGCGTTTGAAGCTGATGGAGGCCTTCCAGGGCTCGGGCAACCTGCCTGAGTGGATGGTCCTGACCGTTCTGCCGGTTCTGCCGCCAGACCTGCGTCCGCTGGTTCCGCTTGATGGCGGTCGCTTCGCGACTTCCGACCTGAACGACCTGTATCGTCGGGTGATCAACCGTAACAACCGTCTGAAGCGCCTGCTCGACCTGTCCGCGCCGGACATCATCGTGCGCAACGAAAAGCGCATGCTGCAGGAAGCAGTCGACGCACTGCTCGATAACGGCCGTCGTGGCCGCGCCATCACTGGTTCGAACAAGCGTCCTCTGAAATCCCTGGCCGACATGATCAAGGGTAAGCAAGGTCGTTTCCGTCAGAACTTGCTCGGCAAGCGCGTCGACTACTCCGGCCGTTCGGTAATTACCGTAGGTCCGACCCTGCGTCTGCACCAGTGCGGTCTGCCGAAGAAGATGGCGCTCGAGCTGTTCAAACCGTTCATTTTCGGCAAGCTGGAAATGCGTGGTCTGGCGACCACCATCAAGGCCGCCAAGAAGATGGTCGAGCGCGAGCTGCCGGAAGTGTGGGACGTTCTCGCCGAAGTGATTCGCGAACACCCCGTACTGCTCAACCGTGCACCGACCCTTCACCGTCTGGGCATCCAGGCGTTTGAACCGGTACTGATCGAAGGCAAGGCCATCCAGCTGCACCCGCTGGTCTGTGCCGCGTACAACGCCGACTTCGACGGTGACCAGATGGCCGTTCACGTGCCGCTGACGCTGGAAGCCCAGCTCGAAGCGCGCGCGCTGATGATGTCGACCAACAACATTCTGTCGCCAGCCAACGGTGAGCCGATCATCGTTCCTTCGCAGGACGTTGTACTGGGTCTGTACTACATGACCCGTGAAGCCATCAACGCGAAGGGCGAAGGCCGCGTGTTCGCCGACCTGCAGGAAGTCGACCGCGTATTCCGCGCCGGCGAGGCTGCCCTGCACGCCAAGATCAAGGTTCGTATCAACGAAACCGTGAACGACCGTGATGGCGGCAGCGTCAAGAACACCCGTATCGTCGACACCACCGTCGGCCGAGCACTGCTGTTCCAGGTTGTGCCGCCAGGTCTGTCGTACGACGTGGTCAACCAGCCAATGAAGAAAAAGGCGATCTCCAAGCTGATCAACCAATGCTACCGCGTGGTTGGTCTGAAAGAGACCGTGATCTTCGCTGACCAGCTGATGTACACCGGTTTTGCCTACTCGACCATCTCCGGCGTTTCCATCGGCGTCAACGACTTCGTTATCCCGGACGAGAAAGCCCGCATCATCGGTACCGCTACCGACGAAGTGAAAGAGATCGAGAGCCAGTACGCCTCCGGCCTGGTAACCCAGGGCGAGAAGTACAACAAGGTCATCGACTTGTGGTCGAAGGCGAACGACGAAGTCTCCAAGGCGATGATGGCCAACCTCTCGAAAGAGCGGGTCATCGACCGCAATGGCGACGAAGTCGAGCAAGAGTCCTTCAACTCGATGTACATGATGGCTGACTCCGGTGCCCGGGGTTCGGCAGCTCAGATTCGTCAGTTGGCCGGTATGCGTGGTCTGATGGCCAAGCCGGACGGCTCGATCATCGAGACGCCGATCACCGCGAACTTCCGTGAAGGCCTGAGCGTACTCCAGTACTTCATCTCGACTCACGGTGCTCGTAAGGGTCTGGCGGATACCGCGTTGAAAACCGCGAACTCCGGTTACCTGACTCGCCGTCTGGTGGACGTTGCCCAGGACCTGGTCGTTACCGAGATCGATTGCGGTACCGAGCAAGGCCTGCTGATGACGCCGCACATTGAAGGCGGTGACGTTGTCGAGCCGCTGGGTGAGCGTGTACTGGGCCGTGTCATCGCCCGTGACGTGTTCAAGCCAGGCAGCGACGACGTGATCGTGCCTGCTGGCACCCTGGTCGACGAGAAGTGGGTCGAGTTCATCGAGCTGAACAGCATCGACGAAGTGATCGTGCGTTCGCCGATCAGCTGCGAAACCCGCTACGGCATCTGCGCCAAGTGCTACGGTCGTGACCTGGCTCGTGGTCACCAGGTGAACATCGGTGAAGCTGTCGGCGTTATCGCTGCACAGTCGATCGGTGAGCCGGGTACCCAGCTGACCATGCGTACGTTCCACATCGGTGGTGCTGCAAGCCGTACTTCGGCTGCCGACAGCGTCCAGGTGAAGAACGGCGGTATGGTCCGTCTGCATAACCTCAAGCAGGTAGAGCGTGCTGATGGCAACCTGGTTGCCGTATCGCGTTCCGGCGAGCTGGCCATTGCCGATGAATTCGGCCGTGAGCGTGAGCGCTACAAGCTGCCGTACGGTGCCGTGATTTCGGTCAAGGAAGGTGACAAGGTCGACGCTGGCGCCATCGTCGCCAAATGGGACCCGCACACCCACCCGATCGTGACCGAGATGAAAGGTACCGTGACCTTCGTGGGCATGGAAGAAAACATCACCATCAAGCGTCAGACTGACGAATTGACCGGTTTGACCAACATTGAAGTCCTGGACGTCAAAGACCGTCCGGCTGCAGGCAAGGAAATCCGTCCTGCAATCAAGATGGTCGACGCCAATGGCAAGGATCTGCTGCTGCCAGGTACCGACGTACCGGCCCAGTACTTCCTGCCGGCGAACGCCCTGGTGGGTGTTGCCGACGGTGCACAGATCGGTGTTGGTGACGTTATCGCGCGTATCCCGCAAGAGACGTCGAAGACCCGTGACATCACCGGTGGTCTGCCACGTGTTGCCGACCTGTTCGAAGCCCGTCGTCCGAAAGAAGCCTCGATCCTGGCTGAAGTCAGCGGCACCATTGCCTTCGGTAAAGAGACCAAGGGCAAGCGCCGTCTGGTCATCACCCCGAACGATGGCACCGATCCGTACGAAGAGCTGATTCCGAAGTGGCGCCACCTGAACGTCTTCGAAGGCGAACAGGTAAACCGCGGCGAAGTCATCTCCGACGGCCCGAGCGATCCGCACGATATCCTGCGTCTGCTGGGTGTGAGCGCGCTGGCCAAGTACATCGTCAACGAGATCCAGGACGTTTATCGTCTGCAGGGCGTGAAGATCAACGACAAGCACATCGAGACCATCCTGCGTCAGATGCTGCGCAAGGTCGAGATCAGCGAGTCGGGCGATTCCAGCTTCATCAAGGGCGACCAGATGGAACTGACCCACGTGCTGGTCGAGAACGAGCGTCTGGCTGGTGATGACAAGTTCATCTCGAAGTTCTCGCGTGTGCTGCTGGGTATCACCAAGGCCTCGCTGTCGACCGAATCGTTCATCTCGGCGGCTTCCTTCCAGGAAACCACTCGTGTACTGACCGAAGCGGCGGTAACCGGCAAGCGCGATTACCTGCGCGGCCTGAAAGAGAACGTGGTCGTGGGTCGTCTGATCCCGGCTGGTACCGGTCTGGCCTACCACAGCGAGCGCAAGCGTCGCCGTGAAGCCGACAAGCCGCTGCGTGTAAGCGCCAGTGAGGTGGAAGCCGCACTGACCGAAGCACTGAACTCCAGCGGTAACTGAGTACAGGGCAGGCCCCGGCAACCCCCTGAAGGGCGTCGGCGACACAAAATGTTGCCGATAACCGGCGGGGGGAGGCTGGGGCCTTGTCTTGACTGGGTGCAAGATCCTCCGTAGACTTTTGTACCCTTAAATTCGGTAGGGCTCCGTCCTGCCGTTTTTTGGCTTTTCTTGCAAGACAATAGCGTCGCAAGACAAACAGTGGAGCTAGTAGATGGCAACTATCAACCAGCTGGTACGTCAGCCGCGTAAGCGTATCGTCGAGAAATCCGACGTACCTGCGCTGCAGAACTGCCCGCAACGTCGTGGCGTGTGCACCCGCGTGTACACCACCACGCCGAAAAAACCTAACTCGGCACTGCGTAAAGTATGCCGTGTGCGTCTGACCAACGGTTTCGAGGTTTCCTCGTACATCGGCGGTGAAGGCCACAACCTGCAAGAACACAGCGTCGTCCTGATTCGTGGCGGCCGTGTAAAAGACTTGCCAGGTGTTCGTTACCACACCGTTCGCGGCTCTCTGGATACCTCCGGCGTCAAAGGTCGTAACCAGGGTCGTTCGAAATACGGTACCAAGCGTCCGAAGTAATCGGCCGTTTGCGGTAATTTGCAGTCAATCATTTTTATTGAGTCGATAAGAGTAAGGTCGGGCGCGCACCGCAAGGTCGAGTCCCGGGCTAACCTGAAGACCGTTTGAGGGCTTATCAATGCCAAGACGTCGTGTAGCAGCCAAGCGTGAGATTCTGGACGATCCGAAATACGGAAGCCAGATCCTCGCCAAGTTCATGAACCACGTGATGGAAAGCGGCAAGAAGGCCGTAGCCGAGCGCATCGTTTACGGTGCCCTGGATACCGTCAAAGCACGCAAGAACAGCGATCCCCTGGAGATCTTCGAGAAAGCTCTCGACGCCATCGCTCCGCTGGTCGAAGTAAAGTCCCGCCGTGTCGGCGGTGCCACTTACCAGGTTCCGGTCGAAGTTCGTCCATCGCGTCGTAACGCTCTGGCAATGCGCTGGCTCGTAGACTACGCCCGCAAGCGTGGCGAGAAGTCCATGGCCCTGCGCCTGGCCGGCGAACTGCTGGATGCCGCTGAAGGCAAAGGTGCTGCAGTCAAGAAGCGTGAAGACGTGCACCGTATGGCCGAAGCCAACAAAGCATTCTCGCACTACCGCTTCTAATTCAAGCATCAATCATTTTGCGAGGGCTTTATGGCTCGTACTACACCGATCAACCGCTACCGTAACATTGGTATTTGCGCGCACGTTGACGCGGGCAAGACCACTACGACCGAGCGGATCCTGTTCTACACAGGCCTGAGCCACAAAATGGGCGAGGTGCATGATGGCGCCGCGACCACCGACTGGATGGTGCAGGAGCAGGAGCGAGGTATCACCATTACCTCCGCTGCCGTAACCACCTTCTGGAAGGGTTCTGTTGGCCAGTACGACAACTACCGCGTAAACGTCATCGATACCCCTGGCCACGTTGACTTCACCATTGAAGTTGAGCGTTCGCTGCGTGTACTCGACGGTGCGGTCGTTGTCTTCTGCGGCACCTCCGGCGTTGAGCCGCAGTCCGAAACCGTATGGCGTCAGGCCAACAAATACGGTGTTCCACGTGTTGTCTACGTGAACAAGATGGACCGTGCCGGTGCCAACTTCCTGCGCGTTGTCGGCCAGATCAAGAACCGCCTGGGTCACACCCCGGTTCCTGTCCAGCTGGCGATCGGTTCGGAAGATAACTTCCAGGGTCAGGTCGACCTGATCAAGATGAAGGCTATCTACTGGAACGACGACGACAAAGGCACCACGTATCGTGAGGAAGAAATTCCTGCCGATATGCTGGAGCTGGCTGAAGAGTGGCGCGCCAATATGGTCGAAGCTGCTGCCGAGTCCAGCGAAGAGCTGATGAACAAGTACCTGGAAGGCGAAGAGCTGACCATCGACGAAATCAAGGCAGGCCTGCGTGCGCGCACCCTGGCCAGCGAAATCGTCCCGGCTGTCTGCGGTTCGTCGTTCAAGAACAAGGGCGTTCCCCTGGTTCTCGACGCCGTCATCGACTTCCTGCCTGCTCCTACCGAAATTCCTGCGATCAAGGGTATCAACCCGGATGACAAGGAACTCGACAAGGAAGATCCGGCAGTTCGTCACGTGGAGCGTCACGCTTCCGATGACGAGCCGTTCTCGGCTCTGGCGTTCAAGATTGCCACCGACCCGTTCGTTGGTACTCTGACTTTCGTGCGCGTCTACTCGGGCTTCCTGAGCTCGGGCGACTCCGTGATCAACTCGGTCAAGGGCAAGAAAGAGCGCGTCGGCCGTATGGTGCAGATGCACGCCAACCAGCGTGAAGAGATCAAGGAAGTACGCGCTGGTGACATCGCTGCTCTGATCGGCATGAAGGACGTCACCACTGGTGACACCCTGTGCAACGCCGACCAGCCGGTCATCCTCGAGCGTATGGACTTCCCGGAGCCTGTGATTTCGGTAGCTGTCGAGCCGAAGACCAAGCAGGACCAGGAAAAGATGGGTATCGCACTGGGCAAGCTGGCTCAGGAAGACCCGTCGTTCCGCGTCAAGACCGATGAAGAAACCGGTCAGACCATCATCTCCGGTATGGGTGAGCTGCACCTGGACATCCTCGTTGACCGCATGAAGCGCGAGTTCAACGTCGAGGCCAACATCGGCAAGCCGCAGGTTTCGTACCGCGAGAAGATCACCAAGTCCAACGTCGAGATCGAAGGCAAGTTCGTTCGTCAGTCGGGTGGTCGTGGTCAGTTCGGTCACTGCTGGATCCGCTTCGCGGAGCCGGACGTGGACGAAAAAGGCAACATCACCGAAGGTCTGGTGTTCACCAACGAAGTCGTTGGTGGTGTGATTCCTAAGGAATTCATCGCCCCGATCCAGAAGGGTATCGAAGAGCAGATGAAGAACGGCGTCGTTGCCGGCTATCCTCTGATCGGCCTGAAGGCCACGGTATTCGACGGTTCGTACCACGACGTCGACTCCAACGAGATGGCGTTCAAGATCGCCGCTTCGATGGCAACCAAGCAACTGGCCCAGAAGGGCGGTGGCGTGGTTCTCGAGCCGATCATGAAGGTCGAAGTTGTAACCCCTGAAGACTACATGGGTGACGTGATGGGTGACCTGAACCGTCGTCGTGGTCTGATCCAGGGTATGGATGATTCGGTCTCCGGCAAGGTTGTCCGTGCTGAAGTTCCGCTCGGGGAAATGTTCGGTTACGCGACCGACGTTCGTTCCATGTCTCAGGGTCGCGCGAGCTACTCCATGGAATTCTCCAAATACGCCGAAGCTCCGTCGAACATCGTCGAAGCTCTCGTTAAAAAACAAGGCTGATTCAGCCCCTTTAGGCTAGGAGTTCACTGTCGTGGCTAAAGAAAAATTTGATCGTTCCCTTCCGCACGTTAACGTTGGCACCATCGGCCACGTTGACCACGGTAAGACCACTCTGACCGCTGCTCTGACTCGCGTCTGCTCCGAAGTATTCGGTTCGGCCGTCGTCGACTTCGACAAGATCGACAGCGCCCCAGAAGAAAAAGCTCGCGGTATCACCATCAACACCGCGCACGTCGAGTACAACTCGAAGATCCGTCACTACGCTCACGTCGACTGCCCAGGTCACGCTGACTACGTGAAGAACATGATCACCGGTGCTGCGCAGATGGACGGCGCGATCCTGGTTTGTTCGGCCGCTGATGGTCCGATGCCACAGACCCGCGAGCACATCCTGCTGTCCCGCCAGGTAGGCGTTCCGTACATCGTGGTCTTCCTGAACAAGGCTGACCTGGTAGACGACGCTGAGCTGCTGGAACTGGTCGAGATGGAAGTTCGCGACCTGCTGTCCACCTATGACTTCCCAGGCGACGACACCCCGATCATCATCGGTTCGGCTCGTATGGCGCTGGAAGGCAAAGACGACAACGAAATGGGCACCACCGCTGTCAAGAAGCTGGTTGAGACTCTGGACAGCTACATCCCAGAGCCTGAGCGTGCAATCGACAAGCCGTTCCTGATGCCGATCGAAGACGTATTCTCGATCTCGGGTCGTGGTACCGTTGTTACCGGCCGTATCGAGCGTGGCATCGTCCGCGTTCAGGACGCGCTGGAGATCGTTGGTCTGCGTGACACCACCACCACCACCTGCACCGGTGTTGAGATGTTCCGCAAGCTGCTGGACGAAGGTCGTGCTGGCGAGAACTGCGGCGTTCTGCTGCGTGGTACCAAGCGTGACGACGTTGAGCGTGGCCAGGTTCTGGTCAAGCCAGGTTCGGTCAAGCCGCACACCAAGTTCACCGCAGAAGTCTACGTTCTGTCGAAGGAAGAAGGCGGTCGTCACACTCCGTTCTTCAAAGGCTACCGTCCTCAGTTCTACTTCCGTACTACTGACGTGACTGGTAACTGCCAGCTGCCAGAAGGCGTTGAAATGGTAATGCCAGGTGACAACATCCAGATGGAAGTCACCCTGATCAAGACCATCGCAATGGAAGACGGTCTGCGTTTCGCCATCCGTGAAGGCGGTCGTACCGTCGGCGCCGGCGTCGTAGCCAAAATCATCGAGTAAATCTCGATAGGTTGAAGAAGCCCCCGCTCAGCGGGGGCTTTTTTATTGGGTTGACACCCAATATGGGCGTCTATAGAATCACGCCTCCTTTTAACGGGCGTAGTGCGCCCGGTGGGAATAGCAGCCTGGAGTCTGAAATCCAATGCAAAATCAGCAAATCCGTATCAGGTTGAAGGCTTTTGACCATCGCCTGATCGACCAATCCACCCAGGAAATCGTGGAAACCGCGAAACGTACTGGTGCTCAAGTGCGTGGTCCAATTCCACTGCCTACCCGTAAAGAGCGGTTCACCGTTCTGGTCTCCCCGCACGTCAACAAAGACGCGCGTGACCAGTACGAGATCCGTACTCATAAGCGCGTTCTGGACATCGTCCAGCCAACGGATAAAACCGTTGATGCGCTGATGAAGCTTGATCTGGCGGCCGGTGTGGAAGTGCAGATCAGCCTCGGCTAAGACACGGTCTTAGTCGTGTAACGCTCTGAAATGGGCGGCCATAGCGGGTGAAAGCCCCGTACACTCATGAGGTTTACAACATGACTATTGGTGTAGTCGGTCGTAAATGCGGTATGACCCGTATTTTCACCGAAGAAGGTGTCTCCATTCCGGTCACGGTCATTGAGATCGAGCCGAATCGCGTCACCCAGTTCAAAACCGAAGAAACTGATGGCTATCGTGCAGTGCAAGTCACTGTCGGCGAGCGTCGTGCTTCGCGTGTGACTGCTGCTCAGGCAGGTCACTTCGCAAAGGCGAACGTTGCAGCTGGTCGCGGTGTCTGGGAATTCCGTCTTGAAGAAGGCGACTACCAGGCTGGCGACTCGATCAACGCCGAGCTCTTCGCTGCTGGTCAACTGGTAGATGTTACCGGTCAGTCCAAAGGTAAAGGCTTCGCCGGTACCATCAAGCGCTGGAACTTCCGTGGTCAAGATAACACCCACGGTAACTCCGTTTCCCACCGCGTCCCGGGCTCTATCGGCCAGTGCCAGACTCCTGGTCGTGTATTCAAGGGCAAGAAAATGTCCGGTCACATGGGCGCCGAGCGCGTGACCGTTCAGTCCCTGGAAGTAGTGCGCGTCGACGCTGAACGCAATCTGTTGCTGGTCAAGGGTGCCGTTCCAGGCGCTACTGGCGGTGACGTGGTTGTGCGTCCGGCTGCCAAGGCTCGCGGTTAAGGGGAAGCTGACATGCAATTAAATGTAAATGACGCTCAAGCGATCGAAGTTTCCGAACTGATTTTCGGTGGCGAATTCAACGAGACGCTGGTTCACCAAGCAGTCGTGGCCTACATGGCCGGCGGCCGTCAGGGCACCAAGCAGCAAAAGACCCGTTCCGACGTATCCGGTGGCGGTAAGCGCCCATGGCGTCAGAAGGGTACTGGCCGCGCTCGTGCCGGTACCATCCGTAGCCCGATCTGGCGCGGCGGTGGCACCACTTTCGCAGCTCGTCCACAGGACCACTCGCAAAAGCTCAACAAGAAGATGTATCGCGCTGCACTGCGTTCCATCCTCGCCGAGCTGGCGCGTACCGACCGTCTGGTCGTGGTTCAGGACTTCGCTGTTGAAGCACCAAAGACCAAAGACCTGCTGAATAAGCTGAATGGCATGGGTCTGAGCGACGTGCTGATCGTTTCCGACGCCGTTGACCAGAACCTGTACCTGGCTGCTCGCAACCTGCCGCACGTCGACGTACGTGACGTTCAAGGTTCCGATCCGGTCAGTCTGATCGCCTATGACAAAGTGTTGATCACTGTGTCGGCCGTGAAGAAATTCGAGGAGCTGCTGGGATGAACCAGGAACGCGTATTTAAAGTCCTCCTTGGCCCGCATGTTTCCGAGAAGGCTACCGTTCTGGCTGAGAAGAAAGGCCAGTTCGTATTCAAGGTTGCTACCGACGCAACCAAGCTGGAAATCAAGAAAGCTGTCGAGAGCCTGTTCGGCGTACAAGTCGAAAACGTGTCGACTGTCAACGTTCTGGGTAAAACCAAGCGTACCGCACGTGGTCTGGGCAAGCGTAATGACTGGAAGAAGGCGATCGTCTCCCTTCAGCCAGGCCAAGATCTCGATTTCAGCAGCAGTGCTGAGTAAGGAAGGGGTGCATCATGGCAATCGTTAAATGCAAACCGACTTCCCCTGGCCGCCGTTTCGTGGTCAAGGTGGTCAACCAGGAGCTGCACAAAGGCGCTCCTCACGCACCGCTGCTCGAGAAAAAATCGAAGTCTGGTGGTCGTAACAACAATGGCCGCATCACTACTCGTCACGTAGGTGGTGGTCACAAGCAGCATTACCGTATGGTCGACTTCCGTCGCAACGACAAGGACGGCATCGCCGCCACTGTCGAGCGTATCGAATACGACCCTAACCGTACTGCTCACATCGCCCTGCTTTGCTACGCAGACGGTGAGCGTCGCTACATCATCGCGCCTAAAGGCGTGAGTGCTGGCGACCAGCTGATCGCAGGCGCTCTGGCTCCAATCAAGCCAGGCAACTCCCTGCAGCTGCGTAACATCCCAGTAGGTAGCACCATTCACGGCGTCGAACTGAAGCCGGGTAAAGGTGCTCAGATCGCTCGTTCCGCTGGTGCTTCGGCTCAGCTGATCGCTCGTGAAGGCGTCTACGTGACCCTGCGTCTGCGCTCCGGCGAGATGCGTAAAGTACTGGCCGAGTGCCGTGCGACCCTGGGCGAAGTCTCGAACTCCGAGCACAGCCTGCGTTCGCTGGGTAAAGCTGGTGCCAAGCGCTGGCGTGGCGTTCGCCCAACCGTTCGTGGTGTTGCCATGAACCCGGTTGACCACCCACATGGTGGTGGTGAAGGTCGTACCTCCGGTGGTCGTCATCCGGTATCGCCATGGGGCTTCCCGACCAAGGGTGCGAAGACTCGTGGTAATAAGCGTACCGACAAAATGATCGTCCGTCGTCGCAAGTAAATAGAGGGATACGACAGTGCCACGTTCTCTGAAAAAAGGTCCTTTTATCGATCTTCACCTACTGAAGAAGATCGAAGTGGCGACGGAGAAGAACGATCGCAAGCCAGTGAAAACCTGGTCGCGCCGTTCGATGATCCTGCCACAAATGGTCGGTCTGACCATCGCGGTACACAACGGTCGTCAACATGTCCCAGTTCTCGTGAACGAAGACATGGTCGGCCACAAACTGGGCGAGTTTGCCGGTACCCGCACTTATCGTGGGCACGTGGCTGACAAGAAAGCCAAGCGTTAAGGGGTTAGGAAATGGAAGTAGCCGCTAAGTTGTCGGGCGCTCGAATCTCCGCCCAGAAAGCCCGCTTGGTCGCCGACCAGATCCGCGGGAAGAAGGTGGGCGAAGCGCTCAACCTGTTGGCCTTCAGCAGCAAAAAAGCCGCTGAAATCATGAAGAAAGTCCTCGAGTCGGCCGTTGCCAACGCCGAACATAACGAAGGCGCAGACGTTGATGACCTCAAGGTCTCCACCGTTTTCGTCAACGAAGGGCGTTCGCTGAAGCGCATCATGCCGCGTGCCAAAGGCCGCGCTGATCGCATCGTCAAGCGGTCTTGCCATATCACTGTCAAGGTTGCGGACAAGTAACGGAGTCGATCAGATGGGTCAGAAAGTACATCCCACTGGCATTCGCCTGGGAATCGTCAAGGAGCACACCTCCGTCTGGTACGCAGACGGTGCTACTTACGCAGATTACCTGTTGAAGGATCTGAAAACACGTGAGTACCTCCAAGACAAACTAAAAAGCGCGTCCGTAAGCCGTATCGATATCCATCGTCCGGCTCAGACTGCACGCATCACCATTCACACCGCTCGTCCAGGTATCGTTATCGGGAAGAAAGGTGAAGATGTTGAGAAGCTGCGTCAGGACCTGACCAAGCAAATGGGTGTGCCTGTGCACATCAACATCGAAGAGATCCGCAAGCCGGAACTCGACGGTATGCTGGTTGCGCAGAGCGTAGCTCAGCAGCTGGAGCGCCGCGTAATGTTCCGTCGCGCCATGAAGCGCGCCGTGCAGAACGCCATGCGTATTGGTGCCAAGGGCATCAAGATCCAGGTGAGCGGTCGTCTCGGCGGTGCTGAGATCGCACGTACTGAATGGTATCGCGAAGGTCGTGTGCCACTGCACACCCTGCGTGCCGATATCGACTATGCCACCTACGAAGCTCACACCACCTACGGTGTGATCGGTGTCAAGGTTTGGATCTTCAAAGGCGAAGTTATTGGTGGTCGCCAAGAAGAACTGAAACCACAAGCACCAGCGCCTCGTAAAAAAGCTGCTAAGTAAGGGGTACGCCAAATGTTGCAACCAAAGCGTACAAAATTCCGCAAGCAGATGACTGGCCACAACCGTGGTCTGGCACTGCGCGGTAGCAAGGTCAGCTTCGGCGAATTCGCCCTGAAGGCTGTTGCTCGCGGTCGTCTCACCGCCCGCCAGATCGAGTCGGCACGTCGTGCTCTGACCCGTCACGTTAAACGTGGCGGCAAGATCTGGATCCGTGTATTCCCGGACAAGCCGGTTACCAAGAAGCCTCTCGAAGTGCGGATGGGTAAAGGTAAGGGTTCCGTGGAGTACTGGGTTGCCCAGATCCAGCCAGGCAAGGTCCTGTACGAGATCGAGGGTGTTTCTGAAGAGTTGGCTCGTGAGGCATTCGCCCTGGCTGCTGCGAAGCTGCCACTTGCCACCTCCTTTGTTAAGCGGACGGTGATGTGATGAAAGCGAATGAACTTCGTGAGAAATCAGCACAGCAACTGAACGAGCAACTGCTCGGCTTGCTGCGCGACCAGTTCAATCTGCGCATGCAGAAAGCAACTGGCCAGTTGGGGCAGTCGCACCTGCTCTCGCAAGTTAAGCGTGACATCGCTCGCGTGAAAACTGTGCTCAACCAGCAGGCAGGTAAGTGATCATGGCTGAAGCTGAAAAAACCGTCCGTACGCTGACTGGCCGTGTCGTCAGCGACAAAATGGACAAGACCATCACCGTTCTGATCGAGCGTCGCGTAAAGCACCCGATCTACGGTAAATACGTTAAGCGTTCGACTAAGCTGCACGCGCATGACGAGACCAACCAGTGCAAGATCGGCGACAAGGTTTCCATTCGCGAAACCCGTCCGCTGGCCAAGACCAAGTCCTGGGCGCTGGTTGAAGTCATCGAACGCGCTGTTGAAGTCTAAGGGCGAAGGGTCGGAGAAATTTTATGATTCAGACTCAATCCATGCTCGATGTGGCCGATAACAGCGGCGCTCGTCGCGTCATGTGCATCAAGGTTCTCGGCGGTTCGCACCGCCGTTATGCCGGCATCGGTGACATCATCAAAGTAACCGTGAAGGAAGCAATTCCACGCGGCAAGGTCAAAAAAGGCCAGGTGATGACTGCTGTTGTCGTACGTACCCGTCACGGTGTACGTCGCGCTGACGGTTCCATCATTCGTTTCGACGGTAACGCTGCTGTTCTGCTGAACAACAAGCAAGAGCCGATCGGCACTCGCATCTTCGGGCCAGTGACCCGTGAACTTCGCAACGAGAAGTTCATGAAGATCGTCTCGCTCGCCCCTGAAGTGCTGTAAGGAGATCCGACATGCAAAAGATTCGTCGTGACGACGAGATCATCGTGATCGCCGGCAAAGACAAAGGTAAGCGCGGTAAGGTGCTGAAGGTACTCGCTGATGACCGTCTGGTCATCGGTGGTGTCAACCTGGTGAAGCGTCATACCAAGCCTAACCCGATGTCGGGCGTTCAGGGCGGTATCGTCGAGAAAGAAGCGCCACTGCACGCTTCCAACGTTGCCATTTTCAATGGTGAAACCAACAAGGCTGACCGCGTTGGCTTCAAAGTAGAAGACGGCAAGAAAATTCGTGTCTTCAAGTCGACCCAAAAAGCGGTTGATGCTTGAACACTGCTAGGTAGAAGACCATGGCACGACTGAAAGAGATTTACCGGAACGAAATCGCTCCAAAGCTTAAGGAAGAACTTAAGCTTTCGAACGTGATGGAAGTCCCGCGCGTTACCAAAATCACCCTGAACATGGGTCTGGGTGAAGCAATCGGCGACAAGAAGATCATCGAGCACGCAGTAGCTGACCTCGAGAAGATCACTGGTCAAAAGCCGGTTGTGACTTTCGCACGCAAATCCATCGCGGGCTTCAAAGTCCGTGAGGGTTGGCCGATTGGCGTCAAGGTTACCCTGCGCCGTGATCGTATGTACGAGTTCCTGGACCGCCTGCTGGCGATCTCCCTGCCTCGGGTTCGCGACTTCCGCGGCCTGAATGCCAAGTCCTTCGATGGTCGTGGCAACTACAGCATGGGCGTCAAAGAGCAGATCATCTTCCCGGAAATCGACTACGACAAGATCGATGCTCTGCGCGGTCTGGACATTACCCTGACCACCACTGCTCGTTCGGATGACGAAGGCCGCGCTCTGCTGCGTGCTTTCAAATTCCCGTTCCGCAACTGATTGGAGTAGGAAAATGGCCAAGAAGAGCATGAAAAACCGCGAGCTGAAGCGTCAGCTCACGGTTGCCAAGTACGCCAAGAAGCGTGCCGAGCTGAAAGCGACCATCGTCGACGTGAACGCTTCTCCTGAAGAGCGTTTCGCTGCCGTTGTCGCCCTGCAGAAGCAACCACGTGATGCGAGCCCTGCTCGTCTGCGTAACCGCTGCCGCCTGACCGGTCGTCCACACGGCGTCTACCGCAAGTTCGGCCTCGGCCGTAACATGCTGCGTCAAGCAGCAATGCGTGGTGACGTACCAGGTCTGGTCAAGGCCAGCTGGTAAGCCCTGCAGGGCGAGGATGCCGATGGAAGGGGAGTGATCTTCCGACCATCGGTGACTTCGCACAGAAACAAGCCCCCTCGTGGGGCTTGTTTCGTTTCTGCTATGTGTCTAGAATGACCGGCTCACCTGAGCCCGGGTTTTTTGACCTGCCTGCTCAGGTGGTTGTTATAGCCGAGAGGCTAATATTTCTTGTATCAGGAGCATCTAGCCCATGAGTATGCAGGACCCGTTAGCGGACATGCTAACTCGCATCCGTAATGCCCAGATGGCTGAAAAGTCCGTCGTAAGCATGCCTTCTTCGACTCTGAAGGTTGCGGTAGCAAAAGTTCTCAAAGACGAAGGCTACATCGCCGGCTATCAAGTCAGCGCTGAGGTCAAACCGTCCCTGTCGATCGAACTGAAGTACTTCGAAGGCCGTCCGGTCATCGAGGAACTGAAGCGCACCAGCCGTCCAGGCCTGCGCCAGTACAAGTCCGTCTCGGACCTGCCGAAAGTACGTGGCGGTCTGGGCGTGTCTATTGTCACCACCAGCAAAGGTGTGATGACTGATCGCGCTGCGCGCGCTGCCGGTGTCGGTGGCGAAGTTCTGTGCACAGTGTTCTAAGGGGGGATAGGCATGTCTCGCGTCGCTAAGAACCCCGTAAAGCTGCCGTCTGGCGTCGAAGTAAAATTCGCCGGTCAACAGCTTTCGGTGAAGGGTGCCAAGGGCACTCTCGAACTGAACGTTCACAATTCTGTTGAAGTTACCGAAGAGTCTGGCGAGCTGCGCTTCGTTGCTCGCAATGGTGACCAGCAAGCTCGTGCCATGGCCGGTACTACCCGTGCCCTGGTAAACAACATGGTCCAAGGCGTAAGCCAAGGCTTCGAGCGCAAGCTCCAGCTGGTCGGTGTTGGTTACAAGGCGCAAGCCAAGGGCACCGTGCTGAACCTGGCTCTCGGCTTCTCGCATCCTGTGGACTACGAACTGCCAGCCGGTATCACCGCTGAGACCCCAAGCCAGACCGATATCCTGATCAAGGGTATCGATAAGCAACTGGTTGGTCAGGTGGCCGCTGAAATCCGCGATTTCCGTCCACCAGAGCCGTACAAGGGCAAGGGTGTGCGTTACGCGGACGAAGTAGTCCGTCGTAAAGAAGCCAAGAAGAAGTAGGGCCTAGCAAATGACCGACAAAAAAGTTACTCGACTGCGTCGCGCTCGCAAAGCACGCCTGAAAATGCACGAACTCGAAGTCGTGCGTCTCTGCGTGTTCCGCTCTTCGCAGCACATCTACGCCCAGGTCATTTCGGCCGACGGCAGCAAGGTTCTGGCAAGCGCCTCGACCTTGGACAAAGAACTGCGTGATGGTGCCACCGGCAACATCGACGCGGCCACTAAGGTTGGCAAGCTGGTAGCCGAGCGCGCGAAAGCCGCTGGCGTTTCTCAAGTTGCTTTCGACCGTTCTGGCTTCAAGTACCACGGCCGCGTCAAGGCGCTGGCTGATGCTGCTCGTGAAGGCGGGCTGGAGTTCTAAGTTATGGCAAATAACGACCAAAAGCGCGACGAAGGCTACATTGAGAAGCTGGTTCAAGTTAACCGCGTTGCAAAAACCGTAAAAGGCGGCCGTATCTTCACCTTCACCGCGTTGACCGTGGTTGGTGATGGTAAGGGTCGCGTCGGCTTCGGCCGTGGCAAGTCGCGCGAAGTACCTGCCGCGATCCAGAAAGCCATGGAAGCTGCTCGTCGCAACATGATCCAGGTTGACCTGAAGGGCACCACCCTGCAGTACGCCACCAAGGCTGCCCACGGCGCCTCGAAGGTTTACATGCAGCCTGCCTCCGACGGTACCGGTATCATTGCCGGTGGCGCAATGCGTGCTGTCCTGGAAGTTGCTGGCGTTCAGAACGTCCTGGCCAAGTGCTACGGTTCGACCAACCCAGTGAACGTGGTTCATGCCACTTTCAAGGGTCTGAAGGCCATGCAGTCTCCTGAATCCATTGCTGCCAAGCGCGGCAAGAGCGTTGAGGAGATCATCTGATCATGGCTACCGTTAAAGTAACGCTGATCAAAAGCACCGCCGGCCGTCTGCCTAACCACATCCTGTGTGTGAAGGGCCTGGGTCTGCGTCGCATCGGTCACACTGTAGAAGTCCTGGATACTCCCGAGAACCGCGGGATGATCAACAAGGCCTACTACATGCTGCGCGTCGAGGGTTAATCGATGAAACTCAATGATCTGAGTCCAGCGCCGGGTTCCCGTCGCGAGAAGCATCGTCCGGGTCGTGGTATCGGTAGCGGTTTGGGCAAGACCGGTGGCCGCGGCCACAAAGGTCAGACCTCCCGTTCCGGTGGCACCATCGCTCCGGGCTTCGAAGGCGGTCAACAGCCGCTGCACCGTCGTCTGCCGAAATTCGGCTTCGTTTCCCTGAAAGCCATGGACCGCGCAGAAGTGCGTCTGTCCGAGCTGGCCAAAGTGGAAGGCGACGTAGTCACCGTGCAATCCCTGAAGGATGCCAACGTGATTAACCAAAACGTACAGCGTGTGAAAATCATGCTGTCCGGCGAAGTTACTCGCGCGGTCACCATCAAGGGTATCGCAGCCACCAAAGGTGCGCGTGCGGCTATTGAAGCAGCTGGCGGCAAATTCGAGGAATAAATGGCTAAGCAAGGTGCTCTCTCTTCGCTCGGCAAGGGCGGGATGTCTGAACTCTGGGCTCGTCTGCGTTTTCTGTTCCTGGCGATCATCGTCTATCGGATAGGCGCGCATATCCCAGTTCCAGGCATCAACCCGGACCGGCTGGCGGAACTGTTCCGGCAGAATGAGGGGACCATTCTTAGCTTGTTCAACATGTTTTCCGGCGGTGCGCTGGAGCGCATGAGCATCTTTGCACTGGGGATCATGCCGTACATTTCGGCGTCGATCATCATGCAGCTCATGACCGCTGTCAGCCCACAGCTGGAGCAGTTGAAGAAGGAAGGTGAAGCTGGCCGTCGCAAGATCAGCCAGTACACCCGCTACGGCACCGTTATCCTGGCGCTGGTCCAAGCCATTGGCATGTCCATTGGTCTGGCCGGTCAGGGCGTGGCGTTTTCTGCAGACCTTGGCTTCCATTTCGTCGCTGTCACCACGTTCGTGGCGGGTGCGATGTTCATGATGTGGCTGGGCGAGCAGATCACCGAGCGCGGTGTGGGCAACGGTATCTCGATGTTGATTTTCGCAGGTATCGTAGCCGGTCTTCCGAGAGCAATCGGGCAGTCTTTCGAGTCTGCACGCACAGGCGATATCAACATTTTCGCCTTGGTCGCTATCGGGCTGCTGGCAGTAGCGATTATCGGCTTCGTGGTGTTCATCGAGCGTGGTCAGCGGCGTATCGCCGTTCACTATGCCAAGCGTCAGCAGGGCCGCAAGGTCTTCGCTGCGCAGACGAGCCACTTGCCGCTTAAAGTGAACATGGCGGGGGTTATCCCGGCCATTTTCGCGAGCAGCATTCTGCTGTTCCCGGCTTCGCTGGGTGCCTGGTTCGGTCAGTCCGAAGGTATGGGCTGGTTGCAGGACATCTCGCAGTCGATCGCTCCTGGTCAGCCGTTGAACATTCTGCTGTTTAGTGCAGGGATCATTTTCTTCTGCTTCTTCTATACGGCGTTGATGTTCAATCCGAAAGACGTAGCGGAAAACCTGAAGAAGTCCGGTGCCTTTATTCCGGGTATCCGTCCTGGCGAGCAGTCGGCACGCTACATTGATGGCGTTCTGACCCGTTTGACCATGTTCGGTGCTCTATACATGACGGCCGTGTGTCTGCTTCCCCAGTTCCTGGTGGTGGCTGCAAACGTTCCGTTCTACCTTGGCGGGACCTCGTTGCTGATCGTGGTAGTGGTTGTGATGGACTTCATGTCCCAAGTACAATCGCACCTCGTTTCACACCAGTACGAATCCCTGATGAAGAAAGCCAACCTGAAAGGCTATGGCGGCAGCGGTCTGCTGCGCTGATTGGCCCCTAAGGTTCGAGGAGTTGGTGATGAAAGTTCGTGCATCGGTGAAAAAGCTGTGCCGTAACTGCAAGATTATTCGCCGCGAAGGCGTCGTGCGAGTGATCTGCAGCGCGGAACCGCGTCACAAGCAGCGCCAAGGCTGAGTGTGATTTGCGCTTCAAACCCAGCAGCTAGTGTGCTGCTGGGTTGATTATTTGTTTCTACAGCGATATTATCTCGCGCCCTATTTCTTGGCTTCCGGGGCGTAGGTAGCTGTCAATTGGAGTCCCACTGAATGGCCCGTATTGCAGGCGTTAACATTCCAGATAACAAGCATACTGTTATCTCGCTGACCTACATCTACGGTGTTGGTCGCACAACTGCACAGAAGATCTGTGCAGACGCTGGTGTCAACCCAGCCGCTAAGATCAAGGATCTGAGCGACGAGCAGATTGAACAGCTGCGTGGCGAAGTCGCGAAGTTCACCACTGAAGGTGACCTGCGTCGTGACGTCAACATGAAAATCAAGCGTTTGATGGACCTGGGCTGCTACCGCGGTCTGCGCCATCGTCGGGGTCTTCCGGTTCGCGGTCAGCGTACCAAGACCAATGCCCGTACCCGTAAAGGTCCGCGCAAGCCGATCCGCAAGTAATCGCACCAGCGAATCGACAGGAATATAGACATGGCAAAACCTGCTGCTCGTCCTCGTAAGAAAGTCAAAAAGACAGTGGTTGATGGCATCGCCCACATCCATGCGTCTTTTAACAACACCATCGTGACCATCACCGACCGTCAGGGCAACGCATTGTCCTGGGCTACCTCCGGTGGTTCGGGTTTCCGTGGTTCGCGCAAGTCCACCCCGTTCGCAGCCCAGATCGCTGCTGAGCGTGCTGGTCAAGCTGCGCTGGAATACGGTCTGAAGAACCTCGACGTGAACGTCAAGGGTCCAGGTCCAGGTCGTGAGTCGGCTGTTCGTGCTTTGAACGGCTGTGGCTATAAGATCGCCAGCATCACCGACGTGACGCCAATCCCGCATAACGGGTGCCGTCCGCCGAAGAAGCGCCGCGTGTAATCAGGAGACAGATAAATGGCACGTTACATTGGTCCAAAATGCAAACTGTCTCGTCGTGAAGGCACCGATCTGTTCCTGAAGAGCGGCGTACGCGCTCTGGAATCGAAGTGCAACATCGAAGCAGCCCCAGGTATCCACGGCCAGCGCCGTGGCCGTCAGTCCGACTACGGTACCCAGCTGCGCGAGAAACAGAAAGTTCGTCGTATCTACGGTGTACTGGAGCGTCAGTTCAGCGGTTACTACAAGGCAGCGGCCTCCAAGAAGGGCGCTACCGGTGAGAACCTCCTGCAACTGCTCGAGTGCCGTCTGGATAACGTCGTCTACCGTATGGGCTTCGGTTCGACTCGCGCCGAATCCCGTCAGCTGGTTTCGCACAAGGCGATCAGCATCAACGGTAAGACTGTAAACATTCCATCCTACCAAGTTCGTCCGGGTGACGTGGTCGCGGTTCGCGAGAAGTCGTCGAACCAGCTGCGCATTGTTCAAGCCCTTGAACTGTGCGCCCAGCGTGGCCGAGTTGAGTGGGTTGACGTGGATGCTGCCAAGAAGTCGGGCGTTTTCAAGAACGTTCCTGCTCGCAGCGACCTGTCTGCCGACATCAACGAAAACCTGATTGTCGAGCTCTACTCCAAGTAAGGGCTAGAAAATAGGTGCATCCATGCAGATTTCGGTAAATGAGTTCCTGACACCCCGCCACATTGATGTGCAGGTTGTCAGTCCGACCCGCGCCAAGATCACGCTCGAGCCTCTCGAGCGTGGCTTCGGCCACACCCTGGGCAACGCGCTGCGCCGCATCCTGTTGTCCTCCATGCCTGGCTGTGCAGTAGTCGAGGCCGAGATCGATGGCGTACTCCATGAGTACTCCGCGATCGAAGGTGTACAGGAAGATGTAATTGAAATCCTGTTGAACCTTAAAGGCCTGGCAATCAAGCTGCACGGTCGTGACGAAGTTACGCTGACCTTGTCGAAAAAGGGTTCGGGGGTGGTTACCGCTGCCGATATTCAGCTGGATCATGATGTCGAGATCGTCAACCCCGATCACGTAATCGCTAACCTGGCGTCGAATGGCGCCTTGAACATGAAGCTCACCGTAGCTCGTGGTCGTGGTTATGAGCCGGCAGACTCGCGTCAGACCGACGAAGACGAAAGCCGCAGCATCGGTCGTTTGCAGCTGGATGCTTCGTTCAGCCCGGTACGTCGTATCGCTTACGTGGTGGAAAACGCCCGTGTCGAACAACGTACCAACCTGGACAAGCTGGTCATCGATCTGGAGACCAACGGCACCCTGGATCCTGAAGAGGCTATCCGTCGTGCTGCTACCATCCTGCAACAGCAGCTTGCTGCGTTCGTCGACCTGAAAGGCGACAGCGAGCCAGTAGTTGTCGAGCAGGAAGACGAGATCGACCCGATCCTGCTGCGCCCGGTTGACGATCTGGAACTGACCGTACGTTCGGCCAACTGCCTGAAGGCGGAGAACATCTACTACATCGGCGACCTGATTCAGCGTACCGAAGTAGAGCTGTTGAAAACTCCGAACCTGGGCAAGAAGTCCCTGACTGAAATCAAGGACGTCCTGGCTTCGCGTGGTCTGTCCCTCGGCATGCGCCTCGACAACTGGCCGCCTGCAAGTCTTAAGAAGGACGACAAGGCGACTGCCTGATCGTCGTAATCACCGAACGAACTGTTTGGTAAGGAATGAATCATGCGTCATCGTAAAAGTGGACGTCACCTGAGCCGTACCAGCTCTCACCGCAAGGCCATGTTCCAGAACATGGCGGTGTCGCTGTTCGAGCACGAGCTGATCAAGACTACCCTGCCGAAAGCCAAGGAACTGCGCCGCGTTGCCGAGCCGCTGATCACCCTGGCCAAGGAAGACAGCGTTGCCAACCGTCGTCTGGCCTTCGACCGTACTCGTTCGAAAGCTATCGTTGGCAAACTGTTCAACGATCTGGGCAAGCGCTACGCCACCCGTCAGGGCGGCTACCTGCGCATCCTGAAGTGCGGTTTCCGCGCTGGCGACAACGCTCCTATGGCGTATGTCGAGCTGGTTGATCGTCCAGTTGGCGGTGCTGTAGAAGCCGCTGAGTAAGACGTTTAGTCTGCTACAGAGAACCGGGCCCTGAGCCCGGTTTTTTGTGTCTGCAGGCATTGAGATTATCTATTGATCTCAATCATGTAATGAATTTGTTCCAAAACCCTCCGTGCTGGATACTCCTTCTCAAGCCGCCGAGCCGGCACTATCTCCAGAGAAGGAAAGCCCATGAGCAAGCTACTCACCACCGCCAGCGGCGCCCCGGTTGCCGACAACCAGAACTCCCGCTCCGCAGGCCCGCGTGGTCCCTTGCTGCTGGATGATTTCCATCTGATCGAGAAACTCGCGCACTTCAACCGCGAGAATATCCCTGAGCGCCGCGTGCACGCCAAGGGCTCGGGCGCCTACGGTACGTTCACCGTGACTCGCGACATTACCGATTACACCTGTGCCAAGCTCTTCGAGCAGGTCGGCAAACGAACTGACACCTTTTTGCGCTTCTCAACGGTTGGCGGTGAGCGTGGCTCGGCAGATACCGAACGCGATCCCCGCGGTTTCGCCTTGAAGTTCTACACCGAGGAAGGTAACTGGGACATTGTCGGCAACAACACGCCGGTGTTCTTCATCCGCGACCCTCTCAAGTTCCCTGACTTCATCCACACACAAAAGCGTTTGCCGCAAAGCAACCTCAAAAGTGCTCAGATGATGTGGGACTTCTGGTCGCATTCGCCTGAGTCGCTGCACCAGGTCACGATCCTGTTCTCCGACCGGGGGATCCCGGACGGCTACCGACACATGCACGGTTTCGGCAGCCACACCTATAGCCTCATCAATGCCCAGGGCCAGCGCACGTGGGTCAAGTGGCACTTCAAGACCCGCCAGGGCATCAAGAACCTGACTCCGGCCGATGCAGCCCGTTTGGCCGGCACGGATCCGGACTACGCCCAGCGCGACCTGTTCGACGCGATCGAGCGTGGGGACTTCCCAAGATGGGCGGTGTGCATTCAGGTCATGAGCGAGGAGCAAGCCGCCACGCGCGCCGAGAACCCGTTCGACGTGACCAAGACCTGGTCACAGAAAGAGTTTCCCCTGATCGAGATCGGCGAGCTGGAGCTCAACCGCAACCCGCTGAATTACTTCGCAGAGGTTGAGCAGGCGACCTTCGGCCCCAGCAACATGGTCCCAGGTGTGGGCCTGTCCCCTGACCGGATGCTGCAAGGCCGTGTATTTGCCTACGCTGACGCTCACCGCTACAGGGTCGGGACCAATCACCAGCAGCTGCCGGTGAACGCTCCGCGCAGTCCGGTCAACTCCTACCAGCGTGATGGCGCCATGGCGTTTGGCAGCAACGGCGGTGCCGCTCCGAACTACGAGCCGAACAGCTACAGTGATACGCCCAAGCAGTCACCACGCCATGCCGAGCCAGCCTTGGCGCTCAATGGTATGGCCGACAGGCATGATCATCGCGAGGATGGCGATTACTACAGCCAGGCCGGTGCGTTGTTCCGGCTGATGAGTGCCGAGCAAAAGGCGCTGTTGATCAGCAACATCGCTGGAACGATGGCAGGGGTCACCGAGGAGGTAGTGGAGCGTCAGTTGCGACACTTCATCCAAGTGGATCGCGCCTATGGAGAGGGGATTGCCCAAGCACTGGGATGGAAACTTGCCTAAGTCGAAGTGATAAGGAGAACCGCCCGCATCTGGGCGGTTTTTCAATGAATATCACTACCGTTTGCCGACTTTTTTCATTGTTTTTGCGCGTTTTTCAGTGACCTTGCAATAATCCTGGTTCACACTATGGCTTTCACACAAGGAGAAACAGGGCAATGCAAGGTCACCCGGACGTAATCGACTACCTCAACTCGTTGCTCACGGGCGAACTGGCGGCACGCGATCAATATTTCATTCATTCACGTATGTACGAGGACTGGGGCTTCAGCAAGCTCTATGAGCGTATCAACCACGAGATGGAAGAAGAAGGTCAGCACGCCGATGCCCTGATGCGCCGCATCCTGATGCTCGAAGGCACGCCGCGCATGCGTCCTGACGATCTTGACGTCGGCACCACCGTACCGGAGATGCTCGCCTCCGACCTTCGCCTGGAGTACAAGGTGCGCGCCGCGCTGTGCAAAGGCATCGAGCTGTGCGAGCTGCACAAAGACTACATCAGCCGCGATATCCTGCGCGCGCAGCTGGCCGACACCGAAGAGGATCACGCCTACTGGCTGGAAAAGCAGCAGGGCCTGATCAAGTTGCTTGGCCTGGAGAACTACCTGCAATCGCAGATGTGATAGCGCCTCGCGCAGTTGCATGAAAAAGCCCCTGGCACTCACGTGGCAGGGGCTTTTTCATGTCCGGGGTATCAGGCCCGGTCCCGCTCCAGCAGCGGCTTGAGGTAGTGGCCGGTGTGCGATTGCTTCATCTTCACCAGTTCCTCCGGCGTACCGCAGGCAATGATCTGTCCTCCCTTGGAGCCGCCTTCCGGCCCCAGGTCGACCAGCCAGTCGGCGGTCTTGATCACATCCAGGTTGTGCTCGATCACCACCACGGTGTTGCCGTGATCGCGCAGGCGGTGCAGCACGTCCAGCAATTGCTGGATGTCCGCGAAGTGCAGGCCGGTGGTCGGCTCGTCGAGGATATACAAGGTCTTGCCGGTATCGCGCTTGGACAACTCGCGCGACAGCTTGACCCGCTGCGCCTCGCCGCCAGACAGCGTGGTCGCTGACTGACCCAGCTTGATGTACGAGAGCCCGACGTCCATCAGCGTCTGCAGCTTGCGCGCAAGCGCCGGCACTGCATCGAAGAAGCCGCGTGCATCCTCGATGGTCATCTCCAGCACCTCATGGATGTTCTTGCCCTTGTACTTGATCTCCAGGGTCTCACGGTTGTAACGCTTGCTCTTGCACACGTCGCAAGGCACGTAGATGTCCGGCAAAAAGTGCATTTCAACCTTGATCAGACCATCGCCCTGGCAGGCTTCGCAGCGTCCACCCTTGACGTTGAAGGAGAAGCGCCCAGGGCCATAGCCGCGCGAACGCGATTCCGGCACGCCCGCGAACAGCTCGCGGATTGGCGTGAAGATACCGGTGTAGGTCGCCGGGTTGGAGCGCGGGGTGCGGCCAATCGGGCTCTGGTCGATATCGACCACCTTGTCCAGGTGCTGCAAGCCGTCGACGCTGGCATGCGGCGCTGCTTCCAGCGTCGTGGCGCCGTTGAGTGCGGTGGCCGCCAGCGGGAACAGGGTATTGTTGATCAGGGTGGACTTGCCCGAGCCGGACACACCGGTCACGCAGGTCAGCAGCCCGATCGGCAGCTCCAGGTCGACATTCTGCAGGTTGTTGCCGCGTGCGCCCTTGACCTTGAGCGAGAGTTTTTTGTTGCGCGGCGTACGCTTGGCCGGCACGACGATCTTCTTGCGCCCGGAGAGGTACATGCCGGTCAGCGAGTCAGGATGGTCCATGACCTCCTGCGGAGTGCCTTCGGCGACGATCTGCCCGCCATGCACACCGGCGCCCGGACCGATGTCTACCACGTAGTCAGCCAGTCGGATGGCGTCCTCGTCGTGCTCGACGACAATCACCGTGTTGCCCAGGTCTCGCAGATGATTGAGAGTGCCCAGCAAACGGTCGTTGTCGCGCTGATGCAGTCCGATGGAAGGTTCATCGAGAATGTACATCACGCCCACCAGGCCCGCGCCGATCTGGCTGGCCAGGCGGATACGCTGGGCTTCCCCACCAGACAGGGTGTCGGCGCTGCGGTCCAGGGTGAGATAGTCCAAGCCTACGTTGACCAGGAATTGCAGGCGCTCGCAGATTTCCTTGAGGATCTTCGAGGCGATCTCGCCGCGCCGGCCCGTCAGCGTCAGGCCGCTGAAGTAGTTGCTTGCATCGCCGATCGGCAGGCTGGTGACGGCCGGCAAGGTCTTTTCGCCTACCCATACATGCCGTGATTCGCGACGCAGGCGAGTGCCGCGGCAGTCAGGGCAGGGCTGGGTCCCCAGGTACTTGGCCAGCTCTTCGCGGACAGTGGCCGACTCGGTCTCACGGTAGCGGCGCTCAAGGTTGGGCACGATCCCCTCGAACGGGTGCGAGCGCTTGACGATGTCGCCCCGGTCATTGAGGTACTTGAAGTCGACGTTCTGCTTGCCGCTGCCTTGCAGCAGCAGCTTCTGCTGGTCGGCCGGCAACTGTCCAAAAGGCTTCTCGAGGCTGAACCCGAAATGCGCAGCCAGTGAGCCAAGCATCTGGAAGTAATAGACGTTGCGCCGGTCCCAGCCGCGGATCGCCCCCTCGGCCAGGGTCAGCTCGGCATTGACCAGGCGCTTGGTGTCGAAGAACTGCTTGACCCCCAGACCGTCACAGGTGGGGCAGGCACCAGCCGGGTTGTTGAAGGAAAACAGCTTGGGTTCGAGCTCGCTGATCGCATGGCCGCAGATCGGGCAGGCGAAGCGGGCGGAGAAGATCATTTCCTCGCCAGGCTCATCGTCCATCGGCGCGATCAAGGCGATACCGTCGGCGAGCTTCAAGGCGGTTTCGAAGGATTCCGCCAGGCGCTGTTGCAGGTCGGCGCGCACCTTGAAGCGGTCGACCACCACATCGATGCTGTGTTTTTTCTGCTTGTCCAGCTTGGGCAATTCGTCGAGTTCGTGAAGCTTGCCGTTGATGCGCGCACGCACAAAGCCCTGGGCGCGAAGTTCGTCGAATACTGCCAGGTGCTCACCCTTGCGCTCGCGCACCACAGGGGCGAGCAGCATCAGTTTCTTGCCTTCGGGCTCGGCCAGTGCCAGGTCGACCATCTGGCTGACGGTCTGGGCTTCCAGCGGGATGTCGTGGTCCGGGCAGCGCGGGGTACCGACGCGGGCATACAGCAGGCGCAGGTAGTCATAGATTTCAGTGATGGTGCCCACGGTCGAGCGCGGGTTGTGCGATGTCGATTTCTGTTCGATGGAAATAGCCGGTGACAGGCCTTCGATAGTGTCGACGTCAGGCTTTTCCATCATCGACAGAAACTGCCGGGCATACGCCGACAGTGATTCCACATAGCGGCGTTGACCTTCTGCGTACAGGGTGTCGAAGGCCAGGGAGGACTTGCCGGAACCCGACAGGCCGGTGATGACGATCAACTTGTCACGCGGCAGGGTCAGGTCGATGTTCTTCAGGTTGTGGGTACGTGCCCCACGAATCAGGATCTTGTCCACTGCGGCCTCGCTTGGCGGGCATAAACCAGGAAGTATACGGCGCGCTGCCATTACGCGGCAAAGCGTCGCGTATATGCCGTTAAGCAGTCGGACTGATAGAATCCCCGCCGGTTCACACGAGGTTAATCCATGCACGACAACCACCACGATCGCATGAGTGGCAGCGAAACCCGCGCCGCAGGCGGCCTGGCCTTGGTCTTTGCTTTTCGCATGCTGGGCATGTTCATGGTGCTGCCTGTGCTGGCCACCTATGGCATGGACCTGGCCGGAGCGACACCGGCGCTGATTGGCCTGGCCATCGGTGCCTATGGCCTGACCCAGGCGTTCCTGCAGATTCCGTTCGGGATGATTTCCGATCGGATCGGGCGCCGCCCGGTCATTTACGCAGGCCTGGTGATCTTTGCCCTGGGTAGCGTACTGGCGGCCCAGGCGGATTCGATCTGGGGGGTGATCGCCGGACGTATCCTGCAGGGTGCGGGGGCAATTTCAGCAGCCGTGATGGCCTTGCTCTCGGACCTCACCCGCGAGCAGCACCGAACCAAGGCCATGGCCATGATCGGCATGAGTATCGGCCTGTCGTTCGCCGTCGCCATGGTCGTCGGGCCGCTGCTGACGCGTTCCGTTGGCCTGTCAGGATTGTTCCTCGCAACCGCGGGCCTGGCGCTGGTCGGCATTGGCCTGGTCGCGTTTGTCGTGCCCAATGCCCACAGCGCACTGCAGCACCGCGAGTCTGGCGTGGCTCGCCAGGCCCTGGGCCCCACCCTGCGTCATCCCGACCTGCTGCGCCTGGACGTGGGCATCTTCGTGCTGCATGCCATCCTCATGGCCAGCTTCGTCGCCTTGCCGCTGGCGTTCGTCGGCGCGGGACTGCCCAAGGAAGAACACTGGTGGGTATACCTGACCGCGCTGTTCGTCTCATTCTTTGCAATGGTTCCCTTCATCATCTACGGCGAAAAGAAGCGCAAGATGAAGCGTGTGCTGCTCGGCGCAGTGGCTGTGCTGATGCTCACCGAAGTGTTCTTCTGGCAATGGGCTGACAACTTGCGCGGACTGGTGATCGGCACCGTGATATTCTTTACCGCATTCAACCTGCTGGAGGCATCCTTGCCTTCGCTGGTGAGCAAGGTGTCGCCCGCCGGCGGCAAAGGGACGGCCATGGGGGTCTACTCCACCAGCCAGTTCCTGGGCGCCGCGCTGGGAGGAATACTCGGTGGCTGGTTGTTCGGGCAGGGTGGCCTGAGCATGGTGTTCGTGGGCTGTGCCGGGTTGTGCCTGGTCTGGCTGGTCGTCGCGCTGAGCATGCGCGAGCCGCCGTATGTGACCAGCTTGCGCATGCCGCTATCGCCGCAAGCGCTCCGTGAAGCCGGACTGACCGAACGCCTCATGGCCGTGCCGGGAGTGACCGACGCCGTGGTGGTGGCAGATGAAGCCGCCATCTACATCAAACTGGATACGAAAATTTTGGACCGTGCGACCCTTGAGCGTCTGGTAGACCCGGCCTCAGCGGCGTGCGAAGCCTAGGAGAACGTTATGGCCCGTGGGGTTAACAAAGTCATTCTGGTCGGTACCTGCGGTCAGGATCCCGAAACTCGCTACCTGCCCAACGGTAACGCCGTGACCAACCTGAGCCTGGCCACCAGCGAGCAGTGGACCGACAAGCAGACCGGTCAGAAGGTCGAGCGTACCGAGTGGCACCGTGTTTCGATGTTCGGCAAGGTTGCCGAGATCGCTGGCGAATACCTGCGCAAGGGTTCGCAAGTCTACATCGAGGGCAAGCTGCAGACCCGCGAGTGGGAAAAAGACGGTATCAAGCGTTACACCACTGAAATCATCGTCGACATGCAGGGCACCATGCAGCTGCTGGGCGGCCGTCCGCAGAACCAGGACGCTGGCCAAGGCGGTAACAACTACAACCAGGGTGGCAACCAGGGCGGTAACAACTACAACCAGGCCCCACCGCGCCAGCAGGCCCAGCGCCCGCAACAGGCCCCGCAACGCCCGGCGCCACAGCAGCCGGCCGCGCAGCCTGCTCCTGACTTCGACAGCTTCGACGACGATATTCCGTTCTAGGACTTACCTGAGACTTCTATGTAAGTTTCAGGCCTGGAGCCCAGCAATGATTCAAAGCCCCTGACCGCAAGGTCCAGGGGCTTTTTGCTGTCCTGCACCCTGACCCGACAGGCCGACGCAGTCCCTTTGCGCAATTCTCGACTAGTCTTGACTACTGGCGGCCATTGATTCTGCCGCCACCGTGACAGTTCCAGAGACGCCGGCAACGTTCCGTGCGTCCACCACCTGATCAGGAGTGCACGATGGACCTCAACCGTCGGCAGTTCTTCAAGGTCGCTGCAGTCGGCCTTGGAGGCTCGAGCCTGGCGGCGTTGGGCATGGCCCCGACGCCGGCCTTCGCCGAGCAGGTGCGCCACTTCAAGCTGGCGCACACCAAGGAGACCCGCAACACCTGCCCCTACTGTTCGGTCGGCTGCGGCCTGATCATGTACAGCCAGGGCGATGCGGGCAAGAACGTCTCCCAGAACATCATCCATATCGAAGGCGACGCGGACCACCCGGTCAACCGCGGTACGTTATGCCCGAAAGGAGCAGGGCTGCTCGACTTTATCCACAGCCCCAACCGGCTGCTTTATCCACAGGTGCGCAAGCCCGGCAGCAGCGAATGGACGCGAATCGGCTGGGACGAAGCCATGGACCGCATCGCCGATCTGGTCAAGGTCGACCGCGATGCCAACTTCATCGAGAAAAATGCCGAGGGCCAGACCGTCAATCGCTGGCTCACCACGGGCTTTCTCGCCGCTTCCGCTGCTTCCAGCGAGGCGGGGTATCTGACCCACAAGGTCATCCGCTCACTGGGCATGCTGGGGTTCGATAACCAGGCACGTGTCTGACATGGTCCGACGGTGGCAAGTCTTGCCCCGACGTACGGCCGTGGAGCCATGACCAACCACTGGACCGATATCGCCAACGCGAATCTGATCCTGGTAATGGGTGGCAACGCAGCAGAGGCGCATCCGTGCGGCTTCAAATGGGTAACCGAGGCCAAGGCGCATAACCAGGCACGGCTGATCGTGGTCGATCCCAGGTTTACCCGCACCGCATCCGTGGCCGATTACTACGCGCCGATTCGCACCGGCAGCGACATCGCCTTCATGGGCGGACTGATCAATTATCTGCTGAGCACCGACAAGATCCAGCACGAATACGTGCGCAACTACACCGACGTTTCGTTCATCGTCAAAGCGGGCTTTGGTTTCGAAGACGGGCTGTTCAGCGGCTACGATCCGGTCAAGCGCACCTACAACGACAAGTCAGGCTGGGGCTACGAGATCGGCGAGGACGGCTTCGCCAAGGTCGACCCGACCCTGCAGGACCCGCGCTGCGTCTATCAACTGATGAAACACCACTACAGCCGCTACACGCCGGAACTGGCCAGCATGACCTGCGGCATGCCGCAAGCCAGCATGCAGAAGATCTGGGAAGAGATTGCCACGTGCTCGCAACCGGGCAAGACCATGACGATCCTCTACGCCCTGGGCTGGACGCAGCACTCGATCGGCGCGCAGATCATCCGCAGTGCGGCCATGGTGCAGTTGCTGCTGGGTAACGTGGGCATGCCCGGAGGTGGCGTCAACGCCTTGCGCGGCCATTCCAACATCCAGGGCCTGACCGACCTTGGGCTGTTGTCCAACTCGCTACCGGGTTACCTGACCCTGCCCGGCGATACCGAGCAGGACTACGACGCCTATATCGCCAAGCGTGCACCCGTGCCGCTGCGGCCGGGCCAGCTGTCCTACTGGCAGAACTACGGCAAGTTCCACGTCAGCCTGATGAAGTCCTGGTATGGCGCCAATGCGACCGCCGAAAACCGCTGGGGCTATGACTGGCTGCCCAAGCTCGATATCCCCGGCTACGACGTATTGAAGATGTTCGACCTGATGGGCCAGGGCAAGGTCAACGGCTATATGTGCCAAGGCTTCAATCCCATCGCGGCGTTGCCTGACAAGAACCGCGTGACCGCAGCCCTGAGCAAGCTCAAGTGGCTGGTGATCATGGATCCCCTGGCGACTGAAACCTCGGAGTTCTGGCGCAAGGTCGGGCCATTCAATGATGTCAGCAGTGCCGACATACAGACCGAAGTCATCCGCCTGCCCACCACCTGCTTTGCCGAGGAAGACGGTTCCCTGGTCAACAGCAGCCGTTGGCTTCAGTGGCACTGGAAAGGCGCCGACGGCCCGGGCGAGACACGCACCGACGTGCGCATCATGAGCGAGTTGTACCTGCGCCTGCGCAAGCGCTACCAGGAGGAGGGCGGCGCCTACGCAGAGCCCTTGCTGAATCTCAGCTGGCCTTACAAGGTGGCCGACGAGCCTTCTCCGGAAGAACTGGCCAAGGAGCTCAATGGCAGTGCAGTCATCGACCAGGCAGATGCCGCAGGGACGGTGCTGAAGGCCGGCCAGCAACTGGCAGGCTTCGGCCAGCTCAAGGACGACGGCAGCACCGCCTCGGGCTGCTGGATCTTCTGTGGCAGCTGGACCGAGCAGGGCAACCAGATGGCCCGGCGCGACAACAGCGACCCGTTTGGCATGAAGCAGACCGTCAACTGGGCGTGGGCCTGGCCATCCAACCGGCGCATCCTCTACAACCGCGCTTCGGCCGATCCCCAGGGCAACCCCTGGGATCCGCACAAACGCCTGGTGTGGTGGAACGGCAAGACCTGGGGCGGCACCGACACCCCGGACTACAAGGTCGATGTCCCACCCGAGGCTGGCATGAATCCGTTCATCATGAACCCCGAAGGTGTCGCGCGGTTCTTCGCCCTCGACAAGATGGCGGAGGGACCATTCCCCGAGCATTACGAACCCTTCGAGACCCCCATCGGCATCAACCCTCTGCACCCGAACAACAAGAAGGCCACCAGCAACCCGGCCGGGCGTGTGTTCGATTCGGTGTGGGAAACCCTCGGGCAGGCCAAGGACTTCCCCTATGCCGCAACGACCTATCGACTGACCGAGCACTTCCACTTCTGGAGCAAGCACTGCCGCCTCAATGCCATTGCCCAGCCCGAGCAGTTCGTCGAGATCGGCGAAGTGCTGGCCAACGAGAAGGGCATCGCGGCGGGGGATCGGGTACGGGTGAGCAGCAAGCGCGGGTTCATCGAGGCGGTGGCAGTGGTGACCAAGCGGATCCGGCCGCTGCAGGTCAACAACCAGACCGTGCACCAGATCGGCATCCCGTTGCACTGGGGCTTCACCGGCGAAACCCGGCACGGCTACCTGACCAACACCCTGGTGCCGTTCCTGGGTGACGGCAATACCCAGACGCCGGAATCCAAGTCGTTCCTGGTCAACGTGGAGAAGATCTGATGGCCAGCCAAGATATCATCGCCCGGTCAGCCACCACGACCGTCCCTCCGTCAGTGCGCCAGCAGCAGGAAGTCGCCAAGCTGATCGACACCACCAAATGCATCGGCTGCAAGGCCTGCCAGGTGGCGTGCTCGGAGTGGAACGAACTGCGTGACGAGGTCGGACACAACCACGGCACCTACGACAATCCCCACGACCTCACGGCCGAGACGTGGACCCTGATGCGCTTCACCGAGCACGAGACCTCCGAGGGCAACCTGGAGTGGCTGATCCGCAAGGATGGCTGCATGCATTGCGCGGATCCTGGGTGCCTGAAGGCGTGCCCGAGCCCCGGTGCGATCATCAAGCACGCCAACGGCATCGTCGACTTCAACCAGGACCACTGCATCGGCTGCGGCTATTGCATCACCGGCTGCCCCTTCAACATCCCGCGAATCTCCCAGAAAGACCACAAGGCCTACAAGTGCAGCCTGTGTTCAGACCGGGTGGCCGTGGGGCTGGAACCTGCCTGCGTGAAAACCTGCCCGACCGGCGCCATCGTCTTTGGCACCAAGGACGACATGAAGACCCACGCCGCAGAACGCATCGTCGACCTGAAGTCTCGCGGCTTCGACAACGCCGGGCTCTACGACCCGGATGGGGTTGGCGGCACCCATGTGATGTACGTGCTTCACCACGCCGACACGCCGCGTATATACGCAGGCTTGCCGGACGAGCCAGTGATCAGCCCGCTGGTCGGGCTGTGGAAAGGCGTCAGCAAACCCCTGGCGCTGCTGGCCATGGGCGCTGCGGTGGTCGCCGGGTTCTTCCACTACGTGCGGGTAGGGCCGCAGCGGGTCGAGGAAGAAGAACATCCGGCAACAGTGGACAGCAGCGTGCATCAGGTGGACCCGGCGGTCCATGTCCATGACCCACGCAAGCCAGGTGGGGAAGGGGAGCAGCGGCCATGAACGATGACAAACCGATCCTGCGCTACACCGCCAACCAAAGGACCAATCACTGGTTGGTGGCCATCCTGTTCGTCATGGCCGGGCTGTCGGGGCTGGCGCTGTTTCATCCGGCGCTGTTCTGGCTCAGCAACCTGTTTGGAGGAGGGACGTGGACACGGATCCTGCATCCGTTCATGGGCGTGGCGATGTTCGTGTTTTTCCTCGGCCTGGTGGTGAGTTTCTGGCGCGCCAACTTCATCACCGCCAACGACCGCCTGTGGTTGCGCCGGATCGACCGGGTGATGCTCAACCGAGAAGAAGGGGTGCCGGCGATCGGCAAATACAACGCCGGGCAGAAGCTGCTGTTCTGGACCCTGCTGCTGTGCATGCTGGTCTTGCTGATCAGCGGGGTGGTGATCTGGAGGGCATATTTCAGCGAGTACTTCGGCATCGGTGCCCTTCGCGTTTCTACCCTGCTGCATGCGCTGGCGGCGTTCGTGCTGGTGCTCAGCATCATCGTGCACATCTACGCCGGGATCTGGATCAAGGGCTCGGTGGGCGCCATGCTGCACGGTTGGGTCAGCCGGCCCTGGGCGCGCAAGCACCATGAACTGTGGTACCGCGATGTAACCGGCGACAAGCCACCCCACCGCACTCCCCGCAAGGAGGGATGAACGCTTGAGTACGATCCTGGAGCCTGGACAGATTGAAGCCTCTGCGGTCTCGCCACCGTTCTTGCACCTGCCGCCGGGCAACCTGTTCGAGTTGCGCGCCTCACGTCTGGAACGGCTGGCCGAGGGTCATGCCTTCGGCGATTACCTGCGGCTGGTTGCCAGCTTGTGCCGGGTTCAGCAGCAGTTGCTGGCGCAGCCGCCCGGCGCGGCGCCGATCGAGGCCGAACGCCAGCGGCTGTGCATCAGCCACGGACTGCCACCGCTGGCGGCCGACAGCCTCGTTCGCGATGGCGCATGGCTGGGCTGGTTGCAGGCCTTGCTTGATCTCTATGTGCCGCCTCCCGGCGAGGCCGTGGCGCAGGCGCTCAGGCAGTTGCGCGCCAGTGACGAGCAGCAGCGCAAAGGCTGGGGCATCGCCTTGATCGCAGGGCAATATGACGCCCTGCCAGCGTCGCTGGTGCCCTTTGTCGGCGCCGCGCTGCAGGCAGCCTGGAGCCACTGGTTGCTCGGCCTGCCCGCCAGCGAGATCAAGGCGGGTGGAAGTCCTGGCCAATGCCCGTGCTGCGGAGCCCCGGCCATGGCCGGCGTGGTGCGCAATCGTGGCAGGCATAACGGCCTGCGCTATCTGGTGTGCTCGTTGTGCGCCTGTGAATGGCATGTGGTGCGGGTGAAGTGCGTGTACTGCGAACAGAGCAAGGATTTGCGCTACAGCAGCTTCGAGGATGATCGGCATACGCCGGAAAAAGCGCCGCTACGGGCCGAGTGCTGCCCGGGGTGCAAAGGGTACCTGAAGCAGCTGTATCTGGAGAATGATGCCGAGGCTGAGGCCCTGTCGGCGGATCTGGCCAGCCTGGCGCTGGACATGGCGCTGGACGACGCGGGGTTTCAGCGCATGGCGCCGAACCTGATGTTGGCGCCCGGGGGCGGGTAGGCGGTCTACACTCTGAGACCGACTTGCCCGCGATGGGCCCGCCCAGACACAGCCTAAGCCGAAGGTAGTTCTGCATGCCCCACAGCCCCAGCAGCACCCTCCCACGACTCCCCTCCATCGACACCCTCCTGCGCCACCCCGCCTGCCAGCCCCTGCTTGACCGGCACGGCCGCGACGCCGTCCTGGCCACCCTGCGCCACTTGCTCGATGACCTGCGCGACCCCGCGCGCCTGGGCCAGCTCAGCGACGCCGAGCTCACCGCCGAAGTCCTCACCGGCCGCGCCAGCGAGCGCCTCGCACTGCAGAGCCAGAGCCATATCCGCCGCGTGTTCAACCTCACCGGCACCGTTCTTCACACCAACCTCGGCCGCGCGCTCCTGCCCGAAGAAGCCATTCAGGCCGTGCAACTGGCCGCCCGCTACCCGCTCAACCTCGAATTCGACCTGGCGACCGGCAAACGCGGTGACCGCGACGACCTCATCGAGGGATTGATCCGCGAGCTCACCGGCGCCGAGGCGGTCACCGTAGTCAACAACAACGCCGCTGCCGTGCTGCTGGCGCTCAACAGCCTGGGCGCGCGCAAGGAGGGCATCATCTCACGGGGAGAACTGATCGAGATCGGCGGCGCGTTCCGCATACCCGACATCATGGCCCGCGCCGGCGTGCGCCTGCGCGAGATCGGCACCACCAACCGCACCCACGCCCGAGACTACCAAGCGGCCATTGGCCCGCGCACCGGCCTGCTGATGCGCGTGCACTGCAGCAATTACAGCATCCAGGGCTTTACCACCCAGGTGCCGACCGCGGAGCTGGCCCAGATCGCTCATCAGCATGGGCTGCCGCTGCTCGAAGACCTGGGCAGCGGCAGTCTGCTCGACCTCACGCGCTGGGGCCTGCCCGCCGAGCCGACCGTGCGCCAGGCGCTGGCCGATGGCGCCGACATCGTCACCTTCAGCGGCGACAAGCTGCTCGGCGGACCTCAGGCGGGGATCATCGTCGGCCGCAAGGAATTGATCACCAAGATCAAGAAAAACCCCCTCAAGCGCGCTCTGCGTGTCGACAAGCTGACCCTGGCGGCACTCGAAGCCGTTCTGGGCCTGTACCGCAATCCCGATCGCCTGGCCGAACGCCTGCCGAGCCTGCGGCTGCTGACCCGGTCGCCGCAGGAGATTACCGCCCAGGCCGAACGCCTGGCGCCTGCCTTGGCCAGCCAGCTCGGCCCCCAGTGGTCAGTCAGTGTCGAGCCGGCACTGGGGATGATCGGCAGCGGCAGTCAGCCTGTGGCACGCCTGCCCAGCGCCGCCCTGTGCATGCGGGCCCAGGTTTCCAAGCGTCTTCGTGGCCGCAGCCTGCATGTGCTGGAGCGGGCCCTGCGTGCCTTGCCAGTGCCGGTGCTCGGACGTATCGACGACGACGCGCTGTGGCTCGACCTGCGCCAGCTCGACGACGAGACCCAGTGGCTGGCGCAGTTGCCTGAACTGCGGCTGGGCGTGGTATCAGCGTGATCGTCGGTACCGCCGGGCATATCGATCACGGCAAGACCGCATTGCTTCAGGCCCTGACCGGGCAGGCGGGCGACCAGCGTCAGGAAGAGCGCGACCGCGGCATGACCATCGACCTCGGCTATCGCTACGCGGCACTGGAGCAGGACGGGCCGCTCACGGGATTCATCGATGTGCCGGGGCATGAGCGTTTTATCCACAACATGCTGGCCGGCGCCCATGGAATCGATGTGGTGCTGCTGGTGGTGGCCGCGGACGATGGTGTCATGCCGCAGACCCGCGAGCACCTGGCGATCGTCGAGTTGCTGGGTATCCCCCAGGCCTTGGTGGCGATCAGCAAATGCGACCGGGTCGAGGCGCCCCGGATCGCCCAGGTGCAGGCCGATGTGACCGCGCTGCTCGCCCACGGGGTGTATGCCGGTGCTCCGCAATTCGCCGTTTCGAGCGTGAGTGGCGCAGGCATCGACGCCCTTCGCCAGGCGCTGCTCCAGGTCCAGGACAGGGTACAGGCGCGCAGCGTGGCCGGCGGTTTTCGCCTGGCCATTGACCGTGCCTTCGCTGTGACAGGAGCGGGCATCGTGGTCACCGGCACGGCACTCGCCGGCCGGGTGAACGTCGCCGATACCCTGTTGCTGGGCAAAACCGGCAAACCGGTGAGGGTGCGCGGCCTGCATGCTCAAAACCAGGCCGCATCAACGGCCCTGGCCGGCCAGCGAGTGGCCCTGAACATCAGCGCCGAGCGCCTGGCGCTGGAGCAGATCCATCGTGGCGACTGGCTGGTCGCCGAGTGGCTGCATGCGCCGGGCACGCGCATCGATATCGAGATGAAGCTGCTGCCGGGCGAAACACGTCCATTCACCCACTTCAGTGCCGTCCATGTGCATCTTGGCACTCAGGATGTCACCGCACGGGTAGCGCTGCTGCAGGGGGAGACGATGCGCGGCGGTGAGCGGATGTTCGCGCAATTGCTGCTCAACGCACCCTTGCAGGCCGTTCATGGTGATCGGCTGGTGCTGCGGGACCAGCGCGCCGAGCGGACCTTGGGCGGCGGCAAGGTGCTCGACCCATTCGCCCCGAGCCGTCAGCGCCGCAGTGAGGCGCGGCTGCGCCAGTTGCAGGTGCTGACCGACGCCTTGAGCCTGGAGCAGGCGTTGCCAGCCTTGCTGGACGCCGCGCCTGGCGGCCTGGACCCGCAGCGGCTGGAGCGCCAGTTCAATCGGCTGCGAGGTGATTGGCGAATGCCCGGCAATAGCGTCGTGGTCGCGACGCGCCAGGGCCCGTTGTTGTTCGCCAGGGGACACTGGGAGAGCCTCAGGCAGCAAGTGCTCGAGCAGCTTGCGCTGTTCCATGAGCAGGAGCCCGACCAGTTGGGCCCTGACCGCGACCGCCTGCGCCGCTTCGCCGCGCTGGCACTGGAGCGCCCGGCTTTCATCAGCTTGCTGGATGAATTGTTGAGCGGTGGGGAAATAGCGGCCAGCGGTCCGTGGCTGCATCTGCCTGATCATCGGGTTCGCCTGACCGACGCGCAGACCGAGGCATGGGCACAACTCGAGCCCTTGTTGCTGGAAGGGCAGTTCGATCCGCCGTGGGTCAGGACTCTAGCGGGTACGCTGGGATTGGCAGAGGCTGATGTCCGCTTGCTGATGCGCAAGCTGGCGCGGCTGGGACTGGTCCATCAGGTGGTCCGGGACCTGTTCTACCCTGAGGTGACGATCCGGCGCATGGCCGAGCTGCTGGTCCAGCAGTCGGACGGCACGCAGGTGGTGCAGGTCGCCGTGTTTCGCGATATGTTGGGCATCGGCCGCAAGCGCAGTGTGCAGATACTGGAGTACTTTGACCGGATCGGCCTGACACGCCGGGTGGCCGACCAGCGTCATGTTCGGCCGGACAATGCCTTGGCCCAGCAGCCGAGGCGATGATTTCAAGGAAGGCAATCGCGCCCGGTGGCGCGGCCGGGCTTCAAACCCGGTTGGGGACGGCATCCGTTCCCGGGCAGGTTCGACTCCCGCTGCCTTCCGCCATCTACAGGCTCAGCCCCGCTCCCCACACAGATCCAGCGCGAACCAATGCTCGGCCGCCTCTGCGTCCAGTCCCGCACCGAGCAGCGCAAACATCTTGCCCAGCGCTGCCTCACGGGTCATTCCGCCGCCGCTGGCCAACCCGGTGTCACGCAACCGGCTCCCCGCAGCATACGTCCCGAATTCCACCGCACCCTCAGGGCACTGACTGATGGCGGCAATCATCACGCCGTTCTGGCGGGCATCATGCAGTGCATTGAGCAGGGCCTGGTCGTCCGAAGGCCCTGTGCCGCTGCCATAGCATTCCAGCAGCAGGCCTTGGGCGCCTGTGGCCAGCAGTGCATTCACATGCTGCGCCTGCAGGCCCGGAAATACCGGTAGCACGACCAGGTTCACCGTCTGGCGCGCTTGGTGGTACTCCAGCTGCGCGGGGATCGAAGCGGCCTTTTCAGCTTCACGATGACGCGGCAATACCACGAAGGCATCGAACGCTTCGCTACGCAGCTTCGAGGCCCGCGCGCCATGCAGCAGGTGACCGTTGAAGTACAGCTGCACGCCATCTTCCAGCCCGTTGGCAAACAGCTGCAGGGCGCCTTCGAGATTGCCCCAGGCATCGCTGCCGGGGGCACCGGCGGGAAGCATCGAGCCGGTCAGCACTGTCGGTACCGGCAAGCCCAGCAACAGGAACGACAGTGCAGCGGCGCTGTAGGCCAGGGTATCGGTACCGTGCAGCACCATCACGCCATCATGGCCGTCGCGCTCTACCGCTTCGACGATGGCGTCGCGCATGGCCAGCCAGTTGGACTGCTGCATGTTGGCGCTGTCCAGCAGCGGGTCAAGTTCGCGCAACGACCAGTTGATCTGCGGGGCGTCTGGGCGTTGTGCCAGGTGCTCGCGCATCCGCGCTTCAAAGCCACCCGCGGGCGCGAGGCCCTCCGGCGTCTCGAGCATGCCGATGGTGCCGCCGGTATAAAGGACGAGGAGGTTGTTCACTGCACGCATGGGGCGTTCCGTGGCGTTGAGCGGGAGGAAATGGCCGCCCGCGGGAGGGGCGGCCAGGGAAGCGTGAGAGTATCAGCCTTGCGTCTGGACCTGGCCGGTAGCCTTGTCAGCAGCTGTTTCCACCCGTGGATTGGCCGGCCAGGCGGCACGGTCCAGGTCCAGGTCGGCGAACTTGGCGGAGTCGAACACCGGTTGCTTGATGCCGGCACGGCGTTGGCCGTCGTAGTCGCGCATCACCCGCAGGCCAACCTTGAACAGCATCGCCAAGGCGATCAGGTTGACGAAGGCCAGGCAGGTCATGGTGATATCGGCAAAGGCGAACACGGTCGAAAGATTCTGCACCGAGCCCCACACCACCAGCGCCAGCACCAGAGCGCGGTAGCCCAGCAGCACCAGGCGGTTGCGGCTGAGGAACTGCAGGCTGGTCTCGCCCAGGTAGTAGTTGTAGAGGATGCAGGTGAACACGAACAGCGAAAGCGCGACGCTGACGAACAGGCGGCCCCAGTCACCGACCACGGCGGCCAGGGAGTTCTGGGTCAGGACGATGCCGTCACCTTCGAAGCCCGGGGTATAGAAGCCCGACAGCAGGATCAGCAGCGCGGTGCAGGTGCAGATCACGAAAGTGTCGAGGAACACGCTGAATGCCTGTACGACGCCCTGGGCGCCTGGATGGCGCACAGCGGCGACGGCGGCGACGTTGGGTGCGCTGCCCAGGCCCGCTTCGTTGGCGAACACGCCACGCTTGACGCCCATGACGATGGCACTGCCGAGCAGGCCGCCGAAGGCCGGGTCGAGGCCGAAGGCGCTCTTGAGGATGGTTTCCAGCATGGCGGGCACGTGCTCGATCTGGCTGCCGATCACGTACAGGGTGACGCCGATGTAGGCCAGGGTCTTGACCGGTACCAGCAGGTCGGAGACCGAAGCGATGCGCTTGATGCCGCCCAGGAAGACCACCGCCAGCAGCACGGCCAGGGCAATGCCGGTGTGCTCGGGCGCGAAGCCGAAGGCGTTCTGCAGCGAATGGGTCACGGTGTAGGACTGCAGGCCGTTGAAGGCAAAACCGTAGGTCACCAGCAGCAGGACCGAGAACACCACCGCCATGCGCTTGAGCTTCAAGCCATGCAGGATGTAATAGGCGGGGCCGCCACGGTACAGGCCGTCACCGTCGGCGCGCTTGTAGACCTGAGCCAGGGTGCATTCGAAGAAGCTGCTGGACATGCCCACCAGTGCGGTGACCCACATCCAGAACACCGCGCCAGGGCCGCCCAGGGTCACGGCGATGCCGACACCTGCGATGTTGCCGGCGCCGACCCGGCCGGCGAGGCTCAGCATCAGGGCCTGGAACGAGCTCAGCTGGCCCGCCTGGCCCTTCAGGGATTCCTTGAAGACGCCGAACATGTGTCCGAAGTGACGGAACTGGACGAACCGTGAGCGGATGGTGAAATAGCTGCCGAGTCCGACGATCAGCACGATAAGGAGTTTCCCCGAGAGGAAATCGTTGAGCACTTCGAGCATGGTGTAACCCTCGATTCTTGTTCTTTTGCGTGAAAGACCGCAGCGGTGTCATGGCACCGCGCTTTGATGGGGCGAATGGTTGGCCATGACAAGAGTGGTTACAATTTCGCGGGTTGGTCTGATTTGATGCGACCTGATGCTAGAATCACGTCAATCGCATCAACAGGAACGTCGCCCATGAGCGAACATTTCGCGGCTAACCTCAAGCTCGCCTGCAGTCATTACCGCTCTATTTCGGAGGTTTGCCGACAGCTGTCGATCAACCGCGCACAGTTCAACAAGTACCTCAGCGGGCAGAGCCGGCCCACAACCTACAACCTCAAGCGCATCGGCGATTTCTTTGGCGTCGAGGACTACGAGCTAGGCTTGCCGCCCGAGCAGTTCGCTCGCCTGATCGGCGCGCGCACCACCGACAGCCTCGCGCAACAGCGGGGTGACCCTCTCAGCGACCTGCTCAAGCCGCTGCACGCTCATGCGGGCAATCTGTCCCGCTACTGCGGCTACTACTTCGAATACTCCAACTGCATGTCGGTGCCCGGGACCATACTGCTGTCGCTGGTGCACCTGTATGAGGAGCGCGGCAGCTTTCTGTTCGAGCGCCAGGAGCGACAGGAACGTACCAGCAGCACGGACGTCCAGGCCGAAGACTGGGTACGCTGCCGCTATCTGGGCGCGGCCTTCCAGCTGCAGGATCGCCTCTTTCTCATCGACTACGAGTCGCTGACCTTCAACGAGATGAGCCAGACCATCCTCATCCCCAGCTTCAAGAGCCGCATCACCCGGCTGAACGGCCTGAAAACCGGCGTATCGAGCGGCGACCGCCGGAACCCTGCCTGCACCCGCGTGGTCTGGGAGTACCTGGGGCCTGAGATAAACCGCATCAACGCGTATCGCCAGGTGAAGCTGTACCGCCCGGATGATCCGCGCATAGATGACGACGTGCGCGAACGGCTGAACGTCGGGCCGATTCGCAATGGATTGTTCGAGATCGAATAATGCCAACCTGTCGCAGGGCCCCGGTTGGACTTCCCTCGCAGGAAACCGCAATAATGTTCGCTTCCCTCAATCAACCTGTTCGGATCTGCTGACTCTATGCGAATGCGCCTGATGCTATTGGGTGGTGGAAGTGCCCTCGGGCAAGCGCTGATTCGCCTCGGGGCCGAGGAGGATGTGGCCTTCATCGCGCCGCGTCCACCGGACACCGGGTGGAATGCGGCGAGCCTGACCCAGTTGCTCGATGACACCCGTCCCGATGCGCTGATCAATCTGGCTTACTACTTCGACTGGTTTCAGGCCGAGTCGGTCAGTGAGCAGCGCCTCGCCCAGCAGGAACGGGCAGTCGAGCGGCTGGCCGAGCTGTGTCAGCACCACGAGATCAAGCTGGTGCAACCGTCGAGTTACCGGGTGTTCAACGGCCTGCGGGCGACCGCCTACAGCGAAAAAGACGAGCCCGCGCCGCTGGGCCTGCGTGGCCAGGCCTTGTGGCGCATCGAGCAAAGCGTGCGCGCCATCTGCCCGCAACACGTGCTGCTGCGCTTTGGCTGGGTGCTCGATGAGACCATCGATGGTGTGCTGGGGCGTTTTCTGACCCGCGCGGAACAACCCCACGAACTGCTGCTGGCCGACGACCGGCGTGGCAATCCGACGCCGGTGGACGATGCCGCTCGGGTGATCCTGTCGGTGCTCAAGCAGCTGGACTGTGCCGCGCCGCTGTGGGGCACCTATCATTACGCTGGCAACGAAGCGACCACACCGCTGGCGCTGGGGCAAGCTATCCTCAGTGAGGCAGCCCAGTGGCACAAGCTGGCGGTGCAGACCCCGACCCCGCAGGCCCACGCCTCGCGGCCCGATGCGAGCGATGAGCCGCAGCACGCGGTGCTGGCCTGCAGGAAGATCCTCCACACCTTCGGCATCAAGCCCCGCGCATGGCGCGCTGGCTTGCCGCCCCTACTGGACCGATTCTATCGTCATGGCTGATGCCCCAATTCTGATTACCGGTGGTGCGGGATTCATCGGTTCGCACTTGAGCGATGCGTTGCTGGCCAAGGGTCATGCGGTACGCATCCTGGATGATCTCTCGACCGGCAAGCGCGCCAACCTGCAACTGCAGCACCCGCGCCTGCAACTGATCGAAGGCGATGTCGCCGACGCCGCGCGGGTGGCCCAGGCTGCTGCCGGGTGCCAGGCCGTAGTCCACCTGGCAGCGGTGGCGTCGGTGCAGGCCTCGGTCGAAGACCCGGTCAAGACCCACCAGAGCAACTTCATCGGCACTCTCAATGTCTGCGAGGCCATGCGCCTCAATGGCATTCGCCGCGTGGTGTATGCCTCGAGCGCGGCGGTGTACGGCAACAATGGCGAAGGCCAGTCGATCACCGAAGACACCCCCAAGGCGCCGTTGACCCCGTACGCGGTGGACAAGCTGGCGGGCGAGCAGTACCTGGACTTCTACCGGCGCCAGCATGGCCTGGATCCGGTGGTGTTCCGCTTCTTCAATATCTTCGGGCCGCGCCAGGACCCTTCCTCGCCGTACTCGGGGGTGATCAGCATCTTCGCCGAGCGGGCGATGCAGGGTGCGCCCATCACTGTGTTCGGCGATGGCGAGCAGACCCGCGATTTCCTTTATGTGGGTGACCTGGTGCAGATCATGCTCCAGGCACTCGAGCTCGACGCCGCGCAAGAAGGGGCGGTGAATATCGGCTTGAACAAGGCTACATCGCTCAATCAACTGCTTGCCGCGCTTGAGCAAGTGGTTGGCAGCCTGCCACCGGTCAGTTACGGCTCGGCACGACCAGGTGATATCCGCCACTCGCGGGCCGATAACCAGCGCTTGCTCGCGCGCTTTGGTCTGCCTGACCCGACCTCGATGGTGGACGGGCTCGCAAGCCTGCTAGGCAAGGCACAGTAACGAAAAACGGCGATCTTGATCGCCGTTTCTTCTGGTCCGTCCGGACTCAGAACTTGTAGCCGATCCCGACCATGTAGACCCACGGGTCGACATCCACATCGACCTTGGTCCTGCCCACGCCCAGGGCGGATGGGCCGTCGATGGTCGCCTTGGTGTCGATGTCGACGTACCAGACCGCGGCGTTGACCAGCAGGTTGTCGGTCACCATGTAGTCCATCCCCAGTTGGCCGGCGATGCCCACCGAATCCTGCAGCTTCATGTTGCTGAAGCCCTGCTGCTTGCGGGCGCTGCTCAGGTCTTCATCGAAGAACAGGGTGTAGTTGATGCCGACGCCAGCGTAGGGCTGGAATCTGGACGAGGCTTCCATCGGGTAGTACTGCAGCGACAGGGTCGGGGGCAATTGCTTGATATCGGCGAGCTTGCCGTCCAGGCCGCCACCCAGTCCCTTGACGCCCACGGTGTGCTTGAACGGTGTGGCCGCCAGCAGCTCAAGGCCGACATGGTCGGTGAGCATGTAGGCGAAGGTCAGGCCCAGCTGGGTGTCGCTGGTCAGGGTTGCCTTGGTGCCAGACATCCTGGCGCCGTCGAGTTTCAACTCGCCGCTGTCTTCATTCGGGGCAGTGGTGATGGCACCGGAACGGACGATGAAATCGCCAGCCTGGTGGGCGTTGGCAACAGGCGCGGCGAGCGCAAGGGCGACGAGCGAGGCGCCGAGCAAGGACTTGTTCATGGAAGCTCCCAAAGGACGTCAAAAATTTTGTGGCCCAATGGTACGGAGCTGTTTAACTACCAAACTTGATCTGGCTCAATGAAAGGTGCGTCCTAGACGGGACGCAGTTCTCATTCCAGCTCATAAGCGTAGATTTTCTCGGCTTCCATCCGGTAACCGGCGTCGGCCAGTTCGCTGCGGGTGGCCGCGACCTGCATCTGCCCTTCGATCCAGTAGGGCTGGTAGAGGTCTTCTACGCGTACGCCCATTTCGCTGAAGATGTGCACGATCTGGTTCGACGGTGGCGGCGGTACATGGATGCAGGCGCCGTAGTAGGGGACCAGCAGGAACTCCGTGGTGCGGCCTTCCTCGCTGACCTCCAGTGGCACGATGTATCCCGGCAGCTTGATCCGCTGGCCGTCGAGCGCCTTGACCACTGGAGCGTCAGGTACTTGTTGGCTGGCCGCTGGCGCGGACTCCGCGGCCAGGGCATCCCCGAGCTGGGACAGTGGCGAGAGATCGTGCAGCGGGGTCAGCTGCGGTTCGATGCGCGGTGCGCCCTCGGGTATCAGTTGTGGCCAGTCGAGGGTGCGCGGCTCGCCGGCCCACAGCGGAGTGACGGCGAACAGCAGGAGCAGCAGCAAGGCGCGGGGCATGTGAGGTACTCAGAGGTGAATGGACAGGCCGTCGGCCAGCGACTGCCGGTAGGCGCGCCAGGCCGGCACGCTGCCCATCAGCAGCGCTGCGCCGAGAATGACCGCCAGCAGCGTCCATTCATGGGCACTCGGCCAGGCCAGCGGCAGGTACAGGCCGTAATTGGCCTGGACATAGCCTTGGGCGACGGCGATGCCTGTGTAGAGCAATCCAAGCCCGGCGGCGATCCCGCACAGCGCCAGCGCCAGCGCTTCCAGTACCAGCAGGCCTGCGATATGCCAAGGGCGTGCGCCGACTGAACGCAAGATTGCCATCTCCCGCCGCCGCTCGTTGAGGCTGGTGAGGATGGCCGTCAGCATGCCGATCAGCCCGGTCAGCACCACGAACAGCGACACCACGAACAGCGCCTGTTCAGCGGTGCCCATCAGGCTCCACAGCTCCTGCAGCGCAACGCCGGGCAAGATCGCCAGCAGCGGCTCGTTGCGGAACTCATTGATCTCCCGCTGCAGGCTGAAGGTCGCGATCTTGCTGTTCAGGCCTAGCATGAAAGCGGTGATGGCGCTCGGCTGCAAGTCCATGCCGCGTGCCTGGTCAGCGCTGATGCGCCCGCCGCCACGAGCCGGCACGCCGTTGTGCCAGTCGATGTGGATAGCCTCCATGCCGCCTAGCCCGATATGCAGGGTGCGGTCGACCGGCGTCCCTGTGCGGGCCAGCACGCCGACCACGGTAAACGGCTTGTCGTCGTGCTTGACCAGGCTGATCGCCGCCACGCCATGGGCCAGCACCAGCTTGTCGCCTGGTTTGTAATGCAGTGCGTGCGCCACTTCCGCGCCCAGCACCACCTCGAAGGGATCGTCAGCGAAGGCGCGCCCCTGGCTCAGTTGCAGATGCTGCCTGCGCCCATACTGGTAGTGCGCGAAGTACTCGCCAGTAGTGCCCATCACCCGGTAACCCCGGTGTGAATCGCCCAGCGAGACAGGGATCGCCCACTTCACCCGTGGATCTTTCGCGTAGTGTTCAAAACTGTCCCAGCGGATGTTGTTGGTGGCGTTGCCGATGCGAAATACCGAGTAGAGAAGCAGGTTCACCGAGCCAGAGCGGGCGCCGACGATCAGGTCGGTGCCGCTGATGGTGCTGGCGAAGCTGGCGCGGGCCTCGGTGCGCACGCGCTCGACCGCCAGCAGCAGGCATACCGACAGGGCGATCGCAAAGGCCGTGAGAAAGGCGGTGAAACGCCGGTTGGCCAGGCTGGCCACGGCAAGACGGAACAGGTACATCAGGCCTCCCGGGGCAGGTTCGGGCTGGCCGCCCGATTGAGCTCGGCCAGGGACAAGTCACGGTCGAACAAGGGCGCCAGGCTCTGGTCATGGCTGACGAACAGCAGGCTGGCACCGGCGGCGCGGCACTCCTCGAACAGCAGCCGGATGAAGGCCTCGCGGGTATCGGCGTCGAGCGCCGAGGTGGGTTCGTCAGCGATCACCAGCTCCGGTTGGCCGATCAACGCGCGTGCAGCGGCCACCCGTTGCTGCTGGCCGATCGACAGGCTGTCGGCGCGCCGGGCGAGCAGTGCAGGGTCGCCTAGGCCCAGGTGCGCCAGAAGCTGGCCGGCTGCGTGATCGATGCTGCCGTGACGCTGGACCGCGCGCTCGGCACGGCTGCGCGAGAAACGACAGGGCAGCTCGACGTTTTCGCGCACCGACAGGAACGGCAGCAGGTTGAACTGCTGGAAGATATAGCCCGTGTGATCGACCCTGAACCGATCGCGGGCGCCCTGGCCCAGCTTGCCCAGGTCTTGGCCGAGCAGACGTACGGTGCCCTGGGCCGGGCGGTTTACCCCGCCCAGCAGACCAAGCAGAGTCGTCTTGCCGCTGCCACTGGGGCCTTTCAGGAACAGCGCTTCGCCGACTTCCAGTCGAAAATGCGGTATGTCCAGCAGCGACGGCTGCTCCGGCCAGGCAAAGACCAGGTCACGCAGCTCGATCAGCGCAGGGCCCATTCAGAACGCAACCACGGCCTGGGCCGGACTGGCCTGGGTGCCTTTCTGACCGTCGGGGCCGATCAGTTGCACATTGATTGTCCGGGTGGCCGGAAAGGCGCTGAACAGTGGGCCAAGATCCAGCTGGGCGAGCTTGCCCGGCTGGCTGCAGGTGATCTGGTAGTGGGCATGGATATCGGTGTGCTCGTGGCCAGCGGCCTGCGCATCGCCGAACAGCGGACTTTGCAGGTCTTCGGCGCTCTGGCTGCAACCGGCGTCCTTGGCCAGGCCGAACAATTTCAACGGCTGCTCCAGCTGCTGGCGTACCACGGCGACCTTGGCCTTGTCAGCGTCGGTACTGGCAGCATGCTCGAAACCGACGAGGTTCATTGCCGGGGTGTCGAGTTCCAGTTCCAGCGTATTGCCGTCCAGCGCCACATTGAGGCTGGCAACCCCGTGCTCGTGGGCGCCGAGACTGCCGTGCGGGTGATCGTGATCATGCTCGTCGTGGGCATGAGCCACGGCCAGGGGGAGCAGGGCAAAGGGCAGGGCGAGCAGCAGAGGGCGCATGAACGACTCCGGGGCGGATGCGGAAAGATTTGGTAATGTTATAACAATTTTCGCCGGACGCGCCAGTGCGCTTGGCGATGCCGGGTGCGCATGGGAGCATGTAGCCTGTGACCCCTGGAGGATAGAACCGTGAGAATTCGAGGAAAGATCGGCGAATGGCCGGTGGACCTGACCATTGAGCTGGAGCCGGCGGAGTGGGCGCAGCTGGGACGTCAGCTGGAAGTGCCTGCCGCAACCTCGGCTGCGGCGCCGGCGCAAGCCGCATCCCGGCAGGACGATGCACAGTGGCTGGCGGCCTGCGACTTGCTGCGTCAGGCCGGGCAGCTCAACGGACCGGCACTGCTGGAAGGCCTGGAGCTGCTGACGGGAAGTACATTGACCGGCAAGCGCCTGCTGGTGCGGCTGCGCCATAGCGCCAATGTACGAGTGGAGACCGGGGCGCACGCCCCGGTCTACCACTGGCTGGGATAGGGTTGGCAACCGGTAATGCTGGCGACACTTCTGGAGACGCCGCTGTACCTGTGGCCTCAGTACAACGCCGCAAACAGCTTGCGGCGGTACCCTGCCACCAACGGATGATCATTGCCCAGCAACTCGAACACCTGCAGCAGTGCCTTGTGCGGCAAACCGTTCTCGTAACCCCGGTTGCGCACGAACAGCTTCAGCAAGCCATCCAGCGCGGCATCGTATTGCTGGCGTGCCAGTTGCTGGATGCACAGCTGGTACGACGCTTCATCATCCTGGGGGTTCTGCGCCAGGCGGCTCTTGAGCTCGGCGGTCTCGGGCAGGTCGGCAGCCTGGCGCAGGAATGTCAGCTGCGCCTTGGCACCGGCCAGGGCGGCCTTGTGCTCGTCGGTCGTGACCGCATCAAGCACCACCTGCGCTTCACCCAGTTCCCCGCGCTCGGCCAGGCAGCGCGCATAGAAGATCAGCGCCTCGGCATTGCTGTTGTCTTCGCCCAGCAGTGACTTGAGCGTGGCTTCGGCTTCACTGAAACGGCCTTCGCTGAACAGTGCCTTGGCGAGCTCGAGCGGCGAGGCGGCGACTGGCGCCGGCGATTGCACATGGGGTTCGAGCAGGGCGCGGATGGCCGACTCCGGCTGGGCACCGGCAAAGCCGTCGACCGGCTGGCCATCCTTGAACAACACCACGGTCGGCAGGCTGCGGATGCCAAAGCGGGCGACGATGTCCTGCTCGATGTCGCAGTTGATCTTGGCCAGCAACAGCTCGCCCTGATAGCTCTCGGTAATCTGCGCGAGCAAGGGCATCAGTGCCTTGCAGGGGGCGCACCACTCGGCCCAGAAGTCCACCAGAACCGGCTTGTGGAAAGAGTTCTCGATGACCACCTGATCGAAATCGGCGGCGCTGGCATCGAAAATGTACGGCGTGTCTTGGCTCATCGCGAATCTCGCAAATCCTGGAATGTCATCACTTTGACACCCTCCCCTCCCTGAAGGAAGGGGATTCCCACTAAGGAAGGGGTTTTACGCGCCACTTGATAAAGGCTGGCGCCAGGCGTGGTACAGGCTGACTCTTCATGGCGTCTTTTCAAAGCGCAGGGCGCCGGTGGCCTGGGTCTGGGCCTGGCTGATGCGCAGTGCAGGCAGGTGCAGGATCAGCTGGCCGGAACGGCTCGCGCGGCCCCGCAGCTCGACCCGTGCGCCCGCCGGGAAAGCCTCGGGGTTGAAACGCAGATGATAGGGCAGCGGCAGGCCGGTGCCATCCAGGTTGCTGCTCGCCAGCAGGCGCTGGGGCCGGCCGCGGTCATCGATCACCAGCAGTGCCAGCTCGACCTTGGCACCGACCGGCACCTCGAGCAGGGTCCCGCTGAGCTCACGTTGGTAGGCGGGCAGGGGGCCAAGGCCTTCGAGCTTTTTCGCAGCGTTTGGCGCAGGTGCGGCAGCGGGCTGGTCGGGTTTCGGTGCTTCGCTGCTGCAAGCCGCCAGCAAGGCGCCGAGGCAGAGCACTGCAAGCGCTCGGTGGTGCATAGAGAAATCCTTCACGGGCAATTTCAATGGATGGTAACCCCTTTGGCTTGTCTTGCCAGTGGGATGCGCTACCATGGCCCTCCCTTTTTTTGTTGCCTGCCACCATGCACTGTCCGTTTTGCGGTGCCAACGACACCAAGGTCATCGACTCGCGACTGGTCGCCGAAGGCGAACAGGTACGCCGCCGCCGCGAGTGCGTCGCCTGCGGCGAGCGCTTCACCACCTTCGAGACCGCCGAGCTGGTGCTGCCCCGGCTGATCAAGCAGGACGGCACCCGGCAGCCTTTCGATGAAGAAAAACTGCGTGCCGGCATGCTGCGTGCGCTGGAAAAGCGCCCGGTCAGCATCGAGCGCCTCGAAGCCGCGCTGGCGCACATCAAGCACAAGCTGCGCGCCACCGGCGAACGCGAGGTCAAGTCGCTGGTCGTCGGTGAGCTGGTGATGGCCGAGCTGCGCAAGCTCGACGAAGTCGCCTACATCCGCTTTGCCTCGGTCTACCGGCGCTTCCAGGACCTTGACGAATTCCGCGAAGAAATCGACCGCCTGGCCCGCGAGCCAGCCAAAGAGTGACGATGCCCAGCCAGACCGCCATCCTCGATGCCCACTACATGGCCCGCGCCGTGGAGCTGGCCCGCAAGGGTCTCTACAGCACCCATCCGAACCCTCGTGTCGGCTGCGTGATCGTGCGTGATGGCGAGGTGGTCGGCGAAGGCTGGCATGTCCGCGCCGGCGAGCCGCATGCCGAAGTGCATGCCCTGCGCCAGGCCGGCGAACGCGCACGCGGCGCCTGTGCCTATGTGACCCTTGAGCCCTGCAGCCACCATGGACGCACGCCACCCTGCGCCGAGGCGCTGGTCACGGCGGGCGTGGCACGGGTGGTCGCGGCCATGCAGGACCCGAATCCGCAAGTGGCCGGGCAAGGCCTGCGGCGCCTGGCCGAGGCCGGCATCGAGGTCGCCAGTGGCGTGCTCGAAGCCGAGGCGCGCGCGCTCAATCCCGGTTTCCTCAAGCGCATGGAACACGGTCTGCCGTATGTACGTGCCAAGCTCGCCATGAGTCTGGACGGGCGCACTGCCATGGCCAGCGGCGAGAGCCAGTGGATTACCGGCCCGGCGGCCCGCTCGGCGGTGCAGCGCCTGCGCGCGCGTTCCAGCGTGGTGCTGACCAGTGCCCAGAGCGTACTGGCCGACAACGCGCGCATGACTGTGCGCGCTGACGAGCTCGGCCTGGATGCCGAGACCACGGCGCTGGCAGTGTCGCGCGTGCCGCTGCGGGTACTGGTCGATGGCCGCCTGCGCCTGCCGCTGGAGGCGCCGTTTTTCCAGGCGGGCCCTGCATTGGTGGTGACCGCCGCCGCAGACGATCCGCGCTACGCCGAGGCCGGCCATGAGTTGCTGAGCTTGCCCGGCACGCATGGCCAGGTCGATCTGCCGGCGCTGTTGCAGGCCCTGGCCGCGCGCGGCGTCAACGAGATACTGCTGGAGGCCGGGGCCGGTCTGGCCGGTGCCTTTGCCGGGCAGGGGCTGATCGATGAATACCAGCTGTTCGTCGCAGGCACCTTCCTTGGCTCCAGCGCCCGTCCGCTGCTGGACTGGCCCTTGGCGCGAATGAGCGAGGCACCCAGGCTGAAAATCATCGAAATGCGCGCGGTCGGCGAGGATTGGCGGATCACGGCCATCCCTGTTCCGGCCCGCGGCGTATAATTCCAGGCTTGCCACGCGCAGCCCCGTCATCGAGGAGCACACATGTTCACAGGCATCATCGAATCCATCGGCTCCATCCGCAACCTGACCCCCAAGGGCGGTGACGTGCGGGTCTACGTCGAAACCGGCAAGCTGGACCTTGCCGACGTGAAGCTGGGCGACAGTATCGCCGTCAACGGCGTGTGCCTGACCGCCGTCGAGCTCCCTGGCGACGGCTTCTGGGCCGACGTCAGCCGCGAGACCCTCGAATGCACCGCTTTCGACGACCTCAAGAGCGGCAGCCCGGTCAACCTCGAAAAGGCCCTGACCCCGACCACCCGCCTGGGTGGCCATCTGGTGAGCGGCCACGTCGACGGTGTCGGCGAAATCATCTCGCGCAGCGATAACGCCCGCGCGATCCAGTTTCGTGTGCGTGCGCCCAAGGAACTGGCCAAGTACATTGCCCACAAGGGCTCGATCACCGTCGATGGCACCAGCCTGACGGTCAACCTGGTCGATGGCGCCGAGTTCGAGCTGACCATCGTCCCGCACACCCTGTCCGAAACCATCATGGCCGACTACCGCACAGGTCGTCGGGTCAACCTTGAGGTCGACCTGCTGGCCCGTTACCTGGAGCGCCTGCTGCTGGGCGACAAGGCCGCCGAACCGAGCAAGGGCAGTGGCATCACCGAAAGCTTCCTGGCCGCCAACGGCTACCTGAAATCCTGATCGAGAAGGGGGTGCCGCGTGGCGCTCAACAGTATTGAAGAGCTGGTGGAAGACATCCGCCAGGGCAAGATGGTCATCCTCATGGATGACGAAGACCGCGAGAACGAAGGCGACATCATCATGGCCGCCGAGTGCTGCCAGGCCGAGCACATCAACTTCATGGCCAAGCACGCCCGTGGCCTGATCTGCATGCCGATGACCCGCGAGCGCTGCGAAACCCTCAAGCTGCCGCTGATGGCGCCGCGCAACGGTTCGGGCTTCGGCACCAAGTTCACCGTGTCGATCGAGGCCGCCGAGGGTGTCACCACCGGCATCTCCGCCGCTGACCGCGCCCGCACCGTGCAGGCCGCCGCCGCCAAGGACGCCAAGGCCGAAGACATCGTCAGCCCTGGCCATATCTTCCCGCTGATGGCCCAGCCCGGCGGTACGCTTGCTCGCGCCGGCCACACCGAAGCCGCCTGCGACCTGGCGCGCATGGCCGGCTTCGAACCTAGCGGCGTGATCTGCGAGGTGATGAACGACGATGGCACCATGTCGCGCCGCGCCGAGCTCGAAGTCTTCGCCGCCCAGCACAACATCAAGATCGGCACCATCGCCGACCTGATCCATTACCGGATGATCCACGAGCGTACCGTTCAGCGGGTTTCCGAGCAGCCCCTGGACAGCGAGCTGGGCCAGTTCAACCTGGTCACTTTCCGCGACGCGGTCGAAGGCGACGTGCACATGGCCCTGACCCTGGGCACCATCTGCGCCGACCAGCCGACCCTGGTGCGCGTGCACAACATGGACCCGCTGCGCGACCTGCTGATGGTCAAGCAGCCTGGCCGCTGGAGCCTGCGCGCCGCGATGAACGCGGTGGCCGAGGCCGGCAGCGGCGTGGTCCTGCTGCTCGGCCACCCGCTCGATGGCGACGTGCTGCTGGCGCATATCCGTGAAAGCGCGGGCCAGACCCAGGTCAAGACGCCGAGCACCTACAGCACCGTCGGCGCCGGTTCGCAGATCCTGCGCGACCTGGGCGTGCGCAAGATGCGCCTGATGAGCTCGCCGATGAAGTTCAATGCGATATCCGGATTCGATCTGGAAGTTGTAGAATACGTGCCCTCCGAGTGACACAGGCCTGATAGAAGTCCTGCTGCTCGTGTCCAAAACCTCCTGCAGGCCGCCTGGTAGCGGCCTCGCTCTTTAAGATGAGAACTCCGGAATGACCCTGAAGACCATCGAAGGTACCTTCATCGCCCCCAAAGGTCGCTATGCTTTGGTGGTTGGCCGCTTCAACAGCTTTGTCGTCGAAAGCCTGGTAAGCGGTGCCGTTGATGCCCTGGTACGCCACGGCGTGAGCGAAAGCGACATCGTCATCATCCGCGCCCCGGGCGCCTTCGAGATCCCGCTGGTTGCGCAGAAAGTCGCCCAGCAAGGCGAATACTCGGCGATCGTCGCCCTGGGCGCGGTCATCCGTGGCGGCACCCCGCACTTCGAATACGTGGCGGGCGAATGCACCAAGGGCCTGGCCCAGGTGTCCATGGAGTTTGGCGTTCCGGTTGCCTTTGGCGTCCTGACCGTCGATTCCATCGAACAGGCCATCGAGCGTTCCGGCACCAAGGCTGGCAACAAGGGCGCTGAAGCTGCCCTGTCCGCCCTCGAAATGGTCAGTCTGCTGGCGCAGCTGGAGGCCAAGTGATTAGCGACGAAAGCGATCGTTTCAACCCGCGCGATCCGAAGCCTGCCGATGCCGGCAAGCCATCGAAGAGCGTCAAGCGCCGCGAAGCCCGCAAGCTCGCGACCCAGGCCCTGTATCAATGGCACATGGCTCGTCATTCGTTGAACGAGGTCGAAGCGCAATTCCGGGTCGATAACGATTTCACCGATGTCGACGGCGCCTACTTCCGCGAGATCCTTCACGGGGTTCCGGCGATGGTGCAGGAAATCGACAACGCCCTGGCCCCGTGCCTGGATCTGGCGCTCGAGGAGCTCGATCCGGTCGAACTGGCGGTTCTGCGCCTGTCCACCTGGGAGTTCATCAAGCGAGTCGACGTGCCGTACCGCGTTGTGATCAACGAAGGCGTCGAACTGGCCAAGGTGTTCGGCGCCACCGACGGGCACAAGTTCGTCAACGGCGTGCTCGACAAGTTGGCGCCGCGTCTGCGCGAAGCCGAAGTCAAGGCGTTCAAGCGCTGATCCTGGCGCTTCCGGACCATGGGTGAGTTCGAGCTGATCAGCCACTACTTTGCCGCCGCGCCCTGTGCGCAGGGCGGTGAAGACGTGGGCCTGGGTATCGGCGACGACTGCGCTCTGCTGAATCTGCCGGCCGGTGAGCAGCTGGCCATCTCCACCGATACCCTGGTCGCCGGCGTGCACTTTCCGGCGCTGTGCGAGCCACTGCTGCTCGGCCAGCGCTCACTTGCAGTGGGCGCCAGTGACCTGGCGGCAATGGGCGCCACGCCCATCGGCTTCACCCTGGCGCTGACCTTGCCCGAGGTCGGCGAGCAGTGGCTGCAGGCCTACGCCGAAGGCCTCGACCGCATGGCACGCCATTGCGGGCTGAGCCTGATAGGCGGCGACACCACCCGCGGACCCCTCAGTATCACCATGACCGTGTTTGGCCGGCTTCCGGCTGGGCAGGCGTTGGTGCGCAGCGGTGCCCGTGCCGGTGACCTGCTGTGTGTCGGCGGCGAGCTGGGCAATGCCGCCGGCGCCTTGCCGCTGGTGCTGGGCGAGCGCACCGCCGAGGCCGCGCTGGCCGAGCCGTTGCTTGCCCATTACTGGTCCCCCTCGCCGCAACTGGCGCTGGGTCAGGCTCTGCGCGGCAGGGCAAGTGCGGCGCTGGACATCTCCGACGGGCTGCTGGCCGACTGCGGGCATATCGCCAAGGCCTCGAAAGTGGCCCTGCAGGTAGACCTCGCCAAGCTGCCGCTATCGCCCGCCTTGCAAGGCCTGCTCGGCCCCGAGGGCGCGCGGCAGGCGGCGCTGAGTGGCGGTGACGACTACGTGCTGGCCTTCACTCTGCCCCCATACCATCTATCATCCTTGCAGCAGGAAGGCTGGCCGATTCATGTCGTCGGGCGCGTACTCGACGGCCAGGGTGTCAGCCTGCATGACTGTCAGGGCCGGGACATCACCCCGGCCGTGCGGGGTTACCAACATTTCAGGGAGACACCGTGACCGACCACCCCAAGCAGGTGCCTGCGGAGTTCGTCCCACCTTCGGTCTGGCGCAATCCATGGCACTTCATTGCCTTCGGCTTCGGCTCAGGCACGCTGCCCAAGGCCCCAGGGACCTGGGGCTCGCTGGTCGCGCTGCCGTTCGTGCCACTGTGGCAGATGCTGCCCGACTGGGGCTATTGGCTGTTGCTGGGCCTGACCATGCTGTTCGGCTTCTGGCTGTGCGGCAAGGTGGCGGACGACTTGCGCGTTCACGACCATGAGGGCATTGTCTGGGACGAGATGGTCGGCATGTGGATCACCCTGTGGCTGGTGCCAGAGGGCTGGCAGTGGCTGCTCGCCGGGTTCCTGATGTTCCGGTTCTTCGACATCCTCAAGCCGTGGCCGATTCGCTGGATCGACCGGCACGTGCATGGAGGCGTGGGAATCATGCTCGACGATGTTCTGGCGGGTGTATTCGCCTGGCTGGGCATGCAGGTGCTGGTCTGGGTTCTGGCTTGACGAAGGAGCGTTGAATGGCCATCAGGTATGTGTTGCTGGCGATGTGGCTGGTGCTGGCCGCAAATGCTTACGCTGTGGATGCGCAGGGTGGCGCACCCGGCCAGGTGCGCCTGGTCAGCGAGGAGTGGATCGACTACACCAATGCCGATGGTTCCGGCCTGGCTTGGGATGTACTGCGCAAGGTGTTCGAGCCTGCCGGCGTCGAGGTAAAGCTGCAAACCGCGCCGTACAGCCGCTCCGTCGGGCTGGTGAAGCGCGGCGAGGCTGACGCCTGGGTCGGTTCCTACAAGGAAGAGGAAGACGACAACCTCTATCCGCGTTGGCACTACGACATGGACCACATCTACGCCCTGGGCCTGGCCAGCAAGCCCGTGCCAACGCTCGAGGACATCAGCGAGCATCGGCTGGCCTGGGTGCGCGGCTACGATTTCCAGTACTACCTTCCCGGCACCGAAGACTGCCTCAAGGTACAGCATTGCCGCGAAATCCAGCGCCGCGAGGGCATCCTGCCAATGCTTCAGCACAACCGGGTCGACTTCTATATCGACGCGTTGACCGAGGTGGACTATGTGCTTGACCAGGCGTCCAACCCCGCACTGTTTCGCCGGACGCACATCGTCGAGCTCCCGCTTTACCTGGCCTTTGGCAACAACGAACGAGGCAAGGCCCTGCGCGCGGTGTTCGACCAGCGCATGGACTCCCTCGCGCGCAACGGCGAGCTGAAGCCCATCTTCGACCACTGGAAGCAGCCGTACCCCTTTGGCGACGAAAGCGCGCCGCGCTAACGATCGAACTTTTCGATCCTGTCTCCCGGTATTCAGCGTGCGCACGGGTGCCGGGCTGCTGATACAATCGGCTCACGTGAAATCTCAAGTTACCAATCAGGAGCACAACGTGCCCGTCGTCTTTGTTGCCGCCTCGAAACTGCCTACTCCTTTTGCAATCTTCACCATGCATGGCTTTCTCGATGAAGCCACCGGCCGCGAGCATGTCGTGCTGAGCCTGGGTGACGTTGCCGATGGCCAGCCGGTTCTTGGGCGCCTGCACTCCGAATGCCTGACCGGTGATGCGCTGTTCAGCCAGCGCTGCGACTGCGGCTCGCAGCTTGAGGGCGCGCTGCAGGCCATTGCCCGTGAAGGCCGTGGCGTGCTGCTGTACCTGCGTCAGGAGGGCCGGGGCATCGGCCTTCTGAACAAGATCCGCGCCTACGAGCTGCAGGATGGCGGTGCCGACACCGTCGAGGCCAACGAGCGCCTGGGCTTTGCCGCCGACCAGCGCGACTACGCCATGTGCCTGCCGATGCTCGAGCACCTGGGCGTGCAGTCGCTGCGCCTGATGACCAACAACCCGCGCAAGGTGAAGGCATTGACCGACATGGGCATCGTGGTCGCCGAGCGTGTGCCGCTGCACACCGGGCATAACCCGCACAACAGTCACTACCTGGCCACCAAGGCCGGCAAGCTCGGCCACATGATGGGCAACGAGCACCAGGGCGAGGCCGGGCCAGCGTGATCCGCGGCATGGGGGGTGCGCGCGGTGTCGTGGTCTTCCTGCTTCTGGCCTTCAGTGCATGGGCCAACGCCGGGCTGCGTGTCGTCAGCCTGGCGCCGTCAATGACCGAGATTGTCATCGAGCTTCAGGCGACCGACCTGCTGGTCGGGGTGCTCGATGGCGTAGACCGACCAACGGCGCTGGAAGGGCTGCCTTCGGTAGGCCGCTACGGGCAACTGGAGATGGAACAGCTGATCAGCCTCAAGCCCGACCTGCTGCTGCTCTGGCCCGACAGCGTGGCCCCTGCACAGCGTGACCAGCTGCAGCGGCTTGGCATCCCCATCTATACCGGCGAACCTCATGACCTTGATCAGCTGCTTGAGCAGATCGAGGCGATTGGCGTGCGCCTGGACCGCGCGGAGCAGGGCCGTGCCTATGTGGCCGAACGCCGACAGCGCCTGAGCGAGCTGCGCCAGCGATATCACCGCGAGCAGCCGCTGCGAGTGTTCTACCAGGTCTGGAACAACCCCCTCTATACCTTGGGCGGCGCCCAGATCATCAGCGATGCGTTGGCCGTATGCGGGGCCCGCAATGTCTTTGCCGATCTGAAGCAGCCAGCGCCGCAGGTCAGCGTTGAATCGGTATTGCAGCGTGATCCACAGGTGATCCTGGCGGGCGATGACGCCGGCCTTGAGGAGTGGAAGGCGTGGCCGGCGCTGAGCGCTGTGTCCCAGAATCGTTTGCTCATCGTGCCGGACAAGGGCCTTGAGCGGCCTAGCGGTCAGATGATCGATGCCACTGCGCGCCTGTGCGCCGTGCTCCAGCCTACAGCGTCGGCGTCCAGGTAAGGCTCAGCAGCCAGGTCCGTCGCTCTTCGCGATAGGCCTGGTAATCCGTCCCGTAGCTGTAGAGCGCCCGGCTGTAACCCTTGTTCAGCAGGTTGTCGAGCTTCAGCGCCACGCTCACCTCGGGCGTGGCCTGCCAGGCGCCGCGCAGTCCCAGCAGACCATGACCGCCGAGGCGATTGCGGTTGGCTTCGTCATCGAAGCTGCTGCTGACTGCCTGCCAGCTACCGCCCACACTGACACGGTCGAACTGTCGGTCAAGGTCCAGGCTCAGGGTGCGCCGGGCGCGGCGCGCCAGTGTGTGACCGCTGTCCCGGTCGCGCGGATCGGTGAAAGCGAGGCCTAGTTCGGCCTGCCATCCAAACAGCTCCTGATGCAGTGCCATTTCCAGGCCGTTGATCCGGGCCGACGCCACGTTACGCGGGATAGAGCCCTCGCCGAAGATGATCGCATCGCGCAGGTCGGTGCGGTACAGCGAGGTCTCCAGCCGGGTGCTGGCGCTGATCTGGCTGCGCCATTGCAGCTCGTAGCTCTTCGAGCGCTCCGGGTCCAGGTCGGGATTGCTGAACTGCGGGTAGTAAAGGTCGTTGAAGGTCGGCGCCCGGAAACCTTCGCTGTAGGACAGCAGGACGTCGTTGTCACGGTTCAGCGGCACGGTCAGGTTGGCGCTCCAGGTCGTCTGGCCGCCGAACTGCTGGTTCTGGTCACGGCGCACGCCGACTTCGGTCGAGAAGTAGTCGCCGGTGAAGCGGTGCTGGATGAACGCAGCGCGGTTCCAGCGGCTGTCCTCATCGAAGTCGGTACTTGCATGAACCCGGTCCTGGTACCAGTCGCCGCCCAGCAGCAGGCTGTTGCGCCCGTCCAGTACGAGATCGTTCTGCCAGGTGACCTGGTCACGGTAGGTATTGAACACGCTGGCCTCGTCACTGAGCTTGTCACGCTTGTCGTCGCGGTTCTCGCTGTGGGCCAGTTCCAGGCGCGAATGCCATCGTTCGGTCAGCTGCGCATCCAGGTAGGTGCCCAGGCTGCTGACGTTGAAGTCGGTGTACGGCTTCTGGCCGAAGCTTTCGAAGGTGACCGGGTCGAAGCGCCCGAACGGGTTGTCGTATTCGCTGCGGCCACGGCTGTCGAGCAGGTTGAGGCCTGCCTCGAAGTTCTCGGTGAAGGTGTGACTCAGGCTGAAATTGATCGACTGGTTGCGGTACGCATCGTGGTCAGCGTCGCTGGCAAACGAAGGCCCGGTGGAGTCGATGCCGGCCGTCTCGTCCAGGCCGGCGCCGAGGTTGAAGCGGGTCGAGCCGTCTCCACCGGACAGCCCCAGGCTGCGTTGCCAGGTCTGGTTGCTGCCTGCGGCCAGGCGCAGCCGCGGCTGCAGGCCTTCGCCCGCGTTGCGGCGGGTGAAGATCTGGATCACTCCGCCGATGGCATCGCTGCCATAGATGGCCGAGCGCGAACCGCGCAGCACCTCGACACGCTCGATCTGGTCGATTCCCAGAAACTGCAGGCCACTGTCGCCGGACGTCGCGTTGGCGATGCGCACGCCATCGACCAGCACCAGGCTTTGCGCAGCCTTGGTGCCGCGGATAAAGATGCCCGGAAGACTGCCCCGGCCACCGGTGGGTGCGGCTTGCACACCCGGCACGCGGGTCAGCAGGTCGGTCACGCTGGTGGGTTGCAGGCGATCGATGTCGGCGCGGGTGAAGACCGTGTTGGCGGCACTGGTGGCGGTACGCGATTCGACCTGGCGGTTGGCACTGATCAGCACGTCGGGGAGCTTGAGGGCGTCATCGCGAGTGGTGGGGGCGGCCATCACGGTTATGGGGAGGCAGAAGAGGAGTGGGAGAGGGTTGATGTTATTCATTGTGGCCATCGCTGTACCTGGACTGCCCCCAAAAAGTTGGACAGTTCTATGCTGCTGCCTGGGTCCTGTACTCGACAGGGCTCAGGCCATTGAGCCTCAGCTTGATGCGGTCATGGTTGTAGTAGTGGATGTACTCATCCAGGCCCGCTTTCAATTCATCAACACTCTCAAACCGCTTGAGGTAGAAAAATTCTGACTTGAGCGTGCCGAAGAAGCTTTCCATAGCTGCATTATCCAGGCAATTGCCTTTACGAGACATGCTCTGCTTCACCCCACAACTGCGCAGTTTTTGGCGAT
>NZ_CABVIX010000014.1 GCF_902498185.1 Pseudomonas fluorescens | reverse complement strand
CATGCAGTTGGAGGCCTTTGAAGCAGTCAGCGATAATCCACAGGCCAAGCTGTCGGCCGTGATCAACTAAACGGCAAACTCAGTGGCCAGAGCCATGATGAGTTACACCACTTCCTGGGACACGATCTATCTTTGAAAGCCATCTCCGGTCTCTGCAGTGGTGAGCAGCGCTTGTATGACCGCGACCCCATTAAGATCAGTCATTGTATATAGCTGCCCACGCTCCAACTCTGCTTGCCTGGCGTGCATTAGATTTCGGCCAGAGATGTCGTTTACAAAAAAGTATCCGTCCAATCCGAAGCTCAACCTCTTGAGTTCATGGAAGACTTTTTTCTTTGCAGACTCGTCTCCTTTCCCGCCCGCATAAAGTGGTGATATGGTACTGAGTGCCAAGCCAAGATAGTTCTTGAGCTCTGACTTATTACTTGCGAGAATTGAGTCTTCAACCAACTTAGCCTGCTGATCAGACAACTGGCCGCCGAACGAATAATTAGGATGCAAATTATTAGCACCGAAAGCGTGGGTGGTAGCACGCCCAGCGCGAGGATTTTATGCTTAATTTGCATTAATTCCTCCTAATCATAAATTATTGATTTTAGGAACCCTCTCCATGGACAGTATACGCCACAATCTTAAGTCAGGGCGCTGTAAACCAGCTATCCCAGGGTGACGCAATGCATCTCTACGTATTACTATGCAGAGATGCATTGCGTAGTAGTACGTATTTATAGTTTCTACGCATGGGTAGATATTTGCGCCGCTGCTCTCGCGGGCACAAATATAAAAACTGCCGTCACAGTCAAGCTGCTGACAGGAGACCCGAGATGAAAAATTATCAAGCCATGTTGCTTGGTTCGTAATGGCGCTGCTAGGCGCCGGTGCGCTCAGTGTAGTCGTGCTTCGTCGTGGCGAGTCAATCAACGCCCTCTGGATTGTAGTCGCTGCCGTGACGATCTACCTCGTTGCTTAGGGATTCTCCGATCAAGTCAGCACAGGTCGCTCGACCTGTGCTGACTTGATCGGAGAATCCCTAGTGCCTCCTGATTACCGCCTACATAGACCGCCTACATCGTCGAGCCCGATTGGTATCAGCAACCCCCTCAATTGCTCCATAGCCGGCGTGGCCTGGCTACCTCTGCGTGTTACCAGCTCGTAAGGGTCGCTTACGGACTTGATGGCCAAGGGCAAGATGCATACGCGGTTGTGTTGGACGCACTGCTTGGCCACATCGATTGACACAAGCGCAACGAACTCGGGTTGGTTCTGCAGCAGTGACAGCGTTGCCAGAATCGACGTGGTCTCCACCAGGTGCAGAGGGAAGCGGATGCCCGCATCATGGAACTCTCGCTCAAGCTGCACCCGCATAGGCATGTTGGCCCGGTAGACGATCCACCGACTTTCAGCCAACTCCTCCAAGCGAAGTGCTCCAGCAGCCTGGAGGGGATGGTCGATGTTGGCGATGACCGCCAGAGTCTCGTCTTGAACAAACGCACTCGAGAACAGATGCGGCGAACTGGTCACACTCGTCCGGCACAGGGCCATGTCCAGGCGCCCGCTCTCGATCTGGGTTAAGAGCGATTGGCTGGTGTCCTCAATGATCTCGAATGACATTTCCGGCTGTATGGCAGTCAGCTGGGAGACCGCCTTCATCAACAGCGGCACTGCCCCCATGATCGCCCCCACCGCAAGGCGTCCCCCGACCCCTCTCAGGATCGCATCCAAATCGTGCCGCAGGTTCGAGATATCAGTCTGCACCACCCTGGCGTACCTGATGGCGCAATAGCCGGCAGCCGTTGGTTCAAGCCCACGGTTGTTGCGATTAAAAAGCGTCGTACCAAAAGTCGTCTCGATCTCCTGAAGGGCCTTGCTTGCCCCAGGTTGTGTCAGCCCCACGCTATTTGCGGCTCCGAGAAGAGAGCGGTGCTCGTCCAGCTCGATGAGCAATCGCAGGTGTCTAGCGTGGAGCCTGGACATGATCGAGTTGAGGGACGGGGTCATTTGGTATGAATCCTAGTTATACCTGTATGGATTGTTCTCAATACCACGGCTGAATTCAGATTTCTATACTGGCGCGGCACGATGTCGCACTCGGTGCGGCGGATTGGCCTGAGATCGGCCCAAAATAACAAAGCCAGTAGGCTCGAGGAGACCCCATGTCCCTGATCAATTACATCACCCAGATCCAGTTTGAAGTCGGAGCTATTTCGCTCCTGCCTGCAGAGTGTCAGCGCATTGGTATTACCCGCCCTTTGATCGTCACTGACCGTGGTGTCCGTGCGGCAGGTATCGTCGATGTAGCTCTGAGCAAATTCACCGACTCCACTGTTCAGCTGCCGATCTATGACGGCACGCCACCCAACCCAAACGAAAATGCTGTTCGTGAAGCAGTGGCCATGTTCAAGGAATGCGGTTGCGACGGCATCATCGCCATCGGCGGCGGTTCCGCTATTGACCTTGCCAAAGGTGTAGCCGTATGCGCCAAGCACGAAGGCCCGCTGAAAAGCTTCGCTGTCATCGAAGGTGGCCTGGCTCGCATCACTCCAGCAACGGCCCCTGTGATCGCAGTGCCGACCACTGCCGGCACCGGCAGCGAAGTTGGTCGTGGCGCCATTCTCATCTTGGACGATGGCCGTAAGGTTGGCGTGATCTCCCCCCACGTTGTTCCAAAATCTGCAATCTGTGACCCGGAACTGACTCTTGGCCTGCCTGCAGTTTTGACTGCTGCTACCGGGATGGATGCGATTGCCCACTGCCTCGAAACCTTCATGGCTCCGTCGTTCAACCCACCTGCGGACGGTATTGCATTGGACGGCCTGTGGCGTGCCTGGCGCTTCATCGAAACCGCTACCCAAGATCCGAAAAATCTGGAAGGTCGCACCAACATGATGAGTGCTTCCCTGCAAGGCGCTCTCGCGTTCCAGAAAGGTCTGGGTTGCGTTCATAGCCTGAGCCACTCGCTGGGCGGCATCAATCCTCGCCTGCACCACGGCACTCTCAACGCAATCTTCCTGCCGGCTGTGATCCAGTTCAACCGCAAGGCAGCGACCATGGTCAACGAGCACAAGACAGCGCGTATTGCTCAAGCGATGGGGTTGGCTGACGAAAGCCAAATCGAAGATGCGATCCGGGACATGACCCGAGCACTCGGCCTGCCAACCGGCCTGCGGGAGCTGGAAGTCACTGAAGACATGTTCCCCAAAATCATCAAAGGCGCTCTCGCAGATCACAGCCATCGCACAAACCCGCGTGAAGCTTCTGCAGAGGATTACCAGTGGATTCTCGAGGCCTCCATGTAAGCCTCGAAATCCTGCACTCATCCAATAACAAGAAAGTGAACGCCTATGAACACCAAATATGCGGAAGCGGAGCTCAACCGTAAGCCTGAAACGGTGGCGAGCTCAAACCCCTTCAAGAAGTACCAGGTCATCACCGTCAGCCTGCTGCTGGTGATCGGCATCATCAACTATGTGGATCGGAGCGCTCTGTCGATTGCAAACACCTCTATCCAGCGGGATATGGGGATTACGCCTTCCCAGATGGGCATCCTCCTGTCAGCGTTCTCGTTGGCATATGCCCTGGCTCAGCTTCCACTGGGTGTGATCATTGATCGCCTGGGCAGCAAGATTTCACTGGGCGCAGCGCTTCTTGGCTGGTCTGTTGCTCAAACTGCTTCTGGCTTGATCAACACATTCTCTGCGTTCATCGGTTTGCGGATCGTGCTGGGTATCGGTGAAGCACCAATGTTTCCTTCAGCTGCTAAGGCACTTTCAGAGTGGTTCGAAGCTGAGAAGCGTGGGACGCCCACTGGGATCGTGTTGTCGTCGACATGCATAGGGCCTTGCATCGCGCCACCACTCTTGACCCTGCTGATGGTCAATTGGGGATGGCGTGGCATGTTCATTGCCACCGGCGTTTTTGGAATCTTGATCGCTGCCTGCTGGTTCGCCTTCTACAAGAGCAAAGAGCGTTTTTTGGCTGAGCTTCCTGCAGAGGAGCGCGAACTTCTTCTGGCTACGCAAGCACAGAGGCAGGCAGCAATTACAGCAAGGCCCAGCGTGAAAGCTCAGTTGAGCGCGTGGGCTGAGCTGTTCCAGCACAAAAGCACTTGGGGTGCAGTCCTGGGGTTCATGGGCGTGATCTACATGCTATGGCTGCACCTCACCTGGTTGCCAGGTTATTTCGAGCGTGAGCACGGTCTCAGCCTGTATCAAACTGCCTGGATCGTTTCCTTGGCCTATGTATTTGGCGCCTTGGGCACCATCGTCGCTGGCCGTTTCTGTGACCGACTGGTGAAGAATGGGGCCACCGTACTGGGTAGCCGGAAGCTCGTAGTTGTCTGCGCACTGTTCTCAGCTGCTGCATTCACCATCCCTCTGTCGTTCGGCAGTGGCTTCATCCTCAGCGTGGTGTTGCTGTGCGGTGCATTGTTCAGCGTCAACATGGCCAGCTCAACTGCTTGGATGATCGCTAACACAGTCGTGGATAGTCGACGGGTTGCTTCCTTCGGCTCTATCCAGAACTTCGGCGGTTACCTGGCGGGATCGGTGGCACCCATTGTCACTGGCTTCAGCATCCAGCAATCCGGCTCATTCGCTTCCGCATTTTTGATCAGTGCTGCCGTGGCATCGGTGGCAGCAATGGCTTACGTGCTTCTTCTGAAGCAGCCCATTTCCACTGACAAGTAACAAGTTTTCGGAGTAGATATATGCAACTCACAGGTGAACAACTAATCGGTTATCGAGCGGTGCGCGGCGAAGGCCGTGAACTCCTTGCGATCAATCCTAATGACCAACAGTCTATTCCAAGCCCTGTGTTCAACTGCGCAAGCGCAGCTCTGGTTAACGAGGCCTGCGAGCTGGCCGAACAGGCGTTCGACTCGTTCCGCTCCGCTGCACCTGAATTGCGTGCCCGTTTTCTCGAAGAGATTGCGGAAGGGATCGTAGGCCTGGGCTCGACATTGACTGAGCGTGCTCACCTCGAAACCGGGCTGCCCATGGCTCGACTTGAAGGCGAGCGGGGACGCACCGTCGGTCAGCTGCGGCTTTTCGCATCTGTTCTTCGCCAAGGCCGTTGGCAGGATGCGACACTCGACTCGGCTCTGCCAGATCGTCAGCCGCTTCCACGCCCCGACCTGCGCATGTGCAAAATTGCGCTGGGGCCTGTCACCGTCTTCGGTGCAAGTAATTTCCCGCTCGCTTTCTCTGTCGCAGGTGGCGATACCGCTTCCGCACTGGCCGCAGGTTGCCCTGTTGTCGTGAAAGCACACCGCGCTCACCTGGGAACCTCCGAGCTCGTAGGGCGAGTGATCCAGGAAGCTTCGAAGCGCCTTGAATTGCCTGAGGGAACGTTCTCGCTGATTGTCGGTGATGGCAACGATGTAGGACAGCAGTTGGTATCGCACCCGGCTATCAAAGCCGTAGGTTTCACCGGATCACGTAGCGGTGGCCTGGCATTGATGCGGGCAGCGGCAGCGCGGCCTGAACCCATCCCCGTCTACGCCGAAATGAGCAGCATCAACCCGGTATTCCTCCTGCCAGGTGCACTGTCTGCTCGGGCAGAGTCCATCGCCACCGGCTTCATCGACGCTCTGGTAATGGGCGCAGGCCAGTTCTGCACCAACCCAGGCATCGTGCTTGCAGTCGATGGCCCTGACCTGGAAGCCTTCCTGGACAAGGCCGGAGCTCATCTGGGCGACAAGGCTGCGCAAACCATGCTGACTCCTGGCATTCATTCTGCCTATTCGCAAGGGATTGATCGCATCACCAGTCAGTCCTGCGTTCAGGCCGTTGCTTCAGGCCAGCCTGATCTTGGAGCCACACAGGCACAGGGGCATCTCTATCAAACGACCTTCGAAAGCGTGGCAGCCAATGCACAGCTCTTGGAGGAGGTGTTTGGCCCGGCAGCTATCGTCATCCGTTGCCAGAACGTCAACGAAATGCTCGCGTTCGCCAAATCCATCGAGGGTCAGCTGACGGCGACACTTCATCTTGAAGATGAGGACTTGGCGATTGCTCAAGGTTTGGTGCAAGCCATGGAGAAGAAGGCTGGCCGCGTATTGGTCAACGGCTTCCCAACTGGCGTGGAGGTATGTGACTCCATGGTACACGGCGGTGCTTTCCCTGCTACCTCTGACAGCCGCACAACGTCGGTTGGTTCGACTGCAATCGACCGCTTCCTTCGTCCTGTTTGCTATCAAAATTTGCCAAATGTCCTCCTCCCTGAGGCATTGAAGCAAAACAACCCTTTGAATATCTGGCGCCTGGTAGACGGAAAAACCACTGCTCCGAAAGGCTAGAGCAACAAATGCCAGCAGTCACATGCAGCCGTGGCTGCTGGCATCCAATCGATCAAATACTCAGCAGCTCTGTAACGGGCAACTTATTAGTTGTTTTCATCTCGCGCAAAGAAAAATTAGATCTGATGCTGGATACGCCAGGCAACTTTCGCAAAACCTTGTCTATGAATCGGCTGTAATTATCCAGGTCTCGAGCGACGACTTGCAAGAGAAAGTCGGCTTCCCCTGTAGTGTTATGACAGCTCAGCACCTGCGGTGCAGATTCGATGATTTTTTCGAATTTTGCTGTTGCTTCTTCGCTATGGTCGGTGCAAGAAATTTGCACAAAGGCCATCACTCCCAGACCAAGTTTCTTCCTATTGAGAATTGCTTGGTATCCTTCTATGACCCCGCACTCCTCGAGGCGCTTTTGCTTCCTCCAGCATGAGGCCTCACTCAGGGATAGCTGCTCGGCGAGCTTAACGTTCGAGAGCCTGCCGTCGCGTTGCAGCCTGTCCGTAATTGCAATATCCACCTTATCTATAGCTTCGATCATGACAAAATCCTTCAGCGCGCCTAGGGTTTATGAAGGGTAATTTCAGATTTCGTTGAATGTCAATCGCAATCTGAAAGGTAATTTCAGTGTGTTCCTTCATAATGGAGGGCACTGAGTTGCGCCGCTTCAAAAGGAAGGATCAATCAAGGAATGATAGGTTCACAAGTTTAAATAAGTGAGCCGTGCGTGGCTATACATGCTGAGCTCTATCATCCAAGTAGCAATTTACAAAATTGCCATTAGAAGTCTAAGAATAAAAAGGTTTGGATATGAAATCCGCGAAACGCAATATCGGACTCTGGCCGCTTTTGCTGACAGGTCTTGGCTCAATTATCGGTTCAGGTTGGCTGTTCGGCGCTTGGCATGCCTCGGCACTGGCAGGCCCCGCCGCCATCTTCGCCTGGATCATAGGTGCAATGGTCATGCTGGCCATTGCTATTACCTACGCAGAGATGGGAGCTATGTTTCCTGAGTCTGGAGGCATGGTTAGATACGCACGCTACTCACACGGCGCTCTGGTGGGCTTCGTGGCAGCCTGGGCGAATTGGATCTCCATCGTCTCAGTCATCCCGATTGAAGCGGTAGCCTCCATCCAGTACATGGCGTCATGGCCATACCCTTGGGCGCAAGGGCTAATGAATGGCCATGAACTGACCCACTCGGGTCTCCTGGTTAGCGCTGCACTGGTAGTGGTCTACTTCCTTCTGAATTACTGGGGAATGAAGCTCTTCATCAAGGCGAATTCTGCTGTCACGGTTTTCAAGTTCGTCGTGCCTATCGTCATAGGCATCGCCCTGATCTCAGCGGGTTTCAACACTGAGAATTTTGGCCTGAGCTCTGAGGCTGAGTTCGCGCCCTATGGTTGGTCAGCCGTTCTGACTGCTGTAGCCGCTAGCGGCATTATTTTCAGTTACACCGGTTTTCAGAGCCCCATCAGTTTGGCAGGCGAGGCCAAAAATCCAGGGCGCAACATTCCCATCGCCGTGTTGGGTTCCATTTTGATCGCTCTTGTTATCTACGTGGTAATCCAGATTGCGTTCATAGGCGCGGTTTCCCCGTCGTCCGTGGCCCTGGGGTGGCACAACCTCTCGTTCAACTCACCATTGGCTCAACTGGCGTTGGCCTTGGGCCTGAACTGGTTGGCCATTCTGCTGTACATCGACGCGTTCATCAGCCCCTCAGGAACCGGTGTGATCCATACCGCAACCACGGCTCGCATGATCTATGGCATGGAGCGAAACAACACCCTGCCAAGAATCTTGGGTCGGGTTCATCCCTTGTACGGCATCCCAAGGCCTGCAATGTGGTTCAACCTCCTCGTGTCTTTCGTGTTTCTGTTCTTCTTCAGGGGCTGGAGCGATCTTGCTGCAGTCATCTCAGTCGCCACGGTGATCGCCTTCCTAACCGGCCCGATCAGTGTTATGGCCCTGCGCCGTAATGCGTCAGCGGCGAAAGCCGTGCCGTCCGCGGTAGCCAGGGTGGTGTGCAGCGTGCGCGGCAGCTGGCCCGCCAATACCGTGGAATGCTGCGCGGGAAGACACGCTCGGCGGTCCCGGACCCTGATCATCCACGCTGGCTCGGCGCCTTGCTGGCGCTGGCGTATCCCGACCGGGTGGCCCAGCGGCGCCGCGAGGGCGGCGCCGAGTACCGCCTGGCCAACGGCCGCGCGGCATTGTTCGCCGAAGCCGACGCCTTGATGAAACACCCCTGGCTGGTGATCGCCGACCTCGGCAGCCGTCAGGGCCAGCGTGAGGAACGTATCTACCTCGCGACCGATTTCGATGCGGCACTGTTCGAAAGCGTGCTTGCCGAGCAAGTCGAGACGCTCGACCTGCTGGACTGGGACGAGCGCGAAAACGTGCTGCGCGCCGAGCGCCAGCGCAAGGTGGGTGAACTTGTACTCAGCCGCGAGCCGCTACCGGGCCTGGATGACAATGCCCGCGCCCGCGCGCTGCTCGGCCTGGTCCGGCGCAAAGGCCTGGCGCTGTTGCCGTGGACGCCCGAACTGCGCCAATGGCAGGCGCGAGTGACGCTGCTGCGCCAGCTCGACGTGGACAAGGAGGGGCAGAGCGAATGGCCCGATCTGGGCGATGAAGCCCTGCTCGCCACGCTCGAAGACTGGCTCGAGCCATACGTGGGCAAGGTCTCGCGGCTGAGCCATTTCGCCCAGTTGGACCTGTCTTCGATCCTGCGCAACTTGCTGCCCTGGCCGCTGCCCCAGCGCCTGGACGAGTGGGCGCCGGTCCATCTGAGCGTACCGTCGGGCTCGAACATCCGCCTGGATTACAGCGAAACCCCGCCGATCCTGGCCGTCCGCCTGCAGGAGTTGTTCGGCCTCGCCGACACCCCGCGCATCGCCCAGGGGCGCCTGCAGGTCAAGCTGCACCTGCTGTCACCTGCGCGTCGGCCGGTGCAGGTCACCCAGGATCTCGCGAACTTCTGGCGGACCACCTACGCCGAGGTGAAGAAGGATCTGAAGGGCAGATACCCCAAGCACTACTGGCCGGATGACCCACTGGTGGCCGAAGCCACCGCAAGGGCTAAGCCCCGCAAGGCCTGAAACCCTCGGTTCAGGGCTGCGCGGGCAACAGCAACCGTGCAGTGACGGGCAGGTGGTCGGATATCTGCAACGTATCCTCCTGCACTACCCGTGCGCCCAGCCGCTGCAGTTTCGGGCTGTGGAACAGGTAGTCCAGGGTCCGGTCCGGCCCGCTGGCGACTGGATCGTTCGGGTAGTGGGTCAGCCAGGCACCGCGCTCGGCGCCGCTGGCTTCTGCGTTGCTGGGGATCATCGGGTACTTGTCCCACAGCACATGCAGGTTGCTGTCGGCGGGGTAACTGCCGCGCTGTTCGGTGGGCAGGCGACGGTGCTGGCCCAGCGGCAACAGGTTGAGGTCGCCGCCAAGCAGCCAGGGGGTACCTTGGCCTTCCAGGCGGTCGAGCACCTTGGCCAGATGCTGCACCTGGCGGTCTTGCACTTCCCTGCCCGGCTGGTAGGGCGACAGCCGAGTATTGATCACGGCGAGGCGGCTGCCATCGCCAAAGGGCAGGTAGCTGACCAACAGCGCCGGTTGTGGCTGCAGCAGGCGTGACCAGGCGTTGTCGGCGGCATTGGGCAGTTGCAGGCGTTCAGCCTTGTCGATGGGGTAGCGGCTGAGGGTGGCCAGGCTGCGGCCAGCACTGCCGAGCACGTGACGGTCGGGTACGAAGTCGGACTTCCAGTCGTAGGCTTGCGCGGCGCAGGGATAGAGGTCGACGAGGCGCTCGCGCAGCAAGGACACTTGATCCTGGTAGTCGGTGGCCTTGGCGTCGTTGTCGAGCTCTTGCAGCATCACCACGTCGGGCTGCTCGGCGCGGATGACCCGGGCGACTTCATCGAGGTTGTACGCGAGGTCCTCGTGGGTAGGGCGGGTGTCTTCGCCATGGCCCTGGTCGTACCAGAACACGTAGCGCTTGCCGGCCAGGTACTGGACGTTCCAGGTCATCACCTTGAGCACCTGGCCGGGCAGCAGGGGCTTGTTCGTACCCTTGCAGGCCACGGGCAGGGCCTCGCGCGCTTCAGGGCGCCAGCTCAGGTGGCTGGCCAGCAGCCAGAGCAGAATGAACAAGAGCAGGAGGATCAGCAGGACGTTGCGCAGTAGTCGGGTCATCGGCTCGGCTTGTCGGTGCAAAGGCCCCAGCATAGCCGAGCCGTTCGTCGCCCGGCCAGGTCAGGCGCCTTCTTCTGCCTCGCGCAGCATGAACAACCGGTACAGCACCACGCTGTTGAACAGCTGCAGGAAGCCGCTCAGGCTGTCCATGGCCAGCTGTACCGCGGGCTGAGGATCCGGGAACACGGTCAGCACCAATGCATCGATCAGCCACAACGGCGCCAGCACGGCAAGCACGCAGACCATGATCTGCCAGAAATGCCCGGTGGTCATCCGCGCGCTCTCGCGCATCGAAGCCACCACCGGCATACCGCGCAGCACCAGCAGGTACTCGGCGAATACCAGGTTGATCATCACCCAGATACCCGGCAGCACGAACAGGGCAAGGCCCGCCATGATCAGCAACGAACTGATCAGGATCATCAACGCCAGCGTCGGCCAGAGTTGCACGGCGCGGGCGAACAGGTCGCGCTTGGGCGGTTCCAGGCCGTTGCTGCGGGTGTCGAGGTAAAGGATCAGCGCCGCGCTGTACAGTGGATAGAACAGCAGGCTCACCAGCAGGCCGTAGCTGGGCGATGCGGCGTCGCCCAGCTGACGGTAGAGTAACTGGGTGCCCAGGGCTTCGAGTACCACCAGCGGCAGGCACAGCTGCAGGATGCCGATCAGGTGGCGGCGGAAGAAATACAGGGAGTCGCGCAGAACACTCAGCGGATTCATTCGTCGATATCGCATGGCAGTAAAAGCAGGGCGTCACTTTAGCCCAGGCATTGGCCAAGCTGAAAAAACTTTCACGGGGCCAGCGATTGAATCGGGCGCCCCAGTCCCCCATCTTGATGCTGTCCGATGTCCCGCTTCTTGTACGAGGTCACCCATGAATACTGAAGAGCAAACCCTGATCGACGGCCTGTTTACCCGGCTCAAGCAGGCCGAGGACCCCAACCAGCCGCGTGATGCCCAGGCCCAGTCGCGCATCGAGGAGCACGTGCGCCAGCAGCCGGGCGCGCCCTACTACATGGCCCAGGCGATCCTCGTGCAGGAAGCGGCGCTCAAGCGTATGGACGAGCAGAACAAGCAGCTCGAAGCCGAACTCAAGCAGGCCCGTGCCCAAGCGCAATCCCGAGCGTCATCGCCGGCACCGGGGCAGGGCGGTGGTGGATTCCTTTCGAGCATCTTCGGTGCTGGCAGCCGCCCGCCCGCGCCTGAGCCGCAGCGCCCCGCACCAGCCGCGCCTCAAGGCGGTGGTGGCTGGCGCGAACCGTCCCGTGGCTTCAGCCAGCAACAGGCCCCCGCTTTCGGGGCTGCCCCCGGCGCCGTGGGTCGTGCGGGCGCTGGCAGTTTCCTGGGTGGTGCGCTGCAGACCGCCGCCGGTGTGGCGGGCGGGGTGATGCTGGCGCATGGGATCAGCAGCCTGTTCAACAATGACGAGCAGCCTGCGCAAGTGGCCGAGGCGAACCATGAAGAGGCGGCCCCGGCCAGCGACAGCGGTGGCTGGAACCAGGACGACCAGCAGCCTGTGGCTGACGACGGTGGTTATGCCGACACTGACTACGGCAATGACGACGGCGGGTTCTTCTCGGATGACGATACGTTTGTCTGACCGTTAGGGCATACTGCGCTGCTGCTGAGCCCTTTACTTGAAGAGGAACACCCGGTGAAAAAGATCGCCGTATTCGCCGACGTGCAGAACCTCTACTACACCGTGCGGCAGGCCTATGGCTGTCATTTCAACTATGCCGCACTGTGGGCCGACATCAGCCAGCACGGCGAGATCGTCGAGGCGGTGGCCTATGCCATCGACCGGGGCGACAGCAAGCAGCAGCAATTCCAGCAGATCCTGCGCAACCTGGGGTTCACCGTCCGGCTCAAACCGTACATCCAGCGCAGCGACGGCTCGGCCAAGGGCGACTGGGACGTGGGCATCACCCTCGATGTGATCGACGCCGCCGCACGCGTCGACCAGGTGGTGCTGGCTTCCGGTGACGGCGATTTCGACCTGCTGCTCGAGCGGGTCATCCAGCGCTATGGCATCGAGACCGTCGCCTATGGCGTGCCTGGGCTGACTGCCAACTCGCTGATCCGCGCAGCCGACCGCTACGTGCCCATCGAAGGAAAACTGCTGCTGCGCAACTAAGCCAGGCAGGTAAGTGTTCCGCTGTTTTTATCAGATTTTGTAACTTCTGTTTACCGCGCAGGCTTTCTAAACTGGTCGACCCGAAAATGGATTTCGAGTCTTCATCATGCCTGCTGCCCGTCGTTTCCCGTTGCTTCTCATTGGTGCCTTTCTGGCCTTGTATCTGGTCTGGGGTTCCACCTACCTGTTCATCCGCATCGGCGTGGAGTCGTGGCCGCCTCTGTTGATGGCAGGCGTACGATTCCTGATTGCCGGCAGCCTGCTCTATGGATTCCTGCGCTGGCGCGGCGTGCCGGCGCCGACCTGGCCGCAATGGCGTGCGGCAGGCGCGATCGGGTTTCTGCTGCTCAGCTGCGGCAATGGCGGAGTGACGCTGGCCGAGCACGCTGGGGTCGCCTCGGGCGTGGCGGCGTTGGCAATTGCCACGGTACCGTTGTTCACCTTGTTGTTCGGGCTGCTGTGGGGCCAGCGCAATACCCGCCTGGAGTGGGCGGGAATCCTGATGGGACTGGTCGGCATCGCTTTGCTCAACCTTGGCTCCAACCTGCAGGCAAGCCCCATGGGCGCGGCACTGATCCTGTTCGCCGCCGCGGCCTGGGCGTTTGGCTCGGTGTGGAGCAAGAGTCTGCCACTGCCCCAGGGCGCAATGGCCAGCGCTGCGGAGATGCTGGTGGGCGGGGCCGCGCTGCTGATAGGCAGCGCCCTGAGTGGCGAGCGCATGACCCAGATGCCTACGACGGCGGGCTGGGCAGCGCTGGCGTACCTGGTGTTCTTCGGCTCGATCCTGGCCTTCAGCGCCTACATGTACCTGCTCAAGAACGTGCGCCCGGCGGCGGCCACCAGCTATGCCTACGTCAACCCGGCAGTCGCCGTGCTGCTGGGCATTCTGTTCGTTGGCGAACGCATCGGCGCCGAGGAATGCCTGGCCATGGCGGTGATCATCGGCGCCGTGGTGCTGATCGGCCTGCCGCAGTGGCGCAAGACCCCCGAGGCGCCAGAGCCGCTGAAGGAGCAGGCATGCAAGTGATGGGGCAGGGCAAGGCTTTGCGGTAGACTGCCGCCTTTGCTGAACCCCTGACGGTATTGCCATGACTTTCGCCAAACTCGGCCTGATCGAACCCCTGCTGCGCGCCTTGCAGCACCTGGACTACAACACCCCGACCCCGGTCCAGGCCGAGGCCATTCCTGCCGTGCTGGCGGGCCGCGACCTGATGGCCGCCGCCCAGACCGGCACCGGGAAGACCGCAGGCTTTGCCCTGCCGATGCTGCAGCGCCTGGCCATGGAAGGGGCCAAGGTCGCGAGCAATTCGATCCGCGCCCTGGTGCTGGTGCCGACCCGCGAGCTGGCCGAGCAGGTGCACGAGAATATCCGCCAGTACGCCGAGCACCTGCCGCTGAGCACCTACGCGGTCTACGGTGGTGTCAGCACCAACCCGCAGATGATGCGCATGCGCCGCGGTGTCGACCTGCTGGTCGCCACGCCTGGCCGCCTGCTCGACCTGTATCGGCAGAACGCGGTGAAATTCGGCCAGGTGCAGATCCTGGTGCTCGATGAAGCCGACCGCATGCTCGACCTGGGCTTTGCCGAAGAGCTGCAAGCGGTGTATGCAGCCTTGCCGCGCAAGCGCCAGACCCTGCTGTTCTCGGCGACGTTCTCGGATGAGATCCGCATGCTCGCGGGCCTCGCGCTGAACGATCCGCTGACGATCCAGGTCAGCCCGCGCAACACCACCGCCACGACCGTGAAGCAGTGGCTGGTGCCTGTGGACAAGAAGCGCAAGCCCGAGCTGTTCCTGCACTTGCTGCGCAAGCAGCGCTGGTCCCAGGTGCTGGTGTTCGCCAAGACCCGCAACGGCGTGGACCAGCTGGTCGAGCGCCTGCGCGAGGAAGGCGTGAACGCCGACGGGATCCACGGCGATCGTCCCCAGGCCACGCGCCAGCGTGCGCTGGACACTTTCAAGGCCCGGGAGGTGCAGATCCTCGTCGCCACCGACGTTGCGGCCCGTGGCCTGGACATCGACGACTTGCCGCTGGTGGTCAACTTCGACCTGCCCATCGTGGCCGAGGACTACATTCACCGGATCGGCCGTACCGGCCGCGCGGGCAATACCGGCGAGGCGATCTCGCTGGTGTGCGCGGACGAGGTGCAGTTGCTGGCGGCGATCGAGACGCTGACCCGCAAGACCTTGCCGCGCCATGAAGAGCCGGATTTCGTGCCCGATCACCGGGTGCCGGATACCGATGCCAATGGCCAGGTGGTGAAGAAACCGAAAAAGCCCAAGAAGCCCAAGGAAACCAGCGCCAAGCGTGGCCTGGGCCGCTGGATGGACAGTGCCGAGAACATCACCGAACCCTTGGTGAAACCGGTGCGCCGCGTGCCGGCGTTCAACGGCGGCCCCAAAAAGCGCAAACCCTAGGTCACGCGGGGCGGCGCACCCACTGGGCCGCCGCCACCCCCGCACGCAGGCCGCTGGCGAAACAGCCGGTCAACAGATAGCCCCCGGTCGGGGCTTCCCAGTCGAGCATCTCGCCAGCGCAGAACACGCCCGGCAGTGCCTTGATCATCAATCCCGTATCCAGCGCCTCGAAGCGCACCCCTCCGGCGCTGCTGATGGCTTCATCGATCGGCCGTGCCCGCACCAGGGTAATCGGCAGCGCCTTGATCGCCCGGGCCAGCAGGGCAGGGCTGGCGAAGGTAGCCTGGTCGGTGAGCTCGCGCAGCAAGGCCGCCTTGACCCCCTCCAGCCCCAGCTGTCCCTGCAGATGCTTGGCCATCGAGCGCGAGCCTCGTGGCTTGGCCAAGGCCTGTTCGACTTTATCCACAGGCCGGTCAGGCAGCAGGTCCAGTAGCAGGGTTGCCTGTCCATCCCGGTTGATCGCCTCGCGTACCGGCGCCGACCAGGCGTAGACCAGGCTGCCCTCGACCCCTTGCGCGGTGAGGATGAACTCACCCTTGCGCGGTGCGGCGCCAGGCATGCCAAGGGCAATGTTCTTGAGCGGCGCGCCCGCGAACCTGTCCTTGAGCAGTTCGCTCCAGCCCGTCACCTCGAAACCACAGTTACTCGGCTGCAATACCGAGATATCCACACCCCGCTCGGCCAACAGCGGCACCCAGGCACCGTCCGACCCCAGGCGCGCCCAACTTGCGCCGCCCAAGGCCAATATCACGGCGTCAGCCTGCACCTGCAGTTCGCCCTGTGGATAAGCTATCCGCAATGCGCCGTCGCCCGTCCAGCCGAGCCAACGGTGCCGGGTGTGGATAACCACGCCGCTGTCCCGCAGGCGCTTGAGCCAGGCGCGTAGCAGTGGCGCGGCCTTCATGTCGGTGGGGAATACCCGGCCGGAGCTGCCGACGAATGTTTCGATCCCCAGACCGTGAATCCATTGGCGCAGCGCGGCGGCATCGAAATCCTGGAGCAGCCCGTCGATCTCGTCGCGGCGCTCGGCGTAGCGGGAGACAAAGGCCGGGTAGGCCTCCGAATGGGTGATGTTCATGCCGCCAACGCCCGCCAGCAGGAACTTGCGGCCCACCGAAGGCATGGCGTCGAACACCTCTACGGCAACGCCGGCCTGGGCCAGGGCCTCGGCGGCCATCAACCCGGCGGGGCCGGCACCGATGACGGCGACGAGGGGACGGGCAGGGGAGTGTTGATCGGTCATGGCGGGCTGCAGGCTGTGGAAAAGAGCCGGCATTCTAGCGCAGCGGGGCCCCCGCAGGCACTGGTCAAAAAACGTACAGTACCTTGTACATCAGGCAGTCAAAGGGCTGGAGCCTGTTTCGCTCAGGTTATCCACAGGCGGTTCCACAGTCATTGTGTGTAACCCAGTACCCGGCTGGCGCTGTGATGGAGGATGCCATGCCGCTGCGCGAGGGCCTGGCGGTCCTTGCTGTAGCCTCCACCAATCACCCCGGCCACCGGGATATCCCGACCAATACAGTGGCGCAGCACGCATTCATCGCGGGCGGCCACGCCGTTGTCGGTCAGCTGCAGGTAACCCAGGGCGTCGTCCTTGTGCACGTCTACGCCCGCGTCGTACAACACCAGGTCTGGCTGGTACAGCGGCAACAGGTAATTGAGCGCGTCGTCGACCACCTTCAGATAAGCCGCGTCGCCCATACCCCGGGGCAGGGGGATGTCCCAGTCGCTGTGGGCCTTGCGCGCGGGGAAGTTCTGCTCGCAGTGCAGCGACACGGTGATTGCGTCCGGGGTGTCATGGAGAATGCGCGCCGTGCCATCGCCCTGGTGCACGTCGCAGTCGAAGATCAGTACCCGGTGCACCCGGCCGGCTTCGAGCAGGTAGCGGGCGATGACCGCCAGGTCGTTGAAGATGCAGAAGCCCGCGGGATGATCGTAGTGGGCGTGGTGGGTGCCACCGGCCAGGTGGCAGGCGATGCCGTGCTCGAGGGCGAGCTCCGCCGTCATCAGCGAGCCGCCGACGGCGCGTACGGTGCGCTGGGCCAGGGCTTCGCTCCAGGGCAGGCCAAGGCGGCGCTGGTCCTCGCGTGACAGCTCGCCGTTCATGTAGCGCTCGATGTAGGCGCGGTCGTGGGCCAGGGCGAGGACGTCGTTGGGGCATACCTGCGGACGCAGCAGTGCCTGGTCGGTAGTCAGTCCGCTGTCGATGAGGTGGTCACGCAGCAGGCGGAACTTGTCCATGGGAAAACGGTGGTCCGGTGGAAACTCCGGACTGTAGTCGTCGTGGTAGATCAGCGGCAAAGGCATGGGCGATTCGCGGTCAGGGGATGCCCCGATCTTGCCAGCAGTGGACGCCGTCGCGCCATCCTCGGGTCGTCGATCCGCGCGCCAGCGCATACACTTGCAGTGAAGATCAGGAGCCATTGCATGAACCCCATTCTCAGACTGGAAAGCGCCCGCCTGGTACTGCGCCAGTGGCGTGACGATGACCTGGACGAGTTTGCCGCGATGTCTGCCGATCCCCAGGTGATGCGCTATTTTCCCGCGCCGCTGACCCGGCTTGAAAGTGCAGCGCTGATCGGTCGCATCCGTGGGCACTTCAATGAACACGGCTACGGCCTGTGGGCGCTGGAGCGTACCGACAGCGGCGCGTTCATCGGCATGACCGGGTTGCTCAACGTCAACTTCGACGCTGGCTTCGCCCCTGCCGTGGAGATCGGCTGGCGCCTGGCGCGGCGTCACTGGGGCCTGGGCTACGCCAGCGAGGCGGCCTGGACCTGCCTGCGCTGCGCCTTCGCCCAGTTGCACCTGGACGAGGTGGTGTCGTTTACCAGCGATACCAACATGCCCTCGCAAAAGGTCATGCAGGCCATCGGCATGCAGCAGGACGTGGCAGGCAGCTTCGAGCATCCGCGGCTGCCGCCCGGCCACCCGCTGCGCCCTCACGTGCTGTACCGCATCGACCGCGACCGCTGGCAGGCCACCCTGCGCCCGTGAATGCTTGAACATGCGGGGCAGCGCAGACAAACCCTGTATCATTTGTCGCATTAATTTATGCAGAAACGCCGCGCTGTCGTGCCTTGCTAGGAGAATCCTGAATGAGCCATGTGTTGGACGACCTGGTCGACCTGTTGAGCCTCGAGTCCATCGAGGAAAATCTGTTCCGCGGGCGTAGCCAGGACCTGGGCTTTCGTCAGCTTTATGGTGGGCAGGTGCTTGGCCAGTCGCTGTCGGCCGCGAGCCAGACGGTGGAAGAGGATCGCCACGTGCACTCGCTGCATGGCTATTTCCTGCGCCCGGGCGATGCCAGCATGCCCGTGGTGTATTCGGTGGACCGTGTGCGCGACGGCGGCAGCTTCAGCACCCGGCGGGTGACGGCGATCCAGAAGGGCAAGCCGATCTTTACCTGCAGCGCTTCGTTCCAGTACGACGAACAAGGCTTCGAGCACCAGGCGCAGATGCCTGAGGTGGTCGGCCCCGAGAACCTGGCGACCGAGGTCGAGCTCGCCAGCACCCTGGCCGATCGTCTGCCCGAGCGCATTCGTGACAAGGTGCTGTGCGCCAAGCCCATCGAGATCCGCCCGGTCACCGAGCGCGACCCGTACAACCCCAAGGCGGGTGATCCGGTGAAGTACGTCTGGTTCCGCGCCGACGGCACGCTGCCGGACATGCCCGCCTTGCACAAGTACCTGCTGGCCTACGCCTCCGATTTCGGCCTGCTGACCACCTCGCTCATGCCCCATGGCAAATCGGTGTGGCAGCGCGACATGCAGATCGCCAGTCTCGACCATTCGCTGTGGTTCCACCGCAACCTGCGCGCGGACGAGTGGCTGCTGTATGCCACCGACAGCCCGTGGGCCGGCAACGCCCGTGGCTTCAACCGCGGCAGCATCTTCAACCGTGCCGGCCAGCTGGTGGCCTCCTCGAGCCAGGAGGGCCTGATCCGCCATCGCGAGGATTGGGCGTGAGCCTGTCGCAGATGCGCAACTGGGTGTTCGACATGGACGGCACCCTGACCGTGGCCGTGCACGACTTCGCGGCCATTCGCGTTGCGCTGGGTATCCCGCCCGAGGACGACATCCTCACCCACCTGGCCGCCTTGCCCTCAGCGGAAGCCGAGGCCAAGCATGCCTGGTTGCTCGAGCATGAGCGGGACCTGGCGGTGGCTTCGACAGCTGCCCTGGGCGCGGTCGAGCTGGTGCGGGAACTGGCCGGGCGGGGGTGCCGCCTGGGCATCCTTACCCGCAATGCCCGGGAGCTTGCGCATGTCACCCTGCAGGCTATCGGTCTGGCGGATTGTTTTCCGGTCGAGCACATCCTTGGCCGCGACGAGGCGGCGCCGAAGCCCAGCCCGGATGGGCTGCTGAAGATCGCCCAGGCCTGGGGCGTGGCGCCGGGTGAGCTGGTGATGGTCGGGGATTACCGATTCGACCTGGATTGCGGGCGCGCGGCGGGAGCGAGGACGGTGCTGGTGAACCTGCCGGAGAATCCGTGGCCAGAGCTGGCGGACTGGCATGCGGCGGATTGTGGGGCGTTGCGGGCGTTGTTGGCCTGAGGGTTCTGGGTGATTTGAGCGCCCACTACCCACCCTCCGGCAACAACCGGTCCCGGCTATTCGACAGATGCAGGCAGATCGCCGCCCGCGCCGCATCCGGATCCTGGCGGCGGATCGCGTTCAGGATCGCCTCGTGCTCCAGGTTGGCCAGGTACGCATGCCGCGCCATGTTCGCGCCTGCACGCTCGACCCGGTCCATGCGATTGCGCGGGATCAGTGCATTACCCAGCTGCGCCATCATCTCGGTGAAGTACACATTGCCGGTCGCCTCGGCGATCAGCAGGTGGAAACGCCGGTCGGCCTCGATGCAGCTGTCACCCGCGGCGGCCAGGTCCTGGTAGTCGTCCAGCGCCCGGCGCATCTGGGCCAGGTGACGCTCGTCGCGGCGCAGGGCGGCCAGGGCTGCCGCCTGGCCTTCGAGGCCGATACGCAGCTCCAGCAGGTCACGCACGCTGCCGGCGCTTTCGGCCCCCACCCGCAGACCTGCCTGGGCCTGGCGCTCGATGACGAAGGTACCGATGCCGTGCCGGGCCTCCACCAGCCCTGACGCCTGCAGCTTGGACAGCGCCTCGCGGACCACCGTGCGGCTGACCCCTTGCTCGCGCACCAGGGTGTTTTCAGACGGCAGCTTGTCACCCGGCGTGTACATGCCCAGCAGGATGCGCTGGGTCAGGCTGGAAACCAGGTCATGGGCGCGGCTGTGGCCACGCTTGCGCAGGGGCGGGGACGCGGGTGCAGGTGTTTCCATGTCGGACTCCCAGAGATAAGACAAGCAGGCCGGTATGCAAGCGATCCTAGCAGTGCATCTTGTATGACAAGCACTTTTTTCGATTTATTTTTCGTGGCGGTTTTGCCCTGCGCAGTAAGAATGTAGCAACTTGTTTCCTGGATTATTAACGATTTTATGCGAATTCTCGGCTTGTATAGCAGCACATCCTGACTGTTTGGCATCTTGTCGTACAACTCGCACACGCATATTCTTTCCCTCAAGCATGTCAGACAACTCGCAGGCGACTGCCTCCCGCCTGTGACCTGAACCTGCAGTGACCCGCACAAAAACAATTAGTGGGAGATACACCAGTGACCGATCCCCTCGTTTCGTCCGCGCAGCGCGGCGATGACCCGCTCGCCAGTGCCGTAGCCAAGGTCAAGCGCCATGTGCTGCCGCTGTTCGTCATCATGTTCATCGTCAACTACCTCGACCGCGTCAACATCGGCTTCATCCGTCCGCACCTGGAAAGCGACCTCGGTATCAGCGCCGCGGCCTACGGCTTTGGCGCCGGCCTGTTCTTCATCGGCTATGCCTTGTTCGAGGTGCCGTCGAACATGCTGCTGCAAAAGGTCGGCGCCCGCATCTGGCTGACCCGCATCATGTTCACCTGGGGCCTGGTGGCAACCGCCATGGCCTTCGTGCAGAACGAAACCCAGTTCTATGTGCTGCGGTTCCTGCTTGGCGTCGCCGAAGCCGGATTCTTCCCTGGCGTGATCTACTACTTCACCCGCTGGCTGCCAGGCGCCGAACGCGGCAAGGCAATCGCCATCTTCCTCAGCGGTTCAGCGGTCGCCTCGCTGATCTCCGGGCCGTTGGCCGGGGCGCTGATGCAGGTCCAGGGCCTGGGCCTGCATGGCTGGCAGTGGATGCTGTTCATCGAAGGCATGGCCTCGGTGGCACTGTGCTTCTTCGTCTGGTTCTGGCTCGACTCCAAACCGCACGATGCCAAGTGGCTGACCCGTGCCGAGCAGGATGCGCTGGTCGACACGATCGACCGTGAACAGCGGGAGCGCGAGGCAGTGGGGGCGGTCAAGCCGTCGATGTGGTCCTTGCTCAAGGATCGCCAGATCGTGCTGTTCTGCGTGATCTACTTCTGCATCCAGCTGACCATCTATGCCGCGACTTTCTGGCTGCCGAGCATCATCAAGCGCATGGGCGACCTGAGCGACATGGAAGTGGGCCTGTTCAACTCGGTCCCCTGGCTGATCTCGATCATCGCCATGTACGCCTTCGCCGCAGGCTCCGCACGCTGGAAATTCCAGCAGGCCTGGGTGGCCGCCGCGCTGATCGTCGCTGCTGTCGGCATGTTCATGTCCACCACTGGCGGGCCGGTATTCGCCTTCGTCGCGGTGTGCTTCGCGGCCATCGGTTTCAAGTCGGCCTCGGCGCTGTTCTGGCCCATTCCACAGGCCTACCTGGATGCGCGCATCGCCGCCGCCGTCATCGCGCTGATCAACTCGGTGGGCAACCTGGGCGGTTTCGTCGCGCCCACCACCTTCGGCCTGCTCGAACAGCACACCGGCTCGATCCAGGGCGGGCTGTACGGCCTGGCCGTGACCTCGGTACTGGCGGCCATCGTGGTGTTCTTCGCCCGCACCGGCCCAAAGTCGCCCGCTTCCAATGACCTAAAACCGCGCTCGGCCTTGAGCCAGTCCCACTGAACCTGCAGGAGAACAAGACAATGAACATGCAGACTCAACCTGAATCGATCGGCACTGCCCAAGTCCACACCGGCACCCCCGTGATCACCGACTTGCGCGTGGTGCCAGTGGCTGGCCACGACAGCATGCTGCTCAACCTCAGTGGCGCCCATGGCCCGTACTTCACCCGCAACATCGTGGTGCTGCGTGACAGCGCCGGCAACACCGGCGTGGGTGAAGTGCCGGGCGGCGAGAGCATCCGCCAGACCCTGGAAGACGCGCGCAGCCTGGTGGTCGGCCAGCCCATCGGCAATTACCAGCGCGTGCTCAACAGCATGCGCCAGACCTTCGCCAACCGCGATTCGGCCGGGCGCGGCCTGCAGACCTTCGACCTGCGCATCACCGTGCATGCCGTCACCGCCATCGAGGCCGCGCTGCTCGACCTGCTGGGCCAGCACCTAGGAGTACCTGTCGCGGCCCTGCTCGGTGAAGGCCAGCAGCGCGATGCGGTGAAGATGCTGGGCTACCTCTTCTATATTGGTGACCGCGCCCGCACCGACCTGGCCTACCGCAGCGAAGCCGAGGCCGATAACGACTGGTTCCGCCTGCGCCATGAAGAGGCCCTGACCCCTGAGGCCGTGGTGCGCCTGGCCCAGGCCGCCAAGGACCGCTACGGCTTCAGCGACTTCAAGCTCAAAGGCGGCGTGCTGCGCGGCGAAGAAGAGATGGAGGCCGTGACTGCGCTGGCCGAACACTTCCCCGAAGCGCGCATCACCCTGGACCCCAACGGCGCCTGGTCGCTGCGCGAAGCCGTTGCCCTGTGCCGCGACAAGCACCACGTGCTGGCTTATGCCGAGGACCCTTGCGGCGCTGAAAACGGCTACTCGGGCCGTGAAGTGATGGCCGAGTTCCGGCGTGCTACCGGGCTGCCCACCGCGACCAACATGATCGCCACCGACTGGCGGCAGATGGGCCACGCGATCCAGCTGCAATCGGTGGACATCCCCCTGGCCGACCCGCATTTCTGGACCATGCAGGGTTCCGTCCGGGTCGCGCAGATGTGCAACGACTGGGGCCTGACCTGGGGCTCGCATTCGAACAACCACTTCGATATTTCCCTGGCCATGTTCACCCAGGTCGCCGCTGCCGCGCCGGGCGAGATCACCGCCATCGACACCCATTGGATCTGGCAGGACGGCCAGCGCCTGACCCGTGAGCCACTGCGTATCGTCGATGGGCACGTGCGCGTGCCAGAGCGTCCGGGGCTGGGTGTCGAGCTGGATGAAGACCAGTTGGCCAAGGCCCACGAGTGCTATCGCAACATGGGGCTTGGCGCGCGGGATGACAGCGTCGCGATGCAGTTCCTGGTGTCGGGTTGGTCGTTCGACAACAAGCGGCCTTGCCTGGTGCGGTGACTCTTGGGGCCTCTTCGCGGGTAAATCGGAGCGCCGAACCGCGCTCCTTACCCGCAAAGAGGCCAAACCTCATAGCTACCTGAAGAACCCCTGAGTCATCTCCACAAACGCCCCCAACACCGGATTCGGACTGTCCCTGCAAAACGCCAGAAAGATCTCCGCCTGCTGCTCCGTCCCCACCAGCGGCCGAAACACCACATGCTCCATCCGCAACGCCTGGGCCGACGCAGGCACCACCGCGCACCCAAGCCCCACATTCACCAGCCCGATGATCGAGTGCGTCTGCCCCAGTTGATGCACATACCGTGGCTGCACATGGTGTCGGGCAAACAGGTTGGCAATACGGTCATGGAAATAGCGGCCTTCGCTGTCGGTGTACATCACAAACGGCTGCCCATCGAAATCCGCCGGGCTCAACCCTTCACGCCCCGCCAGCGGATGGCCGGCGGGGAGGGCCGCGACAAAAGGCTCGCTCTTGATCGGCACATATTCCACCCGCGCACTCGGCGTTACCTGACGCACGAACCCGATGTCGATCAAGCCGGTTTCCAGCGCATGCACCTGGCTGCTCGATACCCGCTCGCTCAGCACCAGGTCGATACTCGGCAACTGCGCGGCGGCGTGCACCAGCAGCTGCGGGATCATGCTGTAGGCCCCGACGGCGGTAAAACCCAGGGTCAGACGCCCAGCCTCGCCATGGGCAATACGCCGTGCCGACTGCGCGGCCAGCTCGGCGGTCTGCAGCACGCGTCGTGCATCTTCCAGAAAATTCTGCCCAGCGGGCGTCAGGCGCGCCTGGCGATTATTACGCTCGAGCAACAGCACCCCCAGGTCATGCTCCAGCAACTGGATCTGCCGGCTGAGCGGTGGCTGCGTCATGTGCAGACGAAGGGCGGCGCGGCCGAAGTGCAGCTCCTCGGCCACGGCGACGAAGCAACGCAACTGGTGAAGCTCCATGATTCAATTCCTAAATTATTCGATCCAGTATCTATATTAGACCTGTATCGATTGCCGTCCTAGCATCGGACTTACCCACTCGAAATGCCGGACGCCGCAATGAACAATCACAAGAACGAACTGTTGCTCACCCAGCCCGTGCCGGACGCCATCGACCAGGCACTGGTGCAGGACTACCTCGTCCATCGCCTCTACCAGCACGATGATCCGCAAGCCCTGCTGGCCGAGGTCGGCCCGCGAATTCGCGGCGTGGTCACCGGCGGAGCCAAGGGTCTCGCCAACGCCTTGATGGATCAGTTGCCGGCCCTCGAGATCATCGCCATCGCCGGTATCGGCACCGACGCGGTCGACCTGCCCAAGGCCGCCGCCCGCAACATCAACGTCACCACCACCCCCGGCGTGCTGACCGACGACGTTGCCGACATGGCCATCGGCCTGATCATCTCGACCCTGCGCCGTCTTGGCGAAGGTGAGCGCTTGGTGCGCAACGGCCAGTGGGGCCGGGTCAACCTGCCGCTGGCGCGCAAGGTCAGCGGTATCGACCTGGGCATCGTCGGGCTCGGCCGAGTCGGCCATGCCATTGCCCGGCGCGCCGCATCGTTCGACATGCGCATCGCCTACACCGATCTGCACGAACAACCCGACAGCGGCTATCGCTTTGTCGCCGACCTCACGGCGCTGGCGCGCTCGGTAGATGTGCTGGTGCTGGCGGCCTCGGCCGACGACGGCAAGGCCATTGTCACCGCCGAGGTGCTCGAAGCCCTGGGCCCGGACGGTTACCTGGTCAACGTCGCACGCGGCAAGCTGGTCGATGAAGACGCGCTGGTCGAGGCCCTGCGCGAGCGGCGTATCGCCGGTGCGGGCCTGGACGTGTTCGTCGACGAACCCAACGTGCCGCCCGCGCTCCACGACCTCGACCACGTCAGCCTGCAGCCGCACCGCGCCAGCGCCACCTTGCAGACGCGCCTGGAGATGGGCCGCATGGTCCTGCTCAACCTGGCCGCCTGCTTTGCCGGTGAGCGGCCGCCGCACCGAGTGGGCCGAGGCTAGCCGACCGCGCCACTTTCCTCCTGACAAGAACAATCGCTTCCCGCGAGAAGCAAGAGGGGCATCATGAATACCAAGTCCGCCGTTGCCACGCCGGTCGAACAGAGCGCCGTGGGTCGCCACCGCTTTCTGGTCCTGGCGCTGATCTTCGTCATCACCGTCATCAACTACGCAGACCGCGCCACCTTGTCGATCACCGGCACCGAAGTGCTGGCAGACCTGAGCCTGGACCCGGTGATGCTCGGCCTGATCTTCTCGGCCTTTGCCTGGGCCTACGCGCTGGGGCAGGTGCCCGGCGGCTGGCTGCTGGACCGCTACGGCGCACGGCGGGTGTATGGCATCAGCCTGATCCTGTGGTCGGTGTTCACCTTGCTGCAAGGCACTGTGGGCTGGATGGGCCTGGCCGGGGCGTCGGCGGCGGTGGCACTGTTCTCGATGCGCTTCATGCTTGGCCTGGTCGAGTCGCCGGCGTTTCCCGCCAACTCGCGCATCGTCAGCTGCTGGTTCCCGACCCGCGAGCGCGGCACCGCCTCGGCGCTGTTCAACTCGGCGCAGTACATGGCCGTGGTGGTGTTCGCCCCGCTGATGGCCTGGATGACCCATACCCTGAGCTGGGAGCAGGTGTTCATCTGGATGGGGGTTCTCGGGCTGGTGCTGAGCGTGGTGTGGTTCCGCCTGTACCACGAGCCGCACAATGCGCCGGGGCTGTCGCGCAGCGAGCTGGAATACATGCGTGAAGGTGGCGCCCTGGTCGACCTGGAAAAAGACCGCAAGTCCGCCAAGAGCAAGCCTACCCGTGCCGAGGTGATGCAACTGTTCACCAGCCGCAACCTGTGGGCGGTGTACCTGGGCCAGTACTGCATCACCGCGCTCACCTACTTCTTCATCACCTGGTTTCCGATCTACCTGATCAAGGGCCGCGGCATGACGATCATGGAGGCCGGCTGGGTAGCCGCGCTGCCGGCGATCTGCGGGTTTACCGGCGGGATTCTGGGCGGGTTGCTGTCGGACTGGCTGATCAGCCGTGGCGTGCATCCCTCCAAGGCGCGCAAGACACCTTTCGTGATTGGCATGGGGTTGTCCACCGTGCTGGTGCTGGCCAACTACGTCGACGCCAACTCCGCAGTGATCATGCTGATGGCCCTGGCATTCTTCGGCAAAGGTTTCGCCGCGGTGGGCTGGGCCGTGCTGTCCGACGTGGCGCCCAAGAAGATGGTCGGGCTGTGTGGCGGCGTGTTCAACGGCATCGGCAACGTGGCCGGTATCGTCACCCCATTGGTGATCGGCTACGTGGTTGCCACCACGGGCTCGTTCCACAACGCACTCTGGTTCGTCGCCGCCCATGGCGTGCTGGCGATCTTCGCTTACCTGTTGCTGGCCAGGCGCTTCGAGCGTACCGGGCAGGCGTAGGCAGACGCCTGGCAACAGGGCCCCGGTCATGACCGGGGCTTTTTTTTGTCTGTCTTGAGGAGGGTGGCGTTCCCAGGCAACCCTTGTCGTGATCGAACACCCCCGTGGCGTTTTCAAGTAATTTCCCTTCGCCCCCCACGGCTTAAAGTGGACCCCGCTTCTCATCCACGCGTCGCTCTTGAAACGTGATCAAGTCAACAACAGAGCGTGAGCGAGCGTGTCTATCATCCGTTTCTTCCAAGGAGGCCCTTTCGCCTACGCCTGCCCGTCCTTTCCTGTGTCAGCAAAAAGAGAACAAGATCAATGAACACCGTGGGATCTGATGGTAGTAACCTTGCGCAAGGTTTCAAACCACGTCACGTCACGATGCTGTCGATTGCCGGCATCATCGGAGCGGGACTGTTCGTAGGCTCCGGGCATGCCATTGCGGCAGCCGGGCCCGCCACCATAATCGCCTATCTCGTCGCCGGGACGCTGGTCGTCCTGGTCATGCGCATGCTCGGCGAAATGGCGGTCGCCAACCCCGACACCGGCTCGTTTTCCACCTATGCAGACCAGGCCATCGGCCGCTGGGCCGGCTTTTCCATCGGCTGGCTGTACTGGTGGTTCTGGGTGCTGGTGATCCCTATCGAAGCCCTGGCCGCAGGCCATGTGCTCAACAACTGGTTCCCCGAGGTGGGCAGCTGGTTCTTCGCCTTGCTGTCGGTGGTGCTGCTGGCAGGCACCAACCTGTTCAGCGTGGCCAAGTACGGCGAGTTCGAGTTCTGGTTCGCGATCCTCAAGGTAGCGGCGATCATCGCCTTCATCAGCCTTGGGTTCAGCGCCCTGATGGGCTGGCTGCCGGACCGCGAGGTCAGTGGCCTGAGTACCCTGGTCGAAGAGTACGGCGGCTTTGCTCCCAAGGGCGCATCAGCCGTGGTCGGCGCCTTCATCACCGTGATGTTCAGCTTCATCGGCACCGAGGCCGTGACCATTGCCGCCGCCGAATCGAACAACCCGGCCCGCAACATCGCCCGAGCCACGCGCTCGGTGATCTGGCGGATCAGCACCTTCTACCTGCTGTCGATCTTCGTGATCATCTCCATCGTCCCGTGGAATGACCCGCAACTGGCTGTGGTGGGTTCCTACCAGCGCGCGCTGGAGCTGATGAACATCCCATACGCCGCCTTCCTGGTGGACTTCGTGGTGCTGGTCGCGGTGGCCAGTTGCATGAACTCCTCCATCTACATCGCCTCACGGATGATGTACTCGCTGGCCAAGCGCGGCGAAGCCCCGGCGATGCTGAAGAAGACCTCCAGCGTCGGCGTACCGCGCGCAGCAGTGTTCGGCAGCACCTTGATCGGCGCCGCCATCGCCATCCTCAACTTCTTCGCGCCCAAGGGCGTGTTCGAGTTCCTGCTGGCCAGCTCCGGCGCCATCGCCTTGCTGGTGTACCTGGTGATCGCCATCTCCCAGCTGCGCATGCGTAACCGCATGCAGCGCCAGAACGTCGAGATCCCGTTCAGGATGTGGCTGTTCCCGTGGCTCACCTGGGCAGTGATCATCTTCATCAGCTGCGCGTTGGGCGTGATGATGTTCACCGAAGAGCACCGCGCCGAAGTGACGTCGACCATCGGCCTGGCGCTGGTGATCTCATTCCTCGGGATCATCTCGTCACGCAGGCACCAGGCGCGGGATGCCTTGGTTGCGCAGTCGATGGGGTAGCATTCCAGGCTGTGGGAGTGGCATGAGCCGCTCTCACAGGTCCCTCCGGCTACACCGCACGATCGTATTGCTCAGTCCGCCTCACGCCAGATCAGCTTGCTGGTGTCATACCCCTGCTTCTGTGCCAGGGCCAGCAATTCATGCCGGGTCTGGTCATTCACGATCGGCGTACGCGACAGCAGCCACAGATACTCCCGGTTCGGATGCCCAACCAGCGCCACCCGATAATCATCGTCATGGAACAGAACCCAGTATTCGCCCTTGGTCACCGAAGGCAGCAACCGGCTGAACCAGTTATCAAACTGCACCCAGAGCTTGTCGGTCTTGCCTGGTACCTGGGGTTCGGCGACGCCCTTGGCCTCGGTCCACTGCCCATCTTCATCCCGGCAGCGATTGTCGACATCGACCCGCCCGTCCTCCCGCACGCCGTAGCGCGCCTCGGACTGCACGCAATTGCGTTGGAAGAACATCGGCAGCCGCGCCAACTCATACCAGGTGCCCTGATAGCGCTGGAGGTCGACCTGCATCGTCGACGGCGGACTCTCATGGTTATCGCTCGAATTCACGCACCCGGCCAAGGCCAGGGTCAGGCAGGAAAGCAGCAGTAGCGGACGCTTCACCTTGGATTCCTCCACGGGTTATCGGACCAAGCCCACGACCCGAGACGGGGAGGGGGTTTCAGTTTCGATACCGGTCTACAGTGAAAGTTGAGTTTTTCGGCTGTCGATGTGCGGCCACACACCCGCCGACATAGAGCCCCTGCCCATAGCTTTCACTCTGGAGCGCCGGTTCTGCTCACTGAAAACCCACCACTTGCTCGTCTTGATAGATTCCCTAAATCGCTTCAGCAGGTGCCATTCGTCGGGTTGATTACCGCTCCTGACTGCTCCTCAATAAATCTCGCAGCTTCCGACCCAACCACCTGACAGGTGGCACTTCGCGACTATCCCACCCACCAGAAGTTTCATATAAAACTTTAATGGCCAAGTAATGGCACTCCCGCCCGGTTTTCTGAGATTCTGCCTTACCAAGATTCGACGAATTCCAGGTCCCGTATGGCCAGCAACGCCCCAATCCCCTTCAACGAAAAAGACCGGCTGGCCCGCGTGACCGAGATGTGCATCCTGGCCAAGGAGACTGACGCCGAGCTCGATGCCCTGGTGTCCATGGTCTCCCAGCGCTTCGCCATGCCCATCTGCCTGATCTCGATCGTCAGCGCCCGCCAGCAGTGGTTCAAGGCCAAGGTGGGCCTGGACAGCGAAAGCACCTCGCGTGACGTGTCGTTCTGCGCCCATACCATCCTCGGCGCAGGGCCACTCGAGATCACCGACGCCACGCTCGATTCACGGTTCAACACCAATCCCCTGGTGACCGGCGCACCGGGTATCCGCTACTACTGCGGCGCACCGCTGGTTACCGAGGACGGCTACGCCATCGGCAGCCTCTGCCTGATCGACACCGTCTCCAGACCCGCCATGAGCGACGCCGACCTCGCAGCCCTGGTCGACTTCGCCGCACTGGCCATGAAGATGCTGACCGGCATCCGCCTGCGAAACTTCCTCGATCAGCCCACAGGACTGTGGAACCGCGTACGGCTCGAGTTCGACGTGGCAAACCACCTCGCCCAGAAGGGCGACTTCGTCCTGCTGGCGATCGACATCATGCCCGTCAAGGTGCTCAACGACATCGTCAAAGCCCTGGGCTACAACTACGCCCATGACCTCACCCTGCGCGTGAAGAGCCTGATCGTCGGCCAGCTGGGCAGCGGCATCCAGCTCTACAAGATCAGCCCCACACGCTTCGGCTTCATCCTGCCCAGCGCCGCCGACGTCAGGCGCGTATGCAGTGAACTCGTGCAGGCCCTGCTGCCCCCGGTGGAGTGTCACGGCATTCCCGTCTCGCTGGATGCAGGCATCGGCGTACTCCCCGTCTCCCGCACCGGCGGCCACGACCTGGAGTGGCTCCGCTGGGTCGTCAACGCGGCAGAAGATGCACGGCATTGCCCTCGGCGCTGGTCCTATTACGATCCCGAAATGGATGCCGCCCAGCGCCGGGCATTCCTGTTGCTGAGCTCCTTGTCCCAAGCCCTGGCCAGCCCGAACCAGTTCCGCCTGGAGTTCCAGCCTCGCATCGACCTTCAGTCCGGCGAGTGCCGCTCGGCCGAAGCATTGCTTCGCTGGCAGCACCCCGTGCTCGGCGCCATCTCCCCGGCCGAGTTCATCCCCCTCGCGGAAAAGACCGCCCTGATCACCGACATCAGCGTATGGGTCATGGTCTCGGTGGTCCGTTACCTCAAGCATTGTCCTGTCGGCGACCTGACCGTCAGCATGAACGTGACCGCCCGCGACCTGGAGAGCTGCGCGTTCATCGACAGATTGCTCGAAGAGCTGGCCAGCCACGGCGTCGACCCCACCCGCATCGAGCTCGAGTTCACCGAAAGCGTATTGATCGAGCACCCCGAGGTGGTCGACCAGCAACTGCAGCGCGCCCGTCGCGTCGGCATTTCGGTGGCGATCGATGACTTTGGTACCGGCTATAGCAACTGGGCGTACCTGAGCCGGATTCCGGCGGCGGTGGTGAAGCTGGACAAGACGCTGATCCAGAAGATCTTCGCCAGTGAGAAGGATGCATTGCTGGTCAGGACGTTGATCGACCTGGCGGGGGAGTTGGGGTATCGGGTGGCGGCGGAGGGGATTGAGACGGTCGAGGTGTTGGAGCAGGTGAAGGCTTGGGGGTGTGCCGAAGCGCAGGGCTTCTATCTGGCGCGGCCGATGTCGAGTGGCGACTTCGAGCGTTGGCATGAGGCGCAGAGCGTTTGAGCCTGGACCGTGCCTCGCTTGGAATCAGGAGCTTCGATACGAGGCATTGAGGAAATTTCACGCAAATATTGGTTAGCTTTCGTTTGAAGCAGCGGAGAAACGCCTCAACTTTTCCTTCCTGCGTGTAGGCCATCTCCGAATCATCTGCACGCGGACCTCAAGCCGTTGCGAGGGTCTCAGGAGCGCTCTAGTCTCGCCAAAGTCGCTGGGCAAACCGGCGACCGGTTTGCCAGACCCTCTGATAATCACATTTCAGAGCCTGGTACGACCTTATTAGGCAAATGATCGAGGCGCTGCCAGCATGAGCGAATCAAGAACACCCCACAGTGCAACAGACGACCGCTTCGACGAAGTGCTCGCGCTGATCCACGGCGCCAGGCAGCGGGCCATGCAGGCGGTGAATACCCAGCTGATTGAACTGTACTGGCAGGTCGGTGCGTATATCAGCCGCAAGCTGGAACAGGCGGAGTGGGGGGATGCCGTGGTCAGTCAGCTGGCCGAGAATCTGGCCCGAACCCTGCCAGGGTTGCGCGGTTTCACACGTCCAAATCTATTCCGGATGCGACAATTCTATGAGGTTTACCCGGATGACGAGAAAGTCTCACCGCTGGTGAGACAACTACCTTGGACGCATAACCTGATCATCCTCAGTCAGAGCAAACGCGCTGACGAGCGCGAGTTCTACCTGCGGATGGCGATTCAAGAGAAATGGCCAAAACGTGAGCTGGAGCGCCAGTTAAAGGCAGCACTGTTCGAGCGCAGCATCACCCAGCCAGCAAAAGTCTCAGCAGTGCTGAGACAATCTCACCCCTCGGCTCTGGAGGTATTCCGCGACGCCTACATGGTCGATTTCCTCGACTTGCCTGGCGCTCATGCAGAGGCCGATCTGCATCAGGGGTTGTTGGCGCGGCTGAAGGATTTCCTGATCGAGTTGGGGCGCGACTTCTGCTTCGTCGGCTCTGAATACCCCCTGCAAGTAGGCGGGCGTGATTTCGCGCTGGACCTGCTGTTCTTCCACCGTGGCCTCAACTGCCTGGTGGCCATCGAACTCAAGGTCGGCCGCTTCGAGCCAGAGTACCTGGGCAAGCTCGGTTTCTACCTGGAAGCGCTGGACCGAAACGAACGCAAACCCCACGAACATCCGGCCATTGGCGTGCTGCTGTGTGCCAGCAAGGATGACGAAGTGGTGGAGTACGCGCTCAACCGCAGCTTGTCGCCGGCGCTGATTGCCGAGTATCAGACGCGGTTGCCGGACAAGCAGTTGTTGCAGGCCAAGTTGCAGGAGTTCTATGCCTTGGATACTGCGCGGGGGGATGAGTCATGACACCAGGAGCTTGCTTATGTCAGCCAAGGGGCCAGTCCACCTCCCTGAATCCGCTCGCCAGATACTAGATCTGGACAGCGAAGGCAGGATCGCATTCAAGGTGCGAGAGGACGACGTGATTGTCAGCCGCACAGTCACGGCTCACGAAGATCCTGCCATCAGAGCGCTCCTCAGTTCGCTGGAAGCCGACATTCGTGCAGGTCGAAACATCAACTCACTGCCACAAGACCTTGCACAGACGATGTTGGCCAGCGAGGGCCATGGCGTCAGCCTGGACGAAGATATCGAGGGTAAGATCGCGCTTTGATGCAACGCCAAAATGGTGCGCAGCTCACAGTTCCCGTGGAAGTAACTGTCTTGCCATAATCAAGCAGCTCACAGTTCCCGTGGGAGTAACTGTCTTGCCATAATCAAGCAGCTCACAGTTCCCGTGGGAGTAACTGTCTTGCCCATAATCAAGCAGCTCGCAGTTCCTGTGGGAGCGGGTTTACCCGCCAACACGGGCGAAGCCCGTGCCATCCACCGCGCCGCCTACTTCGGGTCAAAGCCCCCACCGAGTCTGTGGCGCGCTTGCCAGACCGGTTCAATGCGAGTCAGCCGAGCGATATCGCCAGAAAGCCACGCGCGATCCCGAGTGCGTGGGTTTGGTGGAGGAAGCGTCCGAATTGAAGTTCATAGTGAGCTACGAGAGAAGCTTCCTTCGTCCTTCTTGAATAACGCCTACCAGAAGCACTGGCAAAGTGACAGGCAAACGCTTACACCCGATATAAAACGGAGAAACACATGACAGGAACAATTCATATCGCAGCGGCACTGATGCTCAACTCGGAAGGAAAGACATTGCTTGTCCGAAAACAAGGCACGACAGCCTTCATGCAGCCGGGTGGAAAAATCGAGGAGCAAGAACAACCCGTTCAAGCACTAGTGCGCGAGCTGAAAGAAGAGCTCAATATCGTCGTCGAACCCTGTGCACCCACCTATCTGGGAACGTATACAGCGCCAGCAGCGAACGAACCTGGCTGGAGCGTCCAGTGCGAACTGTTTCGCTTGGAGACGGACGCCGCAGTGCTTCCGGCCGCGGAAATTGCCGAGGCGGTGTGGGTAGATGCGTCCGATCTTGTCGATCTTGACCTGGCGCCGCTGACGCGCGATCTAGTCCTGCCACTACACTTCGACTGACATGAAGATCCGCTGAATCGGAGGACCTATGTCTCACTACTGGCGTCACCCGGCCGTCCCCCATATCGAGATCCGCAATGTCGAGGATGGCCGCACCTTCAGCCACGGAAGCCATGCTCACGCGACCTTCTCCATCGGCGGGATCATGGCGGGGCAGAGTAGCTACCTCAACGGTCATCACACCCGCCACATTTCGGCCGGAAGTGTCGTGTTGATGAATCCAGGTGTAGTCCATGCCTGCAATCCCTTGCATGACCAACCCTGGGCCTACCGCATGTTCTACGTCGATGCAGGTTGGCTGGCCTCGGTACAACGCCAGGCAGGTATCGGCGCACAAGACGGCTTCGTTCCCTTCGCAGAGAACTACAGCACCGATCCCACGTTGTTTGCCGAACTGGATAGCTTGTACGTCGTGTTGACAGACAGCGGCACTCTCCCCGGCATCATGCAGGCTGCGGTGCTGAATTTCTTCCAGCGACTGGTGGCGCGGCTGCAGACGGCCAACGATCACACTGCGTGCGCCCCACACAAGATGATTCAGGCCGCAGAGTTTATCCGCGAGCATTGCACGCATACCCTGCGCCTGGAGGATATCGCTGCTGCGGTGCAGCTTTCGCCCTCCTATCTGATCCGCACGTTCAAGGCGCACTACGGGCTGACGCCCCATGGCTACCTGATTGATTGCCGCCTGCAGCTCGCTCGCGATGGCCTGCGCCGGGGCGATGGCATCGCCGAGGTCGCGGCCCAGGCTGGATTCGCCGATCAAGCGCATCTGCAGCGTTTGTTCAAACGCACCCTGGCCGCCACCCCGGGGCAGTATCGAGGCTGATCATTCCAGCAACAGATACACGGCGCTACCCGCCAGCAACGCGGCCATGCCCCGGTTGAACCAGCGTATCCTCGCAGTACGCTCCAGATAGCCTCGCAACGAGGCACCGGCCCAAGCCCAGCTGGCCAGCGAGAGCCAGCAGATCACCAGATAGAGCAGGGCGAATACCCAGACCATCAGCACGTCGCCGTCGGCCACATAGGCGCCCATCCCAGCCAGGCAGGCCAGCCAGGCCTTGGGGTTGAGCCACTGCATCAGCGCGCCGCCAAGTGCAGAGGGGACCTTTTGCTCCTGCGCGGTGCTTAGTCGGCCGTCATCACTTACTAACTGGTAGGCCAGATACAGTAGAAACATCACGCCAGCGATACGAATCAGTTGGGTCAGCAACGGCCACTGGCGCAGCACTTCATGCAGCCCAAGACCGATCAGCAAGAGCAGCAGGATAAACCCCAGCGTCGCGCCGGTGACATGGGGCAGGGCGGCGCGGAAACCGTAGCGCGCTGCGCAGCCCAGGGAGACGATGTTGACCGGGCCGGGGGTGATGGAGCAGGCCAGGGCGAAAGCGGCCATGGACAGGACAATGCTCATTTGGGGACCTTCAGTGCTCGTAAGTGAGTGCTGAAGGTAGGGTGAAGCGATGCGGCGGTATTGAAGGAAATTGCCCTGTGGGGGGCTTTGAATCGATAACTGCTCTAGACGACTGGTTGTTCGTCCAACTGGCCAGATCGTCTTGATGGCTTCACCAGCGCCTCCCTCATTTGTCCCCGCCAGTTCAAAGGTGTAGCCATACGTCAGTTCGCGTCACCCGTACATTAACCGTACGATCTTGACGTCGATGGCTCACCCGGCTATTGTACGTACTGAGCCAGGCTCACTGACCCCAAGGCCACTAGGTTCAAACTGAAGTTAAACGATAGAAAATGTAAGGAAGTAAGAAGGTACGTCTAACTAAATCAAAAGAGCGCAAGCGCTATTGCAGCTTGCAACCAGCTTAAGGAAGAAATTTTAACTAGATACAACAGCAGGTGACCAAATGTCTACGTTAGTTGAAAACTTGAATGCAGCAAAAACTGCTCGTCTCGATCTCAAGACGACTGAATTCGCCAAGGAGTTCATCCGCAAAGCAGCAACCATTTCAGGTCTCGACATGACTTCTTTCATTATGGCTTCGGCTTTTAAAGAAGCCGAAGCAGTAATGGAAAACTACAACCGCTTGGAGCTTTCGGAGAAAGCTTTCTCCCGGTTGCACGAGGTTCTTCGCGAGAGCGATGAAGAAGCAACGCCACCTCCAGCCTTGGTAAAACTCATGAGGAGTAAAAATGAACGTGCAAGAGACCGCCAGGTACGAAATAGATAACAACCTGCGTGGGCATTATTCCTCCTACACTTTTCCCAAGACCTTCAGCTGTGGAGAGGCCATGCTGGACGACTACTTCAAGACCAAACTCAAGCGGGCCTTGAAGAGCGAGAACGTTACCGGCATCGGAGGCATCAACGACAAGGGAGAATTGTTTGCTTTCTGCACGCTGACTTTTCTTATTTTAGACAAGGCTCGGGTTCAGACTTATCTGGAGCAAGGGAATCAGCCCCCCCAGGTTCCTGCGGTTAAGCTGAGCATGCTTGCTGTTGACGCGCCTTATCAGCGACAAGGCATTGGCGGGGAGCTGCTGATGACGGCTTTCGATCAGGCTATTACTGTGCACAAGACCATTCCTATCAAAGGGATGTACCTTGATGCAGCGCCCAAGGCGATCAAATTCTACCAATCCCTCGGATTTCAGATTTTGGACGAAGCAGGTGCTGAGGGGACAATGCCGATGTTCATCCCGATCAAGACGATGATCGCGGCCGCATCTGTTGGTGCAACCGGTAGCTGAGCGATTTTTTTCTGTGATGAATAGCGCTATCAATGCACTGCATTGATATTTTTTCTCCGAGTCATCATCTATCGAACTTAGCAAAAGTGTCAGCCCTACTGACACCCATGCTCTGACCTCCCAACTCAGCTAGTGCTGAGGCTAGTCATATAACCAAGCCTTCAACCCCTTCAAATTCCCCACCCATATTTGCTGCGCCTCAGGCTTCGGATCAAGCTTCTTCGGATCGATCTGATACCGCTGCAGCCCATACTTCACCAGCGCCTGGCGGCTTGGAATCTCCAGCTTGCCATCCACCATCCCGAAGTCAGTCTCGATGATCGCCTTCTGGGTCGGCGTTAGGCGCTCGTCCGGGATTATCAGCACCGGCACTTCGGTGTTCCACTCATCATCACCCTCGATACCGTTTTGGGTGATGTCATCCATCACCTCCGGTGAGCCTGGGATTGATTAGGACCGCCAGTGACTGGTGGTTCAGGCATGCATTGTAGCCTTGGTGTTCGTCCGCTTTGAATTGATAGCGGTCAGCCGACCAATGCCTAGCCACGCGCGCCGGGTGGGCGTAATCTGTACCTACATCCCTTACCTCAAGGTGTAGGACGATGACCCCATCCGAGATTGAGCAGCTTAATGAGCACATTAGAGAGCTGGTTAAAGAGCAGCTGAAGATCTGCCAGCAGCAACACCAGCTGCAACTACGCGAACTACAAGCCAAGCTCAATGTGCAAGAGAAGTACCCCTACGGGCCTTGGCGCGAGGTTTTTTCCTATCCTGTCCTATTAGCCTTCGTTTGTGGGAGCGTGAGCGTGATGATGGGTGTCGGAATCGTTGAGCTTGCTTCGCTCATCAAATGAAGCCAGTCGAGGGCAGCAGCTATTCACTGGTTATTGACTAAAGAACGGCAGCGATGGAAAGCCCCGCCTTTCAGGGCTATGAAAGGCAGAGGGTCTGCGCTTCGGAGTAGAGAGTTCACTTTGGCCCAGGTTTGTGAAATGCCGGATTGGACAACGGGCTAGCCAACCGGTGCGAGAACTGCCCTAATTCGGTCCGTGTACCAACGCTTGTGCCAGGCTCGATTGCCTCGCATATTCCATGCAGTAGGTCGCTACTCACGAGGGGCTGAATGTACCTTCTTTACTACTCTCCCGGTGCCTGCTCACTGGCAGCGCATATTCTTCTTGAAGAACTTGAACACCCATTCGAATTGGAGTTGTGCTCGGCGCTGAAAGGCGTTGGTACACAAACGCCAGAATACTTGAGTATCAATCCCAAAGGCCGAGTTCCGGCCCTTCGCCGCCTGGGTGGGCCTATCGGCGACACGCCCGGTGTATTGACAGAACTACCCGCCATACTGGTTTATCTGGCCAGCCAGGAGGCGCCGTCGCGCTTTATTCCCGACAGCCCGGATCGATTGGCTCGATGCCTGGAGTGGCTGAATTGGCTGTCAGGAACGGTACATAGCCTTTCTTTTGGGCAAATCTGGCGCCCGCAGCGGTTTGTCGACGATGAAGCCCTGTTCCCAGCGATTGTCAAAAAGGGTCGCATTAACGTCCTGAATAACTACAGTTTTATCGAACAGCACATCGCTGCGCAAAGCGGTCATTCCCTGCTGAGTACATTCACTATCGTCCATCCCGTTCTGTTGGTCTTCTGGATCTGGGGGAGGTGGATTGATATGGATATGCAAGCCAGTTTCCCCAATTGGACCCGGCTCGTACGCTCGATCATCGAGCGGCCGGCGGTTCAAAGGGCATTGGCAACCGAGCAAATTGATTTGAGCCTGTTCGAGTGAGCAACACTCATCTGCAGGGACCCTCCAAAATCTACCGTTTCATTAAAATCTGAATCGCCATCCCCAGACTGCAGGACTGCCAGCACATGCTAAGCCTATCCTGCTGCAGCGCATCGACTGTTGTGCGGTCTCGCGAGACGCTCACTGCCAACGGCCGCATGGCGCGGTGGGAGCGTTCCCTGAACGCTGGCACACAGCGGTAGCGGCACACTGGGCTGATACGGGGCGTGAAAGATTTTTGGGCAGTCTGGACGTCGATCTGCCTGTGCCATGGCCTTGGCGAAGAGCGCTGGCTTGAGTCTGTCGGCGAGCCGGCATCGGGCCCTCCGCTTCATGTGCGTGTTTTGGCTACGACTGATTTGCTCAAGGGATACACCAAGCGGTATCAGCACTCGACGTTGGTGTGACGGCGCGGCTGCGCTATGCAACCGTCACAACCCAGGGAGGCGGATTGCACAGGATTGGCGGACCGGCATACGAGGAAACCGGCTTACTCGAGAATACTGCTGCGCAATCCCCCATGACACAGTAATGGAGGCACCTACAAAGCCCAGTCATCAGATCTCGATGACGTCTGCCGGAAATCCTTACCCAACCTCCACAAACCGGCGCCTGGTCAGGAACAACAACACACCCATCGGGACCGCAACGACCGACAGCAATTCCAGGTCGAAGCCTAGCACCTGACCGTTCCCGACTGTAACGCAGCCGATCACCCCAGTCACCAGCAGCGTAACCCCGAGCCACTTGCGCAGCAGGTAGGACTTCAAGATCCGATCCAGTAGAAAGGCCAGGACCACGAGAACGATTGTTTGAGTAATGTCCGTCATCTGCAGCTTCCCTCAGACCTTGATGACCAGTGATTCGGCAGTGCGCTGTGGGCCAATCCCACCATGGACTTCTGCCTGGATGCTGACGATGATGTCGCCAGCATGGAAGGGGGGCAGAAGACCATTGGCGTATGTGCGCATTCCGGCCGATGCAGCAGTAGTGGCGGCCAGACTGCCCCAAGGTCCGGCCAGGCCGCCCACCGTGCCCGCAGCGCCACCGGAAGCGGCAGAAACCAGCCTGACGATATCGGTGCGTTGGCCAGTGAGGGCATCGCCCTGGTGCCGGGTCAGCGGCTGGGAAATGCCAATCGTCATCGTGCAGGGCAGGTTCTTGGCCTGCATCTTGTCGTAGACCTCGACGACCTTGCTGTTGACCTGATAATGAGCGTTCTTCGCTTCGCCAAAATGCAGCTCGCGCAGGCGGCCGCGGTCGCTGTCGGTGAGGGTGATCTGTGAAACGTTGAACACGATCCCGTGCTGGGTCGTAAATTGGAACGTCTTGTCCAGCTTCATTGCGCGCATCCTTTCGAGCAAAGCCACGGATTTTCTACGAGCAGCGGCTGGTGGGCAACCTCGTTCGACTTCATGCAGCTGCACTGGCGCCCATGACCTAGAGACCACTTGTGGTCAAGCTTCCGCGCTAGCTGAATGGAGTGACGAGGGCAGGCGTGCGGATGAACCAGCCACGCTGGCGACTGCTGGAAAGCTCAGCACTCGACGATGGCGTCCTCCAACCCTGGTTGGGCAGCAGACTAGTCAGAGACTAAGACTCAATCATCCACCGCCCACGCAACATTGCTTTAAGTTCATCAAGACTCAGAGTCGTATCCCGCTTGCGATGGACTACCGCGTGACAGTTGGCACACAAAGTCACGAGGTCAGTTTCAGGGTTCACGGCTTTCGCGCCACCGAAGTCCGAGATCGGTACTACATGGTGAACGTGAATCAGACCCTTCGCGTATTCCCCGTAAGCCTGTTCGAAATCAAACCCACATGCCTTGCAGTCGAGCCCGTGGATAGCAATGGCCTTCACCCTCAGGTCTTTGCGGCGCTCGTAACGGGTTCCAAAGTAGTGTGACTTGCTGCCTTCATCGGCCGATTCAAAGACCATTGGATCGTCTTCGATATTCGGCTCAATCGCGTCAGCCTGCACAGGCAGGAGCGTCGCATGGCTTAGAATGGCATCGTAATCGAATTGGGAAATGGGCCGAACCCCGTCACGCCAGTAATTACTCACGCGGGTGGCTGGGATAGTTTCCAGGTACTCACCGTTAATTTTCGAGGGGACAGCGGCTTCAAACGGTTTGAAATTTTCGATCAGCGCAAAGAGGTCGCCCTTATTACTCCTTGGATCGGCGTAGACCTTGCCAATGCGCGCCATACCAAAGTAATGCGGGTCTAGGCTGAGGCGGACAGAAGCAAAGCTTTTGTCCTTTACGCGTCCTTTGTAGTAGATCACTTCGGCTCCCGGCGCGAGCCAGGTTTGATAGCGTTTTGGGAAGTGATAGACAGCGCCTGTTTCGTCTTCCCACTGCGATGTGTCATTTTCCACGATGACTACGGGCATTACATTTCCTCTCGAATGATGGCAAAAGCCTACCAAAATAGAGGAAATTTCCTACATGATAATCAAAGAGGGGCATCAGTACTCAACGTGAGCGCTGCGCCAGATTCAAGGGTTGTTGGGGGGTATCGCTGCAGAACGGTTTCTGCGTGATCCCAGCATGTGTAGATCAGACCTGCCGACGCCCGGCACTACACACGTTGTTCATTTTCGAAAGCAAGATCACGCAAAAATACTGCGAGTGATCCGCAAAACTTCAGATTTTCCTTCTTCCCTGTAGTCCATTTCCCAAAGATACTCCCACGGCCCAAAAGCCGTTGCAGTGGTCGCAACCAGCGTTCTAGTCTCCCCACGTCGTTGCTCATCAACGACCGGTTTTGACAGACCGCCTTGTTGATCACCTGTATTGCCGCTATGGCGGCTGTGCGTGGGGCACCTTGTGTGCGCCGAGGTCCAACAGTCGGTCTGTCAACCCGCGTACAGCTGCCACCCTCTTGTTTGACAGCAGGTGAGCGGCAGCTCCACTACTGTTGGAGAGAGACCATGCTCAAGATCGTCCCAGATCCACCGCTTTCCGGTTTCATTAAATCCCCTCAATCCCTTGAAGACACCCTGGTCCAGGCCTCGGAGTACCTCGTCTGTGCGCAGACGGTTGCGCAGCAGGCGGTGCAGCAGCTGACGAAGCCGGGTGACCAGGTTCTGACGTTGGCTGTGATGCATGAGATCGATGCGGCGCACAGTCTGGTCGAGTTGGCGCTTGGGCAGGTTCAGGCGCAACGCAGTGCGCAGGGGGAGGGTTAGATATGTCGGAAGAATCCAAGAAGAAGGGCCTTGGCGTTACGCCGGGGATCGCGAAATGCGCCGAGGGCGAGCAAACGCCGGATATGTTTCGTGTAGCGCAGGGGATGCCCATTGATTACGCGCTGGAGCAGGCATCGGTGATGATGGGGTGTGTGCACAGGCTGACGTTTGTGGGGGTTATGGAGAAGGATGAGACGTTGGTCTGGGCTGCGCATTTGCTGTCGGGGATGGGGCGGGCGTTGGTGGAGGATGTGAGAATGGGTTTGGCTCGGGGGGTGGTTAGGGGAGGGGGGTAGGCTACGGGGTGGAGAGGTAGCCTTGGTTTGGTGGTGAATGGCCCGGCTTTGCCGGGTTCGCTGGCAAGCCAGGCTCCCACAGGTATGGCGCTGGCCTCGGGTTTGGTGCAGGGTCTAGTGGATCCGCAGGCTTGGACTGGACCATGGAATTTCCTGAGGGAATCTGGAGGGTGGGCCGGGGTGTGGCGAGTTGGGATGGTCGGGTCATGGATCTATTTCCATGCTGATCACCCCATGTTCACCTGCTCGAAAAATGAGCAGGTGCAGTTGAACCCCTGGGTCAGTTTTGAATCGGCGCAGACAAAGCAGAAGACTTTACGGTCATTTTTCAGATTTCAAGCATTAGTGATGTGAGTCAATTATTCTGCGAGATATTCAACCAAAAATATCTGTTTAAACAGCCAAAACAGCGGCATCACTCTTCCTATACTGCGTGCGTCGTTCGCATACCAGCACACGCCAACGAGCCAGACGCGCTGGTTGCTCAGCTTTGGGAGTCGTTCGATGGAAATGGGATAGGTGCTGTCCCTACCTATTCCCATGCACCTAATAAATCTAAGAATGAGAAGTCGTGTAATGAATAAACAGTCCATCCAGATTGCGCTTGCTTACATGTCCGTGGTGATCGGCGGCGGTTTCGCCTCGGGGCAGGAGGTACTGCAATTTTTCACCGGCTATGGGCTGATCGGCATCGTTGGTACCGTAGTGAGCGGTGTGCTATTCGCCTTCCTCGGCATGCAGATCGCCCGGATGAGTTCGAAGATGCAGGCGAACTCGCACAAGGAAGTCCTTTACCGCCTTTTTGGTACTCGAGTCGGGTTGATCGTTGATGTTGTACTGTCGTTCTTCCTGTACGGCGTTGGGGTGGTGATGCTGGCCGGCAGCGGTTCGATCTTTGCCCAGCAGTACGACCTGCCGACGCTGTTTGGCGGTGTCCTGATGACGGTGCTGGTGATCGCTACTCTGTGTATGAATGTTACGCGCATCATCAATCTGATCAGCGCGGTCATGCCTTTCCTGCTCGCCATGGTGCTGATCATCACCACCTATTCGATCTTCAGCTACAACGCCCCAGTCGAGACCCTCGACATGGTTGCCCGCGAAAACAACGAGACGGTCACTGGCAACTGGTTCGTCGGTGCCTTGCTGTACGCATCCTTCAACATTGCCGTAGGTTTCCCGATGCTGGCGGTCATAGGCGGCATGACCAAGCAGCCAAAAGCCGCGGCACTCGGTGGCGCACTCGGCGGTCTCGGCCTGGGCGCGCTGATCCTGCTGTTGAACATCGGTCTGTTCGCCAACATCAACCAGTTGCAGGGCATCGAAATGCCGTCCCTGGCGCTCGCGGCGCGCATCTCGCCAATGCTCGCGATAGTCATGTCGATAGCGCTGGTCTGCATGGTGTATAGCACCGCGGTGGGTATGTTCTTCGCCTTCAGCGCACGCTTTGCCAAGCCTGAATCGAATCGCTTCAAGGTAATAAGCGCAGTGACCGTATGCGTGGGCCTTGGTTTGAGCGTGGGCGGTTTCAGCAAGTTGGTCGGTACCGTCTACCCGTTGCTGGGCTACGTCGGTTTCGCACTGATCCTCGCCATAGCCTTCAGCTGGGTGCGCGACAGCTCCAAGGCCAAGGTAAAAAAAGACGAGCTGAGCGCTCTGTCCTGACAGCGGTCGCCGTCGAGCCTCAGGTCTCGGCGGCCTTTCTCCTAAACGCTCTGTTTATCCCAAACGCAAAAATCACCTTAAAACCGTCCACACAAACGCCAGATCTTCAGATTTTCCCTCTTCCCTGTAGTCCATTTCCCAAAGATACTCCCGCAGCCTCAAAGCCGTTGCAGTGGTCGCAATCAGCGTTCTAGTCTCCCCACGTCGTTGCCCATCAACGACCGGTCTCGACGGACCGTGCGACGTTGACCACATGTCTTGCCGCTATGGCGGCTGTACGTGGGGCACCGTGTGTGCGCCGAGTGCCAACGTCTCGGTCCGTCGACCCGCGTACAGTTGCCACCCTCATGCTCGACGGCATGTTAGTGGCAGCTCCACTCACGTTGGAGAGAGACCATGCTCAAGATCGTTCCAGATCCACCGCTTTCCGGTTTCATCAAATCCCCTCAATCCCTTGAAGACACCCTGGTCCAGGCCTCGGAGTACCTCGTCTGTGCGCAGACGGTTGCGCAACAGGCGGTGCAGCAGCTGACGAAGCCGGGTGACCAGGTGCTGACGTTGGCTGTGATGCATGAGATCGATGCGGCGCACAGTCTTGTCGAGTTGGCGCTTGGGCAGGTTCAGGCGCAACGCAGTGCGCAGGGGGAGGGTTGAATATGTCTGAAGAATTCAAGAAGAAGGGCCTTGGCGTTACGCCGGGGATCGCGAAATGTGCCGAGGGCGAGCAGACGCCGGATATGTTTCGGGTGGCGCAGGGGATGCCCGTTGATTACGCGCTGGAGCAGGCTTCGGTGATGATGGGGTGTGTGCATCGGCTGACGTTTGTGGGGGTTATGGAGAAGGATGAGACGTTGGTTTGGGCTGCGCATTTGCTGTCGGGGATGGGGCGGGCGTTGGTGGAGGATGTGAGGATGGGGTTGTCTCGGGGGGTGCTTAGGGGAGGGGGGTAGGCTGCGGGGTGGAAGGTAGCCTTGGTTTGGTGGTGAATGGCCCGGCTTTGCCGGGTTCGCTGACAAGCCATGTCTGAAAAGGTCGCTTGGAAAAAAACCTCAAAGACAGTTGCTCCCACGGGTATGGGGGTGGTCATAGAGTTGTGTCGGTGGCAGTGGTTAGCAATTCCGGCCACCCGCTCGCTGAATCGCAGGCACAAAAAAAAGACGTCCGAGGACGTCTTTTTTTTGGATTTGGTGGGCCGGGGTAATTTGAAATAAGTCGGTATCTATCTGTTTTTTCTGATTAATAATTTATTGGTCAACTTGCTTGGAATACCAGTTGGAACGCTGCGTGGTCTGGATTCCGATGGACGGTGCTTTTTGAGCTCCGCCCCATAAACGAATCGGGATCGAATCTATCAAGCAAATGGTCGCGCTGTTGATTGATGCCCCCGCGCGTACGATGTCCCCACTCGCCGCACGTACAGGGGCTCCTAGCAAACGATAGCGTCAATGATTGCTGTGCTGGTTAAGCCGACTCTCGAAGTATTGCGCAGTCTCTTTGTCGGTGCAGTACAGGTAGCAACCCTTCATCCCGCGTGTCATCAGGGTTCGGTATGTATTTTTGATAATCACGTCTGTCTCATTTTTCGCGAGGGTAGGTTGCTGTTTCATCATTTTTTTCCAGCCGCGAATCGATTTATCGTGCTTGTCGCGCTCATCCGGGGATGTCACTACCTTACCGTCACGTACGACTAGGTCTGGCCCGATGATCACTCCGATGTAGTCGACTTCCAAACCCTGGCAGGTATGAATGCAGCCAACCTGCTTAATGGAGTTCTCAGCAACGATCCATAGGCTGCCATCCTGATCCAGGTTCCATTGGCGTTTGTAGTCACCAATGACGATATCAGCTGCGGTGGGGTCTTTCTTGCTCAACCAAGGCCAGCAATAGCCCGCGACCACACGAGCTTTGTTTCCGTGATTTTTCTCGTTGATTGCTTCATGCATCGCCTGAGGTGAGTCGAACACCTTAAACTCGTACTCTTGAGTCTCAAGCGTCGGATTTGCCGTCGAGCGAATGCCTAGCGTGTCATCCAGCCATGCCAGGTAACCGTCAGAACCACTGCAGCGAAACTGCGAAGACAGCACGTGTTCTTCAACCGCAGCACCCTTGGCTTTTGCAAAGGCGCGTATCGCCTGCTTGCTGCCGATATCGCTCAAGGTTACACGCTGGTCTTCATCAATGAAGAAAATTGAGCATTTCGCTGAGTCAATCAACTCCTTGATCTGGTTCTCCCCAAGGTTTCCGTAAAGCCCGCTTTTCTCATTCAGCCGATGAGCTTCGTCCACGATAAGTGCATCGAATGTGTTGGGCTCAGTGTCGATGAATGCCCCTGAGCCTGAAAAGAAATTCGAGAAATGGCTGCGTTTGATGGTGCCAACCAGTTTGCTCTCGTAGACCTTGCGCGGAGCTGCGTTCTTGGAGACGTATTTGCTCATCAGCTTCAATTCGGTGAGCTTCACGAGCAGATTGATAGCCAGAACGGTCTTCCCAGTGCCCGGTCCACCTTCAATGATCATCACCTTGGGTACTTGGTCTGAGGCCTCGCTTGCCGCCGCCAGCGCCGACTCAAAAATTGCCTTCTGATCGTCAATCAATACGAACTCGGGTTTGCCCTTCATCAACCCACCGAGGGCTTCGGCTAGCGCCTTGGACGGACGAATTTTTCCTTCGGACAGCTCGTAAAGAACCTCTTTGTTGTCGCCATGACTAATATGCGTTTTCAGAAAGTTTCTGAGTTTACTGAGCTCTTCCGGGCCTTTCAGAAACAACGGAGCCTTGCTGATGTGGGGCTCGTAGTGAGCTGAGTCTATGACGCCGTCGCTGACGTAGTTATGGAGGTAGGCACACGGACGGATTTCGATGCTTTTGTCGTACACCGCCTCGTTGAAGCCTTCCAGCAGCGCTGCATATGACCATACCTGATAGGACGGGTGAATTGTCTCAATGAGGCCGCCACCCAATGCCGTTTTGACGATGGCATCCTTGGTTGTGGCGTTGGCCTTACTCCATTGCTTCAGCTCGATCAGTACGGCCTTTTTTGCCTGGTTTTCGTCGCGACCGGTGAGTAGAAAGTCGATTCGCTTCGACGACTGCGGAATGTGCAATTCAATGGCCAGGCCTGCATCGCTCGGCAGGCCCTCATCTCTAAGGACCTTGGCCATGTACGTCAGGGATCCTTGCCACGACCTGATTTCCGAGGTGCCAACGGTCTTGCCGGTAGCTTCTTTGTAATGCCTGAGGATCACTTCCTCGATGTCATCGTTATCGTTGTCTTTAAGAAATTGCTGTTTGGTCGCAGCGTAAACGATCACGGGTTGTCCTTAGATGCGTGTTGGTCAGAGTCGGTCGTACTTTTTGCTGTTGCTTCTGGCTTTATCTACGGGGTACTTCTGGCCATTCGAGGCGAGTTTCTGTGTCACTGCTTCGTTGAGGTCAATGCCAAGTACGCTGCTCAGGCGAACCAGGTACATCAGTACGTCCGCCAGCTCATCCTTGACGGCTTGGCCGATATCGGGATCTGTCGCGGCGGAGATCGAATCGGCATCGCTCATCCATTGGAAAATCTCGCACAGCTCTCCTACCTCGCCAGTGAGAGCCAGGATGAGATTCTTGGGGGAGTGGAACTGCTGCCAGTCGCGATCATCTGCGAACCGCTGGAGGGATGCGGCAAGCTTCACTACGTCAACCAGTGGCGCGGATGAGCTGTCGGAGTCATTCACGGGAGTTATCTCTTGGGCATCGGTGGTGAAAATGTGTAGGAAATCCGGCCTTGGATTGTAAGAGTTTTTGCTGTGTCCGCAGATTTTTTTGTTTTTTTACCTGTTGGCTGCCGGCCGGATTGCTCACCAGTGTTAGCTATCTGACCGCCGTATTGCTGTGGCAGCAGCGCCGTTTACTTGTTTGCCGGGATTTGGGGGCTGACAGTGGCGCCTGGTTGTAGGCATTCCTGCACGATCTGGGCCTTGAAAGGTTTGGGATGAGAGCTTCGTTGGCGCATGGAAATCCTCGCGATAAGGAGGATCGCGCCCACTTAAAAATAGGCGGACACCATCGCCCTTAATGCTGGAGTTTGGAAGGTGTGTTCACTGGACGCTTACACATTTCGGATGGGTCTCATCGCGATATCCAGCTCTTTCGTTGGACTCCGCTATACGGCGCGATCACCCTCAGCCGGATGGTTGTCCTACCGTGGTCACAAACCGCGCGTGAATCCACGTTAGCGCTCGGCTGGCCTGACGGTTGCTTCTCACCGATCAAAGTCCTGGTCGACTCTGCATTGCGCCTGGTGTCGAGCAGATACCTCGCGCGCCGAGGAGAGGAATCTTGGGCGCTACCCAAGGGGGCCGATCATCGAACGGTGATGTCATGTTGACATCGAGGACGCGCTAACCAAAAATTCCGCTGACGCGCTGTCCCCACAGCCCAGCACTAAATTAAGCAAATTGTGATCGTTCTGCTCGCAGGAGCGCATTGATTTAAAGGGATGCAGTATGAAGTTCCAGGTTGAGGCAGTTAATGTTGGTGGAGAATTTGTTCAGATTAGCTCTGAGACATATAATTATCACAATGTATACACCTTATTGGTTGGTCGAAATGCGGTAGGTAAGACCAGGGCGTTGAGTAAAATCGCAAACGCATATATTTTTTCAGATAGACGAGAAAGCTCAGCTCATGATGTGGCCGAGTCGTCTAGGTCTGTTTCGCAGCCATCACAAGTGATTGCTGTTTCGAATAGCAGGTTTGACCGGTTCCCAAAGCCGCATCCATATTTTATCAGAGAGCGTGAGCTGAAGGGATATCATTATCTTGGCCTCTCAGGCTTTCGATCATCACCCGGCTCAGTGATATCAAAATCGATAGCTAATTTGATTTCAAGATTTGAAATCGAAAGGGACCGGTCTGTTAGGTTTGATTATATTTTAGATTATATTGGATTCCTTCCGCGCATTATTCTAGAACTGAGAATCAATTCAGCGCTTTTGCCACAAAGAAACGGGAGCTCGCGAGCGTCCTTGGAGGATGCAATCCGTCGTACAGAGAGTGGCTTTAAATACGATTTTGAAAAGGAAGTTTTGCCAGCGATTTCGTTTTTTTCTAATGGATTCAAAACAAGTCGAGCTACGACAGTTAGGTACGATTTCGATACAGGTATGTGGGGTCAAGATGGTGTGGGCGAATACATGCATGTTTTGCCTGTGCTAATTGAGAGTGGGCTTCTCAAGGTTTTCCGAATACATCTCTATGACAAGAAAACTAAAGATAGAGTGCTGCTGGATCATGCTAGCTCAGGCCAGCAATGTATGTTCTTAATGTTCTTGGGTATGTCCTCTTTGATAAAAGATGGCTCGCTGATTTGTATAGATGAGCCAGAGATAAGTTTGCATCCCAAATGGCAGTCTGAGTTTATTGGGATCCTTCAAGGGGCGTTTTCAAACTATCAAGGGTGTCATTTCATCATCGCGACACACTCTCCTCAACTGGTTGCGGGCTTGACGTCGGAGAACGGGTTCGTCGCAGATTTAGAAACCAGTAATCTATTGCGCCCAGAGGATTATGCAAAAAAATCAGCTGACTATCAGCTGAGCGAGGTGTTTCATGAACCCGGCTATAAAAACGAATATCTCATCAGGACCCTCCTCGTTATCCTGTCCAAAGTTAATAAGGGGCAGCCTCTTTCAAGCTTGGATAGGTCAAAGCTAAGGGATTTGGAGTATGTGAGAGACCGTTTAGATGGGTCGGATCCAGTGCTTCATCTTCTTGATCAAGTAAAAGTCATGGCTGGCTAACATGATCAAGGTAAATTATGAAGGCGCGATCAAAGACTTTGTTGATGCATATGACAAAGTTGATCATGATCTCTGGAATGGCACTGCTGGGCCAATTTTGGCAGTTCGGAAGTATATTCGTGATCACTACTTGATACAGCAGGGCTATCGGTGTGCATATTGCAAGATTGAGAAAAAAGAAGAGCATGGCTATACGTGGGATATCGAGCATATACTAGCCAAGTCTATTTACCCTGAATTCCTATTTCATCCTGAGAATCTCGCGATCGCTTGTAAGGAGTGTAATAATCCTAAAGATGATCACGATATTTTAGTTGGGGTGAGGTCAGTCTCTTATCCGAGAGGTGTTGGGCGCTATAAAATCATTCATCCTCATTTTGATGTTTATGAAGATCATATTGAGATTGCTGTGGTGGATGGAAGGCGTATTTACAGGGTTCTCAATAACGGCAAAGGAAAAGCTACATATACGCTGTGCAATTTGAGTAGGTTTGACTATAAGTATGCCGGTTGGGATTCATTTGATTCGGCAATGGTTGCGGAGTTCTCGCGCTTCCTCGACAATTGCCCGGCTGACGCAAATCCGGCCGAGATCAAGAGAATGCTCGGTCATCTGAGTTTCGTTGAGCGCCACTAGTGGTTCGCAGTTGAATAGGTTCCAGTGTTCAAGGGAACCTATTTGCTACAACCTGGCACTATTTTGATGTGAGAGAGACCTTGGGTACCTCATGCTTTTGCAGGTATCTTGTCGGCGCATCCAGCTCTGTGTCACTGTTCTCGCTCTTCCGGAAGAATGGCATCACCGAAATTCCGTTGCGTATAAAATACTTTACAAGATCAGCCGATCGATCGTTACGCTCTTTAAGTGGCCCAAGTAATGCTCCCTTGTACCGAGCTTCCAAGGCAATCGTGCCAGGGAAACTGTCGCCTTTTCCATGACAAGCCATACACCACTTATTGAAGACTTCTTCGCCCGTCGAAATGGCAACGCGGTCGGCGACGGGCCGAAATCGGCCAACAGCTGTCACTCTATGCTTAGGCCCTAAGTGCGCCTCCCTAAACTCGCATTCACGTAATAAACTATGCAATGTATAACTTTCAGAAAATATTTTAGGCGTCTTCTTCGGAAGGTTTCCTCTTGCGGATATACGCAGTGGCAGCCTCATTGATTGTCAGGGCAGGTCCAAGGTGAAGCTGGATCATGTTCATTCTGAGTATTTTAAACTCGAAGGAAGCGAGGTCTACTTCTAGCTCTTCCGTGAAACACTTTTCGTAGGTTTTTGCGTCGTATCCTTTAAACACTATCCCCAGAAGTTTGAGTGTTTTGAAAACCCTGCATACGCTGGAGATAAAAATAGGCATGATATCTAAATATACTTGTTTTCTGGATATCGTTCGGTCTGAGCTTCTGCCAAAACATTTTTAAGTTCAAGGCCTTCTGCTATAAGATTGAACCGCTTTTGGATGTCAGATGGTTTCCCGAGTCGCAGGAGTTCTGATGAATTCTTGCTAGGATCTAGACGCGAATATATATCTTCAAGTTTGACGAAGTGATGCATACATGATCTTGCACCACCTTTGGATTTATAACTCGCCAGCAGAAATGCCGCACCCTCTAACCGCTCAGCGCCTTCGTTGAGCCACTATTCAGGAAGCAAGCTGGAAAATAACGAGTGATCGCGGTGATGCAGCGCATTGCGTAAAGCAATTAGCAATGATGTATCTGGTTACGCAAAGTAATCGAAATCATCCTTAGAGACATCATATAATGTATGGAAGGCTTCTAGCGTGGCCTCCCACGCTCTATCCAAATTTTCTATTGCTTCCTCTTTGTCAATTGCAACCAATCCTTGGTAGCGAATATGTTCCTCTCCGTAGATGCGCATAGTATTGGCAAGTCGACTGACTGCCCTCTGTACGATTTCCTTTTCTATGAGCCATTCTTCCTAGAAGTTCATTTTGAGCCAATTATCTTAGCGGTGGCGGATCGTAGCGGCAGTCCTCGCAAGGGTAACCTCATACCGAAGGCACTGACCGTACCACCACCGCGGCCTACCTACTGCAAACGATGTCCATATCACACCCAATCGTTTCCTTGAGATATGCCACAGCGGCGGCCAGCACGAGGTTTTGATCAGCGGTACGATTTCCAGCAGATAGACCGGGCTGAACAATCAGTATTTCGGCTTCAATGGGTTTGAAGCGTGCTGTCTTGATCAAGTCATTGAGCCTCAACCCATTTCCAGCAAGGTAGCGCGTTGGACGGTGCAGGGAGCGCAGCCGATCCTCACGTCTTTGTATGTGCTTACCGAGTTCAGAAAAGCGCCATTTCCATTTGGCCGACCTGACCGCTTGGGAGCAGACCTCCACGACATCCTTCACGCGTTCGCCAGGGGTGTCTCCTCCGGCATATTTGCAGTGGATCAGCGCAAGTCGTATACGATTATCTTCCTCCTTGAGACAGACAAGATCCGCGGCTTCACCGGCGCCGTCGTCGTCGAAAACGATGTCAAAATCACCCTGGATGAAGTGCTGGGCGGCTTTCCACTGAATAGAGTCAGCACGTGTAATGCCGTCTTTCCAGTAGGATTCTTTTGTGATGTCGACCCCTGCCCAGTCCCAAGCCTCGAAGCGCTCTTCTCCGATTTCAAGATGCCTGGGGTCTTTAGGCTCGATCAGCATGTTGCCGTCCAGCTCACTCAGGTCGACGAACCGTACCAACGGTGGGTATGAACTCAGATATTGGCTGAGCGCCCTTGACGCTTTCCCGATGGTAAGTTCGACTGCCTCACCGCTTGTCTGTGCGACGATGAAGCCGTTCTCTCCGCCTACCGTTAAAGTGAAATCTGCGAACTGGCCGGTCTCGTCACAGTTCAGGGCAAACCTCATGCTGTTATCTTGCACATCAAGGTATTTCAGATCGACGAACGTGATAGGAAGGCCGTTTGGAAACGCCCGCGTGGTTAGCACGACCCTGTCTTCTGCAATACTCATGATTTCAGCCGGCCACTCGACAGCAAGCACATTCCTGTCGCTTGGAAACGCTGTCACTTCCTTAGGAATGAGGACGTTTGCAATGATGTCATCGACAACGATACTGTCATCGAGAAGTTTGGCGCCAGCCGCAGCGCACCAGTGAACGAACTCCGGTATGGAGCCTTGCTCTCGCGACCAAACCCTCCCTTTGTACGAGCAGCCAACAGAAACGCGCTCTCCATTTTCCCATCCGGTACCACTGACATTGTTCTTAACGGAGCCGCTACGCTCGGCCACACCGAGTGCTACCGCAACGTCGGCGCCTGTGTACATGGCGTAGCTCAGATTACGTCGACCGTGTTTCTTGACGCCCATGTTCTGAAACACCAAGCGGTTTACATGGCCGAGTATTCGAAACATCTGTTCGCCATGGATAAGGTCTGCTTGCCCGGTGACTTCTTCCGCTAGCTCTGGGAACAAAGAACTATGATCAGTTGAAGACAGGAATAGCAGTTCTAGCTCCGGATTGTGGTGGAGGACGAAGAGTGTCCACTCACGGTCGAGAACGCCTTTGGTATTAGTCCAGCGAACCCTGCCTTCGGCGCGGGTGACGAAGTAAAGCGTACGCATTTCTCGGTTGAGCCAGACCCCCTCAATGTGAAGTTGTTGGGAAAGCCCGTGGTGGAACCGCTCGGGAAAAAACTGTTGAGCCCTGTAAGCGGCAGTGCTGAAAACTGGGCGGAGTAATTGAGGTGACAGAGAAATTTTCGAGTCGCCTTCCTCATCCAGACGTTCGGACGCTTGCAGGAACTCAATCAACTCCCTGTGCTCCCGGACAGCATTAGAACTCAGCTCGCTCAGTACCTGATTCCAGTCGGCGTCTTCGCTGTATAGGCGCTCCAGTGAGTGGGCGACATCTTGATCGCCAATGTTGGCCACCACCGTCGCCTCGCCGATGCTCCTTCCTGCCACGCGTGTGAACCGCCCGATAAACTGGAGCGTGATAGCCAAACTCCGATGACTGTCATGGAGCGCAGCCACTTTCAGCTCGGGCAGATCAAACCCTTCGCCCAACATGTCGACGCAGATCACGACCCGGGACACCCCTGAGCGCAGATCGGCCAGCTTAGCTTCAGTATCGTTGATCTTTGAATGAATCAGTATTGGTTGAAACTCAGGCGCGAGGTGTCGGTAAAGACGTTCTACGTAGGTTGCACGGACGATACTGCTGCATCGGGCTAAGAGCAGGTGATTAAGCCCCGCGTTCAAGTCACGTCGTAGCTTAGTTATGGCTGTCACGGCGATAGCTTGGTCGGCTTGGGTGCCACCGCTCGGCTGGTGAACAGGCTCGAAATGTATTGGCTTGAAATACCCGTCACGCTGCGCGGCGGCAAGTGAGTAGTTGAAAATCACTTTCCCGTCGACGAGTTCACCATCTCTGCGAAAAGGCGTCGCAGTAAACTGCAAAATGGGCAGCGAGTGAAACGCTGATCTTAGCCCGCTCCAGGTTTTGGCGGGGACATGATGGGCTTCATCCAGTATCAGTGATTTGCACCGTTGAGCCATCTCAGCAGCGAGCGGGCTACCAGCTTCGAATGCCAGTGAACTAATGGTGGAAACCACCACATTGCATTGGGTGAAGATGTCCAAATCTGCCCGCGTCTTGGGTTTGGATGTGATCAGCCCGACTACTGGATTTGCCACTTCGTTTGGCAGCACCCCCAGAGCGCGCAGCAGTCCCAGGCTCTGAAACTTGTTCGCAGTCTGCTGGCGTAGAAGATCCCAAGGAACGACCACAAGTGTGGTCGAATGGTCGTACGCCGTCAGCGTAGCCAGCATCGTTTCAGTCTTGCCGGTGCCGGTGGGCATCACAATCGTTGCAGGCTGTGTATTGAGGCTCCAGTGAGCCCCGATGGCAAAGAGAGCGCCTAACTGAGGCGGTCGCAATCCCTCCTGTCCTGTTGGGACTTGCCCATTGGCGTCACGTTGTTCCGCTCGATATGACAGTTGATTGTGCCAGCTCCGCGCCGCATCGCGGGCTACATCGGCCCACCCAGATTCGAGGACTCGGGCTTTGAGATCGATAAGGAGGCGATGAGTCCTCCAGACGACTTTGTCCTCCCGCAGATGAATGATTCCATCCACTCCGTCGGGCAAAGTGACATTGGGCCGGTTGGTGAGTAGGACGCGGCTACCACATTCAAGCAGCCACAAGCGTTCTCTGATGCGGGGCGACACGTTCACCAAGGTCTCATTGATAACTCGGGTCGTGATGGCTGGCTGTAGCTGATGCCGGATCTTTCCTACAGAGCAGCGTTGCTCGTAAACCACTGGTGGGAGCACAACCATCAGAATCCTCCTTGAATTACCCATTTCTGGGCGCTGCTTAGGGGGAGGATTATAAACTGGATGGCTTAATGATGGCGCGGGTGACGCGCATTCGTGCGAATGCCTCACTATCGTAGTGATCACCAATTATGTGTCCGGGAATTGGTGACAACTAAAACTCCGACCAAGAACAGCTCCATATCGAATGGCTTACTCATGTCCGTCCGCCAATGTAGGCAGCGACCACGTCGATTCGACCGTGCCCAAGCTCACGGCTGATTTGCCTGCGAGCCTCACGATCAAGGGTCTTATCTATCTCGCAACATGGGCCACCGTTGATAGGCGCGCGGTGTTGGGTGATTTGCTCATAGCGCTCACAAGCGTACGCCGCTCGTAGCTCATGGAAGCCTTTCAAGTTGTGTGCATGCAGGATGTCCCGTGCTGGGCGGATGATTTCTTGCAGCACACTAAGGTAGCTTTCGTGTGGAGCAATCAGGTTGCGGCTACCCACAGGCGACACCTGCCGTGCAAACTCAAGGGCACTTTGAACATTATCGTTCACCGCAATCCAACGGGGCGCCGAGGCGCCAGCGCGACCGCCTTTCGTGCCGTCTTGGATGTAGATCCTGCCTAACGCTTTCGCCTCACGACTTAGCCGCGGCAGGTCAGCCAGGATGGCCTCACGCAACCGCATACCGGTGGCTCGGGCCAACAATACGATCGCGGCGGCCCGTAGCTGATGATGACGGCAAAGCGCATCGACGATCTGCTTAACCTGTTCGCGGTCCTGCCCTTGCGGAACCGATTGGCGAACTCCGGTGCGCTGCATGCCCAATGCCTTGCTCGGGCTTTGCAGTTTCACATGCTGATCACCGCGAAGCGCTGTCATGGTTCTGTTAACGCTCGACAGCCGGTTTTGTGCGGTGCTGATGGCGAGATCACCGCGCCTAACCATGTTGCGCAGATACGCCGCATAGTCGGCCAACACCTTCCGATCAATGTGCCGCGCATCATTGACACCGGGACCCTGTTCAGAACGACACCACTTTACGAATGCCTGCCACCGATCACAGTGCGCCTTGACCGTGCCGTAATGACCACCGCCGAACATGTCTTTCAGCGCCTGCGGCCCTGCGTAGCTCAACTGCCTGCCGTAGCCGAAATTGCGGCCATCCCGCCTACCTACCAATCCCATGTCAATCACCTCATCTCCTTTTCTCCGATCCTCGCCCCACGTCATCCCGCCAAGAATGCTGAGTGTTATCAGGGATCAAGGCCCCTGCGACCTGTGGGGAATGTCCTCTACGCGGGACTGGCGGCTCCTTACGACCGGGAGCAAGGGCATCTCATGATCTGCCTCCTGAGCACCGTTGCCGGTGGGCGGGTGGAGGCAGCATTGGCTGACTAGACCAGTGCAAGATCCTGAGCCTGGTGCAAGCAGCAATGCGATGACCGGGGCATGCCTGACTGTCAGTCAGGTGCAGTCCATTCCCTGGTCTGCGGCACCATCATCTACAGCGCTGTTGCTGGTGACATCGGCGTTTGTCACGCCGATTGTCACGAGGGGGATTGCCGCAAAGCCTTGTGCGATCTGGGCTGCAGCAGTGGTGAAAGTGCCCGTCTCTTTCCAGAAGAAAGAGACGGGCACAGGTTGGCGCAATATTCGGCCAAGCGGATAGGTTGCTGCAGAGCAGCGAGGTACGGAGTATCTGGCGCACGAGCGCTATATGTGTAAGAGCATCCATCACATGGGTAGTGACCGGGCGAGCTGCCGGATGCGAATCGCCCTTGGGGAGAACCACCGCGGGAGCGGCATGACCTTTAAGGTTCGGGTCACCTGGGGGGCTGTCATCGACAGCGCTTGCACGGCCAGTTCTACGCCTGTGGATAAACACGGCCAAGGGCCGAGATTCAGCGCTCTTGGGGACGTGAAAAGCGGTTATCCATCGGTGGAATTCCGTGGTACATCCCGGACAACGTCGTGGCTTTTAGCTCTTCAAAGTGAGGTCCATACAAACAGGGCGGCTTTGCAGCCCTGTTTGTATGGACCCGCGCTTGGAAGCGGATGAGCGAGGCTGCTTGCCCCGAATGTTGCGTGCACAGTTGTTGTCGCTGGCATAAGTGCATCTGTATAGCGCTAGCGGATCGGCACCACGTTCTTGTCTCTGACTTGGCCGTATGCAGAGGCGAGCAGGCTGCCGGTGGCGGCTTTCTGGATGTATTCACTCCACCAGGCCATCATCGGGCGCCGGCGCTCGATGTAGTCAGCTCGGTTGTAGGCTCCGCACCTCATCCTTGTCGACATGCGCTAGGGCCACTTCGATGAGCTCCGGGTCCCAGCCATGTTTCATTCAAAATGGTGCTGGCCATCGAGTGCATGCCGTGGCTGACCAACCCGTAGCCCTGTGGCTCCGGCAATATACGCATTGTTTATCGCCCGCTGTAAAATCGCCCCAAACCAATAAACAAAACCCCCAAAACTTCAGATTTTCCATCTTCCCTGTAGTCCATTTCCGAAAGATACTGCTACCGCCTCTAATCCGTTGCAGTGGTCCAACCAGCGTTCTAGTCTTTCCCCGTCGTTGCTCATCAACGACCGGTTTTGACGGACCGTACATGCTGACCACTTGTTTCGCCGCTATGGCGGCTGTACGTGGGGCACCTCGCGTGCGCCGAGTGCCAGCAATCGGTCCGTCAACCCGCGTACAGCTGCCACCCTCATGTTTGACGGCATGGTAAGTGGCAGCTCCACCCTTGCTGGAGAGAGACCATGCTCAAGATCGTTCCAGATCCACCGCTTTCCGGTTTCATCAAATCCCCTCAATCCCTAGAAGACACCCTGGTCCAGGCCTCGGAGTACCTCGTCTGTGCGCAGACGGTTGCGCAGCAGGCGGTGCAGCAGCTGACGAAGCCGGGTGACCAGGTGCTGACGTTGGCTGTGATGCATGAGATCGATGCGGCTCATAGTCTGGTTGAGTTGGCGTTGGGGCAGGTGCAGGCACGCGATAGTTCGCAGGGGAAGGGGTAAGTCATGTGCGGAGATAAAAAGAAAGAGTTGGGCGTTACGCCGGGGATTGCGAAATGTGCCGAGGGGGAGCAGTCGCCGGATCTGTTTCGGGTGGCGCAGGGGATGCCGCTGGATTATGCGCTGGAGCAGGCGTCGGTGATGATGGGGTGTGTGCATCGGCTGACGTTTGTGGGGGTGATGGAGAAGGATGAGACCATGGTTTGGGCGGCTCATTTGTTGTCGGGGATGGGGCGGGCTTTGGTGGAGGATGTGAGGATGGGGTTGGATCGGGGGGAGGTAGGTTGGGTGGGCTGAGGTCTGCTTTTCCCTGGGGGAGTGGGGTTGCAGGGGGCGGTCGGTGCCGGGTACCGCGTTGACCTCTTCGCGGCTGAAGCCGCTCCCACGGGTTGCAGCTCAGGCCTGAGAGCAGTGCTGTGCCTGTTGTGCCTGTGGAGGTGACTGGTCAGGTCTGATCAAGGACAGTTCCACAGGTGCCCGGGGCAGCCGGTGCCGGGTAGCGCGTTGACCTCTTCGCGGCTGAAGCCGCTCCCACGGGTACGGGGGTGGTCATAGAGTTGTGCCGGTGGCAGTGGGTAGTAATTCCGGCCACCCGCTCGCTGAATCGCAGGCACAAAAAAAGACGTCCGAGGACGTCTTTTTTCTGGATTTGGTGGAGCCGGGGGGATTTGAACCCCCGTCCGCCAGTACTCCGCTGTCGGTACTACATGCGTAGCCATCTCTATTGAGTTAATCCGCAGCCGCCCGAGTGGCAGGGTGCTTTGGACGAGTTGTGTAAGTTTTAGTCGCTTTGCCCACAACGTGCTACACGACGATCCTGTTCTGTATGACAATCACTTCGGGTTTACAGGCATCCCCTAGTGATTGCTGGAGCCGAAGCTACCAGGAGAGCGGGCTCAGCTGCTTACGCAGCGAGAGCGTAACCCTCGTAGTTTTCGTCATTGGCAACTATAGAAAGTTGCAACAGTGGATTTACGAGTTCTGTTACCAACTCGGCATGCACCTAAAGTTTCGCGACCGGCGTCGAATCCTAATCGGCCCCTTTGCTGCTTCAGATCACGCGTTTTTCAACGCGATGGACGGAGTATACGCCAATGCGCGGGCGACGTCGACAGCAGGTCCTGTCGCCCGGTTACAGGCTCAGTTGCCCGAACCACCACTGGTGCCGCTGCCTTTCTCGGTTTTCTCCAGACGCTCCAGCACTTTGCTGGTAATCGCGATGCATTCCTTCTTGTCACCCGCAGCCTGGGCTGCCTTGGCTTTGTCGACATGCTCGGTGACCGCTTTGTCCAGGCCTTCGGACGTGGTGCCGGTGGTGGCCATCTGGTCGTTGATCTTCTGCATGTTGATGGCGCAGAGGTCTTCAGCCGCGAATACCGGCGAGGCCAGGAGCGTGGCGGCAACAAAAAGGGCGGAAAGCGCAGTACCTTTCATGGATGTCTCCCTTGGGCTAAGGCCTCTGGATAGTGGGCCTATGAAATGGACTGCGCCGCTTGTGCAGGGGTTCCATCGCGTTGGTGGCACTGTCATATCGCAAGATGTTTCAGAGCCTGCGGGCGGTGGTCACGCGGTCCACCAGGTAGACGAGGCCGTGGTAGTCGATGCCGCTGTGGGTCGACAGGCCGATCTCGCAGGTGCGGCTGGTGGAGATGCCTTCGTCGCAATACTGCACCGCATCCTTGAGCGTGCGCAGGGAGTGGGCGTTGAGCTCGGGGGTGGTAAAGCCTTTGTCGCCCGCGAAGCCGCAGCAATGAATGCCTTCGGGGATGACGACCTGCTTGCTGCACAGCCGTGCAAGGTCGATCAGGGCCTGGCTTTCGCCGAGGTGCTGGGTGCTGCAGGTCACGTGCACGGCCACGGGCGCGTCCTGGGGGGTGAACTCCAGCCGGTCGAGCAGGTGGGTGCGGATGAAGCGCACTGGGTCGTAGAGGTCCAGGCGTGATTCGCCCAGGTCCTGGACCAGGCGCAGGGTGCAGGGGCTGGTGTCGCAGTAGATCGGGTCGAGGCCGCCGCGGCTGGCGAGGAGCAGGGCGTTGATCAGCTCCTGGCGCTTGTGCTCGGCCTGCTCGGGGTAGCCCTTGGAGGCGAACGGCTGGCCGCAGCAGAGGCTGTCGGGGTTGTCGGGAAAGACGACCTGGTAGCCGGCTTTTTCGAGCAGGGCGCGGGTCTTGTCCAGCAGCGAGCTCTGTTCGCGGTCGCCGGCGGCGGGGCCCATGACGCGTGAAACGCATGCGGCCAGGTAGACCACGCGTGGGCGTGCGTCGTTGCTCGCTGGGCCGAAGTCGAGGGTCCGCAGCGGCTGCGGCATGGCGGGGGTCCACTGGGGCAGGCGGCCGTGGCTGGCCTTGGTCAGGGAGGCGCTCAGTCGGTTGAGGCGTGGCGCGCCCAGTAGCTTGCGCGCGCCATTGGCGGCCAGGAGGGTGAGGCGGGCGCCGCGCAGGGCGGTGTGGAAATGCTCGGCCAGCCAGTCGGCGGTCCTGTGGTGGTCGGCGCTCTGGCTGCGCAGCTTTTTCACCAACTCGCCGGTGTTGATGCCGACCGGGCAGCGCTGGGCGCACAGGCCGGTGGCGGCGCAGGTGTCGATGCCCTGGTATTGGTAGTCGCGCTCGAGGGCCTGGGTGTCGAGCCCGGCGCGGCGCTTGGCCTGGATGTCGCGCCACATGACGATGCGCTGGCGTGGGCTGAGGGTCAGGCCCTTGGAGGGGCAGACGGGTTCGCAGAAACCGCACTCGATGCATTTGTCGACGATTTCGTCCGCGGCGGGCAGTGGCTTGAGGTTTTTCAGGTGCAGCTGTGGGTCGTCGGTCAGCACTACGTCGGGGTTGAGGATGCCGGTGGGGTCGAGCAGGCGCTTGAGCTGCCACATCAATTGGTACGCATCCTTGCCCCACTCGAGCTCGACAAAGGGCGCCATGTTGCGGCCCGTGCCGTGTTCGGCCTTGAGCGAGCCGCCGAACTCGACGGCAACCAGGTGCGCGACGTCGTCCATGAACGCCGAGTAGCGGGCGATCTGCTCGGGTGAGTCGAAGCCCTGGGTGAAGACGAAGTGCAGGTTGCCTTCCAGGGCATGGCCGAAGAGGATGGCTTCGTCGTAGCCGTGCTTGTCGAACAGGGCGATCAGGCGGTTCACGCCCTCGGCCAGTTGCTCGATAGGGAAGGTGACGTCTTCGATGATGACCGTGGTGCCGGTTTCGCGCACGGCGCCGACGGCGGGGAAGGTGTCCTTGCGGATGCGCCAGAGCTGGTTGTACACCACCGGGTCTTCGCTGAAATCGACCTGCTTCTCGACGGGGAAGCCTGCGATGGAGGCGCTGATCTGCGCCAGTTGCTCGTGCAGCAGCGACTGGCTGGCGGCGCGGGACTCGATCAGCAGCGCGCAGGCGCCGAGTGACAGGCTCTTCACCCACGCCGGCATGCCTTGCATGTTCTCGACCGAGCGCAGGCTGCGGCGGTCGAGCAGTTCGACGGCCGATACCGGCTGCTGCTTGAGCACCGGCACGGCGGTGCAGCAGGTCTCGACGTCGGGGAAGACCACCAGCGCGGTTGCCTTGTAGGGGTGGTCGGGCACGGTGTCGTAGGTCACCGCGCTGATGAAGCCGAGGGTGCCTTCGGAGCCGACCATCAGGTGGGTGAGGATATCCAGCGGCGCGTCGTAGTCGACCAGGGCGTTGAGTGACAGCCCGGTGGTGTTTTTCAGGCGGTACTTGTGGCGGATGCGGGCGGCCAGTTCGGTGTTGGCGCGGGTCGTTCTGCCCAGTTCACCCAGTTGATCGAGCAGCGTGCCGTGGCTGGCCTGGAAGGCTGCGACGCTTTCGGGCTGTTCGCTGTCGAGCAGGGTGCCGTCGGCGAGCATCAGGCGCATGCCGGCCAGGGTGTTGTAGGTGTTCTGGGCGGTACCGCAGCACATGCCGCTGGCGTTGTTGGCGACGATGCCGCCGATCTTGCAGGCGTTGATCGAGGCGGGGTCGGGGCCGATCTTGCGGCCGAAGGGGGCGAGCCAGGCGTTGGCCTGGGCGCCGATGACGCCGGGCTGCAGGCGAATCTGCGCGCCGCCGTCGCGGATGTCGCGGCCGTTCCAGTTGTCGCCCAGCACCAGCAGCACCGAGTCGCTCACCGCCTGGCCCGACAGGCTGGTGCCGGCCGCGCGGAAGGTGACGGCCACTTGATGGGCGTGGGCGGCCCGCAGCAAGGTCGCCACTTCGGCTTCACTCTCGACGCGGATCACCAGCTTGGGGATCATCCGGTAGAAGCTGGCATCGGTACCGAAGGCCAGGGTCGAGAGGGGATCGTCGAAACGCCGGTCGCGGGGGATCAGGTGTTCGACCGTGTCGAGGAACGCGGCGGGCAGGCTCATGCAATCTCCTCGCAGGGCCGTGGCGTCTGGCGCGCCGCGTGCCCTGCGTAATCAGGCTTGGTAGTGGGGGCGGGTGCGCTATCAGGCGCCCAGCTCGCGCACCAGTGAATCGCGGGTGATCTCGCTGATCGACTTGGCGCCGGTGAGCACCATGGCCACGCGCATTTCCTTCTCGAACAGGTCCAGCAGGTTTTTCACGCCGGCTTCGCCAGCGGTGGCAAGGGCATAGATGAAGGCGCGACCGATCAGCACGGTGTCGGCGCCCAGGGCGATCATGCGGACCACATCCAGGCCGCTGCGGATGCCCGAGTCGGCGAGGATCTTGATGTCGCCCTTGACCGCGTCGGCGATCGCCGGCAGGGCGCGGGCGCTGGACAGCACACCGTCGAGCTGGCGGCCGCCGTGGTTGGAGACGACGATGCCGTCGGCGCCGAACCTGACTGCGTCGCGGGCGTCCTCGGCGTCGAGGATGCCCTTGATCACCATCGGGCCGTCCCAGAAGTCACGGATCCATTCCAGGTCCTTCCAGGAAATCGATGGGTCGAAGTTGGCGCCCAGCCAGCCGATGTAGTCGGCCAGGCCCGTGGGGTTGCCGCGGTAGGTGGAGATGTTGCCCAGGTCGTGGGGCCTGCCGTGGACGCCGACGTCCCAGGCCCACTGGGGATGGGTCACGGCCTGCCAGGCCCGGCGCAGTGGTCCGTTGGCGCCGCTCATGCCTGAGTGGGCGTCGCGGTAGCGGGCGCCGGGCACCGGCATGTCCACGGTGAACACCAGGGTTTTCACGCCCGCGGCCTTGGCGCGCTCCAGGGCGTTGCGCATGAAACCGCGGTCCTTGAGCACGTACAGCTGGAACCACATGGGCCGGTCGATCGCCGGGGCGACTTCCTCGATGGCGCACACCGACACCGTCGACAAGGTGAACGGAATACCCTTGCTGGCGGCCGCGCGGGCGGCCTGGATCTCGCCGCGGCGGGCGTACATGCCGCACAGGCCGACCGGGGCCAGGGCCACTGGCATGCTCAGGGTCTCGTCGAACAGCTGGGTCTCGAGGCTCAGCTCGGACATGTTCCTCAGCACGCGCTGGCGCAGGGCGATGCTGGCCAGGTCTTCGACGTTGTGGCGCAGCGTGTACTCGGCGTAGGCACCGCCGTCGAGGTAGTGGAACAGGAAGGGCGGCAGCTTGCGCTCGGCTGCGGTGCGGTAGTCGGTAGAGGCGGAAATGATCATGAGTTCTCGCAGCGTGAGTTGAAGGGCGGCTGCCGGGCGCGCCGAATCGCGCCCGGCCTCTGTCACTCTAGTGAACCAGCATGCCGGTCAGCCAGTAAGCCTGGATCAGGGTGATCAGGCCGACGATGGTGGCGAAGAACAGGCTGTGCTTGAGGGTGAAGCGGAACAGGTCCGATTCCTTGCCGACCAGGCCGGTGGCGGCGCAGGCCACGGCGATCGATTGCGGCGAGATCATCTTGCCGGTCACGCCACCGCTGGTGTTGGCAGCTACCAGCAGGGTGTCGTTGACGCCGATCTGGTGGGCGGTGGTGGCTTGCAGCGAGCTGAACAGGGCATTGGACGAGGTATCGGAACCGGTCAGGAACACGCCCAGCCAGCCGAGGAACGGCGAGAAGAACGGGAACGCGGCGCCGGTGCCGGCCAGGACCAGGGCCATGGTCGAGGACATGCCCGAATAGTTGGTGACGAAGGCGAAGGCCAGCACCATGCCGATCGACAGGATCGGCCAGCGCAGCTCGTAGAAGGTCTCGCGCAAAGTGGTCAGACCAGTTTTGAAGTTGATCTTCAGTACCAGCATGGAGATCACGGCCGAGAGGAAGATTGCCGTGCCGGTAGCGGAGATCGGGTCGAGCTTGAACACTGCCGGGATGGCCGTCGGGGTGGCGACGATCGGCGCGGTCTTGATCACCAGCTGGTCCAGGTGCGGGATGGCGAAGTTGAACACCCAGCTGTACATCGAGCCGCCTGCAGCGAACGCGGCCTTGAACGGCTTGAGCGTCCAGATGGTCACCAGCACGGTGAGGATCAGGAACGGCGACCAGGCCTTGAAGATTTCACCGATGCTGTACGGCGAAGGCTGGCTGCCACCGCCGCTGACCACGGCCGCGCCGACACTGCCCTTGGCGCCTGCGAACGAGCGCTTGGGCTGCCAGACCTTGAGGAACAGGGTCAGCGAGATGAGGCTGGCCAGTGCCGAGGTGATGTCCGGCAGTTCCGGGCCGATGAAGTTGGAGGTGAAGTACTGGGTGACGGCAAAGCTCAGGCCGGCGACCAGCGCGGCGGGCCAGGTTTCGCGGACACCGCGCAGGCCGTCCATCATGAACACCAGCCAGAACGGCACGAACAGCGACAGCAGCGGCAGCTGGCGGCCGGTCATGGCGCCGATCTTGAACGCGTCGATGCCGGTGACCTGGCCAGCGACGATGATCGGGATGCCCAGTGCACCGAACGCTACCGGGGCGGTGTTGGCGATCAGGCACAGGCCGGCGGCGTACAGGGGATTGAAGCCCAGGCCTACCAGCAGCGCGGCGGTGATTGCCACGGGCGCACCGAAACCGGCCGCGCCTTCGAGGAACGCGCCAAAGCAGAAGCCGATCAGCAGGACTTGCAGGCGCTGGTCATCGGTGATCGACAGCACGGAGCTGCGGATCACTTCGAACTGGCCACTCTTGACCGTGAGCTTGTAGAGGAATACAGCGGCAACGATGATCCAGGCGATCGGCCACAGGCCGTAGGCAAAGCCGTAGCCGGCCGCGGCGAGTGCCATGTCGGCAGGCATCTGGAAGGCAAAGATCGCCACCAGGATCGACAGTGCAAGCGTGATGCTGCCAGCGACATGCCCCTTCAGGCGAAACACGGCAAGCGCGAAAAAGAAGAAGACGATAGGGATGACCGCCGCCATGGCGGACAGGCCGAGACTTCCAAGCGGGCTGTAGAGTTGTTGCCAAGTTTGCATATGGGGTGGCCCCTAATTGTTGTTGGTCATGCGCTGGCACTGGATAATTGGTAATACCAATTTACAATGTCTGGTGGCTAGGTTAAAAGGGTCGTGAAGGGTGTGTCAATTTGTCCTATGCAAAACTTTGGTCGAAGGCCGACGGAAGGCAGGGGCCGAGTGGCGTGATAAATCCCCAACGGGTGGGTGTGGGCGGGCGATGGATAGGCCAGAATAGGCGCCCCCGAACGCCCGGGAATGTGGAGAGCATGTGATGGTTTTTGATCAGGTCCGCCAGCGTCGACTGTCCGACGACATCGTTGATCGGCTGGAGGGGATGATTCTCGAAGGGACGTTGACGTCGGGCCAGCGCTTGCCGGCGGAGCGCGCCTTGGCCGAGCAGTTCGGTGTGTCACGGCCGTCGTTGCGCGAGGCAATCCAGAGGTTGGTTGCCAAGGGTTTGCTGGTGAGTCGCCAGGGCGGCGGCAACTATGTGGCGGAGGCGCTGGGGTCGACCTTCAGCGATCCGCTGTTGCAGCTGCTCGAGCACAATCCGGGGGCCCAGCATGACCTGCTCGAGTTTCGTCATACGCTGGAGGCGTCATGCGCCTACTATGCGGCGATGCGTGCTACAGAGCCTGATCGCGAGCGGCTGAAGGTGGCGTTTGATGCGTTGCAGGATTGTTATGCGCGTGCGGATGAAGTCAGCCGTGCGGAGGAGGGGGTGGCGGATGCGCGTTTTCACCTGGCGATTGCCGAGGCGAGTCATAACGCTGTGTTGCTGCACACGATCCGTGGGTTGTTCGATTTGCTCAAGCGCAACGTGGTGACCAATATTGGTGGCATGTACCAGCAGCGTGCCGAGACCCGGGACATGCTGATCAGTCAGCACCGGGCGTTGTATCAGGCGATCGTGGAAGGGCGGGCGGAGGAGGCGAGGGAGATTTCCAGCCGGCATATCCTGTATGTGCAGGAGGTGCTGGAAGAGGCGCAGGAAGAAGCCCAGCGCGTAGCGCGGGCAGAGCGCCGCAGCGGGCGGTGAGGAGATTGTAAGCCGGGCCATGATCTTGCGGTGTCAGGTCCGGCCTCGCTGGCAAGCCACAGGTTGGACTGCGTCCTAGGGATCAGCGCCGAATCTGTGGGAAGTTGGCTCTGTCTTGGGAATCAATGCCGATCAAGCTGTGGGAGCAACTTCAGCCGCGAATACCGGCGCAGCCGGTGCCAGGCGCCGGGTCAACTTCTTCGCAGCTAGAGCCTTTCCCAGTGGTTAGGCCCCGAGATACCGTCAGTCGTCCTTGCCCTTGCTCCGCACCGCACGCTGCAGCTCGCGATTGGAGTCGCGCTCTTTCAGCGTCTCGCGCTTGTCGTACTCCTTCTTGCCCTTGCCCAGGGCAATCTCGCACTTGATCAGGTGCTTGCTCCAGTAAATCGACAAGGCCACGGCGGTGTAGCCTTTCTGCTGCACCGAGGATTCCAGGCGCTCCAGTTCACGCCGGTTCAACAGCAGCTTGCGCGTGCGTATCGGGTCGGCAATGACGTGGGTGCTGGCGGCTGTCAGCGGAGCGATATGACTGCCCATCAGCCAGGCTTCCCCGTCCTTGAGCAGCACGTAGCTGTCAGTCAGGTGGGCCTTGCCGGCACGCAGGCTCTTTACTTCCCAACCGGACAGGACCAGCCCGGCCTCGAACTTGTGTTCGATGAAGTAATCGTGTCGCGCTTTCTTGTTCTGCGCGATGGTCCCGGTCGGATGTTTCTTTTGTTTAGCCATAGGGGCAGCATTATAAGCAGTCTCCCGCGCTGTCGGCTACGGGGTAGCGGTGTGCTTGAGCCTTCGCAACGATTCCCGGACAATGCCGGGGCTGTCTTGAGTTCTATCTTTTGTTCCCAGCTTTGGAAGTGACGCCTGGATGACTACCCATATTCAACGTTCCGCCCTGCTGCCGTACCCCGCCCAGGCGCTCTACGACCTGGTCAACGATGTGGCCAGCTACCCGGAATTCTTGCCCTGGTGCTCGGCGTCGACGGTGCTGGAGGCCAGCGACACGGCCATGCGCGCCAAGCTTGAGGTGGCCAAGGGGGGCATCAGTCAGCACTTCGTGACGAGCAATGTGCTGGTGCCGGGGCAGTCCATCGAGATGAATCTTGTCGAAGGGCCGTTCAGCCAGTTGCACGGCGTCTGGGTGTTCAAGCCGCTGGGCGAGAAGGCCTGCAAGATCAGTCTCGACTTGTCGTTCGACTACGCAGGCCCGCTGGTGCGCGCCACCTTGGGACCGCTGTTCAACCAGGCGGCCAACACCTTGGTCGATGCGTTTTGCCAGCGCGCCAAGCAGCTGTATTCCTGAAGCGATAGCAGGCAGGCACAAAAAAGCCCGGAGACGATCCGGGCTTTTTTCATTGCTGCGCCGTACTTATTGCGGCGAGGTTTCCAGCGGGGCTGGAGTCGGCACCGGAATCGATTCGATGGTGTCGATATCGCGCTGGATCGATTCTTCCGCCGAACCGGGCTTGGCTGGAGCTTCAGCAGGCTGCTGGGCAGGCGTGGTGCCCGGGGTGACCGTGGTATCGCCGCTGCCACCCAGGATTTCCTGGTCGCGGCTGACACCTGGCATGAAGTCGCCGGACAGGCTGGCCAGTTGGTCGTTGTCGTTGAAGATCACGCTCATGCGCTCCTGCTGGCGTTGGCCGCCACCAGGCTGCAGGGTGTAGAGATAATCCCAGCGATTGGTATCGAAGGTATCCTGAATCAGGGGGTTACCCATGATAAACCTTACTTGCCGACGGGTCATTCCAGGGCGCAATTGGTCTATCATGTCTTGTGTAACGACATTGCCCTGCTGGATGTCGATTTTGTAAACCCCGGGAAACGAGCAACCGGCGAGTGCGAGCAGTCCCACGAAGGTGAGGCTGGTTAGCAAGAGCTTGGTGTTTTGCATCGGTGGGCGACTTCCACTATCTTGGCTGGACAACGTAAACCCCGATCATACCCGTATTCAGAGAAGCTGCGAAGCAGCATCGGCGAGAAAGCTGACCATGGTTGAAAATAGCGAATTACGCAAAGCCGGTCTCAAGGTGACCCTGCCTCGAGTCAAGATTCTACAGATGCTCGACTCTACCGAGCAGCGTCACATGAGTGCCGAAGACGTTTACAAGGCGCTGATGGAAGCTGGCGAAGACGTCGGTCTGGCGACCGTCTACCGCGTACTGACCCAGTTTGAAGCAGCGGGTCTGGTGGTTCGCCACAACTTCGACGGCGGTCATGCGGTCTTCGAGCTGTCCGACGGTGGACACCATGACCATATGGTCGACGTGGAAACCAGCGAAGTAATCGAATTCATGGATGCTGAAATCGAGCGGCGCCAAAAGGAGATCGTGGCCGAGCACGGCTTCGAGCTGGTGGACCACAATCTGGTCCTGTATGTACGCAAGAAAAAGTAACGATTTACTCGTCACTTAAACGCATAAAGGCGGCCTCCGGGCCGCCTTTATGCGTTCTGGCGCAGCTCAGGCCTTGCTGGTCACCACCATCTTGCGGGCATGCGCCAGCGATTCCTTGGTGAGGTCGATACCGCCCAGCATCCGCGCAACTTCCTCGACGCGCTCGCGCTTGCCCAGGTTGGCCACGGCGGTGTGAGTGGTGTCGCTGTTGCGCACCTTGTGCACGAACAGGTGGTGGTGACCTTGCGCGGCGACCTGTGGCAAGTGCGTCACGGTCAGCACTTGTCCTCGTTCGCCGAGACGGCGCAGCAGCTGGCCGACGATCTCTGCGGTCGGACCGCCGATACCCACGTCGACTTCATCGAAGACCAGGGTCGGGATGCGCGAGGTCTGCGCGGTGATTACCTGGATCGCCAGGCTGATACGCGACAGCTCGCCGCCGGACGCGACTTTGGCCAGGCCTTTCAATGGCAGGCCGGGGTTGGCACTGACCAGCAACTCGACTACTTCAAGGCCGAAGGGCGAGAGCTCGTTGCTGGTGATCGGATTGAGCTCGATGCAGAACCGCCCGCCGGGCATGCCCAGGCGCTGGATCTCGACTTCCACGGCGCTCGCCAGCTGCTTCGCCGCCTGCCGGCGCAGTGCGCTGAGCTCCTGGGCCTTGACCTGATAATGCTTGGCGAAAGACTTCAACTCTTCGGCCAGTCGCTCGACGGACTCATCGCTGGCGTTGAGGCCCTCGATCTCTTCCATCAGGCGTTGCTGCAGGTGCGGCAACTCGGTCGGGTGCACCCGATGCTTGCGCGCCAGGGTATAGATAGTGTCGAGGCGCTCTTCCAGGGCCTGCAGGCGCATCGGGTCGGCGTCGAAATTGTCCAGGAAGCGGTTGAGCTCACCCACGGCCTCTTCGACCTGGATCTGCGCGCTGGCAATCATGTTGGCGGCCTCGCCCAGTGCCTTGGGCGCGCTCGCCACCGCGGTCAGGCGATGCAGGCTGGCCGTCAAGGCATTGAGCACGTTGCCCGAGTCGCTTTCGCTGCACTGGTCGATCACCTGCCGGCAGATGCCGAACAGTGCCTCCGCGTTGGTCAGGCTCTTGTGCTCCTGCTCCAGTTGCTCGAGCTCGTTCTCGCCCAGGCCCAGGTTGTCGAGCTCTTCGAGCTGATAGCTCAGCAGCTGGTGACGGGCGCGCTGCTCGTCACCCGAATTGGACAGGCGCTCGAGCTCCACGCGGGTCTGCCGCCAGCGCTGGGCGGCCAGTTGCACCTGCCGGGCAAGATCGCTGGCGCCGGCGTACTCGTCGAGCAGGCGCCGGTGGGTGTCGGTCTTGAGCAGCGACTGGTGTTCGTGCTGGCTGTGGATGTCGATCAGCAGCTCGCCCATGGCCTTGAGGTCGCCCAGGGTGCAGGGCGTGCCATTGATGTAGCCGCGGCTGCGCCCTTCGGCGGTGATCACCCGGCGCAGGATGCATGGGCTGTCGCTTTCAAGGTCGCGCTCGGCGAGCCAGCTGCGTGCCTCGGGGATATCGGCCAGGTCGAAGGTAGCGAGGATATCCGCCTTGTCGGCACCCGGGCGCACCACGCCGCTGTCGGCACGGTCGCCCAGGGCAAGGCCCAGGGCATCGAGCATGATCGATTTGCCGGCCCCGGTCTCGCCGGTGATGACGCTCATCCCGCGAGCGAGTTCGAGGTCGAGGTGTTCGACAATTGCGTAGTTGTGTACGGACAGGTGCACCAGCATGGGGCGGCTCCCGAAAGGTCAGGTCTGGTTATTTATACAGTGTTTTCGATTTGCCTGACAATGCCCCTTGCGACAGTCGGGTGCTTGGCGATGCAAGCAAAAATGACCCCATGGAAAGTACTGGTGCCCCTTGAAGCCTCCATTTGCGCCCCCATATAGCCCGCAGACAAGGCGAGCATGGCTCGCGAACCCTGAATTTCGGAGGAGAGACCCATGGCTGACGAACAGCTGGATGAACAGAATCTGAATGCCGAAGAGGCCGGTGCTCAAGATCTCGGTGCTCGCGTACAGGTGCTGGAAGAGCAGCTGGCCGCCGCCCAGGACCAGTCCCTGCGTACCGCTGCCGACCTGCAGAATATCCGCCGCCGCGCCGAGCAGGACGTGGACAAGGCGCGCAAGTTCGCCCTGGAAAAGTTCTCGGCCGACCTGCTGCCGGTGATCGACAGCCTGGAGCGCGGTCTTGAACTGTCCAGCGCCGAGGACGAGAACATCAAGCCGATGCGCGAAGGCATCGAGCTGACCCTGAAGATGTTCCACGACACCCTCAAGCGCTACAACCTCGAAGCGGTCGATCCGCACGGCGAGCCGTTCAACGCCGAACACCACCAGGCGATGGCCATGCAGGAAAGCGCCGACGTCGAGCCCAACAGCGTGCTCAAGGTGTTCCAGAAGGGCTACCTGCTCAACGGCCGCCTGCTGCGCCCGGCCATGGTCGTGGTCAGCAAGGCGCCGGCAGTGGCGCAACCGTCGATTGACGAGAAGGCTTGAAATCCTTCTGGCTGTCCCCATTTAGTTGTCAAGCATTCAAGTATTGCCGCGGCGGCTCACGGTAGCCGCCGCCACAAAATTCAAGTTTCGGGAGAGTAGACATGGGCAAAATCATCGGTATCGACCTGGGGACCACCAACTCGTGCGTTTCCATCCTCGAAAACGGTAACGTCAAGGTCATCGAGAACGCCGAAGGCGCGCGCACCACGCCGTCGATCGTCGCTTATGCCAACGACGGCGAGATCCTGGTCGGCCAGTCCGCCAAGCGCCAGGCGGTCACCAACCCGCACAATACCCTGTACGCGGTAAAGCGTCTGATCGGTCGCCGCTTCGACGAAGAAGTCGTGCAGAAAGACATCCAGATGGTCCCGTACAAGATCGTCAAGGCTGACAACAGCGACGCCTGGGTCGAAGTGAACGGCCAGAAGATGGCTCCGCCACAGATCTCGGCCGAGATCCTCAAGAAGATGAAGAAGACCGCCGAAGACTACCTCGGCGAGCCAGTCACCGAAGCGGTCATCACCGTTCCGGCCTACTTCAATGACAGCCAGCGCCAGGCTACCAAGGATGCCGGTCGCATCGCGGGCCTGGACGTCAAGCGCATCATCAACGAGCCAACCGCAGCCGCTCTGGCCTACGGCATGGACAAGGCCAAGGGCGACCACACCGTGATCGTCTATGACCTGGGTGGTGGTACCTTCGACGTTTCGGTCATCGAAATCGCCGAAGTCGATGGCGAGCACCAGTTCGAAGTACTGGCCACCAACGGTGACACCTTCCTCGGTGGCGAAGACTTCGACATCCGCCTGATCGACTACCTCGTCGACGAGTTCAAGAAAGAAAGCGGCATGAGCCTCAAGGGCGACCCGCTGGCCATGCAGCGTCTGAAAGAAGCCGCTGAAAAAGCCAAGATCGAGCTGTCCTCGAGCCAGCAGACCGACGTGAACCTGCCGTACATCACTGCAGACGCCACCGGTCCGAAGCACCTGAACGTGAAGATCTCCCGCGCCAAGCTGGAATCGCTGGTCGAAGACCTGGTCACCCGCACCATCGAGCCATGCCGCATCGCGCTGAAAGATGCCGGTATCGACATCGCCAAGATCGACGACGTGATCCTGGTCGGTGGTCAGACCCGCATGCCGCTGGTACAGAAAGCCGTTGCCGACTTCTTCAACAAGGAAGCGCGCAAGGACGTCAACCCTGACGAAGCCGTTGCCATGGGTGCTGCCATCCAGGGCGCGGTCCTGGCCGGTGACGTCAAGGACGTCCTGCTGCTCGACGTCAGCCCGCTGACCCTGGGTATCGAAACCATGGGCGGCGTGATGACTCCGCTGATCGAGAAGAACACCACCATCCCGACCAAGAAGTCGCAGGTGTTCTCGACTGCCGATGACAACCAGGGCGCTGTGACCATCCATGTTCTGCAGGGCGAGCGCAAGCAAGCCGGCCAGAACAAGTCGCTGGGCAAGTTCGACCTGGCGGACATTCCACCGGCTCCACGCGGTGTGCCACAGATCGAAGTGACCTTCGACATCGACGCCAACGGCATCCTGCACGTCGGCGCGAAGGACAAGGCTACTGGCAAGACCCAGTCGATCGTGATCAAGGCCAACTCGGGTCTGTCCGAGGAAGAAATTGCTCAGATGGTCCGCGACGCCGAAGTCAACGCTGAAGAAGACCGCAAGTTCGAAGAGCTGGCCGCTGCCCGTAACCAGGGTGACGCGCTGGTCCACTCGACTCGCAAGATGGTCGTCGACGCCGGTGACAAGGTAACCGCCGAAGAGAAGACCGCGATCGAAGCTGCCGTGGTTGCCCTGGAAGCCGCCGTGAAGGGCGACGACAAGGCTGCCATCGAGTCCAGGATCGAAGAGCTGTCGAAGGTTTCCGCACCGGTCGCGCAGAAGATGTACGCCGACCAGCAGGGCGAGCAGCCGCAGGGCGGCGCCCAGCAGCAGGCCGAGCCTGAAGCCAAGCACGACGACGTGGTTGACGCCGAGTTCGAAGAAGTCAAAGACAACAAGTAACCGTTACTGGTTGTCGGCCGGTTGGCCGCTCTAGGGCGGCGACTGGTAGGATGTCGCCGCGCGGGGGCTTGCTCCCGCGTTGGCGTGTCTGGAATACGTGAATTTTTACAGCATCTGTCAGGGCTCTTTCGACTGAGGCGGCAGGTGCTGGCGGCACGGCGCGGAACGCGCAGAGGTTTGCCGAACGCCCTCAAGAGTGCAAATGACTTATGGCAAAGCGTGATTTTTATGAGGTCCTGGGTGTCGAGCGTGGCGCCAGCGAAGGCGACCTCAAGAAGGCTTATCGCCGCCTGGCGATGAAATACCACCCGGACCGCAATCCGGGCGACAAAGAGTCGGAAGACATGTTCAAGGAGGCCAACGAGGCCTACGAAGTGTTGTCCGATGCCAGCAAGCGCGCGGCGTACGACCAGTATGGCCACGCGGGCGTCGACCCGAGCATGGGTGGCGGCGGTGCTGGCTTTGGCAACGCCAACTTCTCCGACATCTTTGGTGATGTGTTCAGCGATTTCTTCGGTGGCGCCCGGGGCGGCTCGCGTGGCGGTGCCGCGCGTGGCAGCGACCTGCGCTACACTCTGGAGCTGAATCTGGAGGAAGCGGTGCGCGGCACCACGGTCAATATCCGTGTGCCGACACTGGTCAACTGCGCGCCGTGCGATGGCTCGGGCGCCAAGAAGGGCTCGACTCCGTCGACTTGCCCGACGTGCGGCGGTATCGGCCAGGTGCGCATGCAGCAAGGCTTCTTCTCGGTGCAGCAGACCTGCCCGCGTTGCCATGGCCAAGGCAAGATCATCACCGACCCGTGCTCGTCCTGTCATGGCGAAGGCCGTGTCGAAGAGTACAAGACCCTCTCGGTCAAGGTCCCGGCCGGTGTCGACACCGGTGACCGCATTCGCCTGTCTGGCGAAGGCGAGGCGGGCGCCCAGGGTGGTCCGACTGGCGACCTGTACGTGGTCATCAGTGTGCGTGAGCATGCGATCTTCCAGCGTGACGGCAAGCACCTGTACTGCGAAGTACCGATCAGCTACACCGACGCTGCCCTGGGTGGCGAACTGGAAGTGCCGACCCTCGATGGCCGGGTCAAGCTCAAGATCCCCGAGGGCACCCAGACCGGCAAGCAGTTCCGCCTGCGCGGCAAGGGCGTAGCGCCTGTGCGCGGTGGTGCGGCGGGTGACCTGATGTGCCGCGTTGCGGTGGAAACCCCGGTAAACCTCAGTCGTCGTCAGCGCGAACTGCTTGAAGAGTTTCGTGACTCGCTCGAGGGCGACAGCTCCCACTCGCCCAAGGCCAATGGCTGGTTCGAAGGCGTGAAGCGCTTCTTCGGCGATTTGTAAAAGGAACGGCTTATGCGACGTATCGCGGTAATGGGCGCGGCAGGACGAATGGGCAAGACCCTGGTCGAGGCCGTGCAACAGACTCCAGGCGCAGGCCTCACGGCTGCCATCGATCGTCCGGACAGCACCCTGGTGGGCGCCGATGCCGGTGAGCTGGCAGCGCTGGGACGTATCGGCGTTCCGCTGTCGGGCGACCTGGCCAAGGTGAGCGACGAGTTCGATGTATTGATCGACTTCACTCATCCTTCGGTGACCCTGAAGAACCTGGCGTTCTGCCGCAAGGCGGGCAAGGCGATGATCATCGGCACCACGGGTTTCACCGCCGAGGAGAAACACCTGCTGGCCGAGGCGGGCAAGGATATCCCGATCGTCTTCGCCGCCAATTTCAGCGTTGGCGTCAACCTGTGCCTCAAGCTGCTGGATACGGCGGCGCGGGTATTGGCTGACGAAGTGGACATCGAGATCATCGAAGCCCACCATCGTCACAAGGTCGACGCACCTTCGGGTACCGCGCTGCGCATGGGTGAAGTGGTTGCCCAGGCACTGGGGCGTGACTTGCAGGAAGTGGCCGTGTACGACCGCGAAGGCCAGACCGGCGCGCGTGATCGCCAGACCATCGGTTTCGCCACCGTGCGTGCCGGCGACATCGTGGGCGATCACACCGTGCTGTTCGCCGCCGACGGCGAGCGTGTCGAGATCACCCACAAGGCGTCGAGCCGCATGACCTTCGCCAAGGGTGCGGTGCGGGCTGCCCTGTGGCTCGATGGCCGTGCGCCTGGGCTGTATGACATGCAGGATGTGCTGGACCTGCGGTGAATCGCTGTACCTCTGGGAGGTTGGCTCGGTCCCAGGGGCCAGTGCCGGATCTGTGGAAGCGGCTTAAGCCGCGAACACCGGCGAAGCCGGTCCAGGCACCGCATCAACCTCTTCGCGGCTAAAGCGCTCCCTCAGGCGGGCTTGGCAGGACGCCGAACCGCAGCAAGGGGGCGCCGCTGTCCAGGAATTGTCGCAATCCTGTGTTTTAAGGGCACATCCATGGTAGACCAAAAAATCGGTTTCCTATAAGCTACAGCTTTAGTGTGTCCACTAAAAGCGCGCAGATTATTCAGCACATGAAAGCGGGGTGACGTTCATACGTCATTCCGCTTTTTTGCAACCTGCGATCGCCCCTTCAGGCTTGATTTACGGGAGGTCTTCTTGACTAAGCCAGCCATACTCGCCCTTGCCGATGGCAGCATTTTTCGCGGTGAAGCCATCGGAGCCGACGGTCAGACCGTTGGTGAGGTGGTGTTCAACACCGCAATGACCGGCTACCAGGAAATCCTGACCGACCCTTCCTACGCCCAGCAGATCGTTACCCTGACTTACCCGCACATCGGCAACACCGGCACCACCCCTGAAGACGCCGAGTCCGACCGCGTATGGGCGGCCGGCCTGGTGATCCGCGACCTGCCGCTGCTCGCCAGCAACTGGCGCAACACCATGCCGCTGGATGAGTACCTCAAGGCCAACAACGTCGTGGCGATCGCCGGCATCGACACTCGCCGCCTGACCCGCATCCTGCGTGAGAAGGGCGCGCAGAATGGCTGCATCATGGCTGGCGACGACATCAGCGAAGAGGCGGCCATCGCCGCGGCGCGCGGCTTCCCAGGCCTCAAGGGCATGGACCTGGCCAAGAAAGTCAGCACCAAGAAAGCCTACGAGTGGCGCTCCACCGTCTGGAACCTGCAGTCCGACAGTCACCCGACCATCGAAGCCGCAGACCTGCCGCACCACGTGGTCGCCTTCGACTACGGCGTCAAGGTGAACATCCTGCGCATGCTGGTCGCCCGTGGCTGCCGTCTGACCGTGGTGCCTGCCCAGACGCCGGCAAGCGAAGTCCTGGCGCTGAATCCGGACGGCGTGTTCCTGTCCAACGGCCCGGGCGATCCAGAGCCTTGCGACTACGCGATCAAGGCGATCAAGGACATCCTGGAAACCGACATCCCGGTATTCGGCATCTGCCTCGGTCACCAGCTGCTGGCCTTGGCCGCAGGCGCCAAGACCGTCAAGATGGGCCACGGCCACCATGGTGCCAACCACCCGGTCCAGGACCTGGATTCGGGCGTGGTCATGATCACCAGCCAGAACCACGGCTTCGCCGTCGACGAAGCTACCTTGCCGGGCAATGTCCGCGCCATCCACAAGTCGCTGTTCGACGGCACCCTGCAGGGTATCGAGCTCACCGACAAGAGCGCGTTCAGCTTCCAGGGTCACCCTGAAGCGAGCCCAGGCCCGACTGATGTCGCGCCACTGTTCGATCGTTTCATCGATGCCATGGCCAAGCGCCGCTGAGCATCCTGCGACAAGGCCCCGGACCGGCACTGCCCGCGTCCGGATGCGCCTGACCAAGAATGTTCAAGACGGCTAGCCGACTGACCTGCGGATTTGAGTGACAACCCATGCCAAAACGTACAGACATAAAAAGCATCCTGATTCTTGGCGCTGGCCCGATCGTGATCGGCCAGGCCTGTGAATTCGACTACTCCGGCGCCCAGGCTTGCAAGGCCCTGCGCGAGGAAGGTTTCCGCGTCATCCTGGTGAACTCCAATCCGGCCACCATCATGACCGACCCGGCGATGGCCGACGCCACCTACATCGAGCCGATCAAGTGGCAATCGGTGGCCAAGATCATCGAGAAAGAGCGTCCTGACGCTCTGCTGCCGACCATGGGCGGCCAGACCGCACTGAACTGCGCCCTCGACCTCGAGCGCCACGGCGTGCTCGAGAAGTTCGGTGTCGAAATGATCGGTGCCAACGCCGACACCATCGACAAGGCCGAAGACCGCTCGCGTTTCGACAAGGCCATGAAGTCCATCGGCCTGGACTGCCCGCGTTCGGGTATCGCCCACTCGATGGACGAGGCCAACGCGGTGCTCGAGCGCCTGGGCTTCCCATGCATCATCCGTCCGTCCTTCACCATGGGCGGCACCGGTGGCGGCATCGCCTACAACCGTGAAGAATTCGAAGAAATCTGCGCCCGTGGCCTGGACCTGTCTCCGACCAAGGAACTGCTGATCGACGAATCGCTGATCGGCTGGAAGGAATACGAGATGGAGGTGGTCCGCGACAAGAAGGACAACTGCATCATCGTCTGCTCCATCGAGAACTTCGACCCGATGGGCGTCCACACCGGCGACTCCATCACTGTCGCGCCAGCCCAGACGCTGACCGACAAGGAATACCAGATCATGCGCAACGCCTCCCTGGCGGTGCTGCGTGAGATCGGCGTCGAAACCGGCGGTTCGAACGTGCAGTTCGGTATCTGCCCGGACACCGGCCGCATGGTCGTGATCGAGATGAACCCGCGCGTGTCGCGTTCTTCGGCACTGGCCTCGAAAGCCACCGGCTTCCCGATCGCCAAGATCGCCGCCAAGCTGGCTGTCGGCTACACCCTCGACGAATTGCAGAACGACATCACCGGCGGCCGCACTCCAGCGTCCTTCGAGCCGTCGATCGACTACGTCGTCACCAAGCTGCCGCGCTTCGCCTTCGAGAAATTCCCTAAAGCCGACGCCCGCCTGACCACCCAGATGAAGTCCGTGGGTGAAGTCATGGCCATCGGCCGTACTTTCCAGGAGTCGCTGCAGAAAGCCCTGCGCGGCCTCGAAGTCGGTGTCTGCGGCCTGGACCCGAAAGTCGACCTTGCGAGTCCTGAAGCCGCCGGTATCCTCAAGCGCGAGCTGACCGTGCCGGGCGCCGAGCGCATCTGGTACGTCGCAGATGCCATGCGTTCGGGCATGAGCGTGGAAGAAATCTTCTCCCTGACCATGATCGACCGCTGGTTCCTGGTGCAGATGGAAGACCTGATCAAGGAAGAGGAGAAGGTCAAGACCCTCGCCCTGACCGCGATCGACAAAGGCATGATGCTGCGCCTCAAGCGCAAGGGCTTCTCGGATCAGCGCCTGGCCAAGCTGCTCGGCATCACCGACAAGAATCTGCGCCGCCACCGTCACAAGCTCGAGATCTTCCCGGTCTACAAGCGCGTCGACACCTGCGCCGCCGAGTTCGCCACCGACACCGCCTACCTGTACTCGACCTACGAGGAAGAGTGCGAGGCCAACCCGTCGACCCGCGACAAGATCATGATCCTCGGCGGTGGCCCGAACCGTATCGGCCAAGGCATCGAGTTCGACTACTGCTGCGTGCACGCAGCCCTGGCGCTGCGTGACGACGGGTACGAGACCATCATGGTCAACTGCAACCCGGAAACCGTCTCCACCGACTACGACACCTCCGACCGCCTGTACTTCGAGCCACTGACCCTCGAAGACGTGCTCGAAGTGGTACGTGTCGAGAAGCCGAAAGGCGTGATCGTCCAGTACGGCGGCCAGACTCCGCTGAAACTGGCCCGCGCCCTGGAAGAAGCCGGCGTGCCGATCATCGGTACCAGCCCTGACGCCATCGACCGCGCCGAAGACCGCGAGCGCTTCCAGCAGATGGTCCAGCGCCTGAACCTGCTGCAGCCGCCAAACGCCACCGTGCGCAGCGAAGAAGAAGCGATCCGTGCCGCTGGCCAGATCGGCTACCCGCTGGTCGTGCGTCCGTCCTATGTACTGGGCGGCCGTGCCATGGAGATCGTCTACGAGCTGGACGAGCTCAAGCGCTACCTGCGTGAAGCGGTGCAGGTGTCGAACGACAGCCCGGTGCTGCTCGACCACTTCCTCAACTGCGCCATCGAAATGGACGTGGACGCGGTCTGTGACGGCACCGATGTGGTCATCGGCGCAATCATGCAGCACATCGAACAGGCTGGCGTGCACTCCGGTGACTCGGCCTGCTCGCTGCCACCGTACTCCCTGCCTGCCCACGTGCAGGACGAAGTCCGTGACCAGGTGCGCAAGATGGCCCTGGAACTGCAAGTGGTCGGCCTGATGAACGTGCAACTGGCGCTGCAGGGCGACAAGATCTACGTGATCGAGGTCAACCCGCGTGCATCGCGTACCGTGCCGTTCGTGTCGAAGTGCATCGGCACCTCGCTGGCAATGATCGCGGCCCGTGTCATGGCCGGCAAGACCCTCAAGGAGCTGGGCTTCACCAAGGAAATCATCCCGAACTTCTACAGCGTCAAGGAAGCCGTCTTCCCGTTCGCCAAGTTCCCAGGGGTTGACCCGATCCTCGGCCCTGAGATGAAATCCACCGGTGAAGTCATGGGTGTGGGCGACAGCTTCGGTGAAGCCTTCGCCAAGGCCCAGATGGGCGCCAGCGAAGTACTGCCGACCGGCGGCACCGCGTTCATCAGCGTGCGTGACGACGACAAGCCGCAAGTGGCTGGCGTTGCCCGCGACCTGATCGCCCTGGGCTTCGAAGTGGTCGCAACCGTCGGCACCGCCAAGGTCATCGAAGCGGCCGGCCTGAAAGTACGCCGTGTGAACAAAGTGACCGAAGGTCGCCCGCATGTGGTAGACATGATCAAGAACGACGAAGTGTCGCTGATCATCAACACCACCGAAGGCCGTCAGTCGATCGCCGATTCCTACTCGATTCGTCGTAATGCGCTGCAGCACAAGATCTACTGCACGACTACCATTGCGGCCGGTGAAGCCATCTGCGAAGCGCTCAAGTTCGGTCCCGAGAAGACCGTACGCCGCTTGCAGGATCTGCATGCAGGACTCAAAGCATGATCAAGTACCCGATGACCGTCCAGGGCGCCCGCGCCCTGGAAGAAGAACTGACCTTCCTGAGCAAGACCGAGCGCCCGCGCCTCAGCCAAGCCATTGGCGAAGCGCGCGAGCTGGGCGATCTCAAGGAAAACGCCGAGTACCATGCCGCCCGTGAGGAGCAGGGCATGGTCGAGGCACGTATCCGCGATATCGAAGGCCGCCTGCAGAACTCGGTGGTGATCGACGTGACCACCATTGCCCACACGGGCAAGGTGATCTTCGGCACGACTGTCGAACTGGCCAACACCGAGACCGACGATCGCGTGACCTACCAGATCGTTGGCGAGGACGAAGCCGACATCAAGCGTGGCAAGCTGTCGGCCGGTGCGCCAATCGCCCGTGCCATCATCGGCAAGGAAGAAGGTGATGTCGTGGTCGTCAAGACGCCAAACGGCACGGTCGAGTACGAGATTGTCGAAGTCAAGCATCTCTGACAGGCGCCTTCGGGCGCCGGCCCTCGAGGGCATCCTCTGGCAACTGGCCCAGGTTTTCTGGGTCGGTGGCCTGTGGGTGTTTCACGTGGGGCTGGTGCCTGCGCTGAAAGTCAGTGGCCTGGCGCCGTTGCTGGTCCAGGACGTGGCTGCGCAGATCGACCGCTGGTTGATCGGCGTGGCCTTGCTTGGCTTGATGACCCAGTTGGCAGTGCTGGCGAGGGTAGACGGCCTGGCGGCCTGGTGGCAGCAGTTTCGCGGCCAGATGCTGTTGCTGGGCTTTGCTGCCTGCGTCAGCTACTACACGCTGCGCTACGGGATTTCCGTGGGCGAGCGCTGGCAGATGTTCTGTTTCCTGGTGCTGGGCTTCAGTGGAATCGTGCTGGTGGCCCAGCCGGTCCCGGTCAGGGCGCGCTTGCGCCGCTGACCGGATCCGCTATCACTTGTAGCGGTGGATGTTCGACAATTGCTTGTTGGGCTGCGGGTTCTTGCGGTAGATCAGCGCTTTCTTGCCGATGGTCTGTACCAGCTCGGCCCGGCCGGCCTTGCACAGTGCGGCAATTGCGGCGGCACGTTCTTCGCGGTCTTCGGAGCGGATCTCGACCTTGATCAGTTCATGATCGACCAGCGCGCGTTCCAGCTCGGCGACCACACCTTCGGTCAGGCCGTTGCCGGCAACGATCAGGACCGGCTTCAGGTCATGACCAATGGACTTGTACTGCTTCTTCTGCTCGTTATTGAGCGGCATAATCTGACCCTTTTCGTCTGATTCTGTAAAATTGGCGGCTATTTTACCCGAGGGCTCGTGACTCCGCCCAGTCAATCACGAACCCTAATCATCGAGGTGCCCAATGGCGCGTTCCAAGACAAGCCTTGGTTGGCTGAAAGAACACTTCAACGATCCTTACGTCAAGAAGGCGCAAAAGGATGGTTACCGCTCGCGTGCGAGCTACAAACTGCTCGAAATCCAGGACAAGTACCGGATCATCCGCCCAGGCATGAGCGTGATCGACCTGGGCGCCGCGCCTGGAGGCTGGTCGCAGGTGACCAGCCGGCTGATCGGTGGCCAGGGCCGCCTGATCGCATCCGATATCCTGGAAATGGACAGCATTCCGGACGTCAACTTCATCCAGGGCGACTTTACCCAGGACGAAGTGCTGGCGCAGATCCTCGAAGCGGTCGGCGACACGCATGTGGACCTTGTGATTTCCGATATGGCCCCCAATATGAGTGGTACGCCTGAAGTGGATATCCCCAAGGCCATGTTCCTCTGTGAACTGGCGCTGGATCTCGCGACTCGCGTACTCAAGCCAGGTGGCGATTTCGTGATCAAGATCTTCCAGGGCGAAGGCTTTGATGTTTATCTCAAGGACACTCGCAAGAAGTTCGAGAAGGTCACGATGATCAAGCCTGACTCATCGCGCGACCGTTCGCGCGAGCAGTACCTGATGGCGAGGGGATATCGCGGCGAGTAAGGCGGTGGTTCGACGGCTTTCGCGGCATCCGATAGTTTATTCCAATCGGGTGTCCTGTCTGACTTGGCTGAACATCGTGTAGTCTAGGTTCACAAAGGGTTACAGACGGCACCTGCGTATGCGTAGGTAATGTAGTAAGTTAGGCCGGTGAATATCATGCGAGGCACGGCTGCGTCGTGCGCCGACCTCAGAGGGTAGCTAATTGAACGACATGGCAAAGAATCTGATCCTGTGGTTGATCATCGCAGCCGTCCTGGTGACGGTGATGAACAACTTCTCCAGCCCGAACGAGCCGCAGACCCTCAACTATTCCGACTTCATCCAGCAGGTGAAGGACGGCAAGGTCGAGCGCGTGGCAGTGGACGGCTATGTCATCACCGGCAAGCGCAGCGACGGCGACTCGTTCAAGACCATTCGCCCGGCCATTGCCGACAACGGCCTGATCGGCGACCTGGTCAACAACAATGTTGTTGTCGAGGGCAAGCAGCCCGAGCAGCAGAGCATCTGGACCCAGTTGCTGGTCGCCAGCTTCCCGATCCTGGTGATCATCGCGGTGTTCATGTTCTTCATGCGCCAGATGCAGGGCGGCGCGGGCGGCAAGGGCGGCCCGATGAGCTTTGGCAAGAGCAAGGCGCGCCTGCTCTCCGAAGACCAGGTCAAGACCACGCTGGCTGACGTCGCAGGCTGCGACGAGGCCAAGGAAGAAGTGGGCGAGCTGGTCGAGTTCCTGCGTGACCCGGGCAAGTTCCAGCGCCTGGGCGGCCGCATCCCGCGCGGTGTGCTGATGGTTGGCCCACCCGGTACCGGCAAGACCTTGATCGCCAAAGCCATTGCTGGCGAAGCCAAGGTGCCGTTCTTCACCATTTCCGGTTCCGATTTCGTCGAGATGTTCGTGGGCGTTGGCGCCAGCCGTGTCCGTGACATGTTCGAGCAAGCGAAGAAGCACGCGCCGTGCATCATCTTCATTGATGAAATCGATGCCGTCGGCCGCCACCGTGGCGCCGGTATGGGTGGTGGTCACGACGAGCGCGAGCAGACCCTCAACCAGTTGCTGGTCGAGATGGACGGGTTCGAAATGAACGATGGCATCATCGTCATCGCCGCGACCAACCGCCCTGACGTGCTCGACCCAGCCCTGCTGCGTCCAGGTCGTTTCGACCGCCAGGTCGTGGTTGGCCTGCCGGACATCCGCGGCCGTGAGCAAATCCTCAAGGTGCACATGCGCAAGGTGCCGATTGGCGAAAACGTCAACGCTAGCGTAATTGCCCGTGGTACCCCTGGCTTCTCCGGTGCCGACCTGGCCAACCTGGTCAACGAGGCGTCGCTGTTCGCTGCCCGTGGTGGCAAGCGCCTGGTCGAGATGAAGGAGTTCGAGCTGGCCAAGGACAAGATCATGATGGGCGCCGAGCGCAAGACCATGGTCATGTCCGAGAAGGAGAAGCGCAACACGGCCTTCCATGAAGCCGGTCACGCTATCGTCGGTCGCATCGTGCCAGAGCACGACCCGGTCTACAAAGTGTCGATCATCCCTCGTGGCCGCGCCCTGGGCGTGACGATGTTCCTTCCCGAGGAAGACCGCTACAGCCTGTCCAAGCGTGCGCTGATCAGCCAGATCTGCTCGCTGTACGGCGGCCGTATCGCTGAAGAGATGACGCTTGGCTTCGACGGTGTCACCACCGGTGCGTCCAACGACATCATGCGCGCCAGCCAGATCGCTCGGAACATGGTTACCAAGTGGGGCCTGTCCGAGAAGCTGGGGCCGCTGATGTACGCCGAGGAAGAAGGCGAAGTGTTCCTGGGCCGCAGCGCTGGCAGCCAGCATGCAAGCCTGTCTGGTGAAACCGCGAAGATGATCGACGTCGAGGTGCGCAGCATCATCGACGGCTGCTACGCCACGGCCAAGCAGATCCTTACCGACAACCGCGACAAGCTGGACGCGATGGCCGATGCATTGATGAAGTATGAAACCATCGATGCCGACCAGATCGACGACATCATGTCGGGGCGTACTCCTCGCGAGCCACGTGACTGGGATGACAATTCCGCCTCTGGCACGCCAGCGGCGCAAGGTGATCGTCCGGAGACGCCGATCGGCGGTCCAGCGGCTCAACTCTAAGGGCACCTATGAGCTCACAGCAGTACCCGACCCGGTTGCCTTGCGGCAACCGGGTTCTTGATTTGTCACGTACCCATGTCATGGGTATTCTCAATATCACTCCAGACTCCTTCTCCGACGGCGGCCGCTTCAACCAGCGTGATGCGGCCCTGCGTCATGCCGAGGCCATGGCTGCGGCGGGAGCGACGCTGATCGATGTCGGTGGCGAGTCCACGCGGCCCGGGGCACGTGTCGTATCTCCGGTCGAGGAACTCGAGCGCGTCGCGCCGATTGTCGAGGCCATCAACGCCAGTCTGGATGTGGTCATCTCGGTCGATACCTCGACCCCTGCCGTGATGCGCGAAGTCGCCCGCCTGGGTGCGGGGCTGATCAACGACGTGCGAGGCCTGGAGCGCGATGGCGCCCTGGATGCCGCGGCCGCTACCGGCTTGCCGGTGTGCCTGATGCACATGCGCGGCGAGCCGGGCACCATGCAGGACAATCCTCATTATGAGGATGTGACCGCCGACGTGACGCGCTATCTTGGAGGTCGTATGGCTGCCTGCGCGGCAGTGGGTATCGACGCACAACGGATCATCCTTGATCCAGGCTTCGGTTTCGCCAAGACCCTGGCGCACAACCTGAGCCTGTTCAAGCACATGGAAGCACTCTATCGCCTGGGGCGCCCGCTACTGGTGGGGGTTTCACGCAAGAGCATGATCGGCCTGACGCTGGATCGTCCGGTCGAAGAGCGGCTTTACGGCAGCCTGGCGCTGGCGGCGCTGGCCATGACCAGGGGCGCGAGTATTCTTCGCGTTCATGACGTGGCCGAGACCGTGGATGTAGTGCGCATGATCGCTGCGGTGCAAGACGCCGAATAAAAAAGATTGGAGCCCCTATGAGCAGAAAATATTTTGGTACCGATGGTATTCGTGGGCGCGTGGGCGAGTTTCCCATCACGCCTGATTTCATGCTTAAGCTCGGCTGGGCGGCAGGCATGGCCTTCCGCAAGCAGGGCGCCTGCCGCGTTCTTGTAGGCAAGGACACGCGCATCTCGGGGTACATGTTCGAATCCGCGCTCGAGGCCGGCCTGTCCGCCGCAGGCGCTGATGTAATGCTCCTTGGGCCGATGCCGACACCGGCGATCGCCTACCTGACCCGCACCTTCCACGCCGAAGCAGGCATTGTCATCAGTGCCTCGCACAATCCGCACGATGACAATGGCATCAAGTTCTTCTCGGGGCAGGGCACCAAGCTGCCCGACGATATCGAGTTGATGATCGAAGAGCTGCTCGACCAGCCCATGACCGTCGTCGAGTCGGGCAAGCTGGGCAAGGTGTCGCGTATCAACGACGCCGCGGGCCGCTACATCGAGTTCTGCAAGAGCAGCGTGCCCAGCAGCACCGATTTCGCCGGCCTCAAGCTGGTGATCGACTGCGCCCACGGGGCGACCTACAAGGTGGCTCCCAGCGTCTTCCGCGAGCTCGGTGCCCAGGTCACGGTGCTGCACGCCCAGCCCGACGGCCTGAACATCAACGAAGGCTGCGGGTCGACCCATATCGAGTCGCTGCAGGCCGCCGTACTGGTCGGCCATGCGGACCTCGGTATCGCCTTCGACGGCGACGGTGACCGCGTGCTGATGGTCGACCACACTGGCGCCATCGTCGATGGCGACGAGCTGCTCTATGTCATCGCCCGCGACCTGCACGAGCGCAACAAGCTGCAGGGCGGCGTCGTTGGCACACTGATGAGCAACCTCGGCCTCGAGCTTGCGCTCAAGGACCTGGATATTCCGTTCGTGCGGGCCAAGGTCGGCGACCGTTATGTCATGGCTGAACTGCTCGAGCGCAACTGGCAGCTCGGTGGCGAGAACTCCGGCCATGTGGTGTGCTGCAACCACACCACCACAGGCGATGCGATCATCGCCGCGCTGCAGGTGCTGATGGCCCTGAAGCGCCGTGGAGAGACGCTGGCGCAGGCCCGCCAGGCGTTGCGCAAGTGCCCGCAGGTGCTGATCAACGTGCGCTACGGCGCAAGCACGGTCGACCCGCTGGAGCATCCGTCGGTGCAGGAAGCCAGCGCCAAGGTCACCGAGGCGATGGCCGGTCGTGGTCGCGTGTTACTGCGTAAGTCCGGCACCGAGCCATTGGTTCGCGTGATGGTCGAAGGCGACGACGAAAACCAGGTTCGCGGCCATGCCGAGGCTCTGGCAAAACTTGTTGGTGAAGTTTGCGTTTGAATACGCTTGCCAGCGCTGCGCGGGTTGGGTAAGATCTGCGCCCACTTTGACCGACGAGGTAAAGCATGCGTCGCACCATGGTAGCTGGTAACTGGAAGATGCACGGTACCCGCGCCAGCGTCGCTGAGCTGATCCAGGGCTTGAGTAATCTTGCTCTCCCAAGCGGTGTAGAAGTTGCGGTATTTCCACCGGCCTTGTTCATCAATCAGGTTATTGATGGATTGCAAGGCAAGGAAATTACCGTAGGTGGCCAGAATTCTGCTGTAATGCCCGAACAGGGCGCGCTGACCGGCGAGATTGCGCCGAGCCAGCTGGCCGAAGTGGGTTGCAAGTTGGTGTTGATAGGGCACTCCGAGCGTCGCCAGATCGTTGGCGAAACAGACGAAGTACTCAATCGCAAGTTTGCAGCCGCCCAGGCAAGTGGTTTGAAGCCGGTGCTTTGCATAGGGGAAACTCTTGAAGAGCGCGAGGCTGGCAAGACGCTCGAAGTTGTCGGGCGTCAGCTGAGCAGCATCATCGAAGCTTTCGGTGTTGATGTTTTTGCCAATGCGGTAATTGCTTATGAGCCTGTATGGGCCATCGGCACCGGCCTCACGGCCACGCCCCAGCAGGCTCAGGATGTGCACGCAGCCATCCGGGCCCAGCTGGCGGCAAAGAATGCTGAAGTTGCTCGTAATGTGCAGCTTCTATACGGCGGCAGCGTGAAGGCGGCCAATGCGGTCGAGCTGTTCGGCATGCCGGATATCGATGGGGGGCTCATTGGTGGAGCTTCCTTGAACGCAGACGAATTCGGTGCAATTTGTCGCGCCGCAGGAAACTGAACCATGCTGGAAACAGTCGTAGTTGTTCTTCATCTGTTGGGCGCACTCGGTGTTATCGTGCTGGTGTTGCTGCAACAGGGTAAAGGTGCGGAAGCAGGTGCATCTTTCGGCGCAGGTGCTTCAAATACTGTGTTCGGAAGCCAAGGTTCTGCTACCTTCCTGAGTAAGTTTACTGCTATACTAGCTGCCTCTTTCTTCTTGACCGCACTTGGGTTAGGATACTTCGCCAAGGAGCAGGCCAAACAGCTGACTCAAGCAGGTTTGCCAGATCCAGCGGTACTTGAAGTACAAGAGCAAAAGCCGGCAGTAAATGATGATGTACCGGTTCTTCAGCAACAGAAGAGTGAAACCACCACTACAGGTGATGTACCTCCTCCGGCGCAAGAGCAGAAGTAAAGGTTTCAAATGTAGTATTGCCGAGGTGGTGGAATTGGTAGACACGCAACCTTGAGGTGGTTGTGCCCATAGGGTGTAGGGGTTCGAGTCCCCTTCTCGGTACCATTTAAAGCATGAGAGCCCGCTTTAGCGGGCTTTCGTGTAGGTGGAGGTCGGATTGACCCTCTCAGGGGTTCGGTCTTATACTTTCGCCCCAGCTATGACGCGGGGTGGAGCAGTCTGGTAGCTCGTCGGGCTCATAACCCGAAGGTCGTTGGTTCAAATCCAGCCCCCGCAACCAGTTTTGGCGGAGCCCCTTTTCAGGGGCTTTTTGCTAGCTGATCAGTTCTCAGCGCCGGTATTCAACGGCGTTTCAGGGATGGGCGCTTCGCCCATTTTTTATTTGCACAGCATGCACGAGGGGGTTCAGGTGTCGAGCAAGCTAGAACAGTTGCAGGCCTTGTTGGCCCCGGTGGTCGAGGGTCTTGGCTATCAATGCTGGGGGATCGAATTCATCTCTCAGGGCAAGCATTCGGTCCTGCGTATCTATATCGACAAGGAAGACGGCATCCTGGTGGAAGACTGCGAAGCGGTCAGCCGTCAGGTAAGCGGCATCCTTGATGTTGAAGACCCGATCAGCTCCGAATACACCCTTGAAGTGTCCTCTCCTGGCATGGATCGCCCGCTGTTCACGCTCGAACAGTTTGCCTCGCATGCCGGCCAACAAGTGAAGATAAAGCTGCGCACACCCTTCGAGGGTCGTCGCAACTTCCAGGGCCTTCTCCGCGGCGTGGAGGAGCAGGATGTCATCGTCCAGGTGGACGATCACGAGTTCCTGCTGCCGATCGACTCGATCGACAAGGCCAATATTATTCCCAGTTTTGACTGAGACGTGCCTGGCCCGGTGGATGTTCCGGGGCCACTGGCTTGCGCAAGGCGAGGCGTACGATGAGCAAAGAAGTACTGCTGGTTGTTGAATCGGTATCCAACGAAAAGGGTGTACCGCCCGGCGTCATTTTCGAAGCGCTGGAAGTGGCCTTGGCCACTGCAACCAAGAAACGTTTTGAAGACGAAGTCGACCTGCGTGTGGAAATCAACCGCCACACCGGTAACTACGAGACGTTCCGTCGCTGGACGGTCGTCGCGGAAGACGATCTCGACGATCCGGCGATCGAAACCTGGCCAAGCAAGATCCTGGAGACTTATCCAGAGGCCAAGGTCGGTGACGTGATCGAAGAGAAGATCGAGTCCATCGAGTTCGGTCGTATCGCCGCGCAGACCGCCAAGCAGGTCATCGTCCAGAAGGTCCGTGAAGCCGAGCGCGCCCAGGTGGTCGACGCCTACCGCGAGCGCGTTGGCGAGATCATCTCCGGTACCGTCAAGAAGGTCACCCGCGACAACGTCATCGTCGACCTGGGCAACAACGCCGAGGCGCTGCTGGCACGTGAAGACATCATTGCCCGCGAGACTTTCCGCGTCGGCGTGCGCTTGCGTGCGCTGCTCAAGGAAATCCGCACCGAGAACCGTGGTCCGCAGCTGATCCTGTCGCGTACCGCGCCACAGATGCTGATCGAGCTGTTCCGCATCGAAGTGCCAGAAATCGCCGAAGGCCTGATCGAAGTCATGGCTGCGTCCCGTGATCCGGGTTCGCGTGCCAAGATCGCTGTCCGCTCCAAGGACAAGCGTATCGACCCGCAAGGTGCCTGCATCGGCATGCGCGGTTCGCGCGTCCAGGCCGTATCCGGCGAGCTGGGCGGTGAGCGCGTGGATATCGTCCTGTGGGACGAGAACCCGGCACAATTTGTCATCAACGCCATGTCGCCGGCCGAAGTCGCGGCGATCATCGTTGACGAAGATGCCCATGCCATGGACATCGCCGTAGGTGAGGACAACCTTGCCCAGGCGATCGGCCGTGGTGGTCAGAACGTTCGCCTGGCCAGCCAGCTTACCGGCTGGACCCTGAACGTGATGACCGAGAAAGATATCCAGGCCAAGCAACAGGCCGAGACCGGTGACATCCTGCGCAACTTCATCGACGAGCTGGAAGTCGACGAAGAGCTGGCACAGGTGCTGGTCGACGAAGGTTTCACCAGCCTGGAAGAGATTGCCTACGTACCGTTGGAAGAAATGCTCAACATCGATGGCTTTGACGAGGATATCGTCAATGAGCTCCGTGCTCGTGCCAAGGACCGCCTGTTGACCAAAGCCATCGCTACCGAGGAAAAACTGGCAGACGCTCATCCGGCCGAAGACTTGCTCTCTCTTGAGGGCATGGACAAGGACCTGGCGGCGGAACTGGCGGTGCGCGGCGTGGTTACCCGCGAAGACCTGGCCGAGCAGTCGATTGACGACCTGCTCGACATCGACGGCATCGACCAAGAGCGTGCCGGCAAGTTGATCATGGCCGCCCGAGCCCACTGGTTCGAGTAATTAGGCGCGGCCTGAGGAGAGAAGTGCATGACGCAAGTCACGGTGAAAGAACTGGCCCAAGAGGTCGAAGCACCGGTAGAGCGCCTGCTGCAGCAGATGCGTGAGGCAGGTCTGCCGCACACCGACGCCGGTCAGGTAGTGACCGACAACGAAAAGCAGGCTTTGCTGGCCCATCTGAAAAGTGGCCACAAGGCAAAGGTGGAAGAGCCGCGCAAGATCACCTTGCAGCGCAAGACCACCAGCACCCTGCGTGTCGCCGGTAGCAAGAGCATCAGCGTAGAAGTACGCAAGAAGAAAGTATTCGTTCAGCGCAGCCAGGAAGAAATCCAGGCCGACCAGAAGCGCGATCAGGAAGAGCGCCGTGTGGCCGAAAACGCCGCTCGCGAAAAAGCCAACACCGAATCGCGTGAGCGTATCGAAGCCCAGGCTCGTCGCGAGTCTGCGCCTTCGGCACCTGCGGCCGCTCCAGCAGCGCCTGCTTCGGCTCCTGCAGCAGCGCCGGCACCGGCTCCTGCGGCAGCAGCTCCGGTAGATCCTGCCGCACCGGTTGCCGACCGCAAGAAAGACGATGCCCGTCGTGGCGACCGCACCCGTGACGACGATCGTCGCGGTGAGCGCCGCAACGAAGCGCCGCGCGTCTCGGTCAAGGTCAAGGAAAAAGAGAAAGCGCCGACTCCGCGTGCCGCGCCTCGCACCACCGATGAGGAAAGCGATGGCTTCCGTCGCGGCGGTCGTGGCAAGGGCAAGCCGAAGAAGCGCAACCAACATGGTTTCCAGAGCCCGACCGGTCCTGTCATTCGTGACGTGTCCATCGGCGAGACCATCACCGTTTCCGAGCTGGCACAGCAGATGTCGGTCAAGGGCGCTGAAGTCGTCAAGTTCATGTTCAAGATGGGCACTCCGGTGACCATCAACCAGGTACTCGACCAGGAAACCGCGCAGCTGATCGCTGAAGAGCTGGGCCACAAGGTGAGCCTGGTCAGCGACAATGCCCTGGAAGATTCCCTGGCCGAATCGCTGAAATTCGAAGGCGAGACTTCGGGCCGTGCGCCGGTGGTTACCGTCATGGGTCACGTTGACCATGGCAAGACCTCGCTGCTCGACTACATCCGTCGCGCCAAGGTAGCTGCCGGCGAAGCCGGTGGTATCACCCAGCACATCGGTGCCTACCACGTCGAAACCGACCGTGGCATGGTGACCTTCCTCGACACCCCGGGTCACGCTGCTTTCACCCAGATGCGTGCCCGTGGTGCCAAGGCTACCGATATCGTCATCCTGGTCGTGGCTGCCGACGACGGCGTGATGCCGCAAACCCGTGAAGCCGTTCAGCATGCCAAGGCTGCTGGCGTCCCACTGGTCGTGGCGGTCAACAAGATCGACAAGCCGGGTGCCGACCTCGATCGCATTCGCAACGAGCTGTCCGTCGAAGGCGTGACCTCCGAGGAATGGGGTGGTGACACTCCATTCGTCAAGGTCTCGGCGAAGATGGGTACCGGTGTCGACGAGCTGCTCGAAGCCGTACTGCTGCAGGCCGAGATCCTCGAGCTCAAGGCCACTCCATCCGCGCCTGGCCGTGGTGTGGTGGTCGAATCGCGCCTGGACAAGGGCCGTGGCCCGGTTGCCACCATCCTGGTTCAGGACGGTACGCTGCGTCAGGGCGACATGGTCCTGTGCGGTTCCAACTATGGCCGCGTTCGCGCCATGCTGGACGAGAACGGCAAGCCTGTGAAGGAAGCTGGCCCGTCGATCCCGGTCGAGATTCTCGGCCTGGACGGCACGCCGGACGCTGGCGACGAGCTGAGCGTGGTTGCCGACGAGAAGAAGGCGCGTGAAGTCGCCCTGTTCCGTCAAGGCAAGTTCCGCGAGGTCAAGCTGGCCCGTGCTCACGCCGGCAAGCTGGAAAACATCTTCGAGACCATGGGTCAGGAAGAGAAGAAGACCCTCAACATCGTCCTCAAGACCGATGTGCGTGGCTCGCTCGAGGCGCTGCAAGGCTCGCTCGGCGGCCTGGGCAACGACGAAGTGCAGGTCCGTGTGGTCGGCGGCGGTGTCGGTGGTATCACCGAGAGCGATGCCAACCTGGCCCTGGCGTCCAACGCGGTACTGTTCGGCTTCAACGTCCGTGCCGATGCCGGTGCGCGCAAGATCGTCGAGCAGGAAGGTCTGGATCTGCGTTACTACAACGTGATCTACGACATCATCGAAGACGTCAAGAAAGCCCTGACCGGCATGCTCGGCAGCGATGTTCGCGAGAACATCCTGGGTATCGCCGAAGTGCGTGACGTGTTCCGCTCGCCGAAGTTCGGCGCCGTCGCGGGCTGCATGGTCGTGGAAGGTACGGTCTACCGTAACCGCCCGATCCGTGTACTGCGCGATGACGTTGTGATCTTCGAAGGCGAACTGGAATCGCTGCGTCGCTTCAAGGACGATGCCGCCGAAGTCCGTGCCGGCATGGAGTGCGGTATTGGCGTCAAGAGCTACAACGACGTCAAGGTCGGCGACAAGATCGAGGTCTTCGAGAAAGTCCAGGTGGCTCGTACGCTCTAAGCGTCGAGCGTGGGAGCCAGCCAGTGTCGCCGCAAGGCGCCTGGCAAGGTCTCTGATGGTAGCGCCCGGTCAGGCTTTTCGCCTGTCCGGGCGTTTGCCGCTCTAGTTACAGGTAGCAAAAATGGCAAAAGAATACAGCCGTACCCAACGTATCGGTGATCAGATGCAGCGCGAGCTGGCCGATCTGATCCGCCGTGAAGTCAAGGACCCGCGCGTCGGCCTGGTGACCATCACCGCCGTCGACGTCAGTCGCGACCTGGGCCATGCCAAGGTCTACATCACTGTCATGGGGCAGGATGACGCCGAGTCGGTCAAGCAGTCGCTCAAAGCGCTCAACAGCGCCGCCAGCTTCCTGCGCCTGCACCTGGGCCGCGCGATGCAGCTGCGCAGCGTGCCGCAATTGCACTTCCACTTCGACGAAAGCGTCGGCCGTGGCGTACACCTTTCAGCGCTGATCGAGCGTGCGGTCGCCGAAGACCGCCTGCACAGCGGTGCCGACGAGCCGGACACCAAGGAGTAACAGGTGGCCCAGGTCAAACGTATCCGCCGCAACGTCAGTGGCATCATCCTGCTCGACAAGCCGCTGGGCTTCACGTCCAATGCGGCGCTGCAGAAGGTCCGCTGGTTGCTCAACGCCGAGAAGGCGGGGCACACCGGCAGTCTCGATCCCCTGGCGACCGGTGTCCTGCCGTTGTGCTTCGGCGAGGCAACCAAGTTCTCCCAGTACCTGCTCGATTCCGACAAGGGCTACGAGACGGTCATGCAGATGGGGCAGACGACCACCACGGGTGATGCCGAGGGCGAAGTTCTGAAGACTCGCGAGGTGACCGCTGGTCGTGATGACCTCGAGGCGGTGTTGCCGCGTTTTCGTGGGGAAATCAGTCAGATACCGCCGATGTACTCCGCTCTCAAGCGCGATGGCCAGCCGTTGTACAAGTTGGCGCGTGCAGGAGAGGTAGTGGAGCGCGAGGCGCGTTCTGTTACTATTAACCGCTTGGAGCTGCTCGAGTGCGAAGGCACCCGTGCGCGCCTCTCGGTGGGTTGCACCAAAGGCACCTATATCCGCACGCTGGTCGAGGATATCGGTGAGGCGTTGAGCTGTGGCGCGTATGTCGCCGAGCTGCGCCGGACCCACGCGGGTCCCTTCGAGCTGGCACAGACCGTGACCCTTGAAGAATTGGAGCAGGCACATGCCGAAGGCGGAAACGAAGCGATCGATCGCTTCCTGATGCCCTCCGACAGCGGGTTGCAGGACTGGCCGCTGCTGCACTTCTCCGAGCACAGTGCGTTCTACTGGCTGCATGGGCAACCGGTGCGCGCTCCGGACGCGCCGAAGTTCGGCATGGTCCGGGTACAGGATCACAATGGCCGCTTCATCGGTATCGGTGAAGTGAGCGAAGACGGGCGCATTGCGCCGCGTCGCTTGATTCGATCGGAATGATCGAAGCCGCGAGCCGAGGTTCAGACCAACGCTTGCGGATCCGAGGATGGCTGTCAGTAGGCACGGTCAGACCTCTTTTATGAATACAGGGATTTCATTCCCTGGCCTATTGGACCCCGCTCGCGGGATCCGTTATCAGGAGATGCCTCATGGCCCTCAGCGTTGAAGACAAAGCCCAGATCGTTGCCGATTATCAGCAAGCCGCCGGCGACACCGGTAGCCCGGAAGTGCAGGTTGCTCTGCTGACCGCCAACATCAACAAGCTGCAAGGCCACTTCAAGGCCAACGGCAAAGACCACCACTCCCGTCGTGGTCTGATCCGCATGGTAAACCAGCGTCGCAAGCTGCTGGACTACCTGAAAGGTAAAGACACCACCCGTTACAGCGCCCTGATCGGTCGTCTGGGCCTGCGTCGCTAATAGCGGCCTGGCCAGTGGTGTGCACGGCGTGCTGCAGTCACCAGGCGGAGCTTCTGGCCCCCGCATTGGTGAGCACGCCGCGCGTATCTAGAAGGTTGGCTGTCTGTTCTTCCCGAGCGGTTTTCCGCAAGGGCAGGGCAGGCTCCCAACCTTTAGTTTTATCTGGACGGTCAATGGGGCCGAATCCCCGTTCTGCCCAAGAATTCGCAAGAACCAGTTCCCCACAGAGCCATTGAAAAGGTAGGAAACCGTGAACCCGGTAATCAAACAATTTCAGTTCGGTCAGTCGACCGTAACTCTCGAGACGGGCCGTATCGCTCGTCAAGCGTCCGGCGCAGTGCTGGTCACCGTCGATAACGATGTCACCGTGCTGGTGACCGTGGTCGGTGCCAAGCAGGCGGATCCGGGCAAGGGCTTCTTCCCGCTGTCCGTTCACTACCAGGAAAAGACCTACGCCGCTGGCAAGATCCCAGGTGGTTTCTTCAAGCGTGAAGGCCGTCCTTCCGAGAAAGAAACCCTGACTTCGCGCCTGATCGACCGTCCGATCCGCCCGCTGTTCCCAGAAGGGTTCATGAACGAAGTGCAGGTCGTCTGCACCGTGGTTTCCACCAGCAAGAAGACCGATCCGGACATCGCTGCGATGATCGGTACCTCGGCTGCCCTGGCTATCTCCGGCATTCCGTTCGAAGGCCCGATCGGCGCCGCCCGTGTCGCTTTCCATGAAAGCACCGGCTACCTGCTGAACCCGACCTACGAGCAACTGGCTGCCTCGAGCCTGGACATGGTCGTTGCCGGTACCTCCGACGCCGTGCTGATGGTTGAATCGGAAGCCAAAGAGCTGACCGAAGACCAGATGCTGGGCGCCGTGCTGTTCGCCCACGACGAATTCCAGGCTGTCATCAAGGCTGTCAAAGAGCTGGCTGCCGAAGCTGCCAAGCCTACCTGGGACTGGACTGCCAAGGCCGAGAACACCCCGCTGCTGAGCGCCATCCGTGGCGAATTCGGTGCCGCGGTTTCCGACGCCTACACCATCACCGTCAAGGCTGACCGCTACGCCCGTCTGGGTGAGCTGCGTGAGCAGGTGATCGCCAAGTTCTCCGGCGAAGAAGGTCAGCCGACCTCTGCCGAAGTCAAAGAGATCTTCGGTGAGATCGAATACCGCACCGTTCGCGAGAACATCGTCAACGGCAAGCCTCGTATCGACGGCCGCGACACCAAGACCGTGCGTCCGCTGAACATCGAAGTCGGTGTCCTGCCAAAAACCCACGGTTCCGCGCTGTTCACCCGTGGCGAAACCCAGGCACTGGTCGTTGCCACCCTGGGTACTGCCCGTGACGCGCAGCTGCTGGACACCCTCGAAGGCGAGAAGAAAGACCCCTTCATGCTGCACTACAACTTCCCGCCGTTCTCGGTGGGCGAATGTGGTCGCATGGGTGGTGCTGGTCGCCGCGAAATCGGCCACGGCCGTCTGGCCCGCCGTTCGGTCCAGGCCATGCTGCCTGCCGCCGACGTGTTCCCGTACACCATCCGTGTGGTATCGGAAATCACCGAGTCCAACGGTTCGAGCTCCATGGCTTCGGTCTGCGGTGCTTCCCTGGCACTGATGGACGCCGGTGTACCGATGAAGGCACCCGTTGCCGGTATCGCCATGGGCCTGGTCAAGGAAGGCGAGAAGTTCGCGATTCTGACCGACATCCTGGGTGACGAAGACCACCTGGGCGACATGGACTTCAAGGTAGCCGGTACCGCCAAGGGCGTCACCGCGCTGCAGATGGACATCAAGATCAACGGCATCACCGAAGAGATCATGGAAATCGCCCTGGGCCAGGCCCTGGAAGCGCGCCTGAACATCCTCGGCCAGATGAACCAGATCATTGGCCAGTCGCGCACCGAGCTGTCGGCAAACGCGCCAACCATGATCGCGATGAAGATCGACACCGACAAGATCCGTGACGTCATCGGCAAGGGCGGCGCCACCATTCGCGCCATCTGCGAAGAGACCAAGGCTTCGATCGACATCGAAGACGACGGCTCGATCAAGATCTTCGGCGAAACCAAGGAAGCGGCCGAGGCGGCACGCCAGCGCGTCCTGGGCATCACCGCAGAAGCCGAGATCGGCAAGATCTACGTCGGCAAGGTCGAGCGTATCGTCGACTTCGGCGCGTTCGTCAACATCCTGCCGGGCAAGGACGGCCTGGTGCACATCTCCATGCTCAGCGATGCGCGTGTCGAGAAGGTCACCGACATCCTGAAGGAAGGCCAGGAAGTTGAAGTGCTGGTACTGGACGTGGACAACCGCGGCCGTATCAAGCTCTCGATCAAGGATGTAGCAGCGGCCAAGGCTTCTGGCGTCTAAGACGCCCTGGCGGTACTGAAAAAGGACTCTTCGGAGTCCTTTTTTTTATGCCCGGATGCAACTTTTTGCGTACTTGCATCTTGCATGCAGGATTATGCGGTTGCTTGCAATATGCACGAAGTAGCGCAAAGCCATGAAACGCTAACACATTGTTTTATAAGGTTTTATTCTTTTTGAAAGACCTGGCACGGGCCCTGCAATGATACTTGCACATCTGCCGCCAGGACTTTCGGCGCAGACCTTTCGAAAAACAGGAGTGTCTCGTATGAAGAAGTTCGCCATTGCTGCTGCTACTGCTACCGCCCTGACCCTGACCATGGCCAACGCTGCGTTCGCCGCCCAGTCGACCACTCAGGCGCCAATGGTGCTCGCCGCGGGTGAGATGACCAAGGCCAAGGAAGAAACCAGCGACACCTGGATCACCACCAAGGTCAAGGCGGACTTGCTGACCGAGAAGGGCATCCCAGGTAGCGACATCAAGGTTGAAACCAACAAAGGTGTTGTCTCCCTGTCTTCCGATGTAGCCGTGACCGAATCGCAGAAAGACATGGCCGTTGCCATCACCAAGAAGATCAAAGGCGTTCGTGATGTTTCGGCTGGTGGCCTGAAAGCCGAGTAAGTTTTTCCCTCGCTTGATCCATCGGTTCATGCGAAGACCAAAAGGACTTGGTCGCCTACATGAAAAAACCCCAGCACTCGCTGGGGTTTTTTTTGGGGCGGGTTTTGCCGGGACGTGCTACTCCGCATCCAGATGCATTGGTGTCACGATCCGCCCATCGCGTTCGGCCTGCCCGAGGCGGGTGTCGATGAAGTACACACGCTCATCGGTGAGCTGCCCCTTGTCCACCAGGTAGTCCTTGATGCTGCTGGCCCTGGCCTGGCCCAGCTGGCGCAGCAGCGCGGCGTTCTGGGCCCACGACGTGATCACGGCATCGTGCAATCGAGCGGTACGCTCATCCTGGCTGAGCTGTTCCCACTCTGCGGGTGGCTGCTGTTTAAGGCGCGTTCGGTAGATACCTTCGAGCATCGCAGGCTTGTCCTCTTCGTCAACCTGCAGCATCGAGGCATTGGCGGGGACTTTGTCGCCACGGCGCTGCAGGATCTTGAACCACGTGCTCTGGTACTCACGCTCAAGGCGTTGCTGCGCGATCAGGGGACCATCGCTGGCCTGAGCGCTGGTGCCTTCGATTTCCAGGCGCAGGGCAGGGCGCTCCTTGAGCGCCGCGCCGAGCTTGTCCAGGGCACCCTGGGCTTCGACACTGAGGTCGCTGGAGCCGGGCGCGAAGGCTACGGTGCCCAGATCCTCCGACCCGCCACCGCTCACCAGCCCACCGATGAACTTGAAGGGCGCTTGCGCCGCGCGCAGCACCAGGTTGCGCAAGGTCTGCCAGACAATCGGCATCACACTGAACTGCGGGTTGTTCAGGTCACCTGACACGGGCAGTTCGATGGAGATCTTGCCCTCGGTGTCCTTGAGCAAGGCTACTGCCAGGCGAAGCGGCAGGTCGACGGCATCCGGGCTTTCGACCTTCTCGCCCAATTGCAGTTGCTCGACCACTACCTTGTTCTCGGCCTTGAGCTGGCCTTTGGTGATCAGGTAATGCAGGTCGAGGTTAAGCCGCCCCTTGCGGATACGGTAGCCGGCGAACTTGCCGGAGTAGGGCGTGAGCGTGGTCAGCTCGACGCGGCGGAAGCGGGTCGCGATGTCGAGACTGGCCATCGGATCGAAGGGGTTCAGGGCCCCTTTGATGGTGACAGGCGCGTAACGGTCGACCTTGCCCTTGATGTCGACCTTGGCCGGATCGGGCTGGCGATTGTCGATGGTGCCGATCTGGCCGTTGAGCTGCTGGACGGCCGTGGCGAAATTCGGCGTGAGGCTGAAGTCGGCGAAGTTGGCCGAACCGTCGTTTATGCTGATCTGCCCGATCCGCACGCCCAGGGGCTTGGCGCTGCTGGCAGGGGCGGACTTGGCCGTACTGGCGGCGGGTGCATTGGCGGGCTGGGCGATCAGCAGGTCGTCGATATTGGTAGTGCGGTCCTCGTTGATCATGAAGCGCGCGTAGGGCTGGAGCAGATCGACCTTGGCGATCGAAAGGGCATCGCCATGGCGGTAGCTCAGGCCTTCCAGGTCAAGCTGCTGCCATTTGACGAAGTCCCGGTCCTTGATGGTGTCCAGGGTGTGCAGCTGGCTGACCTGGGCCTTGCCTTCCACGGTAAAGGCCAGTGGCTCGGTGCTGGTCAGGTCGACCTTGAGATCGCTCGCCAGCATGCCGCTGCGCAGTTCCAGGCGCATGAGCGGGGTGATGTAGGCCTGGGCCACGCGCAGGTCGATATCATGGGTGTTGACGTCGAGCCGGGCGCTGACCGGCGCCAGGTTCACCTGGCCCGACGCCTGCAGCTTGCCCTGTTTGCCCACGCCGGTATCGAGCCGCAGCGTGAAGGGAGACTGGTTGAGGCTGTCGAAGCCTTGCAGGTCGACATTGAGGGGGCCGACATCCAAGGCTACCGGATCTTTCTGGCTGCGATCGGCCAGGTGGACCTGGTAATTGCGCAGCTGCACGTCCTTGAGCAGTACCTGCCACGGCTTGCTCGCCTGCGCGGCGGCTTTTTCCTGCTTGGAAGGCTCGGCCGCAGCGGGCTCGGCTTTCTCCTGTGGGGTCGCCTTGGCTGGCTGGCTGGCGAACAGCTTCTGCCAGTCGAGCTGGCCGTCGCTTTCGAGCGCAGCCCAGGTCTCGAGCTTGTCGCTGCGCAGCTTGCCCACGGTCACCCGCTGCTTGGCAAGGTCGATGGACGACTCACTCACCGCCAGGCTCGCGAGGCGCACCAGCGGACGGCCATCGGGTGCCTTCATGGCAAAGGGCGCGATACGCAGCGAGGTCTTGTCCAGCAGCAATTCGGTGTTCTTGGCGAGGTTGAGCTTGTAATGGGTGTCCAGGTTCAACAGGCCATTTTCCAGCACCAGCGGCACGGCATCGCGCACATACGGCCACAAGAGCTTCATCTTGCCATCGGTGATCTTCAGGGTGCCTTCGGAGGCAATGGGCGACAGGCTCAAGGTGCCTTTCCAGTCGATGCGCCCGCCCTCGGGGCCGTTGGCTACCAGGGTCATGTCGGCATTGTCGTCGGGCAGGGTGCTGAGGTTCTTCAGCTCCAGGTTCATGGAGTCGTAGAGAAACTCGATGGGCTCGCTTGGGCGCAGGTCCTGGAAGTGCAGGTAGCCTTCGCTCAGCTTGATGCTCGCGATACGCAGCGGGAAGGGCTCGCTGGGCGGCTCATCGGGCTTGGGCTCGGGGGCGGGCAGCTTGAACAGTCGGGTCAGGTTGAGGCTGCCATCCTTGGCGAACAGCAGCTCGGTCCGCGGCTTGTCGAGTTCGACGGCAGCCAGGTTCAGTGCGTTGCTCCAGAGACTGTCGAATTGCAGGTTGGCGTAGAGGCGCTCGAAGCCGACCTGCTCCTTGCCCGGTTCACCGATCTGCAGGCCCCAGAGAGTCAGCTCGAGGCTGTAGGGATTGAATTCGATGCGCTGCAGGTGCGCGGGCATTGTCGCGTACTGGGCCAGCTGCTGGTTGGCGATACGCAGCGCGACGCCGGGAACGATCAGGAAACCCAGCAGGCTGTACAGGGCCACGAGGGCCAGCAAGGCGCCAAGTGCGCGTTTCAATCCTTTGGGCATGTGTGGCGTCGTCGGTCACAAGCGGGAGTGCTTGGAGTATGGCAGGTTAAATCGGTTCCGAATCCCGGATGAAAAACGACACGTGGTACACCACCATGCACCTGCTCAGTCCGTCCCGGCCCCATCGCTGGCAAGCCACACCGGATAGAACCGTGCTCAACCTAGTGTGGTGCTGGAGCGTGTGTGAGCGGCTTCAGCCGCGAACACCGGCGCAGCCGGTGCCAGACACCGCATCGACCTCTTCGCGGCTGATGCCGCTCCCACAGATGCAGCACAGGCCTGGAGCACCGCCATACCCGTGGAAGCTGCGGTTCGGCGCTCCGGCTTGCGAGCGAAGAGGCCGGGACTGACGCAGCCCTGGCTCTATTGATTCAGCCGCTTGTCGATCAACCCCTGCACCACGCTCGGATCGGCCAGGGTCGAGGTGTCGCCCAGCGTGTCCAGCTCGTTGCAGGCGATCTTGCGCAGGATGCGCCGCATGATCTTGCCCGAGCGGGTCTTGGGCAACGCAGGCGCCCACTGGATCAGTTCGGGCTTGGCGAAGCTGCCGATCTCCTTGCTGACCAGGGCCAGCAATTCGGCCTTGAGCGCATCGTCGGGTTCGACGCCGTTCATGGCGGTAACGAAGGCGTAGATACCCTGGCCCTTGAGATCATGGGGATAGCCGACCACGGCCGCCTCGGCGATGCTGTCATGCAGCACCAGCGCGCTCTCGACTTCGGCGGTGCCGATCCGGTGCCCGGACACATTGATCACATCGTCGATGCGCCCGGTGATCCAGTAATCGCCGTCGGCGTCACGACGCGCCCCGTCGCCGGTGAAGTAATAGCCCGGCATCGGCTTGAAATAGGTGTCGACCATGCGTTGGTGGTCACCGTAGACGCTGCGGATCTGTCCCGGCCAGCTCGCCTTGATCGCCAGCAGGCCGCTGCCGGCACCCTCGATGAGCTTGCCCTTGTCGTCCAGCAGTACCGGTTGCACGCCAAACATCGGTTGCGTCGCGCAGCCAGGCTTGAGGCGCTGGGTTCCGGGCAGCGGGCTGAGCATGATGCCGCCGGTCTCGGTCTGCCACCAGGTGTCGACGATAGGGCAGCGCTTGCGCCCGACCTCCTCGAAGTACCACTCCCAGGCTTCCGGGTTGATCGGTTCGCCGACGCTCCCGAGCAGGCGCAGGCTGCGTCGCGAGGTGCCTTGCAGCGGGCCGGGGCCTTCGCGCATCAAGGCGCGCAGGGCGGTAGGCGCGGTATAGAAGATATTGACCTGGTGCTTGTCCACCACCTGCCAGAAACGCGAAGCGTCAGGATAGTTGGGCACGCCCTCGAACATCAGCGAAACCGCGCCGTTGGCCAGGGGACCGTAGAGAATGTAACTGTGCCCGGTGACCCAGCCGACATCGGCCGTGCACCAGAACACCTCGCCGTCGCGGTAGTCGAACACGGTCTTGAAGGTGAGGGCCACCTGCAGCAGATAGCCAGCGGTCGTGTGCAGCACACCTTTGGGTTTTCCGGTACTGCCAGAGGTGTAGAGGATGAACAGCGGGTCCTCGGCGTCCATCGGCTCGGGCGGACAGTCGTCGCCGGCCTTTTCGACCACTTCGTGGTACCAGAGGTCACGCCCTTCCTGCCACTCGACCTGGGCCTTGGTGCGCTTGACCACGAACACGCTGGAGACATTCGGGCAGTTGAGCAGTGCCTTGTCGACGTTCTGCTTGAGGGCTACGCGCTTGCCGCCGCGAATGCCCTCGTCGGCGGTGATGAGCGTGCGGCAATCCGAGTCGAGGATACGGTCACGCAAGGCATCGGGCGAAAACCCTCCAAATACCACCGAGTGCACGGCGCCGATACGCGTGCAGGCCAGCATGGCGTAGGCCGCCTCGGGTATCATCGGCATGTAGATGCACACCCGGTCGCCTTTTTTCACGCCGCGCTGCTTGAGCGCGTTGGCGAGCCTGCAGACCTGGCGATGCAATTCGCGATAGCTGATGGCCCGGGAGTCGCTTGGGTCGTCGCCTTCCCAGAGCAGGGCGGTCTGATCGCCTCGGCTGGCCAGGTGCCGGTCGATGCAGTTGGAGCTCACATTGAGCTGGCCACCGTCGAACCAGCGGGCCTCGCCTTTTTTCAGGTCGCACCGCTGCACCTGTGACCATGGCTTGATCCAGTCCAGGCGCTTGGCCTGCTCGGCCCAGAACGCGTCGGGATCGTCCACTGACTGCCGGTAGAGGTGTTGGTAGTCGGCCTCGGAAAGCCCGGCGGCCTGGCTGACGGAGAATGCGTGGGGGTAATCACGGATATCGAACATGGCGGGGTGTCCTGCTCCAGTCGGCGCCGATGCACGGCTATTCGATAGAACAGTGTAGCCGCCGATCGCGGGAGGGGCCCGCGACCGGGGTTTCAGGCAGGTGCGGTCAGCCGCGGTGGCGACTGCGGAAGTAGTTGATCAGGCCTTGGGTAGAGCCATCTTCAGCCGTCTCTTCCTGACTGCCGGTGAGGCGCTGGTAGACGCCCTTGCCCAGCTCCTTGCCCAGCTCCACGCCCCACTGGTCGAAGGCATTGATGCCCCAGATCACGCTCTGCACGAAGACCTTGTGCTCGTACATCGCCACCAGCGCGCCCAGGCGGCGCGGGCTGATGCGCTCGACCACCAGGGTGTTGCTCGGGCGGTTGCCCGCGATCACCTTGTGGGGTGCCAGTTTGTCGATGTCCGCCTGGCTCATGCCTTTTTCACGCAGTTCGCTCTCGGCCTCGGCGCGGGTCTTGCCGAGCATCAGCGCCTGGCTTTGCGACAGGCAGTTGGCGTAGAGCCACTGGTGGTGGTCGGCCACCGGGTTGAAGCTCACCACCGGGACGATGAAGTCCGCCGGGATCAGCTGGGTGCCCTGGTGCAGCAACTGGTGATACGCATGCTGGCCGTTGCAGCCGACGCCGCCCCAGATCACCGGACCGGTATCGAGCTTCACCGGGGTGCCGTCCTGCAGCACGCTCTTGCCGTTGGACTCCATGTCGAGCTGCTGCAGGTGCTTGGTGATGTTGCGCAGGTAATGGTCGTACGGCAGGATCGCGTGGCTTCGCGCATCCCAGAAGTTGCCGTACCACACGCCCAGCAATGCCAGCAGCACCGGCAGGTTCTGCTCGAACGGGGCGGTCTGGAAATGCTGGTCCATGGTGTAGGCACCGGACAGCAGTTCCTTGAAGTTGGCGGTGCCGATGGCCAGCGCGATCGGCAGGCCGATGGCCGACCACAGCGAATAGCGGCCGCCTACCCAGTCCCACATCGGGAAGATGTTCTCTTCACGGATACCAAAGGCCACGGCCGCGGTCTTGTTGCTCGACACGGCGATGAAGTGGCGGTAAAGCTCGGCTTCCGAGCCGCCCTGTGCCAGGTACCAGGTACGGGCGGCCATGGCGTTTTTCAGGGTTTCAAGGGTGTTGAAGGATTTCGACGAAACGATGAACAGGGTGGTCTCGGCGCGCAGCTTGGCCGACAGCTCGTGGAACTCGCTGCCGTCGATGTTCGCCAGGTAGTGGCAGCGCACGCCACGCTGGGCATAGGGCATCAAGGCCTCGGACACCAGCTCCGGGCCAAGGAACGAGCCGCCGATACCGATGTTCACCACGTCGGTGATCGGCTTCTCGCTGTAGCCGCGCCATAGGCCGTCATGGATGCGGGTGACCAGTTCGGTGATCTGGTTCAGGACCTTGTGCACTTCAGGCATCACGTTGACGCCGTTGACACTCAGCTTGTCGCCAACCGGCCGGCGCAGGGCGGTGTGCAGCACCGGGCGCCCTTCGGAGGCATTGATGATCTCGCCGCCGAACATGGCCTTGATGGCGTCCTGCAGACCGGCTTCGTGGGCAAGGCCTACCAGCAGCTCGCGGGTCTGGTCGGTGATCAGGTTTTTCGAGTAGTCGAGAAACAGGCCGCAGGTGCTGAGGGAGAATTGCTCGAACCGCTTGGGGTTGGCAGCAAAGGCATCGCGCATGCTGAAGCCTTGCATGGCATCACGGTGTTGCTGAAGCGCCTGCCAGGCGGGCAGGGCCGTCACATCATGAGGAGTACGGTAATACGCCATTGCGCGGGGTTCCTAGGTGCGTGAACCTGCCTTGGACAACTGGCAGTGCCTGCGGTTGCAGGCCGGTTTTCATTATAGGCACAGCCTGCGGCGCTGGTGGCCTCAGGCCAGTTCAATCGAGAAAATGCTAGCTGCGGGCGTCAAGGTCCAGGTGCAGGTTGTCGATCAGCCGGGTGCTGCCCAGGAAGGCCGCAGCCAGGAGCACCAGGTCGCGGTCTTCGGCGGTGGCCGGGCGCAGGCTGAGCGCCTGGCGCACTTCGAGGTAATCCGGGCGCAGTCCGGCCGCGGCCAGCTGCTGCTGGCCAGCTGCGATCAGTGCTGGGTAATCGCGCTCGCCCTTGCCGATGGCCTCGCCCATCTGGCGCAGCACCTGATAGACCACAGGCGCGATGGCCCGCTGCTCTGCGCTCAGGTAGCCGTTGCGCGACGACAGCGCCAGGCCATCGTCGGCGCGCACGGTGGGCTCGCCAATGATCTGGATCGGCATGTTCAGGTCGCGCACCAGGGCGCGGATCACCGCCAGTTGCTGGAAGTCTTTCTGGCCGAATACCGCAAGATCAGGCTGGACCATGTTGAACAGCTTGCTCACCACCGTTGCCACGCCCTCGAAATGCCCAGGGCGGCTGGCGCCACACAGGCCTTCGGAGAGTTGCGGTACGCTGACGCGGGTCTGTCCGACCATGCCATGGGGATACATCTCGTCCACAGTGGGGGCGAACAGCAGGTGGCAGCCGGCCTGCAGCAGCCGCTCCTGATCGGCCGCCAGGGTGCGGGGATAACTGGCGAGGTCTTCGTTGACACCGAACTGCAACGGATTGACGAAGATGCTGGCGACCACGAAATCCACGCGTTGGCAGGCCTTGGTCACCAGTGCCGCGTGGCCGCTGTGCAAGTTGCCCATGGTCGGCACGAAGCCGATGCGCTTGCCTTCGCTACGGGCGCGTGCAACGGCGGCGCGCAGTTCGCGGACGGTCTTGACTGTGTTCATGCGCTGAATCCGTGTTCGCTACCGGGAAAACTGACGTCCTTGACCGCGCCGACATAGGCACGCAGGGCACTCTGGATGTCGGGCTGGCCGACCATGAAGTTCTTGACGAACCTGGGCACCCTGCCGGTAAGGGACAGGCCAAGCATGTCGTGCAGTACCAGGACCTGGCCGTCGGTGGCGCTGCCCGCCCCGATGCCGATCACCGGGATACCCACGGCCTGGGTAATTTCAGCGGCCAGCTCGCTGGGCACGCACTCGAGCAGCAGCATGGCTGCCCCTGCCTGCTCCAGGGCGATGGCGTCGGCGCGCATCTGTCGTGCCTGGGCCTCCTGTCGGCCTTGCACCTTGTAGCCGCCGAGCACGTTGACCGTCTGCGGCGTCAGGCCCATGTGCGCGCAGACTGGCACGCCCCGTTCTGCCAGCAGGCGGATGGTCTCGCCCAGCCAGGCGGCGCCTTCCAGCTTGATCATGTGCGCTCCGGCCTGCATCAGCGTGGCGCAGTTGGCGAACGCTTGCTCGGGGGTGGCGTGGGCCATGAACGGCAGGTCGGCGAGAATCAGCGCACCCTCGTTGCCGCGTTTCACGCAGGCGGTGTGATAGGCCATTTCGGCTGTAGTGACCGGCAGGGTGCTGTCATGGCCCTGCAGGACCATGCCCAGTGAGTCGCCCACCAACAGCACATCCACGCCCGCCTGGCTGGCGGCCTTGGCAAAAGTCGCGTCGTAGCAGGTCAGCATGGTGATTTTTTCACCCTTGGCCTTCAAGCCATGGAGGGTGGTCAGGGTTACATCAGGCATGTGAAAAATCCTCTTCAGGCGCTGTGAACAACTGCGTGCAACGCGTGTATTCATCGGCTGGAACAGCACATCATCGAGCGTGGTGTTTGGGGTACAGACCTGTTCCAGTCCTGGCTACGCCTCAGGTGGCACATCGAAGCCACGGGAGGCCTATAGTCGTGAGGGAGGGGGGCGAAGTCAATGACCCAGTCGGGCATTGTTACAGGCAAGTGTTACCGGCGTTACCGCCCGCTGAAACGCCTGGACTACAGGCGTTCAAGGCCGACGAATGGGCAATCGGCCAGCAACGTCGCGAGGCTGCGCCGATCGGCCAGGCAAAAGTCTGGTGGCACCAGCTCGGCCAAGGGGTAGAGCACGAAGGGACGGGCCTGCATATGGTAATGCGGGACTTTGAGGCGGGGCACGTCGATGACCTGGTCGCCATAGAGCAGGATGTCCAGGTCGAGAGTGCGTGGCCCCCAACGCTCCTTGCGCTCGCGCCCCTGGGCAGCCTCGATGGCCTGCAGGGCATCGAGCAGGGGCAGGGGCGCAAGCTCGGTGTCGAGGGCCGCCACGGCGTTGGTGTAACGCGGCTGGCCGGGCGATAGCGAGTCGCTGGCATAGAAGGACGACACGCCCGCCAGGCTGCTGTGCTCGATCTGGTCGAGGCTCTGCAGGGCGCAGCGCAGTTGCTCGGCAGGGTCGGCCAGGTTGCTCCCCAGGCCGATATACACGCGTGTCGGCATGCCTTAGTCCAGCAGCTCGTCGCTGCGCTTGCGCTTGCTGGCGCTGCTGCTGCGCTTGCGCTTGCGCGGGGCGGCACCGGTGCCTTCGTCGCGGCTGCCCAGCTCGCGAATCATGTCGCGGCGCTCGCTGTCGTTGGCTTCCTGGTAGTCGGTCCACCACTGACCCAGCTCGTCGGTCTGTTCACCCGCGCTTTCGCGCAGCAGCAGGAAATCGTAGCCGGCGCGGAAGCGTGGGTTGTCGAGCAACAGGTCGGCGCGCTTGCCGCTGCGGCGTGGCAGGCGTTCCTGCATGTCCCAGATCTCGCGGATCGGCAGGGTGAAGCGCTTGGGCACCGCGATGCGCTGGCATTGCTCGGCGATCAGCTGATGGGCCGCTTCGTTCATGGCCGGGATCGGCGGCATGCCCTGGCTCTGCAGGCGCAGCGCACGGGCGGGCAGGGCGGGCCAGAGCAGGGCGGCGAACAGGAAGGCCGGGGTGACCGGCTTGCCCTGCTTGACGCGCAGGTCGGTATTGGCCAGGGCCTGGCTGATCAGGGTGTGGGTGTAGCTCGGCTGCTCTTCCAGGGCCTGGGCACTGGCGGGGAACAGCGGATCGAACAGGTGCAGGTCGACCAGCATTTCGAAGGTCAGCGCGGCCTGGCCGGAGAGGAACAGCTTGAGGCTCTCCTCGAACAGGCGTGCCGCAGGGATCTCGCGCAGCATGGGCGCAAGGTCGCGGATCGGCTGTACCGTGTGCTTCTCGATGCCGAAGTTGAGCTTGGCGGCAAAGCGCACGGCGCGCAGCATGCGCACAGGGTCTTCCTGGTACCGCTGGACCGGGTCGCCGATCAGGCGGATCAGGCGGTTGCGGATGTCATGGACGCCATTGGCGAAGTCCAGGATGCGCTCGCTGACCGGATCGTAGTACAGGGCATTGATGGTGAAGTCGCGGCGTTGCGCGTCTTCCTCAAGGGTGCCGTATACGTTGTCCCGCAGGATGCGCCCGCTCTCGTTGCGCGACGAACGGTGGCTTTCGACCTGCTCTTCTTCGGCTTCGGGATGGTTGGCACGGAAGGTGGCGACTTCAATGATGTCGCGGCCGAAATGCACATGCACGAGCTTGAAGCGGCGGCCGATGATCCGCGCGTTGCGGAATTCACCGCGGATCTGCTCGGGGGTCGCGCTGGTGGCAACGTCAAAATCCTTGGGCGCGATGCCCAGGAGCTGGTCGCGCACGCAGCCGCCGACCAGGTAGGCCTGGTAGCCGGCGTTTTGCAGGCGCTCGACGATGCTCACCGCGTGACGGCTGAACTGGCTGCGCTGCAGCGAGTGTTGAGCACTGTTGAGCACTTCAGGCGTGGTTCGCATGTGGTGCTGGCCACGGATGGGAGGACGGAACGACTGGAACAACTTCTTCAGCATGGGATGCACTGTTTGAAGGAATGTTCGGCCAACGATGACAGAATGGCCGCATGATGGGCGGGGATTCTAGCATTTACTCGGGGAATGGTGTAGGCGGTCGCGTCGGAGCGCTGACGACAGAAACTACAAGGGGAGCCGAAGCTCCCCAAGAAGTAGTTGCGTGCTCTTATTGTTTTTCTACTGGGCTTCTTGTTTTTGTTGAGTGCCCTGTCCACAAATCACGAAACTTGTGGACGACTCCCAATCCGGGAGTGAAGAGCAAACGGATTGCTTTGGTCGCTGATGTCGAGCTGATCCTTAGATCCATCCAGTACAGGTGCTGCTTTTTAGTGCAGTTTTTGTTGTTCTCTGCCTGGCTGTGGGGCTAGCCCCAAACACAAGTCCTCTCCAAAAGAATCAGTTAGCTGCGCCTCCGCCGTCTTGTATTTGTTATGCGTGAGCCGTTTCGTCTTGTTCTTGTTCTGTTTTGCTGTGCTTGTTGTTGTTCTTGTACCAGAACATATAGCAGGTGCCGTGCCAACTTTGGCAGGCCTAGCAAAATCAGGGGGTTGGACGGTTGCGAGGGGCTGGGAGGAGGCGGGAACGGCACCGATTCGTTACCGTAAACCCCGCCATTTGTTACGCCGTGTCAGATAGGTAACAGATTTTTGCGGCTTGGGGCTCCCACGGGGGGAGCCGCTGTCATTCGCTGGTGGCGCCGCTCTTGCGGCGTGGAATGCCCAGGCGCTGGCGGCGCTCCCACAGGCATTTGCGGCTGACGCCCAGCTTGCGGGCCAGCTCGGTTTCGGTCATGTGGTCCTGGTGCTCGAGCACGAAATGCTGGAAATAGTCCTCCAGCGACAGGTCCTCGGTAGGTTCGTGGCTCGCACTGGTAGCACCATTGCCGGCGCTCGCCGGCAGGTTGGCAAAACCTTCGTCGTCTTCCAGGTCGCTCAGCTCGATGTCGATGCCCAGCAGCTCGGCGGAAATCTCCGGGCTCTCGCTGAGAATGACCGCGCGCTCGACGGCGTTTTCGAGCTCGCGCACGTTCCCTGGCCAGCTGTAGTGACGGATCGCCTGCTCGGCATCGTGGGAGAAACGCAGGTCGTCGCGGCTGATACGCGCGCTCTGGCGAGCGAGGAACGCGTTGGCGATCTCGTTCACGTCCGGTCCGCGTTCGCGCAGCGCCGGCAGCTTGAGGGCAATCACGTGCAGGCGGTAGTAAAGGTCTTCACGGAACTGCCCGCACTTGGCGAGGTTTTTCAGGTCACGGTGAGTCGCAGCGATCAGACGCACGTCGACTTTCTGCGACTGCACCGAGCCCACCCGGCGGATCTCGCCCTCTTGCAGCACCCGCAGCAGGCGGGCCTGGGCTTCGAGCGGCAATTCGCCGATCTCGTCGAGGAACAGCGTGCCGCCATCGGCGGCTTCGACCAGTCCGGCACGCCCGGCGCTGGCGCCGGTGAAGGCACCTTTCTCGTGGCCGAACAGCTCCGATTCGATCAGGGTCTCGGGAATCGCCGCGCAGTTGACCGAGATCATCGGGGCCTTGGCCCGGCGCGACAGGTTGTGCAACGCACGGGCGACCAGCTCCTTGCCGGTACCGGACTCGCCCTGGATCAGGACATTGGAGTCGGTGGGCGCGACCTTGCGGATCTTGCTGTAGAGATCCTGCATGGGCGCGCAGTTGCCGATGATGCCGATCTCGCCATTGGCGGCATTACTGGCGCCCTTGTCCGCGCCGGCGGTCTTGCCATTGGCGCGCGTCTCGGGGGCGGCGGCAGGGGCACGCGGCCGGTCGCGCAGGATACGCGCAACCGCCTGGAGCATCTCGTCATGGTCGAACGGCTTGGCGATGTAGTCGACCGCGCCCATCTTCATGGAGTCGACCGCCGAGCGCAGGCTGGCATAGCTGGTCATGATCAGCACGGGAATGCCCTGGCCGAGCTTGATCAGCTCGGTGCCCGGTGCGCCGGGCAGGCGCAGGTCACTGACGATCAGGTCAAAGGTGGCAATGCTGAAGCGTTCCTGGGCTTCCTGCACCGAGCCGGCTTCGCTGACCTGGTACTGGTTCCGCTCGAGCAGGCGACGCAAGGCCGAGCGGATGATGGTTTCGTCTTCGACGATCAGAATATGCGGCATTGATTCAATTCTCTCGACGGTCTCGAATGTCAGGGGACGCCGCTACGACATGCCTGGGCAAGGTCACGCGGATCCGGGTGCCACGCTGGCGCTGAAGGTCGGCCGGGCTGTCGATGGTGATCTGTCCATAATGCTCTTCCACGATGGAATAGACCAGAGCAAGCCCAAGGCCGGTACCTTCGCCAGGATCCTTGGTGGTGAAGAAGGGTTCGAACAGGCGGTCCATGATGTTTTTCGGGATCCCGGTGCCCTCGTCCTCGACCACCAGGTCGACCGTGTGCTCGCTGGTCTCGCTGCGCACCCGCACGGCGCTTCCGGGCGGCGACGCGTCGCGGGCGTTGGACAGCAGGTTGATGAGCACCTGGGCCAAGCGCTGCGGATCGCCCTCGACCCAATGGTCGGGGTCGCACAGGTTGAAAAACTGTACTTCGAAATTGCGCCGGTTCAGCGCCAGCAGACCGATGGCATCCTGTGCCACTTCGGCCAGGCACACCGGTTCCTCACTGTTCTGGTGGCTGCCACCGGCGTGGGCGAAGCTCATCAGTGACTGCACGATGCGCGAAACACGCTTGGTCTGTTCGAGGATCTGGCTGCTGAGCTCGGTGATCTCGCCGTCTTCCTCGCGTTCTTCGCGCAGGTTCTGCGCCAGGCACGCGATGCCGGTGATGGGATTGCCGATCTCGTGTGCCACACCGGCGGCCAGCCGGCCGATGCTCGCCAGTCGCTCGGAGTGCACCAGCTTGTCTTCCAGGGCCTGGGTTTCGGTCAGGTCCTCGACCAGCAGCACCAGGCCGCTGTTGCCCGGGGCCAGCGGCTCGTCGATGGCGGCCTTGTGCAGGTTGAGCCAGCGGGTCTGACCATCCAGGCCGAGGCGCTGCTTGTGCAAATGCTCGTCCGGCACGTTGATGAAGCCCAGCAGCATCCCGCGCCAGGGTTCACCGATGGTGGTCAGGCGTGAACCGACCACGTGCTTGGCGGCGATGCCGGTCAGCTCCTCCATGGCCTTGTTCCACATCAGGATCTCCTGGTCCTTTGCCAGGGAACACACACCCATCGGCAGTTCCTGCAGGGTCTGGCGATGGTAGCGGCGCAGGGCGTCGAGCTCGGCGGCCAGGCCCGTCAGGCGCGAGTGGTAGTCTTCGAGGCGGCTTTCGATGAAGTGGATGTCCTCGGTGACGTAGTTTTCGCTGGCAGACTTGTAGGGCAGGAAAGTCTCGACCATGTCCTGGGCCACGCTCGGTCCCATCAGGCCGGAGAGGTTGGCTTCGATCCGATCGCGCAGCCGGCGCAAGGCATAGGGGCGGCGCTCGTCGAATGGCAGGTAGAGATCGCGCAGGGCCTGCTCGACTTCCTTCTGGGCAGCCTTGGCACCCAATGGCTTGGCCAGCTGGGTGGCGAATTCCTGGGGCGAAGCGGCATGCAGTTCGCGGCGCTGCGGGCGGCGCACGTTGTCCACGGCGCACGCTTCGGCGGCGCTCACTTCCTCGCTGCTGGCATTGGTGAACAGAGAGATCAGGGTGAACAGCAGCACGTTGGCCGCGAGCGAGGCGATGGCGCCCATGTGCCAGCTGGTGTCGTCCAGCACGTAGATCATGTTGAACAGCGGGATGTAGAAGCCCTGCAGGTTGCCGATCAGTGGCAGCAGCATGGTCACCATCCATACCAGGATCCCGGCGAGCAGGCCTGCGATGAAGCCGCGCCGGTTGGCGGTTGGCCAGTACAGCACAGACAGCACGCCCGGCAGGAACTGCAAGGTGGCGACAAAGGCGACGATGCCGAGGTTGGCCAGGGTCTGGTGGGTATTCTGGGTCAGGTAGAAGACAAACCCGGCGGCGATGATGGCGACGATCAGGGCGCGGCGTGTCCATTTCAGCCAGCGGTAGATGTTGCCTTCGGCCGGTGGCTGGTACAGCGGCAGCACCAGGTGGTTGAGGGCCATGCCCGACAGCGCCAGGGTCGTGACGATGATCAGTCCGCTGGATGCCGACAATCCGCCGATGTAGGCGAGCATGGCGAGGGCCTTGCTGTTGGCGGCGATGCCCAGGCCGAGCGTGAAGTACTCGGGGTTGGTGCTGGCGCCCATGCGCAAGCCGGCCCAGAGGATCAGCGGCACGGCCAGGCTCATCAGCAGCAGGAACAGCGGCAGTCCCCAGCTTGCACTGACCAGTGCGCGCGGGTTGAGGTTTTCAGTGAACGCCATGTGGTACATGTGCGGCATGACAATGGCCGAGGCGAAGAACACCAGCAGCAGCGTACGCCATGGGCCTTCCTGCAATGGCGTGTGCAGCGCGGCCAGGGCGGTCTGGTTCTGCAGCAGCCAGATCTCCAGCTGGTGCGGGCCGCCGAATACGCCGTACAGGGCGTACAGGCCGATGCCGCCCAGGGCCAGCAGCTTGATCACCGACTCGAAAGCGATCGCAAATACCAGGCCTTCGTGCTTTTCACGCGTGGCGATATGGCGCGAGCCAAAGAAGATGGTGAAGAGCGTGATCAGCGCGCAGAAGGCCAGCGCCACCCGCGCCTTGACGGGCTCGCCGGTCAGGATGCTGATCGAGTCGGCCACGGCCTGGATCTGCAGCGCCAGCAGTGGCAGCACGCCGATCAGCATGAAGATCGTGGTCAGCGCGCCGGCCCAGGTACTGCGGAAGCGGAACGCCAGCAGGTCGGCCAGTGACGACAGCTGGTAGGTCCGGGTGATCTTGAGGATCGGATAGAGCAGCACTGGCGCCAGCAGGAACGCCCCGGAAACACCCAGGTAACAGGCGAGGAACCCGTAGCCGTACTGGTAGGCCAGCCCTACCGAACCGTAGAACGCCCAGGCACTGGCGTAGACGCCCAGCGACAGGGTGTAGGTCAGCGGGTGGCGGATGATCGAGCGCGGGATCAGGCCGCGTTCGCTGACCCAGGCCACGCCGAACAGCACCAGCAGGTAGGCGGCACTGATCAGGATCATCTGGGTCAGGCTAAAGCTCATCGGCATCACGTTGGCTCTGCAGGATAAAGGTCACGACGATCAGGATCAGCCAGAGCAGATAGGGGCGATACCACGCACCGGTCGGTTCGATCCACCAGTCCATGATGGCCGGGGAGAACAGGTAGATCCCCACGACCAGTAGCAGGACCAAACGATAGATGTACATGCTGGCCTCGAAGTCAGGGCGCTGCGGGTTGGACTTATTATTGGCTTAAATAGCCGGGGGGATGCTAGCGGGAATCGGGGAAGTTAGCCAAGGGATTGAATTTGTTGGGCTTCTGATTGGTGATCGAGATTGCCTGTTCCGGCCTCGTGGGAGCGGCTTCAGCCGCGAACACCGGCGCAGCCGGTGCCAGGCACCGCATCGATCTCTTCGCGGCTGAAGCCCCACAGGTCGGCCCTGACTGCCTCAGCGCAAATCAGCCTCTGGCACAGTGGCCCTGTGCGCAATTGCCTCCGGTCGCCACCGTTCGCGGGCCACGGCCAGCACCTGGGCCGGTGTAGCCTCCAGCAGCTCCGGGCCCGTTTCCTGCCCCAGCGCGCGCAACGCTCGGAGCAACAGCGGCGTAGCCTGGTCGTGTGCCAGCGGCGGCGAGCGGTAAGACTTGCCGAGCTTGTGCCCATCCGGCTGGGTGATCAGCGGGATATGCAGGTAACGCGGCTGGGAAAACCCCAGCAGCTCCTGCAGGTAAAGCTGACGCGGGGTGTTGTCCAGCAGGTCGGCGCCGCGCACGATATCGGTGACGCCCTGCCAGGCATCATCCAGCACCACGGCCAGCTGATAGGCATACAACCCATCGCGCCGCTGGATCACGAAATCACCGACCTCCCGGCCAAGGTGCTGCTCGAAGCGGCCCTGCACCCGGTCCTCGAAGTGATAGCTCAGCTCCGGTACCCGCAGGCGGATCGCCGCGCCATCGCGGGAGTGCCCTGCATTGCGGCAGAAACCGGGATAGATGCCGTTGTAGTCCTCGAGCTGCTTGCGCGAGCACGTACAGGCGTAGGCCAGCCCCTGGCGGAACAACTGCTCGACCACGTCGGCGTAGGCATCGTGGCGCTGGCTTTGATAGACCACCTCGCCGTCCCACTCCAGGGCGTAGCGTTCCAGGGTCTGCAGGATCGCATCACGCGCCCCGGGCGCCTCGCGCGGTGGGTCGATATCTTCCATGCGCAGCAGCCAGCGCCCACCGACCGCACGGGCGTCGAGCCACGAGGCGAGGGCGGCGACCAGCGAGCCGAAATGCAGGAAACCGCTAGGGGTAGGGGCAAAGCGCCCGATGTAACCGGACTCGTTCATGGGCGGCAGCAACCATTGGCAGGAATGAAGCGTTCACTGGAAACGAAACGGGGCGCTCAAGGCGCCCCGTTCAAGTGGACTCAGGATCAGGCCTTGCCGACCTGCTTCTCCTTGATTTCAGCCAAGGTCTTGCAGTCGTAGCACAAGTCCGCGGTCGGGCGCGCTTCCAGGCGGCGAATACCGATCTCGACGCCACAGCTTTCACACCAGCCGTACTCTTCGTCCTGGATGAGCTGCAGGGTCTTGTCGATCTTCTTGATCAGTTTGCGCTCGCGATCGCGGTTGCGCAGCTCGAGGGCGAACTCTTCTTCCTGACTGGCACGGTCGGCCGGGTCGGGGAAGTTGGCTGCCTCGTCCTTCATGTGGTCCACAGTCTGGTCCACGCTTTCCATCAGCTCTTTCTTCCAGCCATTGAGCAGCTTGACGAAGTGCTCACGCATGGGTGCACCCATGTACTCCTCGCCCTTGGTTTCCTTATAAGGTTCGAAACCGCGAACGAGTTGACTGGTTTGTTGCTTTTCTTGGGTGGACATGAATAGACCGCCTCTCACTCATCTGATCCATTACGCAGGCTGCTCCATCTCCGGCGACCGCCGGCCCTGCGACTGCGAGCCGCCGAACTTAGCAGATAGTCTCGGGGTACGCTACCCCGCCCGTCTCAACGAGTTGACAACGCCCGCGGCCTCACGTTCAGCGCTATGCGCAGGTAGAATCAACAGTTTAGCCCAATTGAGAGAAGGCCCATGGCTCAGCCCTACAGCGCGCGCAGTCGCGCCATCGAACCCTTCCATGTCATGGCGTTGCTGGCACGGGCCAATGAGTTGCAGGCAGCGGGTCATGATGTGATTCACCTCGAGATCGGCGAACCGGATTTCACCACCGCTGCCCCGATCGTCGCGGCAGGGCAGGCAGCGCTGGGCGCCGGGCACACCCGTTACACCGCGGCGCGCGGTCTGCCAGCGCTGCGCGAGGCGATCGCGGGGTTCTATGGGCAACGCTACGGGCTGTCGATCGACCCCGAACGTATCCTCATCACCCCCGGCGGCTCCGGCGCCTTGCTGCTGGCCAGCAGCCTGCTGGTCGACCCGGGCAAGCACTGGCTGCTGGCCGACCCTGGGTATCCGTGCAACCGCCATTTCCTGCGCCTGGTCGAAGGCGGCGCGCAACTGGTGCCGGTAGGGCCACAGGACAACTATCAGCTGAACGCCGGACTGGTTGACCGCTATTGGAACCAGGACAGCGTTGGCGCTCTGGTCGCCTCGCCAGCCAATCCGACGGGCACCGTGCTTGATCGTGATGCGCTGGCAGGACTGTCGGCAGCGACGCGCGCCCAGGGTGGACACCTGGTGGTCGACGAGATCTATCATGGCCTGACCTACGGCATGGAGGCGCCGAGTGTGCTGGAAGTGGACGACCAGGCCTTTGTCCTCAATAGTTTTTCAAAGTATTTCGGCATGACCGGATGGCGGCTTGGCTGGCTTGTGGCGCCACCGGCTGCGGTGGCTGATCTCGAGAAGCTTGCGCAGAATCTCTACATCAGTGCGCCGAGCATGGCCCAGCATGCGGCCTTGGCGTGCTTCGAGCCTGAAACGCTGGATATTCTGGAACAGCGCCGCGGCGAGTTCGCCCGCCGCCGTGACTACCTGCTGCCTGCGTTGCGGGAGCTGGGGTTCCGCATTGCCGTCGAGCCCCAGGGCGCCTTCTATCTGTATGCGGACATCAGCGCCTTTGGCGGCGACGCCTTCGCCTTCTGTCGCCACTTCCTGGAAACCGAGCACGTGGCAATCACCCCCGGCCTGGACTTCGGCCGCCATCAGGCCGCCCATCATGTGCGCTTTGCCTACACGCAAAGCCTCGAGCGATTGGAAGAGGCCGTGCAGCGCATTGCCCGTGGACTGCGGAGCTGGCAAGGCTGATGGCTGTTTTTCCCGAACTGGAACAGGCGCGCCTGCTGCGCCGTTACAAACGTTTCCTGGCCGACATTGAACTGGCCAACGGCGAACAGCTGACCATCCACTGCCCCAACACCGGCTCGATGCTCAACTGCATGCGCGAAGGCGGGCAGGTGTGGTTCAGCCGCTCCAATGATCCCAAGCGCAAGCTGCCGGGTACCTGGGAGATCAGCGAGACCCCGCAGGGGCGCCTTGCCTGCGTCAACACCGGGCGGGCCAATGGACTGGTCGAAGAAGCCTTGCGCGCTGGCCGGATCAGCGAGCTGGCCGGCTTCACCGCGCTCAAGCGCGAGGTGGCGTACGGACAAGAGGGCAGCCGCGTCGACTTTCGCCTGGAATTTCCCGAAGGACCGGCCTACATCGAGGTCAAGAGCGTGACACTGGGGTATCCGGACACGGCCATCGCGGCATTCCCCGATGCCGTGACCCAGCGCGGCGCCAAGCACCTGCGCGAGCTGGCGGCGCTGGCACGCGAGGGCATCCGCGCGGTGCAGCTGTACTGCGTGAACCTGACGGGGGTCGAGGCCGTGCGCCCGGCCGACGAGATCGATTCGGCCTACGCCGAGGCATTGCGTGCTGCCGTGGCTGACGGCGTCGAGGTACTCGCCTATGGCACCCACCTGGACGCCGGGCAAATCTACATCGACCGGCCACTGCCGGTGCTGCTCATGTCCTGAGCCAGATACCCTGGCTGTCTTCCAGGCAGTCAAGGGCCTCTAACTGCTCGCCTTCGCAGGGGCCCGCCACGCACTCGCCGGACTCGATGACAAACAGCGCGCCATGGTGCGCGCAGTGGATCAGGCTGGCGCTGTCGTCGAGCAAGGCGTCGGGATTGTCTTCCCAGCTCAGGGGAATGCCACGGTGCGGGCAGCGATTGCGGTAGAGATGGACGTGGCCCTGGCGGCGCACGCCAAACAGGGATACCCCTCGCGCGGTAAAGGCGCGGCTCTGGTTTTCGGCCAGCTCGCTGGAGGAACACAGGAAATACAAGTGGGACATGGCGGAGTATCGAGCGGGAAGTGTCGGAACGAAGGCTTGACGCGGCAATGCGAATAATTATCAAATTTCCGCGTTTGCTGCGTCCGGCTGTCTATAGTGCGCAGTCCCACCGTACACCACAAGGCGTGCGGTCTGTCTTCTGCAAAGGAATTCGATGATGCGCCGTCCTGCTGCCTTGCTGTCCCTGTGCGCCGGTCTCGTTGTTGCCTCCCAGGCCTTGGCCGCCGACCTGCCGCAGCGCTGGGTCAGCGCGGGCGGGGCGCTCAGTGAATGGATCAGCGCCCTGGACGGCGAACCCCGTCTGGTGGGTGTCGACACCACCAGTCAGCATCCCGCGTCGCTGAAAGCCCTGCCAAGCATCGGCTACCAGCGCCAGCTCTCGGCCGAGGGCATTCTCAGTCTGCGTCCGGATGTGCTGGTCGGTACCGAGGAAATGGGTCCACCACCGGTACTGGCGCAGATCCGCGCGGCAGGTGTGCGGGTGGAGTTGTTTTCCAGCAAGGCGCAAGTCGATGCCGTGGAGCAGAACCTCACGCATCTGGGCGCCTTGCTGGGCAGCGAGCAGAAGGCCGCCCAGTTGGCTGCCGATTACCGCCAGCAGCTCGAATCACTGCACTCACAGCTCGAACCTTTGCAGCACAAGTCCCCAGGGGTCCTGCTGCTGGTGGGTCATGGCGGCGCCAAACCGATGATCGCAGGCAAGGGCACCGCAGGTGACTGGCTGCTGCAACAGGCCGGTGCGCGCAACCTCGCTGACAACCAGGGTTACAAGAATTTCTCGGCCGAAGCGTTGGCGGCGCTCGATCCGGACGTGCTGGTGGTGTCCGACCGCAGCCTCGAGGGCGAGCAGGCCCTGCAGGCGCTGCTGAAGGAAAACCCGGCCTTGGCGGCATCGCGTGCGGTCAAGACCCAGCGTCTGGTGCCGCTGGACCCGACGCTGCTGGTCGGGGGGCTTGGCCCGCGTCTGCCCGGTGCCCTGCATGAGCTGGCGCGGGCCTTCTATCCGTCGGCGCAGGCCAGCCTCTCTCCATGAAACGTCTGGTTGCGCCGCGTACGCTGTTCATTTCCCTGACCCTGCTGTGCCTGTTGGCGGTCTGGCTATCCCTGGCCCTGGGGCCGGTCAGCCTGCCGCTGCTCGACACCCTGCGCGCGGGCCTGCGCCTGCTGGGGGTGCCGATCGCCGCCGACGGGCTGGAGCAGGCCGAGCTGATCCTTGGGCAGATTCGCCTGCCTCGGACTCTGCTTGGCCTGGGCGTCGGTGCGGTGCTGGCGCTGTCTGGCGTTGCCATGCAGGGTCTGTTTCGCAATCCGCTGGCCGATCCTGGGCTGGTCGGGGTTGCCAGCGGAGCAGCCTTGGGCGCGGCGGTGGCCATTGTCGGCGGTAGCTGGATGGGTGGTATCCCGGAGTGGTTCGCGCCTTACCTGCTGTCTGCTTGTGCATTTGTCGGCGGGCTGGGGGTGACGGCACTGGTCTACCGTCTCGGGCGTCGTGACGGCCAGACCCATGTCGCGACCATGCTGTTGGCCGGCATCGCCCTGACCGCGCTGGCGGGCTCCGCGGTCGGCCTGTTCACCTATCTCGCCGATGACGCCACCCTGCGCACCCTGACGTTCTGGAATCTCGGCAGCCTCAACGGCGCCAGCTACTCGCGGCTGTGGCCGCTGCTGATCGTGGTGTTGGTCGTGATGCTGTGGCTGCCGCGCCGTGCCAAGGCCCTCAATGCCCTGTTGCTGGGCGAGTCGGAAGCGCGTCACCTGGGTGTCGAGGTCGAATCGCTCAAGCGCGAACTGGTGTTCTGCACCGCGCTGGGCGTTGGCGCCGCCGTGGCTGCCGCCGGGCTCATCGGCTTTATCGGCCTGGTGGTGCCGCATCTGGTGCGGCTGCTGTCCGGGCCGGATCATCGCGTGCTGCTGCCCGCCTCGTTGCTGGCCGGTGGTGCACTGCTGCTGTTCGCCGACCTGATCGCGCGGCTTGCGCTGGCACCGGCGGAACTGCCGATCGGAATCGTTACTGCGTTCATCGGGGCGCCGTTCTTCCTGTTCCTGTTGATCCGGGGGCGCAGCTGATGCTCGAAGTCCAAGGCCTGCAGCTTGACCGCGGCGGTGTGACGGTGCTGCATGATATCAACCTGGGCCTGGCGCCTGGACAGGTGCTGGGGGTGCTTGGGCCCAATGGCGCTGGCAAGAGCAGCCTGCTGGGCGCGCTGTGTGGCGAGCTGACGCCAGGCCGGGGCGAAGTGCGTCTGCAAGGGCGCAGCCTGGCCGATTGGCCAGGCCAGGAGCGCGCACGGCGTCTGGCGGTGCTGCCGCAGGTGTCGAGCCTGGGTTTCGCTTTTCGGGTAGAGGAGGTGGTGGGGCTCGGGCGCCTGCCCCATGGCACCGGCCAGCAGCGCGACCAGCAGATCATCGAGGCGGCGCTGCGGGCCGCCGATGCCAGCCATCTGGCTGATCGCAGCTACCTGGCGCTGTCCGGCGGCGAGCGCCAGCGAGTGCACCTGGCGCGGGTACTGGCCCAGCTCTGGCCGGGCGAGGAGGGCGCGATCCTGTTGCTTGACGAGCCAACCTCCATGCTCGACCCGCTGCACCAGCACACCACCCTGCAGGCCGTCCGCGCCTTCGCCGATCGCGGTGCGGCGGTGCTGGTGATCCTGCATGACCTGAACCTGGCTGCGCGTTACTGCGACCGGATACTGCTGCTCGAACAGGGGCGCTGCCATGCCATCGGCACGCCGCGAGAGGTGCTGCGGCCCGAAGCGCTGAAGGCGGTGTTCGGTATCGAGGTGCTGGTGCAGGAGCATCCCGAGCGGGGACATCCGTTGATTATTGCGAGGTAGGCGGGGGCTGCCGGAGGCTGCAGGACGCAAAAAAAGACCCGGCAAAAGTGCCGGGTCAATAACCGTGATTAGCCTGATGAGGAGATAATCTGAGAGTCCGAACCAGGGGCTTTCAGGTTATCCAACCAGTCTCGCGACCAGTTGTGATAATCATAACGATTCTCATTTCACTGTCAATCGTTTCTCCGCATTTATTTTTCACTTCTTCCCTGGCGGGCTTTTCTCATCCAGCTGCTGGTTCAGCGCTTCTTTGCGTTCGGCCGGCAAATCATTCCAGTGCATATCGAGCAACGCGCCTTCGATGGCGTACAACAACACCTTGGACGCGCGGAAACCTCGAGTCTTCACAGCTTGATAGGCCCCCACCGCACCGAGCCGGCGTAGATCCGATGCGCTGTGGATGCCCACAGCGTGCAGCCACTGTGCAGAGGTCTTCCCCAGGTTCTTCAGGTGCTGCAGTTCATCGTTCATCAGGCCTCCTTGCGATGGCTGAACGGTCGTTGAGATAAATCGCGAGCAGGTCAGGGAGCAGTGTAGCGGGGGATGGCAAACTTGAAGCTTTTTGCCATGGGGGGGAGGGTTTTCAGGACAGCGCAGCCCAGCGGGCTGCGCGTCCCTGGCGTGTTACAGGCCTGGCAAGCGCTGGCGGATCTGCTCGACCAGCTGGTCCAGACTGCCACCTTCATTGGTTTCGATGCGCTTGCTTTGCAGCAGCTCGTGGTCGTCCAGCGGCTCACGACTCTGCTGCTGCACCTTGATCACTTCCAGTGTCGCATCCGACGGATCAGTACGGTCAGCCTGACGTTGGGCCAGCCAACTGGCGATCACGGCATCGGGTGCGTTGCAGTCCAGAATCAGGAACGGCACGCCGGTCGCGCTGGCAATCTCGGCCGCGGCCTTGCGCTGCTCGCGCTTGAGGTAGGTAGCGTCGAGCACCACCGGGAAGCCGGCACGCAGGATGACCGCCGCCAACTGATGCAAGCGCTCGTAGGTCGCCTGGCTCGCGTGCTCGGCATAGATTCCGGCTTCCAGCTGTCCGCTGTCCTGCTCTTGCTGGTCACCGTGCAGGCGCTTGCGCTCGACGTCCGAGCGCAGGCGCACGGCGCCCAGGGCCTCGACCAGGCGCATGGCCACGTGGCTCTTGCCCACCGCCGAAACGCCGTGGGTCACCGCCAGCAGGCGCGATGGGATGGCGCTGTAGCTTTCCGCCAGGTTGGCATAGTTGCGGTAGGTGCGCAGCGTGGTCGCGCGCTGCACGCCATCGGCATCGGCAGGCATGCTGAACAGCGCGACCTTGGCGCGCACCAGGGCGCGGTAGGCCTTGTAGAAATTCAGCAGCTCAAGGCCGGCGTAATCGCCGGTCAGCTCCAGGTACTGGCTGATGAAGCGCCGCGCTAGACACTTCAGGCCTCGGTCTTCAAGGTCCATGGCCAGGAACGCAGTGTCGGCCCAGACGTCGGTGAGGCGGAACGGCTCGTTGAACTCGATGCAGTCGAAAATCACCACCTTGCCGTCGATCAGCGTCGCGTTGCCCAGGTGGATATCACCGTGGCACTCGCGGATGAAGCCGTCGGCCTTGCGAGTCTCGAGCAAGCCGTGCAGGCGCTGGTAGCTGCTCTGCGCCCACGCTTGCAAGGCATCGAGCTGTTGCAGGTCGGCCTTGTCGCTGAGGAACGGGCGGATCTGCTCGAAGTTCTGTTCGACCGGCGCCATGGCGCTTTCCGGCGTACCCAGGGGGTGCTCCAGTGGCACCCGAGGAGCCTGCAGGTGGAACTCGGCGATCTGCCGGGCCATCTGGTCGATATGCCCAGCGGTCAGCTCGCCATTGGCTTGCAAGGTGTTGAGCATTTGTCCCTGGGGGAACTGACGCATCTTCAGCGCGTACTCGATGGGCTCGCCTTCACCTGCGAGTTGCGGTGCGTCGGCGGAGCCGGTGATTGGCAGCACGTCGAGGTACAGGCCTTCGGTCAGCCGCTGGTTCAGGCGCAGCTCTTCGCGACAGAAATGGCCGCGCTGGCTCAGTTCGGTGAAGTCGAGAAAGCCGAAGTTCATCGGCTTCTTGATCTTGTAGGCATACTCGCCCGTGAGCAGGACCCAGGAAATATGGGTCTCGATAAGCTGGAAGCCATCGACCGGGTGGGGGTAGAGGGCGGGATTCTGTAGGGCGGTGATCAACGCTTGGCTCACGGGCGGTCCTTTTGGGTCCGGGAATTCGAAGGCGTTATTATGGTCAATGGTGCCGTCCCTGCAAACCGCCGGAGGGCGCCTGCCCCGGCTTTATAAAGTGCGTATAATCCGCCGCCATGACTCGAACCCAAAACTCCCGTACCCCGAAAAAACGTCCGTCCGGCCGCTCCCGCGCCTGGCTGGGCTGGGCCTTGAAGCTCAGCCTGGTCGGCCTTGTGGTGCTTGCCGGCTTCGCCGTCTACCTCGATGCCGTCGTCCAGGAAAAGTTTTCTGGCAAGCGCTGGACCATCCCGGCAAAGGTCTATGCCCGGCCGCTGGAGCTGTTTGTCGGCCAGAAACTGAGCCGCAACGACTTCCTTGTCGAGCTCGATGCATTGGGTTATCGGCGCGAAAGCGCAGCCAACGGCCCGGGTGCTGCCTCGGTCAACGGCAATACCGTCGAGCTGAACACCCGCGGTTTCCAGTTCTATGAAGGCGCCGAGAAAGCACAGGCAGTCCGTGTGCGCTTCTCGGGCGACTACGTGGCCGGGCTCAGCGGCGCCAACGGCAGCAAGCTCGACGTGGTCCGCCTGGAGCCGCTGCTGATCGGCGGCATCTATCCGAAGAACCTCGAAGACCGCATCCTGATCAAGATCGACCAGGTGCCCCCGCACTTGCTCGAGACCCTGGTGGCGGTGGAAGACCGCGATTTCTATCACCACTTCGGTGTCTCGCCCAAGTCGATCGCGCGGGCAGTCTGGGTCAACACCTCGTCGGGCGCGATGCGCCAGGGCGGCAGTACCCTGACCCAGCAGCTGGTGAAGAACTTCTACCTGACCAACGAGCGCAGCCTGAGCCGCAAGATAACCGAGGCCATGATGGCGGTGCTCCTCGAGGTGCACTACGACAAGCGCGAGATTCTCGAGGCCTACCTCAACGAGGTCTTCGTCGGCCAGGACGGCCAGCGCGCGGTGCACGGCTTCGGCCTTGCCAGCCAGTTCTTCTTCAGCCAGCCGCTGTCGGAGCTCAAGCTGCACCAGATCGCCTTGCTGGTGGGCATGGTCAAGGGCCCGTCCTATTACAATCCGCGCCGCTATCCCGAGCGCGCGCTCACGCGCCGCAACCTGGTGCTCGACCTGCTGGCCGAGCAGGGCGTGGCAAGCAAGGACGTGATCGAGGCGGCCAAGAAAATGCCGCTGGGCGTGACCAAGCGCGGCAGCCTGGCCGACAGCTCGTTCCCCGGCTTCCTCGACCTGGTCAAGCGCCAGTTGCGCCAGGATTACCGCGATGAGGACTTGACCGAAGAAGGCCTGCGCATCTTCACCAGCTTCGACCCGATCCTGCAGATGAAGTCCGAGTCGGCGATGGCCGAGACCTTCAAGCGCCTGGACGGCCGCAAGGGCGGCGACCAGGTTGAAGCGGCGATGGTGGTGACCAACCCGGAAACCGGTGAGGTCCAGGCCCTGCTTGGCAGCCGCCAGGCTGGTTTTGCCGGTTTCAACCGGGCCATCGATGCCGTGCGTCCGATCGGCTCGCTGGTCAAGCCGGCGGTCTACCTGACCGCGCTGGAGAAGCCGAGCAAGTACACCCTGACCAGCTGGGTGCAGGATGAGCCCTTCTCGGTCAAGGGCGCCAACGGCCAGGTCTGGCGTCCGCAGAACTACGACCGGCGTGCCCACGGCACCATCTACCTGTACCAGGGCCTGGCGCATTCCTACAACCTGTCCACTGCCAAGATCGGCCTGGACGTGGGTGTGCCCAACGTCATCAAGACCATCAGCCGTCTGGGCGTCGATGTCGACTGGCCGGCGTTCCCGTCCATGCTGCTGGGCGCTGGCGGCATGTCGCCCATGCAGGTCGCGACCATGTACCAGACGCTTGCCAACGGCGGCTTCAATACACCGATGCGTGGGATTCGCAGTGTGCTGACCGCCGAGGGCGAGCCGCTCAAGCGCTACCCGTTCCAGATCCAGCAGACCTTCGATCCGGGCTCCATCTACCTGGTGCAGAACGCCATGCAGCGGGTGATGCGTGAAGGTACCGGGCGTTCGGTCTACAGTGTGCTGCCTGGCAATCTCACCCTGGCGGGCAAGAGCGGGACCAGCAACGATTCGCGTGACAGCTGGTTCGCAGGCTTCAGCCAGGACCTGCTGGCGGTGGTGTGGATTGGCCGGGACGATAACGGCAAGACGCCGTTCACCGGCGCCACCGGTGCATTGCAGGTCTGGACCAGCTTCATGCGCAAGGCCGATCCGCTACCCTTGGACATGCCGCAACCCGACAACGTGGTGCAGGCGTGGATCGATCCGTACAGCGGACAAGGCTCCGATGCCAGCTGTCCGGGAGCTGTGCAGATGCCGTATATTCGTGGCAGTGAACCGCCTGCTGGCCCGGCCTGTGGCAGTCAGGCGACCCCTGAAGACTCCGTCATGGACTGGGTCAAGGGCTGGATGAATTAAGCACATGAGAGGGCGTGAATTGAACAAGTGGTGGTTTCCTGCCTTGACGGCGCTGGCCTTGCTCAATGGCTGCGCCAGCGTCCCGCGTGGCTCCATCCCGGTAGTGGATTCGAGCACCCGGGTATCCAACAGCGAGCGCGTCTCGGCCAACCGCAGCGCCGCCCCGGCGGTCAGCACCGGTAGCAGCCAGGCGCAAACGGTGCCTCAGGACTCGGGCGTGATGGTGATGATCCCGCAGGGCGCGGGCTCCTCGCCGATCCAGACATTCCCTGCCGGTACGGGCGCCGCCGCGATCAGCAGCGGGCCGATCACCCCGGGGCCGGTCGATAACGAACCGTTCGACATCGCCTCGATGAACAGCGCGCCGAGCCCGGCAAGCACGCCGAGCGCATCGACTGCTCCGACCGGTATCCCCCGCAGCAACGCTGCCAGCAGCGGCCTGTCGGCGGACGAACAGCTCGATGGACCGGTGCTTGCGCTATTGACCACCGCCCAGCAGCAGCAGGGCACTGGCGATTACAACGGTGCCTCCTCCAGCCTGGAGCGTGCCCAGCGTATTGCGCCGCGCGAGCCACAGGTGCTCTATCGCCTCGCCCAGGTGCGCCTGGCCCAGGGCGATGCTGCCCAGGCCGAGCAGTTGGCCCGGCGCGCGCTGACCTACGCCAACGGCCGTCCTGACCTGCAGGCAGGCCTGTGGAACATCATTGCCCAGGCTCGCGAGAAGCAGGGTGACAGCGCTGGCGCCGCCCTGGCGCGTCAGAAAGCCAAGGTCAACCTGTGATGGAGCAACGCATTCTGGACATTGCTGACCACCTGCTGCTGATCGAGCGCGAGCTGCATGTGCAAGGCTGGTGGAGCGATCAGCCTCCCAGCGCCGAGGCATTGGGCAGTGTCGTGCCCTTCGCGGTCGACAGCATGAGCTTCGAGCAGTGGCTGCAGTGGATTTTCCTGCCACGCATGAAGCAGATCCTGGAACACGGCCTGGCCTTGCCCAATGCCTCGGGGATCCTGGTAATGGCTGAAACGGTCTACAGCAACCGGCCGGATGAAAGTCGCGAGTTGCGACGGCTGCTAGCAGAATTCGACCAATTGATCAGTCCATCCGCCTGATTTCCTCTCTTTTTCCTATAAGGGCCGCAGATTGTGGCCCTTTTTGTTGGAAATCTTAAGAGTTCTGCTGCAAGCGATTCAATTCGTGGTGTTGGAGAAACGTCCTTGGGAAAAATTGGCAATAATTTTTCTTGACTTGAGAGCGCCAAATCTTAAGAATCCAGATTCCGCTGTAGGGGGACTGCCAGAAGCAGACCCGCTAAGCAGATCATGAGGCGCACACCCGCGCCGACTTGTTTCACCCCGCAACGCGTTACCTCGCGCTGGGTGGGAAAACCCCGCAACACTCTGGGGTGCTCCCAATACTTGCTCAGTCAGTGCTGACGTTCGCTCATGCTCTGCTTGGCAGTAAACCTATTAAGACCCGCCCGCTTGGGGCGGTATTCTGGCGTTTTAGAGGTGAACAACGTGGAGCTTTTATCTGGCGCTGAGATGATCGTCCGCTTTTTGCGGGACGAAGGCGTTAAGCACATCTACGGGTACCCTGGTGGTGCTCTCCTGCATGTTTACGACGCACTGTTCAAGGAGCCGGAAGTCTCGCACATCCTGGTTCGTCATGAGCAGGCGGCTACCCACATGGCCGACGGCTATGCCCGTGCCACCGGCAAGGCCGGCGTGGTGCTGGTGACTTCCGGCCCAGGCGCGACCAATGCCATCACCGGTATCGCCACCGCCTACATGGACTCCATTCCGATGGTGATCCTGTCCGGCCAGGTGCCGAGCACCATGGTGGGTACCGATGCCTTCCAGGAAACCGACATGATCGGTATTTCCCGGCCGATCGTGAAACACAGCTTCATGATCAAGCATGCCTCCGAGATCCCCGAGGTCATGAAGAAGGCGTTCTACCTCGCGCAATCCGGCCGTCCCGGCCCGGTCGTGGTCGATATCCCCAAGGACATGACCAACCCGGCCGAGAAGTTCGAATACGTCTACCCCAAGAAGGTCAAGCTGCGCTCCTACAGCCCGGCTGTCCGCGGTCACTCGGGCCAGATCCGCAAGGCAGCCGAGATGCTCCTGGCGGCCAAGCGTCCGGTGGTGTACGCCGGCGGCGGCGTCATCCTCGGTGGCGGCTCCGAAGCACTGACCGAGATCGCCAGGACGCTCAACCTGCCAGTCACCAATACCCTGATGGGTCTGGGTGGCTACCCAGGTACCGACCGCCAGTTCCTCGGCATGCTGGGCATGCACGGCAGCTACCCTGCCAACATGACCATGCACAACGCCGACGTGATCTTTGCCGTCGGTGCGCGGTTCGACGACCGTGTGGTCAACGGCCCGGCCAAGTTCTGCCCGAATGCCAAGATCATCCATATCGACATCGACCCGGCGTCGATCTCCAAGATGATCAAGGCCGACGTGCCGATCGTGGGTCCGGTGGAAAGCGTGCTCAGCGAAATGCTCGGCATCCTGCGCGAAATCGGCGAGCAGCCAGACAAGTCCGCCATGGACGCCTGGTGGAAGCAGATCGAAGAGTGGCGCGGCACGGGTGACATGTTCCCCTACAACAAGGGCGACGGCAGCGTCATCAAGCCGCAGACCGTGATCGAGACCCTCTGCGAAGTCACCAAGGGCGATGCCTTCGTCACCTCCGACGTGGGTCAGCACCAGATGTTCGCGGCGCAGTACTACCGCTTCAACAAACCCAACCGCTGGATCAACTCCGGTGGCCTGGGCACCATGGGCTTCGGTTTCCCGGCGGCCATGGGCGTCAAGCTCAACTTCCCGGACCAGGACGTTGCCTGCGTGACCGGTGAAGGCAGCATCCAGATGAACATCCAGGAGCTGTCCACCTGCCTGCAGTACGACCTGCCGGTGAAGATCGTCAACCTGAACAACGGCGTACTGGGCATGGTTCGCCAGTGGCAGGACATGGCCTACAACAGCCGTCATTCGCACTCCTACATGGAGTCGCTGCCGGACTTCGTCAAGCTGGCCGAGGCCTATGGCCACGTGGGTATCCGCATCACCAGCCTGAAAGACCTCAAGCCGAAACTGGAAGAGGCCTTCGCGATGAAGGACCGCCTGGTGTTCATCGACATCCAGGTCGACAACAGCGAGCACGTCTATCCGATGCAGATCAAGGATGGATCGATGCGCGACATGTGGCTGAGCAAGACGGAGCGTACCTGATATGCGGCACATCATTTCCCTGCTGTTGGAAAACGAACCCGGTGCCCTGTCTCGCGTCGTGGGCCTGTTCTCCCAGCGCAACTACAACATCGAAAGCCTGACCGTCGCTCCGACCGAAGACCCGACCCTGTCGCGCCTGACCCTGACGACTGTCGGCCACGATGAGGTGATCGAGCAGATCACCAAGAACCTGAACAAGCTGGTCGAAGTGGTCAAGCTGGTCGACCTGTCGGAAAGCGCCCACATCGAGCGCGAACTGATGCTGGTCAAGGTCAAGGCCACTGGCGCACAGCGCGCCGAGATCAAACGCACCACCGACATCTACCGTGGGCAGATCGTCGACGTCAGCAGCAGCGTGTACACGGTGCAGCTGACCGGTACCAGCGACAAGCTGGACAGCTTCATCCAGGCCATCGGTACCGCATCGATTCTCGAAACCGTGCGCAGTGGTGTCACCGGCATTGCCCGTGGCGACAAAGTGCTCAGCATCTAACTTCAAAAATTAGCGATGGCTCCGCTGGGGCCGAGATATAACAGGGGTATTCCATGAAAGTTTTCTACGACAAAGACTGCGACCTTTCGATCATCCAGGGCAAGAAAGTCGCCATCATCGGCTACGGCTCCCAGGGCCACGCTCAAGCGTGCAACCTCAAGGACTCCGGTGTTGACGTCACTGTCGGTCTGCGTAAAGGCTCGGCCACCGTTGCCAAGGCAGAAGCCCATGGTCTGAAAGTTGCCGACGTGGCTTCCGCCGTCGCTGCCGCCGACCTGGTCATGATCCTGACCCCGGACGAGTTCCAGGGCGCCCTGTACAAGAACGAGATCGAGCCGAACATCAAGAAAGGCGCAACCCTGGCCTTCTCCCACGGCTTCGCTATTCACTACAACCAGGTCGTTCCTCGCGCCGACCTCGACGTGATCATGATCGCGCCGAAGGCCCCAGGCCACACCGTTCGCTCCGAGTTCGTCAAGGGCGGCGGTATCCCTGACCTGATCGCGATCTACCAGGACGCCTCGGGCAACGCCAAGAACGTCGCACTGTCGTACGCCGCTGGCGTCGGTGGCGGCCGTACCGGCATCATCGAAACCACCTTCAAGGACGAGACCGAAACCGACCTGTTCGGTGAGCAAGCCGTTCTGTGTGGCGGTACCGTCGAGCTGGTCAAGGCCGGTTTCGAAACCCTGGTCGAAGCTGGCTACGCGCCGGAAATGGCCTACTTCGAGTGCCTGCACGAACTGAAACTGATCGTCGACCTCATGTACGAAGGCGGTATCGCCAACATGAACTACTCGATCTCGAACAACGCCGAATACGGCGAGTACGTGACCGGTCCGGAAATCATCAACGAAGAATCCCGCAAGGCCATGCGCAATGCTCTGAAGCGCATCCAGGACGGCGAGTACGCGAAGATGTTCATCTCCGAAGGCGCCACCAACTACCCATCGATGACTGCCAAGCGCCGTAACAACGCTGCGCACGGCATCGAAGTCATCGGTGAGCAGCTGCGTTCGATGATGCCTTGGATCTCGGCGAACAAGATCGTCGACAAGTCCAAGAACTGATCCGTTCCTGGTAACGAAAAGCGCGGCCTAGGCCGCGTTTTTTCGTTTAGGGGTCAGCTTCTGGTATAAAGCCCACAAGGCTTGCCGGACGAACCCATGCCGCGAGCCCATGTCGAACACTTTCCACCCTGTTGCAAGGTATTGTCCATGAGCGAACGTCCCGAAGAGCCGAACAAGCCCTCCGACGCCGAAAGCCTGCTACCTGTCGATGAGCATGTTGAAGAAGGGCATGACGCCGAAGGGCGCAAGGTCCGGCACCGCGGCATCTATCTGCTGCCCAACCTGTTCACCACCGCCAACCTGTTTGCCGGTTTCTACTCCATCATCAGTTCCATCAGCGCGCAGAGCGCCATGAGCGCTGGCGATCCGCGCGAGGCGAGCAAGTACTTCGCCTTCGCCGCCATTGCCATCTTCGTGGCCATGGTGCTCGACGGCCTGGACGGCCGCGTTGCCCGCATGACCAACACCCAGAGCGCCTTCGGTGCCGAGTACGACTCGCTGTCGGACATGGTTGCCTTTGGTGTCGCACCGGCGTTGCTGGCCTTTGGCTGGGCCCTGGGCGACATGGGCAAGGTCGGGTGGATGGTCGCCTTCATCTATGTGGCTGGCGCCGCGCTGCGCCTGGCGCGCTTCAATACGCAGGTCGGCACTGCCGACAAGCGCTTCTTCATCGGCCTGGCCAGTCCGGCTGCGGCAGGCGTGGTGGCCGGTACCGTCTGGGCGTTCAGCGACTTCGGCATCCAGGGCTCCAAGCTGTCGTTCCTGGTGGCGCTGCTGGTTGCGGCTGCGGGCATGCTGATGGTGAGCAACATCAAGTACAACAGCTTCAAGCAGCTGGACCTGAAGGGTCGCGTGCCCTTTGTCGCGATCCTCGCGGTGGTGCTGGTGTTTGCCGTGGTGTTCAGCGATCCGCCGCGCATCCTGCTGCTGATCTTCCTCGGGTATGCCGTGTCTGGCCCTGTGCAGTACTTGCTGCGCATGCGTCGCCGCAAAGCCTGATAAAGACTTAATGACGCAATAATCCTCCGGCTCCATAGTCTACTGGTGCATCAGCCATCCAGTGCCATGGAGCCCATCATGCTTATCAAGCTTGCGAAGGCCTCCGACTGCAAGTTGTCGGAGGTCACTCCCGAATCAGTCTACCTTTCCCGCCGCGCCGTGCTCGGTGGCTCCCTGGCGGGGGCCGCCGTCTCGATGATTCCCGGTCTTGCCTTTGCGGCAGCGCCTTCTCGCTACGCCGATGCCGAGCCGGGAAGCGCTCCCGGCTGGCTCACCCAGAAACTCGAAGACACCCAGTGGCAAGCCATGACCGTCCAGGGCGAGGCCATCACACCGTTCAAGGATGCGACCCATTACAACAACTTCTATGAGTTCGGTGCCGACAAGGGTGATCCGGCCCAGAACGCCGGTAGCCTGAAAACCGAACCCTGGTCGGTCGTTGTGGATGGCGAAGTAGGGAAGCCGGGGCGCTATGCCCTCGAAGACTTCGTCAAGCCTCATCATCTGCAGGAGCGTATCTATCGCCTTCGCTGCGTGGAGGCCTGGTCCATGGTCATCCCGTGGCTGGGTTTTCCTCTGGCCGACATCCTCAGGCAGGTCGAGCCTACCTCCAAGGCGCGTTACATCCGCTTCGAAACCCTTCAGGACCCGAAGACCATGCCAGGCATGCGCTCGGGGTTCGCGCTGATCAAATGGCCTTATGTCGAGGGCCTGCGCCTGGATGAGGCGATGAACCCCTTGGCCATCCTGGCGGTGGGCATGTATGGGCGCGAACTGCCCAACCAGAACGGCGCTCCTCTACGGTTGGTCGTGCCTTGGAAGTACGGGTTCAAGAGCATCAAGTCCATCGTCCGGATCAGTCTGGTGAGCGAGCAGCCGCAGACCACCTGGCAAGGGCTTGCGCCTGACGAGTACGGCTTCTATGCCAACGTCAATCCGACCGTGGACCACCCGCGCTGGACCCAGGCCCGCGAGCGCCGGCTGCCCAGCGGGCTGTTCAGTCCCAATGTGCGGGAGACGCAGATGTTCAACGGGTACGCCGATGAAGTGGCTTCTCTTTATGCTGACCTCGACCTGAGGACCAATTACTGATGCGTTATCCCTGGATCCGCCTGGGCATCTTTATGCTGGGGTGTCTGTTTCCGGCCTGGTGGCTATATGAAGCGGCGATGAATCTGCTCGGCCCTGACCCCGGCAAGATCCTGGTGGACAGGCTGGGCCTGGGCGCGCTGATCTTTCTGCTGATCACCTTGAGCATGACCCCACTGCAGAAGATGACGGGCTGGTCCGGCTGGATAGTGGTCCGTCGGCAATTAGGGCTTTGGTGTTTCGCCTACATTGTGCTGCACATGACGTCCTACATGGTGTTCGTGCTTGGCATGGACTGGGGGCAGCTGGGGGTAGAGTTGCGCAAGCGGCCCTACATAATAGTGGGAGCGCTGGGCTTCCTGGGGTTGCTGGCTCTCGCGGTCACGTCCAATCGCTATAGCCAGCGCCGGTTGGGTGCGCGATGGAAGAAGCTGCACAAGTTGGTATATGTGATCCTCGCGCTGGGCCTGCTGCACTTTCTATGGATAGTGCGTGCTGATCTCAGGGAGTGGGCGGTGTATGCAGCGATCGGCGCGGGGCTGCTGGTACTGCGGATCCCCGCTGTGTCGCAGCGTCTGCCGCGAGTGAGGAGGAGGGCGCCACGCGCAGGCGCAAAGCAGTCTCAAGAGTGATTTGAAACATTTATGAAATAAGTCCTTGACCGGATTTCGAATCCCCTTATAATGCGCCCCACTTCCAGCGTAGTTGGAACGGAAAACTCCTTGAGAATCAACGAGTTGGACGTTCAGGACAGCAGCCGGAAGTGGCTCCGGTCGAAAGATCGGTAGCGGTGAAAAAGGTGGTTGACAGCAGATTGAAACGCTGTAGAATTCGCCTCCCGCTAGCAGCAATGCAGTGAGTCAAGTGTTTGAAGTTAAACAGCTTTCTGGTTAAGAACTTCAAAATAAACGCTTGACAGGCTTAGAGGAAAGCGTAGAATGCGCACCTCGGTTCAGCAAGCCAAGCGCTTCGAACCAACCGTTCTTTAACAATTGAATCAAGCAATTCGTGTGGGTGCTTGTGAGTACGGACTGATAGTCTGCAAGATTATCAGCATCACAAGTGACCACATGAGTAATCATAGTAGTCATTTGAGATTGCTGAGCCAA
>NZ_CABVIX010000013.1 GCF_902498185.1 Pseudomonas fluorescens | reverse complement strand
ATCAAGCAGCTCCTTTGGAAGCTTCGGCAGCTCTCGCACCGGTTGGCGCGCAGGTTTCTTTTTGGTTGGCATACATGCACCTCTTACTCATGTTATGCCCGAACACAAAATTTCTGACACCCCCGCAAGGGCTTCATCCTCGATTCGCGACACAAGGCCGCTCCTGCAGCCGCCAGGCTAGCCTGGCATTCTGATCACTTTTCGTAGCGCGAGGTAGAACGGTCAGAACAGAACAATCTACTTACAGGGGTGGTGTAATAAGCCGAAGTACCTGTCCCCCATTGCTCAAATGATGCTCTAAGTGACTGCGTTACCTAAGCTGGTTATCACCTCTCCGTCTCGTACGTCATATCGCACCTGAATCACCCATTCTGATCCAAGTGCGATGTAACAACACGCCAGGTAAATCGAATGTCTACGTTCCTGGCACCAAGTCAACTCCCGCGCGCCTGGCCCTAGAGCGGTCGTCAAGGCTATGACCAATACCCAGCCGCACATCCTCAATCAACGCCCGTGACTGCCCCGCCAATACATGGGCTGCCCACACGAGCGTGTCGTCTTTCTCCATCACTCCGACAAACGTCATACGGTGCACGCAGTTCATCAGTACTGACGCCTGCTCCAGCGCATAGTCGATCGGCACGCCGGTCATTACCCGAAACAACCGCGTCGGCGAGCCCTCGCCTTCGCCGCACGAGGCAATGCCTGGCGTCTTGATGTCATTGATGTGTTCAATCTTCGAATCTTTACTCATGCCTATCCCTCGACATACTTGTTAATCCGGTGAACAGCCCGACAGACCACGGCTATCGAGCTTCGAGGCCGATGCCTCAGTGCCGTACCTGCACCTGACTCAGCGCTGCCTCGACCAACAGACGCGCCGCTTCGATTTCGTGCATGGTCGCCAAGGTGAGCACCTGCCCGTTTGGCGTCGTGTGCTGGAGGACGGATTGATTGGCTGTGGTCAGGGCGCAGACGAGATATTCGGAGGTCTGGACGAGGATATCTTCCAGGGACGCGGGGATGTTGTGGGGGGATTGGGGTGGATCTGGGACTATTTTTAACATGGCAAAACTCTCATTGGCTTGGTCCAAGTCGCCACCCATCCCTTGCATTGAATGGGTGGTGGCTACGTGCAGGCTGCAAGACCGGGGCAATGAGAGAAACCCAGCAGGTCCGAAGACCTCCTGCACGCAGCCACCATAGATCGCAATCACCGGCATGCGTACATGCCGCTGATTTGAGAGTTGCGTAAAATTCTAATTGCATCGGGCTTGCAGGCCCGGTCGTTGAAACCTCAACGACTGGCCGAGACTAGTACCGTCGCGAGCCCGCTGCAATGATTTAGAGGCGGCGATAGTATCTTTGGGAAATGGACTACAAGGAAGAGGGAAAGTCTGAAGATTTTAGGCGTTTTAGGGATGATTTTTTGGCGAATGCGTCGTCAGGGTGCTCGAGTTGTTTATTAAATGTTCCTGCGTGCCTGCTAAAACGCGATTATTCCGCGCTCTGGCACAAGGCACCTTCCTTCATCATGTCTGGCAATCTGATCACCTGGAGTAACAAACAGGAATCAAGAAAGGGACGCCACAGCCTTACTGCATATGCAGGGGTGGTGTAGTTCTCCCGGAGCACATCTGTACTCCCATGATCAAATACGACTTCGGGTTCCTCTATGCCCCTGCCCCCAGCTCTCCGACGCCCCTGGCGGACGCCTCGCGCATTTCGGCGGAATCATGGCTGCAGAACACTTCGATCGCATCGCCCTGACCTGCTATGAGACTACGCAGCCTGTCCTGGTTATGCCGCCGTGCAGATCCGTTGGTATCCATCATCCGCTGATAGAAACGCATGCCCGGCGGGCATTTACGCTTGGGCAGGTGGACTTCGCCGTGATAGAAATAAGCATCGCCCGCATGCAGTTTCCAGCCTTGGCCGGTGCGAATGGCGATGCCGGCATGGCCAGCGGTATGGCCGTGCAGCGGTACCAGCAGCAGGTCCTCGGAACCCGCGCCCAGCACCGCACGCACCGAATCGAAGCCAAACCAGCCTTCTCCTTCCGGGGTATAGAGTTGCCAATTGTCGACACCGCGCCACTGCGGTGCGCAGAACCTGCGGTTGCCGATCCAGCCGGAGGCACCCTGGGCATGGTTCATCTCCGCCTGCATCAGGTGAACAGTGGCCTGAGGGAAATCCTGGAGTCCCCCGGCATGGTCGAAATCCAGATGGGTGAGCAGGATGTGGCGTACATCACTGGCGGCAAATCCCAGCCGCTTGATCTGATCCAGGGCGGTGAAGCGCTGCTCGAGCTTGATATTGTTGAACACCCGGAAAAACAGGCTCAGCCGCGCTGGCTGCTGCACGTCCCCTTGGCCAAAGCCTGTATCCACCAGCACCAGGCCATCACGCTCGGTTTCGATCAGCAGGCAATGACAAGGAACCGAAGCGGTCAAGCCGTGACTATGTCCGTCGAACAATGCCCCGCCCAAGGGACACATGCAGCCGCAGTTCAGGTGATGCACGCGCATGGCGATCTCCGGCGCGCAGAGCGCGCGCAAACAAGTCGATTGCTGCCTCTTGGCGAACCCGTGCCCCCTGCGGCTGACGATCTATCCTGCGCCAGCTTCTCGAGAGAGCGTTAGTCGAGGCTTCCCTTGGTCTGATCGGGACATGCTGATTAGAGACGAACATTGCGCATGCGTTGTGCAGAACTTTACGTGGCACGACGACCGGCCGCGCACGCTGCGGTTCGAGTGACCCGGTGCCCTCCACTGATCATCACCCGCCCACATCCGATGAAACCCCGCCGGACCCTCGCAGGTCGCCATGAGTAGTCCCCAACCGCTCAAGGCCAGGCACTGGCCAGCGACACACCCTGCGAGGAATGCTCATGAGTGATAATCCGCCCAGCGTCAACCGGCGCGACCTGTGCAAATGGATGGCCGCCGGTGTTTCCGCCGCCGCCATCGCGCCACACGCGGTCGCCGGGACCTTCACGGCGCCGACTTCGGTCGATATCGGCAAGGTCGAGAACGGCAGCGTGACGTTTGCGCCATGGCGTGGACCGGCGGACACGCCTTCCTCGCCGCCGCCATCCCCACTGCCGCCCGAGCAGCGTGTCGGCTTTGCCATCGTCGGTCTTGGACGGCTGTCGCTCGAGCAGATCCTGCCGGCCTTTGGCACGTCACTCAAGGCCAGGCCGGTTGCCTTGGTATCTGGCACACCCGACAAGCTCCAAGCCGTCGCCAGGCAGTACGGGATCAAGCCCGAGGCCTGCTACAGCTACGAAGATTTCGACCGGATCCGCGACAACCCCGAGGTGAAGGTGGTGTACATCGTCTTGCCCAACGCCATGCACCGCGAGTTCTGCGAGCGTGCGGCCAAGGCAGGCAAGCACGTGCTGACAGAAAAGCCGATGTCGGTCACATCCAAGGATGGCCAGGCAATGGTCGACGTATGTCGGCAGGCCGAGGTCAAGCTCATGGTCGCCTACCGTATCCAGTACGAGCCCTATAACCGCCACGCCATGGAGCTGGTGCGCAGCAAGAAGCATGGGCGTCTGGTCGCCTACCACGGCATCAACACCCAGACGGTTGCCGAGGACGGGGATCGCCAATGGCGGCACAAGAAAGACATGGCCGGGGGCGGCTCGCTGGTCGATATCGGCCTGTACTGCCTCAACACTGCGCGTTTCATCACCGGCGAAGAGCCCATCGAGGTCTTTGCGTCCCTCTACTCCCCCGCAGGCGACAAGCGCTACGCCGAAGTCGAGGAAACCGTGCAGTTCACGCTGCGCTTCCCGTCCCACACGGTTGCCAACTGCCTGACCAGCTATGGCGCGCGGGATGACAAGTATCAGCGCCTGAACCTCGAGACAGCTGCGATCGACATGCCCAATGCCTTTCCCTACCAAGGCCAGCGCCTGTCGCTGATCGAGCGCGCAGAGGATGCAACGCGCAATGGTGAAATCACTCTCGAGCCAAAGAACCAGTTCGCCGAGGAACTCGACCACATGGCCGATTGTGTGATCAATGACCGCGAGCCGTGGACGCCGGGCGAGGAAGGCGTCCAGGACCACAAGCTGATGGAAGCCATCTATGAAAGCGCCCGCACAGGGCAGCCAGTGAAGCTGCCTGCGGTGCAGGGGCTGGATCACTACAGGGGCCAACCTGTGCAGAAGGCCTGATCAGTCCTGCGCGGGTACCGCCCTGGTCCCGCGCCACCGGTTTCAGAACATCTTGTCTAACGCCCTGGGCGATATCCCTTCCACCGCCGGACATTTAGGAGCAGCCTGGTGCCGCAAATGAAAGCTGATCCTGCTGCCGACAAAAGTTGAGGAATACGTACCGTCACTCATCATCCGCTGTCACCCCAGCGCCTGGCCGACCAACGCCTGAGGTCGTGTCCCGCCCCTCATCCGCTGGCGCCTGCTCGGCTTCCAGCTGCTCGCGTGCCTGGAGCCAGTGTTCCCGCTCGGTGCCTTCAGGTCTGCCGGCCTGTTCCCACAATGCATAGGCCCGTTCACGCGTCTTCGCTTCATCGATCATGGTGTTTCCTCTGGCTGATAGCAGGTTGATGAAGCGTAGCCGGGAGAACCGTAGTCCGGGCCCGGCCGCTCAGCCGTTGGTCCAATGATGGGCATATTCAGTCAATGGGCATCAGCCCCGCGCAGGCACCGCCTTGCTCGCATAACGCCGGGCCAGCCCATACAGTACCCCGCCCACCGCGAGCAGCGCGCAGGCCCTGAGCCAGTTGCCGGCCGGCTGCTGCGCCAGCAGGATCAGGCAGGAAACGACGGCCAGTACCGGGACCACCGGATGAATCCGGAAATGCTCGGCCTCGACAGGGTCGCGTTTGAGTACCAGAACCGCCACGTTGGTGCTCAGGAACACCAGCAGAAGCAGCAGCACCACGGTTTCAGCCAGCACCTCGAGGCTACCCGTGAACGTCAACACGGCCGCGGCTGCGGTCGTGGCGAGGATAGCCATGGCCGGTGTCCGGCGATTGGGCAGCACGCGTCCCAGTGCGCTGGGCAACAAACCTTCCCGCGCCATTCCAAGCGTGAGACGGCTGGCCATGATCATGGTCAGCAGCGCGCCGTTGGCCACGGCGACCAGGGCGATGACCGCAAATCCCGTGGGCCCGATGCTCAGGCCAGAGGAGGAGACGATGTCCATGAGCGGCGCCTTCGCGGCGATGAGCTGATCGACCGGCATCACCAGGGCAACACCGGCACCGACCGCCAGGTAGACCACTCCGGCGATCAGCAACGCCAGGAACAGCGCCTTGGGATAGGTGCGCCGCACATCTTTCACCTCTTCGGCGAGATTGGCGGAGGTCTCGAAGCCCACATACGAATAAAAGGCCAGTAATGCCCCCGCCAGCACTGCGCTAGCCGGAGCATGCCCGCCGAAATCCAGCAGCCGGGCCGGCTCGCCCTGCCCTTGTCCGCACAAGACCGCCACGGCAACGACCACCAGCACCAGGCCGGTGAGCTCGACCAGCGTCATGATCAGGTTCGCGCTCAAGGATTCCTTGATACCACGCAGGTTCAGCAGGGCGATCAGTACCAGGAACAGCGGCGCCAGCACCTGGGCGGGCCAGTCCAGGAATACCCGCAGGTACTCGCCGCCAAACGCCAGCGCCAATCCCGCCGCGCTGGTGATGCCAGCGGCAAGCATGGCGAAGCCCACCAGGAACGACAGTATTGGCGAGCCAAAGGCCCGCTGGGCGAAAACGGCAGCGCCACCGGCACGTGGATACTTGCTCACCAACTCGGCATAGGAAGCCGCCGTGAGCATGGCGAAGACCAGGCCCAGGCACAGCGGCGCCCAGATAGCGCCGCCCGCACGGTCGGCAATGGCACCGGCCAACGCATAGACGCCGGCGCCGAGTACGTCACCCAGGATGAAGAAAACCAGCAACGGAGTGGTAATCACGCGCTTCAATGCGTGCGGGTCAGCGTTTGTCATGGGCGATTCCAAGGGGCAGGATAGAAACAGCGCCGCGCACCCTGGGGGTGCCGACGCTTTGATGTACTGACCCGCCCCTTGGCCCAGGGGTTCAAGCACCGTCACGAATCGGTGAAAGTGCCTGCTTGCAGCACTGGTCGCGGTCAGCCCGCGGCGACGACGGTGATTTCCACCAGCAGGTCCGGCGCGGCCAGACGTGACTCGACGGTTGCCCGTGCAGGCGCATGACCTTCTGGCGCCCAGGCATCCCACACCTCGTTCATACCGGCGAAATTGGCCTCGATGTCAGACAGCCAGACTTGCGCGCTGAGGATCCGAGTCTTGTCCAGGCCAGCCTTGGCCAGGAAGTTGTCGATCTTCTCCAGCACCTGGGCGGTCTGTCCCTTGATGTCCAGCGTGCGGTCGGTGGCGGTCTGGCCACCGAGGAAGGTGAAGCCGTTGCATTGAACGACACGGCTCATGCGCTGATTGGTTTCGATACGGGTGATGTCCAGCATGTGAAGCTCCTTAATGTCGAGCGAGGGTTGTAGCGGGTTTAACGGATGACGACCCTGAGGCCGTCGCGTTGAATCGATTGATGGCAAATGCGTCCAGGCAAATGTCGGAAGACTCGCCCAGTATGAGCTGCGCCAGGCGTTTGCCAGTGCCAGGTCCCATCTGGAAGCCACTTCCGCAAAAACCGAATGAATAACTCAGCTTGCTGGCTTGGCGGCTGGCCCCAATCACCGGCAGATCGTCGGCCGTGAAGGCTTCGACGCCCGCCCAGACGCGGTTGACCGCCAAGTGCTGCAAGTGGGGAAACAGATCTATGACCGTGCGCGCGCTGGCGGCCAGCCGGTCCATCTCGACCTCGCCGTGGCGTGAGGGAAAATCCACCGATCCCACGAGCTTGCCGCCGATCACCAGGGTCCCATTGGCAAATTGCTTGAACGACAGCGCCCTGCCGGTGGCGCCCAGCACCGGCACGCAAAACGGCGCGACCCGATGGGTGACCATCAGCATCAGCCCTTCGGGATGTACCGGCACGGGTTCGCCGATCTGTGCCGCCAGCTCCGCGGCCCAGGCGCCTGCGGTAACCACCAGATGCTCGGCGTGGTACTGTCCGGCCGGAGTCGTTACCCGCCACTGGGTGCCCGTCTGCTCGATGCGCTGCGCGGGCGTCTGCTCATGGATGCAGACCCCAAGCCGTTGCGCCGCCAGGCGAAACGCGGTGACCGTCTTGAACGGTTGCGCGTAGCCATCGTCCTTGACCCAGATGCCGCCCACCACGTGACGTGCCACGGACGGTACACGTTCGAAGACCTGCTGCTGATCGATCAAGCGTTCATGGGTGAAACCCAAGGCTTGGAGCTGCCGCACCCGTTGTCGGCATTCCTCCAGCTCGGCCAGGTTCTCGGCCAGCTTGAGCTGGCCACTGGGGACGAAACTACCGTCGTCGCCCAGGATTGCAGGGAGGTCATGCCACAGCGCGCTCGATGACAGCGCCAAGGGTATCTCCGCGGCGTGGCGGCCCAGGGTGCGCACGCCTCCGGCATTCACGCCAGAGGCATGCCGGCCGCAGTACTCCGCCTCCAGCAGCGTGACCTTGACCCCGGCCCGCGCCAGGTGCAGCGCCGTGCTCAGGCCATGGATACCCCCGCCGATCACCAGCACGTCGGCGTGGCGTGCGCTTGACTCAATCACCGGCCAGTTCTCCCAGGGTGATGGGCTTGATCGGTGAGCGGATGCGGTAGTAACCCACTTCCTGCGCCGAAACACCGCGGGCCTTGGCGATGACTTCGGTAACCGTCAGCCCGCACATGCGCCCCTGGCAAGGCCCCATTCCACACCTTCCGAATGACTTGGCCTGGTTCGGCCCCGTGCAGCCGAGGGCTACGAACTGGCGCAACTCCCCCGCCGTCACTTCTTCGCAGCGACAGACCATCACTTCATCGGCCGGTATGCGGTTCGCTTCCTTGGGCTGATACAGCGCATCGAGAAACGGCCGGATCCGCAGGTTGGCGTCGAGCCTCGCGCGCAGAGGCGCGGCCTTCTCATCACGGCCAGAGGCGTTGATCGCTTTCAACCGCGCGGCGATCCCCAGCGCCGCCAGCTCCCCCTGCACCGCTGCAGCCTGGGCTCCGCCGATACCGGCGCCATCCCCGGCGACGTAGACACCCGGCACATCGAGCTCGCCCCAGGCATCGGTGACTGGACGGAAACACAGCTGGTCCAGGTCCCATTCATGGCGTGCCCGCAGTGACTGGCTGAACTGGATATTCGGCACCACGCCCTGATGCAACAGGACACAGCGGGTAGCGATACGCTGCGCCCTGCCCGAGACGCTGAAGGTCAGGGCCTGAGCCGCCTCCTGCCCTTCGACCGCCAGCTGCTCGGCACCGCTGTAGTGGGCGATACCGGCGCCGCGCAGGCTGCGCATCAGCTCAAGTCCCTTGCGCAAGTAGGGCCAGGCACGCAGTGCGGCAAACAGGTGACGGCGGGCACGCCAATAGTCCTCCGGCCGGGTGGTGTCGACCAAGGCCTTGATCTGCACGCCCGCGCGCAGGTACTGCCAACCCAGCAGATACAACAGCGGACCGCAGCCGGCCAGGACCACCGGTTCGCTCGGAGCCAGGCCCGCGCTCTTGAGCAGGATCTGCGCAGCCCCGGCGCTCATGACCCCAGGCAAGGTCCAGCCAGTAATCGGGAACGGTCGTTCCATGGCACCGGTCGCGAGCAGCACCGCCTTGGCCTCCAGCGTCTGCAGGCGGCCTTCGCGCAGGTAGCTGACCTGATGATCCCGGGTCACCTGCCACACCGAAGCGCCTTTTTCATAGCGCACGCTCGAGGCTGCCAGGGCCTGGGCGAGTTGCTGACCGTGGGCATAATCCGGTCCCAGCAGCTCCCGGCGCGACAGCGGTGCCAGGGTAATGCCGCGGTAGATCTGCCCGCCCGGGCTGCCCTGCTCGTCAAGCAGCACCACTTGCATGCCCAGGACCGCCATCGCCGTCGCCGCGGCCATGCCTGCGGCGCCCGCGCCAATCACCACTACATCGACCCTTTCACGGTTCATGAGCGCACCTCCAGGGCCTGGACATCAGACGGTTGGTAAACCAGGTCACGGGCGCCCTCTTGCGAGCAAATCCGCATGCCGTCCGCGACCTCAACCAGGCAGCTCTGGCGGTTGGGGACGCCATCGATCTCCACCAGGCACTCGAAGCACACGCCCATCATGCAGTACGGTGCCCGGGGCGCTTCGCTGACAGGCGTCGCGCGAAAGCGCCGGATGCCGGACATCAGCAACGCCGCGGCGACGCTCAGCCCGGCAGGTACGGTAAACGGTTGATCGTTGAAGGTCAGGCGCACGGTCCGTTTTGCGCCAGCTTCACTCTTGACGGGTTGGAACAGCGAGTCAGTGCGCATGGGAATACACCTTGTCAGTGAGAAAACGCTCGCCGCTGAACGCCTGCAGCTCGGAGGGCCTGGCACCGCCCAGGATCCACGGGACCAGGCGCAGGGCATGAGCGGCAGCCAGGGTCACGCCGCTGTGGCAGGTGACCACGAAAGCACCGGGATGGGTCGCGGAGTGCTGGTAGATGGGAAATCCGTCCGGGCTCAACACCCGCAACGCCCCCCAGGCCCTGACCAGGCGCACATCGCGCAGCAAGGGAAAAGTCGCGATGCCCCGCCTGGCGATGGCCGCCAGCACGTCGGTGGAGGTGCTGTCGTCAAAGCCCACCTCCTCCATCGAGTCCCCCAGTTGCACCGTGCCTTCGTCGGTCTGCCGGACGTTGATGGTCGGGTACTCGAGAAACGGGCGGACCCGCTCGCTGATCAACACCTGTCCGCGATTGGGCGCCACCGGTGCATGCAGGCCGACCTGGCGCGCCAGCGCCGGATTGCCCAGCCCGGCGGCGAGCACGATCCGCGGTGCAACGAAACGGCCCTGGGCGGTGGTAACGCTGAATTCCCCGGCCGCGCTGTCGATGCGCTGGACTTCCATGCTGCTGCGCACGACCGCGCCCTTGGCCTGCGCCGCGGCATGCAGCGCCCGCAGCAGTTTCAGTGGGTTCACGTGGCCGTCCTGGGGGGTATAGCTGGCGCCGACGACCGCAGGCCCGATCAACGGCAATCGCGCCTTCAGGTCAGCGGCGTCGAGCATCTGGAAGGGGTAATCGCCCAATGCCGCCTGCAAGGTACGCAATCGAGATTCGCGCTCCAGCAGTTCCTGGTCGCTGAAACACATATGGAAGCCACCCGGTTGCCTGAGCTGCACATCGACGCCGCTGTCGGCCAGCAGTGCTTGGGCGAACGCCGGCCAGCGCGTCGCCGACGAACCGGTCCAGCGCGCGTAATCCGGCAAGTCGTGGCCCTTGCCCTGTACCCAGACCAGACCGAAATTGCCCCGCGAGGCACGAAACGCAACGTCGCCCTGATCCAGTACCAGGGTGCTGACGCCACTGCGCGCCAGGCCGTAGGCCACCGCCATGCCCACCAGCCCGCCGCCCACCACGATGACATCAGATTGCCTGCTGACCTGGCTCATTTGCCTTCCCCCACCAGCACGCGGTCAAGCCCCACCAGCCGGTCCAGCAGCAGCATCAACAGCACCGTGCCGACGATCAGCAGCGTCGAGACGGCGGTGATCAGGGGGTCGATGGTCTGGGAGATCTGGTTGTACATGGCCACCGGCAACGTCGTGGTGCCGGGTGTCGCCACGAACACGGTCATGGTCAGTTCGTCGAAGCTCTGGATGAACGCGAGCATCCAGCCGCCGACCACACCGGTGCGGATACGCGGCAATATCACCCGATGAAACGCAGTCCAGCGCCGTGCGCCGAGCGACAACGCCGCCTGCTCGATATCGCGCTCCAGGCCGATGGCCGAGGCCAGGGTCAGGCGCAACGCATAAGGCAACACGACGATCACATGGGTGATGCTCAACGCCCAGAACGAGCCGCCGATCTGTGCCAGGGAGAAGAATCGCAAGAACGCGATGCCCAGCACCACGGACGGGATCATCAGCGGTGACAGCAGGAACCCCGTAAGCGCACTGCGTCCAGGAAATGCGTAGCGGCTGATCGCCAGCGCCGCAGGGATTGCCAACAGCGTGGCCAGGGAGGCCGAGACCAGTCCTAGCTTGAGCGACAGGTAGAAGGCATCGAGCATTTCCTGGTTGTCCAGCAGCGCCCGGAACCAGCGTAGCGACAGGCCGTCAGTGGGCAGCGACAGGTAGCCCTTGTCGGTAAACGACATCACCATCACCACCAGCAGCGGCGCGACGATGAACGTGACAAAGGAGATGTGGAACAGCAGCGAGAAAAAACCGTTCTTGTGCATGGCCGGTTACTCGAAGACTTGCTTGAAGCGGCGCTCGGCCAGCTTGCTGCAACCCAGGATGATGACCAGGTTGGCAACCAGCAGGAGCATCGCGATAGCGGCGCCAAGGGGCCAGTTGAGGGTGCCGAGGAACTCGTCGTAGGCCGCCGTCGCCACGACCTTCAAGCGGCGCCCGCCGATGATCGCCGGGGTGGCGAAGGCAGAGGCGGCCAGGGCGAAGACGATGATCGAGCCCGAGAGAATGCCGGGCATGATCTGCGGCAGGATGACCCGACGGAACACCGTGAGCCGCGAGGCCCCCAGGGACAGGGCGGCCCATTCCACCTGCAGGTCCAGGCGCTGCAGGGTCGCCCACACCGCGATCACCATGAACGGCACCAGCACGTGGGTCAGGGCGATGACCACGCCAAACTGGGTGAACAGCATCTTCACCGGCTGTTCGGTGATGCCCAGCGCTTGCAACGCCTCATTGATAAGCCCGTTGTTACCCAGCAGGATCGCCCAGCCAAGGGTGCGCACCACCACCGAAATCAGTAGCGGCCCCAGCACCACCAGCAGGAACAGCGAACGCCAGCGCGGGGTCATGCGCGCAATGATGATGGTTTCCGGTACCCCGATCAGCACGCACAGCAGCGTGACCGCCAGCGCCATGGCGCCGGTGCGCTGGAAGATCTCATGGAAGTAACCGTCCTTGAACACTTCCAGGTAGTTGCCAAGGCTGTAGGCCGCCACCACACCTTCGGTGTCGCTGTACAGGTTGAGCGACAACACGGCGGTCAACAGCAACGGCGCCAGCAACAGTGCCACGAATACCAGCAAGGCCGGCCCGCTGAGCAACCACGGCGCCGCGCCAACGTGTTCGGCATCATACCTGGCCATGGGAGACCTCACGATCGAGCAGGCGAAGGTCATCGTCGGACCAGTCCAGCCCGATTTCGCTGCCCTCATCGGGTGGTGGCGTGCCCAGGTTGGGCTGTGTCAGGTGGACCATCCCCAGGTGGGTTTCCACCGCGATCAACCACAGGTTGCCCAGGAACACACGCAAGCGGACGCGCCCATTCAGGCGACCGCTGCCGACTAGTGTCAGGCGTATCTTTTCCGGGCGGATATAGACGTTGACGTCGTTTCCCAGCGAGCGGTCTTCATGGGGCACATGCATCAGCGTGTCCGTGACCAGTACATGGCAGCACCGGGCATTGCGGGTCTGCACGGCTCCGGCAAAGGCGTTTGTCTTTCCCAGGAACGCCGAGGCAAACGGGGAATGCGGGCGCTCGTACGCTTCGAACGGCGTATCGATCTGGACGATGCGGCCCTTGTGCATCACGGCGATGCGGTCGCTCATGGTCATGGCTTCGACCTGGTCGTGGGTCACCAGGATGGTGGTGATGCCCAGGCTGCGCTGGATCGCCCGTAGCTCGATGTGCATTTCTTCGCGCAGTTTCGCGTCGAGGTTCGACATGGGCTCGTCGAGCAGCAGCAGGTTGGGGCGGATGGCCAGGGCCCGGGCGATCGCCACGCGCTGGCGTTGCCCGCCGGACAATGCCTTGGGGTACCGTTCCCCCAGGCCGCCCAGGCGCACAAGATCCAGCGCTTCCAGGATCCGCTTGCTCCGTTCGGCCTTGGGCACGCCGCGCATCTCCAGGCCGAAACTGATGTTCTGCGCCACGGTCATGTGCGCAAACAAGGCATAGCTTTGGAAGACAATCCCCAGGCCACGTTGCTCGGGGCGCACATGGGTGATATCGCGCCCATCGAGGACGATACGCCCTTCGGTCGGCTGCACGAAGCCGGCAATCGACTGCAGGGTGGTGGTCTTGCCGCAGCCAGAGGGGCCGAGCAAGGCGACGAATTCGCCCTTGCGGACTTCCAGGTTCAGGCCATCGATCGCCTTGAAACTGCCATAGGTCTTGACGATACCTTCGAGCGTGAGAAATGCCATTGGCTTGCCACGCAGGCCTGGGCCTGCGTCTCCAGGAGGGATTCGGGAAGGATGAGGCTCGCTTGGCGGTCAGCGCTCGACCGTGCGATTCCAGCGGGTCGTCCACTCGCTGCGTTTCTGGTTGATGGTGTCCCAATCAACCTTGATCAACGCGCTGACTTTCTCCGGACCGTACGGCATGCGGGCCGCGATCTCGGGCTCCAGCTTCACAGTCTGGTTGACCGGCGCGAAACCGTTTTCCCGGGCCTGGATGGCTTGCACTTCCGGCGAGAGCACGTGCTGGATGAACTGCTGCGACAACTCGGGCTGGGCATTGGGGGTCACGCCGCACGCCGCGACCTGCAGGGCAATACCGCCCTCCTTGGGGTAGATGAACTTCAACGGGAAGCCAGTGCCCTGCAATGCCACTGCACGGCCACTGCCGTACACCGCCATCACCACGTCACCGTTCTGCATCATGCCGTCCATCTCGCCCGGCGCCGACACCCAGGCCAGTACGTTGGGGCCGATTTCGTCCTTCAGCGCCTTGAAGCCGGGATCGATATCCTTCTCGCCACCGCCGCGCAGGCGGGCCATTTCCACCAGGGTGTGCAAGCCGTAGGTGTTGGTGACCGGGGGCATGCCGAGCAGTTGTCTGTAGCGCGGGTTGGTCAGGTCTTCCCAGGAGTCGGGCGGCGCCCAGCCACGTTGCTTGAATGCCTCTTCGTTGTAGCCAATGCCCGTGGCGACCACCCCGACCCCCGTCGCTTCCGGACTCATCCGCGCCAGCGGATAGAGATCCTTGTAGACCGGCGCATCGCTGAGCTTCCCGCACAGGCCCATCTGCAGGGCCTGGTACATCGGCCCATCATCCATCATCGCGACGTTGATCTGCTGGCGTCCCTTCTGGGCCTGCAGCTTGGCCAGGGTCTCGGTCGAGTTGCCCGCGACATACACCACTTTGACGTCGTGCAGCTTCTCGAAGGCCGGGATGACCCGGGTCTTGTACATCTGCTCGGTTGAGCCGCCGACACCGGCGACATACAGAGTGGGCTGGGCGAATGCGACGCTGCTGGCGAACCCGGCAACGGTCAGGGCGACAGCGCTGGCGATACGGGTGAGGGAAGAAAGCGAGGGTATGACTGAGGTCGAATGATGGCTATTCACAGACTATCTCCGAAGTGCATGGGGCAGATCGAACAATGCGTCAGTCGCTTCGTCGGTCCCGAAGCTCGCATGCACTGGGCATGCTCCCGCCGGATTTCGCGGGGTGGCGCATCTTCAAGTGCGCTATGGCTGTTGCTAGGTTCGAGTATTGCCATGCACTATCCATATGGCAAATACGTATCTCCGGGTTAGTCATTCATATTTGATATGGGGAGTCGGCGGTGAATCTGAGGCAGATCGAAGCGTTCCGCAGTGTCATGCGCCTGGGTTCGATGACCGCGGCGGCAGAAGTGCTGTACACCTCGCAGCCCAATGTCTCCCGGTTGATCGCGCAACTGGAGCTGAGCACCGGCCTGGTATTGTTCAAACGAGCCGGGGTACGGTTGATTCCTACCCAGCAAGGGCAGGCACTTTTCCAGGAGGTCGAGCGCGCTTATGTCGGGCTGGACAGCCTCAAGCATTCGGCGAAGAACATCCGCAACCTGGGCACCGGCCGCTTGCGGGTCGCGGCGGTGCCCTCCACTGGCATGAGCGTGTTGCCGCGAGTGCTCAAGGCGTTCACCGAGACAAGGCCTGAGCTCACGGTCTCGCTGCATGTGAACTCCTCGTCCACTGTAGAGCAATGGGTGAAGTCCCAGTACTGTGATATCGGCATCGTCGTGCATCCGGGAGATGTCACCGGTCAACAGGTCGAGTTGCTTGCCCAGACCGCTGCCGTGTGCGTCTTGCCCTGCGCCCACCCGCTCGCTGAACGCGCCCAGATCACCCTCGAAGACCTTCAAGGGCAGAGGTTCGTATCGCTATGTCACGGCGACGGCACCCGGTCCCTGGTGGATGACTTGTTCGAGCAGGCCGGCGTGGAGCGCGTGATGGCGGTCGAAGCCCAATACAGCGCGATCAACTGCGAAATGGTGGCCCTCGGCATGGGCATCACCCTCGCCCATCCCCTGGTAGCCAGGGATTATGCTCACCGCGACATCGTGATCAGGCCGTTCAAGCCGGAGATCCTTTTCCCCACCTACGTGATCTGGCCGACCGCGCAGGCGAGAACGCGGCTTACCGAGGAGTTTGTCGATACGCTCAAGGCGTATTACAAGGACCTGTCGGAAGCTTCATCGCTCTAAAGAGTCGACGACACCACCGGCCAGCGTCGCAATCAGCACCTGATTCTTCGTGCTTGGACAAACCTCCGCTCGCCCCTTCCCCCATACTGCTCGCCTACCTTCCCTCTGGTGCGAGCTTTCCATGGGCCTGCTAAAAACCGCGTTTGATGAGCGCACCTTCGTCTGCGTCATGGAGTTCGTCCCCAAGCCCTCGGCTGAACGCTTCGCCGCGCTCGAATCGATCATGGCCCGCACCCATCTGTGTGGCTGGCCGATGACCGTTTCGATCGGCGACCGGGTCGGCGGTCCGCTGGACATGTCGCCGCTGGACGCGTTCAGCAGCTTCACCCAGGACCAGCCCAGCCTGCCGCATTTTTCCGGCAAGGCACGCGAACGCCAGGACCTGCTGGACCAGCTGCCGCGCATGGATGCCGCCGGCCTCGACCAGTTGCTGATCCTCACCGGTGACCGGCTTCCCGGGCATGAGCCGGGCCAGCGGCCCGTGCGCTACCTCGAGTCGGTCGCCGCCCTGCAGATTGTCCGTCAGGCCCGACCCGACTGGTTACTCGGTGCTGCCCTCAACCCGTTCAAATACCACGAGGAAGACGGCGGCGCGCAATACTTCAAGGCCGAGAAAAAGCTCAGCGCCGGTGCCGACTTCATGACCCTCCAACTCGGCTACGACGATCGCAAGCATTTCGAAGCCCTGCAGTGGATGCAACGCCAGCCTGCCCCAAAGCCTCTGATTGCCTGCCTCATGGCCCTGACGCACGGTCGTGCTGGCATGCTCCGGCACGTCGCAGGCGTAACCGTCACCCCGTCCATGCACGACGTGCTGGCCGCCGAGCTGGCCGTTTCGAAGGCGCATGCCCAGCAACGCAGCCTGCGCCGCCTGGCGGTGCAGATCACAGGGTTGAAGTTGATGGGGTATGCGGGCGTTCACCTGTCGGGGGTTCATGACCTCGGCCAGTTCGAGGCGCTGGAGCGGGAGATCGTAGCCGCCCAGGCCGAGATAAAGACGCTGGATCAGTGGGCGTCTGCCTGGGCCGCCAGCTGGCGGATGCCGGGCCTGCCCGCAGTGACGTTCAACCCACCTGGTGCCAACTGGCGACTGGGGGAGTCACACGTCAGCGCCAGCACCCGGGAAAAAGCTCGCTATTACCTGATGTCCAGCATGCATTCCCTGGTGTTCGACCGCCGAGGCTTGCTGGGCGGCGCGTTTGGCTGGGCAGTGACCCGTCCTGTCTGGTCCACGGCCACCGGCGCGCGCCTGCTGCATGGCCTGGAACGCAGCATCAAGCGGCCGATGGTGGGCTGCGATACCTGCGGCCGCTGCCGGCTGGAGGACACGCTCTACATCTGTCCCGAGACCTGCCCCAAGGGGCTGGCGAACGGTCCCTGCGGCGGCACAGCGCTCAACCGGTGCGAGTTCGGCGACCGCGAGTGTGTGCACAGTGTGAAGTACCGCACTGCCAAAGCCGTGGGCCAAAGCGGTGTCCTGACAGAACGCCTGATCGCCAGCGTCGATGTTCATGGCCGTCACCGCAGTTCCTGGCCTGGATGGTTCGATGCCGGCTAGAGTACATTTGTACCCGCCACCCAAGCTCTACGCATTGGAAGAGCCAGAAGCATTTGAACAACGTACCGCGCCATACCGCCAATGTGTTTGCCCGCTACCGCTTCAACGGATCACCCCTGGGCTGGGAACTCAACGGCGGCATCAACGCCATCAGCGAGCGCTACACCAACGGCTACTACCTGCCCGGTTACGCGACCGCTAACGTGGGTGTCGCCTATGCCACCTCCAACTGGCGCGCAGCAGTCAACGTCAAGAACCTGTTCGACCAGCACTACTACGCGGGCGGCCTGGCCCAGGCCGTGGCGCTCGGCGATGATCGAACGGCGTTGATGTCGGTGAGTTACCAATATTGAGCCCGGCATGCGCCGACCGGAAAACTGCATCGAGCACTCTCAGGGCGTCACCTGATAGCCCTTTCCTTGCAGGCAACTCGTATAGGCCGACGCATTCGCCGAATCCCCTTCCCTGCGTTGCTCGCGACGGTCCTGACGCTGCCGTGAGCCGCCGACCACAGCGCCGGCTGCCGCGGTTTCCCGGGCTTGGTTCTGGCGGTATTGCTGTTTCACATCATCGTCGACCTGGTCGTAGATCTCGCCGTGCTGACGCCCTCGAACCTGCGCTCCGGCCGCTCCAGCCGCAGCCCCGGCCGCAGCGCCGCGCAATCGCCCGCCGCCTTTGGACGTATCACCCTCCGCCCCCTGGCTTTGCGCCATCTGCTGACAGTGAGTGACATCCATCTGGACTTGCTCGGGGCTCTGGCCCTTCATCGGCACGACGGTCTGTGCCCAACCCTGTGCGCAGTACAGGGCCAGGGCAACCGCCAGGCCCGCATTCGACGATGGTTTCATGACGTTCTACCCGCCTGGACAGGAATCAGTAAGCCGCCACCAGGGCGTGCTCATCCGCATCACATCGCAGACAGTGTAGTGCATGGCAAGGGACCAACCCGGAGCACCCGACGGTGGGGCAACTCAGCCATACCCCTCTGCTATCCGATAATGATTGCGCCCCTTGCGCTTGGCCTCGTACATCGCATGATCCGCCCGTCCCAGCACTTCCTCAGGCGTCACCACGCCGCCCTGCTCTCGGTAGATGACGATGCCGATACTCGCGCCGATCTTCACTTCATGCCCTGATAGCTGGAACGGGCTGGAGAGGCTGTCGCAGAGTTTCAGGCCGATGGTCTGGGCCGCGGTTTCAGTGACTTCGGACAAGGTCAGCACCACGAACTCGTCGCCTGCCAGGCGGATCACCAGGTCGCCTGCGCGCACGACACCCAGCATGCGCCGGGCCGCCGCTTGCAGAAGCATGTCGCCGGTTTCATGGCCCCATTGATCGTTCACCGACTTGAAGCCATCCAGGTCGATGAAAAACAGCGCGAAAGGTTTCTGCTTGCCCAGCAGATGCGCGAGTTCGCGCTGCAGGACCGTACGGTTGGGCAGGCCGGTCAAGGCATCGATCGATGCCCTGTCGACCAGGGCCTTTTCGGTCTTCTTGCGCTCCGTGACATCCAGCGACATGACGAAGAACCCTTCAACCTTGCCGTGGCGCACGTCGGGTACGTAGCTGGCCCTCCAGATCCTGCTGTCGGTCGGGCTGTAGCGGACGTTATCCGCCTCGACCCGTTGTCCCTGCAGCGCCTGCTGGAAAAACGGCAGCAGTTGCTCATAGATCTCGCCGGGCAATACATCGCTGACCCGCTTGCCCTGCAGGTAACTCGGGTCCATGCCGAAGATGTCCTTGTATACCGCATTGTTGAACCGGTACTTGAGATCAGGGCCGATATGCGAGACCAGCACTGGCAGGTTGTCGGCAATCGCCTGCAGCGTTTCCTGGCTGCGCTGCAGCGCGTGGGTGCGCTCGGCCACCTGGTGCTCCAGCCGGGCCTGGTAGTCTTCGAGCAGAAGCTGGGTACGCTTGCGCTCGGTGATGTCGCGTATCTGAGCGACCAGGTTCTGCGGAGCGCCGAGATCGTCACGGATCACGGCGATGCTGGTTTCGACCCAGGTCTGCGCGCCTTGCTTGGTAATCAGTCGTCCTTCGACGGTGTAGTGCTTGCGCTGGCCACCGATCAGCTCACGGCGCAGCGCCGCTGCACCGTCCATATCCCCAGGATGGATGATCTGCTCAGCGTTCATCAGCACCAGTTCTTCAGGGTTATAGCCCGAGATATCACAGAACTCGCGATTGACCTCGAGAAAGCGGCCGTTCAGTTCGAGGATGGCTTCGCCCGACGGTGTCTCACGGAACACCGCGCGAAACTGCGCTTCACTCGAGGTCCGGGCACGGCGTTCGGCTTCTTCGACCACCCGCGCGTCGATCGCCAGGCTACGCTGCATCAGCTCGCGCTCGACGATACGGGCGAGGTCGCGCAGGGCGCGCAACTGTTCATCGCTCAGCATTCGAGGAGCGGTGTCCAATGCGCACAAGGTCCCCACCGTAAGGCCGTCAGCGAAGCGCAGTGGGACGCCGGCATAAAACCGGATATGGGGTTTGTCGGTGACCAGGGGGTTGTCGGCAAAGCGCGGGTCGGACTTGGCGTCCGGGATGACCAAGGCCTCCTCCACATGCAGCGCATGCGCACAGAAAGCCATGTCGCGAGGCGTCTCGGCCACGTCCAGGCCCTGGCAGGACTTGAACCACTGGCGGTTCAGGTCCACCAGCGACACCAGCGCGATGGGCACGCCCAGCAGCGTTCGGGTGAGGCGGGTAATCCGGTCGAAGCTCTCTTCCGGCGGTGTATCGAGTATGTTCAGGCTCGCAAGGAAGCAAAGCCTTGCGGCTTCGTTCAGGGGTGGCGGAGCGATCTGCATGAAGGCCTCCTGAGCAGGAATATCCTGCGGGCACCATAGCCACAGTTCAGCAGGTCTGTCAGCCCTTGTTTCGCGTCCTGCCCCCGAAAATACCAGACGGGCCACCCTGAGGCAGCCCGTCAAGCAGCCTCAGTCGTGCAGCTGGCTTGCCAGCTGCTTCACTCTCTTCAGATCACCACCGGCGACCTTGGCCACCCCCGCGCCATACTCGGCATCGGCCTTGTACAGGAACGACAGGATGATGTGCTTGCTCTCGTCGTCAGTCGTGGCCAAGGATTGCCCGAAGCTGTTGATCAGGTCCTGGCGCTCTTTCGTGGAGTAGGAGCGATACAGGTCGCCGGCTTGCTTGAAGTTCTGCTCGCGCTGGATCTTCTTCTGCTGCGTCATGCCACTCAGGGGGAGTTCGCTGTAACGCGCCGATGCGGTCGATTCGCGTGGATTCAACCGGCTCGGCTCGTAGTTCACACCCGTGGTGGTGTGCCCGGTGTTCATGGCACCGTCCTGGTTGCCATTGTTGACGGCCGCAGCCGGACGGTTGACGGGCAAGCTCAGGCCATTGGCGCCGATACGATACATCTGGGTATCGGCATACGCGAACAGGCGACCTTGCAACAGGCGATCTTCGGACGGCTCGATGCCCGGCACCACGTTGGACGGAGCCATGGCGACCTGCTCGGTCTCCTGGAAGAAATTGTCGACGTTCTTGTTCAGGACCATCTGGCCGATCTTGCGCTCTGGCACGTCTGGCCAGATCTTGGTGGCGTCCAACGGGTCGAAGTCGAACTGGGCCAGTTGCTCAGGCTTGAGCGTCTGGATGTACAGGTCCCACTTCGGGAAATCCCCCTTCTTGATCGCTGCGACCAGGTCGGTGGTCATGTGCGCGTAATCCTTGCCTTGCACGTTCTCGACCTGCTTGGGGTCAAGGTTCTTCACGCCTTGCAGGCTCTTCCAGTGGAACTTGACGTAAGTCACCTCGCCCTTGGCGTTGACGAACTTGTAGGCATGGACACTGTTGCCATCCATGAAGCGATAGCCGACCGGCGTGCCTTCATTGGAATAGAGCTGGGTGAGCGTACGGGTGGCTTCTGGTACATGGCTGAAGAAGTCGAAGCGGCGTGAGTCGTCATCCAGGTTGGTGCGCGGGTCTGGCTTGAAGGCATGGACCATGTCGGGGAACTTGATCGCATCGCGGATGAAGAAGGTCGGGAAGTTGTTGCCGACCAGGTCCCAGTTGCCGTCGGCGGTGTAGAACTTGGTGGCGAAGCCGCGCGGGTCGCGCAGGGTCTCAGGCGAGTGGTTGCCATGGACCACTGCGCTGAAGCGCACGAACACCGGCGTGTGGCTGCCGGGCGTGAATACCTTGGCCTGGGTCAGCTCGGAGATATCGGTACTGGCGACGAACTCGCCATGCGCCCCGGTTCCGCGCGCATGCACCACCCGCTCCGGGATTCGCTCGCGGTCGAAGCGTTGCAGCTTCTGCAGCAACTGCACGTCCTGCACAAGCACTGGGCCGTCTGGCCCTGCGGTCTGAGAGTTCTGGTTGTCACCCACCGCAGCCCCGTTGTCGCGGGTCAACGGAGCGGCAGAGGCAACGGACACGCTCAACAGGCTGGCGCTTAACAGGCTGAGGGCATAGCCCGAAAAGGTCTTTGTTTTCATGGTCTTTCATTCCCAAGTTGCTGTAAGCCAGCAGGATTGGGAATGCTAAGGATTCCCACGGGAGTAACCCAATAGGGAATCCTTACCACAGCAATGTATTTTTCCTATTGTTTCATATAGTTACGAAACACTCGTAATATCATGCATTAGAAATGCGGCTGATGCTGGTGATCTCGCCACTCCAGATCATCTCGAAATGCGCATTCTGGATGACCGAGGTCACATGCCGTGGCGTCAGCAGTGCCCAGCAGTAGCTGCCGGGCGACCTTACCGAGTTGTATCGCAGCCCTTCACAGCCTTCGCGCTTGGCGGCACGGCCCAGTACGTGCGAGTGGCTATAGTCGTCGGCAGCATAGACAGGATCGCAAAGCGGTACGCCAGTGGCGTCCCGGCTGCCGGCTTCGGTGAAGCGGCAGCTCAAGCCCCGGAACACGAAACGGTCATAGCTCAGGCCAGCCACATTGGCCCAATAGCGCTGCTGGTGATGACGCACTTCGGCGATCGCCGTTTCAAGGGTGTCGGCAATATAAAGCACGCCATAGCTGCCGTCGCTGAAGCGTGAGCCCGCCGGGTTGATATGGGTGAATGGCGCCGTAGCGTAGGAACATCCAGGAATGCCAAATGGGATCTCGGCCAGCGGGATCAGCTCGAGGCGTCCGACCTCGTTCTGCAAGCGTGGGTTGGTCAGCGCCTGAATCTGGTACAACGCCTGGAACTCGGAAGCATCCGCTACATCATTGAACAGGTCGATCGGTGGAAACTTCGAGTTCACCAGGCGATAGCCGCGCCGCTCTTCTGCTTCCAGCGCCGCCAGCATGCTCAGCGCTACCACTGCGCGCCCCGCAGCGAATCGATCCGCCGAAAGGTTTCATACAACGAGACCATGTCGCCCTGGGCCATGATGTCCAGCGGCTTGCGGCCGTTGAAGAAGGCATTGCGGTTTTCCATCGCCGGGAAGCCGTAGGCGTTTTCAGGATTGTCGAAGAGCGTACGCAGCGCGGCATGGATGTTCAGTACGAAGCTGATGCGGTGCATCTGGTCCTGGTCGAGACTGGCCGACCACTGGGCGTCACTCTGCCTGGCCCGCGTGCAGGTGCTGCGCGAGACCCGCAGGATCTTGCAGGCTTGTTCGGTGGTGGCTTTCCACTTGTCCAGTATCCGCAGCGCCGCGCGCAGGCCGGCGACACACTGGGCTCTGGTCAGTTGCTCGGGATGAAGATTGGCCGACATGATGTTGCCTCGTTGAATCTACAGACTCAAATACTAGACGAATTGCGTCTATGGACGCAAGCGCGGCGCCTCTGGATCGATTCTTCGGGCAAGCTTCCTTGAGTGTGGAATAATCCCGCCGCCCCGACGTGATCGCGGCTTCTGCCCTGTCTCCCTGGTTACGCTGGTTGTGCAATGAAAGATTCAACCGCCACCTTCATACGTGGCTCCGTCAACCATCACGTGCGCGTGATGGCAGTTACCAGCGCCCTTGGCCTGCTGGCCATCTTCCTCACAGACATCCTGACCCTGACCTATGTGGCCATGCTGCGGGACGAGGTGCTGGTCGCGGCCGTGGGCATCGCCAAGACACTGGCCTTCTTCAACTCGAGCCTGGTAGCAGGGATCGTGGTCGCCGCCGGAACGATGATCTCTCGCAGGGTCGGCCGGGGCTCACGCGGGACGCTGCCACCGCTGGCAACGCACATGCTGGTGCTCGCAACCCTTGTCTCGACCGCGGTGTCGCTCATCCAGTGGTGTTACCTGGACTTTTTCTCCGGCTGGATGGGCGCAAGCACGCCGTCATCTCCCCTGGCCCGGCAGTTCATCGCCATGACCCTGGTGTCATCGGTACTGCTGGCGGTCACCCAGGCCACCGCCCAGGCGCTGCGGGCCCACGGGCACAGCGGCCGTGCGCTCGCGGTCGTGCTGACGGCGGCGGTCTGCCTGGCCATCGTCGACCCGATCCTGATCTTCGGTCTGGACCTTGAGCTGTTCGGTGCGGGAGTGTCCTGCCTGGTGGCTGGCGCGGCAGGCTGCCTCTACGGACTGCATCAGGTAAGCGGTCATATCGGGCTGTCGCAGCGTATTCGTCTGCGATTGCTGCGGCTGTACGGGGGCAGGATCGCAAGAACCGCGCTGCCCTTCACCCTTGCCAACCTGGCAACGCCGGTCGCCCTCACCTATACCATGGCCCACCTGGCGGCGTTCGGCGTCTCGGTGATGGCGGGCATGGCGGTCATGGACAGGGTTCTGCAGATCACCTATTGCCTGTACTTCGCCCTGCCGAGCGCGCTGGTGCCGGTGCTTGCGCAGAATCTCGGGGCGCACCGCGGCGCGCGCGCGCAAGCGGCGCTGAACACCGCGGCACGACTTGTGGTGGGGTACGGTCTGGCCGCCTGGGCGGTGCTGTGGACCGCATCGCCTTGGCTCAGCCATCTGTTTGCGATCAGCGGGCCCGGCCAACAGCTGATCCGGGACCTGTGCCGGTTCGGGCCAGGTCTGTGGCTGCTGATCGGGCTGGATTTCATCGCCATCTCGGTGTTCATCAGCCAGGGCCGTACCTGGTGGGTCGCCTTCTATGCGTGGCTGCGCGCCACCCTGGGCACCCTGCCCTTCGTGATGCTCGGGGCACAGCACTTTGGCGCCAGCGGCGTGATGCTCGGGATGTGGGTCGGCAACGGCCTGGTCGCGCTGGCGTCCATCGGCACCGCTCTCTGGATCAACCGCCGCCAGCCAACAGCGAGCGCACGGAGCGGGAATCTTTTGTCATAATCACCCCTCGCCGTTTCGCAAGAAGCGTTGCCCCTCACCGCAGCTTTGAAGTGGGTTATGTCAGATCAGGATCACGACACCGGATCGGCCAGCGCGCCGACCACCAAACGCCGCCGTGCACCCAAGGGCGAGATGCGCCGGGCCGCGCTGCTGGATGCGGCGACTGAAGTGTTCGCCAAGGATGGCTACGGCGCTGCATCGATGCGCGATGTAGCGCAGATCGCGGGCATCACCACGGTGGGGCTGTTGCATCATTTCCCCAACAAGGTGTCGCTGCTGCGGGCGCTGCTTGACCGGCGCGATCAGCGGATCACCGAGAAATTCAGCGAACTGCGCACTGCGCCGACGCTTGAGAGCTTCCTGGCGTTCGTGAAGATGAGCATGAGCTTCAGCGTGCAAAGCCTGCCCGAGTGCCAGGCGTCGATGATGATCAGCGTCGAGAGCCTGTCGGACAAGCACCCGGCCTGGCCCTGGTACAAGGAAAAGTTCGAGATGACCCATGCGCACGCACAGGCGCACCTGGGCTCGCTGATCGAGCAGAAGCAGATACGCCCCGATGTCGATGTGAAGGCGCTGGCGACCGAGATCTTCGCCGTCATGGACGGATTGCAGATCCAGTGGCTGCGCGACCCCGGCCAGATCGACGTCGAAGCGACCTTCGACGCCTACCTGCAGCGCCTGGCCAACGGCATCCGCGCGTGACGGCTGGTTCGTCCCTGAACCTGCCCTTGAGCGTCAGTAAGCCTGCGACTCGCTGACCTGCACGGCCGCGCGCAGCGGGACCGGCAGCGGGTTGCTGTCGCGCGTGGTCAGGTGTTGTGGCATGAGCGTCACCAGGCTGCGGTGCAGTGAGAGGTTCTCGGAGTCAGGACCGACCCAGACCTTGAACTTGCCCGCATCGACGTCCCAGCTGTCGCTGTGCTCCACGAAATACGCCAGCGAGCGCGAATCGATCGGCAGGCTCACCGTCTTGCTCTCGCCAGGCTGCAGGTACACCTTGGTGAACCCCTTCAGCTCTTTCTTCGGACGGTCGACCTGCGGTTTGACCGGTTCGATATACAACTGTGCGACCTCGAAGCCCGCCTTGTCACCGGTATTGGTCAGCGTGAACTTGACGTCGACGGTGTTGCCCGGGGTCATCACGTTGCTCGAAAGCTTGAGGTCCGAATAGCCAAACGTGGTGTACGACAAGCCGAAGCCGAACGGATACAGCGGTTTGGCGTGTTTCTTGTCATAACCGCGATAACCCATGTACAGCCCTTCGCTGTAGTTGAGTTCGGTCGACGGGTTGTCACCGCGATACGCCGACGGGTCCGGGTAGGACGCGTAGCTCGGGTTGTCCTCGATCCGCTTGTCGATGGTGACTGGCAGCTTGCCAGACGGATTGACGGTGCCGTACAGGATCTCGGCCAGTGCCTGACCGCCCTGCTGGCCGGGGAACCAAGCGTTCAAGGTTGCACCGACCTTCTTGGCCCAGGGCTGCATGTTGGCGACGCCGCCGCCGTGCATGACCACGATGGTGTTCGGGTTGGCCTTGGTGACAGCGCTGATCAGGTCAGCCTGCTGGTCTGGCAGGTCATACCCGTGGTCCGAACCTTCGCCTTCGTTCTCATGGTTGGTGCCTGCAGCAACCACCACGGCGTCGTACCGCGACAGATCCTTGGGCGGGGCCAGCGAGGCCCAGCTCATCTGCACGCCAGCCAGGCCGCCCAACGCAGGGGTGAAGTTGTCCTGCACGCGGCGGTATTCGAGCTTGACCGTGTAGTTCTGGCCAGCCTTCAAGACCGCGCTCTTGCCCGAGGTAGTCAGTGCGTTGACCACGTCGGAGGAGTACGGCACGCCGTCGCTTTCCACCACCAGCGCATCGTTCACCCAGAGCCTGTAGGGACCGTCCGCGCGCACCTTGAACACATGGGCGCCAGACACGGTAGGCTTGATGATGGCGGTGAAGCGGGCCGAAAACGCGCCCGCAGTGGGGCTGAAGCCGGACACCGCGGTGGTGCCGGCGTTGGTCTCGTTGGAGCTGGTGGTCCAGTTGAGGTTCACGCCTGGCTCGATGCGCGTCACAGCCGGATCGCCACTGAGCCTGGTGTTGCTGAAGTACTCGGCCTTGACCCCAGAGTTGCTGATGCCGGACGCGTCGCCGGTCGGCTGATACCACACGGCCGATTTCGGGTTGAGGCTCAGCGCGGAGAGGTAGGTGACGTTTGCGCTGTTCGAAGCCAACTGCTGCAGGCCGCTCAGCTCGGTCATGTAGCTGTTGGGTGGCGCGTTGGCCGTACCAAACGGCGAAGCTGGAGCCTGGTTGGCCCAGTCGCCGATGACCGCGATCCTGGCGTCGCGCGACAGTGGCAGCAGCGGCTTGCCCTTGGCCGTATCGGCGTTGCGCAGCAGAACGATGGATTCGCGCGCCACGTTGAGTGCCGCGCGCTGGCCGTACTCGGTGTGGTCGAGCGTCTGCGCGGTGTTCAGGTTTTCCTGGAAGTCGTAGCTGACCACGGCGCGCAGGTTGCGCTTGACCTTGTCGTCGATGACGTTCTGGGTCAGCTGGCCGCTCCAGATATACGGCATCAGGTTGGCCTCGGTGAACTGCAGGCCCGACGGCATGTCGATGTCGGTCCCCGCCCAGGCGCCCTTGAAGGGGTCGTGAATGGCGTTGAAGTCACTGATGACGGTGCCTTGATAGCCCCACTCGCCCTTCAGCACCTCGGTGATCAGGTGATGGTTTTCGCAGGCGTAGTCGCCGTTGACCTTGTTGAAACCGCACATGATCGAGGCGACGTTGGCGTTCTTGACCATGGACTCGAAGCCTGGCAGGTACAACTCGCGCAGCGTGCGTTCATCGGCCGTGATGTTGACCTGCTGGCGGTTGGCTTCCTGCTCGTTGGCCAGGTAATGCTTGCCGCTGGCCTGGATGCCCTGCACCTGGATGCCATTGACGACCGCGGGGGCCAGTACCGCGCCGAGGAACGGGTCCTCGCCGCTCATGTATTCGGCGGAACGACCGTTGTAGGGCGTGCGGTAAAGGTTCACGCCGGGCGACAGCATCTGCTGGCCACCCGAGATACGCGTCTCGTAGGCAATCGCCAGGCCGAACTCCTTGGCGCGGTTGATGCTCCAGGTCGCTGCAAGGGCCGACTGGGACGGGTACTGCGCGCCGAAGGTCGCATTGTTGACGTGCACCCCCATGGATGAATCGTAGGCGACGGTGCCTTTGATGCCCCACTTGAGCAGCGACGGGATCATGTGGCCGTCGTTGACCCGGGTGAAGTTGATCTTTTCGGACTGATTCATGTTGTCGAGAATCGAGCTGACGCGCGCTTCCACTTCGTTGCCAGTGGCCGGCGTGGCAGCGAGGGTGGCCGATGCCTGCATCACGCTGATCGCCAGCAGGCTCAAGCCCAAGGTCTGTTTGAGGTGTTTCACGGATCGGGTCCTTATACAGCGGTCTGGGTGGCGAGGGTCAAGATCACAGCGGTCGGTTTCACGGCTGGTCGACCTGCGCCGGGGCGTCGCTGGTGTCGACCGGCGTGTCCAGCAGCGTGTTGGCCTCGGCGGTGTTCTTGCCGACCTTGTCTACGCCGGTCAGCCGCTCGCGCTGAGCATCCAGTTGGGTACGGGCGGGCGTGGCGGTCGTCTGTGAGGTGACGGCCAGCGTGTCGGCAGAAGCACTGAAGTGCGTGGCCAGCAGCGTCGAGCAGGCGAGCGACAGCAATAGTCTATTCATCGAATAGTTCTCGGTGGGTGGGCTACAGTTAACGGTCGAACCTTGGGCAAGGTAAGGCCGGAGCGTAAGTCTGAGCACTTGCGAGAAAAGTTCAAGGAGGGACGAAGATTTTATTCATCGGTCTGATTAATTAATCCCTAAAACCACCTCACAAGCCTGCAAATACAGATGTTGAACGCAAGTTCTAGATTAAATAATTAAAATTTATTAGCTGTTTATTGCTTTAAATTTATGATTATCAGCAATTTATCGTCTTTTTTGTCATGATTAATGCTACTCACAGCCTACAGTTAAACCTAGTTGCAATTAGGTTTAACTGTCTGATATGCTCTTGCCGTGGATACAAAACCACCCTTAAAATCTCATGATAATCCCTTGCCAAACACTTTGTTGCACCTGAAAGAACAACGAAGTATTCTTCGGCCCTCCTCTGGACCCAGCAATTAAAAGTGCGCCGCCATATAGCCACCAGTTGCATAAAGCCACCAATATGAACTTATCAATACCCTCTGCTGATGACATATGTGAGTGGCTGCTGGATGCTGGCGCACTCCAGCCTGCCGACATGAATCGAGCGATCCGGCTGGGGGTGGCGCAAGGCATCGGCGAGGACGACAAGCTGCGTACGCTGCTGCGCCTGGGCGCGGTGAATGATGAACAGATGGCCAATGCCTATGCGCAGTTGCTGGATGTGCCGAGGCTTGGTGATGAACCCATCGCAGCCGTCCCCAGTGCGCCAGAACGCTTCGCCCGCCACTTCGGGGTCCTGACCCTGCACGAGAGCCCGAGTCACCTGCGGGTGGCCGCCGGGGTGCCCCTTTGCGCCTATGCCATCGCGGCCCTCGGCTACCGTGCCGGCAAGCCAGTCGAGCTGGTCATCGCCACCGCTGATGAAATCACCCATCTCATCGAGCAGGTCCATGGCGCCGGACGCTCCGCGATGGGCGCACTGATCGAAGCCTTGGACGACGATTCGATCGCCGAGGGCGACATCGAGCATCTCAAGGACATGGCTTCAGAGGCACCGGTCATCCGCCTGGTGAACATGATGCTGCAACAGGCGGTCGATCGGCGTGCGTCGGATATCCATGTCGAGCCGTTCGAAAACCAGTTGAAGGTCCGCTACCGCGTCGATGGCGTCTTGATCGAAGGCGAGGCGCCGCCCTCGGGCTACGCCGCCGCCGTCATCTCCCGGCTGAAGATCATGGCGCGCCTCGACATCGCAGAGCGCAGGCTGCCCCAGGATGGACGGATCATGCTGCGCATCCAGGGCCGCGAGCTCGACCTGCGGGTCTCGACCGTACCCACCAGCTTTGGCGAGTCGGTGGTGATGCGCCTGCTCGACAGGCAGACTGTCAGGTTCGACTTCGCGAGCCTTGGCATCGAGGGCGCGACCCTGCGAACCATCGAACAGTTGCTCGCGCGCCCTCACGGCATCTTCCTGGTGACGGGCCCGACCGGCTCGGGCAAGACCACCACCCTCTATACCGCGCTGTCTGGCCTGAACACCGAGCAGCGCAAGATCATCACCGTCGAAGACCCGGTCGAATACCAGCTGACCGGGATCAACCAGATCCAGGTAAAGCCCTCGATCGGCCTGGGCTTCGCCGCAGCGCTGCGCTCGATTGTCCGGCAGGACCCCGACGTGATCATGATCGGCGAAATGCGCGACCTCGAAACGTGCCGCATCGCGATCCAGTCGTCGCTGACCGGGCATCTTGTACTGTCGACGCTGCACACCAACAGTGCGGCAGCGAGCCTGACCCGCCTGCTGGACATGGGTGTCGAAGGCTATCTGCTCGCCTCGACCCTGCAGGGCATCCTGGCGCAGCGCCTGGTGCGCCGGCTCGACCCGGCAACCCGCATCAGCTTCGAGGCGCCTGCCGAGCTGATCGAACGCCATCAGCTGGGCCGCTACACCGAGCAGCGGCCGATCCTGCTGTACCGTCCGGACGAGCAGCGCGCAGGCGGCGGCTACCATGGCCGCAGTGCGATCACCGAACTGCTGGTGATGGACGAAGACATGCGCAGCCTGCTCATGCGCCAGACCGATGCCGCCACCCTCGAAGCCACTGCCCGCCACAAAGGCCTGGTGACACTGTATGAGGATGGGCTGCGACAGGCCCTGGCTGGCATCACCTCGCTCGAAGAAGTGTTGCGCGTCACGGGGGGTGATTGACATGCCGCTCTTCTCATACACCGCCCTCGACCCGGAAGGCCGCAAGCAGCAGGGTCAGCTGGACGTCGCTGACCAAGACACCGCGGCCCGGCATTTGCAGCAACGCGGCCTGCTGGTCGTGAACCTCAAGCCGGGAAGCCGCCTGCTGCGCCCCGGCAGGCAGCGCAGCGTGTTCAAGGCAGTGGAGCTGATCACCATTACCCAGCAGCTCACCACCCTGATCAGCGCCGGCCAGCCGCTGGACAAGGCGTTGACGACCGTATTGAAAAACCTGCGCAGGCCAGATGCCCGTGCATTGCTCGAGCGCGTGCGCGACCAGGTGAAGGCCGGCCAACCGCTGTCCCAGGCGCTGGACGAGCACCCCGCGTCGTTCTCGCCCTTCTACACCAGCCTCATACGCGCCGGTGAAGCCGGTGGTGTGCTGGCAGTGACCCTGGCGCAGCTCAGCACCTACCTGGAAAGAAGCCACAAGCTGCGCGGCGAAGTCATCAACGCGCTGATCTATCCCGCGTTCCTGGTCATAGGCGTAATCGGCTCGCTCGCGTTGTTGCTGGCGTATGTGGTGCCGCAGTTCGTCCCTATTTTCCAGGACCTGGGCGTACCCATTCCTTTCATCACCCAGGCGATCCTGACCCTGGGGGAGTTCGTCAACAGCTGGGGCCTGGTGAGCCTGGGCGCGCTGGCCGGTACCGCGTGGCTTGTGCTGGCCGGGCGGCGCAACCCGCAACGGCGCATCGCGCAGGACCTGCGCATCTGGCGCAGCCGCCTGGCCGGCCCACTGCTGCAGCGGCTCGAGACCGCCCGGCTGACACGCACCCTCGGCACACTGCTGAGCAACAGCGTGACGCTGCTGTCCGCCCTGGCCATCGGCCGCGATGTCAGCGCCAACCAGGCCCTGCGCGCCCATGTCGAACGCACCACCGACGAGGTCAAGCAAGGCAGCGGCCTGGCGGACGCGTTGTCCGCCGACCCGCTGCTGCCCGAGCTCGCCCTGCAGATGATCGAAGTCGGCGAGCAATCCGGGACCCTCGGCGTAATGCTGCTGAAGGTCGCGGACGTCTACGACCTTGAAGCCAAACGCACCATCGACCGCCTCCTCGCGGCGCTGGTACCTGCATTGACCATCGTCATGGCGGTGATGGTGGCGGCGATCATGCTCGCCATCATGCTGCCGCTCATGAGCCTGACCAGCAATATCTAGGAAACCACCCATGCGCTCCCTGAAAAAAACCAATGCCCGGCAGGCGGGTTTCACCCTGCTCGAAATGCTCGCTGTCATCGTTCTGCTGGGGATCGTCGCGACCATCGTCGTGCGCCAGGTCGGGGGTAACGTCGACAAGGGCAAGTACGGCGCCGGCAAGGCACAGCTGGCGAGTCTCAGCATGAAGGTCGAAAGCTATGCGCTGGACGTGGGCGCCCCGCCGGGCAATCTCGACCAGCTGCTGCACAAGCCTGCCAACGCCAGCCGCTGGGCGGGCCCGTACGCCAAACCTTCGGACCTGCTCGACCCGTTCGGCCACGCCTTCGGCTATCGCTACCCCGGCAACCATGGGTCATTCGACCTGATCTTTCTGGGACAGGACGGTGCGCCTGGCGGTGAGGGCTACAAGGCCGACCTGGGCAGCTGGGAGTAACAGGTGACTGCACCGACGCCCCGCCAACGCGGCTTTACCCTGTTCGAATTGCTGATCGTCATCGTGCTGGTCGGCGTTGCCGCCTCGATCCTGGCGATCGGCGTCGGCAAGGGCGTGGCAAAGGCGAACGAGCGCAGCGCCCTCGCGCACATGGTGTCTGCGTTGCGCAGTGCGCGGGTGCAAGCCATCGCGACCGGGCAGCCGGTGCAGGCACGGTTCGACCTGGCCGGGCGCCGGGTCATGGCGCCGGGGCGCAAGCCCGAGGCCTGGCCGCAGGATTTCAGCGTGCGCTTGCAGACCGCCCGCGGACTGGGCGCTGCCTTCGAGTTCTTCCCCGATGGCGCGGCCAGCGGCGGCAATATCCTGGTGACTCGAGGCCTGGCGCGCTGGCGGATCGACATCAGCTGGCTGACCGGCAACGTGAAGCTGCGGGAGCTGCCATGAACCGCCAACGTGGCTTCACCCTGCTGGAAATGCTCGCCGCGATCGCCCTGCTGGTCGTGGCCTCGTCGATCCTGCTGGGCGCGTTCGCGCAAAGCAGCCGGTCGCTGGTGCAGGTAGAGCAGAGCGACCGGCACAGCGCTGCCGCCCGGTCGCTGATGGACGATCTCGACCTCGGTGACCTGACGCCAGGCCAGCAGCGCGGCACGTGGCACGGCCTTGCCTGGGTGCTGGAGGTCGCGCTGGAGCAGGCGGCGCCGGGTCGCATCGAGCTGTATCGGCTCGACCTGTCGATCAGCGAGGGCCGCCGGACGTCCCACTACAGCACGCTGCGCGCCCGCTCTGCCGTGGGCCTCAAGTGAAGCGCCAGGCGGGGTTCACCCTGCTCGAAGTCCTGGTGGTCATCAGCCTGCTCGGACTGCTCCTGGGGCTGGTCGGCGCCGCGCTGGTGGGGTCGAACCGCGCAGTGGCCAAGGCGCAGCGCTACAGCGCGGACCTGGATGAGCTGCGCGCCACGCAGCGCTTCTTGCGTCAGTCCCTGAGCCAGGTCCTGCCCCTGAGCGCACTCGGCGCCGATGGCAAGCATACCGCGACATTCGAAGGCGGCGCGGACAGCGTCATCTTCTACGCTCCCTTGCCCAGCTCGGTGGGGGGAGGACTGTACCGCCAGCGCCTGGTGCGGCGTGATCATCGCCTGGAAACAGACCTTGCCAGGCTCGACGGCCGGCGGCTACAGGCGTGGGGCGAACCGCAGCCATTGCTCGATGGCGTCAGGTCGCTCGAACTGAGTTACCGGGGCTATTCCCCCCTCGGCAAGCCCACCGGCTGGTTGCGCGAATGGCCGTGGCCGGAGCGCGTGCCACAGTCGGTACGGGTCGATGTGCTGCTGAGCAACGGCAAGACCTGGCCCACCCTGCAGGTCAACCTGCTGCTGGACCTTTCCGGCGACGGGGGCCGACCGTGAGCCGCCAGCAGGGTGCAGCCCTACTGCTGGTGCTGTGGGTCATCGGACTGCTGAGCATTCTGCTTGGCGGGCTGGCGATCTCGGTGCAATTGCAGCAGCGTCAGGCCCTCTGGCAAGGCAACCAGACCCAGGCTGTGTTTGCCGCGCAGGCGGGGCTCAACCTGGCCGTGGCCGGCCTGTCCAGCAACGGGCCGACACGCTGGCTCGCCGACGGCCAGGACCACGACGTGCGATTTGGCGACAGTTCGCTGCGCATCAGTGTGCGCAGCGAACGCGGCAAGCTCGACCTCAACGCCGCCTCCGCGGCCAGTTTCGAAAAACTGCTGCGCGCCAGTGGCGCCAGCGGGCAGAGCGCAAAAACCATCACCCAGGCTTTAGTGACAAGGCGCAACAAGGTACCCCTGCGAATGCTTGAAGAATTCCGCGATATGCCCGGCATGACCTACGCGGTGTACGCCCGCGCCCTGCCCTGCATCACCGTCTGGTCCGGCACGTCGCAGCCGGACCCCGCGCTTGCACCGCCGCAACTGGCCTCGGCCCTCGGCCTGCCGAAGAGCCGTGGGCTGGCGCTGGATGCTGGTCAGATCATGACCGTCACCAGCGATGCGACCCTGTCCAGCGGCTTCAATGCCCGCCTGCACGTTACCCTGGTGCTGTTGCCGGCCTACGCGGGCGGCAAGCCTTATCGCGTTCTGAGGTGGCAGGAATGAGCCGGCTGCTGGAGCGCCACCTGCCCGCTTTCGCTGCGCAGGTCAGCGAATGGCAGGCACGCTGGGCCAGCAGCCTCGGGCGCCGCTGGCTGAAGGCCTGGCTCGCGGAGTTGACTGCAGTGCTGCCCCCCGCGCTCGCTGCGCGGCTGGGCAACGCCGCTACCGAGCAGCTGCTGCCGTGGCCATTGCCCGGGCAGTGCGAGCCTGGGCGGCCTGCGATCCTGCTGTTGTCCGCGCACCAGGTGCTGCTGCAGCGCATCAGCCTGCCCATCGCCGCTACCCGTAATCTCAAGGAAGTGCTGACCTACGAGGTGGACAGGTACACGCCCTACACCGCCGAGCAAGTGCACTTCGTTGCGCGGGTCCTGCGCAAGCAGCCGCCCAATGCCGAGGTGGAGCTCGTGGCGATCGCCCGCACCGCCCTGGAGCTGATGCTCGAGACCTGTCGTGAGCGTGGGGTGCAGGTGATCGCGATCGATGCCACGAACGCCGCGGGAGAGCGCCTGCGCATCGACCTCCTGCCGGCAGGTGCCGGTCCTTCGCTGGCACGTCCCGCCACGCTGAACCGCTGGTTGTGGCTTGGCTGCGTGGCCTGCACGGTGGTCCTGGCCGCGGCTGGCCTGGACCACCGGCAGACCATGCTCGAGGCCATGCAGCGTGAGCTCGCCGCCCAACGCCTCGACGTACAACGTGTCCAGCAACTGCGACAAACCCTGGATGACACGCTCGGTGCCTCTACCTACCTGGCGAAACTCAAGGCGCAGCGGCCTACCCTCGCCTGGGTGCTGGCCGACCTGAGCAGTTGCCTCGGCGACGACACCTGGGTCGAGCATCTGGAGGTACGTGATGGCGTGCAGGTGACATTCTCGGGTCAAAGCGCCCGGGCCAGCGCGCTGTTGAGCCAAGTCAAAGCCTGCCCGACCCTCCACGATGCGCAATTCCAGGGGATCATCCAGACGGACAAGGCCACCGGGCGCGAGCGTTTTTCCATCAGCGCGCAGCTCAGCCAGGAGAGTCTTCATGCGTCCACTCAATAGCAGGGAGCGCAGGATCGCTGCCCTTGGCCTTCTCGGCCTGCTGCTCTGGGCGCTCTGGCAGGTGCTGATCGAGAGCCTGTTTCTCGCGCCCCTTCGAACACTCGACGAGCAGACCGACGCCGTGCGCGAACAGCAGCGCCGCTATGCCAGCCTGATCCTCCAGCAGCCGATGCTTGAAGCGCAACTCAAGCGCACCGAGGATGATCCGGCCCTGCGCGACAGCCTGCTGCCCGGCGATGATCCGAATGCCGTCGCGGCAGACCTGATGCAGCATGTCGTTGAACGGGTCAAGGCGCAGTCCCGCCTCGGCCCCGGCTGCGAGGTCACTCAACGCATGCCGATCGCCTCTGCCGAGCAGGATCAGGTCGAGCCTTACCGCCCGGTCAAAGTGAGTCTCACGCTCGCCTGCGCGATCGAACCCCTCGCCGCCGTGCTGCATGACCTTGAATACGGCCAACCCAGCCTGTTTGTCGACCAGCTCAGTGTCCGGCGTACTTCCTCGGCCCCTGCCCAGCGCGGCGCGGGGCGACTGGAAGTCCACCTGCTGATTCGCGGGTATCTGCGCGGCGTGGGTCCAAAGGGAAGCGATTCATGAGACTGCGCACCTCGAGCCTGGCATTGCTGGCCGTCAACGCCAGCGCGCTGCTGGCGATTGCCTGGGTGATCAGCGCGCCTGCCGAGCCCCATTGGCTTGCGCCAAAGCGTGCAGCGCAGGCCACTGCTACGCCACCGCCCGCGCCACCGCCCGAGCTCGCGCACGCCCTGCGCGCGGCAACCTGGACTCGCCCGATCTTCAGCCCGGACCGGCAACCCGATCCGCAGGGCACAAGCGCGGCGGCGCAACCGCTGTCGCGGTTCAGCCTGACCGGCGTGGTGCTGGACAGTACATCCCAGTGGGCCTACCTGCGTGAGGGCAGCCATCGCCCCATCAAGGTTGCCTTGGGTGCGGTGCTGACCAGCGGCTGGACCCTGAGCCACCTGGACGCACAGTCCGCGACCTTCATCCGTGATGGACAGACCCACACCTTGAGCATGCCTCTGCTGCGGCTACCGCCGCCGTCAAAAACCCCCGTCCTTACTCTCCCGCGTACTACGACACCATGACCCTGCAGCTTCCTTCACGCTTCCCCCTCCCGGCACTGCGCGCGCCGTTGCTCGCCCTGAGCGTGGCCGTTTCACTGGCCGCATGCTCGACGCCACAGCATGAACTGACCAGCGATCCTGCCCTGATGCAGGAGGCCTTCAAGGGCGCCGCAGAGCCGGCGCCTGCGTCCACCCCGCAGCCGCAGGCAGCGATGGCTACCGGCCAAGCGCCCGCGCCAGCCGCGGCGCCGCAGCGGCAGATCATCAAGGGCAACCAGCGTTTCATTCGTCCGCCGGCGAGCACAGCTTCCAGGGCCGCCAGGGCCGCCAGTGAAGAAGGCGATATCGTCTTCAATTTCACCGACCAGCCTATCGAGGCGGTCATCAACAGCGTGATGGGCGATTTGCTGCACGAAAACTACAGCATCAGCCAAGGTGTGAAAGGCACCGTCAGCTTCTCGACCTCCAAGCCGGTCAACAAGCAGCAGGCGCTGTCGATCCTGGAAACGCTGCTGTCCTGGACCGATAACGCGATGATCCGCCAGGGCGACCGCTATGTGGTCCTGCCCGCCGACAAGGCGGTTGCGGGCAAGCTGGTGCCCGAGGTCGCGGTGGCCGAGCCTGCCACCGGCCTCGCCGCCAGGCTCTATCCCCTGCGCTACATCGGCGCGACCGAGATGCAGAAGCTGCTGAAGCCATTTGTGCGCGAAAACGCCTTCTTGCTGGTAGACCCCGCGCGCAACGTGCTCAGCCTGGCCGGCACGCCGGAGGAGCTGGCCAACTACCAGGACACCATCGACACCTTCGACGTCGACTGGCTCAAGGGCATGTCGATCGGCGTGTACGGCCTGCAGCACGCCTCCGTTGCAGAGCTGATGCCGCAACTGCAGAAGCTGTTCGGCCCGGACAGCGGCATGCCGTTGTCGGACATGGTCAAGTTCATGCCCAATGAGCGCACCAACTCGATCGTGGCCATTTCCGCGCAGCCTGAGTACCTGCAGGAAGTCGGCAACTGGATCAGGACCATCGACGAAGGCGGCGGCAATGAGCCACAGCTGTATGTCTACGATGTGCGCAACCTGAAAGCGGCGGACCTCGCACGGTATCTGCGGCAGATCTACGGCACGGGCCAGATCACCGAAGACACGGCGGCGAAGGTGGCGCCGGGTCTCAAGACCACCAGCCTGAAATCACTCAATGGCACGGGCAGCCAGGGTTTCGGCGGCACTGGCAGCTCTGCCCAATCGACTTCGACAGGTGAGGACTCCACTGAGGAGGACGATGGCCAGTCGGACCAGAGCATCGACGAGGGCCTGAGTGCGCAGATGGGCGAACAGAGCGAGGACACCGGCAAGAGCCTTGAGCAATCGGTGCGCATCACGGCGCAAAAGAGCAGCAACCAGCTGTTGGTACGTACCCGGCCTGCCCAGTGGAAAGAGATCGAGTCCGCCATCAAGCGCCTCGACAGCCCACCCCTGCAGGTACAGATCGAGACCCGCATCCTCGAAGTGAAGCTTACCGGCGACCTCGACCTTGGCGTGCAATGGTACCTGGGGCGTCTGGCAGGCAACTCCTCCAGCACCACGGTGGCCAACGAAAGCGGCAGCCAGGCAGCCTTGGGCGCGGGGGGCGTCGCGCTGGGCAGCAGTTCGATGTTCTACTCGTTCGTCAGCAGCAATCTGCAAGTGGCCTTGCGCGCCCTCGAGACGCGGGGCCTGACCCAGGTCCTCTCGGCGCCTTCGCTGGTGGTCCTGAACAACCAGCAGGCGCAGATCCAGGTCGGCGACAACATCCCGATCAGCCAGACCACCGTCAATACCAGCAACTCCGACACCACCCTCAGCAGCGTCGAATACGTGCAGACCGGTGTCATTCTCGACGTCTTGCCGCGGATCAATCCGGGTGGCCTGGTGTACATGGATATCCAGCAGCAAGTCAGTGACGCCGATGACAGCGCGGTGACCACGACCCAGCCCAACCCCCGCATCTCGAGCCGCGCGGTTTCAACCCAGGTCGCGGTACAGAGTGGCCAGACCGTCCTGCTGGGCGGCTTGATCAAGCAGGACAACGCCCGCTCCGACACCCGCGTACCGGGTCTCTCGCGCATTCCCGGCCTGGGCTGGCTGTTCGGCAGTACCTCCAGGAGCCGCGACCGCACCGAACTGATCGTGCTGATCACCCCGAAGGTGGTGAACAACCCCGAGCAGGCGCGGCAGGTGACCGATGAGTACCGCCAGCAGATGCAGGTGCTCAAGGCCCAGGCGTCGCGCGCGCTCTAGGCTCTGCCTGGCAGGTCGATAGCCTTGCTTGTGCAAGGCTCATTGAACATCGAGCACAGGTTCCGCTCGATGTTGCAGCACAGGTCTTCGACGCGGATCCTGTGCTGGCTGCGGCCAAACGGCGCCTGCAGGTCGGTACCGATGCGCTCCATCGCCAACAGCATGCATCCCACCACGGTCGAGACCACCGGCGTGAACCAGCCCAGGGTCGGCACCAGGCTCAGCGGCATGATCACGCAGAAAAGCCCACTGAACAGCCGTGGGAAATAGATATAGGGATAGGGCAGTGGCGTATTGGCGATACGTTCCATGCCGCCCTGATGATTCGAGATATCGACCAGTGTCGACTCAAGCCGTGCGAGCCGGACGCTGTCCAGCCGACCTGCCTTGAACTCCTTGGCCAGCAGTACGGCCGAGCCGTTGAGGATGTCGTTGGGCACGTTATTGCCTTGCCCGACCTGGTCGATCTCTGCATCTGGCAGCAGCCCCTGCAACTGACCGGTATCAAACTGCCCCACCAGATGGCCGCGCAACGAATGCAGATAGGCGACGTGGCGACGGAACAGAATGGCCTTCACCGGGTTCTGCACCGCCCCACCCTGCTCGTCATCAATCAGCGTCAATGCCTGCCGGCCCAGGCTGCGCGAGCTGTTGACCATGGCGCCCCAGAGCGTGCGCGCCTCCCACCAGCGGTTATAGGCACTGGTATTGCGGAAACTGATGAGCACGACCAGTGCCGAGCACAGCAGCGTCAACGGCATCAGCGGGATGTCCAGCACGTCGCGGGCGAGCAACATGAAGTCCAGGGTAACCGCCACATCCCAGAGCATCAGCCAGAAAAGCGCCCAGCCGACATAGGTCAGCGTCTTTTTGAAGCAGGTCCATTTGCTGCCAAGGGCTTCCATCATGATGTCGCTCCATAGGTGAGACGCCCGCCAGTCCCGGTGAGCCGTAGAGACACCCTAAAGCGCGATGCTTAAACGATTCTTAATTCCTTATCGCGGCCTCCCATAGCGGAAAAATACAAAGGGACAGTGAATTTTTTCGTGTCTCTTTGTATCTCATGCGAAAGAGCCCTGGCCATTACAACGATGGCACCACTCCGGCCTTGACCCGTTGTCCTCTCGCAGTACCCGGGGCCAGCGGTCTGTAAGGACAAGTCAATCAGAGTACACGCATGAAACTTCGTAAAAACCGAGTCAATCCGATCGGATTGAAAGACATCACCATTGTCGACGATGCCAAGATGCGCAAGGCGATCACCGCCGCCGCGCTTGGCAACGCCATGGAATGGTTCGATTTTGGCGTCTATGGCTTTGTCGCCTATGTGCTGGGACAGGTGTTCTTCCCCAATGCCGACCCGAGCGTGCAGATGATTGCCGCGCTGGCCACCTTCTCGGTGCCCTTCCTGATCCGCCCGCTGGGCGGGCTGTTCTTCGGGGCGCTGGGTGACAAGTACGGACGGCAGAAGGTATTGGCCGCGACGATCGTGATCATGTCGCTGAGTACCTTTGCCATCGGCCTGATCCCGTCCTATGCCTCGATCGGCATCTGGGCGCCAATCCTGCTGCTGCTGGCGAAGATGGCCCAAGGTTTCTCGGTGGGCGGGGAATATACCGGCGCTTCGATCTTCGTGGCCGAATACGCCCCGGACCGAAAGCGTGGCTTCCTGGGCAGCTGGCTGGACTTCGGCTCGATCGCAGGCTTCGTGCTCGGGGCGGGCGTGGTGGTGCTGATTTCCACCATCGTTGGCGAAGCTGCCTTCCTTGAGTGGGGCTGGCGCCTGCCGTTCTTCCTTGCCCTGCCCTTGGGCATCATCGGCCTGTACCTGCGCCACGCGCTCGAAGAGACCCCAGCGTTCCAACAGCACGTCGAACAGCTGGAACAGGGTGATCGCGAAGGCCTGGCGGCCGGTCCACGCGTGTCCTTCAAGGAAGTGGCGACCAAGCACTGGCGCGGCCTGGTGACCTGTGTTGGCGTGGTGGTGGCGACCAACGTCACGTACTACATGCTGCTCACGTACATGCCGAGCTACCTGTCGCACAACCTGCATTACAGTGAAAACCACGGCGTGCTGATCATCATCGCGATCATGGTCGGCATGTTGTTCGTGCAGCCGCTGATCGGCTTCTTCAGCGACAAGATCGGGCGGCGGCCTTTCATCATCATCGGCAGCATCGGGCTGTTTGCGTTGTCGATCCCGGCGTTCATGCTGATCAACAGCGGCGAGCTCGGGCTGATCTTCGCGGGCCTGCTGATACTGGCGGTGCTGCTCAACTTCTTCATCGGCGTGATGGCCTCGACCCTGCCCGCCATGTTCCCGACCCATATCCGCTACAGCGCCCTGGCCGGTGCATTCAACATCTCGGTGCTGATCGCCGGCCTGACCCCGACCGCGGTGGCGTGGCTGGTGGAAAGCACCAACGACCTGTACATGCCGGCCTATTACCTGATGGTCGTCGCCGTCGTAGGCCTGGCGACCGGGCTCTCGATGAAGGAAACCGCGAACAAGCCACTGCGCGGCGCGGCGCCCGCGGCGTCGGATATCGAAGAAGCCCGTGAGTTGCTGCAGGAGCACCACGACAACATCGAGCAGAAGATCGAAGACATCGACACGCAGATCGCCGAGCTGGAAGCCAAGCGCAACCTGCTGGCGCAGCAGCATCCGCGGATCAACTAGGGCAATGAGCGTGGGCAGGGACCATGCCTGCCCACATCTGCCACGCAACGCGTTCGGGAAAGGTGTTTTGCAGGACACATCATCAATCCTGCACGCTGCGTCAGAACGCCGCACCGACACCCCTTGGCAAATCCCGCGCAATGCTTAAAATCTCGCCTCCCTTTCCCCCAGTCGCCCACAACGGCAACCCGCAGCCCTGCGGTTGAGTCATGCCCTGGTCGCATCCCCGCGTTGGCACTTTCGCTGTTCGATCACTTTGAGGTCTGTATGTCTCCGCGTTTGCTGGCGATGGCGCTCGCGCCTTTGCTTGGGCTGTTCATCGTTGCGTTGGGCAACGGTTTCATGTCGTCGCTCACGACCCTGCGCCTGGGCGCAATGGGTGAGTCGGCGACCATGATCGGCACCGTCTCCTCCGCCTACTTCATCGGCCTGAGCCTGGGCGCCCTGCTCAATGACCGGCTGATCCTGCGCATCGGCCACATCCGCGCCTACAGCAGTTTCGCCTCGCTGATCGCCGCGACCATTCTGCTGCAAGGCATGTTCTACGATACCTGGGGCTGGTTCGCGCTGCGCCTGATCAATGGCTGGGCCACGGTCGGAGTGTTCCTGGTAATCGAGAGCTGGTTGTTGATGGCCGGCGACGCGAAGATCCGCGGGCGCCTGCTGGCCTTGTACATGATCGCCCTCTATGGCGCTGGGGTGCTGGGCCAGGCAACACTGGGCGTGATCACCGGCTGGGGCGAGACCGCGCCGTTCATGGTGGCGGGCATGCTGGCGTCGCTGTCGGTGCTGCCCATCGTGATCCTGCCGCGCGTATCGCCGCTGCTGGAACAGGTCGAGCCACTCAAGCCACGGCAGCTGCTGGGCGTGACGCCCACCGGCCTGGTGGGCTGCTTCGGCTCCGGCCTGGCCATCGCGGCGGTCTATACCCTGCTGCCGCTGTACCTGCAACGCATCGGCCTGAGTGTCGGCGAGGTCGGCAGCATGATGGCCTGGGCCATCCTGGGAGCGATGCTGCTGCAATACCCGGTCGGGCGCTGGTCCGACCGCAGGGACCGCCAGGAGGTGCTGATCGTGCTGGTCGCGGCCTGCACCGTGCTGTCGCTGGTGATCGTGCTGATGCCGCTGTCGGCGACGATGCTGGCGGCGATGCTGTTCCTGCTGGGCGGTGGGATCTTCGCGGTGTACCCGGTCGCGGTCAGTCATGCCGCCGACCGTGCGCCAGCCGAAGCACTGGTGCCGATGATCCAGGGCCTGCTGCTGATCAACTCGCTGGGCTCGGCCATCAGCCCGCTGATGATTTCGCCGGTGATGACCTCGTTCGGCGAAGCCGGGCTGTTCTGGGCGTTTGCGGTGATCAACCTGGGGCTGGTGATGTTCTTCGTGTGGCGCCGCGGCCAGCGTGCTGCGCCGGCCAACCCGGCACCGTTCGCGGCGTCGGCGACCTTCTCGCCGACCGGCGCAGAGCTTCGCTTGACCGAGGACCTGATGCACGCCGCGCAGGAGCATCCGCCGATGGTGGATGCCGTGAGCGGCGAAATGGCCGACCAGCGCAGCGCCTAGCTGCGATCTACACGCTGCAAGCTTCGGGCTTGCAGCTTGAATTCTCTTCCTATACTCCATCTGGCGTCATGCTGTGCCGACCGCCCTTTCAAGCAGAACCTCTAACAAGAATGCGAGGTGGCAGATGGTTTGGCAGCAAATATACGATCCCTTCGGGAGCCCATGGCTCTCCACCCTCATGGCCGCAGTCCCGGTTGTCGTAATGCTGGCGGCGCTGGCCTTTTTCCACATCAAGGCGCATATCGCCGCCCTGCTCGCCCTGGCTTCGGCCTTGCTGATCTCCATCTTCGCCTTCGACATGCCTGCCGACATGGCGGGATCGGCTGCGCTGTATGGGGCCGCCAACGGGTTGTTGCCCATTGGCTGGATCGTGCTGAACATCATCTTCCTGCACCGCCTGACCACCGAAAATGGCTCGTTCAAGGTGCTTCAGGACTCCCTGGCCCGCATCACCGACGACCGCCGCTTGCAGTTGCTGCTGATCGCCTTCTGCTTCGGAGCGTTCTTCGAGGGCGCGGCGGGGTTCGGCACCCCGGTGGCCGTCACCGGGGCCATCCTCATCGGCCTGGGTTTCTCCCCGCTGGCGGCCTCGGGCCTGGCGCTGATCGCCAATACCGCGCCTGTGGCCTTCGGCGCGCTGGGCACGCCAATCATCACGCTGGCCAAGGTCACGGGGCTGGACGAGATGGAGCTGTCGGCGATGGTAGGACGCCAGCTACCGTTCTTCTCGGTGATCGTACCGTTCTGGCTGATCTGGGCCTTTGCCGGCTGGCGCAAGATGGTCGAAGTCTGGCCGGCCATCATGGTGGCCGGAGTCAGCTTTGCGATCCCGCAGTTCCTGGTTTCCAACTTCCACGGCCCGATGCTGGTGGACGTGATCGCCGCGCTGATCTCCATGGCGTGCCTGACAGGATTCCTGCGGGTCTGGAAACCGGCGACCGTGCACACCTCCGCCGCCCTCACCGGGCGGGTGGACGACTCCAAGGTGGATCCCGACCCTGACGAGCAAGCCGGCAACCCGGCCTTCTCGCAAAGTGACCGGCGCACGGTGCTGCGGGCCTGGATGCCGTGGATCATCCTCACAGTGTTCGTGTTCATCTGGGGCACGGCGAGCTTCAAGAACCAGTTCGACACGCGCCAGGCCGTCGATCCCGCCACTGGCGCCGCCCTGCTCGATCCGCAAGGCAAGCCGCTGCGCGAGGCCAACCCGGTGTTCGCGCCGACCCTGACCTTCGAGACCATCCACCAGCACATCGAGAAAGTCCCGCCCGTGGTCGCCGCGCCCAAGAAGGAAGATGCGTTGTACCGGTTTACCTGGTTGACCGCCACGGGCAGCGGGATCCTCCTGGCAGCGATCCTCGGTGGGCTGCTGATGGGCTATTCGGTGATGGGGCTGATCAGGCAGTACCTGCGCACGATCTGGGTGGTGCGCTATTCGCTGATCACCATTGTCGCGATGCTGGCGCTGGGCTTCCTCACGCGTTACTCCGGGCTGGACGCGACGATGGGCCTTGCCTTTGCCGCTACCGGCATCTTCTACCCCATGTTCGGCACATTGCTCGGCTGGCTCGGGGTAGCGCTGACCGGTTCGGACACAGCCTCCAACGTCCTGTTCGGCGGGCTGCAGCGGGTGACCGCGGAGCAATTGGGCTTGAGCCCTGTGTTGATGGCGGCGGCCAACAGTTCCGGGGGTGTGATGGGCAAGATGGTCGATGCCCAATCCATCGTGGTAGCCTCCACGGCCACCCGCTGGTACGGGCATGAAGGGGAGATCTTGCGGTATGTGTTCTTCCATTCGATCATTCTGGCGATCCTGGTCGGTGGCTTGGTGACCCTCCAGGCGTACGTAGCGCCGTTCACCTCCATGGTGGTCGGCGGCGGCTGAGCAGCAAAGGAGTCAACCATGGACCTGCAGTTTCTGGGTACCAGCGCCGGGGTGCCCACCAAGGCCCGCAACGTCAGCGCCACGGCAGTGATCGAGGCGTCCGGCAAGGGCTGGTACCTGGTCGATTGCGGCGAGGCCACCCAGCACCAGCTGTTGCGCACCTCCCTGTCGCTGCGGGACCTGCGTGGCGTTTTGATCACCCACGTCCATGGCGATCACTGCTTCGGGTTGCCAGGGCTGCTGGCCAGCGCCGGTGTCAGCGGACGCACCGAACCGCTCGACCTGATCCTGCCGGCCGCGCTGCATGACTGGGTGCGCCTGAGCCTGGCCGTCAGTGATTGCCATCTGCCCTACGCGCTTCGCCTGCATGCGGTCGAAACCCTGGAGGGCTGGAGCAGCCGGCATATCCAGGTCGAGACGGTGCGCCTGTCCCACCGTGTTCCCTGCCATGGCTATGCCTTCACCGAGATCAATCCCGATCCCCGGCTGGATGTCGAACGCCTGGACGCCGAAGCCATCCCTCGTGGCCCGCTGTGGGGTGAGCTCGCGCGCGGGCGCGCCGTGGAGCACGCCGGCCGGGTGCTGGCCGCCCGGGACTACCTGCTCCCTACCCGCCCCGCCCGGCGGGTGATCGTCTGCGGGGACAATGACACTCCGCAACTGCTCGCCGATGCCATTCTCGGCACCGACGTGCTCGTGCACGAAGCGACCTTCACCGAACCGGTCATCGAGCGCACGCGGCAAAGCTATGGCCACAGCACTGCCGCAGCGATCGCCCGGTTCGCCGCAGCGTCAGGGGTGCCAAACCTGGTGCTGACCCATTTCAGCGCCCGCTACCAGGCCAACCCCCAGCGCAGTCCATCCATCGAAGACATCCGCGAAGAGGCCCAGGCGCACTACAGCGGCCAGTTGATCCTGGCGCGCGACCTGCAGCGCTACCACCTGGGGCGCGATGGCCGCCTTGAACCGGTTGTTCATCAGGGTCTGCCCGGGTGAGTATGTCGAACCACCGCGGGTCCTGATGATCTGTATCATTCCAGCAACCCGTTGATCGGCGACCGCGCATGAACAAGTACGCCCCCCGCGACTGGCTTCCCCACGAGAAACCGGCGATACCCGGCTCGCCTTCCACTCCCTTGCACGCCACGCCAAAACGCCTGGCGTTCGGCATCGTCGGCCTGCTGGTGGCGATCACCGGGGGCCTGGGCAACGCCTTGGTTATCGCCAACCTGCAGTTTCTGCAAGGCGCGCTGGGCGCGACTTCGGCGGAGATGGCCTGGCTGCCGGCCGCCTATGTAATGACCAATGTCTCGATGAACCTGCTGCTGGTGAAGTTTCGCCAGGAATTCGGCCTGCGCGCGTTCACCGAGATATTCCTGGTGCTGTACGTCGTGGTGACCTGTGCGCACCTGTTCGTCAATGACCTGAATTCGGCGGTGGCCGTGCGCGCCGCCCACGGCATGGTAGGTGCCGCACTGAGCTCGCTGGGGCTCTACTACATGATCCAGGCATTCCCGGCCAAGTGGAGGCTCAAGGCCATGGTGCTGGGGCTGGGCGCGTCGCAACTGGCGCTGCCGCTGGCACGGATCTTTTCCGAAGACCTGTTGCAGATCGCCGAATGGCGCGGCCTGTACCTGTTCGAGCTGGGGCTTGCGCTGGCAGCGCTGGGCTGCGTGCTGCTGCTCAAGCTGCCACCGGGCGACCGCTTCAAGACCTTCGAACCGCTGGACTTTTTGACCTTCGCAATCCTCGCCAGCGGCGTCGCGCTGCTGTGCGCCGTGCTGTCGCTGGGGCGCATCGACTGGTGGCTGGAAGCGTCGTGGATCGGCGTGGCGCTGGCCGCCTCCATCGCATTGATCATGGCGGGGCTGGCGATCGAGCACAACCGCCGCAACCCGCTGCTGATGACCCGCTGGCTCGGCAGCGGGATCGCTATCCGCCTGGCGCTGTGCGTGATCCTGATCCGCATGGTCACCTCCGAGCAGTCCACCGGCGCCGTGGGTTTCCTGCAAGCCTTGAACCTGGGCAGCGAGCAGATGCGCAGCCTGTACCTGGTGATGCTGATTGGCGCGGTGGCGGGGCTTGCGGTCAGCGCGCTGACCATCAACCCGGAGCACCTGATCCTGCCGCTGTTCATCTCCCTGGCGCTGATGGCCACCGGCTCGTTCATGGACAACACCTCCAGCAACCTGACCCGGCCTGCGCAGATGTACCTGAGCCAGTTCCTGCTGGCCTTTGGCGGCACCTTCTTCCTGGGCCCGACCATGGTGCTCGGGATTGGCCATGTCCGCACCAATCCGCGCAACCTGGTCAGCTTTTCGGTGCTGTTCGGTATCTGCAACAACCTGGGCGGCCTGGTCGGCGCCGCATTGCTGGGCACCTACCAGACGGTGCGCGAGAAATTCCACTCCAGCCATATCGTCGAGCAACTGACCTTGCTCGACCCGCGGGTGCTGGGCCGCGTGCAGAGCGGCGGCGCGGCGTATTCGGGAACCATCGCCGACCCGTCGCTGCGCTTCGATGCCGGCGTCCGCGTGCTGGCCAACGCGGCAACACGAGAAGCGAACATACTGGCCTACAACGATGTCTTCACCTTGATCGGCTGCATCGCCGTACTGACCATGGTCTGGATTGCCATTCGTGGCTCCTGGCTCTGGTACAACGCCCGAACGACCGCCTCCCCCCGACCCTGACCGTGGCACCTGAGCCCAATGACCGAACCGACTACCACGACCACCAATGCCATCGCTGAAACACCCGAGGGGGTGGAACCGCCCTCCTCACCCGCCGCTGAACCGCGGTCTCTGCGCAAGCGCGTCCTGTCATCGCTGGTGTTCGCCGGCATCGCCCTGACCGGCGTGCTGGTGGTGCTCTATGCCTGGCAGCTGCCGCCCTTTGGCAGCGCCATCGAGTCCACCGAGAACGCGCTGGTGCGCGGCCAGGTGACCATCATTGGCCCGCAACTGAGCGGGTATGTGTTCGAAGTGCCGGTCCAGGATTTCCAGTTCGTCAAGACAGGCGACTTGCTGGTGCGCCTGGACGACCGCATCTACAAGCAGCGCCTGCAGCAGTCGCTGGCCCAGCTCGAACAGCAGAAGGCCGCGCTGGCCAACAACCTGCAGCAGCGCCGTAGCGCCGAGGCGACCATCGCCCAGCGCCAGGCGGCAATCGCCGATAACGCGGCCCAGGTGCAGAAAAGCGAGGCCGATCTGCGCCGTAACCAGGAGCTGGTACGGGACGGCTCGGTGTCGCGCAGCGAGTTCGACGTCACCCGTGCAGCCCATGCAACGGCTGTCGCGGCCAAGGCCCAGGCACACGCTGCGCTGGAGATCGCCCGCGAAGACCTGCAGACCGTCATCGTCAACCGTGATTCGCTGGCAGCGGCCGTCGAGAACGCCAGGGCCACGGTGGAGCTGGCGCGGATCGACCTGGCCAATACCCGCGTCACCGCGCCGCGCGACGGCCAGCTCGGGCAGATCGGGGTACGCCTGGGCGCCTACGTCAACTCAGGGGCACAGCTGATGGCGCTGGTCCCGGACACCCTGTGGGTAATCGCCAACATGAAGGAAACCCAGATGAACGCCGTGCGCGTTGGCCAGCCGGTGACCTTCAGCGTCGATGCACTCGATCACCTCAAGCTGCACGGCCATGTGCAGCGCATCTCACCGGCCACCGGCTCGGAGTTCGCCCTGCTGCAGGCTGACAATGCCACCGGCAACTTCGTCAAGATCGCCCAGCGGATTCCGGTGCGGATCACCGTGGACGCCGACCAGCCCGAGGCGCGGAGACTGCGTCCCGGGATGTCGGTGGTGGTGAGCATCGATACGGGGTACGAGGTGGAAGGAGACCGGATGGGGCGGGACACAGAGAGGGACGAGTAACGCCGCTGCCCACTTTTCAGGATTGTGCGCGCAGCCGAATCTTGCGCTGACCGATGGGCAGGCCGGTACACTGGCCGACCCAATCGACCGCTAAAGGAGGCTCGCAATGGCAAATCAGGACATCACGTACATTCCCGATCCGGATCCGCAATCCATTTCCTCGGACGTCACCGGTTTCGGTGGCCTGCTGGTTTCTACCCAGATCCCCACCCGTGCCGATGGCAGCCTGGAGCTGGGCGGTATCGCCGAGCAGTCGGAATGCACCCTGCAGGCGCTGAAAGTGGCGCTGGAAAAGGCCGGCAGTTCGATGGACCGGGTGTTGCACCTGACCATCTACCTGACGGACATGGCGGATCGTGGGGCATTCAACGAGGTTTACAAGCGGTTTTTCAGCAGCCCGTGGCCTGTACGCGCCGCGGTCGGCGTGGCCGCACTGGCGGTCGACGGCATGCGTGTCGAAGTGACGGCGATGGCGGCCAAGGGCTGATTCAACCGTTGCCTGATCCCAGATCTGCTGTGCCTGTGGGAACGGCTTTAGCCGCGCAGAGGCTGGCGCGGTGCCTGGCACCGGCTGCGCCGGTGTTCGCGGCTGAAGCCGCTCCCACGAGTTTCCAACACCCCACCAGGTGAGGCACGGATCCATCCGGTGGGAGCTGCGGTTCGGCGCTCCGACTTGCCAGCAAGGGGCCAGCACTGCACAGCAAGCCTATGCGCCCACTACTGCTTGGGCTCTTGCGGCGGCTCGGGCGCCAGGTCCGGATCGGCATTGTCATGCTTCTGCTCGATCGGATCGATGTTCTTCGGCTGACCTGGCTCCACCTGCTTGCCGATGCTCGGCGGCGGTGTGAGCTGCAGGATCTGGCTGGTATACGTCCACTCCTGCATCACTTTCTCCGGGTCATCGTTGAGATGGGTGCCATAGCTAGGCACGATCTCGCGCAACTTGCCCTGCCAGGCCGGCGTCGCCACCTTGTCCTTGAACACCTTCTGCAGCACTTCAAGCATGATCGGCGCGGCGGTCGAGGCACCGGGCGAAGCACCGAGCAGACCGGCGATGGTACCGTCCTGGGAGGTCACCACCTCGGTGCCCAGCTTGAGCACGCCGCCCTTGTCCTTGTCCCGCTTGATGATCTGCACGCGCTGCCCGGCCTGCCATAGGCGCCAGTCCTCTTTCTTGGCATGCGGGAAGTACTGCTGCAGCGCCTCGAAGCGGTCGTCGTCGGATTGCAGCACCTGCCCAACCAGGTATTGCACCAGATCGAACTGGTCGAACCCGACCTTGGTCATCGGCCACAGGTTATGCGCCGTCATGCTGGCGAACAGGTCAAGATACGAGCCTTGCTTGAGGAACTTGGACGAGAAGGTGGCGAACGGACCAAACAGGATCACCCGCTTGCCATCGAGCACCCGGGTATCCAGGTGCGGCACCGACATGGGCGGCGCGCCGGTCGAGGCGATACCATAGGCCTTGGCCATATGCTGCTGGGCAATGGTCGGGTTCTCGGTAACCAGGAATGAGCCACCCACCGGGAAGCCCGCGTATTCCTTGGCTTCTGGAATGCCTGACTTCTGCAGCAGCTTCAGCGCCGCGCCACCGGCGCCGATGAACAGGAACTTGGCATCGGTGGCAGATTCGGTGCCGTCCTTGAGGTTCTTGTACTCCACGTGCCAGGAGCCATCTTCGTTGCGGGTGATGTCCTGGACTTCACTCGACAGATGCAGCGAGAAGTTGGGCTGAGCCTTCAGGTGCCCGACGAACTGCCGGGTGATCTCGCCAAAGTTGACGTCCGTGCCGATGGGCGTCCAGGTGGCAGCGATCTTCTGGTTGGGATCGCGCCCTTCCATCATCAGCGGTACCCACTTGCGGATCTGCTCCTGGTCTTCGGAATACTGCATGGGGCGGAACAGCGGGCTTGTCTGCAGCGCCTCGTAGCGCTTCTTCAGGAAGCGGATATTGTCGTCGCCCCACACAAAGCTCATGTGCGGTGTCGAGTTGATGAACGAGCGCGGATTCTTCAGCACACCGGTCTTGACCTGCCAGGCCAGAAACTGCCGAGTGATCTGGAACGACTCGTTGATCTCGACGGCCTTGGTGATGTTGATCTTGCCGTTTTCCTCGGGCGTGTAGTTGAGTTCCGCCAGCGCCGAGTGACCGGTACCGGCGTTGTTCCAGCCGTTGGAGCTTTCCTCGGCCACGCCATCGAGGCGCTCCACCATCTGCATCGACCAGCTCGGTTCCAGCTCGTTGAGCCATACTGCGAGGGTCGAGCTCATGATGCCGCCGCCCACGAGCATCACATCGACCTTTTTCGTCTCGGCGGCGTAGGCGCTGCCTATACCCATCGAGACGGCAAGGCCAAGCACCGCCAATTTCATCTTCATATGCTTCTCTTCCGTGTTTAACCGTTGGTTTTTTCAAGGTCTCGCCCTAGGGCAAGACCTTGTCGAGCGTGATCGGAAACTCCCTGACTCGCCTGCCGGTTGCGTGGTACACCGCGTTGGCCACCGCAGCGGCCACTCCGACAATGCCGATCTCGCCCACCCCTTTGGACCCTAGCTCGTTGACGATTTCGTCCTCTTCTCTGACGAACAGCACCTGGATATCACCAACGTCGGCGTTCACCGGGATGTGATACTCGGCCAGGCTGTGGTTCATGATCCGCCCAAGCGTGTGGTCGGTCTGGGTCTCCTCCTGCAGGGCCATCCCCATGCCCCAGACGACGCCCCCCAGGATCTGGCTGCGCGCGGTCTTGGGGTTGATCACCCGCCCGGCGGCCACGGCGCTGACCACACGGTTGACGCGCACGCTGCCCAGCGCCTCATCCACCAGCACCTCGACGAACACCGCCGAGTGGGTGGCCGTGGCGAAACCTTCGCGCTGGGCGCCCGGCTCGGTATCGATCTGCACCTCGAGCGCTCCGTCATCCGATGCCTCCAGAACCTCGGCCACCGGATAGCAATGAGCGTCGACCTTCAACGATCCGCCCTCGAAGACAAAGGTCTCCTGCTCGGCATTGGCAAGCTCCGGGAAACGCTCCCGTGCCGCCTGCACCAGCTTGGCTCGCAGTACCAGACAGGCCTGGCGTACCGCCGAACCCACCGAAGACACGGTGAACGAGCCGCCCTGCAGCGGCGCCGTGGGCAGCGAGGAGTCGCCAAGCAGGAACCTTGTGTCCTCAACCGCCACGCCCGCCGCGTCGGCGGCAATCTGGGTCATGACGGTGTAGGTGCCGGTGCCGATGTCCGTGGTGGCGCTGCTGACGGTCAGCTTGCCCTGGCTATCGAAGCGTGCCTTGGCGCTGGCCTTCATCTGCATCGCTTCCCAGACGCCGCCCGCCATGCCCCAGCCCACAAGCCTGTGGCCCTGGCGCATGCTGCGCGGCTCGGGATTGCGCTGCTCCCAGCCAAAGGCAGCGGAGCCTTCGTCGTAGCACGCTTGCAACTCCTTGCTGGAGTACGGTTTGCCTTCGTTGCCGTTGCTGTCGGCGAAATTGATCCGGCGCAATTGCACCGGGTCGATACCACTGGCAACGGCCAGCTCGTCCATGGCGCATTCCAGGCCGATCAGGCCCAGCGCCGCGCCAGGCGCGCGCATGTCCAGCGGGGTGTAGACGTCCAGTGGCGTGAGCCGGTAGTCCAGCGCAATGTTGTCGCACTGGTAGAGCATGCCGCTCCACTCCACCACGTGCTCGGTGAAGTCCTCGAAACGCGACGTCTGCGCGGTCGCTTCATGGGACACCGCCAGCAGGCGCCCCTCTGCATCCGCGCCCAGGCGCAGGCGCTGCAGGGTGCGCGGACGGTAGCCGAAAGTGAACATCTGCTGGCGGGTCAGCGTCACCCGCACCGAGCGCTTGAGCTTGAGCGCGGCCATCACCGCCAAGGGCAGCTGATACTGCGGGCGCAGGCCCGAGCCGAATGCACCGCCGACGAACGAGGCCAGCACGCGGATCTTCTCCTTGGGCAGGTCAAAGACTTTGTGCAGGTAGTCCTGGCAGTTTTGCGTGCCTTGGGTCTTGTCATGGATTTCAAGGCTGCCGTCGGGTTGGTAGATCACCGTGGAGGCATGGGGCTCCATGGGATTGTGGTGCTCGGACGGGGTGCTGTAGCTGGCCTCGATGCGCACCGGGGCGGCGGCAAACTGGCCCTGGAAGTCGCCGCGCGGCTTGGGCAGTTCGGCAGGTGCGGCATGGCTGTTGCCGAGCTCGGCGAGCAGGTCGGTGTGGTGGCTGTCCTGGAGGTAGTCGATCTTGATCAGGGAGCCTGCGTAACGCGCCAACTCAAGGTTTTCAGCGACCACCAGTGCCAGCGGCTGGCCGCTGTAGAGCACGCGATCATTGTAGAGCGGTCGAAATGGCGAACCTTCGGCAGCGTCCTGGTCGCTGTAGCTGTCGTCATAGCTGGCCAGGTGCGGGCGGTTGCGGTGGGTGAGCACCAGCGCGACACCCGGCACCTGCAGCGCCGCCGCGCAGTCGATGTTCAGCACCTGGCCGCTGGCGATGCTGCTGGAGACCACGCTGCCGTAAAGCAGGCCGTCCTGCGGGTATTCCGCGGCATAGCGCGCCTGGCCGGTGACCTTGGCGACGCCGTCGACGCGGTCCATGGGCTGGCCGCTGGCGGGTTGGGATCGGTTCATCAGGCATTCTCTCCGGCGGCGGCTTCGCTCAGGGCGCGAACGATGGCGTTGCGTGCGAGCTGGACCTTGAAGGCGTTGTGGGCCAGGGGTTGCGCGCTGCCCAGCAGCGCATCGGCGGCGTGCTCGAAGGTTTCGCGGCTGGCGGGCTTGCCCTTTAGCTGCGCTTCGATGTCCAGGTCACGCCAGGGCTTGTGCGCCACGCCGCCCAGGGCCAGACGCGCTTCAGTGATGGTTTCGCCGTCAAGTTCCAGCGCAGCAGCCACCGAGACCAGGGCGAATGCATACGAGGCACGGTCACGGACCTTCAGGTACCGACTGTGTCCGGCAAAGCGCGGGCTGGGCAGCTCGACTGCGGTGACCAGCTCATCATCGGCGAGCTGGTTGTCACGCTCTGGGGTATCGCCCGGCAGGCGGTGGAAGTCGGCAAAGGCGATCTGCCGCGCGCCCGCCTTGCCCTGCACGTGGACTACCGCCTGCAGGGCAGCCAGTGCCACGCACATGTCGGACGGATGCACGGCCACGCAGGCCTCGCTGGCGCCGAGGATCGCGTGGATTCGGTTCAAGCCCTCGCGCGCAGGGCAGCCGGTGCCAGGCTCACGCTTGTTGCAGGGGGTCGCAGCGTCATAGAAGTAGTAGCAGCGTGTGCGCTGCAGCAGGTTGCCTCCGGTGCTGGCCATGTTGCGCAACTGCGGCGAGGCGCCGGCAAGAATGGCCTCGGACAGCAGTGGGTAGCGCTTTTCGATCAGCGGGTGCCAGGCAAGGTCGGCGTTGCTCACCAAGGCGCCGATCATCAGGCCGCCACCGGCGGTTTCCTGCAGGTCGCGCAGGGGCAGCCCGTTGATGTCGATCAGCCGTTCGGGACGGGCGACGTTCTCCTTCATCAGATCGACCAGGTTGGTGCCGCCGGCGATGAAGCGGGTGGCGGGGCCGGCGAGCTTGACCGCCTCGCTGACATCGGCAGGCTTGCTATAGGCGAACGGCGTCATGATGGCTGCCCTCCCCGGTGACTCAGCTCTTCCTGCATCTGCGGCAGGGCCTCTTCGACGGCGGCGATGATATTGCTGTAGGCACCGCAGCGGCACAGGTTGCCGCTCATCAGTTCCTGGATCTGCTCGCGGGTCTGCGCCCGTCCTTCACGGGCCAGACCGACCGCCGAGCAGATCTGTCCGGGCGTGCAGTAGCCGCACTGGAAGGCGTCCTGGGTAATGAAGGCGCGCTGCATGGGGTGCAGCTGGTCGCCGTCGGCCAGGCCTTCGATGGTGGTCAGTTCATCGCCATCGCACATGATGGCCAAGGTCAGGCAGGCGTTCACGCGCACGCCGTTGCGCAGCACGGTGCAGGCCCCGCATTGACCGTGGTCGCAGCCTTTCTTGCTGCCGACCAGGTCAAGCTGGTCGCGCAGCAGGTCGAGCAGCGTGAGCCACGGTTGCACCTGCAGCTGTCGGGGCTGGCCATTGAGGGTCAGGCTGATCGCCTGTGCCTCCTGGGCCGTTGTCATCTCGCTCATAAAGACCTCACGGTTCGTGCTTTTTTTTGCGCAGCAAGCTGCGTTATCAAGGTACGACCGGGGCCTGGCGGCAAGCGTTCAGCACAATTGAGCCAGCGGCCACGGGCCACCTGGCAGTGCGCGGGTGCCGAGCGAGCGATTCGCGGCTACAATGCGCGCCTTACCGTGACAAGCCAGACCAGAAAAACATGTCCTTGCCCAAACATCAGTTGGAACTGCTCAGCCCTGCGCGCGATGTCAGCATCGCCAGAGAGGCCATCCTGCACGGCGCCGACGCCGTCTACATCGGCGGCCCGAGCTTCGGCGCGCGGCACAATGCCTGCAACGAGGTGGGCGAGATCGCCCAGCTGGTGGAGTTCGCCCGGTGCTATCACGCCCGCGTCTTCACCACCATCAACACGATCCTGCATGACAACGAGCTGGAGCCGGCGCGCAAGCTGATCCACCAGCTGTACGACGCGGGTGTCGATGCGCTGATCGTGCAGGACCTGGGCGTGATGGAGCTCGATATCCCGCCCATCGAGCTGCACGCCAGCACCCAGACCGATATCCGCACGCTGGCCAGGGCAAAATTCCTCGACCAGGCCGGGTTCTCCCAGCTGGTGCTCGCTCGCGAGCTGAATCTCCAGGAAATCCGCGCAATCGCCGATGAAACCGACGCGGCGATCGAGTTCTTCATCCACGGCGCGTTGTGCGTCGCGTTTTCCGGGCAGTGCAACATCTCCCACGCGCAGAATGGCCGCAGCGCCAACCGCGGCGACTGCTCCCAGGCCTGCCGCCTGCCCTACACCCTGAAAGATGACCAGGGCCGCGTGGTGGCCTTCGAGAAGCACCTGTTGTCGATGAAGGACAACAACCAGAGTGCCAACCTGCGCGCCCTGGTCGATGCCGGCGTGCGCTCGTTCAAGATCGAAGGCCGCTACAAGGACGTGGGCTATGTGAAGAACATCACCGCCTACTACCGCCAGCGCCTGGACGAGATTCTCGAAGGCCGCCCGGAACTTGCCCGGGCCTCCAGCGGGCGTACCGCGCACTTCTTCGTGCCCGACCCGGACAAGACTTTCCACCGTGGCAGCACTGACTACTTCGTCACCGACCGCAAGATCGACATCGGCGCGTTCGACACGCCGACCTTCACCGGCCTGCCGGTCGGCGTGGTCGAGAAAACCGGCAAACGCGACCTCATGGTGGTAACCCATGCGCCACTGTCCAACGGCGATGGCCTGAATGTGCAGATCAAGCGTGAGGTGGTGGGTTTCCGCGCCAACATCGCCGAGCTCAAGGGCGAGTTCGAGGAAGACGGTGCCAAGCGCTACCGCTACCGCGTCGAGCCCAACGAGATGCCCGAGGGCATGCACCGCCTGCGTCCAAGCCATCCGCTGAGCCGCAACCTGGACCACGACTGGCAACAGGCCCTGCAGCGCACCTCGGCCGAGCGCCGCGTGGGCCTGGCCTGGGTCGCGCGGTTGCGCGAAGAGCAGCTGGAACTGACTGCCACCAGTGAGGAAGGTATCCGTGCCAGCGTCACGCTTGACGGCCCGTTTGGTGTCGCCAACAAGCCGGAACAGGCGCTGGAGCAACTGCACGACCTGCTTGGCCAGCTGGGCACCACCCAGTATCACGCCAGCGGCATCGAGCTGGATGCGCCCCAGGCATTCTTCATCCCCAACTCGCAGCTCAAGGCCTTGCGCCGTGAAGTCATCGAGGCGCTCACCACCGCGCGCATCGCGGCTCACCCTCGCGGCAGCCGCAAGGCCGAGACGGTGCCGGCTCCGGTGTACCCCGAGTCGCACCTGTCCTTCCTGGCCAACGTCTACAACGAGAAGGCTCGCGAGTTCTACCATCGTCACGGGGTGAAGCTGATCGACGCGGCCTACGAGGCCCATGAAGAAACCGGCGAAGTGCCAGTGATGATCACCAAGCACTGCCTGCGCTTCTCCTTCAACCTCTGCCCCAAGCAGGCCAAGGGCGTCACCGGCGTGCGTACCAAGGTCGCGCCGATGCAGCTGATCCAGGGTGACGAAGTGCTGACCCTGAAATTCGACTGCAAGCCGTGCGAGATGCACGTGATCGGCAAGATGAAGGGCCACATCCTCGACCTGCCATTGCCTGGCAGTGGAGTGCAGCAGCAGGTGGTCGGGCATATCAGCCCTGAAGACCTGCTCAAGACCATTCCTCGCGCGCCACACTGATTGACGGGTCAGCGCGGCGCCGGGGCGTCGCGCTGGCCTGCACGGGCCCGGTGCAGAAATCGGACGGACACGGGAAATCATCAGCTCGAGGTTGCTGAAAACCGATTCGGATAATGCGTAGGGAGTTGTATCGACTGAATGAACGCTTGCCTGAAGGTGGAAGCGTGTGTCGAAGGATAGTGCGAGGATAAAAATGGCAGGGGCGGCTGGATTCGAACCAACGCATGGCAGGATCAAAACCTGCTGCCTTACCGCTTGGCGACGCCCCTGTGTGGAACGGGCGCAAATTTACCAACAATTTGCGGGGATGGGAAGCCCGGATTGAAAAAATATCCAAAGAAACAGCCGCTTAGTAGGAACGGGCTTGTCGGAACGCTGATCCGCCGCGAATGGAACACCACCGATCCATGCACCCTCCCCCATAACCCGCTAAGGTAGCACTCGACACCGGCATTCGAACCGGCACCGACAATAACCGCCTCCGTGGAGCGCCCATGACCGCGCACACCCCAGAATCTTCCCCCGGCGAGCTGGCCGCCTTCATCGACAGCCATTTCGCCGAACGCGGTATCCGTCCCGAAGGGGTCATCGCCCAATCCTGGTACCGCAGCGTCACCCAGCACCGTCTCGACCCGGGCCACTTGTGTGTGGACAACATGCTCAGCGCAGCCGAGATCCGTCATCACCAGGCCCAGCACCAGGCTTACCTGGCAATCGCCAGCCAGGGCGTCAGCGGCCTGGCCAAACGCGTGGTGGACGCAGGTTTCGCCGTGCTGCTCAGCGATGAGCACGGCATCACCCTCGACGCTCGCCTGCCCAGCCAGCAGAGCCCCTACACCCGCTCCGGCCTGATTGTCGGCGCGCGCTGGGACGAGTCCATCGCCGGGACCAACGGCATCGGTACCGCGCTGGCCTCGGCCCAGCCGCTGGTGATCCACCGCCAGGAGCATTTCCTGGCAGCCAACGGCCGGCTCAGTTGCTCGGTATCGCCGATCTTCGACGCCCAAGGCCAGCTCCAAGGCTGCCTGAACGCTACCTGCCTGAACAGCGAAGGCCCCAAGCAGGCGCAGTTCCTGACCTTGCAGCTGGTGATCATGTACGCGCGATTGATCGAGAACACGCATTTCCGCCAGCGCTACCGCGACCGCCTTACCCTGGCGCTCAAGCCCCGGGACGACATCACCGACCTCGCCAATGAACAATTGCTGGCGCTGGATGAAAGTGGCCGGGTAATCGGCGCCAACCGCGCGGCCTTCGTGGCTCACCAGGAGCGCCAGGCGCCGCCCTTGATCGGCCGCCCTATCGAACAGCTGCTACCAGCGACCATCGACCAGCTGCTCAGTCATACCCGCGGCGGCGCCTGCGGTACGCAACTGCGGGCACTGACGGACGAGAGTCTTCTCGAAGTCGGCCTGCGCGTGCCTGCCGGGTATCGCCACGCGCCGGCCCTGCAGGCGCCCCGCCAGCCGTCCTCCCACCCAGACTTGGAGCAGCTGGCGGGCAACGATCCAGGCCTGCAGCAAGGCGTGACGCGTTTGCGCAAGGTGCTGGACAAGGACATCGCGATCCTGCTGACCGGCGAGACCGGCACCGGCAAGGAAGCCTTCGCCCGCGCCGTGCACCAGGCCAGCCTGCGCTGCCACGGGCCCTTTGTGGCGCTCAATTGCGCCGCCATTCCCGAGTCGCTGATCGAAAGCGAGCTGTTCGGATACCACAGCGGCAGTTTTACCGGCGCAAATCGCAAGGGCATGAAGGGCAAGCTGGAGCAGGCCAACGGCGGCACCCTGTTTCTTGACGAAATCGGCGACATGCCGGCCCACCTGCAGACCCGCCTGCTGCGGGTGCTGGCGGAGCGGGAGCTGGTGCCGATCGGGGCTTGCGCGTCGGTTGCGCTGGATATCCAGGTGGTGTCGGCCACTCACCAGGATTTGGCGCAGATGATCCAGGACAAGCGCTTCCGTGAAGACCTGTACTACCGCTTGAGCGGCATGCACCTGCCGCTGCCGCCCCTGCGCGCGCGAAGTGACCGGGCCGAATTGATCGAACGGGTGCTGGCGAGCCAGGCAGGAGGGCGATCGCTATGGCTGAGCCCGGAGGCCCATCGATGCCTGGTTGCACAGCGCTGGCCGGGTAATGTGCGGCAGTTGATCAACTGCCTGCGCTACGCAGCAGCGCTAGCGGAGGATGGACTTGTAAAGATGGACTGCCTGCCGGTGGAATTGATGGCGGCGGCCGAGCCTGTGGTGCCTGTGGCCCAGGTGCCTGGCGAAAGGCTGGAGCAGGAACTGGAGGATGTCGAAGCACGGCACCTGCTGAGGGTGTTGCGCGAACAGCGCTGGAACATCAGTGCTGCCGCCGAAGCCGCAGGAATCTCGCGCTCGACCCTCTACCGGAAGATGAAGCGCCACCGCATCGTGGCGCCGAATCTGGCGGGATAGCTTTCGGACCGCACAGGCCTCTTCGCTGGCTTGCCAGCGAAGAGGCCTGTGCAGACAGCGGCCGATCAGGCCTGGATGTACACCACGTGCGTATGCATGTACTCGTACAACCCATGCTTGCCATCCGCGCCGCCAATCCCCGACTTGCGCGTCCCGGCGTGATAGCCCTGCATCGCTTCGAAGTTCTCGCGGTTGATGTAGGTCTCGCCGAAATCGATCTCGCGGCTTGCCTTGAGTGCGGCGTTCAGGTCGCGGGTATAGATCGATGACGTAAGCCCATATTCGCTGTCATTGGCCAGCGCGATCGCCTGGTCGATGTCATCCACCACCTGGATCGGCAGCACCGGGCCAAAGATCTCCTTGCGCATGATTTCCATGTCAGCCGAGCACCCCGCCAGTACTGTCGGCTGGTAATGGAAGCCCGCCCCCAGGTCCGCCACCTGCCCACCGGTCACCACCTGGGCGCCCTGCTCGCGCGCCGTACGCACCATCTGCGCGACTTTGTCCAGGCCGGCCTGGTTGATCAGCGGGCCCATGTCCAGGTCCGCCTGCTTGAGCGGATCGCCGTAGCGGGTCGCTGCCATGGCCTGGGCCACCTTGTCGATGAATGCATCCGCCACCTTGCGCTCCACATACACCCGCTCGGCACAGTTGCACACCTGCCCGGTGTTGATCACCCGGGAAGCGGTGATGGCCCGGACCGCAAGGTCGAGGTCGGCATCGGCCAGGACGATGGCCGGGGCCTTGCCGCCCAGTTCCAGGTTGAGCTTGGTGATGTTGGGCGCAGCCGCGGCCATGATCCGCGCGCCCGTGGCCACGCTGCCGGTGAAGCTCACCAGGTCGATGCCGGCGCTGCTGCTCAGGCCATGGCCGACAGTGCTGCCCTGGCCGCCGACCACGTTGAATACCCCTTTGGGCAGATCGGTCTCGGCCACCAGCCTTGCGAACTCGAAGCAGTTGATCGGGGTTTCTTCGCTGGGCTTGATGACGAGGGTATTGCCGGTAAGCAGGGCCGGCGCCATCTTGCGGGCAATGAGAAAGAACGGGAAGTTCCACGGCAGGATACCTGCCACCACTCCCAGCGGCTTGCGCAGCAGGAAGATGTGTTCGTTGGCGCGGTCGCTGGTCAGCACTTCACCCTCGAGGCGCCGCGCCCACTCGGCCATGTAGTCCAGATAATCCGCTGTGAAGTTGACCTCGACCTCGGCCAGCGCCGGGACCTTGCCCTGCTCTGCCGTGATGATATGCGCAAGCCGCGCGGCATTGCTGCGCACCTTGGCGGCGATCTGGCGCAGGTAGCCCGCGCGCTCGATGGCAGGCTTGGCGGCCCAGCCTTTCTGCGCCCGGCGGGCCGCGGCGATGGCTTGCTCGACCTGGTCTGGCGTCGATTCCGGCACACGGCCGAGCAGTTGGCCATTGGCCGGGTTGAACACCTCCAGATGCTCTTCGGTGGCGAAAAAGGCGTTATCGATATAGTTCTGGTAGGGGGCTTCTTGCATGCTGTGTCACTCCTTGGAATCGTTGTCGGCCAATGGCTGGGAAACCTTGCTTGCAACCGGCTTGGCGCTGAACTGCTGCCAGGCATCGCCTTCGCGCTTGAGGTCATGGGCACGCTTGATCAGGTACTGGTGCACCTGCTCGACCTGCTCCGGCTTGAGCGCATCGGCGAAGGACGGCATGCCGTCCGGCACGCGGCCGCCGTAGAGAATGCCGAGGAACATGCCGTGCTTTTCACTGGTGAGCTTGCGCAGGTCAGGCAGCACACCGCCGCTGACGGCATGAATGCCGTGGCATTGCGAGCAGTTGCCGTCGTACAGCGCCGCGCCCGCGGCCACGGTAGCCGCATCGCCGCTCAGCGCCGGAGGCTCGGGGGCATCGGCGGGCGGTGGTGGCTCGCGCAGAGGCGCCATGCCGCCCAGCTTGTAGGTCAGCACCTGGGAAAACGGCTGGACGCCGGCGCGCAGCGACAAGGCGCCAGCAAAGGTCGAGAACGCTCCGCCCCAGCCCGCCATGAATGTCACGTACTGCTCACCGTCCACCGAATAGGTCACCGGCGCCGCCATCACGCCGCTGGCGGCAGGTGATTCCCAGAGCTTTTTGCCGGTGTCGGCGGCGTAGGCGATCACCCGGCCGTCGGCACTGCCTTCGAACACCAGGTTGCCTGCCGTGCTGAGCGTACCGCCGTTGAAGATGGTGATGTAGGGCACCTCCCACGCCGGCGCTTGCTTGACCGGGTCCCAGGCGATCAGCTTGCCGGACCAGGTCTTGGCCATCTCCAGCAGCCCGTCCGCGCCCTCGGGCATCATGCCGGTCTTCATGCCGAGCTGGTAGACGCTCTTGAAGGGGTTGCGCCTGGGCGCATCGGGAATGTGCTCGTAGTAGGCCGACATGATGTGCGCGGGGATATACACCAGACCGGTCTTGGGGTTGTAGGACATGGGGTGCCAGTCATGGGCGCCCCAGAAGGCCGGGGTCACCAGCTTGCGCTTGCCGTCTTTCCAGTAGGCGGCGGCTTCGTCGTCGACGATAGGCCTGCCGGTCTTCATGTCGATGCCCTTGGCCCAGTTCACCGGGACGATGTTCTTCGCCGAGAGCAGCTCGCCCGTGGCACGGTCGAGCACATAGAAGAAGCCGTTTTTCGGCGCCTGCATCAGCACCTTGCGCTGCTTGCCGTTGATCGGCAGCTCGGCGAGGATCATGTGCTGGGTGGCGGTGAAGTCCCAGGCATCCCCGGGGGTGGTCTGGTAGTGCCAGGCGTATTCGCCGGTGTCGGCATGGACGGCGACGATGCTGGACAGGAACAGGTTGTCGCCCTTGGCCTGGCTGCGCCACTTCGGGTCCCAGGTCGAACCGTTGCCAACACCGATGTACAGCAGGTTCAGCTCTGGGTCGTAGGCGAACGAGTCCCACGCCGTGCCGCCGCCACCCTGCTCGACGAAGGCGTCGCCATGCCAGGTCTTGCTGGCGATCTGCATGGCCTTGTCCTCGGGCGGCAGCTTGGGATCGCCCGGCACGGTGAAGAAGCGCCATGCCTGTCTGCCGGTCTCGGCCTCGTAGGCGGTCACGTAGCCGCGTACGCCGAACTCGGCTCCGCCGTTGCCGATGATGACCTTGCCGTTGACCACCCGCGGGGCACCGGTGATGGTGTAGCTGCGGGCCTTGTCGTTGCGGGTATCGACCGACCACACCCGCTGCCCCGTCTTGGCGTCGATGGCCTCGAGACGTCCGTCGAGCACCCCGACGTAGACCTTGCCCTGCCAGACCGCCACGCCGCGGTTGACCGCATCGCAGCAGGCTTCGCCGGCCCGCTGGCGGTCGGATTGCGGATCGTACTTCCACAGCAGCTTGCCGTTGCGGGCATCGAGCGCATAGACCACCGAGAAGGGACCGGTGGTGTACATCACCCCGTCGACCACGATCGGCGTGGCTTCGACGCCGCGGTCCAGGTCCAGCTTGTAGCTCCAGGCCAGGCCCAGTTGGCTGACGTTGCCGTCGTTGATATGCGTGAGCGGGCTGAAACGCTGCTCGTCGTAGGTACGCCCGTGGCTCATCCAGTTGCCCGGCTCGTTGTCCGCCGCCGCGATGCGCTTGCCGTCGACTTCGGCGGCCATCGCCAGCGGCGAACAGGTCAACGCCAGCGCCAGCATCGCCATGCGCAGGTGCGTTCCCGGGACAGTCGGTGGTTGCTCCACCCTGGCGTTCGAACGCCAGCACAGCAGGCCAGTCCGATTCATCGTGCTCTCTCCGATTCTTATTAGTGGCCGCAACCTGGTGTTGGGCCTTTCCATAAGAGCAACGCCTGTGCCAAAGGCTGAGCGCTGGGCCGAAAGCATCGTGCCAGAGCGGTTGAAGCTGTCGCGCAGGCACGCTGGTGCCTGCGTGTCTCATGCGACAGCCGACCCACCGGCGACACAGGTGACCCAGCAGTGACACACCTGTGCCAGTCTCGAAAAACGGGTGAACATCGATTGGACCGCTCGGTCACACACTGAACGCGGACTGCTGTGAGTACAGGGGCGCAATGTATCCGGGAGATCAGCCATGTCGAAATACCCAACCACCCCCGACGGCCGCTACTTCGTGGTCCGCGGCCGCCTGTGGCGTTGCAGCAATCCGGCGCTTGCAGAGGAGGTGCGCCAGCAGCTGGTCGATCAGCTGATGGCAGCCCGGCGCGAGGTAAGACAGGCCAAGGCCAACGAGGACACCTCGCGCCTGCAGGCCGCGCGCAGGTCGGTCGATGCGGCCAAGACTGCGCTGGGCGAGCGCGGCCCGGTGTGGTGGGGCGATGGCGCGGCGGATCTCAACCGGCGCATGGTCGCCAGGACACCCTACGCGCCCTGGTACTTGCAGGTCTGCTCAGGGCTCGACCGCCCAGGACACCACTAAGCCGCCGGACTTGAGCGAGTTGCTGCCATAGGTCTGATCACCGGTCCAGCCGGTCCCGGCAGCCCAGACCCGTCCATTGGCAATGGTCAGACCCCACAGCTCTGCCTGAGTGAGTGTCTGGCCCTGCAGCCGGCTCAGATGAGTCACGTACTGCCAATGCTGCCCTCCATCGGCCGTGCGCATGACCAGGCCACTCTTGCCGACCAGCCAGCCGCGCCGGGCGTCCTGGAACCTGACCCGGGTAAAGCCGATCCGGTCGGACAGGTCCGTGCCGCCAGGCGTATCGAGCGAACTTTCCTCCCAGTGCCCACCGCCGTCAGCCGTGCACCAGACCCTGTAGCCGCCGGCCACGCAGCCGTGCTGTGGATCACTGAAGTCCAGGCCCATCAAGTGCGCTGCGGCCAGCGACGCCTGGACCTTGTGCCAGGTCCTGCCCTGGTCGCCCGAGCGCAGCAAGGTGCCCCCGGAGCCGACCGCCCAACCGGTCTGGGCGTCGACGAACTGCACATCCTGCAAGGCGATGTCCTTGAGCGGATACGGCACCCGCTTCCAGTGCATCCCGCCATCCTGGGTGCGCAGGATGCGCTCTTCGCCGACTACCACCGCATGCTGCGCGTCGGCGATGGCCACGCCATAGGCATCGCCATCGAACTCCAGCGCCTTGCGAGCCGGGTCGTCGAGACGGGAAAAGACCTGGTTGTGGCGCTCCCAGCCTTCATGTCCAGGCGCGCGAGCCAGGATCACGCCATGGCTGCCCACGGCGAAAGCCGTGCCGTCGCGCGCCCATGTGGCGGCGCGCAAAACGTCGCCGTATTCGCTGAAACGCTCGGTCTGCCAGGGCGCAGCGTCCTCCCCCGACACTTCGCTCAACTGCAGCCGTGGCCCACCCACCGCCACAACCCGGTCCTGGGCATCATGGGTAATGCTGTTGAAGAAATCCGACCCCCATACCAGTTGCACCGCCATCGGCAGGCCATCGGCATCGATCGAGAATCGCTCGGGGTTCTGCTGCAGGGTCGAGTGCTGCACATCACTGGCATTGTTAAGCTCGAAGCAGGAGTCATGGCGCGCCTGTTCGGTGCAATGCGGGAAACGCCCGGTGGTTTCCACCGAGGGCGTCGAGGTGTCATCGCACGCGCCCAGCACCAGGCTGGCGAGTGCGATGAGCACGAGTTTCTTGCAGCAAGCCATGTATCGCTCCACGTTTCCAGCGGGTCCGGGACGCTTTTCAGGAACGAGAGACGATAGCATCTATACGCAGAAGTAGACAAAAACAAGCCGTCCTCCTGGCCCCATCCTCAATGATGCTTGCGCAGCGCCTCGACCAACTGCGCCTTGGTCATGCGCGAGCGTCCGGCGATGTCCTTGCTGCGCGCCTCTTTGAGCAGGCTTTCCTTGGTCTGGCTTTCCAGGGATTCACTGGAGCCACGCGCATGCCCTTCGCGGGTCTTGGCCGCGCGCTTGGCCGAATCGGACTTGGCGGTCTGCTTGCTGGCCGCAGACGTGCGCTTGCCCGAGCCACCCGCCTTCTCGCCTCCTCCAGACTGCTTGTTCACCGTGGCCCAGGCGCGCGCCTCGGCCTCATCCTTGGGTACCCCCTTGTCTTCGTACCCTTCCTCGATGTGCCGCGCCTTGCGCTTCTGCTCGGCGGTGTATTTGTCCTTGCTGCCTTGTGGCATGACGATTACCTCGTTTGACGGGGGGTTGACTGCCAGGCGCTCACTAGCGTGCCTTCGGCGCCGGTTGCAGGGTCGGCCTGGGGCATGGGCACCTGGGCAATGCGCGCCTTGGAGGCCGCATGATTGGCACTGCCTGGGCGCTGCAGGTCATAGTCTTCCTGGCCTGCGGGATATGCCCCGACCACCAGAAAGTCGTCGCTGGACTGCTCGCAGCAGTGGCCGGTGCCCGCCGGCAGGACCAGTACATCTCCAGCCGCCAGCTCCAGGGTCTGCCCGGATTCGCCACCCAGCGTGACCCGTGCGCGGCCACTGGCCACGCCCAGGGCCTCATGGGCGGTGGAATGATAATGGTGGTAGTCGAAGATGCCGGAGCGCCACAACGGGCGCCAGTGGTGGCGGGCAAACAGTGTCTCGAAGGCGCTGGCCGCATCGGACATGTCCGTGAGGCAGCGGTGATAGAGCACCACTGGCAAGGCGCTGTTAGGCGTCTGGCCGTCATCTTCGAAGTACAGCAGTTGCGCTTTCATGGTCGGGTACCTTTGCCAGGACACTCTTATTGAGAGCCACAGCGCAAGCCGGTCGTTCCCTCGACACAAGGGCACCGGTGGTCGGCCAGGCGCAGCCCTCGCGTGGCCGCAGTGTCGAACCTGCATCCCCCGCCGCCAAGGAGATTGCCATGACGTTTCACGCCGTAGCCCAGTTGGATCAGCTCAGCGACGACCAGGGCATGCGTGTGCAAGCCGGCGCGGAGGAAATCGTGCTGGTACGCCATGCAGGCGAGGTCCACGCCTTCCAGGCCAACTGCCCTCATGCCGGCGCGCCGCTTGAAGAAGGCGCTATCTGCGAGGGGTATCTGATCTGTCCCTGGCACAAGGCAGCCTTTGCCCTCGACAGCGGCCTAGTGTGCGAGCCACCTGCCCTGAGCGACCTGGCGCGCTACCGCACCAAAGTCGAGGACGGCACGGTCTGGGTCGATGACCAACAGCTTGTGCCCGCCCAGCCCAGCTCGCGGGACGACGCACGCAGCTTTGTGGTCATAGGCGCCGGAGCTGCAGGTGCGGCGGCGGTCTCGAGCTTGCGCGCCAGGGGCTTTGGCGGCCAACTGACGTGGATCGACGCAGAGCGCCACCCGGCCTACGACCGCACGTCCCTGAGCAAATTCGTGCTCTCGGGCGAGATGTCGCCCGAAGAGATCCCGCCGCTGCTCGAGGGCAATGTCCAGCGCAACACCAAGCTGCGCCGGGTCCACGGCAAGGTTCGCTCGATCGAACCCGCCAACCGGCGTATCAACCTCGCCGACGGCCAGACCCTGACCTATGACGCCGCTTTGCTCGCCACGGGCGGCAAGCCGCAGCGCCCGGACATCCCCGGGGCGCAACTGCAAGGCGCCTTTGTGCTGCGCAGCCGTGACGATGCCGAGCAACTGCTGGCCAGCGCCCAACCCGGCCAGACGGCGGTCCTCATCGGAGACAGCTTCATCGGCCTGGAGGCCGCATCCGCCTTGTGCAAGTACGGCATGCGCGTCCATGTGGCCGCACGCCACGAGGTGCCACTGGTCAAGCAGGTGGGCGAGCGCATCGGCCGGGCACTGCGTAGCTGGCACGAGAGCAATGGGGTGGTATTCCACACCCCGCGCGAACCGGTGCGACTGGAGGGCGAATCTGAGGTCCAGGCCGTAATGCTCGACAATGGCGAACGCATCGAGACCCGCCTGGTGCTGTTCGGTACCGGCGTCAAACCCGCGACCGGCCTGGTACGCGGCCTGGAGCTGGCGGACGACCAGTCGATCAAGGTCGATGCCGGCATGCGCGCTGCCGAGGGCCTGTGGGCTGCTGGCGACATGGTGACCTTCCCGCTTGCCGGTCGTCCGGTACGCATCGAGCACTGGCGCGTGGCACAGCAGCACGCACGCATCGCCGCTGCGAACATGCTGGGGGAGAAGCTTGAATATGCGGATGTGCCGTTCTTCTGGACCTATCACCATGGCCGCACCTACGAGGTGCTCGGCCATGCGTCCGACTGGCAACGGATCGAGTGGGTGGGTGCGCCGGAAAGTGAACGCTTCATCGCCCTGCTCTGCGTCGATGAGCAGGTCCAGGGCGTGGTCGCCTGCGAGCACTCCCGCGCCATGGCGGCTTTGTCGCAGCGGATGAAGCGTCCGTTGCCGGTCGAGGAGGCCTTGGCGCTGATCAGCGCTTGAGCAGGCGCTCGTTCGCGGCGAGGCGCTCCTTGATCAACCGCGCTTCTTCTTCCTTTTCCTTGACCGAAGTCGGGGTGATGACCTTGTCGATTGTCTCGGTATCCGGATCGGGCCGTTCAAGCACCGGCTCATCGGGGTGACGGGTCTGGCCCTTCTGAGCCTCTTCGGACGACACGGGCCGAGGTGTCTTGTCGCCTGTGTTGCGGATTTCCGGGGCCTTGTCTCTGTTCATGGTGGTCTCCTGGGGATGCAAGGGGATAGCTTCAGGGCTGCTTCGAGGTCGAAGACGAGCGGGCATTGGTGTCCTCGGGGGTCGCCGGACGCGGATGCAGGTGGGTATGGCCGGTGCTGTCCTTGATCTGCACGACCTTGCCGTTCTTCCAGGCGTCGGCCCCTGGCTGCACAGGATTGGGCCTGATGTCGGCACGTGCCTTGCGGCGCTCGTTGCTGTCAATGCCCAGGCGCTCGTCCCGCTGGCGCACCATCGCAGGATCGACCTGGCCGTCGGCAGTGAAGCCCATCATCAGTTGTGGCATGCCAAGCGGCAGCGCGTTGTCCTGATCTGTGTGCCAGGTGTGCCAGGTCTTGCCGTAGGTATTGGCAAGCTTGGCCATCAGGCGATTCTCGGCAGCCAGCGGAATGCCTGGCGCCACCAGCTGGCCGGACTTCACCTCGTGAGCATGGCTATGCCACAGGGCTTTCTCGCCAGCGGGCAAGCCAGCGAACAGGCGTTCGCTAATGATGTATTCAACACCCATCAGCCGCGCCTGGGCGGTGTTGCCATCGTAGATCGCACACTGGATGACTTCCTCGTTCAGCAGGGCGCAGTAATGGTGGGCTTCCATCTGCACATCCGGATGGCCGTTGTAGAAATGGAAGCCATCGAGGTAGGCGTTGAGCGCCTTGATCGGCGGTTGCGACTGAAGCGCATCGGCGCCAAGCTCCAGGGCTCGTGTCTGCGCGGTCTTGGGCGCGCCGGGCAAGTCGGTGGGCGAGCGGGTGTCAGAGCCGCTGCAACCGACCAGGGTCAATGAAATGCCTACCGCGACTGCCTTGCCGAACATGCCTGCTTCCTCTGCCGGATAAATGGGGATGAATACCCCGGGGTTATTCAGGAGAAAGCAGGCGCGCCCGAAAGTTTGATCTTTCTGCCCAGTGCCGCTTGCCCCGGGCGGTTGGCATTTGTCCTGAGGCTGGCTAAGGTTGAGCCATTCCCAGACAGAGCGGTTTGCCATGAAAGGCTTCATCTTCCTATTGCTCGGCGCCTTGGGCGCAAGCGCGGCCTCGGCCGAGACAGCGCAGACCAGCACCGCATGGACCCTGCAGGACCAGTTCGACAACCCCTACAGCCTGTCCTCCGAAACTCGTGTGCTGCTGATCGCCCGCAGCATGTCCAGCGCGCGCCTGGTCAACCGTGCCGTGGAAGACAAGCCCAAGGGATTCCTGGACACGCGCGGGGTCGTGTTTGTCGCTGACATCGAAATGATGCCTGCCCCGGCGAAGTGGATACTCCTGCCCACGATGCGTTCGGCCAGCTACCGCATCCTGCTGGACCGCGACGGCAAAGTGGCAGACCAATACGCTGGCGATCGCAACAGTGTGCAGTGGCTGGAACTCAAGGATGGCAAGGTAGCGCGCGAACAGCGCTTCGCCGACCTCGACCCACTGCAGCGGGCCCTCGCCGCGTTGCCCTGAGGTTGGTGCTGCGCCTCAGCAGTTGCCTGCGCGGGCGAAGATCAGCTGCAGGAAACGCCCGATCGGCATGTCGCAGTCAAACGCCTGGGCCAACTGGCTCTGCGCGCGGGCCAGGTGCCCCTGCAAACGCTCGCGCACCTTGGCTTCGCCGCACAGCGCCACAAAGGTGGACTTGCCATCGTCCTTGCCCTGGTCCTTTCCCGTGTCCGTATCACGGTCGCGCAGGTCGTCATAAAGCTGGAAGGCCTGCCCCAGCTCAAGTGCGAACCCTTGCAGGGCCCCGCGCACTGGCAGCCCGGCATCGCCAATCAGGCAGGCCATGTCCATGATCGCGCTGAACAACACACCGGTCTTGAGCGCATTGGTGGCGGCGATTTCCTCGGCGGTGCGCGGCTGCGTGCCGTCGCGCAGATCCTGGAACTGCCCTTTGACCAACCCTTGGCTGCCGATGGCATTGGCCAGCAGGGTGACCAGTTGATTGCGCACCGGCGCCGGCACGGTCTCGATCTCTGCCACCAGAGCGAAGGCCCGCGACAGCAATGCGATCGCTGCGAGTATGGCAACGTCCTCGCCAAAAGCGAGATGAACCGTTGCGCGTCCGCGCCGCAACTGGGCGTTGTCCATGCATGGCATGTCGTCGAGCACCAGCGAAGCGGCGTGCACCATCTCCACCGCGCAGGCCAGGTCCAGGGCTGCCTGCTCGCAGGCGCCCAGACCGTCGGCGGCCAGCATCAGCAGCAGCGGACGCATGCGCTTGCCCGGGGCTAGCGCACCCTCGCGCATGGCCGACGCCACCAGGTCCCGCTCGCCGCTGGCCGCTGGCAGCAAAGCGTCAAGCCGCGTCTCCAGGTCCGTCCGCAGCCGCGCGAGGTGCTCGGCGAAGCTGACGTCTATGGTTACTGTGGAGTGTGCTGTCATCGTTCCCTCAAATCATCGCGGGCTGCAAAAACCCTGGTGTGTATCCCGGTGTCTATTCAGGTATAGCGGAATCGAATGACCCTGGCGGCAAAGGAACCACTGGCTTGCGCGGTTGCCTGAATGCATGGTCCCGTACTAAACCTATGCAACTAATCATCGGTTGTACAACTCCTTGATACTGCAAAGACCACGCGAAGCCCCGAATGATTCCTGGGCACCGGAGCCGGAATGAAACAAAGCGACCTGAGCCGACGCAAGGATGATCACCTGGACATCGTCCTGGACCCTCGCAAGGCCGCGCGCCAGATGGACGCCGGCTGGGCGGCGGTGCGCTTCGAACATTGCGCCCTGCCCGAACTGAACCTGGACGACATCGACCTGAGCAGCCAGTTGCTGGGTATCGCCCTGCGCGCGCCGCTGCTGATCAGCTCCATGACCGGCGGGGCCGAGCGCGCGGAAGCGATCAACCGGCACCTGGCCGAAGCCGCCGAGGCGCTGGGCATCGCCATGGGCGTGGGCTCGCAGAGGGTCAGCCTGCAGAGCGGCCACGCCCAGGGGCTGACCCTGTCGCTGCGCCGGCTGGCGCCCAGCATTGCGCTGCTGGCCAATATCGGCGGCGCGCAACTGCGCGAAGCGGGTGGTCAAGACCTGGCACGGCGTGCCGTGGATGCTCTGGAGGCCAACGGCCTGATCATTCATCTCAATCCTTTGCAGGAGGCCGTGCAGCCCGAGGGAGACCGCAATTGGCAAGGCGTGCTGGACAGCGTTGCGCAACTCACCCGCCTGCTGCCGGTGCCGGTGATTGTCAAGGAAGTGGGTGCCGGTCTGTCGGCCCCGGTTGCCCAGGCCTTGGTCGAAGCCGGGGTGCAGGTGATCGACGTCGCAGGCGCAGGCGGCACTAGCTGGGCAGCGGTCGAGGCTGAGCGGGCGGTGAGCGATGGGGACCGCGAGGTGGCCATGGCCTTTGCCGACTGGGGCATCCCGACCGCCAGCGCAGTGCAGGCGGTACGCCGGGCGCTGCCGGACGTCACCCTGATCGCCTCGGGCGGCGTGCGCGACGGCGTCGATGCCGCCAAGGCGATCCGCCTGGGCGCCGATCTGGTCGGGCAGGCTGCCGGGGTGCTGGAGGTGGCGACGCAATCGACCGACGCGGTGATTGCCCATTTCGAGGTCATGCTGCGTCAACTGCGTATCGCCTGCTTCTGCACCGGTTCCCGCGACTTGGCGGCTCTGCGCCAGGCGCGGCTGTTGCCGGAGCATGGCTGGGTATGAGCCATATCGGTGTCGTTGCCCCACCCTATTACAGCCATTTCCAGGCGCTGCAGGCTTTGACGGTCGAATTGCTGAAGCGAGGGCACCGGATAACTTTTTTTCACCAGGCGGATGCGGCGCGCTGGCTGTCCGATTCCCGCGTGGGTTTTCAGGCGGTGGGCGCCCGCAGCCATCCGCCCGGCAGCCTCGAGACCGTCCTGCGCCAGGCGGCCAGCCCAGGCAGCCCGTGGGGCTTGCGGCGGGTAATCGGGCAGATGGCGGCTACCACGGCGATGCTGTGCCGGGAACTGCCGCCCGTACTGACAGCGCTTGACGTCGACATCCTGCTTTGCGACCAGATGGAGGGGGCAGGCGCCCTCGTCGCGCAAAGCATGAACCTGCCCTTCATTTCGGTCGCCTGCGCCTTGCCAATCAACCGTGAAGCCGGTCTGCCTTTGCCGGTGATGCCGTTTACCTATCGCCCCGACCCACGCAGCCAGCAGCTGTACCAAGGCAGCGCACGGGTGCACGACTGGCTGATGGCGCCGCTGGGCCGCGCACTGGACGATGCCGCCCGCGCCCTCGATGTACCGCCGCCTGGCGCCTTGCACGGGTGCCTCTCGCCCCTGGCACAGATCAGCCAGACGCTGCCGGGCTTCGATTTCCCACGGCGCCAGCCTCCGGGCAATTTTCACGCGGTGGGCCCCCTGCGCGGGCCTCGAAACGAAGACGCCGGGCCGTGGCCGATCGATCCCAAGCGGCCCTTCATCTTCGCTAGCCTCGGCACGCTGCAAGGCGAGCGCAGGGGCATGTTCGAACAGATCGCCACTGCCTGTCGAAGGCTCGGCGCGCAGCTGCTGGTCGCCCATTGCGGTAAGCTCGGACGGGCCCACGAGCGCCGCCTGGTAGAGCGCGGCGCAACCTGGGTGACGGATTTCGCCCCACAGCAGTGGGCCCTGGAACAGGCTGATGCGGTGGTCACCCATGGCGGCCTGAACACGGTGATGGACGCCATCGCCGCGCGCACGCCCCTCCTGGTGATGCCCATTGCCTTTGATCAGCACGGGGTGGCAGCGCGGGTCAGCCATCACAAGCTTGGGGTGAAGCTGCACCGCTGGGCCCGGGCACCGCGCATAGCCGAGGCGCTGGAGGGATTGCTGACAAAACGCGCGCCTGCCCTGGATGCGCTGGCTGCCGAGCTGCAACAGGCCGGCGGCGCGCCGAAAGCAGCCGATATCGTCGAAGCTGCCCTAGGGATGAGAGACCAATGACCCACGACCTGATTCTCGCCGGCGGCGGCCTGGCCAATGGACTGATCGCCTGGCGCCTGCGTCAGCTGCGCCCGGAGCTTGACATCCTGTGCATTGAGGAGCAGTCCACGCTGGGGGGCAACCACACCTGGTCGTTCCACGACGGCGACCTGAGCGCTGCACAGCACCGCTGGCTCGAGCCACTGGTGGTCAAGCGCTGGCCCGGCTACCAGGTACATTTCCCCCAGCAGTCCCGCACCCTGCACAGTGGCTACGCCAGCATCACCAGCGAGCGTTTTGCCGAGATCATCACGCCTGCCCTGGGCGAGAGCCTGCTGCTCAACCGGCAGATCGCCGCCCTCAGCCCGACCCAGGTCAGCCTGGACGGCGGCGAGCGCCTGGCCGCCAGGGTAGTGATCGATGGCCGCGGCATGCGCGCCAGTCCGAGCATGATCCTCGGCCAGCAGGCCTTCCTCGGCCAGCTGCTGCGCCTTGAACGGCCTCACGGCCTGGCGACTCCGGTCATCATGGACGCACGTGTGGCACAGGGCGACGGCTACCGGTTCGTCTACCTCCTGCCCTTCTGCGCCGACACCGTGCTGGTCGAAGACACGCATTACGTCGACCAGCAGCGGCTGACGCCCGGGCAACTGCGTGAGCATATAGGTCTCTACGTGCGGCAGCGCGGCTGGTCGGTCGCCGAGTGCCTGCGCGAAGAGCATGGCGTGCTGCCGATCACCCTCGCGGGCGATTTCGAGGCCTTCTGGGACGAAGCCGGTGGGCACCTGCCTTCAGGCCTGCGCGCGGGATTGTGCCATTGCACCACCGGCTACTCGTTGCCCGAGGCCGTCCGCCTGGCCGACTGGCTGGCGGCCCGCCCGCTGGGCGATGCGCAAACCCTGGCCAGCGACCTGCGCCAGTACGCCCGCCGCCAATGGCAGGCGCAGGGTTTCTACCGCCTGCTCAACCGCATGCTGTTCCTGGCTGGCCGCCCTCAGGACCGCTGGCAGGTCATGCAGCGTTTCTACGCTCTGCCCGAAACGCTGATCGAACGTTTCTACGCGGGCCACAGTACCTGGCGCGACCGCGCGCGCATCCTCACGGGCAAGCCGCCCGTCCCAGTGGGCGAGGCCGTCAAGGCGGCCCTGCGTCATTCACCACGGCATTTCGAGACCCCGACATGAGTCAAGCAAAAACCGCAGTCGTCATCGGGGCCGGTTTCGGCGGTCTGGCCCTTGCCATCCGCCTGCAGACAGCTGGCATCCGCACCACCTTGCTGGAAAAACGCGACCAGCCCGGCGGACGCGCCTATGTCTACCGTGACCAAGGCTTCACGTTCGACGCCGGGCCCACGGTGATCACCGATCCCAGTGCCATCGAGGCGCTGTTCAGCCAAAGCGGCAGGAAGATGGCCGACTATGTCGAGCTGCTGCCGGTGGAGCCGTTCTACCGCTTGTGCTGGGAAGACGGCACGCAGTTCGACTATGCCAACGACCAGGCCGCGCTGGACCGGCAGATCCACGCGCTCAACCCGCGCGACGTGGCGGGTTACCAGCGCTTTCTCGCGTACTCCAGAGCGGTGTTCGAGGAAGGCTACGTCAAGCTTGGCGCGGTGCCTTTCCTGTCGTTTCGCGACATGCTCCAGGCCGGCCCCCAGTTGGCGAAACTGCAAGCGTGGCGCAGCGTGTATTCGATGGTGTCGCGCTTCGTCGAGCACGACAAACTGCGCCAGGCGTTCTCGTTCCACTCCTTGCTGGTCGGCGGCAACCCGTTCGCCACTTCGTCGATCTACAGCCTGATCCACGCCCTGGAGCGCCAGTGGGGCGTGTGGTTCCCCAGGGGTGGTACCGGCGCGCTGGTACAGGGCCTGGTGCGGCTGTTCGAGGACCTTGGCGGGCGCCTGGAGCTCAATGCCGACGTTGCATCCATCGACACCCAGGCGGGCCGTGTCACGGGCGTCCGGGCGCGCGACGGCCGCCATTGGCAGGCCGACTGTGTGGCCTCGAATGCCGACGTGGTGCACACCTATGCCGACCTGCTGGCGGGCGACCCACGCGGTCGTCAGGAAGGACAACGCCTGAAGCGCAAGCGCTTCAGCAACTCGCTGTTCGTCATCCATTTCGGCCTCAAGCGCCCGCAGCCCCATTTGCAGCACCACACCGTCTGCTTCGGTCCACGCTACCGCGCGTTGATCGACGAGATCTTCAACGGCCAGTCGCTTCCCGAGGATTTTTCCCTTTACCTGCATGCCCCGTGCGTGACCGACCCCAGCCTTGCGCCGCCCGGCTGCTCCAGCCATTACGTGCTGGCACCGGTCCCGCACCTGGGCAATGCGCCGATCGACTGGCAGGCCGAGGGTCCGCGCTACCGCGACCGCATCCTCGCCTACCTGGAGCGGCATTACATGCCGGGCCTGCGTGAGGACCTGGTGACCAGCCGGATTTTCACCCCGGGGGATTTCCGCGATGAGCTCAATGCCCATCTGGGTTCGGCGTTCTCCCTGGAACCGGTGCTGCAGCAAAGTGCCTGGTTTCGCCCGCACAATCGCGACGCGCACCTGCCCAACCTTTACCTGGTCGGCGCGGGCACTCATCCTGGCGCAGGCGTCCCGGGCGTGATCGGTTCGGCCAAGGCCACCGCCGGCCTGATGCTGGAGGACCTGCACGCATGAACCCCGCCCTCGACGACAACAGATTGCTCGATCACGCCAACCAGAGCATCGCTGTCGGTTCCAAGAGCTTCGCCGCCGCCTCCCGGCTGTTCGACAGGCACACCCGCCGCTCGGCGGTGATGCTCTACGCCTGGTGCCGCCATTGCGACGACGTGATCGACGGTCAGCAGGCGGGGCATGACGCGGTGCCCGTCAGCCATGCCCAGGCCGAACAGTGCCTCGCGCAACTGCAGGCGCAGACCCACGCGGTCTACCAGGGCCAGACCTTGAACGATCCGGCGTTTGCCGCCCTGCGGGACGTGGTGCGGCGCCACGACATACCGCGCGGCGAGGCGCTGGACCTGCTGCGCGGCTTCGAAATGGACGTGACCGAGTACCGCTACCGGACCTTCGACGATACCTTGCAGTACTGCTACCACGTGGCCGGTGTGGTCGGGTTGATGATGGCGCGCGTCATGGGCGCAAAGGATGCGGCGACCCTGGACCGTGCCTGCGACCTGGGCCTGGCCCTGCAGCTCACCAATATAGCCCGGGATATCGTCGAAGACGCCCGCGTCGGGCGCTGCTACCTGCCCGAGCGGTGGCTGCAGGACAACGGCATTCCATCCCAGGACCTGGCCGCTCCGGTCTATCGCCCTGCGCTGGCCGGGGTTGCCCGCAACTTGATCGAACAGGCCGAACCCTACTACCAGAGTGCACAGGGCGGGCTCGGCGCCCTGCCCTGGCGCTCGGCCTGGGCGGTGGCCACGGCGGCGACGGTCTATCGTCAGATCGGCGTGAAGGTGCTGGCTGCTGGGAGCCAGGCATGGGATGGCCGGGTGTCGACCTCCAAGGGCGAAAAGATTGCGGCCGTGCTCACGGGCCTGTGGCGCGCACTCGGTTCGCGCTGGCGTCGCTGGCCGGATCGCCCTGAACATCTGTGGACCCGTCCGCGCCCGGCTTGCGCAGCGGCCCCTGATGCTGGGCGCGCAGTTGCGCCCGCAGCCGATCGATAGGCGGGGCATACAGGAAGCCGAAGGACACGCAACGCTCCTTGCCTTCCACCGCATGGTGCATCAAGTGCGCCTGATACAAGCGCTTGAGGTAGCCGCGACGCGGCACCACCCGCCATGGCCAGCGATGGTGCACCAGCCCGTCATGCACGACAAAGTACAGCAAGCCATAGGCGGTCATACCGGCGCCGATCCACTCCAGCGGGTGCAGACCGCTGGTGCCCAGCGCGATCAGCACGATGGCCAGCCCTGCGAACACTGCGGCATACAGGTCGTTCTTCTCGAACCAGCCCGTCCGGAGCTCATGGTGCGAGCGGTGCCAACCCCAGCCCCAGCCGTGCATGACGTGCTTGTGCGCGAGGTAGGCCACCGCTTCCATGGCGGCCAGGGTGATCAGGAAGACAAGGGTATTTGCGAGCATGGCCGGTCCTGACTGCTGAGGGAGATCATCTGTGTTCTGAGGGTGCACGAGGCCCGATCGTTCAGTGCGTCGCGCCACTATCGGCCCTGGCATTGACCCAGCGCAACAGCCAGTGGGCGGCCCGGGTCAGGCCAACAGGCTCAGGGTCTTGATCAGTGCCAGATGCACAGGATAGAAGCCGTAGCCCCAACGGCCCACCGGCCAGATCGGCGGCAGCGTGCCCAGTCGCAGCAGGCCGAGTCCGAACGGCACGGCCGCCAGGGCGGTGGCCAAGACCAGCAACACGAAAGGCTCCAGGACATGGGCCAGCAGCCAACTGTTGTTCAGGTTCGCGGCCACCGCGAGCAGGCCGGGCAGCATCCACCACACCCCGCCCCTGGCGATCGCCGCAAGCAACGCACCTGGCAGCAGCACGCCCGCCAGGCCGTACATCAGGCTGTCGTTGGCTATTGTCGAAACGATCACTGCGACCAGCGCCAGCACACTGCCCGGGCGCGTGCGGTGGTGCACGCCCCAGGCGACCAGCAGCCCAAGGGCCAGGGTCGGCATCACGTTGAGGGTTACCGAGCCGTTGTCGAGCCAGCGGTAGGGTGCTTCGGAGAGTACCGAGAACAGCACCAGCCAGCCCAGGTAGCGGCCGTTGCGCGGGGTGAACAGCGCTCCTGCCTGGGTGCGCACGACGTTGGCGGCAAGCGCCAGGCAGAACCAGGGGAACGCCAGGCGGCCGGCCACGAACAGCCACTCGGCCTGCGGCCACAGGTAGCGCAGGTGGTCGGCGATCATGCTGATGATCGCCAGCCACTTGAGCAGGTCCAGGCCGGGGTTGCGCGTCGTCACTGGCCGTGCGCTTCGGCGCCCAGGTATTGCCGGCTCCAGCGGGCCAGCGGCAGAGGTGGCTGCTGCTCGACGATGCGCCGCCAGATAAGCGCCATGTCCTGGGCGTTGAACATCGAGCCCGGACCGGCGCCTCGCCACATCGAAGGTGTGACCGGTGCCCAGCGGCCTTGATCATCCCGCGCGGCCATCTTGAAGCGGAAGGTGTAGTTGCCAGGGTTGCCCATGCGCAGGTCGGTCACCACCAGCGCATCGCCGACGATGTCGTAGCGCAGCCAGTCGCCGGTGAACCAGCGCAGCCGCTCGTGCAGCGGCGCATTGTCGAGCATACCGCGTGCATCGAGGTTCAGCGGCTGGCGCAGCCACTCGGGCGTCTCACTGTCGAACAGACTGCTGATGCCCTCGTAGTACTGGCCGTCCGGAGTCTTGGCGATCACCCGCCAGACCAGGCTGTTGAAGGCGATCGGCACGGCGCGCACCTCGGTGACGGCGATGCCCTGCTGGTCCAGCGCCGTGTGGAAGCGCTGCTCGGCCATCATCCGCCCGCCCAGACCGAAACCCAGGTAGGCCGTGCTGAACGCCAGCGCCGCGAGCAGCACCGGCACGCCACGCCCGGCAAAGCCCTTGACCGCTGCAAAGATCACCGTCGCCAGAAGAGGCACGGTGTAGACCGGATCGATGATGAACACCGCCGCCCAGCTCTCGGGGATCGAGTGGATTGGCCAGAACAGCTGGGTGCCGTAGACCGTGAAGGCGTCCAGCACCGGGTGGGTGATCAGCACCAGCCAGAACGCCAGAAACAACCTGGGCCCGCTATAGCCTTTTTTGCCGGGCCAGCGCCTGCGCGCCACGCTTGCGACCAGCCAGGCCAGCAGCAGGGCCAGGCCGGTCAGTACGAAGAGCGAGTGGGAAAAACCCCGGTGGAAGGTCATCTGCGAGACCGGGTCGGCGTAACGGATCACCACGTCCAGGTCGGGCACCGTGGCCAGCGCCGCGCCGTAGAACAGCGAGCGCCGGCCCTGTACCCGTCCCAACACCGTGCCCTGCAAGGCGGCGCCCAATACGGCCTGCGTCAATGAGTCCAAAATGCGATCCCCTGCTGGTGTAATCAGGGAAACGTATCACAGCGCTGGACCCACCTACACCTTACTGCAGCGCTCGCGGGCGGGCGCTGCGCTGCTGCGCTGCATCGTCCTGGGCGGCCTGTAGCTGGAAATCGAAGTTCAACCGCGCATAGCGCTGGCCGTTGTCCTCATGGAACCTGATTTCCCCGACCAGGCCGTCGCGTGTGGCATAGGCGAAGTCGTCCCACAGGTATTTCTCGCCCGACAGGTTGATCTGGGTAGTCAGGTGTCGATGCCCCGGCGCGCTGATGAAGAAGTGCACATGTGCCGGGCGCTGGCCATGACGGCCGAGCTGGTCGAGGCATTCCTGGGTCGGGCCCTGCGGATCACAGCCATAGCCGGACGGCACGATGGTGCGGGCGCGGTAGCGGCCTTCGGCGTCGGTGATGATGCGTCGGCGCAGGTTGTACTCGGACTGGCTGGGGTCGAAGAACGAATAGGTGCCCTTGGTGTTGGCATGCCACAGGTCCACCGTGGCGCCTGCCAGGGGCTGGCCCTGGAGATCGAGCACCTGCCCTTCGAGGAACATCAGGGTCGCGACGCCCTCCTCGCTGCCGTCGTCCATGCGCACTTCACCTTCGGCCAGCGGCGCGCCGGCTACGTACAGCGGGCCTTCGATGGTGCGGGGAGTCCCGCCGGACAGGCCGGCCTCGGCATCCTTGGCGTCCTGCAGCAGGTCCAGAAAATGCTCGACGCCAAGCCCCGCCACCAGCAGCCCGGCTTCGCCGCGGCCGCCCAGGCGATTGAGGTAGTCCACCGCGCACCAGAACTCGTCCTCGCTGATGTCGAGGTCTTCGATCAGCCGCGCGGTGTCTTGCAGCACCCGCAGGACGATGCGCTTGAGTCGTGGATTGCCGTTGTCGTTGCCAATCCCTGCGGCCTCTTCGAAGAACGCCTGCAGGTCAGCGGTGTGGGAGATTTTCACGGTCATGGGTGTATACCTTCTGTTGTTCTTGTAGAGGCGCGGATCAGCGGTCGTCAGCGTGGATCGATGAAGGATGGCGGCAAAGCCCGTCGATCTCGATGTCCATGTACGGGAACAATGGCAGCTGCATCAGGGTGTCGTGCAGCGCCTCGACGCTGGGCACGTCGAACACGCTGTAGTTGGCGTAGTGCCCGGCGATGCGCCACAGGTGGCGCCAGGTGCCCTCGCGTTGCAGACGCTGGGCCAGTTCCTTTTCGTCGGCCTTGAGCTGCGCGGCCTTGGCCGGGTCCATGTCGATCGGCAGTTTCACGGTCATCTTCACGTGGAAAAGCATGGTGTCTCTCCTTGCGGCAAGTCGGTCAGCGGCGGGCAAAGCGGGCCAGGCGCGCTTCATCCAGAGTCAGGCCAATGCCTGGGGTATTCGGTACGTGCAGCTGGAAGTCGCGGTACTCGGGGCCCTGGGTGACGATCTCCTCGGTGAGCAACAGCGGGCCGAACAGCTCGGTGCCCCAGGTGAGCTGCTTGAGCGTGATGAAGGCGTGGGCCGAGGCCAGCGTTCCGACCGCGCCCTCGAGCATGGTCCCTCCATACAGGGCGACGCCTGCAGACTCGGCGATCTGCGCCGTGCGCAGCACGGCACGCGGCCCTCCGTTCTTGGCGATCTTGAGGGCGAACACGCTGGCGGCGCCGTCGGCGGCCAGGCTGAAGGCGTCCTCGACGCTTTCGATCGACTCGTCGGCCATGATCGGTGCCAGGCTGCGCTGGTTGAGCCGAACCTGGCCGCCACGGTTGACGCGCGAGATCGGCTGTTCGATCAGGTCGATGCCGTTGTCACCCAGCACCTGGCAGCCACGGATGGCCTGGGATTCATCCCAGTACTGGTTGACGTCGACGCGCACGCTGGCCTGATCGCCCAGAGCCTTCTTGATTGCCACCACGTGGCGCAGGTCCTGCTCCAGCGGGTTGGCGCCGATCTTGAGCTTGAAGATGCGGTGGCGCCGCGCTTCGAGCATCTGCTCGGCCTCGGCGATGTCGCGGGCAGTGTCGCCGCTGGCCAGGGTCCAGGCCACTTCCAGGCTGTCACGCACACGGCCGCCGAGCAGTTCGCTGACCGCCAGGCCCAGGCGCTTGCCCTGGGCGTCGAGCAACGCCGTCTCGATGCCGGACTTGGCGAACGTGTTGCCCTTGGCGATCTTGTCCAGCTTCTGCATGGCGGCATTGATATTGGCCGCCGACCTTCCGACCAGTGCCGGCGCCAGGTGAGCGTCGATGTTGGCCTTGATGCTTTCGGGGCTTTCGTAGCCGTAGGCCAGCCCGCCGATGGTGGTGGACTCGCCGATGCCCTCGATGCCATCGCTGCATGTGAGGCGCAGGATGACCAGGGTCTGCTGCTGCATGGTGTGCATGGCCAGCTTGTGAGGCCGGATAGTCGGCAGATCGACGATGATGGCCTCGATCCGTTCGATCACTGCGTGTGTCATGGGAATGCTCCGTTCAATCGGTTCGGGCAGGTCAGCCCAGGTCGCCGCCGCCCACGGGCAGCGTCACGCCGGTGATATAGGAGGCCTCGTCCGAGGCCAGGAAAAGGATCGCGCCGACCTGTTCGTCGATGGTGCCGTAGCGTTTCATCAGGCTGCTGTCGAGCGTCTGGTCGACGATCTGCTGGTACCACGCCTGCTCATCGGCAGTCGGCGCTGCACTATTGCGCGGGATGCGCCGGGGCGGTGCCTCGGTGCCGCCGGGTGCGGTGGCATTGACGCGCACGCCGCGCCCGGCTGTCTCGAAGGCAAGGCAGGCGGTCAGTGCGTTGACGCCACCCTTCGCCGCGCCGTAGGGCACGCGGTTGACGCCACGGGTAGCGATGGACGAGACGTTGACGATGGCGCCGCTGCCCTGCTCGAGCATGTGTGGCAGCGCGGCATGGCAGCACCACAGGGTCGGGAACAGCGAGCGGCGCACTTCGGCCTCGATCTGCGCGACCTCGTAATGCTCGAAAGGCTTGGCCCAGATGGTCCCGCCCACATTGTTGATGAGGATGTCCAGGCGGCCGAACGTATCGACGGCCGCCGCCATGACCCGTGCGCAATCAGCGTGCTGTTCGAGGTCGGCGGTCAGTGCGAGCACGCCCTCGCCTTCCAGCTCGAAGACCAGCTCGGAGCGGTCAACCGCTACCACCCGCGCGCCCTCGGCCAGCAGCCGCTCGCACACACGGCGGCCGATGCCCTGGGCGGCGCCGGTGACCAGGGCGATCTTGTTGTGGAATCTGTGGTTCATGTCTGTTTCCCTGCTCGTCCGGCTCAGGCGGCCGCGGCGAACTTCTCGAAATAGAAATTCACTGGGGTAATCCCCTGCTCGCGGATGTACTGGCTCACCGCCTCGACCATTGGGGGCGGGCCGCACAGGTACACGTCGACATCACCGCCATTGAGGTGGCGCGGCTCGATGTGCTGGGTCACGTAGCCTTTCTGCGGATACTGGCTTTCAGGGCTGGCGACGCAGGCGCTGAAGCTGAAGTTGGCGATGCGCGTTGCGAAATCCTGCAGACGATCAAGCTCGACCAGGTCGAAATCGTGGGTCACCCCGTAAATCAGGTGCACGGGGTGCGCGCTGCCCTGCTCGGCGATGCGCTCGAGCATCGCGGTGAACGGCGCCAGGCCCGTCCCACCGGCCAGCAGCAGCAACGGCCGCTGGATGTCACGCAGGTAGAAGCTGCCCAACGGCCCCGCCAGGGTCATGCTGTCCCCTGCCTTGGCAAGCCCCGTGAGGAAGCTGCTCATCAGCCCGCCCGGCACATTGCGGATCAGGAAACTGACCTCGCCTTCCTTCTGCAGCGAGCTGAAGGAGTACGCGCGGCTCTGTTCGCTGCCAGGCACCTGCAGGTTGACATACTGCCCCGGCAGGAACGCCAGGCGGCTCAAGGCCTCGCCCTTGATCGACAACGCAATGGTGCTCTCGGACAGCTGGCGAACATCGCTGATGGCACCCTCATAGCTGGCCTGTTCGGTCTTGCAGACCTGCGATGACGCCGGGATCCGCACCACGCAATCGCTCAGCGCGCGCATCTGGCAGGTCAGCACGTAGCCTTCGGCGATTTCTTCCTCGCTGAGGGCGTCTTCGATGAAGTTGTCGCCCAGCTCGTATCGACCGGCCTCTGCCTGGCACTTGCAGGTGCCACAGGCGCCGTCGCGGCAGTCCAGCGGGATGTTGATGCCCTGGCGATAGGCCGCGTCGGCGACAGTTTCGGCCCCGGTGGCTTCGATGAAGCGGGTGACCCCGTCTTCGAAATTCAGTGCGATGTTGTAGTTCATGGTGCACCTCGCAGGCGAACGCCCTGGCGCTCGCCTATCGGTCGATTCAGATGTGGTAGATGTCGATGACCTGACGCACGTAGTCGTTTTTCAGCACCACCTTCTTGGCCAGGATCAGCGGCTGCTCGCCGCGTACGTCGAGGGTGTAGAAACTGGTGCCGAAATAACTGTCGGTGGTCTTGTAGCGAAAGCTCAGGGTGTGCCAGTTGAAGCGTACCTGGCACTGCCCTTCGCTCTGCCCGACGATCTCGATGTTGCTGAGGTTGTGCGAGGTGCGGGTGTCGGGAATGGTCGCGCTCGAGCGCTCTGTCTTGATGCGGAACACACGGTCTTCAAGACCGCCACGGTTGCCGTACCAGATCAGCGAGATCTCGCTTTGCGGGTCCTCGGTGAGCTGGTCGTTGTCGTCCCAGGACGGCATCCAGAACGTGGCGTTGGGCGCGTACAGCTCAAGCCACTCGTCCCACTGGGCATCGTCCAGGCAGCGCGCTTCGCGGTAGAGAAAATCGCGTACGGTCTCGAAAAGGCTCATGGCACGGCCTCCACGGGGATCAGCGCTGGCTCGGGCTCGAGGGCCTTGAGCATGGTGTCCTGCCAGTACTTGTGCTGCAGCACGAACAGGCCCTCGTCCTCGGTGCGCACGCCGGACAGCAGCGGCTTGAGGGCGATTTCCCGCGCGGCTTCGTCCGCGCCGTCGACCCAATGGGTCGCGCCACGTGACATGTCGTTCCAGCCGGCGCCGGCGCCATAGCCGGTCTGGCACGAGCGGAACTCTTCCAGGTCATCCGGCGTTGCCATGCCGCTGACGTTGAAGAAGTCCTCGTACTGACGGATGCGGCTGGTACGCGCCTCGGCGCTCTCGCCCTTCGGCGCGATGCAGTAGATGGTGATCTCGGTCTTGTTCACCGAAATGGGCCGCGCGATGCGGATCTGCGAGCTGAACTGGTCCATCAGGTAGACGTTGGGGTACAGGCACAGGTTGCGCGAGTTCTGGATCATCCAGTCGGCGCGGGCCTGGCCATGGTCGCGGGCAAGCTCCTCACGGCGCTCGAAGGCCGGACGGTCCTCCGGGTTCGCCCAGCGGGTCCAGAGCAGCAGGTGGCCGTGCTCGAACGAGTAGAAGCCGCCGCCCTGCTTGGCCCAGGCGCCAGCGCTCATGGTCTTGATCTCGTCGCCCGCTTCGCGCTGCTTGCGCTGGCTTTGCGTGGCGGCGTAGTTCCAGTGCACGGAGCTCACGTGGTAGCCGTCGGCGCCGTTTTCGGCGGCCAGCTTCCAGTTGCCTTCGTAGATGTACGAGCTTGAACCGCGCAGTACTTCCAGACCCTCGGCCGACTGGTCGACGATCATGTCGATGATCTTCGCCGACTCGCCAAGGTGCTCGACCAGCGGCAGCACATCGGCGTTCAGGCTGCCGAACAGGAAGCCCCGGTAGGATTCGAAGCGCGCGACCTTGGTCAGGTCATGCGAGCCTTCGCAGTTGAAGCTTGCCGGATAGCCGGCCTCGCTCGGGTCCTTGACCTTGAGCAGCTTGCCGCTGTTGTTGAAGGTCCAGCCATGGAACGGGCAGGTGTAGCTTGAGCGGTTGCCGGTCTTGTGACGGCACAGCATCGCGCCACGGTGGCTGCAGGCATTGAGAAAGGCATTGAGGACACCATCCTTGTTGCGCGCGATGAAGATCGGCTGGCGCCCGATGGTGGTGGTGAGAAAGTCGTTCTTCTCGGGGATCTGGCTTTCGTGGGCCAGGTAGATCCAGTTGCCCTCGAAGATGTGCTTCATTTCCAGTTCGAACAATCGAGGATCGGTGAACATCTCCCGTTTGCAGCGGTAGACGCCCTTTTCCCTATCGTCTTCGAGCATGGTATTCAGGTAGTCGATTCCCAGGGACATGGCCAGGACTCCGTTTGTTATTGTTTCAGGCCAGGTCAGGTTAGGGCGACGGGTGAGGCGGCAATATCCAGTTTGTGCAGATCGATATCCGTTTTGTGCACGGGGTGTGATTTTTGACATCCTCCCCCGCCTAAAGGCAGGGGATTCCTACGGTGCTACACGAGGATTCTCGCGTAGTCGCTTCGGTGGGTTCCTGCTTCATCGAGCGGCCTGACTGCACCGTCTCTCCACTGGCTGCAACGCGGTGTCCCCGCGCCAATACGTTGATCGCGCCGACCACATCGGCGTTTTCCTCAAGGCCGCAGGCCACGCACCGGAACTGCGCTTGTGTCCTGCGGTTGGCCGCATCCACATGGCCGCACTGCGGACACGTACGGCTGGTGTTATGCGGCGGCACCGCAATGAGCCACCCGCCTGCCCATTGCAGTTTGTAGTCCAGTTGCCGCCTGAACTCGAACCAGCCTTGATCAAGGATGGCCTTGTTCAGGCCGGACTTGGCCTGCACGTTCTTGCCCGGTGTTTCGACCGTGCCTGCCGCTGATTTGGACATGTTGCTCACCTGCAAGTCCTCGATGCACACCATCGCGTGGTTTTGGCTGATGGCAGTCGTGGCCTTGTGCAGGTAGTCGCGGCGGGCGTTGCCGATTCGGGCGTGAATGCGCTGGACTCGGGCTTTCGCCTTCTTCCAGTTGTTGCTGAATGGGGTCTTGCGACTCATCGCCCGTTGCGCGCGGCGCAGCCGGACTTCATGCGTCTTGAAGCTGGCCAGCGGCGCAAGATAGCTGCCGTCGCTCATCGTGGCGAAGCGGGCAATGCCGACGTCGATGCCGATGGCGCTGGTGGCCTGCGGCACGGGTTGTTCGACTTCGCGTTGGGTCTGGATGCTCACACACCATTTGCCCGCGCTCAGGCTGACGGTGACGTTCCTGACCGTGCCCAGCACCTCGCGGCTGTTGCGGTAGCGCAGCCAGCCCAGCTTGGGCAAGAAAATGCGGCTATTGGCCTGATCGAGCTTGATCTGTTTCGGATCGGGATAGCGGAAGCTGTCGGATTGGCCTTTCTTCTTGAAGCGCGGGAAGGCTGCGCGCTTGGCGAAGAAATTGGCATAGGCGCGCTCCAGGTCCTTGAGCGTTTGTTGCAGCGGATGCACCGGCGCATCCTTGAGCCACGGCGTCTCCAGCCCATTGCGCCACGCCGTGAGTTGCTTGCACAGACCGGCATAGCCGAGCTTCTTTTCGCCTTCCTCGTAGCGTTCCTTCTGCATCGCCAGTGCCTTGTTGAACACGAGCCGGCACGACCCCGCGAAGCGGCGCATGTCGCGCTGCTGCTCGCCGGTCGGCATCAGTTCGTATTTGAAGGCTTGAAGACGTTGCATGTGGCGCACTGTGGTCGTCCTCCTACTTTGCCGGTAGCTGCGGCGGCGCTCCCCTCGAAATCATCCGCCAATACATCGAGCAGCAGCAAACGCCGCATTGATTTCCACCGCCGCAAAGGACGGGGCTTGACGCGCACCGGGTCAACATGGGCATGGGCAGAAGGCAATCCTTGCCGCCTTCCACCCATGAGGCGAGCGAGGCCTAGCGAACGGGCCCCGTCATCATCCCGTGCGTCACATCCTCGACCAGTGCCTTGGCCATTCCGCTGAGGTAGTGCGCACCCCAGACCATCTGGCCGTTGCCATCGACCCCGGCGTCCAGCGTCATCTTGTACACGCAGTCCAACAGCACCGACGCCTGCTCCAGCGCATATTCCGCGTCGTGCCCCGGCTGGACCTTGAACAACCGGTCCGCGATCTTCCCGCCGACGCCCTCCCCGAAGGTACCGACGCCAGAAGTCTTCAGCTCTTTAAGTTTCATGTTGCTACTCATACCTAACCTCCAGACGTGCGCAGCTGAGCTGGCGCACGCGTCCCTCTGTAGAAGCGGGCTTGTCGGAACGCCGAACCGCCGCGATAAACCCAACTCGGTTCAGAATCAGTGCACAGCCCGCACCCGACTCAGCGCCATCTCAACCAACGTGTGAGCATTTTCAATCTCATGCATCGCAGCCAAGGTCATTACCTGTCCAGCAGGTTTGGGTTGGAGCAGCACCGTCTGCTGCGCGACGGTCAAGGCGCAGACCAGGTATTCCGAGGTCTGGAGAAGCAGGGCTTCTATGGAGGGAGGTGTATCGGTTGTTTCTGGTGGATCTGGAACGATCTTCAACATGGCGTAGCTCTCGTATGTTCAAGGTGGAGCCGCCACAAGCCTGCTGTCAAACAGAAAGGTGGCAGCTGTACGCGGGTTGACAGACCGGGGAACAAACGAGAAAAGACCGGCGCACCGAAGTGCCCCACGCACAGCCGCCATAACACGGACGCGCATGCGTTTGGTTCCTATCGGTCTGTCAAAACCGAGTCGTTGTGCTTTCAACGACCGGCCGAGACTAGACCCGCAACAAGACCACCGCAAGCGCCTGAAGGCGATAGCAGGATAATTCGGAAATGTCCTACACGATATAGGCAAAGTCTGATGTTTTACCGTGTTTTAAGAGAAAAAAGCCTGCTCCCGCTCTGCGGATTACACATCGTGTGTGAGGGCGTGCCTTGTACCGCGACGCGAGACTCTATGAGGGAACACGTTATGGAGCCCTTTTCATCACCCCATTCAAGGTCTGCTTCAGGGCATATTCCGCATTGTGCCCCGGTGTAACTTTTAACAATCGGTCAGCTATCTTTCTGCCGACCCCCTCGCCAAAGGCATGGCCTTGCCATGCTGAGATGAGTAAGGATGCATTTTCCGATTCTGCCTCTTGTCACTGGTAGCTGTGGTTGAAGCCAGCCGCTCGCGACTGATCGCTGTCGATCATAGCGCCCTCAGGATGTGCAGCTGATGGCCAGCAGAGGTCATCGAGCACCTTGGAGATTTAAGACGCTTCAGGCTGCCACAAGCTTGTGATAGCAAAACCGAGTCGGTATCGGAGGCGCGGATCACAGTATGACCTCGGCCGCTTGTGGCGATTGAACGGGCATCTGGATCGGTAAGCGAGATTTGCTGATCGGGACTGGTTGAAGCTGCGCCTCGATGTCCTTGAGTTTTTGCATCTGCTGTTTCAGCTTTTCGACTTTGTCTTTCAATCTCTCAGTCTTGGCCTCGGCCACTTCCGGCGCTGCCCGATGGGCTGAATCCATTGCCGCTAGATAGCGGTCGATGCTCTGCTCGATCTGCTGCATGCGCGCCTTCACTTTGCCTTGAGTGAAATTGCGGTAGCGGTTATTCACGGCTTTGAATTTGCTGCCGTCGATGGCAATGATCGATTGGGAGAAGAGATTGAGGTTGCGGCAAAGCACTACGAACTGTCGGCAGACGCTGCGAATGGCTTTACCGTTGTCTCTGCGAAAGTCGGCAATCGTTTTGAAGTCAGGCGCCAATCGGCCCGTTAGCCACATCAACTCGACATTACGCTCGGCCTAACGCTCAAGCCGGCGGCTGGACTGAATCCGATTGAGATAGCCATAGATGTAGATTTTTAGCAGCACTGCTGGATGGTAAGCCGGACGGCCGGTTGCCGCAGGATCGACACCCTCGAACCCGAGTGTTCCCAGGTCGAGTTCATCGACGAAAACGTCGACTACCCGAACTGGGTTTTCTTCGGTGATGTGATCGTCCAGGCACTCCGGCAGGAACGTGACTACGTCCGAGACTCACCTTCAATGAATCGCTTCATGATCGTCCCCGCCACGATCTCGACGATCAGAAGGTTAGAGAATCGCAGGCGTTTTCACACAGCCTGGACCTAAAACGGCCGTTCGCCGAGGTCGGCTTACGGCCATAAGCGGTCATAACGGTAGTCGTGCGTAAGACTTCAGCGAGGGTTCTGCAACAACTAAATCAGCCAGCCCATTGCTTGGTCGATGTATCAAGTGGCGACGACCTCGATTTTAAGGTCATATCCACCGAGCTTATGTCCTCCCCAGCTTGCCTTCTTAACGATTATTTGTTTATCACCATGGTACTCGCGGTATGGTGCACCACAGCGCAGCGCATCCTTAACGGAGTCAGAAATATCAATCCCAAGGCTTTCTCGGACTAAAATTCTCGATAATACGAGGAGCCTCTCATTTGCTTGGCACGCACGGCTATTGTCGTTCACGTTCAGCTTTATTTTTAATACCTTTGCAACACCTTCGACACCCGCTACGTAGTATGCGAAATTATCGCAAAGTAGGTCATCTCCGATGTCGTACATTTTCGAAGACGCACACCATTGATCGGCAAAGATAAGATTATAATTTCCTGTCGAAACTTCCTCACTTAAAAGGAAGTCCTTTGCATGGTATGGTGACCATCCTTGCGAGCCGCATACTTCCGGCTTCATCTTTTCCAGCTTTTTTAGCTTGCGCAAATGGACAAAGGTACTTAATAGTTGCTTGTGTGAAACCATCTCAACTCTGGCAATGTGATCAGCCCAACGCCGGACAGATTTAATTCTGAAATTAAACAACACTACCGCATACAACTTTGCTAGACGACGTAGCCTTCTGTCCTGCACAGTGAATTGAAGTCGCACAAAAGCCGTCTCATAGGTCGAATATGTCATCATTGCAAACACGAAAGGCAAATACATCACTGTCAGCAGAGCGGGAACAATAAAGTCATAAAATGCCTTTTCTTGGCCAAGCTCTTTGAAATCGGTAGCGAGCATGTAAGCCGTGTAGGCCAGTGTAAAAAGCCCGAAGGAAATCATAATGCCGTTGAGGAGTTTTTTGACTTGCAGGTACTTAATATCTGACTCTGCGATAGGGATCATCATACCCACCACTACCATAAATGGGACTAAAAACAATTCGGCCAGAAGTGGCAAACTGTAGATCCCGATCACGAATTGCAAGATGGCGAGCAGCCTCAGATTGCCGATTACAGAGTTTTTGAAGAAATGCAGGTCGGTTTTTATTTTTTCCAAATTGTATATCGACAGTGACCCCACGGAAAAGAACCAAAATACCGTATTTTTCAACTGACCAATACTCCATAGCTCCCAATCTAACAAAAGATAGACCATAGCGACGGTGTACACGGCTGCCAACGAGAAAACTATCATTAGGGGACGTGATTGAAATACAAATTCCAGTTTTTTGAAGGCTGATCGGACCTCTCTCATCCTTTTGGCAGAGTAAATGTACGTTGCGGCGAGAAGCAGCCACAGTGCGATTGCGATTTCCCTGTTGTTTAAAATGTCCATATCTGACCTTGGTGAAATGCTAGGTGAGCGGATGTTAAATGGCCTCGCCCTTCAACTCCAATGTGGCAATGCACATCTGAAAAGGGGGGATGGCAGCTATCGGCCGTTAGGAGCCCATCCTAAAGGGCAAGAATCGGCCATAAGCATTCGACAGCGAGCGGCGTACCGGGACGGAATGGTACACAAACGGACCCCATCACTAGGGTCGTCACCTAGGGAACTGAAGCGTCGGGGCATCATGGGCAATGAATTCTCGATTGAGGACAACGCCGACAGACTGGCAACTGAGTAAATCACTGCTTGACTTGATGTCAAAGCTTGACGTTGCTGAGAGGTGCCCCCCAGCAACATCAAGCTTTTGATCATATTGCTTTTTGGTTTGTGTGGCGTTGACAATCCAAGTGACCACGAAGGCTAGAGGGGTTATGAATGTTCCAAGAACCGACTTCTTTCTCAGTTCGCTATTTTCAATCTTGGAAGCAATCGAAGGGCTGACCCTGTAGTAATAGGCTATAAATGCCTGGCCGAGCTTGTGCTTTTGAAGGATTTCATCCCTGAACAACCTCAGCACTAGAACCTTTGGATGGTCATAGCTGCCTGTCGCTGCTGTTGCAATGAAGCAACCTGAATTTGCAGGTGGTGCTGTGTTTACTTGAATGCCAGCCGCATTTGCTTTTGAAATTCGCGAGGTTCTCATCTGCGACAGGTGGGACATGGCTTCCGCCTCATCTTTTTAGTAGTCCATGTACTCTGATGAATGAGAGTAAAAGGAGTCTACGGCAGCTATGATGGACTTCAAGGAGGCTTCGTTCTCATTCAATGAAAGCGATTTCTCCAGAAGCTTAATTGCTGCGATGCGCTTGGGGATGAAGCCCTTCGCAGATAACCGTGCAAATCCTTTCTGAGCTACACGGTGGAGCACTGCTGAGCCGCCTGCCGGCATTGGCACTTGTGGTGATCAATGATTTTTTCTTTGTGACTAGCTTCCAGACTTTTAATGATGTCTGCGTAGCAGTTTTCCATAAGCGACTGAGTGTTTACAATACCAAAGCCTGGCGTGTGATTCTTCAAGCCCCGATCTAGGCTGAAGAGGACTTCTTCAACTTTAATGGTGTCGTCATCAACCATCATTGCTGCAGCAGATAGGCCTTTAATAAGCCAAGCCTCTGACTCAGTCGGATCGGCTTCGATTATTGAGGAGCTGTATTTATAAGAGTCTCTATAGCTACTTGCCAGAAATGAGGAGCTTGCCAAGTCTTTTAAGGTGTTGATATCCATTTCTCGATTCCATCATAAACGATAGGGGCAGATATGCGAGCAGAGGCAGGGCGTCCTGCATTGCAGTGATTTCATTATGACATCATCGCTGAAGGTCTTTCAAAGATAAAGGAATTTGGCACCGCTGCCCTTCGAAATCTAAATCCCAAGGTCGCTCGCAAACCCCAGCTCCGAAAGCCAGCCCAGGTGCTGCTTGCCGTGGTCAGTTCTGTAGAACTCAAAAAGGCGTTTGACTGCAAAGTCGTGCAGTACGGGCCCCAAGCCTTGCTGGGCGTACCAGCGATGATCTGAGCTTGCTGTCACGATGAAGGCAAGCTCATCGCCGCTGGTAATGAGCTGGAAATGGTACCTGTTTCCTGAGGCTGAATAATCTCAGTCGCTGAGCGGCGCTGTGGGCTGGTCGTAAGGGTATGGAAGGCTGAGTCGCCCTAGCTTTGGTAGACACTCGATGACTACTGTTGGCCGGTTTCAGCCCTTGGTGACAGGCAGAAATCGGGCCAGAAGCAGACCTTGGACACGCCGCCAATGTGCCACTATCGTATAGAAGTCATGTCGCTATTCTCCCTCGCCTTATGTCGAACAAACACATGAGCAAGGAGAGTTGTCAGCCACAGGCGGCAGAAAAATTTACGCCAGATGGGCGTCAATTTGACCTAGGCCATTCAATTTTTGAGGATGAATATGCGAATAGCTATTTCTACAGTTGTTTTGCTCGCGTTGTTCGGCTGCACGACGAACTCTGGCATCGTTGATCTTGGCGGCGGCAACTACGTTTATGAAAAGGAGGATGCGATGGCCTATAACGGAAGCTCAGTGAAGGTAGAAATACTGAAAGAGTCTGCTACGTTTTGTAAACAACAAGGCAAGCAGCTTTTTGTACAAAGCTCCTCAGCGAAACCGTATAACCCCTACTCTTCGTATGCTGGTGCCGAGGTTCAGTTCAGTTGCCAATAAACTGTTTGCCTTTCCTGGCTGACGCTTCGAGCGACGCTGGCCGGAGGACACTTCGCCACTACCGGCCAGCCCCTTAATCAAAGCCTGAGGGTCGGTTAGCGACCGGCCACCGTATCGAGTTCACCCTTGTTCTCCCCTAACGCGGAGGACAACCCATGAAAACCGCTGCAATCTACACCCATCGCCCATGGAACAAGGGAAAGCTAGTCGGGCAGAAAGCCCCGCTCCGACTCAGAGATATCTGGGCCATCCGGGTAAGGCTCCAGATCACGGAGAAATCTAGGGATCTGGCGTTGTTCAACTTGGCCATCGACAGCAAGCTGCGAGCCTGCGACTTAACCAAGCTTCGATGTACGGGACGTAGCCCACGGAGAGCATGTGTCGTCATGAGCGATCGTGATGCAGCAGAAAACTCAACATCCGGTGCAATTTGAGATCACCGAGCAAACCCGTATGGCTTTGGAAGCCTGGATGAATCAGGCACACCTCCGTAGCGAGGACTGTCTGTTTCCGAGTCGGCTACACGGTTCAGATCATCTCTCCACCAGACCATACGCTCGAATAGTGAAAGCCTGGGTGAAAGCCATTGGCCTTGACCCAGCCATGTACGGCACTCACACGCTGCGGCGAACGAAGGCCTCCTTGATCTATCACAGAACGAAGAATCTAAGGGCAGTCCAACTCCTGCTTGGCCATACGAAGCTTTATGCAAGTGACGTCAATGTCATAACTGATGCCCTACGATGGTGAAAAGCAGCGATTCGCCAATCTAAATTAGCTTTTCAGCGGCAATTATGGTAGTGCATAGTATAATATCAATTACTTAAAATGTTGCGACGTTGTGGTGTGCTAGGAGTACGCGACTGAGAGTGCCACTTTTGCTTGGTCAGCTACGATTTGTTAACCGGCATACCGAGCTGATTCAACCCAGAGCAGACCCCACGTTAGGTCCGCAGTGCACAAGCCACAGCCCAAGGCAGGAGACAAGATGTTAGAGCGATTTCAAAGCGAATCAGGTCGGAGGCTTACGGTTGATGCTCTGCTTTCACAGCGACTGGTTTCCGGAAACCGTGAGCTTGCGGAGTACCTTGCCGATAAAGTGGAGCTTCTTGAGGTAGCCGTCGGTGATGTTTTGATTGAGCAAGGTGAATCAGACAACGACTTGTACCTGATTTTTACCGGGGCGTTTGACGTCGTCGTTAATAAGCGTCGTGTTGGACGCCGGTTTCCCAATGATCATGTTGGCGAGATGGCCGCGATAGAGCCTTCACAACCAAGATCCGCAACAGTCGTCGCCACGGAGACGAGCGTTGTCGCTCGCCTAGCAGAAACGCATTTTGCGGAAGCAGGGCAGCGTTATACCGAGGTTTATCGGTGCATCGCCCGAGAGCTCTCAAAGCGGCTTTATCAGCGCAACGCGCATGTCGGAGCTGCGCGTGAGCGAATTAAAATTTTCATTATTTCTTCAGCTGAATCGCTTGGCGTCGCAAGAGCGATTCAGACTGCCTTCGGTCACGATGATTTTATTACTACCATCTGGACGGATGGGGTTTTCCGGGCCACGAACTATCCATTGCAAAGCCTTCTCGATGCCGTCGATGACTCCGACTTCGCGGTAGCCATCGCGCATGCTGATGACATTGCTGCATGCCGGGGCCAACAGTGGCCCGTCCCACGAGACAATGTTGTATTTGAGCTTGGTCTGTTCATGGGGCGGCTCGGCAAAGAGCGTGCGATTCTAATGGAACCACGCGACCTCGATGTCAAATTACCGAGTGATCTCTCCGGCATTATGACCATCATTTATCGATATACGCCTGGTGGAGACACTGCTGCGTTGATGGGGCCTGCCTGTAATCAGCTCCGAGATCATATTCTTCGGCTTGGACCAAACAATTAGGAATTATCAATGGCGTTGGCGGATGATCTGAAAAAATGGGTTGGAGATACCTTCTCGACTGCGTGGGAGGTCCAAGAAACCACCGGGGTGCCTAACCCCGAAGATTTGCGTCTGAATTCGAATCATGCGAAAGATCTGAACTCTGCGACTGTTCTCTACGCAGACTTGGATGGGTCCACCGATATGGTGAACACGTACAAATGGGAATTCAGTGCAGAGATTTATAAGACCTTTCTTAAATGCGCATCTGACATCATAAAAAGTGAAGGCGGTGTGATCACCGCATATGATGGGGATCGCGTCATGGCTGTCTTTACTGGAGGCTCCAAAAACTCATCTGCTGCAAGATGCGCTTTGAAGATTAACGCCGCAGTGATAGACATTATCAGACCTGCCTTAGCGAAAACTTACACAACAAACTTTGTCTTGAAGCACGTTGTTGGCATCGACACCAGTCAACTTAGAACAGCTCGGATTGGAGTACGTGGTGACAACGATTTGGTTTGGGTTGGTCGAGCTGCAAACTATGCAGCAAAGCTCACAAGCCTTGCTGACAAGCCGACCCGTATCACCGAAAGTGTCTATGACATGTTGGCAGACAATTTGAAGTACACCAATGGGCAAAGCATGTGGGTTCGAGAGTACTGGGAAGACATGAAAATTTGGATGTACACCTCAACTTGGAAGTGGGCGGTGTAATCTTCTCACTTTCCATGGTGAATTTTTGCCCCTCGCAAGCTCATCGATTGGAGCAATGCTATGCCCATCAGCTACTACCTGGCGTGCTTCGAAACAAACCGCTACGTCTGGATCGGTGTACTTGACGACACGACGTCGTCAACCAGTGTCGACGCTGATCTCGTCGTTACGGACGTTGCCGTTGATCCGAGCAATCCCAGAAGCGCGCTGGTGAAGGTCTTCCATCCAGAGCAAGGGGCCGCGCCAGAAGATTACCTAGATCCCCTGACTGGAGTGCGGATAGCGGCATCCCGAGAAGAGTATCTGAGAGCGAAGTGGGGGCTTGAACCCCGTCAATGGCAGAGCAGATAGCCTATTGGCGGCGTCACGAAAAACGGCGTAACCATGCGCTTTTGATGCATACCTATGAACGTGATGAGGCTCTAGCAAGGTCTAAGGCGGTTCGATCGATTAGGGTTAAACGCAGGGATACGATTGGAGATGCTCCCCCGGTCAAGTACTTCCCTGAAGAGCGTATCACTGACCTTCTTCAACAGGGTTTCACTGTGAGTGGAAAACAAGGGGCACGAAACGTTCATGACCGGCTGAACATCCGAGACATCATGATCACGATCCTCCTGCATCGGGGTGGGTTAAGGGAGTCCGAACCGTTCCACCTAGAGATGGCAGAGCAGACTGAGGTCTGACCATTCAAAGCGACGGTCGAGGGCAGACCGTCGCTATCCGACCCATAGCTGCCTTTCGCGGTGGACAGATAACAACGAGTGCAAGCCACTCTAACCTATCGTACGCCACGTGCATTAGGTGGTCACTAAGCCTCGTCCTGCGTCTGTGGTGAGCTTCAGTTAATAGATAGGCGTCCACACTCCAAGTCTTGTGCGAAAGTCCAAAAAAACCACCACTAAATTTATTTTCGTGATGGCAAGTTCTCGTAAAAGCTTCACCTTCCATATTGAAGGCTCGGCTTTACAGCGTTTTTTATAGAGCCTAGAGTGTTATGAGGAAACATAATTTCTGAAAAAATCCGAGAAAGTCATGACTCCAAGTGATGAGCCGAAGCGGCGATTATTTTTTATAGTTGGCTCAATCTCATCCCAAGTCTCTATGATTACCTTGAAATACTCTTTCATCTCTGGACGATTTCGTATCCCTCTCACTAAGACATCAAAAAATTTCCCTTGATGTTTCAAGCGGCGAGAGTACCAAAATGCAGCGCCACTGAAAGCAGCACGACCGCACATCCTTACTAATTCCACCCGATCGAGTGTATGCCTAGTATGTTCTCTGAGCCAGTTATAATCTAAAAACTCATAAAGTTGTGGGAGGTAACTTTCCAATCTAATCGTGGGGTGAGGATGACTCCCTGAGGGGATTGGCTCTGGCGACCCACTGCGACTTCCACGGAACCTGTGAAATATGAAGGACAAGCCGCATATCAGTAAGTATATTGACCCAATAAACTCTTCTCCAGTGAAATCTTTTCCGACCAATTCCTCGTCAGTAAAGTGACGGATCAATTCCAGCGTGCAAAAATGCGTGGCTTCAAAATCAGCAGCCATTTCCGTTACGTGCGAAATCACGGAAGCTTTTCCGGTGAGTGCATCGCCAGAACTCATCGCTTCTTGTTCATGAATTTTAAAATCCGCCCCGAGTGCTTTACCGAACGAGTCTCGTATGACTCCATGCTCTTGTGTCAAATGTCCAAGCTCATGGAAGAAAATCCATGTCAAGGCAGCAATAAACATGTTTTTCACACAGCCGTCCCTAGTAAAGATCTCGGGCAAAGGAGCTTTAACTCCAAACATTTCGTGGTAGCCGATAGCCGGATTACTAATTAATTCGGTCGTGGCAAAGTCGCAGAACTCCTCGCAATCTTTGTAGAGTTGAATTGCCAGTTCATAATGAAGGCATATTTTGTGCTCTGGAGGCTGACTTAGATTACCTGGTGATTCGGCCCAGGCATTGAACTGACTAGCTTGTACCCAGTTGATTTTTAAGCTGCCACCAAGCTTTTGGTAAATGCCGTTTTGCAGGTCATTTGTTATAGTGCTAATGATTCCTACGGCCAGATCGCATATTTCAATGTTTGTCAATTTTGTTGCCTCTAAGATTCCGTGGCTTATAGCCGTTCGTTTAGCTGTGTGATTTTTTGCGCAAGGCAAGACAAGCTAAACGTTTCGAGGGTGGATTGTATACTTACGTAGATAAACATTCCAAGCCTAGCTTAACCCAGAATTGGTGAGTGCAGTTGCATTTCGCCAACTACCTAAAGGGCTGGGAGTATAAAGCAGTATCCGAAGCAGCTCAGATCCGAGTGGGGCACTGTTAGGAAAAGATTAATGTTCGCTGACAGAAGGTGGAACATCCACTTGAAACAACAAATATTTGATGAGAGGCCCCACGTCCTGACCAAAATCCTGCCTCGGTAAATACCGAGAAGGGCCTCCACGTGCTTGCCTACAATCTCAAACGAATGATGAGCATCTAACGCCTCTCAGGACTGGTTGAGGCGATCAGGGCATGAGTCCAGCTGCTTTACATTCAAAAGTCCCATATGGGCCTCTGTTGCAGCTTAAATAGCAGCCAACAACTGACAGGGCGACTAAGGTTGGCCTGTGCTGCCAATTGCCGACAGCATTTCTCATGAATCGTGGTATCCAGTGCAGGCTCACGCAACCTAGGTCGAAAACGGAACAAGTCGAACTTCCACCTTTGACCGTTAACTAGCCTCAGGAAGGGCCGTTGTGGGTCGGATGCGGGCTATGTTGAGTGTCCGCTATTGGCCGATAGCTGCCAGTCACAATGAGCTGCGGTATGCCGCTTAATCGCCTGCTATCACCCTCGCTTGCCCATGGATTCTGTTCGCATCCTGCGATGGAGGCAGGCCAAACACCTTTGCATAATCCCGGCTGAACTGCGTCGCACTCTCATAGCCGACCTCGAAAGCAGCGGCCATAACACTTTTGGCATTCGCCACCATCAATGTTCTTGCCTGGAGCAGGCGCACGCGCTTCTGGTACTGCAACGGGCTCAGGTTGGTCACAGCCTTAAAGTGGCGATGGAACGCAGAGACGCTCATCGACGCACGCTCAGCCATGCGTTCGACGCCCATAGGTTGGGCGAAGTCCTGGCGGATCCATTGGACAGCGAGGTTCACACGGGCCATCGCGCTGCCGGGCGCTGCGATCTCTCGCAGCATCCAGCCAAGGGGGCCCTGAAGGACGCGGAAAATAATCTCCCGCTCATACACCGGGGCCAGCGCTGCAATGGCATCCGGGTCACCCATTAGCCTCAACATACGCACCCAAGCGTCCATGAGATCAGTGGTCATGGACGCAACTGAAAACCCGGAGTGGGCGTCGATGCGACTGGCAGGTTTGGGCAGGTCGGCGAACAGTGTGGATAACACTGGCGGATCGAGTGTCAGACTGACGGCCAGATACGGCTCCCCGCTTTCGGCGGGGTGTACCGAGCCCACGGCGGGCAGGTCAATGGACATGACGAAGTAGGTGGCAGGGTCATACCGCAGCGTCCGGTCGCCCACAGTCATGCTTTTGCTGCCTTGCAGAATCACGTTGATCATCGGGTCGTAGACGGCCGCGAGCATGTGCTCGGGGATCTTGCCCTTGACCATGGCCACGCGGGGAATGCCGGTTTCGGTTCGCCGATTTTCAGCCTTGGCCGCGAGTGACCTGAGTTCGTTCAGTTGATTGTCCATGGCGGGCATGCTGAAGGAAGACGCTGGTGTGCTGCAAGAAAAAAGCAGAAACAGGCAGGTTTCGAGCAGGAAATGGGTGCGCTCTGGATGGGGGTGATCAGTACGCTGGGTCTTCATTCGAAGCACTGAGGAACAGCACATGAGCGTTATCGTCATTACAGGTGGAAGTCGCGGCATCGGGGCCAGCGCCGCCGAGCATATTGCTCAACGGGGCATGGGCGTCATCCTGACTTACAACAGTCATCCGGAAGCAGCCGCTTCGGTCGTTGAGCGCATTGAGCACGCGGGAGGCAGGGCGGTTGCGCTCAAGCTCGATGTGTCTGACGTTGCAAGCTTCTCCGGGTTTCGCGAGTCAGTGGCACTTGCCTTGCGCGAGACTTGGGGCCTCACCACCCTCAGCGGCTTGGTCAACAATGCCGGCTATGGTCTGTTCACCCCCTTGGCCAGCGTCAGCGAAGCGCAGTTCGATGGCCTGTTCAATGTTCATCTCAAAGGCCCGTTCTTCCTCACGCAGACATTACTGCCGCTGCTCGCGGACGGCGCGAGTATCGTCAACCTGACCAGCGCGACCACTCGCGTCGCCACGGCGGGTGTGGCGCCTTATGCCGCGTTCAAGGGCGGGCTGGAAGTGCTCACGCGTTACATGGCCAAGGAGTTTGGCGAACGACGGATTCGGGCCAACGCCGTGTCCCCTGGCGCGATCCGTACCGAACTTGGCGGCGGCTTGAACGATGAATTCGAGGCCTTACTGGCGGCGCAGACCGCGCTGGGCAGGGTAGGTGAACCGGAGGACGTCGCGCGCGTAATTGCCAGTTTGCTGTCGCAGGACGGCAGCTGGATCAACGCCCAGACCATCGAAGTCGCGGGCGGCTATAACATCTGAGCCGCCGACAGCTAAACCATTTGAGGATTACGCAATGCTGGATCATGTCTTTTTGTCGGTCAGCGACATCACCCGTTCCATCCGTTTTTACGAAGCGGCCTTGACCCCGTTGGGCATTACCGCGCGTCTGGACTACGACGGCAAGGACGGCCCGCCGGGGCATCCCGATCTCAAGGGCTTTGGTGCAAATGGCCGGGTGTTTTTCTGGCTGCGTGAGGGGATCGTTGAAGGACGTGCCGCCCATGTGGGTTTCGTCGCCAAGAGCAAGACTGAAGTGGACGCCGCCTACGCCGCAGCCATGAAAGAGGGCGCGGTCGATAATGGCGCGCCAGGTGCGCGTTTACACTACGACCCGGATTACTACGCCGCCAACGTGCTGGACCCGGACGGGTACAGCCTCGAATTCGTTTATAAAAAATGGCAGCACGTCCAATGAGCACAATGCTGATCTACGGCGCCACTGGATACACCGGCCGCATGGCCGCTGAACGGGCAAAATCGCTGGGCCTGCCGTTCGAAATCGCCGGGCGCGATCACGTGCGTCTTACCGAACTCGCTGCACAACTGGACATGGCGTTTCGGGTGTTTAATGCCGACGACGATGCGGCGGGCTCGTTGTCCGGCATCTCGGTCCTTCTCAATTTTGCTGGCCCCTTTGCGCACACCGCAGAGCCGTTGATGCGTGCTTGTATCAAGGCCGGGGTCGACTATATGGACATCACAGCCGAGATCAACGTCTATCGGTTGGCCGAGCGGCTAGGCGCCGAGGCTGCGGCAAAGCGCGTCATGCTCTTGCCGGGTGTAGGTTGGGATGTGGTGCCGACCGATTCGCTGGCGGTGCATGTCGCCAAGCGGGTCGAACAGCCTTTTGCGCTGAGCATTGCACTTCAGGTCCCAGGCTCGATGTCCCGTGGCTCGGCCATGAGCGTCAGCGAAATCATTGCGGCAGGTGTGCTGGCGAGGGTCGATGGCGAACTGGTCGCAACGCCTGACGCAACGCCCCGTCATTTCGATTTCGGTGAAGGCCCGGTTCTGTGCGTGCCGCTGTCGTTTGGTGATCTGGTGACGGGTTGGCATTCGACCGGCATCCCGAACATCGGGATGTTCGTGCACATCTCAGGGGACGCGTTTCCAGAAGGCGATTTCGCGCAACTGCCCGATGGCCCGGAGGGGTGAATGCCTCGGCGACCTGATTGATTTGTCGCCTCGCTCGGAGTCTGCTCTGGGCCAGAAACAGCTAGTCGTGACTGACCGCTATCGACCCAAAGCTGACGGTGGCGACGAGCAGAAATCGGCCAAGAGCGGCCCCTTGACGGAGGAACGATAGTAGTAATCCGCCAACCCTATTCACGATTTTGTCGTCATGACTGACCGCTAGCCAGCGAGCGGCTTAGCAGCGATTCAAAGGCGCAAACAGTCCATCACTCTAACTCACCGCCGCCCGCAGGTGGAACTAGCTCGCAGGTTCTTCGACAATGCTTGTCACCTCACTCGCATCATCTAGAGAAGGAACTATTGGAAATATTACTCGCCCAGTGCTTGACAAGATTGCCTCCCTGCACAACCGAGCATAAGCTGGGTCAGGCGTAGAATGTATATATTTCGCCACGGGAAAGAGATCCGGAGTAAATACTAATGCCGTTGACGAGCTAGCAGCCGCACTATGGCATTTCGTGGTAAATGGGTCGGCTCTTTCATGAAGTGCCAATAGCCTATAACCATTCCCAAAAAGCACTGGCTTGGCGGGTATGCTGACTTCCTCCCGCGCTAAATCTTCATGTATATTCATTGCAAGTTGTCGAAGCTTTTCGATATTAACAGCTTTGGTATCCTTGCCTTCAGCCTCGCCTACTAATCTTCCCTGGTCGCATTCAAAAACCACATCGAACTCTGACTCGGCATTTTGAAAATTTGAAACGGCAAACCCTAGCAGCCGTAAAGCGTCAATGATTGCGAATTCAAGAGTTTTACCCTTTTCAAATAACAAAGCTCGCAAGGATCCAGCTTTGGCTAGGCTATCAAATATCACTTCCTTATTTTTCTGGGCTTCCTCAAGGAGGCGCTCTGCATGTAGCAGCTTAACTCTTAACTCTAATTCGGCCTTAAGTACAAACTCTAAATCCGATGCCCACTTCGGCTCCGGGGTCTTTTCGGACCTTGAACGAAGGCTTTTGTCTATCCCTACGACACACGCCATCATCCGACTCGCGAATTGCTCCCCTTCCTTGCTCCAAGAGCACTCGTCATCGTCGAGCATGTAAGTCTGGTCGTAGAAATCCATATCTGGAAGAAGTAGCAACGTGCCATGAGAGGCACCCATTCTATACAATGCTCCGACCGGTTTGTCTCCGGCCTTTGTCGTCAAGCAAGCTGGAACTTCAGAACCACTCATTATAATCTGATAGGTAGACAATGATTCAAACTGCGCCCAATAGGCAGCAATTATATCTCCACCCTTCGCTGATAACTTCATAGAGCTTCCGCTCGCGACGGTTTTTGGAATATCCATCGGCAAAGCTTTGTAGTTACTGTAAGGCTCAACCAGCACCGTAGTTATCTGATTCTTTCCAGTACCTGAATATTGGCGACCTCCCGTATCAACATATACGTCGAGCGGTAGCGGCAGAAACACAAAGACAGTTTTACCTGCTTCAACTGCTTGTTTTATCTCTCGGCGCCAATGTTCGCAGCTCTCTTTTAGCTGAAATGATTTAACATCATCAAGCTGTGGCCTACCCTGATAACTCCGGGCGTAGCCATGGACAAACTCATCTATTTCAGGCTTGAATAAAACTATATCCCAATCTAAGAGAGAGATTTTAGATGAAAACTCAACGTACTCGGTATCATCTGTGGCCAAATCAAGACCGATGGTTAAAATCCTTCTCTTGCTCATCCAGTGCCCTTAATTAAAAACATACTGTTAAGAGATAAACTTCTTGTTTCTTGTAACCGTGGCATTCGCCACGAAATCTCCGAGGATGCTGAGTATTCAGACGACTGCCGAGGCTATCCGATCCTGGCACATGACCCAAAAAACGCCTGTGAGTAATCGTGCGCCCCATGCGCGCAAACCCAAACGGGAACACGCCATATCGCAGCGGGTTGCTAGCCGCTCGCTAAGATCGCTGGAGAACCTAAGCTCCCCCCCCGGGGGGGGGGTATAGCATATTAAACGGACAGCAAACTGGATTTTATGACATTTATCAGGCTACCCGTCACCCAATTTTCGCACGTTCCGAGCTGCACCAAGTTTCTGATTGAAACTACCGATTGCAATCCGGACAGACCTAGGACGAATGACCGTTGCTGGTCGATAGCGGTCTGTCGCGACCGGCCTCTTTCAACTGTGGATTCAACCGGTGGACGCAACGGTCTAAAAAACCAAGCGCGATTCATTCAGCAGTTACCATTTCAAAGAGAAACTGATCGGCAATCCTCCCAACTTCCAAAAGTGGCGATGAAAGTTCGATTAGAAGTGATTTGCTGTGGATTGAGAAGAACTCACCGGCGATATCGTCTAGGTCGCCACCCGCAGCTTGAACATGCAAATCAATAAGGGATCGACGAGTCGACAGCAAAACAATCGGCCCCCTGCCATCGCGAGAGTGAATATCCAGCATCCACGTTCCGCTCTCCTGAGCGCTTAGCTTCTCGCACAACGCTAATAGATAATTACGGGCTTCTTGCCGGATTTCCTCTTCGAACCATAAGCCAATACCGACAGAAAGATCCGGAATTCCAACGGTGACCGGACCAATGTATTCGTAGACTTTTCCAGCAAGGGTGCCGCTCCACAAAATGAGTTGAGCGTCATGACACTTAAAGCCGTCATTGGTGAGCGTCAAACCACAAAAAGTAGGCCAGATGAAGTCTCCACCACTCCCCCCACGAGGGGCTCTAAGCTTCTCCAAGCGTTTCCCCTGTAGCTCAGTTCTAAGACACTTATCCGCGACTATACCCAGCTCTGACAACCCTTGTGTGAGTCTTTGATAGGCGGGGTAGGCAGTAATATCCGCCAGTTCGATACGGGTTCCATTCATGCCGTTGTCTCCAAGGAATTTTTTCAATTGTTTAGTGATGTAGTTTAGCGCGCTCGTCGACGAACTTTGATCCGTAAAATCTTGTAAGTACTTTTCAATAGCACGCCAGTGCAACGTCCTATGGGTCCAGTCTGATGGAGGCAACGTGGAGTGCGTAATAAGGACAAGACCGCCGAACGTCTCTTTCCGGCTTCTACGGTATGCCTGATACATAGACAGTTGATCGACTCGCCCTAACTCATCTTGGTATTGAGTAAATCCGGCTGAGACTTTGCTCTCAACGATCAGGAAAAAATTAGAGCATCGTCCAATCAGGTCTGGGCGCTTTCCCTCTGCGCCGTGGCCGCCAGGACCAATGACGTGCTGTGTTTCCCAGACAATTGAATTGAGATTGCTCACATCTCCAAGCTCGGCCGGTGCCAGTTTGAACAGGTGAGTCAATACCTCTGGGACTCGACCAGCAAGCGTCACTTGACGTAGCCACTCGGCGAAGACCTCCGTGAGAAAATCCTCAAGGGGCGTTCGAAATTCGTTTTGTCGGAATGCGAATAGTCGGTCGAAAAAACTCATACCTTTCCTTAGGCGTGGGTGAAAACGCAAATTCTGCCATATTCAGATGTTTTTTGGCCGGCCGAATGCCATTACTGCCATTGAAAAATTGCTCATTTTGATAGCCACCCAAAATCCGCCCAGAAGCAGTCATCAGCCGCCCCTAAGCCGGAAAGCCTCCTATAAGCTTGGAAAGAGCGGCTTAGCTCGTCGAAGGCCGCAATGGGTCGAAAGCGGTCGGTCGCGGCTGGCTGTTTTCGACCCTTTGCAGCCGTTCGAGGTGTCACGAAACCAAGGTCGATTTACTCTGTACACCCTCACCTCAGACAAGAAAAAAGGATTGCATGACAGACGAAACTCAAAGCAAAGGCAAGGTCAATACTGGTGACGCCATCTCAATCGGTTTTATCGAAAAGGCGTGGGAATTCAAGTGGGGGATCCAGCTCGTCTACATTGCGCTGTACGCTGATGCGATGCTGGCCTGGTTTCTCCACAGAAACTTGTTATCTGTCACCAATGATAGTGCGCAGATCTGGGGGGCCGTGGGTGCCCTGCTCATCGCAGCTGCAGGATTCTGCCTCACCGTATCCCTGATCATTCCATTCTTCTCTGGACTCCTCAGAGTTATCGTCATCCAGTATTATCCCGGCTGGCTAATCAACGCTTTCAGCGCGCATGCTGCACGTCCGCACGAGGTGTCACTCCATTACCTGCACACCGAAGCGTTACGAACACAAGATGAGTTCCTGATGGCCATCTACCGAGAGAAAAATCCATCTTGGGTACGCAGGTTTAGCGACCACCAACAAGCAGGAACATTGATCTGCGGTCTGGCGTTTTTGCTGATCGCAGATGCTTGGGCAGGCTACGCTTCCGGTACTCAGACGCTGCTCCTTTGGCTAGCCGATGGTCATGAGGTGCCGTTCTACCTTTGCCTTGTATCAACGGCCATCGTGCTGCTAATCACCACGATCTTGAAACCCTACCCACGATCCGATGTTTATCATCCGCTCTTGCACAAGCAGCAGGATCAAGAGCGTGATGCAAAGTATGGTCGGGGCGAGAAGATGCCGTACAACTGAGCGCGCGCCCATGTCGACCGGCAGCTAGGGGCGGTAGCAGTCGGTCACCACTGGCCGCTAGCGACCCTAAGCTGACGGTGGGCATAGGCAGAAATCGGCCAAAAGCGGCCTGATGCGTCAGTGAGCTTTGAATGCGACTTGAACATCATCTAACGCCATCCATGGGCTCCTGCACAGGAACAGACGCCGAACGTCCACCCTGCATGGAGTTAGGATGGATTCCATCATTTAGAAGCCATCCTGCGCTTGGTGGCAGATTCACCGCTGGATAGCTTAGTTGAGCAACCAGTGGCGATCGGTTCGATTCACATAAATCACAGGCATTCACGTGTACGTGCTAATACCAAGCAGCCAAAATCCAGTATCAGTGAGCGCAGTGAAACGATTGTTATTCGATTGAGATCAACAGAGCACCAACGCGATATTGCAAGGATTTGTTCAATAATTTTCGTTCTATTATAGCCCCAGGCTAACCCTTCACATGCATCCGTCGAAAAATCCGGAGGCTTGATCGGCTAGTCAGTCGCTATTTAGCTAGCAAAAGATCAAGGGAAAATGAACTTTCGATCCAGAACGCTGCGCCAACTTTGACTGCGAGCCACTCAATGAGTCGAGTCGACACCGTTCAGTTTAAGCGGCCCACCTGGGTCCCTATCTAAATAGTGAAGTTCGATCAACCTCTAAGATAGGGAGCAGGGGAGTCTTGCATGTTCTAGCCTGCTCTCAAGCGTCGAGCCTAGGTCGAGGCTCATAGTTACGAATGTTTTCCCTCAATCTAGACGAGGCTTTTCGAAGAATAAATCCATGGACAAAACTCGTGGATACGAACGGCCATAGCGCTGCACCTACTGTAAATCCGAACCCCACCAGCGATAGTGTTGAATCCGCGTCACTCTTCAAATAAAAGGTCAGTGAAGCCAGCAACACCACAGGGGTCAGCGCAATTGCCAATAGCATAGTGTTGTAGTACCGTCGCGCGCTGATTTTCATATTTTTAATTCCGGACCGCCAAGTACTTATTTGTTTGCGGAGTGTCTCGTTCTTAAGTTCATCTAATCTTTTATTAGCCTCTATGAGCTGCTCACTTTTTACCTCTAGCTCTTCAGCTTTTCTTTCTAGAAGGCGCTTGGTTCGGATGCCTGCTTCGATTGAGTCGACATCCAGGAAGTCCGTTATACTTTCAATATTGTCAGCGTTAAGGTCTTCTGGCTTGATTGATCTATTTCTGAGGTCCTCGACAATATAAGAAGCATCATTCGTAGTCATTTCTCCACTTTCAATTTTCGAAAGTATACTCTTGAACTCGTATGAAACTTTGCTTGATATTTGCGTTGAGATAATTACTTGTGCGCGAGATACAACATTGAAAGCAGCTGGTGTTTTTGTTCCACTGCCAAATCCTTTCCCAAGTTTGAACCAGAGCTTTTCAGTCAGATACTCAATATTGGTAGAAAATGGAATGGCGCCATCCGACTGAAGAATACTTGAGTGAAAGGCGAGGCTTCTTGATAAGTTCTTACCGCTCAACAATATGGCTTTCGACTGTTCAAGTCTAACATTGCTAACACCTTTTCGAAGATAATTAATCTTTGAGAAGAATTTTAGTGCATTGCTAATCTTGTCGACAGATATCTCCGGAAAATCTTTCATTAACTCAGTCAGCGTATTGTTGCTTTCAAGATTGTAATCAGGCGGGTTGTAATAGTCGCAATTATCCTCTTCTGATATTTTAAATTTACGAAGCTGAGAATAAAAAATAGCTTTTTTTTGAACGATATCTGAACGAACAGTACAGCCATTCAAAAGATGTTGCATTGCCGTTTTGCTAGGGTCTGAAACACGTCCACTAGAGACGACGATCTCCGCGTAGCTGAAAAAAGAATCGATCTCCCGTCTAGTTTCGGGAAAATATTTGATATCTAGACTTCCGGTGCCGGACGCTTTTAAATTGATCTCTCTGACCAGATCCATGAATTCGTCGAAGAGATTTTTGAATAGTGCACCATCATAACCATTTGCCCAGAAAAGCAACTCGGTATCAAGGTAAATAGTATAGCTAGTCCGCCAGGTATTTACAGTTCCAGTATCAGATGAATGTCCAATGCCTTGATATAATATTAGCCCCTCTTCGAGATGATTCAGCTTTTGCGTAAAATGCGAGTCTTTTGATCGACTGAGTATGAACTCATTAATGCTTAAAAGATTTTTCCCTGGCTGTAAGCCGCCGAGAAAATATTTGTGGAAGTCGTTACGCAACTGCTCGTCTTCTAACGCAGTTAAGCTGCGCCCGTTGGTGTAGTTAACAAACTTAACCAGTTGGCTAACAATTTCCTCTTGTTCACCTTCGGCCGCCTCTATTTCTAGCTGAAGATTTTCTGACTTTAAGAATTGTTCCGTAGTGGTAAAAACGCCATGGGCTAGCTCTACCTCACCTTTCAAACGCTTTCTGAGGCAGGACTTCAAGACGGCCGCTGGGATTTGGAAACCGAAGGATTCCTTGAGAGCCGCAGAGCATTGCTCAACTGTGAAATTCCATAGACCTTTAATATTTATAGAGGCGCGTATGAACTCAGCAAGAACGTCATATGAATCTTTTTTATTATCATAAAGCTTTCTGAAAAGCGCTGCAGAAGCTAGTAGGCGTTGGTCTTCCATATAACTCAAACTATTCCTTAACATAGCCAACTCCGAAACAATTAAGTATGTCGGTGGCAGATAGCAATAAGACACTCCGTGATTTCATTATGATATCGCATCTGTTACGAAATTCTAGTCGGTTTACCCCTCTGTTGTAGGTCTTACCTGATTCGCCATTTTGGCGCGATTATTGCATCCACTGCAAAGCTGACACAGCAGAGTTTCTCCTGCCGACCAAAGCCTCCACAAGCCCTTCATCGCGGGAAAGGTTTGGTGAGCCTTCGTCGCGCAGCAGAGCCCCCGGATTAGAGAAATGCGCCGGTTATTTCTTCCAGTCGGATTCGTAAATCATGCGAATTTGCCTAGGCACATGTTCGTTTCTGGCCGCTTCTGGCCGGTAGCCACCTATCGCGAAGGGCAGCTATGGGTCGAAAGCAGTCGGTCCTGGATCACCGTCGCCGACCCTTAGCGGACATTACCAGTTGCGATCAGAGGTACGCTCTTCGCGGCTGGCGGCTGGCAGCTGGCAGCTGGCAGCTGGCAGCTGGCAGCTGGCGATTGAACTACAGCCGCAAGGTTGCCAATTATGTGCAAGCAGCCACCGCCTCGATCTCCACCAGCATTCCATCCAGCGCCAACCGTGGCACCGGAATCAAAGTGCAGACGGGATAATGGCCGTCCCTCCAGAGCCGATTCGCTTCCGTTACCCAGTCGCGCAATCGATGCTCGTCGTGATCGACGATCAATAGGGTCAGCTTGAACACCTGCTGCAAGCTTGAACCCTGCGATTGCAGTGCAGTGTTTACATTGGTCAGCGCCTGCCTGGCCTGTTCAGGGAACGCCGCTGGCAGTCGTCCGTCGATATCCTCGCCACCTTGCCCGGCGACGAACAGCAGCCTGGCCCCAGACGCCAACGCAGCGACGTGGGAATACCCGTTGCTGCTCGGATCATACAGCCCAGGCGGATTGAACAGCTCGAACACAGGACGGGAATATACGGACATAGGACAACTCCAGATGAGAGAGCTGGTAGTCTGCGACCTCAAGTTAGCTTAAGGTCAAGGATGCCCGCATGCAGGAACGTAAACGGCTGTTGAATCCCTCCGAAGTCGCCGAAGCGGCGGGAGTGGCGATCTCCACGCTGCATTTCTACGAGCGCGAGGGTTTGATCACGGCCCAGCGCAATGCGGGTAACCAGCGGCGCTATCGCAGTGACGTGCTGCGGCGGGTGGCGGTGATCAGAATTGCGCAACAGGTTGGCATTCCTTTGAAGGAGATAGGCGAAAAGCTGGGACAGCTGCCGTCTGAGCGTGCGCCAAATGCCAGCGAGTGGGCGCGGCTGTCCAGCCAATGGCGCAGTAACCTGGAGAGCCGTATCGAATCGCTGTTGGTGCTGAGGGACAAGCTGGGCGGTTGCATCGACTGCGGGTGCCTGTCGTTGAAGGATTGTCCGCTTCGGCAGGGGTAAGCAATGCCTGGCACCGGCTTCGCCGGTGTTCGCGGTTGAAACCGCTCCCACAACTGCCCGGTAAATCAGCAGGTTATGCGCAGCTCTCAAGAGCTGGTGTGAGAGGCCGCATGTGCGGCCTCGCACATTCTCAACCGAGGGTGTCTCGGTTCACGGGTCGAACCTGTGGCTCCGGTCTCGGGTCTGCAGGCGGGTTGGTCGGCAACAGTACTAATCCATCCAGGACCTTGTGCACCAAGGCCTCCGCCATCTCCAGCGAAGTCTGCGAACCCCATAGCAGCCGCCGTGCATCACCGCGCGCGTCCTCGCGAGCGAGCGTGACGGACTGATAAGCGCCTTGCAGGAGATGAAGGGTGTGGATCAGCGCTTCCTCAGCCAGAACGCCTGGGCGCACAGTGAAGATCGGCTCGTGATGGCCATTGCAGGTGCCGAAGGTGAGGCGTTTGAGCGAATGCTCATCGGGTGGGTCGGGTAGTCCTTTGGTCATGCGTCAGCTCCTTTTGCAGTGGGCTGCCAACCATCGCCGCGAAACGAATAGGTGGCAGCTGTACGCGGGTTCGCGGACCGAGGCAAAAGGAAACCCGGCAGACCCGAAGGTCTCCCACGCACAGCCGCCATTACACAGAAAGCGGGCACGAAAAAAGCGCCTGCGATTGTGGTGGGTGGCGCTTTGCGCCTTTTGCATTGCGGGCCGCGACGCCCGGTCGCTGGATTGACAGCGACCCTGAAAGGTTAACGAGGTTGGTGGGCAGATTCAAGCCGCTGCACAACGCAGCAGAGAATTGCACCCATGTCGGAAGCCGCTCCGGCAGACATGGTTCGGAAGCGATCAGCTGCACTGGCGGCTTTCGCACCTGGGAAATCATGCGCTGTTGCTGCCAAATGTCCTGCACCACGAACCCATGATTTGCGCGGCAAGAAAATGGACCGCGCAAATCATGTCAGCCCCGCCTCACTTCACCGCATGCTGGTTCCCACCCGGCCCCTCAACCGGCGCCACCACGATCTCATCCGGCGTGATCACCTCATGCAGATCGATCCGCCGGAAATCCGGCTTGGCGCCAAGCCGTGCATTGAACCGCACGTTGAAGGTGAACGGGTCTTGCGTGGGCACATCCAGCGCCTGGCCATACAGCGGCGTGATCCCCGCGCGGTCATAGCCCAGCAGGCTGAGCAGCGTGGGGAAGATGTTGTAGTGACTGGAGGCATTGCGGTTGGCCGCGAGCTGCGCCTGCCAGTCAAGGGTCTGCAGCCCTTTGCCCTGAATCACTACCAGAGGCACCAATCCTTCCTCGGCCTCTGGATCACTGTCGCAGTGGGTATTGAGACCGGGGTTGCCGCGCTCGTGCAGGTCCTGGCCGTGATCGGAGGTGTAGATCACCACGGCCTTGCTCAGGTCGGCCTGGGTGAACAGGCGGCGGAAGAATTCGCCGACGCTCCATGAGACGGTGTTCATGTAGGCGTTGCGGTACAGCACCCAGTCCTGCGGGCGGCCGTCGAAGCCTTCGCGGGTGCCGGTGTCGGCGACGTCGATGAAGCGCCCGCGGGGCAAGGCCGGCTGATACTGCGCAAATTCGTCGGGATACTTGTCGTGCACAGGGAAGTGCGCGCCGACCTTGTTGATCACGATCAGTTGCGCAGTGTCGTCGCCGAGCAGTTCGACCAGCCTGGCGAGCGCCGCCATGTCGCGCTGCAGCACCGGAGTGTCGTCGAACTGGATGAACTGGTCGATGTCGCGTTTTTCGGTCTCGGTCATCAGATTCTGCAGGTTGCCGCCGGTGCGCTGGCCGTCGATGTAGACGGTGCTGCGCCCGGCGGCCTTTGCGTATTGCCAGATCGAGGGCTGGGTCGAGTTGATGCGCAGGTAATCGTCGCGGGTACCGCCGTAGCGCAGGGTCACGTTGGTGTCGGCGCTGCAATTGGCGACCGAGGCCGCATAGCCGTAGTTGAACACGCTCACCCCGGAAGGCGGTTGATTCAGGTGGGTGACGACGCCTGCCGGAGTATTCACGTCGAGGTAGTTGCCGCCGATGCTCTCGTCGATGATCAGCACGATGTCCTTGGCCATCGCGGGACCTGCGTGTTCAAGCGTCACCGGCTGGCGAGGGCCGACGCTGTCGTGCAGCGACTCGTAGCCGAACAGGCTCAAGTAGGCCAGCGGCGTGTACATCACCGGCAAGCCGCGAGCGCCCTCGCCTGCCCGCACGAACAGAATACCGATCAGCAGCGCGAGCGCCAGCAGCGGCGTGCTCCACGCCAGTGCGGCGCGCGGCAAGGGTGACGGGCCAACGGGGCGCAGGCCGATACCCACCAGCAAGAGCAGCGACTTGGCCAGCGCCAGAGTGATCGCGTAGTGGTACTGCTCCAGTGCTTCCTGGATGAAACCACCGGCATACACCATGGAGACGAAAGCGCTGTAAGTCAGGTAGGAGTCGGTGATGCGCATGTAGCCATCGAAAAACAGCGCGCTGACCGAGAACGCCAGCGCCACGGTCCAGCGCACCACCCCCACGCGAATCCACGCACTGGCCAGCAGGCCGGCGGCGAGTATGGCGAAAACCCCCAGGTACAACCCCAACGAAAGACTGACGCCAAGCGCCTGCAGGCGCTCAAGGTAATAGTCCTGGAAGCTGGCCAGATAAAGAACCAGCACACCCATCTTGATATATCCGCGCATCTTTCCCGTCCGCCGCTGTAACCGTATTTCTCCTGAACCGTAGCAGGGATGTAACAAAGCACAAGGCCAGCAATGTCAACTTATTGGCGAAGCGAGAGAGCCGTATTCTGGCGCTTAAAGTTGATCCGTAAGGCAACTACCTATCACCTTAAGCCCCCGTTTTACGGGCATTTTGACCATTCATCGGGTAATAACTCGGCCATCTGTCAGCAGCTTTCATCGCTAAGTTTCAGATTCAAAAAGAGTTGATGGCAAAAGGCCGGATTCGCCAGGGGCTGTAACTGGAGCGAAACATGCCATTGCTTTGACGCAAAACGGCAAGGCTGAGCTATACCGAAGTCACATCGCTGTTTCATTCCCCTTACTACTTCATACGAGGCACGCCGGCATGGATGTGAGCGTATTTGGCACCGGCTACGTCGGGCTTGTACAAGCAGCTGCCCTGGCAGATGTTGGCCACCGTGTACTGTGCGTCGATGTCGACACGCACAAGATCAATCAGCTGCGTCAGGGCGTCCCCCCGATCAGCGAGCCCGGCCTGTCGGTCATGCTTGAGGAAAACATCAAGGAAGGCCGGTTGCTGTTCAGTACCCAGGCCAGCGACGCGGTCGCACATGCGGAGCTGATCTTCATCGCAGTGGGCACGCCCCCAGACGAAGACGGCTCGGCCGACCTGACCCATGTGCTCAATGTCACCCGCCAGATCGCCGGGCTGATGGAAGAAGACCGCACCCTGATCATCAAGTCGACCGTGCCTGTGGGCACCGCTGACAAGGTGATTGCCCTGGCCCGTGAAGAGCTGCTGCACCTGGCCAAGGACAATCTGGAAGTCAGGGTCGTCTCCAACCCCGAGTTTCTCAAGGAAGGCAGCGCCCTGGCCGACTGCATGCGCCCGGACCGGATCATCATCGGCACCCGTGACGAGATCGCCCACGAGCAACTGGCCGAACTCTACGCGCCGTTCTGCCGCAACCGTGAAAAGCTCATGTTCATGGACAACCGCAGTGCCGAGCTGACCAAGTACGCCGCCAACGCCATGCTCGCCACGCGTATCAGCTTCATGAACGAGCTGGCCAACCTCAGCGAGCACCTGGGCGCCGACATCGAGGCGGTGCGCCGCGGCATCGGCTCCGACCCACGCATCGGCTACCACTTCATCTATCCTGGCTGCGGTTTCGGCGGTTCGTGCTTCCCCAAGGACATCCGCGCCCTGCTGCACACTGCCGAGCATAGCGGCATGCCGCTGCGTCTGCTGCAGAGCGTCAGCGAAATCAATGACCGCCAGCGGCAGATCCTCTTCGGCAAGCTCAAGCAGCGCCTGCAAGGGCAGCTGCGCGGCAAGTCGATCGCCATCTGGGGCCTGGCGTTCAAGCCCAACACCGACGACATGCGCGAAGCGCCCAGCCGCTACCTGATGGAAGCGCTATGGGCCGAGGGCGCCACAGTGCGGGCCTATGACCCCGAAGCCATGGACGAATGCCGGCGTTTGTACGGCTATCGTGACGACCTGCACCTGTGCGCCACCCGTGACGACACCCTGCAGGACGCAGACGCCCTGGTGATCTGCACCGAGTGGAAGAATTTCCGCGTAGTGGACTTCACCGTGCTGGCGCACAAGCTGCGCGAGCGGCTGATCATCGATGGACGCAACCTGTACGCCCCTGAGGTGGTTGCCTCGCATGGGCTGAGCTACTCGGGCATCGGGCTGCGCCAAGTGCCGCCACAGGTCGCGGCGCCATGAAAGTGCTGGTGACCGGCGCTGCCGGATTCATTGGAGCCCATACTAGCCTGCGGCTGATCCGCGACGGCCACCAGGTACTGGGCCTGGACAACTTCAACGACTACTACGATCCAGCGCTCAAGCGTGCACGGGTGCGCTGGATAGAGGATCAGACCGGGCCCTTCGCGCTGCACCTGATGGACCTCGGTGACCGTGATGGCGTGGCCCGGCTGTTCGCCCAGGAGCGTCCGGATGTGGTGGTGCATCTGGCCGCCCAGGCGGGTGTGCGCTACTCGCTGGACAATCCCCAGGCATACGTTGACAGCAACCTGTGCGGATTCCTGAACATTCTCGAGGGTTGCCGCCGTTATCCGGTGCGCCATCTGCTGTACGCCTCGTCGAGTTCGGTGTACGGCGCCAACCAGCGCACCCCCTACCGGGTACAGGATGCCGTCGACCATCCATTGTCGCTGTACGCCGCCACCAAGAAAGCCAACGAGGCGATGGCCCACAGCTACAGCCACCTGTATGCGATCCCCTGCAGCGGCCTGCGCTTCTTCACCGTCTACGGGCCCTGGGGCCGGCCGGACATGTCGCCGATCCAGTTCGCCCAGGCGATCACCCAGGGCCGGCCGATCCAGCTGTTCAACCATGGTCATCACCAGCGCGACTTCACCTACATCGACGACATCGTCGAAAGCCTGGTGCGGCTGATTCCCCTGCCGCCCCTGGTGAACCCGGACTGGGACCGCGCACAACCGGATCCGTCCAGCAGTCACGCGCCCTGGCGCATCTACAACATCGGCGGCCAGCGCCCTGCGGAGCTGACCGACTACGTCGCCTTGCTGGAAAAACACCTGCAGCGCAAGGCCGACATAGAGTTGCTGCCGTTGCAGCCGGGCGATGTGCTGACCACCTGCGCCGATGCCAGCGCACTGGAGCGCGTCACCGGCTTCACCCCGCAAGTTTCCCTGGACGAAGGACTCGGGCGTTTCGTCGCCTGGTTTCATCGTTACTACTCGCGCCCCGCCAAGGTCAGCAAGCCCGGTGAGCGCAGGCATGAACGGAGGGCGTTATGACAGGACAACCACGAAGTGCGGAGATGCAGGGCCTGCATCGGGACAAACGCATGGATCCGGCGCATCGCCAGCGCATGGATGCCGCCATCCACATGCAAGGGCGTGGCTGGCTGACCGGTCGCGTCGGTGGGCGGCCGTGGACCTTGTCACGCACCAACCGGGTGTTGTCCTGCCTGGGCGCCCTGGCGCTTCTGGCGATGATTTCGCCGCTGCTGCTGATCCTGGCGACGCTGGTCAAGCGCAGCAGCCCAGGTCCTGTGTTCTTCATCCAGAAACGCACCGGCTACCGCGGGCGCACCTTCGGTATGTACAAGTTCCGCACCATGGTCGCCAACGCCGAGGACCTGAAGGACTCGGTGCGTCACCTGAACAAGCACGGTGCCGACGCCATCGACTTCAAGATCGACAAGGATCCACGGGTTACCCGCATCGGCAGCTTGCTGCGTCGCACCAGCCTCGACGAGCTGCCCAATCTGATCAACGTGGTCACCGGCGACATGCGCCTGGTCGGCCCAAGGCCTACGTCCTTCAACGCCTATCGCTACAAGGACAACCACCTGGCACGCCTGAGCATCTATCCGGGCATGACAGGGCTTTGGCAGATCTCTGGTCGCAGTGATATCGACTTCGACCAGCGCGTTGAGCTGGACCTTAGCTACATCAATGAACAGAGCTTGATGCTGGACCTGAAAATCCTCTTCAAGACGCCCTTTAAAGTCTTCAGCGGCCACGGAGCAAGTTGAATGGACGGTTCTACTTCGAGAAGTCTGAGCATCGCCAACCCGAGCGAAACCAACCTCACCGCCACGGTGCTCGACCTGGAGCAGCGCACCCTGTTGCTGACCGCGGCCAACACCGGCAGCGGCACCAGCACCAGCGCACTGGCCTTCGCCAGCCAGCTGGCACTGATGAGCGCAGGCCCCGTGCTGCTGATCGACAGCAACGGCGGTGGCACCGGCGCAAGCCTCAGCCAGCAGCTGGGCCTGCACAAGCTGCGAGGTTTCACCGACCTGCTGTTCAACCAGGACACTCCGCCGCTGGCACTGGACTGCATCGTGCGCCTGTCCGACCAGCCCTTCGATGTGCTGCCCGCGGGCACCTTCAAGCGCGGCCGCGACCGCCTCAGCCCTGATTTGCTGAGGGTACTGCTGGCACAGCTGAGCAGTCATTACCGCTTTGTGGTGATCGACGGCGAAGCGGTGTACGCCAGCGCCGACAGCCTGGTCATCGGCACCTTGGTCGACGGCGTGATCCTGGTGATCTGCGCCGAGGAAACCCGCTGGGAAGTGGCCCAGGCCACCGCCCAGCGCCTGAGCCAGGCCGGTGCGCAGCTGATCGGCAGCGTATTCAACCGGCGCAAGTACTACATGCCCAAGTGGCTGTACAACAACCTCTGAGGCCAGCACAGGATGCACACCATGAAATATCCAACGATTGCCCTGTGCCTGCTGGGCCTGGCCGGATGCGCCAGCCAAGAGACACGCGAGATGCCGGTACAGATTCTGACTGCGCCGGCCGCCGAAGCCCAAGCCACGGAAGTGACCCAGCGCGAGCAGGTTCTGCGTCCGCAGGACGTGCTCGAAGTGATCTTCCACTTCCCCAACACCACCGCGAGCGGCGGTGTGTACCGCATCCAGTCCGGTGACAACATCGACCTCAACTTCATGGCCGCCAGCGGCCTGAACGGCAGCCAGATCGTGCAGCCTGACGGCACCATCACCCTGCCGAGCACCAACTCCAGCGTTCGGGTCGAGGGCAAGACGCCACCCGAAGCCGAAACGGCGATTCGCGAGGAATACCGTAACAAGCGAATCTTCCAGAACAACCGTGACCAAGTGACCTTGCGCGTGCTCAGCCCCATGAGCAGCGACATGAACCTGCGCAACGCCCTGACCCACCCCGGTACCGGCATGAGCCGCGACATCACCGTGGGCACCGACGGGCGCGCGACCTTCCCGGAGATCGGCTCGGTCGCACTGCAGGGCATGACCGTCAACCAGCTGCGTGACCATCTCAACCAGCGCTACGCCGACCTGCCAGGCCGGATGACCGTGGACGTGCTGCTCAAGTCCACTGCGGCCAACGAGATCTATGTGCTCGGTGAGGTCGGATCGCCCGGTGCGTTCCAGATCCGTCGCCCGGTCTCGGTGCTCGAAGCGCTGACCCTGGCACGTGGCCCGACCCTCAAGGCCAAGCTCGGCTCGGTGGTGATCATGCGCCGCAACGGCAATACGGTGCAGGCCGTGAACTACGACGTGGACAAGGCCTTGGCCGGCGACAGCAAGAAGATCGCCTACCTGCAGCCCGAAGACATGCTGTACGTGCCCAAGACTACCTTGGCGAGCGCTGGCGAGCTGTCGCGGCAACTGGCAGACGTCGTGCTGTTCCAGGGCTTCGGCTTCAGCTTCAGCTACCGCGTCGACAACAAAGACGAAGACAACTAAGGGACAAGGTCCATGACTACGCAGCCAAAAGAGAACTATGTGCATGAGTTCTTCCGGATCTTCTTCGCCAACAAACAGTTGGTCAAACGTGTGTTCTTGTTCTTTGCGGTGATCGCCCTGCTGCTGCCGTTGGCGCTCAAGCAAAGTTTCGACATCACCGCTGAAGTGATTGTTCAGTCGAAGAAACTCTCGCAAAGCGACGCCAGTTCGGCGCTGACCCAGGAAGCCGACCAGTTCATTCCGCCATCACTGGCGGACATGGAAACCGAGAGCAATATCCTGCGCTCGCCGGCACTGATCCGCGAAACCTTCAGCCAACTGCGCAAGGAAGGCCACTTCCAGGAAGAGCCTGGCCTGCTGCAACGCACCGTGTTCACGCCGCTCAACGAATCGGTGGTCGACCCGGTCAAGCGCCTGTTCGGGACTGAAGTAGCCGAGACCCGCGACACCGAGCTCGACGGCCTCACCGACCAGGCGATCAAGGACCTGCACGTTGAAACGCTGCCTGGCTCCAACGTCATCTCGCTGATCTACAGCGCAGAGGACTCCAAGCTCGGCACGCTGTTCCTGGGCAGGTTGCTGGACAACTTCCTGAAGAACCGCCAGGACCTGCAGTCCAACGAGCTGCCCGAGGCCTTCTACGAGCAGAAGAAACTGCACTACCAAGCCCGCCTGGGTGACCTTGAAAGCCAACGCATGACCCTGCTGCAAGGCATCGGCTCGTCCGAACCGCGTGAGGAGATCACCTTCCGCCTCAACGCCATCAACACCGAGGAGCAGGCGCTGAACCTGTCGCGTGACCGCCAGCTGCAGAACCAGCAATGGCTCGACTACCTCAAGAGCAACCTGGGCACGGCCACCAAGGCGCGGGCAGCTGACTACAGCTTCCCCTACACCTTCACCACCACTGTCGACAACGTTGCCTTCGAGGACCGCGAGATCAAGCAGGTCGGTGAGCAGCTGACCGCCCAGATCGCCCGCTACACCGCCGACATGACCGTGTTCCAGCCAAGCTCGGAGCCAATGATGCTGGCCCGCGAGCAGATCAGCCGCCTGCGTGGGCAGTTCCTGAAGCTCGTCGACAACCGCATCCGCGAGCGTCAGCAGGACCTGTCGGTGACCCAGCAGATCATTGCGCAGAAAACCGACCGCATCGCCGAGTACAAGGACCGCATCCATCAGCTGCGTGAAACCCAGAGCAAGACCCGCCAGCTCGATACCGAGATCGAAGCCCTGCACAAAGCCTTCTCCACCTACGCCCAGCGTTATGAGGAAAGCCGTGGCCAAGGCCTGTTCGATGGCAGCCAGTCCAACGCACGGATTCTCAGCGCACCGTACGAGCCTGCTGCCGCCTCCTTCCCCAAACCTGGCCTGATCATCCCGTTCGGCTTGCTGACCGGCCTGCTGCTGTCGATCGCCCTGGTCTACGTGAAGGAATTCTTCGACCGCCGCTTCAAGCATCCTGCCCAGATCACCCATCAGCTTGGCCTGCCCGTGCTGCTGGTGATCAACGACCAGACTCCAGCGCTGCCTAACCCGCACCGTACCTGGACTCTGCCACGCCTGGTGCACTGGGTGCGCAATTGAACGCCGCCGTCCCTGCCCGTCGCCAGGCGATCGTGCACCTGCTCAGCAGTGGCGGCTTCTATGGCGCCGAGCGCATGTTGCTGGACCACTGCCTGGCGACACCGGGCGAGCATCGGGTGCTGTTCCTCGATGCTCCGGCGGATCTGGTGGCGCGCTTTCGCGAGGCAGGTATCCAGTGCCAGACCTGCCGGGGCCTGAGTCAGTTGCTGGCGCAATTGCGCCAGCAGCGCGACCTGCGCCCGCTGATCAACACACATAATTTCAAGGGCCTGCTGTTCGGCTGGCTGGGCGCAAGCCTGTGGCGCTTGCCACTGGTGATCACCCAGCATGGTTTCACGCCGCGCAGCACCAAGCAGCGCTTCTATACCTGGCTGAGCCTGCAGCTGTGCCGCACGCCCACGGTGGCCCGGGTGGTCTGCGTGGCCGAGAGCATCGCGCGGCTGCATCGCGAAGCCGGGGTCGAGGCCGACAAGCTGCAGGTCATCCCCAATGGCCTGCCCTACGCCAAGGCCCTGCCCCAGCGGGTGCCCAACGGCGGTCGCTGGCTGGCCGGGTATGTCGGCCGGCTGAGCAGCGAGAAAGGCCCGGACCTGTTCCTCGACGCGCTGATTCCGCTGTGTCAGCAGCGCCCCAAGGTGCGTGCCGTGATGCTGGGCGAAGGGCCTGAGCGCGCCGCCTTGCAGGCGCGTATCGATGCCGCGGGCCTGACCGAGCGGATCACCCTGCCGGGTTTCCAGCGTGACATGCGCAGCTGGATGGTACGCCTGGATGCCCTGGTGATCAGCTCGCGCACCGAAGGCACGCCGATGATCCTGCTCGAAGCCATGCAGGACGGCGTGCCGGTTGTGGCCTTCGGCGTAGGCGGGATCCCGGATGTGATCGAGCACGGCCAGAGCGGCCTGCTGGCCCCGCCGCTGGCGGTCGACGAACTGGGCCAGCACCTGCTGGCCCTGCTCGATGACCCTGCCCAGGCCGCGGAGCTGGTGGCCCGCGCACGCCGCACGCAACAGGAACGTTATCACCTGCCGACCCTGGCACAGCGCTGGGCCCAGGTCTACCGGGGCGCAGCCAAGGAGCTTGTCGCATGATCATTCCACTGTCTTTGCTCGGCCTGGTCGCAGTGCTTGGCCTGGGCTTGCTCGCCAGCCCCTATCCTTTCCTGGCCCCCGGTGCGGTGCTGGGACTGGCCGGTGCGCTGGTGCTCTACCGCCGCCCCGCCTGGGGCCTGCTGGCGATCGCTGCCCTGGTCCCGCTCGAAGGGCTGCTCAAGGACGGTCTGCTGTCAGGGGCCAAGCTGATCGGGGTGGGCCTGGCGCTGATCCTGGCGTTGCAGCTGGCAGTCCGGCAACTGCCGGGCGAACGTCTGCAAAGTACCCACTGGCGTCTGCTGGTGCCATTCATGGCGCTGTACCTGCTGAGCCTGTGGACCACCGACAGCCAGTTGCTGTCGATCGGGCATCTGCGTGAGTTCATCGTCGGCCTGGTAGTGTTCGTGCTTACCCTGCTGATCGGCCGCGACCTCAACCTGCCCATGCTTGCGCGGGTCGTGACCGTCAGTGCCTGCGTGACCTGCCTGTTCGCGATCTTTTCCACCAAATACCAGGAGCAAGGTCGCGCTTCGGCCATGCTCGACCCCAACTCCTTTGCGATGCTGATCACCATCGCGACCCCGCTGGGCCTGTGGCTGGCGATCAAGAGCCGGCAGGTCCCGGTCAAGCTGTTCTGGGCCGCCTGCTGCATGCTGCTGTTGGCCGGCATGACCAAGACAGAGTCGCGCTCGGGGCTGGTGGTGCTGCTGATCAGTCTTGGCATCGTGCTCTACAACTACCGTGAACAGCTCACCCGGATACGCCCCCGGCACCTGGGCTTCGCCATGCTCGGCCTGGCCATCGTCTTGCCGCTGGGCGCGGCGATGATGCCGGCAGGTTATGTGGAGCGTATCCAGTCGCTGGTGCTGCTCAAGTCGGGTGTCAACGCCCACAAGGATGAATCCCTGGGCCGCCGCGCCTCCTACCTGGTGGTGGGCAAGGAGATGATCAGCGACAGTCCGCTGCTGGGCACCGGGCCAGGCACCTTCCCGCTGCACTACGCACAGACCGGTTTCTCCAAGGCGTTCTCGCCGGTCAACAGCAAGCCCACCGACCTCTATCGCCGGGCGCACAACACCTACCTGGAGATCTTCAGCGAAACCGGCCTGCCCGCCGGGCTGCTGTTTGTCGGCATGATCGCCCTGGCCCTGCGCAATTTCTGGAAGGCCCGGGGCGCCTGGCTCGACGCCGGCAATCACGACCAGGCCGACATGATGACCCACTTGACCATGAGCATGCTGGCGATCGGCCTGTTCCTGATGTTCCTCAGCGCGCCAACCCACAAATACCTGTGGCTGATGCTGGCACTGTCCAGCGTGGTCTGGCACCAGGCCGCCGAAGCCCGAGAGCAGGGGGTGAAGGCATGAGTCTGGTCAGCATCGTCATTCCGATGTTCAACGAGGCCCGGCACATCGGCCGCACCTTGAAGGCCGCGCGCCTGGCCGCGGAAGTCGCGGGCCTGGACTGCGAGCTGGTGGTGGTCGACAACGGCTCCAGCGACGAGGGTCCGGGGATTGCCCGGGACTTCGGCGCACGTGTGCTGCGCCTGCCGGGCCTGGCCATCGGCGCCCTGCGCAACCAAGGCGCACGCGCCAGCAAAGGCGAGTGGCTGGCGTTTCTGGATGCTGACATCGAGGTACCGCAGGAGTGGCTGAGCCGTCTGCTGGTGCTGCATGGCGAAGGTCAGGGCGATGTGTTCGCCCTGGACTGCGACACCCCGCGCCAGGCGCCCTGGTTCGCCTACGCCTGGCAGCGCCGCACACTGCGCGCTGGCCGCCATGTGCAACACAGCAACTGGTTGCCGACCCCCAACCTGCTGATGTTGCGCACCTGGTTCGAACGCGTCGATGGCTTTGACGAACGCCTGCGCACCGGCGAGGACAAGGACTTCACCTTGCGCCTGAGCCAGGCAGGCGCCCGGCTGTGCGTGCTGCGCAAGCCGGTGGTGCTGCACTGGGGCTTCGAGGCCAGCTGGGGGGAATGGCTGGGCAAGGAGCTGTGGCGCCAGGGCAGCCACCTGCAACTGCTGCGCAGCAATGGGTTGAGCCTGCGCCTGTTGCGTTTCCCGCTGTTGTCGCTGGCGATCTGGCTGTTCGACCTGGTGGCCCTGTCGATGCTCACCGGCGGCAATGGCCGCGGGGCGCTGGTCGCGCTGCTGGTCGGCGCCCTGCCGGCCCTCGGGTTGGGCCTGCGGCAAAGCCTGAAGCACCGTGATCCGTTGTTCATCCTGCAACTCTGGATGCTGCATTGGCTGCGCCTGCACCTGGCAGGCGCGGCGCTGCTGCTCAGCCTGTTCAACCGAACCGCAAGGAGGCCCGCCCGTGGCTGAGTACATCTTCTGGTTGTGCCTGTTGTTGCCAGTCTATGCCTGGGTTGGCTACCCCGTGCTGCTGACCCTGGCCGCTCCATTCTTTGCTCGCCGCGCTCCCGCGCCTCTGGTGCCACAGACAGTCAGCGTAGTGATCGCCGCGCACAACGAGGAGCGCCATATCGAGCAGAAACTGCTCAGCGTGCTCAATCAGGACTACGCCGCCGCGAGCCTCCAGGTCGTGGTGGCCAGCGACGGTTCCAGCGACCGTACCGTAGCCCTGGCCCGCAGCCTTGGCGACAAGCGCGTGCTGGTGCTCGACCTGCCGCGCCTGGGCAAGGCCGGCGCCCTCAACACGGCTGTCAACTATTGCCGCGGCGATATCCTGGTGTTCACCGACGCCGACAACCAATGGGCCGGCAACACCCTCGGCCTGCTTCTGGCCCCCTTGGGCGATCCCACCGTGGGCGGCACCGCCGGCCACATGATCATTCCCAACCCAGGCAAGGGCCTGAGCCTGGGCGACAGTCTGTACCGCCACTATGAAGCCTGGCTGCGCAAGGTGGAGAACCGAACCGGCTGCATGGTCTCGGCGGACGGTGCGCTGCTGGCCCTGCGCCGCTCGTTGTTCCAGCCGATTCCGCCGCAGGTCAACGACGACTTCTATATCAGCACCTGCGCCCCGGCCGCCGGCCAGCGCATCGTCTATGTGCCGCAAGCCGTGGTGCTCGACCAGGGCGTGGACGAGGCCGACAAGCAGTTCCGCCGCCGTCAGCGGGTTACCGTCGGCGGCCTGCTCAGCCTGGCCGCCCGCCGTGAGCTGCTCAACCCTCTGGACCATGGTCTCTACGCCATTGCCCTGATCAGCCACAAGCTGATCCGCCGACTGGCTCCCGTGCTGCTGCTTCCGCTGCTGCTGGCCAACGTCTGGCTGGCTGGCCAAGCCGGATTCTACCAGCTGACCCTGGCCGCGCAGCTGGTGGGCTACGGTGTGGCCATCGTCGGCCTGCTCGACGCGCGTCACCGCCTGCCCAAGCCGTTTCGCCTGGCGGCCTTCATTCTGGTCACCCTGGCCGGCATGAGCGTCGGCCTGTGGCAGTTCTTGCGCGGGCACAGCTACAGACAATGGAACCCTGACCAGAACCGATGAGCGATGGATATGCCGATCAAGACACGTATCAAGCAGGCCAGCGGTTGGTTGTACTTCATGTCCCCGAAGGGGCGGTCGCAACTGCGCGGGGCTGGAGTCATCCTGATGCTGCACCGGGTTCTGGCCGACGACGCCAGCGCAGCCCTGCCCCATCGCAACGAGCTGTGCATCGGCCCGAAGGCCTTCGAGGGACTGCTGCGCTGGCTGCCGAAGCATTTCGACTGCGTCAGCCTCATGGACCTGCTCGACGCCCACGAGAAACCACGTGGCAGCGGCCGGCCGAAGGTCGCGCTGACGTTCGACGACGGCTGGCGCGACAATGCCGTCAATGCCTTTCCGCTGCTGCAGCGTCACAAGGTGCCCGCGAGCATCTTCCTGTCCACTGACTTCATCGGCAGCCGCCAGCGGTTCTGGTGGGAGAGCCTGGGCGAGACCTTGTGGGGCACATACGGCGAAGGCGCGCGGCATCAGCTCATCGAGCAGTTGCGCAAGATCGGCCGGCCGTTGCCTGCAGCCTATTTCATGAATAGCCAGCCGGCCGATTGCAGCCTGGCGCTGGCGCACTACCTGCAAAGCCTGAAGACCCTCAGCCCGCAAGCCTTGCACATGCTGACCGACACCTGCCCGGCGGAATCGCTGCCGCAGGCCCTGGACTGGCAACAGGTCCGCGAACTGGAAGACTCCGGCCTGATCAGCTTTGGCCCCCACGGCGCCAGCCATGCCCTGCTGCCGGGGCTGGATGACCAGCGCCTGGATGACGAACTGCGGCGCAGTCACCAGGCCCTCGAGCAGGGCTGCCGCCAACCGTTGCCGGTGTACTGCTACCCCAACGGCGATCATGACGACCGGGTGCGCGCGCGCCTGGCCGCGCATCGCTATCCCTACGCTCTGAGCACCCGCGCGGGGATCTGCCAGGCGCATGACGACCCCCTGGCCTTGCCGCGGATCGGCGTGAGCCAACGCAACGCCAGCCGTCCCTCGCTGCTGGCCTGGCGCATCAGCCGTGGAGGCCGGGCATGAGCAGCAGTTACAGGCGCCACCTGGTGCTCAGCATGGGGACCAAGCTTGCGATGATCGCCCTGCGCCTGCTGCGCAACGTGCTGCTGGCGCGCATCCTCGGTCCTAGCGAACGCGGTTTGTTCGCGCTGCTCAGTACCCTCCCCGACCTGATCAGTGCAGCGACCAGTGGCGGCCTGAATACCGCTGTGGGCTTTCAGGCCGCCAAGCAGCGTCCAATGGGCCTGCTGCTGACCCAGGTGCTGGTCTACGGATGTGCGCTGGCGGCGGTGTTGACCCTGATCTGTGTCTTCATGGTGCGCGAGTTTGGCGCCCAACTGGAGATCACCCTGCAACTGGGCCTGCTGGCCTGGCTGCTGCTGCTGGCCGTGCCGATGACCGTGCTCAAGAGCGGCCTGCTGACACTGCACAACGCCAGCGGCGGGGTCGGCCCCTTCAACGCCTTGCGCCTGGCCGAGTCGCTGGCGCCGCTGCTGCTGTTTCTCGGGCTGTACTGGATGTGGCGCGACCAGGCGCTCGAGGCCGCGCTGATCAGCTGGCTGGCGGGTATCGCCGTGGTGGTGACGCTGGGCCTGTGGTGGCTGGGCCGCCAGCATTCGATCGGGCTCTGCTGGGACCGCAGCGGCCAGCGCGAACTGCTGAGCTACAGCGCCAAGAGCCATCCCGACCTGCTGTTCCAGCAACTGATCCTGCGCTCGGACTACCTGTTCATCGGCGCCATGCTGGGCAGTACCGCGCTGGGGCATTACGCCATGGCCAGCGCCGCCGCCGAACTGCTGTTGATCGTGCCCGAGGCTGTGACCACGCCCCTGATGAAGCGGCTGCTGCAACAGGATGCCGGCATGGACAAGATCACCCCGCTGGCCCTGCGCCTGACCGCGACGGTGATGCTCGGCGCCTGCGTGAGCATGGCGCTCATCGGCGAATGGCTGATCGTCACCCTGTTCGGTGCCGAGTACCAGCCCGCCTACCTGGCTTTGCTGGCCTTGCTGCCCGGCCTGCTGGGGCTTTGCTACGCGAGCATCCTGCGCCTGGACCTGCTCGGCAAGAACCGTCCCGGCACCGTGTCGTTGATGATGGGCGGTGCAGCACTGCTGAGCGTAGGGCTCAATATCGTGCTGATCCCTCAGTGGGGCATCGTCGGCGCCGCGGTGTCCTCGTCGGTCGCGTACCTGGCGGTGACCATCGCCATGCTGGTGCTGTACTGCCGGCTGAGCGGCGTGCCGCTGCTGCACACCCTGATCATCTTGCCCAGCGACTTCGCTCCGCTGCGCCAAATGCTGCAACGGAGGCCAGCATGAAACGCTTGCTATTGATAGTCGCACTGCTCATGCCCTTGGCCCCTGCGGCCCAGGCCGCCAATCTGGAATGGGGTGACATCCGCGACGGCAGCCTGTACCTGGTGCCCGGCAAGCAGGACAACCTGCGCATTCAGTGGTTGCCAGCCTGGCAGGCGCAGGCCAACGCCGAGCACATCTACCTGCTCGACGGCCGTGGCCGCCTGCAAGCCGACCGGCCCATCGCCCCCAGCGAGACCCGCGGCGAGCAGCAGTGGCCGCTGGCGGCCAGCACCAGTCCCTACCGCCTGGAGATTCCGGGCTACAGTTTTCGCCGTTATCGCATCAATCACAGCGACAGCACCCGGTCGCTGTTTGCCCCGGCCAAGGTGCACTTCAGCGCTGAAGTCGGCCCGCGGACAGAACTGTATTTCCGCGTGGCTGCCGGCGAGCAGGCGATCCTGGCCGGCAAGCATCACGGAGGCGTGCGTGGCCTGCAGGCCGAGCGCCTGAGCGACGGCCAGCAACTGCAGCTCTCACTCAAGCCCTACCGCGGCTACTGGCAGTATGATCAACTGGCGCTGCCGCCGAGCACCCGTGACGAGACCTGGCGCCTGAGCCTTCAAGGCCGCGGCAAGGCCGCTTTCTGGCTCGATGGCACCGCCAACCTGTTCGCCCTGCGCGCCGACCAGCTTGCCCCGCTTCCCAGCGCCGCCGGCCAGGTAATGCTCAAGCCCGGTACCCAAGTGTTGGGGCGCACTCCCGACCTTGGCGTGGCGCTGCCCTACGTGCTGCCCCCGCCGTCGAGCTTCCCTGCACTGGAGGCCCTGGCACCGAAGGCGGCCGGCTTCTACAGCCTGATGGACGTGATGCAGCGCAAACCCAACTACGAGGACGCCTGGCGCCGCCTCTATCAGGACCGTTTCGCCATTCGCCAGGACATCACGCTGCTGGCGGGCACTGGCCGGCGCGCGGACCTTGCCGATGACAAGACCACCCACGCTGGCCTGGACGCCTGGCTCGCCGCCACCGCTGCGCTGCAAGGCAAGGCGGTGCATTACCTGGCGTTCGCCGACGAGCCCAACCTCAACTACCCCGACTACGCCACCTACCGCGATTTCTTCAAGGCCATGACGGCCCGGGTGCAGGCCTATCCCGGCGCCCGGGAAGCCGGGGTGCGCATCGCCATGCCCGCCTCTTCGCGCCTGGTCAACGGCCCCTTCAAGGAGGACAGCGAGACGCGCCGGGGGATCGACTGGGCGAAGCGCCTGCTCAAGGAACATGACGGGGAGATCGACGCCCTCGCCTGGCATGAATGGATGGTCCGCGACCTGCTTGCCACGCGCAGCTACCGCGACAGCGTGCGCCAGGCGGCGCAACTGGTTGGCCTGGACGCCCAGGGCCGCCCCCGCAAGGCATTGCTGCTCGACCAGACCAACATGTCCAGCGGCTCGAGCCTGAGCCCCTACGACCAGAACACGCACTACGCCGGGCTCTGGTGGGCCTCGGTGGTCATCAATGCTTCAAGCGACGGCCTGCTCGACATGCTCAACTGGTTCCACGTGGCCGACGAGCCCGAATGGCCCAAGGGCATGATCCGCATGCAGGGCATCGACCGCTTCGAGCTCAAGCCGGTGGGCCTGGCCCAGCAGTTCATCCAGCGCCACTGGCTGGACCAGGTGCTGGCCCTGGACAACGACGCCTTCGAAGTCGACGCCCTGGCCATGGCCCGCGGCGCCCAGCGCAGCCTGCTGGGCGTCAACAAGGCAGAGCGTGTACAGCAAGTGAACCTGGCCCTGGAGGGCTGCCCCAGCGGTGAGCTTGAATTGTTCGGACCTGACAACCAGCCCCGGCGCGGCGATTTTGCCTGCGAGAAAGGAAGAATCCGTTTTCAACTGCCGGGGCAAACCCTCTTTGCCCTGACCTGGAGCGCGTCATGAGACGCACCACGACCTGCCAAAAACAGGAGGCACCATGAGTTTTTTGGCCAAAGTTCAGGACCGGATCAAACGCAAAGGATTGCGCAGCACACTGAAAGCTGGCTTCAAGCGATTTGTGTTCTACCATTTGGAACTATTGTGGCTGGAACGTGATCTGATCACCCCCGTCGCACCCAACAAGCTCAAACCGTCGCCGGTTGTGCGGGTTGAAAAGATCACGGTCAACAATGTCAAGGCCTTCACCCGGCACTTTCCGGGCAAGGTGGAGACCATGCGCGACCTGGCTGCCGAAGGCTACACAGGGATAATGCTTGTGGATGAGTCCAATGATGTGGTGGCGTTCATCTGGGGCAGCACCCGCCATTATCACGACCATCATTACTACGGTTGCTGGTTTCCCGTCGGGGCTGGCGAGTTTTTCGAGTTTGGAGGGGAAGTCGCCCGCCGGTACTGGGGCACGAACCTGGCAATAGACATGCAGCTTGAGCTGTGGAAGCTGATGAGGCCACAGGGCTGCGTGAAAGTGGTTGATGTCTGCGAGAACGACAACATCCCAGCGCTGAAGCTGCATGTGCGCACTGGCTACACGGAGCAAGGACGAATCATGAATGTTTATTGCCTTTTTGGTCGATGGAAGTTTTTCCGCGAAACGCGCTACAGCGGCTCGCGGCTTGAAGCCTTGCGTAAACCCGAACCCCACGCATCCACTGCCACGGTGTCCTGAGCCATGAGTCTGAAACTTACCTGGTGTGACTCGCTCCTGGCCGATGACTTCCCGGCCACCGAGTATGAACAACTGCGCCGCCGCGTGGCCGGCAGCACGCCCTTCAACCATCTTGGCTGGCTGCGCGCCGCCGAAGAAGCACTGCTCCCGGGGCAACGCCTGCAAGTGCTGCTGGGCCGCGAGCAGGGCCGGCTGTGCCTGTGCCTGCCACTGGTGCGCCAGCGTGAGGCGTTCGGGCCCCTGCGCCTGCCGGTAGTGCGCCATCTGGGCTATCCGCTGAGCGACCGCATCGCGCTGCTCATCGACCTGCCCGACACCGATGCCGACCTGGTCCTGCACGCCATCCGCAAACGGCTGCCGCACGCCGTGCTGCAACTGAACGAAGTGCCGCAGCAAGAGTGCGACGCGGGCGGCTGGCTGGCGACCTGGGCCCACCAGAGCTCCACCCATGAACAGCGCCTGACCTGCAAGGTGCCGGTGCATCGCATCAGCGACCATGACCGTCAGGAAGTCAGCGGCGATCCCCGCTACAAGCTGCGCCGCGCGCGCAAGCGCATCGCCAACTGCGGCGCACTGATCCGTCGTGTTCAGGCCACGCCGGAGAACGTCCGCTCGCTGCTTGACGCGGTGAGCGCCGTCGAGGCTGCGAGCTGGAAAGGCGATGACGATGTCGGCATATTCTCGGGCGAGCAACGCGTGCAATGGATGTACCAGGCCTTCACGGCACTGGCTGCCGAAGGTTCGTTGTACTTCGTGCTGCTGGAACTCGAAGGGCGCTGCATCAGCTACCGCCTGGGCCTGGTCGAGCGCGGCCGGGTCTATGACTACAACCTGGCCTTCGAGCCCAAGCACGCGGACCTGGGCAGTGGCCGTGTACTGCTCGAAGAGTGGATTCACTGGGGGCTGGACGAGGGCTGGCGCTGGATCGATGCCTCGCGGGTGAGTCTTGAAAACTCGAGCCACCAGCTGCACGAGCGGATGACCGAGCACCTCGAGCAATCGCGCCTGAGCTACTACAGCTGGCGCCCCGACGGCGTGGCTCTCGGGCTCGCCCTGCGCTGCTGGCGCTGGCTCAAGCCCCATCTGCACAAGCGCCGCGAGAGCGCCCCAGAAGTCACCCCTTCACTCCCTGCACAGGAACGTCCGGATGCCATCCCAGGTCATAGTCAACGCTGACGATTTCGGCCTCAATGCCCACACCAACGCCGTGATCCTGCATGCCTTCCAGGCAGGGCTGATCAGCTCGGCGACGGCCATGGCCAACATGCCCGCCTTCCCCGGTGCCTGCGTGCTGGCCCAGCAGCCGGCGCTGCGGGGCCGGATCGGGCTGCATTTCAATCTTACCTATGGCCGCCCGCTGAGCCAGGCGATCCTTGCCGAGCCGCGCTTCTGCGCGGCCAACGGCGAGTTCGCCCTGGGCATCAAGCGCAGCGCCCTGCGCCTGACCCGGCGCGAACGCCAGGCGGTGGAGCAGGAGCTGCAAGCGCAGTGGCAGCAGTGCCTGGATAACGGACTCGTGCCCAGCCATCTGGACTCCCACCAGCATGTGCACAACATCTGGCCGATCGGCGAAGTCGTGGCCCGGTTTGCCGCTGGCAAAGGCGTGCCAGTGCGCCTGGCGCGCAACGTCGGGCACAACCTCGGGCCGCTCAAGCGCGCGTTCAAGACCCTGCTCAACCTGCGCCTGCGCCAGCTCAGCGGTGCCACAGCCGACCATGTCTGCACCCCCGCCGACCTCCGTGCAGGCCTTGCACCGGCGCAAGGCGTGCTGGAAGTGGTCGCGCATCCAAGTGCTCTGGGTGGACATGATTTTGGCGATGCCTACCTGGAGACCGGCGAATCGCTCAAAGCGTTGGTGGAGAAACAGCTCAACGGCGTACCGCGAGTGGGGTATGGCGTACTGGCCTAGCGAATAATCCGTTACCCACCTTTATGTACCACCGCGCCAGGCCTTGCCTGGCGCCTGCTGTGCGCTCTTCATCCAGGAGCAATCAGCATGTCCAGCCCCGACACCGAAAACCCGCATCACCACCTGATCCAGATGGGCCTGCCCGCCTGGGCAAAGCATGCGACGCCCGAGCACTGGCAAGACCTGCGCCGCAGTCATCTGCCGTTGCAAGGCCTTCCCGGCGCCGAAGCCGATTGGTTCGCCAACGCCGCTCCAGACCTGCGCGATGCGGTACTGGCCAGCCAACTGCGGCTGCAACGGTCACAGCAAGCCCTGGCCCGGTCGCTCAGGGGCTTGCAACAGATCGCCGAGTTTTGCGAACCGCTGCTCAAGCAGGCGCTGCTGCAACAGCACGGTTTCACCGCCCAGCTGGCCGACAGCGAACTGCTGCGCGTCAAGAGAACCTGGCAGTGGCAGGGCAATGTCTACCTCAATACCCATGAGCGGCAACGCCTGCTGCAGGCCGCTTTGCAGAACTTCGAGGACGGCGCCACCTTCGAGGAGCACAGTGCCATTGCGTTGCACACCGACATCAGCGTGCAGCCTGTGCGCGTGAAGGGCACGGTATTCGTAAGCCCTGACCTGCCCGGTGCCCCCATCGTACTGCAGTCAGAGGCCTACCAGGTCACACCCCTGCCCTTGGATCCTGCGGCTTTCGCCATCACCTGCCGCGAGCTGGACCTCGGCCAACGCTATCAGGCACATCTGCAGCACCTGTTCGAGTCGCCTATCAACCAGGCCAAAGTCCGCGAGCAAGCCATTGCCGTGCATCGAGACCGCTTGCGCGTGGCGGCTGACCTGGGCTTCCTGCGTCATCATCTCAGCGGCGCCGCCACGGATGTCGTGCAGGCACTGCTGGAAGATCAAACGCGCCAATGCTGGCAGGTGAGTCTGTTCGACATCCGCCTGCATGACGTGCTCATCATCGATGCCGGGCACGCCGGGCTGCTGCTGTACCTGCCGGACCAGGCCAGCGCGCTGCGCCAGTTTGCCAACCTCGCGGCCCTGACCGAGACCTTGGCTCGCGACCTGCTGGACGAGGCCTGGCGAACATCATTCACGGCGTTTGTGCCCTTGGACCGGCGCACCGAGTTCAACCGGGTACTGCAACAGAACCTCGGCGGCGACCTGCACTTGCAGCGTGTGAGCATCGAGCCCGGCGTGTTCGACGTTCTTCAGGACGATTATCTGGCGCGGCTCAAGGGCGAAGCCCGCATCCTGGCCGTGCCCACCGCCGAAGCCGACGAGCAGGCCCGCACGCGTCGGCAGGCTCACTGGGAACATCTGGGCATGGACGTCCTGACCCTCGCGGGCTTCTTCATCCCCGCCGTCGGCGCCCTGCTGCTGGCCGTAACGGCCTATCAACTGATGGACGAGGTCTACGAGGGCTACCAGGCCTGGAGCATCGGCGACCGTGAACTGGCGCTGCGTCACTGTGAGGCAGTCGGTCTGAACCTGGCGCTGATCGGCGGCTTGTACCTGGCCGGCAAGGCGCTGCCCACGCTATTGAGCAGTCCGTTGATGGAATCGCTCGATCCCGTGCGCCTTGAAAATGCAAGCCGTCGGCTGTGGCGTGCGGATCTGGCGCCTTACCGCAGTACCCGACAGCTACCCGCGGACCTTGCGCCGGACGCAGCGGGCCGGTACCTGCACGAGGAGCGGTACTTCATCCGTATGGAGGGCGAGTTGTACGAGCAGCGGCTGGACACGGCAACCGGACAGTGGCGTGTGGTTCACCCTCAAGACCCTCAGGCCTACCAGCCTGCGCTGGAACACAATGGCGAGGGCGCCTGGCGCGGTGCGCATGAGCAACCCCAGGACTGGACCTATGCAACCTTGGTGCGGCGTCTGGGCACCATTGTGGGTGAACATGACGATGCCGAGCTGGAGATCGCCGCGCAGATCAGCGGCATCGACAAGGCCCGGCTGCAACATATCCACCTGAGCAACCAGCCCGCCCCGCTGCTGCTGCGCGACACACTAGACCGCCTGGCCGCCAACCGTGAGGCAGCCTTGGCGCCAGCTTACCGCCGTGAGGAGGTGTTCAACCGGGCCTACGAGGGGGCCAGCGCTGCCGATCCAGCGGTGAACCGATTGCGAGCCCGCTACCCGCGCCTGAGTCACTCTCTGGCGAGCCGATTTATCGACCGTCTCTCAGCGGCCGATCTCCTGGCCTGGGATGCCGATCACTCCTTGCCGCCATCGCTTGAAGCAGAGGTGCAGATACTGCACGGCGACCTGCCAATGGCCCGTGCCATGGAGGGACTGTACCTGCCGACGCTCGCCAATAGCGACAGCGAACGCCTGGTCCTGGCCTGCCTCGAGCGCCTACCCGGCTGGCCTGCGCAATTGCGCCTGGAACTGCGCGGCGCAAGTCCGCAAGGCCCACTGCTGGCCAAGGCGGGCATGGGACCTGCGCAAAGCCTGCGTACGGTATTGAAGACGCCAGGAGGCTACGAGCCGCATCTGGGCGACCGGCCAGCACCTGCACCTGAAGATCCCGACCTGTGCCGGGCAATCCTGCGGGCGCTGTCAAGCAATGAGCGCCGCGCCTTGTCCCTGGCCGACGAGGATGCCGCCGCCTTGCGCGTGCGGTTGCAACAACTGGCCGGCGAGTCGCGGGGCAGTCTGGTCAAACGCTTGTGGGGACGTAAGCGCAGTCAAGCGCCGGGATTGTCGCTACGCGGCGGCGCGCCTACCGATTATCCGGTCTCGAACTTGCGCAGCTCATTCATCTCCCGTTACCGGCGCCTGTACCCACGGGCTGGAGACGCCGAGATCGAACAGGTGCTGCGCAACTGGCGCAGACAGCTGAGGGCACCAGAGCAGGAACTGCAGCGCCTCGAAGACCGGTTGCGCGGCTTGCGCGAGCATCTGGCGCTCTGGTCGCACGGTAACGCCCGCCGCTTGCCCGCCGTTCAACCTCTGATCGACGCCCTGCGATTCAATAATGTCATGGCCCTTGCCGATGGCACGCAGATACAGTCACTCACGCTGCGGGACCTGCGACTGGAAACCGCTGATCTGGCGGAACTGGAGCTACCGGACGCATTCGACCATGTGCAGGTGCTCAATCTGGGGGACAACCGCCATCTGGACCTGCTCCCGCCGTCGTTCATTCAACGCTTCCCAGGCGTGCGCTATCTGCACCTGCATAATTGCCGCTTCGACCGCCTGCCCAGCGTGCTGCATCCGGAGCGGGCCGTGTGGCTGGACTTGCAAGGCAACCGCGTCACCTGGGACGCCAATGCCCAAGACGCCTTGGAACGTTTCACGAACCTGCGCGTGCTGGATCTTTCGGAAAATCCGTTGTTGCAAGCCCCTGACCTGAGTCAAGCGCAACACCTGCACTCGGTCTTTCTGAGCGACTGCAGCCTTACCGAGCTGCCGCGAGGCCTGGAGCGCATGGTCGCTCCGACCGTGCTTGATCTTTCCGATAACCAGTTCGTCAGTCTGCCGGACGACTTGAACCTCACCCTCGAAACCGGACAGGCGATGCGCCTGGAAAGCCCGTGGCTGTCGGCCAGGGTGCACAATCAGATAGCTGCCTACCATGAAAGCCAGGGCGTGGACCTGCTCGTGGCCGATACCGACTACGAGGAGCTGCTGGACCTGGCCGACGACGACCAGTGGGAAATCTGGATGCGCCTGCCCTTGCAGTACCGCCGGGACTTGCGTGCGGTGATCGAAAGCGATGCCTATCTCAACCACCTGGACCAGGCCCACGACCAGCTGTGGCAGCGCCTGCGGCAGATGGATACCGACCCTGGGTTTCGCGCCCGGGCGCTGGCGCAACCCGCTGAACGCCTGCTCGAACTGGCGCTCTGAGTGGCGCATGCCATCTCGCTCCTTTCAGGCCGGGGTACCTGCGGCCCGAACGTCGGCGAGCCACTGCCGCAGCTCTGCTGTCGGCATCGGCCGGGCGATGAGAAAGCCCTGGCCCTGGTCGCAGCCGGCATCGCGCAGGAAGTCATACTGGGCCTGGGTCTCTATGCCTTCTGCGGTGATGCGAAAGCCCAGAGCATGGCCCAGATCGATGATTGCGCGAGCGATCGCCACGGCGTGGTCGTCACCAGGCAGGTCCTTGATGAAGGCGCGGTCGATTTTCAGGTGATCGATGGGCAGCGAGCGCAGATAGGCCAGCGATGAATAGCCGGTACCGAAGTCATCGACCGCCGTGGCTACGCCCAAGGCCTGCAGTTGCCCGAGCACCTGACAGGCCTGCTGCTGGCTTTCCATCAGCAGGCTCTCGGTGATCTCCACTTCCAGCAGGCTTGCCGGCAGGCCATGGCGTTGCAATGCGGCGGCCAGGCTCGAGACGTAGTCGCTGCGCTCGATCTGCAGGGCTGCGACGTTGATCGCCACCGGTCCGGGCAGCTCGCCGCTGGCACACCAGGCAGCCAGTTGCCTACACGCCATTTCCAGCACCAATTCGCCCAGGGGGATGATCAGCCCTGTGCGCTCTGCAAGGGGGATGAACTCGCCTGGCGATATGAGGCCGTGAAGCGGATCGCGCCAGCGCAGCAGCGCTTCGACACCTTCCAGGCGGCCGCTGAACAGGTCGACCTTGGGCTGGTACCACAGCTCGAACTCGTTGTGCTGCAGGGCACGGCGCAGATTGCGTTCCAGCTCCAGGCGCTGCTGCAAGCGGGCGGTCATGTCCGGATGGTAAAGGCGCCAGGCATTGCGGCCACCCTCCTTGGCCGCGTACATGGCGGTGTCGGCGTGGCGCACCAGACTGTCGGCGTCCGTTCCATGCTGAGGACACCAGGCCAGACCGATGCTGCCGGTGACGAGACCGGCATTGCCGCCGAGATCGAAGGGCCGCTGCAGGCTGCGCAGCAGATCGCGAATCTGAGCCCGTACTTGCACCTGGGTCCCCTGCAACATGAACACGAACTCATCACCGCCCAGCCGACACAGGCGATCTCGGGTGTCGAGTTCCTGCAGGAAGCGCGCGGTCGCCTGCTGCAGCAACAAATCGCCCATGGCATGGCCGAGGCTGTCATTGACCTGTTTGAAACCATCGATATCAAGCATCAGCACCGCCAGCCCCTCGCCCTTGGCAATGGCTTGGGTGAGCTGGCGCTGGAACAGCACTCGGTTGGGCAGGCCGGTGATCGAGTCATAGTGCGCCAATCGTTCGAGCTTCACTTGTGACTGGTGAAGTTCGCGGTTGCGTAGCCTGACCAGGCGATGGCTGCGGTTGAGCTGGGCGACGAACAGGCTGAACAGCCCTGCGCAGCTCAACGCAAACAGGAACAACGGCGAATGCAACAGGCTCAGCGCTGGCCACCCGCCGCGCGGGGCCGCGGCCAGCTGCCACTGGCCGCCAGGCACCTCGACCGGCAGGCTGACCCGAGGCTGGTCGAAGAGGTGCCGATCACCCCAAATCAGCGCTCCCCCCGCCCCCTGACCGTCACTGCCACGCAGAGCCACCTCGAAGTCAGGTACGGGTGGCAGGCCGGCAACCTGCAGCAAACGCTCGATATCGGCGACGATCGAGACATTCCCCCAGTAGAGTTTCACCCCACGCTTGCCGTTGATGAACACCGGCCGCCGGTAGATCAGCGCCTTGCCGCCCTGCAGCAGGTGCACGGGGCCTGCCAATACGGCTTCTTGCCGCTCGCGCGCCCATTGCAGCATCGGAAACTGATCGGGCAATCGACGAAAGTCCACGCCGAGCAGGCCTTCGTTGCCATGCAGGGGAAACACGCTGCTGATGACATCGTCCGGCGCCATCAGGATATGCCGCATGTAGGGCACTGAAGACACGGCTTCACGGGCCATCACGCGGAAATGCTCGGTACTGATCCCACCATCGGCGCTGATCAGCTGGGCGATACCCTCGGCTTCGCCAAAGGCGGCGCGCAGCTGCGCCTCCAGCCCTGCACGCACCCCCGAAAGGCGCGCGGCCACATTGGCAACCTGCTCGCTTTCCTGGCGCTGAATGTCCAGGCGGCCGAGTACCACCGACAGGCCGATACCGATCACCGCAAAACCGATCGGCAACAGGCGCGTGAGGCTGCCGCGCAAGGTGCAGCTGGCGGGCGGCGGATCAATGGGGGAAAGGGTCGAGGTGGTCATAGGCCCGGCGTCGAGATCGATTGCCGGTGTATCGGCGCTGCTCCAGCAAAATTGAGCCAGACTGGTCATTTTCCCACGCTAGGGTCTATGCTCGGACTGAATCGTTTCACCCCATCCACATCACGAGGTGCCACACCCATGGACCGTCCGCTCGATGCCCTGTTTCCCGCCGCCGACCAGATCCCCGAGGCCTGGCGGCTGAACGAACCGCTGGAACAACGCGATTATCTGGTCGGGGGTGAGCTCAGGCGCTGGGACGGGCCGCTGGCTACGGTACTCAGCCCGGTATGGCTCAAGGAGGGCGCGGACGAGCGCCAGGTGGTACTTGGCAAGGCGCCGCTGCTCGATGCCGACACCGCGATGACCGCCCTGGATGCCGCGGTCCAGGCCTACGACAAGGGCCGTGGTAGCTGGCCGACCCTGCGCGTGGCTGAACGCATCGGGCATGTCGAGGCGTTTCTGGCACGCATGCGCGAGCAGCGCACGGCAGTGGTCAAGCTGCTGATGTGGGAGATCGGCAAGAACCTGAAGGATTCGGAGAAGGAGTTCGACCGCACCTGCGATTACATCGTCGACACCATCAATGCCCTCAAGGACCTCGACCGCCGTTCCAGCCGCTTCGAGCTGGAGCAGGACACCCTTGGCCAGATCCGCCGGGCACCGCTGGGGGTTGCCCTGTGCATGGGACCTTATAACTACCCGTTGAATGAAACTTTCACCACGCTGATCCCGGCCCTGATCATGGGCAACACCGTGGTGTTCAAGCCGGCCAAGTTCGGCGTGCTGCTGATCCGCCCATTGCTCGAGGCTTTCCGCGACAGCTTTCCGCCGGGCGTGATCAACGTCATCTACGGTCGTGGCCGCGAGACGGTCAGTGCGCTGATGGCCAGCGGCAAGATCGATGTGTTCGCCTTCATCGGCACCAACAAGGCGGCCAGCGACCTGAAGAAACTGCACCCGCGCCCTCACCGCCTGCGTGCAGCCCTGGGGCTCGATGCCAAGAACCCAGGCATCGTCCTGCCAGAGGTCGACCTGGACAACGCGGTGAACGAAGCGGTGACCGGCGCCCTGTCATTCAATGGCCAGCGCTGCACTGCGCTGAAAATTCTGTTTGTCCACGAAAGCGTGGTCGATGCCTTCCTCGACAAGTTCCAGCACAAGCTCGCCGCACTGGTACCGGGCATGCCTTGGGAGCCGGGCGTGGCGCTGACCCCGTTGCCCGAACCCGGCAAGGTCGACTACCTCCATGCGCTGGTGGCCGACGCGCAAGCCAAAGGTGCGCGGGTGCTCAACGCAGGCGGCGGGCAGAGCCGCGGCTCGTTCTTCTATCCGGCCGTGCTCTATCCGGTCAGTCCCGACATGCGCGTGTACACCGAGGAACAGTTCGGCCCGGTGGTGCCGGTGGTGCCCTACCGCGACCTTGAGACAGTGATCGACTACGTGCTGGATTCCGATTTCGGTCAGCAACTGAGCATCTTCGGCAACGACCCGCAGACCGTCGGCCGGCTGGTCGATACCTTTGCCAACCAGGTCGGGCGGATCAACCTCAATGCCCAGTGCCAGCGCGGGCCCGACACCTACCCCTTCAACGGCCGCAAGAACAGCGCCGAAGGGACGCTGTCGGTGCATGACGCATTACGGGTGTTCTCCATCAGGACCCTGGTGGCGACCAAGTTCCAGCAGGCCAACAAAGAACTGATCAGCGAGATCATTCGCAATCGGCAGTCGAGTTTCCTGACCACTGACTACATCTTCTAGAGGGCGGGGGTTTAATCGGGAAATGGCATTTGCGCATTGGCTGAATCTGTACAAGCCTTGCTGCGTCGCAATTGTGTGGAGGAATCTGAAATGTCAGCCAAACCCATCCCCGAAGGCCAGCACAGCATCACCCCCTACCTCGGCATCAAGGACGCCGCCCGGGCCATCGAGTTCTACAAGGAGGCTTTTGGCGCGATCGAGATGTTCCGTCTCGATGGCCCCGATGGCCGGGTCGGGCATGCCGAGCTGAAGATCGGCGACTCTTCGCTGATGCTCGCTGAACCCTGTGGCGAGTCCGGCGGGCTCACGGCCAGCCAGTCGCTCAATGGCGTGGCCGTGGGCCTGCATCTGTACGTCGAAGACGTCGATACCCGCTTCGCACAGGCCATCCGGGCAGGTGCCAGCGAGGTGAGCCCGGTCAAGGACCAGTTCTACGGCGACCGCAGCGGTTCGCTTAAGGATCCGTTCGGCAACCTGTGGTTCATCTCGACCCACAAGGAAGACCTCAGTGTCGAGGAAATCCGCGCCCGCGCCGCCAAGATGTTCGCGAGCGCCTGAGCCGCAAGTTCTCAAGCCCCAAGCTGCACGTTGAAAGCGCCGCCGCTTTGCGTGAAGCTTGCGGCTTGAAGCTTGGAGCTGCTCTATGCGAATCATCGAAAAGACTGCAGGCCTGGTGCGTACCCTCACCCCCGCCGAGGAAGACCTGCTGCGCGGCTTTGCACGGGGAACGCTGGTTGGCCCATCGCTGCTGCAATCCAACCAGTTGCTGATGAAAGTACGCAACGCCGGCCACTGGCTGGCCTGCGATTGCCGCAGCGACGCCTTGCCCGTGCTGAATGTGACCCTCAATGGCCACACCGGTACGCTGTTCCTGAAGAACAACCCTGGAACCGCCGAACATGCGCCTGGGTGCGCTTTCACCAAGGACGAGCGCGAAGCCGCCGAGCGTGAGAACGACAACTCCGCGCCTGCGGCATGGTTGCCGCCGGACACGCCATTGCGCCTGATCGGCGACTATCCCCGCGCGGCTCAGCGCACGGGCGGTGCCATTGGCGATGGCGGTGAGCGTCGCGAGCAGCAGCGCCTGCTGTCGTTGCTGCTGACGCTGATCGAGACCAGTGGCCTGAACCTCTACGCCACCCACCTCAAGAAAGACCTGACCGCGCAATTCGCCGAACTGCGCAGCGTTGCCAGCCGTTACCCGTTGCTTGAGCGAGTGCCTGCGAGCAACTACCTCGAAACCCGCCTCGACATGAAGCACATGATGATGCTCAAGGCCCGCCTGCGCGAGGCCACGGTGTTCGGCAGCCATCGCCGGCACGGCCTGTTGCTCGATTGCGTCGAGCAGATCAAGGGCCGCAAGGTGTTCAACGCCCGCAGCGAGGACGGCTTCGATTTTCAGGGTCACCATCTGATCTGGGGAGGTGCGAAGACGCCAGGTCCATTGCTCGCCCTGACGCTGTATTCGCCCACTACCGCTGGCAGCGGTTTCTATGAGCTGATTCATGTCGCGAGCGTGCCGGTGTTGTCGCGAGGGCATCTGTTTCCGGTGTACCGCGACGAAGAGCGCGAGCCGTTGAAGATGCTGGTGTCGCTGATTGACTGGATGGCGAGCAAGGGGGTCAAGGTGTTGATGCGCCGGCCGGTGATCGGGGGGGAGGTAATGGATGAATTGGTGCTGACGTCTGACCAGGATCGGGTGTTGTCGGTGTCGCTTACGCATGAGCCTCTGGGGGCGGAGCCGGATACCGAGAACTTCAAGCGGTTTGCGGATTTCAAGAGCCTGGATACGTTTCGTAAGTATGTTGCTGGTTTTTTTATGCGGGAGCGGTGAGGCTTTGGTTGCCTGAATATCTGTTTTGTTGGTGGCGCTTCGCTTGCGTGGATATCCATTTCTTGTAGTGGCGCGCAAACCGGGGGTGTCAGAAATTTTGTGTTCGGGCATAACATGAGTAAGAGGTGCATGTATGCCAACCAAAAAGAAACCTGCGCGCCAACCGGTGCGAGAGCTGCCGAAGCTTCCAAAGGAGCTGCTTGATCA
>NZ_CABVIX010000012.1 GCF_902498185.1 Pseudomonas fluorescens | reverse complement strand
ATCGCCAAAAACTGCGCAGTTGTGGGGTGAAGCAGAGCATGTCTCGTAAAGGCAATTGCCTGGATAATGCAGCTATGGAAAGCTTCTTCGGCACGCTCAAGTCAGAATTTTTCTACCTCAAGCGGTTCGAGAGTGTTGATGAATTGAAAGCGGGCCTGGATGAGTACATCCACTACTACAACCATGACCGCATCAAGCTGAGGCTCAATGGCCTGAGCCCTGTCGAGTACAGGACCCAGGCGGCAGCATAGAACTGTCCAACTTTTTGGGGGCAGTCCACATCTACCGCGCGAGTGATGAAAATTCCTCCATATCGTTATTCTTTAACGATATTTAAAATACTCTTCTTATGACCTTATAGTCACTTCCACTGCGTACCTGCCGACCAATCGGCGCGCCGCACGATTTGAACGAACACGGTACACCCGTGAGATTTTGATCGTTGCGTGCCCTCGGATTGGCGCGCACTGCGTGGGAGTTAAGCATGTCAGCCGCCTCGAACGCCTTGTCGTTGAACGACAGCGCACAGCCGCAAGTTTTCGAAATCCGCCCGTTCTCTGGCGCCGTGGGGGCCGAGGTCATCGGTCTGGACCTGGCCACAGGCGTCAACGCCGAAGATTTCAACCGGATCCATCGCGCTCACCTCGACCACCATGTCCTGGTCTTCCGCGACCAGCGCATTACCCCCGAACACCAGATCGCCTTCAGCCGCCGCTTCGGTGAGTTGCAGATCCACGTGCTCAAACAGTTCTTGCTGACCGGGCACCCGGAAATCCTCATCGTCTCCAACATCATCGAAAACGGCCAGAACATCGGCCTGGGCGATGCCGGCAAGTTCTGGCACTCGGATCTCTCTTATAAGGAGCTCCCAAGCCTGGGCTCGATGTTGCACGCCCAGGAGCTGCCGAGCGAAGGCGGCGACACCTTGTTCGCCGACATGCACAAGGCCTATGACGCGCTGCCCGAAGCGCTGCGCAAGGCGGTGGAGGGCCGCCAGGCGGCGCACTCCTACACCGCGCGCTATAGCGAGACCAAGTTCGAGGGCAACTGGCGCCCGACGCTTACTCCCGAGCAGCTCGCGCAGGTCGCTGAGGTCATTCATCCGGTGGTGCGCACGCACCCGGAAAACGGGCGCAAGGCGCTGTTTGTCAGCGAAGGCTTCACCACCCGCATCCTCGGCCTGCCCGAGGACGAAAGCCGCGAGATCCTGCAGCAGCTGCATGCCCATAGCGTGCTCGAGCAGAACATCTACCGCCACCAATGGCAGCCTCACGACATGGTGTTCTGGGACAACCGTTCGCTGATCCACCTGGCCGCCGGCTGCCCGGCGCACCTGCGCCGCAAGCTCTACCGCACCACCATCCAGGGCAATGCCCCGTTCTGACGACTGAGGAACTACACCATGCGCAACTCCATCAGCCGCCTGGCGGCCAGCATCGCCCTGGGCGCCAGCCTTGTCGCCGGCAGCCTCCTCGCACCGAGCGCCGCCCGGGCCGAAGGCGAGATCCGTATCGCCGAGCAGTTCGGCATCGTCTACCTGTTGCTCAATGTGGTCCGAGACCAGCACCTGATCGAGAAGCACGGCAAGGAGCAGGGCCTGGACATCAAGGTCGACTGGGCGCAGCTCTCCGGCGGCTCGGCGATCAACGACGCGCTGCTGTCAGGCTCGGTGGACATCGCCGGTGCTGGCGTCGGCCCGCTGCTGACCGTCTGGGACCGCACCAAGGGCCGGCAGAACGTCAAGGCCGTGGCATCGCTGGGCAACTTCCCCTACTACCTGGTCAGCAGCAACCCCAATGTGAAGACCATTGCCGACCTGTCGGAGAAAGACCGCATCGCGTTGCCTGCGGTAGGGGTCTCGGTGCAGTCGCGCTTCCTCCAGTACGCCGCCGCCAAGCAGTGGGGCGACAAGGAGTACAACCGTCTCGACAAGTACACCCTGGCCGTTCCGCACCCGGACGCCACTGCGGCCCTGCTGGCAGGTGGCACAGAGCTGAACGCACACTTTTCCAACCCGCCTTTCCAGGACCAGGTACTGGCCAACAAGGACGTGCATGTGGTGCTCGACAGCTATGACCTGCTGGGCCCCAACTCGCCGACCCTGCTGTTCGCCACCGAAAAGTTCCGCAAGGACAACCCCAAGACCTACAAGGCTTTCGTCGATGCCCTGGCAGAAGCCGCGGACTTCGCGCAGAAGGACAAAGGCGCGGCCGCCGACACCTACATCCGTGTGACCAAGGCCAGGATCGACCGCGCGGCGCTGCTGAAGATCATCGACAACCCGCAGTACGAGTTCAGCATTACACCGAAGAACACCTACCCGCTGGCCGAGTTCCTCTATCGGGTTGGCGCCATCAAGCACAAGCCCGAGTCGTGGAAGGATTACTTCTTCCAGGATGAACGCCCGCTGCAGGGGAGCTGATGCCCATGACCGCCCTATTGCCAGGCCACGCGGCCCGCAACCTGAGTCGTGTCGATACCTCACCGCTTCTGCAGGTCAACAACCTCAGCCTCGAATACCGCACCGGGCAGCACGTAGTGCGGGCCACCCACCAGGTCAGTTTCGAAGTGGACCGCGCCGACCGCTTCGTGCTGCTTGGGCCATCGGGCTGCGGCAAGTCGACCTTGCTCAAGGCGGTAGGCGGCTTCATCGAGCCCAGTGACGGACAGATCCTCCTGGAAGGCCAGAAGGTCAAGGGCCCAGGCCCTGACCGCATCGTGGTGTTCCAGGAGTTCGACCAGCTGCCGCCCTGGAAAACCGTCAAGCAGAACGTCATGTTCCCGTTGCTGGTGTCTGGCACGCTCAAGCGCGCCGAGGCCGAGGAGCGCGCCTTGCACTACCTCGACAAGGTCGGTCTGTCGGCCTTCGCCGATGCCTACCCGCACACATTGTCGGGTGGCATGAAGGCGCGGGTGGCGATCGCCCGCGCCCTGGCGACCCAGCCCAAGATCCTGCTGATGGACGAACCCTTCGCCGCCCTCGACGCGCTGACCCGGCGCAAGATGCAGGAAGAGCTGCTGCTGCTGTGGGAGGAGGTGCGCTTCACGCTGCTGTTCGTCACCCACTCCATCGAGGAAGCGCTGGTGGTGGGCAACCGTATCCTGCTGCTCTCGCCCCATCCGGGACGGGTACGTGCCGAAGTCCACAGCCACCAGTACGACCTGGGCAGCCTGGGCGCCAGCGATTTCCAGGCCAGCGCCCAGCGTATCCACCGCCTGCTGTTTGACGAGGCGCCGGGGGCTGCGCAGGCCCCGGCGCTGGGTTTCAGCGACATCCGTATTGCCTACTGAACCGGAGTTTGTGCCATGACGACCACGCCTGCACGACAGGAATACGAGGTTCAGCTGGAACCCTTGCTCAGCGTACCGCTCGAGCGTCAATTGCCCCTGGCCCAGCGCCTCTGGCAGCAAAGCTGGCTGCGCAAAGGGGTAATCCTGCTGTTGCTGGCCGTGATATGGGAAGGGATTGCCCGCTACACGGACAATGACCTGCTGCTGCCAGGTTTCCTGCAGACTGCCGCGGCACTGTGGGATGGCCTGATCACCGGCGAGATCCTGGAGAAAGTCGGGGTCTCGCTGGTGATCCTGCTCAAGGGCTATGTACTGGGCATCGTCCTGGCCTTTGGGCTTACCAGCCTGGCGGTCTCGACCCAGTTCGGGCGGGATTTGCTTGGCACCCTGACCTCCATGTTCAACCCGCTGCCGGCCATCGCCTTGCTGCCGCTGGCATTGCTGTGGTTCGGCCTGGGCGATAACAGCCTGATCTTCGTGCTGGTTCATTCGGTGCTCTGGGCGTTGGCGCTGAACACCTATGCGGGCTTTCTGGGCGTGTCCGAGACCCTGCGCATGGCCGGCCGCAACTACGGTCTGCGCGGGCTGCGCCTGGTGCTGCACGTGCTGGTGCCGGCAGCGCTGCCGTCGATCCTCTCGGGCCTGAAGATCGGCTGGGCCTTCGCCTGGCGCACGTTGATCGCCGCCGAGCTGGTGTTTGGCGCGAGCAGCGGCAAGGGCGGCTTGGGCTGGTACATCTTCCAGAACCGCAACGAGCTCTACACCGACAAGGTGTTTGCCGGGCTTGCCGTGGTGATCCTGATCGGGCTGCTGGTGGAGAGCCTGGTGTTCAATACACTTGAACGGGTAACCGTGCGCCGCTGGGGCATGCAGCGCTAGGGCTGGTACTGGGCGGCGGCATGGTTGAGGGTGCGGGCGATTTCTTCGCGCAGCGTGATCGGTTGCTGGACCACCAGGTTGCCGCCCTGGCCCAGCAGCCACCAGCGCAGCGCCACACTGTCGCTGACGCTGGCCCTGAGCCGATGACCCTGGTCCAGCGCGGTGAGCTGCATGTCCGGAGCCAGCGGCGTCTCCCTCAGTTGGCGGGCCAGCTCGTCGCTGATCCATGCCTGCAGCTCGATCCCGCCACTGCGTTCTGGCAAAACCGCACCATTGCGCAGGTACCCCTGCAGATCGAAATTGCCGCGCAGGTCGCCCAGCGCATTGGCGGACCAGTGCCAGCCATACGGAATGCTCTTGTCGTTGCGCTCGAGCGGAAAAATCAGCGATAACTCATTGAGATCGCGCTCGATGGTGCGTTTGCTGATGATGAAACCCACATCCCTCAAGCGCCAGACCAGCTCAGCGCTGGTGATTCCAGGCGAACGGCTGGGCAGTTGGCGCAATAGCGCCCATTGACGGCTAAGGGTGGCGCGGGTGGTGGCAGAAGGCAAAAGGCGGCGTCCTTGTCTAGGCTTGCGGCAATAGCATGGCGGCAGTGGGGGTATATGGCAAATCGCCACTTGCCTGCTCAGATCAAGGAACTAGCGTTTGGTTGCCTTCAACGGAATCGTTCGCGACGGGTTTTGTCGTCCCGTCGCGCAGAATCACGCCTCATCGCATCCGTTCGTGGGGCTGCGGGTCGTTCAATGAGGATGAACATGTCTGCTGCCAGCAATGTAGTTTCGCTGCTCGAGCGCCTGCTGCCCGACCGGATTGCTCCGTGGACCAAGCGTCCCAGGCAGCGGCAACGGCTGTTTGCAGGTGTCGGGATACCCAGCCAGCATGCGGTGCCAGGTGAGCGTGTCAGCCTTGTTGACCGGCTCGATGAAGCCGGGGACCTGCAACAGGTGTATCTGGATCTGCGCAGTCAGGCGCTGAGTGGCAGCGCCCCGGCCCTCAATGACCTTGGATGGATCTGGCTCAATGGCAAGTACTGGCCAGCCGACCCGGTGCTGGCCAGCCGACTGCTGCGCATGGCCGCGTTGCAGGGTAGCGCGGCTGCCTGGTTCAACCTTGGGCAGCAGCACTACTTCGGCAAGGGTGTGGCCATTTCCTACAGTAATGTGGCGCGATATTACCGCCAGGCGTTCGAGGGCGGCATGGACCACGCAGCCGCCGCGCTGGGGGACCTGTTCGAGGAAGAAGTCGTCGGCCCCGGTGATGGCTGGCAGGTTGACCTGGCCGAAGCCTACCAGTGGTTCATGCGGGGCGCGCAGCGTGGTGAAGCCCGTTGCCGGTTCGAAGTCGGCTTCCGGCTGCTGCACGGGTTGCACGTCGATGCCGATGCAAACGCCGCGCTGTATTGGCTGGAGCTGGCCGCTGCTGCCGGGGTCACCCAGGCTGCGGAAGAACTCGCGGTGCACTACGGTGGAGTCGATCCGTTGTAGGTACCTTGCGCCACGACGCCGGACGGTATGGCGATACGTTTGTCCTTGCAGGTTGACGGCAGGGGGTGCGCACACCGTATTATTGATAGTTAGCAAACTATGAATATGCCCGGTTCCCCCAGATGACCCTCGATGCATTGCAACTGAACATCAGCAGCGGCATGGTCACGGCCGCCCGTCACTGGCGGCGGATCTGCCAGGCGACCCTCACCCGTTACGGCATCTCCGAGGCGTGCGCAGTGCCTTTGTTGATGATCGTGCGCCTGGGCGACGGTGTGCACCAGGTGGCAGTGGCTCAGGCCGCTGGTCTTGAAAGCCCATCGCTGGTTCGTCTGCTCGACCAGTTGTGCAAGGCAGGCTTTGTCTGCCGCAGCGAAGACCCGCTCGACCGGCGTGCCAAGGCTCTGAGCCTCACCGCCGAAGGCCGCGCGCTGGCCGAGTCCATCGAAGGCGAACTGGTACGCCTGCGCGGCGAGGTGTTGCAAGGCATCGCCCCCGCCGACCTTGAAGCGACCCTGCGGGTGATCCGCGCCTTCGAGGAAGCGGTCCAGCGCACACCCGGCGCGCCAGCATGAACGGCTTCTTCAGCTCGATGCCGCCCGCACGGGACTGGTTCTACGGCGTGCGCACGTTCGCTGCGTCCATGATCGCCCTGTACATCGCCCTGCTCATGCAGCTGCCGCGTCCCTATTGGGCCATGGCCACGGTGTACATCGTCTCCAGCCCCTTCGTCGGCCCGACCAGCTCCAAGGCGCTCTATCGCGCGCTGGGCACGCTGCTTGGCGCGGGCGGGGCGATCTTCCTGGTGCCGCCCCTGGTGGAGGCGCCACTGCTGCTGAGCATCGCGATCGCCTTGTGGACCGGGACGCTGCTGTTCCTGTCGCTCAACCTGCGTACCGCCAACAACTACGTATTGATGCTTGCCGGCTACACGTTGCCGATGATCGCTCTGGCCGTTGTGGACAACCCCCTGGCGGTATTCGACGTGGCGTCCTCGCGGGCACAGGAGATCTGCCTGGGCATCGTCTGCGCCGCCGTGATCGGCGCTATATTCTGGCCACGGCGCCTGGCGCCGGTCGTTGTCGGCGCGACCGGCAACTGGTTCGCGCAAGCCATCCGCTACAGCGATACCTATCTTGGCCGCGAAGCAACGCCCGAGCAGGTCAGTGGCCTGCGCGCCTCGATGGTCACTACCTTCAACTCGCTCGAGACAATGATCGGCCAGCTTGCCCACGAAGGCGCCGGCCCGCAGACGGTCAAGAACGCCCGCGAGCTGCGCGGGCGCATGATCCACCTGCTGCCCGTGGTCGATGCCCTGGACGATGCCTTGCTCGCCCTCGAAGGCCGCGCTCCGGCGCAGTACGCCCGACTGCAGCCGTTGCTTGCCCAGGCCCGCGACTGGCTGCAGGCTACTGCCAAAGACGCTCCGACAGCCCGCTGGACGGTCCTGCACGAGCGGCTCGAGCACCAGCATCCCAGCGCCGCTGCGCTGGACGAGCGAGCCGAACTGCTGTTCTCGAACGCCTTGTACCGCCTGACCGAGTGGGTCGATCTCTGGCAGGATTGCTGTGCGCTGCAGCACGCCCTGCGCACGGACGACCCGGCCCCCTGGCGCGCGGTGTATCGCCACTGGCGTCTGGGCCGGCTGACGCCGTTTTTCGACCGCGGCCTGATGCTCTATTCGGTTTTTTCCACCGTGACCGCCATCATCGTCGCCAGCGGCCTGTGGATCGCCCTGGGCTGGAACGACGGCGGCAGCGCGGTGATCCTGGCAGCGGTGGCCTGCAGCTTTTTCGCGGCCATGGACGACCCGGCCCCGCAGATCTACCGGTTCTTCTTCTGGACCCTGTTGTCGGTGATCTTCGCCAGCCTGTACCTGTTTTTCGTGCTGCCCAACCTGCATGACTTCCCCATGCTGGTGCTGGCCTTTGCGGTGCCCTTCATTTGCGTCGGTACCCTCACCGTGCAGCCGCGGTTCTATCTGGGGACCTTGCTGACCATCGTCAATACCGCGACCTTCGTCAGTATCCAGGGCGCCTACGATGCGGATTTCCTGACCTTCATCAATGCCAACCTGGCCGGGCCCGTGGGGCTGCTGTTCGCCTTCATCTGGACACTGGTGCTGCGTCCCTTTGGCGTGGAGCTGGCGGCCAAGCGTCTGACCCGCTTCAGCTGGAGGGACATCGTCGAGATGACCCAGCCAGCGACCCTGGCAGAGCACCGCCAGGTCGGCGTGCAGATGCTCGACCGCCTGATGCAGCACGTGCCACGCCTGGCCATGACCGGCCAGGACAGCGGCGCGGCCCTGCGCGACCTGCGCGTGGGCCTGAACCTGCTCGACCTGCTGGCCTACACCCCGCGCGTTGGTCCACAGGCGCGTGAGCGGCTGGAGGCAGTGGTTGCGGAAGTGGGCGAGCACTACGCCGCCTGCCTGCGCGCCCGCGAACGTCTGCACGCCCCGCCCGCGCTGCTGCGCAATATGGAGCGCGCGCGCCAGGCCTTGGCCATGAGCGACATGACCGATCGCGGCGAAGCCCGGGTGCACCTGCTGCACGCACTCAGCGGCCTGCGCCTGGCGCTGCTGCCTGGCGTCGAAGTGGTGCTGGAGCCATCCGACCCACAACCGCAACTGCCCCATGGCATCGACGGAGCGCCCCTGTGATCGGTGATCTGGATATCAGCGGGGTATTTCTGCCCACGCTGCTGGTGATGATGGTCTTCACCTACCTGCTGTTCCTGGGGGTGCATGCCGTGCTCACCCGCGTGCATTTCTACCGCCTGGTCTGGCACCGGGCGTTGTTCAACGTTGCTCTCTACGCCGTGATGCTCGGTGTGGTCGATCACTTTTGCCGAAGCCTGATGCTGCCATGAAAAAACCTTTGTTGACCCTGGGCCGCGTGGTCCTGACGTTGTTGGTGGTGAGCCTGGCGACCGTGCTCGTCTGGCAGATGGTCGTCTACTACCTTTTCGCTCCCTGGACCCGCGATGGTCACATCCGCGCCGACGTGATCCAGATCGCCCCGGATGTGTCCGGCCTGATCCAGAACGTCGAGGTGCACGACAACCAGGTGATCAAGCGCGGCGACGTGCTCTTCACCATCGATCAGGACCGCTTCAGCCTCGCCCTGCGCCACGCCCAGGCGACCCTGGCCGAGCGCCAGGAAACCCTCGCCCAGGCCCAGCGTGAGACGCGTCGCAACCGCAAGCTGGGCAACCTGGTGGCCGCCGAGCAGCTCGAAGAGAGCCAGTCCCGCGAAGCCCGCGCCCGCTCGGCGATGAACGAGGCCCAGGTGGCCGTTGATGCAGCCCAGCTCAACCTCGACCGCTCGGTGATCCGCAGCCCGGTCGACGGCTACCTCAACGACCGTGCGCCACGTGCCCATGAGTTCGTCACCGCCGGGCGCGCGGTACTGTCGGTGGTCGACAGCGCGTCCTATCACGTTGATGGCTACTTTGAAGAAACCAAGCTGGGCGGCATCCGCGTTGGCGATGCGGTGGACATCCGCGTGATGGGCGACAACACCCGCCTGCGCGGTCACGTGCAGAGCATGGCCGCCGGCATCGAAGACCGCGACCGCAGCAGCGGTGCCAACCTGCTGCCCAACGTCAACCCGGCGTTCAGCTGGGTGCGCCTGGCCCAGCGTATTCCGGTGCGCATTGCCTTCGACGAGGTTCCAGCGCACTTCCAGATGATCGCCGGGCGTACCGCGACGGTCTCGATCATCGAGGACCAGCGGCCATGAAGCGCCTGGTGCTGCTGGGGCTTAGCCTGTCGCTGGGTGCCTGCCAGATGGTCGGACCGAACTACAAGGTGCCTGAAGAAGCTGCCGTGCAGCGCAGCGACCTGAGCGGCCCATTGCGCCAGGACGCTGACAGCGTGGTGTCTGCCCCCGTGCCCCGGAACTGGTGGAAGTTGTATCAGGACCCGCGCCTCGATGCGCTGGTTCTCCAGGCCTTGGACGCCAACACCGAGTTGCGCGTGGCCGCCGCGAACATCGCCAGGGCCCGCGCCCAGGTCGAACAGGCCGAGGCCCAGGGCGGCTTCAACGGCGGAGTGAAGCTCGCTGGCCAGCGCCTGCAGGAGTCCGGCGAAGCGTTCCTGCAGCCGGAGAAAGTCCCGGTGGACAACATCGGCGAAGCCATCCTCAGCGCGTCCTACCAGTTCGACCTGTGGGGCACGCTCAAGCGTGGCGTCGAAGCGGCCCAGGCCAACGCCGATGCCGTGCAGGCCGCCGCCGACACAGCGCGCATCACGCTGGTGGCCGATGTGGTCAAGGCCTACACCCAGGTGTGTTCGGCCAACGAGGAATACCACATCGCCCGCCAATCGCTCGACCTGCAGGAGCAAGGCGTGCGGTTGACCCAGCGCCTGCGCGATGCCGGGCGCGGCGACGAGACCCAGGTGACCCGCTCGCAGACCCAGTTCAAGTCCCTGCGCGCCGAACTGCCGCGCTTCCAGGCCGAGCGTGAAGCCGGCCTGTACACGCTTTCAATGCTGCTGGCCAAGCCGCTCGACCAGCTCCCCGCCGGCACCGCGGATTGCGCCGAGCTGCCGCACATCGCCCAGGTGATACCGGTGGGTGACGGCGCGGCCCTGCTCAAGCGCCGTCCCGACATCCGACAGGCCGAACGCAGCCTCGCTGCCGCCACCGCGAGCATCGGCGTGGCCACCGGCCAGCTGTATCCCGACATCAGCATCGGCGCCCAGGTCGGCACCATCGGCCTGCTCGACAACCTCGGCAAGCCCTCCACCAACCGCTGGGGTTTCGGGCCCATGCTCAGCTGGACCGTCCCAACCAACGGCAGCCGCGCCCGCATCCGCGAAGCCGAAGCCTCGACCCAGGCTGCGCTGGCGCATTTCGACGGCGTGGTGCTCAACGCCATCCGCGAAACCCAGACGCGTCTGGCGCAATACTCCGCCTTGCTCGACCGTCGTGACGCCTTGGCTGAAGCCGAGCGCTCCGCCAAGGAAGCGGCCGATCAGACCCACCGCTTCTACCAGGCTGGGCGCGAGTCGTTCCTGGCCGACCTGCAGGCTAGCCGGGTATATACCGATATGCGTGGGCAGTTGGCGGCGGCGAATACGCAGGTGGCGATGGGGCAGGTTGGGTTGTTTCTGGCGTTGGGTGGCGGGTGGGAGACGGCGGTGGGCCCCTGATGCGTTTACAGGTAGTGTCAACGCAGTAAGTTGAGCTTGGGAATATTACCCATTCTTATTGTGATCATTCGGTTTTGTTCGTGCTGACCACTGACGGATGGGTGATCGCCGGTTGCAAAAGATGCCCCGGGAAAGCGTTCAAGCGCTGCGATTTGCTGACTTAATTGCTGGACCCTGTCGTTATCACGGTGCCAATCTGCCGCTAAGGATTCGGCGAGGTCGCTAGCCTGGTCATAAAGACGCTGCGCAGTACGAGCAGTTATTTCGTGCCTTGCTTGTGCTGCCGGCATTGTTGCGGTGGTGGCGAGTCGATTGGCAACGATTATGGTGTCGTAATTCTGACTGGCCAACTCAGTTGCGGCGTTTGCTGCAGCGCGAGATTCGCTTGCCTGCTTCTTGACAGTTTCGAGCGTACGCTTGTGACGGACAATGGTTTTTCGGACCGAAATTGAAGGTGTGATAGGGTTGAATCGTCCCGAAAGCGAGGTACGCATGTGGCCTGTTCGATCAACGAAATTCACCGGATCTGCGCCGCAATAGAGGTAGCTGTGATATCCCCCATGGCCAAAGGGACTCATGTTGTCTGGCGCGTAGAATCTCATCAGCGAGGGGGCGTAGAAACGGTAGCCGTTGCCTAATGGGTAGCACCCAGTGATGGGCTCTGGACGCTCTCCATCAAATCCTGCAAGTGAATTGGCAAATGTTGCTGCAGGGCTGTACCCAAAAGCCGTATAGCTGAGCGTTGTCGCTTTCTGCCCTGCTTGTACCTGTACAACCGAGCCTTGCGCATCGACCCCCAGGATCGTCGAGCTGTCGTTTCCTGTCTCGCTCTGTCGCTCAGCCAATGCCTGATTCTGAATGCGGAACAGGGCACGACGTGAGGATGCCCCCAGCGCGAAATACAGTCGATTGTCCTGGTAGAAGTATAGGGTCGTGCCTGTTCTCTTGTTCATGTCTGGAATCCTTCCGTGCGTCTAGGCAATTTGCGCACTGGTTTGGCCGCAGTCTGCCGTTCAGCGATTAGTCAAATGGTTGCCTTTCTTTTTAAACGTGCGGACCTTCCGCGAGTGTAGCGCTGCGAATCTTTCGGATTTCTTGGAGGATCTTGTGGCGGACCTTCTCGACGTTTGCTTCAGGCCACTCTGAAAAGAATCTCTTTTTGGCGTTTGCCATACCCATGGATTGTTCAGACTCTATGATTAGTTCGGCGGCCGCGTGACGAAAGCTTTTATAGTCCCTGTATGGCTGTGTGTAGAACTCCGCAGTATCAATGTGGTGATTGTTGGCGATATGACTGCGGACTTCGGTTTTAAGTCGGATATACCGAGGGGTTGGCGCAAGATCCAACGGTATGAGCTGTTGCTGTCCGTTTTCGGGGCTTGACGGTGTGATGCCTCTTGTAGGTCCGTGAAAACCGCTCGGGCTTCTACTGTGACTTGCTTGCTGTACTTGGACCTGTCTCTGCGATCGGCTGTTTACACGCGTGGACAGTTTTGCAGGCACGAATTTGCCTTGGTCATTGACGGGAGTAGGCCGCGGCCGCCAAGGTGAATGTCCCGTCGGATCTTTCAGATTTGCAGGATTGCCTTCACAGTATCCGTAAGTGTTGATCCCACCGCTTCCGAACGGGCTGTAGCTATCAGGCGAATGAAACCGCATCACTACAGGATCGAAGGCACGGTAACCATTGCCCAGCAGATAGCACCCAGTTTGCGAGTTCCGGATTTCCCCGTTGAAGCCTGTCAGGAGGATCGTCGCGTCCTCTTCGGGACTAAATCCGAAGGCGGTATACCTGAATGACCGCGCCTCTTGATCCTGACCCCCCACTACCGAGCCTTGGGAATCTGCCGCCACGAGCGTCATGCGGCGCTGGGCGCCTTCGCCATGCTGCTCGGCCAGTGCCTGACCTTGATTACGAAGAATGATGCGGGTTGTGGCGGCGCTCAGCGCCATGTGCACATCATTGCCCTGGTAAAACTGCAGGGTAGTGTTCAGTGTTTTGTTCATACGCAAGTCCCTCCTTGGGGCAGAGCTGCCGTGGGCAGCGGTTGCCATGAGCGTGCGGCTCATCAAGGAAAGGGCACAACGGGTAGGAATACCAGTGGCTGCGAATCCACGGAAGCTTGGCTGCGCAGATAATCACCGGTAGCAGCGGGGCGTGATCTGCAAAGTATGTAGGCCTTTTCCGAAGCTATCTCCCTTAGTCTTCTGTCGGACGCCATTTGGGAAGTATCCTACACACTCTTCGGAAGCTTCCATGTTGCCTGGGAAACGTCTCAGGGCTAAGGTCGTCGAGTCGCCTGTTTGGGCGATCGGGCGTGAGACACCTGGTTCCATACGGTAGCCCCGCTTTATGGCGGTCGTGCGCGGGCAGGTTTCGGCCTGGCCGGGTTTCCCCGTATGACCCGGGTCTCACCCCGCGTACGACTGCCACCCAATTCCGTGAGACGAGGAGGAAGGCAGTTCTCAATTTGTATACGGGAGCTCCGCAATGAAGAAAATCGTCCCCGATCCACCCTTCAAGCTCATCACCCACCCTTACTTCTCCATCCACAGCGACCTGATCCCGCCCGATGCCCTGGCCCTTGCCAGCGAGCTGCTGCACGGTATCGCGCAGACCATCGACGAACACTGCCGTGCGCAATCGGGCGAGCGTGGCATTGGCATGTTGTCCAATGCGTCGCATTCGGCGGAAACCGCCAGGGCGCTGGTCGAGCATGCGCTGAATCGGCTCTGAACCCACAGGTCAAGGGATGATGAAATGAGCGATGAAACCAGAACGTCCACGACCGCAGGTGGCGAACCCTTCTCGGAGTTGTTCCAGATCCGGCCGGACATTGCCTTCGATCATGCCTTCCAGGAGCTGTCCGTGCTCCTGGGCTGCATCAAGCACCTGACCGAGGAAGCGGAGATGGAGAACGACCGCCAGGCCGGTACAGCAGCGCGCCTCTTGAGCGCTTTCGCCAAGGCCCTGATCAACGATATGGAGCGAGGGAAAGCCAAGCCGCACTGAACTGCTGTGCGTGCTGCAACGGGAGTGAGACAAGCTCACTTCCGTTGCATGTCGGCCGCTGCATTCAGCGATTTTCATTCCATCTGAAACGGCCAACATTTTGCCTACCATCGGGCATCAGCCGGACGCTCAAGCTGGGCCGCCCCTGCCATGGTTTTCGATGAAACGATCGGAGACCACATCCCAAGCCTCGTCAGAGAGTCCATAACGCTTGGCCATCACAGAATTCCTTTCCGTTGATGGCGGGGACTCTAAAAGATCTCAGCGGTCGAGGGTCGGCGATTGGGTTTCTCGGGATCTCGTACAGAGCCTAGAATTGACTGGGACGCTATTATGTTCGTATGCGGTTGATTTCATCAGTGTGCTCAATTACAAGGCTTTCTGTCAGGTACCGTCCTAGTTTTTTAGCGGCGTCCTTTGCTTTTCTGGAAATAACATAAGAAGGTATGCGTTCGTCAGGATTCGTGATTCGTTTGTTTATGAAATAAGCGACCTCGGCTTTCAGCTCATCGGCGGCATTATATCCATAGCCTAATTTTCTAGAAGCTACGAAATTTCCTATTTCGACCATGCGTTTTTCGTCGTCGTGCAGAGACCACCCTTTTTTTTCAGCGATCTTTCGCCAATTGTGGGGTGGCCTTGCTATTGGCTTTGGAACTTTTGGAGGGGGCAGCACAACTGGTCTCATGCTCGCTGCTGGATCTTTTAGTCTCACCATATTTTGCAGGCCGGGATATGGTCTTGACGTGCCTTGATGGTACATGTGGCCTGTAGGATCCGTTCGGTTCACAGGATCGCCTGCACAGTAAGCAAACGCATTCATGCCGCCTGCGCCAAAGGGGCTCAGACTGTCAGCTGAGTGGAAGCGCATAAGCTTAGGGTTATAAGGCCTGTATCCGTTGCCAAGCAAATAGCAACCCGTTTTTCGGTCCCGTTGCTCACCGTTGAATGCGAGCATTGTCAGTGATCCATGCTCGGCGGCAAGGTGGCCATAAATTGAGTACGCCAGCGGTAGCGCTTCGCTGTTATTTTTCATGTTCATGACTGAGCCATTTTTATCCGCGGCCAGCAGCCGCGCGGCTGTGTGGCCGCCCTTGACATGGTATTCAGACAGGGCCATGTCTGAGGTGCGAAAGACGGTGTGACTGCTGGCATCGCTCAGTGCTGTATGAAGTTGGTCGCGCTGATAAAAGTGCCGAGTAGCATCCGTGTTTTTAACCATGAATGGGTTCCTCCAGTGACAAAGCTGCGATATGCAACGCTTTGCCAAAGCGTGATACTCAACGGCGCAGTGGCACAACTGGTGGAAATAAGTGCGAGGCGGAGAGCGATATCCTGCCCCGCTTATGCCGATTGACGCAGGCTTGAGCTTTCGTAAAGATTTCAGGTGCGAGGTATCGGGGGAATGCAACGGCTCCATCTTTCTGACCCATTGCAACCTGAAGCTGCTGTCGAATGTACTCAGGTGCTGTCAGCTCTCCCTTTCGGGCTTTGAAATTTCGACTGATGATGTATTCGTATACGGTCTGATATCTGACCAAGTGAGAATTTACCAGACGTCCTCGGGAAATTGGCTTTTCTGAATCGGGCCTGGTGTTTCTGCGAGTAGATAACCTCACCGGTACCGGACAATTTAGGCTAACTTCCTCTAAATGGTCATCGAGCATGCCTCATCAACACTTGATTATTAAGCGTCCAAGACGTCTGTATTTCTACACACCGGACCGTATGGCGACCGAAGTACTGGGGCAGGCGTCGCGCGCGCTGTTTGCCGCTGGCGACTGTCTGATCGCACAGTTGCGCCATGATGGAGCTGAAACCGAATGGGCGGGTCTTGCGACCGATTCACAGCAGTCCGTGCTACGAGCCAGTCGTAACGACCAACGGCAGGATGTCACATACAAGCCTTACGGCCATCATCGGGCGCGGAGTGACCTTTGCGATCTGCCTGCCTTCAATGGGGAGGTTCGGGACGCCCAGACAGCGTTGTATTTTCTGGGCGCTGGTTACCGGGCGTACAACACCAGGCTCAGGCGCTTCCAAAGTCCGGACAGCTGGAGTCCCTTCGGTGAAGGGGGACTGAACACCTACGCGTTTGTAAAGGGCGATCCCATCAACCAGACGGATCCAACCGGCCATATGCCAAAACCCGCATCGTCCAAGCGACGAAATTCTGCACCTCAGATTCAGCCCAGCGCCAGAGCTAGCAATTCAGGTACCGTGCCGCCAACTCCCAGGCGCGGTTCGGCCGACGTTGGCGGGGTTTCCAGACTTTCCGTGTCCAGTGCTCAGGAACACAGCAGCGGTTCAAGAGGCAGTGGCCAGTGGTCGAGCAGCAGTAGTCTATCGCTGGTTTCATCTGAGTCAGGGGATAGCCGTCGATCGCAGGGCTGGACCTTGTCAAAAACCGGCGCAAGGTTCAAAGAAGGACTGACGATCACCGAACAAGTCAAATTCGACACCTTTCAAAACGCTATCCACCATTTTGGACTTTCCCCGAAAAGCGCTGCAATGCTGACAGGCGGCGCCGATTACAAACAGCTGGACAGTCAGACGAAGCTTTATCAGATTCGCCTCAGTCAAAGCGAGCGCGCGACGTTCGTTATCAACAACAAGCTCGTCGAGATCAAGCAGGTCGGAGGCCATACGTGAGCAATCTGAGCTGTAGGCATTTCCGGCCTTCCTGCCCATTTTCCACCGTGACGCAGACGAAAAAATACCCGGCTTGACCGGGCATTTTCATTTCAACGCAAAATCTGCGCAGGCTCATCCGCTGGCAAGTGACTGCGCGGGGTCGGGCGCTGCCCGGGAGGCGTCACGCCGGCCAGTTGTTCACCCAACTGCCGGGCCACGTCCAGCCCCAGCTCCCTGGACACTTCACGCACCACGCGTGGGCGATTGAGGCTCACGCGTACGTCCTGGCTGCTCACCAGCTTGGTGTCCTGGCCTTCGCCCATGGCCGTGAAGGCCGAGGTGATTTCGAAGGTGCGGGTGTCGATAAGGCTGAAATCAGCCACCAGGGTCAGGCCCAGGATTGCCGAGTAGCTGCTGGTATTGTCGATCGAGGTGATGTCGCGCTGGAAGTCGATATCCGACAAGGTGCCGAACAGCACGTAGTCGGCGCCCTGGAAGTTGCCGTTCTGGATGCGCTTGATCACGTCGTGCACGTCTTCGCTGGCAGCGGCGGTGTAAGGCGTGCCCTGCACGAGCTGGAACATGCCTGACTTGAGGATCTCGCCCTTGATGTCACCGCTGAACTTGCGCAGCTCGGCCTGCTGGATGTAGCTGTCGCGGCTCTCCAACTCGTGGTAGCTGGACGATCCGCTGGCGCTGTACAGGCTCGCCTGATGATTGCTCTGCGCTGAAACGATGTGAATGTACTGCTCGACCCGCTCCTCGTAGGCCAGGTCGGTGACTGCGACTTTTGGAGCCGCCTGCGCACCAAAGGCGCAGGCCAGGCCCAGGATACCCATCCATGCACGCATCGCTCAGCGCTCCGTGGTCTTGCGGATTTCTTTTTCGTCCATCCATTCGGCCAGGCCGCTTTCGACGTCGATCAGCTGCAGGCTGAACTTGTAGAACACATCCTTGTAGTCGCTGCTGCGCTTGACGATGGAGCTGATCGAGCCTTCCAGGCGGTACTGGGCGGCGATCATGTTGCCGGTCTTGGCGACGGTACTCTTCTTGTACAGGCCGGATTGGTTCTGCAGCTTGAGCTGGTCGACCTGGCTCTGCATCTGGGTGTTGTCGCTGGCAAAGCGGGCGGTGCCAGTCTTCATCAACTGGGTCTTGATCGACGTAGTGATTTCACGCGTGTCGATGTACTCGCTGGTCTTGTTCTTCACATCGTAGACCTGCACCACCGGACGGCCGTGCAGGACGCCGGACTGGGCCAGCGAGCGGGTCATGCTTTCGGCGATCATCTGCAGGTCGGTGGAGCCGAACTCGTTGGTCACCAGTTCCACGGCCTTGCTGTCGCCATAACTGATGTTCTTGCCACCAAGAACCGGCGATGGGGTGCTGCAACCGCTGACCAGGACAAGGGTGGCAGCGGCGAGGGAGAGTCGTGCAAACATCGAAAATGCTCCTGAAAGGGATTACTGCGCGTGGACTTCGATGCGGAAGTCGGTGGCCTGTGGAACCGGGGCGATGGCGGGCAGGACGGTGCTCTGCTTGCCGTACAGGGTCAGGGCCTTCCAGCTCTCTTCGGCGGCGACCGGGAAACCGTCGTTGCCTAGCCAGGCGAAGCGGTAGAAGAGGGTCTGGTTGCTGCGGCTGGTGTTGTTGAGCGACACCTTGACCGTGACGAAACCGTTCTCGCGGGCGACGCGCATCGGGCCGACATCGATATCACTGAGTTTGCCCATGCTCACCACCTTGCTGGCAGCGCTACCAGGTTCCGGTGGCAGTGGGGTGGCGCAGCCGGCCAAGAGGACGGCTGCGACCAGGGCGAGGCATGTATTGCGCATGTTCGATCCTTGAAGTTTCTTTAGGTTATTCGAGGGTGGCAATGGCCTGGGCAGGGGGCTGGACCGGCGCGACGTGCACGGACGGACCGCCAGCGAAGACCTGCTGGCCGACCACCCGCAGGCTGACAACCTGGTACGGACGGTCGATGTTCACCTTGATCTGGTTGCCGCCCATGCTCGATGGCAGGCTCAGGTGATGTTCGCCCTGGGCCAGGCGTACCCGGGCCACCAGCGTGTCGTCTGGCAGGGTGCGCCAGGTGCGGGTGTCGGCCCCTTCGACGATGGCCGAGGCGATGCCCACCGCCAGACCGGCCAGCGGGTTGGCATCGTTGAGCTGCTTTTGCGCCACGCCGCGGGTGATCGCGCGGACCGTGGTGCGCAGGATGATGCCCGGCATGTCGTCACGCAGGGCGCGGCGCGACATGGCGCTGGTGCTGTTGAGTGTGGTCAGGCCCAGGGCTTTGTCGTTGAGATAGATCTCGCTGAAACGCACGGTGGAGGTATCGTCCTTGACCACCGGGAACGACAACGGGGTGATCACCACGTTGCCGCTGATCGGCAAGGGCAGGGGAATGCGCACCGAGTCACGCGCAGGCGCCAGGCCGCTTTGCACCACGATCAGGACATCGCTGTCGCCAGACTTGCCCTTGCTTTTGTCGAGTTCAAGCAGGGCGTGCTCGAGCAGCGGCGTGTTGGGACGCAGTTCGGCGGCCTTGCGATAGCCAGGGGCGGCCAGGCCTTTTTCACCGAGGGCCTCGTACACGTAGCCCGACAGGTAGTGACTGAAGGCGCTCTGATAGCTGTTTTTCAGGCTGACCACTTCAGGCGCGTCGAGGCTGGCCACCGGGTAGCCTTGCAGCTCCTTGTACTCGGTCTTGACGCCTTCCTTCTCGGCTTCCAGCTCGCGCTTGAGGTATTCCTTGTCGCGCAACTCGGCGATGACCGCTTCGCGCTCGTGGGTCTTCTTGATTTCGGTGCGGGCGCCGTCGAAGTCGTTGTCGGCCAGCAGGTTGAGGGCCATCTGGGTGGTCAGCATGACCTTTTCGTAGTCATAGCCTTCATAGCGACGCACCTTGTCGTTGACCAGGTAGCTGCCGAACTGGCTCAGGTACTTGTCGGTGTCCAGCTTGACCGACTCTTCCCAGTTGTAGACCACGCCGTCTGCAGAGCGCCAGGCGTCCTGGCTGCCCTTGAAGTCGCCCTTGGACCGCAGCAGCTCGCCCTTTTCGAAGTAGTAGAGCAGATCCTTGTCATCGCCCCGGTTGTGCTTCTCGAGCAGCGCGAGCGCGGCATCGACATTGCCGGCGCGCAATTGCTGATTGGTTTCCTGCAGCTCGCTGTCATAGCTGCGCAAGGCGGAGCAGCCAGTGAGTTGCACGGCAGCGACCAGGGTCGCGAGAGTGAGGGCGCGGGGGACCATCTGAATCTTCCATGAATAGGCGGGGCGGCAGTATAAACCCAAAGTGCTATCAAAATAGTGGCAAAACTGCGTAGGCCATTTCGTTTTTTGCCATCATCCAAATCGCCGATGATTTGAAGCCAGCCGGAGGGAAGGGGATAATGGCAACCCGATTTTCTCGCGAAGAAGAATGCTCATGCGCGTATGGATCGATGCCGACGCCTGCCCTAGGCAGGCCAGGGATCAGGTGGTGAAGTTCGCCCTCAAACGCCAGCTCGACGTCCTGATGGTCGCCGGGCAAGCGCAGGCCAAGCCAGCGTTTGCCTGCGTGAAGCTGATCGTGGTTCCTGCGGGGCCGGATGCCGCGGATGATTATCTGGTCGAGCATGCATTGCCCGGTGAGCTGGTGATCTGCAGCGACGTACCGCTGGCCGACCGGCTGATCAAGAAAGGCGTGGCGGCCCTCGACCCGCGCGGAAGGGAGTTCGACGAACGCAACATGGGGGACCGGCTGGCGGTACGGAACCTGTTTACCGAGCTGCGCGAGCAGGGGCAGGTCGGGGGAGGGCAGGGGCCGTATGGGGACAAGGAGAAGCAGGCGTTTGCCAACAGCCTGGACCGGATATTGACGCGGCTGGCGCGGCAAGCCTGAAATGACTGGGGCCGCTTCGCGGCCCATCGCAGGACAAGCCAGCGCCTGCAAGAGCCCAGCTACGCTGGGCAGGCGCAGCGCAAGCTTGCAGAATCAGTCGTTCTCGTGCGTCAGTTCCAGCACTCGATCCACCAGCTTGTAGATCCCCCCAGCCGCTTCGCTGATCGAGGTGGCCAGCATGTACGCCGGGGTGGTCACCAGCTTGCGCTGCGTATCTTCAACGATATTGTGCACATCGCACTCTTCATGGGTGCCGCCCATCTTCACCACGGCAGCGCTGGTATCGGCATCGTTGCCAATGGTGCAGACAACGCCCGGGCCATAGATCTTGGCCGCCAGGGCTGGCGAAATGCAGATCAGGCCGACCGGCTTGCCCGCTGCGGCAAAGGCTTCGGCAAGCGCCAGCACGTCAGGGTGCACAGTGCAGTTGGCACCTTCTACCGCAAAGTTGGAAAGGTTCTTGGCCGAGCCAAATCCGCCAGGGACGATCAGCGCATCGAAATCCCCGGCGTCGGCTTCGCGCAGGTCCTTGATGTTGCCGCGGGCAATGCGCGCCGACTCGACCAGCACGTTGCGCGATTCGGGCATTTCTTCACCGCTGAAGTGATCGACCACGTGCATCTGCGCAATGTTCGGCGCGAAGCACTGAACCTGGGCGCCGCGCTGGTCAAGGCGCAGCAGGGTGATCACGCTCTCGTGGATCTCGGCGCCGTCATAGACACCACAGCCTGAAAGAATCACCGCAACTTTTTTGATCATGCTCACTACTCCCATGTCGAGGCATTGAATGCGCTCTGTGTACTTTGAGCGCAACTATGGCGGCGTGTTCAAACCAATGGCGATCAGGGCCGGTCCTGGCCTTCGTGGACGTCGCGCGGCTCGGCATCTGTCCGGGCTTTTTCGGCCTGGGCATCGGCAGCTTCCCTGCGCGCCACGCGGGCGGCCTTGAAGCGGCGGCGCAGCCAGAGCAGGCCACCCAGCAGCAACAGCCCGCCAAGCACCCACAGCTCGTACTTTTTCACATTGCCCAACAAGCCTTCGAGGATAGCGCCGAAGTGATAGGCCGCCGCACCCAGCGCCAGGGCCCAGACTGCGGCGCCGATACCGTTGAGCAGCAGGTAGCGCCGAGGCGGGTAGCCAGACAAGCCGATCGCCACGGGCATGACCGTGCGTAGCCCATAGACAAAACGGAAGCTCAGTACCCAGATGTCGGGATGGCGGCGGATGTGCTCAAGGGCACGGTCACCCATCAACTGCCAGCGCGGCTTGCGTGCCAGCAAGGCACGGCCATGACGGCGCCCCATGAAGTACCAGAGCTGATCCCCGGCGTAGCTGCCGAAGAATGCCACCAGCACGACAAAGTTGATGTCCATGTATCCACGGAACGCTAGAAAGCCTGCGAGAACAAGGATGGTCTCGCCTTCAAAAAACGTGCCGAGAAAAAGGGCAAAGTAGCCGAAATCTTGCAGGAATTGTTGAAGCATGTTGAGGGTGCTGGCGAAATGAACGCGCAGCCTACCCCTTCACGCGCGTCGGGGAAAGTGTCCAAATGTGTCTCGACGTGAAGATTTCCTACAAGGACAATGCTGCGTCCACAAGTCGCAGGGTTGCCCTTGCTTGTCACACAGGCGTCATAATGGCCGCTTATAACTGTCGCGCTCGCCTGCCTGCGCGAGCTCAGGAGTCTGCCGTGAGCTTTACCCCCGCTAATCGTTTGTTTCCTGCAACCCGTCTGCGTCGCAACCGTCGTGATGATTTCTCCCGTCGCCTGGTTCGCGAAAACGTACTGACCGTCGACGACCTGATTCTTCCGGTGTTCGTGCTGGACGGCGAGAACCGCCGCGAGGAAGTACCTTCGATGCCAGGCGTTGAGCGCCTGTCCATCGACCTGCTGCTCGAAGCCGCACAGGGTTGGGTCGAGCTGGGCATCCCGGCGTTGGCGCTGTTCCCGGTTACCCCGGTCGAGAAAAAAACCCTGGACGGCGCCGAGGCGTGGAATCCGGAAGGTATTGCCCAGCGTGCCACCCGTGCTCTGCGCGACCGTTTCCCGGAGCTTGGGGTGATCACCGACGTCGCCCTCGACCCGTTCACCACCCACGGGCAGGACGGAATCCTCGACGAAGAGGGTTACGTGCAGAATGACATTACCGTCGACGCGCTGGTGCGCCAGGCCTTGTCCCATGCCGATGCTGGCGCCCAGGTGGTTGCCCCCTCGGACATGATGGACGGCCGCCTGCAGGCCATCCGTGAGGCGCTGGAGCTGGCCGGGCACGTCAACGTGCGGATCATGGCCTATTCGGCCAAGTACGCCAGCGCCTACTACGGCCCCTTCCGCGATGCTGTAGGCTCGGCCCTGAACCTGGGCAAGGCCAACAAGGCCTCCTACCAGATGGACCCGGCCAACAGCGACGAAGCCCTGCATGAAGTGGCCACCGACCTTGCCGAAGGCGCGGACATGGTCATGGTCAAGCCGGGCATGCCTTACCTGGACATCGTCCATCGGGTAAAGACCGAGTTCAAGGTCCCGACCTTTGTCTATCAGGTGAGCGGCGAATATGCCATGCACATGGCCGCCATCCAGAATGGCTGGCTCAGCGAGGCTGTCATCCTCGAGTCGTTGACCGCTTTCAAGCGGGCAGGGGCCGATGGCATCCTCACCTATTTCGCCGTTCGTGCCGCCCAATTGATGAGAGGGCAGTAACGCCCTTCAGGACTGCCAGATGAATAACGAAGTGCTAACCCCTGTCGAGATCAAGGACGCTCAACCTGTGCCCGAGCAACTGGTGCAAACGCCGCCCGACCTGCCAGCGGTGCCTGAGCCGTTGGTCGAGACGCCTGCGCCCGCCCCATTGCCCGCGCCGGCGATCACCATTCCAAGCCTGGACGACAGCAGCCTGTACATTCATCGCGAGCTCTCGCAGTTGCAGTTCAACATCCGCGTGCTTGAACAGGCGCTGGACGAGAACTATCCGCTGCTCGAACGCCTGAAATTCCTGCTGATCTTCTCCAGTAACCTGGACGAGTTCTTCGAGATTCGCGTGGCGGGCCTGAAGAAGCAGATTACCTTTGCCCGTGAACAGGCCGGGGCTGACGGCCTGCAGCCGCATCAGGCGCTGGCGCGTATCAGCGACCTGGTGCATATCGAGGTCGATCGCCAGTACGCGATCCTCAACGATGTGCTGTTGCCGGAGCTTGAAAAGCACCAGATCCGCTTCATCCGTCGCCGCCACTGGACGCAGAAGCTCAAGACCTGGGTGCGCCGCTATTTCCGCGACGAGATTGCGCCGATCATCACTCCGATCGGTCTCGATCCGACTCACCCGTTCCCCTTGCTGGTCAACAAGAGCCTGAACTTCATTGTCGAGCTAGAGGGCGTCGACGCCTTCGGCCGCGACTCGGGCCTGGCGATCATTCCGGCGCCACGCCTGTTGCCGCGGGTCATCCGCGTGCCGGAAGAGGTGGGCGGCCCTGGCGACAACTACGTGTTCCTGTCGTCGATGATCCACGCCCACGCCGATGATCTGTTCCAGGGCATGAAGGTAAAGGGCTGCTACCAGTTCCGCCTGACCCGTAACGCCGACCTGGCGCTGGACTCCGAGGACGTGGAAGACTTGGCCCGCGCACTGCGTGGCGAGCTGTTCTCACGGCGCTACGGCGATGCGGTGCGTCTTGAGGTGGCCGACACCTGCCCGAAACACTTGTCCGACTACCTGCTCAAGCAGTTCAACCTGAGTGAAAGCGAACTCTACCAGGTGAAAGGTCCGGTCAACCTGACCCGGCTGTTCAGCATTACAGGCCTGGACAGCCACCCGGAGCTGCAATACACCCCATTCACTCCGCACATCCCCAAGTTGCTGCAGAACGCCGATAACATCTTCAGCGTGGTGAGCAAGCAGGACATCCTGCTGATGCACCCCTTCGAGTCGTTCACCCCGGTGGTCGACCTGCTGCGCCAGGCCGCCAAGGACCCGCACGTGCTTGCGGTACGCCAGACCCTGTACCGCAGCGGTGCCAACTCGGAGATCGTCGACGCTCTGGTCGACGCCGCGCGTAACGGCAAAGAGGTCACTGCGGTGATCGAGCTGCGCGCGCGCTTCGACGAAGAGTCCAACCTGCAGATGGCCAGCCGCCTGCAAGCGGCAGGCGCGGTGGTGATCTACGGCGTGGTGGGGTTCAAGACCCACGCCAAGATGATGCTGATCCTGCGTCGCGAGGCCGGGGAGATCGTCCGCTACGCGCACGTCGGCACCGGCAACTACCATGCCGGCAACGCGCGCTTGTACACCGACTACAGTCTGCTGACATCCGACGACGCGCTCTGTGAAGACGTTGGCAAGCTGTTCAGCCAGCTGATCGGCATGGGCAAGACCCTGCGCATGAAAAAGCTGCTGCACGCGCCGTTTACCCTGAAGAAGGGCATGCTCGACATGATCGCCCGGGAGACCCAGTTCGCCCTGGACGGCAAGCCAGCCCACATCATTGCCAAGTTCAACTCGCTGACCGATGCCAAGATCATCCGCGCGTTGTACAAGGCCAGCCAGTCAGGCGTGCGCATCGACCTGATCGTCCGCGGCATGTGCTGCCTGCGGCCGGGTATTGCAGGGGTATCGCACAACATCCACGTGCGCTCGATCATCGGCCGCTTCCTGGAGCACACCCGGGCGTTCTACTTCCTCAATGGCGGCGAAGAGCAGATCTACCTGTCGAGTGCCGACTGGATGGAGCGCAATCTCGACAAGCGTGTCGAGACCTGCTTCCCGGTCGACGGCAAGAAGCTGCTGCTGCGGGTCAAGAAGGAGCTGGAAAGCTACCTGACCGACAATACCCATGCCTGGATCCTGCAGGCGGACGGCCGCTATGTGCGCAGCACGCCAACCGGCAACCAGAACCCGCGCAGTGCCCAGGCCACTCTGCTCGAGCGCCTGAGCAATCCGGTGCTCAGCGTACGCTGAGGACGAAGCCGACCCGGGCCAGCCACTCCGCCTCGATGGCGAAGTCGGCCTGGGTCAGCTGGTTCTGCTCCAGCCAGCCCGAGGGAAATTCCACGTCCAGGCTGCCATCAGCGGCATGCAGCACAACCGCGGGCATTTCCTGGGTGCCACGGATGTGGTGGAACAGGATGGCGAAGCGCAGCAGTACGCACAGGCGGATCAGCTTGACCCCATCCTTGCCGAAGTCGGCGAACTTGTCCCTGGGGATGTTGCGCCGGTGGCCGCGCACCAGAAGCGCCAGCATCTGCTGGTCCTCACGAGAGAAGCCCGACAGGTCGGAGTGCTCGATCAGGTAGGCGCCGTGCTTGTGGTAGTGATAGTGGGCGATGTCCAGGCCTACTTCATGCACCTTGGCGGCCCACCCCAGCAGCTCGCGCCAGATACCATCCTCAAGCCCCCAGTCCTTGGCCACCTGGTCGAAGGCATGCAGCGCCTTGCGTTCGACACGGGCCGCCTGGCCCTGGTCGACATGGTAGCGCTCCATCAGCGAGGAGAGCGTGCGCTCGCGCACGTCTTCATGGTGATGGCGGCCCAGCAGGTCATACAGCACGCCTTCGCGGAGCGCGCCGTCGCAGTGGTCCATGCGAGCCGGTTCCAGCGCATCGAAAATGGCCTCTAGAATCGCCAGGCCCGCGGGGAAGATGGCGCGGCGGTCTGGCTTGACGCCGTCGAAGTCGATCTTGTCGGTCTCGCCAAGCTTGAACAGCTTGCGCTTGAGCCAGGCCAGGCCCTCGGCGTTGACTTCGCCACTGCCCATGCCGCCGGATTTAAGCGCCTGCCCTATGGCGCGGATAGTACCGGACGACCCGATAGCTTCGTCCCAGCCCAGGCGGTGCAGCGCGTTCTCGATGCTCATCAGCTCGAGACGTGCGGCGGTGTAGGCCTGGGCATAGCGCGCCGGCGTGATCTTGCCGTCGCGGAAATAACGCTGGGTATAGCTCACGCAGCCCATCTGCAGGCTCTCGCGCAGCAGGGGTTCGAAGCGCTGGCCGATGATGAACTCGGTACTCCCCCCACCGATATCGGCCACCAGGCGTTTGCCAGGGGTGTCCGCCAGGGTATGAGACACGCCGAGATAGATCAGGCGGGCTTCTTCACGACCGGAAATGACCTCGACCGGATGGCCGAGGATGGCCTCGGCGCGACGAATGAACTCGCCACGGTTGCGCGCCTCACGCAAGGCGTTGGTGCCGACAATGCGCACGGATCCCGGGGGCATGCCGTTGATCAGCTGGGCGAAGCGCTTGAGGCAGTCCAGGCCACGCTGCATGGAATCTTCGCTGAGCAGGCGGTCTTCGTTGATGCCGGCGGCCAGCTGAACCTTTTCCCCCAGCCGCTCGAGGATGCGTATCTCGGTGTGATGGGCCTTGGCCACCACCATGTGGAAGCTATTGGAGCCAAGGTCGATGGCTGCGATCAGGGACAGGTTCTTCGCGGAAGTATGCGGCATGATCTCGGTGTTCTCGGTCGATTACCCGGCAATCCTGCCATGTTCCACTGCGCGCGCCAACGCACAGCGTCACTTGGCTTGATCGAGGGCAAGTGGCGGGCCAGCCTGTCACTTTCCTGTGACAGCATCGATTTGGAACCTCACGCACAACTATAGTTACACTCAATCGGTCCTGACTTCCTGTAGGACGCGGGTGCAGCTATGATGGGCAACGTTTTTTTGCTTACGACCTGGAGACTTCCATGAGCAGCGATCTTATCAAACACGTCACCGACGCCAGCTTCGAAGCCGACGTACTCAAGGCCGAAGGCCCGGTGCTGGTCGACTACTGGGCTGAATGGTGCGGCCCTTGCAAGATGATCGCGCCAGTACTGGACGATATCGCCACCACCTACCAGGGTAAACTGACCGTCGCCAAGCTGAACATCGACGAGAACCAGGAAACCCCGGCCAAGCACGGCGTGCGTGGCATCCCGACGCTGATGCTGTTCAAGAACGGCAACGTCGAGGCCACCAAGGTCGGTGCGCTGTCCAAGTCTCAGCTGGCGGCCTTCCTGGACGCCAATATCTGAGCAAAAAAAGCCCCGCATTCGCCGGGGCTTTTCTTTATCCGGTGACTAGACGCCGGAAAAAGCAGGTGTTACATTCGGCCTCGCACTGCTTCTACAGTGCCCCCTGCACGCCGTCGCCGATGCACCCCCAATTAGAATCAGCACGCGATCCTTTCGCCTTCTCTGCGGCGCGGCTTCATTAAGCCAGAAGCTTAATTCTCCCTTCTTACATGATTACGTCACTTCCCATATGAACCTAACTGAACTCAAGCAAAAGCCGATTACCGATCTGCTCGAAATGGCCGAACAGATGGGCATAGAAAATATGGCCCGTTCGCGCAAGCAAGATGTGATTTTCTCCCTGTTGAAAAAGCATGCCAAAAGCGGCGAGGAGATCTCCGGTGACGGCGTGCTGGAGATTCTCCAGGACGGTTTCGGTTTCCTGCGCTCCGCCGATGCTTCGTACCTGGCCGGCCCTGACGATATCTACGTCTCTCCAAGCCAGATCCGTCGCTTCAACCTGCGCACCGGCGACACCATTGTCGGCAAGATCCGCCCTCCCAAGGAAGGCGAGCGTTACTTCGCGCTGCTCAAGGTCGATACCATCAACTTCGACCGTCCAGAAAACGCGAAGAACAAGATCCTCTTCGAAAACCTGACGCCGCTGTTCCCGAACAAGCGCCTGAAGATGGAAGCCGGCAACGGTTCCACCGAAGACCTCACCGGTCGTGTGATCGACCTGTGCGCCCCGATCGGCAAAGGCCAGCGTGGCCTGATCGTCGCCCCGCCGAAAGCGGGCAAGACCATCATGCTGCAGAACATCGCGGCCAACATCACCCGTAACAACCCCGAGTGCCACCTGATCGTCCTGCTGATCGACGAGCGCCCGGAAGAAGTGACCGAGATGCAGCGCACCGTGCGCGGCGAAGTGGTCGCCTCGACTTTCGACGAGCCACCGACCCGTCACGTGCAAGTGGCCGAAATGGTCATCGAGAAGGCCAAGCGCCTGGTCGAGCACAAGAAGGACGTGGTCATCCTGCTCGACTCGATCACCCGTCTGGCCCGCGCCTACAACACCGTGATCCCGAGCTCCGGCAAGGTACTCACCGGTGGCGTCGACGCCCATGCGCTCGAGAAGCCGAAGCGCTTCTTCGGCGCCGCGCGTAACATCGAGGAAGGCGGTTCGCTGACCATCATCGCCACCGCGCTGGTTGAAACCGGCTCGAAGATGGACGAAGTGATCTACGAAGAGTTCAAGGGCACGGGCAACATGGAACTGCCGCTTGACCGCCGTATTGCTGAAAAGCGTGTGTTCCCGGCCATCAACATCAACCGCTCCGGTACCCGCCGCGAAGAGCTGCTGACCGCCGATGACGAACTGCAGCGCATGTGGATCCTGCGCAAGCTGCTGCACCCGATGGACGAGATCGCCGCCATCGAGTTCCTGGTCGACAAGCTGAAGCAGACCAAGACCAACGATGAGTTCTTCTTGTCGATGAAGCGCAAGTAAGGTCACGTTATACGCGAAGGCCGGGGCGACCCGGCTTTTTGCTGTCTGGACTTTGCCAATTTCCTACAGTTCGGCGCTAAACTCTGCAGCCCGATCGATACGGCCACTACGAGGCTTACGCATGCAGTATCGCGATTTGCGCGATTTTATCCGCGGCCTGGAACAGCGCGGCGAACTCAAGCGCATCCAGGTTCCGATTTCCCCTGTCCTGGAAATGACCGAAGTCTGCGACCGCACCCTGCGGGCCAAGGGCCCGGCGCTCCTGTTCGAAAAGCCCACCGGGTTTGATATTCCGGTGCTGGGCAACCTGTTCGGTACTCCCGAGCGCGTGGCCATGGGCATGGGTGCCGAATCGGTCAGCGAACTGCGTGAGATCGGCAAGCTGCTGGCGTTCCTCAAGGAGCCCGAGCCGCCCAAGGGACTCAAGGACGCCTGGTCGAAGCTGCCGATTTTCAAGAAAGTCATCTCCATGGCGCCCAAGGTGGTGAAGGATGCCGCCTGTCACGAGGTAGTCATCGAAGGCGAAGATGTCGACCTCGGCCTGCTGCCGGTGCAGCATTGCTGGCCGGGCGATGTCGCGCCCCTGATCACCTGGGGGCTGACCGTCACGCGGGGCCCCAACAAGGAGCGGCAGAACCTCGGCATCTACCGCCAGCAGGTGATCGGCCGCAACAAGGTCATCATGCGCTGGCTCAGCCATCGGGGCGGGGCGCTGGACTACCGTGAGTGGTGCGAGAAGCATCCAGGCCAGCCGTTCCCGGTTGCCGTTGCCCTGGGCGCGGACCCGGCGACCATCCTTGGCGCCGTCACCCCAGTGCCGGACTCGCTGTCCGAATATGCCTTCGCAGGCCTGCTGCGTGGCAACCGTACCGAACTGGTCAAGTGCCGTGGCAGCGACTTGCAGGTGCCGGCCACCGCAGAAATCATTCTCGAAGGCGTGATCCATCCTGGCGAGATGGCCCCCGAAGGTCCTTACGGCGATCACACCGGTTACTACAACGAAGTGGACAGCTTCCCGGTGTTCACCGTCGAGCGCATCACCCACCGGCGCAACCCGATCTATCACAGCACCTACACCGGCCGGCCACCGGATGAGCCAGCGATCCTGGGCGTGGCGCTGAACGAAGTCTTCGTGCCTATCCTGCAAAAGCAGTTTCCCGAAATCATCGACTTCTACCTGCCGCCCGAAGGTTGCTCGTACCGCATGGCGGTGGTGACCATCAAGAAGCAGTATCCCGGCCACGCCAAGCGGGTCATGCTGGGCGTGTGGTCGTTCCTGCGACAGTTCATGTACACCAAGTTTGTTATCGTCACCGACGATGACATCAATGCCCGGGACTGGAATGACGTGATCTGGGCCATCACCACGCGCATGGACCCCAAGCGTGATACGGTGATGATCGACAACACCCCGATCGACTATCTCGACTTCGCGTCGCCTGTGTCGGGGCTGGGGTCGAAGATGGGCCTGGATGCCACCAACAAGTGGCCGGGCGAAACCTCACGCGAATGGGGACGTGCCATCGTCAAGGACGATGCCGTGACCCGGCGTATCGATGAGTTGTGGGATCAGTTGGGAATAGAGTGATGCAGGTAACCTTGCAGCCGTCCGGGGCGGTACTCGCCGTCGAACCTGGAGAACGGATTCTGGATGCGGCGCGGCGACTGGGCTATGAATGCCCGCAAAGTTGCCGCAACGGTAATTGTCATGTCTGCGCGGCGTTGCTGGTCGAAGGCCGCGTGCGCCAGAACGGCGACGTCCGCGATCACGGTGAGCTTTTCACCTGTATCGCCGAGCCGCTGGAAGACTGCGTGCTCCTGTGGGATGGCGTGCTGGCACTGGGCGAACTGCCGGTGCGCAACCTAGCATGCGTCCTGAGCGAGTGCGTCGAGGTGGGTGGCGATGTCTGGCGCGTGCGCCTGCGCGCGCCTGCGGGCAAGCTGCCGCGCTATCACGCGGGACAGTACCTGATGATCGAGCGTGAAGGCGCCGACAAGGCTGCCTTTTCCATCGCCTCCGCACCCCATGCCGGGCGTGATATCGAGCTGCATGTGCTGGCCCGCGAGAACAGCGCACGCGAGCTGATCGCCCAGCTGCAACGTAACCAGATGGCACGGATCGAGCTGCCGTTCGGCGACGCGCACCTGGCCGAGTTGCCGGAAGGACCGCTGGTGCTCATCGCGGCGGGTACAGGCATGGGCCAGATGCACAGCCTGGTCGAGCACTGCCGCGCCCAGGGCTTCAAATACCCGGTGCATCTGTACTGGGGCGTGCGCCGGCCAGAGGATTTCTACCAGATCGAGCATTGGGACGAGTGGCAGCGCCTGCCGAATCTCTTTGTGCACCAGGTAGTCAGTGATCTCTGTGGCTGGGAAGGGCGGTGCGGGATGCTTCACGAGGCGGTTCGCGAAGACATCGCCGACCTCAATAGCGTGCATGTATACGCCAGCGGCTCGCCGACCATGGTCTACGCCACGCTGGACGCCCTGGTCGAGGCCGGCATGGACGCGCACCAGATGCGCGCCGACGTGTTCGCCTACGCCCCGCGCGGCTGATCGTACAGGGGCGGTGGTGGTGTCAGCGCGTCACCACCCCCAGCGTCCCCGTTGCTTGGCGCTGCCCCAGGCAATCTATCGCCACCTCTGCTTCCCGCCAGCGGATGCGTTCGCGACACCCACGGCTTTAGCCTTCCCTCGCCCTACCAGGCAAACAACTACGACACAGCTTGCATCGAGGCTATTCCTTTGCGGGTGGTGGCCGATAAGTGTAGGTGGGGCGGGTGCCGGGTCAACGAGCATCGTCCACCCTGATAGGCCGACATGGCCCGCGCTTGGGTTTGACCCCTGCGCTGGGTATGCTGGCGTCAACTGTAAGAGGAGCGAATTCGTGAAAGCGTGGATCTTGATGGTACTGGCGCTGATGTTGCCAGTGACGGCCCTGGCCGCCGAGGAAGCCAAGGAAGGAGAGCCCAAGGTGGCCTACATCTCCTTGAGCCCACCCTTTGTCGGCAATTATGCCCTCGACGGGGGCCCCAAGCTGCGGGTCTACAAGGCCGACGTTGCCCTCCGTGTCACCGGCGACGCCGCCGCTACCGCAGTCAAGCATCACGAACCGCTGATCCGCAACCAGTTGGTAGCGCTGTTCACCCAGCAGACCCTGGAAAGCATGGGCAACGTCGAGGCCAAGGAAAAGCTGCGCCAGGAAGCGTTGAAGCAGGTCCAGCAGGTGCTGGAAGCCGAGGAAGGCAAGCCGATCGTCGAGGATCTGTTGTTCAATAACTTGATAGTGCAGTGATTGAAGGGGGGCGGGGTTGAGTGGCCCAAGTGCTATCCAGCCAAAGCCCTGATCGCTTCCCATTGCTCCGCTGTCACCGGCATGACCGACAAGCGGCTGCCTTTTTGCACCAGCGGCAACTGCGCAAGTGCATGTTGTTGCTTCAGATGACCCAGCTCCAGCACCCGCTCGAACGTGCGTACATGGCTCACATCCACCGCACTCCACGGATTCTTCTCGGCTGTGGCCTTGGCATCGAAGTAAGGACTCTCTGGATCAAGCGCGGTCGGGTCTGGATAGGCCGCTGCGTCGATGCGCGCGATTCCGGCTATGCCAGGTTGCGGACAGCTGGAGTGGTAGAAAAAGAATTCGTCGCCTAAGCTCATAGCCCTCAGGAAGTTACGCGCCTGGTAGTTACGTACCCCATCCCAACGCGTCTGGCCCAGACGCGCCAAGGCTTTGATGGAGAGCTCGTCCGGCTCGGATTTCATCAGCCAATAGGCCATGGGTGCTGCTCCTGACAGATGTTGAAATAAATGGTTGCACGAAACCGACAGTCGGTTGGCGTCAACGTTTGCGTGTCGACTCGTGTTGTCGGAGAATGCGCCGATTTTCAAGGCTAGACATTGCCGCGATCCCAGCGAGGGATGGCTGTCGGCGTAATCAGTGTGCCCGAGGAGGGCAATAGATGAATCGCAAACCGGACGTGCTCTGGATCCTGGTCTTCATTTTTGGATTGGGTGTCGTCACCACGGGCTACGCGCAGAGCTTGCTCGAACGCAAGGTCGACGAGTCCTACCAGACTCAAATCCAGCCTGTGCAGCAGAAACGCTGACCGCCATACTGGCGCCTTTCAGTCCGGCGCCAGGTACCAGCCACGGTCCGAGACCGTCCCGCGCAAAGGTACATCCCAGCTGGCCTGGGCCAGCCGCTCGACCTTCTGGCATTCGTGGGCCAGCCCCAGCAACAAGGGTTTCTTCCAGGCCTTGCGGCGCGATTGATAGGCCAGGCTGCGGTCATAGAAGCCGCCGCCCATGCCAAGCCGTCCCCCCACTTCATCGAAGCCCACCAGCGGCAGCAGGATCAGGTCCAGTGACCAGACCGGGCGTTGCCGCTTGCGGTTGATCACGGGCTCGGGAATGCGAAAGCGATTGCGGCGCAGCGTCTCGCCCTGCTCGAAACGCTGGAACGCCATGCGGGTACGTGGCCAAGCATGCAGCACCGGCAGATACGTACGCTTGCCGCGGCGTTGCGCTTCGCGCAGCAAGAGGCGAGGGTCGATTTCGCTGTCGTTGGGCAGATACAGGGCAATATGGCGGGCCCTGCGAAACAGTGGATGCTGGGCCAGCTGGCGATAGAGACCGCAGGCGGCCTGGCGCTGCTCGGCCGGCGTGAGGGCTCGGCGGGCATTGCGCAGCAGGCGGCGAAGCTGGGGGCGGGTGAGCGGCGCGGTGTCGGTCATGGCACAGGCGGTCCCAGGTGCGCCTCGCCGCGGTACACGGCAAAGCAAATGCCCGCCGGGAAGGCGGGCAGGAAAAGAATTCAGGCTCCCCGACGTACCGCTGTCGGTGTAGCCCTTGAACCCGAAAGTTCAAGGTGGAGATTGCAGGGGGCGTTAAGGCTTTCCGTCGGGCGGACATGCACACCGGCCCCAGCGTGCAACCCCCGTGGTTGTGCGTATCGGCTCAGGGACATGACCGACTGGCGCGCACTCCAGGGAGTGGCGCCAGTATACCCATGCTCAACCGATTTTTGAATCCGTCTCGTCGACCAATGCCTGATCGACCCGATCGAGCAGGTCGCGCACCTGTTCGCGCGTGGTCCCGCTGGCCTGTACATCCGGGCGATCCTGGTTGTGCAATAGATCGTGAGTGATGTTCAGCGCTGCCATCACCGCAATGCGGTCGGCACCGATCACCTTGCCGCTGCTGCGGATCTCGCGCATCTTGCCGTCCAGGTAGCGGGCGGCGCTGACCAGGTTGCTGCGCTCTTCGGGCGGACAGATGATCGAGTATTCCTTGTCGAGGATCTGGACGGTGACGCTATTGCTTGAACTCATGAGTCTTGCTCCAGGGCCTTGAGGCGCAAAATCATCGACTCGACCTTGCGTCGGGCGATCTCGTTCTTTTCGATGAGGTGGGCGCGTTCCTCACGCCAGGATCTGTCCTGACGTACTAGGAGTGCATTTTGCCGCTTGAGTTGCTCGACTCGCTCGATCAGCAATTCGAACCGGCTCATCAGCGCTTGCAGGTCATTTTCTTGCATGGGTTGCACTCGATTCAGTGGCACTCGATACGGACTGACGTGATTGCCGGGCGATCATGCCCCGTCTGAGCCTGCAACGGCCAGTGCCGATGGTCTTGGCGCGCCTGCCGGTGCTAGGATACAAGGTCTTCATTCTAGTCATTGCGCCGCCTGGCGCCTAGTTAACCATGCCTAATACCAATTCCCCGTACACCGCCTTTGCTACCCTGCTGTCGAGCAATGGCCATCCTGTCTCCCCAGCCGAGCTCCACGGCCTGCTGCTTGGCCGCTGCTGCACCGGCGCCGGCTTCGACGCCGAAGCCTGGCTGGCCGATGCCGCCCAGCTCCTCGAAGTCGAACCTGTGGAAAACGTTCGCAATGCCCTGATCGGCCTGCAGGAAATGGTCAAGGGCGAGCTTACCGGCGAGGACGTCACCATCGTCCTGCTGCTGCCGGGCGATGAAACCGCGCTGACTGAACGTGCCGTCGCGCTTGGCCAGTGGTGCCAGGGCTTCCTGGCAGGCTTTGGCCAGAACGCCGGTGGCCTGGAGCTGAGCACCGAGGCCAAGGAGGTGCTGCAGGACCTGGTGGCCATTTCCCAGGTCCAGGACGCCCTCGAAGAGTCCGAAGACGGCGAAAGCGACTATATGGAAGTCATGGAATACCTGCGCGTGGCCCCTCTGCTGCTGTTCACCGAGCTTGCCAAACCGGTCGAGCCTGCGGCCAAGCTATCGCTGCACTGACAGACAGGGGGGCCTTCGCCCATGAGCCACATACCCAAGGCGGAATACGCCCGTCGGCGCAAGGCGCTGATGGAGCAGATGGTCCCCAACAGCATCGCCATCCTGCCAGCCGCTGCCATTGCCATCCGCAACCGCGATGTCGAACACGTGTACCGCCAGGACAGTGATTTCCAGTACCTGAGCGGCTTCCCGGAGCCCGAAGCGGTAATCGCCCTGATACCGGGGCGCGAGCATGGTGAATACGTGCTGTTCTGCCGCGAGCGCAATCCCGAGCGCGAGCAGTGGGATGGCCTGCGGGCGGGACAGGAAGGCGCGATCCGTGAGTTTGGCGCCGACGATGCCTTTCCCATCACCGACATCGACGAGATCCTGCCGGGCCTGATTGAAGGCCGCGAGCGGGTCTACTCGGCCATGGGCAGCAACCCCGAGTTCGATCGCCACCTGATGGACTGGATCAACGTGATCCGCTCCAAGGCCCGGCTCGGTGCCCAGCCGCCGAAAGAATTCGTTGCCCTGGATCACCAGCTGCACGACATGCGTCTGTACAAGTCGGCGGCGGAAGTCAAAGTGATGCGCGAGGCCGCGGCGATTTCCTCGCGAGCTCATGTCCGCGCCATGCAGGCCTGCCGTCCGGGCTTGCGCGAGTACAGCCTGGAAGCCGAGCTCGACTACGAGTTCCGCAAGGGAGGGGCGCGCATGCCGGCCTACGGCTCGATCGTCGCCGCCGGGCGCAACGGCTGCATCCTGCATTACCAGCAGAACGACGCCCTGCTCAAGGACGGCGACCTGGTGCTGATCGACGCCGGCTGCGAGATTGACTGCTACGCCAGCGACATCACCCGTACCTTCCCGGTCAGCGGCCGTTTCTCGCCCGAGCAGAAGGCTATCTACGAACTGGTGCTCAGGGCCCAGGAAGCAGCGTTCGCGGCCATTGCGCCGGGCAAGCACTGGAACCACGCCCATGAGGCCACCGTGCAGGTGATCACCGAAGGCCTGGTGGAGCTGGGCCTGCTCAAGGGCGATGTACAGACGCTGATCGACAACGAGGCGCATCGTGCCTTCTACATGCACCGCGCCGGGCACTGGCTGGGCATGGATGTGCATGACGTGGGCGATTACAAGGTCGATGGCCAATGGCGCGAGCTCGAACCTGGCATGACGCTGACCGTCGAGCCGGGCATCTACATAAGCGCCGATAACCAGAGCGTTGCGAAGAAGTGGCGCGGCATCGGCATACGCATCGAGGACGACGTGGTGGTGACCCGGCAAGGGTGTGAAATCCTCACCACGGGCGTCCCCCGGACCATCCCCGAGATCGAGGCGCTGATGGCCGCTGCGCGCAGTGAGGCGGCATGAGCCGGGTCAACCTGGCGATCATCGGCGGCGGCCTGGTCGGTGCCAGCCTGGCGCTGGCCCTGCAGGCTGGCGCCAAGGCGCGTGGCTGGAAGATCCTGCTGATCGAGCCCTTCGCTCCGGGTGACAGTTTTCAGCCAAGCTATGACGCGCGCTCTTCGGCACTGTCGTTCGGTACCCGCCAGATCTACGAACAACTGGCTGTCTGGCAGGCCATCAGCCACCGCGCCGCGCCGATCAGTCAGATCCAGGTGTCCGACCGCGGCCGCTTCGGCGCGACCCGCCTGGAAGCCGTTGAAGAAGGCGTGCCGGCACTGGGCTATGTAGTCGAGAACGCCTGGCTTGGCCAGTGCCTATGGCAACACCTGGACGCCGAGGTGGTGAGCTGGCGCTGCCCGGCCGAGGTCAGGGCCATGCAGGCCGTGGCCGGCGGCTATCGCTTGCAGCTCGACGACGACACGCTCGTCGAATGCGACCTGGCAGTGCTGGCCGATGGTGGCCGTTCGGGCCTGCGCGAGCAATTGGGCATCCACGTGCGCCAGCGCCCGTATGACCAGAGCGCGGTGATCGCCAACATAACGCCAGGCGAAGCCCACGGCGGCCAGGCCTTCGAACGCTTCACCGAAGACGGCCCCATGGCCCTGCTGCCGCTGCCCGACAACCGCTGCGCATTGGTCTGGACCCGTCAGGGGATGGACGCCAAGCGGCTGGTCGAGCTGGATGAACGCAGTTTCCTGAAAGAGCTGCAAGGTGTCTTCGGCTACCGCCTGGGCGCCTTGCGCCAGGTGGGCGTACGGCACCTCTATCCGTTGTCCCTGATCGAGTCACAGGAGCAGGTACGGGCAAATCTGGTGGTGCTGGGCAATGCCGCGCACAGCCTGCACCCGATCGCGGGGCAGGGTTTCAACCTGTCGCTGCGTGATGTGCAGTCGCTGGCAGACGCTTTGCTCGCTGGCCCCCTGCAGCCCGGTGACCTGGCAACCTTGCAGGCCTATCAGCAGCGTCAGCGTCTCGACCAGGCCATGACCATCGGCTTTTCCGACCAGGTCACCCGTCTGTTCGGCACAGGCCATCCCCTGCTGGCCGCGGGGCGCAACCTTGGCCTGCTGGGCCTGGATCTGCTGCCGCCGGCCAAGCGCTGGTTCGCTCGTCAGGCCATGGGGCTCGGTACCCGTCCCGATCCACACGTCGATGAATCCCCCAATGCGCGGGTCAGCCCGCGAACGAGGCACTCCTAAGGCATGGTAATGCGCGCAGATGTACTGATTGTCGGTGCCGGTATGGTCGGCAGCGCCCTGGCCCTGGCCCTGCATCACAGCGGCCTGGAGATCCTGTTGCTCGACGGTGGGCCGATGACTGTCAAGCCACACGACCCCGAAGCGCCGTTCGAACCGCGGGTCAGCGCGCTGTCGTCCGCCAGCCAGCGCATCCTCGAACGGCTTGGCGCGTGGCAGGGCATCAGCCAGCGGCGCGTGAGCCCCTATTCTGACATGCGCGTCTGGGATGGCAGCGGTACCGGCCAGATCCACTTCTCGGCGGCCAGCGTGCATGCCCGGGTGCTTGGCCATATCGTCGAGAACCGGGTGATCCAGGACAGTTTGCTAGAGCGCCTGCACGACAGCGATGTTGGCCTTCTGGCCAATGCCCGGCTTGAACAGATGCGCCGCTCGGGTGATGAATGGTTGCTCACCCTTGCCGATGGCCGCCGCCTGCGCGCGCCATTGGTAATTGCCGCCGACGGCGCGCAATCGGCAGTGCGCCGGCTGACCGGTTGCCAGACGCGTGAATGGGACTACCTGCACAACGCCATCGTCACCAGCGTGCGCTGCAGCGAGCCGCACCAGGCCACGGCCTGGCAGCGCTTCACCGATCACGGTCCCCTGGCCTTCCTGCCGTTGCTGCGCGAGGGTCGGCAAGACTGGTGCTCGATCGTCTGGTCGACCACCCCGGAGCAGGCCGAAAAGGCCATGGCGATGGACGATCAGGGCTTCTGTCAGGCGCTGGAACGCGCGTTCGAAGGGCGGCTGGGAACCGTGCTGCAGGCTGATCCGCGCGTCTGCGTGCCGCTGCGCCAGCGCCATGCCAAGCGCTACGTGGCCGAAGGCCTGGCGCTGATCGGGGACGCGGCGCATACCATCCATCCACTTGCGGGCCAGGGCGTCAACCTGGGCTTCCTCGACGCCGCGGTGCTCGCCGAGGAGCTACAGCACGCCTGTGATCGGGGCGAGCGTCTGGCCGACGAGCGTGTACTGAGCCGGTACGAGCGCAGGCGCATGCCGCACAACCTGGCCCTGATGGCCGCCATGGAAAGCTTCGAGCGGTTGTTCCAGGCCGATCCGCTGCCGCTGCGCTGGCTGCGCAACAGCGGCCTCAAGCTGGTCGAGCGGATGCCTGAGGCCAAGGCGCTGTTCGTGCGCCAGGCGCTGGGCCTGTCCGGTGATCTTCCTGACCTGGCGCGCGCCTGAGGCTAGCTGCAACATCCGGTAACCTCTGCAGGCCATGATCGGTTTGAGATGGCAAATGTGATTCACTACCATTTGGCCCCTTCCGAATCTTTCGAGGACTGCAGCATGTCGTCACGCAAGCACCTACTGGCCGCCCTGGCCCTGACCCTGGTCGGCACAGCCGCTCAGGCGGCGGACGAGGTCGTGGTGTATTCCTCGCGCATCGACGAGTTGATCAAGCCGGTGTTCGACGCCTACACCGCCAAGACCGGCGTGAAGATCAAGTTCATCACCGACAAGGAAGCGCCGCTGATGCAGCGCATCAAGGCCGAGGGCGAGAACGCGACGGCCGACCTGTTGCTGACCGTCGATGCCGGCAACCTGTGGCAGGCCGAGCACATGGGTATTCTGCAGCCAATCGAGTCGGCCATCATCGACCAGAACATCCCGCCGCAGTACCGCTCCTCGAGCCATGAGTGGACCGGGCTGAGCCTGCGGGCGCGGACCATTGCCTACGCCAGCGACCGGGTGAAGCCCGAAGAGTTGAGCACCTACGAAGCGCTGGCGGACGAACAGTGGGAAGGCCGCCTGTGCCTGCGCACCGCCAAGAAGGTCTACAACCAGTCGCTGACCGCTACCCTGATCGAGACCCATGGCGGGCAGAAGACCGAAGAGATCATCAAGGGCTGGGTCAACAACCTGTCCACCGACGTGTTCTCCGACGACATTGCCGTGCTGCAGGCCATCGAGGCAGGGCAGTGCGACGTGGGCATCGTCAACAGCTACTACTACGGCCGCCTGCACAAGGAACAGCCCAAGCTGCCGATCAAGCTGTTCTGGCCGAACCAGGGTGATCGTGGCGTGCATGTCAATTTGTCGGGCATTGGCCTGACCAGGCATGCGCCGCACGCCGAAGCTGCGACCAGACTGGTCGAGTGGATGACCAGCGAAGAAGCGCAGAAGCTGTTTGCCGACATAAACCAGGAATTCCCGGCCAACCCGAAGGTGAAACCCTCGGCTGAAGTAGCGGCATGGGGTGAATTCAAGGCTGACAGCATCCCGGTGGAAGTGGCCGGCAAGCGCCAGGCCGAGGCGATCCGCCTGATGGACCGCGCCGGCTGGAATTGAGGCTGGATCTACCCACTGTGGGACCAGCCCGCTCCCACGGGATCGCAGGACCCGTCTGTTCCCACAGGATCGCGTCGCGTTTGCAAAACCACCGCACCCCATCGAGATGATCTCTTGTCACACCCCCGCCATTGGTACCCCCCGGTACTGTTCATCGCCGCCCTGGTGCTCCTGCCTCTGAGCGTCCTGCTGCTCTCGTGGCAGTCGATCGACATGCAGATCTGGTCGCACCTGCTCGAAACCCAGATGAGCAGGCTGCTTGGCAATACCCTGACCCTGGTGCTGGGCGTCGGTGTCGGCGTGACGGTACTGGGGGTGAGCCTGGCCTGGCTCACCAGTCTGTGCGAGTTTCCGGGACGGCGCTGGCTCGACTGGGCATTGATGCTGCCATTCGCCATCCCGGCCTATGTGCTGGCGTTTGTCTTCGTCGGCCTGCTGGACTTCGCCGGCCCCGTCCAGAGCGCGCTGCGCGAGGTGTTCGGCCCCATGCGACTGCCGCGCGTGCGCTCCACCGGCGGGGTGATCACGGTACTGGTGCTGGTTTTCTATCCCTACGTCTACCTGCTCGCACGCACCGCATTCCTGGCTCAGGGCAAGGGCCTGATGGAGGCGGCGCGGGTGCTCGGCCTGTCGCCGCTGCAGGCGTTCTGGCGGGTAGCGCTGCCCATGGCGCGCCCGGCCATTGGCGCAGGCATTGCGCTAGCCCTGATGGAAACCCTGGCCGATTTCGGCGCGGTGGCGGTGTTCAACTTCGACACCTTCACCACCGCCATCTACAAGACCTGGTACGGCTTTTTCAGCCTGTCCAGCGCGGCCCAGCTGGCCAGCCTGCTACTGCTGGTCGTGATGCTGGTGCTCTACGGAGAGCGGCGGGCCCGCGGCGCGACCCGTACCGGCCAAGAACGTCCCAGGGGCAAGGCGCTGTACCACTTGCGCGGGATCAAGGCTTTCGCGGCCAGCACCTGGTGCCTGCTGGTGTTCGCCTGCGCGTTCGTCATCCCCATGCTGCAGTTGCTGGTGTGGTTCTGGAAACGCGGGCGCTTTGACCTGGACGAGCGCTATGCCGGCCTGATCCTGCACACGCTCTATCTGGGCGCCATGGCCGCGCTGATCACCGTGAGCGTCGCATTGCTGCTGGCCTTCGCCCGGCGCCAGGCGCCGACCCAGGGCATCCGCGCCGGCGTGGGCCTCGCCAACCTGGGCTATGCGCTGCCGGGCTCGGTGCTGGCCGTGTCGATCATGCTGGCCTTCAGTTACCTCGATAATCAGCTGGTGGTGCCGCTGTCGACCTGGCTCGGCGGCGCGGGCAGACCGCTGCTGCTGGGAAGCCTGGCGGCCTTGCTGCTGGCTTACCTGGTGCGCTTCATCGCCGTGGCCTACGGCCCCTTGGAGAGCAGCCTCGAGCGTATCCGGCCGTCATTGCCCGAGGCGTCCCGCAGCCTCGGCGTCAGCGGGCCGCGGTTGTTTTTCAAGGTGTATCTCCCGTTGCTGCTGCCGGGCGCGCTGAGTGCTGGGCTGCTGGTGTTCGTCGATGTTCTCAAGGAAATGCCCGCCACGCTGCTAATGCGACCGTTTGGCTGGGATACCCTGGCCGTGCGGGTGTTCGAGATGACCAGTGAGGGGGAGTGGTCACGGGCGTCGCTGCCGGCACTGACCCTGGTGCTCGTCGGCCTGTTGCCAGTCATCGGGCTGATTCGCCGTTCAGCGCGGCGCCCCGGTCACATTCAGTGAGGATGCCAGTCCGCGCCCTTGCGGCTACAATGCGCGGCATTCGCTGCGGCGGGTCCTACAAGACCTGGTAGCCGGTACATGCTGCCGACCGCCGCCGCTTCGCCACGCCCGGAAGGAGAAACCCATGGGACAGCGTACGCCTCTGTATGACCTTCACTTGGCGCTGGGCGCCAAGATGGTCGATTTTGGCGGTTGGGACATGCCCCTGCACTACGGCTCGCAGGTCGAGGAGCACCATCAGGTGCGCAGCGACTGCGGTGTCTTCGATGTTTCCCACATGACCGTTATCGATATCGATGGCAGCGCCGCTGCGTCCTGGCTGCAGCGCTTGCTCGCAAACGATGTCATGCGCCTGGACGGCGCTGGCAAGGCCCTGTACAGCACCATGCTCAATGAGCTTGGCGGCGTGGTGGACGACATGATCGTCTACCGCTGTGCCGAGGGCTTCCGCCTGGTGGTCAACGCCGCCACCCGCAACAAGGTGCTCGGATGGCTGCAGGGTTACAGCGACGGCTTCGATGTCGATATCAAGGAACGTCCAGAACTGGCCATTCTTGCGGTCCAGGGCCCGCATGCCCGCGACAGGGTCGCCGAATTGCTGAGCTCGGCCCGTGCCGCAGTGGTGCGCGAGCTGCGCAGCTTCGAGGGCGCGGCCGACGGTGACTGGTTCATCGCCCGGACCGGCTACACCGGTGAAGATGGCCTGGAGATCATCATGCCCGCCGAGCAGGCGCCTGCGTTCTTCAACGACCTGGTCGGAGCAGGCATTGCCCCCAGTGGCCTGGGCGCCCGCGATACGTTGCGTCTTGAGGCCGGTATGAACCTGTACGGCCAGGATATCGACGAAGCCCACACCCCCCTGACCTCCAATCTGGGCTGGAGCGTGGCCTGGGAGCCTGCTGACCGCGACTTCATCGGCCGCAGCGGCCTGCTGGCGGAAATCGAGCATGGCGTGCAGGAGAAACTGGTGGGCCTGGTGCTTGAAGAGCGGGGCGTTCTGCGTGCTCATCAGGTGGTACGGGTTGCCGGGATTGGCGAAGGAGAGATCACCAGTGGTAGTTTCTCCCCTACGCTGAGCAAGTCCATTGCCCTGGCCCGTGTGCCAATGGCGACCGGCGACCGCGCCGAGGTGGAAATCCGCGGCAAATGGTATCCGGTACGGGTGGTCAAGCCGACCTTCGTGCGCCATGGCAAGATTCTGATCTGAACATTTTTCTGGCGGGCCAACCGCTGACCCAATCGAGGACAATACGATGAGCAATATCCCCGCCGAACTGCGTTACGCCGAAAGCCACGAGTGGGCACGCCGGGAAGCCGATGGCAGCGTGACTGTCGGTATCAGCGACCACGCTCAGGAAGCCCTGGGTGACGTGGTGTTCGTCGAACTGGCAGAGGTCGGCAAGGTGTTTGCCGCTGGCGACGCTGCTGGCGTGGTCGAGTCGGTAAAGGCGGCCTCCGACATCTACTCGCCGGTAAGCGGCGAAGTGATCGCGGTCAACGACGGCCTGGCCGACAGCCCGGAGCAGCTGAACGAAGACCCGTATGGCGCATGGATCTTCAAGCTCAAGCCAAGCGATCTGGCCGAGCTTGAAAGCCTCAAGGACGCCGCGGGGTACAAGGCCGCGATCGGCGAGTAAGTTTCCCCGGCATGAACGACGATCCCTTCCTAGACTTGTAAGTCTCCATGAGACCTGGTCCAGGAAGAGAGCGTCGTCATGTCCCAGTCGCCACCCCTGCGTCAACTGCAAGAGCTCAACCCTTTTCTGCGCCGTCACCTGGGGCCTGATGCCTCGGAGCAGCAGGCCATGCTCGATGTACTGGGCGTTGCCAGCCGCAGCGAACTGATCGAGCAGACGGTGCCGCCTGGCATCCGCTTCAACCGCCCGCTGGACCTGCCGCCCGCCCTGGACGAACAGGCCGCGCTGGCCAAGCTTGCCGGTTATGCACAACGGAATCAGGTCTGGACCAGCCTGATCGGCATGGGTTATCACGGCACCCTGCCGCCCACGGTCATCCTGCGCAACGTGCTCGAGAACCCCGGCTGGTACACCGCCTATACGCCTTATCAGCCAGAGATCGCCCAGGGTCGCCTGGAAGCCTTGCTCAATTTCCAGCAGATGGTCATCGACCTCACGGGCCTGCCACTGGCCAATGCCTCGCTGCTCGATGAAGCGACAGCCGCTGGCGAAGCCATGGCGCTGGCCAAGCGCATGGCCAAGAGCAGGAGCAATGCGTTTTTCGCCGACGAACACTGTCACCCACAGACGTTGTCGGTGCTCAAGACACGCGCCGAAGGGTTTGGATTCGAGCTGGTGATCGATACCGTGGATAACCTGGGCGACTACGCGGTGTTTGGTGCCTTGCTGCAATACCCGGACACCCAGGGTGAAGTCCGTGACTTGCGCCCGCTGATCCAGCAACTGCATGACCAGCAGGCGCTGGCGTGCGTTGCTGCCGACATCCTTAGCCTGGTGGTGCTCACACCCCCGGGCGAGCAGGGCGCTGACGTGGTGCTGGGCTCGACCCAGCGGTTCGGCGTGCCCATGGGCTACGGCGGGCCTCACGCGGCCTACTTTGCTTGCCGCGACGAATTCAAGCGCGCCATGCCCGGGCGTATCATCGGCGTGTCGCGCGATGCCCGTGGCAACACCGCGCTGCGCATGGCCCTGCAGACCCGGGAGCAGCACATCCGCCGCGAGAAGGCCAACTCCAACATCTGCACCGCCCAGGTGCTGCTGGCCAATATTGCCGGTTTCTACGCTGTCTACCATGGCCCCGAGGGGCTTTTGCGCATTGCCCAGCGCGTGCACCGGCTGACCGTGATACTCGCGGCTGGGCTGCAAGCCAAGGGCATCAAGCGTATCAATGCGCACTTCTTCGACACCCTGACCCTTGACGTCGGCGGCAGCCAGACGGCCATCATCGAAAGCGCCGAAGCCGCGCGGATCAACCTGCGTATCCTGGGCCGCGGCCATCTTGGCGTGAGCCTGGACGAAACCTGCAGCGAGGCCACAGTGCTGCGTCTGCTCGATATCTTCACAGGCGCCGACCACGGCCTGGACATCGACACCTTGGATGGGCAGGACCTTCCCGCGGGCATCCCGGGCGAGCTGGCAAGAACCACGTCCTTCCTGACGCATCCCGTGTTCAACCTGCACCACAGCGAGACCGAGATGCTGCGCTACCTCAAGCAGCTGGAGAACAAGGACCTCGCGCTGAACCAGTCGATGATCCCGCTGGGCTCCTGCACCATGAAGCTCAATGCCACCAGCGAGATGATCCCCATCACCTGGCCTGGCTTTGCCTTGCTCCATCCCTTCGCCCCGGCTGCCCAGGTGCAGGGCTACAAGGCAATGATCGAAGAGCTTGAGGCCTGGTTGTGCGCGATCACCGGGTTCGATGCCATCTGCATGCAGCCCAACTCTGGCGCACAGGGTGAATACGCCGGTCTGATGGCGATCACTGCCTACCATCGCAGCCGCCAGCAGGCAGAACGCACGCTCTGCCTGATCCCGTCATCGGCCCACGGCACCAACCCCGCCTCGGCGCAGATGGCCGGCATGGAAGTGGTGATCGTCGAGTGCGACGAGGACGGCAACGTTGACCTGGAGGACCTCAAGGCCAAGGCTCACGCAGCGGGCGCGCGACTCTCATGCCTGATGGTCACCTACCCCTCGACCCATGGCGTCTACGAGGAAGGCATCCGCGAAATCTGCGAGGTCGTGCATCGGCATGGCGGCCAGGTCTACATGGACGGCGCCAACCTCAACGCCCAGGTCGGGCTGGCGCGGCCGGCCGACATCGGCGCGGATGTCTCGCACATGAACCTGCACAAGACCTTTTGCATTCCCCATGGCGGAGGCGGACCGGGCATGGGTCCGATTGGCGTGCGCGCGCACTTGGCGCCCTTCGTCGCCAGCCATCCCGTGATCCCAGTGCCCGGCCCCGACCCGCAGAACACCGCGATCAGCGCCGCCCCGTGGGGCAGCGCGAGCATTCTGCCCATCAGCTGGATGTACATCGCCATGATGGGACCGCAGCTGGCCGACGCCAGCGAGGTGGCGATCCTCAGCGCCAACTACCTCGCCAGCCAACTGGCCTGCGCCTTCCCGGTACTGTATCGCGGGCGCAACCAGCGTGTGGCCCACGAGTGCATTCTCGACCTGCGTCCGCTCAAGGCCCAGACCGGCATTACCGAGGAGGACGTGGCCAAGCGCCTGATGGACTACGGCTTCCATGCGCCGACCATGTCGTTTCCCGTGCCCGGCACCTTGATGGTCGAACCGACCGAGAGCGAATCGAAAGCTGAGCTGGACCGTTTCGTCGAGGCCATGCTGGCGATTCGTGCGGAGATCGCCCAGGTGCAGGAAGGCAACTGGCCGGCAGAAGACAACCCGCTCAGGCATGCGCCGCATACCCTGGCCGATGTGCTGGGGCCCTGGGAGCGGCCGTATGGAATCGAGCAGGGCGTGGCGCCCACCGCGCATGTGCGCCAGTACAAGTACTGGCCGGCGGTGAACCGGGTGGACAATGTGTATGGGGACAGGAATCTGTTTTGTGCGTGCGTGCCGGTGGGCGACTATCGGTAGCCGCCCCCGCACTGATTACTGGGCTACGGCGTTCTTCGCCAGGATAGCGTTTGCCAGGTCCATGTCACTGGCCTGAAGGCCTGGATTGTCAGCGCGAACCTTCTGCATTGCAGCCTCCAGGTACGGCCCGCGGATCGAGCCTTCACTGGCGACATAGCTGCCGGCATCATCCTGCGCCGCGACGATCAATTTGTGGTCCTTGAAGGTCAGGTAGGTCGATGCCGTGGTGGCACCGGACGAAATCACATCACGCCAGAAACCATCCGCCATGGCATAACCCATGGGCAGGGACATCAGGGCAACAGCGGCGACGGCTGATTTGAGACGCATGTTGGGTTCACTCTTGTTTGGGGACGATGCCCGCTTTGATCTGGTCAGCAGGATCAAGTTCCCGAGGCTCAGGCGCACACGCGCAGTACCTCGGCTTCGCTGGTCAGGCCTGACTCGATCTTCTGCACGCCGCTGCGACGCAAATCGCAGAGGCCTTCGCTCAAGGCCTTCCGGCGCAGCTCGCCCAGGTCGGTGGCCGGTCTGATGCATGCTCGCAGCCCATCGCTCATGGACAGGAGTTCGAACAGACCCGTCCTGCCGTGGTATCCCGTATCGCGGCACAGCCGGCAGCTGGCGCCGGTATCGGGAGATGCCTTGCACGATGGGCATAATGTGCGTACCAGGCGCTGGGCCAGCACCCCGAGCAGCGTAGCCTTGATCAGGTAATCGGCGACACCTAGCTCCTGCAGGCGGGTAATGGCGCTGCACGAGTCGTCGGTGTGCAGGGTCGACAACACCCTGTGCCCCGTCAACGCTGCCTGGACCGCTACCTGGGCAGTCTCCTGGTCACGGATCTCGCCGATCATGATGATGTCCGGGTCCTGGCGCAGCAGGGCGCGCACCCCACTTGCAAAACCCAGGTCGATACCCGGTTGCACCTGCAGTTGATTGAAGGCTGGGTCGAGCCTTTCGATCGGATCTTCGATGGTGCACACGTTGACCTGCGGTGTGGCCAGCTGCTGGAGGCTGGCGTACAGCGTGCTGGTCTTGCCCGAGCCCGTGGGGCCCGTGACCAGCAGCATGCCCTGGCGGCATTGCAACAGGCGTTTCCAGCGAACCAGCAAGTCGCCCTCCAGGCCTAGCTGGACGAAGCCCTGTTGCAGTTGTTGCGGATCGAACAGGCGCAGCACCAGTTTTTCACCAAACGGGGTGGGCAGGGTCGACAGCCGTACCTCGATTTCCTCACCACTGGGCAGCCGGCTCTTCAGGCGTCCATCTTGCGGACGGCGTTTTTCAGCCACGTTCATGCGGCCCAGATGCTTGAGGCGGCTGACCAGCGCCAGGGTGACACTGGCCGGAAACGCGTAGACCTGATGCAGCAGGCCGTCGATGCGAAAGCGCAAGCGGCCCTGGTCGTGCCTGGGCTCCAGATGAATATCGCTGGCGCGCTGCTCGAAGGCGTACTGCAGCACCCAGTCAGCGATATGGACGATGTGAGCGTCGTCGGCGCTGGCGCTGGCTTGGCCGCGGCCCGATTCGAGCAGTTGCTCGAGCTCGCCCAGGCCAGGCAACTGTTCATGGCGTGCGCCATGTACCGAATGCGCAAGACGAAAGAACGTCTGACTCAGCTGGCGGATCTGCACCGGGCTGGCGAATACCCGTCGCACCCGCTTGCCCAGGCTCTGGGCAAGGTCGGCTTCCCAGTCGCGGACGTAGGGCTGCGCGCTGGCCACCGTTACCTCACGGCCGTCCACCCCGAGTGCCAGGATGCCGTGGCGCTGGGCGAACGCTGCGGACATGAGCCCGGTGACCTCGGCCACATCGATTTGCAGCGGGTCGATGCGCTGATAGGGCTGCCCGGTTTTTTCCGCCAGCCACTGGCACAGGCTGTCCAGGTCCTGGTCCCTGCGTGGACATGCCAGCAGTTCAAGCGGGTGGATCTCGGGATGGGCGGCCACACGCTGACGCAGCGCGCTGGCCTGATCGGCATCAAGGCGCTGCTCGACGTACAAGGCGTCGATCAGGCGGTAGGGATCGAGAGTGTTATCAGGACGTGCGTACATGCGGGCATCCGTGCCAGGCTTTGCAAGACCGCAAAGGCTAGTCGGCGAACGACGGGTGCGCCTCAGGCAACAGTTACCGAATCTTGCGGTACTCAGCTCGCCTGCACCGGGAGCACTTCGTGCAACTGCGCCACGGACTGGAGGCTGACCTCGCCAACACAGACCAGGTTACGCAGCTTTTGCCCGATCACCTCGGCACGGTGCCAGCTCAGACCGGCCACATCGATCTCCATGCACAGCATGTCGGCCTGCTGGTCCACCTGTACCCGATGCGGGGTCAGGAACTGCAGGGCGAAGAGGTTGAGCACGCGGCACAGGCTATCTGGCTCGGCCTCGGCCTGCAGCTGGTAGCACACGCTGCTGTGGGCGGCGCTGGCGGCCCAGGCGTCGGTCCGCAAGGGGGCGCTGGAGCGTTCGAGTGCGTTCATGGCGTTCTCCGAAATCGATGGCGAAATTTTTGCACGTCGGGTTCGGTATTTTTTCTCTATGATTGACCAGAATCACTAGTCCGGCGAATCAGACTATTCGCAAAGAGCACGGAAAGAGGAATATTCATGCAAGCTGAGCTGGATGCCTACGACCGGCGCATATTGGCGCTGCTGCAAGAAGATGCGTCGCTGTCCAGCGCGCAGATCGCCGAACGCGTGGGATTGTCGCAATCGCCGTGCTGGCGGCGCATTCAACGCCTGAAGGAAGAAGGGGTGATCCGTGGCCAGGTCTCTTTGCTCGACCGCAAGAAAGTCGGGCTGAACACGCAGATTTTCGCCGAGGTAAAGCTCAACGCCCATGGGCGCTCCAACTTCACCGAGTTCACCGAGGCGATCCGCGGTTTCCCTGAAGTGCTGGAATGCTATGTGCTGATGGGATCGGTGGACTTCCTGTTGCGCATTGTCACCCCGGACATCGAAGCCTACGAGCGTTTCTTCTTCGAAAAACTGTCGATGGTGCCGGGGATCCAGGAGGTCAACTCGATCGTGGCCTTGTCCGAGATCAAGTCCACGACCAGCCTGCCCTTATCGCGCTGACGGCGACTTGAGCAAGTGTTTCCAGGCGCGGCCCTGGAACACTGCCATGGCTTGCTGTACGCGTGCTTCGAGCACCTCGTCGCTGATCGGCTGGTTGGCCAGGTCGTGCAGCTTGTTCAATTCGCCGTAAAGGCGATCGAGCTCAGGCGATTCGAGCACCTGGCGGGCGTGGTGCATCCAGGCCAGCAGGCGTTCGATGCGCGGCAGCTGTTCGGCAAGATCCTCGGGCTGCTGCTGGTACAGCGGCAGCTGCAAGGTGCGCGCCTCTTCGAACAGCAGGTGGGCCAGCCAGTTGGCCAGCTGCGCGCTGCCCTGGCGATCGCCACGCTTGGTGCGCTCGACAGTCCAGCCACGTGCCAGCAGCCAGCGCGAGGTTTCCAGCGAGAACTGGCCCCAGCGAGGATCCAGCAGCTCTTCGGCGAACTGCTCGGGCGCGGCGCGGCGGACGTCTTCGTCGTCGTTACCGGCCAGCACCAGCGGGCGCCAGTCTTCGAGCAGGGCGTCGAGGCTGGTGCGCAAGGCGCGGGTGGTAGCGCGTGGCGCGGCCTGGCCCAGGCTGCTGGCCAGGGCGCGCAGTTCGGCCAGGCACTGGACCCAGTCCTGCAGCAGGCGCCAGTGGCCGGTGTGGCGGTATTGCTCGGCCAGACGCTGGCTGCTGCCCAGCAGTTGCCAGGCGAGGGCGGCGAAGGCGTCGTCGACCGGCATCTCAGGGTCGAGGACCGCGCTTGGCAGCCCCAGGTTGTAGCTGCCTTCGTCGAGCAGGCGGTAGCCGCGCTCGGCCTTGCTGATGTCACATGGCATCAGTGCGAGGGTAGCGGACAGCTCCGCGGCCAGTTCGAGCAGCGCTTCAGGCGAGCCTTCACGCAGTTCGAGCTCGAGCTCGCAGATCTCTTCCTTGCGCTTGCCAGCGGTGACCGTGCCCAGGTCAAGGGCAGCTTCGATCACGACCTTGGCCTTGCCACGGCCCCAGGCGATCTCGGCGAATTCGCGGGTAAAGTCGGTGGTGAACAGCGGCTTGATGGACTTCTTGTCCAGCTCGGCCAGTTGCGCCGGCCAGCAGCTGGCGTCGAGCTTCTTGAGGTCGAGCTTGGCCTTGTCCAGCGGCCACTCGTATTCGTTGCGCTCCGACAGGCCGGCCACGCTCTGGCCACGGCACTTGAGGGTCTGGATGACCGCATCGCCGTCACGGCGCAGGCGCAGGGCCACTTTGGCGGCCGACAGGTCGCGCTCAGGCGTGTCGAAATACTGATTGAGCAGTTCGCGGGTCTGCCAGCCGGATTTGTTGCGTTTCTTGAGCAGCGGGTGCTCGCGCAGGGCAGCGAGGGTCTCGCGGCTGGCCCGCAGCTTGAGTTCGGTTTCTTTGTGCATTGCTGGGTGATCCAGGCTTTGAGGACAGGGCGTCTTGGCCGGGCAGTGTACAGCAGTCGGCCGCCGACGGTTTATTCCCAGCGCCCGATGGCTCTACTATGAGGAATGAATCCGAGGAGAACGCGCATGCCCCTGCCGTCGCTGAAAGACCAGTTCGCCGCCCTGATCGCCACACCGTCGGTCAGTTGCACCCAGCCTGCGCTGGACCAGTCCAACCGTGCAGTGATCGACCTGCTCGCCGGCTGGCTGAACGACCTGGGATTTGCCTGCGAGATCCAGCAGGTGAGCCCAGGCAAGTTCAACCTGCTGGCCAGCTACGGCAGCGGTCCCGGCGGGCTGGTGCTGGCCGGGCACAGCGACACGGTGCCCTATGACCCGCAGCTGTGGAAAAGCGATCCGCTGAAGCTGACGGAAGTCGATGGCCGCTGGGTAGGGCTGGGCAGCTGTGACATGAAGGGCTTTTTCGCCTTGATCGTCGAGGCCGTGCAGCCATTGCTGGCGCATGACTTCAAGCAGCCGCTGCTGATCCTGGCCACTTGCGATGAAGAAAGCTCCATGGCCGGTGCCCGCGCTCTGGCCGAGGCTGGCCGGCCCCTGGGACGGGCAGCGGTGATCGGCGAGCCGACCGGCCTGAAGCCGATCCGCATGCACAAGGGCATTCTCATGGAGCGCATCGATATTCTCGGGCGCAGCGGCCACTCGTCGGACCCAAGCCTGGGCCACAGCGCCATGGAAGCCATGCATGCGGTGATGGGTGAGCTGATGGGCCTGCGCCGGCAATGGCAGCAGGCCTATCGCAACCCGCAGTTCACGGTGCCGCAGCCGACCCTGAACTTCGGCTGCATTCACGGGGGCGACAACCCCAACCGCATCTGCGGCCAGTGCGCCCTGGAGTTCGACCTGCGCCCCTTGCCAGGGATGGACGCCGAGCAGCTGCGCGCGGCCATCCGCCAGAAGCTGGCGCCGCTGGCCGAGCAGCATCAGGTAGAAATCGACTATGCGCCGCTGTTTCCCGAAGCGCCAGCCTTCGAGCAGGACGCGGATGCGGAACTGGTGCGGCTTGCCGAACGTCTTACCGGTCATCGTGCCGAAGCGGTGGCCTTTGCCACTGAAGCGCCGTATTTTCAGCGTCTCGGCTGCGAGACACTGGTGCTCGGCCCAGGTGATATCGCCTGCGCCCACCAGCCCGGCGAATACCTTGAAATGTCACGCATCGAGCCTACCGTGCGTCTATTGCGTGAACTGATCCAATACTATTGCCTCAGCCCGGTAATTGCCCGCTGAGTCGAAACGTTTCAAAAGGAGACTGCGCGTGACGCCTAGCCTGAACCGACGATAACCCATCGAGCGCTGTGCCATCCCGCTTCTTGCTCACTTTTCATACAGGCTCCGGTTATGCCCGAATACGTCAATTGGCTGCGTCATGCTTCTCCCTACATCAATGCCCATCGCGACTGCACCTTCGTGGTCATGCTCCCTGGCGATGGCGTCGAGCACCCCAACTTCGGCAACATCGTGCACGACCTGGTGCTGTTGCACAGCCTCGGCGTACGCCTGGTGCTGGTGCATGGCTCGCGTCCGCAGATCGAAACGCGCCTGGCCGCCCGCGGCCTGACCCCGCATTACCATCACGGCATGCGCATCACCGATGCGCCGACCCTGGATTGCGTGATCGATGCAGTCGGCAGCCTGCGCGTGGCCATTGAAGCCCGCCTGTCGATGGACATGGCTGCGTCGCCCATGCAGGGCGCGCGCCTGCGCGTGGCCTCGGGCAACCTGGTGACCGCGCGGCCGATCGGCGTGCTCGAAGGAGTGGACTACCACCACACGGGCGAAGTACGCCGGATCGACCGCAAGGGCATCAGCCGCCTGCTCGACGAGCGCACCATCGTGCTGCTGTCGCCTTTGGGTTATTCGCCGACCGGCGAGATCTTCAACCTGGCCTGCGAGGACGTCGCCACCCGCGCGGCCATCGAGCTCGGTGCCGACAAACTGCTGCTGTTCGGTGCCGAGTCGGGCTTGCTCGACGAGCAGGGCCGGCTGGTGCGCGAGTTACGCCCACAGCAGGTCCCGGCACACTTGCAGCGCCTGGGCAGCGACTATCAGGGCGAGCTGCTCGACGCCGCTGCCGAGGCATGCAAGGGCGGCGTGGCGCGCAGCCATATCGTCAGTTACGCCGAAGACGGCGCACTGCTCACCGAGCTGTTCACCCGTGATGGTGGGGGCACCCTGGTAGCCCAGGAGCAGTTCGAGATCGTGCGTGAAGCGACCATCGAAGACGTCGGCGGCCTGTTGCAGCTCATCAGCCCGCTGGAAGAACAAGGCATCCTGGTTCGTCGCTCGCGCGAGGTCCTGGAGCGCGAAATCGAGCAGTTCAGCGTGGTCGAGCGCGATGGAATGATCATCGCCTGCGCGGCACTGTATCCGATTACCGGTTCAGAGGCAGGAGAGCTTGCGTGCCTGGCGGTCAATCCCGAGTACCGTCATGGTGGGCGGGGTGATGACTTGCTCGAACGCATCGAGGTGCGTGCTCGGCAGATGGGGTTGAATACCCTGTTCGTGCTGACGACCCGCACGGCGCACTGGTTCCGCGAGCGCGGCTTTGCGCCAAGCGGGGTAGAGCGGCTGCCCGCGGCGCGGGCGTCGCTGTACAACTATCAGCGCAACTCGAAGATCTTCGAGAAGAGCATCTAGGCCCGGCACCGCTGCGCGGCAGGCCGGAAAACGCCGTCGTTTCGACGGCGTTTCTGCTTACACCGTATGCAGGTACCAGTTGTACTCGAGGTCGGAGATCGAGTGCTCGAACTCTTCCAGTTCGCTTTCCTTGCACGCGACAAAGATGTCGATGTACTTCGGATCGATGTACTTGTTGAGGATCTCGCTGTCATCCAGCTCGCGCAAGGCATCGCGCAGGTTGTTCGGCAGGCTCTGATCCAGCTGCTCGTAGGCGTTGCCTTCGATCGGGGCGCCAGGCTCGACCTTGTTGGTCAGGCCATGGTGCACACCGGCCAGCACCGCCGCCATCAGCAGGTACGGGTTGGCGTCGGCGCCCGCCACGCGGTGCTCAAGACGCACGGCGTCCGGCGAGCCGGTTGGCACGCGCACGGCCACGGTACGGTTGTCCAGGCCCCAGGTCTGCGCATTGGGCACATAGAACTGTGCACCAAAGCGGCGGTACGAGTTGACGTTCGGGCACAGGAACGCCATCGACGCGGGCAGGGTCTCGAGCACACCGCCGACAGCGTGACGTAGCGCGGCGTTCTGCTCGGGATCCTCGCTGGTAAAGATGTTCTTGCCATCTTTGTCCAGGATGGAAATGTGGACATGCAGACCATTGCCTGCCTGGCCCGGGTAGGGCTTGGCCATGAAGGTGGTGTCCATCTCATGGTCGTAGGCGATGTTCTTGATCAGGCGCTTGAGCAGCACCGCATAGTCACAGGCCTTGAGCGGGTCGGCGACGTGGTGCAGGTTGACCTCGAACTGCGCCGGGGCGCTTTCCTTGACGATGGCGTCGGCAGGAATGCCCTGCTCCTTGGCACCTTCGAGGATGTCCTGGAGGCAGTCGACGTACTCGTCGAGATCGTCGATCAGGTACACCTGGGTCGATTGCGGACGCTTGCCCGAGATCGGCGAGCGCGGCGGCTGCGGACGGCCGTTCACGTTCTCCTGATCGATCAGGTAGAACTCCAGCTCGAATGCGGCGCAGATGGTCAGGCCCATGTCGTCGAACTTGCTGACGACCTGACGCAGCACTTCACGAGGGTCGGCAAAAAACGGCTCGCCTTCGATCTCGTGCATGGTCATCAGCAGCTGCGCGGTAGGGCGCTTCTGCCATGGCTCGTTGGAGAGGGTGTCCGGAATCGGATAACAGATGCGGTCGGCATCGCCGATGTCCAGGCCAAGGCCTGTGCTTTCGACGGTCGAACCGTTGATGTCGAGGGCGAATAGGGAGGCCGGCAGGTTGATGCCTTTCTCGTAAACCTTGTGGAGGCTGGTCCGTTCGATGCGTTTGCCACGCACCACACCATTCATATCTGCAATCAGAAGGTCAACGTAGAGAACCTCAGGATGTTCCTTAAGGAACGCGTTCGCTTCGTTAAGCTGAACGGCACGCGGGGGTACCGACATGATGCAACACCTTTTTTGTTTAAAATATCAATCAAGGGGGGCTTGCAGTGCCAGTCAATCGGAAAGGCTTTGTGAAGTCAAGTCAACCCATTGATGCCCCGAAATGGCACTGCGACGGCCATTTTGCTGCAAATCAGGGCACGCCATTATCCGCTATTTCTGCTGAAAAGAGCTATCCAGGCAGGCCGTCTTTTATTTTTTACAGGGATGTTGTGAAAAAAAATGAACAAGGCTAAGCTCGACCTCAACCCATAACAGCATAAAAACATCGGGGGTTACATGTCTCGCCCGTCATCGATCGGCGCTGCCGCCAGCACCTGGCCGGCAAAAATGCCCAGCCTGGCCGCAATAATTGACGGCTCGGGCACATCGCTTCCCTTCTCCCTTCTGCAAGGCCTGCCCTCTCAATATAGCGCGACTGCCGACGACCGCATTTTGTTGTCCCCGAGCCTTTGCCACGAGACCGCAATGCCAGCCAGAATGGCAGATACCGTCCTGTGGACGTTACAACGCGGCGCAACGGCGGCGCACAGCGCCCGAACCTGACGGCAAGGGCATTACCTCCTGAGGTCTTTATGAGTAGCAACCTCGACCAGCTCACCGATTGGTTGAAAGAACACAAGATCACCGAAGTCGAGTGCCTGATCAGCGACTTGACCGGGATCACCCGTGGCAAGATCTCGCCGACCAACAAGTTCATCGCCGAAAAAGGCATGCGGCTGCCCGAGAGCGTGCTGCTGCAGACCGTGACCGGTGACTACGTCGACGACGACATCTATTACGAACTGCTCGACCCGGCCGACATCGACATGATCTGCCGTCCTGACGAGAACGCGGTGTTTCTCGTGCCCTGGGCCATAGAGCCGACCGCGCAGGTGATCCACGATACCTACGACAAGATGGGCAATCCGGTCGAGCTGTCGCCGCGCAACGTGCTCAAGAAGGTGCTCAAGCTCTATGCCGAGAAAGGCTGGCAGCCCATCGTGGCGCCCGAGATGGAGTTCTACCTCACCAAGCGCTGCGAAGATCCGGACTTCCCGCTGCAGCCGCCGATCGGCCGCTCGGGCCGCCCCGAGACTGGCCGCCAGTCGTTCTCCATCGAAGCCGCCAACGAATTCGACCCTTTGTTCGAAGACGTCTACGACTGGTGCGAACTGCAGAACCTCGATCTCGACACGCTCATCCACGAAGACGGCACGGCGCAGATGGAAATCAACTTCCGTCACGGCAATGCCCTGCACCTGGCCGACCAGATCCTGGTGTTCAAGCGCACCATGCGCGAGGCCGCGCTCAAGCACAACGTCGCCGCCACCTTCATGGCCAAGCCCATGACCGGCGAGCCGGGCAGTGCCATGCACCTGCACCAGAGCATCATCGACGTAGATACCGGCAAGAACATCTTCTCCAACGAAGACGGCAGCATGAGCCAGCTGTTCCTGCACCACGTCGGCGGCCTGCAGAAGTTCATCCCCGAAGTGCTGCCGCTGTTCGCGCCGAACGTCAACTCGTTCCGCCGCTTCCTGCCCGACACCTCGGCGCCGGTAAACGTCGAGTGGGGCGAGGAGAACCGCACCGTTGGCCTGCGCGTGCCCGATGCCGGCCCGCAGAACCGCCGCGTCGAGAACCGGCTGCCGGGCGCCGATGCCAACCCCTACCTGGCGATCGCCGCGAGCCTGTTGTGCGGCTACATCGGCATGGTCGAGGGCCTCACCCCAAGCGCACCGGTCCAGGGCCGTGGCTACGAGCGGCGTAACCTACGCCTGCCGCTGACCCTCGAGGACGCGCTGGAGCGGATGGAGAACTGCAGGTCCCTGGAAAAATACCTGGGCAAGAAATTCATCGCGGGGTACGTGGCGACCAAGCGCGCCGAACATGAAAACTTCAAACGGGTAATCAGCTCCTGGGAACGCGAGTTCCTGCTGTTTGCCGTCTGATCAACCCTGAAGCCGCAGGAGCGCGGCCGTCGGATAACGGAGAAACACATGAGCGCCAACAACCCGCAAACCCGTGAATGGCAAGCCCTGAGCGGCGAGCACCACCTGGCACCTTTCAGCGACTACAAGCAGCTGAAGGAAAAGGGCCCGCGCATCATTACCCGCGCCCAGGGCGTGCATTTGTGGGACAGCGAGGGTCACAAGATCCTCGACGGCATGGCTGGCCTGTGGTGCGTGGCGGTTGGCTATGGTCGCGAGGAACTGGTGCAGGCGGCGGAAAAACAGATGCGCGAGCTGCCGTACTACAACCTGTTCTTCCAGACCGCACACCCTCCGGCGCTGGAACTGGCCAAGGCGATCACCCAGGTTGCGCCCGAAGGCATGAGCCATGTGTTCTTCACCGGCTCCGGCTCCGAAGGCAACGACACCGTGCTGCGCATGGTGCGCCATTACTGGGCCCTGAAGGGCAAGCCGAACAAGCAGACGCTGATCGGCCGGGTCAACGGCTATCACGGCTCCACGGTGGCGGGCGCAAGCCTTGGCGGCATGAGCGGCATGCACGAGCAGGGCGGCCTGCCGATCCCGGGCATCGTGCATATCCCGCAGCCCTACTGGTTTGGTGAGGGCGGCGACATGACTCCGGATGAATTCGGCGTCTGGGCAGCCGAGCAGCTGGAGAAGAAGATTCTCGAGGTCGGCGAAGACCAGGTCGCAGCGTTCATCGCCGAGCCTATTCAGGGCGCTGGCGGTGTGATCATCCCGCCAGACACCTACTGGCCGAAGATCAAGGAAATCCTCGCCAAGTACGACATCCTGTTCGTCGCGGACGAAGTGATCTGTGGATTCGGCCGCACAGGCGAGTGGTTCGGCTCCGACTACTACGGCCTGAAACCGGACCTGATGACCATCGCCAAGGGGCTGACCTCCGGTTACATCCCCATGGGCGGCGTGATTGTTCGTGACACCGTGGCCAAGGTGTTGAGCGAGGGCGGTGACTTCAACCACGGCTTCACTTATTCCGGTCACCCGGTTGCGGCGGCCGTCGGCCTTGAAAACCTGCGCATCCTGCGGGACGAGAAGATCGTCGAAAAGGCCAGGACGGAAACGGCACCATACTTGCAAAAGCGTCTGCGCGAGCTTGGCGATCACCCCCTGGTGGGTGAGGTTCGCGGCCTGGGCCTGCTCGGCGCGATCGAGCTGGTCAAGGACAAGGCAAGCCGCAGCCGCTTCGAGGGCAAGGGCGCGGGCATGATCTGCCGTAACTTCTGCTTCGAGAACGGGCTGGTGATGCGCGCGGTCGGCGACACGATGATCATCGCGCCGCCGCTGGTGATCAGCTTCGAGGAGATCGACGAGCTGATCGAAAAGGCCCGCAAATGCCTGGACCTGACCCTCGAAGCGGTCCGTTGACCGCCTGCTAGGCTAGCGTTGTGACATTAAGCGGTTACAAGGTCCTGCTTTCCTTGAAACAGTACCTTGTAACTTGCCAGACTACGCGGCTGTTTCAGTCGATCGAGGCGTCTACCGCGGACCCTGGCTGCTGAACCGATGGCTAATCAAAAATTCCGGAGCATGACGCATGATGAAAATGGGCAAGACGTTGCTGGCCGCAGCCCTGATGGGGGCCATGGCCACTGCAGTCCAGGCGGATGACAAGGTGCTGCACGTCTACAACTGGTCTGACTATATTGCGGCCGACACCGTGGCCAAGTTCGAGAAGCAGACCGGCATCAAGGTGGTCTACGACGTCTTCGACAGCAACGAAACCCTCGAAGCCAAGCTGCTGGCGGGCAAGTCCGGCTATGACATCGTCGTGCCGTCGAACAACTTCCTGGCCAAGCAGATCAAGGCCGGCGTCTACCAGGAACTGGACAGGTCCAGGCTGCCCAACTGGAAGAACCTCGACGAAGACCTGCTCAAGGCCGTTGGCGACGCCAGCGACCAGGGCAACAAGCACGCCTTCCCCTACATGTGGGGCTCCATTGGCATCGGCTACAACCCCGAGAAGGTCAAGGCCGCGCTGGGCGTAGACAAGATCGACTCGTGGGACGCGGTGTTCAAGCCCGAGAACATCGAAAAGCTCAAGAGCTGCGGCGTGAGCTTCCTCGACGCACCGACCGAGATGATCCCGGCGGCGCTGCACTACCTGGGCAAGCCGACCAACAGCAAGGAAAAGGCTGACCTCAAGGCCGCCGAAGACCTGTTCATGAAGATCCGTCCTTCGGTCGCGTACTTCCACTCCTCCAAGTACATCTCGGACCTGGCCAACGGCAACATCTGCGTCGCCGTGGGTTACTCAGGCGACCTGGAGCAGTCCAAGGCTCGCGCCCACGAAGCGGGCGACAAGGTCAAACTGGCCTATACCATTCCAAAAGAAGGCGCAGGCACCTTCTACGACATGGTCGCCATCCCCAAGGATGCTGCCAACCTCGACGCCGCCTATACCTTCATGAACTACCTGATGCAGCCTGAAGTCATGGCCGAGATCACCAATGCCGTCCGCTTCCCGAACGGCAACAAGGCGGCCACGCCGCTGGTGGACAAGGACATCACCGGCGATCCGGCCATCTATCCTTCGGATGAAGTGAAGAAGCAGCTGTACGCGATCAGCGACCTGGAACCAGGCACCTTGCGCCTGATTACCCGCAGCTGGACCAAGATCAAGTCGGGCAAGTAAGCCCCGGCTGCACTCGCACGTGCCGCCCCAGAGCGGTTCGTGCGAGTGTGCGAAGAAAAATTTGTTTTGCTGCATCGAGGCAGCGCATGTAAGTTGCGCGCCGGTTTTGCTTGTGCGGCAGGTGTGCTGCCGTGACCACGGGCACTATTGTGAGGACCTCCCACTTGTCTATTTCCATCTTTCGCAAGGCCATGCTGGCCGGAGCGGGTCTGACGCTGGCTTGCAGCGTCCAAGCGGCGCCCACGGTGCACGTCTACAACTGGTCGGACTACATCGGCCCCAACACGCTCGCGGATTTCGAAAAAGAGACTGGCATCAAGCCGGTGCAAGACGTTTTCGATTCCAACGAAACCCTCGAAGGCAAGCTGCTGGCCGGTCGTACCGGCTATGACGTGGTCGTGCCGTCGAACCATTTTCTTGGCAAGCAGATAAAGGCGGGCGCGTTCCAGAAGCTTGACCGCAACCTGCTGCCCAACTACGCCAATCTCGACCCGGCGCTGATGAAGCGCCTGGAAATGAACGACCCCGGCAACGCCTACGCCGTGCCCTACCTGTGGGGCACCAACGGCATCGGTTACAACGTCGAGAAGGTCAAGGCGGCGCTGGGCGTCGATACCATCGACTCCTGGGCGGTGCTGTTCGAGCCCGAGAACATGAAGAAGCTGTCCCAGTGCGGCGTTGCCTTCCTCGATTCAGCTGACGAAATGCTGCCCGCGGTCCTCAAGTACATGGGCCGGGATCCCAACAGCACCAATGCCAAGGACTATGCCGACGCCGAGAAGAAGCTGCTGGCCGTGCGTCCGTACGTGACCTACTTCCACTCGTCCAAGTACATCACCGACCTTGCCAACGGCGACATCTGCGTGGCCGCGGGCTTCTCCGGCGATGTGTTCCAGGCCAAGGCCCGCGCCGAGGAAGCTGGCAAGGGCGTTACCCTGGCCTACGCCATTCCCAAGGAAGGCGGCAACCTCTGGTTCGACGTGCTGGCGATTCCCAAGGACGCCCGGAACGTCAAGGAAGCACATGCCTTCATCAACTATCTGCTGAAACCTGAGGTCATCGCCCAGGTCAGTGACTATGTCGGTTATGCCAACCCGAACCCCAAGGCGGGCGAGCTGATGGACCAGGCCGTGAGGACCGACGCCTCGGTTTACCCACCACAGGACGTATTGGACAAGATGTTCGTCAACAGTGAGTTGCCACCGAAGGTGCAACGTTTGATGACCCGCAGCTGGACCAAGGTCAAGTCGGGCAAGTAAAAATCCAGGCCCGCCGTGCAAGGGGCGGGCGCATAAATCTTGTTGGGAGTTTCACTCATGGCAGTTGCCACCGGTGCCTATAAGAAAGCCCTCGAGGGCGACCAGCAGCCCAAGCAGGTGCTCGTCAAGATCGACAGGGTCACGAAAAAATTCGACGAAACGGTCGCCGTGGACGACGTGTCCCTGGAAATCCGCAAAGGCGAGATCTTTGCCCTGCTGGGCGGCTCGGGTTCGGGCAAGTCCACCCTACTGCGCATGCTGGCAGGCTTCGAACGCCCGACCGAAGGACGGATCTTTCTCGACGGCGTCGACATCACCGACATGCCGCCGTACGAGCGTCCGATCAACATGATGTTCCAGTCCTACGCGCTGTTCCCGCACATGACCGTGGCGCAGAACATCGCTTTCGGCCTGCAGCAGGACAAGATGTCCAAGGCTGACATCGAGGCCCGTGTCGGCGAGATGCTCAAGCTGGTGCACATGACCCAGTACGCCAAGCGCAAGCCCCACCAGCTCTCCGGTGGCCAGCGCCAGCGGGTCGCCCTGGCCCGCTCCCTGGCCAAGAGTCCCAAGTTGCTGTTGCTCGACGAGCCGATGGGCGCGCTGGACAAGAAGCTGCGCTCGCAGATGCAGCTGGAGCTCGTCGAGATCATCGAGCGCGTCGGCGTGACCTGCGTGATGGTGACCCATGACCAGGAAGAGGCCATGACCATGGCCCAGCGCATCGCCATCATGCACCTGGGCTGGATTGCCCAGATCGGCTCGCCGGTGGACGTCTACGAGACCCCGACCAGCCGTCTGGTCTGCGAGTTCATCGGCAACGTCAACCTGTTCGACGGTGAGGTGGTCGACGATGCCGAAGGCCACGCACTGATCGCCAGCCCGGAGCTTGAGCGCAGCATCTACGTTGGCCACGGGGTCAGCACCTCGGTCGAGGACAAAAGCATCACCTACGCGCTGCGTCCCGAGAAATTGCTCGTCACCACCCAGCAGCCGGGCCACGAATACAACTGGTCGCGCGGCAAGGTCCACGACATTGCCTACCTGGGCGGCCACTCGGTGTTCTACGTCGAGCTGCCCAGCGGCAAGGTAGTCCAGTCGTTCGTCGCCAACGCCGAGCGCCAGGGTGCGCGGCCGACCTGGGGTGACCAGGTCTACGTCTGGTGGGAAGACGACAGCGGCGTGGTCCTGCGGTCATGAAAGTCCGCAAGCTCAAGCGAGCCTTCCAGCGCCTGACCCCGGAGGGGCGGCACCTGGTGATCGGCGTGCCGTTCATCTGGCTGTTCCTGTTCTTCATGCTGCCGTTCTTCATTGTGCTGAAGATCAGCTTTGCCGAAGCCGACGTCGCGATCCCGCCGTACACCGAGATCTACAGCTACGTCGAAGACAAGATCCAGCTGGTCCTCAACCTGGCCAACTATGGCTTGCTGACCGAGGACGAGTTGTACATCGCGGCCTACCTCGGCTCGTTGAAGATGGCCTTCATCAGCACCGTGCTGTGCCTGCTGATCGGCTTTCCGATGGCCTACGCGATCGCCAACGCGCGCAAGGAATCCCAGACCGTGCTGTTGCTGCTGATCATGATGCCGACCTGGACGGCGATCCTGATCCGCGTCTATGCCTGGATGGGCATCCTCAGCAACAACGGGCTGCTCAACAGCTTCCTGATGTGGCTGGGCCTGATCGACCAGCCGCTGCAGATCCTCAACACCAATCTCGCGGTGTATATCGGCGTGGTCTATTCGTACCTGCCGTTCATGATCCTGCCGCTGTTCGCCAACCTGGTGAAGCATGACCAGAGCCTGCTTGAAGCCGCGTCGGACCTCGGCTCGAGCACTTTCAACAGCTTCTGGAAGATCACCGTGCCGCTGTCGAAAAACGGCATTATCGCCGGCTGCATGCTGGTGTTCATCCCGGTGGTGGGCGAGTTCGTGATTCCGGAACTGCTTGGCGGCCCGGAGACCCTGATGATCGGCAAGGTGCTGTGGCAGGAGTTCTTCAACAACCGTGACTGGCCGGTGGCGTCCGCCCTGGCGGTGGTGATGCTGGTAATCCTGATCGTGCCGATCCTGCTGTTCAACCGCAGCCAGGCCAAGGAAATGGAGGGCAGGGCATGAAGCGCTTCGGTTTTTCCAAGCTGATGCTGGTGCTGGGCCTGGTGTTCATCTACCTGCCGATGCTGATCCTGGTGATCTATTCGTTCAACGCCTCCAAGCTTGTGACGGTATGGGGCGGCTGGTCGGTCAAGTGGTACGTCGGCCTGCTCGACAATACACAGCTGATGGGCTCGGTGATGCGCTCGCTGGAGATCGCCTGCTACACGGCGGTCGCGGCAGTGGCGCTGGGCACGCTGGCGGCATTCGTGCTGACCCGCGTCACCCGCTTCAAGGGCCGCACGCTGTTCGGTGGGTTGGTCACCGCGCCGCTGGTGATGCCCGAGGTGATCACCGGTCTGTCGCTGCTGTTGCTGTTCGTGGCCATGGCCCAGTTGATCGGCTGGCCTCAGGAACGTGGCATCGTGACCATCTGGATCGCCCACACCACGTTCTGTGCGGCCTATGTAGCCGTGGTGGTGTCGGCGCGTCTGCGTGAGCTCGACCTGTCGATCGAAGAGGCGGCCATGGACCTGGGTGCACGGCCGTGGAAGGTGTTCTTTCTGATCACCATCCCGATGATCGCGCCATCGCTGGCGGCCGGCGGCATGATGTCGTTTGCCCTGTCGCTGGACGACCTGGTGCTGGCGAGCTTTGTTTCCGGGCCGGGCTCGACCACCTTGCCGATGGAAGTGTTCTCGGCCGTGCGCCTGGGTGTGAAGCCCGAGATCAACGCCGTGGCGAGTCTGATACTGCTGTCGGTGTCGCTGGTGACCTTCCTGGTCTGGTACTTCAGCCGCCAGGCCGAAGAGCGCCGGCGCCGTGCGATCCAGCAGGCGATCGAGGAGAGCGCCGCAGGGAACTGGAAGCAGCCTGAGGTGCGGCGTCCAGCGGTGACGCCAGCGTCGGCGTGATCACTTACCTGTGGGAACTGGCTCGCCAGTTCCCACAGGGTTTCGCCGCCCTGCGCAATCTCTCTGACTCATCCAACTCCCCACCCCGCGGAACCCTGATCTACGCTAACAGTCGCATTCCCTGATAGTTCAGGCACAAGCAAGGAGCAGCCATGACCATGTGGCGTCCGTTGAAGGTGGTCTGCCTGGGGCTGCTGTTCGTGCTCTCGGGCTGTGGGGAAGACAAGCCGGCACCCGCCGACCTGCCTAGGGTCGGCGTCATGCAGGTGCAATCCAGCGAGTTCGCCGCGCCCGTCACCCTGACTGGCGACGTGCAGGCGCGGGTACAAGCCGACCTGTCGTTCCGCGTGGGCGGCAAGATCATCTCCCGGGCGGTGGACGTGGGCGATCACGTCAAGGCCAATCAGGTGCTGGCGCGACTGGACCCCAAGGACCTGCAGAACAATGTCGATTCGGCCAAGGCCGAAGTCTTCGCCGCCCAGGCGCGGGTCACCCAGACCAGCGCCGCCTTCGTTCGCCAGCAGAAACTCCTGCCCAAGGGCTACACCAGCCAGAGCGAATACGATTCCGCCCAGGCCGCCCTGCGCGGCAGCCAGAGCGCGCTCAAGGCCGCCCAGGCGCAACTGGCCAATGCTCGGGAGCAGTTGGGCTACACGGCGCTGGTTTCCGAAGCCGACGGTGTGATCACCGCGCGCCAGGCCGAAGTCGGACAGGTGGTGCAGGCAACCATGCCGATTTTCAGCTTCGCCCGTGATGGCAGCCGCGACGCGGTGTTCAACGTCTACGAATCGCTCCTGGTCGCCCCGCCGAGCGACAACGTCGTGATGGTCAGCCTGCTCGACAACCCCAAGGTCCAGGCCGAGGGCCATATCCGCGAGATCACCCCGACCGTATCGGCCGAAAGCGGCACGGTGCAGGTCAAGGTCGCCCTGCGCAATGTGCCCGCAGGCATGGAACTGGGCTCGCCGGTAACGGCCACTGCCAGCGGTCAAGGCAAGCCGAGTATCGAGCTGCCCTGGTCGGCCCTGACCAAGGCGCTGCACGATCCGGCTGTCTGGGTAGTGGGCGAAGGCGACAAGGTCGAACTGCGGCCGGTGCAAGTAGCACGCTATCTCACCGGCAAGGTGATGATCAGCGATGGCCTCAAGGGCGGCGAACAGGTGGTACTCAGCGGCGGCCAGCTGCTGCACCCTGGCATGCAGGTGGAACGTGTCGCGCCGCAAGCCGGTGGAGGTCCGCCTTGAAGCGCCTGGTATTGGTGCTGTCCGCTCTGGCGCTGCTGGCCGGGTGCGGCAAGGATGAGGAAAAGCCCGACCCGGTGCGGCCGGTACTCTCGACCCTGGTGGAGCCCCAGGGGCAGGCGCAATTGGGCCGCTTTGCCGGAAGTATCCAGGCGCGCTACGAGAGCACCCTGGGTTTCCGCGTGTCGGGGCGCATCGCTCGCCGTTGGGTGGATGTTGGTGCCCAGGTCAAGCCGGGCGATACCCTCGCCAGCCTCGACCCCACGGATCAGCAAAACCAGCTGCGTGCCGCCGAAGGCGACCTGGCGCGGGTCCAGGCACAATGGATCAACGCCCAGGCCGATGCCCGCCGCCAGCAGCAATTGTATGACCGCGGCGTCGGCGCCCAGGCCCAGCTGGATATCGCCCAGACCGATCTGAAAACCACCGGTGCCTCCCTGGAGCAGGCGCGCTCGGCCGTGAGCCAGGCGCGCGACCAGCTTGGCTACAGTGAACTGCGTACCGATCACCAGGCCGTGGTCACGGCCTGGCATGCCGAGGCCGGACAGACCGTCAGTGTCGGCCAGGAAGTCGTGACCCTCGCGCGGCCAGACATCAAGGAAGCGGTCATCGACCTGCCGGCGTACCTGGCGGAGCAGCTCACCCCCGACCTGAAATTCACCGTCGCCTCGCAGCTGGAGCCCGGCATCAACACCACTGCCAGCTTGCGCGAACTCGAACCCCGGGCCGATGCCGCGACCCGCACCCGGCGCGCCCGCCTGACGCTGGACAACACGCCCAACGCCTTCTACCTCGGCACGGCCATCAGCGTGACCCTGACGTCAGCGGTCTCGCCACGCAGCGAGCTGCCACGCACCGCGTTGCTGGAACGCGATGGCAAGACCCAGGTATGGGTAGTGGACCCGCAGCACAGCACCGTTTCCAGCCGTGACGTGACCCTGCTCGACCGCACGGCCGACACCATCATCCTGGCCTCCGGCGTGCAGCCGGGCGAGCGCGTGGTCACGGCCGGGGTCAACAGCCTGTCGCCTGGGCAGAAGGTCATCGTCAACGAGGAAGACCCGCGATGAAAGGAAGCTTCAACCTCTCGGAGTGGGCGCTCAAGCACCAATCCTTTGTCTGGTACCTGATGTTCGTCGGCTTGCTGATGGGCGTGTTCTCCTACATGAACCTGGGCCGCGAAGAAGACCCATCGTTCACCATCAAGACCATGGTCATCCAGACCCGCTGGCCCGGTGCCACCCAGGACGAGACGCTCTATCAGGTCACCGACCGCATCGAGAAGAAGCTCGAAGAGCTGGACTCGCTCGACTACGTCAAAAGCTACACACGTCCGGGCGAATCCACGGTCTACGTCTATCTGCGCGATACCACGAGTGCGGACGACATCCCGGAGATCTGGTACCAGGTACGCAAGAAGATCCAAGACATCCGCGGCGAGTTTCCCCAAGGCATCCAGGGGCCGGGCTTCAACGACGAGTTCGGCGACGTGTTCGGCTCCATCTACGCCTTTACCGCAGACGGCCTGTCCATGCGCCAGCTTCGCGACTACGTGGAACAGGTCAGGGCAGAGGTACGCGAGGTGCCCAACCTGGGCAAGGTCGAGATGATCGGCATCCAGGACGAGGTGCTTTACCTCAAGTTCTCGACCCGCAAACTCGCTGCGCTGGGTATCGACCAGCGGCAGGCGCTGCAAGCCCTGCAGGCGCAGAACGCGGTGACCCCGGCCGGGGTGATCGAGGCGGGTCCCGAGCGGATTTCAGTACGGACCACCGGGCAGTTCGCTTCGGAGAAAGACCTTGAAGCGGTCAACCTGCGCATCAACGACCGCTTCTTCCGCCTCGCCGACATTGCCACCATCGAGCGCGGCTACGAAGACCCGCCCGCGCCGATGTTCCGCTACAACGGCCAGACCGCCATCGGCCTTGCCATCGGCATGAAGGATGGCGGCAACATCCAGGTCTTCGGCGAACAGCTCAAGCAGAAGATGCAAGACATCACCGCCGAACTGCCGGTTGGCGTTGGCGTACACACCGTGTCGGACCAGTCGGTGGTGGTGGAGGAAGCGGTCGGCGGCTTTACCAGCGCGCTGTTCGAGGCGGTGATCATCGTGCTGGTGGTCAGTTTCATCAGCCTTGGCGTCCGCGCCGGGCTGGTGGTGGCCTGTTCGATCCCGCTGGTGCTGGCCATGGTCTTCGTCTTCATGGAGTACAGCGGCATCACCATGCAGCGGATCTCCCTCGGGGCACTGATCATTGCCCTTGGGCTGTTGGTGGACGACGCGATGATCACGGTGGAGATGATGGTCACGCGCCTCGAAATGGGTGACAGCAAGGAGGACGCAGCAACCTTTGCCTACACCTCCACGGCCTTCCCCATGCTCACGGGCACCCTGGTGACCGTCGCGGGCTTCGTGCCCATCGGCCTCAACGCCAGTTCGGCGGGTGAGTACACTTTCACACTGTTCGCGGTCATTGCCGTGGCGCTGCTGGTGTCCTGGGTAGTCGCTGTGTTCTTCGCGCCGGTACTGGGGGTGCATATCCTCAGCGCCAAGGTCAAAGCCCACGATGCCGAGCCAGGGCGTATCGGACGGGCCTTCGAGCACAGTCTCGAGTGGTCGATGCGCCACCGCTGGCTGACCATCATCGGCACCGTCCTGCTGTTCGCCCTGGCGCTGTTCAGCATGCGTTTCGTGCAAAACCAGTTTTTCCCGTCATCGGACCGGCCAGAGATCCTGGTCGACATCAACCTGCCGCAGAATGCCTCGATCGAAGAAACCCGCCGCGTGGTCGATCGCCTGGAAGCGACGTTCAAGGACGACCCCGACATCGCACATTGGAGCACCTACATCGGCCAGGGTGCGATTCGTTTCTACCTGCCCCTGGACCAGCAGTTGCAGAACCCCTACTACGCGCAGCTGGTGATCGTCAGCAAAGGGCTGGACTCCCGCGGCGAGCTGATGGGACGTTTGCAGAAGCGCCTGCGCGAGGATTTCGTCGGCATCGGCTCATTCGTCCAGTCGCTGGAAATGGGACCACCGGTGGGCCGGCCGATCCAGTACCGGGTCAGCGGCAAGGATATCGATCAGGTGCGCAAGCACGCCATTGATCTGGCCACCCTGCTTGACGGCGACGAGCACATTGGCGAAATGATTTACGACTGGAACGAGCCAGGCAAGGTGCTGCGCGTCGAAATCGCCCAGGACAAGGCGCGCCAGCTCGGCTTGTCGTCCGAGGACGTTGCCAACGTCATGAACAGCATCGTCAGCGGCGCGCCGGTGACCCAGGTCAACGACAGCATCTACCTGGTCGACGTGATCGCCCGCGCCGACGACAGCGAGCGCGGCTCGCCCGAGACCTTGCAGAACCTGCAGATCGTCAGCCCGAGCGGCACCTCCATCCCGTTGCTGGCCTTTGCCACCGTGCGCTACGAGCTTGAGCAGCCGCTGGTATGGCGCCGCGACCGCAAGCCGACCATTACCATCAAGGCGGCCGTCAACGGTGAAATCCAGCCGACGGACCTGGTGGCGCAACTCAAGCCCAGGATCGAGGAATTCGCATCGAAGTTGCCGCCTGGCTACGAGGTCGCCACGGGCGGGACGGTGGAGGAGAGCGGCAAGGCCCAGGGCCCGATCGCCAAGGTACTGCCGTTGATGTTGTTCCTGATGGCAACATTCCTGATGATCCAGCTGCACAGCGTGCAGAAGCTGTTCCTCGTGGCCAGCGTGGCGCCGCTTGGATTGATCGGTGTCGTGGTGGCGCTGGTGCCGACCGGCACGCCGATGGGCTTTGTGGCGATTCTCGGGATTCTGGCGCTGATCGGCATCATCATCCGCAACTCGGTGATCCTGGTGACGCAGATCGATGCATTCGAGGCCCAGGGGTACGCGCCCTGGGACGCCGTGCTCGAAGCCACCAACCATCGCCGCCGCCCGATCCTCCTGACCGCCGCCGCCGCCAGCCTCGGCATGATCCCCATCGCGCGCGAAGTCTTCTGGGGCCCCATGGCCTACGCCATGATCGGCGGCATCGTCAGTGCCACGCTGCTGACGCTGCTGTTTTTGCCGGCGTTGTATGTGGCCTGGTACAGGATCAAGGAGCCGCAGCGGGAGTAAGGGCGCCAGGGAGTGGATACCAGAACCGGTTCAGGAGGCAGAGGTATCGAGGAACTTGCTGAGGAACTGCCGGGTGCGTTCTTCCCGTGGATTGGCGAACAGCGATCTGGCATCGCCTTGCTCGACGATCACCCCCTTGTCGAAGAAGATCACCCGGTTGGCCACATCGCGGGCAAAGCTCATTTCGTGGGTGACGATGATCATCGTGCGGTTCTCCTGGGCCAGGCCACGGATCGTCGCCAGCACCTCGCCCACCAGCTCCGGGTCGAGCGCGGAGGTGGGCTCGTCGAACAGGATCACCTGCGGCTCCATGGCCAGGGCACGGGCGATGGCCACGCGTTGCTGCTGCCCGCCCGAGAGCCGACGCGGATAGGCGTCTTCCTTGCCTGCCAGGCCGACCTTGGCCAGCAGCTTGCGGCCCAGGGCAAGTGCCTGGTCACGCGGGGTCTTCTTCACGATCACCGGCCCTTCGATGACATTTTCGAGGGCGGTGCGGTGGGGAAAGAGATTGAAGTTCTGGAACACGAAGCCCACTTGCTGGCGCAGGCGGCGAATCGCGCCTTGCTGGCTGGCCAGGGGCCGGTCGCCGTCGATGTCGATATCGCCCACGCGAATCTTGCCGCCGCTGGGGGTTTCCAGCAGGTTCAGGCAACGCAGGAAGGTGGTCTTGCCCGAGCCGCTGGGCCCGATGATGGCGATCACCTCGCCGGCCTCGACACGCAGGTCGATGCCGTCCAGCACGGTCTGGCCGTTGAACTGCTTGCTCAGGCGCTCTACGACGATCATGGGCTATTGCTCCTGGTCATGCCGGTTGACCCGCGCTTCCAGGCGGTTCTGCAGGTGCGCGAGGATGCTCGCCAGAATCCAGTAGATCAGCGCGGCGGCCAGGTACATGGTGAAGACTTCGAAGGTGCGTGCGGTGATCAGCTGGGCCTGGCGGAACAGCTCGGGCACCTGGATGGTGGCAGCCAGGGCGGTATCCTTCACCAGCGAGATAAAGCTGTTGCCCAGTGGCGGCAGGGCGGTGCGCGCGGCTTGCGGCAGGATCGCCCGGCGCATCGCCTGGCCACGGGTCATGCCGATGCTGGCGGCGGCTTCCCATTGGCCTCGGTCGATCGAGCCGATGGCGGCCCGCAGGATCTCGCAGGTGTAGGCGGCCATGTTCAGCGAAAAGCCGATCAGCGCCGCGGGCAGCGGGTCGAGCTCAAGGCCTATCTGGGGCAGGCCGTAGTAGATGACGAACAGCTGCACCAGCAACGGCGTGCCGCGAAAGAACGACACATAGATGCGCGCCAGCCAGTTGATCGGCCAGAAGCGCGACAGGCGCATCAGCGCGAGGCCAAAGCCCATGAGCAGGCCGAAGAACATCCCGCCGACGCTCAGCACCACCGTGAAGTACGCGCCCTTGAGCAGAAAGGGCGCGGAGTCGATGGCCAGTTGCAGGCTTTCTGCGATCATTTAGTCACGTCGGCGCCGAAGTACTTCTCTGACAGCTTGGCCAGCGTGCCGTCGGACCGCAGCGTGGCCAGTGCCTTGTTGAGGGCGCCGAGCAGCTCAGGCTCGCCCTTGCGCAATGCGATGCCTGATTCCAGTCGAGAAAACTTCTCGCCCGTCAGCGCGGTGTCCTGGGCCTTCTTCGCGTACTCCAGCGCCGCCAGGCGGTCGATCAGGATCGCGTCGATGCGGCCTACACGCAGGTCCTGGAACTTGGCCGGGTCGTCGTTGTACGTGCGCACATCGGCCTCGGGAACCTCCTGCCTGACCCATTGCTCGTAGTTGGTACCCAGGCCGACGCCGACTTTCTTGCCGGCAAGGTCAGCGGCCCCGTTGATCTTCAACGACTCAAGCTTCTCTTTCAGCACCAGGGCCTGGATGCCCGACACGGTGTAGGGCTCTGAAAAATCGTACTTGGCCTTGCGCTCCTCGGAAATGGTCACCTGATTGACGACCACGTCCAGGCGCTTGGACTGCAGTGCGGCGAGGATGCCGTCCCACGGCGTCGGCTGCAGCTTGACCTTCACACCCAGCTGCTTGGCCAGCGCCTCGGAAAGCTCCACCTCGAAGCCCGCCAGCTTGCCACCTTCATCCACGAAGCTGAACGGCGGATAGGTGCCTTCGAGGCCGACGTTGATCACGCCTTTTTCCTGGATGGTCTTCAGCTGTTCGCCGGCGAACGACTGGCCGAGCAGCCCGCAGCCCAGCAGCAGAGCCAGGCTGGCATTGAGAAGAGGTTTGGCGAAAATCGTCATGGCAGGCCCCACGCTTGAATTGGAGGTTGGCGTTCAATTCCTTAGGGTAGGCGAGAAATCGCCAACTGACTTCTTCATTGCTTATGCCTTCCTTAGTGCGCGATGGAATAAACCGTTGTTATTTTGCAGTGTCGTATTTGCCGTAGAGTTGGCCCAGGAATCTTCCTACAACTTGCCTTGGCAGGAGAGAACTACCGTGAGCGAACATCCAGCATCCGGGCATTGGCAGTTGCAGAGCATCGTCAGTGGCCTGCGCGGTGCCCGTGAGCAATGGCGTACCCGCAATGGCCGCAGCAGCGGCGAGCAAGGTGGCCGCGAGCTGCCATCACGCGAGGCCATGCGCCACATTCTCGAGCAGTTGTGCGGGGCGTTGTTTCCCATGCGGCTCGGCCCCGTCGACCTGCGCGAAGAAAGCGAGGATTTCTACGTCGGTCACACCCTGGACGCAGCCCTGACCGGCTTGCTCGCGCAGGCGCGCCTGGAGCTGCGCTACGCCGCCCGCCAGGGCAGGATCGACGAGGTGGACGCTGACACCAGGGCCCTCCGCGTGATTCAGGGGTTTGCGGCGGCCTTGCCAGGCCTGCGCAGTTTGCTGGACACCGATGTCCTGGCGGCCTATCACGGTGATCCGGCCGCGCGCAGTGTCGACGAGGTGCTGTTGTGCTATCCGGGCATCCTGGCCGTGATCCATCACCGCCTTGCCCATCACCTGTACAACGCCGGCCTGCCATTGCTGGCGCGGATCAGCTCGGAACTGGCCCACTCGGCCACTGGCATCGATATCCACCCGGGTGCGCAGATCGGTCCGAGCTTCTTCATCGACCATGGCACCGGCGTGGTGATCGGCGAGACGGCGATCATTGGCGAGCGGGTGCGCATCTATCAGGCCGTGACCCTCGGGGCCAAGCGCTTCCCGGCCGATGAGTCAGGGCAACTGCAAAAGGGACATCCGCGCCATCCGATTGTCGAAGATGACGTCGTCATTTACGCCGGCGCAACCATCCTCGGGCGTATCACCATCGGCAAGGGTTCGACTATCGGTGGCAACGTCTGGCTGACGCGCAGCGTCCTGCCCGGCAGCAACCTGACCCAGGCGAACCTGCAGCACGACGATGGCACCCAGAAGTAGGCCCAGGCCTGGAAGGAGCGCGTCGGATTGATGAGGCCTCTGTGGGAGATGGCTGCGCCGGTCAGGGGATTCGGGGGAGCGGCTTCAGCCGCGAACACCGGCGCAGCCGGTGCCAGATACCGCGCCAACTTCTTCGCGGCTGAAGCCCCCACAGGCCCGGCAAAGCTTGCGCACTGCTGTACCTGTGTAGCTGTCTTGTCAGGACTTATCGAAGACAGTTCTCTCACAGAGATAGCGTCGTGCCCCCGGATAAGCGCCTGCCGCCCGGCCCTTCGGTTCGCGTTGCACCCTCCATTCATGTTTAACTTGAACGCTTGTTCAAGTTAAACGGTGGTTCGCTGCCGGCGTTCAACAGGAGGAAACCCTTTGCTGAACCCGTTCAATCCCAACCCTTCGTCCCTGTGCGAGGTGTGCCCGAAATGAGTGCACCGGACGCTGTCGTCGACGGCAAGATTCGCATGAACCCGCCCGTGTTCTATTTCGCGGCAAGCTTCATCCTGATATTCGGCATCATCGTCATCAGCAACCCCCAGGCGGCAGGTGACTGGCTGCTCGCCGCGCAGAACTGGGCGGCCAATACGGTCGGCTGGTACTACATGCTGGCCATGACGCTGTACCTGGTCTTCGTGGTGGTCACCGCCTTGTCTGGCTACGGCAAGATCAAGCTCGGTGCCGACCACGACGAACCCGAGTTCAGCTACCTGTCCTGGGCCGGCATGCTGTTTGCCGCCGGCATCAGCATCACGCTGTTCTTCTTCTGCGTCTCCGAACCTCTGACCCACATGCTGCAGCCGCCTATCGGCGAGGCGGGCACGGAGGAGGCAGGACGCCAGGCCATGCAGTTGCTGTTCCTGCACTGGGGCCTGCATGGCTGGGGCGTGTTCGCCTTTGTCGGCATGGCGCTGGCCTACTTCGCCTATCGCCATAATCTTCCCCTGGCCCTGCGCTCCGCGCTCTACCCGCTGATCGGCAAGCGTATCAACGGTCCGATCGGCTACGCAGTGGACGGCTTCGGGATCATTGCCACGGTATTCGGCCTGGGCGCCGACATGGGCTTCGGCGTGCTGCACCTGAACGCGGGCCTGGACTACCTGTTCGGCATCTCGCACTCCCAGTGGGTGCAGCTGGCGCTGATCGTCCTGATGATGGGCGCGGCAGTGGCCGTGGCGGTCGCGGGCGTCGAGAAGGGTGTGCGGGTGATGTCCGACATCAACCTGTTCCTGGCCTGTGCGCTGCTGCTGTTCGTACTGTTCGCAGGGCCTACCCAGCACCTGCTCAACACGCTTATCCAGAACATCGGCGACTACCTCGGCGCCTTGCCGAGCAAGAGCTTCGACGTCTACGCCTACAACGACGCCAAGGGCTGGCTAGGCGGTTGGACGGTGTTCTACTGGGCCTGGTGGATTGCCTGGGCGCCCTTCGTGGGGCTGTTCATCGCGCGGATCTCCCGGGGACGGACCATTCGCGAATTCGTCTTCGGCGTATTGCTTATCCCGCTGGGCTTCACGCTCGCGTGGATGTCGATCTTCGGCAACAGCGCTCTCACCCAGGTGCTCGACCACGGCATGACCGCCCTCGGTCAGTCGGCACTGGAAAACCCGTCGATGACGCTCTACCTGCTGCTCGAGACCTACCCCTGGAGCAAGGCGGTGATTGCCATCACGGTGTTCATCAGCTTCGTGTTCTTCGTCACCTCGGCCGACTCCGGCACTGTCGTGCTCGCGACCCTGTCGGCCCGTGGCGGCAATGCCGATGAAGACGGGCCGAACTGGCTGCGGATCTTCTGGGGGGCCATGACCGCGCTGATCACCAGCAGCCTGCTGTTCGCTGGCAGCATCGATTCGCTCAAGTCCGCGGTCGTACTGACATCGCTGCCGTTCTCGGTGATCCTGCTGGCCATGATGTGGGGGCTGCACAAGGCGTTCTACCTCGAATCGCAACGCCAGATCGCGCAGATGCACTCCCTGGCGCCGTTCGCCAATCCGCGGCGTGGCCGCGGCGGCTGGCGCCAGCGCCTGAGCCAGGCGGTGCATTTCCCGTCCCGCGACGAGGTCTACCGTTTCATGGATACCGTGGTGCGTCCGGCCATAACCGAGGTGACGGAGGTGTTCGAGCAGAAGGGCCTGACCATCATCACCCAGGAGGATCCGAGCCATGACAACGTCAGCCTCAAGGTCGGCCATGGCGAGGAGCAGCCGTTCATCTACCAGGTGCAGATGCGTGGATACTTCACACCGTCGTTCGCGCTGGGTGGGCTGGGCAGCCAGGATCACCTCAGGAACCGCCGCTACTACCGCGCCGAGGTGCACCTGAGCGAAGGCAGCCAGGACTATGACCTGGTCGGCTACAGCAAGGAGCAGATCATCAACGACATCCTCGACCAGTACGAGCGGCATATGCAATTCCTGCACATGGTGAGGTAGTTCGCACGGTGCCGCCCCGGGCAGGGGCGGCACCGTCTGTCAGAACGGCGCATCCCCCAGCACCGTGGCGCGGTGCATCACCCGGCGCTGCGGGCGGTAGTCATCCACCGCGTAATGCTGGGTGACGCGGTTATCCCAGAACGCCACGTCATTCTCCTGCCAGCGCCAGCGGATGCTGAACTCCGGTCGGGTCGCATGGGCGAACAGCAGCCTGAGCAGCGCATCGCTTTCAAGCTCGCTCAGTTCATTGATCCGCGTGGTGAACCCTTCATTGACGAACAACGCCTTGCGCCCGCTGACCGGATGCGTGCGCACCACCGGGTGCGAGAGCGGCGGGTTATTGCGCCGGGTGGTCTCCCAGCGGGCCAGATCCTCGGGAGTGCTGCCGAATCGCTCAAGCGGAAACGACTTGGTGAAATCGTGCGTCGCGCTCAGGCCGTCCAGCAACCGCTGCAGGGGTACGGACAGCGCGTCGAACGCGGCAATGCCGCTGGCCCACAGTGTGTCACCGCCATAGGCCGGCAATTGCTTGGCACTGAGCACCGCGCCTAGCGCCGGGGTCGGCAAGAAGGTGACGTCGGTGTGCCACACCGCGTTGTCGCGCACGTCGGTGACGGCGGTGTCGAGGACCAGAACCTGCGGCGTCTCCGGCACGCTGGGGTAGATCGGATGGATATGCAGGTCGCCGAAACGCGCGGCGAAATTCGCCTGTTGCGCCGGGGTGATCGGCTGGTCGCGGAAGAACAGGACCTGATGCCTGAGCAACGCCTGCTCGATGGCGTCGCGCTCTGTTGCATCGAGCTCGCGGCTCAGGTCGACGCCGCTGATCTGGGCGCCGAGCGCCGGGCTGAGGGGGGTAACGGTCAGGCTCATGTCGCTCTCTTGTCAGACGCCGATGTGTCGGCGTGGCCATTCGGAATCAGTGGCTCTGCCCATGCCAGGGCACCAGCTTGCGTTGCAGGGCGCGCAGGCCCATCTCCAGCGAAAAGGCGATCAGTGCGATCAGCAGAATCCCCAGTACCACGACGTCTGTGACCAGGAACTGCGCAGCGGACTGCACCATGAAGCCCAGGCCGCTGGTGGCCGCGATCAGCTCGGCCGCCACCAGGGTCGACCAGCCAACCCCGAGGCCGATGCGGATGCCGGTCAGGATATCGGGAAGGGCGCTGGGCAGGATCACATGACGAATCAACTGCAAGCGTGTCGCGCCGAGCGATCGAGCCGCGCGCAGCTTCATCGGGTCGACGGTGCGCACGCCGGTCGCGGTGGCAATGGCGATCGGGGCGAAGATCGCCAGAAAGATCAGCAGCACCTTGGACAGCTCACCGATGCCGCACCAGATCACGATCAGCGGAAGATAGGCCAACGGTGGAATTGGCCGGTAGAACTCGATCAGCGGATCGAGAATGCCGCGGGCGATACGGTTGTACCCAATCGCGATGCCCACCGGGATCGCCGTCAGCACCGCGGCGCCCAGCGCCAGGCCGATGCGGCCCAGGCTCGCGCCCAGGTGCTGCCAGAGGCTGGCGTCCATGTAACCCTGGGTCAGCAGCGATGAGGCCCTGCTCAGGATGTCGCCGGGCGAGGGCAGGAACAGTGGCTCGATCCAGCCGGCGGCAGTCACCAGCCACCACACCAGCAGCAGGCTTGCGAGGGTAACGGTGCTGATCCAGCGCGTGCTCAGCGAGCGTCGTGGCGCATTGGCGGGCGGCTTTGCAGCCACAGGCTTGTCGACCACCGGAAGGTCCAGGCTGCTCATGCGGACTCCTGCCGCTGGGCGGCGCTGCGTTGGCAGAAGACCCGCGCCAGGACGTGTTCGCGGGTCTCGATGAAACGGGGGTCGGATTTGATCGCCCGCGCCGACTCGCCCGCGGCATAGCGCTGGCCGAAGTCCAGCTGCAGGCGCTCGACGATCTGCCCGGGATTGGGCGCCAGCAGTATCAGCTCGCTGGCCAGGAAGACCGCTTCCTCGATGTCGTGGGTGATCAGGAACACAGGCTTGGCGGTACGCTGCCAGACCTGCAGCAGCAGCTCCTGCATCTGCTCGCGGGTGAACGCGTCGAGGGCGCCGAAAGGCTCATCCATCAACAGCACACGCGGGTCGGCTGCCAGCGCGCGGGCCAGGCCCACGCGTTGCTTCTGCCCGCCCGAGAGCTGCCAGATACGCCGCTCGCCGAAACCGGCGAGGTCCACCATGGACAGCATTTCACGCGCGGTCTGCTCCCGCTTGGCACGCGGCACGCCCGCCAGTTCCAGGCCGAAGCCGACATTGCCCAGCACATCCTGCCAGGGCAGCAGGGCGTCGTCCTGGAACACGACCCCGCGGTCGGCGCCAGGACCTTGCACCGGAACGCCATCAAGGGTGATGCGACCGCTACTGGGCGAGACGAAACCTGCAATCAAGTTGAGCAGCGACGTCTTGCCGCTGCCCGAGGGTCCCAAGGCCACCAGCAACTGGCGTGGCCCGAGGGTGAGGTTGATATCGGCCAGCACCGGTTCAGCGGCGCCGGGGTACTGTGCGCTGATGCGCTCCAGTTCAAGCAAGGCCATGACAGGCTCCGATCAGTTGGCGATGTAGTGGGCGCTGACGTACGGCGAGTAGTCCGGCAGTACGGCTTCGACCTTGCCTTGCTGCTTCAGGAAGGCGGCGGTATCTGTCAGGGCTTTGGTGGTTGGAGCGCCCAGCGCGCTGATCTGGTCGGCGGCCAGTGGGAACACGTTGCCTTCAAGCAGCACCGGAATGTCGCTCGGCTTGGCGCCAGAGAGCTTGGCCAGCTTGCTGACGTTGTCCGGGTTGGCCAGCCAGGCTTGCGGATCCTTGCGGTACTCGGCGTAAGCGTCCAGGGTCACCTTGGCGAACGACTTTACGATCTCGGGGTGCCTGGCGGCGAAGTCCTTGCGTACGATCCACGCGTCGAAGGTCGGCGCGCCCTTGCTCGCCAGCTCGCCGGAGGTGATCAGCACCTTGCCGTTTTCCTTGGCCACGCCCAGGGCTGGGTCCCATACGTAGGTGGCGTCGATGTCGCCACGCTTCCAGGCGGCGATGATCGCCGGTGGCGCCAGGTTGAGGATCTGCACCTTGGAGGGGTCGATATTCCACTGCTTGAGCGCGGCCAGGAGGCTGTAGTGCCCGGTGGACACGAAGGGTACGGCGATCTTCTTGCCGATCAGGTCCTGCGGCGTCTTGATGCTGTCGCGGGCTACCAGCGCCTCGCCAGCGCCGATCTGGGTGGCGATGAGAAAGGTTTCCACCGGGAGCTTGCGGGTGGCGGCGGCGGCCAACGGGCTGGAGCCCAGATAGCCGATCTGGACATCACCCGAGGCCACGGCGGTGATCACGTCAGCGCCGTTGTCGAACTTGCGCCAATCGATGCTGGCGTTGCTGGCCTTTTCATAGGTGCCATCGGCCTGGGCCACTTTCGCGGGGTCGACGGTGGTCTGGTAGGCCACGGTAAGGTCGGCTGCCTGGGCGAACCAGCTGGCACCAGCCAGGGCAAGGGCAGTAAACAGGCGCAGTGGAGCGTGCGGAATCATGGGAGAACCCTCGTCAGGCAATCGGGGTGACTGAATGACGTCTAGACTAGATGATCTAAGAAACCGCAAATAAATAACTTTTTAGCATTAGCTTAGGAGCTGTTTGCTCTGTCGTTGGCGACGAATGGCAGCCGCCTCCCCGGCTCGGTGTACGGCAGAAAGGGAATCCCGGTGCTAGGCTCTGGCGCGGCGAGCGCAGTTGATCGCGTCAGGCTGCAAAGCATTCAGACGGCAAACGTTGGCAATAACCTAAAGGAATGAGAAGAGGGTGCCGATACAGCCTCCGGTTTCAAAGGTTTCATGGTTATTCCTGAATAATCTGAGAATTTTGTTAAACAATCATTCTGGATTTATAGGATTGTCATTATCCTGTCATCCCGGCCGCGTATTAGACCAAGGTCGTGAAATCAAAAGTAACGATTGACTGAATGGTCGCATCTTGGTGCTAAATCGCCATCGACGAACGAGCAGGGCACTAGACCCCGCCTTCCGCGACACACAAGAATTAGAACGTAGAGGAGCAAAACATGTACAAGTCCAGCCTGGCTTTGGCCGTGGCACTGGGGGTTCTGTCCCAGCAGGCAGCCGCCGCAGGTTTTATCGAAGACAGCAAGCTCTCGGTGAGCTCGCGCACCATGTACTTCGACAACGATAACCGTGACGGCGGCAGCGACAACCGCGAATCGGGTCAAGGCTTCAAGCTCGACTACCTGTCTGGCTTCACCCAGGGTACCGTCGGTTTCGGTGTCGATGTTCAGGCCCTTTGGGGTATTCACCTGGATGGCGGCCGTGGCCATCACCCGGACAACAGCTCGTTCTTCCCGAGCGATTCGGACGGTTCCGCGGTCCATGACTGGTCGCGTATCGGCGGTAATGCCAAGGCACGCTTCTCCAAGACCGAGGCGCACTTCGGTAGCGCTCTGGCCCCAGCCCTGCCGATCCTGGTCTCCAACGACGGTCGTCTGCTGCCACAGACCTTTGAAGGTGGCACCATCACCTCCAAGGAAATCGACGGCCTGACCATCAACGCCGGTCAGCTGACCCACGCGATGGGCCGTGCTTCGAGCAACCGGACTGGTCTGTCCGTGGCAGGTGCCACCGAGGACAGCAACAAGTTCCGCTACGGCGGTGCTGACTGGAAGGTCACCAAAGACCTGACCCTGCAGTACTACTACTCGAACCTGGAAGACTTCTATAAGCAGCACTTCCTGGGTCTGGTACATGTCTACCCGATCTCCGAGGACCAGTCGTTCAAGACTGACCTGCGCTATTTTGACAGCAGCAGCGACGGCAAGAACGGCGACGCCGGCTACCGCTTCAACAACAACAGCGGTTATGCCAAGAACGCAGGCGAGGTCGACAACAAGACCTGGAGCGCCATGTTCACCTACACCCTGGGTGGCCACGCGCTGATGCTCGGCCACCAGCAGATCAGCGACGACGGCGGTTTCGTCTGGCTGAACCAGGGCAACGTGGTCGACGGCAATGGCAACCCTGAAGGTAACGCCGGTGCGAGCTTCTACCTGTTCACCGACAGCATGATCAACCAGTTCGCCAAGGCCGGTGCCAACACCACCTTCGGTCAGTACTCCTATGACTTCGCGCGCCTGGGTGTACCTGGCCTGAAGGCATCGGTTTCCTACCTGCGTGGCGACGACGTGCGCAACACGAACGGCAACGGCACCTACAGCGAGTGGGAACGTGATGCACGGATCGACTACGTCATCCAGCAAGGTACGTTCAAAGGCCTGGGTACTTCCCTGCGTCACGGTGTCTACCGTGGCAGCGGTGGCAACTCCCTGGCGGACCAGGACCAGACTCGTCTGATCTTCAACTACACTTACAACTTCCTGTAAGTGTATTGAGAAAGAGAGCCTCGCTTGATGCGAGGCTTTTTTTTACCTGCATTCCGATATGCGATGTAGTTATAAATAAATCGATATTTATTCTTTTTATTTTTTTGCCGATGCAGGCACATTGAAGTCCATGAAGCACACAGCCAAGGAGCCGCACCCCATGAGCCTCAGACTCGGCGACATCGCCCCCGATTTCGAACAGGAATCCAGCGTCGGTAACATCCGCTTCCACGAATGGCTCGGCGACAGCTGGGGTGTGCTGTTCTCCCATCCCGCCGATTTCACGCCAGTGTGCACCACCGAACTGGGCTTCACCGCCAAGCTCAAGGACCAGTTCGCCGAGCGTGGGGTAAAGGCAATCGCACTGTCGGTCGACCCGGTCGATTCGCACCATCGCTGGATCGATGACATCAATGAAACCCAGAATACCGTGGTCAACTTCCCGATCATCGCCGATGCCGACCGCAAGGTTTCGGACCTGTACGATCTGATCCATCCCAATGCCAACGATACCCTGACCGTACGCTCCCTGTTCGTGATCGACCCGAACAAGAAGGTGCGTCTGACCATCACCTATCCGGCCAGTACCGGCCGGAATTTCAACGAGATTCTGCGGGTGATCGATTCACTGCAGCTGACCGACAACCACAAGGTCGCCACGCCGGCCAACTGGCAGGACGGGGACGAAGTGGTGATCGTGCCGTCGCTCAAGGACGAGGAAGAGATCAAGCAACGCTTCCCGCGCGGCTACCGCGCCGTCAAGCCATACCTTCGCCTGACACCTCAACCCAATCGCTGAATTCTTGTTGCACTGCGCTTAGCCATAGCAGGGATCTTCGAACGCCTGCTCAGCGCCCGCTGGAGCATCTGAGCCGGCAGCCACGCCTTACCGTTTTTCCACCTTACTCGCCCGCCAACGGGCAAGCAGGTGCAACCCGAACCCTTTCGCAGGAGAGCGCCATGCGCACAGTCTTCTTGCGTCGCGGTCTGGTCGCCCTGTTTGCGGCGGCTGTGTCCCTCGGCGCCATTACCCAAGCCCAGGCCGAGAGCCTGCGCATCGGTTATCAGAAATACGGCACCCTGGTGCTGCTCAAGGCCAAGGGCACGCTGGAAAAGCGCCTTGCCGACCAGGGCATCCAGGTCCAATGGACCGAATTTCCCGGCGGCCCCCAGCTGCTCGAAGGGCTCAACGTAGGCTCGATCGACTTCGGCGTGACCGGCGAGACCCCGCCTGTGTTCGCCCAGGCCGCTGGCGCCGACCTGCTGTACGTGGCCTATGAGCCACCTGCGCCGCACAGCGAAGCCATCCTAGTGCCCAAGGGCTCGACGATCCAGTCGGTCAAGGAGCTCAAGGGCAGGAAGGTCGTGCTGAACAAAGGCTCCAACGTTCACTACCTGCTGGTCCGCGCCCTTGAAGACGCCGGCCTGAAATACAGCGATATCCAACCTGTGTACCTGCCGCCGGCCGATGCCCGCGCTGCCTTCGAGCGTGGCAGCGTCGATGCCTGGGTCATCTGGGACCCGTACCAGGCCGCTGCCGAGAAGCAGCTGCAGGCCCGCACCCTGAGAGACGGCAAGGACCTGGTCGACAATCACCAGTTCTACCTGGCCACCCGCGACTATGCGACCCAGCATCCAGCGGTGGTCAGCGCTGTGATCGACGAAGTGCGTGCCGTAGGCGAATGGTCCCAGGCCAACCCGCAGGAGGTGACCGACCAGGTCGCGCCGCTGTTGGGCCTGCCCGCCGACATCACCCTGACCTCGGTCAAGCGCCAGGGCTATGGAGCCGCGCCGCTGACCCCGGCAGTGATCGCCTCGCAGCAGAAGATCGCCGATACCTTCCATGCCCTGAAGCTCATCCCCAAGCCGTTGAGCATCAAGGATGTGATCTGGACACCCCCGGCCAAGGTCGCCATCGCGCCCTGACTGTTTCGCCTGCGCCGGGGCGCCGCCCCGGTCTGAGCCATCCTTGAGGAGACAACTCCAATGAGCCTGAATATTTTCTGGTTTCTTCCTACACACGGCGACGGCAAGTACCTGGGGACCTCCGAAGGTGCCCGCGCGGTCGATCACGGCTACCTGCAGCAGATCGCCCAGGCCGCCGACCGTCTCGGCTTCGGTGGCGTACTGATTCCTACCGGCCGGTCGTGCGAAGACTCCTGGCTGGTAGCAGCGTCGCTGATCCCGGTAACCCAACGCCTGAAATTCCTGGTGGCCCTGCGCCCGGGGATCATTTCACCCACCGTTGCGGCTCGCCAGGCGGCGACGCTTGACCGCCTGTCCAACGGCCGTGCGCTGTTCAACCTGGTGACCGGTGGCGACCCAGAGGAGCTCTCCGGTGATGGCCTGTTCCTGAGCCACGCAGAGCGCTACCAGGCCTCGGTGGAGTTCACCCGTATCTGGCGCCGCGTGCTGGAAGGCGAAACTGTCGACTATGACGGTCAACACATTCAGGTCAAGGGCGCCAGGCTGCTATACCCGCCCGTCCAGCAACCACGTCCGCCGCTGTACTTCGGCGGCTCGTCGGAGGCGGCGCAGGACCTGGCCGCCGAGCAGGTCGAGCTGTATCTGACCTGGGGAGAGCCCCCCGCGGCAGTGGCCGAAAAGATCGAGCAGGTGCGTGCCAAGGCCGCCGCGCAAGGCCGTACCGTACGCTTCGGCATCCGCCTGCATGTGATCGTGCGTGAAACCAATGCCGAGGCCTGGCAGGCGGCCGATCGCCTGATTTCGCACCTCGACGATGACACCATCCAGCGCGCCCAGGCTTCGCTGGCACGATTCGATTCGGTCGGCCAGCAACGCATGGCTGCCTTGCATGGTGGCAACCGCGACAACCTCGAGGTCAGCCCAAACCTGTGGGCAGGCGTTGGCCTGGTGCGCGGCGGGGCAGGCACGGCGCTTGTCGGCGATGGACCGACGGTGGCGGCGCGGGTCAAGGAGTACGCGGACCTGGGCATCGATACATTCATTTTCTCGGGTTATCCACACCTGGAAGAGTCGTACCGCGTGGCCGAGCTGTTGTTCCCGCATCTTGAGATCAACCGTCCGGAGCAGCCACACGGCGCGAATTACGTCAGCCCGTTTGGCGAGATGGTGGCCAACGATATCTTGCCCAAAGCTGCGGCTCAGAGCTGAGGAAGCGGACATGAGTCGTTCGATTTCATCATCCTGGTCACACCGCCTGGCGCCCTGGGCCCTGCCGGTGCTGCTGCTGGCGGTCTGGCAACTGGCGGTCAGCGCAGGCTGGTTGTCGACACGCATCCTGCCCGCGCCAAGCGCGGTAGTCTCTGCCGGGGTCGAGCTGGTGCGCAGTGGCGAAATCTGGTCGCACCTGGCGATCAGCGGTTGGCGAGCCGCACTGGGCTTTGTCATCGGCGGCAGCATCGGCCTGGTGCTGGGCTTCATCACCGGCTTGTCGAACTGGGGCGAACGCTTGCTCGACAGTTCGGTGCAGATGATCCGCAACGTGCCGCACCTGGCGCTGATTCCCTTGGTGATCCTCTGGTTCGGCATCGACGAGTCGGCGAAGATCTTTCTGGTCGCGCTGGGCACGTTGTTCCCGATCTACCTGAATACTTACCACGGCATCCGCAACGTCGATCCGGCGTTGGTGGAAATGGCGCGCAGCTATGGATTGTCGGGCTTCTCGCTGTTCACTCAGGTGATCCTGCCGGGTGCCTTGCCGTCGATCCTGGTGGGCGTGCGCTTCGCCCTGGGCTTCATGTGGCTGACGCTGATCGTCGCCGAAACCATCTCGGCCAATGCAGGCATCGGCTACCTGGCGATGAACGCCCGCGAATTCCTGCAGACCGACGTGGTGGTGCTGGCCATCGTCCTCTATGCCGTGCTCGGCAAGCTCGCCGACCTTGCCGCTCGTGGCCTGGAACGTGTGTGGCTGCGCTGGCACCCGGCTTATCAAGCTGCCAGGAGGGAGGGCGCATGACCGTGCTCAAGCAACAGCCGCCACGCCTGCTGCGTGGCATACCCCTGGCGGTGCAAGGTGCGCGCAAGGCGTTCGGCCCGCGCGAGGTGCTCAAGGGCATCGACCTGCACATTCCTGCTGGCCAGTTCGTTGCCATCGTGGGGCGCAGCGGTTGCGGCAAGAGCACCTTGCTGCGCCTGCTGGCCGGCCTCGACCAGCCAACCGGCGGCCAGCTGCTGGCAGGCGCCGCGCCACTGTCGCAGGCCGGGGAGGAAACCCGCCTGATGTTCCAGGACGCGCGTCTGCTGCCGTGGAAGAAGGTGATCGACAACGTCGGCCTGGGTCTTGCCGGCAATTGGCGCCCACGCGCCCTGGAAGCCTTGGAGGCGGTAGGCCTGGCCGACCGCGCCAATGAATGGCCGGCGGCACTGTCGGGCGGCCAGAAACAGCGTGTAGCCCTGGCCCGTGCCCTGATTCACCAACCGCGCCTGCTGCTGCTCGACGAGCCGCTGGGCGCGCTCGATGCCCTGACCCGCATCGAAATGCAGCAATTGATCGAACGCCTGTGGCGTCAGCATGGCTTCACCGTCCTGCTGGTCACCCATGACGTCAGCGAAGCGGTCGCCGTGGCCGACCGGGTGATCCTCATCGAAGACGGTGAGGTCGGCCTGGACTTGCTGGTCGACCTGACCAGGCCGCGGGCACGCGGCTCCCATCGTTTGGCGGCCCTTGAGAGCGAAGTGCTCAACCGTGTTCTGTCCGACCCGGGCAAGGCGCCCGAGCCGGAACCTGTAGCCCCATTGCCCACGCAACTGCGCTGGGCGCACTGAATCCCATCGAGCGAGAAGGAATACAACCATGACTATCAAAGCGATCAACGTCCGCAACCAGTTCAAAGGCACCGTAAAGGAAATCCTGGAAGGCCCGGTCCTGTCCGAAATCGACGTACAGACTGCTTCGGGTGTCGTCACCTCCGTCATCACCACCCGCTCGGTACGCGAGCTGGAGCTGCAGGTGGGCAGTGAAGTGATCGCCTTCGTGAAATCGACTGAGGTGTCCATCGCCAAGTTGTGATGGATGACCCCCGGGTGGGCTTTGCCCTCCATCGCGGGCCTGTCCCGCGATGGGTTGCATGGCAACCCGAGGACCTCAGCGTTTGGGCAGGTACAGCGGCAGGTACAAGCCTAGATACGCATCAAACACCCGCAGCCCTTCCTCGGCCATGCGCGGGGTGATCACGCCATGCAGCTGCACCGACCGCGCATACACCCGGTCGCCCAGTTCCATCGCCAAGGCAAATACCTCCACCTCCTCAGGCATCACCGGCAGCTGGAAATGCTGCTCGAACACCTTGCGCATCAGGTCCCCAAGCTCGATGTCATGCTGGCGGTCGGCCTGAATCACTTCGCTGAGTCCGTGCTGGGCAAGGATCAGTTGCCGGGCGGCGGCATCCTCGTTGTAGATCGCCAGCATGCGCTGTTCGACCAGGCGCGACAGGTCGTGCCAGGTGTTCAGCGCGTGGCTGTCGATGGGCGCTTGCAAGCAGGCGCGAAAGGCACGGTGCACGTCGCTGGTCAGTGCTTCGAGCAGGGCCGGAACGCTGGCGAAGAAGTGATACACCGAAGACGGCGGGATCTGCGCCCGCTCGGCAACGCTGTAGATCGACAGGCTGGCAACACCCTCGTCCGCCAGCAGCGCCCGCGCCGTCGTCAGGATCGAGTCGATCCTGGCCTGGCTGCTGGCGCGGGGCTTGCGGGTGCCGGCAGGGCGGGTCATCAGTTGCTGATGGCCAGGATGCTGGCCTGGTAGGCGCCGACGAACAGGTCGAAATCACCCACTTCCTGCTGCTCGAGCCTGGCTTGCTCGGCCAGCGATTCGCGCGCGACGGTCTCGAAGGCTTGTTGCTGGGCAGGCTGCAAGGGCTCGGCGCGCAAGTGCTCGGCATGCGCCAGGCTCTGACGCATCGAGAAGCGTGCGAAGCCTTCCTTGTGCTCGGTCATCTTCTCCAGTACCTGTGCTGACGGGGTCAACGCGGGGTCATCGACCTTGGCCTGCTGCAGGCCCATGGCCTTGGCGTGCTCGTCGCTGCCGTGCGCCTGGTCGAGCAGGGTGGCCAGCGGTTCGATCCGGGCCAACAGCTCGCTGGCCCAGGCCTTGAGCGTGACCGCCTGACCATCGCGCTGCAGCTCGAGACCTGGACGGCGACCTTCCTTGACCACGCTGAGGAAGTTGCTGTTGCAGGCAGCACATTCGCCATCGCCCAGCTGCGGGCTGTCTTCGAGCGCGCAGAACAACAGGAAGGCATCGAGAAAGCGCGATTGCGGCAGGTCGATGCCCACCGGCAGGAACGGGTTGATGTCCAGGCAGCGCACTTCGACGTACTGCACGCCACGGGCCATCAGTGCCTGGATCGGCCGCTCGCCGGTATAGGCAACGCGCTTGGGGCGAATATTGGAGTAGTACTCGTTCTCGATCTGCAGGATGTTGGTGTTCAGCTGCACCCAGTCGCCATCCTTGTGCGTGCCCACTTCGACATACGGCGGATACGGCGTCGCAACCGCCTGGCGCAGGCTGTCGGTGTAGCTGGCGAGGTCGTTGTAGCAGGGCGTCAGGCCGGCCTGGGCATTGCTCTGGTAGCCCAGGTCGCTCATGCGCAGGCTGGTGGCGTAGGGCAGGAAAAGGGTCTGGGCGTCGAACACCTCGAGCTGGTGCGGGCGGCCACGAAGGAAGCCCGTGTCCAGTGCCGGCGAGGCGCCGAACAGGTACATCAGCAACCAGCTGTAGCGACGGAAATTACGGATCAGGGCAATGTACGCCGCTGACTGGTAGTCGCGGTCGCTGCCTTCGCTGCCTTCGGCTTCGCGCAGCAGCGGCCAGAGCTGTTCAGGCAGCGAGAAGTTGTAGTGGATGCCGGCAATGCACTGCATGGTGCGGCCGTAGCGCAGGGCCAGGCCCTTGCGGTAGACGTGCTTGAGCCGGCCGATGTTGGAGGTGCCGTACTCGGCGATCGGGATGTTTTCCTCGGTCGGCAGCGGGCAGGGCATCGACGGGCTCCACAGATACTCGGTGCCAAGCTTGCTGTAGACGAAGCGATGGATCTGTTCGAGGCTTTCGAGGGTAAGCGCCGGGTCGCTCAGGGCCGGAGTGATGAACTCCAGCAGCGATTCGGAATAATCCGTGGTGATCTGTTCGTTGGTCAGGGCCGAACCCAGCGCGTCAGGGTGCGGGGTCTGGGCCAGGCGACCGTCCTCGGTCACGCGCAGGCATTCGCGCTCAATGCCGTGCAGGCACTGCTTGAGCAGGGGAAGATTGGCGCCGAGCAGGCTCAGGCGGCGGTTGAGGAGTTTGCTCAAGATGTATTCCTTCACGCGTCAGTCGCCCCAATATGGGGGTAGAAATAACGGTCTACAAGGGTAGTAGGAGAGGAACTGGCGTTGTCGCCTGGTTTACGCGGTTCCGGCAGTGCCATCACACTGCCGAAAATACCGCAGATACCCGTTTGTGAGCTAGAGCTGGGCGAAGGTTCCCTGAGCCTTTGCGATCAATCTGTCGCCCTGGAGCACATCGGCGTCGACCACCAGGGTGCGGCGCCCGGCATGCAGCACCCGGGCAGTACACGACACCTCGCCCTCGCTGACCGCGCGCAGGTAGTTGATCTTGCATTCCAGGGTCACGCTCTGGCGGTCGAAGCCGTGACTGCTGGAGCAGGCCAGGCCCATGGCGATGTCCACCAGGCTGAAGATTGCGCCGCCATGCAGCTTGCCGCCGCGGTTGCGCAATTGCGGCTCCAGTGCCAGGGCCACCTCGGCAACGCCCTCTTCGAGGCGTTGCAGGCGGCAGCCCAGGAGCTGGCTGAAGGCACTCTGGACCAGCTCTTCAGGCACCAGCATCACTTCTTCTTCAACTGCTTGGCGTTGGCGAACAGCGCGGCCATGGCATTGTTGGCCGCCGGAGCGCTTTCACGCGGGCGGGCCGGTGCCTGTTGCTGCTGACGCGCGCCACCACCCTGCGGGCGGCTACCGCGGTTGCCCTCGACCTTCTCGCCCGGGGTGTCGCTCATGCGCATCGACAGGCCGACTCGCTTGCGCGGGATGTCGACTTCCATGACCTTGACCTTGACCACGTCGCCGGCCTTGACCGCTTCACGCGGGTCCTTGACAAACTTTTCCGAGAGCGCCGAGATATGCACCAGACCGTCCTGGTGCACGCCGATGTCGACGAATGCACCGAAGTTGGTGACGTTGGTCACGACGCCTTCGAGGATCATCCCCGGCTCCAGGTCCTTGAGGTCTTCGACGCCGTCCTGGAAGGACGCGGTCTTGAACTCGGGGCGTGGGTCGCGGCCCGGCTTGTCGAGCTCCTGGAGGATGTCGGTGACGGTCGGCAGGCCGAAGGTTTCGTCGGTGTATTTCCTGGGGTCCAGGCGCTTGAGGAAGGCGCTGTCGCCCACCAGGGAACGGATGTCGCGGTCAGTCTGGGCGGCGATGCGCTGGACCAGCGGGTAGGCTTCCGGGTGAACCGCGGACGCGTCCAGCGGGTTGTCGCCGTTCATCACGCGCAGGAAGCCCGCTGCCTGCTCGAAGGTCTTTTCGCCCAGGCGGCTGACTTTCTTGAGGGCGGCGCGGGTTGCGAAGGCGCCATGGGTGTCGCGGTGCGTGACGATGTTCTGCGCCAGGGTGGCGTTGAGGCCGGAGATGCGCGTCAGCAACGCCACCGAGGCGGTATTGACGTCGACGCCGACGGCGTTCACGCAGTCCTCGACCACCGCGTCCAGGCCGCGGGCCAGCTTCACCTGCGAGACATCGTGCTGGTACTGGCCGACGCCGATGGATTTAGGGTCGATCTTCACCAGCTCCGCCAACGGATCCTGCAGGCGGCGAGCGATCGATACAGCGCCGCGCAACGAGACGTCCAGGTCCGGGAATTCACGGGCCGCCAGTTCGGAAGCCGAGTACACCGAAGCGCCGGCCTCGGAAACCATGACTTTGGTCATCTGCAAGGCTGGGTACTTCTTGATCAGCTCGGCGGCCAGCTTGTCGGTCTCGCGGCTGGCGGTGCCGTTGCCGATGGCGATCAGCTCGACCGAGTGCTTGGCGCACAGGGCGGCGAGCACGGTGAGGGTGCGGTCCCAGTCGTTGCGGGGCACATGCGGGTAGACCGTGGCGGTGTCCAGCACCTTGCCGGTGCGGTCGACCACTGCCACCTTGCAGCCGGTGCGCAGGCCAGGGTCCAGGCCCAGGGTGGCACGCGGCCCTGCCGGAGCGGCCAGCAGCAGGTCATGCAGGTTGTGGGCGAAGACGTTGATCGCCTCGCTCTCGGCGCTGTCGCGCAGCTCGCCGAACAGGTCGGTTTCGAGGTGGGTGTACAGCTTGACCTTCCAGGTCCAGCGCACCACCTCGGCCAGCCACTTGTCAGCCGGGCGGTCGCGGTTCGCGACACCGAAGTGCTCGCCGATCATCAGCTCGCACGGGTGCAGAGTGCCGGGCAGCTCTTCGCCGACCTTGAGCGACGCGCTCAGCACACCCTCGTTGCGCCCGCGGAAGATCGCCAGCGCACGGTGCGAAGGCACGCCGCGCAGCAGCTCGTCGTGGGCGAAGTAGTCGCGGAACTTGGCGCCTTCCTCCTCCTTGCCGGCCACCACGCGGGCAGTCAGCACGGCTTCGTGCTTGAGGAATCCGCGCAGCTTCTCGAGCAGGCCGGCGTGTTCGGCGAAGCGTTCCATCAGGATGTACTTGGCGCCGTCGAGCGCTGCCTTGACATCGGCCACGCCCTTGTCCGCGTCGACAAAGCGGGCAGCTTCCTCCTCGGGTGACAGCTGCGGATCGTTGAACAAGCCGTCGGCCAGCTCGCCAAGACCGGCTTCCAGGGCGATCTGGCCCTTGGTGCGGCGCTTCTGCTTGTACGGCAGGTAAAGGTCTTCGAGGCGGGTCTTGGTGTCCGCCAGCTTGATCTCGCGGGCCAGTTCAGGGGTCAGCTTGCCCTGTTCCTCGATGCTCGACAGGATGCTCGCGCGGCGGTCGTCGAGCTCGCGCAGATAGCGCAGGCGTTCTTCCAGGTGGCGCAGCTGGGTGTCGTCCAGGCTGCCGGTGACTTCCTTGCGGTAACGGGCGATGAAAGGCACGGTCGAACCTTCATCCAGTAACGACACGGCCGCCTCGACCTGCTGTGGGCGAACGCCCAGTTCCTCGGCGATACGGCTGTTGATGCTGTCCATAAAACCACCTGAAAAATTGTGAGTGCTTGAGGCCGCAGTTGGGCACAAGGTCCCGGCGACGCTGGATGAAAGCGGCGCATTATACGCGCCATGTCCGGCTTGCGGTGATGGCGGCAGGCCAGCCAGGCTGGGCAACAGTGGCACCATGGGAAAAATCTGCTAACAATGCACACGGCACGATCCAACGTCGCTACGCCATAATGCGCGCCGAGATCAGAGGAGTTTTCAATGACCAGCACTGCAAACAACGCCGAAGGCGAGAAGATACTGATCGTCGACGACGATCCCGGGCTGAGCAGCCTGCTGGAGCGTTTCTTCACCAGCAAGGGCTATCGCGCCCGCGCCGTGCCCAACGTCGAGCAGATGGACCGGCTGCTGTCGCGCGAGGTGTTCAACCTGGTGGTGCTCGACCTGATGCTGCCCGGCGAAGATGGCCTGTCTGCCTGCCGCCGCCTGCGCGCGGCGAACAACAACATTCCTATCATCATGCTCACCGCCAAGGGCGATGAGCTCAGCCGCATCAAGGGCCTCGAGCTGGGCGCCGACGACTACCTGGCCAAGCCGTTCAACCCCGATGAGCTGGTTGCGCGGGTAAAGGCGGTACTTCGCCGCCAGGCGCCAAGCGTGCCGGGCGCGCCAGGCAGCGAGGACGAAACAGTCAGCTTCGGCGACTATCAGCTCTCCCTGGCAACCCGCGAACTCAAGCGCGGTGACGAAGTGCACATGCTCACCACCGGCGAGTTCGCCGTGCTCAAGGCGCTGGTCATGCATGCCCGCGAGCCGCTGACCCGCGATAAGCTCATGAACCTGGCCCGTGGCCGGGAATGGGATGCCCTGGAGCGCTCCATCGACGTGCAGATTTCGCGTCTGCGGCGCATGATCGAGCCTGACCCGTCCAAGCCCCGCTATATCCAGACAGTCTGGGGCGTGGGGTATGTCTTCGTGCCGGATGGCAATGCCGGCAAGTGATGTTTCGTCTGTAGGCTCGCGTCACGGCGGCAGGGTGATCCCATGGATCGCCCTGTTTTCGTCTGTAGCGGGCCGACAAAGCCAGCGAGCCGCGCTCGCGCTTGCACTGTGTAGCTGTTCTTGATGAAAACGCCCCTGTGGTTCCCCCAGAGCTTCTTCGCCCGCACCCTCTGGCTTGTGCTGATCGTCGTCCTGTTCTCCAAGGCGCTGACCCTGGTCTACCTGCTGATGAACGAGGATGTGCTGGTCGACCGCCAGTACAGCCACGGCGTGGCCCTGACCCTGCGTGCCTACTGGGCCGCCGATGAAGAAAACCGCGACCGCATCGCCGAGGCTGCCGGGCTGATCCGCGTGGTCGGCTCCGGCGTGCCCGAAGGTGAGCAGCACTGGCCCTACAGCGAGATCTACCAGCGCCAGATGCAGGCCGAGCTTGGCGAGGACACCGAGGTCCGCTTGCGCGTGCATGCGCCGCCGGCCCTGTGGGTGAATGCGCCGAGCCTGGGCGATGGCTGGCTGAAGGTGCCTTTGTATCCGCACCCGCTGCGCGGGCAGAAAATCTGGAATGTGCTGGGCTGGTTCCTTGCCATCGGCCTGCTGTCGACGGCCTCGGCGTGGATATTCGTGCGCCAGCTCAACCAGCCGCTCAAGCGCCTGGTGTTCGCCGCGCGGCAACTGGGCCAGGGGCGCAGCGTACGGCTGCCGATCAGCGATACGCCAAGCGAGATGACCGAGGTCTACCGGTCATTCAACCAGATGGCCGAGGATGTCGAGCAGGCGGGACGTGAGCGCGAACTGATGCTGGCCGGCGTGTCCCACGATTTGCGCACGCCGTTGACGCGGCTGCGCCTGTCGCTGTCGATGCTGCCCAGCGACAACGACCTGACCGACGACATGGTCCGCGACATCGAGGACATGGACGCGATCCTCGATCAGTTCCTGGCGTTTATCCGTGATGGGCGCGACGAGCCGGTGGAGCAGGTCTACCTGGCTGACCTGGTGCGAGAGGTGGTGGCGCCGTTCAACCAGCCCGAGGAGCGCGTGCGCCTGTGCCTGGAGTCGATTCCACCGTTTCCGCTGCGCCGGGTATCGTTCAAGCGGCTGCTCAACAACCTCATCGGCAACGCGCTGTATCACGCAGGCCAGGGCGTGGAGGTAGCGGCGTATGTGTCGGGCGATTTCAGCGCGCCTTACGTGGTGCTGAGCGTGCTTGACCGCGGCGCGGGCATCGATCCCGCGGAGCTCGAAGGCATCTTCAACCCGTTCATACGCGGCGACCGGGCACGCAGCGGCAAGGGCACGGGATTAGGGCTGGCAATCGTCAAGCGCATCGCCGCGCAGCATGGCGGTAATGTCGAGCTGCGCAACCGCTCCGGCGGCGGCCTCGAGGCCCGGGTCAAACTTCCCCTGGGCCTGTTGCTGCCGCGCGACGCGGTCTGATCAGCCTTTGCCCTTGGTGCGGGTCAGGTTTGGCCCGCCGTTTTTCTCGAGGTGTTCGATGATCATCCCGGCGACGTCCTTGCTGGTGGTGACTTCGATGCCTTCCAGGCCCGGCGAGGAGTTGACCTCCATCACCAGCGGCCCGTGATTCGACCGCAAGATATCGACGCCAGCGACGCTCAGGCCCATCACCTTGGCCGCGCGGATGGCCGTCATGCGCTCTTCGGGGGTGATCTTGATCAGGCTGGCGCTGCCGCCGCGGTGCAGGTTTGAGCGGAACTCGCCCGGCTTGGCCTGGCGCTTCATCGAGGCGATGACCTTGTCCCCCACCACGAAGCAGCGGATATCCGCGCCCCCGGCTTCCTTGATGTACTCCTGCACCATGATGTTCTGCTTGAGACCCATGAAGGCCTCGATCACCGACTCCGCCGCCTTGGTGGTTTCGCAGAGCACAACGCCGATACCTTGGGTCCCTTCGAGGACCTTGATCACCAGCGGTGCGCCGTTGACCATCTGGATCAGGTCGGGGATATCGTCCGGGGAGTGGGCGAACCCGGTGATCGGCAGGCCGATGCCCCGGCGCGACAGCAGTTGCAGCGAACGAAGCTTGTCACGCGAGCGGGCGATGGCCACCGATTCATTCAACGGGAAGACGCCCATCATCTCGAACTGGCGCAATACCGCGCAGCCATAGAAGGTCACCGAGGCGCCGATCCGCGGGATCACCGCGTCGAAGCCTTCCATCGGCTTGCCCCGGTAATGAATCTGCGGTTTGTGACTTGCGATGTTCATGTAGGCGCGCAGCGTATCGATGACGACCATTTCATGGCCGCGCTGGGTACCGGCTTCGACCAGGCGACGAGTGGAATACAGACGCGGATTGCGCGACAGGACAGCGATCTTCATGCAGCACCTGTGAAAGGGGGGAGAGTGGCCACAAAGGCCGGTTTGTCCTGAACGTACTTGAGGCCGGGGTTGACTACCAACTGGCCGTGGATCAGCGCCTTGGAGCCCAGCAGCAGGCGGTAGCGCATGGCCTTGCGACAGGCCAGGGTAAACTCGACCTGCCAGACCCGGTCTCCGAGCGCCAGGGGCGTGCGGATCACGTAGCGGGTCTGGGCATGGCCGTTGGAGCTCTTGATGATCTTCATGGTGACCAGCGGCGCCTCGCAGCGGCGGTGACGCAGCTGCACCACCGTGCCAAGGTGCGCATTGAAGCGCACCCACGGCTCGCCATCACGTTCGAAGGTTTCCACCTCGGTGGCGTGCAGGGTTGAGGTACTGGCACCCGTGTCGATCTTGGCGCGCAGGCCCGCGACTCCGAGACCGGGCAACGCGACCCACTCGCGCAGGCCGATCACAGTCAGATGGTCAAATGTCTTCACGATGCACAACCTGCGGAAAATTCTGTGAACTGTAAGCACGCCGCGGATTTTTTGCATCTGCAAGTTAAGGTAGTACAGTTCCGTAAAGACAGCGTTCGAGGAAATGCCATGGCACAAAAGACCGATGACGAAGACAAGGTCCGCCTGGACAAGTGGCTCTGGGCGGCGCGTTTCTACAAGACCCGTGCCTTGGCCAAGGCCGCCATAGAGAGCGGCAAGGTGCATTGCCGCGGCGAGCGCTGCAAGCCTGGCAAGGAGCCGAGAGTGGGGGATGAGTTTGTCCTGCGTACCGGCTTCGAGGAGCGCACCGTGGTGGTGAAGGCGCTGTCGGTGGTACGGCGCGGGGCGCCCGAGGCCCAGACCTTGTATGAAGAAACCGCCGAGAGTCTCAAACGCCGCGAGCAGGCGGCCGCATTGCGCAAGGCCGGCGCTGTCGGGGTGACCACCGAGGGCCGGCCGACCAAGAAGCAGCGCCGGCAGATTCATCAGTTGCACGGCAGCTACGACTAGGCTCGGCGCGGACTACACTCAAGCGACCTGACCGGCAACACTTGGAAAATGGTGCACCAGCCACCATTTCATAGCATCAGCGTTATTTCGGGCTTTTCCTGAAGCCTGCACCTTTTGTCACCCTTCTCAGACAGTCAGAACTCATGCACGACTTGCCAGACACCGATTTCACCCAACGTTTCATCTTTGACGACCGCGATGTCCGCGGCGAATGGGTCGCGCTTGATCGCAGCTACGGCGAAGTGCTGGCCCGTCATCCCTATCCACAACCGGTGGCCGAGCTCCTGGGCGAGCTGATGGCGGCCGCCGCGCTGCTGGTCGGTACGCTCAAGTTCGATGGCCTGCTGGTGCTGCAGGCACGGTCCCAGGGCCCGATTCCGATGCTCATGGTCGAGTGCTCCAGCGAGCGGGACATCCGTGGCATGGCCCGGTACGAGGCTGAGCAGATCGGTGCCGATTCGACGCTCGAGCAGATGATGCCCGCCGGCGAGCTGATCCTGACCATCGACCCGGTCAAGGGCCAGCGTTACCAGGGTATCGTCGACCTGGTAGGGGCCAACCTGTCGGAGTGTTTCACCAACTACTTCCTGCAGTCGCAGCAGATCAACACGCGCTTCTGGCTCACCGCCAGTGAAGGGCGTGCCCGTGGCCTGCTGCTGCAACAGCTGCCGGTCGATCGCCAGCGCGACGAAGAAGAGCGCGAAGACAGCTGGCAGCATGTCATCGCCCTGGGCAGCACGCTCAAGGGAGAAGAGTGGGCGCTCGACAACGAGACCCTGCTGCACCGCCTCTACCACGAGGAGGCCGTACGCCTGTTCGATATCCAGCCGCTGCGCTTTCGCTGCAGCTGCTCGCGAGAGCGCTCTGGCAACGCATTGGTCAGCCTTGGCCACACCGATGCGCTGAACCTTGTCGAGGAATGTGGGGGCCAGATCGAGATCGATTGCCAGTTCTGTAACGAGCGTTACTTCTTCGACTCAGCGGATATCGCGCAACTGTTTGCCAGCGGCGGGACGGACGAGCCGTCAGAAACTCGACACTGAATCGTTTCACCTCAGGAGATACTCCTGTCGAACGGCTGAAAACCGCCGTTCTGACAGGAGGGCCCTACTTTTTTTGGGCGTTTCTGGCATAATCCGGCCACTTTTTTCGCTGTAGTAGTTTTAAACAGACAACTACAAAACGTTTGGAGCACTCGGCCGCAGGCCGGATGGGGAATCTCATGACGCAAGCCAACAACACCGTGTACACCGACCTGAGCGTCGATGAGCTGGTAAAAGAAGCGCTGAACCGCGGTGAAGGCGAACTGGCCGAAACTGGCGCGCTGGTCGTGAAAACAGGTCACCGCACCGGTCGTTCGCCGGCTGACCGATTCATCGTCGAAGAGCCGTCCACTCAGGACGCCATCGCCTGGGGCCCGATCAACCGCAAGTTCCCGGCCGACAAGTTCGATGCCCTGTGGAACCGCGTCGAGGCGTTCAACAACGCCCAAGAGCATTTCGTCTCCCACGTTCACGTAGGGGCCGCCGCCGAGCACTACCTGCCGGTGAAGATGACCACCCAGACCGCCTGGCAGAACCTGTTCGGCCGTTGCCTGTTCATCAACCCGGAACAGTACAATCCAGCCGGCCGTGATGAGTGGCAGGTATTGAACGTTGCCAACTTCGAGTGTGAGCCTGAGCGTGACGGCACCAACTCCGACGGTTGCGTGATCATCAACTTCGCGCAGAAGAAAGTGCTGATCGCTGGCATGCGCTACGCCGGTGAAATGAAGAAAGCCATGTTCTCGGTGCAGAACTTCCTGCTGCCGGCCGCTGACGTGCTGCCGATGCACTGCGCTGCCAACATCGGCGAAGAAGGCGACGTGACCCTGTTCTTCGGTCTGTCGGGTACCGGCAAGACCACTCTGTCGGCCGACGAAAGCCGTTACCTGATCGGTGACGACGAGCACGGTTGGGGCGAGGGCGTGGTGTTCAACATCGAAGGCGGTTGCTATGCCAAGTGCATCGACCTGTCCGAGAAGAACGAGCCGGTCATCTGGAAAGCCATCAAGCACGGCGCGGTCCTGGAAAACGTCGTTATCGACGACGCCAAGAAAGCCGACTACGCCGATGTCAGCCTGACTCAGAACAGCCGCGCCGCGTACCCGCTCGAGCACGTTGCCAAGCGCTCCGAGAGGAACCTCGGTGGCGAGCCTAACGCCGTGATCTTCCTGACCTGCGACCTGACCGGCGTGCTGCCGCCAGTGTCGATCCTGAACAACGAGCAGGCGGCCTATCACTTCCTGTCCGGTTACACCGCGCTGGTCGGTTCGACCGAAATGGGCTCGGGCGGCGGCATCAAGTCGACCTTCTCCACCTGCTTCGGCGCGCCGTTCTTCCCGCGTCCGGCCGGCGAATACGCTGAGCTGCTGATCAAGCGCATCAACGGCTTCGGTTCCAAGGTCTATCTGGTCAACACCGGCTGGACGGGTGGTGGTTACGGCGTTGGCAAGCGCTTCAACATCCCGACCACCCGTGCGGTGATCGCAGCGATCCAGAGCGGCGCGCTGGTGGGTACGGAGACCGAGCACCTGGACATCATCAACCTGGACGTGCCAAAGGCTGTTCAAGGCGTCGACACCCAGCTGCTTAACCCGCGCAACACCTGGGAAGACCAGGCTGCCTATGACGAGGCCGCCAAGGGCCTGGCCAAGCTGTTCACCGAGAACTTCAAGAAGTTCGACGTGTCGGACGCCATCAAGTCGGCAGGTCCGCAGTTGTAAGCTGGACTGCATCGAAAAGCCGCCCTCCGGGCGGCTTTTTCATATTCACCGCCGTACGCTATCTACCGCGATACCCTGTAGGACCGCGATGCCTTGATGGAGATCTGTTTTGACGGACCACCCAGCGCGCCACCACTTTCCCCATTTCCACCCCATCCTCACCCGTCATCATGACAGCGACCTGAACGGCCTCATCGCCGGGCCAGCCGTGCACGGCTTCTTCGATACCGCCATTCACGCCTACTTGCATCAGCAGGCGGGCCTGGACCTGCAAGAGGGTGTCGTAGTGGGCGTTGTGGTCAGCTCGACTGCGGACTTCTTCGCCTTGCCGGCTTTCCCCGAGGTACTGGAGGTGGGTCTGCGCGTGACGCGCCTGGCAGGTAGTACGGTGCAATATCAGACCGCACTGTTTCGCGCAGGAGACGAGGAGGCCTGCGCCGCAGGCAAGATAGTGCAGGTATTCGTCGACCGGCAGACTGGCATGCCCGTGACGCTGCCAGACACCTTGCAGTCGGCACTGACCCTTTTGCAGCAGGCATGAAAAAGGCCCTGTCCGGGCGGGCAGGGCCTTTGTATCAAGCGCTGGCGATCACGTCTTAGCGGTGGCGCCAGTTACGCTTGTGCTTGCGATGCCCGTAGTGGTGACCACGGTCACGGTAATGGCGACGGTCATCATAGCCACGGCGATCGCGGCGATCGTCGGCATCGGCCTTGTTGCCCATGTAGTTGCCAAGCGCACCGCCTGCGCCGCCACCAGCGGCCGCACCGATGTAGCTGCCGTTGGTGCCGCCTACGCTGCGGCCCAGGACGTTGCCGCCCGCGGCACCCAGTGCGCCGCCGATGGCCGCTTCGCCACGCTGGCGCTTGTCGGCGCCGACCGCGCTGCCCGCTGCGCCACCCAGGCCCGCGCCGATGGCGCCGCCGGTGCTGCCGCCGATCTGCTGGCCGACCACCGAGCCGAGTACCCCACCCAATGCGCCGCCAATACCGGCTTCGGTGGTGCCACCTGCCGAGGCAACGCCACTGAGCAGGCCGAGAGACAACAACAGAATCGAGGAGTACTTCTTCATCGAGAGAGCCTCATAGGGATGACGAGGCGATCCTGAGGCTGGATCGTTAGGCCCGCAACGAAATTCCGACGACCGGCACAAGTTGTACACAATCTTGTAAGTTACTGTTTTAGCTATGAAACTTAATCGGTTTTTGCGTGTCATAGATTACTTGCGACAAAGCCCTGATCCTCGCGGACAGGGCTTTTTTCATGTCTGAAGGCCGGGTCGGATTCAGATTATCCGCCCCGTCTCCCTCGCCGCTTCCAGCTTGATCGCCACGAATTTGGACGTCGGCGTATGGCTACCTTCACCTACGCTATCCAATGGCACCAGCGGATTGACCTCCGGGTAATAGGCCGCCGCCTGTCCGGCCGGGATGTCGAAGGCCAGTAGGGTGAAACCCTGCACCCGGCGCTCACGGCCATCGCCCCACAGCGAAACGATATCGGCCTTCTGCCCTGGCTTGAAACCCAGGCGAATGATGTCGGCCTCGTTGACGAACAGCACATCGCGCTGGCCCTTCACCCCACGATAGCGGTCGTCCAGGCCATAGATGGTGGTGTTGTACTGATCGTGCGAACGCATCGACTGCATGATCAGGTCCGGCAGTTGGCCACTGGCACGGACCTGCTCGTCGAGCAGGCTGTCGGGCAGCAGGTTGGCCTTGAAGTTGGCCCGGCCTGTCGGGGTCCTCCACTGCCTGGAGCCCGCGCTGCTGCCCAGGTAGAAGCCACCCGGATGCTCCAGGCGCTGGTTGAAGTCGGTGAAGCCTGGGATGGTATCGGCAATCAGGTCGCGGATGCGTCCGTAGTCGGCGATCAACCAGTTCCAGTCCACTGGCTGGGTGCCCAGGGTCGCGGCAGCTATGCCGGCGACCACCGCGGGCTCCGAGCGCATCTGGCGAGACAGTGGCTGCAACTGGCCATTGGACGCATGGACCATGCTGAAGGAGTCTTCGACAGTCACTGCCTGCGGGCCTTCGCCTTGCTGGTCGATGTCGGTGCGGCCCAGGCATGGCAGGATCAGCGCCTGCTTGCCGTGGACTAGATGGCTGCGGTTGAGCTTGGTGCTGATCTGCACGGTCAGCTCGCAGTTGCGCAAGGCCTCGGCGGTGCGCTCGGTGTCAGGAGTGGCCTGGGCGAAGTTGCCGCCAAGGCCGATGAACACGCGGGCGCGGCCATCGAGCATGGCGTGGATGGCTTCCACGGTATTGTGGCCGTTGTGCCGGGGCACGTTGAAGCCGAAGCGTTTTTCGATAGCGTCGAGCAAGGCCACCGGCGGGCGCTCGTTGATGCCCATGGTGCGGTCGCCCTGCACGTTGCTATGGCCACGCACCGGGCACAGGCCGGCGCCCGGAACGCCAAGGTTGCCACGCAGCAGCATGAGATTGGCGATTTCCTGAATGGTCGCCACCGAGTGACGGTGCTGGGTAATGCCCATGGCCCAGCACATGATCACCTTCTCGGCCTTGCAGTACATGCGAGCGGCCTGCTCGATGTCGGCCAGCGGCAGGCCGGATTGCGCCTCGATCTGCTCCCAGGACGTCGCATCCACCACGCCCAGGTAATCGGCGACGCCATGCCCATGCTGCTCGATGAACGCGTGATCGAATACCGCCGGCTTGCCCTGGGCCTGGGCATCGCGTTCCCACTGCAACAGGTACTTGGCCATGCCGCGCAGCATCGCCATGTCGCCGCCCAATGCCGGGCGGAAGTAGGCGGTGTTGGTCGGGCGGTCACCGTTGGTAAGCATTTCCAGGGCATGCTGTGGATGCTGAAAGCGCTCAAGGCCGCGCTCTTTCAACGGGTTGACGCAGATCACCTGGGCGCCGCGCTTGACCGCGTCGCGCAAGGGATCGAGCATCCTCGGGTGGTTGGTACCCGGATTCTGTCCCCATACGAAGATCGCGTCGGCGTGCTCGAAGTCATCGAAGGTGACGGTACCCTTGCCGACCCCGATGCTCTGGCCCAGGGCCACGCCGCTGGCCTCGTGGCACATGTTCGAGCAGTCCGGGAAGTTGTTGGTGCCATAGGCGCGCACGAACAGCTGGTAGAGGAAGGCCGCTTCGTTGCTGGCCCGGCCCGAGGTGTAGAACTCGGCCTGGTCCGGCGACTCCAGCGCCTTGAGGTGCTGGGCGATCAGCGCGAAGGCGCCATCCCAGTCGATCGGGCGATAGCGGTCGCTGGCCGCGTCATAGACCATCGGCTCGGTCAGGCGGCCTTGGTATTCGAGCCAGTAGTCGCTCTGCTCCAGCAGCGCGGTGACGCTGTGGCGGGCGAAAAACGCGGCATCGACGCGGCGCTTGGTCGCTTCCCAGTTCACCGCCTTGGCGCCGTTCTCGCAGAACTTGACCATGCCGCTTTCGGGCGAGTCGCCCCACGCGCAGCCCGGGCAGTCGAAACCGCCGTTCTGGTTGGTCTTGAGCAGGGCGCGGATGTTCTTCAAGGCGTTGTCGCTGCCGACCCACGCCTTGGCCACGCTGCGCAGCGCGCCCCAGCCACCGGCGGGGCCGTCGTACGGCTTGTAGCGAGGGACAGGTTTCTGGTCGGCTTTATGATGCAGGCTCACGGTCTAGATCTCCGGCGCGGGGCTGAACACCCGCGGTGCGCTGTGCTTGGGCAAATGAATCAGGTTGAGGTTGTGCTGCCTGGCCCATTGCAGGGCCAGGCCGGTGGGCGCCGACAGGCTGACGAGGGTCTGGATACCGGCGCGCAGGACTTTCTGGATCAACTCGAGGCTGCAGCGGCTGGTCACGATCGCCAGACCACCCGCGAGGCTGATGCGCTGGCGCAACAGCGCGCCGACCAGCTTGTCCAGGGCGTTGTGCCGGCCGATGTCTTCACGGCCCAGCAGCAGCTGGCCCTGGCTGTCCATGAACACGGCCGCGTGCACCGCACCGCAGTGCTGGCCCAGCGGCTGGAACGCCTCGAGGCGCTGACGCAGGCCGGCGAGCCAATGCGCCGGTGGCAGCGGCGCGCCGGGGAGTACGTCGAGTTCTGGCAGGGCCTGCTCCAGGGCCTCGACCCCGCAGAGGCCGCAGCCGCTGGTGCCCGCCAGTTGCCGGCGCTGGTTCTTCAGGTTCCAGAAGGCACGGCTGGATATCTCCAGGTCTGCGTACAACGCTGCACCCTTGCCAGAGAACTTCATGTCGTAGATTTCTGACGGTGCGCTGACCAGGCCACTACCAACGCTGAAGCCGACCACGAAATCTTCGAGGTCGGTGGGGCTCACCAGCATCACAGCCTGGTTCAGGCCGTTGTAGGCGATCGCCAGGGCGACTTCTTCGGCGAGCGGTGTCGGTGCCTGTTCGGCGTCGGTCAGCTGGACGTAGGCGTAGGTATTGCTGGCGGCAGGCAAGGCAAAGGGTGCGGGCGCCGCGCAGACCGGAGGTTTGCTGTTCATCAGGCGGATTACCGGCGGCTGTTTGTCCCCTAAGCCTAGGCTTGTGCCGGTGACGCGTCTAATCGCTAGGGTCTATGCGTCGATAGACACCGTCGATGAGCACTGGCGTCGGTGGGTCAGAGGCCTGCCAGCAACTCCCGGTAATCCTCCACCGCATCGAATTCTTCGGTATTGCGTGGGCCGCGTTTGCTGTCCGGCTCGCGCACGGCCAGCAGATGCATGACGCCATAGCGCCGCGCGCTGCGCAGGATCGACAGGGTATCGTCGATGAACAGGCTGCGCGCCGGGTCGAAGCCGATATCGGCCTGCAGGGCATCCCAGAAATGCGGGCTCTCCTTGGGAAACCCGTAGTCGTGCGAGCTGATCAGCCGCTCGAAATACGGCGCCAGCTCGACCCGCTCCAGCTTCAGTGACAACGAGTCGCGATGCGCATTGGTGATCATCACCACGCGCTTGCCCGCCTGGCGTATGGCCTCGAGAAAGGGCCGCGCATCGGGCCGCAGGGCGATCAGCTCGGCGAGTTCCTGCTTGAGCTCGCGCACCGGCAGCCTCAGCTCGCGGGTCCAGAAGTCCAGGCAGTACCAGTTCAACGTCCCGGCATTGCGCTCGAACAGGGGCTGCAGTTCGAGCTCGGCCATGGCACGGCTCACGCCATGCAGCTCGGCGTAGCGCTGGGGCAGATGCTCAAGCCAGAACTGGTTGTCATAGTGCAGATCCAGGAGGGTACCGTCCATGTCGAGGAGGACGGTGTCGATGTCGGACCAGGCTAGCAGGGGCATATGAAATTCTCGAAGGCGTGGCAAGCCACGGTATAGTAACCCGTTCACGCCAAGGAGCCGCCCCATGCGCCAGAAACCCACTGTACTTGCCCGCGAGATCGTCGCCAGCAGCCGCCTGTTCCGTGTCGAAGCCGTGCAGCTGCGCTTCGCCAACGGCACCGAGCGGACCTACGAGCGTCTGGTTGGCCGCGGCAACGGTTACGGTGCGGTGATGATCGTGGCCATGCTCGACGCCGAGCACGCGGTGCTGATCGAGGAATACTGCGGTGGCACCGATGAGTACGAGCTATCGCTGCCCAAAGGCCTGATCGAACCAGGTGAAGACGTGCTGGCAGCGGCCAACCGCGAGCTCAAGGAAGAAGCCGGCTTTGGTGCACGCGAGCTCGAACACCTGACCGAGCTGTCCTTGTCGCCGGGGTACATGAGCCAGAAGATCCAGGTGGTGCTGGCCACTGACCTGTACGAAGAGCGTCTCGAAGGGGATGAGCCCGAGCCGATGCGGGTCGACAAGGTAAACCTGCGCGAACTCTCCGCCCTCGCCCAGCATCCGCAGTTCACCGAGGGACGGGCGCTGGCAGCGCTGTACCTGGTGCGCGACCTGCTGACCCAGCGGGGGCTGTTCGCATGAACGATGAGCAACTGATGCAGCAGGCGGTCCTGCTCGCCCGCCAGGCAGGTGAGGCTATCCTGCCGTTCTGGCGCGCCGATGTGGCGGTCATCGCCAAGGCCGACGACTCGCCGGTAACGGCCGCCGATCTTGCGGCCCACCACGTGATCCTCCAGGGCCTGCATGACCTTGCTCCGCACATCCCGGTGCTCTCCGAAGAAGATGCCGACATCGCCCTCGCCGAACGCCAGGGCTGGCAGCGCTGGTGGCTGGTCGACCCGCTGGACGGCACCAAGGAGTTCATCGCCGGGAGCGAGGAGTTTACCGTCAACATCGCGCTGATCGAAGCGGGCGAAGTGGTGTTTGGCGTAGTCGCCATGCCCACCAACGGACGTTGCTATTTCGGTGGCCGCGACCTGGGTACCTGGCGCGAAGAGCCAGGCCAGCATGCCGAGCCGATCCGGGTGCGGACCACTCCGGCAGCCGGCAGCCGCTTCACCGTGGTGGCCAGCCGTCGCCATACCAGCCCGCAACAGGAAGCCCTGCTGGGCGGCCTGGGCAAGGCGGTAGGGGAGCTGGAGCTGGCCAACATCGGCAGCTCGCTGAAATTCTGCCTGCTGGCCGAAGGCGCGGCCGACTGCTATCCGCGCCTGGCGCCCACGTCGCAATGGGACACCGCCGCCGCCCAGGGGGTGCTCGAGGGCGCGGGCGGCGAAGTCGTCACGCTCGATGGCCAACCTTTGCGCTATCCCGCCCGCGAGTCCCTGCTCAATCCCTTCTTTCTCGCCCTGCCGCGCGCCGCCGTCTGGCGCCAGGGCCTGCTGGACCTCGCCTCAGCGATGTAGCACGTACTGGCCGTTGAAATTCACCGCGGGCGCTTCACTGCCCGCATTGAACACCTGCGTGTGCAATGTCAGGCGCGCGCGGCCCCGGCGCTGGTAAGTCGCGATAAAGCGCTCCCAGACCTTGTCCTCGGGCGGCATGCACTGGGCGATGGCCGCGCCGGTCACCGGCACTGGGTAGCTGATCTGACCCTCCTGAATCACGATGTGGCCATCATCGACGCCCAGCTCGCGCAGCCTCAGGTGCAGCCAGCCCCAGCCTGCCAGCACGGCGGCGCAGTACAGGCTGCCGCCGAACATCGTGCTCTTGTGGTTGACGTTGGCCTCCAACGGTAATCGCAGGCGCAGGCACTGGCCGTGCCACTCGAGCACCTCGAGGCCCATCTCGCGGGTCAGCGGGATATCGCTATGCAGCACCGATTCCAGGTGACGGCTGTCAGCGCTCATGGACGCTCCTCCGTGTCATCGTGATGGCTGCTGTCGGCAAAGCTCAGGCCGTGCTTGCGCAGCTTGTCGTGCAAGGTCTTGCGGGGTATGCCAAGGGCTTCGGCCAGGCTTCGCATCGAGCCGTGCGGTTGCGTCAGCTCGGCGGCGATCAGCGCGCGCTCGAAGTGCTCGACCTGCTCGCTCAGATTACCGCTGCCAGGTGCTGCCAGGGTATCTGGCGGCGTGCTTTCCTGGCCGTCCAGCGCCAGTTCGAGGCCGAGGGCGAAGCGTTCGGCGGCGTTCTGCAATTCACGCACATTGCCCGGCCAGCCATGGCGCAGCAACATCGCCCGCTGGGCCGGCTGCAGGCTGTGCGGTGTCAGGCCGTGGCGCTGACTGGCGGCATCGGCGAAGTGCTGGAACAGCACCAGGATGTCATCACCCCGCTCGCGCAGCGCCGGGATGCGCAGCGGCGCTACATTCAGCCGGTAATACAGGTCGGCGCGAAAACGCCCTTGGTCGGCTGCCTGGCGAAGGTCTTCCTTGGTCGCGGCGATCACGCGAATATCCAGAGGGATGAGCTGGTTGCCACCCAGGCGCTCGACCACCCGTTCCTGCAGCATGCGCAGCAGCTTGACCTGCACATCCAGGCTCATGCTCTCGATTTCGTCGAGGAACAACGTGCCGCCGTTGGCAAACTCGAATTTGCCGATGCGCCGCTTCTGCGCGCCGGTAAAGGCTCCGGGTTCATGGCCAAACAGCTCGCTCTCGACCACCGATTCGGCCAGGGCGCCTGCGTTGATGGCCACGAACGGGCCGTCACGGCGGCTCGACAGGTCGTGCAGCGCACGCGCCACCACCTCCTTGCCGGCGCCCGTCTCGCCAAGAATCAGCACGTCGGCACGGGTTCCGGCCAGCGCGCCGATCTGTTCGCGCAGGCGCACCATCGAAGGCGACTGGCCGACCAGGCGGCCGCTCAGTTCGTGGCGATCGCTCAGGGCCAGGCGCAGGCTGCGGTTGTCCAGCACCAGGCGGCGCAGGGCCAGGCCGCGGCGCACACTGTCGAGCAGAGAGTCGCTCGGGAAGGGCTTTTCAAGGAAATCATAGGCACCGGCGCGCATCGCCTGCACCGCGAGCGGCACGTCGCCGTGTCCGGTGATCAGCAGCACCGGCAGTTCGGGATCGCGGCCGTGCAGCTGTTCGAGCAATTGCAGGCCGTCGATGCCCGGCATGCGGATATCGCTGACGACCACCCCTGGCCAGTCGGGTTCGATGCGCTCTGCCAGGCCCTGGGCGTCGCTCAGGGACATGACGTTGAGCCCGGCGAGGTCGAGGGTCTGGCTCAGGGCCTGGCGCAGATGAGGGTCGTCGTCGACCAGGATGACCTGAGTGCCGCTGTCGATGTAGGGTCCGGTCGTCATGCCGAAGGGTCCTCGGAAAATTGCAGGTTGGCGCCAGGCTTGGCCACGCGCAGTTGCAGGGTCAGCAGCGCACCGCCCTCCGGATGATTGCCCAGCAGCAGCTCGCCTCCCAGCGCGCGCATCAGGCTTTCGCAGATGGCCAGGCCCAGGCCCAGGCCTTGGGTGCGCGTCTTGGTGGTGAAAAACGGCTCCTTGGCGCGCTCCATGGCCTGACGGGTAAAGCCAGGGCCGTTGTCACGAATGTACAGGTAGACGACGTCGTCCCGGCGCTCGGCACTCAGCCACAGCTTGCGTGGATTGGCTTTCTCGGTCAGCGCGTCGAGGGCATTGGCGAGCAGGTTGCCGAGCACCTGGCGCAAGCGCGTCTCGCCGGCCTGCACCCACAACGTGGCGTCTGGCAGGTCACGCACCAGCTCCACCGCCATGGCCCGGCGGCGTTTGGCCAGCAGCGCCAGTGCGTCGTCGAGCGCAGGTTGCAAGGCCACGCTTTCAGGGGCATGGCGGTCGCGGCGGGCGAAGGCGCGCAAGTGGGCAATGATCGAAGCCATGCGCCCAGTCAGCTCGGCGATCAGCTTGAGGTTGCCGCGTGCATCCTCGGTACGCTGGTGGTCGAGCAGAATCTCGGCGTTCTCGGCATAGCTGCGGATTGCGGCCAGGGGCTGATTGAGCTCATGGCTGATGCTCGCCGACATGGTTCCCAGCACCGACAGCTTGCCGGCCTGGACCAGTTCGTCCTGTGCCTGTACCAGCTCCTGCTGGGCCTGCTCGCGCTCAAGCACTTCGTCGCGCAGCCGCTTGTTCAGGCCCTCAAGGGCAGCGGTCCGCTCGTTCACGCGCTTTTCGAGGTCCCGGCGCCCATGGGCTTCCAGGTCGATGCGGTCGATGTAGTGACGACGGCGCTGCATCATCAGGCCCAGCAACAGCATGAGCACCAGCAAGGTGCCCGCGCCAATCGCCATCACCGTGCTCACCGACCGGTCGACCAGGATGCGCGGTGCAAGAATGCTCACCTGCCAGCCGGTTTCCTTGATGGCGCGGGTCTGGGTCAGCCAGGCGTCGGGGTTGAGGTTGAGCGGCTTGGGCTCGGTAGTGGGATAGGGCTGGATGGCGGTGATCGCCTCGCGCTCGGCGTCGTTCAACGGGCGTGTTGCACGGAAGCGCCAGTCGGGCCGCGAGGTCAGCACCACCACGCCGTTCTGGTCGGTCAGCAACAGCTGTTCGGGCGTGCGGCCCCAGAGCGTTTCGGTGTGATCCAGGTCGACCTTGACCACCAGCACACCAATCACTTGTTCGTTGTCACGCACCGCCGCGGCAAAGAAGTATCCGCGCTTGGCCGAGGTAGTGCCCTGGCCGAAGAATCGTCCCAGGCGCCCGTCCATGGCTTCATTGAAGTACGGGCGGAAAGCGAAATTGCGGCCGATGAAGCTGTCGCGCTTGTCCCAGTTCGACGCCGCCAGGGTATTACCGCTGACATCCATCAGGTACATCACCTCGGCGCCGGTCTGGTCGACGATTTCCTTGAGCAGGCGGTTGGCGTTGGTCAGGGTTTCCAGGCGCAGCGGATCGGCCAGCACGGCCCGCAGGGCCGGCAGCTCGCCGAGGATCCACGGCAGAGTCTCGTAGCGGTGCAGCGTGCCCAGCAGGTTGGCGACGTACAGGTCGAGGGTCTGGCGGTTCTGCGAGGCAAGCTCGCCCTGGTAGTACTTTTCGGCCAGGTGATGCAGCGGCCAGAGCAGCGGTGCCAGGCACAGTGCCACAAGGGCCAGGCTGCGCCAGCGGGGGCGTCGCGGGGGTGTCGAGGTCGAGATCATTGCCAGGTGCGCCAGAGGAGTCTGGCGCAATTATGCGCTACTTGAGACAGTCGATCAGCGCCTCGCGCCAGTTCGGCTGGCTGACCTGCCATTCGCGGGCCAGGCGGCTGCAGTCCAGGCGCGAGTTGAGCGGCCGGCGTGCCGGGGTCGGGTAGTCGCTCGACGGGATCGGCACCAGCTCGGCGCAGGGCAGGCCGCGCGCCTTGAGATGTTCGCCGATGGCCTGGGCAAAGCCGAACCAGGAGGTATGGCCCTGGGCCGTGAGGTGATAGAGCCCCCAGGCGCCTGGATTCCCCGCCTGCCAGCGCTCGACCAGAGCACGGGTGTTCGATGCGAGGGTGTCGGCCCAGGTGGGGGCCCCGATCTGGTCATCGACCACACGCAGCTCGGTTTTTTCCTGCAGCAGGCGGTGCATGGTCAATAGAAAGTTGCGCCCGTGCCGGGAATAGACCCAGCTGGTGCGCAGGATCAGGTGTTCGCCACCCACCGCTGCGATCGCCTGCTCGCCCGCCAGCTTGCTACGTCCGTACACGCCCAATGGGTTGGGTTCGTCCGCTTCACAGTAGGCGCCCGCCTTGTTGCCATCGAAGACATAATCGGTGGAGTAATGGATCAGCGGCGCGTCAAGCCGGGCCGCTTCCTCGGCGAGGATGCCCGGCGCGATGGCATTGATGGCGAATGCCGCGTCCGGCTCGCTCTCGGCCAGGTCGACCGCGGTGTGCGCCGCGGCGTTGATGATCAGGGCGGGACTCAGGCGGCGGACCTGTTCACGGATCTGCCCGGGGTGCGCCAGGTCGAGCTGGTCCCGGCCGAGCACATGCAACCGGCCAAGGCCCGCCAGATGGCGTTGCAGTGCTTCGGCCACCTGACCGTGGCGGCCGATCAGCAGGATCTCGGGCCTCATTCAAACACCTGCGCATCACGCAGCAACTTGCCTTCGCGGTCCTTGGCCGAGAGCAGTGGCGGCGCCTGCAGCTGCCAGTCGATGGCAAGCTGCGGATCGTCCCAGCGAATGCAGCGCTCGGCGGCGGGGTTGTAGTACTCGGTGGTCTTGTACAGGAAATCGGCCGTGTCGCTCAGCACCACGAAGCCGTGGGCAAAACCGGGCGGTATCCACAGCTGGCGCTGATTGTCGGCGCTGAGCACCACCGCGACCCATTGTCCAAACGTCGGCGAGCGGCGGCGGATATCCACCGACACGTCGAGCACCTCACCTTGCGCCACGCGCACCAGTTTTCCTTGCGGATCGGTGAGCTGGTAATGCAATCCGCGCAGCACGCCACGCTGCGAGCGGGAGTGGTTGTCCTGCACGAAGGGGGCGGTGATGCCCGCCTTTGTCTCCAGGTCGCGGGCATTGTAGCTCTCAAGGAAGAATCCACGGCTGTCGCCGAACACTCTGGGCTCGATGATCAGGACGTCCGGGATTGCGGTAGCGACGATGTTCATGGGTATTCTTCTGCCAGTTTTTGCAGGTATTGGCCGTAGCCGGTCTTGTTCAGGGCATGCGCCTTGGCCAGCAGCTGTTCGCGGCTGATCCAGCGCTTCTGGTAGGCAATTTCTTCGAGGCAGGCCACCTTGAGCCCCTGGCGGTGTTCGATGGTCTGCACGTACTGCGAGGCTTCGAGCAGGCTGTCGTGGGTGCCGGTATCGAGCCAGGCGAAGCCGCGGCCGAAGCGCTCGACGCGCAGGTCGCCGCGGCGCAGGTAGGCGTTGGTGACATCGGTGATTTCCAGTTCGCCGCGGGGGGAGGGCTTGATGCCCTTGGCGATCTCGACCACGTCGTTGTCATAGAAATACAGGCCGGTGACCGCATAGCTGGACTTGGGCACGGCGGGTTTTTCCTCGATCGTCAGGGCGCGGCCCTGCTTGTCGAACTCGACCACGCCAAAGCGTTCCGGATCCTTGACCCAGTAGCCGAACACCGTGGCACCGGAGGGCTGATTGATGGCTCGCGACAACTGCTCGCTGAAACCCTGGCCATGGAAGATATTGTCCCCAAGGATCAGGCACACCGAGTCCTGGCCGATGAATGATTCACCGATCAGAAACGCCTGGGCAAGGCCATCGGGCGAGGGCTGCTCGGCATAGCTGAGCTTGATGCCGAACTGGCTGCCGTCACCGAACAGCTGGCGGTACTGGGGCAGGTCCTGGGGCGTCGAGATCAGCAGGATCTCGCGGATGCCGGCGAGCATCAGCACCGAGATCGGATAGTAGATCATCGGCTTGTCGTAGATTGGCAGCAGTTGCTTGGACACGCCCAGGGTGATGGGATGCAGGCGGGTGCCGGAGCCGCCCGCGAGGACGATACCCTTGGTCATGCGATGAGATCCTTGAAGTCGCTGTTGCCCAGGCGTTCGCCCTGGTAGCTGCCGTCTTGCACATGGCGGCACCACTCCAGGTTGTCCAGGTACCACTGCACGGTCTTGCGCAGGCCGCTTTCGAAGGTTTCCTGCGGTACCCAACCGAGCTCCCGCTCGATCTTGCCTGCGTCGATGGCGTAGCGCAGGTCGTGGCCGGGGCGGTCCTGGACAAAGGTGATCAGGTCGGCGTAATGGGCCACGCCCGTCGGGCGCTGGGGTGCCAGCTCCTCGAGCAGGGCGCAGATGCCACGCACCACGTCGATGTTCTTCTGCTCGTTGTGGCCACCAATGTTATAGGTCTCGCCCACCTTGCCTTCGCTCACGACCTTCAGCAGGGCGCGGGCGTGGTCGTCGACGTACAGCCAGTCGCGTACCTGCTGGCCGTTGCCGTAGACCGGCAACGGCTTGCCCGCCAGGCCGTTGAGAAGGACCAGCGGGATGAGTTTTTCGGGGAAATGGAACGGCCCGTAGTTGTTCGAGCAGTTGGTGATGAGCACCGGCAATCCATAGGTGCGCTGCCAGGCGCGGACCAGATGGTCGGATGCTGCCTTGCTCGCAGAATAGGGTGAGCTTGGCGCGTAGGGCGTGGTTTCGCTGAACAGGTCGTCGGCCCCATGCAGATCGCCGTACACCTCATCGGTCGAGATGTGATGGAAGCGAAACGCCTCGCGTTGCGCGGTGGGCAACGTGCTCCACCACGCGCGGGTGGCCTCCAGCAGGCTGTAGGTGCCCACGATATTGGTCTGGATGAAAGCAGCCGGGCCATCGATCGAACGGTCGACATGCGACTCGGCGGCCAGGTGCATGATCGCCTCGGGCTGAAAACGTTCCAGCAAGGCGCTTACCAAGGGCTGGTCGGCGATATCACCCTGGACGAATTCGTATCGGCTATCCAGGACAATGCTGCGCAGCGATTCCAGATTGCCTGCGTAGGTCAACTTGTCGAGGTTCAGCACCTCATGAGCGGTATTGCCGATCAGGTGGCGAATCAGCGCCGAACCGATGAAACCGGCGCCGCCAGTGATAAGAATGCGCATGTCGAGGTGGCCTCCAGTCGGGCAATGAATCGGCTCAAGTCTAGCGTGCAAATGGCCTGGATTATCACAGGTCATGGCATGCGACGCGTTTTTGCTCGTCGCTTTTTTCGGTTGCCTCTTGTGTATCGGCAGCAGCGGTGGCGATATAAGCGCAAAAAAACCGAGGCCTTTTCCATGCCCCTGCGCACCCTGATAGATCGATCCAGTCAGCCTTGCCCATCGCTCAGCGAAACCCAGGCGCATGAGCTGTTGCGCTCTCGGTACACCCTGGAGGGTGGCTTGCGTTCGCTGGGCAGCCAGCAGGACGTCAACTATCGGGTAGACAGCGCGCAGGGCCGCTTCGTGCTCAAGGTGTGTCATGGCAGCTATGCGCAGGTGGAGTTGGAGGCTCAGCACGCCGCGCTGGCGTATCTGCGCGAGCGCGGTATCCCGGTGCCAGCCGTGCGCCCGGCCGTTGACGGAACCTCGCTGCTGGCGCTGGAAATCGACGGCCAGCCGCTGCGCGCTCGGTTGCTGGAGTATATCGACGGCCAGCCGCTGACTCGGCTCAAGCATGTGCCTGCACACCTGATGGCCGAGCTGGGCAGGCTGTGTGCCCAGGTGGACGCGGCGCTGGCCGAATTCGATCATCCAGGCCTTGAGCGCACCTTGCAGTGGGACCCACGCCATGCGGCTGCATTGATCGGGCACCTTCTCCCGGTGCTCGGCGACCCGGCCCAGCAGGCGCGGGTCGCAGAGGTCGCGCGGGTTGCCGGCGTGCATCTGCAGCCCTGGGCCGACCAACTACCGGTGCAGGCCGTGCACCTGGACATCACCGACGACAACACGGTCTGGGCGCGCGATGCCCAACGCCACTGGCGGCTCCAGGGCGTCATCGATTTTGGCGACCTGCTGCGCACCTGGCGGATCGCCGACCTGTCGGTGACCTGCGCGGCATTGCTGCAGCATGCCGAGGATGACCCGCTGCGGATCATTGCGGCGGTGAGTGCCTATCACGCGGCCAACCCGCTGCAGGAAGCCGAACTGCGCGCGCTCTGGCCGCTGGTGCTGATGCGCGCCGCAGTGCTGGTGCTGAGCAGTGAGCAGCAGCTGAGCGTCGAACCTGGCAACCAGTACATCCGTGACAACCTGGCTCACGAGTGGGCCATCTTCGAGATGGCCAGCAGCGTGCCGTTCGGGCTCATGCAGGCGGCGATCCTGCAGGCGGGCGGATGCGAGCTGCCGGCGCTGGAGCTGTCCCAATGCGCGTCTTTGCTGCCAGGGTTCGCCGGGCACGCGGTGCATCAGGTCGATCTTGGGGTGCTCAGCGAACATTTCGAGGCAGGCAACTGGGAACTGCCCGGTTTCGACCAGTCGCTGCTGGCGCTGCATGCGAAAGAGACGGGCGCCGCCTGCAGCCTGCATGGGCAGTTCCGGCTCTCGCGTACCCACATCGACAGCCCTGAGGAGCCTGCCACCTGTGCGCTCGGTGTGGAGGTCCAGCTTGCCGGCGGCAGTGTGTTGCAGGCTCCCGAGGAAGGCACGTGGTACAGGACCGGCGATGGTCAAGGCTGCCTGCGCACCGCACATTGGTCGCTGTGGCTCGATGGCATCGAGCAGGCACCCGAGACCGGCCAGGCATTGGCCAAGGGCCAGGTATTTGGACAGGCCGGCAGTTGGCTGAGCGTGCAAGTGTGCCGGGAGCCCGGTGTGCAGCCACCGTTTTTCGCCAGGCCATCCCAGGCCAAGGCCTGGCTGGCGCTGTGTCCCTCGCCACAAGCGGTGCTGGGGTTTGCCTGCGAAGCGGCACCGTTGATGGACCCGCAAGATCTGCTCTCGCGCCGCGACGCCAGCTTCGCGCGGTCGCAGAAGCATTACTTCGAGCAGCCGCCGCAGATCGAGCGTGGCTGGCGCAACTACCTGATCGACATGCAGGGCCGCTCATACCTGGACATGCTCAACAACGTCGCGGTGCTCGGCCATGGTCACCCGCGCATGGCGGCCGAGTCGGCGCGGCAGTGGTCGCGGGTCAATACCAATTCGCGCTTTCACTATGCGGCCATCGCCGAGTTTTCCGAGCGTCTGCTGGCGCTGGCGCCAAAGGGCATGGACCGGGTATTCCTGGTCAACAGCGGCACCGAGGCCAACGACCTCGCCATTCGCCTGGCCTGGGCCCATAGCGGCGGGCGTGACCTGCTCAGCGTGCTGGAGGCCTATCACGGCTGGTCGGTGGCCACCGACGCCATCTCCACTTCCATCGCCGACAACCCCCTGGCCCTGGAAACCCGGCCCGACTGGGTGCACCCGGTGATGGCGCCCAACACCTACCGAGGTCATTACCGGGGGCCCGAAAGCACGGCCGATTACCTGCGCGATGTCGATGACAAGCTCGCAGTACTGGATGCCCATGGGCGCCAGGTGGCCGGCTTCATCTGCGAACCGGTGTATGGCAACGCGGGCGGCATCGCGCTCCCGCCGGGCTACCTGCGCGAGACCTATGCCAAGGTTCGCAGCCGGGGAGGAGTGTGCATCGCCGACGAAGTGCAGGTCGGCTATGGCCGGCTGGGCGAGTACTTCTGGGGCTTCGAGGAACAGGGTGTGGTGCCCGACATCATTACCATGGCCAAGGGCATGGGCAACGGCCAGCCCTTGGGCGCGGTAATAACCCGGCGCGAGATCGCCGAGTCGCTGGAAGCGCAGGGGTACTTCTTCTCGTCGGCTGGCGGCAGCCCGGTCAGTTGCCGTATCGGCATGGCGGTGCTGGATGTGATGGATGAAGAAGGCCTGTTGCAGAACGCCCGGGATGTCGGTGGCTACTTCAAGGCGCGGCTGCAGGCACTGGTCGATAAACATCCGCTCGCGGGCGCTGCCCATGGGTCAGGTTTCTACCTGGGCCTTGAGCTGGTGCGGGACCGCCAGACACTGGAACCGGCCAGCGAAGAAACCACCCTGCTGTGCAACCGCCTGCGCGACCTGGGTATCTTCATGCAGCCCACGGGCGATCATCTGAACATCCTCAAGATCAAGCCGCCGATGTGTACCACGAAGGCCAGCGTGGACTACTTCGTCGATAGCATCGACCGGATACTATCTGAAGACCTGTAAACGTCCCTGAGCTCTGTGTGTCGATTGTTATCGGTATGAATAACGAATTCAGGGTGAGATATGCGATATCTCGCTTTTAAAGTCGATATTTATCGGATATAAATCGGCTTGGCGAGACAGCGGATGGCGTGCTGGTGCACACTTTCGACCTGGACACGCTGGAACCCTGATCGCTCACCGACCAGGCGCAGGCATGATCCCGCGCCAGGCATTCGCAAAGGTTGAATCATGAAAACCCTCAAAACGACCCCGCGCGCCGACGGCTTTCACATGCCTGCCGAGTGGGCGCCGCAAACCCAGGTATGGATGATCTGGCCCGAGCGGCCGGACAACTGGCGCCTGGGAGGCAAGCCTGCGCAGGCCGCGCATATCACCCTGGCCAAGGCCATCGCCCGTTTCGAGCCAGTCACCGTGGGTGTATCCGCCGGCCAGTACGAGAATGCCCGCAGCCGCCTCGACCTGCCCAATATCCGCGTCGTCGAGATCAGCAACGATGATGCGTGGGTACGCGACACCGGTCCGACCTTCGTGATCAACGACAGCGGCGAAGTCCGTGGCGTCAACTGGGGCTTCAACGCCTGGGGTGGTTTCAATGGCGGCCTCTATGCCCCGTGGAATCGCGACGAGCAGCTGGGCGGCAAGGTGCTTGAGATGGAGCGTTTGCAGCGCTACCAGACCGAAGGCTTCGTACTCGAAGGCGGCTCGATCCATGTGGACGGCGAAGGCACCCTGATCACCACCGAGGAGTGCCTGCTCAACGCCAACCGCAACCCGCACCTGGACCGCGGGCAGATCGAACAGGTATTGCGCGACCATCTGGCCGTGGACCAGATCATCTGGCTGCCCGATGGACTGTTCAACGACGAGACCGACGGCCACGTCGACAATTTCTGCTGCTACGTGCGCCCGGGCGAAGTGCTGCTGGCCTGGACAGATGATCCGCAAGACCCCAACTACGCACGCTGCCACGCTGCGCTGGACGTGCTGCAAAGCAGCCGAGACGCCAAGGGGCGCGAGTTCGTGGTGCACAAGATGCCGATTCCTGGTCCGTTGTACGCCACTGAGGAAGAGTGTGCGGGCGTCGACCAGGTCGACGGCAGCCAGGAGCGTAATCCTTCGGTACGCCTGGCGGGCTCGTACGTCAACTTCCTGATCGTCAACGGTGGCATCATCGCGCCGAGCTTCGACGACCCGGCAGATGTCCAGGCCAGAGCCATCCTGGGCGAGATTTTCCCAGACCATGAGATCGTGATGATCCCCGGCCGTGAGCTGCTTCTGGGCGGCGGCAACATCCACTGCCTGACCCAGCAGCAGCCCGCGCCAGTCAAGCACTAGGCCCACGGCCGAGCTCGATGCCTCCACCAGAAACGCCACCGCATTGCGGTGGCGTTTTTGTTTGTGTGGTCATGAAACTGGAGAAAATGCCCATAAACGGGCATTCCTCCAGGGAAATGCACCACACGTGTCCGTGAATGTAGGAAAAATCGTCGGCATTTCACGATTTTTTGACATATGCGAGCGCGGGCGGATAGGATTCGACCCCTGCGCCTGCTGGCCGTTCCATCCGCATAGCGCCGAACCTACGAAGGGGCGTCGGTGACGGGCGTTTTGTATGCAGAGCGTTTTTGAATTCGAGATAAGGAAAACAACATGTTGAAAACAAGGATCAGCCTGATCGCGCTGGCGCTCGTCGCCGCCACACAGGCTCAGGCCAACGACCAGGCCGCCAGCAAGGGCTTCGTCGAAGACAGCAGCATGAACCTGCTGCTGCGCAACGCTTACATCAACCGTGACAAGAAGCACGGCACCGACGACCAGATCGAATGGGGCCAAGGCTTCATCGCCAACTTCTCGTCCGGCTTCACCCAGGGCACCGTGGGCGTGGGCGTCGATGCCTTCGGCCTGTACGCCATTCGCCTGGACGGCGGCAAGGGCCACAACGGCGGCGCCGGTGTCGACTTCTTCCAGCCGAGCGACACCGAGCCGGCCAACTCGCCGCACAACCTGGCCCGTGGCGGCGCCGCGATCAAGTTCCGCGTCTCCAACACCGTGCTCAAGTACGGTGACCAGATGCCATCGCTGCCTGTGCTGCAGCACGACGACGCGCGCCTGCTGCCAGAAAGCTTCACCGGCACCCTGATCACCTCGAAGGAGATCAAGGGCCTGGAACTGAACGCCGGCCGTTTCACCCAGGAAGCGCGCAAGAGCGCCGAAGGGCGTGACAGCGGTGGCCTGAAGTCGATCAACGTGTTTGGCGGCAGCTACAAGTTCACCGAGAACCTGTCGGCGGCCCTGTACACCTCCGACGTCGAAGACGTGCTGAAGAAGCACTACCTGGGTGTGAACTATGTTCACCCGATCTCGGACGAGCAGTCGCTGACCCTGGACTTCAACGGCTACAAGACCAGCATCGACAGCCAGTACGAGCGCGAAGCAGGCCTGACCGGCGATTCCAACACCATCTGGAGCCTGGCGGCGACCTACGCCTTCGGCCCGCACTCGGTCACCGTCGCCCACCAGCGCAGCACTGGCGACACCGGCTACAACTACGGCTGGTACCAGAACCGTGGCGGCGTGGGTGACGGTGGATCGACCATCTACCTGGCCAACTCGTACTGGTCCGACTTCAACGCCGAAGACGAGCGTTCGTGGCAGATCGGCTACGGCCTGGACTTCAGCGCCTTCGGCGTGCCGGGCCTGAGCTACAAGGTCGCGTACGTGCGTGGTGACAACATCAACACCCACGGCTTCGGCGAAGGCAAGGAACGCGAGATCTTCAACCAGGTCCAGTACGTGGTTCAGGAAGGCGCGGCCAAAGACCTGTCGGTCAAGGTTCGCAGCTCGATCCTGCGTACGTCCGAGAGCGTTCGCCAGAATGGCTACAATGACGACGGCAACGAAGTGCGCGTGTTTGTCGAGTACCCGATCAGCATCTTCTGATACCAGACCTGGAAGACACAAGCGGCTTTAGCCGCGAAGAGGTCGATGCGGTGTCTGGCACCGGCTGCGCCGGTGCTCGCGGCTGAAGCCGCTCCCCCAGACCAGCACCACACCATGCTGATAGTGTCACCGACAACCCCGGCCCGTGCCGGGGTTGTTTCGTTTGGAGCAAGAGATAAGTCTCGGCAGGCCGTGAGCAACGCTCGGTCGGTTGCGCTTGGAGGCGATGACAGATAAGGTACTTTGCACGCAAAGTGATAAAGATCTGTTCCGGATGGATCAGTTATTTGTGCTCCTGCGGGTTGGTAATCCAAGGCCACAGGGGTAGTACTGCAGGCTGATCAGCGGTGTGTAAGTGGCGCCCTCAGTCAAAAACAGTGAAAAACAATAACGCATGAAAAAGCATCTCAACGATCAACTGTATGGAATCATCGCCTCGAGCATAAAGCGGAGAAGGCTCAAAGAAGGCACCCTGCTGTTGGAAGGGCCTCTTGCCGAGTTGTTCGGCGTGAGTCGCTCTCCGGTTCGTCAGGCGCTTCTCAATCTGCATCAGGACGGGCTGATCTGCACGTTCGACGGACGCGGTTATCTGATCGGGGCACAGCCAGGCGAGGTGTTGCGGCGCAAGCTGGAAGCCAGTGATTTCAAGCTGAACGAAGGTAGCGCTCATCCGCCCAGGAAGACTGAAAGCTGGAAACAGGTCTACGATGTCATCGAGCGGGAACTGCTGCATCAGTCGCTGTTCGGCAGCTACCGTATCAACGAACTGAAGCTGTCACGGCACTATTCGATCAGCCGCACGGTCTCCAGTCAGGTCCTCACACGGCTGTCGCTGATGGGACTGGTGGAGCGTGATGAACGTTCGCGCTGGCACTTGACGCTATGGAATGAAGAGCGCCTGGGCGAGCTTTATGAGGTGCGTCGACGGTTGGAACCCTACGTTTTGCTACGTGCTGCGGAGTTCCTAAAGCCAGAGCAACTCAATGGTTTCATCGAACGGCTTCACCAGGCCATCAGCCTGTATCCAAACATGGATAGCCGTCAGTTCGATGACCTTGAAAGCGATCTGCACATCGAGACACTCGGGCATTGTCCTAACCGCCAGATGCTGCAAATCTTGCGACGTACCCATTCGCTGCTTTTGTCGGGCAAACACATCCTGCTCGACAAAAGCTACTTTCCAGATGAAGAGCCGTTTTTCCAGGAGCACCTGAGCATCTTCGAAAATCTGAAGGCCGGCCGTGCAGACCTGGCAGCGCAGAGCATGGAAGAGCACCTGATCATTGCCGAGCGCAAGGTCAAGCAGCGCCTGGCCTATTTCAGAGAGCACAACCGTGTCGCGGCTGTGCCTTATCTGGAGCGCCTTGCCTGAAGGCGCGGTCAGGTGATCGCGCCCACCTGCCAAGGCACGAACTCATTGTCGCCATAGTTGTACTGTTCGCTCTTGGACTGCGTGCCTGAGGCGATTTCGATCAGAATCTCGAAGATCTTCTCGCCGGCTTCGGCGACGCTCAGTTCACCGTCGACAATGCCGCCGCAGTTGATATCCATGTCCTCCTCCAGCCGGCGGTACATGTCGGTGTTGGTGGCGAGCTTGACGCAAGGAGCCGGCTTGAAGCCGGAAACCGATCCGCGTCCTGTGGTGAAGCAGATCATGTTGGCACCCGAGGCGATCTGCCCCGTCACGGATACCGGGTCATAGCCGGGGCTGTCCATGAACACGAAGCCATGTTCGGTAATCGGCTCACCCCACTCGTACACGTCGTTGAGCGAGGTAGTGCCGCCTTTGGCCGCGGCCCCGAGGGATTTTTCCAGGATGGTGGTCAGGCCGCCGGCCTTGTTGCCTGGTGACGGGTTGTTGTTGAGCTCTGCCCCGTTGATACGGGTGTAGTTTTCCCACCAGGTCAAGCGATCGAGCAGCTTTTGGGCGACGTCGTGGCTGGTGGCGCGGGCAATCAGCAGGTGCTCTGCGCCATATATTTCTGGCGTTTCGCTGAGAATCGCCGTCCCGCCGTGCTTCACCAACAGGTCGGCGGCGTAGCCGAGGGCCGGGTTGGCGGTGATCCCCGAGTAACCATCCGAGCCACCGCACTGCATGCCGACCATGATGTGTTCAACGCTTTGCGAAGTCCGTTCCAGGCGGCCAATGGCTGCCAGCATTTCGTGCATCTGCTCGATTGCCTTGGCGATGCTGGCCCGGGTGCCCCCGGCACTCTGGATGTTGAATACGCGAAAGTTAGGCCCTTCATCGATGTTGTAGCGCTTCATCAAGGATGAAATCTGGTTGGTTTCGCAGCCCAGGCCGATGATCAGCACCCCTGCGACATTGGGGTTGCAGGCGTAGCCCCAGATGCTGCGCTCGAGAAACTTGAAGCCTTCCGACTCGGTATTGATTGCACAGCCACTGCCATGGGTGAGCGCGACCACGCCGTCGATGTTGTGCTGCTTGAGCAGGTCCGAACCGTTGAAGTGTGCGGCTACTGCCCGGGAAACGGTGGCGGAGCAGTTCACCGTCGACAGGATGCCGATATAGTTTCGCGTCCCCACACGCCCATCCGGGCGGCGATAGCCCATGAAGCGTCGACGCTGTTCGGGTGGCAGCACAGCCGTGCGCTCGATGGTCGGGGGCAATTCATTACTGACATGACTGTCCGGCATGCTCACGTTGTGGGTGTGCACATGCGCGCCGGCGGCGATGTCCTGAGTGGCGACGCCGATGACCTGGCCGTACTTGAGAATCCGCTCGCCCTTGCCGATCGCGCGTCGAGCGATTTTGTGGCCACTCTGGATTTCTTCCGCCGCCTCAAGACCAAGGGCTTCGATGCGGACTCCCTGTGCCAGCGTTCTGCGCGCGACGGCGACCGAGTCGATGTCGCTCAGGATCACCACGGACTGATTCTGCGTAATGAGTTGCATGGATTTTTTCTCATTGTTGTTTTGTCGAGTGCCATCGATACTGGCAAAAATGAACATTGTACGCAATGTTTTTGAGTGGTATGGTCGGTACCACATAGCCGCTTGGCGTCATACAAAAACAACAAAGTGAGGCTCTACAGATGGTTCTAGCTACCCATCGATCCTGCTCGTCCGAGGCTGGCGCCAAGCGGCGATCTGTCGCGTGCCCGGCACCTGCCTGCCGAACCACCTCTTGCCTTGAGCCGTTGGGTGATTGCCATGCATAAACTCATCGAAGGCTATTTCACTCTGCTCAAGATTCTCGCAATCATCTGCCTGGTCACCATGGTGGCCCTGGTGTTCGGCAACGTCGTTCTGCGTTACTGCTTCAATGACAGCATCCTGATTTCTGAAGAAATTTCCCGTTGGGCATTCGTCTGGCTGACCTTCATCGGGGCCGTGGTGCTGCTGCGTGAGCGAGGCCACATGGGGGTCGACCTGGCACTGCGTGCATTGCCGAGCTGGGGTGAGCGAGGCTGCCTGATCGTTTCGCAATTGCTGATGCTGGCGTGTTCAGGGCTGTTCCTCTGGGGAAGCTGGCAGCAGACCGTGATCAACTGGAGCGTGCCGTCACCTGTCGCCGGTTGGTCGATGGGGCTGTTCTATGGCTCGGGAATATTCTTTGGGGCGTCGGCCTGCATCATCCATCTGTGCGAGATCGTTCGACTGGCTAGCGGCGTCGAGATCAAACGTCCGGATGTCCTGGCTGAAATGCATCAGTGATACGCCCGTCGACCTGTGGCCATGACCCTGTCGACACTCTCCATATAATAAAAATCGGAGTGATGTGATGACCATCATCGCAGTATTCGTGTTCTCCTTGCTGGGCAGCATGGCGATTGGCGCGCCTATTGCCTATGCATTGATCCTGTGTGCGCTGGCCATGATGTACCACCTTGATCTGTTCGATGCGCAGATCATTGCCCAAGGCTTGATCAATGGTGCTGACAGCTTCCCGCTGATGGCCGTGCCGTTCTTCATGCTGGCCGGTGAGCTGATGAATGCTGGCGGTCTTTCCAAGCGTATCGTCAACATGGCCGTGGCGCTGGTGGGGCATATCAAGGGCGGGTTGGGTTATGTGACCATCCTGGCCGCCTGCGTGCTGGCCAGCCTGTCGGGTTCGGCAGCGGCCGATGCTGCTGCACTGGCGGCCTTGCTGGTGCCGATGATGGTCAAGGTCGGGCATGACCGGTCCACAGCTGCCGGTCTGGTAGCCGCCTCGGGCATCATCGCGCCAGTCCTGCCGCCTTCCATCGGCTTGATCCTGTTCGGTGTGGCGGCCAACGTTTCGATCACCAAGCTGTTTCTTGCCGGTATCGCGCCAGGGCTGATGATGGGGGTTTCGCTGTGTATCGCCTGGTACATCATTTCGCGCCGGGAAACGCTGATCACGCGTCCTCGAGCGCCGATGAGCGAAATAATCAAGGCTTTCCGTGAAGGCGTCTGGGCGCTCCTGCTGCCCGTCATCATCCTTGTCGGCCTGCGTGCCGGGGTCTTCACGCCGACGGAGGCCGGTGTGGTCGCGGCGATGTATGCCCTGTTCGTATCGCTGGTGATCTATCGGGAGCTGACCTGGAAGAGCATGTACCAGGTGCTGGTTTCCTCGGTCATGACCACAGCGATGGTGATGTTCCTGGTCGCCTCGGCCATGGTCGCTGCCTGGATGATCACGGTTGCCGACCTGCCGAGCTCGGTGGTGGGGGTGCTGGAGCCGCTGATGGACAGCCCGCGTCTACTGATGCTGCTGATCGTGGTGATGATTGTCGTCATCGGGATGGCGATGGACATGTCGCCGATCATTCTCATCCTGGCGCCGGTGATGATGCCGGTGGCGGTGGAGGCAGGCATCGATCCGGTGTACTTCGGGGTAATCTTTGTCATGACCTGTGCCATTGGCCTTATTACCCCGCCGGTTGGCTTGGTGCTCAACGTGGTTGCCGGGGTGTCGAAAATCGACTTCATGGCCACTGTTCGCGGCGTCATGCCTTTCCTCCTGGCGGAGTTGCTGGTGATCGGCCTGTTGTTGGCCTTCCCGCAATTGCTGCTGGTTCCGGCCCAGTGGTTTTTCTAGACGAATACTTCACGCCAGCCACGCCTGCGGGGCTGGCGTGAACGGGCGCGTGCCCACTCTCATGCCAACATAGCCAGTAATAAAAACAAAAGGACGTAGCCATGACATTCATTCCCAAAGCACTTACCGCTCTGCTCTGCACTTCTGCCATGTGGTTGTCCGCCGCCGTTCATGCGGATGAAATCAATAGGCACACTCTCAAGGTCGCCTTCGTACAGGCCAAGGATCACCCGCATGGCAAGGGCGCGCAGAAGTTCGCCGAGATCGTCAAAGAGAAAAGCGGCGGCAAGATGAAGGTGATGGTGTTCGCCAGCGGCACCTTGGGAGGGGATGCCCAGGTGATTTCTTCGGTTCAGGGCGGGACTGTGGACATGACCCTGGTCACACCGGGCCTGCTCACCGGTATCGAGAAAGGCTTTGGCCTGTATGGTCTGCCGTTCCTGTTCCAGAACTCCAAGGAGGTCGACGCGGTACTCGACGGGCCGGCCGGCCAGAACCTGCTGAGCACCCTGGAGCCGCACGGCCTCATCGGCCTGGGCTACTGGGACCACGGTTTCCGTCATGTCACCAACAGCAAGCGCCCGGTGCACAACCTCGAAGACATCAAGGGGCTGAAGCTGCGCCTGCAGCAGATCCCGACGGCCATCGAGACCTTCAATGCCCTGGGTGCCAACGTGGTTCCGCTTTCGTTCACCGAGCTCTATACCGCTCTGGAAACCCATACCGTGGACGGCCAGGAGAACCCGCTGGCAGCCATCGAGACTTCGAAGTTCTACGAGGTGCAGAAATACCTGTCGCTGACCGGTCACTTCTATGACCCGCTGGTTGCGATCTTCAGCAAGCGCACCTGGGACAAGTTCAACGACACCGAGCGTCAACTGGTGCGTGATGCAGCCCTCCAGGCGCAAGCCTACGAACGCCAGGTTTCCCGCGACATGGCAGTGAGCTCGCGTGCTGCATTGGCCAAGCAGGGCATGGAGATCAACGAAGTGTCCCAGCAGGAAATCGACCGTATGCGTGAGCACGTCCGTCCCACCAGCGAGAAGCTGATTGCCCAGTACGGCCCTGACTTGATGTCGCAGATGAGCGCCGAGATCGCCAAGGTCCGCGCCGCGCAATAATTCCTGATCGGTATGCCCGGCGCGTCTGCGCCGGCATTTTGTCTGTACGCAAAGTGGGTATCGCAATGACAGCTATCAATGTTGGGTTCATCGGCCTTGGGCTGATGGGCCATGCCATGGCCGCCAATATCCAGAAGAAGGGCTTTGCTCTCGGCGTGATGGCGCACCGTAATCGCCAGCCGGTTGACGACCTTGTCGCCAAGGGCGCACGGGAATTTTCCAGCGCGGCTGAACTGACCCGCGCCATGGACATGGTCCTGCTTTGCCTGCCGGGTACCGCTGAGGTCAGCAGCACGCTTTCTGGCGACAGCGGTGTGCTTGCGGGTTTGCGACCGGGGCACATCGTGGTCGACTGCAGCACAGGCGATCCGAACCGTACAGCCGAGCTTGCTGCACGGGTAATCGAGCGCGGAGGTCACTACCTGGACGCGCCGGTCAACCGCACGCCCAAGGATGCTCTGCAAGGGCGGCTCAACGTCCTGGCCGGCGGAGATGCGCAGGTGCTGGAGAAGGTGCGTCCGGTGCTGGAGTGTTTCTCTGAAACCATCCATCACCTGGGGCCGCTGGGCTCGGGACACAAGGCCAAGGTGATCCACAACTTCATTTCCCAAGGCAATGCCACGATCTTGGCCGAGGCCTTCTGCACAGCTGCGAAGAACCAGATCGACCTGGCTGCGTTCGCGCAAATCTGCGGCATGAGTGGCGGCTACAGCCGTACTTTCGAACGGATCATTCCTTATGTACTGAAAGGCGATGATTCCGGCCAGCAATTCGCGCTGGCCAACTGCGAAAAGGACATGCGTTATTACACCGAACTGACCAAGTCGACGCCAACCACTGGCATGGTCGCCGATGCGGTGTATCAAACCTTCATGTTGGCCAAGGCACTCGGACACGGCGACAAGTATGTCCCGCGCCTGTTCGACGTATTGGGTGAGATCAATGGCGTGCGGGTGCGGGCCCATGAGGAGGAGCAAGCATGAAGCTGTTGCGTTATGGCCTGCCCGGCCAGGAAAAACCGGCAGTCATTGCCGCCGATGGCAGCCTGCGGGACTTGTCCGAGCATGTACGGGACATCGGTCCGCAGATGCTCGATCCGCAGGTGCTCGCCGAATTGCAGGCAATGGATCATGGCCTCCTGCCCAAGGTCGAGGAGGGCGTGCGCATCGGTGCACCCATCGCCAACATCGGCAAGCTGGTATGTGTGGGGCTCAATTATGCCGACCACGCCAAGGAATCGAACCTGGCGATACCCAGCGAGCCGGTGCTGTTCATGAAGGCCACCAGCGCTATCTGTGGACCGAACGACCACGTCATCATCCCGCGTGGCTCGCACAAGACCGACTGGGAAGTGGAGCTGGGCATCGTCATCGGCCGCAAGGCGCAGTATGTCGAGCGCGAGAAGGCACTGGACCACGTTGCCGGTTACTGCATTGTCAACGATGTGTCCGAGCGTGCCTTCCAGCACGAGCGTGGTGGTTCGTGGGACAAGGGCAAGGGTTGCGACACGTTCGCGCCCATCGGTCCCTGGCTGGTAACGGCCGACGAGATCACCGACCTGGATGATCTCGAACTGCGCCTGAGCGTGAATGGCGAACGACGCCAGCAAGGCAACACGCGCACGATGATTTTCGCTGTCGACGAAATTGTCAGTTACATCAGCCAGTTCATGACGCTCAATCCTGGCGATGTGATCTGCACCGGCACACCGCCTGGCGTCGGTGCGGGAATGAAGCCGCCACAGTTCCTCAAGCCGGGTGACCGGATGACCCTGAGCATCAGCGGCCTGGGCGAGCAATGCCAGGACGTGGTGGCCTGGCAGGGCTGATCGGGCGGGTGCATTGCAACTGTTTGGGATGCACCCTGCATGGATATTACGGGATTAGAGCATGCAACGACGCTTGTATACTGGGCGAGATTATCGCCGTGCGCAGAATATCGCAGAGCTGCGCGAGATGGCCCGGCGCCGCCTGCCAAACTTCTCTTTCGAGTACGTTGAAGGTGGCGCGGACGACGAGTTCACGCTGCAGCGTAACCGTTCCATTTTCGAGAGCGTGACGCTGCAGCCGCGAACGCTGCGCGACGTGGGCGAACGCAACCTGCAGCGCAGTTATTTTGGCCGCACCGCCGAGTTGCCCTTCATGATCGGCCCGACCGGGTTCAACGGCCTGTTGACCAAGGACGGCGATCTGCACCTGGCACGGGCGGCTGCCAAGGCGGGCATCCCCTTCGTTCTGAGCAATGCTTCTACCACGTCGATCGAGGACATCGCCGCTGTCGAGGGCGTGCGTGCCTGGATGCAGATTTACCTCTACCGCACCCGTGACCACGTGGCCAGGCTGGTCGAGCGGGTCAAGCGGCTGAACCTCGAAGCCATCGTGGTGACCACCGACAGCGCCATTTTCGGCAACCGCGAGTGGGACAAGCGCAACTATGCCAAACCGCTGCACCTTGATCTGCGCAATCGCCTGGATGCGCTTCGCCACCCCGGCTGGATCTGGGATGTACTGATGCCCAGTGGCGTGCCGCGCTTCAAGAACCTTGGCGACTTGCTGCCGCCTGGCAAGGACTCGGTCAAAGGCGCAGCCAGTGCGCTGGCCGCAGAGCTCGACCCGACGCTGAGCTGGGACGACATTGCCTGGCTACGCGACATCTGGCAGGGCAAGCTGATCGTCAAGGGCGTGCTTCATCCAGCCGATGCCCGTCTGGCACTGCAATATGGAGTTGATGGCGTGGTGCTGTCCAACCATGGCGGACGCCAGCTCGATGGGGCCGTGTCGGCGCTGGAGACCCTGCCGGAGGTGGTACGTATCAGTCAGGGGCGCATGGAGGTGTTTCTCGATGGCGGCTTCCGTCGCGGCAGCGATGTTGCCAAAGCGCTGCTGCTCGGCGCCAGTGGGGCGCTGATCGGGCGTGCCGGGCTTTACGGGTTGGCTGCCGGCAAGGGCCCAGGTGCGGACCATGCGATCCAGATACTGCGCAGTGAGCTGGATCGTACGCTGGGCCTGCTCGGCTGCGGCAGTCTCGAGGAACTGACTCCAGACTTGATTCACGCGCAAAAATGGCGGGAATTGGCCGAAGCCATCCGCCAATAAATCCCGACAATGGCGATACAGCGCTGCGCACCGAGGGCGCAGCGCTGATGGGTTCAGCTCAGTGCATCGCGGCTACTGGCGCCGTTCACCAGCCTCTGGATACCGAGCGGGTTGGCATTTTGCAAGGCTTGCGGCAGCACCTCGTCCGGGTAGTTCTGATAGCACACCGGGCGCAGGAAACGGTTGATTGCCAGGGTCCCGACCGAGGTTCCACGAGCATCGGAGGTCGCCGGATACGGCCCGCCATGCACGATTGCGTCGCAGACCTCGACGCCGGTCGGATAACTGTTGAGCAGCACCCGGCCCGCTTTCTCCTCAAGCAAACCCAGCAGGTTGCGATACTCATGCAGATCTTCGGGATCGGCGATCAGGGTCGCGGTCAATTGCCCGTGCATGCTCTGCAGCGCCTGAGTCAGCTGAGCCTGATCGGCCACTTCGACCACGATGCTGGTGGGTCCGAAAACTTCCTCCTGCAACAGATGGTCGTGTTCGAGCAGCATGCTGACATCGGCCTTGAACAGTTGCGGCGCGCCCTGATTGCCTGCCTGCTCGCGACCGGCCAGATGGCTGACCCGAGGATGGGCATGCAGTCGGGCCACCCCTGCGGCATAGCTTTTCAAGGTGCCGGCGTTGAGCATGGTCTGCGCTGGCTGCGCTGCGATGATCTCACCGAGCTGGGCGGTGAACGCACTGAATGCGGCACCGCGGATGCCCAGCACCAGGCCAGGATTGGTGCAGAACTGACCACAGCCAAGCACCACCGAATTGGCCAGCTCCATGGCAACGGTCGCGCCCCGCGCCTGCAGTGCGGCGGGTAGCACGACCACCGGGTTGACGCTGGACATCTCTGCGAATACCGGGATCGGCTGCGGGCGTGCCGCGGCCAGGTCGCACAGCGCCCGTCCACCCTTGAGCGAGCCGGTAAAGGCTACGGACTGGATGGCTGGATGCTTGACCAGCGCCTCGCCGACGCCCGACCCAAAGATCATGTTGAATACGCCTTGCGGCATGCTGGTCTTGTTCGCGGCCCGAAGGATTGCATCGGCGACGCACTCAGCTGTGGCCATATGCCCGCTGTGCGCCTTGAATACCACTGGGCAGCCTGCCGCCAATGCAGACGCCGTGTCACCACCGGCTGTGGAAAAGGCCAGCGGGAAATTGCTGGCGCCGAATACGGCCACAGGGCCGACACCGATCTGGTACTGGCGCAGGTCCAGGCGCGGCAGCGGCTGGCGATCCGGCAGCGCACGGTCGATGCGCGCGCCGTAGAAGTCACCACGGCGCAACACCTTGGCGAACAGCCGCATCTGACCGCTGGTACGACCGCGCTCGCCCTGGATGCGGGCAGCCGGCAGGGCGGTTTCACGGGTCACCAGGGCGATGAAGTCATCACCCAGGGCATCGAGTTCGTCGGCAATGGCATCCAGGAATTCGGCACGGCGCACGGCCGGCAGATTACGAAAGGCAGGGAAGGCAGCAGCGGCAGCGGCAGCGGCTGCATCGACCTCTTCAGGCGTGGCTTGGATGAACGTGCAGGGCAATGCTTCGCCCGTACTGGCGTCGAGGCTGTTGTGCTGGACGCTGCCAGCGGCACGCCGCTCGCCGCCGATGTAGTTATGACCAATCAGGTTCGGCATGACTTTCTCCTGCCTGATGTTGCGGCGGTATCGATACCGCCGACAACACGTGAGTGGGGGTTCGACCTTGTGGGCAAGGTTGCTGGGGCCGGCGCCGCAGCGGCCGGACAGGGATCAGAGGCGACCCCGCTCCCGTGCGGGGGTGCGGGCCAACTCTGCTTCAAAGCGCGCGCACGCCACCTACGCTGATTCCAGGCTGATGCACGCGAATGCCGTTGCGCAGTGGCTCGCCCAGAGCATCCAGGCTGACTTCGAAGGTGTCGCCCGGTTGCGCCTTGACGCCATCGGCGAATGACAGGGTGGCGGTACCGAAGAAGTGCACATGGACATCGCCGGGGCGCAGGAACTGGCGATACTTGAAATGGTGGTACTCGAGGTTTTCCAAGGAGTGGCACATGTTGTCTTCTCCGGAGAGAAACTCTTTCTCCCACAGCACCTGGTCGCCGCGACGGATACGGCTGGTACCGCAAAGATGACGCGGCAGCTCGCCGATCAGCATTTCCGGGCCGAAGGAGCAGAAGCGCAGCTTGGAGTGGGCGAGGTACAGGTAGTTCTTGCGCTCGGTCACGTGATCGGAAAACTCGTTGCCCAAGGCGAAGCCGACGCGATAGGGCTGGCCGTCATCGGCAATCACATAGAGGCCTGTCAGCTCTGGCTCCTCACCGAAGTCCTCGGCGAAATCGGGCACTGGAAAATCCTCGCCAGGGCGCACCACGACGCTGCCGTCACCCTTGTAGAACCACTCTGGCTGGGCACCTTCGGCACCGCTGACCGGACGGCCACCGGCCAGGCCCCATTGGAACATCTGCATGGTATCGGTGAGCTTGCCTTCGGCTTCCTGAACCTCGGCCTGCTGGTGCATCTTGTCGCGGGTAGAAGCGCTGCCCAAGTGGGTCAGGCCAGTGCCGGTCACCAGGCAGTGCGCAGTGTCGGCGTGGTCCAACGGTGCCAGCACCCGGCGCTGTTCGAGCAGATCGGCATAGACTGGCCCGGACTCGGCGCCCAGGGCCTCGATTTCTGCTATCAGGCCGCGACCGTTACGAATGGCCTGAAGCGCCAGTTCACGGGTACTGCTGACCCCATTGACTACCGCGATGGTCTCGCCGGTGACGACACCGACCTGGCGTTGCCCTCGTTCATTTTCAAACTGAATCAGCCGCATGACGGTACTCCTTGTTATTGTTCACCGCGTTGGCGGCTTTCACTCTGGTTAAGCACTTTAAAAATTGCCCAGGGTGCCGCCTAATGAAAGCTTCTGATTAGGTGATAACTTTTTGTCATCCCATACGATCCCACCGTTGCCCTTCATCGTTTCGCGGCTGCGTACTCGCCAGTTACAACTGTTGATTGCACTGGATGAACACGGCTCGCTGCACCGCGCCGCAGAACGCGTGTCGATCAGCCAGCCGGGTGCCACCAAAGCGCTGCATGAAATCGAGTCGACCTTCGGCACGCAGTTGTTCAACCGTACCAGCCAGGGCTTGCAGGCCAACGATCTGGGCCGCTGTGTCATTCGCTATGCACGCCTGATCCACAGTGACCTGGCCCACCTTCGTGAGGAAATGCTCGGCATCCTGCAAGGGCATGGCGGGCACTTGGCAGTTGGCTCCATCGCTGGCTCCGTGCCATTGGTGTTGCGCGCGCTCACCGAGCTGCGCCAGATACAACCGGATATTTCGGTACAGATCGTCGAAGACATCAGTCCTCGCCTGCTCAAACTGGTGGACGAGGGGCGACTCGACCTGGCGATCGCCCGTACCAGCGGTAGCCAGCAACCGGATGCCTACCAGTGCCTGAGCCTGCACCCCGAGCGGCTGGCGCTGGTGGCCAACCCACAGCACCAGCACCAGCAGAACCCGGCGTTGAGCCTGGCGCAACTCAGCCTGCACAGCTGGGTGGTGTATCCCATTGGCACGCCGATGCGCACGGTGCTCGAACGCGAGTTCAGTGAGGCCGGCCTGGAATTTCCGCGCTACCCACTGGAGACATCCTCGACCTTCACCATGCTTAGCCTGTTGCAGGAAGATCCCGGCCTGATTGCAGTGATGCCCAATTCGATCGCCTGCTCAAGCGAAGGCTTCGGCCTGCTGCGCCGCTTGCCCTTGGAATTGCGCTCACGCAACGAGCCTTGCGCGATCATCCACCGCCGCGGCGCGAAACTCTCACCGCTGGCGCAGCTGCTGCTGGAGCGCCTGCGTGACCAGCAGGAGCAGGAAGCGTTGCTGGGCGACTAGGGCCGTCGGCGCGCCGCCAGATTCTCGATCAATGCCAACAGTCCGAACTGCCAGGGGGCCAGTGCACTGCTGTGCTGCACGCGGTTGTGCAGGCCGCCGAGCTGGCGGCTGGAAATGCTGACGTGGTCACCGAGCTTGTGGGTAAAGCCGTTGCCCGGCTGGTCGCGGTCTTCGGTGGGTGCAAACAGCGTCCCCAGATAGAGCAGGAAGCCATCGGGGTACTGGTGGTTGGCATTGAGCGTCTGGCCGACCAGGTCCAGGGGATCGCGGCTGATTTCGCTCATGCTGCTGCGGCCCTTGAGAACGAAGCCATCCTGACCTTCGACTCGCAGGTCGACCTCGCAATGGCGTACATCATCGATGCCGAAGCTGCCGTCGAACAGGCGAATGAAAGGCCCGATAGCGCATGAGCCATTGTTGTCCTTGGCCTTGCTCAGCAGCAGTGCGCTACGGCCCTCGAAGTCGCGCAGGTTGACATCGTTGCCCAGCGTCGCGCCCAGCACCTGGCCGCGGCTGTTTATCACCAGCACCACCTCTGGCTCAGGGTTGTTCCAGGCTGACCCGGGGTGAATACCGATGTCCATGCCGCTGCCCATGGCTGCCAGCACTGGCGCCTTGGTGAAGATCTCGGCATCCGGGCCGATGCCCACTTCGAGGTATTGCGACCACAGCCCCTTTTCCAGCAGCAAGGCTTTCAGACGCGCCGCATTCTCGGAACCGGGCACGATACTGCTCAGGTTATCGCCGATCACTTCACGCACCTGACCGCGGATTTCTTCCGCCCGCTGCGGATTACCACCGGCACGCTCCTCGATCACCCGCTCGACCATGCTCGAGGCGAAGGTCACGCCCGCCGCCTTGATCACCTGCAAGTCGGCGGGCGCCAGCAGGCTCGGGCGAGAGGCATCGCGCTCACTGCCGCTGTTGGCAAGCAGGTCGGCCACGCTGCATAGCCACTGGCTGCGGCTATCGTGCAAGCGCGCGGGAAGATCGTCGAGTTCACACAAGCCGGCAAGTGTTGGGGACAATGCGCTGAGGTCGAAGACCCCATCTTCATGCAGCAACACAGGTGCCGGGCCTGGTAGTGCGCCAGGGAGCCAGACACGACCGATCAAGGTGCCGGCCAGGCCATCTTCAGGCAGCGTATTTTCGGGAGTCAGGATTACAGGACGGGCCATTAGCTCAGCTCTTTTATTGTCGTGGAGAGGTGGCCTGGCAGCACAAAATCAATGGAGGCTGCGGCCGATGCCATGCGACCATAGCCAAGGACTTGCGCCATCGACCAATGACGGATCGTCAAGGCTCGATACACCTTGGTTATCGCCCGCACTCCCTGGTAGTCCCATGACCCTGAACCTGAGCAAGCTCCCTGCGCTGCACAACTGGCTGCGTCTGCGCCATCTGCAGCTGATCGCAACCTTGGCCGAAACCGCCAACATGCACGTCACGGCGCAGCAAATAGGCCTTAGCCAGCCCGCTGTCAGCAAGATGCTGCGCGAGATCGAGCAACTGCTCGGCTTTTCGCTGTTCGAGCGCCAGCCACGAGAACTGGTGGCCACCGAACTCGGCCAGGTGGTGATCGCGTTCGCGCGGCGCACGCTCAACGATTGCCAGCATTTCTCGCAGGAGCTGGAAGCGCTTCGCCAGGGTGGCTACGGTCACCTGCGCATCGGCGCCATCATTGCGGCGACCGCTCAGGTGGTGCCTGCCACGCTGCTGCGCCTGAAACAACAGCGCCCGCTGTTGACCATCGAGCTGCTCGAGCACACCAGCGATCACTTGCTGCAGATGCTCCTGCACAACCAGCTGGATCTGGTTGTCGGTCGTTTTGTCGAGCCTCATCAGCCAGGAAAATTCTGCTACCAAGAGCTTGGCAGTGAGCCATTCCTGCTTTGCGCCGATCCGCAGCATCCCCTGGCCCGAGAGGCGGCGCCCAGCGCCAGCGACCTGGAAAAGTGGCCCTGGGTGGTCTATCCGCCCAATACCCCGCTGCGCCGGATGATGGAGCAGGCCTTCAGCGATGCCGGCATCCGCTTCCCCGGCAACCGCGTAGAAACCGCCTCGGTGCAAGCGACATTGCATCTTCTTCATCAGAGCCAGTGCGTGGCCATGCTGCCCGAGGCCATCGTCTTGCAGCAGGTTGCGTTGGGCCAGCTGGTCTTGCTGCAGCCACCGCTGCAGACACCCTCGCTTGGTTATGGCCTGATCCGGCGCCGCGACGAGCCCCTTTCGCCCAATGCCGAGCAATTTTGCGCGGCACTGCAGCATGTGCTCGGCCTGGATAACCATTCGTTATGCACTGATTACTAAGCCTCATTAGACAGCCCCGCTTGTCAGCCCATAGCTTGTTGCACATGCCCGACATCTGGCATTGGCTATTACGGCTGCGCATCTCTGCGTTGACGTAATCACTGACAATAATTTCAATAGGTGACTGTCATGCTTTCGTACCAGGCCGTGCGCGCTCCGCGTCGTACCTTGAAATCCCTCCTGCTCGGAGCGCTGTTCATCTCACCCATGGCCATGGCGGCCTATCCGGACAAACCCATTCAACTGATCGTTCCCTGGGCCGCTGGTGGCGGCAGTGACGCCGCTGCGCGCGGGATTGCCGCCGCTCTGGAAACTGAACTTGGGGTCACCATCAACGTAGTCAACCGTGCTGGCGGCAATGGTGTGGTCGGTCATAGCGTGATGGCGGCCGCCAAACCGGATGGCTACACGCTGGGCTTCGTCACCGGCGAATTGAACATGATGCACTGGCAGGGGCTGACCAAGCTGACCTACAACGACTTCACGCCGATTGCCATGACCAACTACGACTACCCGGGCGTCCAGGTAGCGGCAGACTCACCCTATAACAGCGTCAGCGAGCTGCTCGAGGCCATCCGCAACGAGCCCAAGGGCACGATCAAGGCCTCGGGCACAGGCCTGGGCGGGATCTGGCATGTGGCTTTCTCGGGGCTGCTGCTGGAACAAGGTATCGCCCCGGAAAAGGTCACGTTCGTACCGAGCCAGGGTGCAGCGCCTGCCATGGTCGAGCTGGCTGCCGGGAGCATCCAGCTGGTGCCGACCTCGGTGCCCGAAGCCCGTTCGATGATCGAAGCCGGCAAGGCCAAGGGCTTGGCAATCATGTCGCCGCAACGCAACCCGGCCTTCCCGGCCATTCCGACCCTCAAGGAGAGCCTCGGCAGCGAATACTCTCTTGGTGAGTGGCGCGGCATCGCCGGGCCCAAGCACCTGCCGCCGGAAATCGTCGGCAAGCTCGAAGCCGCGCTGGAGAAGGCCTACAACTCGGAGCAGTACAAAGGCTACATGGGCAAACTCGGATTTGGTGTGGAGTGGCGCAACGCCGCAAGCTTCACCTCCTTCCTTGAGGCAAACAACGCTTACATGGGCGAGATCATCGCAAAGATCGGCATGAAGAAGTAGCCACCTTGGCCGCCGCGACGCCCCTGCTGGGCGTCGCTTGACTTTGCCCCGCTGTAAGAGACCACCGTTATGAAAGACATTGTGTTTGGCGTGACCTTCATCGCGTTAGGTGCCCTTGTGATCATCCTGGCACAGGGCTTCCCATCCGTACCGGGCATGCAATACGGCGCGGACTTTTTTCCCACTTTGATCGCCATCGGCATGATCGGCGCTGGCGCCGTCCTGAGTTTCAACGGGTTTGGCCGGGTCCGCCAAAGCGTCGGCGATACCCGCCTACCGAGCGGCTTCCTGCGTTCCAACTTGGGCGCGATTCTCCCGGCGTTGATGGTCGGCGCTTATATCGGGCTTAACGAAATCCTCGGATCGGCACTCACGATGCTGCTCATCATGCTGGTGCTGCTGATCCAGCAAGGCGTACGCATCGTGCCCGCCTCGGCGATCAGCTTGACGGCCACGGCCGTGATCAGCCTGGCCTTCAGCCACTTGCTCAAGGTCCCCCTTCCAATCGGACCGCTGGGTTTCTGAGGAGCTGCACATGAACGGCTTGCTGGATGGAATACTGCTGGTCTTCAATTTTCAGACGCTGCTGGTGATCTTCATTGCGGCGATCTTCGGGGTCTTCGTCGGCGCTATCCCTGGCCTGTCGGCGACCATGGCCGTGGCCTTGCTGGTACCGATCACCTTCGCCATGGAGCCTACGGCCGCCATTGCCGCGATCATCACCACGGCCGCCATGGCGATTTTCGCCGGAGACATTCCCGGCACCTATCTGAGTATTCCCGGTACGCCCGCCTCGGCGGCCTATGTTGGCGACTCAGCCGCGCTGGGGCGGTTGGGGCGGGCCCGGGAGGCCCTGGGCCTTAACGTCACCTGCTCGATGATCGGCGGGCTGGTCGGCACACTGGTGCTGGTGATGATTGCGCCATCGCTGGCCGAGTTCGCCCTCAATTTCAGTTCGTACGAATATTTCTGGCTGGCGATACTCGGCCTGGGCAGTGCGGTGTTCATCTCTCAGGGATCGGCGGTCAAAGGCTTCCTGTCGCTGATGGTCGGCCTGCTGTTGGCCACCGTGGGGCTCGACCTGGTGACCGGCGCGCCGCGCTTCACCTTTGATATTCCGGACCTGATGGGCGGGATCAACTTCATTCCGGTGATGATCGGCTTCTTCGCCATGTTCGAGGTGATGAAGCACTACGCACAGCGACAGACGAGCGATGAGCGCGCCAGACGCACCCTGGCCCCGCAAAGCGGCAGCGTATTCGGCAAGGTGCCGATGCACCTCAAGCGCTACTGGAAAAACGTGTTGCGCGGCAGCACCCTGGGTGCCTTGATCGGTGCCTTGCCCGGTGCCGGCGCCGACATCGCCGCCTGGATCGCTTATGCGGTGAGCAAGAAGCGCTCGAAAACCCCCGAAGCCTATGGCACCGGTCATGTCGAAGGACTGGTGGATGCGAGTTCGGCGAACAACTCGGCGGTTGCGGGTGCCTGGGTACCGGCGCTGGTATTCGGCATTCCCGGCGACTCGATCACTGCCATCGTCATCGGTGTGCTGTACATGAAAGGCATGAATCCCGGGCCGACCATCTTCATGGACAACAGCGCCATGGCCTACGGCCTGTTCACCGCCTTCTTCGTCGCCAACCTGATCCTCTTGCCGGTTGGCTACCTGGCCATTCGCGGTGCGCACCTGTTCGCTGTCACGCCGACGCGCATATTGATGCCCATCATCCTGTGCTTCTGCATCGTCGGCGCCTTCGCCATCAACAACAGCCTGACCGACGTATGGATCATGCTGGCGTGTGGCATCGCCGCCTACCTGATTGCCAGCGCGGACTTCCCGATTGCCCCGGCCATTCTTGGCCTGGTGCTGGGAAATATCCTTGAAAGCAACTTCATGACCTCGATGATCAAGTCGGACGGCAACCTGCTGGCCTTTGTCGAGCGTCCGATCAGCGCCTGCCTCGGAGGGTTGGTCCTGCTGATCTTACTGTTCCCGTGGATTGCCAAACTCTGGCGCAAACGCTATCGCGCCGCCCAGCACCCGACCAAGGAAGCCATTGAATGATCCCTATCGTCCCACAGCAACTGGAGCGTTTTGTCGAGCAGTTGTTCCTCGATACCCAGGTCAGTCCGGCCGTAGCCAGCGTGGTGAGCCGGGTGCTGGTCGAAGGCGACCTGCTCGGTCATCACACCCACGGCGTGAAGCTGGCCCAAGGCTACCTGAAGGACCTGCGCAGCGGCCATGCCAAAGGCAGCGCCGAGAGCCTGCGCATCGTCAAGCAGAGCCCTGCAGCGGTGCTCTATGACGCCGACTACCTGCTCGGGCCTTACTGCGTCGAGCAGGCCCTGGCCTTCACTGCACAAGCCGCTCGCACATTTGGCATCGGCGTGGCCAGCATCCGTCGCTCACACCACATCGCATGCCTGGCGGCTTACCTGCAGCGCTACACCGATCAAGGCTTGATACCCCTGGTACTGACGTCAGACCCGGCCGTTGCTTCGGTAGCGCCCCATGGCGGGCTGGACCCGGTGTACACCCCGAACCCATTGGGGATCGGGATACCCACTGGGGACAAGCCCATTCTCATCGATGTCAGCATGTCGACCATTACCAATGGCCTGGTCAACAAGACCCACCAGGCGGGAGGACAGCTGGAGCACCCAGCACTGATCGGCCAGGACGGTCAGCCGAGCCGTGACACCGCTACCTATTTCAGCGATCCGCCAGGTAGCATCCTGCCACTCGGCAGCCTGGAGTTCGGCCACAAGGGTTTCGCCCTGGGCACCCTGGTGGAAGCGCTGACGGCTGGCCTGGGCGGCTTCGGCCGCAAGGATGGGGTCAGGCAGTGGGGCGCTGCAGTCACGGTGCTGACGTTCGACCCCGAGTTTTTCGGTGGCGTTGAACCCTTCAAGGCGGAGATGGACCACTTCGTCGATGCCTGCCTGGCCAGCCGGCCGCGCTTGCCGCAGAGCCCGGTGCGCATGCCAGGCCAAGCCGGCCTGGGCCGGCGCCGGAAGGCATTCGAACAAGGGCTCGTGCTGCCCGAGGATGTGCTTGCTGCATTGCGTGGTGCTGCAATCGACTCGGGGAGAGCGTGTCCCTTCTGACAGGCGCTGCCCTTCATCGGCGTGTCTCTTGCTGCACTGAACGGCCGGCATGCCGGCCTCTTCCAATGCCTCATCCAGCACATTCCGTGCTGTTCGGCGAATCCTTCATACGGCGTTTGGCGAGCATCTCGACGTCTGCAGCACCGGACAGCTCGCCTCAACGCGCATTTAGAACCCGATTTATCGCGCCGACGAGCGGTCGTCATACGCCAAAGATACTGTCCTAGAGCCATTCCAGGCGTGCCAAGCCAGCCATTACCCCACCCCTGACAGTCCTTTTGCCGACGCCACGTGGCAAGCCCCATTCTCATCTCCTATCCTGTTGTCCGGACAACCTGATAACTAGAACGACCGCTCGGTCGTCGAACAACAAGAAGGAGTTCCTCCATGAGCGTCAAGCAAATTGGCGAGCAGCGCTATCGCGGGCAGATCGGTCGTTACTTCGAGGACTTCGAAGTCGGCGACATCTACGAGCATCGCCCCGGCCGGACCATCACAGAAGCCGACAACATCCAGTTTTCCCTGCTGACCATGAACCTGCACCCGATGCATTGCGATGCTGCCTATGCGGCCAAGAGCGAATTCGGCAAACCGCTGGTCAACAGCGGCCTGACCGTGGCCATCGTGCTGGGCATGACGGTACCCGACGTCAGTGGCAAGGCCATCGCCAACCTGGGCTGGACCGACATCAAGCTCACCGCGCCGGTATTTCCTGGCGACACCATCTACGCCGCCTCCGAGGTGCTCGACAAGCGTGAGTCCCGGTCGCGACCGAACCAGGGAATCATCACCGTCAAGACCACCGGCACCAAGGCAGACGGCACGGTGTTCATGACCTTCGAGCGCAACGTGCTGATCCAGAAATGCGAGGGCAACACGCTCGACGAGGCAGCCGGCTACTGACCGGCGTTTTTCTACATCGCTAACGCTGTGCTGCAGTTCCTCAACAACAAGAAAACCGAGGAAACAAACATGTCCATGCTCAAGCGCGTCATCGCGGCGTCCGCCGCAGCCTGTGCCCTGGCGACGTTCACGCCGATGGTGCTGGCCGAGGAGCTGGTGCTGCCCAACGAGGTGGCGGCGACTCACTGGAAGACCGGCTACATGAACGACTTCGCCAAGCGGGTCGACCAGCGCACCCAGGGCGCCATCGACGTCAAGGTCTTCCCATCCTCCCAGCTGTACAACGATCAGGATGCCCTGGCCGCGCTCGGCACGGGTGCGGTGCAGATGGTCTGGCCGGTGTCGGTGCGTATCGAGACCATCGACCCGCGCCTCGGCGCGATCAACCTGCCGTTCACCCTGACCGACCAGTTGATGACCGACCAGTGCTACGCCAAGGGCCTGACCCAACTGATGTCGTCCTACATCGAGCCGCGCAACCTGAAGATCCTGGGCCTGCTGCGCGCTGCCGACCTGTTCTTCGTGTTCGCCGACCGCGATGTGCAGAAACTGGAGGATGTGAAGGGCACCAAGGTGCGGGTGATCGGAGGCCGGGTGTTCCTCGATACCATCCGCAGCCTCGGTGCCAGCCCCGTGTCCATGCCGGCCTCCGAGATGAGCAGCGCCCTGGGCCAGGGTGCGATCGACGGCGTCTTCACCTCCGCTGCCGGGTGGTCCGAGATGATCGGCAAGACCGGCAAGTTCGGCTGGTACGTCCCTAACTTCTCGCTGACCACCTACGCCGTGGTGGTCGACAAGGTGTGGTTCGATGCCCTGCCGCAGGGCCAGCAGGAGGCGATCACCACCAGCATGGACGAGATCGTCGCCAAGCAGTGGAAGGAGGTGGTGGTCGAGGACCAGAAGCTGATCGACAAGATGACCGCCCAAGGCCTGCAGTTCCATACCGCGACGCCCGAGGAAATCGGCCGCTGGGAAAAGATCTCCGAATCGAACAAGCAGACCTTCGCCGCCGCCCACCCTGAAGTACTTCCGGCGATGCAGGCTGTGGCCAAGCGGTGCACGCTATGAACATCCAGCCCTCGACCGTAAAGCCTGCGGACAAGGTGCTCGGCGACTCCTCGCCGGCCACCATCCCCAGGCGGCGCAACGGATGGCTGGTGTTCGAGCGCAAGGTACTGCTCAACATCGCTACCTGCATGTTCATGCTGGCCATCGGCATCATGCTCTACGAGGGCATGCTGCGCGCAACCGTCGGCACCAGCGCCTTCTGGGCCGAGGAAGCGGTGCGCTACCTGATGGTCTGGGCGTTCTTCCTGACCCTTGGCGCGGCCGGCAACGCTGGCTACCACATTCGTACCGAGATGCTCGTCGAGCGCCTGCCGCCCGCGCTGAAGAAGCTTTGCCTGGTGCTGTCGAGCCTGGTCGGCATCGGCTTCTGCGGCCTGCTGTTCTATGCCGCGCTGCCTCAGGTCCAGCGTTACTACACCATGGGCATGGTGACCGAATCGAACCTTGACCTGCCGCTCTGGCTGCTGTTCACCATCATGCCGCTGGGGGCGCTGCTGTTCCTCAGCTACTACATCCGCTGCCTGGTGATCGCCTTGCGTGGCCGTGACCCTTTCGGCAATGGTGAAATCACCGGCTCGCAACTCTAGGGGAGCATCGCCATGCTGCTAGTTCTCGCTTTGCTGACGATGCTCATGTTCCTGGCCATCGGCACCCATGTCGCCGTCGCGCTGGGCCTTGTCACCACCGGGCTGATCCTGTTCGTGGCGGGCGTGCCGACCACCGTCATCGCCCAGACCGCGTTCAAGTCCATCAACAGCTATCCGTTGATGGCGATTCCCATGTTCGTCCTGGCCGGCAACCTGATGATGCGCGGCCACATCGCCGAGCTGCTGATCCAGCTGGTCGGCAGCGTGGTGCGTGCGGTGCGCGGTGGGCTGGCGCTTACCGCGATGATCGCCAGCGTGTTCTTCGCCGCGGTATCGGGCTCGAGCGTGGGCTCGGCGGCGGCCATCGGCTCGTCTACCGTCGGCGGGCTGACCAAGGAAAACTACCCGCCGCGCTTCTCCGCCGCCATCGTCGCGGTGGGCGGCACCCTGGGCCTGATGATCCCGCCATCGCTTGGCTTCATCCTGATCGGCTCGATCGTCGGCCTGCCGGTGGACCAGCTGTTCATTGCAGGGGTAGTGCCCGGGTTGATGGAAGCATGCCTGCTGATGATCGCGGTCACCTATTTCTCCCGCAAGAATGGCTACGGCGCCCAGGCGCAGCGGGCCGACTGGGGTGCCTTCAGCCGCAAGCTGCCCAGTGCCGGCGCGGCGCTGCTGATGCCGGTACTGATCCTTGGCAGCATCTATACCGGCTACCTGACGCCGACCGAGGTATCGGCCTTCGCCGCCGCCTATGCCGCCTTCCTCTGCCTGGTCGTGTACCGCAGCGTGACCCTCGGTGGCATCTGGGACACCGCCCGCGACTCGCTGCTGCAGACCACCATGATCTTCGCGGTGGTGATGGGCGGCAGCCTGATCGGTTTCGCCCTGGCACGCATGGGTGTTTCGGCGAGCCTGGTATCGATGGTCAGCGCGATGGACCTGAGCCCGTGGCAGTTCCTGCTCATGGCCAACGTGATCCTGCTGGGCCTTGGCATGTTCCTGGACGGCATCGCGCTGATCGTGCTGACCGCGCCACTGCTGTTCCCCATCGCCACGCACCTGGGTATCAACCCGATCCACTTCGCCGTGATCATGGTGGCCAACGTCGAGATCGCCACGCTCACCCCGCCTATCGGGCTGAACCTGTTCGTCATGGCGGGTATTTCCAAGCAGCCGGTACACGAGGTCGCACGGGGCGTGGCGCCGTTCTACGGCGTGCGCCTTTTCGGCCTGGCCTTGATCACCTTCATCCCTGCCATTTCCCTTGCACTGGTCAACTGAGGAGGACAATCACAATGAATACCTCTGCCACTACCCCCATCGCCGCGACCCTGGCCAGCTTTGCCGAAGGCCTGCACTACGACGCCGTGCCCGAGGCGGCGCGCGAGCGCGCCAAGTACCTGATCCTGGACGCCGTGGGCATTGCCCTCGCTTCGACCCGCTACGAGTTCGCCCAGCGTACGCTCAGCGCTGCCCAGGAGCTGGGCAGTGGCGATTGCGATGTGATCGGCTACGGTGCCAAGCTCTCGCTGCGCGATGCCATGCTGCTCAACGCGGTGCTGGTGCATGGCCTGGACTATGACGACACCCATGGCCGTGGGGTGATCCACGCCACTGCCAGCTGCCTTCCCGCCGCACTGGGCATTGCCGCGCAATACGACGCCAGTGGCCGCGACCTGCTGACCGCCTACATCCTCGGCATGGAGGTGTCGACCCGCCTGGCAGCCGTGGCCAAGGGCGGCTTCCACCAGGTTGGCTTCCATCCCACCGGGCTGGTCGGTGCCTTCGGCTGCGCGTTGATCGCTGGCAAGCTGCAGGGCCAGACCGCCGAACAGCTGGCGATGACCCAGGGGATTGTCCTGAGCAGCGCGTCGGGCAGCCTGGAGTTTCTCGAGGACGGCGCCTGGACCAAACGCATGCACCCAGGCTGGGCCGGTGTCGCGGGGCTCACCGCCGCGACCCTGGCGCGCCACGGGTTCACCGGGCCCAAGGCGGTCTACGAAGGGCGCTTCGGTCTGTTCAAGAGCCATCTCGGCGAGCGCGAGGGGCAGTGCGACTACGCCCTGGCCACCGAGAACCTTGGCAGCACCTGGGAGGTCGGTGAAGTGGCGGTCAAGCCGGTGCCAGCCTGCCACTTCACCCATGCGGTCGCCGACTCGGCAGTGATCCTTCATGGGCAGGGCCTGAGGCCCGAGGACATCGTGCGGGTGACCGCACTGGTGCCCCAGGAAACCGTGGGCATCGTCTGCGAACCCGTGTCCAGCAAGCGCAAGCCTGCCAGCAGCTACGAGGCGCAGTTCAGTGTTCCCTACGCGATCGCCAGCGGCCTGCTGCGCGGACGCTTTGGCCTGGCGGACCTCGAGCCCCAAGCCTTCGGCGACCCGGCCGCCTTGGCATTGATGGACAAGATCCACTACGAAGTCGATCCCGACTCCGGGTTCCCTCGCCATTACTCCGGCGAAGTGATCGTCACCCTGCGCGACGGCCGCGAGCTGCGCCACCGCGAAGCGATCAACCGCGGCGCCGCCGACCGCCCGTTGTCCAGCGACGACATCATCGCCAAATACCGCGACAACGCCCATACCGCCGTGGCGCCACAACGCGCCCAGGCCATTCTCGACGCCGTGCTCGGCCTCGACGCCGGCACTGCCCGGCAGCTTTCCCGTGTACTGGCCGCAGCCGCCTGACATCCCCTACAAGAACAATTCCGGAGACACCGCGATGAATGAATACGACGAGCAGGAAAGCATGATCCTCGATGCCCTGGATCGCTTCCTCGAAACCGAGGCCAAGCCCTTCGTGCACGAGCTCGAGAAAAACGACATCTACCCCGAAGAGATGGTCGAGAAGATGAAGACCATGGGCCTGTTCGGCTGCATCATCGATCCCGAGTACGGTGGCCTGGGGCTGTCGACCGCTACCTACGCCAAGATCGTCGAGCGCATCTCCAGTACCTGGATGTCGCTGTCCGGGATCATCAACTCGCACCTGATCATGGCCTCGGCCATCCAGCGCCATGGCACCCCGGCGCAGAAAGAGCGCTTTCTGCCACGCATGGCCAGCGGCGAGCTGCGTGGCGCCGTCGGCTTCACCGAGCCTGATGCAGGCACCGACCTGCAGGCCATTCGTACCGTTGCCCGCCGCGAAGGCGATCACTATGTCGTCAACGGCGCCAAGACCTGGATCACCAACAGCCTGCACGGGAGCGTAGTGGCGTTGCTGGTCAAGACCGACCCCGCCGCCGAGCCCAGGCACAAGGGCATGAGCTGGCTGATCGCCGAGAAGGGCCCCGGCTTCAAGGTGGCGCGCAAGCTGGAGAAGCTCGGCTACCGCGGCATCGACACCTGCGAGCTGGTGTTCGAGGATTACAAGGTGCCGGTCGATTGCCTGATCGGTGGCGTCGAGGGCGTAGGCCTCAAGCAGGTGTTGTCAGGCCTGGAGCTCGGACGCATCAACGTCGCGGCCCGCGGGGTCGGCGTGGCGCGCGCGGCGCTGGACGAGGCCACCGCCTATTCACAGATCCGCAAGACCTTCGGCAAGCCCATCTGCGAGCACCAGGCCATCCAGCTCAAGCTCGGCGAAATGGCCACCCGCGTCGAGGCGGCGCGGCTGCTCACCGAGTCCGCCGCCAAGGCGTACGACAAGGGCGACCGGTGCGACATGGAGGCGGGCATGGCCAAGTACTTCGCCACCGAGGCAGCACTCGAGAACGCCACCGACTGCATGCGCATCCATGGCGGCTACGGCTACTCGAAGGAGTACAACGTCGAGCGCCTGTACCGCGACGCGCCGCTGCTGACCATCGGCGAGGGCACCAACGAGATGCAACGCATCATCATCGCCAAGCAACTGGTGCAGAGGAATCCGGTATGACCTTGCCCCTTGAAGGTGTGCGCATCATTGCCGTCGAGCAATACGGCGCCGGCCCGTTCGGTACCCAGCACCTGGCCGATCTTGGCGCCGAGGTGATCAAGGTCGAGAACCCCGCCGAGGGCGGCGAGATCGGCCGTCATGTCGGGCCTTACTATTTCGAGCCGGGCGACAGCCACTTCTACCAGTCCTTCAACCGCAACAAGAAGAGCATCACCCTCAACCTCAAGGACCCGAGCGAAAAGGCCCAGCTGATCGAGCTGATCAAGAGCGCCGATGCCCTCTACGACAACCTGCGTGGCGACCTGCCCGAAAAGCTCGGCCTGACCTACGCCCAGCTCAAGGAACACAACCCGGCGCTGGTCTGCTGCCACCTCTCGGCCTATGGCCGCGAAGGCGCACGCAAGGCCTGGCCCGGCTATGACTACCTGATGCAGGCCGAGGCCGGCTACTGCTCGCTGACCGGCGAGCCGGGCGGGCCACCGGCCCGGTTCGGCCTGTCGATCATCGACATGATGACCGGCACCACCGCCGCGCTGGCGCTGGTCTCGGCGCTGGTCGGTGCGCGTGCCACCGGCGTCGGCCGCGATGTGGACGTGAGCCTGTTCGACGTGGCCATGCACAACATCAACTACCTGGGTACCTGGTACCTCAACGACGGCATCAAGACCGAGCGCACCCCACGTTCGGCGCATCCTTCGCTGACCCCCAGCCAGCTGTACAAGACCCAGGACGGCTGGATGTTCATCATGTGCAACAAGGAAAAGTTCTGGGCGGTGCTGGCCGGGCTGATCGACAAGCCGGAGTGGGTCATCGACCCGCGCTACTGTGACTTCAAGGCGCGCCTGGCCAACCGTGACCAGCTCACCGAAGATCTCGATGCGGTGCTGATGCAGCAGCCTACGGCCTACTGGCTCAAGCACTTCGGTGGCCAGGTGCCGGCGGCCCCGGTCAACGACGTGGGCCAGGCGCTCGACAATCCCTTCGCCCACGAGCAAGGCGTTATTTTCAGCGTGGAACACCCGGTGCGCGGTACGATCAAGACGCTCGCCTGCCCGATCCGGTGCCCCGGCGAGACGTTGCCCAACCAGCCGGCACCCCGGCTGGGCGCGCACAACCAGTCGATACTGGGCGCGCTGAAGGGAATGGAATCCCAAAACAAGAAGTCTGCAGGAGTCAGCTGAAATGAACCAGGAACTGCCTTCCCTACTGTCCGCCGGGCAACCCCGCTACCTGATACTGGCGCAAGCGCTGGTGGAGGCGATCACGGCGGGGCGATACCCGCTGCATAGCCTGCTGCCGACCGAGCACGAACTGTGCAAGCAGTTCAATGTCAGCCGGCATACCGTCAGGGAGGCGATTCGACGGCTCAACGAGCTGGGCTTGATCAGCAAGCAGCAAGGCGTCGGCACCCGGGTCAAGGCGACCCAGGCCGCGTCGCGCTACGTGCAGGCCAGCGAAGGCATCTCTGATCTGCATCAATACGTGCGCGACGTGCGGATGGAGCTCGAGACCCCTGAGGAAATCGAAGCCGACGAAGACCTGGCCGAGCTGCTCGAATGCAAGCCCGGCCAGGCCTGGGTCATGGCCCGCGGGCTGCGCCACCGCGAGGGCGACAGTGCGCCGCTGGCGCGCACCCTGGTCTATGTGCCCCGCGCTTATGGGGCGGCCCTGGAGGCCTTTGGCGATGGCCGCACGCCGATCTACGAACTGCTGCAGAAGCGCTTCGGCGTGCAGGTGGCAGAAGTGCGCCAGAACATCAGCGCGGTCACCCTGGACCAAGACCAGGCCCGCGCCCTGCAGGTCAAGGCCGGCTCGCCGGGGCTGCACATCGTGCGCAAGTACGTAGGCAGCAACGACGAGTTGCTCGAGGTGGCGGTCAACGTCCATCCGGGCGACCGCTTCAGCTATTCGATCACCCAGCGGCTGACCTGGCAGGGCACCACCGGTGAATAACAGCTACTCGGCCTTGGCCGTCACCCTGGCGATCCAGGCGCTGGCATCGATGGCCACCTTCACCGTGCCAGTGCTGGCACCCGTGGCGCTGCGCGACCTGGGCGGCAGTGTCGCCCTGGTCGGCCTGTTCGTGGCGCTGATCTATGCGGGCGCGATGATCTCCAGCCTGCTCAGCGGCAACTGGGTCCTGCGTTTCGGGGCGATTCGCGTCAGCCAGGTATGCCTGCTGCTGTGCGCGGCCGGGCTGACCTTCGCGGCGGGAGGACAGATGTGGTGCATGGGACTGAGTGCCTTGGCACTGGGCGCGGGCTACGGGCCTGTCACGCCCGCCAGCTCGCATATCCTGGCGCGCACCACGCCCGCGCACCTGATGGGCTTCATGTTTTCCCTGAAGCAGACCGGCGTGCCGATTGGCGGCGTGCTGGCCGGCCTGCTGGTGCCGGGCCTCGTCGCCGCGAGTGGCTGGCGCGGTGCGTTGCTGATCGTCGCCGTCGTTTGCGTATTGATGGCGCTTGTCGCCCAGCGCGTGCGCCCGCAGCTCGATGACGACCGCAACCCCCAGCTTGGCGGATCGCGCCGCGACCTGTTCAAGCCCCTGGTGATGATCTTCGCCATGCCGCGCATGCGTAACCTTGCGTTGTGCTCGCTGTTCTTCGGCGCCATGCAGCTGTGCCTGACCACCTACCTGGTCAGCTACCTGACCCATGACTACGGCCTGGCACTGGTGACTGCCGGTGTGATCCTGGCACTCACCCAAGGCGCGGGCGTGGCCGGGCGCTTGCTCTGGGGCTGGATCGCCGACCGCTGGCTGGAACCCCGCCGCCTGCTGCCCTTGCTGGCCTTGATCATGGCTGTCGCCTCGCTGGCCACCGCAGCGTTCAGCCAAGGCTGGCCGCTGCCGCTGGTTGCGGCCGTGAGCATGCTGTTCGGTGCCACAGCCATCGGCTGGAACGGCGTCTACCTCGCCGAAGTCGCCCGGCTGGCGCCACCGGGAAGCGCCGGGCAATACACCGGTGGCACCCTGTTCTTCACCTACTTCGGTGTCGTCGCCGGCCCACCCCTGTTCGCCGCGATGAGCCACTCCCGCGACTCCCTCGCCATCGGCTACGCGCTGTTCGGCGTGCTGATGCTCATCGTCGCCCTGGCCCTGGGCCGCGTCGCCCATGCCGCCACGGCGCGCGGCGACCCCGGCTGAAGCTATCCGCGTCAATCCCTGTGTTTTTTCCCTCGACTGGAGACCTGCCATGGCTGCCCGTTCGTACCTGTTCGTCCCCGGAGACCGCCCCGAGCGCTTCGACAAAGCCTGCGCCGCTGGTGCGGACGTCGTCATCCTCGACCTTGAAGATGCCGTCACCCCCGACCGCAAGGACCAGGCCCGCGAAGCCATCCGTGCCTGGCTCAGCGCAGGCGGCAAGGCCTGGGTCCGCCTCAACGGCAGCGATACCCAGTGGCACGCCGAAGACTGCGGCCTGCTCGATGCGCCCGGACTGCTCGGCGTGTCACTGCCCAAGGCAGAAAGCGCCGAACAGATAGCCGCCCTGGCCGACCGACTGCCCGAACACCTGCGCATCCTGCCCATCGTCGAAAGCGCACGCGGCCTGTGGAACGCAGAAGCCATCGCCAGCGCCCCCAAGGTCCAGTGCCTGGCGTTCGGCTCCGTGGACTTCCAAGTAGATACCGGCATCCTCGGTGACGGGGAAGAACTCCTCTACGCCCGCTCCCGCCTGGTCATCGCCTCCGCCCTGGCCCGCATCGGCGCCCCGGTGGATGGGGTGACCATCGACCTGTCCAACCTCGAGCTGCTAGGTAGCGATGTACACCGCGCGCGTCAGCAAGGGTTTGCAGGGAAGCTTTGCGTGCATCCCAAGCAGGTCGCGGTGATCAACGAAGGCTTGCGCCCTGGGGAGCATGAAGTGCTCTGGGCGCAGGCCGTGCTGGACACGGTCGCGGCGCATGAAGGGGTAGGGGCGATCAGCCTAAATGGGAAGTTGATCGATTTGCCCGTGATTTTGCGAGCGCGGCGGATATTGGAGAATGTGTGAGGCAGGCAGCGGGCGCCGAGTTGACACTGAGTTCAGGCATCTGGATAATGTGCGAGTCGATACAGACCGGAACCCTCAATTGAGGGGGTATCGATTTCGGAGCGAAAGCTCTCCTAGCCAGTGTGCAGGATAAGGCGAAAGCTGAAAGAACAGGCCGATATTGATTTACAGAGAGCCCTGGTGCGCAAGCGCCGGGGCTTTTTGCTTTCTGATCACACCGATTTACCGTTGTTGCGCATTTCCAAGACGTAACGCACGTTGAATGCTTTGCCGCGCGGGAGCGAATGCCGCCCCCAATTGGCTACGTCGTAGGCCGAAATCACATGCAGGCGCAGATGATTCGTTGTGCCCTGCGGCTTGCTGATTGAAAAGAAAATGGCGTAATCATGCAGATCGAGACAGAAGTACCGCTGGCCACCATGCTTGCTATTGTGCGGTACCACCATTCCCTCGAAGAAACGTCGCTCGATATAGTCTCGCAACTGCGTGCTGCAGTGATAACGCGAGGGGCAGAAATAGCGCTTCTCGCCCTTATGCCTCAATAGCTCGCGATCGTGTCCCAGGAAGTGGTGTAACTCATCATGGCTCTGGCCACTGAGTTTGCCGTTTAGTTGATCACGGCCGACAGCTTGGCCTGTGGATTATCGCTGACTGCTTCAAAGGCCTCCAACTGCATG
>NZ_CABVIX010000011.1 GCF_902498185.1 Pseudomonas fluorescens | reverse complement strand
CATGCAGTTGGAGGCCTTTGAAGCAGTCAGCGATAATCCACAGGCCAAGCTGTCGGCCGTGATCAACTAAACGGCAAACTCAGTGGCCAGAGCCATGATGAGTTACACCACTTCCTGGGACACGATCTAGGTTTCCATCCGAGCTGGTGAAAAGGCGCGTCTCACGGAATCGGCAAGCTGCGTTGACATGGCGCGCTGTGGTCCTTATAGTTTTTCCACTAGCCACGGGAACGCGGGCGCAAGCCTCCCCCCGAGGACATACGTAACAACGAAAAAACCCGCCTTTTGGCGGGTTTTTTTGTTTATGCCTGCAAATGGTTGGGCCGCATGATAGGCAGGTGAGCAATCCGGTCAACGCAAAGAGTATGGGGGAATGTTGCACCGGCGACGGAGCCTCCCGGCCAGGACCCCAAAAACAAAAAAGGCCCACCTTTCGGTGAGCCTTCTTCGGTACTGCGTATGGTGCCGGCACCAGGAATCGAACCCGGGACCTACTGATTACAAGTCAGTTGCTCTACCATCTGAGCTATACCGGCACAGGGGCGTCATTATAGCGATCGGTTGGCGCCTGTAAACCACTTCCGTGCGATTCTGATGAAAAGACGTAAGTGACCGCCCGAAAAGAGATTTTTCCTACCAGCCGCGGTGGATGCTGTTCACGCCTGGCTCGGGTTGGCGGGGGTTGAAGAACAGCTTGCGGTTGTCGCTGCCGCGCTTGCCGCCGGGGGACTGATGCTGCATTCGCACGCCGTGGTCGCCGCCAAGCTGCATGCCGGGCACTTCCCACTCGGGGGCGCTGTGATGGTTCGGGGTGGCACTGCAACCGGCCAGGAGCAGGGCGGTGGCGAACATGCCAGGAAAACAGGTTTTGGCCACGAGGTGAATTCCGTTTGCAGGGGTGGAACGAATCGGCGGCAACTTTAGCCGACCAGGGATCCTGGCGGAAGCTCTTATCTGCGAGGGAATATGACGCGGATTGACTCGAATAGCAGGGATTCAGTCCGTCTTTGGATCGTTTTGGATTGACCGATGAATATGCTTATACACAAGCCGCGTGCCAACTTGGTCCACCGGCCATGCGCAAGCGGCTCGCCACTGGTCTTTGCGCAAACTCCTGTTTCTGCTGGTTTTGCTGGATGATGGCAGATCAGCAGCGCCTGTAAAAACGCGTGAATCAACGGCTTTTGAAGGCTTTCATCAAAAGCTTGTTCACAGACTTATCCACAGGCTGTCAACCGCCGGGACGCTCCGCCAGCAGCATCAGGTTGCGCGGGGTCAGCGGTTGCTGGCAGAACGTCCCAAGGCGAACTTCATAGCCGTGTTCGCGCAGGAACAGTGTCCGATCGAGCACCAGCCACATTTCCAGGGGCCGCCTGAACAGGTTGCGTACCAGTTCAAGATTGCGCACCACGGCCAGCCGCTCCCAGCCGGCCGCTTCCAATGCAGGCCAATCGGGTTCGCCTTGCAGGACCAGATCCTTGAGCTCGGCAAGATCGCGGCAATACTCGGCAAAAGGCTTTTCGAGCCAGCTGACCGGCAGCGAAGGTGTCGGCAGGTAATCATCACTGCCACGCTGTTCGCGCTGCAGCAGGTCGAATCCCAGTCGACGGGCCATGGAAAGATCGCGCTGGCGCCGCACACGGGCGCCTGCGGTGACGGCTTCGCTCAACGGCAGGCCGAGGTCATTCAGCGACAGCTCAAGCGCCGAAGCCCGCGCGGCTGTGGATAACGGTTGATAGGTATCTGTCTGGATGCGGTTGTAACAGCAGGGCGCCACCGCCAGTTGCCGGCATCCTTGTTCGCTGGCCAGTCGCAGCAGATGCACATGCAGGTCGCCACAGGCGTGCAGGGCCACCACGCTCTTGCCGGGATCCAGGTGCCGGCCGCTGCCCGGGGCCATGACATCCTGCTCCACATGCTGGGCAGGCAAGTGATGGTGCACGCTCAAGGCCTCGCCGGCCGCGACCAGTTCCGCGTCGTGCTCAAGGCATGTCAGGTGCTGGCCGGGTTGGAGCAGGCGCCGGCCAAGGTGGCCTTTGCCCGAGCACCAGTCCAGCCAGTGCCGGGCGGGCTCTCGAAAGCCCAGCCGACGGCCAAACGCTTCGATCTGCTGCCATTTGCGCCCTGGCACATTGGCGTCCAGGCGATGCCCGGCCGGATGCAGGCCGCTGTCGGGCAACTCGCCTACGTCACCTAGGCGAAAAGCCTGTTCTGCCAATGCAGGAAAAGGCGCGGGCGCGGGCAACTGCCCGGGATGCTGCTGATAGGCCTCGGCTTCTCCGAGGGTGCGCTCGCGCAGCCACGCGGCCAGCTCGGGGTGCGATTCTTCCCACGGCGACTGCAGATGCGTGAAGGGACGTGGACGCCACAGCGCCTGGTGCTGGCACAGGAAAGCGTCCAGGGCCTGGAAGCGGGCAAGCAGTTGGTCACCCTGCAGAAAGGTCGGCGTGGTCATGGTGGTCCATGAAAAACGGGGCTGTGATCAGCCCCGTAGCAGTGGTCAGCGGCCTTGGCAGGCGTCGACGCGCAACCAGCGCTCGAGCAGCTTGAAGCCTTGGACGAGAAGGAAGGAGATCAGCAGGTAGAACACCCCGGCGGCAAAGAAGATCTCCACTGGCAGATAGGTGCGGGCGATGATCGTGCGAGCCATGCCGGTGAGTTCCAGCAGGGTCACGGTGCTGGCCAGGGCGCTGGCCTTGAGCATCAGGATCACTTCGTTGCTGTAGGCCGGCAGGCCAATGCGCGAGGCGCGCGGCAGCATGATGTAGAACAGTGTCTTGGCCTGTGACATGCCCAGTGCCCGCGCCGCCTCGATCTCGCCACGCGGGATGGCCTGCAGTGCGCCGCGCAGGATCTCGGCGATGTAGGCGGCGGTGTGCAGGGTCATGGTCAGCACCGTGCACCAGAACGGATCACGCAGGTAGGGCCACAGCGAGCTGCTGCGCACGGCATCGAATTGCGCGAGGCCGTAGTACACCAGGAACAGCTGCACCAGCAGCGGCGTGCCGCGGAAGAAGAAGATGTAGCCGTAGGGCAGGGCGCGCACGTACCAGTGGCGCGAGGCGCGTGCGATGCCCAGCGGGATGGCCAGGATCAACCCGGCGATGACCGCGATGGCCACCAGCTCCAGGGTCAGGGTCGCGCCCTGGGCCAGGCGCGGCAGCCACTTGATGATCACTTCCCAGTTCATTGGTTGGCCCTCGCGAAGCCGCGAGCGGCGCGTTTTTCCATGAAGTGCATGCCGGTCATGGCGACCACGGTCAGGCTCAGGTAGATGAAGGCGGCGACCATGTAGAAGGTGAAGGGCTCCTTGCTCACGGTCACGGCGATCTGCGAGTGACGCATGATCTCTTCAAGGCCGATCACCGAGACCAGGGCGGTGTCTTTCATCAGGATCATGAACAGGTTGCCAAGGCCAGGCAGGGCGATGCGCCACATCTGCGGCAGGATGATCCGCGAGAGGATGCGCCCGCGCGACAGGCCCAGGGCCAGGCCGGCTTCACGGTGGCCCTTGGGGATGGCCAGGATCGCGCCGCGGAACACTTCGGTGGCGTAGGCGCCAAAGCACAGGCCCAGGGCGATGACGCCTGCGGCGAAGGCATTGAGCTCAAGGCCGGGAATGTTCAGGGCTTCGCCAAGCCGGTTCATCAGGCTGACGGTGCCGAAGTAGATGAGCAGGACCCAGAGCAGCTCGGGCACGCCGCGCACCAGGGTCGAGTAAGTGCCGCCAAGCCATTGCAGTGGCTTGGCCTGCGAGGTCTTGGCCAGCGCGCCGAGCAGTCCGAGGACCAGCCCCAGCAGCAGGGCGCAGAGCGCCAGTTTGACGGTCATCAGGGTGCCGGCCAGCAAGGCCGGACCGAATCCGTGTAGGTCGATATTCATGGGCAGCTGTTTCAAGGGACCTGCACCGCGCGTGGCGGTGCAGGTCGGGGCGAATCAATAGATGCTGAACGGGAAGTACTTGTCGTTGATCTTCTTGTACGTACCGTCGGCAATGATTTCTTTCAGGGCAGCATTGAGCTGGTTGCGCAGCGCGTCGTCACCCTTGCGTACCGCGATGCCGATCTCGTCGCTCTCGACCACAGGCTCGCCCTTGAACTCGTAGTTCTGGCCTTCCTTGGTCTTGAGCCAGTCGTAGTTCACGTACTTGTCGGCAAGAATGGCGTCGACGCGGCCCGAGGTCAGGTCCAGGTAGGCGTTTTCCTGGGTGTCGTAGAGCTTGATGTCGATATCGCTGCCGTAGTTGTCTTCAAGCCAGGTACCGGCCAGGGTGGCGCGCTGGGTGCCGATGGACTTGCCCTTGAGCGAATCCTTGTCGGTCTTGAAGTCGACGTTTTTCGGTGCGATGAACTGCAGCTTGTTGGAGTAGTACCGGTCGGTGAAGTCCACCGCCTGCTTGCGCTCGTCGGTAATCGACAGCGATGACACCAGGAAGTCGAACTTCTTGGCGTTCAGGGCGGGGATGATGCCGTCCCAATCGGAGGTCACGACGCTGCATTCGACCTTCATCTTGGCGCACAGGGCGTCGCCGATGTCCTTGTCGAAGCCGACCACCTGGCCGCTGGCGTCCTTGTTGTTGAACGGCGGGTAGGCCGCCTCGATACCCATGCGCAGTTTCTCGGCAGCCATGGCGTTGGCCGAGAACACCAGCGTGGCGGCAGCGGCCAGGAGGAATTTCTTGTAGTTCTGCATGCGTGTTGCTCCGTTAGCGGTTGCTGGACATGAATTGCTTGCAACGTGCCGAGGTCGGGTTCTCGAAAACCTGCTGCGGCGTTCCTTGCTCTTCGACCAGGCCCTGGTGCAGGAAGACGACTTCGCTGGACACCTGACGGGCGAAGCCCATTTCGTGGGTTACCAGTAGCATGGTGCGCCCTTCTTCGGCGAGCGCGCGAATAACGTTAAGCACTTCCTGGACCATCTCCGGGTCAAGGGCCGAGGTCGGCTCGTCGAACAGGATGACCTTGGGTTTCATGGCCAGGGTACGGGCGATGGCCGCACGCTGTTGCTGGCCGCCGGATAGCTGGGAAGGGTAGACGTGGCGCTTGTCGTGGATGCCGACCTTGGCCAGCAGCGCCTCGGCATGCTCGATGGCCTCGGCCTTGCTCTGGCCAAGCACGCGGCGTGGGGCCTCGATGATGTTGTCGAGGATCGACATGTGCGGCCACAGGTTGAAGTTCTGGAAGACAAAGCCGATCTCGCTGCGCAGGCGATTGATCTGGCGGTTGTCGGCGGCGAACAGCTCGCCGTTTTTCGCGGCCTTGAGCTTGAGCTCTTCACCGGCGACGAGAATCTGGCCCTGGTGGGGGTTTTCCAGCAGGTTGATGCAGCGCAGCAGGGTGGACTTGCCGGATCCGGATGATCCCAGAATGGAGATCACGTCACCGTCGCGCGCGGTCAGCGAAATGCCCTTGAGTATCTCCTGCTCGCCGTAGCGTTTGTGCAGGTTGCGGATTTCCAGCGCGGGCGTGGCCTGGGCCATGTGCGGTCCTCATGTGTTCAGGTGCGATCCAGCTGTTGGCGGCCTTCCTGGCGAGCGCCAAGCTAGCATAGCGGCGCAATGACAACCAACCGGGTCACTAAAGGCAATGGGGTGAAGGCAAGGCAGTTGTCGCATCGCTGCAGTGGACTGTCGCGCAGATGTCCGCAGCGCATGCTGCCGAGCCCTGTGGCCCTGATGAAAAAAGGCGCGATGGTGCCAGTTTTGACTGTGACTGGCCAGCCGTTTCTGGCCGGTAACACTGGGCTTATAGCTCAGGCCCGTAGAGTTGCGCCTGTAGGTTGCGCTTTTTCTGCGCTGATTTTGTGCGCAGGTGTTACCAAGGGGCACCGATGGTGCAGTTGTAAGTGGGTATTTCCGTAATCTGCACATTTGGTGGCCTTTTGGTCACGGCATGGCCGAAAGCCCGGCAAGCCTTGACGTACGCGGCAAGCAGCGCTTTCTGACAAAACGTTTTTTAAGATGGCGCGCTTATTGCCAGTTTTACGAACCGGACGTGGCATGGCCTGAAAAATCATGCCGTCCTTTCGTCCAAGCTGATACCTGACCACCCCTTGTAAAGGTAGTTATATGAGCGGTACGCACAATTCCAATGACCTCGCTCAGGGGCTCAAGCAACGGCATGTGACCATGCTGTCCATTGCTGGCGTGATTGGCGCCGGCCTGTTCGTCGGCTCCGGCCATGCCATTGCCGAAGCCGGCCCTGCTGTCATCCTTGCCTACGCCGCTGCCGGCACCCTGGTGGTGCTGGTGATGCGCATGCTGGCCGAAATGGCCATCGCCTCGCCAGACACCGGCTCGTTCTCCACCTACGCTGACCGCGCCATCGGTCATTGGGCCGGTTTCACCATCGGCTGGCTGTACTGGTGGTTCTGGGTGCTGGTGATCCCGCTGGAGGCGAATGCCGCGGCAGCCATCCTGCATGCCTGGTTCCCGGCCGTGGACTTCTGGGTGTTTACCCTGGTCATCACCCTGGCCCTCACCGCCACCAACCTGTGCAGCGTCAAGAACTACGGTGAATTCGAGTTCTGGTTCGCGCTGCTCAAGGTATTGGCCATCGTGGCCTTCATCATCGCCGCTTGCGCTGCCATGTTCGGCTTTGTGCCAAACAGCCAGGTCAGCGGGGCAAGTCATCTCTTCGATACCCAGGGCTTCATGCCCAATGGTCTGGGCGCCGTGCTGGCGGCCATGCTGACGACGATGTTCTCGTTCATGGGTACCGAAATCGTCACCATTGCCGCGGCCGAGTCGAAGGATCCTGCCAAGCAGATCACCAAGGCCACCAATTCGGTGATCTGGCGTATCTGCCTGTTCTACCTGGTGTCGATCTTCCTGGTCGTGGCCCTGGTGCCGTGGAACGATCCTGCTCTCGCAGCCGGCGGTTCCTACCAGACCGTGCTGAGCCGTATCGGCGTGCCGAACGCCAAGCTGATCGTCGACATCGTTGTGCTGATTGCGGTGACCAGCTGCCTCAACTCGGCGCTGTATACCTCCTCGCGCATGCTGTTCTCGCTGAGCAAGCGTGGTGACGCGCCTGCCGTGGCGCAACGCACCACCAAGGCTGGCACCCCGCATGTCGCGGTGCTGCTGTCGACCGCCGCGGCCTTCCTGACCGTGATCGCCAACTACATGGCCCCTGCGCAGGTGTTCGAGTTCCTGCTGGCGAGCTCCGGCGCGATTGCCCTGCTGGTGTATCTGGTAATCGCCATCTCGCAGCTGCGAATGCGCCGCCAGCGCATGGACCGTGGCGAGCAGATCGCCTTCAAGATGTGGCTGTTCCCGGGGCTTACCTGGGCCACCATCGCGTTTATCGTGGCGGTGCTGGTGGTGATGGCGATCCGTCCTGATCACCGCGCGGAGATCGTCGCCACGGCCTTGCTGAGCATAGGTGTGGTTGCGGCCGGGCTGCTGGTGCAGCGCAAGCGCAAGGGCGAGAAGCTGGCTGCCGGGCGGGTGGCACTGGACAGCTGACTGCTGCTGAAATGAAAAAAGGCCGCGTCCCGAAAGGACGCGGCCTTTTTCATCGCCTCAGTGGCGATCAGCCGAATTGCTTCTGCGCCTGCTGCAGCTTGGCGACATTCTCCGAAGCTGTGACATAGGCCTCCTGGAACTCATCGCTTTCCAGCCACGCCATGGTGGTATCTTCGTCGGCGCCGTCCAGCCAGGTGCGATAGGCGCTGAACACCAGCACGATGTAGTCGGTGGCGTGTTCTTCCTTGTGCCCCTTGAGCACCAGCGTCAGCAGCGGGTCGACCAGGAACACTGAAATCATCGGCACCAGCCCGCCTTCCTGGGCCTGCTTCATCTTCTCGAACAGCTCCTTGTAGCTGTCCGACTCCATCGCCTTGTTGAACACCTGCTCGACGCTGCTGCTCTCGCCGCTGCTCGCCTTCACCGCCTGACCACTGCGCACCATACGGTTCTGCTTGGCCTTGGACGCGGCGCGCTTGGCGCGTTTCTGTTGCTTGGTGTTGGAGGCCATGGGGCGTGATCCTGGGGGTGGCAGAAAAGAGTTGCGTATTGAAACGCAGTTGAGTGGGAAACCCAAGGGAGATGTGCGGAACCGGGAATTTCCCACGCACAAACAAAAAACCCCTGAATCTTTCGATTCAGGGGTTTTGTTTGTTTTGGTGCCCAGAGACGGAGTCGAACCGCCGACACGAGGATTTTCAATCCTCTGCTCTACCGACTGAGCTATCTGGGCAACGGGGCGCATTAAAAGGCTTTTTCAGGTTTGCGTCAACGACTTTTTGAAAATTTCTTAAATTAATTCCGTCGCTTACGGTTTTACGGGGTCATTCGCTCGGCGGCACGTAGCCCTCGGCCTTTTCAAACGCTTCGCCCGAGAAGAACTTGTCCATCTCGCCCTGGAGGAATTTACGGTCCTCGGCGTTCATCATGTTCAGGCGTTTTTCGTTGATGAGCATGGTCTGCTCCTTCTGCCAGTCGGCCCAGGCCTTCTGCGAGATGTGCTCGTAGATGTCCTGGCCCTTGGCGCCCGGGTAGGGCGGGCGCTCGAGGCCTGGGAGCTGTTCGTTGTATTTGCGGCACAGTACGGTGCGGGTCATCGGGACTCTCCTGCAATCAGTTCGTCGGCCGCGCGTTTGAGGAGCTTCTTGACCGGGGCGGCGAGGCCCAGGCGCGGCGGGGTGGCGAGGTTATACCAGAGCCAGTCGGGCTCGGCCACGTGCTGGCCGAGGGGATCGACGCGCACGAGCCATGGCTCGATGGCGAGCTGGAAATGGCTGAAGGTATGGGTAAGGCCATCCAGGGCGTGACTGCCCGCGAGGCGCACGCCGTGCTGGCAGGCGAGGTCGTCGAGCTGGTCCAGGCTGTCGAGCTCGGGCAGGCTCCACAAACCGCCCCAGAGGCCGCTCGAAGGACGTCGGTAAAGCAGGATGGCGCCTTCGTGGTTGGCCAGCAAAGGCATCAGGGTGCGTTTCTGCGGCAACACCTTGCGCGGCTTGGGCACCGGGTAACGGGTCTCAAGACCGAGCATGTGCGCCGCGCAGCCGCTTTGCAGCGGGCAGAGCAGGCAGCTGGGCTTGCTGCGGGTGCAGAGGGTCGCGCCCAGGTCCATCATCGCCTGGGTGTAGTGGTTGGCGCGCGAATGCGGGGTGTAGCGCTCGGCGTTGGCCCACAGGGCGTTGGCCACCTTGGGCTCGCCGGGGTAGCCCTCCTGCGCCGTATAGCGGGCGAGCACGCGCTTGACGTTGCCATCGAGGATCGGCGCGCGGATGCCCATGCTGATGCTGGCGACGGCCCCTGCGGTGGAGCGGCCGATGCCGGGCAGCTCGGTCAACTGCTCGACGCTACGGGGAAATTCGCCGCCATGCTGTTCGACGACGATCTTCGCAGCCTTGTGCAGGTTACGGGCACGGGTGTAGTAGCCCAGGCCCGTCCACAGGTGCAGCACTTCGTCCTCGGGCGCTTCGGCCAGCGCCTGCACGGTCGGCAGGGCTTGCATGAAACGGTCGAAGTAGTTGAGCACGGTGCTGACCTGAGTCTGCTGCAACATGATTTCAGAGACCCACACCCGATACGGGTTGATGCCCTGTTGCCAGGGCAGATCGTGGCGACCGTGCCGGTCATACCAGTCCAGCACTGCGCTGGAGAACTGCTCGGGACTCATCGCTTGAACAGCCCCTTGAGCGCGTCCTTGAGCTCGGGACTGACCTTGTCACCGAGCTTTTCGTCGATCTTCTCGTCAAGTTTCTCACTGATGCGGTTGCCAGCGACCTTGGCCGCGACCTTGCCCAGGCCTTCCTGGTCAAGACGGCACGCCTTGGCGCCCAGTTCCAGAGGGCCGCGGCAGCGTAGCGGCAGCTCGACGCCGACGTAGCGCTCGTTGACCTGGCAGGCAGGGTCTGGCATGTCCCGCTTGTCGCCTTCGACCTCTACGCCGACGCGGTAGTCCATGCCCAGCACACGCAGGTCGAGATCGCCGTTGCCGTTGACCGCCAGGCCGGGAATGCGCGCCTTGAGATCAGGGTTGCTGGCTACGCCGTTACGGATCACCAGGCTGCCCTTGAGCTCTTCGAAGGGGGTGTCCTTGCCACGTGGCTCGCCGCTCAGCTGCTTGCGGTTGAGCGTGGCGATGGCCTGGCACAGCTGCTGTTCGAGGTTGGCATTGACCAGCACGCCATTGTTGATGGTGAAGCTGGCCGTGCCGTTGAGCGTGTCGATCAGGGCTTTCTGGCTGTTGCCGGTGGCGGTCAGCGCGCTGGACAGGGTCAGCAGGCCTTTGACTGGCGGGGACTGCGTGGCGTCATCAGTCTTGATGAAGTGCTCGACTGGTACGCGGTTGATCGCGGTGGTCACGCCAACCTGCGGTACCGCGGGGCGAACATCCAGGTTGCCGTGGACTTCGAAGGTGCCGTTGTAGAGACCGCCGCGCAGGGTTTCGAGGGTGATCAGACCGTCTTTGCCCTGGGCCTTGAGCGTGGCGTCGGTGATCGGCAGCTTATTGAGGGTCAGCGCGCGAAAGCTCACATCGGCCTGCAGATCGAGCTGGCGCAGACGGTCGACCGGCAGCAGCTTGTCGCTGCTCCAGGCTACCTGGGTCGGCGCGGTCGGCAGCGGGGTGCTGTTCGGGGCGGCCATTGCGCTGGCTTCTTGCTGCCTGACCTCGGCCTGGCGCGCGGCGGTGGCGCCCTTGGCTTCTTCGCTTTTGGCCAACAAGTAACGATCGGCGTCCAACGTGTCGCCTTTGAGCTGAATACGCAAGGCTTGCCTGGCGAAGTCCTCAATGGCGATACGACCACTGAAAGTACTGTCGTCAACCTTCACTGCCAAGTCTTCCAGCGCCAGGCTGTTGCGGGTGCCTTGCAGGCGGCTGACCAGCTCGACCTTGCCTAGCGCGGCGGGGTCGGCAGTGGCAGGCAGCGGGTGGCCGATGCTGTCGAGGAAATTGCGCAGGTCGAACTGGGCGATCGACAGGCCGCCGCTGAGCTGCGGCGCCTTGTCGAGGTCGCGCAGGCTCAGCTCGCCGAGGGCGCGCAACTGATTCGCGGAGACCTTCAGTCCGTTCCATTCGGCGACATTGGCCGCCATGTCGACCAGCAACTGGCCCTGGGCGGCGAAAGTCATGGTCTTGTCTGCCAGCGGCTCGCCGGAGGCCTCGCCCGTCAGGCGCATGTCCTCGAAGTTGTAGCGCTTGAGCTTGCGGTCAAAGCGCAGCTGGCCGTTGAGCTCGGTGCGCGCACGTATGCTCGGCTGGCCGACGGTGAAGAAGGCCGTCATCTTCAGCGGGATGTTGCTGCCTTCATGCACGGCGCCTGCGCTGAGCTGGATGCTGTCGGCGCTCAGGCTCTGCCCGGTCCTGGCATCGGTGTACTGCACACGGGCGTTGTTGACGGTGAGGCTGTCGATATCAAGCTTGACCGAGCGCTCGCTGGCAGTGTTTTCCGTGGCCTGGCCCTGGGAGGCGCCGGCTTCAGGGGTGGCCGGCGTGCCATCGGGGTTCTTGAGCGGCAGCGGCTTGCCGATGTCCTCCCAGTTGCCATGGCCGTTTTCGTCGCGGTTCAGGACCAGGTTCAACCCTTCGACGCGCACATCGCTCATCTGCACTTCACGGCGCAGCAGCGGCAACACGCGCACCGACAGGCCAAGCATCTGCAGGTCGGCGAAGGGCGCCTGTGGATTGTTCAGGGTAGCGATGCTGGCTTCGTGCAGCTCCAGGCCCAGCCACGGGAACAGGCTCCAGCCGATATCGCCATTGAGGGTGAGCTCGACGTGTGCCTTGTCGCGCGCCAGCTGGCGGATTTCGTCTTTGTAGTCGTTGGGATCGAATAGGTGGGTCAGGGCGAAGCCCAGAGCCACGATGATCAGCAACAACCCGAGAAGCCCTAGCCCCAGGATTTTGCCGAACGCTTTCATGGGCGAGTCCTTGTAGTCCGATTCAAAAATTCAGCGGCAGAGTATAGCGCCGCGAGGTTGTCCGCTGAGTACCCGCAGAGCGCTTTGGTTACACGCGGGGGGAAATATGCTCAGAACCCTGGGTAAAAAATCGACAGTATCAAAATGCTTCCATCGGCCCCGGCAAGTGCTAATCTTGCGCCGCTTTTGGAGCGACTGCGGCCTATTGTCGCGGATTTTGCCTAGAACGGCCGGGTTCAGCCTACGTGCGCCCACAAGAGCCGAGCATTTGATCCAAGGCTCCGCCTACACCTACAAAGGATAAATTCGAATGAACAGCAGTATCACGGCGGGGGCCGTCGCGACAGCGCCTGGCTTCCTGTCGAAGGAGCGCATCATCGCCCGGCCGGGTTTCAATCGCTGGCTGGTACCGCCGGCAGCCCTGGCCATTCACCTGTGCATCGGCATGGCCTACGGCTTCTCGGTGTTCTGGTTGCCGCTGTCCCAGGCAATCGGCATTACCTCACCGGTGGCCTGCGCGCCTGACATGGGCTTTATCGCTCGCCTGTTCAGCGCGGACTGCGACTGGCAGATCTCCATGCTGAGCTGGATCTACACGCTGTTCTTCGTCTTCCTTGGCTGCTCGGCTGCGGTACTTGGCGGATGGCTGGAGCATGCCGGTCCCCGCAAGGCGGGCCTGGTATCGGCGCTGTGCTGGTGCGGCGGCCTGCTGATCTCGGCGCTGGGGGTGTATACCCACCAACTGTGGCTGATGTGGCTGGGCTCGGGGGTGATCGGGGGGATCGGCCTGGGGCTGGGCTACATCTCGCCGGTGTCGACGCTGATCAAGTGGTTCCCGGACAAGCGCGGCATGGCGACCGGCATGGCGATCATGGGCTTCGGCGGCGGCGCCATGGTGGGTGCACCGCTGGCCACGGCGCTGATGGGGCACTTCTCGAGCGCCGGTGAAGTCGGCGTGTGGCAGAGTTTCGTGGTAATGGCGCTGATCTACTTCGTGTTCATGACCGGAGGCGCCCTGGCCTACCGCGTGCCGCCTACCGGTTGGAAGCCCGAGGGCTGGACGCCTGCGGTGAAGAAGGCCAACACCATGATCACCAGCCGACACGTGCATGTCAGCGTTGCGTGGAAAACCCCGCAGTTCGTGCTGATCTGGCTGGTGCTGTGCCTCAATGTCTCGGCGGGTATCGGCATCCTCGGCATGGCTTCGCCGCTGCTGCAGGAAGTGTTCGCCGGCAAGCTGCTGGGCAACGAGCTCAGCTTCAGCGAACTGAACGCCACGCAACTGGGGCAGATTGCCGCGATTGCCGCAGGCTTCACCGGGTTGCTGAGTCTGTTCAATATTGGCGGGCGGTTCTTCTGGGCGTCGTTCTCGGACTATATCGGGCGCAAGAACACCTACTTCGCCTTCTTCGCCCTGGGCGTGGCGCTGTACTCGCTGGTACCGAACATGGGCCACCTGGGCAACGTGGCGCTGTTCGTCGCGGCGTTCTGCATCATCCTGTCGATGTACGGCGGTGGCTTCGCCACGGTACCGGCCTACCTGGCCGACCTGTTCGGTACGCAGATGGTCGGTGCGATCCATGGCCGCCTGTTGACCGCATGGGCCGCGGCTGGCGTGCTTGGCCCGGTCCTGATTACCTATCTGCGCGAGTACCAACTGGCGCTGGGCGTGGAGCGGGCAGCGGCCTACGATATCACGCTGTATATCCTGGCCGGCCTGCTGGTGCTGGGCTTCATCTGCAACGCCCTGGTGCGTCCGGTGGCCGACAAGCACTTCATGACCGATGCGCAGCTGGCGGCCGAGCGCGCGCTGAGCCATGACAAGGGTGCCGATGGCAGCCAGTCGCTGGAATGGAAAGCGGCGCCGGGCAGCGTGCCACTGGCGGTCGCGGCCTGGCTGGCGGTGGGTATCCCGCTGGCATGGGGTATCTGGGTGACGCTGCAGAAGACGGCGGTGTTGTTCCATTGATCTGAAGGACCCCGCATTCCTCGGGGAGTGCGGGGTCCCAGACACAATTTCGCTGCCATATGTCATCCGCGTTTCAAGCCGGGCGGTTCTGGGCCTATAATGATGCCCTTTTCGCCCAATGATTTTGCGGAGCTGGTGATGGTCGAACGTAAGGCTTCCGTCGAGCGCAATACCCTGGAAACCCAGGTCAAGGCCTCGATCAACCTGGATGGCACTGGCAAGGCCCGATTTGATATCGGTGTTCCTTTCCTCGAACACATGCTCGACCAGATCGCCCGGCACGGGCTCATCGATCTGGACATCGAGTGCAAGGGCGACCTGCACATCGACGATCACCATACCGTCGAGGACGTCGGTATCACCCTTGGCCAGGCATTCGCCCAGGCCATCGGCGACAAGAAGGGCATCTTCCGCTACGGCCACGCCTACGTCCCGCTGGACGAGGCGCTGTCTCGCGTGGTCATCGACTTCTCCGGCCGTCCCGGCCTGCAGATGCACGTGCCCTATACCCGCGCCTCGGTCGGCGGCTTCGATGTCGACCTGTTCCAGGAATTCTTCCAGGGCTTCGTCAACCATGCCCTGGTGTCCCTGCACATCGACAACCTGCGCGGGCACAACACCCACCACCAGATCGAGACGGTGTTCAAGGCCTTCGGCCGCGCCCTGCGCATGGCCATCGAGCGCGACGAACGCATGGCCGGGCAAATGCCTTCGACCAAGGGTTGCCTGTAATGCAGACGGTAGCTGTCATCGACTACGGCATGGGCAACCTGCACTCGGTCGCCAAGGCCCTGGAGCACGTGGGTGCCGGCAAGGTGCTGGTGACCAGCGACGCGTCCGTCATCCGCGAGGCTGACCGCGTAGTGTTTCCCGGGGTTGGCGCGATCCGCGACTGCATGGCCGAAATCCGCCGCCTGGGCTTCGATAGCCTGGTGCGCGAGGTCAGCCAGGACCGTCCGTTCCTCGGCATCTGCGTAGGCATGCAGGCGCTGCTGGACCACAGCGAGGAAAACGACGGTGTCGATTGCATCGGTCTGTTCCCTGGCCGGGTGAAGTTCTTCGGCAAGGATCTCAGGGAAGACGGTGAGCACCTCAAGGTGCCGCACATGGGCTGGAACGAAGTCGCCCGCGCCGTCGACCACCCCCTGTGGCACGACATCCCCGACCGCGCGCGCTTCTACTTCGTGCACAGCTACTACATCAATGCTGGCAAGCCGGGCCAGGTTGTCGGGCGCGGTCACTATGGCGTCGACTTCGCCGCGGCGTTGGCCGAGGGCTCGCGTTTCGCGGTGCAGTTCCACCCTGAGAAGAGCCATACCCACGGCCTGCAATTGCTGCAGAACTTCATCGCCTGGGACGGGCGCTGGTGATGAGCCGGTCGAGGACCAAGGCCCCCGTCATCACGCTGGCCCCCGAGCAGGAGCGTGAGGCGCTCGACACCTTGAAGCGGTTTCTCGAAAACCGCTTCGAGCTGCAACTGGGCTCGTTCGAGGTGGCCGAGGTGCTCGATGTGTTCAGCAAGGACATTGCACCGCATTACTACAACAGGGCGATTGCCGATGTTCAGCTGCACCTCAAGGAGCGGTTCGAGAGCATTGAAAGCGACCTGTGGGCGCTCGAGAAGCCCTGACTTCCCGAGCATCGCAGCTTACCGATTAGACAGGTTCAGAAGATGCTGATTATCCCCGCTATCGATCTCAAGGACGGTGCCTGCGTGCGCCTGCGCCAAGGCCGCATGGAAGATTCCACGGTATTTTCCGATGACCCGGTAAGCATGGCCGCCAAGTGGGTCGAGGGTGGCTGCCGCCGCCTGCACCTGGTCGACCTCAACGGCGCCTTCGAAGGCCAGCCGGTCAATGGCGAGGTGGTCACCGCCATCGCCAAGCGCTATCCCACCCTGCCGATCCAGATCGGTGGCGGTATCCGCTCGCTCGAGACCATCGAGCACTACGTCAAGGCTGGCGTCAGCTACGTGATCATCGGCACCAAGGCGGTCAAGGAGCCGGAGTTCGTTGCCGAGGCCTGCCGCGCATTCCCTGGCAAGGTCATCGTTGGCCTGGATGCCAAGGACGGCTTCGTCGCCACCGATGGCTGGGCCGAAGTCAGCTCGGTGCAGGTCATTGACCTGGCCAAGCGCTTCGAGGCCGATGGCGTCTCGGCGATCGTCTACACCGACATCGCCAAGGACGGCATGATGCAAGGCTGCAACGTGCCCTTCACCAAGGCCCTGGCCGAAGCCACGCGGATTCCGGTGATCGCCTCTGGCGGCATCCACAACCTGGGTGACATCAAGGCCCTGCTGGACGCCAAGGCGCCTGGCATCGTCGGCGCCATCACCGGCCGGGCGATCTACGAAGGCACCCTGGACGTCGCCGAGGCTCAGGCCTTCTGCGATACCTACAAAGGCTGAGGAGTCCCGCATGGCGCTGGCAAAACGCATCATCCCTTGCCTGGACGTGGACAACGGCCGGGTGGTCAAGGGCGTCAAGTTCGAGAACATCCGCGACGCTGGCGACCCGGTGGAAATCGCCCGGCGCTATGACGAGCAGGGTGCCGACGAGATCACCTTCCTCGACATCACTGCCAGCGTCGATGGCCGTGACACCACCTTGCACACCGTCGAGCGCATGGCCAGCCAGGTATTCATACCGCTGACCGTGGGTGGTGGCGTGCGTACCGTGCAGGACATCCGCAACCTGCTCAACGCTGGTGCCGACAAGGTCTCCATCAATACGGCTGCGGTGTTCAATCCGGAATTCGTGGGGGAAGCCGCCGACCGTTTCGGGTCGCAGTGCATCGTGGTCGCCATCGATGCGAAGAAAGTCTCGGCGCCAGGTGAAGAGCCGCGCTGGGAGATCTTCACTCACGGTGGGCGCAAGCCGACCGGGCTTGATGCCGTGGAATGGGCCAGGAAGATGGAAGGCTTGGGCGCGGGCGAGATCCTGCTTACCAGCATGGATCAGGACGGCATGAAGAACGGGTTCGACCTGGGTGTCACCCGGGCGATCAGCGATGCGCTGGGGATCCCGGTGATCGCCTCGGGCGGCGTGGGTAACCTGCAGCACCTTGCGGACGGGATTCTCGAAGGGCATGCCAGCGCGGTGCTGGCGGCCAGTATCTTCCACTTCGGCGAGTACACCGTGCCAGAGGCCAAGGCCTACATGGCACAGCGAGGGATCGTGGTTCGCTAAGGCAGCGGTTTTGAGCTGCAAGCGTGAAGCTTGCAGCTGCTTACCCGTGATTCTTGCCCAGCAACGCGTGATACAACTCACTGTCGCCCAGAATCCCCACCACTGAATTCCCTTCCTGCAACACCAGCTTGTTGCCGGTCTGATACCTGATCTGCAGCGCATCGCGCATGCCGATACCGGCATTCACCAGGGTTGGCTTGCGGCCCAGGGTTTCCATGGCCTGCCCCGGCGTCCAGTTCTGCAGGTCCAGGCCGTTGATGCCCTGGCGAGCACCTTTGATGGTGTTGCCTTCGGCCAGATCGATCCACGAATCACCGCCCGGATCCAGGCAGACCGATCCGTTGATCCGCTTGCACTGGTCCAGGGTGCGCATCAGGCTGCGTCCGCACAGCACATTGAGCGGATTGGTATGGGCGACGAATGTACGCACATACTCGTCGGCGGGATTGAGCACGATTTCCTCGGGCTTGCTGTACTGGATGATCCGGCCGTCCTTCATGATCGCGATGCGGCTGCCCAGCTTCAAGGCCTCGTCCAGGTCGTGGCTGACGAACACGATGGTCTTGTTCAGCTTGCGCTGCAGCTCCAGCAGTTCGTCCTGCAGGCCCTGGCGGATCAGCGGATCGAGGGCCGAGAAGGGTTCGTCCATCAGCAGAATATCGGCGTCCATCGCCAATGCGCGGGCCAGGCCTACGCGCTGCTGCATGCCGCCTGAAAGCTCGTCGGGCTTTTTATTGCGCCACTGGGTCAGTCCAACCAGCTCAATTTTCTCATCGACCAGCTTGCGCCGTTCCTTTTCAGGGCGCCCCTGCATCTCCAGACCGAAGCTGATGTTCTCGCGTACGGTCAGCCAGGGCATGAGGGCGAACTTCTGGAATACCATGGCAATGCGCTTGGTGCGCATCATCTTCAGCTCGGCCGGGGTGCAATGGGCCACGTCGATGTAAGCGCCTTCGTGCTCCACGTGCAGCTTGCCGCGGCTGACGGTATTGAGGCCGTTGATGCAGCGCAGCAGGCTCGACTTGCCTGAGCCCGACAGGCCCATCAGCACGCAGATCTCGCCCTTGTCGATATCCAGGTTGGCTTTTTCAACGCCCACTACCAGCCCGGTCTTCTTCAGGATCTGCTCGCGGGTCATGCCCTGGTCGAGCAGGCTCAAGGCCTCGCGTGGGCGGTTGGAAAAGATGACGTCTACGTCTTCGAAGCGAATGATGCTCATGCTTCACCCCTTGCCTGAACTTCGGGTTGCTTGCAGATACGGTCGAGCATGATCGCCAGCAGCACGATCGCCAGGCCAGCTTCGAAGCCCAGGGCGATATCAGCGGTGTTCAATGCGTTGACCACGGGTTTGCCCAGGCCGTCGGCGCCTACCAGGGCGGCGATCACCACCATCGACAGTGACAGCATGATGCATTGGGTCACGCCGGCGGCGATGCTCGGCATGGCGTGCGGCAGTTCGATGCGCGACAGCAGCTGGCGGCGCGAGCAGCCAAAAGCCTTGCCGGCATCCAGCAGCTCTTGCGGCACGTCGCAGATACCCAGGTACGTCAGGCGGATCGGCGCGGCGATGGCGAACACCACCGTCGAGATCAGCCCCGGCACCACACCCAGGCCAAACAGGGTCAGGGTAGGGATCAGGTAGACGAAGGTGGGCACGGTCTGCATCAGGTCGAGTACCGGGCGCATGGCGGTATAGAACATCGGCTTGTGCGCGGCGACGATGCCCAGCGGCACGCCGATCGCCACGCAGACAAAGGTCGCGAACATCACCTGGGCGAGGGTTTCCATCGTCTCTTGCCAGTAACCCAGGTTGTAGATCAACAGAAAGGAGAGGGCGCAGAACGCTGTCAGTGCCCACTTGCGCTGGATGAAGTGGGCGAGCGCAGCAATCAAGGCGGTCAGCACGAACGGGTTGAACCAGGTCAGCGCCCCGGTCACCGCATGAATCATGAACTCCAGCCCTTGGGCGATGGCGTCGAAGTACTCGGCGCCGTTCTGCGTCAACCAGTCGACAAAGGCCGCAATGTATTGGCCTAGTGGTATTTTTTGATCGATAAGCATGATAGCGAGCTTCCACCTGCAAAGATTGAAGTCAGCCCAGGGCAGGCACGGTCCCGCCCTGGCGCGTGCTTGCTGCTACTGCGTCAACTTGGCCTTGGCCGCCTCCAGTCCCGGTTTGCCATCCACGGTCGTTACCCCGGTAAGCCAGGTGTCCAGTACCTGCGGGTTCTTCTTGATCCATGCCTCGGCGGCGGCATCGGGTTTCATCTTGTCGTCCAGCACGTTGCCCATCAGGGTGCTTTCCATGTCCAGCGTGAACGACAGGTTTTTCAACAGCTGGCCGACATTGCTGCATTCCTGGGCATAGCCCTTGCGGGTGTTGGTCAGGACGGTCGCCTTGCCGAAGTCCGGCCCAAAGAAGTCATCGCCGCCGGACAGGTACTGCATCTTGAAACGCTTGTTCATCGGATGGGGTTCCCAGCCGAGGAACACCACGTCAGTCCCACGACGGGCCGCCCGGTCAACCTGCGAAAGCATTCCCGCCTCGCTGGATTCGACGATCTTGAAACCCGCGTCCTTGAGGCCAAAGGCGTTCTTGTCGATCATGCTCTGGATGGTGCGGTTGCCGTCGTTGCCAGGCTCGATGCCGTAGATCTTGCCGTCGAGCTCCTTCTTGAACCTGGGAATGTCGGCGAAGCTTTTCAGGCCCTTGTCGTACAAGGCCTGGGGCACGGCGAGGGTGTACTTGGCGTTCTCCAGGTTGGCGCGCACGGTCTCCACGGTTCCCGCATCGCGGTACTGCTTGATGTCGTTTTCCATGGTCGGCATCCAGTTGCCGAGGAACACATCCATGTTCTTGCCGTCGGCCAGCGATTTGTATGTCACCGGGACCGAGATCATGGTGGTGCGGGTTTTGTAGCCAAGTGCTTCGAGGACGACGCTGGTCACGGCGGTGGTCACGGTGATATCGGTCCAGCCGACGTCTGAAAAGTTGACCGTGTGGCACTGCTCGGGTTCTGCAGCCTGGGCCAGTAGCGGCGCACTCAGGAGTGCGGCCAGCAACAGCGAGGGTGAACCTTTCATGGATGGACTCCTTGGATTTTTTTTCGGATGTCCCGAGGCCGCCGTGCTTTATGAGATGCATCGGTCGGCGGATCCTGCCGGGCAGCAGGATCGGGGCCGTGCAATCGAGTCGCTTTCGATCATCTACCAGCGCTGGGCAAACGCATACGGGGTGGGTCGTATCCAGTACAGGACGGGTCGCATCCAGCGTAGGCGATGTCGCATACAGGTTTTTCCACCCACCTGGAGCAGCTTTTGCGGCCCACGGCTGCATGAAAACGGCGCTGGGAGGACCGTTTGACTGCGGCGTAGGCGGACAAAAGTACGTCGGTTGCAGACGTCGGGTGCGCTGGCAAAAGCCCGATGATGCATGCATTCGCGGCGGACTGCTTTTTTTAGCCTAGCAGCTGCGCCACCCCCCGCCGGAGGCGGGGCGACAAGCCCAACAAGAGGTGATTTGACAATGGCCATCAGCGTGTTCGACCTGTTCAAGATCGGTGTCGGGCCTTCCAGTTCCCATACCGTCGGGCCCATGCGCGCCGCGGCCCTTTTCGTCCAGGGCCTGCGCGAGCGGGGTGAGCTGGAGCAGGTCCGGCGCATCGAGGTGCGCCTGTACGGTTCGCTCTCCGCGACCGGCGTCGGCCATGGCAGCGACAATGCCGTGATCATGGGGCTGATGGGCGAATGGCCCGATTCCATCGACCCGTCCCTGATCACGCCACGTATCGCGGACCTGCGTGAAACCGACACGTTGCTGCTCGATGGGCGCCTGCCGGTGGAGTTCGTCTGGGCCCGCGACATGCTCTTGCTGGATGACAACCTCCCCTATCATCCCAACGCCATGACCCTGGAGGCCTTTGGCGAGCAGGATGCGCTGCACAGCGACACCTACTACTCGGTCGGCGGCGGCTTCGTGGTCGATGCCGCCCAGGCCGCGAGCGGCGTGCTGGATGCCGACAGCTCCGTGCTGCCCTACGATTTCAGCAGCGCCGCCGAACTGCTGCGCCTGTGCAAGAAAAACGACCTGCGCGTGGCGCAATTGATGATGGAAAACGAGAAGGTCTGGCGCAGCGAGCAAGAAATACGCGCCGGCCTGCTCAAGCTCTGGAAGGCCATGCAGGCGTGCGTCGAAAACGGCCTCAAGTACGAGGGTATCCTGCCTGGCGGCCTGAACGTGCGCCGGCGCGCGGCGAAGTTGCACCGCAGCCTGCAGGAGCTGGGCAAGCCCAACGTGATCGGCTCGACCCTGAGCGCCATGGAGTGGGTCAACCTGTTTGCCCTGGCGGTCAACGAAGAAAACGCCGCAGGCGGGCGCATGGTCACCGCACCGACCAATGGTGCGGCGGGCATCATTCCCGCAGTACTGCATTACTACATGCGCTTCAGCGATGAGGTGTCCGAAGACCACGTGGTGGACTTTTTCCTCAGCGCAGCGGCGGTGGGCATCCTGTGCAAGAAGAACGCGTCCATCTCGGGTGCCGAGGTGGGTTGCCAGGGCGAGGTGGGTTCGGCCTGCGCAATGGCGGCGGCAGGGCTGGCCGAAATCCTCGGTGCTACCCCAGAGCAACTGGAAAACGCCGCCGAGATCGGCCTTGAACACAATCTGGGCCTGACCTGCGATCCGGTCGGTGGCCTGGTGCAGGTGCCCTGCATCGAGCGCAACGCGATCGCTGCGGTCAAGGCGATCAATGCCGTGCAGATGGCCCTGCGTGGCGATGGCGAGCATTTCATCTCCCTCGACCAGGTGATCCGCACCATGCGTGATACCGGCGCCGACATGCACGACAAGTACAAGGAAACCTCGCGCGGCGGCCTGGCCGTCAGCGTGATCGAGTGCTGATCGCTGCGCCGTTCTAGCGCCTTCCTGGCCGACGTGCCTGCTTATGGCGCGTCGGCTCCCAGAGTGTCCTCAGCGCGACACTGCGGCTGTCGGTGACACTCATGGATGTCGTTTCTGGACATCACGCCACGAGTGATACCGATTTGCTCAGCACGGATGTGCAGATGCCCTGGCACGCTTGTTTCAGATTGCTACTAAACTAAGATCGATTGTCCTACAAAATGGTCCCGCGGCGTCGTTTCTGGATTTAGTTGGACGGACATTCAATTTCCGGCATGACCATTGCTCTGAAATTGGCAAAGCCCCTGCATACGAATCGGGGCCGTGACAACAACAGTGCCCGCCTGAGGCACACCCTGCATTGTGTGAGGAGAAACCGCGATGACGTCGTACACCTCCGGGCCCCAGTCCCAGAACCGCACAGCACCCCAGTCCATCGGGTTTCTCCTGCTGGATAACTTCACCCTCATCTCCCTCGCGTCCGCGGTCGAGCCGCTGCGCATGGCCAACCAGTTGTCGGGACGCGAGCTGTATCGCTGGCATACCCTGACCGTCGATGGCGGCCAGGTCTGGGCCAGTGATGGCCTGCAGATCACCCCGGATGCAGCCATGCACAGCTCACCGCCGATCGACACGGTCATTGTCTGTGGCGGCGTCGGTATCCAGCGCACCGTGACCCGTGAGCATGTCACCTGGCTGCAGGGCCAGGCCCGCCAGTCGCGCCGCCTGGGCGCAGTGTGCACCGGCAGCTGGGCGCTGGCGTGCGCCGGTCTGCTCGACGGTTTCGATTGCAGCGTGCACTGGGAATGCCTGGCGTCGATGCAAGAGGCCTTCCCGCGGGTGAGCATGAGCACCCGGCTGTTCACCCTCGACCGCAACCGCTTCACCAGCTCCGGCGGCACCGCCCCACTGGACATGATGCTGCACCTGATCAGCCGTGATCATGGCCGTGAGCTGTCGGCGGCGATCTCCGAAATGTTTGTCTATGAGCGCATCCGCAACGAGCAGGATCACCAGCGCGTGCCGCTCAAGCACATGCTTGGCACCAACCAGCCGAAGCTGCAGGAAATCGTGGCGTTGATGGAAGCCAACCTTGAAGAGCCGATCGACCTGGACGAGCTGGCGGTGTACGTCTCGGTGTCCCGGCGCCAGCTCGAGCGGCTGTTCCAGAAATATCTGCACTGCTCGCCGTCGCGCTACTACCTCAAGCTGCGCCTGATCCGCGCCCGGCAGCTACTCAAGCAGACCCCGATGTCGATCATCGAAGTGGCCTCGGTGTGCGGCTTTGTCTCGACCCCGCACTTCTCCAAGTGCTATCGCGAGTACTTCGGCATTCCGCCGCGCGATGAGCGTGTGGGTTCCAACACTGCCCAGCAGGTCGCAATGATGCCGATTCCACAGGCGATGGTGCTGTCGCCGCTCAGCGGGCCGCTGGCGTCGCTGAGCCAGGCGCGGAACGAGTCGACATTCGCCAGCGTACGGCTCTGAGAAACCGTGCGCCAGCGGCCTCGTGCCGCTCCCGCCAGGGCAGCCTCAGCTGCGCTTGATGTACTGCACCAGCGCCGGCAGCAGCTGCTGGTCGATCGCCTGGCGCACGGCCGGCAAGATAGTCGCGCTGCCGCCGTACATCTGCTCCACCATCCCCCGCAGCGCCTTGGCCCGCGACTCGCTCAGGCCGCGCACGGCGCACTCGCAGGCCTGTTCGGCGGTGGCACCGGCCGGCATCTCGAAGCCCAAAGCGCGCAGGTGGCCCACCAGGTCTTCCTGGTCAATCAAATCCGCATGCATCATGGTTGTAGTCCTTGTTTGCTGCCGTGATCGTCAGCCGATTCTGTGACCAACCACTTACCCTCGCAACAACAGAATGCCGCCATGGCTGCTTTGGCTAAGAACACGTCGTTTTCGGCTAAATCCCCGGGTCGGGAAGCCTGCACACTGGAGTCATTCACAGCTTCCAGGGTTTGGTCACCTTCTCTCGCCAGTGGATGTTGCTCGCTCTTGGCCCCGGTAGCTCACGGCTTCCCGGGGTTATTTTTTACCCGCGACAAGACACCGCCGACTCTACTGTTGCCCTATGGACTGCAGGTACTCGGAACGGTCATCGCTGCGCTGCGCCACGCACAGGTTCCAGGCTGCTTCAAACGCCTTGGTCCCCGTCTTCTCGGCATAGGTCTCGACCTTGCAGTCGGCATCGCGCAACTGGGTCCATATCTTCTCGGCGGCCTGCAGACGCTCCGTCAGGTCATTCAACTTGTCACCTTCATCCGGGTACTGGTCGCGAATCCGCTGCACCAGCTCATCGAACGCGGCAGCCAGCTCGCGTTCGGCGGTCTGGCGGCTGAAGGTGGCGCAAGCCTGGCTCTGCTGGTCGGTGTCGACGTTGTCGCAAGGCGTGCTTTCTTCCTCGCCGGCGTGAGCGCCAAGCGTCACGGCCATCAGCGCCAGCCATACCATTGATTTCATCGGTAATCTCCTTGTCCGGATGACGAATCGGGCGATTCTCCCTCAGCCTCGCCCTGGGCGGTAGCCATGTGACGAAAATGTCACGGCAGGACTGAAAAAGCCGTTGTCGAGACTGGCTCTCATTGCCAGGACCCGTGCCAGAGCGTGCCGTGTCGCTCGTTGACGCTTTCGGCAAGCCCCCTGTCGTTTTTGCATCTGGGCCCCCCGACGCGGGGGCATATGCTGGCCCCAAAGCGCTGGCACAACGTACGGCGCGTCCAGATCAACAAAAGGGGACAGCCTGATGAGCCCAGCCGAATTACACGCCGACAGCATCGTCATCGACGGTCTGATCATCGCCAAGTGGAACCGCGAGCTGTTCGAAGACATGCGCAAGGGCGGCCTCACCGCGGCCAACTGCACGGTGTCGGTATGGGAAGGCTTCAAGGCGACCGTGGACAACATCGCCGCCAGCCAGAAGCTGATCCGCGAGAACAGCGACCTGGTCCTGCCGGTGCGCACCACCGCCGACATCCGCAAGGCCAAGGAGCTGGGCAAGACCGGCATCCTCTTCGGCTTCCAGAACGCCCATGCCTTCGAGGACCAGATCGCCTATGTCGACGTGTTCAAGCAGTTGGGCGTGGGCATCGTGCAGATGTGCTACAACACCCAGAACCTGGTGGGCACCGGGTGCTACGAGCGTGACGGCGGGCTGTCGGGCTTCGGCCGCGAGATCGTCGCCGAAATGAACCGCGTCGGCATCATGTGCGACCTGTCCCATGTCGGCTCGAAGACCTCCGAGGAAGTCATCCTCGCATCGAAAAAACCGGTGTGCTACTCCCACTGCCTGCCCCTGGGCCTGAAGGAACACCCACGCAACAAGTCCGACGAAGAGCTGAAGTTCATCGCCGACCACGGCGGCTTCGTTGGCGTGACCATGTTCGCGCCGTTCCTGGCCAAGGGCATCGACTCGACCATCGACGACTACGCCGAAGCCATCGAGTACACCATGAACCTGGTGGGCGAGGACGCCATCGGCATCGGCACCGACTTCACCCAGGGCCATGGCCAGGACTTCTTCGAATACCTGACCCACGACAAGGGCTATGCCCGCCGCCTGACCAGCTTCGGCAAGATCATCAACCCACTGGGCATCCGCACCGTGGGCGAGTTCCCGAACCTCACCGAGACGCTGCTCAAGCGCGGCCACAGCGAACGCGTGGTGCGCAAGATCATGGGCGAGAACTGGGTCAACGTCCTCAAGGACGTCTGGGGCGAGTGAGCACTGCTGGGGCCTACTGCGCACGCCGATCGCTGCGTCAGGCCCTCACGAAAAGCTCGCCGTGCCTCGGCACTGTCTCGCTTTTCGCTTCGGCCCTTCCTTGCGCTCGACGCGCTCGCTACGGCCCCAACAGCACTCACTGCGGCTGTTTATAAAAGCAAAAGCCAGATCGGCTTTTGATCGAACAAAATTTTCTGGAGTTGAGTTTCCATGGCTAAGATCGCCCCGCAATTGCCCATCGAAGTCGACAGCGAGACCGGTATCTGGACCTCCGATGCCCTGCCGATGCTGTACGTACCGCGGCATTTCTTCGTCAACAACCACATCGGCATCGAGGAAGTGCTCGGGGCCGACGCCTACGCCGAGATCCTCTACAAGGCCGGTTACAAATCGGCCTGGCACTGGTGCGAGAAGGAAGCCGAGTGCCATGGCCTTGAGGGTGTCGCGGTGTTCGAGCACTACATGAAGCGTCTGTCGCAGCGCGGCTGGGGCCTGTTCAAGATCCAGGATATCGACCTCGACAAGGGCACCGCCAGCGTCAAGCTCGAGCACTCGGCGTTCGTGTATGTGTACGGCAAGGTCGGGCGCAAGGTCGACTACATGTTCACCGGCTGGTTTGCCGGTGCCATGGACCAGATCCTGGCAGCCCGTGGCAGTTCGATCCGTACCGTGGCCGAGCAGGTCTACGGTGGTTCGGAAGAAGGCCACGACGACGGCCTGTTCATCGTCAAGCCGCAGTAAGCCGGAGTACGCGTCATGGCATTCGAAGCGATGTTCCAGCCGATCCAGATTGGCAAACTCACCATCCGTAACCGTGTGCTCAGTACTGCGCATGCCGAGGTCTATGCCACCGATGGCGGCATGACCACCGACCGCTACGTGAAGTACTACGAGGAAAAGGCCAAGGGCGGTATCGGCCTGGCAATCTGCGGCGGCTCCTCGGTGGTGGCCATCGATAGCCCGCAGGAGTGGTGGGCGTCGGTCAACCTGTCGACAGACCGCATCATCCCGCACTTCCAGAACCTGGCCGACGCGATGCACAAGCATGGCGCCAAGATCATGATCCAGATTACCCACATGGGCCGGCGCTCGCGCTGGGACGGCTTCAACTGGCCGACCCTGATGTCGCCTTCGGGCATCCGCGAACCCGTGCACCGCGCTACCTGCAAGACCATCGAGGTCGAGGAGATCTGGCGAGTCATCGGCAACTACGCCCAGGCCGCGCGCCGGGCCAAGGAAGGCGGCCTGGACGGCATCGAGCTGTCGGCCGTGCACCAGCACATGATCGACCAGTTCTGGAGCCCGCGGGTCAACAAGCGTACCGACGAATGGGGCGGCACCTTCGAAGGCCGCATGAAGTTCGGCATGGAAGTGCTCAAGGCCGTGCGCGCCGAGGTCGGCGACGATTTCTGCGTGGGCATGCGTATCTGTGGCGACGAGTTCCACCCCGATGGCCTCAGCCACGAGGACATGAAGGAAATCGCCAAGTACTACGACGCCACCGGCATGCTCGACTTCTTCGGCGTGATCGGCTCCGGGTGCGACACCCACAACACCCTGGCCAACGTCATCCCGAACATGAGCTATCCGCCGGAGCCGTTCCTGCACCTGGCGGCCGGTATCAAGGAAGTGGTCAAGGTCCCGGTGCTGCATGCGCAGAACATCAAGGACCCGAACCAGGCCCAGCGCATCCTCGAAGGCGGCTATGTGGACATGGTCGGCATGACCCGTGCGCACATCGCCGACCCGCACCTGATCGCCAAGATCAAGATGGGCCAGGTCGACCAGATCAAGCAGTGCGTCGGCGCCAACTACTGCATCGACCGTCAATACCAGGGCCTGGATGTGCTGTGCATCCAGAACGCCGCGACCTCCCGTGAATACATGGGCGTGCCGCACATCATCGAGAAGACCACCGGCGTGAAGCGCAAGGTGGTGGTGGTCGGCGCGGGTCCGGCCGGCATGGAGGCCGCGCGCGTGGCTGCCGAGCGTGGGCACGACGTGACCCTCTTCGAGAAAAAGGAACAGATCGGCGGGCAGATCACCACGGCCTCCAAGGCACCGCAGCGCGATCAGATCGCCGGCATCACCCGCTGGTACCAGCTGGAGCTGGCGCGCCTGAAGGTCGACCTGCGCCTTGGCACCTCGGCAGATGCCGACACCATCATGGACCTGCGTCCGGACGTGGTCGTGCTGGCGGTGGGCGGACACCCCTTCATCGAGCAGAACGAGCACTGGGGCGCTGCCGAAGGGCTTGTGGTCAGCAGCTGGGACGTGCTCGACGGCAAGGTCGCGCCGGGCAAGAACGTGCTGGTGTACGACACCATCTGCGAGTTCACCGGCATGTCGGTGGCCGACTACATCGCCGACAAGGGCAGCCAGGTCGAGATCGTCACCGACGATATCAAGCCGGGCGTTGCGATCGGCGGGACCTCGTTCCCCACCTACTACCGCAGCATGTACCCCAAGGAAGTGGTCATGACCGGCGACCTTGCGCTGGAGAAGGTCTACCGCGAGGGCGACAAGCTGGTGGCGGTACTGGAGAACGAATACACCGGGGCCAAGGAAGAACGCGTGGTCGACCAGGTGGTGATCGAGAACGGCGTGCGACCGGACGAGGCGATCTACTACGCGCTCAAGGAAGGTTCGCGCAACAAGGGCCAGATCGATGTGGAGGCGCTGTTCGCCATCAAGCCACAACCGATTCTCAGCCAGCCGGGCGAGGGCTACCTGCTGTACCGCATCGGCGACTGCGTGGCCCAGCGCAACACCCATGCGGCGATCTACGACGCCTTGCGTCTGTGCAAGGACTTCTGATCGCACAGGCATGAACACCGCCCCTTGAGGGCGGGACTGGCCCCCTGTGGGAGCGGGTTTGCCCGCTCCCACAGGGTCCGCGCCGCCCTTGAGAGCGGTGCAAGAATCCAGCTGTTGTGGGAGTTTCCCATGTTGAACACCCTGCTACCCATTCTGCTGTTCACCGCGCTGGCACTCGCGGTGCTCGGCGCGCTGCGCCGCGTGCGCATGTGGCGCCGTGGCCGGCCATCGAAGGTCAACCTGATCGGCGGGCTGCTGGCCATGCCGCGCCGTTACCTGGTAGACCTGCACCACGTGGTCGGGCGCGACAAGTACATGTCCAATACCCACGTCGCTACGGCCGGGGGCTTTGTGCTGTCGGCGGTGCTGGCGGTGCTGGTGCATGGCTTCGGCCTGCAGAACAGGATTCTCGGCTATGCCCTGCTGGTCGCCACGGTCCTGATGTTCACCGGTGCGATTTTCGTCTTCAAGCGCCGCCTGAATCCACCCTCGCGCCTGTCCAGGGGCCCGTGGATGCGCTTGCCGAAAAGCCTGCTGGTGTTCGCCGTCACTTTCTTCATCGCGACCTTGCCGGTGGCTGGCATTCTGCCCGAAGGCACCGGCGGCTGGCTGCTGGTCGCGCTGTTGGGCCTGGGGGTCGCCTGGGGTGTGTCGGAACTGTTCCTGGGCATGACCTGGGGCGGGCCGATGAAACACGCCTTCGCCGGTGCCCTGCACCTGGCCTGGCACCGTCGCGCCGAGCGCTTTGGCGGAGGCCGTTCCACCGGCCTCAAGCCCCTTGACCTCGAAGACCCGAACGCTCCGCTGGGTGTCGAGAAACCCAAGGACTTCACCTGGAACCAGCTGCTTGGCTTCGATGCCTGCGTGCAGTGCGGCAAGTGCGAGGCCGCGTGCCCGGCGTTTGCCGCCGGCCAGCCGCTGAACCCGAAAAAGCTGATCCAGGACATGGTCGTCGGCCTGGCCGGTGGCACCGACGCCAGGTTCGCAGGCAGCCCGTACCCGGGCAAGCCGATTGGCGAGCATGGCGGCAATCCTCATCAACCGATCGTCAACGGCCTGGTCGATGCCGAGACGCTGTGGTCGTGCACCACTTGCCGCGCTTGCGTCGAGGAATGCCCGATGATGATCGAGCACGTCGATGCCATCGTCGACATGCGCCGCCACCTGACCCTTGAAAAGGGCGCGACGCCCAACAAAGGCGCAGAGGTGCTCGACAACCTCATCGCTACCGACAACCCGGGCGGCTTCGCCCCCGGCGGACGGATGAACTGGGCCGCGGACCTCAACCTGAACCTGCTGTCGCAGGTTCATGAGACCGAGGTGCTGTTCTGGGTCGGGGATGGCGCATTCGACATGCGCAACCAGCGCACCCTGCGCGCCTTCGTCAAGGTGCTCAAGGCTTCTGGCGTCGACTTTGCCGTGCTCGGCCTCGAAGAACGCGACAGCGGCGACGTGGCGCGGCGGCTGGGTGACGAGGCGACGTTCCAGCAACTGGCCAAGCGCAATATCCAGACCCTGGGCCAATACAGCTTCAAGCGTATCGTTACCTGCGACCCGCATAGCTTCCATGTGCTCAAGAACGAGTACGGCGCGCTCGGCGGCAACTACCTGGTACAGCACCACAGCACCTATATTGCCGAACTGATCGCGGCCGGCAGCCTGAACCTTGGCCAGCACAAGGGCGGCAGCGTGACCTATCACGACCCCTGCTACCTGGGCCGTTACAACGGTGAATACGAGGCCCCGCGCGAGGTGCTCAGGGCCTTGGGCATCGAAGTGCGCGAAATGCAGCGCTCGGGCTTCCGTTCCCGCTGTTGCGGCGGTGGCGGTGGCGCGCCGATCACCGACATCCCCGGCAAGCAGCGGATCCCGGACATGCGCATGGACGATATCCGCGAGACCGAGGCCGAGCTGGTTGCCGTGGGCTGCCCCCAGTGCACCGCCATGCTCGAAGGTGTGGTCGAGCCGCGCCCACAGATCAAGGACCTGGCCGAACTGGTGGCCGATGCCCTGCTGGAAGACGAAGTCGCTTCCCCGGCGAGCAAGCCCCAGACAACAGCCGTACGTGAACCCGCGGAGGTGCACTGATGAGCGATATTATCCGCCGCGATCCTCGCGCCGAATGGATCGCCCGTAACCGCCTGCACCCATTGCATGCGGCGATGCAGACCCAGCAGACCAGCTGGATGGGCCCCAGCGGCGTGATGCGCAAGAACCCCCATGCGGTCGGTTTCATCGGCCCCAACGGGGTCAAGCGCATCGACCGCTCCGGCGCCCAGCAAGGCGGCGGCAACAAGCGCAGCGCCGCCGTCGAAGTGCAGTTGCCGCTGCATCAGGTGGCCGCCCCTGCCTTCTACATCGCCGTGGTCCCGGACATGGTCGGTGGCCGCCTCGGCAGCCACGACCGCGACCTGCTCGGCCTGGCCCGCAGCCTGGCCGGCAGCGACGGCGCGGTGCTGGCCGTGGTGTTCGGCGAGCACAAGGAAAACCACTTCCCCACCGCGGGCGTCGACCGCCTGCTGGTCATCGACGGCGAGCAGTACCAGGGATATGCACCGGAGCAAATGGTCCAGGGCCTGCGGGCTGTGGATAACCAGTTCAGCCCACGCCACTGGCTGCTGCCCGACAGCCGCACCGGTGGCGGCGAAATGGGGCGGCGCCTGGCCGCGACGCTCGGCGAGCGTCCGGCCACGCGCGTCTGGCAGGTCAAGGACGGCCAGTGCATCGGCCGCGCCGGTGCCGGGCAGCAGGACATCCAGCGCAGCGTGCCTCGCCTGATCCTGGCGGCGGCGGAGTGCGCCGAGCCAGTCAGCGAAACCCGGCACGAGGCCTTGCCGGTGGAGTTGTCCACAGAAGCGGTGCGTGCGCTGTCGCGTATCGGCGACCTTGGCCCGGTGGCGGTAGACCCGGCGACCATCGCCATGGCCGAGGCCGAGTTCATCATGTCGGGCGGCAACGGGGTCAAGGACTGGGCGCTCTTCCACCAGGCTACCGGCGTCCTGGGCGCCACCGAAGGTGCCTCGCGGGTGGCAGTGGACGACGGCTTCATGCCGCGCAACCGTCAGGTGGGCGCCACGGGCACCTGGGTGACGGCACGGGTCTACATGGCCGTGGGTATCTCTGGGGCGATCCAGCATCTGCAGGGCATCGGCGCCTGCGACAAAGTGGTGGCGATCAACATGGACCCGGGCTGCGACATGATCAAACGGGCCGACCTGTCGGTGATTGGCGACAGCGCGGCGATTCTGAAGGCACTGATCGAGGCTGTGGAAAACTTCCGCAGCGACGCCCAGCGCGACGCGGCATGAGGGCATGCGCATGAATAGCAAAATCATCAGCCTGGTTTCAATTGGCGCCCACCCCGGCTCCGGCCGGGCCCGGCGCGCCGAGCAGGATGCGCGCGCGGTAGAGCTGGGTCTGCAACTGGCTGGGGATAACTTGCAGGTGGTGCACGCTGGCGATCCCCGCGAGGAGGCGCTGCGTGCCTACCTGGGCATGGGCCTGGATCACCTGGACATCCTCGAACAGCCCGCTGGCGCCGACGTAGTGGGCGTGCTGGGGGATTACCTGCGCGATGCCGGCGCCCAGCTGGTGCTGACCGGCACCCAGGCAGAAACCGGCGAAGGCTCGGGGATGCTGCCTTTCTTGCTCGCCGAGCGCCTGGGTTGGCCACTGGTAGTGGGCCTGGCGGAGGTCGAATCGATCGAGAACGGCACCGCGCAGATCCTCCAGGCGTTGCCTCGCGGGCAGCGCCGTCGGCTCAAGGTACGCCTGCCGCTGCTGGCGACTGTGGATAACGCCGCGCCCAAGCCGCGCCAGAGCGCTTTCGGTCCTGCGCGCCGTGGCGTGCTCGCAGCGCGCAACGTGGCGCTGGTCGAGGATGGACTGCTGAGCGAGGCCGAGCTGCAACCCGCCAAGCCGCGTCCCAAGCGCTTGAAGGTGATCAAGGCCAAGAGCGGTGCCGACCGCATGAAGGCTGCGACAGCCAAGGCCAGCGGGGGCGGGGGCAAGGTGCTCAAGGACCTGACCCCGCAAGAGGGTGCCGAGGCGATCGTCAAGCTGCTGGTCGAGGAGGGTGTGCTGCGCTGATCAAAGCGCACTGATACTTCTAGCAGTTTTTCCAGGGTAGGGTGCGTTGCTAGGGTGCTGGGCTTTCCTGATCATTGAGTAGAGCCATGAGTCACAATGCAACCGCCACCCCCGCACAGCAATCAGGGCCTTGGCTGTCCTTCAACGGCCAACCACGTGATCCGATGACCGGCTGGTACCCCCTTGGCCTTGGCCGCCGGTTCTACAACCCGGTACTGATGCGGTTTCACAGCGCTGACTCGCTTAGCCCGTTCGCGAAGGGCGGGCTCAATGCCTATGCCTACTGCCTGGGTGATCCTGTCAACCACATCGATCCCACTGGCCAGGTCGCACAGTTCATAGGACCGGTACTAGGAGGGCTTGCCAACGGACTTGGTTTGCTTTCCACGGCTCTCAAGGGGCGTGCTCTGTACAAGGTGCACAGGACGTATCGTGCTGAACAGGGCGTTGGAGGCAGCCGGCAAGGCTGGGTTGCCACTGGCACCATCGACACCCAGCCCGCGCGCATGAACAAGTTTGAAGTTGGTTTGTCGATACTGAGCGGCGTCAGCGGACTGATCGGGTTGGGAACATCCATCGCGCGGCTTATCAACCAGGACAGCGACGAAGTGGCCTACATCGGCTTTGCCGCTTCAGCGATATCGATCCTGACTACCGGGTTTGAAGTCATTTCACTCGCTAGAGCAACGCCTTGGGAGCGCTATCCCATCAATTTGAATAACTTCAGACTCAGTAATTCGGCTGAGAGTCCAAGCCTACGAGGTTCGGTACGTTCGATCCGGCATGAAGAAGAGATGACGCGGCTCTAGGATTGATGGCTCTTCCTGCCCCCGGCGGCGCCGCGCAGGGGCAGAAGGATCAACAGGGCTTACTGCGCCTTCACTTCCTTCAAGTAAGGCGCCGGCTCCGCCCCCAGGTTATTCAGCATCCGCTGGCTGTACCAGTCAATGAAGTTCACCACGCCAAACTCGTAGGTCGTCGAGTACGGCCCCGGCTGGTAGGCGGTGGAGTTGATGCCGCGCTGGTTCTCTTCGGCCAGGCGGCGGTCCTGGTCGTTGGTCGCGTCCCACACCTTGCGCATGCGCTCGGGGTCGTAGTCGACGCCTTCGACAGCGTCCTTGTGCACGATCCACTTGGTGCTGACCAAGGTCTCCTGGGCGCTGATCGGCCATACGGTGAAGACGATGATGTGGTCGCCCATGCAGTGGTTCCAGGAATGCGGCAGGTGCAGGATGCGCATCGAGCCCAGGTCCGGGTTCTTGATGCGGCCCATGAGTTTCTGCACGGCCTGCTTGCCATCCATGGTCATCGACACGGTGCCCTTGAGCAGCGGCATGCGCACGATGCGGTTGCGCAGGCCGAAGCTGGCGTGGGCGTAGGGGATCTTCTCGGCATCCCAGGCGGCGGCCGAGGCGGCGACGTGGTCCTTGAAGGCCTGGTCGGCGCGGGGGTCGGTAACGTCGTCCCATTCCAGCAGCGTCTTGAGCAACTCGGGGTGCGAAGCGTTGCAGTGGTAGCACTCGCGGTTGTTTTCCAGCACCAGCTTCCAGTTGGCCTTCTCCATCAAGGTGGTCTGCACCGCCACCTTGGTGTTTTCCATGTCGTAGGGTTCCATGTAGTGCGACAGGGTCGCCAGGAACTCGTCGATCGCCGGTGGGTTCTCGGCCAGGCTGATGAAGATGTAGCCGCCGGCGGTCTTCACGTTCACAGGCTTGAGGCCATACTGCTTCATGTCGAAGTCGGCGCCCATCTCGGTGCCGGCGAACAGCAGGCGGCCATCGAGCTCGTAGGTCCACTGATGGTAGTGGCAGACCAGCTTGGCCACCTTGCCCTTTTCGCTGGTGCACAAGCGCGAGCCACGGTGACGGCAGACGTTGTGGAAGGCATGCACCTGGCCTTCGGCGCCGCGGATCACGATGATCGGGTTGGTGCCGATCTGCAGCGTCAGGAAGTTGCCTTTGGCCGGGATTTCGCAGGTCATGCCGGCGATCAGCCATTCCTTCTGGAAGATCTCCTGCATGTCGATCTGGAACAGACGCTCGTCGTTGTAGAAAGGTTGCGGCAGCGAGAATGTGCGCTCGCGCGTCTGCAGCATTTCGGCGGTGGCGCCGCGTGCTGCTTCCAGTGGATCGCCCAGGCTCAGGGTTGCGGTGACGTCCATCGTGTGGTCCTCATGGCCAGTCAAGGCCGGCGAAAGTGGCTAATCGTGCTTGTGCGACGCAGGGCTGAAAATCAGCGTGTTGTTATGGCGTGGAGTGTGCGTTCGCCGGGGCCGCGAACCTTATCCATGGACGACATGGCCGAATCCGTTCCCGACGCGCCAGCCCCTGTAGCTCAAGGCTGGTCGCGATAAGCACGCCGATGTCGCGGATGGGAATGTACGACCTCCGCGGCTTGAGCATTATCTCTCCCATCAAGCCGCAGTCGGCCGTGGAGACGAGCATGTCCAACCCCTTCCTCAATCCGGTCACGACCCAGACCTGGGCCAACGGCCGCCACATCGTGCGGTGCGTCAAGGTCATCCAGGAGACCTGGGACGTGCGCACCTTCTGTTTCATGGCCGACCAGCCGATTCTGTTCTTCTTCAAGCCCGGGCAGTTCGTGACCCTCGAGCTTGAGATCGAAGGCCAGCAGGTGATGCGCTCGTACACCATCTCGAGCGCGCCGTCGGTGCCCTACAGCTTTTCGGTGACCATCAAGCGCGTGCCGGGCGGACGGGTTTCCAACTGGCTGCACGACACACTGCACGAAGGCCAGGAACTGGCGGTGCACGGGCCGGTGGGGCTGTTCAACGCCATCGATTTCCCTGCGGCAAAAATGCTCTACCTCAGCGGTGGTGTCGGCATCACGCCGGTGATGTCCATGGCGCGCTGGTTCTACGACACCAATGCCAATGTCGACATGACCTTCGTGCACAGCGCCCGCTCGCCCAAGGACATCATCTACCATCGCGAGCTGGAGCAGATGGCCTCGCGGATCCCCAATTTCAGCCTGCATATCATTTGCGAGAAGCATGGCCTGGGCGAGCCGTGGGCGGGGTACCGCGGTTACCTGAACCACAAGCTGCTGGAGCTGATCGCGCCGGACTTCATGGAACGAGAGGTATTCTGCTGCGGCCCGACGCCGTACATGACCGCGGTCAAGCGGCTGCTCGAAGGCGCGGGTTTCGACATGAGCCGGTACCACGAGGAGTCATTTGGCGCCACGCCGCCCGAAGCCAAGGCCGACGCCGTCGAGCACGCCGAGCAGGCGGCCGATGCGCCGGAAGTCGACGCTGCCGAGCTCAACCTGGTGGAGTTCATCGGCAGCGACAAGAGCATCCGCGTGGCTCCTGGCGAGACCGTGCATGCCGCTGCGGCCAAGGTCGGCCTGATGATCCCCAAGGCCTGCGGCATGGGTATCTGCGGCACCTGCAAGGTGCTCAAGCTGGGCGGAGAAGTGGAGATGGAGCACAACGGCGGCATCACCGAGGAAGATGAGGCCGAGGGGTACATCCTGTCGTGCTGCAGCGTGCCGAAAGGGGACGTGCGCATCGATTACTGATCCGGAACCAGCTGGGCCCCTTCGCTGGCTTGCCAGCGAAGGGGGGCTGGGTTTTGAGGTCAGACGCGGAAGCGCGCCACCAGCCCATTCATATCCACCGCCAACCGCGACAGCTCGGCACTCGCCGCGCTGGTCTGGTGCGCGCCGGTTGCCGACTGTACCGACAGGTCATTGATATTCACCAGGTTGCGGTCCACTTCCCGCGCCACCTGAGCCTGCTCTTCGGCGGCGCTGGCGATTACCAGGTTGCGCTCGTTGATCTGCGCCACCGCGCTGGCGATGCTGTCCAGCGCAAGGCCGGCACCGCGGGCGATGTTCAGGGTCGACTCGGCGCGCTCGGTGCTGTTGCGCATCGAGTCGACCGCCTGCCCGGTACCGCCCTGGATACTGCCGATCATCCGCTCGATTTCGCTGGTCGACTGCTGGGTGCGGTGGGCCAGGGCACGAACCTCGTCGGCCACCACGGCAAAACCACGGCCCGCTTCACCGGCCCGTGCCGCTTCGATAGCAGCGTTGAGCGCCAGCAGGTTGGTCTGGTCGGCCAGGCCGCGAATCACGTCCAGTACCTTGCCGATGTCCCGCGATTCGGTCGCCAGGTTACCGATCAGCTGGGCCGTGGCCTGTACATCGCCGCTCATGCGTTCGATGGCGCCCACGGTCTCGAGCACCAGGTCGCGGCCATCGCCAGCCGAACGGGTGGCTTCGCTCGACGCTTGCGAAGTGCTCACGGCGTTGCGCGCCACTTCTTCGACAGCGCTGGTCATTTCGGTGACGGCTGTAGCCGCCTGCACGATTTCGTTGTTCTGTTGCTGCAGGCCGCGGGCGCTTTCCTCGGTGACGCAGTTGAGCTCCTCGGCGGCCGAGGCCAGCTGGGTGGCGGAGCCTGCGATCAGTTGCAGGGTGTCGCGCAGCTTGTGCTGCATCTTCGCCATGGCACGCAGTAGCCGGGCGGCCTCATCGGTGCCTTCGGCACTCACGGCCTTGGTCAGGTCGCCTTCGGCGATACGCTCGGCAGCGTCGAGTGCTTCGTTGATAGGGTTGACGATGCTGCGGGTCAGCAGCCAGGCACAGAGGAAGGTCAGCAGGCTGGCGGCCACCAGCAGGGCGATCACCAGCGTCACGGCCCCGGAGTACTGGCCAGCTGCTGTTGCATTGGTGCGGCGAGTCTGCTCGGTGTTGATCCGTACCAAATCGTCCATCACCTTGTTGATCTGCTCGGAATTGGCCAGCAGGTCTGTGTTGAGCAGCGTGCGCAATGCGTCGAGCTGTTCGGCCTGGCTCAGCACGAGCATGCGCGATTCGATCTGCCGGTACTGGCCGAGCAACTGGCGGTATAGCTCGTAGCCTGCGCGCTCGTCTGCCCCTTCGACCAGGAGCTGGTAGGCCGCAAGGGTCGTGTCGATCTCTGCGTTGCGCTGTTCGAGCAGGCGCAAGGTATCACGCTGGGTTTCTGGCTCGCGGTTGAGCAGCAGGCGGTAGGAGAGGGTGCGCATGCGCAGGTTCAGGGCGGTGAGCTCGCCCAGGTTCTTGATGCTCGGGACACTGATGGTCTCGATGGCAACGCCGGCCTGGCGGATCTTGCTCATCTGGTTGAGGGCGAAAACGCCCAGGCCGAGCATCAGCGCGCCGATCAAGGCAAACCCCAGGAGCGCACGCGGGGCGATATTCATGTTGCGAAGGGACATTTCGAGTAACCAGGCAAGGACAAAGGGACGCGCGATCCGTGCGACGAGACAGGACATGCCATGCCTATCGGTCGTGACCGGCGAGTCTTGAGTATCTGGTGCAGTAAATATGAGCACCGGTTGGGATTCCTGACCAGTGGTTGGCCGATACAGGAACAAGATGGGTATCCGCCGGTCAATCTGCACCAGGCCAAGGCCTCTACCCCCGATATCCCTGGCGAGGGCGCAAGGTTTTCTTTATCGTGTCCGCCTTTGCACCAACCGAGAGCGTCTCATGCTGGAATCATCCCTGAATCAACTCGAGCAACTGGTTACCGATCTGGTACAGAAGAACACTCAGCTGGGCGAGCAGAACGAGCGCCTGGCCCGCGAGCTGGCCCAGTCCAAGGAAGAGAATGACAGCCTGCAGCTGAACCTGATGGAGCTGGAAGAGAAGAACGGCGATACCGCCGCGCGCATCCAGGCCCTGGTCGAGCGCGCCAGCGCCGGCGCCGTCAGCGCATGAAACTGCAAGCGCAGCCGATCAATGTCGTGTCGATCCTGGGCAGCGATTATTCGATCAAGGCGCCCGAAGGCCAGGAGCAGACACTGTCCCAGGCCGTGCAGATGCTCAACGCCTCGCTCGCTGACACCAAGCGCCTGTACCCGACCCTGATCGGTGACAAGTTGCTGGTGCTGGCGGCGCTCAACCTGTGCTCGAAGCAGATTGATCTGCAGCGCGAGCATCAGGAGACGCTTGACCGTTATCAGGAACAGGTCAGCGCCACGGTGGATGTGATTGCCCGGAAGCTCGGCGACGCCTGATAGCCTGTGTTGCCCTATTCGCTGGCTTGCCAGCGAATGGAGCACCGCGGTCTCAGGCTGACAGCACCGCCCGGATATCCCCCGCCAACGCCCGCACCCGTTCTTCCTCGGTATCCCAGGAACACATGAACCGTGCCCCACCGCTGCCGATGAAGGTATAGAAGCGCCAGCCCTTGTCCCGCAGCGCCTCGATCGCCGCTTCCGGCATCTGCAGGAATACCCCGTTGGCCTCTACCGGGAACATCAGTTCAACGCCCGGCACATCCTCGACCAACCCCGCCAGCAATTGCGCGCAGTGATTGGCATGCGCCGCGTGGCGCAGCCAGGCGCCGTCTTCGAGCAGTCCCACCCAGGGTGCCGACAGAAAGCGCATCTTCGAGGCCAGCTGCCCGGCCTGCTTGCAGCGGTAGTCGAAGTCTTCGGCCAGGGCGCGATTGAAGAACAGGATCGCCTCGCCCACCGCCATGCCGTTCTTGGTCCCGCCAAAGCACAGCACATCGACGCCGGACTTCCAGGTCAGCTCGGCCGGCGTGCAGCCCAGGAACGCGCAGGCGTTGCTGAAGCGGGCGCCATCCATGTGCAGGTTCAGGCCCAGCTCCTTGCAGGTGGCGCTGATGGCCTTGAGCTCGTCCGGGCGATAGACGCTACCGACCTCGGTGGCCTGGGTGAGCGTGACCACGCGCGGCTTGGGGAAGTGGATGTCCTGGCGCTTGAGGGCGACCTCACGGATGGATTCGGGTGTCAACTTGCCGTCTACGCTGCGGGCGGTAAGCAGCTTGGAGCCGTTGGAGAAGAACTCAGGGGCACCGCATTCGTCGGTCTCCACGTGGGCGGTTTCCGAGCAGATCACGCTGTGATAGCTCTGGCAGAGTGAGGCCAGGGCGAGGGAGTTGGCCGCCGTGCCGTTGAAGGCAAAAAACACTTCGCAGTCGGTTTCGAACAGCTCGCGGAAGTATTCCGAGGCCCGCGCCGTCCATTGGTCGTCGCCGTAGGCGCGGTCGTGACCGTGGTTGGCCTTCTCCATCGCCGCCCAGGCTTCGGGGCAGATGCCGGAATAGTTGTCGCTGGCGAATTGCTGGCTTTTATCTGTCATGACACTGTCCTGTGAACGACGCAGGAAAGCACTCTAAACCATCGTTCGAGGGGTTGCCTATACAACCTGAGACACTGCTCCCACGGTGTCTGCGGCGTTCACCCGAAACATCCGTGCGCAACGTTTCTCACCAATGTCGTAAACGCGCCATTGCAAGGCGTGCGCAGGCATCTGGATACCCCGTGCCAGTCATACCATCGCTGCAAAGGGTCATTGAACCCTACAGACAAGAAATGATCGCTGCCGGGAGATAGACAATGTTCAGCAAGCAAGACCAGATCCAGGGTTACGACGATGCACTGCTGGCGGCGATGAATGCCGAGGATCAGCGTCAGGAAGACCACATCGAGCTGATCGCCTCGGAAAACTACGCTAGCAAGCGCGTCATGCAGGCCCAGGGCAGCGGCCTCACCAACAAGTATGCCGAAGGCTATCCGGGCAAGCGCTACTACGGTGGCTGCGAACACGTCGACAAGGTCGAGCAACTGGCTATCGACCGTGCCAAGCAGCTGTTCGGCGCCGACTTCGCCAACGTCCAGCCGCACTCGGGTTCCTCGGCCAACAGCGCCGTGTACCTGGCCCTGCTGCAAGCCGGCGACACCATCCTGGGCATGAGCCTGGCCCACGGCGGTCACCTCACCCATGGCGCCAAGGTGTCGTCCTCGGGCAAGCTGTACAACGCCGTGCAGTACGGAATCAATACCGACACTGGCCTGATCGACTACGACGAAGTCGAGCGTCTGGCCGTCGAGCACAAGCCGAAAATGATCGTCGCCGGCTTCTCGGCCTACTCCAAGACCCTGGATTTCCCCCGTTTCCGCCAGATCGCCGACAAGGTCGGTGCCCTGCTGTTCGTCGACATGGCCCACGTGGCCGGGCTGGTCGCGGCGGGTCTGTACCCGAACCCACTGCCCTACGCCGACGTGGTCACGACCACCACCCACAAGACCCTGCGCGGTCCACGTGGCGGCCTGATCCTGGCCAAGTCCAACGAAGCGATCGAGAAAAAGCTCAACGCTGCCGTGTTCCCCGGTGCCCAGGGTGGCCCGCTGATGCATGTCATCGCCGCCAAGGCCGTGTGCTTCAAGGAAGCCCTCGAGCCTGGCTTCAAGGCTTATCAGCAGCAGGTCATCGACAACGCCCAGGCCATGGCCCAGGTGTTCATCGACCGCGGCTTCGATGTGGTCTCCGGCGGTACCGACAACCACCTGTTCCTGGTCAGCCTGATCCGCCAGGGCCTTACCGGCAAGGACGCCGACGCCGCCCTTGGCCGGGCTCATATCACCGTCAACAAGAACGCCGTGCCGAACGACCCGCAGTCGCCGTTCGTCACCTCGGGCCTGCGTATCGGCACCCCGGCCGTCACCACCCGCGGCTTCAAGGTTGCCCAGTGCGTCGCGCTGGCTGGCTGGATCTGCGACATCCTCGACAATCTCGGCGATGCCGATGTCGAGGCTGACGTGGCAAAGAATGTCTCGGCGCTGTGCGCAGATTTCCCGGTTTACCGCTGAGTGGAGCATCCAGTCATGAAACGCTATTCAGGCTTCGGCCTTTTCAAACACTCCCTCAGCCATCACGAAAACTGGCAGCGCATGTGGCGCACGCCTACGCCGAAGAAAGTCTACGACGTGGTCATCGTCGGCGGTGGCGGCCATGGCCTGGCCACGGCCTACTACCTGGCCAAGGTGCACGGCATCACTAACGTGGCCGTGGTCGAGAAGGGCTGGCTGGGCGGCGGCAACACCGCCCGTAACACGACCATCGTGCGTTCCAACTACCTGTGGGACGAATCGGCGCAGCTGTACGAACACGCCATGAAACTGTGGGAAGGGCTGAGCCAGGACATCAACTACAACGTGATGTTCTCCCAGCGCGGCGTCTACAACCTGTGCCACACCCTGCAAGACATCCGTGACTCGGAGCGGCGAGTGAACGCCAACCGCCTCAACGGTATCGACGGCGAGCTGCTCAACACCGCGCAGGTGGCCGAGGAAGTCCCGTACCTGGACTGCTCCAAGAACACCCGTTACCCGATCCTGGGCGCCACCGTGCAGCGTCGCGGCGGCGTCGCCCGTCACGATGCCGTGGCCTGGGGCTACGCCCGTGCCGCCGACGCCCTGGGCGTCGACCTGATCCAGCAGACCGAAGTGATCGGTTTCCGCAAGGAAAACGGCACGGTCATCGGCGTGGAAACCAACAAGGGCTTCATCGGCGCCAAGCGCGTCGGTGTGGTCACCGCGGGTAACTCGGGCCACATGGCACGCCTGGCGGGCTTCCGCCTGCCGCTCGAGTCGCACCCTCTGCAGGCCCTGGTGTCGGAGCCGATCAAGCCGATCATCGACAGCGTGATCATGTCCAACGCCGTGCACGGCTACATCAGCCAGTCCGACAAGGGCGACCTGGTCATCGGCGCGGGTATCGACGGCTTCGTCGGCTACGGCCAGCGCGGCGGCTACCCGATCATCGAGCACACCTTGCAGGCGATCGTCGAGATGTTCCCGATCCTCTCGCGGGTGCGCATGAACCGCCAATGGGGCGGCATCGTCGACACCTCGCCGGACGCATGCCCGATCATCTCCAAGACGCCGGTCAAGAACATGTTCTTCAACTGCGGCTGGGGCACCGGCGGCTTCAAGGCCACCCCGGGGTCGGGCCACGTCTTCGCGGCGAGCCTGGCCAAGGGCGAAATGCACCCACTGGCTGCTCCGTTTTCCATCGAGCGTTTCCACCATGGCGCGCTTATCGACGAACACGGCGCTGCCGCCGTCGCCCACTAACAGGAGAATTCCTCATGTTGCATATCTTCTGTCCACATTGCGGCGAGCTGCGCTCCGAAGAAGAGTTTCACTGCTCGGGCCAGGCTCATATCGCCCGCCCGCTGGACGCCAATGCCTGCACCGATGCCGAGTGGGGCGAGTACATGTTCTTCCGTGACAACCCGCGCGGCCTGCACCACGAGCTGTGGGACCACGTCGCCGGGTGCCGCCAGTATTTCAACGTCACCCGCAACACCGAAACCTACGAAATTCTGGAAACCTACAAGATCGGTGAACAGCCGAAGGTGCCCGCTCGCGAACATACACCCGCGCATTCGGCGGCCGTCAACGAACGGGGAGAAAACGTATGAGCCAGACCTATCGCCTCTCCAGCGGCGGCCGCATCGACCGCAGCAAGGTGCTGTCCTTCACCTTCAACGGCAAGACCTACCAGGGTTATGCCGGCGACAGCCTGGCGGCTGCGCTGCTGGCCAACGGCGTGGACATCATCGGGCGCAGCTTCAAGTACTCGCGGCCACGCGGCATCATCGCCGCCGGTGCCGAGGAGCCGAACGCGATCCTGCAGATCGGCTCGAGCGAAGCGACCCAGATCCCCAACGTGCGTGCTACCCAACAAGCCCTGTACTCCGGCCTGGTGGCCACCAGCACCAACGGTTGGCCGAACGTCAACAACGACATGATGGGCATCATCGGCAAGGTCGGCGGCAGCATGATGCCGCCCGGGTTCTACTACAAGACCTTCATGTATCCCAAGTCATTCTGGATGACCTACGAGAAGTACATCCGCAAGGCCGCCGGCCTTGGCCGCGCGCCGCTGCAGAATGACCCGGACACCTACGACTACATGAACCAGCACTGCGACGTGCTGGTGGTGGGCGCAGGTCCCGCGGGCCTGGCCGCCGCCCTGGCCGCAGGCCGCAGCGGAGCCCGCGTGATCCTGGCTGACGAGCAGGAAGAGTTCGGTGGCAGCCTGCTCGACAGCCGCGAGACCCTCGACGGCAAGCCTGCCGCCGACTGGGTCCTGGCCGTGCTCGCCGAGCTCGAAAGCCTGCCCGAAGTGACCCTGTTGCCACGCGCCACGGTCAACGGCTATCACGACCACAACTTCCTGACCATCCACGAGCGCCTGACCGATCACCTCGGCGACCGCGCCCCGATCGGCCAGGTGCGCCAGCGCATCCACCGTGTCCGCGCCAAGCGGGTGGTACTGGCCACCGGCGCCCACGAACGTCCGCTGGTCTACGGCAACAACGACGTGCCGGGCAACATGGTGGCCGGTGCCGTTTCCACCTATGTGCGCCGCTACGGCGTGGCGCCGGGCCGCAAGCTGGTGCTGTCGACCAACAACGACCACGCCTACCGCAGCGCGCTGGACTGGCACGACGCCGGCCTGCAGGTGGTCGCCATTGCTGATGCACGGCACAACCCGCGTGGCTCGCTGGTCGAGCAGGCGCGCGCCAAGGGCATCCGCATCCTGACCTCCAGCGCCGTGATCGAGGCCCGTGGCACCAAGCACGTCACCGCGGCCCGCGTGGCGGCGATCGATGTGAAGTCGCACAAGGTCACCAGCCCTGGCGAATGGCTGGACTGCGACCTGGTGGCGACCTCCGGCGGCTACAGCCCGGTCGTCCACCTGGCGTCCCACTTGGGCGGGCGTCCCGTCTGGCGTGAAGACATTCTTGGCTTCGTGCCAGGCGATGCTCCGCAGAAGCGCGTCTGCGTCGGCGGTATCAATGGCGTCTACGCCCTGGGCGACAGCCTGGCCGATGGCTTCGAGGGCGGCGTGCGCGCAGCTACCGAGGCTGGCTTCAAGGCCACTACCGGCAGCCTGCCCAAGGTGCTGGCGCTCAAGGAAGAGGCCACCGTGGCGCTGTTCCAGGTGCCCCACGACAAGAGCACCAACCGTGCGCCCAAGCAGTTCGTCGATCAGCAGAACGACGTCACCGCGGCGGGTATCGAGCTGGCCACCCGCGAAGGCTTCGAGTCGGTCGAGCACGTCAAGCGCTACACCGCGCTGGGCTTCGGCACCGACCAGGGCAAGCTGGGCAACATCAACGGCCTGGCCATCGCCGCCCGTTCGATGGGCATCACCATCCCCCAGATGGGCACCACCATGTTCCGCCCCAACTACACGCCGATCACCTTCGGTGCGATCGCCGGGCGTCATTGTGGCCACCTGTTCGAGCCGGTGCGCTTTACCGCGCTGCATGCCTGGCATGTGAAGAACGGCGCCGAGTTCGAGGACGTTGGGCAGTGGAAACGCCCTTGGTACTTCCCGAAAGCCGGCGAGGACATCCACACCGCCGTGGCCCGCGAATGCAAGGCCGTGCGTGACAGCGTCGGCCTGCTCGACGCCTCGACCCTGGGCAAGATCGACATCCAGGGACCGGACGCCCGCGAGTTCCTCAACCGCGTGTACACCAACGCCTGGACCAAGCTCGACGTGGGCAAGGCCCGCTACGGCCTGATGTGCAAGGAAGACGGCATGGTCTTCGACGACGGTGTGACCGCCTGTATCGCCGAAAATCATTTCATCATGACCACCACCACCGGCGGCGCGGCGCGCGTGCTGCAGTGGCTGGAGCTGTACCTGCAGACCGAGTGGCCGGACCTGAAGGTGTATTTCACCTCGGTCACCGACCACTGGGCCACGCTGACCTTGTCCGGCCCCAACAGCCGCAAGCTGCTCAGCGAAGTCACCGACATCGACCTGGACAAGGAAGCCTTCCCCTTCATGACCTGGAAGGAAGGCCTGGTGGCTGGCGTGCCGGCGCGGGTGTTCCGGATCTCGTTCACCGGCGAGCTTTCGTATGAGGTGAACATCCAGGCCAACTACGCCATGGGCGTGCTGGAGAAGATCGTCGAGGCGGGCAAGAAGTACAACCTGACCCCGTACGGCACCGAGACCATGCACGTACTGCGCGCCGAGAAGGGCTTCATCATCGTCGGCCAGGACACCGACGGCTCGATGACCCCGGACGACCTGAACATGAGCTGGTGCGTGGGCCGCAACAAGCCGTTCTCGTGGATCGGCCTGCGTGGCATGAACCGCGAGGACTGCGTGCGGGAGAACCGCAAGCAGCTGGTGGGCCTCAAGCCTGTGGACCCTGCCAAGTGGCTGCCGGAAGGCGCCCAGCTGGTGTTCGATCCCAAGCAGCCGATCCCGATGGACATGGTAGGTCACGTCACCTCCAGCTACGCCGCCAACTCCGTGGGCTATTCGTTCGCGATGGGCGTGGTCAAGGGCGGCCTCAAGCGCATGGGCGAGCGGGTGTATTCGCCGCAGGCCGATGGCAGCGTGATCGAGGCAGAGATCTGTTCGGCGGTGTTCTTCGATCCGAAGGGTGAGCAGCAGAACGTATAAGGCCCCTGAACGGCGGGCATGGAACCTTGGGGGTGTGGCGGTTCGCCGCTGCAACTTGCCCGCGAATGCGATGTTGGCCACACCGGCCCCTTCGCGGGCAAGCCCGCTCCTACAGGGTCTGCGCCGCTCCTGGCACAAGAATTCAAGGCAGGTAACAAATGAGCGCTACCAACGTCTACCAGCAAAACCCAAGCGGCACCGTCAAGATCGAGTCGCCGCTGCACCATGGCGACCTGTCGAGCCTGATCGGCAAGGGTCGCAAGAACGCAGGCGTGATCCTGCGCGAGAAGAAATTCCTCGGTCACCTCACCCTTCGCGGCAACGGCCATGACGCCGCGTTCGCCAGCGGCGTGCACAAGGCCCTGGGCCTGGAGCTGCCCGTCGCGCTGACCGTGGTCGCCAATGGCGGCACCTCGCTGCAATGGGTCGGGCCCGATGAGTGGCTGCTGATCGTTCCGGGCGGCCAGGAGTTCGAGGTCGAGCAAAAGCTGCGCGCCGCCCTCGAGGGCCAGCATATCCAGGTGGTCAACGTCAGCGGCGGGCAAAGCCTGCTTGAACTGCGCGGCCCCAACGTGCGCGAAGTGTTGATGAAATCCACGAGCTACGACGTGCACCCCAACAACTTCCCGGTCGGCAAGGCCGTGGGCACCGTGTTCGCCAAGTCGCAACTGGTGATCCGCCGCACCGCCGAAGACACCTGGGAGCTGGTGATCCGCCGCAGCTTCTCCGATTACTGGTGGATGTGGCTGCAGGACGCTTCGGCCGAATACGGCCTCAGCATCGAAGCCTAGGAGCGCACCTCATGAGCCGAGCACCGGACACCTGGATCCTGACCGCCGATTGCCCGAGCCAACTCGGCACCGTCGACGTGGTCACGCGGTTTCTTTACGAGCAGCGTTGCTACGTCACGGAGCATCACTCGTTTGACGACCGGCTCTCTGGGCGCTTCTTCATTCGCGTGGAGTTTCGCCAGCCGGACAACTTCGACGAGGTCGGCTTTCGCGCCGGCCTCGCCGAGCGCAGCGACGCTTTTGGCATGGCCTTCGAGCTGACCGCACCCAATCACCGCCCCAAGGTGGTGATCATGGTGTCCAAGGCCGACCATTGCCTCAATGACCTGCTGTACCGCCAGCGCATCGGCCAGCTGGCCATGGACGTGGTCGCCGTGGTGTCCAACCACCCTGACCTCGAACCCCTGGCGCACTGGCACCGTATTCCCTACTACCACTTTGCCCTCGATCCCAAGGACAAGCCGGCACAAGAGTGCAAGGTGTTGCAGGTGATCGAGGAAACCGGCGCCGAGCTGGTGATTCTTGCGCGCTACATGCAGGTGTTGTCGCCTGAGCTGTGCCGCAGGCTCGATGGCTGGGCGATCAATATCCATCACTCGCTGCTGCCGGGTTTCAAGGGTGCCAAGCCCTATCACCAGGCGTACAACAAGGGCGTGAAGATGGTTGGCGCCACGGCGCACTACATCAACAACGACCTGGACGAAGGTCCGATCATCGCCCAGGGCGTCGAGGTGGTGGATCACAGTCATTATCCCGAGGATCTGATTGCCCGCGGGCGGGATATCGAGGCGCAGACCCTGGCCCGGGCGGTGGGGTATCACATCGAGCGGCGGGTGTTCCTCAACGCCAACCGGACTGTGGTGCTTTGACCCGCGGGCTGCCTTGCAGCCCGCTCCCACCGGATGGATCCGTGCCTCACCTGGTACGGTGCTGGAAATTAATCGCGGGAGCGGCTTCAGCCGCGAACACCGGCGCAGCCGGTGCCAGACACCGCATCGTCCTCTTCGCGGCTAAAGCTCCCACAGCTCACAAACCTCTCAGGAGAAGGCTTGCCCGCGATTGGCACCCACGCCAACCTCCTTTCCCAAACGCAAATAGACAAGCCACTGTCGCATCCAGCCACGCCCACCCCCCGCAACAAGCCGACAATTCCTCCATTCCAGTCCCCCAATGCAGCCCAGGATGGGCGGCGCTTCAACCACCGCTGCATAACTACAAATCAAGCGAGGTAAGAGCATGTCTGGCAACCGTGGAGTGGTGTATCTCGGCTCCGGAAAAGTCGAAGTACAGAAGATCGACTACCCGAAAATGCAAGACCCACGTGGCAAGAAGATCGAGCACGGGGTGATCCTCAAGGTGGTCTCCACCAACATCTGCGGCTCCGACCAGCACATGGTCCGCGGCCGCACCACTGCACAGGTCGGCCTGGTGCTGGGCCACGAGATCACCGGCGAAATCATCGAAAAGGGGCGCGATGTGGAGCGCCTGCAGATCGGCGACCTGGTCTCGGTGCCATTCAACGTCGCCTGCGGTCGTTGCCGCTCCTGCAAGGAGCAGCACACCGGCGTCTGCCTGACGGTGAACCCGGCCCGTCCCGGTGGCGCCTACGGCTACGTCGACATGGGCGACTGGACCGGCGGGCAAGCGGAATACGTGCTCGTGCCCTATGCCGATTTCAACCTGCTGAAACTGCCTGACCGCGACAAGGCCATGGAGAAGATCCGTGACCTGACCTGCCTCTCCGACATCCTGCCCACCGGTTACCACGGCGCTGTCACCGCAGGCGTCGGGCCAGGCAGCACGGTGTATGTCGCAGGCGCCGGCCCGGTCGGCCTGGCTGCCGCTGCGTCCGCCCGTCTGCTGGGCGCTGCCGTGGTCATCGTCGGCGACCTCAACCCCGCCCGCCTGGCCCATGCCAAGTCCCAGGGCTTCGAAGTGGTCGACCTGTCCAAGGACACCCCGTTGCACGAGCAGATCGTCGACATCCTTGGCGAGCCGGAAGTGGACTGCGCCATCGACGCCGTTGGTTTCGAGGCCCGCGGCCATGGTCACGAGGGCGTCAAGCACGAAGCCCCGGCCACCGTGCTCAACTCGCTGATGCAGGTGACCCGCGTGGCTGGCAAGATCGGCATCCCCGGCCTGTACGTGACCGAAGACCCAGGCGCTGCCGATGCCGCCGCGAAACTTGGGGCGCTGAGCATCCGCTTTGGCCTGGGCTGGGCGAAATCGCACAGCTTCCATACCGGCCAGACGCCGACCATGAAGTACAACCGCCAGCTGATGCAGGCCATCATGTGGGACCGCATCAACATCGCCGAAGTGGTGGGCGTGCAGGTGATCAGCCTGGACCAGGCGCCACAGGGGTATGGCGAGTTCGACGCGGGCGTGCCGAAGAAGTTTGTGATTGATCCGCACAAGGCGTTCAGTGCGGCGTGAGCCTCAATGCCTATACGTAAAGGGTCTTGGTTTCACTGAGTCAATTTCCGGCTGTCGCGGATGTCTGTCGACATCCGTGCGGCCGAGCCGGCCTTAGCTCTGCTCCACGCTTGCTCCCCCAAGCTTCTTCGGCAAGAATAAGTCCCCCGCCGCGTAGTAGAGTACGATTGTTTGCTTCCTCCTTTAGGGTGAGCAAATTCTTCCCTTCATAGAAATACAGTGTGCCACTATGGTGAATGTTCATCGTTGTGGTGTTCCTGATTTTGAAAGTTACCTGCGATCTGCTGTGGTGCGAGCGCCTGGGTGGGATAAGCTAGTTTAATCGCCTTGGAAAAAGCGTGATTTCCGAGCGCCGCGTGCCCCGATCAGAAGGGCCGCCAATCATCGGGAGGCCCTGTATATATTTTTTCCCCTCACTCTCAACGCGAACTATAAAATTTCTGAACGGTCATTAGCGCTTTGGATTGTGTTCATCGACGTGATCTTTGACCGGAAGGTGTGTGGTATAGACGATAAGTTCGGTCACTTAACTGCTGCAGTTCCTGGCGTTGGAGGCGGGCATGAAATCTGCCGTCGCGCTCCAAAGTGCGAATATCGGATCTCAAAATATCCATGCGCGAAGTCAGTTGATCGATTCTTAGCTGACGATTCCTTGAAATAGCCAGAGCGGGTGGAGCACTGGGCGCGGTGTACGTGCTTGCGACACCATTTAGTTGGTGGGCAAGTGGAGGAGCTGAGGGACTGTAGGGATCGAAAGCAGGCGCAGAAGGGGCGCGAGGCTCAAACACAGGTGCCGACGGGGCGTAAGCCTCAAGCATAGGTGCCGAAGGGGCATGAACCGATTCGGTTGGGTTCCTGAAGACCGACTCCGCTGTAGGAATTGCTCGGTCTTTTGAGATCGCTTTCTGGCCTGCCATGCGTGCGATAGCAGTATCGTATCCAGGAGGCGCCGCCGAGGCAGCTTTGTAACTAGGGAGTCGACCTTTCATTGCCTCTGAATAGTTGGGCGGTGGTGCAGTACGGCCAGGCACAGGAGCGACTGCTCTCATGTGGCCGGTGGGATCGCTATAGTTGGCAGGGTCTCCTTCGCAGTACGAATAGGGGTTTATCCCACCCTGTCCAAACGGGCTGAAGCTGTCAGGTGAGTGAAAGCGCATCAGCGTTGGCTGATAAGCTCGATAGCCCTTGCCCAATACATACAGGCCTGCCGAATCACGGAGTTGCCCGGCAAAACCTAAATCAGGGAAGCTCTCTGGCCCGTCTGGATCATAGCCGAAAGCAGTGTACGAATGTATTTTTGAATCCACTGATCCACGGCTGTTTAAAATTGATCCTTGGCCATCGATTGCCACTAATCGGTTCTCGCATATACCGGTCTCTTCCAGCTTCTCGGCTAAGGTATAGCGATTGTGGCGCACAAAAGTTTGGGTTCTCTTCTCTGTGCTGGCGGTGGATAATTCGCCATTCTGATAAAAGTACAAGACCTTGCTATTTTTGATTTTCAAACGATTCTTCCTCGTAGCGGTGCAGACGTGCGCCGGAGTTGGGGCGGTCTTTCAGTGTCTGCAGCTCCACCAAGCCCTACAACTGACAGAAATATCAGGTGACATTTACTGCCGTGGCTTATGCCTAGCCAGAAGGACGCTGCACATGGCCTATCGCAGCGCTTCGAAACATTTAATTACTAGGCAAGTTGAGAGGAGGGAAATATCCTACGCGGCCTGTCGACTCCCTTCTGATTGCCCTGGGTAGCCTGTCCTACTAGTCTCGCTGGGTCGCTGTCGGTTCAGCGATCGGGTGTGGAAACCCGGGTTATGCATTTCAGGTTGTTGTCGTCATGGCGGCTGTACGCGGGAGGCTTCATGCCTACCGGGTTTTCCTGAATGCGCTCGGTTTTCCACCCCGTGTACAGCTGCCACCCTTAGTGTGGAAACGAATGGTGCAGCCCCAACTGCGTTCAGGAATTTCTATGAAAAAGATCGTCCCAGACCCACCCGAAGACCTCCACACCAAATTCGAGCTGCCACCCGGCCAGACACTTTCCACCGCTATCTTCCAAGGCCTCGTGCCCATCGAAGAAGTGCTGATGAGTCTCTGCCATTACCTCCTGTTTTCCTACAACGATTGTTTCCACGCTTACCAGGCTTCGGCCGATGACGAGGTGAAGCGATTGCTGGCGGTGTGCATGCAGAACATGGAGATAGCGCTGGGGCAGGGTGATGCCGTGGTGGGGGCGCTCAGGCAGAGGCCTGAGTCGGCGTTTCATGAAGTGAGCTAGCGTCCGCGCAATCGCAGGGCGCAGGTGATGCCTGTGGTAGCCACTGTCTTTGATGAGACCTGGCAAGTCAGCTCCACAGGTACAGCAGTGCTCTGAGGCCTGCGCCGGACCTGTGTGCGGCTTCAGCCGCGAAGAGGTTGATGTGGTGTCTGGCACCGGCTGCGCCGGTGTTCGCGGCTGAAGCCGCGAATTGTCTTGACCCGGTGCGCGTCAAGCTCCGTCCTTCAGGGCGGGGAAGCAAAGCGCGGACGCCGAAGGCGTCCTTTGCGGTGGTGGAAGTCAATGCGGCGTTTGCTGCTGCCCGATGTAGTGGCGGATGATTTCGAGAGGAGCGCCGCCGCAGCTACCGGCAAAGCAGGAGGGCGACCACAGTGCGCCGCCCCACGGTTTCTTGCGGATGCATCAGGAAGATGCAATGTCTTGCGTGGCGAAGGTCGTTGTCGTGGCTCATGGACCCACCTATATTATCCCCATGCAACGTCTTCAAGCCTTCAAATACGAACTGATGCCGACCGGCGAGCAGCAGCGCGACATGCGCCGCTTCGCGGGGTCGTGCCGGTTCGTGTTCAACAAGGCGCTGGCGATGCAGAAGGCACGCTACGAGCAAGGCGAAAAGAAGCTGGGCTATGCCGGACTGTGCAAGCAACTCACGGCGTGGCGCAATGGGCTGGAGACGCCGTGGCTCAAGGATGCGCCGGTGCATCCGCTGCAACAAACGCTCAAGGACCTGGAGCGCGCCTATGCCAATTTCTTCGCCAAGCGCGCAGCCTTCCCGCGCTTCAAGAAGAAAGGCCAATCCGACCGCTTGCGCTATCCCGATCCGAAGCAGATCAAGCTCGATCAGGCCAATAGCCGCATTTTCTTGCCCAAGCTGGGCTGGCTGCGCTACCGCAACAGCCGCGAGGTGCTGGGCGCGGTCAGGAACGTCACCGTCAGCCTGAGCGCGGGCAAATGGTGTGTGAGCATCCAGACCCAGCGCGAAGTCGAACAACCTGTGCCGCAGGCCACCACCGCCATCGGCATCGACGTCGGCATTGTCCGCTTCGCCACGATGAGCGACGGCAGCCATCTTGCGCCGCTGGCCAGCTTCAAGACGCATGAAGTCCGGTTGCGCCGCGCGCAGCGGGCGATGAGTCACAAGACCCGATTCAGCAACAACTGGAAGAAGGCGAAAGCCCGAGTCCAGCGCATTCACGCCCGAATCGGCAACGCCCGCCGCGACTACCTGCACAAGGCCACGACCGCCATCAGCCAAAACCACGCGATGGTGTGCATTGAGGACTTACAGGTGAGCAACATGTCCAAGTCAGCGGCAGGCACGGTCGAAACACCGGGCAAGAACGTGCAGGCCAAGTCCGGCCTGAACAAGGCCATCCTCGATCAAGGCTGGTTCGAGTTCAGGCGGCAACTGGACTACAAACTGCAATGGGCGGGCGGGTTGCTCATTGCGGTGCCGCCGCATAACACCAGCCGTACGTGTCCGCAGTGCGGCCATGTGGATGCGGCCAACCGCAGGACACAAGCGCAATTCCGGTGCGTGGCCTGCGGCCTCGAGGAAAACGCCGATGTGGTCGGCGCGATCAACATATTGGCGCGGGGACACCGCGTTGCAGCCAGTGGAGAGACGGTGCAGTCAGGCCGCTCGATGAAGCAGGAACCCACCGAAGCGACTACGCGAGAATCCTCGTGTAGCACCGTAGGAATCCCCTGCCTTTAGGCGGGGGAGGATGTCAAAGTCGGCCTGGAACAATCGTCGACAGGCCCAGTCCAATATCTCGTTTTCCCTGGCCACTTCGGCCGACGAGGTCTCTTTCGATGAAAGCATTCACCCTGGCAACCCTGATCACCCTGGCCGCGAGCCCGGTGTTCGCCTTCAACCTCAATGATGCGGCCAATGCCGTGTCCGCCATGCAGAACCAGAACAAGCAAGGCGCGGCCGTACAAGCGCCCGAGGCTTCGGCCAATCTGCTCAATACCCTCGGCAGCGAGCTCAAGGTCACCCCGGAGCAGGCCGTCGGCGGCGCGGGCGCGATGCTGGGCCTGGCGCGCAACAACCTGAGCGATGCCGACTATTCACAGCTGACCAAGGCCGTGCCGGGCCTGGACCTGATCTCCGGGGCCAACGCCCTGGGCGGGCTCAATGGGCTCGGCGAACTGCTGGGCAAGAACAGCGAAAGTACGTCGGCCTTGAGCAATGCGCTGGGCAATGTCGAGGACCGCAATGACCTGAACAGCGCGTTCAGTGCGCTGGGCATGGATACGGGCATGATCGGGCAATTCGCGCCGCTGATCTTGCAGTACTTGGGGCAGCAGGGAATCGGTGGATCGTTGCTGCAGAGCCTGGGCAGCTTGTGGGAGACGCCGGCAACGGCGGTCACCTCGCCTTCGGTATAAGGCACAGAAGCGAGACTTGAAGGTCACCTTGAAGTCTCGTTGAGCAGATACAGGTCATCCAGCTGGATGAGTACGCGCCTAGAGATTTTCCAGTTCTACAGGAATAGATACGTCGCTTGACCGGGCCCTGGCAATCTCTGCCAAGACAAGATCGTCGAGCCGCTCGATGAGGGATTCGTCCGAATCCACGGTTATGTCTACGGCTGCGTCGAAAGAATTCTGCATGACAAGGCTCCGAATAAGGCTCTAGATACTGTTCTTGTATCCTGGGGCCATGCAAGTGTCAGAAAGAGCATCAACGCAACTCTGCCCGCAACCTCTCGATCCGCTCATCCTTCTCATGCCACAGCTGGTTCACCCAGCCCTGCACCCTCTGCCGGAACTGCGGGTCGCTCTCGTAATCCCCGGCCCACAGCGCTGGCGCCAGTTCGCGCACCTGGATATCGATGATCACCCGCGGGATGCTGCCATTGAGCAGGTCCCAGAAGCCGGGGGCCTTGTCGCCGGGGTAGACGATGGTGACATCGAGCAGCGCATCGAGCTGCTCGCCCAGCGCGGCCAGCACGAAGGCCACGCCGCCGGCCTTGGGCTTGAGCAGGTGGCGGAACGGCGACTGCTGCTCGCGGTGCTTGGCCTCGGTGAAACGGGTCCCTTCGAGGTAGTTCACCACGGTGACCGGCTGGCGCTTGAACAGCTCGCAAGCGGCCTTGGTGATCGCCAGGTCCTGGCCCTTGAGGTGAGGGTTCTTGTCGAGGAACGCCTTGCTGTAGCGCTTCATGAAGGGGTAGTCCAGGCCCCACCAGGCCAGGCCCAGCAGCGGCACCCAGATCAGCTCTTTCTTGAGGAAGAACTTGAAGAAGGGCGTGCGGCGGTTGAGGCTTTCGATCAGCGCGGGGATGTCCACCCAGGTCTGGTGGTTGCTCACCGCGAGATACGAGGTGTCCTTGCGCAGGTTGTCGGCGCCACGGATGTCCCATTGAGTGGGGATGCATAGTGCGAAGATCAGCTTGTCGACTTCAGCCCAACTCTCGGCTATCCACATCACTCCGGCTGAAGCATAGTCGCGGAAGCGGCCAGGCAGCACAAGTTTGAGCAGGGCGAAGACCAGCAGCGGGCCAATCATCACCAAGGTGTTGAGCAGCAGCAGGAGGGCCACGAAGATGCCAGTCAGCAGGCGACGCATAGATAAACTCTTGTTGTCGGATATAAACATGCGGCAATGATAAGCAGGGCTAGTTCCTACGCCAAACTTCCCTGGTACGCGTAGGCTGCACAAATGTTTCATGTTGTGTTGAACAGGCCCACGCTGAGAACCTATTTCTTCCGGGCAGTCTAACCTCTGTCCCAGTCCAAGGAAGCCATCCTGTGAAACCTCTGCTCGCCCTGCTTTCGCTGCTGGCCATGCCGGTCATGGCCGCCGACCCGACCCTTTACGGGCGTTATGAATACATCAAGCTGCCGGAGATCGGCGAGACCCTCAAGGCCAAGATGGATACCGGGGCGCTGACCGCCTCGTTGTCGGCCAAGGACATCGAGCGGTTCACCCGCGATGGCGAGGACTGGGTGCGTTTTCGCCTGGCGACCAAGGACGACGACGGGAAGGTCTACGAGCACAAGGTCTCGCGCATCAGCAAGATCAAGAGCCGTGCCGATGAGGACGAGGATGGCGAAGGGGCAGAAGCGGCCAAGCGGCCAGTGGTCGACCTCGAGCTGTGCCTGGGCGATGAGAAGCGCACCGTCGAGGTCAACCTGACCGACCGCAGCAGTTTCAACTACCCGCTTCTGGTCGGCGCCAAGGCATTGCGCGAGTTCAAGGCAGCAGTGAACCCGGCCAAGCGCTATACGGCGGGCAAGCCCGAGTGTTGAGCACCCAGGCTGCGCCCAGCGGACTCAGTTGCCTTGCAGGCTTGGCGGCATGCACACGCCGGTGCCGCCGATCCCGCAATAGCCTTCAGGGTTCTTGGCCAGGTACTGCTGATGGTAGGCCTCGGCGAAGTACACGGTCGGCGCCTGGGCGATCTCGGTGCTGATCTCGCCGAAGCCGGCCTTGGTCAGCTCGGCCTGGTAGGCAGCCTTGCTAGCCTCGGCGGCCTGCAGTTGCTCCGGCGAGGTGCAGTAGATGGCCGAGCGGTACTGGGTGCCGATGTCGTTGCCCTGGCGCATGCCCTGGGTCGGGTTGTGCAGTTCCCAGAACATTGCCAGCAGCTCCTGGTAGCTGACCTTGTCCTTGTCGAACACCACCAGCACTACTTCGGTGTGGCCAGTCAGGCCTGAGCAGACTTCTTCGTAGGTCGGGTTGGGGGTGAAGCCGCCGGCATAGCCGACCACGGTGCTGACCACGCCATCACGCTGCCAGAAGCGACGTTCGGCGCCCCAGAAGCAGCCTAGGCCAAAAATGGCGAAATCGATGCTGCCCTCGAAGAAGGGGCCAAGCAGCGGGGTGCCTTCGAAGACAAAGTGCGTCTCGGGCAGGGTCATCGGCGTCTCGCGGCCAGGCAGGGCCTGTTCCGCGCTAGGCAGTACATTTTTGTTCACCAGGATTTCCGAACGCAGGACCATGGCCGTTCCTCTGTATGTCAGATAGATAAGTGCTGGCCTCTTCGCGGGTAAACCCGCTTCCACAGGCAGTGCACTGCCTTCGAGAACAGTGGGATACCTGTGTGGGGTTACCTGCGAAGGGGCTCGAACGGACTCTATAGTGCCCGAGGATAACGCTGCTGTCAGGCCATTGGACCGCGCGGATAGCGCTTGAGCTTTTGCGCAAGCTCGCGCCCGGGAATCGGCCGGTCGAACAGGTAACCCTGGCCCACGTCGCAACGGTGGCGACGCAGGAAGGCCAGTTGCGCAGGCGTCTCGATGCCCTCGGCCACGACCTTGAGCTTGAGGTTGTGGGCCATGGCCACTACGGCGGAGGTGATTTCCATGTCGTTCTGGTTGTCCGGAATCTCGTTGATGAAGCTGCGATCGATCTTGATGATGTCGATCGGAAACTTCTTCAGGTAGCTCAGCGATGAGTAACCCGTGCCGAAGTCGTCCATTGCCAGGGTCAGGCCCAGTTGCTTGAGCTCTTCGAGCTGGCGGTGGGTGTCTTCGGTGGCCTCGAGCAGCAGGCCCTCGGTGAGTTCAAGTTCCAGCAGGTGAGGGGGCAGCCCTTCTTCCTTGATGATGCTGGCGATCGAGGCGACCAGCTCCGGATCGGAAAACTGCTTGGGCGACAGGTTGATCGCCACCTGCAGATCGCCCAGGCCCGCCGCGCGCAGCTCCAGGCTCATGCGGCATGACTGGCGCACCACCCACTTGCCGATCGGGATGATCAGGCCGGTTTCCTCGGCCACGCTGATGAACTGGTCGGGGCGGATCATCCCGCGCTCAGGGTGGTTCCAGCGCAGCAGCGCTTCCAGGCCCAGCAGCCGCCCGCTGCGCAGACACAGCTTGGGCTGGTAGAACACTTCCAGTTCGTTCTGGCTGAGGGCGCGGCGCAGGTTGTTCTCGACGAACAGCTTGTAGCTGGCCTCGGCATTGAGCACTTCGGTGAACACCTGCACCTGGTGCTTGCCGTTGGCCTTGGCCTTGTGCAGGGCGAGGCCTGCGTTCTTCATGAGGGTCTGCGGGTCGCGGCCATGCACCGGTGCGCAGGCCAGGCCCATCGAGGCGGTGACATTGATCAGCTGATTGTCGACGAACATCGGCTTGTCGAGGGTGTGCAGCAGTTGCTGGGCAATTTGCTGGCCGTCTTCAAGCGAAGTGTGTTCCAGCAGCACGGCAAATTCGTTACTGGCAAAGCGTGCCAGGCTGCCGCCGGTACTGAGGCTGTTGCGCAGGCGCCGCGCCAGGCTGATCAGCAGCTTGTCGCCAGTATGATGGCCGAGGCTGTCGTTGATCCGCTTGAAGTTGTCGATGTCCACCAGCAACAGGCTGATCGGGCTCTCGTCGCCGGTGGCGAAGCGCTCGTCGAGGTTGCGGATGAACGCCGGACGATTGCCCAGGTTGGTCAGGTTGTCGGTGTAGGCCAGGCGCTCGATGCGCTGCTGGGCCAGCTTGCTCTGGGTGACGTCTTCGTAGATGCCGATGTAATGGGTCAGTTCGCGGTTGTCCCCATACACCTTTGAAATCGACAGCTGCCCCCAGTAGGGCTCCAGGTTCTTGCGCCGGCTGCGAAACTCTCCCTGCCAGCTGTTGCCCATGGCCAGGCTCGACGGCGAGTCGAACAGCAGCTCGCTGAGGTTTTCGAGCGCGGGGAGTTCGGCCAGGTGACGCCCTTGTACTTCGTCGGTGCTGTACTGGGTGATTGCGGTGAAGCTTGGGTTGACGTACTCCACCACGCCGTCGCGGTTGACCAGCAAAAAGGCGTTGGCGCTTTGCTCGACCGCCCGCTGGAACAAGTGCAAGGCGCTGGTGGCGGTGCGTCGGTTGTGGTTGTTGATGACTTGCGCGAACTGGTCGGCCAGCTCGCCGGCGAAAGCGATCTCGTCAGACTGCCAGGCGCGTGACGAACCGGTGTGCTCAAGACACAGCACGCCGACCACCTGGCCGTCGACGCGGATGCTGGCGTCGAGCATCGCGTTGTTTTCGGTGCTGAACAGGCTGTCGGCCATGTCCCGGGTGCGCGGGTCTTCACTGGCGTCGTGGGCATCGATGGCACGGCTGGTGTGCAGGGCCTCGAGATAGTCAGGAAACAGCCCTGCATCTATCGGCTGCGGCAAACGGTATTCCTGCGTGCCGCGGTAGTAGGCCGAGATGGGCTCCAGGCGCTGGTCATGCAGGTACCAGAGGCTCGCGCAGTCGATGCGATAGATCTCGCAGGCGCTGCGGGTAATCAGCTCGGCGGCTTCCAGCAACGAATTGCTGGCGCTGTAGCGCTGGCGGGCCAGGCGCAGGATCAGGTCTTGCTGGGCGCGGACCCGCTCCAGGTGCTCGAGCTGTTCCTGCTGGGCGCGCTGGTTGAGCTGCAAGGCGATCTGCAGGCGATTGTTGCGGTTTTCCAGCTCGCTGGCAGCGAACTCTGGACGCTGTTCATGCAGGTCGTCGAGCGCGGTGAGGTAGCCGCGCAGCAGTTGCCGGTTGTGTTGCTTGTAGGGTTCGCCGATTTCCAGCAGCCGCAGCGCGGTGTCAGCTACATGGAGGGTGTAGCGCACGAGGTAGTAGGGGCGCTGAGCCAATTGCGCCTGGATTTCGTCATGCAGTTTGTAGCGGGCCTCGGGTTCCATCAGGCTGGCGTACGGCGAGCCGAGCAGGGCGCAGAGCTCTGACGCCGGCAGGCCGAAGTGGCGGTCGCAGTTGGGATCGAGGTAGAGCATTGCCCAACTGGCTTCGTTCAGCCTTTCGAAGCGCAGCATGCCGAGCCGCGAAGGCACGGGCAATTGCGTCACGACCTCGGCTACCAGTCGGCTGGCAGCATCGGGATGGCTTTTCATCGAAGGCTCGCTTGAAGAGGGCGGTGGGTACTGGCCATTCAAGGGCCAGCAGCGCGTTCGGGCAAGGTTGCATCAACTGCCCTGGGCCTGACAAGCATCCGTGTGCGGCAGTGATATCGCTGTATCGGCAAAGCGTGGGAATACTGTAGTCAATGAGGGGATCTGCATGTGTGCACTTGGTTTTTGAAGCGCCGCGCAGATCGAGCGCCGCTCGCGCGGGGTGTGCGCTTGGGCCTTGTGGCGCCGCGCAAATCGAGCGCCGCCCGCGCGGCGCTTCGCGGCTGAAGCCGCTTGTGTCTTCCAGGTTGGAGTCTTGGCCTTGTCCGTACGGCGAAGATATATGAGGCGAGCATCCATAAAAAAACCCCGCTCATCGGCGGGGTTGAGGTACGAGCGTGGCAGCTCGAAAAAGGTGCCTGCCTTCCCGGAGGAAGGCAGGGTGCAGCGATTACAGCAGCATGGTACGGATATCGGTCAGCAGGTCGCCCAGGCGCTTGGTGAAGCGCGCGGCGGCGGCGCCGTTGATCACGCGGTGATCGTACGACAGCGACAGCGGGAGCATCAGCTTGGGCTGGAAGGCCTTGCCATCCCAGACGGGCTGGATAGTGGCCTTGGACACACCCAGGATCGCCACTTCAGGCGCGTTGACGATCGGCGTGAAGCCGGTGCCGCCAATGTGACCGAGACTGGAGATGGTGAAGCAGGCGCCCTGCATGTCGTCGGCGGACAACTTCTTGGTGCGCGCCTTTTCGGCCAGGGCCGCGGCTTCGCCAGCCAATTGCAACAGGCTCTTCTGGTCGACGTTCTTGATCACCGGCACCAGCAGGCCATCCGGGGTGTCCACGGCAAAGCCGATGTTCACGTACTTCTTGCGGATGATCGCCTTGCCGCTCGGGGCCAGCGAACTGTTGAAGTCCGGCAGCTCCTTGAGCAGGTGGGCACACGCCTTGAGCAGCAGCGGCAGGACGGTCAGCTTGACGCCGGCCTTTTCAGCCACGGCCTTCTGCGCGACGCGGAAGGCTTCGAGCTCGGTGATATCCGCCGAGTCGAACTGGGTGACGTGAGGCACGTTCAGCCAGCTGCGGTGCAGGTTGGCAGCGCCGACCTGCATCAGGCGGGTCATGGCCACTTCCTCGACTTCGCCGAAGCGGCTGAAGTCGACGACCGGGATCGGCGGAATACCAGCACCACCGGTAGCACCAGCGGCCGCCGGAGCTTCCTTGGCCTTCTGCATCATGGCCTTGACGTAGACCTGCACGTCTTCTTTGAGGATGCGGCCGTGCGGGCCGGTGGCCGAGACGGCGCCCAGCTCGACACCGAATTCACGGGCCAGCTGGCGTACGGCCGGGCCGGCGTGGACCTTGGCGTTGCTGCCGGCCGTAGGCGCGGTGGCAGCAGGTGCGGCGGCTGGCGCAGGAGCAGCGGCTGGCGCGGCGGCCGGAGCAGCCTCGGCCTTGGCCGGTGCAGGCGCGGCAGCAGGTGCTGGAGCTGGGGCCGGGGCTGCGCCCTGGACCTTGAGCTTGAGGATCAGGTCGCCGGTGCCGACTTCGTCGTCCAGCTTGCAGATCACTTCCTCGACCACGCCCGCGGCGGGGGACGGGATTTCCATGGAAGCCTTGTCGGACTCCAGGGTGATCAGCGACTGGTCGGCTTCGACCGTGTCACCGGCCTTGACCAGCACTTCGATGATCTTGGCCTTGCCCGACGAGCCGATGTCCGGCACGTGGATGTCCTGCACGCTGGCGGCAGCGGCTGGCGCCGGAGCAGCCTCGGCCGGCGCAGGTGCGGCGGCAGGCTTCTCTTCGGCGGCCGGGGCCGCTGGTGCCGCGGCCGGAGCCTCAGGCGCAGCAGCTGCGCCCTCGACTTCCAGTTCCAGCAGTTCGTCGCCCTCTTTGAGGGTGTCGCCCAGCTTGACCTTCAACGACTTGATCACACCAGCCTTCGGCGCCGGGATCTCCATGGAAGCCTTGTCGGACTCCAGGGTCAGCAGGCTCTGGTCGGCTTCGATACGGTCGCCGACCTTGACGAACAGCTCGATGACTTCACCTTCACCGCTGCCGATGTCAGGTACGCGAATGAGTTCGCTCACTTAAAAATACTCCTCAGCAGTCCAGTGGGTTGCGCTTGTCCGGGTCGATGCCGAACTTGGTGATGGCATCAGCCACGACCTTGGGTTCGATCTCGCCACGGTCAGCCAAGGCTTCCAGGGCAGCCAGCACCACGAAGTGACGGTCGACTTCGAAGAAGTGACGCAGCTTCTTGCGGCTGTCGCTGCGACCGAAACCATCGGTACCCAGGACCTTGAACTCCTTGCTCGGCACCCACTGACGGATCTGCTCGGCAAAGATCTTCATGTAGTCGGTAGAGGCGATGACCGGGCCCTTACGGCCAGCCAGGCATTGCTCGACGTACGTCTTCTCTGGCTTCTGGCCAGGCTTGAGGCGGTTGCTACGCTCCACGGCCAGGCCGTCGCGGCGCAGTTCGTTGAAGCTGGTGACGCTCCAGACGTCGGCGCCGACGTTGAACTCTTCACGCAGGATCTTCGCCGCTTCACGGACTTCGCGCAGGATCGTGCCCGAGCCCATGAGCTGTACATGGTGCGCAGCGTCGCGGGTGTCTTCCTCGAGCAGGTACATGCCCTTGATGATGCCTTCCTCGGCACCGGCCGGAATGGCGGGCTGCTGGTAGGACTCGTTCATCACGGTGATGTAGTAGAAGACGTCCTGTTGCTCTTCGGTCATCTTCTTCATGCCGTCCTGGATGATCACCGCCAGCTCGTAGCCGTAGGTTGGATCATAGGTGCGGCAGTTCGGGATGGTGGCAGCCAGCAGGTGGCTGTGACCGTCTTCGTGCTGCAGGCCTTCACCGTTCAGGGTGGTACGGCCGGCGGTGCCGCCGATCAGGAAGCCACGGGTACGGCTGTCGCCAGCGGCCCAGGCCAGGTCGCCGATACGCTGGAAGCCGAACATCGAGTAGAAGATGTAGAACGGCAGCATCGGCTGGTTGTGGTTGCTGTACGAGGTACCGGCAGCGATGAACGACGACATGGCGCCGGCTTCGTTGATGCCTTCCTCGAGGATCTGGCCCTTCTTGTCCTCGCGGTAGAACATCACCTGGTCTTTGTCGACTGGCTCGTAGAGCTGGCCGACGGACGAGTAGATACCCAGCTGACGGAACATGCCTTCCATACCGAAGGTACGGGCTTCGTCCGGGATGATCGGCACGATGCGCTGGCCGATTTCCTTGTCCTTGACCAGTTGCGCCAGGATGCGCACGAAGGCCATGGTGGTGGAGATTTCACGGTCGCCCGAGCCGTCCAGGATCGCCTTCAGGGTTTCCAGTGGCGGGGTCGGGATGCTGAAGCTCTTGGCGCGGCGTTGCGGCACGAAACCGCCCAGGGCGTTACGGCGCTCGGCCAGGTAGCGGGCCTCGGCGCTGCCTTCTTCCGGCTTGAAGAACGGCAGGTTCTCGAGGTCGGCGTCCTTGACCGGGATGTCGAAGCGGTCACGGAAGTGACGCAGGCTGTCGACGTCGACCTTCTTGGTGTTGTGCGCGGTGTTCTTGGCTTCGCCAGCACCGGTGCCGTAGCCCTTGATGGTCTTGGCCAGGATGACGGTCGGCTGTTCTTTGTGGTTGACCGCCTCGTGGTAGGCCGCATAGACCTTGTACGGGTCGTGGCCGCCACGGTTGAGCTTCCAGATCTCGTCGTCGGACAGGTCGGCGACCATGGCCTTGAGTTCCGGAGTGTTGAAGAAGTGCTCACGGACGAACGCGCCGTCCTTGGCCTTGTAGTTCTGGTACTCGCCGTCGATGACTTCGTCCATGCGGCGTTGCAGGATGCCGTCGACGTCCTTGGCCAGCAGTGGGTCCCAGAAACGGCCCCAGACCACCTTGTTGACGTTCCAGCCACCGCCACGGAACACGCCTTCGAGTTCCTGGATGATCTTGCCATTGCCGCGAACCGGGCCGTCGAGGCGCTGCAGGTTGCAGTTGATGACAAAGATCAGGTTGTCCAGCTTCTCGCGGCCAGCCAGGGAGATTGCGCCCAGGGATTCCGGCTCGTCGCACTCGCCGTCGCCCATGAAGCACCAGACCTTCTGCTTGCCGGCCGGGATGTAGCCGCGGGCTTCGAGGTACTTCATGAAGCGCGCCTGGTAGATCGCCTGGATCGGGCCCAGACCCATCGAAACGGTCGGGAACTGCCAGAAGTCAGGCATCAGCCATGGGTGTGGGTACGAGGACAGGCCCTTGCCGTCCACTTCCTGGCGGAAGTTGTTCATCTGGTCTTCGCTGATGCGGCCTTCCATGAAGGCGCGGGCGTAGACGCCAGGGGAGGCATGCCCCTGGAAGAAGATCAGGTCGCCGCCGTGTTCTTCGGTCGGTGCCTGGAAGAAGTAGTTGAAGCCGATGTCGTACAGGGTGGCACTGGAGGCGAAGCTCGAAATGTGTCCGCCCAGGTCCGAGTCTTTCAGGTTGGTGCGCATGACCATGGCCAAGGCGTTCCAACGCACCATCGAGCGAATGCGGCGTTCCATGAACAGGTCGCCAGGCATGCGTGCTTCGTGGGTGACAGGGATAGTGTTGCGGTACGGCGTGGTGATCGCATAGGGCAGCTGGGAGCCACTACGGGTGGCCAGCTCGCCCATACGGGTCATCAGGTAGTGAGCGCGGTCTTCGCCTTCTTTGTCGAGAACCGACTCCAAGGCGTCCAGCCATTCCTGGGTTTCGACGGGATCGAGGTCTTGCATGGCTTGCTCCAGGGCGGAAAGGCTTCCAGAATCGGTTGCCTGAGTTTGCGACTGGCCTTTTGGGCAGACGTCATGAATTCTTGGATTACCGGGGTATGATCCGGCGCCGTGTAGTTTTACTACAAATGCTCTCGCATTTCATGCTTTTGCAGTTTGGGGGTAGTAGTAAAACTACAGGAAAGCGGCTTATGGCCGCTACCTGGGTTGTGAGGAAAAACGATACGGGTGGTGGGGAATGGCTTCTGCTTAGGTGATTCTTGATGATTACTGCCGCCAAGTCGAGATTTACAGCTATTAATAACTTTTGTATGACAGTCCAACCGTGGTCCGGCTTCCCCTTGACCGCATCAAACCCTCTCTTGTTCGCCGATCAAGGATAGACCATGCGCCTGCCTTTGCCCTCCGATCTGCCCTGCGCCCTCCAACCTCTGGTTGCCCGTAACGAGCAGTCATTGCGTGAAGCACTGAGCGCTGACTCCGGGCTCGTCCTGGACAGTTGGAGCGCGCTGCACCGCGCCCAGTTCAACCAGGTTGCCGCCGCCAGCGACTTCGTCCTTGGCCAGGCGGTGCGCGAGCCGGACGTGCTGTTCCAGCTGGTCGCCAGCGGCGAGCTGGACCGCAGCCTGGCCCCGGGTCAGCTGTGCGCGCAGGTAGCCGCAGCCGCCCAGGCGGCGCAGAGCGAGGACGAACTGGCACGCAACCTGCGCCGCGAGCGCAATCGCCAGCAGGTGCGCATCATCTGGCGCGACCTGACCCGCCAGGCCGACCTGCGCGAAACCTGCCGCGACCTGTCGGACCTTGCCGATGCCGCCATCGATCAGGCCTACCAGTGGCTGTACCCGCGCCATTGCCAGCAGTTCGGCACGCCGATCGGCCACCGCAGCGGCCTGCCGCAGCACCTGGTGGTGCTGGGCATGGGCAAGCTGGGCGCAGTGGAGCTGAACCTGTCGTCGGATATCGACCTGATCTTTGCCTTCCCGGAGGGCGGCGAGACCGAGGGGGTCAAGCGCTCGCTCGACAACCAGGAGTTTTTCACCCGGCTTGGCCAGCGGCTCATCAAGGCGCTGGACCCGGTGACCGTCGACGGCTTCGTGTTCCGTGTCGACATGCGTTTGCGTCCCTATGGCTCGGCGGGCGCGCTGGTGCTGAGCTTCAATGCGCTGGAGCACTACTACCAGGACCAGGGCCGCGACTGGGAACGCTACGCCATGATCAAGGCCCGCGTGGTGGCTGGCGACCAGGTGGCTGGGGCGCAGTTGCAGGACATGCTCAAGCCCTTCGTCTACCGGCGTTACCTCGACTTTTCGGCCATCGAGGCGCTGCGCACCATGAAGCAACTGATCCAGCAGGAGGTGCGGCGCAAGGGCATGGCCGACAACATCAAGCTCGGCGCCGGCGGCATCCGCGAGGTGGAGTTCATCGCGCAGGCCTTCCAGCTGATCCATGGCGGACGCGACCTCAGCCTGCAGCAGCGGCCACTGCTCAAGGTGCTGGCGACCCTGGAAGGCCAGGGCTACCTGCCTGGGGCGGTCATTGCCGAGCTGCGCGAAGGCTATGAATTCCTGCGCTACACCGAGCACGCCATCCAGGCCATCGCCGACCGCCAGACGCAGATGCTGCCCGATGGCGATACCGACCGCGCGCGCATCGCCTACATGCTCGGCTTCGCCGACTGGGAGAGCTTCCACGCCCAGCTCATGCACTGGCGCGCACGCATCGACTGGCATTTCCGCCAGGTCATCGCCGATCCGGATGAAGAGGAGGGCGAAGACAGCGAACTGGTCGTCGGCGGCGAGTGGTCGCCGCTGTGGGAGCAGGCGCAGGACGAGGATGCTGCCGCCCGCCAGTTGCAGGAGGCGGGTTTTGCCGATGCCGCCAAGGCGCTGCGGCACCTGGCGGGGTTGCGCGTAAGCCCCGCCTTGCGCTCTATGCAGCGTATCGGCCGCGAGCGGCTGGATGCCTTTATCCCACGACTGCTGGCCCAGGCGGTCGAGCATGACGACCCGGACCTGGTGCTGGAGCGAGTATTGCCGCTGGTCGAGGCGGTGGCGCGGCGTTCGGCGTACCTGGTGCTTTTGACAGAAAACCCCGGCGCCCTGCGGCGCTTGCTGACCCTGTGCGCGGCCAGCCCCTGGATTGCCGAGCAGATCACCCGCTTCCCGTTGCTGCTTGACGAACTCCTCAATGAAGGCCGGCTGTTCAGCCCCCCGCTGGCGCCGGAGCTCGCCAGCGAGCTGCGCGAGCGCCTGACCCGCATTCCCGAGGACGACCTTGAGCAGCAGATGGAAGCCCTGCGCCACTTCAAGCTGGCCCACAGCTTGCGCGTGGCGGCCTCGGAGATCACTGGCAACCTGCCATTGATGAAAGTCAGTGACTACCTGACCTGGCTTGCCGAGGCGATCCTGGACCAGGTGCTGGCCCTGGCCTGGCGCCAGACGGTGGCCCGCCATGGCCAGCCCAGGCGCAGCGATGGCAGCCTGTGTGATCCGGGCTTCGTGATTGTCGGCTACGGCAAGGTCGGCGGCATCGAGCTCGGCCACGGCTCCGACCTGGACCTGGTGTTCATCCACGATGGCGACCCGCAGGCCGAGACCGACGGCACCAAGCCCATCGACAGTGCGCAGTTCTACACCCGGCTGGGCCAGCGCATCATCCACCTGCTGACGACCCAGACCAACTCGGGCCAGCTCTACGACGTGGACATGCGCTTGCGGCCCTCCGGTGCAGCCGGGTTGCTGGTGAGTTCCCTGGGTGCATTCGAGCGTTACCAGCAGAATGAAGCCTGGACCTGGGAGCACCAGGCCCTGGTGCGGGCGCGGGTGCTGGTGGGTTGCCCGCAGGTCGCCAGTGCCTTTGAAGGGGTGCGCGCGCAGGTGCTGGGCCGGTCGCGGGATCTGCCGAAGCTGCAGGCCGAAGTCAGCGAGATGCGCGCCAAGATGCGCGGCAGCCTGGGCACCCGTGTTACCGCAGCGGGCACGGCGGCCAATGCGTTCGATGCGGGGATGCCGTTCGACATCAAGCAGGATGCCGGCGGGATCGTCGATATCGAATTCATGGTGCAATACGCGGCGCTGGCCTGGTCTCATGACCATCCGGCGCTGCTGCGCTGGACCGACAATATCCGCATTCTTGAAGAGCTCGAGCAGGCCGGGTTGATGCCCGCCAACGATGCGGTGCTGCTGCGCGAGGTCTACAAGGCGTTCCGCTCGGCCTCGCACCGCCAGGCGTTGCAGAAGCAGGCGGGGGTGATCGATGCGGCGCAGTTCGCCGACGAGCGCCGTGAAGTGCGGCGGATCTGGGCGGAGCTGGGCCTGAGCTGAGATCCTTCCCGACCCGCTCCTACAGGGCGATACCCCCAACTGCCCCCCACAAGGCCGCGTGATACACTGCCGGCCACATAGCCTGAATATAAAGAGGGGAGGCCGGGTTGTCCTGTCGCCTGCGCCTCCCCGACCGTTTCTGGATAAAGCATGAGAATTCTGATCATTGGGCCTAGCTGGGTAGGCGACATGGTGATGGCGCAAACCCTGTTCCAGTGCCTGAAACACCGTCACCCCGAATGCGTGATCGACGTGCTGGCGCCCGAGTGGAGCCGACCGATCCTCGAGCGCATGCCCGAAGTCCGTCAGGCCTTGAGCTTTCCGCTCGGCCATGGTGCGCTCGAACTGGGCACGCGCCGGCGCATTGGCAAGTCGCTGACGGGCCAGTACGACCAGGCGATCTTGCTGCCCAACTCGCTGAAGTCGGCGCTCGTGCCGTTTTTCGCCGGTATCGCCCGACGTACCGGTTGGCGCGGCGAAATGCGCTGGGGCCTGCTCAACGACGTGCGCAAGCTGGACAAGGCGCGCTACCCGCTGATGATCGAGCGCTTCATGGCGCTGGCCTATCCGGACGGTGCCGACCTGCCCACGCCTTATCCACGGCCGCGACTGCGCATCGAAGGCGAGAGCCGTGACGCGGCCCTGGCCAAGTTCGGCCTCGCCCTGGACCGTCCGGTGCTGGCGCTGTGCCCAGGCGCCGAGTTCGGCGAGGCCAAGCGCTGGCCCTCCGAGCACTACGCCCAGGTCGCCGAGGCAAAGATCCGCGAAGGCTGGCAGGTGTGGCTGTTCGGCTCGAAAAAGGACCACCCGGTCGGCGAATCGATCCGCGACCGGCTGATCCCAGGCCTGCGCGAAGAATCCGTCAACCTCAGTGGCGAGACCTCGCTCGCCGAGGCCATCGACCTGATGTCCTGCGCCGCTGCCGTGGTGTCCAACGATTCGGGCCTGATGCATGTGGCCGCTGCACTCGACCGCCCGCTGGTGGCGGTCTATGGCTCGACCTCGCCGGGCTTTACCCCGCCGCTGGCCGATCAGGTCGAGGTCGTGCGCCTGGGCCTGGAATGCAGCCCGTGCTTCGACCGCACCTGCCGCTTCGGGCATTACAACTGCCTGCGCCTGCTTGAGCCCGATGCCGTGATCACGGCATTGCAGCGCCTTGACGGGCCGGGTTTGATCGATGTCCTGACCGAGGTCGACTAAGTGCGGGTACTGATCATCAAGACCTCGTCCCTGGGCGATGTGATTCACACCCTGCCGGCGCTCACCGATGCCGCCCACGCCATCCCTGGCATTCGCTTCGACTGGGTGGTGGAGGAAGGCTTCGCGGAGATCCCCAGCTGGCACCCGGCCGTCGACCAGGTGATTCCGGTGGCCATCCGCCGCTGGCGGAAGAACCTCTGGCAGACCTTCAAGAGCGGCGAGTGGCGTCAGTTCAAGCAGCGCCTGCGCGAGCGTCAGTATGACCTGGTGATCGACGCCCAGGGGCTGGTCAAGTCAGCCTTGCTGACACGCTACGTCAAGGCGCCAGTGGCCGGGCTCGACCGCTACTCGGCCCGCGAAGGCTGGTCGAGCCGCTTCTACGACCGGCCCCTGTCGGTCGCTGTCGGCCAGCATGCCGTCGAGCGGGTGCGCAAGCTGTTCGCCCTGGCCCTGGCCTATGACCTGCCCGAAGGACTGGGCGACTACGGCCTTGACCTGAACCGCCTGCAACTGCCCCCCGCCTCGCCCTACGTGGTGTTTCTGCATGGCACCACCTGGGCCACCAAGCACTGGCCCGAGGCCTACTGGCGCGAGCTGGCCGAGCGCATGGCGCGCAAGGGACTGCAAGTGCGCCTGCCGTGGGGCAACCCTGCCGAGCAGGCGCGTGCCGAACGCATCGCCAAGGGCCTGGACAACTGCCAGGTACTGCCCAGGCTGAACCTGGCAGGTGTTGCCCGCGTGCTGGCGGCTGCCAAGGCCTGCGTCGCCGTGGACACCGGCCTGGGGCACCTGGCTGCAGCGCTGGATGTACCGACCCTGTCACTGTTCGGTCCGACCAATCCGGGCCTCACCGGTGCCTATGGCAAGGCGCAGGTACACCAGGCGAGCAGTTTCCCGTGCGCGCCCTGCATGCAGAAGAAATGCACTTACAAGCCGAGCGCCGAGGACCTGCGCCGGTACGATCTCAACCGCGAGTGGCCGCTGTGCTTCACTCGCCTGAATCCCGAGCATGTGGCGAGCCGCTTGAGCGCGCTGCTGCTGGCTGAGGATGTTCGTTGATGCAACTGGCTTTCGTGCTGTACAAATATTTTCCCTTCGGCGGCCTGCAACGCGATTTCATGCGCATTGCCCTGGAGTGCCAGAAGCGGGGTCACCAGATCCGCGTCTACACGCTGATCTGGGAAGGCGACATTCCGCCTGGCTTCGAAGTGCTGGTGGCGCCGGTCAAGGCGCTGTTCAACCATCGGCGCAACGAAAAGCTCAGCGCCTGGATGGAGGCGGACCTGGCCAAGCGCCCGGTTGACCGGCTGATCGGCTTCAACAAGATGCCGGGCCTGGACGTCTACTACGCCGCCGACGGGTGCTACGAGGACAAGGCGCAGAACCTGCGCCACAGCCTCTACCGACGCTGGGGCCGCTACCGCCACTTTGCCGAATACGAGCGCTCCGTGTTCGCCAAGGACGCCCGCACCGAGATCCTGATGATCTCCGAGGTGCAGCAGCCGCTGTTCATCAAGCATTACGGCACTCCGGTCGAGCGCTTCCACTTGCTGCCGCCGGGAATCTCCCAGGACCGCCGCGCGCCGGCCGATGCCGGGCAGATTCGCGCGCAGTTCCGCAAGGAATTCGGTCTGGGCGATGACGACCTGCTGCTGGTGCAGATCGGCTCTGGCTTCAAGACCAAGGGCGTCGATCGCAGCCTCAAGGCCCTCGCGGCCCTGCCCGCGGCGCTGCGCAAGCGCACCCGGCTGATGGTCATCGGCCAGGACGACCCCAGGGTCTTCCAGTTGCAGAGCGCGACCCTGGGCCTTGGTGAGCAGGTGCAGTTCCTCAAGGGGCGCAGCGACATCCCGCGCTTCCTGCTCGGCGCCGACCTGCTGATTCACCCGGCCTACAACGAAAACACCGGCACCGTGCTGCTCGAAGCCGTGGTTGCCGGCTTGCCGGTGCTGGTCTCGGCGGTCTGCGGCTATGCCCACTACATTGCCGAGGCTGACAGCGGCCTGGTGCTCGACGAGCCGTTCGAGCAGGAGCAGCTCAACCGCTACCTGCAGCGCATGCTCGAAGATGACCAGGCCCGCTCCGATTGGGGCCGAAACGGCCTGGCGTTCGCCGACACCGCCGACCTGTACAGCATGCCGCAGCATGCCGCCGACGTTATCCTGGCTCCGGAGCGCGCATGAAACTGATACTGGCCGAACCCTTCAGGCGCCTGTGGGCCCAGTGCGATGCCTTCGAGGCTGTCGAGGCACTGCAGGGCGAGGTGTACCGCGAGCTCGAAGGCCGCCGTACCCTGCGTACCGAGGTGGAAGGCAGGGGTTATTTTGTCAAGATTCACCGTGGCATCGGATGGGGCGAGATCTTCAAGAACCTGTTCACCGCCAAGCTGCCCGTGCTCGGTGCCGGTCAGGAGTGGCGGGCCATCGAGCGCCTGCACCAGGCCGGCGTGCCGACCATGACCGCCGTGGCCTATGGCGAGCGTGGCAGCAACCCGGCGGCGCAGCATTCGTTCATCGTCACCGAAGAGCTGGCACCGACCGTCAGCCTGGAAGACTTCAGCCTCGACTGGGTCCGCCAACCGCCCGCCCCACGCCTCAAGCGTGCGCTGATCGCTGAAGTGGCGAAGATGACTGGCACCATGCACCGTGCCGGGGTCAACCATCGCGACTGCTATATCTGCCACTTCCTGCTGCACACCGACCGGCCGGTGACGGCCGACAATTTCAAGCTGTCGCTGATCGACCTGCACCGCGCCCAGACCCGCCCGAGCATCTCGCGGCGCTGGCGTGACAAGGACTTGGCGGCGCTGTACTTTTCGGCGCTCGATATCGGCCTGACCCAGCGTGACAAGCTGCGCTTCCTGCGTGGCTACTTCCAGCAGCCGCTGCGCAAGGTGCTTGCCGAGGAGGCCGCCTTGCTCAGTTGGCTCGAAGGCAAGGCGCAGAAGCTCTATGCGCGTAAACAGCGCTATGGAGACGCGCTCTGATGGCGGGTTGGACACTGGCGCCAGGGTATGAGGCACTGACGGCGGACTTCGGTAGCATCGACGCGGTGTTTGCGCTTCAGGGCGAACGCCTGACCCGCGACGTGCTCAGCGAGGTGATCCGCGTGCAGCGCGATGGCGTCCACTACTACGTCAAGCGCTATACCGGGGCCGGCAAGGGTCTGCGCCGCTACCTGGGCCGGCCGCGGATCAAGGCCGAATGGCAGAATCTCCGGCAGTTCGCCAAGTGGGGGATTCCCACCGCCGAAGTGGTCGCCCATGGCCTTGAGCGCAACGGGCTGGGGTTTGGCCGTGGGGCGATGATCACCCGTGAGTTGCCACGCACCGAAGACTTGTCGGTGCTTGCCGAGCGCAATGACCCGCGTTTGGCCGACCGGGGGTGGGTCGATCACCTGAGCCGCCAGTTGGCCCGTCACACGCGGGTGATGCACGATCACCACTTCACCCACAACGACTTGAAGTGGCGCAACCTGCTGGTCGATGACCGTGGCACGCTATTCTTCATCGACTGCCCGACCGGCGACTTCTGGTGCGGCTTCATGCTGCGCCACCGGGTCATCAAGGACCTGGCCTGCCTGGACAAGGTCGCCAAATATCACCTGTCGGCGACCCAGCGCCTGCGTTTCTATCTGCAATACCGCGGGCACCAACGCCTGACTGCGGCGGACAAGAAACGCGTCCGGCTCGTGGTGGATTTTTTCGAGGGACGGGAATGAGCGATTACCTGGCCAGCGCCGATGTGGCGCTGCTGCAACGTCATGGCCTGACCGAGTTCGACGCCCTGTGGGCGTTGCAGCTCGACGCCGTGGACGAGCCAAACACTGGGCGTGGCGGCTGGAGCAGCGTCTATCGCCTGGAGCTCGAAGGCAAGGGCTACTACCTCAAGCGCCAGAGCGACTACCTGACCCGCACCCTGCACAGCCCGTTCGGCGAGCCGACGTTTGCCCGCGAGTTTCGCAACATCAGCCGCTACCAGCAGCTGCATATCCCGGCCTTGCAGGCGGTGTTCTACGGGGAGCGCCGGGTGGCCGGCGAGCGCCGCGCGATCCTCATGACCCGCGCGCTGGACGAATGGAGTGATCTGGACGGCCTGCTCGGTCAATGGCCGCGGCTCGACGCCGCCCAGCGCGTGGGTATCCTGCAGGCGTGCGGGCAGCTGGCGCGCACGCTGCACAAGGCCGGGCAGGTGCACGGCTGCTTCTATCCCAAGCATATCTTCCTGCGTGTGCGCAGCACCGGCTGGCAAGCGCAGCTGATCGACCTGGAAAAAACCCGGCCGCTGCTGTTTGGTCGGCATGATCGGCTCAAGGACCTGGAACCCCTGCTGCGCAGGGCGAATGCCTGGAGCGAGGGCGATGTACGCACCTTGCTTGCCGCCTACCTCGAACAGCCAGCGGACAGTGTGCTGGTCGATACCTGGTTGCAGCGCCTGGTGCGCCGCCGACGTGACAAAGAGGCCCACTGATGCGTTTGTCTGAACTCAAGAACGCCGGGCGCGCACCGGCGCTGCCGCTGTCGGTGTCCCTGGCCGATGCGGCCGGCCCGGCCGAACTGCAACTGCTCACCCTGCTGCGCGTACTGCCGGGGCAGCGCTATGTAGGCGCCGGTATCTGGCGTGGCCGTACCGTGCTGGCCAAGCTGCTGGTCGGCGGCAACGCGCCGCGTCACTTCCAGCGCGAGCGCGACGGCGTGCGCCTGATGGCTGCCCAAGGCCTGACCACCCCGCAGCTGCTGGTTGAAGGCCTTGAACAAGGCGAGGGTGGCTGGCTGCTGTTCGAGTTTCTCGAAGATGCCCAGAGCCTGGGCGACGCCTGGGCCGAGGTCGAGGGCCTGGCGCCCGTGGCCGACGAGCAGCACGTCGTGCTTGGCGAGGCACTGACCGCCGTGGCGCAGATGCACGCCAAGGGCTTGTGGCAGGACGACTTGCACCTGGACAACCTGCTGCGTCATGACGGCCGGCTGTACCTGATCGATGGCGCCGGGATCAAGGCCGAGCAAGCAGGAGCGCCTCTGTCTCGCCAGCGTGTGCTGGAAAATCTCGGTGTCTTCTTCGCCCAGTTGCCCAAGCGCCTTGAGCCGTTCATCGAGGAGCTGCTGGTGCACTACCTGCTGGCCAACGCCGAACACGCCCTGCCGCTGGAGGCCCTGCAGAAGCAGGTCGACAAGGTGCGCAGCTGGCGCCTGAAGGACTACCTCGACAAGGCTGGGCGCGCGTGCACGCTGTTCAGCGTCGAGCGCACGCTGTCGGGCCTGCGCGCCATCCGCCGCAAGGAAGTGGATGCGCTGCTACCGGTCCTGGAGCAAGCCGATGCGCTGATCGAGCAGGGGCACCTGTACAAGACGGGCGGCGCGGCCAGCGTGGCGCGGGTCGAGGTAGCCGGGCGCCCGCTGGTGCTCAAACGCTACAATATCAAGAACACCGCTCACTGGCTCAAGCGTTTCTGGCGCCCCAGCCGGGCCTGGCACTCCTGGATCGAAGGGCATCGCCTGGAGTTTCTCGGCATTCCCACCCCCAAGCCTCTGGCCGTGCTGGAACAGCGAGTGATGGGCCTGCGCAGCCGCGCCTACCTGGTGACCGAGTACGCCGACGGCCCCGACCTGGTCGCAAGCCTTGCGCCCTACGTGGACAGCGGCGATGTGCCCGAGGCGCAGTTGCAAGCCCTGCAACGCCTGCTGCAACAGCTGATCCGCGAGCGCATCAGCCATGGCGACATGAAGGGTCACAATCTGTTCTGGCAGGACGGGCAGTGGTCGTTGATCGATCTGGACGCCATGACCCAGCACGCCACCGGCCTCAGCTTTGCGCCCGCCTTCGCCCGTGACCGGGCACGGCTGCTGCGCAACTGGCCCAGCAGCAGCGCCCTGTACCAGCGCCTGGATCAGCTTCTGCCGCGTATCACCGAGTAGAGCGGGGGCAGCGCCAGCCACTCGCTGGCGCGCCCGGCCTGGCGCAGGCGGATCTGCCACTGGCCGAGGTGCCAGCGCAGGACCGCCCAGGCGATGCGCTGCCCACCTTCAGTGGCAGGCAGCTGCAGGTGATAGTGCGCTTGCAGCAGATGCTGGCGCACCGGTAGTTGCAGTGCCCCGACCTGCACGTACAGCTGGCCGTTGGCCGAGTAGAGCGCCTGCGCTTCGGGTACCGGCTGCCCGTCAAGCGGTTCGGCGAGCGCGCAGTCGCTCAGCAGCTGCGTCAGGTCGGGCAAGCCGTCATACCAGAGTACAGGGGAGTCGGTCACCCACTCCCCATTTTCCAGCCGCTTGACCGGCACCTTGAGGTAGGCATCCGGTTGCCTGGGGTCTACCGCTCGCCAGCGTATGCCATCGAAGGTGACCTGATAGTGCAGGCCTTGTTTATCCTGGATGAAGTACTGGCGCAGACCATGTTCCGGCGAGCGCTGCTCGAAGATACCTTCGCCCAGCTGGCTGCCGCCGAGTGCACGCAGATGTCGGGTGCCGGGGGTGGCGGAGTAGTGGACCGGGATCGGCGCGGAGGGGGGCTTGGGCAATCCGCGCAGTGTCTGGCGCATGACCGTCGAGCCTGCGAAGCTGTTGATTCCGTCGAGCGTATGGCTCACGGCATTGAACGCATGGTCCAGGGCCTCACTACGGTCTCCTTCCTCGAAGGCTTCGAGCCCATTGATCACTGAAATCGCCGCGCGCCCGAACGCCAGGGCCGACAGCGGGCGGCTGGGCAGCACCAGGCTCACAAGGTCGAGCAGTATCCATAGCGCGTTCAGCGCCAGCTCGCCGAGCAGTTCACGGTTACTCCGCGTGCCTTGGTCGACCACCGCCATGAGGGCATGTACCTCGGCCAGGTAGCAGGCCTTGAACAGATCGCCGTCGATCGTGGGGCGCTGGACATGGGGAGCAAGGCCACCTTTGCGCAGCAGCTTGTCGATGCGCACTGGATCTGCCAGCGGCATGCGCTGAGTGACGTAACGGCGCATCTGCGGGCTGCGGCGCAGCGCGCGCATCAATTGGCGGATGCTGCGGTACTCGCGCCAGGGCCGCCGGTCGGGCGCATCCGGGGCATAGATGACGAACGAGGCAATGCTCCGTACTTCGGCATGGAGCAACAGCACGCCTTGTACGGTATGGCTCTGGATCACCAGCTGACGCACCGTGATGCGATGTTCATCGACCGTGGCGCGCCAGTTGCTGTCGGGGTATCGGAGGATGGTCTTGACCCATCGGTAGCCCTGCTGCAGGGGATCGGGCAGGAAGTGCCCGGCGTAGTTGGCCTTCACGGCTTCGGCCTGCATGCGGGCATGGTTGATCCGGCCATGAGCTTCCTGGCGCCACTGCCCGGCGGGCGAGTCGATCAGCTGGGCCTGCAGGTAGCGGGTATAGCCATTGCCCGCATCGAGGTCGCGGATCATCTGCCTGACGATCCCGGAGGTCAGGCCTTCTATCAGTGAGCCGTCCTCCAGGTGCACCCGTGCGGTCAGCCAGTAGTCAACGTCCAGCCAGGCAATATTGAGCAGCGCAAGCTCGTCCAGGTCATAGGTCGTCTTGATCAGTTGCAGAGTGCCGCCGACCTGCGGACGGCTGGCCCCGGCGACATAGCTTGAATTGGTCAGTGGGTTGAGCAGCGGCCCGATCTGCCTGGCGAGCGTGATGCTGACCTTGATACTGGAGGGGTTCAGGTCCAGTCCATAGGCGTGGCGCAAGCGCTCACGCAGACGCTCGCGGGTCCAGGCGAGCAGCGTGTGACGCTGGCGGAACTGCTCAAGGGTCAGAATGCCGGGCGCGCCCGCACGGTCCACGGCGATGATCAGCTCTTGCATGGCCTGGACGATATGCGTCAGCGCCTGCTGGGGCGCGTTACGCAGCCAGTCTGGCAAGTGTCTTTCCAGGAGCAGGGCGTAGCGCGTGGCCAGGGCGTTCTTGCACACCAACTGCGAACGCACATCCAGGGACTTGGCGAGAAGGGCGTCAAAGGCGTCCAGGTGCCGCTGGATGCCTGTGTTCCAGGCATCGATCCAGGCGTGGCTGAGGCGGGCGCTCTGGGCGTCGATAAGGTGGTCGAGCTGTTCTTCAAGCATGTCTGCGGCGAACCAGTCATAGCGCAGGCGTTCGGCGAGACGGGCCTGTTCACGGTCACTCTGGCGGGTGCAGAGCTTCAACAGAGGTTCGCCTTGCAGCGGATCGTCGAGGCGTTCGCATAATTCGGTGTGCAGGTCGGTGAGGCTGGCGAAGGCTTCGATACCGTGTGACAGGCTGCAGAGCAGGGCGTGGCCGACATCGGCGTGGTGTGCGAGCGTCTGGCCTGCCGGTCCGCTGGCGACGATCACCAGCGCGCCCGGCAAGTGAGTGCGCCAGTGTGGCGAGCCAATCTCGAGCAGGGGCCGGTAGACCTGCGGTTGCTGCGCAGCGGGCAGGCGCTGGCGCTGCCAGGCATGCGGCAGTTCCAGAGCGATCCGCAGCGTGTAGGCCTGTTCGGCGGTCAGGGTCTGATCGGCCAGGCGCAGCGCGATCTCATCGAAGAATTGCTCACGCCGCAGTTGCAGCAAGCGCTTGCGTCGGCTGGTCCCTTGCTGTCCCGGGTCGGTCCAGTATTCGGCGAGGCTGGCGTGGTACCGGGCGCGCAGTTGGCGGGTGAAGGCGCCGATGGATGCTACCAGCGTGACCCGTTCCGCCTCATTGAGCGCCCTGCCGTGCAGCGCTGTGCGGGCGCCTGTGGGCAGGGTGAAGGGCTGGCCGGTGCGCAGGTGTTCGCCGACCTGGTCCAGCAGACTGCGCTGGTCGATCGTCAGGTCGCGGGCCCGGACAGTTTCACCCGCAGCGAGGTCCGCCAGGCACAGGTCCAGGAGCTGCTCCAGGCTGGGCAGGGGGTCGAGGAGATCTTGCAGTCGCGCATCGTGGGACTTCAAGCGTTGCAGGGGCGTCATGCGAGGACTCCGGTGGTGGCTCAGGCGTCGCATGCTGCGGCGTCTCTGGCTATCACGTGCGGTAGCCTGCTAGCTCAGCGTCGGCGACCAGGCCAGAGACCGCGCAGCCCCAACAGGGCGGGTATGCCCAGGCCGAACCACGACAACGCATCCCAGCCGCCATCGCCCAGCAGCGCGGCGAACAGGCCCAAGGCGCCCAGCAGTCCAATGACCAGCGGCCAGAGGAAAATGCGCCCGGTCGCCTGCGACCTGTGGCTCATGTTCGCGCCTCCCTGGTCCTGGGGCGCCGCTGCTTGCCCCACCACAGATAGACTCCGCTCGCCAGCACGATGATGGTCAGCACATCGAGTGCTGCCCAGAGGATCTGCATTGGCCGGCCGCCATAGTCACCAAAGTGCAGCGGCTGTGACAGGCCCATGGCGTCCATGTACCAGGGACGCTCGCCGATGGCGGTGACGGCGAGGGTCCGTGCGTCGATGAGCACGGGCGTGAGCAGGTGCGAAGTGAGGTGGGTGCTGCCTTTCATGAACACCGCGTAGTGGTGCTCGCTGGAAAAGCGTGTTCCGGGGAAAGCGATGAAGTCGGCTCGCATGCCCGGGGCTGTCTCGGCGGCGATCTGCAACAGGCGGCTGGCTGGCGCACGTTCGGTCAAGGGCGGCGCATCGCGATAGGGCGCGACCATCGCGGCAAGGCTTTCGTTGCGCCAGGCGGCGATGACCAGGTCGGCGCAGGCGCTGATCACCCCCGTCACGCCGACCACCAGGGCCCAGGTCAGGGTGACGATGCCGATCAGGTTGTGCAGGTCGAGCCAGCGCAGGCGGCGGGATTTTTCGTGGCGAACGCTGGCGAACTCTAGGCGGCGCATGAACGGTGCGTAGAGCACGGTGCCGGAGACGATCGCGATGACGAACAGCAACCCCATGAACGCCAGCAGCAACTTGCCGGGCAGGCCGGCGAACATGTCCACATGCATCCGCAACAGGAACAGCATGATGCCGCCGTTGGCCGACGGCATGGCCACGGCTTCGCCGGTGCGGGCATCAAGCATGAAGGTGTGCGACGAGTTGGGCTCGGTGCCCGCGGTGGCCGCCATGATGGCGACCACGCCGTTACGGTCGTCTTCGTCGTAGCCGAAGTACTGCATCACCTCGCCGGGGCGGTGGGCTTCGGCCTTGAGGACCAGTTGCTCAAGGTCCAGGTGTGGAGTGTCCGCGGGCATCTCGCGCAGTTCGGGCGCATCGCCGAGCAGGTGCTCCAGCTCGTGGTGGAAAATCAGCGGCAGGCCGGTCAGGGCCAGCAGCAGCAGGAACAGCGTGCAGATCAGGCTGGTCCAGGTATGGACCACGGACCAGCGGCGTATGGTTCGGCTTTTCATGGTGGCCCCGTATCTGCGTCAGAACTGGTAGTTCACGCTTGCCACCACGTTGCGCTCGTCGCCGTAGTAGCAGTAGTAACCGTCGCAGGTGGACAGATAGTCCTTGTTGAAGACGTTCTTGGCGTCCACGGCTACTGTCACGCCTTTGAGTGTGTTGTTCAGGCGGCCCAGATCGTAGTGCACAGATGCGTCATAGACGGTGTACGAACCCACATGTCCCCAATCAGTGTTGGTAGTGTTGCCGTAGGTGTCGCCCACGTAACGCACGCCGACGCCAACACCGAAACCGTCCAGCGGGCCGGTGCGCCACGTGTAGTCAGCCCAGGCCGTGGCCTGGTTGCGCGGGACCTGGGCCATGCGCTTGCCTTCCTCTGCACTCGCGCCTTTGATGATCTCGCTGTCGTTATAGGTGTACGACCCGATCAGTTTCAGGCTTTCGTTGACCTCGGAGCTGGCTTCAAGCTCCAGGCCGCGTACCCGCACTTCACCGACCTGACGGGTGACATTAGCCTCTGTTACTGACATGTTTTCCTGGGTCAGGTCGAATACCGCTGCCGTCAGCAAGGTAGTGCTGCCAGGCGGCTGGTACTTGAGACCCAGTTCGTACTGCTTGCCTTCGGTCGGCTTGAACGCATCGGTGCTGTTGACCGCCGAGCCGGATGCGGCCTGGAAAGACTCGGCGTAGGAGATGTAGGGCGTCAGGCCGTTGTCAAAGACGTAGCTCAGCGCGGCGTTACCGCTGAATTTCCTGTCGCGCTGGGTATTGGTAGCGTCACCCATGTTATGGAACGTGGTACCGGTATGAACCCAGTCCTCGCGTCCGCCCAGGCTCAGGCGCCAGTTGTCGAGGGCCATCTGGTCCTGGATGTAGAGGCCGGTCTGCTGGGTCTTCTGCGTATAGTCATACATGTCGAAGAAGTCGACATTGGAGAAGTCCTGGCCGTAGACCGGGTCATGGATGTTGCTGGGCGGCACTCCGGTCGAACCCCAGCGCCAGCGGGCGTTGCTGGTCGACCGCTGGTGATCGAGGCCCAGCAGTAGCGTGTGGGCGATGGCGCCAGTCTGGAAATCACCCTGGAGGTTGTTGTCCACGGCGAACTGGCCGATGTCTTCCTCGACGATGCCTGCGGTGCGCTGGACGGTGCCGTCTTCGCTCACGGCCTCGTCCGGCCCGTCTGGCCAGATCGAGCCACCGGCGGTGATGCCCTTGAAGTCGAGCTCGTTACGGGTGTATCGCAGGTTCTGGCGGAACTGCCAGGTGTCATTCAGATGCGTCTCGAAGGCATAGCCCGATGCGTAGTAGGTGCGGTCATAGGACTCCCAGTCCGGATCGCCCAGGTTCTTGTGGTGGGAGATCTTGCCGGCGGGGCTGCTCAGCTTGGTGCCCTGAAGCGGCAGGAACTGGCCGGTGATGCCCGTATCGTCCCGGGTGTACTGCGAGATGAACGTCAGCGTGGTGTCGTCGTTGATGTTCCACGTCAGGCTGGGCGCGAGGTTGTAGCGTTTGTCCGGGATATGGTCGACCGGCGAGTTGCTGTCGCGCACGGTACCGCTCAGACGATAGAGAAATCGGCCTTGGTCGTCGATCTTGCCGGTGCTGTCGAAACTGATCTGCTTGTGTTCGTTGCTGCCGGCTTGCACTTCCACTTCGTGGCTACTTTCGTACTGCGGGCGGCGTGAGGTCATGTCCAGCATCCCGCCGGGCGGGGTCTGGCCGTAGACAGACGAGGCCGGGCCCCGCAACACGGCGACGCGTTCCAGATTCCAGGGCTCGATTTTCGGAGTTGCGTAGTTGCCCTTGGGCAGCGGCAGGCCATCGAGGAACTGAGCAGGCACGAAGCCACGAACCAGTAACCAGTCACTTCGCGAGTCGGAGCCATAGCCGCTGCTCTGTACGCCTGCGGTGTAGCGCAAGGCGTCATTCAGGTTGAGAACGGAGCGGTCTTCCATCTGCTGGCGCGTGACAATGGTCACTGAGCGAGGCAGCTCGGCGATGGCGGTGTCGGTCTTGGTCCCCGCCGCCGTACGCGTCGCGACATATCCGCTCGCCGCGCCCCAGGCGCTTTCATAGCTGCTGCTGGCATCGATGCTGGTTTCCGGCAAGGCCAGGCTGCCATCCGGCGTGGCGACAAGGCTGTAACTCCCGGCGCTGCTCTGCTGCAGCTGCAGGCCAGTACCGCTCAGGGCGGCCTGCAGGGCGCCGAGGGCGTCGTACTGGCCGGAGACCGGCGCGCAGGTACGGCCGCTGACGAGGGTCGGGTCCAGGACAAGGGCGATACCGGCTTGGCTGGCGATGTGGTTCAGCGCGCTGGCCAGAGGTGCCCTGGGCAGGTCGTAGCCGCGCATGGCCGATGGATCGGCGGCGCAAAGCGCAGGGCTGGCCAGGGCAATGGCCAGGGCCATCAGGCTGGGACGCAGGTAAGTGACAACAGCACGGGACATGCAGCGGCTCCTAGACGGATAAGTGCGGACTGCTTCCTTGCCGAACGAGATCGAAAAAGTGTCAGGGGGCAGCTGCAGGTTTCAAGCTGCAAGCTGCAAGAAAAGCTCGGTGGCTTGTAGCTTGCGTGCTGCTACCGCGGTAGCACCGTTACCCACCATGGCGTGTGCTGCTCGACCTTCACCGGCAGCACCGGCAGCAGCGATGCCAGCGCCAGGTCTGTGTCGGTCAGGGGGAAACTGCCGGTCACGCGCAGGTCGGCGACTTCCTCGGCAATCCCCAGGTGACCGCTGCGGTACTGCGCCAGGGTCGCCACCAGGTCGGCCAGACGCACGTTGTCGACCACCAGCATGCCGCGGGTCCAGGCGTCGGCTCCCGCTGGCACCGGAGTGGCTGGGCCCAGGCTGTCGGCGCTCATCAGCGCTTGCTGGCCTTCGCGCAGCACCTGTTCGTCGCCGCTGTTGAGCGGCTGCGCGGCCACGGCCGACTGCAGCACTTCCAGGCGGGTGCCGTGGGCTTCGCGCTTGACCAGAAAGCGCGTGCCCAGGGGCCGCAGGTGACCATCGTCGGTGCGTACCACGAACGGGCGTGCGTCGGCGTGGCCGGTCTCGATCAAGATCTCGCCTTGATGCAGGACAATCAGCCGCTGACGGTCATCGAAGCGCAGGTCGACTGCCGAGTGGGTGTTGAGGCTGATCAAGGTGCCGTCTTCCAGACGCAGCGTGCGCAGTTCGCCGGTGGCGGTGCGCTGGTCGGCCAGCCAGTACTGCGGTGAGAGCGAGGCCGTGCCGATCCAGGTCAGCAAGCCACCGACCAGCAGTACGCTGGCCAGTCCGCTGCCAAGTTTGCCGACGCGCCGGCGCAGGAGGGTGCGCGATTGCAGCAGCGCCTGGCGCGCAGGGCCGGCGGCGGCACTGACGCGCTGGTCGAGCATGCCCAGCTGCAGCCAGGCCCGCGCGTGCTCTTCGCTGGCGGCATGCCAGCGCATGAACCGGCTGCGATCCTCGGCCGAGCCGCTGCCGTCGTCCAGGCAAAGCTTCCAGGCGATCGCGGCGTCCAGCACCTGGGCCGAAACGGGCGCAGAGCTCACGTTGGCTCACCGTAGAGGGCGATGTAGCACTGGCGCATGCCCTGGGCCAGGTACTGGCGTACGCGCGACACCGATACGCCCAGACGCTCGGCGATCTCGGCCTGACCCATGCGGTCGAGGCGGTAATGCAGGAACGCGGCGCGGGCCTTGGTCGACAGCTTGCCGAGCAGGAGGTCGATGGCCTTGAGGTCTTCGAGCACCAGGTGCTGGAACTCGGGGGAGGGGTGGTCGGCCGTCGACAGCAGCGCCAGCTCGGCCAGGTAGGCCTGCTCCAGCGCGGCCCGGCGGAAGTGGTCGAACAGCAGGCCGCGGGCGACGGCAACGAGAAAGGCACGAGGCTCACGCGGTGCGCTGAGCTGGTCGCGGTCAAGCAGGCGCACGAAGGTATCCTGGCTCAGGTCCTCGGCGCGTTGTCGACAGGCAGTATTGCGCCGCAGCCAGGCAAGCAGCCAGGTGCGATGGTCGCGGTACAGCGCACCGACCAGCTCGGCGTGTGGACTCTGCACAGACGACACGATGTCCCCCGAAACAATGCGTTAACTAACGATAATTATTCGCGATTGTTACAGAGGCAAGCCGTCGGTTGCAATCGACGCTTATCGGAATGCCATCACAGGCCGTGGTTCTGTACCTTGCGCCGGCGCCACTGTTGCAAGCGCTGGCCAAGCTGCAATGGGCTGTCGAGCTGCTGGCGGCGGGCCTGGCTGAACAGGATCAGCGCAAGCTCGGCCGTGACCTGGGCATCGGCGCTGGCATGGTGGCGAGCGGGCACCTGCAGGCCGAAGCAGGCGATCCAGTCATCCAGCCCCGCTTCGCGCAGCACCACATCGGGGTTGAGCAGCGGTGCCAATTGCGCAACATCGAGAAATGGATGTTGCAGGCGATAGCCGAGGCTGTCCTTCAAGGCACGGCCCAGCATGTGCTGGTCAAAGGCCGAATGAAACGCCAGCACCGGGCTGTCGCCGATGAATTCCAGCAGGTCGGTCAGGGCCTCGGCCGGATCGCATCCTGCCGCCAGGGCACTGGGGCCCAGACCATGGATCAGCACGCTGGGATTGGTCTTCTGCGTGGGACGATGCAGGGTACGCTCGAACTGCTGGGCGAAGGCGATCGCGCCGTCTTCAATAGCCACGGCGCCGATCGACAGCACCTGATCACGATTGAGGTTCAGGCCGCTGGTTTCCAGGTCCAGCACTACCCAGCGCTGTTCGCGTAGTGACAGCACGCCGAGCGGTGCCGGCTGCGGCAGACGGGCCAGGCGCAGGCGCAGGGCATCGTCGAGCTCAGGCGCGGTGGGGCGCAGCCAGGCGAACAGGTTCATAGCTGGTACCGCAGGGCCAGGCTGGCTTGCAGGCGCTGGGCCTGGCGCAGCGACTCGCGCAGGATGCGCCGGTCGAGCTGGTTGAGGCTGTCCGGGTCCAGGCGGTTGGAGTACGGCTGGTTCTGGCGGCTCTGGCGCTGGTGTTGCTGCATGCGCGTCTGCTGAATGAAGTGATAGGCCTCTTCATAGGCGCCGCCGTCGAGTGGCTCGATCACGCCCTTGTCGACCAGCTGCCGCAGACGCTCGAGGGTGTTGTTGGCGCTGATGCCATTGGCCAGCGCGAGCAGCCGAGCGCCATCGACGAAGGGCGTCAGGCCCTGGACCTTGAGGTCGAGGGTAGCGGCCTTGTCGCTGCCCTGGCGGGTCAGCACGAACTCGCGCAGCCGGCCTACCGGCGGGCGCTGGCGCAAGGCGTTGTCGGCCATCATGCGCTGGAACAGACGATTGTCGGCGACCTGGTCCAGGATGCCGCGGCGCAGCTGCTCGCAGGCCTGCTCGTCGCCCCACACCACGCGCAGGTCGAAGTAGATGCTCGACGCCAGCAGGTTCTCGGGCGTGGCCTCACGGATAAACGTGCCAAAGCGCCGTGCCCACTCTGCGCGGGACAGGCACAGCTCGGGGTTGCCAGCCATCACGTTACCCTTGCACAGGGTAAAGCCACATTGGGCCAGGCTTTGATTGATGAACTGAGCCAAGGGCAGCAGCTGCGCCCGGATCGCTTCGGCATCGGCGGCGTCGCGGGCCTCGAAGAGCAGGCCGTTGTCCTGATCGGTATGCAGGGTCTGCTCGCGCCGGCCCTCGCTGCCGAAACACAGCCAGCTGAAGGGAATACCGGGGTCGCCTTTGTCCTGCAGCGCCAGCTCGATCACCCGGCAGACGGTGTGATCGTTGAGCAGGGTAATGATCTGGGTGATCTGCGTAGATGACGCACCGTGGGCAAGCATGCGCTCCACCAGCTGGCCGATCTCGCCACGCAGCGACACCAGAACGTCCAGGCGCGGGGCATGGCGGATGGTGCGGGCCAGGTGTACCAGGTCGACCCGTTGCAGCGAGAACAGGTCACGCTCCGACACCACGCCGCACAGCCGCTGGTTGTCCACCAGGCACACGTGGGCGATATGCCGCTCGGTCATGGCCATGGCGGCGTCGAATGCCGAAGCGTCAGGGCTGAGGTAAAAAGGTGCGGCGGTCATGTGCTGACTGATCGGCGCGGTGAACTCGGCGCTTGCATCGGCAACCAGCTGGCGGAGGTCGCGCAGGGTGAAGATGCCGACTGGAAAGCGCTGTGCATCGACAATCACGATGCTGCCGACCTGTTGCTCGTGCATCAGCCGCACCGCCTCGCGCACCGGCATGGCCGGGTCGCACACTACCGGGTGCCGCATCGCCAGTTCGCCCAGGCGGGTGTTGAGCGAATACTGGCTGCCCAGGGTTTCGACGGCGCGCCGCTGCACTTGCTGGTTGACCTGGTCCAACAGGCTGCTGACCCCGCGCAAGGCAAAGTCGCGGAAGACCTCGCACAGCGAGAACAGGCGAATGAACGCCGTCTTGTTCACTTGCAGGCAGAAGGTGTCTTCCCCGGCCACATGCTCGGTGCGCGTTGCCCGCTCGCCAAGCAGCGCGGCCAGCGGGAAACACTCGCCGGTGGTGATTTCGAACGTCGTTTCGACGCCCGCTCGCGACACATGCTGGCGCTCGCCCACCACACGGCCCTGCTTGACGATGTAGAAATGCTCGACGGGGCCGTCGGCGGGCCTGATGATGCTCTCGCCAGCGGCATAGAAACGCAGCTGGCACTGTTCGACCATGAACGCCAGATGGCTGTGCTGCATCTGATTGAACGGCGGAAAGCGCTGCAGGAACTGCAACGTGCTCTGGATGTTCTGAAGAACTGCTGTTTTACCAGCCCGGCTGTAGGCGTCCATTGTGCTCATGAAACTGACCGCAGTTGTGTCGGCGTATGTACGCGGACATTGTTGTTCTAGAGCTCCCATGGTCGGTGGACGGCATCGCGGTGCCCATTGGACGTAAGTCTAGATGTCGCGGTGGTGGCGGTTGCACAGGGTGGGTGTCAAATGACCGACGAAAGGCAGTTTGCAAGGTACGGGTTTGAGGTCTGAACTTGATTCAAAGGGTTTTTTCTCTGGGACGGCCATGGCTGAGCACGACGACATACTGACTGACGCTGAACGTGAGGCGTTGGCCATGGTGAACGCACCTCCTGCATCGACGCAGCAGGTGCTGATAGTGGACGACAACGCGGTCAACCGCGAGGCGCTGTGTCTCTACCTCAAGAGCAAGGGCCTCGACTGCATTGGCGCCGACGGCGCCCAGGCGGCTCTGGACTGTCTGCGGCGTGAGCCACGCATCGGCGTCATGATCACCGACCTGCGCATGGTGCCCAAGGATGGCATCGAGCTGATCCGGCGCATCCGCGAGTCCGAGCGGGCTGCACTGTCGATCATCGTGGTGTCGGGAGAAACCGACGTGAAAGAGGCGGTGAACGTGATGCACCTGGGGGTGGTGGATTTCCTGCTCAAGCCGGTGGACCTGGGGAAACTGCTGGGGCTGGTGAGGAAGGAGCTGGGGCTGGAGGGTTGAAGGCAGGGCTGCCCCCACACAGGGGAGCAGCCGCAGGATGCATCAGCCTTTGCTGCGCGCCTTGAACTCGCGGCGCCGACGGTGCAACACCGGCTCGGTGTAGCCGTTCGGTTGCCTGGCACCTTCGATGACCAGTTCGACCGCCGCCTGGAAGGCGATATTGCTGTCAAAGTCCGGCGCCAACGGGCGGTACAGCGGGTCGTTGGCATTCTGCCGGTCGACCACCGCGGCCATGCGCTTCAAGCTCTCCATCACCTGATCTTCGCTGACGACGCCATGGCGCAGCCAGTTGGCCAGCAGCTGGCTGGAAATACGCAGCGTCGCGCGGTCTTCCATGAGGCCGACGTCGTTGATGTCCGGCACCTTGGAGCACCCCACGCCCTGATCGATCCAGCGCACCACGTAACCGAGGATGCCCTGGGCGTTGTTATCCAGCTCGTTGCGGATTTCTTCGTCAGACCAGTTGGTGTCGGCGGCCAGCGGGATGGCCAGGATATCGTCGACCGACGCGGGGGTGCGTTGGGCCAACTCGGCCTGTCGCGCTTGCACATCGACCTTGTGGTAGTGCAGGGCATGCAAGGTCGCAGCGGTCGGCGACGGGACCCACGCGGTGTTGGCGCCTGCCAGCGGGTGGGCGATCTTCTGCTCGAGCATCGCCGCCATCAGGTCAGGCATGGCCCACATGCCCTTGCCGATCTGCGCGCGGCCCTGCAGGCCGGTGGCGAGGCCCACGTCGACGTTGTTGTTCTCGTAGGCAGCGATCCACTTCTCGTTCTTCATGACGCCCTTGCGCACGACGGCGCCGGCTTCCATGGAGGTGTGGATCTCGTCGCCGGTACGGTCGAGGAAACCGGTGTTGATGAACACCACGCGCTCGGCAGCGGCCTTGATGCAGGCCTTGAGGTTGACCGTGGTGCGGCGTTCCTCGTCCATGATGCCGACCTTCAGGGTGTTGCGCGGCAGCTTGAGCACGTCTTCGACGCGGCCGAACAGCTCGTTGGTGAAGGCTGCTTCTTCGGGGCCATGCATCTTCGGCTTGACGATGTAGACAGAACCGGTGCGAGTGTTCTTGCGGGTGGTGTTGCCGTTGAGGTTGTGCACAGCGGCCAGGTTGGTGATCAGGCCGTCGAGAATGCCCTCGGGCACTTCGTTGCCGTCCTTGTCCAGGATGGCGTCGATGGTCATCAGGTGGCCGACGTTACGCACGAACAGCAACGAACGGCCGTGCAAGGTGACCTGGCCGCCGTTGGGCGCGGTGTACTCGCGGTCCGGGTTCATGGTGCGCACGAAAGTCTTGCCGCCCTTGCTCACGCTTTCGGACAGGTCGCCTTTCATCAGGCCCAGCCAGTTGCGGTACACCACGACCTTGTCGTCGGCATCGACCGCGGCGACCGAGTCTTCGCAGTCCATGATGGTGGTCAGGGCCGATTCCATGAGGATGTCCTTCACACCCGCGGCGTCGGTGCTGCCAACCGGGGTGCTGGCATCGACCTGGATTTCGAAGTGCAGGCCGTTGTGCTTGAGCAGGATGGCGGTTGGCGCCGCTGCGTCGCCATGGAAGCCGATCAGCTGTGCTTCCTCGCGCAGGCCGCTTGCGTTGCCACCCTTGAGGGCGACCAGCAACTTGCCGCCTTCGATACGGTAAGCGCTGGCGTCGACGTGTGAGCCGCTTGCCAAGGGCGCGGCTTCGTCGAGGAATGCGCGGGCGAAGGCAATGACCTTGTTGCCACGCAGCGTGTTGTAGCCTTTGCCTTTTTCTGCACCGCCTTCATCGCTGATGGCATCGGTGCCGTACAGCGCATCGTAGAGCGAGCCCCAGCGGGCGTTTGAGGCATTGAGAGCAAAGCGGGCATTCATCACTGGCACTACCAGCTGCGGACCGGCCATGCGGGCGATTTCTTCATCGACGTTTTGCGTCGTTGCCTGGAAATCGTCGGCTGGCGGCAGCAGGTAGCCGATTTCCTGAAGGAAGCTCTTGTAGCCGGCGGCATCGAAGGCCTGGCCCTTGTGTGCTTGATGCCAGGCGTCGATCTGCGCTTGCAGGGCATCGCGCTTGGCCAACAGGGCTTTGTTCTTGGGAGCGAGGTCGTGGATGATTTTTTCCGCACCTGCCCAGAACTGCTCGGCGACGATGCCGGTCCCTGGAATGGCTTCGTCGTTGACGAAGTCGTACAGGACCTTGGCGACCTGAAGGCCACCGACTTGAACGTGTTCAGTCATTGCTTGCCTCACTCTGCTCAGCTATTTCGCTTCATCGTACTGAAATCGAAACGACGGTTTGTAGTCCACGTGAAGGCATACTACATGATGCCTTGCGCTTGTGAATATCAGACCAAAAGCGTCGTACTGCGGCCCGTTGGCCGCTCGAAGTCACGCTGGGAGTGAGTATGTTCGCAAATATCTTGTAGATTGTTCCAGATAAATCTTAAAACAGTACACGATTTTCTGTCTGATGCTCCTGCGGCAGGATGCCGCGCCTTGCCTATACTTTCCCGGCGTCGTGGACATCTGTCACAACAAAGCCTGATCGAAGAGGACTGGCCCGTGGATCATCTTGTACTCACTGTGATTGCCCCTGACAAGGCCGGCCAGGTCGAACGCATTGCCGAGTGTATCGCCGACCACAACGGTAACTGGCTGGAGAGCCGCATGTCGCGAATGGCCGGGCAGTTCGCCGGCATCCTGCGGGTGGCGGTGCCTGCCGAGTCCTACGACGGGCTGGTCGCAAGCCTGCAAGGCCTGCTCCGCCATGACATCCGGGTGCTCATCGCCGAGAGCGGCATCGAGCCATCGTGCACCTGGAAGCCGATTGCCATGGAGCTCGTGGGTAACGACCGCCCAGGCATCGTGCGTGACATCACCCGGTTGCTGGCCGAGCAGGGCGTGAACCTGGAGCGCTTCACCACCGAAGTGCGTCCGGCGCCGATGAGCAGCGAGCCGCTGTTCCACGCGGACGCCTTGCTGGCCCTGCCGCTGACGTTATCGCTGGACGACTTGCAGCAGCGGCTCGAAGCCTTGGCCGATGACTTGATGGTGGAGTTGAAGCTGCGTCCAGAAGAGTAGGACTTATCCCGGATACACGGGGACGAGGGTGTGGATAACCTTGGGAGATGATGCTGCAGGCCACGTTTGCCGTAGCCTGTAGGATTTTGTACGTTTTTTGATCAGCTGCGGCGGCGCAAGCTGAGCCAGGCGTCGACGCTGTAGATGGCCAGGCCCGCCCAGATGAACATGAAGGCCACCAGCGTGCTGGGCGACAGGTGCTCGCCGAACAGCAACGTTGCCTGCAGCAGCACCAGGGTCGGTGCCAGGTATTGCAGGAAGCCCAGTGTGGTGTAGGGCAGGTGCCGGGCGGCAGCGTTGAAGCATACCAGCGGCACCAGCGTGACCGGGCCAGCGGCCATCAGCCACAAGGCCTGGCTACTGGTGTAGAAGTCCGCTTGAGCGCTGCTGACTTCAGGATGCAGGAGCAGCCAGCCAGCTGCCAGCGGCACCAGCATCCAGGTCTCCACCACCAGCCCAGGCAGCGCAGCGACCGGTGCCTGCTTGCGGATCAGCCCGTAGAAACCAAAGCTCAAGGCCAATGCCAGGGAAACCCAGGGCAGGCTTGCGACTTGCCATACCTGCTGGGCCACGCCCACCGCAGCCAGGCCTACCGCCAGCCATTGCAGGCGGCGCAGACGCTCGCCGAGCAGAAGCATGCCCAGCAACACATTGATCAATGGATTGATGTAGTAGCCAAGGCTTGCTTCGAGCATGCGGCCGTTATTTACCGCCCAGACATACGTCAGCCAGTTGCCAGCGATCAGCGAGCCGCTCAGGGCCAGCACGGCCAGGCGGCGCGGGTTGGCGCGCAGCTCTCCCCACCAGCCAGGGTGCTTCCAGAAAAACAGCACGACCGAGCCGAACAGCGCGGACCAGAGTACCCGGTGAACGATGATCTCGACCGCCGGAACGCTTTGCAGGACTTTGAAATAGAGGGGAAACAGACCCCAGATGATGTAGGCGCTCAGGCCCAGGATGTACCCGCGGCGCGGGTTTGCGGCGTGCATGCAGATTCCTTGCTTAGGTCGCTAAATGTGGCGGCGCCTATTGTAGACAGACAGTCTTGAGCTTCTAGAACAATTTGAGCGGTGCTTCATCCAGCGCAGCCATCTGCTCGCGCAGGGCCAGTATCTGGTCGCCCCAATAGCGTTCCTGGCCAAACCAGGGGAAGCTGCGTGGAAACGCCGGGTCGTCCCAGCGCCGCGCCAGCCAGGCGCTGTAGTGGAGCTGGCGCAGGGCGCGCAAGGGTTCGATCAGTGCCAGCTGGCGCGGGTCGAAGTCGTGAAATTCGTCATAGCCGTCCATCAGCTCGGCCAGTTGGCCCAAGCGCTCTTCGCGGCTGCCGGCGAGCATCATCCACAAGTCTTGCACCGCTGGGCCCATGCGGCAGTCGTCGAGGTCGACGAGGTGATAGGCCTCGTCGCGGCACATCATGTTGCCGGGGTGGCAGTCGCCATGCAGGCGGATGGTCTGGTGCGGAGTACGGGCATAGGCGTCTTCGACCCGTTTGAGCACATCACGGGCAACCGACTCGAAGGCGGGCAGCAGGCTGTTGGGCACGAAATTGCCGGCCAGCAGGGTGTCCAGCGACGCGTGGCCGAAGTTGCTGATGGTCAGCGCTTCGCGGTGCTCGAAAGGACGCGTGGACCCGACGGCGTGCAGACGACCAAGCAATTGGCCGAGGCGATACAACTGGTCGAGGTTGCCCGGTTCCGGAGCGCGGCCGCCACGGCGAGGGAAGAGGGTAAAGCGAAAGCCCTGGTGCTCGAACAGCGTCCGGCCCTCGTGCACGATAGGCGCGACCACGGGCACTTCGCACTCGGCCAGTTCGGCGGTGAAGCTGTGTTCTTCAAGGATGGCGGCATCGGTCCAGCGACCGGGGCGGTAGAACTTGGCGATCAGCGGCTGCTCCTCTTCGATGCCGATCTGGTAGACCCGGTTCTCGTAGCTGTTGAGCGCCAGCACCCGGGCATCGCTGAGCAGGCCCAGGCTTTCCACGGCGTCCAGGACCAGGTCGGGGGTGAGGGTGTCGAAGGGATGGGACATGGTGGTTCCTGGGGCGAGGGGATTGGGGCATGGTATCCCAATCCTGGGATCCCGGTTGCCTGTACCGGCAGTCGCGGGCAAGTCGGGCCGCCGAACCGCCGCTCCTGCACCGGGCTGCAGGAGCGCGCGACCAGCCTACACCGGCGTCCCGATCAATACGCAAGACGGATGAAACTGCGCCCGCACCTCACTGCCCACCTCGACCCCGTCGGCAAACGCACACAGCGTCTGCCCATTCGCCAACCCCAGCCGCACCTCGCTTGGCCCATTGCCATCCGCCAGCACTTCCTCGACCCTGGCATTCAGACAATTGCAGCCACCCTGCGCATCTTCTCGCGGTCCGAGCACCTGCACCCACCCCGCCTTGAGCAACGCCACCACCCGCGCACCCGGCACCAGCTCCAGCCGCTCGGTGCTATCCCGAGTAATCAGCGCCTCGATCTCCAGCCCTTGTGGCAAGGCCAGCCGGATCCGGTCATGACGCCCTTCATGCACGACCTCGGTCACTTCACCCTGCAATTGATTACGCGCACTGGTGCGCAGCATCAGCCGGCCAAGCAGGTCCAGGTCGCTGTCATCGATGGCCGCCTCCAGGACCTGCGCCTGCAACGCCTGCAGCCGCTGGTAAAGACGCAGCACACGCTGCCCCTCGGCGGACAACCGCGCACCGCCGCCGCCCCTGCCGCCGGTACTGCGCTCCACCAGCGGGGTGGCGGCCAGGTTGTTGAGCTCGTCGATGGCATCCCACGCACCCTTGTAGCTGATACCTGCAGCCTTGGCGGCGCGGGTGATCGAGCCTTGTTCGGCGATGTGCTGCAACAAGGCGATGCGTTGCGGGCGGCGGGCGATGTGCTGGGTGAGCAATAGCGGCAAGGACATGATCTGAAGGGCTCGATCGGATACTGGGCCGACGTTGCCGCCCGCCTGTGGGCAAGTCAAGTCTTGTCGGGCTTGGCGGTGCGTGCCAGGCAGTACACATCGACCCGGCGCGCGCCTGCCTGGCGCAGCAGGCCGGCCAAGGCTTGCGCTGTGGCGCCGGTGGTCATGACGTCGTCCACAAGGGCCAGGTGCAGGCCATCGAGCGCTTCGTCGCGACCCAGTGCGAACGCCTCGCGCAGGTTGCGCTGCCGGGCCTTGGCACCGAGCACCTGCTGCGCGGGGGTTTCACGCGGGCGTTGGAGCAACCCCTCATCGCACGGGATGTGCAACGGGTCGCTGATCCAGCGGGCCAGCATCGCGGCCTGATTGAATCCGCGCTGGCGCAGCCGATCGCGTGACATGGGCACCGGCAATAGCCGGTCGGGACGTGGCAGTCCTTGCTCGAAACGGTGCTGCAAGCCTCTGCCCTGAAGCTCGGCCAGCAGACGGCCCAGCGGCCACTGACTGCTGTGCTTGAAGCGGGTAATCAGCGCATCGATGGGAAACCCATAATGCCAGAGTGTCTCGACCCGCTTGAAGGCAGGGCGCTTGCGACGGCACTGGCCGCAGGTCAAGCCACGCATCGGCAGCGGCAGGGCGCAGATCAGGCATTGGTCATCGAGCCAGGGCAACTCCGTCTCGCAACAGGTACAGAGGGGATATGGCTGATCCGTCAACACATCGCACAGTAAACATGTTTGATCATTATATGTACACTTGTAAACCAGTGATCTTAACCATGGTTGACAGTGCATAAAGCTTCCTCGACTATGCGGTCTATCCGTGATGCGCTGGCGGGCTTGTCCGTCCCTGCGCCCGACAGAGCCTAGACAAGGAAACGCCGATGAGCGCCAGCACAACTGCAACAACACGTCACGACTGGTCCCTGCACGAGGTCAAGGCGCTGTTCCAGCAGCCCTTCAACGACCTGCTGTTTCAGGCGCAATCGGTGCACCGCGCGCATTTCGATCCCAACCGGGTGCAGGTGTCAACCTTGTTGTCGATCAAGACCGGCGCCTGCCCTGAAGACTGCAAATACTGTCCACAGTCCGGTCACTACAACACCGGGCTTGAAAAACAGAAACTGATGGAAGTGCAGAAGGTCCTCGAGGAAGCGGCGCGCGCCAAGGCCATTGGGTCCACGCGCTTCTGCATGGGCGCAGCCTGGAAGCATCCCTCGGCCAAGGACATGCCCTACGTGCTGCAGATGGTCCAGGGCGTCAAGGCTCTGGGCCTGGAAACCTGCATGACCCTGGGGAAACTGGACCGCGAGCAGACCGAGGCCCTGGCCGACGCCGGCCTGGACTACTACAACCACAACCTGGACACCTCGCCCGAGTTCTACGGCAGCATCATCACCACCCGCACCTACGGCGAGCGCTTGGAGACCCTGGCCTACGTGCGTGATGCCGGGATGAAGATCTGCTCGGGCGGGATCCTTGGCATGGGCGAGTCGCTCGATGACCGTGCCGGTCTGCTGATCCAGCTGGCCAACCTGCCGGAGCATCCGGAGTCTGTACCGATCAACATGCTGGTGAAGGTGGCCGGTACCCCGCTGGAAAACGCCGAGGACGTCGACCCGTTCGATTTCATCCGCATGCTGGCCGTTGCCCGCATCCTGATGCCCACGTCGCACGTGCGCCTTTCGGCTGGCCGCGAGGCCATGAACGAGCAGATGCAGGCCCTGGCCTTCATGGCGGGCGCCAACTCGATCTTCTACGGCGAGAAGCTGCTGACCACCGCCAACCCGCAGGCCGACAAGGACATGCAGCTGTTCAAGCGCCTGGGCATCCAACCCGAGGCCGGCGAAGAGCACGCTGACGAAGTTCATCAGGCCGCTATCGAACAGGCCGTGGTCGAGCAGCGCAGCAGCGAGCTGTTCTACGACGCCGCGTCGGCCTGAGCATGGCCTTCGACCTGGGGGCGCGCCTGGCCGAACGGCGCGCTGCGGACCTGTACCGGCAACGGCCACTGCTGCAGAGTCCGCAAGGGCCTGAGGTAGTGGTCGACGGGCAGCCGCTGCTGGCGTTCTGCAGCAACGATTACCTGGGCCTGGCCAATCACCCCGAGGTGATCGCGGCCTGGCGCGCGGGTGCCGAACGTTGGGGGGTCGGCGGCGGCGCGTCGCACCTGGTGATCGGCCACAGCACGCCCCATCATCAACTCGAGGAGGCCCTCGCCGAGCTGACCGGACGGCCGCGGGCATTGCTGTTCTCCACGGGCTACATGGCCAACCTCGGGGCACTGACGGCGCTGGTGGGGCAGGGCGATACGGTGCTGCAAGACCGCCTCAACCATGCCTCGCTACTCGACGGCGGGTTGCTCAGCGGCGCGCGGTTCAGCCGTTACCTGCACAACGATGCCGCTAGCCTGCAAAACCGCCTGGACAAGGCGGTGGGCAATACCCTGGTGGTTACCGACGGCGTGTTCAGCATGGACGGCGACCTGGCCAACCTGCCGGCTCTGGCCGCTGCAACCCAGGCGCGCGATGCCTGGCTGATGGTCGACGACGCCCATGGCCTGGGCACCTTGGGGCGCAATGGTGGCGGCATCGTCGAACATTTCGGCCTGGGCATCGAGGAGGTGCCAGTACTGATCGGCACCCTGGGCAAGGCCTGTGGTACCGCCGGGGCCTTCGTGGCGGGCAGCGAGGAACTGATCGAGTCGCTGGTGCAATTCGCGCGTCCCTATATCTACACCACCAGCCAGCCACCGGCGCTGGCGTGCGCGACGTTGAAGAGCCTGGAACTGCTGCGCCGCGAGCACTGGCGCCGCGAGCACCTGGCTACGCTGATCCGTCAGTTCCGCGAGGGTGCGCTGGCGCTGGGGCTTGAACTGATGGACAGCCAGACCCCGATCCAGCCCATCGTTATCGGCGACAGCGCGCGGGCGATGCACCTGTCCCGGTTGCTTCGCGAGCGTGGCCTGCTGGTCACCGCAATCCGCCCGCCGACAGTGCCCGCCGGCAGTGCGCGGCTGCGGGTGACCCTGAGCGCCGCGCACAGCGAGGCGCAGGTGCAGCTATTGTTGAATGCATTGGCCGAGTGTCACCCACTGCTGGAGACTGCCGATGCGTAACCGTCTTGTCCTGCTGCCCGGCTGGGGCCTGGGGACTGCTGCCCTCGAGCCGCTGGCCGCCAGCCTGCGCGCCCAGGACCCACACCTGCAGATCGAACTGATGCCTTTGCCGGAGCTGGCCGAGGCTGATGCAGCAGCGTGGGTCGATTACCTTCACCGCAAACTGCCCACCGATACCTGGCTGGGCGGCTGGTCCTTCGGCGGCATGCTGGCAAGCCTTCTGGCCGAGCGTCGCGGCGACCATTGCTGCGGGCTGCTTACACTTGCCAGCAATCCAAGCTTCGTGGCCCGGCCAGACTGGCCCCACGGCATGGCGCCCGACACCTTCGCGACATTCCTGGATGGCTGCCGCAGCCATCCCCAGGTCACCCTCAAGCGTTTTCGCAGTCTGTGCAGCGAGGGCGCGCAGATGCCACGCAGCCTGATGCGCCTGCTCGGCGTCGGGGTGCCGGACACCGATCCGCTCTACCTGGCCAACGGCCTGCACGTACTGCAGCAATTGGACACCCGTGATGCTCTGGAGCGCTATGCGGGGCCGCAATTGCACCTGTTCGCGGGCAGCGACGCCCTGGTGCCGGCCGAGGCTGCGCAGGCGTTGAGCGACCTGTTGCCAGACGTCGAAGTCGGCCTGGTCGAAGACAGCGCCCATGCCTTCCTGCTGGAATATCCCCAGGAGCTGGCGACGGGCATCAAGAGTTTTTTGCATGAGAGTGGCGATGACTGATCTTTCCCGGCCCACGTTGCCCGGCGCTTTACCTGACAAGCGCCAGGTGGCCGCCTCGTTTTCCCGGGCTGCTGCCAGCTATGACAGCGTCGCGGCCTTGCAACGCGCAGTGGGCGAAGCGCTGCTGGGGCAGTTGCCTGCCGGTCTGCAACCCGGCAGATGGCTCGATCTGGGCAGCGGCACCGGCCATTTCAGTCGGCAACTGAGCGAGCATTACCCGCAAGCGTCGGGCGTTGCGGTGGACATTGCCGAAGGCATGCTGCGCCATGCCCGCAGCGCAGGCGGCGCGCAGCACCACGTGGCTGGCGATGCCGAACGTCTGCCGCTGCGCGATGCCAGCATCGACCTGGTGTTCAGCAGTCTTGCAGTGCAGTGGTGCAGCCAGTTTGGCGCGGTGCTCGAGGAAGCGCACCGGGTGCTGCGCCCAGGTGGTGTGCTGGCGTTCAGCAGCCTGTGCGTCGGCACCCTGCAGGAGCTGCGTGACAGCTGGCAGGCGGTAGACGGGCTGGTGCACGTCAACCGTTTCCGGCGATTCGAGGATTACCAGCGTCTGTGCGCCGACAGCGGTCTGCGGGTGCTCGATCTGACGCGCCGGGCCGAGGTGCTGCATTACGGCGACGTGCGCGGCCTGACCCACGAGCTCAAGGCGCTCGGCGCCTACAACCTCAATCCTGGCCGCCCTACCGGCCTTACAGGGCGGGCCCGCATGCAGGCCTTGCTGAAGGCCTACGAAGACTTCCGCCAGCCCCAGGGACTGCCAGCCACCTATCAGGTGGTCTATGGTGTCTTGCGCAAGCCATTGGTGGGAGGAGAGTGAAATGAGCCGGGGATACTTCATCGCAGGAACAGACACCGACGTCGGCAAGACCACCATTGCCGCTGGCCTGCTGCATGCTGCGCGTCTCAGCGGGTTGAGCACGCTCGGCGCCAAGCCGGTCGCCTCCGGGTGCACGCTGACCGGCAAGGGGCTGCGCAATGCCGATGCGCAGGCGCTGATCGCCGAAAGCTCGGTGAAGTTGCCTTACGAGCAGGTCAATCCCTTTGCCTTCGAGCCTGCCATCGCGCCGCACCTGGCTGCGCGGGAGGCGGGAGTGACCTTGAGTGTTCAGGCGCTGGTCGAACCGATGCGGGAGGTGCTGGCCCAGGGCGCCGACTTCACCTTGATCGAGGGCGCGGGCGGCTGGCGGGTGCCGCTGTCAGGGCAGGCGAGCCTGTCGGACCTCGCCATTGCCCTTCAGCTGCCGGTGATTCTGGTCGTCGGGGTCCGGCTAGGCTGTATCAGCCATGCCTTGCTCAGCGCGGAAGCAATTGCCCACGATGGTCTGCAACTGGCGGGCTGGGTGGCCAACATCATCGAGCCGCGTACTTCCCGGCTGGAAGAAAACCTCGCCAGTCTGGCCGAGCGCCTTCCCGCACCCTGCCTGGGACGGGTTCCCAAGCTGCGGCCGGCTACGGCTGATGTGGTCGCGACGTACTTGCAGCTGGACTTGCTGGACTAGCCTGGGTCTATCAGGTGGCACAAAGCTATTAGTCTTTTCAACGGGTCATTCTGCTACATCACTGCTTTACTCAGGACAGTTCGCCGCTCGTCGACATGGCGTAGGGCAATCACATGCGGGCAAACCCGTGTGGCACAAACGCCATTTTCTGTGGCGTGAACACCCTCCCCGCTTCCTTGACTTCGGCTACGCTAAAACGTAAGTTTCAAACGACTGTTTGACCGGAAGCCGCCAAGAGCTGGTCGGTGTAATGCGGTCTCCCTAACCGGACTCATCAGCTGAGGTTCATCGCTATGCCTGATTACAAAGCCCCCTTGCGTGATATCCGCTTCGTCCGCGACGAACTGCTCGGCTACGAAGCGCATTATCAAAGCTTGCCGGGTTGCCAGGACGCCACGCCCGACATGGTCGATGCGATCCTTGAGGAAGGTGCGAAATTCTGTGAACAGGTGCTGGCCCCGCTGAATCGCGTCGGCGACCTGGAAGGCTGCACCTGGAGTGAGTCGGGTGTTAAGACGCCGGCCGGCTTCAAGGAAGCCTACGCGCAGTTCGTCGAAGGCGGCTGGCCGAGCCTGGCCCACGATGTCGAGCATGGCGGCCAGGGCCTGCCAGAGTCCCTGGGCCTGGCAGTCAGCGAGATGGTAGGTGAGTCGAACTGGTCGTGGGGCATGTACCCAGGCCTGTCTCATGGCGCGATGAATACCTTGTCTGCCCATGGCACCGAAGAGCAGCAGCACACTTACCTGAGCAAGCTGGTCACTGGCGAGTGGACCGGCACCATGTGCCTGACCGAGCCTCACTGTGGTACCGACCTGGGCATGCTGCGCACCAAGGCCGAGCCTCAGGCCGATGGGTCATACAAGGTCAGCGGCACCAAGATCTTCATCTCGGCCGGTGAACACGACATGGCCGACAACATCGTTCATATCGTCCTGGCTCGCCTGCCCGATGCACCGGCTGGCACCAAGGGCATCTCGCTGTTCATCGTGCCCAAGTTCCTGCCCAACGCCGAAGGCGGCGTGGGTGTGCGCAACGGGGTGAGCTGCGGCTCGCTCGAGCACAAGATGGGCATCCACGGCAACGCGACCTGCGTGATGAACTTCGATGCTGCCACCGGTTACCTGATCGGCCCGGCCAACAAGGGCCTGAACTGCATGTTCACCTTCATGAACACAGCCCGCCTGGGGACCGCGCTGCAAGGCCTGGCCCACGCCGAGGTAGCGTTCCAGGGTGGCCTGAAATATGCCCGCGACCGTCTGCAGATGCGTTCTCTTACCGGTCCCAAGGCTCCGGAAAAGGCCGCTGACCCGATCATCGTCCACCCGGACGTTCGCCGCATGCTGCTGACCATGAAGGCCTTCGCCGAAGGCAACCGCGCCATGGTCTACTTCACCGCCAAGCAGGTAGACATTCTCAAGTACAGCCAGGACGAGGAAGAGCGCAAGAAGGCTGATGCACTGCTGGCCTTCATGACCCCGATCGCCAAGGCGTTCATGACCGAAGTCGGCTTCGAGGCCGCCAATCACGGCGTGCAGATCTACGGCGGTCATGGGTTCATTGCCGAGTGGGGCATGGAGCAGAACGTACGCGACAGCCGCATTTCCATGCTCTACGAGGGCACCACCGGCATCCAGGCCCTCGACCTGCTTGGGCGCAAGGTACTGATGACCCAGGGGGAGGCGCTCAAGGGCTTCACCAGGATCGTGCACAAGTTCTGCCAGGCTCAGGAAGGCAACGAAGCGGTCAAGGAGTTTGTCGAGCCGCTGGCCCAGTTGAACAAGGAATGGGGCGAGCTGACCCTCAAGGTCGGCATGGCCGCCATGAAGGACCGCGAAGAAGTCGGCGCCGCATCGGTCGACTACCTGATGTATTCGGGTTACGCCTGCCTTGCCTACTTCTGGGCCGACATCGCCCGCCTGGCTGCCGAGAAGCTGGCTGCAGGTACCAGTGAAGAGGCGTTCTACACCGCCAAACTGCAGACCGCGCGCTTCTACTTCCAGCGAATCCTGCCGCGTACCCGCACACATGTGGCGACGATGCTGTCGGGGGCGGGAAATCTGATGGACATGGATGAGGAACATTTCGGATTGTCTTATTGAGGTGAGGCTGGGGATGACATGGGGTCGGCGGGTGCGCCGCGGTGCTGCACGAATGCCGTGACCCTGACTGACTATTCGGTCAAGTGATGACCCTATGTCTCGCAAAAGTTGTTCAGTTACACTCCTTGAAACAACAGTGCCACGGTCCCTCGGGACCGTCCCCGCCCTACTAGCGAGAGGTAGCCATGGCTGAATACAAAGCGCCGCTGCGCGATATGCGCTTCGTTCTCAATGAAGTCTTCGAAGTGTCTCGCCTCTGGGCTCGGATGCCTGCCTTGGAAGAGCAGGTCGATGAGGACACGGCCATGGCCGTGCTCGAGGAAGCGGGCAAGGTCACAGGCAAGTGCATCGCACCGCTGAACCGCGCTGCGGATGAAGAAGGCTGCCAATGGGACAACGGCGCGGTGCGCACGCCCGCCGGTTTCATCGAAGCCTACAAGACGTATGCCGAAGGTGGCTGGGTGGGCGTAGGCGGGGATCCGTCCTACGGCGGGATGGGCATGCCCAAGGTGATTTCCGCCCAGGTCGAGGAAATGGTCAACGCTTCAAGCCTGTCCTTCGGCCTGTACCCCATGCTCACCGCCGGAGCCTGCCTGTCGATCAACGCTCATGCCAGTGAAGAACTCAAGCGCACGTATCTGCCGAACATGTACGCCGGCACCTGGGCAGGTTCCATGTGCCTCACCGAACCACACGCCGGTACCGACCTGGGCATCATCCGCACCCGCGCGCAGCCGCAGGCCGACGGCAGCTACAAGGTCACCGGCACCAAGATCTTCATCACCGGCGGTGAGCACGACCTGACCGAAAACATCATCCACCTGGTGCTGGCCAAGCTGCCGGATGCACCGGCAGGACCCAAGGGTATCTCGTTGTTGCTGGTGCCCAAGTTCCTGGTCAATGCCGATGGCAGCCTGGGCGAGCGCAACCCGGCCAATTGCGGTTCGATCGAGCACAAGATGGGTATCCAGGCCTCGGCCACCTGCGTGATGAACTTCGACGGCGCGGTCGGCTACCTGGTCGGCGAGGCCAACAAAGGCCTGGCAGCCATGTTTACCATGATGAACTACGAGCGCCTTGGCGTGGGCATCCAGGGCCTGGCGTCAGCCGAGCGCTCCTACCAGAACGCCATCGCATACGCCCGCGACCGTCTGCAGAGCCGGGCCCCGACCGGCGCGCAGGTCACTGACAAACCGGCCGACCCGATCATCGTCCACCCAGACGTGCGGCGCATGCTGCTGACCATGAAGGCCCTCAACGAGGGCGGACGGGCGTTCTCGAGCTACGTCGCGCTGCAGCTCGATACCGCGAAGTACAGCGAGGATCCGGCTGCGCGCAAGCGTGGCGAGGATCTGGTTGCACTGCTGACGCCAGTGGCCAAGGCTTTTCTGACTGACGTAGGCCTGGAAGCCACGGTGCATGGCCAGCAGGTGTTCGGCGGCCATGGCTATATCCGGGAATGGGGGCAGGAGCAGCTGGTGCGTGATGTGCGTATCACCCAGATCTACGAAGGCACCAACGGCATCCAGGCGCTCGACCTGATGGGCCGCAAGGTGGTCGGCAGCGGCGGCGCGATGTACCGGGTGTTCGCCGATGAGATCCGCGCTTTCATCGCCAGCGCCGACGGCCAGCTGGGGGAGTTCGCCAAACCACTGGGCGCCGCGCTCGACCAGCTCGACGACCTGACCGCCTGGGTGCTCGACCGCGCCAGGACCAATCCGAACGAGATCGGCGCCGCCTCGGTCGAATACCTGCATGCCTTTGGCTATACGGCCTATGCGTACATGTGGGCGCTGATGGCCAGGACCGCGCTGGTTCGCCAGGGCGAGGAAGACTTCTACGCCGCCAAGCTCGGCACGGCCCGCTTCTACTTCGCCCGCCTGCTGCCGCGCATCCAGTCCCTGGCAACTGCGGTCAGGGCTGGCAGCGAGTCGCTGTATCTGCTGGATGAGGATCAATTCTGACAAGACTTGTTACGTGTAAGCCTTTTCCTACACGCCGTGGTGACATTTCGCCTCTATCCTACGATTGGATCCACAGGTAATCTTTCTCACATGGACGCAGCGCAGGAAGCGCAAAGGACAGGACACGGATTCGTAGGATTCCTGCCAGGGTGGCGGGGCGATAAGGATGTCAGGGAAACAGTCTGGAAAATCCCCGCTTCGGCGGGGTTTTCTTTGTGTGCGTTTTTTATCCGCCGAGCACGTCCAGCGCTGAGACCCCAAGTGGCCGGGGGTCAGATTCCTCCTCCAGCAATGTACGAAGCAGCTCCACCGAGGCCTGCTGGCGTTGCGCATCGCGAAACACCAGGCCGACCTTCAGCGGCACCCTGGGTTCGCTCAACGGCTTCCACAACAGTTCCTGTTCGTCTTCTGCAGCCTCCTTGGCCCGTCCGGGCAGGATGGTCGCCAGCGACGTATGCGCAAGACTGTCGAGAATCCCGCCCATGTTGTTCATCTCTGCCTGTACCTGGGGCCGACGGCCAAGTGCCGCCAGCTGCGCCTGCCAGATCTGGCGGATCTGGAATTCCTCCCCAAGCATCAGCAAGGGCAACTCGGCGGCCTGCTGGATCGAGACTTTCTTGAATTCCTTCAGGGGATGGGTGTTGGGGATGACCAGCTGCAGTTCATCCTCGTACAGCAGCAGCCCATGCAGCCCCGGTTGGCGTGGCGGAAGATAGCTGATGCCGATGTCCAGGCCGCCATTGAGCAAGCGCCGCTCGATCTCCAGGCCCGAGAGTTCGTAGATCTGCACCACCAGGTGCGGCTGCGCCTTGCGCACCCGCTCCAGCAAGCGCGGTACCAGACTCGGACGTACGGTCTGCAGCACGCCGATCGCCAGGGTGCGCAACGACTGGCCCTTGAAGGTGCCCAGTGCCTCACGGGCCCGCTGCAGGCCGTCCAGGAGGGGCAGGGCATGGTTGTACAGGGTGTGGGCGGCCAGGGTCGGCAGCAGCCGCTTGTTGCTGCGCTCGAACAGGCTCACATCAAGGCTGTGCTCGAGCTGACGGATCTGTTGCGACAGGGCAGGCTGGGACAGCGACAGGCGTTCGGCTGCCCGTCCGACATGTCCCTCTTCATACACCGCGACGAAATAACGCAGTTGGCGAAAATCCATAAGCAACACTTATCGAAAAAGCTGGAAAAATTGAATGGCTCAGGGCCCGCTAGAGCCCTAGTCTATCCCGCATTCCGGTGCCTTGCAGGATACGCAGAGACGTTCCTGGCCCGGGCAGCAGTGGATTTTTAGATAGGCAAGGCAAGAATCAGTTCTGAGCTGATCAGCAACACTTCCTGGCACATGACTGGGGCCTTGGCACTCGATACCGTGATTCGTTGGAGCCTGCATGAACCTGTTCAACCTGCGCCGACAGACGCCTGCTGTAGTCGAGCGCACGCCCGTTGCCGTGCCCGAGGTCATGCCACTGTCCCGGGAGTGCCTGATGCCCGGCACCGAGCGCGCCTCTCAAGTGTTTGTCCGTGGCCAGGGTTCGTGGCTGTGGGACAGCGAAGGTCAGGCCTTTCTCGACTTCACCCAAGGCTGCGCGGTCAACAGCCTGGGTCATAGCCCCAGCGTGCTGGTCGAGGCGCTGAACAGTCAGGTGCAGGCGCTCATCAACCCGGGCGCCGGATTTCACAGCCGTGGCCTGCTGACCCTGGTCAACCGCCTGTGCCAGAGCACTGGCAGCGACCAGGCCTATCTGCTCAACAGCGGTGCCGAGGCGTGCGAAGGCGCGATCAAGCTGGCGCGCAAATGGGGTCAGCTCCACCGCAACGGCGCCTATCACATCATCACCGCCAGCCAGAGCTGCCATGGACGTAGCCTGGGCGCCCTGTCGGCGTCGGACCCATCGCCCTGCAACCGCTGTGAACCTGGTCTCCCAGGGTTCAGCAAGGTGCCGTTCAACGACCTTGAAGCGCTGCATGCCGCGGTCGATTCGCGCACCGTGGCGATCATGCTCGAGCCGATCCAGGGCGAGGCCGGGGTTATTCCGGCTACCCGGGACTATCTCCAGGGTGTCGAACGGCTGTGCCGTGAGCTGGGCATCCTGCTGGTTCTCGATGAGGTGCAGACGGGAGTGGGTCGTTGCGGCGCGCTGCTGGCCGAGCAGACCTATGGCGTGCGCGCGGACATCATCACGCTGGGCAAGGGACTGGGCGGCGGCGTGCCCCTTGCGGCCCTGCTGGCCCGCGGCACCGCCTGCTGCGCTGCACCCGGCGAGCTTCAGGGCAGCCATCACGGCAATGCGTTGATGAGCGCCGCCGGCCTTGCCGTGCTGGACACCGTGCTGGAACCCGGTTTCTTCGAGCGGGTGCTGGTCAGCGGCCGTCACCTGCGCGACGGCCTGACCCGCCTGGCCGGTCGTTATGGCCAGGGCGAAGTGCGCGGGCAGGGGCTGCTCTGGGGCCTGCAGCTGCGTGAGGACGCCGCCCAGGCGCTGGTCCAGGCGGCGCTCGACGAAGGGTTGTTGCTTGATGCCCCGCAGCCTGATGTGGTGCGCCTGTCACCGGCGCTGACAGTGAGCAGGGGTTGTATCGACGAGATGCTGCTGCGCCTGGCGCGGGCTTTTACCCGGTTGCATGGCCAGCAACAGAAGCGCCGCGAGGTGCCGGCGTGAGGTGATGGGCATCCAGAATCAAAGAACCGTCTCGCGTTTCTGCGCATCGCCCCTGGCCTGAATTTTTTGGCCCGGGGCGTTTTTTTTGGCGGGGATCAGGGTGTAGCGGGGGCGGGGAACCTCTGATGCGCCGCCGCAGTCACTATGACTACTCACCTTTAGGAGCATTTTTCATGGACCTGATCCGCATCATCATCGCCATTCTTCTGCCCCCGCTGGGCGTGTTCCTGCAGGTCGGTTTCGCTGGTGCCTTCTGGCTGAATATCCTGCTGACTCTGCTGGGCTATATCCCAGGCATCGTGCATGCGGTGTACATCATCGCGAAGCGCTAGACCCGTCTTTCAACACCCGGCAATAAAACCGCCACTCTTCTTCCAGCGCATGGGCGAGGTTCTCCGCTTTCCTGAACCCATGCCGCTCTTGCGCATAGAAATGCCCTTCAGCCGGAATGCCATTGGACTCAAGCGCCGCCAGCATGGCTCGGGTCTGCTCGGGCACTACCACGGTATCCAGCTCGCCCTGGAAGAAGATCACCGGCACGCTGATCCGGGCGGCATGCAGCAGAGGCGTACGCTGGCGATAACGCTCGGCGTCGCGCTCGGGATCGCCGATCAGCCAGTCTAGGTAGTCTCTTTCGAACTTGTGCGTGGCACGGGCCAGCGCCACTGGATCGCTGACCCCGTACAGGCTGGCGCCCGCGCGAAATACGTCGTGGAAGGCCAGGGCACAGAGGGTGGTGTAGCCGCCCGCGCTGCCGCCTCGGATGAACGCCCTGGCAGGATCGATCAAGCCGAGCCCCGCCAGATGGGCAACGGCCGCGCAGGCATCCTCGACATCGATCTCTCCCCAGCGCAGGTGCAGGGCCTGGCGGTAGGCGCGGCCATAGCCGGTACTGCCCCGGTAGTTGAGGTCGGCCACGGCGAAGCCGCGCTGGGTCCAGTACTGGATACGCGGGTCGAGCACCGGGTAGCAGGCCGAGGTGGGACCTCCGTGGATGAAGACCACCAGCGGCGAGGGGGCTTCACTGTCCATGACCGGATAGAAGAAACCATGGGCAATCCCGTTGCCACTGGGGTAGCTGATCGGTTGAGGGCGGCTGACGCGATCGAGGGGTAGCGCCAGGCCGCCCCCGGCGAGCATTTTCACGTCGCCCTGCGCGCGGGAGATGGCAATGATTGCCGGGGGACTCACGGCCGAGGCCGCGATCGCATAGATATGCTCACGGTCCATCGCCAGGCTGCGAAAACGGGTGTAGTCACTTGCATAGTGCTCCACGTTGTCGCCGGCCTTGCGCAGGCCGAGGCGGCCAAACCCTTGCTCGAACCAGGTGGCCAGGTACTCGTTGCCGCCGAGCGCCAGCCAGGTGCTGGCGCCCAGTTGCCAGGGTGCGGCGGCGTGATCTGCAGGGACGGCGGACAGGGCCTGCCACTGGCCGTCAACCTCGCCCCAGGGTTGCCAGTAGCCATCGAGGTCAGAGAGGCAGTAAAGCTGGCCAGTGGAATCGAAACGCGGCTGCTGCAGTGACTGCTCCCGCTCGCTGTCTCCCGCGATGCAGCGTACCGGCCCCCAATTACCGCCGGGATCGCGGTCAGTGCAGAGCAACCGGGTCCGCGTCCACGGCTGGGCGGGCCGGGACCATTCGATCCACGCCAGGCGCTGGCCATCCTCGCTGAGCGTCGGCGAGGCGTAGAAGTCCGAACCCTCGGCCAGAACGGCACGTGTTTCGCCCGTGATCGCCACCAGGCGGTGCACTACCGCATCGTCCGTCCGGGTCTCCTCTACCGCCAAGACCTGTCCGTCATGCCATTGCAGATCGCCATAGCGCGAATGCCCTTGGGTCAGTGCGCGCGGCGCCCCGCCTTCAAGGTCCTGGGTATGGATCTGCTGGTCCGATTCATTGACGAACAGCACGCCGTCCCCGCCAATGCAGAAACTGCCACCGCCATACTCATACACGCGGCTGCGCGCGCTGAAACCATCGGGCGTCAGGCACCGGGGCTGTTGCCGATGCCAGTGCCAGATCCGGCAGGCACCGTCGGCGGGACGGAATTCATTCCAGAATACCCCGGCGGCACCCACCTTGAGTTCGGCGAAGTCGGTACCGGCCGCGACGGCCTGGGCGGCGCTGAAGGGTTCAGCCGCGGACGATGACGCGTGAGTTTCGATCATTGCGGAAGGTCAGCTCTTCGATGGCGAGGTGGGCATGCTCGGCCTCCTCGCGGGCCTTGAGGATGATGCCGTGGTCGGCTGACTTGGCGCACACCGGGTCCGCCTTGCTGGCGTCGCCGGTGAGCATGAAGGCCTGGCAGCGGCAGCCGCCGAAGTCCTTTTCCTTTTCGTCGCACGAGCGGCAGGGCTCGGGCATCCAGTCGTAGCCACGGAAGCGGTTGAAGCCGAACGAGTCATACCAGATGTGCTGCATGCTGTGCTCGCGCACGTTGGGAAACTCCACGGGCAGCTGGCGGGCACCGTGGCAGGGCAGGGCAGTGCCGTCGGGGGTGACGGTGAGAAACACGCTGCCCCAGCCGTTCATGCAGCCCTTGGGACGCTCTTCGTAATAGTCCGGGGTGACGAAGATCAGCTTGCACGGGTTGCCCGCAGCCTTGAGCTTTTCGCGGTACTCATTGGTGATGCGCTCGGCCCGTTCGAGTTGTGCGCGGGTCGGCAGCAGGCCGGCGCGGTTCAGGTGCGCCCAGCCGTAGAACTGGCAGGTGGCGAGCTCGACGAAATCTGCCTCGAGTGCGACGCACAGCTCGATGATGCGGTCGATCTTGTCGATGTTGTGCCGGTGGGTGACGAAGTTGAGCACCATCGGATAGCCGTGGGCCTTGACCGCGCGCGCCATCTCCAGCTTCTGCGCGAAGGCCTTTTTCGAACCCGCCAGCAAATTGTTGACCTGCTCGTCGCTGGCCTGGAAGCTGATCTGGATATGGTCCAGTCCAGCCTGTTTGAATGCAGCGATCTTCTGCTCGGTAAGGCCGATGCCGGAGGTGATCAGGTTGGTGTAATAGCCCAGCCGCCGGCCTTCGCCGATCAGCTCGGCGAGGTCTTGGCGCACCAGTGGCTCGCCGCCGGAAAACCCTAGCTGCGCCGCGCCCATTTCGCGCGCCTCGGCCATCACCCGGAACCATTGTTCGGTGCTCAGCTCCTTGCCCTGGGCGGCGAAGTCCAGTGGGTTGGAGCAGTAGGGGCACTGCAGCGGGCAGCGGTAGGTGAGCTCGGCCAGCAGCCACAGCGGCAAGCCGACCTGCGGCTTGCCGGGCATCTCAGGCGAGGACGATCCAGTGTTCGGCACGGGCAACCTCCATGAACTGCTCGATGTCGTCGCCGATTTCGGGCGCATCGGGAAACTGTTGCGCGAGCTCGGCGATGATCGCCGCCACGTTGCGCTGGCCATCGATCAGGCCGCCGATCAAGGCTGCGCTCTCGTTCAGCTTGATCATGCCCTCGGGATACAGCAGCACATGGCCTTTTTGCGCAGGCTCGTACTGGAAGCGGTAGCCGGGGCGCCAGCTGGGCACCTGCTCTCGGTTGAAACTCATAAGGCGATCCCCTTGTGCCAGACCCGGTCGGGCGTGACGCTGTGGTAGGGCGGACGGTTCAGCTCATAGGCCATGGTCATGGCATCGAGCATGCTCCAGAGGATATCCAGCTTGAACTGCAGGATCTCGAGCATGCGTTCCTGGCCGTCACGCGTGGTGTAGTGCTGCAGAGTGATCGCCAGGCCGTGCTCGACATCACGCCGCGCCTGGCCCAGGCGGGTGCGGAAGTACTCATAGCCGGCCGGGTCGATCCAGGGGTAGTGCTGCGGCCAGCTGTCGAGGCGCGACTGGTGGATCTGCGGGGCGAACAGCTCCGTCAGCGAGCTACTGGCCGCTTCCTGCCAGCTGGCGCGGCGGGCGAAGTTGACGTAGGCGTCGACGGCAAAACGCACCCCGGGCAGCACCAGCTCTTGCGAGCGTAGCTGGTCGGGATCGAGGCCGACGGCGTGGCCCAGGCGCAACCACGCCTCGATGCCGCCGTCCTCGCCCGGGGCGCCGTCGTGGTCGAGCAGACGCTGGATCCACTCGCGGCGTATCTCGCGGTCGGGGCAGTTGGCCAGGATCGCGGCATCCTTCATCGGGATGTTCACCTGGTAGTAGAAGCGGTTGGCCACCCAGCCCTGGATCTGCTCGCGGGTGGCGCGGCCCTGGTACATCGCAACGTGGTACGGGTGATGGATGTGGTAATAGGCGCCCTTGGCGCGCAAGGCCTGCTCGAACTCGGCAGGGGACATCGGGGTGGCATCGCTCATCAGGGCTCCTACAGCTCGATGCTCATGCCGTCGAAGGCGACTTCCACGCCCCGGCGGTTGACCTCGGCCCGTTCGGGCGAATCTTCATCGAGAATCGGGTTGGTGTTGTTGATATGGATAAGCACCTTGCGCTGGCGTGCGAAACCGTCCAGCACTTCGAGCATGCCGCCCGGGCCATTCTGCGCCAGGTGACCCATCTCACGGCCGGTGCGGGTACCGACGCCGCGCTGCTGCATTTCATCATCCTCCCAGAGCGTGCCGTCGACCAGCAGACAATCGGCGTCGTGCATCTTGCGCAGCAGCGCGTCGTCGACCTGACCCAGGCCCGGGGCGTAGAACAGTTTGCCACCGGTGCGCAGGTCCTCCACCATCAGCCCCAGGTTGTCGCCAGGGTGCGGGTCGAAGCGGTGCGGCGAATAGGGCGGCGCGGCGCTGCGCAGCGGGAAGGGGCTGAACCTGAGATTCGGACAGGCGTCGATGACGAAGCTGCCGTCAAGCTCGATGCGGTTCCAGGCCAGGCCGCCGTTCCAGTGGCTGAGCATGTTGAACAGCGGAAAGCCGGTGGACAGGTCCTGGTGGACCATGTCGGTGCACCACACCTGGTGCGGGCAGCCTTCGCGCAGGCTGAGCAGGCCAGTGGTGTGGTCGATCTGGCTGTCGAGCAGAATGATCGCATTGATGCCGGTATCACGCAGGGCCCGGGCCGGTTGCATCGGCGCGAAGGCCTGCAGCTGGGCGCGGATATCCGGCGAGGCGTTGCACAGGATCCAGTGCTCGCCATCATCGGACAGGGCTATCGATGACTGGGTGCGTGCCGTGGCCCGCAGTGTGCCGTCACGGTAGCCCTTGCAGTTCACGCAATTGCAGTTCCACTGGGGGAAACCACCGCCGGCTGCCGAGCCGAGAATCTGGATGTGCATGGCCACTCCGTCTGCAAAAATGAAAACGCCCCGGCAAGCCGAGGCGTCGTACCGCAAGCAGACTCAGCGGCTTGCGAAATACATGGTCACTTCAAAGCCGATACGCAGATCAGTGTAAGCAGGTTTGGTCCACATGGGATGACTCCTTCCGGGCAGGTTTGGGGTTGTCAGCTACTGGTTAGTGCATCGTTCGTAGCCAAGGGTTCCACAACAGGGATTGCGCTATCTTACAAGAATTTTGTGTACCGAAAGGTTAATTATTCGATAAGCGCTCTTACCTCTTCCGTAACAATTGCGCCGTCATGGGTGCCAGCCGGCACCTGGCGCGGGGCCATTGGCGAAACATAACCAACCCCATTCCGCCTCCAGCAACCGCTGCAGAAGATCCGTCACATCCTGTTGCTCCAGAGCCAGGATAGACTCGCCAACTGCGCCGAGATCATCCCCTTGTGTCGCAAGGTATGTCTGCCATGCCCACTCAGCGGCCTCGGGATTGGCCATCGCCGTTTCGTTGAATTGAGCCGCCAGGCTCTCCTGCACCGATCGGTCCAGCCGCACGCCACCGTGTAGGAGCTGTTCCAGGTGAGCCAGTATTTCGCCGTGGCTGGCGCTGTGTGATTGCACGCCGAACAACAGGCCGCAGCGCCCCTCGATCTGACGAAAGGCACTGAATACCGCATAGCCCAGTTGCAACTCGACCCTCAGGCGCTGGTACACAGGGCCTTGCAGCAACTGGGCGAGCAAGCGTCCGGCGGCCTCATGTGCAGGCGGCACCGGGCAGAACAGCAGCAGCGCCTGCTCGCTACCGGGCACCGGGCAGATCCGCCAGCGCCGGCCAGGTGCGAGCGTAATGGAGGCTGGCGCCGCAGGTTGTCCTGGAATCTTGCCCAGCGCCGCACCCAAGGCCCGCTGCTCAAGTTCGCCGAAGCCAATGGCCAACCCCTGCCAACGCGCATCCTGCCACACGCTGTCGAGCAAGGAGGGGGCGAGTGTGCCCGCGGGCTGAGGATCTTCGGCGCTATCGAGAATGGCGTCGGGCAGGCGCTTGAGCAGCGCGCGGATCGGGATCAGGGGCGGGTGTGCGCTGTCTGCTTCTCGCCAGCTCGCAGCCGGGGGATTGCCCAGGAGTGTCAGCGCGGCTTCGACCACCTGCAGCACCGCTGTCGGCGAGCCGGCGCATCGCAGTTGCCATGTATTGCCGCTGGCGCTGAACTGCAGTTGCACGGAGGCGCGCCGGGCCTGTTCGGTCAGGGGCCGTAGCCCGCGTTCCAGAACATCGTGCAGGCGCTGGCGCAGTGAACTACTTATCTGCCAGCGTAGATAGAGGGCGCCGTACTCACGGGACGATGGAAGCAGGGCGCTGACTGTCAGACCGGTCGGCAGGGGGGCACCTTTGCGCTCCAGCGTCTCGATCATGAGCAGGGGGTCCGCGCCGGGCAATTGCCAGTGGCCAGTGTGCCGCTGGGGCAGGTCGTCGAGCAGTGCGCGCAGCGCCCCAAGGCCCGCCTGGTCCAAGGCCTTGAAAGGCTGGCCACTGGTGTCCCGACGAGCCAGTTCAAGCGCGCTGGCGGCCTGCTCGCGACTGCGCTGCAGACGGGCGAATTCCAGATTCAACTGCGCGGCATCGGCCTGGCGCAGGGCGCCGAACCAGCCGTGGAGCAGATCCCGGACTTCATCCCTGGGTGCGCCAGCTTCCAGCTTGACCTGCACATGCCACAGCAGTTGCCCGGCAAAGGCATACAGCACCTCGACGTTGTGCCCGCGCAACCAGCCCTGCTGACGCAGCGCTGCGACCCAACCGCCCGGACGGCTGTCTTCGAGCCAGGCGGTCAGCAGTTCCAGGGCTGGCTGCGCACCTTCGGGCAAACACTCGTGGGCGAACAGAAGATCCAGCTCGCCAGGCTGCGGGATGATGTCCAGTGCCTGCTCCACCAATACGGGGGGCTCGCTTTGCGCGACCTTTTGCCCCTCGGCGAAAAGACTGCCGTATTCGCGCCCCAGGGCTTCGAGCGCCTCCAGCGGCTGGGGCCCGCACAGGCTCAGGGTCATCTGCCCGGCGCGGTAGAACCGCTGGTGAAAGCCCTGCAAGGCGTGCTGGAATGCAGGATCCTGCAACGTCAGGCTGTGCCGGTTGCCCGCGTGAAAGCCGCTCAGGGGATGGCGTGGCGAGACCGCCTGCAATAAGGCGAACTGGCGCTGGGCCTGCGCACTGCGCGACCAGGCGATGAACTCGGCATGTATCACTTCGCGTTCCCGACGCTGGCGTTCGATGCCCAGGTGCGGCTCGGCGAGCATCTGGCACAGGCGCGCGAGTCCACCCTCCAGCGCCGCAGGCTGCACCTCGAAAAAGAAGTCGGTGTAACGTTCGCGCGTGCTCGCATTGACCTGTCCGCCCTGGTTCTGCACGAAGCGCATCAGGCCGTCCTCAAGCGGGAAACGGACGGTACCCAGAAAGAACAGATGCTCGAGAAAATGCGCCAGCCCTGGCCACGACGTCGGAGCGTCGTGACTGCCCGCACTGACCCGCAACGCGGCGGCGCAGCGCTTGAGGCGTGGAGCATGACGCAGGGTCAGCTGCAGGCCGTTGTCCAGGGTCAAGTGACGAAGCGTGTCAGGCATGGCGGCAGATCAGTCCTTGCGCGACAGGGCATGCAGCTCGCGGCGCAGGTCCATCAGGTAGGGGAAGTCCCGGCGACCCCGCAGTACGCGCTCGCGGTCCAGGTCGGCCAGCAGTTGGCAGTCATCGTGTCCGGCCATGGCCAGCAGGCTGCCATCCGGACCGATGATGCTGCTCTGCCCGCAGTACTGGATATCGTGCTCGGCACCGCAATAGTTGGCGTAGACCAGATAGCACTGGTTCTCCTGGGCGCGGGCGCGCACAGTCACCTGGCAGATGAAGTCGTACGGCGTCATGTTGGCCGTCGGCACCAGGATCAGTTCCGCGCCATCCAGCGCCAGGCGCCGGGCGTTCTCCGGGAACTCGATGTCGTAGCAGATCAGCAGGCCCAGCTTCCAGCCATCGAGCTCGACCACCGGAAAGTGATCGGCGCCCGCACTGAACAGGCTGCGGTCCAGATCCCCGAACAGATGGGTCTTGCGGTAGTTGCACAGGCTGCTGCCATGGGCGTCGATCAGTTGCACGCTGTTGTACACCTGGCCGTCTTCGGCGCGTTCCGGGTAGCCGTAGACGATGGCGATCCGGTGCGCCTGGGCGATCTCGACCACGGCCATTGCCGACGGCCCGTCCTCGGCTTCGGCCAGCCGGTCGACGGCCTCGCTGCCAATGTTGTAGCCGGTCAGGAACATCTCCGGGCACACCAGCAGCTGCGCCCCGCGCTCGGCCGCCAGTTGCGCCTGCTGGTGCAGGCGCTCGAGATTGCCAGGCACGTCCAGCGGACGGGGCGTGGCCTGGAACAACGCGATGCGCATCGCAGTTCTCCTTGATCAGTCAGGCAGGGCGATCGGTCCGATCTCATTGAAGACATCGCCCGGGCCAGGGTTCTCCGGGTGGGTCTGCCCACCGAAGTGATTGATGATACCCCACACCGCATTGAGCGATGTCTGTACGGCCCCTTCCACCCACGCGGGCGTCCACGATACGTCATCGCCGGCAATGAAGATGCCGCGCTGTTCGGCCGGCATGTCCTGTTGCATGAAGTGCGCGTACATGCGCTGGTTATAGCGGTAGTGTCCTGGCAGTGCGCCCTTGAAGGCGCCGAGGAAGTACGGGTCGGCCTCCCACGACACGGTGATCGGGTCGCCGATGATGTGCCCGGCGATATCCAGCTTCGGGTAGATCTTCTTCAATGCATCAAGGGCCAGCTTCACGCGTTTCTCGACCGGGTGCGGGAGCATCTTCAGGGCATCGCTCATCCACGAGTACGACAGGCAGATCACCCCCGGCTTGTCGTCGCCGTTGTCGAACAGGTAGGTGCCACGGGTCAGGCGGTCGGTAAGGGTCATGCTCATCAGGTCGCGGCCGGTTTCCGGGTCCTTGTCCTTCCAGAACGGCCGGTCGACCATGACGAAGGTCTTCGATGACTGCATGTAGCGGGTGCGGTCCAGGGCCATCCACAGCTTCTGTGAGAACAGTGACTCTTCGCACTCGATCTGGGTGGTCAGCAGCCAGCTCTGGCAGGTAGTCAACACGGCGGCGTAGTGGCGAGTGTCGCCCCAGTTGTCGGTAACGGTCAGGCGGCCATCAGCGGCACGGGCGATGCCCTTCACTCCAGGACGCGGCGCGCCGTTGTGCAGTGACTTGAGGCTGGTGCCTGCCGGCCAGTGGGCACAGCGTTCCGGGGCGTGGCGCCAGATCCCCTGTGGCACCTGTTCGACACCGCCGACTACCAGATGCTGGTGATCGTCGCAGTTGGTCAGCACCACGCGCAGGATTTCCAGCATCGAGTTGGGGAAATCCGAATCCCAGCCGCCTGTCCCGAAGCCGACCTGGCCAAACACCTCACGGTGCAGGAAACTCAAGTTTGCGAACGCTTTGGATGTCGCGACGAAATCATAGAAGGTGCGGTCATCCCACAGTGGCACCAGCGTATCCCACAAGCTTTTGAGGCGCGCAACGTCGCGTTCGCGGATGGCCTTCTGGATGTCGCTGAACTGCGCGCGGTCTTCCAGCGCATCGGCCCAGGCGTTGGCGACTTCGGCAAACACCGCAGGCAGGTCGGCTGCTGTCTCGGCGTACCAGGTCTGGCCCTCAAGATCGATCACGGTGCTCGGCGAGGCGCACGTCAGCGGGTTGGGAAAGGGCCGGGTTTCCAGGCCGAGCTTGTCGACATAGTGATAGAAGGCCGTGGAGGACACCGGGAAACGCATGCCACCGAGCTCCGCGACTATCCCGTCGGTGCCGTTGAAGGCTTGTGAACGCAGACGCCCACCCAGCTTCGAGGCTTCATAGACCACCGGCTTCAGCCCGAGCTTCATCAGCTCGTAGGCAGCTACCAGCCCGGCAATGCCAGCGCCGACAATCGCCACTTCCTCGCCCAGGCGTTCAACGGGAATACTGCCTAGCCCGGCTGGATGCTCCAGCCAGCTGTCGAACGCAAAAGGGAAGTCCGGGCCGAACATGGTGACGGGTGGCTTGCCGTCAGCGGGATGGCGATCGTTTTTGTTGTTCATGAATGACCTTGGCCAGGGGCTGCGCGTCGGCGGAGCCTGAGTATAGGAGAGGCACTTCGAGGTCCAGCCTAATCAGGCGGCGGGAGGCAGCGCAAGGGGAGGCTGAGAGTATGGGCTGTCGTTGATTTCGATGTGACACCCTACCTGGTTAAATCGGTACGCTTCAATGCCACGCTGCCGGAGCACCCTGCTCCAGCGGATCGATGATTCCGTCAGAAACGCAAAAGCCGCGCAATGCGCGGCTTTGAGTTTGGTGGGCCCACACGGACTCGAACCGTGGACCAAAGGATTATGAGTCCTCTGCTCTAACCAACTGAGCTATAGGCCCCAGAAGGAGGCCGGATTATAGCGAGGGTTTCGATGCGGTGCTATCCGAAAGATCGGAAAGTGCTATGCGTAAAAACGTGGATGCGAATTCTTCTGGCCGCAACGGCAGGCTGACGATATACCCCTGGATTTGCTCGCAGCCTTCCGCGGCAAGGAATTGCTGTTGTGGATGGTTCTCGACCCCTTCGGCAATGATGGTCAACTGCATGCTTCGGCCCAACGCAATGATGGCGCGGGCGATGGCGGCGTCGTTGGGGTCGTCGGGGAGGCCGCGGATGAAGGATTGGTCGATCTTGAGAATATCCAGCGGCAAGCGCTTGAGATAACTCAGCGACGAGTAGCCAGTGCCGAAGTCATCGATGGCCAGTTGCACGCCCAGTTGCTTGAGTTGGTGCAGAATCGCCAGGGCTTCCTCGGCCTGGTTCATGATGAAGTTCTCGGTGATCTCCAGTTGCAAGTCACCTGGATTGAGCTGGTAGGCCTTGAGCAAGTGTTCGATTCGCTTGGCCAGGTTCGGCTGGCGCAGCTGGGCACCGGCCAGGTTGATCGACAAGGGGCCAAACGGTTCGTAGGTCTTCTGCCAGCTGTACATCTGGCGACAGGCCTGTTCGAGTACCCAGTCGCCGATTTGCAGGATGGTGCCGTTCTCTTCTGCCAGGTGAATGAAATGCTCTGGCGGGACTTCGCCGAAGGTGGGGTGGGTCCAGCGAATCAGCGCCTCGGCGCCCACCAGGCTCTGGGTCTTGAGGCTGAATTTTGGCTGATAGCACAGGCTGAGCTCGTTGCGCTCGATCGCCCGGCGCAGTTCATGCTCCAGCGCAACGCGTTCGCTGGCCTGGGCAGTGAGGTCGCGGGTATAGGCCTCGACGCGGTTACGGCCCTTGGCCTTGGAACGGTACATGGCAGCGTCGGCGTTGCGGATCAGCTCGGCGACGTCGCCTCCATCCTGTGGGTAAAGACTGATGCCGATGCTCGCGCTGGTGAAGAACTCGTGCTCGCCCGCCTGGAACGGTGCGCTGAAGCACATCAGCAGCTTGTTGGCGATGGTATTGGCATCACTGGACTTGTGCAGGCCGGGCAGCAGGATGATGAACTCGTCACCGCCGAGACGGGCCACGGTATCGACGTCGCGCACCTGATCCTTCAGGCGCTGGGCGATCCCCTTGAGCAACAGGTCGCCCACCGGGTGGCCCAGGCTGTCATTGATGTGCTTGAAGCGGTCCAGGTCAAGGAACAGCACGGCGCCCTGGCGATTGGAAACCTGGGCGCTGGTGAGTGCGGCCTGCAGGCGGTTCTCGAACAGGGTGCGGTTGGGCAGGCCGGTCAGAGGATCATGGTGGGCCTGGTAGTCAAGCTTGGCCTGGGCATGCTTGAGGCTGGATATATCGGCGAAGACTGCAACGAAGTGGGTGATTTCCCGCTCCGGATTGCGTACCGCGCTGATGGTCAGCCAGCCCGGGTAGAGCTCGCCGTTCTTGCGGCGGTTGTGGATCTCTCCCTGCCAGTGACCTTCGGCAGTCAGCTGGTGCCACAGGGCGGCATAGAAGGCGCTGTCGTGTTGACCCGAGGCCAGCAGGCGAGGCGTCTGGCCCAGTGCTTCGGCCTCGCTGTAGCCGGTTATCTCGCTGAACGCTCGGTTGACCGCGGTGATGCGCTGATCAGTGTCGGTGATCAGCACGCCCTCGGCGGTATTCTCGAACACGGTGGCGGCCAGTTGCAGTTTTTCCTGCATGAGGTGGCGTTCGGTGATATCGCGGGCAATGGTCAATATGCATTGGACGCCGGCAATCGGCAGTGGCCGCGCCGACAGTTCGCACAGGCGGATCTGACCGTCACTGCGGCGGATATGGCAGCTGAAGTCACGCACGAAGCCATCACGCTGGAGCATGTCGACCAGTCGCTTGCGCTCGTTGAGGTCGACCCAGATTCCCAGGTCCATCGAGGTCTGGTCGAGGCTGGGGTTCAGGTCGTAGCCGGTGAGGCGGCAGAAGCCCTCGTTGACTTCGATCAGCAGGCCATCACTCTGGCGCGACAGCAGCAGCCCGTCGGGGGAGGCATGGAAAGCCTTGGCGAATTTCTCCTCGGAGATCTGCAGCTGCTCCTGGGTCTCCTTGAGCTGGCTGATGTCACGCACGGCCACAACCAATGCCAGCGTGCTGTCGAGCTCGAAGGTTTCGGCAGACGTCAGGCCAGTGAAGAGCTGGCCATTGCTGCGCCGGAAGGTCATTTCGAGATTGCGCATCCCCCCTTGCTGCAGGCGCTCCAGCACTGCCGGACCGGCGCCTGAAACGCCCCAGAGGTTGAGCTCGGTGGACGTCCTGCCAATCACCTGGGACGCGTTCAGGCCGATCTGCTCTTCGAACGCTTCGTTGACCTCCAGCAGGCAGCCGTCGCTGTGACGGGCAATGACCAGAATGTCGGGGCACTGCTGGAATACCGAGGCGAACTTCTGTTCCGACAGGCGCAAGGCGTCTTCGATATGCTTGGTTTCGCTGATGTCGATCATCAGCCCGCGCATCACAGGTTTGTGACCGTGCTCGATCATGCTGATGATATTGCGCACCCACAGGGTTTGACCGTTGGCGCGTATTACCCGGTAGTCGAGGCTGTGGTCGCGCCCCGCCGCCATCTCGCTGTCGCAGTAGGCTTGCGCCCACAACGCGTCCTCAGGGTGCAGAATACTGCGCCAGAAACCGGGTTTGAGCCACTCGTTCAGCGGGTAGCCGAGCAGACCTTCGGCATGGGGCGAGACGTAACTGTAGGTAAAGTCGTTGGCGTCCGCTTCCCAGGCGATGGCCGACAGACTCTCGACCAGACCGCGGTAATGGTATTCACTGCTTCGAAGCTCTTGCTCCAGCGCGATGCGCCGGGAAATCTCCGAGCTCAGGCGCCGGTTGATGCGGATCACCACGCCCAGTATCACCACCAGCACCAATATGGCGGGCACACCATAAGTCAGCATGTTGTGCCAGAACGTGCGCTGGTGCAGTTCCAGGTCATTGCGCCGAGCCTGCTCAAGCACCTGAGTCCACCTGACCGAAGGGACCGGCTCGACAGAAACGCCTAGACGATCCTGGATCAATGCGATGTAGTCGGCGGCCAATCCCTGGTATCGCCCTTCCTGATCCCGATACTCGAAGGGGGGCAAGGCTGGGTCAACGCCCTGGCGCAGCTGCGGGTGTGCGCTGAGCCAGGCTTTTTCCTCATCGGTCAGGGTTAGCGCGCCGGCGGTTGTGTTCCATGCGATCAGGAGCAACAACAGAAGGGCCGGCATCAAAGGCATAGCGGCCTCTCGATCAGTTGGACTGATCCGAGTGTAGACGGGCATTTTGCAAGGGGGAGGGCGATCAGGGCAGTAATGGCATTTTTTCATCACGCAAGAAAAACCCCGGCCTTGGCCGGGGTTTGTCATCACTCGTCGAGGAAGGAACGCAAGTGTTCGCTTCTCGTCGGGTGGCGCAGCTTGCGCAGCGCCTTCGCCTCGATCTGACGGATCCGCTCACGGGTCACGTCGAACTGCTTGCCGACCTCTTCAAGGGTATGGTCAGTGTTCATGTCGATGCCAAAGCGCATGCGCAGCACCTTGGCCTCGCGGGCGGTCAGGCCCGAGAGCACGTCACGGGTTGCTTCCTTGAGGCTTTCGACCGTGGCGACATCGATTGGCGACTGCATGGTCGAGTCTTCGATGAAGTCACCCAGGTGCGAATCTTCGTCGTCACCGATCGGGGTCTCCATGGAGATCGGCTCCTTGGCGATCTTCAAGACCTTGCGGATCTTGTCCTCAGGCATCTCCATGCGCTCACCCAGCTCTTCCGGGGTCGGCTCGCGACCCATTTCCTGCAGCATCTGGCGGGAAATACGGTTGAGCTTGTTGATCGTCTCGATCATGTGCACCGGAATACGGATGGTACGCGCCTGGTCGGCGATCGAACGGGTGATCGCCTGGCGGATCCACCAGGTGGCATAGGTCGAGAACTTGTAGCCGCGACGATATTCGAACTTGTCCACCGCCTTCATCAGACCGATGTTGCCTTCCTGGATCAGATCGAGGAACTGCAGGCCACGGTTGGTGTACTTCTTGGCGATGGAGATCACCAGACGCAGGTTGGCCTCGACCATTTCCTTTTTCGCGCGGCGGGCCTTGGCCTCACCGATCGACATGCGACGGTTGATGTCCTTGATTTCAGCGACAGTCAGGCCGGTCTCGGTCTCGAGGTCCACCAGCTTCTGCTGGCAGGCGACGATGGCCGCGTCCTTCTCGCCCAGGGCAGCAGCCCACTTGGTGCTGCGCTTGGAGAGATCACCGCTCCAGGTCTGGTCGACTTCGTTGCCCGGGAACAGGCGCAGGAAATCGGCACGTGGCATGCGGGCGTCACGGACGCACAGTTGCATGATCGCGCGTTCCTGGGCGCGCAGACGGTCAAGGGCACCGCGAACGCGCTCGACCAGAACTTCGAACTGCTTGGGCACGAGCTTGATCGGCATGAACAGCTCTGCCAGAAGCAGCAGTTCAGCGATGGTTTCCTTGTTGCTGCGACCGTGCTTTTTCAGCGACTTGTTGGCAACAACAAGCTGGTCGGCAACAGCACCGAAACGCTGGCGAGCGATTTCAGGATCCGGACCGCTTTCGGTCTCTTCCTCGTCGTCGCTATCGTCGCCGTCTTCTTCCTCGTCGTCATCGGCCTTGGCAGCTGCAGCCTTGGCATCGACAGGTGGCGGTACTTCGGCCGGAGGGGCAATGCCGTCGTCCGGATCGATGTAGCCGCTGAGAACGTCGGACAAGCGGCCAGCTTCGCTGGTGACGCGGTCGTATTCGCTGAGAATGTAGTCGACAGTACCCGGGAAGTGAGCGATGGCGCCCATGACTTCACGGATGCCCTCCTCGATGCGCTTGGCGATTTCGATCTCGCCTTCGCGGGTCAGCAGCTCGACGGTACCCATTTCGCGCATATACATGCGCACCGGGTCAGTCGTGCGGCCGATGTCGGTTTCCACAGCCGCCAACGCTGCGGCAGCTTCTTCAGCTGCGGCTTCGTCGGTGTCGGCTTCGGCCAACAAAAGGGCATCCGCATCCGGAGCACTCTCGAATACGTTGATCCCCATGTCGTTGATCATGCGGATGATGTCTTCCACCTGCTCCGGATCTGAAATATCCTCTGGCAGGTGGTCGTTGACCTCCGCGTAAGTCAGGTAGCCCTGCTCACGACCGCGGGTGATCAACTCTTTGATGCGAGACTGCTGTTGCGCTTTTCCGGACATAACACCCTATCCACTGAAGGTCTTGGCGGGCAAAAAACAAGCCGAGGATTATACCCGAGCATTGACCTCACGCGCCAGTTGAGGTCGGGCTTTGTGCGGGAACATTACGGCTCAGCAATTCGCGCAGCTCGTTTTTCTCGTCTGCACTCAACTCACTTTGACGTGCTTTCCTGAGCAGATGTTCCAGGCTTCGCTCGCGCTGGCGAGCGGACAAGCTAGTTATGGTGTCGAAAAACTGTTGTTCAAGGTTATCGGCATCGATCAACCATTCCTTTTCGGCCAGCGCGCGCAGCAGGCGACCTTGCTCGGTGCCGTGCCAGCGCGCGATGAGCTGTAGAGAGCGTAGCTCAGGATTCTTCTGCAAGGCCTCGAGCAGGGCTACCAGCAGCTGGGCGTAGACGTGTTCCTCTGCCGCGAAATGACTGGCGCCCTCGACCTTGCGGGCCAGTTGCGGATGGTGCAAAAGGGTCCGCAAGGCGCTCAGGGTCGGGGGTTCCACGGGGGCAGGCACCCTGGGCGGGGCATCCTGACGCTGGCCATCGCGCTGCCATGGCTTGCCGCCCTTTCTGTCCCAGGGCTTGCCATCCCACTGCTTCTTGCCGCCGCCCTTGTTCGGTGTCCAGGGGCGCTGCTGCTGAGCGTGCGTCGGGTCGGCCTGCTGGTAGTCGCCGTAGTCCGGCGTATAGCCGGCCATGGCATCGTAGTCCAGGCCTGGGTCGTAGTCCGGCACGCTTTCAGCGGGCGAACTGTGGGCCAGCTGTTCCATTTGCTGGTGGTCCAGGCCGGTGATCTCTTTCAGGCGGTTGCGCATCAACGCACGCAGGTTCACGCCAGGAATCTTTTCGATCAACGGTGCGGCGAGCGTCGCCATGTGCGCCTTGCCTTCGAGCGAGCGGGGATCAGCCTCGTTGCTCAGTTGCTCGAAGAAATAGTCCGCCAGGGGCTGCGCATGCTGGTTGATGCGCGCGCGGAAGGCGTCGGTGCCTTCCGCGCGGACCAGGCTGTCCGGGTCCTCGCCTTCTGGCAGAAACAGGAAGCGCGCCTTGCGCCCGTCCTGCAGGCTGGACAAGGTTGACTCGAGCGCGCGCCATGCAGCCTTGCGGCCGGCCTGATCGCCGTCAAAGCAGAACAGCACGCTGGGCACCACGCGGAACAAGCGCTTGAGGTGCTCTTCGCTGGTGGAGGTGCCGAGGGTCGCTACCGCGTTGCGCAGGCCTTGCTGGGCCAGGGCGATGACGTCCATGTAGCCCTCCACCACAATGATCTCGTCGAGGTTGCGGTTGAACTTGCGCGCCTCGAACAGGCCGTAGAGCTCCTGGCCCTTGTGGAAGACGGGGGTTTCGGGCGAATTCAGGTACTTGGGCTTGTCGTCCCCCAGAACGCGTCCGCCGAAGGCGATGATGCGCCCGCGGCTGTCGCGGATCGGGAACATCACCCGGTCGCGGAACCGATCGTAGCGCTTGCCGGACTCGGCATTCTCGATCAGCAGGCCTGCGTCGATCATGGCCTTTTGTTGCAACGTGTCGCTGGCCAGGTGCTTGAACAGGTTGTCCCAGCCGGGCGGCGCGAAGCCCAGGCCAAAGTCCCGGGCGATTTCACCCGACAGGCCGCGACCCTTCAGGTATTCCACCGCTGCCTTGCGGCTCGGGTGGCTGCGCAGCGACTGCCGGTAGAACTCGGCGGCCGCATCGAGCAACGGGTAGAGCGGCGAATCCGTGGGTTGACGAGGCTTTTGCCCGCGGCGGCCTTCCTCGCGCGGTACTTCCATGCCGGCGGCCTTGGCCAGTTCCTCGACGGCCTGGGGGAAATCCAGGTTGTCGTGGTCCATGACAAAGCCAAGCGCGTTGCCGCCAGCGCCGCAACCAAAGCAGTAGTAGAACTGTTTGTCGGGGCTGACGCTGAAAGAGGGTGTCTTTTCCTTATGGAACGGACAGCAGGCGGTGAGATTCTTGCCGGCCCTTTTCAGCTGGACGCGCGAACTCACCACGTCGACAATGTCGGTGCGGTTGAGAAGATCGTCGATGAAGCTCTGGGGAATCAGCCCGGCCATGGCATTCTCGTCATCAGGCAAAAGCCAAGTCTAATCGCTAATGCTGCGGGTCGAGGCGTGTCGTATAGCGGCACCCGGGAACGGGTAGGGAGCGTGCTCGTCGCCAGCCACAAGGGCTCGTCAGACAGGACGTGCACAGCTGGCGATAAAGCCAGTTCTGACGTGTTCGTGCAGTTTGCCCGCATGCGGGAGCATGGAGCGCCTCTGGCACGAGGCCAAAGGTTTCAAGCCACTTGCTGCCGGCAGCCCGGCTTGGGGCCGGGCGGGCAGAAGCGTGCGATGAACGTCTGTATCAGTACAGACGAACGGCGCGGCGCTGTTCGCGCTGTACTTTCTTGGCGTGACGCTTTACGGCAGCAGCAGCCTTGCGCTTGCGCTCGGACGTTGGCTTTTCGTAAAACTCGCGGCTACGAACTTCAGCCAGTACACCGGCTTTTTCGCAGGAGCGCTTGAAACGACGCAGAGCTACGTCGAAGGGTTCGTTCTCTTTAACTTTGACGGCTGGCATCCAGGGCTACCTTCATTCATGACCGGGGTAGACGACTCCTACAAAACAAAGGTGTGCTGGAGAACGTCGGTTTTTAAGGGTTGCGGATGTTAACCCTTACCCAGCCGGAATGCAAAGCCTCTGATCGAAAACCGCTGGTCGGCGCTGAACACGGGGACTATCATGCGCGCCTTCGAATTCAGCCTCAACAAGGCACGGACCCATGCTAGTACTGGGATTGGAAACATCCTGCGACGAAACTGGCGTCGCATTATACGACAGTGAGCGGGGCCTGCTGGCCGACGCGCTGTTCAGCCAGATCGACCTGCACCGCGCCTATGGCGGTGTAGTCCCCGAGCTCGCCTCGCGTGACCACGTCAAGCGCATGCTGCCGCTGATCCGCCAGGTGCTCGACGAGGCCGGCTGCGTCGCCACCGAGATCGACGCCATCGCCTATACCGCGGGTCCTGGCCTGGTCGGCGCGCTGCTGGTGGGTGCTTCCTGCGCCCAGGCGCTGGCATTTGCCTGGGGCATCCCGGCGCTGGGCGTGCATCATATGGAAGGCCACCTGCTGGCGCCGATGCTCGAGGAGCAGCCGCCGGAATTCCCGTTCGTCGCCTTGTTGGTGTCGGGTGGTCATACCCAGCTTGTGCGCGTGGATGGCATCGGCCAGTACGAACTCCTGGGCGAAAGCCTGGATGACGCCGCAGGCGAGGCGTTCGACAAGACGGCCAAGATGATCGGCCTGAACTACCCGGGCGGCCCCGAGATCGCCCGTCTTGCCGAACGTGGAGTGCCTGGCCGCTTCGTGTTCCCGCGGCCGATGACCGACCGTCCGGGCCTCGAATTCAGCTTCAGCGGCCTCAAGACCTTTGGCCTCAACACCTGGCAGCAGTGCCGCAATGCCGGGGACGATGGCGAGCAGACCCGTTGCGACGTCTCGCTGGCGTTCCAGCAGGCGGTGGTAGACACGCTGACCATCAAGTGCAAGCGAGCGCTCAAGCAGACCAGCCTCAAGCGACTTGTGATCGCTGGGGGCGTCAGTGCGAACAAGGCCCTGCGTGCCTCGTTGGAGGACATGCTGGGCAGCCTGGGTGGCAACGTGTATTACGCCCGTCCGGAGTTTTGTACCGATAACGGCGCGATGATCGCCTATGCCGGCTGTCAACGTCTGTTGGCGGGACAGCGGCAGGACCTGGCGATCAGTGTGCAGGCCCGCTGGCCGATGGAGCAGCTGCCTGCCCTGTGAGTGCGCCGGGTTCAGGGCGCTGATTCAGAAATGCCGTTCGCGTCCTGCAAACAGGTCGCGTAGATTGCTGCGGTGACGCCACACGATCATTGCCGTCAGCACGGTCATCGGCAGCAGTGCCTCGGGCTCGCGCCAGGCCAGCAGCGGCAGTATCAGTGGCGTTGCGATCAGGGCGGCCAGCGAACTTGTGCGGGTAAGGCAGAAGGTGAGCACCCAGGCGAGAATCGCCAGTATCGCGGCCGGAAAGTACAACCCCATGAGCATGCCTGCCGCTGTTGCCACGCCCTTGCCGCCCTGGAAACGGAAATACACGGGAAACAGGTGGCCAAGGACGGCGCAGACGCCTATCCAGGCCTGTTGCTGCAGGTCCAGGCCGGCCAGGCGCGCCGCCAGCACGGGCAACAGGCCCTTGCACAGGTCGCCGAGCAGGGTCAGGATCGCCAGTCTGCGACCTGCCAGGCGCAGCATGTTGGTGGCCCCGGCGTTGCCCGAACCGCAGGAACGTGGATCCGGGCTGCCCGTGAGGCGGCTCAGGAGGATGGCGAAGGACAGCGAGCCAAGCAGGTAGGCGAGCAGCGCCAGTAACCAAAACATGCTTACTATTCCGGGCGAGGATGCCCTGATTCTAACGGCGCCAGTCGCCCTTGTCGTGCTGTGGAGAGAAGTGCTTGGACAGAGTGTTCATCGAAGGCCTGGAAGTCGATACCGTCATCGGTGCCTATGACTGGGAGCGGGATATTCGCCAATGCCTGCGCCTGGACCTGAGTTTCGCCTGGGACAACCGCCCAGCCGCGGCGGGTGACGACCTTACTCTGGCGCTGGACTACGCCAGCGTGAGCGCGCGCATCCAGGCCTTTGCCGAGCAGGCGCGGTTCGAGCTGGTCGAAACCTTTGCCGAACGTCTCGCCGCCGTGCTGATGAGCGAATTCGACATACCCTGGCTGCGGTTGAAACTGACCAAGCCTGGTGCGGTGCCAGCGGCCCGTGGTGGAGTTGGCGTGGAGATCGAGCGCGGATGTCTCTGAGCACGGTGTACCTCGGGCTTGGCAGCAACATCGACCGCGAAGCGCACCTGCGCGCCGGGCTCGATGCATTGGCCGGCATTCTTGACGGCATGCGCTGCTCTGCGGTGTTCGAGAGCCAGGCGGTGGGGATCAAGAGCGGGCCGTTCTACAACCTGGTGGTGACTGGGCAGACGCAGCTGCCCTTGCTGGAGCTGGACCGCCGGCTCAAGTTCATCGAGGCCGAAAATGGCCGCTACGCGCCGGACCGCAAGGGTTTGCCCCTGGATATCGATGTGCTGATGTATGACGATCTGCACGGTAGCTTCGATGGACTGACCCTGCCGCGGGCGGAGATTCTCAGGAATGCCTTTGTGTTGTGGCCGTTGTCCATGATTGCCCCTGATCTCGTGCACCCGGGGGAGGGCAAGCGCATGGGGCAGTTATGGCAGGAGGCGCGGATCGACCAGGTGCTGGCGCCGGTGGCGTTCGAGTGGCGTGGGGTGCAGTTGACCCCGATCTGAGTTTTTGTTGGCTGTGCTGGCCCCTTCGCTGGCTTCCCAGCGAAAGGGCCAGCACAGACCCTAGATATTTTTCTTGAATTTCTCCAAGGCTTCCAACCGCTGCGCCTTGATTGCCTCTCCCAGCGCCTGCCCCGTCAGCCCCCGCTCTACCAGCGCCTGCACCTGCACCCCCTTCACCGCGGCCACCGCCCCCCGCAGGTAGTCAGCTTGTGGATAACTCCGGGCTCCCGCCCTGGCGTCCATCTCGCAAACTGCAATGAAGTCCTCAAGCCGCTGCCCACGCCGATACACATCGAAGCGTTGCAGCATGTCCAGCAGGACAGCGGCGGGCAGCGCTTGGGCTCGGTCGCAGTCCGCCTGATACTCTGCGACCAGCGCAGCCAGCTCCTGGCATTCGCGTGGGGCCTTGAAACGCTTGCTGACTGCGTCGATTCCTTCACCCAGGCCCATCAACAGGCAAGCCCAGCGCACGTGCAATGGCTGCTCGGCCCGCGCCGCCTGCTCCAGTACCGCGAGGGTATGCATGCCCCTGCCGGGCGACTCGAACAGCGCGTCCACTTCAGGCATCAGCTCCCTCAATGCGCCGCAATCACGCAGCACCTGAATGAATACCTGCGGCTGGGGCTCCAGCAGCGCGCGCTCGATCTCCTTCCAGCTGCGCTCGGCGGTGAGTGCCTGCAACTCGCCCGACTCACTGATCTGGCGCATGAGTGCCAGGGTTTCATCGGCTACGCGAAACCCCAGCGAGGCATAGCGGGCCGCGAAGCGGGCCACGCGCAGAACGCGCAAAGGATCCTCGGCAAAGGCCGGAGACACATGGCGCAGTACACGGTCCTCAAGGTCTTTCTGCCCACGATGGGGATCGCAGACGTTGCCCTGTTCGTCCTCGGCCATGGCATTGATGGTCAGGTCACGGCGGGTCAGGTCTTCTTCCAGGGTCACCTCGGGACTGGCGTGGAAGGTGAAGCCGCCGTAGCCGCGCCCACTCTTGCGTTCGGTGCGGGCAAGGGCGTACTCCTCGCCGCTCTCGGGATGGATGAATACCGGGAAGTCAGCCCCGACCGGGCGATAGCCCAGGGCCTGCATCTGCTCGACACTGGACCCGACGACCAGCCAATCGATGTCGTTGACCGGCCGGCCGAGCAGGCGGTCGCGCACGGCACCGCCAACTTTGTAGATCTTCATGAAATGCCTCCGTTGTTGCCCACAGGATAACCCGTGGGCAACGACGCAGGGCTGCTACAGGTGAACCACTGCCAGATCCATGCGCCCGTAATCGCCGCCTTCGCCATGCTCTCCGCGGGGCGGCATGTGGTGGGTCTTCATGATCTGGTCGCCTTGCACGGTATCGAGGTGGATATCGAACCCCCACAAGCGGTGCAGGTGCTTGAGCACTTCATCGGTGGAGTCACCCAGGGGTTTGCGGTTGTGCTGCTGGTGGCGCAGGGTCAGGGAGCGGTCACCACGGCGATCGATGCTCCAGATCTGCACGTTGGGTTCGCGGTTGCCCAGGTTGTATTGCGCTGCCAGGGTTTCGCGAATGATGCGATAGCCGTCGTCATCATGGATCGCAGGGACCAGCAGGTCATCGCGCTGATCATCGTCGAGGATGCTGAACAGCTTCAGGTCGCGGATCACGGTAGGCGACAGATACTGCAGGATGAAGCTCTCGTCCTTGAAGCTGCTCATGGCGAACTTGATGGTCGATAGCCAGTCACTGCCGGCAATGTCAGGGAACCAGCGGCGGTCTTCGTCCGTGGGGTGTTCACAGATCCTGCGAATGTCACGGTACATGGCAAAGCCCAGCGCATAGGGGTTGATACCGCTGTAGTAGGGGCTGTCGAACCCTGGCTGGAACACCACGCTGGTATGCGACTGCAGGAATTCCATCATGAAACCGTCGGTTACAAGGCCCTCATCGTACAGGTCGTTCATCAGCGTGTAGTGCCAGAACGTGGCCCAGCCTTCGTTCATCACCTGGGTCTGACGCTGTGGGTAGAAATACTGGGCGATCTTGCGAACGATCCGTACGATCTCGCGCTGCCAAGGTTCAAGCAGCGGGGCGTGTTTTTCGATGAAATACAGGATGTTTTCCTGAGGTTCGGCGGGGAAGCGTGCGCCATCGCGGTCGCTTGCCTTGTCTGCGCCTTTGGGTATGGTGCGCCAGAGGTCGTTGATCTGGCGTTGCAGATGCTCCTCTCGCTCCTTCTGCCGACGCCGTTCTTCTTCGGCGGAAATGGGGTAGGGGCGCTTGTAGCGGTCGACGCCATAGTTCATCAAGGCGTGGCAGGAGTCGATCAGGTCTTCCACCGCATCGATGCCGTGGCGCTCCTCGCACTGGCTGATGTACTGCTTGGCAAACACCAGGTAGTCGATGATGGAGCTGGCGTCGGTCCAGGTTCGGAACAGGTAATTACCCTTGAAGAAGCTGTTGTGCCCATAACACGCGTGGGCGATCACCAGCGCCTGCATGCACATGGTGTTTTCTTCCATGAGATAGGCGATGCAGGGATCGGAGTTGATCACGATCTCGTATGCCAGGCCCATTTGCCCGCGGGTGTAGGATTTCTCGGTACTGAGGAACTGCTTGCCGTAGGACCAATGGTGATAGCCCAGCGGCATGCCGACGGACGCGTAGGCATCCATCATCTGCTCGGCGGTGATCACCTCGATCTGGTTGGGATAAGTGTCCAAGGCATAGCGCGCGGCCAGGCGGCTGATCTCGCGGTCGTAGGACTGGATCAGCTCGAATGTCCACTCGGACCCGGTGGAGAGGTGTTGGCGTTTCTGCTCTCTGGAGGTCATGTGGCTAACCTGCGCTGGAAGAGTTCACGGAAGACCGGATAGATATCGCCGGCCGATACCAACTGCTGCTGGGCAAAGGTGTCGGCGAAGCTGTCACCGATACGCTCATATTCGTACCACAACGCCTGGTGTTCGCGAGGAGTGATTTCGACGTAGGTGTAATACTGGACGAACGGCATGATCTGCTTGGTGAGTATCTCTCGGCAGATCGGCGAATCGTCGTTCCAGTTGTCACCGTCGGAAGCCTGGGCAGCGTAGATGTTCCAGTCGTTGGCCGGGTAGCGTTCGGCCATGATCTCCTGCATCAGCTTGAGCGCGCTGGAGACGATGGTGCCGCCGGTTTCCCGGGAATAGAAGAACTCTTCCTCGTCGACTTCGCGGGCGCTGGTGTGATGGCGGATGAATACCACCTCAATGCGTTCGTAGTTACGCTTGAGGAACAGGTACAAGAGGATGAAGAAGCGCTTCGCGATGTCCTTGGTGGCTTGGGTCATCGAGCCGGACACGTCCATCAGGCAGAACATCACGGCCTTGGAACTGGGGTTGGGTTGCTTGACCAGCAGGTTGTACTTGAGGTCGAAGGTATCGAGGAAGGGCAGGCGGTTGATGCGCGCACTGAGGCGGGCAATCTCGACCTCGACCTCCTGGATATCCGTGAAGTTGTCGGGCTCTTCCACCTTCAGACGCGCCAGTTCGGCCTGGGCCTCGCGCAGCTTGGCGCGGCTGCTGCCGGTCAGCGCGATGCGCCGGGCGTGGGCAGAGCGGAGGGTACGGATGATGTTGATACGCGATGGGTTGCCTTCATTGGCAATACCGGCCCGCACGGTCTTGAAGGTATCGGTGCCGGTCAGGTGGCGCTTGACCAGGTTGGGCAGCTCCAGGTCTTCGAACATGAACTCGAGAAACTCTTCCTGGGTGATCTGGAAGACGAATTCGTCCATGCCCTCGCCAGAGTTGCCCGCCTTGCCCCGTCCGCCGCCGCCCCCGCCACCCTGTGGCCTGGGGATATGCTCGCCTGCGGTGAATTCCTTGTTGCCTGGGTGCACCACCGTCTGCTTGCCGCCGCGGCCATGGTGCAGCACGGGCTCGTCGATGTCGCGTCCCGGAATGCTGATCTGTTCGCCATGCTCCATGTCGGTGATGGAGCGGCGGCTTACCGCCTCTTCGACGGCCTTCTTGATGTGATCGCGGTACCGCCGCAAGAAACGCTGGCGGTTCACCGTGCTCTTGTTCTTGCCGTTCAGGCGTCGGTCGATAACGTAACTCATAGGCTCTCCGGTGCTAGGCAGCCTCAAGCTGCAAGCTGCAAGCTACAAGACAAGACAACCACAAAGGCCGCAAGCCGGGCGTGAATCTCGATTTCACAACGCTCGGCTTGCAGCTTGAGGCTTGTAGCTTGCCGCTTACTGCGACTTCCTGACCCGCAGGTACCATTCCGATAGCAGGCGTACCTGTTTGTCGGTGTAGCCACGTTCCACCATACGGGTGACGAAGTCGTTGTGCTTCTGCTGGTCCTCCTTGCTCGCCTTGGCATTGAAGCTGATGACCGGCAGCAGGTCCTCGGTGTTGGAGAACATTTTCTTCTCGATCACCACCCGCAGTTTTTCATAGCTCAGCCAGGTCGGATTCTTGCCGTTGTTGTTGGCCCGTGCGCGCAATACGAAGTTGACGATCTCATTGCGGAAGTCTTTCGGGTTGCTGATGCCCGCCGGCTTCTCGATCTTTTCCAGCTCTTCATTGAGGGCAATCCGATTGAGGATCTCGCCGGTTTCCGGATCGCGGTATTCCTGATCCTGAATCCAGAAGTCGGCGTACAGCACGTAGCGGTCGAAGATGTTCTGACCGTACTCGCTGTAGGATTCCAGGTACGCTGTCTGGATCTCCTTGCCGATGAACTCGATATAGCGTGGCGCCAGGTATTCCTTGAGGTAGCGCAGGTAGCGCTCGCGCACTTCAGCCGGGAATTGCTCCTGTTCGATCTGCTGTTCAAGCACGTAGAGCAGGTGCACAGGGTTGGCCGCGATTTCGTGCGGATCGAAGTTGAACACCTTGGACAGGATCTTGAAGGCAAAGCGTGTCGACAGGCCGTTCATGCCTTCATCGACGCCAGCCGAGTCCCGGTACTCCTGGATCGACTTGGCCTTCGGATCGGTGTCTTTCAGGTTCTCGCCGTCATAGACGCGCATCTTCGAGTAGATGTTGGAGTTTTCCGGCTCCTTCAGGCGCGAGAGCACCGTGAACTGGGCCAGCATCTTGAGGGTGTCTGGGGCGCAGTGAGCCTTGGACAGCGAGCTGTTGAACAGAAGCTTGTCGTAGATCTTGATCTCGTCGCTGACCCGTAGGCAGTAGGGCACCTTGACGATGTAGATACGGTCGATGAACGCTTCGTTGTTCTTGTTGTTACGGAAGCTGTGCCATTCCGATTCGTTGGAGTGGGCCAGCAGGATGCCGGAATAGGGGATGGCCCCCAGGCCTTCGGTACTGTTGTAGTTGCCTTCCTGGGTGGCGGTCAGCAACGGGTGGAGGACCTTGATGGGCGCCTTGAACATTTCGACGAATTCCATCAGGCCCTGGTTGGCCCGGCACAGCGCGCCAGAGTAGCTGTAGGCATCGGCGTCGTTCTGCGGGAATTCCTCGAGCTTGCGGATATCCACCTTGCCCACGAGGGCCGAGATGTCCTGGTTGTTCTCGTCACCGGGCTCTGTCTTGGCTACGGCGATCTGGTTGAGAATCGAAGGGTAGAGCTTGACCACCTTGAACTGGCTGATGTCGCCCCCGAACTCTGCCAGCCGCTTGGTCGCCCAGGGCGACATGATAGTGTTGAGATAGCGTCGGGGTATGCCGAAGTCCTCTTCGAGAATCGCGCCATCCTCGGTGGCATTGAACAGCCCCAGCGGCGACTCGAATACCGGTGAGCCCTTGATCGCGTAGAAGGGCACTTTCTCGATCAGCTGCTTGAGTTTTTCGGCCAGCGACGATTTACCGCCACCCACCGGGCCCAGCAGGTAGAGGATCTGTTTCTTTTCTTCCAGGCCCTGCGCGGCATGGCGGAAGTAGGAAACGATCTGGTCGATGCATTCTTCCATGCCATGGAAGTCGGCAAAGGCCGGATAGCGGCGTATCACCTTGTTGGAAAAGATCCGCGACAAGCGTGAATTGCTGGAGGTGTCGACCAGCTCTGGCTCCCCGATTGCCAGCAACAGGCGTTCGGCCGCCGAAGCATAGGCACTGCGATCCTCTTTGCAGAGCTCGAGGTACTCCTGCAGCGTGAGTTCTTCCTGGCGTGTTGACTCGAAACGTTGTTGGAAGTGGCTAAAAATACTCATGACGTCACCTCGCTCGATACGTGGAGCCGACGCCGGATCAGTCAGCTTGATGCTGGCATGCAACCGGGTTGCCGGTTGCTGTTTACCCCCCAGAACACCTCGAAACGCTACCGATGACCCGCACGCCGGTGTACCGGCTCTCCCCTTTTTGGATGGCCTGGGCTTAAGGATAGTTGGTTCTGCGCAAGGTCAAGGTCATGGCGCCGAGAAGTTGCCCATGACCGTTCGTCAGCTTGGCTGCCAGCCCGCACGGGACGCGGGCTGCAGGAATTTGAAAAATTTATTCGGCGGTGTCTTGGGCGGTTTGCGCAGGGTAGGTGCTGCGCCACAGTTCGAAGCCGCCATCGATGCTGTAAACGTCCGAAAAGCCTTGGGCAACGAGGTAGGCAGCGGCATTCTGGCTGGAGTTGCCGTGGTAGCAGACCACCAGCGTCGGTGCATCAAGATCGGCGGCGCGGATGAACTCTGCGACCGAGTGGTTATCCAGATGTTGCGCGCCAGTGATATGGCCGGCGGCATAGGATTGAGCATCGCGGATGTCGACCACGACCGCGCTTTGCTCACGCAGGGTCTGGGCCTGCTCGGGAGGGATGCGTTTGAATTCGCTCATGGGGGCGGTCTCCTTCAGGACTGGCCGTTGATTCTAGCGGGTTGGGGCGATGTGCGCGGCATGCCGTCGCCGGTGCATTCGCAGCGGTGATACGCGCCGGTATCGACGTTGTACAAGGTCATGGCACCGCCCCAGACGCAACCGGTGTCGAGCGCGATGACGCCTGGCTCGTTGACGCGTCCTTCCAGGGCCGCCCAGTGGCCGAAAATGATGTCTACATGACGTGAGCGCCGGCCCTTGTGGGCGAACCAGGGCTTGTAGCCTTTTGGCGCGGTGTCCAGGCCCTCCTTGCTCTTGAGGTCCAGCTTGCCGTCGGCTGTGCAGAAGCGCATGCGCGTGAAGTAGTTGGTAATGACCCGCAGGCGTTCAACGCCGCTCAGCTGCTTGCTCCACTTGTTCGGCTCGTTGCCGTACATGCCGTCGAGGTAAAGCTTGAGACGGGTATCGTCACGCAGGACCTCTTCCACTTCGCCTGCCAGCTCCAGTGCTTTGCCCAGGGTCCATTGAGGCGCAATGCCGGCATGCACCAGGGCGACACTGCGCGCTTCGTCGTAGTGCAGCAGCTTTTGCCGACGCAGCCAGTCGAGCAACTGGTCGGCATCGGGTGCTTCGATGATCTCGCGCAGGGTATCGCTTTTCTTCAGGCGCTCGATGTCGTGCCAGGCGGCCAGCAGGTGAAGGTCGTGATTGCCCAGTACGCAGACCAGCGAGTCGCGCATGGCGTACAGGTAGCGCAATGTCTCGAGCGATTGCGGCCCACGGTTGACCAGGTCGCCGACCAGCCACAGGCGGTCGACGCAGGGGTTGAAGCGAACCCGCTCGAGCAGGCACTTCAGTGGCTGCAAGCAACCCTGCAGATCGCCAACGGCATACACCGCCATCAGTGCAGCGCCCCAGGGACGGCCAGGCGGAACGGCGCGATCGTGGCGTCGAAGCGTTTGCCGTCTTCGGCGAACATCTGGTAACTGCCCTGCATGGCGCCGACCCGGGTACTGATGACTGCGCCACTGCTGTAGGTATGGCTCTGACCGGGCTCGATGAGCGGTTGCTGGCCGATCACGCCTGCCCCACGGACCTCTTCGACCTGGCCGTCGCCATTGGTGATGAGCCAGTGACGCGACATCAGCTTGGCCGACACACTGCCGTTGTTTTGCACGGTAATGGTGTAGGCAAAGGCGAAGCGCTCGTTCTCGGGATCGGATTGTTCTTTGAGGTAGCGGGTCACGACGCTGACGTCGATCTGGTAGCGAGGATCAGACATGCAAGGGGCCTTGGACAAACAGACGCGGATACGGCTATGCCTGCAGTCTAGGACATTGGCGGGGGAGGAGGCCAGTCGTGACTGGCCTGCTCGCACCGGTTGCGGTGTCGTTGCCGATGAATCAGGCCTCTGGAGCCTGCTCTGACAATTGGTCGGCCAGGCGCACGAACGCGGCGAGGTCCAGTTGCTCTGGGCGTAGGCTGCCGTCGACGCCGGCTGCTTCGATAGCGGCGCTGTCGAGCAGGCCCTTGAGGGTGTTGCGCAGGGTCTTGCGGCGCTGGTTGAAGGCTTCGCGAACGACGCGTTCAAGCATGCGTGGGTCCTTGGCCGGGTGCGGCAAGGTTTCGTGCGGCACCAGGCGCACGATGGCCGAGTCGACCTTTGGCGGTGGGTTGAACGCGCCAGGACCGACGTTGAACAGGTGTTCGACCCGGCAATGATACTGGACCATGATCGACAGGCGACCCCAGTCGCCGCCGCCCGGGCCTGCGGCCAGGCGCTCGACCACTTCCTTCTGCAGCATGAAGTGCATGTCGCGGATCAGGTCTGCGTGCTTGAGCAGGTGGAAGATCAGAGGCGTCGAAATGTTGTACGGCAGGTTGCCGACCACCTTCAGGCTGCGGGGGGGAACGCCCAGCTGGTTGAAATCGAATTTCAACGCATCGCCCTGGTGCAGGCGGAAATTGCCGCGATTGCCGAACTTGTGCTGCAGGATCGGCACCAGATCCTTGTCCAGTTCGACCACGTCCAGCTGCGCGCCGCTGCCCAGCAGGCCCTCGGTCAGGGCGCCCTGGCCCGGGCCGATTTCCAGCAGGTGCTCGCCCGCCTTGGCATTGATCGCGCGCAGGATGCGGTCGATCACGCCAGCGTCGTGCAGGAAGTTCTGCCCGAAGCGCTTGCGCGCCCGGTGTTGGTATTGCTCGTTCATAGTTGGGTCTCGGCCATCTGGTAAGCGGTTTCCAGCGCGACCTGCAGGCTACCGGTGTCGACCTTGCCGGTACCGGCAAGGTCCAGGGCAGTGCCATGATCAACCGAGGTACGGATGATCGGCAGCCCCAGGGTCACGTTGAGCGCCGCGCCAAAGCCCTTGAACTTGAGCACGGGCAGGCCCTGGTCGTGGTACATCGCCAGCACTGCGTCGCAGTGCTCCAGATATTTGGGGGTAAACAGGGTGTCGGCCGGCAACGGGCCGCGCAGGTCGATGCCTTCGCTGCGCAAGCGTTCGAGCGCCGGCTCGATGATTTCGATTTCTTCGCGGCCCAGATGGCCGCTTTCCCCAGCATGAGGGTTGAGGCCGCAGACCAGGATGCGCGGCCTGGCGATGCCGAACTTGTCACGCAGGTCGGCATGCAGGATACGCGTGACCCGCTCCAGGCGCTCGGCGGTAATCGCATCGGCCACATCACGCAGCGGCAAGTGGGTGGTAACCAGGGCTACACGCAAGCCGCGCGTGGCAAGCATCATCACCACCTGGGAGGTCTGGGTCAGCTCGGCAAGGAATTCGGTATGGCCTGAGAAAGCGATGCCGCTTTCGTTGATCACGCCCTTGTGCACCGGGGCGGTGATCATCCCTGCGAACGACCCGTCCAGGCAGCCTTGGCCAGCACGCGTGAGGGTCTGCAGGACGAAGGCGGCGTTGGCCTTGTCCAGTTGCCCCGGCACGACAGGCGCGGCCAGCGGTGTGTCCCACACGTACAGGCTGCCCGCGGGCGCCGGGACGTCTGGCCAGGCACCAGGCGCGACTGGCAGCAGGTTGACGCCCAGCCCCAGCTGCGTGGCCCGCTCGGCGAGCAGGTCACGGCTGGTGATGGCGATCAGAGGGTGGGGCTGGGCCTCGGCGGCGAGCAGCAGGCACAGGTCGGGACCTATGCCGGCCGGCTCGCCCGGGGTCAGGGCGAAGCGCGGATGTTTCACTGGGCGGCCTGGTCGGCGCCAGGCAGCTTGATCTCGACGTAGGCTTCGTCGCGGATCTGGCGCAGCCAGGTCTGCAGCTCCTCGTCATACTTGCGGTTGCGCAGCACATTCATGGCCTGTTGCTCGCGAGCCTGCTCAGTGCTGTCGGTCGCGCGGCGGCCAAGCACTTCGAGCACGTGCCAGCCGTACTGGGTCTTGAACGGGCGGGATACCTCGCCTTGCGGTGCGTTGGCCATCACTTCGCGGAATTCCGGCACCAGGCTGTTCGGATCGACCCAGTTGAGGTCGCCGCCATTGAGCGCCGAGCCTGGATCTTCCGAGAAGCTCTTCGCCAGTTCGGCGAAGTCTTCGCCATTGCGGATACGCTCGTACAGGCGGGCGGCCAATTGCTCGGTGGCTGCCTCGCTGCGGATCTCGCTAGGCTTGATCAGGATGTGGCGCACATGCACTTCATCACGCAGCATCTGCCCACCGCCGCGCTTTTCCTGCAGCTTGAGGATGATGAAGCCGCCTGGAGTGCGTACCGGTTCGGTGACATCGCCCACGGCCATGGAGCTGAGCAGGCGATCGAACGGAGGCGGCAGCTGGGCTGCCTTGCGCCAGCCCATCTCGCCGCCTTCGAGGGCGTTTTCGCTGGCCGAGCGGGCGATGGCCAGCTGACCGAAGTCCGCACCGCTCTTGAGCTGCTTGTAGGTCTCGACGGCTTGCTTGCCCGCAGCCTGGATCGCATCGGAACTGGCGCTTTCCGGGGTCGGGATCAGGATGTTGGCCAGGCGGAACTCCTCGGAGAGCTGAGCCTTGCCCAGGTCGGAGGCGAGGAAGTTCTTCACTTCCTGCTCGGAGACCTGGATACGCTCGGCAACCCGGCGCTGGCGAACACGGCTGATGACCATCTCGCGCTTGACCTGCTCGCGGGCATCATCATACGACAGGCCGTCATGGGCGAGCGCAGCGCGGAACTGCTCCACGCTCATGCCATTGCGCTGGGCAATGGTGCCGATGGCCTGGTTCAGTTCCTCGTCGGTAATGCGGATGCCGGAGCGTTCGCCGATCTGCAGCTGCAGGTTCTCGACGATAAGGCGCTCGAGCACCTGCTGTTCCAGTGCGCTGGCGGGCGGCACGCCACCGCCACGCTTGGCGATGGTTTGCTGCACTTCGTGGGTACGCTGGTTGAGCTGGCTCTGCATGACCACGTCGTTGTCGACGATGGCCACGACACGGTCCAGCGGTTGCACCGCGGCATGCACCGCGCCACTCAGCATTGCGGCGCCCAGCATCAGCGGGCGCAGACGATCAATAAGCTTGGTCTTCACGTGTACGGTAACCTTGAATGCCTTGGTCGAGGAACGATTCGACCTTGTTGCCCACTACACCACCGAGGCCTTTCAGCACGATCTGCAGGAAGACACCGTGGTCGCCTTTTTCGTTTTGCGGCGTAGCCTGGCTGAAGTCGTCGTAGTCGATCCAGTAACGGTTGATCACGCGCAGCTTCCAGCAGCAGTTGTCGTACTCGAAGCCACCGAAGGCTTCCAGGGTACGGTTGCGGTTGTAGTCGTGCTGCCAGCGGGCGATGACGGACCACTGCGGGACGACTGGCCACATGACGGAGAAGTCATGCTGCTGGATCTTGTAGTAGTCTTCGATGTAATTCGGGTCGCCTTTGATACCGTAGTCACCACCACCCGTTTTCCAGGTACCGGTCAGCGAGTCGTAGGTGATCTGGTCGTTGCGGTAGCGGTAGCCCAGGTTGACGACCTTGTTCGGGTTGTCTTCAGGCTGGTAGTGGAACATCGCGCTGCCCGACCGGGTGCTGCGGCTGTCCGGGTCCCAGTTGAAGTCCGAGTTGAAGCGCCAGTCGCGGTTGAAGTTGTACTCGTACTCCAGCGCGTACGGCGAGACATCGGACTTGGACTCGTCTCGGATACTGGCGTCGATACCTGGCAACTGAACCTTGCGGTCCTTGAAGTAGTAGGCCTGGCCGACGCTCAGGCGCTGGCGCTCGAAGCCGTTTTCCTCGATCCAGCGGTTGGTCACGCCCAGCGACAGCTTGTTCTCGTCGCCGATGCGGTCGGTACCGCTGAAGCGGTTGTCGCGGAACAGCGAGGAATAGCTGAAGGTCGACTCGCTGGTATCGAACAGCGGGATGTCCTTCTGGTCCTCGTACGGGACATAGAGGTAGAACAGGCGCGGTTCGAGAGTCTGGCGGTAGTTCTTGCCGAACCATTGGGTGTTGCGGTCGAAGTACAGGCCGCTGTCGACGCTGAAGATTGGAATGCTACGGTTTTGTGTACCTGAATATTCGCCGTAGAGATATTCAGTGCCGTTTGTTTGCGCAGTATTGAGGCCGTCGACGATATTCTGCTTGCCTTGGCTATCCAAATCCAAATCGTAATGGGTATATACATACTTCAACGATGGCTTGAGGAAGCCGTAACTAGTCTGCATTGGCAGACTAATGGTTGGCGCCGCATTCAACCGGGTACCATTGGCTCGGGCCAGAGCATAAACACTGTCATCCAAACGTCGCCCGGCTACACCGCCCAGGCTAGTGTCGAGTTCACCATCTTCGTTGAACACCAGATCATCCTTCAGGTCACGATCGAAGCGCACGGCTTCGGTCTCGTAGCTGAAGTCCAGGCCACCCGGGTGATACGGCAGCATTCCGTTGAAGGTGATCTGCGGCAAGCGGTCATACGGGGTGATCTGCGAAATGGTAGCCAGCTCGAAGGCCTGGGCATTCAGACGCGCCGTGTAGCTCTCGCCACGGTACGTCAACGCACCCTGCTGGTTCAGGAAGTCCTTGCTCTCGACCCCGATCTGCTCCGACTCCAGGTCCTGGAAGTAGAACGGATCGCTGATGTCGGTGTAGTCGACTTCGGTCAGCAGGCGCGAATCCAGGCCGCCCTTGTGCTGCCAGTTGACCATCCAGCGCTGGTCCTTGTAATCGGTCTGCTCCTTGCGCTCATCTTCCTTGTCGTTCAGGAAGGCGCCGCCGACCTGGCCTTCGCTCGACTGTGTCAGGTAGCGGAACTCGCCTTCCATCAACAGGCCGCGCTTGGCCATGTAGCGTGGATACAACGTGGCGTCGTAGTTTGGCGCCAGGTTGAAGTAGTACGGCGTGACCAGCATGAAGCCGGTGTCGCTGCTGGTGCTGAACGACGGCGGCAGGAAGCCGGACTGGCGGCGGTCGTCGATCGGGAAGTAGATATACGGCGTGTAGAACACCGGAATGTCCTTGACCCGCAGCGTCACGTTGGTCGCGGTGCCGAAGCCGGTAGCCGGGTTCAGGGTGATGTTGTTGCCCTTGAGCTGCCAGGCATTGCTGTTCGGCTCGCAGGTGGTGTACGTACCATCCTTGAGGCGAATCACCGCGTTTTCGGCACGCTTGGCGTACAGGGCAGTACCGCGTACGCGCGACTTGTGCATCACGTATTCGGCGTTGTCGACCTGGGCCTCGCCCGTGTCGAGCTGGATCTCGGCGCGATCGCCCACTACCAGCGAGCCGTTGTCACGGATCTTGACGTTGCCCTTGAGCTCGCCGCGGTTTTCGGCCTGGTAGAGGTTGGCCTCTTCGGCCTCGGCCTGCATGCTGCCCTGGCGCATGACCACGTCGCCGGCGAGAGTAGCGATCTGCTGCTCCTGCTGGTACTTGGACACCTTGGCGTTGAGGTAGGTCGGCGACTCGTCCTTGGGCGTGGTGTCGGCCATGCCCGGGCGGACCGGCTCGATATAGGCACCACCGCAGTACGGGCCAGTCTCGGCCAGCTGGGCAGGGGTGAGCTGGTCGCGCGGGACCCAGTCCAGGTGGCTGTAGTCGGCGCTGCGCGACTTCAGGCCACGGCCCTTGCTCTCGGTGACCAGCACCGGCTTGGGCTCGCTGTCTGCGGTGGCGGCTTCGCCGCCCTCGGCTGCGGTTTCTCCACTGGAACTGACGGCTGCGCCCTCATGAACCGGACGGGGCGGCAGTGAGGTCGCGGAAGTCTTGGGCTTGCAGTCCCAGCCACCGGCGGCGGACACTTGACAGTCGAACTGCTCGGCTGCCACGACGTAAGAGGTGGCAAAGGGTTGCAGGGCCAGCAGACCGCCGGTCACCAGCAACGGAAATTTTCTACGAAACGCGGGGGATTTCAATGCCATCTTATTAGTCCGGGCTTCCTGCGTGCCATCTGCCCGCGTGTGGGGCCGCACGCCTCTCGATGGTCTGAAAAAGATGCTGGATAATAAAGCATGACCCGCTTGACGGCTAGGGCCGTCGGAGACCCTTGTAATGCCCGATCATGATGCACGCCTGCAACAACTCACTGTCTGGCTTGATGAACAGCTTCAATCGCTCTATCAGAAACAAGGCTGGGGCGCGCTTCCCGAAGGCGAGCTGACCGCTGCCAGCAGCGATGCGAGTTTCCGCCGTTATTTCCGCTGGCAGGCCGCAGGCCGCAGCTTCGTGGTCATGGACGCGCCTCCCCCGCAGGAAGACTGCCGTCCGTTCGTCGCCATCGATCACCTGCTCGCCAGTGCTGGGGTGCATGTGCCAACCATCCATGCCGAGGACCTCGAGCGCGGTTTCCTGCTACTGGGCGACCTGGGCCACCAGACCTACCTGGACGTCCTCGATTCGGACAACGCGCACGCCCTGTTCGCCGATGCGATCGATGCGCTGCTGGCCTTCCAGCGCCTGCCGATGGACGCGCCGCTGCCCAGCTACGACGTCGCGCTGCTGCGTCGCGAAATCGAATTGTTTCCCCAGTGGTATGTCGGCCACGAGTTGGGCCTGACCCTGGACGATGCCCAGCAGGCGGCCTGGCAGCGCATCAGCGCGCTGCTGATCGACAGTGCCCTGGCCCAGCCCAAGGTGCTGGTGCACCGCGATTACATGCCACGCAACCTGATGCAGAGCACCCCCAACCCCGGCGTGCTGGACTTCCAGGACGCGGTATACGGGCCGGTGACCTACGACATCACCTGCCTGTTCAAGGACGCCTTCCTCAGCTGGCCACAGGCGCGCGTCGAAGGCTGGCTGCGCGATTACTGGCAGCAGGCCAAGGCCGCCGGGGTTCCGGTGCAGGCCGACTTCGAGGCGTTCCAGCGTGCCAGCGACCTGATGGGTGTGCAGCGTCACCTCAAGGTCATCGGGATCTTCGCGCGCATCTGTCACCGTGACGGCAAGCCGCGCTATCTGGCCGACGTGCCTCGCTTCTTTGCCTATATAGATGAAGTGATCGGCCGGCGTCCGGAGCTGGCCGAACTCCGCCAGTTGATCGCCGAGCTGCAGGCCACCGCCGGGACGCGCCCATGAAGGCAATGATCCTGGCCGCTGGCAAGGGCGAGCGCATGCGTCCCTTGACCCTGCATACGCCCAAGCCGCTGGTGCCGGTGGCGGGGGTACCGTTGATCGAATATCACCTGCGTGCCCTGGCGCAGGCGGGCTTCACCGAAGTGGTGATCAATCATGCCTGGCTTGGCCAGCAGATCGAGGACCACCTGGGCGACGGCAGCCGCTTCGGCCTGAGTATCCGCTACTCGGCCGAGGGCGAGCCGCTGGAGACGGGTGGCGGCATCTTCAAGGCCCTGCCGCTGTTGGGGGAGGATCCGTTCCTGCTGGTCAACGGCGATATCTGGACGGACTACGACTTCGCACGGCTGCGGGCGCCACTGGTCGGGCTGGCGCATCTGGTCCTCGTGGATAACCCGGGGCACCATGGCAAAGGCGACTTCCGCCTGGATGGGGGGCAAGTGCACGACGGTGATGACACCGCCGAGAACTTCACATTCAGCGGCATTTCGGTACTCGACCCGGCGCTGTTCGCCGATTGTCAGGCCGGTGCGTTCAAGCTTGCGCCGCTGCTGCGCCAGGCCATGGCCAGTGGCCGGGTGAGCGGGGAGCGTCACGCCGGACACTGGGTCGACGTGGGCACCCTTGAGCGCCTGTCGGAAGTCGAGCGCCTGCTCGGCGAGCGCGGCTGACGTGTGGTGGCCGAGCACGGTGATCGGTGCCGGCGCCGGCTTCGCCGTGGCCAGCATCCCCGGGGCGCTGCTAGGTGCGTTGCTGGGCCAGGCGATGGACCGCCGACTGCGGCTGCAAGGCTGGGAGGACATGCGCGAGAAGCTTGGAGGCCGACCGGCCCTGGGTGATGACGAAGTGCTGTTCGTGCTGCTGGGGCGGCTGGCCAAGAGCGATGGGCGGGTGCTCGAAGGCCATATCCAGCAGGCACGCCAGGAAATGAAGCAGATTGGCATGAGCGAGCCTGCGCGCCTGCGGGCGATTGCGGCGTTCAACCGGGGCAAGTCAGGCAAGGCTCGCCTTGGGCACTACCTGCGCCGCCTCAAGCAGCAGCCGCACGCGGCAGAAGGTACCTTGCGCGCCTGCTGGCGGATGGTCTGGGCGGACGGCAAGGCAGGGCAGCACGAGCGCGAGTTGCTGCTGGGGTGGGGTCAGGAACTGGGGCTGACTCGGCCGCAAGTCCAGGCCCTGGCCCAGGAGTACGAGCCCCGCAAGGCGCCGCAGGCGAGCGCTGCCATGACCTATGCCGCTGCCTTGCGCTTGCTTGGCGTCGAGGTCGATACCGAGGCCGAGCGGGTCAAGCAGGCCTACCGGCGACTGGTCAGCCGGCATCACCCCGACAAGCTGGTGGGCAGTGGCGCAAGCGAGGCACGGGTGCGGGAAGCGACGGAGCGCACGCGGGAGCTGCACCTGGCCTACGCGCTGGTCCGCAAGCGCCGCGGGTTCTGAGAACACCACAGCGCTGCGTGGTCAATTCGCGCTCGGGCTCAACCATCCCCGTACGCGCCTGAACAGCTGCTCCTGGTCCGCCGAAGGGTTGCCCGGCATGGCGATCAGCAGCATCTGGCGGTACTGGGTGTCCTTCTGCCGTTTGCTGGCCTGCAAGCGCAGTTCGGCGGCGTGGCGGTCGCGGGTGCGGGTGGCGTAGTAGATGTCGGCGGTGGGTACCTTGAGCGTTGGGGCCAGACTCTCGAGGTCGTGCTCGACCCGCGCCGGGGTCTGCGCCGACACCATCACCAACTTCTGCACCTGGGGCGGCTGGCGTTCACTGACGTAGCGTGCCGCCCAATAGGCGCCGCTGCCATGGCCGAGCAGGACGATGCTGCGCGAGTTGTGCTGCTGGGCATAGGCCACGGCGGCCTCCAGGCGGGCAAAGATGCGCTCGGCGTCCGCCGGATCATTGTTGTCGCTGGCTTCCACGGCGTCGGTGCCTTGCGCGGTATCGGCCTCGGCGGCAGTGGCCTGGGCAACGTTGGCATTGGCGTCGGCCGGGGTGTCCTTGGCCGGTGCGCTCTGGCCCTCGCCTTTTTCAGGCGTGGCGGCAGGCTTGGCCTCGGCGCGTGCCTGCGGGCTGTCGGCCAGCAGGTCGGGCAGCGTGACGCTCAGGCTGTGCCAGCCGACGTCCGGGAACTTGTGCCGCAATGGGCCTACTGCCTTCGGCCAGTCGGCAGTCTCGCCCGCACCTGGGACGATGATCACCGCACCCTTCGGATCGCTGTCATTGGCTGGCTTCCACAAGGCCAGGAAGCTTTCGCTACCCGCCTGCAATGTCTGCTGCTCGATCTTGGGTACCTGGCGCTCCAGCGCTTGAGCGTCTTCCTGGCTGCGCTCGGCCAGGGGCAAGCGTGGCGACGGTGCCTGGGTGGACGCGGCTGGCGCCTCGGCGCCCGCATCGTTTTCGGCCGCACTGGCGGTGGTAGGTAATATCGAAGCCAGGCAGAGCGCTGCCAGCGTCGTGCGATAGAGTAGGAACATGGATCGACCCAAGCCAGAATAGTACTGGCAGCCTAATGGTATTTGTCTGCGACGGCCACGCATGGCCGTCCTTGCCCGACGAGAGCGCGAAATGAAACGAGTGTGTCGACTGTGGGTTATCGGCTGGTTGTGGCTGCCCTTGATGGCCTGGGCCGCTCCGCCTGCGCCGTCGTCGGTAGCATTGGAGCCCGCCCAGCAGCAGTGGCTGGATGCGCACCGCAGCCTGCGGGTCGGGCTGGTTCTGCAGGCCCCCTACGCTCAGTTCGACCGTCGCCTCCAGCAACTGTATGGTGTCAACGTCGAGCTGGTGAACTGGCTGGGGCGCAGCCTCGGCCTGGACCTTACCTGGCGCAACTTTCCTGACCAGGCAGCCCTTGAGCATGCCTTGCAGGCGGGCGAGGTGGACCTGGCGCCTGGATTGACCCAGACCCCCAGGAGCCTGCGCCTCTGGCTGTTCAGCGATCCGTACATGCGTGTGCCGCAACGGGTGGTTGGCCCGCGCAATGGCGCGGTCGCCGTCGACCTTGAAACGCTCACCGAAACCCAGCGCGTGGCGGTGCGCATGCCCAGCGCCCTGGCTGACTATCTCCTGGCTAACTATCCGGCGCTCAACTTGCAAGGGGTGCCTGAAGAGCGCCAGGCGCTCCAGCTGGTGCTCAGCGATCAGGCAAGCTTTGCCGTGATCGATGAGGCACAGCTCAGCCGCCTCGCGCGGGAAAACGAATTCACCGAGCTGGTGGTGGTCGGTGACATCGGCCTGCCGCAATTGCTGCGGGTCGGTTCACGGCGCGACTGGCCGATGCTCAGCGATATCATCCAGCGCGGCCTGCAGGCGATCCCGGCCAAGGACCTGGAGCAATTGCACCAGCGCTGGCTACAACCCACCTACCCGCGGCTGAACGATTCGACCGGCCTTTGGAGAAACTTCGCCATCGTGCTTGCGTTGTTGCTCCTCTGCGCCCTCGCGACTCTGGCCTGGCAACGCCGTCAGCAGCATCGCCTGGAGCGTAGCCTGCTGGCAGCGAGGGAGGCGCTCAACGAGCGGCAATCGCGGGAGGGGGCGCTGCGGCTGAGCCAGTTCTCGATCGACCAGAGCGCTGTCGGCATCCTCTGGGTCAACTGGGACAGTCACGTGCGCTACGCCAATCATGCCGCCGAGCGCATGCTTGGCTACCCCGAGGGCCAGCTGCTGGATCGGCCCTTCATCGACTTCGAACCCAACCTGCACATGGACCGCTGGCTGGAGGTATGGAACCGCGCCAGGGCCGCCGGGGGAGAGGCGGAACATTTCGAAACCTATTGCCTGCGCACTGACGGTGCGCTGCTGCCGGTGGATCTGTCGCTGAGCTTCCTGCGGTTTCGTGACGCCGAGTATCTGGTTGTCTTCCTCACCGATATCACCGAACGGCGCCGCGCCCTGGCGGCGCAACGCGAACTGTCAGCTCACCTTGAAAGCGTGCGCGAAGAAGAAAAGGCGCGCATCGCGCGCGAGGTGCACGATGAACTTGGGCAGGTGCTGACCGTGCTCAAACTGGAAGTCTCGATGTGCGAACTGGCCTACGCCGAACTGGACCCAGGGCTGAACGAGCGCCTGTCCAGCATGAAGCGCCTGATCGCCCAGCTGTTCCAGCAGGTACGCGATGTGGCCAGTGCACTGCGCCCACCGATCCTCGATGCGGGCATTGCCTCTGCCATCGAATGGCAGGCCCGCCGTTTTGAGGCGCGCACGCAGATCCCCTGCCTGGTGCGGGTTCCGGATACTCTTCCAGCCTTGAGCGATGCCAAGGCCACCGGTCTGTTTCGTATCCTGCAGGAGGCGCTGACCAACGTCATGCGCCACGCCCAGGCCCATACAGTGCAGATCGAGCTGGTGTTGCAGGGAGCTGGTCTTCAACTGACAGTCATCGATGACGGTCTGGGCTTCAACATGCAGCAGACGCGGCCGACGTCCTTCGGCCTGGTAGGCCTGCGCGAGCGGGTGCTGATGCTCGGCGGAAGCCTGACCCTGGACAGCGAGCCAGGGGAGGGCACCAGCCTGAGCGTGGCTATCCCTCTGGATCATGGCATGGAATTGGGAGTGCGAACGTGATTCGAGTGCTTGTAGCCGAAGACCACACCATTGTCCGCGAAGGCATCAAGCAGTTGATCGGCCTGGCGAAGGACATGCAGGTCGTGGGCGAGGCCGGGAATGGCGAGCAGTTGCTGGAAAACCTGCGCCACACCCTGTGCGAAGTCGTCTTGCTGGACATCTCCATGCCAGGCGTGAGCGGCCTCGAGGCGATCCCGCGGATACGCGCATTGACCCATCCGCCGGCGATCCTGGTGCTGTCGATGCATGACGAGGCGCAGATGGCCGCGCGCGCCCTGAAGATCGGCGCCGCCGGCTATGCCACCAAGGACAGTGATCCTGCCTTGCTGCTGACGGCCATTCGCCGAGTGGCGGGCGGCAATCGCTATATCGACCCGGCGCTGGCTGACCGCATGGTCTTCGAAGTTGGCCTGACCGAAACCCGGCCGTTGTACACGCTACTCTCGCAACGCGAGTATTCGGTATTCGAGCGCCTGGCCCAGGGCGCCAACGTCAACGACATCGCCCAGCAGCTGGCGCTGAGCAACAAGACCATCAGCACCCACAAGGCGCGCCTGATGCAGAAGCTGAAGGTCACTTCACTGGCGGAGCTGGTGAAATATGCGATGGAGCACAAGCTGGTGTAGGTGTTCTGAAAGCGACACGTCTGCAATCGTCCCCCGCTGCGCGCAACACGGCCCCTGTAGGACTGCGTGCGGCTTGGAGATGCTGAAAACCGTCATCACTGTAGGGCAATCCCTACGCCATTCTCTCAGCCCTCCCGATTTCGCGGGCACCGCAGCCTGTCTAGTCTTCGCCCACAGCAGTCATCCAACAAGAAGGTACGGGTATGAGCGAGGCGAATTCGAATGCTGCGACCGGCGAGGTGCTGGTCAGCTTCCGTGGTGTGCAGAAAAGCTACGACGGCGAATCGCTGATCGTCAAAGACCTCAACCTGGATATCCGCAAGGGCGAATTCCTGACCTTGCTCGGCCCGTCCGGCTCGGGCAAGACCACCAGCCTGATGATGCTGGCGGGCTTCGAGACGCCGACCGCCGGGGAGATCCAGTTGGCCGGGCGCTCGATCAACAACGTGCCACCGCACAAGCGTGACATCGGCATGGTCTTCCAGAACTACGCGCTGTTTCCGCACATGACCGTGGCCGAGAACCTGGCCTTCCCCTTGAGCGTGCGCAACCTGAGCAAGACCGACATCAGCGAGCGCGTCAAACGGGTGCTGGGCATGGTGCAGCTCGATGCTTTCGCCAAGCGCTACCCAGGCCAGCTTTCCGGCGGCCAGCAGCAGCGTGTGGCGTTGGCCAGGGCGCTGGTGTTCGAGCCACAGCTGGTGCTGATGGACGAACCGCTCGGGGCGCTGGACAAGCAGCTGCGCGAACACATGCAGATGGAGATCAAGCATATCCACCAGCGGCTGGGCGTGACCGTGGTCTATGTGACTCACGACCAGGGCGAAGCGCTGACCATGTCCGACCGCGTTGCGGTGTTCCACCAGGGCGAGATCCAGCAGATCGCCGACCCCCGTACCTTGTATGAAGAGCCCAGGAACACTTTTGTGGCCAACTTCATCGGCGAGAACAACCGCCTGAACGGCATCCTGCTCGGCCGCGATGGCGGCCGCTGCCAGGTCCAGTTGCCCCGTGGCGAGCGGGTCGAGGCGCTGGCGGTCAACGTGGGCGAGGCCGGCGAACCGGTCACCCTGTCGATCCGTCCGGAACGCGTGCGCCTTAACGGCCACAGCGAGAGCTGCATCAACCGCTTCTCGGGTCGGGTGGCCGAGTTCATCTACCTGGGCGACCACGTGCGGGTGCGTCTGGAGGTGTGCGGCAAGACCGACTTCTTCGTCAAACAGCCCATCGCCGAGCTCGATCCAGCGCTGGCAGTGGGCGATGTGGTACCGCTTGGCTGGGAGGTGGAGCACGCCCGCGCGCTCGACCCGCTTGGCGAAGCCCACTGATCGACAGCTTCACCAACCCTGTACTGTGGAGAGAATAATAATGCGCAAGCAGTTGAAACTGACCGCCCTGGCTCTGGGCCTGTTCGCCGCAGGCCAAGCCCTGGCCGCCGACCTCACGGTGATCTCTTTCGGTGGCGCCAACAAGGCCGCCCAGGTCAAGGCGTTCTACGAGCCGTGGGAGAAAGCCGGAAAGGGCAAGATCGTCGCTGGCGAATACAACGGTGAAATGGCCAAGGTCAAGGCCATGGTCGATACCAAGAGCGTGTCGTGGAACCTGGTGGAGGTGGAGTCGCCGGAGCTGGCCCGTGGCTGTGACGAAGGCATGTTCGAAGAACTCGACCCGGCGCTGTTCGGCAATGAAGCCGACTTCGTACCGGGCGCCATCCAGCCATGCGGCGTAGGCTTCTTCGTGTGGTCCACGGTGTTGGCCTACAACGCCGACAAGCTCAAGACCGCTCCCACCAGCTGGGCGGATTTCTGGGACACCAAGCAGTTCCCGGGCAAGCGCGGCCTGCGCAAGGGTGCCAAGTACACCCTGGAATTTGCCTTGATGGCCGACGGCGTGGCGCCGAAGGACGTCTACGAGGTGCTGGGTACCAAGGAAGGCCAGGACCGCGCCTTCAAGAAGCTCGACGAACTCAAGCCGAGCATCCAGTGGTGGGAAGCCGGCGCCCAGCCGCCGCAATACCTGGCCTCGGGTGACGTGGTCATGAGCTCGGCCTATAACGGCCGCATCGCCGCGGTGCAGAAGGAGAGCAACCTCAAGGTGGTCTGGAACGGCGGCATCTACGACTTCGATGCCTGGGCCATTCCGAAGGGCGCCAAGTCTGCCGAGCAGGCCAAGCAGTTCATCGCCTACAGCGTACAGCCCGAGCAGCAGAAGACCTATTCGCAGAACATCGCCTACGGCCCGGCCAACACCAAGGCCGTCAGCCTGCTGTCGGACGAAGTGAAGAAGGACATGCCGACCACCCCGGAAAACATTGCCAACCAGGTGCAGATCGACGTGGCCTTCTGGGCCGACAACAGCGAACAGCTGGAGCAACGCTTCAACGCCTGGGCAGCCCGCAAGTAAGCCGCACCTCTGGCGCGCCTTCCGTTGGGGTGGCGCGCCCTGTTTTCCCGATTTCCGGAGTTCGCTATGGCCATCGCAGTGCCCCTCAAAGAAGGCGCCGGTTCAAACCTCAAGCAGCGCCTGGCGCGTGCCGAGCGGGTCAACCGCTGGAAGGCGCAGGCGTTGATCGCGCCGCTGGCGCTGTTTCTGTTACTGGTGTTTCTCGTCCCGATCGCCGCCCTGCTGTTCAAGAGCGTGGGCAACCCTGAGGTGGTAGCCGGCCTGCCCCGAACCGTCGAAGCCGTGTCCCAGTGGGACGGCAAGAGCCTGCCTGGCGAGGATGCCTACAAGGCACTGGGCCAGGACCTGGCCGAGGCGCGCAAGAACCAGACCCTGGGGGACCTGTCCAAGCGGCTGAACATGGAACTGGCCGGGTATCGCAGTCTGCTGTCGAAGACCGCCCGCGCCTTGCCGTTCAAGAGCGAACCGGCCTCCTATAAAGAAGCCTTGCAGACCCTCGACGAGCGCTGGGGCGATCCGGCCTACTGGCAGGCCATCCGCCGCAACACCAGTACTGTCACTCCTTATTACCTGCTGGCCTCGGTCGACCATCGCATCGATGACCTGGGCGAGCTGGCCAAGGCCACGCCCGACCAGGCCATCTACCTCGATATCTTTGCCCGCACCCTGTGGATGGGCGTAGTGATCACGGTCCTCTGTCTGGTGCTGGCCTACCCCCTGGCCTACCTGCTGGCCAACTTGCCGACACGCCAGGGCAACCTGCTGATGATCCTCGTGCTGCTGCCGTTCTGGACCTCGATCCTGGTGCGGGTGGCGGCATGGATCGTGTTGCTGCAGTCGGGGGGGCTGATCAACAGCGCGTTGATGGCCACAGGCATCATCGATCAGCCGCAGGAGCTGGTGTTCAACCGCACCGGGGTATACATCTCGATGGTCCATATCCTGCTGCCGTTCATGATCCTGCCGCTGTACAGCGTCATGAAAGGCATCTCGCCGAGCTACATGCGGGCGGCGATCTCGCTAGGCTGCCATCCGTTTGCCAGCTTCTGGCGAGTGTATTTCCCGCAGACCTACGCCGGTGTCGGCGCGGGCTGCCTGCTGGTGTTCATCCTGGCCATCGGCTATTACATCACCCCGGCGCTGCTTGGCAGCCCGAACGACCAGATGGTCAGCTACTTCGTGGCGTTCTATACCAACACCAGCATCAACTGGGGCATGGCCACCGCGCTGGGCGGGCTGTTGCTGCTGGCGACCGTGCTGCTGTACCTGATCTATAGCTGGCTGGTCGGCGCCAGCCGCCTGCGCCTGAGCTGAGGAGACTTGTCATGCTGAGTCCGTACATGTCGCCCGTCGAGCGGGTCTGGTTCTACACCCTGCGCATTCTCTGCGGCCTGGTCCTCCTGTTCCTGGTGCTGCCCGTGCTGGTGATCATCCCGCTGTCTTTCAACAGCGGCAGCTTCCTGGTGTACCCGCTGCAGGGCTTCTCGCTGCAGTGGTACCAGGACTTCTTCGGCTCGGCCGAGTGGATGCGCGCGCTGACCAACAGCATCATCGTCGCCCCGGCGGCAACGGCGCTGGCCATGGTTTTCGGGACATTGGCTTCGATCGGCCTGACCCGCGGTGATTTTCCCGGCAAGTCGCTGGTCATGGCGCTGGTGATTTCGCCGATGGTGGTGCCGGTGGTGATCATCGGTGTTGCCAGCTACCTGTTCTTCGCGCCGCTGGGAATGGGCAACAGCTTCATCTCGTTGATTCTGGTGCATGCGGTGCTAGGCGTACCGTTCGTCATCATCACCGTCTCGGCAACCCTGCAGGGCTTCAACCAGAACCTGGTGCGCGCAGCGGCCAGCCTCGGTGCTTCGCCGCTGACCAGCTTCCGCCGGGTCACCTTGCCGCTGATTGCCCCCGGAGTGATCTCGGGGGCGTTGTTTGCCTTTGCCACTTCCTTCGATGAAGTGGTGGTGACGTTGTTCCTGGCCGGGCCCGGGCAGGCGACCCTGCCGCGGCAGATGTTCAGCGGGATTCGCGAGAACCTCAGCCCGACGATTGCCGCCGCGGCGACGCTGTTGATCGCGTTTTCGGTGGTGTTGCTGCTGACGCTGGAGTGGTTGCGGGGGCGGAGCGAGAAGTTGAGGACGCAGCAGCCTGCCTGATTCGCGCCGGCCTCATCGCGGGCAAGTCGGCGCGCGATGAGGCCGGCATCGGCGACACATGGCCAACGATTGACTCCAGTCAGCGCCAATCCCCCCGCCTGGGTTACAATGCGCGCCACCGTGATTTCTGCCCTACAGGTGCGCCATGCAGCCCTACGCTATTGCTCCCTCCATTCTCTCCGCCGACTTTGCCCGCCTGGGTGAGGACGTCGACAAAGTGCTCGCCGCTGGCGCCGACATCGTTCACTTCGATGTGATGGACAACCACTATGTACCCAACCTGACCATCGGCCCGATGGTCTGCACTGCCTTGCGCAAGTACGGCCTGACCGCGCCGATCGACGTGCACCTGATGGTCAGCCCGGTCGACCGCATCATCGGCGACTTCATCGAAGCGGGCGCGACCTACATCACCTTCCACCCTGAAGCGTCCCAGCACATCGACCGCTCGCTGCAGCTGATCCGTGACGGCGGCTGCAAGGCGGGCCTGGTGTTCAACCCGGCCACCAGCCTGGATGCACTCAAGTACGTGATGGACAAGGTCGACATGGTCCTGCTGATGAGCGTCAACCCAGGCTTCGGCGGCCAGAAGTTCATTCCTGGCACCCTCGACAAGCTGCGCGAAGCCCGTGCGCTGATCGATGCCAGCGGCCGTGATATCCGCCTGGAGATCGATGGCGGCGTCAACGTCAACAACATCCGCGAGATTGCCGCTGCTGGCGCCGATACCTTCGTGGCCGGTTCGGCGATCTTCAACGCGCCCGACTATCGCGAAGTGATCGACCGGATGCGCGCCGAACTGGCCCAGGCCCGCCCATGAGCGGCTTCGAGCAGCTGTTTCCCGGAACGCTGCCCAGGCTTGTGATGTTCGATCTGGACGGTACCCTGATCGACTCCGTGCCTGACCTGGCTGCGGCCGTGGACCGCATGCTGCTCGAAATGGGGCGCCCGCCAGCAGGTCTCGAGGCGGTCCGCCACTGGGTCGGCAACGGCGCTCAGATCCTGGTGCGCCGTGCCCTGGCCGGCGCCCAGGCGCATGAGTCGGTAGATGACGGGGAGGCCGAGCGGGGTCTTGAGCTGTTCATGCAGGCCTATGCCGACAGCCATGAACTGACCGTGGTCTACCCTGGAGTGCGCGATACCCTCAAATGGCTGAGCAAGCAAGGCGTCGAGATGGCGCTGATCACCAACAAGCCCGAGCGATTCGTCGCCCCCTTGCTGGACCAGATGAAGATCGGCCGGCATTTTCGCTGGATCATCGGTGGCGACACCCTGCCACAGAAAAAGCCCGATCCTGCGGCGCTGCTGTTCGTCATGCAGATGGCCGGCGTTTCGGCCGAGCAGTCGCTGTTCGTGGGTGATTCGCGCAGTGATGTGCTGGCGGCCAAGGCAGCGGGCGTCAAGTGCGTGGGCCTGACCTACGGCTACAACCATGGCCGTCCGATCACCGACGAATCGCCCAGCCTGGTCATCGATGACCTGCGCACGCTGCTGCCTGGTTGCGTACGTTCTGCCACTGGGATAACGTTGACCGATCTTCAAGCCTCAGCAGACAGAGAGTCCACCGTGGCAGTGACCGGCAAATTCTGGATGAAAGTCATCAAGGCCCTGGCGCGTTGGCGCTGGCGAGCCTGACACCTGCCTGCCGGCGCCCGCCGGCCCGTCCCGCTTGCCCGACCCACTGCTGCTTGCCTCCGAGGCTATCCATGATCCGCGAAGAATTCCTGCGCCTGGCCGCTGCCGGCTACAACCGCATTCCCCTGGCCTGCGAAACCCTGGCCGACTTCGACACCCCGTTGTCGATCTACCTCAAGCTGGCCGACCAGGCCAACTCGTACCTGCTCGAATCGGTCCAGGGCGGCGAGAAGTGGGGCCGCTACTCGATGATCGGCCTGCCATCGCGCACCGTGCTGCGCGTGCACGATCATCAGGTCAGCGTCACCCATGATGGCGAAGAGATCGAGAGCCTGGAAGTGGAAGACCCGCTGGCCTTTGTAGAAACCTTCAAGGACCGCTACAAGGTTGCCGACATCCCTGGCTTGCCGCGCTTCAACGGTGGCCTGGTCGGCTACTTCGGTTACGACTGTGTGCGCTACGTTGAAAAGCGCTTGGGCAAGTGCCCGAATCCCGACCCCTTGGGCGTGCCGGACATCCTGCTGATGGTCTCGGACGCGGTCGTGGTCTTCGACAACCTGGCGGGCAAGATGCACGCCATCGTCCTCGTCGATCCCGCCGAGGAGCAGGCCTTCGAGCAGGGCCAGGCGCGCCTGCAACAGCTCCTGGCCAAGCTGCGCGAGCCGATCACCCCGCGCCGTGGCCTGGATCTGGGCGGTCCGCTTGCCGCGGAGCCTGCCTTCCGCTCCAGCTTCACCCAGCAGGACTATGAGCGCGCGGTGGACACCGTCAAGGAATACATCCTGGCGGGCGACTGCATGCAGGTGGTGCCGTCGCAGCGCATGTCCATCGACTTCAAGGCCGCACCCATCGATTTGTACCGGGCGCTGCGCTGCTTCAACCCGACGCCGTACATGTACTTCTTCAACTTTGGCGACTTCCATGTGGTCGGCAGCTCGCCCGAGGTGCTGGTACGCGTCGAGGACAAGATGGTCACCGTGCGGCCGATCGCCGGTACCCGGCCACGCGGCGCGACCGAAGAGGCCGACCAGGCCCTCGAAGACGACTTGCTCTCGGACGAAAAGGAAATCGCCGAACACCTGATGCTGATCGACCTGGGCCGCAATGACACCGGCCGGGTCTCAGAGACCGGCTCGGTGCGCCTGACCGAGAAGATGGTCATCGAGCGCTATTCCAACGTGATGCACATTGTTTCCAATGTCACCGGGCAATTGCGCCAAGGCCTGACGGCCATGGACGCACTACGGGCGATCCTGCCGGCGGGCACGTTGTCTGGCGCGCCGAAGATCCGTGCTATGGAAATCATCGACGAGCTGGAACCGGTCAAGCGTGGCGTGTACGGCGGGGCGGTGGGTTACCTGGCGTGGAACGGCAACATGGACACGGCCATTGCCATCCGCACGGCAGTGATCAAGGATGGCGAGCTGCATGTGCAGGCCGGTGGCGGCATTGTCGCCGACTCGGTGCCTGCGCTGGAGTGGGAAGAAACCATCAACAAGCGCCGCGCGATGTTCCGCGCGGTGGCGCTGGCGGAACAGCCGCCCAGGGCGTAAGCGAAAACGGCGCTCCAGATGAGCGCCGTTTTGTTTCTGCACCGGTCAGAAGTCCAGGCTGAGGGCCAGGCTCGCGCCTTGCTGGGTCAGCTCGTCGCCCTTGCGCCACGTATAGTTGCCGCGCAGGGAGAGGCCGGGCGCAAGCGCCTGGCTCAGGCCGAGGCTGGCGCGGGTCAGGTTGCTCTCGGGGGTGTAGCCAGCCAGGGTGAAATCATTGCCCGGCACCGAGACCAGGTGCATCGTCAGGTCCTGACTGTCGTCCTCGAACTCATGCTCGCGCGCCACCTCGGCGTACAGCTTGGTGCTTCGGCCAAACATCACACTACCCAGCAGCCCGGCACCCACCCGGCGTGAAGTCCGGTCCTGTTCATCGTATGCCAGGGCGGTCGAGCGATCGCTCTGTTCTGTATAACCGTCGACCTTCACTCGTGCGTAGTCGGCGCTGATGAACGGCGAGAGTTGCCAGGCGCTGCCGCTGGCGGCCAGGTTGAAGCCCAGGCGCCCGGCTGCGGCCCAGGCTTCGCCATCGGTATCACCTTGTTCGGTACGGTCGTTGACGCCCAGGGCAAAGGTGCGCTTGAGGTCGTTGTAGTCCAGGTGGCCGCCAGTCAGTGCAAGATCGGCCCACAAGCGGCTGTACTGGAACTGGGCGAAAACAGTGGCAAGGTAGCTGTCCAGCTTGTAGTCCGAGTCGGCAGGGCCCGCTTCCAGTTTCTGCTGGTAGGCACCCGCCACCATGCCTATGCGCCAGGTCTCGGCCAAACGGTAGCTGCCGCCGAGTGTCAGGTTGTAGCCCCGGCCATCACCGCTGGCGGCGCTGCTCTGGCTGTCGAAATCCAGATCCTGAGCACCGGCGGCGACGATCGCCTGCCATTCACCGACTTGCTGCCACGGGGCTTGCCACTGGTTGCGCAGTTCATCCTGTTGCGCGCGCAGGCTGGCGTGAGCCATTTCCGGCAGCAGTGTCAGCTCCCAAGGGGCCGAAAGGATCGAATAGCCATAGTCGGCGATCAGCTGCTGGCCGGCGATGGTCGGGTGCACTGCATCGTTGAACAGCAACTTGGTGGGATCAGGTGTTGCGCCGCTGATCCCGTAGACCGGGTTTTCAACGCATTCGTTGCCGCTGTAGCACGTGCCTATCAGGTTCTGCCCCACCGCAAGGCCGTACTGGGCGGGATCAGAGACCGCCTCATTGAGCAGTGCCGGAATATTCAGCGGGATGATCTGGGCATTGATCTGCCCGAGCTGGCTGAGCAGCGATTGGTTGAATGCCTGTGAGAGTTGCGAAATTGCGCCTTGGTTCGGCGTGCCGCTGAAGTTCGGGGTAAGGCCGAGGTCGGGAAGCATCCATACCATTATGTAGCGCGCGCCTCCCTGCTGCAGCGCCTGGGCACTGGCAGCCAGGCGGCCACCTGCAGCCGCCGCGTCGGCCGGGCTGTTGACCAGGCCCTGAAGAAAGTCGTTGCCGCCGCCGGTCAGGTAGTAGAGGGCGTTGGGGTCGGCCTGGAAACCATTGGCCAGATAGCCGGGGCGTTCGCGCAGGGTGCCGAACGGCGGCAGATCGACGACGGAAGTGTCCGTTATCGAATCGAGGATCTGATCGGTTCGGTATCCCCCCACCGCCCAGTTGTTACCGTCAGGCAGCTGCAAAGCGGCCCTGATACGGGACGTCGAGGGACCCAGCTCAGTGCCTGGCACGCCCAGGCGCGCGCCCAGGATCATCGGTGAAACCGGCGCATACCGGCCATCGTCGCCGCGGTTGGTGAAGCGTGTTCCGTCGAGCGGGTTCTGAGGGTCGGGAAACTGCCCCGCATCGCTCAGGCTGTCGCCGAACACGATCAGGGTGGAGTAGGGCGAGGGCGCGGCCATCGCCTGGCTGCAGGCCAAGGTGAGCAGGCCGAGCAGGGAACGCAAGAGTGGAGGTTTGCGCATGCGGCGGATCCTTTTCATTGTTGTTATCGGCGTGAACCGATTAACCATAGCAAAGGTCCGGACATTGCAAGGGACTCCCTCCGTTTTGCCGTACCCCCCGCCATATTGCGCCCGCCGCCTCGGTAGGCTACTGTGCGGTCACGTATGAGCGAGAACTACCCCGTGTTGATCGTCAGCAAACTCTTGATGCGCGTAATCAAGGCCCACGCCCGTTGGCGTTGGCGCGCCTGACTTTGTCTTTTGCCGGTCTGTCCGGCCCGTCCTCCCTTGCCTTCCTGCTTTCTCACCGCCTCGCGCGGGCTGTCCACGGTCGTGGCCGGTAGCAGGAAGGTGCGAATTCAAGGTCAGTAGATTCAAGAGGTTGACCCAGATGTTACTGATGATCGACAACTACGACTCCTTTACCTACAACGTCGTGCAATACCTCGGCGAGCTGGGGGCAGAGGTCAAGGTCATTCGCAACGACGAAATGACCATTGCCCAGATCGAAGCCCTCAACCCCGAACGCATCGTTGTGTCCCCAGGGCCCTGCACGCCGAGCGAGGCCGGGGTCTCCATCGAGGCTATCCTGCACTTTGCTGGCAAGTTGCCGATTCTGGGTGTCTGCCTGGGTCACCAGTCCATTGGCCAGGCCTTCGGCGGCGAAGTGGTCCGTGCCCGCCAGGTGATGCACGGCAAGACCAGCCCGGTACTGCACCGCGACCTTGGCGTATTCGCCGAGCTGAACAATCCGCTGACAGTCACTCGCTATCACTCGCTGGTGGTCAAGCGCGACACCTTGCCCGATTGCCTTGAAGTGACCGCCTGGACAGCCTTGGAAGACGGCTCGGTCGACGAGATCATGGGCCTGCGCCACAAGATCCTGAACATCGAAGGGGTGCAGTTCCATCCCGAGTCCATCCTGACCGAGCAGGGTCATGAACTGTTCGCCAACTTCCTCAAGCAGACCGGCGGCCGCCGCTAAGGATCGATCATGGATATCAAGAGCGCGCTGGGCCGTGTGGTTGCCCAGTTGGACCTGACCACCGAAGAAATGCGCGACGTCATGCGTCAGATCATGACCGGACAGTGCACCGAGGCGCAGATCGGCGCCTTCCTGATGGGCATGCGCATGAAAAGCGAAACCATCGACGAGATCGTTGGTGCTGTGTCGGTGATGCGTGAGCTGGCGGACAAGGTCGAATTGCAAAGCCTGGATGGTGTGGTCGACATCGTCGGCACGGGCGGCGATGGGGCCAACATTTTCAACGTTTCCACCGCGTCGTCCTTTGTCCTGGCCGCCGCCGGTTGCAAGGTGGCCAAGCACGGCAATCGCGCGGTGTCGGGCAAGAGCGGCAGTGCCGACCTGCTGGAAGCGGCAGGCATCTACCTGAGCCTCACGCCCGTCCAGGTAGCCCGTTGCATCGACAGCCTGGGGATCGGCTTCATGTTCGCCCAGACCCATCACTCGGCCATGAAGCATGCCGCCGGCCCGCGACGTGACCTGGGCCTGCGCACGTTGTTCAACATGCTGGGCCCGCTTACGAATCCAGCCGGCGTCAGGCACCAGGTGGTCGGGGTGTTCAGCCAGGCCCTGTGCCGCCCGCTGGCGGAAGTCCTGCAGCGCCTGGGCAGCAGGCATGTGCTGGTGGTCCACTCCAAGGATGGCCTGGACGAGTTCAGCCTGGCCGCGCCAACTTTCGTGGCCGAATTGAAAAATGACCAGATCACCGAATACTGGGTCGAGCCAGAAGACCTGGGCATGAAAAGCCAGAGCTTGCATGGCTTGGCTGTCGATGGTCCGCAGGCATCGTTTGAACTGATCCGCGATGCCCTGGGCCGTCGCAAGACCGAAGTCGGCCAGAAGGCCGCTGAAATGATCGTGCTCAATGCCGGCGCCGCCCTGTACGCGGCGGACGAGGCGATGAGCCTCAAGGGCGGCGTCGAGCTGGCCCATGACGTGCTGCACACCGGCCTTGCCTGGGAAAAATTGCAGGAGCTGGGCGCCTTTACCGCGGTATTCAAGCAGGAGAATGAAGCATGAGCGTACCGACGGTGCTGGAAAAGATCCTTGCCCGCAAGGCTGAAGAGGTTGCCGAGCGCAGCGCGCGGGTTTCCCTGGCGGAACTCGAGAACCTGGCCCGGCTGGCCGATGCGCCGCGTGGCTTCGCCAAGGCCCTGATCGACCAGGCCGCGCGCAAGCAGCCTGCGGTGATCGCCGAGATCAAGAAGGCCTCGCCGAGCAAGGGCGTGATCCGCGAACACTTCGTCCCGGCAGAGATCGCGGTCAGCTACGAGAAGGGCGGGGCTACCTGCCTGTCGGTGCTGACGGATGTGGATTACTTCCAGGGTGCCGACGCCTACCTGCAGCAGGCGCGCGCCGCTTGCCAGCTGCCAGTGATCCGCAAGGACTTCATGGTTGACCCGTATCAGATTGTCGAGGCGCGCGCCTTGGGTGCTGACTGCGTGTTACTGATCGTCGCGGCACTGGACGATGTGAGGATGGCCGAACTGGCCGCCACCGCCACGAGCGTTGGTCTCGACGTGCTGGTCGAGGTTCACGACGGCGATGAGCTGGAGCGCGCCCTGAAGACGCTCGATACGCCATTGGTCGGGGTTAACAACCGCAACCTGCACACTTTCGAAGTCAGCCTGGAAACCACCCTCGACCTGCTGCCGCGGATCCCGCGTGATCGCCTGGCGATCACCGAGAGCGGCATCCTCAACCGCGCCGATGTCGAGCTCATGCAGATCAACGAGGTGTATTCGTTCCTGGTGGGTGAGGCCTTCATGCGTGCCGAGCAGCCGGGGCTGGAGTTGCAGCGCCTGTTCTTCCCCGAGCGGGTGGTGCACAAGGAGCTGGATTGATCCAGGCGAAGCCGGCGGATGCCGGCTTTTTTGCGTCTACAAGGTGATGGAAATGACTGATCAACCCCTTGCCCTGACCGTCGAAGCCGGGCTGCAGGCCGAGCAGGACTTGCTGGCCGCCGTGTGCCGAGGCGAGCAGGCGGCTGGCGTGCTGTTCTGGAAGCCCACCGACCACGCCCTGGTGATGCCACGGCGCATGAGCCGGCTGGAGCATTTCGAAGAGGCCTGCGCCGAGCTCGCGATCGCCGGCTGGCCGGTGCTGCTGCGGGAGACGGGCGGCGAACCGGTGCCGCAGTCCGCGTCGGTGGTCAATGTCGCCCTGGTCTACGTGGCGCCCCGCAGCGAAGGGGATCACGGACGCATCGAGCAGGCCTACCAGCGCTTGTGCGATCCGCTGTGCGAGGTACTGCGGGAATGGGGCGGGCTGGCGTCGGTTGGCGAGATCGATGGAGCGTTTTGTGACGGGCGCTACAACGTCAACCTCAATGGCCGCAAGCTGGTGGGCACTGCCCAGCGCTGGCGACAAGGGCTGGGCGGCAAGCGTCCTGTGGTGCTGGTGCATGGCGCGCTACTGCTGGATAACGAGCGTGAATCGATGGTGGCGGCAGTCAATCGTTTCAACGAATGCTGCGAACTCGACCAGCGTTGCCGGGCCGATAGCCATATCGCTCTGCACGAGGTGGTGCCCCAGGCGCCGCTGTACGAGCGGTTGGGCCAGGCCTACGCCGAAGTCATCGCAGCCCTGCCCAAGGACTAGCGAGTGCCGTAGACCACCATGGTCTTGCCCTTGACGTGGACCAGGCTGCGTTCTTCCAGGTCCTTGAGCACCCGGCCCACCATCTCGCGAGAGCAGCCGACGATGCGGCCGATTTCCTGGCGGGTGATCTTGATCTGCATCCCGTCAGGATGGGTCATCGCGTCGGGCTGCTTGCAAAGCTCGAGGAGGCAGCGGGAGACACGCCCGGTGACATCGAAGAACGCCAGGTCGCCGACCTTGCGGGTGGTATTGCGCAGGCGCTGGGCCATCTGGCCGCCAAGGGCGTAGAGCATCTCCGGATCCTGACGAACCACCTCGCGAAACTTGTCATAGCCGATTTCCGCCACTTCGCATTCGGTCTTGGCACGTACCCAGGCGCTGCGCTGCTGCTCCTGCCCCGTGGGCTCGAACAGGCCGAGTTCGCCGAAAAAGTCGCCCTGGTTGAGGTAAGCGATGATCATCTCGTGACCCTCGTCATCCTCGATCAGGATAGTCACCGACCCCTTGATGATGAATGACAGCGTTTCGGCCTTGTCACCGGCGCAGATGATATTGCTCTTGGCGGCGAAGCGGCGGCGCTGACAGTGGGCCAGCAGCTTTTCGATGTTCTTGATCTTGGCAGGTAGGGCAGAGGCAACCATGACGGAATCTCGGTAGAAGCGACGCATCGGGCTTTTATCAGGGACTGGACAGGGGTGCCAGTGATTTGGCGCCAGCTTATCAGACACTCCTGGCGGTATCGGCAAAAAGCTCGGCGTCTTGAGCTTTTCCAGCGGCCCGGCAGGGTCTAAGCTGGCACCCTTTTTACAGGCAAGGGAGTCGGGACAGATGAAGGCACGTATCCAATGGGCCGGCGAAGCGATGTTCCTCGGCGAATCGGGGAGCGGTCATGTCGTGGTCATGGATGGTCCACCGGAGGCCGGAGGCCGCAACCTGGGTGTACGCCCGATGGAAATGCTTCTGCTGGGCCTCGGCGGCTGCAGCAATTTCGACGTGGTCAGCATCCTGAAGAAGTCGCGCCAGGCGGTGGAAAGCTGCGAAGCCTTCCTTGAAGCCGAACGCGCCGACGAAGACCCCAAGGTGTTTACCAGGATCCACCTGAACTTCGTGGTGAAAGGCCGCGGATTGAAGGAAGCCCAGGTCAAGCGCGCGGTGGAGCTGTCGGCTGAAAAATACTGCTCGGCGTCGATCATGCTGGGCCGTGCGGGTGTGGAGATCACCCACGGCTACGAGATCGTCGAGCTGGATTGAGACCCAGCCCGCGTACTCAGATCCGGTACGTGCTCTTGGTCATCACCTTGGCCATCAGGCTCATGCCAAACCGAACCGGCGCCGGGAAGCGGAAACCACCGGCTTCCAGCGCCGAGTCCGCATGATGTTCCTCATCGATACGCATCTGCTCGAGAATCGCGCGGGACTTTTCGTCCTCGTGAGGGATCTGCTCGAGGTGCTCGTCAAGGTGCTTGCACACCTGATGCTCGGTAGCCGCGACAAACCCCAGGCTGACCTTGTCGCTGACCAGCCCGGCAATCGCGCCGATACCGAACGACATGCCGTAGAACAACGGGTTGAGTACGCTGGGGTGACTGCCTAGCTGGCGAATGCGCTGCTCGCACCAGGCGAGGTGATCGACCTCTTCTTCGGCGGCATGCTCCATGGCCTTGCGGACCTGAGGCAGCTTGGCGGTCAGGGCCTGGCCCTGGTACAGCGCCTGGGCACAGACTTCACCGGTGTGGTTGATACGCATCAGGCCGGCGACGTGGCGTGTCTGGGTTTCGTCCAGCTGCGCATCCGGCTGAATGATGGCCGGGGAGGGGCGGGACGGTTGGCCGCTGAAGGGGAGCAAGGTGCGCATGGCGGTATCAGCCTGCAGCAACAAGCGGTCGAGCGGCGAGTAGTGACGTTCGGTAGCCATCGGGCACCTCCGCAAGAGTGTGCCCGACAGTCTAACCCAATCGGCGGGTGGCGGCTTGCCTTGGATCAGCCCGGTGGCCAGTGCATCTGGCGCTGGCCAAGCACGTGCATATGGATGTGGTAGACGGTCTGGCCGCCCAGTTCGTTGCAGTTCATGACCACACGAAAGCCATCCTCGCAACCAAGCTCCATGGCCAGCCGCTGAGCGGTGAACAGGATGTGGCCGGCCAGGCCCTTGTCGTCTTCGCTCAGGTCATTGAGGGTGCGGATCGGCTTTTTCGGGATAACCAGGAAATGTACCGGTGCCTGGGGGGCGATATCGTGGAAGGCCAGAACCTGGTCGTCCTCGTAGATGATCTTCGCCGGGATCTCCCGGTTGATGATCTTGGTGAAGAGTGTCTCCACAGCGCTTGCTCCATGGTGGTGGTCCGTCCTGAGTGTACCCAGCGCGGCGGCAGTCGCCCAGTGGGTGTTATGCACCGACGGGCCGGTAGGCACGGTTGATCAGCCCGGCCAGCTTGCGCGTCAGCCAGCGCGGCAGCAGTCGGGGGGCTCGGGCCAGCCAGCGGTTGCGCCGTCCGGGGAGGATCAGCGCGCGGTTCTTGTCCAGGGCGCGCACGGTGTACAGCGCCACTTCCTCGGGGCTCAGGCAACGCTTGCTGCCCTCCAGGCGGGGTATACGCCGCTTCGGTGAGCGAACCGGACCCGGGCAGAGCACCGACACCTTGATCCCGGTACGCTTGAGCTCTTCACGCAGGGCCTCTGAAAAATGCACCACGTACGCCTTGCTGGCGGCATAGCTGGCCATCCAGGGGCCCGGCGCGAAGGCCGCGAGGCCGGCGACGTTGAGGATCTGCCCACCGCCCTGTACCGCCATGACATTGCCCACGGCATGGCACAGGCGCGAGAGGGCGATGATATTGACGTCCAGAAGATCCTGCTCATCGGCCCACTCCTGGGCCATGAAGGGCCCGTGAGAGCGCAGCCCTGCGCAGTTGACCAGCAGGTCTATCTGCCGCTCTCCCTCTTCGAGTTCGAGGATGAAGCCTGACAGCCGCAGCGGCTCGCTGAGATCACAGGCCCGAAACAGCACCTCTACGCCAAACCGTTGAGTCAGTTCGATGGCCACCGGCTCCAGCGCCTCACGCTGACGCGCCACCAGGATCAAGTTGCGCCCACGCCGTGCCAGGGCCTCCGCCAGGGCAAGGCCCAGGCCGCTGGAAGCACCGGTGATCAAGGCGTAACGGGACATGCAGTGCTCCTGGAGCGGCAAGAGAGGACGACTAGTGTACAGCCTGCCCTGTGTCCGTGTGGCGTTCTAGAAGGGTTTGACCACCACCAGGATCACGATCGCCAGCAGCATGACCACCGGCACTTCATTGAACCAGCGGTAGAAGACATGGCTGCGGGTGTTCTCCCCGCGAGCGAAGCGCTTGAGCTGCGCACCGCACATGTGATGGTAACCGGTCAGCAGTAGAACCAGGGTCAGCTTGGCGTGCAGCCAGCCCTGACTCAGGAAGCCTGGCGTCAGGCTCACCAGCCAGATGCCGAAGACGTAGGTGGCGATCATCGCCGGACCCATGATGCCGCGGTACAGCTTGCGCTCCATGGTGATGAAGCGTTCCTGGCTGATGCTGTCCGTGCTCTGGGCGTGGTAGACGAACAGGCGGGGCAGGTAGAACAGGGCGGCGAACCAGCAGACCAGGCTGACGATATGCAGCGCTTTGATCCAGAGATAGAGCATGGGGAGGTTCCTTCAGGTTTTCACGGTCGTCAGATAGTAGAGGCGAAGCGGCCCAGGGGCTATCTCAAGAGTTGTTACAGAGGCTGTGCATCCCTATCATCGTGACCTTTCCAGTCGGTTCGTTGATAAGGGGCAAGCGTTATGATCAAGGTCGGTATCGTTGGCGGCACGGGTTACACCGGGGTCGAGCTGTTGCGTCTTCTGGCTCAGCACCCACAGGCCGAAGTGGCGGTGATCACCTCGCGCTCCGAAACCGGCGTGGCGGTTGCCGACATGTACCCGAACCTGCGCGGTCATTACGACGGCCTGGCCTTCAGCGTGCCAGACTCCAAGGCCCTGGCCGCATGCGATGTGGTTTTCTTCGCCACCCCTCACGGGGTCGCTCACGCACTGGCTGGCGAGCTGCTGGCCGCCGGCACCAGGGTCATCGACCTGTCCGCCGATTTCCGCCTGCAGGATGCTGATGAATGGGCCAAGTGGTACGGCCAGCCCCATGGCGCGCCCGATCTGCTCACGGACGCGGTCTATGGCCTGCCTGAAGTCAACCGTGAAAAAATCCGCGGGGCCCGGCTGATCGCCGTACCGGGTTGCTACCCGACCGCTACCCAACTGGGCTTCCTGCCGCTGCTAGAGGCTGGAGTGGCCGACCCCTTGCGTCTGATTGCCGACTGCAAGTCGGGCGTCAGCGGCGCCGGCCGGGGCGCTGCGGTGGGTTCGCTGTTCTGCGAGGCGGGCGAGAGCATGAAGGCGTACGCGGTCAAGGGCCATCGCCACTTGCCCGAGATCAGCCAGGGCCTGCGCCTTGCTGCCGGCCAGGATATCGGCCTGACCTTCGTACCGCATCTGACCCCGATGATCCGCGGCATACACTCGACCCTGTACGCGACCGTCACGGATACCTCGGTCGACCTGCAGGCACTGTACGAGAAACGCTATGCTGGCGAACCGTTCGTCGACGTGATGCCGGCCGGCAGCCACCCGGAAACCCGCAGCGTGCGCGGTGCCAACGTCTGCCGCATCGCCGTGCACCGGCCGCAGGATGGTGATCTGGTGGTCGTGCTGTCGGTGATCGACAATCTGGTCAAGGGCGCTTCGGGCCAGGCTGTGCAGAACCTGAACATCATGTTCGGCCTCGACGAGCGCATGGGGCTGTCCCACGCCGGACTGCTTCCTTGACAGCAGCTGCAGGCGTCGAGCTTCAAGCTTCAGGATGGCGCGATCACGGTCGACTTGCAGCTTGAGGCTTGGAGCTTGCCGCTTCAGTATTGTTGACCGATTTTCTCGGAGAAGCGGATAATGCGCGTCATCAGGTTTTATGGCGGCACAGCGCCGGGAGAGTCAGCATGAGCGTCGAATCCTTCACCCCTGTAGCCTTGCAGTTCACTCAGGGTGCAGCGCACAAGGTGAAGACCCTGGTCGATGAAGAAGGCAATGAGCGTCTGAAGTTGCGCGTGTTCGTGACGGGCGGCGGTTGTTCGGGTTTCCAGTACGGCTTCACCTTCGATGAAGATGTGGCCGAGGACGACACGGTGGTCGAGCGCGAAGGCGTGGCCTTGGTGGTCGATCCAATGAGCTTCCAGTACCTGGCAGGTGCCGAGGTGGATTACCAGGAAGGCCTGGAAGGCTCGCGCTTCGTGATCAAGAACCCGAATGCCACTACCACTTGCGGGTGTGGTTCGTCGTTCTCGATCTGAAACAGGGTTGCTTGACGAAAACGCCGCGCATCTGCGCGGCGTTTTTCGTCATGGGCAGGAGGCTCAGGCCGGGTAGATAGCACCCAGCAGACGCAAGCCCTTGGCTCCGGTCACGCTGGGCCGGTTGCCCGGGATCTGCTCAAGGCAGCAATGGGCAAGCCAGGCGAAGGCCATGGCCTCTATCCAGTCCGGATCGATACCGTGAGCGGCGGTGCTGCTCACCTTGGCCCGGGGCAACAGGCTTGCCAGGCGCCGCATCAGTGCGCCATTGCGGGCACCGCCGCCGCAGACCAGCAAGGCTTCGGTGTCCTGCTGGGCGCTGCGCAACGAATCGATGATGCTTCGCGCCGTCAGTTCCAGCAGGGTGGCCTGTACATCCTCATCACGATAAGTGGCGAGCTGGGCCAGGTGGCGTTGCAGCCATGGCAGGTTGAATACTTCACGACCTGTGCTCTTGGGGCCGGTGCCAGCAAAAAAAGGATCATTGAGCAATGCAGCGAGCAGCGGTTCGATGACCGAGCCGCTGGCGGCCCAGGCTCCATCCGCATCATATTGCTGGCCGCGCTTGAGATCGATCCAGGCGTCGAGCAGTACATTGCCCGGGCCGCAGTCGAAACCGTGTACCGGCTGCTGCTGGTCGATCAGGCTGAGGTTGCTGAAACCGCCCACATTGAGCACTGCCAGGCGCTGGCCCAGATGGGCAAACAGGGTGTCATGGAAGGCTGGCACCAAGGGCGCGCCCTGACCGCCAGCGGCAACGTCACGGCGGCGAAAGTCCCCCACCACGCTGATGCCGGTGAGCTCGGCGAGCAGGGCCGGGTTGCCAATCTGCACGGTGAAGCCGCGGGCAGGCTCGTGGCGAATGGTCTGGCCGTGGCTGCCGATGGCGCGGATGGCCCCGGCCTCCAGGTGCTGCTCGGCGAGTAGCTGGGCTATGCCTTGCGCAGCGAGCGTCGCCCAGCTGTTTTCGGCCAGCGCGGCGCGGGCAATCTCATCCGGCCCGCTGGCGCACAGGGTGAGCAGGTCCTGGCGCAGGTCCGCGGGCATGGGAATGTAATGGGTGGCGAGCAGCCTTGACTGCGCGGCCTGTTCGATCAGAGCGATGTCCAGTCCATCCAGGCTGGTCCCGGACATCACTCCCAGATAGAGCGCCATGACTTAACGCTTGTTCGACGCGAGCATGGTGGCCTTTTCCTGGTCCATGCGGGCGATCATTGGCTGACTCTGCTGCAGGAATCGCTGACGCTCGGCCTTGGCGATCGGGTCAGCCATCGGCAGCTTCTGTCCGAGTGGGTCGACGTGCACGCCATTGACCTGGAACTCGTAATGCAGATGCGGTCCGGTGGAAAGGCCGGTAGTACCGATATAACCGATGATCTGGCCCTGCTTGACCGTGCCGCCTGTCTTCACGCCCTTGGCGAAGCCCTGCATATGGCCATAGAGGGTCTTGTAGGTATTGCCATGCTGGATGATCACAGTGTTGCCGTAACCTCCGCGACGTCCTGCGAGCAGCACCTTTCCGTCACCGGCGGCCTTGATCGGTGTGCCGCGCGGGGCGGCATAATCGACGCCCTTGTGAGCGCGGATCTTGTTGAGGATGGGATGCTTGCGGCCGTTCGAGAAGCGCGAGCTGATGCGGGCGAAGTCAACCGGGGTGCGGATGAACGCCTTGCGCATGCTGTTGCCGTCGGCGGTGTAGTAGTTGGTGTTGCCTTGCTTGTTGGTGTAGCGCACCGCCGTGTAGGTCTTGCCGCGGTTGGTGAACCGGGCCGAGAGAATGTTGCCGGTGCCTACTACCTTGCCGTCCATGACCTTCTGTTCATAGACCACGTCGAATTCGTCGCCCTGGCGGATGTCCTGGGCGAAATCGATGTCGTAGCCAAACACGCGCGCCATGTCCATGGTCAGGCTGTGAGACATCCCCGCGCGCTGGGCCGAGGCGGAAAGCGAGCTTTTGATGGTGCCATGCACATAGGCGGTGCGCACGGCCGGCTTGCTGATCTCGCGATCAAAGCTGTAGCCCTTGGCGCTGCGGGTCAGGCGGATGCTCTCGAGGCTGCTGACCTTGCTGTGCAGGCTGGTCAGCTGACCGTCCTTGTCGAGTTCGAACTGCAGCACCTGTCCGTGCTTGAGCTGGCTGAACTGCTTCGCCTGCTTGTTGCTCGCCAGAAGCTCATGGACGGCATTGGCCGGCAGGCCCACCTTGGCGAACACGGTAGAGAGGGTGTCGCCGCGGGCAACGGTCACTTCACGATGGCCGGGCAGTTTCGCCTCCGCCTTTTCCTCGGCAGCGGGCTGGGCATCGCTGGCCTGCTCGGTGGCGGGCGTGGGTGTCTCGACTTGTGCGAAGGGCGAGCCGGCGGCGTCCGAGGACTGCACCAGCGGGGCATCCAATGCCTCGTCCTTGAGCTGCTCGCCCGGGCTTTCGAGCTCAAGGCTCAAGGTGGTCTTCTTGGCTTCGACTTCGCTGGAAGGAAATACCAGAAGCGCCAGGCTGAGGAGGGCGGCGATGCCGCTCGCGGCCAGCAGATGGCTCTTCGGATAAAGCGGTGGCGCTTTAGTCGGTTCGTTGGTCATGAGTGAGATAACTTTGAAAAAAGGTGAATTGGAAAAGATGAATGACATGATGAAGGTGAAATAACTGTATAAAATATAACCAAATCCATCCCTGCGCAAGGGCGGCAGACGTCATCAGGTAGCTATCGGGTCACACCCGGGGCAAAAACTTGTATTTGATGGCTGATCTTGTATGGTTGGGTCCCTTTGAATCTGAGCCTTGCGGGTCTGTGTATGAAGTCGGTTGAAGAGCAGCTGGCGCTTATCAAGCGCGGTGCGGAAGAGGTACTGGTCGAGTCCGAATTGGTCGAGAAGCTCAAGCGCGGTCAGCCGCTGCGTATCAAGGCGGGCTTCGACCCGACCGCGCCGGACCTGCACCTGGGTCACACGGTGCTGATCAACAAGCTGCGCCAGTTCCAGGATCTGGGGCATCAGGTGATCTTCCTGATCGGTGATTTCACCGGCATGATCGGTGACCCCAGCGGAAAGAGCGCTACGCGCCCACCGCTGACGCGTGAGCAGGTCCTGGACAACGCCGAGACGTATAAGCAGCAGGTGTTCAAGATTCTCGACCCGGCCAAGACCGAGGTCGCGTTCAACTCCACCTGGATGGACACCCTGACCCCGGCCGACTTCATCCGCCTGGCGTCCCAGTACACCGTGGCGCGCATGCTCGAGCGGGACGATTTCGACAAGCGCTATACGACGAGCCAGCCGATCGCTATCCATGAGTTCCTCTACCCGCTGGTACAGGGCTACGACTCGGTGGCGCTCAAGGCTGATGTGGAGCTGGGCGGCACCGACCAGAAGTTCAACCTGCTGATGGGGCGCGAGCTGCAGCGTGCCTATGGCCAGGAGGCGCAGAACATCGTGACCATGCCGCTGCTCGAAGGGCTCGACGGCGTGAAGAAGATGTCCAAATCGCTGGGCAACTATGTGGGCATCCAGGAAGCGCCTGGGGTGATGTACAGCAAGCTGGTGTCCATCCCGGACACGCTGATGTGGCGTTACTTCGAGCTGCTCAGCTTCCGCTCCATGGAAGAGATCGATGCACTGCGCGCAGACGTCGAGAAGGGCGCCAACCCGCGTGATGTCAAGATCAAGCTGGCCGAGGAAATCGTTGCGCGTTTCCATGGTGAGGAAGCGGCGGCCAACGCGCACCGTGCTGCCGGTAACCGCATGAAGGAAGGTGAGCTGCCTGAAGACTTGCCGGAGATCGAATTGAGCGCTGCCGAGGAGATGCCGATCGCGGCGGTCCTTAACAAGGCGGCACTGGTGAAAAACTCGGCAGCGGCGCGTGACCTGCTGGCGGCAGGGAGTGTGAAAGTGGACGGTGTTGTAGTAGACCGCGGCTTCATGTTTGCGGTCGGTGCGACCCATGTTTGCCAAGCGGGCAAGAAGGCCTTCGCACGTATTACCCTTAAAGCTGAGTAAAACTATATAGAGAAGCAAGGCGGGGGAGGCCGAAGGCCTCCCCCGCTTTGTTTTCGCTAATACCAAGGTTTATTTGAAACAGGGGTTGACGCCTTCTCGAATCCCCTTATAATGCGCCCCACTTCCAGCGTAGTTGGAACGGAAAACTCCTTGAGAATCAACGAGTTGAACGTTCAGGGCAGCAGCCGGAAGTGGCTCCGGTCGAAAGATCGGTAGCGGTGAAAAAGGTGGTTGACAGCAGATTGAAACGCTGTAGAATTCGCCTCCCGCTAGCAGCAATGCAGCGAGTCAAGTGTTTGAAGTTAA
>NZ_CABVIX010000010.1 GCF_902498185.1 Pseudomonas fluorescens | reverse complement strand
CTCAGCAATCTCAAATGACTACTATGATTACTCATGTGGTCACTTGTGATGCTGATAATCTTGCAGACTATCAGTCCGTACTCACAAGCACCCACACGAATTGCTTGATTCAATTGTTAAAGAGCGGCTGGTTCGAAGCGCTTGGCTTGCTGAACCGAGGTGCGCATTCTACGCTCTCCTCTAAGTCTGTCAAGCGTTTATTTTGAAGTTTTTAACCAGAAAGCTGTTTAACTTCAAACACTTGACTCGCTGCATTGCTGCTAGCGGGAGGCGAATAATACAGTATTGGAATTGGTCGTCAACCCCCGTATACAAATTTTCTTCCCTAGGATGACCCGCTCGATCCTCTGCTCAAGTCGAGCACATCTGCAACAACTGTTTTGACCGCTGCGGTAGCAGGCGCTGCAGTAGAGATCATCGCCTGCCACGCTCCCTCAGTCTGGCGCGCTGGCCTGGCGAATGGTATTGCGTCCCGCGTTCTTGGCGGCATACAGCGCCATGTCCGCTGCGTGCAACCAGCGATCAGCATCGGCGAAGTGATCGCCATAGGGCGCGATACCGATGCTCAGGCTCAATTTCATGTCCGCCAGCTCAGGGTCATGGTATGTCTCGACGGTCTGGCGCAGACGCTCGAGAATCTCATGGGCCTCATGCGGGGTGGTGCCAGGTAGCATCACACAGAATTCATCGCCGCCGTAGCGAGCTACCAGGTCGGTCTTGCGAAGATGCGAAGCCAGCGTGGCGCCAAGCGTGCGCAGGATATTGTCGCCGGCCAGGTGGCCGTAACGGTCGTTGATCTGCTTGAAATGATCAACGTCGATGAGGGCGAGATTGTTCGGCTGCTGGGTACGGCTGCAGTGTTCGAACTCGCGCACCAGCAGGTCTTTCCAGGCACCGTGATTGGCGAGGCCGGTGAGGCTGTCAGTCTTGCTCAGCCGCGCCAGCGTGCGTTTGTGCTGGGTGAGCTGGACGGTGACCTGGTAACAGATCAGGCCGATCGCCATGGGATAGATCAGCAGGATCGGCAGGCAAGCGAGCATCTGCTCATGGGTGGTTTCGGGGAACAGCGGCGGCGTGTACAGCAACAGGCACAGGCCGACCCCCACGGCTTGTGCGCACAAGGTCTTGAACAGCATGGGCCAGCCGCCTGCAGCGATCTTGTCCATGGCGATCATCGACAGGATGATCACGCTTGGCAGCGGATTAAGGCCCATCACGCCGGCCCAGCAACCGCCCGCCAAGCCGTCGACGATCATGTTTCGCTGTTCTGCGCGCAGAGGGTAGCCGGAGCGCCGGGCGAGCTGGTAGGCCAAGTGCGGCCAGATGAAACCATGTCCGAACAGCAGCGCCCACATCCACCAGCCGGGCTGCAGCGGCCAGATGCCGACCATTACACAGAAAAAGCCCAGCCCCGTTCCTACCGCCCGTGGCACGTACATGCGCTTGGCGAAAGTGAGGCCTTTGGTTGTTCGTTCACTCATTTCGAGACGGTCACCGAATTCAATGCTGTCCTGGATGCACCGGACAGCGGCAAAGCAGGAAGCTGCCTTGGGGTTCGGTGAGGGTGTCATTGTGACATCACTGAAAATGGAACTTCAAATCCGCTGGTCGACTACGTGAGCGAGCCTGCAAGCCCACCCGGTGTAATCCCTGGTCTAGACACCTCCTGCAACATCCACCGATGAACCGCGGCGAACCTCTTGCCCGCCTCGGCGTCCGAACCCTCATGCTCTTCGCCTGGAGGTTGACCCATGAAAGACGCCATTGCCCGCAAGTACCGCCTGGTGGTCAAGACCTTCGGTTATATCGGCTGGTCGCTGTTCTGGCTGCTGGTCTGGGACGTGATGGTCACCATCGAATTCATGTTGTTCTTCAATACCCAGTTCACCTTGCCGTTGATGCCATTGACCCTGCTGGGCTCGGCACTGGTGGTGCTGGTGAGCTTTCGCAACAGCAGTGCCTACAACCGCTGGTGGGAGGCCCGCACGCTGTGGGGGATGCTGGTGAACAGCTCGCGCAGCTATGGGCGCCAGGTGCTTTCGCTGATCGACGATGATGAGGAGGGGGTCAACCCGGTGAAGGCCACCCTTCTTCGCCGGCATATCGCCTACGTGAACTGCCTGGCGGCGCATTTGAAGGGTCGTCCGTGTCCTGATGAGTTGATGGCATTCATCCCGCCGAGCGAATTCGAGCGGCGCAACAACTCCAACAATTTCGCCAATGACATCCTGACCGGCTCCGCGGCGATGTTGAGCCGGGAGTACAAGGCCGGTCGCCTGGACACCATTCGCCTGGCTCGGCTTGAGTCGACCATGGTTGACCTGTCCAATGCCCAAGGGGGGATGGAGCGGATCGCCAATACACCCCTGCCCTATCCCTATGTGTACTTTCCACGGCTATTCATCAGCCTGTTCTGCCTGATCGTGCCGGTAGGCCTGGTGGAGACGCTGGGCTGGTTCACGCCGCTGGCTTCGACAGTGGTGGGCTTCATGCTCCTGGCAATCGAGCGGATCGGTACTGACTTGCAGAGCCCGTTCCGGTTCAGTGAGCATCAGATCCAGATGGATACGATCTGCGAGACGATCGAGCGCAATCTCGAGTCGATGCAGCGCGATGCACAATGTGAACGGTTGGTGGTGGGCTGATGGCGGCGCTCAGGCTGTCACGTAGCGCTGGCGCAGGAGGTCGCTCAGAGCATCCACAAGCAGCACCAGAATGAGCATGGCGATGATGACAGTACTGGCCTGGGCTTCCTGAAACAGGCTCAGGGTGGTGTAGAGCACCTGCCCCAACCCACCCGCGCCGACAAAACCCAGCACGCTGGCCATGCGGATATTGTTCTCCCATCGGTACAGGCTGTAAGCAAGCAACTGCGGCCAGAGGTTGGGCAAGGTCCCGAAGCAGAAGGCGCTGACCTGGCTGGCGCCTTGTAACCGCAAGGCTGCGGCAGGCTCGGGCGGGGCGTTTTCGAGGGCTTCGGCGAACAGGCGGCCCAGCACGCCCGCCGTGTGCAGCGCCAAGGCCAGGGTCCCTGCGTTAGGCCCCAGGCCTGCGGCAAGTACGGTCAATGCCGCCCACACCAGTTCAGGAATAGCCCTCAGGGCATTGAGCACCAGCCGCGCGGCGCCTTGCAGCGGCCAGCCGAAACGGCCGGCGGCCGGCAAGGCGAGAAGCAAGCCGAGGACCATCGCCAGCAACGTACCGAGACCAGACATCGCCAGAGTCTCCAGCGCGCCGTGCCAGACGGCGCGCAGGTGCTCCGCACTCAAGTCCGGATTCAAGAACCGCGCTGCGTACCCGCCCATCTGCCCCAGCCCGCCATTTCCAACCAGGGCCTCCAGATCCAGGCTCAGGTAGGCAAACGAGGCCGCGACGGCAACCAGGATGACCAACGCCAGCAGCAGGTTGATCAACCGGTTCATGCCAGCCTCCCGCGCAGCACGCGGCTAAGCTGGTCGGCCAGGAACACCAGCACCAGGAACGCCAGCAGCATGCTGGCGACCTCGGCGCCCGCGAACATGCGCATCGACAGGTCGATCTGCTGCCCCAAGCCACCTGCGCCGACGAAGCCCATTACTACAGAGGCGCGCACGGCACATTCCCAACGGTAGACGGTGTAGGACACCAGCTCCGCCCCGGCGCTGGGAAGGATGCCGTAGAGAAAACCGCTGAGGCGGCTGCTGCCCGCCTGCAACAGGGCATGGGTCGGGCGCTGGTCGACCGACTCGAAGATTTCGGCGTAGACCTTGCCGAGCATACCGCTGTAGGTGATGGCGATGGCCAGCACGCCCGCTGTAGGCCCCAGGCCCACGGCGCGGACGAACAGCAGCGCCCAGACGATCTCCGGCACACTGCGCAGGAATATCAGCAAACCGCGCACGGGCAGGCGCGCGGTGCGGGACCAGAAACCGGCGCGGCCTGCCCGTGAAGCAGCGCCCAGTGACAATGCGCGGCTGGCCAGCAAGCTGGTGGGCACCGCGATCACGAAAGCCAGGGCCATACCGGCGGTGGCCACGGTCAGAGTCTGCAAGGTGCTTTCCAGCAACAGCGCGAGAAACTCGGGATCGTGGGCCGGCGGCCAGAAACCACTGACGAAGTTGCCCATCTGCGCACGGTTGTCAGCCTGCAGCAATACACTGGGATCGAGCTCGCTGAGCTGCACCCCGGGCCACAGCAACGCCAGAGCCAGAAGAGCCAGCAATAGTCGCGGCAGGGCCGCAGGGTCACGGGTATCGCGGCTCAGCATCGAGGGATCTGCACGTGCAGCGTGGCCTCAGGCATGGGCGGTGGGGCCAGCTGTTCGTTGGCGTAGAGCGCATCAAGCAGGCTGGGGGTCACCGCCTGCGCCGAGCAGTCGAAGGCCACCTGCCCTTCGCGGATACCGACCACTCGGGGGAAGTGCGCCAGCGCCAGTTCCACGGCATGCAGGCTGGCCACCAGGGTCACGCCCTGCTCGCGGGCATGGCGGTTGAGCAGCGCAAGACTGTGGCCTGCCAGCACCGGGTCCATGGCGGACACCGGCTCATCGGCGAGCAGCACCTGGGGCCGCTGGTACAGCGCACGCGCAATGCCGACACGCTGCAGCTGGCCGCCGGAAAGCTGGCCGCACTGGGCGAACAGCTTGTCGGCCAGGCCCAGGTCAGTCAGCACCTGGCGGGCGCCGGGCACATCCAGCGGATACAGCAGGTTGAGCAGCCCGCGCAAGGTGCCCCACTGCCCCAGCCGACCAGCCAGTACCGCCGTCACTACGCGCTGGCGCAGGGGCAGCGGCGGCGCCTGGTGCACCAGCCCTACCCGCGCGCGCAGGTTCTGGCGGCCGCGGGCGGACAATCGCCAGGGCTGTTCGCCGAGCAGCTCGAGGCTGCCCTCGCTCAGGCGGCTGGCGGTGGCCATCAGGTGCAGCAGGCTGGATTTTCCAGCCCCTGACGGCCCGATGATCGCCACCCGCTCGCCGGCTTCGATGCTCAGGTCCACGCCTTTAAGGGCCTGTACCTGGCCGTGACGCAAACCGGCACCGAGCAGGCGGATGCTCACTTGAGCAGTCCGGCGGCGCGTGCGGCTTCTTCGGTGCCTTGGTAGTTGTCCGGGCTGGTTTCGATGAAGCGGCTGGCAGCCTGCAAGTCGAGAATTGCCTTTTGTTCAGGATTGGCCGGGTCGAGGCCGAGGAAGGCTTTCTTGATCTTCTCTTTCAGCGCCGGATCGAGGCTGCCGCGCACCGTCCAGTTGTAGTCGTAGTAGGTCGGCGTGGTGGCGAACACCTTGACCTTCTGGGTATCGACCTTGCCGGAGGCTACCAGCTTGTCCCAGACGCTGGCGTTGAGCACGCCGGCGTCGACCTTGCCAGCCTGCACCCAGGCGGCGGTGGCATCGTGGGCACCGGAGTAGGAGATGCGCTTGAAATAGTCCTCGGGCTTGATGTTGTCGTTCTTGAGCATGAAGTAACGCGGCATCAGGCTGCCCGAGGTGGACGAGATCGAGCCGAAGGCGAAGGTCTTGCCCTTGAGGTCGGCCAGGCTCTTCACGTCAGGATTGGCGGTGATGAACTTGCTGGTGAACTGCGCATCCTGCTCGCGCTGCACCAGCGGCGTGGCAGTCGGATCCTTGAGGTGCACCTGGACGAAAGTGAAGCCGCCCAGCCAGGCCATGTCCAGCCGGTCGCTGGCCAGCGACTCGACCACCGCCGGGTAGTCCGCCACGGGCACAAACTGCACCTTCATCCCCAGCTGCTGCTCGAGGTAGGCGCCCAGTGGCTTGAACTTGCGCAGCAGCTCGGTCGGCGCTTCGTCGGGAATGGCGCTGACGCGCAGGGTGTCGGCGGCCTGGGCAATGACGGCGGAGCAGGACAGCACGAAGCCGGCGGCGATCGCCAGGGGACGTTTGAGCATGTGGATTCTCCGGTTCGATAGCAGGGACAAGGCCGGCGTCTTGCCGACAGGATCGAATTATAAGAGTCGTCGGCGTAAAGGCCAGCTTTGCTACAATCGCGCATCACGATTATCCGAGGTGCGTATGAGCGAACCGATCCGTCTGACCCAGTACAGCCATGGCGCCGGTTGCGGCTGCAAGATCTCGCCCAAGGTGCTGGATGTGATCCTGGCCGAGAGCGGCACACAAGCGCTGGATCCCAAGCTGTGGGTCGGCAATGCCTCGCGCGATGACGCCGCCGTCTATGCCCTGGACGACGAGCGCGGCGTGGTCTCGACCACCGATTTCTTCATGCCCATCGTCGATGACCCGTACGACTTCGGCCGCATCGCCGCTACCAATGCGATCAGTGATATCTACGCCATGGGCGGTGACCCGCTGATGGCCATCGCCATCCTCGGCTGGCCGGTCAATGTGCTGGCCCCGGAGATTGCCCGCGAAGTCATTCGCGGCGGCCGCGCAGTGTGCGCCGAGGCTGGCATTCCTCTGGCCGGTGGTCACTCGATCGATGCCCCCGAGCCGATCTTCGGCCTGGCGGTGACCGGCGTGGTCAGCAAGCGTCATCTCAAGCGCAACGACACCGCCGTCGCGGGGTGCCGCCTGTACCTGACCAAGCCGCTGGGCATCGGCATCCTCACCACGGCCGAGAAGAAGTCCAAGCTGCGCGAGCGGGACCAGGGCCTCGCGCGGGACTGGATGTGCACCCTGAACACGCCCGGCAGCCGTTTCGGCAAGCTGGACGGGGTGCTGGCCATGACCGACGTGACCGGCTTCGGCTTGCTGGGCCATCTGGTCGAGCTTGCCGAAGGCAGCGGCCTGACTGCGCACCTGCAGTACGATGCGGTGCCGCGCCTGCCGGGTGTCGAGTATTACCTGGCCGAAGGCTGTGTACCTGGCGGCACGCTGCGCAACTACGACAGCTACGGCCACAAGCTGGGCGCCCTGACCGATGACCAGAAGCACCTGCTGTGCGATCCGCAGACCAGCGGCGGCCTCCTGGTGGCCGTGACCGGAGAGGGCGAAGCGGAGTTTCTTGCCGTGGCCGCCGAACTGGGCCTGTCGCTTGCCCCGATCGGCACCCTCGTCGAGCGACAGAGCCACGCGGTCGAGGTGCTGTGATGCGCGACGACTGCACCGATTACCGCCAGCTTTTTCTCGATGACGTGCCCCTGATGGACATGCGCGCCCCTGTCGAATTCGCCAAGGGCGCCTTCCCGGGAGCCATCAACCTGCCGCTGATGAACGACCATGAGCGCGAGAAGGTAGGCACCTGCTTCAAGCAGCATGGCCAGGCCGCCGCGATCACGCTGGGGCACCAACTGGTCCAGGGCCATAACAAGGAGGTGCGTCTCGAGGCGTGGGCCGCCTTCGCCAGGGAAAACCCGCAAGGCTACCTGTATTGCTTCCGTGGCGGGTTGCGGTCGCAGATCGTGCAGCAGTGGCTCAGGGATGAAGCAGGCATTGAATACCCCCGGGTGATCGGTGGCTACAAGGCGATGCGCAACTTCCTGCTGGGCGCCACGCTCGATGCGGTGCAGACGTGTGATTTCGTGCTGATCGGTGGCCTCACCGGCACCGGCAAGACCGATGTGCTGCAGGAGCTCGACAACGTGCTGGACCTTGAAGGCCATGCCAATCACCGTGGCTCGAGCTTCGGCAAGCGCGCCACAGGCCAGCCGGCGCAGATCAATTTCGAGAACCGCCTGGCGGTGGATATCCTCAAGAAACGCGCACGCGGCATCGAGCAGTTCGTGCTCGAGGACGAAGGCCGTATCGTGGGGAGCTGCGCGGTGCCGCTGGAGTTGTACCAGGGCATGAAGCAGTACCCGATGGTTTGGCTGGAGGACAGCTTCGGCAATCGGGTCGAGCGCATCCTGCGCGATTACGTGGTCAACCTGAGCGCAGAGTTCATCGGGGTCCACGGGCTGGAGGCTGGCCCGCTGCTGTTCGCCGACCGCCTGCGTCAAAGCCTGCTGAACATCCGCAAGCGACTGGGCGGCGAGCGCTACCAGCGACTGGCCGACCTGCTGCAGCAGGCATTGGATGTGCAGCTGCGTACGGGCGAGGTCGACTTGCACCGCGCCTGGATCGAAGGGCTGCTCCACGAGTACTACGACCCGATGTACGCCTATCAACGCGAGGCCAACAAGGAACGCATCGAGTTCGCCGGCGACCGCGTGGAAGTTCGCGACTACCTGCGCGCCCGTGCGCGCCGCCAGCCCCGGCCGGTCAGCGCTCGGGGTTGAGCACCTGCTCCAGCTCGGCGGCGCGGTCGCGGCGCATGTCGAGCTCGCACATGGCACCCTGGATGCGGTCGATGCTGGCGCCGCTGACCCGGCCCATGAAACCACAGTTGCCTTCGCGGTACTTGATCCAGCTGCGCTGCGCCTCGCGCAGGCGCTTCTGCGAATCACTGTCGAGCTTGGTCATGAGCTGTTTGTAGACCTTGTTCAAGCGGTCGTCCTGCCTTTGCGTTTCAGACTGGATACAGCTGCTCATGGCCAGGGTGCTGGAGGCCTTGTCCATGCATTGGGTGTAGTCCTCAGCGTGGGCGGTGATACTCATGAGAGCAGCGGTTGCCAACAGGTAACGATTGAACATGGGAAAGTCCTTTCGGATTACTGATCCATTGCCAAAGCGCACTTCATGTTACGCGAGGCTGCTGATGATAGTCCGGGGGCATCAACGCCTTGCCGGGTTCGAAACGCAGGGAGGGCATCTGCGTAGCGGCATAAAGGGCACAGCCCAGGATTACCAGCAGCAGCCCATCAAGCAGCCGCCACCGCGGCATCTCGGCCGCCTGGCGTGCCTGCCAGCACCACCACCCCTGCCCTGCACAGAACACCAGGATCGCCACTAGCCACAGCCAGAAACCGGCCCCGAGAGCCGTGACGTCATGAAACGCATAACTGCGATTATCCGGCAGGCGCTCAATGCCAAACGTGCCGCAGACCAGGTAAAGCGCTGACAGGCCGAGCACCAGTGCCAGGCGCCTGAAGCGCCGGCGACACAGCATCGCCAGCGCCAGCAACGGATTGGCGAACCACTGGAACAACCCGAATGGCACACCCCAGGCGCCATACAACAGCATCTGCAACGCGGGCATGTGCCCGCCGTTGGTCATCTTCGCGCCGTCAAAGCACAGGCTCAGCAGATACAGCAGCAGGCTGACGGTCAGGTAACGGGCAGGCACTCAAGGCTCCGGTCGGTCGGTAAACACCGACCATACCGCAGCGCTCGCCTCTCACGCCACCTGCTCGCCCTCATCCGGCCAAAGCGGCTCGTTGGCTTCCAGCGGCGGCATGCCGTAGGCGGCGCGCGCGGCATCGCAGCTGGGGTTGTGCACGCCGTCTACCCAGGACGCTTCGAATTCGCGGCAGGGGCTGGAGCGCTGGCTGTACAACGTGCACGCGACCTGGCCACCGATTTCCCCGGACAGCCCCACACACCGGCAGGGCTTGCTGTCGGTGCCGATCATCGCCACCCGCGTGGGGTTGATCTGTACCACGAGGTCATCTGGCACCACACCCCCGGCCGAAGCGCACTCGCCCCAGAAGAAGGACACACGGAAATACCCGCAGCAGGCGCCGCAGTTCAAACAAGGATTATGTTCGGACATGATTGGGAGGGAGAGAGAGGAAAGGGATCTATCGTTATTGGAGGGCCGCGCCCAGGCCGCTAGTTGTAATGCATGCGCGAAGCGCTGAGAAGGGGGTCGCGAAGAAAAAGATCGGGGGCAGACCGATGGTCCGGACCTGCCCCGTCGCCGCAGTTACTTCTGCGTCAGGCCGTCAGCCCGGAACATCTGCCGGATGCCGCGAATGGCCTGGCGAATACGGTCCTGGTTCTCGATCAGGGCGAAGCGTACGTGATCGTCCCCGTAGTCACCGAAACCGATGCCGGGCGATACGCAGACCTTGGCATCGGCCAGCATCTTCTTGGCAAACTCAAGCGAGCCCAGGTGCGCATAGGCCTCTGGGATCTTCGCCCAGACGTACATCGAGGCCTTGGGGTTCTCCACCATCCAGCCCATCTCGTGCAGGCCCTTGACCAGCAGGTTGCGGCGCTGGCGGTACTGCTCGGCGATGTCGCGCACGCATTGCTGGTCGCCTTCGAGCGCCGCGATGGCCGCGACCTGCAACGGGGTGAAGGTACCGTAGTCGTGGTAGCTCTTGATCCGCGCCAGGGCGTTGACCAGTTCCGGGTTGCCGACCATGAAACCGATGCGCCAGCCCGCCATGTTGTAGCTCTTGGACAGGGTGAAGAATTCCACCGCGATGTCCTTGGCGCCGGGCACCTGCATGATCGACGGGGCTTTCCAGCCGTCGTACACGATATCGGCATAGGCCAGGTCGTGCACCACGAGCACGTCGTATTGCTTGGCGAGGGCCACCACACGTTCGAAGAAGTCGAGCTCCACGCACTGGGCCGTGGGGTTGGAAGGGAAACCCAGGATCATCATCTTCGGCTTGGGGATCGACTCGCGGATCGCCCGTTCCAGCTCGTTGAAGAAGTCCACGCCCGGCACCAGCGGCACCGACCGCACCTGGGCACCCGCGATGACCGCACCGTAGATATGGATCGGGTAGCTGGGGTTGGGTACCAGCACGGTGTCGCCCTGGTCGAGCGTGGCGAGCATCAGATGCGCCAGGCCTTCCTTGGAGCCGATGGTGACGATGGCTTCGCTTTCGGGGTCGATCTCGACCTGGTAGCGGTCCTGGTACCAGCGCGAAATGGCGCGGCGCAGGCGCGGAATGCCGCGGGAGGTGGAATAGCCGTGGGTGTCTTCGCGCTGGGCGACCTGCACCATCTTCTCGACGATGTGCGGCGGCGTGGCGCCGTCGGGGTTGCCCATGCTGAGGTCGATGATGTCCTCGCCACGACGGCGCGCAGCCATCTTGAGCTCGGCGGTGATGTTGAAGACGTAAGGGGGGAGACGATCGATGCGCGCAAAGCGGCGCGGCAAACCTGGGTTGGCCATGATTTCCTCGAAGACGTAAGCGCCCGGAACCGTCCGAGCGACGTTGGCCACTGCGGTGGCCGAGGGAGAAGATAATTGGGCGGGGGGTGGGTTGTAAAGGCAAAAAAAAACGCCCCGGCAAGCCGGGGCGTTCTGGTACATCAGGCAACTGTCAGCGTGCGTACGTCATCAGTACTTCGCCAGCGGTCTGGCTGTCCACCGACATCATCAGGCTCAAGGCCATGACGGTGAGGATGGAGAAGCCGAATACCTTGCGTGCCCACTTGCTGTCGTCCTCGGCCTTGTAGCCACCCCAGGCCATGTACAGCCAGTACAGGCCCATGCCGGCGGCGACCGCCAGGTAACCCAGGCCGGCATAGCCGCCCAGGGTCAGCATCAGGGTCGCCAGCACGAACGCGAGGATATACAGCAGGATCTGCTTCTTCGCCGCGAGCACACCACGCGCCACCGGCAGGACCGGAATGTTCGCTGCGCGGTAGTCGTTGAAGCGGAAGATGGCGATCGCATAGCTGTGCGGCATCTGCCACAAGCTGAACATGACCAGCAGGGTCACTGCGGCCAGGTCGAAGCTGTTGCTCACGGCGCAGTAGCCGATCACCGGAGGCATGGCACCCGACAGGCTGCCAACCAGGGTGCCGTGCACCGACTTGCGCTTCAGCCAGAGGCTGTAGAAACCCACGTAGATGACAAAGCCGATCAAGCCGCACAAGGCCGCCAGCGGATTGGCCATGAAGTACAACAGGCCCAGGCCGACCACCCCCAGGAGGGTGGCGTAGCCCAGCGCAACGGGCAGCGACATGTCGCCCATCACCATGGCGCGGTTCTTGGTACGTTCCATCTTCTGGTCGATGTCACGGTCGATGCAGTTGTTGAACACGCAACCGGACGCAACTACCAGGGAAGTACCGATCACCACCGCCAGGAACAGGGCGAAATCGACATGCCCCTGCGCAGCAAGGAAGAAGCCGCCTGCCACGGAAAGCACGTTACCGAAAATGATCCCCGGTTTGGTGATTTGGATAAAGTGCTTAACGGACATGCGGTCTTACCTCACTTGGCCATCATCGAAGTATGGATGCTGAACATGATCCACAGCGACAGGCCGACCAACAGTGCGATGACCATCACGGTGAAGAGGAAGGTCGTCACGTTCGAGCGTTGCTCCTTCGAACGGTCCATGTGCAGGAAGTACACAAGGTGGACCACGACCTGGATCGCGGCGAGCGCGACCACGATCATGACGGTCAGGTCTTTCGGCAGGCTTGGGTACATCACCAGGCCGAACGGGATCGCGGTCAGGATCACCGACAGCACGAAGCCGATCATGTACGACTTCACGCTGCCGTGATTACCTTCGTGATGAGTGTCGTGTGCATTGGCCATTACAGAACCCCCAGCAGGTAGACGACGGTGAAGACGCAGATCCAGACCACGTCCAGGAAGTGCCAGAACAGGCTCAGGCAGCTCATGCGCGTCTTGGAGGTCGCGGTGATGCCGTGCTTGTTGATCTGGTACATCAGGATCGCCATCCAGATCAGGCCGGAGGTCACGTGCAGACCGTGGGTCCCGACCAGGGCGAAGAAGCCCGACAGGAAGCCACTGCGCTGCGGGCCGAAGCCAGCCTCGATCAGGTGATGGAATTCGTAGACTTCCATCGCGATAAAGCCGGCACCGAACAGGAAGGTGACTGCCAGCCAACCCAGTACGGCGCCCTTGTTGCCCTTGAACATCTGCAGCATGGCGAAACCGAAGGTGATGCTGGACAGCAGCAGCAGGCCGGTCTCGACGGCCACGAAAGGCAGTTCGAAGATGTCATGACCCGACGGGCCGCCGGCAAAACTGCCGGACAGCACCGCGTAGGTAGCGAAGAGCGACGCAAAGAGAATGCAGTCGGTCATCAGGTACAGCCAGAACCCCAGTACGGTGTTCTGACCCGAGTCGTGGTGGTGATCATCGTGCCCATGGTCGTGACCATGAGCACCAGCGTTGATTACTTGACTGGACATTGATTAAACCCGCTCAAACGATTCGACACGGGCGCCACCGGTAGCGACGCCAGCCAGGCGCAGGGCCTTCTGGTGTTCAGCTTCGATGCGCGCCACTTCCTCGGCCGGAACCATGTAGCCCTGGTCGTCACGTGCAGCGTGGCGAACGAAGACGGCGATGGTCGCTACCAGGCTCGCGCCCACCAGCCACCAGATGTGCCAGATGAAGGCGAAACCGAATACCGCCAGCAGCAGGCCCATGAACACACCGGTCGAGGTGTTGTTCGGCATGTGGATCGCTTCGTACTTGGCCGGAACCTTGTACGCAACGCCCGCTTCCTTGGCTTCGTGCCAGGCATCCAGGCCAACTTTCTCTGGCATGGCGGCGAAGTTGTAGAACGGAGGTGGCGACGAAGTCGACCATTCCAGAGTACGGCCGCCCCATGGGTCGCCGGTCACGTCGCGGTTCTCGTTGCGATCACGTACCGACACGTACAGCTGGATCAGCTGGCAGGCGATACCGAAGGCAATCAGCACGGCGCCGCAGACGGCTACGTACAGGTAGGGTTCCCACAGCGGGTTGTCGGTGTGGTTCAGGCGACGGGTCATGCCCATGAAGCCCAGCGCGTACAGCGGCATGAAGGCCACGTAGAAGCCGGAGATCCAGAACCAGAAGGCTGCCTTGCCCCAACGCTCGTTCAGGGTGAAGCCGAACGCTTTCGGGAACCAGAACGCGAAGCCTGCGATGTAGCCGAAGACCGCGCCGCCGATGATCACGTTGTGGAAGTGAGCGATCACGAACAGGCTGTTGTGCAGTACGAAGTCAGCACCTGGAACGGCCAGCAGTACGCCGGTCATGCCACCGATGGAGAAGGTGACCATGAAGCCCAGGGTCCAGAGCACTGGCGCGGTGAAGCGCAGGCGGCCCTGGTAGATGGTGAACAGCCAGTTGAACAGCTTCACACCCGTCGGGATCGAGATCAGCATCGTCGCCAACCCGAAGAAGGTGTTGACGCTGGCGCCAGAACCCATGGTGAAGAAGTGGTGCAGCCACACCGCGAAGCCCAGGATGGCGATCGCACCCGATGCGTAGATCATCGCGTGGTGGCCGAACAGGCGCTTGCTGGTGAAGGTCGACGTGACTTCCGAGAACACGCCGAACGCCGGCAGGATCAGGATGTACACCTCAGGGTGACCCCATGCCCAGAACAGGTTGACGTACATCATCGGGTTCCCACCAAGCTCGTTGGTGAAGATGTGGAAGTCCAGATAACGGTCAACGGTCAGCAGGGCGAGGGCGGCGGTCAGGATCGGGAACGAAGCGACGATCAGCACGTTGGCCCAGGTGCAGGTCCAGGTGAAGATCGGCATGTCCATCAGCTTCATGCCAGGCGCGCGCATCTTGGCCACGGTGACCAGGAAGTTGACGCCCGTCAGTGTCGTACCCAGGCCCGATAGCTGTAGCGCCCAGATGTAGTAGTCGACACCCACCCCCGGACTGTATTGCAAGCCCGACAGCGGCGGATAGGCAACCCAGCCGGTCTTGGCGAATTCGCCGACGCCCAGGGACAGGTTGACCAGGATCACGCCGGCAACCAGCAACCAGAAGCTCAGGGAGTTCAGGAACGGGAAGGCAACGTCACGCGCACCGATCTGCAGAGGCAGGGCCAGGTTCATCAGGCCGGTGAAGAACGGCATCGCCATGAAGATGATCATGATCACACCGTGGGCGGTGAAGATCTGGTCATAGTGCTCAGGCGGCAGGTAGCCTTCGGAGCCGCCAGTGGCAAGCGCCTGCTGGCTGCGCATCATGATGGCGTCGGCAAAGCCGCGCAGCAGCATGATCATCGCGACGATGATGTACATCACCCCGATCTTCTTGTGGTCGACCGAGGTCAGCCACTCGCTCCACAGGTAGTTCCACTTCTTGAAGTAGGTGATACCACCCGCTACAGCGATACCGCCGAGCGCGATTATGGCAAGCGTCACCATAACTATCGGCTCGTGGAAGGGTATCGCCTCCAGACTTAATTTACCGAACATCTCTTACTCCTCTGCCCCGGCAGCTGGTTGCTTACTCGAGTCCACACCTTCGGTGGTGGCCAGATCCTTGCTGCCTGCTTCTTCGTGGACGACCGGCTTGCCACGGTTCATGCCTTCGTACTTGTCGACGATGGACTGGAACGTGTCGGCCGATGCCTCGCTGTACAGCGTCACTGGATTGTTTTCGCTTGGTTTGATCAAGGCTTCGTATTCAGCCTTGCTCAGCGTCTTCGGCGACTGCTTGACTTCGTTTACCCATGCCTCGAAATCAGCCTGGGAAGTGGCAGTGGCCTTGAACTTCATGCCGGTGAAGCCGGCGCCGCTGTAGTTGGCGGAAATACCGTCGAACTCGCCATTCTCGTTGGCGATCAGGTGCAGCTTGGTCGTCATGCCCGCCATCGCGTAGATCTGGCCGCCCAGGCCCGGGATGAAGAACGAGTTCATCACGGCGTCGGAGGTCACGCGGAAGTTGACGGGGGTATTGGCCGGGAAGACGATCTTGTTGACCGTGGCAATGCCCTGCTCGGGGTAGATGAACAGCCATTTCCAGTCCAGTGCCACGACGTCGATCAGCACAGGCTTCACATCGGAATCCAGTGGGCGATACGGGTCGAGGGAGTGGGTGGTCTTGTAGGTGACATAGCCCAGGGCGATGATGATCAGCACCGGGATAGCCCATACGGCGGCCTCGATCTTGGTCGAGTGCGACCAGTCCGGAGTGTAGGTGGCTGCCTTGTTGGAAGCACGGTACTTCCAGGCGAATGCCAGGGTCATGATGATGACCGGCACTACCACCAGCAGCATCAGGCCGGTAGCGATCAGGATAAGGTTCTTTTGCTCAATGCCGACCTGGCCCTTCGGGTCGAGCAGGGTCCAGTTGCACCCACTGAGTAAAAGCATGCCTAAAAAGGGCAGAATGCCAAACAGTCTGGGGTAACGCTTTTTACTCATCTCACGACCTCTAGATCAGCTTGCTTCAATGCAATTTGGTGTTTTGGTCGCCAACACTTCGTCCTGCCAAGCGTTAGCATTTGGGGCGATTCCGCTTCTGCCAGGCGTCCGACTGCAAGGGGCGCGGCATCAAGCGGGTCTACGGTACTGGTATTGATTTCGAAGGCCTGGGGCCTGATTTCAGACCAAGTCCGTTTGGTGCGGGAAATCGCGGAGGGATGTCCGCCCGGTATCGCCGTGGGCGATACTTGTCGAAGTCAGCAAAAAGAGCCTTGGCCCCCTTTAATCCTGCGGACTCGCAAGCAGTGCCGAACGGAAATTGGGGGCGATTGTAGATAGGTCGCCAACCCTTGACTATGACTTATTGAGCAACAGTCTTTTACAGATCCTGCAACAATGGCGCTCGAAAAATCAGCTTCGCGACAGTTTGTCGCACCCCTGTCCGTGGCCATGCAGCCCGCCTGGGACAAGGGTTTGCTGATTACAAGAAGGATTGCGGGGGCGGCTTTCGGTAGTCGGGAGACTGCGCGATAGACTTGCATCCAGTCGGGACTTTGGTCTAAGTCCGACGGCGGTTGCGGTAGATGCCCAGAGGCACCAGGACGGCTGTCAGAACAAACGCTGCAAGTGCCCATTGCGCCAGGGAAAGACCCAGTACCGGCGGATAGGGCGTCGAGCAGAAGCCATCGACCTGGAAGGCCAGTGGCCAGACCCGCGCCAGGGGCAGGTCGTCGACGATCGGTTGCAGGGTATCGATGCCGCAACTGACCGAAGGGTTGGCGAGTATATACACATGGTTGCCCGCCGCAACGATTCCGCCGATGGCGCTGAGCACGACCAGCCCCTCGAACAGGGTCAGGCTGCGCTGGCCGGGCATGGCCGCGGCAATGAAGGCGAACACGGCGATCAGCAGCAACGCATAGCGCTGCAGGATGCACAACGGGCAAGGTGCTTCGCCAAGCACGACCTGCATGTAGAGGGCCCCGCCAATCAGCGCGAGACAGATCACGCCAAGCAGCACGAGAAAGCGCCTTTCCCTGTTCAGGCGGGATGTTTGTTCGATCATTGCCGTTTCCTTCGATGGATAGTGTCTGCGCCAGGCGATAGCAGTGCCCCTGCGCGGGACTATCCGCAGGTCTCAGACATGACTGCCCCGCACCGGTTCAACGTCCCGGGCAGAAAAAGTACGGCGGGCGCCGCACTGGGATGACACCCGGCAGTGAAGGATACAGTGATTAAAGAAGGATTAAACCTGGGAGGAAAGCACGATTCCGCCATGCGCACGTGCAATGGCCCGTTCCACGACAAGGTAGTGATGTCACAGAACGGGCCGTGGAGTTACGCCAGTGCTTCGGCAGGCCCGAAGAATTCATGGCGGCTCTGCTTCTCCGGCACACCCAGCTCGCGCAGGTGGCGCTTCACCGCAGCCATGAACCCCTTGGGACCCAGGAAGTAGGCATCCACATCCCGCTCCTGCCCCAGCCAGTTCCCCAACTGCTCCTGACTGAGCAGGCCCACGGCATCAGCCTGTACACTGCCGTCGTCCTCGGCATAACAATAAAAGCGCTTGAGCTGAGGATGACGTGCAGCCTGGGCGTCGATCCAGTCGCGGAAGGCATGCACGCCGCCGTTGCGTGCGCAGTGAATGAAACGCACCGGCCGGCCAGTGTCCAGCGCCGCTTCAAGCATCGCCAGGGTCGGGGTGATACCCACGCCGCCGCTGATAAGCACCAGCGGTTTGCCGCTCGGGGCCAGGGTGAAGTCACCCGCGGGGGGGAACAGCTGCAACGTGTCGCCTACCTTCAATTGCTCATGCAGGTAGTTCGAAACCTTGCCGCCCGCTTCGCGTTTGACGCTGATGCGGTACTCATCGCCCGAGCACAGCGCAGACAGGGAATAGTTGCGGCGCTGTTCGGCTCCTTCGATAAACAGCTGAAGGCCAATGTATTGGCCAGGCTCTGCCTTGAGCACCGCTTGACCATCGACCGGAGCGAAATGGAAAGAGACGATCTCGCTGCTCTCCTCCACCCGGCGCACCAGGCGAAACTCGCGGGTACCGCGCCAGCCACCGGCACTCTCGGCCTTGCTGCGATACAGCCCCTCCTCCGCCTCGATCAGGATATCGGCCAGTTGCTGATACGCGGCGCCCCAGGCCTCGACGACCTCGGGGGTGGCGATGTCCTTGCCAAGCACCTCCTCGATGGCACGCAGCAGGCAGGCACCGACGATGGGATAGTGTTCCGGAAGGATCTGCAACGCCACATGCTTGTTGATGATCTGCCCGACCAGCCCGCCCAGCTGTTCGAGCTGATCGATGTGACGGGCGTACATCAGCACGCCGTTGGCCAGCGCGCGCGGCTGCGCGCCGCTGGCCTGGTGGGCCTGGTTGAACAGTGGACGCACTTCGGGATGCTCATTGAGCATCATGTTGTAGAAGTGGGTGGTCAGCGCCTCACCGCCACTTTCGAGCAGAGGAACGGTGGCTTTGACGATCGCGCGTTGTTGGGCATTGAGCATTGCGGCAACTCCTGAGCCTTGGGCTTTGAAAGGACTGCCCTGGACATATCAGGATTCGTGCCAGATTCTACAGCCAGCAAATTCAGGCCCCCTGGCCCGGATCAAGTCAAAACGACACAGGCTGCGATATAGTCATGATGACCAACAGGAGTCCTTATGACTGCAAAGCCTCTGCTCACCGCCCTGCTGCCTCTCGTCAGCGACCTGTCCCGTGAGCTGCCCGAGGACGAGCGCTATCGACGCCTGCTGCAGGCCATGCGTGGCCTGTTGCCGTGCGATGCCGCGGCATTGTTGCGGCTCGATGGCGAATGGCTGGTACCGTTGGCGGTCGACGGCCTGTCAGCGGACACCTTGGGTCGACGCTTCAGAGTCAGTGAGCATCCACGCTTCCAGATCCTGCTCAGCCATCGCGAACCTACCCGGTTTGCCAGCGACAGCGACCTGCCCGATCCCTATGACGGCCTGGTGGAGGGTCTGACCGAAGGCAGCCATCTGCATCTGGAGGTGCATGACTGCATGGGCTGCCCGCTGTTTGTCGATGAACAACCCTGGGGCCTGGTTACGCTGGATGCATTGACGCCGGGGCAGTTCCAGGCCCTCGAGCTCGACGCCCTGCAAGCTTTCGCCAGCCTGGCCGCTGCCACCGTCACAGTAGCGGAGCGCATCGATCGCCTGGCACTGAGCGCCGAGGATGAACGCCAGCGTGCCGAGGTCTACCGCCAGGCAAGCGGCCAGCAGCACAAGGAGATGATCGGCCAGAGTCCGGCCCACAAGCGTCTGATCGAAGAAATCCGTCTGGTCGGCAGTAGCGACCTGACGGTGCTTGTCACCGGGGAGACCGGTGTCGGCAAAGAACTGGTGGCCCAGGCCCTGCACCAGGCGAGTGGACGGGCTGACAAACCGCTGATCAGCCTGAACTGCGCGGCCCTTCCCGACACCCTGGTGGAAAGTGAACTGTTCGGCCATGTGCGCGGCGCCTTCACGGGTGCTCATGTCGAGCGCCGGGGAAAGTTCGAGCTGGCCAATGGGGGCACGTTGTTTCTCGATGAAGTGGGTGAGCTGTCGCTGTCCGTCCAGGCGAAATTGCTGCGGGTGCTGCAGAGCGGACAGCTGCAGCGCTTGGGCTCCGACCGCGAACACCAGGTGGATGTACGCCTGATCGCTGCCACCAACCGCGACCTGGCTGAGGAAGTTCGCAGTGGCCGCTACCGCGCCGACTTCTACCATCGGCTCAGCGTCTACCCCTTGCAGGTACCGCCGCTGCGCGAACGCGGCCGCGATGTGCTGCTGCTGGCGGGCTTCTTCCTCGAACAGAATCGTTCGCGCATGGGCTTGAACAGCCTGCGCCTGAGCGCCGACGCACAGTCGGCCCTGTTGGCATACGACTGGCCGGGCAATGTGAGAGAGCTCGAGCACCTGATCGGCCGCTCGGCCCTCAAGGCCCTTGGTCAACACCCGGAGCGCCCGCGCATCCTGACGCTTGCAGCGGGGGATCTGGATTTGCGCAATGGACTCCCGGTCGTCCCGCGCGAAGTGCAATCCGACCCGATCGTCTCTCTGGCGTCCGGAAACCTGCGCGACTCGACGGACGCTTATCAACGGCAATTGATCGAGACGTGCCTGGCTCGCCACGAGCACAACTGGGCGGCTGCGGCACGTGAGCTGGACATCGATCGGGCGAACCTGAGCCGGCTGGCGAAACGGCTCGGGTTACGCTGAGACAAGCAGGAGGACGGCGCTCCGGCAGCAAAGATACTGAGGTATTCAACGCACCTTTGCCCGTAATTGCCCCTCATTTACCTGACACCACTTTATTTGGCGCGCCTGACGAACTGGTCCTTCGAGTCAGCTTTGCTATACCTCCCTGATCATGTGTAACGCCAGCGTTACACCACTGTAAGCCTGGCTTTACCATTCGTCGGGTTACGCGCACGGTCCGCTACTCCACTGGGTCGATCCAGTGAGAACAAGCACATTCATGCAGGGAGCAGTCATGGCTAACATCGTTGTCGCCGATAAACAGAGCACCCAACTTACCCAGAATGCCTGGGGTAACGTCACCCTCCAGAATCCCTCACTCGTACAGATGCCTGTGTCGCCCAACCAGGTGGCCACCGTTACCCGTAGCGGGCAGGATCTGATCGTCACGCTCAAGTCCGGGGAAAAGGTGACAGTCGGGAACTTCTTCGCGGTGAATGCCGAAGGGGTAGCCAGCGACATGGTCTTCGTCGGCGAAGACGGAACGCTCTGGCACGCGGTCTACGATGCCGATGCCTTTACCGGCTTCACCTTCGAAAGCGTGGCGTCCCTCGATGAACTCATGGCTGATCTCGGTGTGGTAGGCAGTGCGACCCCGACCTTTGCGATCGCGGGCCTCAGCCTCCTGGGCGCTGGCGGCGCAGCTGCGGCGGCGGGTGGCGGTGGCGGTGGCGGTGGCGGCGGTGACAGCACCCCCGCCGATACCACGGCCCCCACCAGTCCCACTGACCTGCTGGTCTCGGCCGACGGCCTGCGCCTGAGCGGCCTGGGCGAAGCAGGCGCCACGGTGTTGGTGCGCGACGCTGCTGGCAACGTGATCGGCACCGGCACCGTCGGCACGGATGGCCGCTTCGACATTGCCCTGGGCAGCCCCCAGCTCAATGGCGAGCAACTCGATGTCACCCTGAGCGATGCCACCGGCAATACCTCTGCGCCGGGCAGTGTGACTGCCCCGGATGTCACCGCGCCGCTGGCGCCCAGCGAACTGGCGATAAACGACCAGGGCACCGTGCTGACCGGCCGTGCCGAGCCAGGGGCAAGCGTGCAGGTGCTGGGTGCCGATGGCAGCGTGATCGGCAGCGCGGTGGCCGGTGCCGATGGCCTGTTCAGCATCGACCTGCAACCGCCACAGACCGAGGGCCAGGCGCTGCAGGTCAGCGCCAGCGACGCCGCCGGCAACACGTCTGCGGCGGTTGCCGTCAACGCGCCGGTGATCGACGTGCCGCCAGCGGACACCACCCCGCCAGAGGCCCCGACCGAGCTTGCCATCAGCAGCGCCGGCCGGCAGATCAGTGGCCGGGGCGAAGCCGGTACCACCGTGCAGGTGCGTGACGCCGCTGGCAACGTCATCGCCACCGGCACCGTTGCCGACGATGGCACGTTCAGCCTGGCCCTGGACCCTGCGGTGGTGGATGGCAGCAGCCTGCAGGTCAGCCTGACCGACGCGGCCGGCAATGTGTCGGCAGGGGCATCGGTCACCAGTCCCGACCTCACCTTCCCCGCCGAGCCCAGCGACCTGGCTCTGACCGATGGCACCACCCTGACCGGCGGCGGCGAGCCGGGCGCCACCGTGCAGGTGCGCGATGCCACGGGCGCGATCATCGGCAGCGGCGTGGTCGGCGACGACGGCCGCTTCAGCATCACCCTCACCCCTGCCCTGACCAACGGCGAGCCGCTGGACATTCGCCAGATCGACAGCGCAGGCAACAGTTCGCCCCCGGTGGTGCTGACGGCGCCAGACACCACCGCGCCCGCCCTGCTTGACGACATTGTCGTCAGTGCCGATGGCACCAGCATTTCCGGGCGCGGTGAGCCCGGTGCCCAGGTGCAGGTGCGCGACGCCGACGGCAACCTGATCGGCAGCGGCACCGTGTCGGACAACGGCACCTTCGTGCTGCCGCTGGATACTCCGGTGAGCGTTGGCCAGAATATCAGCCTGGTGCAGATCGACGCTGGCAACAACGCTTCCGAGGGCCTGCAGTTCACCGTACCGGCTGCCCCGGCGCCGGTTCCCCCCGCCGACGTGGTGCTGGCCAGCGATGGCAGCAGCCTCAGCGGCACGGCCCCGGTCGGCTCGCGGGTCGAAGTGCGTGACAGCACCGGCGCAGTGATCGGCAGCGTGGTGGTCGGCGCCGACGGCACGTTCACCATCGGCCTGGCGCCGGCATTGACCAATGGCGAATTGATCGATGTGGTCACCGTCGATGGCACCGGCGCCAGCTCCGTGCCGGTTCAGGTCACCGCCCCGGACACCACCGCCCCGGATGCCCCTTCCGAGCTCGCGGTCAGCGCCAACGGCCAATTGTTGATCGGCCGTGGCGAGCCAGGCTCGACCGTACGCGTGGTCGACGCTGATGGCAACGCGCTGGGGACTGCCGTGGTCAACGCCGCGGGCAGCTTCAGCATCGTCCTCGACCCACCGCAGGTGGATGGCCAGCTGCTCCAGGTCAGCGCCGTGGACGGCGCAGGCAATGAGTCCGCCGCTGTCGGCGTCGACGCACCGGATCTCGACAACCCGGGCGCCGACACCACGCCGCCTGAAGCGGCCACCGATGTCGCGATCAGTACCGATGGCCGGACCGTGTCCGGTCGCGGCGAAGCCGGTGCCACGGTCAAGGTGCTGGATGCGCAGGGCAATGTTGTGGCCACGGGTACCGTGCTGGACGATGGCAGCTTCAGCCTGCAACTCGATACCCCCGTGACCGACGGTTCCTCCCTGCAGGTCACCCTGACCGACGCCGCAGGCAATGTCTCCACCGGCACTTCGCTGGTCGCGCCTGACCTCGCCGCGCCCGCGCAACCGACCGACGTGGTCCTGGCCGACGGCACCACGCTCACCGGCAATGCCGAGCCGGGCGCGCGAGTAGAAGTGCGCGACGCGGCAGGCACCTTGATCGGTGCTGTCGTGGTCGCACCCGATGGCAGCTTCAGCCTGGACCTGACGCCTGCGCAGAACAATGCCGAAATCCTCGATATCCGGGTGATCGACGCCGAAGGCAACAGCTCGACCCCGCTGGCCTTCACGGCTCCGGACAACACTCCACCGGGCCTCATCGGTGCCGTGGTGGTCGGCGGCGACGGACTGGTCATCGCCGGTCGCGGCGAACCAAACGCCACCGTCGAGGTGCGTGACGCCGCTGGCAACGTCATCGGCAGTGGCACCGTGGGCGCCAATGGCACCTTCCTGGTCAACCTGGAAACAGCAGTGGCGCCAGGCGATGCGATCAGCCTGGTGCAGACCGATCCTGCCGGCAACGGCTCCGAGCCGCTGGCGCTCACCGTGCCCAGCACGCCGGTGCCTGCCAGCCCGGCCGAGCTGGTGCTGGCCGGTGATGGCAGCTCCCTCAGCGGGACCGCCACCGCTGGCAACCTGGTGCAAGTGCTCGATGCCCAGGGCAACGTCATCGGCAGCACCGTGGCCGGTGGCGACGGCTCCTTCACGCTGGTCCTCACTCCAGCGCAGGCCAATGGCGAGATCCTCGACGTGGTGGCGGTCGATAGCGACGGCAACAGCTCGTTGCCGGTGCAGGCGACCGCACCCGACATCACCGTGCCCAACGCCGCGACCGAGCTGTTCCTCAACCCCGACGGCCTGACCCTGATCGGCCGCGGCGAACCTGGCGCCAGCGTGCAAGTCACCAACGACCAAGGGGCCGTGGTCGGCACGGGCGTGGTCGCAAGCAACGGTGTGTTCAGCCTGACGCTGGCGCCGGCACAGACCGATGGCCAGGTGCTTGAAGTCACTCTTACCGACGGCGCCGGCAATGCCTCGGCAGGTGCCAGCATCGCGGCGCCTGACCTCGATGGCCCGCTGCAGCCGGCAGGCTTTGCCATCGACATCAGCGGTACCGTGCTGACCGGTGTCGGCCAGGCCGGCTCCACCGTCACCGTGCGCAGCGCCGAGGGCAGCGTGCTCGGCAGCGCGACCGTCGCCGCCGATGGCAGCTTCTCGGTCACCCTCGCCGAGCCCCAGCGCAATGGCCAGACCCTGTCCGCCGAAGCCACCGACAGCCTTGGCAACAGCGCCGGCCCGGTCAGCTATACCGTGCCCGACGTCCAGGCGCCCGAACCCGTCACGCAGCAGGCCATCGATGCCAGCGGCACCGTGGTCAGTGGCCGTGGCGAGCCCGGTGCCACTGTCACGGTCCGCGGGCCCGATGGCGCGGTGCTGGGCACGGCGCTGGTCAACCCCGAGGGTTCGTTCCAGGCCACGCTTGGCGCTGCGCAGACCAATGCCCAGGCCCTGACGCTCGAACAACAGGACCTGGCTGGCAATATCTCGAGCCTGGCCGGGGTCACCGCGCCAGACAACCAGATCCCGCTCGCCCCGGCCATCACCCAGCTGTCGGCCGACGGCAGCGTGCTCACTGGCACTGGCGAGCCGGGCGCCACCGTCACTGTCACCGGTACTGCGGGCGCCGTGCTGGGCAGTGCCGTGGTGCAGGCCGATGGCTCGTTCAGCGTCCCACTGACCCCGGCCCAGCTCAACGGCCAGACACTCTCGGCAACCCAGGCCGATGTGGCGGGCAACGTTTCACCGGCTGACACGGTTGTCGCCACCGACCTGCAAGCGCCAGTGGCCCCTGTCGTACTGGGCCTGGACCCGGCCGGAACCTTGCTCACCGGCCAAGGCGAACCTGGCAGCACGGTGGAGGTGCGTGACGCAGCGGGTACCCTGCTGGTCTCCGTCGAAGTGCTTCCCGATGGCAACTTCAGTGCCTTGTTGCCCGACCCGTTGCTCAATGGCGAGACGCTTTCCGTCGTGCAGGTCGATCTGGCGGGCAACATCTCGCCCGCGACGCCTTTCATCGCCACTGATGCCACCCCGGCGGACGCGCCCGCCGGTCTTGCCATCAACGCCGATGGCTCGCTGGTCACCGGTACCGGCCAGGTGGGCGCCACCGTGGAAGTGCGCGATGCCGCGGGCACCCTGGTGGGCAGCATCGTGGTGCCGGCAGGCGGCGTGTTTGCCGTGCCGCTGGGGCCCGCACAGCAGGACGGCCAGGCGCTCAGCGTCACCCTCATCGATGCCAGCCAGATCGCGTCGGCAGCCGCGCCCATTGCGGCGCCCGATATCACTGCACCGGTCATGACACCCGGCACCCTGGCGGTCAGCGGCGATGGCACGACCCTGACCGGCATCTCGCCGGGCGCGCAGAACGTGACCGTGCGCGATGCCGCTGGCAACGACCTGATCACCGTGCCGACCAATCCTGACGGCAGCTTCAGCGTCACCCTAGCGCCAGCGCTGGTCAATGGCGAGCCACTGACGGTGGTGACGACCGATGCGGCTGGCAATGCCAGTGAGCCGGCGCAGGTCACCGCGCCGGACACCACCCCTCCCGCCGCCGCCATCGACCTGACGCTCAGTCCTGGCGGCGATGTCGTGGCGGGTACGGCCGAGCCTGGCGCCACGGTCATCGTGCGCCTCGGCGGCCTGGACATCGGCGAGACAGTGGCAGGCCCCGACGGCGCCTTCGTCATCTCGGTGGCCCCGGCACTGGTCACCGGCGACCTGGCCGAGGTGATCGTCCGCGATGCCGGCAACAATGAAACCCCCACCAGCCTGGCTGGCCCGGACGGGTCCGAGGTCGCCACCCCAACCGCCCTGAGCATCAGCGACGACGGTTTCCTGCTGACCGGCCAGGGCACGGTCGGCTCGCTCATCACCGTGACCTCGGCCGGCACCACCCTGGGTACCGCCACCGTGGGCAGCGATGGCATATTCCGGGTGTTCTTCTTCAATGCCCAGCTCAATGCCCAGACTTTGCAGGTCAACGCCCGCTTCGGTGCCAGCGGCAAGCCGTCGGTACCGGCAAGCGTGGTCGCCGACGACACCACGGCCCCCGAGGCACCGACCAACCTTGCAGTCGACAGCAGCGGCAGCACATTGACCGGGCGTGGCGAAGTGGGCGCGACCATCAGCGTGCTTGACAGCAGCGGCACCCAGGTCGGCAGCGCGCTAGTCGGCAGCAATGGCTTGTTCAGCGTTGCCCTGAGCCCCGCCCAGGTCAACGCCCAGGCATTGACCGTGACCCAGTCCGATGCGGCAGGCAACCCGTCGTTGGCCGCGACGGCCACCGCGCCCGACCTGCAGGCCCCGCTCGTGGCCACCGGCATTGCCCTGAACGCGGCGGCGACCGTGGTCAGCGGCCAGGGCGAACCCGGCGCCAGCGTCACCGTGCGTGACGCCAGTGGTGCCGTGCTGGGCACCGGCACGGTCACCCAGAGCGGCGCGTTCCAGGTCACCTTGCCAAGCGCCCAGACTGCTGGCACCGCACTCCAGGTCACGCTCACCGACGCTGCAGGCAACACCTCGGCACCGGCCAGCCTGGCCACCCCGGACCGCACCCCGCCCGCAGCGGTCGACCAGTTGCTGCTGAGCGCCGATGGCAGGCAGTTGTCCGGCCTGGGTGAAGTCGGCGCCAACGTGCAGGTGCGCGATGCCCAGGGTGTTGTCGTCGGCACCGCCGTGGTCGGCGCCGACGGCCGCTTCTCGGTGCTGTTCGCAACGCCTCAGGTTTCCGGCCAAGCCCTGGGGGTGACCCAGGTTGACGCGGGGCTCAATACCTCGCCAGCCGTCCTGGTCACTACCACCGACCTTGCCGCGCCTGCTGCGCTGAGCAATGTGGTGCTCAACAACAATGGCCTGACCCTCACCGGTCTCGGCGAGGCAGGTGCGAGCGTCACCGTGCGAGGGCCCGATGGCACCATCATCGGCACCGGCCTGGTCGCCGCAAACGGCAGCTTTACCCTGAACCTCGACACGCCGCAGCTCGATGCCGAGCGCCTGAGCGTCACCCAGACAGACGCTGGTAACAATACCTCGGCAGCGCTGCCGGTGATCGCGCCAGACCTGACTGCACCCGCGGCACCCAGCGCACTGGTGCTGGCCAGCAGTGGCGTGCAACTGAGCGGCAACGCCGAGGCCGGCAGTACGGTCACGGTACGCGATGCCTCGGGCACGGTGCTGGGCACGGCGCTGGTAGCCAGCAATGGCCAGTTCCAGGTCAACCTGGGCAGCCCCCAGACCAACGGCCAGGCCTTGCAGGTGACGGCGACCGATGCCGCCGGCAACACTTCCCCGGCCACCGGCCTGAGCGCCGCCGATACCACCCCGCCAGCGACTGTCAGCAACCTGGCGGTCTCTGCCGATGGCGCGACCCTGGTCGGCTACGGCGAGGCCGGCGCCAGCGTGGCCGTCACCGCGGCCGATGGCACCCTGCTGGGTACCGCCCTGGTGGGCAGCGATGGTCACTTCAGCGTTCCTCTCGCCCCCGCGGCGGCAATCGGCGCGGTGCTGAGCGTGGTGCAGACCGATGCCGCCCTCAATGCCTCGCCGGCCGGCACCGTCACCGCGCCCGGCGGCCTGGCCCCCGAGGTACCGGCCAACCTGGCGGTCGGTGGCGATGGCCTGACCGTCACCGGCACCGGCACGCCTGGCAGCACGGTGAACGTCTACGGCCCCAATGGCGTGCTGCTCGGCACCGCGACCGTCACCGACCCCGGCACCTTCAGCGTCAACCTGGCCACCCCGCAGGCCAATGGCGAGACCCTGCAGGTCGGCGCCGTGGGCACCGATGGCAGCGCCTCGCTGCAGGCCGAGCTGATCGCACCCGATATCACCGCACCGCAGCCACTGACCGAACTGGCGCTGTCGAGCGACGGCCTGGTCCTGACCGGTCGCGGCGAACCTGGCGCCACCGTCAGCGTGCGGGGCACCGGTGGCCTGGACCTGGGCGAGGGCGTGGTGAACGCCGACGGCACCTTCAGCGTCAACCTGGCCACGCCGCAGATCAATGGTGAGCTGCTCAACGCCAGCCAGTCCGACGTGGCAGGCAACGAGTCCAACAGTTCCAGCCTCACCGCGCCCGATCGCATTGCCCCTGACGCACCGCTGGCGCTGGCCTTCAGTGCCGGTGGCAGCCTGCTCGGCGGCACCGGTGAGGCAGGCGCCCAGGTCACTGTGCTGGCCGCCGATGGCAGCTCGCTGGGTAGCGGCACGGTGCGCGAGGACGGCACCTTCCAGCTCACCCTGTCGCCGGCGCAAGCCAATGGCGAGACCCTTCGGGTGCTGCTGACCGATGCCGCAGGCAACCAGTCCGATGCGGGTGTCATCACCGCGCTGGATACCACCGCGCCAGGGTTGCTCACAGAGCTCTCCGTCGCCGGCGATGGTTCAGGCCTGACCGGGCGCGGTGAAGTTGGCGCACGGGTTTCGGTGATCAACGCCAACGGCGATGAAATCGGCTTCACGGTGATCGATGCCAGTGGCCAGTTCAACATCGCGCTGGTACCGGCCCTGGGCGACGCCGAGGTGCTGCGCCTGACCCAGACCGATGGTGCCGGCAACGTCTCGCCTGAAACGACGCTGCTGACCCCGGACTTCACACCGCCCGCGCCGCTCACCGGCGTAGTCATCAATGCCGATGGCAGCGTGGTCTCGGGCAATGGCGAGGCGGGGGCGACCGTCACCGTGAGCGACCCGGCGGGCGCCGTGGTCGGCACCTCGGTCGTGCTCCCCGACGGCACCTTCCGTGTCGAGCTGACCACGGCGCAGATCAACCTGCAGACGCTGAGCGTGCAGCAGGCCGACCCACCCGGCAACGTCAGCGAGCCGGTAACCGTGATCGCCCCGGACCTCACGCCACCGGCGGCGCCAGACAACCTGCGGGTCAACGCCACGGGCGATCAGCTGGGCGGCACGGGGGAACCGGGCACCACGGTATTGGTCACCACCTTTGCCGGCGATCCGGTCGGCTCCGGCCTGGTCCAGGCCAATGGCACCTTCCTGATCGACCTGGTTCCCGCACAGATCAACGGTGGTCAACTGCTGGTCACCCTGACAGACGCCAGCCAGAACATCTCGCCCCAGGGCTCGATCCTCACGGTCGACACCACCGCCCCGCTGATCGTCGCCGCCACGCTCAATGCCGACGGCTCGCAGCTCAGCGGCACCAGTGAGGCGGGCGCGCGGCTGAGCGTGATCAACGACACCGGCGATCTGGTCGGCAGCGGCGTCGTCGACCCGGACGGCACCTTCGTGCTGACCCTGGTCACGCCACAGCAGGATGGCCAGGTACTGACGGTCACCGCGCAGGATGCCACCGGCAATCCTTCGCTGCCCTTCGTGGTCACTGCGCTGGACACCACGGCGCCGGTGCAGCCAAGCAACGTGGTGCTCGCCATCGATGGGGTCACCCTCACCGGCAACGGCGAGCCGAACAGCATTCTCACGGTGCGCGGCCCTGACAATGCCGTGGTCGGCACGGGCACGGTGGAACCGGATGGCAGCTTCAACTTCGCGCTCGATGTACCCCAGACCAACGGCGAGAGCCTGACGGTAGTGTCCTCCGACCTGGCAGGCAACAGCTCGTTGCCGCAAACGGTCCTGGCCGTGGATACCACCCCGCCGGAGCCGGTGACGGGCCTTGCCATCAATTCCGACTACACCTTGCTGGCCGGTCGCGGCCAGGCGGGGGCCCTGGTCACCGTCAGCCAGGGTAGCGTGGTCATCGGCTCCGGCACGGTGCTGGACAACGGCACGTTCGTGGTGGAACTGACGACCCCGGCAGGGCCAGCCGTGGCCCTGAGCGTGGTGCAGGCGGACGTCGCCGGACCTTCGGGCGCCACGGCCTACGTCACACCGCTGCTTCCGATCCCCGCCACGCCGCTCGATGTAGTCCTCGACGCTGACGGGGTCACGCTGACCGGTTCGGTCGCGCCCTCTGGCCTGGTGCAGGTCCTGGACGCCGACGGCAACCTGATCATCACTGGCGTAGCAGGGGTCGACGGCGTCTTCCAGATCACCCTGCCGGTGCCGCAGCTCAATGGCGAGTTGCTCAACGTGGTCGAAGTGGCACTAGGCGGAGCCTCCCAGCCCTTCGTGCTGCAGGCCGCCGATATCACCGCACCGGATGCGCCGGTGGTCACCGCGGTGTCCACCAACGGCCTGGTGCTGACCGGTACTGGCGAAGCGGGTGCGACCGTGACCGTGACAGCGTCCAACGGGGATCTGCTGGGCACGGCCGTGGTCAATGCCGGCGGCGCCTTCAGCGTCAATCTGGCAAGTCCGCAGCTCAACGGCCAGGTGCTGGGCGTCAGCCAGGCCGATCTCGCCCAGAACCCATCGGGCACCACCAGCTTCACCGCGCCAGACGTGCAGGCCCCCATCGCCCCTTCCGATCTCTCACTCGATCCAACCGGCGTGACGCTGACAGGCAGGGGCGAGCCCGGGGCCACGATCACGGTCACCGGCGCAGGGCCAACCCCGATCACCGCAGTGGTCGGGCCTGACAGCACCTTCTCGATCACCCTTCCCGCGCAGGTCGACGGCCAGGTGCTCACCGTGCGCCAGAGCGACCCCACGGGCAACACCTCGGGCAGCGCCAGCATCACCGCAAGCGACCTGACCCCACCGGCCGCCCCGGTCGCCGCCATCAACGCCGCGGGTACCCTGATCTCCGGTACCGGCCAGGCGGGTGCAACGGTGACCGTCACCAATGCCCTGACGGGCGACGTACTGGGCACTGCCATCGTCGGCAGCACCGGCGCGTTCTCGGTAAGCCTGCCCACCGCCCAGGTCGACTTCCAGTCGCTGAGCGTCACCCAGTCGGACCCCGGCGGTGTTTCAACCGGCACGCCACTCACGGCGCCAGACTTCACCCCGCCGGCAATCGCCGGCAACCTGGAAGTCAACCCCGCCGGCACACTGCTGACCGGTACGGGCGAGGCCGGGGCCACGGTGACCGTGCGCCTGGCCGACGGTACCTTGCTGCCGACCACCACCGTGGATCCCGATGGCACCTTCCGCGTCACCTTGAGCCCGGTGCAGGACAACGGCCAGACCCTCAGCGTGACCCTGGCCGACCCACGCGGCAACGTGTCGGGCGCCAACACGGTCGTTGCGCCGGACATCGACGCTGGCCGCCCGGTGATCGCCAGCGACAACCTGGCCACTGCCAGCGTCGACCTGTCCGCCGTGACAGTACCGCAGGTGTTCACCGACAGCTTCACCACCCTGCTCTCGGGCTTCCAGAAGACCTTCACCTGGACCGTCGGAGCCAACACCACCGCCGACCCGGTCCTGACCCTGAGCACCAGCAGCGCCCTCGCGCTGCTCGACAACGCGCTGTTCACCCTGCAGGTCAAGGATGCCAGCGGTGCGTGGGTCACCCTGGCCTCCGGCAACAGCCCGGGCGTGCTGGACCTGATCCTGCTACCGCTTGGCCAGGGGATCCAAGCCGACCTGGGTACCCTGCGCGCGGGTGACTACCGCCTTACCGTCGGCAGCTCCGGGATCGGCGTGCTGACCACGGTCAACACCTCCCTGAACGTCACCACCACCAGCCTGAACCAGTTCAACGGCGTCGGCACGCCACTGGAAGGCAACGTGCTCACCGACCCGGGCGTGGACGGCACCCTCGACGTCACCGGGCCGGACAGCGCCGCCGTGGTCCAGGTGTCGCAGTTCGGCAGCTACGTCAATGCCGGGGCCGGGGTGACCGTGCAGGGGCTCTACGGCACGCTGGTGCTCAGGGGCGACGGCAGCTACACCTACACCCCCAACGGCAGCGCAAGCAGTGTCGGCAAGGTCGATGTGTTCAGTTACCAGCTGGCGCACCCGAACGGTCTGACCGACGCGGCGACGCTGTACGTGCGTATCGACAGCCCGCAAGCGACGGAAATCTGGAGCAACCCGAACCTGGCGGCGCCTGCCGTGGTGGTGGATGCGGTCAACGATGTCGACAGCACCGACATCAGCCTGGTCGCCCGCGAGGCATCCAGCAGCGCCACCCTGGGCACCCTGCCGCTGCCTTTGCTCGGCCAGCGGCAAGCCACCTACACCACCACTGTGGCCGCGGACACCACCGCCGACCTGCAAGTGGTGCTCACCTCCAACAACATCCTGGCCCTGCTCAACGGGGCCACCATCGAGCTGCTCAGGCTCAACCCGGCGACCGGCCAGTACGTCTCCGTGCAGAGCGTCGGTGGCGGTTCACTGGTGAGCCTGCTCGGCAACTCCGCCGGCTACACCTTCCAGGACCAGGTGGCCGGCGCCTACCAGATCCGCGTCACCGCGGGCGGCATCGGCCTGGCCAGTTCGGTCACCACCAGCCTGAACACCACCGCCACCTTCAACAATGAACTGGTGGTGGGCAGCTACACCCCGGTGATCGGCAACCTGCTCGCCGACACCGGCAGCGGCGCGGACTACCAGGGCTCGGCACTCACCGTGCTGAGTGTGCTGGTGGCGGCCAACACCTTCGTCAACCCGGGCCAGAACGGGGTCAGCGTGGTGGGCAACTACGGCACCTTGTACGTACAGGCAGACGGCACCTACACCTACCTGCTCAAGACCGGCCTGACCTCGTCCGTCATCGGCGCACAGGACCAGTTCACCTACGAGCTGACGCATCCCAACGGCACCAGCGACAGCGCGACGCTCACCATCAACCTGGACAACGGCGCGGCCTTCACCGCCACGACCGCGCCGGTGGACGATGGCAGCGGCGACGGCAGTGCCCTGCTCGCCAGCTTCGCCGCCGCCAGCGTGACCGGCGAGACAATCGCCGGTACCGATGCCGACGATCGCCTCGATGGCAGCGAGGGCGGCGCGGTCACGCTGCAGGGCGGTGCTGGCGACGACACCCTGGTGATCGTCGACCAGGACTTCGCCAGCGTCGAGGGCGGCACCGGTACCGATACCCTGTTGTGGGCCGGAGGCGACGCCAGCATCGACCTGGGCAACCTGGTTGGCCGGCTCCATGACGTCGAAGTGATCGATCTCAATGACACCAGCGCGGTGACACTGAGCCTGAACCTGGCGGATGTGATCGCCGTTACCGATTCGGCTAATGACACCCTGATGATCAAGGGCGGAAGTGAGGACTCGGTCACACTAAAGGATAATTGGACTTTGGCGGGGAACGAAACGGCCGACGGCGTCGACTATATCCAGTACGTGGCTCAAGAGGACCCAAGCCACCACCTGTGGGTGCAGAACGGTATCAACGTTGTCTGAGCCCCTGCAGTACCTGCCGGGCAACAGCCCGGCAGGCAGGATGAAACAGCATTAAGGGAATGATGTGAAGCGATGCCGTGCGCTGTCACCGCTGTGGCTGGGTGCCTTCGGGCTCCTGGCGTTGAATTTCAATCCGGCCGCCTCGGCGGCCGATGACATAGACCCCCAGTTGCGCAAGATAGGCCCGTCGCTGCTGCGCGACGCGCCCGACGCCCTGCCCGCGCGGGCACCCGCGGGACAGGCGAACGACACGGGGGAACGGCTCGGGCTTGCCGAGGCGGCGCGGGTCGCTGCGCAATGGCATCCCTCGGTAGCCGAGGCGATCGGCCAGCTATACCGTCAAGGCGAGGGCATCAATGTAGCCCGCGCCGGCTATTATCCCCAGATTTCAGGCGGCATCCGCACCGGTTACGACAGCGGCTATGGCGCCGACCGTGGCAGCCAGTCGCTGAGCCTTTCGCTCAAGCAGATGCTCTATGACTTCGGCAAGGTGGACTATGCCGTCGATGCCGCCCGGGCCTCCGCTGCCCGCTCGCAAGCCAATATCCTGCTGGTGGTGGACGACCTGGCCCGCGACACCTCTTATGCCTGGATCGAAACGCGCCGTTATGAGCAACTGATGGTCATCGCCCGCGAACAGATCCGTGGCATCGGCGAGATCGTCGGGCTGGCGCGCCAGCGCAGCGACATGGGCGCCAGTACTCGCTCCGACGTGGTGCAGGCCGAATCCCGGGAGGAAGGTGCCCGGGCCACGCTGGAAGAATACCAGGCACAGTACGAACGCTGGCGCTCGACCCTGGCGACTCTGATCGGCCGCATGGCTCCGCCCGCGCTGGCCGAAGACGAGCCAGCCGAACTCGGCGGAGCGTGCAACCGTCCCCTAAGCGGCGACGACCGCCTGCCTGCGGTGCTCATGGCCCTTGCGCAGCGGGCCCAATCCCAGGCCGAGCTGTCCCAGGCCAAGGCCGAAGCCTACCCGACCCTGTCGCTGCAGCCCCAGGTCAACCAGTACCTGGACAACGACTACAACCGCGACAACCCCAGCCTGGACCGCACCCAGGCGGGAATCTTCCTGAACCTCGAAGTGCCGATCTACCAGGGCGGTGCAATCAGCGCCCGTACCCGTGCGGCCGGGCACGCCCTGACCGCCGCCGACTCCGCCGAAGACGCCGCGCGCCTCCAGGCCCGCCGCGGCCTGGCCGAGGCCAGGGCGCAGACTTCGGGCCTTGGCCGCCGCCTGCGCTCGCTGGAAGCCCGCCAGGGCAGCATCCAGGAAGCCCGCATGCTCTATGGCCGTCAGTATCTCGACCTCGGCACCCGGCCGCTGCTCGACCTGCTCAACGCCGAACAGGAGATCTACCAGTCACGCTTCGACCTGGCCGGCACGCGCTCCGACCTGCTGCGCCTGGACGTCGACTGCCTCTACAACAATGGCGCCCTGCGTCCTGCCCTGGGCCTTGAGGGCCTGAGCCTGCAAGGCGTGGAGATTCTGCCATGACCGATACCGTCAACCTGGCGAAACGTGGCGAGCCTGCGCCCGCCGCCGAGCGCCCCGACCTGGGTCCCTGGCTTGAAGTGATGCTGCAAGTCGCCCACCACTACCGTCTGGATGTCTCGCCGCAACGCATTCGCCTGGCGGCCGTTGAGGACGCCCGGCCGCTGGATGAAATCCTGCGTCACATGGCCCGCCAGGCCGGCCTGGCGTTGCGCTTTGTGCGCTTCGACGCCAAGGGTTTGCGCCAATGGCGCACGCCGCTCGTGCTGGAACTGGACGACGGCCAGCTGGCCGTGGTCGAAGCCGTGACCGAGGACGACAGCCTGTCGGTGATATTCGCCGGCGACCAGGGCCTCGCCTGTCGCCTGCAGCGCGATGACCTGGCAGGGCGCATCACCCGCGTCGCCCTGCTGCGCCCTGCCCGGCCACTGCGCGACGTGCGCACCGACGACTACACCGCCCCCTACGACCGGCACTGGTTCGCCCGTATCGTGCTGCGCGACCTGCGGCCCTATGGACAGGTGATGATCGCCTCGCTGGTGGCCAACGTGCTGGCCTTGGCCGGCGTGCTGTTCTCGATGCAGGTGTACGACCGGGTCATCCCGGCCGAATCGCTGCCAACCTTGTACGTGCTGTTCGGCGGCGTGGTGCTGGCCCTGGTGTTCGACCTGACCATGCGCCTGCTGCGGCTGAAGGTGACCGACCTGCTGGGCAAGCGCGCCGACCTGCGGGTGTCCGACCTGGTCTATGGCCACGCCCTGCGTCTGCGCAACTCGGTACGGCCCAAGTCCACCGGTTCATTCATCGCGCAGCTTCGCGAGCTGGAGCAGATCCGCGACTTGATCACCTCCAGCACCGCCACGGCGCTGGCCGACTTGCCGTTCTTCCTGTTGTTCCTGTTCGTGTTCTGGCTGATCGGTGGCCCGCTGGTGATCATCCCGTTGGTCGCGCTGGTGGCGATGGTGCTGCCGGGCCTGCTGGCGCAGCGGCGCCTGGCGCGCCTGGCCAATGCCTCGATGCGCGAGTCGGCGCTGCGCAACGCCATGCTGGTCGAGAGCATCCAGGGGATGGACGAGATCAAGGCGTTGCAGGCCGAGGCCCGCTTCGAGCGCCAATGGAACCAGTACAACGCCGCCTGCGCCCACAGCAGCCTGCGCCTGCGGACGCTTACCAACGGCCTGGTGACCTGGACCCAGAACGTCCAGGGCGCTGTGTTCGCGGTGGTGGTGGTGGTCGGTGCACCCATGGTCATCGCCGGCGACCTCACCACTGGCAGCCTGGTGGCCGCCTCGATGCTGGCCTCGCGCATGATGGCGCCGATGGCCCAGCTGACCCATGTACTGACCCGCTGGCAGCAGGCCAAGGTCGCGCTCGAGGGCCTGGACAAGCTGATGCAGTCGCCGGTCGATCATCCCGAGGGAGAGGCACGCGTGCACCTGCCGGCGATCCGCGGCGAGTATCAGCTGCGCCAGGTGCAGTTTCGCTACAGCCCCGACGCTACCCCCGCACTGAACATCGGCCAGCTGAATATCCAGCCTGGCGAGCGTATTGCCGTGCTCGGGCGCAATGGCGCGGGCAAGTCCACGCTGCTGCAGGCCCTGGGCGGCGCCATGGACCTGGCCGAGGGCGAAATCTCGCTCGACGGCATCGCCCTGGCCCACCTCGACCCTGCCGACCTGCGCCGTGATGTCGGGCTGCTGACGCAGCATTCGCGGCTGTTCCACGGCACCCTTCGGGAAAATCTCACCCTGGGAGCCGGCCAGGCCAGTGACCAGGAACTGGTAGCCGGACTGGCCGCCACCGGAGCGCTGGAGTTCGTGCGCCAGCTGCCCAAGGGCATGGACCACCTGATCCTCGAAGGCGGCATTGGCTTGTCCGGTGGCCAGCGCCAGGCACTGGTGCTCTCGCGCCTGCTGGTGCGCCAGCCACAGGTACTGCTGCTCGACGAACCGACCGCCGCGCTGGATGACGTGACCGAACGCAGGCTGCTCGACAACCTCGACCGCTTCGCCCAGGGCCGCACCCTGGTGATCGCCACCCACCGCATGAGCGTGCTGCAACGGGTCGACCGTGTGCTGGTGCTGGACGCCGGGCGCATCGTCATCGACGACAAACGTGACGCCGCGCTGGCACGGCTGAGCCAAGGAGCCAAGGCATGAGCACCCACGAACTTCCCTCTGCGTACCTCGATGGCCAGGATGACCACGCGGTATTGCGCGCCGGCCGGGTAATCGTCATCTGCGCGCTGATGCTGGCGGCGTTTCTGGCCTGGGCAGCCTGGTTCGAGGTGGTCGAAGTGTCCACCGGCACCGGCAAGGTCATCCCCAGCTCGCGCGAGCAGGTGATCCAGACCCTCGAAGGCGGGATCGTCGCCGAGATGAACGTGGCCGAGGGCGACATGGTCCAGCGCGGGCAGATCCTGGCCCAGCTCGACCCGACGAAGTCCCAGTCCAGCGTCGGTGAAAGCGAGGCCAAATACCTCGCGGCGAGGGCCAGCGTGGCGCGGCTGCGCGCCGAAGTCGCCGGCAAGCCGCTGGTCTTCCCCGACGACCTCAAGCAGTCGGCCGACCTGGTCGAAGCCGAGACCGCGCTCTACCAGACCCGCCGCCGCGGCCTCGAGCAAACCCTGGCTGGTATCGAAGATTCGCTCAGGCTGGTGCGCAGCGAGCTGAAGATCACCGAGAACCTGGCCAAGATGGGTGCCTCCAGCCGGGTCGAAGTGATCCGCCTGAACCGCCAGCGCTCCGAACTGGAGCTCAAGGCCACCGAAGCCCGCTCCGACTATCTGGTGCGCGCCCGCGAAGAGCTGGCCAAGGCCAGCGCCGAGGCCGACAGCCTGGCCGCCGTGATGCGCGGACGTAACGACTCGCTGACGCGCCTGACCCTGCGCTCGCCGGTACGCGGCATCGTCAAGGACATCGAGGTGACCACCCTGGGTGGCGTGGTGCAACCCGGTGGGCAGGTGATGAAGATCGTGCCGATGGACGAGCGCCTGCTCATCGAGACCCGCATCGCACCTCGCGACATCGCCTTCATCCATCCCGACCAGGCCGCCAAGGTGAAGATCAGCGCCTATGACTACTCGGTATTTGGCAGCCTCGACGGCAAGGTGGTCGGCATCTCGCCCGACACCCTGCAGGACGAGGTAAAGCCCGAGATCTACTATTACCGCGTATTCATCCGCACCGAGCAGGACAGCTTGCAGAACAAGGCCGGCAAGCATTTCGCGATCGTGCCGGGGATGATCGCCACGGTGGATATCCGCACCGGTGAGAAGACCATCCTCAACTATCTGGTCAAGCCATTGAACCGGGCCAAGGAGGCATTGCGCGAGCGTTGAACCGTCTCGCGGTCCGCTAAAGGACCGCGATTGCAGGCCGATAACCCGGCATCTACTTCACCGACAGAACTCGACCATGGCCAAGCAAAATGCCCCCGCGGACGCGTTGTCCCTGCTGCTCTTCACCCTGCGCAGCGGCAAGCTGATGGCAATCAACCTGCTCAAGGTCAGCGAAATCATCCCGTGCCCGCCACTGACCAAGCTGCCGGAATCGCACCCGCACGTCAAAGGCGTGGCGACCTTGCGCGGCAATGCGCTGTCGGTGATCGACCTGTCCCGGGCCATCGGCGAGCGCCCGCTGGCCGACCCCGATGGCGGCTGCCTGATCGTCACCGACATCAGTCGCTCCCGCCAAGGCCTGCACGTTCAGGCAGTCAGCAAGATCATTCATTGCCAGAGCACCGATATCAAGCCGCCGCCCTTCGGCTCGGGCAGCAAGGCCTTCATCACGGGGGTCACCCGGGTGGACAATGCCCTGGTACAGGTGCTGGATATCGAAAAGGTCATTCACGCAATCACTCCGGCACCGCAGGATGTCCCAGCCAACGCGCTCGACAGCGAGGACGCCGCGCTGCTCGCCGCCGCCAACATCCTGGTGGTCGACGACAGCCAGGTGGCCTTGCAGCAGTCGGTGCACACCCTGCGCAACCTGGGCATCGAGTGCCATACGGCGCGTAGCGCCAAGGACGCGATCAACGTGCTGCTGGAACTGCAGGGCACCGAGCAGGAAATCAACCTGGTAGTGTCGGATATCGAGATGTCTGAAATGGACGGCTATGCCTTTACCCGCACCCTGCGCGAGACGCCCGACTTCAAGCACCTCTATGTGCTCCTGCACACCTCGCTGGACAGCGCCATGAACAGCGAAAAGGCCAAGGCCGCGGGCGCCAACGCGGTGCTGACCAAGTTCTCGTCGCCGGAGCTCACCGACTGCCTGGTGGTCGCCGCGCGCACGGTGGTATTCGCCGAGCATTGATGAAACACACCGCCTGAGTCGGGCATACTCTGCAGCTCTGCACGCCATGCCGGTACCTGCCATGAGACACCTGACCACCGCCCTGCTGACCTGCGCCCTGTTCAGCGGCGCTGTCCACGCCTCCAGCCCCGAAGCCTGGAACGAGCACCGCAAGCAGGTCATCAAGACCTGCCTTGCCGCCAGCCAGCTCAAGGATGCCCATGCCCGCAGCAAGCCGGTGGAGTTCGACGACCAGATCGGCTACAGCGCCCTGTTGATCGAAGGCCGGTATCCACAGGCGCACATGAAAGGCCGTACGGGCACGGAATTGTGCCTGTATGACAAGCAGCACCAGCGTGCGCACGTGAGCGAGTGGGCAGCCGCCTCCAGGTAGCTGTGCCCTCCCGCCCCGAGCCATCCGCTACACGCTGGATAAAGCGATCCCCTCCCTAGGCTAGGTGCCCGACCTGCATGCGACCTTCGTCCCGCTTTCTCTTGATTGCCGTGCTGGCCGTGGTCTTGGCAGTGCTTGCCTATTGGCTGAGCCAGCGCCAGAGTACTGCACCGTCCCGCGCCCCGGCAGCCGTACCTGTGCGGGTAGTCAGCGTGGCCAGGCAGGACGTGCCGCGCATCACCAGCGCGATCGGCTCGGTGCTGTCGCTGCACAGCGTCGAGGTCCGCCCGCAGGTCGAAGGCGTGCTGACCCGGGTGCTGGTCAAGGAGGGCCAATGGGTCAAGTCCGGCGACCTGCTCGCCACCCTCGACGACCGGGCAATCCGCGCGAGCCTCGAACAGGCGCGCGCGCAGCTTGGCCAGAGCCAGGCGCAGTTGCAAGTGGCCGGGGTCGACCTCAAGCGCTACCGCGTGCTCAGCACCGACAATGGTGTGTCACGCCAGACCCTCGACCAGCAACAGGCGTTGTACAACCAGCTGCAGGCCACGGTGAAGGGCAATCAGGCCGCCATTGCCAATGCCCAGGTGCAGCTCTCCTACACGCAGATACGCTCACCGGTGACCGGGCGGGTTGGCATTCGCAATGTCGACGAAGGCAATTTCCTGCGCGTCGCGGATACCCAGGGTCTGTTCAGCGTGACCCAGATCGACCCGATCGCCGTGGAGTTCGCTCTGCCCCAGCAGATGCTGCCCACCTTGCAAGGCCTGCTCAAGGCTCCGGTACCCGCCGTGGTACAGGCCTACCTGGACGCCGACGGCCAGAGCACCCTGCTCGGCGAGGGTCACCTGGCGCTGATCGACAATCAGGTCTCGGCCACCACCGGCACCGTGCGGGTCAAGGCCGAGTTCGACAACGCCGACGCACGCCTGTGGCCCGGCCAACTGGTCACCGTGAAACTTCGCACCGCAGTCGACGAAAACGCACTGGTGGTGCCGCCGCCGGTCGTGCAACGTGGCATCGATGGGCAGTTTGTCTACCGGCTGGAGGGCGACAGGGTCAAGAGCGTGCCTGTAGAGGTGCTGCACCAGGACAGCGACCGGAGCATCATCGCCGGAGTGAACGCCGGTGACCGGCTGATTCTCGACGGCCAGTCACGGCTCAAGCCCGGTGCACGGGTCGAGATCGCGCCCGATGCTCCGGCCGACGCCGATGTCGCCGAGCGCAGGGGCCAGCCATGACCGGGCGCAACGAGGTCTCGGCCTGGTGCATCGATCACCCGGTGGCCACCGTGCTGCTGACCTTCGCCATGGTGCTGATGGGCGCCGTGGCGTTTTCGCGCCTGCCCGTGGCGCCGCTGCCCGAAGCGGATTTCCCGACCATCCAGGTGACCGCGCAACTGCCCGGTGCCAGCCCGGAAACCATGGCCTCCTCGGTGGCCACACCGCTCGAGGTGCAGTTCAGCGCCATCCCGGGCATGACCCAGATGACCAGCAGCAGCGCGCTGGGCTCGACCACCCTGATCCTGCAGTTCACCCTCGACAAGAGCATCGACACGGCCGCCCAGGAAGTCCAGGCGGCCATCAATACTGCCACCTCCCGCCTGCCCCAGGACCTGCCCAACCCGCCCACGTGGCGCAAGGTCAACCCTGCAGACAGTCCGGTGCTGGTGATGACCGTAAGCTCCGCGCAGATGCCCGGCAACGAGCTCAGTGACTACGCCGAAACCCTGCTTGCCCGCCAATTGAGCCAGATCGATGGCGTCGGCCTGATCAACATTACCGGCCAGCAGCGCCCCGCGATCCGGGTCCAGGCCCAGCCCGAAAAGCTCGCGGCCATCGGCCTGACCCTGGCCGACCTGCGCCAGGCGATCCAGCAGACCAGCCTGAACCTGGCCAAGGGCGCGTTGTACGGCGAGCACAGCGTCTCGACCATCGCCGCCAACGATCAGTTGTTTCACCCCGAAGACTACGCACGGCTGATCGTCTCCTACCGCAACGGCGCGCCCGTTCACCTGCGCGATGTCGCGACCGTGGTCAATGGCGCCGAGAACGCCTACGTCAAGGCGTGGTCCGGTGAACAGCCCGGGCTGAACCTGGTGGTGTTCCGCCAGCCCGGCGCGAACATCGTCGATACCGTCGACCGGGTGCAGGCCGCCCTGCCGCGGTTGAAGGAAATGCTCCCCGCCTCGGTCGAAGTGTCGATACTCAACGACCGCACCCAGACCATCCGCGCCTCGCTGCACGAAGTGGAGCTGACCCTGATGATCGCCGTGGCGCTGGTGATCGGTGTGATGGCGCTGTTCCTGCGCCAATGGTCGGCGACTCTGGTGGTGTCCAGCGTGCTCGGGGTGTCGCTGATCGCCAGTTGCGCACTGATGTATGTGTTCGGCTTCAGCCTGAACAACCTGACCCTGGTGGCCATCGTCATTGCGGTGGGCTTTGTGGTCGACGACGCCATCGTCGTGGTCGAGAACATCCACCGCCATCTGGAAGCGGGCGAAGACAGCCGCACCGCCGCGATCAAGGGCGCGGGCGAGATCGGCTTCACCGTGGTGTCGATCAGCTTCTCGCTGATCGCCGCGTTCATCCCGCTGTTGTTCATGGGCGGCGTGGTCGGCCGGCTGTTCAAGGAGTTCGCGCTGACGGCCACGTTCACCATCCTGATCTCGGTGGTGGTGTCGCTTACCCTGGCGCCGACACTGTGCGCGCTGTTCATGCGCAAGGCTCCGGCCGGGCAGCACGGCGGCTTTGGCGAGCGTCTGCTGCGCGGCTACGAAAGGATTCTGGACCGTGCCCTCGCCCACCAGCGTTTGACGCTAGGCGTGTTCTTCCTGACCCTCGCCCTGGCCGTGGGAGGCTATGCAGCCATTCCCAAGGGCTTCTTCCCGTTGCAGGACACTGGCTTCATCCTTGGCACCAGCGAGGCCGCCGCCGACATTTCCTACCCGGCCATGATCGAGAAACACAAGGCCTTGGCCAGGATCATCGAGGCGGACCCGGCCGTGCGCGCATTTTCCCATGCCGTTGGCGTCACGGGCAGCAACCAGACCATCGCCAACGGCCGTTTCTGGATCGCCCTCAAACCGCGGAGCGAGCGCGACGTGACGGCCAGCGAACTGATCGATCGCCTGCGGCCCAAGCTGATCGAGGTGCCTGGTGTGGTGCTGTATCTGCGCGCAGGCCAGGACATCAACCTCAGCTCTGGCCCCAGCCGCACCCAGTACCAGTACGTACTCAAGAGCAACGACGGCGCGGCGCTCAACCTGTGGACCCAGCGCCTGACCGACCGCCTGCGCGAAAGCCCGGCCCTGCGCGATTTGTCCAACGATTTGCAACTGGGCGCCAGCGTCACGCGTATCGACATCGACCGCCAGGCCGCGGCCCGCTTCGGCCTGACCACCAGCGACGTCGACCAGGCGCTGTACGACGCTTTCGGCCAGCGCCAGATCAGCGAGTTTCAGACCGAGACCAACCAGTACAAAGTGATTCTCGAACTGGACGCCCGCCAGCGCGGCAAGGCCGAAAGCCTGAACTTTTTCTACCTGCGCTCGCCCTTGAGCGGCGAGATGGTGCCACTGTCTGCGCTGGCCAGGGTGGCACCGCCGAGTACCGGGCCGTTGTCGATCAGCCATGATGGCCTGTTCCCGGCAGCCAACCTGTCGTTCAACCTGGCGCCTGGCGTGGCCCTGGGCGATGCGGTTCAGATACTGGAGCGCACCCAGCGCGAGCTGGGCATGCCCGAGTCTATCAGCGGCAACTTCCAAGGCGCGGCCCAGGCCTTCCAGAGCTCGCTGTCGAGCCAGCCGTGGCTTATCCTGGCAGCGCTGGTGGCGGTGTACATCATCCTCGGCGTGCTCTACGAGAGCTTCGTCCATCCGCTGACCATCATCTCCACCCTCCCCTCTGCCGGCCTAGGGGCGCTGGCGCTGCTCTGGCTGATGGGGCAGGATTTCAGCATCATGGGCCTGATCGGCGTGGTGCTGCTGATCGGTATCGTCAAGAAAAACGGCATCCTGCTGATCGACTTCGCCCTGGACGCCCAGCGCCGCCTGGGCTTGACGCCAGAGCAGGCGATCCATCAGGCCTGCCTGACGCGTTTTCGCCCGATCATCATGACCACCCTGGCAGCGCTGCTCGGCGCGGTGCCGTTGATGGTCGGCTTAGGTGCCGGAGCCGAACTGCGCCAGCCGCTGGGCATCGCCGTGGTGGGAGGACTGCTGGTCAGCCAGGCGCTGACCCTTTTCACCACACCGGTCATCTACCTGGCGCTGGAGCGTCTACGCGCGCCGAGACGTCAATTACGCGGGTTTGAGACAAAAAACTGAGCATTTCTCATGATATTGTTACCTTTTTTGCAACAGTGATTATCCGGCCGGGCACTGTTTAAACGTGCAATTGCGGACTAATTTAGCCGGGTCTTAATTAGCACTTGCCCCGCAAGAAGGTAGTTTCAAATGTCCAACAGTATGGGTATTGCCAGCGTGTTCGTCCTGTCTTCCCTGTTGTTGTCGCCCTTGGCCATGGCAGAAGAATCGCCGGCCTTTGTCACCCGTAATGCCCAACTCGCCGCTGTTCATCAAGAGGCCCGCGATGCCTACGCCGCGCAACATTCCGATGCGGCAAAAGATGCACAGCAGACAGCTTCGCAAGCAGTCAGCGATGACGCTTCCGATAGCTGATCGGCGCCCGGATACCGCAACCTGTTCCCTCGACCCACACATGGTCGCCTTGTGCGGCGATGTGTTAGTCTTTTAAAGCCGCTGCCAATAGCGGCTTTTTTTTGTGTGTCGAAAATACCAGAAGTGCTGGGACGTCCATCAATAAGAAGTGCGTTTTTCACACAATAAAAACTGCCTCGACGTCAGATAAAAGGAGCTTGTACGAGTGTCCACTGCTTTGCGTTTTACCCCGTTGTTCGTTGCATTGGCTGCAACGATGCCCTTCACCGCCCAGGCCGATGGCGACACCGCCGAGGGCTTTGTCGCAGGTTCGACCCTGAACCTCAATGCCCGCAACTTCTACCTCAACCGCAACCAGCGCGACCGCGGCAACGCTGACAGCCGCGAATGGGGCCAGGGCTTCATCGCCAAGTTCTCGTCGGGCTACACGCCAGGCGTGGTGGGCTTTGGAGTCGATGCCCACGCCATGCTGGGTCTGAAGCTCGACGGCGGTGGAGGGCATGCGGGCACCAGCATCCTGCCCTACAGCTTCGACGGGGACGGCGAGCGCAACAAGGCGCCGGGTTCTTTCTCCACCGCGGGCGCTGCAATCAAGCTCAAGGCTTTTGACACCGAACTCAAGGCCGGCGACCTGTTTCTCAGCAACCCGGTGATCGCCGGTGGAGAGACGCGCATGCTGCCGCAGACTTTCCGCGGCGTAAGCCTGACCAACCACAGCATCGACGGGCTGATGCTCGAAGCGGGCCAGGCCAGCTTCACCAAGCCCTACAACCAGAGCGGGCATCGGCGCATCGATACCTTCTACGGCAGCCTTCCCGAGGGCAGCGAGAGCCGACACATGAACTGGGCAGGCGGCGTGTGGAACGCCACTCCGAGCATCGTCAGCAGCCTGTACGCGGCCGAGCTCGAAGATATCTGGAACCAGTACTACTTCGACTTCAGCTACACCCATGTGATCAACGAGCAGCTGAGCCTGACCCCATCGCTGCACTTCTATCACACCCAAGACACCGGCCAGGCGCTGCTGGGCAAGATCGACAACAACACCTACAGCTTCTCGCTCACCGCCAACGCGGGTTACCACAGCGTCAGCGCGGCCTACCAGCGGGTCAACGGCAACACGCCGTTCGACTATATCAACCTGGGCGATAGCGTGTTCCTGGATAATTCGCGCATGTACTCGGACTTCAACGGTCCCAACGAGCGCTCCTGGAAGTTGCAGTACGGCTATGATTTCAGCGGCTTCGGCTTTCCTGGTCTGAGCACCAGCCTGTCGTACTCTCGCGGCGAGATGGACATGACCAGGGCTTCCCAGGACAGCGCAGGCTACAGCGGGTGGTACAACGCCGACGGCGAGAACGCCCGCCACTGGGAGCGTGACCTGGATGTGCAGTACGTATTCCAGGAAGGCAGTTTCAAGGACCTGTCGGTGCAGTTGCGCTGGGCAACCCACCGTGTCAGCCAGGGTTACTCCCAGGTCGATAACAATGTCGATGAGTACCGGGTGATCGTTGACTACCCGCTGAACGTGTTCTGACCGGCCCGTAACCGTTGCAACGGGTGTTGCACAGAAAAAACCCAGCACGTCCTGACGGGCGCGCTGGGTTACAGGATTGAGATGCTCTACCCAGCCCAGGCCGAGGGCTGCAACCGGGCAGAGCCGTCGCTCGGTTAAGAGCGTGCGCGAGCGGCGTCGCGCAGCGCCTTGACCTGGTCATGGTTGCGTTGCACGCCCTGCAGCTGACGCTCTACCAGTGAGTAGACCGGGTCAGTAGCGGTGAGCTGGTGCTTGGCGAGCTTCTCACGGGCGTCCTTATAGGCTTTGAGGGCGTAGTCTTCACCGCGCTCGACTTCGTTAAGAACGGACTCCTCGTCCTTGCCGGTGAGCATCGACTTGAAGTTGACCCAACCACGATGCAGGTCAGCGGTGACGCTGGTGGAAGTTTCAGGATCGCCACCCAGGCGGCGAACTTCGGCCTGAAGTTCGGATGCAGCGGTCTCGCATTCTGCGGCACGGGTTTTGAAGAAAGTCTTGAGCTGGGCGTCCTTGACGTCATCCGCCGACTCGCGGAAACCCTTGGCGCCATCCTTGCTGTACTCGATCAAGTCGTTCAGTACGTCGATCACGTCTTTGTTCGGGGTGCTCATGGCAAATCTCCTTGTTGCACAGGTGGAAGTCCTGTTTTACAGAGCAGTCTTTGTGCCAGCTTTGGTTAAAATAAAATATCCTTATAAGTCAGTAGGTTACAAAAGATTGAACCTCTGGATCCACGGCGTTCTGCATGAACTGTCCTTTGGCCTTCGTGCAGATTGCAGTAAGGTCATCGTTTTGCAATATTCAAGCGGGCGCCATGAAGCCGGAAAACCTAGAACTGCTGGTCACCCGGCAGATGCCCTATGGCAAATACCAAGGCCGGCTGATCGCTGATCTGCCGGGCGACTATCTGGGCTGGTTTGCACGCAAGGGGTTTCCCGCGGGGGAGATCGGCGCGTTGCTGGCGTTGATGCACGAGATCGATCACAACGGGCTTGGGGAGTTGCTTGCGCCATTGCGGCGCAAGCATCGGGGGTAGACCTCACACGAGTGTGATGCTGGAAATTCGTGGGAGCGGCTTGAGCCGCGAACACCGGCGCAGCCGGTGCCAGCCACCGCACCAGCCTCTTCGCGGCTAAAGCCGCTCACACAGCTCCGACACGGCTCTACCTGTGGGAGCTGCGGTTCGGCGCTCCGACTTGCCAGCGAATGGGGCCAACACCGTGCTACAGGTGCATCATCCTTGCACCGGCGCCACCGCCAGCTCTGCCTGCTCACTGCGCTTGAGCAGCGCATACACGACCGCCGTGACCAGGCTGCCTGCGGCGATCGCCAGCAGATACAGCAACGCATGATTGATCGCATTGGGCACCAGCAGCACGAACAGCCCACCGTGCGGCGCCACCAGCTTGCAGCCGAAATACATCGACAAAGCACCCGTCAATGCGCCTCCGACGACGCTGGCAGGGATCACCCGCAGCGGGTCCTTGGCGGCAAAGGGGATCGCGCCTTCCGAGATGAAGCACATCCCCAGCACCAGTGCCGCCTTGCCCGCTTCCCGCTCGCTCTGTGCAAACTTGCGCCGGGCGATGAAGGTAGCAATGCCAAGGCCGATCGGCGGCACCATGCCGGCAGCCATGGTCGCGGCCATCGGCGCGAAGCTGGAGGACGACAGCAAGCCCACGGAAAATGCATACGACGCCTTGTTGATCGGCCCGCCAAGGTCGACGCACATCATGCCGCCCAGCAGCAGCCCGAGCAGAATGGCGTTGGTGGTGCCCATGCTGTCCAGAAAGCGGGTCAGGCCATCGAGCATGGCCGCGACCGGCTGGCCGACCACGTAGATCATCACCAGTCCCGTGAACAGGCTGGCCAGCAACGGAATGATGAGGATAGGCTTGAGCGCCTCGAGGCTGGTGGGCAGATGCACCCAGCGGCTGATGGCCTTGGCACAGTAGCCGGCAAGAAAACCGGCCACGATGCCGCCGATGAAGCCTGCGCCCAGGAGCGTCGCCAGCATGCCGCCGATCATCCCCGGCGCAAGGCCGGGGCGGTCGGCGATCGACCAGGCGATGTAGCCCGCCAGCAGCGGTACCATGAGCTGGAACGCGGCCTGCGCCCCGATCTGCCGCAAGGCCGCCGGCAGGCTGCCGGCTTCCTTGTAGGCATCGATACCAAAGACATAGGACAGCGCGATCAGCAGTCCCCCGGCCACCACCATCGGCAGCATGAACGACACGCCCGTCAGCAGATGCTTGTACACCCCAGCCTTCTCACCATTGCTCGCTGCTGTTGCAGCGCCAGCGCCGGTCCCTTCCACCTTGCCCTCGGCGAGCGCCTTGGTCAGGGTGGGCTGGGCTTGCTTGAGCGCGATGCCGGTACCGCAGCGGTAGATCCGCTTGCCGGCGAAACGCGCGGTCGGCACCTCGATGTCGGCCGCCAGCAGCACGACATCGGCCTCGGCGATCGCCTCGGCGGACAGTGGATTGCGCGCGCCGACCGAGCCCTGGGTTTCCACCGTCAGCTGATGGCCCATCTGCTGCGCGGCCTGCTGCAACGCCTCCGCCGCCATGAAGGTGTGCGCCACGCCAGTCGGACACGCGGTGACGGCGACGATCTTGCGCACACCGGCGACGCTTTCAGGCCCGGCATTGTCCACGGCTTCCAGCAACTGCGCCTGGTCTGCCGCGACTTCAAGAAAACCTTCACGGTCGGCCAGCGCCTGGGCGGGCGTACTCTGGTAGACGCGCTTGCCCACGAAGCGGGAAAGATCGACGGGACCGGTCTTGACCACCAGCACCCAGTCGGCCGCGTCGATCTCGGCGGCCGTCAGGCGCCGCTCCGGGTGCTCGGGATCCTGCACTTCAACACAGGTGGCCCAGCCGCGCTGTTGCGCCGCCGCGGCCAGCAAGCGCGCGCTGAGCACGCTCGACACCTGGCCGTTCGGGCAGGCAGTGATAATGGCAATGTTCATTGGCAACCCTCTTGTTCTTCTGTCAGTTGCACTGCGGCTTCGAGCTGCTCGAGTTGCTCGAGGTCGCGGATACCGAAACCGATCTGCGTGACCGCCTGCGCGGCGATCGCAGTCGCGCGGCGCAAGGTCTGTGCAGGGGCTTGGGCCTGCAGCAGGCCATGGACCATGCCCGCCACCAGCGAATCCCCCGCTCCGACCGTACTGGCCACGCGCACCTTGGGCGGCTGCGCGTGCAGGGCCTGGCCGTTGGCGAACCAGCTCACACCCTGCTCACCCTGGGACACCACCACGTGCTCGATGCCGCTCGCCAGCAGACGTTCGGCGGCAGCGCGCTGCTGGGCGCGGCCCTCGACGGGCTGACCCAGTACTTCGGCGAGCTCTTCGGTGTTTGGCTTGACCAGCCAGGGTGCAGCCTCGAGCCCTGCGCGCAGGGCCTCTCCGCTGCTGTCCAGGGCAACCTTCAAGCCTTGGGCCTTGAGTTGCAGCAGCAGCTCGCGCAACCACTGCGCAGTGATGCCGCGTGGCAAGCTGCCGGCAACCACCACGGCGTCATGGCCGCTCGCGACCTGTGCAAGCACACGCAGCAGTTCTTCCTGGGCAGCCTCGTCGACCACAGGTCCTTGCCCATTGACGTCCGTGACGCGGCCATTGGCCTCGACCAGCTTGAGATTGCTGCGGGTCTCGCCAGCCACGCGCACGAAGCAGTCGGTAAAACCGCGCGCCTCGATCAGCGCTTCGAACGGCTGCGGGTTGTCGCGGCCGAGAAAGCCGCCGACAGTGACACTGTGACCGAGGTCCGCCAGCACCTGGGCTACGTTCAGCCCTTTGCCGGCAGCATGGCTGTGCTGCGCCTGGCTACGATTGACGTGGCCGGCCCGCAACACGTCCAGGCTCACGGTGACGTCCAAAGCCGGGTTCAGGGTTAGGGTGAGTATCTTGGCCATCAGTTGTTCTCCACCAGCGCCCGGACCGCTTCGGCACTGTCTTGCTGCAAGGCCAGGCGCGCCAGGGCGCGGGCCTGTTGTTGATCGGTTTCGCGCACCAGCGCCTTGACCTCGGCAATGCTGCGGGCCGACACGCTGAGCTCATCCACGTCCAGGCCCAGCAACAGCGCGACCGCCTGAGGATCGGCAGCCAGCTCTCCGCACACGCCCACCCACTTGCCTTCGGCATGGGCAGCGCGCACGGTCATGTCGATCAGCTGCAGTACCGCAGGGTGCAAGCCGTCGGCCTGAGCGCTGAGGCTCGGATGGCCGCGGTCGATCGCCAAGGTGTACTGCGTCAGGTCGTTGGTGCCGATACTGAAGAAGTCGACCTCGCGGGCCAGCTGCGGGGCCAGCAAGGCAGCCGAGGGCACCTCGACCATGATCCCGAGCTGCAGGTCGCTGACCGGGATTTCTTCGCGCAAGCGCTCGACCATGGCCCGCGCCTGGCGCCATTCATGAATCTGGCCGACCATCGGGAACATGATGCGCAAGGGACGTTCGCCGGCTGCCAGCAGCAACGCCCGCAGCTGATCTTCCATCACTTGCGGGCGTTGCAGCGTCAGGCGCACCCCGCGCACGCCAAGAAACGGGTTCTCTTCCGTGGCGATCGGCCAATAGGGCAATGGCTTGTCGCCCCCTACGTCGAGCGTACGCACCACCAGCGGACGGCCATCGAGGCCCTCGAGCACGCGGCGGTATTCAGCCTCCTGGGTCGCCACGTCGGGCGCCTGGGGGTGGGCCATGAAGATCAGCTCGGTACGCAGCAGGCCGACGCCTTCGGCGCCTTGGTCGACGACCTTTTCAATGCCGGTGCTTTCGCCGATGTTAGCGAACACTTCGACGGCATGCCCGTCGCGCGTCACGGCGGGCTCCAGGCGGTGGGCCCAGGCCTCCTGCAAGCGTGCTTCACGCTTGTCGCGTTCAGCCAGGGCACGCTGGACGTCCTGCTCGGCGGGCGCCACGCTCAACTGGCCGCGCTGGCCATCAAGCAACAGCTGGGTCCCAGGCTCGAGCAGCAACACCGACTCGCCCACGCCGACCACTGCCGGGATGCCCAGCGCCCGGGCAACGATCGCGCTGTGCGCCGTCGCTCCGCCGTGAGCGGTGACAATGCCGGCGACACGCGCCGGGTCCAGGCGGGCGACGTCGGACGGGCCGACTTCGGCCATGACCAGCACGTAGGGTTGTTCCGGCGCCGGATGATCCTCGATGCCGCAGAGCTGCGCCAGCACCCGCCGGCCGATGTCACGCAGGTCGGCGGCGCGTTCGGCCAGCAAGGCGTCGTTCAGCGACTCCTGCTGACGCGCGGCGGCCTCGATCACCGTCATCCAGGCCGCCGCGGCGCTCTCGCCCTGGCGCAGGCGCTGCTCGACATCATCGGTCAGGGCCGGGTCGGCAAGCATCTCCTGGTGAGTGACAAAGATCTCGGCAATGGACTTGTCGCTGCGCTGCACCAGCACCTGCAGCTCGCTGATCACTACCGCCAGCGCCCCGCTCAGTTTCGCCCGCTCGTGGTGCAGCGATTCGCCGCGCAGGGGATAGTCGATCTTGCGCTCGGCATGGATATGCGCCGGTCCGCAGACAATCCCGGGCGAAGCCGCAACGCCTTGGATCCGGCTACCCACAGCAGGCGCCTGGAGCTTCACCTCTGCTACCGGCGCCACTATGGGCTCCGGCGTTGCAGGCAGCGGCTCGACTTCCTCGCCCAGTCCTTGTTCGATGGCCGCCAGCAGTACGGGCAAGGCATCGGCGGCAATGTCAGGCTCGGCGATCAGTTCCAGCACCTGGCCGCGACGCGCGCCCAGGCTCAGCAACTTGCTCAGGCTCTTCACCGAAACCGCTGGCTGGCCGCTGTCGAGCACCCGCAGGCGGATCTCGCCTTCAAAGCCTTTGGCCAGCTGCGCCAGCTCTTTCGCTGGACGGGCATGCAGGCCGTGGGAGTTGGCCAGGGTCACGCGCACGCTTGGCCAGTCAGCCGGCACCTCGCCACCCAGCACTTCGAGCACGGTTCGGCTGCTGGTGGCCTGGTACAGCATCTGCCCACGGCCTTCGATGAGCACTTCGCACAGCCGCTCGAGCAACGCCTGGTGCGCGGCGCCGAGGCTGGCCAGGCAGAACAGCCCGTTCAAGGGCCGGTCGCGGTAGCGCAGGGGCTGCTGCGGAGTAACGAATGCCAGGCCCGGCTGGCGCACCTGGCGTTCGCTGTTCAGCCACCACAGGCCATCCCCCAGCGGCAGCGGCTCGGCCTGCTGAAGCACCGAGGCGAAGCCAGTGTCGACGCAATCGGCGCGCTGCAACAGGCGCGCCCCCCGCCAGGCCAGCTCGTCGAAGTCGTCAGCTGCGACGCCAAGGCCGACCAGTTGGGCGTCCAGCGCCAATGCCTGGGGCGCGCCTTGCAACAGCTTGAGCAGCGCCTCGGCCGACGAGGCCCGGCGCAACGCTTCAGCGAGATCGGTCTCGCCCAGGGCGCGGGTCAGCAGTTGCAGCAGGCGCAGGTGTTCGTCGGAGCGCGCGGCAATACCGATGGCCAGATAGACGATCTGCCCGTCGCCCCAGTCCACGCCTTGCGGAAACTGCAGCAGGCGTACGCCCGTGGCAAATACCAGGTCGCGGGTCTGCGGGGTGCCGTGGGGAATGGCAATGCCCTGGCCGAGGAAGGTCGAACCTTGCGCCTCGCGTGCCTGCAAGCCTTCGAGGTAACCCTCGGCGACCAGTCCATCAGCGACCAGACGATCAGCCAGCAGGCGTAGCGCTTCGGCCTTGCCGTCGGCGACCTGGCCCATGGCTATCTGCTCCTTGGCGAGCTCTAGCATGACCTTCTCCTTTACAGTACGTATACGATACTGAGGTATTGTTGTGGACATTCCACAAGGGGCCTTTTTGCAAACCCTTGCCGCAGGCGCCTGACATGGCAGTAAAAAAACGCCTGCTGAAACGATTAATCAGGATCAGCGGGCACGGTACTCGATAATCTTCCTCCGAAAAAGCCCCATCCTGTCGGACAATTGCGACAATGGTCGCCTGCGGTGCAATGGCTGGATCTGAGACACTTTCAGGTCAGCCTCAGAGCAGCCCCGGTAATAACAAGGAAAACTCGGTGAAACTCAGCGATATCGCCCGTCTGGCTGGTGTGTCAGTTACCACCGCCAGCTACGTCATCAATGGCAAGGCCGAACAGCAACGCATCAGTAATAGCACTGTCGAGCGGGTGCGTGCGGTGGTCGAGGCCCATGGCTTCACGCCCAACCCCCAGGCCGCCGGACTGCGCAGCCGCTACACCCGCACGCTGGGCTTTATCCTCCCCGACCTCGAAAACCCGAGCTATGCGCGCATCGCCAAACAGCTGGAGCAAGGCGCCCGCGCGCGTGGCTATCAGCTGCTGCTCGCCAGCAGCGATGACCAGCCCGAGAGCGAGCGGCAGCTGCAACAGCTGTTCAAGGCCAGGCGCTGCGACGCGCTGTTCGTCGCCAGTTGCCTGCCCGTGGGCGATGACAGTTACCGCGAGATGCAGGATAAAGGCTTGCCGGTGATCGCTATCGATCGTCAGCTCGACCCGCGGCACTTCTGCTCGGTGATCAGCGACGACCGCGCTGCGAGCCTGCAATTGGCCAAGAGCCTGCTCGCCACCGGGCCCGAGCGGATCGCTCTGATCGGCGCACGGCCCGAACTGGGTGTCAGCCAGTCCCGCGCGGGAGGCTTCGACGAGGCGTTGCAAGGTTTCGACGGCCAGGTAAGCCGCTACCAGGGCGCGGCCTTCAGCCGCGACTGCGGGCAGCATCTGATGCAGCAGCTGATCGATGAACTGGGCGGACTGCCCGATGCCCTGGTGACGACGTCCTACGTATTGCTGCAAGGCGTGTTCGATGCGCTGCAAGCCCTTCCGGCAGGCTCGCGCAGCTTGCAGCTGGGCACTTTCGGCGACAATCAGTTGCTCGACTTCCTGCCCCTGCCTGTCAACGCCATGGCCCAGCAGCACGGGCTGATTGCAGCGACCGCATTGGAGCTGGCCCTGGCCGCCATCGAAGACAAGCGCTACGACCCCGGCGTGCACGCGATTGCCCGCACGTTCAAGCAGCGTATCGGCTAGGCCTTGGGCATGCGCCTGATCGACACCCATACCCACCTCGATTTCGAAGACTTCGACGCCGACCGCACGCGCCTGCTGGACAACGCCGGCGCGCGCGGAGTGGAGCGCCTGGTGGTGCTGGGGGTGTACCAGGACAACTGGCAGCGCATCCACGACCTGGTGCGCGGCGACGCCCGCCTGCACGCCGCCTATGGCCTGCACCCGGTATACCTCGATCAGCATCGCCCCGAGCATCTGCCGCAATTGCGCCAGTGGCTGGAGCACCTGCATGGCGATCACCAACTGTGCGCGGTAGGCGAATTCGGCCTGGACTACTACCTGCCCGAGCTGGACAAGCAGCGTCAGCAGACGCTGTTCGAGGCGCAACTGCAACTGGCCGTGGACTTCGAGCTGCCCGCGCTGCTGCACGTGCGCCGCAGCCATGCCCAGGTGATCGCCACACTCAAGCGCTACAAGCTTGGACGCGCTGGTGTTATCCACGCCTTTGCCGGTAGCTATGAAGAAGCGCGCGAGTACATCAAGCTGGGCTTCAGGCTTGGCCTGGGCGGCGCTGCCACCTGGCCCCAGGCACTGCGCCTGCGCAAGACCGTGGCAAGGCTGCCGCTGGAGAGCCTGGTGCTGGAAACCGATGCCCCGGACATGGCCCCGGCGATGTTTCCAGGTCAGCGCAACAGCCCCGAGCATCTGCCCGAGATCGCCAGCGCCCTGGCCGACTTGATCGGGATTACACCCGAGGCGCTGGCCGAGGCGACCAGCCGCAATGCTTGCGAACTATTCGGCTGGTAGCCGGCCTGGAGCGCGACCGTTTCAGGCCAATACCGTCCATAGGGCAAATGCCGCATACCACAGCACCGCGCAACGCAGCAGCAATTCCCACAGGCTGTCCAGCGTTTCCAGGGCTTGGGGGCCCGCCTGCGCAGGGGGCGCATCATCGGCCACACGCCCGGCCCGGGCTACCAACTGGGCGGCGCGGATGTGCCAGTTCAACAGCTCGCTCAACATCAACCGGATAACCGACATGAAGTTGCCGACCAAGGCGAAGCTCAACGCCAGTACCCGTACCGGCAACCAGTCCATGACATGGCGCAGCAGCCCGGCGCGGGCCTTGAGCGCCGGTTGATGGCTGTGGGCGGCAATCAGGTCGAGAAGCCGGTAGGCCAGCGCAGCGGCGGGACCAAGCAGGAAATACCAGAAAACCACTGCGAAGAAGCTCTGGTAGGCCTGCCACAGCAGATGACCCTGGACGCGCTCTAGCAAGCCCTCGGCATCATCGGCGGCCAGGCCCAGGTCGCGCTCGGCGACATGCAGCGCGGCTTGCTGGTCGCCGCGCCGCCAGGCGTCGCGCAAGGGCCCGAGCGCAGCCTTGGTATCGCCCCGGCCCAGGCTGTAGATGAGCACCAGCAGGTGCACGGGCAATGCCAGCAGGCCGTAGGCCACCGGTTCCAGCACATGTAACAGCAGCACCAGCACAGCCACCGGCGCCAGCACCAGAATGATCAGGGTCCACCAGGGATGAACCTTGCCACTGCGCTCCAGGCGCACCAGCTCGCCAAAGAAAAAGCCGTCCCGCTGCAGCCGGTGGCGCAAGGAAGAGAACTTCTCGACCCACAACACCAGCACCAACACCAGAAAACTCATGCATTGTCCTCGAAGTCTTGCAGGGCCGCTCGGTAGCGTTGCCAGTCGAAAGCAGGCCCCGGATCGGTCTTGCGCCCGGGTGCGATATCGCTGTGACCACGGATGCGCTGGGCGTCGATCGCCGGCCACGCCATTTGTATCTGCCGGGTCAGTTGCTCGAGCGCGGCGTATTGCTCATCGGTATACGGTAGCTCGTCAGTACCTTCGAGCTCGATGCCGATGGAAAAATCGTTGCAGCCCTCACGCCCGTCGAATCGAGACACGCCCGCATGCCAGGCACGGTCCAGGCACGAGACAAACTGGGTGACCGCCCCATTGCGCTCGACAAACAGATGCGCCGACACCCTCAGGTGCTGGATGCCTTGGAAATAGGGATGCTCGTCCGGGTTCAAGGCGTTCTGGAAAAACGCCTGCACCTTGCCGGTGCCAAAGCAGGCAGGCGGCAGGCTGATGTTGTGGATCACCAGCAGGGAGATGTGCTCGCCATCGGCGCGGGCGTTGAAATTGGGTGAGGGGCAGTGGGTGACACCGGTGAACCAGCCTGTTTCGCGGTTCAAATGCATGGGCAGATCCTGGCACACATGGACGTTGCCTCAGTATGCCCCGAGGCTGTGACGGTTGCATGCAAGATTGAGCATCGACTCACAATCCAGGCTGGCCCCGCAACCGCTCGACCACCCCGTGCAGCGCGCGGTCGAACAGCAGTCCATCGTCAAGCGGCCGCACATCCTCGCGGCGCAACGCCATCAATAGCCCGCTGCGGCTCCAGTCGCGGACCTTGCGGCCATGGCGGTTGGCAAAGACGAAGCGGTCGCTGCTGGCGATCCAGGCAATCAGCTTGCAGCGTATCGGTGCGCCGTCATCGCGCACCTCGACCCAGCTACCCACGCGCAGCCGCTGCAACTGGCGCAGTTGCGGGTGGTGCTCGTCCAGCTGCAGTAGCGGCGCGCAGGCTGGCTCCTCGCCAACGGCCAGGACGATCTCGTCGCGCACCAGGATCTCCTTCAGCGTGTTGTCTTGCGACGACAGGCCAAGGTCGTGCGTCGAGCAGGCACGCAGGTGCAACTCTGCCAGCTGGGCGAAGAATTCACGGGTCGCGTTCGAGTCCAGGGCAATTGCCGCCAGCCCCTCGCGCAAGGCCTTGAGCAAACTGGGCACCTGTTCGAGCAACTGCTGACGCGCCAGGGGCTCACGGTGCGGCGCCACGCTGTCCAGCAACGCGTCCATGGTCAGCAGTCCCTGGGCCCAGGCCCGCGACCGCTCGCCATGCTTGAGGCAGGCGAGCATCAGTACCTGACTCCAGGCCTGAACCAGGATCTGTACCACTACCTCTGGCAACACCCGCCCATGCAGGCGCTGGTTGAGTACCTGCTGGACCCGTTGTCGTGCCAGCAAAGTACGCGCGCGGCCTTCCTCGGCATCGCGGGTGCGTTGTTCAAGCAGATCGTTGCGCCGACGCTCTTCGCTGCTGTAGGTGAGAAACTCGGCCAGCAGGTCGCTGAACAGGCGGGTGTCTTCACTGAATTCGTTGAGCAGGCGCAGCACGATCCGCTCGATGCGCAGGTACAGGCTGTCTCGCTGCGGCTCGCCATTGCCTTCCCAGCCCATCGCCGCCAAAGCGATCTCGTTGAGCAGACGGCGCGCCGGATGGCTGGCTCGGGTGAACAAGGTCGCATCCAGCAGGGCAACCTTGATGTACGGGATCTGCAGGCGGGCGATCATCCGCCGGAGCGCGGCCGGGAGGTTGCTGTCATCGAGGATGAAGTTGAACAACATGCCGACCAGGTTGATCAGGTCTTCATCGGCAGCGGCGATCTGTCGCCGGTTGCCGCTTCGCACGCTGATCCTCAGCAGCAGTTGCTCCAGCTGCTGCGCAGGGAAAAACTCATCGCCCTCGCACACGGCAGGCACGAAGTGCTGCAGGTGCGAGAGCAGTCGCAGCAGGTCGCCGGTGGCGATAGGCGACGCTGGCAGGTTGCCGTGCAAGCGCGGCGCCACTCGCCCGCGCGCCGGCGCGAGCAAAGGCTGCAGGGAGGTGATGAAGGCCCGCCCCGCGCTGCTTTCGTGCAGTTCTTCTTCCTCGGACTGATTGGCCGGGTCACGCGGGGCCATTCGCTGGCGATCCTCGGCGCGGCGCCGCGGCGCGGGCTTGAGCTCTGGCAGCACGCCGGCCACCGCGAGCAACTGATTGGCTTCGCCATAGATCGATTCGATATCGCGCAGTACATAGCGCTCGAAGAGTTTGAGAAGGATCAGCTTGACCTTGAATCCGACTCCAAGATTGCGCCCCGCCTGCAGGAAGAACCTGCACAGCCTTGCGGGCCCCAGCGGGTTGCAGTGCTCGTCGACCGGCTGCCCGAGCAAGGCCTGAAACCGCAGGCACAGTTGCTGGAGCACGAACCTGTCACGCGCCAGCACACGCTCGACCATGCCCTGGATGGCGACGCTTCGCTCCTGTTCTTCCTTGCCGTGACCCGGGGCATCGGGCAACTGCATCAACGGGTCGACACGGCCGATGGCAGAGAAGGCGTCTTGCAGCGTATCGATGAACTCGCGCTCGATATTCTTGCGCTTGAGGCGCAGGTCACGCATCGCTTCGAAAAACAGATGTTGCTCGAGAGGGCCCATGGCCTTGTCGGCCATCTCGAAGAGCGTATCGTCGGCATTATCGAACAACGCCTGCAGGCATTGGCGCAGTTGCAGCGCGGCTTTGTCACGCACTTGCAGCAACAGTACCGGCAAGCAAGGCAAAGGCGGACGCAGACCTCTGAGATTAGCCGCCGCCAGGCTCACCACGTTGCCTTCCTTACGCATCCCAAACTCCTTGCTGGGGGTAGTTGCCATCGAGGACAACGAGTCGTCAATGCTATGACGCCAAATTAGAGGCGCGATTATCAGGCAAAGCGGGTCTGCCGCCAAGCGCGCCGTTCGTCTGCGTTGATAGACAGCCAACTGAGCAAAATGCTCAGTGTGTCTGACCAAAGGTCGTCTTCGCAGCGGCTGTACAGCGGCCACCCCTGCCCTATAATCGCCCGCACCTAGCTTGTGGAGTCCACCATGCCGAACCTACGCCTCGCCGACCTGACCGCCGAAATCGAAGCCAACGTGCGCCGCGCGCTGCTCGAGGACATCGGCAGTGGCGATATCACTGCCCAACTGATCCCGGCCGAGCGCCTGGCCAAGGCCACCATCATCACCCGCGAAGATTGCGTGATCAGCGGGACGGCCTGGGTCGATGCGGTATTCCGTCAGCTCGACCCTCGCGTAGCGGTGCACTGGCAGGTGATCGATGGTGACCGCGCCAAGGCCAACCAGACACTGTTTCATCTCGAAGGGCCAGCCCGTTCCCTGCTCAGCGGTGAACGCACGGCGCTGAACTTCCTGCAGTTGCTTTCGGGCGTCGCTACGCGTGCGCACGCGTTGGCCGAACTGGTCGCCGATACCGGCGTGCGCTTGCTCGACACCCGCAAGACCTTGCCCGGACTGCGCCTGGGGCAAAAGTACGCAGTGGCCTGTGGCGGCTGTGACAATCATCGTATCGGGCTGTACGACGCTTTCCTGATCAAGGAAAACCACATTGCCGCCAGCGGCGGGATCGCCGAGGCAATCACGGCCGCCAGGCGCATCGCTCCCGGCAAGCCCGTGGAAGTCGAGGTCGAGAGCCTCGACGAGCTGCGCGAAGCGCTGGACGCCGGCGCCGATATCATCATGCTCGACGAACTCGACCTTGACGAGATGCGCGAAGCGGTGCGCATCACTGCCGGCAAGGCAAAGCTGGAGGCCAGTGGAGGAGTGAATGAGGGTACGTTGCGGATGATTGCTGAAACAGGTGTGGACTACATCTCGATCGGTACGATGACCAAGGACGTGAAGGCTGTGGATCTATCGATGCGGCTGAGCCTCTGAGGAATATGCCAGCCATGAAAAAACCGGCCAATCGGCCGGTTTTTTCATGGCTGCAAGTGCGTTTTAGAACGACACGTTCTGCAGCCCGTCCAGGTACCGCTCCACATCCAGTGCGGCCATGCAGCCGGCACCTGCGGAGGTGATGGCCTGACGGTAGACATGGTCAGCCACGTCGCCCGCGGCGAACACGCCGTCGACGTTGGTCGCAGTGGCGTTGCCTTCACGGCCGCCCTGCACGACCAGATAGCCGTCCTTGAGGGTCAGCTGACCTTCGAACAGCGAAGTGTTCGGGGTATGGCCGATGGCGATGAACACGCCGTCTACCTTGATATCGTCGCTGCTGCCGTCGTTGTTCTTCAGGCGAGCACCGGTGACGCCCATGTTGTCACCCAGTACTTCGTCCAGAGTGGCATTGAGCTTGAGCTCGATCTTGCCCTCGGCGACGCGGGCATGCAGCTTGTCGACCAGGATCTTCTCGGCGCGGAAGGTTTCGCGACGATGCACCAGGGTGACCTTGCTGGCGATGTTGGCCAGGTACAGCGCTTCTTCCACTGCTGTATTGCCCCCACCAACCACTGCCACCGGCTTGTTGCGGTAGAAGAAACCGTCGCAGGTAGCACAGGCCGATACGCCCTTGCCCATGAACGTCTCTTCCGATGGCAGGCCCAGGTAACGGGCACTGGCGCCAGTGGCGATGATCAGCGCGTCGCAAGTGTAGGTGCCGCTGTCACCCTTGAGGGTATAGGGCTTGCTTGCCAGGTCGACGGCGTTGATGTGGTCGAAGACGATTTCGGTCTCGAAGCGCTCGGCGTGTTCCTGCATGCGTTGCATCAGCGCCGGGCCGGTCAGGCCATGGGGGTCGCCCGGCCAGTTGTCGACTTCGGTGGTAGTGGTTAGCTGGCCGCCGGCCTGCATACCGGTGATCAGCAGCGGCTTGAGGTTGGCGCGTGCGGCATAGACTGCGGCACTGTAACCGGCAGGGCCGGAACCGAGGATGATGACTCGCGAATGACGTGCTTCAGACATGAGGGGCTCCTGTAATGAAAAAGGACCTGCGCGGCGCTTGGGGAAGGCCGTTGGCCGCAGGCCCTGGAAAGCGAATTGGCGTTACAGGCTGCTGGCGTTTTCCGCCAGGTAGTCGGCCACGCCCTTGGCGTCGGCCTTCATGCCTTTCTGACCCTTGCGCCAGCCGGCCGGGCAGACTTCACCATGCTGCTCGGTGAATTGCAGGGCTTCGACCAGGCGGACCATCTCGTCGACTTCACGACCCAGCGGCAGGTTGTTGACCACCTGGTGCTGGACCACGCCTTGCTGGTCGATCAGGAACGAGGCACGCAGGGCCACGCCCGCTTCATGCTCGATACCGTATGCACGGGTGATTTCGTGCTTGACGTCGGCAACCATGGTGAACTCGACTTCGCCGATACCACCCTTCTCGACCGGCGTGCTGCGCCAGGCATGGTGAGTGAACTGCGAGTCGATGGATACACCAACCACTTCGACACCCAGCTCGCGGAACTTGTCCATGCGGTTATTGTGGGCAATGATTTCCGACGGACACACGAAGGTGAAGTCCAGCGGCCAGAAGAACAGCACGACGTATTTGCCGCGCAGGGACGAAAGCTTGAAGCTGTCGACGATCGAACCGTCGCCCAGCACAGCGGCTGCATCGAAATCAGGGGCTTGCTTGTTGACCAGAATGCTCATGGAAACTCCTTGAAGTCGGGATCCGAAGGCGTTGAAAAGTTGTGCGCACTTTAGCGAGGTGGCAGAGATTAAGGAAATATCCTTCTACAATCCACCTTATAGACCGGCTCTATTCGAGCAGGCCGTCTTCAGCAGTCGAGTCGTGGATGGACGGTAAAGCAGTTCGAGCTTTTGTTACAGGCCGTTTCCCTCGTCCTGCCCAGCTTTCGCCAAGCCGTCAAACTCGGTAAGGTCGGCGCGTTTTCCTTTCATTTTCGGAGCTCCCCGATGCAAGCCCCCGTCCTCTCTGGCCCACAATACCTGCGCGAAGGGTTGAAGCTGGTCCTGAGCCCAGGCCTGCGCCTGTTCGTGCTGCTGCCGCTGGTGATCAACCTGGTCCTGTTCGGAGGCCTCGTCTACTTTGCCGGCCATCAGTTCAGCCTGTGGGTGGAAACCCTGATGCCCGCCCTCCCGCAATGGCTGAGTTTCCTGACCTACATCCTGTGGCCACTGTTTGTCGTGCTGGTGGTGCTGATGGTGTTCTTCACCTTCACATTGGTGGCCAACATCATTGCCGCGCCGTTCAACGGATTCCTGGCCGAAAAGGTCGAGGTGGTGGTGCGGGGCCAGGACAACTTCCCCGCCTTCAGCTGGAGTGAGCTGATGGCCATGGTGCCGAGGACGTTGAGCCGCGAAATGCGCAAGCTGGGTTATTTCCTGCCCCGGGCGATTGGTCTGTTCGTGCTCTCGCTGATCCCTGTGGTGAACATTGTCGCGGCGCCGTTGTGGCTGCTGTTCGGCGTCTGGATGATGGCCATCCAATACATTGATTACCCAGCCGACAACAACAAGATGACCTGGCAGGACATGCTTGCCTGGCTACGTCAGAAACGCTGGCAGAGCCTGGGTTTTGGCGGCATCACCTACCTGGCGCTGATGGTGCCTTTCGTGAACATCCTGATGATGCCTGCGGCCGTGGCAGGTGCGACGCTGTTCTGGGTGCGCGAGCGAAAGTAATAACTGTATAGGGATCGGGAGGATGGGTTGCGGGGTTTCATGGATGCCTGGCTGCAATGAGGCGGCCAGTCGAACCCAAGGAACAAGACCATGACCTACCAGAAAGATGATCGTGACGAGGTGGATCTCACGAACGTGCCGCAACACCTGCAGGGCCTGCACATCTTGCAACACAAGTCGCGCTGGAGGCTTGCCGAGGCGTTGCAGGGCAAAGGTGTGGATACCCCGCCAGACCATTTGTTCATCAACAGCGTCAACGACCCGGATGAAGGCCTGGTGATCCACCATGTCTCGCTGGTCGAAGCAGTGACCGACGCGTTGCAGAATTCGGAGCCGCCTTCCTACTCAGAGCGCCACTCCGGAGTCTTTACCGTGCGGGGGTCCTTCGAGAAGAATCACCGTGCGGATGCCGGTGACCTCGACCTTGATGGATTTGTCCACATTCTCGGCGACGTTTACATGCAGCTGGCGTGATACCTCCCTTCGCGCGTCCGGCGGGCGTGCGAAGGCCCCTGCCTTCAGTTGTTGAGCTGGCTGGAGAACTGGCCCACGGCGTTGACCACTTTTCTGGCCCCTTCCTGAATTTCGTTGATGACCATGCCGGTCTCGCCGGCCAGGGTAAGGCCCTGCTCGGCCTGGCGCTTGCTGTTATCGATGATGTCCACAGCGGCCTTGGCCAATTGCTCATTCTGCTGCACCACCCGGGCAATCTCCTCGGTAGCGGTGCTGGTACGCGATGCCAGCTGGCGCACTTCATCGGCCACCACGGCGAAGCCGCGGCCCTGCTCGCCCGCCCGGGCCGCCTCGATGGCTGCATTGAGAGCCAGCAGGTTGGTCTGGCCGGCAATGTCGCTGATGGTCTTGATGATTGCGCCGATGACCCGCGACTGCTTGTCCAGCGCCTCGATTCCCTCGGCCGCTTCGCGCATGAAACCTTCCAGCTCGCGCATTACATCCACGGTCTGAGTCACGACCTCACTGGCCTTGCGCGCGCCAGCGTCGGTTTCAAGGGAAGTGGTGTAGGCGATGTCGGCCGCCTTGGCTACAGCGGCCTCCTGATCGATCTGGTCAGTGATCACGGTGGCGAACTTGACCACCTTGTACAGCCGGTCGTGCGCATCGATGATCGGGTTGTAGGAGGCCTCCAGCCACACGACGCGGCCGTGGGCGTCGACGCGCTTGAAGCGGTCGGCAACGAACTCGCCGCGGCGGAGCTTTTCCCAGAACGCTTCATAGGCGGCGCTGCTGGTTTCCTCGGACGTGCAGAACTGCCGGTGATGCTTGCCACGCACCTGCTCGAGCCGGTAGCCCATGGTCTGCAGAAAGCGGTCGTTGGCGGTCAGCACTTCGCCTTCAAGGTTGAATTCGATCACGGCGGTCGAACGCATCAAGGCATTGATCAGGCTTTCGTGTTCGCGAGAGGTCTCGATTGTTCGGGTCAGGTCGCTTGAGTGCAGGGTGAAGTACTTGAGGACGCCCTCGGTGGAGCGCACCGGCTGCAGGATCGAGCGCAACCAGGCTTCCTGGCCGTTGCCGCGCAACAGCCGAAATGCGCCGATAAAGTGCTGGCCACGCGTGATTGCGTCTCTCATGCGCTGGTGAAAGTCCATGCTCTTCACCTGGGCCGGGACGATTTCCTCGATGTTGCGTCCAAGCAGTTCCTCGGCCCGGTAAAGCATGTCCTTCTCGAAATTGGCGTTGACCTTTTCGATCCGTCCCTGCGGATCGAGCTGCATCACCAGCATCGCCTTGTCCAGGCTCTCATTGACCTGCTTGACGCACGTCCACGCTTCGCGCAGCCGCTGGACTTCATTCTTCAGTTTGCTGTTGAACATGACCGCCCCTATTCCAATGAACCTTAATCGGCTGAGGGTGGCTGCTTCTTGAGTAATTACCGGGAAATCACCCCCTCCCTTCGTCGCGAAACCCGTAGCGTCGATCACGAGTCAGTCATATTGATGTCACCTCAACGCAACCGAGTCGGCCCAGACTTGCTTTCATGAGCACACCCTCCCTGCGCATCACACTCGTCAGCGAAACCTTTCCACCCGAGATAAACGGCGTGGCCAATACCCTTGGCCGGCTCGGTGAAGGCCTGCGCCTGAGGGGTCACCGGATCGAGCGAGTGCGCCCGCGGCAAAGCGGCGACAGCGACAACCCTGACAACGAAAGCGCGACGCTGCTGTTGTGCCGCGGCTGGGGATTGCCCGGCTATCCAGGGTTGCAATGGGGCCAGGTGTCGATGCACACGCTACTGCGCCGCTGGCGTCGGCAGCGCCCTGATGTGGTGTACATTGCCACCGAAGGACCACTCGGCCTGAGCGCCCTGCGCGCCGCGAGACGCCTGGGAATCGCCGTGGTGAGCGGCTACCACACCAATTTCCCGCAGTATTCGGGACAGTACGGCCTGGGTTTGCTCGCCAGGTGGCTGACCCACTACCTTCGCTGGTTCCACCGGCGCACGGCCATCACCCTGGTGCCGAGTCAAAGCCAGCGCCTGGAATTGGAACGGCGCGGCTTCGAGCGACTCAGTGTAATGGCGCGGGGTGTCGACGCCAGCCTGTTCAACCCGGCGCGACGTTGCCAGGGCCTGCGCGACAGCTGGGGGCTGGGGCCTGATGACATTGGCGTGCTGCATGTCGGCCGCCTGGCCGTGGAAAAAAACCTCGGGCTGCTGCGCCCCTGCCTCCAGGCGCTGGAAAAGAAGTACCCAGAACGGCATGTCCGTCTGATCGTGGTGGGTGATGGGCCACAACGGGCCTTCCTCGAACAGCAACTGCCAAAGGCAGTATTCTGTGGCTTTCAGAGCGGTGAAGCCTTGGCCGCGCACTATGCCAGCGGCGACCTGTTCCTGTTCCCCAGCCTGACCGAGACCTTTGGCAATGTGGTGCTCGAAGCCCAGGCTTCAGGCCTTGGCGTGGTCGCCTACGACGAGGCCGCTGCAGCCCAGCATATCCGTCACGGGCACAGCGGAGCGCTGGCCATGCCCGGGGACCAGGCTGCATTCATCGATGCCGCCACCTGGCTGCTGGAGGAAGAAGAAACCCTGCGCCGAGTGCGGCTCAATGCCCGCCAGCATGCCAGCCGCCAGGGCTGGCAGGCGATCATCGAGCAGTTCGAGGAGCATTTGCAAACTGCGTCGAGGCAGGCCATCAACGCAACGCTTTCTCTATCGCCTGCACCACGATCGGATCATCCGGCGCTGTCCGCGGGGCGAACCGGGCCAACACCCGACCATCCTTGCCTACCAGAAACTTCTCGAAATTCCAGGTAATGTCACCCGGAAATTCCGCGCCCTCTCCCGCCAGTAACCGATAGAGGGAATGGCGCTGCGGCCCATTGACCTCAAGCTTGCTTGCCAGCGGGAAACTGACGCCATAGTTGAGGCTGCAGAAACTATGGATGTCTTTTTCACTGCCTGGTTCCTGACCCGCAAACTGGTTGCAGGGCAGGCCCAGCACGTTGAAGCCCTTTTCCTTGTAGTTCTGGTAAAGGTTTTCGAGCGCCTTGTATTGCGGCGTGAGCCCGCACTTGGAAGCGACGTTGACCACCAACACCACCTTGCCCTTGAACGGTCCCAGAGGCAGCTCCTGACCGTCCAGCGCCTGTAACTTCAGGTCGTGAAATGCACTCATTATGAACTCCCCATACAGGTTCCCAATTGCCGCAGCAGGCAAATCCCGCCCACGAAAAAGGCGCCCGTTCAAGCCGTCTGCCCTCATTGCAGGGGAAGCCGGCTTGCTCGTGCGCCTGGCGACGTTCTGAGCTTAGCGCAGAAAATCAGTGGTGATGGCCACCTTCACCATGGATGTGACGGTGAGCGATTTCTTCTTCGCTGGCGTCACGCACTTCAACGACCTTGACCTTGAAGTTCAGGCGCTGACCGGCCAGAGGGTGGTTGCCGTCGACAGTGACGTCGTCGCCGTCGAGGTCACGGATGGTGACGATCTGCATCTGGCCATCCGGGGCCGAAGCATGGAACTGCATGCCGACTTCGAGCTGGTCGACGCCTTCGAACATGCTGCGGTTCAGGGTGCTGACCAGTTCGGCCAGGTATTCGCCGTAGGCATCTTCCGGCTCGATGGCGACTTCCAGCTCGTCACCTGCCTGCTTGCCTACCAGGGCTTTTTCCAGGCCTGGAATGATGTTGCCGGCACCGTGCAGGTACACCAGCGGCGCACCACCGGAGGAGCTGTCAATGACCTCCCCGGCGTCGTTGGTCAGGGTATAGTCGATGGAGACAGCCTTGTTGGCGGCGATCAGCATGGGGCGAGACCTTTTGCAGAAGAATGTAGAACGAACAAGTGTAACCAAGGCATCGTCCGATTGCGAACGCAAGCCCGACAATGCCGCTCCCGTCAGTCGGGTCCTGGGCTTCCACCAGGACGAGGACGGCTACTGGGTGGTCGAGCTGTCGTGCGGGCATACCCAGCACCTTCGTCATCAGCCGCCATGGCAGACCCGGCCTTGGGTGCTCGATGCCGAACAACGGCGACAGCGTATCGGCCAGGTATTCCCCTGCGGCTGGTGCGCGCGTGACCCGATAGCGATACGCTAGGATCTTTTGCACCGCTTATCTCGAGAAGCACGCATGCAGACATTTTTCATCGCGCCAACCGACTTTGGTGTCGGCTTGACGTCGATCAGCCTCGGCCTGGTCCGCACGCTTGAGCGCGCCGGCCTCAAGGTAGGTTTTTTCAAGCCGATCGCACAACCGCATCCTGGCGACACCGGCCCGGAACGTTCCAGCGAGCTGATCGCACGCACCCACGGCATCAAGCCACCCACGCCGCTGAGGCTGGCCCATGTTGAGCGCATGCTTGGCGAAGGCCAGCTCGATGAGCTGCTAGAGGAGATCATCACTCTGTATCACCAAGCCTGCATCGGCAAGGACGTGGTGGTGGTCGAGGGCATGGTGCCGACCCGCCATGCCAGCTATGCGGCGCGGGTCAACCTGCACCTGGCCAAGAGCCTGGACGCCGAGGTGATACTGGTTTCGGCGCCGGAAAACGAGGTGCTCAGCGAACTGTCCGGACGGGTCGAGCTGCAGGCCCAGCTGTTCGGTGGCCCCCGCGATCCGAAAGTGCTTGGCGTGATCCTCAACAAGGTGCGCACCCAGGAAAGCATGGCCGACTTTGCCGCGCGGCTTCGCGAACACTCGCCCTTGCTGCGAGGCGACGACTTCCGCCTGCTCGGCTGCATTCCGTTCCAGGCAGAGCTCAACGCCCCACGCACCCGCGATGTGGCGGACCTGCTGGGCGCCCAGGTCCTCAATGCCGGCGACTTCGAGCAGCGGCGCATGAACACCATCATCATTTGCGCCCGCACGGTGGCCAACACGGTCCCCCTGCTCAAGCCGGGAACGCTGGTGGTGACACCAGGCGACCGCGACGACATCATCCTTGCCGTGAGCCTGGCCGCGATCAACGGGGTGCCCCTGGCCGGACTGCTGCTGACCAGCGACAGCAAGCCTGACCCGCGCATCCTCGAGTTATGCCGGGGTGCGCTGCAGGCCGGCTTGCCGATCCTCTCGGTGAGCACCGGCTCATACGACACCGCCACGCAGCTCAACCAGCTCAACCGCGAAATCCCGGTGGACGACCGCGAGCGGGCCGAATTCATCACTGACTTTGTCGCGGGCCACCTCGACGCCGATTGGCTGCACCGGCGCTGTGGCACCCCACGCGAGCTGCGGTTGTCTCCGGCGGTGTTCCGCTATCAGCTGATCCAGCGTGCCCAGCAGGCCAACAAGCGAATTGTCCTGCCTGAGGGCGCCGAGCCGATGACCGTACAAGCCGCCGCCATCTGCCAGGCGCGTGGTATTGCCCGCTGCGTACTGCTGGCCAAGCCCGAGGAAGTGCAGGCCGTGGCCAGCGCCCAAGGCATCAGTCTGCCTCCGGACCTTGAGATCCTTGACCCGGACGTGATTCGTGGGCGCTACGTCGAGCCCATGGTGAGCCTGCGCAAGAGCAAGAGCCTGAACGCCCCCATGGCCGAACAGCAGCTCGAAGACCCGGTGGTGATCGGCACCATGATGCTGGCGCTCGATGAGGTCGACGGCCTGGTCTCGGGCCTCGTGCATTCGACCGCCAACACCATCCGCCCCGCCTTGCAGTTGATCAAGACGGCCCCGGGCTGCACCCTGGTGTCATCGGTGTTCTTCATGCTGTTTCCCGAGCAGGTACTGGTGTATGGCGACTGCGTGATGAACCCGCATCCGAGCGCGGCCGATCTTGCCGAAATTGCGCGTCAGAGCGCCGACTCCGCAAAAGCTTTCGGTATCGCGCCACGGGTGGCGATGATCAGCTATTCGAGCGATTCGGCGTCCAACGGCGAGGAAGTCGAGAAGGTCCGCGAGGCAACCCTGCTTGCGCAGGAAGCCGTGCGCAGCCTGCAGATCGACGGCCCGCTGCAGTACGACGCCGCGGCCAACCCCGAGATCGCCCGGGAGCTGGCGCCCAACAGCCCGGTCGCCGGGCGTGCCACCGTCTTCGTGTTCCCCGACCTGAACACCGGCAACACCACTCACAAGGCCGTGCAGCGCAGCGCAGACTGCGTGAGCCTGGGCCCGATGCTGCAAGGCCTGCGCAAACCGGTCAACGACCTGCCACGCGGGGCGCAGGTCGACGACATCGTGTACACCATCGCCCTCACCGCCATCCAGGCCAACCGCTGAAACGACAACGGGGCAAGCCATCACTGGCCTGCCCCGTCTTCAGACTTGCAGCTTGCCGCTTACTGGTACTGCTGGCCTGGAATCGGCTTCAGGTTGACCTCGACGCGGCGGTTCTGCGCACGGCCGTTGGCGTCGGCGTTGCTGGCAACCGGCTGGTCAGGACCCAGGCCGCGTACCGAAACCCGCGAAGCATCGACGCCCTGGGAGGTCAGGTAAGTACTGACTGCCTGCGCACGGCGTTGCGACAGGTCCATGTTGTGCTGACGGCTGCCGGTGCTGTCAGTGAAGCCCACCACCTCGATGGTGTTCTGGTTGAACTGCTTGAACGAGCCCGCCAGGTTGTTCAACGGCGAGTAGAAGCTTGAGGCGATGTTTGCCGAGTCGGTGGCGAAGGTGATGTTGCCCGGCATGATCAGCTTGATCTGATCGCCTTCACGCTGCACTTCGACGCCCGTATTGGCCATGCTTTCGCGCAGCGCGGCTTCCTGGCGGTCGGCATAGTAGCCATAACCCGCCGCGGCCGCGCCCACGGCTGCGGCGCCGATCAACGCACCCTTGCCCCGGTTGTTGTGATCGATCGCGGCGCCGGCGACGGCACCGGCCAAGGCCCCAAGACCGCCATACTTGGCGGTCTTGCTGACGCCGGTAGAGCCTTGCGCCTGGCCCTGGTTATCGTAGGGGTTATTACTGGCGCAACCCGACATCACGGCGGCGGCGGTAGCGACGAGAATCAGACGACGCATGGTGAACATTGGCAAGCTCCTGGCTGAAAGCGGATCTAATACGGATCTGTGTCAGCCTTGGAGGGTAAAAGCGGGGAAAAATTCCCTGGAATCTGTCGGCGCAAGCCAGACTGGGCTCAAGGCAGGTAGAACCTGAACAACCCCCCACCCAACGCGCCGCCGTTGCCAATCTCGATCCGCCCCTTGACGCCATTGCGCTCGTGCAGCCCTGCGATCCGGGCAGCGAAATACAGCCCCAGCCCGGTGCTGCCGCTGCGGTAGTCGATGCCCTGTACGTAGTCCTGCTGGCGCTCCAGCATGACCTGTGGATAACCCGGGCCGTCGTCGTTGATGCTGATGACCAGCTGCTCGCCTTGCTCTTCGATGCCGATCAGCACGGTATGCCCGGCGTGGCGGATGGCGTTGTCGAGCATGTTGGAGACGACGGAGGCGACCAGTTCGCGGTCGAAGAATCCCAGCGGGTTGGGCGTGTCGATGCGCCACGTGGCAAGCAGGTCACGGTGCTTGAGCACTGCCTGGTGGGCGGCGAGCTGGGCTTCGATGAAGTCGTCGAGCTCATGGTAATCGGGACACATGGGCAACTGGTTGACGCCGAGCTTGTACAGCCCGAGCAACTGCACCAGCATGCCGTTGAGGTGGGTGAACTCGTGTTCGATCACCCCTTGCTCGCTGCCCTCGCGCATAGCCTCGGGCAGCCGCGCCAGCCACTGGCCGTGGGCCTGGGTCAGGGCAGCGAGAGAGTTTTTCATGTCGTGCACGGTAGAGGCGATGACCGTGGAAAAATCCAGCCCCTGGTTATCGTGGTTCATGCGCCAAACGCCCGGATATGCAATTTGCGGAATCGCTCGAAACGGCTGTCGCTGGCGGGTATGCCGGCAACACTGGACAGGCACTGGCGGCACTCTTGCAGCAATGCGGCCGAAGCACCGTCGGCGGCCATGCGCAGCAGGGCCTGAGCGGTGTTGAGGGCTATGCTGATGTTCTTGGGCTGCAGTACCAGTGCTCGGCGGAACATCTCCAGCGCCTCGCCGAGCTGGCCGCTCTGGTAGCTGCGCACGCCTTGGCGGTTGAGCTCGAGCGCTTCGGTGACAGCGCCCAGCACGGTGGGGTCGTCGGTCAGCTTGGCAACGTTCTGGATGACCTTGGGATCATCGCCGTAGGTTTCGACGCACCCTTTGAGAATCGACGTCCCCGCCGACTCCTGCCCCAATTGCTGCAACTGTCTGGCCACGGCCAAGGCGGCGTCGACCGAGAAGAACTGGTCCATCTTGTCGATGCGCTCAATGGCTTGCTCAGTGAGCTTGGCGGCGGTATCAGGGTCGCCGCCCTGCTGCAGGCTCGCAGCCTTCATCAGGCGCGCACGGACTTGCAGGCCCTGGTCCTCGCCGTTCTCCTTGGCAACCTCACCAAGCACTGTATTGATCTCGATGCGGGTGCGGGCGTCGAGTCCGTTGCCGGTGTTCTTGTTCATCAGCGCCTGGACCAGCCCGAGATTGCTCTCCGGGTTTTTGTAGCGTGAACTCTGGCCTTGGCTGACGGCATGCCGGAATGCCTTCGAAGCGCCTTCGAAATCCTCGTTGTCGAACGCCAGCTTGCCCAACGCTGCCTGACGCCGAACGGCCAGGGGCGAAAGGCGCACGGCCTCTTCGAGCATGTTCTGGGCACGCTTCGTATCGCCCTGGGCCACCAGAGCCTCGGCCATGCCGTCGTAAAGGCCGGGCATGATCGGGAAGGCCTTGAGTGCTTGCTCGAACACGCCTTGGGCTTGCTCGTACTGCCCCCGCTTGAGCATCAGGTTGCCCAGCGCGGCGTAGGCCCAGGGCGTGGCGCGGCTGGCGAGGATGCTGGTGAGAAACTTCTCCAGCTCGTCGGCCCTGCCGAGATCTCGCAGCGCATCAGCGCGGTAGCGCAAGCACAATGGCGCAAAGCGCGGATCCTGCTTGCACAACTCGGCGCAGGCGGCCAGCACTTCGGCGGGACGCGCCCGGTCCAGGGCCTGGAGAATCGGCTTGAGCAAAGTCTTGCGCTGTACCAGCTTTTCCAGGCGCTGGGCCAAACCCATGCGGTTGAAGGGCTTGGTCAGGTACGCATCCGGCTCGTGCTCCAGCGCGCTGAGCACGATGGCCTGGCTGGTCTCGGCGGTGACCATGACGAACACGCACTCGTGGCTGATCAGCTTGTCGAGGATCAGGTCCTCGAGGACTTGCTGGCCGTTCTTCTTGCCATCGCCCAGGTGGAAGTCCTGGAGAATGAAGTCATAGCGCTTCTGCGCGCACAGGCGCAGGGCCTGCTCGCCGCTGTCGGCAGTGTCCACCTCACGCACACCGAGCTCGCGCAACATGGAGCGGGTGGCGGTGCGAAAGTCGGAATAATCATCGACGATCAGAAAACTTTTTTGCCCGTACTGCAGCATCAACATGACCTGCCATGAATGAGTTGGTAAGTGGCGCACACGCGCCGGCACACGCTGGGCAGGTTATCGGCCGGGCGCTGGCAAAGATGAGTACCGGTACGGTTTAAAAGAGGCCTAGGCCAGCAAGCCCAGAGCCTTTGCCCGCGCCACGGCCTGGGTTCGCCGCTCGACGCCAAGCTTGCTGTTGATATGACTGGCGTGGGTCTTGACAGTGTGCAGGGAAATGAACAGCCGCTCGCTGATCTGCTGGTTGGAGCAGCCTTGGGCGATCAGTTCAAGCACGGCCATTTCGCGGCTGCTCAGACTCTCGCCGATCCCCCCGACAGGCGGCGGCCGCCCCTGGGGCAACAGCGCCAGCAGGCTGGCCCGGAGCGGGCCTGCCGGATGCCCGCCCAACTGCTCTCGCAGCCATTGCGGCTGCTCCTCGATCAGCCGCTGGAACGGTTGCAACGCCCCGCCCCGCCCCGCCTCCAGGGCCACCGTCAGCAATCCGCGCGCCTGCACCTCACGGTCATTGGCCAGCAGCAGGCCGATCCACTGGCAGAGCGCGCTGACACTGAGCATCAATCCGCCACTCGCCTGCCCGCGTTCAACCAGCGCCTGCAGGCGCCGCCCCGACGCGGCCACATGGCCCTGGCTGCGCTCGAGCAAGGCCTGCTGCAGCTCGATGTGCAAGGGCAGCAAGGGATGGAATTCGGGCGCGGCCGCGGCCTGGTCGCCACCGTAGGTCTGCCCGAGGCGCAGCAGCCAGGATTCGGCGAGATCAGTGCGGCCCTGAGCCAGCCAGAGCTCGCATTTCACCAGCGTGATCATTGCAAGGTAGAAGATGGGCGGTACATCCCAGATGTGCATCAGCCGCTCGGCCTCGGCCAACTCGGCGAAGGCGTCGGCAAAGCGCCCCTCCCTTCCTTCGAGGGAGGCGATCACGCAATGGCCGATCAGCACGCTGATATCGCGGCAGGCTCTCGCTTCGCTCAGGCCCGCGCGCAGGCGGCTGCGTCCCTGAGCAGGCTGCAGGCGCGTGGCGAGCAGAAACCCCTCGTACAAGGTCAGCCGCGCCCGGACGGCATACAGACGCTGCGCCGACAGCCCCTGCAAGCGCTGCAGGCCCTGGCGCACTTCATCCAGGGCGCGCAGTACCTCGCCCCGGGCGTGCAGCACGCGGGCGCGGTCATAGTGAGCCATGGCTTCGAACAGTGGATTGTCGACCCGCTGCGCCAGTTCCAGCGCCTCCCGGTTCCAGCGCCGCGCGCGCCAGAAATCGCCATCGGCAATGGCCAGGTTGGACAAGGTCGACAGGCATACCAGACGCTGTCCATAACGCTTGAAGGGCAAGCTCTCCAGCGCTTCACCGCAGTAGGCCAGGGTGCGCTCGCGTTCGCCCCGCCCCCGGGCGATCACGCCGCTGAGCGCCAGCCACTGGGCCAGCATGGATTTTTGCGCGGTGGCCGACGGCGCCGGCAGAAAGCGGCTCAGGTGGCTGGCCAGTTCTTCGGCGGCGTCGAGCTGGCAGGCAAGCCCCAGCGCCCAGCTGTACAGCACGATCAGCCGCGGCGTGCTGACGAGCAGGCTGTCGGGCAGGTCCATCTTCCAGCGCAGCAGCATGCCGACGTTCTGCTCGGCCAGGAGTTGCTCCTCGGACAGGCTCTGCACCAGGTCGGCCGCCACATCCAGATGCCCCGCACGCAAGGCCTGCTCGACGGCTTCGTCGAGCAGGCCCTGGGCCTCGAACCAGCGGCAGGCGCGCAGGTGCAGGCTGGCCAGCGACTCACTGGCCTGGCGGCTGCGCAGCAAGTCGGAAAACAGGTGGTGGTAGCGGAACCACTGGCCGTGCTCGTCCAGTGGCACCAGAAACACTTGGTGAGCCTGCAGGTACTGCAAGATTGCAGCGCTGTCGCAACCGCCCCGCAGCGCATCGCACAGCTCGGCGCAGAAACGCTCCTGGCAGGCGGTGTCATACAGGAAGCTGTGCACGTCGGGTGGCAGGATATCGATGACTTCTTCGAGCAAGTAGTCCCGGATCAGTCCCTCGCCGCCATGAAGCGCCTGGGGCATGGCCGTGTCGTCGCCCGACTCACCGGCCGCCAGTTGCCAGAAACGCAAACCGGCGACCCAGCCATCGCTGCGCTGGATCAGGTTGTCCAGCGCCTGGCCGCGCAAACCGGTGGGCTGATGACCGATCACGGCCAAGGACTCATCGGCGGTCAGGCGAAGGTCTTGCTCGTTGAGCTCGACCAGATGGCGTGACAGTCGCAGCCGCGCCAGGTGCCAGTCGGGGCGCTGGCGGCTGGTGACCAGCAGCACCAGTCCCACCGGCAGGTGATTGATGAAAAACTGCAGGCAACGGTCGAGCACCGGGCCCTGGGCCAGGTGGTAGTCATCGAGCACCAGCAGCAAGGGGGCATTGGGTTGCAGGTAAAGCGCCAGCTCATCGAGCAGCCCGTCCAGCCATTCTTCGAACGCGAATGGCTGGTGGCGCTGGCGCATTCTCAGCAGCCCCATGGCCTGGCTGCCCAGCGCCGGACAGTATTGTTGCAGGCCTTCGAGCAAGCGCTCGAGGAACCGTCCGGGATCGCTGTCGCGCTGGCTCAACCCGAGCCACAGGCTGCGCCAATGCGCGGGCAGGCCTTGGCTGAACTCGATGGCCAGTGAGCTTTTGCCAAAGCCGGCCGGCGCGTTGACCAGCAACAGTCGCCCGTCCACGCCAGCCTGCAGGCGCTGGCACAATCGCGGACGCGCGACGTGCCCTGCTGGCAGCGGCGGCCGATAGAAACGCCCGTCCAGCAGGCCGAGGGCCTGGCTGCTGAAGCCTTGGACAGGGGACAGATCGGTCATGGCCGGCTCGTTCGGTTGGGGAAACTTCGGCAGATGGACCTGAGCGAGACTAGCGGGTTGAGCGGGGTATTTGAAGATGATTGCAGAGGTGAGAGGAAAAAGACTACGACAAAAAGCAACAGGGCGGATTGAAAACATGCGGGAATGCACAGGGAGCAGCGAAAACCTGCGGGACCAGCCCCGCTCCGGCAAGGATCATCGAGCGCCCCGGACGGCCGGGGCGTTCGAAGTGCCGCTGGCCTAGCGCACACCCTCCTGGCGCAGCGCGGCAGGCTGGAAGTCTGCCTTGCTGGCGGTGAAGCCGAAATCGTAGGCGCGCTTCTCTTCGTTCTTCATGCCCAGCGCCAGATAACGGCCCGACTGCAGGTCGTAGATGGTCTCGAGCGTGTACCACGGTACCTGGGCGTTGTAGTAGTCCTGGGCATGCGCCTCGGACACGCGCCACAGTTGCCCGCGGCCGTCATACTGGTCGATCACCGCCGCCTGCCAGGTGTCTTCGTCAATGTAGAAATCACGCTTGGCATAGATATGCCGCTGGCCAGACTTGAGCGTCGCGACCACATGCCACACACGGCGCAGCTCGTAACGGGCAAGGTCCTGGTTGATGTGCCCGGGCTTGAGGATGTCGGCGTACTTGAGGCTGGTCGAGTCCAGCTTGTAGCTGTTGGTAGCGATGAACAGCTCCTTCTTGCCCTCGAGCTTCCAGTCGTAGCGGTCTGGCGCGCCGTTGTACATGTCCAGGTTGTCGGAAGTGCGCAGGCCGTCGGCCGCGGTACCCGGGCCGTCGTAGGATACCTGCGGTGCCTGGCGGACGCGGCGCTGGCCGGCGTTGTAGATCCAGGCCTTGCGGGGCTCCTTGACCTGGTCGAGAGTCTCATGGACCAGCAACACGGTACCGGCCAGGCGCGCGGGCGCGTTCACCTTCTGCTTGAAGTAGAAGAGTACGTTCCCTGGGTTGTTGGGGTCGTAGTCCTTTACCTTGTCGCGAAACACGAACTGGTCCTGGAAGTACACCAGGCTGTAGGAGCCATTGGGCTGCGGCGTGGCCTGGGTTACCAAGCGGGTCACACTTCCCCCGCGATAACGGGTGATGTGGTTCCAGATCACCTCAAGGCCCGACTTGGGTATCGGGAACGGCACGGCGGTCTTGAAATTGTTCAGGCCGTTGCCACCTTCGACCAGGGTAGTCCGGGTGGCGTTTTCCTTGATGGCGGCAAACACCTCATCCGGCACGGTGGAGCCGCGGTGGGTGGGGTACACCGGGATCTTGAAGGTCTCGGGGTAGCGCTTGAACATCGCCAGCTGCCCGGGCGAGAGCTTGTCCTTGTACTGCTCGACATTCTGCGCGGTGATGGTGAACCTGGGCTTTTCGTTGCCGTACGGATCGGAGAGGAAACCCTTGGCGTCGGCACTGCCAGCGGTTTTCGCCAACGGCTGCCACGCGCTGATCGAACCGTCGGCGTTACCGGCTTTCTCGGCCCCCATCGGTGTCAGGGTAGCCCCGAGCTTGGCCGCCTCGTCGGCAGAAACCGCAGCCATGACGCTGGTCGCCAGCAGGGACAGGCCCAGCACACCGGCCTTCAGCAGACTCTTGGTTGTATTCATTCTGGTGTCGTCCTGGATCAATGTTCTTAGAAGTTCACACCAAAGCTGAGGGCGACGAAGTCGCGGTCATCCACGGTGGTGTACTTGCCGTCGAAGAAGTTCGTGTACGACAGGCTCGCGGTATAGGTGTTCTGGTATTCGGCATCGACGCCGAGGCTGACCGCCTTGCGGCCTTCCTCGAAGTTGCCGCCAGGGCCTGGCGAATAGCCGGAGACGTCATGGGACCAGGCCACGTTGGGCCGCAGGTTGACCCCGGCGAAGACGTCGTTGTAGTCCCAGATGACACGTGCGCGGTAGCCCCAGGACGTGCTGGTGGTGTAGCCGTCGTTTTCGCACTTGCGGCTCAGGTTGGCGGTGGAGGCGCCCGCGCCGGCACCGGCAATGGTGCTGGTATTCAGCGCCTGGCAGGTGTTCGCACCGCCGGTGGCGGGCAGCGGGCCCGGGCCGTAGACCGGGTCACGGCCGTAGCGAGTCTCGCGGGAGTCTTCCAGGCCGCCGACGTGGGTCACGCCAAGCTCGCCGACCACGGTCATGCGGCTGGCGCCCATGACCTGGTCGAAGAAGTGCGTCAGGGTGGTCTGGAACTGGGTTACTTCCTTGCGGCGGTAGCCGTGCAGGTCCTGGCCGGGCACCCCGGTCAGCAGCGATGCGTTGCTCAGCGCGCCACCGATCGGGCGGACCCCAGCGAACAGGATATCGGTGGTGTTCAGCTGCACCGGCGCATTGGGCCGGTAGCTCAGTTCGCCGCTCCACGCGGTGCCGGTGGGCAAGGTGGTGGAGAAGCTGAGGCCGTACAGGCGGATGTCTTCGGGGTACTCGACGAAGTATTCGGAATTGCCCGCTACCAGCAGTGGCGCCAGAGCACGCAGTGCCGGCGGCAACGTGGCGAGGCCGCCGAATACCGAAGGTGCGGCGCCGGTCGCGCTGAAAATCGGCGCACGGCTATGGTAGTTCATGAAATAGGCACCGAATTCGGTGTCCAGCGGGTCGAACATGTAGCGCAACGCAACGCCGAACTGGCCGCTGTCGCGGGCGTCACGGTCGGCGCCACGGCGCACCATCACGCCTTCGGCGTTGACGTCGACGCCTTGTGTGGCAAGGAAGCCCTGGGCCGCCGCAGGCAAGGTGCGGCTGCTGTTGAGCACACGCAGGTTGTCGGTGCAGCCGTCGGCGATGATGTCAGGCTGCGAGAAGAAGGTGCCGCAGTTGTCGACGACCGTCTGGTCCCATTCGATCTGGTAGAAGGCCTCGGCCGACAGGTTGTCGGTCAGGCTCTGGGAGATGTAGAACATGTTGACCGGGATCAGGCCTTCCTTCACCTCGGCACCGGGTCGGCGGAAGGCGGCGACGTCGATCGGGTTGATCGAGTTGATACCGCCGCCGATGAAGGTACTTTCGCCCCAGCTCACCACCTGCTTGCCCAGGCGCACCGAGCCTGGCTGATCGGCGATGGAGTAGTTGTGGTAGACGAAGGCATCGAGCAGTTCGCCACCGGACGACTGGGCGCCTTCCTTGCGGTTCGAGTCGCTGATGTCCTTGAAGTCGCGGTGTTCATCCTTGAGCTCGAAGTCGTACCAGTACTTGCCCCGGACAAACACGCCGGTATCGCCGTACTTGAGCTCCAGGTCATGGATGCCCTTGAAGATCTTCGAGAAGGTTTCACCACGCTTGAAGTTGAGGTGGCCGTCGTCGGACGTCTGCGACAGGCCCTTGCCGCCATTGTTGACGCCGATAAGATTCTCGTTGCGCTTGGCCGTCGACCAGCTGGCACCCACGGAGAGCGACGAGTCGAACTGGCCTTCGATTTCCCCAATGTTGAAACTGACGCCGAACGCGGGACCGGCGAGCGTGGAAGCGAGGCTGACGGCCAAGGGCAGCTTGGCCCGGCGCCAGAACAGGTTTGCTGATGTCATCGACGCTACTCCATGTACTTTTTTTGTTATGGCAGTGAGTCCTTTCAGAGACGGCCGATTCGCCCGGTGAGCTCGCACCTGGAGGCCGCGCCAACGTCGGCGCTTTTCCCCCGTTCCTGAAAATCCCCTGGCCAGACTATAGCCAGCACACACAGGTGCCAGATCCCTCTAAAGTGTGATTTGCGTCCTGCTACCGGCCCAGCCCGGAGCAGCGGTCCGGGGTGATGGCCAGAAGCAAGCATGGCTCATTTTCTTGCTTTGACAAGGCGCCGGGCTCTCTGGCCCGCGGGTCGCTTCTGGGACGCGCGACCCGCACGCCAGGTTACAAGGTCGAGAGGAAGGCGCTGTTACTGGCCTGCCATTGGCTGATATCCAGGCGGATGCGCTTCTTGTCGAGCTTGCCAACGCTGGTCTTGGGAATTTCGGTAACAATGGCAATCTGGCTCGGGATGGCCCACTTGTTGATGTGGCCCAGCTCGACGAACGGCTTGAGGTGATCCTTGAGCGCGCGGGCGTCGATGCTCTGTTCCTCGTGCAATACCAGCAAGGCGAACGGGCGCTCTCCCCACTGCGGATCGGCAATGCCTACCACCGCCACCTCGCGGATTGCCGGGTGGCGGCTGATGAGGTCTTCGAGCTCAAGCGAGGAGATCCATTCGCCACCGGTCTTGATCACATCCTTGATACGGTCGCGAATGTCGATGAAGCCCATGCTGTCGAGGGTCGCCACGTCGCCGGTGTGCAGCCAGCCGCCCTCCCACAGCTCCCGGCTTTTTTCCGGCTCCTGGTAATAACCCATGGTCAGCCAGGGTGCGCGAAGGACCAGCTCGCCGAGGCTTTCGCCGTCGGCTGGAAGAAACTTGCCATCGCTGTCGACAATTGCCGCCTCGACCAGCGGCACCGGCACCCCGGCCTTGATGCGGTAGGTGACCCGCTCGTCCTCACTGCCGGCCAGCAGCTCTTCGTTGAGGTGCGCGCAGGAGATCAGCGGGCAGGTCTCGGACATGCCGTAGGCCGCCGTCAGCTGGATGCCGCGGGCTTTGGCCGCCTCATACAGGGCACGGTTGAGTGCGCTGCCGCCGATGATGATCTTCCAGCCGCCGAAGTCCTCTTGTTGCGCGCCCTTGGCGTTGAGCAGCATCTGCAGGATGGTGGGTACGCAGTGGGAGAAGGTGACCTTTTCCTTGCGCCACAACTCGCAGAGCATCTCCGGCTCGTAGCGGCCTGGGTAGACCTGCTTGAGGCCGAGCATGGTCGCGGCATAGGGTATACCCCAGGCGTGCACATGGAACATCGGCGTGATGGGCATGTAGACGTCGTTGCTGCCAATCAGGCGTACGCTGTCCAGGCTCCCGGTGACCGAGGTTTCGGCGAGTGTATGCAGCACCAGCTGGCGATGGGTGAAGTACACGCCCTTGGGGTTGCCGGTGGTGCCGGTGGTGTAGAAGGTGGTGGCCACGGAATTTTCGTCGAAATCCGGGAATTCGTACTGCGGGCTCGCGGCGTCGAGCAGTTGTTCGTATTCGCCAACCAGATTGGGCAGCTCGGCGGTGCGCGCCTCGCCGTCGGTGAGCAGCAGGGTTTTCTCGACCGTGGTCAATTGCCCGGCGATGGCCTGGTAGAGGCCGATGAAGTCGCTGTTGACCAGTACGAAACGGTCTTCGGCGTGGTTCATGGTGTAGAGGATCTGCTCGGGCGAGAGGCGCACGTTGATGGTGTGCACTACCGCGCCAATCATCGGGATGGCAAACATGCACTCCAGATACCGGTGGCTGTCCCAATCCATCACCGCCACGGTATCGCCGGCCTTCACACCCGCCTCGGTCAGCACGTTTGCCAACCGAGCGATGCGTTCGTTGAGCTGCAGGTAGGTGAAGCGATGCAGGTCGCGATAGACGATTTCGCGGGTTTTCTCGTAGCGACTGCCCGACATCAGCAGGCGTTTGATCAGCAGCGGGTAGGAATAGGCCCCTTCGGCCGGAGGAATGACACGAGTCTGCAACATGGGGAGTCCTTATCTGGAATACACAGGCTGGGCAAGTCAGACCTTTACTCTAGAACGGCGACCGGCCAGTCAAATCAGCCAAAGGAATGATTTGATCGATGCAAGGATGACTAACCAGGTGCCCACAGCCTCAGTGGCATCCACAGGTAAAAGGCGTTAACGTCGCAAGCTTCCCGTCCTGAGGCCTCGCGCCTCGTTGCCACCGGAGTTTCCATGCCAAGCCCGCGTCGCGCCGTGTTTCTCGATCACCAGTCACTGGACCTGGGTGACCTCGACCTGAGCCCCCTGAAGCAACAGTTCGACAGTCTAGAGCTGTACCCGGCCACCCCGCCTGATCAGGTCGCCGAGCGCCTGCAGGGTGCAACCGCGGTCGTCAGCAACAAAGTCATGCTCGATGCTGCGAGCCTTGCCGCCAACCCGCAGCTGAAGCTGATTCTGGTGGCGGCCACCGGCACCAACAATGTCGACCTGGCGGCCGCTCGCGCCCAGGGCATTACCGTGTGCAATTGCCAGGGCTACGGCACCCCATCGGTCGCCCAGCACACCCTGGCACTGCTGCTGGCGCTGGCCACGCGGCTATGCGACTACCGCCAGGCGGTGGCCGACGGCCAATGGGCCAAGGCCAGCCAGTTCTGCCTGCTGGACTATCCCATCGTCGAGCTCGAAGGCAAGACCCTGGGCTTGCTCGGCCATGGGGAGCTGGGCGGTGCAGTGGCGCAGCTGGCAGAGGCGTTCGGCATGCGCGTGCTGCTCGGACAGATCCCTGGCCGCCCGCCTCGAGAAGGCCGCCTGCCGCTGGACGAACTGCTGGCCCAGGTCGATGCTCTGACCTTGCACTGCCCGCTCAACGAGCAGACACGCCACATGATCGGCGCCCGCGAATTGGCCCTGCTCAAGCCCGGCGCGCTCGTGGTGAATACTGCCCGTGGCGGCCTGATCGACGAGCAGGCGCTGGCCGATGCGCTGCGCGCAGGGCATCTGGGCGGCGCGGCAACCGATGTGCTGAGTGTCGAGCCGCCGGTCAACGGCAACCCCCTGTTGGCGACCGACATTCCCCGCCTGATCGTGACCCCGCACAGCGCCTGGGGCGCAGTCGAGGCGCGCCAGCGCATCGTTGGCCAGCTTGCCGACAATGCGCAGGGCTTCTTCGCTGGGCAGCCTCGGCGGGTGGTCAGCTAAGCGCGCCACCGCTCTGTTAGACTGCGCCCCTTTTTTTCAGGAGGCGTCCATGGACCCGCGCAGTGAAGTGTTGCTCCGTCAGGCCGAACTTTTCCAAGGGCCGGTGCTGCTGACCGGCTTGCCCGCGGACGATCTGTTTGGCCAGCTGCCGCAGGCCAGCGGCTGGAGCTGGCATGCCGGGGACCAGGCGCTGCTCGACAGCCGCTTTGCCGGGCAAAGCCACTATGGCGTGACCGTGCCAGAGGTGGCCTTTGACGCGGCAGTGCTGTTCATGCCCAAGTCGCGTGACCTGGCGACCTACCTGCTGGACGCACTTGCCGCACGGCTTGCCGGCCGCGAGTTGTACCTGGTCGGCGAAAAGCGTGGTGGCATCGAAGGCGGCGCCAAGCTGCTGCAGGCCTATGGCAAGCCCCGCAAGCTCGACAGCGCGCGCCACTGCCAGCTCTGGCAGGTCACGGTCGAAAATGTCCCGGATGCCCGCCCGTTGGAGAGCCTGGCCGAACGCTTCGAATTGCCGTTGGCCGATGGACCGCTGCAGGTAGTGACGTTGCCAGGGGTGTTCAGTCATGGTCGCCTGGACAAAGGCACCGCGCTGCTGCTGGAGCATCTGGACAATCTGCCCGTGGGCGATGTGCTGGACTTTGGCTGCGGAGCCGGGGTTCTCGGTGCGACCGTGAAGCGGCGGTATCCTGAAAGCCGCGTGACCTTGCTGGATGTGGATGCGTTTGCGGTAGCCAGTAGCCGGTTGACGCTGGAGGCCAATGGGCTGGAGGGTGAGGTGTTGAGCGGCGATGGAATAGACGCGGCGCCCATGGATCTGGTGCTGATCCTGAGCAATCCGCCGTTCCATACCGGGGTGCACACGCACTATCAGACTTCTGAGACTTTACTGAAAAAATCTCGTGAACATCTGCGAAAAGGCGGTCAGCTCAGGCTTGTGGCGAACAGTTTCCTGCGTTACAAACCGTTGATCGAAGAGGCATTGGGCAACTGTGAAACGCGGGTCGAAGCGCAGGGCTTCAAAATCTACCAGGCAACACGCGGATAAAATCTGCACTTGCCGAAACCGCCCGTCCTAGGCAGAATCCGCTCCGTCCTAGGGGAGTAGTCTCCCGCGAGCACCCAGCTCGCCCGGCACGCGTCAACATACTTGGTCCACAGGCCATGGCGCGTGCGACCCGTGGTCCGCGCAGACGGACCCAGGGTTTGACAAGACCTATGACACGAACACCTTACCCGGGGCGGGGAGGTCGTACGTGTCATAGCCGTGTCGACCCGCCCCCGTAGGAAAACCTGATGCTGGAATCACTGCTCATCCCCACCGCCGTAGTCGCGCTCGCCGAAATCGGCGACAAGACGCAACTGCTCGCGCTCATTCTCGCCGCCCGCTTCCGCAAGCCTTGGCCAATCATCGCCGGCATCGTCGCCGCGACCCTGGCCAACCATGCCGCGGCAGGTGCGGTGGGCGCGTGGGTCGGGGGGTTCTTCAGCGCGACCGTCCTGCACTGGATCCTTGCCGCCAGCTTCGCCGCGACTGCGTTGTGGACGCTGATCCCGGACAAGATGGATGACGATGAAAGCAGCGCTGCCCGCCGCTTCGGTCCGTTCGTCACGACGTTGATCGCGTTCTTCCTCGCCGAGATCGGCGACAAGACGCAGGTGGCCACGGTGATGCTCGCGGCGCAGTATCCGCACCTGATCATGGTGATCATCGGCACTACCCTGGGCATGCTGATCGCCAACGTGCCGGTGGTGCTGGCAGGCAACTTCGCCGCGGACAAACTGCCATTGACGCTGATCAGGCGCCTGGCCTCGGCCGCCTTCTTCGTGCTGGCGGCGGTCGCGGTGTACACGGCGATGAAGGCCAGCGGCTGGGTTGGCTGACCTTGCCGTACCTGACTGGGGCCGCATCGCGGCCCCAACCTTGCGACCCTCTACTTTTTCGCGGCCTGGTACAGCGGCATGACCTTGGGAATCGCCGCCTCAAGCGACGCGATGCGGCTGCTCGACGCCGGGTGAGTGCTCATGAATTCCGGCTGCGATCCACCTGAGGCCTGGGTCATCTTGTTCCACAGGGTAATCGCCGCATTCGGGTCGAAGCCTGCGCGGGCCGACAGCTCAAGGCCGATGAGGTCGGCTTCGTTCTCGTTGGAGCGGCTGTTGGGCAGGGTCATGGCGTACTGCACCACGGTGTCGGCGACAGCCAGGCTGTCCTGCCCAAGGCCGAGCAGCGCACCGGCGCCCTGGCGTGCAACCTGTACGCCGTAGGCCTTGGACATGGCTTCACGGCCATGCTCGCGCAAGGCGTGGGCAATTTCATGACCCATGACCGCGGCGATCTCGTCATCGGTCAGCTTGAGCTTGTCGATCAGGCCACTATAGAAAATGATCTTGCCACCAGGACCGCAATTGGCGTTGAGCTCATCGCTCTGGATCAGGTTGACCTCCCACTGCCACTGCGCCGAATCAGGCCGGAACTGAGGCGCCTGGGCAATCAGGCGGTCGGCGATGGCCTTGACCCGCTTGGCATTGGCACTGGTCTTGTCCAGCACGCCCTGGGACGTGGCCTCGCCGAGGGTCTGCTGGTATGACTGGGCATACATCTGGTTGACCTCATCGGTCGAGAGCATGCTGAACATGTACTGCTTGCGCTCGACGCCCACCGCGCCGCCGCTGGTGGTATTCACCGCCTGGCAACCTGCCAGGAGAATGCTTGCGCCCAGGACGCTGACAACAAATGATCTACGCATGAAGGCACTCCGTTTTCACATGCCGGCTATCCTAGGCCGAGTCGCATGCGCCCCGCCATAGCCAGCAGGCAGTTTTATGCGCGCGGGCACGCTTACCCTGGCGTCAGGCACTCAGGCGCATCGAGCTTCGGATCATTCACGAAGTTGGCCAGCACTCGCTCGCGCAGGCTGAACTGATTGCTGACAAGCAGTTCGTCAAGGCGTGGCAATGGGGTGTCCGGGTCGAGCCAGGCGGCCTGCCCCTCGGCATCGAGAATCAGTGGCCGGCGCTGGCTCATCGCCGCTTGGGTGACCACGGCACAGCTCAGCCAGACCTGGTCCTGCACCGGGTAGGCCTCCCAGATCGCGGCAAAATAGAGTGATGAGCCCTCCCCCGGCGTCAGCCAGTAAGGCCGCTTGCGGGCCGTGCCGCGCCATTCGTAGAAGCCGTTGGCCGGCATCAGGCAGCGCCGTTGGCGAAACGCTTCACGAAACATCGGCTGCTGCGCCAAGGTTTCGGCACGGGCATGGGCAGGCGTGCGTGACAGGTCGGTGAGCCAGGCCGGGGTCAGGCCCCAGCGGGCCCGCGCCAGGTGTGGCTGGCCATCGACCTGACGTTGGATCAGCACCGAGTGACCGGGCGAGATGTTCCATTGCGCCTGCTGGCCGGCGGGAAAACCCGGCAGGGCAGCAAAGGCTGGGGTCCAGCGAAACAGGGCGTAGCGTCCACACATGGGCGGTAAAAACCTAGGGTCTTGAACCCTAACAGATCAGGGTTCCGGGAATGATCTCCGGTTCGTCGCCGGGAAGAGGCAGGGCATCATTGTACGCGGCGATGAGCTGGCGTGCGCGATCGGCCTGCTCGTCGGCCACCGCCAGGCCCAGCAACCCCTGCGGCGGCAGCTCGCCAACGGCACCCATCAGGTCACGCCCCAGAAGATGCACCCGGACCCCTTCGCTGGCGAGCATGCCGATCAGCAACTCGGCTTCGAGCAGGCTCTGCGGCTCGTAGATTCGCTGCATCATTCATCCTCGCGCCGTGTATCGAGCATCCATTCATCCCCATGCACCTGCAGGACGAACACGATCGGCCGGCAGCAGACCTGGCAATCCTCGGTATAGGTCTGGTCGCCTGCCGACAGGTCGACGGTGGTCTCGACCCGTTCGCCACAGTAAGGACAATCGTAGAGAGCAGTTTCCAGCATCGCGGCCTCCGCGGTGACTTGTGCGTATAATCGCCGGTCTGTTTACAGGCCCTGTGCGTGTTCGAGCCGTTTTCCGAACCCCGGCCCTACCTATTACCCTAGCCGTTTCCAACAAGAGAGCATGATGGGCGAATTCGATGCCATCCGACCATACGACGACGCTGAGGTCCCTGCTGTTCTGGCACGCCTGCTCAGCGACCCGGCATTCCTCGATATCCTCACCCACTTCCGCTTCCCGCGCGCGGCCGGAGCATTCGGCTGGCTGCTCAAGCCGCTGATTGCCAAGCGCCTGCGCAAGGAGTTCGCAGGCGTCAGCTGCGTCTCGACCCTGCAGGACAAGGTCGAGCACTATGTCGACCAGACCATCGAACGCGCCACCGACGGTGTCACCTACACCGGCGTCGAGCAGCTCAAGTCCGGCACTGCCTACCTGTTTCTGGCCAATCACCGCGATATCGTGATGGACCCGGCCTTTGTCAACTATGCGGTGTATCACGCCGGTTTGCCGACGCCGCGCATCGCCATCGGTGACAACCTGCTGCAAAAGCCCTTTGTCAGCGACATGATGCGCCTGAACAAAAGCTTCATCGTGCACCGCTCGATCAGTGGCCGCCGCGAAAAGCTCGCCGCCTACCAGCTGCTGTCGGCCTACATCAATCACTCCATCGGCACTGATGGCGCGTCCATCTGGATCGCCCAGGCCGAGGGCCGGGCCAAGGACGGTGACGACCGTACCGATTCGGCGATCCTCAAGATGTTCCACATGAGCCGCAAGAACGAGCCGTTCGGAGCGGTGATCCAAAGCCTGAACCTGATCCCCGTGTCGATCAGCTACGAATACGACCCGTGCGATCAGGCCAAGGCTCGCGAGCTGTATATCCGCGCTACTACTGGCACCTACAAGAAGGCGCCGGGCGAGGATGACGTCAGCATCGCCCAGGGCATTACCGGCTACAAAGGCCGGGTGCATATCAACTTTTCCCCGCCGGTGACCGAGTATTTCGAGGACACCAAGCAACTGGCGGTGGAGATCGACCGGCAGATCCTGGGAGGTTACCGGCTGTTCCCGGCCCATTACCTGGCCTATGCCATGTGGGACCAGGCCGACTCCGCACTGCAGGTACCCGCTGCGAAATCACTGTTTCCCGCAGCAGAACTCGCTACCGCCCAGGCGGAATGGCAACGCCGGCTGGAGGCCTGCCCGGCCGAGCAGCGGCCCTACCTGATCCAGCAATACGCGACACCGGTCAGAAACCAGTACCAGGTGAAAGCTGACTGACCACGGGCACCAGGCTCAGATCCAGGTACTGAACCAGGACAGCACCAGCGCCATCGCGAGGCTCGAGAAGCCCAGAATGTAATAGAAGCGGTGCACCGGCAGGTCACGGCTGTCGGCCAGGGCATCGCCAGCCAGCTGGCGCGCCCTGACCTCCCAGCGGCGGCCGCTTTGCAGCAGCAGGCCGGCGGGACAGGTGATCAGCAGGGCCAAGAGATTGATCAGCTTGGCCGGGTGGGCTGCCAGCAGCCCCCAGAGCATGTGCAACGACATTGCTAAACCTCGGATAAGTACAGCGAAGGCCGGCATTCTACTCAACACGCCAACATTCGCCTGGGCTTTGCGACAAAATGAACGTCACGAAAAAGCCCGGCACCTGCAGCAGGTACCGGGCTTTTTTTCGTGCGACCGAAGAGCGCGCTTACTCGGCAAGCACCTGGCCGATGGTCGGATCCTTGAACAGCCGGGTCAGCGCGTCGCTGAGCACGTCGCTGACCAGCTTGGTGTTGGTTTCCTGGTTCGGCGCCATGCCGAAGCGTTGGTCCAGCGATGCGCCATAACGGCCGCTGTAGCGTCGATTGGCGTTGGATACATCGGCACGGAAGGTCGCGCCAATGGTAGCTTCGGTGACGTACATGCCTTCCTTGGGCGACTGGTATTTCAGTTCGGCCAGGGTCACCGTCAGTTGCGGTGCGTTGTAGGCATTTGCCGTCGGGGTGAAGCCGAGCAGGCGCACGGCCGCTTCGGCCTGAGCCTGCAGCTTGGGCACGACATCGTTGCCGGACACGCTGATGGTGCTGGTCTCTGGGTACAGGCCACCACGAGTGCCGAGCGCCTGAGACGCGCGGCCATCGACCACTTTCACCACCACGGGCTGGCCTCGGCCTACCGCAGCCAATTGCGCGTTGAGCTTGGGTTGGGGGGTGAGTTGTTGCGGACTGTGGGCACAACCGACCAGGCTCAGGCTGGCCACCGCGATCAAACCGAACAACAGACGTTGCAACATGCGCATTTCTCCAGAAATAAGCCGCAAAGGCGCCATTATACCCAGCCGGCATCAGGCCAGCTATCGGGCCGGCCCACTGTCATAATGGTTTCATGGCCAGGGCCTTAAGATTGCGACAGCCCACTCTACTCAGGACGCTTCCCATGGCCTCGCTCAGGACCCTCCTCTTCCGACGCCCCCGCAACGCATGCTATGCCCGGCTCGACAGCGACGGCACCTGCGTGGCCTTCAAGCAATGCAGCCAACCGCCCCGCGGCAGCGGCTGGGTGCAGGTGGAGGAAGTCCAGCCGGGCTGGCTTGGCCGCCCGCTGCCCGCAAGCGCACGGGTTTGCGCGCGTGCAAGCAGCCGATGGCAACACCGCAGCCTGCTTACCTGACAAAAACCGTAATAAATCTTCCTGAAAACGACCTTTTCCGTCCCCGACCCCGTTATAATTTCTCCCCGATTATAAGGACGTCTCCTGATCGGGCCCCGCAATCGCCGAATCCATTACCGGCACCCTCCCGCTTCGCCCACAGAGAGCCTTCCACTCAGGTCTTGCATCTGCTGATGTGCCTGCATTTCTCGGCCGTCTGCCTGCATGAACCTGCGGGTTGCCATCGCGCAGCCCTTTTGAGGTCACGACTCCAAAAGAGCGTGAAAAAACGGGTTTTCACAACTTCACAAGAGTGTGGCGAGCAAATGAACAGTCTGGCATGTGCAAAAGCGACAGATACGTCCCTGACAGCCCCGAGCAGCCGGCAACCGTGCTCATCCATCATGGGTGACTGATCCGGTCCATAACGCAAATCGGACACCTTGACCATAAGTCGAATTGCCGCACCCGCGTTACAATGCGTTCAATAGAGCGACGCAAAGACCGGTTGGCGGTGTCCGCGAAGCTGCAAGAACTGCGAAGAATCGGACATGGCGATCCTGGGCGACCCCAGGGGTCCTATGCTGTCAATTTGGTGCTGTAGATTTTGGAGACGCGGTAAATGGCGCAGAACGAATCGGTTGATGTGGTACTGGTAGGCGCGGGCATCATGAGTGCCACCCTGGCCGTACTGCTCAAGGAACTCGACCCGACGCTCAAGCTGGAAGTCGTCGAGGCGATGGACTCGGGTGCCGCAGAGAGTTCCAACCCGTGGAACAACGCCGGTACCGGCCACGCCGGCCTGTGCGAGCTGAACTACACGCCCCAGGCTGCCGACGGCAGCATCGACATCAAGAAAGCGGTCCATATCAATACCCAGTTCGAGGTGTCTCGCCAATTCTGGGCCTATCTGAGCAAGAAAGGCGGCCTGGGCTCGCCACGCGCCTTCATCAATCCAGTCCCGCACCTGAGCTATGTCGAGGGTGACAAGGGCGTCGATTTCCTCAGGAAGCGATTCGAGCTGCTCAAGCAGCACCACGCCTTCACCGAGATGGAATACACCGAAGACAAGGCCGTGATGAACCAGTGGATGCCGCTGATGATGCCCGGCCGCCCGGCTGACCAGCACATCGCCGCCACCCGCGTGGCGAAGGGCACTGACGTCAACTTCGGCGCGCTCACCAACAAGCTGCTCAAGCACCTGGGCACCAGCAGCAACGCTCAGGTCAAATACAGCAAGAAGGTCACCGGCCTGCGCCGCACGGCCAACGGCTGGAGCGTGACCATCAAGGACGTCAACAGCGGCAGCAGCCGTGAGGTCGATGCCCGCTTCGTGTTCCTGGGCGCTGGCGGCGCCGCGCTGCCGCTGCTGCAACTGTCCGGCATCGAGGAAAGCAAGGGTTTCGGCGGCTTCCCGGTGAGCGGCCAGTGGCTGCGTTGCGACAACCCCGAGATCGTCCGCCAGCACCAGGCCAAGGTCTACAGCCAGGCCGCGGTTGGTGCGCCGCCGATGTCGGTTCCGCACCTGGACACCCGCGTGGTGGATGGCAAGACGTCGTTGCTCTTCGGGCCGTACGCCGGCTTCACCACCAAGTTCCTCAAGCACGGCTCGCTGCTCGACCTGCCGTTGTCGGTGCGCATGGGCAATATCGGCCCGATGCTCGCCGTGGCCCGCGACAATATGGACCTGACCAAGTACCTCGTCAGCGAAGTGATGCAGTCGATGGAACAGCGCCTGGAATCGCTGCGCCGCTTCTATCCCGAAGCGAAGGCCGAGGACTGGCGCCTGGAAGTCGCAGGCCAGCGCGTGCAGATCATCAAGAAAGATCCGAAGAAAGGCGGTGTCCTGCAGTTCGGTACCGAACTGGTCGCAGCCAAGGACGGCACCCTCGCCGCCCTGCTGGGTGCCTCGCCAGGAGCCTCGGTGACCGTCTCGATCATGCTGGAGCTGATCGAGCGTTGCTTCCCCGAGCAGACCAAGGGTGCCTGGGCGGCCAAGCTCAAGGAAATCTTCCCGGCCCGCGAGAAGACCTTGGCCACCGACGCCGCCCTGTACCACAAGATCAGCACCCAGAATGACGAAGCACTGCAACTGGTGGAGGCCAGTCCCGCCCAGCACTACGCCTGACCCGTGTGACCGCCACAAAAAAACGCCCCTTGGGGCGTTTTTTTCGTCCAGGGTTTCAGCCGCGGGCGTTCTGGATAATCTCGATGTACTCAGGCGCATTGCGCTGGTCGGCGATGACCTCGATGAAGGTCTTGCCGTGCTCGTCCTTGCCGTCCAGGTCCAGGCCGGCTTCGACGAAGAAACCGATAAAGCGCTCGAAGTCATCGACGCGCAGGCCACGGTAGGCCTTGACCAGCTTGTGGTGAGCCGGCGAGGTCACGCCATCGGCTGGCTCGAACTGAAGGTACGACTTGATGTAGTCGTCGCTGATCTCGTCACCAATTACCTGTTTCTTGTCTTTACGCATTGCCGGCTCCAACTGGACCATCACGGGATATTTCGAAGGACGGCAGTGTACCCCCCGCCAACGCCAGGCCTCAACGCGAACGTACGGTACCGGTGTGCAGGTCGGCCCAGACATGGCCGTTGGCATAGGCCAGGAATTGCACATACAGGGTCTCGTTGCGCAGCAGGTCCATGACCATCCGGTAGCTGGCGAGGGGATAGTTGAGTGTCAGGGTGCGGGACTTTTCATCGAAGACAGGCTTCTTCAGGCTCTTGCCACCCTCGCCATCGAAACTGACCAGCACCTGGGCGATTGTCGCCCCTTTGCTCAGCGGCTTGCCTTTGAGCCGCAGCAGCAACGAGGAGGTGATCGGAATCGGTTGCTGGTCGGACTGGCGCTGGGCTCCCACCACCACCGAGTAGTCAGTGACCTGCAGCAATTGCTGTGCGGTGGGGGCGTCCTGGCGCAGCGAAAGATCATCTGGCGGCAGGAACTGACTGTGCAATGGCGCCGCCGCGACAGGCAGGCTCAGCGCCAGCAGCAGGGGAAGGAAGGCACGCATGTAGGGCTCCTTGGCATCGGAGGAGCACTCTAGCATGGGGATCATTCGAACTGCGCGAGCATCCAGGCCTGATATTCAGCTACACCGTCTTCACCTTCACGCGGCGCCCAGTACGCATGTTCACCCTCGCCCACCGGGCGATACGGGCCAGACTTGCACTCGAACAGGATGCTGTCGGCCTCTAGCACCACCAGCCCATGGTAGGTGCCGGGCGCAAGGTCCACGCCCAGGCAGTCGCCACCCGCCTGAAGAACACGCTTGTCGGTCACCTGGCCTTGCTCGTCGAAGATCAGCAGGCCCAGGCGGCCCTTGAGCACGATCAGGCACTCGGCCTTGTCATCGCTCAGGTGGCGATGGGGCGGGATGTAGGTGGTCGGTTGCAGGCCCACCGCCATGCGATGGCAGGGATCTGCCATCTCATGGAAATTGTGGTGCTGACGGCCACGGGGATTGGCGCAGGCCAGTTGCGCCAGCCCGCCAAACAACGATTGATCGATGAACGCAGGCTGGCGCATGGTCACATCCCCTTGACGGCGAAGATGCCGTTGGCGTTGCGCCAGTAGCCCTTGTAGTCCATGCCGTAACCGAAGATGTAGCGGTCGATGCACGGCAGGCCGACGAAGTTGGCCTTCAGGTCCGGACTGGCCTTGCGGTCATGGTCCTTGTCGATCAGCACCGCGGTATACACGTTGCGTGCGCCAGCATGCTTGCAGAACTCGATGATGGCGCTGAGGGTGTGGCCTTCGTCGAGAATGTCATCGACGATCAGTACATCGCGGTCGATAAAGGACACTTCCGGCTTGGCTTTCCAGAACAGCTCACCACCGCTGGTCTGATTGCGGTAGCGGGTTGCGTGCAAGTACGAGGCTTCCAGCGGGAACTGCAGGTGCGTCAGCAGCTTGCCGGCGAAGATCAGGCCACCGTTCATCACGCAGAACACCACTGGATTGGTGTCGGCCAGTTGCTGGGTGATCTGCTCGCCCACCTGGGCGATGGCGGCTTCGACCTGCGCTTCGTTGTACAGGCAGTCAGCCTCGCGCATGACTTGACGGATGTGCTCGAGATCAGCGGACATGGCGCTCTCCGGGGGACGGCTATTGAGAAAAGCGGGCAAAGGTACGCACCCACACGCGTCAGATCAAGTGTTTTGGAGTACCGTGCAAAAGGACTACAGGACACCCGTGGCTGAATAGATTAATCTAGCGCGGTTTTTTTGCCCGCATTCCGGAGCCTTCCCCCTATGCCTACCCGTGAGATCCGCCATCCGCTGATCCGTCACAAGCTCGGCCTCATGCGCCGTGCCGATATCAGCACCAAGAACTTCCGCGAACTCGCCCAGGAAGTCGGCGCCCTCCTGACCTACGAAGCCACCCAGGATCTTCCCCTGGAAACCTACGAGATCCAAGGTTGGTGCGGCACGGTACAAGTCGAGAAGATCGCTGGCAAGAAGATCACTGTCGTGCCGATCCTGCGTGCCGGCATCGGCATGCTCGATGGCGTGCTCAGTCTGATCCCGGGCGCCAAGGTCAGTGCCGTGGGCGTTGCGCGCAATGAGGAAACCCTCGAGGCGCACACCTACCTTGAGAAACTCGCGCCCGAGATCAACCAGCGCCTGGCCCTGATCATCGACCCGATGCTGGCCACCGGTGCCTCGATGGTCGCTACCATCGACCTGCTGAAAAAGGCCGGCTGCCGCGACATCCGCGCGATGGTCCTGGTCGCCGCCCCCGAAGGCATCGCCACGGTCGAGAAGTCGCATCCCGATGTGAAGATCTACACTGCCTCGATCGACGAGCGCCTCAACGAGGACGGCTACATCATCCCAGGCCTTGGCGATGCCGGTGACAAGATCTTCGGCACCAAGCAGAAGGACGCCTGATCATGCAGGACGGCTTCAACGACCCGCTCTGGCGCCAGGTCGTTTCGGGCGCGCAGATGCTCTTCGTGGCATTTGGCGCCCTTGTGCTGATGCCGCTCATCACAGGCCTGGACCCTAACGTCGCGCTGTTCACGGCGGGGCTCGGGACCTTGCTGTTCCAGCTGGTAACCGGTCGTCAGGTGCCGGTGTTCCTCGCATCCAGCTTCGCTTTCATTACCCCGATCATCCTCGCCAAGGGCCAGTTCGGCCTTGCCGAGACCATGGGCGGAATCATGGCGGCCGGCTTTGTCTACACCTTCATGGGCCTTGCCGTGAAGATCAAGGGAACGGGCTTCATCGACCGTACGCTGCCGCCTGTGGTGATTGGCCCGGTGATCATCTCCATCGGTCTGGCAATGGCGCCTATCGCCGCAAACATGGCCATGGGCAAGGGTGGCGATGGCAGTGTGCTGGTGCCGTACGGCACGGCCATGCTGATTTCCATGCCGGCGCTGTTGACCACGCTGATCGTCGCGGTATTCGGCAAGGGCATTTTCCGCCTGGTGCCGATCATTGCCGGCGTGCTGGTCGGTTTCGCCCTGTCGTTCGCGTTTGGCGTGGTCGACACTGCCAAGATTGCCGCGGCGCCTTGGCTTGAGCTGCCGAACTTCACGGCTCCCGCCTTCAACTGGCAGGCGATCCTGTTCATCGTGCCCGTTGCGCTGGCACCGGCCATCGAGCATATCGGCGGGGTGATCGCGGTAGGCAGCGTAACCGGTCGCGACTACCTGAGAACGCCCGGCCTGCACCGCACCCTGCTTGGCGACGGCCTGGCCACTACTGCGGCTGGACTGCTGGGCGGGCCGCCCAACACCACCTACGCCGAAGTGACCGGCGCGGTGATGCTGACCAAGAACTACAACCCGAAGATCATGACCTGGGCGGCGGTATTCGCCATCGTGCTAGCGTTCATCGGCAAGTTCGGCGCGTTGTTGCAGAGCATCCCTGTACCGGTAATGGGCGGCATTCTCTGCCTGCTGTTCGGCTCGATCGCGGCGGTGGGCATGAACACCATGATCCGCCACAAGATCGACCTGTCCGAAGCGCGCAACCTGGTGATCGTCTCGGTGACCCTGGTGTTCGGTATCGGCGGTGTGCTGGTGGGCAGTGGCGATGGTCCGGACGACTGGGGCCTGAAGGGCATTGCCCTGTGCGCCGTGGTGGCGATCGCCTTGAACCTGCTGTTGCCAGGCAATGACAGCTGGAAGAAAAAGACCCTGGATGATGAGTTGCCCTGACTCAGCGTCAAGCCGGTAAATACCTACCGCCTTGATTGGCCTCTTCGCTTGCTTGTCGGGGTGCCGAACGCAGCGAAGAGGCCTGCACTGCCGGCTGAACATCAGGCTGTTTCACACATCCCCGCCAACGCCTTCACCCATTGCGGGTGATCATTCAGGCACGGCACCAGCACCAGCTCCTCTCCCCCCGCCTCGATAAACTGCTCGCGCCCGCGATCACCGATCTCCTCGAGCGTCTCGATGCAATCGGCGACGAACGCCGGGCACATCACCAGCAGCTTTTTCACGCCCGCCTTGCCCAGTTCGTCGAGCCGCGTTTCGGTGTAGGGTTCGATCCACTTCGCCCGGCCCAACCGGGACTGGAACGACACCGACCATTTGCCGTCAGGTATTCCCATCTGATGGGCGAATGCCTTGGCCGTGGCCAGGCACTGCCCGCGGTAACACACGGCGCGCATCTCGGGGCTGGCGTCCTTGCAGCAGTCCGGATCCTGGAAACGGTGCTTGCCGGTAGGGTCGAGCTTTTTAAGGTGGCGCTCGGGCAGGCCGTGAAAGCTCAGCAACAGGTGGTCGTAGCCCTGCTGAAGGTGGGACCTGGCACTGGCCACCAGCGCCTCGATGTATTCGGGCCTGTCATAGAACGGCTTCAACACGGTCATCTGCAACGGCAGCCGGCGCTGCTCGAGTGTCTGCCGGGCCTGCTCGATCACCGTGGTCACGGTGCTGTCGGCGAACTGGGGGTAAAGGGGCGCGAGGGTCACCTTGCGCACGCCCTGAGCAGCGAGGCGCTCGAGCACCTCGGGTATCGCAGGCTGGCCATAGCGCATGGCGATTTCAACCGGTCCGTGTGGCCAGTGCTCGACCATGGCCGCTCGCAGGCGCCGGGTAAGCACCACCAGCGGCGAGCCTTCGTCCCACCAGATCGAGGCATAGGCATGGGCCGACTGTTCCGGGCGCTTGACCAGGATCAGCGACACCAGCAGCCGCCGCACCGGCCACGGCAGGTCGATCACATAAGGGTCCATGAGGAACTGGTTGAGGTAGCGGCGCACATCGGCCACCGAGGTAGAAGCCGGCGAACCCAGGTTGACCAGCAGCAGAGCGTGATCGGTCATGCAGCGTCCTATTTCAGAGGCGGCTGGAAAGGTTGTCCAGCGCCGATTGCAGATCATTGAAGCGGAAAGTGAATCCGGCCGCCTGCAGGCGCACCGGTCTTGCCCGCTGGCCACCCAGCAGCAGGACGGAAAGCTCGCCCAGGCCGGCCCGCAGCAATGGCGCCGGCAATGGCAGCACCGCCGGACGGTGCAACACCTTGCCCAGGCGCTTGGCAAACTCGCGGTTGCGCACCGGCTCAGGCGCGCAGGCATTATAAGGACCGCTGGTATCCTTGTGCTGCACGAGAAAATCTATCAGGGCGATCTGGTCGTCGATGTGCACCCACGGCATCCACTGGCGTCCGTCGCCAATAGGCCCGCCAAGGCCCAGCTTGAAAGGCAGACGCAGGCGCGACAGAAAGCCGCCATCACTGGCCAGCACCAGACCCGTGCGCACGCGCACCACGCGAATCCCCAGCGCTTCGGCCCGCTGAGCGGTCTCTTCCCAGGCAATGCACAGCTGGCTGGCGAAGTCCTCCTTCACCGGGGGGGAGGCCTCGTTGAGCTCACGTTCGCCACCATTGCCGTACCAGCCCACGGCCGAGCCCGACACCAGCACCTCGGGCTTCTGCTCACGGCTGCGCAGCCAGGCCAGCAATTGCTCGGTGAGCGTGATGCGGCTGGACCACAGCAGCGTACGCCGCGTGGCCGTCCAGGGACGATCGGCGATCGGAGCGCCTGCCAGATTGATCACCGCATCGACCGGGTCATCGGCCGCCAGTTCATCCAGGCTGCCGATGCCGCGCACGCCGGTCCCGCAGCGCTTTGGCACCTCGCTCGGCGTACGGCTCCACACTGTCAGGCGATGCCCTTTGTCGCGCCAGAACTGGCAGAGGTGTTGGCCGATCAAACCCGTACCACCGGTCAGCAATATATGCATGGCTGTGTCCTCTTGAGGCCTGCCCTTGGTCTATTTTAAAGAACAAGGCACTTTTTTGACCCAACACTCTCGGATAAACATAGGCCAACCTGTCCTATCGAGCGGAATAACCTTATACACGTTTTGGGCATTGTACAGGTTTGCCAACCAGCGTAGCCTGCCCTCAGCAAGGTTCGAAGAGGCCAACATGACAGTACCTATCGCGATCATCGGGGCCGGCATTGCCGGCCTGTCCGCTGCCCAGGCCCTGCAAAAGGCCGGGCAGACCGTCCACTTGTTCGACAAGGGCCACGGCAGCGGTGGCCGCATGGCCAGCAAGCGCAGCGATGCCGGTGCGCTCGATCTCGGCGCCCAGTATTTCACCGCCCGCGACCGCCGCTTCACCGACCAGGTGCAGCAGTGGGTCAGTGCTGGCTGGGCCGAGCAATGGAAGCCCCAGCTCTACAATTATCGCAATGGCGAACTCACGCCCTCACCCGATGAACAGGTGCGTTGGGTAGGTGTGCCGCGCATGAGCGCGATCACCCGCGGAATGCTCAAGGACGTCACGGTGAACTTTGGCTGCCGTATCGCAGAGGTCTTTCGTGGCAAGCAATACTGGCACCTGCAAGATACCGATGGCTGCAGCCATGGACCGTTCAGCAGCGTGGTGATCGCCGTGCCGGCGCCACAGGCCACGCCCCTGCTGGCCGCCACACCCAAACTCGCCGCCGTGGCCGCAGCTGTGCAGATGGAACCCACCTGGGCTATCGCTCTGGGCTTCCAGACGCCCCTGGACACCCCCATGCAGGGCTGTTTCGTGCAGGACAACCCGCTCGATTGGCTGGCCCGGAACCGTAGCAAGCCGGGGCGTGATGAACTGCTCGACACCTGGGTCCTGCACGCCTCGTCGAACTGGAGCAAGCAGCACATCGACCTGACCCGGGAAGCCGTGATCGAGCACCTTTGGGGCGAGTTCGCCGAACTGGTCGGTTGCGTTGTCCCTGAGCCCACCTTCGCCCTTGCCCATCGCTGGCTCTATGCCCGTCCGGCCGCCACCCACGAATGGGGTGCGCTGGCCGACGCCGATCAAGGCCTGTACGTGTGTGGTGACTGGTGTCTGTCTGGCAGGGTCGAAGGTGCCTGGCTGAGCGGCCAGGAGGCGGCTCGCCGACTGCTGGAACACAACGAATAGCTGCCCCAGCGGAAATTATTGTTTCCAAGCGCTGGACACTGTGATGGAATTTACTTGTACAGGAAAAGTCATCTGTACAAGTATTCCTGGAGACGGTGATGAACAGCCCAACGCCACTCGCCAAACCCCGCATTGGAATCAGCGCTTGCCTGACCGGCGATAACGTACGCTTCAATGGCGGTCATAAATCCTCTGCCTTGTGCCGCGACCTATTCAACGAGCATTTCGACTGGGTAGCACTGTGCCCCGAGGTCGCCATCGGCCTGGGTATTCCGCGCGAAGCCATTCGCCTGGTTGGCGACCCGGACAATCCGGCGGTCACCGGTAGCCGCAATCCATCCCTTGATCTGGCAGGTCCACTACGTGCCTACGGCGAGCAGATGGCAGACGCGCTCACCGATATCTGCGGCTATGTGTTCATGCAGAAGTCGCCGTCATGCGGCCTTGAACGCGTCAAGGTCTACCAGGACAACGGCCACCCTGCGGTGAAGAGTGGACGCGGCGTCTATGCCGAAGCGTTCTGCGCCCGCCGCCCGGACCTTCCGGTCGAAGAAGAGGGACGCTTGCACGATCCGGTGCTGCGCGAAAACTTTATCAGCCGCGTCTATGCCTACGCCGACTGGCAGCAGCTGCTGGTACAGGGCATGAGCCGCGGAGCGCTGATCCGCTACCACTCGCGCTACAAGTACCTGCTGATGGCTCATAACCCCCAGGCCTATCGCGAGCTAGGCCGACTGCTGGGCACCATGAGCCGCGAGGACGATCCCCAGGCGATCGGGACCCGTTATTTCGGCCAGCTGATGCATGCGCTGCGCCGTTGCGCCAGCCGTGGTACCCACTGCAACGTGCTGCAGCACCTGGTCGGTTATCTTCGCGAAGACCTGAGCACGGACGACAGGTTGGAACTGCAGCGTCTGATCAGCGAATATCAGAAGGGCACCGTGCCGCTGGTGGTACCCCTGACCCTGCTCAAGCATCATCTGCACAATCATCCCGACCCCTATCTGCTGCAGCAGGCTTACTTGAACCCGCACCCCGCAAGCATGGGGCTGCGAAATGCCATCTGAAGCGCTGTTGCCCATTCGTGAAGTCGCCCGCCTGACTGGCGTGAACCCGGTGACGCTGCGCGCGTGGGAGCGCCGCTATGGCCTGCTCACCCCGGGACGCACCGGCAAGGGACACCGGCTCTACCCGGCAGATCAGGTGGAGCGGGTGCAAGCCATCTTGCGCTGGCTCGAGCGCGGCGCCTCGGTGGGCCAGGTACGCGCGCTGCTCGACAGCGAGCGGCAAGTGCCGGTGCCCTCCCCCCAGGGCGATTGGCCTGTGCGCTGCGAGCAGTTGATCGAAGCCATCGGCAATCTTGCCCAGCGTCCGCTTGACCAGTTGCTCAATCAGGCCATGGCGCTGTATCCCGCCGTAACCCTTTGCGAGCGCCTGCTCTTGCCCGTGCTCGACATTCTGGCCCACCGCTGGCAAAGCCCGTTCAATCCCCAGCTGGAGCAGGTGTTTTTCAATTCCTGGCTGCGCAGCAAGCTGGGCGCGCGGGTCTATCACGACAATCACTCGCTCGAAGGCCCACCGGTGCTGCTGGCCAGCACCAGCGAGCAGGCCTTCGACGCGCATCTGTGGCTGTGCGCCTGGCTGCTGAGCAGCAGCGGCCAACCGGTCGAGATCCTTGAGTGGCCGGTAACGGGCAGCCAGTTGCGCGAGGCCGTACGGCAGTTGCAACCGCGTGCCCTGGTGATGAGCCTGGGCCGGCGCATCGATATGCCGGAGCTGCAGCGCAGCCTGCCTTTGATCGACGTGCCGAAGATCCTGAGTGGCCCTGCCCTGCCTGTTCATCAAGCTGGGCTAAGCGCACTGCAATCGCCCGGCCTTTACCTGCTCGACACCCCTCAGGCCACGCTGCACAAGCTGCAACAACTGCGCGACGCCCCCGCAACCGGAGACCCCCTTTGATGCAACTGATCTGGCTGCGCAGCGACCTGCGCATCGACGACAACACCGCCTTGAGCGCCGCCTGCGAGCGCGGACCGACCGTGGCGGTGTGGATCGCCAGTCCAGGGCAATGGCACACCCACGACGACGCCCCGTGCAAAGTCGATTTCTGGCTGCGTAACCTGCGCGAGCTCCAGCACTCGCTCGGCAAGCTCAACATCCCCTTGCTGATCCGTCTTGTGGACACTTGGCAGCAGGTACCCGACGCCCTGCTCAAGCTCTGCCGGCAGCTCAAGGTCGAGGCGGTACACTGGAACGATGAGTACGGTGTCAACGAAGCCGTCCGCGATGAAAGCACCCGGGGCGTGCTCACCGAGGCCGGGATCACCGCCCACAGCTACCTGGATCAGCTGCTGTTCGCGCCCGGCACCATCCTGACGCGCAGCGGCCACTACTACCAGGTGTTCGGTCAGTTCCGCAGGGCCTGCCACGAACACCTGCACCGCAGCCTTCCCGCGATGGCGCCAAAGGTGCATCGCCAGGCGCCCGTACCGGTCGAGGGCGACCCGGCGCCGGAGTATATTCCAGGGTTCGCGACACCGGAGCAAAGCCTGCGCGATCTCTGGCCGGCCGGTGAGCGTGAAGCCCAGCGACGGCTGCAGACCTTTATCGATGACGATGTCGATGACTACCTGCAACAGCGCGACTTTCCGGCTGAGCCCGGCACCAGCCAGCTTTCAGCGTATCTGGCAGCTGGCGTCATCTCCCCGCGCCAGTGTCTGCACGCGGCGATGTCAAACAATCGCGGGGAATTCGATGGGGGCAGCAGCGGCGTGCAGACGTGGGTCAACGAGCTGCTCTGGCGCGAGTTCTACAAACATATTCTGGTTGGCTATCCACAGGTGTCACGGCACCGGGCCTTCCGCCAGCACACCGAAGCCCTGCCCTGGCGCAACGCTCCCGAAGACCTGAAGGCCTGGGAAGAAGGCCGCACCGGTTTTCCGCTGATCGATGCCGCCATGCGCCAGATGCTTGCCACCGGCTGGATGCACAACCGCCTGCGGATGGTCGTGGCCATGTTTCTGACCAAGAACCTGCTGATCGACTGGCGCCTGGGGGAGCGGCACTTCATGCGTCACCTGATCGACGGAGACCTGGCGGCCAACAATGGTGGCTGGCAATGGAGCGCTTCGACCGGGACAGACTCAGTGCCGTACTTCCGGATCTTCAATCCGATCACCCAATCCCAGCGTTTCGATGCGAAGGGGGTGTTCATCCGGCAGTGGATACCGGAGCTGGCGGGACTGGACAAGAAGGCCGTGCATTCACCCGTCTCGAACGCAGAGCATTCGGACGGCTCCCGCTATCATCGGCAGATCGTGGATATCAGCGAGAGCCGTCAGCGGGCGCTGGAAGCCTTCAAGTCACTGCCCGGCTAAACCTGGCTGCCCCATTGAAGGGGCAGCCACTTCTCTCAAAGAGGCATGCGGTAGTGCAGGCTGTAGCTCTCGACGCCATCGTTGGTCGAGGTGATGCCCGCGTTCGAGTAGTGGATCGCCCGGATACCCACCTCTTGCCCGCCAGCGAAGCGCAGGCCGAATCCGATACGGTCTTCGAACTGGAAGGAGGAACCCAGCTGGTTGCTCTCGATTTCAGTGCTGGAAAACGCCGCAACGCCGATCCCCGCTTCGATGTAAGGCTTGACCGACTCGCCCGCGAACTCGTAGACGAACACGGGTGCGAACGACAAACTGTGATTGCTCGCCGTTTCATCGCCATCCCAGAAGGTGTAGGCGCCGTCCCAGTAGCCGGTCACGCGGCCCACGCTGGTTTGCCACCAGCTCTTGTCCCAGTTCGATTGCAGGCCCAGCCGGTAGACCATCGTCGAATCGCCGGTCTGCCCCACCGACAACGATACGTCTGCCGCCTGCGCGGTAAAAGTCTGCCCCAAGGTAACGACGGCAGCTGCCGCCATGCAAAGCAGTTTCTTCATGAGAAACGTCCTTTTTCCAATGCTGTTGTTTGTTGTTCTGACTCTTCAGACAGGGGAGTAGAAATCAGCAGTGGCACGATAGTTCAGCTTGGGGCGCTGCTTTTTCACATTTTTTTTACATTGGAAAGCTGTTCACGCTGTCGGACTGCTGCCAAAGCATCGGCAGGATTTCTTTCAGCTGCTCAGGACTGGCGCTGGTCCAGAACTGGGCCTCGCGCGCTGGACCGGCTGCCAGCAACTCGCGCTCGCGAAGCAGCCGCTGCAGCTGGCGCGCTACCGCAGCGCCGGTGTCGATGATCGCCACGTCGGGCGGCACCAACTCGGCCAGCAATGGACGCAGGAAGGGATAGTGGGTACAGCCCAGGATCAAGGTGTCGCAACGGGCGGCCAGCAGAGGTTGCACATAGCCTTGCAGCAACTGGCGAAGCGCCGGACTGCCCAGATCTCCTTGCTCGATGCATTCCACCAACCCAGGACAGGGCTGGGTCACCACGCGCACATCACTGGCGAAGCGGTCGAGCAAGGCCGCGAACCTGGCGCTTTGCAGGGTGCCCGTGGTGGCCAGGACCCCCACCACGCCGGAGCGGGTCGCCGCTGCGGCAGGCTTGACGGCAGGCTCCATGCCCACCAAGGGCCAGTCGGGATAGCGCTCGCGCAGGTCGGCGACCGCAGCTACCGTGGCGGTATTGCAGGCCAGGACCATGGCCTTGGCACCCTGGGCGTGGAAGAATTCGGCAATCCGCCGGCAACGCTGGCGAATATGGTCGGCGGATTTTTCGCCATAGGGCACATGTCCGCAATCGGCCACATAGATCAGCGACTCATCAGGCAGCAGATGGTGGATTTCGCGCAGCACCGACAGACCGCCGACGCCTGAATCCATCACGCCGACCGGCGCCGAGCGCTCAGCCATGCTGCGTGCCGCAGACGCTGCAGGCCGGATCACGCTTGACCCGCAGCTCACGCATGCGCGTGCCCAGCGCATCGATCAACAACAGGCGCCCCACCAGGGGCTCACCAAATCCGGCCAGCAGTTTCAGGGCTTCGAGCGCCTGCAAGCTGCCTACCAGGCCGACCAGGGGACCGATCACTCCCGCTTCGCTGCAGGTCAGCTCGGCCTCGCTGCCGTGTCCGTACAGACAGTGGTAACACGGGCTGCCGGACTGGCGCGGGTCGAAGACCGAGAGCTGCCCTTCGAGGCGGATCGCCGCGCCACTGACCAGCGGACGGCCAGCCGCGACACAAGCCGCATTGACCGCTTCGCGGGTGCCAAAGTTGTCGGAGCAATCGAGCACCAGGTCTACCGCCGAGACGGCGGCAGCCAGGGAATCCTGGTCCAGCGCCTGACGATGCGCAACGAGCGTGATCTCGGGATTGATCGCGCTCAGACGCTGGAGGGCCGAGTCGACCTTGCTCATGCCGACACTGGTGCTGTCGTGGATGATCTGGCGCTGCAGGTTGGTGAGATCGACCGTATCGAAGTCCGCCAGGTGCAGCTCGCCGACGCCAGCTGCGGCCAGGTACAGCCCCACCGGCGAGCCCAGGCCGCCGAGACCGACGATCAGTGCCCGGCTTTGCTTGAGTTTCAGTTGGCCGTCGATGTCTACCTGCGCCAACAGGATCTGCCGGCTATAGCGCAAGAGCTCCAGGTCGCTCAGCATGGCAGGCGTCCAAGGCTGATGCGTTCATGCCCGCCCAGGTCGCGACGGCTGGCCACATCGGCAAAGCCGCGATCGCTGAGCAGGGCCCGAACCGCCGCGGCCTGGTCGAAACCATGCTCGAGCAGCAGCCAGCCGCCAGGCAGCAGATACGCCGGAGCCTGGGCGATGATCGTGCGCAGGTCGTCCAGCCCGTCGCTGCCCGCTACCAGCGCGCTGCTCGGCTCGAAACGCACGTCGCCGGCTGTCAGGTGCGGGTCTTCGGCTGCAATGTACGGAGGGTTGCTGAGGATCAGGTCGAAGTGCTGGCCGGCAAGGCTGTCGAACCAATGGCTGGACCGCACCTGAACGTTTTCCAGGCGCAGGCGCTGGCGATTGCGCTCGGCCAGGGCCACGGCCTCTGCGATGCGGTCGACAGCGGTCACCTGCCAGGCTGGGCATTCGCTGGCCAGGGCCAGTGCGATGGCGCCAGTCCCGGTGCCCAGGTCGAGCACCCGCGCGGGGCCGGCCGACACCAGCTCAAGCGCGGTCTCGACCAGCAGCTCGGTATCGGGGCGAGGAATCAGGGTGTGCGGCGCGACCTCGAGGTCGAGCTTCCAGAACCCCTGCTGCCCGAGGATATACGCCACCGGCTCGCCACCACGGCGTCGTGCCAGGTAGTCGGCGAAGGTCTGTGCCGCCTCGCTGCTGACGATACGCTCGGGCCAGGTGTGCAGGTAGCTGCGCGACTTGCCGATGGCGGCGGCGAGCAGCAACTCGGCGTCCAGGCGCTCGGTGGGTGAATCCGGCAGCTGCGCGGCGCGCAGCAGGCTGGCGATGATGGTCATCAATCCCCCAGGGCGGCAAGTTGGTCGGCCTGATACTCGGCCAGCAGCGGCTCGATCACGGCGTCGACACCGCCGGCGAGGACTTCATCGAGGGAATACAAGGTCAGGTTGATGCGGTGATCGGTCACCCGTCCCTGTGGATAGTTATAGGTGCGGATGCGCTCGGAGCGGTCGCCTGAGCCAACCAGCAGCTTGCGCTCGCTGGCGATGGCGTTCTGCGCGGCGCTGGTCTGGATGTCGTTGAGCTTGGCCGACAGCCACTGCATGGCACGGGCACGGTTCTTGTGCTGCGAGCGCTCTTCCTGGCACTCCGCCACGATCCCGGTGGGCAAGTGGGTGATGCGCACGGCCGAGTCGGTCTTGTTGATGTGCTGGCCACCCGCGCCCGAGGCTCGGTAGGTGTCGACGCGCAAGTCGGCCGGGTTGATCTCGATCGCCACGTGCTCGTCCGGCTCGGGCAGCACCGCCACGGTGCAGGCCGAGGTGTGGATACGGCCCTGGGATTCGGTCTCGGGCACTCGTTGCACGCGGTGCGCGCCAGATTCGAACTTGAGTTTGCCGTACACGCTGTCGCCTTCCACCCTGGCGATGATCTCCTTGTAGCCGCCGTGCTCGCCCTCGTTCTCCGAGAGGATCTCCAGCCGCCATCCACGGCGCTCGGCGTAGCGCGAATACATGCGGAACAGGTCGCCCGAAAAGATTGCCGCCTCGTCACCGCCGGTACCGGCGCGGATTTCCAGGAACACGTTGCGCCCGTCGTTCGGGTCCTTGGGCAGCAGCATGCGCTGCAGCTGCGCTTCGAGCACAACCAGCTGTTCCTTGGCGTCGCGGACTTCCTCGACGGCCATCTCGCGCAGGTCGGGGTCGGCATCCTTGAGCAACGCCTGGGCGCCTTCAAGGTCATCCTGCACCTTGCGCCAGGCCTGATAGGCGGCGTTCACCGGCTCGACTTCGGCGTACTCGCGCGAATAGGCGCGAAAACGCGTCTGGTCGCTGATGACCTCGGCATCGCCCAACAGGGCGGTCAGTTCCTCGAAGCGGTCCTGGATCGTGTCCAGTTTGTTGAGCAGCGACGCTTTCATTGCGGGGTTTTATCCGTCGAACCCTCATTGAGGGCAAAGAGTTCCTGAGCCATGGCCAATGCATCGAGGCGGCCTTCGGCTGAGAGCTTTTTCAACTGCACGCTAGGGGCGTGGAGAAGCTTGTTGGTGAGCCCGCGCGCCAGTTGCGCCAATACCTCTTCGGGATTGGCGCCGTTGGCCAGCAGGCGTTGGGCTTTGTTCAGTTCTTCGTCACGCAGGCGTTCGCTCTGCTGGCGGTAGGCCTTGAGCACATCCACCGCCGCCAGCTCGCGCAGGCGCACCATGAAATCCTCGGCACCGACCGACACCAGCTCCTCGGCGGCCTGGGCCGCGCCCTGGCGGCTCTTGAGGTTTTCCGCGACCACGTCGTGAAGATCGTCGACGGTGTACAGATAAACGTCGTCCAGCTCGCCGACCTGCGCCTCGATATCGCGCGGCACGGCAATGTCGACCATGAAGATCGGCTTGTGCCGGCGCTGCTTGAGCGCGCTTTCCACGGCGCCCTTGCCCAGGATCGGCAACTGACTGGCAGTGGAACTGATGACGATATCGCTGTTGGCGAGTTCCTGGGGAATGTCGGCCAGCAACACGGCGTGGGCGCCGAACTGTTCAGCCAGGATACTCGCGCGCTCCAGCGTGCGGTTGGCGACGACGATGCGGCGCACGCCCTGCTCGTGCAGGTGCCGCGCGACCAGGGTGATGGTCTCGCCCGCGCCGATCAGCAGCGCCTGGCTGCGGCCCAGGTCGCTGAAGATCTGCTTGGCCAGGCTGACCGCCGCAAACGCCACCGATACCGGGTTTTCGCCGATGGCAGTGTCTGTGCGCACCTGCTTGGCGGCGCTGAAGGTGGCCTGGAACAGGCGCCCGAGCAGAGGTCCGACGGTGCCGGCCTCGCGTGCCACGGCGTAGGCCGATTTCATCTGGCCGAGAATCTGCGGCTCGCCCAGCACCAGCGAATCGAGCCCGGAGGCGACCCGCATCATGTGCCGCACGGCGTCGTGCTCTTCATGGACGTAGGCGCAGGCGCGCAACTCTTCGAGGCTCAGCTGATGGTATTCGGCCAGCCAGCGCAGCACGCTGTCGGCCGCCAGGTGGTCCTGCTCTATATAGAGCTCGCTGCGGTTGCAGGTCGAAAGGATCGCCGCCTCGCGGCTGGCGGTCAGCCGACACAGCTGCTGCAGGGCATCGACCAGCTGCTCTGGAGTAAACGCCACGCGCTCGCGTACGTCTACCGAGGCAGTCTTATGGTTGATACCGAGGGCAAGAAAGGCCATGCAAGGTCGCTGGTTGTGACGAGAAGCCGATAATTGTCCTACTTCGCAGGATTCAGAACAACCACCGTTCGCTATTGTCCTAATATACCGAGTCCATCGCAGGTGGGTTTTGCCCCTGCGCTTGTGTCATGATGTTCCGACCGCCGGTTAGCCGTTCAAAGCCCCCATTTATGAATAGATCCTACGCATTGCTGCTCGCCCTCGCCCTGCTCCAGGGCTGCCAGAGCCTGGCCCCACAGAGCCAGGAAACAGCAGCTCCGGCCGCCGACGTCCTCCCGGCAGAACCGGTGGCGCCTGTGGTGTATGGCTCGTTCAGCCAGGAGACGCTCTATAGCCTGCTGACGGCGGAGCTGGCGGGCCAGCGCAATCGCTTCGACATCGCCCTGCAAAACTATGTCGACCAGGCCGTGAAGACCCAAGACCCGGGCGTCTCCGAGCGGGCCTACCGCATTGCCGAATACCTGGGTGCCGACGAACCTGCACTGGACACCGCGCTCATCTGGGCGCGCAACGATGCGAAAAACCTCGATGCGCAACGCGCCGCCGCCATCCAGCTGGCCCGCGCCGGGCGCTACGACGACTCCATGACCTACATGGAAAAGGTGCTGCAGGGCCAGGGCGACACCCACTTCGACTTCCTTGCCCTGTCGGCCGCCGAAACCGACCAGTCGACCCGCGACGGCCTGCAGCAGAGCTTCGACCGCCTGCTGGTCAAATATCCCGACAACGGCCAGCTGGTGTTCGGCAAGGCCCTGCTGCTGCAACAGGACGGCAACGCCCAGGCCGCGCTCGACCTGCTCGAAGAGCATCCGCCGCAGGAGGGCGAGATCGCCCCGATCCTGCTGCGCGCGCGCCTGCTGCAAGCCGTCGACCGTGGCCCCGAGGCGCTGCCCCTGTTGCGCAAGGCCATCAGCGAGAACCCCGACGACAAGCGCCTGCGCCTGACCTATGCGCGCATGCTGGTCGAGCAGGACCGCCTGGCTGACGCCAAGGCCGAGTTCGTGAGCCTGGTCCAGCAGTATCCCGAGGACGACGAGCTGCGCTATTCACTGGCGTTGGTGAGCCTTGAGAACAAGGAGTGGGACGAAGCCGAGGGCTACCTGCAGGAGCTGGTCGAGCGCGACAGCAATGTCGACGCCGCGCACCTCAACCTTGGCCGCATCCGCGAAGAGCGCAACGATCCCGAAGGCGCACTGCGCGAATACGCGCTGGTCGGTCCTGGCACCGACTATCTGCCGGCGCTGCTGCGCCAGTCCGACATTCTCATCGCCAACGGCCGCAGCGCCGAGGCGTCCCGGCTGCTGGCCGAGGCCCGCGAGGCGCAGCCCGACTACGCCATCCAGCTGTACCTGATCGAAGCCGAAAGCCTGGGCAACAACGGCAAGCAGGCCCAGGCCGACCAGGTATTGCAGCAGGCCATCCAGCGCTACCCCGATGACCTGAACCTGCTCTACACCCGCGCCATGCTGGCCGAAAAGCGTGACGACCTGCCGCAGATGGAAAAAGACCTGCGTGCCATCATTACCCGCGAGCCGGAAAACGCCATGGCGCTCAACGCCCTGGGCTACACCCTGGCCGACCGCACCAGCCGCCTGGCTGAAGCCAAGGCGCTGATCGACAAGGCACACCAGATCAACCCGGACGACCCGGCCGTGCTCGACAGCCTGGGCTGGATCAACTACCGCCTGGGCAATCTCGACGAGGCCGAGCGCTTGCTGCGCCTGGCAATGGATCGCTATCCCGACCACGAAGTCGCCGCTCACCTGGGCGAAGTGCTCTGGGCCAATGGCAAGCGCCGCGAAGCGCGTCAGGTCTGGGCCAAGGCCTTCGAGACCCAGCCCGACAGCCCTATCCTGCGCAAGACCGTCCTGCGCCTGACCGGATCCGAGACCCTCTAGACCATGTTCATGCGCCATTGCATCATCTTTACCCTCATCGCCCTGCTGGCCGGCTGTGCCGGCTTCGGTTCCCGCGAGGCCCTGCAAGGCCAGGGCAGTCCCCAGCAGTGGCGTGAGCACAAGCAGCAGCTGAGCAGCCTCGATGGCTGGCAGATCAACGGCAAGGTCGGCATCCGCGCTCCGCGCGATTCGGGCAGCGGCACGCTGTTCTGGCTGCAGCGTCAGGACTACTACGACATTCGCCTGGCCGGTCCGCTCGGCCGCGGCGCCGCACGCCTGACCGGTCGCCCCGGCGGCGTGGTGCTGGAAGTGGCCAACCAGGGCCGCTATGAAGCCGAAAGCCCCGAGACGCTGCTCGAAGAACAACTCGGATGGCGTCTGCCGGTGTCTCATCTGGTGTGGTGGGTCCGCGGCCTGCCCGCCCCCGACAGCAAGAGCCAGCTGACCCTGGACGGCGACAGCCGCCTGGCCAGCCTTGCCCAGGATGGTTGGAAGGTCGAATACCTGAGCTATGCCGAGCAGAACGGCTACTGGTTGCCAGAACGCATGAAGCTGCATGGCCAGGACCTCGACGTGACCCTGGTGGTCAAGGACTGGCAGCCGCGCCAGCTGGGCCACTGATCCATGCAGCATGCCACCCTGATACTGCCCGCTCCGGCCAAGCTCAACCTCTGGCTGCACATCCTGGGGCGCCGGGCGGACGGCTACCACCTGCTCGAAACCGTCTTCCAGTTTCTCGATCACGCCGATGAGCTGGGCTTCGCGGTGCGTAAGGACGGTGAAATCCGCCTGCACGACGCCATCGATTCCGTACCTCACGACAGCAACCTGATCGTCCGTGCGGCCCGCCAGTTACAGCAATTGTCGGGCTGCAAGCTAGGCGCCGACATCTGGCTGCGCAAGATCCTGCCCATGGGCGGCGGCATCGGTGGGGGCAGCTCCGACGCTGCAACCACGCTGCTGGGCCTGGCGCATCTGTGGCAAGTCGACTCCACGGTCGACCAGCTGGCGGAGCTGGGCCTGACCCTTGGCGCGGACGTGCCGGTGTTCGTCCGCGGCCACGCCGCATTTGCCGAAGGCGTCGGCGAGCGCCTCACCCCCGTCGACCCCGAAGAGCCGTGGTACGTGGTGCTGGTCCCGCAAGTCGCTGTTAGTACAGCAGAAATTTTTTCACATCCGCTGTTGACACGTGATTCCTTGCCCCTTAAGATGCGCCCCGTTCCCAAGGGAAACAGTCGTAATGACTGCCAACCGGTCGTTGAGCAGAGTTACCCAGATGTACGTAACTCGTTGAATTTGCTTAGCAAGTTCACAAATGCAAGACTAACCGGAACTGGAAGTTGTGTGTTTGGGGCCTTCCCAAGCAAAGCTGAAGCTGATAAAGTTCTGGCCCTTCTTTCAGAGACCCAAACAGGGTTTGTGGCAAAAGGAAGCAACGTTTCGATGTTGCATCGCAAGCTGCAGAGTCTGCTCTAGGAATCGAGTATCAGGTACTCGAAAGCAACAGATACAGGGGCGTCGCCAAGCGGTAAGGCAGCAGGTTTTGATCCTGCCATGCGTTGGTTCGAATCCAGCCGCCCCTGCCATTTTCCTATACTCATCCAGGTATACCCTCAGCCTTCAGGTACTGCGCGTGTCCAAGATGATGGTCTTCACGGGGAACGCTAACCCCGATCTGGCTCGGCGTGTCGTACGTCAGCTGCATATCCCACTAGGTGATGTTTCTGTCGGCAAATTCTCCGACGGCGAAATCAGTACTGAGATTAATGAAAACGTCCGCGGTAAAGACGTATTTATCATTCAGCCGACCTGCGCGCCAACCAACGATAATCTGATGGAACTGGTAGTGATGGCCGACGCCTTCCGCCGCTCCTCAGCCTCCCGAATCACCGCCGTGATTCCCTACTTCGGATATGCCCGCCAGGACCGCCGTCCGCGTTCGGCACGTGTAGCCATCAGCGCCAAAGTCGTCGCTGACATGCTCACTGTCGTAGGTATCGACCGTGTACTCACCGTCGACCTGCACGCTGACCAGATCCAGGGTTTCTTCGATATCCCAGTCGACAACATCTACGGCTCGCCCGTTTTGGTCGACGATATCGAGGACCAGCGTTTCGAGAACCTTATGATCGTCTCTCCGGACATCGGTGGCGTCGTGCGTGCACGTGCCGTTGCCAAGTCCCTGGGCGTCGATCTGGGTATCATCGACAAACGCCGTGAAAAGGCCAATCACTCCGAAGTGATGCATATCATCGGCGACGTCGAAGGGCGCACCTGCATCCTGGTAGACGACATGGTCGACACCGCCGGCACCTTGTGCCATGCGGCCAAGGCCCTGAAAGAACACGGCGCTGCAAAGGTCTATGCCTACTGCACACACCCTGTCCTCTCGGGTCGGGCGATCGAGAACATCGAGAAATCCGTGCTGGACGAGCTGGTGGTGACCAACACCATCCCGCTGTCCGCTGCAGCACAAGCCTGTGACCGTATCCGTCAACTGGATATCGCACCGGTCGTAGCTGAGGCGGTACGCCGCATCAGCAATGAAGAATCGATCAGCGCGATGTTCCGCTAAGGGCCCTGCCCACGCGAAACACCCGTTGATGAAAAGCGCCCCGCCCCAACATTTCCGTTGGGGCGGGGCTTTTTTGCCCACCCCGCGTTGGCGCTGGTCGCAAGTGCCACTCGGGGCTGGCTATTTTGGAGAAGCAAAATGACCGATTTCATCCTGAACGCACAAGCGCGTACTGACCTGGGGAAAGGTGCGAGCCGCCGCCTGCGTCACGCTATGAGCATCCCTGCCGTGGTATACGGTGGCGATAAAGAAGCTCAATCCCTGACCATCGCGGCCAAGGAAATCGCCAAGCTGTTCGAAAACGAAGCTGCCTACAGCCACGTGATCGAGCTGAACGTTGACGGCGTCAAGCAGAACGTCATCGTCAAGGCCATGCAGCGCCACCCTGCCAAGCAGTTCATCATGCACGCTGACTTCATCCGCGTCGTTGCTGGCCAGAAACTGACTGCAGTCGTACCTGTGCACTTCATCAACGAAGAAGCACCGGTCAAGAAAGGCGGCGAGATCTCGCACGTTGAGTCGCAGATCGAAGTTTCCTGCGAAGCCAAGGACCTGCCTGAGTTCATCGAAGTCGACCTGGGCAATGCCGAAATCGGCACCATCATCCACCTGTCGGACCTCAAAGCTCCGAAAGGCGTCGAGTTCGTAGCCCTGGCACACGGTGATGACAAGGCTGTTGCCAACGTCCACGCACCGCGCGTTGCTCCAGAAGCTGAAGAAGGCGCTGCCGAGTAATCCACTCGCGCGCCGGTGTTGATCGGGTTACAGTGCCGCGCACCGTAACCCACCAACTCCAAGGAAGAGCCCCTACGTGACCGCCATCCAGTTGATCGTCGGCCTGGGAAATCCCGGCCCCGAATACGAACAGACCCGGCATAACGCAGGGGCTCTTTTCGTTGAACGCATTGCCAGCGCCCAGCGTGTTTCACTGACCGCTGACCGCAAGTATTTCGGCCTGACGGCTAAATTCAGCCATCAGGGCAACGATGTTCGTTTGCTGATCCCCACCACCTACATGAACCGCAGCGGCCAGTCCGTGGCGGCATTGGCCAATTTCTTCCGGATCCCGCCTGCGGCGATCCTGGTGGCACACGACGAACTCGACCTCCCTCCCGGCGTTGCCAAGCTCAAGCGCGGCGGCGGCCATGGTGGGCACAACGGCCTGCGCGACATCATCGCGCAGCTCGGCAACCAGAACGACTTCCATCGCCTGCGGCTCGGCATCGGCCACCCGGGGGATGCCAAGCTGGTCTCCAACTTCGTCCTGGGCCGCGCACCGCGTGCCGAGCAGGACAAGCTCGACGCCAGCATCGACTTTGCCCTCGGCGTGCTGCCCGATGTCCTCGCTGGCGACTTCGCCAAGGCGATGCGCGAACTGCACAGCCAGAAGGCCTGATCTCTTCAAGAGGGGAATTCCCATGGGTTTCAATTGCGGCATCGTCGGCCTGCCAAACGTCGGCAAGTCCACCCTGTTCAACGCGCTGACCAAGTCCGGTATCGCAGCTGAGAACTTCCCCTTCTGCACCATCGAGCCGAACAGCGGCATCGTGCCGATGCCCGACGCGCGCCTCGACGCCCTCGCGGCCATCGTCAAGCCGAACCGCGTGCTGCCGACCACCATGGAGTTCGTCGACATCGCCGGCCTGGTTGCCGGTGCCTCCAAGGGTGAAGGCCTGGGTAACAAGTTCCTCGCCAACATCCGCGAGACCGACGCCATCGCCCACGTGGTGCGCTGCTTCGAAGACGAAAACGTGATCCACGTTTCCAACAGCGTCGACCCCAAGCGTGACATCGAGATCATCGACCTCGAGCTGATCTTCGCCGACCTCGACAGCTGCGAGAAGCAACTGCAGAAGGTCACCCGCAACGCCAAGGGCGGTGACAAGGACGCCCTGGCGCAAAAAGCGATTCTCGAAAAACTCATCCCCCACTTCACCGAAGGCAAGCCTGCGCGCAGCCTGATGAAAGACATGGGCGCCGATGAGAAGGCCGTGGTCCGCGGCTTCCACCTGCTGACCAGCAAGCCGGTCATGTACATCGCCAACGTGGCCGAAGACGGCTTCGAGAACAATCCGCACCTGGACGTCGTCAGGGCCATTGCCGAGGAAGAAGGCGCGGTCGTGGTGCCGGTGTGCAACAAGATCGAGGCCGAGATCGCCGAACTCGATGAAGGCGAAGAGAAAGACATGTTCCTCGAAGCCCTGGGCCTCGAAGAGCCCGGCCTGAACCGTGTCATCCGCGCCGGCTACGGCCTGCTCAACCTGCAGACCTACTTCACCGCAGGCGTCCAGGAAGTCCGCGCCTGGACCGTGCGCATCGGCGCCACCGCCCCACAGGCCGCTGGGGTGATCCACACCGACTTCGAGAAAGGCTTCATCCGTGCTGAGGTGGTCGCCTATGACGACTTCATCCAGTACAACGGTGAAGGCGGCGCGAAAGAAGCTGGCAAGTGGCGGTTGGAAGGCAAGGACTACATCGTCAAGGATGGCGATGTGATGCACTTCCGCTTCAACGTCTGACGCTGACGCTGACGCAAGACAGCTTCATCAAAAGACCGCGGCTTGCCGCGGTCTTTTGCGTACAGAGCTGCGAAGCGGTCGCAATTAGCTTAATGACCGGGATCAGCCAAACGAGCCGATCGCGAGATCGGCCGTAGCACTAGACAGGTCGCGACCAGCAGCCCCCCCACCAGCAGCACGCACAACCCATTGCTCCCCACCCACCCCACGCTGCTCAGCAGCAACGAAGGGGTAAAGGCCCCGACCGTCGCGCACACGGCGATCGCCAGGTCATTCCTGCCTTGCATCCTGAAGGGCTCGGGGTTGCCTTCCAGCACCTGGGCCAGCAGCGCCGCGCCGCCCACATAGGTGAGGTTCCAGCCCAGCCCGAGCACGATCAGCGACAGGCTCATCATCGCGTAGCCGTGCCAGCCCATGTTGATGCCCGCACAGGCGGCGAGCATGAGCAGGCCTGCGCACAGCGTCGTCTTGATGCCGAGCCTGGTGATGATCGCGCCGGTGAAGAACGAGGGAGCGAACATGGCAATGACATGCCATTGGATAGCCAGGCGCACGTCGGAGAAATCCTCGTGTCGATGCCCCATGTGCAGTGATGCCTGGATCATCAGCAGGTTCATGACCCCATAGCTGACGGCGGCGATGGCCATGGCCAGGATCATCACGGGGGACATGGCCGTCGAGGGTGCCTTGCCTGCCGTGGCCGGCTTGCTGCCGCCTGCTCCTGGATCAGCGGGCAGGCAGGCAGCCACCAGCCATGACAGCCCGGCCAGCGCGACAAAGGCGGCGTAGCACAGGGAAAACATGGCATGGCCGTCGGACACTCTGAGCCATTCGGTCAGCGTCGGTCCGGCCACTGCGGCGATCAGTCCACCGGCGACTACCAACGAGATCGCCTTGGGCTTGAGTTTCGGGTCGAGGCGGTCGGTGGCCGCGAAGCGGTTGAAGTTGGCGAAGGCAATGTAGATGCCCAGGGCCGCGTGGCTCGCCACCAGTCCGGCAAAGCTGTGCTGCTCAACTGCCCAGAAGCCGCTCACCCCGGCTACCAGCAAGGGCGCAGCGCCGAGCATGAACGCTTTCTTGCGGCCGATCCGGGCCATGAGCCAGGACGCCGGAGAGGTCGCCAGCATCACGAACAGGAACTGGAACCCATACGGCACCGTCGCCAGGCTGGCCGACGGCGCCAGCGCCGCGCCGACGATCGCGGCCATGGTCACCGACATCACGGCAGTGGTGAGGTTGATGGATTGCGCGGTGAAATACAGGTAAGTGCGGCGAGGAAGCGTGCTGTTCATGGCGTTGCCCGTGCAGTGGATAGCCGCATGTTTGCACCTGCCAAGCCCTTGCAGGCACACAGTCGACAGTATTTGCCACGTACTGTTAGGCTGTTTTTCCTATCGGTTCAGTGGTCCCCCCATGAGCGCAGACGCTTTCTACCTCGTGTTGAAACAACGCTTGAAGGACGGTGAATGGTCTGCCGGACAGCGCCTGCCTTCGATCAGGAAGCTGGTCTCGACGACAGGTGCCAGCTACCACTCGATCGTCACGGCCTGCGCGCGCCTGGTCAGTGAAGGCATGCTGGAAGCATCCCCCGGACGGGGCTATTTCGTGGCGGGCCGTGCAGGCAAAACCGCCGTTGCACCAGAGCCCGACAGCATGGCCGGCGAACCGCTGTTCAAGCTGCTGCAGGCGGGCCCGGACTATACCAAGCTTGGCTGCGGCTGGCTGCCGCCGGCATGGCGCGATACCGAGCTGCTGGCCAAGGCGATCCGCCGCACGGCGCGCCTGGAGCAAAGCTCATTGGCCGAATACGGCGAAATCTCCGGCTACCTGCCCCTGCGCAAACAGCTCTCGCTGCACATGCAGCGGAGCACGCGCATCGACGTCGCGCCCAGCCAGATCATCACCACCCTTGGCGCGACCCAAGGCATGGACCTGGTTGCCCGGTTGCTGGTCCAGCCAGGCGATCATGTATTCGTCGACGAGCCGGGCAACGGCAACCTGGTCAAGCTGATCCAGTTGGCGGGCGGGCATGTGGTGGGCATTCCCCGGACCGAGAACGGTCCCGACATCGGCGAAATGCAAAGCCACCTGGCGAGGCACAGGGTCAAGGCGTTCTTCTGCAACAGCACCTTCCACAACCCGACCGGGAGCAACATCACCCCGCACAATGCCTTCCAGGTACTGCGTCTGGCGATGGAGCACGATTTTCATGTGGTCGAGGACGATGTCTACGGCGACTTCAGCCCGGCCGTGCGCCAGACCTTCGCCGAGCTGGACAACCTGCAGCGAGTGATCTACATCGGTAGTTTCTCGAAATGCCTGTCGGCCTCGCTGCGGGTGGGCTACATCGCCTGCGCGCAGGAACTGATCGAGCCGCTGACCCGCCTGAAGCTGTTTACGTGCGTGGCAGTGCCGGCGTTCTGCGAGCGCTTCGTCAATACCATCCTGGTCGACGGCACCTATGCCGGACACATGAAGCAGATCCAGCACAAGCTCGTCACCCAGCAGGCACTGACCCAGCGCGCCCTGCTCAACCGCGGCTGGCAGTTCGAGATCGCCCCCGAGGGCGGCATGTTCCTCTGGGCCCATCACCCGGACCTTGCCGACCTGGGCGACCTGATCGGCACGCTGGCGCGGCAGAAGATCCTGCTGATGCCAGGCTCGGCGTTCTCGGTGACGCGCGACTACCGGCGCTACGCGCGCATCAACTGCACGCACTTCACCCCGGCGGTGGCAGCGTACTTCGCGGTCTGAGCCCGCGCCTTGTCGCCACTCTTCGGGCAGCTGGCACGAAATGTTCACGAATTCCTGAACTGATTATTTGCGCCCAGCGATTTGTTCAACGCGCGCCGCTCTCCAGAATCGGCCCACGACAATCACAAAAAACGTGAGCCCCATGGACCAGATCCGCCAAGCCCAGGTTCGGCAAGCCGCCGCCGACCTCGTGGAGGCCTTCGCCAGCAATGACACCGCGCGCTACTTCGACTGTTTCAGCGAGGACGCCAGCTTCCTTTTCCATACCTTGCCGCAACCGCTGCTCTCGCGCCGTGCCTACCAGGCGCTCTGGCAGCAGTGGCAGGACGAGGGCTTTGCCGTGCTCGGCTGCCAGTCGAGCAACGCCTGCGTGAGCCTGCAGGGCGAGGTGGCGGTCTTCATGCACGATGTGGCGACCCATATCCGCCAAGGCGGCGCCGAGCACCGGTTGCAGGAGCGCGAGACGATTGTCTTCCGGCTGCACGATGAACGCTGGCTGGCGTGCCACGAGCATCTTTCGGTCGCCTCTGCGGCCTGACTTTTCCGCGGCCTTGCCGCCCTGCCATCGCACCCATAAAAAGGGCCTGCGCTACTGCGCTCGCCTACAACAATAGCGCTGGAGCCTTACGATGAGCCAATCGACTGGTATCGAAACCAATGGTGTGGAGCAGATTCCCGACCACCAACGGGACGCCTCGCCCACCGACCTGTTCCGCCTGATCTTCGGCGGCGCCAATACCTTCGCCACCGCGGTGCTAGGCAGTTTCCCGGTACTGTTCGGACTGTCTTTCGAGGCGGGCCTGTGGGCGATCATCCTCGGGGTTGCCGTCGGTGCCCTTATTCTCGCGCCGATGGGGCTGTTCGGTGCGCTCAACGGCACCAACAATGCGGTGTCTTCCGGGGCGCACTTCGGGGTGCACGGGCGCATCGTCGGCTCGTTCCTGTCGTTGCTGACGGCGGTGGCGTTCTTCTCGCTGTCGGTGTGGAGTTCCGGTGATGCGCTGGTCGGCGGCGCCAAGCGGCTCGCCGGTCTGCCGGAAACCGACCTGACGCTGGGCCTGGCCTATGGGCTGTTCGCGGTGCTGGTGCTGGTCGTCTGCATCTATGGCTTTCGCTTCATGCTCTGGGTCAACAAGATCGCGGTCTGGGCGTCGAGCCTGCTGTTCCTGCTGGGCATCGCCGCCTTCGCGGGGCCTTTCGATGCTGGCTATGCCGGCAGCGTGAGCCTGGGCCAGCCGGGCTTCTGGGCGGCGTTCGTCGGCTCGGCGATCCTGGCCATGAGCAACCCGGTGTCGTTCGGGGCGTTTCTGGGTGACTGGTCCCGCTACATTCCACGGCACACCGCCAAGTCGCGCATCATGCTGGCGGTGGTCGCGTCCCAGGCGGGTACGCTGATCCCGTTCTGCTTCGGCCTGTGTACCGCCACGCTGGTGGCATCCCAGGCGCCGCAATATATCGAGACCAACAACTACGTTGGCGGCCTGCTGGCCATTTCACCGGCCTGGTTCTTCCTGCCGGTGTGCCTGATCGCGGTGATCGGCGGCATGTCCACCGGCACCACGGCGCTTTATGGCACCGGGCTGGACATGTCCAGCGTGTTCCCACGCGTGCTGAGCCGTGCCGCAGCCACTGTGCTGATCGGCGTGGCGGCGATTGCCTTCATCTTCATCGGCCGCTTCACCTTCAACCTGGTGCAGAGCGTGTCGACTTTCGCCGTGCTCATCATCACCTGCACCAGCCCCTGGATGATGATCATGATCCTCGGCCTGATCACCCGCCGCGGTTTTTATCATGCCGATGACCTGCAGGTGTTCACCCGCGGCCAGCAGGGTGGCCGCTACTGGTTCCAGCACGGCTGGAACTGGCGTGGCATGGGCGCCTGGATTCCCAGCGCGGCGCTTGGCCTGTGCTTCGTAAACCTGCCGGGCCAGTTCGTCGGCCCCCTGGGCGAGATGGCTGGCGGCATCGACATCAGCCTGCCGGTCACCTTGGGCATGGCCAGCGTGCTGTACCTGGCACTGCTCAACCTCTTTCCCGAACCCACAGCGGTGTACGGCCCCAATGGCTCGCGCTGGGTGCGCTCGAAAAGCACTGCGTGCGCCCCTGTGGGCACCGCCGGAATCGCCTGACTTGCCGACTGGAACCTGACCATGACTTCATCGCACTACATCGACGGCCACTGGGTCGAAGGCGCTGGCACCGACTGCATCACCGTGCTTGATCCTGCCCTGGGCGAGCCATTCGACGAGCTGCGCGCCGCCAGCCTCGAGCAGGTCGACCAAGCTGTCGCGGCCGCGCGCCACGCGCTGCCGGACTGGAAAAGCCACAGCGCCAGCGAGCGCGCGGGTTACCTGCGGGGTTTCGCCGAGCAACTGGGTCAGCGCCGCGAGACGTTGATAAGCTTGCAGATGCGCAACAACGGCAAGCCACGGCATGAGGCAGAGGTGGATCTGGACGATGCCATCGCCACCTTCGTGTACTACGCCGAACTGGCTGAGCAGTTGCCTGGCAAGAATACTCAGGTGGCGCTGGCCGCGGACGGGTTCAAGGCCCGTACCCGCCTGGAACCCGTCGGCGTCGTGGGCCTGATCGTACCGTGGAACTTCCCGCTGGTGACCAGCGCCTGGAAGCTGGCTCCGGCCATGGCAGCCGGGTGCACCGTGGTACTCAAGCCGTCCGAGATCACCCCATTGGCCGAACTGGCGTACGGCCAGATCGCCGACGCAGTGGGCCTGCCCGCCGGCGTGTTGAACATCGTCAATGGCAAGGCCGAGACCGGCGCGGCGCTCAGCAGCCACAATGGCCTGGACAAGCTCTCGTTCACCGGAAGCAACACCGTCGGCACCCAAGTGATGCGCAGCGCTGCAAGCCAGTGCCGGCCCGTCACCCTTGAGCTGGGCGGTAAATCCGCGATCATCGTGTTCGATGACTGCGACGTGGATCAGGCGGTCGAGTGGATTGTCGCGGGCATCAGCTGGAACGCTGGGCAGATGTGCTCGGCGACCTCCCGCCTGCTGATCCAGGACGGCATCGCCGACGCCCTGTTGCCACGGTTGCAGGCGGCGTTCGAGAACCTGCGGGTCGGCAATCCGCTGACCGAAGAGGTGAACATGGGGCCGCTGACCAGCCAGGGCCAATGGCTCAAGGTTGCGGCCTATTTCGCCACTGCCCGGGAAGAAGGTCTCAAGTGCGTTGCTGGCGGCGACAGCCTGTCTCGGCCAGGCTGGTTCGTGAGCCCCACGCTGTACGCCGACGTGCCGACCGACAGCCGCCTGTGGACCGAGGAAATCTTCGGCCCGGTACTCTGCTCACGGCGTTTTGCCACCGAGGTTGAAGCGATTGCCCTGGCCAATGACAGCCGCTTTGGACTGGTTGCAACCGTGTGCTCGGCCGATATCGAGCGGGCAGAGCGCATCGCCGATGCACTGGAGGTCGGGCATGTGTGGATCAACTCGATCCAGGCGGTGTTCGTGGAGACGTCATGGGGCGGCACCAAAGCCAGCGGCATAGGCCGAGAGCTGGGACCGTGGGGATTGGCGGGGTATCAGTCAGTGAAGCATGTGACACGGTGTGAGGGATAGACACACCTGACGCCGACCCCGGTCGGTCCTGTAATGGACGGGAAAACCTGTGCATTACAGGACCGAACGCCGGATCTAGGAAGCGTTATCCTGCCGCCGCACTGCCGGCTCTTGCAACAACACCATGCTCTGCGGCGACGACAAGGCAATCCCGCGCTCACGCAACCGTCCGAGAATGGTGAACAGCAGGTCGCTGCGGGCCCCCGATACCGCTCGCGGACCGGCGACGTAGCCGCTGGCGCTGAGTACCAGGCCGGTGCTGGTCAGGTCCTTGAAACTCACCGACGGCGACGGCGCATCGAGAATCGCCTCGTGCTCGCCATAGGCTTCCAGCAGCAGGTCGCGCACCTGCGAAGGATCGGTTTCCAGGGGCAAGGTCAGGGTAATGCCGACCACGCCAAGGGCGTTGCCCATGGTCACGTTGCGTACGTTCTGCGAGATGAACTGCGAGTTGGGCACGATCACCGTGGAGCGGTCGGACATCTGGATCTCGGTGGCGCGTACGTTGATCCGGCGTATGTCGCCTTCGACACCGGCCAGGCTCACCCAGTCGCCCACCTTCACCGGACGCTCGGTCAGCAGGATGAGGCCCGAGATGAAGTTCTGCACGATCGCCTGCAGGCCGAAACCGATACCCACCGACAAGGCGCTGACCACCCAGGTCAGGCTGGTGAGGTTGATGCGCAGGATCGACATGACCAGCATCGCCAGGAACAGGAAGCCCAGGTAGCCGACCAGCGTCACCAGCGAGGCGCGCATGCCTGCGTCCATCTCGGTCTCTGGCAACAAGCGCTCGCTGAGCCACTGCTTGAGCACGCGCAGGCCGAACAGGCCACCGACCAGCAGCACCAGCGCCACCAGGATGTCTTGCGGGACGATGTTCAGGTTGCCCAGTGTCTTGGAGCCAGTGACGTTCCATTCGCCAAGGCTCAGCAGCAGTTCGCCCGGGCTGGTACCGGTCGGCAGGATAGCCAGCAAGGCTGCGGTGAACAGCAGCACCGTGCGGCCCACGCCCGCCAGCACGGTGCTGGCCTGGGCCTGGTGGCGCGGCGCCAGGCCCAATGCGGAGGCCAGCGCCAGGCCGCCCGGTTGGCGCGGCGACAGCAGGGTCTCGCAGAGGTCACCGAAGGCTGCCACCAGCAGGTAGGTGCAGGTCGCGATCACGCTGATCCACAACAGTTTGCCTGTCAGGAAGTAGGCAAGCGTCAGATAGCCGGTCAGCAGCGTCAGCAGGATGGCCGCGACCCAGGCGGTGATGACGAAGGGAATCAATCCCGCCAGCCCAGGCGGGCGTTCCAGCTGGTGCTGGCGGCGGACACGGCGGTACTGCACCAGCGCGGCGGCGTAGATCAGCGCTACCACCAGCGCGGTGAGCCCGTTGGTGGCCACGGTCAGCGCCAGACTGCTGGCGATCACGCTGTTGATGCGCTCCTGGGTCAGCAGCAGCATCAGGGCCCCACCCAGCACCGGGGCGAACCAGTGCAGGGCAGAGGCGACTTCGTCGGGGATGTGCGGCAGGCGCCAGGACGGGCGCGCCAGCATCAGCATCGCCCGTCCCAGCCCGGCAATGAAGGAACAGAACACCACCAGGCTGAGGATCTGATTGGTCAGGCTCGCGAGATTGGTACCCAGCTCGGCACTGTTTTCCAGCCCCCAGCGCACCAGCGCGACGGCACCGCCGATGGTGACCAGCGTGGCCAGGCCGACGCCGAGCGCCAGCGCGCTGCGCCGCAGGCGGCCTTCGGGCAGCCAGCGCAGCACCGCCCATGCCAGGAAGCGTTCGAGCAGGCGGCGTCCCAGCGTCCAGACGAGGATGGCAGCGATCAGGCTGCCGATGAAAAAGCCGCGTATTCCTGCACTGATCGCGCTGTCCACGGCGGCGACCGCCTCATCGCGCAGCTCGCGCAAGCGCCCCAGGTCGTCGGCGGTCGGGCGGATCAGGCTGGACCAGAATGCCGGGCTCAGCGGGCTGGCCGCGCGCGAGGTGACCTGCGAGTTGAACAGGCCACGACGCAGGTTGATGATCTGCGCCGCCAGGTCGCGGGCCGACTGGGCCAGCTGGGTGGCCTGCTGGACCTGGGCGGTGACGGATTTCTTCTCGGTCATGAGCTGCTGGCGCTGGCGCTTGATGCTGTCGGCCTCGTCGGGCAGAACCGGCCCCAGCACATTGAGCTGGTCATCGACCCGCTGCAGGTTCGCCGTGCGCTCGGTGACCAGCACATCGGCCTGGCGCTGCACCTGCAAGGCGCCCTGGCGCAACTGGGCGAGCAGGTCGTCGTTGGCGTTGCTGGTCACGCCTTGGCGGATGAGATCGAGCCGGTCGCTCAACTGGTCCAGCGTGGCGTCCTCGGCGAGCGCCGGCAGCTCGGCCGCCGGTCGTTGCGCGGGAGCCTCGGGGGCAGCCCAGGACGGCAAGGCTACCCATAGCATCAGGGCAAGTATCCCCGTGCACAAACTGTTCAGGCTGACACGCCTCATCGAATTTTCCTCTTTCATGTCGCGACGGGCGGATTCTACGCCGGTCACTGCGGATCAGGCAGGTGGTGTTTCACGATCGAGCAGCTGGCGCTTGCGCTCGACGCCCCAGCGATAGCCGCTCAGATCGCCATTGCGGCGCACCACGCGGTGGCAAGGGATCGCCACCGCGATACGATTCGCGGCGCACGCCTTGGCCACGGCCCGCACCGCACCCGGTGCGCCGATGCGCTCGGCGATCTCGGTATAGCTCACCCGGCTGCCAGGCGGCACCCCGCGCAAGGCCTGCCAGACCCGCTCCTGGAACGCCGTCCCCTGCACATCCAGCGGCAGATCCAGTCCCAGAGCGGGCGCCTCGACGAAGCCGACCACTTCTGCGACCAGACGCTCGAACCCGGCATCACCGCCGATCAGGCGGGCCTTGGGGAACTGGTCCTGCAGCTGCGTAAGCAGGCGCTCGGGTTCGTCGTCGAGCAGAATCGCACACAGGCCGCGCTCGCTCTGTGCCACCAGGATCGCGCCCAGCGAGCACTGGCCGATGGCGAAGTGGATGGTCGCACCGGTGCCGCCATCGCGAAAAACGCGTGGGCACATGCCCAAGCGTTCGTCCGCGCTTTCATAGAATCGGCTGTTGGAATTGAAGCCGGCGCCGTAGATGGCCTCGGTAACCGAGGTAGAGGCATCACCCAATTGTTCACGTACCCTGCGCGCACGGAAGGCCGAAGCGTAGGCCTTGGGCGTCAGGCCCGTTTCCGCCTTGAACTCGCGTTGCAGATGGAACGGGCTCATGCTCAGGTGCTGGCCCAATTGCTTGAGGCTCAAGGACTCTTCGCTGGCTTCGATCAGGCGGCAGGCACGCGCTACCCACTCGCTGCGCCGCGCGACGCCTCTGGAGCAACGCAGGCAGGCGCGGTAGCCAGCAGTCTGGGCCTCTGCCGGGCTGGCGAAGAACTCGACGTTTTCGCGCTTTGGCGCACGTGCGCTGCACCCAGGATGACAGTAGATGCCAGTAGTGCGCACGGCGTATACGAATTGGCCGATGCCGGTGGGGTCGCGGGTCAGCACCGCTTGCCAGCGCTGAGAATCGGAGGTGAATATCATGTCGTACTCCGCCATTGGATCGCAGGCCTCAGGCCCGCCACAGGTACCACGAAGCTGCCGTCCGGTGCGGGCTCCATACTGCCGCCAGCGAGCGCATCTGCGCAGGCGTCGGCGCCTTGTCCAGCCCCTTCATCCGACGATAACCCTCGCGTACGCCAAGGTCATCCACCGGCAGGATATCCCCGCGTTCCAGGCTATAGATCAGCAACATCTCCACCGTCCATCGCCCCACCCCCCGCAGGCTGACCAGGCGCTCGATCAATGCCGCGTCGCTGAGCAGCAGCGCTTCGTCCCTGCCAGGCACCAGCCCATCCAGACGCGCCTGGGCGATACCATGGATCGTCGCCAGCTTGTTGGCGGAGAAACCGCAGGAGCGCAGGACTTGCGGCGTGCTTGCCAGGAGCTGGGCGGGTGTCGGGAAATCCACCTCCGGAAACAGCGCCAGCATCCGGCCGAGAATCGCATCACCTGCACGGGGGTGAAGCTGCTGGTAGGCAATCGCGCGAACCAGCGCTTCGTAAGGCTCGCGGCCTGGCGTCGCCCGGTGAAGGCAGGGGCCGATCGTGGCGATATGACGAGCCCAGTCGGGGTCGAGGGTGGCGAGGAATCGGGTTGCTTCTTCGAAGGGGGTCATGGGGGTGGTCGTTTGGGTGGGGACAGGGTCAGTCTAGCTTGACCGCCTGTCGTCCCGAGTTCCGAATCTTGCGGGGTATCTGATGGGGCTTGGATGCATGCCCTGAGCGTGCAGCGCTCTTCAAGTCTAGCGTTGCCCGCCCATGGCCACCCTGTGGGGGCTGCAGTCCGGCGCTCCCACAGATACTGCATCGGTCATGAAAGAGATGCCGATGGACGCTAGTGCGCTCAGCGCTTGCTGGTGGACGGCAGCAGCACCGCCAGCAGGCCGAACAGTGGCAGGAACGAGCACAGGGTGTAGACGTACTCGATGCCGCGCAGATCTGCCAGGTAGCCCAGCAGCGCCGCACCGATGCCGCCGAAGCCGAACATCAGGCCGAAGAAGATGCCGGCGATCATGCCGACGCTGCCTGGCACCAGTTCCTGTGCATAGACCACGATGGCCGAGAATGCCGAGGCCAGGATGAAACCGATCACCACGCTTAGCACGCTGGTCCAGAACAGGTCAGCGTACGGCAGCACCAGAGTGAACGGGGCTACGCCCAGGATCGAGAACCAGATCACTGCCTTGCGCCCGATCCTGTCGCCGATCGGCCCGCCAAAGAAGGTGCCCGCCGCGACTGCGCCCAGGAACAGGAACAAGTGCAACTGCGAGCTCGCCACCGACAAGTCGAACTTCTCGATGAGGTAGAAGGTGAAGTAGCTGGTGAAGCTGGCCATGTAGAAATACTTCGAGAACACCAGCAAGCCCAGTACCACCAATGCCGCCATCACACGCTGGCGCGACAGGCCATGGGTGGCCGGGGCAGCGGCGCGGGCCTTGTACTGGTTGAGGTGGTCCTTGTACCAGCGGCGCAGCAGCAAGGTCACGCCGAAGAAGAACAGCCCTGCCAGACCGAACCAGGCGACATTACCCTGGCCGAACGGAATCACGATCGCCGCCGCCAGCAGCGGGCCAAACGCAGACCCGGCATTGCCGCCCACCTGGAAGGTCGACTGCGCCAGGCCAAAGCGCCCGCCTGAGGCCAGGCGCGCGATGCGCGAGGTTTCCGGATGGAAGGTCGACGAGCCGATGCCCACCAGCGCCGAGGCCAGCAGGATCATCGGGAAGCTGCCGACGAATGCCAGCATGACGATACCGACCAGCGTGCAGAGCGTCCCTAGCGGCAGCAGGTTCGGTGTGGGCTTGCGGTCGGTGTAGAAGCCCACCCAGGGTTGCAGCAGGGAGGCGGTGATCTGAAAGGTCAGGGTGATCAGGCCGATCTGCGCAAAACTCAGGTTGTAATTGGCCTTGAGTAGCGGATAGATGGCCGGCAGTACCGACTGGATCAGGTCGTTGATCAGGTGCGCCAGGGCGCAGAAGCCGATGATGCGCATTACCAGCGGGTTGGCCTGAGAGGTACTGGCACTGGTTGTCGTGCTGGTCTGGATACTGCTGATGGCCATGGAACATACATCCGTGGGCGATGATCGGGATCCAATTATCGTGAAACAACTCGACACAATGCCACTGTTTTTACCCTCTTCTGCGCAATCACTGACCCCTCCCCCTGCCCTGCTCGCGCAGAGCAACGCCATGCGGCAGGCTGCCAAGGCAAATGTGGTCTGGGCTAAGCAATTGATCGTAGGTTAATTTTTTTTGAAATGGGGTGTTGACAGGGAGGCGTTTCGAGCTAATAATGCGCGCCACTTGGCTACATAGCTCAGTTGGTTAGAGCATAGCATTCATAATGCTGGGGTCCGGGGTTCAAGTCCCTGTGTAGCCACCAAATACTTGTTCATAGACCTCTTCTGAAGTTCATGGACAATACAAGAAGCCCGCCTAGCGCGGGCTTTCTTGTGTCTGGCATATTCGTTTGTCGCCTCAGCGGGCCAGCCCCATGCCTTAAGCGCGCTTTCTCCTGCCTGGGATCCTGCAAGGCAACGGGGGCGCTACGCCTGAGTCATCACGCACACCCCCAGCCTGAGTCAACTCATTCCCAGCCAGGTCGGCAACGCCAGGGAAACGAACGGGACATAGGTCACCAGGATCAGGAACGCGAGCATCACCAGCAGCCACGGCGAAACCGCACGTACCACTCGGGTCAACGGCATGCCGGTGACGGCCGAGGTGACGAACAGGTTCAATCCGGTGGGTGGCGTGATCAGGCCGATTTCCATGTTCACCACCATGATGATGCCCAGGTGAATCGGATCGATGCCCAGCTTCATGGCGATGGGGAACAGGATCGGTGCCAGGATCAGGATGATCGCGGAGGGCTCCATGAAGGTACCCGCGATCAACAGCACGATATTCACCACCAGCAGGAACTCGACCGGGGTGAAGCCCTGCTCCACCACCCAGCCGGTGATCGACTGGGGAATCTGCTCGGTGGTCAACACGTGTGCGAAGAGCATGGCGTTGGCGATGATGAACATCAGCACCACGCTCAGCTTGCCGGCTTCGACCAGCACCCGCGGGCACTGGCGCAGGGTCATGTCCTTGTAGATGAAGATCGCGACGAAGGCCGCGTATACCGCCGCCACGGCTGCCGCTTCGGTCGGGGTGAACATGCCCGAGTAGATGCCGCCAAGGATGATCACCAGCAACAGCAGCCCCCACCCTGCCTTGCGTCCGGACTCGAGGACCTGCCTGAATGAAGCGCGTGGCAGCGATGGCATGTTCTTCACGCGGGCGATGATGTAGATGGTGATCATCAGGACCACGCCCAGCAGCAAGCCTGGTATCACCCCGGCCATGAACAGCTTGCCCACGGAAGTCTCGGTTGCCGTGGCATAGACCACCATGACGATCGAGGGTGGAATCAGGATGCCGAGGGTACCGGCGTTGCATACGATGCCGGAGGCGAATTCCTTCTTGTAACCCGAACGCACCATGCCAGCGATGACGATCGACCCGACCGCGGCTACCGTCGCCGGAGACGAACCGCACAAGGCCGCGAACAGCATGCACGCCAGGATCGCAGCGATGGCCAGGCCGCCCTTGATGTGGCCGACGCAGGCATTGGCGAAATCGATCAGGCGACGGGCGACGCCACCGGTCGTCATGAATGCACCAGACAGCAGGAAGAACGGTATCGCCAGCAGGGTGTAATGCTCGCTGGTCTCGAACAGCTTGATTGCCAGCGACCGTACCGAATCGTGGCTGAAGAACAAGATGGTCATGGCCCCGGAAAGGCCCAGGGAAATCGCCACCGGGATGCCGATGAACATCAGCACGAACAGGGCGATGAACAGGAAAGCGATGGTCATCGTTTGGCCTCCTGGGCATTGGTCTCTTCTGCCAGCTTCACGGCATCTTCAGCTTCGCCGTGGCCTCCGATATTCAGCTTCCTGCCCTGTATGACCTCCACCAGGACCTGCACGAAGCGTATGAACATCAAGGTGAAGCCGACCGGCACGATGATCACGATGTGCCACTGCTTGATCCCGAAGCGGTCGAGGTCTTCGGCACCGATGCCGGCGGTGAACAGGGTGGCGACCCATTGCTCGCTGGAGTAGGCCATCAGCGCGCAGTACGCCATGCAGCCCAGCAGCGCAAGAATCGCCACTGCTCGTTGCAGTGCGGGTTTGAAGAGGCGTACCAGCAGGTCGACGCCAATATGCGCGCCGATGCGGACACCCCAGGCCAGGCCGACGAAAATCAGCCAGCCGAACATGGCCTTGGTCAGCGCCACGCTCCAGGTCATTTCCTGGGCAATGAACATGATGCCGTCGCCGATACTGAACATGAAATCGCTGGCGAAGGGCAGCGAATCACCCAGGGCGTAGAAAACCCCGTAGATGTTGTTGAAAACCACGTACGCAAAGGTAACCAGCGTCATGCCTGCCAGGAGGAAGGCCACGAGCAGTTCTTCAACGCGGTTCCAGACACGGGCGACAGCGTGCATGGGGGATCTCCATCAATGAAGCGGTGGCGAAGCAAAGAACCGGGCAGCGATGCCAAGGCCCGACACCAGGCCGTGGCAAGGCCGGTGTCGATGAACGGGTGGCGATCCCGCCCGGGACTCTGTACGGCAGATCAAGCCCTGCCCGAAAGCAGCAGCAGGCCCGTCAGGAAGCTTTGTTGGCTGCCTGGGCCGCCTTGATCAGGTCCGCGCCGATTTCACCGGAGAACTTGTCCCAGACCGGGCGCATGGCTTCGCGCCATTCTTCGCGCTGCTCGGCCGTCAGCGGCTCGATTTCGCTGGTCTTGGCGTCGATGATCTTCTGCCGCGCAGTCTGGTTCAGGGCTTCAGCCTGCTTGTTGACCTCGACGGTGACCTCATCGAGGATCTTTTGCAGTTCGCTGCGCACATCCTCAGGCAGGCCGCTCCAGAACTTGGCGTTGGTGATGACCATGTAGTCGATCAGGCCATGATTGGTTTCGGTGAAGAACGGCTGAACCTCGTTGACCTTCTGGCTTTCATAGTTGGACCAGGTGTTCTCGGTGCCATTGACGGTACCGGTCTGCAGGCCCTGGTACACCTCGGCGAAACTCATCTTGCGCGGGTTGGCGCGGACCGCCTTGAACTGCTCTTCGAGCACGCTGGACGCCTGGACCCGGAACTTCAGGCCACGGGCATCCTTGGGCAGGACCACCTTCTTGTTGGCAGAAAGCTGCTTGAGCCCGTTGTGCCAGTACGCCAGGCCGCGAATACCCTTGCCCTCCATCGAGGTGAGCAACGCCTTGCCCTGCGGGCCTTGCTGGAAACGGTCGACCGCGGCCAGGTCATCGAACAGGAACGGCAGGTCGAAGATCTGTATCTGCTTGGTGTAGTGTTCGAACTTGGCCAGCGACGGCGCCAACATCTGCACATCCCCCAGCAGCAATGCCTCCATCTCCTTGCCATCGCCGAACAGCGAGGAGTTGGGGTATACCTCGACCCTTACCTTGTCCTTGAGTTGCGGGTCGGCGGCAACCATTTTCTGGAACATCAGGGCGCCCTGGCCTTTGGGCGTGTTGTCCGCGACGACGTGCGCGAACTTGATGACGATGGGGTCGGCGGCCTGGGCAAGGCTTGCCATGGAGACGGCGGCGGCGCAGAACAGCGCCTTGGTCAGCTTCAACATCGGGATCACCTTTTTATTGTTGTAGAGCAATCAGCCTCTGGGGGCCGTTTCAGACCGCCCTGATAGAGGCAGCTTAGAAGCGTTTCCGGCTTCACGATGGCCTAATCTACCGCGTTTCGAGAATTTGCTTTTGTCGAACCCGGCATTCGGCAATGCCGAACGCCAGTCCCTGCCCCGGCTTTCGTGGACTCAGCGCGCGGTCAGCGCCAGCATCCGCTGCGCACGCAGCAATACGGGTGCATCCACCATCTGCCCGTCCAACTGGAACGCCCCTGCCCCGTTGGCGGCCGCACTGCCGGCCACCACCTTGCGTGCCCACTGCAGCTCCTCCTCGCTGGGCGCCAGGGCCGCATGGATGACCTGCACCTGCTTCGGATGAATACACAACGCGCCTCCATAGCCCATGTCACGGGCATGCCCAATGGCGCGTTGCAATCCTTCGGGGTCACCGATCGCCGCAAATACGCCATCGAGCGGCGGCAGCAGACCGGCGCCGCGTGAGTGCAGTTGCACGGCGATGCGTGCCTGGTCGAGAACCAGGTCAGCGGCGGCAGTGCCGCTGTTGAGGTCCAGATCCAGCGCCAGGTCGAGACTGCCGAATGACAGGCGCTCGACCCCTTCGGCATGGGCAATCTGCTCCAGTGCCAGCAGGCCCCTGGCGCTTTCGATGATCGGCCAGATCGGCTTGCCGGCCTGCCAGGCGGCGGCCACCTGGGCCGCCGTCTCGACCTTGGGCAGCAAGACCCCGGCGACACCTGTGTGTTGCGCGCAGAACGCCAGGTCCGCAGCATGCTCGACATGCTCCGGTGCATTCACCCGCACCCAGACCGAGGCCTGTGGGGACTTGTGCAAGAAATTTGCGAGGTTATCGCGCGCCTGGCGCTTGAGCGGCTCCTCGACGGCATCCTCGAAATCGACGATGACCGCATCGGCGCCAGCGGCCAAGGCCTTGGCAAAACGCTCGGGCCGACTGCCTGGGACGAACAGCGCGGAGCGGACGATGGATCGGGACATGGCATGTGCTCCTCGGATTCTGGGGCTAGCGTTGCTTGCACTACGGGGCGGTGTTGGCCTTGGGCGGTTGCGGGCCGCGAAATCAGATGACCCCGGCTGCCGCCAGCCGCGCCTGCTCATCGGCCGATACCCCCAGTTCGGCCAGAATGCTGCCGGTGTGCTGGCCCAGGCCCGGCACGCCGTCCATGCGTGGCGCGAAGGCGTTGTTGTTTGCCGGCGGCAGCAGCGCCGGCAGCGTGCCCGCGGGGCTGTCCACTTCCCGCCAGCGGTCGCGGGCCTTGAGCTGCGGGTGCTCCCATACACCCTGCATGTCGTTGACGCGCGCATTGGCAATCTGCGCTTCTTCGAGGCGCGCTACCACCTGGTCCAGGGACAGCGTGGCGAAACCCTCGACGATGATCTGGCGCAGTACCTCGCGGTTTTCCGAGCGCCTGGCATTGGCCGAAAAACGTTCGTCCTGGGCCAGCGCCTTGTCCAGCAGGACTTTTTCGCAAAACAGTGCCCATTCCCGCTCGTTCTGCAGTCCCAGCATGATGGTGCCATCACCGCCGGTGGGAAACGGTCCGTAGGGGTAGATGGTCGCGTGCGACGCCCCGGCCCGCGCCGGTGGCGGTGCACCGTTGTAGGCGTAGTACATGGGGTAGCCCATCCACTCCACCAGGCTTTCGAGCATCGACACATCGATGCGGCTGCCTACCCCGGTCCTGTCGCGCAGCATCAGCGCCGACAGCACCCCGGTGTAGGCGTACATGCCCGCGGCGATATCGGCGATCGAACAACCGGCCTTGGCCATCTCCTCCTCGCCCGGGCCGCCGGTCACCGAGAGAAAGCCGCCTTCACTCTGGATCAGCAGGTCGTAGGCCTTCTTCTTCTCATAAGGTCCGCCCTCGCCGTAGCCGGAAATATCGCAGACGACCAGCCGCGGAAACCGCTCATGCAGTGCTTCGAACGACAGCCCCATGCGCGCCGCAGCGCCTGGGGCCAGGTTCTGCACCAGCACATCGGCCTTGCCCAGCAGCGACTCGAGGATGGCGAGCGCGGCGTCCTGCTTCAGATCCAGGGCCAGGCTTTCCTTGGAACGATTGGTCCACACGAAGTGCGAGGCCAGTCCGTCGACCCGCTGGTCATAGCCACGGGCAAAGTCACCTGTGCCGGGGCGCTCGATCTTCACCACCCGAGCGCCAAGATCGGCCAGCTGACGGGTGCAGAACGGCGCCGCGATGGCGTGCTCCAGGCTGATGACGGTGATGCCGTCCAAGGGACGGGGGTTGAGCTGATTCATGTGCTTCACCTGTTCGGCCAACGGTTAGATCAGATCGGCCACGGTCCGGGCATCGCGCAGATGCCAGACCTTGTCGATCAATGCCTTGCCCTGCGTTTCGCTGCGCGCGCCGGAAAACGCCAGCAAACGTTGAAACTTGGCTTCCAGTTCCGGGCGCGTCAGGGTGTTGCCCGGGTCACCCTTGGGTTCGTCGATAGCCGCGGTCAGGGTCCGGCCATCGGTCGTGGTGACGATCACCCGGCCCAGCCAGCGGGCCGGGTAGGCGGCGTCCACTTCAGGGTCCAGTTCCATGCTGACCTTTTCCCGGAACGCGTCGACGTCGGCATCGGTCAGGGCCAGGTCGCGGAATTCGATCAACTGGGCACTGCCGTGCACGGCGATCAGCCCAAGCACGGCGCCCATGGAGAACTTCGCCTGGTGCACCGTGCTCGGCTTCAATACACGACCCAGTACATCGATGGCGCCCTGGTGCACCCGGGTGACGACCTTGGCGATCTGCTCGTGGCGCAAGCCTTCGCGCTGCATCAGATGCAGCAGGGCATCGGCGGCCGGATGGGTATGGCGGCACGAGGCATGGAACTTGAACGAGGTTTCCGCCAGTGCCCATCGCGTGCCGAGGCGGTCCGCCAGCTTGCTGGGGTCGGCATCGGTGGACATGCCTGCGGCCATGCCTTGCTCGCCTTCGAGAATATTGCGCGCGCCGGTGAGGCCGTCCGCGGTCATGTAGGCGGCGAGCAGGCCATCGGCGGCAGCCTTGGCGGTGTGCAACTGCTTGGAGTCGGCAGCATCGCGCAGAAATTCCCAGAGGCCCGCGGCCTGGGTCCCGGCGGTGCCGAGCAGGTTGATGAACTGCTGCTTGTCGAAATCCAGCAGCTTGCCCACGCCCACCGCGGCGGCGAGCGTGCCGACCGTGGCGGTGGTGTGAAAGATCCGGTAGTGCGAACGCCCCATGAACTCGCCGATGCGAATACCCGCTTCGTAGCCTGCCACCGAGGCCCGGAGCAGGTCCTTGCCGGATTTGTTCAGGTCCTGGGCCGCAGCCAGGACCGCCGAGAACACCACCGTGGCCGGGTGCAGCACTGAACTGTTGTGCAGGTCGTCCTGCTCGACCAGGTGCGAGGATGCACCGTTGACCAGCGCAGCGAAGTACGCCGAAGTGCCGCGGCCGCTGACCAGGATCCTGGACGCGCCATCGGTGGGCCCCATGCGCTCGGCATAGCGCTCGAACAGCGGGATCGGCCGTGCGCCCTGGCTGGCCAGCGCCGAGCCGAGCCAGTCGAGAAACAGGTCTTCGGTGCGATCCAGGACGCTGCCGGGGATCTGCTCGTAGTTCAGGTCGGCGAGAAAGCCGGCCAACGCTTCGGTATGACTCATGTACCGCTCCTCAGAAACTGCGTGGCAGCTCGAGCAGGTGCTCGGCGACGTAGGAAAGGATCAGGTTGGTGGAAATCGGCGCCACCTGGTAAAGCCTGGTCTCGCGGAATTTGCGCTCCACGTCGTACTCGCACGCGAAGCCGAAGCCGCCGTGAGTCTGCAGGCAGGCATTGGCCGCTTCCCACGAGGCCTTGGCCGCCAGGTACTTGGCCATGTTGGCACTGGCTCCGGCGTTCTTGCCGCTGTCGTACTCCTCGCATGCACGCCAGCGCATCAGGTCAGCGGCCTCGATCTCGATATGCGCTTCGGCAATCGGGAACTGCACGCCCTGGTTCTGCCCGATGGGCCGGCCGAATACCACGCGGTCGCGGGCATAGCTGCTGGCTTTCTCGATGAACCAGCGACCGTCGCCGATGCACTCTGCGGCGATCAACGTACGCTCGGCGTTGAGCCCATCGAGGATGTAGCGGAACCCCTTGCCTTCCTCACCGATCAGGCTGTCGGCAGGCAGCTCGAGGTTGTCGAAGAACAGTTCGTTGGTCTCATGGTTGACCATGTTGGCGATCGGCTGCACCGTCAGGCCCTTGCCGATGGCCTCGCGCAGGTCGACCAGGAAAATCGACATGCCTTCGGATTTTTTCTTCACCTCGGCCAGCGGCGTGGTGCGCGCCAGCAGGATCATCAGGTCGGAATGCTGGACCCGCGAGATCCACACCTTCTGCCCGTTGATCACGTACTTGTCGCCCTGGCGCACGGCGGTGGTCTTGATCTTGGTCGTGTCGGTGCCGGTGGTCGGCTCGGTCACGCCCATCGACTGCAGGCGCAGTTCACCGCTGGCGAGCTTGGGCAGGTAGTGCTGCTTCTGCGCCTCGCTGCCATGACGCAACAAGGTGAACATGTTGTACATCTGGCCGTGGACGGTGCCGGAGTTGCCGCCGCAAGCGTTCACCTCTTCGAGAATGACCGAGGCTTCGGCCAGTCCCAGGCCCGAACCGCCGTACTCGCTGGGGATCATCGCCGACAGCCAGCCGGCGTCGGTCAGGGCCTTGACGAAGGCTTCGGGAAAGCCCTTCTCTTCGTCGATCTTGCGCCAGTAGGCCGCGTCGAAACCGGCGCACAGGGCGCGCACGCCTTCGCGGATGGCATTGAGGTCTTCGTCGTCGTAAGGATTCATGCTCTGCTCTCGATTCGGTCAGCGACGCTGGGCGCGTTCACCGGGAGGTTTCAGTCGAAAACGACTTCGGCGCTTTGTGCGATGCCGGCTTCGTTGCCAGCCCACAGCTGCGCCCTGCCGGCTTCGCTGATCTGGCCGCCAACACGGAAGGGCGTAGGCACGCTCAACGGCCGTACGCCGCGATAGGCGAAATGGCGCACGCGCTTGCCAGGGTTGGCGCGGATGAACGCACGCAGGTTGAAGGTCGCGATGATCGGCCCATGCACCACCAGGCCTGGGTAGCCTTCGGTAGCGGTCACATAGGGGTAGTCGTAATGGATGCGATGGCCGTTGAAGGTCACCGCGGAGTAGCGAAACAGCAGTGTCGGCGTGGGGATGATGGTCTCGCTCCAGTCCCCCGCTTCAGGCGCCTGGCCGCTGTCCAGCTTGGGCGGGTTGGGTTCGCGGTAGACGATGTCCTGTTCCTCGCGCACGCAGAGCCGGCCGTTCTGCGAATAGTCGTGGCGGACCGTGACGAACAGCAGCGAGCCGGTGCGGCCGTGCTTTTCCTCGACGTGCAAGAGAGTCGACAGGCGCTGTGCCGAGGCGCCAACCTTGAGCGGTTCGAGAAACTCCAGCCGGCCACCGGCCCACATGCGATTGCGACGGTCGGCCGGGGGGAGGAAGCCGCCACGGGCCGGATGACCGTCCTCGCCCAATTGATCCTCCGGTACTGGGTCCTGGAAAAAGCACCATTGCCAGAGCAGCGGCAGGGGGTCGCCATCGGCCGGCGCCGCTTGGCCGAAGGTTGCCGCGATGCGCTTGATCAGGTTCTGGCTCAGGACATCCTCGGCCTCTTGCGTACGACCGATCCAGGCACTGTAATCGGTGGTTGAATTCGAAGCAGTCATAACCCCGCAAGCCTCTTGTTTTGTAGTTATGAACAGATAATGCGAGGCTCATTGGCATTCTGGGAATTTGCATTTTCGTAAGCCAGCGTTCAGGTATGCTGAACGCTGGCGCTTGGTATCTGTAAGGAGACGAACATGCACTTCGACCTCGCTGACTTGCGGCTCTTCATCCATATCGGCGAGTCGCCCAGCCTGACCCAGGGCGCCCACCGGGCATTCCTCTCACCCGCTGCCGCCAGCGCGCGCATCAAGGCCCTGGAAAAGCAGCTCGATACCCGCTTGCTCTACCGCGACAGCCGCGGCGTCGAACTGACGCCCGCCGGTCACCAGTTGCTCAAGCACGCGCGGCTGATCATGCGCCAGGTCGACTATCTGAAAGCCGAGTTCACCCACTTTGGCACCGATTCGGCAGGACACATCCGCATCTTTGCCAACACCACCGCGGTCACCGAGTTCCTGCCCGAAGTGCTCGCCGGTTTTCTCGCCAAGCGCCAGGGCGTCACCGTCGACCTGCAGGAGCGCCTGTCACGCGACATCGTGCGTGGCGTGCTCGACGGCAGCACCGACATGGGCATCATCGCTGGCCCGGTCGAGGCGGCCGGGCTGCAGGTGCTGCACTTCAGCACCGACCGCCTGGTGCTCATGGTCCCGGTCGGGCATGAGCTGGCCAGCGAACAGCGGGTCACGCTGAAACAGACCCTGGCGTTCCAGCACATCGGCTTGCACGAGGGCAGCACGCTGCTGACCTTCCTGCGCGAGCACGCCGAACGCATCGGCCTGGCCCTTTCGTTGCGCATCCAGATGTCCAGCTTCGAGGCGATCTGCCGAATGGTCGAAGCCGGCGTGGGCATCGGCATCATTCCCGAATCCGCCGCCGCGCGGCACAGCCGCACCATGCGCCTGATCAGCGTCGAGCTCGACGAACCCTGGGCAGTGCGCGAGCGCAGCATCCTGGTAAGGGACCTGGATGCGCTGCCGGGGACGGTACGGGCGCTGATCGCCACGCTGATGCCCGAAGGGGTCGACAGACCGGCGGGGTAGATGTGCGCTGTGCTGTCAATCCGACGGCAGCGCCGTCAGGCGTAGACAGAACGAGGACCCGGCACTGCCATCGCCGCCCCAGGTGCGATAGCCCGCCGTGTCGATATGGATGCGCCCTGAAGGATATCGCCCCAGGCCCATGTTCCACCGCTGCCCGTGCTGCTGCCAGAAGCGGCACAGCGGATTGGGGTCGGCCCAGTCCGGGAGCAGTACATCGACCGCGAAGGCCCGGGTGTGGGCGCTGTTCGCCGCGCCGCCCGCGCAGATGTTCAGCCGGGGATCGCGGTAGGCCGAGACCACCTCGAACTGGCGGAGCTGGCCTTGGTCGGCGAGGGTCTTGATCAGCTGCAAGGTGGAGCGGACTGCGGGCCATTGGTTGGCGGGCGGGATTGCGAAGGGCGAGGCGTTGCACAGCCGCCAGTCGGAGGCCGAGCGCAGCAGTTGATGGATGGGGACGATACCGTAGAGGCGTGCGTCGACCAGCATTTCCCGGAAACGGCGGTTTTCGTGGTCGCCGGCCCATTGGGCGAACATCCAGATGTCGCGGTCGTCGGCGTGGGTAGGGAAGGTGAAAAGCAGGGCTGCAGTCAGGAGTAATGATCTGGTTGAACGTCTTGTCATCGCCCTTCCCTCTTGGAAATTTTGTCCGGTTGGCCGCAGGTCCCGAGATTAGTCTGGACCATTGAGCGGACGCCAACATCATTCCAGTTGGTTCTGGATGAGCTCGCAATCTGCCGAAACACAACCCTGCGAGATGCCACCCACCGCTGATGTGCTTTGTGAGTGATCATAGCGGCGTGCCAATGAGTAAGAATAACAATCCGCTTTGACCTGCTTTGGTTACGGTGGCATAATCCCCTCACTACTCAGCCCCGTACGCGATGATTCAGTTCGTCGGCTGTTGGGGTGAAAAAACCGGCCATAGGGCCGGTTTTTTCGTTTTCCAAGGATCAAAAGCCTTGCGTACTGCCTGTTTTGTTGATGGATACAACTTGTTTTATGGCCTTGTGGCTGGCACTAAGTACAAGTGGCTGGATCTTCCGGCTCTGCTGACGCATATCCTGCGAGTCGAGCAGCCGGAAGCCCGACTGGGCTCGATTAGCTTTTTCACGTCGGGGGTGAAGCCTTCGCTAGCGACGCGAGGTAGCTTGTCCAAGGAGGCCCAGGACTCCTATCTTCGCGCCCTGATCGCCCGTGGAGTGAGTGTCTACTATGGCCGACATCAGCTGGAGCCTGGTAACGCTCCCAGGTTTGTCGACAAGAAGACGCCACCGTCCAGACTTGATCAGGTAGCCATCTGGAAGCTTGAGGAAAAAGAAACTGACGTCCATATCGCAGTCAGCATGTATAGACTTGCATCACGTCAGGCATCCTTAGCCCCTGAAGACAGGATTCGTCAGATTGTATTGGTCTCTGCGGATACTGATATGACACCAGCCTTGAGAGCCTTGCGAGAAGACTTCCCCGAGTTGCGGGTCGGCGTAATCCTGCCACACCGTGAAGGCATGAAACGGACCGTACCGGGATCCTTGAAGGCGCAAGCTCACTGGATGCGACATGTTGTGACGGAAGAAGAACTGGCATCCCATCAGTTTCCAGATCGAGTGGCCACCCTGAAAAAGCCAGCCCGCAGGCCCGACTATTGGTAAGCGCAGGAAACTACCCTGATTTTTCTTGAACTGAAGCTGGCCTCAGGCGCGGGCAGAATGACGACCTGGCGCTGTCATCGCCACCCCACGTGCGGTACCCCGCCGTGTCGATATGAATCCGTCCTGACGGGTATCGCCCCAGGCCCATGGTCCAGCGCTGCCCGTGCTGCTGCCAGAAGCGGCACAGCGGATTGGGGTCGGCCCAGGTATAGCTGAGACTGGAAGATATTCCCGCTCGGAATCGCGTTGGGGCTGAGAGGTGCATGACTCGGGATGTGTAGCGCCCTGGAGATCGAGCGCCGCGCGGGCGGCGCCCGATCTCCAGGACGCTGCAAGCCTCATGGCATGCACATGGCCGCTAAAACTCGATCTTGAGCCAAACCAATAGACACAAAAAAATTCGGCTTCCGAAACTTTGGGAAGTATCCTACAAGTGCTGCGGAATTTTCTCATTGCGGGAGCGATGCGTCAGGGCTAATTTCCTCGAGTCGTCATCTTTGGCGATCGGGCGTGAGAAACCCGAAGACGTTAAAGCAGCCTGTTATGGCAGCTGTGCGCGGGCAGACTTCGGTCTGGCCGAGTTTCCTACGTCCTCGGTTTCTCACCCCGCGTACGGCTGCCACCTTAATCTGGTGAGAAGGATGAGGTTGCGGCTCCTGAAATCGACTGGGAGTCACCCTTATGAAAAAAATCGTACCCGATCCACCGCTCTCCACCTCTCCCCGCAAGATCACCACCGCCCCGCACTACACCCTCAGCGACAACCTCACCCCCGAAGACTCCCTCGTCATCGCCAGCGAACTGCTGCGCGGCGTCTATGAGACCACCGACGAATACTGCCGCTCGCACTTCGAAGAGCCAGGCCAGGGCATGCTGGTGAATGCGCTGCATTCGACCGAAACGGCCAAGGCGCTCATCGAACATGCGCTTGCGAAGATGCAGACAGGCGAGCACCGGGAGGCCACGGCATGAGCGAGGAAGCCAAGACCCCGGGCGTCACCACGTTCATCACCACAGAGGATTCGCCCATGGATCTGTTCCGCATTGCCCCCGGCGTGCCGTGCGACTACGCGCTGGAACAGGTTTCGACACTGCTGGGCTGCGTACACACGCTGGTCCATGCCGGCACGGTGGATAACGATGGCGACATGCTCTGGTCGGCGTACTACCTGAGCGCATTCGCCAAGGCGATCATCGACGATGTGGAGGCTGGAAGAGCGAAAGCGAAGAGTGCGCGGCAGGCCTGAGAGCTTTGAAGGCGAATGAAAGGACCTTTGGGGCTTCAGCCGCGATGAAGTTGACGCGGTGTCTGGCACCGGCCGCGCCGGTGTTCGCGGCTGAAGCTCCCACGAGTTCCAGCACCACACCAGCGGAGGCACGGTTCCATCCGGTGGGACCGGCCCCGCAGATCTTACTCTAGCCTGCGCAGCCGATACTGCGGCGGCAGCTGCTCGGGCCCGCTGATGGTGGCGTCCAGGCTCTTCCACCGCCCGTCCTTGATGCCATAGATGCACCCGTGCACCGACAGGCTCTGCCCGCGGTGCCAGGCGTTCTGCACGATGCTGGTATGACCGACGTTGGCCACCTGCTGGATCACGTTGAGCTCGCACATGCGGTCGACCCTGGCCTCGCCTTCCAGCGGGGCCAGCTCGTCGCGCTTCTCGTAGTACAGGTCGCGAATCGAGCGCAGCCAGCCATCGATCAACCCGAGCTGGCGGTCCTGCATGGCCGCGCGCACGCCGCCGCAGCCATAGTGGCCGGTGACCAGGATGTGCTTGACCTTGAGCACGTCCACCGCGTACTGGATCACCGACAGGCAGTTGAGGTCAGTGTGCAGCACCACATTGGCCACGTTGCGGTGGACGAACAGATCACCGGGCAGCATGCCGACGATCTCATTGGCCGGTACCCGCGCATCCGAACAGCCGATCCAGAGAAACTCAGGCGTCTGCTGGCGGGCAAGCTTGGCGAAAAAGTCCGGATCGCGCTGGGTGATGGCGTCGGCCCAGCGTGCGTTGTTGTCGATCAGTTCCTGCAGGTCGTGCATGTCAGTGCCTCATCAGGGGTACTCATGTATGACGAGCCTGAGTCACACCCTCATTCGAACAAGGTGCAGGCCATCACCAGGGCATCTTCACGCCCGCCAGCCACCGGGTAGTAATCCCTGCGCCGGCCGACTTCATTGAAACCATAGCGCTCGTACAGGCGGTACGCCGACTGGTTGCTGGCGCGTACCTCCAGGAAGCACTCCCGCCCGTTGAGCGCAAAGGCACGACTCATCAGGTGTTCAAGCAAGCGCAAGCCCAGGCCTTTGCCCTGGCTCTCGGGCTTGACGGTGATGTTGAGCAAATGTGCTTCATCGATGATCACATTGACCACGCCGTGGCCAACCTGCTGGCTGCCTTCGAACATCAGCCAGATTTCATACGACTTCAACCCATCGAGAAAGATGCCGCGGGTCCAGGGGTGACTGAACGCGGCGTATTCGATCTTCAGCACGGCATCCAGATCCGCCTCGGTCATGCGGCGGAAACTGATCGGATCACTCATTCAGCAGACTTCCAGCGCGCCATCAGCCGGCGCATCGCTTGCCAGACGTCCGCCTTGCGCGGCGGCTCGTCCATCAACAGTTCAAGGCCGGGCAAGGCCCAGGCAGTACCCAGGCCCGGCACGGTAAGTTCTTGGTAGTACGCCTCCTCCTGCACATCACCGGCAAAGCGCATGGCGGGAAGGCCGACCAGCCACAGGCAAGCGCAGGGCGCGGATTCCAACTGCACCTGGACAAACCCCTGGACGAAGTCGCGCGCGGCGTCAGGCCCCTGGTCGAGGCTCCCACGCGCCAGCAGCGGCCAGCGCACGGGCTCGCCGATGATCTGCGGGCTGTCGGGCAGGCCAGCGGCGCGCAACATGTCCTTCAGCAGCAGATAGGACGGGTCGCGGCTCTGGAACGGCTGGCCGGTTACCAGCTCGATCAGCAGCAGGCAATTACCGGCTCGCAGCAACTGCAGGGCGAAACGCGGGGGCGGGACGGGTGCAGGACGAGCCACTGGGGCCGGCGCTTCGCCAACCGCCTCGACCGGTTTGCTTGCCGCCCTGGCACTGCTCGAAGGCCGCGGAATGTCGATTTTCAGCCGCTCGCTAGGGCGCAGCACCGGGGCGGCAGGAGCAGCCGGGGTTTCGACACGGGGCAGCACCGCAAACTCGGGCTCTGCCACAGGCGCCACCGGCAGCAGCAGCTCGGGGCGCGAACTGGCAGCGAACGGCAGCTCGGCACGCGGCAGCCAGTGCACCACTTGCATGGCGTTGAGGTAGGCGCGGCGGCGGGACTCGGTCAACAAGGCGCAGGCATCCGGGGGAAAGACAGTCGGCTATTCTACCGCCCTTGCTCGCCGCGCGCCGCAGTTCATGGGCAGAAAACCCCCGCAGTCGATGAGCAGTGAAACCCTGCCCTGTCGATGCAGTACAATCTCCCACCTTTTTTTGGCAACGAGTCGACCCGCCAATGATCGAACCCAAGCGCGTCCTGCGCGCCCTAGCCGAACACTGGGCCTTGCTCGAGCCGTTGTGCGAGCGTTTCGACCAGGGCACGCTGAGCCTGATCGAACTGCGCCAGCAGCTGGCCCAGCAGCAACTGGACAGCACGCCGCCGGACATCACCCAGCTGCTCGACCTCTGGATTCGTCTGGATATCCTGGTCCCGGTCGCCAAGAGTCCGAACCGCTTCGAGCTCAACGCGCAGATCCACGACTTCCTCGCCTACCTGCGTCGCGAGCACCGCCTGGGCCTGTGCCTCGAGATCGAAGCCTACCTGCGCCACCTCGAGCGTCTGGCCGGGCACATCCAGGACGCCTTCGACAACCGCGACAGCGACGACCTGGCCCGCCAGTTGCGCCTGCTCGACATGCGCGTGCGCGACGTGCTCAAGAAGCTCGACAACGACGAGCAGGCGCTGGTGGCCGTGGCCGAGCGCGCCAAGACCCGCGACCGGCAGATCCCCCTGCGCCAACGCTACGCCGAGGTGCTGGCGACCTGGGACGAATACGTCGAGCCGATGATCTCGCTGGTCAATGCCGACGGTGCGTTCGAGCAAGGCGTGCGCAAGGTCGAGACCGTGCTGCTGCGCCTGCTGGGCGAGCAGGCGCGCCTCGGCCATCTGGTCGACGACGACATGCTGCTGCGCACCCACGCGCGCATTCTCGAGATGCAGACCAGCGCCCAGCTGACCTTGCGCCACGCCCGTGAACTGCTGCTGCCCCTGCGCGAGGAAGCCCGCCGGCACAACGCCGTGACCCGTGGAGCCGCCCTGGCCTTGTCGGTGATCCGGCGCAAGGGCCTGGACGCTGTGCCCCAGGCGGCCCTGCCTTTGTTCACCCGCCCGCAGAGCACTTTCCTGGGCAGTGCCAGCCAGGTCGAGGCCTACGTCTATGCCCTCGCCCGCTTCGAGCCCAAGCCGGCGCAGTTTCCCAAGGCGCACAAGTCCGACAAGGCCACGCCGACGCGTGCGCCGCGCACGGTCAAGGAAATGCTCGAACGCTGCGAAGGCGCCCTGCCCCTGCCCGACCTGATGGTATGGCTGCTGGAGCAGGAGCCAGAAGGCGCCACCGACGAGCTGCTGTACTGGTTCTCACGCCTCTCGCGCGAGAAGCGCTTCAGCCGTCAACGCCTCGCACGGCGCGACTACACCACTCACGAACACCTGGTCAGCCTGCGCTCCTTTGCCCTGACCTCCAGCCGCACGCCATCGCCTGAATCCAACGCGAGCCCTGCCAATGCATCTTGATCTTTCCGAACTGTCACAGCTCGCGCCGATCTTCCGCGAGCTGTTCAAGGGCTTTCACATCAGCCGCCGCGATCCCGAGCTCTACGCCCACCTGTCGAACTTCCAGGATCAGTACCGCGGCCTGTTCAAGGCCCTGGGCTTTGAGCTGGTCTGCGATACCCGCGGCTTCTACTACTTCGTCCCGGAGCTGGCCGCCGCCTCCGCGCAGGTCAACAAGACTGCCCAGCGTCTGTCGCTGTTCACGTTCATCCTGGTCGAGCACCTGGCCGACCAGGGCCGCGACCCGATGGCCGTGCTCGATGGTGGCAGCCTGGGCCGAGACGAGCTGCCTTCGCTGCTCGAGAAATACCGCGACCTGTTCATCCAGGCCGAGGTGCAGACGCCGGACGAGCTGGAGGAAAAAATCATGCGCCGCATGACCCAGCTGGGCTTCGCCCATGAAGAAAACGGCATCTACCGCTTCCTGCCGCCGATGCACCGCTTCCTCGATGTGTGCCTGTCGGTGCAGCAGGACAGGGACCTGGCCGCCAGCCTGCACAGCGACCTGCCGCTGCCGATTCCGGCATTGGCCCAAGACCCGTTCGATGAAGATGAGGAACAGGCCCTGGCCCGGGCCATCGCCGAAGAGCAACAGGAGATCGACGCATGAGCCAGGAACGCTACGGCATCCGCCGCTTCGCACTGCTCAACACCGCCGGCTACAGTCTCGGCCTGTTCCCGTTGGAGCACCCGCTGTCGGTCTACGGCGCCAACAACCTGGGCAAGAGCGCCTCGATCAACGCCTTGCAGTTCCCGATCCTGGCGCGCATGTCGGACATGAGTTTTGGCAAGTACAGCCTGGAACAGTCCAGGCGCTTCTACTTCGCCACCGACACCAGCTACATTCTCTGCGAAGTCAGCCTGCCCCATGGCCCACACGTGATCGGCGTGGTTGGCCGCGGCCCGGGCGGCGGTTTCGGCCATCAGTTCTTTGCCTACGCGGGCGAACTGGACCTGGCCCACTACCAGAAAGACGACACCTGCCTGCGCCAGAAGGAACTGTTCACCAATCTGGAGCGCAACGGCCTCAAGGCCTACGAGCTCAAGCCTGACGAACTGCGGCGGCTGCTGGTCGGCGGCCACACTTCGGTGCCGCTCGACCTGACCCTGATCCCGCTGCGCTCGACCAGCGAGCAGAGCCTCAAGACCTTCCGCGCGCTGTTCATCAACCTGCTGCACATGCGCGAGATCACCGCGGCCAAGCTCAAGCAGCTGTTCCTCGATGCGTTCGAGCACAGCCTGCGCTCGGGCAGCGTCGACTACATCGCCGCCTGCGAAGAGGCCTTCCGCGACGTGCGCCGCATGGAGCAGGACTACAACTCCCTCGTGTCCGCCGGCCCGCTGGTCGAGGCCCTCGCCAACGGCGTGGCCCAGCGCGACAGCCTGCGCGGCAAGCTGCACCGCATCTCGCCGCTGCTCGACAACCTGTTGGGCACCTGGCAGGACTACGCCATGGCGCGCAAGGAAGAGCTGCTGATCCAGGTCGAGCACTACCAGCACCAGCAGGACGGCTTGCAGAACACCCAGCGCAACGGCACCCAGGAGCTGATGCGCCTGGAGCGCGAGATCACCGGCATCCAGCGTTGGCTGGGCGAGCTGTCGGTGCTCAAGCACCGCTTTGCCCTGGTCGATGACGTCAAGATGCTGGAGCAGCAACTGCTGGCGGCCAAGGACGCTCACGATGAACTGGCCGGTGCCCTGGCCCAGTCTCGCCAGTTCAGCGCCGAAGACCTCGGCCAGCGTCTGCGCGACCTGGAGCTGCGCCTGCGCTCGGTCACGCAGCAGCTCGATCATGCAGACAACAACAGCTACGCACGCCTGCGCGAGGAATTTTCGCAGCCCGATGTCGAGCGCTTGATGCGCCTGTTCAACGGTGCGCTGTTCAGCCTCCCGCTGGGCGAGCATGGCATCTCGCTGGACGACGAAGACAAGTGGGTCAAGTCGCTAGAAGCAGTGCTGGCCGGCTTCAAGGGCGAGCGCTTCGAGGTGCCGGGCCTCTCCATCGACCTGTCGCACATCGACCCGCCTGCCCTGCAGGCGCTGGCCGACCGCGCCGGCCTGCGCGACCAGAAGGAGCGCCTGGAGAAGGAACTCAAGCAGCTGCGCACCCAGCAGGCCGTGGCCGCCGACCGCGCCGCCAGCAAGACCCAGACCGAAACGCTGTACCAGCAGGTGCTGGACGCGCAAAAGGCCCTGGAAGACTTCCGCCGCACTCAGACCCTGTCGGCCGAAGAGCCTGGCAAACTCGAGCAACTGGCCCAGCTCGAGGCTTCGCAGGACGAGCTGAAGCGCTCAAGCGATGCCTTCACCGAACGCGTCCAGCAACTGTCCGCCAAGCTGCAACTGGTGAACCGGCAGATCGCCGACCTGGAAGCCAGGCAGCGCACCCTCGACGACGCCCTGCGCCGCCGCCACCTGCTGCCGACTGACCTGCCGTATGGCACGCCGTTCATGGAAGCGGTGGACGACTCCATGGACAACCTGCTGCCGCTGCTCAATGACTACCAGGACAGCTGGCAGGGCCTGCAGCGGGTCGACGGCCAGATCGAGGCGTTGTATGCCCAGGTGCGCCTCAAGGGCGTGGCGAAGTTCGACAACGAAGACGACATGGAGCGCCGCCTGCACCTGCTCATCAACGCCTACGCGCACCGCACCGACGAAGCCTTGACCCTGGGCAAGGCCCGCCGCGCCGCGGTCACCGACATCGCCCGGACCTTGCGCAACATTCGCAGCGACTATGACAGCCTCGAGCACCAGCTGGCGCTGTTCAACCGCGAGATCAACAAGCGCCAGGTGTCCAACCTGGAAAGCTTCCGGATTGTCCTGGCGCCGAACAAGGAAGCGCTCAAGCACATCGACCAGATCATCCACAGTGCCGGGCAGTACGAAGAAGGCGAGACGTTGTCGGTGTTCGACCTGAGCCAGAGTGCCGAGCAGGACAACAAGAACGAAGAGGCCAAGGAGTACCTGGCACGGCTGGTCGCGGCCAACCATAACCAGCTGGGCCTCAAGGACCTGTTCGAGCTCGCCTTCGAGATCACCAAGGTCAACGGCCAGCCGGTGATCCACACCGATATCGACGGCGCGGCGTCCAACGGCACCACGATGACCATCAAGGCGCTGACCAACATGTACCTGTTGCTGCACCTGATGGACCGTGACCAGGCCGGCCGTGTGCGCCTGCCTTACTACCTGGACGAAGCAGCCGACATCGACGAGCGCAACCAGGCCGCGCTGCTGGAGACCAGCCAGCAGCTGGGCTTTGTGCCGATCCTGGCGAGCGTCAAGCCGCAAGTGTCGGCGCACGTGGCGATCGATCTGGAGGGTGGCAGTGGGCCGAATGGCATCTACATCGATGAGGATGACTGGAAGTACATCAGCCGGCTGGAAGAGGTGAAGGTGGAGGTGCGGGAGGAAGAGGCCGAGGCCCTGGTGTAGGGCCTACTGACCGCAGTGCCCATTCGCTGGCAAGCCAGCGAACGGGGCACTGCAAACGTGGGATCAGATCACTGCACCCAAGGCAATATCGGAATCGCCGTCACCGCATTCTGCGGGCTACCCTCGATCACCCGGTCGCTGTACACCAGGTACACCAGGGTATTGCGCTTCTTGTCCAAAAAGCGCACCACCTGCATGGTCTTGAATACCAGCGAGGTGCGCTCCTTGAACACCACCTCGCCATCCTTGAGCTGCCCGTCGAACTTGATCGGCCCGACCTGGCGACAGGCGATCGACGCCTCCGCGCGGTCCTCGGCGAACCCCAGCCCGCCTTTCAGCCCACCTGTCTTGGCACGCGAGAGATAACAGGTCACGCCCTCGACCTTGGGATCATCGAACGCTTCGACGACGATGCGATCATTGGGCCCGACAAACTTGAACACGGTCGAGACCTGGCCGATCTCCTCGGCGCCCGCCAGCATCGGCACAGCGAGTGCCGCAGCGGCAAGCAGCCTGTTGAAACCGTTGAAACAGCTCATACCAGCACCAGGTTGTCGCGATGGATCAACTCCGGCTCGGCGCTATAGCCGAGCAGGCTCTCGATCGCCTCGGACGACTGGCCGATGATCTTCTGCGCCTCAAGGGCGCTGTAGTTGGCAAGGCCACGCGCCACCTCAAGACCTTCGGGGCCGACGCACACTACCATCTCGCCACGGCGGAAACTGCCCTGCACGGTCTTGACCCCGACCGGTAGCAGGCTCTTGTTGGCTTCGCGCAGCGCGCGCACGGCACCATCGTCGAGCACCAGGGTGCCGCGGGTCTGCAGGTGGCCGGCCAGCCACTGCTTGCGCGCGGCGATCATGCCGCGCTCGGGAGAAAGCAGGGTACCCAGCTGTTCGCCGGCTTTCAGACGGTCAAGTACGCGCTCGAGGCGGCCACCGACGATGATGGTATGTGCGCCGGAGCGGGCTGCCAGACGCGCGGCGCGCAGCTTGGTCTGCATGCCGCCGCGGCCCAGGGCGCCGCCGGTGCTTCCGGCCACCGCGTCGAGGCTCGGGTCGTCGGCACGGGCTTCGGAGATGAGCTGCGCACCGGGGTTGGTGCGCGGGTCGGCATCGAACATGCCGTCGCGGTCGGTAAGGATCACCAGCAGGTCGGCCTCGACCAGGTTGGCTACCAGCGCCGCGAGGGTGTCGTTGTCGCCGAAGCGGATCTCGTCGGTGACCACGGTGTCGTTCTCGTTGATCACCGGGACCACGTCCAGCTCCACCAGGGTGCGCAAAGTACTGCGGGCGTTGAGGTAGCGCTTGCGGTCGGAGAGGTCGTCGTGGGTCAGGAGGATCTGCGCGGTGTGCCTGCCGTGCTCGGCAAAGCTCGATTCCCAGGCCTGCACCAGGCGCATCTGGCCCAGCGAGGCTGCCGCCTGCAGCTCGTTCATCGCGCTCGGTCGCTTGCTCCAGCCCAGCTGGCTCATGCCGGCCGCCACGGCCCCGGAGGACACCAGCACCAACTCGACGCCTGCCTTGCGCAAGGCCACCATCTGCTCGACCCACACAGCCATTGCCGCACGGTCAAGCCCCTTGCCATCGCCCGTCAGCAGGGCGCTGCCGATCTTGACCACCCAACGCCGCGCACCCGTCACCTTGCTCCGCATCTTCTTCCAACCTATGTCGATCTGTAGATACCGTAGATACAAAAACGCCGCTCGAATGAGCGGCGTTCAGTGTACTGCAACCGGTCAGTCGCGCACGTAAATGATTTCCGGACCGTCTTCGTCGTCCTCGTCATCCCAGTCGTCATCGTCGCCGATGTCGTGCACGCTCTTGACGCCGGTGCGGCGCAGGGCGCGGGCGTCGTCCAGGGCCTGCAGCTGGGCACGGGCTTCGTCTTCGATGCGCTGGTCCAGGTCGGCCAGCTCTTCGGCGTAGGCCGGGTCGTTGGCCAGGCGGTCGGCGCGGTCTTCGAGGTAGCGCATGATGTCGCGGCTGAGCTGCTCGGTGCCCTGCTTGGAGATCGCCGAGATCACATGGACCGGGCCTTCCCACTGCAGACGCTCGACCACTTCCTTGACGCGCTCGTCACGCTCGTCGTCCATCAGCATGTCGGTCTTGTTCAGCACCAGCCAGCGGTCACGCTCGGCCAGCGACGGGCTGAAGCGGGTCAGCTCGTTGACGATGACTTCGGCGGCATCGGCGGAGCTGCTTTCATCCAGCGGCGCGAGGTCGACGAGGTGCAGCAGCAGTCGGGTACGCGCCAGGTGCTTGAGGAAGCGGATACCCAGGCCGGCACCCTCGGAGGCGCCTTCGATCAGACCGGGAATGTCGGCGATGACAAAGCTCTTCCAGCGATCCACGCTGACTACGCCCAGGTTTGGCACCAGGGTGGTGAACGGGTAGTCGGCAACCTTCGGCTTGGCAGCCGAGACCGAGCGAATGAAGGTGCTCTTGCCAGCGTTGGGCAGGCCAAGCAGGCCAACGTCGGCCAGTACCTTCATCTCGAGCTTCAGGTCACGCTGGTCGCCCGGCTTGCCTGGGGTGGTCTGGCGTGGGGCACGGTTGGTGCTGGACTTGAAACGGGTGTTCCCCAGGCCGTGCCAGCCGCCTTGAGCGACCATCAGCTTCTGGCCCGGGGTGATCAGGTCACCGATCACTTCCTGGGTGCTCGCATCGATCACCGTGGTGCCGACCGGCACGCGCAGGAACATGTCTTCGCCCTTCTTGCCCGTGCAGTCGGTGCTGCCGCCATTGGCGCCGCGCTGGGCATCGAAATGCCGGGTATAACGATAGTCGACCAGGGTATTGAGGTTATCGTCGGCAACCAGGTACACCGAACCACCGTCGCCACCATCACCACCGTTGGGGCCACCGTTCTCGATGAATTTCTCGCGACGGAAGCTCATGCAACCGTTACCACCATCACCGGCCTTGACCCGGATCGATACTTCGTCAACAAACTTCATAAAAAAACCGCCTCTCGTCGGGTGACGAGCTCAATGACACAAAGACATAAGGCTCTTGCAAAAATGAGCGCGGCGGCCCCCGGTCGACCATGGATCCAGCGCCGGCAGCCCAGACAAACAGCTTTGCAAGAGACTCACCACAAACGAAAAAGCCCCGTCGCATGACGGGGCTTCTGCAGCGACAGCGCGATTAGCCCGCGACGACGCTTACATAACGGCGGTTGAACTCGCCTTTCTTCTCGAACTTGATCACGCCTTCGATTTTCGCGAAGAGGGTGTGATCCTTGCCCATGCCAACGCCGTAGCCAGCGTGGAACTGGGTGCCGCGCTGACGCACGATGATGTTGCCGGCCTTGATGACCTGGCCGCCATACATCTTCACGCCAAGGCGTTTCGATTCTGAGTCGCGACCGTTACGGGTACTACCACCAGCTTTTTTATGTGCCATGGTTCAATTCTCCAAAGATTGGGGATTAAGGCAATTAAGCCTGAATACCGGTGATTTTGATCTCGGTGAACCACTGGCGGTGGCCCATACGCTTCATGTGGTGCTTACGGCGACGGAACTTGATGATGCGCACTTTATCGTGACGGCCTTGCGACACGACTTCAGCGACAACCGTGGCGCCAGCAACGACAGGAGCGCCGATGTTCACGTCGTCACCATTGGCGACCAGCAGAACGCGATCGAAAGTCACGGATTCGCCAGTGGCGATTTCCAGTTTTTCGATCTTCAGGTATTCACCTTCGGCGACTTTGTACTGCTTGCCACCGGTAACAATTACTGCGTACATGGGTATATCTCCGTTAATCCTGCTCACCCAGCTCTTTATAGGAAGAGTATTGGCTGGCATGGCTGCATGGGGCTGGAACGGCCCGGTGCATTGCGTAAGGCAGGTGATGCCCAGGGAAGTTCAGGGTGCGCGATTGTACGCAAGCCGCCAATCCCTTGCAAGTGCCGCACCCACAGGCCAGGCACCGTGCCTTGACACACCGGGACCTGCGACCTAGCATGCCGCGCAACCCCAATGGAGCAGCCGATGCAACCCCAAGCTTTCTACCGCGCGGTAGCTGAAGATTTCAGCGCCGTCGACGAGATCATCAAGAAGCAGCTGACCTCGCGCGTGCCGCTGGTATCGAAGATCGGCGACTACATCACTTCGGCTGGCGGCAAACGCCTGCGCCCGTTGCTGGTGCTGCTGTGCGGCAAGGCACTGGGCCGCGAAGGCGACGACCTGCGTCTGCTGGCCGCAACCATCGAGTTCCTGCACACCGCCACCTTGCTGCACGACGACGTGGTCGACATGTCGGGCATGCGCCGCGGCCGCTCCACCGCCAACGCCATGTGGGGCAATGCCCCGAGCGTACTGGTTGGCGACTTCCTGTACTCGCGCTCGTTCGAGATGATGGTCGAGCTGGGGTCCATGCCAGTCATGCAGATTCTGTCGCGGGCCACCCGCGTGATCGCCGAAGGCGAAGTGCTGCAGCTGTCCAAGGTGCGCGACGCCAGTACCACCGAGGACGTCTACATGGATGTCATCCGCGGCAAGACCGCGATGCTGTTCGAAGCCTCGACCCACAGCGCAGCGGCCCTGGCCGAGGCCAGCGATGCCCAGCGCGAAGCCCTGCGTACCTTCGGCGACCACCTGGGCGTGGCGTTCCAGCTGGTCGACGACCTGCTCGACTACAAGGGCGACGCCGAAACCCTGGGCAAGAATGTCGGTGACGACCTGGCCGAGGGCAAGCCCACCCTGCCGCTGATCTACACCATGCGCGAAGGCACCGCCGAGCAGGCCGCCCTGGTGCGCCGCGCCATCCAGAAAGGCGGCATCGAAGATCTCGAGAGCATCCGCGCCGCCGTCGACTCTTCGGGCGCCCTGGACTACACCGCCCGCCTGGCCCGCGACTATGCGGCCCGCGCCATCGCCTGCCTGGAAGCCCTGCCCGCCAGCGAGTACCGCGATGCCCTGGTCGAACTCAGCGAGTTCGCCGTCGCCCGTACGCACTGATCCTTCCGGCCCATCCCTGGATGGGCCTGCTTTCCAATTGACCGGCAAAACCCTATACAATGTGGGTCTTATTTCTTGCCTGTCTTGAGGAACCCTAGTGAGCACTTTGCCTCCCTGCCCCAAATGCAATTCCGAATACACCTACGAAGATGGCACCCAGCTGGTCTGCCCGGAGTGCGCCCATGAGTGGTCGGCCAGCGGCGAAGCCGAAGCGGCCAGCGATGACGTGGCGAAGAAGGACTCGGTGGGCAATGTCTTGCAGGATGGCGACACCGTGACCGTCATCAAGGACCTGAAGGTCAAGGGCTCGTCCCTGGTCGTCAAGGTCGGCACCAAGGTCAAGAACATCCGCCTGTGCGAAGGGGACCACGACATCGACTGCAAGATCGACGGGATCGGCGCGATGAAGCTGAAATCGGAATTCGTTCGCAAGGTCTGATCCCTCCCCATAAGGGCTGGCGCAGAAATCCGGCAATAGGCACTTGCTATTTTGATAATAAGAATTATTCTCATTGGAAATCGAATCCAAGGAGAATAGCCATGACTTATCTGATAGACGCCTGGCTTGACCGCCCCCAGCCCTACTTGCGCATCCTGCACCGGGAAACCGGCGAGGTGTGTGCGGTGATCGAGGATGACGCGCTCGATGAGCTGCGTGACCAGGGAGACCTGGACCTCAATGGGCTGAATTCGTGTGAACCGATTGTGCTGAAGGAGCTGGTGCGTAACCTGTTTCTATTCTGCTATGCGCGAGCATTGAGGCCGGCGACAGGGCAATTGCATTGACTGGGTGGATGCTGGGGCCGCTGTGCCGCGACAGGTTGCGCAGCAGCCCCAGTTGCCAACGTCAGAGAACGTCCAGCAGCTCTACATCGAACACCAGCACGCTGTGCGGCGGGATGCTGCCAACGCCTTGGGCGCCGTAGGCCAGTTCGCTTGGCACGTACAGGCGCCATTTGCTACCGGCTTGCATCAGTTGCAGCGCTTCGGTCCAGCCCGCGATGACGCCACCGACCGGGAATTCAGCCGGCTGGCCACGCTCGTACGAGCTGTCGAACACGGTGCCGTCGATCAGGGTGCCGTGGTAGTGGGTACGCACGCTGTCGTCACGCGATGGCTTGGCGCCCTCGCCTGCGGTCAGCACTTCGAATTGCAGGCCCGAAGCCAGAGTGGTGATGCCGTCACGCTTGGCGTTTTCAGCCAGAAATGCCTTGCCTTCGCCAGCAGCAGCTTCAGCCTTGACGGCTGCTTCGCGCTGCATGATGTCGCGGATCACCTGGAAGCTGGCCGACAGCTCGGCTTCGCTGACGCGGCTCTGCTCGCCGTTGAAGGCATCGGTCAGGCCGGCCAGGATCGCGTCCAGGCTCACGCCCGGTGGCGGGTTGTCACGCAGCTGGCCGCCCAGTTGACGGCCAATGCCGTAGCTGACGCGGGTTTCGTCGGTAGACAGGTTCAATTCGGACATTTGCTTGCTCCGCTGCAGGGCGCACGACAGCTGCGCCCTTCATGAAAAGGGCGAGCAGCCTAGCACACTGCGGCGCAGCCTTCAGCTACCAGGCGGAACGCCGGGAAATCGGTACTCTGAGGTCTTCCGCGGGGTGCACGCCCATGCCGCACATCTCATCCTGGACGGACCAGTGCACCAGGTTCATCGATACCAGCGGCACGGCTTGCAGCAGCAACCGCGCATCCTCGACCGAATGTACCCGCAGTCGTTGCCCGCGCGCGTCGGCAAGAGGATGGGGACGCCCATGGATACGGGCTTCAAGCAGATAGTCACCACCTTCGATGGCGATAAGGTTGAGCTCTTCCACACGGCCCGCCCTGGCCTCCCCATTGAGTTCATGCAGGTTCATGTGAGCACCTCGCGATGGAACCACGCGTGAGTGCCTATTTTTCGTACGGTCCCGGCAAAAGCACAAGACGAAAACGCAACCGCCCGTCCGTTTGGCAACGGACGGGCGGCGGCATTGGCCCGCAAACGCAGGACGGTCAGTGCTTGGTGAGCTTGTCCAGGTAACCCATGGCAAACGCTGAGACAACGAAGGTCATGTGGATGATGACGTACCACATCAGGTACTCGGTCGAAATGTTCTGCGCGTCCATGAACACCCGCAGCAAATGGATCGAGGAAATCGCCACGATGGATGCCGCCACCTTCATCTTCAGCGATGAGGAGTCCATCTTGCCCAGCCAGTTGAGTTTTTCCTTGCTGTCATCGATGTCGAGCTGCGAGACGAAGTTCTCGTAGCCCGAAAACATCACCATCACCAGCAGGCCGCCGACCAGGGACATGTCGATCAGCGAAAGAATCACCAGGACCAGGTCCGCCTCACTCAGAGCGAAGACGTTGGGCAGGACGTGGACGATTTCCTGGAAGAATTTCAGCGCCAGCGCGAGCAGGCCCAGGGACAAACCGAAATAGATGGGAGCGAGCAGCCAGCGGGAGGCATACATCGCGTTTTCGAGAACACGTTCCATGGGATAGAAGACTCATCTGATGGCGAAAAAGCGAGCACGAGTATAGCCAGCCTGCCATGTCAGATAAAAGCCTGCGACAAGGCGACGCAGGCAAGTCCAGGGTTTTCAGGTTTCCGGATGAAACTGGTAATCGCCCAGGTTATGCACCCGCTCGCCATTGATCTTGCGCAACTGAGCTTGCAGGTGGAGACACCAGATCTGAGGGTCACTGGCCACCTGGTAGCCATGCAGGGTCAGACTGTCGACAATGGCGTTGAGCACGGATTCGGCTACAAGCGGCCCATGGAACGGACCCTGAGCCTTGATGGCGGACGGCTGCTCGCCAGCCATTCCGGCGGCGAACAGCAAGGTCCACATGCCATTGTCTCCGGCCAGGGGACGGATGCTGCATTCGATACGGGTCACCAGACCCAGGCATTGGCGGGTAAGGCTGAGGCTGCGTGGCATGGCGACGGCCCTCGATGAGGCTCTGTTCAGCCCGCCATTGGCGGGCTGTCTCCATCCTGAACCTGTTTGCTCTCCATGCCTTCCAGCATAGATTACCCCACGATAAGATAGAAAACCGGCGCCGAACGGTAGCGAAGTGCCGCTGCGCCGGTTTCTTGACTTATGCAGGTTTTGCCTGGGCCAGCGCTTCTTCAAGCCGATCCTTCTCAGCCTCCTTGATGTCCTCTTCGCTGACCATCTCGGCGATGAAGCTCAGCCGCTCTACCACCCGGGCGTTGACACTGCCTTCGGGGAATTGACCTTCCGCATCTGGCGCCCCGGCTGGCTCGCCGACCAGCAAGCTCAGCGCCTCGTCGGCCTGACTGACTGCATAGACATGGAACATGCCCGCTTCCACCGCCTGCAAGACGCGCTCATCGAGCATCAGTGTCGCCACGTTCGGGCGCGGAATGATCACCCCCTGGTCGCCCGTCAAACCGCGAGCCTCGCAGAGCCGGAAGAAGCCCTCGATCTTCTCGTTGACGCCACCGACGGCCTGGACCTCGCCAAACTGGTTGATCGACCCAGTGATGGCGAAGCACTGCTTGAGCGGGGTCTTGGAGAGCGCCGAGATCAGCGTGCAGACCTCGCCCAGCGAGGCGCTGTCGCCGTCGACGTAACCATAGGACTGTTCCAGGGCGATGCTTGCCGAAATGGCCAGCGGGAATTCCTGGGCATAGCGGCTGCCCAGGTAACCGGTCAGGATCATCACCCCCTTGGAGTGGATCGGCTGGCCCAGGTTGACCTCACGCTCGATGTCGACGATGCCGCTGCCTCCCGGGTAGACCGTCGCGGAGATCCGCGCCGGCACACCGAAGGCCGAGTCACCAACCTCCAGCACGGTCAGGCCATTGCACTTGCCAATGGCCGCGCCTTCGGTGTCGATCAGGATGATCCCGGCGAGCATGTCATCGAGAATGCGCGCCGACACCCGGCCGGTGCGCGTGGCCTTGGCCCGCAGCGCACGCTCGATGTGGCCCGCGTCGGTCATCTCGTCGCTGGCAAGCTGGCGGATGAAATCGGCCTCGCTGACCAGCTGGAACAGATCACCGATGCGCGCCGACAAACGCCCCTGGTGCTCGGCCAGGCGCGCGCTGTAGGTAGCCAGCCGTGCCACTGCATCGGCGGTGAGCGGCGCCATGCCCTCTTCGCTCGTGCGGGTCTTGAGCAACTGTGCGAACTGTTCCAGGTTCTCATCGACCAAGGGGATGTCTTCGTCGAAGTCGACCAGCACGCGGAACATCTCCTGGAAGTCCGGATCGTGGTCCTGCAGCGCGTAGTACAGCTGGCGCGAGCCGATGATCACCAGCTTGACGTTCAGCGCGATCATCTGCGGAGTGAGAGTGATGGCCGAAACGCGGCCCAGCTCGCCCAACGGCGACTCCATCTTCAGCTTGCGCGATTGCAAGGCACGCTTGAGCGCATCCCAGACAAAGGGCTCACCAAGCATCTTCTCGGCTTCGAGGATCAGGAAGCCGCCATTGGCCTTGTGCAAGGCGCCCGGGCGCAACTGGCGGTACGAAGTGTAGAGCGCGCCCTGGTCAGTGCTGTATTCGATGCGCCCGAACAGGTTGTCGTAGGTCGGGTGCGGCTCGAACACCACCGGCGCGCCGCCGCTGGCATGGTGACCGACCACCAGGCTTGGCGCGTACTGCTCCTCGAGCAGCTTGCGCGCCACGGCGTCGGCCTTGCTGTCATCGACCAACTGCTCGACCACGGTGCGCAGGAGGTTCAGCTGCATGGACTGCAGATAGGCGCAGACCACCGCGTTCTCGGCATACTTTTCAGACAGCGGCGCCAGCAGAGGCTCCAGTGCCAGGGTGATGGTTTCTTCGTTGAGCTGGCGCAGCTGGTTGCTCGACTCACGCTTCCACTGGGGCAGACTGGCGAGTTCCTCGTTCAGACGCTCTTCGAGGGCGGCGATGTCGTCATGGAAACGCTCACGAACGTCTTCGGGCAACTGCGCGAACTCGGCCTCGTCCAGCGCCTTGCCATCGCTCATCGGCGTGAAGGCGACATTGTTGCTGTCGCGGTACAGGGCCACGTCCTTTTCCAGCGACGCACGCTCGATCACGTCCAGAGCGCGGTCGTAGCGCTGGTTGAAGGCGCGGTCGATGGCGCTTTTTTTCTGCTGGTAGGATGGGTGCTCGAACACCGCTGGAAACGTCGCCAGCAGGTTGTCGATCAGGCCGTTCATGTCGGCGCAGAATTCGCCTGCGGTACCGGCTGGCAGCTCCAGCGCGCGCGGTTCGCGCGGGTCATCGAAGTTGTTGACGTAGAGCCGATCGGCCGGGGTCTGCTGACGCTTTCCTTCAGCCTTGAGGTAGCGTTTGACGAACGAGAAACGCCCGGTGCCGGGCTCGCCCATGACAAACACGTTGTACCCGGGGCGCGGCATGGCCACGCCGAATTGCAGGGCCTCGACAGCGCGTTCCTGGCCCAGCACACCACGAAAAGGTTCCAGATCGTCAGTATTGGTGAAGGCAAACTGTTCAGCGGAAAAACGCCGGGTCAGGGCTTCAGGCGCAAGACGCAGGCTCGCAGCGACAGGATCGGGCATTGGGCTTCCTTACTTCGGCGGGGCAGATGTCGGCATTCTGGCGCTGCCTTGGCGCGGGTTGCAAGGCTCCCCAGGACTTTATGTCGCCGCCAGGAAAGTCAGCCGTTCAATGCAATTTTTCGCAATAAGCCACGCAACCTTTGGATCATGCCTAAACTCCAAGCTGCGCGGGTGGGTGCTTTGCATCCCCGACCTGGCAGCGGCATCGCCAGAAAACCCTGACCTTTGGTACTTCCGAAAAGAGAACAAAGCTATGAAACGGATTCTTCTGGGTACTCTGTTCACCGCGGTTTCCCTGAACGCAATGGCCCAGGCGCCAGGCGGCCCGGACTGCGGTTGGGGCAACATGCTGTTCGAGGGCCAGCGCGGCACGCCGGCTCACTTCCTCGCTTCCACCACCAACGGCACCTCCGGTAACGCCACCTTTGGCATGACCTCCGGTACCAATGGTTGCTCGACCAATGCTTCCCTGACCTATGGCGGCAAATCCTGGTTCGCCATGAATGGCATGATGAACGAGCTTTCCGAAGACATGGCCAAGGGCCAGGGCGAAGCCTTGACCACCTACGCGGTGGTGCTTGGCGTAGCTCCTGAGGACCGCGCGCACTTCGCTTCGGTCACTCACCAGCACTTCCAGGAGATCTTCAACAGCGCCGAGGTGACTGCCGAAGACGTTCACAGCAACACCCTGGCCATCCTGAAAAACGACCCTCGCCTGGCCAAATACGCTACCCAGGCCTAAGCTCGGCCCGCCCTGCCCCTACCGGGGCAGGGTATTGCACACCCTTCTTTCGGCATCATTCAGACGTAGTTGCCCGATATGCTCAAACGCCTTGCCTGCCTGGCGCTCTGTGCCAGCGCCCCGCTTCATGCTGCCCCGCAGCCGGACGCCACGCGCCTGCAACAGCTGGCCGCCGACCGCTACTGGATCGCCATCGGCCATTACGAAACCGGCAAGCTCGGTGGCTGGCGCAGCTATGTCGATGACCCACGCTTTTTTCTCGCCGCCGACGGTGCCCACCATCCCGACCAGGAACTGCGCGCTACCCTTGACGCCCTCTATGCCCCGGCAAGCCTGGGCGACAAGCATGCCCAGTGCGTCTACCCCGCACGCACACGCTGGCTGCGCGAGCAGTTGCAGCTGACCGACCTGCCGCAGCCGGACTGCCAGGAGTACCAAAGCTGGTACCAGGACGTCTCGCCCGATAGCGCTGTGCTGGTGTTTCCCGCTGCCTACCTGAACAGCCCGTCCTCGATGTTCGGCCACACCTTGCTGCGTATCGACCAGGCTGCGGCCAAGCGCGATGAAACCTCGCTGCTCAGCTATGCCATCAACTTCGGCGCCTACGTCGAGGGCAGCGACAACAGTATCCTGTATGCCTGGAAAGGCCTGATGGGCGGCTATCCCGGGCTGTTCGCCATGGTCCCCTACCAGGAAAAGCTCTCCGAATACCGCAGCCTGGAAAACCGCGACCTGTGGGAGTACCAGTTGAACCTGACACCCGAGGAAACCGGGCGCATGGTCGAGCATGTCTGGGAGCTCAAGCAGATCCAGTTCGACTACTTCTTCTTCGACGAAAACTGTTCCTACCGCCTGCTCGAACTGCTGCAGGTAGCGCGTCCAGGCCTGGACCTGACTTCGCAGTTTCCGCTCACCGCCATTCCCACCGACACGGTCAAGGCCGTCAAGCAGGCCGGGCTGGTGGAGAGCACCCGTTACCGCCCCTCGCGCGAGCGGGAATTGCTGGCCCGCGCGGAGCCCCTCGACGGTGCCGAACAGCAGCAGGTTCTGGCCCTCAGCGCCGACACCGCCAGACTGCAGGCCCCCGAGTTCACTGCCCTGCCCCGGGACCGCCAAGCCTTGGTACAGGACGCGGCGTTCCGCCTGGAGCGTTACCGTGCGACCGGCCAGGAGCGTGATGCCGCGCGCGCCAAGCGCAGCTTCGAGCTGCTGCGGGCAATCAACCGCAATCCGCCGCCTGCACTGGACATCGAGCGTCCGGGACTGCCCGAAAACGGCCACCAGTCGCGTACCTGGCAGCTGGGGGTGGGTACCCGTGAAGACCGCGCCTTTGCCGAGTATGGCCTGCGCATGGCCTACCACGACCTCAACGACAACGCCTACGGCTTCCCCCTGGGCGCGCAGATCGAGATCTTGCAGCTCAAGCTGCGCCAGTACGAAGGCAACGACTGGCAGGTTCAGCGCCTGGACCTGGCGACCATTCGCTCGCTCACCCCGCGCAACGAACTGCTGCAGCCCTGGTCATGGCAAGTGGCCGGGGGCCTCGAGCGAGTGCCGGGCAAGCACACTGATGAAGTGCTGGTCAGCCACGTCAACGGCGGAGCCGGCGGCACCTGGGAACTGGCCGACGGCCTGCTTGGCTTTGCCCTGGGCACCGTGCGCGTGGAGCACCACAACGATTTCGCCCAGTTCATCGCCCCGGCGGCCGGGTTCAATGGCGGCGTGCTCTGGCGTAACGGCCTGGGCAACCTGAGTCTGGAAGCCAAGGGGGATTATTTCACCAATGGCGAGGTTCGTCGGAGCCTCAGCCTTAACCAGCAGTGGGAAGTGTCGCGCGACCTTGGGGTGCGGTTGAGTGCCAAGCGTGAGTTCAGCCAGCTGGCGAGCGCGCAGAACGAGGTGATGCTGGAGCTCAAGTGGTACAACTACTGACCCCCGGAGGAGAACTGCTGTCCCGTTGATGTGGTCTTCTGCAAAAGGAGGCCCCACATGAGCCGAGCATTCGTCAACGAAGACCAGGCCGCCGCCCAGGCCAGCCAGCCGGTAGAGCGCCGGGTCAGTGAGCAACCCAACCACGTCACCGCCAGCGGCCTGGCTTTGCTGCAACAGCGGGTCGCAAGCCTCAATGCGCTGCGTAGCGAGCTGGCGGCCCAGGGCGAGCAAGCCGACAAGCAGCGCCTGGCCGACACCGAGCGAGACCTGCGCTATTTCCGTGCCCGCGTGCAGAGCGCGCAAGTGGTGCCGCCCGCCACCTCGCAAGACAAGGTGCAGATCGGCAGCCGGGTACGTTTCGTCGATGAAGACGATCAGGATCACATCGTGCAACTGGTAGGCGAAGATCAGGCCGACGCTGCGCGTGGCCTGATCAACTGGGGTTCGCCGCTAGGCCGTGCGCTGCTGGGCGCCGGCCCCGGTGATGAAGTGCTGTGGCAGCGACCGGTGGGCAATCAGATGATCGAGGTCGTTACCATCGGGCCGGTCGAGGACTAGACGACGCCCTGGGCCAGCATGGCATCGGCGACCTTCACGAAGCCCGCGATATTGGCGCCCTTCACGTAGTTGACGGTACCGTCCGCTTCTTCGCCGTAATGTACACAGGCGTGATGGATCGACTGCATGATGTGGTGCAGCTTGCTGTCGACTTCACCTGCGGTCCACAGCAGGCGCATGGCGTTCTGCGACATCTCCAGCCCGCTTACTGCAACGCCGCCGGCGTTGGACGCCTTGCCTGGGGCGAACAAGGTGCCAGCCTCGATGAAAAGGTCCACGGCATCGAGCGTGGTGGGCATGTTGGCGCCTTCAGCCACGCACAGGCAGCCGTTGCGCAGCAGGGTGCGGGCATCTTCGCCGTTCAGCTCGTTCTGCGTTGCGCACGGCAGTGCGATCTCGCACGGCAGGTTCCACGGGGTTTCGCCCTTGCGGAACTCAAGTCCAAAACGTTCGGCCAGCTCGCTGATACGGCCGCGTTTGACGTTCTTGAGCTCCATCAGTGCGTCCCACTGCTCATCGTTCAGACCGGCTTCGCAGTACAGGGTGCCTTCGGAGTCGGACAGCGAGATCACCTTGCCGCCCAGGTCCATCACTTTGCGCGCGGCATACTGCGCCACGTTGCCGGAGCCAGAGATGGCTACGCGACGCCCGTCGATGCGCTTGTCCTGGCGCTTGAGCATCTCTTCGGCAAAGTACACGCAGCCATAGCCGGTGGCCTCTGGGCGGATCAGGCTGCCGCCGTAGGACATTCCCTTGCCGGTCAGCACCGAGGTGAACTGATTGGCGAGGCGCTTGTACTGGCCGAACATGAAGCCGATCTCGCGGGCCCCGACACCGATGTCTCCGGCAGGCACGTCTACATCCGCGCCAATATGGCGATACAGCTCGCTCATGAACGCCTGGCAGAAACGCATGACTTCGGCATCGCTCTTGCCCTTGGGATCGAAGTCCGACCCGCCTTTGCCGCCGCCCATGGGCAGCGAAGTCAGAGAGTTCTTGAACACCTGCTCGAAGGCCAGGAACTTCAGTACGCCCAGGTTCACCGAACGGTGGAAGCGCAGACCACCCTTGTACGGGCCGATGGCACTGTTCATCTGGATACGGTAACCGCGGTTGACCTGGACCTTGCCCTGGTCATCGACCCACGACACTCGGAACAGCACCGCGCGTTCAGGCTCGACCATGCGATCGAGAATACCGGCCTGCAGGTAGTGAGGATTGGCTTCGAGGAAGGGCCACAGGCTGCGCAGTACTTCTTCGACGGCCTGGTGGAATTCAGGTTGGGCAGGGTCGCGCTGCTTGAGGCGCGCGAGGAAATCGTCGACGGATTCGATCATGACAAGTCTCACCAGATTTTTGGATTTGTAGGAATTTTTTCCGAACTTTATCAAGAACGAGTCGCACTGCAACAGGGCGGAATGTCGTTTTTATGAATATTTTTGGTGCATTTCTATAAATGTATACAAAGATAGCGTTGGATTTACCGTCTATCCGGTTTCACTCCGGCACAAAAATGGGGCCCCGAAGGGCCCCATTGCTGTGCAGCCAGAACTGGCCTATTGGGCCAGCTTCTTGTGGCGCACACGATGCGGCTGCGCCGCGGCGTCACCCAGGCGTTTCTTGCGATCGGCTTCGTATTCGGTGTAGTTGCCTTCGAAGAACAGCACGTTCGAGTCATCCTCGTATGCCAGGATGTGGGTCGCCACACGGTCCAGGAACCACCGGTCGTGAGAGATCACGATTGCAGCGCCCGGGAAGTCCAGCAGGGCTTCCTCGAGCGAACGCAGGGTCTCGACGTCGAGGTCGTTGGACGGCTCGTCGAGCAGCAGGACGTTGCCTCCCTCCTTCAGCGTCAGCGCCAGGTGCAGGCGACCACGCTCACCGCCGGACAGGTCCTTGACGAACTTCTGCTGGTCGCCGCCCTTGAAGTTGAAACGGCCAACATAAGTACGCGCAGGGATCTCGTAGCTGCCGATGCGGATCTGCTCCGAGCCGTCGGAGATCTGCTGGAACACGGTCTTGCCGCCGTCCAGGTCTTCGCGGCTCTGGTCGACGCACGCGAGCTGCACGGTGTCGCCGATCTCGATGCTGCCCGAGTCCGGCTGTTCCTTGCCCATCAGCATGCGGAACAGGGTCGACTTACCGGCGCCGTTACCACCGATGACACCGACGATGGCGCCCTTGGGCATGGCGAACGACAGGTCTTCGATGAGGACGCGATCGCCGTAGCCCTTGCTGACGTTCTTGAACTCGATGACCTTGTCACCCAGGCGAGGACCGGCCGGAATGTAGATCTCGTTGGTCTCGCTGCGCTTCTGGAATTCCTGCGACTGCATTTCCTCGAAGCGTGCCAGACGGGCCTTGGACTTGGACTGGCGGGCCTTGGCGCCTTTGCGCACCCACTCCAGTTCTTCCTTCATGGCCTTTTCGTGGGCGCTCTGCTGCTTGGATTCCTGCGCAAGACGGTCCGACTTGGCTTCAAGCCAGCCCGAATAGTTGCCTTCGTACGGGATACCGGCGCCGCGGTCGAGCTCAAGGATCCAGCCCGCGACGTTGTCGAGGAAGTAACGGTCGTGCGTGATCGCTACGACGGTGCCCGGGAAGTCGTGCAGGAAGCGCTCGAGCCAGGCGACCGAGTCGGCATCCAGGTGGTTGGTCGGCTCGTCGAGCAGCAGCATGTCGGGCGCCGACAGCAGCAGGCGGCACAGTGCCACGCGGCGCTTCTCGCCACCGGACAGGTGCTCGATCTTCGCTTCCCAGGTCGGCAGGCGCAGGGCATCGGCAGCGACTTCGAGCTGGCGCTCGAGGTTATGGCCGTCGGCGGCTTGCAGGATGGCTTCGAGCTTGGCCTGTTCGGCGGCCAGCTTGTCGAAGTCGGCATCGGGTTCGGCGTAGGCAGCGTAGACCTCGTCCAGGCGCGCCTGGGCGTCCTTGATCACGCTGACGGCTTCCTCGACCACCTCGCGAACGGTCTTGCTCGGGTCGAGCTGCGGCTCCTGCGGCAGGTAGCCGACATTGAGCTCGGGCATCGGACGGGCTTCGCCGTCGAACTCCTTGTCGACGCCCGCCATGATCCGCAGCAGGGTCGACTTACCGGCGCCGTTGAGGCCGAGGACGCCGATCTTGGCGCCTGGGAAGAACGACAACGAAATGTTCTTCAGGATTTCCCGCTTCGGCGGCACGACCTTGCTCAGCCGATGCATGGTGTAGACGTATTGAGCCAAAACCAAGCCCTCTATCAGATATGAGGTAAAGACATCGGCGAAAAACCACGGCAGGCTCTACGGCAGCGCCTGCCGATGACATGCCGGGGTAATCCGGTGATGTGTTTACGGAGTGTCATTGAACAAAGGCGCCCATTCTACGCCAAGACGCAGCGTTGCACAGATGGACAGATGGCAGGCCATGCCGGGAGCCCGGCATGGCGCGAGGGTGATCAGACGTGGGACTGTCTGGCCAGACCGCGCGGGAGGCGGCAGCGGTCGGATTGCGCGGACAGGCGCTCACGCCAGCTGGCCTTGGCGCAGAAAGCGCTTACCTGGGCAGGTTTGCCAGCAGGCTTTAGGGGGGACTTGCGCAATTCGGCCAGCGAGGGACTCTTGCGCACGCCAACCGGGGCAATGGCGCCATCGGGCTTGGCCAGCGAACGTTGGCAGGACTTGCAGGAAACCTCAGCGCCCTGCGCTGTGCTGACCAAAGACTGACTGTTGCGACCGCAGGCCGAATCGCTGCCGTTGGTGGAATAGTGGATAACCAAAACCGTACATCTCCAAAGCGTCGTATATCAAGCGCCCGCATTTTCGCACAGGTTGCGGGGGTATGCCGACTGATGCGCATGCATCGACCCGAGACCTCTCATCGAGATAACTGGCACTTTGCCACATTTACAAGCATGCTAGCCGGCCTCGACCGCCGGGCTTATAGTGCGCCTGCTCGGCACGACCCATGCATTCGGTTCAACCCTGCCATCGCCAGCCTTATCGCAGGACAACGCTTTGACCAATCTCTCATTGCCGCCGCTCCCGCGTACCGAGCACTCCGCCCCCGCTGCCCCGCTGCGCGGCTCCCTGAAGGGAGCGCTGGCCATGCTCGCCCTGGTGTTGCTGGGTTTGCTCCTGTGGCAATTGTTCGCCCAGTTCAGCCACACCCAGGCGGATCTGCGTCGCCAGAGCGTGGAAGCGACGGCTGAGCTGGCGGACCACCTGAACTTGAACCTGGCGCTCAAGGCCCAGCAGGCGCTGAACCTGCTTCAGCCCCACGTCAAACCTCCGACGCCCTCCGCGATGCCTGCCATGATGCATGCGCTGCAGGACAAGATACCCGCGCTTCAGCGCTTGAGCTGGGTGGATGCCGGTGGCCGGACGCTTGCAGACAGCCAGGCAGGCGTCCCTGCGCGTCAGCTGATTGACGAGTATGTGCAACGCAATCAGGGCCGCGCCTATTTCTACGGCAACTCGTCTGGCGATCTGAGTCTCCACCTCATGCTGCGCCAACCCGGCGAACCGACCCCTGGCTACTGGCTGCTGCAACTGTCAGCCGACTACTACCAGGAACTCACCCGTCATCTGGACGGGCCTACGCGGCCGCACTGGCTGCTTGAAAACGTGCGCAGCGGTGAGGTAATCGTGTCCCATGTGCCGGCCCGGGCCGATGCCGGATCGCTGCAGAGCGTATTGCTGGCCTATATCGACGGCAGCAACTGGCAAGTTCGCGGGATGTTTGACGCAGGCCTGGTGCGCCAACAGTTGCTGCCAGCGCTGCTGGGCAAATGTCTGTTGGTGCTGATCTGCGCGCTGCTGCCGATGCTGGCGCTGATCAACATGCGCCGCCGCCAGCAGGGGCTGCAGGAAGACCGCCGGCGTTACCAGGAAATCTTCGAAGGCACCGGGGTTGCCCTATGCGTGCTCGACCTGTCCAGTCTGCCCGGCCAGCTAGACCGCCATCACCTTCGCGACCGTGCTGCTCTCGATCAGAGCCTGGCACTGGACCCGGCCCTGCGTCGCGCGTTGCTGCTACAGCTGAAGATCACCGAGATCAATCAGGTGGCCCGTCAGCTGCTCGACGTCAATTCCAACGAGGGCGCCTGGCAGCGTCTGATCGATGGCAGCGGCGATGGCCGTGACAGCGTAGGCATGCAATTGATCGACGCGCTGATCGCACAACGCTCCCAACTGGAACTGGAAGTGCGCCTGCGCACGCCGACGGGGGGCGTCCTGCACCTGTGGCTGATGGCGCGCCTGCCCAAGCAACGCAGCGACTTCCATGCAGTGATTCTGAGCATCAGCGACATCACCAGCCGCAAGCAGGTCGAACTGTCCCTGCTCGAGCGCGAGGGCTTCTGGTCAGACGTGGTGCGAACCGTGCCCGATCAGCTTTACGTACAGGACGTGCTGAGCCAGCGGATGATTTTCAGTAACCGCCATCTGGGCCAGACCCTGGGCTACGACCGCACTGAGCTGGCGCAGATGGGTGACCGTTTCTGGGAGCTCCTGCTGCACTGCGAGGATGCCGAGCAGTACCGTCTGCTGCGTCAACAACAGCGCGACACCGGCCACAGCCAAGCCTTGCATTGCCAGTTGAGGTTCCGTCATCACGACGGCAGCTGGCGCTGGTACGATATCCGCGAACAGGTGCTGGCCCGTGACGCCGAAGGCATGGTCACCCGCGTCGTTGGCGTGGGCAAGGATGTGACGGTACAGATCGCGTCCAGCGAGTCGCTGCGCGAGAGCGAACAGCGCTACCGCATGCTCGCCGAAAGTATCAGCGATGTGATCTTCTCCACCGACAACCGGCTGCAACTCGACTACGTCAGCCCTTCCGTGCAAGCGGTGCTGGGGTACAGTGCCGACTGGATCTTCCAGCACGGCTGGCAATCGATCATCGCCAACCCCACCCAGCTCGCCGCTCTCTACGAACTGATGGAACGGGTCCATGCGATGCTGGGCGACAGCCAGCAGCTGGCGTTGCTGCGAAGCCAGATGCCGACCCAGCTGTTTCTGTTCGACTGTCTGCGCGCCGATGGCCGCAAGATTCCCATCGAGCTGCGCCTGGTGCCGGTATGGGACGACCAGGAGCGCTTCGAGGGCCTTCTCGGAGTAGGCCGCGACATCAGCCAGCAGCGCCGTGCGGAGAAAGACCTGCGCATGGCCGCGACGGTGTTCGAGCATTCGACTTCGGCAATATTGATCACGGATCCCGCGGGTTACATCGTTCAGGCCAACGAAGCCTTCAGCCGGGTCAGCGGGCATGCAGTGAGCGATGTGCTCGACCAGTTCCCCAGCATGCTGACAGTCGACGACCAGCAGCAGGCGCACCTTCGCTATGTGCTCAAGCAACTGGACCACCGGGGCACCTGGGAGGGCGAGGTCTGGCTCAAGCGCCGCAACGGAGAGCACTATCCGGCCTGGGTCGGCATTACCGCAGTGCTTGACGATGAAGGCGACCTGGCGAGCTATGTGTGCTTTTTCACCGACATCAGCGAGCGCAAGGCCAGCGAGCAGCGCATTCACCGGCTGGCCTATTACGATGCCCTCACCCACCTGCCCAACCGGACACTGTTCCAGGACCGGCTCTACACGGCATTGCAGCAGGCCGAGCGCAACAAGTCGTGGGTGGTGCTGATGTTCCTCGACCTGGACCGGTTCAAGCCGATCAACGATTCGCTCGGCCATGCCGCAGGCGACCGCATGCTCAAGGACATGGCCGAACGCTTGCTCGACTGCGTCGATGATGACGACACCGTGGCGCGCATGGGCGGCGATGAATTCACCCTGCTGCTGCAGCCCCGCGCCACGCGGGAGATGGCGCTGAACCGTGCTATCCATGTGGCGGAAAACATCCTCGCCAGCCTGGTCCGGCCGTTCGTGCTTGAAAACCGCGAGTTCTTCGTGACCGCCAGTATCGGCATCGCCCTCAGCCCGCAGGACGGTAATGAGCTGAGCCAACTGATGAAGAACGCCGACACCGCGATGTATCACGCCAAGGAGCGTGGCAAGAACAATTTCCAGTTCTACCAGGCCGACATGAACGCCAGCGCCCTGGAGCGCCTGGAGCTGGAAAGCGACCTGCGTCACGCCTTGGAGCAGGACGAATTCGTGCTTTATTACCAGCCGCAGTTCAGCGGCGACGGCAAGCGCCTGACCGGCGCCGAAGCCCTGCTGCGCTGGCGCCACCCGCGCCGCGGACTGGTGCCGCCGGGCGACTTCATCCCGGTGATCGAAGAGCTGGGCCTGGTGGTCGACGTCGGCGACTGGGTGCTGCGCGAGGCCTGCCGCCAGCTCAAGACCTGGCACCGGGACAAGGTGCGGGTGCCCAAGGTCTCGGTGAACATTTCGGCGCGGCAGTTCTCGGACGGCCATCTGGGCACACGCATTGCCACCATTCTCGATGAGACGGGGCTACCCCCGGCCTGCCTTGAGCTGGAGCTGACCGAAAGCATCCTGATGCGTGAAGTCGACAAGGCCATGCAGATTCTCGACAGCTTGAAAAACCTGGGCTTGAGCATTGCGGTCGACGACTTTGGCACGGGCTACTCCTCGCTCAACTACCTCAAGCAGTTCCCTATCGACGTGCTCAAGATCGACCGCACCTTCGTCGACGGCCTTCCTGAAGGTGAACAGGATGCCCAGATCGCCCGCGCGATCATCGCCATGGCCCACAGTCTCAACCTGGCGGTGATCGCCGAGGGCGTCGAAACCCACGAGCAACTGGAGTTCCTGCGCGAGCATGGCTGCGACGAGGTGCAAGGCTACCTGTTCGGCCGCCCCATGCCGGCGAGCCAGTTCGAGGCGCAGTTCAGCAACGAGACGCTGTTCATGCTGGGATAGCGCCAGCCGGTGGGGAGCATGAATTCCACTGGTCTGCGACATGATGCCGTTTCATATGCCAGCCCTCGAGCGATGGGGTAGAATGCCCCCCTTTTCAGCCCGATCCTTGAGGACCGCCATGTTCAGCCGTGATTTGACCATTGCCAAGTACGACGCCGATCTCTTTGCCGCCATGGAGCAAGAAGCTCAGCGCCAGGAAGAGCATATCGAGCTGATCGCTTCCGAAAACTACACAAGCCCCGCCGTCATGGAAGCCCAGGGTTCGGTCCTGACCAACAAGTACGCCGAAGGCTACCCGGGCAAGCGCTACTACGGTGGCTGCGAATACGTCGATGTCGTCGAGCAGCTGGCCATCGACCGCGCCAAGGAACTGTTCGGCGCCGACTACGCCAACGTCCAGCCGCACGCGGGCTCGCAGGCCAACGCCGCTGTCTACCTGGCGCTGCTGTCGGCTGGTGACACCATCCTGGGCATGAGCCTGGCGCACGGCGGTCACCTGACCCACGGCGCTTCGGTCAGCTCTTCGGGCAAGCTGTACAACGCCATCCAGTACGGTATCGACGCCAACGGCCTGATCGACTACGACGAAGTCGAGCGCCTGGCCCTCGAGCACAAGCCAAAAATGGTTGTGGCAGGCTTCTCCGCTTACTCGCAGGTCCTGGACTTCGCCCGCTTCCGCGAAATCGCCGACAAGGTCGGTGCCTACCTGTTCGTCGACATGGCCCACGTGGCCGGCCTGGTCGCCGCGGGTGTCTACCCGAACCCGGTTCCCTTCGCCGACGTGGTCACCACCACCACCCACAAGACCCTGCGTGGTCCGCGTGGCGGCCTGATCCTGGCACGCGCCAACGCCGACATCGAGAAGAAGCTGAACTCCGCTGTCTTCCCTGGCGCCCAGGGCGGCCCGCTGGAGCACGTCATCGCCGCCAAGGCCATCTGCTTCAAGGAAGCTCTGCAGCCTGAGTTCAAGGCTTACCAGCAGCAGGTCGTCGAGAACGCCCAGGCCATGGCCGAAGTGTTCATCGAGCGTGGTTTCGACGTCGTTTCCGGCGGCACCAAGAACCACCTGTTCCTGCTCTCGCTGATCAAGCAGGACATCTCGGGCAAGGACGCAGACGCCGCCCTGGGCAAGGCGTTCATCACTGTGAACAAGAACTCGGTGCCGAACGACCCACGTTCCCCGTTCGTCACCTCGGGCCTGCGCTTCGGCACCCCAGCCGTCACCACCCGTGGCTTCAAGGCTGCCGAGTGCCGCGAGCTGGCCGGCTGGATCTGCGACATCCTCGCCGACCTGAACAACGAAGCGGTGATCGACGCCGTCCGCGAGAAGGTCAAGGCCATCTGCAAGAAGCTGCCGGTGTACGGCAACTGATTGGCGATTGCCTGATCGGAACGAGCCCGGCCTGCGTGCCGGGCTTTTTTTCGTCTGGAAAATGCCCCGCTTCCCGGCCAGCAAGCCCTGAGTAACGATCCATGCCCCGGACCGCACACGGCGGCCCGGACATTTCAGGACACTGCATCTCATGGACAAGGCACTTTCTTTCACGGCAACCCTTTGGGCTGGCGGACATCCGCTCAATTTCCTCGCGGCGTTGGGCGAGGGAGCCGTCAGCGTTACCCGCCCTGGCGACCCGAGCCGGATCATCGACGGCACTCGCACCTTGGGCGTGCTCGACGGGACAGTCGAAGACTGGGCGCACGCCAGCGACCTTGGGCTGGTCAACTTCACCAAGGGGGCTGAGCAGACTCCCGTATTGCTGTATTTCCGGCATGACGCGGGGGGATACAGGATCTACGTGCGCGACGGTCAGTATCTGGGCCATGGAGTGTTCTGCAGCAAGCTTGGGGCAGTGCAGGCACAACCGGTCGAGGCTACCGATCCAGCACGCTGGCACCTCCGCCATCCAGCCAGCGGGGCAGCGTTCGATCCGCTGCGCCACGAACGTGATCGGTTCGAGATCCAACTCACCGATGCCGAGGGAACACCGGTGGGCATGGAGGCGATTTATCCCGTCGGTGGCTACCTGGCGCGCTATCGGGGAATCAGGCCATACACCGTCGTCCTCAAGCTCGAAGCGCGTCAGGTCGACTGGCTAGGCACCGATTGACCAGGTGGCCGGCGGCGCAGCGTGCACACGTGACTTTGCAGGTTGAGCCGCCAGGCTGCTGGGCGATCCGGATGGCCGAGCGGCCTGGTTACCTCGTCATGCCTCGCCCAGCGCCTCGAACCCTGCCCGGATTTTCTCCTCCGGCAGTTCGTCGGCAATGAACACCATCACGCTTTCGCGCACCTCCCCTTCTGCCCATTCGCTGTCCCAGTCGAACCCGTACAGCTTGAGCACGCCCTGGAATACCAGGCGGCGGTCTTCGCCAGTGATATTGAGCACACCTTTGTAGCGCAGCAGCTGCTTGCCATGGGCTTCGAGCAGTTCGTTCATGAAGTCGCTGAGGCGGTCGATGTCCAGCGGGGCATGGGTACGCAGGACCAGGCTGGAGATGCGGTCAGGGGTGGCGTGCGCGCGCAGAGGACGCAGGGTCGGCGCCAGGTTGGCGCCGAGGTCGTCGTTGAGGTTGAAGCCACGGACGTCGAGCAGTTCGGCTAGGTCGATGCGGCCATGCTCGACCACGCGGATCGCGGCGCGGCGGTTGATGCGGGTCAGGCGCTCGGTCAGGGCCTCGACAGCAGCCGGCTCGACCAGGTCGGTCTTGCTGAGCAGCAGGCGATCGGCGAAACCGACCTGGGCCTGGGCGATGGACTGGGTCAGGTGCTGGTCGGCATGGGCGGCGTCGACAAGGGTGATGATGCCGTCAAGGATGTAGCGATCACGCAGCTCTTCCTCGATGAAGAAGGTTTGCGCCACAGGCGCCGGGTCGGCCAGGCCGGTACATTCGATCACCAGTCGGTCGAAGGCGATTTCGCCGGCGTCCAGACGCTCTAGCAGAAGGAACAAGGCCTTGGTCAGGTCAGTGTGGATGGTGCAGCACACGCAGCCGTTGGCCAAGGTCATCACTTGCACCGGCTCGTCCCCCAGCAACAGGGTGTCGATGCCGGCATCGCTGAACTCGTTTTCGATCACGGCAATCTTCAGGCCGTGCTCGGCCTTGAGCAGGTGGCGCAGCAGGGTAGTCTTGCCGGCGCCCAGGAAGCCGCTCAGCACTGTGACGGGAATGGGTACGTGCAAACGAAAGATCTCCTGTCCAAAAATGACTGTGGGAGCGCGGCATGCCGGGCTCCCACAGGTTTCAAACGCCCTCAGCAGCTGCGTTTCAACAGCACTTGGGCCCACCCTTGCCGCCGTAACGGGCTTCCTGGCGTTCGCGGAAGAACACCTCGTAGCTCATTACCGGCTTGTCCGGGTGCTTGGTCTGCATGTGCTCGACGTAAGTGTCGTAGTCGGGCATGCCGACCATCAGGCGGGCCGCCTGCCCCAGGTATTTACCCAGTCGACCGAGGTCGTTGAACATCACCGCATTCCTCTTGGTTACGCGTCAGGCAGGGCCTGGAACGGGGTTTCCTTGTCGCTGCGCTCTTTTCGGCCCAGGGCGGCGTAACCGACCTTGAGGGAGAAGAACAGGATGCTGAACACCACCACCAGGAACAGTATCGTCAACCCGGCATTGGTGTAGGCATTGAAGATCACATGCTGCATCTGGCCGATATCCTTGGCCGGAGCGAGCACTTGGCCTGCATCCAGCGCCACACTGTACTTGTTCGCCAGGGCCAGGAAGCCCACAGCAGGGTTCGGGTCGAACAGTTTGATCAGGCCCGCAGCGGTCGTGCAGATCAGCAACCAGACGGCCGGCAGCAGGGTGACCCAGACATAGCGCTGGCGCTTCATCTTGATCAGAACCACAGTGCCGAGCATCAGCGCGATACCCGCCAGCATCTGGTTGGAGATACCAAACAGCGGCCACAAGGTATTGATCCCGCCCAGCGGATCGATCACGCCCTGGTAGAGAAGGTATCCCCACAACGCCACGCAGCCTGCGGTGGCGATCAGGTTGGCAGCCCAGGACTCGGTACGTTTGAGCGCTGGCACGAAGCTGCCCAGCAGGTCTTGCAGCATGAAGCGTCCGGCACGGGTACCGGCGTCCACGGCGGTAAGGATGAACAGCGCTTCGAAGAGAATCGCGAAGTGGTACCAGAACGCCATGGTGTTTTCACCCGGCAGCACCTGGTGAAGGATCTGCGCGATACCCACCGCAAGCGTGGGCGCACCGCCGGCACGGGCCAGGACAGTGTGCTCGCCAATGTCCCTGGCGGTCGCTTCAAGCTGCTCGGGGGTAATGGCGAAGCCCCAGCTGCTGACGGTCTGAGCGACCGACACCACGTCGCTGCCGACCACGGCGGCCGGGCTGTTCATGGCGAAGTACACGCCTGGCTCGATCACCGAGGCGGCGACCATGGCCATGATGGCCACGAACGATTCCATCAGCATGCCGCCGTAACCGATGTAGCGGGCGTTGGTTTCATTGTCCAGAAGCTTGGGCGTGGTGCCCGAGGAGATCAGGGCGTGGAAGCCGGATACCGCGCCACAGGCGATGGTGATGAACAGGAACGGGAACAGGGTGCCCTTCCAGACCGGGCCGGTGCCGTCGGTGAACTGGGTCAGCGCCGGCATTTTCAGCTCGGGTGCGATGACCAGGATACCGATGGCGAGCGCAATGATCGTACCGATCTTGAGGAAGGTCGACAGGTAGTCACGCGGCGCCAGCACCAGCCACACTGGCAGCACGGCGGCGACGAACCCGTAGCCCACCAGCATCCAGGTGATCTGCACGCCGGTGAAGGTGAACGCCGGACCCCATACCGGGTCAGCCGCGACCACGCCCCCCAGCCAGATCGAGAGCAGCAGCAGGACCACGCCCATCAGCGAGATCTCGCCGATCCGTCCCGGCCGGATATAGCGCATGTAGATGCCCATGAACATGGCGATCGGGATAGTCGCCATGACGGTGAACATGCCCCACGGGCTCTCGGCCAGGGCCTTGACAACGATCAGCGCCAGCACCGCAAGGATGATGATCATGATCAGGAAGCAGCCGAACAGGGCGATGGTGCCCGGGATCCGGCCCATTTCCTCGCGGACCATGTCGCCCAGGGAACGGCCATTGCGGCGGGTGGACAGGAACAGCACCATGAAGTCCTGTACGGCACCGGCCAGCACCACGCCGGCAATCAGCCAGAGCGTGCCGGGCAGGTAGCCCATCTGCGCCGCGAGCACGGGACCGACCAGGGGGCCTGCGCCGGCAATGGCGGCGAAGTGGTGACCGAAAAGAATGTGCTTGTTGGTCGGCACGTAGTCCAGACCATCGTTGTTGAGCACCGCCGGGGTGGCCCGGCGCGAGTCCAGTTGCATCACCTTGGTGGCGATGAACAGGCTGTAGTAGCGGTAGGCGACCAGATAGATGGCGACCGCCGCGACCACGATCCACAAGGCGTTGATTGCCTCGCCACGGCGCAGGGCAACCACACCCAGCGCAGCGGCCCCTACGACTGCCACCACCAACCACGGAATGTGGCGCAGCAGGCTATTATTGTTGTTCATGGTTAGCTTCCAGCTGGTGAATTGGAAAGACCGCCCATCGAGTCTAGGGCCAGTCTGGGCGCATTGCCACACTTGCTTTGATCTAGAGCCTTTGCAGCCAGTTTTGCGGTATCCGTGTGACCCAGCTGTTCAACTATAGTCAGGCTGTAGCCCAGAGGGTTTTACCAATGATGAGCGATCACGACGAACGCCGCCGTTTCCAGCGCATTGCCTTTGACGCGCCGACCGAGCTTTGCCAGGGCAAGCATTGCTGGCCGGTCAAGCTTCTGGATCTGTCTCTGAAGGGTCTCTTGATAAGACGTCCCGAGCCGTGGGATGTCGACCTTACACAGGACTTCGAGGCCATCGTTCATCTCAGCCCCCAGGCCCGCCTGCAGATGCAGGTGGAACTGCGCCACGAAGAGCCTGACCGGCTCGGTTTTGTCTGTCTGCACATCGACCTGGATTCACTGAGCCACTTGCACCGTCTTGTGGAGCTGAACCTGGCCGACAGCACCGAAATGATGCGTGAGCTGCGCGAACTCATCGAAGTTTGAAATCTCTTAGCCTGCTAACAGACTCTCCCTGAGATTTTTCCTGTCTACCCAGACAGCTTCGCGGCTGGTGGGTAGCAGTTTGTACACACCCCTCTAAGCCAGCCTCCTGGCAGTTGGAACGCTATCTGCATAGAGCTCTCGGGCAACCTGAGGGTGCGCGTGCTCGTGCTCAAATCAAAATATTGTATACAATTGTTATGGCAATTCATGGCATTAGTTGTCTACAGTAGTGCCACAACAATAAACAGAGAGCCTGCTCAATGACTACCTCCCCGAGTACGTCATCACCCCAGCGTCCAGAAGACGAGAACCTGGGTATTGGCGCCAACCTGGCCTACGGCCTGCAGCATGTTCTGACCATGTACGGGGGCATCGTCGCGGTGCCTCTGATTCTCGGCCAGGCCGCCGGCCTGGGCCCCGCCGATATCGGCCTGCTGATCGCCGCATCGCTGTTCGCGGGAGGGCTGGCAACACTGCTGCAAACCCTTGGCCTGCCGTTTTTCGGCTGCCAGTTGCCGCTCGTGCAAGGCGTGTCGTTTGCCGGGGTAGCGACCATGGGAGCGATCCTCAGCAGCGAGAGCGGCGGTGGCCTGCAAGGCGTGCTGGGTGCGGTCATGGCAGCCTCGTTGATCGGATTCCTGATCACGCCGGTGTTTTCGCGGATCACCAAGTTCTTCCCACCGCTGGTGACCGGCATCGTCATCACCACCATCGGCCTGACCCTGATGCCCGTGGCCGCACGCTGGGTGATGGGCGGCAATAGCCAGGCCCCGGACTTCGGCAGCATGGCCAACATCGGCCTGGCGGCCGCGACATTCGGCACCGTATTGCTGCTGAGCAAGCTGGGCAGCGCGTCCATCTCGCGCCTGTCGATCCTGCTGGCGATGATCATCGGCACGCTGATCGCCTGGAGCCTGGGCATGACCGACTTCAGCAAGGTCGGCGAAGGACCGATGATGGCATTCCCCTCACCCTTCCATTTCGGCATGCCCACCTTCCATATCGCCGCCATCCTCTCGATGTGCATCGTTATCATGGTGACCCTGGTAGAGACCTCGGCGGACATTCTTGCCGTAGGTGAGATCATCGAGACCAAGGTGGACTCCAAGCGCCTGGGCAACGGCCTGCGCGCGGACATGGCGTCGAGCGTCCTGGCGCCGATCTTCGGCTCATTCACTCAGAGCGCCTTCGCGCAGAACGTCGGGCTCGTCGCGGTTACCGGCGTCAAGAGCCGCTATGTGGTCGCTACGGGCGGGGTCATCCTTGTAGTGCTCGGCCTGCTGCCGGTCATGGGCCGGGTGATTGCCGCGGTACCGCCTTCGGTACTGGGTGGCGCGGGTATCGTGCTGTTCGGCACCGTGGCCGCCAGTGGCATCCGTACACTGTCGAAGGTCGAGTACAAGAACAACATGAACCTGATCATCGTCGCCGCCTCGCTGGGCTTCGGCATGATCCCGATCGCCGCACCGAACTTCTACCATCACTTCCCGAACTGGTTCGAGACCATTTTCCACTCCGGCATCAGCTCGGCGGCGATCATGGCGATCGTGCTGAACCTGGCGTTCAACCACTTCAAGACCGGCAACTCGGACCAGCAGTCAGTGTTCGCAGCGGGTTACGAGCGCACCATCCACTACTCGGACCTCTCGGTACTGCGTGATGGGGATTACTTCAAGGATGGCAAGCTGTTCGATGCCGAGGGCAAGGAAATCCCCGTGCTGGACGAAGCCGATGAAAACGCACCGCTCAAACGACAGACAGCTGCCGCAGAGCACTGAGGCCAGCGCAGGAGCGGGGCAATCGGGATACCGAACCGCCGCGCCTACTCGAACAGCGCATCCAGCGCCTGCTCCAGCCGCGTCACGGCAATCACCTGCAACCCCGCCGGAGACTCCTTCGGCGCGTTGCCTTTGGGCACGATGGCGCGCTTGAAGCCGTGCTTGGCGGCTTCCTTGAGGCGCTCCTGACCGCTGGGCACCGGTCGTACCTCACCTGAAAGACCGATCTCGCCGAACACCAGCAGGCCATGGGCCAATGGGCGGTTGCGCAGGCTCGACATCACGGCCGCCAGCAGTGCCAGGTCCGAGGCGGTCTCCAGCACCTTGACCCCACCCACCACGTTGAGAAACACATCCTGATCATGAGTCGGGATGCCGCCATGACGGTGCAGTACCGCCAGCAGCATCGCCAGACGGTTCTGGTCCAGGCCCACGGTGACGCGCCGCGGATTGCCCAGGTGGCTGTCATCGACCAGCGCCTGCACTTCTACGAGCATCGGCCGGGTGCCTTCCCAGGTAGCCATGACCACGCTGCCAGGTACTTCCTCCTGAGCGCGGTTGAGGAAGATCGCCGAGGGGTTGGACACCTCTTTGAGGCCCTTGTCGGTCATGCCGAACACGCCCAGCTCGTTGACCGCGCCAAAACGGTTTTTCACCGCCCGCAAAAGGCGCAGGCGCCCGTCGGACTCACCCTCGAAATACAGCACCGTGTCGACCATGTGCTCCAGCACGCGGGGGCCGGCCAGCGCGCCTTCCTTGGTGACGTGCCCTACCAGGAAAATCGCCGTGCCGCTCTGCTTGGCATAGCGCACCAGCAGGGCCGCGCTCTCGCGAACCTGGGCAACGCCGCCGGGTGCCGATTGCAACTGCTCGGTGAAGATGGTCTGGATCGAGTCGATGACCATGACTTTCGGTTTTTCGAGGCGTGCCGTGGCGATGATGGTCTCGATGCAGGTCTCGGTCATCACGCGCAGCTGGTCCTGCGGCAAGCCCAGGCGCCGCGAGCGCATGGCCACCTGCTGCTGGGACTCTTCGCCGGTGACGTACAACGCCGGCATGCGCTCGGCGACGTTGCACAAGGTCTGCAAGAGGATGGTCGACTTGCCGATGCCCGGGTCGCCACCGATCAGCACCACCGAGCCATCGACCAGGCCACCGCCCAGTACCCGGTCGAGTTCGGAGCTGCTGGTACTGAAACGCGGAATCTCCTCGACGCTGACCTGCGCCAGGGTCTTGATCTGCGCCTGCTGCCCAGTCCATCCGGCCCGCCCGCTGGGCGCCGCAGCGGCGCCGCTTTCGAGCATGGTCTCGACCAGGGTGTTCCAGGCACCACATTCGCTGCACTGCCCCGCCCATTTCGGAAAGGTCGCGCCGCACTCGGTGCAGCCGTACAAGCGCTTGGCCTTGGCCATGGGGCAGTCTCCTGGAAAAAACCGCCATGATAACCGACCCAGCGTTTTACCGAGCCTGAAGCGAGGCGACAAAACTATTTGGTGCACGGGCAGTCACTAACACCAGTGCGCAGCGTCAAGCACGATGCTGAATTACACTGCGTTAACCTTCACCATTTGTAACAAGGAATAAACCCATGGGCATGTTGAAAGAGTTCAAGGCCTTCGCAGTCAAAGGAAACGTCGTGGACATGGCGGTCGGTATCATTATCGGCGCCGCGTTCGGCAAGATCGTCTCGTCCTTCGTGGGCGACGTGGTCATGCCACCACTGGGCCTTTTGATCGGTGGTGTGGACTTCAGCGACCTGGCCATCACGCTCAAGGCAGCCAACGGCGATATCCCAGCGGTGGTGCTGGCCTACGGCAAGTTCATCCAGACAGTAATCGACTTCATCATCATTGCCTTCGCCATCTTCATGGGCGTCAAGGTCATCAACCGTCTCAAGCGCGAAGAGGCTGCGGCACCCAGCGTACCGCCAGCCCCTACACCTCAGGAAACCCTGCTGACCGAGATCCGCGACCTGCTCAAGGTCCAGCGTCAGGACCAGAACCGCCTGCCTTGATGGCGCAGGCCGACGCGGCGCTTTCGCGGCGCCGTGTAACGGTTACCAGTAGTTCTCGACCGCGACCTGCCCAGGTCGCCGGCTAAGGCTCAACTGCAGGTCTCGCGCCTTGAGCACCTTGCGGGTCTCGTCGATCATCTCGGGGTTGCCGCACAGCATGATCCGCGAATGCTCAGGCGTCAGCGCAAGGCCAGCCGCCTCTTCCAGCCCGCCATTTTCGATCAGGGTGGTGATGCGCTCGTTCAGGGCCCCTGGATAGGCTTCCCGGGTGACCACCGGGATGAACTGCAGCTTGCCCGCATGCTCGGCCAGGTAGTCGCGCTGTTCAAGGCCGTTGATCAGGTCGAGGTAAGCCAGCTCCCTGGCCTCGCGCACCGAATACACCAGCTTGATGCTGTCGAAACGCTCCCAGGCCTCGAAGCCCTGCAGGATTGACACGAACGGCGCGATGCCGGTACCCGTGGCCAGCAGCCAGAGATCACGGCCGCCCGTGAAGCGGTCCAGGGTCAGGTAGCCGAAGGCCTGACGGTCGATCAACAGCTGGTCGCCCTCCCCCAACCGGCTCAGTTCGCTGGTGAATTCACCTCCCGGTACCACGATCGAGAAAAAATCCAGGTGCTCGTCGTGCGGCGCGGACACCATGGAGTATGCCCGCCATACCACACTGCCGTCAGGCTTGGTCACCCCCAGGCGGGCGAACTGTCCTGCGCTGAACCGAAAGCCCGGATCGCGGGTGGTCCGCAGGCTGAACAGGTTGGGCGTCAACGGCTGCACGTCGAGCAAGGTCTGGCGGGTGAATTTCTCGGCGCTGGCGGTCATGGGGTGCTCCATCGATCAGATGGTTGCAAGTGTCGCGCAAAGCCTTGGCGATGAACACCGCTGGTTGGTAGGGCTATCCCGAAGCCTGCGGTACAGAGGCTGCAAACCAGCACCCTCTGCGGCCTGTCTGAGCTCAGTCCAGGCTCACGCCGGGGGCAAAGCACTGTAGAATTGCCGCTTTCAGCCTGCCGTTTCCTGTGGTGGGCCCTCTGTACCCGAGCCGATTCCATGCCCTTGTTTTCCAGCCCCTTCGCCGAACTCGACCTGATCCGCCAGCCGGAGCAGGCCAACGATCCTCTGCAGGCCTTCGACGCAGCCGACCAGTATCTGCTTGATGACCTCGCTGAACAGGCTGTGGCAGATGACTGCCGCGTGTTGGTGCTGAACGACAGCTTTGGTGCCCTGGCCATCAGCCTGTCCGGCAAACTCGAAGTGGTCAGCAGCGGCGACTCGCACCTCGCACGCATGGCCCTGGAGAAAAACCTGGTGGCCAACGGCCGCGCCTACGACAGCGTGACGTTCGTGCCTGCGAGCGAACAATGGGAAGGTCATTTCGACCGGGTCCTGGTGCGTGTTCCCAAGACGCTGGCCCTGCTTGAAGAACAACTGATCCGCCTGCAAGGACACCTGGCGCCGGGAGCCCAGGTGGTCGCCGGGGCGATGATCAAGCATTTGCCACGCGCGGCAGGTGATCTGCTCGAAAAGTATGTCGGCCCTGTGCAGGCCTCCCTGGCACAGAAGAAGGCACGTCTGCTCACCGCTACGCTGGATGAGCGCCCGCTCGCGCGCTCGCCTTACCCTACCCGCTACCGACTCGACACTCCCCCGCTCGAGCTGCTCAACCATGCCAACGTGTTCTGCCGTGAAGGACTGGACATCGGCACCCGCGCCTTCCTTGCGCACCTGCCGCGCAACCTGGATCAGGCGCGGATAGCCGACCTTGGCTGCGGCAACGGCGTGCTGGGAATCGCCTGTGCCTTGGCCAACCCCGAGGCGCATTTCACCTTGCTGGATGAATCCTATATGGCAGTGCAATCGGCCCGGGAGAACTGGCGGGCTGCGCTAGGCGATCGCCCAGCCATCATCGAAGCCGCCGATGGACTGGCAAGCCAGGAGAGGCAGTCGCTCGACGTCGTGCTGTGCAACCCGCCGTTTCACCAGCAGCAAGTGGTCGGCGACCTGCTTGCCTGGCGCATGTTCCAGCAGGCGCGGGAAGCGCTGGTGGTAGGCGGCGCGCTGTATATCGTCGGCAATCGCCACCTGGGGTATCACAGCAAGCTGGCGCGGCTGTTCCGCGGGGTGGAACAGGTGGCGGCGACGCCGAAGTTCGTGGTGCTCAAGGCACGCAAGTAATTATCCTCCGTCTCAGTGGGTCGTCAGGCCCGCCGCAGCCATGAACATCCGCATCAACCACGCCAGCACGCCCAAGGTGGCGACGCTGGCGCACCAGATCAGTACCAGCCACCCCAAGCGCTGCCAGAGCGGTTTCTTCTCCTGCTCGATACCGTCCTTCCCCGTCATGCCCTGCCCCTCCTAGTGGTAGCCGTCGTCGTGGGTCACCTTGCCGCGGAACACGTAGTAGCTCCAGAAGGTGTACACGAGGATCAACGGGATGATGAACAGCGTGCCCACCAACATGAAGCCCTGGCTCTGTGGCGGCGCGGCTGCATCCCAGATGGATATCGACGGTGGGATGATGTTCGGCCACAAGCTGATTCCCAGGCCGCTGTACCCCAGGAAGATCAGCACCAGCGTCAGCAGGAACGGCCGGTAGTTGGCCTCACTTGCCACGGCCCGCAACAGGCCATAGAAGGTCACCATCACCAGCAGCGGTACCGGCATGAACCAGATCAGGTTGGGCATGCTGAACCAACGCTCGGCAATGTTGGGGTAGGCCAGCGGCGTCCACAGGCTGACGATGCCGATGAAGACCAGCAGTACCAACGCCAGCGGGCGTGCCAAGTGATGCATGCGCCGCTGCAGGTCGCCCTCGGTCTTCATGATCAGCCAGGTGCAACCGAGCAAGGTATAGGCGACGATCAACCCCAGCCCGCAGAACAGGCTGAACGGCGTCAGCCAGTCCAGCGAACCGCCGGCGTAGTTGCGGTCGACCACTTTGAAGCCTTCGATGAACGCACCCAGCGCAACGCCTTGGAAGAAGGTCGCGACCAGCGAACCACCAATGAACGCCTTGTCCCAGATGTGACGCTTTTCGTCCCGTGCCTTGAAGCGGAATTCGAACGCTACACCACGGAAGATCAGCCCTACCAGCATCAGCATGAGCGGCAGGTAGAGCGCCGACAGGACCACCGAGTAAGCCAGTGGGAAGGCGCCGAACAGCCCAGCGCCGCCCAGTACCAGCCAGGTCTCGTTGCCGTCCCACACGGGCGCCACGGTGTTCATCATCACATCGCGGTCGCGGTCGCCCTTCACGAAAGGAAAGAGCATGCCGATGCCCAGGTCAAATCCATCCATGACCACGTACATCATGATGCCGAAGATGATCACCACGGCCCAGATCAGCGGAAGATCGATACCCATGGCTCAGTTCTCCTTGCTGTGGCTGACGTTGTCGCCAACCGTGGACTCGTAGGACGCCGACAGCGGCCGGGCCGGGGTGCGTTTCTGCCCCGGGCCGCCGGGGTTCTGCTCGTCGCCTTCACCGGTATGCGGGCCTTTGCGCACCAGACGCATCATGTAGCCGAAGCCGGTGCCGAACAGGGCGAAGTAGACCACCACGAACATCACCAGGGTGATACTGAGCTGGGCATAGCTGTGGTTCGACACCCCATCGGCCGTGCGCATCAGGCCATACACCACCCACGGCTGACGACCGATCTCGGTGGTGAACCAGCCCGCCAGGATCGCGATCAGCCCCGAGGGTCCCATCCACATCACGAAGTACAGGAACGGCCGGCAGCTGTGCAGCGTGCCGCGCTTGCGCAGCCAAAGGCTCCACAGGCCTGCGGCGATCATCAGCATGCCCAGACCGACCATCAGGCGGAACGACCAGAAGATGATCAGCGAATTGGGACGGTCCTGCGGCGCGAATTCCTTCATCGCCGGCACCTGCTTGTCCAGGCTGTGGGTGAGGATCAGGCTGCCCAGTGCCGGAATCTCAATCTTGTAGCGCGTGATTTCGGCCTGCATGTCGGGGATACCGAAGAGGATCAGCGGAGTAGGCTTGCCTGGCTCGTTCTCCCAGTGCCCTTCGATCGCGGCGATTTTCGCAGGCTGGTGCTCCAGGGTGTTCAGGCCGTGGAAGTCGCCGATCACCGCTTGCACGGGCGCGACGATCAGGGCCATCCACATGGCCATCGACAGCATCTTGCGGATGGCAGGGTTGTCACGCCCACGCAGCAGGTGCCAGGCGGCCGATGCGCCGACGAAAAACGCGGTGGCAACGAACGCGGCAGTCGCCATGTGCGCCAGCCGATAGGGGAAGGAGGGGTTGAAGATCACCGCCAGCCAGTCCATTGGAATCACCCGGCCATCGATGATCTCGTGGCCCTGCGGCGTGTGCATCCAGCTGTTGGACGCCAGGATCCAGAAGGTCGAGACCAGGGTGCCGAGCGCCACCATTGCCGTGGAGAAGAAGTGCAGGCCGCGCCCGACGCGATTCCAGCCGAACAGCATGACGCCCAGGAAGCCCGCCTCGAGGAAGAAGGCGGTGAGCACCTCGTAGGTCAGCAAAGGCCCGGTGACGGCGCCGGCGAAGTCGGAGAAGCGGCTCCAGTTGGTGCCGAACTGGTAGGCCATGACCAGGCCCGAGACCACGCCCATGCCGAAGTTCACGGCGAAGATCTTCGACCAGAAATGGTAGAGGTCACGGTAGACACTGTTGCCCGTCTTGAGCCAGAGGCCTTCGAGAACAGCAAGGTAGCTCGCCAGGCCAATGGTGATGGCCGGGAACAGGATGTGGAACGACACGGTGAACGCGAACTGGATTCGGGCGAGATCGAGAGCCTCTAAACCGAACATGGTGCTTCCTCAGTCAGGTGGTCCGGCACCAGGCGTCAGGCATTGAGCCTGCTGCCCCCTTGGTTACGAGTACGACCTGTTGGAATTGTTCTATTGGATCGCGGGCATAACGGCCTGGTGGCACTGTTGCAAGGCCCGGTCGTATTGATCCAGGTCAACAACTGCCCAAAGCATAGTCCCGAAAGCCCTACCGGGACGTGTGGTTGTTTGCCGCGTGGCCGGTTGTCTCACCTGCTTTCAGCAATCGTGAGACCGTGGGCGGACTGTCTCGATGCGGCCTTATCTGCAACCTTATGTTACAAACTGGTGATACTCTGCAGCGCCCTCAGCCGCCAAGGACCAGGTTTGCCGATGTCAGACGCCGCCCCCCTACTGTTGCGCCACCACCGACCCTTCCTCGCGTTCTGGCTGGCCCGGGTGTTCACCGCCAGCGGCTTTCAGATGCTCACCGTGGCCATTGGCTGGCACCTGTACCAACTGACTGGCAATGTGCTCGACCTGGGCCTGGTCGGCCTGGTCGAATTCGCTCCGCGGGTGCTGTTCATGCTGCACACCGGCCACGTCGCCGACCGCCACGACCGCCGCCGCGTCGCCGCGCTGTGCCAGAGCCTGCAAGGGTTGATCGCACTGTCGCTGGCGGTGGCCAGCGCCAGCGACAGTGTCAGCCGCGAGATGATCTTTATCCTGGCTTTCATGCTGGGCGCGACTCGCTCGTTCGAGATGCCGGCAACCCAGGCGCTGCTGCCTAATGTCGTGCCGCCTGGACTGTTTCCACGCGCGGTGGCGGCGTCGGCATCGGCCACCCAGGCCGCGACCATCGTCGCGCCTGCCGTAGGCGGCTTTCTATACGCCTTCGGCAGTCTCTGGGTCTATGGCCCGACCGTGGTTCTCTATGCCATCGCGTGCACGCTGACCCTGAGCCTGGATGCCCGCCAGCAAGTCGCCCAGCGTGGCCGCGCCACCTTGGAATCTCTGTTGGCGGGCGTGCGCTTCATCCGCAGCCGTCAGGACATCCTCGGAGCGATATCGCTCGACCTGTTCGCAGTCCTGCTGGGCGGGGCTACGGCCCTGCTGCCGGTATTCGCCAAGGACATCCTGCTCACCGGCCCCTGGGGCCTGGGTCTGTTGCGCTCGGCGCCTGCGGTGGGCGCGCTGCTGATGTCGGTATGGCTCGCGCGGTTCCCGGTAGAGCGCAAGGTGGGCCGGGTGATGTTCACCGCCGTCGGCATATTCGGTGTGGCCACCATCGGCTTCGGCCTGTCGACCTCCTTCTGGTTTTCCCTGGCGGTGCTGGTGGTGCTGGGCGCCGCCGACATGATCAGCATGGTCATCCGCAGCGCCTTCGTGCAGTTGGAGACGCCCGATGAGATGCGCGGCCGGGTCAGTGCGGTCAACGGTCTGTTCATCGGTGCCTCGAATCAGCTCGGCGAGTTCGAATCGGGGGTTACTGCGCACTGGTTTGGCACAGTGCCAGCGGTGGTGCTTGGGGGCGTCGGCACGCTGGTGGTGACCGGAGTGTGGATCAAGCTGTTCCCGACCCTGGCAGGCCGCGACCACATGCACAGCAAACGCCAGGACACCTGAACCCAGCAACTAGAGCCGTAGCGTCATCACGCGCTCACGGCCGAGCCGGGCCCGGTACCCCTCTCCGCTAACGCACCAGCCGGTGGAGAGATACAGCGCAATGGCTGCCTCATTCTGTGGATCTACCGACAATTGCATTCTTCGGGCCTGTGGCCACACGCCGCGCACCAATGCAGGCAGCGCGGTCATGCAGAAGCGCCCAAAGCCTCGGCCCTGGCACCGCCAGTCGACCTGCAAGGCGCTGAGCGTTACCGCGTCAGGCTCGGCCCATGCCGGCAGGTGCGCCCCGCGCTCGATCAGCATGAACGCCCTGGGCGTGTCGTCCACCAGCAACGCAACGCCACGCCGGTCATCGCTGTGGACGCTGAGCAGAATGTACAGCGCGCTGGAGATATCGCCGGCAAAGCGCACCTGTCCAGGCTGCAAGTCGATGTCGATCAACTGGCTGCGTTGAAGCGCAGACAGGCCGTGATAATCGATCAGTCGCATGGAGTTCATCAACGAAAAGTAGTGTGGAATGGCGACGGTGATACGGAGGTATCGATCAAGTGTACTGCAACACGCATTACCGCCTGGCAACCATGCTGGTATGATGCGCGGCTTTTTTCACCCCGGATAAAACACGGCGCCTGGTACGGTCTGTGCTTTGCTGATGGGGTCGATACATTTTCGCGGCGCTGGAGCGTCATGGGGAGCGGGCATGCTGGAAAGGCTGTTTCAACTGAAAGCGCACGATACCAACGTGCGCACCGAGATACTTGCGGGTATCACCACGTTCCTGGCCATGGCCTACATCCTGTTCGTCAACCCGAGCATCCTCGGCGAGACGGGCATGGACAAGGGCGCGATCTTCGTCGCGACCTGCCTCGCCGCGGCCATCGGCTCGGTGACGATGGGTCTGATCGCCAACTATCCGATCGCGCTGGCGCCTGGCATGGGCCTGAACGCCTTCTTCACCTACACGGTGGTCCTGCACATGGGCCACACCTGGCAGGTGGCGCTGGGCGCGGTGTTCCTCTCCGCGGTGCTGTTCTTCCTGCTGTCGATCTTTCGCATCCGCGAATGGATCGTCAACAGCATCCCGCTGCCGCTGCGCTCGGCCATTGCTGCGGGCATTGGCCTGTTCCTGGCGCTGATCGCGCTGCATAACGCAGGTATCGTCGTCGATAACCCGGCCACCCTGGTAGGCCTGGGCGATCTTCGGCAGCCGGCACCGATCCTGGCGACCCTGGGCTTCTTCCTGATCGTCGCCCTGGAGGCCATGAAACTTCGCGGCGCCGTGCTGATCGGGATTCTCGCCGTGACCGTGGTATCGATCGTGCTGGGCTTCACGCCATTCGCGGGCGTAGTGTCGATGCCGCCGTCGCTGGCACCGACCTTCCTGCAGCTGGACATCATGGGCGCGCTCGATGTGGGCCTGGTCAGCGTGATCTTCGCCTTCCTGTTCGTCGACCTGTTCGACAACTCCGGCACCCTGATCGGCGTCGCCAAGCGCGCGGGCCTGATGGGCAAGGATGGCCACATGCCGAAGATGGGTCGCGCCCTGATCGCGGACAGTACCGCTGCCATGGCGGGTTCGTTGCTCGGCACCTCGACCACTACCAGCTACATCGAATCGGCGGCGGGCGTGAGCGCCGGTGGCCGCACGGGTCTGACCGCCATCGTGGTGGCGGTACTGTTCCTGCTGGCCTTGTTCTTCGCCCCGCTGGCCGGGAGCGTGCCTGCCTTCGCCACGGCGCCGGCACTGCTGTTCGTCGCCGTCCTGATGGCCTCGGGCCTGGCGGAAATAAACTGGGACGACGTCACCGAAGCCGCGCCCGTGGTGGTGACGGCGCTGGCCATGCCGCTGACCTACTCGATCGCCAACGGCATCGCGTTCGGTTTCATCGCCTGGACGGCCATCAAGCTGCTCTCCGGTCGCTACCGTGACCTGAATCCTGCGCTGGTGATCCTGTCCATTCTCTTTGTCATCAAGCTGGGCTGGTTCAACGCATGAGTGCTGTCTTCGACCCTTCGAGCTACCCCGAGCAACTGGCCGCCAAGGTCGAGCGGCTACGCGAACTGCTGGCGCCTTTCGGTGCGCCGGAGCCTGCCGTCTTCGACTCGCCGCGCGAGCATTACCGGCTGCGCGCCGAGTTTCGCCTGTGGCGCGAAAACGAGCAGCGCCACTACGCGATGTTTTCCCCTGGGGACAAGTACACGCCGATCCTGATCGACGACTTCCCTATCGCCAGCCTGCAGATCAACGACCTGATGCCACGCCTGAAGGCCGCCTGGCAAGCCAGCCATGCGCTGAGCTTCAAGTTGTTCCAGGTAGAGTTCCTGACCACCCTCGCGGGCGACGCGATGATCACCCTCTGCTACCACCGTCCACTGGACGAGACATGGGAAGCCGAAGCACAGCAGTTGTCCGCCGGGCTGGGCGTGAGCATCATCGGCCGCTCGAAGGGCAAGCGCGTGGTGATCGGGCGTGACTACGCCGTCGAGTCGCTCGATGTTGCCGGGCGTACATTCCGGTATCGCCAACCGGAGGGTGCCTTCACCCAGCCCAACGGCACTGTGAACGAAAAGATGCTTGGCTGGGCCTACGAGGCCCTGGGCGAGCGCGATGACGACCTGCTGGAGTTGTACTGCGGCAATGGCAACTTCACCCTGCCCCTCGCGACCCGAGTGCGCAAGGTGCTGGCCACCGAGATCAGCAAGACCTCGGTGAATGCCGCGCTGCACAACCTGGCTGACAACGGCGTCGACAACGTGCGCCTGGTGCGCCTGTCGGCCGAAGAGTTGACCGAGGCCCTCAACGAAGTACGGCCTTTCCGCCGCCTGGAAGGGATCGACCTGAAAAGCTACGACTTCGGCAGCGTGTTCGTCGACCCGCCCCGTGCCGGGATGGACCCGGACACCTGCGAGCTGACACGCCGCTTCGAGCGCATCCTGTACATCTCCTGCAACCCGCAGACGCTGGCGGCCAACATTGCCCAGCTGCAGGACACGCACCGGGTAGAGCGGTGCGCGGTGTTCGACCAGTTCCCGTATACCCACCACATGGAAAGCGGAGTGCTGCTGGTCCGGCGTTAACGCATTCACCGCGCCGCTGCTATCCGCTGGCTTGCCAGCCAATAGCAGCGGCGCGGTCTTGCATCAGAAATCGAAGAACACCGTCTCCCCCTCCCCCTGGATCCGGATATCGAACCGGTACGCCGTCTTCCCCTCCACCTCGCATCGCCGTGCGATCAATGTCTCGCGCCGTTGCGGCTGCTCGATCAGATTCAACACCGGGCACCTTGCGTTGGCCTCGGCCTCGTCCTCGAAGTACAGCCGCGTGTGCAGGTGGATATTGATCCCCCGGGCAAACAGGCTGACATTGATATGCGGAGCCATCGGCAGGCCTGCGCCGTTGTTCACCACGCCGGGCTTGACCGTGTGCAGCGCCCACTCGCCCGCATCGAAGGTCGTGGCGGTGCGGCCAAAGCTGTTGAAGGCGTTTTCAGGGTTGTAGTCGTCGATGTACTGGCCTGCGGCATCGGCCTGCCAGAACTCCAGAAACGAATCACGCACCAGATGACCATTTCCGTCGTAGACATGGCCGATCAGCACAATGTGCTCGCCAGCCGCATCGCGCTGGGCCAGGCGGTTCCAGATCTCGCGGTCGCGGGGTGGGTTGCCCGCCGCTTCAAGGGCCAGGCCAATGTGCACATAGGGGCCGGCGGTCTGCGACGGGGTCTCGGGCAGCAGTTCGATAGGCATGACGAGCCTCCTCAGCAGTTTTCGAAGTGGGTCTGGCGTTGGCCGCGCAGGACGATATCAAAGCGGTAGGCCAGGCAATCCATCGGGTTGGCGTTGCTCATGTCGAGCTTGGCGATCAGTTGCTGCACCGCCTCAGGGTTGGCGATGGACTTGACGATCGGGCACAGGGGGATGAGCGGGTCACCCTCGAAATAAAGCTGGGTGATCAGGCGGGTTGCAATCGACGGCCCGCTGACCGAGACGTGGATATGCGCCGGACGCCAGTCGTTAGGCCCGTTGCGCCATGGGTAAGGGCCGGGCTTGATGGTGCGGAAGCTGTAATAGCCCTGGCTGTCCGTGAGGGTGCGGCCTACACCGCCGAAATTGGGATCGAGCGGCGCCAGGTAGCGATCGTTCTTGTGGCGGTAGCGGCCACCCGCGTTGGCTTGCCACATTTCCACCAAGGTGTTGGGCACGGGCTTGCCGTATTGGTCGCACACGCGCCCGGCAACGATGACGCGCTCGCCAATCGGCAGGCCGCCACTATTGAAGTTCAGCAGCAGGTCGTTGTCATGGGGTCCGAAGCCCAGGTGCGAGAAGTCAGGGCCGGTGCTCTCGCTGATCGACTGGGGGATGCTGACCAGTGCCTGGCGCGGGGAGCGCATCGTCGAGGTCTTGTAGTCAGGGGTCAAGGCCTTGGGGTGCCAGTTGCGATCACGGATCACAAAGCGGCTGGTGTCCTGGGCAGGCATGCCGGTTTCCTCTCTCTCTTGGAATTATCGGGTCGCCTGTGCGTGGCAGGCGAGCGTGCAGTGTCGGACAAGTAGCGGGAGCTGAATACTGAAAACCGCTGTCGCATGCATAACCAAACGGTTATGTCGGCTGTACACGCCTCTCGTGGGTGGCTTGGCTGGACTAATCTTTGTTCCCATATTTCCTGATGCGGGAGAGCATCCATGCAATGGCGAAAAGGCAGGCGTAGCGACAATGTGGTCGATGCTCGTGGCGAGGGCGGTGGCGGCATGCGCTTCGGCGGCGGCAAGGGCTTGGGCATCGGCGCCATCCTGCTGATCGTTGGCATTGGCTGGATTACCGGACAAGATCCCTTGCAGATTCTCGGTCAGCTCACCGGGCAGATGCAGCAGCAGGGGGCGACCTCCGGCACCAGCGGCCAGGCGCCGCCGGCCAACGACGAACAGGCCGAGTTCGTTGCCTCGGTGCTGGGCGACACCGAAGACACCTGGAAGGCGCTGTTTGCTCAGGGCGGCCGCCAGTACCGCGATCCGACCCTGGTGCTGTTCAGCGGTCAGGTGAATTCAGCCTGCGGCTTTGCCTCTTCGGCCGTTGGCCCGTTCTACTGTCCTGCCGACCAGAAGGTGTACCTGGACATGACCTTCTTCCGCGAGATGGAACAACGCTTCTCCGCCGCCGGCGACTTCGCCCAGGCCTATGTGATCGCCCACGAGATCGGCCATCACGTGCAGACGCTGCTCGGCGTCTCGAAGCAGGTCCAGGCCGCCCGCCAGCGTGGCCAGCGCATGGAGGGCACAGACGGGCTGCTGGTACGCCAGGAACTGCAGGCCGACTGCCTGGCCGGTGTCTGGGCTTTCCAGGCGCAAAAGCGCCTGAACTGGCTGGAACCGGGTGATGTGGAAGAAGCCCTCAACGCCGCCAATGCCATCGGCGATGACCGCTTGCAGCAGCAGGGCCAGGGACGCGTCGTACCGGACTCCTTCACCCACGGCACTTCCGCGCAGCGGGTGAAATGGTTCAAGACCGGCTTTGCCACAGGAGAGGTGACCGATTGCGATACGTTCAGCGCCCGGGGCCTCTGACAGGAGGCAATTAAGCAAAAAAAGCGTTTCAGCTTCCGCGATACCCGCCGATAACACATGCACGAAATCAGCGGGCTCTCAAGAAAGACAACGTCCGCCAGATCAAGATCAAGTGAGCGAACAATTTCTGGAGAGCGTGCATGAACAGCTGGTTTGCCAACATCAGCGTCAACCTTAAACTGGGCCTGGGCTTCGGCCTGGTGCTCGTGCTGACCGGGCTGCTGGCCCTGACGGGCTGGAACAGCCTGGGCAGTCTCATCAACCGCAGTAACTGGATGGGCGACATCGGTCAGCTCAACAATGATCTGACCAACCTGCGCGTCACTCGCCTGCAGTACATGCTGACCAATGGTGACGACGCTGCAGCCGCTACCGTCAAGGTCAAGCTCGATGCCTTCGGCGCGCAGCAGCAGAAGCTGCTCGCCAGCTTCACCAGTCCCGAGAACGTCAAGCTGCTGCGCGAGCTGGGCGATGTGATCAGCCAGTACCAGGTCTCTCTGGAAAAGATGCGGGCTGGGTACAAAAGCCGCCAGGCAGTTCGAGAAAACATGATGCAGATCGCGAACCGCGCCGATCAGGCACTCGATGCCACCGGCCGGAGCGTGCTCGACCAGCCGGAGACCGATGCGGTTCGCCTGCAGCAGTACCAGGTGGTCAGCGCTGCCAAGCAACAATTGGCCCAGGCCCGTCTGGAAACCCGCAGCTATATCGCCGACGCCAACGCCAGCGCCGAGCAGGCCGCATTGACCCAGCTGGAAACCGCCCTGGTCGGCATCGACGCCCTCAGGCAGCAGTTGCCCAGCGAAGCCGCACGCGTACAGCAGTTCGAGACTGAAATGGTCGCGTTCCGCGATTCCCTGCGCCAGTTCCGCGATACCCTCGCGGTCATTGCCCAAGCTCGCCAGGAAATGACCGTTGAAGGCGCGACCATCGTCAAGATCAGCGACCAGCTGTACAAGATCCAGCTCGACCGCCGTGACAGCGAAAGCGCCGAGGCTCGCACGCTGCAGATCATTGCCACCTTGCTGGCCTTGCTGGTTGGCGTGTTGGCTGCCGTCCTGATCACCCGCCAGATTACCCGCCCACTGCGCGAAACTCTGGAAGTCGTGGAAAAGATTGCCGCTGGCGACCTGACCCATGACGTGCGCGTCACCCGTCGCGACGAACTGGGCGTGCTGCAACAAGGCATCGCACGCATGGGCACTACCCTGCGCGACTTGATCTCCGGTATTCGCGATGGCGTTACCCAGATCGCCAGCGCCGCCGAAGAGCTGTCGGCGGTCACCGAGCAGACCAGCGCCGGCGTCAACAGCCAGAAGGACGAGACCGACCAGGTCGCTACCGCCATGCACGAGATGGCCACGACCGTGCAGGAAGTCGCGCGAAATGCCGAGCAGGCCTCGCAGGCCGCGACCGAAGCCGATGGCCAGGCGCGTACCGGCGACCGAGTGGTAGGCGAAGCGATCAGCCAGATCGAGCGCCTGGCGCAGGAAGTCAAACGCTCTACCGAAGCCATGGAGCTGCTGCAGCAGGAAAGCCAGAAGATTGGTAGCGTCATGGACGTGATCAAGTCGGTGGCCGAGCAGACCAATCTGCTGGCGCTCAATGCCGCCATCGAGGCGGCTCGTGCCGGTGAGGCCGGGCGCGGCTTCGCGGTGGTGGCTGATGAAGTGCGCGGGCTGGCCCAACGCACGCAGAAGTCTACCGAAGAGATCGAAGAGCTGGTCGCCAGCCTGCAGAACGGCACCCAGCAGGTGGCCAATGTAATGCTCGGCAGCCGTACCCTCACCGACAGCAGCGTCGAGCTGACCCGCAAGGCCGGTGCCTCGCTGGAAAGCATCACGCGCACGGTGTCGAACATCCAGTCGATGAACCAGCAGATCGCCGCAGCCGCGGAACAGCAGAGTGCCGTGGCCGAGGAGATCACCCGCAGCATCCTGAATGTGCGCGATGTGTCGGAGCAGACATCCGCTGCGAGTGAAGAGACAGCCGCCTCCAGCGTCGAGCTGGCACGCCTGGGGAATCAGCTGCAGACCATGGTCAGCCATTTCCGCGTCTGACCGCTGAATCCTGGGGCCGTTCCGCGGCCCCAGTCCCTCCTCTTACCGGACCACCATCCCGACCCCACGCCCGCGCGGATCCGACGCGGTCTCCAGCGCCGTGCCCTTGACCCGGATCGCCTGGATGTCGCCCATCTCCCAGCCTTGATCCTCCAGGGTATAGCCCATCTTCTTGAGCTCCTCGGCCACCTTGCCGGTCAACGGCGCGAAGGCATCGAAGTAGATCGTGTCCTTGGGCAGCAACTGATGGTGCACGCGCTGCGCGGCCACGGCTTTCTCAAGCGGCAGGTTGTAATCGTAGAGGTTGTTCATCACCTGGAAGATCGAGGTGAAGATCCGTGAGCCGCCTGGAGTGCCCAGCACCAGGGTCACCTGGCCGTCCCGGGTTACCAGGGTCGGACTCATGGACGAGAGCATGCGCTTGCCCGGCGCGATGGCATTGGCATCGCCACCCACCACACCGAAAGCGTTGGCCACGCCCGGCTTGGCGCTGAAGTCGTCCATCTCGTCATTGAGCAGGAAGCCCGCCCCCTTGACCACCACTCCGCTGCCATAGTCCAGATTCAGCGTGTAGGTGTTGCTCACCGCATTGCCCTGCTTGTCGACGATCGAGAAGTGCGTGGTCTGGTGGGGCTCCAGGCCTGGCCGGACCTTGTCAGTCTCGGAAATTGCCGACGGATTGACCTGCAAGGCACGCTTGGCCAGGTAGTCCTTGGCCACCAGCCGGTCCGCCGGCACCTTGGTGAACGCCGGGTCGCCCAGATAGTCGGCGCGGTCCGCGAACACCCGCTTCTCGATCTCGGCCAACAGATGGATGTAGCGCGCGGAGTTGAGCTCGACATTCTTGAAGTCCGCGGCACGCAGCTCCTTGATGCCCAGTAGCTGCGCCAGCGCCACACCGCCGGAGCTTGGCGCCGGTGCGGTGTAGACGGTGTTGCCGCGCCAGTCGATGGCGATGGGGTCACGCCACACGGCCTTGTAGTCCTTCAGGTCGTCCTTGGTGATCAGGCCCTTGTCGGCTTGCATCTGCGCCACCAGCAGGTCGGCGGTCTTGCCTTGATAGAAGTCGCTGACGCCCTTGTCGGCGAGGCGCTCCAGCGTCTGCGCCAGCTCAGGCTGTTTGAAGGATTCGCCGACTTTCATGCTGCCGAAGTAGTCATTGAAGTTGGTGCTGGTCTTGAACAGGCCCAGGGCGTCATCGCGGTATTGATACTGCTTGGCGGCGATCTTGAAACCGTTTTGCGCATAGCCGATGGCCGGGGTCAGCAGCTCCGACCACTTGAGCTTGCCGAACTTCTGGTGCGCCTCCCACAGCCCCATCACCGTGCCCGGCACGCCAGCAGCGCGGGCGCCGACCAGGCTCAGGTTCTCGATGATCTCGCCCTTGTCGTCCAGGTACATGTTGCGGCTGGCCGCCTTGGGCGCTACCTCGCGGTAGTCGAGGAAATACGGCTTGCCGTCCATGTACAAGGTCATGAAACCACCGCCGCCGATGTTTCCGGCCTCGGGATAGGTCACCGCCAAGGTGAAGGCGGTGGCTACGGCAGCATCCACCGCGTTGCCGCCTTTCTTCAGGATGTCGGCCGCCACCTGTGCACCATATTGATCGGGTGCGGCTACCGCGCCGCCGTCCAGCGTTACCGCGAAGACGGACGAACTGCTCAGGATCGCGGCCCCGAGCGCAATGGATTGAAACATGACGATTCGCATGTGGACGTCCTTGGTGTTGTTTTTGTTGACCAGTCATTAAGGCTCAGGCCTTGCGACTAAGCAAACATCACGCAGGTTTTTCGCCGCCCATGGACAGGATCTGTCGCTGGCAAGCAACTCAGCAAGCGTAGGCCGACAGCTTGTCCTGGATGAAATCGAGAAAGCACTGGATCCGCAGCGCCAGCTGCGTATTTCGGTAGTACACCGCGTGCACAGGCTGGCGATAACCGTTGTTGGCGTCTGCCAGCAACACCTGCAGGCGCCCCGTCCGGATGTCCTCATGGGTCATGAAGTGCGACAGGCAGACGATCCCTTCGCCAGCCATGGCCAGCTGGCGCAGAGTTTCGCCGCTGGAGGCGAGCAGATGCGGACGGATGGCCCAGCGGTCGCCCTGGGGATGACGCAGCGGCCACTGGTTGAGGCTTTCGGGCGTGCTGAAGCCGAGCAGGCAATGCTGGTTGAGGTCTTCGACGTGCTGTGGCGTACCGTGACGCTCGAGGTAGGCCGGGCTGGCCAATACCTGCAGCGGGCTGCAGCCTAGCGAGCGGGCATGCAGGCTGGAGTCGGCCAGCTCACCGATACGGATGGCCACGTCGGTGCTCTGTTCGAGCAGGTCGATGATCAGGTCGTCGGTGTTGAGCTCAAGCTCGATATCCGGGTACCGCCGGCGGAACTCGCCAATCCACGGCACGATGGCGTGCAGCATGAAGGGTGCCGCTGCGTTGATGCGCAGTCGTCCGGAGGGCGTCTGGTGGTGCAGGGCCAGTCGCTCTTCGAGGTCGTCCATCTGCTCGAGGATGGCCTTGGCACGCTCGAGAAAAAACCGCCCCTCCTCGGTCAGGTCCATGCGCCGGGTGGTGCGGTTGATCAGCGTGGTGCCCAGCTTGGCTTCGAGGCGCGAGAGAGTGCGGCTTACTGCCGAAGGTGTCTGTCCTACCTGCTCGGCAGCAGCGGAGATCGACCCGCAGTCGATTACCGAGACAAATACTTGCAGTTCATCGGAACGGGTTTTCAATCGGCGGTCCTGCTTGTAGAGATTGCCGTGATTGATAGCCGCTCCCCGGCCAGGACGCAAGCGCGCGTCACTGCGCCTTGCCAAAGACCTCGGTCAGATGCGCCTCGTAGGCGGCCAGGGTGGCCTCGACGTTGGGCCGTTTCATCACATCGACCGCCAGGAAAGTTGGCAGGCCCGTCATCCCCAGGAACTGGTTGGCCTTGTGGAACGGGAAGTACACCGCATCCACGCCCTTGCCTTCGAAGAAATCGCTTGGGTCGTCGAAGGCTTGCTGCGGTGCGTTCCAGGTGAGCGAGAGCATGTACTGCTTGCCTTGCACCAGGCCACCGCTGCCATATTTCTGCGAGGCGTCGGAACGGGTGCGGCCGTCGTTGGCGTAGAGGCTGCCATGTCCGGCGGTGAAGACTTCGTCCAGGTACTGTTTGACCGTCCACGGCGCGCCCATCCACCATCCTGGCATCTGGTAGATCACCACATCGGCCCAGAGGTACTTCTCGACTTCTTCCTGGGCGTCGTAACCGCCGTCGATAAAGGTCTGGCGCACATCAAAACCGGCGCGGTCCAGATAGGCCAGAGCGGTATCGTGCAGCGTCTCGTTCAGACGGCCATCGGAATGGGCGAAGCGTTTGCCACCGTTGAGCAGAAGAATCTTTTTCATGCGGGCCTCATCTGGTTGGCGGTCCGCGGCTTTGCATGCCGCCAGACCGTATCAAGTCGTATGGCCGGCAGAGTAGGCATTTACAGACGTGGGAAACAGCGCTGGATGCTCAAAATACATTTGACTCCAAATCACGAATGTTCAATAGATTGTTGCTTTAGAATCGTTTCATCACTTATCTGCAGGGGTTATCCCATGAGAGCGCCTTACGCCTTCATTCTCAAAGCCAAGACCCGCCCTGATAAAGCCGACGCGTTCGAGGCGCTGTTCAGCGCATACGTCGAGCCGAGCCGCCAGGAGCCGGGTTGCATCGAGTACCACATGCTCCGCGACCAGCAGGATCCGACGCTGTTTATCTTCTTCGAGGTGTGGGCAAGCAAGGCGGACCTGGACGTGCATTCTGCCCTGCCGCACATGCAGCGGTTTTCCGAGCAGCGAATGGATTACCTGGAGCGCGATTTCGATATCCAGCTGATCGAGATGCTCAGCCCGTCCTCGGCTAACCGTTGACCAGCAGGTGTGTGGTGATACCACAAGGGGCGGTTTTGGCAGGGCCAGTGCGCGTGCAGACACCTGGACGTCGAGCCCAGGCAACTGCGACCTACGCGCAGGGCCTATGGTGACCGGTCAAACAATGACTCGTCTGGAGCCCAGCATGTCCGATTTCATCACCGTCCTGCGCGAAACCTGCCCGACCCCGGTACTGGATGCGACCAAGTGGAAGCGCATCGGCGGCGACCCGCACACCGTCAACCTGAACGCCTACCAATCCCAGGACGGCAGCAAGATCATGGGCACCTGGATCTGCACTCCAGGCAAATTCGAAGTCAACTATGACAAATGGGAATTCTGCCATTTCCTCGACGGCTACTGCATCGTCACTCCCGAGGGCGAAGAGCCCAAGCACCTGAAGGCGGGTGACGTGTTCGTGATCGAGCCGGGGATGAAAGGCACCTGGGAAGTGGTAGAGACGGTTCGCAAGTATTTCGTGTTTGCCTGATCCCGGACCGCGGGCAAATCGGACGAAATCCGATTTGCCCGCGGGGGCCGTCAGCGCTTAACCCTCCTTCTTGCGATACCCCTCGACGATGGCTGAAAAGTCCTTGCCCCCGTCGCCCCGCAAGCTCATGGCCTGATACAACTGCTGCGCCACTGCGCCCAGGATCACCGGCTGATGCGCCTGGCGGGCCGCTTCGGTGGCCAGGCCCAGATCCTTAAGCATCAGTTCGGCGCCAAACCCTCCGGTATATCCCCGTGAAGCGGGCGCGGTCTCGATGATCCCCGGCCAGGGATTGTAGGTGTCCGAACTCCAGCAGCGGCCAGTCGAGCTGTTGATGATACCGGCCAGAACCTGGGTATCGATGCCCAGGGCATTGCCCAGCGCCATCGCCTCGGACACGCCGATCATCGAGATGCCCAACAGCAGGTTGTTGCAGATCTTGGCGATCTGCCCGGTTCCGACCTCCCCGCAGTGCACGATGTTGCGGCCCATCTGCTCGAGTACCGGCTTGAAAGCAGCGAACAGCGCAGGCGTGGCGCCCACCATGAAGGTCAAGGTACCGGCCGCCGCGCCACCGGTCCCCCCGGACACCGGCGCATCGCCCATGTCCACCTCCTTGGCCGCTGCCGCGCGCGAGACATCGCGCGCGGTCTGCGGGTCGATTGTGCTGCAGTCCAGCACCGGGGTGCCGGCACGCACGCCGGCGAGCACGCCGTCTTCACTCAGATACACACTGCGTACATGCTGTGCGGCCGGCAACATGGTGATGACCAGATCGCTGTTGGCCGCCGCGTCCCGGGGTGAAGTGCTGATCTGCCCGCCGAGCTCAGCGAGCTCGGCCAGCACGGCCTGGTTGAGGTCGAACAGGTTCAGCTCATTGCCGGCCTTGATCAGGTTGCGGGCCATGGGCGCGCCCATGTTGCCCAGCCCGATGAATGCGATACGCATGGCAGGTCTCCTTAGCGCAGGCTGATGGTGGTGTTCACACCGTCGTTGACGCTGTCGTCGTCGAACCAGCGGGCGGTGACGGTCTTGGTCTGAGTGTAGAACTGCACCACCTGCTTGCCATATGGCCCGAGGTCACCCAGCTTGGAACCGCGCGAACCGGTGAAGCTGAAGTACGGCACCGGCACCGGGATGGGGATGTTGATGCCCACCTGGCCGACGTCGATCTCGTTCTGGAACTTGCGCGCTGCGGCTCCGCTCTGGGTGAACAGGCCGGTGCCATTGCCGAACGGGTTGCGGTTGACCAGGGCAATCGCCTCGTCCAGCGTATCGACCTCCAGCACCACCAGTACCGGGCCGAAGATTTCCTGGGTGTAGACCTGCATGTCGGTGGTCACCCCGGAGAACAGCGTCGGGCCAACGAAGTTGCCTTGATCAAAGCCCGGCACCTGAACGCCACGGCCATCGAGTTCGAGCTTCGCGCCCTCCTGGATGCCTTTCTCGATCAAGCCCAACACCCGCTCCTTGGCCCGCTTGGAAACCAGCGGCCCGACATCGGTGCCCGGCTCGCTGCCAGCGTTGACCTTGAGCTTGGCAGCCAGGTCCCTGAGCTCGGGGATCCACTCGCGGGCCTTGCCGACCAGCACCGCCACCGACGTTGCCATGCAGCGCTGACCGGCGGCGCCGAAACCTGCGCCGACCAATGCATTGAGGGTCTGCTCGCGGTTGGCGTCCGGCAGCACCACGGCATGGTTCTTGGCGCCCATCATCGACTGCACACGCTTGTTGTGCTGGCTTGCGAGGTTGTAGACGTGGGTGCCGACCTCGGTCGAACCCACAAACGAAATCGCCTTGATGTCAGGGTGGATGCAGATTGCATCCACCACCTGCTTGCCGCCGTGCACCACGTTGAGCACACCTGCCGGCACCCCGGCTTCCAGCGCCAGCTCGACCAGCATCATGGTCGACAGCGGGTCCTGTTCGGAGGGCTTGAGAACGAAGGTATTGCCGCACACGATGGCCATCGGGAACATCCACAGCGGAATCATCGCCGGGAAGTTGAACGGGGTAATGCCAGCGCACACGCCGATGGGCTGACGCAGGGTGTAGGTGTCAACGCCACCTGCGACGTTCTCGGCAAACTCGCCCATCTGCAGGGTACCGATGGACGCCGCGTGTTCGACCACCTCGAGCCCTCGAAAGATATCCCCTTCGGCGTCGGCAATGGTCTTGCCCTGTTCGGCGCTGAGGGTCTGGGCGATGCGCTTGGAGTGCTCGCGGATCAGCGCCTGCAATTTGAGCATGATGCGCATGCGGGCACCGACGGGGGTATCACGCCAGCTTTTGAAGGCACGATGGGCGGCCGCCACGGCGGCGTCTACTTCCTCGATCGTGGCGAATGGCACACGCGCCAGCACCTGCTGGGTGGCCGGGTTGACCACATCGCGCCATTCGCTGGTCTTCGATTCGACCCACTGGCCGGCGATCAGCAGCTTGACCTGCTCAACCTTGGCCTGGTCTGGGGCATGGGGTGCGTTCATCTGCGCTCTCCTGGAATTATTGTTGGGGACGAGGCTGAATTCGAGTATAGATGTGCAAACTTCCAACAAGAACGCACATAAAAGCCGGACCATCATGCAAAAAAACCTCACGTCCCTGGGCTCGCTGAACTGGGATGACCTGAAGTTCTTTCTTGAAGTGGCGCGCACCCGCAAGGCCAGCAGCGCGGCCAGGCGCCTCAATGTCGACTACACCACGGTGTCGCGTCGCATCGGCTCGCTGGAAGTGGCGCTGGGCACCTTGCTGTTCGAGAAATCGCGCACCAACGGCTTCACCCTGACTGCCGAAGGCCAGCGCTTGCTCGGCTATGCCGAGTCGATCGAAAGCACCCTGCACAAGGCTTGCGAACAGGTTTCGGGCTCGGGCGTTGCGCTCTCAGGGCATATACGCATGGGTTGCACCGAAGGGTTCGGCAGCTTCTTCATCACCCCGCAGCTGAGCCACTTCGTCGATGCCTACCCGGCCATCACCGTCGACATCCTGCCATTGCCCCATTTCATCAGCCTCTCCAAGCGCGAGGCAGATGTCGTCATCGCTTTGGAGCGTCCAGAACACGGACCGTATGTGTGCTGCAAGCTGTGTGACTACCGTTTGCGCCTGTATGCCACCCAGAATTATCTGGACACCCACGAGCCGATCCAGCAAGTCAGCGACCTGGCCAATCACCCATTCATCAGTTACGTGGACGACCTGGCGTTCAGCTCCGAGCTACTGTACCTGGCCAACCTCATCCCCAACGCCAACGCGCACCTGCGCAGCACCAGCGTCATCGCGCAATACACCGCGGCGCTGCAGGGCCGAGGATTGGCGATTCTGCCGTGCTTCCTGGCCGCCCAGGATGCGCGTCTGGTGGCGGTATTGCCTGATCAGGTGGAAGTCACCCGGCATTTCTGGATGTACTGCCGGGAGGACTTGAGGAAGCTCAAGCGGATTACGCTGTTGTGGGATTACATCCGTAAGGTGACCGAGCAGAACGCTGCGTTGTTGATGGGCGCGTCGAGAGAGATGCGCTTCAGCGAGGGGTAGCGCGGCGGGGTCTCAGACCTGCTCCAGCATCAATCCCGAAATCCGCCGCACCTTGCGTGATACGGCTTCCTCGAAAATCCCCTGCCGCGGCTCTATCAGGCTGAAGCAATGTTTGGCCCGGGTGATGCCGGTATAGACCAGCTCTTTGGTCAGCACCGGGTTCAGGGCATCGGGCAGTACCAGGGCAGTATGGTCGAATTCCGAGCCTTGGGACTTGTGCACGGTCATGGCGAAGACGGTTTCGACTTCGCTAAGGCGGCTGGGGAGGACGAAACGCACGCCGCCGCGCCCGTCATTGCGGGCGAATGCCACCCGCAGTATCGATTCGCCGCGCTCGTCAGGCAGGCGCAGGGCGATGCCGATATCGCCGTTCATGAGCCCCAGGCCATAGTCGTTGCGTGTCATCAGCACCGGTCGTCCTTCGTACCAGGGCTGATGGCTGTCGATCAGCCCGGCATTGCTCAGCACCTGCTCGACGCGCTGGTTCAAGCCTGCAACCCCCCAGGGTCCCCTGCGCACGGCGCAGAGCAGCTGGAAGGTCTCGAAGCTTTGCAGGACCTCACCTGCCCAGTCTTCCCAGCGGGGATCATCCGCCGGAGTGCCCGGCGCGGGACGGTGCCTGGCAAGAGTGTTGAGGTAGCGGCGGTAGCCCTGCGGGCCATCGGCACCTCGGCCCAGGCCCTCGAGCAGGAGGCGGTCGAGGGCGCGGTCCTGCTCGCCGCGCAGCGCCAGGCTGAAGACATCCTCGGGCGCCAGGGTCAGCAGGTCCCGCGCTTGCCGCGCTTGCTGGGTGTTGACCAGACGCGCCAATTGACCAATGCCACTGCCCTCGCCGAAACGCCGCGAAAAACGCAGCATCACGACTTGCTGGGCCAAGGGATGCTGTCGCGCGTCGCCGGTGCGCAGGCCACTGGCGGCCAGGGACTCACCGCTTACCTGTTCCAGCCAGGCGCGGGTTGCAGGCGTATAGCAGCCCTCTTCGGCATCACGGCACAGATCTCCCAGCACGGCCCCCGCTTCGACGGAGGCAAGCTGGTCTTTGTCGCCGAGCAGGACGAGACGCGCTTTGGGCGGCAGGGCGTCGAGCAGGTTGGCCATCATTTCCAGGTCGATCATCGAGGCTTCATCCACCACCAGCACGTCCAATGGCAATGGATTCCCAGCGTGGTGGCGGAAGTGCCGAGAGCCAGGCCGACTGCCAAGCAGCCGGTGCACGGTGCTGACGTCGGTGGGAATCTGCCCGCGCACCTCGGGGCTGACCGTCAGGCGCTCGACCTGCTGGCCGATCGACTCGGTAAGACGGGCCGCGGCCTTGCCGGTGGGCGCCGCCAGGCGAATGCGCAGGGGCCGTCCCTGCTCCACCGCCGGAGCCTGGAGTAACGCCAGCAGACGAACCACGGTCGTCGTCTTGCCGGTACCAGGGCCGCCCGTGATGATACTGAACGCCGCGCGGGTGGCCAGCGCGCAGGCAAGCTTCTGCCAGTCGACCTGGCCAGGCATCGCGCCAGCCTCGAACAGCTGCCCCAGACGCGACGGCAAATCATCAGGAACGGCTTCGCCCTGGGCCAGTCGATCTTGCAGGGCGGCGTCGATGCGCCGCTCGTAGCTCCAGTAGCGGCGCAGGTACAGCCGCTGGCCGCTGAGTACCAGGGGCCGGGAACTGTGTGTTGGCGTATCGGCGTCAGCGACCAGGACGCTGGCTCCTACACGCTGCAGCCAGGTGGGCAGGTCCTGGCTGGCCAGCAGCTGCGAGGGCAGTAGCAAGGGGCCGGCGAGTGCATCGCCCTCCGGCGGCAGCGACAGGGCGAAGTCTGGCTCGGCCAGGGTTTGCTCCAGGTCCAGGCAGACGTGGCCATGTCCCAACTGGTGACTGGCCAGCGCCGCCGCCAGCAGCACAAGCGGATCGCTGCCCGGAGCGCGCTCTTCGAGAAAGCTGACGAACGCCCGGTCCAGAGCACGCAACCAGCCGCGCTCGACCCAGCGGTCGAGCAGCACAAGCAGGTCACGGCTGGCGCTGAGTGGCGCCAAGGCCGCAAGTTGCGCGGCCTCCAGCGGAGTGGGCAGCAGATCGTGAAGTTGTCGGGTCATGGGGCCACTCCGGAAAACAGGTCCTGCTGTTCTGGCGCGTGTTCGCCTCGGAACAGCGCATCGAGTTGTTCGATCAGGCTGCGCGGCGGCTTGACGTAGTACACCCCGCACGTCTGGGCGGCCGTCCCCCGCAGGAAGATGAACAGCGCACCGCCGACGTCACGCTCGTAGTCGTAGCCAGGCAGCCGCGCGCGCAGCTGCCGGTGCAGCGCCAGCAGGTAGAGTACGTATTGCAGGTCATAGCGATGGGCGAGAATCGCGTGTTCCATGGCTGGGGTGCTGTAGGACGTGTCATCCGGTCCCAGCCAATTGGACTTGTAATCGGCCACGTAATAGCGGCCGTCGAGTTCGAAAGCCAGGTCGATGAACCCCTTGAACATGCCGTTGAGCTGGGTTGGTTGCGCCGCCAGCCGCGCAACACCATTGTGTGTGTGTTGCGCCACCAGGTGGTCGAGGCGCACCGCGTCAACCTCATGGCTGGCGAACCAGAACTCCATCTCGATCTGATAGCTGCGCAGCTGGTTGAGCATCAGCACCGGACCGTCCGGGTGCAGCGGCATGGGCTGGGCAAGGAGTTGCTGCAGCCACTGGTCGAGGGCAGGAATCCAACCGGTCCAGTCGCGGCGGTTACAGCGCTGGCCGACGGTGTGCTTGATCAGCTGGGGGTTGTCACTGACATGGGTGAAGCCTTCGCGGCCCGCCCATTCCAGCAGGCCATGCAGGAAGGTGCCTGGATTGGGCCCGCGGGGGAAGCGGTGAATATCGCCGCTGCCTGCTGGCACTTCGCGCAGCTGTTGGACCTCGGGACGTTCATCGTCGAGCAGTTGCTGGGCCTGGGAACTGTCCGCGGTCAGACCCTCATCGCCAATGCGCAATGCGCTGTACGACGCGATCCACCAGTTCTCGGCAGCCTGGCGCCGAGGACGGCGCGCCGGCAGCAGTTCGCTGCCCACCTTGGGATTGAGATACACACTGTCGGTAGCTTCGGGCAAGGCCTGGCAGGCAATTGCAGCACAAGCCGACTGCAACGCGCCGAGCCATTGCTCCAGATGGTTGGAACTGGGCAACGGCGCGCCACCACCGAGCAGGTAACCCAACGCCGAGCGGTGCAATTGCGAGGCCTTGTTGCTGCCGCGCTTGAGGTCGGCGATGCCAAGCCAGCAAGCATGTTGGGCGCGGGTCAGGGCAACATAGAGCAGGCGAAGGTCTTCGGCCAGGCGCTCGTCATCGGCGAGGGCAATCTGCTCCTTGTCAGGGGTCAGGGTCAGGTGCGCATTGCCATCGCTGTCGTGCCACGCCAGCGGCAGCCGCTGGCCATCCACCGGCTTGCTGGTGCAGATGAAGGGCAAGAAGACCAGTGGGTATTCCAGGCCCTTGGATTTGTGAATCGTCACCACCTTGACCAATTGTTCATCGCTTTCCAGGCGCAGTATCTGCTCCTCGCCAGCCTGGCCGGAACTGGCCAGGTGCTCGGAAAGATGGCGTATCAGCGCCTGTTCACCATCCAGCTCGGCGGAGGCCTGTTGCAGCAGTTCGGCCAGGTGCAGCAGGTTGGTAAGCACACGTTCGCCATCGCTGCGGGCAATCAGGGTGCGCGGCAAGCCGAAGTCGTGCAGCAGTCGGCGCAACATCGGCAGCACCCCCTGGCGCTGCCAGGTCTGGCGATAGTCGCGGAAGGTCATGACCCACCCTTCCCACACGCGCTCATCCTGATTCAGCTGCTCCAGGGCGGTCAGCGGCAAGTCGAGCGTCATGCTGGCCAGCGCGGCCTTGAGCAGGCGTTCCGAGTCAGGTTCGGCGCATGCCTTGAGCCACGCCAGCAAGTCATGGGCCTCTCGAGCCGCGAATACCGAGTCCTTGTCGGACAGATACACGCTGCGCACCTCACGGGCTGCAAGCTCGGCACGAATCAGTTGGGCCTCGCGGCCATCGCGCACAAGGATGGCGATATCGGAGGGACGGCAGGAGCGGAGCGTGCCTTGTTCATCCTTGAATCCCGTACGGCCCTGCTGCCCTCCGTTAAGCAGACCGACGATATGGGTGGCGCAACTCGCGGCGAGGTGTTGACGGTAAGTCGTGCCGGATACCGGTTCATCGCTGCTCAGGTGCCACAGGTGCAGGGCAGCACCCGGTTGACCTTCGACCAGCCATTGTTCGCCGCGTCCCTTCGCGCGCACTTCCACGAAGGGCAACGGGTTGTCCCCAGCCTCACGGAACAGGAAGGCACCGCGCCCTTCAGCTCGCTCCTCAGCCTGCAGGAAGACCTGGTTGACCGCGCTTACCATGGCCTGGCTGGAGCGATAGTTGGTATCCAGGCTGTGAAGACGCCCCGCAGTGGCACGACGCGCGCTCAGGTAGGTGAAGATGTCCGCGCCGCGAAAGGCATAAATTGCCTGTTTGGGGTCGCCGATCATGAACAGCCCGGTTTCGGCGCGGTTTTCGCTGATGCGGTAGATGCGCTCGAAGATGCCGTATTGCACCGGGTCGGTGTCCTGGAATTCATCAATCAGCGCCACTGGGAACTGCTCGCGGATCAACGCCCCCAAGCGCTCGCCAGCGTCGCCATCGAGAGCCTGCTCCAGACGCAGGAGCATGTCATCGAAGCCCATTTCGGCACGCCGCCGTTTTTCCACCTCGAAGCGGGCCGATACCCATGCGGCGGCATGTTCCAGCAAGCAGGCATCCGGGCTCGGCAAGCCCAGCAACTGGTGGCGCAGACTCTCCATCGCCTGCAATGCCGGGTGAGCTGGGGGTTCACCGACTTTCCAGGCCTCGGCCATGCCTGTCGGCGTGAGGCGTGTAAAGCCGGTGCCCAGCTCCAGTTCATGAGCTTTCTCGTCGCCGGCCCAGGCCTTGAGCTTCTCGAACCACGGCTCGAAATAGCGCGCCTGCATCTTGCGGCCATCGACGTGCTTTGCCGCCAGCGCGTCACGGCACAGCTGCAGGAGCTCGTCAGCCCACTGAGTCCACGGCGCCTTCAACTGGCACAGATGCTCCGCGCGCTGCAGCAGTACGGCCTCGATCAATGCCTGAGGCTCTTCTTCAGCGCTCTGTATACGCTGGCGCCCGAACAGTGGGCGCACCCTGGGCAATAGGGCATCGGGACTGATCCAGTTGCTGCGCACCCAACCCAGGGCATCACCCTGCATGGCGTAGCAGAAGCGGCGCCAGTAGTCGCGCATGACCTGGCCGAGCAACTCGCTGTGGTCGGTTTCCAGGCTCTGGGTAAACAGGCTGCCGCTGTCGAAGGCGTGCTCGCGCAGCATCCGCTGGCACCAGCCATGAATGGTCGAGACCGCAGCCTCGTCCATCCACTGTACCGCGACCTCCAGGCGGTTTGCGCAGCGGGCCCACAGCTCCTGGGGATACTCTTCGCGCAGCTGGCGCAGCAACGGGTCGACGGCCTGGAGTTCATCGCGGAAGAAGCGCGCTGCTTCAGCCAGGCGGGTGCGGATGCGTTCGCGCAGCTCCTTGGTCGCCGCGTCGGTGAAGGTCACCACCAGGATCTGCGGCGGTAGCAGTTCACGTTCGAAGCCCAGGTCGCCACCATGGCCGAGGATGAGCCGCAGGTACAGCGCGGAAATGGTGAAGGTCTTGCCAGTGCCGGCGCTGGCTTCGATCAGCTGGCTGCCGTGCAATGGGAAATTCAGCGCGAGAGGTCGGGCCAGCTGGGTCATGCGGCGTTCTCCTGGTTGCCCAGGGTCTGCCAGGGCGCTTCACACAACGGACGGTACAGGGCTTCACACCATCCTTCGAAGGTCTCATCGGCGCTCAAGGCATCAAAATCGCGGAACTGGCGGGCCAAAGCCACGCTCTCGCTGCGCTCGCCAAAACTGTTCTGGCCATCACCCTCGTAGGCTCGTTCGGCTGCACCGAGGGCTTTGTCAGGATTGCTCTGGGAAAGCCAGGCAAAGGCAGTCTTCGCCGCTACCGGGAGGGGCGCATTCATCGCCGCCTGGCGCGCCACCAGCAAGTCGCCGAGCAGCTCGGCTGCGCGGGCTTGCGGCAACGGTGCGAGGAGTAGAGTCACGTCGCTCGCGACCAGCGCACTGTGCAAGGGATGGCCGACGGCGCAGGCAGCCAGGTGGAGCACCCAGGTCGGTATCAAGCGATGCCATTTCAGGCTGTTGCGACCACTGCTGAGGGTGTTGGGAACGGTGGTGATGGTCAGCAGGCTTTCGTCCGGGGCTTGGTAGACACGGCCCAGCCAGCCTTCCAGCCGGTGCAAGCCGTGCTCGAAGCGGATCGGCAAGGCGCTGTCGATCACCTGCGGCCAGCGCTGCAACAGCTCTGCGTGACGTTGCAGCAGGGCGGGGAGTGGCTGGACCAGCTCATCCTGCAGGTGTTCGCCGAAACCGGCCAGCGGCAACACCCCATGTGCCTGGAGACGGCGGGCGTGGGATTGCAAGGCGCGCTCACTGTTCTGGGGATCGGCCAGTGCCGCCACCAGCAGGCTTTCACTGAGGCTGTAGCGCTGCAGGGCATCGAGGATGAAGGGTTCTTCGTTCGCCAGTGGTGCTTCCAGTGCTTCGAAGAAGACTTTCAGGCGCTGGCTGAAGAAGTGCCGCACCGGATGGCGCAGGAAATCCTGAAGCAGGGCCAGGCTCAGCGGCTCATCACTGCTGTAGGGCTCCAGGGCTGGCTCACTGGCGCTGCTTTCATCGGACGACTGATGCAGGACACGCCATTCATTGGCATAACTGAACAGCGGGCTGCCCTTGTGAAAGTACCGCTGGCTGAAAGGCTGCAGCGGGTGCTCCTGGGTCAACGAGTGAAGCAATTGCTCGCCGGCATCCAGCTTGCCTCCCTCCTGTGCTCCGATTTGCCGCCACCCTGCTGCCAGATGGTCACGCAGCTGGCCAATCAGCACCGACGCAGGTCGCTCGCTGTTGTCGCGAATGCTGCGCCCCACCCAGCTTACATACAGCTGGTCGCGGGCCGAAAGCAACGCTTCGAGCAGCAGGTAGCGGTCGTCTTCGCGGCGTGAGCGGTCACCTGGCCGGTAATCACTGGCCATCAGGTCGAAATCGAGCGGTGGCTGCGCGCGTGGGTAGTCGCCATCGTTCATGCCCAGCAGGCAGACCACTTTGAATGGAATGGCCCGCATCGGCATCAGGGTGCAGAAATTGACAGAGCCCGCCATGAAGCGTTGTGACAACTTGCCCTGGTCCAGACCGGACAGCCAGGCTTCGCGCACGACCGTCAGCGGCAGCAGGTCTTGCAGGTGCACCGACTCACAGGTCTGCAGCCAGGTTTCACGCAGCGTCTGCAGCTGCACCAGCAGGTAATCGTCATGCTCGCTCTCGGCAAGGAAGAAGACCTGTAGCAGCGCATGCAGGCGATCGCCCCACTGCGCTGCGGTTGCTGGCTGTGCAAGTGCCTGGCATGCCACTTCCAGGGCATCGAGAAGGGCCACCAAGGGACCGATCAAGGCAGCATCGAGGCCCCCGATCTCGTCATAGGGTTCGATGCCGTCGCAACCCTCGCCCATCCCCACGGCATAGCCCAGCAGCATGCGCCGCAAGCCGAAGCGCCAACTGTTCTGCTCCAGCCCCTCGGGCAATCCAAGCGAAGCCCGTTGTTCGGCATTCAGCCCCCAGCGGATGCCGGCGCCCTGGATCCAGCGATGCAGGGTCGGCAAGTCGCTTTCCTGGATGGCGAAACGCGCGCGCAATGCTGGCACGTCGAGCAGGTCGAGCACTTCGCTGACGGCAAAGCGGCTGTCGGGCAACTTGAGCAGATGCTCCAGAGCGATCAACAACGGATCACGGCCGCGCTGGCCCTGGTCAGTCAGTGTGAAAGGGATGTAACGCGGATCCTTGCGGTCGAGCTGACCGAACACAGCGCGGATGTGTGGGGCGTAGGCATTGATGTCTGGCAGCATGACAATGATGTCGCGAGGGCGCAGCGCCGGATCGGCGCTGAAGCGGGCGAGGAGCTGGTCATGCAGGATCTCGACTTCGCGCTGGGGGCTGTGGGCGACATGGAAACGCACCGAGCGGTCCTTGGCGGGATCGACTTCGGACCACATATCCCGCGTCTCGGCAAGAGGGCGCAACTCCAGGATATCGTCTTGCAACTGGTTGAGCAGATTTCCTGGCTGCCCATCGCTGAACAGATCGATGCGCCCTTCGCTGAATACACCTCGATAGCTTGCGGGATCATCATAGCTGTCGAGCAGGTTGATATAGTCGCGTCCCTGCTTGCCCCACGCAGCCAGCAGCGGATGGGCATGCTGATGCAAGGTTTCATCGTCGAGCTGCAAAGGCATGCCTTGCTTGCGTTGCTGGCGTTTGTACTGGTGCCGCAGCAGGTCTTTGTCAGCGACGATATCGGCCCAGTGATGGCGGCAGGGATTGTGTACGCAAAGCAATACCTGGCTGAAACGGGCAAGGCCGGCCAGCGCTTCGAGGGCTTGGCCAGGCAACGACGAGATGCCGAACACGATGACTCGCGATGGCAGCCCCGCAGGCGCTTGCTCGATGGTGGTAATGCGCTCGATGAAACGGTGGTGAACACCCGCCCGGCTCTGTGCCATCCCCTCCTCGCCCACGTCCAGGAGCAAAGCCCGCCACAGCTCGGCCTGCCAGCAGTTACCGGCAGGCAGCGGCTTGCGCTCGCCGCGGGCGGTATTGAGCACATGCTCGCCTTCGGCCCAGTCCTTGAGCCAGTCAGCGCGGTAGACCTGATACTGGTCGAAGAGGTCGGCAAGACGCTCCGCGAGCTGATAGCGCTTGCGCAGATCGTTGTCATCGGTGAGGAATCGGCGCAGGGGCTCGAAATGTGGACGCTCGATCAACTCGGGCAACAAGCGCATGAGACGCCAGGTAAGGGGCGCCTTGTCGAGCAGCGACACCTCGGGGATTTCCTCGCGGCCCAGCACCCGCCGATATAGCTGCCACATGAAGCTACCCGGGAGTTGCACCTCGATGGCAGCGGCAATACCGCAACCGCCCAGGTCGTCATCCAGCGGGTCCTCTGCCAGGGCCAGCTTCAGCCATTGGGCGATCCCGTTGCTTTGCACCAGGGCAATCTCGTTTTCCAGGGGAGCCAGTGGATAACGGCGCATCCAACTCACCACCAGGCTGCGCAGATCGTCCAGGCGGTTACTGTGGACGATCATGAAACCTGGCTGCAGTGTGGTGGTGTTCAGCATTGGCATTCCCTAGGGCGAGACGGTTGGTTCTGAGGGAACCTTATCATGAGGAACTGCGATTTCCGCCACGGCGCTGGGGCTGCTTGTGAGGCTTTTTGTGTCGCCGGATGGCGACCCGGAAAAGACAAAACCCCTACCTGCTCGCGCAGATAGGGGTTTTGCGAAATGAATCTTGACGATGACCTACTCTCACATGGGGAAACCCCACACTACCATCGGCGATGCATCGTTTCACTGCTGAGTTCGG
>NZ_CABVIX010000009.1 GCF_902498185.1 Pseudomonas fluorescens | reverse complement strand
CCAGAAAGCTGTTTAACTTCAAACACTTGACTCGCTGCATTGCTGCTAGCGGGAGGCGAATTCTACAGCGTTTCAATCTGCTGTCAACCACCTTTTTCACCGCTACCGATCTTTCGACCGGAGCCACCTCCGGCTGCTGTCCTGAACGTTCAACTCGTTGATTCTCAAGGAGTTTTCCGCTCCAACTACGCTGGAAGTGGGGCGCATTATAAGGGGATTCGAAACGTCGTCAACCCTTTGTTTGACTAAACTTCGATATAAGTAAAAAAGGCGGCCAACAGGCCGCCTCTCGGGTCGTACTACTTACAAGCTCGGGAATGCGAACTGCGAAGCCTCATGACTGGCACGCTGTGGCCAACGCTGAGTAATAGCCTTGCGCCGAGTATAGAAGCGCACGCCATCCGGGCCATAGGCATGCAGGTCACCAAACAGCGAACGCTTCCAGCCGCCAAAGCTGTGGTAGGCGACTGGGACCGGCAGCGGTACGTTGACCCCTACCATGCCCACTTCGATCTCGTCGCAGAACAGGCGGGCTGCCTCACCGTCGCGGGTGAAGATACAGGTCCCGTTGCCATATTCATGATCGTTGATCAGCTGCATGGCCGCTTCCAGGCTTTTCACTCGCACTACGCACAGCACCGGACCGAAGATCTCTTCCTTGTAGATGCGCATTTCCGGGGTTACGCGATCAAACAGCGTACCGCCCAAGAAGTAGCCGTCCTCATAGCCACTCACACGATGGCCGCGGCCATCGACCACCAGTTGCGCGCCAGCAGCCACGCCATCATCGATGTAGCCCACGACCTTGTCACGTGCGGCAGCGGTCACCAGGGGGCCCATGTCCAGACCACACTGGGTACCCGCGCCAATCTTCAACGCCTCGATCTGCGGCCGCAGCTTGGCGATCAGCGCATCGGCGACCTGATCGCCCACGCACACCGCGACCGAAATGGCCATGCAACGCTCACCGCACGAACCGTACGCCGCACCCATCAGGGCACTGACAGCGTTGTCCAGGTCCGCATCCGGCATCAGGACCGCGTGGTTCTTGGCGCCGCCCAGGGCCTGCACGCGTTTGCCGCGCTTGGTGCCCTCGGCGTAGATATACTCGGCGATCGGCGTCGAGCCTACAAAGCTCAACGCTTTTACCTCCGGCGCCTCGATCAGCGCATCCACGGCTTCCTTGTCACCGTGCACCACGTTCAGCACGCCCTTGGGCAGGCCAGCCTCCTGCAGAAGCTGCGCTATATAGAGGGTCGAGCTCGGATCGCGCTCGGACGGCTTGAGGATAAAGCAGTTACCGCAGGCAATCGCCAGTGGATACATCCACAGCGGCACCATCGCCGGGAAATTGAAGGGCGTGATACCTGCAACCACGCCCAGCGGCTGGAAGTCGGACCAGGCATCGATATTCGGGCCGACGTTACGGCTGTACTCGCCTTTCAGCACCTGCGGCGCGGCGCAGGCGAATTCCACGTTCTCGATGCCACGCTTGAGCTCACCCGCCGCGTCTTCCAGTGTCTTGCCATGCTCCTCGCTGATCATCTGCGAGATTCGCGCCTCGTTCTGCTCCAGCAGCTGCTTGAAGCGGAACATGACCTGGGCGCGCTTGGCAGGCGGTGTATTGCGCCAAGCAGGGAATGCCGACTTGGCGGAATCGATTGCCAATTGCACGGTCGACCGGCTGGCAAGCTCGACCTGATGAATCGCCTGGCCAGTGGCGGGATTGAAGACATCGGCGGTGCGCTCACCCTTGGAAACCAGCTCGCCGTGGATCAGGTGCTGAACAGTGCTCATGCAGAACTCCATATAAAGAGGATCAGGCAGGTGTGCTCACGCACACCTGCGGACGTAGTCAGGGAAATCAGTCGATCTGGTTCAGCGCCTCACCGACCGCATCGAACAGGCGATCGAGTTCTTGCGGCTGCGTATTGAAGGTCGGTCCGAACTGCAGAGTGTCGCCACCGTAACGAACATAGAAGCCGGCTTGCCAAAGCTTCATCGCCGCCTCATAGGGACGCACAATGGCGTCGCCGTCGCGCGGGGCGATCTGGATCGCACCCGCCAGGCCGTAGTTGCGAATGTCGATGACGTTCTTGGTGCCCTTGATGCCGTGCAGCACGTTCTCGAAGTGCGGCGCCAGTTCGGCGGCCGATTGCACAAGGTTCTCTTTCTGCAGCAAGTCCAGCGCAGCGATGCCGGCGGCGCAGGCGACGGGGTGTGCCGAGTAGGTATAGCCGTGCGGGAATTCCACGGCGTACTCAGGCGTTGGCTGGCTCATGAAGGTCTGGTAGATCTCGGTGCTCGCAATCACCGCGCCCATCGGTATAGCGCCGTTGGTGACCTGCTTGGCAATGCACATCAGGTCCGGAGTCACACCGAAAGCTTCGGCGCCAGTCATGGCACCCATGCGACCGAAACCAGTGATCACTTCGTCGAAGATCAACAGGATATTGTGCTGATCGCAGATTTCACGCAGGCGCTTCAGGTAGCCCTTGGGTGGCGGCAGCACACCGGCGGAGCCTGCCAGCGGCTCCACGATCAGCGCTGCGATGTTCGACGCATCGTGCAGCTCGATCAACTTGAGCATCTCATCGGCCAAGGCAATCCCGCCCTCCTCCGGCAGGCCCCGGGTGAAGGCATTGCCCGGCAGCACAGTGTGCGGCAGGTGATCGACATCCAGTAGCTGGCCGAACATCTTGCGGTTGCCGTTGACGCCGCCCAGGCTCGTTCCCGCGATGTTCACGCCATGGTAACCACGGGCGCGGCCGATCATCTTGGTCTTGGTGGCTTGCCCTTTCAGTCGCCAGTACGCACGCACCATCTTGACCGCGGTATCGGCGCATTCGGAACCGGAGTTGGTATAGAAGACGTGATTGAGGTTGCCCGGTGTCAGTTCGGTGATCTTCTCGGCCAGTTGGAACGACAGCGGGTGACCGAACTGGAAGGCTGGCGAGTAATCCAGCACGCCCAGCTGACGGGCGACGGCTTCCTGAATTTCCTTGCGGGTATGCCCTGCGCCGCAGGTCCACAACCCGGACAGCGCATCAAAGATCCTGCGGCCCTTGTCGTCCACCAGATAATTGCCGTCTGCCGCCACGATCAGCCGCGGATCACGATGGAAATTGCGGTTGGCGGTGTAGGGCATCCAGTGGGCATCCAGCTTGAGCTGGCTGGCTATCCCTGCATTGGCGGGTTCAGGCATGTTCATCGGGCGGTTCCTCGCGAGACGATTAGGCAACGATGGGGGGTTGTTGCAGCTACGTTGGCATGGAGATAAAGTTTGAAAAATCCTGCTTTTCTAATCTTCAGTCAGCTGCGGACTAAACTATGAGTCGTCGTCCCGATCCTCTCGCCCAAGTCAGCGATTTCGATATCCGTCTCTTGAAGATCTACCGCAGCGTTGTCGAATGCGGCGGCTTCTCGGCGGCAGAAAACGTACTAGGCATCGGCCGCTCGGCCATCAGCCAACAGATGAGCGACCTCGAGCAGCGAATTGGCCTGCGTCTTTGCCAGCGCGGGCGCGCAGGCTTTTCGCTGACGGAGGAAGGCCGCGACGTCTATCAGTCGGCCCTGCAATTGCTCAGTGCCCTGGAGACCTTTCGTACGGAGGTCAACGGCCTGCACCAGCACCTGCGCGGCGAGTTGAACATTGGGCTGACAGATAACCTGGTGACGCTTCCCCACATGCGCATTACTCACGCCTTGGCGGAACTCAAGGACCGTGGACCTGATGTGCGCATCCAGATCCGCATGATCGCCCCCAGCCGGGTCGAGCAGGGCGTGCTCGATGGCAGCCTGCACGTTGGCGTGGTGCCGCAGGCCAGCCTGCTGTCGGGCCTCGAGTACCAGCCGTTGTACAGCGAGCGCTCGCTGCTCTACTGCGCGGTCGGCCATCCGCTGTTCTATGCCGATGACCCGCAGATCGACGACGAGCGTCTCAATGCTCAGGACGCCATCGCTCCGACCTTCCGTCTACCGGCCGACATTCAATCGCATTACCAGGCCCTGCACTGCACTGCCAGCGCTTCGGACCGGGAGGGCATGGCGTTTCTGATCCTGACCGGCCGCTACATCGGTTACCTGCCCGACCACTATGCCAACTTCTGGGTTCAGCAAGGCCGCCTGCGCCCCCTCAAGCCCACCCAGCGCTTCTATGACCTGGGCCTGAGCTGGGTAACGCGAAAGGGCCGCCGGCCCAATCTGGTGCTGGAAAGTTTCCTCGAAAGCCTGGCAGCCACGCGCTAAGACTTGTCACTGCGCCCCAGGCAGGTAATCTGTCGGCATTCGTTGCCACTGCCCGTCCGGAATCCGTCCATGACCCTTGAAGTCCCTGCGCATCGCATCCCCTCTTCGGGCAAGCCCGCCGGCCGAATCCGTCAGAAAAACGAACAGGCCATCATCCAGGCCGCCGAAGACGAGTTCGCCCGCCATGGTTTCAAGGGCACCAGCATGAACACCATCGCGCTGAAGGCCGGGCTGCCCAAAGCCAACCTGCACTACTACTTCACCAACAAGCTGGGCCTGTATATCGCGGTGCTGAGCAACATCATCGAGTTGTGGGACAGCACCTTCAACGCCCTGAGCGTGGACGACGATCCCGCCCAGGCGCTGAGCCAGTACATCCGCACCAAGATGGAGTTTTCCCGGCGCAATCCGCAGGCATCACGCATTTTCGCGATGGAAGTGATCAGCGGCGGACAGTGCCTGAGCGAGTACTTCAGCGCCGACTACCGCGACTGGTTCCGCGGCCGCGCGGCGGTGTTCGAGGCATGGATGGACGCTGGCAAGATGGACCGGGTCGACCCTGTGCACTTCATCTTCCTGCTCTGGGGAAGCACCCAGCACTATGCCGACTTCGCCACGCAGATCTGCCAAGTCACGGGCCGCAGCCGCCTCACCAAGCAGGACATGGAAGATGCGAGCCGCAATCTTATCCACATCATTCTCAAGGGCTGCGGCCTGACCCCGCCCGCCTGAACCGGACTTATGCCTTCTACCCTGCTCGACCTGTGCCAATACCGCGAAGAAATTCGCAAGAGCCGTTTCATTACTCTGGCCGGCCCGATCGGCAGTGCCGCCGAGGCAACAGCATTCATCGAGCGCCACAGCGACCTTGCTGCCACTCACAACTGCTGGGCCTGGAAGCTCGGCGGCCAGTACCGCAGCACCGACGACGGTGAGCCCGGCGGTACCGCAGGGCGGCCCATCCTGGCCGCCATCGAGGCACAAGGCTTTGACCAGGTCGTGGTGTTGGTGATCCGTTGGTACGGCGGTATCCAGCTCGGGACGGGCGGCCTGGCACGGGCCTACGGCGGCGGCGCCAACAAGTGCCTGCAGCAAGCGCCAAGGCGCGAGCTGGTGGCGCGCAGCGAGTTCACCTGCAGCTGTACGTTCAGCGAACTGGCCCTGCTCAAGCTGCGCCTGGCCGAGCTCGATGGACGGGTGCTGGACGAACAGTTCACGTCCAACGGCGTCGATCTCACCTTGGCGATCGGCCTGGCGCATCTTGAGACCTTGCAACAGCAACTGGCTGACCTTAGCCGCGGCCGCATACGACTGGAATCTTGCTGACTCTTGCCCACAACTACTGTGGGCCTGCCTGTGGATAAGCTTGGGGCATACCGTTGCAGGCCTTTGACGGCGTAGCCTCCAGACCTCTGGTCATATTTTGATCACAGTTCGATGACCGCGCATCAACTGATTGAATACCGTCGAGTTATCCCCAGCATTCCATCACCAATAGCTGTGGGCACGAGCATTTACAGCGCCACACGCTTGCGCACAGTTCCTGTGGAGCACCCTGTGGATAACCCGTTAGCCATCGCGCCAGGCCCAGATGTCGCTGGGCCCCGGTCGGACTGATCGTTTTTTGATCAGATTCGCCAGGCATGGATTGCTGCTGCTCTGCACTATGCTCAAATCCCTTCCCATCTACTCAAGGACTGCCCTCATGTCTTCCAAAACCGCACTGATCATTGGTGCATCCCGCGGCCTGGGACTCGGCCTGGTGCAACGCCTGCGTGAAGACGGCTGGCAGATCACCGCCACCGTGCGTGACCCGCAGAATCCCGGCAAGCTCGGCGACGAGGCCGGCGTGCGCATCGAAACCCTCGACATGAACAACAGCGCCCAGCTCGACGTCCTGCAGCACAGCCTGCAAGGAGAGGTCTTCGACCTGGTGTTCGTCAACGCCGGGGTAATGGGCCCTCATCCACAGGATCCTGAGGTCGCGCAACCCAAGGACGTCGGCGACCTGTTCATGACCAATGCGGTTTCGCCAATCCGCGTCGCCCAGCGCCTTGTGGGCCAAGTCCGCGAAGGCAGCGGCGTACTGGCGTTCATGAGTTCCATCCTTGGCAGCGTGGCCGTCCCTGACGGCGTTGAGGTCTGTCTGTACAAAGCCAGCAAGGCAGCACTCAACTCGATGATCAATAGCTTCGTGGTGCAACTTCAACGTCCCGACCTCTGTGTACTGGCCATGCACCCTGGCTGGGTGAAGACCGACATGGGCGGCGAAAATGCCGAGATCGACGTGCTCACCAGTACCCAAGGCATGCTTGAACAGATCAAGGCGCAGAGCGGCAATGGCGGCCTGCGCTTCATCAACTACCAAGGTGAAGCCCTCACCTGGTGAATTGAAAGCCGCGCGGCGAGGCAGTAGACTCGATGCCTCGCCCCTGCGGCGGACCTGGATCAGCAGACAGGACAACACTGAGCTGGCTTACCTGAACCCACTTTCAGAGGAGCCGGCACCATGCCTGCGACCCGTATCTGGTTGAAAAACCCTCTCGCCATCTTCACCGCCAACAGCCTCGACGCCCGTGGCGGGCTGGTCATCGAAGACGGCTGTATCAGTGAACTCCTGGCCCAAGGCCAAAGCCCGAGCGCCCCTGTCGCGCAAGTCTTCGATGCTCGTGAGCACGTGGTCCTGCCTGGGCTGATCAACACCCACCATCACTTCTACCAGACCCTCACCCGCGCATGGGCTCCGGTAGTCAATCAGCCATTGTTCCCCTGGCTCAAGACGCTGTACCCGGTGTGGGCACGCCTGACCCCGGCCAAGCTCGAACTGGCAACCCGTGTGGCATTGGCCGAGCTGTTGCTATCCGGCTGCACCACTGCGGCGGACCACCATTACCTCTTCCCCGAAGGCCTGGGCAACGCTATCGACGTACAGGTCGAGAGCGTGCGCGCACTCGGCATGCGCGCCATGCTCACCCGTGGTTCGATGAGCCTGGGCGAAGCCGACGGTGGATTGCCGCCGCAGCAGACCGTGCAGCAGGGCGAGGTGATCCTTGCCGACAGCCAGCGGCTTATCCACAGCTACCACGAGCGCGGCGAAGGCGCGCGCATCCAGATTGCCCTGGCGCCCTGCTCACCCTTCTCGGTGACTCCGCAGATCATGCGCGACAGCGCCGCCCTGGCCGAACAGCTCGACGTGCGCCTGCATACCCACCTTGCCGAAACCCTCGATGAAGAAGATTTCTGCCTGCAGCGCTTCGGCCTGCGCACCGTTGACTACCTCGACAGCGTCGGCTGGCTCGGGCCACGTACCTGGCTGGCCCACGGCATTCATTTCAACCCCGATGAAATCGCCCGCCTGGGCGCGGCCGGCACCGGTATCAGTCATTGCCCAAGCTCGAACATGCGTCTGGCCTCGGGTATCTGCCCGACCGTAGACCTTGAAGCCGCCGGTGCGACGGTTGGCCTGGGGGTCGACGGTTCAGCCTCCAACGATGCCTCCAACATGATCCTTGAGGCGCGCCAGGCCTTGTACCTTCAACGCCTGCGCTTCGGCGCCGAGCAGATCACCCCCGAGCGGGCGCTCGGCTGGGCGACACGCGGCTCGGCGAAGTTGCTCGGCCGCCAGGACATCGGTGAACTGGCGGTGGGCAAGCAGGCCGACCTGGCGCTGTTCAAGCTCGATGAACTGCGCTTCTCAGGTAGTCACGACCCGCTGTCGGCCTTGCTGCTGTGTGGCGCCGACCGCGCCGACCGAGTAATGATCGGCGGCCTGTGGCGGGTCATCGATGGGCAGATCGAAGGCCTGGACATCAAGGGCCTGATCGCCGACCACCGCCAGGCGGCGGCACAACTGATCGCAGGCTGAGTTTCAGAGGCCGAGCATGGCCAGCATGATGAAGGTGGCGAACAGCACGAAATGGGTCATGCCCTCTATCGCGTTGGTCTCCCCATCGTTGAGGTTGATGGCGCAGACGATCAGGGTAATGAAGATCATCACTGTCTGCACCGGCGTCATTGCCATCTGGAAGGGCTGGCCGGTGTAGAGCGCCATCGCCTCCATGAGCGGTACGGTAAGGATGACCGTCGACAGCGAGGCGCCCAGCGCGATGTTGACCACCGATTGCATGCGGTTGGCCAGCGCCGCGCGCAGGGCCGTGAGGATCTCGGGCGCGGCGGAAATCGCCGCGACCACGATCGCCATCAGTACCGGGGGTGCGCCACTGCCTTCCAGCCCGTACTCGAGCGCTTGCGACATCACCTCGGCCAGCACGCCAATGACCACCACACCGCCCACCAGGATGGTGATCGAGCGCGTCTTGCTGTCCACTGGGCCTGGAGCCTGCGGAGCCCGGCGCTTTTTCTCCGGGTAGCTGTAGCTGAAGAAATAGCTGTGCGGACCGACCTGCATGCGCAGGAACAGCGCATAGAGCACCAGCATCGCGGCGATGGTGAAGCCTGAATACAGCTTCCAGTCCCCCTCGGGGATGAACTCCGGCACCACCATCGAAACGCCCACGGCGGTCATGATCATCACGCTGTAGGTACGCGCCGAATCATCGTTGTACGACTGCTCTCCATGCTTGAGCCCGCCCATCAGCGCGGCCAGACCCAGAATGCCATTGATATCGAGCATCACCGCCGAGTAGATGGTGTCGCGCACCAACGTCGGCGAGGCCTGGTTGCTCATCATGATCGCCAGGATCAACACCTCCACCAGCACGGCGGAGAGGGTCAGGATCATGGTCCCGTAGGGGTCACCCACCCGCTCGGCGAGCACCTCCGCGTGGTGCGCCACGCGCATCGACGCGCAGACGATGGCGCCCACCAGCACCACGCCGGCCAGCATCGCCATACCATGGCCGTGTCCGACCAACTGCGGCTCAAGGGGCCAGGCGACCACGGCAAGGATGATCGCCAGCAGCAGAAATTTTTCCTGTTTCAGTAGTTCGAGCATTGAGCGGTCCTCCAGATCCAGGATAGGGACTGCGGCGGCGACTCATGGGTTCCGGGCGGCCGGTGCCCGCTTTCCTGGCAACCTCTAGTAGAATGGCCGCAACCGTTCCTGATCGAGATTTCAACACCATGTACGATTGGCTAAATGCCCTGCCAAAGGCCGAACTGCACCTGCACCTCGAGGGCTCGCTCGAGCCCGAGCTGTTGTTCGCCCTGGCCGAACGCAACAAGATCGCCCTGCCCTGGGCAGACGTCGAAGCACTGCGCGGCGCCTACGCCTTCAACAACCTTCAGGAGTTTCTCGACCTGTACTACCGTGGCGCGGACGTGCTGCGCACCGAGCAGGACTTCTATGACCTGACCTGGGCCTACCTGCAGCGCTGCAAGGCGCAGAACGTCATTCATACCGAACCCTTCTTCGACCCGCAGACCCACACCGACCGTGGCGTGCCCTTCGAGGTGGTGCTCAATGGCATCAACCAGGCCCTCAAGGATGGCCGTGAGCAACTGGGCATCGGCAGCGGCCTGATCCTGAGCTTCCTGCGACACCTGAGCGAAGACGAAGCCCAGAAGACCCTCGACCAGGCTCTGCCCTTCCGCGATGCCTTCGTCGCCGTGGGCCTGGACAGTTCTGAAAAAGGCCATCCGCCGAGCAAGTTCAAGCGCGTGTTCGACCGCGCCCGCGGCGAGGGCTTCCTCACCGTTGCCCATGCTGGCGAAGAAGGTCCGCCCGAATACATCTGGGAAGCCCTCGACCTGCTCAAGATCCAGCGCATCGACCATGGTGTGCGCGCCATCGAGGACGAGCGCCTGATGCAGCGCATCATTGACGAGCAGATTCCGTTGACCGTCTGCCCGCTTTCCAATACCAAGCTCTGTGTATTCGAGCACATGGGCCAGCACAACATCCTCGACATGCTCGAGCGTGGTGTGAAGGTTACCGTCAACTCCGACGACCCGGCTTACTTCGGCGGCTACGTCACGGAGAACTTCCACGCGCTGCACACCCACCTGGGCATGACCCAGGACCAGGCGCGCCGCCTGGCGCAGAACAGCCTGGACGCGCGTCTGGTCAAGTGACCCTCCGTTGAGCTAGACGAGCGTAGACACCAGTGCCGGCCGGGCTATGCGGTTGATATGACCCAACCCGGCGGCACTGATCTGCAAGGCACGCGAGTTTTTTTGCTCGCGAATCCAGCCCGACTGAAGAAACAGCTTGAAAAGGCCAAGGCCCAGGCTGCCCCCCAGATGTGGGCGTCTGTCCGTCCATTCGCTGCAGCAATTGCAGGTTACGCAATGGCTCTGCTGCCCCGGCGCCAGCGCGTCGATGTAGAACCCTATGCCTGCCAGCGCATCGCGCCCCACGACACTCACCACCGTGTGCCCGTCATTGCTCACGAGCCAGCCCGCTTCCAGCAACCGCTGGTAAAGGTCGGCCGCCAGCTCACCGCCCAGGTGATCACCGCACCGCCGCGCCCTGCGCATCGAGAAAGGAATGTTCAAGGGTGCCAGCACGGTGCGGCCGCCCTTGGGACTACGCACCTCGATCTGCACGCTTGCCAGCGCTTCGACCGCCGCGCCGACCTCCGGATTGGCCAGGCGAAAGTAGCGCTTGCGGCCCCGGGCTTCCAGGCGCAGCAAGCCCCCGGCCGACAGCAGTGACAGGTGCGCGCAGGCCGACGAGCAGGTCAGGCCGGTCATGACCGCGATCTCGTCGGCGCGGCGCGCCGAGCCATCGATCAGTGCCCATAGCATGGCACAGCGTTTGGGATCGGCCAGCAGGCCTGCGATCTGACTGATACTGGTGACAGCTTTCATATCTCTACTCCCTGTGAGATCACGTCTGGAATCGATTGGCTGAGCGTGTGGGCAGCACGTGTCGCGAAGCGTCCCTGCTCGTCCCCGGAATTGGCCTTGGTTTGCGACAGGCGCTGCGGTCAAGCGCATCACAGAAACCTCCTGTGCTGTCCCTTCGCATGGAAGCATCTCTCGCTGGCACTGCTGCCGAGCGCAGTATAAGCCGCGCATTGGCTGCCTCTAGGGAGCGGGATACCAAGGGTCGGCTACCCTTGACGATGCCCGATGCGGCGCATCGGACGTTGGGTCTGGCCCTCCTGATCAGCACAACACCCCCGCTTCACGGAGGGAAAAAGCTTCTTGGGCAAGCCGCGGCGCAGCTAGCTGCGTAGGACAACGCCGACGTCCGGCGAAAAAAAGGAAGGCAAGAAAAAGCGACGATTCCTCGGGTCTACCTGCCCTTCGCCCTCTGCCAGCGGCAAAACACGGCATACGGCACGAAGAAGGCGTTGATGTGAACAGGCTGCACGCGGTCCAGCATGACCGTCAGTCAGGAGACTGGCGGCGGTCATACCGTCGTGCGATGGCGGCGCTACAATTGATCAGCGCTCGCTAACCGGAGGCAGCCCGCGATGAAGATTGTCGTCAGTGCGTCGAACCGTAATCCCAAGTGCCCGTGGCAAGTCCAGCTTGATCAGCACGTGGTGAGTTTCCGTAGCGAGGCCGAGGCGCGCAGCTTCGCGGCCACGTTGCAGAGCCGCTTGCACGCGCCCCATGTGCTCAGGCAGGCCGGCTGAGCTGCAACCGGCGGGTCAGCAATGCCACGCCAACCACCAGCGCGCCACACAGGCTGATGACCAGCGTCATCGGCACAGCGCTACCATCGTGCAATACCCCTACCAGTGCCGCCGCGCCCGCGGCGACGCTGAACTGCAGGCAACCGAGCAGCGCGGATGCGCTCCCCGCCCGGGCGCCTTGCCCGTTCATGGCGCAGGCCGAAGCATTCGGGATGATGCAGCCCAGGCTCGCGATGCAGACGAACAGTGGCACCAGCAACGGCCACAACTGCGCCGGACGCATCGAGGCTACCGCCATCAGCGCCACTCCAGCGGCCAGATAGAACCACACCGCGCGAACCAGCAGCCAGGCCGGTCCGCGCTTGGCCAGCAGCCGCGCGTTGACCTGGGCCACGAGGATGAAGCCCGCCGCGTTGGCGCCGAACAGCCAGCCATAGTGCTCGGCCGGCACGCCGTAGAGTTTGATGAAGACGAAGGGTGAACCTGCGATGTAGGCAAACATGCCCGCCATGGCGATGCCACCCGTCATGGCATGGCCCAGAAACACACGATCTCCCAGCAATCGCCCGTACGAGCGCAGGGCGCCGGACAACGGTTGCCGGGGCTGATGGGCCGGCAGGCTCTCCGGCAGGCCCAGTCCTACCGCCACCAGGCACAGGGCGCTGAACAGGCTCAGGACGAGGAAGATCGACTGCCAGCCGCCGACGTTGACCAGCACGCCGCCGAGCATCGGCGCCAGGATGGGCGCCAGGCCCATCACCAGCATCAGTTGCGAGAACACCTTGGCCGAGGCCACTGCGTCGCACCTGTCGCTGACGATAGCCCGCGACAGCACCATGCCCGCGCAGCCGCCCAAGGCCTGGACGAAACGAGCGACGATCAACGCATCCAGACTTGGCGCATAGGCGCAGGCCACCGACGCCAGGGTAAACAGGCCGACCCCGAAGAGCAGCGGCAGGCGTCGCCCGAATCGGTCGGCCACCGGTCCATACGCCAGCTGGCCGATGGACAAGCCAAGAAAGTAGGCCGCCAGAGTGGTCTGGACATGTTTCTCGTCAGTGACGAACGCCTGCGCCATTGCCGGGAAGGCGGGCAGGTAGAAGTCGATCGCCAACGGCCCAAACGCACTCAAGGCGCCGAGGATCAGGAGCATTCGCAGGTTCATGAAGAATCCATAGCAGGCTAAGCAAGCTGCTTAGTCTAACTCCCCACAGGATCCTGCGGAAAACCTTTGCAACATTTACATGGGGGTCACAGCACCTGCGCGTCGTAACCCTCTTCCCGGATCGCCGCCACGATCTGCTCCGCTCCCAGTCCACTTTCCACGCTCACCTGCTTGCCCGCCAGATCCACATTGACCTGTGCCTGGGCATCCAGGGCCTGGACGGCCTGGGTAACGGCTTTCGCGCAATGGCCACACGTTATGCCTTGTACAGTGAATACTTGCATCGCAACGCTCTCCCGGTGGTTTTTCCCAAGTTTCAACCTTGTCCCCACGGCAAGGTCAAGCGCTTGGGCTGGAAATCCCGGCGCGGGTCGGCCAAGCTGCGCCTTTGACGATTCGGCTAGCAGGAGATATTTCATGGTCAGGACAGCACTGGGCCTTGCCGGATTGCTGGGCGCGCTGGCGGTAGTGCCGCCGGCTACTGCCGAGGGCAATTCGGACTACAGCGTGCTGATCATTTCGCGGGAACGCCTCGAAGTGGCCACCAGCTGTGAAATCGGCGTCTACCTCAACGATCAGCTTTCCGGCCGGCTGTTCCAGGAGCAGTCGACCTCGTTCAACCTGCCGCCTGGCCCGGTGGACGTGCGCTTGCGCCTGCTGCCAGGCCAGGCACCCGGTTGCAGCCCTGGCCTCGAGAACCAGCACAGCACGCGGCTGAATCTGCAGGCGGGCGAGATCAACAAATACCGCATTGCCATGGACCACGCTGGCCTTACATTGAAACGGGCTATTCTGGGCTATTGACCTTGCCAGCATGGCAAGGTTGATGCTGGAGGCCTGTCCAAGGAGGTAAGCCATGCCCGCATCCACCCATCTCGAGCTGCTGATCGGCGGCATGACCTGCGCCAGCTGCGCAGGCCGCGTCGAGCGTGCCCTAGGTAAATTGCCGGGCGTGCAACAGGTCAGCGTCAACCTTGCCAACGAACGCGCGCATATCCAGACCCTGGGCAGCATCGATGACAGCGTGCTGGTGCAGGCCGTGGAACGCGCCGGCTACAGCGCCCGTCTGCCCGAGACCGCCGATGACGGGCCCGTCGCCGCCCATCGCCGTCTGCGGCACGAACGCCTGGCGGTCACTGCTGCACTGCTGTTGGCCCTGCCGCTGGTGCTGCCGATGCTCCTGCAGCCATTCGGTGTCCACTGGATGCTGCCGTCCTGGGCGCAGTTCATGCTCGCAACGCCCGTGCAGTTCATCCTGGGGGCACGATTCTATATCGCCGCCTTCAAGGCAGTGAGGGCCGGTTCCGGCAACATGGACCTGCTGGTCGCCCTGGGGACCAGCGCCGGCTACGGCCTGAGCCTTTATCAATGGGTCATCGCCGACGCAGGGAGCATGCCCCACCTGTACTTCGAGGCCTCGGCCGTAGTGATCGCCCTAGTGCTGCTGGGTAAATATCTGGAGAGCCGTGCCAAGCGCCAGACCGCCAGCGCCATCCGCGCCCTCGAGGCACTGCGCCCTGAGCGCGCCTTGCGCGTGCTGGACGGGCGCGAGGAGGATGTGCCGATCAGTCTGCTGCGCCTGGGCGACCAGGTGCTGGTCAAGCCGGGCGAGCGCTTTCCGGTCGACGGGCAGGTGCTCGAAGGCTGCAGCCATGCCGACGAAGCCCTGATTACTGGCGAAAGCCTGCCCGTGCCCAAGCAGCCCGGCGACCCCGTCACCGGGGGCGCGATCAACGGCGAAGGCCGACTGTTGGTGCAGACCCTGGCACTGGGCACCGAGACCGTGCTGGCGCGCATCATCCGGCTGGTCGAAGACGCCCAGGCCGCCAAGGCGCCGATCCAGAAGCTGGTCGACCGGGTCAGCCAGGTATTTGTCCCGGCCGTGCTGGTGCTGGCGCTGGTCACCCTGGTGGGCTGGTGGATGACGGGGGCACCGGTGGCCACGGCGCTGATCAATGCCGTCGCTGTACTGGTCATCGCCTGCCCCTGCGCCCTGGGCCTGGCAACCCCCACGGCAATCATGGCCGGCACCGGCGTCGCGGCGCGCCACGGCATCCTGATCAAGGACGCCGAGGCACTGGAACGCGCCCATGCCGTCAACCGGGTGGTGTTCGACAAGACCGGCACGCTTACTTCCGGCAGCCCGCGCATCGTTCACAGCCAAGCCTTGGTGGGTGACACTGCGCAACTGCTGCAACTGGCCGGCGCCCTGCAACGAGGCAGTGAACACCCTCTGGCCAAGGCCGTGCTGGACGCCTGTAGCGAGCACTGTCTACAAGTACCAACGGTGAGTGCCAGCCAGTCACTGACGGGCAAGGGCATTGCCGGGCGCCTGAACGAGCGTGACCTGGCGCTGGGCAACCACCGCCTGCTGGCCGAAAGCGGCTTGCAGGCAGGTGAGCTCGCGCTCAAGGCTCAGGCCTGGGAAGCTGAGGGGCGCACCCTGTCATGGCTGATCGAGCGTGCACCGCAGGCACGGGTGCTCGGCCTGCTGGCCTTTGGTGACAGCCTCAAGCCTGGAGCCGGCCAGGCCATCGATCAATTGCGCGCCAACGGCATCAGCAGCCACCTGCTGACCGGGGACAACCGCGGCAGCGCCAAGGTGATCGCGCAGGCGCTGGGCATCGACGATGTCCACGCCGAAGTGTTGCCGGCCGACAAGGCTGCCACCGTCGCGATCCTGAAACAGACCGGCGTGGTGGCCATGGTCGGGGATGGCATCAACGACGCCCCTGCCCTGGCCGCGGCTGATGTCGGCATTGCCATGGGTGGAGGCACCGATGTGGCGATGCAGGCGGCCGGTATCACCCTGATGCGCGGCGACCCACGTCTGGTACCCGCTGCCTTGGAAATCAGCCGCAAGACCTACGCGAAAATACGGCAGAACCTGTTCTGGGCGTTCATCTACAACCTCATCGGCATCCCGCTGGCTGCCCTGGGCTATCTCAACCCGGTGCTGGCCGGCGCGGCCATGGCCCTGTCGAGCGTCAGCGTGGTGAGCAACGCCCTGTGGCTGAAAACCTGGAAACCCACGCAGCATCAGGAGATCCCATGAACATCGGTCAAGCCGCCCGGCAAAGCGGGCTCAGCGCCAAGATGATCCGTTACTACGAGTCCATCGGCCTGCTGCGCCCGGCCACGCGCACCGACAGCGGTTACCGACTTTATCAGCCCGAAGACCTGCACAGCCTGGCCTTCATCAAGCGCTCACGCGACCTTGGTTTTTCCCTGGAGGAAGTCGCACGCCTGCTTGCCTTGTGGCAGGACCGCCAACGCGCCAGCGCCGACGTCAAGGCATTGGCCACCCAGCACATCGGCGAATTGAACCGTCGGATCGAGGAGCTGGTGAGCCTGCGTGACACCCTGGGCGAGCTGGTCGCCCATTGCCAAGGGGACGAGCGGCCGGATTGCCCGATTCTCAAGGACCTGGCCAGCGGAAAGAGTTGCTGCAACCCGTAATTTCACTAAATACACCTCCTGACCTACAAAAACGCCCGCCCCGGCCGATGGCTTTATCACCTGCCTCAATGTGACAAAAACAAAATTTCCGGGAGCGTGGATGAACATCAAGCAAAAACTGACGTGGGCCTTTGCCGTGATAGCTGGCCTGCCCATAGTCCTGGTAGCCACCCTGGTGGTAATCAACCTGCGCGGCGAAGCCCGTGACGACTTCCTGGACAACAGCAGCCGGGAGATCCGCCAGGTCGCCAATGCCATGAACCTCTTCTTCAAGGCTATCGACCAGAACGTCGACTACCTTGCCGCGCAGCCCCTGATCGCCAATACCGGCAATCTCAACAAGTACCTCGGTTCCGATGTCTCCAGCGCGCTTGGAGAACAGGACACGCAGGTGCTGGATTTCTTCACCCGATTGGCGCAAACCCACCCCGGCTACGCCTACCTGTCGTACGGCATGCTCGACGGCGGCTATGTCACCTGGCCCGCCGGGCAGAAGTTCTCCAACTACGACCCCCGGCAACGCCCCTGGTACCAGCTGGCCATGGCCAACCCGGGCAAGACCGTGCGCACCGGCGCCTACTACTGGGCCGCCGACGATACCGTGCTGGTCAGCACCGTGCGCACCGTCGCCAACTCGCTGGGCAGTCCAGGCGGTGTGGTGAACATCGATGTCTCGCTCAACGGCCTGACCGAGATCGTCAAGCAGATCAAGCTGGGGGAAAGCGGCTACCTGATGCTCGTGGAAAAAAACGGCAACGTGATGGTCGATCCGCGCGATGCCAGCCACAATTTCAAGCAGCTCGAGAGCTTCGGACCGGGCTATGACGCGCTGGCCAAGGCTGGAAAAGGCCTGGTCGAAGTCGAGTTCGACGGCCAGCGCTACATGGCCAACGTCTACCCGGACGAGAGCCTGGGCTGGACCTTCATCGGTCTGATCCAGGAGGAAGAGGTGATGCAGAGCACCACGCGCCTGACCTGGCTGGTCGGTATCATCGCTCTGGTCCTCGCTGCGGTGTTCGCCATCGTGGGTGCCGCCTTCGCCAAGGTCATCGTTCGTCCCATCAACAGTGTCACCAGTGGCCTGGAAGACATTGCCCAAGGCGAAGGCGATCTGACCCGCAACCTCGATGTGCGCGGACGTGATGAAACCGCGCAGCTCGCCAGCTGGTTCAACCAGTTTCTCGGCGCCATCCGCGGCCTGATTCAAAGCATCGGCCTGGCCGCCAACCAGATCCTCACCACCTCGGCCAGCTCCACCCAGGTCTCTGGCGACATGGCCCAAGCGGCCGGACGTCAACGCGAGGCCGTGGACATGGTCTCCACCGCTTTCCATGAAATGGTCGCCACCGCCAACGAAGTGGCCCGCTCGTGCAGCCAGGCGGCCGAGTCCGCCGACAGCGGCCAGCAGCAGGCGCGCGAAGGCCAGCAGCAGATCGATGCCGCCGTGCAGAGCGTCGACCGCCTGAGCCAGGAGATCGAGCAGTCGGCCCAGTCGATCCAGCAACTGGAGCGCGACAGCAATGCCATCCAGTCGATCCTTGGCACCATTCGCTCGATCGCCGAGCAGACCAACCTGCTCGCGCTCAACGCCGCCATCGAAGCAGCCCGCGCCGGTGAGCAGGGCCGGGGCTTCGCCGTGGTCGCCGACGAGGTCCGGGCCTTGGCCAAGCGCACCGCTGATTCGACCGCCGAAATCGACGGCCTGCTCGGCAATCTCGCCTCACGCACCGCCCAAGTGGCCGATCAGATGCACGCAAGCCTCGAGGTCTCGCAGCAGTCGGTGAGCCGCATTGGCCTGGCGCGCGACAGTTTCGGGCAAATCCGCGAGTCGGTGGACATCATTCGCGACATGAACACACAGATCGCCACAGCCGCAGAAGAGCAGCACCAGGTCGCCGAGGACATCAACCGTCACATCAGCCAGATCCACGGCGATGCTCAGCTTGTCGCCGAACTGGCCACCGCCGCGCGCCAGGACTCACAAAGCCTGGCGGGCTTGTCGAACGAGCTGGACAGCCTGGTGCGGCGCTTCCGGACCTGACCAGAGCCGCAGCTCGCCCCGCATCCCTGCGGGGCGCCGCGGCCTACCGTTCGAGGATGACCGTCACCCCTTGCCCGCCCGCGGCGCACATCGAGATCAATCCGCGTCCCTTCCCGGCCTTGTCCAGCAGCTTGGCAAGATTGGCCACGATGCGCCCGCCCGTGGCGGCGAACGGGTGCCCCGCCGCCAGCGAGCTGCCCTTGACGTTCAGCTTGCTGCGATCGATCGCTCCCAGCGGCGCCTCCAGCCCCAGGCGGGTGCGGCAGTACTCAGGGTCTTCCCAGGCTTTGAGCGTGCACAGCACTTGGGCGGCGAACGCTTCGTGGATCTCGTAGTAATCGAAGTCCTGCAGCGTCAGCCCGTTACGCGCCAGCAACCGCGGCACGGCATAGACAGGCGCCATCAGCAGCCCTTCCTGGCCTTTGACGAAGTCCACTGCTGCGGTCTCGCCGTCGACCAGATATGCCAGCACGGGGAGCCCGCGCTCGCGGGCCCAGTCCTCGCTGCCCAGCAGCACCAGCGAGGCGCCGTCGGTCAGCGGGGTCGAGTTGCCGGGGGTAAGCGTACCCTTGTCACTTCGCTCGAATGCCGGCTTGAGCTTGGCCAGCTTGTCCAGGGTCAGGTCGGCGCGCAGGGTATTGTCCCGGTTCAGGCCCAGGTAGGGCGTCACCAGGTCGTCATGCCAGCCTTCGGCATAGGACGCCGCCAGATTCTGGTGGCTGAGCAGGGCCAGTTCGTCCTGCTCGCCACGGGGTATCTGCCAGGTCTGGGCCATGAACTCGCAGTGATCGCCCATCGACAGACCCGTGCGTGCTTCGGCAACCCGCGGCAGCTCGGGCTTGAGGTGCCCGGGACGCAGCTTGATGAAGGGTTTGAGGCGCTCGCCCGCAGACTTGCCACGGTTGGCTTCGAGCAACAGGTGACGCAGGCCTTCATTGACCGCGATCGGCGCGTCGGAAGTCGTGTCGACGCCGCCGGCAATGGCGCTGTCGATCTGCCCGAGGGCAATCTTGTTGGCTGCCAGCAAGGTGGCTTCAAGCCCCGTGCCACAGGCCTGCTGGAGGTCGTAGGCCGGCGTCTGCGGCGACAGGCGCGAGCCCAGCACGCATTCACGGGCCAGGCTCATGTCGCGCGTGTGCTTGAGCACCGCACCCGCCACCACCTCGCCCAGGCGCACGCCGTGCAGGCCGTAGCGCTCGATCAGGCCCTCGAGGGCTGCGGTGAGCATCGCCTGGTTGCTGGCAGTGGAGTAGGCGCCGTTGGAACGAGCGAAAGGTATTCGATTGCCGCCTATGATCGCGACCCGGCGCGTTGGACGCATGTGATGTCCTCCTGCTATCAATGATTCGTACAGCCTAGGTGTTTTTTTCGCATCCGAACGACCGTGATGCAAAGTTGGTCCACACTTGCATGCTTGCCATCAGGGAGATCCGTACATGAGCGATCGTTATCTCGGCTTTGCCAACTCCAACCTCGGCCGGCGGGTGGTCGATGCCGTCGGCCTGCCCCGCCCTGCGCATCTCGAGCGCTGGCAGGCGGGCCGCTTGCGCCCGGTGGAGGGGGCCCTGCTGCTGGGCGGCGGCCCACTGGCCAACAAGGTCGAAGGTTTCGCCCAACGCCTGACCGACGAGCCCTACGGCTTCGCGGGCCAAGGCCTGCAATCGCCACCCTGGGTGGCAGGCCTGGGGCCCAAGGTCAAGGCCGTGGTGTTCGATGCCAGTCACCTGTCCGACACCGACGAGCTTTCGCAGTTGCGCGAATTTTTCCAGCCGCTGCTGCGCAGCCTGGCCTCCAGCGCCCACGTGGTGATTCTCGGCCGGGCACCTGAGCAGCTCGAAGACCCGCTGGCCAGCGTTGCCCAGCGCGCCCTCGAAGGCTTCAGCCGATCGCTGGGCAAGGAGCTGCGCAACGGCGCCACCGTGCAGCTGTTGTATGTCAGCCCCGAAGCCGAATACCAGCTTGAAGGCGCACTGCGCTTCTTCCTGTCGCCCAAGAGCGCGTTCATTTCCGGACAGGTGCTGCGCCTGGAAGCCTGTGCCGACCAGGTGCAGGACTGGACACGCCCCCTGGCCGGGCGCCGGGCGCTGGTCACCGGCGCCGCCCGTGGCATTGGCGCGTCCATCGCCGAGACCCTGGCGCGTGATGGCGCCGAGGTGGTGCTGCTCGACGTGCCCCAGGCCCGGTCTGATCTCGATGCCCTGGCCTCGCGCCTGGGCGGGCGCAGCCTGGCGCTGGATATCTGCGCCGCCGACGCCCCCGAGCAACTGCTCGCCGCCCTGCCGGATGGCATCGACATCGTGGTGCACAATGCTGGCATCACCCGGGACAAGACACTGGCCAACATGACCCCCGAATACTGGGACGCGGTCATGGCGGTCAACCTCAAGGCCCCACAGCGTCTGACCCAGGCGCTGTATGACGGCACCGCCCTGCACGACGGCGCGCGGATCATCCTGCTGTCCTCGGTCAGCGGCATCGCTGGCAACCGAGGCCAGTCCAACTACGCCGCCAGCAAGTCCGGGCTGATCGGTTTTGCCCAGGCCTGGGCGCCCAGGCTGGCCAAGCGCGGCGCCAGCATCAACGCCGTCGCGCCCGGGTTCATCGAGACCCACATGACCGCCGCCATGCCCATGTCCCTGCGCGAAGCCGGACGGCGGCTGAGCTCACTGGGCCAGGGCGGGTTGCCCCAGGACGTGGCGGAGGCCGTGGCCTGGCTGGCCCAGCCGGGCTCCGGCGCGGTCAATGGGCAGGTGCTGCGCATCTGTGGGCAGGCGGTAATGGGGGCGTGAGCATGGATCGTAAATGGCACGACCTGCACAGCCCCGATTCGCGCGCCAGCCTTTACCTGCGTGCGATCGGCAAGCGCAAGATCACCGGCAGCACACTGCCTGCGCGGGGTCTGCGCTGCATGCTGCGGGTCGATCGTGACAACCTCGCGTCCTACCGCAAGCTGTGTCTGTTCACCGATGATGGCCGCCTGCCCGGCACCTACCCGCATGTGATGGCCTTTACCCTGCAGTTGCAGCTGCTGACGGCCCATGACTTTCCCTTCCCGCTGCTCGGACTGGTACACCTGGATAACGAAATCCGCGTACACCGGCCCCTGGGCGGCATCGACAGCTTGCGTTTCACGGTCCGCGCCGACAATTTGCAGCCCCACGCCAAGGGCGGCACCTTCGAACTCATCACCGAGGCCCACGATGGCCTGGGCCTGCTCTGGAGCGAGATCAGCCGCATGCTGGTGCGCGGCCTGCGCCTGGATGGCACGGCCAGCGATGCCGCCGAGGAGCAGCCGGATGATCTGGCCGAACTGACCCGCTGGTACGCCGACACGGATATCGGCCGGCGTTATGCCAAGGTCTGCGGTGACTACAACCCGATCCACCTCAGCGGCGCAAGCGCCCGGCTGTTCGGTTTCCCGCGCGCGATTGCCCATGGCATGTGGACCCAGGCCATGGCCCTGGCGGCCTTGCGCGGTCACCTGCCGGCCAGCGGGTATGCATTCGAGTCAGGTTTCCGCAAACCGGTGCGGCTGCCCAGCGAGGTCATTCTCAAGGCCAGCGCGGCAGGCTCCGACGGCAGACTGCGACTGGAAGGGCATGATGGGATCGAGCATATGGTGGGTAGCTGGCGAACTCTCTAGCCCAGCGGTCGCATAGCTCCAGGCAGGAGCGGCCTTGTGCCGCTCTTGCTTTGCATCCCCGCTCCCCCGAAGCTATGCGCTTCCAGGAGAGCCCAGATGAACCTGCAAGAACTCACCCAACGCCTGCACCAGATCCGCGATACCAATGAGTGGCGCGGCTTCCACAGCCCCAAGAACCTGGCCATGGCCGCCAGTGTCGAAATGGCCGAGCTTGTGGAAATCTTCCAGTGGCTCAGCGAAGACCAGTCGCGCCAGCTATCGCCCGAGCAACTCGCTCACGCAGGGCAGGAGGTCGGCGATGTGGTGCTCTACCTGCTGCTGCTGTGCAGCGAGCTGGGCCTGGACATGGAGCAAGTGGTGCGGGCCAAGCTGGCCGACAGCGAAAGGCGCTTCGTCCGATGAACGACCGGCATTTCGATGAACTCGCCAGCCGCTTTGCCCAGAAGATCTACGGTGGCGCCAAGGGCGCAATCCGCCTGGCAGTGCTGCAGGCCGACCTCGCCGAAGTACTGCCCGGTACCGCGCTGCGCGTCCTCGACGTCGGCGCGGGCCTGGGCCACATGTCGCTGTGGCTGGCCGAGCGCGGCCATCAGGTGACCCTCGCCGAACCCGCGGCGCCCATGCTTGACGGCGCCCGCGCGCGCTTTGCCGAAGCCGGGCAACAGGCGACGTTCATCCAGGCGCCATGGCAGGACCTGCCAGGCCAGCTTACCGAGCCCTACGACCTGGTGATCTGCCATGCGGTGCTGGAATGGCTGGCCGAGCCCGAGACCATCCTGCCGGTGCTTCACCAGCTCATACGCCCGGATGGCTGGCTGTCGCTGGCCTTCTACAACCGCGATGCGCTGGTCTACCGCAACCTGCTCAAGGGACACCTGCGCAAGCTGCGCAGCGACAGCCTGGCTGGCGAAAAGCAAAGCCTGACCCCGCAGAAACCGCTTGATCCGCGAGAGTTGCGGGCGCAACTTGAACCCATCTGGCATGTCGAAAAGGAAAGTGGTGTGCGGGTGTTTCACGACTACATGCCGCGCGAGTTCCAGGCCAAGGCCCAGCTTGCCGACCTGCTGGAAATGGAGCTGGCCCATCGTCGCCATCCGGCCTTCGCCGGCCTGGGCCGCTACCTGCACTGGATCTGCCGACCGCGTTGACCTCACCCACCGGGAGGAACACATGCCGTATCCAAGATTGCACCTGGCCCTGTGCATCCTGGCCCTGGCCGGCTGCCAGGGCTCCAATCCCTACATTGCGAGCTCCCGGCCGTTGCCGCCTGCGCCACCCCAGGCCGCGCGGACCTTCGATGCCAGTGCCTATCCGGCAACGCCACGTGACTATGGACGCTATCGCAGCTGGAGCTGGCGCGGCGGCCAATTGCCGCCCGGCACGGCAACGGCCGATCCCGCGCAACTGGCCGATGCCGTCAGCAATGGCCTCGACCAGCATGGTCTGCGCCCGGCGCGCGGCACGGAGGCTGATCTGTTGGTCAGCGCCGACCTGCGCCTTGAGCGCCGCATACGGCAGGTGCGCGACTATGACTACGGCGGCTATCCCTATGGTAGCTATCCCTACGGCGGCTACCCTTACGGCGGAGTCGGCTATGGCGGATATCACAATGGCTACGGCGCCTACGGCAGTATTCCGATCATGCGCACCTACGAGGTCGAGGTCATGGTGGTGCGCATTGAGCTGTTCGATGCCCGTGACGGCCAGCCGGTGTGGAGCGCCAGCGCCGAAAGCGGCAGCAGCAAGGAATCGGCCCGCGAGCGCGAGAACGCCCTGCGCGAATCCGTGAACAAGGCCCTGAGCGGCTACCCTCCCAGCTAACGTTCCAGGAGAATCGAGATGTTGCGCCGACACGTTGTGCTTAGCCTCACGCTGGTGCTCGCGGCCTGTTCGAGCCACAACGTCACCCAGGACTACGACGCCAGCCGCGATTTCGCCGCCTACCGCAGCTGGGCATGGCAGGAGCCGGCGTTGCAGTACCGGCCCGATGATCCCCGCGTCAAGAGCGACCTCACCGAGCAGCGTATCCGCCAGGCAGTGGAGGGTCAGCTCGACCAGCGCGGCCTGCGCCCTGCACAGGGCAGCGCCCACGCCGATGTCAGAGTGCGCACCTACCTGATCGTCGAGCAGCGCCAGCAGCAGATCACCACCAATTACGGCGGCGCCTGGGGAGGTTACTGGGGCGGCTACTGGGGCGGACCGATGTACAACGAGACCCGCAGCGTCGACTACAAGGTGGCGACCATCCAGGTCGACCTGTTCGATGGCCAGGACGGCAAGCTGGTCTGGCGCGGTAGCGCCGAGCAGGTCATGAACAACTACCCTCCCACCCCGCAGGAGCGCAGCACGGCGATCCAGGAGACGGTGACACAGTTGATGGGTAACTATCCGCCACGTTGAAGCCTGATCCGGCTGGCGCGGGACCTTTTTGTCCTCCTTGCAGGCTCGCTTGCAGGTTCGCGTCTACCCTGTCAGGGAACCTGACCGACAGCGTGGTTTCCTTCAACGAACAGGGATGGCGACTTGCCAATGCAAAGCATTGTTCTCCTGCTGTGGCTTGCCTTGTGCACCGAACAAGATATCCGTGAACGGCAGATTGCCGACACGCTGACGATTGGCGGCGCGGCCTGCGCGCTGGCCTGGTTGTTCGCCACCGGTCACACCTGGATCGGTTCCGAGCCCGAGGATGCCGGCTGGGCGCTGGTGATTGTCATGGCGCTGACGCTGCCCGGGTGCATGCTTGGGCGCTTCGGCGCGGATGACGTCAAATTGCTCGCCGCGCTGGCCCTGGCCACTGACCACCATCATGTGCTGGGGACATTCATCGGTGCCGGTGTGTCGGTGCTGGTCTGGATGGCCGGCAAACGCTGGCTGTGGTCCAAGCTCAACCTGAAGGTGAGGAAACGCCTGGAAAAGCTTGCCGAGGATGCCACCAACAAGCAGCCTTTCGCGCCCTATGTACTGGTCGGGTTTCTTCTGGCATCTGTATGGATCCATTGAGCATGCCTGCGGTCGAATAGCTGTACGCATCATGTACAGCGTCGCGAATTGCGACTACCGTTTCAGCAGCCAGCCCGTCTGGCTACGGGAGCCAGGCTGTTTACAAAGGGAGTTGCACGTGAACGGAACCAACAATGCCGTGACTATTCTGGTCGTCGACGACCAGCCCGAAGCCGTGCAGGGAGTGTGCGAGTTTCTTGAAGCCAGCGGCTACGTCTGCATACCCGCGCATTCCAGTGTCGATGCCATCGAGCGTTTCCGCAGCGATACCGAGATCGGCCTGGTGCTCTGCGAATTGCGGATGCCTGGGCTCGACGGCATCGACCTTCTGCGCGCCCTCAAGGCGATTGCTGGTCCGCAGCGACCTTTCCAGACCATCATGTTGACCGCTCAAGCTCACAAGCGCGATGTGGTCCGCGCGCTGCGCGAAGGGTTTGCCGACTACTACGAGAAACCCATCGGGCTGGCCGAGCTGCTTCAAGCGGTTCAGCGCCAGGAAGCGGCGTTGCGGGAGCGCCAACGCAATCTGGAAGAACTCGGAACGCTCAACCAGCGCCTGCAGGACCTGGCAGAGTCCATTGACGGCCTTTATCACGACCTTGAAAAAGCCCGCGGCCAAGGTCCTTATCGGCGGGCAACCGACGTGGTGCCGGAGGTGCAGGACGACAAGCTGCCGGAAATGTTCGACAAGCTCTCGCCACGCCAGCTTGAAGTCGCGAAGCTGGTCAGCCAGGGCAAGACCAACTATCAGATTGCCTGCGAGCTGGGGATCACCGAGAACACCGTCAAACTGTATGTGTCGCAAGTGTTGCGGCTGACCCACATGCACAACCGCACGCAATTGGCGCTGGCCTTGACCCCGCACAGTTCGCCATTGCATCAGCGATTCGCCACGCACTAGAACCTGCGGCGGCGAGGCGGACCTGTCAGGGATTCACCTGAAACTCCACCCGCGCAGTTTCCCCACTTTCATCCAGCGCAGTCAGCTCGATCCGTCCTACCTGCTCGAAATGCACCGCCAGACGCTGCTGCTCCAGCGTCTCTCCCAAGGGCTGGCCGTTGAGAAACCACCACCTGCGCCCTGCACCGCCCAGGGCCGAGACCTGCAACTGCAAGGGCTCGGTGCTGGTGGCGGGGCGGCGCAGCTGGTCGCCGTTGCGGATACCTACGATCGACAGCGGTGGCGCGGTGGCGGGCATCCGGGGCGGGCACGTGGGATCGGAAGCTGGCAGGCGCGCCGTACGCCGTTCCTGCCTGGGAAGCCAGGGCTCCAGAGCTGAGGGCCACAGGGCCGTCTCACGCGGCTGCGCGCCCGTGCAGGATTCGTCGACGCGCAAGCCTTGGTCATCGACCCAGATTTTTTCGCGCAGGCCCAGCCCTAGCGGTTGGTCGGCAGCCTGCAGGGTGGGAGGGGTGGTGCTGTCCAGCGTCCAGGCAAAACGCTGGCGCCGACAGTTCGGATCTTGCCGGTCCATTGGCTGGCCCAGCGGCCAACAGATCGCGGCAACGCCGACATTGCCGGGCACCGCCGATACGGGCACGACAATGCCACGCTGGCGGTCGCGGTGGCTCAGCAGGTCATGGACCTGGAGCATCAGCGGCGCCGCCGAGGCCAGGCCGAACTGGCCGGGCACGGGTGTGCCATCGGGTCGGCCGATCCAGACACCGATCAGGTAGCGCGGGCCGACACCGATCGACCACGCATCGCGAAAGCCGTAGCTGGTGCCGGTTTTCCAGGCCAGCTGCGGGCGCTGCACCAGTTCGGCGGTGGGGTCGCGATCCGGGCGGGCCTGCCCTCCAAGTATCCTGCGGATGATCCACGCCGCGCCGGGCGACAGCAGGCGCCGCTCGACAAGAGGCTCCTGAGGCTGCAGGCGAATTTTCGCGCTATGTCCGTCCCGGGCAAGCGCGGCATATCCGCCGACCAGGTCTTGAAGACGGCTGCCCGCCCCACCCAGGATCAGCGACAGGTTCGGCTCGGCCAGCGGCGGCAGTATCAGCGGCACGCCGGCACTGCGCATCTGCGCGGCAAAACGCTTGGGACCGTAGGCCTCAAGCAACTGCACCGCCGGCAGGTTGAGCGACAAGGCCAGGGCGGAGCTTGCCGAGACCGGGCCGCTGAAGCCCATCGAGAAGTTGCCTGGCCGATAATCACCATAGCGTCGCGGTACATCCTGCAGCAGCGATTCGGAGTGGATCAGGCCGTCGTCCATGGCCATGCCATACAGGAACGGCTTGAGGGTCGAACCGGGCGAGCGCAAGGCGCTGATCATGTCGACATGCCCGAAGCGGCGCTCGTCGCCGATGTCGACCGAGCCAAGGTAGGCGCGCACGGCCATGGTCTGCGACTCGACCACCAGGACCGCGGCCGAGGTCCGCTCGGGCAACCGGGCGCGCCAGCCCAGCAGCAAGTCTTCGAGGCGGCGTTGCAGCGATGCGTCGAGGGTTGTGCGGATCAAGGGCGGGCTGTGGCGATGATTCAGGCGCCGCGCGAGCAAGGGGGCGAGTGCCGGCTCCTGGCGTGGCGCGAGCAACAGCGGCTCTTCACGGGCTTCGGCAACCTGCCGGGCCGGCCATACCTGATAGTCGGCCAACCGTTCCAGGACCTTGTCACGGGCCTGCTGGGCCCGCCGCGGGTGCCGGTCGGGGCGCAACCGGCTGGGGGCCTGGGGCAATACGGCGAGCAGCGCCGCTTCAGCGGGAGTGAGATGCTGCGGCGACTTGCCCAGGTATGCCCAGCTGGCCGCCGCTACCCCTTGCAGCGTCCCGCCAAAGGGGGCGCGATTGAGATAGATCTCGAGGATCTGGTCCTTGGACAGATACCACTCCAGCTGCGCCGTGCGCCACAGCTGGCGCAGCTTGCCCGGCAGCGTGCGCGGGTGCGGGTCGAGCAGGCGCGCAACCTGCATCGACAAGGTGCTGCCGCCCGACACCACTCGCCCGCCCCGCAGGTTGAGCCAGGCGGCGCGCGCCAAGGCCAGCGGATTGACCCCGGGGTGGCGGTAGAACCATCGGTCCTCGTAGGTCAGCAAGGCCTGCAGGTACAACGGCGAGACCTGCTCGCGGCTGACCGGGTAGCGCCATACGCCGTCGGCATCGGCAAACCGCCACAGCGGCGTGCCATCCTCGGCGAGCACCACCCGTGCCAGATCGTCGGCGGGCATCGGCAACGGCCACAGCCGGTCGGCCAGCCACAGCAATGCCAGCACCAGCAGGACGCTGGCGAGCACCGCACGCAGCAGTCTGCCGCAGCGGGTGCGTGGGCGGGCTAAGCTCAGCATTTGAACCCCTGGACCAGGGAACCGACATGGCCCGGTAATGGCCCAAGACTTGGAAACGGCACGTACGCCGAAGCGCAGATCAGGAAGTGACTATGCATGTAGAAGGTTTTTTCGAATGGCTGGGCCAGGCACTGGGTTCGTTGATCCGCTTCATCGTCGATGCGCTGAGCGGGATATTCAACTGGCTGGCCAGTGCGGGAAGCAATTTCATCGACGGCCTCGCGCGCACCCTGGGCATGGACACCTCGCTGGTGAGCATCCTGGCCCTGATCGTCGGGCTGTTGCTGCTGTTCTCCGCAGTCAGGGCGTTCATGCACGCGTCGGTCATCATGGGAATCATCTGGATGCTGCTGGGGTTGTGGGTGTTGAGCTGGGTGGTGCACTGACGAAGACTCGCAGGGCACGCGCGGCCAAGGCCGCGGCGTGCCATCAGACTAACGGCCCTTGATGACCATCTCTCCCTGGGCCTCCCCCACCGCCTGCACGTTGGGCCGGTACATCGACTCGACCTGCGGTGGCGGCACCCGGTAGCTGCCTGGGGTTACGGCACGCGCCAGGTACAACAGGTGCGTGGTGCCGTAGCTGTCCAGCTTGAGCGCGGCGACGTAACGATCGTCACGAAACTCCTGATGCACCACGTTGGCGTTCTGCATTGATTCGCGCCATTGCTTCACAGCGCTGCTGGCGTTTTCCAGGCTCGCGGCGCTTTGCGCGAGGTTCTGGTTTTCCAGTTCCAGGCCCGCAGGCAGCAGGTCGACCACCAAAGCATCGGGCACCTGGGTTTCGGCCTTGAGCGCCAGGTGCACCAGCACCAGCTCACCGCTATGCAGGTTGTCGGTATCCAGCGGGTGGCCATTCATGTCCAGATATTCGCGGCGGATCGACAGGCCGTTGCCACCGGCCACCGGGGCCTGTCGCGGATAGCCGGACAGCGTGAGCTGTTGAAAGAGGGTTTCACTGCCCAGGTTCTGCACAGTCAGTGGCGAGGCCAGCAACCGGCCTTCGAGCTTGATGCCCGACTCGGCATTGTTCAACTCACGGACCTCACCAGCACTGTCCAGACGCGCCTGCCAACTGCCCTCCGGCTTGCCCAGCAGGCCACGGCCGGCGAGGAACAGCGCATTGCGCTCCTGAGTCGACAGCCAGCGGTTGGCGGCGAGCTCATCGGACAACGCGAACAAACGCGAGTCGACCTGATCGCTGGCCAGGCTGTTTTCCTGCAACAGCGCGAGGATCAGCGCCTGGTCCCGCAACGCGCTGCCGTAATCGGCCATCCAGCCGTCCTTGCGCCCGGCGGACAAGCCCGCCTGCAGCGCCTGTTGGGCGCGAGGCTTGTCGCCCATCCTGTCGAGGGCAATGGCCAGCTGGACCAGCGGCAGACCCGAGCGGGCATCGCTGCGCCGCTCGAACAGGCTGCGCAAGGCACCCAGCGGCGCCTGCTGGCTACGCGCGAGCACCAGCGCCGCATACGCCTGCACGGCAAAGCGGGTGTGCGCGTCGTCCTGGCTGTAATTGACCTCGATCAGGTTACGCTCCTGCACATACCTCAGGAGTCGCTCGCTGGCCCTTTTCACCGCCTCGGCCGGCACGCCGAAGCCCTGCTCGCGAGCACGCAACATGAAGTCGGTGACATAAGCGGTCAGCCAGTACTCTTCCTCGTCATCCGGACCCCACAGGCCGAAGCTGCCGTTATAGCGCTGCATGCCCAGCAGGTGTTCGATGCCCATCTCGATCTTGCGCTTGCGCACCTCGGCCGGCTCGCCCTTGATGCCCAGGCGCTTGAGGCTATCGGCATCGGCGTAGAGGGAGGGATAGAGGCCGCTGGCGGTTTGCTCCAGGCAGCCGTAGGGGTAGGCTTCGAGAGCGCGGATCTGCTCGGCGAGGTTCAGCGGTGGCCGGCTCGACAGCGCCAGGCGGCCTTCGAGCCCAGCCGCTTCATACGCCTCCAGATCGGCTGACGGCAGGCTCCAGGGCTGGTCCTTGAGGGCCACGCGATAATGCGAGAGAACGGCCGGATAAGCCGGGCGTACGCCCAGGGTCCATTCGCGCTCGAACACTGCCGCCGTCTCGCCCGGCAGCTGCAGCCCGCTCACCTGCACCCGTACCTTGCCCTGCCCCAGGCCATCCTTGGCCTGCACCGGGATCTTCAAGGTGGTGCGCTGGCCCTCTGCCAGGCTGAGGGCCTGCTGGCCAGCGGCGAGCAGGCTGAGCTGACCTTCGCTGATCACTTGCACACTCAGTTGCTGGGACTTGCCCGAGAGGTTGGAGAGGTCCAGCGCAAGATCAGTGCGGTCGCCCCCGGCCAGGAAACGCGGCGCCGACAGTTCGGCAATCAGCGGGGCCGCCACCACTGTCTTGCCTTCGGCCATGCCGAAGCGATCGTCGCTCCAGGCCTGGGCCATCAGGCGCAACTCACCGTTGAAATCGGGAATGTCCACCGTCGCCTGGCCTTCTCCCTGCGCATCGAGCGTCACCGGCACACTTTGCTGGGCGACGATGGTCACCGTCGTGTTCGGCCGCTTGCCGCCCTTGGCCATGGCCGCATCGCCACCAAAGGCCAGGCTTGCCAGGCGGCCCTGGCCGGCTTCGATCAGTTGGCCATAAATGTCCAGCTGGTCGGCGCCGTAGGCCTTGCGCCCGAACAGGCTGGCGAAGGGATCGGGGGTCTTGAAGTCGGTGATGTTGAGGATGCCCACGTCGACGGCCGACAGCAGCACGTGCACCTGTCCGGGCACGCTGCCGTCGGCATTGGCGGCCTTGAACCTGACGGTCAGCGGTTGTTTGGGGCGCATCTTCTCGGGGGCTTGCAGGGTCAGCGCCAGCTTGCGCTCGGCCCGTTGCAGCGGCAGGTGCAGCACGCCGACGGCGCGCTTGGGCGTGGCATTGACCTTGCGCTCGCCTGGGCGGATCACCAGGGCGCTGATGTAAAGGTCATGGCGGGCCCACTTTTTATCCAGCTGCACGTCAAAGGTCTTGCCCTCGGCGGGCACGTCGATCTGTTGCCACCACAGCGGTCCGTCGCTGGACTCGACCATCAGGTAACCGCTGCCCGCGGCCGGCGGTGTCACCGTGACTTTGGCGGTCGCGCCGTCGGCGTAAGCGGGCTTGTCCAGCGCCAACTTGACCTGGTCCGGCCGCACGGCACCGCCTTCGGCGTTGTCCTGGGCACGGTAGCCCGCCCAGAAACGCTCGCTGCTGACCAGCCCGGTCTGCGGGTCTTCGACCTCGACGCGGTACGGCCCCCACTCGACCTGGAAGCTCAGTTTGGCGGTGGAGCCGGCCTTCACGCTGACGGTTTCCTCGCTCTGGGTCAGGAATTTCTCGTTGAAGTTGTAGCTCCAGCCATCGCTCTGGGAGTAGTTCCAGTAGTAGTCGCGACGCTCGCGCACCAGGCGCACCTTGAGCTTGTCGGCGGCCAGCTTGCGGCCTTCGCGGTCAGCCACCAGCACTTCGAATTCGACCGGGCCGTCGCTATCGGTTTCCTCGCCATCGAACAGCCCGCGCAAGCCCGGCAGCCGCTCGGCGGGCCAGATCGGCTGTTCAAGGCGGCGGGTGACCGGCCGACCGCCGGACTCCTGGAGGCTGGCCTGGACGGTCAGCTGCAACGGCGAACGGGCCTCGGCCCAGCGGTTTTCGATATCCAGCGTGGCCTTGCCAGCACTGTCGAGGGTAACCTCCTCCAGCTCCAGATCCTGGCTCAACTCAGTCTCGGTGACCGAGCCGAACTGGTAGCCGGGCAAGGCCGGGACCGCCTCGCGCAGCGGCCGTACATAGGCCTGTCCACTCAAGCGATTGCCCGCGGCCGGAGCGCCATACAGGTAGCGCCCGTTGACCTCGACCCTCGCCTGCTGGTCCGGGCGCAGCGGCGTGCTGCTACCCTTGAGCTCGAGCGCCAGCCGCTCGGGAAGGAAGTCCTCGACCAGAATTTCATGCACCTGCTTGCGCCCACCGCCCAGGTCGAGCAGCAGCTGCCAGCGTCCGGTCGGGGCTTCGCTGGCCAGTTGCAGCTGGTACTGGAACAGGCCGTTGGCATCGGCTTCCCAGACGAACTTGCGGCTGACCTGCTGATCGGGACGGCGCACCTCGACGGTGATCGGCTGCGACTTGACTGGGTTGCCGTCCTGGTCGCGCAGCAGGCCGTTGAGCAGCACGGTTTCGCCTGGGCGATACAAGTCGCGCGGGCCGAATACAAAGAACTGCAGCGGATTGGATTGCGGCCCGGTGATGTCGAACTCGGCCAGGTCCAGCGCCGCCGTGTTCAGGCGCAGCAGCGTGGTATGCACGCCCTGATGGGCGATCAGCAGCTCTGCCTTGGGTGGCATCGGCAGCTGCGCGTGGCCGCCGCTGTCTGTTGTCGCCTGGGCCAGCAGCTTGCCTTGGGCATCCTGCACCTGGAGCGTGACATCGCCGATCGCCTTGCCACCCTCGAGGGCCTGGGTAAAGACATCGAGGCGGTCACGGTAGCGATGCGCCGACACGCCGATATCACTCAAGGTAAACAGGGTGGCAGGCTGCGAATAGTCATAGGTGCCCGAGGCGCGCATGACCGCGAGGTATACACCTGGCGCCTGCAGCGGTTTGATCCCGGCAATCGGCAGCAGCACGGTCTCGCGGGTGTTGCGCGCCGGATTCAGGTCGAAGTGGCCGCTGTAGACCAGGTCGGCCATGTCCAGTGTTTCCTTGGACTGGTAGGCGTACAGGCTGCTGTTGCGGCCCCAGCTGGCAAGGAAGGTCGAGAGCGATGCGGGCTTGACGCGGAAAAACTCCACATCGACCTTGTCGACGTTCAGGGCGATGACAGGCAGGCCCTCCGCCAGGCGCGTGGGCAGCAGCGAGCCGCGGCTCGCGAAGCCCACGGTGGGTTGCATGTCGCGGGTTTCCAGGCGGCTGACAGACTCGCTGCCCAAGCGCTTGCCATTGACGTCCAGGACGCTGGCATCGACCGTCAGCACCAGTTTGCGCTGCGGCTCCAGGTGGCGCTGGCGCAGCTCCATCTGGTTGTCGGAAAGCTCCCATGCCCCGTCGACCTTGCCCTTGAGCGTGTCGACAAGGTGCACTTTGCCGGCGAAATCCTGCTGCGCATCAAGCGGTACCGAGAAGCTGATCGACAAGGTGCTGGCCCCATCGAGCTGCACTTCGGAGACGTCCAGCACGCTCAGCTCGCGGTCGGCGTAGCGCTTGGCCAGGAGCGCCTGGTCCTCTCGCTTGGGCGCCTCGGCCTGGGCCGCACTGGCGAGGGGCTTTTCAACGGGCGCGGTTCTGTCAGGCGATGATGAATCGCAGGCACTGAGCAAGGCCAGCGCGCAGGCCAGCAACAATCCTTTGTCGAGCATGGGAAACTCTTTGGCAGCGTGTTCGTGAGGGCAGCAACTATAGCGTAACGAAGCAGTGCCGTACCGGCTGGCAGGCGACAAGCGAGCCCAGGTTCGCGCCGTCGGGTGCCTGTGGCGCTACAATGCGGACCCCTCAAGGAGTCCGCATGATTCGAGTGTCCACTGACTGGCGCGACCGGGCCACCCACCGCAAGGTTTGGGGCCTGGCGGCGCCGATGATCCTGTCCAACATCTCCGTGCCGCTGGTGGCGCTGGTCGACAGCACCGTGATCGGTCACCTGCCCCACGCCCATCAGCTGGGCGCCGTGGCCGTGGGCGCCACGCTGTTCACCTTCATGATGGGGATGATGGGCTTCCTGCGCATGGGCTCCACCGGCTTCGCTGCCCAGGCCGCCGGGCGAGCTGATGGCGCGGCGCTGCGCCAGGTGCTGGTGCAAGGCCTGCTGCTGGCGCTGGTATTCGCGATCGTGCTGGGGCTGGTCGCCCTGCCCTTCAGCCAGCTGGCCCTGCAACTGATGGACCCCAGCGCAGCGCTGCATCAATCGACCGAGGACTTTTTCCACACCCGCCTGCTGGGCCTGCCCGCTGCGTTGGCGAGCTACGCCCTGGTCGGCTGGTTTCTCGGCACCCAGAATGCCCGCGCGCCGTTGGCCATCCTGCTGACCACCAACCTGCTCAATATCGCGCTCAATCTGTGGTTCGTGCTCGGACTCGACTGGGGCGTGCTCGGCTCGGCGCGCGCCTCGGTGATTGCCGAATGGAGCGCCGCCCTGCTTGGCCTGGCCCTCACCCGCCCGGCGCTGCGCGCCTATCCCGGGCATATCGCCTGGGCGGCGCTCAAGCGCTGGCGCGCCTGGCGCCCACTGTTGGCGGTCAACCGAGACATCTTCCTGCGCAGCCTGGCGCTGCAACTGGTGTTCCTGCTGATCGCCATCCAGGGCGCGCGCCTGGGTGAATCGACAGTGGCCGCCAACGCCCTGCTGCTCAACGGCCTGATGCTCACCGCGTACGCCCTCGACGGCCTCGCGCATGCCGTCGAGGCACTTTGCGGCCACGCCATCGGCGCCCACGACCGCCATGCCCTGCGCCGCGCGCTGGTAGTCGCCTGTGGCTGGTCATTGCTCGTGAGTGTCGGGTTTGCCGGGTTGTTTCTGGTGGGCGGGCATCTGTTCATCGATCTTCAGACCGACATCGACAGTGTTCGCGAGGCCGCTTATCCGTACCTTTCGTACCTGGCGCTGCTGCCGTTGATCGCCGTATGGAGCTACCTGCTCGATGGCTTGTTCATTGGCGCAACCCGCGCGCGGGAAATGCGCAATGCCATGCTGGTGAGCGTGGTAATCGCGTTGCCGTTCGCCTGGGTCGCGAGCGGGCTGGGGAATCATGGGTTGTGGCTGGCGTTTCTTGGGTTCATGGGGTTGCGGGCGCTGACCCTGGGGTGGATGGGGTGGAGATTGCAGCAGCGCGGGGATTGGATCTAGCGGCTGCCTGGGCGGGTCATATCGCAGCGGTTCGGCGCGATGGAACCCGCCCAGTCACTCTCAGGATGACAGGTAAGACGACCTGGTCAGCCCCAACCGCAGCGCATCAAGGAACTGCGTCCGCTCGCGCGCGGTGATCTTCGCGCTGGCGACCTTGTCGCGGTAGTGCGTCATCAGCTCTTCAGGCGACAGGTGCACGTAGCGCAGCATGTCTTCGATGGTGTCGTGGGTCTCGATCCCGGCGTGGTACACGCTGCCGTCGGCATTCTGGTAGATGTTCACCGAGTCGGTGTCGCCGAACAGGTTGTGCATGTCACCCAGGATTTCCTGGTAGGCGCCGACCAGGAAGATCCCCAGCAGGTAATCCTCCCCTTCGTTGATCGAATGCACCGGCAGGCTGGTCTCGATGCTCTGCTCGTCGACGTACTGGTTGATCTTGCCGTCGGAGTCACAGGTCAAGTCCTGCAGCACGGCGCGGCGCAGCGGCTCTTCATCGAGGCGATGCAGCGGCAGGATCGGCAGCACCTGGCCGATCGCCCAGGTATCAGGCAGGCTCTGGAATACCGAGAAGTTGCAGATGTACTTGTCGGCAAGCTTGTCGTTGAGCTCGTCGAGCACCTGGCGGTGCGAACGCTGACGAGCCTTGAGCGAGTTGTGCAGGCGCCGGCAGACGGCGAAGTAGCACTGCTCGGCAAGGGCCTTTTCAGCCAGGGTCAGCTTGCCGTCAGCATACTGGGCCGCCACATCGCCCATGTAGTGGGTGGCGCGCCAGTAGGTCTCGGTGACCATCTCGATGTCGGTCGGACCCAGCAGGTCGGCCAGCCATTGCACGGTCTCGGGCAGGCTCTCCTTGTTCTCGATCAGCGGCACGTCGTCGTTGTGTTTCTCGACGTCGGTCACCTGAACCACCAGCATCGCGTGGTGCGCGGTAAGGGCGCGGCCGCTCTCGGAGAAGATGTGCGGGTGCGGTAGACCCTGGGCGTCGCAGAACTCCTTGAGCATGCCAACCACCACCGCCGCGTAATCGTCGATGTCGTAGTTGATCGAGCTGGCGTTGCGCGAATGGGTGCCGTCGTAGTCGACACCCAGGCCGCCACCGACGTCGATATGATCGACCGGCAGGCCCAGGGCGCGCAGTTCGCCATAGTAACGGATCGCTTCCTTGAAGCCGTGCTGGTAGTCAGCCAGGTTGGCGATCTGCGATCCCATGTGGAAGTGCAGCAGACGGATGCCCTGGTCAAGACCGGCATCGCGGAAGCGCTGGACCACCGAGAGCAGCTGCGCGGCCGACAGCCCGAACTTGGACTTCTCGCCACCCGTGTCGGCCCACTTGCTGGAAGCCAGGGACGACAGGCGCACGCGCAGGCCGACCTGTGGCTTGACCTTGAGCTCGGCGGCCTCGTCGATCACCAGGGCGACCTCGGACTCTTTCTCGATGACGATGAACACGTTGTGGCCAAGCTTCTGGCCGATCAGCGCCAGGCGAATGAACTCGCGGTCCTTGTAGCCGTTGCAGACGATGGTGCCGCCCTTGGGCGCCAGCGCCAGGACAGCCAGCAGCTCGGGCTTGGAGCCGGCTTCAAGGCCGATGGACACGTCCTGCGTGGCGATGATGTTCTCGACGACCGCTTCTTGCTGGTTGACCTTGATCGGGTAGAGCGCGGTGTACTGGCTCTGGTAGTCCATGCGCGCGATGTTGGCGTCGAATGCGCCGGTCAGCTGACGCACGCGGTCTTGCAGGATGTCAGGGAAGCGCACCAGCAGCGGCAGCGAAAGGCCGCTCTGGCGCAGTTCGTCGACCTGCTCGAACAGGTCGATCGGCGAGCTATCCGGGCCATTCGGGCGCACTTCGACGCGTCCGGCCTCGTTGATGGCAAAGTAACCGGCGCCCCAATGGCGGATTCCGTAAACACTGCGGCTGTCTGCCACGGTCCACTGGCTGCCATCGTCTTTGCGTGTGCGTCGTACGGACATTCAAGTCCCCTATCTGAAAAGTCGGACACTGCCAGGCGTGAAGGCCTGAGCGGTGTAAAAGCTGAAAATGACGATCGATCCGTGCCCAGGGGTAGACCCATGCTGACGGACCGAGTTTAGAAAGCGTTGGTTAAAAAGTCCCGCACCGGCCTCAGCCGCCGGACTTTTTCGCCTTGAAGCCCTGCTTGATCAGCTCGGCGATCAGCAACTCGACATGATCACCCTGGATCTCGATGACCCCATCCTTCAAGGCACCGCCTGTGCCACAACGGCGCTTGAGCGTGGTGGCGAGCGCCTTGAGGGGCTCGTGGGGCAGCGGAACACCGCTGATGGTTGTCACGGTCTTGCCGCCGCGGCCCTTGCTTTCGCGGCGCACACGGGCAATGCCATCCCCTTCGGGAATAAGCGTCTGTTTGCAGATGCAGTCATCCACGGGCTTGCTGCAGTCCGGGCAATGCCGGCCAGCGTCGGTGGAAAACACGAGGCCGCCAAGGGCGGCGAAGGATGAGGCTTTCTTGGCCACTTTTGTTCCTCTTGCTTGAGGACAAAAAACCGGCCGGCTCCCAGTTGAGACCGACCGCGAAGCCCCACTCTGGCAGGGGCAGCGCTACTGCTGCACAGGGTGCGGCAGCCCGAAAAGGCCGCGCAGTGTAACGAGAAATCCGCCGTCTGCTAAGTCCCGGATTGCGCCATTTTTCACAGCTTTCGCGACGTCATGCCCGGCGGTCGAGATAACGGTGCAGCGCCGACAGGGAATCAGGGCAGTACGGCCGTTGCCGGCTGTCCGCGAGAGCCTGCGCCAGGGGCAGGAAACGTGCCTCGATCACCTCTTCGGGCTGCAGGTGCAAAGGCCCGTCCGAGACCGCCGAGAATACGGCGCACCATAACCGGTTGCCCGGTTGATCGAAGAAGAACTTCTCGTGAAAACGCAGCTCGACGCCGGAGATACCCAGCTCTTCTTCAAGCTCGCGGGCAGCCGACTCGGCGTAGGTCTCGTCGCCCGACACCATGCCCCCTGCGGCGACGTCCCAGTAGCCCGGATAGATCGCCTTGCTCAGGGTGCGCCGGTGCACGCACAACTCACCGGCGCTGTTGAACAGCAGGATGTAGGTGCCGCGCCCGATCAGGCCGCGCTCGCGCAGCTGCGCGCGTGGCAAGGCCCCCAGAGGCCGGTCGAGCTCGTCGACCCAGGCGATCAGCTCGGCGTCCGAAGCCGCACGGTGTGCGGCCTCTCCAGGGTTCACAGGCCTCAGCCTTGCGACAGCAGCTGACGCAGGTCGATCACTGCGGCATTGGCGCGAGAGATGTAGTTGGCCATCACCAGCGAGTGGTTGGCCCACATGCCGAAGCCACTGCCGTTCAGCACCATCGGGCTCCACAGGGGCTCCTGGGAAGCTTCGAGCTCACGGATGATCTGGCGAACGCTGACCGTGGCGTTCTTCTTGGCGAGCACGTCAGCGAAGTCGACTTCGATGGCACGCAGCAGGTGCGACAAGGCCCAGGCCTGGCCACGGGCTTCATAGAACACGTTGTCGATCTGCAGCCATGGGGTCTCGACCACTTCCTCGTCGAGCTGCGGGGCTTGGCCGGCAACCACTGCTTCGGTCTTCAATGTGCTGTTGAGCTTGACCCGGCCGACACTGGCCGACAGGCGCTGGGACAACGAGCCCAGGCGGGTGGCGACATCGCCGAGCCAGTTGTTCAGGTTATCGGCGCGAGTGTAGAAGATCGCGTTGTTGTCCCCGCTCGCCAGACGTGCCTGGTAGCGGCTCAGGGAGTTGATGCCTTCCTGGAACTCGGATTCGCTCGACGGCAGGATCCAGCTCTTGTGATCGAAGTTGAAACGCGGCTCCGCCTTGGCGAGGTCGGCGTCCTCGGTGGACTGTGACTGCGAGCGGGCGAAGTCCTTGCGCAGGGCACGACTCAGGTCACGTACCTGTACCAGCACGCCGTATTCCCAGCTGGGCATGTTGTCCATCCACAGGCCAGGCGGGAAGCGGTCGTTGGCAATGTAGCCGCCCGGTTTCTGCAGCAGCGTGTCGGCAACGGTCTTGAGGGTTTCGATGGTGGTGTAGCCGATCACCATCTGCTGGCTGCTGCGCTGGGCTTGCGATTGCGCGGTCTGCTGAACCGGGAACAGGTCCGGTTCCTGGCTCCAGTACCAGCCGAGGCCGATACATACCAGAAGGTACAGGCCGATCAAGGTGCCCAATGCCCGGCTGAACAAGCCGCCGAAGTAGCTGCGGGTCGCGGTGGTGCGGGTATCGGCGCGCTCGCGCGCGTCGGCTTTTCCGGTACGGTTTTTCCAGTCCAGCATGGCATTGTCCTTGTGAGTCACGTCGGTTCAGGAGCTTGGACCGCAGTCGTCGGCGAGGGTGCCGCGGCAAGCGGCATCAAGGTACTATAAAGCAAGCGTGGGGATGGGAATAAGCGATGCGGCCCCATTCAAGTGCAACTCCGCTATCATGCCCGCACGTTTTACCCTGCGAGACCGCCATGCGCCGCCTGTTTTTCCTGCTGTTCCTGCTTGTGGCCACCCCTGCCATGGCCTCCGGCCTGCTGGACAACCGCCCCAGCGCCACCCTGGGCGCCGCGTCGCTGAACAACAGCGCCGACTTTCTTCCGGTACGTGAAGCCTTCAAGCTGAGCGTGGTCGAAAGCAGTGCCCAGACAGTCAAGCTGCGCTTCGTCGCCGCCGACGGCTACTACCTCTACCGCCACCGTTTCCAGTTCCGCAGCGAGCCGACCGACATCGCCCTGGGCACGGCGCAAATCCCCCCAGGCGAGGCCAAGCACGATGAGTTCTTTGGCGATGTCGAGGTCTATCACGGCATCCTCGATATCGAGCTGCCCCGCCCGGCCGCCGAACAACGTGGGTTTACCCTGCTGGTCACTTACCAGGGATGCGCTGACAAGGGCCTGTGCTATCCACCCGAGACCCAGAGGCTGAGCATCGATGGCCTGGGCGGGGCAGCTACCCCTGCCACGGCCGGTTGGACCTGGCAATCGCTGCTGCTGTTTTTCCTGGCGGGCCTGGGCTTGACCTTCACCCCCTGCGTGCTGCCGATGCTGCCGATTCTCACCGGCGTGGTGCTGCGCGGCCAGGTCGGCGGCTGGCGCGGCCTGAGTCTGTCGCTAGCCTACGTGCTGCCGATGGCCGCCTGCTTTGCCGTGCTAGGCGCGCTGATGGGCGTGTTCGGTGCCGGGCTCAACCTGCAGGCACGTTTGCAATCGGCCTGGGTGCTGGTGCCGTTCTCGCTGTTTTTCGTGCTGTTCGCCCTGGCGATGTTCGGCCTGTTCGAACTCAAGCTGCCGCAGGCGCTGAGCAGCCGCCTGGACCGGGTGGCCGGGAGGACCAAAGGCGGCTCGCTGCTGGGCGCGGCGGTGCTGGGGGTGCTTTCCAGCCTGCTGGTATCGCCCTGCGTATCGGCACCGCTGGCTGGAGCCTTGCTGTACATCAGTGCCAGCGGCGATGCAGTGGGCGGTGCGCTCAAGCTGTTCGCCCTGGGACTGGGGATGGGCGCACCCTTGTTGCTGGTCGCCACGGGAGGCGCCGCCTGGCTGCCAAAGAGCGGCCCGTGGATGGAGACCGTCAAGAACGCCATTGGCGTACTGCTGCTGGCCCTGGCCATCGTGCTGCTCAGCCGGGTGCTGCCTGGGCCGGTGATCCTGCTGCTGACTGGCCTGCTGGCTGCGGGGGTCGCGCTGTTTCTGGGTGCCCTGGAATTCATCGTCAAGACGCCGCGCCAACGCCTCGCGCAGCTGCTCGGCCTGGCACTGCTAAGCTACGGCCTGGCCTGCTGGTATGGCGCCCTCAGCGGTCAGGGAGACCCACTGCGTCCGCTGCCCCAGGCCAGCCTCGCCAGCGCCTCAGGTACCTCCTCCAGCAAGACAGCCGACGACTGGCAGACCGTTTCTACCCCCGCCGCGCTCGACGCGGCCCTGGCCGATGCCAAGGCGGCCGGTCAGCCCGTGGTACTGGACTGGTATGCCGACTGGTGCATCAGCTGCAAGGTGATCGAACGCGAGGTGCTGCAGGCTCCCCAAGTCACCTCGAAGCTGAATGGCCTTCGGCTGCTGCGTTTCGACATCACCGAAAGCAACGCCGAACAACGCGCCTTGCTCGACCGTTATCAACTCTTCGGTCCGCCCGCGCTGCTGTTCTTCGCGAAAAACGGCGGCGAACAGCGCGCCGATAGGGTAGTGGGCGAGGTCAACGCCGAGGAATTCGCCGAACATCTGTCGCGCGTGCGTGCAAATCTGGGTCTATAACTTCCCGAGGCTGCAGATTCACTACAACAGTGACCAAACCTCAAGAGGCAGTCACATACTTTGCGTGAATATCGGGAATCGTGCTGACTACTGCAGGGAACTGGACACTCGCGGCGGCTTGGGGCATAGTCGCCGCGCTAGTTCACTTGCCCTTTAAAATCCAAGGAATCCGCAGATGGCAACGCTACTGGTCCTGCACGGCCCCAATCTGAACCTGCTGGGTACTCGCGAGCCTGGTGTCTATGGCGCCGTGACCCTGCCCCAGATCAACCAGGACCTGGAACAGCGCGCCCGGGCTGCCGGTCACCATCTGCAGTATCTGCAAAGCAACGCCGAGTACGAGTTGATCGACCGCATTCACGCCGCGCGCAACGAAGGCGTCGACTTCATCCTGATCAATCCGGCGGCTTTTACTCACACCAGCGTCGCATTACGTGACGCGTTGCTGGCGGTGAGCATCCCATTCATCGAAGTGCATCTGTCGAACGTGCACAAGCGTGAACCTTTTCGCCATCACTCCTACTTCTCCGATGTCGCGGTAGGGGTGATTTGCGGGCTGGGCGCCAGCGGTTACCGGCTGGCCCTGGAGTCCGCCCTGGAACACCTGGCTGCCAACGTGAAGCCCTGATGACGAGACCACGGCCCAACATGGCCGGGCTCACAAGAAACGTTTTTCACTACGTTTTCAATTACGCCTTTGACCCGAACCTTGGGAGTTGATGATTAATGGATATCCGTAAAGTCAAGAAACTGATCGAACTGCTGGAAGAATCTGGCATCGACGAGCTGGAAATCAAGGAAGGCGAAGAGTCGGTACGTATCAGCCGTCACAGCAAGACTCCTGCCGCGCAGCAATACTTTGCCCCGGCGCCGATGGCCGCTCCGGTCGCTGCAGCCCCTGTCGCCGCTCCGGTCGCCGATGCAGCCCCGGCCGCGCCAAAGCTGAACGGTACCGTGGTCCGCTCGCCAATGGTCGGTACCTTCTACCGCAAGCCTTCGCCAGCCTCGCCGAACTTCGCTGAAGTCGGCCAGACCGTGAAGAAGGGCGACACCCTTTGCATCGTCGAAGCGATGAAGATGATGAACCACATCGAAGTCGAGGCCAGCGGCGTGATCGAGTCCATCCTGGTAGAAGACGGTCAGCCGGTTGAGTTCGACCAGCCGCTGTTCACCATCGTTTGACCCAGGGAGAACCTTCGATGTCTGCGAAGCTGGAAAAAGTCCTGATTGCCAACCGTGGGGAAATTGCCCTGCGGATCCTGCGTGCCTGCAAAGAGCTCGGCATCAAGACCGTCGCCGTGCACTCCACGGCTGACCGCGAACTGATGCACCTGGGCCTGGCAGACGAGTCGGTTTGCATCGGCCCTGCGGCATCCAAGGATTCCTACCTGCACATCCCGGCGATCATTGCCGCTGCCGAAGTGACAGGCGCCACCGCGATCCACCCTGGCTATGGCTTCCTGGCGGAAAACGCCGACTTCGCCGAGCAGGTGGAAAAATCAGGTTTCGCCTTCATTGGCCCCAAGGCTGACACCATTCGCCTGATGGGCGACAAGGTTTCGGCCAAGGACGCAATGATCAAGACCGGCGTGCCGACCGTACCGGGATCCGACGGCCCACTGCCTGAAGACGAAGAGACCGCGCTGGCCATCGCCCGCAAGGTTGGCTACCCGGTGATCATCAAGGCCGCTGGTGGCGGTGGTGGTCGCGGCATGCGCGTAGTGCACAAGGAAGAAGACCTGATCTCCTCGGCCAAGCTGACCCGCACCGAGGCCGGTGCTGCGTTTGGCAACCCGATGGTCTACCTCGAGAAGTTCCTGACCAATCCTCGCCACGTGGAAGTCCAGGTGCTGTCCGACGGACAGGGCAATGCCATTCACCTGGGTGACCGCGACTGCTCGCTGCAGCGCCGCCACCAGAAGGTACTGGAAGAAGCGCCGGCGCCGGGCATCGATGAGAAGGCCCGCCAGGAAGTCTTCAAGCGTTGCGTCGATGCGTGCATCGAAATCGGTTACCGCGGTGCGGGCACGTTCGAGTTCCTCTACGAGAACGGCAGCTTCTACTTCATCGAAATGAACACCCGTGTCCAGGTGGAGCACCCGGTATCCGAGATGGTCACCGGCATCGACATCGTCAAGGAGATGCTCAGCATCGCCGCTGGCAACAAGCTGTCGTTCCGCCAGGAAGACGTGGTGATCCGTGGTCACTCGCTGGAGTGCCGGATCAACGCCGAAGACCCGCGCAAGTTCATCCCGAGCCCAGGCACGGTGAAGCACTTCCATGCCCCGGGCGGCAACGGCGTACGGGTTGATTCGCACCTTTACAGCGGTTATGCGGTTCCACCGAACTATGACTCGCTGATCGGCAAGCTGATCACCTACGGCAAGGATCGTGACGAGGCCATGGCGCGCATGCGCAATGCCCTGGACGAGATCATCGTCGACGGGATCAAGACCAACATCCCGCTGCACCGCGACCTGGTGCGTGATGAAGGTTTCTGCAAGGGTGGCGTGAATATTCACTATCTCGAGCACAAGCTGGCCAACCAGGAGTGATTCTGGTGCAAGCCTGAAAAAACCCGGCCTGGTGCCGGGTTTTTTTTTGCCCTGACCGAGCCATCAGCACCGCCGGCGTCTCCACAGGGGTCGCGACACGGCCGCGCCGCTGCAGTAAACTGCCGGGCTACGTGCAGCCTCGAGCTGCCCCCCCACGATTTATCAAAGGTGCCCGCCATGCCCTGGCTGCAAGTACGTCTGGCCATCAGCCCGGAACAAGCCGAAACCTACGAAGACGCCCTGCTCGAAGTCGGCGCCGTGTCCGTGACTTTCATGGATGCCGAGGACCAGCCGATCTTCGAACCGGACCTCAACACCACCCCGCTGTGGTCCAATACCCACCTGCTGGCACTGTTCGAAGCCGATGCCGAGCCCGACGCAGTGTTCGCCCACCTGCGCCTGCTGACCGATGCCGAACTGCCTCAGCACCAGGCCGAGGTCATCGAGGACCAGGACTGGGAGCGCAGCTGGATGGACAACTTCAAGCCGATGCGCTTCGGCCATCGCCTGTGGATCGTACCGAGCTGGCATGAAGCACCGGATGCCGAGGCGGTCAACCTGCTGCTCGACCCGGGCCTGGCCTTCGGCACTGGCACCCATCCGACCACCGCGCTGTGCCTGGAATGGCTTGACGGCCAGCAACTCGAGGGCGTCCAGGTACTGGATTTCGGTTGTGGCTCAGGGATCCTGGCCATCGCCTCGCTACTGCTCGGCGCCCGTGAAGCGGTCGGCACCGACATCGATGTTCAGGCGCTTGAAGCGTCGCGTGACAACGCCGGTCGCAACGGTATCGCCGAAGCCCGCCTGGCCTTGTATCTGCCCGAGCAGATGCCGGCCATGCAAGCCGATGTACTGGTCGCCAACATTCTTGCCGGGCCGCTGGTTTCGCTGGCGCCGCAACTGTCCACGCTGGTGCGTCCCGGCGGCCTGCTGGCGCTGTCGGGCATCCTCGCCGAACAGGGCGAGGAAGTGGCTGCCGCCTACGCTGCCAACTTCGAACTGGACCCGATTGTCGTGCGCGACGGCTGGGTGCGCATCAGTGGTCGCCGCCGTCAGGCGGGCCTGGAATAAATCGCTGCATAACCCCGGACCGCCGCATGACTGACAGTTTCGTCACCCAGTGCCCCCATTGCCAGACCAGTTTTCGCGTCACGCATCACCAGCTGAGCCTGGCGCGGGGTGTGGTGCGCTGCGGCGCGTGCCTGCAGGTATTCAATGCCGCCAAGCAGCTGCTCGAGCAGAGCGGCGCGGCGAACGCTGTACCAGCGCCTGAAGCGGTGCTTGCGCCCAGCGCGGACTCACACCCGCAGCCGCAAGCGCAGCCTCAGCACCGGGACAGCACAGAGCAGTCGCTGGACGACCTCGACCTTGACCAGGAACTGGCCCGGCTCGAACGTCGTGGCGGCGTTCGCGACCGCCGCGCCGAGGCAGCCGACGAACGCCTCCATGCCCGGCGCGACGAGCCGGACATGGACGAGTCCGATGATGCCAACACACCGTTCGGCACTGCTCGCGACGCTCAGCCAGAACCCGACCTGCCCGAAGAGCCTGCCCCGCCGCTCATCGTGGAGCAGGCGGACGAGCCGGAGCAGGAAGCTGGCGATCGCACGGAACCCTCGCTGAGCAACCTTGACCTCAATGCGGATGATGAGCCCCAGGTCGACCACCGAGACCGCGCGCGCATTACCGAGCCCTACGAGCTGTCCGAACCCTCGGACGACGAACGGTCCCAAGACCGCTTGTCAGCCCGTGACGACGAAGAGGCAGGTGAGCACTTTTCGGCCCGCGATGGCCACGACGCCCTGCTCGATGAACCAGAGGAACGCCTGGAGCCCGGCCTGGTCGCCAATGTCGAGCGCCCGGGGCGCAAGGAGCCGCTCATCGACCTGGTCGATGACCCGCTGCAGCTCGACTGGCAGAAACCCAGGACCAACTGGCGAAAGCGGCTGGTCTGGGGCGCGCTGGTACTCCTGGCGGCAGGACTCCTGGGGTTCCAGTACCTGTGGTTCCATTTCGACGAACTTGCCCGTCATGACCGGTACCGGCCGTGGTTTCAGCAACTGTGCCCGGCGGTAGGCTGCACGGTGCCGACCCGCGTGGACATCGCCCGGATCAAGAGCAGCAACCTGGTGGTGCGCAGCCATCCGGACTTCAAGGGTGCGCTGATCGTCGACGCGATCATCTACAATCGTGCGCCCTTCGCCCAGCCCTTCCCTTCGCTCGAGCTGCGCTTTTCCGATCTCAACGGCCAGTTGATCGCCAGCCGGCGCTTCAAGCCTGCCGAGTATCTCAGCGGCGAACTCGCCGGACGCGGCGAAATGCCCAGCCAGACCCCGATCCACATCGCCCTGGACATCCTCGATCCAGGCCCGAAGGCCGTCAACTACAGCCTGAGCTTCCGCTCTCCAGAGTAAGGGCAGTGGCAAGCTTCAAGCCTCAAGCGACAAGAAAAGCCAGGCAGCATGCCGATCCAGCTCTTCTTGCCGCTTGAAACGTGCAGCTTGAAGCTTTCAGTAATAAGCCCCGAGCTGTTCAGATTTTATCCAAATCCATCTTTATCCGGTCACCGAGAGCGGGTATCATGCCATCCCTTTTTCGAACTCCAATGATCCGGCCCCACAACAGGGAATTCCTATGTCGGCGGTACGCATCGGCCCTTACACACTGCAGAACAACCTGATCCTCGCGCCCATGGCCGGGGTCACGGACCAGCCTTTCCGGCTACTGTGCCAACGCCTGGGTGCGGGCATGGTGGTGTCCGAAATGGTGTCCAGCGACATGAGCCTCTGGAACAGCCGCAAGTCGCGTCTGCGCCGCATCCACGAAGGTGATCCCGAGCCGCGCTCGGTCCAGATCGCCGGTGGTGACGCACAGATGCTGGCGGCGGCGGCCCGGGCCAACGTCGAAGCCGGGGCGCAGATCATCGATATCAACATGGGCTGTCCGGCGAAAAAAGTGTGCAACAAGGCCGCAGGCTCTGCTTTATTGAAAGATGAAGCTCTGGTTACCGAGATCCTCCATGCCGTCGTCGGCGCGGTGGATGTCCCGGTGACCCTGAAGATACGCACCGGCTGGGACCGGGCGAGCAAGAACGGCCTGATTGTGGCAAGGATTGCCGAGCAGGCCGGCATCCAGGCGCTGGCGGTGCATGGCCGCACACGCGCTGACTTGTACACAGGCGAAGCCGAATACGACACCATCGCTGCCATCAAGCAGGCGGTATCGATTCCGGTTTTTGCCAATGGTGACATCACCTCGCCGCAAAAGGCCCGGGCCGTGCTGGATGCCACGGGCGTCGACGGCCTGCTGATCGGCCGTGCGGCCCAGGGGCGGCCGTGGATCTTTCGCGAGGTCGATCACTACCTGCGTACCGGCGAGCAATTGCCGGCGCCTGGACTGGATGAAGTTGAACAGATTCTGCTGGAGCACCTTGCCGCGCTGCACGCCTTCTATGGCGACGTGATGGGTGTGCGTATCGCCCGCAAGCATGTGGGCTGGTACCTGGCAACACGACCGGGCGGCAGGGAGTTCCGTGCCCGGTTCAACGCTTTGGAAGATACGCAAGCGCAGTGCGCCAACGTCCGCGAGTTTTTCTGCGAACGTCGACAGAGCCTTGAGACAGAGGACGGACAAGGGGTGGCCGCATGACGATGATGACCGAGACTTTAGTGAGTGGAACAACGCCCGTGAGCGACAACGTCAACCTCAAACAGCACCTGAATACGCCGAGCGAAGAGGGTCAGACCCTTCGCGGCAGTGTTGAAAAGGCGCTGCACAATTATTTTGCCCACCTCGAAGGGGCCACCGTCACGGACGTGTACAACCTGGTGCTCTCTGAAGTCGAAGCACCTCTGCTCGAAAGCGTGATGAACCACGTCAAGGGCAACCAGACCAAGGCCAGCGAGATGCTCGGGCTCAACCGAGGCACCCTGCGCAAGAAACTCAAGCAGTACGATCTGTTGTAACCAGAACCCAAACCAGAAAAGGCGGCTCCCATTCGATGAGGTCGCCTTTTTTGCTGACTCCACCGCGTTATGGAATCTGAAATGACCGACCAGACTACCCGCCTGCCGATCCGCCGCGCCTTGATCAGCGTCTCCGACAAGACCGGGATCCTCGAATTCGCCCGTGAGCTGCAGCAGCTCGGTGTCGAGATCCTGTCCACCGGTGGTACCTACAAGCTGCTCAAGGACAACGGGGTCGCCGCGGTGGAAGTGGCCGACTACACCGGCTTCGCCGAAATGATGGACGGCCGGGTCAAGACCCTGCATCCGAAGATCCATGGCGGCATCCTCGGCCGCCGCGGTACCGACGACGCCATCATGAGCGAGCACGGCATCAAGCCGATCGACCTGGTCGCTGTCAATCTGTACCCGTTCGAGGCAACCATCGCCAAGCCTGGCTGTGACCTGCCGACCGCCGTCGAGAACATCGACATCGGGGGTCCGACCATGGTCCGTTCGGCCGCGAAGAACCACAAGGACGTGGCCATCGTGGTCAACGCCAGCGACTACGCCGGCGTACTCGAGAACCTCAAGTCCGGTGGACTGACCTACGCCCAGCGCTTCGACCTGATGCTCAAGGCGTTCGAGCACACCGCTGCCTACGACGGCATGATCGCCAACTACATGGGCACCATCGACCAGTCCCGCGAAACCCTGGAAACCGAAGGCCGCAGTGAATTCCCCCGCACCTTCAACAGCCAGTTCGTCAAGGCCCAGGAAATGCGCTACGGCGAGAACCCGCACCAGAGCGCGGCGTTCTATGTCGAAGCCAAGCCTGCCGAGGTGGGTATCGCCACCGCCAGGCAGCTGCAAGGCAAGGAGCTGTCATACAACAACGTGGCCGACACCGACGCCGCGCTCGAGTGCGTGAAGAGCTTCACCAAGCCGGCCTGTGTCATCGTCAAGCATGCCAACCCCTGCGGCGTTGCCGTTTGCCCGGATGACGAGGGCGGGATCGCCAAAGCCTACGACCTGGCCTACGCCACCGACACCGAGTCGGCGTTTGGCGGCATCATCGCGTTCAACCGCGAGCTGGACGCGCAAACTGCCAAGGCCATTGTCGAGCGCCAGTTCGTCGAAGTGATCATTGCCCCAAGCGTCAGCGAAGAAGCCCGCGCCGTGGTGGCCGCCAAGGCCAACGTACGCCTGCTGGTGTGCGGCGAGTGGTCGGCCGAACGTGCCGCTGCCTGGGACTACAAGCGCGTCAACGGCGGCCTGCTGGTACAGAGCCGCGACAACGGCATGATCCGCGCCGAAGACCTCAAGGTCGTGACACAGCGCGCACCGAGCGAGCAAGAGATCCACGACCTGATCTTTGCCTGGAAAGTGGCCAAGTTCGTCAAGTCCAACGCCATCGTCTACGCCAAGAACCGCCAGACCATCGGTGTCGGCGCCGGCCAGATGAGCCGCGTCAATTCGGCGCGCATCGCGGCGATCAAGGCTGAACATGCGGGCCTGCAGGTTGCGGGTGCGGTCATGGCGTCCGATGCGTTCTTCCCGTTCCGTGATGGCATCGACAACGCTGCCAAGGTGGGCATCACTGCTGTCATCCAGCCAGGTGGCTCGATGCGTGATGCCGAAGTGATCGCAGCTGCCGACGAAGCCGGCATCGCGATGGTGTTCACCGGCATGCGCCACTTCCGCCACTGATAGGCAAACGGCCGCACTGAAGCAGGCATCTGCTGCGTTGGGGCCGGTTCCGCTGATGCTCATTGCCAGACGGCAACTGCGCTCATCGAAACCGGCCCCGCCTTGCATCTACCTGCTTCATTGCGACCTCCTACCGCGAACAGAGCGCGGGAGGCTTCGCCTTCCGCTCTAAAGAACATCGAGGTTTGACATGAAAGTTTTGATCATCGGCAATGGCGGTCGCGAGCACGCCCTGGCCTGGAAAGTCGCCCAGGACCCACGGGTCGAGAGAGTCTTCGTCGCCCCCGGCAACGCCGGTACCGCCACTGAAGCCAAGTGCGAGAACGTCGACATCCAGGTCACTGCCCTGGAGCAACTGGCCGACTTCGCCGAGAAGAACGTCGACCTGACCATCGTCGGCCCGGAAGCGCCACTGGTCGCAGGCGTTGTCGATCTGTTCCGCAGCCGCAATCTCGACTGCTTCGGCCCTACCAAAGGCGCGGCGCAGCTCGAAGGTTCTAAGGCCTTCACCAAGGACTTCCTGGCGCGCCACAAGATCCCGACCGCCGACTACCAGAACTTCACCGAGATCGAGCCGGCCCTGGCCTACCTGCAGGAAAAGGGCGCGCCGATCGTCATCAAGGCCGACGGCCTGGCCGCGGGCAAGGGCGTGATCGTTGCGATGACCCTGGCCGAAGCCGAAGACGCCGTGCGTGACATGCTTGCGGGCAACGCCTTCGGCGAAGCCGGTTCGCGCGTGGTCATCGAAGAGTTTCTCGACGGCGAGGAAGCCAGCTTCATCGTGATGGTCGACGGCCACAATGTGCTGCCGATGGCCACGAGCCAGGACCACAAGCGCGTCGGCGACGGCGACAGCGGCCCTAACACCGGCGGCATGGGCGCCTACTCCCCTGCCCCGGTAGTGACCGCCGAGGTACACCAGCGCGTCATGGACCAGGTGATCTGGCCGACCGTGCGCGGCATGGCCGAGGAAGGCAATGTCTATACAGGCTTCCTGTATGCCGGTCTGATGATCGACAAGGCGGGAAATCCCAAGGTCATCGAGTTCAATTGCCGTTTCGGCGATCCGGAAACCCAGCCCATCATGATGCGTCTGGAGTCGAGCCTGGTACTGCTGATCGAAGCGGCCTTCGCCAAGGCGCTGGACAAGGTCGAAGCCCAGTGGAACCCACGGCCGAGCCTGGGCGTGGTCCTGGCTGCCGGTGGCTACCCGGGCGACTACAGCAAAGGCGCTGCGATCGAAGGCCTGGACGCGGCTGCCCAGCTGACCGGCAAGGTCTTCCATGCCGGGACCGCCCTCAAGGAAGGTCAAGTGGTTGCCAACGGCGGCCGCGTGCTGTGCGCCACCGCACTGGGCGAAACCGTCGAAGCCGCCCAGCAGCAGGCCTACCGCCTGGCCCGGGAGGTCCGCTGGGACGGCAGTTTCTACCGCAACGACATTGGCTATCGTGCCATTGCCCGCGAGCGCGGTGAAGACCAGCAGTAAGCGTGCTCTCAAAAGCCGTGACGCCATGTGCCCACGGCTTGCGGCTCGTCGACAGCGCCCGGCTTGGGCCTTGCCTTGGCCTTGGCGCGCCGCGCATAGTTACGATTCGGCATTTTGCTAAGAAGGGATTTCGTCTTGCGTCGGCTTCGGATTGCCATTGCTCTGACCGTCAGCCTGCTGACCTTGCTCTGCCTTCTGCCTGCATCGGCCGACCAGGGCGGCTGGACAGTATTGCTCGACGAGCGGGCCAGCCTGCAATTGAGCGACGTGCGCTCCGAGCGCTACCGCAACCAGTTCAGTCCTCTGCGCCTTAGCGAGCTTGACGCCGCCATGCCCGATCAGGCCCTGTGGCTGCACTACCGCCTGGCACCCGGCCCGCAAGAGCAACTGCTGCGCATCTTCGCTCCCGACCTGTCACGCCTGGACCTGTACGCCCTGGACGGCGAGCAACTGGTACGCCAGATGCACCACGGCCGCCAGCGCGATGACAGCAGCCCTGCCTTGCGCAGCAGCGACCACCTGCTCCCGCTGCCGAGCAGCGCAACGCCCCTGGACATCTATGTACGCCTGGTTTCGGAGCACCAGCTGCGCCCGGCCATCAGCCTGGAGCCTGCGGCTACCTCCGCCGCTGATCAGACCCAGCCGCTGCTGTTCGGGCTGCTGTTTGGCTGCCTGCTGATGTTGATCCTGCACAACCTGATCCGCTTTTTCTATTCTCGCTCCAGTACCTGCCTGGTCCTGGCGCTCTATCACAGCCTGATGCTGCTCAGCGCCCTGATCCTGCTCAACCTCACAGGCCCCTGGTGGCACCTCTGGCACACCGCGCAGACCCCCGCAGCCTACCTCACACTACTGATGGCGGGCCTTGCGGGACTGTATTTCACCCAGCACTTCTTCGCACCGTGCCGGCAACCACGGCTCAACCGCCTGCTGCAGATCGAGATGCTGGTCGTGGGCCTGAGCGGCCTGTTGCTGCTGTTCGTCGACACCCTGCCGCTGAACCTGACGACCTATGCCTTGCTGGCCCTGGGCAGCGTCAGCATGCTGGTGGTGGGCATCTGCCATAGTTACAAGGGCTACCGCCCGGCGCGCCTGTTCACCCTGGCCATGCTGGTGTTCAACCTTGGCGGACTGGTGCTCCTGCCGGCCCTGCTCGGCCTGACCCGAACGCCCACGCCCTGGCTGCTGTGCATTCTGCTGGGCCTGACGGCGGTGAGTGGCTTGCTGCTCAACCTCGCGGTCAGCGCGCGCCTGCGCAAGATGAACGAGGAGCGCTTCAGCGCCAGCCGGGAGTTGGCCGCTGCCGATGCCGAGATCAATGCCAAGGCCGAGTTCCTGGCCAAGATCAGCCACGAGATCCGCACGCCCATGAACGGCGTGCTGGGCATGACCGAGCTGCTGCTCGGCACGCCGCTGTCGGTCAAGCAACGAGACTACGTGCAGACCATCCATAGCGCAGGCAACGAACTGCTCACCCTGATCAACGAGATACTCGACATCTCCAAGCTCGAATCCCGGCAGATCGAACTCGATGACGTGCAGTTCGACCTCAACGCGCTGATCGAGGACTGCCTCAATATCTTCCGTGCCAAGGCGGAGCAGCAGAATATCGAGCTGATCAGCTTCACCCAGCCACAAGTGCCACGGGTCATCAGCGGCGACCCCACACGCCTGCGCCAAGCGCTGTCGAGCCTGCTCGACAATGCCTTGAAGAACACCGAGCAAGGCGAGATCCTGCTGGTGGTGGCGCTCGACCAGCGGGGCGACACACCGCGACTGCGCATCGCCGTGCAAGACAGCGGCGATCCGATGCCGCCTGGTGAGCGCGAAGCACTGCTGCAGGCCGAGCTGCACAGCCGTCATTTTCTCTCCAGCAACAAGCTTGGCGGACATCTGGGGCTGGTCATCGCCAAGCAGCTGATCGGCTTGATGCAAGGCGAGTTCGGCATCAAGACCAGCAACACCATGGGCAACACCTTGTGGCTGACCCTGCCGCTTGATCCACAACGCCTTGAGCAACCCCCTGCCGACCTCGACGGCCTTCTGCGCGACGCCCGGGTGCTGGTGGTGGACGACAACGACACCTGCCGCAAAGTGCTGGTGCAGCAATGCAGCGCCTGGGGCATGAACGTCAGCGCGGTGCCCTCGGGCAAGGAAGCACTGGCCTTGCTGCGTACCAAGGCGCACCTGCGTGACTACTTCGATGCGGTGTTGCTCGACCAGAACATGCCCGGCATGACCGGCATGCAGCTGGCGGCCAAGATCAAGGAAGACCCGAGCCTGAACCATGACATTCTGGTGATCATGCTCACCGGCATCAGCAACGCGCCGAGCAAGATCATCGCGCGCAACGCCGGGATCAAGCGGATTCTCGCCAAACCGGTTGCCGGCTATACCCTCAAGACTACCCTGGCCGAAGAACTGACCCAGCGAGGCAAGGTTCCACCCGCGCCTGTAGCACTGCCCGGCACTGCTCGACCGCTGGACCTGCCGGCCGACTTTCGCATCCTCGTGGCCGAAGACAACACCATCTCGACCAAGGTGATTCGCGGCATGCTCGGCAAGCTCGACCTGGAGCCCGACACCGCCAGCAACGGCGAAGAAGCCCTGCAGGCGATGAAACGCCAGCGTTACGACCTGGTGCTGATGGATTGTGAAATGCCTGTGCTCGACGGCTTCTCGGCCACCGAGCAGCTGCGTGCGTGGGAGGCCGTCACCCAGCGCCCGCGCACGCCGGTGGTGGCGCTGACCGCGCATATCCTGGCCGAGCACAAGGAACGCGCGCGCGTGGCCGGCATGGACGGGCACATGGCCAAGCCGGTGGAGCTGTCACAGCTGCGAGAGCTGATCCAGTATTGGGCGGCCCAGCGCGAGCCCGCTGCCCTGCACGGACCCCGCTAGTCACTGGAGTTCGTACTCGGTGAGGTTGCGCAACGCCACCTCCACCAGCGACTGTTGCACCCGCGGCCGGTGCTGCTGGTCGAAGAGCAGCGTATTGAAGCGCACCAATTCAGCCCGAACGTCCACGCTATCCCGGTCCAGGGAAAGAAACCCTGAGGAAAACGACGAACTTGAGCCTCTCTCGTGATAGATCACCATGTCTACGCGGTTGCTGCCGGAGGGTGCGCAGGGCAGCAGCTGGAAATGCCCATGGGTACGGGCGTAGTTCTCGAACCGCAACAGGCCGCCGGTATCCGAAGTGAGCCGTTGCAGCGCCATGCCCGAAGCGATGGCGAAATGCTCCCCCCCCGTTTCGGCAATGGTGCTCAGCGCCTTGTCGACCATCACCTGCGGCTCCCCTTCCGGCCAATGTATGTCCTCAGGCTGCACCGCGTCCCAACCGAAGAACCGCAGCTGATTACGGTAATAACCGAGCCAGTCATCGACCAGCCCGTCTTCATGGGCGCTACGGGTCGCACGCTCGGCGAGCGCCACGGCCAGCTTGACCAGTTCACGCTGCTGACGCCCTACGCCGGGCAGGAAGGACAAGAGGCTGGAGCCAAGCAGTACCGCCTGGGGCTTATCCATTGTGCACCTCTTGCTGGTGTGACCCTATGGCAAGACTGTAGCGGCCCTCGCGATTCTTCTTGAGCATCAGGGCCTGCAGATTGGCCCGATGGCGCAGGTAGAAAGCGTCGTTCAGCAGCAGACGCAAGCCCTTGACCTGCACCTCGCCTTCAAGCTCGTGCCCCTGCACCAACGACTCCATCGGCCACTGCTGCAAGCGCTGCCGAGTGCGCAAGGCAATACTGCAGACATGGACCTCAGGTCCAGGCTTGACGATGCCCAGCTCGACGACCACCTGCGTGCCCTGCTCGTCCGCCCGTTGAGTAAAGGTGCACAGGTGGCGCTGGGCTGCTACGTCGTCACGCAGCGCATCGAGGGCCGTGACCAGCAGATCGTCGACCTCGGACTGACGCTGTCCCAGCCACGCCAGCAACGGTTGCGAAGACGCCAGGCAACTGATGTCGGCTGCGGGCTTGGCATCATTGAATTGAGCCAGCACCATCCACCCGAGCCCTGAAAGGGATTCGCGATAGGTCTTGTACCAGAGGGAAAAGTCGTCGAAACGGGAAACTGCGACCTTGTCAGCCCGCAGCTGGGCGTAAAGCAGGGAGTCGGCCACGTCCTGGTACTGGGTTTGGGCAAGACTGCTGTCCGACAGCAGCACACTGCCGGCCAGCAGGCAGATGCGGGGTTGTGGCTTATTCATGGTGGAAAACCTCATCGAGCTAAACGGGGACCCGAACCGGGCGGCCTTGCACCGCCCGGACGCCGGTCAGACTTCGTACTCCAGCACGTTGCTGACGCTGCGCTCCCCCAGCTTGTTTTCAACTGTGCCGCGCACTTTCTCGTAGAGAGCCTTGTTGAAGGACAACACTGCGGTGCCGGTATAGAGTTCGGACGAGTTGACGGTCCACTCGATCCCCAGCAGGTCGTTCTCCGACTCAGGCGCCTTGGCGGCCAAGCAGCTCATGACCAAGGTCACTTCCCCCTCGGCGGTTTCGATGCATGCGCCAAGGCCCACCATGCCGTTGGCCTTGCCCTTGCGCTTGTGGATGAAGACATCTTTCAGACCCGGGCTCAGGCCCAGCTTCGCCAGCGCCGCCTGGGCCAGCGCCCCGAAGGCCTGACCTGCAGCCACGCCGAGCGCCGCGGTGCCGGCCGCGCCTAGCACCCTCAGCGCCACCGAGCCTACCGAGGCACTGATGACCGAAGAATCCTCACGTGCATAGTTGCGCCGGGTGGTAACCCAACCGCAATCCTGCATGACCTTGAGAAACTGGCCGTACCAGTTCTCACTCTCCTGTTCGGGATCATGCAGCTTACCCGCCACCAATGAGGCGAAGTGGAAAGCATTTTTCACGTCGGATCGGGTCAGCAGCGTCATGCCGACGCCAAACGCTATCAGGGAATCTTCCACCAAGGCGGCGGAATCCTTGCTCAGTACAGCTTTATCGTCAGTCATCTCAAATGCTCCGGTAGGGAATGCCCCTGCATTCCAGGGGCATTCACACTAAGCGAGCGCATTCGCTAAGACCGGCCCGAAGGGCTTCCCTGCCAAGCTCAGGGGGCCGTCGGATACCACCGCGGGGTGTACACCCACGACCCGCCGGATTCGCGGGCAAAGGTGCAGGTGGTGGACGATCCCACGAGGACCATGGTGCGCATGTCGACCATGTCTGGCACCAGCTCGGCCAGGGTGACTACCTTCAACGTCTGCCCCGGCCTACCGATATCCCGGCCAAGGACTACAGGCGTCTGCCCATCACGGTGCTGTCGCACGATCTCCAGCGCACGGCCGAGCTGCCAGGGACGAGAGCGCGAGATGGGATTGTAGAAAGCCAGCACCAGGTCTGCCTGGCAAGCAAGGTCCAGGCGTTGTTCGATGGTCGTCCACGGCTTGAGGTTGTCTGACAGCGACATCACGCAGAAGTCATGGCCCAGCGGCGCACCGGCCTGGGCCGCGGTGGCGAGCGATGCGGAAACCCCCGGCAGGATCTCCAGGTCGACCCGGTGCCAGGCGGGATCATCCGAACCGTGCAAGGCTTCGAGCACGGCGGCGGCCATGGCGAAGACACCCGGGTCACCGGACGACACCACCACCACCGAGCGCCCTTGCGCCGCCAGCTCGAAGGCGTGGCGCGCGCGCTGCATCTCCTCGCGGTTGTCGGTGCAGTGCAGCATCTGGTCATCGCGGAACGGACCGGCCATGCGCACGTAGGTCTCGTAGCCGAGCACGTCGTTGGCGCGCGCCAGTTCGGCCTTGACCGCCGGCACCATCAGTTCGGCAGCGCCAGGGCCGAGGCCGATGACCGCCAGCCGGCCCCGGGCACGCCCGAGGTGTTCGGGGACGATAGGCTCGGGGGCGACGGCGATCGCCAGCCCAGGCCGGTCGAGCGGCACGATCCGGGCCTGATCCAGCGTTGCCCGCGCCAGCGCTTGTGCGCCGTCCGCCGCTGGCGCGAATCGCAGGGCCACACCCAGCGCGCTCGCCGCCTCAAGCAGCGCGGGCTGAGCCATGTCCGTTTCGCTGGCCAGCAGGCAGGCCAGCGACTGCTCGGCGATGTTGGCATCGCGCAGGGCGAGGCGCACCGCCTCGGCCAGGTCTTTCACCTGTGCATCGACAGCCACCAGCACGGCGCGCGGATGGATCGAGAGTTCGTCGCGGCGGGTCGGCCGGGCCGTGCAGCCCACATGAATGACCCGCCGGGCCGACTCGCTGCTGGGCAGTTGCACTTGCGCAAGCCAGGGTGCTGCCCCCTCGACGCGCACCGTTTCACCGGCCAGGAGGTCCGAGACAAAGCGCTTGCCCTGTTCCAGATCCGCCAGCGCATAGCCTGGCGGGGGGTCGAGCAGGCAGGTGCCGAAGCGCAGTTCTCCACTGGTGGTAATGGCAGGGGCCACGTCCAGCGCGGCGCCGATCTCGCGGGCCATGACATTGACCCCGCCCAGGCCGCCAAGCAGCGGCACTACGGCGCTGCCATCCTCGGCCATGGCCAGGACCGGCGGTTCTACACCCTTTTCACCGAGCAGGCTGGCGAGGCTACGGATGACGATACCCGCGGCGCACAAGGCGATGATCGGTGTGTCCTGCTGGTACAGCGTCCGCAAGGTCTGTCCGAAGTCCTGGTAGAGGCTGTCGACGTCCTCGACCCTGCCGGCCAGGCCGTGAATCACGGCCTGCGGATACAGCTGCCGGACCTTGCATGCCGTGGCCAGGGCGCCGGGACCGAGTACGACGATGGCCGGGGCCTTGCGCGCACTCATCCCTGCCACCTTTCGCCCGGTACGATGATCAGCGAGAAGTACGGCGAGGACTGCGGGTCGACCTCATCGAGCGCGACGATCTTCTGGTTGGCCATGGTCGCGCGCTCGACGTACAGCGCGCGCTGGTCCAGGCCCAGCTCGACCAGCACCTGGCGCACCTTGGTGAAGTTACGCCCAAGCTTCATGATCACCGCCGCATCGGCATCGACCAGGCGACGCTTGAGCTCATCATGACCCAGCACACCGGACAGCACCGACAGGCTCTGGTTGCGGTACACCAGCGGCGCACCGAGTACCGACGCACCGCCGAGCATGGAGCAGACGCCAGGGATCACTTCGGCTTCATAGCGCGCGGCCAGCCGGTCATGCAGGTACATGTAGGACCCATAGAAAAACGGATCGCCCTCACAGATCACGGCCACATCGCGGCCGGCATCCAGCTGCGCGGCGACCTGCAGGCTGGCTTCATCGTAGAAGTCACTGATCACCTGTTCATACGACAGCGGCGCCGGCAGCACCTCGGTGGTCACCGGATACACCAGCGGCAGCAAGGTCTGCGCCGCCTGCAAGTGCGCCTCGATGATGCCGAAGGCATTGCCGCGCTTGCCCTTGGCAACGAAATAGGCCACCACGGGGGCTTCGCGCAGCAGGCGCAGGGCTTTGAGGGTGATCAATTCGGGATCGCCGGGGCCTACGCCCAGGCCAAGCAGACGTCCACGTACCTGCATCACTCCACCTCCGTGGCCAGCGCGTTGACGGCGGCCGCGGCCATGGCGCTGCCGCCCAGGCGGCCTTGCATGATCACGAACGGCACGCCCCGGCTGTCGGCGGCGAGCATCGCCTTGGACTCGGCAGCACCGACGAAGCCCACCGGGAAACCGAGGATCAGCGCAGGTTTCGGCGCGCCGGCATCGATCATCTCCAGCAGGTAGAACAGCGCGGTCGGCGCGTTGCCGATCACCACCACGCTGCCTTCCAGGTGCGGGCGCCACAGCTCCAGAGCGACTGCGGAACGGGTATTGCCCGCCTCGCTGGCCATGCCAGGCACGCTCGGGTCACGCAGGGTGCAGATCACCGGGTTGTTGGCGGGCAGGCGTGTGCGGGTCACGCCTTCGGCGACCATGTGCGCATCGCAGAGGATCGGCGCCCCCTTGGCCAGGGCTTCACGCCCGGCGGTGCCAGCACCAGGGGAAAACTGCAGGCCGTCGATCGCATCGACCATGCCGCAGGCATGGATTACCCGTACGGCGAGCTTTTCCAGATCGGCGGGGATGCGGTCCAGGCGTGCCTCCTCGCGAATGATCCGGAAGGAATTGCGATAGATCTCCTGACCATCGCGGATGTAGTCAATCATCAAGGTGCTCCGTAGGCAGGTCGAGCAGTGCGCCTGCTTGTTGCAAGGTGAGATCGCGCGCTCGCAGGGCACCGAAGCCGGGCTCCCGAGCGTCACGCAGATACAGGTCATAACTGCCCGGGGCGCGGGCCAGAAGGGTGGCCGGGGCGACATGGGCCACGGCGCAGGATCGTTGGCAGCCACTGAGGTGGACGCTGCCGGGCCCGCCCTGGTGCAACAGGCTGGCCAGGGCCAGTGCATCGGTCTTGGTGTCGGCCAGGGCCTTGGCGCAGCCGCTGGAGCCGGTGCAAGCGATCAGCCTGGTCAGCGGTTGGCCGGGGCTGTGGAGCAGGCCTGATTCGGACAGGGCATGCTCTGCCAGCGCCAGGCCGGCCTTGGCGATGCCGGGTATCACCAGGCTCTGCCAAGGGGTAAGACGCAGGGTACCGTCGCCCTGTTCGCGCGCCAGCCGCGCCGCGCCGCGCAGCATGGCCGGGGTCAGGCGTCCGAGGGGCGGGGCCGCACCCAGCGCGATATGTTCATCCCCGCGCTGTACCAGCAGGCCCAGGTACGGTGAGCTGGCCTGCGGACGTTGCCAGTCGAGCACGGCGGCATCGCGGCGAAGACCCAGGCCATCGATGAAGCGCTCGACGCTGCAGTCGGCGAGCAACTGGCGCATGCGCGACTGCTCGGGCGTGGCCAGATCGAGAAAACGTTCAAGCACCGCCCGTACCAGGGGCAATCCCTGGTCCAGCGGCACCGCGCCCAGCACCTGCCCACCGGCCGGGCAACCGGCAAGGCCCATGGCCAGCCATACCTGCTGGTCCAGGTTCAGGGCCGACAGCCACAGGTCATGGGGATGCTCGAGCATTGCAAGGGATTCGCCGGCGTCCAGCTGCACGGCAAACTTGGCGGACAGCTGATGCAAGCGGGGTGTGTTTTCGAGCATCTGCAGTATCTGCCCGGCCAGGGGCCGTGCATCGAACAGCATGGCGCGGTCCAGTCCGGCCAAGGGGCTGAGCATCAGGTTGCGCACATCGTCGCCGGCGGCCTCGCGTGGGCCAAGGCCGGCCTCGAGCAACCACTGCACCAGCGCCGGATGCTCGCCACCAATCCCCCGGATCTGAAGATTGCCGCGATTGGTAGCCTCGATGGCGCCGCTGGCGAAACGCTCGGCGGCGGTCGCCACAGCGTCGGCCTGGTCCGCCAACAGCAGCCCACCTGGCAGCTTGATCCGGCAGATCCCGCCATCGCGCGCGGCGACGATGCGCCACAACCCCGGGCAAGCCGAGGGACGAGGCGAAATATCAGGGGTATGGGCCTGCTTCAAGGGGGTATCCGGCAATCGTGAAAGAGCCCTTCATGGTAGAAGGCGCGGTATTATGCCTGCTTTGTCCGACGGCATGAAAAGTCTGCTGTCGAACGGCGTTCGTGGATGAGGAAGTGGGATGTCGCCCTGGCTGACAGTAGTGGGTATTGGTGAAGACGGTTTCAGCGGCCTGGGCAAGAACGCCCGGCGCGCGTTGCTGGGTGCCGGGCGAATTTTCGGCAGCCCGCGCCAGCTGGAGCTGCTGCCGCGCTGCATCGGTGGCGAGCGCCTGACCTGGTCCAGTCCGTTTTCCCTCGCCCCGGTCCTGGCCCTGCAGGGTGAGCCGGTGTGCGTGCTGGCCAGCGGCGACCCGATGTACTACGGCGTCGGCGCGAGCCTCGCGCGGCACGTGCCGGCAGCGGACATGCAGGTCCTGCCGATGCCCTCCTCCTGTTCGCTGGCGGCGGCACGCCTGGGCTGGCCGTTACAGGAGGTGGTAACCGTATCAGTGGTGGCGCGGCCTCTGGCGTCCCTCAACCGGCACCTCTACAGCGGCGTACGCCTGCTGGCATTGAGTAACGACGGCGAGAGTCCCGCCGCCATTGCGGGGCTGCTGCGTGAACGAGGTTTCGGCCCGAGCCGCTTGCAGGTCTTCGAGCATCTGGGTGGTCCTGCCGAGCGCCATCTCGAAGGCACGGCCGAGCATTGGGAGGCTCCCGCAATCGCGGCGCTGAACCTGGTCGCCATCGAATGCATCGCCGCGCCCGACGCCCCGCGCCTGTCACCGGTAGCCGGGCTGCCCGACAGCAGTTTTCGCCATGACGGCCAGTTGACCAAGCGCGACGTGCGCGCCATCACGCTGGCGCGCCTGGCGCCACGTCCAGGCGAGCTGCTGTGGGATGTGGGCGCTGGCTGCGGCTCGATCGGCATCGAGTGGATGCGCGCCCACCCCAGCTGCCGGGCCCTTGCCATCGAAGCCGACGCAGGCCGGCAGCAGTTCATCGAGCACAATCGCGACGCCCTGGGCGTGCCCGGCCTGCAACTGGTGCGGGGCCCCGCACCCGGCGCACTGCAAGGCCTGGAGCGCCCCGATGCGGTCTTCATCGGCGGCGGCGTGACCCGCGAGGGCGTGCTTGAGCGGTGCTGGGAGCAGCTGCGGCCTGGCGGACGGCTGGTGGCCAACGCCGTCACCCTGCAGAGCGAACTGGCCCTGGTGAACTGGCGCGAGCGTCATGGCGGCGAGCTGACCCGCATCCACATCGCCCAGGCCCAGCCTCTGGGGGTTTTCGACACCTGGCGCCAGGCACTGCCGATTACTCTTCTCGAGGCGGTCAAGCCCGATGCGTGAGGAAACCCGCGAGCAGCCCGCGCCCCTGCGCAGCGGCTTGACGACTGGCAGCTGCGCCACCGCCACCAGCCTTGCCGCGGCGCGTCTGTTGCTCACAGGCGAACTGATCGATGCCGTCGAAATCACCTTGCCCAAGGGCAAGCAGGTGCAGATGCGCCTTGAGTTCTGCAGGCGCGACGGCGTATGCGCCGAGGCCGGCACCCTCAAGGATGCCGGCGACGACCCGGACGTGACCCACGGCGCCCTGCTGTTCAGCCAGGTGCGCCTGGTGGCCGAGCCTGGAGTGCGCTTCATCGCCGGCCAGGGCGTGGGCACCGTGACGCGCCCCGGCCTGGTGCTGGGCGTGGGTGAACCGGCGATCAATCCAGTGCCCCGCCGGATGATCGGCGATCACCTGCAGCAGCTGGCCACAGAAGCAGGCTACGCGGGTGGCTTCGAGGTCACGGTCAACGTACGTGACGGCGAGCAGCTGGCGCTCAAGACCATGAACCCCAGGCTGGGCATCCTTGGCGGGCTGTCGATCCTTGGCACCAGCGGGATCGTCCGGCCATTCTCCTGTTCGGCCTACATCGCCTCGATCCACCAAGGCATCGACGTGGCCCACACCAATGGCTACACCCATATCGCCGCTTGCACCGGCAATGCCAGCGAAGACACGATGCGCCGGGTCTACGCCTTGCCGGAAATCGCCCTGATCGAAATGGGCGACTTCGTCGGCGCGGTGCTCAAGCACCTGCGCAAGGTGCCCGTGGCGCGGCTCAGCCTGTGTGGCGGCTTCGGCAAGATCAGCAAGCTGGCCGCCGGGCACATGGACCTTCACAGCCGCCACTCCAGCATCGACTTGCCGCAGCTGGCCGCCTGGGCCGCCGACACAGGCGCCGGCGCCGTATTGCAGGCCGCCATCCTCGGCGCCAACACCAGCCAGCAGGCACTGGCCATGGCGCATGCCGAAGGTGTCGCCCTGGGTGATGCCGTATGCCGGCACGCCTTGGCGTTCGCCCGCAGCGTGGTGCCGGCCCAAGTGCAGGTCGAAGTATTCGCCATCGACCGCCAAGGCGGCATCGTCGGCCGGGCGGGCGTGCGATGAGCCAGCGGATCCTGCTGCTGGGCGGCGTGACCGAAGCCCTGGCCATTGCCCGAAGGCTTGGGCCAGAGCATATCTACAGCCTGGCCGGCATTGGCCGGGTCCCCCAGGACCTGGCCTGCCAGGTGAGGGTGGGTGGCTACGGCGGCACCGAAGGGCTGGCCGCATTTCTGCGCGAAACCGGCATCACGCTGCTGATCGACGCTACCCACCCCTACGCCGCGCAGATTAGCGGCAACGCAGCCCGGGCGGCGCGTTTGGCCGGGATTCCCAGCTGGGCCTTGCGTCGTGCCGGCTGGCAAGCGCAGCCCGGGGATGACTGGCGGGAGGTCGAGGACTGGCACGGACTGATCGAAGCCCTGCGACCGTTCCAGCGCCCGCTGTTTACCCTAGGGCGTGAACCCTTGCAGCATCTGGACGAGATTCCCCCGGATCAGTTCTGGACCCTGCGCGCGCTGGAAGCCTGCCCCGGCAACGACCGCTGCGAAGTGATCGGCGCGCGCGGCCCGTTTCGACTGGACGAGGAGCGTGCACTATTCGAGCGGCGGCAGATCGATGTGCTGGTGAGCAAGAATAGCGGCAGCGCCGCGACCGAGCCCAAGCTTGAAGTGGCGCGCGAGCGCGGGGTGCCGGTGCTGGTGCTGAAGCGGCCGGCGCTGGCGGCGGTGGACCGGGAGTTTTTCACAGCTGAAGGGTTGATGGCTGCACTGGAGGTATAAGCGACCAGCCGCTGTATATGCCGTTGACATATACGCGATCCGGCATACACTCAGACATACATTTACTCTTCCCTGGGGGTACGCCATGGAGCAAGGTGCAGTCTTCAAAAACAACCGTAGTCAGGCTATCCGCTTGCCCAAATCCGTCGCCTTGCCTGATCACATTACCCGCGTCGATGTCGTTGCCATGGGCCACACCCGAATCATTTCGCCCGCAGGCGAAGCTTGGGACAGCTGGTTCGATGGGGAGAATGTGAGCGCGGATTTCATGTCTCTGCGGGAGCAGCCGACTGATCAGGAGCGTGACGGTTTCTAATGCTCAAATACATGCTCGATACCAACATCTGCATCTTCGCGATCAAGAACAAGCCGCAGATCGTGCGAGATGCGTTCAATAGACATAACGGCCAGATGTGCATCAGTACCATCACAATGATGGAGCTGATCTACGGCGCGGAAAAATCTGCGGCTCCCGAGCGAAATTTGTCCGTCATCGAAGGCTTCGCGGCACGCCTGGAAGTGCTCGATTACGACAGACATGCAGCAGTCCATAGCGGCCAATTGCGCGCCGAACTAGCCCAGGCCGGTACGCCCATCGGGCCGTATGACCAGATGATCGCTGGGCATGCCCGTTCTCTTGGGCTCCTTCTGGTTACCAACAACCTACGGGAGTTCCAGCGAGTTCCCGGACTACGGGTGGAAGACTGGTTGATCTCGACTCGCTAGACAAAGCTCCGCCTCTGAGGGGCGCGCCAGCCCTGACCGAACTCCAGAATAAGTGACCATGCCTACAGCCCGGGCCACCACACCAGGTGATCGCAGGCATGGTCGGCATACGCGCATAGAGCAGTGACTATTCCTACATCAGATAGAGACTTGCTTACATAGCCCATCGCCACACCCTGCTTTACACTACCGCGCCCTCCCCACGGAAGAATTCGCCCATATGGAAATGCAATGGTGGATCTGGCTGGTATTCGGTTTCGGGCTGATCGTGCTCGAACTGATGCTGCCAACTTTCTTCATCCTCTGGTTCGGCATCGGCGCGCTGCTGGTGTCGCTTGTCACTTACATGGCGCCGAGCCTGCAGCTCGACATGCAGGTGCTGCTGTGGGTGATCTTCTCAGCCGTGACAACGGCACTGTGGTTCAAGGTGTTCAAGAAGAAGACACCCGATAAACGTTGGACCGCCGACAACGTGATCGGCGAGGTCGGGCTGCTGACGGCCTCGGTGTCCGAGTTCCAGAAGGGCCGCGTGCGATTCCAGAAGCCTGTCCTTGGCAGCGAGGAATGGGTCTGTGTGGCCGACGCCGAGATCGTCGCCGGCGAGCGGGTACGCATCACTGCCATCGAAGGCAACACCGCCCGGGTTGCCCGGGCCTGATCTGCAAAAAGGAAGCATAGAGCCATGACCAGTCTCATCGTCGTCGTCACCATCGCCGCGTTCGTCCTGATTACCCTGTTCAAGGGCGTACGCATCGTGCCCCAGGGCGAGGAATGGATCGTCGAGCGTTTGGGCCGCTACCACGGCACCCTCAAGCCGGGCCTGAATATCCTCATTCCGTACATGGACGTGGTCGCCTATCGCCTGCCCACCAAGGACATCATCCTGGACGTGCAGCAGCAGGAGATCATCACCCGCGACAACGCCGTGATCGTCGCCAATGCCCTGTGCTTCGCCAAGGTCGTCGACCCACAGAAGGCCTCCTACGGCGTACAGGATTTTTCGTTCGCGGTCACCAGCCTGACCATGACCTCGCTGCGCGCCATCGTGGGTGCCATGGACCTGGACGAAGCGTTGTCCAGCCGCGAACAGATCAAGGCGCGCCTGCGCGAGGCGATGTCCGAGCAGACCGAAGACTGGGGCGTGACCGTACGTTCGGTCGAGATCCAGGACATCAAGCCTTCCGAGAACATGCAGCTGGCCATGGAGCGCCAAGCCGCCGCCGAACGTGAGCGAAAGGCCGACGTGACCCGTGCCGAGGGCGCCAAGCAGGCCGCCATCCTCGAGGCCGAAGCCCGCTTGCAGTCAGCCAGGCTCGACGCCGAAGCGCAGATCAGCCTCGCCGAGGCCTCCGCGCGGGCGATCAGCCTGGTCAAGGATGCCGTGGGCAGCGAGATCACCCCGGCCATGTACCTGCTGGGCGAGCGCTACATCGGTGCCATGGAAAACCTCGCGTCCAGTGATAACGCCAAAGTGGTAGTACTGCCTGCCGACCTGCAGGAAACCGTGCGGGGATTGATGGGCCGTAACAAGGCGATCTGAGAGAGGAGGAAATAGCCGATGCGGCACTTCACCGCACCCTGGCCAATTTTCCCTATACTGCGCGTTACAATACCGCACTGATTCCTGACCGGATCTCTCCATGACCCCACATCGGCCTGCCCTAGCCTGGATCGCCTGCCTTGCAGTGCTGTTCAACCTGCTGGCCATGCCGTTGTCGTCCGCCGCCCCCAAGGGCCCGGATGAGCAACTGCTGTGGGGTGCTTTCTGCTCGAGTGTTTCTGGCAAGGCCAAGGCCGAGATCGTGGCCCTGGGCAAGCTGGACCTCGGCCAGCAAGGCGATGACCATTCCAACATGCAACACTGCTGGTGCTGCTCGGGCGCAGCGCCCGTGCTGGCGCTGCCGGGGCACGTACCGCCGTTGACCCATCCGCAGCCATTGTCACGCAGCGCTGCGACACCGCTCCTTGCCTACCAGCCCACGCCGCGCCAGCAGTGGCCGACGATCAATCCCCGAGCCTCTCCGCTGAGCTGAGTTCACCGCGCCTGCCGTTGCGAACCTGAACAGAACCGGAGAAATCCCATGCTCAAGCACACCTTGCTCCTGGCTGCCTTGCTGCTGCCTGGCGCCTTCGCCAATGCCCACGAATACACTGGGGGCGAGCTGCACATCGTTCACCCCTGGTCACTGGAACTGCCACCGAACGCGCCCAACGTCGCCGCTTACTTCGTGGTGCACAACAATGGCCAGCAGGACGACCGCCTGCTTGGCGTGGACAGTCCGATCAGCGACGATGCGCAACTGCACGAGCACATCCAGACTGCGGCGGGCCTGATGAAGATGCAGCAGGTTCAGAGCGTGGTCGTTCCAGCAGGCCAGGACCTGACCTTCGCACCCAGCGCCTATCATGTGATGCTGATGCAGCCCAAGGACCGTAGTCTGCTCCGCGCGGGCAAGCGCTTTGCGCTGACCTTGCATTTCGAAAGGGCCGGCGACATCACGGTCGATGTATCCGTACAGAAGCAGCCCCCGGCTGGCAATCAGGACCAGCCTCACGCGCACTGATCACCTGAGCCGCGCTCCTCATGAGCACCTTGCGCAAGCGCCTCCCCTGGCCCACCCGTCCTGAACGCAGGCGCATCGGTGGCGGCTGGCTGAGCCTGTTTGCCATGTGGATGATCTTCATCGGACCGCTGGTTTCCCAGTCGATGCCGATGAACCATCACGCCGGCATGCCCATGGACATGCCCATGGCGGCCGGGCATCACCAGGCTGATACGGGCGATCACGGCCACGGCAACGATGGCCAACTGCATGTGCTCTGGGAAAAATGCGGCTACTGCAGCCTGCTCTTCAACTGCCCTGGCCTGCCCCAGACCCTCAGCCCGCTCAGCATCGGCGCGCAGCTGCAAGCTAGCCTTCTACCGCGCCAGACCCGCCAGGGCCATGCCCGCCAGGCGGTGTTCCCAGGCGCCCGCAGCCGCGCCCCGCCAGTCCCGACTCACGTCTGAAACCCTTGCACGCTCAGGACCAAAAGCCCTGCGTACCTTCATGACTGATCGACTGGAATCACTATGTCTGGTTGCACACCCGTGTTTCATCCACACCTGCGCAGAACCCTTGCCGGGCTCTGCGGCTCTCTGCTGGCGCCCCTCGCCCTGGCGGACGACCCCGCGCACCCAGGTCACGCCCATGACCCGGCCGAACTGAGCCCGACGGTGATTACCGCCGTGGGCCCCAGTTCGCCGCTGACCATCGTCACCAACCCGAAGGACCCACGCCAGCCGGTGCCCGCCAGCGACGGCGCCGACTACCTCAAGACCATCCCCGGGTTCTCGGCCATCCGCTCCGGTGGCACCAACGGCGACCCGGTGCTGCGCGGGATGTTCGGCTCGCGCCTGAACATCCTCACCAACGGCGGAGTAATGCTTGGAGCGTGCCCCAACCGCATGGACGCGCCCACGTCTTACATCTCGCCGGAAACCTACGACCGTCTCACAGTCATCAAGGGCCCGCAGAGCGTGGTCTGGGGGCCAGGTGGATCGGCCGGGACCATCCTCTTCGAGCGTGAGCCCGAGCAATTCGGCGCGCTTGGCAGCCGGGTCAACGCCAGCATGCTGGCAGGCTCCAACGGGCGCTTCGACAAGGTCCTCGATGCGGCGGCCGGCAACAGCCAGGGCTATGCCCGCTTCATTGCCAACCAGTCACGGTCCGACGACTACCACGACGGCAACGGCGATAGCGTGCCGTCGCGCTGGGACAAGTGGAACGGCGACGCCACCCTTGGCTGGACGCCAGACGCCGATACCCTGCTCGAACTCACCGCTGGCAAGGGGGATGGCGAGGCCCGTTATGCCGGGCGCGGCATGGACGGTTCGCAGTTCAAGCGCGAAAGCCTCGGCCTGCGTTTCGAGAAGTCGAACCTGGGTCAGGTGCTGGACAAGATCGAGGCCCAGGTCTACTACAACTACGCCGACCACGTGATGGACAACTACAGCCTGCGCTCGCCCTCGGGCAGCGGGATGATGGGCATGCCGATGGTCAGCAACGTCGACCGCCGCACCCTCGGCGCACGGATCAAGGGCACCTGGCGCTGGGCTGACGTGCAACTGGTCAGCGGCGTCGATGCGCAGACCAACGAACACCGCCTGCGCGGTGGCATGGGGGTCGACGCACACGAGGGCCAGGCCTGGACCAAGGATGCCCACTTTCATGACTACGGCGTATTCAGCGAGCTCACCTGGTACAGCACCGACCGGGACCGCCTGATCACCGGCGCTCGCCTGGACCGCGCTTCGGCCAAGGACTTCCGTGCGGCCAGCGTCACCCGCGGGGATACCCGCGCCGATACCCTGCCCAGTGGGTTTGTGCGCTACGAGCACGACCTGGCCGCGTTGCCTGCCACGGCGTACATCGGCCTGGGTCACGCCCAGCGCTTTGCGGACTACTGGGAGCTGTTCTCGCCCAGAACGGGCCCGGCGGGTTCGGTCAATGCGTTCGACAGCATCAAGCCTGAAAAGACCACCCAGCTCGATGCCGGCATCCAGTACCAAGGCGAGCGCCTGAGCGTCTGGGCCTCGGGCTACGTCGGACAGGTCCGCGACTACATCCTGTTCGACTACCGCAGCGCCATGATGGGCATGTCCACATCCACGGCACAGAACGTAGATGCACGCATCATGGGCGGCGAGCTGGGCACGGCCTATGACCTGTTGGAAAACTGGAAAGCCGACGCGACCCTGGCCTACGCTTGGGGCAAGAACAGCAGTGATGGCAACGCGCTACCGCAGATGCCTCCTCTGGAGAGCCGCCTGGGCCTGACCTACAGCCGCGAGGACTGGAGCGCTGGAGCCTTGTGGCGGGTAGTGGCGGCACAGAACCGTATCGCTCAGGGCTACGGCAACGTAGTGGGCAAGGACTATGAGAAGAGCGCAGGTTTCGGCGTGTTCTCGCTGAATGGGGCCTACAGGATAAACAGGCACCTCAAGCTGAGCGCTGGCGTCGACAACCTGTTCGACAAGGCCTACGCCGAACACCTGAACCTGGCGGGCAATGCAGGCTTCGGCTATCCAGCCAGCGATCCACAGGCGGTGAGCGAGCCGGGGCGCACGCTCTGGACCAAGGTCGACCTGAGTTTCTGATCAATCTCCGGGGCGCGGCCGAGGGCCGCGCCCCAGCTTGGCTAACCCTCTTGGCTATACGGGAGTGCTCCAATGAGCAAACCATCGATTTCGTTCTACAACCTGGCCTGGCGCTGGCACTTCTACGCCGGACTTTTCGTTGCACCGTTCATGATCATCCTGGCCGTGACCGGGATCATCTACCTGTTCAAGCCGCAGCTCGATCCGTTGATGTACCGCGACCTGATGGTGGTCGACGCGGGCCACCACCGCCAAGGCGCCGACAGCCTGCTGGCGCAGGTGCACCAGGCCTATCCCAAAGGCCATGTCGGCCAGTACCTGCCACCGCTGGATGCCGAGCGCAGCGCGCAGTTCGTGGTACACGACGGCGGGCGCGAACTCAATGTGTTCGTCGATCCCTACAGTGCCAAGGTGCTGGGCGAGCAGGACAGCAAGTACAACCTGCAAGCAGTGGCCCGCGCGCTGCACGGCGAGCTGATGGTCGGCACCCTGGGTGATCGCCTGGTGGAGCTGGCTGCGGGCTGGGGCATTGTCCTGGTGGTGTCGGGGATCTATCTCTGGTGGCCACGCGGGCGCAAGAGCGCAGGGGTGCTATGGCCCCGCCTGAGTGCGCGCGGCCGCCTGCTGTGGCGCGACCTGCATGCGGTCACCGGCTTCTGGGGCGCGGCGCTGCTGCTGTTGATGCTGCTCAGCGGCATGACCTGGACCGGTTTCTGGGGCAAACAGTACGCCGACCTGTGGAACCGCTTTCCGGCGGCCATGTGGAATGACGTGCCGCAATCCGACCAGCAGGCCCGCGAACTCAACAGCGCCCACCGCCAGACCGTGCCATGGGCGATGGAAAACACCCCCATGCCGCAGTCTGGCGCGCATGCCGAACATGCCGGGCACCACATGATGTCCAGCGCGCCGGCCGCACCGCAGGTCAGCCTGCAACAGGTCGAAGACCTGGCCACCGCACGCAATGTCGAGCCTGGCTACAGCATCACCCTGCCGACCACCGCCGAGGGCGTATTCACGATCGCGGTCTTTGCCGACGACCCGCGCAACGACGCCACCCTGCATGTCGACCAGTACACCGGCAAGGTACTTGCCGATGTGCGCTGGCAAGACTACAGCCCCGTCGCCCGTGCCACCGAGCTTGGGGTGATGCTGCACGAAGGCAAGATGTTCGGGCCGCTCAACCAGATCATCATCCTCACCGTGTGCCTGATGATCTTGCTGAGCTCGGTCAGCGGCATCGTGATCTGGTGGAAGCGCCGCCCGGCTGGCGGCCTGGGCGTGCCGGCGCTGCGCCATGACCTGCCGCGCTGGAGGACAGCCACCGGGGTAATGCTGGTGCTGGGGCTGGCGTTTCCACTGGTGGGCGCATCGATGCTGGTGATGTGGGTGGTCGACAGCCTGGTGGTCCGCCGTCGGGTACTGGCGCGGGCCTGAGACAAGCTAACGGAGTTGTTTCCAATTGAGACGACGTGTCACGCCCCCGACACCGGGGCGCGTGATAGCCTAGCCGGCTTTCACAAGAAGACTGACCCTCAATGGAATGCAGCCCATGACCCGGACCTCATCTACGTCAAACGACGAGAACCACCTGCAGCGTAACCTGACCAACCGCCATATCCAGCTGATTGCCATCGGTGGCGCCATCGGCACCGGCCTGTTCATGGGCTCGGGCAAGACCATCAGCCTGGCGGGCCCGTCGATCATTTTCGTGTACATGATCATTGGCTTCATGCTGTTCTTTGTCATGCGCGCCATGGGTGAACTGCTGCTGTCGAACCTGAACTACAAGTCGTTCATCGATTTCTCCGCCGACCTGCTGGGCCCCTGGGCGGGCTATTTCACCGGCTGGACCTACTGGTTCTGCTGGGTGATCACCGGCATTGCGGACGTCATTGCGATCGCCGCCTATACGCAGTTCTGGTTCCCCGACCTGCCGCAGTGGATACCCGCGCTCGCTTGCGTCGGGGTATTGCTGTCGCTGAACCTGATCACCGTGAAGATGTTCGGCGAGATCGAGTTCTGGTTCGCGCTGGTCAAGATCGTCGCGATCCTGGGCCTGGTCGTCACTGGCTTGTACATGGTCTTCAGCGGCTTCGAGTCGCCGGCTGGACGCACCGCGAGCCTGGCCAACCTATGGAATGACGAGGGCATGTTCCCCCATGGCCTGATGGGCTTCTTCGCCGGATTCCAGATCGCCGTGTTCGCGTTCGTGGGCATCGAGCTGGTGGGCACCACTGCCGCCGAAGCCAAGGACCCCGAGCGCACCTTGCCGCGGGCGATCAACTCGATCCCGATCCGCATCATCATGTTCTACGTGCTGGCACTCATCGCGATCATGGCCGTGACCCCGTGGCGCGACGTGGTTGCGGGCAAGAGCCCGTTCGTCGAGCTGTTCGTGCTCGCCGGCTTGCCTGCCGCCGCCAGCCTGATCAACTTCGTGGTGCTGACCTCTGCGGCCTCGTCGGCCAACAGCGGTGTGTTCTCCACCAGCCGCATGCTCTACGGCCTGGCCCAGGAAGGCGATGCACCCAAGGTCTTCGAGAAGCTGTCCAGCCGCCGCGTGCCGGCCAACGGCCTGTACTTCTCCTGCACCTGCCTGCTGCTTGGCGCCGCGATGATCTACGTGATCCCCGACCTGGTCGAGGCCTTCACGCTGGTGACCACCGTGTCGGCAATCCTGTTCATGTTCGTCTGGTCGATGATCCTGCTGTCGTATCTCAAGTACCGCAGCCAGCGCGCGGCCCTGCACCAGGCCTCGGCCTACAAGATGCCCGGCGGACGCACGATGTGCTACGTCTGCCTGGCCTTCTTCGCGTTCATCCTGGTGTTGCTTGGCCTTGAGGATGATACTCGCAAGGCGTTGATCGTCACGCCGGCCTGGTTTGTGCTGCTGGCCGTGACCTATCGCTTCATGCGTTCCAGGCGAAACCCGCGAGCAGTCGCGGTACAGCGTTGAAATGACAGGGGCCGGGATTCTCCCTGCCCCCTGTGTTTTGCGGACCTTCCCTCAGCGCTGCAGCGACAGGCTCACCAGGATGGGCCGGGACCAGTCTGGGGCGGTTGGGTCGAGCGCCTTCAGTTCCAGTACGCCGTTGTACCAGCCCTTCGGCAGATGGCGGTTTTGCTCGATGTCGTAGTTCAGGATCAGGGACACGCCGCCGCGCCACATATCTGGATGACACCCTTGCGAGGAGTTCATGATCCGGCGAGCACAGTCACCGATCTGGCTCTGTGCCCGCAGGTTGACCGTGAAGGTTCTGCCATCGGTGTGTTTCAAGGGCACTTGCAGTTGTGTATGGCTGCCTGCAGCCCCGCTGAGCTGGACAGGCCCTACCTCAGTCGTCAGCGCCACAATGCCGCTCCTGCTTGAGGTCGGCAAAGTCATGATATCCAGCCGGGCTTCTGTCCGAGGAGACGCGAATATCATCCTCTCCCCCGGGAATGCAGGGCTATAGCCACTGAGCCGGCTCGCCTGCTCACGCCACAGCCGCGCCATGTCGGCGGTTGACGCGTTGCCCAGCGGCTCGTCGTTCAGCTTCGCCCATGGTGTCGAGTAGTAAGGGACATTGTTCCCGCACAAGTGGGTATGTGCCCCGCGCATGGTCTGGTGCCCATGCTTGTAGTTGTGTCCAGCGTCCGGATGACAATGCCCCCCTCCGACGTTGTGGCCGAGCTCGTGTCGAAAGGCCATTGGATAATGAATGCCATTGACACTGGTATTCCCTGGCCTCCAGGCCATGCCAGCGTAAGGAGACTCATCGTAATAGGCAGCATTGATGTCGTGTCGGTAGGCTGCTCGCAATGGCTCCATGAACGCGCGGGTCGCCTCCAGGCCCGAGCCATCCACACCATGATCGGTCTGCGTCACGACGATCCCTGCGAGGTTGACCTTCACACCTCTGACCTGTGAATTACGCAAGCCCAGATTGACCGTTTCCAGTTGCGCCAGGGCGAAGGCAACAGGGTCACTGCCCAGTACATCCAGTGCCTTGGTCGAAAATGCCATCAGGGCATCGATTTCATGGCCAGCGCTTGAAATCACGTCTGACTCCGACACGCCCTCTTGCGCGCCCGGCAGCGCATCGGCGCGCAGGTAATCATAAGCCGGTTCTTCGAGGAATCTCCGCTCGCCCGCCTTGTCCACAAGCAACAAGCCCCGCTTGCCAGGACGATCGACGATCGCCGTCACCTCGTTGAGCGGCGAGCGCACCACCACCAGCGAACCGGCAATCCCACCCGCTCCCTTCGCCTCCCGTAGCGAACCGCTCTCGACCGTGTAGCCGTCGTCACGCTGCTTGCGCTGCAGCTCATCGAGCCGGTAATGGCCGATTTCCGCCTGGTAAAGACCTGGATCGATGGCATTGGGCAGTTGCTCGATGCCCATGGCGGGCACTTGCGCGGGTTCGGCTGCCATGCTGGCGCATCCTCCAGCGAACATCGCCAGCGCACTCGCGCACAGCATCCTGCGTACAACCTGTTCACATTTCATGGTGCTGACTCCTGCGTTCAAAAATTGAAGCGCAAGACAGTGCGCCGATGACGACCGTTGCGTAACTCGCAAAAGTGCCGGCCATGCTCCGAGATAGGGCGTCATCCCTGGCAACCATCACAGTTCGGTGCATTGGGATCGATCGCGCGCCGCCCGGGCGCCCGCTATCGAGGCATTGCGCCGTCGGCATACCCCTTGCAACAGCTCTTCGCGAGTGAGCCAACAGTCGAACAAATGGAGAGAGCACATGAAGCGTCGCAGTCTGATCAAGGCCTTCACCTTAAGCGCAGGCCTGGCCGCCATGGGGATGAGCTGGACCCTCCAGGCCGCCGAGACCATCAAGGTCGGCATCCTGCATTCGCTGTCGGGCACCATGGCCATTTCCGAGACCTCGCTCAAGGACATGGCGCTGATGACCATCGAGCAGATCAACGCCAAGGGCGGGGTAAACGGCAAGATGCTGGAACCGGTGGTGGTCGACCCTGCGTCCAACTGGCCGCTGTTCGCCGAGAAAAGCCGCCAGCTGCTCACCCAGGACAAGGTCGCGGTGGTATTCGGCTGCTGGACCTCGGTGTCGCGCAAATCGGTGCTGCCCGTGTTCGAGGAGCTCAATGGGCTGCTGTTCTACCCGGTCCAGTACGAGGGCGAAGAGCTCTCGCCGAACGTGTTCTACACCGGCGCCGCGCCCAACCAGCAAGCCATTCCGGCGGTGGAATACCTGATGAGCGAAGACGGCGGCGCTGCCAAGCGCTACTTCTTGCTGGGCACTGACTACGTCTACCCGCGCACCACCAACAAGATCCTGCGGGCCTTCCTGCACAGCAAGGGCGTGGCGGACAAGGACATCGAAGAGGTGTACACACCGTTCGGCCACAGCGACTACCAGACCATCGTCGCCAACATCAAGAAATTCTCGGCAGGCGGCAAGACGGCGGTCATTTCGACGGTCAATGGCGACTCCAACGTGCCTTTCTACAAGGAACTGGCCAACCAGGGCCTGAAAGCCACCGACGTGCCGGTGGTGGCCTTCTCGGTGGGTGAGGAAGAGCTGCGCGGCATCGATACCAAGCCCTTGGTCGGGCACTTGGCGGCGTGGAACTACTTCGAGTCGGTGGATAACCCGGTCAACCAGAAATTCGTCGCCGACTGGAAGGCCTACGCCAAGGCCAGGAACCTGCCTGGCGCCGACAAGGCCGTGACCAACGACCCGATGGAGGCGACCTACGTCGGTATCAACATGTGGGCGCAGGCCGCTGAAAAGGCCAAGTCCACCGACGTCGACAAAGTCCGCGAGGCCCTGGCCGGGCAGAGCTTCAAGGCGCCGTCGGGCTACACCCTGACCATGGACAAGACCAATCACCACCTGCACAAGCCGGTGATGATCGGCGAGATCCAGGACGACGGGCAGTTCAGCGTGGTCTGGGAAACCGAGCAGCCGCTGCGGGCGCAGCCGTGGAGTCCGTTCATCCCAGGCAATGACAAGCGGCCGGATTATGCGGTGAAGGGTAACTGAGCAAGCGGGGCCATCTGGGTGGCTGATCGCGGCGGTTCGGCGCCCCGACAGGCCACCACAGACGACAACAATCCACACCCCCGGCAGAGATCCCCATGCCCAAAGCCCTCTACACGCTTCTCCTGCTGCTGCTCCTTCCCTTGGCCACCCACGCCAGCGAAGGCGAATTCTTCCTTACCTCCAAGCCGGCGGACCAGGCCCGCCTGCTCCAGGACTGGGCGGCGCAACCCGACGCTGCGCGCCTGGCCCTGCTGAGCGAGCTCAAGCAAGGCCGCATTGCCGCTGACGACACCCGCAAGGTACGCTTGAACAACCGCCTGCGCGGCCTGATCGACAATGCCCTGGCCAGCCACCAGATGCTCAGCGATGACACCCGCGTGCGCCTGTCGGCCGCCCAGCAATTGCAGAAAAGCGCGCAACCCGCACAAGTCGCGTTCCTCGACCGGCGCTTTGCAATCGAAGCCGATGCCGCCGTGCGCGCCGCGCTCGGTCTGGCCCTGGCCAATCTCCAACTGGCCGCCAGCGAGCCGTCCGTGCGATTGGCTGCGGTCCGCCTGCTCGGTGAAACCGGCGATCCCCAAGCCCGCACACGCCTACAGGCCCTGCTCGAGCCCGGCGCCGAGACCGACGCCGCCGTGCGCACTGCTGCGCAGACCAGTCTTGCCCAGGTCGAGCACAAACTGTTGATCGGCGAGCTGCTCGGCCAGGCGTTCAGCGGCCTGTCGCTGGGCTCTATCCTGCTATTGGCCGCCCTGGGCCTGGCCATCACCTTCGGCTTGCTGGGGGTGATCAACATGGCGCATGGCGAGATGCTGATGCTTGGCGCCTACAGCACCTACATGGTTCAAGTCATGATGCAGCGCCTGGCGCCCGACGCGATCGAGTTCTACCCGCTGATCGCTCTGCCGGTGGCCTTCGCCATCAGCGCAGGGGTCGGCATGCTGCTTGAACGCACCGTCATCCGCCATCTGTACGGCCGTCCACTGGAAACATTGCTGGCCACCTGGGGCATCAGCTTGATCCTGATCCAGGCGATTCGCCTGCTGTTCGGCGCCCAGAACGTCGAGGTGAGCAACCCGGGCTGGCTGTCGGGTGGCCTGCAGGTACTGCCCAACCTGGTATTGCCCTACAACCGCATGGTGATCATCGGCTTCGCGCTGGCGGTGGTACTGCTCACCTGGCTGCTGCTCAACCGTACACGGCTGGGCCTGAACGTGCGCGCCGTGACCCAGAACCGCAACATGGCTGCCTGCTGCGGCGTCAGTACCGGGCGCGTCGACATGCTCGCCTTCGGCCTGGGTTCCGGTATCGCCGGGCTGGGCGGCGTGGCGCTTAGCCAGGTCGGCAACGTCGGCCCGGACCTGGGCCAGAGCTACATCATCGATTCGTTCCTGGTGGTGGTGCTGGGCGGCGTGGGACAACTGGCCGGCACCCTCTGGGCCGCGTTCGGCCTGGGCATCGCCAACAAGTTGCTCGAGCCGCAGATCGGTGCGGTACTCGGCAAGATCCTCATCCTTGCGCTGATCATCCTGTTCATCCAGAAGCGTCCGCAAGGCCTGTTCGCCCTCAAGGGACGGGTAATCGACTGATGAACCAGCCTCTGCTTGTCACCGCAACCCAGAAAGCCGGCCCGCGCCTCACGCTGGCAATCGGCGCCACCATCATCCTCGCGCTGCTGGCCCTGCCGCTATTGTCGTTGTTGCCGGCCGACCACAATCTGCAGGTATCGGCCTATACCCTGACACTGGTCGGCAAGATCCTCTGCTACGCCATCGTCGCCCTGGCCCTGGATCTGGTCTGGGGCTATGCCGGGCTACTGTCGCTGGGACATGGGTTGTTTTTCGCCCTGGGCGGCTACGCCATGGGCATGTACCTGATGCGCCAGGCCTCGGGCGACAGCCTGCCGGCGTTCATGACGTTTCTGTCGTGGACCGAGCTGCCCTGGTATTGGGCCGGTACCCAGCACTTTGCCTGGGCCCTGTGCCTGGTGGTGCTCGCGCCGGGGCTGCTGGCACTGGTGTTCGGCTGGTTCGCGTTTCGCTCGCGGATCAAGGGCGTGTATTTCTCGATCATGACCCAAGCGCTGACCTTTGCCGGCATGTTGCTGTTCTTCCGCAACGAAACGGGATTTGGCGGTAACAACGGTTTCACCAGTTTCCGCACCATCCTGGGCTTTGACATCGCCTCGCAAGGCACGCGCGCGGTGCTGTTCCTGCTGACCGTGGCGCTGCTGCTGGTGAGCCTGTACCTGGGCTGGTGCCTGGCGCGCAGCAAGTTTGGCCGGGTGCTGACCGCGCTGCGTGACGCCGAGAACCGCCTGATGTTCTGCGGCTACGACCCACGCGGCTTCAAGCTGCTGGTGTGGGTGCTGAGCGCCGTGTTGTGTGGCCTGGCGGGGGCGCTGTACGTGCCGCAGGTGGGCATCATCAACCCGAGCGAGATGTCGCCGACCAACTCGATCGAAGCGGCCGTCTGGGTGGCACTTGGCGGCCGTGGCACCTTGATCGGCCCGCTGCTCGGCGCCGGCCTGGTCAATGGCATGAAGAGCTGGTTCACAGTGGCGTTTCCAGAATTCTGGCTGTTCTTCCTGGGCGCGTTGTTCATCGTCGTCACCCTGTACCTGCCCAAGGGCGTGATCGGTGTGCTGAAGAAAAGGAACCAAGCATGAGAAGCCTGCCCATCGCGCCCGTGCATCCAGAGTTCATGCTCGAGCCGCTGTACTACCCCACCGACCTCGAGGGCGCCGGCCGCGACGCCATCGGCCTTGGCCAGCGGCGCAAGCCTGGCCTGAACGTTCGCCACGGCACCGTGCTGACACTGGAAGACATCAACGTAAGCTTCGACGGTTTCAAGGCCATCAACGGCCTGAACCTGTACATCGGGGTGGGTGAGCTGCGCTGCATCATTGGCCCCAATGGCGCCGGCAAGACCACCCTGATGGACGTGATAACCGGCAAGACCCGCCCGGACAGCGGCAGCGCCTGGTTTGGCGAAACCTTGGACCTGACCCGCATGAGCGAGGTGCAGATCGCCCAGGCCGGCATCGGACGCAAGTTTCAGAAACCCACGGTGTTCGAGGCGCTGACGGTGTTCGAGAACCTGGAGCTGGCGCAGAAGACCGACAAGTCGGTGTGGGCCAGCCTGCTCGCGCGGCTCGATGACGAGCAGCACCAGCGCATCGACGAGGTCATGCAGACCCTGCGCCTGCAGCCCCTGGCGCAACGCCCGGCCGGCCTGCTCTCGCACGGGCAGAAACAGTTTCTGGAGATCGGCATGCTGTTGATGCAGGACCCGCAACTGCTGCTGCTCGACGAACCGGTGGCGGGCATGACCGACGCCGAGACCGAATTCACCGCCGAGCTGTTCAAGGGCCTGGCCGGCAAGCATTCGCTGATGGTGGTCGAGCACGACATGGGCTTTGTCGGCAGCATCGCCGACCACGTGACCGTGCTGCACCAGGGCAGCGTACTGGCAGAAGGCTCGCTTGCGCAGGTGCAGGAAGATGAGCGGGTGATCGAAGTGTACCTGGGCCGCTAGGGGCCCCGTAGGGCCGCATGCATCACGACTTCAAGGAATTCACATGCTGAAAATCGACACCCTGCACCAATACTACGGCGGCAGCCACATCCTGCGCGGCCTGTCGTTCGAGGCCAAGATCGGCGAAGTCACCTGCCTGCTCGGGCGCAACGGCGTGGGCAAGACCACCCTGCTGCGCTGCCTCATGGGCCTGCTGCCTGCGCGCGAAGGCAGCGTGCACTGGGAAGGCAAGGCGATCACCGCACTCAAGCCGCAGCAACGGGTGCACGCCGGCATCGCCTACGTGCCCCAGGGCCGCGAGATCTTTGCGCGCCTGACCGTGGAGGAAAACCTGCTGATGGGCCTGTCGCGTTTCAGCGCCCGCGATGCCCGTGAAGTTCCCGCGTTCATCTACGAGCTGTTTCCGGTCCTGGCGCAGATGAAGCACCGCCGTGGCGGCGATCTGTCGGGCGGTCAGCAGCAGCAGCTGGCCATCGGCCGCGCCCTGGCCAGCCGCCCGCGGCTGTTGATCCTCGACGAGCCCACCGAAGGCATTCAGCCGTCAGTCATCAAGGAAATCGGCGCGGTGATCCGCAAGCTGGCGGCCCGTGGCGACATGGCGATCCTGCTGGTCGAGCAGTTCTATGACTTTGCCGAAGCGCTGGCAGACCAGTACCTGGTGATGTCGCGGGGCGAGATCGTCCAGCGCGGACGGGGTGAAAACATGCAAGCCGAAGGTGTGCGCGGGCTGGTAACCATTTAACCTGCAGCCATTCCCCTTGCGAGAAGCAGTCATGAGTCACTCGATCCGCGATGCCCTGCCCCAGGATCTGCCGGGCATTCTCGACATCTACAACGATGCCGTACTCAACACCACGGCGATCTGGAACGAACAACCGGTCGACCTCGCCAACCGTCAGGCCTGGTTCGAGGCGCGCCAGCAGCAGGGCTATCCGATCCTGGTGGCGGTCGATGACAGCAGCGGCGTGCTCGGTTATGCCTCGTTCGGCGACTGGCGGCCTTTTGAAGGGTTCCGGTACAGCGTCGAACATTCGGTGTATATCCGTGGCGACCAACGCGGGAAGGGCCTGGGGCCGTTATTGATGGCTGCCCTGATCGAGCGGGCCAAGTCATGCGGCAAGCATGTGATGGTGGCCGCCATCGAAAGCGGCAATGCAGCATCGATCCGTCTGCATGAACGCCACGGGTTCGTGCTGACGGGGCGGATGCCGCAAGTCGGGATCAAGTTCGGGCAGTGGCTGGACCTGACGTTCATGCAGCTGGTGCTGGATCCCGGGGCCAAACCCGGGAAATGAGGTCTGGAACCGGACCCTATGGCAGATCAAGTCTGAACGAACCTGCCCAGACGCTGCCTGAGCATCTCGTTTTCGCTGCGCAGATGCTGCACCTCGTCCAGCAGCTCCAGCGCCAACGCCACCCCCTCCCATTCCAGCTCAAGCTCCTGGTGGAGCTTGGCCGCGCGCTTTAGCAGCACCGGGGCCTGGTCGTCGAACAACCAGTCCTCCGGCGTTTGCCCCGAAGGTTCGACGATGCCGTGTTCGACAATTTCGATCACGCAGTCAGCCGTGAGATCGGCCTCCTGGCAAAGGGTTCGCATGTCCAGCTGAACGATCAGGGTGCTGCTCATGGTCAACTACTCCATTGAGTCCTCGGATTGAAAGCCGCTTGTTCCGACAGCTTGCTCCACAGTTCACGCGTGGCGGCGTCGGACTGGCTGGGCATCACCACCTTGAGCTGGGCATACAGGTCGCCACGCTGGCCCTGCTTGTTGGCCAGCCCCATGCCCTTCACCCGAAGGCGCTGGCCACTCTGGCTGTCGGGGCGGATGGTCAGGTTGATCTTGCCGGTGAGGGTAGGCACCGCCACCTTGGTGCCCAAGGCCGCTTCCCAGGGCGCGAGAGGCACGGTGATGATCAGGTCATGGCCCTCGACATCGAACAGCGGATGCGGCGCCATGCGGATCGTCAGGAAAAGATCGCCATTGGCTCCGCCACCGACACCCGGCGCTCCCTGGCCCTTGAGGCGAATGCGCTCGCCGTCGCTGACCCCCGCAGGGATCTTCACGTTCAGGGTCTTGGTGGTATGCCCGGTGCGCTGGCCCTGGGCGTTGTACTGCGGAACCTGGAAGCTGATCTGCTTCGATTCACTGCTCAACGTCTCCTCGAGGAAGATCGCCAGTTCCATCTCCACGTCCTGCCCTCGTCTGCCCGTGCTGCGTTGCTGACCACGACCAAAGGGGCTGCCGCCGCGGGCACCGAAGATCGAACTGAAAAAGTCTGAAAAATCGCCATTCTCGTAGCCACCGCCGCCGGCGCCGCGGCTTTCCCAGCCGGGCGGCCCCTGGAACGGCCGGCCGTGCTGGCCGTACTTGCGAATCTGGTCGTACTCGGCGCGCTTTTCAGGGTTGCTCAAGGCCTCGTAGGCCTCATTGGCCTCCTTGAACTTGTCCTCGGCGTCACGTTCCTTGCTGACGTCAGGGTGATACTTGCGCGCCAGCTTGCGGTACGCGGCCTTGATCGCCTTGTCGTCCGCCGTCGGCTCCACGCCCAGTATCTTGTAATAGTCTTTGAAGTCCATCTACGCCATCACCGTCAAAATGTTCACTGCATCAGAAGATAGGGACCAAGCATAGCCTTTCAAGGTGTCGTTGGCTTCGGCATACGCAGACAATCGGTCTTGCTTCTGCTGCCCACTGGCATAAAATGCGCGGCCGTTTTGCCTCCGGAAGCTTTTCGTAATGTCAGACGTATCCCCGGCCCGCGCCTGCGGCATCGACTTCGGTACCTCCAACTCCACGGTCGGCTGGCACCGTCCAGGGGCTGAATCGCTGATCGCCCTGGAAGACGGCAAGATCACCTTGCCCTCGGTAGTCTTCTTCAATATCGAAGAGCGCCGCCCGGCTTACGGCCGCATGGCCCTGCACGAATACCTGGAGGGCTACGAAGGCCGCCTGATGCGCTCGCTCAAGAGCCTGCTGGGCTCCAAGCTGATCAAGCACGATACCAGCGTGCTGGGCACCGCTTTGCCGTTCAAGGACCTGCTGGGGATGTTCATCAGCGAGCTGAAGAACCGCGCCGAGGCCAACGCCGACCGCAGCTTCGACCAAGTGGTACTTGGCCGCCCGGTATTCTTCGTCGATGACGACGCCGCCGCAGACCAGGACGCCGAGGACACCCTGGCCGAAGTTGCCCGCAAGATCGGCTTCAAGGATGTCTCATTCCAGTACGAGCCCATCGCCGCGGCCTTCGACTATGAGTCGGGCATCGACCGGGAAGAGCTGGTGCTGATCGTCGACATCGGCGGGGGTACCTCGGACTTCTCCCTGGTGCGCCTGGCGCCCGAGCGTCACCTGCTCGATGACCGTCACAGCGACATTCTCGCTACCGGCGGCGTGCACATCGGCGGCACCGACTTCGACAAGCAGCTCAGCCTGCAAGGTGTGATGCCACTGTTCGGCTACGGCAGCCGGATGAAGAGTCAGGCCCTGATGCCCACCAGCTATCACCTGAACCTCGCCACCTGGCACACCATCAATTCGGTCTACTCGCAGAAATCCCAGCTGTCGCTGGGCAGCATGCGCTACGACATCGAAGACACCCTGGGTATCGACCGCCTGTTCAAGCTGATCGACCAGCGCGCCGGGCACTGGCTGGCCATGGAAGTGGAAGCGAGCAAGATCGAGCTCACCGGCGCCGAAAGCCGCCAGGTCGACCTCGGCCGTATCGAGCCTGCGCTCAGCGTCGAGCTGACCCGCGCCCTGTTCGAGGACGCCATCGGCAGCCTGCTGGAACGCGTGCGCGGCAGTGTCACCGAATTGCTGGCCAAGGCCGACGTGAGCGTCGCTCAGGTCGACACGGTGTTCTTCACCGGCGGTTCCAGCGGCATCCCGGCCCTGCGCCAGAGCGTTGCGGCCATGCTGCCCAATGCCCGCCATGTCGAAGGCAACATCTTCGGCAGCATCGGCAGCGGGCTGGCGATTGAAGCGCGCAAGCGCTACGGCACCTGCTAGCAGCTAGACCAGGTCCACCCGCCGCAGCTCACTCTTCAGGTACGCATAGTAAATCGGTCCTGCCACCACCCCTGGCAGGCCGAACGCGGCCTCGAACACCAGCATCGCCAGCAGCAACTCCCAGGACTTGGCGCTGATCTGTCCACCCACGATGCGTGCGTTGAGAAAATACTCGACCTTGTGGATGACAATCAGGTAACCCAGCGCGGCGACGGCTACCCAGATCGACAGCGACAGCCCGACGATCGTGATCAGTGTGTTGGAGATCAGGTTGCCGATCACCGGCAGCAGGCCAAGCAGGAAGGTCAGGACGATCAGCGTCTTGGTCAGCGGCAGGTGGACGTCGAACAGCGGGAAGATCACGGCGAGGAAGATGCCGGTAAAGAAGGTGTTGAGCATCGATATCTTGATCTGCGCGAAGACGATGTTGCGAAACGCCTTCACCAGCAGGTTGAGACGGTCGAACAGCGCCGCGGCCAGGGGTTTTCTCCGGGTCAGGTCCGGGATTCGCTGCAAGGCGACGATGGCCCCGAGGATCATGCCGATCAGCAAGGTGACGAACATGTGCGCCGCGCCCTTGCCCACCAGTTGCAGCTCGCCCAGGTGCGTCTTCAGCCAGTCGCCGATGGCGACCTTGAACTCGGCAGCGCTGGCCGGCAGGTAAGCGTCGATGAACGGCGGCAGCTGGCCGCGGGCCTGGTCGACCAGGATCATGAAGCGGTCGAGCGAGGCACCGGGGTTTTCCGCCTCGTGCAACAGGAAGCTGAAGGCACCGGCAAACAGCAAGGTCAGGCTGCTGACCACCAGCGTGCCCAGCAGGGCCACCGCCAGCCAGCGCGCGCGTTGCCCGGCAATCAGGGGCTGCAGACGCGGCGTGAGCATGTTGACCAGCTCGAACACCAGCAGTCCGGCAAGCAGGCTTGGGAGCAATTTCAGCGGCAGGGCCAGCAACAGGCCGGTAAAGACAATGATCCAGCTGGCCAGGGTGATCTGGCGGGCAGTGAAGGTCATACAACCTCGGCAGGCAACTGCGGAAAACGCGCAGTCTGCCAGCCTTCGCCGGGCAGGCATAGAGGGCATGGCATCTCTGCTGCGGGCCTTACAGCCCCGCGGCCTTGAGCCGGGCCGCATGCTCGGTGAACAGCTGCACCGGCTCGGCGCCCTTGCCCACCGCGCCGAGCGACTGGTTGACGATATCCAGGTGATCCAGCGGGTAATCGTCACCGATCACCTGGCCCAGATGCGAACTGAAGCGCCCGACCATGCCGTCGCATTGCCCGGCCTCCTTGACGAAACCCCGGGCAAACAGGCGGCAGAAGCGATTGCTGCCATCGAAGCGGTTGCGGCCCTGGTCCGTGAGGCCCGGCTGCAAGGTCCCGGACCATGAGTAGTATCGAACCCCATCGACCTCGGCTGGCCCTTCCCCACCCCAGACAGTCGGCAGGCCCTGTGGATAAGCCTGGTTGAACAGCGCTGCACCCGCACTGGTCAGGGCCTGGTGCGAGGCATGCACATCGATGGGCAGGCGCTCGCGGCGCCAGCCGGTTTCCAGCCAGCCCATCAGGACGCCGAGGCCGTACAGCAGCGCCTTGAGCACTCGACCTTGCGCAGAGTCTCCTGGCGCCTTGCGTTCCAGGTAGTCGGCCAGTTCCGAACCGTGGTTCGGTCCGGCGATCGAGGTCACCGAGGCCACCCGGTCCGGGCGTTTGGCCGCCGCGTAACGTGCTGTCAGGGCGCCTTGGCTATGACCCAGCAGGTTGACCCGGGATGCGCCGGTGCGCTGGCAGATATCTTCGATGATTGCCAGCAGTTGCTCGCCGCGCACTGCCTCGCCGTGCAGCGGCGAGACCTGCACCGCAAACACCTGCGCTCCACCTCGGCGCAGGGCTGGGACGATGCCGAACCAGTAGGGATACACCAGCAGACGCACGAAACCAAGCATGCCCGGCACCAGCACCAGTGGATAACGCGTGGCCAGATCCTTGTTCATCGCTGCTCTTCCTGCCCAATGGCCAGTCGCCAACATTAAGGGGTGGGATGCCAGACCGCAATCGAACTCCTGGCACGCCGCGCGGTTCCAACCTGAACGAACCCTGAGCAAGGAGCAGGACCATGTACAAGCAGACCCTGGCAATTCTTCTGGCCAGCGCCACCCTCGCAGCCTGCGGCAGCCGCCCGGAAAACCCGGTGGACTATGTCACCTACCGTGACCAGCCCCTGGTCAAGCAGGTCGAGCATGGCATGACGATGCAGAAAGTCATCGCCATCGGTGGCAGCCCGTCCTTTGTGATCGATCTGCCGAACGGGGGCACCTGCAACGACTACATCCTCAACCGCGACGGCAAGCAGCAGCCTTACTACGTGCGTTTCGACGCTACAGGCCATGTCGATGCCAAAGGGTTCAAGACCTGCAAACAACGCGAAGAGGACAGGCAAGCCGCCCCCGGCGCCTGATTCTCTCGAATCACCGTGATTCTTCCGATTGGAGACAGAACATGAGCAATGCTGAACTGACTGACGTACAGACTCTGCGCGCCCGTGCGCGCCAGCACGTCGAGCAAGGCGCCGTGACCGAAGGCTATACCGCCGACCGTCAGGAGATCTTGCGCCTGCTGAACGAATCGCTGGCCACCGAGCTGGTCTGCACCCTGCGCTACAAGCGCCACTACTTCATGGCCAGCGGCATCAAGGCCAGCGTCGCCGCCGATGAGTTTCTCGAGCACGCAAACCAGGAGATGGAGCATGCGGACCGTTTGGCCGAGCGCATCGTCCAGCTGGGCGGCGAGCCTGATTTCAACCCCGACAACCTGAGCCGCAACTCGCATGCCCAGTACGTCGCCGGTGCCACGCTCAAGGAGATGGTGCTGGAAGACCTGGTAGCCGAACGGATTGCGATCGACAGCTACCGCGAGATCATTCGCTACATCGGCGAGCAGGATCCCACGACTCGACGCATCTTCGAGGACATCCTGGCGCAGGAAGAAGAGCACGCCGATGATATGGCGGATTTGCTGCAGGGGCTGTGATGACCTGACGGTTTGCCAACGAGGCCAGCATTTTGCTGGCCTTTTTCATGGATGATGGTTTTATGCAGGCCTCGAGATGTTCAGCGCCCTTGATATCGAGCGCCGCGCGGGCGGCGTTCGACCTGTGCGGTGCTGCAAACCGCAGGCACGTCCCCCTCAGTTCCTGACCTCCCGCGGTGCCTTGCCTGCCTTCATCCGCTGCAGCAACGGTGTGCACTGGTTGGGTTCGCCACCACTCGGGGCAATCAGCGCCAACAGCCCGGCCGCAGGGCCGACGGTGACCCCGAGGGCGATCATCCCAGCCCCGCGCAGGGCAAGGGGCACGGCCTGCACACCCGCACTCGGCTTGGCGAAGGACCCGCGAACGTAGAGCGGCGAGCGCAGCGAGAACAGCCGCAGCCCCTTGGACTCGGGAGCGATCTTCAAATCCAGCTTCTCGGTGGCGAAGTTGGCGGTGCCATCGACGTAGATGATCGCGTTTTCGGTGTCGAACAGGAACAACCGGGTTGTGGCCAGTCCATCCTTGATGCCGACGTCGGCCGCCGCGCAGTTGATCTTCACTTCTTCATCACCAAACAGCTTGTCGACCACATAGTTGCCCACGTTGAGCCCGGCAATCTCCATCAGGCTGCCACTGATCGCACCATCATTGATCAGCAGGCGCAGGTCACCGCTGGAGGTGGCGAGCAGCGCCGCGACCGAGTTGCCGCGGCCTGTGAGGTCGGCATCGCCATTGAGCTCGCCAAAGCTGGTCTGCATGGGCGCGAACGTCGGGAACAGCTGCTTGAGCTTGAAACCACGGGCGGTCAGCTCCGCGCGGCCTTGCAATGGCACGCTGCGCCCGTCCAGACGAATGCGGGCGTCAAGCTTGCCACCCGCCACGCCGAAGCGCAGCGGTGCCAGCCGCAACAGGCCATCCTCAAGCAGTACATGGGCAGACAGGTCGTTGAAGGGCAACTCCTCGCTGTGGACGATGCGCTTGCCGCTGAAGGTGACGTCGGCATCCATGGCGCGCCAGCGCTCGGTGCGGAACTCCTCGACCGGCAGCACCTTGTCGGCGGGCTGCTTGCTCGCGCCGCCACGGGCCTTCTGCTCGGCGTTGGAGTCTGCGCCGATCAGCGGGGCCAGGTCCTTGAACAGCAACTGGTTGGACACCAGCTTGCCAGTCAGCTTGGGCCGGGGCTGGCTGGACACGAATGCCAGGTCGCCATGGATATCACTGTCGCCGATCTTGCCGTTGAAGCCTTCGTAGCGGAAGGTCGCGCCTTTGGGATCATGCAGGTTGGCCAGCAGATGCCCGTCGGTGGAATAGGCCGGAGAATCAGGCAGTGTCACGCCAGTGAGCGGGTAGAGATTGCCCAGGCTCGCGCCCGACAGCCGCAGGCGCAGATCGAGGGCGCCGAGATTGCGCGGGTCAGTCAGGGTGCCGGCGAGCACCACATGAGTGTCGGCGATACGCACGTCGGCCTGCACGGGGAACGGCTGGGAGGCATCCTGCAGCGCCAGCAGGCCACCGATCTTGCCATTACCCGAAAGCGGCTGGCCCTTGTAGCGGCCCTCGAATTTCAGGCCGAAGGCATAGTCCTGGGCGCCACCGGCTTTTTCAGCGCTGGCCTTGCCGACGATCTCGCTGAACGGGATCGGCTTGCCGAGCGGATCGATCTGCACCTTGACGCTGCTCTTCAGGGTCTGGTCGTCAAAGCTGACATTGCCTTGGTCGAAGCCGATGGCACCGATGTCCAGCACCCATTTGGAAGGCTCGGCGTTTTCGTCCTTCGGCCCGAAGTCGAAATTCCAGTTGGCGCGGCCATCGGCCAGGCGAGTGAGGCTGGCCGTGGGCTTGGTGAGGTCGATGCGCGGGATGACGATCTGCTGGAAGATCAGCGGCAGGGGCGACAGGCGGAATTCCACGTGCTCAAGGCCGACCATCTGCGGTTCCTTGAGCCAATCGGGGTTTCCCAGCGTCAGGTCATCGGCGATGAACCTTGGCCATGGTACCCAGGCGCGCCATCCGCCCTCTTCGGGCTCGCGTTGCCATTTCACATCAAGGTTGCCATTGATCGCAAAGGGGCGATGCAAGGCCTCGGAAACCTTCTCATTGAGGAGCGGCTTCACACGGTTCCAGTCGAACGTGGCGATGACCACCACCAGCACGGCGACCAGAACGAGCAGGGTGGCGAAAATCCAGGAAATGATTCTGGTGGGGCGCGTCATTGCGGAGTTCTCCTGAGGGCTGCATGGCACACAGTATGTCGGACTGATGAAAGCCCGCTGGGTTTAATCGGGCCGCATGATAACGGGACTTTTCTTCGCTTTCGGCGTGTCCACTGCCTGCACGCACTGATCTAGACAGCCTCCTGACCAGTATCAATAGCGTCGATGGTTACCATTACCGCTATGAACTTCTCTGCACAGCCACGCAGCGTAGCATTGCCCTCGTACCCACTTTCCAGCGTCCCCCGAGGAGCACTGATCATGAAACGCCAACTGCTGCTGAGCCTGTCCCTGTCCATCCTGGCCGCCAATGCCTTTGCCCTGCCAGCTGCCGACCTGCACCTGACCGCCGAATCCCGTTCCGGCTCGACCGAAATCGCCCAACCGCTGAAGACTGTCGCCGAGGGTGGCTCCGACCGCCTGATCGAACGTAACGACCGCGTCGCCGAGGGTGGCTCCGACCGCCTGATCGAGCGTAACGACCGCGTCGCCGAAGGTGGCTCCGACCGCCTGATCGAGCGTAACGACCGCGTCGCCGAAGGTGGCTCCGACCGCCTGATCGAGCGTAACGACCGCGTCGCCGAAGGTGGCTCCGACCGCCTCATCTAAAACAGCCGTGCGAGCTGATCTCCATGCCTGAAAACCGCACGCCTTCCTGTCGTGACGAACCCCCTCCCGAGCCCGGTGCATTGACCGGGCTCCTTTTTTTTATCTAGAGTGCTGGCCCGTCCCGCCATCGATACCTGACCCATGTTGCCGCGTGCCGAACAGAAGCTACAGACCCGCCAGGCCTTGCTCGATGCTGCCTGCCAGCTGATGGAGAGCGGCCGGGGCTTTGGTGGCATCAGTTTGCGCGAGGTCGCAAGGACAGCGGGCATAGTGCCCACGGGCTTCTATCGCCACTTCACCGACATGGATGCGCTGGGCCTGGCCCTGGTCAGTGAGATCGATGCGACGTTCCGCCAGACCATTCGCCTGGTACGACAGAACGAATTCGAGCTGGGCGGGATCACCGATGCCTCCGTGCGGATCTTTCTGGACGTGGTCGCTGCCCACCGCGCGCAATTCCTGTTCCTGGCCCGCGAGCAATATGGTGGTTCGCACGCCGTGCGCCAGGCAATCGGCCGGCTGCGCCTGGACATCAGCAGCGATCTTGCCACCGATCTCTCGCGCATGGCGCGCTGGAAGCACCTGGATACAGCCGCATTGACGGTGATGGCTGACCTGGTGGTAAAGACCGTGTTCGCCACCTTGCCCGAGCTGATAGACAGCCCGGCGCCCGGCGACCCGCAGATGATCAGCCCGCAAGAGAAAATCACCCAGCAATTGCGCTTCATCTTCGTCGGGGCGCGGCACTGGCAGGGTTTGCGCCATCCCGCCTAGGCCGGGCGCCGTAAGTTAAGCCGGCGCATTCCTGCTACCATTGCGCGCATTGCCCGATAGCGACGAGCGCTTCCATGTCCGACCCCCGCCCTTCCCCGCCTGAACTGCGAATCCGCCTCGACCGATTCAGCCGGCACCTCGCCGAGCGCATCGTGCCGCTGTGGCAAGGCCCAGGCTGGAACGCGGACCTGGCACTGCCTTTCGAGGCGCTCGATGAACAGCGGCAGCCGTTGCCGGTGCAGCGCTATCGGGCCATGGCCTGTGCGCGCCAGCTCTACCTGTTCAGCAGCCGCATCGAGCAGCCCGGTGCCGCCGAACGGGCTGCAGCGCTGTTCCGGTCACTGCGTCGGCATTTTCACGACGCCGAGCATGGCGGCTGGTTCTACAGCATCGACGCCCAGGGGCAGCCGCTGGACCGGCGCAAGGACCTGTACACCCACGCCTTCATCGTCTTCGCCTGCGCCCATTACTGGGGCAAGGTCCACGAGCCGTTGGTGGAGTCCACCCTGAATGCGGCGCTCAGCGTCGTGACCGGGCGCTTCGGTCGCGACGATGGCCTGTTCGAGGCGAGCCTGGGCGAGGATTGGGCGGATCTGGGCAGCGGTCCGCTGCAAAATCCGCAGATGCACCTGGCCGAGGCCTTTCTGCAAGTGCTGGCGGTGCGCGAAGACGCTGCGGTGCAAGCAGGCCTGGAGCGACTGTGCAGTGCCCTGCAGGCACACTTCATCGACCCGCAGTACGGCGTGATGCTGGAAAAGCCTCGGGGGACTGTGGATAACTGGTTCGAGCCCGGCCATCAGTTCGAGTGGTTCTACTTGCTGGAGACCTCTCAACTGCTACGCGGCAGCCCGCTGCACGCTTCCATCAGCCGCGCCTTCCCACACGCCGAAACGCTTGGCGTGAAAGACACCGCAGTCGTGGCGATGCTTGCGCTGGAAGGTCAGGTTCTCGACGCCACCCAGCGTATCTGGGCCCAGGCCGAGTACCTGCGCGCCCTGGCGTTGCGCCCAGGCAGCGAAGCCAGCCTGCTGGTACAGCTGGCCGCGCTTGAAGACCGCTTTCTGCATCCCGGCGGCTGGCACGAGTGCCGGGACGCCAGCGGCGCGGTCAGCCGGCATGACATGCCGTCGACTACGCCCTATCACCTGGCAACCTGCCTCGAAGGCTTGCAGCGCCTGCCCTGAGGATCACTCTTTGGCGGAGCGGTCAATGGCGAAGCCAGCCCACGACTGGCTCACCGGCATCAGCTCCAGGCTGTTGATGTTGATGTGCGCCGGCTGGTTGAGAATCCAGAAGACCGTCTCGGCAATGTCCTGCGGCTGGATCGCTTCGGCGCCCGCGTAGGTGGCGTCGTAGCGCGATTGGTCACCGCCGAAGCGCACCAGCGAGAACTCGCTTTCGCACAGTCCTGGCTCGATGTTGCTGACCCGTACGCCGGTGCCTTGCAGGTCGCAACGCAGGCTTAGCGAGAACTGCCCGACAAACGCCTTGGTGCCGCCGTAGACATGGCTGCCCGGATACGGGTAGTTGCCCGCTACCGAGCCCACATTGAGGATGGTCGCGCCGCGGCCATGGGCGATCAGCCGAGGAAGCAACAGACGGGTGCTGAACATCAGGCCCTTGATGTTGGTGTCGACCATGGTTTCCCAGTCATCCAGGTCGCATTTCTGCGCAGGGTCGGCACCCAGGGCCAGGCCTGCGTTGTTGATCAGGCCGCGCAGCTTGGCGAACTCGGGCGGCAGCGAGGCGATAGCCTCTTCCATGGCCTTGCGGTCACGCACGTCTACCACCAGGCCATGCACTTTGGTGATTACCGAGAGCTCGGCGCACAGGGCATCCAGACGTTCCTGGCGGCGGCCGGTAAGCACCAGCGACCAGCCGGCTTCGGCAAAACGCCGCGCGCACGCCTCGCCGAAGCCGGAAGTCGCGCCCGTGATGAATACAGTGGAAGTCATGCTTATCTCCTTCGCAGTGGGGTTGCCGTCGGCAGGCCTTGCAGCATGCCCGCCGACGGCGGCGCCAGCAAGCACTGGCCACCACTGGTCAAAAAACGTACAAGGCAGCCAAAGCCGCGTGCCAGAAGCCCTGCCGCAGGGTATGCGCATGTTATCCACAGGGCTTTCCCCACGGATTGGGGGCAAGTAGGGGGAGTGGACAGCCAAAAGCGTCCAGGTGATGGCGCAAGGCTTTCATTCATGCCGTGTACAGCCGTCTGTCCAAGGCTTTCCCACAGATTTATCCACAAGTGTGACATGGCCCCCTGCAAGGCCGTGCGACAGCCTGACATGAGGAAAGAACTCATCTCCTGAGCGCTATTGATCAAAAAACAACCATCCCGCTGCAGGCCTTGCGTAACAAGGCCTGCAGATACATGCCACCACGTTTTCCACAGCCAGACACACACGATCCGTGGACAACTTCAAGGCTGTGGAAACAAGGACTTAATCAAGCCTTTTGCAGCAATGCCGCAGAAGGGTGCGACAAGTTGTCCACATTCCTGAATCCCACCCTCCTCAGGCTGAGTGGAGCCTCAATGCCCGCCCAGATACGCGTTGCGTACCTCTTCGTTCACCAGCAGCTCCTGCCCCGTCCCAGTCATGCGGATCTGTCCGTTGACCATCACATACGCCCGGTCCGACAGCTTGAGCGCATGGTTGGCATTCTGCTCCACCAGGAAGATGGTCATGCCGGTCTGCGCCAGCTCGCGCAGCGTGGCGAAGATCTGCTTGACCACGATCGGCGCCAACCCCAGCGAGGGCTCGTCCAGCAGCAGCAACCTGGGCCGGCTCATCAAGGCCCGGGCGATGGCCAGCATCTGCTGCTCGCCACCTGACATGGTCATGGCGCGTTGGTTGCGGCGCTCCTTGAGCCGGGGAAACAGCTCGTACATGCGCTGCATGTCCTCGCTGGCGAACTTGTCGCCGATGGGAATGGTGCCCATCATCAGGTTTTCCTCCACCGTCATGTCAGGAAACACCCTGCGTCCTTCCGGTGACTGGGCGATGCCGTTCGAGGCGATGTAGTGCGATGACTTGCGGGTGATGTCAGTGCCCCGGTAGACAATCTGCCCGCCAGCCGCGCGCGGCTGGCCGAAGATCGACATCAGCAGGGTCGACTTGCCGGCACCGTTGGAGCCGATCAGGCTGACCGTCTCGCCCTCGTTGATGTGCATCGAGACCTTTTTCAGGGCCTGGATCGGCCCGTAGAACACGTCCAGTTCGCGGAGCTCGAGAATGGGTGCGCTCATACCAGTTCCTCTTCGTCGGCACCCAGGTAGGCGGCGATCACCGTCGGGTTGTTGCGGATATCCTGCGGCGCGCCTTCGGCGATCACGTTGCCGTGGTCGAGCACCACAATGTGGTCGGAGATGCTCATGACCATGCCCATGTCGTGCTCGATCAGCACCACGGTCATGTCGTGCTCGTCTCGCAAGACCCGGATCATCCGGCTCAGGGCTTCGGTCTCGTGCGGGTTGAGGCCAGCCGCCGGCTCGTCGAGGCAGATGATCTGCGGGCGCGTGCACATCGCCCGGGCAATCTCCAGACGCCGTTGCTGGCCGTAGGACATCTCGCCTGCCAGGCGGTTGGCGCAGTCGACCAGGTCGACCACCTCGAGCCAATAGAACGCGTGGTCCAGCGCATCGCTCTCGGCCTTGCGGTAGGCCTTGGTGTTGACCACCCCGGCGAGCAGGTTGCGGTTGACCCACATGTGCTGGGCCACCAGCAGGTTCTCGACCACCGACATTTCCCGGAACAGGCGGATGTTCTGGAAGGTACGCGCCAGCCCGGCCCGGTTCACCAGGTGAGTGCCGCCGAACATCTTGTAGTACAAGCGGCTGCCCAAGGTCTTGGGAGAAACGAAATCCGTCGCCTGGAAGCGCTCGCCCAGCAGCTGGATGACGTCGGTCTTCTGCCCACGCATATTCAGCTCGATGCGCCCGCCGCTGGCTTTGTAGAAGCCGGTCAGGCAGTTGAATACCGTGGTCTTGCCGGCGCCGTTGGGGCCGATCAGGGCGAAGATGTCGTTGCGCCTGACCTTCAGGCTGACATCACTGAGCGCCTTGATACCCCCGAAATGCATCATCAGGTTGTCGACCGACAGAATGATATCGTCGCTCATGGCGCCACTCCTTTACGCGGGACTACACCGCTGCGGCTGATACGGATCAGCCCGCGCGGTCGCCAGATCATCATCAGTACCATCAGCACACCAAACAGCAGCACCCGGTATTCGGAGAAGCTGCGCAACAACTCCGGAGCCACGGTCAGCACGAAGGCAGCGATCACCACGCCCACGGTCGAGCCCATGCCGCCGAGCACCACGATGGCCAGGATCAGCGCCGATTCGAAGAAGGTGAACGATGATGGGTTGACGAAGCCCTGATAGGTGGCGAAAAACACTCCGGCAAGCCCCGCGGTGGAAGCACCGAGGGTAAAGGCCGAGAGCTTGACCAGCACATGGTTCAGGCCCATCGAACGGCATGCGATCTCGTCCTCGCGCAGGGCTTCCCACGCCCTGCCCACGGGCATGCGGGTCAGCCGGTGCTTGATGTACAGCACGGCCAGCACCACCAGGAACAGCACGATGTAGATGAACAGGAATTTCAGGTTGGGGTTGTAATCGATGCCAAAGAATTCATGAAATGGCACCCCGCCATCCTTGGCCCGGCGGCCGAACTCCAGGCCCAGGAAGGTCGGCGACGGCGCTGGCATGCCGTTCGGGCCACCGGTGAACGAAAGCCAGTTATTGAGTACCAGACGGATGATCTCGCCGAAACCCAGGGTGACGATCGCCAGGTAATCGCCATGCATGCGCAAGACCGGAAAGCCGAGAATACATCCGGCCAGCGCTGCGGCGATCGCCGCCAGGGGCAGCACGCTCCAGAAGCCCAGGCCGAGATACTGGTATCCCAATGCCAGGCCGTAGGCACCGATGGCGTAGAACGCCACGTACCCCAGGTCGAGCAGGCCGGCCAGGCCGACCACGATGTTCAGGCCCAGGCCCAGCAGCACATAGATAAGCCCGAGGATCACCACGGTGAGCAGGTACTTGTTGGCGAAGATCGGGAAGACGATGGCGATCACGATCAGCGCGGGGATGATCCAGCGCAGACGCGACTTGTAGTCCGGCGCGAGCACATGCACGCCCGAGCCGCCGCTGTCGAAGCCCTGGAGCATGCGCTGGCCAGTACCGGTCTGCAGGAACAGGCTGAGCACGAAACGCCCGATCATCACCCCGCCAACCAGCATGACCACCCGCCGCGGCTCGGCGATGAAGCTGTAGCCGTCGAGCACCACGCCCACCACCGGGCCAAAGACGATCAATGCCAGGAAGCCCGCGACAATGGTTTCCACCAGGCTGCGTTTGATATCGAAACCAGAAGTTTTGGCAGCTGACATGTTCACACCTTCGCCACGAGAGGACGGCCCAGCAAGCCTTGGGGCCGGAAGATCAGGATCAGTACCAGCAGCGAGAAGCTGAACACGTCCTTGTAGTCAGAGTTGATCATTCCGGCGAACAGCGACTCGGAAATGCCCAGGATGATCCCGCCGAGCATGGCCCCCGGCAGCGAGCCGATTCCGCCCAGCACCGCGGCGGTGAAGGCCTTGATGCCGATGATGAAGCCGGCATAGAAGTCGAAGGTGCCGTAGTTCATGGTGATCAAGACGCCCGCCAGCGCGGCCATTACCGCACCGATCACGAATACGTAGGAAATCACCCGGTCGGTGTTGATACCCAGGATCGACGCCATCTTGCGGTCTTGCTGGGTGGCCCGGCACATGCGGCCGAGCTTGGTGAACTTGATCACGTAGGTGAGCAGGCCCATGCCGACGAACGCGGCAATGAGGATGAAGATCTTGGTATAGGTCAGTTGCACGAAGCCAGTACCGACCTCCATGCGCCAGGCGCCTTCGAGCAGGGTCGGCACGCCTTGCTGGCGGGCGCCCTGGCTGATCTGTGCGTAGTTCTGCAGGATCAGCGAGATACCGATGGCACTGATCAGCGGTGCCAGCCGAGTAGAGTTGCGCAGTGGCTTGTAGGCGATGCGCTCGATGGTGAAACCATAGACGCCGGTGACGACGATGGTGAACAACAGCGTGCCGAGCATCAGCAGCGGGAAGGACTCGACGCCGAAATAGGCCAGCAATGCCAGGCTGATCGCCGCGAGGTACGCAGAGATCATGTAAACCTCGCCGTGCGCGAAGTTGATCATGCCGATGATGCCATAGACCATTGTGTAGCCGATGGCGATCAGACCATAGACAGACCCGAGGGTCAGTCCATTGATCAGTTGCTGCAGGAAAATACCATCCATAACGCAATCTCACCTGATTGAGATTGCACGTGCGCCGACTTCGCAAAGCCCTGGATGAAGCGGCCCTCGCAGCGCGGAACCGTGCAGATCTACGGAACAAGACAGGTACCGCAGGGGCAGCGGCCCGGGTGGCTACCCGGGCCGTCCACCGTTGTTATTTTTGTTTTTCCAGTTGGTGGTACTTGCCGTTGGCATCCCACTGGTAGACCACGTAGTCGGAGACGGTCAGGTCACCCTTGGCGTCCCACTTCTTCTCGCCCATCACCGTCTTCACCGGGTTGGCCTTGAGCCACTTGGCCGCATCCTCGCCCTTGTTGCTCTTTGCACCGTTGAAGGCCGCCGCCAGCGCCTGGACCGAGGCATAGGCGTACAGGGTATAGCCCTCAGGCTCGGTGCCGCCCTTGCGGAATGCGTCCACCACGGCCTTGCTGTCAGGCAGGAGCCGTGGGTCGGCGCCGAAGGTCATGTACACACCATTGGTGTACTGCGCGCCGCCTGCGGTGGTCACCAGTTCGTCGGTGACGATACCGTCGTCGGACATGAAGGCCACGTCCTTGAGACCCTGCTCGCGCAGCTGACGTACCAGCGGACCTGCCTCGGGGTGCAGGCCGCCGAAGTAGACGATGTCGGCGCCCGCGGAGCGGATCTTGGTGACCACGGCGCTGAAGTCTTTCTCGCCTCGAGTCAGGCCCTCGTACAGCACGGGCGCGACACCGCGCTTGGTCAACTGCGCCTTGGTGGCATCGGCCAGGCCCTGGCCATAGGTGTCCTTGTCGTGCAGCACGACTACCTTCTTGCCCTTGAGCACATCGACGATGTAGTCACCGGCCACGATACCCTGCTGGTCATCACGGCCGCACATGCGGAACATGGCATCGAGCCCGCGCTCGGTCACTTGCGGGTTGGTCGAGCCGGGGGTGATGGCGATCACACCTGCATCGGCATACACCTCGGAGGCGGGGATGGTCGAGGAGGAGCAGAAGTGACCTACAACACCGGCCACCTTGTCCTGGTCCACCAGGCGGTTGGCGACCGCCACAGCCTGCTTGGGCTCGCATGCATCGTCGGCCTTGACCAGCATGATCTTCTCGCCATTGACCCCACCCTTGGCATTGATCTCGTCGGCCGCTGCCTGCGCACCTTTCATGTACTGCTCGCCAAACGCCGCGTTGGCCCCGGTCATCGGGCCCGCTACACCGATCTTGATGTCGGCCTGAACAAACGAAGAAACACCCAGCGCCGAAGCCACGGCGAGAGCCAGGAAACCCTTCTTGTAAAACGTCTGCGACATGAGGTGGTGCTCCTAGTGTTTTTTTTGGTTGGCACTACAACTTTCAGCAAGTGACGAGAGCAAGGGCCGTGCCATCAGTTTTGTATTCTGGGAAATCACACCGAGTCGCCATTTATGGCTGACCGGCGGTCGCCTCTTTACGGAGCGTGCAACCGTCTGCCACGAGGCAGGCGCCACTGCATGTCCAACAAAAGCGCAACCGACAGGTGCCATCATTGCAACCCTGACGGGTCGTAACGTGCAACCCACTTGTAACGGCCGACGTCACCGAAGTGCACATCGCTGGTGCGCGACTGCTACAGGGGGCACCTTTCCAAGGCTAGCTGGCGCATGGAAAACCGCCGCTTCATGTAGTCACTACCGATTTTTCTCACCCCCGGGAAAAGGCTGGCACAATGGCCGACATTGCGCGTGCGCCACCTGCTTCGGAGCACGCCGCCGGACTGGAGCCCTTCAATGAGCGAAAGCGCATTCGCCGAGCGCATCGTGCACAACCTGCTCGACACCGACTTCTACAAGCTGACGATGATGCAGGCGGTCCTGCACAACTACCCCAACGTGGACGTGGAATGGGAGTTCAAGTGCCGCAATGGCGAGGACTTGCGCCCTTATCTGGCAGAAATTCGCACCCAGATCGAGCAACTGTGCGAGTTGAGCCTGGACGATCAGCAACTGGGGTTTCTTGAACGGATCAGTTTCATCAAGCCTGATTTCCTGCGCTTTCTGGGCTTGTTCCGCTTCAACCTGCGCTACTTGCACCTGAGCATCGAGTACGACCAGCTATGCCTGCGCCTGCGTGGCCCCTGGCTGCATGTGATCCTGTTCGAGGTTCCGTTGCTGGCCATCATCAGCGAGGTACGCAATCGTCAGCGTTATCCACAGGTACGCCTGGCCGATGCGCGCGACCAGCTCTACCGCAAGTTCGACTGGCTGCGCGCGCATGCCAGCGATGAGGAACTGGGCGAGCTGCAAGTGGCCGACTTCGGTACCCGTCGGCGCTTTTCAAGCGGGGTTCAGGAAGAGGTCGTGCGCGTGTTGCGTGATGACTTCCCGGCGCGCTTCGTGGGCACCAGCAACGTCAACCTGGCCCGCAAGTTCGATCTCAAGCCGCTGGGCACCATGGCCCACGAGTGGATCATGGCTCACCAGCAACTCGGGCCGCGCCTGATCGACAGCCAGAGCGCCGCACTCGACTGCTGGGTCCGGGAATACCGAGGCCTGCTCGGCATCGCCCTCACCGACTGCATCACCATGGATGCCTTCCTGGGCGATTTCGACCTGTATTTCGCCAAGCTCTTCGATGGCCTGCGTCACGATTCGGGCGAGCCAGTGGCCTGGGCCGAAAAGGCCATCGCCCACTACCGCAGGCTGGGCATCGACCCGATGACCAAGACACTGGTGTTTTCCGACGGTCTCAACCTGACCCGTTCGCTGGAAATCTTCCGTGCCCTGCGTGGTCGCATTAACGTCAGCTTCGGGATAGGCACCAACCTCACGTGTGACATACCGGGCGTGGCGCCGATGAGCATCGTGCTTAAAATGACCGACTGCAACGGCTCGCCGGTTGCCAAGATCTCCGACGAAGCCGCCAAGACCCAGTGCCGCGACCCCAACTTTGTCGCCTACCTGCGTCATGTATTCAAAGTCCCCAGCAAGGAGTAACCGATGCAAGCCGTCCAGCGAGAGATTGCTCAGCAGCTCAAGGTACAGCCGCCGTTTGCCGACGCCGCCGCGCTCGAGGCCGAAGTGGCCCGGCGCGTCGCCTTCATCAAGGAAGGCCTGGCCAATGCCCGGCTCAAGACGTTGGTGCTGGGGATCAGCGGCGGGGTCGATTCGCTCACCGGCGCCCTGCTCGCCCAGCGAGCGGTGACCGAGCTGCGCGCCGAGACCGGTGACCAGGACTACCGCTTCATCGCGGTGCGCCTGCCCTACAAGGTGCAACACGACGAGCACGATGCCCAGGCCTGCCTCGAGGTCATCAAGGCCGACGAAGTGCAGACAGTCGACATCGCGCCCGCCGTACTTGGCCTGAAGGAAAACGTCGAAGACCTGCGCAACGGCGCGCCAGCGATGGTCGACTTCGTGGTCGGCAACGTCAAGGCGCGCATGCGCATGATCGCCCAGTACACCATCGCCGGCGCCCGCCAGGGCCTGGTCATCGGCACCGACCATGCGGCCGAGGCAGTGATGGGCTTCTTCACCAAGTTCGGTGACGGTGCGTGCGACCTGGCACCCTTGAGTGGCCTGGTCAAACGCCAGGTACGCGACATCGCCCGCAGCTTTGGTGCACCTGAGTCATTGGTGGAAAAGGTGCCGACGGCCGACCTGGAAGACCTTGAGCCGGGCAAGCCGGACGAAGCGTCACATGGCGTGACGTACCAGCAGATCGATGCGTTCCTGCACGGCGAGCCGGTGAGCCAGGAGGTGTTCGACATCATCGTCGCCACCTACCGCAAGACGCAGCACAAGCGAGAGTTGCCGTTCGCGCCATGAGATGAGCTGTGGGAGCGGTTTGATCCGCTCCTACAGCGTGGTGCAACAGCCGGTCGTTACTTGACGACGACCTTGCCCTTCATCATCGAAACATGGCCCGGGAAGGTGCAGAAGAAGCTGTAGTCACCGCCCGCTTCCAGCTTGGACAGGTCCAGGGTCACCGTATCTTCTTTCTCTGGCGCACCAATCATCTTGGTGTGGGCGATGATGCGTGCGTCATCGGCCTTCAGGTAGTCCTTGTCCAGGCCCTGGGTCATGCCTTCGGTGGCGATGGCCTGCATGTCGGCGGTCTTGCTGATGACCAGGTTATGGCCCATCACGTTCTTCGGCAGGTTGCCGGAGTGAGTCAGCTTGACGGTGAACGCCTTGCAGCTCTTGTCGACCGTGAATTCCTTGCTGGTGTAGGTCATCTGGTCGGTCGAATCGACCGTCACCGAGCATTCGGCGGCGAAGACAGAAGCGCTAGCGAGGGTCAGCAGGGATACCGCTACAGCTTTGGCAAACATCGTGATTCTCCTTGGCAGGGTTTTATCAGTTCGCATGCTGCCTGAGTCCCTTGCTCCCGTCGTGACATGCATCAAGGCGGCGCCCAAGACCCGGCAGTTAAATTGTTCTATGGATTGTATACATAAAACCTAAGTGCACATCATGCTTCATAAATAGACGATGGGACAACTGATCATTTAGGAGTGAATGCCATGTACTTGGGAAATTTCATGAACAGTCTGCTGGCTGCGTATGCGTGCGGCGCCGCGGGGGCTACCTGCCAGTTTGCCCGGCCGGAATGAATCCATAGACAGGTTCCACGGCCGCAACCGGGCCGCGAAACCTGAACCCCGGTCTGTCAGCGGGACGGCGGCGCGGTGTTCAGCGCTGTGACCAGCGCATCGATCTGGCCCCAGGCAAGCTCCAGGTTCTCCATGCTGTGGGTCAGCGTGTGCTTGAGATCGCCTTCGGGGCAGGCTTTGTAAGCGTCGTGGACAGCGTTGTGGGACAGCAGGAAGTGATGGCAGGCGTTCATCAGCACGTCCTGGATGAGGACGTCACTGTTGATGATGGCGGCGGCCAGGGTGCTTCCGGGAAGGGGCTGACTTTTTGGCGACGGCGCCATAGGTGGATCTGGAGTCACTTTTTTCATTGCAAATCCTCTGATCAAGGCTGCAACCCTCCGTTTCCACACATTGGGTGGCAGCTATACGCGGGGTGGAAAACCAGGCAGAGGCAAACCCGGCAGGCCATTACGCCTCCCGCGCACAGCTGCCATAAAGGTGAGCGTGCGAAGCCTGCCAAAGCCCGGGTTTCCACACCCGATCACTGAACCTTCAGCGACCCTTGCAGCCTAGTGGGAGCATCTTTCCGGGGCAATCAGACGTGAGCAGACAGGACTCGTAGGATATTTCCCGCCACCCCAAACCACCAGCCCTAAAATGTCAGACTAGGCAGGCAGAGGATGTAAGATTTTTCGTGCTGCCTGCCCAGCCAGGCTGGTTATGATGATTTTGAAACAATTCGCGGATCTTGTCGTAAATGCCCCGGATGCCAGCCGTTGATCAGAGTTCGCACTTCACCTAATCTACCTGTGTAGCAGCCACTGAACGGTCATCTGCAGAGGGCGCAGCCCTCCTCCGCTCGGTTGGTAGGCCGTAGGGGGTTGGTGTACAATGCCCCCACGAATCAGGAGGATTTATGACTGCTTTCCTCAAGAATTTATTGGGCAAAAGTGACCTTGTGTCTAAGGTCTTGAAACGCCGCAGCTCTAACAAGGCTGTGAGTGCCTTTGCGCGCGGCCTGAGCACCGAAAGCGCCGCCACTATCAACGCTCGGTTCGCGAAGGTTAAGCGCGTGGTTTCTCGATCGGATGCGTAAGAAACGATCCAAAAAAACACTACTCAAGCCCTTATTGCCCCAGCCTTCCGCCAACGACACCGAGTCGGTGGTGGAGCACAATGTCATGTACGAAAAGCTGGTCGACAACCCGGACGACATCGTGGGCCAACTCGCTTACTGCATGTACAAGCAGAGCAAGCAGCAGTATCTTCAGCAATTCTCGATCAGAAACGACAGGCAGCCCAGCGACGCGGAAGTCCGCAATCACGTCCATTGCGCAGAATTACCCGCCGTGGAGATGTACAAAGACACCGCCAACAACTTGTTCAACGATTATCTGGCTCAGGCTATTCAGGACAAGCTAGATGAGATGGACACGCGTTACAAAGCCGAGCTTTGGCTTTTCATCAAGCGGCATAGGCCTGAGTCGCTGGGTGAGCGCACTTGGCAGGGTACCAAATCCCTTCTCTTCGGAGGCGTTGGCGGAGTCGTGGGTAACGCACTCACCACTCTGATCGTGGTCCTGCTTTTGTTCGGCGCGGCTTCAAGCGTCACCCGTGATGACTTCGCAAAGAGTTCGAAGGAGCGGATCATCTCCGGCCTCGCCGAGACCTTGGACGTCGGTATCACGATCAACTCTGCCCCTAACGCCGACCTGCCAGTTGAAGCCGCCTCAGCCTCTACCCCAGCCTTCCCCTCCCGCTAAGCGCTGCGACTACCAGTCCTCAATGACTCGCAAAAAGGCGCCTAGAGCGCCTTTTTAGCTTTCAGCGCATCTACTTTCATCGCGCTGTACTTTTTCACGTCCCAGTGCGCTGAGCGAAAAGACCTGGCCCAAGCGTTGCGCCGGCTGAAGGCACGGCACCACTCAGGCCACAGTGCCGGCGCAGCCGGGAACGAGGGCGGCGCAGCGTTAGCGCGGAAGAACCGGCTGGCGGGTCTTGCCCTTGCCTTTGCCGTTACCACCCTTCGCCGCTTCCTTGCGGTCCTTCTCCGCCTGCTTGTTGCGCGCAAACGCGGCGGCCTTGGCCTGCTCACGCTTGTCCCACGGCTTGCCGCCGTCACTGGCGCGGGGCGGCAGGCCGGTATGCTGGGTCAGGATCTTCTGTTCCTTGGCCACCTTGTGACTACCAGCCGGCGTCGAGTTCTTTCGGCGGGCACTGTGGTAGGTGTCGCCTTCCGGCTGGTGCAGCGGGATCAGTTGGTTCTTGCCAGGACCGATCAGGTCGGCACGGCCCATGCGTTCCAGGGCTTCGCGCAACATCGGCCAGCCCTTCGGATCGTGATACCGCAGGAAGGCCTTGTGCAGCCGGCGCTGCTCGTCGCTCTTGACGATGGTCACCGAGTCGCTCTTGTAGGTGACCTTGCGCAGCGGGTTCTTGCCCGAGTGGTACATGGCGGTGGCCGAGGCCATCGGCGACGGGTAGAACGCCTGCACCTGGTCGGCACGGAAGCCGTTGCCCTTGAGCCACAGGGCGAGGTTCATCATGTCTTCGTCGGTGGTGCCCGGGTGCGCGGCGATGAAGTACGGGATCAGGTACTGCTCCTTCCCCGCCTCCTTCGAGTACTTCTCGAACATGCGCTTGAAGCGGTCATAGCTGCCGATGCCCGGCTTCATCATTTGATTCAGCGGGCCTTCTTCGGTGTGCTCCGGGGCGATCTTCAGGTACCCACCCACGTGGTGGGTGACCAGCTCCTTCACGTACTCCGGCGATTCGATCGCCAGGTCGTAACGCAGGCCCGAGGCAATCAGGATCTTCTTCACGCCCGGCAAGGCACGCGCGCTGCGATACAGCTGAATCAGCGCCGAGTGGTCGGTGTTCAGGTTCGGGCAGATGCCCGGGAACACGCAGGACGGCTTGCGGCAATGGGTTTCGATCTCGGTGGTCTTGCAGGCGATCCGGTACATGTTGGCGGTCGGACCACCCAGGTCGGAAATCACCCCGGTAAAGCCCGGCACCTTGTCACGGATCTCCTCGATCTCGCGGATGATCGACTCCTCGGAACGGTTCTGGATGATCCGGCCTTCGTGCTCGGTGATCGAACAGAAGGTGCAGCCGCCAAAGCAGCCGCGCATGATGTTCACCGAGAAACGGATCATCTCGTACGCCGGAATACGTTCCTTGCCGTAGGCCGGGTGCGGGACGCGCGCGTATGGCATGCCAAACACGTAGTCCATTTCTTCGGTGGTCATGGGAATGGGCGGCGGGTTGAACCACACGTCCGCCTCGCCATGCTTCTGCACCATTGCGCGGGCATTGCCTGGGTTGGTCTCCAGGTGCAGCACACGGTTCGCGTGGGCGTAGAGCACTGGGTCGTTACGGACTTTCTCGAACGATGGCAGGCGGATGACCGACTTGTCGCGGGTCATGCGCGGGCTTTCCAGGATCTGCACGACCTTGGCTTCGTTCGGGTCTTCGACGTCGCCCTTGGCCTGCTCGATGGCACACGCCTGAGTGTCCTGGGTGTTGACGTACGGGTTGATGATCTTGTCGACCTTGCCCGGACGATCGATACGCGTCGAATCGATCTCGTACCAGCCCTGCGGCGTATCACGGCGAACGAACGCGGTACCGCGCACGTCGGTGATGCTCTCGATCGACTCGCCGAAGGACAGGCGCTGGGCCACCTCGACGATCGCGCGCTCGGCGTTGCCATAGAGCAGGATGTCGGCGCAGGCATCGATCAGGATCGAGTGGCGGACCTTGTCCTGCCAGTAGTCGTAGTGGGCGATGCGGCGCAGCGAAGCCTCGATGCCACCAAGGACGATCGGCACATGCTTGTAGGCCTCCTTGCAGCGCTGGCTGTATACCAGGCTCGCCCGGTCCGGCCGGCTGCCCGCCAGCCCGCCTGGGGTGTAGGCATCGTCCGAACGGATCTTCTTGTCCGCGGTGTAGCGGTTGATCATCGAGTCCATGTTGCCCGCCGCGACCCCGAAGAACAGGTTCGGCTCGCCGAGCTTCATGAAGTCGTCCTTCGACTGCCAGTTCGGCTGGGCAATGATGCCCACGCGGAAGCCCTGGGCTTCGAGCAGACGGCCGATGATCGCCATGCCGAACGACGGATGGTCGACGTAGGCGTCACCGGTCACGATGATGATATCGCAGGAATCCCAGCCCAGCTGATCCATCTCGGCCCTGCTCATCGGCAGGAACGGCGCTGGTCCGAAGCATTCGGCCCAGTACTTGGGATAGTCGAAAAGTGGTTTGGCTGCTTGCATGTCAGTGACCGGTTCTTGGTGTGCAGGGAAATCGCGGGCGCGGAATATAGCACAAATTTTGATCAAATCCGACCATGCCGGTCGGATTCATGTGGCCGCTTGGAGAGACGATACGGCGCGGCGGTTATTCGTCGTCATCGAAGTTGTAACTACCCGGCGCGAGGTTCTCGAAGCGGGTGTACTTGCCGATGAACGCCAACCGCACGAAGCCGATGGGGCCGTTACGCTGCTTGCCGATGATGATCTCGGCCACGCCCTTGTGCTCGGTCTCCGGGTGATACACCTCGTCGCGGTAGACGAACATGATCACGTCGGCGTCCTGCTCGATCGCTCCGGACTCCCGCAGGTCGGAGTTGACGGGGCGCTTGTTCGGGCGCTGCTCGAGAGAACGGTTGAGCTGGGAAAGGGCAATGACCGGGCAGTTGAATTCCTTGGCCAGGGCCTTGAGGGACCGGGAGATCTCGGAGATCTCGTTGGTCCGGTTGTCGCCACTGGAACCCGGGATCTGCATGAGCTGCAGGTAGTCGATCATGATCATGGCCAGCTCGCCATGTTCGCGCACCAGGCGGCGAGTCCGCGCGCGCATCTCGGACGGGCTGATACCGGCGGTGTCGTCGATGAACAGCTTGCGGTCGTTGAGCAGGTTGACCGCCGAGGTCAGCCGCGGCCAGTCGTCGTCATCGAGTTGGCCGGAACGGACCTTGGTCTGGTCGATGCGGCCAAGGGAGGACAGCATACGCATGATCAGCGATTCGCCTGGCATCTCGAGCGAATACACCAGCACGGCCTTGTCACTGCGCAGCACGGCGTTTTCAACCAGGTTCATGGCGAATGTGGTCTTGCCCATCGACGGACGACCAGCGACGATGATCAGGTCCGACGGCTGCAGGCCGCTGGTCTTCTCGTCCAGGTCGGTATAGCCGGTGGAGATACCGGTGATGTCGCTGTCGGAGTTGAACAGCGTGTCGATACGGTCAATGGCCTTGGCCAGCAGATCGTTGACGCCCACCGGGCCGCCGGTCTTGGGCCGCGCCTCGGCGATCTGGAAGATCTGCCGTTCGGCTTCGTCGAGAAGGTCCTCAGCATTGCGGCCTTGCGGGTTGAAGGCACTGTCGGCGATGTCGCTGCTGATGCTGATCAGTTGCCGCAAGGTCGCGCGTTCGCGCACGATCTGCGCGTAGGCCTTGATGTTGGCCACCGACGGAGTGTTCTTGGCCAGCTCACCAAGGTAGCCGAGCCCCCCGATCTGCGACGAAACACCTTCCTTTTCCAGTTGCTCGTGCAACGTGACCACGTCGAATGGCGTGTTCAGGTCCACCAGCTTATGGATGGCGCGGAAGATCAGGCGGTGGTCATGCCGATAGAAATCACCATCCGAGACCTGGTCCAGCACGCGCTCCCACGAATTGTTGTCCAGCATCAGACCACCGAGAACAGCCTGTTCGGCTTCGATGGAATGGGGCGGCACCTTCAGGGCTGCGGTTTGCAGGTCAAACTCAGGGGTGGAGATCTCGTTCATGGCCACGCGAAATTCTGGGGGATGAAAAAGACAAAGGGCACGACCTGCAAAGCAGGACCGTGCCCGATGTTAACCAACTGGCGCCAAAGGGGCCAGTCGATTGGTACAGCTTAGGCTGCTACGACGACCACGCGAACGGTGGCTTCTACGTCGCTGTGCAGGTGCACGGCAACGTCGTATTCGCCAACGTTACGGATGGTGCCGTTCGGCAGACGAACTTCAGCTTTGGCCACTTCAACGCCAGAGGCGGTCAGGGCGTCAGCGATGTCGTGGGTGCCGATCGAACCGAACAGCTTGCCTTCGTCACCGGCGGTGGCAGTGATGGTCACTTCCAGCTCGGCCAGTTGGGCAGCACGGCTTTCAGCCGAAGTTTTCTTGTCTGCAGCCAGTTTTTCCAGCTCAGCACGACGCTCTTCGAACGCAGCCAGGTTGGCAGCGGTAGCAGCGGTGGCTTTGCCGAATGGCAGCAGGAAGTTACGGCCGTAACCGGCCTTAACATTCACTTTGTCGCCCAGGTTGCCCAGGTTGGCGACTTTTTCCAGCAGGATCAGTTCCATTTGGTATAAACCTCTTAACTTTTAACCTTCACCGTTCGCAGAACCGCTGTCGTCACCCTTTTCAGGGGACTTGCGACCGCGAAAATCAATCAGGCTGTCGACAATGGCCAGGACCACCAGCAACGGATAAGTCAGCTGCATGAACAGCACCAGCGTCACGTACAACCCGACCAGCCAGAACCGGCCCAGTCGTTTCTGCGCTACCAGCCCGTGCAGCAGGGCGATACCTGCGAACAAGAGCGGCACACTGCACAACGGCGTAAGCATCGCCATGCCAGGACCGAAGTTCGGCCCGACCAGCATGCACGCCAGCAGCACCAGCGCCGGCACCTTTGGAATCCGCACCGCCTGAAACTCGCGGCCGAAACCTCCGGGGTTGTACAACGCGGCCTGCCAGTAGCGGCCCAACATCAGGGCCAGCACACTGACAGCTTGCAACAAGGCCGCTATCAGGCCGTTGAGCACCGGTACGATCAGGCCTCCGAGTCGAGCCCGCTCCTCTACCGACAACTGCTGGTAGAGACCGTCGAGTAGCCGCGGCAGGGCTTTTTCAAGCTCTCGCGCCAGATATTCGATCGGCTCGCGAAACACCGAACCCAGGACAACGCCATAGACCAGGCCCAAGGCGATGCTGAACAACAGCACCCGGTTCCAGGAATGCCCGGCGCGCAACAGCGCAGCCAGCCCCAGCGTACCCAGCAGCACCATGAGGGTGCGCGGCTCGCCGAAGAACCACCAGGCCAACGCGGGCAATAACGCCCAGCCGAGGACCGATGAAGCATCCTTGAATCCGCGCCGCAGGAACACCAGGCACCCAGCGGCGGCACTCAACCAGAACAACAGCGGCAATGCCGCACAACCGACCACTATGACAGTGGCCTGCACGCGACCGCGCATGATGAAATCAGCTAACGCTCGCATGCTCTATCCCTTGCTGCTTGTCGACGACCCGGTCTCAGCGGCCGTGGCTGTCGGTGTAGGGCAGCAGGGCCAGGAAGCGGGCGCGCTTGATAGCGGTAGCCAGCTGACGCTGATAACGAGCTTTGGTACCGGTGATACGGCTTGGAACGATCTTGCCGGTTTCGGATACGTAAGCTTTCAGGGTGTTGAGATCTTTGTAGTCGATCTCTTTCACGTCTTCAGCAGTGAAGCGGCAGAATTTACGACGACGGAAGAAACGTGCCATGTAATAGGCTCCTTAAAAGGTCCGTGGATTACTCGTCAGCGTTATCGCTGTTGTCGCTGTCATTGCTGTCGTCGCCATCGGCGCTTTCAGAATGCTCAGGACGGTCGCGACGCTCACGGCGCTCACTGCGGTTTTCTTCAGCCTTGAGCATCTCGGACTGGCCGGTAACGGCTTCGTCGCGACGGATGACCAGGTTACGGATCACGGCATCGTTGTAGCGGAAGTTGTCTTCCAGCTCGGACAGAGCCTTGCCGGTGCATTCAACGTTCAGCATCACGTAGTGAGCCTTGTGAACATTGTTGATTGCGTAGGCCAGTTGACGACGGCCCCAATCTTCCAGACGGTGGATTTTGCCGCCGTCTTCTTCGATCAGCTTGGTGTAACGCTCAACCATGCCGCCGACTTGCTCGCTCTGGTCCGGGTGGACCAGAAAGATGATTTCGTAATGACGCATGAATGCTCCTTACGGGTTAGTAGCCTGCCAGAATCTGGTCAGACAAGGAGTGAATGACACTGTATGTCTTGCTGCGGGAAGAGGCACATGCGCGCCTGCCCGGATGGCAAGGGGCGCAATTGTAGAGAAGGCGGGACGGACAAGCAAGGCGATTGGCGAATATTTGAACAATATGGAATCGCCAGCCTGCCCTCCCCTTTTCGGCAGGGAACTCAAGCCTGGGTCTTGCCCTGGCGCTGGCGCACGACTTCGAACAGGCACACCCCGGTGGCTACCGAGACGTTCAGGCTGCTCACGCTGCCGCCCATCGGCAACTTGACCAGGAAGTCGCAGTGCTCGCGGGTCAGACGACGCATGCCCTTGCCCTCGGCGCCCATGACCAGCACGGTCGGCCCGGTCATGTCCTGCTGGTAGATCTGCTGCTCGGCTTCACCGGCGGTGCCCACCACCCACAGCCCTTTCTGCTGCAGTTTCTCAAGGGTACGCGCCAGGTTGGTCACGGCCACCAGGGGCATGACCTCGGCCGCGCCGCAGGCAACCTTGCGCACCACAGGCGTCAGGCTGGCGGACTTGTCCTTGGGAATCACCACTGCCGTGGCACCGGCCGCATCGGCGGTACGCAGGCAGGCGCCAAGGTTGTGCGGGTCGGTGACACCGTCGAGCACCAGGATCAGTGGCGCACGCTCGCTGCGCTCGATCAGTTCGTCGAGCATCGCCTCGTTCCAGACCTGGCTGGGGCTGACCTCGGCGACCACGCCCTGATGCACGCCTTCGACCCAGGCATCGAGTTCGCGGCGCTCGGCCTGGCCGACCGGGATGCGGTGCTGCGTCGCCAGCTCGACCAACGCCTGGACGCGCGGTTCGCTACGCCCTTCGGACAGCCAGATCTGCTTGACCCGCTTGGGATGGTGGTGGAGCAGCGCGTGCACCGCGTGCACACCGTAGATCTTTTCCAGCTGACTCATGACTTGCTCTTGCCCTTACGTGCGGTACTGGCCCCCGGTTTAGGCGGCCCTTTGCGGTGCTTGGTGGGCTTGCCGGTAGACGACTTGGCGCCGGGTTTCTCCGACTTGCCGCTGGCAGCGCCTGTGCGCGCATCGCTCATCAACGCCTTCTTCATCTCACGGCTCTTGCGAACCTCGGCGTTACGCTCCACCGCCTGGGAAGGGAAGTAGGCTTCGGAGGCCTCGCCCTTCTTGCCGCGGCGTGCCGGCTCGGCCTTGGCGGCCGGCGCCGAGAGCTCGGCCTTCGACTCGGTCCTGGAATCGCTTCTGGACGGAGACTTGGATGGGCTGGCGGACCGGGAAGTGTCCGAAGCCTGCTTGGACGATGGCGCTTCACCTGCGCCGCGGCGCTTGCGGCCGATCGGGGCATTCAGGGTGCTGTCGGCCACCTCGAAGTCGATCTTGCGCTCGTCCAGGTTGACGCGCATCACCTTGACCTCGACCGTGTCGCCGAGGCGGAAACTGCGGCCACTGCGCTCGCCAGCCAGGCGGTGGTGGATCGGGTCGAAGTGGTAGTAGTCGCCTGGCAACGCACTGACGTGCACCAGGCCTTCGACGTAGATGTCGGTCAGTTCGACGAACAGGCCGAAACCGGTCACCGCGGTGATCACACCCGGGAAGGTCTCGCCCACGCGGTCCTTCATGTACTCGCACTTGAGCCAGTTGACCACGTCGCGGGTGGCCTCGTCGGCGCGCCGCTCGCTCATGGAGCACTGCTCGCCCATCTGCTCGAGCGTGTTCTCGTCGTACGGGTAGATGCGCGCCTTGGGGATGGTCATCGCACCGGCACGCTTGACGTGCGGGGTTTCCTGGCGCGAACGGATCACGCTGCGGATGGCGCGGTGGACCAGCAGGTCCGGGTAGCGGCGGATCGGCGAGGTGAAGTGGGTGTAGGCCTCATAGTTCAGGCCAAAGTGGCCATTGTTCTCGACGCTGTACACCGCCTGGCTCAATGAGCGCAGCATGACGGTCTGGATCAGGTGGAAGTCCGGACGATCGGAGATCTGCGACAGCAGGGCCTGGTAATCCTTCGGCGAAGGCTCCTTGCCCTTGTGCAGTGACAGGCCGAGCTCGCCCAGGAAGGCGCGCAGTTTTTCCAGGCGCTCCGGCGGCGGACCATCGTGCACCCGGTAGAGCGCTGGAATCTCGTGCTTCTTGAGGAACTCGGCGGTGGCAACGTTGGCCGCCAGCATGCATTCCTCGATCAGCTTGTGGGCGTCGTTGCGCACGGTCGGACGGATTTCCGCGATCTTGCGCTCGGAGCCGAAGATGATCCGGGTTTCCTGGGTCTCGAAGTCGATCGCGCCACGGCTGTGACGGGCATCCAGCAAGACCTTGTAGATCGAGTACAGGCTCTTGAGATGCGGCAGTACCTCTTCGTACTGGATGCGCAGCGCCCGGCCTTCACGCGTGCGCGAATGCTCGAGCATGCTGCTGACCTTGTTGTAGGTCAGGCGCGCATGGGAGTGGATCACCGCTTCGTAGAACTGGTAGTCGACCATCTGGCCGGACTTGTTCATGGTCATCTCGCAGACCATGGCCAGGCGATCGACGTGCGGATTCAACGAGCACAGCCCGTTGGACAGCTCCTCGGGCAGCATCGGTATGACCCGCTCGGGGAAGTAGACCGAGTTGCCGCGCACCTGCGCCTCGATGTCAAGGGCCGAGCCCAGGCGCACATAGCTGGAAACATCGGCAATCGCCACGTACAGGCGCCAGCCGCCAGAGAACATGCGCAGCTTGCCGAGCGGTTCGCAGTAGACCGCGTCATCGAAGTCACGAGCGTCTTCACCATCGATGGTGACGAATGGCAGGTGGCGCAGGTCGACGCGCTTTTCCTTGTCCTTGTCTTCGACTTCGGAGCGGAACTTGCGAGCTTCCTTGATCACGGCCTCGGGCCAGACATGCGGTATATCGTAGCTGCGCAGCGCAACGTCGATTTCCATGCCCGGCGCCATGTAGTTGCCGATCACTTCGACCACGTCACCCTGGGGCTGGAAGCGCGGGGTTGGCCAGTGGGTGATCTTCACCTCGACGAACTGACCGACCTTGGCCCCGCCGTTACGCCCGGCGGTCACCAGCACTTCCTGCTGGATCTTCGGGTTGTCAGGGGTCACGAAGCCGATACCGCCCTCTTCGTAGTAGCGGCCGACCACGCTTTCGTGGCCGCGGGAAATGACCTCGACGATCACACCCTCACGTCGGCCACGACGGTCGACGCCGCCCACGCGGGCCAACGCACGGTCGCCATCGAACACCAGGCGCATCTGCGCCGGGCTCAGGAACAGGTCGTCGCTGCGGTCATCGGGAATCAGGAAGCCGAAACCATCGCGGTGACCGGAGACGCGGCCGAGGATCAGGTCCAGCTTGTCTACCGGGGCATAAGTGCCACGCCGGGTATAGATCAGCTGGCCATCACGCTCCATGGCGCGCAGACGGCGGCGCAAGGCTTCGATCTGGTCTTCGGTGGTCAGGCCGAACTCCGCCACCAACTGCTCTCTCGCAGCCGGCTCACCGCGGTCGGCGAGTTGTTGCAGGATCAGCTCACGGCTGGGGATAGGGTTATCGTATTTTTCCGCTTCACGTGCGGCCTCGGGATCGAGGGATTGCCAATCGGCCATCAGTAGGGGTTCACCTTGGTCTATATAAGGGATAGTTTGGCATAGGCGTATTGAAACCGGAAATGTCAGAGTTGGACAGCCCCGCCAAAGGGTCCGCAGCACGCTTGAACGCCTGCGCAATCAACAGCTTGAGATTTTTGATATTTTTTTTTGCTCGGGGCTTTACAGCCTCCAGAGCCATCCGTATAGTGCGCACCACGACGACGGACACCGTCGTTATAGTTGAAAAGCGTACCGATGTGAACCATCGAGTTAGCATTCAGCGAAAGCCCAGGTGGTGAAATTGGTAGACACGCCAGCTTCAGGTGCTGGTGACCTTACGGTCGTGGAAGTTCGAGTCTTCTCCTGGGCACCAATTTCAAGTTTCAGATAGAGCCTATCTGGAATTCACGAGACACGCTACAACGCTTCATGCTTTACTGCTTCAACTTGCCCAGATGGTGAAATTGGTAGACACGCCAGCTTCAGGTGCTGGTGACCTTACGGTCGTGGAAGTTCGAGTCTTCTTCTGGGCACCATCTTCAAGAAAACCCGCTAGTTCGCTAGCGGGTTTTTTCTTGCCTGCGATTTACCCTCCCCTTCAGGCCCGATGAGCCGCCCGGCGGGTGATGAATCTTTCGCCATACGCGCACTTGAGAAACAATATCGTTTATCATTGTTTCCAAATATGTAGCCGTAAGCGAGGAAGTACCCGCATGACGATCCGCCCGAAACCGCTGATGCGCACCCTGGCCGCTGCCGTACTCGGCCTGGTGCTTGGCGCGCCAGCCGCCATGGCTGCCGACCCTGTATCCCTGACGCTGTACAACGGCCAGCACAAGGAAATCGGCGAGGCCATCGCCAAGGCATACGAGGCCAAGACCGGCATCCATATCAACATTCGCAAGGGCAGCAGCAACCAGCTGGCCAGTCAGATCATCGAGGAAGGCGATCGCTCGCCGGCCGACGTCATCTACACCGAAGAATCCCCGCCACTGAACAACCTGGGCGAACTGGGCCTGCTGGCTAAGATCGACGACGCTACGCTGCAGATGCTGCCCAAGGAGTACGTTGCCGCCAATGGCAGCTGGATGGGCGTGACCGCGCGGACTCGTGTGGTGGTGTTCAACCCCAAGCAGATCGACGAGAAAGACTTGCCGCACTCGGTAATGGACTTCGCCAATCCTGAGTGGGACGGCCGCGTCGGCTTCGTTCCGACCAGCGGTGCGTTCCAGGAACAGGCCGTGGCCATTCTGAAGATGCACGGGCGAGACGCGGCGGAAGAATGGCTGACCGGCCTGAAAGCCTTCGGCAAGACCTACACCAATAACATGGTCGCGCTGAAGGCCGTGGAAAACGGTGAAGTCGCCGCAGTCCTGGTGAACAATTACTACTGGTATGCCCTCAAGCGTGAGCGCGGCCAGCTGGATTCCAAGCTGTACTACCTGGCCGATGGCGATGCCGGTGGCCTGGTGACCATCTCGGGCGCCGCCGCAGTCAAGGCCAGCAAGCATCCGAAGGAAGCCCAGGCACTGCTCAACTGGATGGCCAGCGAAGAAGGCCAGCGCGTGATCACCCAGACCACCGCCGAATATCCTCTGCATAAAGGCATGGTCTCTGACCAGGGCCTCAAGCCGTTCGAGGAACTGCGTCCGCCGCAGATTACCCCGGCCGACCTTGGCAATGCCGAAGAAGCCCTGGAGCTTGAACGCGAAGTCGGCCTGCTCTGATGAGTGCCGCCCTGCCTGAGTCTGCACTGCTACGCTTCGTGCCCCGCCGCAAGCGCCCCTCGATCTGGGTGGTGCTGCCGGTGCTGTTCCTGGTGGCCATGAGCTTGCTGCCGCTGCTGTATGTCGGCCTCAAGACCTGGGAGGCCGGCTGGCATGAAGCCTTGCACCTGCTCTGGCGCCCCTTCGTCTGGGGGTTGATGCGCAACACCCTGATGCTGATGGCCGGGGTCACGGTCGCGTGCCTGGCCGTAGGCCTGGCGCTGGCATGGCTGCTTGAGCGCAGCGATCTGCGCGGTCGACGCTACTGGGGGGTCATCCTGTGCCTGCCGTTTGCGGTACCGTCATTTGTCAGCAGCTTTACCTGGGTATCGCTAAGCCCCAAGTTCGAGGGCCTTGGCGGGGCGATCCTGGTGATGGCACTGTCGAAATACCCGCTGGTGTTCCTGCCAGTGGCGGCGACCCTGCGCAACCTTGACACCTCGCTCGAAGAATCGGCGCGCACCCTTGGCTGCAGCCGCTGGGGTGTATTCATCAAGATCACTCTGCCGCTGCTGTGGCCAGCGATGCTGGGGGGGGGCCTGCTGATTGCCCTGCACATGCTGGTGGAGTTCGGCGCGCTGTCGATCCTCGGTCTGCAGACATTCACCACGGCGATCTACCAGCAGTTCGAGCTTGAGTTCAGCAACGCCAACGCGGCGATGCTCTCGGCCGTGCTCCTGGCGATGTGCCTGGTGCTGTTGTGGCTGGAGCTGCGCGTGCGCGGCAAGGCTCGCCATGTGCGTACAGGCCAGGGCGTCGCCCGACGGGCCGCACCGTTGCGCCTGCGCGGCTGGATGCCGCTCGCGCAGCTTTTCTGCCTGGGACTTGCCATCCTCGGCAGCGGTATTCCACTGGCCATGCTTGGCTACTGGCTGAGCGTGGGCTCGTCGGCCGCGTTCCCGGTGGCCGACATCAGCAGGGCATTGCTGTCGTCGCTGTCGATGTCGCTCGGCGGGGCAGCATTTGCCCTGCTGCTGGCACTGCCGATCAGCTTCCTGGTGGTGCGCTACAAAGGCCGCCTGGCGATCTGGGCCGAGCGCCTGCCGTATCTGCTGCATGCACTGCCAGGCCTGGTGATCGCGCTGACGCTGGTGTACTTCGCCTTGCACTATGTGCCGGCGCTTTACCAGACCACAGGTTTGCTGCTGCTGGCGTATGCCCTGCTCTTCCTGCCGCTGGCCCAGGCGCCGGTACGCACTGCGCTGAACAAGGCGTCACCGACGCTGGAAGAGGCGGCGCGGACCTTGGGCGCCAGCTCGTTCGCAGCATTCTGCCGGGTGACCCTGCCGATCATCTTCCCGGCTCTGGCAGCGGCGTTCGCGCTGGTGTTCCTGGATGCCATGAAGGAGCTGACGGCGACCCTGCTGCTCAGCCCTACGGGGATGACGACGCTGGCGACGGAGGTGTGGGCGCATACCGCCAACGTCGAGTTCGCGGCGGCAGCGCCTTATGCGGCATTGTTGATCGTGGTGTCGGGGCTGCCGGTTTATCTGCTGACTACGCGGATGTACTTGAACAGGCCCTAGCCTGTTCGAACCTCTTCGCTGCGGTTCGGCGCCCCGACAAGCCAGCGAAGAGGCCAGTATTGACAGCCATCAGGCCCTGAACTGCCCCAGGCTCGCCTTCAACTGCCCCGCCAGGTCATCCAGCACCTTGCTGCTGGCCGTGGTCTGCATTACCACCTCCGCCGCCCGCTCGGCCTGGACATGGATAGTCTCCACCCTCCCCCGCACCGCCTGCGCGCCGCTGGCCTGCTGCTCGGCCGCCCGTGTCGCCAGACCGATCGCGGCATGCACCTGCTCCACCGACGCCTGTACCGACTGTTGCACGCGGGCATTGTCACGCAGCACCAGCAGCCCTTCATTGGCCTGGCGGCCCGCCTGGCTGATCACGGCTACCGCCTCCCTGGCACCTTGCTGCAGCGCACCGATATGCGCCTTGATATCGCCAGTCGAGCTCTGGGTCTTGCTGGCCAGCGCTCGAACCTCATCGGCTACCACGGCAAACCCGCGCCCGGTCTCGCCCGCCCGTGCAGCCTCGATCGCAGCATTGAGCGCCAGCAGGTTGGTCTGTTCGGCAATCCCATGAATCACCGTCAACACCACCTCGATCTGCTCGCTCTGCACAGCCAGACGCTCGATCACCTGCGAGCCAGACTGCACTTGCCCGGCGAGGTTCTCTATCAGTCCAGTCAGCTGCGTGGAGGTGCGGCTGTTCTCGTCGGTGGCCAGGCGGATGTCGACGACTTGCTGCAGGGCAGCCTGCATGGCGTGGCTTTCGGCCTGGGCTTCATCGGCCATCGTCGACAAATCACGCAGGCTCGCCGCCACTTCATCACGCTGCAGCGCGGCGGCAGCGTCGGCACCGGCACTGCGCCTAGCCATGCTGTCGATCTCGACTCCGGTGCGCTGCGCCACCTCGCCCGCTTCGCGGACGATAGGCTGCAGCTTGTCGACAAAGCGGTTGACCGCAGCGGCCATATCGCCGATCTCATCGCGGCTGTTCAAGGCCACTCGCCGGGTCAGATCACCCTCGCCCGCCGCCAGGTCATCGAGCGCTGCGATCAACAGGCGCAATTTGCTCAGCACCCGGCGGCCGAGCACGACAGCCACCAGCAACAATACGCCAAGACCCACTACCGCCAGACCCAGCCCAATCCGCCAGCGCAATCCCGACGCCGCCTCCCGCACGCTCTGCGCGGTGTTCGCCTGCATCGCGGCAGCGCTGGACTGCGCCGTCTCCAGCCGCGCCCGCAGTGCCTTGCCGCTGTCGGCGGCAGCTCCGACGAGGCTGTCCCCTACCAATTGTTCACCACTGGCAATCAGCGCCGAGAAGCGTTGGTCCAGAGCGCTCAGCTGCTGGTCGACCGCAGCAGTGGACACACCCATGAGCACCTTGCCGATCTCGACACCATTCGGGTTGATCGACGCCTCGATGAAATACACCGATGGGTCGTTGCGCGCACCATCGAGCACTCTATCCAAGGCACGCTCGCCTTGGCCCTTGGCGATCAGGGTCTGGTTGATCGGGTTCTGGCGGTTCAGGTATCGGGTCAGGTGCTGGCCCTGGGCGTCGTCGTAGACCACGAACAGCACATTGGGATTGCGTTGCGCACGCCGGGCGAACTCAGAGAGCGTAGGCACGTCGTTGTCCCACATGGCCCGCGGCGCTACTGAGGCGAGCAGTTCGGCCATGTCATTGGCCGAATCCCTCAGATTCTTTTCGAGCGTCGCGCGCAACTGTTGCTGTTCATCCGCCAGACGCGAAGACAACCCACTGGCAAGTCGTTGACGGGTACTGGCCGACAGGCTGTCGAGGCCGGAACGGACTTCCTGCGCCGCCTGTTCCAGCTCCCCTGACAATTTGCGGCTGTCCACACCCAGCCGCTCGCCCAGGTCTGCCTCCAACGCGGTAACCGTGCTCCGGGTCAGCGCAACGGCGACCAGCACCTGCACCAGAAGAGCGATACCCAAGGCCACAAACACAGGGCGCAACAGGCGGCTTTGTAACAATGAGAGAACGGCAGACACGGTGTAAACCCTCGTCCTACTGGCGCCACTAAATTGATGGCACTCTGGAACGATTCTTACAGCAAACCCTGTGCCGAGAGAGAGGCACAATGGCCAAATCCTCGTGTTGCAGGCCAAAAAAAAAGCCGCGCCTCCTTGCGGAAGCGCGGCGTCGATCAGTCCTACAGGGCCGAATCAGGCAAACGGATGACGCAGCACGATGGTCTCGTTGCGGTCCGGGCCGGTGGAGATGATGTCGATCGGGGCACCGACCAGCTCTTCGACGCGCTTGATATAGGCGCGGGCGTTGGCTGGCAGCTCTTCGAGCGACTTGGCGCCGACGGTCGAGTCGGTCCAGCCCGGCAGCTCTTCGTACACCGGCTCAAGGCCAATGTAGCTGTCGGCGTCGGTCGGAGCGTCGATGACGGCACCATTCTCGTTCTTGTAGCCAACGCAGATGCGAATGGTCTCAAGACCGTCGAGTACGTCCAGCTTGGTCAGGCATAGGCCCGAGATGCTGTTCACGTCGATGGCGCGGCGCAGGATCACGGCATCGAACCAGCCGCAACGGCGGGCGCGGCCGGTGGTGGCGCCGAACTCGTGACCACGCTTGGCCAGGAAGGCGCCGACGTCATCGAACAGCTCGGTCGGGAACGGGCCGGAGCCCACGCGAGTGGTGTAGGCCTTGGTGATACCGAGGATGTAATCGATGTACATCGGGCCAACGCCGGAACCGGTAGCGATGCCGCCAGCAGTGGTGTTCGAGCTGGTGACGTACGGGTAGGTGCCGTGGTCGATGTCCAGCAGCGAACCCTGGGCGCCTTCGAACATGATGTCCTTGCCGGCGCGACGCAGGTTGTGCAGCTCGGCGGTGACGTCCTGCATCATCGGCTTGAGCAGCTCAGCGTATTCCATGCACTCGTCCAGGGTCTTCTGGAAGTCGATCGCAGGCTCTTTGTAGTAGTTCACCAGCTGGAAGTTGTGGTAGTCCAGCAGCTCGCCCAGCTTGGCCGCGAAGCGCTCGCGATGGAACAGGTCGCCGATGCGCAGGCCGCGGCGGGCGACCTTGTCTTCGTAGGCCGGGCCGATACCACGGCCAGTGGTGCCGATCTTCAGCTCGCCACGGGCCTTTTCACGTGCCTGGTCGAGGGCCACGTGGTAGGACAGGATCAGCGGGCACGATGGGCTGATGCGCAGGCGCTCGCGCACCGGTACGCCTTTCTCTTCCAGCTTGACGATCTCGCGCAGCAAGGCGTCAGGTGCAACCACCACGCCGTTGCCGATCAGGCACTGCACGCCTTCACGCAGGATGCCCGAGGGAATCAGGTGCAGCACGGTCTTCTCACCGTCGATGACCAGCGTGTGGCCAGCGTTGTGACCACCTTGGTAGCGCACTACGGCGGCAGCATGTTCGGTCAGCAGATCGACGATCTTGCCTTTGCCCTCATCACCCCACTGGGTGCCCAGGACGACGACATTCTTACCCATAACACTTGTCCTCATTCACGCAATCTTGGGTGCCGGCAACTGCCGGCGGAAAAACTCACTGGGTCAGCGGCAGAACCTGCCAGCGCCCGTCTTGCTGAATCAATTGCCGATCACAATCCGCCTCAAGAGCAGCACTCAGCGGTTGGCCAGGCAGGGCCTGGACCACTCGCTGGCCCTCGTTGCGCAACTGGCAGACCAACTGCCAGAGGGCCGCATCGCTGCTGTCGGGAATCCAGATCCCGCCAGACGGCAAAACGACCTCCGCTCGCCCCAGTGTGACCAGGGTCTTCAAATCCGTGGAGAAACCCGTGGCCGGGCGCGCCCGGCCAAAGTCGGCGCCGATGTCATCGTAGCGGCCGCCCTGGGCGATCGATTGACCGACGCCAGGCACGAACACTGCGAACACAACGCCGGTGTGATAGTTGTAGCCGCGCAGCTCGCCCAGGTCGAAATACAGCGGCAGGTCCGGATAACGCGCTGCCAGGCGATCGGCGATCGCCAGCAGGTCATCCAGCGCGGCCAGCACGCTGGCCGGGGCACGGCCCAGGCGTACGCGCGCATCGTTCAGCACTTCACGGCCACCGCACAGGTCACTCAGGGCGCGCAGCATGTTGCCCAGGTCCTTCGGCAGGTCGGCGGTAAGCGCGTCCACCTCGTCGCGGGCCTTGCGCTGCAGCGCGTCGAACAGCTGCTGCTCGGCCGCGCCGGACAGGCCCGCCGCACGGGCCAGGCCACGGTAGATACCCACATGACCGAGGTCCATGTGCACGTCCGGCACATCGGCCAGCTGCAGCATGGCGAGCATCAGGCTGATCACCTCGACGTCGCTGACCGGGCTGGCATCGCCGTACAGTTCGGCGCCAAGCTGGATCGGGCTGCGCGAGGTCGACAGGGCACGCGGCTGGGCGTGCAGCACGCTGCCGGCGTAACACAGGCGGCTCGGGCCTTCGCGGCGCAGGGTGTGCGCGTCGATGCGCGCGACCTGCGGCGTGAAATCGGCGCGAAAGCCCATCAGGCGGCCGGATTGCGGGTCGACGACCTTGAACGTGCGCAGGTCGAGGTCCTGGCCGGCACCGGTGAGCAGCGATTCCAGGTACTCGATATGCGGAGTGACGACCAGTTCGTAACCCCAACTCTGGAACAGGTCCAACACCTGGCGGCGCGCGATCTCGATGCGCGCAGCCTCAGGTGGCAGTACTTCCTCGATGCCATCTGGCAAGAGCCAGCGGTCTACCGTTGCCATGACGCCATTTCCCCTTTGGTCCGGGCGGCCTGCCCGCGGGCTAGCCTTGAGTGAAACAGGTATAGGCAGACAGCAACAGGCAGCACCGATCCCAGCGCCGCCGCCGTGCCAACACCCTCTAATCCTTTGAACAGCCAGCGTTGCGGCCGTGTTGTGGCCGATCAACCTTGCAGACGCAAAAAAGCCGGGAATTTCCCGGCTGCCGAATCATACACCCGTTTTCGGACAGAAATCACCCCACCAGGCTTTTTAGCCGCCCGGCGGGGTGTCTGTTCAGGGCTTGCTCTTGTCCAGGAAGCGGAAGAACTCGTTCTTCGGATCCAGGACCAGCACGTCGCTCTTGCTCGAGAAGCTTTCACGGTAAGCCTGCAGGCTACGGTAGAAGGCGTAGAAATCAGGATCCTGATTGTACGCCGCCGCGTAGATGGCAGCCGCCTGGGCGTCGCCGTCACCGCGGGTTTCTTCCGATTCGCGATAGGCCTCGGCCACCAGTACACGGCGCTGACGGTCGGCATCCGCACGGATACCTTCTGCCAACTCGTTACCCTTGGCACGGTGCTCGCGGGCTTCACGCTCACGCTCGGTGCTCATGCGATCGAACACGCTGCGGTTCACTTCCTTCGGCAGGTCGATGGCCTTGACGCGAACGTCGATGACCTCGATACCCAGCTCCTTGTTGGCCATGCGGTTCAGCGAAGCGGTGATGTCAGACATCAACGCGTCACGCTCACCGGATACCACTTCGTGCAGGGTGCGCTTGCCGAACTGGTCACGCAGGCCGCTCTCCAGACGACGCGACAGGCGCTCGTCGGCGATCTGCTTCAGACCGGAAGTCGCGGTGTAGAAGCGCTCGGCGTCCTTGACCCGCCACTTGGCGTAGGCATCGACCATCACGGCTTTCTTTTCCAGGGTCAGGAAGCGCTGGGTCGGTGCATCCAGGGTCATCAGGCGGGCGTCGAACTTGCGCACCTGGTTGACGTACGGGATTTTCACATGCAGCCCCGGCTGGACATCGGCCTGGACCACACGGCCGAAGCGCAGCATGACCGCGCGCTCGGTCTGGGACACGATGTAGAAGCTGTTCCAGGCCACGATGGCCAGCACCACGGCCACGATCAGGGCGATCAGCGATCTGTTGCTCATCAGCGGCTCTCCCTAGTGCGCGGCGGCTGTTGTTGCGATTGCAGCTCCGATTGCGAACGGGCAGCCGCGTCGTTGGCCGACGCCGATACGCCGCTGCTGACCGGTGCCGCATTGTTGCGGCTGCCTTCGACCATCTTGTCCAGTGGCAGGTAGAGCAGATTGTTCTGCCCGTCCTTGGTTGCCACCATGACCTTGCTCGAATTGCTGTACACCTGCTGCATGGTCTCCAGGTACAGACGCTGGCGGGTAACCTCAGGCGCCTTGCGGTACTCGGTGACCAGCTTGACGAAGCGGTCGGCCTCACCCTTGGCGCGGGAAACGACTTCGTCGCGGTAACCGTTGGCGTCCTCGATGATGCGCTGGGCCTGACCGCGGGCCTCGGGCACCACGCCATTGGCGTAGGACTCGGCCTGGTTGCGGGCACGCTGCTCGTCTTCGCGGGCGCGGATCACGTCGTCGAAGGCTTCCTGTACTTCACGCGGGGCTGCCGCGCTCTGCACGTTCACCTGGGTCACGGTGATACCGGTACGGTAGGTGTCAAGGAAACGCTGCAGGCGTTCGCGGATATCCACGGCCATCTGCTCGCGGCCTTCGGTCAGCACCTGGTCCATCGAGGTGGAACCCACCACGTGGCGCAAGGCACTGTCGGTCGCATGCTGCAGGCTGACCTCAGGCTGGTCGACGTTAAGCACGAAGTCCTGCAGGTTGCTGATCTTGTACTGCACGGTCAGCGGCACCTCGACGATGTTCTCGTCTTCGGTGAGCATCTGCCCCTGCTTGGTATAAGCCCGTTCGCGCGTCACGTTTTCCATGTACTTGCGATCGATCGGCGGGAAGTAGATGTTCAGGCCCGGCCCTACGGTGTCGTAGTATTTGCCGAAACGCAGGACGACGGCCTGCTCCTGTTCATCGACCACGTACACGGCGCTGTACAGCCAGATGGCTGCAAGCACGGCCAGGCCGATACCGAGAAGGCCGAGACCACCGCCCCTGCCGATGTTCCTGTCTCCACCGCGTTTCTTGCCACCGCCAAACATGCCGTTCAGGCTGTCCTGCAGCTTGCGGAAGGCCTCGTCCAGATCGGGTGGACCCTTCTTGTCGCCACCGCCACCACGGCGGCCGCCCCAGGGGTCCTGATTGTTCGAGTTGCCACCCGGCTCATTCCAAGCCATAGCGCTCTCCATCTGATAAAGCAAAGACGCACCCACGGCGCGCCGTCCAATGCTACAGAATGCCTGTTACGGCTGCCCGGCAACGTCACCGGGCATTTATTGCAAAGTATGTTGCTCGATAAACACCTGCGGTTCCATGCCTTCGCGGCTGACCAGGCGATTGAGATCGACCCTGGGCAAACGAACGCTCAGCAGGCTGCTGCCTTCTTCATCATGCTCTTCGCCCTGCACCGCGCCCATCTCGAAGAATTGCGCGCGCAAGCGGGCAAAACGCTGGTCCAGGCGCAGGGTAGCGACAAACAGATCATTCCCCAGCAGTTCGGCGACCGCCTGGCCCACCAACTCCAGACCGCGTCCATCACGTGCCGATACCCAGACCCGTTGCGGCTTGCCGTCGGCATCGCGCTGGATCTGCGGCTCGACATCTTCGAGCAGGTCGAGTTTGTTATAGACCTCGAGGATCGGCAAGCCTTCGGCACCGATCTCGCCCAGCACCGCCATCACTTGCTCGATCTGCTCCATGCGCTCTGGCTCATGGGCGTCGATCACGTGCAGCAGCAGGTCGGAGTTGCTCGACTCTTCGAGCGTAGCCCGGAATGCCTCGACCAGCTTGTGCGGCAGGTGGCGAATGAAACCCACCGTGTCGGCCAGCACGATCGGCCCGATGTCATCGAGCTGCAGCCGGCGCAAGGTCGGGTCGAGAGTGGCGAACAGCTGGTCGGCGGCATACACCTCGGAGGAGGTCAGCGCATTGAACAGGGTCGACTTGCCGGCGTTGGTATAGCCCACCAGGGAAACCGATGGGATATCCGCGCGGCGACGGCCGCGGCGAGCCTGCTCGCGCTGGCTACGAACCTTTTCGAGACGGGCCTTGATCTGCCGCAGGCGAACCCGCAACAGGCGCCGGTCGGTCTCGAGCTGGGTTTCACCCGGGCCGCGAAGGCCGATACCGCCCTTCTGCCGCTCAAGGTGGGTCCAGCCGCGAACCAGCCGCGTGCTCATGTGCTCGAGCTGGGCCAGTTCGACCTGCAGCTTGCCTTCATGGGTACGCGCCCGCTGGGCGAAGATATCGAGGATCAGCCCGGTACGGTCCAGCACGCGACACTCGAAGACGCGTTCGAGGTTACGTTCCTGGCTGGGCGTGAGGGTGTGATTGAAAATCACCAGATCTGCCTGTTCGGCCTTGACCAGGTCGCGCAACTCCTCGACCTTGCCGCTGCCAATCAGGTATTTGGCCGAGGGCTGATGCCGCGTCACATTGACGAACACGACGATATCGGCTCCGGCCGATAATGCCAGCTCCTGAAACTCCTGCGGGTCTTCGCGCGCCTCAGGGTTCTGACCTTCCAAGTGAACGAGCAGTGCCCGCTCACCACCACCGTGGCGCTCAAAGAACAAAGCAGACTCCTATCAGGCGTTACCTGGTTCAGCGTCGCCCTGCTCGGAATCAGTCGGGCTAGGCAGGCGAACCGGGCGGGCAGGTACCACCGTGGAGATGGCGTGTTTGTAGACCATCTGGCTGACGGTGTTTTTCAGCAGAACGACAAACTGGTCGAACGATTCGATCGAGCCTTGCAGTTTGATGCCGTTGACCAGATAGATCGAAACCGGAACTTTTTCTTTTCTCAAAGTGTTCAAGTAAGGGTCTTGTAGCGAATGCCCTTTTGACATGTGCCGCACTCCTGTAAGGATAAATAGTAGGAAAACAATAGAATTCGGTGCTTCAAGCCGCCTGATCCGAAGAGTAGACGGCAATTGCAGGGACTCAGCTCAATATGGAGACGGTCCCAAGGTATTGCAAGGTGCGGGACAGATTGTCGCAGGCCAGGCTATCCAGCCAGTGAACGCCGGGCCAGCCGCGCAACCAGGTGAATTGCCGCTTGGCGAGCTGGCGAGTGGCGATGATACCCCGCTCGCGCATCTCGGCTTCGCTGAGCTTGCCGTCGAGATGTTCCCATACCTGTCGATAACCCACCGCCCGTATAGACGGCAGCCCCGCGTGCAAGTCACTTCTGGCTCGCAGCTCTCGGACCTCGTCCACGAAGCCCTGTTCCAACATTTGCGAAAATCGTGACGCAATTCGCTGGTGCAGAATGTGACGATCCGTGGGAGCAATGGCCAAACTGGCGACAGTATAGGGCAAATGTCCTTGCCCGCCTGCGTCTGCGGCAAGACTTTCAGCGAATTGACGCTGGCGATGAGCCGTCATGCTTTCGCCGCTGACCCGATACACCTCGAGCGCGCGAATGAGCCGCTGCGGGTCATTGGGGTGGATACGCGCCGCCGATTCGGGGTCGACCTCGGCCAGCTGGCGGTGCAGTTCGGCCAGGCCCAGGGTGCTGGCCTGCGCTTCGAGCTCCGCGCGGACCAGGGCGTCGGCAGCGGGCATGTCTGCCAGACCGTCGATCAATGCCTTGTAATACAGCATGGTGCCGCCGACCAGCAGCGGGATCTTGCCGCGCGCGGTGATCTCGGCCATCGCCTGCAGGGCATCACGGCGAAAGTCCGCGGCCGAGTAGCTCTGGGCCGGGTCGAGGATGTCGATCAGCCGGTGCGGATGGGCCGCGAGCACCTCCCGGGAGGGCTTGGCGGTACCAATGTCCATGCCGCGGTAGACCAGCGCCGAGTCGACGCTGATCAACTCGCACGGCAGCACCCGTGTCAGCTCGATGGCAAGGTCGGTCTTGCCGGCCGCGGTCGGGCCCATGAGGAATATCGCAGGGGGCTTGACGCTCATCTCTATCGACCGCGCAGGAAAAGTTTGTCCAGGTCGTCCAGGCCCATCTGGGTCCAGGTCGGTCGGCCGTGGTTGCACTGGCCGCTGCGCTCGGTGTTTTCCATGTCACGCAGCAGGCCGTTCATTTCGGGGATGGCCAGGCGCCGGTTGGCGCGCACGGCGCCGTGGCAGGCCATGGTGCCAAGCAGCTCGTTCAGGTGGGCCTGAATCCGGTCACTGGTACCATATTCCATCAGGTCGGCGAGTACATCCTGCACCAGGCGGTTGGCCTCGGCCTGCTTGAGCAGCGCCGGGATCTGCCGAATAGCCAGGGTTTCCGGGCCCAGGCGCTGCAGCTCGAAGCCCAGCTTCTGGAACCAGGTGGCGTGCTCTTCGGCGCAATCGGCCTCGCGCTGGCTAATGGCGAGGGACTCGGGGACCAGCAGCGGCTGACCGCTCAGGCCTTCGCTGGCCATGGCCACCTTGAGGCGCTCGTACATGATGCGTTCGTGGGCCGCGTGCATGTCCACCAGCACCAGGCCGACGGCATTTTCGGCAAGGATGTAGATACCCTTGAGCTGGGCCAGCGCATAGCCCAGCGGAGGGATATCACCTTGGCTTTCGGGCAGCGCTGCGGGCGCGGGCGCGGCGGGATCCAGGGGCGCGAAAAACTCGCGGTAGACGTTCTGCGCCTCGGCCACCGGCAGGGCCTGGGCCGGGCGCGGGGTGTACTGGTACTGGTAACCCGCGCCAGCGCCACTGCCCGGCTGATGGGGCGCGGCCTGGGGCTGCTCGAGCACCGGCGTGGCCAGGCGCATCTCGCCCTGCGGCCCGAACTCACCGGCCTGCTGGCCGCCAGGCCGTACGATCTCGGCGGCCGCGGCAGGCGCCGCCAGCTGGTCCTCGGGACGCACATCGGCCAAGGCGCGGTGCAGCGTGCCGTAGAGAAAATCGTGCACCATGCGCCCGTCACGAAAACGCACTTCATGCTTGGTCGGATGCACATTGACGTCGACCCCGGTCGGGTCGAGCTCAAGGAACAGCACGAAGGTCGGATGACGACCGTTGAACAGCACATCGCGGTAAGCCTGGCGCACCGCATGGGCCACCAGCTTGTCGCGTACGGCACGGCCATTCACGAAGAAATACTGCAGGTCGGCCTGGCTGCGCGAGAACGTCGGCAATCCGACCCAGCCCCACAGGCGCAAGCCATTGCGCTCGATTTCGATGGGCAGCGCCTGCTCCAGGAACCCCGGACCGCAGAGGGCACCGACACGTCGGGCTCGAGACATTTCGTCCGCCGCATCGTGCAGGCTGAGAATGCTCTTGCCGTTGTGGCGAAGATGGAACGCGACGTCGAAACGAGCCAGTGCCAGGCGGCGGACCACCTCTTGAAGGTGATCGAATTCGGTCTTTTCGGTCTTGAGAAACTTGCGCCGGGCCGGGGTATTGAAAAACAGGTCCCGCACTTCGACCGAAGTGCCGACCGGATGCGCCGCAGGCTGCACCCGCGGACTCATGTCACGCCCCTCGGTCTCGACCTGCCAGGCCTCACTGGCACTCGCGGTGCGCGAGGTCAGGGTCAGGCGGGCGACCGAACTGATCGACGCCAGCGCCTCGCCGCGAAAGCCCAGGCTGAGCACGCCTTCGAGGTCCTCGAGTTCACGGATCTTGCTGGTGGCATGGCGCGCCAGGGCCAATGGCAAGTCGTCGGCAGCGATCCCGCTGCCGTCGTCACGCACCCGCAGCAGCTTGACCCCACCCTGCTCGACGTCCACATCGATGCGCCGGGCGCCGGAATCCAGGCTGTTTTCAAGCAGCTCCTTGATCACCGAGGCCGGACGCTCGACCACCTCGCCAGCGGCGATCTGGTTGGCCAGCCGCGGGCTGAGCAGCTCTATTCGAGAACCACCACTCATTGGGAAGCCAATGCGGTAGTCGGGATATCAAGCTGCTGGCCGACCTTGAGCTCGTCGGTCTTGAGCTGGTTGCTCGAGCGCAGGCTGGCCACGCTGACCTGATAGCGCACGGCGAGCATCGCCAGGGTCTCGCCCGGACGCACGGTGTGTTCGCGCGGGCCCTGGGCGATCTTGCCGCTGTCACGCAGCCAGGCAATGTAGGTGCCCGGTGGCGGATTCTGCTGGAAGAACTGGCGCACGCCGCTGTGAATCGAGCGCGCCAGCGCCTGCTGATGGCTGGCGGTGGCCAGCTTGGCAGCCTCGTTGGCGTTGGAGATGAATCCGGTTTCGACCAGGATCGACGGGATGTCCGGCGACTTGAGCACCATGAAGCCGGCCTGTTCCACCCGGCGCTTGTGCAGCGAGGTGATCCGGCCCATGTTGCCCAGCACCTTCTGCCCGACATTGAGGCTCGAACTCAGGGTCGCGGTCATCGACAGGTCGAGCAGCACACCCGCGAGCATGCGGTCCTTGTCGTCGAGGCTGACGTTGCCAGCACCGCCGATCAGGTCGGAACGGTTTTCGCTGTCGGCCAACCACCGCGCGGTTTCGGAGGTGGCGCCGCGATCTGACAGCGCGAAAACCGAGGCACCGAATGCGGCTCTGGACGGCGCGGCGTCGGCATGAATGGAAATGAACAGGTCGGCGCCCTTCTTGCGGGCGATCTCGGTGCGCTTGCGCAGCGGAATGAAGTAGTCGCCGGTACGGGTCAGTTCGGCGCGGAAGCCCTTCTCGGTGTTGATCTGGCGCTGCAGCTCCTTGGCGATCTGCAGCACGATGTCTTTTTCATGCTGACCGCGAGAGCCCGAGGCGCCCGGGTCTTCGCCACCGTGACCGGCATCGATGGCGACGACGATATCGCGCTTGCCGCTCGGCACTGGCGTCAGCTTGATCGCCGGCTTCGCAGGAGTGACCGGCACAGCCGGGGCGGTGGCGGGGGGCGTAGGCGTTGGGGGCGGCGCAGTGGCAGCGATGGCGTCCGCCTCCTGGTCGTACAGGTCGACCACCAGGCGGTTGCCATACTGGGCATTCGGCGCCAGGACGAAGCTTTTGGGCGTCACGGCCTTTTTCAGGTCGATCACCACCCGTAAGTCACTGGGCGTGCGCTGCGCTGAACGCACGCTGCTGATCGGGGTGTTCGAAGTCGAAACCGTCAGCGGTGCGCCGAGGGTCGCGCCGTTTATGTCGATCACCAGCCGGTCGGGAGCACTCAGCGTGAACACGCTGTGCTGCACAGGGCCCGACAGGTCGAAGACCAGCCGCGTGTTGTCCGGAGCACGCCATAAACGCATGCTCTTGACTTGAGTGACGGCCAGAGCGTCAACGGTCACTGCCGTCAATAACAGTCCAACGACAGCGACCAGCGCGCGTATGCGCATACCTATCCCCATTTACAGTTTGAATTCGACGGCCAGAGCGGCACACCAGGCTTCGCCGCGCGAGCCCTGCGGCGACAGGGTCAGCGAGCGTCCGCTCGCCTGGGGGCTTATGGTAATGGTCAGGTCGGGCTTTGGCAAAACGCCCGCCCCATTCTGGGGCCATTCGAACAGGCACAAGGGGTCGCCCTCGAAGTAATCACGTATGCCCATGTACTCCAGCTCCTCGGGATCGACCAGGCGGTAGAGGTCGAAATGGAAGGCGCGGATCTCGCCAATCTCGTAAGGCTCGACCACAGTGAAGGTCGGACTTTTTACCGCGCCGGTATGCCCCAGGCCACGGACAAGGCCGCGCGACAAGGTGGTCTTGCCTGCCCCCAGGTCACCTTCGAGAAAAATCACACCGTGGCCCGCGGTGATGCGTGCCAGGCACGCCCCCAACTCGACCATGGCCTGCTCGTCGGCCAGAAACAGGGTTATGCCTGACACGCTGAATGCTCCTCCAACAATTCACGAACAACAGGAATCAGATCACCGGCCGCAAGGCCTCGCCCCTTCACGCCCAACCGTTCGCCCGCGCAGGCGTGCAGCCATACGCCAAGGCAGGCGGCATCCCAGCTTGCCAGGCCTTGCGCCAGCAGCGCCGCCAGCACGCCGGTAAGCACATCGCCCAGCCCTGCTCCGGCCATCGCCGGGTGGCCGCGGCTGCACAGTGCCAGCTGGCCCGCAGGATCAGCTACCAATGTGCCAGCGCCCTTGAGCACGCACACACTGGCGTACTTGCGTGCCAGTTTGCGCGCGGCCCCAGGACGATCGGCCTGCACGGCCTCGGTGGACACGCCCAGCAGGCGCGCAGCCTCGCCGGGGTGCGGCGTGATCACGCTGCCGCTTGGCAAGGCCAAGGGCGTGCTGGCCAGGAGATTGAGCGCATCGGCGTCCCACACCTGCGGCATTTGCGCGTTGGCTACCGCCGAGAGCAGGCTGCGCCCCCACGGGGCCTGGCCAAGGCCGGGGCCGACCACCGCCACCGAGGCGCGTTCGAGCACATTCATCAGCTGGTTGGCCGAGCTCACGCCCAAGGCCATGGTTTCGGGCAGGCGGGTCAAGGCGGCGCCAACATGCTCAGGCCGTGTGGCCAGCGATACCAGTCCGGCGCCGCAGCGCAGCGCTGCTTCAGCGCTCAGCAGCACCGAGCCGCCGGTGCCGAGGTCGCCGCCGACCACCAGCACATGGCCGAAGTCGCCCTTGTGCGCGCTCGGGCGCCTGGGCGCCAGCTTCGCCAAGGTGAGGCTGCTCAGGGTTTGTGGTGCGTTTGCAGGGTGTTTGGTCTGGGGCATGGGGTCAAAGGCTCCGATGTCTGGCAGAATTATACGCACCTGAGCCCGTAATGCCTTATTTCCCCATGTCCGCCGTCACCCCAGACCTCACCACACTGTCTCAATCGATCAAGGATTGGGGCCGAGAACTCGGTTTCGCCCACGTCGGTATCGCCGGTGTGGAGCTTGGCGAGCACGAACAACACCTGCAGCGCTGGCTGGAGGCGGGCTATCACGGTGAAATGGAATACATGGGTGCCCACGGCAGCAAGCGGTCGCATCCTGACGAACTGGTCCCGGGCACCTTGCGTGTGGTGTCCCTGCGGATGGACTACCTGCCGGGCGACACTGAGATGGCGCAGCGCCTGGCGCAGCCAGAAAAAGCCTATGTTTCGCGTTATGCCTTGGGCCGCGACTATCACAAGCTGATCCGCAAGCGCGTGCAGCACTTGGCCGATCGTATCCAGCAGGCCATCGGCCCGTTCGGCTTTCGCGCGTTCGTCGACAGCGCCCCGGTGCTGGAGAAAGCCATTGCCCAGGAAGCCGGCCTGGGCTGGATCGGCAAGAACACCCTGCTGCTGAACCGCAAGGCCGGCAGCTATTTCTTCCTGGCCGAACTGTTCGTCGACCTGCCCCTGCCGGTGGACCCGGCCCAGGCCAGCGAGCACTGCGGACGGTGTCAGGCGTGCCTGGACATCTGTCCTACCGGAGCCTTCGTCGGGCCGTATGTGCTGGACGCCCGGCGCTGCATCTCGTACCTGACCATCGAGCTCAAGAGCGCCATTCCGGTGGAGCTGCGTCCGCTGATCGGAAACCGCGTGTTCGGCTGCGATGACTGCCAGATCGTCTGCCCCTGGAACCGCTTTGCCCGCCCGACCGGCGAGGGCGACTTCAAACCTCGTCACAACCTCGATAACGCGGATCTGGCGCAATTGTTCCTGTGGGATGAGCCGACCTTCCTTTCCAACACCGAGGGCTCGCCGCTACGGCGCGCAGGCTATGAGCGCTGGCTGCGCAATCTGGCGGTAGGGCTGGGGAACGCGCCGTCCACCATCCCGGTGATCGAGGCACTGAAGGCGCGGCAGGATCATCCTTCGGAGCTGGTGCGCGAGCACGTCGAATGGGCGCTGGAGCGTCACCGCTGAGTGAGTCAGTGCTGGTCGTTGTAATGAAACTTCGGCATCTCCCAGTGAAACCGGATCGCCAGCAACCGCAACAGAAAACCACCAAACAACGTCAGCAGCATGGCCTGCCCGGCGGGCAGTTCGAAATGGACGCAGCCCAGATAGAACCACGCAGCGGCAAACGACACGCTGGCATATAGCTCCCGCCGGAATACCAGCGGAATATCGTTGCAGAAGATATCCCGCAAGATTCCGCCAAACACCCCAGTGATCACCCCACTGATGGACGCCACCAGCAGCCCCTGCCCCATCTCCAGCGCCGTCATGCACCCAATCAGGGTGAACGCCACCAGCCCCAGTGCATCGAGCACCAGAAACAGCGAGCGCAGGCGGCGCATCAAGGGCGCGATGAAGATGGTCATCAGCGCGGCGAAGCTGGTGAGCACGAGGTATTCCGGATGCTTGACCCAGGTCAGCGGGTAATGCCCGAGCAGCACGTCACGCACCGAGCCGCCCCCCAGGGCGGTGACGCAGGCGATCAGCACCACGCCGAACCAGTCCATGCCGCGACGCCCGGCAGACAGCGCGCCAGTCATGGCTTCGGCGGTGATCGCAATGAGGTAGAGCATCAGCAACATGGTGCGGATCCGTGCAATAAAGGCGCGCAGTCTACTCAGTTGCTCTACGCACCAAAAGGGGCTGCGCAGCCTTCATGCTACCTGTTGCAGGCTCAGACCTTGATGAAGTGCTCGCGGTAGTGACGCAGCTCGGCGATGGACTCGCGGATATCGTCCAATGCCAGGTGGGTGCCGCCCTTGATGAAGCTGTCACGCACCTGTGGCGCCCAGCGCGCGGCCAGCTCCTTGACGGTGGAGACATCCAGGTTGCGGTAGTGGAAATAGCCTTCCAGGGTCTTCATGTGCCGATAGAGAAAACGGCGGTCCTGGCAGATGCTGTTACCGCAGATCGGCGACTTGCCCTTGGGCACCCATTGCTCGAGGAACCTGACTGTTTCGGCCTCGGCCTCGGCCATGCTGACGCGGCTCTCGCGCACGCGCTGGGTCAGCCCGGAGCCGCCATGGGTGCGGGTGTTCCACTCGTCCATGCGCGCCAGTACTTCGTCGCTGTGGTGGATGGCGATCACCGGGCCTTCGGCCAGGGTATTGAGCTCGCTGTCGGTGACGATGGTGGCCATCTCGATGATCACATCGGTGTCCGGATCCAGGCCGGTCATTTCCAGGTCGATCCAGATCAGGTTCTGTGGATTCTGCATGTGAAGCTCCTCGATTAGGCCGACATATTAGCCTAGTGCTAAACTGCTCGCCGTTTTCAATCGTCCCGCAACCTCGGAACCTTCATGGCCAAACGCCAGCTCAATCGACGCCAGAACTGGCGCATCGAAAAAATCCAGAACGAACGCGCCGCTCGCGCCGCCAAACGCGAACAGCATGCACTGCATGAACTCGAAGGCGGCGACCTGGGCCCAGAGCAACTGGGGCTGGTGATCGCGCACTTTGGTGTGCAGGTCGAGGTCGAGGCACAGGACGGCGATGTCGCTGGCCAGGTGTTCCGCTGCCACCTGCGCGCCAACCTGCCGGCGCTGGTGACAGGCGATCGCGTGGTATGGCGCGCGGGGAACCAGGGCATTGGCGTGATCGTCGCGCAGATGCCGCGCAACACCGAGCTGTGCCGGCCCAACAACCACGGCCAGCTCAAACCGGTGGCGGCCAACGTAGACCTGATCGTGATCGTCTTCGCGCCAGCACCCGAGCCCCAGGCCAACTTGATCGACCGCTACCTGGTGGCCGCGGAGCACGCTGGCATCCACCCGCTGCTGCTGCTTAACAAGGCAGACTTGATCGACGAGCAGAATGCCCCGGCGCTCAATGCACTGCTGGCGGTATATCGCCAACTGGGCTACCCCCTGCTGGAGGTCTCGGCGCATCAGGGCGACGGCATGCAGCGCCTGCAGGAGATGCTCGACGGGCACATCAGCGTGTTTGTCGGTCAGTCCGGGGTGGGCAAGTCGTCGTTGGTCAACAGCCTGTTGCCCGATGCCCAGACCCGCGTTGGTGATCTGTCCGAATGGTCGGGCCAGGGTACCCACACCACCACGACCGCCCGCCTCTATCACTTCCCGGGTGGCGGCGAGTTGATCGACTCCCCAGGTATCCGTGAGTTCGGCCTGGGTCACGTCAGCCGGCACGACGTGGAGGCCGGCTTCATCGAGTTTCGTGATCTGCTCGGCACTTGCCGCTTCCGTGATTGCAAGCATGACCGCGAACCCGGTTGCGCCTTGCTGCTGGCGCTTGAAGATGGGCGGGTTCAGCAACAGCGCATGAACAGCTACCGCTCGATCATCGCCAGCTTGCCCGAAGACAGTTATTGAGGCGCCGTGGGCGACACTTGTAGGAAGAATTACCTTCAGCTGTAGGAAATTTCTGTTTTCGCTGCCATCCCTTGCCGCTCTCTCCCTTTTCGCCAATGGTCATGTAACCAGACGCGTCTCAACAGGGAGAGTTGCACCGATGCCAGTGTTCATCAGTTATCGCCACAGCGAACGCCTGGATGCATTCATCATCAATGAACGCCTGCTGCTGGAAGGAATCGCCACGCACCTGGAGCTGTTCGACGCCAGCGCCGAGCATGACCCGGAGGACGCCTGTACCAGCCTGTGCCACCACCTGGTCGATGCCACGCACCTGATCGCCGTGGTCTCGCCCGTCACCGCGGCGGACTGGTGGCTGCCCTGGCAGCTGGGTGCGGCAACCGCCTTGCACCGGCGTATCACGCTGTACCAGAGCGGCTCGGGGTGCCTGCCTTGCTACCAGAAGAAGTGGCCGCGCATGCATGAGCGTGAGCACATCGAGCTGTTCGTGCGCGCCTATCACGATGAGGGAACGTTCTGCCGTGCCATGGTGGCCGGGCAGCGCAATGCGCCCGTGATCAATCGGTCGAACGCCGACTTTTTTCATGCCGACCTGAGGTCCAAGATCCGCCGCGGTTTCTAGCGGCCACACGGCAAAAAGCCCATGGCCGCACTGCGGTCACGGGCTTTATGCCGGGCAAGGACCTTACTCCTTGGGCTCGTCCATCTTCAACACACCGTCCTCGAAGATGTTCAGCTTCTGCCGCAACTCACGAGGCTGCATCGGCGCCGCGTCCTGGGCCGCATCAGGCGTCCCTGGGGCGGGGGCGGCAGAACTGCCCGGCGTCTCGGTCGAAGGCGGGACTGGTGCGTCTGGCTTGCCCTGCTCGCCCTCGATGGACCGCTGGGCCTTCTTGGTCAGCACGATGATGTCGATACGCCGGTTGACCGGGTTGAACGGGTCCTTGCGGTCGAACAGCGAAGACGATGCGTATCCAACCACCCGCGCCACCTGATCTTCCGGATAGCCACCGGCGACCAGGGCCCGGCGCGCGGCGTTGGCGCGGCTGGCCGACAACTCCCAGTTGCCGAAGCCGCCACTGCCGGTGAACGGCTTGGCATCGGTGTGACCACTGACGCTGATCTTGTTCGGCACCGCCTTGATGGTATCGGCCATGGCCAGCAGGATGTCCTCGAAATACGGCTGCAGGCGTGCGCTCCCCAGGTCGAACATCGGCCGGTTCTCGGCATCCATGATCTGGATACGCAAGCCATCCTGGGTGATCTCGAACAGGATCTGGTCCTTGAACTTCTGCAGCTCGGGATTTTCCTCGACCTTGTTCTGCAACTCCTGCAACAGCAGTTCGAGCCGCTCGCGCTCGACCTGTTCGGCCATGCTCTCGACACTTTCCTTGTCGATCTGAATGCTGGTCTCAGGCGTCGGCTCGGACTTCACTTCGGGGTTGATGGTCTTGTCCGGCGCAAGCTCGGGCGAGCCGCCCAGATCGATGACGTAGGGCGTGCCGCTTTCGGAAAAGCCGATCGGGTCCTTGAAGTAGCCGGCGATGGCGATCTTCTGCTCGGGCGTCGCGGTGGACATCAACCACAGCACCAGGAAGAAGGCCATCATCGCCGTGGCGAAGTCGGCGAAGGCGATCTTCCAGGCGCCCCCGTGATGCCCGGCAGCGAAGCGCTTGACTCGCTTGATGATGATCGGCTGATTGTTTTCCATGACTCAGCGACCGCGAACTGCTTGTTCCAGCTCGGCGAAGCTCGGGCGATGCTTGGGATACAGCACCTTGCGCCCGAACTCCACGGCCAGCGACGGCGGCATGCCCGAGGCGGAGGCCACGAGCGAGGCCTTGATGGCTTCGTACAGGTTGACCTCTTCCTTGGCGTCGTGGGCCAGGCAGTTGGCCAACGGGCCGAAGAAACCGTACGCCGCCAGAATACCGAAGAAGGTACCGACCAGCGCCGCGCCCACGTGCATGCCGATCGCCGCCTGGTCGCCCTCGCCCAGCGAGGCCATGGTCACCACGATACCCAGTACCGCGGCCACGATGCCGAAGCCAGGCATGCCGTCGGCAATGCCGGTCACCGCGTGGGAAGGATGCTCGAGCTCTTCCTTCATGCTCATCAGCTCCATGTCGAACAGACCTTCGAGCTCATGAGGGGCCATGTTGCCGGTGGACATGATGCGCAGGTAATCGCAGATGTACGCGGTCATGCGCTCATCCCCGAGCACGGCCGGGTATTTGGCGAAGATCGGACTGGCCGAGGCATCTTCGATATCAGCCTCGATCGCCATCATGCCTTCGCGGCGGCTCTTGTTGAGGATCTCGTAGACAAGTCCCAGCACCTCAAGATAAAAGGCGTGGCTGAACCGGGAGCCGAACATCTTCATCGACTTCTTGACCACATGCATGGTCATGTAGCCAGGGTTGGCCTGGAGAAATGCGCCGAATGCCGCACCACCGATGATCAGGACCTCGAAAGGCTGAATCAACGCCGCAATCTTGCCGTGAGAAAGAACATATCCGCCGAGCACGCTCGCGAATACGACGATGATGCCGATAATTTTAGCCATAGATTCAAAGCACTTGGAGTCGTGGTCAGGGTCGGGGGCGGGAGCTTGTAAAACTCTTCTTCTACTTATCGGCAGAACTGCGCCAGACTAAAGCCCGTCAAAGCGAAAAGCCAGTCAGAGCTGATGTCATGATGCCAGTTTACCCCGGTGCACAAGGTCAGATTCCTCCAACGCTGGAAGCGTGGGTAAGCTTGCTCGATGGCGTGCGGCTGCCTGTTCCCAAGGCCAGCCACGATCGCGTCCAGGCCGCCCTCAATGACAGCCGTCGATCCATGCGCGACATCGCCGAGCTGATGCAGGGCAGCCCCGCGCTGGTACTCAGTGTCATGCGCGAGGCCAACCATCCGTCCAATGCCAGCCTTGCGGAACCGGCCGAAAGCCTGGAGATCGCACTCAACCGGCTGGGCCTGGCGCGCACCGGCAACCTGCTGGCTCGCCTGCCAGCCATGCCGGTTGAGGCTATCCCGCCGGTGCTGCGGCAGTTCCAGCTGATCAGCCAGCACGCCAGTCAGCAGGCCAGTGGCCTGTTCGCCAGCCGCCTGGCACGGCTGTGGCAGGAAATCCACTGGGGCAGCCTGCTGTTTCTCTCGCCCTTGTGGCCGCTGGCCGTGACCCACCCCGCCTTGCTGGACGCCTGGGAGCTGCGGGTCATACACAAGGCAGAAGATGCCAGCACCGTGGAGCTGGAGCTGTTCGGCGTGCGCATCATGCAGCTGTGCCAGGCCGTGGCCGAGCACTGGCGGCTCCCGGAATGGGTCACCCAGGGCTACCGCCTGCTTCAGGACGAGCGTGATCAGCTGGCCAAGGTGCTGAACATCGCCCGCGAGCAGGACGCACTCCTGCAGCAGCAGCGCCTCGACGACGAACCAGGCCTGCGCCGCTGGTTCAACCAGCCGGCCAATACCGTGCTGTTGGCCAACGGCCTGGCCCTGGCCGCCCAGGTAGGCTGGGTCAACCCGCACCTTCTACGCTGGCAGCTGCTCTCCAGCCTGTATCTGCAGACCTCGCTCGACGACGTGCAGCAGCAGGTTCACCAGCAGGCGGCCGCCAGTGCGCGCCAGCATGCCAGCATGGCCCTGTTCCACCCGGCGGAGGCGTTGATATGGCCGTGGGACCAGCGCCGTCCGCACCCCGGCATGATCACCCCACCACCACCCTCGGCCCACGACCTGGATGCCTGGCGCAAGCTGTGCGGCGAGCTGCTGGTCCAGCCAAGCCCGTTCAGCAACGCCATCCACCTCAGTACCCAGGCCCGCGAAGCCTTGCTCGCCTGCGGCATGCAGCGCCTGATGCTGCTCATGCTCGATCGCACCAACAACTGCCTGCGCGTACAGCAGACCGCAGGCCTGCCCAAGGAAGCCCTGCGCCTGAATCTGCCGATCGAACAGAGCAAACTGCTGCAGCGGCTGATGAGCCAGGCCGCGCAGTTGCGCCTTACCCCTGCCAACCACGCCCAGTTTTCGGCGCTGATGCCTGAGCCGCTGCGCGCGCTGCTCGACAGCCAGCACCTGCTGCTGCGCTCGGTGGCGGTCAATGGCCAGGTCTTGATGCTGGTGCTCGCCGACCAGGACGGCAGGCCGCTGTCCGACACCAGCGTGCACGCCTTTGGCAAGACGATGCAATGCATCGAGCGCGCCCTCGCCGCTTTCGGCAATCGCAACGCCTGACCCATGCGCTACAATCGCCCCTCTGTTCCACCCTGGAGACTGTGGATGACTGACTTTTCTGGTTTGCCCCTGGTGATCGAGCCGGCCGATCTCGTGCCGCGCCTGGATTCGCCACAGCTGATCGTGGTCGACCTGACCAGCGCCAATCGCTATGGCAGCGGCCATGTGCCGGGTGCCCGGTTCGTCGACCCCAAACGTACCCAGCTGGGCCAACCACCTGCACCTGGGCTGATGCCGGGCCGCACCGATCTCGAAAAGCTGTTCGGCGAGCTCGGTCATCGCAGCGATGCGGTCTATGTGGTCTACGACGACGAGGGCGGCGGCTGGGCCGGGCGCTTCATCTGGCTGCTCGACGTGATCGGCCACTCCAGCTACCACTATCTCAACGGCGGAATCCAGGCGTGGCCAGCAGACCAGCTGTCCACCGAGACGCCCGTCAATGCTGGAGGCCTGGTGAGTCTGCAGCTGCATGACGAGCCCACTGCCACCCGCGAATACCTGCAAAGCCGCCTGGGCGCCGCCGACCTGGCGATCTGGGACGCGCGCAGCCCGGGTGAATACCGGGGCGAGAAAGTCCTCGCCGCCAAGGGCGGGCACATCCCCGGCGCGGTCAACTTCGAGTGGACCGCTGGCATGGACCTGAACGATAACCTGCGCATCCGCCAGGACATGCCCGAAATCCTCGCCCAACTGGGCATCACCAAGGACAAGGAAGTGGTCACCCACTGCCAGACCCACCACCGCTCCGGCTTTACCTACCTGGTGGCCAAGGCCCTCGGCTATCCAAGGGTCAAGGCGTACGCCGGCTCCTGGGGCGAATGGGGCAACCACCCGGACACGCCTGTAGAGGTTTAAGGAAAACTACTCAATGAAATCCCGTCTTTTCATCATCAGCCAGTACCTGCTGCCGCATCACCTGTTGTCCCGACTGGCCGGCTGCATCGCCGAATGTCGCGTGCGCTGGTTCAAGAACGCCTTCACCGCCTGGTTCGCCAAGCGCTACCAGGTCGACATGTCCCAGGCCGTGGTCGAAGACCTGACTGCCTACGAGCACTTCAACGCCTTCTTCACCCGCGCCTTGAAACCGGGCGCCCGTCCTCTGGATGAAACGCCGGACGCCATCCTCTGCCCGGCCGACGGCGCAGTCAGCCAGCTTGGGCCGATCGAGCACGGCCGCATCTTCCAGGCCAAGGGCCACAGTTTCAGCGCCCTCGAGCTGCTGGGCGGCGACCCGGCCAACGCCGCGCCGTTCATGGGCGGCGAGTTCGCCACTGTCTACCTGTCCCCCAAGGATTACCATCGCGTGCACATGCCGCTGGCCGGCACCCTGCGCGAGATGATCTACGTGCCCGGCCGGCTGTTTTCGGTGAACCAGACCACCGCTGAAAACGTGCCGGAGCTGTTCGCGCGCAACGAGCGGGTAGTCTGCCTGTTCGACACCGACCGCGGCCCGATGGCGGTGGTGCTGGTTGGCGCGATGATCGTGGCCTCGGTCGAGACCGTATGGGCAGGCCTGGTGACGCCGCCCAAGCGCGAACTCAAGACCTTCCGCTACGACGAAGCCAGCCGCGCGCCGATCCACCTGGAAAAGGGTGCCGAGCTGGGCCGTTTCAAGCTGGGTTCGACCGCCGTGGTGCTGTTCGGGCCAGAGCAGGTCAAGTGGGCCGAAAACCTGGGTGCAGGGTCGGCCGTGAGCATGGGACAGAAGTTGGCGCTGCCTGCGCAGGCTTGATCCCTATGCCATGAAAAAGGCCCTGCATGATGCGATCATGCAGGGCCTTTTCGATTGCTTCGCCGCGCTGTTACTGGGCCTGGCCCCGGCCGTCGCGGTCGCGCATGCCCAGCAAGTACAGCACGCCATCCAGGCCAAGGGTCGAGATCGCCTGCCTGGCCGACTGTTTCACCAGCGGCTTGGCCCGGAACGCCACACCCAGGCCGGCCAGCGCCAGCATTGGCAGATCGTTGGCGCCATCACCCACGGCAATGGTCTGCTCAAGCTGCAAGCCCTCCTTGTGCGCCAGCTCCTTGAGCAGGTCGGCCTTGCGCTGGGCATCGACAATCGGCTCGACCGCGACCCCGGTAACCTTGCCATCCACCACTTCGAGCTCGTTGGCGAACACATAGTCGATACCCAGGCGCGCCTGCACCTGCTTGGCGAAATAGGTGAAGCCGCCGGAGAGGATGGCGGTCTTGTAGCCCATGCGCTTGAGTTCGGCAAACAGGTTTTCGGCGCCTTCGGTCAGGCGCAGTGAAGCACCGATTTCGTCCAGCACGCTGACATCCAGGCCCTTGAGCAGCGCCATGCGCTCCTTGAAGCTGGCGCGAAAATCCAGCTCCCCGCGCATGGCCCGCTCGGTGATGGCCGAGACCTGCTCGCCCACGCCTGCCGCCTTGGCCAGCTCATCGATGACTTCGGCTTCGATCAGCGTCGAGTCCATGTCGAACACGGCCAGGCGGCGATTGCGGCGGAACAGGTTGTCTTGCTGGAAGGCAACGTCGACGTCCAGCGCCTGCGCCATGGCGAAGAAGTCGGCGCGCATGGCCTCTGCATCGCTCGGCTCGCCGCGTACGGAGATCTCCAGGCAGGCTTTGCCCTTGCCGGTCGAGGCGTCCAGCGCAACCCGCGATGAAAGCCGCTCGATACGCTCGATGGTCAGGCCGTAGCGGGAAATGACTTCGCTGACTTGCTGCAACTGCGCAGGAGTGATCTTGCGGCTGAGCAGCGTCACGATGTGGCGAGGCTCCCCTTGGCTGTCGACCCAGTGTTGGTAATCGGCTTCGGTGACTGGTGTGTAGCGCGCCTGAAGATGCAGCTGATGCGCTTTGCTCTGTACGCTTTGCAGCAGGGTCGAGGCGGCTTCGTTGTCCGCAATGTCGACGAGGATGCCGAACGACAGCGTGCCGTGCATCACCGCCAGACCGATGTCGAGTATGTTCACACCGCCCTGGAGCAGGACGCCGGTGATGGCTGCGGTTAGACCTGGACGGTCTTCACCGGTGATGTTGATCAGGACGATTTCGCGCAAGACGGGCTCCGGCTCGATGAAAAAAGCGCATTCTACCGACTTTCGATGCTCATCGGGCGCAGTCGATGCTTTGCCGACCCCGGAGTGCTCGCTATACTGCGCAGCACTTTTCCGCCATAAAGAGCCGCGCTCTGTGAACCGGCCCACGCCCGTCAAGACTGACAACTTCTTCATCATGATCTACCGTGCCCTGAGTCAGCGCCGCATTTCGCTGGCCCTGCGGATCGCCAGCTACAACATTTTCCTGGTGGCCCTGGCATTGGTGATCTACGCCTGCGTCATGGGTTTGCAGTTCAAGCAGGCCATGCACGACCAGGCCGATGCGCTTGGCCAGAGCCTGACCACCCAGACCGCGACCTCCGCGACCGAGCTATTGGTGTCCAACGACATCCTCAGCCTCAATGTGCTGCTGGGCAACCTGGTGAAAAACCCGCTGGTGGCCCACGCGGCGATCTACAGCGTCGACAACCGGATCCTTGCCGAAGCTGGCCAGCGCCCGAAAAACGGGTTGCTGGGCGAGGCCGAGGGTCTCTACCAGACCAAGATCACCTTCCAGGATGTCACCGCCGGGCAGCTGCGCATCAGCCTGGACATGACCCAGTTCCAGCAGCCGCTGACCATCAGCCTGCAGAGCATGGGCATCCTGGCGGCGATCCTGCTGGCCCTGGCCCTTGCCTTGAGCCTGCGCCTGGGGCGGTACATCTCGACGCCGCTGCTGCAGCTGCGAGTGTGGCTGCGCGATCCCCATCACTACACGCCGGCAACCGACCGCCAGGACGAGATCGGCGACCTGGCCCGCCAGCTGCACGCGCGCCTGGCGCCCGAGCCGCCGCCTGAGCCTGAGCCCGAAGAGTACGTTGAGGAAGAAGACGAAGCCTTTGACATTCATGACCTGCACGACTCCGAACTCATCGAGCCGCCTGCGGCCAAGCGCCCGGCCAAGCTCGAAGCCACGGCGGGCGAGGACGAAGACGACGAGGCCTTCGCTGGCTTGATGGACGAAGAACACGCTCCCGCCAAGCCGAGTGTTCCCGCCAGCACCGAACCCCAGACCAGCGCCGTGCTTGCCGTGCAGCTTGGTTCGCAAGAGCAGCTGCGCCGGCTGCCGCGTGCCCGCCTGACCGAATTGCTGGAGCGCTATCGCGACTGCCTTGATCAAGCAGCCTCGCTGTATGAAGGGCAGATGTACACGCTCAACGACGGCAGTACGTTGTTGCTGTTCCACAGCGGTGACAGTGGCGAGGACTACCTCACCAACGCAATCTGCTGCGGCGAACTGCTGCGTGCCTTGGGCCACGCCCTGCAGGTCGAAGTGGCTGACAGCGGTATAACCCTGCAGCTGCAACTGGGGCTGGCCTTGGGGGATGGCCTTCACGGCCTGAGCCAGGTCGATCTGCTGCTGACCGACAAGGCCCAGGATGCCCTGGCGCTGTCCCAGCACAGCCGCAACCTGCTGCTGGTCGAGCGCAAGATCAGCGACGACAGCCTGATTCGCCAGCGTGCGCGCATCCGCCCGATTGCAAGTCCTGAAGGCGCCAGTTGCGTGGAGCGGTTGCTCGAGCCGTACCCGTCGATGCTGGAGCGCCAGCTGGCGCGCATGGCTGAACGCCAGGCCTGAGTCCTGCAAGGCGGCCTGCCGCAATGCCCCTCTTCCTGTGAGGCATTGATAATAAAAAAGCCCGCATCGCTGCGGGCTTTTTTATGGATGAATGAGAGGCTCAGAACCTGAACACTTCCATATCGGTACGAATCGGCGAAGCCATCGGGATCCTCGACTTCTCCGGCTCTTTACGTACCTGAGCAGGCGCCGCTTTCCTGGGCGCCTCCTCAACGATGGCCGGCTGGTTCGCCAGTGGCTTGAGCGCCGTGCTCAACTGCTCGGCGAGCTTTTGCAACAATTGCCCCTGCGCCTGGACCTGGGAGGCCTCGGTACCCTGGTGCTGCTGCTCCAGATGAACGATGCGGTTATCCCGTACATGGCCACGGCGATCGAGCAACCGCCACTGGGCATCGAGGATCGCCGGCTGGGTGGCGCCCGAGTCGAGTCGGGTGATCGACAGCAGTACCTGCACATCCGGGCTGAAGCCCGTGCTGGCAGGGGCCAGGACTACGCGCTGGCTGTCCAGGTGCGAGGCAAGCTGGCGCACCAGCAACTGGTCGATATCCGAAGACAGGCTACCTGCCCACCGGCCGTCAGTGGCCGCAGTCAGGCTGCCATCGCTCTGACGCTGCAGAAAGGTTTCGCGTTGCAGGTAGTCGGCCACTGAAACCGGGCCGAGCACCACTGCCATGCCCGACGCTTGCTTGGGCAGCGCGGGATCACCACTGTCGAGCTGGTACAGGGATACCGGCTGGTGCATGCTGCAACCAGTCAGTCCGAGTACGCCAGTCATCAGCAGAACAAATGGAAGGCGCAGAAATTTCATCATCCCATCCAGGCGGTCGCCTCAAGGCCAACCGCAGCGATACATGTGTATATTCGAACGGGCACACAGCCACGCTGGCACCGCGAGGGGCCTATCATCCGCGAAATAACCGTCCGACTCCAGCGTTTCTGCCCTGAACGGCGTTGAAATCACCGCTCAAGGCAAGTCTGAATTCACACGGGCGCGTCGACCGTCAGGCTGTCCACCCGCTGGAAGCCGCGTGGCAGCTTGTTGCCACGGCGGCCACGCTCACCTTTATAGTGTTCCAGGTCGTCCGGCTTGAGTGACAGAGTACGCTTGCCGGCCTGCAATACCAGCGTCGAACCCTCTGCAATCACCGCCAGATCCGTCACGAACTCTTCACGACTGGCAACGCGTTCACCGGGCACGCCGATGATCTTGTTGCCCTTGCCCTTGCCCAGCTGCGGCAGGTCGCTGACCTTGAATACCAGCAGGCGCCCCTCGCTGGTCACCGCGCCAAGCCAGTCCTGCTCGCGGTTGGCGACAGGACGCGGGGAAATCACCTTGGCCCCGTTGGGCAGACTGAGCAACGCCTTGCCGGCCTTGTTCTTGGCCTGCAAGTCCTCACCCTTGACCACAAAACCGTAGCCGGCGTCGGAGGCCACCACGTAGAGTGCATCGTCTTCGGGCAAGAGCACGCATTCGAAGGCGGCGCCTGGCGGTGGCGTGAGACGGCCGGTGAGGGGTTCGCCCTGTCCACGCGCCGACGGCAGGCTGTGGGCTGCCAGCGAGTAGCTGCGCCCGGTAGAGTCGATGAACACGGCAAACTGGTTCGAGCGCCCCGCCGCCGCGGCGCGGAAACCGTCGCCTGCTTTGTAGGAGAGCCCTGTGGCATCGATGTCATGGCCCTTGGCGCAGCGCACCCAGCCTTTTTCCGACAGTACCACCGTGACCGGCTCGGTCGGCATCAGCTCGTTTTCCGACAGCGCCTTCGCTTCAGACCGTGCAACGATCGGCGAGCGACGGTCATCACCATAGGTTTCGGCATCCTTGATCAGTTCGGTACGCACCAACTTGCGCAGCTTCGCTTCGCTGCCGAGCAGGGAGGTCAGCTTGGTCTGTTCCTTGCGCAGCTCTTCCTGTTCGCCACGAATCTTCATCTCCTCGAGGCGCGCCAGCTGCCGCAGGCGTGTCTCGAGGATGTAGTCGGCCTGGATCTCGGTGAGTTCGAAGCGGGCAATCAGCGCGGCCTTGGGCTGGTCCTCGGTACGGATGATGTGGATCACTTCGTCCAGGTTGAGGAAAGCAACCAGCAAACCGTCGAGCAGGTGCAAGCGGCGCTCGACCTTGTCCAGGCGGAAGCGCAACCGGCGACGGACGGTCTCGGTGCGGTACTGCAGCCACTCCACCAGCAGCATGCGCAGGTTCTTCAGCTGCGGGCGGCCGTCCAGCCCGATGATGTTGATGTTGACCCGGTAGGTACTCTCAAGGTCGGTGGTGGCAAACAGGTGCTGCATCAGCTCGTCGGCATCGATGCGATTCGAGCGCGGAATGATGACGATGCGGCATGGGTTTTCGTGGTCGGACTCGTCACGCAGGTCGGCGACCATTGGCAGCTTCTTGGCCTGCATCTGCGCGGCGATCTGCTCCAGGACCTTGGCACCGGAAACCTGGTGGGGCAGCGCCGTGACGACGATATCGCCGTCCTCGATGCGGAACACGGCGCGCATGCGGATCGAGCCCTTGCCGCTTTCATAGATTTTCTGCAGCTCGGCGCGAGGGGTAATGATCTCGGCTTCGGTGGGATAGTCCGGCCCCTGGATATGCTCGCAAAGCTGCTCGATGGTGGCCTTGGGCTCGTCGAGCAAGCGCACGCAGGCGCTGGCGACTTCGCGCAGATTATGCGGCGGCACATCGGTGGCCATGCCCACGGCGATGCCGGTGGTGCCGTTGAGCAGGATGTTCGGCAGGCGCGCGGGCAACACTGCAGGCTCCTGCAGGGTGCCGTCGAAGTTGGGCACCCAATCCGCGGTGCCCTGGCCCAGTTCGCTGAGCAGCACTTCGGAGTAACGCGACAGGCGCGCCTCGGTGTAGCGCATCGCGGCAAACGACTTCGGATCGTCCGGTGCACCCCAGTTGCCCTGGCCGTCGACCAGCGTATAGCGGTAGCTGAACGGCTGCGCCATCAGCACCATGGCTTCGTAGCAGGCAGAGTCGCCGTGAGGGTGGAACTTGCCGAGCACGTCACCAACGGTACGCGCGGATTTCTTGTGCTTGGAGTCGGCATCCAGGCCCAGCTCGCTCATGGCATAGACGATGCGGCGCTGGACCGGTTTCAGGCCGTCGCCGATGTGCGGCAGGGCCCGGTCCATGATCACGTACATGGAGTAGTTGAGGTAGGCCTGTTCGGTGAAGTCAGCCAGGGAACGGCGTTCGACGCCATCGAGACTGAGTTCGAGTGAGTCGCTCATGCGGGCCTCGTCATTTCAGGTTCTGGCGCAACAGCAAGGTGCCGCTGCGCTGGGTAAATTCAAGTTGTTTCAGGGCGCTCATCCCGAGCAGTACCTGCTCGCCATCGAGCCCGGGCACCACCAGGGCACGTACGTTGCGCAGGTGGATCTCGCCAAGCCGCAGGCTGTCCAGGCGGGTGCGATAGCCTTGGGTCCGGCCATTGGCGGTGCTCAGCATCACCGGCGCACCGTGCTCAAGGCCAAACCTTCGCGCCAGGGCCTCGGGCACCGCGACGTCGGTGGCGCCCGTATCGAGCATGAAGCGCACGGTCTGGCCGTTGATTGTCCCGTCGGCCACAAAATGCCCCTGGCCATTGCTCAAGAGCCGCACTTCGATAAAGCCTGCACCGTGCTCGGACTGCACCACCGTGTTGGGATTGTGCTGACGCTCCTCCCACTGGCCAAAAAAACGCGTCGCCAGGAACAGAGCACCTGCCCAGGCAACCATCATCAGCAGCTTGCCTGCACGCTTGCCCGGCAGCTGGCTCACGGTGTGGCGCTCCAGCCGCCCTGCGGCGCCTCGAAACGCCAGACCACCGGCCGCGACTCGCCGTCCGCGCGGGTCGCACCGTTGTTGTCGAGGCCAACCCATGCGCCCTTGGCATCGATCACCAACGCCTCGGCGAGGCCGAATGGCTGGTCGTAGCGCCGCTCGTCGGCCATGGCACCGGCAGCGAACGACCAGCACCGCTCGACCTTGCCGGTATCGGCATCCCGGCGGCAGATGCGGAAGGCATTGCGCTCGAGGGTGAACAGCTTGCCCTCATGGAGCGAAAGGTCGGCGAAATCCCGCGACACCGGCCGAGAGCGATGCATCTGCGCGGGGCGCATTTCGACCCCGGCTTCGCTGAGCAGTACGCAGCCGCCGGAGCAGGCCCACACCGACTGCTGACGCCTGACCGAGATCAGGCCGCGCCGCTCGCGCTCGGCAGCTAGCCAAAGGCGGTCACCCGAGGGGCTGATCGCCAGGCCTTCGAACAAGGCGTTGAAGTGCAGGAGCATGCCGCTGGCGCGGGCCTGGCGAATCATCGCCGGGTCGATCCTCAACCAGTCGGGGTCTCCCTTCAGCGGGATTTCGAGCACGGCGGCATGCGCCTCGCTGACCACGAAGAAATTGCCCGCATCGTCGCAGCTGATGCCTTCGAAATCCAGCTCGCCGCCCCGTATGAAGGAAGCTGCCCAGTTACCCGAGCGCAGCCCCCACGGCAGACCGCTTTCTGGTACTGGCGGCGCGGTGAAGGTCAGAGGCTGGCTCTGCCAGGTCCGGTCTCGCTGGTCCAGGCGATAGATGCGGTCGTCGTCGCGGTCGGACACTGCCCACAACCCTCCTCGGCACTCCGCCAGGCCCGACAGGTTGCCGCCACGCATGCCCTCGACCGGGTGCTCGGCGGTCAGTTTCAGTTCGGGCCAGGTATCCGCCAGCGTGGGAACTGCGCACAGCGCCAGACAGGCTGCCAGTACCCAACGAATCAAGTCAGGACCTCGGCCAGGTTTCCTTTTGTTTCAAGCCAGCTCTTGCGGTCGCTGGCGCGCTTCTTGGCCAGCAGCATGTCCATGATCTCGCGGGTTTGCTCCAGGTCTTCCAGGGTCAGCTGCACCAGACGGCGGGTATTCGGGTCCATGGTGGTCTCGCGCAGCTGCGGCGGGTTCATCTCGCCCAGGCCCTTGAATCGGGTGACCTGTGGCTTGCCGCGCTTCTTCTCGGCCACCAGGCGGTCGAGGATGCCGTCGCGCTCGGCCTCGTCGAGGGCATAGTAGATTTCCTTGCCAAGGTCTATGCGGTAGAGCGGCGGCATGGCCACATACACATGCCCCGCTTCCACCAACGGGCGGAAATGCTGCACGAACAGTGCACACAGCAGGGTTGCGATGTGCAGGCCGTCGGAATCCGCGTCGGCAAGGATGCAGACCTTGCCATAGCGCAGCTGGCTGAGGTCGGTGGCGCCGGGGTCGACACCGATGGCCACTGCAATGTTGTGCACTTCCTGGCTGGCCAGGACTTCGCCGCCGTCGACCTCCCAGGTATTGAGGATCTTGCCACGCAGCGGGAGGATCGCCTGAAATTCCTTGTCGCGTGCCTGCTTGGCCGAGCCGCCGGCCGAGTCGCCCTCGACCAGGAACAGCTCCGCGCGCATCGGATCCTGCCCTGCGCAGTCCGCCAGCTTGCCAGGAAGCGCCGGCCCCTGGGTGATGCGCTTGCGCTCCACCTTCTTGCTTGCCTTGAGTCGGCGCCCGGCATTGCTGATGGCAAGCTCCGCCAACTGCATGCCCAGTTCGGGATGGGCGTTGAGCCACAGGCTGAAGGCATCCTTGACCACCCCCGACACGAATGCCGCGGCCTCACGCGATGACAAGCGCTCCTTGGTCTGCCCGGAAAACTGCGCGTCCTGCATCTTCATCGACAGCACGAAGGTAATGCGTTCCCAGACATCCTCGGGGGCCAGCTTGACCCCGCGTGGCAGCAGGTTGCGGAACTCGCAGAACTCGCGCATGGCATCGAGCAGGCCCTGGCGCAGTCCGTTGACATGGGTGCCACCCTGGGCCGTGGGGATCAGGTTGACGTAGCTTTCCTGGACGCTGTCACCGCCTTCGGGCAACCACAGCAGCGCCCAGTCGACGGCTTCCTTGTTGCCCGCGAGGCTGCCGCAGAACGGCTCGTCCGGCAGACGCTGGTACTCGCTGACCGAGTCGACCAGGTACGAGCGCAGCCCGTCCTCGTAATGCCACTCGACCTTTTCGCCGGTGCCCTTGTCCTCGAAGCTGACCAGCAGCCCAGGGCACAGCACGGCCTTGGCCTTGAGCACGTGCTTGAGGCGGCTGATGGAAAACTTGGGTGAGTCGAAGTACTTGGGATCGGGCGCGAAGTACACGCTGGTGCCGGTGTTGCGCTTGCCGACGGTGCCGATCACTTCCAGCTCGGTGGACTTGAAGCCGTCGGCGAAGGTCATCTGGTATTCGTTGCCATCGCGCTTGACCCGCACGCGGACCTGGTTCGAGAGCGCGTTGACCACCGAAATGCCCACGCCGTGCAGGCCGCCGGAAAACTGGTAGTTCTTGTTGGAGAACTTGCCGCCGGCATGCAGCTTGGTCAGGATCAGCTCGACGCCCGAAACGCCCTCTTCAGGGTGTATGTCCACCGGCATGCCGCGACCGTCATCGCTCACTTCGAGGGAATGGTCGGCGTGCAGGATCACCTGGATGGAGCGCGCGTGACCCGCCAGGGCTTCGTCGACACTGTTGTCGATCACTTCCTGGGCCAGGTGGTTCGGCCGGCTGGTGTCGGTGTACATGCCCGGCCGCTTGCGGACCGGATCAAGGCCGGAGAGGACTTCGATGGCGTCTGCGTTATAGGCGCTAGCGCTGGGATTGGCCATGGGTTCTCGTCGTCAGTCGTTGTGAATGCAAAAAATCAGAATACGGAAAAATCGAGCGCGTCATACGCCGCGCGGGCTATGCCGGCATGGGCCAGCAATGCCGGCAGGTGCTCGGCAAAACCCTGGAAGCCATGGTCACCACCGGCCTGGATACGCAATGCGCAGGCGCGGTAGTAGCGTTCGGCGTGGCGATAGTCCAGGGTTTCATCGCCGGTTTGCAACCACACCTGGTAGCGGCCTGCATCCTGCGGCGGCGGAACTTCAAGCTCGGCAAGGGCCTGTACATGGTCATGGGTCAGGTCCCAGGACTCACCGCTGTAGAAGTTCTGCTGGGGGCCGAGATGACCGTCGAACAAACGATGCGGGCTGACGGCCGGGTTGATCAGCAAGGCCTTGAGCCCATGGCGCTCCGCCAGACAGGTGGCATAGTAGCCGCCAAGCGAACTGCCGACCAGCAAGGGCGCGCCCAGCTCGGCAAGGGCCGCTTCGAGCTGGACCATGGCCTGCCGCGGATGGTGATGCAGGGCCGGGACCCGCAGCTGTCGGGCCAGGCCCAGGTGCTGCATCACGGCGCTCACCTGCTGCGCCTTGCGCGACAGCGGCGAGCTGTTCAAGCCATGTATATAGAGGATGGAACCCGACATGCTGCCCCCGGAAACTGCGGTTGCGCACCCTTCGAAGCGGGCGCAAGGACGCGCAGTGTAGCCTGTTCGAGGGACAAAGGCGCGCGGCGGGGATTTTCGCAACACTTTTCCAGGCCGGTGATGCGGCCTTAATACCCCGGACCGTTGAAGTCCAGACGCACCTCATAATCTTCCGCCCGCGACACCCCGGTCTCAACCCGCCCGTCGGCATGCAGGCGCAACCAGCGATAGCCGGGCTTCTGCTCGCTGACAGTGAAGTCCTCGCAACCCGGGGCGAACTGGATGCAGGTCGAAGGCGACGCCAGCAGCCGCACACCGCCCCGCTGCTGATCCCACTCCTGGTGTACATGTCCCCACAATAATGCCCGCACCTGTGGATGCCCCTCGAGCACCGTGAACAGCGCATCGGCATTGCGCAGCCCGATGGACGCCATCCACGCGCAGTCGATCGGCACCGGCTGATGGTGCATGGCTATCAGGCAATGCTGATCGGGCGCCTCCCTCAAGGCCCGGTCCAGACTCGCAAGCTGCCCTTCTGCAAGCCAGCCGAAGGTCGCTCCGACGACTTGCGAGTTCAGCATGATGATCCGCCAGCGGCCGATGTCGGTCACCTCCTGGAGCAGGTCCGCACCCTGCGCTGTCCTGGCCATCGCAGCGCGGTCGTCGTGATTGCCCGGCAACCAACGCGCCTGCGCTCCCAACGGCTCGGTCAACTGGCGAAACCAGGCGTAGGAAGCCTCGCTGCCGTCCTGGGACACGTCGCCGGTAGCCAGCAGCAAGTCGACGCGCGGCTGTTCGCGGCGCGCCTGGGCGATCACGTGCCGCAGGCTGTCGCGGGTATTGAGGCCGAACAGGCTGCCCTGGGCATCGGCGAACAGATGACTGTCGGTGAGCTGCAGCACGTGTACGGGGGATGATTCTGATGGCTGGATGGGCTGCGGCAACGGCCGTCTCCTCGTTGACAGGTCAGCGTACTACGGCCATTTCATGACCGCAGGCCAGGCAGTGGCTCAGCCATTCCCCGAGGAACAGGTTGAGCTGGGCCTTTTCGTCCGGCTGGTGCATGGCGGCATTCGGATAGGGATAGATGCTACGAAAGCGCCGGGTATGCTCGGAGCTGACCACCTCGGCCATGCGCGCATCGTGATAGACCTGCACTTCGAGCTGCGGTACCGGCAGCCAAGGCAGACTGTGCTCCTGACGTACTCGCAATGTCGTCGTATACGGGCAGGCCAGAATCACGTCGAGCACCAGCACACCCACCATCTGGTCCCCCTGGGTCATGCCGATGCGCCGCGAACTATGAGCGCTGCGCATGTCGGGCAGCAACCGCATCAGCCGCGCGTAATTGGCCTCGCAGGCCGCTTGCAGCCCGGCCAGGTCGACCCGGTAGCGTTCGCGCAACAGGTTCACGACCATAACCCCCTGACTTCGGCACGATTGAGAGCCAGCCATTGCAGCGCGATGATCGTCGCCGCGTTGGCGATACGGCCATCACGCACGGCCTGCAGGGCATCCTCGAACGGCCAGACCCTCACGCGGATGTCCTCGCCCTCTTCTTCGAGCCCGTGCAGCCCGCCAGCTCCTTCGCTGCTGCAACGTCCCAGATACAGATGCACGAACTCATCGCTGCCACCGGGCGACGGGAAGTAGCGGGTCATCGGCCACAATGCGGCGATGGCCAGCCCGGCTTCCTCCTGCGCCTCGCGGTGGGCGACTTCCTCGGGCTGTTCGTCCTTGTCGATCAGGCCGGCGACCAGTTCGATCAGCCAGGGATTCTCGACCTTGCCCAGGGCACCTACGCGAAACTGCTCGATCAGCACCACTTCGTCGCGCTGGGCGTCATACGGCAGCACGCAGACCGCGTCATGCCGCACGAACAGCTCGCGGCTGATCTCGCGGCCCATGCCGCCCGCGAACAGTTCATGGCGCAGGTGCACCCGGTCGAGCTTGTAGAAGCCCTGGAAACAATTGGCCCGCTCAACGATCTCGACCGCCGTGGGCACCCTATTCAATGAATCTGACATGGAAATCCTCGTTACCTCGTTTACAGCTCCGGCCATCCTACTCCGCGAACCGCCGCGTTTCACCCCTTTAAAGATAGCGCTCAGGCTGCGAGGATAGGGCATTGCTGGTCTGTTCAGCTTAGTGGCGAACCGAAGGCTTCGTCGACGGTCCAAGGCCGATAACTTTCAGTTGCAAGGATCATCATGACGCTAGTCAAACTGACTTCCGTGGCCGTGCTGGCACTGGCCCTGGGCGCCTGCCAGAGCCTGTTCACACCCAGCATGCGCGCTCCGCTCGAGGTCAAGCGCGATGCCTGGGAACACATCAAGCCCGGCTGCAGCGAAAGCGACTGCCCGCTGGTGAACATCGACATGATTCACTTCCCCGCCCTGCCCAAGCTCGACGGCATTGTCGAAAAACGCTTGCTGCAGCTGACCGAGGACAACCAGCGCAGCACGCCGCCGGCGACGCTCAAGGCCTACGAGGAGCAATACCTGCAAAGCGCGCAGAAGCGCAACAGCAGCTATCTGCAAGCCAAGGTACGCGAACAGCATGACGGACTGGTGATCATCGAGCTGTCGAGCTACCTGGACAGCGGCGGCGCGCACGGCATGCCGGGGCGCGGCTTCATCAACTATTCGCGCAGGCTGGACAAGGTGCTGACCCTTGAAGACATGCTGGTGCCCGGCCAGGAGGCGACCTTCTGGAAGACCGCCGAGGAATCCCACCGCGCCTGGATGATCAGCACTGGCATGGACAAGGACCCCGAGTTCGTCAAGACCTGGCCCTTCCGCCAGACCCCGCACATCGCCCTGACCTACGGCGCCGTGGTGCTCAAGTACGAAGTCTATGCCATCGCGCCCTATTCCATGGGCCACATCGAGCTGAAGATCCCCTACCCACGCCTGAACGGCGTGCTCAAGCCGGAGCTGTTTCCCGGCCGCGGCTGAGGCTCAGCAGACCGTGCAACACTCCTGCCAGCAGCATCGCCGGCAGGGTCGCCCCGACGTCGGGCGCCAGGCTGGCCATCAGGTGATAGGCCGCTACGCCCACTGCCCAGGCCAGCAACGCTCCCCAGTGCACGCTACCGACCACTGCGGGCAGACGACGCCTGCGAATGACAAAGTGGTCCATCAGCACTACGCCGAACAGTGGCGCGAACACCGAGCCGATCAGCAGCAGGAAATTCTCGTACTGCGCCAGGGGCGCCATGCAAGCGATCAGCGTGCAGAGCGCGCCGACCGCAAGGGCCAGGTGCTCGATCTTGATGCGCACCAGCAGCCCGGTGGTGACCGCGGCCGAATGGATATCGGCGAAGGCGTTCTCGGTCTCGTCCAGCAGGATCAGCAGGAGTGGGATGCCCAGGCCTGCACCCGCCAGCGCCAGTAATAGCGCGTTTGCCTCACCGCTTGGCGCGAACGCCAGGGTATAGGCCACACCCAGGCTCATCAGCCAGGTATTGCCGATGAAGTAGCCCAGCGCGGTGCCGGCGAACACCCGGTTGGCGCGCTGGGCGAAACGCGAGTAGTCGGCGATCAGTGGCAGCCATGACAGCGGCATGGCGATCGCGATGTCGAAGCCGACCGCCAGCGACATCGAGCCATCTCCGGCGCGGGCCCAGATCGCGGCCAGATCGGCCTTGGCGAACAGGTTCCAGGTCAGCCACAGGCAGGCACCGATCAGCAGCCAGATGCCCCACTTGCGCAGGATCTTGCGCACGAAGGCCAGTGGACCGCAGATCGCCAGCAAGGTCGCCAGGGCGCCGAAGCATAGCGTCCAGAGCAGCGGACTGGTCAGCGTGCTGTCTTCGCCGAATGCGCGCGCGCCCAGCAGACTCGCCGCATCCCGCATGACGATGATTTCGAAAGAGCCCCAGCCGATCAGCTGCAGCAGGTTGAGCAGAGACGGCAAACGCGCGCCGTGCCCGCCGAGCGTCAGGCGCAGGGTGGCCATGGCCGACAGGCCGGTATCGCTGCCGATCACCCCGACCGCAGCCAGGAGCAGGACGCCGACGGCGGTGCCGAGGAAGATCGCCGCCATTGCGCCTGCCAGGCCGAGACCCGGGGCAAGCATGGCGCCGACCTGCAGGACCATCAGGCCTGTGCCGAGGGAAAACCACAGCACGAAGAGGTCACGCGCGCCGAACAGGCGCTGGCTGGCGGGGATGGAGTGGTCGGGGGAGAAGCTGATTGGGTTGGTCATGCGTTGGTGCTCGACAGGAGTAGTGAGTGGACCCTATCGCGGGCAAGTCAGAGCGGCGGTTCGGCGCTAAGACTTGCCCGCGATGCGGTGCGCAGCGCGCACCGCTACCAAACGGCGGTCAGACCTTCTGATACAACTGGCTACCTTCCTGCCGGAAGCGCTCGGCCTGCTCCCGCATGCCATCCTCCACCGCCACGTCCACCGCCGCGATGCGCTGGTTGGCGGCGTATTCGCGCACTTCCTGGGTGATCTTCATCGAGCAGAACTTCGGCCCGCACATCGAGCAGAAATGCGCGACCTTGGCCGATTCCTTGGGCAGCGTCTCGTCATGGAAGGCGCGCGCGGTGTCCGGGTCCAGGCCCAGGTTGAACTGGTCCTGCCAGCGAAACTCGAAGCGGGCCTTGGACAAGGCATTGTCGCGGATCTGGGCGCCTGGATGCCCCTTGGCAAGGTCGGCGGCGTGGGCGGCGATCTTGTAGGTAATGATGCCGGTCTTGACGTCGTCCTTGTTCGGCAGGCCAAGGTGTTCCTTGGGCGTCACGTAGCAGAGCATGGCGCAACCGAACCAGCCGATCATCGCCGCCCCGATCCCGGAGGTAATGTGGTCGTAGCCCGGCGCAATGTCGGTGGTCAGCGGGCCAAGCGTGTAGAACGGCGCTTCGTCGCAGCACTCCAGCTGCTTGTCCATGTTCTCCTTGATCAACTGCATCGGCACATGGCCAGGGCCTTCGATCATGCACTGCACATCGTGCTTCCAGGCGATCTTGGTCAGTTCGCCAAGGGTTTCGAGCTCGCCGAACTGAGCTTCGTCGTTGGCGTCGGCGATCGAGCCCGGACGCAGGCCATCGCCCAGCGAGAAGCTGACGTCGTAGGCCTTCATGATTTCGCAGATCTCGTCGAAATGCGTGTAGAGGAAGTTCTCCTTGTGATGCGCCAGGCACCACTTGGCCATGATGGAGCCGCCCCGGCTGACGATGCCGGTGACCCGCTTGGCGGTCAGCGGCACATAGCGCAGCAGCACGCCCGCATGGATAGTGAAGTAGTCCACGCCCTGCTCGGCCTGTTCGATCAGGGTGTCGCGGAACAGCTCCCAGGTCAGGTCCTCGGCCACGCCATTGACCTTTTCCAGCGCCTGGTAGATCGGCACGGTGCCGATCGGCACTGGCGAGTTGCGAATGATCCACTCGCGGGTCTCATGGATATGCTTGCCGGTGGAGAGGTCCATCACGGTGTCCGAACCCCAGCGGATGCCCCAGGTCAGCTTGGCCACTTCTTCCTCGATCGAGGAGCCCAGGGCGCTGTTGCCGATATTGCCGTTGATCTTCACCAGGAAGTTGCGGCCGATGATCATCGGCTCAAGCTCGGTGTGGTTGATATTGGCGGGGATGATCGCGCGGCCGCGGGCGACTTCGTCGCGCACGAACTCAGGGGTGATCTCCTTGGGAATACTGGCCCCAAAGCTGTGGCCTGGGTGCTGCTGCTCCAGCAGGCCGGCGGCGCGGGCTTGCTGCAGCTTCATGTTCTCGCGGATGGCGACGTATTCCATCTCGGCGGTGATGATGCCCTTGCGCGCGTAGTGCATCTGGCTGACGTTGACGCCGGCCTTGGCGCGGCGCGGGTTGCGCACGTGGGCAAAGCGCAGCTTGGCGAGCTCGGCGTCGTTGAGCCGCTGCTGGCCGAACGTCGAGCTCAGGCCGTCGAGGCGCTCGGTGTCACCACGGTCGTCGATCCAGGCCGAGCGCACATCGCCCAGGCCTTTGCGCACATCGATGGTGACCTCGGGGTCGGTATAGGGGCCGGAGGTATCGTAGACCAGCACCGGCGCATTGCTTTCGCCGCCGAAGTCCGTGGGCGTGTCATCGAGGCTGATCTCGCGCATCGGCACGCGGATGTCCGGGCGGGAGCCCTCGACATGGATCTTGCGCGACCGGGTAAAGGGCTGCACGGACTGCTGGTCGACTTGGGCCGACTCACTCAGGTTGATCGCTTTTTCTTGTTTGCTCATCACAGGCTCTCCAGACAGCTTCCTAGCGGTGGAATGTCGGGGAGAACCTGAAAAAGACGCGGACGCACCTCGTGAAAAGTGCAATGCCGGATGCGGGTATGCGGCGCTTTGCAGCTGCTCGACAAATCCCGGACCTGGCACAAGAGACTCGCCGGGAAAGCGAGAAATCTTGTTCCCTACGCAGGCGCTAACCTGATCAGGTTCAACGGGATCCGGATACTTCCGATCTCAGCCTCTGCTTCAAGGCACCCCGACAAGAACGCGCCCAGTCTAGACTGGTCTGAACACCAAAGCCAAGCAACCATGCACAGGATTGATCAATGGCGCAAATGGCAGATTGTTGCCAAATGCTCACGCCACTACACTGCCTGGCACTCGATACTCAACAGTTCAGAAATTCAAACGTTCAAGGATCGCCCTATGCTGCGCAAACTTTCACTGGCCGTTGCCGTGTCTTGTGCGTCGAATGGCCTGGCCTGGGCAGCGGACGTGCCCACCACGGTGAAAACCGACCTGGTCAGCGTCTACCAGGAAGCGGCGAGCAACAACGCTGACCTGGCGGCTGCACGCGCCGACTACGGCGCCCGCCGCGAAATCGTGCCCCAGGCCCGGGCCGGCTTGCTGCCGAACCTGTCGGCCGGTGCCGAAATGGCCAACACCCGCACCAAGCTCGACGAGCCGGCGATCACCGCCAACCGCAGCGGCAACGTCTGGAGCGCGACCTTGTCGCAGCCGGTATTCCGCGCTGACCGCTGGTTCCAGCTGCAGGCGGCCGAGGCGGTCAACGAGCAGGCGGCGCTGGAGCTCTCGGCGACCGAGCAGAACCTGATCCTGCAGACCGCCGAGAACTACTTCGCGGTGCTGCGTGCCCAGGACAACCTGGCCGCGACCAAGGCCGAGGAGGCCGCCTTCCGGCGCCAGCTCGACCAGTCCAATGAACGCTTTGACGTGGGCCTGTCGGACAAGACCGATGTGCTGCAATCCCAGGCCAGCTATGACACCGCACGGGCCAACCGGATCATTGCAGAGCGTAATGTGCAGGACGCCTTCGAAGCGCTGGTCACCCTGACCAACCGCGAGTACGGATCCTTGCAGGGCGTGGTGCACACCCTGCCGGTATTGGTGCCGACGCCCAACGACGCCAGGACCTGGGTCGACACCGCTGCGCGGCAGAACCTCAACCTGCTGGCCACCAACCACGCCGTTGACGCCGCCGAGGAAACCCTGCGCCAGCGCAAGGCCGGCCATGCGCCGACGGTGGACGCGGTGGCGCGTTACCAGAAAGGCGACAACGACAGCCTCGGCTTCACCAACCCGGCGCCGCAGGCCGGAGTGCGCTATGGCGGGGACGTCGAGCAGACCAGTATCGGCCTGCAGCTGAACATCCCGATCTACAGCGGTGGCCTTACCAGCTCGCAAGTCCGCGAAGCCTACCAGCGCTTGAACCAGGCCGAGCAGCAGCGCGAAAGCCTGCGCCGCCAGGTCGTGGAAAACACCCGCAATCTGCACCGCGCAGTGAACACCGACGTCGAGCAGGTGCAGGCGCGCAAGCAGTCGATCATCTCCAACCAGAGCGCCCTGGAGGCCACCGAAATCGGCTACCAGGTCGGCACCCGCAACATCGTGGACGTGCTGGACGCACAGCGCCAGCTGTACACCTCGGTGCGCGACTACAACAACAGCCGCTACGACTACATCCTCGACAACCTGCGCCTCAAGCAGTCTGCCGGCACCTTGAGCCCGCAGGACCTGCAGGACCTCGGGCGCTTCCTCAAGGCAGACTACAACCCGGACCGGGATTTCCTCCCACCGGACCTGGCGGCGGAAGCGGCGAAGAACTTCGAGCGCACGCCGTAGGGGCTGGCAGCGGCATATCACGGGGATACCCGCGCATGCCGCTTTTGCGATTGCATGTATTTAGGCGCTGACCGCGATCATCGAATGCCAGCTTTGTGGCTGCACCTCATTGAAGTGGGATGAAGATAGCGACGCCGGCGCGAATGCCGCCATTGAATCGATGAGATTTGCTAGATTTGGGGCGTCGGACTGCGCAGTGCTCGAACGGTCTATGAGAATCGGAGAGTCAACCACCATTTGCATGGCAGTAATCGGGATATCAGACACAGAGGCCTCTACAGTTGCCAGCGCGGGTTGAGCAAATATGAAATCTTCACGGCCAAGCTGCGCTGTTTCCAGCGCGTCCAGGTAAAGAAGTTCTACAATACTGCCGTCCTCTCTGAGCTTATGGCTGCTTACAGAGACGCCGTGTATCTGAGAGATGTTGTTGAGCGTTGCCCGGTTTTTCTTGCTGATAGCCAGATCATCGAAGTTGCTGATGCCAGTCTGGCTCAAGTCAATCTTGTCGACGCCATGTCTGAATCCACGCAAGGCGTTTGCATAGTTATCGACGCCGTCTTGTTTGACGACTACAAACATTGCAGGGGCTGCATCTGTTCGGCTATAGACAGTTCCCGTGAGCGAAGCCACGAAATTGCCTTGTGCATCGGTGCTGTAACTGACCCCACCGGCGCCGCCACTGAGAAGGATTCGGCCTTGAAAAGGCTCCAACGGTGCCTCCACAACGCTGCTGTCGACATAATTCACAGGCACTGAATTAGTGTCCTTGAATTCAAAATGTCGGGACTCCAGCTCGTTGACTGAACGATTGGCAAGCACCAGGAGCTGGTCCGGGCCCAGCGAGATGTTTACCGAACTGTCCTGCTGCACAATTTGCAGTTTATTGAACTGCTGGCCACCAAAGCCCACCAGGTCGATGACTTCTCGATCCAGTTCGAAACCTTCCACGACATCAGTGCCCGTCATTCGGCGATGAACGACATACCTGTCACGTCCAGAGCCTCCGACCAGTCGGTTTCTTCCGCGGCCACCATCGAGCAGTGCGTCGTCCTTACCGGCGATCAAGGTATCATTACCGTCGCCAGTGACGAGGTTCTGGACAGCGGCAGCACCCAGCGTCAGCGGTGAACCCGCGATGCTTGCCACGCCCGTGCCGAGGTCGATCGAGACATCACCGCTTACGGCTGCCGCGTTCAGCGTATTTCGGCCGCCGGCTGTTCCATTGACCGAGTCGTCCAGCATCGCCCGCTCCGGTTGTAGCTGTACAGCAAGGGCGTACTCGTCTGTCACAAAATAGGTATCGTCGCTGGTCGCCGCACTACCGGAGGCATGCATCTCCCATTCGTTCAAGGACAGTGGCAATCCTCCGACTGCATTAGATACCTCCAGCGTCCAGATGCCCTCAGAAGTCTCTCCCCAGTGGTGCGTAGACATGAAGCGGTACTTGAACTCTCCGGAGCGCAGGCTTCCCACATCATCATTCTCACCTGCCGGAGCTTTTCCTGATCGGTCAAGCAGGATGCTTCGGGTGCCCGCTGGTGATAACAGCGATACAGTCAAATCACCCAGACGGCCCACAGTGGCATCAAGGTCAATTTCGATATGTTCAATGCGCACACCTGCATCCATCGAAAGGCCGGCTGTGATCACCTCTCCGGCGACTAACTGGCGTGCTAGCTTTCCACTGCCGACAGAGAGAATCTTTTCATCCGCAGCGGTCGCATGGTGGGCCCAGGATTCTGCTAAACGCACTGCTGCGCGGGCATCGACGGCACCCAGGCCGTAATCATGGCTGGCATGCAACCCACCGCCGTTCCAATTGCGGGCACCATTTGTCCGCCACTCGCTCGCAGGATCTTCGACTTTCCGGGCCGAGAGCGAAAGTATCTGCTGCACATCCCGGTAACCCAGGTTCGGGTTAGCTTGCAGCATCAACGCCACGACACCGGAAACAATGGGCGCGGCGAAACTGGTGCCTTGTGTAGAACTGTAGGCATGGCCTGCGATCGAGCCGCGCTCGGTTTCCAAGGCATGACTGCTGGACAGCACGTTACTTCCGGGTGCTGACACCAGAAGACTTGCCCCCGGATTGGAAAAAGGGGCCGAAGCCACCTGCAGTATCGAAAGGTCGCTCTTGGCGTTGATTGCACCGACTTCGATAGTAAAGCGATTGTTATTGGTGAGTGATCCCTGCGCGCTCCCGCCCTTTATACGGGTATTGCCGCCGGCCGCAACAATGACGGTTCCTAGGCCGCCGCGTCCATTACCGGCCGCGTAGCGGGCGTTTGCAGCGAGAGCGGTGGATGTGGTGATCTGCCCGTTTTGCAAGCTGGTAAGCGCGAAGTCCGTCCGAAAACTCCAACTGTTGTTGGCAATATCGTAGTTGACCATCTGGCCCAGGCTGCCCAAGTCTTCGCCGCTGTTGGCAAGATAGTGCCCGCCCAAGGTGGCCTCGTGAGCAATACCAATACCTCCCTCGCTGTTTCTCGCGGCGACCATGACGCCAGCAACTTGAGTTGCATGGTTGGAGATTTCGGTAGGCAAAGTCCCGTTCGCACGCTGGGTTTCAAGCCAGACGGAGTCGACATTCGATTTCAGATCCGGGTGATTGATATCGAACACTTCAGGACTGACAGCGAATTGCCCACCAGGCTCGAACTGCCCTATCCGTATTCCCTTGCCTGTGTAATCTTCCCAGACCGGAAGTACGTTGATTTCGTTCAGATACCACTGACGGGAGACTAATGGGTCTGAAATCGCCTGATTCGTGCGTAGGTTGACCGTAGCGCGCATCGGCGCGGTCTCACCGGTGGCGGTATCCACGACCGTCAATGACGGGTTTCCGAGCGCGTCAACCACTTCATACCTGAAACTGAGATTTCCTGTGTGTCCAGGTTCAGCAAGAATCCTGACATCCCCCTGTTCGGTCAGGGTGACGATTGCACCACGGGCGTCGCTCACTGCAGCAATGCGCAGCGGCCCCGTGGCATTGAGCAACTGGTCATTGGCCAGCAGAACGGCGGCGGGAATGATCGAGGAGGCATCGTCAGGTTTGAGCAACTGGTCGGGGGCAAGCGTGTCAGCGACTGGTATGGCGTTTGCCCCGGTCAGGTTCACTGCGGAAATATCCGAGAAACTCAGCCTCTGGATGTTCGTCAGAGACAGCGTGCCATCCCTTTCCGCGACGCTGTCGGCCACCTGGTAGCCAGCGTCTGTCCGGGTGATGACGTACTCATCATGGGTACCGTGAACCGTCAGTACGTTCAGACCATTGCCACCATCGATCACGGCATTGCCCCGACCCGCTTCAATCACATCATCAGCGGGGCCGCCCTTTATCTGGTCCGGGCCGCCACCGGCGTAAATGATGCTGCCCCCGTCCGAAGCCTGGATGGTGTCTCCGTTAGGGCCGGCATAGATCACCGCCTTGCCGCTTCCACCGATGATGTTGTTTCGACCGCTCCCGCCGACCAGAACATCGTTGCCACCGCCCCCGATCAGCAGGCTATCCCCTGACCCGCCCTTGATGAAAACGCCGCGCTGACCACCACTGGCCAGGATCGCAGGGCCTCGTCCGCCCTGAGCGATTGTCACACCGGCCTCGGCCAGATTAAGACCCACGCCTTGGTCGCCGACAATCAACACGGTGTCACGCCCGCCATTGCCCCGGATATTTCCTTGGTCATCGCTGGCGCTGATGACAAAAACGTCGTTTCCCGAACCGCCCACGTAGGTATTGCTCCCTGCACCGCCCACTAACCAGCTGCCCGTGGCCGCAGCCGTGAGAACATCGTTGCCGATCGAACCATAGACGTTGTCTACGCCTAGTACCCCGGCATCCAGGTTGTCCCCTTCAAGCTTGTGACTGACAAAGGCGGTGCGGCTGATTAGCCCGCTCGATGACGTCAGACGGGTACCCGTCTCTTGCGGCTGAATCTGATTGCTCACCGTATCTGCAAGGAACTTGACCGCCAGCACCTCTCGCTCTACCCCATTGATGATGAAAGAGCCACGCGCGAGCAACTGATTACCTTGGCGTGTTTCATTTACCGGTTGGACCTTACCAAAACTTACAGCGGTGATCCCGTGGGTCTGGAGGGGCTGGAGCTCGGCCTCGTCAGATCGACCGTCATGGTTGGCATCGACCCAGACCTTCAGCGCGCTCCAGATGGGATCATCCGGAGTAATCGCACCATCCGAATTGGCATCCACACTCGCGAGCGCGGCGAAGCCATCCTTGAAGGGTGTCTCGCCCGGGCTCCCGTGCAAGCCGGCCTTACCGCCGTAGTACTCCGAAAAAAGCTGGCTGATGTTTCGAATCCCGCCTGTGCCTTCATCATGCACCAGCATGCCGGTCACACGGTCAGCCCAGCCCGTACGGCGAACAGAGCCGCTGTTGTCCACATCGAACAACACACCGTCTTCGATGGCCGTCAGACCAGCTCCCTGGCCGCTGAGATCCAGCAATAAAGGGTCGACGTATACATTGGTCGTGGTCAGTGCCGACAGCCCATTGCCGACCACCGCATTATGAAGGCTGTAATCCGGCTGTTCTGGATTCGGAGTATCGCGGTAAAACTGCGAAAGGTATTCGTTAGGCCGCACGTTGGGATCGCGCTGAAGCTCACCTGGGCGAAGTCCTCCCGTGGCCAGGCCACCCATCTGTGCGGAAGTAAAATCGGTCTTGCTCAGCGTGCCGTCGTTGAACGCGATGCCATGAGTAAGGCGTTTTTCGACGAATCCATTGGAGACATCTTCCCGGGCCTCGTCCTCGCCACGAATTTGTCGACGGGATTCTTCGGAAGGGGTGATCTGGATTTCGACCGGTGAATTGGGCACTGGGTCAGGGGTCAGGCCGAAGGTCTCGGAAATGGCCTGAGTTACTTGCTTTATTACTACTTTGGTTGCTGCACCTATCGTCGACGCAATACCTGAGGGAGAGTCGAAGCGAAGTAGCCACGCCTGCGCAAGTGCGCGTTCCTCTGGAGGCGCAATTGCCGCGGCAAGCGACATATGCCTGTCGGTTTTGATGGCTAGCATAAGTTCCTCAGCAGCGTCGCCAGCGCCGCTGAGCACAATACCCCAGTAAGCGTCTCGACTTTTAGCCTCCATGGTTCTAAGTACTGGATCCAGCGTCCATGCATCTCTCGGGAGCCCATTAGCACCGAAGGTTTCGTTATGGAGCTCCCATATCTCTGAAAGCTTTAAGGCGACACTGACTTCTCCGTCCTGCTGTTTTTTCTCAAGTATCCTAAGATAGCCACTGGCCATGTCCGATCTTATCTTCTGGACATCGCTTTCCTGCATGATAAACCCAACCTCAGCAGCTCTGGTCTTCATATAATCTATGGCAGCCAGGCCAGATATGGAGTCACCCCGAGCAACCCCATTTGCGAGCACTGCGTATCGATCACCCCGCTCAGAAAGTATGGCGTACATACCCGCAGGGCCACGTTCTGCCAAAGCGGAACGAGCAAGCGCCAAGTCGTCAGAATTCAGTCTTTGCATTTAACACCTCAATTTTTAATACTTCCTTTTACCAATGTATCAACAGCGGACACTATATCCGCCCAAACGTTAAGCTTCTCGGGAGTAAACTGAACCTCCACAAAAATATTGCCTGACAACACATAACTGAACTTACAAGAATAATAACGCTGCTCCCGCTCCGACCATATGCAGTACCCCACATACTTAACGGCACCATTCTCGTCGCTCCAGTAATATGACTTTCTTGAGACCTTAAACATATAGTCAACGCCTTCAAGATGATTGAGCCCCAACGCACTTATAAAACGCACCCCATGAAGCGATGCGGCAGGTGTATCCTTCAGGTAATAGTTCAGAAGTGGGCGAAGATCTGGTCTAGGCCGTTCGATGGGTTCAAGGCTAACCTGTAAACCCTCATAGCTAAGTCCTTGAGTAAAAATCCGACTATTGTTATCTGCCAGCAGTTCTGGCCAGGACATAGTTAGCGTTACGGATCTAAAATTTGCCTCACAACCTTTTTTATTTTTTGTGAATCCAGCTTCCCAAGAGCTTTTACCCTCATATTCAGGCCAAAACGCACCATATTCCCTAGGAAACTCATATGTCACCCCAGAAATTTTTCCGCACATATATGGATCATGTTCAACCTTAGGCGTGTCATGCCGAACCGATTCATCAATGGCCCAGTAAACACAGCCGCCCCACCAGCAAAGCAATAATGCTGCGCACACTCTCAAACCCTGCCAGACCACCGTGTAGACACCGCAAAGCAATTTCTTCATGGCATACTCTTTAGCCAGGTAGCGGGATCAGCGCTCGCCAAGGCTTTCATTCACATACCGTTTCAATGGACTCAGGAAATAACTGATCACTTTGCGCCGATCGGTAATTACTTCAGCACGCACGGCCATTCCCGCAGAAAGAGGAACATCTCTGTCGCCAACGCGAATATGGCTCTGTTCCAGCCGCACCCTGGCGTGGTACATCAATCCGCGCCGCTCATCCTCTATGGCATCGCTCGAAATACTCTGAACAATTCCCGGAATGACGCCGTACTTGGTAAACGTGAAAGTCTCGACTTTTATCTCGACTGCCTGACCAGGCAAAACAAAGCCGATGTCCTTGTTTTCGAGTACGACTTCGACCTCGACGGGCTGATCACTGGGGACGATGACCATCAGCGCCTGGGCTTCGGTCACGACGCCACCGCGTGTGTGGATAGCCAGCTGTTGCACCGTGCCATCCACGGGGGACTTCAAGGTTTTCAAACTGTGGCGCTGTTCGGCCTTGCTCAGCTCCAGCGCGAGAGCATTCGAACGCTGCTCAGCTTCGTTGTGCAGGTCCAGCATGGCCCGGCGAGCCTGGGCCGTGACGCTTGCATGCCGATGTTCGGCCGCCTTCCTGGCTGCCAACAGTTCGTCCACCCGCAGCCGCTGGCTGACTACCTCGCGCTCTTGATCCAGGCGAGCCTGTTCTTTCTCCAGATACAAATGCTTGGCCACTGCCGACTCACTCAGCAGTTGCCTGTAATCTGCGGCAAGCTGCCGAGTGATCACGAGCATTTGCAGCAGGGAATCGACCTTGGCGCGGGCGGAACGGATCTCGGCGGAGCGTTGCTCGATATCAGCTTCTACCTGGTCCAGGGTCGTTCGAAGTTCGAGGTATTGGCCCTGAAGCCAACGCTGCGCCACCTGTTGCTGCGCTGGGGTAGCTTGTGGAATCAGTGCTGCCAAGGCTTCCGGCTCGTGGCGCTCATCTATGGCAGTCAGAAATGCACCCGCACGCACCTTGTCGATCTGCGCTGCCAGCAGGTCATTGCCGAGGCGCTGGACGTCGGCTGCCGTGATCTGTCCGTCGAGTTCAACCAGCAGATCCCCTGCCTTGACCGTTTGACCGTCGCTCACGTGGATGGCGCGAACCACGGCCACTTCGCTGGACTGGATCACCTTGCTCTTGCCACTCGGTACGATTTTTCCAGAAGCGCTGGCAACGACATCGATCTCACCCACGAACGCCCAGATCACGGCAATCGACGCAAACATCAGCAGGCACCCTTGCAGGTAGCGAGGCGCGGGGTGCACTGGGGTTTCCTGCAAGGCCATGGCGGCCGGAAGAAATTCGAGCTCTTGATGCTCGCGACGCTGCTCTTGTTCCTTGCGCCGCTGCCATGCATGCCGCCAGGTATCTCGGTATCGCTCGAACAGCGATCCATAGGACCTTTTCAAGCTCCACCTCCCTGCTGGAGGTGATGCAGATAGGCATAAATGCCGTCGGCGTTACTCAACAATTCGTCATGGCTGCCCTGCTCGATGATCTGCCCGCGCTCCATCACCAGGATACGGCTGGCATGGCGCACCGCGGACAGGCGATGAGCCACGATGATTACTGTCCTGTGCTGGCAAATACGCGCCATGTTCTGCTGAACGACTCGCTCTGACTCGTAATCGAGCGCGCTAGTGGCCTCATCCAGGATCAGGATCCGCGGGTCCGCCATCAGCGCGCGAGCGATGGCAATACGCTGCCTCTGCCCTCCCGACAATGACGCACCATGCTCACCGACCAAGGTGTCGTAACCCTCTGGTAGCTCCAGGATGAATTCATGTGCTCCCGCCAAGATGGCGGCCTTGATGACATCCGCGAGGGGGGCTCCCGGATCGCTCAAGGCGATGTTGTCTCGCACGCTTCGCCTGAAAAGCAGGTTGTCTTGCAGCACCACGCCGATCTGACGGCGCAAGGAAGATACGTCCGCTAACGCCAAGTCCATGCCGTCGAGCAGCACCCGTCCTCGCTCCGGAGAATACAGCCGTTGAATCAGCCGGGTCAGCGTGCTTTTGCCAGACCCCGAGCGTCCGACAACTCCTATCACTTCCCCCGCCGCAATCTGGATATTAAGTCCGCTCAAGACTTCACTTCCTTCGGCACGGTATCGAAAGTGCACCTGATCGAGTTCGATATTCCCGCAGAGCGGTGGCAACACGCTCCCATTTGCGTGATTCGTCTCGGACCTGGTATTGAGAATGTCCCCCAGCCGTTGAATCGAAACGCCCGTTTGCTGAAAACTGGTCCACAGTTGAGCCAGCCGCATGATCGGCTGCGAGACGCGCCCAGCCAGCATATTGAACGCGATCAGTTGCCCGACCGTCAGGTCGCCCTCGATGACAAGCCGCGCGCCTAGCCAGAGTGTGCCAACAGTCACGAGCTTGCCGATCAGCCCGATACACTCGTTTGCAAGCGCGGAGAGGTTCTGGGTCCTGAAACTTGCGGCAACATACGCTGCCAACTGATTGTCCCAGCGGCGGACGGTGTGAGGCTCGACCGCCATTGACTTCAGCGTATCTATTCCATTGATGGTCTCTACCAGGAACGCCTGGTTTTCTGCCCCTCTATTGAAACTCTGCTCCAGCCTTGCTCGCAGTAGCGGCGTTACAACGAGTGATACCAGGAAATACAAAGGGAGAGAAGCGACGACAATCAACGTAAGACACCCGCTGTATGCGCACATCACGGCAATGAAAACCACGGAAAAGAGCACGTCGAGTACCAGGCTTATGCTGTTACCCGTCAGAAAACTGCGTATATTCTCAAGCTCACGCACTCGCGCTACGGAGTCACCGACACGCCTGGCCTGAAAGTAGGCGAGTGGAAGAGAGATCAAGTGCTGAAACAGTCGCTTACCGAGCTCCACGTCTATTCGACACGCCGTATGCGCGAAGACATACGCCCTCAACCCACTCAGTAAACTTTCAAATATCAAAATGGCCAACAGACCGGTTGCAATCACATCCAGTGTGGTGAGCCCTCTATGAACAAGCACCTTGTCCATGACCACTTGAAAAAACAGTGGCGTCAACAGGGCGAATATCTGCAGAACGAACGAAACAAGTAGCACCTCGGAAAGTACTCTGCGATGTTTCACAATTGCAGGAATGAACCATGTAAAATCGAAGCGCGAAAGCCCTTCTGGTAATGATGCCTCGGAGCGCACCAATATTATCTCGCCGCTCCAGCGCCGCTCCAATTCAACCAGTGTCAATACCTGGGTGCCCGCCACATGCGGATCTTGAATAAGAACCTTCTCCCCTTCGATGCGTGCGAGGATAAAATGCTCCCCATCTCGACCAATCGCAATGCCGGGGAGTGGCGTGAGTGACAGCCGCTCCAGCTTGCACTTGGCTACTTTGCTCTTCAGTCCAAGTGCCGTGAAAGCCTGCAAAAGCTGCCTTGTCGAAAAATGATCCCTGCTCTCGGCGAAACGGTGCCTGAGCTGGTCGGCCGTTGCAGCCACATGGTGATAGTGCGCGAGCATGACGAGACAGGCCAAGCCAGAATCCAATACACCCTCATGACTGTTTATGGCCGTCGACACAGGAGACACCTCGGATCAAGAAAACAAGTGACCCAAAGCTATTCTCCGCTACCGACAACCACAAGTCAGCTGCTGCCTACATTATTGACAGACACTTCCTATATGAAATCTTAAACTGTAGGAAACTTCCCAAGATTACAAAATCCAGTGTAAGACGTTTCTCAGACAAGCGTAGTATCTAGACTCAAACGAGAATACCAACTCGCCCAAGCAGAGTAGGATTATCTATTTTTTGAATTTACCGGATCTAGCTTCTAGGCAATAAGGGGCTGTGAAGCCCCTTCCACGAAGGACCGAGTCAGCCCCCCCGGCGCAACAACTCGCCCAACCCATCCAGCAACCGCTGCAGCGCCCCCTGGTTAGCCACCATCACCGCCCTGCCCGCCGCGCCCATGCGCCGGGCGTCCTGGGGCAGCTCGGTCAGCCGCTGCACCGCGGCACCCAGCCCCTGGGCATCATCGACCTGCTGCAACGCCCCCGCCTCGCTCAGCATCGCGCTGATCTCCAGGAAGTTGAACACGTGCGGTCCCATGAGTACCGGCAGCGACAGTGCCGCAGGCTCAAGCGGGTTGTGACCACCATTGGCGACCAGGCTGCCGCCCACGAAGGCGATATCCGCCAGCGCATAGAGAAACAGCAATTCGCCCATGGTGTCGCCCATCAACACCTGGGTGTGCGATTCGACTGGTGTGCCGTGGGAGCGCCGTACTGTGTCGAACTGTGCGCTGCATAGCTCGTTCACGGCGTTGAACCGCTCTGGGTGACGTGGGACGAGGATCAACAGGGCGTCACCGTGCACCTTGAGCAACTGCCGGTGAGCATCGAGGATGACCTGGTCTTCACCTTCATGGGTGCTGGCGGCGATCCATACAGGTCGCTGCCTGGCGTTCCACCCGGTGCGCAGCTCAAGGGCGCGGGCAGGAAGCTGCTCGTCGATCTTCAGGTCGAACTTGATCGAGCCGGTGACCTGCACGCACTCCGCGCGCGCGCCGAGACTGCGAAAACGCTCGGCCTCGGTCTCGGTCTGCACGGCGAACAGGCTCATCTCGGCGAGCATTGGCCGGGTCAGCCTGGCAAAACGGGCATAGCCGCGCGCCGATCGTGCCGAGAGCCGTGCATTGGCCAAGGCGACCGGAATGCCGCGCTTCGCGCACTGGTGGATATGGTTGGGCCAAAGCTCGGTCTCCATGATGATGCCCAGCCGGGGTCGGACATGATCCAGGAAGCGCCCCGCCGCCCAAGGCAGGTCATAGGGGAGATAGCAGTGCTGAATACGGGGTTCATCGGCGAACAGGACGCGAATACGCTCGGAACCTGTGGGCGTCATGCAGGTGATGGTGACCGGCAGGTCCGGGTAGGCCTTGAGCAACGCCCGTACCATGGGCGCTGCGGCGATGCTTTCGCCGACGGACACGGCATGTACCCACAACCCACCCTGACGCAGGGCCGGCAACCTGAAGGCAAAGCGCTCGGCGATCCGCTGGCGGTAGGCCGGGGCCTTGCGCCCACGCAGGAACAGGCGCAGCGCTACCAGCGGCAGGCCCAGGTGAAACAGCAGGGTATAAAGGGTTCTGTTCATGGCGGCGAAGTTTACTAGCACATGGCCCGCAAGTGCACGAATGCCTAGAATGCACTGCCAGCCCCCTCAAGGAACGACTCATGAACGCCTACACCTACCTCGCCATTGCCATCGTCGCCGAAGTCATCGCTACCGCGTCCATGAAGGCGGTGAAGGGACTGAGCACGCCGCTGCCCCTGATGCTGATGATCTGCGGCTACGCGGTAGCGTTCTGGATGCTGACCTTGGTAGTGCGCAGCGTGCCGGTCGGGATTGCCTACGCGATCTGGTCCGGGCTTGGCATCGTGCTGATCAGCGTGGCGGCGCTGGTGATCTATGGGCAGAAGCTGGACATGCCGGCGATGCTCGGCATGGCCATGATCGTGGCCGGCGTGGTGGTGATCCAGGTCTTCTCGAAAACCACCGGGCATTGATTCCTCGCCCAGTCTGTATACTGGGCGCCTGTCCCTGCTTGTGAGGTTTGCGCATGTCATCTGCCATTTCCACTGACGTCCTGATCGTTGGCGCCGGGGTCGCGGGCCTCTGGCTCAACGCCCGCTTGCGGCGCCTGGGCTACTCGACGGTACTGGTGGAACGCGCGAGCCTGGGTGGCGAGCAGACCATCAAGTCCCAGGGCATCATCCATGGCGGCGCCAAGTACGCCTTGCATGGCGCGCTGACCGGCGCCTCGGAAGCCATCGCCGACATGCCGCGCCGCTGGCGCGAGGCGCTGGCGGGCAACGGCGAATTGGACCTGTCTGCTGTCCGTCTGCTGTCGGAGGCTCATTACCTGTGGTCGCCAGGCACCCTGGCTGGCAACCTGACCAGCTTTTTCGCCAGCAAGGCAGTACGCGGCCGGGTCGATCAGGTAAAAGGCGATCAATTGCCTCCTGCCCTCCAGGACCGTGGCTTCAAGGGCAAGGTATATCGCCTGGCCGAGCTGGTGGTGGACGTCCCGAGCCTGTTGAAGGCATTGGCCGAGCTTGCCGGCGACAGCCTGCTGGCGGGCGAGCGGATCAAGCCGCTGCACGACGGTGACACGCTGGTCGGCCTACGGGTCGACGGGCGTGAGATCCGAGCCCAGCGCATCGTGCTCAGCGCTGGCGCCGGCATTGCCGGCCTGCTGCAGGCGCTTGGGCTGGATCAGCCCGCCATGCAGCGCCGCCCGCTGCATATGGTCATGGCCAAGGGAGCAGCGCTCAAGCCGCTGTATGCCCATTGCCTGGGGGGCGGCCCCAAGCCCAGGGTCACAGTGACCAGCCATCCCGCCAGTGATGGCCAATGGGTCTGGTATCTCGGCGGCGATCTGGCCGAAGCCGATGGCGTGGCCCGCGAGCCAGCCGCGCAGATTGCTGCGGCACAAAAGGAAATCGCCGGTCTGCTGCCCTGGGTCGATCTGAGCCAGGTGCGCTGGGCCACCGTGCGCGTTGACCGTGCCGAGCCTGCGCAGTCGGGGCTTGTACGTCCCGACAATGCCTTCCTTGCCGAGCAGCAACGGCTGCTGGTGGGCTGGCCAACCAAACTGGCCCTTGCGCCGGACTTCGCCGATCGTGTGCTGAATAGCCTTGAGCGCGACGGTATCCGACCTACCGAGCGTCCAGACCTGAGCGACCTTCCCCGACCCTCGATCGGCACCCCTGCCTGGGAGCAACTACTGCCATGAGCCTTCCGACCCTGCGCGACTTTCACCGGCCTCTGGGCAGCACTGGCCTCAGGGTTTCTCCGCTGGGCCTGGGCACCGTCAAGCTCGGCCGCGACCAAGGGGTGAAGTACCCCTCCGGGTTCGCCATCCCCAATGACGACCAGGCCCGCATGCTGCTGGCCCAGGCGCGCGAGCTGGGCATCAACCTGATCGATACCGCACCGGCCTACGGCAACAGCGAAGAGCGCCTCGGCCCGCTGTTGCGCGGCCAGCGCCATGACTGGGTGATCGTCAGCAAGGTCGGCGAAGAGTTCGAAGACGGCCAGTCCCATCACGACTTCAGCGCCGCCCACACGCGTCTGTCCGTGGAACGCAGCCTCAAGCGTCTTGAAACAGATTGTATCGATCTTGTTCTGGTGCATTCGGACGGCAACGATCTGGCGATTCTTGAAGAGCAGGATGTCTACCAGACCCTCGCCGCCCTCAAGCAGGAAGGCAAGATCAGGGGCTACGGGTTTTCTGGCAAGACGGCGGCCGGCGGACTGAAGGCCTTGGAGCGCGGGGACTGCGCCATGGTCACCTACAATCTGACAGAGCAGGCGGAGCGTCCTGTGCTGGACTACGCTGCCGAACATGGCAAGGCAATCCTGGTGAAAAAGGCGCTCGCCAGCGGCCATGTATGTCTCGCGCCGGGCACCGATCCGGTGCGCGCCAGCTTCGAATTGCTGTTTGCTCACCCTGGGGTGTGCAGTGCTATTGTCGGCACCATCAATCCGTTGCACCTGGCGCACAACGTCGCGACAGTCGCCCGCATCCTCAGCCAGCACTAAGCCGCCCGCGCGGCCGCCCCCAACGCAAGGAGGAGCCTCGTGGCGCGAACGCTGATCCGCAAGAACCCCAGCAACTTCAAGACTCTGCCGCTGCACGTCGAAGCCACCCCCGATGCCTTGCACTACCAGGGGGTAGGCATGCCCCTGAACTTTGCCCAGACCCTGCAGCGGCGCAAGCCGATTCAGGTGGCCGACACCCAGCGCTTCGTTGCCGAACTGGCCAACCTCGGCGTGTCGGTACGCCTCACCCTGACCTGGCAGAATCGTGACTATTGGGTGCTGGTGCGCCAGCGCCGACAGGACCGTGGCGACGTGGTGCTCAAGCTGATATCCGGCTATGTGCCTGCGCGCGAGCTGAACCTGCCCCTGCACACCGCCATCCAGGAAGTGGCCGAGGAGTGCCTGCTGGAAACGCCGGAGGGCTGGCTTGGCGGGCGCTTCAACGATACCTGGCTGCCAGCGCCCTACTCGGCCGCGCTGCATTACCGCGAAGCCTTGCCGTTTGTGCTGACCCCGCAGTCGGGCGCCGCGCGGCCGGTGCACTGCGGCACGCTTACCCTGCTGGAGCGTCCACGGGCCTATGTGCATCTGCCCACGGCATCGTTGCAGCTGATCTATGACCTGCGGCTACAGGTGCCGAGAGAGGCGAAGTCGCTGAGCCTGTTTCATGTGGACGAGCGGCTGGAAGGCGATCAGCTGGTGACGAGGCTTGACCGCAAGCGTCCGGACCTGTACCTGATGCCGTTGAACGATGGCGAGCCGACGGCGGAGCTGTATACCTTGAAGAAAGGTCAGTTGCAGGCTGCCGGCACGCGCGGACTGTACCTGGCCGAAAGCTTTGCGGCGCAGGACGGGTGGGTAGTCAGGGAAGAGCGGATACGCTGGAAAGACTGGCTGCGGCAGCAAGGGCTGGTAGCGCCGAAACGGGCATCGGGGCTGCAGCGGTTGAAGGGCAAGGCGCGGGATCTGTTGCGGATGGCGCTGAACAAGTAGTGCCTGTGAGCGCCGAACCGCAGCGAAGAGGCCCTCACAGACAACCTTAGGCTGAACAGCCCCCTCAATTCTTGCGAATCTTCTCGACAATGGCCGTGGTCGAGCTGTTCTCGACCAGCCCCAGCACCTTCACGGTACCGCCGTAGCCGGTGACAATGTCGGCGCCGACCACCTGATCGATCCCGTAATCGCCCCCCTTGACCAGTACGTCAGGCTTGACCTGGCTCAGCAGGTTTTCAGGAGTGCCTTCGGGGAAGCTGATGACCCAGTCCACCGCGCCGAGCCCAGCCAGCACCGCCATCCGCCGGTCGACGCTGTTGATCGGCCGGCCCGGCCCTTTCAGGCGACTGACCGACGCATCGTCGTTCACCGCGACGATCAGGCGATCGCCCTGGGCACGCGCCTGCTCCAGGTAGGTCACGTGACCTGCGTGAAGGATGTCGAAGCAGCCATTGGTGAAGACGATCTTTTCCTTGTGCGCACGGGCATCGTCGATAGCCAGCAGCAGCTGGTCGAGACTCAGCACGCCGCGCTCGGATCCTTCTTCGCGCTGGATAGCCCGGCGTAGCTCCGGCGCGCTGATCGCGGCCGTACCCAGTTTGCCGACCACGATGCCCGCCGCGAGATTCGCAAGGCCCACGGCCTGTGGCAGGTCTTCACCCGCGGCAATCGCCGCAGCCAGGGTGGAAATCACCGTATCGCCCGCACCGGTGACATCGAACACCTCGCGGGCACGTGCTGGCAGGTGCATCGCCGGGTGGTCGGCACGCAGCAACGTCATGCCGTGCTCGCCACGGGTCACCAGCAAGGCGCCCAGGTCGAGATCCAGCATCAGCTGCAGGCCCTTGGCAACGAGCTCCGATTCATCGGCGCAGCGGCCGACAATGGCCTCGAATTCGCTGAGGTTAGGGGTGATCAGGCTGGCACCACGATAGACCGAGAAATCCTTGCCCTTGGGATCGGCCAGCACCGGGATACCCTTGGCTCTGGCGGCCTGGATCAGATCCTGGTGATTACGCAGCGCGCCCTTGCCGTAGTCCGACAGGACCAGCACCTTGACGCCGTCGAGCAAGGCATCCACTTCGGCACCCAGCGACAACGCATCGGTGGCGAAGGGTTCTTCGAAGTCGATGCGCAGCAACTGCTGGTGACGGCTCATGACCCGCAGCTTGACGATGGTCGGCTGGTGCGCGATACGCTGGAAGATCGAACGCACGCCAGCAGCCTGCAGGCTGTTGGCCAGGCTTTCGGCCGCTTCGTCCTGGCCGGTGACGCCAACCAGTGAAGCGGGCGCGCCCAGTGCTGCAATGTTGAGCGCAACGTTGGCGGCGCCGCCCGGACGGTCTTCGATCTGCTCGACCCTGACCACCGGCACAGGCGCCTCGGGTGAAATCCGCGAGGTACCACCATGCCAGTAGCGGTCGAGCATGACATCGCCGACCACCAGAACCGGGGCTTGATTGAAAAGCGGCATGGATAACTTCATGGGCAACCCATATGAAAAAATTAACAAGGGCGGGATATTAGCACAGGGCCAATTACACAACTTCACTGGTAATCGGGCGCACCCAGAACAATTCGTGACGCCTGACCGCCTTGCGGTGGAACTCGTCCTCACCGGTGGCAGGCCAGCGTCGCCCGCTCAACAGGCGCTGGATGAGCCTGCGCACGCGACGCTTGAGCGCCAATGGGCCCTGCAGGTCGTGCTGCATGTTCAGGGCCATGGCCTTGTCCAGTTGCACGGCCTTGTCCAACAGGGGACTCCACAGCCGATCGGCAGGCAATGCCTCGATTGCCGGAGGCAAGGCGATCCCCATCCCCGCCGGACCCATGGGCCAACGGTCGTTGTCGTGTAGATGGTTCGCGTAGAACAGCGCGGTCCGCGGCTTGCTGCGACTCAGGGCGACAGCCTGAAATATCGCCTGGGTCGTCGCGACGTGATCAGCATGCGGATCGAGTTCCGGATGCGGCGTGATGATCACTTCGGGCTGGAAATGCTCAAGCAGAGCAACCAGGTCCGCGACCAGGTTGTTCCAGCTTGGCGCGCCATCCCGGTCGCCAGGAAGCGACAGGGGATTCTGTCCCCGCACGCTGCGGATATCGGACTCGCCCGACTCACGCGAGCCGAATGCCGTTGCAGGCTGCGCGGCCATCGCCGTCATTTGCAGGCAGTAATAGCCCAGCTGTACGCACTGGCCAGCCTTGACACCACCCCAAAGGGGTACGGCAAGGCTGTCCCACGCGCGCAGACGCCCCTTGAGGCGAGCGGCCTCGGCCTGCCCGAGGCCCAGGCGGCGGAAGGCGTCCGCCTCGATCTCGCCCTGGGTCAGGGTGACGATGCTGACATCGGTACAGCGGCTGTAGTAACCGAACGCGGCCAGTTCGGCATCGTCGGCATGCGGCGCGAGGATCAGGGTGCGCTTGCCGGCATAGTCCGGGTTGGACATGACATGCAGAGTGGCCTGAGCGGCCACCCGGCAGCGATGGCCGCGCAGCTTCAGCTCACCGCGTGCCAGCCGCTCGCGCTGGCCAGAGAGATTCACGTATCGCACGCCTGCGACACCACGCTCGAAATCCTGGCGATCGTCGCCTGCCTCGATGAAGGGATCGAGCCAACGGCCGATCCAGCGGTGGCGTACCTGCACGGCCAGCACCAGCGTCTCGCCCTCGGCCAGGCTGCAGGAAAGGCGCACATGGTCGCTCTCGATCGACACTGGCTGCGACGCCGTACCTTCCGGGAAAGAGTACTGGTAATCGTCGCTGCCACGGTAGAACAGGTGGTCAGCGAACCAGGCTTCATGGACGATCCAGCCGAGCACCATCAGCACGGGCACCAGCCACCACGCCACGGCCACCCCGAGCGCCAGCAGCGCGATCAGCGCCACGAGAAGCGTAATGCGCTTGTTACGCCGATGAGCCTTCAACAGTCGTTGCTTGCGTGCGGTCATGGTGTCAAACCTGATAGACCGGTACGGTGCGGCACCAGCGGTCTTTGTATTCGCGATCGGCGCGTCCGAACGAGTAACGCAGCGGCTTGCCCAGGGCTCTGGCGTCTTCCCAGGCCTGCTGGGTGTTGACGTAGCTGAGCACGCTGCCCGGGCTGAACTCGCGGCTTTGCGGATCAACGCCCCCGTTGATGTATTCCAGCGACACCCACTGCGGGGCCTCGACCTTGTACAGTAGCTGGATCGCCACTGGCGCGCCCTCAAGCAGGGCGATCGAGCCGCTCATGTACTCGCGCAGCAGCGTAAACACCTCCACCAGCCCCTGCTTCCCGGGCACTTCGAAGCCCCAACGGCGCTCGAACAGCTCGGTGTACATGGCAGCCTGTTCGGCAGCGGTGAAAGCGCTCATGGGACGAAAGGTACCGCCAGCCTCTTCGAGCAATCGCAGTTCGCGTCTCTGGTTATAGCGGAACTTCTTCGAGTAGTCCTCTGGCTCCCGGGCAAGTGCCAGGCCTTCGGACTGGCTACGCAAGGTACTGACGCGATCGGCATTGAGTTCAGAGACGTAGCGCATGCGTTGTCGAACAGGGACTTGCACCCCATGCGCCACCGGCAGGATGATCTCGGCGTTGCCCATGTCCAGCAGGCCGCGCTTGCCCTCGCGCTTGAGTACATCCTTGGACAGCGCTACATGGCGGCCCCAGCAAGGCACCGCGGCTTGCACCTTGCCCTCGACCAGGTAGCCCAGGTAGCGCGTCGGCAGCTCGAGAAAGGCCGACAGGCGTGCGACGATTTCGGGATGCGTGGCAACACTGCCGCCATGCTGGAACCAGGTCTGCGCATATTCCGCCTGATCGATCTCTTGCCACCCACGTTCGCGCCACAGACGTAGCAGGTTCAGCATATGTCGACCGCTTCTGCCGGTTTGTCCTTGTCGCCACTCTCGAAATCATGGGCGTGCAGCCGCGAGTAGTAGCCGTTGCGCTGCAGCAGTTCCTGATGCGTGCCGCGCTCGACGATACGGCCTTCTTCCATCACCAGAATCAGGTCGGCCTTTTCGATGGTCGACAAGCGATGGGCGATGACCAGCGTTGTCCGGTTGCGCACGACATGATCGAGGGCTGCCTGGATATGCCGCTCCGATTCAGTGTCCAGCGCCGAAGTCGCCTCGTCCAGAATCAGCAGCGGTGCATCCTTGAGCAACGCCCGGGCAATTGCCAGACGCTGGCGCTGGCCACCGGAAAGCAGCACGCCGTTCTCGCCCACCAGCGTGTCGAAGCCCTGCGGCATCTTGCTGATGAACTCGCTGGCATAGGCCTGCGATGCAGCCTTCTGGACATCCTCGATCGGTGCCCCGGCCAGGTCGCCATAGGCGATGTTGTTGGTCACGGTGTCATTGAACAGGGTGACCTGCTGGGTGACTAGCGCGATATGACGGCGCAGGTTGGTCAGCTTGTAATCTTCGACGTCCACGCCATCGAGCAGAATCTGGCCTTTGTCGTGGTGATAGAACCGCGGAATCAGGCTGGCCAGGGTCGATTTGCCGCTGCCGGAACGACCCACCAGCGCTACCATCTGGCCGTCTTCGGCCGTGAAGGTGATGTCGTCGAGCACGACCTTCTCGGTGCCGGGGTACTGGAAGCTGAGATTGCGCACTTCCAGGCGTCCGCTCACGCGCTGTACTTCCTGGGTACCGGTATCGACTTCCGGCACTTCATCGAGCTGCTCGAAGATGCTTTCGGCGCCTGCCAGGCCCTTCTGGATGGTGGCGCTGACTTCCGACAACTGACGGATCGGCTTGGGCAGCAGGCCGGCGGCGGTGATGTACGCGATCAGTTCACCTGCGGACGCATCGCCACGCATGTACAGCACCAGATACATCAACACGGCCATGCCGACGTAGATCACCAGCTGCAGCACAGGCGTGTAGATCGACTGGGTGCGGGTCATCCCAAGGCTGCGGTTCATGTTGTCGGCGCTGGCCTTGTGGAAACGCTCGGTTTCATAGGACTCGCCACCGAAGCTGCGCACCACGCGATAGCCCTGGATAGTCTCCGAAGCAACGTGGGTCACATCGCCCATCGCCACCTGGATCTTCTTGCTCTGCTTGCGGAATTTCTTGCTGGCACTGCTGACGAGCACGGCGATGACCGGCAGGATCGCCAACAGCACGAGCGTCATCTTCCAGTTCATGTACAACAGATAGCCAAACAGGAAGACAACGGTGAGGCCTTCGCGGATGACGACCTTGATCGCGTCCGTGGCCGCGCCGGTGACCATGGTCACGTTGTAGGTGATACGCGAAATCAAATGGCCCGAGTTGTGGACGTCAAAATAACGGTTGGGCAAGGTCAACAGATTGTCGAACAATGCACATCGCAGGTCATGGACCACGCCCCGGGCAACCTTGGCCAGGTAGTAGTTGCCCAGGAACGAGCCGATACCCTGATAGATCGCGATCAGCACAATCAACAGCGGCACGCCGAGCACCAGCGAGACGCCCAGGAATTTGGCGTCATCGGGCTTTTGCAAGGCATCGAGAAAGTGTTTGAGCATGTCCGCCAGCATCGGTTGGCTGGAGGCAAACAACACGAACCCCACTACACTGATAGCAAAAGCACCCCAGTACGGGAGCACATATTTCAGCAATCGCAGATAGATCTTCATGCTCGACTGCTGGTCGGGATTGGCCATTTGCTGCGCCTCGTACGTTTGAATAGACAGACAAGCTGCGCATTGTAACAGCGAACCCGTAAAGATGACTCAACAGGGCCGAGGCGCGAAACCCGGTCTGCAGACGCTTGCGCTCTGCCCGCGGGAGCTATTGAGGCGTCGGATCGCCAGGCAAGGCGTCATGGGCCTGATGCTGGCGGTGCGCCAATACCATGCTCAAGGCGATCGGCAGCCAGGTGATCAGCCAGTCGGCGTTAGGCTTGAGCCAGAGGCCGATGCCATCGGTAAGCAGCGATACGCCGGAAAACACCCACAGTGCCAATACCAGTTGCCCCAGGGGCTGTTCCCGCGAGACCCAGCCGCGCCATCCCACCGCGAGCCACAGGCAGGCGAACAGCAGCAGCCCGAACAGCCCTTCACGCACCCCGGTATCCAGGAACAGATTATGCGGGTGCTTGAAGGCCGCTTGGGCGCCCCCAATCGGGATCTGGATCTCGTAGGTATGGAAACCCACCCCCATTCCCCAGTTTTCAAGCATCAGGTCCATGCCGCCCTGCCATAGTTCAGGGCGATAGGACACCCCACGCTGCAGCAGGATCAGAGGGTCATACAGGGCAACGGCTCCCACACCCACGCAGGCCAGGACAACCAGCGCGACGCCCATCCGCGACGGCCGCGCCATGATCATCACCAGCAGGCAGGCAGCCAGCGCGATCCATACGCCCCGGGTCTGGCTGAAACCGAGAAACATCGCGTAGCCCAGGGCCGGAATGACCAACAGCAGCTTGGCCCATGGCGCGAAGCGTTTGGTCTGCACGGTGAATGCGCCCATGATCGCCAAGGCGCCGACGGCATGCGCGGCCATTATGGCGGTATCCCACAAGCCAACGGCAATCAATCGACCGCCCGAGGGCTGTTCAGCGATGACATAGAAGAGAATCAAGGAGACGATCGCGAACAACCCACCCACGATGGATGAGTACAGCAGCAGTGACTCGAGGGTCCACTTGCGGCTCTGGGCGGCCACAAGCACCCCCGCCAGCGTAAGCGCCACATAGATCGGCACCTTGCTCTTGCCACCGACGTTATCGCCTCCCTCCACCGCCAGTACCAGCAAGGTCCAGATGGCGAACAGGACGAACAGCACACATTCAGGCTGCTTGAGCATCACGCGAAGATCCCGGTGGAACATGCCCAGCAAGGCCGGCAGCCACAACAGGAAGATCAGCAACTGGTGGTAGAGCTTGTTCCCTGGCAGGAGCCAGGGCGCGCACAACAGCACCACAAGCCCCAATGATGCCCAGGCAACGAGGACATCCTTTCCTAAAAACCTGTCCATGTTCTTCAGCAATTGGCTTTACCCAGTATTCGGTTGGCGACCCGTTGCAGCTGGGCCTTGTCGGCGTGCTTCCAAGCCCCTTTGATGCAGTAGTGCTCGGTCAGGTAGTGGAAAAAGTTGAGCCTGAGCCGGGCATCCAGTGGCCAATGGGCAGCGTCGCGCGCCAGATCGACCACCTCGCGCGCCGAGTCGGCATGCATCACCAGGCCTTCGATGTTGTAGAAGGCCTGGCCCAGCGTCATCACCGGCTTGCCCAGCAGCAGGCTTTCCAGGCCCACCGTCGAGTTCACCGTGATGACGAACTGGCTGTGTTCGATCAATTGCTGGGTGGCGTTGCCATTGGCGAACAACAGCCGCTCGTGCGTGCGGCCGTGCAGGTCAGGGTAGGTTTCGCGACTGGAAGGGTGTTCCTTGAACACCACGGTCAGGCCGGTTTCCTGCGCCAGGCGCTCGCCAAGGTCGAACAGGTCGCGCATGTTCCTGACCCAGGGAGAGAACAGCCGAACCTGGGTGTCACGATCGTCCTGGAAGGGGATGAACACATACTGCGCCGGAAGATCGATCGGCGCAGGACCCGCGGCGCGGGCCTGGCGTGGTATGAGCTTGGCCTTGGGCCCTTCTTCGCATGCCACGGCGGGATAGTCGAGGTAGAACCCGGGATCGCGAGGAACAGAATTGAGGTAGTTCACCCCGCGCGGATCCACGGTGGTGGTGTCCGGCAGCAACCCGTTCTCGAAAAAGAAGGTCTTGCACTCCGGCGGGGCCAATGCCACCAGCAACCGCGAATAGCAATGGGCGCCATTCCAGAACGCCAGGACGTCGGGGCGCTCCTGATCAAGCAGGGCCTGGGCACGCAACGCCACCCACTGGAGGTGCAGGCGTAGCAACAGACGATACAACGACCCGTGATTCTTGTTCTTGACTCGGCGCTCTTCGCACTTTTCATCGATCAGCTTCTGCAAGTCGATACGCGAGAACACGTTGGAAGCCTGCGACAGTCTTGGCCAGGGCATCTGCCGTGGCGTGACGACCTTGCCCCGCAGGTCCGTCTCGTCAAGCAACCGGTTGAAATAGAGGCCTTGGTGCTTGGCGAGGGAAAAGAACATCGTTGTCGTCATAGAGCATCCGAAATATAGCCTGCAAACACCCGCAAGAATCCTCCATGACCGGTGTGGACAACCGTAGTGGAAATCGCTTGAACATGAACGAACGTGCCGCAAAATATCGGCGCGATTGTAGCACAGCGGTTTTTTGTGTAGCGACGGCTGCGATAAGATACCGCCCCCTCCCATCAGGCCTAGCTTTGGAGTCTTGATGCAAACGCTCGACCACACCGCCTACCTCACTCTGCGCCAGAGTGCTGACGTTCTTGAAGCCGATGGCAAAGGGGATAAAGTACTTCGCCTGGTCGACGGATCGATGCTCAAGCTGTTTCGCCGCAAACGCCTGCTGACCTCTGCGCTGTGGGCGCCTTACGCACAACGCTTCGCTGACAACTGCCAAGCCATGCATGAGCTTGAAATCGAGTGCCCGACGGCGCGCCGGGTCTACCGTATCCCGAGCATCGAGCGCGACGCGGTGCATTACGACCCCCTGCCCGGTCACACGCTGCGCCAACTGCTGGGCAGCGATACCCATGAAGACCTGCGCGCACAGTTGGGCAGGTTCATCGCCCGGCTGCACGAAAAGGGTGTGTACTTTCGCTCGGCGCATCTGGGCAACGTGGTGCTGACGCCTCAGAACACCCTGGGGCTGATCGACATCGCGGACCTGCGCCTCTACCGAAAACCCCTTGGCAAGGGACTGCGCCTGCGCAACTTCAAGCACATGCTGCGCTACCGTCAGGACCGTGATTGGCTACTGAAGGACGACGCGTTCCTTGAGCATTATCTACGTCATCAGCAGCAGTGCACCGAGCAGGAGCTCAGGAGCGTGCTCGGCCGCTAGCCCTTGGGTCAGGGAATCGCTGTCAGGATGAAGGTGTCGAAGCGTCGGCCAGGATCCTCGCCCCGCACCAGGTCCTCGACCAGCTGCACGGTCTTGGCCAAGCCCCGGTAACCGTGAACCAGGTGGTAATCGGCGAAAGCCCGGGCTTGCGCCACGCTGCCCGGATAATCCTGCTCGACCCTCGACAACTGACGGGACAAGGCTGCGCCATCACGCACCTGAGGCCCGAAGAAGAGCGCGTGCGAGAAGACATCCACATCGTCGCCGGCATTCACATGAAGCACCGGCCGGCCAGCCATGCCTGCCTCGATACCGGCATTGGACATGATATTGATCACCACGCTGGAGCGTGCCAGTGCCTGCGCCAGCGAGCACTGAGCCTCCAGCAGTTCGATGCTGGACAACCGAGAGGCAGCCTCGGTCCAGAAATGCGCCCTGCTGCGCGGATGCCGCTTGAACAGCACCCGGTAGTGCGGATGCTCTGCGGCCCAGTCCCGGAGCAGCTCATAGGTCCGTATGTAGCCGGGTTCTTTTTCCCGGTCCGGGCCCACACCAAGAACGAGCAAGGTTTTCAGTTCGGGATGGGTGACCGGCAAATTGTAGGTTTCATCGACCAGATACGACCCGACCAGCACCGCCGTCGACTCGCCAAAACGCAGGCTGCGCGCCTGCAAGGCGTCGAGCGAGCTGCGGCCGAACAGGGCGTAATAGTCATAGTCGTTCATCGCCAGCCTGCGCGAAGACTCCAGTGTCGCTGAATGAGCCAGCTGTAACAGGCGGGCTTCGCGAGCCGCCAGGGCCAGGCGCAAGAATGGCGCATGAAGGCTGCCATTACGCTCGTTGATCAACAGCCGGGGTTCATGCTTGCTAACCAGCCATTGCGCATGGGCGGCATATGCCAGGTAACGCAGTGGCACAGGCTGCGGCGGCGCCAGCAGCATGCGCCCGGCACAGGCGTCGGACGGCCCTTGCAAGGCCGCCTCGTTGAGCTGCAGCCCGTCCTTGCGCACGGCATCGATCAAGATGTTCTTGCGCCCCAATGCCATCGACTTGGGCGCCGAGTGCAGCAGCAGCACCTGGCAGGGCGTTGCGTCGACCGAGCGACTCAGGGACGCCCTGGCACGCAGGCCGAGCACCAGATCGACCAGCATGTCGCGGGCCCAACGCAGCACGCTGCCGAGTCGACCATGTCGCTCGCGCAGCAGCTTCCAGCGGTATCGATCCAGTTCACAGGCTTTTTCTGCCCAGCTCTGCCGGCTGGAGGTCGCGGCGCTCACTTGAACAGCAACCGGATAGCCTTGCGGGTGTAGGACCACCGCGTAATCGATCGAGGATCCGCACGCAGCGCTTGCGCGTAAAACGCCTTCGCGTTCGCATGGTCGCCAGCGCTGTAGCAATCCCGGAACAACGACAAGCACCGCTGGGCCAGAAAGGCGTTGCGCAGGTCCCGCAACTCCTCGGGCATGCGGGCCGGGGAGAACACTTCATCGACCATGCCGATGCCCGCCGCCAGGCTTTGCTTGAGGTCGTGGCGCATGCTGTCGCCGTGCTTGTAGATCAATGCCAACGGTTGATCGAGTACGCTGCAGGCAAACCTTGCCAGCACTTGGGCGAATACGGGAATGTCCTCCACATTGCGCAGGTGCTCGGGGTAGTTGCCTGGCGCAAAGACTTCACGGTGCATCGCGCAAGCCCCGTTGGAAAGGGAAACGGTCTTGTCCAGCAGATAACCCCGCACGCGTTCGCGCGGGGTCGCTGGCAGCGGCTTGACGCGATGTTGACTCCGCGTTCCGTCCTCGAAGACCGACCAGTGCCCGCCGATGATCAAGCGGCTGTCGGGGTTGGCGTCGATGTGCTGCGCCAGCGCGGCTAGCGCCCCTGGCGCCAGTTCGTCATCGGCATCGAGAAAGATCAGGTACTGGCCCAAGGCTTCGACGATGCCTCGGTTGCGCACCGAGGACAGACCCCCGTTGGCTTTGCGCAGCGCCCGGAAACGACCTGGGTGCTCGGCGTGAAGCGACGCCAGCACCTGCGGGGTGGCATCGGTGGAGCCGTCGTCGATGACCAGCAGCTCGGCGTTCGCGTCACCCAATTGCGCCAACACCGATTCAACAGCCCGCTGCAGTGTCCTGGCGTAATTGTAGGCAGGAATGACGACGCTGATCTGCACTTCAGTCAACTGCATGCTCCTCCACGCCCTCCTTGACGACCAGGATGTCTTCCATGATCAGGTACTGCAGGTCGGAGCCGAAGAACATGTTCAGCGCGTCGGTAGGCGAGCAGATCATCGGCTCGCCACGGCGGTTGAGCGAAGTATTGAGCGACACGCCGTTTCCGGTGAGCGCCTCGAGGGACTTCATCATGTCGTAGTAGCGCGGGTTGTACTCACGCTTGAGCACCTGGGCACGGGAGGTACCGTCTTCGTGGACCACTTCCGGTACACGGGTCTTCCACTCTTCGGCAACTTCGAAGGTGAAGGTCATGAACGGTGCCGGATGATCGATCTTGATCATTTGCGGGGCCACGGTGTCGAGCATCGACGGGCAGAAAGGCCTCCAGCGTTCGCGGAACTTGATCTGGTGGTTGATGCGGTCGGCAACGCCCGGCACGCTCGGGCAACCGATGATCGAACGGCCACCCAGCGCACGCGGACCGAACTCCATGCGCCCCTGGAACCAGGCCACGGGATTGCCATCGACCATGATCTTGGCGATCTGCTGAGGCATGTCCTCCAGCTTGCGCCATTTCGGCTGGCTCGCGTGGCGGGCACAGGCGGCGATGACGTCCTCGTTGGAATAGGACGGGCCAAGATAGACGTGCTCCATCTTCTCGACCGGCACGCCACGCGTGTGTGACACATAGGCCGCGGCGCCCACTGCGGTACCCGCATCGCCGGACGCCGGCTGGACGAACAGTTCCTTGACGTCGGGACGGGCGATGATCTTCTGGTTGAGCTTCACGTTCAGTGCGCAGCCGCCCGCGAAGGCCAGTTTGCCGGTTTCGCGCAGGACGTCGCCCAGGTAATGGTCGATCATCTGCAGGGCGAGCTTTTCGAACAGCGCCTGCATGCTCGCAGCGTAATGAATATACGGCTCGTCGGCGATGTCGCCTTCGCGCTTGGGACCCAGCCACTCGATCAGCTTGGGGGAGAAGTAGAAGCCCTTGCCCTTCTCTTTATAGCGGCGAAGGCCGATGACGTTGGCGTAGTCGGTGTTGATCACCAGCTCGCCGTTTTCAAAGTTGGCCAGGCGCGAGAAATCGTATTTGCTGGCGTCGCCATACGGCGCCATGCCCATGACCTTGAACTCGCCGTCGAGCATTTCGAAACCGAGGAACTCGGTGACCGCGCCGTACAGGCCACCGAGCGAATCCGGGTCGAAGAACTCCTTGATCTTGTGGATCTTGCCGTTTTCGCCATAGCCGAAGAAGGTCGTGGCGTACTCGCCCTTGCCATCGATGCCGAGGATCGCCGTCTTTTCCTTGAAGCCCGAGCAGTGGTAGGCACTGGAGGCATGGGCCAGGTGGTGCTCGACCGGTTCGATCTTGACCTTCTTGGGGTCGAAGCCCAGTTGCTCCAGGCACCAGACGATCTTCTTGCGGTAGCGCTTGTAGCGGCGGTTGCCCATCAGAATCGCGTCAAGGGCGCGGTCCGGGGCGTACCAGTAGCGTTTGGCGTAGTGCCAACGGGCCTTGCCGAACAGGCTGATCGGCGCAAAGGGAATAGCTACCACGTCGACGTCCGACGGCTTGATACCGGCCTGCTCCAGGCAGAACTTCGCCGACTCGTAGGGCATGCGGTTCTTTGCGTGCTTGTCGCGCACGAAGCGCTCTTCTTCAGCGGCGGCAATGAGCTTGCCGTCGATGTACAGGGCCGCGGAAGGATCATGGCTAAGGGCGCCGGACAGGCCAAGAATCGTCAATGCCAAGGGTCTAGCCTCTTCATTCTTTGAAAATGCGCCTCGACCGCATCGGCGGGAGGCAGCGAAAGAGCGGGATTATAACGCAAAGCGGGCCAGTCGGGATGGCATGCTCTGGAGGCCACCCTCACTCCGCGATCAACCAGTCCATGCGCCAGCTGCCCCTGGTCTGGGCCAGCACCTGGGACAGCCACGGCAGCAGTTCGCGCAGCTCTTCCTCCAGGCCCCAGGGCGGGTTGGCGATGGCCAGGCCAGAGCCGTTCAGGCCTTGCGGGCTGTCCTGCGGATGCACGTACAGTTCGACCCGCAGCAGCTTCGGCGCGCCAGTGCTGGTGAGATCCTGGTAGAAACGCACGAGCTGGCGCTGGTCCTTGATCGGGTACCAGATTGCAGCCACCGTCTGGCGCATGCGGCCAATGGCTTCTTTCATCGACTGACTGCAACGCTTGAGTTCGTCGGCCTGCTCGAAGGGCGGGTCGATGAGCATCACGGCGCGCTTTTCCTGCACCGGCAGCAGGGCCCGAGGCACATGCCAGCCCTCGCCCAGGTGCACCGTGACCCGCGGGTCCTTCTTCATGTTTTCCTTGAGCAGGCGACCGTCTTCGGGGTGTTTCTCGTTGAGCTGCACCCGGTCCTGCTGGCGCACCAGGCGCCGCGCGAGCTCAGGCGAGCCGGGGTAGTAACGCAACTCGCCATCGGGATTCAGGCGCTGGATGATCCGCAGGTAGTCGGCGGTGAGCGCCGGCAGGTCATCGCGACCCCAGAGGCGGGCGATACCTTCGAGGTACTCGCCGGTGCGGCTCGCCTGGTCGCCCTGCAGGTCGTACAGACCCAGGCCGGCGTGGGTGTCGAGGTACGCAAAGGGCTGTTCCTTGCGTGACATCAGGGCGATCAGCCGGGTCAGGACAAGGTGTTTGAAGACATCGGCATGGTTGCCGGCGTGGAAGGCGTGACGATAGTTCATGGCAACTCCTGCAAGGCCGTGAAGTTTAACCTGTCGCACCGCGCTCGTCAGGTAACGCCCGCCAAAACGACAACGGCCCGCACCTCTGGGAGATGCGGGCCGTTTCAGGCAAAGGCGTTGGAAGCCATTACTTGTCGGCGTGATACGCCGCGTCAGCAGTCTCGAAACGAGAAACCATGCCAGCGCTCGGACGCCCCATCAGGCTGACCACGACGATGGCCAGGGTTGCGAGGGCGAAGCCAGGAATGATCTCGTAGAGACCTGTTTCCAGGCTCTTCCACAGGATCACGGTCACCGCACCGACCACGATGCCAGCCAGCGCACCGTTGCGGGTCATGCCTTTCCACAGTACCGACAGCAGCACTACCGGACCGAAGGCGGCGCCGAAGCCGGCCCAGGCGTACGAGACCAGGCCCAGCACGCGGTTTTCCGGGTTGGCTGCCATGGCGATGGCGATCAGCGCAACGGCCAGGACCATCAAGCGGCCGACCCATACCAGTTCGCGCTGCGACGCCCCTTTACGCAGGAAGGCCTTGTAGAAGTCCTCGGTCAGCGCACTGGAACATACCAGCAGCTGGCAGCTCAAGGTGCTCATGACCGCGGCCAGGATGGCCGAGAGCAGCACACCGGCAACCCATGGGTTGAACAGGATTTTCGCCAGTTCGATGAAGACACGCTCAGGGTTCTCGGTGATCGGACCTGCAAGGTCAGGGTTGGCCGAGAAGTAGGCGATACCGAAGAAGCCCACGCCGCAGGTACCGGCCAGGCACAGGATCATCCAGGTCATGGAGATGCGACGTGCGTTGGCGATCGACCTGACCGAGTCGGCGGCCATGAACCGCGCCAGGATATGCGGCTGACCGAAGTAGCCCAGACCCCAACCCATCAGCGAGATGATGCCAATGAAGGTAGCGCCCTTGAACATGTCGAAGTTTGCCGCGTTCTGCGCTTCGATCGCGAGCAGCGTGGTGTCGAGGCCGCCCGTGGAGATCAGCACGATCACTGGGGTCAGGATCAGCGCGAAGATCATCAGCGAAGCCTGCACCGTATCGGTCCAGCTCACGGCCAGGAAACCGCCCACGAAGGTATAGGCGATGGTAGCAGCGGCGCCGGCCCACAGGGCGGTTTCGTAGGACATGCCGAAGGTGCTTTCGAACAACCGTGCGCCCGCAACGATGCCGGATGCGCAATAGATGGTGAAGAACACCAGGATGACCACGGCCGAGATGATACGCAGCAGACCGCTCTTGTCTTCGAAACGGCTGGTGAAGTAGTCCGGCAAGGTCAACGCGTCGCCGTTGTGCTCGGTCTGCACCCGCAGGCGTCCGGCAACGAACAGCCAGTTGAAGTAGGCACCGACGGTCAGACCGATGGCGATCCAGACTTCGGAGAGGCCCGACATGTAGATGGCGCCTGGCAGGCCCATCAGCAGCCAGCCGCTCATGTCCGATGCACCGGCCGATAGCGCGGTTACCACGCTGCCGAGGCTGCGTCCGCCGAGAATATAGTCCGAGAGGTTATTGGTAGAGCGATAGGCCATGAAGCCGATCAGCACCATTATCGCGATGTAGATCACGAACGTAGTCGTGATTGGATTGAATACACCCATTGTTGTGCCCTGGCGTTTGTTTTTATGTAGAAACAACCTCAAGAACGGTTGCACCCAGGCGGCGAATCCTATTCAACAAAGCGAATTGGGTGCAACCACTTTTCACGCTCAGTTGCACCTCTTCAGATTTTTCTTACAAATGGCAGCTTTTTGCCCCACTTTAATGCGCGCAATGGGTTTTTTCTGAACAATACGCGTCAACAAGCCCCATTTTCATCGTGCAGTTTCATTTGCCGGACGAGCTGCACCTTTTTCCTACAAAAAATGGGTTGCACCCGGTTGCACCCTCACTGTCCGACGGCTAATCTTTGCGCCAGCTTACGCCACAGCCGTGGCAATAATGAGGATAAGAAATGGCGACGACCACCCTTGGGGTCAAACTCGACGACCCTACCCGTGAGCGACTCAAAGCAGCTGCGCAGTCCATTGACCGCACGCCGCATTGGTTGATCAAACAGGCGATCTTCAATTATCTGGAGAAGCTCGAGGGTGGTGCCACCCTGACCGAAATCAACGGTCATGCCAGCATCGCCGCCGACGAGGCGGTCGAAGTGCAGGCCGATCATAACCACCAGTGCTTCCTGGAGTTCGCCGAAAGCATCCTGCCGCAATCGGTCCTGCGCTCGGCCATCACCGCCGCGTACCGTCGCCCCGAGCAGGAAGTGGTGCCCATGCTGCTGGAGCAGGCTCGCCTCCCCGCACCGCTGGCCGATGCGACCGACAAGCTGGCCGCGTCCCTGGCCGACAAGCTGCGCAACCAGAAGAGCGCCGGTGGCCGTGCCGGGATCGTCCAGGGCCTGCTGCAGGAGTTCTCGCTGTCCTCCCAGGAGGGCGTGGCGCTGATGTGCCTGGCCGAAGCCCTGTTGCGCATCCCGGACAAAGGCACTCGCGATGCCCTGATCCGCGACAAGATCAGCACCGGCAACTGGCAGCCGCACCTGGGCAACAGCCCATCGCTGTTCGTCAATGCCGCAACCTGGGGCCTGTTGCTCACCGGCAAGCTGGTGTCCACCCACAATGAATCCGGCCTTACCTCTTCGCTCAGCCGCATCATTGGCAAGAGCGGCGAGCCGATGATCCGCAAGGGCGTCGACATGGCCATGCGCCTGATGGGCGAGCAGTTCGTCACCGGCGAGACCATAGCCGAGGCCCTGGCCAACGCCAGCCGCTTCGAGTCCAAGGGCTTCCGCTATTCCTACGACATGCTCGGCGAAGCCGCATTGACCGAGCACGACGCGCAGAAATACCTGGCCTCCTACGAGCAGGCGATCCACTCGATCGGCAAGGCCTCCCACGGCCGCGGCATCTATGAAGGCCCGGGCATTTCCATCAAGCTCTCCGCCCTGCATCCACGCTACAGCCGTGCCCAGTACGAGCGCGTGATGGAAGAGCTGTACCCACGCCTGCTGTCGCTGACCTTGCTGGCCAAGCAGTACGACATCGGCCTGAACATCGACGCCGAGGAAGCCGACCGCCTGGAGCTGTCCCTCGACCTGCTCGAGCGCCTGTGCTTCGAGCCACAGCTGGCCGGCTGGAATGGCATCGGCTTTGTCATCCAGGCCTACCAGAAACGCTGCCCGTACGTGATCGACTATGTGATCGACCTGGCACGCCGCAGCCGTCACCGCCTGATGATCCGCCTGGTGAAAGGTGCTTACTGGGACAGCGAGATCAAGCGCGCCCAGATGGAAGGCCTGGAAGGTTATCCGGTCTACACACGCAAGGTTTATACCGACGTTTCCTACATCGCCTGTGCGCGCAAGCTGCTGTCGGTGCCTGAGGCTATTTACCCGCAGTTTGCTACCCACAACGCCCACACGTTGTCGGCCATCTACCAGCTTGCCGGTCAGAACTACTACCCCGGCCAGTACGAATTCCAGTGCCTGCATGGCATGGGCGAGCCGCTGTACGAACAGGTTGTAGGCAAGATCTCGGAAGGCAAGCTGAACCGCCCGTGCCGCGTGTATGCCCCCGTTGGCACCCACGAGACCCTGCTGGCCTACCTGGTACGCCGCCTGCTCGAAAACGGCGCCAACACCTCTTTCGTCAACCGCGTGGCCGACCACTCGCTGTCGATCCAGGAACTGGTCGCCGACCCAGTTGCCAGCATCGAGCGCATGGCCGCCCAGGAAGGCAGCGTTGGCTTGCCTCATCCACGCATCCCGATGCCGCGTGACCTGTATGGCAGCGAGCGGGCCAACTCGGCCGGCATCGACATGGCCAACGAACACCGCCTGGCATCGCTGTCCTGCGCCCTGCTGGCCACTGCGCATACTGAGTGGAAAGCCGCGCCGCTGCTGGGCTGCAAATCCAGCCAGGAGCCTGCTGCCGCAGTACTCAACCCGTCGGATCACCGCGATGTGGTCGGTCATGTCCAGGAAGCGACAGTCGGCGACGTCGACAACGCCATCCAATGCGCCCTCAACGCCGCACCGATCTGGCAGGCCACTCCGCCAGCCGAGCGCGCCGCGATCCTGGAGCGTACCGCCGACCTGATGGAGGCCGAGATCCAGCCGTTGATGGGCCTGCTGGTCCGCGAAGCTGGCAAGACCTACCTGAACGCCATCGCCGAAGTGCGCGAGGCCGTGGACTTCTTGCGCTACTACGCCGTACAGGCGCGCAACGATTTCAGCAACGACGCCCACCGTCCGCTGGGCCCGGTCGTGTGCATCAGCCCCTGGAACTTCCCGCTGGCCATTTTCTCCGGCCAGGTCGCCGCTGCCCTGGCCGCCGGTAACCCGGTGCTGGCCAAGCCTGCCGAGCAGACACCGCTGATCGCAGCCCAGGCCGTGCGCCTGCTGCTTGAAGCCGGTATTCCGGAAGGCGTGCTGCAGCTGCTGCCCGGCCGCGGCGAAACCGTCGGTGCCCGCCTGGTGGGTGACGAACGCGTCAAGGGTGTGATGTTTACCGGCTCCACCGAAGTGGCGCGCCTGCTGCAGCGTAATATCGCTGGGCGCCTCGATGCCCAGGGCCGCCCAATCCCGCTGATCGCCGAAACCGGCGGACAGAACGCGATGATCGTCGACTCGTCGGCACTGACCGAGCAAGTCGTGATCGACGTGGTGTCCTCCGCCTTCGACAGCGCTGGCCAGCGTTGCTCTGCCCTGCGCGTACTTTGCCTGCAGGAAGATTCGGCCGACCGCGTCATCGAAATGCTCAAGGGTGCCATGGCGCAGAGCCGCCTGGGCAACCCGGAGCGCCTGTCCGTCGACATCGGCCCGGTGATCGACGCCGAAGCCAAGGCCGGCATCGAGAAACACATCCAGGGCATGCGTGAAAAAGGCCGCTCGGTGTATCAGGTGGCCATCGCCGATGGCGCCGAGTGCAAGCGTGGCACCTTCGTCATGCCGACCCTGATCGAGCTGGACAGCTTCGACGAGCTCAAGCGTGAGATCTTCGGTCCCGTGTTGCACGTCGTGCGCTACAACCGCCGCAACCTCGATGAGCTCATCGGGCAGATCAACGCTTCCGGCTACGGCCTGACCCTGGGCGTGCACACCCGCATCGACGAGACCATCGCCAAGGTGGTGGACAACGTCAACGCCGGTAACGTCTACGTCAACCGCAACGTTGTCGGCGCTGTCGTGGGCGTGCAGCCATTCGGCGGGGAAGGCCTGTCGGGCACCGGCCCGAAAGCCGGTGGTCCGCTGTACCTGTACCGCCTGCTGTCGACCCGTCCTGTCGACGCAATCGAGCAGCACTTCAAGCGCACCGACGGCGACGCCAATACCGGCAACCCCCTGCGCGACGCACTGCTCAAGCCACTGCAAGGCCTCAAGGCCTGGGCGGCCAACAACCAGCATGCCGACCTCGCGATCCTGTGCGATCAGTTTGCTCAGCAGTCGCAGAGCGGTATCAGCCGCGTGCTCCCAGGCCCGACCGGCGAGCGCAACAGCTACACCATCCTGCCACGCGAGCACGTGCTCTGCCTGGCGGACAGTGAAGCTGACCTGCTCACCCAGCTGGCCGCGGTGCTGTCCGTCGGCAGCTCGGCGGTGTGGCTGGATGCAGAACCGGGCAAGGCCCTGCGTGGCCGCCTGCCGAAAGACGTCCAGGCGAAGATCAAGCTGGTTGCCGACTGGCAGAAGGACGACGTGGTCTTCGAGGCCGTCCTGCACCATGGTGATTCCGACCAGCTGCGTGGCGTCTGCGAGCAGATCGCCACGCGTGCCGGTGCGATCGTTGGGGTCCATGGCCTGTCGGCCGGGGAAACCAACGTGGCGCTGGAGCGGCTGGTGATCGAGCGGGCGCTGAGCGTGAACACCGCGGCGGCAGGGGGCAACGCAAGCCTGATGACTATCGGCTGATAGTCAGATCCGGTCCTTGTGAACGCCGTGCAATGCGGCGTTACACGGGCACCGGACGCTTTTCCTTCGCGTGATGCGCCCGGGGCTTGCCTTTCGACGATAGCGAAACCTCGCTAACATGGCCCCGGGAGATCATCACACCAAGGACTGTCCCATGCAGCACATTGTTTCCCGGATCGAGGCGGTTGCGGCATCCCGCGGCTATACGCTGGACGTACACCAGAGCGCCTGCGCTCTTCGGCTCGGTCGACTGGCGGACGATGTTCTGCACAGACCCCTGATCCAGCTCCGCAAGCCCAAGGGTGTCTACGTATGGGGTCCCGTAGGCCGCGGCAAGAGCTTCTTGCTGGACACCTTCTTCGACGCATTGCCGTTTGCAGAGAAAAAGCGCGTTCACTTTCACGAGTTCTTCCGGGAACTGCATCAGCGCCTGTTCGAATTGTCCGCCAGCGACCGCGGCATGGACGCTGCGCTCGACGACATGCTCAGGGACTGCAAGCTGCTGTGTTTCGACGAGTTCCATTTGCACGATATCGGCGACGCAATGTTGATCAGCCGAGTGTTCAAGGCCATCTTCGCCCGCGACTGCCTGCTGCTGACCACGTCGAACTATGCACCCGAAGGCCTGTTGCCCAACCCGCTTTATCACGAGCGGTTCCTGCCCACGATCCGCTTGATCGAAGCGCACATGGACATCGTATCGATTGCCGGTGACATCGATTACCGCAGCCTGTCCACTGAAGGCTCCGATACCTTCGGACGCGGCGCGTTTATCTCCCCCGGCTCCTCGTCGCAGCGCAAGCAGCTGGGTCTTTCGGATCCTGGGGCCAAGAGAACGGTACTCCAGGTAAACCATCGCCCGCTGCATGCGATCGCGGCATCGGACACGCGGCTGCACCTGAGCTTCAGCGACATCTGTGAAGCCCCCACGGCGACCATGGATTACCTGGCGCTGGTCAGGCAGTACCCCTGCTGGATCATCGAAGACGTCCCCCGCATATCAGAGGCCTCGGCAGCCGCCCAGCAGCGGTTTCTGAATCTGGTGGATGTGCTTTACGACAAACGCTGCACCGTGTTCATGATCAGCGCCTTGCCTCTGGTCGAAGCGATCGACCACTGCGACATCGCCGACATCGTCAGGACCCGCAGCCGCCTGTCACAGATGAGGCAGCTGGACCATGAGCCAGCACATTCATGACGGCAGGATGCCAACTACAGACGCTGGAGGCTGACGACTGATGGACGACGCAGCACCCACCAGCAACTCCACCCCTTGAGAATCTCCGACAGAATGACAAGCCCTGCTACCAGCAGCCCGTTCTGTACTGGCGCGAACTGCGCATAGAGCAGTAGCAATGGGAGCGAGGGGATCATGAATATCATTCGAAAGGGCGCCTGTCCCAACGCAAGGTAAAGCCCCGCTCGGCGCTCGAGCAGCAATAGTGCACAGCTCACTATGACTGACACGTGTACGAACATGCCAAGTAACGCCAATCCAACAGGCGCCCCACCATGCTCATCCATCAGTCTGAACATGTTCTGGGCGTCGGAGATCCAAGGAATCTCGCCCCGGCCGATAGCGCCTTGGCAATAGTAGATCAGAAAAAAGGCGTCCATGAATCCCCAGACCAAGGGGAGTACCCGCCAGATCGGCAATGATCCACTCAAGATATCCCATCCTTGTATTCATATACCTCGCTGGCCATCACAGGCACCCAGTGCCATGACTTTCCACTTATCTGCCAGTTATCGTCCGTCTCTACATAGATCTGAGGTATTTCCCTAAACTCTCCGTAGTGATGTGAAACAGAACTTGGGGCCACGCCCTTGTCATGATCATCCAAGGGCACCCACTGCTGGATCACTACTCGAGTAGTATTGGCGTAATCCTTGCCTTCACTCAGCCACAGTCGCCCCTCATCCCCTGACGAAGTCAGCTTGTTGGCTGTAAACGCCAGCGCGTTTCTCATCCAATTGTTCCTGATGCTCTGAGTCTGCCATTTTCCTGGACCAGACACAGGTAAATGCGACACAGCGCCTGCATCTAAATGGTCCCTGTAGGGACAATTCAACAGATGCTTGTACTGACCGCTTCGATCTCCCAACAATGGGCTGAAAGGAGATTGTGTCAGTAACAGCCATTCTGCTTTTTCTATACGCTTCAATACCCGGCTGTGGTCGCACACTTGTAAGGCATACCAAGGTGGTAAGTTACAGCTTCTCAATAGAGCATCCACGCCTGCGGCACTGGTCCGGGACGCCAGAATGTTCTTTACCTTGACCACTGCAAAGAATGGACCTTCGACATCAGATAGGTCCTCTTGCCGCAGGTCTCTCCAGTTAATCAGCCTGTCCATCACATACTCCTTCGATCCAAGAGCAAGGAGTACCGGAGCGCCGGACAGTAGACAATCGGACACTTCCCTGCAGGCAGGTACATTTTCCGATGGCATACCCGGTGTTCGATTCCAGCGCCTTGCTGCGCCAGCGCTGCGCAGCACGGCCGAGTTCTTTTCACAGGGACCGGAGAAACCAACGTGGCGCTGGAGCAGCTGGTCATCGACCGTGCATTGAACGTGACCACCGCTGCGGTGGAAGGGAATACGAGCTTGATGACGATCGGTTAATCGCACTGGCGTGAATGAAAGAGGAAAACCTGCGCTCTCTTTTTTCGTTATCAGAGAGGTATTTCAGTCAGCACCGCCAGCGTCAGCACGACGCCAACGGCCGCGATGACTATCCACAAAAGGATGCCAGGCGACATCCATGCCCAATTCCATACTGACAACCGGCTGTTGCTTTGCCCCTCCGGGTCTCCCGCGCAGAGATTGATCGCCCGCTGCATTCGGGCGAGCAGCCAGAACCCTGCAACATTGAGCAGCACTGCTCCAAGGTGCAGGCTCGGCATCGTTTGGATCAAACAATTTGCCCATGCAGTAAATCCCACTATCAGGATAAACGCGCAGGTCAGCCAGAAAGGAGACCACTCATGATGATGTCCCGCCACGCGCAACTGCCGGTCGACCCTGCTCAAGAGACCGTGAAGGAAAAGGATGCCGAAGAAAGTGCGAACCAGTGGTAGTACCCGTTCGCCGCTTTTGCTCCGATATCGCGACCAGTTCTGGTAGAACCAGTACACCCAGTAGAACCCCAAGGTGAAGATATTCATCACGATGAGTTTTCGGATCGACACCACAAAGAACATTGCGTCGTTAGTTGAAGCTGCAGGCAGATCGGCACTTACGAGTACGGTGCTGTCGTGGGTCATGGAAAGCGTCCTCTGAATTGGAGCTGTAATTGGACGCTCTTCCATCACAAAGATCTGTCATACGCCTCCGATATAGAAGTACGACCGTTCCTACGCAAACTAGGAATATCGACCGCAACCCAAGAGCTGATCCAGATGAGCGGTGCCGCGCCTGCGCGGGTCGCCAAGCCCGCCGGCGCGTTCGTTGGCGTTCATGGCCTCTCGGCCGGGGATACCAACGGAGCGCTGGAGCGGCTGGTCATCGAGCGTGCATTGAGCGTGAACACCGCCATTGCCAAAGTCATCCCCTGCTTGCGCTGATTGATCTTTGCGCTGCTTTAGTCAATGCCAGTCGCTACGGACGTAAAGCCGATTGGGCAGAGCATAATATGCCCAATGCCAGGAGCATGATATCGGGCGGTCGAGAGGTGTACATATACGGTGAGCGTGTCGAGAGCGTATGCACACACCACGCGTTTCGTAACAGCACACGGCCGGCTCGCTGCTCGGTCATGCCGACCGCCGCAACCCCCAGTTTTCAAACGGATCCTTCATTGCCCAAGTGTTCTTCACCGGTCCGAATGCCTACATTCCCCCGGAAGGTTACAGCACCTCCCAGTTGCCGACTTGGAACTACCTTTCCGTGCACATGAAGGCCCGAGTCGACGTCTTGCCGGGCGAGCATCAAGCCCTACAGATCCTGCAGCGCAGTGCCGAAGCATTCGCCGGAGCGAACTCATTTGAGCAAATCGAGCACCGCTCACGCCCGCGCTTCACTGGGCAAGAACCGCGCTAATATCCAAAAGAGCACGATATGGATTGTTAGGTGTAGCACCACTATTCCATTCATAGGCAGTCGCAGGACGGCTTGATCAAGCGATACCAGAGCAACGTTTATTTCGATGAACACATATTGAGCCACAACGGTGACCAGCGATATACACGATCCGAAGCATGAATCTTACGCTCTATCCGCTTGAGCAGTGGGATTCTGTCCTACAGCTCCGAATCAGAAGTACGAATTTTCCCGATTAGTTTATAGCCGGTCATCATTCGTATATATTTCCCCTGCGTCCAAGGAGTTCCTACATGTTCGATTCCAGCGCCTTGCTGCGCCAGCGCTTCGCCGCGCTGCGCAGCACGGCCGAGTTCTTTTCACTGAGGCACGTCAGGCAATCTTCGCAGTCGCTGTCGGTGCGTCGCGATGTGGCCGAGCCGCCGTTCCTGCATGAGGACCAAGGGGCGATGCTGACCGTGCGCATCAAGGGCATCGAGGCCTACGCGGCCACCGCCGACCTCTCTCAGTCCGGCCTGCAGCAAGCGCTGGAGCGCGCCGAGGCCCTGGCCCGCCAGGTAAGTGGACTTGCCCTGCTTGACCTCAGCGAGCAGGCAGTGGCCAGCGAGCGCCACGATTATTGCTCGCCCAACCTTGATCAGCCCCTGCCACCGCTGGCCGAGTGCCTGGCGCTGCTGGCTGCCGAGTCGGCCAGCGTGCCGCGGGACAGCCGCCTGGTGAACTGGCAGGCCAGCTTGAGTATCAGCACGGTCGAGCAGGTCTACCTGAACAGCGCTGGCGCTCAACTGCGCCACGCACAGCGCTTCCTGTTTCCCGGTTTCAGCGCCACCGCGAGCGACGGGCGGGACAGCCAGAGCCGCAGCCTTGGCCGCGAGAACTTCGGCCAGCAAGGCGGTCTGGAGGTCATCGAGCGCTGCGGATTGGTCGGTTCGGGCGCACGGGTCGCCGACCAGGCACTTCAGCTGCTGCTCGCCCCCAACACTCCGACGGGTCCGCGCGACCTGCTGCTGATGCCAGACCAGATGATGCTGCAGATCCACGAATCGATCGGCCATCCGCTCGAGATGGACCGCATCCTCGGCGATGAGCGCAACTACGCGGGCACCAGCTTCGTCAAGGCCAGCGATTTTGGCGAGCTGCAATATGGCTCGCGCCTGCTCAACGTGACCTTCGACCCAAGCATCGGGGAAGAGCTCGCCAGCTACAGCCATGACGACGACGGCACCCCCGCAAGCAAGCAGTTCCTGATTCGCGATGGGCTGTTGCTGCGCCCGCTGGGCGGCGCCCTGTCACAGTATCGGTCAGGCCTGGATGGCGTGGCCAACAGCCGCGCATGCGGCTGGAACCGGGCACCGATCGACCGCATGGCCAACCTCAACATAGAGCCGGGCGACCAGTCTCTGGATCAACTGGTCGGCGGCATCGAGCACGGCATCCTGATGCGCACCAATCGCTCCTGGTCCATCGATGACGCGCGCAACAAGTTCCAGTTCGGCTGCGAATGGGGCCAACTGATCGAGAACGGCGAGCTCAAGGACGTGGTGAAGAATCCCAACTACCGGGGGATCTCCGCGCGGTTCTGGAGCAATCTCAGCGCCGTAGGCGACCGCAGCACCTTCCAGGTGCTGGGCACGCCCAATTGCGGCAAGGGCGAACCCAACCAGGTGGTGCGGGTCGGGCACGCCTCGCCTGCCTGCGTGTTCAGCCAGATCGACGTATTCGGAGGAGACGCCTGATGGCTGCCACCCCGCTGCAACGCTTCCAGACGCTTGTGGATAACCTGCGCGCTGCGCTTGGGCCCGACGAGCACTTCACCCTGAGCTACAGCGCCGAGCACTCGCAGTTCATCCGTTTCAATCATGGCCGCGTGCGCCAGGCCGGCGACGTCAGCCAGGCCAGCGCCTTGCTGCGGCTGGTCAAGGATGGGCGCCAGGCCGAAATGCAGTTCACGCTCGGCGACCAGGCGCAGGTCGACCGCGACCGCCTCGACCAGGCGCTTGTCCATCTGCGCGAAACCCTGCCGCTGCTTGCTGCCGATCCTTACCTGAAGCTGGATGAGCAACCATGGCAAAGCCATAGCCTGCTAGAAGCACCGTTGCCCGATCCGGGCGAGGTGCTGGCCGAAGTCGAACGTGGCGCGGCCACGCTGGACCTGGTGGGGATCTATGCGGCCGGGCCGGTCTGCCGGGGCTTCGCCAGCTCGTTCGGTGCCTTTGGCTGGCACCAGGCCAACAGTTTCAACTTCGACTGGAGCCTGTTCCATGCCAGCGGCCAGGCGGTAAAGGCGAACTACGCAGGCCAGAGCTGGAGCGGCGAGGCTTTCGCGGCACGCCTGCAGCAGGCCCGTGAGCAGCTCGACTACCTGGGCCGGCCGCTGCGGGTGCTCAGTCCTGGACAATACCGCGCTTTCCTGGCACCGGCTGCGCTCGAAGAAATCACTGCCCTGCTGTGCTGGGGCGGGTTCTCGGCCCAGTCACTCGCCACAGGCGACAGCCCTTTGCAACGGCTGTACAGCGGCGACGCGCAGCTCAGCCCCTTGCTGAACATCGACGAGCAGGTCAGCGGTTCCCTGAGCCCGGCGTTTTCCGATGAAGGCTCGCCGCGCAGCGATCTGCGACTGGTCAGCGAAGGACGGGCCCTGGAGCGGCTGGTGAGCGCTCGCAGCGCAGCCGAGTTCGCCCTCGAGGCCAATGGCGCCGACAGCTACGAGTCGCCCTGCGCGCTGAGCCTGGGTGGCGGTGACCTCGGCGGCAGCGACGTGCTGGCCCGACTGGACACTGGCCTGTACATCAGCAACCTTTGGTACCTCAACTACTCGGACCTTCCCGCCGCGCGCATGACCGGGCTGACCCGCTTCGCGACCTTCTGGGTAGAGGACGGCAGGATCCAGGCACCCGTGAGCACCATGCGCTTCGACGACAGCCTGTACAGCCTGCTCGGCAGCCAGCTCGAAGCGCTGACACGCGAGCGCGAGTTGATCCTGTCGACCAGTACGTACGGGCAGCGGCAAACCGGATCGAGTCATTTGCCGGGGGCGCTGGTCAGAGGATTGACCCTGACATTGTGAGCGGGGCTCCGCTGTACCTGGGGGAGCTGGCTTGCCAGCTCCCCCAGGTACAGCGCTGGGCTTTAACGTTGTTACCGACTCAAGGCCATCCCCATGCCCGAACGTACGCCGCTGGACCCGACCACCGCCCGCTGGATTCCGTGGGTGGTGGCCATCGCCTTCTTCATGCAGTCACTGGACGGCACGATTCTCAATACTGCCCTGCCGGCCATGGCGCTGGACCTGGCCGAGAACCCGCTGCGCATGCAAGGGGTGATCATCGCCTACATGCTCACCGTGGCGCTGTTGATCCCGGCATCGGGCTGGATCGCCGACCGCTTCGGTACCAAGCGCATCTTCTTCAGTGCCATCCTGCTGTTCAGCTTCGGCTCGCTGCTCTGCGCGCTGGCCAACAGCCTGGGCCTGCTGGTCGGCGCGCGGGTCATCCAGGGCCTGGGCGGCGCGCTGATGCTGCCGGTTGGGCGCCTGGTGGTGCTGCGGGCGTATCCGCGTTCGGAACTGGTGCGGATCATGAGCTTCATCACCATCCCTGGCCTGCTCGGGCCGCTGCTGGGGCCGACCCTGGGCGGCTGGCTGGTGGAGATTCTCAGCTGGCACTGGATCTTCCTGCTCAACCTGCCGGTGGGTGCACTGGGATGCTATGCGGTCTGGAAATTCATCCCCGACCTGCGCGGCGCCGAACGCACAGCGTTCGACGGCGTCGGCTTCGTGCTGTTCGGTGCGGCCATGGTGCTGATCACCATTGCCATGGAAGGCCTGGGCGAGCTGCACCTGCCGCACCTGAGGGTGATGCTGCTGCTGTTTGCCGGCATGGCGTGTCTGGCGGCTTACTGGCTGCGTGCGGGGCGCATCGAGAACCCGCTGTTTTCGCCACGCCTGTTCCGCACCCGGACTTTCTCGGTGGGTATCCTGGGCAACCTGTTCGCCCGCCTTGGCAGCGGCGCCCTGCCCTTCCTGGTGCCGTTGCTGCTGCAGGTGGCGCTGGGCTATTCGCCATCCCAGGCCGGCATGAGCATGATTCCCCTGGCTGCTGCGGCGATGGTCGCCAAGTCCATCGCCCGTCCGTTGATCGAGCGCCTGGGCTACCGGATCATTCTGACCTCCAACACCTTGCTGCTAGGGGTGCTGCTGTGCAGCCTGGGGCTGGTCAACGAAAGCACGCCCTATCCGCTGCTCCTGGCCCAGCTGGCCTTGCTGGGCGCCGTGAACTCCATGCAGTTCACGGCGATGAACACCGTGACCCTGATCGACCTGGACGACGCCAGTGCCAGCAGCGGCAACGGCCTGCTGTCGGTGGTGGCCCAGCTCTCGTTGAGCCTGGGCGTAGCCTGCGCGGGCGCACTGCTCGGCGGCTTCACCACCGCGGGCAGCGCCGAGGGTGTGGAAAGTACCCTGGGCGCGTTCCAGCTGACGTTCCTGAGCATCGGCCTGATGGCAATGCTGGCCGCAGCGATCTTCCTGCAACTGGCGCCAACGGACGGAAGGCGTGCCCCTCGTCCGGTTGAACAGATCGAACCTTAGGGCCAAAGGCCACGGGGCTGGTACACTGCTCGGCATTTTTGCCCTTCAGGCCCGCCTCGTGACCACCACCGCTACCGCCTTCGCCACCTTGCCGCTGTCCGCCGCCATGCTGGCCAACCTGGACACCCTCGGGTACGCCCAGATGACTCCGATCCAGGCCCAGAGCCTGCCCGTCATCCTGCGTGGCCAGGACCTGATTGCCCAGGCCAAGACCGGCAGCGGCAAGACCGCCGCTTTCGGCATCGGCCTGCTCAACCCTATCAACCCGCGCTACTTCGGTTGCCAGGCGCTGGTGCTGTGCCCTACCCGCGAGCTCGCCGACCAGGTTGCCAAGGAACTGCGCCGCCTGGCGCGCGCCGAAGACAACATCAAGATCCTCACCCTCTGTGGCGGTGTATCCCTCGGCCCGCAGATCGCTTCGCTGGAGCATGGCGCGCACATCATCGTCGGCACTCCAGGCCGCGTGCAGCAGCACCTGGACAAGGGCACCCTGGTGCTCGACGGCCTCAACACGCTGGTGCTCGACGAAGCCGACCGCATGCTCGACATGGGCTTTTTCGATGCCATCGCCGCGATCATCGGACGCACTCCGTCGCGCCGGCAGACACTGCTGTTTTCCGCGACCTACCCGGCAGGTATCGAGCAACTGGCTGCCAAGTTCATGCGCCAGCCGCAGCAGGTGAAGGTCGAGTCGCTGCATACCGACAGCCAGATCGAGCAGTCCTTCATCGAGATCGAGCCGCAGAACCGTCTCGAGGCCCTCACCCGCGTGCTCGGCCATTATCGTCCGCAGTCCTGCGTGACCTTCTGCTTCACCAAGCAGCAGTGCGATGACGTCGTCCAGCACCTCAAGTCCAAGGGTATCGTCGCCGAAGCCCTGCACGGCGACCTGGAGCAGCGCGACCGCGATGAGGTCCTGACCCTGTTCGCCAACCGCAGCAGCTCGGTACTGGTTGCCACCGACGTCGCCGCCCGCGGCCTGGACATCGATGCCCTGGACCTGGTCATCAACGTCGAGCTGGCCCGTGATGCCGAGATCCACGTGCACCGCGTCGGCCGTACCGGCCGTGCTGGCGAGAAAGGCATCGCGGTAAGCCTGGTGGCGCCTGCCGAAGGCCACCGTGCACAGGCTATCGAAGCCCTGCAGAAGAGCCCATTGCGCTGGGAGCAGCTGGACAGCCTGAAGAACAAGGGCGGCGAACCGCTGCTGCCGCCGATGAGCACCTTGTGCATCGGTGCCGGGCGCAAGGACAAGCTGCGTCCGGGTGACATCCTTGGCGCGTTGACCGGTGATGCGGGCATCCCGGGCAAGCAGGTCGGCAAGATCGCCATCTTCGACTTCCAGGCGTTCGTCGCCGTGGAGCGTGGCGTGGCCAAGCAGGCCTTGAGCCGTCTGAGCAGCGGCAAGATCAAAGGCCGCTCGTTGCGGGTGCGGATTGTCTGAGGGCACCGCCCCATCCCCACAGACCGGGTAATTTCAAGGAACCCCTGTGCAAAGCACTGACGTAATCATCATCGGTGCCGGCGCTGCCGGCCTGATGTGCGCCCTGACCGCCGCCCGGCGCGGCCGTCGGGTGCAACTGCTCGACCACGCCAACAAGCCCGGCAAGAAGATCCTCATGTCGGGCGGCGGCCGCTGCAACTTCACCAACATGTATTCCGAACCCGCCAACTTCCTTTCGCAGAACCCGCACTTCTGCAAGTCGGCGCTGGCCCGCTACACCCAGTGGGATTTCATCGAGCTGGTGGCCAAGCATGCCGTGCCGTACCACGAGAAAAAGCTCGGCCAGCTGTTCTGCGACAACAAGTCCAGCGACATTCTGGACATGCTCCTGGATGAGTGCGACAGCGCCGGCGCCCAGTTGCGCATGGACACGCGCATCGAGCAGATCGAAAAGACCGAGGACGGCTACCTGCTTGAAACCAGCGCCGGACCTTGGCATTGCCAGTCGCTGGTGATCGCGACTGGCGGCCTGTCGATTCCCACGCTGGGCGCGACAGGCTTTGGTTACCAGGTCGCGCGCCAGTTCGGCCACAGCGTCCTGCCGACCCGCGCGGGCCTGGTGCCGTTCACCATCACCGAACCGCTGCTCAAGGCGCTGTGCACGGAGCTGTCCGGTACCTCGCTCGATTGCGTGGCCAGCTGCAACGGCACGAGTTTCCGCGAGAACCTGCTGTTCACCCACCGCGGCCTCAGCGGCCCGGCGATCCTGCAGGTGTCATCGTTCTGGGAGGCCGGGGATACGCTCGAGATCAACCTGCTGCCCGACCACGACGCGTCGTCATGGCTGCAACAGCAGCAGTCCGAACGCCCGAACAGCGAGCTCAAGACCCTGCTCGGCGAGCTGTTCACGCGCAAGATGGCCAACCTGCTCGCCGAGCAGTGGTTTGTCTCCAAGCCGATGAAACAGTACACCCCTGCAGAGCTTGCGCAGGTGGCCGACAAACTGTCGGCCTGGCAAGTGGTCCCCGCAGGCACCGAGGGCTACCGCACCGCCGAGGTTACGCTGGGTGGGGTCGATACCCGCGAGGTATCGTCCAAGACCATGGAGTCGCTGAAAAGCCCCGGCCTGTACTTCATCGGTGAAGTGGTGGATGTCAGCGGCCACCTGGGCGGCTTCAATTTCCAGTGGGCCTGGGCTTCCGCCAACGCTGCCGCACAGTTCGTCTAGGCTTCGCGTTAGAATCCTTCCCGGCACGGAACGCTTCTTGCTGGTCCGTGGCGCCTGGCGGCATACCGTCGCCGGGCATGGTTCATTCTCGACCCCAGCCAAGCAGGCCCTCTGCCCATCATGTCATCGTCGTCTTTCCGCCATTCCTTGCGTCGCTTGTGGGGCCAGGACAAGTTCAGCTACAGCATCCGCGTTCTGATCGCGCTTACCGGCAGCATGGCGCTGTGCTGGTATCAGGACGAGATGAGCCTGCTGATCCCTCTGTTTCTCGGCATCATCGCCAGTGCCCTGGCCGAAACCGACGACAGCTGGCAAGGCCGCCTCAACGCCCTGGCCGTGACCCTGGTGTGCTTCACCATCGCGGCGCTGTCGGTGGAGCTGCTGTTCCCCTATCCGGTGGTATTCATCTGTGCGCTGGCGGTATCGGCTTTCGGCCTGACCATGCTCGGTGCGCTGGGCGAACGCTACGGCGCGATTGCCTCGGCGACGTTGATCCTGGCGGTGTACACCATGATCGGTGTGGACCAGCGCGGCGGGCAGGTCACCGATTTCTGGCATGAGCCCTTGCTGCTGGTGGCCGGTGCAGCCTGGTACGGCCTGCTGTCAGTCCTCTGGCAGGCGCTGTTCGCCAACCAGCCGGTGCAGCAGAGTCTGGCCCGATTATTCCGCGAGCTGGGCCGCTACCTCAAACTGAAGGCCAATCTGTTCGAGCCGGTGCGCAATCTCGACATCGAGGCAAGGCGCCTGGAGCTGGCGCAGCAGAACGGCAAGGTGGTGGCCGCGCTGAACACCGCCAAGGAAATCATCCTGCACCGGGTGGGCAACAGCCAGCCCAACTCCAAGGTGAGCCGATACCTCAAGCTGTACTTCCTGGCCCAGGACATCCACGAACGCGTCAGTGCCTCGCACTACCCCTACAACGCCCTGGCCGAAGCGTTTTTCCACAGCGACGTGATGTTCCGTTGCCAGCGCCTGCTGCGCCAGCAGGGCATGGCCTGCCAGCAGCTGTCCGAGTCGATCCGTCTGCGCCAGCCTTTCGCCTACGGTACCGGCTTTGCCGAAACGCTCGAGGACCTGCACGCTTCGCTCGAACACCTGCGCATTCAGGGCAACCCGGCCTGGCGCGGGCTGCTGCGCTCGCTGCGGGCGCTGGCCGCCAACCTCGCCACACTCGACCGCTTGCTCGGCTCCGCGAGCAACCCCGACGGTCTGGCCGATGCCAGCGACAGCAGCCTGCTCGACCGTTCACCCCGGAGCCTGAAGGACGTCTGGAGCCGCCTGCGCACGCAGCTGACACCGACGTCGCTGCTGTTCCGACATGCCCTGCGTCTGCCACTGGCGCTGTCGATCGGTTATGGCATGGTGCACCTGATACACCCCACTCAAGGCTACTGGATCATCCTCACCACGCTGTTCGTCTGTCAGCCCAACTATGGCGCAACGCGCCGCAAACTGGTGCAGCGGATCATCGGTACCGCCATCGGCCTGACCGTGGGCTGGGCGCTGTTCGACCTGTTCCCAAGCCCTATCGTGCAGTCGTTGTTCGCCGTGGCGGCCGGGGTGGTGTTCTTCGTCAACCGCACCACTCGCTATACCCTGGCCACAGCCGCCATCACCCTGATGGTGCTGTTCTGTTTCAACCAGACCGGCGACGGCTACGGGCTGTTCCTGCCCCGCCTGTTCGATACACTGGTTGGCAGCCTGATCGCCATCCTGGCGGTGTTCCTGTTCCTGCCCGACTGGCAGGGCCGCCGTTTGAACAAGGCGCTGGCCAACACCCTGACCTGCAACAGCATCTACCTGCGCCAGATCATGCAGCAGTACGCCCACGGCAAGCGCGACGATCTCGCCTACCGCCTGGCCCGCCGCAATGCGCACAATGCCGATGCGGCGCTGTCTACCACGCTGGCCAACATGCTGATGGAGCCGGGGCATTTTCGTAAGGAGGCGGACGTGGGCTTTCGTTTCCTGGTGCTGTCGCACACCCTGCTCAGCTACCTCTCGGGTCTGGGCGCGCACCGCGATACGGCGCTGCCGAACGAGGTGCACGAGCACCTCATCGACGGGGTCGGCAGCCGCCTGGCCAGAAGCCTGGACGAGATTGCCAATGGCCTGTCCGCCAAGCTGCCGGTGGCGATTCACAGCGACGAGGAGGAAGCGCTGGCCAATGCACTGGAGCAGATGCCGGAGGAGCTGGATGAGAATCAGCGGCTGGTGCAGACGCAGCTGGCGTTGATATGCCGGCAACTGGGTCCGTTGCGCACGCTTGCCGCGCACCTGATCAAGGCCACGCCGGTTTGACGGGCGGCGCGCGATCAGTAAGTGCAGTGCCGCGGACGGGTTTCAGGGGTAGCCCAACACCGCGCGAATCTGCTTGAGGTGCTGTTCGATCCATCGCCGATCCACCGCCCCCCAGTCACGTATCCGGTACTGCCCGGCATGATTGCGCGCGCCTTCCTCCTGCTCGAACTCGCAGACGATATCCAGGTCCGCCAGCGCCGCGATCGTGTCTTGGGCCGTGCGCCTGGGCATTCCGGTGGCCGTCATCAGTGCCGGAACGCTGCTGGCAGTCTGGCTGTCGATCAGCCAGGCCACGTAAAGGCGGCGGTAGAAACTGGTCTTGGTCTTGCTCACTTCCATCGGCAGGGTCCTTGGGGCTCAGGTCGTTTCGGGCAGTTCCCGGTAGGTCAGGTAGATGCGCAGGTCGAACTCCATCTGGTGGTAGCCCGGCTGCATGTGCTCACAAAGCTGGTAGAACGCCTTGTTGTGATCCCGCTCTTTCAGGTGCGCCAGTTCGTGCACGACGATCATCCTGAGAAATTCTGGCGCGGCCTCTTTGAACAGCGAGGCGATGCGGATTTCCTTCTTGGCCTTGAGCTTGCCACCCTGCACCCTCGACACTGCGGTATTCAAGCCCAACGCACGGTGGGTCAGGTCCAGGCGGTTGTCGAACAGCACCTTGTCGAGATTTGGCGCATTGCGCAGGTGCTCCTGCTTGAGGCCCTGGACATAGCTGTAGAGTGCCTTGTCGTTCTGCACGGCATGCCGTTCGGCATAGCGCTGTTGCAGGTAGTCGCCCAGGCGGTTGCTGGCGATGAGCTGGCGCACCTGGTCTTGCAGGTGCGCAGGGTAGGCTTGCAGGTAACGTAGGGCGGTCATGTCACGGCGTTCGGCAAAGAAGACGCGAGTTTAACCAACCGATGACCAGGGCAGGGGAAAAACCTGCGCAAAGCCGCCCGCATCCTCGGGCGTCATGGGACGTGCTACCAGAAAGCCCTGTACGTACTCGCAGTCGTTATCGCGCAGCCACTGGGCCTGTTCCAGGGTTTCCACGCCTTCGGCGATCACTGTGATGCCGTAGGCATTGCACAGCTGGATGACGCTGCGCGCCAGCGCCGCATCGGCTGTCGAGTTCGGCAGGCGCGCGACCAGATGGCGGTCAAGCTTGAGCGTGTCGATGGGCAGGTCGCGCAGCATGCGCAGCGAGCAGTCTCCGGCGCCAAAGTCATCCAGGGCCACGCGCACGCCCAGCCCGCGCAGACGCTGTACCTGCTTGACCGCCGCGTCGATGTTGTACATCAGAGAGGTTTCGGCCACTTCCACCTCAAGCTGCGAGGGTGCGAGGCCGTGCTCCTGGATCACCCGCGCCAGTTCCTCGATCAAGTTGGGCATGGCGAATTGCGCGCGGCTGAGGCTGATACCCAGCACAAGGTCTGGGCCAAACCTGTCGAACCAGGCGCGGCGCTGGGCGGCGCCCTTGCGGTAGATCCATCCCGCCAGGCGGCTGATCAGGCGGGCTTCCTCAAGAAGCGGAATGAACAGCCCGGGCGGGACGTCTCCGGCGCTTGGATGCTGCCAGCGCAGCAGGGCCTCAAAGCCACGCAGGCGGCCATCGGCAAAAGCCACCTGGGGCTGGTAGACCAGGCTGAATGCCTCGTCCTCGATCGCCTGGCGTACGCTGTCTTCAAGCATCAGCCGCGACCGTGCGCGGCCGTTGAGTTCTTCATCGTAGAAACGGTACTGCTGGCGGCCGGCCTGCTTGGCCGCGTACATCGCCGCATCGGCGGCGCGCAGCAGGCCCTCGACGGTGGCGCCGCAGTCTGGATAGGTGGCAATGCCGATACTGACGCCCAGGCCCACCTCGAAGCCGTCGAACTGCTGGCACATCGACAGGCGTTCGATCAGCGACTCGGCGAAGCGCCCGGCCAGCTCGGGAAAAGGCAAGGCATCGAACAGCACCGTGAACTCGTCTCCGCCGATGCGTCCCAGCAATGCCTGGGCGCCCAGACACGCCTTGATCTGCTCGGCAACACAACGCAGCACCTGGTCGCCGGTCTCGTGGCCCAGCGAATCGTTGATGCCCTTGAAGCCATCCAGATCCAGGTACATCAAGGCCTTTGCCATGTCGGGACGGTCGTTGCGCGCCAAGGCGTCTTCGGCGGCCTGATGGAAGCCACGCCGGTTGAGCAGGCCGGTCAGCGGATCGGTCACGGCTTGGTGCGCCAGTTGCTGATGCAGGCTGCGCACCACGGACATGTCGAGGAGGGTGACCACCATGGCGTGCTGCTCTGACGCCAGCGGCGCACACGATAGCGCGACCGGCACGGGTTGACCGTTCGCTGCACGCAACACCGCGTCGTGCACCCGAAAGATCTCGCGCCCAAGATAGGCCTGGTAGAAGGCGGATTCCGTCCAGGTGCCATGATCCGGTAGCTGCACAAATTCGAGAAGCGCGGCCCCCTGCAGCCGTTCGACCGTGGCCCCGAGCAACTCGGAGATCGCCGGATTGGCGAAGTTGATGGTGCCGCACTCGCTCACCACCAGGATTCCCTCGGCGGCGTTGTCCAGCACCGAGGCGTTGAAGGCGCGGGCTGTCTCGAGTTCGCGACTCAGGCGCTGGAGCATGCGCCGGTTGCGCTGCGGTTCCAGCAAGGCCTGGACCTTGGGCTTGAGAATCTTCGGGTCGAAGGGCTTGAAAAGATAGTCGACTGCGCCACTGGCATAACCCTGGAGCACCGCGGCGTCGGACTGTTCATTGGCGGTCAGGAAGATGATCGGCGTCAGCCGAGTGCGCTGGCTGCCACGCATGAGCCGCGCGACCTCGAAGCCGTCCATTTCAGGCATCTGCACATCCAGCAGAACCAGGTCGACCTCATGGGCGAGCAGGGTACTCAACGCCTCCCGCCCAGATCTCGCGGTCAGCACCTGCCAGTCCTGCCGCGCAAGCAGCGCCCGCATGCTGAGCAGGTTTTCGGGATAATCATCCACGATCAGTACAACCGATCCGCCCTCGAGTGGCGGTGTATGAGCGCAATCCATGCTTTTCTCTTGTAATGCCGGCTACGACAGGCAATTGGATCCGATGAACACTTTAGACTGCAAGCACGAAGAATCAAGATATCAGATGGACATCATGGCGAAATGTTTCAGCAGCTGATCAACGGTCAACGATTCAAGCGCAAAAAAAACCCGATGCATCAGGCATCGGGTTTGAGTAGTCGCGCAGGCCGCCTTGATCAGTTGACCTTGGCTACCAGTTCGCCCTTGGCGTAACGCTGGAACATGCCTTCCAGTGAGATCGGCTTGATCTTCGAGGCGTTGCCGGCGGTGCCGAAGGCTTCGTAGCGTGCGATGCAGACGTCACGCATGGCCTTGACGGTTTCGCCAAAGAATTTGCGTGGGTCGAACTCGCTCGGGTTCTGAGCCATGAGGCGGCGCATGGCACCGGTGGAGGCCAGACGCAGGTCGGTGTCGATGTTGACCTTGCGCACGCCGTACTTGATGCCTTCGACGATTTCCTCGACCGGCACGCCGTAGGTCTCTTTGATCTCGCCGCCGTACTGGTTGATGATTGCCAGCCACTCCTGCGGGACCGAGGAAGAGCCATGCATCACCAGGTGCGTATTGGGAATGCGCTTGTGGATTTCCTTGATGCGGTCGATCGCCAGGATGTCACCGGTAGGCGGCTTGGTGAACTTGTAGGCGCCGTGGCTGGTGCCAATGGCGATGGCCAGGGCATCGACCTGGGTCTTCTTGACGAAGTCGGCCGCTTCCTCAGGGTCGGTCAGCATCTGGCTGTGATCCAGCACGCCTTCGGCGCCGATGCCGTCTTCTTCACCGGCCATGCCGGTTTCCAGCGATCCCAGGCAGCCCAGCTCACCCTCTACCGAAACACCACAGGCGTGAGCCATGGCCACGGTCTGCTGGGTGACGCGCACGTTGTATTCGTAGTCGGTCGGGGTCTTGCCGTCTTCACCGAGCGAGCCGTCCATCATCACCGAGCTGAAGCCCAGCTGGATCGAGCGCTGGCAGACATCCGGGCTGGTGCCGTGGTCCTGGTGCATGCACACCGGGATATGCGGGAATTCTTCGATCGCCGCCAGGATCAGGTGGCGCAGGAAAGGGGCGCCTGCGTACTTGCGCGCACCGGCCGAGGCCTGGACGATGACCGGGGAGTCGGTCTTGTCAGCCGCTTCCATGATGGCGCGCATCTGCTCGAGGTTGTTGACGTTGAAAGCTGGAACGCCGTAACCGAACTCGGCGGCGTGGTCCAGCATCTGGCGCATGCTAATGAGTGCCATTGTGTATCTCTCTCCCGACAAGCGTCGTTTTTATCATGCAAGCCCGCCATGAGGGCGGCTGCTGTTCAAGTAGTGTGAGCCACGAAACGGTGGCCCGGCCAGTCACGGTGCCTTGCAGCCCCGCCCTATCAGATCATTGGTCGCGACCCAGTACACCAGGCCTTCATCGCCCTTGGTGTGCATCGCCAGCACGCCATCGCTGTACAGCGCGCCCGAGGCACCCGGCTCGGACCGCAGCCGGTAGACCTGGTCACCGCCCCCGAGCCGCACGTCCACCGCTTCGCGGCTGGCATCGGTAAACCGCCATTGCACCTGAGCCTGGGTGTCACACACCCATTGCGTCCAGCTGTCTGCGGCAGGCCCAGGCCCGGAGGCGTGCCAGCTTGAGCATCCTGCCAGTGCCGCCAAAGCCATCACGGCCATGAGCGCCTTCATCGATTATCCTCTTCAAGACCCACGAAGCACCCGCCAGCTTGCCTGCCTGACGGTCAAGGGCAACGCTCAAGGGCAGCCCGCTGCCCGCCGCTGGTGCTCGTCGTCATATTTTTCCAGGCCCTCCGGGCCCAGACGCTTGCTGATCACAGGCACAGTCTCGGCTTGCCACTCGGACTGGTAGCAACCGCCCTTGGGCGCGCCCGAGGTCTGTGCCTGCGGTGCAGGCGTGCTCGAGCATGCGCCCAGAAACGCCGTCATGATCACCACAGGCAACCGCTTGACCATCAGGTCGCTCCCTTTGCCAGCGCCAGACGCTTCAGGCCTTGGCCCGCTGTTCCAGGATTTCCACAGCCGGCAGAACCTTGCCTTCGACGAACTCGAGGAACGCGCCGCCACCGGTAGAAATGTAGGAGATATCCTTGGACACGCCATATTTGTCGATCGCGGCCAGGGTGTCGCCACCGCCGGCAATCGAGAACGCCGAGCTCTCGGCGACGGCCTTCGCCAGCACTTTGGTGCCGTTTCCAAACTGATCGAACTCGAACACACCCACCGGGCCGTTCCACAGGATGGTTTTCGAGGTTTTCAGCAATTCGGCGAACTGTTGGGCAGTTTGCGGGCCGATATCCAGGATCATGTCGTCATCGGCAACGTCGGCAATGGCCTTCACGGCGGCTTCGGCGCTCTCGGCGAACTCCTTGGCAACCACCACGTCGACCGGCAGCGGCACGCTGACCTTGGCGGCGATGGCCTTGGCGGTGTCGACCAGATCAGGCTCGTACAGCGACTTGCCTACCTTGTAGCCGGCAGCGGCGAGGAAGGTGTTGGCGATACCGCCACCCACGATCAACTGGTCGCACACCGAGCTCAAGCTGTTGAGCACGTCCAGTTTGGTGGAGACCTTGGAGCCCGCGACGATGGCGGCCATCGGCTTGGCGGGGGCTTTCAGGGCCTTGCCCAGCGCGTCCAGCTCGGCGGCCAGCAGCGGACCCGCGGCAGCGGTCTTGGCGAACTTCGCCACGCCATGGGTCGAGCCCTCGGCGCGGTGAGCGGTGCCGAAGGCGTCCATGACGAAGACATCGCACAGCGCCGCGTATTTCTGCGCCAGCTCGTCGGCGTTCTTCTTCTCGCCCTTGTTGAAGCGCACGTTCTCGAACAGCACCAGCTCGCCAGCCTCGACCTTGACGCCGTCCAGGTACTCGGCTACCAGTGGCACATCACGGCACAGGGCCTTCGCCAGGTAGTCGGCAACCGGCTTGAGGCTGTTTTCAGCAGAGAATTCACCTTCGGTGGGGCGGCCCAGGTGCGAGCAGACCATCACGGCCGCGCCTTTTTCCAGGGCCAGCCTGATGGTCGGCAGCGCAGCGAGGATACGCGCGTCGCTGGCAACCACGCCGTCCTTCACAGGCACGTTGAGGTCTTCGCGGATCAGTACGCGTTTACCTTGCAGATCGAGGTCGGTCATCTTCAACACGGTCATGAATGCAGTCCTTCAGGGCTGTTTGCAAGTGGTGCGGGTGGGGTGGACGACGTGCAGAAAATGATCGGCAACGTCAAGCATACGGTTGGCAAACCCCCATTCGTTATCGAACCAGGCCAGCAGGTTCACAAGCCTTGGACCGGAAACCCGGGTCTGGCTGGCATCGACGATGGCCGAATGCGGGTCATGATTGAAATCACAGCTGGCGTGCGGCAGTTCGGTATAAGCCAGCAGGCCTTTCAGCGGGCCGCTCAACGCGGCCTCGTGCAGCACCCGGTTGACCTCTTCGGCCGTGGTATCGCGGCCCGTTTGCAGAGTGATGTCCAGGCACGACACGTTGACGGTCGGCACACGCACCGCTTTGGCCTGAATTCGTCCGGCAAGTTCCGGAAGCAGCCGCTCGATGCCACGTGCCAGACCAGTGGACACTGGAATCACCGACTGAAACGCCGAACGCGTGCGGCGCAGGTCCTCGTGGTGATAGGCGTCGATCACCGGCTGGTCGTTCATTGCCGAGTGGATGGTGGTGATCGACACATATTCCAGGCCGAACGCCTGGTCCAGCACACGCAACAGCGGCACGCCGCAGTTGGTGGTGCAGGACGCATTGGATACCAGCCGCTCTTCGCCGGTCAGGCAGTGCTGGTTGATCCCGTAGACAACAGTGGCATCGACATCCGCCTCACTGGCCATGGGCTGGGAAAACAGCACCCGCGGGGCACCGGCATCGAGAAACCGCTGGGCGTCGGCGCGAGTGTTGTAGGCGCCGGAGCATTCCAGCACCAGGTCGACGCCGAGCGCGGCCCAGTCGATGCCTTCGGGGGTGGCACTGCGCAAGACCTTCACGCAGTCGCCGTTGATATGCAGACAATCGCCATCGACCTTTACCTCACCGGGAAAACGCCCGTGGGTGGAGTCGAAGCGTGTCAGGTATTCCAGACTGGCAAGGTCTGCCAGGTCATTCAGCGCGACGATCTCGAAACCTGCCCTCGCCCCCCGCTCGAAGAGTGCGCGCAGTACGCAACGACCGATTCGGCCGTAGCCGTTGAGTGCAACCTTGAAAGGGCGTGGGTGGGGCATTCGGGTACTCACAAGATCCAGTGTTGGAAATCCGGGGATTCGTGGTGCGCCCTTCGCGGGCAAGTCGGACCGCCGAACCGCCGCTACCACAGGCACGGCATTGTCCTGTAGGAGCGGCGGTTCGGCGGTCCGACTTGCCCACGAATCGAGGCATCACCGCCCTCGGATCCTTACATCAATCTTCCAGCAGCTCTTCAGCCGTGCCCAGGATATTCTCCAGGGTAAAGCCGAACTCCTCGAACAACGCCGCCGCCGGAGCCGACTCACCGTAGGTGGTCATGCCGATGACGCGGCCTTCGAGGCCGACGTACTTGTACCAGAAGTCCGCATGGGCGGCCTCGATGGCAATCCGCGCACCGACTTCCAGCGGCAGCACGGCCTGCTTGTAGGCAGCGTCCTGGGCATCGAACACGCTGGTGCTAGGCATCGAAACCACACGTACCTTGCGGCCCTGCCCGGTCAGTTTTTCGAAGGCCTGCACAGCCAGGCCCACTTCGGAACCGGTCGCGATCAGGATCAGCTCAGGCTCGCCTGCGCAATCCTTGAGCACATAGCCGCCGCGGCTGATGTCGGCGATCTGCTGGGCGTCGCGGTCCTGGTGCTGCAGGTTCTGGCGCGAGAAGATCAGCGCCGACGGGCCGTCCTTGCGCTCCAGGGCGTGCTTCCAGGACACGGCGGACTCGACCGCGTCGGCTGGGCGCCAGGTGTCCAGGTTCGGGGTGCTGCGCAGGCTGGTCAGTTGCTCGATCGGCTGGTGCGTCGGGCCGTCTTCGCCCAGACCGATCGAGTCGTGGGTGTAGACGTGGATGACGCGCTGCTTCATCAGTGCCGACATGCGCACGGCGTTGCGGGCATATTCCATGAACATCAGGAAGGTCGCGCCGTAAGGCGTCAGACCGCCGTGCAGGGCGATGCCGTTCATGATCGCGGTCATGCCGAACTCGCGCACGCCGTAGAACATGTAGTTGCCGCTGGCGTCCTCGGCGCTGACGCCCTTGCAGCCTTTCCACAGGGTCAGGTTGGAACCGGCCAGGTCGGCCGAGCCGCCCAGCAGTTCAGGCAACAGCGGGCCGAAGGCATTGAGGGTGTTCTGGCTGGCCTTGCGGCTGGCGATGGTCTCGCCCTTGGCAGCGACTTCGTTGACGTAGGCAGCGGTTTTTTCGGCGAAATCGGCAGGCAGGTCACCGTTCAGGCGGCGCTTGAGTTCGCTGGCCAGCTCAGGGAAGGCCTTGGCATAAGCGTCCATGCGCTGGTTCCAGTCGGCTTCGGCCTTGGCACCCGCTTGCTTGGCATCCCATTCGGCGTAGATGTCGGCAGGCACTTCGAACGGGGCGTGATTCCAGTTCAGTTGCTTGCGTGCCAGGGCGATTTCGTCATTGCCCAACGGAGCGCCGTGGCAGTCTTCCTTGCCCTGCTTGTTCGGCGAGCCGAAACCGATGATGGTCTTGCAGCAGATCAGGGTCGGACGATTGCTCTTGCGAGCGGTCTCGATTGCGGTCTTGATCTCGTCGGCGTCATGGCCGTCGACGTTGCGGATCACCTGCCAGTCATAGGCTTCGAAACGCTTCGGGGTGTCGTCGGTGAACCAGCCTTCGACTTCGCCGTCGATGGAGATACCGTTGTCGTCATAGAAGGCGATCAGTTTGTTCAGGCCCAGGGTACCGGCCAGCGAAGCCACTTCATGGGAGATACCTTCCATCATGCAGCCGTCGCCCAGGAACACGTAGGTGTTATGGTCGACGACCTTGTGCCCGTCGCGGTTGAACTGACCGGCCATGACTTTTTCGGCAATGGCGAAGCCCACGGCATTGGCCAGGCCCTGGCCCAGAGGACCGGTGGTGGTCTCGACGCCCGGGGTGTAGCCGAGCTCCGGGTGACCCGGGGTACGGCTGTGCAACTGACGGAAAGCCTTGAGGTCTTCGATCGACAGGTCGTAGCCGGTCAGGTGCAGCAGCGAATAGATCAGCATCGAACCGTGGCCGTTGGACAGCACGAAGCGGTCGCGGTCGGCGAATTTCGGGTTGCTCGGATTGTGCTTGAGGTAGTCGCGCCAAAGTACCTCGGCGATATCCGCCATGCCCATGGGGGCACCGGGATGGCCGCTGTTGGCCTTTTGCACGGCATCCATGCTGAGTGCACGAATGGCGTTGGCACGTTCACGACGGCTGGGCATCGCTGATCTCCTGGGGCTTGAAAAAGTAATGAGACGAAAAAAGGCGGCCATTTTCGCCCACAGGCGGCCTGGGGGCAATGACGGATGGTCGCAGCCGAGCGATTTTCCTGCAATTGACGGCAATTTCGGGGCATTGCGCTGCCAAACACTCCGCCTTCCAGCCCTAGGTTAGCGGATTACTCCCGCTCATCATGCAATATCAAAACTTTTTGATATTGCTATTGCGAGGGGCGAGCACCCTGACTAGACTGCCCGACCATGAACCTGCGCGCCCCTTCGATACGTCAAGAGCCAAGCGATGACCTGACTGCACTGTGCAAGGCCGGCGGCGATCCGCTGCGCCTGAACGTACTGCGCGCGCTGGCCAGCGACTCCTATGGCGTGCTGGAGCTGGCGCAGATCTTCGATATCGGCCAGTCCGGCATGAGCCATCACCTCAAGGTGTTGGCCCAGGCGGAGCTGGTGGCCACGCGCCGTGAAGGCAACGCGATCTTCTACCGCCGCGCCCTCCCCGACACGCTGCGCCTGGGCGGCCGCCTGCACATGGCGCTGCTCGATGAGGTGGACAGCCTGTTGCTGCCGGCCGAGGTGCAGATGCGAATCGCCCAGGTGCAGCAGCGGCGCGCAGCCACCAGCCAGGACTTTTTCCTGCGCGTGGAAGAAAAATTCCGCGCCCAGCAAGATTTGATCGCCGGCCTGCCGCAATACCGCGAAAGCCTGCTGGCCCTGCTCGACAAGCTCAGTTTCGATACCAGGGCCAGCGCGTTGGAAGTCGGTCCCGGCGATGGTGAGTTTCTGCCTGAACTGGCCCGGCGCTTTACCCGTGTTACTGCGCTGGACAACAGCCCGACGATGCTCGACCTGGCCCGCCAGGTCTGCGTGCGCGAGGGGCTTGTCAATGTACACCTGCAGTTGGCCGATGCACTGAGTGCAACGGATGTGGAAGCCGACTGCGTAGTGCTGAACATGGTCCTGCACCATTTCAGCGACCCGGCCGAAGCCCTGCGGCGGCTGGCCTCCCGTGTGAGGGCAGGCGGCAGCCTGCTGGTCACGGAGCTGTGCAGCCATGACCAGGGCTGGGCCCGGGAAGCCTGTGGCGACCTGTGGCTGGGCTTCGAACAGGAAGACCTGGCCGGTTGGGCCACGGCTGCCGGACTGACCCCCGGGGATAGCCTCTATGTAGGCTTGCGTAACGGTTTCCAGATTCAGGTACGCCATTTCGAGCGGCCTGCTGGCGACATCACCATCGGTAAATTTTAGGAACCCGTCGAGATGAGCGAATACTCCCTTTTCACCTCCGAGTCCGTGTCTGAAGGCCATCCGGACAAGATCGCCGACCAGATTTCGGACGCGGTCCTGGACGCCATCATCACCCAGGACAAGTACGCCCGCGTGGCGTGCGAAACCCTGGTCAAGACCGGTGTCGCCATCATCGCCGGCGAAGTCAGCACCTCTGCCTGGGTCGACCTTGAAGAGATCGTGCGCAAGGTCATCGTCGATATTGGCTACAACAGCTCCGACGTCGGCTTCGACGGGGCGACCTGCGCCGTGATGAACATCATTGGCAAGCAGTCGGTGGACATTGCCCAAGGCGTCGACCGCTCCAAGCCCGAAGACCAGGGCGCTGGCGACCAGGGCCTGATGTTCGGCTACGCCAGCAACGAAACCGACGTGCTGATGCCAGCCCCGATCTGCTTCTCGCACCGTCTGGTCGAGCGCCAGGCTGAAGCGCGCAAGTCGGGCTTGCTGCCATGGCTGCGTCCGGATGCGAAATCCCAGGTGACCTGCCGTTACGAAGGCGGCAAGGTCGTGGGCATCGACGCCGTGGTGCTGTCGACCCAGCACAACCCCGAGGTCGCGCAAAAAGACCTGCAGGAAGCGGTGATGGAGCTGATCGTCAAGCACACCCTGCCTGCCGAGCTGCTGCACAAGGACACCCAGTTCCACATCAACCCGACTGGCCAGTTCATCATCGGGGGCCCAGTGGGCGACTGCGGCCTGACCGGGCGCAAGATCATCGTCGACAGCTACGGCGGCATGGCCCGCCACGGTGGCGGCGCGTTCTCGGGCAAGGACCCGTCCAAGGTCGACCGTTCGGCAGCGTACGCTGGCCGTTACGTGGCCAAGAACATCGTGGCCGCTGGCCTCGCCGAGCGTTGCGAGATCCAGGTTTCCTACGCCATCGGCGTGGCCCAGCCGACCTCGATTTCGCTGAATACCTTTGGTACCGGCAAGATCTCCGACGACAAGATCATCCAGCTGGTGCGCGAATGCTTCGACCTGCGTCCGTACGCCATCACCACCATGCTCGACCTGCTGCACCCGATGTATCAGGAAACGGCTGCCTACGGTCACTTCGGCCGTACGCCGCAGCAGAAGACCGTGGGTGACGATACGTTCACTACGTTCACCTGGGAGCGTACCGACCGGGTTGACGCCCTGCGCGCTGCGGCCGGGTTGTAAGACGCCCCATCGAAAGCCCCGCCCGAGTGATCAGGCGGGGCTTTCTTGTGGGCAGTCGAGAGAGATGGCTTGAGGTTTTTGCGATCTGGAGAAGCGGCGCTCGATCTCCGGCGCCGCAAGCTTGAAGGCATGCACGGGACTGTCAGATTTTTTGTGTGCGGGCCGGTAACGGCCTGCCGTCAGGCAGGCCTTGATTCACCAGGTCGGCCTGATGAACCGATCTCCGTACAAAACCGCAAATTGATTCATTGCACTTTTCCAA
>NZ_CABVIX010000008.1 GCF_902498185.1 Pseudomonas fluorescens | reverse complement strand
CCGAACTCAGCAGTGAAACGATGCATCGCCGATGGTAGTGTGGGGTTTCCCCATGTGAGAGTAGGTCATCGTCAAGATTCATTTCGCAAAACCCCTATCTGCGCGAGCAGGTAGGGGTTTTGTCTTTTCCGCGCGTAATGTTTTGCCGGCTTCTGGCGTCAGGAATTCTTGCGCCAGGCAAGACGGCCACCGCTCGGTCAATAACGGATGTTTCCTGCAAACCTATCGGAAGCGACTGACTGTCCAAGATAGCCAAGTGCCAGCTCTACTGTGTCCTCCAGAAATCGAACGAGGATGCATGCTTGGACAACGATACCGACTCTCCACGGCACGGCTTTTTCTCCCAGCTCCTGCTGTGCATGTCCATCTCGATCTTTTCGGTGCTCCTCATCGAAATCCTTACCGGCCGTGCCGAACACTGGTTCGATGGCTGGCCCTACTACGGCTACATGCTGCTCAATATCAACGAGCCTTTCGAGAGAATCCGGTGGATTGTCGGCGATATCAGCGAAGTGATGTTCTACAAGCATGAATTGCCCGCTTTGGGCCTGCTTCTGGGTGCCTGGCTGGCTCACTCAGCGCATCGCCAAGGCCGCAGTTGGCAAGGCTTCGCCATTTGCTATGGCAGCGGTCTTTGGCCTTGGCTGGTCACCAGTTCGCTGCTCTCGCTGTTGCTTAGCCATGCTCTTTGGGGCTGGACCCTGCGTGGTGGGACCTGGCAGCCCACATATGTCGCTTTCGTTTCGCTCCCCGCCGCGCTTGTACTCGTATTCGGGAGTGGATGGAGGGTTGCCCTCACCGGCGCCATTCTTGGAGCCGCGCTGGTGACGCCAGCCAGCCTGCTGCTGGTCAACTACCTGTGCTACCCCCTCGGAGTGCCGTTGGTGATCGGTAGTCTTGGCGGCATGGCGGTGGCAAGCGCCCTCGGGTTCGTGCTCTGCAAGCGCATGCCATGGATGAGACGAGCGCTGCGGCTTTTCAATCGCGCAAACGCACATCGATTGCCCGCTGAGGCAGCACCCAACTACGGCGTATTCTGGACGCTGCGCCGCGTATTGGCCGACTTCAGCGAGGCACTTTTTTTAGGCAACGAGATCGCCAGCCTCGGTTTGCTGCTCGGGGTGCTGGCGGCCTACGCCTTGTCCCCGGCCAGTCCGGCCTATGGCTCCTACCTCCTGCACGAGATCATCATCGGCCAGGCACTGGCTTCGTTGCTTGGGGTATTGCTCTGGCGCCAGCGGTGGAAACGACATGGCTGGTATCCCACCTATCTGCCCCTCGTGTCGGTCGTACCTGCTGCCGTGTTGAGCCTGGGCGGGCAATGGCAGGTCCTCGTGTTGAGCGCGGGTTTCGGTGCGCTGGTTGCGCCACCCTTGGCAATGGCCATCAACCTGAGACTGCCGCATTCCATGCCAGTGATTGTTGGTAATGTACTGTCCATGGTATTCACAACGCTGGTGATCGTACCTCTGGTCGGCCTTTTGACAGGTTCACCAGCCTGATCCAGGCGGCAAGATAGAAAAAACGTGACCTGATAGCGTATTGCCTGCGTCAAGGATCTGTTCGGGGGTATTGCTTGCCTCGGGACAGACTGACGTCAGCGCTCCGCGCTGAGCATTCCTGGATTCATCACTGCAATATCACTTGAGGTAGCAAGCAAGATGGCCAAGGCCGCCGATGTCGTTGTGCAATGCCTGGAAAACGAAGGTGTCGAGTATGTGTTCGGCATTCCCGGTGAAGAAAACCTCGACTTGCTCGAGTCCCTGCGCAAGTCGAAGATCAAGCTGGTGCTCACCCGCCACGAACAGTCTGCAGGTTTCATGGCCGCTACCTATGGTCGCCTGACCGGCAAGACCGGCGTCAGCCTGTCGACCCTCGGCCCCGGCGCGACCAACCTGGTCACCGCCAGCGCCTACGCCTATCTGGGCGGTATGCCGATGATGATGATCACCGGCCAGAAGCCGATCAAGAAGTCCAAGCAAGGCCGCTTCCAGATCATCGATGTGTGCGGCATGATGGCTCCCATCACCAAGTACACCCACCAGTTCGCCTCGGCCGACAACATCCCGGCTCGTATGCGCGAAGCCTTCCGCCTGGCTGAAGAAGAAAAGCCGGGCGCCGTGCACCTGGAGCTGCCCGAAGACATCGCCGCCGAGCAGACCGACGCCCTGCCTATCCCGCGCAGCCTGCACCGTCGCCCGCTGGCCGAGCACAAGGCCATCGAAGCCGCCGTCGAGAAGCTGCGCAACGCGCGCAACCCGATCCTGGTGATCGGCGCCGGTGCCAACCGCAAGATGACCGCCAAGGTTCTCAAGCAACTGATCGACAAGACCGGCATCCCGTTCATCACTACCCAGATGGGCAAGGGCGTGGTCGACGAGCGCCACCCGCGCTTCCTCGGCAACGCCGCGCTGTCGTCCGGTGACTTCGTTCACCGCGCCGTCGAGGCCGCCGACCTGATCGTCAACATCGGCCACGATGTGATCGAGAAGCCGCCGTTCTTCATGGTCCGTGGCGGCACCGAAGTCATTCACATCAACTTCCGCTCCGCTGAAGTCGATGCCGTGTACTTCCCGCAGGTCGAAGTGATCGGTGACATCGCCAACGCCGTCTGGCAGATCGGCGAAGCGCTGACCGACACCGGTCACTGGGACTTCACCCGCCTCATGGCCATCCGCGAAGCCAACGAAGCCCAGATCGCCGAAGGCGCCGACGATGACCGCTTCCCGGTCTATCCACAGCGCCTGGTCGCCGACATCCGTCGCGCGCTGCCTTCAGAAGGCATCGTTGCCCTCGACAACGGCATCTACAAGATCTGGTTTGCCCGCAACTACAAGGCGCACAAGCCCAACACCGTGCTGCTCGACAACGCCCTGGCGACCATGGGCGCCGGCCTGCCCTCTGCCATGGCCGCGCACCTGGTCTATCCGGACCGCCCGGTGATCTCGGTCTGCGGCGATGGCGGCTTCATGATGAACAGTCAGGAGCTGGAAACCGCCGTGCGCCTGGGCATGCACATCACCGTGGTGATCCTGCGTGACGATGGCTACGGCATGATCCGCTGGAAGCAGGCCAACATGGGCTTTACCGATTTCGGCCTGGACTACGGTAACCCGGACTTCGTCAAGTATGCCGAAGCCTATGGTGCCAATGGCCATCGAGTGGAAAGCGCCGAAGGCTTCCTGCCGTTGCTGGAGCACTGCATCAAGACCCCTGGCGTTCACGTGATCGACTGCCCGGTCGACTACTCCGAGAACGACCGCATCCTCAACAGCGAGCTGCGCGAGCGCGCACTGGCGGTGTAAGGGATTAAGCCCCGGCGCCAGCCGCCGGGGTTTCTACATGGGGCTGCTTTTGCAGTCCCAATAGCTCACCACCAACCCACCGCCTGGATCAGAGTGCCGTAATTACATAGCCCCCCATCCCCGCCTCCCGCCGTCAAGCTCCGTTCCCGATCAACTCTCGAGAACTGGAACAATGACCATCGGATCCACCTACAACCATCCTGCCAACATTAATCCCCAACTGGCGTCCCCTGCCAAGCCCTGGGCCGCTCGCTATCCCAACCCACCAGATCTCTGCTTCGATTACCGGCGGCTTGTCGAGCAAGCGGAGGGAATAGGACGTGCAACACAAGCGGATCACCGGATCTGCATCGTCGGCGCTGGAGTCACAGGCTTGACCACCGCGAGGGAATTGCTTCGTTGTGGGCTTACCAACATTACTCTGATAGAACAGTCGAGACGCATAGGTGGCCGGCATCTCACCCTGGTCAGTGGCGATAACCACAAACACCCCTCCACACCTTTCGAGATGGGTGCGATGCGAATGCCCATGTTCAACAGGACCGGCGAATCGCCAAAGGACGGCCGCTCATTGCTGGCCTATTACACGAATCTGTTCGACCTGCGCATTTCCGATTTTCCTAACCCAGGAAGTCAGTGGGTAAATGCGACAGGTATCTATCTGCGCGAAGGGCAACTGGATCCACAATCTGAACCTACCCTGCTGATGTGGCGCAACTCCGAAGGTACAACGCCACCCCCCGCCGCTATCCTTGAAGACGTCCATGACAAGTGGAATCGCTTTGCCGCCCGTATGGCCGACAAGGTAGCTATTTTTTACGGCACGGCCGCCTGGGAATCGCTTTGGGCTGCGATCGTCGAACGGTACCACCGGCTCTCCTTCCGCGAACTTGTACACATGGCTGCCATTAGCGCCTGGGATGAAGCCGACCCTGGCGATTTCGGCGGGTTGGGCATGACCGAGGAAGAGTCTTCGATTTTCTACGCCATCGGGATTGGCGATGGAAGCTGGGGAGCGTTCTACGATGTGTGCTCTCTGTACCCGATACGGACCGCAATTTTCGGCTTCAGCAGTCATCTGCAGCTAGTCCATGGCCGCGTGGATGAGCAGGGCATTCCCTACGCCGCGCCTTATCTGGAGTCGGACCAGGTGCCAGATAGCAAGGGGCTGATGTTCGCCGCGCCCGCCTACATGGGCGTCGCGGCACTGGATGAATGCCTGATGTACATGGACATCGATGGGCTTGGCAAGTCGCTCTACCACCACTGCATCGAGCGCCCCGACGGATTGCTTACCGACACTGCCGTACAAGGATTGCGCAAGCTCCCAGACGGCAAGGTCCGAGTCGAATACCGTTGGCACCAGAGTGATCCGGCCGCTATGCAGATCTTCAGCGAAGATTTCGATTCGGTGGTCCTCACTCTGCCCTCCTGGTTGATCGAGACCAATATTCGGATCGAGTCATTCACGGCCGATATGCTGCCCGCGCAGATCATCGGGGCGTACAAGACTGCGCACTGGGAGACCAGTTGCAAGGTCTACGCGCCCTTGGATAAACGCTTCCTGGATGAGCACGAGGCACTTCCGCAAATTCTTGTTACCGACAGTTTCGTACGCGATGTCTATGCATATCGATACAACGCTCATTACCCGAATGACTGTATCCTGTTGAGCTACACCTGGGAGGACGACGCAACCAAGCTGGCTGCCTTCAGCGACGTCGAACTGGTGGACAAATGCGTGCAGGAGCTGGACCGCATCCTTCTGCGCTGTACCAACATTCAGCGGCCCATTTCCTCTTTCATCGATCACCAGCATGCCTGCGTACAGCGCTGGGTTACCGACCGCAATGCCTTAGGGTGCGCCAGACTCTACCGGCCGGGCACCTATCACGATGCCGTAAGCCTGATGAAGTACAACCGCGATCTCAGTGGCGTATCGGGGCTGTATTTTGTGGGCGAGTCGTTCTCCGTAGATGCAGGGTGGACCGAACCATGCCTACGAACTGCCGTGGACGCTGTGGTCAATATCTGCGCGCGGACTGCCGCAGTGTTCAACGGAGGTTTTACCTTGGAGGCGTATCCCCACTACCAGACTAGGCCAAGGAAAAAGGCGATGGAAAAGCCATCGAAACAAAATTGCCTTCAATGCCTTGGGAAATTTCCTCCCCTTCACTCAGATTTGGCTGACTAGTTACGGTACTTAAACACTGGCTTAACTGGCGTTCCTTCCAATAACGATAAAAGGACGCCACCATGCCAATCCCTGTCAGCCCAGCTCGGGTCGCCGTCATCCAGTTCGACCCGCAGGTCGGACTTGAACACCGCGAAGACAACCTCCTGAAGAGCCTGGTTCTTGCCGAAGAAGCGGTGGGGCAAGGCGCGAACCTGATCGTGCTGCCAGAGCTTGCCAACACGGGCTACACCTTCCGTTCGCGCGCCGAGGCCTATGAGCATGCCGAGTCGCTGCACGATGGTGAGAGCGTCAGGGCCTGGGCTGCGTTCGCGCGTCAGCATAAGGTGTACCTGGTGGCCGGATTCGCCGAGCGCGATGGCCTCAAGCTGTACGACAGTGCGGTCCTGTACGGCCCTGATGGCTTGCTCGGGCACTACCGCAAAGCGCACTTGTGGAACCAGGAAAAACTCTGGTTCACCCCAGGTGACCTGGGATTTCCGGTGTTCGAGACACCTATCGGGCGCATCGGGCTGCTGATCTGCTGGGATATCTGGTTTCCCGAGGTGCCACGCCTGCTGGCACTGCAGGGTGCCGACATCATCTGCAGCGTCAACAACTGGGTGTGGACGCCGCCGCCATTGTTCGACGCCGCTGGGCAATGCATGGCGTCGTACCTCACTATCACCGCCGCCCATGTCAATAACGTGGTCATTGCCGCGGCCAATCGCATTGGCAGCGAGCGTGGCGATCGCTTTCTCGGCTGCTCGTTGATCGCCGGCACCCATGGCTGGCCGATCGGTGAGGTAGCCGGTGCGGAAAACCAGTGCATCCTCTACGCCGATGTCGACCTCAGCCATACGCGTGCAGCGCCCATCTGGAACAGCCTGAACGATCTCCCACGTGATCGCCGCGCCGACCTCTACGACTCGATGCTGGGCTACCGCCTGCATCCAGCCCTGCCACGCTGAGGAGGGCGACATGGACAACTCATTCAAGTCAGAACGGGCGCGCCCCTTTCCCAAGGCGTTCATCTGCCTGTTGATTGCCTTGCCCGGCATCCTGCTGCTCGACGCATTTCATGGCGAGATCTTTTTCTGGCCAACCACGTGGCCTGACTACGCGCGGATGATGGCTACCCTGGACGAGCCTCTCAGTCGATTCCGCTGGATCGTCGGCGACATCAGTGAAGTCGCTTTCTACAAACATGAACTGCCTGCGCTGGGCCTGCTGCTTGGCGCAGGACTGGCGCACTGGGCCAATCGCACTGGTCGCCGGTGGCAGGGCTTCGCCATTTGCTATGGCAGTGGGCTATGGCCTTGGTTGGTGACCAGCTCCTTGCTAGGGCTGGTGCTCGGTCACCTGCTGTGGGGCTGGACCTTGGGCAGTGGTGACTGGCAGCCGACGTTCGTCGCGTTCGTTTCGCTGCCAGCAGCCATGGTGCTGTTGTTCGGCCGCGGCTGGCGGGTGGCGATCAGTGGTGCTGTGCTGGGCGCGGTACTGGTCACGCCGGCAAGCCTGGCGCTGGTGAATTACCTGTGCAATCCGCTGGGCCTCCCAGTAGTCATCGGCAACGTCGGGGGCATGGCGATTGCCAGCGTAGCGGCGTTCCTGCTGTGCAAGAAGATACCTGCGCTGGTGACCGGCCCCATCGAGAAGCCTGACGTTGCGTCGAAGCCGGAACCTGCCGTCCAGCCGCCAAGCCATGGCGTAGCGTGGACGCTGCGCCGAGTCCTGGCCGACTTCAGCGAAGGGCCGTTTTTCGGTAACGAACTGGCCGGCCTTGGCCTGCTGCTCGGCGCATTGCTCGCCCACGCGCTGTCACCCACAGGCCCCGCGTACGGCTCGCAGCTGTTGCTGCAGATGATCGCAGGCCAGGCGCTGGCCTCGCTGATCGGCGTAATCATCTGGCGTCGACGGTGGATCGAGCGCGGGTGGTACCCCACTTACATTCCAATCGTCTCGGTGGTACCAGCGGCGGTGCTCACCCTGGGTGGCAGCTGGCAGGTCGTGGTGCTCAGCGCCTGCCTGGGTGCCTTGGCTGCTCCTCCGCTCGCGGCTGCGATCAGCCATCGCTTGCCACCCTACATGCATGGCTACATTGGCAATGTGACGTCCATGGCGATATGCACTCTGGCCATCGTGCCGTTGATTGGCCTGATCACCGCAGGTGAGGCATGAACCTGCCTGAGCAGTTGCCGACGCTGGCCATCGGCAGCCTGGGAGGTACGGTAAGCATGCAGTGCGCGAGCCCTGGCGCAGGTGCGGTGCCGCGCCTGGATTGCCAGGCGTTGCTGGAGTCGGTTCCCGAGCTCGGGGTCATCGCGCGCGTCACCGCCACCACCTTGTGCCTGCTGCCAAGCGCATCACTGGGATTCACCGAGTTGCTCCAGGTGCTGCAGTGGGCGACGACCGCAGTAGAGGAGGGCGCCCATGCGGTGGTGCTGACCCAGGGTACGGACAGCCTCGAGGAGACGGCCTACTTCCTGGAGCTGCTCTGGCCCTTCGAGGCGCCGCTGGTGCTGACCGGGGCGATGCGCTCGGCCAGTCAGCCGGGAGGCGACGGCCCGGCCAACCTGCTGGCGGCGGCCCAGGTGGCCCTGGCTCTCTCCAGCCGTGGGCGGGGCGTGCAGGTGGTGATGAATGATCAGATCCATGCCGCCGCCCGCGTGCGCAAGGTGGACAGTCTGGCGGTCGCTGCCTTCGCCTCACCCGGCTTCGGGCCGCAGGGGCGGGTGGATGAAGGGCATGCAGTCTACTCAGGTACGTCCCTGCCTCGCGTCGTCCTGCCGCTGCCCCGGCGCACAACTCAGCGGGTGGCCTTGCTCGAAGCCTGCCTGGAGGGGGACACGCTGCTGCTGGAGCAGATCACTGGTTTGGGGTATGAGGGCCTGGTGATTGCGGGGTTTGGTGCAGGCCATGTCCCGGCAAGCTGGGCGCAGCCCCTGGAGACGATCGCCCGCAAGTTGTGTGTGGTGGTGGCGACCCGTACTGGCAGCGGTCCGACCGCCACCCAAGGCTATGGCTTCGCTGGCGGGGAGATAGACCTGCTCAGGCGTGGTGTGCGAATGGCCGGGTCGCTCTGTCCGCGCAAGTGCCGGGTGCTGATGTGGCTGCTGCTGGGATGTGATCGGGTCAGGGACATCGATCGCATCCTGGCGCCCCCGGTCTAGGCCGAGTGGCAGGGGCGGGTATTTGCCGAGGGCCGTCTTCGACCCTTGCGCTTGTGCTAGGGTGCTCGGAGATTTCATCTCACGGATACCCGCCCCATGCTCCCCGCGCTCACTGAAAAAGAACTCGATCGCCTCGAAGACCTGCTGATCAAATACGGTAACGACCTTTCCGTGCTCAATATCGCGGAGCTTCATGGCTTTTTCACGGCGCTGGCCAGTTCGGTCCCGCAGGTGACGCCCGAACGGTGGCTTCCGGTGGCCAGCGGCGGCAAGGTGCCCAAGTTCAAGACGCCGTCCGACGAAGAGGCCTACACCGCGCTGATGCTGCGCTTCGCGAGCGACGTGGCCAGCGAACTTGCCAACGGGCTCGATAGCTTCGAGCCGCTGTTCGAGGAGACGCTGGACGAAGAGGAGCCGGTAACTGTCATGGAGGAATGGTGCTTCGGATACATGCGTGGCGTGCAGGTGGCGGCCTGGAGCGAGTTGCCGCTTGAGCAGGCCGAGCAACTGAGCGTCATTTCCCTGCATGGTTTCGAGGATAACTTCGAGTTGCTCGACGCCATGACGCCAGAGCAGCTGCAAGACTGCGTGCCGCAGGTCGTCGAAGCGGCGAAAGCGCTGTACCGTTTTAAACGCAGTCAAGCTTGATCCAGGCTGCAAGCACGCCTCGCTGGCTGGCGGGTGGTGAGTCACCCGCTTGCCAGTGAGACGCCAGCCTGGTCGTGCACACACACACGGCGTAGACCGGGAATCAGTCCTCGTATGCGCCGCCTCCTTCACCTTCCTCTGGTGGATCGAACACCTGCTCCAGCAAGGTGCCGGTCGGGTCTGGACGATCGGTCATCTCCACTGTACGCACCACGTCCGGCGCCAGCGGGTTGCTCGAAGTAACCGGCAGTTCCTGCCGGAACGGGCTGAATACCCTCGCCCTTAACCGCATATCCTGCGACGAAGCGCCGACCGACACTGTGAAGACATCGTCATCGACTACCCAAGCCCGCTCGCGCGGTTGATAGTAGGCCAGCGCCCGGCCATTGAGCTGGACTGTGACGCGGCGTGTTTCGCCGGGCTCGAGCGTGACCTTGCTGTAGCCCTTGAGCTCCTTCTCCGGCCGGTCGACCGGCGCATGCCGCGCGCCGACATAGACCTGCGAAATCTCCGCGCCAGCGCGCTGGCCGGTGTTGGTCACGTTGTACGAAACCCGTATCGGCCTGCCGAATGCAACAGGGGGCGACACGTCGATGTTCGAGTAGGCGAACGTGGTATACGAAAGCCCGTAGCCAAACGGATACAGCGCCTTGTTGGCCTGGCGATCGTAGCCCCGGTAGCCCAGGAACAGGTCGTTGGTGTAGCTGGTCTCGACGATGGTGCCGAAGTTGTCGAACTCGGGGAAGCTTGAATAGAGAGGGTTATCCTCCAGGTTGCGCTCCAGGCTGATGGGCAGCTTCGCCGAAGGGTTGACGCTACCGAACAGGATCTCGGCCAAGGCCTGCCCACCGTTCTGGCCCGGATAGAATGCGTGAAGCACGCCGCCCACCTGGTCTACCCAGTCGTTCATCTTCAGACCCGTGCCGCCGTGCATCACTACGATGGTGTTCGGATTGGCCGCCGCGACGCTCTGCACTAGCTGGCCCTGGAACTCGGGCAGCTCCCACATGTGGTCCCAGCCTTCGCCTTCGTACTCGGCGCTGTTGCCCACGGCCACCACCACGACATCGTAGCCGGCAAGGTCTGCCGGGGCGGTCAGCGACGCCCAGCTCAGCTGTACTCCGGTGAACCCGCCAAACACGCCGATGTAGCCTGGTCGGCGGATGTATTCCAGCGTCACGTCGTAGGTCTGACCGGCCTCCAGGCTGACCTTTACCGACTCAGGGATAGTAGGGGGAATGCTGTTGTTGGGTAACGGATCACCCGTGCCGTTGTCGAGGACTTCGGCGCCATTGACCGTGAGCCGGAACGCTCCGTCGGCCCGCACCTTGAACACGTGCTCGCCCGTGACGGTCGGCGTGACCTGCCCGCGCCAGCGCGCCGAGGTGTTGGCCGTGTCACCGTTGGTGGGCGGAGCGGGATCGGTATTCCAGTCCAGGTTGACCCCGGTCTCGGTTCGGGTGACCGCAGGGGTGCCATTCAATGTCGGATTGGTGAAGTACTCCGCGACCACACCCTCCACAGTGGTACCCGTACCGTCGTCGTGGGTCCATACGGTGGCGGCAGGGTCGAGCGACAGCCCGTCCAGGAAATCTACCTGCGCGCCCGGGGCCGTCTGCCGCAACCCACTCAGCTCGCTGATGTAGTAGGCAGGTTCGATGTAGGCGCTGCCGAAACCTGTTGGCGGCGCATACTTGGCGGACAGCCCTATGACCGCGATCCGCTGCACCTGCGCAGCATCCAGCGGCAACAGGCCATCCCTGTTCTTGAGCAGCACGATGCCTTCGCGGGCGACGCTCAGCGCTGCGAGGTTGCTGTTCAGGCTCTGGGTATCGAAGGTCGTGGGCGGCACATAGGTGTCGAAGCCGAACAGGTAGATCTGGCGCAGGATCCGCCGCACCTTGTCATCGATGGTCGCCTCTTGCAGCTCGCCGCTTTCGATGGCGGGCAGCAGGACGGTGGGGTTCATCTGCGATCCGAAGAGCATGTCGATGTCGGTGCCCGCTTGCGCCGCTGCGACGCCTTCGACAATAGCGTTGTAATCGGTCTGCACGAAGCCGCGGGCGCGCCAGTCGCGCTTGAGGATCTGCCGGATGAGATGACTGTTCTGGCAGGCATACTCACCATTGACCTTCTGGAACGCGCACATCAACAGTGCCACGGTGCCGTTTTTCACCGCGGACTCGAATGGCGGCATGGTGATTTCGCGGAGCACCCGCTCCGGGATGGTTTCATCGAGCGTGAAGCGGTTGGTTTCCTGGTCATTGGCCGCATAGTGCTTGGCGTCCGCCCAGACTCCGCGGGACTGGATACCGTTGATGACGGCCGCCGCCATGCCGGCGCCAAGGTAGGGATCTTCCCCCGAGACATACTCGAAGTTACGACCGCCGTACGGCATGCGGTACATGTTCATGCCGGGACCGGTGATGTAGTGATAGCCACCGTTCGCGGTGTCATAGCCCAGAGCCCGGCCGAAATCCACCGCGCGCTCAAGGTTGAAGGTGGACGCCAGCGAAGGGCCGCTGGGATAGCCGACGCCCTGGTCATTGCCCTGGTTGGTATAACGCAGACCCAGGCCGCCATCCGCGCCGAGGATTTGCGGGATTCCGAATCGGGGCAGGGGCTTGACGTCCCATCCGCCGGTGCCTCCGATGTAATCGAGTTTCTCGAGCAGTGTCATCTGCGCAACCGTTTGCCGAGCCAGACGATCGGCTTCGGCATCGGTACGCATGGCAGCATTGGCAGTCGGTAGAAGCGCTAGAAGTATTGCCGAGGACAACAGCGACAATATCCTGGGGTGAGAAATTGCAGGACCTTGTTTCATGATGTCATTCCGCTGTTAGTCGACCTGACGCAAGATCCAGGTCGTTCGCCAGTAATTGGCACGTGGCAGGGAAGAGCAACTGTGCAGTTGGAATGGCACCCAGGAGAACAAGCTCCGGGTTCCGCATGTGTATGCAGGAAACAGAGGGTGCAGCGATCTGCATGTTCGTCCGCGCGTAATGTCGTATTGATAGTAGGGAGGAGTTCCTCGAGAGGCTGAATTTTGAATAAGACTTCGCTGAAACCGGCAAGTCAATACATTATGTTTCTTTATGGTTATTTAGTCTGGGATAGAAATTTATAAGACGCATTGCATCTGAGGGCATGAAGAATCGCATTGCATGAAACGTGCGCATGGGGCTACTTTCAATAATCGCTCAAGTTGATTTGAAGATGAGGCTAATCATTGTTTAGCTAACTTGTCTCAGGAATTTAACAATGTATTTACATCTCGATCTTGTCCGGCCGTGACCGAATTGCCAAGTGCAATGCACGCAGCCGAACAGGTATGCCGTTGGCTGGTGGTCAATGGAGGACTCAAGCCTGGGGAACTGGAGCGGGCGCGCCGACTGGCCGAGTCGGACCCCGACAATGCCTTGCTCGACCTGCTGACCCGTATGGGCAGCGTTTCCAGCCGGGAGGTGGCGCGCGCCTGGGCGGCGTTGCTGCCCTCGCCGCTGCTGGACATGGACGACATGCCCGCGTTGCTCGACCCGCTGCCGCCTCTGGGCGAGCGCTTTCTGCGCCAGTACCAGGTGGTCCCGGCCGGCTGGAACGACGGCGTGCTGCTGCTGGCCCAGGTGAACCCCGCAGACCGCTATCCCGCCAAGGCAGTTGCCTACGCCTGTGACGTGGGCGTGGATACGCTGGTCGCGGCCCGCGAAGACGTCGAAGCGCTGATTGAACGTTTCTACGGCCAGGGCCGCTCTGCCATTGGCACGCTCATCGAAAACCTCGACGGCCCGGCGCGCGGTGCAGGTGATGATATCGAGCGTCTCAAGGACCAGGCCTCCGAAGCGCCGGTGATCCGGCTGGTCAACTTGCTGATGCAGCGGGCAGTAGACCTGCGTGCCTCGGATATCCACATCGAGCCCTTCGAAAACCAGTTCAAGGTCCGCTATCGCATCGACGGCGTCCTGCAGGAGGGGGAAGCGCCACCAGTCAACTCGGCCGCGGCGGTGATCTCGCGTATCAAGATCATGGCTCACCTGGACATCGCAGAGCGGCGTCTGCCCCAGGACGGCCGGATCATGCTGCGGGTCCAGGGCCGAGAACTCGACCTGCGGGTCTCGACCGTCCCTACGCGTTTTGGCGAATCGGTGGTGATGCGGCTGCTCGACCGTCAGACAGTGGCTTTCGACCTGCCCAGCCTCGGACTCGACAGCGCACGCCTGCAGCGTCTGCTCGACCTGTTGGCACAGCCCAACGGCATCGTGCTGGTAACCGGGCCCACCGGGTCAGGCAAGACCACTACGCTGTATACCGCGCTCACGCAGCTCAACACGCCCGAGCGCAAGATCATCACCGTCGAAGACCCGGTGGAATACCAGATCGAGGGCATCAACCAGATTCAGGTCAAGCCTGCCATCGGCCTCGACTTTGCCACCTCCCTGCGCTCGATCGTGCGTCAGGACCCGGACGTCATCATGATCGGTGAGATGCGCGACCTCGAAACCTGCCGCATCGCCATCCAGTCATCGCTCACCGGTCACCTGGTGCTGTCCACGCTGCACACCAACAGCGCCGCCTCAAGCATCACCCGCCTGCTGGACATGGGCGTTGAAAGCTATCTGATCGCCTCGACCGTGACCGGCATCCTTGCCCAGCGCCTGGTGCGCCGGCTGGCGCCGGAGCATCGCGAGGCGTTCGCCGCGAGCCCGGCGCTGATCGCCGAACATGGCCTCGAGCGTTTCACCGACGAGCGCCCGATCCTGCTGTATCGACCCAAGGCCGGATCACCTGCGGGCGGATACAGCGGGCGCAGTGCAATTACCGAGCTGCTGGTGATGAACGATGAGTTGCGTGAGTTGCTGATGGCCCACGCCGATGCAGCGACGCTTGAGCGCGCCGCGCGCCAGGGCGGGCTGCGCACGCTTTTCGAGGAAGGCCTGCGCCAGGCACTGGCGGGTATCACCAGCCTCGAGGAAGTCTTGAGGGTCACGCGCAGCGACTGAGGGAGGCCATCCATGCCCCGTTTTCAATACAAAGCGCTGGAAGCCGACGGCACCGCCCGCCACGGTAATCTCGAAGCTGCCGACAGCGCGGCCGTTGCCCAACTGTTGCACAAGCGTGGCTTGATGGTGGTGCACGTGCAGGCGGGGCAGGCCAGCAACTGGCGCGCGCGCGGTACGGCACGGCTGAAACAGGCTTTTGTGCTCAACTTCACCCAGCAGCTGACTATTCTGTTGGGAGCCGGTCAGCCGCTGGAGCAGGCATTGGGCGTACTGCTCAGGCAGCAGCAGGGTGAAGGCACAGCGGCCCACGCATTGCTTGAGCGCCTCCGCGAACGGGTCAAGGGCGGCAAGGCGTTGTCGACCGCCATGGCCGAAGAGGACGGCCAATTTTCTGCCTTGTACCTGAGCATTGTACGGGCAGGGGAGGCGAGCGGTGCGCTGCACGACACGCTCCAGCAACTGAGCGATTACGTCGAGCGTCGCCAGGTACTCAAGGGCCAGCTCATCAATGCGCTGATCTACCCGGTTTTTCTGGTGGTCGGTGTCATCGGGGCGCTGATCCTGCTGATCGCCTACGTGGTGCCGCAGTTCGTGCCCATCTTCAAGGACCTGGGCGTGCCGCTCCCGCTGATCACGGAGGCAATCCTGGCCGCAGGCCTGTTCATCGGCGACTACTGGCCGTGGCTGCTGGGAGCGCTGGCGGCGGTGGCACTGGGCTGGCCGGCCTACTGGCGCTCGCCCGAACGCAAGCGTCGGCTGCACCGGCGGCTGCTGGCCTTGCCGGTGATCGGCGTGCTCGGCCAGCGGCTGGAGGTCGCCCGCCTGGCGCGCACGCTGGGTACCCTCCTGCACAATGGCGTGCCACTGTTGGAAGCCCTGGCGATCGCCCGTGAAGTCTGCGTCAACCAGGCGGTGGCCGAGCTGGTCGACCTGGCGCTGGACCGGGTAAGAAATGGCGGGTCGCTTGCGGCGGCCCTGCACGATGACCGGCTGCTGCCATCGCTCGCCTTGCAGATGATCGAGGTGGGTGAACAGGCCGGGCAACTGGACCGGGTGCTGCTCAAGGTTGCCGACGTATTCGACCAGCAGGCCCAGCGCAGCATCGACCGGCTGCTCGCGGCACTGGTGCCGACCCTGACCCTGGTCATGGCGCTGCTGGTGGCAGTCATCATGTTGGCCATCATGCTGCCGCTGATGAGCCTGACCAACAACCTCTGAGGTCTCGACATGCGCCATTCAAACGCCAAGCGTCGCCGCCAGCACGGTTTCACGCTGCTCGAAATGCTCGCCGTGATCGTCCTGCTGGGGATCGTCGCGACGATTGTCGTCCGCCAGGTGGGCGGCAATGTAGACAAGGGCAAGTACGGCGCGGGTAAGGCGCAACTGGCCAGCCTGGGCATGAAGATCGAAAGCTACGGGCTCGACCTTGGCGCTCCGCCCAGGCAACTGGCGCAACTGCTCGCCCGGCCCAGTGGGGAGAAGGGCTGGAACGGGCCATACGCCAAGCCTTCCGACCTCAAGGATCCATTCGGCCATGCCTTTGGTTACCGCTACCCTGGCCAGCACGGTCAGTTCGATCTCATCTTCTACGGTCAGGACGGCCAGCCGGGGGGTGAAGGCTACAGTGCCGATATGGGCAACTGGGAATAACCGCGTGCGCCGCCGGTCGGGGTTCACGCTGATCGAGATGCTGGTGGTCATCGTCCTGATCGCCTTGGCTGCCGGCCTCATGGCCACCGGCATTGCCCAAGGGCTGCAAGCCAGCCGCGACCGCCAGGCAGTGCGCGAAATGGTCTACGCACTGCGCCAGACGCGCTCCCAGGCCGTGTTGAACAACGCACCCTCGATGCTGCATTTCGATCTGGCCGGGCACTGGTATGGCAGCCCGGGGCAGCCGCGCCGCAGTTGGCCAGGCACGGTCCAGGTGCGGCTGGTAACGGCCAAGCGGCTTGGCAGCGCAGTGGCGTTCTACCCCGATGGGAGCTCCAGCGGTGGGCACCTGCTGTTGATCCGTGGCGACCGCCAATGGCGCATCGACATTGGCTGGCTCACCGGCGACGTGCGCTGGACGGCCATCCCATGAGCCGCCCCAGCTGCCACAGCCCCGGTTTCACCCTGCTCGAAGTGCTGGCAGCTCTGGCGTTGCTCGCGGTGCTGCTGACCGTGACCCTCTCGACCCTCGCCCAGATCAACCGCAGCCTCACGCAGATGCGCGACAGCGAGGGCAAGCGCCAGGCGGCCCGCAGCCTGCTCGATGAGCAGCGCGACGAGCGCCTGCAACCTGGGTTGCGTCGGGGCGTCACCGAGGGTGGCATCCGCTGGACCGAGCGTATCAGCCTGATGCCTGACGGCGAGGGCCGCTTGCCGGTCTTGCGCGTCGACTTGCAGCTGGACGCACCCGGTACCCCGCCCTGGGTGCTGAGCACGCTGGTGGTGCAGGCACCTTCCGCGGAGGACATCACCCCATGACACGCCCGGCGCGTGGCTTCACCCTCCTGGAAATCCTCGTGGCGCTGATGCTGCTCGGCGTGCTGTTGACCGTGGTGACGAGCACGCTGGTGCTCGCCCAGCGGGGCTTGAATGGTGCCGACCGGTACCTGCAACGGCTGGGTGAAGTCCGCGCGGCGCAGAACTTCCTGCATCAGGCCATCCAGCAGACGCTGCCGATCCAGCGGATGCCACAAGGCTTGGGTCAGGTCTTCGTGGGTGAACCCGACTCGCTGCGCTTTGCCGCCGCCTTGCCCTCCGACCTTGGCGGAGGGATCCACTGGCATATCCTCGACGTGGCCGGGGATGGCAAGCGCCAGGCCTTGCGTATCCGCTTCGAGACCAGCGCATCGACGCCGTGGGGCGAGCCGCAGTGGCTGCTGCGCGAGGTGCGCGCGGTACGCTTGAGCTACCGGGGCGTAGATACCCTGGGCAAGCGGACCGCATGGCTGGACAGCTGGCCATGGCCCAGGCGCTTGCCCCGGCAGGTACGCATCGCGGTACAGGCCGAAGGCCCGGTGCCCTGGACGACTCAGGTAATCGCACTGCGCCTCGACCTGAGCGGCGAGCTGGCAGCGCCATGAAGCGTCGATCGCGAGGCATCGCCTTGTTGCTGGTGATCGGCTTGCTGGCGCTGCTCACGCTGATGTTGTCCGGGCTGGTCGGTGCGGTGCGCCAAGAGCTGCGCCTGGGCCAGTGGCAGCGCGAACACACCCGCGCGCAGTGGGCGGCCGAAGCCGGTCTGGCGCTCGCAATCCGCGGACTGCGCGAGCCGGTACCGGCGCGCCGGTGGATTGCCGATGGGCGTCTGCAGGCGCTGGAGTTCGATGGCGCGGCGCTGCGGATACGCGTGCGCAGCGAGCGGGGCAAACTTGATCTGAACGTGGTCACTGCCGCCGACTTCGCCCGCGTCGCCCTCGGTCTGGGCGCCAGTGCCGGACAAGCGCGACAACTGGCCGCGGCGCTTTCGGCCGAGCGAGGGGATGACAGGCCACCGCTGCGCGCCCTTGAAGAGATACGCAGCTGGCCTGGCATGACCAGTGCCCTGTATGCCCGCATGCTGCCGGAAGTGACGCTCTGGAGCGGGCTGGCCAGTCCCGATCCCGCCTTCGCCAGCGCCACCTTGCGCCACGCACTGGGCCTTCCTCGACTGGCTGCCGAAGGGAGCGATCCCGGGCCTGTTCTAACCATCCAGAGCCTGGCCATCCGGCCGCATGGCTTTTCCGCCCAAATCCACGGCACGGTGCTACTTTCAATTGAGCAAGGCCCGCGGCCATTCAGGGTCCTGCGCTACAGCGAGTGAGGCGCTGGTACGCATGCACGCACTTTCGCTAGGCAACTTGAGCAAGCACATGCCTGCCCGCTGGCAAGGCAGCCCTGTGCAACGCGCCTGGCGTTGGTGGAGCGCGCAACTGCGCGCCTGCGTGCCCCAGCGTCTGTCGCGCAAGATACCCGAGCAACTTTACCCATGGCCGCTGGTCGCAAACCCGGCACCTGCGGTGGGTGCGCGCGCAGTGCTGGTCCTGCAGCCCGATCAAGCGCTGCGCCAGTCCTTGTCCCTGCCATTGGCGGCAGCCCGCGACCTGGATGGGATCCTCGCCTATGAACTGGACCGCTTCACGCCATTCAGCTCCAAGCAGGCACACCATGTGGTGCGACGCGAAGGCATCAGTGGCGGGCGTTTGCGCCTCACGCTGGTGACCCTGCGGCGCGACCGGCTCGCCACTTGGCTGGCCGGTTTTGCAGAGCACGGCATCACGCTCGAGTGCATCGACCTGCTGGACGAGCAGGGCGAGCGGCTAGGCCTGAACCTGCTGCCGGAAAAGGCGTCCCACGCCGGGAGCCAACGGCGGGCGCGCAGGCTCGCGGCGCTGGGAGTACTGGCGCTGGTGCTGGTATATGCCGCAATGGCAGCCGTGCTCCACCAGCGCGAGGCGGCCGTGCAGCAGCGCACCGCCGAGGTCCAGGCGCTACGCGCACAGACCGCCGAGCTGCAGAGTCTGCGCCAGGCGCTTACCCAGGCCGACAGCGCGACGCGCTCGCTGACCACGCTCAAGCAGCGCCAGGCCACCTACGCGCTGCTGCTCGCCGAACTGAGCGCCTGCCTGCCGCTCGATACCTGGCTGCAAAGCCTGCAGGTGAACCGTGACGGCCAGGTCGATCTGGCGGGCTTCACCGCCCATGCGAGCGGTCTGCTCAACCAGATGAAAGGCTGCCGGTACCTCGCGGATGTGCGCTACCAGGGCGTCATCCAGCCGGACGCGGAGAGCGGCAAGGACCGGTTTTACGTGCGCGCCCAGCTCTCGCGGGAGCAAGCCCATGCGGCCACAACTGTCAGCCCGTGACCAGCGCGTGGCAGCACTGGCCTTGCTCGGGCTGGTGATCGTGGCGGCCTACTGGCTGCTGGTGCACAGTTGGTTCGTCGGTCCCTTGATGGCGGCCAACCAGCAAATGGCCGACCTGGATGACCAGCAGCAACACTACAGCGCGCTGCTCGGGCAGCGGGAGGCGCTGCAGCGCCAGGTCCAGGACGCTCGGCTGCACAGTAGCGATACGCAGACGTTGCTGCCCGGTGAAGACAGCGGCGCAGTGGCCGGTGACCTGATGCAGAAGGTTGCCGAGCAGGTCAAGCGCCTCGAAGCGGTAGGGCCTGGATGCAAGGTCACCCAACGCATGCCGATGGCCGGCGAGCGCGCCGCCCAGGACCTTCCGTACCAGCGGGTCATGCTCAGCCTGGACCTCGAATGCGCCATCGAGCCGCTGACAAGGCTGCTGCATGCGCTGGAATACGCCCGGCCCCTGCTGTTCGTCGAAGAACTCAACATCAGCCGCGCCTCGCAGGCCAAGCAAGCACAGGGCACAGGCAGGCTCAGCGTTCATCTGCTGGTGGCGGGCTACATGGCTGCTCAGTCACCCAGGACCTCGACCGAAGCAGGCGACGGCGAGCTGCCTGACGACGTACCCGCGCCACAGGACGAATCCTTCGAGCTGGGTGGTGAGCAATGACCCGCAGGACGTCGCTCATGGCGCTGCTGCTGGCCGCAGTATTGCTGGCTGGCCTGGCGGTCGTCCTTCTCAGGGTTCAGGAAGCGCCAGAACAGGCGTCCTCGGCATCCCCCGCCACAGCCCCAGTCCCCGAATCACCTGGCGCTCCCGAGACTCCCGCGCTGCAGAGTCTTGCCGCTGCCTGGCAACGGCCCTTGTTCAACCCTGACCGCGAACCGGATGCACAGGGAATATCCGCAAGCTCAGGCCCCGACCTCAGCACGTTCCTGCTCACCGGCATCGTCATCGAGGGCGATCATCGTGTCGCCATGTTCAAGCAGAAAGGCGGCGCCAGCCTGACGCTCAGGGAGGGCGCAACGCTCAAGGACGGCTGGCGGATCCGGCGCATAGACCCGCGCCGCGTGGAACTTCACAACAACAGCGAATCGCGCGTGCTGCAGTTGCTGACACCGCGTTTGCCCAGCGCTCCGGCACCCGCCAGGGCCCGCAGCGCAAGTCCATGAGGCCATGACATGAGCAAACCCTTGCACGATGGCCTGGCACTTCTGCTGCTGACGCTGCTGGCTGGGTGCGCCCAGCAGAAAGTGCCGGACACTGACCCCGAGCTCGTGCACGAAGCCTTGCGTGGTACCGGTGCCGATCGTCGCCCGATGGCCAGCGTGCCGATGCCCTCCACCGCACCGCAGCCGGTCCCTAGCACCACCGCTGCCGGGCGTCAGGTGATCAGGGGCAACGCGCGCTTCATCCGCGATGTCGCGCCTGCAACCGGCGCCCGGGCGGCGGAGCCGGGTTCGGGCGGGGTGATGCTCAACTTCACCAGCCAGCCCATCGTCGCGATCATCAACACCATCATGGGCGACCTGCTCCAGGAGAACTACAGCATCGCCCAGGGCGTGACGGGCGAGGTGTCGTTTTCCACCTCCAGGCCGATCCCCAAGGACCAGGCCATGGGCGTGCTCGAAAGCCTGCTGGGCTGGACCAACAACGCCATGATCCGCCAGGGCGACCGCTACGTGATCCTGCCGGCCAGCCAGGCGGTGGCCGGCCAGCTGATACCCTCCATCGGCATGGGCGCGCCGCCCCGCGGCATGTCGGTGCGGCTGTATCCGCTGCAATTCATCTCGGCCACCGAGATGCAGAAGCTGCTCAAGCCTTTTGCCCGCGAGAACGCCTTCCTGCTGGTCGACCCGGCCCGCAATGTGATCGGCATGGCAGGCACGCCCGAGGAGCTGGCCAATTACCAAGGCACCATCCAGACCTTCGATGTGGACTGGCTCAGGGGCATGTCGGTAGGTGTGTTCGGCCTGCAGCGCGCCAACGTGGGCGAACTGATGCCCGAGCTGCAAAAGGTCTTCGGCAGCGAAAGCGGTACGCCCCTTGCCGGCATGCTGCGCTTCCTGCCCATCGAGCGGACCAACTCGATCGTGGTGATCTCGTCCCAGCCGCAGTACCTGCAGGAGGTGGGCCAGTGGATCCGCACCATCGACGAAGGCGGCGGCAACGAGCCGCAGCTGTATGTCTATGACGTACGCAACATGAAGGCTGCCGACCTTGCCCGCTACCTGCGCCAGATCTACGGCAGCGGGGCGATCCAGGAGCAGGCGCCTGCCCAGGTAGCGCCAGGACTGTCCACCACGATCCTGTCCTCACCCGTGGGCAGCGGGTCCGGCCCGGGACGTGGCTCGGTGAACTCACTGGGCGGCGGTACTGCGGGCGGCTATGGCAGCATGTCCGGCGATCCCTCCCAAGGCGCTACTCGCACGTTTGGCCCTACCGGCGAAGAGCAAGAGGGCGATGGCAATGCTGAAGGCGATGGTTTGGGGACCGCGGAGTCTGGTGGCGACAAAGGCCTGGATGACAGCACGCGGATCACTGCGCAAAAGAGCAGCAACCAGTTGCTCGTGCGGACCCGGCCTTCGCACTGGGCCGAGATCGAGTCGGCCATCCGCCGGCTCGACAACGCTCCCATGCAGGTGCAGATCGAGACGCGCATCCTCGAGGTTACCCTCAGCGATGAGCTGAACCTGGGCGTGCAGTGGTACCTGGGCAATCTTGCGGGCAACTCTACCACCGAGGGGATCGCCGATGCTCCTGGCAGTCAGGGCGCATTGGGCTTTGGCGGGGTAGGGCTGGGGCCTGCCGATGCGCTGTTCTATTCCTTCGTCGGCGGTGACTTGCAGGTCGCCATACGGGCGCTGGAAGCCACCGGCAAGACCCAGGTGCTTTCCGCCCCTTCGCTGGTAGTGATGAACAACCAGCAGGCGCAGATTCAGGTCGGCGATAACATACCCATCAGCCAGACCACCGTGAATACGATCAACACCGATACCACCCTCAGCAGCGTGGAATACATCCAGACCGGCGTGATTCTCGACGTGGTGCCGCGCATCAACCCGGGCGGCCTGGTGTATCTCGACATCCACCAGCAGGTCAGTGACGCCGGGGCAACCACCAGCGATGACATCAACCCTCGTATCTCGACGCGCTCAATCGCGACGCAGGTCGCGGTGCAGAGTGGCGAAACCGTGTTGCTTGGCGGCCTGATCCGCCAGGACGACGTGAACACCCGGAGCCAGGTGCCTTATCTGGGACGCATACCATGGTTGGGCTGGCTGTTCGGTGCCAGCACCCGCTCCAAGGGACGAACGGAGCTGATCGTGCTGATCACCCCGCGCGTCGTCACCAGCAGCAGCGAAGCGCGGAGCGTGACGGATGAATACCGCGACAAGATGCGCCTGTTGAACGTACCGGGCTCGCTACCGCCGCCGGGTCTTCCCCGAGCCTATTGATCATAGGGACCGTCCCGGTGATTACCCCGCCGCTTGCATATAAGAAAATCGACTGAACGATCCATCCATCCCTTTTCTCTTCATTAAAGCTCGACACTGAAATTATCAACGTTACTTTCTGCGCTGATTGTAATCTTCGCAGACATGGAAGCCAGACGGGCCGTTTGTCCGGTTGTCCTGGATCATCTCCAGGGCTCGCTCTCGGTTGTCCATGGAAGTGCCCTCATGTTCAGTCATTCACTGTCGCTGTTGAAAAGCTCGCTGTTGACACTAGGCCTGGCAAGTCTTGCTCCCGCCTGGGCCGCGCCGCCAATGCAAGGTCCGGAAGTCGAACAACGCGTCGAGGCAATACTCTCGCAAATGACCTTGTCGGAGAAGTTGAGTTATATCAACGTCGACGACGGCCATATGTTACGGCCCTTGCCCCAATACGGCCTGCCGGGCACGGTAAGTTACGACTCGTCCATGGGCGTGCATGTCGAATCCACCATGTTCGGGACGCAATATCCCGCCATGTCGGCGCTGGCTGCTACCTGGAATATCGAGCGAGCCAAGCAATATGGCCTGGCCATCGGCTTCGACACTCGCGCAGCGGGTGGCCAGCAGTTGCTGTCACCGGGCTTGAACTTGTATCGGACACCCTTCAATGGGCGCTCTGCCGAGCACGTCAGCGGCGAAGATCCCTTCATCGGCGCCGTCATGGGGCCGGCCGTCGCCAATGCGATCGAACGCCAGGGCGTATGGACTGGCGCCAAGCATTACCTGGCCAACGAGCAAGAAGCCAACCGGCACTTTCTGAACGTGCATGTCAGCGAGCGTGCGTTGCGAGAGATCTATCTGCCAGGATTCGAGTCGCTGGTGAAGAACGCCAGTCCCGCCGCGATCATGTGCGGGTTCAACAAGGTCAACGATGATTACGCCTGCGAAAGTCATCGACTGCTCGCCGACCTGTTGAAAGGCGAATGGAATTTCCAGGGGTTTGTCCTCAGTGATTTCAACTCCATCACCGATGGCCTGAAAGCCGCGCTGGCGGGGAGCGACCTGGACATGCCGAGCGGGCTGAAAATGAACGAAGCCACGTTGCTGCCGTTCATCGAAAGCGGCGTGCTGCCCGTGGCGACCATCGACGACAAGGTGCGGCGCAACCTGCGCGCCATGGTCAGCTACGGCTTTGACCAAGGGCTGCCGGTCCCCTCGGGCATCAAGGACGATCCGCGCAGCCTGCGCGCATCGCTCGACGTGGCCCGGGAGGGGATCGTCCTGTTGAGAAACGAAGCGGTGGAAGGTGGCAACGCGCTGCTGCCGTTAAGCAAGACCGCCACTATCGCGGTGATTGGCAATATCGCGGAACAGGCACCGCCGTCGCCGTTCGGCACGGCCTGGTCCGAAGTCGAAGACAACGTGACCGAGCTGCAAGGCATACGCCGCGGCACCACCGGCACGGTCACCTTCCTGCGCAGTCTGTCGCTGAACCCGGCTCGCGCCGCATGGTTCACCCAGGACCCGACCTCCAGCAACCCTCAGGCCATCATCCGCGGGCTGCGTGCCGAGTACTTCAACAACGCCAACTGGTCCGGCTCGCCGGCGGTGACGCGCATCGAGCCTGGCGTGAACTGGGCATTCACCTCCAACACCAACACCACCTCGCGGGGCACCACCACCGTTGAAGGCTTCGAACCTGTCCAGGGAAGTTTTTCGGCCCGCTTCATCGGCAAGATCCGCCCGACCATTACCGGCCGCCACGTGTTCAAGGTGCGCGGGGATGGATCGTTGCGGCTCTGGGTCAATAACCGGCTGATTGTCGATCATGATGGCACGCCCCTGTCCACCGACCTTGCCGACCCCATCTCGCAGTCGGGCCGCACCGTAGTGCTACAGGCGGGCGAACTCTACGATGTGCAGCTCGAATACAGCCGCGTGTCCAGTTTCTACATCCCCGTGCAAGGCGGATTGTGGGGCGTGCAGATGAGCTGGGCGGCCTTGGCCGCGCCCGAAGACCTCGCCGGTTATGACGCGGTCGTGGTGGCCGCAGGGCTCAACAATGAGTACGAAGGCGAAGCGTCAGATCATGGCTTCGGGCTCCCGGAATTCCAGGACGAACTGATCCGCAACCTCATCACCGCCAATCCCAGGACCGTAGTCGTGTTGCATGCTGGCGGAACGCTCGACATCAATGCCTGGGCCAGACGCGCCAACGGCGTGCTCCACGCCTGGTACCCCGGCGCCTTCGCGGGCACGGCGCTGGCAGAGATCCTGTTCGGCGACATCAGTCCCTCTGGCAAGCTACCTGTCACCTGGGACCGCGAGATACAGGACAACCCCAGCTATCCGAGCTACCCCGATCCGAGGCCCTACCAGGGTCCCAACGCGTTGGCAGACATGACCTATACCGAGGACATCTTCATGGGCTATCGCGGGTATGACCAGGCGGGCATCCGGCCGCTGTACCCGTTCGGCCACGGCTTGTCGTACACCTCCTTCCAGTACAGCGACATCAGGGTATCGCCCGCGGTCATCGTCCCCGGCAGCGACATCAGCGTGACCTTTACCGTGACCAACACCGGGCCTGTGGCGGGTGCCGAAACAGCCCAGCTGTATGTCCGCCCACTGGCGCCCAGCGTGTCGCGTCCGCTCAAAGAGCTCAAAGGGTTTGGCAAAGTGCTGCTGCAGCCGGGTGAGGCCCGTGAAATGACATTGGTGCTCAACAGCCGGGCGTTTGCGTACTTTGACCCGGTGACGTTCAACTGGATCGTCGATCCGGGACGGTACCGGATCCAGGTAGGAGGCGCGTCCAATGCACTGCCGCTGCGCGCGAATGTCCGCGCATTGTTCCGCCAGGAGCTGCCGACCAATACCAGCAACCCCCTGTCCGGCGTGATGCGCGCCGCAGTGCAGGTGGACGCGGGTGCTGCCTATTGATCGACCTCAAAGAATCCACACACCTGCTGACCGGCTTGCGCAGTGCTCACGCTGCGCAACCGAGTCTCAATCCAGTGCTCGGTAGCGCATGCTCAATCCCAGCCTTATCTCCTCGCCCTGGCGCAGCAGCCGCAATCCCGGGCGCCCCGGCAGGTGATGAGCGTTGATCGGGTGGCTGACCGGCTCAACGCAAAAAAAGCCGCGGTCTTGCGGGCAGAACAGCAAATAGTGATCTGCGCCGCTGGCGTGGCACTCAAGGCGGTAGCCTGCACTGGGCTGCACGATCGTGGCATGGCCGTCCCAGCCGCCGAAGGCGTGGTCTACGGTAGTGGTGGGCAGTGCTCGTGGCCTGTCGAAGCGCCACTCATCCGGGATCGCAGCCTGGCGCGAGGGCAGTTGTCCTTCATCGGCCAGCCAGACTTGGCGCGCCGGGGCCAGCAGCCGGGTGTCCGGATAACGGGGGAAGTAGGGGTGAAGGCCGGCACCGTGCCAGCTCGGTTGGGCATCAAGGTGCATCACCTGCAGCTCCAGGTTCAGGCAGCCTTCCTCCAGGCTCACGTGCATCGTCGCCCGGTAGGCAAACGGCACGCGGCTTTCCAGGACCAGGCAAGCATGGTCGCTGCCCCGCTCCGTCACCTGCCATGGCTGCTGCCAGGCGCTCCCGTGAATGGGATAGGGATCATGTTCCGTATTGGGGGCCAGTGCCAGCCAGCCATCAGGACGTTCGAAGCCACCGTTGGAGATGCGGTTCGACCACGGGACCAACGGGTAGCAACCCAGGCGCCGCGGCGTTCCCGCTGCAATCGCGGCTTGGTCACTGTGACGCAGTAAGGCCTGGCCGGTTTCCCTGACCTGCCAGTTGACCAGGCTGGCGCCCAGCTCCGGCGCAAGGGTGAGACGGGTGAGGCGGTCGTGCAGATGCAAGGGGTGCATGGTCGTCAGGTTCCTTGGCAGCGCGCATCAGGACGATCGGCGGTAGGTCAGCAGCACGATCCCGCAGACCACTACCGCGCCACCGATCAGTTGCAGGGTGGACAAGCGCTGGTCCAGCAGTGCCCAGCCCAGCATCAGGGTGGCGATCGGCTCGATGTTCATCACAGGCGCGTTCTGCGCCATGTTCAGGCGCGGCACGCAGACGAACAGCAGCGTGAAGGCCAGGCCGTACAGCACCACCAGGCTCGCGAGGGCTATCCAGCCGGTACTGCTGCTCGGCAGTGAGAGGCCCGCTGGCACCCAGCCGCCAGCCCCCGCGATCAGCATGCTGGCAAACACAATCAGCAACGTCAGCAGGCTGCGCACCGGCCCCCGGACACCCGCGAGCTTGTGATCGGTGATCCACAAGGCACAGGCAAAGACACACGCCGCGCAGAATGCCAGACCGACCCCGAGTGTCCAGTGCGGATTGGCATCACCGCTGTCGGCCAGGCGCGAGGGTACATCGAGCGCCAGTATCAGCCCGACCAGAATGAGCCCCATCAACAGCAGGGTCCTGCGGGTCGGACGCGCCCCTCCTAGCGCCCAGCTCAGCAGCGCCAGGAGGATCGGGAACGTGCTGCCCACCAGCAACGCCAGTGCCACCGGAATCCGCGCCACGGCCGAATACAGGCACAGGCTCTGCGTTGCGATCAGCAGCCCGAGCAGCAACTGCCAGCGCCGCGAGCCTGCAGGCATGCCCAGGGGCTGGCGCTGCCACAGAACCACGCAGGCCAGCACCAGCAGGGTAAGGCCCGAGCGACAGAGGATGGCCAGCAACACACCGGTATCGTCATCGAAGGCGATGCGCGCCGCGATGTGATTGCCGGCAAAAGAGCACGCCAGCAATGCCAGTAGCATTACCGCTAGTTTTCGTGGGAAGAGCGCGGCGCCCGAAGAGATAACAGCCATGTGCACAATCCATTTGCAGGGGAGGGGCGGGCCGTCTGGGCCCGCCTGGAACGGTTAAAGCACCACGCTCGGCAGCCACAGGGAAATGGCAGGAATGTAGGTCACGAGCATGAGCACCAGGAACAGCGCCGCATAAAACGGCAGCAGCGCCTTCACCGTGGACTCGATGCTGACCTTGCCGATGGCCGAGCCGACGAACAGCACGGCGCCCACCGGTGGCGTTATCAGTCCGATACCGAGGTTGACCAGCATGATCATGCCGAACTGCACCGGATCGACACCGATACCGACGACCACCGGCAGCAGGATCGGCGTGAGGATGAGGATCAGCGGCGCCATGTCCATTACCGTGCCCAGCAGCAGCAACATGAAGTTGATGCACATCAGGATCACGTAGCGGTTGTCCGACAGGGTCAGGAACATCGTGGTGATCTTCGACGGGATCTGCATCAGCGTCATGACATAGCCGAAGCTGGCCGCAAAGCCGATCAGGATCATCACGATGGAGATGGTACGTACCGTGCGGTGCATCAGCTTGGGCAAGTCGCGCCACTTGTAGTCGCGGTAGATGAACATGGTCACGAAGAATGACCAGACCACCGCGATCGCCGCCGACTCGGTGGCGGTGAACACGCCCGAGAGAATGCCGCCGAGGATGATGACCATCGCCATCAGGCCCCACATTGCCTCGCCTGCGATCTTCAAGGCCTGGCGCAGCGGAATCACCTCACCCTTGGGGTAGTTGCGCTTTCTCGCGAAGACCAGGCACAGCCCCATCAGCATCGCACTCATCAGCAGCCCGGGCATCACCCCTGCCATGAACAGCGACGCGATCGACACCGTGCCGCCGGCCGCCAGCGAGTAGAGCACCGAGTTGTGGCTAGGGGGCGTGAGCAACGCCTGGACCGAACCGCTGACCGTTACGGCCGTGGAGAACTCGCGCGGATAGCCTTTGCGTTCCATTTCCGGAATCAGCACCGAGCCGACCGAAGCGGTATCGGCCACCGAGGATCCCGAGATCGCACCAAAGAAGGTCGAGGCGGTGATGTTGACCAGTGACAGGCCGCCACGCACGAAGCCCACCAGCACCCCGGCGAACGCCACCAGCCGCCGTGACATCCCCCCTTCGGCCATGATCGCGCCGGCCAGCACAAAGAACGGAATGGCCAGCAGCGAGAACTTGTTAACCCCGCTGGCGACCTGGATCATCATCGCCTGCAACGGAATGTCGATCCACCAGGCGCCGACCAGCGCAGACAGGCCCAGCGCGTAGGCCACCGGCATGCCCAGCAGGATGAGCGCGATGAAACTGCCCAACAGAATGAAGGCATCCATTTATGCAGCTCCCTCGTTTTCTTCGACCACGTCAAAGCGCATCACCTTGCGGTGGCTCTGATCGCCCAGGATGAGTTTTTCAATCACAAAGCACAGGGTCACCGCGCCACCGATCGGGATCGGCGCGTAGGTCATGCCGACCCGCACCGACGGCAGCGTGGCCAGAAACTGGTTCCAGGTGGTCATGCACAGCTTGTAGCCGTAGTAGGTCATGAACACGCACACCAGCAGCATCAGCAGCTGCACCACAAGCGCGGTGCTTTTGCGCAGCGCAGGCTTCATGCGGTCGGTGACCATCGCCACCGCCATGTGCGCACCGGCCCGGTAGCTTGCGGCCGCACCGATGAAGGCGAACACCACCATCAGCAGGATCGCCACCGGTTCCGGCCAGCTGGAGCCGGTGCCCAGCACATAACGGGCGAAGATGCCCCACGGAATGATCAGCGTCATGGTCAGGATCGACAGACCCGCAACCCAGATGCAGCTGGTGTACAACGCGTCGTTCAGACGCAGGAAAAAACTTTTCATAGGGCATCACCGAAGCCGCAGGGCGGCGAATGCCGCACTGCAGGAGTCATCTGGGAACAGAGCCGGGTATTACTGGACGTCGGCGATACGTTTCATCAGGTCGGCGTATTGCGCACCGTATTTTTCCCGCACCGGGGCGGTCGCGTCATAGAAGGGTTTCTTGTCGACCTCGATGAACTCAACGCCTGCGGCCTTGAGTTTTTCTTCACTGGCGATCGACTTGGCATCCCACAGGGCACGCTCTTCCATCTGCGCCTCGCGAGCGACCTTTTTCACCAGGGCTTGCTGCTCAGGGGTGAGCTTGTTCCAGGTCGTCTTGGACATCACCACCGGCTCCGGAAGGATCAGGTGTCCGGTCAGGGTGTAGTACTTGGCGCTCTGGAAGTGGTTGTGTTCCAGCAGGGTCGGCGGATTGTTCTCGGCACCATCGATCACACCGGTCTGCAGGGCGCTGAAGATCTCGCCGGTATCCATGGCGATGCCGTTGCCGCCCATGGCATTCATCATGTCGAGGAACAGCGGGTTGCCCTGCACGCGGATCTTCATGCCCTTGAGGTCATCGATGCTGCGCACCGGCTTCTTGGTGTAGAGGCTGCGCGAGCCGCCATCCATCCAGGCCAGGGCGACCAGGTTGAATTCGGAATCGGTGATCTTGTCGAGGATTTCCTGGCCGATGTCACCGTCGATGATCTTGCGCATGTGCGCGTGGTCGCGGAACACAAAGGGCATGTTGAACACGTTCACGTCCGGCACCACCGGGCCCACGATGCCCAGGCTGACGCGGGTCATCTGCACCGCGCCGATCTGCGCCTGTTCGATCACTTCCTTCTCGGAGCCCAGCACGCCACCGGCGAACATCTTGAAGGTGATTTCGCCGTTGCTGGCGGCTTCGAGTTTCTTGCCCATGTTCTGTTCGGCGACCACGGTCGGGTAGCCCGCCGGGTGAATTTCAGCGAACTTGATGTCCAGCGCGAAGGCCGTCGAAGACAAGGTGAAGGCAAACGGAAGTACGGCAAGAAGCAGCTTGCGTTTGAAGATCATGATGAAACTCCGCTGTTGTTATTATCTGGTTTCGTGCGTGTGGTGGTGCGGCAGTGTCGGCTTCAGCCGCGGTAAGCGGGCTCCTCCATGCCCTTGACGCCGGGGTCCAGGGCGAATACCCCGCCAGCCAGTGGCTGGTCGTCGAGGTCAACGCCCGAGGGGCGAATCGATGTCACGAACAGTGTGTCCAGGCCCGCGCCGCCGAAGGCGCACATGGCCGGTTTCCTTACCGGGACGCTGAGCGAGCGGTCCAGGCGGCCGTCAGGGGTAAAGCGGTGCACCAGGCCTGCATCGTTGCCGCAGATCCAGTAGCAGCCGTCCTGGTCTATTGCGGCGCCATCGGGGCGTCCGGGGTACTCGCGCATATCGACGAAGACCCGCTGATTGTGCGGGACACCAGCGTCGATGTCGTAGTCGAACACCCAGATGGTCTGCACCTGCGGGTGCGAGTCCGACAGGTACATGCGCGTGCCATCGGGGCTGAAGGACAGGCCATTGGGCACGATCATGCCGTCGAGCTGCAGGCTGAGCGGCAGGCTCCTGTCGTCCTGGCGATACAACGCTCCGACCCGTGCCCCCTGTGGCATGTCCATCAGCATGGTGCCGGCCCAGAAGCGCCCTTGCCGATCGCAGCGCCCGTCATTGAACCGCATGCCCTCGCGAGCGTGCTCCACTGGACTGACCAGTTGGCTAGCGAGCGTGCCTTCGTCCTTGATGTCCAGGTGGAAGATGCCGCTCTGCATCCCTGCGATCCAGCCCCCCTCGGGGCCGGCGTTGCGGGCGATGCAGGCGAGCATCTCGTCGCCTTGCCAGCTGTGGTGCGCGCCATCCGCCGCGCGCCAGCGGTGCAGTTGGCGTTCGGGAATGTCCACCCAGTACAGGGCCTGTTCCGTGGGGTGCCACACCGGGCTTTCACCCGTGGCATTGCGTGCGTCGACGATCAGTTCGCAGCTCATGGCCGGCCTCCTTGCAGTGCTTGAGTCAGTCGAATGGCCCGGCTGCAACGAAGGCGCCGCCTTGGTAGACCATCGAAGGGTCGTCGGCAGCCGGCGCCGGTTGCGCCTCCACGGCCGGGCGGAATTGCTCGGAGGAATCCTTGGGTTCAAAGCCCAGATGAGCGGCGTAGCGGTTGTCCCACCACACATCGCGGTTGTCCGAGGCGCCGTAGACCACCGTGTGGCCAACGTTGGCGGTGAACAGTCCGCGCTCGATCAGTTGGGTCAGGTCGTCGTAGCTCAGCCAGGTGCTGAGCATTCGCCGGTTCTGCGGCTCGGGGAAGGAGGAGCCGATGCGGATGCTCACGGTCTCGATGCCATAGCGGTCGAAGTAGAAGCTGGCGACGTCTTCGCCATAACATTTGGACAGGCCGTAATAGCCGTCCGGCCGGCGCGCGGCGAGGGCGTCGATGCGCTCGTCCTGCCGATAGAAACCGATGGTGTGGTTGGAGCTGGCGAAGATGATGCGCTTGACCCCATGCTTGCGCGCGGCTTCGTAGAGGTGGAAGACGCCGCAGATGTTGGGCCCGAGAATCTCTTCGAAGGGGCGTTCGACCGATACCCCGCCAAAGTGGCAGATGGCATCGACGCCGGCGACCAGTTGATCGACAGCAGCCTTGTCTGCCAGGTCGCATTCGACGATTTCTTCATGGGGGCCGGTGGCCGGTGCCATGGCGTTGATATCGGAAAGACGCAGCACCTCTGCACAGCCCTTGAGGCGCTCGCGCAGCACGTTGCCGAGGCCGCCTGCAGCTCCGGTGAGCAGCAGGCGATTGAACGGTGTGATAGTCATGGCAAGCTCGTTTGTTATGGATCGTTGTAGGTTGTCATATGACTTGGCTGGATTATCGACAGCGCTCACTAGGCTGTCAATGCTCCAGCTATGGCTTTTCGGGCCAATTACAGAATCGAGATCGGATAGTTGATGATCAGCCGGTTCTCATCGAACTCGTTGCTGCTGAAGTCCCGCCGAATGGTCGAATTGCGCCATTTGAAGCTCAGGTCCTTGAACGCACCGCTCTGGATGACATAGGCCAGTTCCGATTCGCGCACCCACTCCTTGCCGTCGGTGACTGCACCGCTGTGGACTTCACGACCGCTGATATAGCGGTTCATCAGCGTCAATCCAGGTACGCCCACGGTGACGAAGTTGAAGTCGTGGCGCAGCTGCCAGGAGCGTTCGTTGGCGTTATCGAAACTGGCGTTGTAGCTGTCGTTCGCCAGTGTGCCGCCGCTGGTGCCGTTGACCCGCATCCAGGTGTCGCCACTGACCTTTTGCAACCCGACATAGAAGGTATTGCCGCCGATCTTTGCCGAGAACATCCCCGAGTAGGTCTTGTTGTCCAGACTCCCCGCGCGCTCCGCGCCATCTTCCTCACCCTGGAAGTACCCCAGGTTGGCGCCCAGGGTCCAGCTGCCGATCGGTTGGCTGTGGGTAAGCTGCGCATACTGCTGCTTGTAGACGTCCTTCAGCTCCGCATTCCAGAGCCCGAACAGCGTCCGGTCCTGGTTGAACTTGTACTCGCCTCCGACAAAGTTGAAGCGATCCGACAGCGCCCCGGCGTAGCTCATGTCGTCCATGCTGGCGTCGTTGCGTGGACTGTTGCCCCGGAACTGCCCGCCGTACAGCGTCAGCCCGGCGATTTCGCTCGACGTGACCTGCCCACCCCGGAAAGTCTGTGGCAGCGAGCGCCCATCGTCGGAGCGCAGGATAGGCAGTACCGGCATCCACTCGCCGACCTTCAGTTCGGTCTTCGAGATCCGGGCCTTGCCCGACACCGCCAGCCGTCCGTAGTCATCGGCGGGACGCCCATCGTCGTGGCGCGGCAGCAACGCCGTACCGTAGGTGCCGCCACCGCCGTCGAGCTTGACCGACCACAGCCCCAGCACATCGACCCCGAAGCCGACCGGCCCCTCGGTGAAGCCAGAGCGCGCGTCGAGGATGAAGCTCTGGGTCCATTCCTCGGCCTTGCTCTGTGGATTGCTGGGGTCTACGAAGTTGCGGTTGATGTAGAAGTTGCGCAGGCCCAGCAAGGCCTTCGAATCTTCCACGAACCCGGCGGCGATGCTCGCCCCTGGCAGTGCGCCAATCGCAGTGGCGCCCAGCAAGGCAAAGGGAAAGGTCTGGCGGATTTTCATTATTGTTGTGCTCCGTTGGGGTGAAGCTGTCCGTATGCCGGGCGCAGTCGAGCGGCCAGCGGCAGTCGCGGGTATGGGTTGCCCGTCAGGGCTGAGGGGTGATCCGGCTAAGGGAAGGCTTACGAATCCGTGGCGCCGCGCACCGGGCTGCCAGATCCGGGCAAGGTATGGAGGAGGGGCACAACGAATGAGGGGCGAGCGAGTAGTGTCGTCATGGGGATATTCACTGAGTATTGTTTTTGTTGTGTGTTGTCGTACGACTTTGACAATTATTAGCCGGTGGCAAAATGCCTGTCAACGGTTAAGACGCGATCATTTTCGAAGGAATCTCGATGGGAATGCGTATGATGAGCCCGCCTGGCTTTTTGAACTACGCTCTGGGCAAAACATTTCTTAGGCCGCTGCGGTCCCCGTGGGAGCTGCGGGCGGCGCTCCGACTTGCCCTCGAAGAGGCCAGCAGCAACACATCAAGTGTATGGCTAGGGCTACGCCCGGATTCGGTAAGGTATCGCGGCATTGCCGTATGCGCTGTGTATCCCTCTGAAAAGCGCTTCGCTTGGACAACGTCGACAAAATCGATAAAGGCGTCCAAGTGAGTGAGGATCCCAATTTCATTGAACACTTCCTTCGTCAGCATCGCGCCAGAATCGATGATCAAGCTGCCTGTCCGGTCATGATCAGGAGTCTTGAGCAGATAGCCGACCGCATCCATGTGCGCACCATACTCGCGCCTGACTAGTAGTTCTCCCCAACCATCAGGAGCGGCATCGCGAACAAAACCAGGCAGGCCTCGGTTCTTGGCAATCCCCGAATAGGGCTCTGCGCGAAGGGGATAGAGCAGTGGGTCTGGCACCCATCCGTCCGCTGCAACATACGAAGGACAGTAGGTGAGCGTACCCACGCCGCGCTGCACCGTCAGTTCAGCCATCTTGTGAATAGCTCGCGAAAGCGGCGACTGAATGTAAATGGTCAGTTCAGTCATAGAAAATTTCCTGCTTTGGGCGTCAATATTCGCCCCTGTAGCTTTTGCGCAGGGGCTGAATATCCATATCTGCGAGGTCGCGTGGCTCAAGCCTATTCAACAGACCGGGCCACTAGCGTCATATGGGTCATTGGATCGCCCGCAACCCCACGACCCGCGCCACGCGCTCCCGCCAGCTCCGCGTGCTCTTCTTCGCTTGGCTAGCAATCAGCTCCTCTTCATCAATCAGCCTCGGCATATCCCGCAGGCGAATCCAAGGCTCACTTTGCCAATACAACACGCTCACTACCCGCTTCCCAACCCAGCTCATCTGGCTCATCCGCGGCACATCATCCACCACCGGCTCGCGCCCATCCCGTAGCACCGCCACCACCTCATGGGTAAGCCAATGCCGTAGGTGACGGTTCTCGGGAAGGTAATGATGCACCAGCAAGGTATAGGCCCCGGACTCACTGACCATGGTTGTCTGCCGGTATCTTCCGTTTCGCAGCAGCTGCACCGTCGATGCTGATCGCGATCAAGCCTGCGGATGTGATGCTCGTCAAAGTAGCTGCCGGCCAGACGGCCCAGCTCATTCGCACAGAACCAGGCTTGGGATTCGAGCCAGAGCGTGTGGAGAGGGCGGTTGTGGCGGGAGAACAGGGTGGGCTCGTGAAGGTCAGTCATGGCTAACCTCCATTATTGTCGAAGCGGAGATCTCGTAGCACTCATGTGCGAATGGCGTCGGTGTGCGTTCGTCGCTAGGCATTTCCTTTACCTCTACGTGTTGGCAGCTTTCTTAGGGCTGGGTAGGTGTCGGGAGCTAAGAAACCTCACGTAGCAGGCCGGATTTATTCCCCTTGCGGGTCTTTTATTAGTCCACTCCCGACATAACACATATTGCGCGTGCAGGAGTAAACCACAGGCACAAAATAGCCGCATCTGTCGGGAGCGGATTTACCGCTACGTGAGGCGTTTCTTAGGCGCCGGTGACAACCTTAAGGAAGGCCGGACAACGAGTCAAAGCCTTAGTTGTAGGAAAAATCTGATTTTAATACAGAGAGGATTTTGTATCAGAATGGTACTGAAATGGCGGAGAAAATCTGTTCAGATCCTTGCGGATATCTGCAGGTAAGTCCTCATGGTAATGCCAGTAAGCTACTATCGCTTTCACTTTGTCGCTGGTAATGTGTGCTACATCCACCATTATCCTGAGCAGCTCGATGGTCTTATGAGTGGGGATATCAAAGACATGAGCCAGAGATAGCATGTCTCTGTCATCTGTAACAACTGGAAAGCCAAGTATAAATCCATGCGCCAGATATAATACGTCAGTCTTCGAAGGTCCCGGATGGTCTGTTTCAACGTGATCCCAGATGACAGAGTAGGCAGCCTCTATATCCTTTTTCTGCTTTCGCGATACGACAGGTGCAACTGACCTTTCGTTGCAGTGCTCTTCCTCCAATGCCCAGTGAAACTTATGTTTCAAGCGACTGCTGTTCGTGATCTCAATGCTGGTTTCAGGAAGGACATAAAGACAATATCTCGCCTCCCCAAATTCCACGCATAGTAGAGGGCGAATGTTGTTTGCTAATCGAAGATAGCTGTTCGTGTCAGACAGTAGTTTTGACTGCGGCATTGATAAGCTCAGAGTGAATGCTCCGCGCGTCAAGGGCAGAGACGTCCATGAGGGTTTGCACCAGGCCTGGTCCTTTTCCACATTCGCGCAGGTACCGGCTTAAAATGTCAAAAAACGGCGTTTCGAAGTTCTCCTTCATTTGGCGAATGTAGTGGTTCGCGTAAGGATCTTCGCCGTCGCTGAAGATAATCTTGCTTAAGAGTGGCAGGTCTTTATTGATGCTGGTTGAGATCTTATGTATGTCAGGTACAAGACTCAGTGTCGGCAATCCAGCGTGGCTGGCGTAGTGGTTGATTTGACAGTAGACCGAGTAGGGTGATATCAGCCACTCGCATGCGGTTTGCTTGATTTCAGACAGCTGTTGTTTGCTATTTGCCAACGGCAAAATAGCTTCGTACGCTTGTTTTGCAAGTGCATGAGGAAATAGCAACGCGCCGGCGAAGGCGTCGGCGAAATCTTCACCAGGCTCGCCGCGTAGATCAGGGGCAAGGCAGTGTCCCAGTTCATGGGACATCCAGAACTTGAAATCGAGGACGTTGACATCCAGATTCAGGTACACCCAAGTCGTCAATGAGTCTGGGAGGAAAATGTGCGTAGCATTCTCATGCCTGTTCTTGTTGCCCCATAAGACAGGTATCAACACTGACTGGAGTTTTGAGAAATAGCTGATGAGATGTCGAAAATCTATTTTCTCATTGGCGCCCACACCTATCTCACGGCGTATTTTCCCGGATACCTCCTGGAGGTATTCATAATCCATCACTGGATTCTTCAATACCGGCGGCATCGCTAGTTTGTCAAACGGAAGGTAAGGAACCAGATGTTTCAACATGCGGCCCATGGTCTGGGCATGAGCGTAGTGCGCGTCGGTGGTCCTGGTTGCTTTAACCTTGCGGAACGCCACGACAGGGGGATGGGGCTCATTTTTCACGACCAGGTCATTGAAACCAAGGCCAAGCAGCTTCGCTAAACGCAGCAGCTTGTCTGGTCTCGGAAAGGACTCCTGCTTCAGCCATTTGGAGACTGCTTCTCGGGACACGCCAATCCGCTCGGCAAGGGAGGCCTGGCTCAACCCTACCGATTCCATCGTTTCTGTGATCTTGGGTATTGCTAACGTCTTTTCCATGGCCGCACTCTAGCGCTGCGTCAACTTTTGTCAACCTGGAGTGTGTAACCATCCGATGCCAGTCATTACCAGCGTTCTTAGGCCTACAAAAAAAGGCCACCGATTGGTGGCCTGCAGTAAAGCCGTAGGTTTCAACTGATTTCTGACCCGAAAGCCCATGCTAATCCCATGCTGATCGGCTACCGAGGGGATACGTCACCAGGCTTGAGCAGAACTTCAGGGTCTCCGGAAAACGATGGCATTGCGAACGCCAGCGATAAGCCGGTAGCCGACCCTCGCGACAGGCAGCAATCTCCCAACGGAATCAGATCAAGCCTTCTGCCTTCAGGGTCTTCTGCACCGCCGGACGGCTGGCGACGCGCTTCTGGAACGCAGCCACGGTAGGCCAGGGTGAAATGTCGATGCTCAACTTCGGAGCCCAATTCACGATGGTGAACAGGTAGGCATCGGCCACGCTGAAGTTTTCGCCGGTCAGGAATTCCTTGCCCTGCAGCGCCTTTTCCACGAAGCCCAGGCGTTTGCCGAACGTATCGATGGTCTTGGTTCTGGCTTCTGCACTGATGCTTGGGTTGAACAACGCAGCGAGGGTTTTGTGCAACTCGGTGCCGATGAAGTTCAGCCATTCCTGCACCCGCGCGCGCTCCAGCGAGCCCGCAGGAGGCAGCAGGTCAACCTGGGGCTTCTGATCGGCGAGGTACTGGACGATAGCCGGGCCTTCGGTGAGGACTTCTCCGTTATCCAGTTGCAGGGCTGGAACATAGCCCTTGGCATTGATCGAGTAGAAATCGGCGCCGCTGGCGGTGGTGTGGTTCTTGAGATCGACTTTTTCGACGGTGTAGGGCAGGTCCAGTTCGTTGAGCACGATGTGCGGCGAGAGCGAACAGGCACCTGGCGCGTAGAAGAGCTTCATTTCTTTCTCCCAGTGGGCGGGCCAGCCGTGAGGAGGCTGGCGAAGTGAGGCACGTACAGCGCGCTGGTTATGACACCAAAGCTGGAAGTTGCGCAAGTTGCCATTCAGCTGATCCAGAAGCAGTTCAGGATCAAGAGGGCAGTATTCGAACCCTCGGACGATGCCTCGATCTATACTCGACACTCCAAGAGGAAGTACAGACCATGACCCGTCAAACCGAAACCGCCATTCTCGCCGGCGGCTGCTTCTGGGGCATGCAGGACCTGCTGCGGCGCTATCCCGGCGTGCTGGATACGCGCGTCGGCTATACCGGCGGCGACGTGCCCAATGCCACCTACCGCAACCATGGGGACCACGCCGAGGCCATCGAGATCATCTTCGACCCTGCCGTGATCAGCTACCGGCAGATCCTCGAATTCTTCTTCCAGATCCACGACCCGAGCACCCCCAACCGTCAGGGCAACGACCGCGGTCCGAGCTACCGCTCGGCCATCTATTACCTCAGCGAACAGCAACGCGAAGTCGCCGAGGACACCGTTGCCGACGTCGACGCGTCACGCCTGTGGCCAGGCCCGGTGGTCACCGAAATCGAGCCTGCCGGGGACTTCTGGGAAGCGGAGCCGGAGCATCAGGATTATCTCGAGCGTATCCCGAATGGTTACACCTGCCACTTCATCCGCCCGAACTGGAAGCTTGCGAAGCGCGGCTGAAAGTCTGAGTGCTGCCTTAGGGCGCTTCTAGCCAAGCGGCCAGGGTCCGCTTTTGCATAAAAAAAAGCCACCCCAGCTTCTATTACTGAGGTGGCTTCGATGCCGAAGGCTCTATGGTTTCAGATTACTCGGAAAACCTACGCCGGAACCAATCAATCCCAGCTCAACGCCCCACCGGTCTGATACTCGATCACGCGCGTCTCGAAGAAGTTCTTCTCCTTCTTCAAGTCCATGATCTCGCTCATCCACGGGAACGGGTTGGTGGTCCCTGGGTACTCTTCCTTCAGGCCGATCTGGGTCAGTCGGCGGTTGGCGATGAACTTGAGGTAGTCCTCCATCATCGCCGCGTTCATGCCCAGCACGCCGCGAGGCATGGTGTCGCGGGCGTATTCGATCTCCAGCTGGGTACCCTGCAGGATCATCTGCTGGGCCTCTTCCTTCATCGAGGCATCCCACAGGTGCGGGTTTTCGATCTTGATCTGGTTGATCACGTCGATGCCGAAGTTCAGGTGCATGGACTCGTCACGCAGGATGTACTGGAACTGCTCGGCAACGCCAGTCATCTTGTTGCGGCGGCCCATGGAGAGGATCTGGGTGAAGCCGCAGTAGAAGAAGATGCCTTCAAGCACGCAGTAGTAGGCGATTAGGTTGCGTAGCAGCTCTTTGTCGGTCTCGACGGTGCCGGTGTTGAACTCCGGGTCGGAGATGGCGCGGGTGTATTTCAGGCCCCAGGCGGCTTTCTTCGCGACCGACGGGATCTCGTGGTACATGTTGAAGATCTCGCCTTCATCCATGCCCAGCGACTCGATGCAGTACTGGTAGGCGTGGGTGTGGATCGCCTCTTCGAAGGCCTGGCGCAGGATGTACTGGCGGCACTCGGGGTTGGTGATCAGGCGGTACACGGCCAGCGCCAGGTTGTTGGCAACCAGGGAGTCGGCGGTGGAGAAGAAGCCGAGGTTGCGCATGACGATGCGGCGCTCGTCGTCGGTCAGGCCTTCCGGGTTCTTCCAGAGGGCGATGTCCGCGTTCATGTTGACCTCTTGCGGCATCCAGTGGTTGGCGCAGCCGTCGAGGTACTTCTGCCAGGCCCAGTCGTACTTGAATGGCACGAGCTGGTTGAGGTCGGCGCGGCAGTTGATCATGCGCTTCTCGTCGACCGCGACGCGGGCCGAGGAGCCTTCGAGCTCGGCCAGGCCTTCGGCGATGTCGAGGTCGTTCAGGGCTGCCTTGGCACGCTTGACCGCGTCGGAGTCGGATGCGGTGGTGGCGCGGGCTTCGAGCGCGGCGGCACCGCCGGCGCTGTCGAGCTTGTCGAGGTTGGCGGCAGCGGTGGATTGCACGGCGGGTTTGGCGGCAATTTCGCCGTCTTCGTTATCGACTTCGTCCCAGCTCAGCATGGTGGGGATCTCCTGCTTGAGGGCCATTTATGGGGATGGCCGGTGGATCTTGGTTGCGGTGCCTGAGCCCCGGTCGGGGGTACTGCGGTGCACGCAAATCTGGATTGCCCGGGGAGGGCTGCCGGGGTCATGGAGCCGCGGCTTGTTGTGTCTGGCTGTAGGCGGCGCCGGGTGTGCCGGCGTCTTCGCGGATAAATCCGCTCCCACAGGGTGCGCAGTGCTGCGCAGAAGGTGTCGAGGCTTCCCAGGGAAGCCTCGACCGGGCCCTACTGGCAAGCCTCGCAATCCGGCTCGTCGATGGCGCAGGCCTTTGGCACTGGCGCGGGGCCGGCTGCCTGGACCGGGGCACTGTCGCCGCCGCTGGATACGGCGTTGAGCTTGCCGGTGTTGATGGTCGACTTCTCGGTGCTGGTCGCGGCCAGGGCACGGAGGTAGTAGGTGGTCTTCAGACCACGGTACCAGGCCATGCGGTAGGTCACGTCGAGCTTCTTGCCCGAGGCGCCGGCGATGTACAGGTTCAGCGACTGGGCCTGGTCGATCCACTTCTGGCGACGGCTCGCCGCGTCGACGATCCACTTGGTCTCGACTTCGAAGGCGGTGGCGTACAGGTCCTTCAGCTCTTGCGGGATACGCTCGATCTGCTGCACCGAACCATCATAGTACTTCAGGTCGTTGATCATGACCGAGTCCCACAGACCGCGGGCCTTGAGGTCGCGGACCAGGTACGGGTTGATCACGGTGAACTCGCCCGACAGGTTCGACTTCACGTACAGGTTCTGGTAGGTCGGCTCGATGGACTGCGATACGCCGGTGATGTTGGCGATGGTCGCGGTCGGCGCGATGGCCATGATGTTCGAGTTGCGAATACCTTTCTGCACACGGGCACGGACCGGGGCCCAGTCCAGGGACTCTTCCAGGTTGACGTCGATGTACTTGGCGCCACGGGCTTCTATCAGGATCTGTTGCGAATCCAGCGGCAGGACGCCCTTGGACCACAGCGAACCCTGGAACGTCTCGTAGGCGCCGCGCTCGTCGGCCAGGTCGCACGAGGCCTGGATGGCGTAGTAGCTGACCGCTTCCATCGACTTGTCGGCGAACTCGACGGCAGCGTCGGAACCGTAAGGGATGTGCTGCAGGTACAGCGCGTCCTGGAAGCCCATGATGCCCAGGCCGACAGGGCGGTGCTTGAGGTTCGAGTTGCGCGCCTGCGGCACTGAGTAGTAGTTGATGTCGATCACGTTGTCGAGCATGCGCACGGCGGTGTTGACGGTGCGCTGCAGCTTGGCGGTGTCGAGCTTGCCGTCGGTGATGTGGTTCGGCAGGTTGATCGAGCCCAGGTTGCAGACCGCGATCTCGTCCTTGTTGGTGTTCAAGGTGATCTCGGTGCACAGGTTCGAGCTGTGCACCACGCCCACGTGCTGCTGGGGCGAGCGCAGGTTGCACGGGTCCTTGAAGGTCAGCCATGGGTGGCCGGTCTCGAACAGCATCGACAGCATCTTGCGCCACAGGTCTTTGGCCTGGACGGTCTTGAACACCTTGATCTTGTTGTACTCGGTCAGCGCTTCGTAGTACTCGTAGCGCTCTTCGAAGGCCTTGCCGGTCAGGTCGTGCAGATCAGGCACTTCGTTGGGCGAGAACAGGGTCCACTTGCCGTCATCGAAGACACGCTTCATGAACAGGTCAGGGATCCAGTTGGCGGTGTTCATGTCGTGGGTACGGCGACGGTCATCACCGGTGTTCTTGCGCAGCTCGATGAACTCTTCGATGTCCAGGTGCCAGGTTTCGAGGTACGCGCAGACCGCGCCCTTGCGCTTGCCACCCTGGTTCACGGCAACGGCGGTGTCGTTGACCACTTTCAGGAACGGCACGACGCCCTGGGATTTGCCGTTGGTGCCCTTGATGTAGGAGCCCAGCGCACGCACAGGGGTCCAGTCGTTGCCCAGGCCACCGGCGAATTTGGACAGCATGGCGTTGTCGTGGATCGCATGGTAGATGCCCGACAGGTCGTCCGGCACGGTGGTCAGGTAGCAGCTCGACAGCTGCGGACGCAGGGTGCCGGCGTTGAACAGGGTCGGAGTCGAGGCCATGTAGTCGAAGGACGACAACAGGTTGTAGAACTCGATCGCGCGGGCTTCCTTGTCTTTCTCTTCCAGCGCCAGGCCCATGGCCACGCGCATGAAGAATACCTGCGGCAGCTCGAAGCGCACGCCATCCTTGTGGATGAAGTAGCGGTCGGACAGGGTCTGCAGGCCGAGGTAGGTGAACTGCTGGTCGCGCTCGTGGTTGATCGCATTGCCCAGCTTCTCGAGGTCGAAGTCGGCCAGGGCCGGGTTCAGCAGCTCGAACTGGATACCCTTGGCAATGTAGGCCGGCAGGGCCTTGGCGTACAGTTCGGCCATCTCGTGGTGAGTGGCGCTGTCGGCCACGCCCAGGAAGCCCAGGCCTTCGGCGCGCAGGGTGTCCATCAGCAGACGGGCAGTGACGAACGAGTAGTTCGGCTCGCGCTCGACCAGGGTACGGGCGGTCATCACCAGGGCGGTGTTGACGTCCTTGAGGGCGACGCCGTCGTACAGGTTCTTCAGGGTTTCACGCTGGATCAGCTCGCCATCGACTTCGGCCAGGCCTTCGCAGGCCTCGGTGATGATGGTGTTCAGGCGTGCCATGTCCAGCGGCGCGAGGCTGCCGTCGGCCAGGGTGATGCGGATGCTCGGGTGCGGCTCGACGACCGAATCGGCGTTGCTGCGGGTAGCGCGCTCTTTGGCGCGCTGGTCGCGGTAGATCACGTAGTCGCGGGCGACTTTCTGCTCGCCGGCGCGCATCAGGGCCAGTTCGACCTGGTCCTGGATTTCTTCGATGTGGATGGTGCCACCCGATGGCATGCGACGCTTGAACGTGGCGGTGACCTGCTCGGTCAGGCGCGCGACGGTGTCGTGGATGCGCGACGAGGCGGCGGCGGTGCCACCCTCAACTGCGAGGAACGCCTTGGTGATGGCCACGGTGATCTTGTCGTCGGTGTAGGCGACGACAGTGCCATTGCGCTTGATGACGCGCAGTTGGCCCGGAGCGGTCGCGGCCAGATCCTGGTTCGAATCGGCGGCCGGATTCACCTTGGCCTGCGCGTTCTCGCGAGTTGTGTCGGTTTGCATGGGGTGTGTGTCTCCACATTCTCAATGTTGTGTTCAGGCGCCTTGTGAGCGCCCACCGTTCTGTCCATCCATTCGACTGCCCCTACGGGGACGCGCGTCAAACGCGCATCCGCCTGGGCGGGCGTGGCGACTTCAGGACAGATCAGGAAATAGGGGCAATACCTTACCGTTCCCTGTGCAATACAGGGCTTGAGTTCTCTACCAGAGTTGTGCTTGGGAAATGCTCGAAAACCCAAGATGTAGTGGTTTGCCGCGATGGGGATACAAGATAATGCGGTATCGGACCCTTTGCAAGGTGACCCGCTGTGGATAACTTGTGGGTATTTTGTGAGTGATTCGTGTGCCCTGGCTGTAGGCCTTGTCCCTAGCGCTTTACAGCATATTTCGGCAGTCGAAGCCTTCGTGGACTTTTTTCAGGGCGCGGAAGGTATCACGAAATTTGCCTTTGTCGAGTCCTGCGCGGGACGTAGTATCCGAACCGATGCTGCCCTTCGGAAAAGGGCGCCCCTGGCACGACAACAACACACAAGAGGTGGTCGGTGGAGCAGCCAAGCAACCGGATATTGATCGTCGAAGACGACCAGCGCCTCGCCGAACTCACGGCCGAGTACCTGCAGGCCAACGGCTTCGAGGTGGCGGTGGAGGGCGACGGCGCCCGCGCTGCTCGGCGGATCATCGACAGCCAGCCAGACCTTGTGATCCTCGACCTGATGCTGCCCGGCGAAGACGGCCTGAGCATCTGCCGCAAGGTGCGCGCCCGCTATCCGGGGCCGATCCTGATGCTCACTGCCCGTGCCGATGATCTTGACCAGGTGCAGGGATTGGACCTGGGCGCCGACGATTATGTCTGCAAACCGGTGCGCCCGCGCCTGCTGCTGGCGCGCATCCACGCCCTGCTGCGGCGCAGCGAGGCGCTGGAAGACAAGCGCCAGCAGCTGCAGTTTGGTGCGTTGCGCATCGACCATGGCCTGCGCGAGGCATGGCTGCACGGACAGGGTATCGAGCTGACCAGCGCCGAGTTCGACCTGCTGTGGCTGTTGGTGAGCAATGCCGGACGGGTGCTGTCGCGCGAGCAGATCTTCAATGCCCTGCGCGGTGTAGGCTATGACGGCCAGGACCGCTCGATCGATGTGCGCATTTCGCGGATCCGCCCGAGGATTGGCGATGATCCGATCCATCCGCGCCTGATCAAGACCCTGCGTGGCAAGGGTTACCTGTTTGTCGGCGAAGCGGCCGATGCCCCGGGGACAATGTCCCACCCATGAACTCGATCTTCCTGCGTATCTATGGCGGCATGCTGGGCGTGCTGGTGCTTGTTGCCGTGCTCGGCGTGCTGAGCCTGCACCTGGTCAACGAGGTGCGCGCCGGCCAGCACCGGGAACGTCTGGCCCAGGGTACATTCAGCCTGATGGCGGACAATCTGGCCCTGCAGAACGAGGTGGAGCGCAAGCGCTCGCTGGTGATCTGGGAGCGCCTGATGGGAATCCCCCTCGACCTTCAGCCGTTGTCGGCGATGCCGCTGGACGCCAGCCAGCGCGCGCGCCTGATGCGCGGCCTGGTGGTGGTGCAGGAGACCGGCCCGCACGCTGCACGGGTGCTGCGCCAGGTCGCGGATCAGGATGTGCTGTTGGTGGGGGAGGTCCAGCAGGTCAGCGAGCAGTTGGCCCGCGCCACCCTTTACCTGCTTGCCGATGAGCTGGTGCGGTATCCGGTTACCGAACAGCGCCAGCGTCTGCTTGAACTCAAGCAGAGCAAGGGCTTTGGCTTCGACCTGGCCCTGCAACGGCTGGAGCGCGCCGGTCTCGACGACGACCAGCGGCGTCGGGTCGAGGAGGGAGACACGGTAATGGCCCTGGGCAAGGATGGCGATTCGGTCCGGGTGTTCTCCGGCCTCTCGGGCTCACCCTGGGTGCTGGAAATCGGCCCGTTGTACCAGATGAATCCTTATCCCCCGCAGTTGCTGATCCTGATCACCTGCCTTGGACTGTGCCTGATCGGACTGGTGGTCTACCTGCTGGTGCGCCAGCTCGAGCGGCGCCTCTCGGGCCTCGAAGTCGCCGCCACCCGGATTGCCCAGGGCAGCCTGGACACGCGAGTGCCGGCCGATGACGTCGATTCGGTGGGACGCCTGGCCGCGGCCTTCAATGGCATGGCCGAGCACCTGCAGCGCTCGTTGAGCATGCAGCGCGAACTGGTGCGGGCGGTGTCCCATGAGCTGCGCACCCCGGTGGCGCGCCTGCGCTTTGGCCTGGAGATGATCGAGACCGCGAGCAGGGACGAGGCCCGCGCAAAGTACCTGGCCGGCATGGACAGCGATATCCAGGACCTGGACAAGCTCGTCGACGAGATGCTCACCTACGCCCGCCTGGAGCAGGGCGCTCCGGCGCTGCTGTTCCAGGCGGTGGACCTCGACGTCCTGTTCGAGCGGGTGATCGCCGAGCTTGCGCCATTGCGCGCCGACGTCACCGTCAGCCGCGGCCTCTGCCAGGCGCTGGAAGAGCAGGGTGCATGGGTCGAGGCCGAGCCGCGCTACCTGCACCGCGCGGTACAGAACCTGGTCAGCAATGCCATGCGCCATGCCGAATCGCGGGTCAGCCTGAGCTATCACGTGGGGCAGCAACAGTGCCGCATCGATGTGGAGGATGATGGCCCCGGGGTGCCTGAGCGCGCCTGGGACCGGATCTTCACACCCTTTAGCCGCCTCGATGACAGCCGGACCCGCGCCTCTGGCGGGCATGGGCTGGGTCTGTCGATCGTCCGCCGGATCATCTACTGGCATGCGGGCCGTGCCCTGGTGGGACGCAGCGAGCAGTTGGGCGGCGCCTGCTTCAGCTTGAGCTGGCCGCGTTCACGAGGTGGCCCGCAGCCCTAGACGCTGACCAGGCTCAGCAGTTGGTCGTCCTGTACACTGAACTGGCCGTTGATTTCCTGACCGTGACGCCACTCTGGCGACAAGTCGATGAGCAGGCGCAGGCGGGCCTGGCCGTCGGCGGACCACTCCAGTACCTCGGCGTGCTCGAAATAGAAACGCTGCCGGGTCAGCGGGTAGAGCGTCTTGAACAGGCTCTCCTTGAGCGAAAACGTCAGCGTCACGGTCAGGCCCAGGTGCTCGGGCGCCAGGCGCTGCATTTCAGCCTGGGTGAGAATCTCGCTGGCCAGGCGCCCGGCACGCTCGTCGCGGATCAGCGTCTCCTGGTCCAGCCCGACACCCCGGCAACTCCCCTCGGCGGCCACCACGGCAGCGGCCCAGCCTTTGCCATGGGTGATCGAGCCGTGGACTCCCGTGGGCCAGATCGGTGAGCGGTCCTCATGGGTGCCGGGTACGTAGTCACGTCCGTCAAGCTGCAGCAGCGCCGCCCGCGCGCAGACCCGTCCGGCCAGGTATTCGGCCTGGCGCTTGGCCACCGAGCGTTGCAGGCTGGCGGTCTGTTCGATCCCGGCGCGCTGGAAGTCATCGGCGGTCAGGCGGGTTGCGTCGAAGCCGCAGCTGACCAATACCGCGCCCGGCAGAGGCTGCGGCAGGGGCCAGTGGTGCTGGAGAGGGGTACAGCAGGTGGGCAGTCTGTTCATGGCAGGTATTGTGCCCGCTCCCATAGGGAGGGTGTAGTACCTGATCAATCATTCAAACAGCTTCTTCAGAAACGCCTGCATGTCTGCCCACGAGCTCTCATCCGCTTTCTTGCTGTACGCAATATCCGGCCCGCCACGGCTGTCATGCCCCGCATGCCCCAGTCGGTCGGCATCAGGATTGCTGAACCCATGCCTGGCCCCCGGAATGCTGACGAACTCGAAGCTCGCCCCCGCGGCATCCATCTCTTTCTTGAACGCCTCGGCCTGTTGTTCGGTGACCATGCTGTCGGCTGCGCCATGTTCGACCAGCACCTTGGCCTTGACGCTGCCGGGTGTGGCAGGGGTCTGGGTCACCAACGCGCCGTGGAAGCTGACCACCCCGGCCAGGGGCTCGCCGCGGCGCGCGGCATCGAGTACCACCTTGCCGCCGAAGCAATAACCGATCGCAGCCAGTTTGTCGGCATCGGTCCGCGGCTGGATCCTGAGCAACTCAAGCCCTGCGTTGAAACGCTTGGCGGCCGCTTCGGGATTCTTCAGCGCGGCACTGCTGAAAGTCTTGGCGTCCTGCGGGTGCTCGGTGTTCTTGCCGTCGCCGTACATGTCGATGGCCAGGGCGCTGTAGCCAAGTGAGGCAAGGTCGCGAGCGCGGCGCTTGGCATAGTCGTTGAGTCCCCACCATTCATGCACCACGACGACGCCAGGACGCTCGCCCTCGATCGCGTCGTCATATGCGTAGTAGCCGATCAGCCGTTGGCCATCGGCATCCTGATAGGGAATCTCGCGGGTCTGCACCGCCGCCTGGGCGACGGCAGCACTGCAGAGCAGGGCCAAAGCAAGCACGGAACGCATATATTGCTCTCCTTGTCGGAATGGGGCGTTTGGTCGAACCGGCATCGAGCATCGGTCCAGAGGCGTCCTGCTTACTCTAGCCGTCACGGCGGGGCCGCGCACCAGCACCACCGTTTAAGGATGAGGGATTCTCGCCATCGGGCGGATTCCCGCCATCTCTCGGGCATTCTCGACGCGCTCAGGCGGAAATCCGCCAGGCCAGCAGGGTTTTCTGCCTCTTAGCTGTGCGCTCAATCCCCCTGAATGCGCCCACCGCACCCATTACGGGCATCCTGGCATCCGCCTTGCTATGGCTTTGGGTGAAAGGCAGAAACCTGCCAGCAGATTTCAAACAACAAATCCCTCCGGGTGCAGGAGGGTTCGCGCGCTTTGGGCATCGTCACATCCTGGGAAGGATGACTCGACGCCCTTGAGGAAAGACTAGCCATGACGACACGTCAGCCGCTGTACAAATCGCTGTATATCCAGGTACTGGTTGCAATCACCGTCGGTATCCTGCTCGGCCATTTCTACCCTGAAACGGGCGTTGCCCTCAAACCACTGGGTGACGGGTTCGTCAAACTGATCAAGATGGTCATCGCCCCGATCATCTTCTGCACCGTGGTCAGCGGCATCGCAGGCATGCAAAGCATGAAGTCGGTCGGCAAGACCGGCGGCTACGCGCTGCTGTACTTCGAGATCGTTTCCACCATCGCGCTGATCATTGGCCTGGTCGTGGTCAACGTGGTCAAGCCCGGTGCGGGCATGCACATCGATGTCACCACCCTGAACGCCGCCAGCGTATCCGCCTACGCCGCCGCCGGCGCGCAGCAGACCACCATTGGCTTCCTGCTCAACATCATCCCTAACACGGTGGTGGGTGCCTTCGCCAACGGCGATATCCTGCAAGTGCTGATGTTCTCGGTGATCTTCGGCTTCGCCCTGCATCGCCTGGGCAGCTACGGCAAGCCGTTGCTTGACCTGATCGATCGCTTCGCCCATGTCATGTTCAACATCATCAACATGATCATGAAGCTGGCGCCGCTGGGTGCATTCGGTGCGATGGCCTTCACCATCGGCCAGTACGGCGTGGGTTCGCTGGTGCAGCTGGGCTACCTGATGGCCTGCTTCTACGTCACCTGCCTGCTGTTCATCCTGGTGGTGCTGGGCGGTATTGCCCGTGCTCACGGCTTCAGCGTACTGAAGCTGATCCGCTACATCCGTGAAGAGCTGATGATCGTCCTGGGCACCTCGTCGTCGGAGTCGGCCCTGCCACGCATGCTGACCAAGATGGAGCGCCTGGGCGCGAAGAAATCGGTGGTTGGCCTGGTGATCCCGACCGGCTACTCGTTCAACCTCGACGGTACTTCGATCTATCTGACCATGGCTGCAGTGTTCATCGCCCAGGCCACCGACACCACCATGGACATCACTCACCAGATCACCCTGTTGCTGGTGCTGCTGGTGGCCTCCAAAGGTGCTGCGGGTGTCACTGGTTCGGGCTTCATCGTACTGGCGGCAACCCTGTCCGCTGTCGGCCACCTGCCGGTTGCCGGCCTGGCCCTGATCCTGGGTATCGACCGCTTCATGTCAGAAGCCCGCGCCCTGACCAACCTGATCGGCAACGCTGTTGCCACCGTGGTCGTGGCCAAGTGGGTCAACGAGCTGGACACCGACAAGCTGCAGTCCGAGCTTGCCTCGGGTGGTTCGCCGATCGTTGAGACTCACCCGGTCGACGACCTGGGTGTGGCCGAGATCCCGGCACGTAGTTGATCTGCCAGCGTGAACTGGAAAAGCCCATCTTCGGATGGGCTTTTTTTGGGCTATTACAGCGCTCCTCGTCGGCGGTACATCGTTACTCCACCCGCCTCTCGCCGCTATACACCAGTATCTCCCGACATCGGCGGCACAGGTACCGGCGCCCCTTGTGCACCAGCTTGTGCCGCTGGGCGCTGAAGGGGAAGTCGCTGCCGGGGCAGGGGCAACGGTAGATGTAGCGGGTCGCGCTGCGTCGCTTCACTTCATAGTTGTGGCAGCGGTTGGGTGGAAGCTCGTACACGCCACGCATGATCAACTGCCACTCTTTGCCATGAGGCTGGATGCGGTCGCCGAACAACTGGTGGGCCACCAGATGGGCGACTTCGTGGGCGACGGTCTGGCGCAGGAAGTCCTCGCTGTTCTCGCGATACAATTGCAGGTTGAAGCGCAGCAGGTTTTCGTGCAGGTGAGCGACGCCGGCCTTCTGGCCGCGCAGCTTGAAACTCACCTGCGGGCGCGTGAAAGGGCGTTTGAAGAAGGCTTCGGCTTGCTGGTAACAGGTTTCGACGCGGGATGTAAGCAACTCTGGCATGGCGGGGACAGTCTCCTGAGCGGTCATTATGCCGCAAGGCCGTCAGCGCGGCCCAGCCACCGGTCAGAGCACAGCCAAAGGCCGCCTCGCGGCGGCCCTGTACCCAACGCCTTGATGGGCTAGCTGGTATACATCGGCCCTACCCCCAGGCCCCAGATGATCACCGTGGCCGCCATGATTGCCACCAGAACCACGAGTCCCACCGCCAGTACCGAGCTTGAAAACAGGAAACCCTCATCGGCCGGAATGTTCATGAAGGTCGGCAAGCCTACGTACAGGAGAAACACCGTGTACGAAATGGCCGCGAGTCCCACCACCATGCCTAGCGCAAGGTCGGGGTACAGCGCCGCCAGCCCGCCGACGAACAGTGGTGTGGCGGTATAGGTGGCAAAGGCAATGCACTGTGCCATGCTCGGGTTGGCGTCGTAGGTGCGGGCCATCCAGTGGATGAAGGCGCCCATGACCGCCACCCCGCCCAGCATCGCCACGTACGACATGATGCTCATCCACAACGCGCTTTGCACCGTTAGCATCACCGGCGGCCGGTCACCGATCACCCAACCCATCTGGGTGGTGCCGATGAATGCCGAAACCACGGGGATCGCTGCCAATATCAACGTGTGGGTCAGGTACATGTGGCTGATGGATTCTTCCTCGCCACGTATCTCGCGCCATTCCTGGTCTGGATGGGTAAACAGGCCTAGAACGTGATGGATCATGCCGGTCACTCCTATCGTCGTTGTCGCTGCCCAGGGTTGGGCGCTCGCGACCCGAGGTCGAGGCCAGACAAAACCGAATACGCGGCTACGTGGCCTAAGTCGGAGTATAGGAAGCGAGGCGCAGCGCAATCCGGCCTTTTTAGAGCAAATCGTGCTGTCACGGGAGCGGCTGATTACCTTGGAGTCTTTGTCGGATGGGTCTACGCGGGGCCTTGGTTTATGCGTAAAATAGTCCGCTTTTGTCACACCTCGCGGATTCAAGCGCTATGGGCACCCTTTCGGTCAACCAGAACAAACTGCAAAAACGCCTGCGTCGCCTCGCAGGCGAAGCCATTACCGACTTCAACATGATCGAGGACGGTGACAAGGTCATGGTCTGCCTGTCCGGTGGCAAGGACAGCTACACCATGCTCGATGTTCTGCTGCACCTGCAGAAAGTGGCGCCGATCACCTTCGAGATCGTCGCGGTGAACATGGACCAGAAGCAGCCAGGCTTCCCAGAGCATGTCCTGCCGGCCTACCTGAAAACCTTGGGCGTCGAATACCACATCGTCGAGAAAGACACCTATTCGGTGGTCAAGGAGCTGATTCCGGAAGGCAAGACCACGTGTTCGCTGTGCTCGCGCCTGCGCCGCGGCACGCTGTACACCTTCGCCGACGAGATCGGCGCGACCAAGATGGCCCTGGGCCACCACCGCGACGACATCGTCGAGACGTTTTTCCTCAACATGTTCTTCAACGGGACGATCAAGGCCATGCCGCCCAAGCTGCGCGCCGACGACGGCCGCAACGTGGTCATCCGCCCGCTGGCCTACTGCAGCGAGAAGGACATCCAGGCCTACTCGGACATGCGCGAATTCCCGATCATCCCGTGCAACCTCTGCGGCTCCCAGGAAAACCTGCAGCGCCAGGTGGTCAAGGAGATGCTGGTGGAGTGGGAGCGCAAGCACCCGGGACGTACCGAGAACATCTTCCGCGGCCTGCAGAACGTGGTGCCGTCGCAGCTCGCCGACCGCAACCTGTTCGACTTCGGCAGCCTCAAGATCGACGAAAGCGCCACCCCGCGTTTTCTCGACGTGCTGAACCTCTGACCGCATGCGCGATTATCAATGGCTTCACGAATACTGCCTCAACCGCTTTGGCTCATCCGCGGCGCTGGAGGCCATCCTGCCCCAGCCAAGGTCGGCGGCGCAGCTGCGCGGCATCGCTGACGACCGCTATCTGTCGACCCTGGCCCTGCGCGTATTCCGCGCGGGGCTCAAGCACAGCCTGGTGGATTCGAAGTGGCCGGCGTTCGAGCAGGTGTTCTTCGGCTTCGACCCCGAGAAGGTCGTGCTGATGGGCGCTGAGCACCTGGAGCGCCTGATGCAGGACGCGCGCATCATCCGCCACCTGGGCAAGCTCAAGAGCGTGCCGCGCAATGCGCAGATGGTGCTGGACCTGCAGAAGGAAAACGGTAGTTTCGGCGCGTTCATCGCCGACTGGCCGGTGACCGATATCGTTGGCCTGTGGAAGTACCTGGCCAAGCACGGCAACCAACTGGGTGGCCTTTCCGCCCCACGGTTTCTGCGCATGGTCGGCAAGGACACCTTCGTGCCGACCGACGACATGAGCGCTGCGCTGATCGCCCAGGGCGTCATCGACAAGGCCCCGACCAGTCAGCGCGACCGGGCGTTGGTGCAGGATGTGTTCAACCAGTGGCACGCCGAAAGCGGCAGGCCGCTGTGCCAGCTTTCAGTGATGCTGGCGCATACGGTGAATCATTGATTCCGTGGTGCTGCCATTGCGGGCAGCACCAAAGATTCAGACCCCTTCCCCCGCCACCCGCCGCTCATACTGAAACCGCCAGCGCACATACAACAGCGCACTGACAAACAACCCCAGGCTCACCCCCACCTCGACCCAGCCAAGCACCGCCCGCCCCGGATCAAACGCCGCCAGCACGCCCTTGATGAAGTAGATATTCACCACGAAGCACGTCCAGGCATGCGCCCGCGCGCCGCCAAGCAGCATGCCGGGCAGCAGCAGGAGCAGCGGCACCAGTTCGACGGCCAGGATCACCTCGGGCCGTGCGCCATGCAGGTTGGCGAACCACAGGGTATTGACCGTCAACAGCCCGATCAGGCCCAGAAAGCAGGCCAGGCTCAGGGCCCGCGTCATACGCAGGCGCGGCGCGAGCCAGTCCAGGGCCGGCAGCACCTTGGGCGTCCTAGCCACGGCTGCTTTCCAGTGCCTTGGCAGTATTGGCCAGGCGCTGCCCGAGGGCGCGGCACAGGGCGATCTCGTCGGCATCCAGGTCGCGCTTGCCGTCGGCGCCGGCATGATGGCTGGCGCCATAGGGCGTGCCCCCACCGCGGGTGTCGAGCAGCGCGGACTCGCTGTAGGGCAGGCCCAGCACGAGCATGCCGTGGTGCATCAAGGGCAGCAGCATCGACAGCAGGGTCGATTCCTGTCCGCCATGCAGGCTGGCGGTGGAGGTGAACGCCGCCGCCGGTTTGCCGACCAGCTCACCGCCCAGCCACAGGCTGCTGGTACTGTCGACAAAGTACTTGAGCGGCGCGGCCATGTTGCCGAATCGGGTAGGGCTGCCCAGTGCCAGACCCGAGCAATGACGCAGGTCGTCAAGGGTAGCGTAGAGCGCGCCGCTGGCTGGGATATCCGGGGCCACGGCCTCGCACTCGGTAGAGATCGCCGGCACCGTGCGCAGGCGCGCCTCCAGGCCGGCCATTTCGACGCCCCGGGCAATGTGCCTGGCCATTTCGCTGGTCGAGCCGTGGCGGCTGTAATACAGCACCAGGATGTAGGGCGCGCTCACGGCAGGATCTCCAGCACTTTCTCCGGTGGCCGGCCGATCACCGCCCGCTCCCCCACGACCAGAATCGGCCGCTCGATCAGTTTCGGATGCTTGGCCATGGCGTCGATCAATTGCGCGTCGCTCAGGGCAGGGTTGGCCAGGTCCAGAGCCTTGTACTCGTCTTCCCCAGTGCGCAGCAGTTGACGTGCGGCGATGCCCAGTTTGCCGAGCAGGGCCTTGAGGGTATCGGTGTCGGGCGGTGTTTCGAGATAGCGCACCACGGTGGGTGCCAGGCCGCGGCCTTCGAGCAGTTCCAGCGCGCCGCGGGATTTCGAGCAGCGCGGGTTATGATAGAGGGTCAGATCAGTCATGACGGGTCGCATCCAGCTGGGTGTGGCGGCTATTCTAACCGCAGCGACTGCGTATTTTGCTTGAAACTTCGAGAAGGATTGACCCATGGCAAGGCGTTTGGCAGCAGCACTGGCCATCACCACGGGCCTGTTGCTCGGCGGGTGTGGCGCGGACTACGGCGTGGACCAGCACGGCAACACGGTAAAGGCCGAGCAGATCGAAGGGCACTGGGTAGTGCTCAACTACTGGGCGCAATGGTGCGGCCCGTGCAGAACCGAAATCCCCGAGCTGAACGCCGCTGCCAGCCAGTGGCAGGCCCAGGGCATCAAGGTGGTGGGCGTGAACTTCGATGGACTGCAAGGCCAGGAGCTCAAGGAGGCCAGCGAAGCCTTGGGCATCGGCTTCACCGTGCTCGCCCAGGACCCGGCCGAGCGCTACGACCTGCCCCGCAGCGAAGCGCTGCCGGTGACCTACATCATCGACGACAAGGGCAAGGTGCGCGAGCAGCTGATGGGCGAGCAGACGCTTGAAGGACTGCAAGCCAAGATCAAGGCGCTCAAAGGCGCCTAGCGGCTACTTCAACCTTCTTCAGCCCACAACCGCAGTGGCTGGCCTTCGGCTGGCCAGAAGCGGACCTGCTCCTGCGGGGTGATGTCCCAGCGTTGCACTGTCTCGAGCGCCTGCAGGAAGCGTTGCTCCTGCTCCATCAGGGCCGGGGCACACAGCTTGCGGGTCTTGCCGACCTTGCCGAAATGCAACTGCTCGCCGTCCAGCGTATACGGCGCGAACCAGTGGTTGCAGCCGGCATTGCCGTAGGCCCGGCCATCGGCAGCCAGGGTCAGGGTCAGGTGGCTGTAGTCGATCAGTGGGCGCTCGCCAATCCACTCGAGCACATAGCTGCGTTCCTGCTGCAACTGCAGCGGTTCGGCGGCGCAGCCCACCAGGCTGCCGACCGCCAGGGCGCCAAGCAGCAGTTTTTTCACTGGGCGCTCTCCTGGCAACGTGGGCACAGGTGCCTGTCGCCGCGGCTGGCCCAGCCAAGCGCCGCGATCCGTGCACTGGCAGCGGGTTGGCGGGCCTTGTTGCCAAGCTTGCTGTCCACGGCGAACTCGAAGTCCAGCACCGCGTCGCAACTGTCGCACTTGACCTGCCAGTTGAGGATTTCCAACTCGCCGAAGACCGGCCCGCTGGCCACGGCGACCCACTGGCCACTCGGGTTGATCAGGTGGCGCACGCTCTCGACGGTCAGGCGCATGGACAAGTCCCTGCTGCCCTTGAGCGTGACCAGCAAGACGTCGCTCTTCTGGATCGAGCCACCGTTGCCGGTGACCTGGTAACGGCCCGGCAGCAGGGCACGGCATTCGATCAGGGTATGTTGCGGGTTGAATAGGGTGTAGCGGAAATCGTGCTCGACCATGGGTCCTCCAAAATCTGGCGCGTATCCTAGCATCAACCCTTGACCAGATTCTGCGGATTGCCTGCCGCCCAGCGGCTTATGTTGTCCAGCGTGGTCTGGGCGATGGCAGCCAGGGCCTCGCGGGTAAGAAACGCCTGGTGGGCAGTGATGATGACGTTGGGGAAAGTCAGCAGCCGGGCCAGCACGTCGTCCTGCAGCGGCAGGTCGGAGCGGTCCTCGAAAAACAGCTGCGCTTCCTCCTCGTAGACGTCCAGCCCCAGGTAGCCGAGTTGTCCGCTCTTGAGCGCCTCGATCAGCGCCGGCGTATCGACCAGCGCCCCGCGCCCGGTGTTGATCAGCATCGCCCCCGCTTGCAGCTGGGCCAGGCTGTTGGCGTTGATCAGGTGCCGGGTGCTGTCGGTCAGCGGGCAGTGCAGGCTGATGATGCGCGACTGCCGCAGCAATTCGGGCAGCTCCAGATAGCGTGCGCCCAAGGCCAGCAGCTCGGGGTTGGGGAAGGGGTCATGGGCCAGCAGCTGGCAGCCGAAGCCTGCCATGATCCGAGCGAAGGCGGCGCCGATCTGCCCGGTGCCGATTATCCCGACAGTCTTGCCGTACAGGTCGAATCCGGTCAGCCCATGCAGGGTGAAATCGCCCTCGCGGGTGCGGTTGTAGGCTCGGTGCAGGCGCCGGTTCAGCGCGAGGATCAGCGCCACGGCATGCTCGGCCACGGCGTGCGGGGAGTAGGCCGGTACCCGTACCACCGCCAGGCCCAGGTGCTCGGCGGCGTCCAGGTCGACGTGGTTGTAGCCGGCGGAGCGCAGGGCGATCAAGCGGGTACCGCCTGCGGCCAGCTGTGTGAGGACCTCGGCGTTCAGGTCGTCATTGATGAACGCGCAGACCACCTCGAAACCTGCGGCAAGGGCGGCGGTGTCCCCGGTCAGTCGGGCGGCCTGGAAATGCAGCTCGAGGCTGGGCATCGTCGGCGCCGAGGTGAAGCTTTCCTGGTCGTAGTGCTGGCTGCTGAACAACAGTGCGCGCATGGGAGGCTCCTGTAACGAGGTGGAAAAACGGATTCAAGCGCTCAACCGCGCCTCGGCCGCCAGCCGCACGATGGCCCTGTCCAGCTCATCCAGCGCCAGCAATGCCTGCGGATGGTCCTGCTTGAGCAGCGTCTCGCTGCGCTGGCAAGCCGCGCGCAACTGGGGCACGCCGCAGTAACGCGTGGCACCGTTCAGGCGGTGGACGCGCTCGATCATCGCCGTGCGGTCGGCCGCTTCGCGAGCGCTGCGGATGGCCTCGCGTTCAGCGTCGAGCGAAGCCAGCAACATGGCCAGCATGTCGGCGGCAAGATCAGGCTTGCCGGCGGCCAGTCGCAAGCCTTCATCGCGGTCCAGGACCCTCGGCTCGCCACTCTCGGCCAAGCGTTCGGCAGGCCGCTCCTGCTGCGGTGCCCGAAGGCTCAGGCCAGTCCACTTCATCACCACCTGGGCCAGCTGGCGCTCGCTGATCGGCTTGGTCAGGTAGTCATCCATGCCGCTGTGCAGCAAGGCGCGTTTCTCGTTGGCCATGGCGTGCGCAGTGAGGGCGACGATGGGCATGGGATTGCCGCTCTGGCTGCTTTCCCACTGGCGGATCTGCTCGGTACAGGTGCGCCCGTCCATGCCCGGCATCTGCACGTCCATCAGCACCAGGTCGAAATGCTCGTCCTGCACGGCCTGCACCGCCGCGTAGCCACTGTCGACGGCATGTACCTCGGCGCCGAGGCCTTGCAGAAGAGTTTGCACCAGCAACAGGTTGGCTGCGTTGTCGTCGACGCAGAGAATCCTCGGCGCGGGCTGATTGTTCCGGGGGTGGGGCTCTGTGTTGGTATTGCGCGGATGCACCAGCTCCTGCAACAGGCGCCTCAGCTTGCGCGTGCACGCCGGTCGGGACAGCAGTTGTCCGTGGCCATTGGCAAGATAAGGGTGGTACATCGCCTGTTCACTGGTGGGACAAAGCACCACCGCCTGGCAACCCGCCTGCTCCAGTTGCCGGTTGTACTGCCCGAGTCGCTCGGGCGACAGGCTGCCCACGTTGGCCCCGAGCACTGCAAAATCGAATGGCTGGTCAGCCTGACTGGCGGCCTGTACGCCCTGCAGCAGTTGGTCGAAGGAACTGAACAGGCTGACGCTCAGGCCGCAATCCTCCAATTGGTGCTCCAGCGCCTGACGCGCCAGCTCATGGCCATCGACGAGGGCGGCGCGGCGCCCCAGCAGCGCCTGCAACGGCCGCTCCTCGGCGTCGTCGTGGGCCTTGGGCAGGGTGAGGCTGATCCAGAACATCGAACCTTCGCCCGGCGTGCTGTCGACACCGATCTCGCCACCCATCTGTTCGATCAGCCGTTTGGAAATCACCAGCCCCAGCCCGGTACCGCCCGGCTGGCGCGACAACGAGTTGTCGGCCTGGCTGAACGCCTGGAACAAGGTGCGCACGTCCTCGGGCGACAGACCAATACCGGTGTCCTGCACGCTGATGCGCAGTTGCACGCTGTCCTCGTGCTCGTCTTCGAGCATGGCGCGGGCGACGATGGTGCCCTCGCGGGTGAACTTGATGGCATTGCTCACCAGATTGGTGAGAATCTGCTTGAGCCGCAGCGGGTCGCCCACCAGCGACAGGGGGGTATCGCGGTAGACCAGGCTGACCAGTTCCAGCTGTTTGGCATGGGCAGCCGGGGCGAGGATGGTCAAGGTGTCCTGGATCAGGTCGCGCAAGTTGAAGGGGATGCTGTCGAGCACCAGCTTGCCGGCCTCGATCTTGGAAAAGTCGAGGATCTCGTTGATGATCCCCAGCAGATTGTCGGCGGATTTCTCGATGGTGCCGAGGTAGTCAAGCTGGCGCGGAGTCAGCTCGCTCTTCTGCAGCAGGTGGGTAAAGCCCAGAATGCCGTTGAGGGGTGTGCGGATCTCGTGGCTCATGTTCGCCAGGAACTCCGACTTGATGCGGCTGGCTTCCAGGGCTTCCTTGCGCGCCATGTCCAGCTCGATGTTCTGGATCTCGATGGTCTCCAGGTTCTGGCGGACATCCTCGGTAGCCTGGTCGATGCTGTGCTGCAACTCTTCATGGGCGTTGTGCAGGGTTTCGGCCATGCGGTTGATGCCGGCAGCCAGTTCGTCCAGTTCATGGCTGCCCATGGCCGGCAGACGTTCTTCCAGGTTGCCGTCCTTGAGCTGGTTGACCGCATGCTTGATCTGCCCGATCGGGCGGTTGATCGCGCGGCTCATGCGCAGTGCGAGCAGGGCTGTGAGCGACAGGCAGGCAAAGATCAGCAGGACGCTGGTGAACAGGTTGCGGTAGCCGCGCAGCAGCGTACCGTCATGGGACAGCTCGATCTCCAGCCAGCCCAGCAGGCGTTCGGTTTCGGCGGGCACGGCGTCATCGGCCAGGTCACGGTGGTGGCCGAACACTGGCAGCAAGTAACGGGTAGCATCGTTGCCGGTGCGCTGGAGCAATTGGGTTCCATTGCCGCCGCTGGGTGGCGGATTGAGCATGCTGGGACCGGCATGGGCGAGGCTGGTGCGGTCCGGAGCCAGAAACGCCACCGAGCGTACGTCCGTCTGCTCCAGCGCCTGGGTGGCGATGCGCTCAAGCTGCGCGCCGGTGCCGCGTGCCATGGCGGGGGCAGCCAGAGGTGCCAGTTGCTCGGCGATCATCCTGCCGCGTTGCAGCAGCTGGGTCTGCAGCTCGTTCTGCTGCAGCCAGGTGAAATAGCTGCCCAGCACCACTGCCATCAGGCCGGCGGGCAGCAAGGCCAGCAGCAGTACCCGGCTTCTGATTCCCAATCGATCGAGCACACCTGTCTCCTGTCATGTACCGAGGCCGCGTCTTCTCGTCTGACGTGCGCGGCCCATCGGGGAAATTACTCCGGGCGTGCCATCATTGCCAGGCAAAATGCGGCGTCCGTCGAAGACCTGTTGCCTGACCCCCGGGATTGCTCAATACTTGCGCGATTGAGAATTGCTAGCAGCCGCCAATGAATCCCGAAGCCATTCCACCCTCAAACATCCTTGCCATCGAGGACGATCCGGTCCTGGGCGCCTACCTGCACGAAGAGCTGCAACGCGGCGGCTTTCAGGTGACCTGGTGCCGCAATGGGCTGGAAGGCCTCGAGGTGGCGGGCCGCAAGCGCTTCGACGTGGTGTTGCTGGATATCCTGCTGCCGGGTCTCAACGGCCTCGATGCCTTGGCCCAGTTGCGCAAGCGCAGCACCACGCCGGTGATCCTGATGTCGGCGCTGGGTGCAGAGGCTGACCGCATCAGCGGTTTTCAGCGCGGTGCCGATGACTATCTTCCCAAACCGTTCAGCATGGCCGAACTGCAAGTGCGGATCGAGGCCATCCTGCGCCGGGTGGCACTCGAGCGACGCCGCCCCGCCCCCAGTGAGCCGCTGCCGGGCCAGTTGCGCTTCGACGAGCAGGCTGCCGATGTCTGCCTGGGCGAGCAATGGGCCGGGTTGACGCCCAGCGAGTACCGCCTGCTCGAAACCCTGCGGCGCAGCCAGGATGAGGTGCTGAGCAAGCCCTTCCTCTACCAGCAGGTCCTGCAACGAGGCTACGCCCGGCATGACCGCAGCCTGGACATGCACGTGAGCCAGATCCGCCGCAAGCTCAAGGGCATCGGCTATCTCGAGCAGCAGATCCGCACCGTCTGGGGCAAGGGGTACATGCTCAGCGCCAGCGAGGTCGAATAGCGTGCCCGACCGTCATTCGCTGTTCTGGAAGCTGTCCATCCTGCTGGTCGGCTTCTGCCTGCTGATGATCGGCCTCAGTTACACCTGGGGCCGACACATGGACACCCGGAACGCCTTTCTCTCCGAGTCGGCCAGAACCCAGCTGCGTGGTTATGCCCATGATGCCGAGCGGGCTTGGCGCACGGGCGGCAAAGCCGGCGTCGATCACTGGATCGACGGGATGCGCAAGCGCGAGCAGGGCTGGATCGGTGTGCTGGATGCCGAGCTGCAGCCGCTGGGCAGCGCCGGGCTTGAAACCCCGGTGGTGCAGCGCCTGACGCGCCTGCGCGATGTCGACTGGCCAATGAGCCGCCGTTCGGTAGTCCAGCCTTGGCTGCGCCTGCCTTTTCCCGGTGCTCCGGAGCAGGGCATGCTGGTCATGGAGCTGCCGCAACGGCTCAACCCCGGCCAGTACCGGTTGGTGTGGCGCATCGTCACCAACGGCATCATTCCCGGCCTGTTCACGCTGCTGTTGTGCGTGGGCCTCTACCGCATGCTGATCGTGCCGCTCAATCAGCTGCGAGAGCAGGCCGGCGCCTGGCGCGGCGACCAGTTGTCCGCGCGGCTTGCGCCCAGCACCACCCGCCGGCGTGACGAGCTTGGCGAACTGGCCCGCGGTTTTGACCAGATGGCCGAGCGCCTGCAGGGTACGGTCGCGCTGCAGCAGCAGATGCTGCGCGACCTCTCCCATGAGATGCGCACGCCCCTGAGCCGCCTGCGCGTCGCCAGTGAGAGCGAGACCGATATCGCCCGCCTGCGCGAACGCCTCGACCGCGAAGTCGATGGCATGCAGCGCCTGGTCGAGGATGCCCTGCAGCTGGCCTGGCAGGATGCCGAGCGCACGCCGATAAACCTTGAGCCAGTGCAGTTCCAGGCCCTGTGGGACATGCTTGCCGAAGACGCCTGTTACGAAAGTGGCTGGCCCCTCGAGCAACTGCGCTGCGAGGTCGACAGCACCTGCTGGTTGCAGGCCAATCTGAACGACCTCGCGCAGGCGCTGGAAAATATGCTGCGCAACGCCATCCGTCACTCCCCCGAGGGTGGCATGATCCGCATGAGCGGTCGGCGCGAAGGTGGTCACTGGTTGCTGTGGCTGGAGGACCAGGGTGGCGGCGTGCAGGATGATGACCTCGAGCGTATCTTCGCTCCGTTCTCGCGCCTGGATGGGTCACGCCCTGGGGATGGCGGCTTTGGCCTGGGCTTGAGCATCGCCAGGAGCGCGATCCGCCGGCAGGGCGGGACTCTCCGGGCCGAAAACGGTAGCACCGGCCTGCGCCTGTGCATCCGCCTGCAGGCGCACGCGGCCAAGAATCCATCTCCTGCGAACACTGCTGGAAGCCCGGCGCTCGTGGCTTATAGCTTGTAGCTATAAACCCCACACATTGCGTGATATGGCCGGGGAAAGTTTGCCGGTATGATAGTCGCCCCTGCCGCCCGGATTGCGAAATACGCCATGATTCTGCAGTACCCAACCATCGCCGATTGCGTCGGCAACACGCCTCTGGTTCGCCTGCAGCGCCTCGCCGGCCAGAGCAGCAACACGCTCCTGCTCAAGCTCGAAGGCAACAATCCGGCGGGCTCGGTCAAGGACCGTCCGGCCCTGTCGATGATCACCCGCGCCGAACTGCGGGGTCAGATCAAGCCAGGCGACACGTTGATCGAGGCCACCTCGGGCAACACCGGCATCGCCCTGGCAATGGCCGCGGCGATCAAGGGCTACAAGATGATCCTGATCATGCCCGACAACTCCACCGCCGAGCGCAAGGCTGCGATGACCGCCTATGGTGCCCAACTCATCGTGGTCACTCGCGAAGAAGGCATGGAAGGCGCCCGCGACCTCGCTGACAAGCTGCAGGCCGAAGGTCGTGGCCTGGTTCTCGATCAGTTCGGCAACGCTGACAACCCCGAGGCCCATTACGGCAGCACCGGTCCCGAGATCTGGCGACAGACCGAGGGCAGCATCACTCACTTCGTCAGTTCCATGGGTACTACCGGCACCATCATGGGTTGCTCGCGCTACCTCAAGGAACAGAACCCTGCCATCCAGATCGTTGGCTTGCAGCCCATGGAAGGCTCGGCGATCCCCGGTATCCGCCGCTGGCCGCACGAATACCTGCCCAAGATCTTCGATGCCGAGCGGGTCGACCGCGTGGTCGACATGTCGCAGGAAGAAGCCGAGGACGTCACCCGCCGCCTTGCCCGTGAAGAGGGCATCTTCTGTGGCGTGTCCTCCGGTGGTGCGGTCGCGGCCATGCTGCGCCTGTCCCAGGAAGTGGAAAACGCCGTGATGGTTGCGATTATCTGCGACCGCGGCGACCGCTACCTGTCCACTGGCCTGTTCGACGCGGCGCCCTGATGTCCAGACAGAAACGCAACAGCGGCCTGCGCTTCCAGCCGGCCGGCGGCGACCGCGCGCCCCAGGTACCGGTGGGCAAGAAACAACACTTGAACATCGAGCGGCTGTCCGGGGACGGCCGCGGTATCGCTTTTCATGACGGCCGGACCTGGTTCGTCAGCGGCGCGTTGGCGGGCGAGGCGGTCGAAGCGCGTGTGCTCAACGCCCGTGGCAAGGTAGTCGAGGCTCGCCTGGAGCGGGTGTTGCAGGCCAGCGCCAGTCGGCGTCCGGCGCCCTGCAAGCACTTCGACCGCTGTGGCGGCTGCAACCTGCAGCACTTGCCCCACGACGAACAACTGGCCCTCAAGCAGCGCACGCTGGCCGAGCAGCTGCAGCGGGTGGCGGGCATCCAGCCGCAAGAGTGGGCCGCGCCTCTGGTCGGTCCCGAGTTTGGCTATCGCCGCCGCGCTCGCGTGGCAGTGCGCTGGGACCCCAAGTCCCGCCAGCTGGATGTAGGCTTTCGCGCAGAGGCCAGTCACGACATCGTCGCGATCGAGGAATGCCCGGTGCTGGTACAGCCCTTGCAGTCGATCATGCGGCATTTGCCGACCCTGCTGCGCCGTCTCGACAAGCCACAGGCCATCGGCCATGTGGAGTTGTTCAGCGGCACTGCCGAAGCGATTCTGGTTCGTCATACAGCGCCTCTGGGTGAAGATGACCTGAAGCGGTTACTGGCGTTTTGCCAGGAAGCCAAGGCCCAGCTATGGTTGCAAGGAGAGGGTGCGCCGCACGCTGTCGAGGCCGGACAGGCCTTGGGTTTCGCCCTGGAACCCTGGGGGCTGGAGCTGGCGTGGCGGCCGGGTGATTTCATCCAGGTCAATGCTCCGGTAAACACCGCGATGATCCAGCAGGCCCTGGCCTGGCTGGCGCCGCAGGCCGATGAGCGAGTCCTTGACCTGTTCTGCGGGCTGGGCAACTTCGCCTTGCCCCTGGCGCGCCAGGTGCGCGAGGTGGTGGCTGTGGAGGGCGTTCAGGCAATGGTGGAGCGGGCAGCCGCCAATGCGCGGGACAATGACGTGCATAACGCGCGGTTTTTTCAGGCCGATTTATCGCAGCCGTTGGCAGGCGCGGAGTGGGCCGACGAGGGCTTTTCTGGGGTAATCTTGGACCCACCCCGTGACGGCGCCTACGAGATGGTGCGAAATATCGCCAGACTTGGTGCGAAACGCCTGGTTTACGTATCGTGCAATCCGGCCACCCTGGCGCGTGACGCGCAGGTGTTGGTCGATGAGGGTTACCGGTTAAAAAGGGCCGGGATTCTCGACATGTTTCCTCAGACGGCGCATGTCGAGGCCATGGCGTTATTCGAAGCGGACTAGCAATGCTGGTCCGTGTGGTGCGGCTCCCAGGGAACAGGGGGCAGCACAGGTGATTGCCAGCGCACCCGCGTGGTGTGCTGTATGGAAAGGTAGATAAAAGATGGTACAGGTGAGAGTGCACCAGCCGGTCAACCACGACGGCAGTATCAATCTCGAGGCATGGCTGGATCATGTGGTAAGCGTTGACCTGGCGCTGGACCGCGAGGCGCTCAAGGCGGCTTGCGAGTTCGCCCAGGACGTCGAGAAAAAAGGCAACCCGGCCAAGCATTCCTGGGCCGATGGCACTTCGAGTTTCCAGGCGGGCCTGGAAATCGCCGAAATCCTGGCCGACCTCAAGCTCGACCAGGACTCGCTGGTGGCGGCAGTCATCTACCGCGCCGTGCGCGAGGGCAAGGTGACCCTGGCTGAAGTCGGGCAGCGTTTCGGGCCGGTGGTGTCCAAGCTGATCGACGGCGTATTGCGCATGGCTGCCATCAGCGCCAGTCTGAGCCCGCGGCAGTCGCTGGTGCTCGGCTCCCAGGCGCAGGTCGAGAACCTGCGCAAGATGCTTGTGGCGATGGTCGACGATGTGCGCGTTGCGTTGATCAAGCTGGCCGAACGTACCTGCGCGATCCGCGCAGTCAAGGCCGCCGATGACGAGAAACGCCTGCGGGTTGCCCGCGAGGTGTTCGACATCTATGCCCCGTTGGCCCACCGCCTGGGCATCGGCCACATCAAATGGGAGCTGGAAGACCTGTCTTTCCGCTACCTGGAGCCTGATCAGTACAAGCAGATCGCCAAGTTGCTGCACGAGCGGCGACTGGACCGCGAGCGCTTCATCAGCGACGTGATGAACCAGCTGCAGAACGAGCTGCTGGCCACCGGCGTCAATGCCGACATCAGCGGTCGTGCGAAACATATCTACTCGATCTGGCGCAAGATGCAGCGCAAAGGCCTGGAATTCAGCCAGATCTACGACGTTCGCGCCGTGCGCGTGCTGGTGCCGGAGATGCGCGACTGCTACACCGCGCTGGGCATCGTCCACACCCTGTGGCGCCATATTCCCAAAGAGTTCGACGACTATATCGCCAACCCCAAGGAGAATGGCTACCGCTCGTTGCACACCGCGGTGATCGGCCCTGAGGGCAAGGTGCTCGAGGTGCAGATCCGCACCCACGCCATGCATGAAGAAGCCGAGCTGGGCGTCTGCGCCCACTGGCGCTACAAGGGCACCGACGTCAAGCAGAGCTCCAACCACTACGAAGAGAAGATTTCCTGGCTGCGCCAGGTGCTGGAATGGCACGAGGAGCTGGGCGACATCGGCGGTCTGGCCGAGCAACTGCGAGTCGACATCGAGCCCGACCGGGTGTACGTGTTCACCCCCGACGGCCATGCCATCGACTTGCCCAAGGGCTCCACGCCGCTGGACTTTGCCTACCGCGTGCACACCGAGATCGGTCACAACTGCCGTGGCGCCAAGATCAACGGACGCATCGTGCCGCTCAACTACAGCCTGCAGACCGGCGAGCAGGTCGAGATCATCACCAGCAAGCACGGCCACCCGAGCCGCGACTGGTTGAACAGCAACCTGGGCTACGTCACCACCTCGCGGGCACGGGCCAAGATCGTCCATTGGTTCAAGCTGCAGGCCCGCGACCAGAACGTCGCCGCCGGCAAGACCCTGCTCGAACGTGAGCTGAGCCGTCTGGGCCTGCCGCAGGTCGACTTCGAACGGCTGTCGGAAAAGGCCAACGTGAAGACGGCCGAAGACATGTTCGCTGCGCTCGGTGCCGGCGACTTGCGCCTTGCGCACCTGGTCAACGCGGCGCAGCAGTTGCTCGAACCCGACCGCCGCGAGGAAGTCGAACTGGTGCCGCGCAAGGCTACCGGCTACAAGCCTGGCAAGCGCGGCGACATCCAGATTCAGGGCGTCGGCAACCTGTTGACGCAGATGGCCGGCTGCTGCCAGCCCTTGCCTGGCGAAGCCATCGTTGGCTTCATCACCCAGGGACGCGGCGTTACCATTCACCGCCAGGATTGCGCTTCCGTGCTGCAACTGGCAGGGCGCGAGCCTGAGCGGATCATCCAGGTCAGCTGGGGCCCGGTGCCAGTGCAAACCTACCCGGTCGATATCATCATCCGTGCCTACGACCGGCCCGGGCTCCTGCGTGACGTCTCCCAGGTGCTGCTCAACGAGAAGATCAACGTGCTGGCGGTCAACACCCGCTCGAACAAGGAAGACAACACCGCGCTGATGTCGCTGACGATCGAGATCCCCGGTCTCGATGCACTTGGACGCCTGCTGGGCCGGATCTCGCAGTTGCCGAACATCATCGAGACGCGGCGTAACCGCACCCCGTGAGCCTGACCATGACCTATACCCTCGACGACCTGCTCCACCTGATGGCCCGGCTGCGCGATCCGCGGCATGGCTGCCCGTGGGATCTCAAGCAGGACTACGCGAGCATCGTCCCGCATACGCTCGAAGAAGCCTACGAGGTGGCGGACACCATTGAACGCGGCGACTTCGAACACCTGCAGGGCGAGCTGGGCGACCTGTTGTTCCAGGTCGTGTACTACAGCCAGTTGGCCCGTGAAGACCAGCGTTTCGAGTTTGCCGGAGTGGTCGACGGCATTACCCGCAAGCTGATCCGCCGGCATCCCCACGTGTTTCCGACCGGCGATCTATATGCCCCGCTGGATACGCCCAGCCTGAGCGAGGCCGAGGTCAAGCAACGCTGGGAGGAGATCAAGGCGGCGGAACGGGCCGAGAAGAGCGTGCCCGAGCAGCTCTCGCTGTTGGACGATGTGCCTGTAGCCCTGCCGGCGCTGTCACGTTCGGCCAAGTTGCAGAAGCGCGCGGCTCAGGTCGGTTTCGACTGGCCTGACGCCCTGCCGGTGCTCGACAAAGTTCGCGAAGAGTTGGACGAGGTGCTGCAGGCCATGGCCGATGGCGATCCGCAAGCGCTCGAAGATGAAGTCGGCGACCTGCTGTTCGCTGCCGTCAACCTGGCCCGTCACCTCAAGCTGGACCCCGAAAATGCCCTGCGCGGCGCCAATCGCAAGTTTGAACGGCGTTTTCGCTTTATCGAACAGGCCTTGCGCGACAGCGCGCGTCCCATCGAAGATTGTACCCTTGAAGACCTGGATACCCTTTGGGGTGAAGCCAAGCGTCAGGAAAAGAACCTGCCCAGCTGCGGCTGAGCTGATGCATAAGTGAGTGAGTAATCCATGAGCCTTTCCCTTCGCGACCAATTGCTCAAGGCCGGTCTGGTCAATCAGAAACAGGTCAAGCAGGTCAACAAAACCGAGAAGAAACAAAAGCGGCTGGAGCAAAAAGGCCAGGCCGAGGTCGATGACAGCCAGCAGCGCCAGGCCAGGGAGGCCATGGCCGAAAAAGCCAAGCGCGACCAGGAGCTCAATCGCCAGCAGCAGGAGAAGGCTGAGCAGAAGGCCCGCGCAGCACAGGTCAAGCAACTGATCGAGGTGTCGCGCCTGCCCAAGATGACGACCGAGGACTACTACAACTTCGTCGACGACAAGAAGGTCAAGCGCATCGCGGTCAACGCCCTGATGCGCAGCAAGCTTTCCAGCGGCTCGCTGGCGATCGTTGCCCATGGCGGCGGTTACGAAGTGATTCCGCGGGAAGCGGCGGTGAAGATTCAGGAGCGGGCGCCGGAGCGGATCCTGCTGCTCAATACCCAGGTTGAGGAACCTGATGCCGATGATCCTTACGCGGCCTACGTCATCCCTGACGATCTCATGTGGTAAAGCAGTTTCAAGCTGCAAGCGGCAACTAAAAGCGGATCGGGGGCTACGATCCGCTTTTTTCTTATAGCGTGCGGCTTGCAACTTGTAGCTTAAGCCGGCTTAGCCGACGCGGTCGTTTTCCAGGGTTTCCAGTTCGGTGCGGTATTGCTCGGCTTCGTGCTCATTGTGGAACATGCCGACCAGCTGACCTTGCTGATGGACATCCCAGATCCGCACGCCAGCGGCCAGGCCTTCGTGGGACAGTCTCGATTCGTCGCGTTCGGTTACTTGAACAGTCATCGGTAAACTCCACAGTTTGAGTTGGCTGCGGCACTGTGTCGCAGGCCTTCTTTATAGAGTTTGTTAGCTGCCTAAGTAAATAAACACAGAATGAAACATATTTCATGAAAGCCCCACGTAAAAAAACCCCGCACCAGGCGGGGTTTTGGGTGCAGCTGATGGGCTTGGTTCAGTTACCCTTCACCGACCTGCCATCGACCGTGCCATCCTGCAGCACAATCACGTATTCCTTGCCGTCAGTCTCGACCTGACGCAGTTGCACCAGCAGGTAATCCCAGTCCTTGGCAAACCACAGCTCGGTGATGCGCTTGCTCTGGCTCGGGTCGCGCACGCGCTCGACCTTGACCGCATCGACCTGGCCGGTCTTGGTGGCAACCTTCTCGGTGCCCAGCACCCGGAAGTCGTAGGTATCGATCTCGTCACCGTCGACCACCTGGTAGGTCATGCTCTTTTTGCCGGCCGCCACATCGTGCTGCAGTGCCAATTGATAGGACGACTTGTCGAGTACACCACGGTTCAGCGGCAGGTTCACCGCGTCGCCACGATCGCTGCCAGTGACCTTCTTGCTGGTCCAGTCGAAGTCCAGGTCGACCTTCTTGGCCTTGCCGAGGCCGCCACGCTGGAAGTGATAACTCTGCGGCAGCAGGGTCTCGTTCTCCATGCGCAGCGTGCTCTGTTCGGTCAGGCTGGCGATCATCATCGAAGCCTTGAAGTTCAGGCTCCAGGTACCGTTGGCGTTTTTCTCCAGGCTGCGCTCGGCGGTACCGCTCATGGGCAGTTGCTTCCAGTCGGCGGTATAGCTGGCCGAGAAAGGCTTCAGATCAGCTGCCTGGAGGGGCAGGGCAAGCACGGCGAGAGCCAAGAGCAGGGCACGACGCATAATATCTCCTAGGGTCGAATCAAGTGGCCGCTGGCCGCCAGCGGCTGGCCATCCAGTAATGCACCGTGCTCGCCAAGACGCAAGCGTCCTTCGGCGAACCATCGCACCGCCAGCGGGTAGATATGATGTTCCTGGCAATGAACCCGCTGGGCCAGGCTCTGCGGGGTATCATCCAGCGCTACCGGCACCACAGCCTGTACGACCAAGGGGCCGCCATCGAGTTCCTCCGTGACGAAGTGCACGCTGCAGCCGTGCTCGGTGTCACCGGCTTCCAGTGCCCGGAGGTGCGTATGCAGGCCCTTGTAGAGGGGCAGCAACGAAGGATGGATGTTCAGCAGGCGCCCGTGGTAATGGCGGACAAAGCCCGCGCTCAGGATCCGCATGAACCCCGCCAGCACCACCAGGTCCGCCCCGAAGCCGTCGATGACTTGCATCAACGCCGCATCGAAGGCCTCGCGGCCTTCGTAACCGCTGTGATCGAGCACGGCGGTTTCAATGCCGGCTGCCTGCGCACGCTGCAGACCGTAAGCGTCGGCACGGTTGGACACCACTGCGCGGATGCGCACCGGACTGTCCGCGCCACGGCTGCTGTCGATCAAGGCTTGCAGGTTGCTGCCGGAGCCCGACAGCAATACCACCACATCACAGGACTCGCTTGGCATCAGTGCGCCTTGACGTTCTTCAGCTCGACCTGGGCTGCGCCTTCGGCGGCAACGCCGATCTGGCCGATGACCCATGGCTGCTCGCCTGCATCGCGCAGGACGTTCAGGGCGGTTTCGACCTGGTCCTGGGCCACGCAGATGACCATGCCAACGCCGCAGTTCAGTACGCGATGCATCTCGTGCTCGTCAACGTTACCTTGCTGCTGCAGCCAGTCGAACACCACCGGACGGTTCCAGCTGGCGACGTCGACCACGGCCTGGGCGCCTTTTGGCAGCACGCGCGGGATATTGTCGAGCAGGCCGCCACCGGTGATGTGGGCCATGGCCTTGACTGCGCCGGTCTGCTTGATCAGTTGCAGCAGGGGCTTGACGTAGATGCGGGTCGGCGCCATCAGCAGTTCGGTCAGCGGGGTGCCGTCGAGCTCGATGGTCTCGATGTCGGCGCCGGACACTTCGATGATCTTGCGGATCAGCGAGTAGCCATTGGAGTGCGGGCCGGAGGAGGGCAGGGCGATCAGGGCATCGCCGGTGGCAACCTTGGAGCCGTCGATGATCTCGGCCTTTTCCACGACGCCGACGCAGAAGCCGGCCAGGTCGTAGTCTTCACCTTCGTACATGCCAGGCATTTCGGCGGTTTCGCCACCTACCAGCGAGCAACCGGCCAGTTCGCAACCGGCACCGATGCCGGTGACCACGGTGGCGGCGACTTCGACGTTGAGCTTGCCAGTGGCGTAGTAGTCAAGGAAGAACAGCGGCTCGGCGCCGCAGACCACCAGGTCGTTGACGCACATGGCGACCAGATCCTGGCCGATGCTGTCATGCTTGTTCAGGTTCAGTGCCAGGCGCAGCTTGGTGCCGACGCCGTCGGTGCCCGAGACCAGCACCGGCTGCTTGTAGCCGGCCGGGATCTCGCAGAGGGCGCCAAAGCCGCCCAGGCCGCCCATGACTTCCGGGCGCGCCGTGCGCTTGGCGACGCCTTTGATGCGTTCGACCAATGCTTCACCGGCGTCGATGTCTACACCGGCGTCCTTGTAGCTCAGGGAGGGTTGCTTGCTCATGATCCAGGCCTTTAGGAGGGAGGGATTCGTGGAATCGACCGCAACGGTCAAGGCCGGGTACCAGGGTGCGGCTGCCTGAACGTCGCTGGTCTGCGAAGGCGCGCGATTTTATCAGGGTTGCCGTGCAGCGGCCATCCTTGAGCCGACGGGATGGGCGCTGATTTCGCTAAAAAGAGCTTCGAAACAGCGGTTGAGCGCGCGTGGCTGGTTGCCTTGCCGCAGGCTATATAAGGTGTGGAAATGCAGTGGGATGTTACCTTGTGCGCCTACAGGCCATCTCGTCGTGAGCGTTATTCTTCACTTTGCGGTCATAGCAGCTGGTTTGGCGCCCGGCGCCCCTTGTTATCAGGACAGGAATCCCTCATGCGTTTTTTCAATTACCTGGCGGTTGGTTGTCTGGCCCTGGTCAGCTTCACGGCCCAGGCCGAAACGGTCTCTGGTCTCTATCAGGTACGCGAACCCGTGGCCGGCGAGGGCGCCGAGGCACGCACTCAGGCGACTGCCAAGGCCCTCGAAACCCTGGTGCTGCGCCTGACCGGTGACGCCAAGGCGGCGCAGAGCCCTGCTCTGGCAGGCCTGCGCAAGGACCCGCAGCAGATCATCAGCCGGTTCGGCTTCGAAGCGGGCCCTCCCGAAACTGTCCTGGTCGACTTCGATCCCGGCACCACCGAACGTACCTTGCGCAAGGCAGGTCTTGCGCTGTGGGGCAGCAATCGCCCGTCGATCCTCGGCTGGTGGCTCAATGATGGCGTCGAGGGCAGCAGCCTGGTCGGCGATGGCCAGAGCGCCGCGGGCCCGCTGCGCCGGGCCGCTCAGCATCGTGGCCTACCGCTGCGCCTGCCGCTGGGCGACTTGCAGGAACAGCTGGTAGCCAATGGCGAGCAGCTCGAGAGCAAGGACCCGGCACCGTTGCGGGAAGCGTCCGGGCGCTATGGTGCCGATGCCCTGCTGGCCGTGCATGCCCGTGAAGCAGAGGGCAAGTGGCAGGGCAAGTGGCAGCTGTGGCTGGGTGACCAGCGCGAGCAGGGCACCGCCGAGGGCGTCGATCAGGTAGCCCTGGCCGATGCCGTGATGCTGGCCGTCAGCACGCGCCTGGCGCCGCGCTTCGTCGCCCGCCCTGGCGCCAGCAGCGAACTGCAGGTGCAGATCCAGGGCATGAACCTGGCGCGCTACGCCGAGCTCGGCCGAGTACTCGAACCTTACGGCGCCCGCCTGCGCGAAGCCGAGGGCGGAACACTGGTCTACAAGGTCACTGGCAATGCCGACCAATTGCGCGCGCAGCTGGGCCTGGCCAAGCTGCAGGAACTGCCTGCCGAGCAGGCACCGGACGCACCCGCCATGCCAGCGCCTGCGCCGGGCGTTGCCGGCGAACCGGCCCAGGCCGCGACGCCAAGGCCGTTCGATGGCTTGCGGTTTCGCTGGTAAGGGGCGCTGACAGTGACCGATATACGCCGTTGGGCGTGGCTAGGCATCGCGCTGCTGATCGCCGTGCTGCTGTACTTGCTGCATGGCATTCTCTCGCCGTTTCTGATCGGCATCCTTCTGGCCTACCTCGCCGACCCGCTGGTCGATCGTCTGGAACGCATGGGGCTGTCGCGCACCTGGGGCGTGGTGGTGGTCTTCACGCTCTTCACGCTGATTTTCCTGGCCTTGCTGCTGGTGCTCATCCCGATGCTGGCCAAGCAGTTGCTGCGCCTGTACGAGCTGGCGCCACAGATGCTCGACTGGCTGCAGCATGCAGCCTTGCCATGGGTACAGTCTCGTCTGGGGCTGGCCGACGGCTTCTGGAAATTCGACAAGATCAAGGCCGCCATCGGCGCGCATATGGGCCAGACCACCGACATCGTCGGCATCATTCTGTCCCAGGCGACCGCCTCGAGCCTGGCACTGCTCGGATGGCTGGCCAATCTTGTGCTGATCCCGGTCGTCGGCTTCTACCTGCTGCGCGATTGGGACCTGATGATGGCCAAGCTGCGTGGCCTGCTGCCGCGCCAGCGCGAAGATCAGGTAGTGGGATTGGCAGGCGAATGCCATGAGGTCCTGGGTGCCTTCGTACGTGGGCAGCTGATGGTGATGCTCGCCCTTGGTCTGATCTACTCGGCGGGCCTGATGCTGGTGGGGCTCGAGCTGGGCCTGCTGATCGGCCTGCTGGCCGGCCTTGCCGCCATCGTGCCCTACATGGGATTTATCATTGGCATTGGCGCGGCCATCATTGCCGGGCTGTTCCAGTTCGGCGGCGATCCGTATCCTCTGCTCGCCATCGTGGCCGTGTTCATGGCAGGCCAGGCGCTCGAAGGCATGGTGCTTACGCCGCTGCTGGTGGGCGATCGCATCGGTCTGCACCCGGTGGCGGTAATCTTCGCCATCCTGGCCGGTGGTGAACTGTTCGGCTTCACTGGCGTGCTGCTGGCGCTGCCGGTGGCCGCGGTGATCATGGTACTGCTGCGCCATGTCCATGACCTCTATAAAGAGTCGGGCATGTACGGCGGCGACGTCGACCCGCACCTGTAGCGCTGCCAATCGTCGCCACAGGCGCGCAAGCCCTTGATTTCGCTTGCGCTCTTGTGCACGCCGATTGTGCGACTGGCACGGCAGGTATAGACTTTGCGCACTCTTCACCGAAGGCCCCCTGTGGATCATCCCGACCGCCCAGCCAGCATGAAACCCATCCAGTTGCCACTGGGTGTGCGTCTGCGCGATGACGCCACCTTCATCAACTACTATCCGGGCGCCAATGCCGCGGCACTGGGCTACGTAGAGCGGCTTTGCGAAGCCGATGCCGGCTGGACCGAAAGCCTCATCTACCTGTGGGGCAAGCAGGGAGTCGGTCGTTCCCACCTGCTCCAGGCCGCCTGCCAGCGCTTCCAGCAGATGGGCGAGCCGGCGGTGTACCTGCCGCTGGCGCAATTGCTCGATCGCGGCATCGAGCTGCTTGACCACCTCGAACAGTACGAGCTGGTCTGCCTGGATGACCTGCATTCGATTGCTGGCAAGCCGGACTGGGAAGAGGCCATGTTCCACCTGTTCAACCGCCTGCGCGACAGCGGCCGCCGCTTGCTGATCGCTGCAGCGAGCTCCCCCCGCGAACTGCCGATCAAGCTGCCGGACCTCAAGTCGCGGCTCACCCTGGCGCTGATCTTCCAGATGCGTGGCCTGTCGGACGAAGACAAACTGCGTGCCTTGCAACTGCGCGCCTCGCGCCGCGGGTTGCATCTCACCGATGAGGTAGGACATTTCATCCTTACCCGTGGGACGCGTAGCATGAGCGCGCTGTTCGACCTGTTGGAACGCCTCGACCAGGCCTCTTTACAGGCCCAGCGCAAGCTCACAATACCCTTCCTTAAAGAGACTCTGGGCTGGTAGAAAGGCTGAAAAGCTTGATCCAGAGCCCTAAGACACAAAAGTCACAAAAAAATCGATTAAATTTGCAAATCGATTCGATAGTAGGCATAGTCGCGCCCTCCTACAGAATCTTCCGACACGGTCGTGCCCATGCTAAAGCGCTTCGCACCCCTCGTGCCCCTCGCACTTGTGACACTGCTGTTTGGCTGCGCGGCTCAAGGCCCGGTCTCCCAGCCCCAGGCGCCACATCCCGTCGCCGTACAGTCGCCAGTCAAGGCCAAGCCATCGGCCTCATCGGTATTCGGCGAAGAAGAGCTGATCGCTGAAGACGACGTCGATGTCTTTTCCAGCAACAGCAAGCCCTACGCGCTTCCGGTCCTGGCCGACAGCATCCTTGAACGTGGCATGTCGCTGATCGGAACCCGCTATCGCTTCGGTGGTACTTCGGAAAAATCCGGCTTCGACTGCAGCGGTTTCATTGGCTATCTGTTCAAGGAAGAAGCCGGGCTCAAGCTGCCGCGATCGACCCGCGAGATGATCAACGTCGATGCCCCTCAAATCGCGCGTAACAAGCTCAAGCCTGGCGACCTGCTGTTCTTCAGCACCAACGGCCGTGGCCGCGTCAGCCATGCTGGTATCTACCTGGGCGACAACCAGTTCATTCACTCCAGCAGCCGCCGCAGCGGTGGCGTGCGCATCGACAACCTCGGTGACCGCTACTGGAGCAAGACCTTCATCGAGGCCAAGCGTGCCCTGGCCATGGCGCCGACCAACATCGCACGCAACTGATCGCATCCCTCGCAGGTCCAACACGGCGGCACAGCTCAAAAAGCGTGCCGCCGTGCGTATTTACGCAAAGCGTCTAATCTAGTTTCTCAACTCTTTTCGACTGCGGTCGACCGGTTACAGACAGGATGTTCTGACCATGGCGATGATGGCGCGCTTCGCTCTTCTTTCCCTGACGGCACTGCTCGGTGCCTGCTCGAGTCATGCCCCCGCGCCGCCTCCCGTGGCCCCGCGGGTAGTCATGTACAGCCAACCCTCGTTCTCCCCGGTGGCCGAAGATGTGCTGTTCAGAGCCATTGGCCTGGTGGGCACGCCCTATCGGTGGGGTGGCAACACGCCTGATTCCGGATTTGATTGCAGCGGCCTGATCGGCTACGTGTACCGCGACGCCGCAGGCATCAGCCTGCCACGCACCACTCGCGAAATGATCGGCGTTCGTGCCCCGGATATCGACATCCAGGCCTTGCAGTCTGGCGATTTGGTGTTTTTTGCGACCAGCGGCGGGTCGCAGGTCAGTCATGCCGGGATTTACGTAGGAGAAGGGCGCTTTGTGCACGCTCCGTCGACGGGCGGGACGGTGCGGCTGGATTACCTGTCCAACAGCTACTGGCACAAAGCCTATCTGCAGGCGAAGCGCATCATTCCTTCCGGCAACCTGGCGACCAATCCCTGAAGCAACCTGTGGCGGGCTTCCACAGGAGTGTGGCCTATCGTGCTCGCGTCACCCGCCAGATCACATTTCCCACATCATCCGCCACCAGCACACCGTCGCGCTGGTCGGTGACCACGCCCACAGGCCGGCCCATCGCCTTGTCATCATCATTCAGAAACCCGCTCAACAGATCCACCGGCTTGCCCGAGGGTCTGCCATCCGCCCCGAACGGCACGAATACCACTTTGTAGCCACTGTGCGGATCACGGTTCCAGGAGCCATGCTGGCCTATGAATGCACCACGGCCGAACGGCGAGGGCAAGACGCCGTCTTTCGCGAACGCCAAGCCTAGCGACGCGGTGTGCGGGCCGACAGCGTAATCGGGGACCAGGGCCTTGGCGACCATGTCCGGCGCTTGCGGCTTGACCCGCACGTCGACGTGCTGACCGTAATAACTGTAGGGCCAGCCGTAGAAGCCGCCCTCCTTGACCGAAGTGATGTAGTCGGGCACCAGGTCGCTGCCAATCTTGTCGCGCTCGTTCACCGCCGTCCATAGCGCGCCAGTGGTCGGCTCCCAGTCCAGGCCGTTGGGATTGCGCAGTCCTGAAGCGAAGATCCGGTGCTGGCCGGTGGCGCGGTCGATTTCCCAGATGGCGGCTCGGCCTTGCTCTTGCTCCAGCCCGTTTTCCGCCACGTTGCTGTTGGAGCCGACGGTGACGTAGAGCTTCTTGCCATCGCGGCTGGCGATGACGTTCTTGGTCCAGTGATGGTTAAGCGTGCCGCCCGGCAGATCGACCACCTTGGCGGGATTCTGGACTTGCGTGGTGCCAGGCGCGTAGTGGAAGCGCAGCAGGCGATCGGTGTCGGCTACGTAGAAGTCAGTGCCGACGAGGGCCATGCCGAAAGGTGAATTGAGGCCATCGATGAAGGTGGTACGCACCTCGGCGACGCCATCATGGTCGGCGTCGCGCAGCAGGGTGATGCGGTTGGCGCTGGGCACGCCCGCACCCGCGCGCTTCATCACCTTTTTCATGACCCAGCCGCGCACGCCCTTGTCGTCGTCTGGCTTGGGTGGGGCGTTGGTCTCGGCCACCAGTACGTCACCGTTGGGCAGTACAAAAAGCCAGCGCGGGTGATCGAGGTTGCCTGCGAAGGCGGCTACCTGGGTGCCGGGCGCCGCATGAGGCTTGGCGCCTTGTGGCCAGCCCACCGCTGGGGCGATGTTGACGGTGGGCATCAGGGTCTCGTTCGGCTCGGGCAGTTTTGGCGAGGGCCCGAAGCCTTCCTCCAGCTTCAGCCGGGCGGTCTCGCCGCAACCGCCCAGGCCCGTGGCCAGGGCCAGCACTATCGCTACGCGTATCCTGTCCATGTTCGAGATCCTCGCAAGGTGGTGATCAAGTATTCAGAACCCTGTGCCGTAAAGTAGGTTCAGTGCCCCCCGTCCAGTGGCAGATCGTCCCGGGTTCGATTGACGCTCCGAGTGCAACCCTCTAACCTTCGCGGCGTGTTTCAGGTGCTCTGCGGGCGAAGGTTCGGCAGGGTGAAACTGGGAAGCCGGTGAGCGCAGACAACGCGCGATTCCGGCGCTGCCCCCGCAACGGTAAGCGAGTGAACGCCGCGCATGGCCACTGGGTTTCAATACCCGGGAAGGCGCGTGGCACAAGGCCCCGAGCCTGCTCGCAAGTCCGGAGACCGGCCTGTTACAGCCAACGGCATCACGGAGGGTGATGCGCGGAGCACCGTGGCCAACGCCTCGGCCCTGCGCGTTTTCCGTATGCCTGCCTATTTATCTGTCGTCGCCTGGTGCCTGCCAGCGCGCGCCCGTGTGTGGCGTCCGACAGTCTGCGGAGAACTTTCATGAGCGAATCCATCGAGCGTGACGAACGCCACCTGGCGCGCATGCAGCGCAAGAAGGCCGTGATCGACGAGCGTATCGCCAGCGCCCCGAATGAATGCGGCCTGCTGCTGGTGCTGACCGGCAACGGCAAGGGCAAGAGCAGCTCGGCCTTCGGCATGCTCGCCCGCGCCATGGGCCATGGCATGCAGTGCGGCGTGGTGCAGTTCATCAAGGGCCGCAACAGCACCGGCGAAGAGCTGTTCTATCGCCGCTTCCCTGAACAGGTGCGGTATCACGTGATGGGCGAGGGCTTTACCTGGGAAACCCAGGACCGCCAGCGCGATATCGCCGCCGCCGAAGCAGCCTGGGCCGTGTCGCGGCAGATGCTGCAGGACCCTGCCATCGGCTTCGTAGTGCTCGACGAGCTGAATATCGCTCTCAAGCACGGCTACCTCGACCTCGACCAAGTCCTTGGCGACCTGCAGGCCCGCCCGCCGATGCAGCATGTGATCGTCACCGGCCGCGGCGCCAAGCCTGAACTGATCGACCTGGCCGACACCGTGACCGAGATGGGCGTCGTCAAGCATGCCTTCCAGGCCGGCATCCGCGCGCAGAAAGGCGTCGAGCTGTGAGCCAAGTCCGGCACTGCCCGGCTGTTCTGATCGCGGCACCGGCTTCAGGCCAGGGCAAGACCACGGTCACCGCCGCCTTGGCACGCCTGCATCGCAACCTCGGCCGCAAGGTGCGGGTGTTCAAGTGCGGGCCGGATTTTCTCGACCCGATGATTCTCGAGCGTGCCAGCGGTGCGCCGGTGTACCAGCTCGACATGTGGATGATCGGAGAGCAGGAGAGCCGGCGGCTGCTGTGGGAGGCAGCGCTCGATGCCGACCTGATCCTGATTGAAGGTGTCATGGGGCTGTTCGACGGCACTCCTTCGAGCGCTGATCTGGCCCGGCACTTCGGCGTGCCGGTGCTGGCGGTGATCGACGGCACGGCCATGGCCCAGACCTTCGGCGCTCTGGCCCTGGGCCTGGCGCGCTATCAGGCCGACCTGCCGTTTGCGGGCGTCCTGGCCAACCGCGTCGGCACGCTGCGCCACGCGCAATTGCTCGAAGGCAGCCTGACCGAGGGGCTGCGGTGGTATGGCGGGCTGTCGCGGGGAAGTGACATCGAGCTGCCGAGCCGGCACCTCGGGCTGGTCCAGGCGAGCGAATTGAATGACCTGGACGCGCGCCTCGATGCCGCCGCCCAGGCCTTGGGCGAGAGCTGCGATGCCGCCCTGCCGCCGCCGGTCAGCTTCGCCGAGCCGGATCCTGTCCCAGCCGAGCCGTTGCTGGCCGGCGTGCGCATCGGCGTGGCCCGTGACGAAGCCTTTGCCTTCCTGTACGGCGCCAATCTTGACCTGCTGCGGGCCATGGGCGCCGAGCTGGTGTTCTTCTCGCCTGTGCATGACGCGCATCTGCCCGATGTCGACAGCCTTTATCTTCCCGGCGGTTATCCCGAGCTGCACCATCAGGTCCTGTCCGCCAATGCCCCGATGCTGCATGCCATCCGCGCGCACCACGCCCAGGGCAAGCCGCTGCTCGCCGAATGCGGTGGGATGCTGTACCTGCTCGACTCCCTGACCGACGTGACAGGTGAACGGGCCGAGCTGCTTGGCCTGCTTGCAGGGGACGCCGTGATGCAGAAACGGCTGGCGGCGTTGGCCTTGCAGGACGTGGCGTTGCCCGAGGGCAACCTGCGCGGACATACCTACCATCATTCGCTGACCAGCACCGCGCTGGAACCGATCGCCCGTGGGCATAGCCCCAATGGCGGACGTGGCGCCGAGGCAGTCTATCGCTGCGGCCGGCTGACGGCGTCCTACGTGCACTTCTATTTTCCGTCCAACCCACCTGCGGCGGCGGCGCTGTTGCGGCCATGAGCGAACAGGCTTTCAGCGACGCCGAGCGTGCGGCGATCTACCGCGCCATTGGCGAGCGCCGCGACATGCGTCATTTCACCGGGGGCGAGGTTGCTCCCGAGCTGCTGGCGAGACTGCTTGGCGCGGCGCACCAGGCGCCCAGCGTCGGCCTGATGCAGCCCTGGCGGTTCATCCGTATCAGCGACCGCGCCCTGCGTGGGCGAATCCAGGCGCTGGTGGAGGAGGAACGGGTGCGTACGGCTCACGCGCTGGGCGAGCGTTCCGATCAATTCATGCAGCTCAAGGTCGAGGGTATTGGCGACTGCGCCGAGGTGCTGGTGGCTGCCTTGATGGACCAGCGGGAAGCACACATCTTTGGCCGCAGGACCTTGCCGGAAATGGACCTCGCGTCGCTGTCGTGCGCGGTCCAGAACCTCTGGCTGGCGGCGCGCGCCGAAGGCCTGGGAATGGGCTGGGTGTCGCTGTTCGACCCTCAGGCACTGGCTGCGCTGCTGGGCATGCCGGCAGGCGCCAAGCCGCTGGCGGTGTTGTGCCTGGGCCCGGTCGAGGCGTTCTACCCGGCGCCGATGCTGGTGCTCGAAGGCTGGGCGCAGGAAAAACCGCTAAGCGAGATGCTGTTTGAAAACCAATGGGGGAACGAGCAATGAGCGTGGCCTTGCTGACGGTGGCCGGGGTGGCCATGGATGCGCTGCTGGGCGAGCCGCAGCGGCGACATCCGCTGGTGGCGTTCGGACGCCTGGCGTCGCGCCTGGAGCAGCGCCTGAATGCCGGTGGCCGGGGCTGGCGCAGCCATGGCGTCAGCGCCTGGTTCCTGGCCGTGGTGCCGCTTACGCTGGTCGCGATGATCCTGTCGTGGCTGCCCTATATCGGCTGGCTGGTCGATATTCTAGCGTTGTACTGCGCGCTGGGCATGCGCAGCCTGGGCGAGCATGTGCTGCCGGTGGCCGACGCCCTGCGCCGAGGGGACCTTGAACAGGCACGTCAGCGCGTGGGGTACCTGGTGAGCCGCGAAACCCGCGAGCTCGACGAGCCTGCCGTGGCGCGCGCGGCCACTGAATCAGTCCTGGAAAACGGCAGCGATGCGGTGTTCGCCGCGTTGTTCTGGTTTGCCGTGGCCGGTGCGCCCGGGGTGGTGCTGTATCGCCTGAGCAATACGCTGGATGCCATGTGGGGCTACCGCAACGAGCGCTTCGAGCGCTTCGGCTGGGCTGCGGCGCGCATCGACGACGTGCTCAACTATATTCCGGCCAGGCTGGTGGCGCTGACCTACGCCTTGCTGGGCAAGACCCGCCTGGCCTTGGCCTGCTGGCGTCGCCAGGCCCCACTGTGGGACAGCCCCAATGCAGGTCCGGTCATGGCCGCGGGGGCTGGTGCGCTGGGCGTCGAGCTTGGTGGACCGGCGGTCTATCACGGTGAGTTGCACGAGCGTGCGCGCCTGGGCGAGGGCCCGATGGCCGATGCCGACGCGATAGAGCGAGGCTGGCAGCTGGTGCGCAAGGGCGTGTGGTTGTGGTTGTTGCTGATCTGCCTGGGAGCGCAGTGGAATGCTTGAGCATGGTGGACGCTTGCTGCGCGCGGTGCAGCACTACGGCATCGCCCGGGACCGCTGGCTGGACCTCTCCAGTGGCATCGCCCCGTGGCCGTATCCGATTCCTGAAATTCCCTTGCAGGCCTGGGCGCGCCTGCCCGAAACCGACGACGGCCTGGAGCAGGCCGCGCGTCATTATTACGGTGTGTGCCAGATCCTGCCGGTTGCCGGTTCCCAGGCCGCGATCCAGGCCTTGCCCCAGCTGCGCGGGCGCAGCGTGGTGGGCGTACTGTCGCCGTGCTACGCCGAGCACGCCCAAGCCTGGCAGCGCGCCGGGCACGAGGTGCGCGAGCTCGACGAGGATGCGCTGGAGACTGCGCTGGACAACCTGAACGTGCTGCTGCTGGTCAACCCCAACAATCCCACCGGCCGCGTGGTTTCGGGCGAGCGCCTGCTGGCCTGGCACGCGCGCCTGGCCGCGCGTGGCGGCTGGCTGCTGGTCGATGAAGCCTTCATGGACAACACCCCCGGGCTCAGCATCGCGGCCCATGCCAAGCGCCCCGGCCTGATCGTGCTGCGCTCGTTCGGCAAGTTCTTCGGCCTGGCCGGTGTGCGCCTGGGCTTCGTGCTCGCCGAGCAGGCGCTGCTCGAACGCCTGGCCGAGCTGCTGGGACCCTGGACCATCAGCGGCCCGACGCGAGTGCTCGGGCAGGCCTGCCTGCGCGATGAGACTGCCCATCAGGTCCAGATCAGCCGCTGCGCCCTCGCCAGCGAACGCCTTGCAGCGCTGCTGGGCAGCGCCGGCCTGAGCCCGGCCGGCGGCTGCGACCTGTTCCAGTACGTACGTACCGAGCGCGCGGCTCAGCTGCACGATTTTCTTGCCCGGCGCGGTATCCTCGTGCGTCTGTTCAACACCCCGGCGGCCCTGCGCTTCGGCCTGCCTGAGCGCGACGCCGACCTGGACCGCCTGGGCCAGGCCCTGAACGACTACCGCAAGGAATTCGCATGACCACCCTGATGGTGCAAGGCACCACCTCCGATGCCGGCAAGAGCACCCTGGTGACCGCGCTCTGCCGCTGGCTGCTGCGCCAAGGCATTGCCGTCGTGCCTTTCAAGCCGCAGAACATGGCGCTCAACAGCGCCGTCACCGCCGACGGCGGCGAGATCGGCCGCGCCCAGGCGGTGCAGGCCCAAGCCTGCCGGCTGGCGCCCCATACAGACATGAATCCGGTGCTGCTCAAGCCCAACAGCGACACCGGCGCCCAGGTCATCGTCCATGGCCGCGCGGTCACCTGCATGAATGCGGTGGCCTACCATGACTACAAGTCCATCGCCATGCAGGCCGTGCTGGCATCCCACCAGCGCCTGAGCGCGCAGTATGCGGTGGTGGTGGTCGAAGGCGCAGGCTCCCCGGCCGAAATCAACCTGCGGGCTGGCGACATCGCCAACATGGGCTTTGCCGAGGCGGTCGACTGCCCGGTGATCCTGGTGGCCGACATCAACCGTGGCGGGGTTTTCGCTCATCTGGTGGGCACCCTCGAACTGCTGTCGCCGAACGAGCAGGCGCGGGTCAAAGGCTTCGTCATCAATCGTTTCCGGGGTGACATCGCCTTGCTGCAGCCGGGCCTGGACTGGCTTGAAGCGCGCACCGGCAAGCCGGTACTGGGCGTGCTGCCCTATGTCACCGACTTGCATCTCGAAGCGGAGGACGGCATTGATCAGCGTCAGGGCGCCAAGCACGAACGCGCGCTGAAGGTCATCGTCCCGGTGCTGCCGCGCATCAGCAACCACACCGATTTCGACCCGCTGCGCCTGCATCCGCAGGTCGACCTCCAATTCATCGGGCCTGGCCAGCCGATCCCTGCTGCCGACCTGATCATCCTGCCCGGCTCCAAGAGCGTGCGCGGCGACCTGGCGCAGTTGCGCGCGCGCGGCTGGGACAGCGCCATCGCGCGTCACCTGCGCTATGGCGGCAAGGTCATCGGGATCTGTGGCGGGCTGCAGATGCTCGGACAGCAGGTGCACGACCCGCTGGGACTCGAAGGGGCCGCGGGCTCCAGTGCCGGTCTGGGCCTGCTCGACTACAGCACCGTGCTCGAAGCCGACAAACAGCTGCGTAACGTTGCCGGTACCCTCGAGCTTGAGGGGGCGCCAGTCACTGGCTACGAGATCCATGCGGGTGTCACTAGCGGCCCTGCCCTGGAGCGCCCCGCGCTTCAGCTGACAGACGGGCGTTGCGACGGTGCGGTGAGCGCCGACGGGCAGGTGTTGGCCACCTATCTGCATGGCCTGTTCGAGGGCACCGAGTCATGCGCTGCGCTACTGCGCTGGGCGGGGCTGCAGGCGGTGGAACCGGTCGACTACCAGGCCCTGCGTGAGCGCGACATCGAGCGCCTTGCCGACCTGGTCGAGCAGCACATGGACACCACGGCCCTGCGCCAACTCTGTGGAGGCGGCTGACATGCGCAACCTTATCCTCGGCGGCGCCCGCTCCGGCAAGAGCCGCCTGGCCGAGCAACTGGCCGCGGCCAGCGGACTGCCGGTCACCTACATCGCCACCAGCGAACCGCTGGACGGCGAAATGAACGCACGGGTGCAACTGCACCGCGAGCGCCGTCCCGCCGACTGGGGACTCATCGAAGAACCCGTGGCCATGGCCGCTGTGCTGCGCCGCGAAGCTGCCCAAGACCGCTGCCTGCTGGTCGACTGCCTGACCCTGTGGCTGACCAACCTGCTGATGCTCGAAGACCCTCAGCGTCTGGCCGAGGAGCGCGACGCGCTGCTCGGCTGCCTGGCGCAGCTGCCCGGCACCGTCATCCTGGTCAGCAACGAAACAGGCCTGGGCGTGGTGCCCATGGGCGAGCTGACTCGCCGCTACGTCGACCTGGCCGGCCTGATTCACCAGGCCGTGGCCGAGCGCTGCGAGCGCGTGGTGCTGACGGTTGCCGGTCTTCCTCTCATGCTCAAAGGACCTGCTCTATGACTCATTCCTGGTGGCGCGATGCCTGCCAACCTCTCGATCACGCCGCCATGGACCAGGCCCGCGCCCGTCAGCAGCAATTGACCAAGCCCACTGGCTCGCTCGGCCAGCTGGAACCCCTCGCGGTGCAGCTGGCAGGCATGCAGGGACAGGAACGGCCACGACTGGAGCAGGTGTTCATCAGCATCTTTGCCGGTGACCATGGCGTGGTCGATGAGGGTATTTCGGCCTACCCGCAGGCAGTGACCGGCCAGATGCTGCGCAACTTCGTCGGCGGCGGGGCGGCCATCAGTGTGCTGGCGCGCCAGCTCGACGCGCGGCTTGAAGTGGTCGACCTGGGCACCGTCGATCCGGACCTCGAATTGCCGGGCGTCCGGCATCTGCGCCTGGGCGCCGGTACCGCCAACTTCGCCCGCCAGCCGGCAATGACCCAAGAGCAACTGCACGGTGCCCTGCAGGGCGGCCGCGACAGTGTGCTGCGGGCGCTCGGGCACGGTGCGCAGCTCTTCATTGGCGGCGAGATGGGCATTGGCAACACTACGGCGGCTGCAGCCCTGGCGAGCGCCCTGATGGACTCCCCGGCACGCGATCTCAGTGGCCCTGGCACCGGCCTGGACAGCGCCGGTGTGCGCCACAAGGCCGAGGTGATCGAGCGGGCCCTGGCGCTGCATGGCGCCCGGGCAGAGGAGCCGTTGCATGCACTGGGCTGCCTGGGTGGTTTCGAGATCGCTGCATTGGCGGGCGCGTATCTCGCCTGTGCGCAGCAAGGCGTGCCAGCGCTGGTCGATGGTTTTATCTGCAGCGTCGCGGCGTTGGTGGCAGTGCGCCTCAATCCGCAGTGCCGGCCATGGCTGTTGTTTGCCCACCAGGGCGCCGAACCTGGCCACCATGCCTTGCTCGCCGCACTTGAGGCCGAACCCTTGCTGGCCCTGGGCCTGCGCCTGGGCGAAGGCAGCGGCGCTGCTCTGGCAGTGCCGCTCTTGCGTCTGGCCTGCGCCCTGCATGGACAGATGGCGACCTTTGCCGAAGCGGCCGTGGCGGACCGACCTGCATGATTCTCGACCTCTTGCGCCATGGTGAAACCGAGCAGGGCGGCGGCCTGCGTGGCAGCCTGGACGATGCCCTGACCCCGCTCGGCTGGTCGCAGATGCGCGAAGCGGTCGCGCAGGGCGGTGCCTGGGAGGTGCTGGTCAGTTCTCCCTTGCAGCGCTGCGCGCTGTTCGCCGACGAGCTTGGCGCACGCCTTGGCTTGGCAGTGCAGCGCGAGCCCGCATTGCAGGAACTGCATTTCGGCGAGTGGGAAGGCCGCAGCGCCAAGCAGCTGATGGACACCCACGCCGACGAGCTCGGCCGCTTCTGGACTGATCCCTACACCTATACCCCGCCCGGCGGCGAAACCGTGCTGGCCTTTGCCGAGCGGGTATTTGGCGCCGTCGAGCGGCTGCAGCGCAATCAGGTGGGCAAGCGCGTGCTCCTGGTCACCCACGGCGGCGTCATGCGCCTGCTGCTGGCCCGTGCTCGTGGCTTGCCGCGCGAGCAGTTGCTGCAAGTCGAGGTCGGCCATGGCGCCCTGGTACGCCTGGCCGTGCGCGATGATGGGCAACTGGGCGAGGTGGCCTGAGGTGGTGCCCTTCTGGATTGCCCTGCAGTTCCTGAGCAGCCTGCCAGTCACCCTCCCCGGTATGCCCGCACCGCCCCAGATGGGCCGTTCGTTGCTGTTCTACCCCACGATCGGGCTGCTCTTCGGTGTGTTGCTCTGGGGCGCAAGCAGTGTGCTGCACGGTACTGCACCGCCGTTGCAGGCCGCCCTGTTGCTAGCGTTGTGGGTGTTGCTCAGCGGTGCGCTGCACCTTGACGGCCTGGCGGACAGTGCCGACGCATGGCTCGGCGGCTTCGGCGACCGCGAGCGCACCTTGCAGATCATGAAGGACCCGCGCAGCGGACCGATCGCCGTGGTCACCCTGGTGCTGTTGTTGCTGCTCAAGTTCTGCGCGCTGTGGGTGCTGGTCGAGCGCGGGGAGGGTGCCTGGCTGGTGCTGGCGCCGCTGGTTGGCCGCGCGGGACTGCTGGGGCTGTTTCTGTGTACGCCCTACGTCAGGCCCGGTGGCCTGGGCCAGGCGCTCGCCGATCATCTGCCGCGCAGCGCGGGCCGCTGGATGCTGCTGGCGTGCAGCCTGGCGTGCCTGCTGCTGGGCGGACTGCAGGCCGCTGTGGTGCTGGCCGTAGCGCTGCTGGTATTTGCCTGGTTGCGTCTGCTGATGTGCCGGCGACTGGGCGGGACCACCGGTGATACGGCAGGGGCGCTGCTCGAGGTGCTTGAACTGACCGTGGTGGTGGTCCTGGCCCTGTAACGCCTGGTCACGTGTCGTTTAGTGTCTGAACACCGACCCAGCCGTATGCTCGCCGACTTTCTCAGTCTGATCGGGGAGGCTGTATGCGTAGCTGGATCACTGCAAGCCTGATGACACTGTGCTGCCTCTCGGGCAACGCACCCGCCGCCGACCTGATCGGTTTCTGGGACACGCCGCGCCAGGGGGGCAACAGCTTCAACCGCTTGCCGCCCCAGCAGGATTACTTCACTGCCCTGCAGGGCTATGGCGCGAGCTGGGTCCGCCTGTCCTACGACAAGTGGCAGCCCAGCAGGCGGGACTTCCTGCTGGGGGATGCCGATGAGTACCAGGGCCTCGCCCAGTCTGACCTGGCGACACTGCGCCGGGTGCTGGACGACGCCCATACGGCAGGTTTGAAAGTGGTCATCGCTCCGCTGTCGCTGCCCGGCATGCGCTGGGCACAGAACAACCACGACCGCTTCGACGACCGCCTCTGGCAAGACAAGCGCTACTGGGAGCAGTCGGCCGCCTTCTGGCGTGACCTGGCCATTGAGCTCAAGGACCACCCGGCGGTCGCCGCCTACAACCTGATCAACGAACCGGCTCCGGAAAAGAACGCTGGCCTGCCCGAGCATGCCAGCCCCGAAGCGATGCGCGCCTGGTACAAGGGCGAACAGGGTGGGCCCCGTGATCTGCCGTTGCTCTACAAGCAGATCGTCGCGGCTATCCGCGAGGTCGACCCGCACACCCCGGTGATGCTCGACGCCGGTTGGTACGCCGCGGCTGATGCCTTCGCCTATTGGCCTGCGCCACTGGCGGACCGCAGGACCCTCTACAGCGTGCACATGTACGAGCCCTACGCGGCCACCAGCGCGCCCAACCTGACGCGCGCCAAGCCCTACGGCTATCCCGGCCCAGTGCCCTTTGGCGGACAGACGCAACACTGGGATGCCCTCCGGGTCGCCGACTATCTGCAGCAGCCGCTGCGCTGGGCGGCGGCCATGAACCTGCCCCGTTCGCGGCTGGTGGTTGGTGAGCTGGGATGCATGCGCCGCCTGCCAGGCTGCCAGCAATATCTGGACGACGCGCTGAGCGTTCTCGACGACGCTCGCCTGCACTGGGCGTTCTACAGTTTTCGCGAAGACAACTGGGATGGGATGGACTATGAGCTGGGTACCGCAAAGGTGCCCTGGAGGTATTGGGAGGCGGTCGAACAGGGCACGCCTGACCCGATTGCACGCGAGGCGACACCGGTATTCGAGCCTATCCTGCGGCGACTGCAACCGTGATCAACGCATGAAACACTTGCAGTCGTCTCAAGGCGGGTATATATCCGCATGACCTTGCGATGGCTGGAGAATAACAATGACTTCCGTTTGGCGGACCAGTGGCTGGATCCTGCTGGGTGCGGCACTGATCCTGGCACTGTCCCTCGGCGTGCGCCATGGCTTCGGCTTGTTCCTGGCGCCCATGAGCGCCGATTTCGGCTGGGGGCGCGAAGTGTTCGCCTTCGCCATTGCGTTGCAGAACCTGATCTGGGGGCTCGCCCAGCCGTTCGCAGGTGCCTTGGCCGACCGTCTTGGGGCGGCGAGGGTGGTGATCATCGGCGGCATTCTCTACGCCGCCGGGCTGGCGCTCATGGGCATGGCCGACTCCCCCATGTCGCTCTCGCTGAGCGCGGGACTGCTGATTGGCATCGGGCTCTCCGGGACGTCCTTCTCGGTGATCCTGGGTGTGGTCGGGCGTGCGGTACCGGCCGAGAAGCGCAGCATGGCCATGGGCATCGCCAGTGCTGCAGGATCGTTCGGTCAGTTCGCCATGTTGCCCGGCACCCTCGGTCTGATTGGCTGGCTCGGCTGGTCCGCGGCGCTCTTGGTACTGGGGTTGCTGGTCGCCTTCATCGTGCCCTTGGTGGGCCTGCTGCGTGACCGGCCGCTGCCCAGTCATGGTGTCGAACAGACCCTGGGCGAAGCCCTGCGCGAGGCCTGCTCACACTCCGGTTTCTGGCTGCTGGCGCTGGGCTTCTTTGTCTGCGGATTCCAGGTGGTGTTCATCGGCGTGCACCTGCCGGCCTACCTGGTCGACCAGCACCTGCCCGCCAGCACCGGCACCACAGTGCTGGCCCTGGTCGGGTTGTTCAACATCGTCGGCACCTACACCGCCGGCTGGCTCGGCGGGCGCATGTCCAAGCCGCGGCTGCTGACCGGCCTGTACCTGCTGCGCGGGGTGGTCATCGTGCTGTTCCTGCTGGCTCCAGTGACAGAAGTCAGCGCCTACCTGTTCGGCATTGCCATGGGCCTGTTGTGGCTGTCCACCGTGCCCTTGACCAACGGCACCGTCGCCACGCTGTTCGGCGTGCGCAACCTGTCCATGCTCGGCGGCATCGTCTTCCTGTTCCACCAGTTGGGCGCTTTCCTTGGTGGCTGGCTGGGCGGAGTGGTGTATGACCAGACCGGCAACTACGACCTCGTCTGGCAGATCTCGGTGCTGCTCAGCCTCCTGGCTGCCGCACTGAACTGGCCGGTTCGCGAGCGCCCGGTCGACCGCTTGCAGGCGCATGCCGCATGAACCGCCGCGCGCTTCCCTGGCTGCTGCTGCCGGCCATGCTTGCGCTGTTGACACTCGCCTGGTGGGGTTGGCAGAAGGGCGGGATGGCGTTGATGCAGATGGGCATGGGCGTGTGTTAGGCGTAACCTGCAGGTTCAAGGATTCCTAGGCAGGAGAACCAAGATGCGTGCACGCTGGTTGTCGATACCGCTGTTGACCCTCGCCACCGCCGCTTCGACCTGGGCGGCCAATTGCCCGGCATTGTTGCAGGGCAGCCTGCCCGAGCTGCGCGGCAAGGGGCAAGTCGATCTGTGCGAACGCTTTGCCGGAAAGCCGCTGGTGATCATCAACACCGCCAGCTACTGCGGCTTCGCTCCCCAGTTCGAAGGGCTTGAGAGCGCCTACAAGGCGTATCACGAGCAAGGCCTGGAAATGCTTGGCGTACCATCCAACGACTTCAAGCAGGAAGACGCCGACAGCGAGAAGACGGCCAAGGTCTGCTATGCCAACTACGGCGTGACCTTTACCATGACCAAGGCTCAACCGGTTCGTGGGGATGATGCCATTGCGTTGTTCAAGCAGTTGGCCGAGCAGAGCAGTGCGCCGAAGTGGAATTTTTACAAGTACGTGGTGGATCGGCGGGGGAAGGTAATTGGTAATTTTTCCAGCCTGACTAAGCCGGATGACCCGGAGTTCAAGGCGGCGATAGAGAAGGCAATTGCATCGCAGCCTTGATTGGGTTCCTGGAGGAGCGGCAGTGATGCTTTCTGCTGCATTCATCCATTTGATACGGTGGTCCAGATTCCGTTTCGCCTTTACGGCGAGTCACCTCAGTCGTGGTGGATGGACTGGAGAGTGGTGGAGGCCGCGACGCCGGCCAGTACGCTCTATCCCTGTGCATGGACCGTCAACGCCACCAGCCGCATCACTACCGGCCTCACCATCAATACGCAAACAAACGCCACTGGCATCGCCAGTTGATACGCTTTGAGCACGTTGTCCAGGTAATCGGCCCCCACCCCGCCATTCGCTGCGGTGATCACAAAGCACATCAGCAACGCCATGATCGACGACATGTACAGCGCGAACACGTAGGGCGTGGCCTTGGGGTGCAGCTTGCTGCGTCGGTGCAGGGGCGTGTCGTTCATGGGGGGCGGCTCTGGACTATGAATGTGCGGGCAGGTTAGCAACACGCGCACGCGTGTCGGTAGACCGCGCTTGATGAGTTCTTTATAAAGGGATTCTTACGAATCACCTGAGGCACCGCATGGATCTGCTCAATGCCATCCGCAGTTTCATTAAGGTCGTGGAAGGAGGCAGCATCGCCGCCGGCGCCCGAACATTGGGGGTCAGCCCAGCGGCGGTCAGCCAGAACATCGCCCGGCTGGAGGCCCACCTGCAGGTACGACTGTTGGCGCGCACCACCCGCACCATGGCACTGACCACCGGCGGCAGCCTCTACTATGACAAGGTCCGGCATATCGAACGCGACCTTGCACTGGCCCAGCAAGCGGTCTCCACGCCAGACAGCGAACCCAACGGACGGTTGTGCATTGCCTCGACCTCAGCGTTTGGCAGGCATGTGCTCGCGCCTTTGATACCGGCCTTTTGCGCGCGCTACCCGCAGCTTTCAATAGAGTTGATAACGACTGACCGTCGAGTCGACCACGCACGGGAAGGGGTCGACGTGAGCGTGCGGATCAAGCCGCAGATGGACGACAACCTGTTGGCCAGGCACTTGGCGCAAGTACCCTTCATCTGCTGCGCAAGCCCCGGTTATCTCGCGCAGGCGGGCCGGCCGGCCACCCCCGAGGCGCTTCGCGATCATCGTTGCCTGGTGTTTCGCTACCCGGTGGACGGGCGCTTCCTGCGCTGGGGCTTCGTGCGCGACGGTCTGCGATTCGAGGCGCCGTTCGGCTCGGTGCTGATCAGTGACGACATCGACGTACTCGCCCAGATGGCGCTCAACGACGGCGGTATCGCCCGTCTGGCCGGGTTCATTGCCAGGCCTTTCCTGGAATCCGGGCAACTGGTGCCCTTGTTCGAATACAGCGAAGCCAGCCACGTTTACGCCCAGACCGAGCCAATGGACATCTACCTCTGCGTTGCCGATCGCTTCGCCCTCACCACCAACGTCCGCGCCTTCATGGAGTACCTGCAGGCTCGGATTGGCGACCTGCTGTAGAGCTTTTGTCTATCTGGCTTGGCATTTGACCCCGGACGCGAAGCGCTCACCGCCTTGACCGCGCCCAATAAAAAAGCCGCCCGTGGGGCGGCTTTCGTCGAACGTTGGAGTCAATCAGAACCGGTAGGTCACCGAAGCCCCGACGCCATGAGCACTGTTCTCGTAGGTAGCGTTGTAGCTACCCTTGAGCAGGCTCTCGGTCGGAGTGGCCCCAGTCCGATTGACCTTGGTGTCCTCTTCCCACAGATAGGAATAGGCCACGTCGATGGTCAGATCATCATTCGGGCTCCACCCTGCACCCAGGCTGAAGATCTTCCGGTCACCCGTCGGAATCCGCGGCGAGCGGTCCTGGTTATTGGTCGGCGACTGATCAATCGTGAAGCCAGTACGCAACGTCCACTGCTTGTTCGCCTTGTAGGAGGCGCCAATGGCGTAAGCCCAGGTGTCATGCCAGTTCTGCTCTTCGGAAATGGTGCCGAACTGGCCTGAGATCGGCGCTGGCACATCATTGGTTACCGTGATCGCCTCGAGACGGCTCCAGCGAGTCCAGGTGCTGCCCGCATAGAGGGTCCACTGATCGTCCAGCTCATGGGTGACCGAGAAATCCACCGACTCAGGCGTCTTGATCTTCAGGTCGGCGTCGAACTTGCTGCCGCTCAGGCCGCCGATCAGTGGTGTGCTGACGCGGGTCTTGCCCTCGAGCTTGTAGTCGACCATCGAATGGTAGGTCAGGCCCAGACGGGTCTTGTCGGTTGCCTGCACCAGCAAGCCGATGTTGTAGCCCACGGCGGTATCGTCGCCCTTGATCTTGACCTGGCCATCGCTAGCGCCGGGAATCGGCGTACGCAAGTTCGAGCCCAGTTCGCCCTCGATACGGTTGAAGGTAGGGCCAAAGCCGATCGACACCTTGTCGTTGAAGGCATAGCTGACGGTGGGCTGGAAGGTGATGACCTCGACGTGGCTTTTCTTGCCCCAGTAGCGCGCGGCGTCGTCGCTGCCGTAGTCGGTAACCAGGCCGAAGGGGACGTATACGCCGAAGCCGACGCTCCAGTGGTCATCGAGCGGCTTGACGTAGTAGCCCATCGGGACGCCGACCACCGGGACCATGTCACCGTCGGTCTCGCCGCCATAGGAGCTGCTGCCCTTGATGTCGGCCCTGGCAATGATGGCAGCGCCACCTACTGTGAACTGTTCGCGCTTGAGACGCGACATGCCCGCAGGGTTTCCGTGGACCGTGCTGGCATCTTCGGCAGCGGAAGAACGACCCGCGAAACCTACCCCCATGCCGCTGATGCTTTGTTCATTGAGCGCGAAACCGCTGGCGAGCAGTTGGCTGGAAGCAAGCGTTACGGCAACGGCGAGGGAAGATTTGAGCATTACTTTTTTCATTATTAGAACTCCTTGGGATCTCCGGAGCGAACGCTACCAACATTTCCCTCGGCGCGCTATAGGCTGAATCCCCGGAGATAGAGCGGTTTTGTAGGACAATCCTACTTATATCGACAGGTCTTTCTGATTCCCTCGTAGGAAACTTCAGCAAGCATGCAGGGCCAGTGGATCGATGCAGGTGTGCCACGCATCGGTGAAGTCGCGCAAGCGGCCCTGGGGATGGAAGGCTTGGCGCCAGATGCGGGCCAGTCCCAGCAAATCATCGGCCCTGGGCAGGGGCGATCCTTGCTCTTCGATGAGCATCCACGCAATGGCAGTGGCGTAGCGCAGATTCACGGTGAGCTCGAGATGCGGACCGCAGAGAAAAGCATGCTGACTGGCCAGCCCGCGCACCAGGCTGGCAAGTTCCGGATCGCGGGCAAGGAATTTATCCCACAAATAATTGTGACGTGTCTCACCGATTCTATAGAGCCCGTGCCCACGTCGATCATGCAGTGCCGAGCCCAGTGCCGATTGGCTGGCAGCAACCCCCAGCAACAGGGCTTCGGCGCTCTGGCAGTGGCGGCCCAGATAGACAAGGGTCGGGCGGATCACATACTGGCTCAATTCGTTCGCAGCGATACCCATGGTGGCCTCGAACTGAAGATGGCCGACGGGCGCTGGAGCTTGGCAGCTGTGAAATGGTCAGGCCCGCCGGAAGCGACATGAGCCGCTCGAGTTGAAGTGTAGTGTGATAACCGTGATGTAAAGGACTGTTTTTAAATCGATTGAAACAAGCGCCGCAGGACCTATATGCCTTCAGGCAATTACCAGGTCTGGGAGGAGAGAAAGGTGGCGATAGGCTTGTAGGCAGGTTCGCTGGGCAAGCCGGAGCGCCGGATCGGCGCTCCCATGGCAGGCTTGCCTTGGCGAGAAGTGGCTTATGCGGTGAGCGACTGGCGGGTACGAGCGATGATCGCTTGCAGTGGCTCGGCCGTCTTGTACTGCTCTGGGTAAAGGCGTTCGGTATGGCATGCAATGCCATGCTCGTCGACCAGGGTAAAGCTGAAGCTGCCTTTGCGCGGAGCAAAGATCAGGCAGTTCAAAGGGGCAAATGCCTGGGAGAGGGTGCTAACCGCAGCCTGGAAGTGATGATTGTGCGTCATAGTTATTGGATGTTCCTGCAATAGACACGGATTCGAGCCGTGCACGATGAAAACGTTCCAGTAGCGTCATGATTTAATGAGGACGCAGGACCTGTCTGGAACAGGACAGCCAGTTTGGGCGCATTGATATGAGTGGCGCTGGGCTGACTGGTAGGTACATGGGAAGGCAGGCATGCAGCCAGGGCAAGGTTCTGGGCCTCTGGATGAAGATCCTGATCAATTTTCCGGGAGGTTCTTGCTAGGGCAGGTATGGATTGCCGAGGGAACCATCGAGTGGGCCGGTCCTGGTTTCGACAGCTACTGCTCGATGATTGAGCAGGATGCTGCAAGGACAGTGTGGCCAGAATTGACTTTCAAGCTTGGTACTAACGGCGGCCACGTTACAGCAATCGCATGACGGTGGCAAGCACTTGATGCTGTTATCGCGCCAAGCCGAGCAGTATCTCCCAACGGCCAGGCAATGGGAAGGGGGGCTAGGCTCCTCGACCCCCGTGTCCCTGGACATTCCGTTTGCCCAAGCCGGGTGTTGCCGAGCTTGTGCACATCAGAAACAACGCTTGTTTCAACCTCGCAACAGGTCGGCGGTTCCCCGCCAATGACTCGGCGCGACACTTAAGTCAATGAAAAAAAACACTAATTCGAGCTGGTGAAAAAATCGTCAGTTTGACTTCAAGCCCCATTCCACAAGGGTTTGCGGGTTCCCCGAGTGGGTTTTCCACTGAGTTATCCACAGCTTCTGTGGATTGTCCCAAGCGCTTGCTCTAGCACGGGCGTGCCAGGATTTCCCGGTCTGTCCGACAATCCATCCAACTCTTCTCTGACGAACTTGCAGGACGTGAAACCGTCAAGAAAAAAACATGGATTTTTTTAAATTTTCTGTAGGAACGCTTCCTGCCATTCGGCGGAAAAAGGAGTAGAGTGGCGCGCCTCTCGAGTCGCCATCGCTTTTCGTCATGATATTTCGCGGTAAAAATCTCGCTGACCCGTCGGCCCCAATGCCATTACCCGAGCCCAAGCGCTTTTCACTGAAGGTGGCCTTGTGGTTACTCGACAGTCCACGCCTGGGGGACAAGCCCAGCGTCAAGTATTTTGCCGGGCGCCTGCTCAAGCAGCCTGCACGTCAGGGGGTGGTGGTGGCCCAGAGTCGCCTCGGACAGATGCTTTGCCGGGACTGTGGCAATGCCCGCGACCGGCGTATCGGCCACGAACTTCTGCGTCAGGCTGCCCGCGCGGGTGATCGACGTGCTCAGCTCGAATACGGTCGCGTGTGCTTGCAGCCTCAGGCCAACGCGCCAGAGCAGGCGCGTTACTGGCTGGAACTGGCAGCCGCGAGAGGCTCGCAGGAAGCATGCCGTCTGCTCAGGCAATTACCGCAGGCTTGAGGCCTTGGCGGCGCCAGGCTGATAAGCTGCGAGCATGATTCGCAGCATTGATCGGAGTAGCTATGGCGGTAGATCTGGCCAGCATTGCGTTAGGCATGGTGGCGGCGGCAGTGCCGTGTCTGGGCTGGGCGTTGCACCTGCAGCGGCGGTTGGCATTGCGCCAGGGCGAACTGGCGCTGCTCGAAGAACGCCTGGGCAGTTCGCAACTGGCACAGGAGGGCCTGCAAGCCCAGCTTGAGGCCAGCCGCGACGAGATCAGCGACCTTAGCGAGGCCAACGCCGCCAAGCAGGCCAGCCTGGCCGCCCAGGGCCGTGAGCTTGAGCTGCTGCAGGTCGACCGTGACAACGCTCGCGACGCGGCCCACGCCTGGCAGCTCGAGCGGTCAACCCGCGAAGCCGAGCTGCGCCGCCTTGATGCCCAGGCCGCGGGCCTGGCCGCCGAACTGCGCGAACAGCAGGAAAATCACCAGCAGCGCCTCGAAGACCTGCAAGAAGCCCGCGATACCTTGCGGGCTCAGTTTTCCGACCTGGCCACCAAGATCTTCGACGAGCGCGAGCAGCGCTTCGCCCAGACCAGCCAGCAGCACCTCGGCCAACTGCTCGATCCGCTCAAGGAGCGTATCCAGTCCTTCGAGAAACGCGTCGAGGAAAGCTACCAGCAAGAAGCCCGCGAGCGTTTTTCCCTGGGCAAGGAACTGGAGCGCCTGCAGCAGCTCAACCAGCGCCTGAGCGATGAAGCAACCAATCTCACCCAGGCCCTCAAGGGCCAGAAAACCCAGGGCAACTGGGGCGAGCTGATCCTTGAGCGGGTGCTTGAGCATGCAGGCCTTGAAAAGGGCCGTGAGTACCAGACCCAGGTCAGCCTCAAGAGCGCCGACGGCGAGCGCTTCCAGCCCGATGTGCTGATCATGATGCCGGGGGGCAAGCAGGTGGTGGTCGACGCCAAAGTCAGCCTTACGGCTTATCAGCAATACGTCAGCGACCCCGACAGTCAGGCGGCCCAGACCGCGCTCAAGCAGCACGTGCTGTCGCTGCGCAACCACGTCAAGGGACTCTCAGGCAAGGACTACAGCCGCCTGGACGGCCTGCACAGCCTGGATTTCGTGCTGCTCTTCGTGCCGATCGAGGCGGCGTTCTCAGCGGCACTGCAAGCCGAGCCCAATCTGTTCCAGGAGGCATTCGACCGGCAGATCATCATCGTCAGTCCCACTACGCTTCTGGCCACGCTGAGGGTGATCGACAGCCTGTGGAAGCAGGAGCGCCAGAGTCAGAACGCCCGCGAAATTGCCGAGCGTGCCGGCTGGCTGTACGACAAGTTCGTGCTGTTCATCCAGGATCTGGACGAGCTGGGCGCGCGCCTGCAGCAAGTGGACAAGGCCTACGCCGCAGCCCGCAACAAGCTCTGCGAAGGGCGCGGCAACCTGATCAGCCGCAGTGAGCAGCTCAAGCTCCTCGGTGCCCGCGCCAGCAAGAGCCTGCCGGCTGATCTGCTGGAGCGCGCGCTGAGCGACACCCCGGTTACTGAGCCAGGCTCAGATGGCGATTGAGTAAGGCGCGCAAGGCTGCCGGCTTTACCGGCTTGGCCAGATAATCGAGGCCGGCGGCATGTACCTGGGCAATCGTTTCGCTACGCCCGTCCGCACTGATCACCACCCCTGGCACTGGCTCGCCCAGACGGGTCCGTAGCCAGGCCATGAGCCCGGTACCGGTCTCGCCGTCATCCAGGTGATAGTCGACCAGCGCCAGGTCCGGACGCATGCCTTTGTCCAGCAGCGCGCCGCATTCCTCCTGGCTTCGGGCAGTCCAGACCTGACAGCCCCAGCGGCTGAGCAGGCTGCTCATGCCCACCAGGATGCTGTCCTCGTTATCGACGCACAGCACCTGCAACCCGGCCAGCGGCTGCCCGGGCTGTTCGATCGGCGCGCTCTGCACGGGCGCCGCGCTGCTGGCCAGCGGCACGCTGACCCGAAACACCGTGCCCTTGCCTGGCCACGAGCGCACTTGCAGCTCATGGCCCAGCACACGACACAGGCCGTCCGCAATCGCCAGCCCCAGCCCCAAGCCTTTCTCTGCGCGGGTCTGGTGGCTGTCCAGGCGTTTGAATTCCTGGAAGATCACCTGCAGCTTGTCATCGGCAATCCCCGGTCCCCGGTCCCACACCTCCAGCCACAAGCGACCCTTGCGCCGCCGGGCGCCCAGCAGGATGGGGCTCTTGCCATAGCGCAAGGCGTTGGTGAGGAAGTTCTGCAAGATACGCCGGAGCAGCTTCATGTCGCTGTGCACCCGCAGGCGACTGCCGCGCAGACGGAACTCCAGGCCTTTCTGGCGCGCCAGCGCGGTGAACTCGGCGCCAAGGGCATCAAACAGCTCACTCAGGGCGAACGGCTTGGCATCGGGGGTGATCTTGCCGTTTTCGAGACGCGAGATGTCGAGCAGGTCGCTGATCAACTCTTCGGCCGAGCGCAGCGAGCTGTCCATGTGCTGCACCAGTTGCCGGGCGTCCTCGGACAGTTCCTCGCCTTGCTGCGACAGGGCGGCCGAGAACAGCCGGGCAGCGTTCAGCGGCTGCATCAGGTCATGGCTGACTGCCGCGAGGAAGCGCGTCTTGGACTGGCTCACCGCCTCGGCGTGGCTCTTGGCCTCGCTCAGGGCCTGGTTGAGCTGCGAGAGCTCGAACGTGCGGGCGGCAACGCGTTGTTCCAGCCCTTCATTGGCCTCCTTAAGCGCCTGCTCGGCTTCGCGGAACGGGGTGATGTCGGTGAAACTCATGACGAAACCGCCGCCGGGCATGGGGTTGCCGATCAGCTCGATGACCCGGCCATTGGGAAACAGCCGCTCGGAAGTGTGTGCGCGGCCTTGGCGCATCCAGTGCAGGCGGCGGGCGACATGCACCTGCGCCTCCCCCGGCCCGCACAGGCCACGCTCGGCGTTGTAGCGGATGATGTCGGCGATCGGCCGGCCGACACTGATCAGCCCGTCCGGATAGTTGAACAGCTCCAGGTAACGGCGATTCCAGGCCACCAGATGGAGGTTCTGGTCGACCACGCTGATGCCCTGGTTGATATTCTCGATGGCGCCTTGCAGCAAGGCGCGGTTGAACTGCAGCACCTCGGAAGCTTCGTCGGCAATGCGCACCACGTCCTCAAGCTGCATCTCGCGGCCTTCAATGGCCGCCTTGACCACTGCACGGGTCGAGGAGGTGCCGAGCACCCCGGCAAGCAGGCGTTCGGTATGCTCGATCCAGTCGCCATCGGCGTTCTGGTTGGGGTTGAAGCCCTTGCCCTGGCGATAGGCGAAGCGGATGAAGCTTTGCCGGGCGCGTTCCTCGCCGACGAAGCGCGCCGCCAGCTGCAGCAGGTCGTCGATCTGCACCGCCAGCAGCGAGCGGCTGCCCGGCCGGGCGCTGGTCTGCTGGCCGATGAACCGGCCCGCCTGCCAATGCTCCGACACCCGCGTGCGCGACAGGATCGACACCCAGGCAAACAGCGTGAAGTTGCCTGCCAGTGACAGCACCACACCTTGGGTCAGCGGTGTGATCGGCAGGTTCAGCGGGTTGCCGTGCAGCCAGTCCAGACCGGGAAACAGCGCCAAGGACCAGCCCAGGCTATGGGCGGTGATGGGCAGCACCAGGGTGTAGAACCAGAGGAAGATCCCTGCGGCCAGCCCTGCGAACACGCCGCGCCGGTTGGCCTGTTTCCAGTACAGCGCGCCGAGCATCGCCGGCGCCAGTTGCGTCACCGCAGCGAAGGCGATCTGGCCGATGGTCGCCAGGCTGGCGGTGGAGCCCAGCAGGCGGTAGCTCACATAAGCCAGCAGGAGGATCACCACGATGGTCACTCGGCGCACCGACAGCATCCAGTGGCGGAATACCTCGAACGGCCGCTCCGCGTTGTTGCGCCGCAGCAACCAGGGCAGGAGCATGTCATTGGAGACCATGGTCGACAGCGCCACCGCCTCGACGATCACCATCCCGGTGGCGGCCGAAGCGCCGCCGATAAATGCCAGCAGAGCCAGGCTCGGGTGTGCTTCGGCAAGCGGGAGACTGATGACAAAGGAGTCGGAAATCACTGTGCCGGGCAGCAGCAGCTGTCCGGCCAAAGCGATCGGCACCACGAACAGCGCGGCGAGCACCAGGTACAGCGGAAACACCCATCGCGCCAGGCGCAGGTCCTGGGCCTCGGTGTTCTCCACCACGGTAACGTGGAATTGGCGAGGCAGGCAGATGATCGCCATCATCGCCACCATGGTCTGTACCACCATCGAGGGCCAGTTGATGGTCTCTTTCCAGTAGCTGTCCAGGTGCGGTGCCAGGCGCGCCTGGGAGAACAGGTCGTCGAAGCCGTCATACAGGTTGAAGACCACGAAGGCGCCCACGGCGAGAAACGCCAGCAGCTTGACCAGCGCTTCGAACGCAATCGCCAGGACCATGCCCCGGTGGTGCTCGGTCACGTCCAGGCTACGGGTGCCGAAGACGATGCTGAACAGCGCCAGCACCAGCGAGACCACCAGCGCTGTGTCCTGCACGCGGCTGCCAGTGGCGTCGGCATTGGCGCCGATCAAGAGGTTGACCCCCAGTACGATGCCCTTGAGCTGCAGCGCAATGTAGGGCAGTACGCCGACCAGGCAGATCAGCGCCACTACCACAGCGAGAGTCTGCGACTTGCCATAGCGCGCCGCGATGAAGTCGGCAATCGAGGTGATGTTTTCCTGCTTGCTGATCAGCACCATCTTCTGCAGCACCCAGGGCGCGAACAGCAACAGCAACACCGGGCCCAGGTAAATCGGCAGGAATGCCCAAAGCTGCTCGGCGGCCTGGCCGACCGCGCCGAAGAATGTCCAGCTGGTGCAGTACACTGCCAGCGACAGGCTATACACCCACGCCCGCAGGCGCGGCGGCAGCGGTGTGCTGCGGCGGTCGCCGTAGAAGGCGATGGCGAACATGATGGCCATATAGACCAGGGCGACCACGGCGATCAACCCGCTGGACAACGACATGACAACTCCGCAAAAAAGCCGATCCCGGTCAGACAGTCTGGCACGCTGCCCGCGCTTAGTCAGCGCCGACATTGGTAGCAGAATCGATGTGGCCAACGGGTAGGGCTGCCGAGCGCGCCGCACTGACGCTTGTCGGTCATCTGCAAAACCGATAACAGTTAGAGAAATTAACCGTTATATGGATATTTCTTCCAGGCATAGGATGACCGTCTCTTCTACGGGGATGCCTCCCATGTCTTGTACTACCCGCCGCCCTCTCAGCCGCCTGAGCCACCCACGCGAGGTGATTCGCCAGTTCACCCCTAACTGGTTTGCCGCCACGATGGGCACTGGCGTCCTGGCGCTGGCCCTGCACCAGCTTGGTATCACCCCTGCGCTCGCCGAGACGTTCTGGTGGCTGACGATCACACTGTTCGCATTGTTCACCGTCCTCTATAGCGCTCGCTGGGTGCTGTTCTTCGACGAAGCGCGGCGGATTTTCGGCCACTCCACCGTCTCGATGTTCTTCGGCACTATCCCCATGGGGCTGGCGACGATTCTCAACGGTGCCTTGGTATTTGGCCTGTCGCGCTGGGGCGATGGGGTCATTCCTTTCATCGAAACCCTCTGGTGGGTCGATGTCGGCCTGGCGCTTTTGTGTGGCGTGGCGATTCCTTATCTGATGTTTACCCGACAGGAGCACAGCATCGACCAGATGACGGCCGTCTGGTTGTTGCCCGTGGTCGCTGCGGAAGTAGCAGCGGCCAGCGGTGGCCTGCTGGCACCGCATCTGGTCGATATGCATCGTCAATTCGTGGTGCTGATCACCAGCTATGTGCTCTGGGCGGTGTCGCTGCCGGTTGCCTTCAGCATCCTCACCATCCTCATGCTGCGCATGGCTCTGCACAAGTTGCCGCCGGCCAGCATGGCCGCCTCGAGCTGGCTGGCCCTGGGCCCGATCGGCACCGGTGCCCTCGGCATGCTGCTGCTCGGAGGCGATGCGCCGGCGATCTTCGCCGCCAACGGCCTCGGGACGCTGGGCGAGATCGCCAATGGCATCGGTATTATCGCCGGCATCGTGCTCTGGGGCGCGGGCCTGTGGTGGCTGCTGACGGCTGTGTTGATCACCCTGCGCTACCTGCGCCGCGGCATGCCCTTCAACCTGGGCTGGTGGGGCTTCACGTTTCCGCTGGGCGTGTACAGCCTGGCGACGCTAAAGCTTGCGGCGTGCCTGGACCTGGCCTTCTTTCATGGGATGGGGGCGCTGTTGGTGGCTGCCTTGGCCGCGCTCTGGCTGCTGGTCCTGGTACGTACCGCACAAGGTGCCTGGAGCGGCTCGCTGTTCCATTCCCCGTGCATCGCAGAATGATTGATCCGCAACAGGGCAGGGCATCACTGGCGACAGGCGTTATGATGGCGCCCGGCGCCTGGCGCCTCCAATGACAAAAGCCAAGCAGGAACACGGACGATGAGTCACCCCTCGCAATTCACCTTGCTCGGCAAGCGACGCTTCTTGCCCTTTTTCATCACCCAGTCGCTGGGTGCCTTCAACGACAATCTGTTCAAGCAGTCGCTGATCCTGGCGATTCTCTACAAGCTCAGCCTTGAAGGCGACCGGTCGATCTGGGTCAATCTTTGCGCGCTGCTGTTCATCCTGCCGTTCTTTCTGTTCTCGGCGCTGGCCGGTCAATTTGGCGAGAAGTTTGCCAAGGACGCGCTGATCCGCGTGATCAAGCTGGCCGAGATCGTCATCATGGCCATCGGTGCGGTCGGTTTCGTCAGCAATCATCTCGAGCTGATGTTGCTGGCGCTCTTTGCGATGGGTACTCACTCGGCGCTGTTCGGGCCGGTGAAGTATTCGATATTGCCTCAGGCGTTGCGCGAGCAGGAGCTGGTGGGCGGCAACGGATTGGTGGAGATGGGGACCTTCCTGGCCATCCTGGCGGGCACCATCGGTGCCGGGGTGATGATGTCGAGCACCCACCATGCACCCATCGTCGCCATGGCCGTGGTGGGTGTTGCGATGCTGGGCTATCTGGCCAGCCGCTGGATTCCCCGGGTGGCCGCGACGGCTCGGGGCATGAAGCTGAACTGGAACATCTTCACTCAGACCTGCGCCACCTTGCGCCTGGGCCTGGGACAGACACCGGCAGTGTCGCGGTCGATCGTCGGCAATTCCTGGTTCTGGTTCGTCGGGGCCATCTACCTGACCCAGATCCCGGCGTACGCCAAGGACTGGCTACACGGCGACGAGACGGTCGTGACCCTGGTGCTGACACTGTTCTCGGTGGGCATTGCAGTGGGTTCGCTGCTGTGCGAGCGCCTGAGCGGGCGAAAGGTGGAGATCGGCCTGGTGCCGTTCGGCTCGTTCGGGCTGACCGTCTTCGGCCTGCTCTGGTGGTGGCATTCCGGTGATGTAGAGGCTGCGGCCATGCCCCATGACTGGCTGGCGCTGTTAGGCATGGCGCAAGCCTGGTGGATTCTCGGGGCGATCGTCGGCCTGGGCGTATTCGGCGGCTTCTATATCGTCCCGCTCTACGCACTGATCCAGGCGCGGACAGCCCAAGACCAGCGGGCACGGGTGATCGCCGCCAACAACATTCTCAACGCGTTGTTCATGGTGGTCTCGGCGATTGTCACCATCGTCCTGCTGAGCGTGGCCGAGCTGTCCATCCCGCAACTGTTCCTGGTGGTGTCGCTGCTCAACATCGCGGTCAACGCTTATATCTTCCGCATTGTCCCCGAGTTCACCATGCGCTTCATGATCTGGCTCCTCAGCCACTCCATGTACCGGGTCGCGCATCGCGGTCTCGAGCGGATTCCCGACGAGGGCGCGGCACTGCTGGTGTGCAACCACGTGTCGTTCGTCGATGCGCTGCTGATCGCCGGGGCCGTGCGCCGGCCGATCCGTTTTGTCATGTACTACAAGATCTACCGCCTGCCGGTGCTCAACTTTGTCTTCCGCACGGCGGGCGCGATTCCGATTGCCGGGCGCAGCGAAGATGCGGCGGCCTACGAGCAGGCCTTCGAAAGGATTGCCGCCTCCCTGGCGACAGGGGAGCTGGTGTGCATCTTCCCCGAAGGCAAGCTCAGCACTGACGGCGAGATCGACGTGTTCAAGAGCGGCGTCAAGCGCATCCTCGCAGAGACACCGGTGCCAGTGATTCCGTTGGCCTTGCAAGGGCTGTGGGGGAGTTTCTTCAGCCGGGATCCGGCCAAGGGGCTGTTCCGCAGGCTGTGGTCGCGGGTCACGCTGGTGGCGGGAGACGTTGTCGAGGTGGAGGCGGCGCAACCCGAAGCGCTGCGCGCGAAGGTCAGTGCCCTGCGCGGCAGCGTACGGTAGAGGCGGACAAGGTCAGCTGGCGCTGACCTTAAGGCCGATCAACCCGCAGACGATCAGTGCAACGCTGATCAGTCGTACCAGCGCCATCGATTCGCCAAACAGGATGATCCCTGCGATCACCGTGCCGACGGCGCCGACACCGGTCCAGATGGCGTAGGCGGTGCCCAGCGGCAGCTCTTTCACGGCCAGGCCCAGCAGGCCAAGACTGATGACCATCGCACCCACCGTGAGCACGGTAGGCAGCGGGCGTGTGAAGCCGTCGGTGTACTTCAGGCCGACGGCCCAGCCGACTTCGAAGAGGCCGGCGAAAAACAGAATGATCCAGGACATCGGTGAGTCTCCATCAGGTCAAGGATGGGGCCGTCCCCGGATCGTCTACGCAGCGCGTCGTGAGGTCGTCCTCACACTGCGCATTATATTGCACATCTGCCGATGCCGGGCAAGCCTTCAGGAAGGACGGGTAGCCTGTTCCACCTTCGTGGATGGGGGCGATGGCTCCTCCATGCGGCGGAACCAGGTGGAGAGCAGGGCGCCGGAAATGTTGTGCCATACGCTGAACAACGCGCTTGGCACCGCCGCCAGTGGCGAAAAGTGCGCGCTGGCCAGTGCTGCCCCCAGCCCCGAGTTCTGCATACCCACCTCCAGCGCCAGCGATTTGCGCTGAGCCAGTGGCAACTTGCACAGCTTGCCGGTCAGGTAGCCGAGCAGGAAGCCGAAGCTGTTGTGCAATACCACCACCGCCATGATCAGCAGGCCGGACTCGGCGATCTTCGCCTGGCTGGCGGCAACCACCGCGCAGACAATCATCACGATGCTCACCACCGACACCAGTGGCAGCACCTGTACCGCCAACTGCACCCGGGCGCCGAGCAGGCGCTGGGCCAGCACGCCCAGGACGATCGGCAGCATCACCAGCTGCAGGATCGACCAGAACATGTCCATGAAGGACACCGGCAGCCAGGCCGAGGCCAGCAGCCAGATCAGGGTAGGGGTGAGCAGCGGCGCCAGCAGCGTGGTGACTGCGGCGATCGCCACCGCCAGCGCCAGGTCCCCCTTGGACAGCCACACCATGACATTGGACGCGGTCCCGCTCGGGCAGCAGCCCACGAGGATTACCCCCACGGCGATCTCCGGCGGCAGGTGGAACAGCTGGCAGAGCAGCCACGCCACGCCCGGCATGATCACGAAATGCGCCACCACCCCCAGCGCCACCCGCCATGGCTGACGAGCCACGGCGGCAAAGTCGTCGAGCTTGAGCGTCAGGCCCATGCCGAACATCACCAGGCCCAGCAGCGGCACGATCCAGCTTTTCAGGCCGATGAACCATTGCGGCTGGAAAAATGCCAGGCAGGCGAACAGCAGCACCCACACGGCAAAGGTATTGCCGACGAATCGGCTGAGGGCGGCAAGGGCACGCATGAATATTTCCTTCTTCTTATATAAGCGTCAGCACGAGGGCGAGGTAGATCAGACCCCCTGCGGGATCTCTTCGCCGCCCAAGGCTTCGAACAGCGCTGGCAGGTAGTCGGCGAAGGTGAGCATCATCAGCAGGAAGCTGGCGTCGAGCTGGCCAAGGGCTTCGTCGCCGCCATCCTGTTCAGCCTGGTCCTGCAGCAGCTCTTCGAACTTGAGGCGCTTGATGACCATCTTGTCGTCGAGCACGAACGACAGCTTGTCCTGCCAGGCCAGCGACAGCTGGGTGACCACCTTGCCGGTGCCCAGGTGCAGCTGGATCTCGTCGCTGGTCAGGTCCTGGCGCTTGCAGCGCACGATGCCGCCGTCTTCGTGGGTGTCGCGCAGCTCGCATTCGTCCAGTACATGGAAGTCCGGGGCAGCTTTTTGCGATTTGACCCAATCGGTCATGGTCGCGGTCGGCGCGATCTTCACCGACACCGGGCGTACCGGCAGCGAACCCATCACTTCCCGCAGGGTGGAGAGCAGGTCTTCGGCGCGCTTGGCGCTGGCCGAGTTAACCAGGATCAGGCCCTGGCGGGGGGCGATGGCGGCGAACACCATCGAGCGGCGGATAAAGGCACGCGGCAAGAACGCCTGGATGATCTCGTCCTTGATCTGATCGCGTTCCTTTTTATAGACCTTGCGCATCTGCTCGGTCTCGATCTCGTCGATCTTCTCTTTGACGGCATCGCGCACGACGCTGCCTGGCAGGATGCGTTCTTCTTTACGTGCAGCGATAAGCAGGTAGTCACCGCTGACGTGAACCAGCGGTGCATCCTCGCCCTTGCCGAAGGGCGCGACGAAACCGTAGGTGGTCAACTCCTGGCTGGCGCAGGGACGGGCCGGCTTGGAGGCCAGGGCGGTTTCCAGAGCTTCGGCGTCGAACGCAACGTCCTGGGTCAGGCGGTAGGTCAGCAGGTTTTTGAACCACATGGGGTGAAACTCTCCTTAATGCATAAGGAGGGCATTATTCTCCGTGTGGCAGTTTCAGGCCAGACCTGTAGGTCTTTGAAAGGCCTCAAAAAATAATTTAAAAAAGTGCTTGCCAGGGTGGCGGGTGCTCCGTAGAATGCGCGCCACACCGAGACGAAGGGTGATTAGCTCAGCCGGGAGAGCATCTGCCTTACAAGCAGAGGGTCGGCGGTTCGATCCCGTCATCACCCACCACTTCTCAGTGTATAGCGCAGCGGTAGTTCAGTCGGTTAGAATACCGGCCTGTCACGCCGGGGGTCGCGGGTTCGAGTCCCGTCCGCTGCGCCATATTCCAGCTTCCAGGGCCCACTGAACACCCGGAAGCCACAAAGAAAGCGACCTTAGGGTCGCTTTTTTTGTTTGTATTGTTTGTCAGGCGCTCCCCTGAGGGCCGTTCACGGCCCAGCAGGGGAATCGATCAGCGTCTTGCAATCCCCGTCAGCTCCTCTTCGCGCAGCGTCATCACCTCAAACCCATCCTCGGTCACTGCCACCGTATGCTCCCACTGCGCCGACAGGCTGCGGTCCCGCGTGATGACGGTCCAGCCGTCGCGCAGGGTGCGGGTGCCACGTCCGCCCTGGTTGATCATCGGCTCGATGGTGAAGACCATGCCCGGCTTCAGGGTCAGGCCACCGCCACGTTGTCCGTAGTGCAGCACTTCGGGACCTTCGTGCATTTGCCGGCCAATACCGTGCCCGCAGTATTCTCGCACCACGCTGTAGCCCGCAGCTTCGGCATGGGCCTGGATCGCGTGGCCGACGTCGCCGAGAGTGGCGCCGGGGCGGACTTGCTCGATACCTTTCCACATTGCGTCATAGGTGGTATCCACCAGTCGACGGGCTTCATCGTCGATTTTGCCGATGCAATACATCTTCGAGGAATCGGCGATGTATCCGCCTTGTTCCAAGGTGATGTCGACGTTGATGACCGAGCCCTCGGCCAGGATCTCGCTCGCATTCGGCATCCCGTGGCAGACCACGTGATCGATCGAGGTGTTCAGGGAGTAGGGGAAGCCGTACTGGCCCTTGCTGGCCGGACGTGCCTTCAGCGTCTCGACGATGAAGGCATCGGCGCGGTCGTTGATCTGCAGGGTACTGATGCCGGCGCGAATGAACCCGTCCAGGTCGGCGAACACCTGGGCCAGCAGTTGCCCGGCACGGCGCATCAGCGCCAGTTGGGCGGCGTCTTTGATGATCACTTGGCTCACTGGATCAGCTCCTTGAGGCTGGCTTGCTCCCGACGCAGCAGTTGGCGTAGCAATTCCTGGTAATTGGCCTGGGGGTTCAGTTCGGCGAGCATGCCGATGCGAATCCAGAACTCAGCCTGAGCGTTTATCGAGCGGGAGAGAGCGGCACTGGCGACGCGCAAGTCCTCATGCAGGTCGTCGGCGATCTTGACGATGCCCATAGGGTGCTCCTGAATATACGAAACGTTTACGGATCATATATTGATTGTTCACCCCAACGCCACACCCTGGTGCACTCATCCCCCAATCGGTGCGCGCCTACATGGGCATACGACGTCCTTGCACGGATACGCGCCGTCCCTACAAGAGCACACGGCATGATGGCCTGACTTTTGCTGGGATACTGTCATCAGGGCCGTCAACGCAGATGGTCCACCGTTCACGACAAAGGCGCCGTGTTGCCCCCTTGCTTGCGCAAGCAGGGGCAGCCGGCGCCTTTGTCGTTCGTGCAGGCAGGAGATCGGCCGATGAGCAGCAGCCAGGTGCGCAGCGTGTGCCCGTATTGCGGGGTAGGGTGCGGCATTGTCATGACCGTGGAAGGGCAGCGAGTCGCCCGGATCAGCGGCGACAAGCAACACCCGAGCAACTTCGGCCGACTGTGCACCAAGGGACTCACCGCGCATGTGCCGCTGGACGCGGGCGGGCGCATGCAGCACGCCTTCGTGCGCCAGCAGCGCCAGCAAGACCCCGGACAGACCGCCATGGACACAGCCATCGAGCAGGCCGCCACGCGCCTGCGCGGGATCATCGACACACACGGCCCGGATGCCGTGGCGCTCTACCTCTCCGGGCAGATGTCGCTCGAGGCTCAGTACCTGGCCAGCAAGTTGGCCAAGGGTTTCATCCGCACCCGCCATGTCGAATCCAATTCACGCCTGTGCATGGCCAGCGCCGGCAGTGGCTACAAGCTGTCGCTGGGTGCCGACGGACCGCCCGGCAGTTACCAGGACTTCGAGCATGCCGAAGTCTTCCTGGTGATCGGCGCGAACATGGCCGACTGCCATCCGATCCTCTTCCTGCGCCTGCTCGACCGGGTCAAGGCCGGGGCTCGGCTGATCGTCGTGGATCCGCGGCGCAATGCCACGGCGGACAAGGCCGACCTGTTCCTGCAAGTGCGTCCGGGCAGCGACCTGGCGCTGCTCAACGGCCTGCTGCACCTGCTGCACCAGAACGGTCACACGGACGCCGCCTTCATCGCTCGCCACACCGAAGGCTGGGAGGTAATGCCAGAGTTCCTTGCGGACTACACCCCCACGCGGGTGGCCGAACTGACCGGCCTGGCCGAAGCCGATATCCGCCAGGCCGCTGCCTGGATCGGAGAGTCCAGGGACTGGATGAGCTGCTGGACCATGGGTCTCAACCAGAGCATCCACGGCACCTGGCATAGCAACGCGCTGTGCAACCTGCACCTGGCCACCGGCGCGATCTGCCGTCCGGGCAGCGGCCCGTTCTCACTCACCGGCCAGCCCAATGCCATGGGCGGGCGCGAGATGGGCTACATGGGCCCGGGCCTGCCAGGGCAACGCTCGACACTGCTCGACAGCGACCGCGCCTTCGTCGAGCAGCAGTGGCAACTGGCCCCGGGCAGCCTGCGCGCCGAAGGCGGGGAGGGCACGGTGGGGCTGTTCCAGCAGATGGCCGAGGGCCAGATCAAGGCCTGCTGGATCATCTGCAGCAACCCAGTGGCCAGCGTCGCCAACCGCCAACAGGTGATTGACGGTCTGCAGCAGGCCGAGCTGGTGATCACCCAGGACGCCTTCCTCGACACCGAGACCAACCGCTACGCCGACGTCCTCTTGCCTGCCGCGCTGTGGGCAGAAGGCGAGGGCGTGATGATCAACAGCGAACGCAACCTCACCCTGATGCCGCGCGCCGTTCCCGCGCCGGGAGAGAGCCTGCCCGACTGGCAGATCATCGCGCGCATCGCCTGTGCCATGGGCTACGCCCAGGCATTCACGTACGCTGACGCCGAGGCGGTATTCGACGAGATCCGCCAGTTTCACAACCCTGCCACCGGCTATGACCTGCGCGGCATCGACTATGACCAGCTGCGCGAAAAACCTCGCCAGTGGCCCAGCGCGCCAGGCCGCCAGGACGACCGCAGCCCTCTGCGCTATTGCAACGACGGTATCAGCCAGACGCTGCTTGACCACGACGGCCAGCGCCCCGCGCTGGCCTTCCCGACCCCCAGTGGCCGTGCGCGTTTCTTCGCCCGGCCGTGGATGCCGCCGGCCGAGCTGCCTGATGATGATTTCCCGGTGGTGCTCAACACTGGTCGCGTCCAGCACCAGTGGCACACCTTGACCAAGACCGGCAAGGTGCCCTCGCTGAACAAGCTCGATCCCGGTCCCTTCGTCGAAATCCATCCCGAGGATGCTGCTCGCCTGGGCATCGCCGACAAGGACCAGGTGGCGATCCGCTCACGTCGCGGCCAAGCGGTGCTGCCCGCCAGGCTGAGCCCTCGCGTGCTGCCGGGCAACTGTTTTGCTCCATTTCACTGGAACGATGTCTACGGTGAGCAACTGGCGATCAATGCCGTGACCTGCGATGCCGTCGATCCGCTGTCGCTGCAGCCGGCCTTCAAGCACTGCGCCGTGTCCCTGAGCCGGGTCAGTGGCGAGCGCATCGATACCCTCGAACTCCCCCCGCACTCCATGTCGGAGCCTGTCACCATGCCGACCGCTACCTTGTCCCGGCTGCTGGGCCTGGACACACTGCCCGTACCGCAGCTTGCCGCCGCCGAGCAGCATTACCTGCAAGGCTTCCTGCTTGGACTGGCACAGGCCGAGGCGCGTTGCACGGGCGTGCCGAGCCTGCCTGCCAGTGCGCCCTTCGCCCCGAGCAGCCGCCTGTTCGTCGACGGCCTGCTGGCGGGTCTGCTGGCCCAGCCGCACACGCTCGCGGAAACCCCGGCGCAGGCGCCACATCGCATCCTCTGGGCTTCCCAGACCGGCAACGGCGAAGCCCTGGCCCAACGCTGCGCCCAGCGTCTTCGTGACTCGGGCCTGGCGGTGGAGCTCAGTTGCATGGAGGCGGTCAGTCCGCGCCAGTTGCGAGGCGCGGCCAGCGTGTTGCTGATCGCCAGCACCTTCGGCGATGGCGACGCCCCCGATAGCGGCGCGGCGTTCTGGCAAGCGTTGCAAGGCGAGGAGACCAGCCACTGCAGCGACTTGCCGTACGCGGTGCTGGCACTGGGTGATTCCAGCTACGACCAGTTCTGCGGCTTTGGCCGGCGCCTCGACCAGCGCCTCGCCGAACTGGGTGGGCAGCGCCTGTTGCAGCGGGTCGAGTGCGAGCCTGACTTCGATGAAGCGTTCGATCAGTGGCTGGATGCGCTGGTGGCGGCGCTCGGCCAGGTGCGGGTACCGCTGGCCGAGGCAGCGCCTGGTGCAGTCACGCCCGCCGCCCCGGCCTGCAGCAAGCACCAGCCCTGGCACGCGTCGTTGCTGGAGAATCGTCTGCTCAACGCCCCCGGCGCGAGCAAGGAAACCCGCCAGCTGGTATTCGACTTGTCCGGCAGCGATTTCAGCTATGAAGCTGGCGACGCCCTTGGTGTGTGGCCACGCAACTGTCCATCCCTGGTGCAGGAGCTGCTCGGCCTGATGCAGCTCGACGGCCAGGCGTTGGTCGAGCTCAAGGACCTGCCTGCGATGCCATTGGCCATGGCGTTCGAAGCGCACCTGGAGATCGCCCGCATCACCACCCCGCAGCTCGAAGCGTTCAGCCAGCATCCCAACGCCGCCGACCTGCGCCGACTGCTGCAGCCCGAGCACAAGGCCGAGCTCAAGGCTTGGCTGTGGGGCCGTCAGCTGGCCGATGTGCTGCGCGAGTTTCCACAAGCATTGCCGCTCGCCACGTGGCTCAGGCTGCTCAAGCCCCTGCAGCCGCGGCTCTATTCGATCAGCTCCAGCCCCAAGGCGCATCCGGGGCAGGTGCACCTGACCGTATCGACGGTGCGTTACGGGCAGCGCAAGGGCGTGTCCTCGACCTTCCTGGCCGACCGCGCCGGCGAACTGCGCGTGGCGATCTTCCCGCAGCCGTCGAAGCATTTTCGCTTGCCCGAGGACGACAACGTGCCGGTGATCATGGTGGGCCCTGGTACCGGCATTGCGCCGTTTCGTGCGTTTCTTGAAGAGCGCGAAGCGCGCGGGGCGGCCGGGAATAACTGGTTGTTCTTCGGTGAGCAACGCGAGGCTTGCGACTTCTATTACCAGGATCAGTTGCAGGCCTGGCAGGCCAGCGGGCACCTGCGCCTGGACACCGCGTTTTCCCGCGATCAGGCGCAGAAGATCTATGTCCAGCAGCGCATGCTGGAGCAAGGCGCCCAGCTTTGGCAGTGGCTGGAGGAGGGGGCGTATTTCTATGTGTGTGGTGATGCCGAGCGCATGGCCAAGGACGTCGACGCCGCATTGCGCCAGGTCGTGGCCGAGCACGGCGGGATGAGTGCCGAGGCCGCCGCCGCGTATGTCGCCGAGCTCGGCAAGGCCAAGCGCTACCAGCGCGATGTCTACTGAAAACTGCCCCAATAAGAGACGCCTTGCACCAGCCTGGGTCAAATCGGCGGTGATGCTGCAGCGTTTTGCTGGGATACCTCGGTACCTGTGGACCTGAAATGCCGTTGGCCTCCCACAGGTCCAGTCTCAGCCACTGCAAACTGGAAACTGGCACGCTCCCTGCTTTAACCCTTTCCACAACGGCCCCGCCGGTCAACGTCGATCGACAACCGGGCCCATAACATGATGAACACCAGGCAAAGGCGCCTGGAGCTTCGGCTCCAGGCGTTTTTTTTTGCACCGTGATCGAGGACCGCCCATGAACGCAATTGCCAAAGGCCTGCAGCGCCAGAAACTGATCATCGTCGGCAACGGCATGGTCGGCCACCACTGTGTCGAACAGCTCATCGAACGGGGCGCCCTGGCGCGCTTCGAACTGCGCATCTTCGGCGAGGAGCGCCAGCGCGCCTACGACCGCGTGCACCTGTCCGAGTACTTCGGCGGCAGCGACGCCGAGGCCCTGGCCATGTGCGAGCCCGGTTTCTACGACGCAAACGGCGTGCACCTGCATCTGGGCGAAGCCGTCATCGAAATCGACCGCGAACGCCGCGAGGTAGTTACCCCGGAAGGCCGCTACGCCTATGACCAATTGATCCTGGCGACCGGCTCCTACCCCTTCGTGCCCCCGATCGAAGGCTCCAGCGGCAACGCGCGCCTGGTCTATCGCACCCTCGACGACCTTGATGGCATCCGCGCCGCAGCAAGTGATGCCCGCCGCGGCGTGGTAGTCGGTGGCGGCCTGCTCGGCCTGGAAGCGGCCAACGCGCTCAAGTCCCTGGGCCTTGAAGCGCACGTGGTCGAATTCGCCCCGCGGCTGATGCCGGTGCAGCTCGATGGCGAAGGCGGCGCCGCCCTGCGTGCGCAGATCGAAGCCTTGGGCGTGGGGGTGCACCTGTCGCGCGCCACCCAGTCGATCGGTGCAGGCGAAGACTACCGCTACCGCATGAATTTCGACGGCGGCGAGCACCTTGAAACCGACCTGATCGTGTTCTCCGCCGGCATCCGTCCGCAGGATGCCCTGGGCCGCAGCAGCGGCCTGGAAATCGCTGCCCGTGGCGGCATGGTGATCGATGGCGACTGCCGCACCAGCGACAGGAACATCTATGCCGTTGGCGAATGCGCCTCCTGGAACGGCAGCGTGTTCGGCCTGGTAGCGCCCGGCTACAGCATGGCCCGCAACCTCGCCGCCTTGTTGATGGGCGAAACGGCCACGGCTTTCACTGGCGCCGACATGTCGACCAAGCTCAAGCTGCTCGGCGTCGACGTCGGCTCCATCGGCGATGCCCATGGTGCTACGCCAGGCTCGCGCAGCTATCGCTTCATCGACGAAGCCAACGCGTCCTACCGCCGCCTGGTGGTCGATGCCAGCGGCAAGCACGTGCTAGGCGCGGTGCTGGTCGGCGACAACAGCTATTACGACACGCTGCTGCAGTACGCCCAGAACGGCATCAAGCTGCCAGCAGATCCAGCGGCACTGATCCTGCCCCAAGGTGGTGGCGCTCCGACCCTCGGGGCCGACGCACTGCCTGATAGCGCAACCATCTGTTCCTGCCACAACGTCAGCAAGGGCGCGGTCTGCGCAGCCATCGACAGCGGCTGCGGCGATCTTGCCGCGGTCAAGGGCTGCACCAAGGCGGCTACCGGCTGCGGAGGCTGCGCGGCCTTGCTCAAGCAGGTCTTCGAACACGAACTGACCGCCCGGGGCGTCACCGTCGACAAGAGCCTGTGCGAGCATTTTGCCTACACCCGCCAAGAGCTGTACGCCCTGGTCCGCGTCGAGGGCATTCACACCTTCGCCGATCTGCTCGCCCGCCATGGCAAGGGCCACGTTGGCTGCGCCATCTGCAAGCCGACCGTCGGCAACATCCTCGCGTCCTGCTGGAACCAGCCGGTGATGGATGCCTCGCTGGTGCCGCTGCAGGACACCAACGATACCTTCATGGCGAACATGCAGAAAAATGGCACCTATTCGGTGGTGCCGCGGATTCCGGGGGGTGAGATCACCCCGGACAAGCTCATCGTGATCGGCCAGGTGGCGAAGAAGTACGACCTCTACACCAAGATCACTGGAGGGCAGCGCATCGACCTGTTTGGCGCCCAGTTGCACGAGTTGCCACTGATCTGGGGCGAGCTGATCGAAGCAGGCTTCGAAACCGGCCATGCCTACGGCAAGTCGACCCGCACGGTGAAATCCTGCGTGGGCAGTACCTGGTGCCGCTTTGGCGTGCAGGACAGCGTTGCCATGGCCCTGGCCATCGAAGACCGCTACAAGGGCCTGCGGGCGCCGCACAAGCTCAAGTTCGCCGTGTCTGGCTGCACCCGCGAGTGTGCCGAGGCACAGAGCAAGGATATCGGGGTGATCGCCACCGAAAAAGGCTGGAACCTCTATGTCTGTGGCAACGGCGGCATGCGCCCACGTCATGCCGAACTGTTCGCCACCGACCTGGATGATGAAAGCCTGATCCGCATCATCGACCGGGTATTGATGTTCTACATCCGCACCGCCGACAAACTGCAGCGCACCTCGGTCTGGCGCGAGGGCCTGGAAGGCGGCCTGGACTACCTCAAGCAGGTGATCCTGGAAGACAGCCTGGGCCTTGGCGACGAGCTCGAAGCGCAGATGCAGCACGTGGTCGACCGCTACGAATGCGAGTGGGCCAATGCGCTGAAGGACCCCGAGAAACTCAAGCGCTTCCGCACCTTCGTCAACGACCAGCGCAGCGATCCAGACGTGCATTTCGTCCGTGAACGTGGCCAGCGCCGGCCCCTGACTGCCACACCCCTGCACCTGATCGCAACCACCGAGGAGGCTGTCTGATGAATCTCTCCAACACCGCTGTAGCCCGCAAACCGCAATGGCGCCAGGTATGCCGCCAGCAGGACCTGGTCGCCGATTCCGGCGTGGTGGTCTGGCTCGATGGCACGCAGGTCGCGCTGTTCTACCTGCCGGGCGAGCAGCAATCGCTGTACGCCATCGACAACCGCGACCCGCGCTCGGGTGCGAATGTCATCGGCCGCGGGCTGGTGGGCAGCCTTCAGGGTGAGCTGGTGGTCGCGGCGCCGCTGTACAAGCAGCATTTCAGCCTGAGCGACGGGCGATGCCTTGAGGACCCGCAGCAGGAATTGCAGGTGTGGCCGGTGCGGGTCAATGGGCAGCAGGTCGAACTGGCGGTGGGCTGACGGCTTGCCTGGGATCATCGTCAGGACAGAGAATGCCGGGTTCCTACGCTGATCGCCGGCAAGCCTGACCCATGAACCTCGACACCCGTATCAAGTTTCGCCACCTGCTGTGCTTTCTGGAGATTGCCCGGCAGGGCAGCCTGGCCAGGGCTGGCGACATCCTCGCAATCAGCCAGCCGGCGATTTCCAAGACCCTCAAGGAGCTGGAAACCCTGCTTCAGGCGCGGCTGTTCGAGCGCACCCGCACCGGCGTCGAGCTGACCCCTGCCGGTGTGCGTTTCTTGCGCTATGCCGGTCCCAGTGTGCAAGCCCTGCGTGAAGGTGTAAGCAGCCTGCGCGGCGAGGCGGGCTTGCCCACGCAGGTGCGCATTGGCGTGCTGTCGACGGTCGAAGGCCTGTTGATGCCCGAGGTGCTGTGCCGCCTGCACCAGCGCCATGCGTCCCTGGTGGTCAGCGTGGTCACGGGAGCCAGCGCCCACCTGCTGGGGCAACTGCACTTGGGTGAGCTGGAACTGGTAGTGGGCCGCATGACCGACAGCCCGCAGATCCAAGGCCTGTCCTTCGAGCACCTGTACAGTGAATCCATGACGTTGGTTGTACGTCCCGGGCATCCCTTGCTCGAGCGCCAGCCGCTGGAGCGTCAGCGGGTCGCGGACTATCCGCTGGTGCTGCCCCTCGCGGGCACGACGATTCGACAGCATGCCGACAGCCTGTTCGTGCAGTGCGGCATCCAACTCCCGGCCCAGCGTCTGGAAACCTTGTCGCTGGCGTTGAGTCGGCGCTATGTGCTGGGCAGCGATGCGGTGTGGGTCGCGCCGCGTGATGCGGTATTGATCGACCTGGGGCAGGGAGGATTGTGCGAGGTTGACCTGGGGGTGCGCGAGCCAGGTGGGTCGGTGGGCATCTGCAGCAATGCGGCGGTGGGGCAGGGAGTCCCGGCCCAGTGGGTATGTCAGGTGTTGAGGGAAGTGGCGGGGGAGTATCGGGACGGGGTTTATCCCTGAGGCCAGCTGCTTGGCAGGGGCACTTGTTTTTGGGTTCGCCAACGGGCCGTGCTGGCCCCCTCACTGGATGAACAGGATTTCATCTGCTGAACTTCTGGCTCCCGACCCGCTCTTATCCCGGTAGCCATTGGTCATGGCCGCCTGCTAAGCTCGCGGCTTTACCCCGATTGCCCCTATGGCGCATGAACAAGGAAATAGCATGAAACAGCATCGTTTGGCGGCTGCGGTTGCCCTGGTTAGCCTGGTACTGGCGGGTTGCGACTCGCAGACCAGCAGCGTCGAGCTGAAGACTCCGGCACAGAAAGCCTCCTACGGTATCGGCCTGAACATGGGCAAGAGCCTGGCTCAGGAAGGCATGGACGACCTTGATTCGAAAGCGGTAGCGCTGGGCATCGAGGACGCTGTCGGCAAGAAAGAGCAGAAGCTCAAGGACGAAGAGCTGGTCGAAGCCTTCGCCGCGCTGCAGAAACGTGCCGAAGAGCGTCTGACCAAGCAAAGCGAAGAAGCCGCCACCGCTGGCAAGAAATTCCTCGAAGAAAACGCCAAGAAGGCCGGTGTCGTCACTACCGCCTCTGGCTTGCAGTACGAGGTCGTGAAAAAGGCCGACGGTCCGCAGCCCAAGCCAACCGACGTAGTCACTGTTCACTACGAAGGCAAGCTGACCGATGGCAAGGTGTTCGACAGCTCCGTCGAGCGCGGCAGCCCGATCGACCTGCCTGTCAGCGGCGTGATCCCAGGCTGGGTCGAAGGCCTGCAACTGATGCACGTCGGCGAGAAATACAAACTGTACATCCCGGCTGAACTGGCCTACGGCGCCCAGAGCCCAAGCCCGCTGATTCCCGCCAACTCGGTCCTGGTCTTCGACCTGGAACTGCTGGGCATCAAGGACATGAACGCTCCGCAAGGCGATGCACCTCAGGCACCAGCGCCTGCCGAGGCACCTGCGCAATCGCCTGCCGAAGCTCCGGCTCAGTAAGGCATTCGCTGGACCTGCAACGCCCCGTCTCGACGGGGCGTTGTCGTTCATGCAGGCAGCTCGACGCGAACGCTTCAGGCCGGGCACTGTCTCAACAAGGCAGCCGTCGTCCTGGGACGCAAGGCGCAAAACGTTTGCGGGGCTGAAACAAGTGTGTAAAAAACGCCCGATTCGGGTGCGCCCCTTGCCGGGCGGGCACCGCGCGCCTGTGAAGCCGGCTCTGTTCACAAGGTTATCCACAATAAATGTGGATAACCTTTCCGTCATTTCTGCTGTGGAGGTTCCATGAGCGCTCCCTGGAATTTTGCCCGTTTTCTGCCTCTGGCCGAGCGCCTGCTCAGCCGGGGACGTTTGCCGGCACTGCTGTTCGCTGTGGCGCGCAAGGGTCCGCGCCTGGGTCAATTGCGCGACGATGTACGCCTGCTGCAGTCGCTCTGCCTGGCCTGGTGGCGTGGTGAATATCGCGCCATCAGCCCCAAGGCGCTGATCACCATCGTGGCCGGTCTGCTGTATTTCGTAAGCCCGCTCGATGCCATTCCCGACTGGCTGCTGGGTGTCGGTTTTCTAGATGACATCGCAGTGCTGGGCTGGGTGCTCAAGACCGTTGCCGATGAACTGGCGCGTTTCAAGGCCTGGCGTGACCGTCAGGCACCGGAGCGGCTGCGCGTGGTAGAGCGCCTGCCTGCCACTCCCGAGGAACTGCGCCTGGAGCAACGTGGCGAATGAGAAAGACCTGATCCGCACAGACTCCTGCGCTTGGTAATATAATTGGCATAAGGGTTATGCCTGGGGATTACATGTCGTAATCCTGCAAAGGGGGGTTGTAATGGGTATTCAGGTCATCAGCCGGGACGGTCAGCCCGAATATGCAGTCGTCCCGTGGGAGCACTATCAAGCGCTGCTCAAGGCAGCAGGGCAGGCACCGGCCGTCACAGACAGCATTGCCGCCGATGACACGGCGAGCACCACCCAGAGCGTCAAGTTGCCGGATTTCAGCGAGCTGGCGCACCTGCGTCAGGCCAAAGGCCTGGCGCCCGAGCAACTGGCCCGCAGCGTCGGCATCAGCCCAGCGTACCTGGCCATGATCGAATCGGGTGAGCGACTGCCGGACGCAGCTATCCGTCGAAGCCTCGCCTGGGAGCTGGGCACCGGCGGCTGGAGCGAGCCCTCGTGACTCAGGTCAGGATCAGCCGCGAGCACTGGCAAAACCTGCTCGGCGAGCTCGACCTGGCCCGCCGCCAACGCCATCTTCTGACCTACCGGGCTCTGCTCGAGCGCCTGCAGTTGCCCAGTCCGGCCATGCAGACACTCACCGCCGCGCTCGAGCACCTGGCCGCGCTTGACGCGCGCGCCGAGCAGCCGTTGCGCAGTTCATTGGTGATCAGCCAGGGCGCCAGCCGGCTGCCGCGCACCGGGTTCTTCGAGTGCGTCGAGCGCCTGGGACGTTTTTCCGGGCCGGTCGATGGCATGGCCGCTGCCTCATGGCATGCCTCGGAAGTGGTGCGGGTGTTCGAGTACAGCTACCCCGAACAGCCCTGAGCCGGCAGCGCCCGCGTGTCGATCAAGTGAAGGCTGGCCCCGGCAATGTCCTTGGCCTGGCGCTTGGCCTGGGAGGCCAGGCCAGCCAGTCGTTCGGCATCCAGGGCACCGGCGGTATCAGTGTGCACCTGCACCACGCCGATCGACAGCGACAGCAGGGCGAAAGTATCGCGCCGGCCAAGACGGTCATGGGAAACGAAACAGCCCGCTTCAAGGTGCTCGCTGCGATAGAAGCGCTGGCACTGCCGGGCGAAGACCTCGAGCAACTGCTGCAGGCGCGCTTGCCAGTCATGCGTGCACAGCACCAGCATGAAGTCATCGCCGCCGATATGCCCGACAAAGTCGCGGCTGGGATCGATGCTCTCGCCCAGGCAGTGGGCCAGGCACAGCAGCACTTCATCGCCTCGGGCGTAGCCGTAGAGATCGTTGAAAGGCTTGAAGTTGTCGATGTCCACATAGCATACGGCGGCCGCGCGCGGCTGTTGCAACAGGCGAGTCAGGCATTGCTGGATCGGCACGTTACCCGGTAGCAGCGTCAAGGGGTTGGCATGCCGCGCCTGCTGTATCTTCTGCTCGGTGATCAGCTTGAGCACATCGATGACCCGCCCCAGGCCCAGGTAGCGGCCATGCAAGGTGATGATGAAGTCTTCTTCGATGCGCTGGCGTGCGCGGCTGGTCAGCAGGCGGCTGACCTGTTGCAGCGACTGGCCACGCTCAACGGCAAGAAAGTCCGTGCTCATCAGCCGGCTGATCGGCTTGCGCGCGAACAGGTCGGTGGCAAACGGCTTGAGCAGCGCGTCCGAAAGCGAGTGTCGGTGGACGATGCCGCACGGCTTGCCGCGCTCGTCGAGCACTGCCAGCGAATTGAGGTTGGCCTGCCGGCGAAAGGCCTCGAGCACTTCCAGTGTCGCCGCGTCACCGGTGACAGCCTGTTGTTCGATGAGCAGGGCCGACAGGTCGCCGCTGTCCTCGTTCAAGTGCGCGGCCACGCTCGGCAGCATCAGCGGCAACAGACCATGGTCGTCTCGCGAGGGGACCTCTTGTGGCCGCCCCAGCAGGTAACCCTGCACCAGGTCGACGCCCATCTCCGTCAGCACTGTCAGCTCCTCGGGCAGCTCGATGCCCTCGGCGATCACCTGGGCGCGCGATGCCCGGGCGATCTGCAGGATCGAGCCGACGAACTCGCGCTTGAGCGGGTCCTGGTGGATGCCGTCGATGAAGTGCCGGTCTATCTTCACGTAGTCCGGGCGCAGTTCTGACCACAGGCGCAGGCTGGAGTAGCCCGCGCCGAGGTCGTCCAGGGCAATGGAGAAGCCCATGTCACGGTAGTGATGAAGCGCGTTGGACAGTAATCGCAGGTCTTCGGTAGGAGTCTGCTCGGTAAGCTCGATCACCACGCGGCTCGGCGGCAGGCCCAGCGCCTGCAGCAGCTTGAGCGTACGGCCAGACTCGTACTGGGGCTCGAGCAGCGATTCGGGCGAGACGTTGAGGAACAGCTTGCCGTCCAGGCGCTGCTCGCTGAAGCGCCGGCAGGCGCTCTCGCGACAGGCCACCTCGAGCTCGGTCAGGCGACCGGCCTGGCGGGCAATGGCAAACAGGTTGATCGGCGAATGCAGGGGGCTGTTGGACGGTCCCCGGCTCAGCGCCTCATAACCCAGGATACGACGTTCGGAAAGGCAGACGATAGGCTGGAACAGACTGTGGACACCGCGATGAGCCAAGATTGCGCCCAATGCACTGAGCTGTTCGTTGACGGTCATGGACTGCTTTCCTGAATGAAAAAGGGCTGGGCGCTCACGCGTCCAGCCCCGTTATTTCACGACAGAACAATGACCATTTGATGACGTAATCGTGGTGGTGCGTACTATTTTGCCATCATGCTTTCAGGCACCGTTCAGTGCTTGGCCACCGCCGAGTTCAAGCTCAGGTAGTCGAGCAGGATGCGACCGGTCTCGGACAGGTAGGCGTCATCCTCGGGCTTGGTGTCTTCGTCTTCGACGGCCAAGGCATCCTCGTCTTCCTTCTTCAGCTCCTTGAGCGGTTCCTCGCCCTTGGCCTTGCGACGGATGTTCTCCAGCGCGAGTTGCTTGCCTTCGATCTCGTCGTGACGGGCGCGGCGCTCAGTCTCGTTGAGGCTGACGGTTTTTTCGTTCATCAGCTTCTGCGTCAGGGCCAGGCGATCGCGGATGTACACGAACTCCGGGTCCTTGGCGCTACGCGCCTCGTGGCGAGTCTTGAGCTGGGTCAGGAAGGGTTTGAACGAGTCGGCCGTCGGCTTGATCGCAGGACGGATGGTGTCCCACGGCATGGCTTCGGGAAGGGCGCTCTCGCCGATTTCCTTGGTGTCGATGATCGACGGGTAGTTGATGTCCGGGAGCACGCCCTGATGCTGGGTACTCTGCCCGGATACCCGGTAGAACTTGGCCAGGGTCAGTTTCAGCTCGCCATGGTTGAGCGGCTGGATGGTCTGCACGGTGCCTTTGCCGAAGGTCTGACCCCCGATGATCAGCGCGCGGTGGTAGTCCTGCATGGCGCCAGCGAAAATCTCCGACGCCGAGGCCGAGAGGCGGTTGACCAGCAACGCCATCGGGCCTTTGTAGAAGGCGCCGGTGTTCTCGTCTTCAAGCACGTCGACACGGCCGTCGCTGTTGCGTACCAGCACCGTGGGGCCTTTGTCGATGAACAGGCTGGTCAGCTCGGTGGCTTCCTGCAGCGAGCCGCCGCCGTTGTTGCGCAGGTCGATGACCACGCCGTCGACTTTTTCCTTCTGCAGTTCGGTGAGCAGTTTCTTCACGTCGCGCGTGGTGCTCTTGTATTCCGGATCTCCGGCGCGGAATGCCTTGAAGTCCAGGTAGAACGCCGGAATCTCGATGATGCCGAGCTTGTAGTCACGGCCGTCCTGCTTGAGGTTCAGCACCGACTTCTTCGCGGCCTGCTCCTCAAGCTTCACCGCCTCGCGGGTGATCGGCACGATCTTGCTGGTCTGGTCATTGGGGGCGTTGTTGGCCGGGATCACTTCCAGGCGCACCACCGAACCTTTCGGACCGCGGATCAGCTTGACCACTTCGTCCAGGCGCCAGCCGACAACGTCGATCATTTCCTTGTCGCCCTGGGCCACGCCGATGATCTTGTCGGCCGGGGCAACCTGCTTGGTCTTGGCGGCAGGACCTGCCGGTACCAGGCGCACGATCTTGACCTGGTCGTTGTCGCTTTGCAGCACGGCGCCGATGCCTTCGAGGGACAGGCTCATGTTGATGTCGAAGTTTTCGGCGTTGTCGGGCGACAGGTAATTGGTGTGTGGGTCGTAGGACTGGGCGAAGGTATTGATGTAGGCCTGGAAGATGTCTTCGGCCCGGGTCTGGTCCAGCCGCGTGAGCTGGTTCTTGTAGCGCTTGGTCAGGGTTTCCTGGATCTGCTTGGGATCCTTGCCGGCGATCTTCTGTCGCAATACTTCGTCCTTGACGCGTTTGCGCCAGAGGTCGTCAAGTTCGGCCTGATCTTTCATCCATGGGGCTTTCTCGCGGTCGACCAGGAGCTCTTCGCTTACGCCGAAGTCCATCTTGTCGACGCCCTTGTTCAACTCGGCCAGGGCAAAGTCGAGACGCGACTTGACCCGGTTCAGGTAGCGCTTGTAGATCGTGAAGCCGGGATCCAGGTTGCCGCTCTTGAGGAAGTCGTCGAACTGCGTCTTCCACTTGTCGAATTCTGCAATGTCACTGGCGGTGAAGTAGCTGCGCGAAGGGTCGAGCAGCTTGAGGTAGCTGTCATAGATGATGACCGAGCGTGCGTCGTTCAGCGGCGGCTTGCTGTAGTGGTGGCGCTTGAGCAGCTCGACTACATTGAGGCTCGCGACGATTTCGTCGCGGTCGGGCTGCAGGCTGTCCCATTTGTTGGCGGCCAATGCGGAGCCGCTAAGCGACAGGCTGCCGAGGCCTAGCATCAGGGCGAGGGCGGTGCCGGGCAAGAATTTCTTCATGCTGATTCGACGTAGGGGCAATTGTTCACGCATAGTAGGCCGTCTTATCCATTCGCCGGTTCCATGGAGCCGGACGCATACTGCAAAAAGCCTGGGGCAAGCGTCCCCAGGCTCAGTCATGACTCAACTATGGAGGCACTGTGAAGGCATTGCAAGGCGTGGACGGACATGTGGCGTGGGTCGAAGCCGAGCGCCCGACCTGTGACGCGGGGCAGGTGCGCATTCGCGTGGCCGCCGCTGGCCTGAACCGGGCCGACCTGTTGCAACGCGCGGGTTTGTACCCACCGCCGCCAGGCGCCAGCCCGTACATGGGGCTTGAATGCGCAGGCGTCATCAGCGAAGTCGGCCCAGGCGCCGACTGGCGTGTGGGTGACCGGGTGTGTGCGCTGCTCGCGGGCGGCGGCATGGCCGAGGAAGTGGTCGTCGATGCACGGCACGTGCTGCCGGTGCCCGAGGGTCTGAGCCTGCACGAAGCCGCGGCCATTCCCGAGGTGTATGCCACCGCCTGGCTCAATATCTTCCAGTTGGGCGGCCTCAAGGCCGGTGAAAAGGTGCTGGTGCATGCAGGCGCCAGTGGCGTGGGCTCGGCGGCGATCCAGCTGTGCAAGGCCTTTGGCAATCAGATCTGGGTCAGCGTCGGTTCAGCCGAGCGCCTGGCCTATTGCCAGGCGCTGGGCGCCGCCGGGGGCGTGGTACGCAGCGAGAACCTCGAGGCGCTGGAGGGGCTCGGCCCGTTCGATGTGATCCTGGACCCGGTGGGTGCCAGCTATGCAGCGCTGAACCTCAAGCTGCTGGCTCGTGACGGGCGCTGGGTGATCATCGGGCTGATGGGTGGCCGCGCGGCCGAGCTGGACTTGTCGGTGATGCTCGGCAAGCGGTTGCAGGTAACGGGCTCGACGTTGCGCAACCGCGATGACGGGTTCAAGGCCGAATTGCTGAGCGAGCTGGGGCGAGAAATCTGGCCGTTGTTCGAGCAAGGGCGGTTGAAACCGCAGCTGGTCGGCACCTACCCCGTTGCCGAAGCCGAGAAAGCCTACGAAGAGCTTTCCGGCAACCAGGTCTCCGGCAAACTGGTTCTGGTAATCGACGAAAGCCTGGCCTGACCCCAGGGGGGCGCCGCCGGCCAAAGGTTGGCGCGCACCCCGGAATCAGGACCAGCTCAGGACGGGCCATCCGTTCTTCTCGGCATGCTCTCGCAATACCGGGTCGGGATTCACCACGACCGGGAAGTCCACCTTCAGCAGCAACGGCAGGTCATTTCTCGAATCCGAATAGAAGGTCGCCCCCTCCAGATTCTCCTGCTCCTGATCCAGCCATTCCAGCAACCGCGTGATCTTCCCGTCTCGATACGTCAGCACCCCATGGGTCTGCCCCGTGTACACGCCATTGACTGCCTCCAGCTCGATCGCCAGGTACTCCTCCACCCCCAGCCGCCCCGCGATCGGACCGACCAGGTGCGTGCCCGACGCCGAGATGATCAGCACCCGGTCGCCGCGCTTGCGGTGTTCGGCAATGCACCGGCACGCATCGCCGAAGATGATCGGCTCGATCACCTCCTCGACCCACGGCTCCACCAGGTGGTCCAATTCTTCAAGAGTCCGGCCGGCGATGGGTTCCAGGCTGAAGGCCATATAGTCTTCCATGGCCAGGTGGCCTTTGCCGTAGGCATCCATCATCTCGCGGTCACGGCGCAGGAAGGACTCGCTGTCTACCCAGCCCAGGCGGGCCATCTGCTCGCTCCACAGCGACGCGCAGTCGCCGTGGATCAGGGTTTCATCCAGATCGAAAATTGCCAAAGCCATGACTGCCACTCCTCTGCGGCCCTCAGGCCACTTCACGTAATGCTGCGGGGTCGATGCTCAAGGATACGCGCTGGCCATCGGGATGCAGGTCGGCGGACGAGCGATTGAGCACATCGACCACCAGCTCGACCCCGTGGGCCTCGACCCGATAACGGATCACGTTACCCAGCAAGCTGTGACTGCGCACCTGCCCGTCGAGTTCGCCGGCCAGCCCCAGTGTGATGGATTCCGGGCGGATCGCCAGGCGGCTGCTCACCGGGCGTTGCAGCAGGCGGCTGGCGCTGTCGGCATCGAGCAGGTTGTAATTGCCGATGAAGCCGGCGGCAAACAGGTCCACGGGCGCGGTGTAGAGCGTTTCGGCATCGCCGCTCTGGACGATGCGCCCCTGGTTCATCAGGAAGATCCGGTCCGACAGGATCAGCGCCTCCTCCTGGTCGTGGGTGACAAAGATGGTGGTGAGTCCCAGCTCGCGCTGGATCTCGCGGATCTGCTCGCGCAGGTGCTTGCGGATGCGCGCATCCAGGGCCGACAGCGGCTCGTCGAGCAGCAGCAGGCGCGGACGGGTGACCAGTGAACGGGCCAAGGCCACACGCTGGCACTGGCCCCCCGAGAGCTGGTGCGGGTAGCGTGCGGCGAACTCCGTGAGTTCGACCAACTGCAACACCTCGCGCACCCGCGCCTGGCTCTGGTCGGCCTTGACCTTCTGCATGCGCAGGCCAAACGCGACGTTCTGCTCCACGGTCATGTTGGGGAACAGCGCATAGCTCTGGAACACCATGCCGATCCCGCGCTTCTGCGGGCTCAGCGGCACCAGGTCTTGCCCGTCGAGCAGGATGCTCCCGCTGTCGACCGGCGTCAGGCCTGCAATGCAGCGCAGCAGGGTCGACTTGCCGCAGCCCGAGGGACCGAGCAGGGTGACGAACTCGCCGCGTTCGATCTGGCAGTCGATGTCGTTGAACACCGTACTGCCGGCATAGCTTTTCTGCAGCTTCTGTACGCTGACAAAGCTCATATCAGGATTTGTCCTTGTTCAGGCGGTTCGCGGCCCACGTCAGCACCAGCACGAAGAAGAAATACGAGATCACCAGTGCGCTGTTGAAGTGGCCGCTGCTGTTGCGCATGTTGTTCAGGTACACCTGCAACGTCTCGTAGCGGGTACCGACCAGCAGGTTGGCGAAGACGAACTCGCCGAACAGGAACGAAAACGACAGCAGCAGCGCCACCAGCAGGCCCTTGCGCAGATTCGGCAATACCACCAGAAACGCTGCCTTCCACGTGCTGGCGCCCAGCAGCTGGGCGGCGTCCATCAGGTCGCGCAGGTTGATGGCCTGCAAGTTGTTGGTGATCGCCCGGTACATGAAGGGCAGGGCGATGGTGAAGTAGCAACCGATCAGGATCCAGGGTGTGCCGACCATCGCCATGGGCCCGCTGCCATACAGCTGCAACAGTCCCACCGACGACACTACCGGCGGGACGGCGAACGGCAGCAGGATCAGGATGTTCATCAGCGCATCGAGCCGCGGAAAGTGGTAGTGCACCACGAACAGCAACGGCAGGATCAGCACCACCGACAGCACCAGCGCACCGATGCAGACCAGCAGCGACTGGCCGAAAGCTGCCAGAAAGCGCGGGTCCGTCCACAGTGCCACGTACCACTTCAAGGTAAGCCCGCTAGGCAACAGGCTCGCTGACCAGCTGGTCGACACCGAGTACAAGAGGGTGCCAGCCAGGGGCAGTAGCAGGATGAGAAACAGCCCGTACACCACCACGCGGTGATAGAGGCTGCTGGAGCCAGATTCAGCGCGCATGATAACTCCGTCGCAACAACCATTGATGGACCACCGTCACCAAGGTCATCAGCCCCACCAGCAGCATCGCCAGGGCGCTGGCCAGGTTCGGGTCCAGGGTGATGTCGCCGGCGACCAGTGCTGCGATGCGGATGGTCAGCACGTTGAAGTTACCGGTGGTCAGGGCATACACCGTGGCATAGGCGCCCAGGGCATTGGCAAGGAGGATCACGAAGGTGCCCAGCAGCGCTGGAGTCAGCACCGGCAGGCCAATGTGGCGCCAGTACTGCCAGGCGCTGGCCCCCAGTAGCGCAGAAGACTCGCGCCAGTCTTCGCGCAGGGCGTCGAAGGCGGGGTAGAGCAGCAGCACGCCGAGGGGAATCTGGAAATAGGTGTAGACCAGGATCAGACCGGTCTTGGAGTACAGGTTGAAGTCCTCGATCACCCCGGCCTGCTTGAGCAGCAAGGTCAGCGCGCCGTTGAAGCCCAGCAGGATGATGAAGGCAAACGCCAGCGGCACGCCGCTGAAGTTGCTGGTCATGTTGGCGAAGGCGCTGACGAAGTCACGCAGGCGCGAATTCACCTGGCGCAGCGAGTAGGCCCCGAGCACCGCCACCAGGATGCCGATCAGGCTGGACCAGAAACTGATCTCCAGACTGTGCTGGATGGCCTGGCGGTGAAAGCGCGAGGTGAAGACCCTGGTGAAGTTTTCCAGCCCCCAGCCAGCCTCGCTCTGCACGCTGTGGACCGCCACCCAGGCCAGCGGAGCAATCTGGAAGACGATGAAGAAGATGCAGAACGGTACCAGGCAAAGCAGCGCCAGGACGCGGCCGCGCCCGGTCGGGCTCACGCGAGCAGCTCCCGGCACACGGGCTTGTCATGGGCGACCCCGAGCAGCTCGCAGACAGTGCCGCACAGCTCGGTCTGCAGAGGCTTTACGTTGGGGTCCAGGCTGAACGCCTCGCCGAACACGAACAGCGGCACTTCGCGTTCCTCCGCCAGCAGGCCATTGTGCGAACGGTCGTTGTTCATGCCGTGGTCGGCGGTGACCAGCACCTGGTAGCCCTCTTCCAGCCAGCGCGGCAGGTAGTTGGCCAGCAGGATGTCGGCGTTGCGGGCGCTGTTGCGGTACTGGCTGCTGTCCAGGCCATGACGATGGCCGGCGTCGTCGATGTTCATCGGGTGCACCAGCAGGAAGTTGGGCGCATGGCGCCGGCGCAGGTACTCGGCGTCTGCCAGCAGGTGCGAGTCGGGATAGTGGTCGGCGTAATAGAACAGGCCGTGCTGGATCGGCAGTTTTGGCGCATGGGTGTGACGGTCGCGCAGCGGGTCGAAGGGAGAGCGGTTGTAGAGCTCGCTGATCCAGTGATAGGCCGCCGCTGCAGTGCCCAGTCCGGCCTCGCGCGCATAGTGGAAAACGCTGCGCTGGCTGGACAGGCGGTTGATGTTGTTGTGCACGATGCCGCTGTCGATCGGCGCGACACCGGTGAGGATGCATTCGTAGAGCGGCCGTGACAAGGCGGGCAGCTCGCATTCAAGGCGGTACAGCGCCGCCCGATCGGCTTCGACATAGGCATGCAGGTGGCCCATGGCGTGATGGGCCACCTGATGGTTGAGGCCGTCCAGCAGGACCAGGATTACGTTGTGGTTCATGTGGAAGGCTCCAATTGCTTGATTTACCTCACTCCATCTCGATGATTACCTGCTCCTGCCACTTCTGTGGAAGGGCCTTGGAGGTTGCTTCCCATGCAGCTGCATCCTCGATTGGCTGGGCAGCGCCATATTGTTCGTTCGGCAGGAGCTTGGCCTGTACATCGGCTGGTAGCTTGAGATTCTGCGCGCGGATCGGCCGGGCATGCCCGATGGCCAGGTTGGTCTGCCCGGCATCGCTGAAGATGTACTCGCGGGTCAACTTGGCCGCGTTCGGGTTCCTGGCGTACTTGTTGATGATGGTGGTGTAGCCGGAAATCACCGAGCCGTCGGACGGTATCAGCACCTCGAAGCGCTCTGGATCGATCTGTTCACGATAGCTCAGGCCGTTGAAGTCCCACACCACGCCGACTTCCACCTCGCCCTTTTCCAGGGTCTGGATGGTCGGGTTGGCCAGCGAGAGGCGCTTCTGCTGGGCCAGCTTGGTGAACAGTTGCAGTCCTGGCTCGATGTTCTTCTCGTCACCTTTGTAGGCGATGGCCGCGGCCAGCACACCGTTGGCTGCCTGGGCCGCCGTGCCGACGTCACCGATGGCGACCTTGTACTTGCCCTTTTCGAGGTCGTGCCAGGTTTTCGGACGCTCGCCTTCCTTGACCAGCTGCTTGTTGATGATGAACGCAATGGTGCCGGTGTAGGCCAGGGCCCAGTGACCCTCCTGGTCCTTGGCCCAGTCCGGGACCTGGTCCCAGGTGGTCGGCTTGTACGGCTGGGTCACGCCCTTGGCAACCGCGATGGGGCCGAAGGCGGCGCCGACGTCACCGATGTCGGCGCTGGCGTTTTCCTTCTCGGCGTCGAACTTGGCGACCTCCTGCGCCGAGCTCATGTCGGTGTCGCTGTGCTTGAGGCCGTACTTGCTGGCCAGATCCGCCCAGGTGCCTTTCCAGTTCGCCCAGGCATCGGGCATGCCCACGCTATTGACCACGCCTTCCTTGCGGGCGGCGTCTTCCAGGGCCTTGAGGCCGGTGTCGGCGGCCATGACCGAGGTGCTCAGGGCAATGGCCGAACCAAGCAGTGACGCCATGAAGAACTTTTTCATCCGAAGCTCCTTTGGGGGGTGCCTTGCAGTCAATGTCAGTCGACAGCGTAGACCATCTTCAAGTCGCTGATACACAAGGCCTTGACCCATCCGGCACGGCAACTGCAACGGTAGGTGTCAAGTGGCGGAAGTGCCATTGGCTGGCGTCGTTTCTCCCCCTGCGGTGATCACTTGCACCGATAGCCGCGGCGTCGCCAGATCCAGCCCGGCCTCGTCCAGCTGCCGCTTCAAGGCCAGGTTGAACGCGCGCGATACTTCCCACTGCTTGATGGGTGCGGTCTTGAACCGGGCACGCAGAATAGCGGAGCCGGATTCGAAACTTTCCACCCCTTGGAGCTCCAGCGGCGACCAGATATTGCGGCGCATCAGCGGGTCGTTGCGCAGTTTCTGGCCGACTTCGCGGATCAGGCCGATGGCCTGGTCGATGTTCATGCTGTGTGGAATGGCAATGCGGAAGATCGCGTAGCCGAACTCGCGCGAATAGTTCTTGATGCTCTTGATCTCGCTGAACGGGATGGTATGCACGATGCCGTCGATGTCGCGCAGGCGCACGGTGCGGATGGTCAGGCCCTCGACCGTGCCCAGGTGGCCGCCGACGTCGACGTAGTCGTCGATGGCCAGCGAGTCTTCGATGATGATGAACAGGCCCGTGATGAGGTCGGCCACCAGCGACTGGGCGCCGAAACCGATCGCCAGGCCGATGACACCGGCACCGGCCAGCAACGGGGTGACGTTCATGCCCATGTTGGCCAGGGCGACGATCACCGCGATGATGAAGATGGCCACGAACATGACGTTGCGGATCAACGGCATCATGGTCTGCGCCCGGGCATTGGCAAGACCCCTGCGCGAGCCGACCAAGGCATGGTGCACAGCGGTGTCGGCCAGGATCCACACCAGCCAGGCGGCGATCAGCGTGCCGATGAGGCCAAGCACGCGCAGGCTGATATCATGCCCGTCGCCCTCGGCGAAGCTGATCAGCGACAAGCCCCACACACGCAGGCCCAGCTCGATGAACACCAGCCAGATGAGCAGGTGCACCAGGGTGTAGGCAAAGTTGCGCAGGCGTTCGGCATACACCGCCTGGCGCCGGTTGCTGCGCGGCTTGAGCGCATGCCGGCGGACCAGCCCGTTGAGCACCATGCAGATCACCACCAGCACCGTGCACATCAGCGACTGGCGCAGTGCCGTGCTGGTATCGCCCGCGGACACAAAGGTGGCGAACAGCGAGATGCCCACCAGCACCATCGCCGGCAGGTACCAGAAGCTGCCCAGGATCGACAGCGTATCGTTCAGCGCCCGCCGGTTGAGACGCCGCGCCAGCGGCTGGTTGCGGATCAGGTGGCCGATCGGCCGGCGGAAGCGCAGGATGAACAGCGCGGTGGACAGCGCCGCCAGCACGTTGGCCAGGGTCGCCAGGCCATGGGCCAGGTGCGTGCCCAGGGCCGTGGTCAGGCGTGGGTCGTTCATCGCCTCGCCGAAGGCGGCGAAACTGCCGATGAACCACAACGGGCGAAAAGCCTGGTGACGCAGGATGTACAAGGCCCGGTGCCGGTGCGGACCATCGAGCAATGAAAAGGCGATTACGCAGATCGCCGAGAAACACGTGCCCACTACCAGCGCATACGCAAGCACCATTGCCATCGACTTGCCCAGGGAAGAGGGCAGGGCAAAGCTCAGGTAGACGGTGAACACCAGTGCCACCAGCCAGGGGCCAAGCTTGCGCAGGGCGAAACGCACCAGGTCCCAGGGGCGCGGATGCTGGGGCAGCTCCTCGGTCAGGCCGAAGCGCACGCGCACGCGGTGGCCGATCCAGTTGAAGGCGTAGGCCAGCAGGCTCCAGACGGCGATGATCGCGGCAAAGCCAAATAGAATCGCCGGCCATTGATGCACTGGCACTACCAGGTCGGAAAGCTCGGCCTGGGCCTGCTGCATTTCCAGCGACCAGCGCCGGAACGGGCTCGCGTCGCCGCTGAACTGCTTTTCGAGATCGTGCAGGGTCCCGCCAATCAAGCCCAGTACGCCCTGCTCCTGCGCGGGTTGGGCCTGGCGGGCGCTGTCGCGGAGCTTTTTCAGGTCGTCCAGCAGCTTGCTGCGTTGCTGGTCGTTCTCCAGGGTCTTGATCACTTCATCGAGGGACTTGCCCAGCGGCTCGGTGGACTCGGTCTGGGCAGGGGGGCTCGAACCGAGCAGACCGGGAATGCCCGCGGCGTGGACAGGAGCGATGAACAGAAACAGGAACAGCAGGGTCAGGCTACGCAGGAGAGCAGGCACCGGGAAAACTACCTCAGGGTCGAACGAATGCCCGAGTGTAGAGGATTTTTCAGGCCAGTTTCTCGAGGATCTTCCAGCACATCAGGCCAAGCATGCCCATGGTGCCGATCCACATCATCAGCACGCCGGCATTGCGCTCGCGCAGGCTGAAGCCAACGGTCAGCAGGAACAGCCCTGCGATCACCGGGAGGAACATCGACTGGAAGGCGGACATGGGCGGGATCCTCGTGCAGGCGGGACGCTCTACAACAAGGATAGGCCTGATCGGGAGGGGATGGGTTGATGGAGATCAGTGGTGGCATGGGGGCTCCGTGGGAGCCCCTCGACCTTCGCGCCTAGGGCAGGTCCCGGCTGCGGTAGAACGCCGTCAACACCTTCACCAGATGCGCCAGGTCCTGGCTCCCGCACAGCTCGCGGATCGAATGCATCGCGAAGGTCGGCAAGCCGATATCCACCGTCCGCACACCTAGATGCCCGGCCATGATTGGCCCGATCGTCGAGCCGCAACCCATGTCGCTGCGCACCACGAAGCTCTGTACCGGGACTTCCTCGGCCATGCACAAGTGCCGGAAGAAGCCAGCGGTCTCGCTGTTGGTGGCGTAACGCTGGTTGTTGTTGACCTTGATCACCGGCCCGGCGTTGAGCTTGGGCCCGTGGTTGCCGTCATGCTTGTCAGCGTAGTTGGGATGCACGCCGTGGGCGTTGTCAGCCGACACCAGCAAGGACCGCTGAATGGTCCGAACGAAATCATCGCCATCTGGCAGCAGGCGCCGCAGGGTCTGCTCCAGCATCGGGCCGTCGGCGCCGCAGGCCGAGCAGGAGCCCACTTCCTCGTGGTCGGTAGCGACGAACACGCAGGTTTCATCGCTGTCCGCCGCCAGCAACGCTTGCAGGCCGGCGAAGCAGGAGAGCAGGTTGTCCAGTCGGGCGCCTGCGATGAAGTCGCCGTTGAGGCCGATCAACGCGGCGGCCTGGGTGTCATAGAAACTCAGCTCGTAGTCGAGCACGACGTCAGCGTTGAGCTGATGCTCGCGTGCCAGCTGCTCGGTGAGCAGGGCGCGGAAGTCGACCCGCTCGTCACCGGCTACCTGGGCCAGGATTGGCGGCAACTCGTTCTGCGGGTTGATCATCCAGCCTTCATTGGCGGTGCGGTTGAGGTGGATGGCCAGGTTGGGAATGATGGCGATGGGCAGCTTGAAGTCGACCAGCTGACTCTCGACCTTGCCGTCACGGCGGAAGGTAACCCGCCCGGCCAGCGACAGATCGCGGTCGAACCAGGGTGCCAGCAGGGCGCCGCCGTAGACTTCGACGCCCAGTTGCAAAAAGCCCAGGCGCTGCAGCTCAGGCTGCGGCTTGACGCGCAGGCACGGGCTGTCGGTGTGGGCGCCGACCAGGCGAATCCCGCCCATCAGCGGCGAATGCCGGCCCAGCTTGATGGCGATGATCGAGGAGTCGTTGCGGGTCAGGTAATAGCGACCACCGGGCACGGTCGCCCAGCTATCGCGCTCGTCCAGGCGCTGGTAACCGGCAGCCTCGAGGCGGATGGCCAAACTGGCGGTGGCGTGGAAGGGGGTGGGGGAAGACTTGAGAAAATCGATCAGGCCTTGGTTGAGGGCATCGCGCATAAAACACTCCAACAGGGCGAGCGTCAGCTCGCAGCTACAAGCTTCAAGCTGCAAGCTTCAAGCAAGAGCGGCCAACGTGGCAAGGAGCAACGCGATCAGCTCTGGCTTTTTCTTGCAGCGTGCAGCTTGAAGCTTGCAGCTTAGAAAGGTACGGGACACTCGAACTTCAACCGCTCACCGGAAACCGGATGGGTGAAGCTCAACATGCTCGCGTGCAGGCACAGCCGTTCATGCGCCGCCAGGGCCTCGGGATTGGCGTACAACCGGTCACCCAGCAGTGGATGGCCGATCGACAGCATGTGCACGCGCAACTGGTGCGAACGCCCGGTAATCGGGGTCAGCTCGACGCGGCAATAGTCACCACACCGTTCCAGAATGCGCCAGAAGGTCAGTGCATGCTTGCCCTGCTCGTGGTCCACCACATGCCGCGGCTTGGTCGGCGGGTCGTAGCGCAGGGGCAGGTCGATGCTGCCGCTGTCCAGCGTCGGTTGGCCCCAGCACAAAGCGGTGTAGGCCTTTTCGGTCTCGCGGTCGTGAAACTGTCGGGACAGCTCGCGATGACTATCGGCGTCACGGGCCAGGAGGATGATCCCCGAGGTCTCCCAATCCAGCCGGTGGACGATCAGGGCCTCGGGGTAGCCGTTCTCTTGCAGGCGGGTGATCAGGCAGTCCTTGTTGTCGTCGGCGCGGCCAGGCACCGAGAGCAGCAGGGTAGGCTTGTTGATCACCAGGACGGCGGCGTCTTCATGAAGGATGTGGATATTGGACAGCGGCATTGCGAGTTCTCTGCAAACACCAACGGCGACGGGCGGATCCGGCAAGATGCTTGCCGGCCCGGCCGTCGCCGTGGCGGATTACCCAGAACGCCGATCAGCGATCGGGCAGGGTGATGTTGAGTTCCAGGATCGAGCAGCTGCCCTGGTTTTCCAGAGCGACCTGCACATCATCGGAGCCGATGTTGACGTACTTGCGGATCACCTCCACCAGTTCCTTCTGCAGGGCTGGCAGGTAGTCCGGAGTACTGCGCTGACCGCGCTCGTGCGCCACGATGATCTGTAGACGCTCTTTCGCGACCGAAGCGGTGCTTACTTTTTTGCTGGCACGAAAGAAGTCAAAAAGGTTCATGGGTTAGTTGCCTCCAAACAGGCGCTCGAAGAATCCCTTCTTCTTCACATCAAGGAACCGGTGTTCCACGTTTTTGCCCAGAAGGCGGTCGACAGTGTCGCTGTATGCCTGGCCAGCATCGCTCTGGTCGTCAAGGATCACCGGCACGCCCTGGTTCGATGCCTTGAGCACTGCCTGCGACTCGGGAATCACCCCCAGCAGCGCAACCGAGAGGATTTCCTTGACGTCCTCGACGCCCAGCATCTCGCCCTGGCTCACGCGCTCTGGGTGATAGCGGGTGATCAGCAGGTGTTCCTTGATCGGGTCTTCATTGCGCTCGGCGCGGCGCGACTTGCTCGCCAACAGGCCGAGCATGCGGTCCGAGTCACGTACCGAGGACACTTCAGGGTTGGTCACGACAATGGCTTCGTCGGCGAAGTACATCGCCAGGTGAGCGCCTTTTTCGATACCGGCCGGCGAATCGCAGACCACGTACTCGAACTGCGCCTTGAGCTCCATCAGGACTTTTTCGACGCCTTCCTGGGTCAGTGCGTCCTTGTCACGGGTCTGGCTGGCGGCCAGCACATACAGGTTCTCGAGGCGCTTGTCCTTGATCAGGGCCTGCTGCAGGTTGGCTTCGCCGTTGACCACGTTGACGAAGTCGTACACCACGCGGCGTTCGCAGCCCATGATCAGGTCGAGGTTACGCAGGCCGACGTCGAAGTCGACGATGACAGTCTTGTGGCCGCGCAGCGCGAGGCCGGTACCAATAGCGGCGCTGGTGGTGGTCTTGCCCACACCACCCTTGCCGGATGTAACCACGAGAATCTTGGCCAAGGTGTTTCACCCCTAAAGAAAAGGACGTCGAGTCCCTGAAAAATGCAAAAAACGGCAACATGGAAATAAGTTGCGCTGAAAATGGCGGCAAGTATCCGTTAAAGACGGGTGATGTTCAACACGTCACCGGCCAGGCTGACCTGCACTCCGGCGCCCCACAGCGGGTCGCGGCGAAGGTCCTCGGACACCTTGTACTGACCAGCGATCGAGAGCATTTCTGCGGTCATCTGCTGGCAGAAGATCCGCGCTCTGGTATTGCCCTTGATACCCGCAAGGGCACGGCCGCGCATCGCGCCGTACACATGGATGTTGCCATCGGCGAGAAGTTCCGCACCTGGGCTGACCGACGACACGACTACCAGATCCCCACCTTGAGCATAGATCTGCTGGCCGCCGCGTACCGGCGAAGTGATGATGCGGGTCGGTTTGATTTCAGGTTCTGCCGGCGCGGGCGGCGGCGGCGGGGCCGGTTCAGGCTTCCTGAGCTCCGGCTCGGGCTCAAGCGCGCGCTCGCGCGCGCCGGAAGGCGGCAGCACCGGCATGTCGATGGCAATGGCGGCCGCGATGTCCTCTATTCGGCTGGCACGGATCGCCAGCGTGCGCAGGCCATGGTGGCGGCAAATGCGCATGAGGCCCGGCAGGTCGATGGCCCCGCTGCCCATCGGCAGCTTGTCCAGGGCCAGCACCAGCGGGGTATTGCTGAAGAAATTGGGGGCCTGCGCCACCTTCGCCGCCAGTTGCCGGTCGAGGGCGTCGAGGTCGTTCTGGGCCAGTTCCAGCACAGTAATGGCAAGCATGCTGCCCTTGAGCTGGAACACGGGTACGGTGTCAGGTGTCTGGTTGAGGCTCATGGTCTGCATAGACGGCTTGTAACGATAAAAGTGCCCAAGGTTATAACGATAACCCCGGTTAGCCGCAAGCCGGAGCGAACCGTTGTAGAATGCCCGGCCCATGTCTTTGTGGAAGCTTCAATGGATCGCCCGCGTTTTAGTCCCTCTTTCCTGCACCCACGTTTCTGGGGCCTGTGGCTTGGCCTGGGCCTGCTGTGGCTGCTGGTCCAGCTGCCCTACAAGGCCTTGCTCGGCCTGGGCCGGGCGCTCGGTGCCCTGATGTTCCGGGTGGCTGGCGAACGTCGCCGGGTCGCCGCACGCAACCTGGAACTGTGTTTCCCCGAATTGTCGTACGACGAACGGCAGCGTCTGCTGAAGGAAAACTTTGCCTCCACCGGGATCGCCTTCTTCGAAATGGCCATGAGCTGGTGGTGGCCCCAGGCCAGGCTGGCGAAGCTTGCACATATCGAAGGCATCGAGCACCTGCAAGCCGCACAGCGGCAAGGACAGGGCGCCATCCTCATGGCCGTGCACTTCACCACGCTGGAGATCGGCGCCGCGCTGCTTGGCCAGCGGCATACCATCGACGGCATGTACCGCGAGCACGGCAACCCGCTGTTCGACTTCATCCAGCGAAGTGGCCGCGAGCGCCATAACCTTGACTCGCTGGCCGTGGAGCGCGAAGACGTGCGCGGCATGCTCAAGCTGTTGCGCAACGGCCGCGCCATCTGGTACGCGCCTGATCAGGACTACGGCGCCAAGCAGAGTGTGTTCGTGCCGTTGTTCGGCATTCCGGCCGCCACGGTCACCGCCACCACCAAGTTCGCCCGCCTGGGGCGTGCGCAGGTGATTCCGTTCACCCAGCGTCGGCTGGAGGACGGCAGTGGGTATCGGCTGGTGGTTCATCCGCCGCTGGTGGATTTCCCCGGGGAGAGCGAGGAGGCGGATTGCCTGCGGATCAACCAGTGGGTCGAAAGTGTGTTGAGGGAGTGTCCCGAGCAGTATCTGTGGGCGCACCGCCGGTTCAAGTCACGCCCGCCCGGTGAGCCCAAGCTGTACGACAAGAAATAGCAGGGGCCGCATAGCGGCCCCGCAAACCTACTCCGCTATCTGTAACTTCCTTGCCTGGGTATACACATATCGCACCTTCTCATACTCGAACGGCGAGTTGAGCTGGCCGTAGCGGAAGCTCGTGGTGTACCGCTTGTCCACCGCGCGCAGCACGGTCAGCGCAGGCTGATCGTCGCTGGCGTCGGCGAAGTCCAGGAAGTTGGCTTCCTGCTCACCCACGTAATCCACCACCAGCCCGGTGGTGTCGCGCAGGTTCGATGGCCCGAACAGCGGCAGCATCAGGTAGGGGCCTTCATCCAGGCCATAGAAGCCAAGTGTCTGCCCGAAGTCTTCGTTCTGGCGCGGCAGGCCCATCTTGGTCGCCGGATCCCACAGTCCTCCCACGCCGATGATCGTGTTGAACATCAGCCGCGCGGTGATCTGCCCTGCGCGCTTGGCCTTCAGCTGCAACAGGCTGTTGGCCAGGCTCGACACATCGCCAAGGTTGTTGAAGAAGTTGCTCACCCCGGTGCGCACGAAGTGCGGGGTGATATAGCGGTAACCGTTGACCGCCGGCAGGAACACCCACTCGTCGAAACGGTAGTTGAAGTGATAGATACGCCGGTTCACCGACTCGTACGGGTCGTACACGTTGAGCGCATCGAAGGTCGAGCGCTCGAACTCGCGCTGATCCAGTCCTGGATTGAATTTGAGCGCACGCAGCGGATCGGTGAAGCCATCGCTTTCGGGCGGCGGCGTCTCCACCACGGGGGTGTCGATCACGTCGGCTTCAATCACGCTGGCACGCGGGGCGGTCTCGGCGGCAATCGCCCCAGTACTCGCAAGCAACGCAGAGACGATCAAGAGGTTCTTAACCACGGAAGAACTCCAGCATGGCGTCGCTGTTGACGCGGTAATTAAGGTTGCCGCAATGCCCGCCATGGGGGTACAGCGTGAGTCGCTCGCCGAACACCTGGCGCAGGAAGCCGATGTCGCCTGGACCGAGAATGACATCGTCGGCGTTGTGCATCACGGCGATTTTCGGGCTGTTCTGCAGGTAATCCTTGAGCGCGTACAGGCTGACCTGGTCGTTGAGCTGCAGCAGGCTGCCGCCGTCGCTGCGGGCACGCCACATGGGGATCACCTGCTCGCTCAGGTAGCAGTCGAAGTCGCACTGCAGGGCGCGCTTGAAGAACGGCGTGAGGCTGCTGCCCTCGCTGATCGGGTACTTGGGCGGAATGATCAGCCCGCGACGGTTGATCAGGTCGGAGGTAAAGGCAATGTCGGCCGCGGAGAAACGGAACGAGGTGCCGATGATCATGGCCATCTGCTCGTTCGACAGGTGCTGGCGCGACTGCTGGAAGTCGTAGAGCAGCGCTTCGTTGAGGTCGATGTAGCCCTTCTGGCGGAAGTACTGGGTCAGCTTGCTCAGCATCAGTTCATAGAACGTGGTGTTGCTGCTCACGCCCTTGACCTCGGTCTGGACCAGCTTGTCCAGGTTGCTGATCGACGTGTAGAGGTTGACCGGTGGATTGAGCAGCAGCACCCGCTTGAAATTGAAGCTGCGGCGGGTCTCGTCGAGCTTGCTGACAAACGCTGCATCCAGCGCGCCGAGACTGTAGCCGCTGAGGTGAAATTCGGTGACCGGCAGGCGCGGATGCTGGGCTCGCACGCTCTGCATGACCCGGTACATGTCCTCGGCATCTTCGCTGCTCACCCCCGGGGTGGCAAAGCGCGAGGCGGCGCTCATGAAGTCGTAGCTGGTGGGCGACGACAGCTGCACGACGTGGAAGCCTGCCTGGTAATAGAGCTTCTTCAGGTACTCGTTGATGCTGCTTGAAAACGGCGCACCGGTGCCCGCGATCAGGAAGATCAGTGGTGCCGGATGGTCCTGGCGGGCCAGACGGTACCTGAGTTTTTTCACCGGCCAGAAGTTGTCGGGCAGGGTGAACGAGCGCTCTGGGCGCAGGTTGAGGCTGTAGTCGCTCTGGTTGATGTCCTCGTCGCTGGGCAGCGTCGGACGCAGCTCGGGCGGGGTGGTGGCAATGGTTGCCTCGAACGGGTTGGTCAAGGGGTAGCCGTAGCTCGCGGCGTCGATGTCCTGCGCCGTGGCGGCCGCACTCAGGAGCAGGCCGCCGAGCAGGGCAGCGAAGCGCAAAGGTCGAAGCATTGAAACCCCCAAAAAAGATACTGCACAGTGCGGTACGCAGGCTAAGACCCTGAACGGGGGGGCAAAGTTGCCGGGCGCTGGGGTATTTATCGCCCAAAACGTATCTTCTGAACATACCGCGCACGTATGCTGGCAGTTTGTAAACGTTGCCGGAGAGGCCTATGTCCCGTTCTTTACCTTTGATCGCTTTGTTGGCATTCCTTGCCTTGTGGCTGGCCGCAAGCTACGGAGTGCGCTATGGGCTGATGGAAGATGGGCAATGGGTCGGGCTATGTGCCGAACCTGGGGCGTACTGGCAATGCCAGGTACGCTCGCTGCTGGGGCTGGGCATTCATTTTCGCGTGATTGCGTGGGGCGCGCTGGGACTGGCAGTGCTTGCCCAGTTCGTGCGTGGAAAGGCCGGGTGGTGGCTGGCGGTGCTGGCGCTGGTGCTCGGGATCCCGGCGCTGGTGCTCTACACGGCCAGCCTGGCCGTGTTCGCCGTGGTGCTGGCCGGGTTGCGGTTGGTGCGCACTCCTGCGGCTTGACGCAGACCGTTTCTAGACCGGCTGCGGCGTCCGGGTGATGCCGCGGTACAGCGCCCCTGCCATCAATACGCTCACCGCCGCCCAGCCCCATGCCTGCTGATTGCTCAAGCCCTCCTGATACAGCTGCGGCAATATGCCCACGGCGACAATGATTGCCAGCAACCTGATCTCTGACCGAGGCCCGGCCACCGGCCGCAGCAGATACACCAGCGCCGGCAACAACAGTGCTGCGCTGGGAAAACTGCGATAGCGAGGATCGAACACCATCGCCAGCATGCTCACTGCCGCCGCGAAGCCTGCCGCCGTCAGCCACCAGCTGGCGCGCGCCTCCAGCCAGGCAAATGCCCGCTGACGCCAGCCCGCGCACCGGACCAGGCCCAGCGCCCCATGTGCCAGCACCAACAGATTCAACCCGGCCAGCAGCAGTGCCCAGATCCACTCTTCGGCAAACCGTGCGTTGGTGCGCATCAGCTCGCCCCACAGGCCCAGGCAAGCCGCGCCAAGCGCCGCCAGCAACGGCAGCAGCAGGGCCCCGCGCCGGTCGCGCGCGGGGCCAGCCAGCAGCAGCGTGACGCCGAACAGCAACACGCCGGCCAGCAACCACTGAGGCCAGAGCGGCAGATTGCTCACCGGGCCTTCGAGAATCCCCTTGTCCTGGCGATCTGCGTCGTAGAGTCCCCAGTAACCGCCCACCGCGCCCTCGCTGGCACGCTTCCATGGCTGGTCGAACGCCTCGATCAGGTTGTAGTGCCAGCCGCTGCGTTCGGCCATGGCCACGAAGCCCCGGATGAACTTTGCTTCGTTGACGCGGCTGGGCAGGGCGGTCTCGCGCTGGCGGCCTTCACTTGGCCAGCCAGTCTCGCCAATCACGATGTCCTTCGGCGCAAAGCGCGTGCCGAATGCCTTGCGCACCTCGCCGACATGCGCCAAGGCGTCGTCGATGCCGCGCGGGTCATCCTCCCAGTAAGGCAGCAGGTGGATGGTGAGAAAGTCCACCGCCGGGGCGATCTGCGGATGCTGCAACCAGAACTCCCATACATCGGCATAGGTGACCGGCACCTGCACCTGGCTCTTCACCCGCTGGATCAGGCTGGCCAGGCGTTCGCCGGTCACTTCCTTGCGCAACAGGGTCTCGTTGCCGACGATGACCGCGCTCACCACGTCGGGGTTGGCGTTGGCCGATGCAATCAGTGCGGCGACTTCCTTTTCGGTGTCCGCCGGGTTGGCGTTCACCCAGGCTCCCAGCATCAGCTTGAGCCCATGCTTGCGCGCCAGCGCCGGGATTGCCTCAAGACCGGTCATGGAATAGGTGCGGATGCACTCGAATCGCTCGGCGAGCAGGGCAAGGTCGGCATCCATGCGCGCCGGGCGCAGCTTGAACGGCTGGTCGAACGGCGACTGGTCCTTGTCGAACGGCGTATACGATGCGCACTGCAACTTGTGCGTGGCGCTGGCCGCATCCGGAAGCTGCACCGGCTTGCCCAGCCCGTACCAGAGTGCTGCCAGCGCCAGCAAGGCCAGCAGGCAGGCGGACAGGTAAGTGGGCAGCAATAAGCGGGCAGTGCTGGTCATGGGCGGTCCATCGGCGAGGAAAAACAGCGATAGTAACCGCAAACGCCCGGCGTCAACGCTTGGGCATGCAAAGATCGCGCAGGCCTGGGCGAGGGGATGGCGTTAATGGCTATGTGATGTCGTTGATCGCTGGATGGAGGTCGCTGGCAGAGCAGGTTGTCCACTCCCGCAGGTCGATGATGCAACTTCCGAGACCTGACGAGGGGATGCCTTGATGAAAATGCGAAGAATCCTGGGGGTGGGCACCGCCCTGGTGATGGCCATGAGCGCCGCGCAGGCGATGGCCAAGGAAGTGAGCATCGGTTACGTGGACGGCTGGGCCGACAGTGTGGCGACCACCAACGTTGCCGCCGAAGTGATCAAGCAGAAGCTCGGCTACGACGTCAAGCTGCAAGCCGTGGCCACCGGGATCATGTGGCAGGGGGTCGCCACCGGCAAGCTCGATGCGATGCTTTCGGCCTGGCTGCCGGTTACCCATGGCGACTACTGGACCAAGAACAAGGACGCAGTGGTCGATTATGGTCCCAACTTCAAGGATGCGCGCATCGGCCTGATCGTCCCCGAGTACGTCAAGGCCACCAGCATCGCCGACCTCAAGACCGATACCAGTTTCAAGAACAAGATCGTCGGTATCGACGCAGGCTCGGGCGTGATGCTCAAGACCGACCAGGCGATCAAGGACTACGACCTGACCGGTTACAAATTGCAGGCAAGCTCAGGCGCGGCGATGACGTCCGAACTCGGGCGCTCGTATGCCAAGCAGCAATCCATCGCCGTGACGGGCTGGGTCCCGCACTGGATGTTCGCCAAGTGGAAGCTCAAGTTCCTCGATGATCCAAAAGGCGTGTATGGCGCAGCCGAAACCGTCAACAGCATCGGCAGCAAGCAGTTGGCGACCAAGGCACCCGAGGTGGCCGAGTTCCTGAAGAAATTCTCCTGGCAATCCAAGGATGAGATCGGCGAAGTGATGCTGGCCATCCAGGAAGGTGCCAAGCCTGAAGCCGCGGCCAAGGACTGGGTGGCCAAGCATCCGGACCGCGTCAAGGAGTGGACCGGGAAATAATAGCGGCAGCGTCTGACCCATTCGCTGGCTTGCCAGCGAATGGGTCAGACGCTGCATATTCATGATGGTTGTTACCGATCCTGCAACACACCCTTGCATCTAAGACTAAGGTCGTCTGGCTGGCGTCCAACGGCAGCATAAAGTAGGGACGGGTTTTACCTACTCTGTGCTGCTAGGACAAAAACAATGAACGACAGCATCTACCTCTCGATACAAAACAGTCCGCGCTTCAAGGAACTGGTCAGCAAACGCGAACGCTTCGCCTGGATTCTCTCGGCGATCATGCTCGGCCTCTACTGCGCTTTCATCCTCCTTATCGCCTATGGCCCGCAAGTGCTCGGCGCGCGCATCAGCGCCGATTCGTCGATCACCTGGGGAATTCCCATAGGCGTCGGCCTGATCGTCTCGGCATTCATCCTCACCGCCATCTACGTGCGTCGCGCCAACGGTGAGTTCGATGAGCTGAACAAGGCCATTCTCAAGGAGGCTCAGCAATGATCCCGCGTGTACTGACAACCTTGGCCATCGGGGCCTTCGCACCTGCCGTGTGGGCCGCTGATGCCTTGACCGGCGAGGTGCAGAAACAACCGCTCAACGTCGCCGCGATCCTGATGTTCGTGGCCTTCGTCGGCGCAACCCTGTGCATCACCTACTGGGCGTCCAAGCGCAACAAGTCCGCCTCCGACTACTACGCCGCGGGCGGTCGCATCACCGGCTTTCAGAATGGCCTGGCGATTGCCGGCGATTACATGTCGGCTGCATCCTTTCTGGGTATTTCCGCCCTGGTGTTCACCTCCGGCTACGACGGCCTGATCTACTCGATCGGCTTTCTCGTCGGCTGGCCGATCATCCTGTTCCTGATCGCCGAGCGCCTGCGCAACCTGGGCAAATACACCTTTGCCGACGTCGCCTCCTACCGCCTCAAGCAGAAGGAAATCCGCACCCTGTCGGCCTCTGGATCGCTGGTGGTGGTCGCCTTCTACCTGATCGCGCAGATGGTCGGCGCCGGCAAGCTGATCCAGCTGCTGTTCGGGCTCGACTACCACATCGCGGTCATCCTGGTCGGCATCCTGATGTGCCTGTACGTGCTGTTCGGTGGCATGCTGGCCACCACCTGGGTGCAGATCATCAAGGCGGTGCTGCTGCTGTCCGGTGCCAGCTTCATGGCGCTGATGGTGATGAAGCATGTCAACTTCGACTTCAACGCGCTGTTCTCCCAAGCCATCGACGTGCACCCCAAGGGTGAAGCGATCATGAGCCCTGGCGGCCTGGTCAAGGACCCGATCTCGGCGTTCTCCCTGGGCCTTGCGCTGATGTTCGGTACTGCTGGCCTGCCCCACATCCTGATGCGCTTCTTCACTGTCAGCGATGCCAAGGAAGCGCGCAAGAGCGTGCTCTACGCCACCGGCTTCATCGGCTACTTCTATATCCTCACCTTTATCATCGGCTTTGGCGCGATCCTGCTGGTGAGCACCAATCCGGCCTTCAAGGACGCCGCGGGCGCCCTGATCGGCGGCAACAACATGGCGGCGGTGCACCTGGCCGATGCCGTGGGCGGCAGTATCTTCCTGGGCTTCATCTCGGCCGTGGCCTTCGCCACCATCCTCGCGGTGGTCGCAGGGCTGACGCTGGCCGGTGCCTCGGCGGTTTCCCACGACCTGTACGCCAGCGTCTGGCGCAAAGGCAAGGCCAATGACAAGGATGAAATCCGCGTCTCGAAAATCACCACCATCGCCCTGGCGGTGCTGGCGATCGGCCTGGGGATCATGTTCGAGAGCCAGAACATCGCCTTCATGGTGGGCCTGGCGTTCTCGATTGCCGCCAGCTGCAACTTCCCGGTGCTGCTGCTCTCGATGTACTGGAAGAAGCTGACTACCCGCGGCGCCATGATCGGCGGCTGGCTGGGCCTGATCAGCGCCGTTGGCCTGATGGTGCTGGGCCCGACCATCTGGGTGCAGATCCTGGGTCACGAGAAAGCGATCTACCCGTACGAGTACCCGGCACTGTTCTCGATGCTGATTGCCTTCGTCGGGATCTGGTTCTTCTCTATCACCGACAAATCCAAGGCAGCTGACGAAGAACGCGCGCTGTTCTACCCGCAGTTCGTCCGTTCGCAGACGGGGCTGGGAGCGTCAGGCGCCGTGTCCCACTGACCGGCACACTGTAGCTGCACGACAAGCCGCCTTCGGGCGGCTTTTTGCTTGGTCAACCCGGCAAACCGTTGCTTGGGAAATTTCCGAGGCTCCGTCAGATCGGTCCTGCTCTGTTGCCCTACACACCGGCGAATAATCCTCCTCGCTGTCGGCATTCGGCTGACATGACACGTTACTGCGGCGTATCCGCAGGTGTTCAAGGAGAACGACTCGTGAAATCCCTCTTCAAGGCCCTTCCCTTGGTTTTGCTGGCTGCTGGCGCTGTACAGGCAGCCGACCCGATCGAGAAGCAGGTGCTGGTGACCGCCGTGGTTCCCACTGCCGCGTTCTACGTCGAGCCCGTGGGCAGCGACTGGATGAATGATCCGCAGGAGCTGCCTTGGAATCCCGTGCAGTCGACGTTCGGCGAAATCCGTCACCAGTTGCAGGCCAAGAGCACCATCGGCCCGATCACCGGCTACTTGCTGACCTCGCCGGTGATCACCAGCGGCCTGGACGCCATCGACCTCAACGTCAAGGTGGGCGACACCGACCTGAGCACCACCTCTACCGAAATCCTCAATGCAGCGCAGGCGACTCCGGGCGCGGTCATGGACTTCGTCGTCACCGCCAAGACGCCTGCTGGCGGCGCGTTCATCCCGGGTAACTACCAGGGCCTGGTCAACATGATGTTCGAAACCGCCGCGCCCTGATCTGCCCCTCGCACCAAGCCCCTTCATCCTTATATGTCCGACCCTGCCCATGACCTTGCTCATCGGGTAGGGAAGGGCATTGCTTGCAGGCAGGGCCATGAGCAGATTCCACCTTGTAACAACAACCTGCGCCTGGCTGGGCGCCGCTGCCGGCCTGTGCGCCGCGCCAGCGCTGGCCGACATGCCAGCGACGCCGATGGCGGCGGTCGCCCAGGCGCAGGGTTTGCCGCGTGAGTTCGAAGCGCATTTCTTCGATGTGCCCCTGGCCGTGCGCGTCGAGCTCGATGGCCGCTACCTGGGCGATGCCATGGTCGTGCTCAGCCGCGACGAACGCGTGCAGCTGCTGGACTTCACCGAAACCCAGGAAAGCCGCGAACCGGCCTCCGTGCGCCGGCGCTGGCAAGCCCGGCTGGCCGACGGCCGTCCGTTGGGCGACTGCCAGGCCGACTGCCCGGACGGCTTGCGGGCGATCCACTACAGCCTGGTCAATTCGCAACTCTCGCTGTTGACCTCCGATGCCGAGAGAAACGGCCCGGCGGCGATCTACCACAGCCTTCCCGAGCAGGGCAGCTACGGCCTGCTGGTGCGCAACCAGCTCAACCTGGTCGGCGATGGCGGGCAGACCAGCGGGCGCTACGCCGTGCAAGGCCAAGGCAGCCTGGGCAGCTGGACGACCATGACCGACGCGCAGTTCGACCGTGGCAGCGACCTGCGCGAAGGCACCCGCTATCGCCTCGACCAGCTTTATGCCGAGCGCCTGGTCAACCAGCATTTCTACCGCCTGGGCTATTTCACCCCCAGCGCCCAGGGGCTTACCCGCCAGCCGCGTCTGCTCGGCAACAGTCCCGACACCACCCTGGGCCTGATGCTTGGCAGCAGCGACAGCCTGTTGATCGACAGCGGCCAGCCCAGCACCACGCCGGTCTACGTCACGCCCAACCGCCAAGGCATCGCCGAGATCTACCGCAACGGCGTGCTGATCAACAGCCAGCCGGTGCAGCCAGGCTTGCAGACCCTGGACACCCGCGTGCTGCCGGGCGGCATCTACCAGATCGAAGTGCGTCTGATGGAAGATGGCCAGGAGACCTCGCGCAGCGAAGCGTTCATCTATAAGCCCTCGAACTGGAGCAACAGCGATAGCCGCTGGCGTTACAACCTGTTCGTTGGCCAGCAGACCAGCGCCCTGAGCAACTGGGATGACGACCATGACGACAGCCTGAGCAGCGGTGCCATGGTCAACTACCTGCTGCACCCGCGCGCCGTGGTCGGCCTGTCGGCCCAGCATGTCGATGACGCCATGCAGTACGCCACCTCCCTGGACTGGGACGTGCAGGACCGCCTGAAAATCTACGGCAACCTCAACCAGACCCAGGACCTGGGCAACGGCTACGACCTGCAGGCCATCTACAACCACGATTCAGGCTCGATGGTGTTCAGCCACAGCCGCGCCTGGACCCAGCCGGGCCGCACGCTGCGCGGGCCGTTGCAGCGCCAGCAGGAACTGAGCCAGACCTCGCTGTCGCTGAGCCACCGTCTGACCCCTCGCAGTACCGCTACGGTACGCGTGGCCCATAGCACGGGTGCGGCCAACGGCCTGGGCGTCGACCTTGGCTGGACGCAGTTCGGCAAGCTGGCCGGTTCGGACGCCAGCTGGCGCTTCTCGGTATTCGACCGCCCCGGCAGCGCCAGCACCGGCGAGGCGCGCAACCGCGGTGTCAACCTGAGCCTGAGCATGAGCCTGGGCAGCCCCGGCCGGCGCGTCGCCGCCACCTTGGGCAGCCGTACCTCGCGCGACGGCGGGCGTGACCAGAACGCCTCGCTGACCTACCAGCATGACGTCGACTACGGCGCGTTGCGCACCCTGGGTACCACCGCCTCGCTGGACCGCTACGGCGCTGGCATCGGCGCCAACGCGCAGTTCGAGAGCAGCCAGCTCAATGGCGATGCCTACGCGCAGAGTTCGTCCTACAACGGCAAGATCAGCGCCGGCCTGAACCTGCAGAGCGTGGTTGCCCTGGGCGCGGGCAAGCTTGCCGCCAGCGGCCAGTTCATGGCCCACGACGCCGGGCTGATCGTCGACGTGGAGTCGGACGTCGAGGGGCTGGAACTGCGCGCCGATGACTTCCAGGGCCTGAGCGCCACCTTGCACCCCGGGCGCAATGTACTGCCCGTGGCGGCCTATAAACCCGGCCAGGTGCAGGTCGACTTTCAGGACAGCCACGCGCCTGCCGCCGTCATCCAGCCCAACAGCTTCGACTACCACCTCAACCGGGGCGGCGTCGAATACCGCCAGCTGCGGGTGATGCGCACGGTGACGGTGCTGGGACGGCTGCTGGACTCGCACGGCAAGGGCATGAGTGGCGCGCAGGTGATCAATCACGCCAGCCGCAGCGTCACCGAGGCCGACGGCTACTTTGCCGTTGAGATGAGCGAGTCGGCACCCGTGCTCGAAGTGCGCATCGCCGGTCAGGCTGCCTGCCTGCTGAGCCTTGATCCGGGCCAGATGGTGCGCGAGAACGATGTGCTGATGGCAGGCGACCAGCAGTGCAGGCCCGAGAGCCTGGCCGATGCTGACACATCAAGAAACATCAGGGGTTCGTAGGCGCTGTTTGTAGACGGTGTTCAGGCTCTCGCCGTAGGAAATTTCCCTAACTGCTGTAGGGCGTGTCTCTTACTGGCAAGGCGGCGACCTGGCGGATTTTCAAGCATTAATATTGATTGGCCATTACCGATGAATGCGGAGTTCAGGATGAATAGAAGTGTGTACTGCACGCTGCTGGCGCTGCTGGCGCTGCCCTTGTCGCTGCAGGCGGCGCCGGAGCTCAATATCGGCGGTTTGTACGACTACATCGAGGGCGGCAGGAGCACGCTGCTCAAGCGCGTGCGCAACGGCGGCGATACCACCGCCTTCGTCAAGGTCAGCGTGGCGGAGCTGGTGTACGACACCCAGGGCGTGGCCAGCGAGGTCAGCCTGGAAGGCGTGGCGATGCAGGAGCGCGGCCTGGTGGTCAGCCCGGCGCGGCTGATCGTGCCGGCGCGCGGCCTGCAGTCGGTGCGCCTGCTGTACCGCGGCCAGCGCGAACGCGAGCGGTATTTCCGGGTACGTTTCATCCCGGTGCTGCCCGAGGTCAACGACGGCTTCGCTGTCGACGAGGCAGAGGCCCAAGCGTACCGTGACAGCCTCAAGGCGGGGGTCAACCTGCTGGCAGGTTACGGCTCGTTATTGTTCGTGCGGCCCGCCGACACCCATTACCAGACCCGCATCGAGGCCCAGAAGGGCACGCTGACAGTGGTGAACGAGGGCAACAGTACCGTGGCGCTGGATCATTTTCGCCAGTGCCAGGCCGCAGGCGAGGCGTGCGGGCCAGCCACCAAGCACCACCTGCTACCGGGCCGTACACGGCAGTTCGAGGGTCAGGCGGGGCATGTCTTCCAGTTCGAGCTGCAGCAAGGCGGGCAGCGCGAGCACAAGGTCATCGGAGCATGAGCGCCATCGCCCCGGTACATCGCACAAAACGGTTGCGCCGCTACGGCCTGGTGCTGGCCCTGGCGCTTGCGGCACCCGTCACGCACGCGCTTGAAGTCACCTTGACCGCAGAATATCGAGGGGGAGGATCAGGACAGTTCGAGAACACAACTCCCCCGGCCCACAACTGCAGGCTTTTCCAAGCGTTGTGCATCAAAGGCAAGACAGTCGATATCCCGATAACCTACAGCAAACCGGTTACCAAGCGCACGGGCGATGTACGCGACCTGCTCTACCTGAAGACCCCGGGGCGCCGGGAGATAGACGTCTACCATGACCAGACGGGCGAGCCCCACCGGCTGGCTTTCGAGGTGGTCGGGCTAAGCCTGAAGGCAGTATCGGGTTACTACTGGTACAATCCGCTGTCCAATGGCAGCGCTGTTGGCGGCTGTTCCAGAATGGGCGGCCTTGGACTTGAAGGCGAGCGCTCGTACACACGCGGGCTTCGCATCAGTGAGCCTGCCTCGCCCTCACCGTGCTGGCAGGTAAGCCCCTCGGCCCCCACCGAGCATGTCGAACCGGTCAGCATCTCGCAGCTGGCCATCGCCTACACCCTGCAGATGCCGCCAAGCTATCGCCTTAAACCGGGCATCTACCGCGGCAGTGTCACCTACTCGGTGGGGGCCAACGGCGACTTCGACTTTGGTAATCAGGTCAGCGACCTCAACACCAATACCCTGACCCTGAGTTTCGTGCTCGACGTCGAGCACGCCTTCATCTTCGACTTTCCGCCAGGCTCGGACCGTGCCGTGCTCGAGCCTGCAGGCGGCTGGGTCGCCTGGCTCAACGGTGGCCGGGTGCCTGGGCGGTTGTACCGCGACCTGCCGATGCGCGTGTGGTCCACCGGCCCAATAAAGGTCTACAAGCTCTGCGAGCACGATGCCGGTAGCCACTGCGCGATCCGCAACGACCTGGGCGAAAACGTGCCGGTGCAGGTATCCCTGAGCCTTCCCGAAGGGATCCGTTACCGCGGCGGGCGCGTGGATCGCCTGGCCCTGCCCAGCGGCAGGGCGGCGGCGCTGCAGTTCGAATCGGTGATCCCCACCATCAACCGGCCCGGCGAGCTGCATTTCGAGGTGGCGCGCGAGGACGTGCGGCCCATGCTCGACCGCGCCGGCAAAACCTACAACGGCAAGGTCACCGTCGTGTTCGACGCCGAAATCTAGGATGCACTTTCCAGTAAGGATGGATCATGTACAAGGCATTAGTGGTCGACGACCACCCGTTCATCCGCGCCAGCGTCTGCATGATGCTGCGCCAGGACCGCATCAAGGTCGTCGGCGAGGCCGACAATGGTGTCGATGCCCTGCGCCTGGCACGCGAGAAAGCGCCTGACCTGGTGATACTCGACATCACCATGCCCGGGCTCGATGGCTTTGAAGTCACCAGCCGGGTCAGGGCCATGGAGCATCCGGCCAAGGTGCTGGTGCTGAGCTCGCACATGCCCGACTCGTTCTCGCTGCGCTGCATGAAGGCCGGCGCGGCCGGGTTCGTCTCCAAGTCCGATAACCTCGGCGAGCTGGCCAAGGCGGTACGCGCCGTGATGTCGGGATACACCTACTTTCCGGAAGTGGCGCTCAGCTCGGTCAACCGGTGCGACCTGCGCGCCACCGAGGCCGAGTGCCTGGCGGGCCTGAGCGACCGTGAGGTGTTGATCCTGCAGCAGCTGGCACGCGGCATGAGCAACAAGGAGATCGCCGAATTGATGCTGCTGAGCAACAAGACGGTCAGCACCTACAAGGGGCGCCTGATCGACAAGCTGCGCGTGCGTTCACTGATCGACCTGGCGGACCTCGCCAGGCGACACCAGCTGATCTAGGGGCGCCGCCGGTGCCCCTGCACACGCTGTTGCTCATTCTATTGACGGGCCTGCTGGTTGTCGCCCTTGCCTGGTGCTGGCGCCTGGGCCGGCTGCAACGCTCGCTGCGCCGCGAGATCCACACGCTGCGCCGGGCAAAAAAGGAGGCCGAACGGGCCAACCACGCCAAGTCGCGCTTCCTGGCCACCATGAGCCACGAAATCCGCACGCCCATGAACGCCGTGCTGGGCATGCTCGAACTGGCCTCGCACAAGGCCGCCCAAGGGGTGCTCGACCGCCTGTCCATCGACGTGGCCGCCGATGCCTCGCGCAGCTTGCTGGAGCTGATCGGCGATGTGCTGGATATCTCGCGCATCGAATCCGGCCGGTTGGAGCTGGTGCCGCAGCCGGTGCAGCTGCGCGAGCAGGTCGGCCGGGTCGTCCAGCTGTGGGAGCAGCAGGCGGACAGCAAAGGCCTGCAAGTGGTGCTGCAACTGCAGGGCGAGGTCGATGCCCAAGTCATGCTCGACCCGCTGCGTTTCAAGCAGGTGTTGAGCAACCTGATCAGCAACAGCATCAAGTTCACCCAGGAAGGAGAGGTGCGCGTGTACCTGACCGCACGCGCCAAGGGCGGCGGCGTTGCCGTGAGCCTGACGGTCGAAGACACTGGCATCGGCATCGCCGAGGCCGACCTGGCGCGCCTCGGCGAGCCGTTCTGGCGCGCCAGCGGGCAAGGCTGCACGGCGCGCACTGGCGCCGGCCTGGGCTTGGGTATCAGCCGCACGCTGTGCGAAGCCATGGGTGGGCGCATGCAGGTGTACAGCCGCGTCGGCCAGGGCACGCGCATCGAGATCCAGCTCGGGCTGCCCCTGGCCAGCGTCCCGTCGCAGGCGCAGCCCATGACGTCGCAAGGCCGCGCGGCGGGGCAGCGTGTGCTGGTGATCGATGACTGCCCGGTCAATCGCATGTTGCTGCGCCAGCAGCTCACCCAGCTCGGCTATGAACCGTTCGAGGCCGAGGAGGGCGCCTCGGGCCTGCGCCGCTGGCTGGGCACGCCGTTCGACGTGGTCATCTGTGACTGCAACATGCCCACCCTCGACGGCTATGCCGTGGCCCGCGCCATGCGCGAGCACGAGCGCCGCAGCGGCCAGCCCGCCTGCCGGATCCTGGGCTTCACCGCCAATGCGCTACCCGACGAGCGCCAGCGTTGCCGCGCCGCAGGAATGGACGACTGCCTGTTCAAGCCGCTGGGTATCCGCGGGCTGGGGCAGGCCTTGCAGGCCGGGCGGGCGAAGTTCAGCGGGCTGGATATCAGCAACCTGCAACGCATGACCGTGTGCGACCCTGCCGCACTGAGGGATTTGCTCACTGAACTGCGCAGGACCAACCAGCGCGACCTGCGCCGGCTCGGGGCGCTGGCCGATGGCGAGGACCTGGGGGCGCTGGCCGCGCTGGCGCACCGGCTCAAGGGCGGGGCGCGGATTATCCGGGCGCAGCGGGTGATGAGCGCGTGCGAGCTGGTGGAGAGCAGTTGCAATGTGAGCGCGAAGCTGTCGGGAAAACTGAGGATGCGGGTCGAGGCTTTGCAGTTGGCGGTAAAACAGCTTGATGAAGCCTTGGCCAAGGTGTGCGATGACATCAAGGGGAGCCGGGCGCCGCCTGGGACGGCGGAGCACGGGGGTGTCGATGCCGGGGCGCGCGCCAGAGCCCTGAGGCGCGCCAGGAGTCGTCTGACCGCCGGCGGGCTGCCCGGGTGAATCGGTCTTGCAACGCGATGATTTCAGGGTACCGCGAGGGCTTGGCTTGTGTATCAAGACAGGAGCGGCGGCGCCGCTCCCTGTCGCAACGCGGGCAGGATGTTATATCCGCCCAAGCAGCAGCAACACCAGCAACACGACCAGCACGACGCCGATGATGCCAGACGGGCCATAACCCCAGGAGCGCGAGTGGGGGAACACGGGTAAGCCACCAATCAACAGCAGGATCAGGATGATGATGAGGATCGTGGTCATGTCGTTGTCCTTGCGTGGTAAAGGGGGTGTCGTTCAGTGCCTTCCATGCGGCCGTCGTCAACTCGGCCACTCATGAAATCGGACTCATGCAAGCGCGCAAAAGTTTAAATCCCTTTGCGTTGACCATTCACCGGCCTGATAGCACGCCGCCGCGAGGGCATGCCTGGCTAAACTGCCAGGCACTTTCCCTCTTTCAGCAAGGCAGGCCGCTATGCACGACCGCATGATGATTACCGGCGCAGGCTCAGGGCTCGGGCGCGAGATCGCCCTGCGCTGGGCCCGCGAGGGCTGGCGCCTGGCGCTGGCCGATATCAACGAGCCCGGCCTGCGTCAGACCCTGGCCCTGGTGCGCGAGGCCGGCGGCGATGGCTTCGTGCAGCGCTGCGACGTGCGCGACTACAGCCAGCTGACCGCGCTCGCCCAGGCCTGCGAGGCGACGTTCGGCGGCATCGATGTGATCGTCAACAATGCAGGCGTCGCCTCGGGTGGCTTTTTCGGCGAGCTGTCGCTTGAAGACTGGGACTGGCAGATCGCGATCAACCTGATGGGCGTGGTCAAGGGTTGCAAGGCCTTTCTGGGGCTGCTCGAACGCAGCAAGGGCCGCATCATCAACATCGCCTCGATGGCTGCCCTGATGCAAGGGCCGGGCATGAGCAACTACAACGTCGCCAAGGCAGGCGTGCTGGCGCTGTCGGAAAGCCTGCTGGTCGAGTTGCGCGGCCTCGACGTCGCGGTACACGTGGTCTGCCCGTCGTTCTTCCAGACCAACCTGCTCGACTCCTTCCGCGGCCCGACGCCCGCGATGAAGGCCCAAGTCGGCAAGCTGCTCGAAAGCTCGCCGATCAGCGCCACCGAGATCGCCGAGTACATTCACCAGCGAGTGGCGGCTGGCGAGTTTCTGATCCTTCCCCACGAGGCCGGCCGCCTGGCCTGGCAGCTCAAGCAGCAGGCGCCGCAGCGGCTGTATGACGAGATGGCCGACATGGCCGGGAAGATGCGCGCCAAGGCGGGTCCTGGGCAACCCTGACACGACTGATCAGCTATGCTGGGCGCCTTTTTCAACCGCTCGGGTGCCTGGCGTGATCAATTACCTGTGGTTTTTTCTGGCGGCGCTGTTCGAGATCGCCGGTTGCTATGCCTTCTACCTCTGGCTACGCCTGGGCAAAAGTGGCTGGTGGGTCGTCCCGGCGCTGCTCAGCCTGACCCTGTTCGCCTTGATCCTGACCCGCGTCGAAGCCGCCTACGCCGGGCGCGCGTATGCCGCCTACGGTGGCATCTATATCGTCTCGTCGCTGCTCTGGCTGGCGCTGGTGGAAAAAGCCCGGCCGTTGGGCAGTGACTGGCTGGGCGCGCTGTTCTGTGTGGTAGGCGCGGGCATCATCGTGCTGGGTCCGCGCCTCCAACAAGGCTGAATGTAGGAAGCGTCTGTAGGAGAAATTACCTTTCGCTGTAGGATCCGTCTAATTCGCCCCTGGATCATTGTATAGGCCGCAGTGACCGATGCAGGCTTCGGCTTTCCCTGAGGCTAGAGGATCGGCGCATGCTGGTGATTGGACGCGAAGTCGGTGAAGTGATCACCATCAATGACAACATCAAGATCAAGGTGATAGCGATCGAAGGCGGACAGGTGCGCTTCGGCATCTGCGCCCCGCGCGAGGTGGAGGTGCATCGGACCGAAGTCTACCGGCGCATTCTTGCCAAGGCGGCCAAGCAGGAGGATAACGGCTGAGCCTGGGTCAGCCGAGCAGCTCGCGCGGCACGTCGTGACGAGCGAGCAGTTGGCACTGCTGGCTCTCCAGGTCGAAGAGGATGAATGCCTCGCCCTTGGCCAAGGCCTGGCGCACGCGCAATACCCGGGTTTCCAGCGGCGTGTCGTCGCCGTTGTCGGTGCCGTCGCGAGTGACGAAGTCTTCGATCAGACGGGTGAGGGTTTCGGCTTCGAGCTGGTCGTAGGGGATTAGCATGGTTTTCGATAGTCGGTGGGATATCTGTGAATGCTACGCCATTAGTGGGATTCAGGGGCCGCTTTGCGTCCCCTGAATCCTCGGTAAAGGCAAGACTCAGGCCTTGTGCCCCACAAGAGTGTCTACCGGCGGTACCCGCGTATCACTCTCCATCTGCGCATCATGCTCCAGCTGATGGCTGAATCGCTCCAATGACCCATTGGCCGGGTGCGAATCACTGGCAAACACCGGCGGGCTCAGCAGATAAGCCGTCAGCAAGCGGCTCAGTGCCGCCAGGCTGTCGATATGGGTGCGCTCGTAGCCATGCGTCGCGTCACACCCGAACGCCACCAGTGCCGTGCGGATATCATGCCCCGCCGTCACCGCCGAATGCGCGTCGCTGAAGTAATAGCGGAACAGATCCCGTCGTACCGGCAGCTCATGCTCGCCGGCGAGCTTGAGCAGGTGCCGCGACAGGTGATAGTCGTACGGGCCGGAAGAGTCCTGCATCGCCACGCTCACCGCATGCTCGCTGGACGCTTGGCCGGGCGCTACGGGGGCGATGTCGATACCAACGAACTCGCTCACATCCCAGGGCAACGCCCCGGCGGCTCCCGAGCCGGTCTCCTCGGTGATGGTAAACAGCGGGTGGCAGTCGATCAGCGGCTGCCGACCGCTTTCCACCACGGCTTTGAGCGATGCCAACAGCGCCGCGACACCGGCCTTGTCATCCAGATGGCGTGCACTGATGTGCCCGCTTTCGGTGAATTCGGGAAGGGGGTCGAAGGCCACGAAATCACCAATGCTGATCCCCAGCGTCTCGCAGTCGGCCCGCGTGGCGCAGTAGGCGTCCAGGCGCACTTCGACGTGGTCCCAGCTGATCGGCATCTGGTCGATTGCAGTGTTGAAGGCGTGCCCGCTGGCCATCAGCGGCAGCACGCTGCCGCGGTACACACCGGTATCGGTGAACACGCTGACACGGCTGCCTTCGGCAAAGCGGCTGGACCAGCAGCCCACCGGCGCCAGGGACAGCCGGCCATTGTCCTGCAACGAACGCACGCTGGCACCGATGGTGTCCAGGTGCGCTGAAACCGCGCGGTCGGGTGAGTTCTGCCGGCCCTTGAGGGTGGCGCGGATGGTGCCACGGCGGGTCAGCTCGAAGGGGATGCCGAGCTCCTCGAGGCGCTCGGCCACGTACCGTACGATGGTGTCGGTGAAACCAGTGGGGCTGGGGATGGCAAGCATCTCCAGCAAGACTTTCTGCAGGTACTCGAGATCGGGTTCAAGCGGTTGTTCAGGCATGCGCACTCCTGGGGTCAAACGTTCGGACGGCTGTGCGGAAACAGCAGGTCGACGAAGCGTTCAGCGGTGGGTTGCGGTTCATGGTTGGCCAGTCCGACACGTTCGTTCGCTTCTATGAACACGTAGTCGGGCTGATCGGCAGCGCGGACCATGAGGTCCAGGCCCACTACCGGTATATCCAGCGCGCGGGCAGCGCGCACGGCGGCATCGGCAAGCACGGGGTGCAGGCGGTCGGTGACGTCTTCCAGCGTGCCGCCGGTGTGCAGGTTGGCGGTGCGGCGCACAGCCAGGCGCTGGCCGGACGGCAGGATGCTGTCGTAGTCCAGGCCCGCGCCGCGCAAGGTGCGCTGGGTTTCATCGTCCATCGGGATGCGGCTTTCGCCACCCGTCGCGGACTGACGGCGGCGGCTCTGGGCTTCGATCAGGGTCTTGATATCGTGCACGCCATCACCAATCACTTCGGCCGGATGGCGAATGGCCGCGGCCACCACGTCGTAGCCGATGACCACGATGCGCAGGTCCAGGCCTTCGTGAAAGCTTTCCAGCAGCACGCGGCTGTCAAAGCGCTTGGCCTGCTCGATGGCCGCATTGATCTCGTCCAGGCTGGTCAGGTTGACCGCCACGCCATGGCCTTGCTCGCCGTCCAGCGGCTTGACCACCACGGCGCCGTGTTCATCCAGAAAAGCCAGGTTGTCATCGGCATTACCGGCCAGTTGCTGCGCTGGTACGTGCAGGTCGGCGGCGTTCAGGGTTTTCTGGGTCAGGCTCTTGTCCTGGCAGAGCGTCATGCTGACCGCGCTGGTCAGGTCGCTGAGCGACTCGCGGCACCGAATGCGCCGGCCACCCATGCACAGGGTGAACAGCCCCGCCGAGGCGTCGTCGACATGCACGTCGATACCGCGCTTGTAGGCCTCCTCGACAATGATCCGTGCATAGGGGTTGAGCCCTGCCTCAGGCCCAGGGCCCAGGAACAGCGGCTGGTTGATGCCGTTCTTGCGCTTGACCGCGAAGGTCGGCAGGTTGCGGAACCCCAGCTTGGTGTACAGGCGCTTGGCCTGGCGATTGTCATGCAGCACCGACAGGTCAAGGTATGCCAGGCCGCGGCTCATGAAGTGCTCGACCAGATGACGCACCAGCACCTCGCCAACGCCTGGGCGGCTGCACTGTGGATCGACCGCCAGGCACCACAGACTGCAACCGTGCTCGGGATCATCGAAGGCCTTGCTGTGGTTCAGGCCCATGACGCTGCCGATCACCGCATGGGTATCTTCGTCCTCGGCCAGCCAGTACACCGGCCCGCCCTGGTGGCGCGGAGTCAGCAACTTGGGATTGACCGGCAGCATGCCGCGCGCCTGGTACAGGTGGTTGATCGCATGCCAGTCTGCCTCGGACTGCGCCCGGCGAATCCGAAACCCGCGAAACACCCGCTGCGACTGGCGGTAGTCGCTGAACCACAGGCGCAAAGTATCGGAGGGATCGAGAAACAACTGCTGTGGCGCCTGGGCCAGCACTTGCTGGGGAGCGGCCACGTAGAGCGCGATGTCGCGCTCGCCTTGCTGTTCTTCCAGCAACGCCTGGGCCAGGCAAGCCGGGTCCGGGTAGGTGTGGCCGATCAACAGCCGGCCCCAGCCGCAGTGCAGGGCACGCGGCTGGTCGTGCGGCTCGCTGCCGTCACCGGCCAGGCGAGCCTGCAGGCGCTCGTAGGACGGCGTCTGCACGCGCTGCAGGCGCTGTTCGTAGGCGGTTGCATGGGCTTTCATCGATCAGATTCCTTGCTCGCTGAGCCACAGGTTGAGTGCTGCCAGTTGCCACAGCTTGGAGCCGCGCAGGGGAGTGAGCTGGCCATGCGGATTGCTCAGCAGGCGGTCGAGCATGGCAGGGTTGAACAGCCCACGGTCCTGGCTTGGGTCGGTCAGCAGATCGCGTACCCAGCCAAGGGTCGCGCCTTCGAGGTGCTTGAGGCCGGGTACCGGGAAGTAGCCCTTCTTGCGGTCGATGACCTCATGAGGGATGACCCGGCGCGCGGCTTCCTTGAGCACCTGCTTGCCGCCGTCGGGCAGCTTGAAGCGGCCAGGAATACGCGCCGACAATTCGGCCAGGCGGTAGTCGAGAAACGGCGTGCGCGCTTCCAGGCCCCAGGCCATGGTCATGTTGTCCACCCGCTTGACCGGGTCGTCGACCAGCATCACGGTGCTGTCCAGGCGCAGGGCCTTGTCCACGGCCGCCGAGGCGCCAGGCTGGGCAAAGTGCTCGCGGACGAAGTCGCCCGCCGCGTCATGGTCCAGCACCCAGGGCGCCTGGACGGTGTCGCGGTATTCTTCATGGTCACGGTCGAAGAATGCACCGCGATAGGCCGCGAACGCGTCGCTGGCGCCATCGACCTGCGGGTACCAGTGGTAGCCGGCGAACAGCTCGTCCGCACCCTGACCGCTCTGCACCACCTTGCAGTGCTTGGCCACTTCGCGGGAGAGCAGGTAGAAGGCGATGCAGTCGTGGCTGACCATCGGCTCGCTCATGGCGCGAAACGCCGCAGGCAACTGCTCGATGATCTCGCGTTCGTCGATGCGCAACTGGTGGTGCCGGGTGCCGTAGTGGCGAGCAATCAGGTCGGAGTACTGGAACTCGTCGCCGCGCTCGCCACCAGCATCTTCGAAGCCGATCGAGAAGGTCGACAGGTCTTCGACGCCGACTTCACGCAGCAGGCCGACCAGCATGCTCGAGTCGACACCGCCCGACAGCAGCACGCCCACGTCCACTGCGGCGCGCTGACGAATCGCCACGGCCTCGCGGGTAGCGTCCAGGACGCGGGTGGTCCAGTCTTCGAGCGTCAGGTTCTGCTCGTCGGCACGTGGACCGTACTCGAGCTGCCACCAGGTCTTGCGCTCGACCTGGCCATGGCGGTCAACGCGCATCCAGGTGCCCGGTTCGAGCTTCTGCACGTTGGCCAGCAAAGTGCGCGGTGCCGGTACCACGGCGTGGAAGTTCAGGTAGTGGTTGAGGCCCACCGGATCGAGCATCGGGTCGATATCGCCGCCTTTCAACAGGGCAGGCAAGGTCGAGGCGAAGCGCAGGCGTTCACCATTGCGCGACAGGTACAGCGGTTTCACGCCGAGACGGTCGCGGGCCAGGAACAGCCGCTGGCTGTCGCGCTCCCAGATGGCCAGCGCGAACATGCCATTGAGCTTGGGCAGCAGCGCCTCGCCCCAGGCGTGAAAGCCCTTGAGCAGTACCTCGGTGTCGCCATCGGACAGGAAGGCATAGCCCAGCGCTTCGAGTTCGGCGCGCAGTTCTGGGAAGTTGTAGACCGCGCCATTGAACGCCATCGACAAGCCCAGGGCGTTGTCGATCATCGGTTGGGCAGAGCCATCCGAGAGGTCCATGATCTTGAGGCGGCGGTGGCCCAGGGCGATCGGCCCTTGGCTATGGAAGCCCCAGGCGTCTGGGCCCCGGGGCGCGAGATGATGGGTCATCCGTTCGACAGCGGCGAGGTCCGCCGGGCGTGGTGCCTGGTCGATCGGGGTGAAGCGTAACTCTCCTGCTAATCCGCACATAAGTCCTTACCGGTTTTGCCGTTGGGGAAAACGCCCCAAGGTGGGGCAGTTAGTAAGTGACCGGTGAGGATTGCAGGAGTTTTAGAACAAAAAGTTATATGTCGAGGGGTACGCAAGTCGATCCTGCTGTACCTGGCGTGCCGGGCAAGGGGTCAGTGCTTGCCGCGGATCAGTTCGCGCAGCTGGAACCGGTTGGGGTGACAGGCCTCGGCCACTGGGCGCGGTATGGGCAGCGGCTCGCCGGTCACCCACGCCGCGATCAGCTCGCCGCTAAGGGGCGCGGTGATCAGACCGCGTGAGCCATGACCGCTGTTGACATACAATCCGTCGAGCCAGGGACAGGCGATATCAGGCACCTGGCGGGCGTCCTTGCGCAGCACGGCATAGGCTTCGGCGAACGCCTCGGGGGCCGAGACGGGGCCTACTATCGGCAGATAATCCGGGCTGGTGCAGCGGAACGCAGCGCGCCCTTCGAGCAGGGCCGGATCAAGCTCAGGTGCGCCCAGCCGTTCGGCCAGATCGCTGGAAATATCCTGCAGCAGGCCAAGATTTCCCTGGTGCTCGGCGGGAGTAGGGGTCAGGTCCATGCTGTGGAAATCGAAGCTGGCGCCCAAGGTATGCTCATCCCGCCGTGGCGGCGCCACGTAGCCATCTGCGCACACTACCGTGCCCAGCGCGCGGCTTGCCTCGGTGGCGGGCAGGCGGGTGATCTGCCCGCGAATACGCTTGAGCGGCAACGCGGCGCAGGGCTCGAAAGCGCGGATTTCGGCAGCGGCTGCCAGCACCACCAACGGTGCGCTGGCCAGCAGGCGTTCGCCATCCCAGGCCTGCCAGCCACCCTCAACCTTGCGCACGCTGATCACCGCATGGTGCGTCAGCAACTCGATACCCGGATGCTGCAACTGCGCCTGACACAGCGCGGGCGGGTGTACCCAGCCGCCCTCAGGGTAGAACAGCCCGCCACTGGGCAAACGCACACCGGCAATCGCCTCGGCCTGGGCTCGCTCCAGGTTTTGCAGGAGCGAGCTGTCGAACGCGGCGGCCAGCTTGGCCTGGCGCGCCGACTCCTTGTCATCGAAAGCCAGCTGCAGCACCCCGCATGCGTCCCAGTCCAGCCCGCTCTGCAGCCGTTCCAGCCAGCGGCGGGTGTAGCCGAAGCCGGCGAGAATCATCTGCGACAGCGCCGTGCCATGCGCCGACAGCTTGAGGTACAGCACGCCTTGCGGATTACCCGAGGCTTCCTGGGCGGCGGCGTCGCGGCGTTCCAGTACCTTGACATGCCAGCCCCGGCTGGCAAGGCTCTGAGCAGTCGCGCAACCGGCCAGTCCCGCGCCGATCACCAGCGCTTCGCGCGGCCCCTCCAGCAGAGAGGGCCGGGCATACCAGGGCGCGGACTGCCTGCTTGCCTCTCCCTGGAACACTCCACCCATCACTTCCCATTTCTTGCCGATACCCGGCACGCGGCGCATCACGAAGCCCGCAGCCATCAGCGAGCGGCGCACCCAGCCGGTGCTGGTGAACGTGCCTAGCGTGGTACCGGGGCGCGACAGCCGGGCGATCTGGGCAAACAGCTCGGGGGTCCACATGTCCGGATTCTTGGCCGGAGCGAAGCCATCGAGAAACCAGGCGTCGATCCGCGCATCGAGCTGTGGCAACTGGTCGAGCACATCGCCGACCATGAGTGTCAGCCTTACCCGGTCCTGAGCCAGGCTGAACTGCTGAAAACCCGGGTGCACGGCAACATACTGCTCAAGCAGTTGAGAGGTGAGGGGCGCAAGATCCGGCCACAGCTGCAGCGCCCGCTGCAGGTCGCTGCGGCTCAGCGGATACTTCTCGACGCTGACAAAATGCAACCGGGCAGTGGCGGGGGCCAGCTCGGCAAACAGCTGCCACGCGCAGAAGAAGTTGAGCCCGGTGCCGAAACCGGTCTCGCCAATCACCATGCAGTCCTCGGCGCCAAGCGCGCTCAGGCGCTGGCTCAGCTGGTTCTGCTCGATAAACACATGGCGGGTTTCTTCAAGGCTCTGGTCCTTGGAGAAGTAGATGTCGTCGTATTGCCGCGAGTGAGGGCGGCCGTGTTCATCCCAGTCGATTTGAGCATAGGAGGGCAGGGTGGTGTCGGACATGGTGGGGCTCGGCAACAGCAGGTCAGGCATTCTATCCCATCAGGTGCCGGCGCCGCGCCGATCGATCCGCTAGTCTTGGCAATCCAGGTAAGGAGGCAGTGATGTTCGAATCCGCAGAAATCGGTCACAGCATCGACAAAGACACCTATGAAGCCGAAGTTCCGGCCCTGCGCGAGGCCCTGCTCGAAGCCCAGTACGAGCTCAAGCACCAGGCGCGCTTCCCGGTCATCGTGCTGATCAACGGCATCGAAGGCGCTGGGAAGGGCGAGACGGTCAAGCTGCTCAACGAGTGGATGGACCCACGTCTGATCGAGGTGCGCACCTTCGACCAGCAGACCGACGAAGAGCTCTCCCGGCCGCCGGCCTGGCGTTATTGGCGCGCGCTGCCGGCCAAAGGGCGCATGGGCGTGTTCTTCGGCAACTGGTACAGCCAGATGCTCCAGGGGCGAGTGCATGGGCAGTTCAAGGATGCGGTGCTCGACCAGGCCATCAGCGGTGCTGAACGCCTGGAGGAGATGCTCTGCAATGAAGGCGCGCTGATCTTCAAGTTCTGGTTTCACCTGTCCAAGAAACAGATGAAGGCGCGGCTCAAGGCGCTCAAGGACGATCCCCTGCACAGCTGGCGTATCAGCCCGCTGGACTGGCAGCAGTCGCAGACCTACGACCGCTTCGTGCGCTTTGGCGAACGGGTGCTGCGCCGCACCAGCCGCGACTATGCCCCCTGGCATGTGATCGAGGGCGTCGACCCGTATTACCGCAGCCTGGCGGTCGGCCGCCTCCTGCTTGAGGGCATGCAGGCGGCCCTGGCCGTGGATCCCAGTGCGAAGGCCCAGCCCAACATCACTCCCCTGGGCCGCAGCATCGATGGCCGCGGGCTGATCGGCAGCCTGGACATGACCCGCCGTCTCGACAAGAAGGATTACCAGGATCAGCTGATCACCGAGCAGGCGCGGCTGGCTGGCCTGCTGCGCCACAAGCGCATGCGCCGGCATGCCCTGGTGGCCGTGTTCGAGGGCAACGACGCGGCGGGGAAGGGCGGCGCGATCCGCCGCGTCGCCGCTGCGCTCGACCCCCGCCAGTACCGCATCGTGCCGATCGCCGCACCGACCGAGGAAGAGCGCGCCCAACCCTACCTGTGGCGTTTCTGGCGGCATATCCCGGCGCGTGGAACGTTCGCCGTGTTCGACCGGTCCTGGTATGGACGAGTGCTGGTCGAGCGGGTCGAGGGCTTTTGCAGCCAGGCAGACTGGATGCGCGCCTATGGCGAGATCAACGACTTTGAAGAGCAGTTGACCAATGCCGGAGTGGTTGTGGTCAAGTTCTGGCTGTCGATCGATCAGCAGACCCAGCTCGACCGATTCAACGAGCGTGAGGAAACGCCCTTCAAGCGGTTCAAGATCACCGAGGAGGATTGGCGCAACCGCGAGAAGTGGGACGATTACGCCGGCGCCGTGGAGGACATGGTCGACCGCACGAGTACCGAGATTGCCCCATGGACGCTGGTCGAGGCCAATGACAAGCGCTGGGCGCGGGTGAAGGTGCTGCGCACGATCAATGACGCGCTTGAGGCGGCCTTTGCGCGTGACAAGTAGATTCCCGCGGGCGGCGTCCGCATTGGTATGCCCCCACGGAATAACCTGTTGAGTTTTTTTCCCACAAACGAATCTGGCAACCTCATATCATCGGGCTCCCCACCACCGGGCTTATCGAGGCAGGACATGCATATTTCATCCGGACGCTGGGTCCATGGCCTTTTCCTGGCACTGCTGACCGCGCTGCTCTGGGGCATCCTGCCGATCAAGCTCAAGCAGGTCTTGCAGGTCATGGACCCGGTTACCGTGACCTGGTACCGCTTTTTCGTCGCAGGCAGCCTGCTGTTCGCCTGGTTGGCGGCTACCCGGCGCCTGCCCAGTATGTCGCGGCTGGGGCGCAAGGGCCTGGGGCTGGTGGCAGTAGCAACCTGTGGACTGCTGGGCAACTACGTGCTTTACCTGTTCGGCCTGCGCATGCTCAGCGCCGGCACCGCGCAGCTGGTGGTGCAGATCGGGCCGGTGCTGCTGCTGGTCGCCAGCGTGTTTCTGTTCAAGGAGCGCTTCAGCCTGGGGCAGGGCGCAGGGCTTGTCCTGCTGCTGGCAGGGTTTGGCCTGTTTTTCAATCAACGTCTTGGAGAGTTGCTGACGTCGCTTGGCACCTACACCACCGGCGTGCTGACCATCCTGCTGGCGACCAGCATCTGGACCTTCTATGCGCTGGCGCAGAAGCAGTTGCTGACAACGTGGAATTCGATGCAGGTGATGATGGTGATCTATCTGTCATGCGCCGTGCTGCTGATGCCCTACGTGCACCCGCTCGAGGTCTTGCAGCTGAGCCCGTCGCAAGGCTGGCTGCTGCTTGCATGCTGCCTCAATACACTCGTCGCCTATGGCGCCTTTGCCGAGGCCCTGGCGCACTGGGAGGCGTCGCGGGTCAGCGCGACCCTGGCCTTGACGCCACTGGTGACCTTCGCCGCAGTGGCGCTGGCGGCGTGGTTCTGGCCGGACTTTGTCCAAGCTGAACAGATCAACCTGCTGGGGTATGTGGGCGCGTTGGTGGTAGTGCTAGGCTCGGCCGTGGTGGCCCTGGGACCCTCGATGGTCGCCGGCTGGCGCGCCAGAAGGGCGCGCCTGGCCTGATCGTGGGTCCGCAGGCTCAGCCCTTGCCCCCTGGCGCGAGCATGTTCTGCGGCCGTACCCACTGGTCGAATTCCTCGTTGCTCAGGTAGCCCAGCTCCAGGGCGGCCTCGCGCAGGGTCTGGCCTTCGCCGTACGCCTTCTTGGCGATCTCTGCGGCCTTGTCATAGCCGATGTGCGGGTTCAACGCTGTCACCAGCATCAATCCACGCTCCAGATGTTCGGCCATCTGCCCGGCGTCAGGCTCGATGCCGGTCACGCAGTGTTCGTGGAAGTTGTGGCACCCGTCGGCCAGCAGCTCGATGGATTCCAGCAGGTTGTGGATGATCACCGGCTTGTAGACGTTCAGCTGCAGGTGTCCCTGGCTTGCGGCAATACCGATCGCGGTGTCGTTGCCCAGTACCTGACAGGCAAGCATCGACAATGCCTCGCACTGGGTCGGGTTGACCTTGCCGGGCATGATCGAGCTGCCGGGCTCGTTGGCCGGCAAGCGCACTTCGGCAAGCCCGGCACGTGGCCCGGAACCGAGCAGACGCAGGTCATTGGCGATTTTCATCAATGCCACGGCCAGTGTCTTGAGGCCGCCGGCCAGGGAGACCAGCGGTTCGTGCCCGGCGAGGGCGGCGAACTTGTTGGGCGCGGTCACGAACGGCAGGCCAGACAACGCCGCCAGCTCGGCCGCGATGGCCTCGGCAAAGCCGTGGGGCGCGTTGAGCCCGGTGCCCACCGCCGTGCCACCCTGGGCCAGCTCGCAGACCGCCGGCAGGCTCGCGCGGATCGCGCGCTGCGCATAGTCGAGTTGAGCGACAAACGCCGAGACCTCCTGGCCGAACGTGATCGGCGTGGCATCCATCATGTGGGTGCGGCCGGTCTTGACCAGTGACTGATGGCGCGCGGCCAGTTCCGCCAGGCCCGAGGACAGCTCGGTGATCGCGGGCAGCAAGTGGTTCTGCACCGCCTGCACCGTGGCGATGTTCATGGCGGTCGGGAAGCAGTCGTTGGAACTCTGCGAACGGTTGACGTGATCGTTCGGATGCACCGGTACCTTGCCGCCACGGCCCTTGCCGGCCAGCTCGTTGGCGCGCCCGGCGATGACTTCGTTGACGTTCATGTTGCTTTGGGTGCCGCTGCCGGTCTGCCAGACGACGAGCGGGAACTGGTCGTCGTGCTCACCCGCGAGGACCTCATCGGCGGCCTGTTCGATCAGCCGGGCAACATCGGCGGGCAGGTCGCCATTGCGGTCGTTGACGCGCGCGGCAGCTTTCTTGATCAGCGCCAGGGCATGCGATACCGCCAGCGGCATGCGCTGTCTGCCGATGGCAAAGTTGATCAGCGAGCGTTGCGTCTGCGCCCCCCAGTAGGCCTCTTCAGGAACTTCGACCGGCCCCAGGCTGTCAGTTTCGATACGGCTCATGCTGCGCTCACTCCTTCGTTGACTGAATCCGCAGTTTAGGCCCTGATCCAGCCGGGCAGTTCCATCGCCCGTCGTCCTGCTTGAGCGATGTGCCCTACAGGCGCAGAATGCTTACTCTCTTGAGGTGTTACCTCCTCCGTTATTGAAGGAAATCCAATGACCCGTCTCCGCGCCCTTTGCGTCGCTGCTGCCCTGGCCTGTGCCAGCGGCCAGGTGCTTGCCGATACCGCCAGCCACAACGCCGCTGCGGAAAAATTCCTCAAGCTGGCCAACGCCGACAAGCTGGGCACTCCGGTATACATGCAGGTTCAGCAGATGTTCGGCCAGCGCTTCGAGCAGATCCAGAGCAAGGTGCCAGGCGCCAAGAAGACCGTACTCGACAGCTACCAGGCCAAGGCCAACGCCGCGCTGGACCAGTCCATCGGCTGGACCAGGCTCAAGCCAGAGATGGTCAAGCTCTACACCGCCAACTTCTCTGAGACCGAGCTCAACGACCTGGTCAAGTTCTACGAGTCGCCGCTGGGCCGCAAGGTCATGACCAAGATGCCGCAGGTTACCCAGCAGTCGGCACAGCTGACCCAGCAGAAGCTCGAGCCTGCGGTTCCAGTGGTCAACAAGCTGCTTGAAGACATGACCAAAGAGCTCGACCCGAACGCCGGCAAAACCGCCGCTCCGGCGAAGAAGTAAGCGGAGCCCGCCGATGACCATGCAGCAACAGATCGAACAGCAGCTGGCCCAGTTGTCCCCGCGGCACCTGCAGGTGCTCGACGAAAGCCACATGCACAGCCGCGGCCTGCAGACCCACTACAAGGCCGTGGTGGTCAGCGAGCAGTTCGAAGGACTCAACAGCGTCAAGCGTCACCAGAAGGTCTACGCCACCCTCGGCGAGCTGATGGGGCAGTTTCATGCCCTGGCGCTGCACACCTACACGCCTGAAGAATGGGCCAAGGTGGGTGCGGCCCCGGCCTCCCCGGTGTGCGCGGGCGGCGGGCACTGAGCCGGTTCCATCCGCTCCCGCGAATTTGTTAGAATGCCCAGCGCGCCGCCCGTCGGCGCGTTTTTTTTGGCATCCGGTCCGCCCCTTACGAGGGTGACCACCTGGAGGTTTCATCGCATGACCCACGCTATCGTCGTCGCGGCGCTGTACAAGTTCGTCACCCTCAAAGACTACGTCGAGCTGCGCGAGCCGCTGCTCAAGACCCTGCAGGACAACGACGTCAAAGGCACGCTGCTGCTGGCCGAAGAAGGCATCAACGGCACCGTCTCGGGCACACGCGAGGGTATCGATGCGCTGCTGGCCTGGTTGCGTACCGACCCGCGCCTGGTCGATGTCGACCATAAGGAATCCTATTGCGACGAGCAGCCGTTCTACCGCACCAAGGTCAAGCTCAAGAAGGAAATCGTCACCCTGGGCGTGCCAGGCGTCGACCCCAACTACAAGGTTGGCACCTACGTCGAGCCGCAGGACTGGAACGCGCTGATCAGCGACCCTGAAGTATTGCTCATCGACACCCGCAACGACTATGAAGTGGCCATCGGTACCTTCGAGGGCGCCATCGACCCGAAGACCGAGACCTTCCGCGAGTTTCCGGAGTACATCAAGGCCAACTTCGACCCGAGCAAGCACAAGAAAGTCGCCATGTTCTGCACGGGCGGCATCCGCTGCGAAAAAGCCTCCAGCTACATGCTCGGGGAGGGCTTCGAAGAGGTCTATCATCTCAAGGGCGGGATCCTGAAATACCTCGAGGAGGTGCCTCAGGAAGAAACCCGCTGGCAGGGCGACTGTTTCGTCTTCGACAACCGCGTCACGGTGCGTCACGACCTGACCGAGGGCGATTACGACCAGTGTCACGCTTGCCGTCACCCGATCAGCGTCGAGGAACGTGCGTCAGAGCATTACGTGCCAGGCATCAGCTGCCCGCATTGCTGGGACAGCTTGAGCGAGAAGACCCGGCGCAGCGCCGTCGATCGGCAGAAGCAGATCGACCTGGCCAAGGCTCGCAACCAGCCTCATCCGATCGGCTACAACTACCGCAAAGCCGAGGCTTGATGCATGTCCGCACGCCTGCTCTATGTGATGGACCCGATGTGCTCCTGGTGCTGGGGTTTCGCGCCGGTGGCCGAGGCCCTGATCGCGCAGGCGCGTGACGCCGGTATCGAGACCCGCCTGGTGCCAGGCGGCTTGCGTACGGGCACCAGTGCCCTGGATGCCTCGACCCGGCGCTACATCCTCGAACACTGGCAAGCGGTTGCCGATGCCACCGGCCAGACCTTTCGCTTCGAAGATGCCATGCCCGAAGGTTTCGTCTACGACACCGAGCCCGCTTGCCGTGCTCTGGTGGCGGCGCGCGAGCTTGATGCCTGTCGCGCATGGGCGCTGCTTGCGCTGATCCAGCAAGGCTTCTACCAGGCAGGCGAGGATGTCACCCGCGCCCCGCAATTGGTTCATCTTGCCGAACAGGCAGGCTATGACCGGGCAGCGTTCGCCGAGGCCTTCTCCCGAGCCGACATCCGCGCCGCCACGGCGGCGGATTTCAGCTGGGTGCAAGACCTCGGCATCGCCGGATTTCCCACTCTGCTTGCCGAGCGTAACGGGCAGTTGGCCTTGCTGACCAACGGCTACCAGCCGCTCGAGAACCTGCAGCCCTTGCTCGGCCGGTGGCTGCAGCAGGCCGTCTGTGCTTGACCTGCCAGGCTCATCCGACCCTGTGCCAGGGCCATCCCCGGCTGCGTCCGACCGCTTGAGCTGGGCCGAAATCCGCCGCCTGGCGTTGCGTCATCGAAAAGCCTTGTGGAGCGCCAACGCCGTTGCGGTGCTGGCCGCGTTCTGCAGCGTGCCGATCCCGCTGTTGCTGCCGTTGCTGGTCGATGAAGTACTGCTCGGCCATGGCGACGCCGCGCTCAAGTGGATGAACCATCTGTTGCCTGCCGCCTGGCAGGTCGCCGCCGGCTACATTGGCCTGATGCTGGTCGCGACCTTCTGTCTGCGCCTGGGCTCGCTGGCTTTCAACGTGGTCCAGGCCAAGCTGTTCGCCGGGCTTGCCAAGGACATCGTCTACCGCCTGCGCATCCGCCTGATCGAACGCCTGAAGCGCATCTCGCTGAGCGAGTATGAAAGCCTTGGCAGCGGCACGGTGGCCACGCACCTGGTCACCGACCTGGACACCCTCGACAAGTTTGTCGGTGAAACCCTCAGCCGCTTTCTGGTCGCGGTGCTGACCCTGGCCGGCACCTCGGCGATCCTGATCTGGATGCACTGGCAGCTGGCATTGCTCATTCTGCTGTTCAACCCGCTGGTGATCTATTTCACCGTCCAGCTGGGCAAGCGCGTCAAACACCTCAAGAAGCTTGAAAACGACAGCACCGCGCGCTTCACTCAGGCCCTTACCGAAACCCTGGACGCGATCCAGGAAATCCGCGCCAGCAACCGCCAGGGCTATTTCCTGGGCCGTCTTGGCCTGCGCGCCCGCGAAGTGCGCGACTACGCCGTTGCTTCCCAGTGGAAGAGCGATGCCAGCGGGCGCGCCAGCGGACTGTTGTTCCAGTTCGGCATCGATATCTTCCGCGCCGCCGCCATGTTGACGGTGCTGTTTTCAGACCTGTCGATCGGCCAGATGCTCGCGGTGTTCAGCTACCTGTGGTTCATGATCGGCCCGGTAGAGCAGCTGCTTAACCTGCAGTATGCCTATTATGCCGCTGGTGGCGCGCTGAGCCGTCTCAACGAGCTGCTGGCACGGTCGGACGAGCCGCAGTATCCAGCCGCCACCGATCCGTTCGCTGGCCGCGAAACGGTCGATATCGAAGTGCGCGATCTGCGCTTCGCCTATGCCGACGAACCTGTGCTCGACCAGCTCAACCTGTCCATCGCAGCGGGCGAAAAGGTGGCGATCGTGGGGGCCAGTGGAGGCGGCAAGAGCACCTTGGTGCAACTGCTGCTGGGGCTATACAGTGCCCAGGCGGGGACCATCCGCTTTGGTGGCGCGAGCCAGCAGGAAATCGGCCTGGAAACCCTGCGCGAAAATGTCGCGGTGGTGCTCCAGCATCCCTCGCTGTTCAACGACACGGTGCGCGCCAACCTCACCATGGGCCGCGACTGTACCGATGATGCCTGTTGGCAGGCACTGCGCATCGCCCAGCTCGATACCACCATCGCCGCGCTGCCCCAGGGCCTGGACAGTGTGGTCGGACGGTCCGGCGTGCGTCTCTCTGGCGGGCAACGCCAGCGCCTGGCGATTGCGCGCATGGTCCTGGCCGAGCCCAAGGTGGTGATTCTCGATGAAGCCACCTCGGCGCTCGACGCTGCCACCGAGTACAACCTGCACCAGGCCCTGTCGCGCTTTCTCAGTGCGCGCACCACGCTGATCATCGCTCACCGGCTGTCAGCGGTGAAACAGGCCGACCGTGTCCTGGTGTTTGATGGCGGGCGCGTAGCCGAAGATGGCGATCACCAGCAGCTGATTGCCGAGGGTGGGTTGTACGCCAAGCTGTACGGGCATCTTCAGCAGACCTGATCCCATCGCGCCCCGCATGCACGGGGCGAGGGCCGTGGAAAAATTCCTCTCCCATGTATGGCAAATCACCTACGCTGTGCTTGTGCAGGTAGCGTTTCACGCCTTAGCGACAGGGAATACATGAAGGGAAATCGGGCTCTCGAAGCGCCAAGGTTGCTGGGAATCATCTGGCCGTTTGTCGCCGTTGTGCTGTTCCAGGCGCTGCTGGGAGGACTGAGCCTCTATGCGCTGTCGGCAGTGCGCGGCTATGTGGGCGGCGAAAGCCTGTGGTCGAAAGGTCAGAAAGACGCCATTTACTACCTCAGCCTGTACGCCGACAGCGGCGACGAGCAACTGATGCAGCGCTATCGCCAGGCTATCGCTGTCCCCCAGGGTGACTACGAGATGCGCATGGCGCTCGAACAGCCCCTTCCCGACCTCGAAGCTGCGCGCCAAGGCATCCTCAAGGGCGGCAACCATCCCGACGATGTCTCCAGCGTCATCTGGCTGTATCTCAATTTCCGTCACGTCAGCTACTTCCAGAGGGCCATCGAGCTGTGGGAGTACGGCGAGAAGTACCTTCAGCAGCTCGATATCCTGGCCACGGAGATGCATCAAGGCTTCAAGGCCGGACAGGTCGATCCTGCCGAGGTCGCTCAGTGGAAAGCGCGCATCATTGCCATCAATGACGCGGTGACCCCGTCTTCGAAGGCCTTCAGCGACGCCCTTGGCGAAGCTTCGCGCATGCTGTTGCGGGTGCTGCTGATCACCAACATGGTTACCGCGCTGTTCCTGATAGCCCTGGCCTGGCGCCGTTCAAGCAAGCTGCTCTCCCAGCGCCAGGCTTTCGCCAGCGCCCTGCAGGAAGAAAAGGAACGTGCGCAGGTCACCCTCGAAGCGATCGGCGACGCGGTGATCACCACCGATGTCGAAGGCGCGATCACCTACATGAATCCAGCTGCCGAGCAATTGACTCACTGGAACGCCGAGCAGGCCATGGGCCTGTCCCTGGGGGCGCTGTTCAGCCTGCTCGACGAACACGCTGAAACCGACAGCCGGAACCTGGTCGAACAGGTGCTTGGCGGCGGTCTGCAAAATGGCACCGAGCACACCCGGCTGATCCAGCGCCTGGACGGCAGTACCGTTTCCGTCAACCTGGTGGGTTCGGCGATTCTCAATGACGGCCAGGTCGGCGGCATCGTACTGGTGTTGCACGACATGACCCAGGAGCGCCAGTACATCGCCAACCTGTCCTGGCAGGCGACCCATGACGCTCTGACAGGACTGGCCAACCGCCGGGAGTTCGAATACCGCCTCGAGCAGGCGCTCAACGGCCTGGTTCGCCAGGCGGCGCGGCATTCGCTGATGTTCCTCGACCTGGACCAGTTCAAGCTGGTCAACGATACCTGCGGCCACGCGGCAGGAGACGAACTGCTGCGCCACATCTGCGCGGTGCTGCAATCGGGCCTGCGCGAGGGCGACACCCTGGCGCGGCTGGGCGGTGACGAATTTGGCGTGCTGCTTGAAAACTGCCCGCCCGAGCAGGCCGAGCGTATCGCCGAACAATTGCGCCAGAGCGTGCAGAGCCTGCACTTTGTCTGGAAGGGACGGCCGTTCGTAACTACCGTGAGCCTGGGCGTGGTGCACATCGCCCATGCCCCGACTACCCTCGAAGCCTCGCTGCGGGCTGCCGACATGGCCTGCTACATGGCCAAGGAAAAGGGTCGCAACCGCGTCCAGGTCTATCACGCCGACGACAGTGAACTGTCGATGCGCTTTGGCGAAATGGCCTGGGTTCAGCGCTTGCATGTCGCGCTTGAGGAAAACCGCTTCTGCCTCTATGCCCAGGAAATCGCTCCCCTGGGCCCGCAGGCGGGTGGCAGCCATGTCGAGATTCTGCTCCGGCTCCACGACGAGAGCGGCCGCATCATCCTCCCGGACAGCTTTATCCCGGCAGCCGAGCGCTACGGCCTGATGACCGCACTGGATCGCTGGGTGGTCCGCAACGTGTTCCAGGTCATTCGTCAGGCCCTCGACCAGTCTCGGGACGGGCCGCTGGCGCTGTGCGCGATCAACCTGTCGGGCACCAGCATCGGTGATGACAAGTTCCTGGAGTACCTGCAGCGGATGTTCGTGGAGTACGGGATTCCGCCGCGGATGATCTGTTTCGAGATTACCGAGACCAGCGCCATCTCCAACCTGGGCAGCGCCATTCGGTTCATCAATGAGCTGAAGGGGCTGGGCTGCAAGTTTTCGCTCGACGACTTCTGCGCCGGGATGTCGTCCTTTGCCTATCTCAAGCACCTTCCGGTGGATTTCCTGAAGATCGACGGCAGCTTCGTCAAGGACATGCTCGAGGACCCAGTGAATCGCGCCATGGTCGAGGTGATCAACCACATCGGCCATGTCATGGGCAAGCGCACCATCGCGGAGTTCGTCGAGACACCGGTGATCGAGCAAGCCCTTGTCGAGATTGGTGTGGATTACGCCCAGGGATACCTGATCGAACGCCCTCAGGTATTCACCTGCGACAGCTTGCAGCGTAAACGGACCGCTGCCAGGCCTCTGCTCTGCAAGGCGCCGGGGACGTTTCGTTGAGTCCGTGTTTGTGTTCTGCCAAAACAATCACAGGGATACAAGGAGTGTGAAGTGAGCAACGCATTCATCCGCCTCGGGCCACTGATGGACCCCAACAGCTACCCCACCTGGGCCCAGCAATTGATCGAAGACTGCAGCGAGAGCAAGCGTCGGGTGGTCGACCATGAGTTCTACCATCGTCTGCGTGATGGTCGGCTCGACCAGAAGACCATCCGCCAGTACCTGATCGGTGGCTGGCCGGTGGTCGAGCAGTTTTCACTGTACATGGCCCACAACCTCACCAAGACGCGCTACGCCCGCCACCCCGGCGAGGATCTGGCCCGGCGCTGGCTGATGCGCAATATCCGCGTCGAACTGAACCATGCCGACTACTGGGTGAACTGGTGCCACGCCCATGGCGTCAGCCTGCACGACCTGCAGGCTCAGGAAGTGCCGCTGGAGCTCAATGCGCTCAATGACTGGTGTTGGCGGGTGTGCGCGACGGAGTCGCTGGTGGTGGCCATTGCCGCCACCAACTACGCCATCGAAGGCGCGACCGGCGAATGGTCGGCGCTGGTCTGCTCCACGGGCGGCTATGCCGAAGGTTTCCCCGAGGAAGGCCGCAAGCGCGCCATGAAATGGCTGAAGATGCACGCTCACTACGACGATGCGCACCCGTGGGAAGCGCTGGAGATCATCTGCACGCTGGCCGGGGAAAACCCTTCCCAGGCCCTGCGCGCTGAGCTGCGCAAGGCTATCTGCAAGAGCTACGACTGCATGTTCCACTTCCTGGAGCGTTGCCTGCAGATGGAGCAGCAGCACGAGACCCGGCGTGTGCGCCCGGCCCTGGCTGCTGGCTGAGGCCTACTGGGCGTTGAGGGCCTGGCCGTTGACGCTGACGCTGTCCGGGCCCATCAGGTACAGGTAGACCGGCATGATTTCCTCGGGCAGGGGGTTGTTCTGCGGGTTCTCGCTAGGATAGGCCTGGGCGCGCATGCTGGTGCGGGTGGCGCCCGGGTTGATGCTGTTGGAGCGCACCGCAGCGACGTTCTCGAGTTCGTCGGCGAGGGTCTGCATCAGCCCCTCGGTGGCGAACTTCGACACGCCATAGGCGCCCCAGTAGGCCCGGCCCTTGCGCCCGACACTGCTGGAGGTGAACACCACCGAGGCGTCCTCGGACAGCTTGAGCAACGGCAGCAGGGTGCTGGTCAGCATGAACATCGCATTGACGTTGATGTGCATCACCCGCATGAAGTGCTCCCCCGACAACTGCTCGACCGGTGTGCGCGGGCCGATGATCGAGGCGTTGTGCAGCAGACCGTCCAGGCGACCGAAGGTGTCCTCGATCATTGCCGCCAGCTCCTCGTAATGGTGGGGCAGGGCGGTCTCCAGATTGAACGGCACCACTACAGGTTCGGCGTGGCCTGCGGCGACGATCTCGTCATAGACCTCGTTGAGGTTTGCCTCGGTCTTGCCCAGCAACAGCACGGTGGCGCCATGGGCTGCATAGCTCTTGGCAGCGGCCGCGCCGATACCACGGCCAGCGCCGGTGACCAGGATGATGCGGCCCTTGAGCAGGTCGGGGCGGGCGGTGTAGTCGAACATGGAGTTGTCCTTTTCAGTACGGGGGAGCGCGGAGCGATCCCGGGGTCAGCAGCCGCAAAGCGCGCTATCGAGCACCTTGCGCAGCTCCAGCGGATGATCCACCACCACGTCCGCACCCCAGTTGTCGGGGTTGTCCTCAGGATGAATATAGCCGTAGCGCACTGCCGCCGTCCGGGTACCGGCGTCGCGGCCAGACTCGATGTCACGCAGGTCATCACCCACGAACAATACGCTGGCCGGATCCAGGCCCAGCGTTGCGCAGGCAAGGATCAGCGGCTCGGGATCAGGCTTGCTGTTTTTCACATGGTCCGGGCAGATCAATACTGCCGAACGCTCGGCCAGCCCCAGGCGCTGCATGATCGGCTCGGCAAAACGCACCGGCTTGTTGGTGACCACGCCCCAGATCAGGTTGCCCTTTTCGATATCGGCCAGCAGTTCGTGCATGCCGTCGAACAGCTTGCTGTGCACTGCGCAGTCACGCTGGTAACGCTCCAGGAATTCCAGGCGCAACGCCTCGAAGCCCTCGTCCGCCGGGTCCATCGCAAAGCTCGCCGCGACCATTGCCCGCGCGCCGCCCGAGATCACGTCGCGGATGCACTTGTCCTCGATCGCCGGCAGGCCGCGTTCGGCGAGCATGGCCTGGCAGATGGCGATGAAGTCCGGCGCGGTGTCCAGCAAGGTGCCGTCCATGTCGAAGAGTACTGCTCGCAAACGCATGCTCATTCCTCGCGCAGGGTCTGGATCATGTAGTTGACGTCCACGTCGCTGCTCAGCTTGTAGTGCTTGGTCAGCGGGTTGTAGGTCAGGCCGATGATGTCCTTGACCTCCAGGCCGGCGCTGCGGCTCCAGGCGCCCAGCTCGGAGGGGCGGATGAATTTCTTGAAGTCATGGGTGCCGCGTGGCAGCAGCTTCATGATGTATTCGGCACCGATGATCGCGAACAGGTAGGCCTTCGGATTGCGGCTGATGGTCGAGAAAAACACCTGGCCGCCCGGCTTGACCATGCGGAAGCAGGCGCGGATGACCGACGACGGGTCGGGCACGTGCTCGAGCATCTCGAGGCACGTGATCACGTCGAACTGCCCGGGCATTTCCTCGGCCAGGGCTTCGGCGGTGATCTGCCGGTATTCGACCTCGACGCCAGACTCGAGCTGGTGCAGCTGGGCCACGGCCAGGGGCGCTTCGCCCATGTCGATGCCGGTGACGGTGGCGCCGCGCAGGGCCATCGCCTCGCTGAGAATGCCGCCGCCGCAGCCGACGTCCAGCACTTTCTTGCCGGCCAGGCTCACGCGCTCGTCGATCCAGTTGACGCGCAGCGGGTTGATGTCGTGCAGCGGCTTGAACTCGCTCTCGCGGTCCCACCAGCGGTGGGCCAGGGCTTCGAACTTGGCGATTTCGGCGTGGTCGACGTTGCTCATTGAACAGTCCTCTGAAACTTCGATAAAGGTGTCACGGACCAGCAGCGGCGGCTGCCGGCCGGTTATTCGGTACGCCCGGCGATACGATCACCCCATGCGCGGGCGGTGGCGGTCAGGGCCTGTTCGTCCAGGCGGGTAAGACGGCGGTCGTCGAGAAGCTGCCTGCCAGCGACCCAGACGTGCCGCACACAGTCGCGGCCCGTGGCATAGATCAGTTGCGAAACCGGGTCATAGACCGGTTGCTGGGCCAGTCCCGAAAGGTCGAAGGCGGCCAGGTCAGCGGACTTGCCGGTTTCCAGCGAGCCGATGCATGCTTCGAGCCCCAGGGCGCGGGCGCCGTTGAGCGTGGCCATGCGCAGGGCGCGATGTGCATCCAGCGCCGAGGCCGAGCCTGCGACGGCCTTGGCCAGCAGCGCGGCGGTGCGGGTCTCGCCCAGCAGGTCGAGATCGTTGTTGCTGGCCGCGCCGTCGGTGCCGATGGCCACGTTCACACCCGCCTGCCACAGCCGCTCGACGGGGCAGAAACCGCTCGCCAGCTTGAGGTTCGACTCGGGGCAATGGACCACGCTGGTATTGGTTTCCACCAGCAGGGCCAGGTCCTCGTCGCTGATCTGGGTCATGTGCACCGCCTGCAGGCGCGGGCCCAGCAGGCCTAGCCGGGCAAGACGCGCCAGCGGACGTTCACCGCGCTCGGCCAGGGACTGCTCGACCTCGAAAGCGGTTTCGTGGATATGCATCTGCAGCGGTGCGTCCAGCTCTTCGGCGATGACGCGGATCTTCTCGAGGTTCTGGTCACTTACCGTATAGGGGGCGTGAGGGCCCAGGGCAACGGTGATGCGCGGATGGTGACGCAGGTCGTTGAACAGCTCTACGGCAAGGTTCAGCGCCTCTTCGGTACTGCGCGCCCCCGGGATCGGGAAGTCCAGCAGCGGGGCGCTGATCTGCGCGCGGATACCACTCTGGTGCACCCGCTCGCTGGCTTCCTTCGGGAAAAAGTACATGTCGGCAAAGCAGGTGATGCCGCCCTTGATCTGCTCGGCGATGGCGAGGTCGGTGCCATCGCGCACAAACGCTTCGTCGACCCAGCGTCCCTCGGCTGGCCAGATATGGTCTTCCAGCCAGGTCATCAGTGGCAGGTCGTCAGCCATGCCGCGCAACAGCGTCATTGCGGCATGACCGTGGGCGTTGATCAGCCCGGGGCAGAGCAACTGGTCAGGCAGTTCGCGGGTTTCGAGCGCCTCCGGCGCCTGTTCGCGTGGGCCGAGCCAGGCGATCAGTCCGTCGCGTATGCCCAGCGCATGGTTCTCCAGTACCGCTCCGGCCGGTTCGACGGGCACCAGCCAAGTGGGCAGGAGCAGCAGGTCGAGAGGCGCGGCGGGTGTAGGCATGCAGGTAACCTGGGGTTGAAGGGCGAAAGGCGCAGTATACCCGAGCGTCCGCGCCTGAGGCTCGCTATAATCGCCCGCTTTTGATGTCCGAACGATGGGGAGAAGCAATGCGCGAGCGACTTTTGGCGGCAGAGAAGGTGACGTCCATCAAGTGGTGTGATGGCGTCCTGCATCTGCTCGACCAGCGCAGCCTGCCGTTCGAACCCGTCTGGTTGCCGCTTGCCACCGCTGCCGCTGTCGCCGATGCCATCCGTGCAGAGGTGGTGCAGGGTGCTCCGGCCGTTGGCATTGCCGCCGCCTACGGCATCGTCCTTGGGTTGCGCGAACGCCTGGGTGTCGATGACGACTGGGAGATGGCCCTTGAAGAAGACTTCGAGGCGCTCGCGCAAACCCAGCCTGCCGCCGTCAATCTGGCCTGGGCGCTCAACCGCATGCGCGACCGGCTGTTGCGGGTGCGCGAAGGCGACGGCGTGCTGGCCATCATGGAGGCCGAAGCGATCGCCATCCATGACAGCGACCGCGAGGCCAACCTCACCATGGCGCAGTTCGGCGTCGACCTGATCCGCAGGCACCAGGGCAGCGAGCAGATCCTGCTGACCCATGGCAACGCTGGCGCCCTCGCCACTGGAGGGTTTGGCACCGCTTTGGGGGTGATCCGCGCCGCTTACCTGGAAGGCATGGTCGAGCGTGTCTACGCCGACGAAACCCGGCCAGCGCTGCTCGGCTCGCGCCTGACCGCCTGGGAGCTGGAAGCCGACGGCATCCCGGTCACCGTCAATGCAGACTCCGCCGCAGCCCACCTGATGAAGACCAAGGGCATAACATGGGTGATCGTCGGCGCCGAGCACATCACCGCCAATGGCGACGTGGTCAACCGCATCGGCACCTACCAGCTCGCCGTTACCGCGATGCACCATGGCGTACGCTTCATGGTGGTCGCGCCCAGCTCCAGCATCGACCTGAATCTGGCCAGCGGCGAAGACGTGTTCATCGAGGAAGGAGTCGCCAGTGACACGCTCGAACTGGCAGGGCAGCGTCTTGGTGCCGAGGTCGACGCCGTCAACCCGGTATTCGACGTGACCCCGGCAGACCTGATCGACGTGATCGTCACCGAGAAGGGCATCGTCGAGCGGCCGGATACCGCCAAGCTGGCCCAGCTCATGTGTCGCAAGCGTTTGCATTGAATCAGAGCCAGACACAGTCCCAGTGCGGGTAGTCGCCAACGTGCTCGGCGAGGCCTGCGCGCAGGGGGGTGGCGATGATGTGGCGGGCGGCGGTCAGTGCGTTCTGGTCCCGTCGCAGAGCCTCGTCCTGATACCCCTGTTGCCAGATACGGCCTTGGACATTGCCGGTCTTGTATAGCGCGCAACTGCTGCGGGATTTGAACCGGCGCATCAGGCTGCAGAGCGTTGAGTCCTGGAGTTCGATCATCCAGTGGACGTGATCTGGCATGACGACCCATGCCAGCGAGCGGCATGCGTTTTCCCGGTCGGCCTGGCGCATTTGCTGGATGACCGTCCTTGCCATGGGAAGTGTCGTGAAAAAAGGAATCCGGTCTCGGGTCACGGTCGTGAGCAGATAGATCCTGCCCGGCTCGGACACGCGGCCCCGGCGCAGCAGATGGGAGTTTGGACGTTCCATGTCGTTCTCCTTGTGGACGAGTGGCTAACGCTAGCCTCCAGGCCCCGGTTGGCCAGTGGGGTATTGTTTCGGAATCTGTGCCCTGCCTCTGTGCTCCACGCACATATACCTGCATGCCAGGGGCTGCCTGCCCACCCCTTGCGCGACACAAGGCCCGCGCCCGCGGTGACGGCTGCGCCGGGGAAAACATCACCGTTTCACCGCTATCCCCACCCTCCCAAGCGCCCAGCCTTTGTGGTAACATCCGACGGTTTCCAAGGTCGCCCATACAGGCGGCCTTCTTTGCGCAGATCCATGCCTCAACTCGTTGATTTGTCGTAAGTCGTCGCATGGCCAAGCGCTGCGGCGGCGAGCTTCGTTCGCCCCCCTATGGATGTGACGAAGTTTCACCAGAAAAAGGAATCAGGCTTCTCATGGGCGAACTGGCCAAAGAAATCCTCCCGGTCAATATCGAAGACGAACTGAGACAGTCCTACCTCGACTACGCGATGAGCGTCATTGTCGGGCGTGCGCTGCCTGATGCACGTGATGGCTTGAAGCCCGTGCATCGCCGCGTTCTCTATGCGATGAGCGAACTGGGCAACGACTGGAACAAACCGTACAAGAAGTCCGCCCGTGTGGTCGGTGACGTCATCGGTAAGTACCACCCGCACGGCGACACTGCCGTGTACGACACCATCGTGCGCATGGCCCAGCCATTCTCGCTGCGCTACCTGCTCGTCGACGGCCAGGGCAACTTCGGTTCGGTCGACGGCGACAACGCCGCGGCGATGCGTTACACCGAAGTGCGCATGACCAAGCTGGCCCACGAGCTGCTGGCCGACCTGCACAAGGAAACCGTCGACTGGGTGCCCAACTACGACGGCACCGAGCTGATCCCGGCGGTGATGCCAACGCGCATCCCCAACCTGCTGGTCAACGGTTCCAGCGGTATTGCCGTGGGCATGGCGACCAACATCCCGCCGCACAACCTCGGTGAGGTCATCGACGGCTGCCTGGCACTGATCGACAACCCTGAGGTCACGGTCGACGAGCTGATGCAGTTCATCCCGGGCCCGGACTTCCCGACCGCAGCGCTGATCAACGGCCGCCAGGGCATCATCGAGGCCTACCGCACCGGCCGTGGCCGCATCTACATGCGCGCCCGCTCCGAGATCGAGGACATCGACAAGGTCGGTGGCCGCCAGCAGATCGTCATCACCGAGCTTCCTTACCAGCTGAACAAGGCACGTCTGATCGAAAAGATCGCCGAGCTGGTAAAGGAAAAGAAAATCGAAGGCATCACCGAGCTGCGCGATGAGTCCGACAAGGACGGCATGCGCGTGGTCATCGAGCTGCGCCGTGGCGAGGTGCCGGAGGTCGTGCTCAACAACCTCTACGCCCAGACCCAGCTGCAAGCCGTGTTCGGCATCAACATCGTCGCCCTGATCGACGGCCGTCCGCGCCTGCTCAACCTCAAGGACCTGCTTGAAGCCTTCGTGCGCCACCGCCGCGAAGTCGTCACCCGTCGCACGGTGTTCGAGCTGCGCAAGGCGCGCGAGCGTGGTCACATCCTCGAAGGTCAGGCCGTTGCCCTGTCGAACATCGACCCGGTCATCGCCCTGATCAAGGCGTCGCCGACGCCATCCGAGGCCAAGATCGCTCTGACCAGTACCGCCTGGGAATCCAGCGCGGTGGAAGTCATGGTCGAGCGCGCCGGCGCCGATGCCTGCCGTCCGGAAAACCTCGATCCGCAATACGGCATGCGCGACGGCAAGTACTTCCTGTCGCCGGAGCAGGCCCAGGCCATCCTTGACCTGCGCCTGCATCGCCTGACCGGCCTGGAGCACGAGAAGCTGCTGGCCGAGTACCAGGAGATCCTCAACCAGATCGGCGAGCTGATCCGCATCCTGGGCAGCGCCGAACGCCTGATGGAAGTGATCCGCGAAGAGCTCGAGGCCATCCGCGCCGAGTACGGCGACGTGCGCCGCACCGAGATCCTCGATGCGCGCCTCGACCTGACCCTGGGTGACATGATCCCCGAAGAAGAGCGCGTGGTGACCATTTCCCACGGTGGCTATGCCAAGACCCAGCCACTGTCGTCGTACCAGGCCCAGCGCCGCGGCGGCAAGGGCAAGTCGGCCACCGGCGTCAAGGACGAGGACTACATCTCGCACCTGCTGGTTGCCAACAGCCACGCCACGCTGCTGCTGTTCTCCAGCCGAGGCAAGGTGTACTGGCTCAAGACCTACGAGATCCCCGAGGCCTCCCGTGCCGCGCGCGGCCGCCCGCTGGTCAACCTGCTGCCGCTGGAGGAGGGTGAATACATCACCACCATGCTGCAGATCGACCTCGAGGCCCTGCAGCAGAGCATCGGCGCCGACGAAGACCTGGACGAGACCGATGACTCGGTGATCGAAGGCGAGATCGTCGAGCCCGAGGAAATCGAAGAAGAAGAGGGCGACACCCCCGAGCTGGTCGCCGAGCCGACCGGTGCCTTCATCTTCATGGCCACCGCCTCCGGTACCGTCAAGAAAACCCCGCTGTCGCAATTCGCCCGTCCTCGCACCAGCGGCCTGATCGCCCTGAAGCTCAAGGAAGGTGACACCCTGATCGCCGCGGCCATCACCGACGGTGCCAAGGAAGTCATGATGTTCTCGAGCGCCGGCAAGGTCATCCGCTTCGCCGAGAGCGTCGTCCGCCAGATGGGCCGTAACGCCCGCGGCGTACGCGGCATGAAACTGGGCAAGGGCCAGCGTCTCATCTCGATGCTGATCCCCGAGTCCGGCGCGCAGATTCTCACGGCCTCCGAGCGTGGCTTTGGCAAGCGTACCCCGTTGTCCAAGTTCCCGCGTCGCGGTCGTGGTGGCCAGGGCGTTATCGCCATGGGCACCAAGGGTCGCAACGGCTTGCTGATCGGCGCTATCCAGGTGCAGGAAGGTGAAGAGATCATGCTGATCTCCGATCAGGGCACACTGGTGCGTACCCGCGTCGGCGAAGTCTCCAGCCTGGGTCGCAACACCCAGGGCGTGACGCTGATCAAGCTGGCCACCGACGAGACGCTGGTAGGTCTCGAGCGTGTCCAGGACCCATCCGAGGAAGTCGGCGACGACCTCATCGAGGAGGGCGAGGAGGGCGTCGCGGCCGAAGTGGGCGAAGTGGCCGACGTGGCGTCTGACGACGCGGGTGCCGACGAAGAGGCACCCCAGGAATAACAGCGCAACAACCCGGACGGGGCGGCCATGGTCGCCCCGTTGACTTCCTAGAGCAGAGCGAGAGTGGATGTGAGCAAACGAGCCTTTAACTTCTGCGCAGGCCCTGCTGCGCTTCCCAGCGCTGTCCTGCAGCGTGCCCAGGCCGAGATGCTGGACTGGCACGGCAAGGGCCTGTCCGTGATGGAAATGAGCCACCGCAGCGACGACTACGTGGCCATTGCCGAGAAGGCCGAACAAGACCTGCGCGACCTGCTGTGCGTCCCCTCGAACTATAAAGTGCTGTTCCTGCAGGGTGGCGCCAGCCAGCAGTTTGCCGAGATCCCGCTCAACCTGCTGCCTGAAGGCGGTACCGCCGATTACATCGAGACCGGTATCTGGTCGAAGAAGGCTATCGAAGAAGCCCGCCGCTTCGGCTACGTCAACGTCGCCGCCAGCGCCAAGCCTCTCGATTACCTGGCCATTCCGGGTCAGAACGAGTGGAACCTGACTGCCGACGCCGCCTACGTTCACTATGCATCCAACGAAACCATCGGCGGACTGCAGTTTGACTGGGTCCCCCAGACCGGCGACGTCCCGCTGGTGGTCGACATGTCGTCAGACATTCTTTCGCGCCCGATCAACGTCGCCGACTACGGCATGATCTACGCCGGTGCGCAAAAGAACATCGGTCCAAGCGGCCTGGTCGTGGTGATCGTGCGGGAAGACCTGCTCGGCCGCGCCCGCAGCAGCTGCCCGACCATGCTCGACTACAAGGTCGCTGCCGACAACGGCTCGATGTACAACACGCCCGCCACCTACTCCTGGTATCTCTCGGGCCTGGTGTTCGAATGGGTCAAGGAGCAGGGCGGCGTCGAGGCGATGGAGCAGCGCAACCGCGCCAAGAAAGAGCGGCTGTACGGCTTTATCGATAACAGCGAGTTCTACACCAACCCGATCAGCGTCAACGCCCGTTCGTGGATGAACGTGCCTTTCCGCCTGGCTGACGAGCGCCTCGACAAGGCTTTCCTGGCCGGCGCGGACGCCCGCGACCTGCTCAACCTCAAGGGTCATCGTTCGGTTGGCGGCATGCGTGCCTCCATCTACAACGCCCTGGGGCTGGACGCGGTGGAAGCCCTGGTCGCCTACATGGCCGAATTCGAGAAGGAGCACGGTTGATGTCCGAACACGAGCTCAAGGCACTGCGCGTACGCATCGACAGCCTCGACGAGAAAATTCTCGAGCTGATCAGCGACCGTGCCCGTTGCGCCCAGGAAGTTGCCCGGGTCAAGACGGCCTCGCTGCCGGCTGGCGAAAAGCCAGTCTTCTACCGCCCCGAGCGCGAAGCTCAGGTGCTCAAGCGGGTGATGGAGCGCAACCCGGGTCCTCTCGGCAACGAGGAAATGGCCCGGCTTTTCCGCGAAATCATGTCCTCCTGCCTGGCCCTCGAAGAACCGCTCAAGGTGGCCTACCTCGGCCCTGAGGGCACGTTCACCCAAGCCGCGGCCATGAAGCATTTCGGCCATGCGGTGATCAGCCTGCCGATGGCGGCGATCGACGAAGTGTTCCGCGAAGTGGCGGCTGGAGCCGTCAACTTCGGCGTGGTGCCCGTCGAGAACTCCACCGAAGGCGCGGTCAGCCATACCCTGGACAGCTTCCTCGAGCACGACATGGTGATCTGCGGCGAAGTCGAGCTGCGCATCCACCATCATCTGCTGGTGGGCGAGAGCACCAAGACCAACAGCATCACCCGCATCTACTCCCACGCCCAGTCGCTGGCCCAGTGCCGCAAGTGGCTGGATGCGCATTATCCGAACGTCGAGCGCATCGCGGTCTCGAGCAACGCCGAAGCGGCCAAGCGGGTCAAGGGCGAGTGGAATTCCGCGGCGATTGCCGGTGACATGGCGGCCAAGCTCTACGGCCTGACCCGCCTTGCCGAAAAAATCGAGGATCGCCCGGACAACTCCACGCGGTTCCTCATGATCGGCAGCCAGGAAGTCCCGCCGACGGGTGACGACAAGACCTCGATCATCGTGTCGATGAGCAACAAGCCTGGCGCACTGCACGAATTGCTCGTGCCGTTCCATGCCAATGGTATCGACCTCACCCGCATCGAGACCCGTCCGTCGCGCAGTGGCAAGTGGACGTACGTCTTCTTCATCGATTTCGTCGGTCACCACCGCGATCCGCTGATCAAGGCCGTGCTGGAGCAGATCAGCCAGGAAGCCGTGGCGTTGAAAGTGTTGGGCTCGTATCCCAAAGCGGTGCTCTGAGCCTGATGCATGTGTGCCCTGCACAGAGCAAGACAGCAACTTCCCCCGGCAGCACTGCCATCGACAACAGGGTTCGCGCTCGTGCTTGATGTAACAAACAAATTGCCCCCGGTCATCGGCCGCCTCGTCGTCGTGGGGCTGGGGCTCATTGGCGGCTCCTTTGCCAAGGGCCTGCGCGAAAGCGGCCTGTGCCGGGAGGTAGTGGGCGTCGACCTGGACGCCCAGTCCCGCAAGCTCGCCGTGTCCCTCGGCGTGGTCGACCGCTGTGAAGAAGACCTCGCCGCCGCCTGCGTCGGCGCCGACGTCATCCAGCTCGCCGTGCCGATCCTGGCCATGGAGAAGCTCCTCGGCCATCTGGCGACGCTCGACCTGGGCAGCGCCATCGTCACAGACGTCGGCAGCGCGAAGGGCAATGTCACCCGCGCGGCGCGGCAGGTGTTCACTCAGGGGCTGTCACGCTTCGTCCCCGGTCATCCGATCGCGGGCTCCGAGCAGAGCGGGGTAGAGGCCGCCAACGCGACCCTGTTCCGCCGTCACAAGGTCATCCTCACCCCTCTGCCCGAGACAGACCCCCAGGCCCTGGCGCTGGTCGACCGCCTGTGGCGTGCACTGGACGCCGATGTCGAGCACATGGCGGTCGAACGCCACGACGAAGTCCTGGCCGCGACCAGCCACTTGCCGCACCTGCTGGCCTTCGGTCTGGTCGACTCTTTGGCCAAGCGCAATGAAAACCTCGAGATCTTCCGGTACGCTGCCGGTGGGTTCCGCGATTTCACAAGAATCGCTGGCAGCGACCCTGTCATGTGGCACGACATCTTCCTCGCCAATCGCGAGGCCGTCCTGCGCACACTGGATACATTTCGCAGCGACCTCGACGCCTTGCGCGACGCGGTCGATGCAGGGGATGGGCGCCAGTTGCTGGGTGTATTCACCCGCGCTCGGGTTGCCCGCGAGCATTTCAGTAAAATCCTGGCCCGCCGGGCCTATGTGGACGCTATGAACTCCAACGACCTGATTTTCCTGGCACAACCTGGTGGCCAACTGTCCGGACGCATTCGCGTACCCGGCGACAAATCGATCTCGCACCGCTCGATCATGCTGGGCTCCCTGGCCGAAGGCACCACCGAAGTCGAAGGCTTCCTCGAGGGCGAAGACGCCCTGGCAACCTTGCAAGCCTTCCGAGACATGGGCGTGGTCATCGAAGGCCCGCACCACGGCCGCGTGACGATCCATGGGGTAGGCCTCAATGGCCTCAAGCCGCCGCCTGGCCCGATCTATCTCGGCAACTCGGGCACCTCCATGCGCCTGCTCTCGGGCCTGCTCGCCGCACAGCCGTTCGACGTGACCATGACCGGCGACGCCTCGCTTTCCAAGCGCCCGATGAACCGCGTCGCCAATCCGCTGCGCGAGATGGGCGCGGTCATCGAGACCGGCCCTGAAGGCCGTCCGCCGATGACCATTCGTGGCGGCAGCAAGCTCAAGGCCCTGACCTACACGCTGCCGATGGCCAGTGCCCAGGTCAAATCCTGCCTGCTGCTGGCTGGCCTCTACGCCGAAGGCAAGACCACCGTCACCGAGCCAGCCCCGACCCGCGACCACACCGAGCGCATGTTGCGTGGTTTCGGTTATCCGGTCGACACGAGCGGCCCGGTCGCCTCGCTGCAGTCCGGCGGCAAGCTCACCGCTACCCGCATCGAAGTCCCTGCCGACATTTCCTCGGCGGCGTTCTTCCTGGTGGCAGCCTCCATCGCCCAGGGTTCGGAGCTGGTGCTCGAACACGTCGGCATCAACCCGACCCGGACTGGCGTGATCGACATCCTGCGCCTGATGGGTGGCGACATCACCTTGGAAAACCAGCGTCAAGTCGGCGGCGAGCCGGTGGCTGACCTGCGTGTGCGGGGGGCTCGGCTCAAAGGCATCGAGATTCCCGAAAACCTCGTTCCGCTGGCCATCGACGAATTCCCGGTGCTGTTCGTTGCCGCCGCCTGCGCTGAAGGCCGCACCATTCTGCGGGGTGCCGAAGAACTGCGCGTCAAGGAATCGGACCGTATCCAGGTCATGGCCGACGGCCTGATTGCCCTGGGCGTCAAGTGCGAACCGACGCCTGATGGCATCATCATCGATGGCGGCCAGCTTGGCGGCGGCGAAGTGCACGGCCACGGCGACCACCGCATCGCCATGGCCTTCAGCGTTGCCTCGCTGCGTGCCAGCGCGCCGATCCGTATCCATGACTGCGCCAACGTCGCCACCTCGTTCCCCAACTTCCTCGCCTTGTGCGCCGAAGTCGGCATCCGCGTAGCCGAAGAGGGCAAGTCGTGAAAACCCCAGCTCCGGTCATCACCATCGACGGTCCGAGCGGCTCGGGCAAGGGCACCGTCGCCGGTATCCTTGCGCGCGAGCTGGGCTGGCGTCTGCTCGACTCTGGCGCCCTGTACCGCCTGCTGGCCTTCAACGCCAGCAATCACGGCGTCGACCTGACCAACGAAGAGCTGCTCAAGGCATTGGCCGCCCATCTGGACGTGCAGTTCATCGCCGCCGAGCCGGGTAAACTGCAACAGATCATCCTTGAAGGCGAGGACGTCAGCCACGTCATCCGCACCGAAACCGTCGGTGCCGGTGCATCGATGGTCGCCTCCTTGCCGGCAGTACGCGACGCCTTGCTGCAGCGCCAACGTGCTTTCCGCGAGGCGCCAGGCCTTGTTGCAGACGGCCGCGACATGGGAACCGTGGTGTTCCCGGACGCGCCGCTCAAGGTTTTCCTCACTGCCAGTGCAGAGGAGCGCGCCCGCCGCCGCTACCTGCAGTTGAAGGACAAGGACGAAGCTGTTAGTCTGTCGAGTCTGCTAGATGAGATACGTGCGCGTGATGAGCGCGACACCCAGCGCGCAGTGGCCCCGCTCAAGCCGGCGGCCGATGCGTTAGTGCTGGATTCCACGACGTTGTCCATCGAGCAGGTGTTGCAACGCATCAAGAGCGAAATCGCACTCCGCGATCTCGCCTGATGACAGGAAAGCGGGCAGGGGCACCAGTCAACGGCCTGTTTGCTTTTCTTTATATAACGAAACCCACATTGTCTGGAATGTGGCTGATGGGCGTCTGTTTCGCCCGAATCTACAGGAATTAAAATGAGCGAAAGCTTTGCAGAACTCTTTGAAGAAAGCCTGAAATCCCTCAACCTTCAGCCTGGTGCGATCATCACCGGTATCGTTGTCGACATCGACGGCGACTGGGTGACCGTTCACGCTGGCCTGAAATCCGAGGGCGTCATCCCGCTCGAGCAGTTCTACAACGAAGCTGGCGAGCTGACCATCAAGGTCGGTGACGAAGTTCACGTTGCGCTGGACGCGGTCGAAGACGGCTTTGGCGAAACCAAACTGTCCCGTGAAAAAGCCAAGCGCGCCGAGTGCTGGATTGTTCTGGAAGCAGCTTTCGCCGCCGAAGAAGTGGTCAAGGGCGTTATCAACGGTAAGGTTAAAGGCGGCTTCACTGTCGACGTTAACGGTATCCGTGCGTTCCTGCCAGGTTCGCTGGTTGATGTCCGCCCAGTGCGCGACACCACCCACCTCGAAGGCAAAGAGCTGGAATTCAAGGTCATCAAGCTGGACCAGAAGCGCAACAACGTTGTCGTTTCCCGTCGCAGTGTCCTGGAAGCCGAAAACAGCGCCGAGCGCGAAGCTCTGCTGGAATCGCTGCAGGAAGGCCAACAGGTCAAGGGTATCGTCAAGAACCTCACCGACTACGGCGCATTCGTGGATCTGGGCGGCGTCGATGGCCTGCTGCACATCACCGACATGGCCTGGAAGCGTATCAAGCACCCGTCGGAAATCGTCAACGTTGGTGACGAGATCGACGTCAAGGTCCTGAAGTACGATCGCGAGCGCAACCGCGTTTCGCTGGGTCTGAAGCAACTGGGTGAAGACCCATGGGTTGCTATCAAGGCTCGTTACCCAGAAAGCACCCGCGTCATGGCGCGCGTCACCAACCTGACCGACTACGGCTGCTTCGCTGAGCTGGAAGAAGGCGTTGAAGGCCTGGTGCACGTTTCCGAAATGGACTGGACCAACAAGAACATCCACCCGTCGAAAGTCGTTCAAGTCGGCGACGAAGTGGAAGTCATGGTTCTGGACATCGACGAAGAGCGTCGTCGTATCTCCCTGGGCATCAAACAGTGCAAGTCGAACCCATGGGAAGACTTCTCTGGCCAGTTCAACAAGGGCGACAAGATCTCGGGCACCATCAAGTCGATCACCGATTTCGGTATCTTCATCGGCCTGGACGGCGGCATCGACGGTCTGGTTCACCTGTCGGACATCTCCTGGAACGAAGCCGGCGAAGAAGCCGTGCGTCGCTTCAAGAAGGGCGACGAGCTGGAAACCGTCATCCTGTCGGTTGACCCGGAGCGCGAGCGCATCTCCCTGGGCATCAAGCAGCTGGAAGACGATCCGTTCTCCAACTTCGTTGCTGTCAACGACAAAGGCGCTATCGTAAAAGGTATCGTTAAAGAAGTTGACGCCAAGGGCGCCATCATCACCCTGGCCGACGACATCGAAGCCACTCTGAAAGCTTCCGAAATCAGCCGTGACCGCGTAGAAGACGCGCGTAACGTTCTGAAGGAAGGCGAAGAGATCGAAGCCAAGATCATCAGCGTCGACCGCAAGAGCCGTGTCATCAGCCTGTCCATCAAGTCGAAGGACGATGCTGAAGAGCGCGAAGCTATCCAGAGCCTGAAAGACGCTCCAGAAGCTGCCGCCGACACCACCATGGCTGCGCTGCTGCGCCAGGCTATGGCCAAACAGAACTAAGTTCTGATTGGAAGAAAAAGGGCGACTTCGGTCGCCCTTTTTCATGCCTGCAGTTTCCTGCCGTATCCATCCCCATCTCCCGCCGCTTCTACCTTCCCGCCATTCATACGCACATATAACCCCGTCCAGCATCAAGACCCTTCATCTTGAATTTCCCAATCAAGTCAAGACTCGCCCTGTTCAAATCCCCCCGAGCGTGCTACAAACAATCAGAGCAATGATCTAGCTGCTTGATAAAGAAGGGAAAAATATGACGAAGTCGGAGCTGATCGAACGTATTGTCACCCATCAAGGGCTACTCTCGTCCAAGGACGTCGAGCTGGCCATCAAGACCATGCTTGAACAGATGTCCCAATGCCTCGCGACTGGCGATCGCATTGAAATCCGCGGTTTCGGCAGCTTTTCTCTGCATTACCGCGCCCCTCGCGTTGGGCGCAATCCAAAGACCGGTCAGTCCGTCAGCCTCGACGGCAAGTTCGTGCCGCATTTCAAGCCCGGCAAGGAGCTCCGCGACCGGGTCAACGAAGAAGATGAACACGAGATCACCTGAAGTCGGGGGAATGACCCATGCGTAACCTGAAGCGCGTCCTCGCGGCGCTGTTTGTATTCGCGCTCGCCGCGCTGGTGCTGTTCTTCGTACTGGAGAACCAGCAAGCCGTAGGGCTTGTCATGTTTGGCTGGACCGCCCCAGTGGTGCCGGTAGCAGTGCCAGTGATCGCAGCCCTGCTCATCGGCCTTGCGATCGGCCCACTGCTCGGCGCCTACGGCGTACTGCGCAGCAAGCGTCGCATGCGCAGCCGTACTGCATAGCACCTGACCAGGTTACATCTGCCGCCGCTAGTGATGGGACGGCGGCAGGGTGTCAGCCGTGCTTCACAGTGTGAACGTTCCTTCAGCCGCCAGCTCGCTCAGCGGGCGGCGCGGACTTGGCACTTCGCGCGCCTGCAGGCCCTGCGCCAGGCTTGCCTTGTCGCCTAGCTTGCCGATTGCCACCATGGCATGCAGCTCGTAGCCCTCGGGAATCTGCAGTTCCTGGCGTGCCAGAGCCTGATCGAAACCGGCCATGCCGTGGGTGTGCCAGCCGCTCAAGCTTGCCTGCAATGCCAGATGACCCCACGCTGAACCGGTGTCGAAGGTGTGCCATAGCGCCGGAGACTCTTCGCTGGCACCTGGGGCGGTGAACGTGGTTTTCGAAATGATCAGCACCAGCGCCGAGGCCTGCTGGGCCCAGCTGCGATTGAAAGGATTGAGCAGTTCCAGGTAGCGCTCCCACTGGGGCGTGTCGCGGCGGGCATACAGAAAGCGCCAGGGCTGGGAATTGTACGCCGACGGTGCCCAGCGCGCGGCTTCGAGGAAGCTCAGCAGCGTTTCCTGGCTGATCGGCTCGGCATTGAAAGCGCGTGGCGACCAGCGGTTGGTGAACTGTTCGTGGATGGCGTAGTCGGCGACGCGAAGATTGGCGCTCATGGCTGCTCCTGCAGGAATGAAGTGAGATAACGCGGCCCACGCTACTGCGTCCGGCGAACACTGACAAGCGGTCTGGTATTGGCCGGGGACAGGCCCTAGACTGGCGCCGCCACGCCTTGGCGTACCGATTCGGACAGGACCACCGCTTGATGAATGCCAACCCCGCGCCCTTCTGGAAGCGCAAGACCCTCGAACAACTCGACCCGCAAGAGTGGGAATCGCTGTGCGATGGCTGTGGCTTGTGCTGCTTGCAGAAGCTCGAGGACGAGGACGACAACAGCGTCTATTACACGCGCATTGCCTGCAAACTGCTCGACCTCAAGACCTGCCAGTGCAGTGACTATCCCGGGCGCTTCAAGCATGTGCCCGACTGCATCCAGCTCACACCGGGCAAGGCTGACCAGTTCAGATGGCTGCCGACTACCTGCGGTTATCGCCTGGTCAGCGAGGGGCAGGACCTGCCAAGCTGGCACCATCTGGTCTGCGGTGACCGCCAGCAGGTGCATGAACAGCGTATCTCCCAGTCCGGGCGCATGCTCAGCGAGAGCGACGTGGCCGAAGACGACTGGGAAGACCATCTGATATTCCGCGCCGGTTGAGCCGCCCGGGTTTGCCGGATTGCAACCGTTGGCAACAAGGAGTTTGTGTATGCGTGTGCGTCGCAGCCTGGTGCTGGCCCTGGGATTGTTGGCCTGTACGTCCGCCTGGGCCGAGAAGGTCGACCTGGACTATCACGTGCGCCTGCTACCTGAAAGCGGCCAGGCCGAAGTACGGCTGACCCTGGCTGACGGCGCGGTGGTGCGAAGCCTCGATTTCGACCTCGGCAAGGGCAGCGACTACAGCGATTTCAAGTCCGACGGCCAGTGGCTGCTCAAGGAGCAGGGCCAGCGAGGTTTCTGGCAACCCGGGCCGGGCAAGACGAGCCTGAGTTATCGCGTGAAGCTTGACCAGCGCCAGCCCGGCGGCACGTATGAAACCCGCATCACTCCCCAGTGGGCGCTGTTTCGCGGTGACCAGCTCGTCCCCCCGGCGCGGCTCGACCAGCAGGACGGCACCGAACTGGTATCACGCCTGAGCTTCGAGCTGCCCGCCGGCTGGAAGAGTGTCGAAACGCCGTGGCCGCGGATCGGCAAGCAGCGCTTTCGCATCGACAACGTCTCACGCCTGTTCGACCGTCCCACCGGCTGGATGCTCGCTGGCACCAGCGGCAGCCGCCGGGCGCGGCTGGGAGACACGCAAGTCACGGTCGCCGCACCGCAGGGGCAAGGTATGCACCGCATGGATACCCTGACCTTGCTGACGTTCATCTGGCCGCAACTGCAGGCAGTGTTCCCGCGCAATCCATCCAAGCTACTGTTGGTCGGGGCTCGTGACGAGATGTGGCGCGGTGCGCGCAGCGCTTACCATTCGATCTACCTGCACAGCAGCCGGCCGCTGATCAGCGAGAACGGCACCAGTGCCCTGCTGCGTGAGCTGGTGCATCAGTTCGCCCAGATCCACGACCGGGATGACAGCGACTGGCTCAGCGAAAGCCTGGCCGACTACTACGCCACGGTCCTGCTCTATCGCTCGGGGGGGATGAGTGAAGACCGCTATCGCGCATTGCAGGCGCGGCTGCACAGGCAAGGGGCCAAGGTGACTCACTTGCGCGGGGAGCAGGCAAGCGCTCAGCAGATTGCGCGGGGGGTACTGCTGTTGCAGGCCCTGGATCGGGAGATCCGCCTGCACAATCAGGAAAAGCGTTCGCTGGACGACGTTACGCGCGCCTTGATGCGCTTGCAGAGCGTCAGCACCGACGATTTCGTGCAGATCAGCGAAAACGTTCTGGGCCGCCGCTCCGAGGTACTCGATAGCAAGCTGCTGCGCTAGAGACTAGAGCTTTGGCGTATTCAGCGACGTATTGCCGGTGACGGTAGCGGTTCGTGTCGCGGCGTCGGCGCTGGCCTTGAGCAGGGCCAGGTCGGCTGCGCCACGCTCGACATCGCCGCGCAGGCTGTCCAGCTCACTGCGGTGGCGTTGCAGCCACGCTTTGGTCGCACATTGTCCGCGTACACCGCGCACCAGTGCCAGGCCGCCAACCACTGCTTGCAAGATGCCCACCACGCCGCCGCGGCGCACGCCTTTGGCGAGCATCAGCGCCCCGCCGGCAAGGGAGCCCGCACGTTCCAGGCCATGGACATTGTGTTCGGTCGAAGGCGTCGAATGATTCGAGATGAGGGTCGGTTTCTCAAGCATGATGATTCTCCGGTGAGGGCGATGGTTATCAGCAGACTGGCGCCCTTGCCAAAGTGTTCATTCGGCTTACTTGAATTTCGGCCCGGAGCGGGTGTTCAGGCCCTTGGCCAGGCGATCGTAGAGCACTACGTTGACCGTGGCGGCAAGGTTCATGCAGCCCTGGGTCGGGATATAGATGGTTTCTTCGCACCAGGCCCGCACGCTGGCATCGAGCGAGCCGTCCTCGGGACCAAAGATATAGATGGCACGGTCCGGATGAGTGTACTCAGGCAGCGGTCGGGCACCGTCGACCAGTTCGACGGCTACCGGCGTGCAGCCCAGGGGGATGATCCGTTGCAGGTCGTCGATGCCGATGAGCGGAATATCGTAGTGCACGCGCTTGGTGTCAGTGACGAAGTCGCGGGCGCGCTCGTAGCGCTTGCCGGTGTAGAACACCGAATTGACGCCATAACAGCCCGCGGCGCGCATCACCGAACCTACGTTCTCTGCTGACTTGGGGTTGAACAGACCAATGCAGCTATAGCGTTTGTTCGCCACGTTCGATGTGCCTTCGCAAAAAAGAACGTGATTATACGCGATTGCGGTCAATCCTTTTTCAACAACCCCGCCAGTCCCGCGAACGGGTTGTGGGTCGCCTTGGCGATGCTTGGGCTGCTCAGCGAGCCCTCGCTGAAGTACTGCTGGTCGGTGTAGCGCGAGTGTTCGTTATCGTGGCAGTACAGGCACAACAGCTCCCAGTTGGAGCCGTCCTGGGGGTTGTTGTCATGGTTGTGGTCGCGGTGGTGAACGGTCAGCTCGCTCAGGCGCTTGCCCGCGAACTCGCGGGCGCAACGGCCGCAGACATGCGGATACATCTTCAGGGCCTTGTCGCGATAGCCCATTTCCTTGTCGCGCTTGGCATCGGCGAGGATGCGGTCGAGGCGGGCGGTAGCGGCGGCGTTGGAGGCCGAACTCATGGGAATTACCTTTTTCTGGTCTGGCTGATGACGGTTATACCGGGAGTCTAGCGCGCCCTGGTGCATGGCGAACAGGCAAAAGCGTGCGGTTGCAGGTAGGCTGTAAGAACGTATCCGACAGGAGGCCGCGCATGCCCCTCGCAATCCTTGCAGCGCTGCTGCTCGCCGGGCTGCAACTGGCGCAGGCCGCCGAGCTGCAACCGCGCAGCATCGGCTCCGTGCCCGGTGCACCTGGCACAGCCACGCCCACGCCTTATCCGCAGATCACCCCTGTCACTCCGCCCAGGGCCGGCGACATCAGGCCGGGAGCGCCGCTGCTGCCACCGATGCCTGTGCCCGGGCCGCCACGTGACCAGCCGCTGCCGGGCCTGCAGCATGAGCAGCCCAAGCCAAAACCCAAGCTGGAGCGTCCCTGAGGTGGGTGCTGAACATCAGCCACGACTGCCGTCAGGCAATCCCCATCTCGCCAAACACAAACGCATACTCTAGCGCCACATCCCGCAGCCCCTGGTACCGCCCGCTCATCCCGCCATGCCCTGCGCCCATTTCGGTCTTGAGCAGCAGCAGGTTGTCGTCGGTCTTGTGCGTGCGCAGCCGCGCCACCCACTTGGCAGCCTCCCAGTACTGCACGCGGCTGTCGTTGTAGCCTGCCACCACCAGCATCGCGGGATAGGCCTGGGCCTTGACGTTTTCGTACGGGGCGTAGGCCTTGATGCGCTGGTAGACGTCCGGTTCCTGCGGATTGCCCCACTCGTCATACTCGGTGACGGTGAGCGGCAGCTCCGGGTCAAGCATGGTGTTGAGCACATCGACAAAGGGCACTTCGGCGATCGCCGCGCGGAACAGCTCCGGACGCTGATTGAGCACGGCGCCGATCAGCAGGCCTCCAGCGCTTCCTCCACTGATCGCGAGACGGTCGGGCGCGGTGACGCCTTCGGCGATCAGGTGCTCGGCGCAGGCGATGAAGTCATCGAAGGTGTTCTGCTTGTGCGCCTGCTTGCCAGCGCGATACCAGCCCTCACCCAGCTCGCCGCCACCGCGCACGTGGGCGATGGCAAAGCCCATGCCACGCTCCAGCAGGCTCAGGCGGGCATGGGAGAACCACGGGTCGAGGCTTTCTCCGTAGGCACCATAGCCGTAGAGGTACAGCGGCACCGGCCGGTCCAGGTCGCTGCGTCGGCGTACCAAACTGATCGGCACCTGGGTGCCATCGCCCGCCGTGGCCCACAGGCGCTGGCTGACATAGTCATCGGCATCGAAGGCGCCCAGGACCGGAGTCTGCTTGAGCACTTGCTGGGCGCCGGTGTGCAGGTCGAGCTGGCGGACCTGCGCGGGACGGTTCAGCGATTCATAGCGCAGGCGGATGCGCGTACTGGAAAATTCCAGGCTGTCCTGCACATAGAGGCTGTAGGCCGCGTCCGGCAGTTCCACGCGATAGGCGGCCAGGCCTTGCGGGCGGACCTCGATGATGGGCAGGCCGCCTTCGCGCAGGCTCAGGCAGAGGGCGGTGGCGTTCAGGCTCAGGCCCTCGAGCATCACGGTGTCGCTGTGCGGTACCAGCACCTGCCATTGCCCGCGAGCCGGTACGCGATCGGCCGGGGCATGGAACAGCGCGAAGTTGATGCCGTCTTGGTTGCTGCGGATAAACCAGCGCCACTGGCCATCGAGCCGGCCATGGTCGGCGAAGTATTCGTGCCCTTCGACACGCGGGGCCAGGCAGGTGAATGCGGCCTGTGGGGTTTCGGCATCCAGCACCCAGGCTTCGCTGGTGGTCTTGCTGTTGAGCAGCAGCACCAGCTGGCGCTCGGAACTGGTGCGGTAGCAATGCAGGAAGAATCGTCCGTCAGGCTCCTCGAATACCTGCTCGGCGCCGTCCTGGCCCAGGTGGTGGCGCATCAGACGCCACGGGCGATGAGTGTCGTCGAGCTCGGCGAAGAACAGCGTCTGGCTGTCATTGGCCCAGGTCATGCTGCCGTCGCAATCCTCGAAAGGCAGTTCGGTGACAGCATCAGTGGTGAGGTCTTTGACGTACAGCGTGTAGACCTCGTCGCCCGTGGTATCCAGGCTGTAGGCGAGCAGGCGGTGGTCCTGGCTGATGCTGAACGTGCCGAGCGAAAGGAAGCCGTGGTTGGCCAGCGCATTGGGGTCGAGCAGCAGTTGCTCCCGGGACTGATCGACGCTGTTGGAATCGTCGGCCGGGCGGGGGCAGCGGTAATGGCGAGGGTATTCGTCACCCGCAGTGGTGCGGGTGTAGTAAAGCCAGGGCCCCCAGGGTGAGGGCAGCGACAGGTCGGTCTCGAGGATGCGGCCCTTGATCTCCTCGAACAGCTGCTCGCGCAGGGGTGCCTGATCGGCCAGCAGCGCCTCCTGATAGGCGTTCTCTGCCTGCAGGTAGGCCAGCACCTCGGGCGTGTCGCGTGCTTGCAGCCAGGCGTAGGGATCGGCCCCCGGGTCCTGGTGGGCGATCGGGGCATGGGGAGCGGTATTGTTGGCTGGCATGCGGGGCTCTCTTGGCTGGAATTGCCACACGGGCCTGGATAAGGGCGCCTGTGCACGCAAAAGTGTTTATGATAAGCGCCTCTTTGCCTGGCTTGCACGAACACCATGACCGAGAACGATTACTTGATGGCCTGGGGCTTGTATGCCGTGGCCGCCCTGGGTTGCCTGCTGGTAGGTTTTCGCCTGACCCGCTGGATGTGGCGCTGGTTGCGCGAACCCCTGCGCGTGTTGATGGCCGTACTGTTGCTGACGCCGACCATCATCGACCCGGTCAAGGAAAGCTTTGCCCCCGCGATCGCGATCTCTGCCCTCGACCTGCTGTTCAAGGTAGGTAACAACGCCTGGCGCGCGGCGTCCGACCTTGCCATGTACGCAATGATCGCGTTCGGTGTGTACTTTATCTTCGCACTGCTGCGCTGGCCGCTTGAAAAGCGTGCCCGTGAGCGCCGCGAGCTCGCCGAGGCGGCCGCTGCCCGCGACGCCGCCCAGGACGTGGTGGCGGACGAGCCCTTCGCCGCCGACCACCGCGATCGCTATCAGGACCCGCATCCTGCGATGCCGGGCACCACCGGCCGTGGCCGGGTCGAGCCCAAGCTATAAGTCGGAGCCAAGCCATGTGTGAACTGCTGGGCATGAGTGCCAACGTCCCGACCGATATCGTGTTCAGCTTCACCGGCCTGATGCAGCGGGGAGGGCGTACCGGCCCGCACCGCGACGGCTGGGGCATCGGATTCTATGAAGGGCGCGGCCTGCGCCTGTTCCAGGACCCGGCGGCGAGCAGCGAGTCCGAGGTCGCCAACCTGGTGCAGCGTTACCCGATCAAGAGCGAAGTGGTCATCGGGCATATTCGCCATGCCAACGTGGGCAAGGTCTGCCTGACCAATACCCATCCGTTCGTGCGCGAACTCTGGGGCCGGAACTGGTGCTTCGCGCACAACGGCCAGCTTGCCGGCCTCGACGGGCAGGTCAGCTTCTACCGCCCGGTGGGCGACACCGACAGCGAAGCGGCGTTCTGTGATCTGCTCAACCGCGTGCGTTCGGCGTTTCCCGAGCCTGTCGAGGTCGAACAACTGCTCCCTGTGCTGGTCGAAGCTTGTGCGGAGTACCGCGGCAAGGGTGTGTTCAACTGCCTGTTCAGCGATGGCGACTGGTTGTTCTGCTTCTGCTCGACCAAGCTCGTGCACATCACCCGGCGCGCGCCATTCGGTCCGGCGCGGCTCAAGGATGTCGATGTGATCGTCGACTTCCAGGCCGAGACCACCCCCAATGACGTGGTCACGGTGATTGCCACCGAGCCGCTCACCGAAAACGAGACCTGGCACCGCTACACGCCGGGTCAATGGGCCCTGTGGCGGCATGGCGAGTGCGTCGCCCAGGGGCAGAGCTGAAGCCAGGGAAGTCGCCTCATGTTCAGAAGTTACCTGCGGTTGCTGCTGTTCACCTTTGGCCTGCTGGCCGGCATCCAGGTCCCGGGCCTGATCACCGACTATACCCAGCGCGTGCAGGCGCACCTGCTGGAATCGCGCGAAGCGCTCAAGGGTTTCGAGCAGACCGCCCAACGCTTCTTCAACGGCGACCTCCAGGCACTGGTGCGGCATTACCGCAGCAGTGACGACCCGGTGTTCAACAGCGATGCCAACAGCATCGAAAGCATCCTGATACGCAACCAGACGTTCGAACGTGAATGGCGGATCCTTCAGGGCCCCTGGCTGGCGCGCACCTGGCATGTGCTGGTGACCCCGGATGCACAACTGCGGGAGGAAACACTCAAAGGCTACAGCTACCAGGTCCTGCTGGTGCCCGAGGCGGTCGCCTGGGGGCTGAGCTGTGGCCTGTTGCTGGCGCTGGTCATCGAGAGCGTGTTGATGCTGCTGGCCTGGGCCGCGCTTGGCGGACGGCGCAAGCCCGTGAAGGAGAGCTGGCGGTAGCCAGCTCTTCGGCGCTTATTTCGACAGGAATTTCATGCCATCCTCAAGCCCCTGCAGCGTCAGCGGATACATCCGCTGCTCGACAAGCTCCTGCACGAGATGCGTCGATGCGGTATATCCCCAGGTGTCCTTGGGGTAGGGGTTGATCCAGATAAGCTTTCCGAACTTCTCCATGAACCGCTGCATCCACACATACCCTGCCTCCTCGTTCCAGTGCTCGACACTGCCGCCGGGCTGGGTGATCTCGTAGGGTGCCATGGCCGCGTCGCCCACGAAGACGACTTTGTAATCGTCACCGTACTTGTGCAGCAGGTCGAACGTCGAGAGACGTTCGGAAGTGCGGCGCAGGTTGTTCTTCCACACCGACTCGTAGACGAAGTTGTGGAAGTAGTAGTACTCAAGGTGCTTGAACTCGGTCTTGCAGGCCGAGAACAGCTCTTCACAGACTTTGACATGGGCGTCCATCGAACCGCCGATATCGAACAGCAACAACAACTTGACGCTGTTGCGCCGCTCGGGGCGCATCTGGATATTGAGCAGGCCGGCATCACGGGCGGTATGGTCGATGGTGCCGTCGATGTCCAGCTCCTCGGCCGCGCCCTGGCGGGCGAACTTGCGCAGGCGGCGCAAGGCCAGCTTGATGTTCCGAGTGCCGAGCTCGACCTGGTCGTCGAGGTTCCTGTACTCGCGCTGTTCCCAGACCTTCACTGCCTTGCCCTGGCGCTTGCCAGCCTCGCCGACTCGGATGCCCTCAGGATGGTAACCGCCGGACCCGAATGGACTGGTACCACCGGTGCCGATCCACTTGTTGCCCCCGGCGTGGCGCTCCTTCTGTTCTTGCAGGCGCTGCTTGAACGCTTCGATCAGCTTGTCCAGCCCGCCCAGGGACTGGATCTGCGCGCGCTCCTCGGCACTGAGTGACCGCTCGAATTCCTTGCGCAGCCAGTCTTCGGGAATCAGGGCCTCAAGGTGTTGGTCAAGGTGCTCAAGGCCGTTGAAGTAAGCCGAGAACGCGCGGTCGAATTTATCGAAGTGCCGCTCGTCCTTGACCAGGATCGCGCGCGCCAGGTAGTAGAACTCGTCCATGTCGGCAAAGATGACCCGCTGCTGCAGGGCATTGAGCAGATCGAGCAGCTCGCGCACAGACACCGGCACCTTTGCCGCGCGCATTTCATTGAACAGGTTGAGCAGCATGGCCCGGCTCCCGTCAACGGTTGCCGCGCCGGCTCATGAACGCCAGGCGTTCGAGCAGTTGCACGTCTTGTTCGTTTTTTACCAGGGCGCCTGCCAGCGGCGGGATTGCCTTGGTCGGATCTCGCTCACGCAGCACGGCTTCGCCGATGTTGTCGGCCATCAGCAGCTTGAGCCAGTCGACCAGTTCGGAAGTGGAGGGCTTTTTCTTCAGACCCGGCACCTTGCGGACATCGAAGAACACGTCCAGTGCCTCGCTGACCAGCGATTGCTTGATGGTGGGATAATGGACGTCGACGATCTGCTGCAGCGTGTGGCGATCCGGAAACGCGATGTAGTGGAAGAAGCAGCGGCGCAGGAAGGCGTCGGGCAGCTCCTTTTCATTGTTCGAGGTAATGATGATGATCGGGCGATGCTTGGCCTTGATGGTTTCGTCGGTCTCGTAGACATAGAACTCCATCTTGTCGAGCTCTTGCAGCAGGTCGTTGGGGAACTCGATGTCGGCCTTGTCGATCTCGTCGATGAGCAGAACGACCCGTTCGTCGGCCTCGAATGCTTCCCAGAGCTTGCCCTTCTTCAGGTAGTTGCGCACGTCGTGGACCTTGTCCACGCCCAGCTGCGAGTCCCGCAGGCGGCTGACAGCATCGTACTCGTAGAGGCCCTGATGGGCCTTTGTGGTGGACTTGATGTGCCAGGTGATCAAGCGGGCGCCGAAGGAGTCGGCCAGTTGTTCGGCAAGCATGGTCTTGCCGGTGCCCGGCTCGCCTTTGACCAGCAGGGGACGCTCGAGGGTGATCGCCGCGTTGACTGCCAGTTTCAGGTCGTCTGTGGCGACGTAGTCGCGGGTGCCTTCGAACTTCATGAACCGGTCCTCTGGAAAGGGCGCCGCAGGGCGGGCCTCGAGTATTGGAATTGTCATTGAGGACTATAGCGCGGCGTCTGCCCGGCTGTGAACGCGCACGAGCCATTCAGACCCTGAATGACCCGTCTTCCGGTGACTCAGTCAGACTTGGGCGGTTCTTGCTCATACCGCGCGCTGAACGCCTGGACGAAACCATTGCGCAGAATCTGCAAGAAAGCCTCGAACGCGCTGATGTCGCTTTTATGCACGCTGCCGCTGAGTTCGACCCGGGTGGCGAATTGGTTCTTGCGCTGGTTCTTGAGCACCGTTTCGCTGGCGCCGACCACGGCTTCCCAGATCGAGCGGAAAAAGCCCTTGTCCGCGTCCTTGACGTCCTGTTGCCAATTGAACACGTCCACATCCCGCAACAGCGGCTTGATGTATCCACTGAGCTGGGCGTCCTTGGCCTGGGCCTCGATCACCACGTCGCCGTGGCCGGCATTGAAGTCGAACTTGCCGTAGGCACTGGCGAAATCGTTGAGTCGACGCAGCTGGATGCCGTTGGCTCGCAGGCGGAAATCGAAATCCTCGAACTCGCTGAACGGATCGAACGTCGCACGGGTCTCGACGCGGGCGTCGCCCAGCATGCGGGCGGTGGCTTCGAAGCTGGCATCGCGGCGTCCCTTGACGTCCTTGACGTTGGTCAGGTTGCGAATGCTGGCCTGCAGTTCGGTGGCCTTGAGGTCGACCGGTGGCTTGGAATTGAAGTTGCGGAAGGTCAGGGTGCCGTCGTCGATGCGCACTTCGTTGAGCGTGATGGGCAACAGCTTGTCCAGCTGCTGGCGCCAATCGGTGCCCTGACCGGTCTGGGAGGCCTGCTTGCTGCCGCCGTCGACGAAGTTGAGCACCGGTTTGACGAAGGCCACCTCGGCCACCACGGCGTGGTCATGCCACAGCGCATGCCAGCTGACCGAGATGTCGATCAGCGGCGCCTGCACGAACGGTACCGGCACCTTGCCCGTGGTCTTGACGATTTCCAGGCCATTGATCTGGTACGCGCCGCGCCACCACGCCAGGTCGACGTCGGTGACCTGGCCACGGTAATCACCCATGTCGGCGAGTTTGTCGTTGAGGTAGTCGCGCACCAGTCCTGGCAGCGCCAGATGCAGTGCGACCAATAGCACGATGAGGCTTGCCAGCCCGATCAAGGGCCAACTGTAGCGGCGTTTCATGGACAATTCTCCAGCGGGTGACCGATCGGTTGACCGTCGTCTGCGGCGGGGAGTTCGACGGGGTAGACGACCTCCTGCGGCAGGCTTACCCTTTGGGTTTTCCGCACGGTGTAATAGGAACCCCTGTCATGAGCCGTATCTTTGCTGACAACGCGCATTCCATCGGCAACACGCCGCTGGTGCAGATCAACCGCATCGCCCCGCGCGGCGTGACCATCCTGGCCAAGATCGAGGGACGCAACCCTGGTTATTCGGTCAAGTGCCGGATTGGCGCGAACATGATCTGGGACGCCGAGGGCAGCGGCAAGCTCAAGCCTGGCATGACCATCGTCGAGCCCACTTCGGGCAACACCGGCATCGGCCTGGCTTTCGTCGCTGCCGCCCGCGGCTACAAGCTGATGCTGACCATGCCGGCCTCGATGAGCCTGGAGCGCCGCAAGGTGCTCAAGGCCCTGGGTGCCGAGCTGGTGCTGACCGATCCGGCCAAGGGCATGAAGGGCGCGATCGAGAAGGCCGCCGAGATCGTCGCGAGTGATACCGCGCAGTACTTCATGCCTGGCCAGTTCGACAATCCGGCCAACCCTGCGATTCATGAAAAGACCACTGGCCCAGAGATCTGGAACGACACCGACGGCGCGGTGGACGTGCTGGTGGCGGGCGTGGGCACTGGCGGCACCATCACTGGCGTGTCACGCTACATCAAGCACACCCAGGGCAAGTCGATCCTGGCGGTGGCGGTCGAGCCCGAGGCTTCGCCGCTGATTACCCAGACCCTGGCCGGCCTGGAACTCAAGCCCAACCCGCACAAGATCCAGGGCATCGGCGCGGGCTTTGTGCCCGCGAACCTTGACCTGGCGGTGGTCGATCAGGTCGAGACTGTGAGTGACGAAGAGTCCAAGGCGATGGCGTTGCGCCTCATGCAGGAGGAGGGAATTCTCTGCGGAATTTCCTGCGGCGCGGCCATGGCCGCAGCGGTGCGCCTCGCGGAGAAGCCCGAGATGCAGGGCAAGACCATCGTGGTGATCCTGCCGGATTCGGGCGAGCGCTACCTGTCGAGCATGCTCTTCGCTGACCTGTTCACCGACCAGGAAATCCAGCAGTAAGCGCAGCCCTGCTGAGCCCTGGCAAGGTGTCGCTCGGGCTTTGTTGCAAGATCTTCAACACTGCTGTCCAGCTCCGGATGTGTTTACCGGGGCTGGATGGGTTTATCATGGTCGGCTGATTTCGTATGCAGGCAGGCAGTGATGGCCTGATCCCTATTCAAGGAGTGTTGCATGACCTTTTCCTTTGTCGCCAAGGCGGGAGTCCTGCTGTTGTTTATCGGCAGTGTCCTGTTCGTGCACCTGCGCGGCAAGGCGCGGTTGCCGGTGTTGCGCCAGTTCGTCAACCATTCGGCGCTGTTCGCACCGTATAACGCCCTCATGTACCTGTTTTCCGGGGTGCCGTCCAAGCCGTACCTGGACCGTACCCGCTTCCCTGAACTCGACGTGCTCAAGGACAACTGGCAGGAGATCCGCGAGGAGGCGATGCGCCTGTTCGACGAGGGTTACATCCGCGCCGCCGAAAAAGACAACGATGCAGGCTTCGGCTCGTTCTTCAAGAAGGGCTGGAAGCGCTTTTACCTGAAATGGTACGACAAGCCGCTGCCATCGGCCGAGGCCCTGTGCCCCAAGACCGTCGAACTGGTCAGCCGCATTCCCAACGTCAAAGGCGCGATGTTCGCCTTGCTGCCCGGGGGCAGCCACCTGAACCCGCACCGCGACCCGTTCGCCGGTTCCCTGCGGTATCACCTGGGGCTGTCCACGCCCAACTCCGATGATTGCCGCATCTACGTCGACGGCCAGGTCTATGCCTGGCGCGACGGCGAAGATGTGATGTTCGACGAAACCTACGTGCACTGGGTCAAGAACGAGACCGACGTTACCCGCGTGATCCTGTTCTGCGACATCGAGCGTCCTCTCACCAGCCCGCTGATGACCCGTATCAACCGCAAGGTCAGTGCCTTCCTCGGCCGCGCCACTGCGCCGCAGAACACCGATGACGAGCGCGTGGGCGGCATCAACCAGGCGTATGCGTGGAGCAAGCGCTTCAGCAATGTCATCAGCGCCCGGGTGAAAACATTCAAGCGCGCCAATCCCAAGGCCTACCGCGTGTTGCGGCCGGTACTGGCGATTGTGGTCGCGTATCTGCTGTATCGCTGGTTGTTCTGATTCAGGCCCGGCCCACGGGGCTCAGCCCCGGCGCCGGGTTGGCTTGAGCACCAGCCACAATGCAGCCGCAATCAGCACCCCGCCATGAAGATGTGCCATCGACAGTGGCTCATCCAGCAACCAGGCCCCCCACAGCACGCCAAACGCCGGGATCATGAAGGTCACGGTGCTGGCCTTGACCGGACCAATCTCGGCGAGCAGCCGGAAGTACAGGATGTACGCAAAGGCCGTGCATACCAGCCCCAGCCCCAGCAGCGACGACCATACCGGCCAGCCGCCCCAGCTGGCCGGCGGCTGGGTCAGCGCGCTCCAGATGAACAGCGGTGACAGCAGCAAGGTTGCGCCCAGCATGCTGCCCAGCGCCGCCAGGCGGCTGTCCAGGCCATCGATCCAGCGGCGCGCGAGAAATCCGGCGAAACCGTAGCAGGTGGTAGCCGCCAGGCACGACAGCGCGCCTTGCAGCAGCGCCATGTCCAGTGCCACCGGGCCGGCGCCACTGAGAATTCCGACGCCGAACAGGCCAAGGAAAATGCCGCACAGCTTGGCGGCGGTCATCGGTTCACGAAAAAACAGCACGCCGATCAGCACGCCCATCAGCGGCGTGGTGGCGTTGAAGATCGCCGAATAGCCGGCTGGCAGCACTTGCGCCGCCACTGAATAGAAGGTGGCCGGAATCCCCGAGTTGATCATGCCCAGCACCAGGCAGGCGCCCAGCTTGCCCTGGAAATCCCAGCGGACCCGCATCACCGCGAGGATCACCATCAGTCCCAGGCAGGCGATCGACACCCGGAAGAAAGCCGTTGGCACCGTGCCAAGCACTGGCGCGATGATGCGCATGAACAGGAAGCTGGCGCCCCACACAGCGGCGAGGGTCAGCAGGCGAGTAAAGGCAATGGGGTTCACGCAGGTCTCCGGCAACGAGGGCAGGGCGCGAGTGTACGCCACCACGCGCGCGGGCTTCTTGTGCTTTCTTGCGGTGCATTGGCACTGGCAAATCTGCCTGACCCCTGGCTAAGCTCAGCCCTTGACCCCTTTGCTGAGGTGCTGCTTATGCCCCCGTCATGGCCGGCGGTCGAGATCGCCCGGATGATCCTCGACGGATTCGATAGCTACCGTGAGCACTTCCGGCAGATCACCATGGGTGCCCGCGAGCGCTTCGAGCAGGCTCGCTGGCAGGACATCCAGCACGAGGCCGCGGCGCGCATCAATCTCTACGAGGAGAAAGTCAGCGAGGTCGGCGGTTGGCTGCGTGGGGGATTCGCCGAACCGGTGCTGCTGGACGTCAGCCAGTGGCCGCTGGTCAAGAACGCGTATATCAACCTGATCGACCCGCGGCTGGACGATGAGCTCTCCGAAACCTGGTACAACTCGATCTTCTGCAGCCTGTTCAGCCACGACCTGATCAGCGATGGCTGCATGTTCATCCATACGACAAGGCCGTCTCCACGCGCCCATCACCGTGCGGCCCAGACGCGTACCTACCGTCCGCAGGGCAAGCTGTCCTGGCTGTTGCAGCAGATCTTCGACGACTATGGCTTCAGCGTCCCTTATGGCGATCTCGAGGGCGACCTGGCCCGCCTCGAGGCCCAGCTGCGCGAAAGCCTGCCCGATTGGGTGTGCAAGGATCCCGACCTGACCGTGGAGCTGTTCCTGCCGGTGCTCTACCGCAACAAGGGCGCCTATCTGGTCGGGCGGTTGCATACCCTGGACGAGCAGTGGCCACTGGTGATCCCGCTGCTGCATCGGGAAGGCCATGGGATCGAGATAGATGCCTTGATCACCGACGAGGCGCAGGTATCGATCATCTTTTCGTTCACACGCTCCTACTTCATGGTCGATGTGCCGGCACCAGCCGAGTTCGTCGGCTTTCTCAAGCGCATCCTGCCCGCCAAGCACATCGCAGAGCTGTATACCTCGATCGGCTTCTACAAGCAGGGCAAGTCGGAGTTCTACCGCGCACTGATCAACCACCTGGCGACCACCGACGACCGTTTCGTCATGGCGCCCGGGGTGCGCGGCATGGTCATGACCGTGTTCACGCTGCGGGGCTTCAATACAGTGTTCAAGATCATCAAGGACCGCTTCTCACCTTCCAAGACGGTTGACCGGGCGACGGTGATCGAAAAGTACCGGCTGGTGAAGAGCGTCGACCGGGTGGGGAGAATGGCCGATACCCAGGAGTTCGCCGACTTTCGCTTCCCGCTCGACAAGTTCGAGACCGAGTGCCTGGCCGAGCTGCTCGAGGTCGCGCCCTCCACCGTCAGCCTCGAAGGCGACACCGTGCTGGTGCGTCACTGCTGGACCGAGCGCCGCATGACTCCGCTCAACCTGTACCTTGAGCACGCAAGCGAAGGCCAGGTGCTCGAAGTGCTGGAGGATTATGGGCTGGCGATCAAGCAACTGGCAGCGGCGAACATCTTTCCGGGCGACATGCTGCTCAAGAACTTTGGCGTCACCCGCCATGGCCGGGTGGTGTTCTATGACTATGACGAGATCAGTTTCCTGACCGAGGTCAACTTCCGTCATATTCCGCCTGCGCGGTATCCCGAAGATGAGCTTTCGGGCGAGCCTTGGTATTCAATCGGGCCGCACGACGTGTTCCCCGAGGAATTTCCTCCGTTCCTGTTCGCCGATATGGGCCAGCGGCGGCTGTTCAGCCGGTTGCATGGGGAGCTGTATGACGCGGACTACTGGAAGAGCCTCCAGGCAGCGATCCGTGAGGGGAAAATGATCGATGTGTTCCCGTACCGGCGCAAGCAACGGTAAGAGCGGGATCCTTCAAGTCAGCCCTTGAGGCATTTCATCCCACTGAAATCAGCCCGTACTCTGGTCAGCCGCTCCTGCAGGAACTGACGTTGCGCCGGACTGCTCTGGCGCATCAGGTCGACCAGCAGGCTGCGTGCCTGGGCTTCGGTGTTCTGGAACGCCGCGCGATACTCGGGGGTCCACAAGCGTTCCTTCTGCTGCAGCAACTGCGCCAGGCGTGGCTCGAAGCTGGCGTCCTGGCGCTGGTCCATCGCCAGGCTCAACTGCTGTTGCCAATGGGCACGGTTGGCGATCCATTGTCGGTTCTGCTCGCCCAACGCCTGAGACCAGGCCATGACGCGCACGCGCTGCTCGGCGCTGAGCTCGCCCAGCCAGGGCTTGAGGCGTTTTTCCATGCGCTCGGCGCGTCTCTCGATCTGGCGCACGAGTGGGGTGTCCACGTATTTGGCCTGGCGTTCACGAATATCTTCGCTGAAGGCTTCGCGCATCTCGCGCACTTGCTGGTCATCCATCCCGCGCAGCAGTTGCGCAGCCGAAGGGGTGATCTCTTCGGTGACACGGCCAATGGCTTCGCGGGCCTCGGCGGTGCGTTGCTGCAACTGCTGGTCGGTGACGTCGTCTTCGGCAACCATCTGGCGGATCTGGTCGAGCCAGGCGAGGTAGCCTGGCAGCTGTGTCTGGCAATGCCACGCCAGGTGCTGCTTGAGCCGCTGGTCGAGCCAGCCTTTCTGCTCGCGGTTCATGTCCAGGTAGTCGCCCAGCGACCAGGGAACCAGCACATCGAGGTTGCGGTAGGCCAGGTCGATGCGGCTGCACGCCACCATCAGCAGGCTTGCGGCTATCAGCAACAAGGGACGCAGGGCTTTGGACAGGCTGGGCGACATGAGCGAATCCTTGCAAGGGCTGGCCTGGTTGTAGACGCAGGATGGCCGCGGCGGTTCCGCAAACGTGCAGTCGGCCGATCGGGCCGGTTCGGGTGTAGAATGGTCGCCTTGTGATGAGGATTTCTGGATATGGCTCTAGTCGGGCGTTACAACAGTTTGCAAATCGTGAAACACACGGACTTCGGTCTGTACCTGGACGGCGGGGCCGATGGCGAGATCCTCCTGCCCAATCGCTATATCCCCAAGGACCAGCCGACCGAGGACGAGGACTGGCTGAATGTCTTTGTCTATCTCGACAGTGAAGACAAGCTGATCGCCACCACCGAGAAGTCCAGGCTGCAGGTCGGCGAGTTCGCCAGTCTCAAGGTCAAGGACATCAACAGTATCGGGATCTTCCTGGACTGGGGCCTGCCCAAGGACCTGCTGATGCCGTACTCCGAGGAGAAGCATCCGCTCAAGGTCGGTGACTACTGCGTGGTGCATGCCTACCTCGACAAGCGTACCCGGCGCATCACCGCAACGTCCAAGCTCGACCGCTACCTGGACAAGACGCCGGTGGACTACAAGCCCGGTCAGCCGGTGCAGCTGCTGGTGGCAGGACAGTCGCCCATGGGTTTCAAGGCGATCATCAACAACCGTCACTGGGGACTGATCCACAAGAACGAAGTGTTCGGTTTCCTGCGTTCGGGCATGCACGAGACCGGCTACATCAAGGAAGTGCGCAGCGACGGCAAGATCGCCCTGAGCCTGCAGCCGCCGGGTGAAACCCTGGCCGTCAGCCTGCCGGAGCAGATCATGGAGCGACTGCTGGCCAACGATGGCGTGCTCAAGGTCAGCGACAAGAGCGACCCGCAGTTGATCAGCGACCTGTTCAGCGTCAGCAAGGGCAACTTCAAGAAGGCCATCGGCGCGCTGTACAAGGAAGGCCGGATCGTCATCCTTGACGATCGCATCGAGCGAAAGTGATCAGGGCTGCACGAAGGTCTTGAAGTCGAGGTTCTCGCCGCCTGGGCGGATGTCGCGCAGCAGCGAGTCGCGGTCGGCGCTCAGGGCCAGGCTGATGGTAGAGCGTCGCTTGCCCGGGTGACGCACTTCCAACTGCTCCAGATGCGCGCTGAGGAAATTGATCGGCACCTTCAGGTGCTGCAGATCATCGGATTCAGGGGTGTGCAGCAAGAGGTTGACCCAGTCGGGTTGGCCCTTGCGCAGCAGTCCCACTGGAACCTCGAACCACCACAGGTTGCGCTTGCGGTCGAGAATGGCGAACAAGGTGTTGTCGCTGGTGAGCACCGGCCTGGCCAGCGAGGCGTTACGCCGGGCGATGGCGGTGGGTTTGTCGAGTTTCATGCAGATTCCTGCGGTTGACGCGTTAGAGACCCGGCATTGTGCGGGGTGTGCATGATGCCGGGCAAGTCGGTTGCAACCACGACGCATGACTCTGTGGGAGCGGCACAAGGCCGCTCCCACAGATGTCACCGCCTGATGGGCTGGCTCAGCGCCGAAGTCGCGCCCTCGGCAGTGGTCACTGTCGTGGTAAAGCTGCCCACTCCCGTGGCGTCTCCTATCGCGTATTCGAACCGGCCCAATCCATGCGCATCACTGGTCACCAGCACGTCGCCAAGATACTGCTCCGCTTCGTTGCCAGCACCTACGTTGCCAAACACTTCGACCCGCAGACGGCTAGAGGGCGGGCCCTGCACTTCACCCAGCAATCGATCTGCCTTGAGGCCGGTCAGCCTGGGCGGCTGCTGGTTCTGATTGGGCAGCGGCTGGCAGCCGCTCGGCGCGCCTTGGGCGTCGCAGATGGCCACTTGATCCTTGCTCGGCAAATCGGCACCGATCCCCCGTGATCCCACATACAACGCATGAGCCTGTGCCGGCACGCCAAAGACGATGGCGCCAGTACGCTGGTCGGGCACGCACGAGCCGCCGGCCTCGCAACGGCGAATATCCAGGCCATTGCCCCAGATGCGATTGGCCGACAGGCGTGTGCGGGTGGTGTTCGGCTCAGGACGCAGCGCCACGCCGATGCGGTTGCCATGGATCAGGTTGCCGTCGAGCATGTTGCCGTCGCCCGTGATGCTGACGCCGATGGAGTTGCCGCTGAAGGTGTTGGCTCCCAGGTAGTTGCGGTGGCCCCAATTGATCTGCAAGCCGTCGGAGTAGTTCTCGAAACGATTGCGCACCACGGTATTGTCATTGCCCAGCAGGATCTCGATGCCCTGTGAGGGCTCGGGATTGGCCGGCGTTGAGCGGAACAGGTTGTCGGCGATCAGGTTGAATGCCGCGCCGCGGGTCAGTTCCAGGCCGTCGCCGTTGTCGATCAGCTGGTTGCGCAGCACCTTGTTGTTCACCGTGCTGGTGGCAGTCGGATTGCCCTGGCCATCGTCGCCGGTGAGCATGATCCCGGCGCCGCCCTTGTTGGCGATGATGCGATTGTCCTGGATGACGTTGTGGCTGGCGCGGTTGACCAGGATGCCGATGCAGAAGTTGCGCACCTCGAGGCCGGTCAGCGTCACGCCCTGTGTGTCACGCAGCACCAGGCCCGGACCCGTGGTGGTACGTACATTGGTGCCGTATTGGCCGGGCAGGGCGCCGGGACAGGCGTGGGCACCTTCGCCCTTGATATAGGACGAGCCATCAATGGCGATATATTGGCCATCGCGCACCCAGGCGCTGCCGCTGATCTGCACTGGGCCCTTGATGGCGGGAAGTGCGTGGGTGGGGCGGATGACATACGGGGCCTGTCCCACCGCCTGGATCTCGATGCGATAGTGGCCGGGATTCCGGTTGTTGGTGTCGATGGCCCAGCGCAGACTGCCGGGTTGCTCATCATCAGCATAGCGATCAACGCTCAGTACCTCGATATCGGTGGATTGAGCGAAGGCAGACAGGGGAAGCAACGGCAGCAGGGCTGCCAGTATGGATGCAAGGCGCATTGAGGGTTCCAATAGCTGTTGTTTTTATGTGGCAGCACTGCTGCGCTTGGCCGGATTCTAGGGAAGCGCCAAGGCTTTGCGCAGGCGTCCTTGAGGATTTGGTGCGGTATTCGCCCGCTGTTTACCGTTTGGCCAGCGCCGAAGAAAAAATGAAACTCTGCGCAGAGCACGCAGGTCGATTGTTACGTCGGCACGGATCAGTGCCTTACCTTTCAGGAGTATTCCCATGAGTGGTACCAAAGACAAAGCCAAAGGCATGGCCAACGAAGCGGTCGGCAACGTCAAGCAAGGCGTTGGTGAGGTTACCGGTAGTGAGAAACTGAAAACCGAAGGCAAGGCTCAGGAAATCAAGGGCGAAGCCCAGCAAACCGTCGGCAAGGTCAAGGATGCAGTCAAGAAGCCTTGATGCATTGCAAGTGCCCCCTGACGGCTGCCTGCGGGTGGCCGTTTTTATTGCGCGGCTGATGAGTCGTCACGGTAGGATCGTGGTCTATTGGACTGACGCGCGTGCATGCACGCATCACCTGGTATGACATCCGTACTGACGACAGACAAGCGGCGAAAGGAGACGCTCTATGTTACCCGTTCTGCAAGGCCTGCCCCTGCACCGTGTGCTGATCCGCACGGTCAATGAGTTTCTCGACGACGAGATGTCGACCTACGCCTCGGCGCTGGCCTATCAGATGTTGTTCTCGCTGTTTCCCTTCCTGTTGTTTCTCATCGCCCTGATCGGTTTCCTGCACCTGCCGGACTTCTTCTCTTGGTTGCGCCTGCAATCGGAGCTGGTCCTGCCGCCCCAGGCGCTGGACCTGGTCAACCCGGTCATCGACCAGTTGCAGCAGTCCAAGGGTGGGCTGATTTCAATCGGTATCGTCATCGCCCTGTGGACCGCCTCTGCTGCGGTGCGCCTGATGATGAGCGCCATGAACGCCGCCTACGACGTGCCGGAAGGCCGTCCGGTGTGGAAGCGTATCCCCTTGTCAGTGGTCTACACCATCGGCATCGCCGGGATGATGCTGGCCGCGGCCGCGCTGATGGTGCTCGGCCCGCAAGTCATGGAGTGGATCGCCTCGCAGATCGGCGTGGAGGAGTTCATTGTCACCTTGTGGACCATCCTGCGCTGGCCGGTGATCATACTGTTGCTGATGATCGCGGTGGCGCTGATCTACTATGTCATGCCCGACGTGAAGCAGAACTTCCGTTTCATCACTCCAGGCTCGGTGCTTGCCGTGGTGGTCTGGATCATCGCCTCGCTGGGCTTTGGCTACTACGTCAAGACCTTCGCCGACTACAACGCCATGTATGGCAGTATCGGGGCGATCATCGTACTGCTCCTGTATTTCTACATTTCTGCGGCAGTGCTGCTGCTGGGCGCCGAGATGAACGCAGTGATCGAACACATGTCCGCCGAGGGCAAGGACAAGGGCGAGAAGGTGCCGGACCAGGGCGCGGCGCCCGAGAAGCACAAGACTGTGTTAGGACATGACCAGTCGCAGACGGCCAGCCCGCAATCTCACGAGACCCCTGCGCGATGATCCGCGACATTCTGAGGATGGGCGATGAGCGCTTGCTACGCATCGCCCCGCCGGTGCCCGACCGCCTGGTCGGCAGTCCCGAACTGCAGCAGCTCATCGATGACATGTTCGAGACCATGCGCCATGTCGGGGGTGTCGGCCTGGCCGCGCCGCAGATCGGCGTCGACCTGCAACTGGTGATCTTCGGCTTCGAGCGCAGTGAACGCTACCCGGATGCAGAGGCGGTGCCGCAGACAATCCTGCTCAACCCGCTGATCACGCCTGTAACCACCGAAGTCGAGGATGGCTGGGAGGGCTGCCTCTCAGTCCCTGGCCTGCGTGGTGTGGTGCCGCGCTTGCGGCATATCCGCTATGAAGGAATCGATCCGCAGGGCCAGGCCATCAATCGTCTCGCCGACGGTTTTCATGCACGAGTGGTCCAGCATGAATGCGACCATCTGATCGGGCGGTTGTACCCCTCGCGTATCCGTGATTTCGCCAGATTCGGCTACACCGAGGTGCTGCTGCCAGGGCTGGAAGTCGCCGACGACTGACTCCGAACCAGCGCCACCAAAGCCTTGGTGCGCTGGTAGCGGGCCAGCCGGTCGGCCAGTACGGACGGCAGATAGTCGGCTGGGCTGAAGCACAGACGCTCGTAGAACGACGACAGATCAGGGTGGCAGAACAACCAGACGTCATCGTCGGTGCTTGCCAGCGCGGTGCTCACCAACTTAGACGCGATCCGTTGACCACGTTGTTGCGGCTCGACGAACAGCCCGGTCAGCCAGAGTCCGCCGGGCACCTCGCTCAGGCACAGCCCACCGACGATGCCACTGGAGCGGGCAACCCACAACTTCCCTTCGGCACTGGCTCGCATGCGTGAACGGTGCTGGCGGTAGAAACGATCGAGCAGTCCGCGCTCGGGTCCGACCAACGGACCGATCTGCAAGTGAGACACGTCGAGATTCCTGCTAGCGCTCTGGATTGCGGCTTTTACAGGGCTCAGGAAGTGTTGTCGAGCGTCAGTCGTCAAATTGTTGCAGCTGCGGTAAAAGTGAATGGCGGCTTGCGGACTTCCCGTCTGCGGGGCCGGGAGTAGACTGTACCCATCCCCGGCAGTACCCAGCGGGATCGGTACTTCGTGTCATTTCCAGCAGTTGATATGACAACTTCTCCGCGCCACTGTGGCACATGAAGTCAATCGTTCGCTTGATTGCTTTCAAGGCCTCTACCCATGAAACCACTCCTGATACTTGCACTGCTTGGCCTGTCCCCGTTCGCCCTCGCCGACGAGCCCGCCGCCGCCAGCCAGCCCGTCGTCCAGCAGTACGACTACTCCGTCAACCTCGACATAAAGCGCGTCATCAGCCTCTCGACCATTCCCGATGTCTGCGAAGTGGTCCCGGCCACCATGACCTATGAGGACCATCAGGGCCAGATCCATGTCCTGCAGTACCGTGCGATGGGGCAGGGGTGTGAAGAGGGATGAATAAAGCGCATTAGTCTCGGTCAGTCTGTCGAAATTCGCGCCCGCCATTCGACCACCCATGAACGCGCCGCACCCGCGGCGCACACCCTGATTGGTCGGAGGTAGAACCGATGAACACCGCAGCCGAAAGCGAAATCCGTCAATTGATCGAGCATTGGGTACAGGCGGTGCGCGACCGTGACCTGGATGCAATCGCCGCGCCTTACGCCGATGACATCGTTGCGTTCGACGCGATCCAGACACTGCAATTCACGGACAAGGCGTCCTACCGGGCGCACTGGGAGATGTGCATGGGCTACTGCTCAGGCCCAATGGTCTTCGAGGTGGCCCAGCTGTCGGTGCAGGCAGAGGGCGACCTGGCGTTCGCCCATTGGCTCAATCGCTGCGGCCCGGCGGATGATGAAAGCCAGTGCGGCTTCATGCGCGCCACCGTCGGCTACCGGCGCAGGGGCGGAAAGTGGCAGGTGATCCACGAGCACTGGTCAGCGCCGTTCGACATGGAATCCCAAAAGGCGTTGTTCAACCTCAAGCCTTGAAGCTAAAAATTCACGGCTTATCGCCAAACGCACTTTCCGCTCGCGCTGGAGACGACCATGAAATACCTGTGCCTGGTCTATTGTGACGAGGAGCTGCTGCACAGCCTGCCCGAGAGCCCCGCCGACGCGGAGTGCAATGCCTACGCCGAATCGTTGCATGGCGCGGGCCGCATGCTGGCGGCCGAGGCGCTGAAATCGGTGCGCACGGCCACGACGGTACGCGTGCGGGGTGGTCAGATGAGCCTGACCGACGGCCCCTTCGCCGAAACCAAGGAGCAACTTGCCGGCTTCTACCTGGTCGACGCCCGAGACCTCAATGAAGCCTTGATCATCGCCAAGGGCATCCCGGCAGCGCGTGTCGGCAGTGTGGAGGTGCGTCCAGTGCGCGAGCTGCAACCCTGACAGACGGAGAATCACCACAATGACCTTTGAACAACCAGGCCAGGGAGAGCCTCGACACGAATTATCCATTACCCGCTTGATAGACGCGCCGCGCAGCAAGGTGTTCCGCGCCTGGACCGAGCCCAGGTGGCTCCAGCAATGGTGGGGCCCCCACGGCATGACAACCCCCGAATGCGAGATGCAGCTGTGGGTCGGCGGTTTGCTGCGTACGCTGATGCGCGCTCCGGATGGCACCGAATACCCCAACCAGGGTGTGTTCCTGGAAATCATCGCCCCGCGTCGATTGGTCTTTACCGATGCATTCACCCCTGGCTGGGTACCGTCTGCCCAGGCATTCATGACGGCGGTGATCACCTTCGAGGAAGAGCTGGGCCGGACCCGCTATACCGCCAGCGCCTGGCACTGGAACGCTACAGACTGCCGGGCCCACGAGGAAATGGGTTTCTATCGTGGCTGGGGAGAGAGCCTGGATCGCCTGGTCGAGGTGGTGACCAACCGGATGCCGGACTGATGGCACCTGATGCTGTGCTGCGTTGCCAGGTCGAGGCGATCTACAAGCGGGAATCGCGGCGGATCCTGGCCACGTTGATCGGCCTGCTGGGCGATTTCGACCTGGCCGAGGAGGCCATGCATGACGCCTTCTTCATCGCCGTGGAGCGGTGGGAGCGTGACGGCATGCCGGCAAATCCGCGTGCCTGGCTGGTGTCGACGGGCCGCTTCAAGGCCATCGATGCACTGCGGCGGCGCGCGCGCTTCGACCGGTCTCAGGCGCAGCTGGTCTTGATGCTCGATCGCCAGTCAGAGGAGCCAAGCGAGGACGAGATGCTGGCCGATGACCGTTTGCGGCTGATCTTCACGTGCTGTCACCCAGCCCTGGCTGCCGACGCCCAGGTGCCGCTGACCCTGCGCGAGGTCTGCGGCCTGACCACCGAACAGATCGCCCGGGCATTTCTGCAAAGCCCCGCGACCATCGCCCAGCGCATCGTGCGCGCCAAGGCAAAGATCCGGGATGCGGGCATTCCCTATCAGGTACCGGAACTGGCTGAACTGCCCGAACGCCTGGACAGCGTGCTGCGCGTCATCTACCTGGTGTTCAACGAGGGTTACTCGGCCTCTTCTGGCGAAGCCTTGATGCAGCAGGCGCTGAGCGACGAAGCCATTCGCCTGGGCCGCTTGCTGGCGCAACTGCTGCCGGACCCCGAGGTGCATGGCCTGCTTGCGCTGATGCTGCTGCAAGCCTCGCGGCAGAAGGCGCGCATCGACGCCCGTGGTGAAATTGTCGTGCTGGACGACCAGGACCGCGGCCTGTGGGACCGGGCGATGATCGAAGAAGGCAGTCTGCTGGTCGAACGTGCCTTGCGCAGCCAAAACTTCGGCGCCTACACCCTGCAGGCGGCGATTGCCGCGGTGCATGCCGAAGCTGGCAGCGCACAACAGACGGATTGGGAGCAGATCGTCGGCCTTTACGATGTGCTGCAGCGTGGCTGGCCTTCGCCCGTGGTCGAGCTCAACCGGGCGGCGGCGGTGGCACGGAGGGACGGACCAGAGGCGGGGCTTGAGGCGGTCGAAGCGATCCTGGCGCGTGGGCAATTGCCCGATTACCACCTGGCCCATGCCGCGCGGGCCGAACTGCATTGCCAGCTCGGGCACGCCGAGCGAGCCAGGGCCGCCTGGCGGGATGCGCTGGACCTCGCGAGACAGGGGCCGGAGCGGCGATACATCGAACGCCGTCTGCGCGAGCTGGATTGATCAGCCGGCGACGAAGTTCGGTGGGCTGACCAGTTCGACGGTCTGCTGCTTGCGTGGTGCCAGGATCTCGGCTTCGCCTTCGACCACCAGCTCGTCGTTCTGGTTGTACACATTGGTGGCGATGCGCACCTTGAACTTGGGCAGCTTCTCGAGGATCTCCAGGCGCACGGTGAGCTCGTCGCCGATCTTCACCGGTTTCTGGAAGCTCATCTTCTGGCCCAGGTAGATCGTGCCAGGTCCCGGCAGTGTGCAGGCCACGGCCGCGCTGATCAGGGCGCCGCTGAACATGCCATGGGCGATGCGCTCGCGGAACATGCTCTTGGCGGCGAACTCGGCGTCCAGGTGCACGGGGTTGTGGTCACCGGACATCGCTGCGAACAGCTGGATGTCACGTTCTTCGACGGACTTGCTGTAGGTGGCGGTCTGGCCGACTTCGAGGGCTTCGTATGGCGTGTTGGTGACCTGGGTCATCGGGGGTTCCTTCAGGTTCGGACTGGGTTGCAATCATCCTGTGACGCTTGCCGGCACGGACCGGATCACATCCGCTGTGGATCGCCAGGATTCTCAGGGGGCGCGCACGCTGTACGCAAGCCCCTGGATCCTGGCATCGGCAGCAATACCATTCAGGATGTTAATGGCGCGCCGAGTCCGGTTGCCAGCCCCGGCAGACCTGCTAGTGTCCGGCTACGGACAGCTCAGGTAAGAGGAACAACAATAAATGCACGCTGACTTCTGGAATGACAAACGCCCCAAGGGTGTTCCCTCGCATATCGACATCAATGCGTACCGCTCGGTAGTGGAGGTCTTCGAGCGTTCCTGCTCGCGCTTCGCCGACCGCCCGGCTTTCAGCAACCTTGGGGTAACCCTGACCTACGCCGACCTTGAGCGTCATTCCGCGGCGTTTGCTGCCTACCTTCAACACCACACCGGCCTGAAACCGGGCGACCGCATCGCCGTGCAGATGCCCAATGTGCTCCAGTATCCCATCGCGGTGTTCGGCGCCCTGCGCGCCGGTCTTGTCGTGGTGAACACCAACCCCCTGTACACCGAACGCGAGATGCGCCATCAGTTCAAGGACTCCGGGGCCCGCGCGCTGGTCTACCTGAACCTGTTCGGCCAGCGGGTGCAGCAGGTCCTGCCCGACACCGGCATCGAATACCTCATCGAGGCGAAGATGGGCGATTTCCTGCCAGCGGCCAAGGGGTGGCTGGTCAATACCCTGGTCGACAAGGTAAAGAAAATGGTACCGGCCTTCCACCTGCCGCAGGCCGTGCCGTTCAAGCAGGCGCTGCGCCAGGGACGCGGCCAGGTGCCGGTTCCCGTCAGCCTGAAACTGGACGATATCGCCGTGCTGCAGTACACCGGTGGGACCACGGGCCTGGCCAAGGGCGCCATGCTGACCCACGGCAACCTGGTGGCCAACATGTTGCAGGTGCTGGCGTGTTTCTCCCAGCAGGGCCCGGATGGGCACAAACTGATCGAGGACGGCCAGGAGGTGATGATCGCGCCGCTGCCGCTTTACCACATCTACGCCTTCACCGCGAACTGCATGTGCATGATGGCCACCGGCAATCACAACGTGCTCATCACCAACCCGCGGGACATTCCCGGTTTCATCAAAGAACTGAAGAAATGGCGCTTTTCCGCGCTGCTGGGTCTGAACACCCTGTTTGTCGCGCTGATGGATAATCCGCAATTCAGGACGCTCGACTTCTCGGCGCTCAAGGTCACCAACTCTGGCGGCACGGCGCTGGTCACGGCAACCGCCGAGCGCTGGGAAGCGCTCACGGGTTGCCGGATCGTCGAAGGCTACGGCCTGACCGAAACGTCGCCGGTCGCCAGCACCAATCCCTATGGCGACCAGGCCCGCCTGGGCACTGTGGGTATTCCCGTCGTCGGCACGGCCTTCAAGGTCATCGACGACCATGGTGTCGAGCAACCGCTGGGCGAACGGGGCGAGCTGTGCATCAAGGGCCCGCAGGTGATGAAAGGCTACTGGCAGCAGCCAGAAGCCACCGCCGAGGCGCTCGACAGCGAGGGATGGCTCAAGACCGGGGACATCGCGGTGATCGACCCCGACGGCTTTACCCGCATCGTCGACCGCAAGAAGGACATGATCATCGTGTCGGGCTTCAATGTGTATCCCAACGAGATCGAGGAAATCGTCATGGGTCACCCCCAGGTGGCCAGCTGCGCCGCCATCGGCGTACCGGACGAGCGTTCGGGCGAGGCGGTCAAGCTGTTCGTGGTGCCGCGCGATGGCGGGGTGAGCGTCGACGACCTCAAGGCCTTCTGCAAGGCCAACTTCACCGGCTACAAGGTGCCCAAGCACATCGTCCTGCGGGACTCGCTGCCAATGACCCCCGTTGGCAAGATCCTGCGGCGCGAACTGCGCGACACCGCCTGAAGGCTGTGCGCCGCGATCAGGGTGTGACCAGATCTGTCGTTCTGGTCGGTTTTGTGACTGTCAGGCCCGGCTTGGCCCTAGGCGACCCCAGGCAAAGCTGCTACTCTCGGCGCGTTTTTGAGGAACGGAATGTTTAAGATCCCTCCTCGCATATCAATAATAATCGCATCGATGCGATGAAGAATTCGCAGTGCTGAAGGAGTGGGCTTCCATGATCGAACATTTTTGGAAGGATAAGTACCCAGCGGGGATTGCGGCACACATCAATCCGGATGAATTTCCGAATATCCTGTCGGTGCTGAAACAATCCTGCCAACGCTTTGCCGACAAACCGGCCTTTAGCAACCTGGGCAAGACCATCACCTATGGCGAGCTGTATGCCCTGTCCGGGGCGTTCGCCGCATACCTGCAGCAGCATACCGACCTCAAGCCAGGTGACCGGATTGCCGTGCAACTGCCTAATGTCCTGCAGTACCCCGTGGCCGTGTTCGGCGCCATGCGCGCCGGGCTGATCGTGGTCAACACCAACCCGCTGTACACCGCGCGCGAGCTGGAGCACCAGTTCAACGACTCCGGCGCCAAGGCCTTGGTGTGCCTGGCGAACATGGCGCACCTGGCCGAGAAGGTGGTGCCCAGGACTCAAGTCAGGCATGTGATCGTCACCGAGGTCGCCGACCTGCTGCCGCCGCTCAAGCGGCTGGTGATCAACAGCGTCATCAAGTATGTGAAGAAGATGGTACCCGCCTACCATCTGCCCAAGGCGGTGCGTTTCAATGACGCGCTGAGCAAGGGCAAGCACGCGGCGCTGGCCGAGGCCAACCCACAGGGCGATGACGTGGCCGTGCTGCAGTACACCGGTGGCACCACAGGCGTTGCCAAGGGCGCGATGCTGACCCACCGCAACCTGGTGGCCAACATGCTGCAGTGCCGCTCCCTGATGGGCGCGAACCTCCAGGAAGGTTGCGAGATCCTTATTACCCCTCTGCCGCTGTACCACATCTACGCGTTCACCTTCCATTGCATGGCCATGATGCTCATCGGCAACCACAACGTGCTGATCAGCAACCCCCGCGACCTGCCGGCGATGGTCAAGGAACTGTCCAAATGGAAGTTCAGCGGTTTTGTCGGCCTGAACACGCTGTTCGTGGCCCTGTGCAACAACGAAGCCTTCCGCAACCTCGACTTCTCGTCGCTGAAGATCACCCTGTCCGGTGGCATGGCGCTGCAGATGAGCGTGGCCGAGCGCTGGAAGGCCGTGACCGGCTGTGCCATCTGCGAAGGCTATGGCATGACCGAGACCAGCCCGGTGGCGACGGTCAATCCCTCCGAGCAGAACCAGATCGGCACGATCGGGATTCCGGTGCCGTCGACCTTGTGCAAGATCATCGACGACAGCGGCAACGAGCTCGCCCTGGGCGAAGTCGGCGAGCTGTGCGTCAAGGGCCCGCAGGTGATGAAGGGCTACTGGCAGCGCGAAGAGGCCACCGCCGAGATCCTCGACAGCGAGGGCTGGCTGAAGACCGGTGACATCGCCCTGATCCAGCCCGATGGCTACATGCGCATCGTCGATCGCAAGAAGGACATGATCCTCGTATCGGGTTTCAATGTTTATCCCAACGAGCTCGAGGACGTGCTGGCCGGCCTGCCCGGAGTGGTCCAGTGTGCCGCGATCGGCGTGCCTGACGAGAAGTCGGGCGAGGTGATCAAGTTGTTCATCGTGGTCAAGCCGGGCATGACCCTGACCAAGGAGCAGGTGATGGAGCACATGCGCGCCAATGTCACCGGCTACAAGGTCCCGCGCCATATCGAGTTTCGCGATGCGCTGCCGACCACCAACGTGGGCAAGATCCTGCGCCGCGAGTTGCGCGATGAAGAAATGAAGAAACTTGGTTTGAAAAAAATCGCCTGACAGATCCCTGGGGCCGGTTTGCGGCCCCATCGCGGCGCAAGGCCGCTGCGCAGCCCCGATCCGCTCTGGAATTGCCGTTGTGTGCCGTACCCCATCAAATCTGCGACAATCGCCCCCTGTTGATACCGATCATGAAAAAGCAGGCTCACCTGCGCAACCAGAAAGCCCGATGACAGATCACGCGATAGACCAGCTGCTGAAAAACCTCGACCACGCCATGATTGCCGACCGCCATCGCCTGCGCCGGCAATTGCATGAATTGCGCAAGCGCCCGGACGAGGCGCGCCTGGCCCAGTGGGCCGAAAAGGTGCAAGCCTCCTGCGCCCAGGTTGCCGCGCGCGCCGCCAGTGTGCCGCGCATCCGTTACGACGACAGCCTGCCGATCGCCGCCAAGCGTGAAGAGATCAAGAAGGCCCTGCAGGCGAACCAGGTGCTGGTCATCGCTGGCGAGACCGGCTCGGGCAAGACCACCCAGTTGCCCAAGATCTGCCTGGAGCTGGGGCGCGGCCAGCATGGCCTGATTGCCCATACCCAACCTCGGCGGATCGCCGCGCGCAGTGTCGCCAGCCGCGTTGCCGAAGAAGTGGGCACACCCTTGGGCGCGCTGGTCGGTTACCAGGTGCGCTTCGAGGACCAGAGCGACGCCAATACCCTGGTCAAACTGATGACTGACGGCATCCTTCTGGCCGAAACCCAGCATGACCGCCTGCTCGAACGCTACGACACGATCATCGTCGACGAAGCCCACGAGCGCAGCCTCAACATCGATTTCCTGCTGGGCTACCTCAAGACCCTGCTGCACCGCCGGCCCGAGCTCAAGCTGATCATCACTTCGGCCACCATCGACCTCGAGCGTTTCTCCAAGCACTTCGACGACGCGCCGATCATCGAGGTGTCCGGCCGCACCTACCCGGTCGATACCTGGTATCGACCGCTGGCCAGCGAGCAGGACGAGGAGGGCAATCGGGTCGAGGATGACCTCAGCGTCGACCAGGCCATCCTCGCGACGCTGGACGAGATTGCTCACTTCGAGCGTCGCGAGGGCAAGGGCCCTGGCGATGTGCTGGTGTTCCTGCCGGGTGAGCGCGAGATTCGCGATGCCGCGGAGATCCTGCGCAAGGCCCAGCTGCGCCACACCGAGATCCTGCCCCTGTACGCGCGCCTGTCGCCAGCCGAACAGCAGCGGATTTTCCAGACCCATGCCGGTCGCCGGGTAGTGCTGGCGACCAACGTCGCCGAGACCTCGCTGACCGTGCCAGGCATTCGCTATGTGATCGACAGCGGTACAGCGCGCATCAGCCGCTACAGCTACCGCGCCAAGGTTCAGCGCCTGCCCATCGAGGCTGTGTCCCAGGCCAGCGCCAACCAGCGCAAGGGGCGTTGCGGCCGGGTCGAGCCGGGTATCTGCGTGCGCCTGTACAGCGAGGAAGACTTCAACGCCCGCCCGGCCTTCACCGATCCCGAGATCCTGCGCACCAACCTGGCCGCGGTGATCCTGCAGATGCTGCACCTGCGCCTGGGTGCCATCGATGCGTTTCCGTTCATCGAGCCGCCAGACGGCAAGGCCATCAGCGATGGCTTCAACCTGTTGCAGGAGCTCTCGGCGGTCAACCGCGAGAACCAGCTCACGCCGCTGGGCCGCCAGTTGGCGCGTCTGCCAGTCGATCCTCGCCTGGGCCGCATGCTGCTCGAAGGCGCGCGCCTGGGCAGCCTGCAGGAAGTGCTGATCGTCGCCAGTGCATTGTCCGTGCAGGACCCGCGCGAGCGTCCGCCGGAGCGCCAGCAAGCCGCCGACCAGGCTCACGCCCAGTGGAAAGACCCCGACTCGGACTTCGCCGCCTTGGTGAGCCTGTGGCGCGGTTTCGAGGAGCAGCGCCAGGCGTTGACCGCCAGTCCGCTGCGCAACTGGTGCCGCAAGCAGTTTCTCAACTACCTGCGACTGCGCGAATGGCGTGATGCCCACAGGCAGCTCAGCCTGATCTGCCGCGACCTGCAGTTGACGGTCAACAAGGACCCGGCGGACTTTCCCCGTCTGCACAAGGCCATTCTCAGCGGCCTGCTCAGCCAGATCGGCCAGAAGACCGAAGAAGGCGATTACCAGGGCGCGCGGCAGCGGCGTTTCTGGGTGCATCCGTCATCGGGGATCGGGCGCAAGCGTCCGCAGTGGGTGATGGCCGCCGAGCTGGTCGAGACCACCAAGCTGTATGCACGCATGGTCGCCAAGATCGAGCCCGACTGGATCGAGCCCCTGGCTGGACACCTGATCAAGAAGAACCACTTCGAGCCGCACTGGGAGAAGAAGCGCGGGCAGGTCGTCGCCTTCGAGCAGATCACTCTTTATGGCCTGATCCTGGTCGGCCGCCGGCCCGTGCACTACGGCCCGATCGATCCGGTGGTGTCGCGCGAGCTGTTTATCCGCGAGGGGCTGGTGGGCGGCGAGATCCTCTCCCGCGCCAAGTGCCTGTCGGCCAACAAACGCTTGCTCGAACAGCTCGATGAGCTCGAAGCCAAGGCCCGCCGTCGCGATATCCTGGCCGATGAAGAAACGCTCTACGGCTACTACGAGGAACGTCTGCCGGCCGAGATTCACCAGACGGCGACCTTCGACAGCTGGTACCGCACGACCAGCCAGCAGGATCCAAAGCTGCTGATCATGCGCGAAGAAGACGTGCTCGCCCGCGAGGCCAGCGAGGTGACAGCCACGCAGTATCCGGACAGCCTGCGCGTCGGTGAGTTGAGCCTGCCGCTGAGCTACCACTTCGAACCGGGCCACCCGCGTGACGGCGTGACCGTCCGGGTGCCCGCGCCGCTGTTGCCGAGCCTGCCGGGTGAGCGCCTGGAATGGCTGGTGCCGGGCTTGCTCGAGGCCAAGTGCGTTGCCCTGGTGCGCAACTTGCCCAAGGCCCTGCGCAAGAACTTCGTGCCCGTGCCCGACTTCGTCAAGGCAGCCCTGCAGCGCCTCACCTTCGGCCAGGGCGCGTTGCCCCAGGCCCTGGGTCAGGAGCTGTTGCGCATGACCGGCGCACGGGTCAGCGACGAGGCCTGGGAAGAATCCACCAGCGCAGTCGAAGGCCATCTGCGGATGAACCTTGAAGTGGTCGATGGTCAAGGCAAGTTCCTGGGCGAAGGCCGCGACCTGGCCGAACTGACCGCTCGCTTCGCCGCCGCAAGCCAGGCCGCCCTGGCCGTGCCACGTGATCACAAGCGTGACCAGCCGGTACAGGCCAAGGCTTTCCCGGAGGTGGCGCAGACCGCCCAGCAGAAGATCGCCGGGCTGTCGCTGACGGTCTATCCAGCGCTGGTCGAGGACAACGGCACGGTCAAGGAAGGACGGTTCTCGACCCAGGCGGAAGCCGAATTCCAGCACCGCCGCGCCCTCCAGCGCCTGTTGCTGCAACAGTTGGCCGAACCTGCGAAGTTCTTGCGCACCCGGCTGCCCGGGCTGACCGAACTAGGCTTGTTGTACCGGGAGCTGGGCCGGGTGGAGGCGCTGGTCGAGGACATCCTTCTGGCCAGCCTGGACAGCTGCATCCTCGAAGGCGAAAGCACCTTGCCGCGCGACGGCGCCGGCCTCGCTTCGTTGGCCGAGCGCAAGCGCGGCAGCTGGACCGAACATGCCGAACGCCTCGCCCGCCTGACCCTTGAAGTGCTCAAACTCTGGCATGACCTGCAGAAGCGCTTCAAGGGCAAGATCGACCTGAGCCACGCCGTGGCCCTGAACGATATCAAGCAGCAATTGGGCAATCTGGTCTATCCCGGCTTTGTCCGGCAGACGCCCGGCGCCTGGTTCAAAGAGCTGCCGCGGTATCTGAAGGCGATCGAGCTGCGCCTTGAGAAGCTCGGCTCGCAGGTGCAGAAGGACCGTGTCTGGAGTGGCGAGCTGGGCAACCTCTGGAGCCAGTACAAAGCCCGTGCCGACAAGCATGCCCAGGAGGGCAAGCGCGACGAGCAGCTGGTCTTGTATCGGTGGTTGCTGGAGGAATACAGGGTCTCGCTGTTCGGCCAGCAACTGGGCACCAAGGTCGCGATTTCCGACAAGCGCCTGAGCAAGCAGTGGAGCCAGGTGGAAGGCTAGCTGCACCGATTTGTGGCAAACTTCAAAGCCAATGGGCCGCTCGCGCGGCCCTTCTGCGAATAACAATTGGCACTAAAGTGCCATTATCCTGCCTGGCCCAGCCCAGTGGTGAAGGCCTTAGAACAGAGGAACGACCGTGCACAACGTCGTGATCAGCGGCACCGGCCTGTATACCCCGGCCATGAGTATTTCCAACGAAGAGCTGGTGGAGTCCTTCAACACCTGGGTGCAGCAGTTCAACACCGATAACGCTGCCGCCATCGAGCGGGGCGAGCTGGAACCGCTTGCCGAATCCAGCGCAGCCTTCATTGAAAAGGCATCGGGGATCAAGAGCCGCCATGTGATGGACAAGGCCGGCATCCTCGATCCGCAACGCATGAAGCCGCGCCTGCCAGAGCGCAGCAACGACGAGCCGTCGATTCTCTGTGAAATGGGCGTGGCTGCCGCCCTGCAGGCGCTGGAGCGGGCCGGCCGCACCGCCGCCGATGTCGACGCCGTGATCGTCGCCTGTTCCAACCTGCAGCGGCCCTATCCGGCAATCGCCATCGAAGTGCAGCAAGCCCTTGGCATCCAGGGTTTTGCCTTCGACATGAACGTCGCCTGTTCGTCGGCCACCTTCGGCATCCAGACCGCCAGCAACTGCGTGCAACTGGGCCAGGCCCGTGCCGTGCTGGTGGTCAGCCCGGAAATCTGCACCGGTCACCTGAACTTCCGCGACCGCGACAGTCACTTCATCTTCGGCGATGGCGCGACCGCAGTGCTGGTCGAGCGGGCGGACCTTGCCACCTCCGCGCACCAGTTCGACATTCTCAGCACCAGGCTGCTGACCCAGTTTTCCAATAACATCCGCAACAATTTCGGCTTTCTCAATCGCGCAGGCGAAGAAGGGGCCGAGGCGTCAGACAAGCTGTTCGTCCAGGAAGGGCGCAAGGTGTTCCGCGAAGTCTGCCCCATGGTCGCCGAGCTTATCGCCCAGCACCTGGCGGAAAACCAGATCGACATCGCCGACGTCAAACGCTTCTGGCTGCACCAGGCGAACGTGAGCATGAACCACCTGATCGTCAGGAAACTGCTGGGGCGTGATGCCTTGGAAGAAGAAGCGCCGGTGATTCTGGACCGCTATGCCAACACCAGCTCCGCCGGCTCGGTGATCGCACTGCACAGCTACCAGGATGACCTGCCCCAAGGTGCGCTGGGCGTGCTCAGCTCGTTCGGCGCGGGGTATTCGATCGGCAGCGTCATCCTGCGCAAGCGCTAACCGAAAACCAGGCGGTGGGTCAGACAGAACGGGGGCGCTGATCCAGTCAGTGCCCCCGTGCCTGCTTTCGCTACATCAACTCAGAACTTGGCTTCCAGGTCCAGCTGGAACGTGTCGATGTTGGCATCGCTGGTTGGCGGGTTCGAAGCATCCGACTTGGCCATCAGGTAAGCGGCGCCCACCGAGAAGTTCTTGTCGATCTCGTAGCCGACCTTGACCTTGTGGCCACGCGAGGCGGTGAAGCCGTTGGCGAAGTCAGAGTCGGTGAAGGCGCCGACCACTGCGTTGCGCTGCACATCGCGGTAGTTGTAGTCGAGGCTGAAGGCACCCAGCTTGGTCTTCAGGCCGGCCAGCCAGGCCGTGTCCTGGTTGCTGTCGGTCTCGCCGTTGACAACGTATTGGCCGTAGGCCGACAACGGAACCACCAGCCCAGTCAGGTCGATCTGGCCGAAGCCTTCGTACAGGGTGAATTCGTTGGTGGTGTTGCCATTGACCGCCAGCGCCGCGCTGTCCTTGTCATTGTCGTAGCTGTAGATGCTGCCGCCCAGGGTGACCTTGAGGTTGTCGGTCGGCGCGAAGCGCGCGCCCAGCTGGCCGCTGTACAGGCGCAGGTCGTGGCGGAACTGCACGCCGTCGCCGTCGACGTTGTCCTTGAGCACGAAGTAGCCCGCGCTGCCGAACAGTTCGGCGCCGCCCAGGTCGGCCTTGTAGGTGGTGGCGAAGCCTTCGGGGTTGATGTCGCTGTCCCAGATCACATCACCCATGCTGACCCAGGGCTGGTTCATCTTGCCGCCTATCAGGTGCAGGTTGGGCAGGGCAGTGGGGTGGTAATCGATGTAGGCAAGGTCGAGCCACAGCTGCTTCTTGTCGAAGTAGTTGTCCATGCTCTGGTTGGTCGAGCGCGCATCGCTGCTGCTGCCGGTGGCCACGCGGATACCGGCGTCAACCTGGGGGTTGATCTCGCTGTACAGGCCAAAGCGGGCGCGGATGCGCTGGCGGTCCTGGTCACGGCTGCTGGAGTTGGTCGGGCCGTCGGCGTCGACGTCCTCGTGGCGCAGGCGCAGGTCACCCTTCATCTGGGTCTTGGCGGCCCATGCCAGTTTTGATTCAAAGGAGCTCAGGCGTTCGGTCTGCGCCTTCTGGACGGCCTTTTCCTTGGTCTCGTTAGCCAGGTCGGCTTGCAGTTCGCTGTACTGCGCTTGGTTGATAGAGCCATTGGCGCGGAGCATTTCGAGCAGCTTGGCGTCGACCGCAGCACTGGCCGGAGCACTCAGAGCCAGCATCATGCCGGTGCACAGGCTCGCTCCGGTTAGTGTAGAAACAAGACGCATAAGGTTCTCCCTCTTGAAAAAAATGGGGAGGCTTGCGCCCGCCCCGTGTTGGCATGTCTCCGGGAAAGGCCTGGCTAGACAGGTTCTGGGGTTCCCGAAAACAGGCGCAAGTATTGCGGGGAGGCATTACAGAATAATGTCTATTTGGTGGCACTGATGTTAAGAGGCGCCATGCTCTGCGGTGGGCGTTTCAAGGTTTTTCTGGGACACTGATAACCCCTACGCGATGAGTCGACACCGTGACTACCTTGCAGAGCATTGCCCACTTGCGCGACTTGCCAGCAGCTTCATGGGATGCCTTGGTGCCTGCGGGCCAGCCTTTTTTGCGGCATGCCTTTTTAAGCGCCCTGGAAGACAGCGGCAGCCTCGGCCCCGGCACAGGCTGGGCCAGCGAGCATTTGCTGCTAGAGCGCGACGGGCAGTTGCGCGCCGTCTTGCCGGGCTATCGCAAGTGGCATTCGTTTGGCGAATACGTGTTCGATCACGGGTGGGCCGACGCCTGCGAGCGCGCCGGTATCCCGTACTATCCCAAGTTGCTGGGCGCCGTACCGTTCAGCCCGGTTACCGGCCCGCGCTTGCTGGCCGTCGACCCGGCCGATGCATTGCTTTTGTTACAAGCCATTCCCGAGTACCTGATCCAAGGCGAACTCTCGAGCGCTCACTTGAATTTCACCGACAGTGCGCTCGATGCACAGATCGGGCAACTGCCCGGCTGGATGGAGCGCCTGGGCTGCCAGTTTCACTGGCGCAACCGTGGGTACCGGGATTTCCAGGACTTTCTCGATACCCTGAGTTCGCGCAAGCGCAAGCAGATCCGCAAGGAGCGCGAGCAGGTAGCGGGGCATGGAATGGAATTTCGCTGGTATCAGGGGCACGAGCTGAGCGAGGCGCAGTGGGACTTTGTGTACACCTGTTATGCCAACACCTATGCGGTGCGCCGGCGGGCACCGTATCTGACTCGCGAATTCTTCAGCCTGCTGGCCGAGCGCATGCCCGAGTCATTAAGGGTGGTAATGGCGGTGCAGGGCGGCCGCGAAGTCGCCATGGCCCTGAGCCTGATCGGTGGCGATAGCCTGTATGGCCGCTATTGGGGTTGCCTGGATGAGTTCGACCGTCTGCATTTCGAGACGTGCTTCTACCAGGGCATGGACTACGCCATCGCCCAGGGGCTGCAGCGCTTCGACGCCGGCGCCCAGGGCGAGCACAAGTTGATCAGGGGTTTCGAGCCGGTGCTGACGCGCTCCTGGCATTACCTCCTGCACCCCGGCCTGCGCCGGGCGGTGGAGGATTTCCTGCAGCAGGAGCGGGCGGGGGTCCGTGCCTACGCCGAGGAAGCATGGGCGGCATTGCCGTACCGCAAGGCGTAGGAACGAGGTGGGTCAGTCCACCCCGACGAATCCGCCAGTCTGGTGATGCCACAACCGCGCATACAGCCCTTGCCGGGCCAGCAGCTCGCTGTGGCTGCCGGTTTCGGCGATGTGCCCCTTGTCCAATACTACCAAGCGGTCCATGCGGGCGATGGTCGACAGCCGGTGAGCGATCGCGATCACGGTCTTGCCTTGCATCAAGGTCTCGAGGCTCTCCTGGATCGCCGACTCGACCTCTGAATCGAGCGCCGACGTGGCCTCGTCCATGATCAGAATCGGCGCATTCTTGAGCAGCACGCGGGCGATCGCAATGCGCTGGCGCTGGCCCCCCGATAGCTTGACCCCCCGCTCGCCGACCTGCGCATCGAAGCCGGTGCGGCCCTGGGCATCACTGAGCTGCGTGATGAAGTCGTCGGCACGGGCGCCGCACACCGCATTCCAGACCTCTTCTTCGGTGGCATCGGGACGGCCGTAGAGCAGGTTCTCGCGGATCGAACGGTGCAGCAGCGAGGTGTCCTGGGTAATCATGCCGATCTGCGCACGCAGGCTGGCCTGGGTGACGTCGGCGATGTCCTGGCCGTCGATCAGGATGCGTCCGCCGTCCAGGTCATACAGGCGCAACAGCAAGTTGACCAGGGTCGACTTGCCAGCGCCCGAGGGCCCGATCAGGCCAATCTTCTCGCCGGGGCGGATGTCCAGGTTCAGGCCATCGATGACCTTGCGCGTCTTGCCATAGTGAAAGCTGACCGAATCGAAGCGTACCGCACCGCGCTCGACCTTGAGCCGTGGAGCGTTCGGTTTGTCGGTAACGGAGACGGGCTGGGCGATGGTCTGCAGTCCGTCCTGGACCATGCCGATGTTCTCGAAAATGCCGTTTACCACCCACATGATCCAGCCCGACATGTTGACGATACGGATCACCAGGCCGGTCGCCAGGGCAATGGCACCCACGGTGATCATCGACTGGGTCCACAACCACAGCGCCAGGCCTGTGGTGGCGACAATCAGAAGACCGTTCAGGCTGGTGATGACCACGTCCATGCTGGTGATGACGCGCGACGCCAGCTGGGTTTTCCTGGTCTGCTCGGTGATCGCTTCACGGGCGTACTGCTGCTCGAAGTCGGTATGGGCGAACAGCTTGAGCGTGGCGATGTTGGTATAGCCGTCGACGATCCGTCCCATGAGTTTGGAGCGGGCATCGGACGACACCACCGAACGTTCCTTGACCCGTGGCACAAAATAATAGAGTGAGGCGCTGTAGCAGAAAATCCAGACGATCAGCGGCAGCATCAGCCGCCAGTCGGCTTCGGCGAACAGCACCAGGGCGCTGATGGCGTAGACCAGCACATGCCAGAGCGCATCCATGGCCTGCACCAGCGAATCGCGCAGCGAGTTACCGGTCTGCATGATGCGCTGGGCGATGCGCCCGGCGAAATCGCTCTGGAAGAAGTTGAGGCTCTGCTTGAGCACGTAGGTATGGTTCTGCCAGCGGATCATGCTGGTCATGCCCGGGCTGATCGCCTGGTGCACCAGCAGGTCGTGCAAGCCGACGAACACTGGCCGAATCAACAAGGCCACCACGGCCATCCAGGCCAGCTCCCCGCCGTGCTCGCTGAAGAAGTCTTCACCGGAGCCCGCCTGGGCCAGGTCGATGATCCGGCTCAGGTAGCTGAACAGCGCCACCTCGACCAACGCCACCACGAGCCCCACGACCAGCAAGGCGACAAAGGTCGGCCAGACCTGGCGCAGGTAGTACAGGTAGAAGCGCAGGACACCGCTGGGCGGCGCCTCGGTCGGCGCTTCGCGGAAGATGTCGATGAGTTGCTCGAAGCGACGGTACAGCATGGAAATCATGACTCCTGTTCGGCTCGACTGCGCATCGAGATCACGTCCCTGTGATGCTCATGTTCAGTCGAGGCGCTTGGCGGATTTGATGTAGACAGGGTCGGCCGGGACATCGCGCATGCCCTTCTTGACGGTGGTCGGCGAATTGACGATCTGGTCGACCACCTCCATGCCCTTGGTCACCTTGGCGAACACGGCGTAGCCGGCATCGCGGCCTGGATCGAGGAACGCGTTGTCGGCAACGTTAATGAAGAACTGGCTGGTGGCGGAGTTCGGGTTGGAGGTACGGGCCATGGACAGGGTGCCGCGGGCATTGTGCAAGCCGTTGCTCGCTTCGTTGCGGATCGGGTCGCGGGTGTTCTTCTGCACCATCTGGTCGGTGAAGCCGCCGCCCTGGACCATGAAGCCCGGGATCACGCGGTGGAAGATGGTGTTGTTGTAGAAGCCGCTGTCGACGTATTCGAGGAAGTTCTTCGTGCTGATCGGCGCCTTGTCGCCGTCGAGCTCGACCTCGATCTGGCCAACGCTGGTGTCCAGCAGTACATGGGTCTTTTCTGCAGCCATCAGGCTGGTGGCGAAGGCGACGGAGCAGGCGGCGAGGAGGATTTTCTTCAGCATGGGCTCAATGATCCTTGAGAGGTGGATACGGCTGCCAGAAACTGCAGCACGGTCTGGTTGAATACCTGAGGTTGGTCAAGCGGCGTAGCGTGCCGCGAATCCTCGATGACCGCCAGTCGCGCCTGAGGTATCAGGGCCACATAACGTTCCTTCAGTTGTATCGGGGTGTAATCCTGATCCGCACTGATCACCAGCGTAGGACAGCGGATCTGATTGATGCGTTCCGCCACGCCCCAGTCGACGATGGCATCGAAACTGGCCAGGTAGGCGCGTTTGTCGTTGCGCGCCCAGCGCTCGGCCATCCTGCGCCGCAGGTCGGCTTGCCGGGGTTTGGGAAACAGGCGCTGGGCCAGGCCCTTGCCCACGGTCTCGACGCTGAGGATGCGCGCCATGCTCCAGCGCTTGGCCCACCAGATCCAGTCCTGGCGGGTGCGGCGCTTGACCTCCGGGGCACTGTTGACGATGCACAGGCTGCGCAGCCAGCCGGGATGGTCGACGGCGAACTGGAAGCCGACCATGCCGCCCATGGACAGCCCGATGAAGTGCACAGGCCCGGTCTGCAGATGTTCCAGCAGGGCCAGCAGGTCTTCGCTGAAAGTGGCGATGGTGTAGCCGTCGCGCGGCTTGTCCGAGCGGCCATGACCCCGGATGTCCATGAGGATCAGCCGGTAATGGCGGGCAAGCTCGGGTACCTGGAGCTCCCAGTCCTGGCAACTGGAGCCCAATCCATGGAGCAATACCACGGGCTCGCCCTGACCATATTCCTCGTAGTGCAGCGAGCAACCTTCGTGTTCGAAAAAGGCCATGGGCGCAGTCCTTTCAGGCTTGGGCGGGAGCAGCGAAAGGCACGTCCAGTGGCGCGGTATCGAAATTGCGCAGCAGCTCGATGAGAATCTGCGTGGCCGGGCCGAGGGTCTTGTCCTTGTTGGAGTAAAGGTAGAACAGCGGGTGGCGGCTGCCACCTTTATCCATGGGCAACGGCTTGAGCACGCCGTCGCGCAGTTCGCGTTCGATCAGGTGGCGTGGCAGCCAGGCAAAGCCCAGGCCGCTGCCGACGAAGGTGGCGGCGGTGGCCAGGCTGCCCACGGTCCAGCGCTGTTCTGCGCCCAGCCAGCCGACATCCCGGGGCTGAGCCCGGCCCGAGTCCCGGATCACCACCTGCAACTGGCTTTCGAGGTCCTGGAAATTCAGTTCCCGTCCCAGGCGGTGCAAGGGATGCTCGGGGTGGGCGACGGCGACGAATTCGACGGCGCTCAGCTCATTGCCCAGGTAGCCCGGGATGCTCACGGCGCTGATGGCAAGGTCGGCGATGCCATCCTGCAGGACCTCCTCGACCCCTGACAGCACCTCTTCGCGCAGGCGCACGCGGCAGCCGCGGCTCTGCGGCATGAACGCGCTCAAGGCGCGTACCAGCCGGGCGCTGGGGTAGGCGGCATCGACCACCAGGCGCACCTCGGCCTCCCATCCCTGTTCCATGTGGTGCGCCAGGTCTTCGAGCTGGCTGGCCTGCTTGACCAGTTGGCGAGAGCGGCGCAGCAGCACACTGCCGGCCTCGGTCAGCACCGCCTTGCGCCCGTCGATGCGCAACAGCGGCACACCGAGTTGCTCCTGCATGCGCGCCACGGTGTAGCTGACCGATGATTGCGAACGGTGCAAGGCATCGGCTGCCTGGGCAAATCCGCCGTGATCGACCACCGCCTGCAAGGTCCTCCACTGGTCCAGGGTAACGCGCGGCGCTTTCATGTACGGCTCCTGTTGTCCTAAGCTGCGCTCTTTCATCCAAATGGCTCCGAGAAACCCCTTCCTTCAGGTAGGAGAGAAAGGAGCGCGGCGGAGCCGCAAAGTCTGTGCATATATACAGCTTAATGGCATCATCGACCCATGAGCAAACGCGCCTATAAATTCAGGGTTTATCCGACTGCAGAACAGAAGCTGCTGCTAGAGAAAACCTTTGGCTGCGTGCGGTTTGTGTATAATCACATCCTGGATTTTCGCTCCAAAGCTTACGCAGAGGATAAGGCACGAATTGGCTTTAGAGAGGCCAATGCTGCGCTCACGCTGCTCAAGAAAGACCCAGAGAAAGCCTGGCTCAATGACGTGTCGTGCGTGCCGCTGCAGCAGGTGCTACGTCATCAACAGACGGCCTTCACCAATTTCTTCGAAAAGCGGGCGGGTTACCCTTCGTACAAGAAGAAACACCATCGCCAGTCTGCTGAATTCACCCGCAGCGCTTTCAAATATGTGGGTGGCCAGCTGTTCCTGGCCAAGAGCAAGGTACCGTTGGATGTCCGGTGGAGCCGCGATCTGCCTAGCGCCCCTTCGACTGTGACGGTCTCCAGGGACTGTGCAGGGCGCTATTTCGTCTCATGCCTGTGTGAGTTTGAGCCTGAAAAGCTCCCCGTCTCACCGCTGATGGTCGGTATCGATCTGGGCCTCACTGATCTCTTCACCCGCTGCAATGGGGTGAAGGAGCCCAATCCCAGACATACGGCCAAATACGCTGCCCAGCTCGCCCTGCTGCAGCGTAGGTTGGCAAAGAAGAAGCTCGGCTCGGCCAACCGTCTCAAAGCTAAACGCAAGGTGGCCAGGCTTCATGCAAAAATTTCAGATACTCGCCAGGACAACCTTCACCAGGTGTCCCGCAGATTGATCAACGAAAACCAAGTGATCTGCGTCGAGTCGCTGAAAGTGAAAAACATGATCAGGAACCCCAAGTTGGCGAAAGCTATCGCCGATGCTGGTTGGGGCGAGTTCGTGCGCCATCTCGACTACAAGGGTGATTGGGCTGGTCGCCAACTGGTCAAAATAGATCAGTGGTATCCCAGCAGTAAGACGTGCTCGGGATGTGGCCATGTACTGCAAAAACTCGCGCTCTCCACTCGCAGTTGGACATGTCCAGTCTGTGGTGAAAAGCACGACCGCGATACCAATGCTGCAAAGAACATACGAGCCGTGGGACTCACGGTGCTAGCCTGTGGAGAGCGTGTAAGACCGACGGCTCAAGTAGCCTGAGGCTGTGCTCGGTGAAGCAGGAATCCCCTTCCTTCCCGGCTAAGGCGGCGATCGAAGATCGAGGTGGGGGAGGACGTCAAGGAGAGCGCCATATGAAGAAGAGTTGTGCGGTACTGCTGTTGCTACTGCCCCTGAGCGCCATTGCCTATCCCATCGATGTCGAGAAACAGATCACCGGCGTGAAGATCGACTACACCCCCTACGACACGGACCGGGACATGGGCTCGATCACCCTCAACAACTATGGGCAAGTGCCTGCCCAGTGCCGGGTGACCTTCCGCAACGGCCCCGAGGCGCCCCGCGTGCGCCGGGTGCAGGTGCCTGCCGGCAACAGCGTGGATGTGAATGCCAAGTTCAACCGGCAGATCATCAAGCTGCGGATCGCGCTGGACTGCAAACCGCAATAGAACGGATTGATCGATATGTTCGCCCCACTTTTTACGCTTTTTTATCGATAGGTCAATGGATAATCTTACCTTCATCGAATCGCAGCCCTTTATGCCGATGGAGGCAACCATGTCCCGCGTATTGATCATCGAAAGCAGCGCCCGCCAGCAGGATTCCGTTTCTCGCCAACTGACCCGCGATTTCATCCAGCAGTGGCAAGCGGCGCATCCGGCGGACGCGGTCACAGTGCGGGATCTGGCCGTCAACCCAGTGCCGCACCTGGACGCCAATCTGCTTGGCGGCTGGGTGAAGCCTGAAGACCAGCGTAGCAGCGACGAGCTGCAGGCCCTGGCGCGCTCCAACGAGCTGACCGATGAGGTGCTGGCGGCCGATGTGCTGGTGCTTGCCGCGCCGATGTACAACTTCGCGATACCCAGCACGCTCAAGGCCTGGCTGGACCACGTGCTGCGCGCCGGCATCACCTTCAAGTACACCCCTACCGGCCCGCAAGGCCTGCTCACGGGCAAGCGCGCCTACGTACTGACGGCCCGTGGCGGCATCCACGCCGGCGCCGTCACCGACCACCAGGAACCGTACCTGCGCCAGGTGCTGGGCTTCATCGGCATCCACGATGTGACCTTCATCCACGCCGAAGGCCTGAACATGAGCGGCGACTTCCACGAGAAAGGCCTGAACCAGGCCAAGGCCCAGCTTGCCGCGGTGGCTTGAGCCGTACCGGCCCTTTCGCTGACAAGCCAGCGAAAGGGCACCGTCGATGCAGCTGTTGCCCAAGCCCACTCAACCCGCTAAGGTCCCCGCCTTGTTTTCCGAGGGCCACCCATGGGCTACCTGATTATCGTCGCGCTGATCCAGGCGTTTTCCTTCAGCCTGATTGGCGAATACCTGGCCGGCCACGTCGACAGCTACTTCGCCGTACTCGCCCGCGTGGTGCTGGCCGGGCTGGTGTTCCTGCCGCTGACCCGCTGGCGCCAGGTCGAGCCACGCTTCATGCGTTCCATGCTGCTGATCGGCGCACTGCAATATGGCATCACCTACGTGTGCCTGTACCTGAGCTTCCGCGTGCTCACCGTGCCCGAGGTGCTGCTGTTCACCATCCTCACCCCACTGCACGTCACCCTGATCGAAGACGCCCTCAACCGCCGCTTCAATCCCTGGGCCCTGGTCGCCGCCCTGGTGGCCGTCGCGGGGGCCGCCGTGATCCGCTTCGACAGCATCACCGGCGACTTCTTCATCGGTTTCCTGCTGCTCCAATTGGCCAACTTCACCTACGCTGCCGGGCAGGTGCTGTACCGTCACCTTATCGCCCGCAATCCCAGCGACCTGCCGCATTACCGGCGTTTCGGCTACTTCTACCTCGGCGCCTTGCTCGTCGTGCTGCCAGCCTTCCTGCTGTTCGGCAACAGCCAGCACCTGCCCAGCACTGACGTGCAATGGCTGGTGCTGCTGTTTCTCGGCCTGTGCCCGACCGCCCTTGGCCTCTACTGGTGGAACAAGGGCGCCTGCATGGTCCCCGGTGCGACGCTGGCGGTGATGAATAACCTGCATGTGCCGGTGGGGTTGTTGATCAATCTGTTGATCTGGAACCAGGACGAGCCGCTGGGGCGGCTGCTGGTGGGGGGAGGTGTGATTCTTGGGTCGGTGTGGATGAGTAGGCTTGGGCAGCGGCGCTCGATTGCTGGGCAGCGGGTTGATTCGAGACGGTAATCCATAGCCGTAATCAGGATCGCTCAGTGGTAGGTATGCGTAACATTCCAATAATAATGTCAGGTATGCGTAACATGTACGAATCACTGATTGCTGAACGGCTAGGGAGAAGTATCGCCGAGATGCGCAAGCATCGCGGCATGAACAAAGGTCCAGTTCGCCAAGCGGCTGGGCATCACTCGACAGAAGCTGAGCAAACTGGAGAAAGGCTCCATATCTGTTGCGATGTTTTACTACTGTCGGGCATTGACTGCCCTTGGATGCGAGCTTGAAGTCGGGCCGCGGCGATTGCCTACGCTGGAAGAGTTGAGCGATGTATTCGCTTGAAAGCTCTGGTGATTTAGTGACTTGGAGGAAGAGTGATTGGAATGTAGGCTATGCTCCGAGAAAAAATCCTACATGCATAAGCGAAGTGTCCTACGACCCAATTCTATTGCCATGGGAGTTGAATGGTCTTAATGTCAATGCAGGAGTTGCGATAAAAAAGGGATCTGAGCTGTAATTAATATTCCTGCAGGAATGTAACCATAAGTCGCCTTTACCTGGTTGACGTACGCCTTACGGTCGGCGCTGCGCCGCCAGCCTTCATTAGAAGCCTATTTCCGCTAACCTTTACCCACAGTGTGACAGAGGTTGTGGTATCCATTGCCGAAATGTTTACGCATGTAAATATTGATGAAACTGTAGTCCGGCCCCTCGCACGTAAGCGTCCGGCAAAGACACCTAGCCGATACCTTCGATAAGGGCGATGTTCTCCACTTAAAAACAGGTGGACACCATCGCCCTTACCGTCAGGATTGCCATGCGCCAAAGAACTTCTTATCCCAAA
>NZ_CABVIX010000007.1 GCF_902498185.1 Pseudomonas fluorescens | reverse complement strand
AGCACCCACACGAATTGCTTGATTCAATTGTTAAAGAGCGGTTGGTTCGAAGCGCTTGGCTTGCTGAACCGAGGTGCGCATTCTACGCTTTCCTCTAAGCCTGTCAAGCGTTTATTTTGAAGTTTTTTGAAGCTGCTTTCTTTCGAAAACCGTTCAACTCCAAGAGCCGCTTGACTCACCCTGCAACTCATCGCTGCGGGAGGCGAATAATACGTCATTCAGATTATGAGTCAACACCTTCGGCGAAAAAAAATCACAGCTCGCCAAACACCTGCAAGGCAACTAATCCAGTCGGGGTAGATCACTAGAGAAACGCACCTAAAAGCACAGCGAGTTTCATCATGAGCGAATCGGAAAACGGCAAGACACCAGGACTTTCGGCGGACGAAGAACAGGAGGTCAGCCACAGCCAGCCACCTCGGGCCGCAGTGTTGCACGAGATAATTCGCTATCAAGGTGACCAGGAACTGGAACGGACGATCGCTGCCCTGTGGTGGTCGGCACTGGCCGCCGGGCTGACCATGGGTCTTTCCTTGATGGCCATGGGGCTTTTCTATTCGCGCCTGCCCGACAGCGACAGCAGCCAGGTCATCGCCAGCCTTGGCTACAGTGCAGGCTTCCTGGCGGTCATCCTTGCCCGCCAGCAACTGTTTACCGAAAACACCCTCACTGCGGTGCTCCCCGTGATGACTGCCCCTACCCTGCTCAATCTGGGGAGGCTGCTGCGCCTATGGGGCGTGGTACTGGCTGGCAACCTCGCCGGCACCTTGCTGGTCGCGTGGGTGATGCTGGAATTGCCGATCTTCGACAGCAAGACCGATGTGGCCTTCCTCGAAGTCGGCCGCAAGGTGATGAAGAACGACATCAGCCAGATGTTCGCCAAAGGCATTGTCTCGGGCTGGATGATCGCCACCATGGTCTGGATGATTCCTTCAATGGAGCACGCCAAGATCTGGATCATCGTGCTCATTACCTATCTCATGGCACTGGGCGACTTCACGCATATTGTCGTCGGCTCGGTTGAAGTGTCTTACCTGGTGTGGGCGGGGGATGAGACCTGGACCCATTTCTGGCTTGAGTTCGCCCTGCCCACCCTGGCCGGCAACATAATAGGTGGCAGCTTCATCTTCGGCCTCATCAGCCACGCTCAGGTCCGCAGTGATAACGGCAAAGCGGTCTCCCGGCTGCTCGAGGACGACGAGGCGGCCGGTCGGCGCAAATCGGGCAAGAATACGAAGAACGACTAGAGCCCGACATCTCGACCTGGGGCTGCCGTCATAGCCGCGATCCATGATGATTGATCCACGCGGCGCTCGGACTGCCGCAGTGTGCCTGGGTGCTGCTGCTGGTCAATGCGATCATGTGACAGGGGACTGGGTATTGCGTGGCCGATCCAGGCTTTTCATTCAAGCACCTGAATGCTTGCCGTCATGCCGGCGCTCAGCTTGGTACCTTCCGGGACGTGCTCCAGGCGGATGCGCACCGGAATACGCTGGGCCAGGCGGACCCAGTTGAAAGTCGGCTCCACTTCAGCCAGTAACTGGGTGTCAGGCGTGGTGTTACGGTCGTTGATGCCGCGGCTGATGCTCTGCACGACACCTTCCATCGGTGCGTCGCTGCTCATCAGCCAGACCTTGACCGGATCGCCCACGCGGATCCGCGGCAGCTTGGTTTCTTCGAAATAGGCCTGTACATAGAAAGTCGAGTCGTCCACCAGGGCCATGACCGACTGCCCTGCAGTGACGTAGTTTCCCTCGGCCAGCCGCAAGTTGGTGACATGGCCATCTCGCGGCGCGTGCAGTGCGCTGCGGTCCAGGTTGATCTGTGCTACCCGGACCTCGGCTTCGGCCTGGTGCAACTCGCCTCGAGCGACGGCGGCATTGATCTGGGCGTTCTCTCGCAGCTCCGCGCTTATCGCGTCAGGCCCGAGTGCTGTACGGCGCGCCGCCTCGCGCTCGCGCAGGTGCAATTGCTGCTGACGGGTTTCGGCAATCGCCTTGGTCCGGGCGAGCTCAGCCTCGAAACGGTCGCGGTCGATCGACATCAGCAGATCGCCTGCCTTGACTCGCTGGTTGTCCTGTACCTTCAACTCCCGCACCCAGCCGGAAACGTCCGGCGCGATGACCACGACATCCGCGCCGATCCGTGCGTCACGTGTCCAGGGGGTGAGCATGTAGTACTGCCAGAGTTTGAGCCCCGCAAAGATGGCGATCACCACCACGCAGAGGGTTATTGCGACACGTACTGCTGTGCGCATGGTCCTACTCCTTACAAGGGCCCCAGCAGGTGGACCACCAGGGACAAGATACAGATGAACAGCGCCACGTCGAACAAGGCTTCGTGCCAGATCCAGCGCCCCAGCGGCGTGACCCGCAGTACCAGGCGCAGCAGGCCGGTCAGCAGCAGCGCCACCAGCACATAGACCAGAAACGGACTCAGCAGTACGCCGCCCAGTGCCCATTCACGCAACCCCATGAGTTTCCTCCTGCCAGCGGCACCATTTCCCCCAACTCGTCTGCAGTTGCAGTACCGCGCCCTCGGCCAGGCGCAGCGCATCGCTCGCGGACTGGGTCCGCAGGGCTTCAATGAAGGCATTGCTTGCCGCATCCAGACGTTCGCCGCGACCTGGCGCGGGACCACGGCTCAACACCGCTTCAAGCTGTTGCAGGTAGTGCCGCTCCGCGGCTGCCAGCGGCGCCTTGGCGGCGGCCAGGCACAGACGCAGGTGCAGCAGCTCGTCACCGATGTCCAGGCTGTGCAGGCCATCATCCCAGCGCCGACGCTCAGGATCGGGCAGCTCGCTGGAATGCCGCGCCAGTTGCATCAGCCGATCGGCCATGCGCCCGCCAAACCAGCTGTCAGCGCCACGCAGATCGCGCCGGGTGAGGCGCACCAGGTCACTTTGGGTAGCGGCCCGCAGCCGCCGGCCGTGCCAGCCTGGGTGACGCAGCACCAGCAGCCTGAAGGCCAGCACCGCAGCCCCGACGCCCATGAGCATGGCCTGGGCATTGTTGAGCATGCCCGCCACATCGAACTGCATGGCGTTGAGCGGTGATATCAGCACGATGCAGTGCAGGCAATAAGAGGTAGCAGTCGCGCCGGTGCGGGGATGAGCCATGCCCAGGGCACCGAAGAACAGCGGGACGCCCATCGCCAGACCGAGCATGGCAAAGCCGCTCAGCTGAGGCAGCAGAATCTGCCCGACGACAAACGCCACGGGGATCGCCAGCAGGATGCCGCGCAAGAAGCTCATGCCGATCTGGGCACCATTCTCGCGGCTGGCGAACAGGCTGCATACCACGCAGGTCAGCACTAGCCCGCCTGGGGCAGCCGGCCAGGCGGTCGCCAGCCAGAAAATGCTCATCACCAGAAACGCCAGGGCACTGCGCGAGCCGAAAAGCAGCGCCAGCGCCAGGTCCCGGTGTACTGCCAGTCCCGAGGCGGCGTCGGTCGCCGCCCTGCCCGCCTCGACATCCTCCACTGCCTGGGTCGCCGCCATCGCCGTGTCCAGCAGCAACGTCAGGCGCGCCAGACAGTAGTGTTCCACGGAGCTGATCCGCTCATCGTGGGCCGCGTCCCACAACCGCTGGCGTAGCAGCAACAGGCTCGGACGGTCGGGCTCCGCCAACTGGCTGCGCACCTCTTCAAGCCAAGGCGCCAGATGCAGCGCCTCGGTAGCGTCGAGCTGACGCCATTGGCGACGCACCGAGCGAGAGATACGCAGCAGTACCATCAGCTTCTGGCTCAGCCCGCGAATGGCGCTGGCCCGCTGCCGCCCCACGTTACCCTCGAACCAGGCATGCTCACGCTGTGCGTCAATGGCAACAATACGTCCCAAAGTCTCGAGCAGCCCCTGGCGCGCCTGTTCTTGCCCATCGAGCATGGCGCTGGCAGCCTGTATGCCCTGTTGCCAGGCCTGGCGTGCCTGTCCGCTCAGCTGTTGCTCGACGCGCAGTGGCCAGAGCAAGGCGCTGGCGGCCGTGGCACAGACAATGCCGAGCGAAATTTCGGTGCAACGCGCCACTGCCTGTTCGAAAACCTGCAAAGGATGGCTGATAGCGGGCAAGGCAATGATCGCGGCGGTATAACCGGCCAGCACAAAGGCATAGGACCAGGCGCTGCGCAGCTGAGTAGACGCGGCTGTGCACAGCCCCAGCCATAACGCCAACGCGATCAGGAACAACCAGGGTGCCTGGGCGAACAGCCCCATGAACACCACGGACATGAAGGTGCCGGCCAAGGTTCCAGCCAGGCGCGCAAGACCCTTCTGCACCACCATCCCAGACAAGGGCTGAGCAACGATGAACGCCGTCATCAGTGCCCAGGTCGGCTGCTCGAGCCCCCATCGCAATGCCAGCCACAGCGCCAGCCCCCCTCCGAGGAGGGTCTTGATGGCAAACTTGATAGCCAGGATGCTCGGAGCAAACAAGGCCTGGAAGGTGATGGACACGAGCAGAACCTTGCACACTGTGATGAGTAGAACGATAGACAGGGAGCAAGGATAAGCTTCACTATTATAATTAGCTAGCTAATCATCTAGGTGAGCACATTCCACGAAAATCTCGACACAAAAAAATGGGCGACCGAAGTCGCCCTAAATGCCTTGCGTGCCCATGCATCGGGAAGGATCAGCGCGGCTTGCGCTTGTTCGAGTCCTTACGCCGTTGTTCGATGGGTGCACTGTAGCGAATTCCAGGAAGGGGGAAATTGATCGAGGTCAATGGGCGCCCGGGACCGGGCACACGAGGCGCGCGCAGGCCTGATCTGCGTCAGGTTTCAGCGCTTCTTGGGCTTGCCCTTGGACTTTTTCTTCGGCTTGGGCAGCGGCATGGCCTGCTCGAAGGCCTGGCGCACTTCGTTCAGGCGCTTTTCCTTGACGTCGTGGATACGCTTGATGCGTTCGGTGCCGAAATCGATAAGGTTGTCTTGGCTCATGGCGGGCTCGAAGGCTGACAGCGGAGGCGCCCATGATGAAGCCCCGTGGCTAGGTTGACCAGTCCTCGGACGGCTCAGATCTTGATATCGACCAGCAGACCCTGGCGCGGCTCGTCGCCCATCAAGGGTGCGACCGGCACGGTGTTGTCAGCATTGAGCTCATCGCCTGGCAGCGCTTCGAAACGCTCGTCATGCGTGTGCTGACGACGTTGCTGCTGGCGGCGCTGCTCCTCGCGCAGCAACAGTGCCTGCTCCTGCGGATCGCGCTGTTGCTTGAGGTTGATCGTGCTTTCGCCAGAGTTCGACTGCGCGGGCACTACCGGCGCGATAGCGGGCTGCGGTTTGACCGGGTCGAACTGCGTGGTCACGGGGGCAGCACTGAGCGGGATAAGAGGCGGCAGCATTTGATGATCTCCTGTGGCCATTATATCGGCGTGCCGCCTGCATCCTTGAGCGTCAGGTACAAAGCGCGCCACGCCAGGGCAGCGCGTGCGTCAGTAACGTTCAGGGTGCCTCGGCGTCATCCGCTGCTGCACCGGTTTCGCTCCACGGGCGTTTATAGACCGACTGCCAGACAGCGTCCAGATGATCGCGCAGCGCCTGGGGTGCGTCCTTGAGCGTGGCGCTGTCATTGCGCTCGCCGCCGATGGGTTCCTCGCCGGAGGGGCTGATCAGCGAGTCGCCGGTGATGCTGTAGCTGGCCTGGCCCTCGCGCAGCTCGATGACGATAGCGTGGGGTTCGATACCACCGCCGCAAAACGCATGGCTGGCAACAGTCGCCTCGGCCAGGCCGTCGTTGTTGAGGTCGCTGATATCGCTGACATCGGTATAGAAGTCGACATCCAGATCCAGGCCCGGGCAGCTGGTCTCCTGTTCACTCTGCCAGCGGGCCTTGAATGCCCCTTGCGGGCCTGGGCGGTCATAGAGAGTCGCGCGCAGCACCACCTTATCGACCTCTTGCGCGGTTTCAGCATCGGTGGCCTGGCCGTCGGTGCGGCTGAGCACCAGCAGTCCCTCGCCATCGCGGTCGCGAAAGTGCACGCTCTTGATGGGTGTCTGGACGCCCAGTGCTTCCAGCTCGTCGGCCGGGACCGGGGCCAGCGTCTCGAAGCTTTTCTGCTCGCACGCGGCCAGCAGCAGTACGCCGCCTAAGGCCATGAAAGCATTCAACCAGCGGTGCACGGCGCGCTTTTGCAAGTTAAGCCCTCGTCAGCAAAGGCAGGTTTCTTCGATGAAATTGCTAGACTCTTTGGTCTGCACGGACCTATCCGTTAACATAGTCGGCTTTTCATCGCGGGAGTCAGGCAGTATGGCGCAGCAGTATCAACCGGGGCAACGCTGGATCAGCGACAGCGAGGCCGAGCTCGGACTTGGGACCGTTCTGGCACAGGACGGCCGCTTGTTGACCGTGCTCTACCCGGCCACTGGCGACACCCGCCAATATTCCCTGCGGAACGCGCCCCTGACCCGCGTGCGTTTCTCGCCTGGCGACCAGATCACTCACTTCGAGGGCTGGAAGTTGACCGTGCGCGAAGTGGAGGCTGCCGAAGGCTTGCTGGTCTACCACGGGCTCGACGCTCAGAACGAGCCGCGTACCCTGCCGGAAACCCAGCTGTCCAACTTCATCCAGTTCCGCCTGGCCAGCGATCGCCTGTTCGCCGGGCAGATCGACCCGCTGTCCTGGTTCTCGCTGCGCTACAACACCCTGGAACACACCAGCAAGCAGATGCAGTCCCAACTCTGGGGCCTGGGCGGTATCCGCGCGCAACCTATCGCCCACCAGTTGCATATTGCCCGCGAAGTGGCCGACCGTAGCGCCCCACGGGTATTGCTGGCCGACGAAGTAGGCCTGGGCAAGACCATCGAAGCCGGCCTGGTGATTCATCGCCAGCTCCTGACCGGCCGTGCCAGCCGGGTACTGATCCTTGTCCCCGAGAACCTGCAGCATCAGTGGCTGGTGGAAATGCGCCGGCGCTTCAATCTCGAGGTAGCGTTGTTCGATGCCGAGCGCTTCATCGAGAGCGACGCCAGCAATCCATTCGAAGATGCCCAGCTGGCACTGGTTGCCCTGGAATGGCTGACTCACGATGAGAAAGCGCAGGATGCCCTGTTCGCCGCAGGCTGGGACCTGATGGTTGTCGACGAGGCCCATCACCTGGTCTGGCATGAAGAAAAAGCCAGCCCCGAGTATTCCCTGATCGAGCAACTGTCCCAGGTTATCGCGGGCGTGCTGCTGCTGACCGCTACCCCTGAGCAATTGGGTCAGGACAGCCACTTCGCCCGCTTGCGCCTGCTCGACCCCAACCGTTTCCACGACCTGGCCGCATTCCGTTCCGAAAGCGAGCATTATCGCCCGGTGGCCGAAGCCGTGCAGGAACTGCTCGACCAGGGCCGCCTCTCGCCAGAGGCCCACGTCACCATCGCAGGTTTCCTCGGCGCCGAGGGCGAAGCGCTGCTTGCCGCCGTCACCGATGGCGATACTCAGGCCAGCGCGCGCCTGATCCGGGAACTGCTCGACCGCCATGGCACCGGCCGCGTGCTGTTCCGCAACACCCGGGCCGCCGTGCAGGGCTTCCCCGAGCGCAAGCTGCATCCCTACCCGCTGGCCAACCCCGAGCAGTACCTGCTTTTACCGGCCGACGAGCATGCCGAGCTGTACCCCGAGGTAGCTTTCCAGGCACAGGGCGATACCACAGAAGAAGAGCGCTGGTGGCGCTTCGACCCACGCGTCGACTGGCTGGTCGACACCCTCAAGATGCTCAAGCGCACCAAGGTGCTGGTCATCTGCGCGCACGCCGAGACCGCCATGGACCTGGAGGACGCCCTGCGCGTGCGCTCCGGGATCCCGGCCACGGTGTTCCACGAGGGCATGAACATCCTCGAGCGTGACCGCGCCGCCGCCTACTTCGCGGACGAAGAGTTCGGCGCCCAGGTGCTGATCTGCTCCGAGATCGGCAGTGAAGGGCGCAACTTCCAGTTCGCCCATCACCTGGTGATGTTCGACCTGCCCGCCCACCCGGACCTGCTCGAACAGCGGATCGGCCGTCTTGACCGCATCGGGCAGAAGCACACTATCGAGCTGCACGTTCCCTATCTGCAGGACAGCCCGCAGGAGCGCCTGTTCCAGTGGTACCACGAGGCCTTGAACGCTTTCCTCGCCACCTGTCCAACCGGCAACGCCCTGCAGCATCGGTTCGGCCCGCGCCTGCTGCCGCTGCTTGAGCGCGGAGCGGACGACGACTGGGCCGAGCTGGTAGAGCAGGCGCGCACTGAACGCGTGCGACTCGAGGCCGAACTGCACAGCGGCCGCGACCGCCTGCTCGAGCTCAACTCCGGCGGTGCCGGCGAAGGCGAGGCGCTGGTCGAGGCGATCCTTGAGCAGGACGATCAGTTCGCCCTGCCGATCTATATGGAAACCCTGTTCGACGCCTTTGGTATCGACAGCGAGGACCACTCGGAAAACGCCCTGATCCTCAAGCCAAGCGAGAAGATGCTCGATGCCAGCTTCCCGTTGGGCGACGACGAGGGCGTGACCATCACGTACGACCGCGTCCAGGCGCTGTCGCGCGAAGACATGCAGTTCATCACCTGGGAGCACCCGATGGTGCAGGGTGGCATGGACCTGGTGCTGTCCGGTTCGATGGGCAATACCGCCGTGGCGCTGATCAAGAACAAGGCGCTCAAGCCTGGGACCGTGCTGCTCGAATTGCTGTACGTGAGCGAAGTAGTGGCCCCGCGCAATCTGCAACTGGGTCGCTACCTGCCACCGGCGGCGCTGCGCTGCCTGCTCGACACCAATGGCAACGACCTGGCGTCGCGCGTGGCCTTCGACACGCTCAACGAGCAGCTCGAAAGCGTACCTCGCGCCAGCGCCAACAAATTCATCCAGGCCCAGCGGGACGTCCTGTCCGGCCGGATCAACGCTGGTGAAGCGAAGATCCTGCCGCGACATGCCGAACGCGTGGCCGAAGCGCAACGCCGCCTGGCAGCCGAGACCGATGAAGAGCTCGCGCGCCTGACCGCGCTGCAAGCGGTCAACCCGAGTGTGCGCGACAGCGAGATCGACGCCCTTCGCAAGCAGCGCGAAGATGGGCTGGCAATGCTTGAAAAAGCGGCACTGCGCCTGGAAGCGATCCGGGTGCTGGTCGCAGGATGATGTAGTCCGCAGGACAGGGGGCGCAATGCCCCCTTTTCAGTGCCGCATGAGCCCGACTGTTACCTCGGCGGTTTCTGGATCCGTGCAACTGTTACCAACCGTCACCAGGTTGAACGTCAGCGAGCACCAGGACAGCCCGCCTGGGTGTTTTCACGCACCAGCAAGGTGCGCCTTTATCCCGCCTTCTTCTCCTGGATCACAATGAACGGCGAGACCACTACCGCCCAGATCTGTGGATCCCGCTGCTGCAGGTCTAGCGCCTGCTCTGCCGTCACAGCGCCTACCGCGCCAGCATCGCGCCAGCCGGCAAAGGCTTCACTGTGGTTTTCGGCCATGGCCTGAGCGACGGTGATCAAGTCCAGACTGGGATCGACCCAAATCAGGTCACCCTTTGCCCAGAAACGCTCCAATGCTTTCCACTCGATGATTGCCGTCTCGCCGAGCAATTTGGCATAGACGGTGCTTGTTTGATCAGTCATGGGTTACCACCGGCAAAAATTCGATCACTTGAAAGGGTCGCCATTTTTGCAGAAAAACCCGGTTTCAAATATGTAATTGGTCGTCGAGCGATACAGAGCCGAGGATTGCCGGGGGGTGAAGGCAATTTGATGGCGCTTTTCTGTATTTTTATGTCGACCAGGCGACACCCTCGGGAACGGGCGCAAAAAGCGCGCTTTTCAAGCGCTCGAACGGCGCTCTACACTGTACCGGTACAGTTACCGGGACATGTTCCGGGGGAGGTGGGCTTGCGGCTTTGGCGTGGCCACGCCGTATATCCCGCCCGGTCTGTAGCCCTGGGCGCCAGGACTATAAGAATTACAACAGAATGAGTGGAGCACTATGATCAAGATTTCCAAGCTGTTCGCCGCAATGGTCCTGGCAGGGGTTGCCAGCCATTCGTTTGCCGCCGACACCATCAAGATCGGCATCGCTGGTCCCAAGACCGGCCCGGTCACCCAGTATGGTGACATGCAGTTCATTGGCGCCAAACAGGCCATCAAGGACATCAACGCCAAGGGCGGCGTCGATGGCAAGATGCTCGAAGCCAAGGAATACGACGACGCGTGCGATCCCAAACAGGCCGTGGCAGTCGCCAACAAGGTAGTCAATGATGGCGTGAAGTACGTCGTCGGCCACCTGTGCTCCAGCTCTACCCAGCCTGCGTCCGACATCTACGAGGACGAAGGCGTGATCATGATCACGCCAGCGGCCACCAGCCCGGAAATCACTGCCCGCGGTTACAAGCTGATCTTCCGTACCATCGGCCTGGACAGCGCCCAAGGCCCTGCCGCCGGCAACTACATCGCCGACCACGTCAAGCCCAAGGTGGTTGCCGTCCTGCACGACAAGCAGCAGTACGGTGAAGGTATCGCCACCGCCGTCAAACAGACCCTGGAAGGCAAAGGCACCAAGGTTGCCGTCTTCGAAGGCCTGAACGCTGGTGACAAGGACTTCTCCTCGATCATCCAGAAGCTCAAGCAGAACAATGTCGACTTCGTCTACTACGGCGGCTACCACCCGGAGCTGGGCCTGATCCTGCGCCAGGCGAAGGAAAAAGGCCTGAACGCCAAGTTCATGGGTCCGGAAGGCGTGGGCAACGACTCCATCTCGCAGATCGCCCAGAACGCATCCGAAGGCCTGCTGGTGACCTTGCCCAAGTCGTTCGACGCCGATCCGCAAAACCAGGCGATCGTCCAGGCCATCAAGGCCGATGGCAAGGATCCGAGCGGACCGTTCGTGTTCCCGGCCTACTCAGCTGTGCAACTGATCGCCGATGGCATCAAGGCAGCCGGTGGCAGCGACGACGCCGAGAAGGTGGCCGAGGCCATCCACAAGGGCACTTTCAAGACGCCGACAGGCGAGCTGTCGTTCGACGACAAGGGCGATCTGAAGGACTTCAAGTTCGTGGTCTACCAATGGCACTTCGGCAAGCCGAAGACTGAAGTCTCTCCTCAGTAACCGCGTGACCAATAGCTGACCGTAGTAGCCCACTGTGCGAGCAGTGGGCTTTGTTTTATGAGGTTCATGGGCCGATCCCCGCGATCCGGGTACCCGTCCACCTGAAAATCTTAAAACCGTCACTCGCGGTTTCCTGGCCTTACCCCCGCCAGCGAAATGCACTTCAGGTTTTTAGGAGCGCTGTAATGCCTGAGATCTACCACTTCTTCCAACAGCTGGTTAATGGCCTGACCATTGGCAGCACCTATGCCTTGATAGCCATTGGCTACACAATGGTCTACGGCATTATTGGAATGATCAACTTCGCCCACGGCGAGGTGTACATGATCGGTTCCTACGTGGCCTTCATCGCCCTTGCCGGGCTGGCCATGATGGGTATCGACTCCTTGCCGATCCTGATGACCGTCGCCTTTGTCGCGACGATTTTCGTGACCAGCGCCTATGGCTACAGCATCGAGCGTGTGGCCTACCGGCCGCTGCGCAACAGCAATCGCCTGATCCCGTTGATCTCCGCCATCGGCATGTCGATTTTCCTGCAGAACACCGTGCTGCTGTCTCAGGATTCCAAGGACAAATCCATTCCGAACCTGATTCCGGGGAGCATTTCCTTCGGCCCGGGCGGTGCGGAGGAAGTCCTGATCTCGTACATGCAGATCCTGGTATTCGTGGTCACCCTGGTGTCGATGATCGGCCTGACCCTGTTCATCTCGCGCTCCCGCCTGGGCCGCGCCTGCCGCGCCTGTGCCGAAGACATCAAGATGGCCAACCTGCTGGGGATCAACACCAACAACATCATTGCCCTGACCTTTGTCATCGGCGCCGCGCTGGCGGCCGTGGCAGCGGTGTTGCTGAGCATGCAATACGGTGTGATCAACCCCAACGCAGGCTTCCTGGTGGGCCTCAAGGCCTTCACCGCAGCGGTACTTGGCGGCATCGGCAGTATTCCGGGCGCCATGCTCGGTGGCCTGGTGCTGGGTGTGGCCGAAGCCTTCGGCGCCGATATCTTCGGTGACCAGTACAAGGACGTGGTGGCATTCGGTCTTTTGGTTCTGGTGCTGTTGTTCCGGCCGACCGGCATTCTGGGCCGTCCGGAGGTTGAGAAAGTATGAGCAAGAATATCAAACAGGCGTTTTTCAGCGCCTTGCTGGTCTGGGCCGTGGCGTTCCCGGTGTTGGGCCTGAAACTGAGTATCGACGGCATCAACCTGATTGTGCACAGCCAGGGGCCTTTCACCCTGACGGTGATCGCGGTCTGTTCGGTGCTGATGTTCCTGCGGGTGCTGTTCGACAAGCAATGGAGCACCGTGGTGCGCAGCCGCTCGGACCGCAGGCTGGTATCGCCCGCCGTCAGCAACTTCCTGACGCTGCCGCGCACCCAGCGCTGGATCATCCTGGGTCTGATAGTGCTCGCCCTGGTCTGGCCGTTCTTCGGCTCGCGTGGCGCGGTCGACATCGCCACGCTGATCCTGATCTACGTGCTGCTCGGCCTGGGGTTGAACATCGTGGTCGGCCTGGCAGGCCTGCTCGACCTTGGCTATGTCGGCTTCTATGCCGTTGGTGCCTATACCTATGCCCTGCTCTCGCACTACTACGGCCTGAGCTTCTGGATCTGCTTGCCGCTCGCGGGCCTTATGGCAGCGACCTTCGGCTTCCTGCTGGGTTTCCCGGTACTTCGCCTGCGCGGAGACTACCTGGCGATCGTGACCCTGGGCTTCGGTGAAATCATCCGGCTGTTCCTGCGAAACCTGACCGGTCTTACCGGTGGCCCCAACGGCATCAGCAACATCGAGAAACCGACGTTCTTCGGCCTGAGCTTCGAACGCCGCGCCGCTGAGGGCATGCAGACCTTCCACGAGTTCTTCGGTCTGCCGTACAACTCGATCAACAAGGTCATTTTCCTTTATCTGGTCGCCCTGCTGCTGGCACTGCTCGCGCTGTTCGTCATCAACCGCCTGCTGCGCATGCCGATCGGCCGTGCGTGGGAAGCGCTGCGCGAAGACGAGATCGCCTGCCGCGCGTTGGGCCTGAACCCGACAGTGATCAAGCTCTCGGCCTTCACCCTCGGTGCTTGCTTCGCCGGATTCGCCGGCAGTTTCTTCGCCGCGCGCCAGGGCTTGGTAACCCCTGAATCGTTCACCTTCATCGAATCGGCGATCATCCTCGCCATCGTCGTGCTCGGCGGCATGGGTTCACAACTCGGCGTGATTCTCGCGGCCATCGTGATGATCCTGCTGCCTGAACTCATGCGCGAGTTCAGTGAGTACCGCATGCTGATGTTCGGCGCGCTGATGGTATTGATGATGATCTGGCGTCCGCAGGGCCTGCTGCCCATGCAACGTCCACACATGGAGCTGCATCGATGAGCCGCGAAATTCTGCAAGTCAGCGGCCTGAGCATGCGCTTTGGCGGCTTGTTGGCGGTCAACGGCGTGGGCCTGACCGTCAAGGAAAAACAGGTGGTGGCCCTGATCGGTCCCAATGGCGCAGGCAAGACGACAGTGTTCAACTGCCTGACCGGCTTCTACAAGCCAAGCGGTGGCACCATCTTGCTTGACGGCCAGCCGATACAGGGACTGGCCGGTCACCAGATCGCCCGCAAAGGCGTGGTGCGCACGTTCCAGAACGTGCGCCTGTTCAAGGAAATGACCGCGCTCGAAAACCTCTTGATCGCACAGCATCGGCACCTGAACACCAACTTCTTCGCCGGTCTGTTCAAGACCCCGTCCTACCGTCGCAGCGAGCGCGAGGCCATGGAGCGGGCGCAGTACTGGCTCGACAAGGTGCACCTGACCGAGTTCGCCAACCGCACCGCCGGCACATTGGCCTACGGCCAGCAGCGCCGCCTGGAAATCGCCCGCTGCATGATGACGCGCCCGCGCATCATCATGCTCGACGAGCCAGCCGCCGGTTTGAACCCGAGGGAAACCGAGGACCTCAAGGCACTGATCTCGTACCTGCGTGAGGAGCATAACGTGACTGTGCTGCTGATCGAGCATGACATGAAGCTGGTCATGAGCATCTCCGATCATATCGTGGTGATCAACCAGGGCACGCCGCTGGCCGATGGCACCCCGGACCAGATCCGCGACAATCCTGACGTGATCAAAGCCTACCTGGGGGAAGCGTAAATGCTGCAGTTCGAAAACGTCTCCACCTTCTACGGCAAGATCCAGGCGCTGCACAACGTCAACGTCGAAATCCGCCAGGGCGAGATCGTCACCCTGATCGGCGCCAACGGCGCAGGCAAGTCGACGCTGTTGATGACTCTTTGCGGCTCGCCCCAGGCCCACAGCGGCAGCATCCGCTACCTGGGTGAAGAGCTGGTTGGCCAGCCGTCCTCGCACATCATGCGCAAGAGCATCGCGGTGGTGCCAGAAGGCCGCCGCGTGTTCGCCCGCCTGACGGTCGAGGAAAACCTGGCCATGGGCGGGTTCTTCACTGACAAGAGCGACTACCAGGAGCAGCTGGACAAGGTGCTGCAACTGTTCCCGCGCCTCAAAGAGCGCTACAACCAGCGGGGCGGCACCATGTCGGGCGGTGAACAGCAGATGCTCGCCATCGGCCGGGCGCTGATGAGCAAGCCCAAGCTGCTGCTGCTCGACGAGCCGTCACTGGGACTGGCGCCGATCATCATCCAGCAGATCTTCGACATCATCGAGCAGTTGCGTCGCGACGGCGTGACGGTGTTCCTGGTCGAGCAGAACGCCAACCAGGCGCTGAAGATCGCCGACCGAGCCTATGTGCTGGAGAACGGGCACGTCGTGATGCAGGGGACCGGTGAAGCGCTGCTGACCGATCCAAAAGTGCGCGACGCCTACCTCGGCGGATAACCCATGCAATCGCGGAGGTGATACGGTAGCTCCTTCAAATCCGAGGAGCTCTTCCACAATGCGCATCACCCCTCCCCTGCTGTTCGCCACGCTGCTGCCCCTGCTCGGGGGCTGCCAGATGCTGGCGGACAAACCTGTGGACCCCAACATCGGCACCACGCGCATGCAGGGCGAACTGAGCGCCACGGGCGGGCAACTGCTGTTCAAACCGTGCAACGAAAGCCGCCGCTTCGTGGTCAGCGACAGTGGCGGCACCGGTGTGCTGCAGGAAGCCTCAAATCTGGCCGACAATGCCAACGACAAGCTCTTTGCCGATGTGCGCGCCAAGCTTACCGGCAGCGTCACGGCTGGCAGCGACGGTCAATTGAACGTGCAACGCCTGTATCGTCTCGATCCATCCAGCGGTGCCTGCAGCGATCCCAACTTCAAGCAGCTGACGCTGCGTGCCAGTGGCCATGAGCCAGAATGGGACATCAAGGCCAGCGGCCGGGGCATGGTGCTCAATCGCGCCGATCAGCCACCACTGCCTCTGCCCTTTCTCGAAGAGCAATTGCCCGGCGGTGGCCTGAGCCTGAGCAGCGAGGCCAATAACCAGCACATCGAACTGTGGTTTGCCCCGCAGCGTTGCGTCGACAGCGCCACCGGCGCGGTTCGCCACCTCAGCGCCGAGCTGCGCATCAATGGACAGACCCTGCGCGGTTGCGGCTACTACGGGGGATCGCGCGCCGACTGATCACCGGGGGCGGTTTCTGCTGCCTGAAACGGCAACGAACAGCTTATACTTGGCGGTTTGAGTAAAGCCGCCGGCCGCCATGGCCGGGATACTGGACCCTGCCATGCTACGAATCAACGAACTGAAGCTGCCCCTGGATCACCCCGATGAAGCCCTGCGCGAAGCCATCGTGCAGCGCCTGGGGATTGCCGACGACCAGCTGCTCGACTTCACCCTGTTCAAGCGCAGCTACGACGCCCGAAAGAAAAACACCGAGCTGCTGTTCATCTACACCATCGACCTCCAGGCGAGCAATGAAGCCGAGCTGCTGGCCCGGTTCGCCGATGACCGCAACATCACGGTGGCTCCGGATGTCAGCTACAAGTATGTCGGCCAGGCGCCGAGCGATATCGCGCAAAGGCCGATCGTGGTCGGTTTCGGCCCCTGCGGTATCTTCGCCGGGCTGCTGTTGGCGCAGATGGGTTTTCGTCCGATCATCCTCGAACGCGGCAAGGAAGTGCGCCAACGCACCAAGGACACCTGGGGCCTGTGGCGCAAAAGCGTGCTCAACCCTGAATCCAACGTGCAGTTCGGCGAAGGCGGCGCCGGTACGTTCTCCGACGGCAAGCTGTACAGCCAGATCAAAGACCCCCAGCACCATGGCCGTAAGGTCCTGCACGAGTTCGTGAAAGCCGGTGCGCCGGACGAGATCCTCTACGTCAACAAGCCGCACATCGGTACCTTCCGTCTCACGGGCATGGTCGAGAACATGCGCGCCGAGATCATCGCCCTCGGTGGAGAAGTGCGCTTCGAGCAGAAGGTCACCGACGTGCTCATGGACGATGGCCAATTGCACGGGGTAGTACTCGAAAGCGGCGAGCAACTGCACTCGCGTCACGTAGTGATGGCGCTGGGCCACAGCGCGCGTGATACCTTCCGCATGCTGCACGGCAAGGGCGTCTACATGGAAGCCAAGCCATTCTCGATCGGTTTTCGCATCGAGCATCCGCAGACGCTTATCGACCAGGCGCGCCTGGGCAAGTACGCCGGCCATCCCAAGCTTGGGGCCGCTGATTACAAGCTGGTGCACCACGCCAAGAATGGCCGTTCGGTCTACAGCTTCTGCATGTGCCCGGGCGGTACGGTGGTTGCGGCCACCAGCGAGCCGGGCCGCGTGGTCACCAACGGCATGAGCCAGTATTCGCGCAACGAGCGCAACGCCAACTCGGGTATCGTCGTCGGCATCCACCCGGAACAGGATTACCCAGGCGGCCCGCTGGCGGGCATCGAGCTGCAGGAGCAACTGGAGGCCAAGGCCTACCTGCTCGGTGGCAGCAACTACCAGGCCCCGGCACAGCTGGTGGGCGATTTTGTCGCCGGTCGGCCATCTACCGAACTGGGCAGCGTCGAGCCGTCCTACAAGCCAGGTGTCAGCCTGGGCGACCTGGCGCTGAGCCTGCCGGATTTTGCCATCGAAGCGATCCGCGAGGCGCTGCCGGCCTTCGACCGCCAGATCAAGGGCTATAACCTGCCGGACGCGGTACTGACCGGTATCGAGACACGGACCTCTTCGCCCCTGCGCATCACGCGGGGCGATGACTACCAGAGCCTCAACCTGCGTGGCCTGTTCCCGGCTGGTGAGGGCGCTGGTTACGCCGGTGGCATTCTGTCGGCGGGTGTCGATGGCATACGCATCGCCGAAGCGGTGGCGCGTGACATGCTTGGTCTCAACGGCTGAACATTACCTCCCAGCGGCCATGAAAAAACCCCGACCGGCTGTTGCCGATCGGGGTTTTTTATTGCAGATTAATCAGTGTGAGACGCGGCTGGTACCGTCGACCGTCATGATGCGCACGCGCTCACCTACACGGAAGATCTCGTTGTCCTGCACCTGCTGGACATAGGCTCGGGTACTGCCATCGTCTTCCCGCACGGTGATTTCCACGCCCTGTGTACGGGTGATGCCTTCCTCGGCCGCTGACCCTGCCAGCCCGCCGGCCACGGCCCCGATCACTGCAGCGACGATGCTGCCCCGGCCTCCGCCGATGGCACTACCGGCCACACCACCGACAACTGCACCTGCGCCTCCGCCGATCGGCGTCTTGGTGCCCTCGATCTTGACCGGACGCAAGGCCTCGATGGTGCCCATGCGTACCGTTTGCACGCGTCGAGCTTCGTCGCGCGAGTAGGAATCGCCGCTCAGGTTCGAGGCACAGCCGCCGAGCAGCAACGACATGGTGGTAAAGCTGGCCACCAGCAGTACAGATTTACGCATGGGAAGCATCTCCATAAGTCAGGTATCCATTAGACCCTGCGCAAACCGGACTGTCACGATAGTCGAGGGATAAAATTGTATTCATTCAACCCAAGGACAGATCAGGGCGCCAGACGCTCACGTACCCACCCGCCGTCGACATGACGATAGTTGAGCCGGTCGTGGAGCCGGCTGGAGCGCCCTTGCCAGAACTCGACGCGTTCGGGCAGCAGACGGTAGCCACCCCAGTGCTCAGGGCAATGCGGGTCGCTATCACTGAAACGCGCCTCGGTGGCCTTGACCAGGCCCTCGAGCTGTTCGCGATCGGCAATCACCTGGCTCTGCGGCGATGCCCAGGCGCCCAGCCGACTCCCCAGCGGACGCACTTGGTAATAGGCGTCCGATTCCTTGGCGGTGACCTTCTCCACCCGCCCCTCGATACGCACCTGACGTTCCAGGGCCGGCCAGAAGAACGTCATCGCCGCGAATGGATTGGCCAGCAAGTGCTGTCCCTTGGCGCTGTCATAATTGGTGAAAAAGGTGAAACCCTGGGCATCGAGCCCCTTGAGCAACAGCACTCGACAGTGGGGACGGCCCTGGGCGTCGACGGTGGCCAGGGTCATGGCATTGGCTTCCACTGGAGCCTGCTCGGTCTTCACCGCGTCGCCAAACCAATGATGGAACAGGGCGAACGGCTCATCCGGGGCCTGGGCTTCGGTCAGACCGTCGCGAGTGTAATCGCGGCGCATTTCGGCCAGGGTCTTGGTCATTGCAGCGTTCCTTGTCGATCAGTTGGCCTTGGCGGCGACTTTCTTGTCGGCTGCCGCAACCTTCTTGGCGGCGGGCTTGGCTGGCGTAGCCTTCTTCTTGGCTGCGGCCTTGGCGGCAGGCGCCTTGGCCTTGGCCACGGTTTTCTTCGCCGCGGCTTTGGCGGCAGGCTTCCCTGCAGGCTTGGCTTCGGCCTTGACGGGCGCCTTGGTGTCCTGGACGGCGACCATCTCGGCTGCGCTGAGGGTTGGCTGCTTGTACTTGGCCAACAGCGCCAGCATGGTGTTCTGCGGAGTGAGCAGCATTTCCACACGACGGTTCAACGCACGGCCTTCGACGCTGTCATTGGCTGCCCGTGGCATCACCGAGCCCATGCCGCGCAGGGTCAGGCGGTCGCGCTGCAGACCGCTCAGCCGGAAGATCGCCGAGACGGAGGCCGCGCGCTCCTGGCTGAGTTTCTGGTTGAGCGCAGCGGCGCCACTGGTGTCGGCATGGCCAAGCACGAGCACGGCGGTCTTGGGATCGGCTTCGAGGACCTTGGCGACACGGGTGATCGGCCCCAGCGTGACGGGCAACAGCATGGATGGACGGTCCGGGTTGTAAGCACCTTCGACCGGGATCGTCACGACCAGGACGTCTTCGCGGCGTTCGAGCTCGAACTTGCTGTCCTTGATGGCTTCGCGCAGCTTGGGCTCGTAGCTGTCCAGCCAGGCCTGGGTAGCCTTGTGGTCGATCTGTGGCACCGCCGCCTTGGCGGAGGCCTTGGCTTCACCACCGAACGGCCACCACCAGCGGCTGCTGCTCTCGGACTTGGCATCGGCTTGCGCGACTTTCTCGGTCACCACTTCCTTCACCTCCTTGTCGGCCACCTTGTCCGAGCCGAAGGGCCACCAGCCGTGGCCGCCATCGGTCGAGGCGTTCTGCGGGTGCTGGGCGCAGCCAGTCATGGCCAGGCAGAGGGCGAGAGCTAAGGTTTTATGTGAAGACATCAGCGAGACACCATGAAAATGAAAGGAATTTGCCCTGGCGGACCGGGCGTTTGGATTGAGAATAGTCAAAGGGTTCTGGCAACACCCGCGTTACCCGATCAAAGGCAATGTGCCAACACGCGCACCAGCTTCTGTGCGCGAGGGTCCATCAGCACGTAGGGCCCGAGGGTATTGGTGACGAAGCCGAAGGCTACATCGTGTTCGGGGTCAGCGAATCCGACCGAACCGCCTGCTCCAGGATGCCCGAAGGCTCTGGCACCCAGTCCGAAGGTGGCATTGGCGACTCTGGGCTGGTCGAGCATGCAGCCGAGGCCGAAGCGGGTCTGGGTCAGCAAGGTGTGGTCCTGCCCGATGCTATGTTCACGGGTCAGCTCGTCGAGCAGTTCGGATTCGAGCAGGCTGCCGTCCAGCACGCCAGCATAAAAACCGGCCAGACTGCGGGCGTTGCCATGGCCGTTGGCCGCAGGCTGATGCATGCGGCGCCACTCCGGCTTGTTGGTGCTGGTCAGAATCGCCGGCGGATTGGTGAAGGCGCGGGTCGACAACGCGTTCGGCTCGCGCAGGGTGACCTGCAGCAGACGCTGGGCTGCCTGGTCGCCCATGTTGCCCTTGCCACGGGCGATATGGGCCACTCGGTGGAATTCTTCATCAGCCAGGCCGACATGGAAGTCCAGACCCAGGGGCTTGGCGGTACGCGCCACGATGGAGTCGCCCGGCGCACGGCCGTCGGCGCGCCGGATCAGCTCACCAATCAGCCAGCCGTAGGTAATGGCGGCGTAACCATGTGCGGTACCCGGCGTCCACCACGGGGTTTCGGCGGCCAATGCATCGGTCATGAGCTGCCAGTCATACAGCGCTTCGGCGGGCAGCAACTCGCGAATCGCTGGGAGGCCTGCGCGGTGGCTGAGCAACTGACGCAGGGTCACACTCTGTTTTCCAGCCTGGGCGAATTCGGGCCAGTAGCGGGCGACCGGGGCATCCAGGGACAGTTTCCCCTCGCCCACCAACTGCAAGGCAGTGACGGCCGTGAACGTCTTGGTGCAGGAAAAAAGGTTGGCGATTGTATCGCTGTGCCAGGCCTGCTGGCCGTCCTTGTCGGCGCTGCCAGCCCAGAGGTCGATCACGGTTTCCCCGCCGACCTGAATGCACAGCGCCGCGCCCCGCTCCTGGGAATCGTCGAACAACGCGGCGAACGCCTCGCGTACTGCCTCGAACTTCAGCTCATAGTGACCCTGAATCTGCACCCGCCAAATCCCCCGACTTACCTGTTTCAAATGGCGTGCATTGTTTCAGCACCGGGGGCTTTTGCATACAGGTTATGGCCGGGTGGTCGTTACCCCAGGCGTTGGCGGCGGGGGCGCAAGCGGCTGCAACCCCTTTCGCAGTTGCTCGAGGGCCTGCTGGTTGACCTTGCGTACGGCATCGACAAATCCGGCATACGGCACATCCGTGATTGCCACCAATCCGAGATGCCCGTTCTCGCCATCGAGCAGCCGCCCGCTGGCAGGCTGGTCGAGGTACTGGAACCAGTGCACGCCAACAATCGATGGCTGGGCCAAGGCCGCCTCGACGAAATTGCCATAGGCCGGCCCCCGGTCTTCCTCGCGCGGCACTTCCAGCGGCCCCGGCCAGAATGGGCCGCGGTCTCGCGAGCCAAACTGGAATTCGGACACCAGGACGGGCTTGTCCAGCGCGTTGAGCTGGGCGAAGTCATAGCCGTCGTCTGGCTTGAGCGTATAGAAGTTGAAACTCAGCACATCACAGTAACGTGCGCATGCCTTGACCGCTTCCGGGGTACTCACCGCAAAACGGCCGCCGAGCAGCAGGTGATTGGGGGCATGCCACTTCAAGGAGTCGGAGATGGTCTTGAAGTAGGTTTCCGCAAATACCTGCTGGAAATACTGGAGGTCGCGTTCGATTTCCGGATACTCCGGATTCGGCAGCGGCGCTTCGAAACCGGGGTCTTCCATCAGCTCCCAGGCCTTGAGGTCAATGCCCCAGGCCCGGGACAGGCCATTCTGGTTGCGGTATTTGTCACGCAGCTGCTTTAGGAACGCGCGCTTGGCCGGGACGTCGGTGGTCAGACGCAAGGTGCCGTAGGCCAGCGCATAGCGGGCTTTCGGATCGTTGCCTGGCGCGGCCCAGGCTAGCTCGTTGTCGGCGAAATACCCCACAAGCCAAGGGTCGTCGCGGTGGTCACGGGCGGCAATGGCCACGGCCCGCTCGGTGGCCATGGCGAAGCGGGGGTCGAAAGGGTCGGGCATGCCGCCCCACCAGTCCTGGCCCGTGCTGATACTTGCATAGTCGCCGCCGATCAATAGCGGCAATGTGTAGGGAACACGCTTGGCGTGGCTCAGCGCCAAGTCACTCCAGTTGCCCAAGGTGTTGAAACCCCAGGCCTGCATGCGGTCAAGGCTCTGCGCCTGCCAGCGTCTGGCATCGAAGGCCACGACAGGACACGGGCTGGCGGCCTGGGGCTGGGCGGCGGGCGGGCAAGGCGTACCATGCGCCCGTTCGAGGTTGGCGGCATAGAAATCGAACCAGCGGCCCTGGTTGAAGTTGCGGCCACGCGAGGCACCGGTGCCGTCGTTATTGTTGCCCTCGCCGTAGAACGGCGCCAGCGGCTCACCGTCGGCGGGCAAGGACGTGAACATGGCTTCGCGCCCCGTCACATAGGTACGGCCAGCATCGGCGGCCACCGCATTGACGCCCAGCGAATAGAACGGATTGCCCTCCGGTGTTACCAGATACCAGCGTCCTTCGCGCTTTTCGGTGCGAAAGAAACCCTTGGCCTCGAAGCTGGCACCGCCCTGCAGGCCGCCATAGCTGTCCAGCTGCTGCTTGCCGCGCTCGGCGAGCCAGCCCTGCAGCTGCTGTTGCTCACGGGTGGCGGCGGACTTGAGCTGCTCGTCGCCGAGGATCTTTTCTGGCCAGCGGCCTCGGGTCGACTGTCCGTAACCGTCGACAAGGCCGGTGTAGACGGCTTTCTGCGCCTCGTCGTCATCCTGCAGGCCGACGCGTTCGATCAGCAGGCTCTGGGCGACATTGGGCTGGGGAATCGACAGGCTGATGGAGGTAACCTGGGCCAGGTCCAGCTCACCCACGCTACTGGTCAGCAGCAGACGCTGGCCCTGGTAGCTCCAGGGCATCGGCGGGCCGGCGCGCATGCCCTGGCCCAATGGCGAAGTGGCCTTGAGCGGTACAAGTACGGTCTGCGCAGGCCCTGCCGGCAGGTCGATGCGACTGGTCAACGTGCGACCATCGCTGCTCTGCACGACGACGTCGACGCTCAGCGCCCAGTCCATGCCGCTCTGCAGGCGCAGTGTAAGCGCCTGGGCGCTGGACCAGTCCCAAGCGCCCTGCTGAGGGCTCAAGCGCAAGCTCGGGCGCGGCGCGGGATTGAACACCACGCGGCGCAGCACCTCGCCCTGAGCGGTCTGCTCGGCATTGTATTGCGGCAGGCTGGCATTGTCGGTTGCCACATTGACCACCGAGGCCGGGCGCACGAAGCTGAACAGCGTCTGCTGAGCGGCGAGTAGCGGCGTGCTGAACAACAGGGTAAGAACGGCGGGCAAGGTACGGCGAATCATGGGGCTGATACTCTCTTGCAAGGCCCGTCCCGGGCCAGGTCTGAGTGATAGACAACAGGCCGCAGCCTTGCGCTCCGGCCTCAGGAAATTTCCCGGCGAAACGGCGGCAGCGCGTTGAGAATAGCCTTGCCATAGCGCTGGGTCACCACGCGACGGTCCAGCAAAGTGATGGTGCCTCGGTCCTGCTCGGTGCGCAGCAAGCGCCCGCAGGCCTGAATCAGACGCAGCGAGGCGTCGGGCACGGCGATTTCCATGAACGGGTTGCCGCCACGGGCCTCGATCCATTCGGCCAAGGCCGCCTCCACAGGATCATCCGGCACGGCAAAAGGAATCTTGGCGATGACCACGTGCTCGCAATAGGCGCCGGGAAGGTCGACGCCCTCGGCAAAGCTCGCCAGGCCGAACAGTACGCTGGACTTGCCGTCATCGACCCGCGCCTTGTGCTTGTTGAGGGTTTCCTGCTTCGACAGATTGCCCTGTATGAACACCTGTTTGCGCCAGTCGCGATCAAGCCCGTCGAACACCTCCTGCATCTGCTTGCGCGAAGAGAACAGCACCAGCGAGCCGCGCGAGCCTTCCACCAGGTCGGGCAGGTCGCGGATGATCGCCGCGGTGTGCGCCGCGGCATCACGCGGGTCCGCGCGCAGGTCGGGCACTCGCAGCACACCGGCGTCGATGTGATGGAAGGGACTCGGCACCACGGCGGTGACGGCGTCCCGCGGCAGCCCGGCGCGCATGCGAAAACGGTCGAACTTGCCCAGCGCGGTCAGCGTGGCCGAGGTTACCAGTGCTCCATGGGCGACGTTCCAGAGGCTGCGGCGCAGCATCTCGGCGGCAAGGATCGGGCTTGCATTGACCTCGATATCGAACAGCGCGCCACTTTCGGCCAGGGTCAGCCAGCGCGCCATGGGGGGGCTGTCTTGCGGGTCTTCGGCGGTGAAGGCGGTCCACAGTTCCCAGTTGCCCTGGGCGCGGGTGAGCAAGGTGCCGAACAGTGGATACCACTCCTCCGCCTGATGGCTGGCGATGCCGATATTGACCTCACCGTCCATGCCTTCCTTGAGCAGGTCGGCCAGGCGGGTGAACAGGTCGTTGAGCTGGGAGAAGCCTTTTTTCAGCTCGAGGCCGACCTCGCGGATCGCCTCGGGCACCACGCCGCCTTCGAATCGGTAGCGCGGGCGGTCACGACCCTCCATGTCTTCGCCCGGGCGGAAGTCGGCAACCTGCTCGCAGAGGGTGAACATGAACTGCTGCTGGGTGCGGACTTCTCGCGCCAGCTCCGGCACCTGCTCGATCAGCTTGCCCAGATCTCCTGGCAGCGGGTGCTGGGCCAGCAGCTTGGTGAGGTTCTTGGCTGTCTGCTCCAGCCATTCGGACGTGGAGCGCAGGCGCGAATAGTGAGCGAAGTGGCCGATGGCCTTGTCTGGCAGGTGGTGGCCTTCGTCGAACACATAGATAGTGTCGCGCGGGTCGGGCAGCACGGCGCCGCCGCCCAGGGCCAGGTCGGCCAGGACCATGTCGTGATTGGTGACGATCACGTCCACCTTGCCCATGCCTTCACGCGCCTTGTAGAAGACGCACTGCTGGAAATTCGGGCAATGCCGGCCGGTGCACTGGCTGTGGTCGGTGGTCAGGCGCGCCCAGTCCTGGTCTTCGAGGGCTTCGGACCAGCTGTCGCGGTCGCCATCCCAGCGGTTGCCGGCAAGCTTTTCGATCATGCTGGTGAACAGTTTCTGGCTGCGCTCGTCCACCTCGATACGAAAGCCCTCGTCTTCGAACAGCTGGGCAGTGGCCGATTGCGCCTCGCCCTCTTGCAGCAGCACATCGAGCTTGGACAGGCACAGATAGCGGCCTCGGCCCTTGGCCAAGGCGAAGCTGAAGTTCAGCCCGCTGTTGCGCATGAGGTCGGGCAGGTCCTTGAAGACGATCTGCTCTTGCAGGGCCACGGTGGCGGTCGCCACCACCAGGCGCTTGCCGGCCGCCTTGGCCGCGGGGATGGCGGCCAGGCTATAGGCAACGGTCTTGCCGGTACCGGTACCGGCCTCGACCGCGACCACGGCCGGGTCGCCGGCGCGCCGGCCTTCGTCGTCGCAGCCGATATCGCCCAGTACCTTGGCGACTTCAGCGATCATCAGGCGCTGACCGTAGCGGGGCTTGAGGCTCTTGGCTTCGAGAAAACGCGTGTAGGCGCCCTGGATGGTGGTCTTGAGTTCGTTACTGATCATGGTCTGGGGGCGCCCGAAGGGCTGGATAAATTTTCAGTGTTTCGCATGGGCGGCTATCATACCCCGCTATTGCCCTTTGCGCCGCATGGAGAACCCGATGACCGCCTTCGCACTTCCCTACACCCTTCATGTTCTGGCCACATTGGTGTGGGTTGGCGGCATGTTCTTCGCCTGGCTGGTGCTACGGCCCGCGGCGGTTTCAGCCCTGGAAGGGCCTGCCAGGCTGAGGCTCTGGGTAGAAGTGTTTCAGCGTTTCTTCGTGTGGGTCTGGGTGGCGATTGCGGTACTGGCGATCAGTGGCGTCGGGATGTTGCACATGCGATTTTCGGGGTTCGAGACCGCCCCCAGGTATGTGCACATAATGATGGGCGGAGCGATCGTGATGGTCGCACTGTTCATGCGGATCCAGACGTTGTTGCTGCCGGAGCTGCGAGCGGCGGTCGAGACACAGGACTGGGCGGGCGGCGCGGCGGTCATGGCGCGGATCCGACGGATGGTGGGAGTTAATCTGCTGCTGGGGATCGGGGTGGTAGCGGTGGCGAGTTCGCGGATAGTGATCTGAGGCGCACGCTTACGCATGTCGCACCTTCCGGACTGGACGAGGGATCGACATGATGTGGAATATCCCGGTCAGCAGGATCTGCAGGCGGTCGAACCAGGGGTGACCGCGCTCGCGCAGGCTGCCATTGAAAAACAGCACTTCCAGCACATGCAGCGTGAGCAGGAACATGCCCGCTGCGCTGATGAGCAGATTGAGCGGACTTGGCTGCGGGACCAGCAGATTCATCAGCACCACGCCCCAGAAAATCACTGTCAGGACCTTGCCCAGCATCAGAATCAGTTTCATACCTGCTCCAACCGTTATCGTTGTGTCGGCGGGGCGCGACCGAGCGGGCCGCCTGCCGGCATCGACCCCTGCTCCGGCATGCGCCAGAGCAGGGGTCAAGGTGCGAAAACGCGCCTCAGCGCTGGATCTTGATCTCGGTGCGCCGGTTCATGGACCGGCCTTCGGCGGTGGCGTTGTCGGCCACAGGCTGGGTCTCGCCTGCACCGGCCACCGACACAAAGCTGTTGCGCGGTACGCCGCTGCTGACCAGGTAGTCGGTCACCGAATGAGCGCGGCGCTCCGAAAGGTTCTGGTTGTAGCGGTCGGAGCCGGCGCTGTCGGTGTGCCCGGTGACGCTCAGCCGGGCACTGGGGGCCTCGTCTTTCAGGCGGGTAGCGATGGTGTTCAGGCGTTCCTTGTCGGCTGCGGTCAGGCGGGCCGAATCGAACTCGAAATGCACATCGCGGATGACGATGACTTCTTCCTTCTCGACCACGACCACCTCTTCGACCACCGGTGCCGGTGCCTCGGGCGGACAGCCATTGGCGTCGACCTGCACCCCGCGGGGAGTGCCCGGGCACTTGTCGCGGCTGTCCGGCACGCCATCGCCGTCTTCGTCACCGTCGCCGTTGGCCCAGCAGTAACCGGCCGCCAGACCGCCACCGAGCAATGCGCCCCAGCCTGCCCAGCTGGAGCTCTCGATGGCGCCCAGGGCAGCACCGCTCACGCCCCCGACGGCAGCACACTTGGGCCAGTCGGTTTTCTGCAAACCTGCACAACCAGTCAGCACACTGGTGAGCAGGACCAGGGGTATCGCCGTGCGTACTATGCTCATGATGTCGCGTCTCCGTAGGGGGAATCGGTTGAAACCGATGCTCTGGGAGTAAAGACCGCGCAGTCCGTATCTGCCAGCGGCAGGCCACGCCGGAGCGACCAGCCTCTATGCCGAGCAGGCTCGGACCGATAGTCTTGTACGACCTGAGCGAGGATTGGCAATGACCGAGGTTTACTCACAGCGTACCCCCCAGCAGGCCTTGGCCGCCCTGCTTGACCGCTTCACACCCCAACGCCTGCTGCTGGTGGGAACCCGTTTTCCGGCGCTGGACGCTTTCGCCCAGGCCCACCCGCACGTGAGCATCGAGAGCGCCGCGCCTGGGCCCCTGCCCGCCGAACTGGCGGCGCAGCGCTTCGACCTGGCGCTGCTGGTCGACTGCCTTGAACATCTGCCCAAGCGTACCGGGCTGGAGCTGCTGGGCGGCATTCGCAATCTCAATTCCAGCAGAGTGGCGGTGCTGGCCGACCTGCCGGCTTGTGGCTGGCAAGAGACCGATTTTTTCGCTCTTGCCCTGTCGGTCAGCGAGCGGTTCCAGCGTGAGCAACAGGTGCTGAGCCTGTTCACCTATGATCTACGTGAATACAAACAGGTGCCGGACTGGCTGAACGCCAGGTTCTGGGCCAATCCACAAAATTTTGGCAAGTACTGGTGGTGATCTGATGAGTGTTTCGGTTTGTCCCTGCGGCAGCGGCAATCTGCTGGACGCCTGCTGCGGGCATTACCACGCCGGCACCCCGGCCCCCGATGCGCAGACCCTGATGCGCTCGCGTTATAGCGCCTATGTGCTGGGCCTGGTCGACTATCTGGTGCAGACCACCCTCACCGCGCAGCAGTCCGGCCTGGACCAGGCAGCCATGGCCTCCTGGAGCGCTCAGAGCACCTGGCTTGGCCTCGAGGTGGAAAGCGTCGAGGTGCTGGGCGGCCAGCCCGAGCATGCCTTCGTGACATTCAGTGCGCGTTGGCACGACCTTGAAGGCGATCACCAGCACCGTGAGCGCTCGGCGTTCGTGCAGCACGGTGGGCGTTGGTACTTCATCGACCCAACGGTTGCACTCAAGGCCGGACGAAACGATCCCTGCCCCTGTGACAGCGGGCAGAAATTCAAGAAATGCTGCGCCGGATACCTGGATAACTGACCATGAACAACTCGCCCCGCCTGCTTGTCCTCAGCCTGCTGCTGACGCTGCTGTCGGGCTGTATCAGCTGGGTCGGCGAGCCCTGGCGCGACCCCGAGGTGCACCTGGTCAAGGTCGAGACAGTCAAGGCGCGCCTGCACCAGCAGGAGTTCATCCTGCACCTTCGCGTCGACAACCCCAATGACGGGAGGCTGTTCATCCGCAACATCGCGTATTCGATACGCCTCAACGACCTGCTGCTGGTGGACGATGAAGCCAGCCTGTGGCGCAGCGTCGGGGGGCATGCCGCGCGTACGTTCAAGATTACCGCGCGGACCAACCTCTGGAAGCAGATCAAGCCCTTGGCCAAGCTGCTCGAGAGCGAAGAGCCACTGCAGTATCGTCTGCAAGGCGAGTTGGACACCGGATTAATCTTTCATCGCGAACTGCACTTGTCGCGCAGTGGTGAGATAATTCCCGGCGATCTATTACCGGAGTGACCCGCAATGACCCAGCAACCCCATGTCCATGGCCCAGACTGCAACCACGATCATGATCATGACCACCATCATGACCACGGCCATGTGCACGGCCCGCACTGCAACCACGAGCCTCAGGAGCCTGTACGCAACGCCCTGAAGGACGTAGGCCGGAATGATCCGTGCCCGTGCGGCAATGGCAAGAAGTTCAAGAAGTGCCACGGGGCCTGATAATTCAAAGCCCTCGGTTCGAGCACCGACCGCGAGGGCGGCGCTCGATACCTGCGTCACCGCAAAGCTCAAGTCACGCACAGTCCCTGCAAAATAATCCCATGCAGCGTCTTGCATGCCGCCCCCCTGCTCAATAACGTAGCGCCTTTTACCACCCCGCCCCGCCCTGCAGGAGCCTTGTCATGGCCGCGCCCGCCTTTCCACCCTTCCTTCCTCGGTTCGGCGTCGCCGCGACACTGCTTGGCCTACTTGGCCTAGGCGGCTGCCAAATGGCTGGCGTGCAGGACAACCTGCCGCCCACCACGGGTGTGCAGCCGCTCAAGGGGCTGGCGCAGAATGTATCGGTAAGGCGCAATGCCATGGGCATGCCACTGATCGAAAGCAGCAGCTTCCATGACGCGTTGTTCACCCTCGGCTATGTGCATGCCAGCGACCGCATCGGGCAGATGGTCGGCATGCGCCTGCTGGCCCAGGGCCGCTTGGCCGAACTGGCCGGGGCGGATGTGCTCGAGGTCGACCGGCTGATGCGCGCCGCCAACCTCAGGCAGAGCGCCAACCAGCTCTACGCCGATGCCTCGCCGCGCCTCAAGCGCTTCTTCGAGGTCTATGCCCGGGGCGTCAACGCCTACCTGTTCCGTTTCCGCGACAAGCTGCCGGGCGATCTGGCCAAAAGCAGCTATCGCCCGGAATACTGGAAGCCCGAGGATTCGGCGCTGATCTTCAGCTTCTATGCCTTCAGCCAGTCGGTAAACCTGCAAGAGGAAATCGCCGCCCTGACCCTGGCCCGGAGAGTCGGCAGCGACAGGCTGGCCTGGCTTCTGCCCGCCGCGCCGGATGAGCCGCTGGCAGAGGGCGAGGTTGATAAACTCAAGGGCCTTGACCTCAACCGCCAGCTACCGGGGCTTGAGCCGCTGGCGGCGGTCAGCCAGCAACTGGCCGATCTCGACTTGCTGGGCAGTCCTGGCTCCGCCAACTGGGCTCTCTCCCCTCTGCGCAGCCGCAGCGGCAAAAGCCTGCTGGCCAGCGACAGCCGGGCTGCCTGGGCGCTGAGCCCTGTGCAGATCCACACCGGCAAGTACCAGGTGGCAGGCCTTTCGCTGCCTGGCCTGCCCATCGTGCTCGCCGGATACAACGGCAAGGTCGCCTGGAGCAGCAGCGCGGTCATGGCCGACAATCAGGACCTGTATCTGGAGCAGCTGCGCCGCCAAGGCAACCAGCTGGTGTACCTCAGCGACGGCAAGTGGCAGACCACCCGCGCGCGCAACGAAACCTTCCTTGTCAGTGGTCAACGAGCCCAGCGCGATGTGTTCCATGACACCCGCCATGGGACCCTGATTGGGCAGCCTGTCACGGATGGCCTGGGGCTGGCCCTGCACCTGCCGCAGCTCAAGGATGACAAGAGCCTGGACGCGCTGTTCGACCTGACACGTGCGAGCACCGTGGACCGCGCCTTCGACACTACACGGGAGATCGCTGCCGCGCCCCTGAACTTCATTTTCGCCGATGCCGCGCACATTGGTTGGCAGGTAGGCGGCCGCTACCCCAATCGCCGCGAGGGTCAGGGGCTGCTGCCCTCCCCCGGATGGGACGGGCGCTACGACTGGGATGGCTACGCCGACCCGATGCTGCACCCCTATGACCAGGACCCGCCCGCAGGCTGGCTTGGCCATGCCAACCAGCGCAGCCTGCCGCGCGGGTACGGCATGCAGCTGTCCAACAGCTGGTACTACCCCGAGCGCGCCGAGCGCCTGGCGCAACTGGCGGGCAATGGCCGCCATGACGGCCGCAGCCTGGCTGCCATGCAAAACGACCAGACGACCCTGCTGGCAGACAAGCTGAAGAAGATGTTCGAAGCGCCCGGGATGGCGCAGCCGCTCAAGCAGGCCATTGACAGCCTGCCCCCCGCCCAGCGCGACAAGGCGCGCGAGGCCTATACCCGCCTGATGACCTTCGACGGCCGATTGAGCCCGGTATCGGCCGATGCCGCGTTGTACGAGCTGTTTCTTCAGGAATCTGCCCGGCAGACCTTCCTCGACGAGTTGGGTCCTGAGTCGAGTCCAGCCTGGCAAGCCTTTGTCGGCACTGCGCGGCTGTCGTACTCGGCGCAGGCCGACCATCTGCTTGGCCGCGAGGACAGCCCGTTCTGGGATGACCGCGGCACGCCGCAAAAAGAAGACAAGCCCGCCATCCTGGCCCGCAGCCTGGCCGCTGCGGTCGATGCCGGTGTCGCGCAAATGGGAGCCGACCGCCGCGCCTGGCAATGGGGCAAGCTGCACCAGTACCGCTGGCCGGCCCCGGCTTTCCACGGGCTGGGCGACGCCCTGGGCCGTGCTCCATTGGCTGCCGGAGGCGATTTCAGCACCCTGGCGATGTCCCCGTATGCCTGGGGCAGCAGCTTCGATACTCGCCTGCCATCGTCGGCACGCATGGTGGTGGATTTCGGTCAGATCGAACCTCTGCAGCTGCTGACCAGCAGCGGCCAGTCCGGCAATCCGGCCAGCCCCCATTTTGGTGATGGGCTGGATGCGTGGTTCAAGGGCAGGTTCATGAGCCTGCCCTTGCAGCCGCAGAATTTCGCCAGGGCGTATGGCACCCAGCGACTGACGTTGGTGCCGGGGCGGTAACGGATCGGCGGCCACGAGATCTGCTTCGAACTTAGGGCTCGTGCTGGGGCTCATAACTCTTACCACCCCCAGCCGGCAACCGAGCCATGGACCTTGTCATCGCCCGCCCCGAAGGCCTGTACTGCCCGCCGGGAGATTTCTACATCGACCCGTGGCGCCCCGTAGAGCGATCGGTGATCACCCATGGTCACGCCGACCATGCGCGCACGGGCAACGAGCATTACCTGTGCGCCGCCCCCGGCGAAGGCATCCTGCGCAGCCGCCTGGGCCAGGACATCAATCTGCAGACCTTGCCCTATGGCGAGCGACTGATGCACCACGGCGTCACTTTGAGTCTCCACCCCGCCGGCCACGTGCTGGGCTCGGCTCAGGTACGCCTCGAGTACGAGGGCGAGGTGTGGGTCGCTTCAGGCGACTACAAGGTCGAGGCCGACGGCACCTGTGCGCCCTTCGAGCCCGTACGCTGTCATACCTTCATCACCGAATCGACCTTCGGACTGCCAATCTACCGCTGGCCGTCACAGGCATCGGTCTTCGCTGAAATCAATGACTGGTGGCGGGGCAACAGCGCCCAGAACAAGGCCAGCGTCCTGTACTGCTACTCGTTCGGCAAGGCCCAGCGCATCCTTCATGGCCTGGACGAGAGCATCGGTCCGATCCTGGTGCATGGCGCGGTCGAGCCGCTCAACCGGGTGTACCGCGAGGCCGGTGTCTACCTGCCAGCGACCCTGTACGCCGGTGACATCCCACGCAACGATCCGATGTTGCGCAACGCGTTGGTGCTGGCACCGCCGTCGGCCGGCGGCAGCAGCTGGATCCGCCGCTTTGGCGAATACAGCGATGCCTTCGCCAGCGGCTGGATGCGCCTGCGCGGTACCCGGCGCAGGCGCGGGGTCGACCGGGGCTTCGTGCTGTCGGACCACGCGGACTGGCCCGGGCTGTTGTGGGCCATCGAGCAGACCGGTGCCGAACGGGTAATGGTGACCCATGGATCGGTCAACGTGCTGGTCCGCTACCTGAACGAACTGGGGCTCGACGCCCGAGGCTTCATCACCGAATACGGCGATGAAGATGACGCCCCGGCCACCGCTACTTCCGAGGCCGAGGCATGAAGGCCTTCGCCGAGCTCTATGCCAATCTCGACGCGACCACCTCGAGCAATGCCAAACTCGCCGCACTGCAGGGCTATTTCAGCCAGGCGCCAGCGGCCGATGCAGCGTGGGCCGTGTACTTCCTGGCCGGGGGCCGGCCCCGGCAACTGGTGCCAACCCGAATGCTGCGCGAGCTGGCCACGGCCATGGCCGACCTTCCGGACTGGCTGTTCGAGGAGAGCTACCAGTCAGTGGGCGATCTGGCCGAGACGATCTCACTGCTGCTGCCCGAGGTTGCCCACACCAGCGACGAAGGACTCGCGCATTGGGTGGAGCATCAGCTTCTGTCCCTGCGTGGCCAGCCGCCGGAAGTCATCCAGCAACGGCTGCCCGAACTCTGGTCGCAGCTGGACCGGGCAAGCCTGATGCTGTGCCTGAAACTCATCACCGGCAGCTTTCGGGTCGGTGTGTCCAAGCTGCTGGTCACCCGCGCCCTGGCGCAACTGGCGGACCTGGATGCCAAGCGCGTCGCGCAACGCCTGGTCGGTTACACCGACCTCAGCCACCGGCCCACTGCGGACAGCTACCTCAAGCTGGTCGCGGCCGAGTCACCCGACGAGCACGCCCAGCGTGGCGGGCAGCCCTACCCTTTCTTTCTTGCCCACGCGCTGCAACAGCCCACAGACCAGTTCGATGCGCTGCTCGGCCCCGTCAGCGACTGGCAGGCGGAGTGGAAGTGGGATGGTATCCGCGCCCAGGTGGTCAAGCGCGACGGCCAGCTGTGGGTGTGGTCACGGGGCGAAGAGCTGGTGACCGACCGTTTTCCCGAGCTGCACGCCCTGGCCGAGACCTTGCCGGACGGCGTAGTGCTCGACGGCGAGATCGTGGTCTGGAAACCCGGCGCTGATCCTGCCGCCGTTGCCGTGCAGCCCTTCGCCTTGCTTCAGCAGCGCATCGGCCGCAAGAACCTGGGCAAGAAACTGCTGGCCGATGCGCCGGTGGTGTTGCTCGCCTATGACCTGCTCGAATGGCAGGGCCATGACCTGCGCAGCATTCCCCAACACGAGCGCCGCCGGAAGCTTGAACAGGTGGTCGAGCAGTACCCGCTGGCACCGCTGCATCTGTCGCCCGTGCTGCAGGCAAGCGACTGGAACGATCTGGCCCGGCAGCGCGAGGCGTCGCGCAGCCTGGGCGTCGAGGGCCTGATGCTCAAGGCCCGCGACGCCCTCTACGGGGTCGGCCGCACCAAGGACATGGGCTTGTGGTGGAAATGGAAGATCGATCCCTTCAGCGTCGATGCCGTGCTGATCTACGCCCAGCGCGGCCACGGCCGGCGCGCCAGCCTGTACAGCGACTACACCTTTGCCGTCTGGGACACCCCGCCGGGTAGCTGCGACCGCACCCTCGTGCCATTCGCCAAGGCCTACTCCGGGCTCACCGACGCCGAGATGCGCAAGGTCGACGCGATCATCCGCAAGACCACGGTCGAAACCTTCGGTCCGGTGCGCAGCGTCACCCCGACCCTGGTGTTCGAGCTGGGCTTCGAGGGCATCGCCCTGTCCAAGCGCCACAAGAGCGGCATCGCCGTACGCTTCCCGCGGATGCTGCGCTGGCGCCTGGACAAGCCGGTGGATGAGGCCGACGACCTGGCAACGCTGCAGGCGCTGCTCAGCTGATTCCTCAGCGTTTGAGGCGGCGCAATCGGCAAGGTTATGCTTGTATATTCCCTTGCCCGTTGCCGCAGAGCGGACCGCACCGCCGCCCAGGATTGCCATGCACCATTCGACTCACGCACTGCTCACGCCCGTCCCTGGCATCGCCCGCCAGGTTCACAGCTTCCATTTCGGCCCACAGGGTAGCCGCAAGGTCTATATCCAGGCTTCGCTGCATGCCGACGAACTGCCCGGGATGCTGGTGGCCTGGCACCTCAAGCAGCGCCTGGCCGAGCTCGAGCGCCAAGGCCGCCTGCAAGGCGAGGTCGTGCTGGTGCCGATCGCCAACCCGGTGGGACTCGAACAGGTACTGCTGGACGCACCGCTGGGGCGTTTCGAGCTGCAGAGCGGCGAGAACTTCAACCGTCACTTCGTCGACCTGAGCGACAGCATCGGCGACCAGGTCGAGACGCACCTCAACCAGGACCCGGCCCACAATGTCACGCTGATCCGCGAAAGCCTGCGCCACGCGCTCGACGCCCACACCGCGCGCACGCCGCTGCAATCTCTGCGTCTGACCTTGCAACGCCTGGCATGCGAGGCCGATCTGGTACTCGACCTGCATTGCGACTACGAGGCGGTCGAGCACCTCTACACCACGCCCGAAGCCTGGCCGCGGGTCGAACCGCTGGCCCGCTATCTTGGCGCCCAGGCGAGCTTGCTCGCCACCGACTCCGGTGGGCAGTCCTTCGACGAGTGTTTCACGTTGGTCTGGTGGCAGTTGCAGCAACGCTTCGCCAAGCGTTTTCCGATTCCATTGGGCAGCGTTTCAGTGACCGTCGAGCTGCGTGGCCAAGGCGATGTCAGCCATGAACTGGCGAGCGGCGACTGCCAGGCAATCCTCGACTACCTCACGCACCAGGGGGTGATCGAAGGCGAGGTCGCGCCCCCGCCCCGGCTGCCCTATCCCGCCACCCCGCTCGCGGCGGTAGAGCTGGTGGCGGCGCCGCTGGGCGGGCTGCTGGTGTTCCATGCACAGCCTGGGCAATACCTGCAGGCGGGCGAGCTGATCGCCGAGGTCATCGACCCCCTGAGCGACCAGGTCACCCCGCTGCGCAACGGCCAGGCCGGGTTGATGTACGCCCGCACGGCGCGGCGCATGGCCACGGCGGGCATGATCATCGCCCATGTCGCAGGCGAGCAGGTCTGCCGCAGCGGCTACCTGCTGGCGCCCTGAGTCACCGCGAGCCCGGTAAAACTAATGCGCGCGGCCAGAGGTCTGTGAAGACACACCCTTCACGCCGTGGCCGAATGCATGCCCTCACCCCCTGAACTTGCAGGTTCCTGGTTCGCCACGCGTGGCTGGACGCCCTTCGCCTTCCAGCGCCGCGTCTGGGCAGCCGTGGGCCGGGGCGAGTCGGGCATGCTGCACGCCAGCACCGGCGCGGGAAAGACCTACGCGGTCTGGCTTGCGGCCTTGCGTGCGCTGGCCCGGCCAGCGCCGCCTGTCACGGGCAAGCGTCCGCCACCGCCCGCGCCGCTGCAGGTATTGTGGATCACACCGATGCGCGCACTGGCCGCCGACACCGCCCGGGCCCTTCAGGCACCAGTGGATGAGCTGGGTCTGCCCTGGAGCATTGGCGTACGCAGCGGCGACACCGGCAGCGCCGAGCGCGCACGCCAGGCCAGGCGCCTGCCCAGCGCACTGATCACCACGCCGGAAAGCCTGACCCTGCTGCTGACCCGAGAAAACGCTATCAGCGATTTTTCCAGCCTGCGCATGGTCGTGGTGGACGAATGGCACGAGCTGCTCGGCAACAAGCGCGGCGTGCAGCTGCAACTGGCCCTGGCTCGGCTGCGGCGCTGGCATCCGGGCCTGGTGGTATGGGGCCTTTCAGCAACGCTGGGCAACCTGACCCATGCCCTTGAGGTGCTGCTGCCCGCAGGTGGCGAGTTGGTCGAAGGCCGTCAGGACAAGCGCATCGTCGTCGACACCTTGCTGCCCGCCGCGATCGAGCGATTCCCGTGGGCCGGCCACATGGGCCTGAAGATGCTCGATCAGGTCCGCGAGCAGATCGATGACAGCCAGAGTTGCCTGGTATTCACCAACACCCGTGCCCAGGCCGAGGTGTGGTACCAGGCGCTGCTCGATGCCCGGCCAGACTGGGCGGGCTTGATCGCCCTGCACCATGCCTCGCTGGCACGCCACACCCGTGACTGGGTCGAGCGCAGCCTCAAGGAAGGCGCCTTGAAAGCGGTGATCTGTACCTCAAGCCTCGACCTGGGCGTGGACTTCCTCCCCGTGGAGCGGGTACTGCAGGTCGGCTCGGCAAAGGGTATCGCCCGCCTGATGCAGCGCGCCGGTCGCTCGGGCCACGCCCCCGGCCGCCCTTCACGTATCACCCTGGTGCCCACTCACAGCCTGGAGCTGGTCGAGGCGGCGGCAGCTCGTCATGCGCTGGCCGCCGGTCACATCGAAGCGCGCCGCTCACCGCAGTTGAGCATGGATGTGCTGGTGCAGCATCTGGTGAGCATGGCACTGGGGGCGGGTTTCCGTCCGGATGAGCTGCTGGCGGAGGTACGTGCCACCTGGGCCTTCCGGGACCTGCGCGACAGCCAGTGGCAGTGGGCGCTGGATTTTGTCTGCCACGGCGGTAGTTCACTCACCGCTTACCCAGACTATCAACGCGTCGAGGCGCACCCCGACGGAGTCTGGCGGGTGGCCAGCGAGCGTCTGGCACGGCGTCATCGCATGGGCATTGGCACCATCGTCAGCGACGCCAGCATCCAGCTGAAGTACTGGAGCAAGGGCGGGGGCGGCAAGACGCTGGGCAGTGTCGAGGAAGCGTTCATTTCACGTTTGCGTCCAGGGGATACCCTGGTATTCGCAGGCCGGGTGCTGGAGTTGGTGCGGGTCGAGAACATGACGGCGTATGTGCGCCGCAGTACCGCCCGCAAGGCGGCGGTGGCGCGCTGGAATGGCGGGCGCATGCCGCTGTCCAGCGAGCTGGCCGACGCCTTGGTCGAGCAACTGGACGCTGCCGCCCACGGCCGCTTCGAAGGCCCGGAACTGCGCGCGGTGCGTCCTCTGCTGAGCCTGCAGGCCGAGTGGTCGGCACTGCCGACCCAGACGAGCCTGCTGGCTGAAACCCTGAGTACCCGCCAGGGATCGCATCTGTTTCTTTATCCATTCGCCGGGCGCATGGCCAACCTGGGACTCGCCAATCTGATCGCCTGGCGTGTGAGCCGCCATCAACCGCTCAGCGTTTCAATCGCGGTCAATGACTACGGCTTCGAACTGCTCAGTCCCAGCGAGGTGGATTGGGCCAATCACCTGCCCGCAGCCCTGGATCCGGACAACCTGCTGGAGGATGTGCTGGCCAGTCTGAACGCTGGTGAAATGGCCCTGCGCCGATTTCGCGAGATTGCGCAGATTTCCGGGCTGGTGTTCGGCGGGTACCCGGCGGCGCAGAAGAGCATGCGGCAGATCCAGGCATCGAGTGGGTTGTTCTATGAAGTCTTCCGTAAACACGACTCGGATAACCTGCTGCTAGGGCAGGCGCGTGACGAAGTCATGCGTGAAGAACTGGAAATCGAGCGGCTGCAGGCACAGCTCCACAAACTGGGCGCGCTGCGGCTCGACCTGCGATCCCTGCGCAGGCCCGGGCCGCTGGCGTTTGCCCTGCTGGTCGAGGGCATGCGCGAAACACTGACCACCGAGAAATTGGCCGACCGCATCGCGCGGATGGTGGCTGACCTGGAAAAAGCCGCGAGCAGAGGACTGTAGATGGACGACTACCTGGCCGTGGAGCACTGCGGCGAAACCCTCTGGCTGCTGGGTGATCATGGAATCTATTGGCCATCGCACAGAGCGCTCCTGCTGGCGGACGTGCACATCGGCAAGGCGGCCAGTTACCGGGCATTGCATCAGCCGGTGCCCCGCGGCACCACTGAAGCGACCCTTGCCCGGCTTGATGCACTGCTGGCCGCCTACCCCAGCGAGCAGTTGATCGTGCTTGGCGACTTTCTGCATGCCCGGACCGCTCGGGCTCCAGCCACCATGAGGCGCTTGCAATGCTGGCGCGAGGGGCATGCTGATTTGCGGATCGTGCTGATTCGAGGCAATCACGATCGCCATGCGGGCGATCCGCCCGCAAGCCTGGCAATGGAAATAGTGGATGAGCCGTTGATGATGGGACCATTCGCCCTGCAGCATGAGCCGGAGCCGCATGCAACGCATCCGGTGCTGGCCGGGCATGTGCATCCGGTGCATATACTGCGCGGTCGAGCACGGCAACGGCTGCGCCTGCCTTGTTACGTGCTGGACGAGCGGGTGAGCCTGTTACCGGCATTCGGTGAGTTTACCGGGGGCTGGAACGTCGACCCCTCCCCCGGGACCCGCTTGTATCTGGCGGGTGCCGGCAAGGTGTGGCGCGTGCGCGGGTGATCACGCCACAGGTGCCGGGGGTGGCTCATCCGGCAAGGTCGGCTCTCCGGGCTCCGGCGGAGTTTCCCCGGGCTGCGCGGGTTGAGGAGTATCCGGACCGGGCTGACCGGGGACACCCCCTGCGTGCAGCGATACCTGCGGGTGCGCCAGAAGCGTCCATGCCAGCATCCCTATATGATTGGGCTGCAGCACGGCGAGCTTGGCGCTGATGAGGGGATCGAGTTTCATAGGCTGCTCCTGGGCATTGAATGGCACGCGTCATGCGTGCCGGCATACACCCTGTTGGAGTGCCAATGAGGAAACTAATTCCCGCGCTTCGTCGATTCAGGTCCGCGGCAAGGTTACGCCTCGTTGCCCTTGGTACTTGCCGCCACGGTCCTTATAGGAAACTTCACACTCCTCGTCGGACTCCAGGAACAGCATCTGGGCCACGCCTTCATTGGCATAGATCTTCGCTGGCAGCGTGGTGGTATTGGAGAACTCCAGGGTCACATGGCCTTCCCACTCCGGTTCCAGCGGCGTGACGTTGACGATGATGCCACATCGGGCATAGGTGCTCTTGCCCAGGCAGATGGTCAGCACATTGCGCGGAATGCGGAAGTACTCGACGGTCCTGGCGAGGGCGAAGGAGTTTGGCGGGATGATGCACACGTCGCTCTTCACGTCGACAAAGCTGCCGGCATCGAAGTTCTTCGGGTCGACGGTAGCCGAGTTGATGTTGGTGAACACCTTGAACTCGTCGGCGCAGCGCACATCGTAGCCGTAGCTGGACACGCCGAAGGAAATAACCCGGCTGTCGCTGTCGCCACGTACCTGGCGCTCGACGAACGGCTCGATCATGCCGTGTTCCTGCGCCATGCGGCGAATCCACTTGTCCGATTTGATGCTCATGGCGGGTGTCCTGAAATAGCGGGATGAAAAAAGATGCGGCATCTTACCGGGCTCGGCTCCCGCTATAAAGTTCCATCGCCGGGCGGTGTCTTCAAGTCCACGGCTGACGGGGCCTGCCGGCTCACCGGTAGCCGCCAGTCCGATTTCGTGCAAAGCGCTCGCTGGCCATTGGCAGGTTCTGGAAAGTGGGGTAAGGTGTCGTCACTGTGCTGCACGTGTCACCGAGAATATCTGTCAGATGCAAGATTCCGATCGCCCATCCTCGAATTTTCCTGCTCTTTGCACTCAGTCTCGGCCAGGGCATTTCCTGCGCCGTAGTTAACTCAGTCCAAGGAGACTCACCATGTCCAATCGTCAAAACGGCACCGTCAAGTGGTTCAACGATGAAAAAGGCTACGGCTTCATCACCCCACAATCCGGTGACGACCTGTTCGTACACTTCAAAGCCATCCAGGCTGACGGCTTCAAGACCTTGAAAGAAGGCCAGGCTGTTACCTTCGTCGCTACCCGCGGCCAAAAAGGCATGCAGGCTGAAGAAGTGCAGCTGGGCTGATTTAGCCGCTAGCTGAAAAAACCCGCCAATTGGCGGGTTTTTTTATGCCTGCTCGTCCGTGCGGGGCTTTCAGTCCTCGCTGATGGTGATGCTTGGCATGGCGGGCGCGGCAGCTTCCTGAAGCACAATACGCGCACCGACCTGACGCGCCAGTTCCTGATACACCATGGCAATCTGGCTTTCCGGCTCGGCGATCGCGGTGGGCTTGCCACTGTCGGCCTGTTCGCGGATCAGCATCGACAACGGCAACGAGGCCAGCAGCTCGACACCGTATTGCGTGGCCAGCTTCTCGCCGCCGCCCTCACCGAACAAGTGCTCGGCATGGCCGCAGTTCGAGCAGATGTGCACTGCCATGTTCTCGACCACGCCCAGCACCGGAATGTTGACCTTGCGGAACATCTCCACACCCTTCTTGGCATCCAGCAGCGCCAGGTCCTGAGGCGTGGTGACGATCACCGAACCTGCCACCGGCACCTTCTGCGCCAGCGTCAGCTGAATGTCGCCCGTACCCGGCGGCATGTCGATGACCAGGTAATCAAGGTCATCCCAGGCAGTCTGGGTAACCAGCTGCAGCAAGGCGCCGGACACCATCGGACCACGCCACACCATCGGCGTGTTGTCGTCGGTCAGAAACGCCATCGACATGACTTCGACACCATGGGCCTTGATTGGCACGAACCACTTCTGCTCGCGGATCTGCGGCCGGGTACCCTCGGCGATACCAAACATCACCCCTTGGCTCGGGCCATAGATGTCGGCGTCGAGAATGCCCACCCGGGCCCCCTCCCGCGCCAGCGCCAGCGCCAGATTGGCAGCGGTGGTCGACTTGCCGACGCCGCCTTTGCCCGAGGCCACGGCAATGATGTTCTTGACGTTGGCCAGGCCGGGCACCTGGGCCTGGGCCTTGTGCGCGGCGATCACCGTGGTGATCTCGACGCGGGCGCCGGCAACGCCTTCGATTCCTTCGATGGCCGTTTGCAATACCTGGGCCCAGCCATTGCTGAACAGGCCCGCGGCATAGCCCAGCTGCAGGCGCACATTGACCTGCCCGCCCTGGATATCGATGGCCTGGACGCAACCGGCGCTGACCGGGTCCAGGTTCAGGTAAGGGTCGTTGTACAGGCGAAGCACGGCTTCGACGGCGGCACGCGTGACGGCACTCATGGAGGCTCCCGATGTGAAGGCTGAGTGGAAAACAGGTGCCTATGCTAACCCGTCAACCGTCAGCAGATGCGTGCATGGGGTGAAATAAATCGCCTGGGCCTTTATAGTGGCCGATCACCCTTTCATCACCCAAGTAGCCGAAGATAGCCGAGCCAACATGTCCGAGCCCCGTCAGATTCTCGTCACCAGCGCCCTGCCCTATGCCAATGGTTCCATCCACCTGGGCCATATGCTCGAGTACATCCAGACTGACATGTGGGTACGCTTCCAGAAGCTGCGCGGCAACCAGTGCATCTATGTCTGCGCCGACGACGCCCACGGTTCGGCCATCATGCTGCGCGCCGAGAAGGAAGGCATCACGCCCGAGCAGCTGATCGCCAACGTGCAGACCGAGCACAGCGGCGACTTCGCCGACTTCCTGGTCGACTTCGACAATTTCCACTCGACCCACGCCGAAGAAAACCGCGAGCTGTCCAGCCTCATCTACCTGAAGCTGCGAGACGCCGGCCATATCGCCACCCGTTCGGTGACCCAGTACTTCGACCCGGACAAGAAGATGTTCCTGGCCGACCGCTTCATCAAGGGCACCTGCCCCAAGTGCGCGGCGGACGACCAGTATGGCGACAACTGCGAAAAATGCGGCGCCACCTATGAGCCGACCGAGCTGAACAATCCCAAGTCGGCGATTTCCGGGGCTACTCCGGTGCTGCGCGACTCCCAGCACTTCTTCTTCAAGCTGCCTGACTTCCAGGCGATGCTGCAGGAGTGGACCCGCAGCGGCACCCTGCAGGACGCGGTCGCCAACAAGCTCGCCGAATGGCTTGATTCGGGTCTGCAAGAGTGGGACATTTCGCGCGACGCGCCATACTTCGGGTTCGAGATCCCCGATGCGCCGGGCAAGTACTTCTATGTGTGGCTGGACGCGCCGATCGGCTACATGGCCAGCTTCAAGAATCTCTGCGACCGTCGCCCTGAGCTTGATTTCGACGCATTCTGGAACAAGGACTCCAAGGCCGAGCTGTACCATTTCATCGGCAAGGACATCGTCAACTTCCACGCCCTGTTCTGGCCAGCGATGCTCGAAGGTGCGGGTTTCCGCAAGCCGACCGCAATCAACGTACACGGCTACCTGACCGTCAACGGCGCCAAGATGTCCAAGTCGCGCGGCACCTTCATCAAGGCCCGCACCTACCTCGACCACCTGCAGCCCGAGTACCTGCGCTACTACTACGCGGCCAAGCTGGGCCGAGGCGTCGATGACCTGGACCTGAACCTGGACGACTTCGTGCAGAAGGTCAATTCCGACCTGGTCGGCAAAGTGGTCAACATCGCCAGCCGCTGTGCGGGCTTCATCCACAAGGGCAATGATGGCGTGATGGTCGAAGGCGACGCAGCGCCCGAGCTTACCGAGGCCTTCCTCGCTGCCGCTCCATCCATCGCCGAGGCCTACGAGGTTCGCGACTTTGCCCGCGCCATGCGCGAGATCATGGGCCTGGCCGACCGTGCCAACGCCTGGATCGCCGACAAGGCACCGTGGTCGCTGGCCAAACAGGAAGGCAAGCAGGATGAGGTTCAGGCCATCTGCGCCCAGGGCGTCAACCTGTTCCGCCAACTGGTGATCTTCCTCAAGCCGGTGCTGCCACTGCTGGCTGCCGATGCCGAGGCGTTCCTCAACGTCGCGCCGCTGACCTGGACCGATCACCTGAGCAGTCTCGAGAACCACAAGCTGAACCCCTTCAAGGCGCTGATGAGCCGCATAGAGCCTGCCAAGGTCGAGGCCATGGTCGCAGCCAGCAAGGAAGACCTGGCCGCGGCCCAAGGCGACACTGCCCCGGCAGGCAACGGCGAGCTGGCCAAGGATCCGCTGTCGGCCGAAATCGAGTTCGATACCTTTGCCGCAGTTGACCTGCGCGTCGCCCTGATCGTCAAGGCCGAGGCCGTGGAAGGTGCCGACAAACTGCTGCGCCTGACCCTGGACATCGGCGACGAGCAGCGCAACGTGTTCTCCGGCATCAAGTCTGCCTACCCGGAGCCGTCCCAGCTTGAGGGTCGCCTGACCATGATGGTGGCCAACCTGAAGCCGCGTAAAATGCGTTTTGGCGTGTCCGAAGGCATGGTCATGGCCGCAGGGCCCGGGGGTGAAGAGATCTACCTGCTGAGCCCGGACAGCGGCGCCAAGCCAGGCCAGCGCATCAAGTAACTTCCCGCCCCGGCCATCCACGGCCGGGGCATTCCTCTCCCCCGCTCGCTGACCTGACTCAATGAACGCTGCCAAACGCCTCGAAATCTTTCGCAGGCTGCATGAAGACAACCCCGATCCCAAGACCGAGCTGGCCTACACGACGCCTTTCGAGCTGCTGATCGCCGTGATTCTTTCGGCCCAGGCCACCGATGTCGGCGTGAACAAGGCCACTGCCAGGCTGTACCCGGTGGCCAATACGCCGGAAGCGATCCTTGCCTTGGGCGTCGAGGGCTTGAGCACCTATATCAAGACCATCGGCCTCTACAACAGCAAGGCGAAGAACGTCATCGAGACCTGTCGCCTGCTGGTCGAGCAGCATGGCAGCGAAGTACCCCAAAGCCGCGAGGCGCTCGAAGCCTTGCCGGGGGTGGGCCGCAAGACTGCCAATGTGGTGTTGAACACTGCATTTCGTCAGCTGGCGATGGCCGTCGACACGCATATCTTCCGCGTGAGCAATCGCACCGGCATCGCGCCTGGCAAGAACGTTCTGGAGGTGGAGAAGAAGCTGCTCAAGTTCGTCCCCAAGGATTACCTCCTCGACGCCCACCACTGGCTGATCCTGCATGGCCGGTATGTGTGCCAGGCGCGCAAGCCGCGGTGTGGCAGTTGCCGCATCGAAGACCTGTGCGAGTACAAGCACAAAACCTCCGACGATTGAGGTGATAGCCAAGATCTACCCCTGGCGATTGAAAAAATCTTTTTTACCCGCTTCGCATTTCTCGTTATAAGGTCGGCCAACGGCCCTGATGGCTTGGAGTGACTGATGAGCACCGATGAAAAAGAAGACCTGGCGATCGACGAAGACTTCACCAGCACCGATGACGACGAGCCCCAGGTGGAACCCGCCAAGACCAACCTCGACAAACGCCGCACTATCGACAATTTGCTGGAAGAGCGGCGTTTGAAGCGGCAATTGGCCGATTATGATTTTGACTTGTGACTTGTCCGCTGGAATTTGTGGGCGCCCTTGGGATCCCGCGCCGCAAGTGCGGCGCTCTTGCTACAGGGCGCTGCGAAGCTCAAGGCCTGGACAGCCCAGTACTCCTCAGGCAATTCCATGACGCTGGGCGAGCTCGATCAGATCGACCAGCGAACGGGCATTGAGCTTTAACAACAGGCGCGTCTTGTAAGTGCTCACGGTCTTGTTGCTGAGAAACATGCCTTCAGCGATCTCCTTGTTGGATTTGCCCTTGGCAAGTTGCTGCAGCACCATCATTTCCCTCCCCGACAATCGCCCGACCATTTCAGCCTCGGTGCCGCCGTTGAGGTTGGTGCGCACCTTGTGCAGTGCCTGATTCGGGAAATAGCTATAGCCGGACAATACAGCCTTGATCGCGCTCAGCAGTTCTGTCAGGTCCTGTTGCTTGCAAACGTAGCCCGCCGCACCTGCCTGCATGCAGCGCATCGAAAAATGGCCAGCGGACTGGGACGTCAGCACCAGCACCTTGGTCTCGGGGTGGGCGGCTACCAGCCGTGCGACAACTTCCATGCCATCGAGCTTGGGTATGCCGATGTCGAGTATGACGATATCCGGAAGGCTTTCCCGCGCCAGTTGCAGTGCATCCACACCATTGTCCGTTTCCGCCACGACCTCGTAGCCATGCCGCTCCATCAGCATGCGTACGGCCAGACGAATAACCGGGTGATCATCCACGATCAACACTTTATTCATGGGATATCCAAAGTTTCGATGTTTTTCTAGTTTTGAAGTTGCACGATAGCCTAACAGGACACGGTCGAGGACCATGACCACCCCCACACATACATGCAAGGAGAGAACCTACGCGATTAACGGAAACTTCCTACAAGACGCATCATCCTGTAACAGTTGTCGATCAACTAGCATGCATCGACCACACTGCAAAAATAGCACTGCCCTCACTTGACTTCCCCTCAAATCGTCCACGCAGAGCGCAGGAAATTTCTCTAATTACGGACGGCAGACATCATCGAGCTGCCAACCACTCGGAATGCTTTCCTGATGACGAAATGCCGCATGCTTCTGCAGGTTGAACAGGCGTGATAAAGGTGGTCTACGCATCAACAGGCAATCCAAAAATGAGCCGTGTAGAACCTACCAGTCCGCTGACCATAATCGCCATATTCGCGGGGATCATCGAAGCCTCGGCGCTGGCGTCGTTACCTTTTCTGAGCGAAGGCAGCCAGACTATCTACACATGGTTCCTGGTGTGTTTCCCATTTTTCCTGACAGTGCTGTTTTTCCTGACTCTCAACTTCAACTACAAATCACTGTATATCCCGATGGCCAAGGCAGAGCCCTCGTCTGCGCCAGCACCGGTTGCCGAGGACGTGCCACCTGACCCAGGACGTGCACATGCGCTCCCGAGCCTGGCCGCACCCCGCGAAGGAGCGGCGCCGCCAGCAGAGGCCAAGGATGTGATCACCATCGCGCTGTCGGGCAATGACGCGCGGGCGGTCATCGAGAAGCAGCTGTCGCGCAGCATGGACCAGCAACCCGCCAAGGCATTCAGCTGGGTGATCTACAACCTGGACACGCAGACGTGCATTACCGTCGATGTGCGCCCCATGGAGGCGCATGAACCGGTTGCATGAGGGCAAGAAGGCATTCCAGCAGGCATGAAAAAACCCGGACAGGCCGGGTTTTCTTGTGCAGCGATCTAGCCTTACAGCAGCGAGCGGCCTTTGTTGGCGGCAATGCGCATGCGCAGGGCATTGAGCTTGATGAAGCCAGCGGCATCAGCCTGGTTGTAGGCGCCGCCATCTTCCTCGAAGGTCGCGATGTTGGCATCGAACAGCGAGTCGTCCGACTGGCGGCCGACAACCACGACGTTGCCTTTGTACAGCTTCAAGCGAACCACGCCGTTCACGTTGGCCTGGGAGGCGTCGATCATCTGCTGCAGCATCACGCGCTCCGGGCTCCACCAGTAGCCGGTGTAGATCAGGCTGGCATACTTGGGCATCAACTCGTCCTTGAGGTGAGCGACTTCGCGGTCCAGGGTGATCGACTCGATGGCGCGGTGGGCCTTGAGCATGATGGTGCCGCCCGGGGTCTCGTAGCAGCCGCGGGACTTCATGCCGACGTAACGGTTCTCGACGATGTCCAGGCGACCGATGCCGTTGGCACCGCCGATCTGGTTCAGCTCGGCCAGTACGGTGGCTGGGGTCTTCTCGACGCCGTCAATGGCAACGATGTCGCCATTGCGGTAGGTCAGCTCGATGTAGGTTGCCTTGTCCGGGGCGTTCTCTGGCGAGACGCTCCACTTCCACATGTCTTCCTCATGCTCGGTCCAGGTATCTTCCAGGACACCGCCTTCGTAGGAGATGTGCAGCAGGTTGGCGTCCATCGAGTACGGCGATTTCTTCTTGCCGTGGCGCTCGATCGGGATGCCGTGCTTCTCGGCGTAGTCCATCAGCTTCTCGCGGGACAGCAGGTCCCACTCACGCCATGGAGCAATGACCTTGACGCCCGGCTTGAGCGCGTAGGCGCCCAGCTCGAAACGCACCTGGTCGTTGCCCTTGCCGGTAGCCCCGTGGGAAATGGCGTCGGCGCCAGTTTCGTTGGCGATCTCGATCAGGCGCTTGGCGATCAGCGGACGGGCGATGGAAGTACCCAGCAGGTACTCGCCTTCGTAGACAGTGTTGGCGCGGAACATCGGGAATACGTAGTCACGCACGAATTCTTCGCGCAGGTCGTCGATGTAGATTTCCTTGACGCCCATGGCCTGTGCCTTGGCGCGGGCCGGCTCGACCTCCTCGCCTTGCCCCAGGTCAGCGGTGAAAGTCACCACTTCGCAGTTGTAGGTGTCCTGCAGCCACTTGAGAATCACCGAAGTATCAAGGCCGCCGGAATACGCCAGTACGACCTTTTTTACGTCCGCCATGCCATCACTCCACGCGTTGTACGGAAAGCCGTCGATTCTACCGGTCTTGCCGCAGAATTTACAGTGGGGCGACAGCTTGTGACGACAAAGCGACAAGAACTGTCGATAGCGCGACGAACGGCAGTGTTGAGGATTTCTTCGTGATCGCGGCTGTTTCTGGTGCAGGCGTTGGAGCACCGGGCGGCTGCGCCTCGGCCGGCTTTGCATCGACCGCAGCGGGTACAGCCTGCACTGGCTGGGCAGCCACGGCCGCCCTTTCCAGCTGGATGTTGACCCGCCGGTTGCGCGCCCGGTTGACGGGCGTCGTGTTCCTGGCCAGCGGATAACGCTCGCCATGGAAGCGCACGGTTACCTGCTCCTCCCGCACGCCACGGGCCTTCAGGTACTCCAGGACAGCCAATGCGCGACGGCGCGACAGGTCACGGTTGGTCAGGCGGTTGCCGCTGTTGTCGGAATGGCCGTCGAGCTCGATGCGGTTGACCGTGGGATCGGCCTTCATGTAGTCCAGGATGAGGTCGAGCCGGGCCCGGGCACTGCCGTCCAGCTCGATGCCGCCTCCGGGAAAGCCGACCAGCGTCTGGCGAATCTGGTCGTAGTTCATAGCCAGCAGCTTGCCGGCACAGACCTGATAGTCATCGAACGCCTTGCCGAAGCTTACCGGCAGGACCCGTACTTCCATGACCCGGCCACCCTCGCCGGTGTGATTGCGCACCACCGTGCTGCGGCCGTCGAGCAGCCCGTTGAGCAAGCGGCTGGCCTGGCCTTGTGAAGTGGTGAACAGCACTCCACTGCGCGCCAGGCGCACCGCGCCAAGATCGATGTCGCCCCGCCCTGGCTGCCAGGGTGCCGCTGCGGCAAGGAGTGTCGCGGAGCCCCCGCCCAGCACGTTGCCGCTGGAGCGCAGCTGAAAAGTCGCCTGTTCGCCGGCACGGCGCACGAACTCGCCACTGCCAAAACCGCTGATAGGCTGGATCAGTCGGCACTCGAACTGATCGCCCTCGACCTTCCACTCGATGTTCTCCATGCGAGTCTGGAACGTCAGCGCCATGGCCGGCAGGCTGGCAAACATACTGAACAGGGCTAGATAACGCTGGCGCACGGTCGGCTCCACAGATTTTTCACGGCATTCCTGCAAGCTATCGGTCGGAACCTGCAAAACTTGATAGCCAGTGCTCGCCCCTGGCTTTTCCGGTAGCATTGATCCTTGAGTTCGACCCGCCTGGAAACCCCAATGTCCGATCGCCTGACCCTCCTGCGTCCCGATGACTGGCACATCCATCTTCGCGATGGCGCTGTCCTGCCACACACTGTCGGTGACGTGGCGCGCACCTTTGCCCGCGCCATCATCATGCCCAACCTGGTACCGCCGGTGCGCAGCGCCGCCGAGGCTGGCGCCTACCGTGAGCGCATTCTCGCCGCACGCCCGGCTGGCAGCCGCTTCGAGCCGCTGATGGTGCTGTACCTGACCGACCGTACCCAGCCCGAGGAAATCCGCGCGGCCATGGCCACCGGTTTCATCCACGCCGCCAAGCTCTACCCGGCAGGCGCGACGACCAACTCCGATTCCGGTGTCACCAGCGTCGACAAGATCTTCCCGGTGCTCGAAGTCATGGCCGAAGTGGGCATGCTGCTGCTGGTGCACGGTGAAGTGACCCGTGGCGAGGTCGACGTCTTCGACCGCGAGAAGCTGTTCATCGACGAGCACCTGCGCCGCGTCGTCGAGCGTTTCCCGACCCTCAAGGTGGTCTTCGAGCACATCACCACCGCCGATGCCGCGCAGTTCGTCAACGAAGCCCCGGCCAACGTTGCCGCGACCATCACCGCCCAGCACCTGCTGTACAACCGCAACCACATGCTGGTTGGCGGCATCCGCCCGCACTTCTACTGCCTGCCGATTCTCAAGCGCAACACTCACCAGATGGCGTTGCTGGATGCGGCCACCAGTGGCAGCAGCAAGTTCTTCCTCGGTACCGACTCGGCGCCCCACGCCCGTCACGCCAAGGAAGCCGCCTGCGGCTGTGCCGGCTGCTACACCGCCTACGCCGCCATCGAGATGTACGCCGAGGCGTTCGAACAACGTGGTGCGCTGGACAAGCTTGAAGGCTTCGCCAGCCTGCACGGTCCCGCCTTCTATGGCCTGCCTGCGAACACCGACACCATTACCCTGGTCCGCGAAGAATGGACCGCACCCGACAGCCTGCCCTTCGGTGAGCAGACAGTCGTTCCGCTGCGCGCCGGTGAAAAACTGCGCTGGCGCCTGCTGGAGGAAAACGCGTGAGCGAAGATCGCTATGATGACGACCAGGACGGTCAAGCGGGCGGCCCGCGTCACCCGATGGCCGAACGCTTTCGCGGTTACCTGCCGGTAGTGGTGGATGTCGAGACCGGCGGTTTCAACAGCGCGACCGACGCGCTGCTGGAAATCGCCGCCGTCACCATCGGCATGGATGAAAAGGGCTTCCTGTTCCCTGAACACACCTACTTCTTCCGCGTCGAGCCGTTCGAAGGTGCCAACATCGAGCAGGCCGCCCTGGAGTTCACCGGGATCAAGCTAGACCACCCGCTGCGCATGGCGGTGAGCGAAGAATCAGCCCTGACCGACATCTTCCGGGGTGTGCGCAAGGCGCTGAAGGCCAACGGCTGCAAACGGGCAATCCTGGTCGGACATAACAGCAGCTTCGACCTGGGGTTCCTGAACGCGGCTGTCACGCGCAACGACCTCAAGCGCAACCCGTTCCACCCTTTCTCCAGCTTCGATACCGCGACCCTCGCTGGCCTGGCCTACGGCCAGACCGTGCTGGCCCGTGCCTGCCAGAGCGCCGATATCGACTTCGATGGTCGTGAGGCGCACTCGGCCCGCTACGACACCGAGAAGACCGCCGAGCTGTTCTGCGGTATCGTCAACCGCTGGAAAGAGATGGGAGGCTGGCGCGACTTCAACGACTGAGTCGAGCTGAGCGTCACGCAAAAAAAACCGGCCATGACGGCCGGTTTTTTCATGCGTGGCGATTACAGCTTGCCAGCATTCTCGCTCAGGTAAGCAGCAACGCCTTCAGGCGATGCGGTCATGCCCTTGTCGCCTTTCTTCCAGTTGGCCGGGCAGACTTCGCCGTGCTCTTCGTGGAATTGCAGGGCATCGACCAGACGCAGCAGCTCGTCCATGTTACGGCCCAGCGGCAGGTCGTTGACGATCTGCGAGCGGACAACGCCCTTGTCGTCGATCAGGAATGCGCCACGGAAGGCCACGCCGCCTTCGGACTCGACGTCGTAGGCCTTGCAGATCTCGTGGGAGATGTCGGCCGCCAGGGTGTACTTGACCTGGCCGATACCGCCCTTCTCGACCGGAGTGTTGCGCCAGGCGTTATGGGTGAAGTGCGAGTCGATCGAAACGCCGATCACTTCGACGTTGCGCGCCTGGAAGTCAGGGATGCGATTGTCCAGCGCGATCAGCTCGGACGGGCAGACGAAGGTGAAGTCCAGTGGGTAGAAGAACACCAGGCCATATTTGCCCTTGATGGCCGAAGCCAGGTTGAAGCTGTCGACGATTTCGCCATTGCCGAGTACGGCGGCGACGGTGAAGTCCGGGGCTTGTTTACCAACGAGCACGCTCATTCGATATCTCCTGATGGTGATGAAAAGGCGGCCCGAGCGACCTATGCCGCTCGGCGCACACAAAGGCCGGCCATCATACACCGCTTGAGGTGACAGACCGAATGCAACCGCTGGTCGGCCGGCGCACAAAGCTCACATCCGTGCTTTGACAAGCATTCTCATTACCATTAGTCTCCAGAACATCAAGCCGCAACCAGTGATGGTCTGACTTTATGTATGTGTGTCTTTGTGTTGGTGTAACCGACGGACAGATTCGCGATGCGATCTATGAAGGATGCTGCAGCTACAAGGAAGTTCGAGCCGCCACTCAAGTTGGCACCCAGTGTGGAAAATGTGCCTGCCTTGCCAAGGAGGTGGTACGCGACACCCTCACCGAACTGCAGACCAGCCAGGCTGCCCTGCCCTATCCCGTGGAATTTACCGCGGCGTAAAAGTGCCCAATTTCAAGAACCGGACCCAGTGTCCGGTTTTTTTATGCCTGTAATTCAAACAGTTAGGGTTAAGACGCGGTTCAAAAACATTCTTATTCCGATTAATTTTTATTTATTATTCAATAACTTAGGTTTGACAGTAGAACTGCTCAAGCTCAAAATCCTGCTTATCGGCACATTTGAAGGGCAGGCTCCAGCATGAAAGGCGATATTAGCGTCATCCAGCATCTCAACAAGATCCTCGGAAACGAGCTGGTCGCCATCAACCAGTATTTCCTGCATGCGCGCATGTACGAAGACTGGGGCCTGGAAAAGCTCGGCAAGCATGAGTACAAGGAATCCATCGACGAGATGAAGCACGCTGACAAGCTGATCAAGCGTATTCTTTTCCTCGAAGGTATTCCCAACGTTCAAGACCTCGGCAAGCTGCTGATCGGCGAGCACACCCGCGAGATGATCGAGTGCGACCTCAAGATCGAGCAAAAAGCGCTGATCGACCTGAAGGCGGCCATTGCCCATTGCGAGACGCTCGGTGACTTCGGCAGCCGCGACATGCTCGAAGACATTCTCGAGTCCGAGGAAGAGCACATCGACTGGCTGGAAACCCAGCTCAGCCTGATCGACAAGATCGGCCTGGAAAATTACCTGCAGTCGCAGATGGGGGAGTAGACCTCCCGCTTGCGACAAATAAAAAAGCCCCGCATCAGCGGGGCTTTCTCATTGCCGGTGGCTTATGCCTGATCAGCAGCCTTGGCAACAGCGTCCTTGATCAGAGTCTGCAATTCGCCGTTGGCGTGCATCTCGATCATGATGTCGCTGCCGCCGACCAGCTCGCCGCCTACCCACAGCTGCGGGAAGGTCGGCCAGTTGGCGTACTTTGGCAGATTGGCGCGAATCTCGGGGTTCTGCAGGATGTCGACGTAAGCGAACTTCTCGCCGCAACCCATCACGGCTTGCGCCGCCTTGGCCGAAAAACCGCACTGCGGGGCATTCGGCGAGCCTTTCATGTAAAGCAGAATGGTGTTGTTGGCAATCTGCTCTTTGATCGTTTCGATGATATCCATGAAGCACCTCGGCTGAACTTTCCGACTCCATCGTCGGCACGGTGACGCATTGTATCGGAAAGCCGAGCGGCATGCTCGGCCTTGCCTCGTCAGGCGGCCACCACCTCGACCGGCACGCCGTTCAGGGCGGCATTGCCCGATACGGCGTCGCGCAGGTGTTCGTCGGTCAGGTCGTTGGCGCTAACGCCGGGCTGGCCGTTGGCGATCTCGAGCTGCGCGCCTCTCAGGCCGTGACCATAGCCATGCGGTAGGCTCACCACGCCCGGCATCATCTCGTCGCTTGCCAGCACCTGCACCCGCACGCTGCCGACCCGGGATTTCACTTGCACCCATTGGCCATCCTGCAGGTGACGCGTGGCGAGATCGCTCGGATGCATCAGCAACTGGTGGCGCGGCTTGCCTTTTACCAGCCGGTGGAAGTTATGCATCCACGAGTTGTTGCTGCGCACATGCCGACGGCCAATCAGCTGCAACTGGTCTGGCGCTGGCGGCACAAGCCGGGCAAGGCGTTGCAGGTCGTCGAGCACGACCCGAGGCGCGGCATCGACGACCTGCCCCGGCGTTTTCAGGCGCGATGCCAGATTCGGCTGCAGCGCACCCAGGTCCAGACCATGCGGGTGCTTGTCCAAGGTATCCAGCGACAGCCGCCACGGGGAGGTATCTCCGTAGCGCCCCTGGCGCAGACCGCTATCGATCATCCGCGCGGGCGATACTGTTGGCTTGAGCTCGACCTGGGCGCGCTTGGCGAGAGCCTGGGCCAGGCCGACGAAGATTTCCCAATCGTGCAGCGCACCTTCTGGCCGGGGCAGGATCGCCCGGTTGAAGCGGGTGACGTTGCGCACCGCCAGCAGGTTGAAGGTGGTGTCGTAGTGGTCGTTTTCCAGCGCCGAGGTCGAGGGCAGGATCAGGTCGGCATGGCGCGTGGTTTCGTTGATGTACAGGTCGATGCTGAGCATGAACTCCAGCCCTTCCAACGCCTTGTCCAGCCGCCGCCCATTGGGCGTGGACAGCACCGGATTGCCTGCCACCGTGACCAGTGCCCGCACCTGCCCTTCACCTTCCCCGAGGATCTCCTCGGCCAGGGCCGCCACCGGCAGCTCGCCGCCGTACTCGGGCAACCTGGACACCCGACTCTGCCAGGCATTGAAATGCCCTCCCGAAGTACTGGCCACGAGGTCGACCGCCGGCTCGGTGCACAGCGCCCCACCGACCCGGTCCAGATTGCCGGTCACCAGGTTGATCACCTGCACCAGCCAATGGCAAAGCGTGCCAAAGGATTGGGTGGACACACCCATGCGTCCGTAGCAGACAGCTTTGTCGGCTGCGGCGAAGTCCCGAGCCAGCTGACGGATGCGCAGGGCGTCGATGCCGCACAGTGGACTCATCGCTTCGGCATCGAAAGGCAGGATCGCCTCTCGTACCACTTCGAGCCCTTGCACGGGCAAGTGCGAGCCACGCGCCAGGCCTTCGGCGAACAGCGTATTGAGCAGCCCACACAGCAGCGCGGCATCACCCCCAGGGCGAATGAACAGGTGCTCATCGGCGATGCTCGCCGATTCGGTACGGCGAGGATCGATGACTACCAATCGGCCGCCGCGGACTCGCAACGCCTTGAGCCGCTTGGCGACGTCCGGAACGGTCATGATGCTGCCGTTGGATGCCAGCGGATTGGCGCCCAGCACCAGCATGAAGTCGGTGTGATCGATGTCGGGGATCGGCAACAACAGGCCATGGCCATACATCAGGTAGCTGGTCAGGTGCTGGGGCAGCTGGTCGACCGAGGTGGCGGAGAAACGGTTGCGGGTCTTGAGCAGGCCGAGGAAATAGTTGCTGTGGGTCATCAACCCGTAGTTGTGCACGCTGGGATTTCCCTGGTACACCGCCACCGCGTTGCGCCCATGTGCCTGCTGAACAGCCCAGATCCGGTCTGCGGCAAGGGCAAATGCCTCTTGCCAGCCAATGGCCTCCCAGCGGTCGCCAAAGCGCCGGTGAGGCTGGCGCAGGCGGTCCGGATCGGTCTGGATATCCTGCAGTGCTATCGCCTTGGGACAGATATGGCCGCGGCTGAACGGGTCGTCGGGATCGCCCTTGATCGAGCGGATGCTCGCCGGGCCATTGTCCGGTCGGAGCACCTCGATGTTCAGGCCGCAGATGGCCTCGCACAGGTGACAGGCACGGTGGTGCAGGGTGCTGGACATGGCCGCCTCTGCTGATGGTTGTCTGAAATCCGACTATGCGCCGGCGATCAACACGGCACCAGCCGGTTTCGCCGCATGAATCGAGCGCCATCAGGCAGGGCGATTTGCGACCATGGTTTGCAAAACCGAGCATGGTCGGTGTAAAAACGCCTGTAGCAAATAAGAAACAGCGTCCGCCCAAGGGTTTACGACACCCTTTGAGACACCGACCCTGCCGCCCCTATTGGTTTCAGGCGACATTTAATTATAGTATTGCGCCTTTCCCTATTTCCGTCGCCCCGAGCGGCTAACGCCGCAGGTCACCTCCATTGTTCGAAACCGTCAAGAAATGGGTACGGTCGACCTGCAGTCCGATGCAAAACAAGGTAGTCAATCATGAGCGCTAGGCACTTTCTCTCCCTGATGGATTTCACGCCCGACGAGCTGCTGAGCGTGATCCGTCGCGGCATCGAGCTGAAGGACCTGCGTAACCGCGGCGTACTGTTCGAACCCTTGAAAAACCGGGTGCTGGGGATGATCTTCGAGAAATCGTCGACGCGAACCCGCCTGTCGTTCGAGGCCGGCATGATCCAGCTTGGTGGTCAGGCTATCTTCCTCTCGCCGCGGGACACCCAGCTGGGCCGCGGCGAGCCGATTGGCGATTGCGCCATTGTCATGTCGCGCATGCTCGACGCCGTGATGATCCGCACCTTCGCCCATAGCACGCTCACCGAGTTCGCCGCCAATTCGCGGGTGCCGGTGATCAACGGCCTTTCCGATGATCTACACCCCTGCCAGTTGCTCGCCGACATGCAGACTTTCCACGAACACCGTGGCTCGATTCAAGGCAAGACCGTGGCGTGGATCGGTGACGGCAACAACATGTGCAACAGCTATATAGAAGCGGCCATGCAGTTCGACTTCCAACTGCGCGTGGCCTGCCCCGAGGGCTACGAGCCCGATCCGCGCTTCGTCGAAGCCGCTGGCGAACGCGTGCGGATCGTGCGTGACCCCAAGGATGCGGTACGGGATGCGCACCTGGTCAGCACCGATGTCTGGACTTCCATGGGTCAGGAGGAGGAAACTGCTCGGCGCCTGGCGCATTTCGCGCCTTTCCAGGTCACCCGTGAACTGCTCGACCTGGCGGCAACCGACGCCCTGTTCATGCATTGCCTGCCCGCCCACCGTGGTGAGGAAATCAGTCTGGACCTGCTTGACGACCCTCGTGCGGTCGCCTGGGACCAGGCAGAAAACCGCCTGCATGCACAGAAGGCCCTTCTCGAATTTCTTGTAGAACCGGCTTACCACCACGCATGAGTCAACCCCTACTGCTCAACCTGCGCAACCTCGCCTGCGGCTATGGCGACCAGCGCATCGTCCAGAACCTCAACCTGCACCTGAATGCAGGCGACATTGGTTGCCTGCTGGGTTCATCTGGTTGCGGCAAGACCACCACCCTGCGTGCCATCGCTGGCTTCGAGCCTGTGCACGAAGGTGATATCACCCTGGCGGGCGAAGTAATCTCGCGCGCAGGCTTCACCCTCGCCCCGGAGAAACGCCGGATCGGCATGGTGTTCCAGGACTATGCGCTGTTCCCCCACCTTACAGTGGCGCAGAACATTGCCTTTGGCATCGCCAAGCATCCGCAGCAGCGCGACGTCATCCAGGACATGCTCGAGCTGGTCAAGCTCGGTGGCCTGGGCGGCCGTTATCCGCACGAGCTGTCCGGTGGCCAGCAGCAGCGCGTCGCCCTGGCCCGTGCACTGGCGCCGGAGCCACAACTGCTGCTGCTCGACGAGCCGTTTTCCAATCTCGACGTCGAGCTGCGCCGGCGCCTCAGCCATGAGGTGCGCGACATTCTGAAGAGCCGCGGCACCAGCGCCATCCTGGTCACCCACGACCAGGAAGAAGCCTTCGCGGTCAGCGACCATGTCGGCGTGTTCAAGGAAGGCCGGCTGGAGCAGTGGGATACACCCTACAACCTCTATCACGAGCCGCTGACGCCTTTTGTCGCAAGCTTTGTGGGTCAGGGGTATTTCATCCGCGGCCAGCTGCTCAGTCCCGAAGCTGTCAGTACCGAGCTGGGCGAGCTGCGCGGCAATCGCGCCTACACCATGGCAGTAGGCAGCGCGGTGGATGTGCTGTTGCGCCCGGACGATATCGTGCATGCGCCGGGCAGTGCTTTGCAGGCGCGGATCGTAGGCAAGAGTTTCCTGGGGGCCTCGACCCTGTACCGCCTGCAACTGCCGACCGGCAGCCAGCTTGAAGCGATCTTCCCCAGCCATGTCGATCATCTGATCGGACATGACGTGGGGATCGAAGTGGCGGCGGATCATCTGGTGCTGTTCGCCGTAGCGGGTAGCGTGGCGGCGCAGTTGCCTTCTCAGGAAGTGGGTGTGCGCCGGTACAGCTCGGCGACCTGAACGCCCGGAGCGCATCGCGCCTGTTGCGGGGCAAGCCTGCGAATGACGCGATGCAGCTCCCGTAGAGCATTCACGCCCTGCCGATCGCGGCAAACTGGCCAAGGGTATACGCGGCAAGTACGTCAGCGGCCAGCTCGACCTCCAGCCCGCGCCTCCCGGCACTGACGTGAATCGTCTCGAACGCTTGAGCGGACTGATCGATAAAGGTGCGCAAGCGCTTTTTCTGTCCCAGCGGGCTGATACCTCCCACCAGATATCCCGTTGCTCGCTGTGCCACCGCGGGATCGGCCATCTCGCACTTCTTTACCCCTGCAGCGTGAGCGAGGGCTTTCAGGTCAAGGGTCCCGCCTACAGGAACCACCGCCACCAGAAGCTCTCCTTTATCACTGCTCGCCAGCAGCGTCTTGTAAACGCGCAGTGGGTCTAGCCCGAGCTTCTCAGCCGCTTCCAGTCCGTAGGACGCAACTTTCGGATCGTGTTCGTAACTGAGGATGCGATGTTCGGCGTGAACCTTCTTCAACAGATCAAGGGCAGGTGTCATGTAAGGATCCATGGGACGGCGGGCCAGGGTTTGCGGGTACTTTAGGGTAAAAGTTCCGACCCGGCCAGCAGGTCACCGCCGCGTCACGTCGCAAATGGAGTCACTTTGCCAGCCAACAGTCAGAATATGTCCCATGGTTCACTTTCGACCTTTGACATAAGCGTTTCTTGTCTATATTTTTTCGTTTCTGAATAAATGACGCCCCGATAAGGTGCATTTCTTTTTACCCACCCGGCCTCAATGGGGATCGATGCCGGGTCTTGCTGTCGAGCGCACCCCGCGCCTTACAACAACAAGAAACGAGGTCATACATGACGACTGCTCTACGACAACCCACGCTCTCCAGCCAATGCATCGCCGAATTCTTCGGCACCGCCCTGCTCATCTTTTTCGGCACGGGCTGCGTCGCCGCGCTCAAGGTCGCCGGTGCCAGCTTCAGTCTGTGGGAAATCAGCATCATCTGGGGCATCGGCGTCAGCATGGCCATCTACTTGACCGCTGGCGTGTCAGGCGCGCACCTGAGCCCGGCCGTGAGCATCGCGCTGTGCCTGTTCGGCGGCTTTGAAAAACACAAGCTGCCCTTCTACATCGTTGCGCAGATGGCCGGCGCGTTCTGTGGGGCGGCGTTGGTCTATACCCTCTACAGCAGCCTATTCTTCGATTACGAACAAGCACACGCCATGGTTCGTGGGAGTCAGGAGAGCCTCGAGCTCGCCTCGGTGTTCTCGACCTACCCTCACCCGGCGCTTTCCACCGGCCAGGCGTTCCTGGTCGAGATGGTGATCACCGCGATCCTGATGGCGGTAATCATGGCCCTGACAGACGACAACAACGGTCTGCCGCGCGGTGCCATGGCCCCTCTGCTGATCGGCCTGCTGATTGCCGTGATCGGCAGCGCCATGGGCCCGCTCACCGGCTTTGCGATGAATCCGGCACGTGACCTTGGACCCAAGCTGATGACCTTCATAGCCGGCTGGGGCGAAATGGCGCTGACCGGTGGCCGTGACACCCCCTATTTCCTGATTCCGGTGTTCGCGCCGATCACCGGGGCGTGCCTGGGCGCGGCCCTGTACCGCCTGGTGATCGGCCGCAACCTGCCCGATGCCGAAGCGGCGAACATCCAGACCGACGATAATCCTCAGGGCAAGACCCAGGTTTCCTGATGCCGGCGCTGAGCCCAAGGCTCGCCCACGCCCTGATCTACTCCCTATCTTGTGCAAGGCCAACGACATGACAGACACCCAGAACAAGCACTACATCATTGCCCTGGACCAGGGCACGACCAGTTCGCGGGCCATCATTTTCGATCGTGACGCCAATGTGGTCGGCACCTCCCAGCGCGAGTTCGCCCAGCACTACCCACAAGCGGGCTGGGTCGAGCACGACCCCATGGAAATCTTCGCCACGCAGAGCGCAACCATGGTCGAAGCCCTGGCCCAGGCCGGCCTGAGTCACGCTCAGGTGGCTGCCATCGGCATCACCAACCAGCGCGAGACTACCGTGGTGTGGGACAAGGAGACCGGTCGCCCGGTCTACAACGCTATTGTCTGGCAGTGCCGCCGCAGTACCGAGATCTGCGAACAGCTCAAGCGCGACGGCCATCAGGAGTACATCCGCGAGACCACCGGCCTGGTCACCGACCCGTATTTCTCCGGCACCAAGCTCAAGTGGATCCTGGACAACGTCGAAGGTGTGCGTGAGCGTGCCGAGCGTGGCGAGCTGCTGTTCGGCACCGTCGATACCTGGCTGATCTGGAAATTCACCGGCGGCAAGGTGCACGTCACTGACTACACCAACGCCTCGCGCACCCTGCTCTTCAACATCCACACCCTGGAGTGGGACGAGAAGATGCTCCAGATACTGGACATCCCGCGCCAGATGCTGCCGCCGGTGCGCCCGTCGTCCGAAGTCTACGGCCACACCAAGAGCGGCATCGCCATCGCTGGCATTGCCGGCGATCAGCAGGCCGCACTGTTCGGCCAGATGTGCGTCGAGCCTGGCCAGGCCAAGAACACCTACGGCACGGGTTGCTTCCTGCTGATGAACACCGGCACGCAGGCGGTCAATTCTTCCCACGGCCTGCTCACCACCATCGCCTGCGGCCCGCGCGGTGAAGTCGCCTATGCCCTGGAAGGTGCGGTATTCAACGGTGGGTCCACCGTACAGTGGCTGCGTGACGAGCTGAAGATCGTCAACGATGCCCACGACACCGAATACTTCGCGAGCAAGGTCAAGGATAGCAACGGTGTCTATCTGGTGCCAGCCTTCACCGGCCTGGGCGCCCCGTATTGGGACCCGTATGCCCGCGGCGCGCTGTTCGGCCTGACCCGTGGGGTGAAAGTCGACCACATCATCCGCGCTGCGCTTGAGTCGATCGCCTACCAGACCCGCGACGTGCTCGACGCCATGCAGCAGGACTGCGGCCAACGCCTGAGCGAGCTGCGGGTGGACGGCGGTGCGGTTGCCAACAATTTCCTCATGCAGTTCCAGGCCGACATCCTCGGCACCTGCGTCGAACGTCCGCAGATGCGCGAAACCACGGCGCTGGGCGCCGCCTACCTCGCGGGCCTGGCCTGCGGTTTCTGGGGTAGCCTGGACGAACTGCGCGGGAAGGCGGTCATCGAGCGTGAATTCAGCCCGCAGCTGGACGAGGCCCGCAAGGAAAAGCTGTACGCCGGTTGGCTGAAGGCCGTCGACCGCACCCGCGACTGGGAACCGCACGAGGAGTGATCTGCGCGTACATGAGGCCGTAGCGGCTGGTCGCCAGACCCGTCCTGCGGCATCATTGCAGCATTTGTCCGGCAGCCCGAAGGACCGCCCATGAATCTGCCCCCACGCCAACAACAAATCCTCGAACTGGTACGCGACCGCGGCTACGTCAGTATCGAGGAAATGGCGCAGTTGTTCGTCGTCACCCCGCAAACCATCCGCCGTGATATCAACCTGCTTGCCGAGGTCAACCTGCTGCGCCGTTACCACGGTGGCGCCGCCTATGACTCGAGTATCGAAAACACCGCCTACGCGATGCGCGCCGACCAGATGCGCGATGAGAAGCAGCGCATCGCCGACGCCGTGGCCAAGCAGATTCCCGACCACGCCTCGCTGTTCATCAACATCGGTACCACCACCGAGTCCATCGCCCGCGCCCTGCTCAACCACAACCATCTCAAGGTGATCACCAACAATTTGCACGTGGCGTCGATTCTCAGCGCCAAGGACGATTTCGAGGTCCAACTGGCAGGCGGGACCGTCCGCCGTGATGGCGGCGTGGTCGGCCAGGCCAGCGTGGACTTCATCCATCAATTCAAGGTGGATTTTGCCTTGGTGGGCATCAGCGGTATCGACGAAGACGGTAGCTTGCTGGACTTCGACTACCAGGAAGTACGCGTGTCCCAGGCAATCATCGCCAACGCCCGCCAGGTGATTCTGGCCGCCGACTCCAGCAAGTTTGGGCGCAATGCCATGGTACGCCTGGGTTCGATCAGCCTGGTCGACTGCCTGGTGACCGACCAGGCGCCTTCTCCTGCCCTGGCCGAGCTGCTCAGCCAGAACAAGATCCGCCTCGAGGTGGTCTGACTGGTCCTTGGCACGCCATTGGTTGCAGTGGCGTCGCTTGATGTTCGGTAATGTTCGATACCTTGTCATCCGATCAGTATTTTCTATGGGATCGGACTGGCTACTGCCTGTGCATTGCGCTAGTATTTTCGGAAACGAACATTGATGTTCATATTCGATGTGAAATGCCTCAGGAGGCCTTGCCGTGTCCCAGCCTACTTCGTCCCAGCCGCCCCTTGCCGACTGCTATGACCTTGCCGTGATTGGCGGGGGCATCAATGGCGTTGGCATTGCCGCTGACGCAGCCGGGCGCGGCCTGTCGGTATTCCTTTGCGAAAAGGATGACCTGGCCAGCCACACCTCCTCGGCCAGCAGCAAGCTGATCCACGGCGGCCTGCGCTACCTGGAGCACTATGAATTCCGCCTGGTGCGTGAAGCGCTGGCCGAGCGAGAAGTATTGCTGGCCAAGGCCCCGCACATCGTCAAGCCGATGCGCTTCGTGCTGCCCCACCGCCCGCACCTGCGTCCGGGCTGGATGATCCGCGCCGGCCTGTTTCTCTATGATCACCTGGGCAAGCGCAAGCAGCTGGGTGCCTCGCGCGGCCTGCGTTTCGGCCCTGGCAACCCGCTCAAGCCGGCCATCACCCATGGCTTCGAGTATGCCGACTGCGCCGTGGATGACGCCCGTCTCGTGGTGGTAAACGCCATGGCTGCCCGAGAGCACGGCGCGCATGTTCGAACCCGTACACGCTGCCTGAGCGCCAAGCGCGTCGATGGTCTGTGGCAGGTGGAGCTGGAGCATCCCGACGGCGGCCGTCAAAGCATTCGGGCACGTGCCCTGGTCAATGCGGCGGGCCCATGGGTCGCCAGCTTCATCAAGGATGACCTGCAGCTCGATGCGCCATACGGTATCCGCCTGATCCAGGGCAGCCACCTGATCGTGCCGCGTCTGTACGAGGGCGAGCATGCCTACATCCTGCAGAACGAAGACCAACGCATCGTGTTCGCGATTCCCTACCTCGATCGTTTTACCCTTATCGGGACTACGGACCGCGAGTACACCGGTGACCCGGCCAAGGTAGCGATCACCGATGTGGAGACCGACTACATTCTCAAGGTGGTCAACGAGCACTTCAATCATCAGCTCAGCCGCGCCGACATCGTGCACACCTATTCTGGCGTGCGGCCGCTGTGCAACGACGAATCGGACAACCCTTCGGCGGTAACCCGCGACTACACCCTCGCGTTGTCCGCCAGCCAAGGCCAAGCACCGCTGCTGTCGGTTTTCGGCGGCAAGCTGACCACCTACCGCAAGCTGGCCGAGTCGGCGATGGCCGAGCTCAAGCCGTTCTTCGCCCAGATGCGTGGCAGCTGGACGGCCAGCGCGCCGTTGCCTGGGGGCGAGCAGATGTCCAGCGTACCCGCACTGGTCGACGCCATTCTGGCCCGCTGCGGCTGGTTGCCGGTCGACATCGCCCGCCGCTGGGCGCAGACCTACGGCAGTCGCGTATGGAACCTGCTCGAAGGCGTTCAGGGTCCCGACGACCTCGGTCAGGCCATTGGCGGCGGGCTATTCACCCGCGAAGTGGATTACCTGCGCGAGCAGGAATGGGCAGTGGGAGCCGACGACATCCTCTGGCGCCGCAGCAAGCTTGGGTTGTTCACCACTGATGCCGAGAAACAGGCACTGCGCGATTATCTGCAGCAGCTGAAGCGTCAAAAGGCTGCCTGAGCCACGGACCGAAGTCATCCCTGTACATGATCAGTCCGGGAATCCATTCGGATTCCCGGATGGCCACTGGCCATCCGTTCGGAATCCCGGACAAATCCTCGCCTCACAAAACCTTCATGAAACCTTGATCCCCAGCCTTTGCACGGCGTTATGATCGATGCCAGGGCTTGGCACGACTCATGCTCTACACTGTTTACCCGAATACATCACCGCTTCAGGCTGTGTTCGTTGAACGAAAGAGTCCGCCAACGGCTCCATAAAAAAAACAAACGTCGAGGAAAATTTGATGCGTATCGTTCGTCACCTGTTGGGCGCCGCCATCGCGGCTGCCGTCATCAGTTCGCCAGTCATGGCCGAAGAGCTGACCGGCACCCTCAAGAAGGTCAAGGATTCGGGCACCATCACCCTGGGGCACCGAGACTCTTCCATTCCGTTTTCCTACATCGCCGATGCTTCGGGTAAGCCCGTGGGCTATTCCCATGACATTCAGGTCGCCGTTGTCGAGCACCTGAAGAAGCAGCTCGACGCCCCTGAGCTCAAGGTCCGCTACAACCTGGTCACCTCGCAGACCCGTATTCCGCTGGTGCAGAACGGTACCGTCGACGTCGAGTGCGGCTCCACCACCAACAACGTCGAGCGCCAGCAGCAGGTCGACTTCTCGGTCGGTATCTTCGAGGTAGGCACACGCCTGCTGGCCAAGAAGGATTCCAAGTACAAGGACTTCCCGGACCTGGCCGGCAAGAACGTGGTGACCACCGCCGGCACCACCTCCGAGCGCCTGCTCAAAGCCATGAACGCCGACAAGCAGATGAAGATGAACGTCATCTCGGCCAAGGACCATGGCGAGTCCTTCCAGATGCTCGAATCGGGTCGCGCCGTGGCCTTCATGATGGATGATGCGCTGCTTGCCGGCGAAATGGCCAAGGCCAAGAAACCGGGCGACTGGGCCGTGACCGGTACGCCACAGTCATACGAGATCTATGGCTGCATGGTGCGCAAGGGTGATGCGCCGTTCAAGAAGGCAGTTGATGACGCCATCGTCGCGTTGTACAAGTCGGGCGAGATCAACAAGATCTACGACAAGTGGTTCACCCAGCCCGTCCCCCCCAAAGGCCTGAACCTCAACTTCCCGATGAGCAACGAGCTCAAGGAACTGATTGCCAACCCCACCGACAAAGCGGCAGACGACAAGAAGTCCTGACCCGCAGCCTCGTTAGTGTCTAACCTTTCATCCGAGGGCGGCTACCGCCCTTGGATGCTCGAAGGTGCCCGTGGAACAACTGGGGGGAAATCCCGATGAATTACAACTGGGACTGGGGCGTGTTCTTCAAGTCCACCGGCGTCGGCGACGAAACCTACCTGGACTGGTATATCACCGGCCTGGGCTGGACCATCGCCATTGCCATCTGCGCCTGGATCATTGCCCTGCTGCTGGGCTCGGTGCTGGGCGTCATGCGGACCGTGCCCAACCGCCTGGTGTCGGGTATTGCCACCGCCTATGTGGAGCTGTTCCGCAACGTGCCACTGCTGGTGCAGCTGTTCATCTGGTACTTCCTGGTGCCGGACCTGCTGCCCGAGGGGCTGCAGGAATGGTTCAAGCAAGACCTCAACCCGACCACCTCGGCGCTGATCAGCGTGGTCGTCTGCCTGGGCCTGTTCACCGCGGCCCGTGTCTGCGAACAGGTGCGCACCGGCATCCAGGCGCTGCCCCGCGGCCAGGAGTCCGCCGCACGCGCCATGGGCTTCAGCCTGCCGCAGATCTACACCAACGTGCTGCTGCCGCAAGCCTACCGGATCATCATTCCACCGCTGACCTCCGAATTTCTCAACGTCTTCAAGAACTCATCGGTCGCCTCGCTGATCGGCCTGATGGAGCTGTTGGCCCAGACCAAGCAGACCGCCGAGTTTTCCGCCAACCTGTTCGAGGCCTTTACCTTGGCCACGCTGATCTACTTCACCCTCAACATGAGCCTGATGCTGTTGATGCGCATGGTCGAGAAGAAGGTCGCGGTTCCCGGCCTGATCTCCGTGGGAGGTAAATGATGGACATGGACTTCACTGGCATCATCCCTGCCCTGCCCGCACTGTGGAACGGCATGGTCATGACCCTGCAGCTGATGGTGATGGGCATCGTGGGCGGTATCGTGCTGGGCACGATCCTGGCCCTGATGCGCCTCTCGTCGAGCAAGCTGATGTCGAGGATCGCGGGCGCCTACGTCAACTACTTCCGCTCGATCCCGTTGCTGCTGGTCATCACCTGGTTCTACCTGGCGGTGCCGTTCGTGCTGCGCTGGATCACCGGTGAAGACACGCCGGTAGGCGCGTTCACCTCGTGCGTGGTCGCCTTCATGATGTTCGAGGCGGCGTACTTCTGCGAAATCGTCCGTGCAGGCGTGCAAGCGATCTCCAAGGGCCAGATGGGCGCCGCCCAGGCCCTGGGCATGACCTACGGCCAGACCATGCGCCTGATCATCCTGCCCCAGGCCTTTCGCAAGATGACCCCGCTGTTGCTGCAGCAGAGCATCATCCTGTTCCAGGACACCTCGCTGGTCTACACCGTGGGCCTGGTCGACTTCCTCAACTCGGCACGCGCCAGTGGCGACATCATCGGGCGCTCGAACGAGTTCCTGGTGTTCGCCGGGGTCATGTATTTCCTCATCAGCTTCTCCGCTTCGTGGCTGGTCAAGCGTCTGCAGAAAAGGATCACCGTATGATTTCCATCAAGAACGTGAACAAGTGGTACGGCGACTTTCAGGTACTGACCGACTGCAATACCGAGGTGAAGAAGGGCGAGGTGGTGGTGGTCTGCGGTCCGTCCGGGTCAGGCAAGTCGACGCTGATCAAGTGCGTCAACGCCCTGGAGCCGTTCCAGAAAGGCGACATCGTGGTCGATGGCACCTCGATTGCCGACCCGAAGACCAATCTACCCAAGTTGCGCTCGCGCGTCGGCATGGTGTTCCAGCACTTCGAGCTGTTCCCGCACCTGACCATCACCGAGAACCTGACCATTGCCCAGCGCAAGGTGCTGGGCCGCAGCGAGGCCGAAGCGACGAAGAAGGGCCTGGCTCTGCTGGAACGCGTCGGCTTGAGCAGCCAGGCGAAAAAACACCCTGGCCAACTGTCGGGCGGCCAGCAACAACGGGTAGCGATTGCCCGTGCGCTGTCCATGGACCCGATTGTCATGCTGTTCGACGAGCCGACCTCGGCGCTCGATCCCGAGATGGTCAGCGAGGTACTCGATGTCATGGTGGAACTGGCGCACGAGGGCATGACCATGATGTGCGTGACCCACGAGATGGGTTTCGCGCGCAAAGTGGCCAACCGGGTCATCTTCATGGACAAGGGCAACATCATCGAGGACTGTACCAAGGAGCAATTCTTTGGTGACCAGAACGCCCGCGATCCCCGTACCCAGCACTTCCTCAGCAAGATTCTGCAACACTAAGACATGACACGCGCCCGCTGTCCGGTGAAGACCGGGCAGCGGGCGCTGGTCGCGACAAGGCCACTGTGATGAAATGCGACCCCGCACTCTTTCGCCCAGCTCAGCCTGCCCTTGCCGTGAAACCCCGTCTGATCCGCCAACTGCTGCTGCCGCCCTTGATCATCCTGCTGATGGTCGGCCTGGGTGTGGTCGGTTTCATGATCAGCGAGAACAACGGCATCCGCACCTTGAGCGATACCGGCGAGCGCCAGCTCGAGCTGCATGCGCGCACTGTCGAGAGCGAAATCAGCAAGTACACCTACCTGCCGAGCCTGCTCGAACTCGAAGACAGCGTGTCCAGTCTCCTCACCCGCAGCGACGACACCCACCGCCAGGCGGTCAACGAATACCTCGAGGGCCTCAATCGACGCAGCCGCAGCCGGGCCATCTTCGTGCTCGACACCAGCGGCCGTGTACAGGCCACCAGCAACTGGCGCGATGCCGATTCGTTCCTGGGCGAAGACCTGTCGTTCCGTGCCTATTTCCAGGATGCCGTGCGCGGTCAGCCGGGACGCTTCTATGGCATCGGCAGCACCACTGGCGAGGCCGGCTATTTCCTCGCCCACGGCCTTGAAGAGCACGGCAAGATCATCGGGGTGGCGGTCATCAAAGTGCGCCTCGACACGCTGGAAGAGCGTTGGCAACGAGCCCGCCTCGAAGCTTTTGTCAGCGATGAGAACGGCATCATCATCCTGTCCAGCGACCCGGCCCGGCGCCTCAAGTCGGTCCGTGCGCTGACCCCTCAAGTCAAGGAGCGCCTGGCGCGCAGCCTGCAGTACTACTGGTGGCCGCTCAACGAACTGCAGCCCCTGGCCCGCGAAATCCTGGCGGACGGCGTCGAGAAGCTCACCTTCCCGGCCAATAGCGAGACCGACAAGGGCAAGCACCACAAGGTTGCCTATCTCGCGCAGACTCGCCGCCTGGCCGATACCCCCTGGCATTTCACCTTGCTCACGCCGCTGCAAGACCTGCGCCGCGAATCCATGGTGCAGGGCGTGCTGGTGGGGGTGGCCTTTGCCCTGCTAGCCATCGTGCTGATCGCCTGGAACGAGCGGCGCAAGGTGCTCGCCACGCGTCTGGCAGCCCGGGAAGCGCTGCAGGAAGCCAACAGTCAGCTGGAGCGCAAGATCGCCGACCGTACCGCCGACCTGCGCGCCAGCAACGACCGTCTCAAGGGCCAGATCCGCGAACGCCGACATGCCGAGCAGACCTTGCGCCATGCCCAGGACGAGCTGGTGCAGGCCGGCAAACTGGCCGCCATCGGGCAGATGTCCACCAGCATTGCCCACGAGCTCAACCAGCCGCTGGCGGCGCTGCGTACTCTGTCGGGCAATACCGTGCGTTTTCTTGAGCGCGGCGCCCTTGAAACTGCCAGCACCAACCTGCGCACCATGAACGAGCTGATCGACCGTATGGGACGGATCACCGCCAGCCTGCGTTCCTTTGCCCGGCGTGGCGACGACCACGGTCAGGCGTCGCTGGCCAAGGCGGTGGATGCCAGTCTGCAAGTGCTGGCCAGCCGCGTAGCCGGCTGCGGCCTGCAGCTGCACAGCCACTTCGAAGACCAGCCGCTGGCAATCGATCAGACCCGTCTCGAGCAGATCCTGGTCAACCTGATCGGCAATGCCCTGGACGCCATGGCGGCCCAGCCGCAGCCCGAACTGTGGCTCGAAGGCGAGCCTCAGGGCGACAAGTACCGCCTGCGGGTACGCGACAACGGCCATGGTATCGATGCCGAGGCCCGCAAGCACCTGTTCGAACCTTTTTTCACCACCAAACCGGGCGATCACGGCCTGGGCCTGGGCCTGACCCTGTCAGCAAGCCTGGCCGCCGCTGCAAAGGGCACCCTGAGCGTCGAGCACCCCGCCAATGGCGGTACCGCCTTCGTTCTCGCCCTGCCCCTGGTTGCGCGCCCCGCGGACGCGTCCGAGCGAATATGAGCAGAGAGGATTCATGAACCAAGCGCCCCTCACCGTCCTGATCGTGGAAGACGACCCGCATGTGCTGCTCGGTTGCCAGCAGGCGCTGGCGCTGGAAGACATCGCTTGCGAAGGCGTCGGCAGCGCCGAACAAGCCCTGGAGCGGATCGGGGAGGACTTTGCCGGGATCATCGTCAGCGATATCCGGCTGCCGGGCATCGACGGCCTCGAGCTGCTCAATCGCCTCAAGACACGCGACCGCAGCCTGCCGGTGGTGCTGATCACCGGGCACGGCGACATCGACATGGCAGTAGGTGCCATGCGCAGCGGCGCCTACGACTTCATGGAAAAACCCTTTTCTCCCGAGCGTCTGGTGGAGGTAGTGCGCCGCGCCCTTGAGCAGCGCGGCTTGTCCCGCGAGGTGCTTGCCTTGCGACGCCAGCTGGCGGGCCAGAGCAGCCTTGAAGGTCGGATCATTGGCCGCTCGCCGGCGATGCAGAACCTGCGCGAATTGATCGCCAACGTCGCGGACACCTCGGCCAACGTGCTGATCGAGGGTGAAACCGGCACCGGCAAGGAACTCGTCGCCCGCTGCCTGCATGATTTCAGCCGTCGCCACGCCCAGCCCTTCGTCGCGCTCAACTGTGGTGGCCTGCCCGAGAACCTGTTCGAAAGCGAGATTTTCGGCCACGAAGCCAATGCCTTCACAGGTGCTGGGAAGCGGCGCATCGGCAAGATCGAGCACGCCAATGGCGGTACGCTTTTTCTCGACGAGGTCGAGAGCATGCCACTCAACCTGCAGATCAAACTGCTGCGGGTGTTGCAGGAGCGCACCCTGGAGCGCCTCGGCTCGAACCAGAGCATCGCCGTGGATTGCCGCGTGATCGCCGCGACCAAGTCCGACCTCGACGCTCTCGGCCAGAGCGGGCAGTTCCGCAGCGATCTGTATTATCGCCTCAATGTGGTCACGCTCGAACTGCCGCCGCTCAGGGAGCGCCGCGAGGACATATTGCAGCTCTTCGAGCATTTTCTGCAGCAATCGGCGTTGCGCTTCGACCGCGAAGCTCCCGAGCTCGACAGCCAGACCCTGTCGCGGCTGATGGCCCACGATTGGCCCGGCAATGTGCGCGAGTTGCGCAATGTCGCCGAGCGCCACGCCCTGGGCCTGCCCGCGTTCAAGAAGTCCGGTGCCAGCACCAGCCAGGGCCTGGGGTTCGCTGAAGCGGTCGAGGCGTTCGAGCGCAACCTGCTCAGCGACGCCCTGCAACGTACCGGCGGCAACCTGAGCCAGGCCAGCCAGGAGCTAGGCATGGCAAAGACCACCCTGTTCGACAAAGTGAAAAAATACGGCCTTGGCTGATCATAAGGAAATGACATCGTGGATCTGATACTCAAGGCCGCCGTGGGCGGTGCCGTGGTGGTGCTGCTCGCCCTGCTGGCCAAGACCCGCAACTACTACCTCGCGGGGCTGGTGCCGCTGTTTCCCACCTTTGCCCTGATCGCTCACTACATCGTCGGCAAGGGCCGCTCGGTAGCAGACCTCAAGGCCACCATTGTCTTCGGGATGTGGTCGATCATTCCGTATTTCGTATACCTGGCGGCGTTGTACATCCTCGTCGACCGCATGCGCCTGGAGGTTTCGCTGGCACTGGCCACGGTCGCCTGGCTGGTGGCCGCGACGGTGCTGGTCACGGTGTGGGTGCGGCTGCACTGAGGACGGCGTCGAGACGCCTGACTGGCGACCCGAAGCGGCCGTCTACAAGGATCCGTGCCGCTGGGTTGCCGCCAACCCCGCTACCTGCGCCGCCTCACGGTGTTCCCTCAGGTACGGCAGCACCGCCCCCAGCAGCGGCCCCTTGAAGGGCTCCTGGAACCGGTGCGCCAACCCAGGAATCAACCGCAGCTGGCTGCCTCGCAAGTGCGCCGCCAGGTGCACGCCATGCATCACCGGCAGCAACGGATCGGCCGTGCCGTGCACCACCAGCGTCGGCAGGCGCAGCCTGTCGAGCAGCTCGACCCGGCTCGGCTCGGCGAGAATCGCCATGATCTGGCGCTTGGCCCCCTCCGGACTGAACGCCCGGTCATAGGCCGCCGCGGCCTCCTGCAGCAAGGCGGCGCGGTCATCTGGCAACCCTGGGCTGCCCAACGCGGCAAGCATGTCAGCTTGCTGCTCGATGGCAACCTCGCGGTTCGGCGCGCTGCGCCGAGCCAGCAACTGCACCAGCGCAGGCGTTGGCGCCGGCAAGCCCGCCGCGCCAGAGCTGGACATGAGCAGGGTCAGGCTGCGCACTCGCTGGGGAGCCATCGCCGCCAGATGCTGGGCGATCATCCCGCCCATGCTCACGCCCAGCACATGAAAGCGCCGGACCTTGAGCGCGTCCATCAGGCGCAACGCATCGCCGGCCATATCGGTCAGGGTATACGGCGCTGCCACTGCCAGGCCGAGCTTGTAGCGCAGCAGTTCCCAGGTCAGGCTCGGCGTGGGTGGCGCCTGGTTCCAGCGAGAAAGCCCGGCATCACGGTTGTCATAGCGGATCACCCGAAAGCCTTGCTGGCACAAGGCTTCGACCACGTCATCGGGCCAGTGAATCAACTGGCCACCCAGTCCCATGACCAGCAACAGGGCCGGATCCGCCGGGTCGCCAACGCTCTGGTAGACCAGGCTCAGCGGCCCAAGCTCGATCCGCTGGACAGGCGCCGAGCTGTCGCAGCGCAGGGCGGCGAACGCCCCCGAAGCACTTGTCAGGAAACAGAAAGCAATCAGAAAAGCCCGCATGAAGGAAACACCAGAACGCAGATACCCAGTAATGCGCGAGTGTGATGAAAAGCCTGCGAGCGCGCTGCCACAGTTGCGTGACAATTTCATGAACGCGGCCCAACGGTCGACCGGTAACTATCTACCACTGCACGCAGTCTGCCACCGAGCCCAATGGACCTGCCATTTCTGGCATCGACCCATTGGAGACGCGCATGAACGATCAGCCCGATCAACCCGTTGACAACCTGCCAAACCAGCTCGACTTCACCCTTGCCGGGCCTGTCACCGGCACGGCCCTGGAGCACACCATCGCCCAATGCACCGCGCACTGCGATGTCTTCGGTGACCTGCTGCGCAACGCCCCTGCCGGCACTGGCGAGCCGTGGACGACCTACTGGCAGGGCCGGGCCGGAGGCACCCCGGTCAGCCGCCGCGAGCACGCCCTGGAACACTACCTTGGGCACCTGCGTACCAGCCACGACTACACTCGGCTGAGCGGGGCGGTCGATGCCGATGGGTTACGCGCGGCCACGGGTGTGCTGGAAAACCCTGAATGGCTGCGGCTGGGCAATCGCCAGCTGAGCATCGAAACGCCCCTGACAGCCGGGCATGCGTTGCCGGGCGCTCTGGTATTCGCTCTCGAAGGCGAGGCGCAGCAGGTGCTCTACCGGCCCGGGCGACAGCCTGCGTTCAGTGCCTACGCCACACGCCAGGCGCTGGACGCCGAACTGCTGGCCACTGGCGAAGCCGGCCAATCGGTAAGCTACCTGTCAGTGGACTCGGCAACGGCAGGCTTTGACTCGCTCCTGGCGAGCCTGCTGCGCGCGCCCGTGGGGACGGGCCGTGGCAGTCAGGTCGTTCTCGCCGCCCCCCCACCCCTCGACGCTGCCACCGACGCAACCGCGACAGCCTCCCTGCATGACTTCGGCAGCCTGGCGGCTGATGTGTCACCCACGGTGGCGAGGCAGCAAATCCAGCGGCAACTCGACTTGATGGTGCCCTCGGCCGAGCAGTTGCCCGCCTTGATCGAGCACCGAGACGCGGTACGGACCGCCCGCATGGATGCCAGCAGGGCGATTGGACGCCTGCTGCGCGGTGGCTGGCAACACGCCCCGATAGATACCGGCGCCCTCGCCGACCTGACTGGCGCCCAGCGCGCAGGCTTGCTGGCCCATGCCCGCTTCCAGCGCCTGCTAGGGCAAATCAGCACCCAGGAGCTTGACTGGATCGAGTCACTGACGGCTCAGGGTGATGCGTTCCCTGGCCCCGAGGCGCTGACCATAGCCGCCCACCCGCTGCTTTACCGCCCGGTTGTGGAGGGCGAGCCGGCCAACAGCGATCGGCAGCTGATCGAGGATGCGCTGATCATCACCCATCGCGATGCGCTGGACCGGCTCAACACCCAGTACGCGCTGCTGCTGTACTGGCCAGGCGAGCATGGCGGCCTGCTGCGTTGCGCCGACCGCAGCATGCTGGAACAGTGCCTGGGCGCGCCGCCAGGCTCGGACCTCGCGGTTGGCCTGAGCCCGGTGCACGGCGACGTGCTGCGTGGCGTGCTGGCCTATCACCTGGAACACGCCCGGGGCGCCGCTGCCGCTGACCAGGACGAAAGCGACGTGGCCGCCTGGCATGAAGATGCGCTCCATCTGAGCCTGCAGGTGCCGGCACACGCCGCGCGCGAAGCTGCCCTGGATAGCCTGATGCACGAGCAGGACAGCGCCAGCCTGGCCGGGGTTCTCCCCGACTGGTTGGCCAATACCGCCCGGGACACCCGGCTGGCGTTACGCGGCCTTCTCGAACACTACGCCACGGCCATGCGCAAGGCCCAGGCCCTGCTGTCGCGCGACCTGCCGCACCGCGGCCTGTTCTGCTGGCAGCGCATCAACCGGCGCCTGGCCCAGGATTTCGACGGCTACGATGGCACGCCCATCGGCCTCGAGCTGCCGCGCAGCACCTCTCGGCGCAAGGACCCCATTGCCGGCAGCGGTGCGCCGGGCGTGCCGTTTCGCGAGGTCCTGGTGCCCAGCGCCGAGCGCGAGATGCACTCGCTGGAGGATCTGTTGCTGGAGAACCTCGACGAGGCAATGCTCGACCGGCTCAGGTTTCTCACCGTGCATTGTCCGATCGACAATGCGCGTGTGCGCCAGGCGGTGGCCAGCGGCCTGGACAAAGCGTACCTGCAGACACTCGCCACCGAGCTTGACCTGGCCCAGGCCTACGAGGACTGCATTCTGGCAAGTTATCGAGGCATCGACGACACGCCCTATGCCGAACAGTACCGGCGCGAATGCCTGGTCGAACCCTGGCGCCTGATGCTGCGGGTGCAGGGCGTCCTTGGCCAGGCGCGGGGCAAGCTGCACGAGGAAGGCCAGGCGATCCTGGAGATCGCCATCGACGCCAACTCTGCCGAGCAATACCGGACCGCAGGCCATGACATTCGCCTGATCGGCGCACTACTCAGCTCTGGCGGCACGGACACCGCCGACAGGCCTGCCCCGCTGTCCGGCGTCACCTTCGTCACCGACCAGCGCAGCGGCATCACCCTGCTATGCCAGCCCGAACACCCTGCCCAGCCGCTGGCCCAATATCCCAGCCTCGAAGCGGCGCGCTTGGCCCTTTACGGGCAAGCCAGGCAGCGCGAGGGATTGGACTACCTGGCTGGCCGTGCGCTGCTGGGCAATCCCGACGCGCACCGCTCGCGCCTGCGCCAGGCTCTGGACCATGGCTTCGACGGCGTCATCGCGCTTGGCAGCCCATGGCCTGCGCACTTGTCGCTGGCCCATCATTTGCTCGATGCGCAGATGGGCAGGGTGATCGCTGCCCACCGGGCAACCTCACGCTCGAATCGTGATCTCTGGCTGGAGAACTTTGCCTACCAGAGCGGCATGGTCTTCAACTACCTGAAAATGGTCATGGGCTTTGTGCCGGTGGTCGGTTCGGTCATCGGCGTCTACGACTTCTTCGACGCCGCCTACGGCGCTGCCAAGGCGCTGGTGCAGGGCCAAGGTGAGCGTGCCCTGGAAGAACTGGAGCAGGCCCTGCTCGCACTCATAGATGCTGCCATGGACCTTGCGCCTGGCGTGGCGGTTGGCGTCAACGTACGCTCGGCACGGCGCCTGGCACGCCAGCGCCAGCTCAAGGGCACGGCACCGAGCGGGTCTGCAAGCCGCCAGCGGCTGGAGCGTTTCGCGGGCTACGAGCATGCCGCCCCCTTGTCACTCAGCGCTGTGCAGCCCGGGACTCGGGGCCGTTTCTCAGGCATTTACCAGCATGCCGAGGGCGACTTCATTCTTGTTGGCGATCGCCCCTGCAAGGTGAACTGGGATGCCACCGCTCACACCTGGCGCCTGGCCGGCACGCCACGCAAAGGCTTCAAGCGTGCCGTCGCGCTCGATGCCCAAGGCCGCTGGGACACGCATTTCGCCCTGTATGGCACCCACTTGCATGGCGGCGGCGCAGGAGGAGGCCAAGCGCTCGGGCGACTGGCCGAGCAACTGGAGCCGTACTGGCCGGCAGCCCTTCGCCAGCGGTTGCCGCGTTTCTGGACTGACCGCGTGTATCGCCGCCAGCATCTTCTGTACAGCAAGGCGCTGGCCGAGGAAAGCCAGTTGCAGGCGTCACTGGCGCGCAGCAACGAGCTGTACACACGGTTCGACCTGGCAGAAGACAGCGACAAGCTTTCGATGCTCGCCGAACTGGAACAGCGCTGCGTCGCCGATGTCGAGCAAGGCAAGCAACTCTATGACACCTGGCACGGCTATCTGCAGCTGAGCAGCGGGCGCAACCGTCAGGTGCCGCTGCGCCAGAAGGCCAGGACCGCGACCGTGGTCGGTGATCGGCTGGTGCACCTGCTCGAACTCAAGGCACGTCGAAGCCGACGGCGCCTGGCAGAGATCGGCGTTCTGCACATCCGCATCAACGAGTCCGCAGGCCTCGCTCAGCAGCTGCCCTGGTGGCGCCAGCTTCGCCGCAAAGCCATCGAGCACCTCGCCGAGCGCGAGCAGATTTTCGACACCGTCGACCAGCTCGACACCTGGCACGGCCGGGGTGAAAGCACCTCGGTGCTGCGCAAGGTCCACGACCGCTACCGGCAGACACTCAACGCCGGGTTTCGCGATTTCTTCAATACCCAGCACCTGATGCATGCTGCCCAGCGCTTCGATGACGCAAGCCCTGGCGCGGTATTCCTTATCCAGCGCCTGCACAAAAGCGAGGAAGCCGCCCTGCGTGCCAGCAGCACCCTGATCGACCTGCAGCATGTGCAGGCCAGCAGCGCGCAACGCCGGCAGATCCAGGAGCAGGTTCGCCATGCCTACCTTGACTACAGGCGCCGCCTGCAGAGCACCCAGGCAAGTGCCCCACAGTTGTTCGACGAGCTCTATCTCGAACAACTGTACGATAACCTCGATGCCGTGATCGCCCGTGCCGAGCGCACGATCCGGCGCACACCGAGCGATGCGCGCCCCGCGCGCGGCCCCAGCGCTCCACGGCTGTTCCAGACCGTCGAGGGCCAGCTGTACATCGGCGACTACTTGCCAGCTACCGCGACCAAGCCTGGCTACATGGTCATGCGCGGCGAGACCGGGGGCGAGGTCGGCCGGTTCGTCAGCTCCGGGGAGCACTGGCAGCCGCTGCCAGCCCATCGTGCAGCACGACCCCACGAACTTGCCGAGCTCAAGGCAGCCGCGGTCCGGCTGGTGGCTGACCTGGATAGCTACCAGGCGCGCATCGCGATGTACCAACGCCAAGGCATGCTGCCTGCAGACCTTGAGCACATGATGGTCATCAAGGCCGAAGACCTCGAAAGCTGCGCCCGCCGCCTGAACGAACTCGACCGCGCGACGGCAGAACCTGCACTGTTGCTCGCGCATGCCCGGCGGCTGCGCGAGCGCGGCAAGGCCCTGCGTGCGGCGCAGATCAAGCGCAGCCCGCAGCCCAACGAGGGGCAATTGACGTACCTGCTCGAAGAGCAGCATGTCGAGTTGCAGCGCCTGCAAGGCAGACGCCGCCTCAAGGCGGGCGATCACCTGCAGGAATACGCCGTGCTCGACCTGAGCGACCCCGCCCGGACACCACTGTGGTACGCGCATTTTCATTACCGCGACCCGCAGACACCGTTCGAGCAATACAGCGCGGCGCACCTGAAGCTCGCCGCCGACCGTTACCGGGGACCTGAATGGCAACAGGGCCAGGCCGTCCCGGTGCCGGTGTGGCGCGGTGCGATAAGCCGCCCGGTCGCCAGCCGTCACTTCGCCGGCCTCTGACGCGGCGCAATGGCAGGCGTGCCCTGCCATTGTCGACAAGCCCTTGCTGCATGAGAGAAACTCACCGCCACGCCTGCTTGTATCAAATAGTGTTCATGGAGCCCGTTGTGCTGGAAATCCGTCACCTGAAGACCCTGCATGCCCTGCGCGAGGCCGACAGCCTCGTCGAGGCCGCCGAACGCCTGCACCTGACCCAATCGGCGTTGTCGCACCAGTTCAAGGAGCTGGAAGAGCGCGTGGGTATGCAACTGTTCGTGCGCAAGAGCAAGCCGATCCGCTTCACCAGCGCAGGTCTGCGCCTGCTGCAACTGGCCGATGCGGCGTTGCCGCTGCTGCGCGGCGCCGAGCGGGATATCGCGCGTCTGGCGGGCGGGACGGCAGGCCGCCTGCACATGGCCATCGAATGCCACAGCTGCTTCCAGTGGCTGATGCCGACCATCGACCAGTTTCGCGATGCCTGGCCTGAGGTCGAACTGGACCTGGCCTCGGGCTTCGCCTTCGCACCCTTGCCTGCCCTCGCCCGGGGCGATCTCGACCTTGTGGTCACCTCCGATCCGCTGGACCTGGCCGGTATCACTTACGTGCCGCTGTTCACCTATGAGGCGATGCTCGCGGTGGCCAACCAGCATCCGCTGGCCAGCAAGCCCTTCATCGTGCCCCGCGACCTGATCGACCAGACATTGATTACCTACCCGGTGGAGCGCGACCGCCTCGACATCTTCACCCGCTTCCTGGAACCCGCCGATATCGAGCCCGCTGCCGTCAGGACCTCGGAGCTGACGGTGATGATGATGCAACTGGTGGCCAGCGGTCGTGGCGTCTGCGGAATGCCGCACTGGGCGCTGCACGAGTACAGCTCCCGTGGCTATGTGAAGGGCAAGCGCCTGGGCGAAAAAGGCCTGTTCGCGACGCTCTACGCGGCCGTGCGCACCGACATGCTCGACGCGCCATACATGCGCGACTTCCTGCTGACCGCCAAGGACACCTCGTTCGCCACGCTTGAGGGCGTCAGCGCGGTGCGGTAGGCCTTGCGTCCCCCGCCTGGGTGGCGCGTCATCCGCACGTCCAGACGAACGCCCCTTGCCATTCAGGGAGCTGCGCCCCATAAACAGCAGATGAACCTTCCCGCCCAGCAGCACCCGGTCCTTGAGCTGTTCCACCCTGCGGTCAGCGCCTGGTTCCGGCAGCACTTCGCCAGCGTCACCGGCGCGCAGGCGCAAGCCTGGCCATTGATCCAGCGCGGCCAGTCGATGCTGCTCGCAGCGCCCACAGGCTCGGGCAAGACGTTGAGCGCGTTCCTGGCGGTACTCGACGAGCTGTTTCGCCAGGGTCTGGAGCAGGACGGAGAACTGCCGGCACAGACTCAGGTGGTCTACGTCTCGCCGCTCAAGGCGCTGTCCAATGACATCCGCCTGAACCTGCAAACGCCGCTGGACGGCATCAGCGACGCACTCACCGCGCGCGGTCTGAAACCGCCGCGGATCACCACCGCCGTACGCAGCGGCGACACGCCGCAGAAGGAACGCGCGGCGATGCGTCGTCACGCGCCACATATCCTGGTCACCACCCCCGAATCGCTTTACGTACTGCTCGGCTCGACGTCCGGCCGCCAGGGCCTGGCCCATGTGCACACGGTGATCGTCGACGAGATCCACGCCTTGGCCGGCAACAAGCGCGGCTGCCATCTGGCACTGAGCCTGGAGCGCCTGCAGGTGCTGGCCGGCCGTCCCTTGCGTCGTATCGGCCTGTCGGCCACCCAGCGTCCGGTGGAGCGGGTCGCGCAGTTCCTGACCGGGCATGGTCGGCCCTGCGCCATTGTCGACGTTGGCCATGCCCGCCAGCGGGACCTGGCCATCGAGGTGCCTCCCGTGCCGCTGGGGGCGGTCATGGCCACCGATGTCTGGTCGCTGGTCTACGACCGCCTGGCCGAGCTTGCCCGGGCACACCGCACCACCCTGGTATTCGTCAATACCCGGCGCCTGGCCGAGCGTCTGACGCGCCACCTGAGCGACCGGCTGGGCAAGGACGCTGTAGCCGCCCACCATGGCAGCCTGGCCAAGGAATACCGCCTGGATGCCGAGCAGCGGCTCAAGCGTGGGTCATTGCAAGTGTTGGTGGCCACCGCTTCGCTGGAGCTGGGCATCGATATCGGCGAGGTCGACCTGGTCTGCCAGATCGCGTCCCCAGGCTCCATAGCCGCCTTCCTGCAGCGGGTCGGGCGCTCCGGCCACCAAGTGGACGGCGTGCCCAAGGGACGCCTGTTCGCCACTTCCCGCGATGACCTGATCGAGTGCGTGGCCCTGCTTGATAGCGTCCGGCGCGGCGAGCTGGACGTGCTGCATATTCCCAAGGCGCCGCTGGACGTGCTGGCCCAGCAGATCGTCGCCGAGGTCAGCAACCAACCCTGGCACGAGCGTGCGCTGTTCGATTGCCTGCAACAGGCTGACCCCTTCGCAGAACTCGACTGGGCCCATTACCAGGCCCTGCTGCGCATGCTCGCCGAAGGCTACAACGGCCGCCAGGGCCTGCGCAGCGCCTATGTGCACCGCGATGCGGTGAGCGGCATGCTGCGGGGCCGCCGTGGCAGCCAGCTGACAGCCCTGACCAGTGGCGGGACCATTCCTGAAAGCGCCGACTACGCCGTGCTGCTCGAACCCCAGGCGCTGAGCATCGGCAGCGTCAACGAAGACTTCGCGGTCGAGAGCATCGCAGGAGATATCTTCCAGCTGGGCAACGCCTCGTACCGCATTCTGCGAGTGGAGGCCGGGCGAGTGCGGGTCGAGGACGCCCATGGCCTGCCACCGACCATCCCGTTCTGGCTGGGCGAGGCGCCCGGGCGCAGTGACGAGCTCTCCGCGGCCGTTGCCCGCCTGCAAGCCGAAATCGATGAGCACCTCACCGCCAGCGGTGGAGATTTCGGCCCGTTGCGCGGATGGCTGCACGACGCTTTCGGCCTGGGCGACGACAGCGCCAGCCAGTTGCTCGACTACCTGGGCCGCACCCGCGAAGTGCTCGGCGCCCTGCCCTCGCAGCAGACGCTGGTGATGGAGCGTTTCTTCGATGAATCCGGCGGCACGCAGCTGATCATTCATGCACCATTCGGCAGCCGTATCAACCGAGCCTGGGGCCTGGCCCTGCGCAAGCGCTTTTGCCGCACCTTCAACTTCGAACTGCAGGCCGCGGCCAGCGAAGATGCCATCGTGCTGTCATTGTCCACCAGCCACAGCTTCGACCTGGACGAGGTCTGGCGCTACCTGTCGAGCAAGACCGCGGAGGCGATCCTGATCCAGGCGCTGCTCGAAGCGCCGCTGTTTGGCGTGCGCTGGCGCTGGAATGCGGGCGTGGCCATGGCCCTGCCGCGCTTTGTCGGCGGGCGCAAGGTGGCGCCGCAGATCCAGCGCATGAAAAGCGAGGACCTGATCGCCGCGGTGTTTCCAGACCAGATCGCCTGCCTCGAGAATGTCGCCGGCGAGCGGCAGATCCCTGAGCATCCACTCGTTGAGCAGACCCTGGACGACTGCCTGCACGAGGCCATGGACAGCGAAGGTTGGTTGGCCCTGCTGCGGCGAATCGAAAGCGGCGGCATACGCCTGATCAGTCGAGACCTGCCCGCGCCCTCTCCGTTGGCCGCTGCCATTCTCAACGCTCGGCCTTATGCCTTTCTCGACGATGCACCGCTTGAAGAGCGTCGCACCCAGGCCGTGCTCAACCGCCGCTGGACCGAGGTCCGCAGCGCCGACGACCTCGGAGCCCTGGATGCCGACGCCATCGCCGCCGTGCAAGCCGAAACCTGGCCGAATCCTGCAGGCAGCGACGAGATGCATGAGGCGCTGATGTCCCTGGGGGTCATCACCGATGCCGAGGTCATGGCCAATGAAGGTTGGGGAGACTGGCTCAAGCAGCTGGTCAAGGCTGGACGCGCCAGCCACCTGACCGGCACCGACCACGGTCTGTGGCTGGCGCGCGAACGCCTGAACCTGCTGCCGTCGCTGTTTCCGGACGCGCAGTTGCAACCGGCACTTGGCGTTCTGCCGGGCTTCGACCAGCCGCTGGATGCCGACGCGGCGCTTACCGAACTGCTGCGCGCGCGCCTGAGCGGCCACGGCCCGCAGACCTTGGCCCAGGTCGTCGTTGCTCTTGGCCTGTCCCAGAGCGATGTGGCGCAAGCCCTGGCGCGGTTGGAGGGAGATGGATACGTGATGCGCGGGCATTTCAGCCCTGGTGTCGAAGCGCTGCAGTGGTGCGAGCGGCATCTGCTGGCGCGCATCCACCGCTACACGGTCAAGCGCCTGCGCCGTGAAATCGAACCCGTCAGTCTGCAGGATTTCATGCGGTTTCTTTTCGACTGGCAGCACTTGTCCTCCCAAGAGCGTCTGCAAGGACCCCTGGCCGTCGCTGAAGTACTCGGCCAGTTGCAGGGCTTTCCTTCGGCGGCCAGCGCCTGGGAGGCCGATCTGTTGCCCAGCCGGATCAAGGACTACAGCCGGCAGTGGCTCGACGATGCCTGCCGCAGTGGCCAATGGACCTGGAGCAGGCTCGCGGCTACCGCCTCCAGCAGTACCTTGCCCAGCACGCCCCTGGTGTTGCTGCCGCGAGAACACCTCGGCCTGTGGCGCAGCCTGGCCAGCCTGCCGGACAGCGAAACCTTGGGCCCGCGTGCGCAACGGGTGCACAGCGCGTTGCAAGAGCAGGGTGCGCTGTTTTTCGACGAACTGACCAGCGAAGCCCGTCTACTGCCCAGCGAGCTTGAAACAGCCCTGCAGGAGTTGGTCGGCGCCGGATTGGTCAGCGCCGACAGTTTCACCGGCCTGCGCAGCCTGATCACCCCGGCGGCCAAGCGCAGTCCGAGGATGAGTCGCCGAGGGCATGCGCCATTGTCGAGCAGCATGGTCCACGCCGGACGCTGGGCTCTGTTGCGCAAGGGCAGCAGCAACCAGGACAGCGATCAGCGCCTGGAGCATGTGGCCCGCAGCCTGTTGCGCCGCTACGGCGTGGTCTGCTGGCGGTTGCTGGAACGCGAAAGCGAAGTGCTGCCCTCGTGGCGCGAGCTGCTGCGGTGCTACCACCGGCTGGAAGCGCGTGGCGAAATCCGCGGAGGACGTTTTATCGGCGGGCTGGCCGGCGAGCAGTTCGCCCTCCCCGAAGCGGTCGGCCTGCTGCGCCAGGTACGGCGGCGCCCGGTGGATGAAAGCCTGGTGATGATCAGCGCCAGCGACCCGCTGAACCTGGTCGGCACCCTCCTGCCCGGCAGCAAGGTGCCGGCCATCAGCGGTAATCGTGTGCTCTATCGCGACGGGGTGCCGGTGGCCGCGCGGGTGGCCGGGCACACTGTGTTCTAGGCAAAGGGAGAGGGGGCCGAAGTTGATGCCTGGCGCCAGCGCCTGCTTCGCGGCACTGTCCAGATCTACTGACCGACCCAGCGCCATGACAGCCTTTTCCCACCGCCATTGCAGCGTTTACCTCCCTGCCTGGTCCCGGATTGCCAATGCCCTGATCTTGCGAGCCTGGGAAGATTACCGGCGCATATATCATCTGGAGATCTCGCATGCAGCCGTCCCCGCTTAGCGCCGTACCCTGTGCTCGCCATCCCGAGCGTGTCCAACGGCTGATCGCCGCTGGCCGGATCATCGCGCTCACGGGCGTGGTCTTGCCGATGCTGCTCATCGGCATTCTTAAGTTCACACCGATGGAGGTCGAGGCCTTGATACCCCTGATCGAGGGCACCCCCTGGCTCAGCTGGCTATACACCGTCCTGGGCCAGTCGAAAACCTCGTACCTGCTCGGTGTCGTGGAATTGCTCACAGCCGCTTTGCTGGTTGCCTCGCATTGGTCTGTCAGGGCAGCGATAGTGGGTGGGCTGCTCGGTGTCGTGACATTCGTCACCACGCTCTCGATCATGTTCGCAGTACCGGTCTGGGCCGAGGCCGCGGGCGGATTCCCCTGGCTGAACAGCCTGGGCAGCTTCCTGATCAAGGATACCGCCCTGCTGGGGATCAGCCTGGTGGTCTTCGCCGAAGGGCTCAACCGATGGTACATCCGTGGTTCGTGCTGATCGCCCAGGCAAACCGCGCCTGTCCGCTTGCGCGCACACCCTGCCATGCGCCAGGGTTCTGCTTGCCTGGCGGCCGCAGCAAGCGATCGATCCACCCCTCTAAAACAGCATTTTTCCCCACAGATGCAAGGGTATTCAGTTAGAAATCCCGGAAGATCCGCAATGGCCAGGTGACTTGAAGAGCCTTCTCACAAAATTTTCACCGAACTCGGCCAACGTCTAAGCTTCAGACAAGCAAGACGATATCGTGGCCGGGCTGAAGACTATGGGCGTACTGTGGCAATCGGAACCAACCAGAAAGGAAGCACCCGAAGCACCCCAGGCTGACACTCCAATGCCGAAAACACCTCGTCAGCGCCGCCTGTGGTGGCGGCTGTTCTGGCTGATCCTGATCGTCGGGGCTGTGCTCACGGGCCTGGCCGTGACCGAGGAGGTGCGTACCTCACGGCTTCAATCTCGTGAATTCAGCCGCTTTGCCGCTACCCTGAGCTATTCGATGCAGCCAGGGCCGAGCGACGCGATCGTGTATCCCGGCGAGGGGCCTTTCGACAAGCGCCTGGGCTACAGTTCGTTGGGCGAATTTCTGCCGCGGCTGCTCAAGCGCGACTATCTCGTCAGCGAACAGGTGCAGTTTTCGCCCGCGCTGATGCGTTATACCGACCAGGACCTGTTCGTCCCCTTCATCGAAAAAAGCCAGGCCGGGCTGTCGATCACCGACTGCCGCGGTTCCGCCCTTTACCAGTACAAGTACCCGCAGTACCTGTACCCTGAATTCGCTTCGATTCCGCCCGTCATGGTGCACAGCCTGCTGTTCATCGAGAACCGCGAGCTGCTCGACCCGAACGATCCCCGCAGCAACCCTGCGGTGGACTGGCCGCGCTTCGTCAAGGCCGCGTACAGCCAGCTTGCCAAGTACTTCGCGCTGCCCGGCCAGTCGGCCGGTGGCAGTACCCTGGCGACTCAGCTGGAGAAGTACCGGCACTCGCCAGACGGCCTGACCGTGTCGGGCGCCGAGAAGATCCGCCAGATGATCTCGGCCAGTGTGCGCGCCTACCAAGGTGGCCCAGACACGCTGGAGGCCCGCCAGCGGATCGTGCGCGACTACCTCAACAGTGTGCCGCTGTCCGCCGTGCCCGGTCACGGCGAGGTGCATGGCATGGCCGAGGGCTTGCGCGTCTGGTATGGCGCCGATTTCGACCAGGTCAACCAGGCCCTCGCCTCAACCGCCACCGACGCCCAGAGCCTGGCCGCCCGTGGCCTTGCGTTGCGCCAGGTGCTGTCGCTGATGATCGCCCAGCGCCGCCCTTCGCACTATCTTTCAAAAGGTCGCACCGAGCTGGCGTGGCTTACCGACAGCCATATCCGCGTGCTGGCGGCCAACAACGTGATCGACCGCCCGCTGGCCGATGCCGCGCTGGCCAGCAAGGCCGTGTTCCGCGACTGGGTGGCGCAACCGACCATCCAGCCGATCATCACCAACAAGGGCATCAGCCTGGCACGCAATCGCCTGGCCGCGATGCTCAATCGCCCGCTGTACGACCTCGACCGCCTCGACCTGTCTGTCACCAGTACGCTGCAGGGCAACCTGCAGATGCAGGTCAGCCAATATCTGAAAAACCTCTCTGACCCGGCCTTTGCCGCCGAAATAGGCCTGATCGGCGAACGCCTGCTCACACCGAAGACCACCGACCAGGTGCGCTACAGCTTCACCCTCTTCGAGCGTACCGCCGATGGCTCAAGGGTCCGGGTCCAGACAGACAGCACCGATCAACCGTTCGACATCAACGAAGGCAGCAAGCTGGAACTGGGCTCTACCGCCAAGCTGCGGGTACTGACCACCTATCTCGAAATCGTCGCCGAGCTGCACCAGCGATATGCTGGCAAGCCGCTTGCGGAATTGAAGAAAGTCGATGTTGCGGAGCTGGACTTCATCAGCCGCTGGTCGCTGGACTGGTTGATGCAGAACAAGAACCAGGACTTGGCCGCGATGCTCGACGCAGCGCTTGAGCGCAAGTATTCGGCCAGCCCGGGCGAGGCGTTTTTCACAGGCGGCGGCATGCATTCGTTCAACAACTTCCGCAAGGAAGACAACGGCCGAATTCCGACCCTCAAGGAAGCCCTGCGCGAATCGATCAACCTGCCCTTCATTCGCCTGATGCGCGATGTGGTGCGCTACGTGACCTATCAATCCCCTTTCAACCGCGAACCGTTGCTCAAGGACGACGCCGACCCGCGCCGTCAGGAATACCTGGCCCGCTTCGCCGACCGCGAGGGTACCAACTACCTGATGCGCTTCTGGAAGAAATACCAGCGCAAGACCTCGCAACAGCGCCTGGACACCTTCCTCGACAGCATGCGCGTCACGCCCCAGCGGCTGGCCGCGGTGCACCGCTACCTGTTCCCCGAGGCCAGCCAGGACATCTTCAACGCTTTCGTGCGCGCGCACATTGGCAAGGGCACGGCCGCAGCGGCCAAGCTCTCCGACACCCGTCTGGTGGAAATGTACGGCAGCTATGGTCCCGGCAAGTACGACCTGCCTGACCAGGGCTATATCGCCAAGGTCCATCCGCTGGACCTCTGGCTGCTCGGCTACCTGCTGAAGAACCCCAGCGCCCAGCTCAAGGACGCGGTCAACGCCAGTTACTTCCAGCGCCAGGAAGTGTACGGCTGGCTGTTCAAGAGCCGGCACAAGGGCGCGCGTGACAGCCGCGTGCGGACCATGGTGGAGATCGAGGCGTTTCTGGATATCCACCAGCGCTGGAAACGTGTGGGCTATCCCTTCGACCATCTGGTGCCGTCGCTGGCGACCGCGATCGGGAGCTCTGGAGACCGGCCTGCCGCCTTGTCAGAGTTGGTCGGCATCATCCAGAACGACGGCGTGCGCCTGCCTACCCTGCGTATCGATACCCTGCATTTCGCCGCGGATACGCCCTATGAAACCCGGCTTGCCAGCGATCCGGACCGGGGCCAGCGCATCCTCCCGGTCGAAGTGGCTCAAGCCTTGCGCAGTGCCCTGTCCCAGGTGGTCGATGCCGGTACGGCGCGGCGCGTCTCGGGCAGCTTCAAGCTGCAGGACGGCACCTCGCTGGTCATGGGCGGCAAGACCGGCACGGGGGACAACCGTATCGAAAGCTTTGGCGCCGGAGGCCGTCTGATCGGCTCACGCTCCTTGAACCGCACCGCGACCTTCGTGTTCTTCCTCGGTGATAATCACTTCGGCACGCTCACAGCCTTTGTTCCTGGACGCGCGGCTGAGACGTTCAAGTTCACCTCGGCCTTGCCGGTACAGGTGCTCAAAGGCATGGCGCCGATCCTGATGCCTTACCTGGAACCCGGCAGTGCGACCCAGTGCACAGCGGCGCAGGTGGCTGCCCATTGACCCAGAAGCGACCTATCGACGGCGTCGATGAAAAGCATGAATATTTTGGGACTTGTCTTAAGATGTATCTTGAGTAATATCTTGCGATATATCGAAGCAGACGGAGTTCCATCATGCGTGACCACCCTCCCCCCCACCGCGAACGACATGACACGGTCGAACGCCGCGTTGGCCGTGGCGAACGAGGTCCGCGCGTATTCGCACCCGGCGACCTCAAACTGCTGCTGCTGTCCATGCTTGCCGAGCAACCTGGGCACGGCTATGACCTGATCCGCCAGATCGAGGGTCTGTTCGACGGCAACTACAGTCCAAGCCCCGGTGTGATCTACCCGACCCTGAATTTCCTTGAAGAAGCCGAGCTGATCAGCGGGCAGGCCCAGGGCAGCAAGCGCCTGTACGTCATCACCGCGGCAGGACAGCAATCCTTGACCGATCAAGCCATCGCGCTGGACGGCGTACGCATGCGCATCGAAGTCAGCAAGCGAGCCCTGCGCGGCCATGACCGTCCGCCCGAAATCCATGAGGCGGTGGGCAATTTGCGCCATGCCCTGCACATGCACAGCGGCCGTTGGGGCCGCGAGGAAATCGACCGGGTCCGCGACCTGCTCAACGAGACGGCCAAGGCCATCGCTGCCCGTCCCGCCCCATCCGATCAGGAGAACGATCTATGACCGACAACGCACCCGCCATTCACCGCGTCAACCACGAGATCAGGCAGCGCCGTTTGAACGTGCTGCGCGTCACCGAGCTCACCCCGCGCATGCGCCGCATCACCCTCGGCGGGCCCGAGCTCGCAGGCTTCAACAGCCTGGGCAGCGACGACCACATCAAGCTGCTGTTTGGCTGCACGCCCGAAGAACAGCAGTCGATCGACCAACGCAATCTGGGCCGCGAGGGCGGTGCTCGCCCGACCATGCGCGAATACACCCCGCGCCGCATTGACCTGGCGGCAGGCGAGCTGGACATCGATTTCGTCCTGCATGGCGATGGTCCTGCATCGACCTGGGCCGAACAGGCCGCACCAGGACAGATTCTGAACATCGCCGGCCCGCGCGCTTCGCTGGTGGTGCCCGACATCTTCGACAGCTACCTGCTGATCGGCGATGAGACCGCCATCCCGGCCATTGCCCGGCGCCTGGAAGAACTGCCTGCAGGCCGCACAGTGTTGGCAATTATCGAGATCGAGGACGAACAGGAGCGCCAGCCGCTCAAGAGCCAGGCGAACGTCGAGGTGATCTGGGTGCAGCGTCACCGTGAGGCGGTGCTGGCAGTGCTTGCGGATCTGGCGCTGCCAGAAGGCGAGCTGTACAGCTGGGTCGCACTGGAAAAGAGCCTGACCCGCCAGGCCAAGGCTCTGCTCCTGAGCAAGGGCGCTCGCGAAGACGCGCTCAAAGCTGCCGCTTACTGGCGCCTGGATAGCAGTGGCGAAGAAGATTGAAGCCGTCAGGATCGCGCCTGGGCCAGCGCTTGGCGACGGCCCTGCCAGCGGTCCAGTCCGAGCAACAGCAGGCCGATGATCCAGAAACCTGCCAGCACGCCCAAGGCATTGAGCATGGACTGGGCATAGCCCAGCTCGGCTACATCGATGAAGGGATACGGATAGACCCCGATCACATGCCCGCGCCAGAGCGCGAAGGCGAAATACCCAGCCGGGTACAGCGCCCAGGCCAGCACATGGCGCAGACGCAGGCTGCCCTTCGGGACGCAGCGCCACCAGTACACGACGAAAAGCACCGGCATGACATCGTGCAGCAGCTCGTCCGCCAGCCGCTGCCAGCCCTCGGGATGCCAGAGGTGGCGCAGAAGCAGGCTATAGGCCAGCGCCACCAGGACGATGCTGGTTGCGATGGCCGAACTGACCGGCGGCGATAAGAACCACTGCCGTGCGCGCCCCTCGCGTCCAAACGCCGCGTAGCTCAGCACTGTGGCGACCAGGGTGTTGCTCAATACCGTGAAATAACTGAACAGGTTGACCAGCCCCCCGACCAGGCTGGCCTGCTCCTGCCAGCGCACCAGCAGCACCAGGTGCAGCTGCACGGCAAGCCCGCTCCAGCCCAGCACCGCGGCCAAGGTCAGCCAGGGATGGCGAGACACTCAGCCAGACCGCTGCAGTTTCACATACAACTGCTCGACCTTTTCCCGCGCCCACGGCGTCTTGCGCAGGAAGGTCAGGCTCGACTTGATGCTGGGGTCGCTCTTGAAGCAACGGATATCGATGCGCTCGGCCAGGCCCTGCCACTGGTAGTGGGCCACCAGCGCGGTAAGGATCTGCTCCAGGGTCACGCCATGCAGCGCATTGTGTTGACCGGTGCTCATGGGGGTACTCCCGCGATAAAAGAGCGGCAGATTACACCAGATCGGCCTGTCCATTGGCGGAGCCACTGGATTGTTACCGATCCGACAAAGATCCCCTGCGACAATTTGTCTTTTTTTCTTTGAATATCAACGATATCCTGCCGTCGCCGGCTGAACCATTTCAGCCAGCTCCCCCCTCGACATCTCCATTGAAGAGCGTTGTTCTTCAATGCGCTGCCGTTTTTCCGACCACCAGAAGATAGCGCTATCTCATGCACCGATTATCCCATCTCCATGTCCCGGCGCTTGCCTGCGCCGCGCTCTGCACGTCCATGTCAACTGTCCAGGCTGCCGAAATGTTCTCGAGCGACTCACCCTGGATGCTCGGTGACTGGAACGGCACCCGCAGCGAATTGCTCGAGCAGGGCTACGACTTCACCCTGGGCTACACCGGCGAGATGGGCAGCAACCTGCATGGCGGATACGACCATGACCGCACCGCGCGCTACAGCGACCAGTTCACCTTCGGCAGCCATCTGGACCTGGAAAAGATCCTCGGCTGGCATGACGCTGAACTTCAGCTGACCGTCACCGAGCGCCATGGCGCCAACATCAGCAACGACCGTATCAACGACCCGCGCGTTGGCGGCTTTACCTCGGCCCAGGAAGTCTGGGGGCGTGGCCAGACCTGGCGGCTGACTCAGCTGTGGATCAAGCAGAAATACTTCGACGGAGCCCTGGACGTGAAATTCGGCCGCTTCGGCGAGGGCGAAGATTTCAACAGCTTCCCGTGCGACTTCCAGAACCTGGCCTTCTGCGGCTCGCAGGTCGGCAACTGGGTTGGCGGCATCTGGTACAACTGGCCGGTCAGCCAGTGGGCGCTGCGTGTCAGATATAACCTACACGACGATCTCTACGCCCAAATCGGCATCTACGAGCAGAACCCCTCGAACCTGGAGTCGGGCAATGGCTTCAAGCTCAGTGCCAGCGGGACCCAGGGCGCGCTCATGCCAATCGAACTGGTGTGGAGTCCGCGGGTCTTTGGTCTGAAGGGGGAATATCGCGCCGGGTACTACTACAGTAATGCCAAGGCACAAGATGTTTACAAGGATAACAACGGTCAACCGGCTGCGCTCAGCGGCCAGGCGTACCGCAGCAGTTCCAGCAAACACGGTTTCTGGCTGGGCGTACAGCAGCAGGTGACGTCCCAGGCATCAGACGATTCGCGCGGCCTGAGCCTGTTCGCCAATGCCACGTTGCACGACAAGAAGACCAATGCCATCGACAATTATGTTCAGGCCGGTGTGGTGTACAAGGGGCTCTTCGATGCCCGGGTCAAGGACGACATCGGTTTCGCCCTTGCCCGCGTGCACGTCAATCCTGGCTACCGCAAGAACGCCCGCCTGGCCAACCAGGCCTCCGGCGTTGCCGATTACGACGACCTCGCTTTCCTGCCAGTCCAGGACACCGAGTACAGCGCAGAGCTGTACTACGGCATCCATCTGGCCGACTGGCTCACCGTGCGCCCCAACCTGCAGTACATCCGCCATCCGGGCGGGGTGTCGCAGGTCGATGACGCGCTGATCGGCGGGCTCAAGATACAAAGTACTTTCTAACCCACATTCAAGACCCTACGGAGACCCTACGATGAGCACTGAAGGTGCCAACACTGGAACGCGCTGGCTGCCGCGCCTGATCGGCGCGCTGCTGTTGCTGATGGGGCTGGCCTTGCTGGCCGGCGGCATCAAGTTGAGCCAGCTTGGCGGTTCGCTTTACTACCTGATCGCCGGTATCGGCTTTGCCGTGTCTGGCGTTCTCCTGCTGGCCCAGCGCCGCATCGGCCTGGGCCTGTACGGCCTGGTGCTGATCGCAAGCACCGTCTGGGCGCTGTGGGAAGTGGGCCTGGACTGGTGGCAGCTGGTGCCGCGCCTGGCCATGTGGTTCGCCATCGGCGTGGTCTTGCTGCTGCCCTGGGCGACCCGTTCGCTGATCGGCCCGTCACAGCGCGCCAACCTTGGCCTGCTGGGGCTGGGCGTGGTGATGTCCGGCGCAACCGCGATCGCCAGCCAGTTCACCTCTCCTGGCGAGATCCAGGGCGAACTGGGCCGCGACAGCAGCGAGATGGCCAGCGCAGCGCCCTCCATGCCCGATGGCGAGTGGCAGGCCTACGGCCGCACCGAGCACGGCGACCGTTACTCGCCGCTGCGCCAGATCACCCCGCAGAACGCCTATCGCCTCGAAGAGGCCTGGCGCATCCGCACGGGCGACATGCCAACCGACAACGACCCGATCGAGCTGACCAACCAGAACACCCCGCTCAAGATCAACGGCATGCTCTATGCCTGCACCGCCCACAGCAAGGTGCTGGCCTTGAACCCGGACACCGGCGAGGAAATCTGGCGCTTCGACCCGCAGATCAAGAGCCCTGTAGGGTTCAAAGGCTTTGCCCACATGACCTGCCGTGGGGTCTCGTACTATGACGAGAACAACTACGTCAGCCGTGACGGCAGTCCCGCGCCGAAAATCTCCCAGGCCGGCCAGGCCGTGGCCCAGAGCTGTCCGCGCCGCCTGTACCTGCCGACCGCCGATGCTCGCCTGATCGTGCTCAACGCCGACAACGGCAAGGTCTGCGAAGGCTTCGCCAACCAGGGCGTGATCGACCTCACTACCGGGATCGGCCCGTTCACCGCGGGCGGCTACTACTCCACCTCGCCAGCAGCGATTACCCGCGACCTGGTGATCATCGGTGGTCACGTGACCGACAACGAGTCGATCGACGAGCCGTCCGGCGTGATCCGCGCCTATGACGTGCACGACGGCCACCTGGTGTGGAACTGGGACAGCAACAATCCGGACGAAACCGCCCCGCTCGCCCCGGGCAAGACCTACAGCCGCAATTCGGCCAACATGTGGTCGCTGGCCAGCGTCGATGAGGACCTGGGTATGGTCTACCTGCCCCTGGGCAACCAGACCCCCGACCAGTGGGGCGCCGACCGTACCCCTGGCGCCGAGAAGTTCAGCGCCGGCATCGTTGCGCTCGACCTCGCTACCGGCAAGGTACGCTGGAACTACCAGTTCACCCACCACGACCTGTGGGACATGGACGTCGGCAGCCAGCCGACCCTGGTCCACCTGAAGACCGCAGACGGTATCAAGCCCGCGCTGATCGCCCCGACCAAGCAAGGCAGCCTGTATGTGCTGGACCGTCGCGACGGTACGCCGATCGTGCCGATCCGTGAGATTCCGACGCCGCAAGGTGCAGTAAAGGGCGACCACACGGCCCCGAGCCAGGCGCGTTCGGACCTCAACCTGCTTGGCCCGGACCTGACCGAACAGGCCATGTGGGGTGCCACACCGTTCGACCAGATGCTGTGCCGGATCCAGTTCCGCGAACTGCGGTACGAAGGCCAATACACCCCACCGTCCGAACAGGGCAGCCTGATCTACCCGGGCAACGTGGGCGTGTTCAACTGGGGCAGCGTCTCGGTCGATCCTGTCCGCCAGCTGCTGTTCACCTCGCCCAACTACCTGGCCTTCGTCTCGAAGATGGTGCCGCGTGAGCAAGTTGCCGCCGGCAGCAAGCGCGAAAGCGAGACCAGCGGAGTGCAGCCGAACGCCGGCGCGCCGTATGCCGTGACCATGCACCCGTTCATGTCGCCGCTGGGCGTGCCATGCCAGGCTCCGGCCTGGGGTTACGTAGCCGCCATCGACCTGTTTACCAACAAAGTGGTGTGGAAGCACAAGAACGGCACCACCCGCGACAGCACCCCGCTGCCGATCGGCCTGCCTGTGGGTGTGCCGAGCATGGGCGGTTCGATTGTCACCGCGGGTGGCGTGGGCTTCCTGAGCGGCACCCTCGACCAGTACCTGCGTGCCTACGACACCAACAACGGCAAGGAGCTGTGGAAATCGCGCCTGCCGGCTGGCGGCCAGGCCACGCCGATGACCTACACCGGCAAGGATGGCAAGCAGTACGTGCTGGTCACTGCTGGTGGCCATGGCTCGCTGGGGACCCGGATGGGCGACTACATCATCGCCTACAAGCTCGCTAACTAAGCGGCAAGCCTCAAGCGGCAAGCTACGAGAGAAAGCCGGCCCTGCGCGATTTGGCTTTTTCTTGCAGCTTGCCGCTCGAAGCGAAGCGTCTTGCAGCCAACGCAGGTTGAAACCTGTCGGCTCTTGCCCCATCTAAGCACCATAGTCATTTGCCTAGGTGCCCCATGAGCGACCAGCAGGATCCTGCGGACCATCCCGACGAACACCCGGAAGTCGAACACCTCGAAGCCCAGGCCGTACCCGGTCATCACCTTGCCCTGCCGGGCCAGCAACTGCCGGACAAGGTCTATGTGATTCCGATCCATAACCGGCCGTTCTTCCCCGCGCAGGTGCTGCCGGTGATGGTGAACGAAGAACCCTGGGCAGAAACCCTCGACCTGGTGGCCAAGGACCCGCACCAGGCCCTGGCCCTGTTCTTCATGGACACGCCGCCCGAAGACCATCGGCATTTCGACACTTCCGCCCTGCCGCTGTATGGCACGCTGGTCAAGGTACACCACGCCAGCCGCGAGAACGGCAAGCTGCAGTTCGTCGCCCAAGGCCTGACCCGTGTGCGTATCCGCACCTGGCTCAAGCATCACCGGCCGCCCTATCTGGTGGAAGTCGAATACCCACGCCAGCCTCCTGACCCCACCGACGAGGTCAAGGCCTACGGCATGGCCCTGATCAACGCGATCAAGGAACTGCTGCCGCTCAACCCGCTGTACAGCGAAGAGTTGAAAAACTACCTCAACCGCTTCAGCCCCAACGACCCCTCCCCGCTCACCGATTTTGCCGCCGCGTTGACCTCGGCCACGGGCAATCAGCTGCAAGAGGTGCTCGACTGTGTGCCGATGCTCAAGCGCATGGAAAAAGTCCTGCCGATGCTGCGCAAGGAGGTCGAGGTCGCCCGCCTGCAAAACGAGATCTCGGCCGAGGTGAACCGCCAGATCGGTGAGCACCAGCGTGAGTTTTTCCTCAAGGAACAGCTCAAGGTGATCCAGCAGGAGCTGGGGCTGACCAAGGATGACCGCAGCGCCGATCTCGAGCAGTTCGAGCAACGCCTGCAAGGCAAGACCTTGCCGGCCGCCGCGCAGAAACGCATCAAGGAAGAGATGGGCAAACTCGCGATTCTGGAGACCGGCTCGCCAGAATATGCCGTCACCCGCAACTACCTGGAATGGGCTTGCGCCCTGCCCTGGGGCGTGTACGGCGAGGACAAGCTCAATCTCAAGCACGCGCGCAAGGTGCTCGACCAGCACCACGCCGGACTCGTTGATATCAAGGAACGGATCCTGGAGTTTCTCGCCGTCGGAGCCTGGAAGGGCGAGATCAGTGGCTCGATCGTCCTGCTCGTCGGCCCGCCTGGTGTCGGCAAGACCAGCGTCGGCAAATCGATCGCCGAGTCCCTGGGCCGCCCGTTCTACCGCTTCAGCGTCGGTGGCATGCGAGACGAGGCCGAGATCAAGGGTCACAGGCGGACCTACATTGGCGCCCAGCCAGGCAAGCTGGTGCAGGCGCTCAAGGACGTCGAGGTGATGAACCCCGTGATCATGCTCGACGAGATCGACAAGATGGGCCAGAGCTACCAGGGCGATCCTGCCTCGGCGCTGCTCGAGACCCTCGATCCCGAGCAGAACGTCGATTTCCTCGACCATTACCTCGATCTGCGCCTGGACCTGTCCAAGGTGCTGTTCGTCTGCACGGCCAACACGCTGGATTCCATTCCGGGGCCGCTGCTCGACCGCATGGAAGTGATACGCCTTTCGGGTTATGTCACCGAAGAGAAGCTGGCGATCGCCAAGCGTCACCTGTGGCCGAAACAGCTGAAAAAAGCTGGGGTGTCCAAGACCAGCCTGAGCATCACCGACAGCGCACTGCGCCTGGTCATCGACGGCTATGCCCGCGAGGCTGGGGTGCGCCAGCTGGAGAAGCAACTGGGCAAACTGATTCGCAAGGCTGTGATCAAGCTGCTCGAGGATCCGCAGGCACAGTTGAAGATCGGGCCCAAGGACCTGGAATCCGCGCTGGGCATCCCGGTGTTCCGCAGCGAACAGGTGCTGGCGGGCAAGGGCATCATCACCGGGCTTGCCTGGACCAGCATGGGTGGCGCGACGCTACCGATCGAGGCCACCCGAATCCACAATCTGACCCGCGGCCTGAAGCTCACTGGCAAGCTGGGGGATGTGATGAAGGAATCCGCCGAAATCGCCTACAGCTATGTCAGCGCCAACCTCCAGCAGTATGGAGGAGAACCTGGGTTCTTCAACGGAGCCTTCATTCACCTGCATGTCCCAGAGGGGGCGACACCCAAGGATGGACCCAGTGCCGGCGTGACCATGGCCAGTGCATTGTTGTCGCTGGCCCGAGACCAGGTGCCGAAGAAAGGCGTGGCCATGACGGGTGAGCTGACCCTTACCGGACAGGTGCTGCCGATCGGTGGCGTGCGGGAGAAGGTGATTGCGGCCAAGCGGCAGAAGATCTTCGAGCTGATCCTGCCGGAAGCGAACCGGGGCGACTTCGAAGAGTTGCCGGATTATCTGAAGGAAGGGCTGACGGTGCATTTCGCCAAGCGGTTCAGTGACGTAGTGAAAGTGTTGTTCTGACAAAGCGTGCGGTCCCATCGCGGGCTTGCCCGCGACAGGGGACCATCGGTTATGCTCCACTCCTTCGTAACGTCCGGAGCCAACATGACCGCTGCCCGTCTGCTCGTTCCCTTGAGCCTTGCCCTGCTGACGGCCTGCGCTCAGCAACCCGCGCACAATATCGATCTGGACAGCCAGTCCGACTGCCCGGCAAGACTGCGCACCGGCCAGACGCTGACGCTGACCCTGCCCAGCAACCCCAGCACGGGCTATCGCTGGCTGGTGCAGAATCCTGCGTCAAGCACCCTGCGCAGCCTGGGCCCGGAGGTCTACAGTCATCCGGAAGACGCCGGTATCGTCGGCAGCGCCGGGCAATCGACCTGGCGTTTCCAGGCGCACCAGGCTGGCGACAGCCACTTGATCCTGGTGTACCAGCAGCCGTGGGCACCGGAAGTACTGCCCGTGCAGACCTTCGATTGTGCCATCAGTGTGAAATAAACACCCCGCGCCGGTCAGCGGATCATGCAGTGACGGCGCGGTTTGGCTAAAATGCCGCCCTTTTCCATCGCCGTCTTCTGGAATACCCGTGAGCAAAGAGCCCGACCGCCTATTCGCCCAGCCCTTGGACCAGGTGCCCGACTTCGCCTTCAACGAGGACGTGGTGCGGGTGTTCCCGGACATGATCAAGCGCTCGGTGCCGGGCTACCCGACCATCGTCGAGAACCTCGGCGTGCTGGCTGCCCAATTCGCCCAGCCGAACACTGCGCTGTACGACCTGGGCAGCTCCCTGGGCGCGGTCACTCAATCGCTGCGCCGCCATGTGCGCAGCGATGGCTGTCACGTCATCGCCGTGGACAATTCCGCCGCGATGGTCGAGCGCTGCCGCCAATACCTCACCGCGCAAGACTCGATGTTCCAGGAGTTGCTGCCGGTGCAGGTGGTCGACGCCGACATCCTTGCCCTTCCCTTCGAGCCTGCCTCGGTCGTGGCGATGAACTTTACCTTGCAGTTCATCGCCCCCGAAGAGCGTGAGGCACTGCTGGCCCGCATTCACCAGGCCCTGTTGCCAGGCGGCGCGCTGATCCTGTCCGAAAAACTATGCTTCGAGGATGAAACGCAGCAGGCGCTGCTCACCGAGCTGCACCTGGGCTTCAAGCGCGCCAACGGCTACAGCGAACTGGAAATCGCCCAGAAGCGCAGCGCCATCGAGAACGTGATGAAACCCGATACACTCGAGACCCATCGCCAACGCCTGCACGCCGCCGGTTTTTCCAAGGTCGTGCCGTGGTTCCAATGCCTTAACTTTGCCTCTCTGATAGCCTTGCCATGATCGATCTGTCTCCTTTGGTCCGCCGCCTGGCGGGCACTCCCCTGGCTGCTTGGTCGCACGGCCTGCAAGCCCAACTCGATGCCAAGCTCGAAAAAGGCCATGGCGACCTCGAGCGCTGGCAAAGCGCGCTCGACGCATTGCCCGCTGTGCAGCCCACCGAGGTCGACCTGGTCCAGGGCCTGAAGCTGGACTGCGCCTGCGATGACGCCACCCGCGCGCAGATGCGCGACGCCCTGATGGGCCTCTCGCCGTGGCGCAAGGGACCGTTCGACTTGTTCGGCGTGCACGTAGACACCGAATGGCACTCGGACTGGAAATGGTCGCGGGTGGCCCCTCACCTGGACCTCGCGGGCAAGCGCGTGCTCGACGTCGGCTGCGGCAATGGCTACTACCAGTGGCGCATGCTGGGCGCTGGCGCGGACATGGTGGTGGGCGTCGACCCGAACTGGCTGTTCTTCTGCCAGTTCCAGGCGGTACAGCGCTACCTGCCGGAACTGCCAGCCTGGCACCTGCCTTTTGCGCTGGAAGACCTGCCAGCCAGCCTCGAAGGCTTCGACACCGTGTTTTCCATGGGCGTGTTCTATCATCGACGTTCGCCGATCGAGCATCTGCTGGCGCTCAAGGACTGCCTTGTCAAAGGTGGCGAGCTGGTGCTGGAGACGCTGGTGGTCGAAGGTGACGAGCACCAGGTGCTGGTGCCCGAGGATCGCTACGCGCAGATGCGCAACGTCTGGTTCCTACCTTCGGTTCCGGCGCTGGAGCGCTGGGTGCGCCGTGCCGGGTTCAGCGATGTGCGGTGTGTCGATGTCAGTGTGACCACGGTGCAGGAGCAGCGCAGCACGGAGTGGATGCGCTATCAGTCGCTGGGAGATTTTCTCGATCCTGCGGACCACAGCCGCACGATCGAGGGATTGCCGGCGCCGCGCCGTGCGACGATCGTCGCACGGAAGTAACCGCCGGCCGTGGACCTGCTGTGTCAGCGGGTGCTAGCCGCCAGGATCAGTGCCTTCATCTCCGCCACCGCCGCCTTGAAGCCAACGAACAACGCATGCGCCACCAACGCATGCCCGATGTTCAGTTCGTTGATCCCCTTGATCGCCGCGATCGCATCGACGTTGTGATAATGCAACCCGTGTCCGGCGTTGACGATCAACCCCTGCCCTACGCCAAAGGCAACGCCGTCGACGATCCGCTTGAGCTCCTCGGCCACTTCGGTCGGGGTATGGGCATCGGCATAACGGCCGGTGTGCAGTTCGATAGCAGGTGCACCTACGCGCCGCGAGGCTTCGATCTGGCGTTCATCGGCGTCGATGAACAGCGACACCTCGGCGCCGGTGCGCGACAGGCGCTCGACCGCCGCCTTGATCCGCGCCTCCTGGCCAGCCACGTCCAGGCCCCCTTCGGTGGTCAACTCCTGACGGGTCTCGGGCACCAGACAGATATGCGCCGGGCGAAGGTGCTCGGCGAACGCGATCATTTCCTCGGTGACGCCCATTTCAAAGTTCATGCGGGTCTGCAGCACATCCTTGAGCAGCAACACATCGCGCTCCTGGATGTGACGGCGGTCTTCACGCAGGTGCACGGTAATGCCGTCGGCACCCGCTTCCTCGGCATCGAGGGCGGCCTTGACCGGATCGGGATAGCGCGTGCCCCGGGCCTGGCGCAGGGTCGCCACGTGGTCGATGTTGACGCCGAGAAGCATGCGGTTGCTGTGAGTCACGGAAGGGGCACTCCTGAAGATTGAGCCCCACAGCATACGTCGTGCTCAGCGCTTGCGAAACAGTTCCCGGCTGACCAGCGGCTTGCCACCCAGGTGCACGGCCAGCGCCTGGCGCATCAGGCGCTTGGCCGCGCCCAGCGCACCCGGCGCTTCCCAGTCCGCCTCGGCCAGCGCCAGCAGCTCGGCGCCGTTGAACAGCCCTGGCTGACCCAGGTTGACCCGCTCCAACCCGGCATCGACCTGGAGGCGGTACAGGCCGTCGGCCACCACCGCGTCACCGTTGACGTCATGCTCCAGCGCGAAGGCATAACCCAGGTTTTCCAGCAGTCGCCACTCGAAGGCCCGCAGCAGCGGTTCGAGGGGGCGGCCGGCCGCCAGGGCCTGCAAGGTCAGGGCATAGTGTTCGAACAGCGTCGGGTGCGGGTCTTCTGCCTGCAGCAGGCGCATCAACAGCTCATTGAGGTACAACCCGCTGAACAGCGCATCGCCCACAAGCCATGCGGCAATGCCGACCGTGTCCAGGCGCCCGACGTTCTTCAGCTCACCTCGCCCGCGCAGTTCGATTTCCAGCGGCACGAACGGCCGCACCAGGCTGCCGCCCTTGCCCCGCGCGCGGCGCAACACGGCACGCACACGGCCTTGCGGCGTGAAGAAGTCCACCAGGGCACTGGTCTCGCGGTAGGCGCGGCTGTGCAGCACGTAAGCAGGCTGGCCGACGGGTTGTTCCATGGGGATCGCCTGGAGGCAGAAGCAGCCCGCGCAAGGGCGGGCTGCAGAGGGAGGTTACAGGTCGCCGTAGCCCAGCGAACGCAGGGCGCGCTCGTCATCGGACCAGCCGCCCTTGACCTTGACCCAGAGGTTGAGCATCACCTTGGCGTCGAACAGCAGTTCCATGTCCTTGCGCGCCTCGGAGCCGATACGCTTGATGCGCTCGCCCTTGTCGCCAATGATGATCTTCTTCTGGCCATCACGCTCGACCAGGATCAGGGCATGGATGTGCAGCACCGCGCCTTGCTGCTTGAACTCCTCGATCTCGACGGTGATCTGGTACGGAAGCTCGGCGCCAAGCTGGCGCATGATCTTCTCGCGAACCAGTTCGGCCGCCAGGAAGCGACTGCTGCGGTCGGTGATCTGGTCTTCGGGGAAGAAATGATCGTTTTCCGGCAGGTGCTTGGCGATCAGGCCTTCAAGGGCATCAAGATTGTGCCCCTGCTGAGCGGAGACCGGCACGATCTCGGCGTTCGGCAATTGCTCCTGCAGCCACTGGAGGTGCGGGATCAGCTCGGCCTTTTCCTCGACACGGTCGGTCTTGTTGACCGCCAGGATCACCGGACCCTGCACGTACTGCACACGCTCGAGCACCAGTTGGTCCTCGTCCGTCCAGCGGGTGCGGTCTACCACGAAGATGACCACGTCGACGTCCTTGAGGGCAGCCGATGCGGTGCGGTTCATGTAGCGGTTCAGGGCCTTTTCGTTGCCCTTGTGCATGCCAGGCGTGTCAACGTAGATCGCCTGGACATCGCCCTCGGTCTTGATGCCGAGCATGTTGTGACGCGTGGTCTGCGGCTTGCGCGAGGTGATCGCGAGCTTCTGACCAAGGATATGGTTGAGCAGGGTCGACTTGCCCACGTTCGGACGGCCAACGATGGCGACATAGCCGCAGCGGGTCGGATTATTCTCAGTCATTGCCATTCTCCACGCCCAGGGCGATCAATGCAGCAGCAGCGGCGACTTGCTCGGCGATACGCCGGCTAACGCCTTGGCCGCGGCTTTTCTTGTTCAGCAGGGTCACTTCGCACTCGACGAAGAAGGTCCGGCAATGGGGTTCGCCCTGGATGTCCACCACGTCGTAACGTGGCAGCTCACAGGCGCGCGACTGCAGGAACTCCTGCAGGCGGGTCTTGGGGTCCTTGTTGGTGTCGACCAGGGTCAGGCTCTGGAACTCGCCGGCCAGCCAGTCGAGAATGCGCTCGCGCGCAGTCTGCATGTCGGCGTCCTGGTAGATAGCGCCGATCAGCGCTTCGAGGGCATCGGCCAGAATCGACTCACGACGGAACCCCCCGCTCTTCAACTCGCCCGACCCCAGGCGCAGGTACTCGCCCAGGTCGAAGCCGCGCGCCAGCACAGCCAGCGTCTCACCCTTGACCAGGCGGGCTCGCAGGCGTGACAGCTGCCCTTCACGTGCCTGCGGAAAGCGCTCGTACAGCGCCTCGCCGACCACGAAGTTGAGGATCGCATCGCCCAGAAACTCCAGGCGCTCGTTGTTGCGGCTGGCGTAGCTGCGGTGAGTCAAGGCCAGCAGCATCATGTCCTGGTTCTTGAAGGTGTAGCCGAGCTTGCGCTCGAGGCGGCTCAGGGAATCGCTCACAGTGCCCCCACCCGCTTGTCACGCTTGGCCAGTCGGCGCGGCGCCCCGCAAGGGGCTGCCATCGAAATCAACGCTGTATTCAAAACAAAATCCTGAAAGACGGTTTGGCTGTGCTGCATGGGCGGAAAAGGGGCGCGATCGCTCGCCCCCCCTGAATACACAGCCTATGTCAGAAATGCATTCGGCGCCGTCTGGCAGACGGCGCCGCTGGGTATCACTGGATCAGACCGACCCGCGACAGGTTCGGGAAGTGGCTGAGCTTGGGCTCCGGCCAGCTCATCCATACCGCAAACGCCTTGCCGACGATATTGCGGTCCGGGACCATGCCATGCAGCTCCTTGGGAATGTTCGGGTCATCCCAGAAGCGGCTGTCATTGGAGTTGTCGCGGTTGTCGCCCATCATGAAGTAATGGCCGGCCGGCACGGTCCATTGCTGGTCCGGCGGCATGCGGTAACGGCTCATTTCCTTGCGGATCAGGTGCTCGGTGGCACCGAGTTTTTCCTTGTAGAGCTGCGCGCTGCCCAAGGTGCCCGGTTCGGCGCCGAGCAGTTGCTCGGCAATCGACTCGCCATTGACCAGCAGACGCTTGTCGTTGGTGTAGCTGATCCGGTCGCCCGGCAGGCCGACTACCCGCTTGATGTAGTTGACGCTGGGATCGCTCGGGTAGCGGAACACCATGACATCCCCGCGTTGCGGGTCACCCACCTCGATGATCTTCTTGTCGATCACGGGCAGGCGGATACCGTACGAGAACTTGTTCACCAGGATGAAATCGCCCACTTCCAGGGTCGGTTTCATCGATCCCGACGGGATCTGGAACGGCTCGACCAGAAACGAGCGCAGCACCAGCACGATGAACAGCACCGGGAAGAACGACTTGCCGTACTCGACGAGCAACGGCTCCTTGTTCAGGCGCTCGACCACGGCCCCTTCGGGCTGCGTGACGCTGCCCTGGTAGTTGGCGATCGCCGTGCGCCGGCGCGGGGCCAGGAACAGCAGGTCGACCAGGGCCAACAGTCCACAGACAGCAACGGCGATGACTAGCAACAGCGGGAAATTTAGCGACATAGGACCTAACTATCCAACCTGAGCACGGCGAGGAAGGCTTCCTGCGGGATCTCCACATTACCGACCTGTTTCATGCGTTTCTTACCGGCCTTCTGCTTCTCCAGCAGCTTGCGCTTGCGGCTCACATCGCCACCGTAGCATTTAGCCAGTACGTTCTTTCTGAGTGCCTTGACAGTGGTACGCGCAACGATCTGTCCGCCAATGGCGGCCTGGATGGCCACGTCGAACATCTGCCGAGGAATCAGCTCCTTCATTTTCTCGGTCAACGCACGGCCTTTGTAGTGCGCGTTGTCGCGGTGCACGATAAGCGCCAGGGCATCGACCTTGTCACCATTGATCAGTACATCGAGCTTGACCAGGTTGGCCGACTGATAACGGTCGAAATGGTAGTCCAGGGACGCGTAACCGCGGCTGGTGGACTTCAGGCGGTCGAAGAAATCGAGCACCACCTCGTTCATCGGCAGGTCGTAGCGCACCTGCACCTGCGAGCCGAGGAACTGCATGTCGCGCTGGACGCCACGCTTCTCGATGCACAGGGTAATGACGTTGCCCAGGTGCTCTTGGGGCACGAGGATGTTGGCCGAGACGATCGGCTCGCGGAAGTCTTCTACCGCTGAGACATCCGGGAGCTTGGACGGGTTGTCGACGTAGATGGTTTCGCCGGTCTTGAGCTTTACCTCGAAGATCACGCTCGGCGCGGTGGTGATCAGGTCCAGGTCATATTCGCGCTCCAGGCGCTCCTGGATGATCTCCATGTGCAGCATGCCGAGGAAACCACAGCGGAAACCGAAGCCCAGGGCGTCGGAGCTCTCAGGCAGATACTGCAGCGACGAGTCGTTCAGGGTCAGCTTCTGCAAGGCGTCGCGGAAGTCCTCGAAGTCCTCGGAACTGACCGGGAACAGGCCTGCGTAGACCTGCGGCTGGATCTTCTTGAAGCCCGCCAGGACCTCGACCTCGGGGGTCGAGCTCAGGGTCAGGGTGTCACCAACGGGGGCACCATGAATGTCCTTGATGCTGGCGATGATGAAGCCCACTTCGCCGGCCTTGAGGTCGACGGTCTGGGTATGCTTGGGAGTGAACACCCCGACGCTGTCGACCAGGTGCACCTTGCCGGTGGACTTGACGAGGATCTTGTCGCCCTTCTTGACGCGGCCATGGCGCACACGCACCAGCGAGACCACGCCCAGGTAGTTGTCGAACCAGGAATCGATGATCAGCGCCTGCAGCGGCGCCTCGATATCGCCCGTTGGCGCAGGAATGGTGTGCACCAGGCGCTCGAGCACCTCGTCCACGCCCATGCCGCTCTTGGCACTGCAGGCCACGGCGTCGGTGGCATCGATACCGATGATCTTCTCGATCTCGTCCTTGACGCGGTCAGGATCGGCCTGGGGCAGGTCCATCTTGTTCAGCACCGGCATGACCTCAAGGCCCTGCTCGATGGCGGTGTAGCAGTTGGCGACCGACTGGGCCTCGACGCCCTGGCCGGCATCGACCACCAGCAGCGCGCCTTCACAGGCAGCCAGGGAACGGCTGACTTCGTAGGTGAAGTCGACGTGGCCTGGGGTATCGATGAAGTTCAGCTGGTAGGTCTTGCCGTCCTGGGCCTTGTAATGCAGCGTGACGCTGTGGGCCTTGATGGTAATACCGCGCTCGCGCTCCAGGTCCATGGAATCGAGGACCTGTGCTTCCATTTCGCGCGCCGACAGACCGCCGCACATCTGGATGAAACGGTCGGCCAGCGTCGACTTGCCATGGTCGATGTGGGCGATGATGGAGAAATTGCGGATATGACTCAAATCACTCACGGGTCAACACTCGAAAAGGCTGCGAGCCGGACGCCCGCCGAAAAATAGCCGGGAATTGTACCTTAAGCCGAAGGGTTATGGGGAATTCCTGATCGGCTGCACCTGCGGTCTCATGGACTGCACTTTTTCCAGCGGTAGTGGCAGATCACTGCAGATCGCCGCCGTGGCAGGTCAAAGGCCGGTGTTGCATGAAAAAAGGGCAGCTTAAGCTGCCCTTTTCCTACCTTGCCCGTCGCTTACTCAGCGAGCTTGAAGGTGATGAAGCTTGCACGCCCCTGACGCAGCACGCGCATGGACACCGAACGGTTCTTCGGCAGCTCCTTGGCGATCTCGGTGAACTGCTTGGCCGAGGCAATCGCCTGGTTGTTCAGATGGCTGATGACATCGCCTGGACGCAGACCGATCAGCGCCGCTGGACCGTCCTGGACTTCCTTGATGACCACACCGCCTTTGAGCTCCAGGCTCTTCTTCTGCTCGGCGGTCAGGTCGGAGACCGAGACGCCCAGACGGTTGCTGCTGCGCTCGGCACCACCATCGGTACCCACGCCGATCTCCTGGTCTTCCTCTGGCAACGCGCCAATGGTGATATCCAGGTTCTGGCGCTTGCCGTTGCGGATGATATCGAGCCTGGCCTTGTCGCCATCCTTGAGGCTGCCGACAAGGTGCGGGAGGTCGGCCGACATGACGATCGGCTGGCCATTCATGCTCAGGATCACGTCACCCACTTGCAGGCCACCCTTGGCTGCAGGGCCTTCCTCAAGCACCTGGGCTACCAGGGCACCGGCCGGTTTTTCCAGGCCGAAGGACTCGGCGAGGTCCTTGTTGACCTCCTGGATCACCACGCCAAGCCAGCCGCGGCTGACCTTGCCGTCTTTCTTCAGCTGGTTGGAGACATCCAGCGCGACGTCGATCGGGATAGCGAAGGACAAGCCCATGAAGCCGCCGGAACGCGTGAAGATCTGCGAATTGATTCCCACCACTTCGCCGTTCATGTTGAACAGCGGACCACCGGAGTTGCCCGGATTGATCGCCACGTCGGTCTGGATGAATGGCACATAGGTATCGTTGGGCAGCGTACGGCCCTTGGCGCTGACAATACCTTTGGTCACCGAATGATCGAAACCGAACGGTGAGCCGATCGCCAGCACCCACTCGCCGACCTTGAGCTTCTCGGAATCGCCCAGCTTGACGATAGGCAGATCCTTGCCCTCGACCTTGAGCAGCGCCACATCGGTGCGCGGATCGGTACCGACCAGCTTGGCCTGCAGCTCGCTACGATCGGACAGACGGACGATGATCTCGTCGGCGTCGGCAACCACATGGTTGTTGGTCAGCACATAGCCATCGCTGGAGATAATGAAGCCCGAGCCCAGTGACTGGGCCTCACGCTGGCGGTCGCCGCGGGGCGAGCGCGGCTGCTGCGGCATATTGCGCTCGAAGAATTCGCGGAACATCGGCGGCAACCCTTCGAGGTCGGGCATCTGCCCAGTCATGCGGCGGTCGGGCAGTTTCTGCTTGGTACTGATGTTCACCACGGCAGGCGAGGCCTGCTCGACCAAGGTGGTGAAGTCCGGAAGGGCTTCCTGCGCCTGGGCGGTGACAACCTGTCCGAGCATCAGCACGGCGGCGCATAACGATAAGTAGGATTTCAAGCGTGGTATTGACATACGGCTCCCGTCACAACGAGCGTAATTGGCAGTAAGGCCCTGCAAACGCAGGAAAGGCCAGAACCTGTGAGGCCTGACCTATAGAAAATTTCCAGGGATTTTGCAAATGACAATGCTTTAATTTCATTTCAGCCGGGCCATCTCCGCACCGAACCGAGGGAAAAATGGCCGTCACTGACTGGCTTGAGCATCCTGGGCGCGCATGGACAACGCGATGCGTTCAGCAGTGCCAAGGGGAATCTCGCCGACCACGGTAATCATGACCTTGCCCCTGGGCGTGTTGAGATGACGCGATACCGCGACCGTCGGGCCCAGCTGGGCACGAGTGTCAGCCCCGGCATCATCTTTCACCGGCTCCAGGAACACCGAGAAGCGTGCCAGGCCATCGTCATACATCAGGCTGCTCACCGTGCTGTTGCGCGCAGGATCCCGGCGCACCGAACTGTTGATCAGCTCAAAGCCCGGGGGCAACCAGTCTGAACGCCAGCCCGCCACCGATTCGGTGGAGCGCACGGACACCGATTCAACCGGCTTGCAGGCGGCGCTGGCCCGAAGGTCGGCATCGCTTGGCAGGTCGTTGGTATCGAGGCGAGTCATCTGGAAGCGTTCGAGCAGCTGCGCCTTGTCGTTGAGCATCAACGAACGCAACGGCAAACCGGTGCGCTTATCAAGGTGCAACTCGAACCCGTAACGGTGCTGGTCGCGTGGACTGAGGGTGACGATCACGGCATCGCGGTCAGCGACCCGCGACTTGCCCGTCACGCTCAAGTCGTACCAGCTCATCAGCTTGAGGGGGTCCAGCACGCGCGGCGCGGAATCAGGCGCGGGGCCTACCTCACTGACCAGAGGACCGCTGACGCAACGAAGCTTGCCATCCACGCGCACGACTTCCTGGGCGGTGCCATCGAGCTGCAACAGCCGCTCACTGACTTTACCGTCCCGGACGCGATGCCAGATATCGTGGGTTGAAAAGCTGCCGTTGCGCTCGTAGACAAAAGAACCCTGGTAACTCTGCCGTTGTTCGGCCTGGGCCAGCTTGTTCAGCCAGTGCGTCGCCTCAGGCGACGAGTTGGCTGCCAATGCCGGCACCGCCAAGCAGCTGCCTAACAGCAGCGGCATGAGAGGTAGCGCGCGCATGATCCTCCTTACTTAGCGGTTTTCGAGGCTGGCCGCACGTGCGTAAGGCAACGCGCTCTCAGTGCCCTTGAGCGCCGATTCCTGAGCATGCTGGCGCAGGTAGCCCGGCAGACGCTGGTCCCAGCCGGCCTGATTCTGCAACACACCATTGGCCATAGGACCGGTGGCCTGCTCACTGCCTTCGGTGTAGCCCGCGAGTACAGCCGGACCCTGGACCTGAGGAACGCTGAGGTTCTGCTGGACCGGCTGCTGAGCGGCAAGCTCGACACCGGTGATTTCATCCTGGTTGTACATACGCACACCCGCCAGCACGGCGACAGTCACCGAAGCGGCTACCGCCAGACGACCCAGGCTACGCCATGGGCCGCTCTTGACCTTGGCCGGAACGGCCTCGTCGGCGAGGGCTGCCGAGACCGCCGAAGCGATATCCAGCTTGGGCAGCAACAGCTCCTTGTGCATCGCTGCACGGGCTACCTGGTAACGCGACCAGGTGGCACGTGTTTCGGAATCATCGGCATTCAACACCCGACGCAATTCCAGTTCGTCCGCTTCGTTATCCATTACCGCGGACAGCGATTCCTGCAAAGCTTCACGACTCATGGCGGTTCCTCTCTTGGCTGTCGCCGCTGTCTCAGGTTTCCTGCAACAGAGGCTGCAGGGCTTTATCTATGGCCTCCCGAGCGCGGAAGATTCGAGAGCGCACGGTACCCACCGGACACTGCATGACACTCGCAATGTCTTCATAACTCAGACCATCGAATTCACGCAAAGTTAAGGCTGTGCGCAGATCTTCAGGCAGTTGCTGGATGGTTCGATGGACGGTGCCTTCGATTTCATCCCGCAACAACGAGCGCTCTGGGGACTCGAGATCCTTGAGGCCATGATCGCCGTCGTAAAATTCCGCATCCTCGGAACTCACATCGCTGTCCGGTGGCCGCCGACCGCGGGACACCAGATAGTTTTTTGCCGTGTTGATGGCAATGCGGTAGAGCCACGTGTAGAACGCGCTGTCACCGCGGAAATTTCCAAGCGCACGGTACGCCTTGATAAAGGCTTCCTGCGCCACATCCTGGGCTTCATGGGTGTCGTGAACGAATCGCACGATCAACCCGAGAATCTTGTGCTGATACTTCAGCACCAACAGATCGAACGCTCGCCTGTCACCGCGCTGAACGCGCTCGACAAGCTGCTGATCCTCTTCCTGGGTTAGCATGAACACTCCTCAGTGAACTCGAAGGAGCGTTGCAGCAGCCATCGTTCAGGCTTGCAAACATAGACTCGGGCTTTGAGCAAAAGTTCTCCCCTCCAAGCAAGTTTCCTGCGTCCCATGATCGGCTCGCACGAAAAACGCAGCGCGGACATCGCCGGCTGCGTCGATAATCTGGTCTCGAATACGCAGGTGACAGCCCTAAAGAGCTACCGCCCGCGTCGCCGCGGTATTTGTGGCGTACGGGCAGCCTTCTATGGATTCCCCCGCTTCCGGGAAAGTTCCACAAAGATTGCATGCACAGCAAGCGCTATTGGAAATCAGGTCCCGGGGACTGCTATAAAGACAGCCGGTCACGATTCACAGTAGTTTCACAATGCCATCTGCGCATGACTATTGTGCCGCTCACCTCCTCCAGATTACTAGTGTCCCGACATGAGCCAACAAATCCAACACGATGTCCTGGTTATCGGCAGCGGCGCCGCAGGCCTTAGCCTGGCACTGAATCTTCCCCGTCACCTGCGCGTCGCAGTGCTGAGCAAGGGCAATCTCTCCAATGGCTCGACGTTCTGGGCCCAAGGCGGTGTCGCCGCCGTGCTCGACGATACCGACACCGTGCAGTCGCACGTCGAGGACACGCTCAATGCCGGCGGCGGCCTGTGCAACGAAGCCGCCGTACGCTTCACCGTGGAGCACAGCCGCGAGGCCATCCAGTGGCTGATCGACCAGGGCGTGCCCTTTACCCGTGACGAACGGCACAGCGTCGACGACGGTGGGTTCGAGTTCCACCTGACCCGCGAAGGCGGGCATAGCCACCGGCGCATCATCCATGCCGCCGATGCCACCGGCGCGGCCATCTTCACCACCCTGCTGGACCAGGCGCGCAAACGCAGCAATATCCAGCTGCTCGAGCAGCGGGTGGCTGTGGACCTGATCACCGAGCGACGCCTTGGCCAGAAAGGCGACCGCTGCCTGGGCGCCTATGTGCTCAACCGCGCCACCGGCGAGGTCGACACCTTCGGTGCGCGTTTCACGGTGTTGGCCACAGGCGGAGCGGCCAAGGTCTACCTCTACACCAGCAATCCCGACGGTGCCTGTGGCGATGGCATCGCCATGGCCTGGCGCGCAGGTTGCCGAGTCGCCAACCTTGAGTTCAACCAGTTCCACCCCACCTGCCTTTACCATCCTCAGGCGAAAAGCTTCCTGGTGACCGAAGCCCTTCGTGGCGAGGGAGCCCTGCTGCGTCTGCCCAACGGCGAGCGCTTCATGCCTCGCTTCGACCCGCGCGAAGAACTTGCCCCGCGCGACATCGTGGCGCGCGCCATCGACCACGAGATGAAACGTCTGGGCGTGGATTGCGTGTATCTGGACATCAGCCACAAACCGGCCGATTTCATCAAGAGCCACTTCCCCACCGTGTACGAACGCTGCCTGACCTTCGGCATCGATATCACTCGCCAGCCGATCCCGGTAGTCCCCGCCGCGCATTACACCTGCGGTGGGGTGATGGTCGATGAGCGCGGCCATACAGACGTGCCGCATCTCTACGCCATAGGCGAAACCAGCTTTACCGGGCTGCACGGGGCCAACCGCATGGCCAGCAACTCATTGCTCGAATGCTTTGTCTATGGCCGCGCCGCCGCCGCCGACATCGAGGCGCACCTTGACCAGGTGTCCATGCCGGTCGCCCTGCCCTGTTGGGACGCAAGCCAGGTCACCGATTCCGATGAGGATGTGATCATCGCTCATAACTGGGACGAACTGCGGCGCTTCATGTGGGACTACGTCGGTATCGTGCGCACGAGCAAGCGCCTGCAACGCGCCCAGCACCGGGTGCGCCTGCTGCTGGACGAGATCGATGAGTTCTATAGCAACTACAAGGTCAGTCGCGACCTGATCGAGCTGCGCAACCTGGCCCAGGTGGCCGAGCTGATGATCCGTTCGGCCATGCAGCGCAAGGAAAGCCGTGGACTGCACTATACCCTCGACTACCCAGGCATGCTGCCCGAGGCCCACGACACTATCCTGCAGCCGCCCACCTACGCCGACTGAACTTGAGCCGCAGACGCAGGCGCCGGTGCTGGTCCGGCGCCAGCGCATCCAGCGCAATGCACTGCGTCTGGCTCAACCGCCGTCCCTGGACCACGAATCGCAGCACAACCATCCCGGGCAAGGCCAGGCTGTCGCGGCAAAGACGCGCGGGCTGCCAGCCATGTGCACGGCTGAACAGCTGCCAGCCGCGCGGATCGCGGCGCAGGCCCGTAACGGCGCAGGGATGAGTCAGCAGGATACGGCGCGGTATCGCCCAGGCCGCATGGGCAAGGCAGGCGAGCAAAAAGCTCGCACGCAGCCAATCAGGCGCTGCGCTCACCAGGAGCGCCAGGCACGCGAGGGCCTGGCAGGCCAGATAGGCCGTCAGCAGATGGCGCGAGCCCTGCCAGCGGCATTCGAAATGCTCATTTGGGCTGGACACGGTCCAGGATGATGCGGACCATGCGCTGCAGCTCGGGGTCTTCGGACTCGGAGCGCTCCATGAACCAGCCGAACATGTCCTGGTCTTCGCAGCTCAGCAGGCGGACGTAGAGCTCGCGGTCCTTCTCGCTCAGGGTCGAGTAGACCTCCTGGGTGAACGGCACCAGCAGCACGTCCAGCTCCAGCATGCCGCGGCGGCTGTGCCAGAAAAGCCGGTTGATTTCAGTTTGTTCGACCATGGGACCCTCCTCGAATGGCCGGCAAGTATACAGCGGCGCACCCCACCCGGCATCGGGCGATCGTCTAGTCACCTACCTATTTTGTTACCACCGTTCTATGATGGGCCCCAGTCTTTACCACCTGCGATGACCCATGGCCGATACCGCTTTCTTCTGCCCCCTGTCCCACGAGGGCATTCTCGCCGTTCGCGGCTCCGACGCCGGCAAGTTCCTGCAGGGTCAACTGACCTGCAACATCAGTTACCTCAGCCTCGAGCACGCCAGCCTTGGCGCCCGCTGCATGGTCAAAGGGCGCATGCAGTCAAGCTTCCGCATCCTGCCAGAGGGCAACGGCTACCTGCTGGCGATGGCCAGCGAACTGGTCGAGGCGCAACTGGCGGATCTGAAGAAATACGCGGTGTTTTCCAAGGCCACGCTGGCCGACGAGAGCCAGGCCTGGTGCCGCTTCGGACTTCAGCATGGCGATGCCGCCCTTCAGGCACTGGGCCTGGAAGTGCCTGCCGAAACGGGGGCAACCCAACGCCATGAAGGGCTGATCGCGCTACGCGCGTCCGAAGGCCGTGTGGAGCTTTGGGCAACTATCGAACAGGCTGATACCGTACGCTCGACCCTTGTCTCGCTGCTGCCTGCAGGCACGCTCGACGCCTGGCTGCTCGGCCAGATCCGCGCGGGTATCGGCCAGGTCACCGGCCCGACCCGCGAGCTGTTCATCCCGCAGATGATCAACCTGCAGGCGGTCGGCGGGGTCAGTTTCAAGAAGGGCTGCTACACCGGCCAGGAAATCGTTGCGCGCATGCAGTACCTTGGCAAGCTCAAGCGGCGCCAGTACCGCCTGGCCCTGGCTGGGGCCGAAGTGCCCGCGGCGGGTAGCGAGATCTTCTCGCCGACCCATGGCTCCTCGGTGGGCGAAGTGGTGATCGCCGCCCAGGCCGAGCAAGGCTGCGAGCTGCTCGCGGTGCTGACCGCTGATGCAGTGGCGGACGACAACCTGCATCTGGGCAGTCCCGAAGGGCCTCGCCTGGAACTGCTGCCACTGCCTTACGAACTGGACCGCGACCGGGAAATCCAGCGTTGACCCGCCCGCCCCGCCTGCCCGGCGGAGCTGTCAAAACACTGCGTCAGAGAAGACCATGAACAAGCTGGCCGAGACGGTGCAAGCAGAGTTGCTCGATGCCATCGAGAACGACGACCTGGTCCTGCCGACCCTGCCGGAAGTCGCCTTGAGCATCCGCGAGGCTGCCGAGAACAGCGAGATCAGCGTCGGCGCCCTGAGCAAGGTCATCGGCCGTGACGCCGCGCTGTCCGCACGCTTGATCAAGGTGGTCAACAGTCCGCTGCTGCGCGCTTCGGTCGAAGTCACCGAACTGCATACCGCGATCACCCGCCTGGGCATCAACTACAGCTGCAACCTGGCGATCGGACTGGTGATCGAGCAGATCTTCCACGCCCGCTCTCCGGCGGTCGAGCAAAAACTGCGGGATATCTGGACCAACAGTCTGGAAGTGGCGGGCATCAGCTACGAAATCAGCCGCCGCTACACCCGCCTCAAGCCTGATCAGGCAGCACTGGGCGGCCTGGTGCATCAGATCGGGGCCCTCCCGGTACTCATCTACGCCGAAGAACACAACGAACTGCTCGCCGACCCCGTGTGCCTGCATCATGTCATCGAGCAGATCCAGCCTGTACTGGGCGACAAGATCCTCAAGTCCTGGGAGTTTCCCGAACAGTTCACGCACCTGCCGAGCCAGGTTCAGGACCGCGAGAGGCGAACCGACCGCATGGACTACATCGACATCGTGCAGCTCGCCTGCGTGCTGACCAGCAAGAATCGCGAGCATTCATTCACCGACTTGCCGGCCTACCTCCACCTGAACCTGCCCCAGGGCACAGAATTGCACGCGGCCGACCTGCTGGTCGCCCGTGGCATGCTGCGTTAATCCGGGTCGGCGATAAAACTGACCCGTACTCTCAGGCCACCACCCTCAGCGTCATGCAGGCTGATCTGCGCCAGGTGAGCCCGGCAGATCTCCCCGACGATGGCCAGTCCCAGACCGGTGCCCTGCGCGCTGCGGCGATAGAAGCGCTCGAACACCCGCTCGCGCTCTTGCTCGGGAATCCCCGGCCCGTCGTCCTCGACCTCCAGCACGGCAGGAGCGAGCACTCGCAGAATCACGTTGCCGCCCTTGGGCGTGTGCGCCAAGGCATTGTCCACCAGGTTGCTGAGCAGTTCGTTGAGCAACGTCGGTTCGCCCTTGAGCCAGACCGGCGCTTCGGCTTCCAGGGCCAGGGCCACGCCGTGGGCGTGGGCCAGGGGCGCCATGGCCAGGCCCAGTTCACGGGCCAGCTGGGTGAGGTCCAGCCGTTGCGCCCCGCCTTCGGCAATGGCTCGTGCACCGTTCTCGACCCGCGCCAGCGACAGCAGCTGGTTGGCCAGGTGCGTCAGGCGATCGGTGCCCTGAGCCGCGGATTCCAGCGTCTGGCGCCACTCCTGTGGCTCGCGCGAACGCAGACCTAGCTCAACCCGCGCCTTGAGCGCAGCCAGGGGCGTGCGCAGCTCATGCGCCGCGTCGGCGATAAACTGAGCCTGACGCTCGAACTGTTCGCGCAGGCGTTCGGTGAAATGGTTGAGGGCGCGCACCAGCGGCCTCAGCTCATGCTGCACCTGCACCAACGGCAAGGCGCGCAGGTCATCCGGCTGACGCTCTTCCACGGCCGTACGTAGCCGCTCCAACGGCCGCAGCGCGGCGCTGACGGCGAACCACACCAGCAGCAACGCCCCCAGCGCCAGCATGCCCAGCCGTAGAAGGGTATCGCCCATGAGGCTGCGGGCCATGCGCACGCGGGCCTCTTCAGTCTCGGCCACGCGAATTTCAGCCATACCGTTCATGTTCGGCTCGCTCACCGGTTTGAGGAGGCTGACCACGCGCACGTCCTGGCCCAGGTAGCTGGCGTTGTAGAAGCGCGCCAGGGCCGGATAGTCGTCGGTACGCGGTGTGCCAGGTGGCGGCGCCGGGAGGTTTTCGTAGCCGGAGATCAACCGCTGGTGGATGTCATTGACCTGGTAGTAGATACGCCCGGCGCTGTCATAGGCGAATGTATCGAGCGCAACGTAGGGCACATCGGCGCTCAAGGTGCCGTCGCGCTGCGACAGCCCGGCGGCGATGGTCCGCGCCGACGCCAGCAGTGTACGGTCGTAGGCGGTGTCGGCGGCCTCGCGGCCATTCCAGTAGGCGCTCAACCCGCTGGCCAGCATCAGCATCACCAGCAGCAGCGCGAGGTTCCACAACAGGCGCCCGCGAAGGCTGCCCTCGTCACGCATCGCGATGCTCGAGCAGGTAGCCGAGCCCCCGGAAGGTCACGATCGCGACCTGCTGCCCGTCGAGTTTCTTGCGCAGGCGATGGATGTAGATTTCTATGGCATCGGGACTGGCCTCTTCGTCGAGGCCGAACACCTGGGCTGCCAGTTGCTCCTTGCTCATCACTCGGCCCGGTCTCGCAATCAGCGCTTCAAGTACGCTCTGCTCCCGCGAGGTGAGGGTCAGCAGATCATCGCCCAAGCCGAAGCGCCGGGTATCGAGGTCGTAGACCAGCGGGCCGCAGCGCTGCTGGCGTTCACCGCCCAGTACGCTGCGGCGCAGCAGTGCCTTGACCCGTGCCTCCAGCTCGGTCAGCTCGAAGGGCTTCGCCAGATAGTCATCGGCGCCCAGGTTCAAGCCATGCACCCGGTCCTTGACGTCACTGCGCGCGGTCAGCATGAGCACTGGAAGGGTCTTGCCACGGGCACGCAGTCGCGCCAGCACTTCGAAGCCGTCCATCCGCGGCAAGCCCACGTCAAGCACGGCCACCGCGTACTCCTCGCTCGCCAACGCCAGGTCGGCGGCGACGCCGTCGTGCAGCACGTCAACGGTCAGGCCGGTGCTCTTCAAGGCCTGGGCAACGCTTTCAGCCAGTTGCAGATGGTCTTCGACCAGCAGCACACGCATTGATTTCTCCCGCTCAGGTCAGGGTCTGTGGCGCGGAGTGTACCCCCGTCGGGCCGCCTGTGAAGCCCTTTGCAACAATCCTTTCACACTGAAAGGTTAGCGAAAGGTTCGTTACCTAGCATTTCGCTACGGCCCCCTATTGGCCGAACAAGCACCAAAAAGGTGCAGACCCATAAGAACAATAACGGAGTCACTCGACGATGCTGTCACTGCAGCCTCAGGCGTACGCGCCTATCCGACGCTTGCCTACCCGCCCCTGCACCATCGCCAGCGCGTTCGCCCTTGCCGGTGTCGCCCCACTGAGCCAGGCTGCCTTCATCGAAGACAGCAGCGCCACCTTCGAAACCCGCAACATGTACTTCAACCGTGATTTTCGCGACGGCACCAGCAGCCAGCAGTCCAAGCGCGACGAGTGGGCACAGGGCTTCATGCTCAACCTGGAATCCGGCTACACCGACGGCACCGTGGGCCTTGGCCTCGATGCCCTGGGCATGCTCGGGGTCAAGCTCGATTCGAGCCCCGATCGCACCGGCACTGGCCTGCTGCCGACGCACGATGATGGCCGCGCCGCTGACGAGTACTCCAAGCTCGGCCTGACCGGCAAGGTGAAGATTTCCAAGACCGAGCTCAAGATCGGCACCCTGATTCCGGAGCTGCCGACCCTGCAGCCCAATGACGGGCGCATTCTGCCCCAGACCTTCGAGGGCGGCCTGCTGACCTCCCGCGAGATCCGCAACCTGACCTTCACCGGCGGGCGCCTCGAAAAAGCCAAGGACCGCGACGACACCAACAAGGAGGACATCGCGCTCAACAACAAGAACAGCCGCTTCCTGGGTACCGTGGCCGGCGAGCACTACGACCTGGCCGGCCTGGACTACACGTTCAACGACCGCCTCACCGGCAGCTACCATTTCGCCCAGCTCGACGAAGTCTACCGCCAGCACTTCGTCGGTCTGGTCGCCAGCCAGCCGTGGGGCCCAGGCACCTTTGGCGCCGACCTGCGGCTGTCGGTCAGCGATGACCAAGGCCAGGCTCGCGGCGGCAAGATCGACAACACTGCGGCCAACGGCATGTTCAACTACGCCTTGAGCGGCCACAAGCTGAGCTTCGCCTACCAACACCTGTCAGGCGACAGCGCCTTTCCCTACATCGACGGCTCCGACCCCTACCTGGTCAACTTCGTACAGATCAACGACTTTGCCGGCGCCGACGAGCGTTCGTGGCAAGCGCGCTACGACTACAACTTTGCCGCGCTGGGCATTCCTGGCCTGACGTTCATGACCCGCTACCTCAGCGGCGACAACGTCAGCCTGGCCAATGGCGGCGAGGGCAAGGAGTGGGAACGCGATACCGAGTTCAAGTACGTGGTGCAAAGCGGCGCGCTGAAAAACGTCGCCGTGCGCCTGCGCAACGCCACCTTCCGCTCGAACTTTGCCCGCGACGCCGACGAAGTGCGGCTGCTGGTGAGCTACAGCGTGGCCCTCTGGTAACCAATAACAACAATGTACGGAGATAGACGATGACCTTTTCACTGCGCCGCCTCGTCCTCGCAACCGGCTGCCTGCTGCTGGCCGGCAACGCCCTCGCTGCCGAACCCAAGCGTCCTGAATGTATCGCCCCGGCCTCCCCCGGCGGCGGTTTCGACCTGACCTGCAAGCTGGTCCAGAGCGCGCTGGTCAACGAGAAGATCCTCAGCAAGCCCATGCGCGTCACCTACATGCCGGGCGGTGTCGGTGCAGTGGCCTACAACGCCGTGGTCGCGCAGCGTCCAGGCGATGCCGGCACGCTTGTGGCCTGGTCCAGCGGTTCGCTGTTGAACCTGGCCCAGGGCAAGTTCGGACGCTTCGACGAAAATGCCGTGCGCTGGCTCGCGGCGGTCGGCACAAGCTATGGCGCCATCGCGGTGAAGAAAGACTCGCCCTACCAGAACCTGGCCGACCTGGTCGCGGCGCTGAAGAAAGACCCGAGCAAAGTGGTGATCGGCTCCGGCGGCACCGTCGGCAGCCAGGACTGGATGCAGACCGCGCTGATCGCCAAGGCTGCCGGCATCAACCCTCGTGACTTGCGCTACGTAGCACTTGAAGGCGGCGGCGAGATCGCCACTGCACTGTTGGGTGGGCACATCCAGGTCGGCAGTACCGACATTTCCGACTCCATGCCACATATCCAGAGTGGCGACATGCGCATCCTCGCGGTGTTCTCGGAAAACCGCCTGGACGAGGCCGGAATGAAGGAAATCCCCACCGCCAAGGAACAGGGCTATGACATTGTCTGGCCAGTGGTCCGCGGTTTCTACCTGGGGCCAAAGGTCAGCGACGAAGACTACGCCTGGTGGAAAGCCTCGTTCGACAAGCTGCTGACCTCCGAAGAATTCGCCAAGCTGCGTGACCAGCGCGAGCTGTTCCCCTTCGCCATGACCGGGGAAGAGCTGGACGGCTACGTGAAGAAACAGGTCGCGGACTACAAGACGCTGGCCAAGGAATTCGGGCTGATTCAGTAGGCCCGCCTGAAACCTACTGATTTCAACTGACCTCAAGAGCACCGCTGTACCTGTGGGAGCTGCGGTTCGGCGCTCCCACAGGTATGGCGCCGTCTCGAGGAGCAGTGTCCAAAAGCCTGCGTCACCACGAGGATTTCACCATGATCCTGCAACGCATCTTCGCCCTGATCCTGCTGGCCGTCTGCGCGGCGCTGGCGGTCATGGCCTGGCCTTACCAGGCCGCGTTTTCCTATGAACCGGTGGGCCCTCGCGCCTACCCCCTGCTGATGCTTGGCCTCATGGGCCTGGCGCTGCTGTACCTGGCGTTCCGTCCGACCCCCATCGTGCAAAAGGACGACGAGCCCGAGCTCGACCGCGAAACCCTGACCAAGATCGGCCTCTGCGTGGCCTTGCTGCTGGTGTTCGCCGCGACATTCGAGTCGCTTGGCTTCATCGTCAGCAGCATCCTCATCGGCGTGCCCATGGCCCGCCTCTACGGCGGGCGCTGGCTGCACAGCACGATCATCGTGTTCGGCATGAGCCTGTTCCTCTACTGGCTGTTCGACCGCGTGATGGATGTACCCCTGCCCCTCGGCCTGCTTGATGTTCTGGAGAACTGACACATGGATACCTTGAGCTACCTGGGCCAGGGCTTCGGCGTCGCCCTTACCCCCTACAACCTGGTCACCGCCCTGAGCGGCACGTTGATCGGTACCGTGGTCGGCCTGCTGCCAGGCCTGGGTCCGATCAACGGCGTGGCGCTGCTGATCCCCATAGCCTTCGCCCTCGGTCTGCCACCGGAATCGGCGCTGATCCTGCTGGCTGCGGTCTACCTGGGCTGCGAGTACGGCGGGCGGATCAGCTCGATCCTGCTGAACATCCCCGGTGAAGCCTCCACCGTGATGACCACCCTCGACGGCTACCCCATGGCCCGTCAAGGCCTGGCGGGCGTCGCTCTGTCCCTGTCGGCCTGGAGTTCGTTCATCGGCGCGTTCATCGCTACCTGCGGCATGGTGCTGTTCGCGCCGCTACTGGCGAAATGGGCGATCGCCTTTGGCCCGGCGGAGTACTTCGTGCTGATGGTCTTCGCCATCATCTGCCTGGGCGGCATGGCCGGTGACAAGCCGTTGAAGACATTTATCGCGGCGCTGATCGGGCTGTTCCTCTCCGCTGTCGGCATCGATGCCAACAGCGGGGTCTACCGCTTTACCGGCGACAGCGTGCACCTGGCCGACGGCATACAGTTCGTCGTACTGGTGCTGGGCCTGTTCTCGATCAGCGAGATTCTGTTGCTGCTCGAGAAAACCCACCACGGGCACCAGGCGGTCAAGGCCACCGGACGGATGCTGTTCAACGTGAAAGAAGCAGCCTCGGTGTTCGCGGTCAACATCCGCTGCGGCCTGCTCGGCTTCATCATGGGTGTGCTGCCCGGCGCGGGCGCGACGCTGGCCAGCGCAGTGGCGTACATGACCGAAAAACGCATCGCGGGCGCTTCGGGCACGTTCGGCAAGGGCGACAAGCGTGGCCTGGCCGCGCCTGAAACCGCCATCGGCGCCTCGTGCTGCGGCGCGCTCGTACCCATGCTGACCCTGGGCGTACCCGGCTCCGGCACCACCGCAGTGATGATCGGCGCGCTGACCCTGTACAACATCACCCCAGGGCCGATGCTGTTCCAACAGCAGCCCGACCTCGTCTGGGGCCTGATCGCCTCGCTGTTCGTCGCCAACATCATGCTGGTGATCCTGAACATCCCGATGATCCGCATCTTCACCCGCATCCTTGCCGTGCCGAACTGGGCGCTGGTGCCGGTGATCGCGATCATCACCGGGATCGGTGTCTACGCAGTGCACGCTACCACCTTCGACCTGTTCCTGATGGTCGGCATCGGTATCATGGGCTACATCCTGCGCAAGCTGGACTTCCCGCTGTCGCCGATACTGCTGGGCTTCATCCTCGGTGGCCTGATGGAGCAGAACCTGCGCCGCGCGCTGTCGATCTCCAACGGCGAGCTGGGCATCCTCTGGGCCAGCCCGATCAGCATGTCCGTATGGGCCCTGACGATCTGCATGCTGACCCTGCCGCTGCTGCGCATCTGGCGCCGCCGCGCCCAGCAACGCCGTGCCCTGGCCGATGTCTGACCGGCCGCAACCCTTGTATCTGGCCACCGGGCTGGTCGGCCTGGCGGGCGGTTATCTCGCCAGCCAGGTCGGCTGGCCGCTGCCGTGGATGGTCGGCTCGCTGCTGGCGATCATCCTGGTGCGCTGCCTGACACCCTGGCAGCTCAGCGAAATTCCCGGTGGCCGCAAATGCGGCCAGTGGATCATCGGCATCGGTATCGGCCTGCACTTCACCCCGATGGTCATCGAGCAGGTTGGCAGTCACTTCGCGCTCATCTTTTTCGGTGCGTTGCTGACCAGCATCTCCAGCGTGTTTGGCGTATGGCTGCTACGGCGTACCGGTGAAGACCGTGCCACCGCATTTTTTTCCAGCATGCCCGGCGGTTCGGGTGAGATGGTGAACCTGGGCGCGCGCAATGGCGCGGTGCTCAGCCAGGTCGCTGCGGCACAGAGCCTGCGGGTACTGGCGGTAGTCCTGTGCGTACCGGCGATCTTCAGGTTTCTGCTGGGTGATGGCGTCTCGCTGAGCCATGCAGGCAGTCTCAGTTGGGGCTGGCTGGTGTTGATCGCTCCGCTGGCGGTGCTCTGCGCCTTGCTCTGGCAACGCCTGCGTCAACCCAACCCGTGGCTGTTCGGGCCGTTGCTGGTAGCGGCCGGTATCAGCCTGACGGGCGACCTGCAGATCGCCTTGCCCGATGGCGCCAGCCAGATTGGCCAATGGCTGATCGGCAGCGGGCTGGCCTGCCACTTCAACCGTGCGTTCTTCCGCCGGGCACCGTCATTCCTTGGCCGGACCTTGGTTGCGACGGCCTTGAGCATGCTGATTGCCGCGAGCGCCGCCTGGTTGCTGGGCAGCTTGACCGGGCTGGACCTGCGCTCGCTGACCTTGGGCATGATGCCTGGGGGCATCGCCGAGATGAGCCTGACCGCCGAAACGCTGGAGCTGTCGGTGCCGCTGGTCACCGCGATGCAGGTGATGCGGTTGCTGTTCGTCCTGTTCCTCGCGCAGCCGCTGTTCAGGTACTGGAACCGGGGAGCGAGTAACGGCGCCCAGGGCAAGGATCAGGCCGACTCCGGCAATTCCCACTGAACCGGCGCCAGCCCGCGCTGCTCGAGAAACCGGTTGGCCTGGCTGAAATGCCCGCACCCCAGGAACCCGCGGTACGCTGACAGCGGCGACGGATGCACCGACTTGAGGATCAGGTGCTTCGTCCCGTCGATCAGCTTCTGCTTGCTTTGAGCATGCGAACCCCAGAGCAGGAACACCACATCCGAGCGCTGCTCGCTGATCACCTGGATGATCCGGTCGGTAAAGAATTGCCAGCCCTTGTTGGCGTGGGACGCGGCGTTGGCCCGTTCGACGGTCATGGTGGTGTTGAGCAGCAGCACGCCCTGGTCGGCCCAGCTTTGCAGGCAGCCGTGGCGAGCGATGGGGATGTTCAGGTCGCGCTGCATTTCCTTGTAGATATTGACCAGCGACGGCGGCGTGGCGATGCCCGGCTGTACCGAGAAACACAGCCCATGGGCCTGGCCAGGCCCGTGGTACGGATCCTGACCGAGAATCACCACCTTGACCTGGTCGAGCGGGGTGGAATTGAGCGCGTTGAAGATCAGCGGCCCCGGCGGATAGATTTCCTTTCCGGTCGCGTGTTCCTGGCGCAGGAAATCCCGCAGCTGGTGCATGTAGGGCTGCTCGAACTGGTCGCGCAGCGCGGCCTTCCAGCTCGGTTCGAGTTTGATGCGATCGTCGTCAGTCATGGGGTCGTCCGTAAACAGTGGGCGCGACACTAGGAAAGCTGCCGAGCGTTGTCAATCGATCCGACCGACGACCGGCATGATCGGCGTGGCAGGCCATACTTGTGCGGATGACGTCAGTGAGGTTATCCATGTCTATTGATTGCGAAGTACTGACAGGTGTCGATGGCGCACGAATCGGCATTGCTACCCTGAATTCACCCAAGGCGCTCAACGCCTTGACCCTGCCGATGATCGAAGTGCTCGACGAACAGCTGCAGGCGTGGGCAAGTGACCCTGGCATCGTCTGCGTGCTGCTGCGCGGCGCCGGTCCCAAGGCATTTTGCGCCGGGGGCGACGTGCGCGGACTGGCCCAGGCCTGCCTGGAGCACCGCGGCACCGTACCCGCACTTGCGGCCACGTTTTTTGCCGCGGAGTACCGTCTCGACTATCGCTTGCACACCTACCCCAAGCCGTTGCTGTGTTGGGGCCACGGCCATGTGCTCGGCGGCGGCATGGGCCTGCTGCAGGGCGCCAGTGTGCGCATTGTGACCCCCAGCAGCCGGCTGGCGATGCCCGAGATCAGCATCGGCCTGTACCCGGATGTGGGCGCCAGCTGGTTCCTTTCCCGCCTGCCCGGCAAGCTCGGGCTGTTTCTCGCCCTCACCGGCTCCCCCATCAACGCCCGCGATGCGCTCGATCTTGGCCTGGCGGACCGCTTTCTGGGCGAGCAGCAGCAGGAAGCGCTGGTCGAGGAACTGCTCCAGCTGAATTGGCAGGAGCAGACCCTCCTGCAGCTCAATAGCCTGCTCAAGGCCGAGCAGCACCGCGCCTTCGCCGAACTGCCCGAGGCGCAATGGCTGCCTCGCCGTACGGTGATCGACGAGCTGCTGGATGTGGCTGACCCCGTGGGCGCGTGGCGAGCGCTGTGCGGCCTGCGCCAGCATGACGACCCGCTGCTGGCCGAAGCCGGCGAGCGAGTGCACGGAGGCTGCCCGCTGACAGGTCGGCTGGTCTGGGAACAGGTCAACCGCGCCCGCCACCTGTCATTGGGGCAGGTGCTGCAGATGGAATATGCGATGAGCCTGAACTGCTGCCGTCATCCGGAGTTCAGCGAGGGCGTGCGTGCCCGCCTGATCGACAAGGACAACCAGCCACGCTGGCATTGGCCGGATATCGCCCAAGTACCCGAGGCAGTGGTCGAGGCGCATTTCAGCAAGGTGTGGGAAGGCCGCCATCCGCTGGCAGACCTTGGCTGACATCAGCGCTGCCGGTTGCGCCCGTCATGGCGGCCATTGTGCGGCTGGCCGCGCATGCCACGTCCGTCGTGCTGGCGCCGGTCATCCTGGTAGCGGCGATCGTTGCGGTAGTCGTGGCGCTGACGGTCACGGTTGTAGTCGTAGCGCTGGCGATCGCTGTTGTAGTGATGGTCGTAGCGCGGGTGGCCCTGCCAACTGCCCTGCACCCCAGGCGGCGGGTACGGCTGGTAGCGAGGCACCGGTGCAGGCCGGTAATAGCGGGCTGGCGGGCTGTAGTAATAGCGCGGCTGTGGCGCGACATAGTAGCCGCGGTTGTAGTAGCCCGGGCGGTAGTAGCGCTGTGAGTCGTAGCGATCAGCGGTGTAGTACCCGGTGCGGTAGTAGCCGCTTCCGCCATAAGGAACACACGCGGTGGTGAGCAGGCCCAACAATGCAATCAGCAGGATTCGGTAATACATGGCGGCCTCCTGGACCGCTTGCGTGCCTGACCCAGCGGCGCTGGCAGGCGTCGACTGACAAGCGTTCATCGACATGGATTAAGACATCGACTGAGTCGTGCAGTGCGGTTCACGCAACAAATTGAAACAAGGAGATACATCCGGAGCATGTGGGGTCTTTTCCAGGTCATGGCGCTAAGATGGCGACACGGGCGCCCATGATTGGAAGATGATGCCGCCCCGTTTTCGCAGATGTTCATTTATCCTGACCGGCTGATACCGCTGATGAACGACACCCAGTTTTGCCCCGCCTGTGGCGCCCCCAACCAGTGCAGCCTGGGCGACCCCCGCACCGTCACGCAACCATGCTGGTGCTTTGGGGTAGACATCGACCCCGCAGTGCTCGAAGCGTTGCCAGGCGCGCTGCGCGACAAGTCCTGCCTGTGTCCTCGCTGCGCGGCGGTCGATGAGCAACTGCTGGCAGCGAAAAGCCGGCCGACCCGGTAGACTGCCTGCCCCGCCTGCCTGACCCAGATCCCCATGCGCCTCGACCGTTTTCTCGGCAACCTGCCCTGCTTCAACCGCCAGCAGATACGCCTGCTTCTGGCACAACGGCGGGTGCGTGTCGATGGCCAGTTCGTGGCCGATCCGCACGTGGACGTGAGGCCTTTCAGCCGTATCGAAGTCGATGGTGAGGTGCTGCAGGACGGGCACCCGGCACGCTACCTGATGCTGCACAAGCCTGCTGGCTGCGTGAGCGCGACCCAGGACCCCCAGCATCCCACCGTGCTCGACCTGCTGCCCGCCGGCTTGCGTGACGACCTGCACATCGCCGGTCGTCTGGACTACAACACCACTGGCCTGATTCTACTGACCAACGACGGCCAATGGTCCCGGCGTCTGACGCAGCCCAGTACCAAGTTGCCCAAGGTCTACCATGTCGAGACCGAGGGCGAGATCGGTGCTCACTATGCCGAGAAGTTTCGTGAGGGGATCTACTTCGCTTTCGAGGACCTCACTACCCTCCCCGCAGAGCTTGTGCTGCTCGGCCCTCGTCAGGCACGCCTTACGATCATTGAAGGAAGGTATCACCAGGTCAAACGAATGTTCGGTCACTTCAATAACAAGGTGATTGGATTGCATCGCGAAAGCATGGGACCGCTGGTGTTGGACCCGGCATTGGCGCCTGGGGCATTCCGGCCTCTGACGCCGGATGAAGTCGCGTCGATCTGAGGGCCTCTCGGCCTCGCGGATGCTGGTATACCGCCTGACAACCGCCTGGCGGTTTTTTATTCCATATCTCCTCAACGGCACTTGCGGATTCCCGACCCTGCTGCTTGAATCCAACTCGTCAGTCCGCATGTGACTCCTCAGTCACAATCGCAGTCCAAGACGCCTTTCGCCGGTCAACCGATGCCTAGAAGCACCGGTGCACGGCGAATTGCCCGCGAATAACAACACTCGTCGACCACGCTTCTCAGGGATCGACACTGGGCCCCCCGTAGTACTTCAAGGCGTATGCCTACCTGTCATAAAAATCGTGCACCGTGGGTGACACGAATACCCTTTTTTGCGCCAGGAGTCGATGACATGAGGCCAGAAATTGCAGTACTTGATCTACAAGGTCAGTATCGGGTTTATACGGAGTTCTACCGCGCGCAGGGCGCCGACAGGACCATCATTCTGGTCAACGGCTCGCTTGCCACCACCGCCTCGTTCGCACAGACAATGCGCAGCTTGTATCCGCAGTTCAACGTCGTGCTCTATGACCAGCCCTACGCGGGCCAGTCCAAACCACACAACCGCCACGAACGCCTGCTGACCAAGGAGACCGAGGCGCAGGTCCTGCTTGAACTGATCGACCACTTTGGCGCCGACCATGTCATGTCCTTCTCCTGGGGCGGTGCCTGCACCATGCTGGCGCTGGCGCAGAAACCCCAGCAGGTGAAAAAGGCCGTGGTCAGCTCTTTCTCGCCGGTGCTCAATGCGCCGATGCGCGACTACCTGGAACGCGGCTCCCAGTACCTCGGTGCCTGCGATCGCTATCAGGTCGGCAATCTGGTCAACGACACCATCGGCAAGCACCTTCCCTCCTTGTACAAGCGCTTCAACTACCGGCATGTCAGCAGCCTGGACAGTCACGAGTATGCGCAGATGCACTTCCACATCAGTGAAGTGCTCAGCCAGGAGCTGACCCGCGCGCTCGGCAGCGCTGCCCCCATCGAGATCCCGGTGCTGTTCATCAACGGCGACCGCGACGAGTACACCACCGTAGAAGATGCCCGGCAGTTCAAGACCTATGTGCGCAACAGTCATTTCAGCGAGATCCGCGGTGCCGGCCACTTCCTTGACCTGGAACACAAGGCCGCCAGCGAAGACACGCGCAACGTACTGTTAGGCTTCCTCAAACCGACTGCCCGTGAAAACCGCCAGCGCAGTCATTACGTGCAGGGTCATCATGCATTGGCGATTTGAGCGACCCGACGACCTGTAGCGCGCCCGCAAACACGCCTACAGGCCGTCGATCGGCTTTTTTTGCCCCCTCGGACTTCTAATCGCCTGCGTGTTCTGGTACAAAGTCGAGCTGCAAGCGGGTGTCGTATAATGGCATTACTCCAGCTTCCCAAGCTGATAACGAGGGTTCGATTCCCTTCACCCGCTCCACCACATTCCACCATGACGTCTCAGTGACGGCATGGTCAGCAAGAAAGGAGCCTAGGGCTCCTTTTTTTGCTTTGGGAGTTGGTCATAACTTCCTGCGCTCGGTAATTCAGAAAAACCCTACGTGAAATACGGAACGCGACGACGCTGAGCTCTTAAGTGTGCGCCGTACTCTGAGGGTTCGCTTTTCCTAACGGAGAAGCGCCATACCCGCAGGCGAGCCGTCGATGCAGTGCGTCAGCTACGCCACTGACGTAGGCCGTGTTATGCTTTTCATCGAAACACATATTTTTACCAAGCGCGTCAAGGAGCTGCTCGACGATGATACTTATCGCGCGCTGCAGGTCCGTCTGGCCAATGAGCCCTGTGCAGGAGAGTTGCTTGAAGGCACTGGAGGCATGCGCAAGGTCCGGGTTGCCTCGAAAGGGCATGGGAAGCGAGGAGGAGCTCGAGTGATCTACTACCATTTCGTTTCTGCCTCACAGATTGCCATGCTGTTCATCTACCCGAAAAACGAGCAGCAGGACCTGACGCCTGAGCAGCGTAGGGCACTCAAGTCAGTCGTCGAACACTGGAGATAAATCATGAATCGATTCTTTGATGAGCTGATGGAAAGCGTTCAGCAAATGGACGAAATCATACAAGGAGAACGCCAACCCTCCCGTGAATTCGTCGTTGACGCTCTTCAAGTCAGAAGCATCCGCAAGGCCACAGGTCTGTCGCAGGCTCGTTTCGCAGCCATGATTGACGTGCAGGTCGCGACTCTGCGCAACTGGGAGCAAGGCCGTCGGGAACCAACAGGGCCGGCCAAAGCGTTGCTTCGGGCGATTCACAATGATCCTGCTCAAGTATTGAAAGCACTTTCGCGGTAATCAGTACACCTGCCAAGGCCTGCCTTCGCAGGTGCTCTCACGCTCAGGAAAACTCATACAGAAATTTGGGAAATCATCACCTTGGCAGCCACCTTTCCACTGCACCAGCCTCTAGCGGTCACTGGAACCAGTGACCGGATGTGGCCCGCTACGCTGGGGGGTGTAGCACCGAGCTGGCTACGCTAGCTCTTGTGGGGCCACTGTCTTAATCAGGCTGCCTGTTCCCGCCAAGGGGTATTGTCCCGCAGCAGTGGATTCAGCCTTTCGGCACACACGCCTGCGCAACCGCAGCCGCGCCCTTCCCTATCAGACTGATCAACCCGCACGGCAGGCTGCCACGCCATTGCAGGTAGTCATGCCCGGCCGGATATTCCACCTGCTCCACCGCATACCCCTTCGCCAGCAGCACGTCGCGCATGTGCCGGTTGGTGTCGAGGATCTTCGGCCCTTCGAACGTGCCCGAGTGCAGGTAGAAGCGCAGCGGCTGGCGCGGGGCCTTGACGTATTCGCGGGTCAGCCAGCCAGGTTCGGCACCTTCGGGTGACCACCAGTACGAGCCGGACAGGCTGAGCACGTTGCCGAACAGCTCCGGGTGGGTCAGCCCGAGATAGGCCGATGCCAAGCCGCCGTAGCTGGAGCCGGCCACTACGGTGTTCGAAGCCATGGCGCCCACGCCCTGCCGCCGTGCCCATGGCATCAGTTCCTCGGCCATGAAACGGGCGAACAGGGGGTTGGGCGGCAGCTCCTGCTGGCGGCTGAGGTCGGTGGGGTTGGCGACGATCATCGCGGCGGTGGGCGGGATCAGGCCATCGGCAATCAGGTTGTCGAGGATCGTCGGGGTCGGCACCTGGCGGGTATAGGCGTGGGCGTCGAACAGGACCAGCAGGCGCTGGTCGCGGGCATCGTCACGCCAGCCGGCCGGGCGGTACAGGTAGACGTCGCGCGTGTTGCCCAGCAGCGTGCTGGTCACACGCTGGCGCTCCAGCGTGCCGCGGGCCACGTCTGCCCGCTCGGCCACCCACGGCTGGGGCGCGGCGTCGGGCAGCTCGAGGCGTGAGCGCGATAGCCAGAGGTCGCCGCTGCCATCAGCAAAGGTCGCCGGGTTGAGCGGGTCGCGCTGGGTCGTGGCGAGGATCACCCGGCACTCATCGGAGGGCGGCACGTCGGCGGCCATCTGGTAGCTGAGACGGGCATCGGACGGCACTTCGAAACTGCGGTACCACACATCGCTGTTGCCCAGGCGCTGCAACGGGTCGTGGTTGCCCGACGGAGCGCCGAACACGCGGACGTTATCGCGGGCGCCGCGCCAGAGAAAGGTCACCAGACGCTCGCCAGGCCTGCCCGGGAGTGCCTCGACCAGCGGGGTGCCCTGGCTGGCGCGGGCTTGCCAGAAGTCTTCGCTGCCCTTGCCGGCCGCGAGGTCTTCGACCAGCTGGCGCATGATCGGACTGGCCAGCAGGGCCGGTGCACGACGCTGCGCGTTGGCGGCCCGCACTTGGTTGAGGCTGAGGCTGAAGCGCTCCCCTGGCCTTGATTGCAGCGGTTCTGCACGCAGGCGGTGCTCGCCCTCATGCTCGGCAACGAACATGAAGTCGCGAACCTGGTCCATGCCGTCGACCAGCAGACGCAGCGGCCTGCCTTGGGAGTCGAGCAGACGCAGACTGATATCGCCTTCGACGCGGCCGCGGACAAAATCCCCGGCCTTGAGCGACAGACGCCAGGCCGGCTGCTGTGCCGACTCAACGCTGCCGCTGACGGTCTGGCCGAGCTGCAGTGGTTGTGGGCCAGCTGCAGCCAGCGCGCCACCGCTGCAAGCGGCGGTCAGGAGAAAGGCACATCCCAGATGTCTGAATCGATGCATGCGAACCTCAGAAATCGATGCTGGCGGAGAGTTTGACCGTGCGCGGTTCGCTCACGGTAGCGTAGCCATCGTTGAACACCCCGGCCCAGTAGGCGCGGTTTTCGACGTTTTCCAGGCTCGCACGAAGCATCACGTCCTTGCTCAACACCCTGGTGCTGTAGCGCGCGCCCAGGTCGTAGCGGGTCCACTGGGGAATCTTCAGCTGGTTGGCGGCGTCCAGGTACTGCGAGCTGCTGTGGATGCCCAGCGCGGTCAAGGTCAGGCCCTCCACCCACGGCGTGTCCCATTCGGCGCCGAGGTTGGCCGACCAGGCGGGCACGCCACGGGCAGTGTTGCCGTCATAGGTACCCCCGGCAGTCTTGGTCAGCTCGGCGCGGGTGTAAGTCACGCCGCCCAGCAGGCGCACGCTCGGGGTGATCGAGCCGAACATGTTCCACTCGACGCCGCGATTACGCTGCTCGCCGTCATCGGTGTAGCGGTTGCTGGCGCTGTCGAACAGCATGCTCGGCTTCTCGATCTGGAACATCGCCAGGGTGTGGGTGAAGTCGCCCAGGTCCCACTTGACGCCGGCTTCCAACTGCTTGGCCTTGTACGGGGCGAATTGCTCGCCGTAGTTGTCAGCGGAGACATCGCTGACCATACCGCCCTGAGTCAGGCCTTCGATATAGTTGGCATACAGCGACACCGGCGCATCCCACGGCTTGAGCACCAGGCCCAGGGCCGGGGTCAGCGCGCGTTCGTCATAGGACGGATTGCTCATCTTCTGCCGCACCCGCTGGGAGCGCACCCCCAGGGTCAGCAGCACGCGCTCGTCGATGAAGCCCAGGGTGTCGGCCACCGCGAAGCTGGACAGCGTGTTGTCACCGGTCATGTCACTGGAACCGTGGTCGGTGGCGATGACCGGCTGAACCGGGCGGTAGATGTTGGTGACATACTTGGCGCCCGTCACCGTCGGCGCGCGGCCGATGTCCTGGTGGAGCAGCGTGGTGCTGAGCACCACCTGGTGGCTGACCGGGCCGGTCATGAAGTTACCGCGCACGCCGGCCTCGGTGGACAGGCTGTGAGTGTAGCCGGCCTGGTTGTAGGTTTCGCCGCTGGCGTCGCCGCTGTCGTTGGTGACGATGACCCGGGTGCCATTGAGAAAGCCGGTGTAGCGGGTGCGGGCACTGCCGACACTGGCGAAGGCGGTCCAGTCGTCATTGAGCGCGTACTCGCCGCGCACCATCACCGCCTTGCTGATCTGCTTGGCCGAGATGCCTTCAAGGATGTTGGTGTCGGGCTTGGGCGCCTTGAGCACGTGGCCCAGGCGGCTGAAACCGGCCATCATCGGGCTGCCGTTATCGAGTTTCTCGTGCGACTCGTAGGCATCGAGCTCGAGCTTCCAGCCGTCGCCCCGGTAGTCCATGCCCAGCGAGGCCAGCGTGCGGTCCTTGGACTGGTTATCGACACCCGTGTCGCCGCTGCCGTATACCCCGTTGAAGCGGATGCCGAAGCGTTGCTCATCGCCCAGCCGCCGGCTGAGGTCCAGGTGCTGCGCGAAGTAGCCGTCGGACACGTAGCTGGTAGTCAGGCGGGTGAGTGGCGTTTCACCGGCGCGCTTTGGCACCAGGTTGATTACCCCGCCGACCCCGCCGTTGGGCGCCATGCCGGTCAGCAGCGCGCCGGGGCCCTTCAGTACTTCCACTCGTTCGAGGAATTCGGTCGGCACATGGCCGTCCGGGGCCAGCCCGTAGAGTCCGTTGACCGCGAGCTCGGTGGAATCCAGCGCGTAGCCGCGGATCATGAAATTCTCGTACGCGTGGCCTTCACCGGTGCTGAAACGGATCGACGGATCGTTGCGCAGAACGGCACCGACGGTGCCGCTTTGCTGGTTTTCCATGTTTTGCGCGGTGTAGGCAGCGACGTTGAAGGGAGTGTCCATGATGTCGCGGTTGCCCAGCATGCCGATGCGGGCGCCACGGGCGACCTGACCACCGCTGTAGGCTTCGGGCAGCTCGCCAGCGATACCGCTGGCATTGACCGTGGTCGCGCCCAGGTTCAGCGCGCCGTCCTCGGCGGTACTGCGCAGGATGATCACGCCGTTTTCTTCCAGCGCCATCAGGTCGCTGCCCATCAGCAATCGTTGCAATGCCTGCAGCACCGTGTACCGTCCCTGCAACGCCGGTGCGCTGCGGCCCGCCAGGATGCGACTGTCAGCGGCGATGGCCACGCCAGACTCGCGGGCGAGCTGGTGCACCGTGGTTTCCAACGACTGTCCAGGCAGGTTGAGCGAAAGCGGCTGGCTGTCAGCCAACGCGGCGCTGGTCGAAAGCGTCGCGGAAGTGCCCAGGGCACAGGCGAGCACCAGGCGGCGCAGTGTCCCGGGAAAGAATGCGGGAGCGGCCGATGGGTGAGCCTGGGCGGAGAAACGCGGCATGATCTGTCCTTGCAGAGGTGGGGTTCACTGCTGATGACGGAGCAGCCGGGGTTTACCCCTCAAAAAGATTTCCTGTTTCTCAGCGATGCTCCACCACCCGCCCCACCACCCTTACCGGCAGCACCCGCACCAACGTCTTGACCAGCACCTGCGGCTGGTCGCTGGGGAAGCTGCCCGTCAGCCGCAAACCCGCCGCCGAGGCATCCACCGTCAGCGGCGTGGCCACATAGGCATTGAGCTCGGCGATCACTTCGTCCAACGGGGCATCGGTGAATGACCACCAGCCTCGATGCCAGTAACGCCGGTCAGGTCCCAGCTCGGTGCCGGCCTGCAGCGGCTCAAGACGGCCCTGATCATCAAGGTTTACGCGCTGCCCGGCCACCAGCACCTGCTCACGCCCCTGCAGGTCACGCACCTGCACTCGCCCGCGCGCTACGGCCACCTGCACACCGGCGCCGCGGTCACTCACAGTGAACGCAGTGCCCAGCACTTGCACGACACCCAGGCGGGTACTGACCAGAAACGGCCGCAGCAGCTCGTGGGCGACATCGAAGTAGGCATTGCCATGCAGCAGCAATACCTGCCGCTGGCCATGGCTGAAGTGCACGCGCAAATTGCTCTCGGCCGCCACCAGCAGCTCGCTGCCATCCGGTAGCGACAGGGTGCGCGGAGCTTCGGCATGGGCTGTCTGCAAGGCTTGCTCGAACGGGGCAGTGCGCTTGAACATCCACCCGAGCCAGCCGCCCGCGGCGAGCATGACGGCCAATGCCCCGCCTTGGCGCAGCAGACGGCGCCGGCTTGGGTCGCATGGCTCGGGCTGCACCGCCCCGCGCAGTTGCGGCGCCAGGCGATGGACCAGCTGCCAGCGATGCTCGGCCTCCTGCCAGGCACGCTCGTGCGCTTCGCTCTTGCCGCGCCAGCGATGCAACTGGGCAGTGGCCTGGCGCGCCCGCTCCAGGTCGTCACCGTGCACGGCGGCCAGGTAGGCCAGCGCCTGCTGCACCTTGCGCGGGGCCACCGGCTCAACCATGACGAACCGCCAGGCTCAATTCCGACAGATCGAACACGGCACGCGCGATGTGCAGCTCAACCGACTTGGCCGACAGCCCGAGCGCCGCGCATACCTCGCGGTGCGTCTGCCCGTGAAGGCGCACACGCACGAACACCTCGCGGCGCAGGCGAGGCATGCGCTCGATGCGATCGATCAGTTGCTGCAACTGTTCGCGGGCGATGAGCACGTCTTCGACGCTGGGACTCAGCGCCTCGACGCGAGTCAGCCAGTCCTCCAGGGCCGCAAGCTCGCTGCTGCGTCGACGGTACTGGTCGATGCACAGGTTGCGCGCGGCCTGGAACAGCAGCGCGCGGGCATTGAGCACCGGGGCGTTGAGCGCGTGCGCGTAGGCGTGGGCGAAGCTGGACTGGGCGATGTCGGCCGCATCATCCGGGTTGCGCAGGCGCGCGCAAAGGTAGCGGCGCAGGTCGGTGTAGTTGACCAGCAGGTCATGGACGACCGACTGGAAGGCCGGCGCGCCGGTCCATGGCAAGGAGAAGGAAGTCATTGCGTGTGCAGATGAATATCGCTAATAGGAATTCATATCATTCTCACACATGTCTTCCCGGCGGTGCCAGCCTCTTAATAGCCAAGGCTGTGCAGCAGGTCTTCCTCTGTGTGTTCGACGGGCCGTCCGTAATGGCGCAGCAAGGCGCCTGCGCGGTTGGTGAAGATCCCGTCGACCCCGGCCGCCATGGCCAGGGTGAAGTCCTCCGGCGCATCCAGGGTGTAGACATGCATGAGCAATCCGCGCTTTTGGGCGAGCTGGGTCATCCACGGCTGGATCAGGTTGGCATAGCTTTGCTCGCCTCCCCCGACACGTGCCGCCGATGGCCCGGTGCCGACCGCCCCGCCTTGCACCGCGGCGTCCAGCCAGCGAGTGAACTCGGCGTGGTCCCGTGGTTGCTGGCGCGCGTAGAACGCCGCCTTGTCGCGCTCGCCGGATTCGGCGAAGGACTGGCCCGACGCCGGCTCTATGGCACCCTTGCCGACCCACAGCAGCAAGACCTTCGGCACCTGCGGCATGACTTTATGCAGCAAACCCAGGCTATTGGGGTCGAAGGTCTGCAGCACTACCCTGCCCGGTCGGTCGAGCCAACCTCGGGCCTGGAGACGCGTCTTGAGCTCGGCTTCAATGCCGGGAAACTGGTCGGGCACCTTGGTCTCGATATACAAGCCCGGAGTGCGCTTGGGATTGCCTTCGGCGATGTCGATCACCTCGTCGAGGGTCAGGATGCGCAGTTGCTCGAACGACGCCCGCGCACGGTCTGGATACGCTTCGTTGAACCAACTGCCCGCATCCAGCGCCTTGAGTTCGCCCAGGGTAAAGGCGCTGACGGGGCTGTCGCGCCGGTCCGGGTAGCGCTGGGCGACATCGCTGGTACGCGCCAGCGTGTCATCGTGAACCGCGACCAGCACCCCGTCGCGGGTCCGCTGCAGGTCAAGTTCCAGGTAGTCGGCGCCCAGGTCGCGCGCCAGCAGGTAGGCAGGCAGGGTGGACTCCGGCGCGTCATGGGAGGCGCCGCGGTGGGCGATCACCGCAGGGGCCGGAATGCCCAGGCTCAGGGTACGCGACTCGAGCTCTTCGGCGCTGGCCGTCGATGCCAGCAACAATGTGCCCATGGCCCAGTGGATGATACTGTTCATTGCATTCCCTCCCCGTATTGTCCTGACTGCCAGCCTCGCACACTCTCCATGACATGCTAAAGTCGCGCCGTTTGCCTGCATACCGACGGATCCCCCAATGCCCGACGCAACCCTCGATGCCAACCTGTCCACCTGGACGGGGCTCAACGACAGCCACCCCTGCCGCGCCTTGCTGCTGGGCAATGGGGTCAGCCGCGCGGTGTGGAAGCCGTTCGGATACTTCTCGTTGTTCGAGCAGGCCCAGCAGGTACGCTCCCGGGCGTTGGGCAAGAGCGATCAGGCGCTGTTCAAGGCGCTGGCCACCGAGCTGTTCGAGCCTGTACTGAGCATGCTCAATACCACTGTACGCACCAACGCCGCGCTGGCGATCAGCTCGACCGCGCCGCTCAACCGCTACTACGCCATCAAGGAAGCGTTGATTCACGCCATGCGCAGCCTGCACGTTCCTTTTGCACTGATGCCAACGCCGACTTTGCAGGCCTTGAGCACCGAGCTGCGCAACTACGACCGCGTGTTCACCAGCAACTACGACCTGCTCTGCCCCTGGGCGGTCGAGCATTCGCCCCAGGGCTTCGCGCGGTTGTTCGACGAGGAAGGGTACTTTGATGTGCGTGCCACCGGCGATCAAGGCACGCGCCTGCACTACCTGCACGGCGGCCTGCACCTGCTCAAGCAAGCCGATGGGACTACTCGCCAGCGCAGCGCCGAAGGCAGCGAGCTGCTTGATGGTTTCGCCGTCAACACGCCAGGCGACGTGCCACTGTTCATCAATGAAAGCGCCAGCGGCGACAAGCTGCGGGCTATCCGCAACTCCGACTACCTGTCCTGGTGCCTGGGCGAACTGGCCCGCGACTGCGAAGGCCTGTGCGTGTTCGGCCAGCACCTGGGCAGCTCTGACCAGCATCTGGTCGAAGCCATCCGCCAGGCTCGTCCGGCTCATCTGGCGATCGCGATCCGCCCGTTGGGCGAGGCCTCGATCATCAGCCAGAAGCAGCGCTACGTGGAGGCGTTCAGGGAGGCGCCCGAGCTGCCGCTGTACTTCTTCGATGCCAGTACACATCCGCTGGGCGATTCAGGGTGGCAGATCAGCGTGCCCGCCAACTATGGCAAGCGACATTGACAGAGAGAGTGACCTCGATCCTTTCCGATATGTGGCCGGTGTTACGTCGCTCTTTAAAGCAACGCCGGACCTGCGCTTGGCTATTCTGGCTGGAAACGCAGCGAAGAGGCCGGTCCAGACACTAACATTCAAGGCTCCGGGTAAAGCGGCATGGCGTACCCGGCCAAGGGGTTGTGGTCAATACTCGGCGCGATGCGCCTGAGATCATCAGCCAGAATGATGTTCTCAACCAGCGCTTCAAGTATTTTGGGAAATCTTGAATATCCTTGCTATCGATTAACCCACGGCGTATGCCAAATCCAGGGTTGATCATGGCAGCGCACACGGTGGTAACCAAGTCATTACGTGATCGATAGCTTGTAACGTCCCAACTGCGAACTTGCCCATTGAACCATTTACAGTTGGATAGCGCTTTTACCATAAAAAAAATGTTTACTTATTGCGATATAGAAGTTTATTGCAACCCCTAGCAAGCTTATGAGAAGCGCTACAAAGAACGCTATTGACTTAGACGCTTGTGTCCAATTCATCCATTCAATCATTGAAGACCCTCATATAAGTTATCCACGATCGACCCCTCGATGATTCGCGATGCACCATGTCGTAGCTCCCATGCCAAAGCGGCTGATTCGAGAGCGTGGCTTTACAGTGACGTCGATATCTTAATTTTGTTATGGTCAACACTCGATGCGTCGAAGAACGCTAATAATACGTCAGGTCACATTTCATTAAGCTTGAGCACAGCCGAGAAAACCAACAGTAAGATACCACCAGTACCCGTAAGAACTGCGGAAAGTCGCATCATCTTTCCGAGTCGGACTGGAAATGCTTTTAGCATTTCCGGATCCACGAGCCCGTGCCGGATATGTGAGCGAGATAAAGTAACAGCTCCGCATCCCATACATACGACCAACCATCGTGCGTGAAGAGTGTTCGCACCACCTGTATACTTCGCATAATCATGATAAGGGTTGTTATCAACCAGCTTTCTCACCACGTCATAGTGTCGACTGCAGGCTATTGCAAAGCTGATTGACACCCCCGCCACGCCGAGAATGAAAGGGACGAGCCCGACCGCGATACGCCAACTGTATGGCCATGAACTAATGTCCAACATCATCCCCGCTCCGCATATATCCACTCCCCATCTTTTTCCCACGGCGCTCCAGCGACTCGGGGAAATTTCAGCTCATCAGGATCTCTTGAATCAGCGATGGTCAATAAAATACGAAATTACATTTCATTTATCTTGAGCACGGCCACGATGATCAGCATACAGACATATCCAACACCCGTAAGAACTGCGGAATATCGCATCAGCTTTCCGAGTCGGACTGGAAATGCTTTTAGCATTTCAGGATCCACGACCCCGTGCCGGATATATGAGCGAGATAGAGTAACAGCTCCGCACCCCATGCATACGACCAGCCATCGTGCGTACAGAGTATTCGCACCACCTATATGCTTGGCATAATCAAGATAAGGGTTGTTATCAATCAGCTTTCTCACCACTTCATAATGTCGACTGCAGGCTATTGCAAAGCTGATTGACACCCCTATCATGCCGAGGATTAAAGAAACGATCCCAGTCACCATAAGCCAATCATATGCCCGTGAATCAATGTCTAGTATCATCTCTGTATCCTATATATCCAGTCGCCCACCATTTCCCCAAAGTGATCACCTCCAAGTACACCAACAAACGATCCGCCCCCTACCATGATCAGACCACATACAGCGCCACCAACCCCCATGGTTACCGCCGCTATGGGCGCGCATACCGTGGGCGCAAGCAAAGCGCCGATCTCGGCGCCTAGTGCCCCGCCAGCCAGGCCCCCACTGAACGCCCCTGCCTCCGTAAACCGCACCTTTTCACAAGCCTGAACATCCCCGCTGCTGCATACCTCCTTCACCTTCAAGGCTGACGCCGTCCCGCCCAATGCAATTCCTACATACCCCCCATACTTCAAGTACTTCGAGACCCGCGCCACTCTATCGAGATGCGTCGCATACCCTGCTATCTGCCCTGCTCCTCCCGCCTTGGACCAATGGTGCACCACGCTTTTGGTCGAAATACCCAGGTCGCGTCGCAGGGTGTCGTAGCTGCCGAGCCCAAGCGCCTTGTTCAGGAACGCGGTCTTCAGATTGACGTCGAGCTTGTTCAGCAACTGTCGGCGAGCTGCAAAGAATTCGGGGCTCTTGAGGTGCCCGTGCAGGCGAAACTCACGTTGATGCAGCGCCCCGATATGCCGCAGGATGTCTTCGACTTCCCTCAGCCCCCTGGCCAACATGACCTGGCCTACGCCCATCGAGAGGCTCGCATTTCCCAGGAGGCCGGCAATCTCTCCTTGATGGCGCATCATGAAGTTGGCCTCATCGATCGACAGCTGTTTCAGCGTCTCCCGTACCTGGGCCGCAGTCGCCATGAGGTCGGCCTCTTCACGTGTACACGCCGTGAAGTTCTCCGGATCGCCGAGCACGACGATCTCGCCTGCCTTGAAGCCATCCTGATAGGTGGGATTCAGCCGCTGCAGCCGGGTGATCACCTGCGGCCCCTGTTGCTCGGTCAGGCGCATCAGCAACTGGGACCAGGACAGGGTCTTGGGAACGATGTAGAACCCGGGCTCCAGCCCGCCGGCTGGACTCGAGATGATCCCTTGTGCAGGAGCGGATGGCGTGAAGGACTGCGGGGATCGAGGAGAGGTGGCCGGCCGCGGTGTCTGCGCCGAGGCCGGGACCGGGGGCACCGATGAGGTGACGGTTCTTGCATCCGCCGCCAGGGTCACAGGTGCTACCAGGCGGTTGCTGCCTATCGGACAACCACAGTGCACAAGCATGCCGTCCAGCGCCACCAGCACACCGCGGAAGGACATGCGACGCTCGCCTTCCAGTAGAGTGCCGACCTTGCCGCACTTGGGGCAGGGCGTGGTCACGTCGCCCTGACGCAACAGACCGCGGCCGGAGTGTGAGGCCTGGGGAAGGCTGCTCAGGCAGACGGCGCCGGTCGTGGTGACATCACGATCCAGACCTATGCCGCGACCCATTACGCTCATGCGGCGGCTCATCAATGGCGCCCCATGGCATGGATCGCAGGGTTAGAGAGACGCTTCCTGGTCATGTGCCACTTCCTTGCGAGAGAGCCAGGAACGTAGCACCTGAATCGCGGCCTGTTAGGCCACTTCAGCCGAATAGGAGGGCCCCTACGGCGAACTCGGACAAGTCCTACATGTAATCCAGACCTGGTCTCAAGGCCTCAGGAAACCGTCCGCGCGCAGCAACGTCTCCAGGCAGTGCTCCTTTACCCCGTAGAACGCCTTCAGCTGTTCGACCTTCTCCAGCAGTACACCCGCATCACCAGGTGACTTGCGCTTGACCGCAAGAATCATCTTGTTCTTGTTGGTGTGCTCCAGCGAGATGAACTCGAACACCTTGGTCTCGTAGCCACAGGCTTCAAGATACAGCGCGCGCAAGCTGTCGGTGAGCATCTCCGCCTGCTGGCCCAGGTGCAGGCCGTATTGCAGCATGGGCTGGAGCAGGCCTGGACTGGCCATTTGCGGGCGGATCTGCTTGTGGCAGCACGGCGAGCACATGATGATCGACGCGCCGCAGCGGATACCCGTGTGGATGGCGTAGTCGGTGGCGACATCGCACGCATGCAGGGCAATCATCACGTCGATGGCTTCAGGCACGACACTGCGCACGTCGCCACACTCGAATACCAGCCCCGGCTGTTCCAGCCGTGCGGCAGCAGCGTTGCACAGGTCGACCATGTCCTGGCGCAGCTCGACGCCGGTCACCTGGGCCTGGCGCGCCAGGCGGTCGGTAAGGTAGTCATGCATGGCGAAGGTCAGGTAGCCCTTGCCCGACCCGAAGTCGGCCACCCGCAATGCCTTGTCGGCCGCGAGCGGCGCGCTGGACAGGGCGTGGTCGAAGACCTCGATGAACTTGTTGATCTGCTTCCACTTGCGCGACATGGACGGGATCAGCGCGCCCTGGCGATCGGTGACGCCCAGATCGCGCAGGAACGGCCGGGCCAGCTCCAGGTAGCGCTTTTTCTCGCGGTCATGCTCGGCCGGCGCGGCCTCGCGAGGCTGCTGCGCGCCATGGCGCAGCAGCATCGGCTTGCCTTTCCTGGTGAAATTGAGCTGCACTTCCTCGTCCTGGCTGAACAGGTGCGCATTGCGAAAGCTCGCCGGCAGCAGTTCATCCACCAGCGCGCGGGCCTGCTCCAGCGGCAGGTTGCGGGTGATGTCGCGGGTCTGATGACGGTAGACCAGCGACAGGCACGCCTGACCCTTGACCATCAGTGGCTTGGCGATGATGCGCTGCAAGGTTTCGTCGGTGCCTACAGGACGGGCCAGTACCAGCTTGACCAGGGTATTTCCCAGCAGGCTGGCGTCCAGCAGGTCGAGAAACTGGGCACGCGCATCCGGCGCGGTTGAAGCGGAGGGTGTGGCGGACATCGGGAATGAGTGCCTCAAGGTACGGAGGGCGCAGGGCGCAATACCGGGCATTTTACGTAGATGCCCGGCCTGCGCACAGGTTTTCTCGATGGGCGTGGCTCAGTCGAGGATCACCAGGCGGTTGGGCAACTCGTTGCGCGGGTGGGTCAGCGGCACGTGGACGCTGAGCACCTCGCCACAGGCTTCGATGCAGGTGACGAAGCCCTGCAGCGTCTCGCCCTTGCGAACCTGTGCCGTAAATCGCCCAACGATGCTCGCCCAGACCTGATTGTCCAGGCGCTGCGCGATGCCGTCATCGACCAGGATTTCCACGTAGCGCTCGGCCTCGCTCACGAAGATCAGCACCCCCGTGGCGCCCTCGGTGTGGTGCAGGTTCTGTTCGAGAAACTGCCGCCGGGCCAGGTTGGACGCCCGCCAGTGCCGTACCGAGCGCGGGATCAGCCGGGTGGTCAGGCGCGGCAGGCGAAACACCAGGCACAAGGCGATAAAGGTCAGCCACTGGGTCATCAGCAGCTCGTTGATGGTCAGCCAGCCCAGTGCGAAATGCAGCAGGCCCGGCACCACCAGGGCCACCAGGCTCGCCCAGAGCAAGGGGATGTAGGCGTAGTCGTCGGCGCGCCGGGCCAGCACCGTGACGATTTCCGCGTCGGTGTGCTGTTCGACCCGGGCAATGGCCTCGGCAACCTGGCGCTGTTCGTATTCCTTGAGCAAAGTCATGCCATCGGTATCTCGTTGAATGTTGTTCTACCAGCCACCGGACGACCCGCCGCCGCCGAAGCTGCCGCCTCCACCACCGAAGCCACCGCCTCCGCCGCCGCCGCCGCCGAAACCGCCGAAACCACCGCCCAGTGCGCCGCCCAATGCAGCGCCAAGACCGCCGCCACGCCCTCCCCGGCCGCGCCCCCCACCTGAGCCGAAGCCCGACATGATCAGCACGACGAACACCAGCATCACCAGCAGCGAGAACATGGCCGAGCCGCGGGTGCCCTCCGGCTCGGGACTTTCCTGCAGCGGCTCGCCGCCGAGCACATGGAGCATCGCGCTGACGCCAGCGATTATGCCCTCGCTGTACGCTTGGCGGCGAAACGCGGGAGTGATCACGCTGTTGATGATCACCGAGGACTGGGCATCGGTCAGCCGGCCCTCCAGACCGTAACCGACTTCGATGCGCAGGCGCCGCTCGCTGGGCACGACGATAAGTAATGCGCCGTTGTCCTTGCCCTGCTGGCCGATGCCCCAGTGCCGGCCCAGCTGGTAGCCGTAGTCCTCGATCGGCAAGCCCTGCAGATCGGGCAGCGTCACCACCACGACCTGCTCGCCGGTGGACTGCTCGTGGGCGGCAAGCATCTGCTCAAGCTGCTGGGCGCTGGCGGGGTCGACAAGATGGGCGTTGTCCACCACCCGCCCGGTCAGCGCCGGAAAAGTCGGCGCGGCCTGCGCCAGACCGCTGGCCAGCAACAACGCCAGCCAGCAGGAGGCGATCAGCGCACGCATCAGAATTTCACTTCAGGCGCTTTGTCGGCATTCTCGCTGGTGGCCTCGAAGCTTTCGCGCACGTTCAGGTCGCTGTACATCACCTTGTGCCAGATGCTGCCGGGAAAAGTGCGGATCTCGGTATTGTATTTCTGAACGGCGGCAATGAAGTCACGGCGGGCCACGGCGATGCGGTTTTCGGTGCCCTCGAGCTGCGACTGCAGCGCCAGGAAGTTCTGGTTCGACTTGAGGTCCGGGTAGCGCTCGGACACCACCATCAGACGGCTCAATGCCCCGCTCAGCTGGCCCTGGGCCTGCTGGAACTGCTGCAGCTTCTGCGGATCGTCCAGCGTGCTGGCATCGACCTGGATCGAGGTGGCCTTGGCGCGCGCCTCGATCACGGCCGTGAGGGTCTCCTGCTCCTGGCGGGCATAGCCCTTGACCGTCTCGACCAGGTTGGGTATGAGGTCGGCGCGGCGCTGGTACTGGTTCTGCACCTGGCCCCAGGCAGCCTTGACCTGCTCATCGTTCTGCGGAATGTTGTTGATCCCGCATCCAGCCAGGACACTGGCGAGCGCCAGCAGCAACCACACCCGTACCGACCTTGCTTGAATGACCTGCATGTTCTGCATACTCCCTGGTTCTGATCGCAAACGCGTATATGAGGCATAATCCGCCGCAGCCGCTGGATAGGCCACGCCGTATCAGCTAAAAGATGCCCCAGCCAAATTTATAATTCCAATCGCCTACCTGCTTCGGTCTGCGCGTGTCCCTGTGGATACGACCAGGCCCCAGAGAAAAGAATCCATGAACAAACTGTGTTTGCTGGGCCTCGTCATCGGCCTGGCCAGTCAGACGGCCATGGCCGCCCCTTCCGCCCCGCCCCTGCAAGACAAACAGGCGTTCATCGATCATCTGCTCACCGAGATGACCATCGATGAGAAGATCGGCCAGTTGCGCCTGATCAGCATAGGCCCGGAAATGCCCCGCGAGATGATCCGCAAGGAAATCGCCGCGGGCCGCATCGGTGGCACGTTCAATTCGATCACCCGCGACGAGAACCGGCCGATGCAGGACGCTGCCCAGCGCAGCCGGCTGAAAATCCCGATGTTCTTCGCCTACGACGTGATCCACGGGCACCGTACCATCTTCCCGATCAGCCTGGGCCTGGCCTCCAGCTGGGACATGGACGCCATCGCCAAGGTCGGCCGCACCTCCGCCATCGAAGCCGCCGCCGACAGCATCGACATGACCTTCGCGCCCATGGTCGACATCGCCCGTGACCCGCGCTGGGGTCGTACCAGCGAAGGTTTTGGCGAAGACACCTACCTGACCTCGCGTATCTCCAGGGTGATGGTCGAGTCGTTCCAGGGCACGCGCCCGGCCAATGCCGACAGCATCATGGCCATCGTCAAGCACTTCGCCTTGTACGGTGCGGTGGAAGGCGGACGTGACTACAACACGGTCGATATGAGCGGACCGAAGATGTACAACGACTACCTGCCGCCCTACCGCGCGGGTATCGACGCTGGCGCAGGCGGCGTGATGGTGGCGCTCAACTCGATCAACGGCGTGCCGGCCACGTCCAATACCTGGCTGATGCACGACCTGCTGCGCAAGGACTGGGGCTTCAAGGGCGTGACCATCAGCGACCATGGCGCGATCCAGGAACTGATCCGCCACGGCGTCGCCCGTGACGGCCGCGAGGCCGCCAAGCTGGCGATCAAGGCCGGCATCGACATGAGCATGAACGATTCGCTGTACGGCGAAGAGCTGCCAGGCCTGCTCAAGTCTGGCGAAGTCAGCCAGGCCGAGCTGGACAATGCCGTGCGCGAGGTGCTCGGCGCCAAGTACGACATGGGCCTGTTCGAAGACCCGTACAGGCGTATCGGCAAGGCCGAGGACGACCCCAAGGACACCTACGCCGACCAGCGCCTGCACCGCGAGGCAGCCCGCGACGTGGCGCGCCGCAGTCTGGTGCTGCTCGAAAACCGCAACCAGGCCTTGCCGCTGCGCAAGAACGCTACCGTTGCCCTGGTCGGCCCGCTGGCGGACGCGCCTATCGACATGATGGGCAGCTGGGCCGCCGCTGGCCGGCCGCAGCATTCGATCACCGTGCGCGAAGGCATGCGCCGCGCGATTGGCGAGCAAGGCAAGCTGATCTACGCCAAGGGCGCCAACGTCACCCATGACAAGGCCATTGTCGACTACCTCAACTTCCTCAACTTCGACGCCCCCGAGATCATCGACGATGCACGTCCTGCCGCGGTGATGATCGACGAAGCGGTCAAGGCAGCGAAGCAGTCCGATGTCGTCGTGGCAGTGGTCGGCGAGTCGCGCGGCATGTCCCACGAGTCGTCGAGCCGTACCACCCTGGAAATTCCCGCCAGCCAGCGCGAGCTGATCAAGGCGCTTAAGGCCACCGGCAAGCCGCTGGTGCTGGTGCTGATGAATGGCCGTCCGTTGTCGTTGGCCTGGGAGCGCGAGCAGGCGGACGCCATCCTGGAGACCTGGTTCAGTGGCACCGAAGGCGGCAATGCCATCGCCGACGTGCTGTTCGGCGACTACAACCCCTCGGGCAAGCTGGCGATCACGTTCCCACGCTCGGCCGGGCAGATCCCGATGTACTACAACCACCTGAGCATCGGTCGCCCGTTCACCCCGGGCAAGCCGGGCAACTACACCTCGCAGTACTTCGAGGAGCCCAATGGCCCGCTCTACCCGTTCGGCTATGGCTTGAGCTACAGCGATTTCAGCCTGACGGACCTGACCCTTTCCAAGACTGCCATCGAGCGAGGCGACACAGTGCAGGCGCAGGTCACGGTGAAAAACACCAGCAAGCGTGCCGGTGAGACCGTGGTGCAGCTGTACCTGCAGGACGTGACCGCCTCGGCAAGCCGACCGGTCAAAGAGCTCAAGGGTTTCCAGAAACTGATGCTCAAGGCCGGTGAGACCCGCACCGTGACCTTCAGGATCAGCGAGGATGACCTCAAGTTCTACAACGGCCAGCTGCAATGGGCTGCCGAGCCCGGCCAGTTCAAGGTGCAGGTGGGCCTGGACTCCCAGACCGTGCAGCAGCAGAGTTTCGAGCTGCTGTAGATTCCATGGCCAGCGCTGCTCCCGCAACGGGGCGGCGCGGCGACGCTCAGGATCCGCACCATGTCGTTTTCCATTCGCGCCCTGCGCCTGGGGCTGATCGTCCTGGTGATTTCGATCGGCACCGTGCTCAGTGCCAGCTGGGCCATGCACCAGGCCAAGCGCGAGTCGATGATCACCGACGCACAGCGCGCCAGGCAGCAACTCGGCCTGTACGCCAACTCGCTGCACACCTTGATCGACCGCTACCGCGCGCTGCCCGCGGTGCTGGCACTGGACCCCGAGTTGATCACCGCCCTTGGCGGCCCGGTCACTCCCCAGCTGCAGAGCGCGCTCAACCACAAGCTCGAACGCATCAACGGCGCGGCCAACTCCTCGACCCTGGAACTGCTGGACCACACCGGCCTTGCCATAGCGGCCAGCAACTGGCGTCTGCCGACCAGCTATGTGGGCTCCAACTATGGCTTCCGGCCCTACTTCCAGCAGACCCGCACCCAGGGCACCGGGCGCTTTTACGCGGTGGGCGTGACCAGTGGGGTGCCGGGTTATTTCCTGTCGAGCGCGGTCAACGATGCACAGGGCCGTTTCCTCGGCGCGATGGTGGTCAAGCTGGAGTTTCCCGAGCTTGAGCGCGAATGGCGCCAGGGCAGCGATGTGCTGATGGTGAGTGACGCCCGCGGCATCATTTTCATCGCCAACCAGGAAGGCTGGCGCTACCGCGAGCTGCATCCCTTGACTGACGCCGACCACGCCGAGCTCGCCGCCACCCGCCAGTACGACAGACAACCGTTGGTGGCGCTGAAGCACCAGGTGCTCAACCAGTTCGATGGCAACAGCCGCCTCAGCCGCGTGCAAGGCCCCGAAGGCAGCACTGAATACCTCTGGGAAAGCGTGGCGCTGCCGACCGATGGCTGGACCCTGCACCTGCTGCGCAAGCCTCAGGTCAGCGAGGACGGCCGCAATGCCGCGCTGACCGCGGCGGCCATCTGGCTGAGCCTGGTCTTCGCCCTGCTGTTCATCAGCCAGCGCCTGCGCCTTGCTCGGTTGCGGCAGCGCAGTCGAGACGAGCTCGAACGCCTGGTCGAAGCCCGAACCCGCGAGCTGCGGACTGCCCAGGAGGGCCTGGTGCAGTCGGCGAAGCTGGCGGCACTCGGCCAGATGTCCGCCGCTCTTGCCCATGAGCTCAACCAACCACTGACCACCCAGCGCATGCAACTGGCTACCTTGGGCTTGCTGCTCGACAGCGGCCGTGTGGCAGAAGCGCGCCAGGCATTGGAGCCGCTCGAGCAGATGCTTACGCGCATGGCTGCGCTCACCGGGCATCTGAAGACGTTCGCACGCAAAAGCCCTGGTGGGCTGCGCGAACGCCTGGACCTGGCTACCGTTGTCGACCAGGCGCTGCATCTGCTGGACGCACGCATTCGCGACGAGCGAGTGGATGTCGCCCTCTACCTGGCCCGCCCCGCGTGGGTGCGAGGCGACGCGATCCGCCTGGAGCAGGTGCTGATCAACCTGCTGCACAATGCCCTCGACGCCATGGCCGACAAACGCTACAAGCGCCTCGAAATCCGAATCGAAACTGAGCCCGGGCAATGGCGACTGAGCGTGCTGGACAGCGGCGGTGGCATCCAGGAGGCTGATCTTGCGAAGATCTTCGACCCCTTCTTCACCACCAAGCCGGTGGGCGAAGGCCTGGGGCTGGGCTTGGCGATTTCCTACGGCATTGTTCATGAAGCCGGGGGCACACTGTACGCCGAGAACCTGCCTGGCGGTGCACGCCTGAGTCTTGCCCTGCCCTGCGACCTGGAGTCTGTATGTTGAATTCAGTGATCGTCGTCGACGATGAAGCCAGTATCCGCACGGCCGTGGAGCAATGGCTGAGCCTGTCCGGCTTCAGCGTGCAGCTGTTCAGCCGTGCCGATGAATGCCTGGCGCGATTGCCCCCGCATTTTCCCGGGGTCATCATCAGCGACGTGCGCATGCCTGGCATGGATGGCCTGCAGCTGCTCGAACACTTGCAGGCCAGCGATCCAGACTTGCCAGTAATCCTGCTGACGGGTCACGGCGACGTCCCCATGGCGGTTGAAGCCATGCGCAACGGTGCCTATGACTTTCTGGAAAAGCCCTTCAGCCCCCAGAGCCTGCTCGGTAGCCTGCGCCGCGCCCTGGAAAAGCGCCAGCTGGTGCTCGAGAACCGCCGCCTGCACGAGCAGGCTGACTTCAAGGCGCGGCTCGAGGGAACCCTCCTGGGCATGTCGCAAGGCCTGGTCCAACTGCGGCGGCAGGTCCTGGAGCTGGCCGGCCTGCCGGTCAACGTGCTGATTCGCGGTGAGACCGGCAGCGGCAAGGAGCGTGTGGCGCGTTGCCTGCATGACTACGGGCCGCGGGCGGGCAAGCCATTTGTCGCGCTGAACTGCGCGGCGATTCCGGAAGCGCTGTTCGAGGCCGAGTTGTTCGGGCACGAGAGCGGCGCCTTCACGGGCGCCCAGGGCAAGCGCATCGGCAAGCTGGAATATGCCAATGGCGGCACCGTGTTTCTCGACGAGATCGAAAGCATGCCGCTCGCCCAGCAGGCCAAGCTGCTGCGGGTGATCCAGGAGCACAAGCTTGAACGCCTGGGCGCCAACCAGAGCATCGCGGTCGATCTGCGCATCGTCGCCGCGACCAAGCCCGACCTGCTTGAAGAAGCCCGTGCCGGGCGCTTTCGAGAAGACCTGGCCTACCGCCTGAACGTCGCCGAACTGCGGCTGGCTCCGTTGCGTGAACGGCGCGAGGACATTCCCCTGCTGTTCGAATATTTTGCCCGCGACGCCGCCGAGCGCCTCGGCAGGACCCCGCCGCCGCTGGGCAGTGCGCAATTGGCGCAGATGCTCGGGCATGACTGGCCGGGAAATGTACGCGAGCTGGCGAATGCGGCCGAGCGTCATGTTCTCGGGCTTGATTCGCCGGGGGAAGAGGGTGCCGGGGACCAGTCGCTGGCGCAGCAGATGGAAGCGTTCGAGGCGCAGTGCCTGCGGGCGGCGCTGCGCCAGCACAAGGGGGAGATCAAGGCGGTGATGCACTCACTGCAGCTGCCGCGGCGTACGCTGAATGAAAAGATGCAGCGGCATGGGGTAGTGCGGGATGACTATCTGGGGCGGGAATAGGCGGTTTCTTGCTTATCGCAGGGGCTGGATGAGCGGAAAGCCGCTTATTTCGGATTCATGGGCGGCGGGGTTTTGGGACTGCCTTGCGGCCCTTTCGCGACACCAGGCCGTTTCTGCAAGGTCCGGCGCACGCCGCTGAATACATGGCCCGCCGCGATAACCGCAGGAGCGGCCTGGTGTCGCGCGAAGGGCGCGGAGCGACCCCAAAATCAACCTGGCACATCTCCTGCACTCCCCCCTCCACGCTCCACCCCTACAAAAACAACGAGAAGGTTTCCTCCAATGGATAACGCCACCTCCCTGCCAACCGGTGCGGCCATCGGGCCTGCCGCCGAAAAAACCACTTCCAGCCGCCTCAAATCGATCTTCAGCGGCTCCATCGGCAATATGGTCGAATGGTACGACTGGTACGTCTACGCCGCATTTTCCTTGTACTTCGCCAAGGCGTTCTTCCCCGCTGGCGATACCACCGCGCAACTGCTCAACACCGCCGCCATTTTCGCCGTGGGCTTCCTCATGCGTCCTATCGGTGGCTGGCTGATGGGCCTGTACGCCGACCGCAAGGGCCGCAAGGCCGCACTGATGGCCTCGGTGTTGCTGATGTGCGCAGGCTCGCTGGTGATCGCCCTGACGCCGGGTTACGAGACCATCGGCGTCGCCGCCCCGATCCTGCTAGTGCTGGCGCGCCTGCTGCAAGGCCTGTCGGTCGGCGGTGAGTACGGCACCTCTGCCACCTACCTGAGCGAGATGGCCAGCAAGGACCGCCGCGGTTTCTTCTCGAGCTTCCAGTACGTGACGCTGATCTCAGGCCAACTCATCGCATTGGCCGTGCTGATCATTCTGCAGCAGACCCTCACCACCGAGCAGCTGTATGCCTGGGGCTGGCGAGTGCCGTTCGTGATCGGTGCCCTGTGCGCGGTCGTCGCGCTGTACCTGCGCCGCGGCATGGAAGAGACCGCCTCCTTCACCAAGAAGGAAAAGGCCAAGGAAAGCCTGATGCGCACCCTGATGCGTCATCCCAAGGAGCTGATGACCGTGGTCGGCCTGACCATGGGCGGCACCCTCGCCTTCTACACCTACACCACCTACATGCAGAAGTACCTGGTCAACACCGTCGGCATGAGCATCAGCGACTCGACCACCATTTCGGCCGCCACGCTGTTCCTGTTCATGTGCCTGCAACCGGTGATCGGTGCGTTGTCCGACAAGATCGGCCGGCGCCCGATCCTCATCGCCTTCGGCGTGCTGGGCACCCTCTGCACCGTGCCCATCCTCACCACCCTTCACACCATCCAGAGCTGGTGGGGTGCTTTCTTCCTGATCATGGCCGCGCTGATCATCGTCAGCGGCTATACCTCGATCAACGCCGTGGTCAAGGCCGAGCTCTTCCCCACCGAAATCCGCGCCCTGGGTGTCGGCCTGCCGTATGCCCTGACCGTGTCGATCTTCGGCGGCACCGCCGAGTACGTGGCGCTGTGGTTCAAGAGCGCAGGCATGGAGACTGGCTACTACTGGTACGTCACCGCCTGCATCGCCTGCTCGCTGCTGGTATACGTGACAATGAAAGACACCCGCAAGCATTCGCGGATCACCACTGACTGATACAGCCGGTTGTAGACGGTGAGCCGATTAGCTTTCACAATCGGCTCACCAAATGAGCCGAATAGCGCGTTTATTCGGCTCACCTACCGAGACGTCTCCCATGCATGACCTCCGCTGGATCTGGCAGCAGCCTGATTGGCCCAACTTCACCTGGCGCGGCGACGCATTGGCTGCCCCGATGCGCGAGTGCGTGCACACTCAGGGCCAACTGCTGGGCATGATCGGCGCAGTGGACGGTGACAGTGAAAGCCAGGATATTCTCGATACGCTCCTGCAGAACATCGTGACTTCATCTGCCATCGAAGGCGAACACCTCAATGTGGGGTCTGTACGGTCCTCGTTGGCACGTCGACTGGGCATGACCGAAGACGGCGGCACCACCGCCCGCAGCGAAGGGTTGGCAGAGCTCCTGATGGACGCTACTGGTCAGTTCGACCAGCCGCTGACACCGCACCGCCTGTTTACCTGGCATCAGTGGTTATTTCCCGACAGCGGGTCACTGCTTGCCAAGCCGATCGGCATCGGTCAGCTGCGCGGTGACGCACCGATGCAAGTAGTTTCCGGTCGCCTGGACACGCCTAGGGTGCACTTCGAAGCGCCGCCCCGAGCTGGGCTGGAAGAGCAGTTGGAAGACTTCCTCCACTGGTTCGCCCACAGCCGTGAAGACAAGCGTCTGGACCCCTTGCTTCGTGCCGGCATCGCACACTTCTGGTTTGTGACGCTGCATCCTTTCGACGACGGCAATGGCCGCCTCACCCGGGCATTGACCGACCTTGCGCTGGCCCAGAGCGATCAGCGGGCTATCCGGTTCTATACGATGTCGGCGAGCATTCTCGAGGATCGAGCAGGCTATTACGACGTACTCGAAGCAAGCCAGAAAGACGGGCTCGACATCACGCCATGGCTGAGTTGGTTCTTGCGCACGCTGTTGCGCAGCCTGGAACAGGCGCTGGCGCGGATTGGCCGGGTTATGGCCAAAGCGCGCTTCTGGCAGGCCCATCGTGCTGATGGACTGTCGCCTGAGCAGAGTAAAGTGCTCAACCGCTTGCTCGATGGCGGCGAGCGTGGGTTCGAGGATGGCATCAGCGCAGCGCAATACCAGGCGGTGGCCAAGGTCTCGAAAGCCACGGCCACGCGCCATCTGGCGGACTTGCTGGAAAAAGGTTGCCTGCGACGGCTGCCGGGCGGGGGACGCAGTACGCGATATCAGATCGATATGATCCGCGATTGATTCAGGCACCTCGACCTAGGTACTCGGCCCGGCTGCGGCGGGGCGCAATGGTATCCAGCGACGCCAAGCCTTGGCACACTGGGCACCTTGTTCATCCAGAGGATGGCCTCCAGGCCTGCGCCGATGTATTACTACGAACCTGCCAAAGGCCACGGCCTGCCCCACGATCCCTTCAACGCCATCGTCGGCCCGCGCCCCATCGGCTGGATCTCTTCGCATGACCGCGAAGGCCGTCTGAACCTGGCGCCCTACAGCTTCTTCAACGCTTTCAACTATATTCCGCCAATCATCGGTTTCTGCAGCGTCGGGCGCAAAGACAGCCTGAACAATATCGAGCAGACCGGTGAGTTCGTCTGGAACCTCGCAACCCGCCCGCTAGCCGAGCAGATGAACCAGAGTTGCGCGGCAGTGGCGGCCGATGTCGATGAGTTCGCCCTGAGCGGGCTGACGGCAACACCGTCTCGGGTGATCGGCGTGCCGCGCGTGGGCGAGAGCCCGGTGTCGTTCGAGTGCAAGGTGACCCAGATCGTGCAGCTGCAGCGGGCCGACCAGGAGACGGTGCCCAGCTGGCTGATCCTGGGAGAAGTGGTGGCGGTGCATATCGCCGAGCATCTGCTCAAGGACGGGATCTACGACACCGCAGCGGCCGAGCCCATCCTGCGCGGCGGCGGCCCGGCCGACTATTTCGAGCTGGGCAACCTGTTCAAGATGGCTCGGCCTCGGCTCGACGACTGATCACCAGAGCAGCTCGCCGTCTTCGCTGATATCGCGCAGGCGCGCGAGCTCGACACAGGCGGCGTCATCGGCGGCCATCGCGGTCTTGAATACCTGCCCGGCGAGCACTTTATGAAAGTGTGGCGCGCCACCGCCGTGCAGTTGCTTTACCGCGATCGCGGCGCTGTAGCCGCCCTCGCCAGGAACCATCGCCGAAACCGCTTCGAAACGTTGAAACTCTTTACGTGCCATGCCTGACCACCGTGCGTTGAAAGGGCGACAGTCTAACCCGCGCCGAAGGTGTGCAGGTCAAGACTGGCCACAACCTGCGCCTGCACCAGTTCACCAAACAGGTCGAGGGTGGGCGAAGCAAAGTAGCCGCTCATCGATTGTTGATCGCACCAACTGCCACTCAGCAGCCAGAGGTCAGCGTCGGCCTGCGACCGCTGCACGCTGAAGCTCAGGCAACCGGGCGTCCCCAGCGACGGTGCCAGCAGGTCGCGCAGACGTGCGCCCAGCTCTGCCGAACGACCACTGCTGGCACGGATGAACGCAAGGTGGGTGACAGGCTGAGGCTGGATCATGGGGTTCTCCTTGAGCGCGCGGACGAAAATGCCAGGCGTCGAAGATTAGGGCCTTCCCCGCGCACCCGGTTAGGCCATTACTGCCTGCCGCTTGCCTGATCCTGCCCTGCTGCAGGATCAGGCAAGCGTGGTGCAGCATCGGACTAGCGTCCTTTATTGCACAAACCTATGCTGCTTCCCTCAGCAGAGGAAACCCACATGACCGCGCCCACGCCCGCCCCGCCGCCACTGGACCCGACACTTGAAGCCCAGCGCCAGGAACTGGCCGGGTTGATCCTCCGTCATGCCGGCGAGCCCCAGGGTACCGTATCGGCGATCGACGACCTGTACCTGATCAGTTATCGCGAAGCCATTCGCTCGATGCCGACGTTGGCACAACCGGCCTTGTGCATCCTCGCCCATGGCAGCAAGACCTTGTTTCTGGGCGATGAAGCCTACGCCTACGATCCGCTGCACTACATGGTTGTATCGGTGACACTGCCGATCAGCGGCGCGCGGCTAGAAGCCAGCCCGGAAAACCCGAGCCTGGGACTGCGCCTGGATATCGACCCGGCGCAGATCAGCCAGCTGATCGCCGAAGCCGGGCCGATGTCGGTGCCCCATCTGCCTTCGGGGCGTGGACTTTATGTCGAGCGGACCGATCCGCAACTGCTCGATGCCCTGTTGCGCCTGATCCGTCTGCTCGACTCCCCACGCGACATCCCGATGCTCGCACCGCTGATTCGCCGCGAGATCTTCTACCGCTTGCTGCGCGGTCCACAGGGTTACCGCTTGTACGAAATCGCTCTGGCCAATAGCCAGACCCATCGCGTGTGCCAGGCGATCGCCTGGCTCAACCAACATTACCAGCAGCCGCTGCGCATCGAGGAGCTGGCCCGCGAGGTCAACCTCAGCACCTCGACCCTGCACCACCGCTTCAAGGCGGTTACGGCCATGAGCCCGCTGCAGTACCAGAAGCAACTGCGCCTGCAGGAAGCCCGCCGCCTGATGCTCAACGACGGGCTGGAGGCGGCGGTTGCAGGTTACCGGGTCGGCTACGAAAGCCCTTCGCAGTTCAGCCGCGAGTACAGCCGACTGTATGGCGCTCCGCCGATACGCGACCTGGCACGTTTGCGCGCCAGCGGCATCTGATCGCTCAAGCCGTCACCGCCTGCTGCCACTGCGCCTGGTCGATCTGGATCAGCGTCGGGCCGTTACGCTCGATGGCCTCCAGGAGCGCCTTGCGCAGCTCTGCTACCCCGCCCGCCGCGCATGCCGCACCGCCAAAGGCGCGGGCCAAGCCGATGAAGTCCGGAGTATGGATGTCCACTCCGATGGGCTCGATGGCGCGGTTGACCATGTACTTCTTGATCTCCTCATAGCCCTGGTTATTCCACAGCAGCACGATGAGCGGCACCCGCGCTTCCACGGCGCTGGCAAGCTCCGGCAGGGTGAACTGCAGGCCACCATCGCCGATCAGGCAGACCGCAGGCGCCCGTTCGGCACAAGCTTCGGCGCTGCCAAGCCAGGCGCCCAGTGCGGCAGGGAGGGCGTAGCCGAGGGTGCCGTAGCCGGTCGATGCATTGAACCAGCGTCGCGGCGCCGTCATGTCCAGCGTGAGGTTGCCGGTGTAGACCGGCTGGGTCGAGTCGCCGACCAGCAGCGCATTGGGCAAGGTCTCCAGAACGGTGGTGAGCAGGCGAGTCTGGCTGCGAGTGGGCAGGTCCCACTCGGCAGCCAGTTCATTGCGCAGCTGTTCGGCACGGCGGGAGCCCCAGGCGCTGTCGCGAGAGGGCTGGGGCTGAGTTTGCAAAGCAGCCAGCAGTGCCTGCACGGCAAGCTCCGCATCGGCCACCAGCGCGAGCTCGGGCAAGTAGTTGCGTACCGTCTGGTCAGGGTCGATATCAATGCGCAACAGACTGCCCCGAATCTCGAAGCCGCCCTTGAAGGTCACGTCGTAGTCGGTCTCGGCGAGCTCCGTGCCGATCGCCAGCACCACGTCGGCCTCAGCCACCATCGCCCGGGTGGCTGGCAGAGATTGCGTGGAGCCTATCTGCAGCGGATGGTCAGCCGCCAGCAACCCCTTGGCATTGATGGTCAGCGCTACCGGCGCCTGCAGGTGTTCGGCCAGTTGGCGGAGCGCATCACCTGCCGCTAATGCGCCGCCTCCGGCAAGAATCAGGGGGCGACGGGCACCGGCCAGGCGCGCGGCCATCTGCGCAACCGCCAGCGGCGAAGCGCCGGCCCGTGACGTGCGCACCGGACGGCTTGTCAGCAGATGTTCGGCCGGCTCGACCAGCACATCGAGAGGGATCTCGATATGCACCGGGCGCGGGCGACCGCCGTCGAACACGGCAAACGCACGCGCCAGCACCTGCGGCAGGTCTTCGGCGCTCATCAGGGTATGGGAAAACGCCGCAACACCTGCAACCAGGCCCGACTGATGCGGCAGCTCGTGCAGCTTGCCGCGCCCGCCCCCAAGCTGGCTGCGCGCTTGCACGCTGGAAATCACCAGCATCGGGATCGAATCGGCATAGGCCTGCCCCATGGCGGTGGTGATATTGGTCATGCCAGGGCCGGTGATGATGAAACATACCCCCGGCTTGCCACGGGTCCGCGCATAGCCATCGGCCATGAAGCCCGCGCCCTGCTCGTGGCGTGGGGTGATGTGACGAATACTGGAGCCCGCGAGCCCGCGGTAGAGCTCGACGGTATGCACACCGGGAATGCCGAAAACATGGTCGACGCCATAACCTTCGAGGAGTTTGACCAGTACTTCGCCACAGGTTGCCATGTCGCTCACCATTGTTCTTGTTGGACAAGACATCATTGGAACCGCTGGACGACTACCGCCACAATGCAAAAAAACACATACTAGCCATGTCTGCTGATCATGGCTTGTACCAATGAAACGTCTCCCACCCCTGCCCGCCTTGCACACGTTCCTGGTCACTGCCCAATGCTGCAACTTCACCCGCGCCGCGCAGCAGCTGCATATTACCCAGGGCGCGGTGAGCCGGCAGATCGCGGCGCTCGAGCAGCACCTGGGCTACGCATTGTTCCAGCGTCAGGCCCGAGGCCTGAGCCTCACCCGCGAAGGACAGGACTGGCTTCCCCGGGCACAGCAGGTCTTTACCCTTATCGAAGAAGGCGTGCGGCAGGTGGGAAATCGCCGCGGCACACTGCAGCTCAAGGCGCCGACCTGTGTGATGCGGTGGCTGCTGCCGCGCCTGATGGAATGGCAGGCATTGCGCCCGGACGTGCCGGTAGAGCTGACCACCACGGTGCAGCATGGGGTGGACTTCAAGCGCGAAGCCTTTGCGGCAGCGGTGGTGTACGGCGCCGTGCATGACCACGGACTGCAGGTACGCAAGCTGTTCGACGAGCAGTTGACGCCGGTCTGTGCCCCCTCACTGCTCGCTGGCCCAGTGCCCCTCGCGCAGGTGCAGGATCTGTCCCGGCACATGCTGCTCCATCCTTCGCGGGATGAACATGACTGGCAGTGCTGGTTGCGGGCGACGGGCACCAAACTCGCTACGTCCGCTCTGCGCCAGCATTTCGAAACCCTGGACATGGCCATGGCGATGGCATCCCAAGGCACAGGCGTGGCCATTGGCGACTGGTCGCTGATCGGGGATGATTTGCGCAGTGGGCGGTTGTGCACGCCGTTCGGGCTGAAGGTAGCTACCGGGAAAGGGTATTACCTGGTGTGCCCGGCGGGGCCGGTGACGCCAGGCTTGGCCGAGCTGCTGGATTGGCTCGAGGAAAGCGCCAATTCCCAACCCTGAGGCCATCCATCCTGACCGCAGCATCTATGCTGTAGTAGGAGGTACGCATCATGGGTATCAAATCGAGGAAGTGCGCCATCCTCTGCGCCCTTGCCGCGGTGGTCGGGCTTTACGCCTCGGCAGCCTGGCGGGTGGAGGTACTGCGCAACCAGCCAGCGTTACATCAGCACACCGCGACCATGAGCGCCGTCAAATGAACCGACGGCGAACGCCGGTCACTCCTCGACGCTCATGAATTCCTTCGCCCAGCGGATGTAGTCCTCAGGCTGGGTGTAGGTGTGTGACAGTTCCGTGGCGTTCATGCCCGCGGACTTGTCCTGCAGCTGGCGCTGTTCCCGAAGGCTGTCATAGGTGGCTTTGATCGCGGCAAAGTACGCACCATGGCCATCAACGGCAATGCGCACGCCAAGACGTGCGAGGCGGGCATCATCATGCAGATTGGGGTTGCCGTAGGTAACGAGCATCAACGGCACCGTCAGGTGTTCGGCGATCTGCTCCAGCTGTGCGAAGTCCTTGACCCCGACCATGCAGATACCGTCGGCACCGGCGCGCTGGTAACTTTGTGTGCGGACGATGATCTCTTCGGTGGTGAGCACGCCGGCGTTGGTCCGCGCAATGATCGACAGCGCTGAATCGACGCGAGCTTCCAGCGCCGCGCGGATCTTGCCAACGCCCTCTTCGACCGGAATCAGATCGGTGGACTTGCGGCCGAACTGCGCAGGCAGCAGGGTATCCTCGATAGTCAGCGCAGCCACGCCAGCTCGTTCAAGCTCGATCACAGTGCGCATGACATTCAAGGCATTGCCGTAGCCGTGGTCGGCGTCGGCGATTACCGGCAATTGCGCGACTCGACCGATCCGCGTGGCCTGTTCGACGAATTCGCTCAAGGTGATCAGCGCGAAGTCCGGCGCGGCCAGGACCTGCAATGACGCGACCGATCCACCAAGGATGCCGACTTCAAAGCCCAGGTCCGCCGCGATGCGAGCAGACATGGGGTCGAAGACCGAGGCGGTGTGATAGCACGAACCTGAAGTCAGAAGCTCGCGAAAGGCGAGACGCAAATCGTGGTGGGAAGCCTTGGGCATGATCACTCCGCAATAATCTTGAAATTTGAACTGGCTGACTACCGACCCCTGAATCGGGTCTACCTGACCTGTTCTAACCGTCGACGTTGAGCGGTCATGCTGGACATGCAGGCAGAGGAATAAAAGGTGGGGGAAACAGCGACGAAAAATCCTGCGGCAAAATATCGCACCAAGCTGGTGCAGCACACGGGAAACAGCCTCTGTAGCGCAGTCACGATATCACGCGGCCATGCAGCCCAGGATGAAAGCGCTAATGCCGATCCGGCATAGGGGATGCGCGATTTACATAGGAAGCTATTGAAAGTCGCTACACTATCGACTTTTCATTACAAGGAATATCCGTGACCGCCGCATTGCCGCCTGCCGTCCTGCGCAGCGTCCTGATTGCCCTCATGCTGGCGATCTTCCTGGGCGCCCTGGACCAGACCATCGTTGCCGTCTCTATGCCGGCGATCTCCGCACAGTTCAACGACGTGGGCCTGCTGGCGTGGGTGATTTCCGGCTACATGGTCGCGATGACCGTGGCGGTGCCCATCTACGGCAAGCTGGGCGACCTGTATGGCCGGCGTCGGATGATCCTGACCGGCACAGCCCTGTTCACGCTGGCCTCGCTGTTCTGCGCCATGGCCCAGAACATGGAGCAGCTGGTGCTCGCGCGGGTGCTGCAGGGCATCGGCGCGGGCGGCATGGTGTCGGTGAGCCAGGCCATCATCGGCGACCTGGTGCCGCCGCGGGAGCGCGGTCGCTACCAGGGCTATTTCAGTAGCATGTACGCGCTGGCCAGCGTAGCCGGCCCGGTGCTGGGCGGCTGGCTGACCGAGTACCTTTCCTGGCGCTGGGTGTTCTGGATCAACCTGCCATTGGGCCTGTGCGCCTGGTGGGTGGCAAGGAAGGCGCTGGACGGTCTTCCGATCGCGAGGCGCCGGGCGCGAGTAGACTACCTAGGCGCGATGTTGCTGATAGTGGGCCTGGGTAGCTTGATGCTGGGCATCACCCTGGTCGGCCAGGGCAGCAGCTGGCAATCCAAGGCGGTACTCATGCTGTGCAGCTGCGCGTTGGCGGGACTGCTGCTGTTCGTGCTGCACGAGCGGCGCACGGCGGAGCCCTTGCTGCCGCTGCACCTGTTCGGCAACCGGACGGCGGTGCTGTGCTGGTGCGCGCTCTTCTTCACCAGTTTCCAGGCAATCTCGCTGACCATGCTCATGCCCCTGCGCTATCAGAGCATCACCGGCGCGGGGGCCGATGCCGCGGCGCTGCACCTGCTACCTTTGGCCATGGGCCTGCCGATCGGCGCCTACACCGGCGGCCGCCTGACCTCCCTGACCGGCCGCTACAAGCCGCAGATCCTGGGCGGCGCGCTGTTGATGCCACTGGCCATCCTCGGCATGGCGCTCACGCCTCCCCAGGCAGGCCTGCTCAGTGGCGTGTTCATGCTCTTGACGGGGATCGCCGGTGGCCTGCAGTTTCCTACTTCGCTGGTGGGCACGCAGAGCGCAGTGGACGCACGCGACATCGGCGTGGCGACCAGCACCACCAATCTCTTCCGCTCACTGGGCGGGGCGATGGGCGTGGCTTGCATGTCCAGCCTGCTGCTGGCGATGCTGCATCAAGGTGGGCTGCAGCTCGATGGGAATCCGCTGCTGGGCAGCCTGCAAGCTGGCGAGCCGGACACGGCGGCCCAGGCACGCCTGCTGGAGACCTTCCGTCAGTTGCTGCTGGCTAGCGCAGGTGTGGCACTGCTTGGACTATGCGCCGCTGTGTTGATGCCCGACCGGCAACTGCGGGGTCATCAATAGGGCAGCAGGAAAGATTTCCTCACAAACCTTCACAAAGTCTCATTTGCGCAATGCAGGGCTCAGGCGCAGCATATCGAGCCCTGCGTCGGCCCATTTTTCGGCATCGCGCAGCAGATCGAAGCTTTCCGGCAGCAGCAACCAGCGTCCCAGCAAACCGTCGATATAGGCGTACATCGTCACGGCGGCGCGATCGACTTCCAGGTCGGCGGGCAACTGGCCACGGCGCACTGCATTGCTCAACGACAACGCGATGCCCGAGTGGCAATCGAGCGTCGAACTCTGGCGCTGCTGACGGATTTCACACATGTCATCGGTGAACTCGCACTTGTGATGCAGGATCTCATTGATACGCCGCGTGCGCGGGTCAAGCACCATCTGGTGCATCAGGTGGACCAGCAGCTGGCGCATGCAGCCGAGCGGATCGAGTTCGTCTTCGCTCTCGCTCGCGCGGGCCAGCGGCGCCAGGCTTTCCTGAAGCGTGTCGAGCAAGGCCTGGACGAGTTCGGCCTTGTTGTTGAAGTGCCAGTAGATCGCCCCACGGGTCACGCCCGCGAGCTCGGCGATGTCCGCCAGAGTGGTCCGTGCCACTCCACGCTTGTAGAAAGCCTTCTCAGCCGCCTCGATGATCTGGCAGCGGGTTTCCTGGGCTTCTTCTTTGGTTCGACGGACCATGGCAGTACAACCTCATCAACGCCCACGCGCTCGTCTGCGCGCCGGCAATCAGGGCGGGGTCGCCTCTTTGAGGGCGCCTCCCGGAATTCAATCGAGTCGAGGTAGTAGCTGAGCACTACCCTCCGGTATTTACAAACAACCATGAATGTAAGTATATTCGTTAGTAAGCTATTAATCCACCGGACAGCGTTTTTTCCTGACAAGACTCTTCCACTACTCTCGAGCATCACCTAGCTCTCTGCGCCCCGAGGATCCTCATGCAATTCAAGCCAGCCGTTACCGCCCTGGTTTCCGCCGTCGCCCTGGCAACACTGCTCAGTGGCTGTAATAAAGAAGAAGCAGCCGCGCCAGCAGCGCAGGCTCCTCAGGTCGGCGTGGTCACCCTGCAACCGCAAGCCTTCACGCTGACCTCCGAGCTGCCGGGTCGCACCAGCGCCTACCGCGTCGCCGAAGTCCGGCCGCAGGTCAACGGCATCATTCTCAAGCGCCTGTTCAAGGAAGGCAGCGAGGTCAAGGCAGGCCAGCAGCTGTACCAGATCGATCCGGCTGTCTACGAGGCGAGCCTGGCCAACGCCCAGGCCAACCTGCAGGCAACCCGCTCGCTGGCCGACCGCTACAAGCAGCTGATCGACGAGCAAGCGGTCAGCCGCCAGGAATACGACGACGCCAATGCCAAACGATTGCAGGCCGACGCTTCGCTCAAGAGCGCGCAGATCGACTTGCGCTACACCAAGGTGATGGCACCGATCAGCGGCCGCATCGGCCGTTCTGCGGTGACCGAAGGCGCCTTGGTGAGCAACGGTCAGAGCAACGCCATGGCCACTATCCAGCAGCTTGACCCGATCTATGTCGACGTGACCCAGTCTTCGGCCGAGCTGCTCAAGCTGCGCCGCGACCTGGAAAGCGGCCAGTTGCAGAAAGCCGGCGACAACGCGGCCAAGGTCCAGCTCATGCTCGAAGACGGCAGCGCCTTCGGCCAGGAAGGCCGCCTGGAATTCTCCGAGGTGTCGGTTGACGAAACCACGGGTTCCGTAACCCTGCGCGCCGTGTTCCCGAACCCCGATCACACCCTGTTGCCAGGCATGTTCGTACACGCCCGCCTGCAGGCCGGGGTCAACGCCAATGCGATCCTCGCACCGCAGCAAGGCGTGACCCGCGACCTCAAGGGCACGCCGACCGCCATGGTGGTCAACCAGGAAAACAAGGTCGAGTTGCGCCAGCTCAAGGCCTCGCGGACGCTGGGCAGTGACTGGCTGATCGAGGACGGCCTCAATCCTGGCGATCGCCTGATCACCGAAGGCCTGCAATACGTCCGTCCGGGCGTCGAGGTCAAGGTCAGCGAGGCCACCAACGTCAAGAAGCCGGGCAACCAGACCCAGGCCGAAGCGGCAAACGCAGACGCCCAAGGGGAGTAAGACATGTCGAAGTTCTTTATCGATCGCCCGATCTTTGCGTGGGTGATCGCACTGGTGATCATGCTGGTCGGCGCCTTGTCGATCCTGAAGCTGCCGATCAACCAGTACCCAAGCATCGCGCCGCCGGCCATCGCCATCGCCGTGACCTACCCGGGCGCCTCGGCGCAGACGGTGCAGGACACCGTGGTGCAGGTGATCGAGCAACAGCTCAACGGCATCGACAACCTGCGCTACGTGCAGTCGGAGAGCAACTCCGACGGCAGCATGACCATCACCGCCACCTTCGAGCAGGGCACCAACCCTGACACCGCGCAGGTCCAGGTGCAGAACAAGCTCAACCTGGCCACCCCGCTGCTGCCGCAAGAAGTGCAGCAGCAGGGTATCCGCGTCACCAAGGCAGTGAAGAACTTCCTGATGGTGATCGGCCTGGTGTCCGAAGACGGCAGCATGACCAAGGACGACCTGGCCAACTACATCGTCTCGAACATGCAGGATCCGGTCTCGCGGACTGCGGGCGTGGGTGACTTCCAGGTCTTCGGCGCCCAGTACGCCATGCGCATCTGGCTCGATCCGGCCAAGCTCAACAAGTTCCAGCTGACCCCGGTGGACGTGCGCACCGCGGTCACCGCGCAGAACGTGCAGGTATCGTCCGGCCAGCTCGGCGGGCTGCCGGCCCTGCCCGGCAACCAGCTCAACGCTACCATCATCGGCAAGACCCGCCTGCAGACCGCCGAGCAGTTCGAGAAGATCCTGCTCAAGGTCAACCAGGATGGTTCGCAGGTCCGCTTGGGTGACGTCGCCAAGGTGGGCCTGGGCGGCGAGAACTACGCGGTCAGCGCACAGTTCAACGGCAAGCCTGCCTCGGGCCTGGCGGTCAAGCTGGCCACTGGGGCCAACGCCCTGGACACCGCCAAGGCGTTGCGCCAGACCATCGCCGAGCTGGAGCCGTTCTTCCCGCCTGGCATGAAGGCGGTATTCCCGTACGACACCACCCCGGTGGTGACCGAATCGATCAGTGGAGTGATCCACACCCTGATCGAAGCGATCGTGCTGGTATTCCTGGTGATGTACCTGTTCCTGCAGAACTTCCGTGCCACCGTGATCACCACCATGACCGTGCCGGTCGTACTGCTCGGCACCTTCGGCATCCTGGCCGCAGCGGGCTTCAGCATCAACACCCTGACCATGTTCGCCATGGTCCTGGCCATCGGCTTGCTGGTGGACGACGCCATCGTCGTGGTGGAGAACGTCGAGCGGGTGATGTCCGAGGAGGGGCTGCCGCCCAAGGAGGCGACCAAGCGTTCGATGGAGCAGATCCAGGGCGCACTGGTGGGTATTGCCATGGTGCTGTCGGCGGTCCTGCTGCCGATGGCCTTCTTCGGCGGTTCCACCGGCGTGATCTACCGCCAGTTCTCCATCACTATCGTCTCGGCCATGGGTCTGTCGGTGCTGGTAGCACTGATCTTCACCCCGGCGCTGTGCGCGACCATGCTCAAGCCGCTGAAAAAGGGTGAGCACCATGTGGCCAAGGGCGGTTTCTTTGGCTGGTTCAACCGCAGCTTCGACCGCAGCGTGCTGGGCTACGAGCGTAGCGTTGGCAGCATCCTGCGTAACAAGATCCCGTACTTCCTGGCGTATGCGCTGATCATCGTCGGCATGATCTGGCTGTTCATGCGCATCCCGACCGCGTTCCTGCCCGAAGAAGACCAGGGCGTACTCTTCGCCCAGGTGCAGACCCCGGCCGGCTCCAGTGCCGAGCGCACTCAGACCGTGGTCGACCAGATGCGCGAGTATCTGCTCAAGGACGAATCCGACACTGTGTCGTCGGTGTTCACCGTGACCGGCTTCAACTTTGCCGGCCGTGGCCAGAGCTCGGGCATGGCGTTCATCATGCTCAAGCCATGGGACGAGCGCTCTTCCGAGAACAGCGTGTTCAATCTGGCGACCCGTGCGCAGCAGCACTTCTTCACCTTCCGCGATGCGATGGTGTTCGCCTTTGCCCCGCCAGCGGTACTGGAACTGGGTAACGCCTCGGGCTTCGACGTGTTCCTGCAGGACCGCGCCGGTGTCGGTCACGACAAGCTGATGGAGGCGCGCAACGAGTTCCTCGCCAAGGCCTCGCAAAGCAAGATCCTTGCAGGCGTGCGCCCGAACGGCCTGAACGATGAGCCGCAGTACCAGCTGACCGTGGACGACGAGCGCGCCAGTGCCCTGGGCGTGACCATCGCCGAAATCAACAGCACCCTGTCGATTGCCCTGGGTGGCAGCTACGTCAACGACTTCATCGACCGTGGCCGGGTCAAGAAGGTCTACATCCAGGGTGAAGCCAGTGCCCGGATGAGCCCTGAAGACCTGCAGAAATGGTACGTGCGCAACAGCGCTGGCGAGATGGTGCCGTTCTCGTCCTTCGCCAAAGGCGAATGGACCTTCGGTTCGCCCAAGCTTTCGCGCTACAACGGTGTCGAAGCGGTCGAAGTCCTGGGTGCCCCGGCGCCGGGCTACAGTACCGGTGAAGCCATGGCCGAAGTCGAGCGCATTGCCGGCGAGCTGCCGGACGGCATCGGCTACGCCTGGACCGGCATGTCGTACGAAGAAAAACTCTCCGGCTCGCAGATGCCGGCGCTGTTTGCCCTCTCGCTGCTGTTCGTCTTCCTCTGCCTTGCAGCGCTGTACGAAAGCTGGTCGATCCCGATCGCGGTCGTGCTGGTGGTGCCGCTGGGTATCATCGGTGCGCTGATGGCGGCGAGCATGCGCGGGCTTTCGAACGACGTGTACTTCCTGGTCGGCCTGCTGACCACCATCGGCCTTGCGGCGAAGAACGCGATCCTGATCGTCGAGTTCGCCAAAGAGCTGCACGAGCAAGGCCGCAGCCTGTACGACGCGGCGATCGAGGCGTGCCGCATGCGTCTGCGCCCGATCATCATGACCTCGCTGGCGTTCATCCTTGGCGTGGTACCGTTGACCATCGCCACCGGTGCAGGCTCAGGCAGCCAGCACGCCATCGGTACCGGGGTGATCGGCGGTATGATCACTGCAACCGTCCTGGCCATCTTCTGGGTGCCGCTGTTCTTCGTTAGCGTGTCGTCGCTGTTCGGCCGTAAAGAGCCGGAGCCCGACGCCACCCCTGAAACTCCACGCTATGAGGCTGGGCAATGAGTAAGTCCCTGTTAACCCTGGCAGTCACTGCCTTTATCCTGGGCGGCTGCTCGCTGATTCCCGACTACCAGACTCCGGACGCCCCGGTGGCTGCGCAGTGGCCGCAAGGCCCTGCGTACTCGCCGGCCGAGTCGGCCGATGTCGCCGCTGCCGAGCAAGGCTGGCGCCAGTTCTTCAACGATCCGGCGCTGCAGCAGCTGATCCAGACGTCTCTGGTCAACAACCGCGACCTGCGTGTGGCGGCGCTGAACATCGACGCCTACCGCGCTCAGTACCGCATCCAGCGGGCCGATCTGTTCCCGGCGGTCTCGGCCACCGGCAGCGGCAGCCGCCAGCGCGTACCGGCGGACATGTCCCAGCTGGGCCAGTCAGGCATCACCAGCCAGTACTCGGCCACGCTGGGCGTCAGTGCCTATGAGCTCGACCTGTTCGGCCGGGTACGCAGCCTGAGCGAACAGGCCCTGGAGATCTACCTGTCGAGCGAGGAAGCACGCCGTTCCACGCAGATCAGCCTGGTAGCCAGCGTCGCCAACGCCTATTACACCTGGCAGGCCGACCAGGCCCTGCTCAAGCTGACCCAGGAAACCCTCAAGACCTACGAGCAGAGCTACTCGCTCACCAGCCGCAGCAACGAGGTCGGGGTCGCTTCGGCACTGGACCTGAGCCAGGCCCGCACCGCCGTCGAAGGCGCGCGGGTCAAGCTGGCCCAGTACCAGCGCCTGGTCGCCCAGGACCTCAACAGCCTGACCGTGCTGCTCGGCACCGGTGTGCCGGGCAACCTGCCAGCGCCGCTCAAGCTTGATGCCGACCAGTTGGCCAAGATTCCGGCCGGCCTGCCGTCGGACCTGTTGCAGCGTCGTCCAGACATCCTCGAAGCCGAGCACAAGCTCAAGGCCGCCAACGCCAACATCGGCGCCGCACGTGCCGCATTCTTCCCGAGCATCAGCCTGACCGCCAATGCCGGGACCCTGAGTTCGGACATGGACGGACTGTTCAAGGGTGGATCGGGTACCTGGCTGTTCCAGCCGCAGATAAACCTGCCGATCTTCACTGCCGGCAGCCTGCGCGCGAGCCTGGACTACTCGAAGATCCAGAAAGACATCAACGTCGCGCAATACGAGAAGACCATCCAGACTGCCTTCCAGGAAGTCTCCGATGGCCTTGCCGCCCGCAAGACGTTTGAAGAGCAGCTCCAGGCCCAGCGTGACCTGGTCGCCGCCAACCAGGACTACTACCGCCTGGCCGAGCGCCGCTATCGCATCGGCATCGACAGCAACCTGACCTTCCTGGATGCCCAGCGCAACCTGTTCAGTGCCCAGCAGGCGCTGATCAGCGACCGCCTGTCTCAGCTCACCAGCGAGGTCAACCTGTACAAGGCCCTGGGTGGGGGCTGGTATGAGCGTACCGGCCAGGCTCAGCAGCAGGCTGCGGTTGAAGTGCCGAAAAGCTGATTGATCGCGTGATACATCAAGGCCCACCCTCGCGGTGGGCTTTTTTATGTCTGATGCGGCGCCCAGAGCTCATTGCATATACAGAAAAAGCCTAATAATCAAAATTAAACTTCTTTGACGGAATATATGACAAGCGCTAAAAACGAGGCCCCCAACCGCAGAGCCTCGACATGGACCTTCGTCAGCTGCGTTATTTCATTGCCTTGACCGAGTACCGCAGCTTCGTGCGTGCCGCCGACGCCATGGGCATTACCCAACCGGCGTTCAGCCGCGCCATCCAGGGCCTGGAGCAGGAGCTCGGCTGTGTACTGGTGGATCGCGCCAGCAAGGTGTTGCACCCCACGGCAGAAGGTCAGATGGTCCTGCAGCATGCGCGGCGGCTGGTCCTGGGCGCAGCGCAACTGAGCAATGACGTCCTGCAGATGAACAAGCTCGACGCAGGCGAGCTGCACTTCGGCTGCGGCCCTGCCCTGGCCGTGCAACTGGTACCCGATGCCCTGGGGCAGTTCATCCAACGGCACCCTGGCATTCGCACGCGCCTGCAGGTCGACAATGCCGAGCACCTCGGCCAGGCCCTGCGCCGCGAACAGATCGAATTCTTCGTCGACGACATCCGCCCTTTCGAGGCTGATCCGAACTTCGACACCGCCCCGCTCACCCCACGCCCGGGCTTGTTCTTCTGCCGCCCCGGGCACCCGCTGCTGGCCAAGGACAGCCTCTCCACAAATGATCTTTTTGCCTACCCCCTCGTCTGCGCCCTGCTCCCCCCCGCCGTGCGCAAGCGCCTGGCGAACCTCAGCGGGCGCAGCGATTTCACCCCGCACCTGCAAACCGAGCACCTGCCGGTCCTGCGCAGCGTGGTGCTGGGCAGCAACGCCATTGGCAGTGCCAGTGAAGAAGCCGTGGCGGGTGACCTGGCCGCAGGCAGGCTGGTGCGCCTGCACTGGCGCAATCTTCCGCCCGGGCTCGAGGTACTGAGCGTCCACTGCGGCGTGGTCAGCCGCAGTGGTTATCGCCTCACTCCTGCGGCCCGGGCAATGATCGAGACCCTGGTCGGCCTCGACGCGCGGCATCGTCCGACAAGTCCGATGCTCCCCTCTCCCGGAAGAGCCCGGGCTCGTGATGTCGAACATTTGCAGCGGTGATGGCACGGCATCAGTGGCGTGTGGTTACCTAGGGGGTGACCAGGGGCTATGCTCACGGAGCCCCCTGGAGGATCCGCCATGAAAAGCCTCGTCGACCACCTGAGCCAGTACGCGGCCTACCACCGCGACCCGCGCAACATTGCCACGCACTTTGTCGGTATCCCGCTGATCGTGCTGGCCGTGGCCATCCTGCTGTCGCGGCCTGGCTGGGAGGTGGGCGGTGCGTGGTTGTCTCCGGCGTTACTGGTGGCAACGGCGTCGGCCTGGTTCTACCTGCGTCTGGATACCCGTTTCGGGCTGGTGATGGGGCTGCTGCTGGGGCTATGCCTGTGGGCGGGCCAGTGGCTGGCAATGCAGGACACCGGGCTGTGGCTCAGCGCCGGGTTGGGAGCCTTCGTTGCCGGATGGGCGATCCAGTTTGTCGGTCACTATTACGAAGGCCGCAAGCCTGCGTTCGTCGACGACATCAGCGGACTGATCATCGGGCCGTTGTTCGTAGTGGCGGAGGCCGGCTTCCTGTTGGGGCTATGCCCGGCATTGAAGCGAGCAGTAGAAGCGAATGCCGGGCCGACCCGTACCCTGTCGTAACGGGTCTAGCCTATTCCCGCGACTCAACCCCCAGTTCGTCCCACACCGACTCTGCCAGATGGAATGTCGCATTGGCCGCCGGAATCCCGCAATAGATCGCGCTCTGCATCAGCACTTCCTTGATCTCATCACGCGTCACGCCATTGCTGGCGGCGGCACGCAGGTGCAGCTTGAGCTCGTCGTTGCGGTTCATGCCGATCAACATGGCGATGGTGATCAGGCTGCGAGTGTGCAGGGGCAGCCCCGGACGGGTCCAGATATCGCCCCAGGCATGCCGGGTGATCATTTCCTGGAACTCACCATTGAAGTCGTTGAGCTTCTCCAGGCTGCGATCCACATGGGCATCGCCGAGCACGGCGCGGCGCACGTGCATGCCCGCGTCATAGCGTTGTTTCTCGTCCATGGCGTGCTCCTCAGCGGGCCAGCAGAAAATCGACGACGCGGCGGCTGAACGGCTCGCCCACCTCGACGTTGGACAAGTGCGCCGCCTGGAACTCGGCATACTCGGCACCGACCACATGCTCCTGGATGAACATCCCACCCGACGGCGGCGTGACCGCATCGGCACTGCCCGAGATCACCAGCAGCGGGACCCTGATCTCGCCCAGCTGGTCGCGGAAATCGGCGTCGCGGACGGCGCCGCAGTTGGCCGCATAACCCTCGGGCGAGGTGGCGGCGAGCATGTCGGTGATGCGCGTGACCTGTGCCGACTGGAGCGAGGCGAATGCCGGGGTGAACCAGCGCTCGATAGATGCATCGCGCAGGCCATGCATGGCCGGCGCGCCTTCTCGCAGAACCATTTCGATGCGCGGATCCCAGGTCTGCGGCGTGCCGATCTTGGCCGCGGTGTTGCACACCACCAGGCGGTTGATGCGTTCACCTGCGTTGATGCCCAACCATTGACCGATCAGGCCGCCCATCGACAGGCCGCAGAAATGCGCCTGCTGGATGTTCAGCGCGTCCAGCAGCGCCAGCACATCACGGCCCAGTTGCTCGATGCTGTACGGGCCTTCGGTCACCAGCGAGCCACCATGGCCGCGAGTGTCATAGCGCAGCACCCGGAAGTGCGTGGACCAGGCCGCAACCTGGGTATCCCACATGTGCAGATCGGTGCCGAGCGAGTTGGACAGCACCAGCACCGGTGCGTGTTCGGGACCGTCGAGTTGATAGTTCAGTACGCCATCGGCCAGTTGCAAATGAGCCACAGCGGTCTCCTTAGGCAATAAATCGTTGATGTTCGGCCACAGCACGCGCCACCCACACGCGTGCCTGGCCAAGGTAATGGGACGGGTCGAGCAGGCGGTCGAGTTCGTCCGCCGACAACTCGTCGCTCACCTGTGGCTCGGCTGCGAGCACCTCGCGCAGGTGGCGATGTTCGGCAACGGCGCGCTGACAGCATTGTTCGAGCAGATGGTGGGCGCGGTCGCGGCCAAGGCGCTGGGCGAGGACAATGCTCACCGCCTCCGCCAGTACGAGGCCCTGGGTCAGGTCGAGGTTGCGGCGCATGCGATCGGCATCCACCTCCAGACCGTCGGCGATGATCTGCGACTGGCGCAGCGCGCCGGACACCAGGCAGCAGATCTCCGGCAGGGTTTCCCATTCGGCATGCCACAGGCCCAGGCTGCGTTCGTGCTCCTGGGGCATCGCGGCAAACAGGGTGGCCAGCAGGCCTGGTATCCGGGTCGCGGCACTGATAAGCACCGCGGCGCCCACCGGGTTGCGCTTGTGCGGCATGGTCGATGAACCGCCCTTGCCCGGCGCTGAGGGCTCGAACAGCTCACCGGCCTCGGTCTGCATCAGCAGGCTGAGGTCGCGGCCCAGCTTGCCGAGTGTCCCGGCGACGAGGCCAAGCACCGAGGCGAACTCCACCAGGCGATCGCGCTGGGTGTGCCAGGGTTGCTCGGGCAGGCTCAAGTGCAGGTGCCCGGCCAGTGCCTCGGCGACGGGCAGCGCCTTGCTGCCGAGCGCGGCGAGCGTACCGGAGGCCCCGCCGAACTGCAGGCACAGCAGACGGGGACGAAGCTCGTGCAAGCGTTGGCGATGCCGGGTAAGCGCGCCAAGGGTACCGGCCAGCTTCATGCCCAGGGTCACGGGGGTAGCATGCTGCAGCCAGGTCCGGCCCACCAGCGGCGTGTCGGCATGCTGCAGCGCCTGACGTGCAAGGCTGTCGGCCAGACAGGCCAGGTCGGCTTCGATGAGGTCCAGCGCGGCTCGCAGCTGGAGCACGAGCCCGGTGTCCATGGCATCCTGGCTGGTGGCACCGAGGTGCACGTAGCGCTCGGCCTCCTGCACACCGCTGGCCACGACCTTGCCCAGCGCCTTGACCAGCGGAATCGCCGAGTTCCCTGCGACGGCGATCGACTCGGCCAGGGCCCGGGCGTCATAACGCTCAGCCTTGCAGCCGGCCTCGATGGCGGCTACCGCCGCATGCGGTACCAGGCCCGCATCGGCTTCGGCGCGCGCCAGGGCCGCCTCGAAATCGAGCATGCCCTGCAGGCGGCCATGATCACAGAACACTTCGCGCATGGCCGGCGCCGTGAAGTAGGCATCGAACAACTGGTTGTCGGTGCGTTGTGTCATTGCAGGTCCTTAGTGGTCGTCGTGCAGGTACGCCGCCTGTTTCGGCAAGCGCAGACTGAACAGGAAGGCGATCGCCATCATGGCTGTCACGTACCAGTAGAAAGTGTTCTCCATTCCGAGCGTTTTCAAGCCCAGTGCGACATATTCGGCCGAGCCGCCGAACATCGCGTTGGCCACTGCATACGCCAGGCCCACGCCGAGGGCGCGTACCTGCGGTGGGAACATCTCGGCCTTCACCAGGCCGCTGATCGAGGTGTAGAAGCTGACGATGCACAGCGCCAGGGTGATCAGCACAAAGGCCATGAACGGGCTGCTGACGGTCTTCAGCGCCATCAGCAGCGGTACGGTGAACAGCGTGCCCAGCGCGCCGAACAGCAGCATCGAGTTACGCCGGCCAATGCGGTCGGAGAGCATGCCGAACAGTGGCTGCATGCACATGTAGACAAACAGCGCGCCGGTCATCACGAAGCTGGCACTCTTGGTGCTCATGCCGGCGGTGTTGACCAGGTACTTCTGCATGTAGGTGGTAAAGGTGTAGAAGATCAGTGAGCCACCAGCGGTATAGCCCAGTACGGTGATGAAGGCCGCCGCATGGTTGCGGAACAATCCGCTGATGCTGCCGGCATCCTTGTCCTGACGAGTCTCTGCGCTGCTGGTCTCTTCCAGCGAGCGGCGCAGGAAAAGCGAGATCACCGCCGCCACGGCACCGACCACGAAGGGAATGCGCCAGCCCCAGGCACGCAGTTCGTCCTCGCTCAGCACCTGTTGCAGGATCACTACCACCAGCACCGCCAGCAACTGGCCGCCGATGAGCGTGACGTACTGGAATGAGGCGAAGAAGCCGCGCTGCCCGCGCAATGCCACTTCGCTCATGTAAGTGGCCGTGGTGCCGTACTCGCCACCCACCGACAGGCCCTGGAACAGCCGCGCAGCCAGCAGCAGGGCCGGTGCCCAGGCGCCGATGCTGTCGTAGGTGGGCAAGCAGGCAATGACCAGGGAGCCGGCGCACATCATCAGCACCGAGATCATCATCGAGTTCTTGCGGCCGTGGCGGTCTGCCACCCGGCCGAACAGCCAGCCGCCGATAGGACGCATCAGGAAGCCTGCGGCGAACACTCCGGCGGTGTTGAGCAATTGCACCGTGGGGTCGTCGGAGGGGAAGAATGCAGGAGCGAAATAGATGGCGCAGAAGGCGTAGACGTAGAAGTCGAACCACTCCACGAGGTTGCCCGAGGAAGCACCGACGATTGCGAAGATGCGCTTGCTGCGCTCTTCGCCGGTGTAATAGGTGGAAGTCATGAGGGTCTTACTCCTGGAAGGGTACTGTGCGTCTAGACATACCCAGTAACATGTCGTTCCGCGAGGCGTAGGTCAACGTTCGTCGCGGGCAAGCCCGCTCCTACGGGAGCGGGCTTGCCCGCGAAGGACGCACCACCGATCTACCTGGCCCTCAAACCCGCTCGATAGCCAACGCCAATCCCTGCCCCACTCCAACGCACATGGTCGCCAGACCCCTGCGCCCGCCACTCTTCTCCAGCTGATGCAATGCCGTCAGCACCAACCGCGCGCCACTCATGCCCAGCGGATGCCCCAAGGCAATCGCACCGCCATTGGGATTTACCTGCGGCGCATCATCGGCCAGCCCCAGCTCGCGCAGCACGGCCAGGCCCTGGCTGGCGAACGCTTCGTTGAGTTCGATCACATCAAAGTCGCTGACCGCTACACCCAGCCGTTCGGTCAGCTTGCGAACCGCAGGCACGGGACCAATGCCCATCACTCGCGGCGCCACGCCAGCACTGGCCATGCCCAGCACGCGGGCGCGTGGGGTCAGGCCATGGCGTTTCACCGCCTCGGCAGAGGCCAGGATCAGCGCCGCGGCGCCGTCGTTGACGCCCGAGGCGTTGCCGGCAGTAACCGTCTTGTCCGGGCCATTGACCGGCTTGAGCCGGGCCAGGGCCTCGAGGGTGGTGTCGGCACGTGGGTGCTCGTCATGCTCGACCACGGTCTCGCCCTTCTTGTGAGCGATGCGTACCGGGACGATCTCCTCGGCGAAAAAACCCGCTGCCTGGGCCTTGGCCGCAAGCTGCTGGCTGCGCAGGGCGAACGCGTCCTGATCGGCACGTGACACCTGGTAGTCGTCAGCGACGTTGTCGGCGGTCTGCGGCATGGCATCGACCCCGTATTGGGACTTCATCAAGGGATTGATGAAGCGCCAGCCAATGGTCGTGTCTTCCAGCTTCATGTTGCGCGAGTAGCCGCTCTCGGCCTTGCCCATGACAAACGGCGCACGCGACATGGACTCGACGCCGCCGGCAATCGCCAGCTCCATCTCGCCGCTGGCGATAGCGCGAAACGCGGTGCCGACCGCATCCATGCCCGAAGCGCACAGGCGATTGAGCGTCACGCCCGGCACGCTGTCCGGCAGGCCCGCCAGCAGCAAGGCCATGCGTGCGACATTGCGGTTATCCTCACCCGCCTGGTTCGCGCAGCCGAAGAACACCTCGTCGAGCAGGTCCCACTGCACCGACGGGTTGCGCTCGATCAACGCCTTGAGCGGCACGGCCGCCAGGTCGTCGGCACGCACGCTGGCCAGGGCACCGCCGAAGCGGCCGATCGGGGTGCGGATCGCGTCGCAGATGAATACGTCACGCATCATGCTTCTCCTGGGGCCTGACCATGGGCCGCCGCAGTGCGGGCCTCGAGGTCGCGCAGTGCTGAGCTCGCGCTCGGTCGGCTCGGCTGTGGTGTCCACCGCGTCGGCGAAGCGGATTGCCCAGCCAGTTGCGGCGATGATCTGTTCACCTGGATGAACTGCTTCACAGCGTCGTGAAGCGAAAGGATTGCTGCCATTGCGGACTCCTGGTCGGGCTGAGCCGTGGTCGGTGCGGTCAATGCCGCGGTGGGTTCAGATTAAGGATGCAGAGGGTGATCGCACAATCCGATAATCGACTATTCGTGCGATTATCGAACCGATCTTGAGCGGTAATCCTGTTATCAGGTCGCATCCGCATGGCTTACCAACCCTTTGATGATGACTCCCACCGTTGCCAGCGCCGCCGGCACCACGAGCGCGGTCAGCACCTGCTCGAAGTTCCAGCCCAGCCCCAGCAGCGTCGCGCCGATCCACGCCCCGAGGATCGCGCCAAACCGCCCGATCCCAAGCATCCATGACACCCCAGTCGCCCGCCCTTGTGTCGGGTAGAAGCGTGCCGCCAGCGAGGGCATGGCCGATTGCGCGCCGTTTACGCACATCCCGGCGATCAGTACCAAGGTCGCCAGTACCGTGATATTGCCCAGGCTCTGTCCTACCGCGTAGGCAAACACCCCAGCCAGCAGATAGAAGATGCCGATGACCTTGTGCGGGTTGTACCGATCCATGGCCCAGCCCACCCCCACCGCGCTGAGCACTCCACCGAACTGGAACAGCGCGCCGATGAACGCCGCCTGCTCCATGCTCGCGCCACTGTCGCGCATCAAGGTCGGCAACCAGCTGGTCAGCAGATAGACGATCACCAGCCCCATGAAGTAGGTCAGCCACAGCAATAGCGTGCCCAGTCCATAGGTGCTGGAAAAAATCACCGCGAACACGTTGCGTGCCGCCACCGCCTTCTGCTCCGGCACGCTGAAACCGGAGGCCTGCGCCACCACTGCCGGAGCAATCGGCGACAGTGTCTTGCGTACCTTGTCGGTGCCGCGGTTGCGCACCACCAGGTAACGGGCCGACTCAGGCAGCCAGGCGGCCAGCACGAACACCAGCAGCAACGGCAGAATCCCGCCGATCAGCAGCAGGCTGTGCCAGCCAAAGGCCGGAATCAGCTTGGCTGATATGAAGCCACCCCCGGCCATGCCAAGGTTGAAGCCGCAGAACATGCTGGTCACCAGCAGCGACTTGTGGCGCTCGGGGGTGTATTCGGACAGCAGAGTCGTGGCATTGGGCATGCCTGCGCCGAGGCCAAGGCCGGTGAGAAAGCGCAGCACCAGCAACTCGTCGACCGTGGTGGCGTAAGCCGAAGCCAGACTGAAACCGCCGAACAGCAGCACGGCGCCGACCAGCACGCCCTTGCGCCCGAAACGGTCGGCCAGGGGTCCAGAGCCCAGGGCTCCAAACACCATGCCGATCAGCGCGGCGCTCATGACCGGGCCGAGGCTGGCCCGGTCGATACCCCAATCCTGCGCCAACGCCGGGGCGATGAAGCCCATGGCGGCGGTATCCAGGCCATCAAGGAAGACAATCAGAAAGCACAGCAGTACCACTCGCCATTGATAGCGCGACAGAGGTTGTTCGTTGATGAAGGACTGTACGTCCAGGCAGGTGCCGACAGCAGGTTGCGGACAGTTCATTGTTGTTACCCGAAAGTCTTTCGCGTGTTGTTATTGTCCGGCCGGGTCGAGCCGGCCGCTGCGAGGACAGTAAAGAGCACTGGATAACGGTGCAATTCGACAAACGCAACACTGTGCGTTTATCGAACAGGAAAACGCTTTTTCAGGCGAAAAGCTGAGTGCAGAGGTCGCGGCTGGCTGCGAGCATGATGGGCAAGAAGCGTTGTTCAAGGTCGGAACGGGCGACCCGGCCGACGTGAGTACTGACGTTCAGCGCTGCCAGTACCTGGCCAGAGGCGTCGTACACCGGCACGGCGATGGACCGAAGGCCTTGCTCCAGCTCCTGATCGACCACGCACCAGCCCTGCTCACGTACCTGCTGCAGGCAGGCCAGCAAAGCCTGTGGATCGTGCAGGGTCCGGCTGGTGCGTGGCTTCATGTCGGCGCGCTCGAGGTACTCCTTGAGCGTGGCATCGTCCAGCGCTGCCAGGAGAATACGGCCCATCGAGGTGCAGTAGGCGGGCAAACGCCCACCTACCGAAAGATCGACCGAGATCAGCCGCTCGACCGTTGCCGAGCGGGCTATATAAAGAATGTCGTCGCCTTCGAGCGTCGCCATGTTGGCCGCTTCGTGCAACTGATCGCTGATCCGGTCCAGGTACGGCTGCGCGGAAACCGCCAGCGGCGTGGACGACAGATAGGCATGACCGAGAGTCAGCACCTTGGGCAGCAGCGAATAGGTCCGGCCATCGGTAGTGGCATAGCCGAGTTTCATCAGGGTATGCAGGCATCGGCGCACCGCCGCCCGGGGAATCTCGGTGCGATGGCTGATCTGCGCGATGGTCAGGTGCCGCTTGCGCTCCTGGAACGCCTGGATCACCGCCAGCCCTCGGGCGAGCGACGTCATGAAGTCCGGATCACCGGTAAACGCCTGGATGCGCTTGGCGGGCGAAGCCACTATCGGTGGCGCCAGGCCCGCGAATCCACTGCGTTCCGACGTATTTGCTGCAGGTCCCTTTGGCTCTGTTTCGTCACTCATGGCGTACCTCGAAGTCAGTCACTCGTGCGATTATCGAACCAACGGCCGATAATCGCAATTGACCAATGCTCAGATTGCTTATACCTTTCGCCTGCCACCATGTGGCTTCTTGGAGAGACTGGTCAGGTACCCACGAGAAGCCCCAGGCACGGCCTTGCCACGCGCAAGGCCGTTTTCATTTCCTACGCAAGCTTCAGAACTTTCCTATACGGTTTGACTCAAAATCGCATTATCGTCCCAAGCTCGCGTCGTTTTACATCGCTACTTGCTTTAGCCTCGTCGATAACACGCTGTTTGCATAGCCAAGGCAAACTTGCCAGCTATAATGAAATTCGCCAGCCGAACAACGATCAAGCCCCGGATACAACCGGGCCGCCTCCGCCATCGGCGTGGCCGTGAAGTCCGAGTGTGCTGCACTCCAAACATACTGTTGCTGCGACAGCCATGTCGCCCTGGTGGCGTAGCCGCGTGCCTTCACTGCACGTCGAGGCCAGGGTCAACTTTAATCAGTCAGGTAATACTGTGACGAAAGACGAACTGCGCGCCGAACTCGAGCGTCAGGAACAACGTTACAAGGAAGTTTACGGTGGTGAAGTCACCACTTATGCCGCTCAACCAGAACCAGAGCGTAAACCGTGGCGCAAGCGCGCATCCGTGCGTGATCAGGCCTTTGCCCAGGAACTGGAAAAAATCGAGAAGGAACTCCGTTCCGAGCAGCCCTGACCCTTTGCGACCGTGACGCCGCATTGGAGCCTGCACGCCTTCAAGTCTGGCCGGGTGGGTGTTGCACCAAGGATCATGAAATGGAATATCACAAATTTCATACGGCCGTTTAAAACCGTGGAGAGCGGCTTGCGCCTGCCTAATTCGTTGATTTTCCAGGCTTTTCGCTACCTTTCAGCGATGTTGTTCACCTGGAAGCTGTTCAGCGCTGCCATGGCCGGTCTGCAAAAGCGGACCAACCAGTCAGCCGCGGGTGCATCGATTCTCATGGTTTTCTGGCATAATCGCGCCCCCTTTGAGCGGCTCAGATAAACCTTCATGATCGATTTATTCAGCGGACTTGATGCCTGGGTAGTGGTGAGCTTGCTGCTTGCCCTGACCTTCGTGCTCGCCTTCGAGTTCATCAATGGCTTTCATGACACTGCCAACGCGGTTGCCACAGTCATCTATACCAAGGCCATGCCGCCCCATCTGGCCGTGTTCTTCTCCGGCGTGTTCAACTTCCTAGGCGTGCTTCTGGGTGGCGTCGGCGTGGCGTATGCCATTGTTCACCTGCTGCCGGTCGAGCTGCTGATCAATGTGAACACCGGCCACGGTCTGGCCATGGTCTTCTCGCTGCTGGCCGCGGCCATCACCTGGAACCTGGGCACCTGGTATTTCGGTATCCCGGCCTCCAGCTCTCATACCCTGATCGGCTCGATCCTCGGTGTGGGTCTGGCCAACGCCATGATCAACGACATTCCATTGGGTGACGGGGTCAACTGGCAGAAGGCAATCGACATCGGCATGTCCCTGGTCTTCTCGCCTATGGCCGGCTTTGCCGTCGCAGCCCTGGTGCTGCTCGCCCTCAAGTGGTGGCGGCCGCTGTCGAAAATGCACAAGACGCCTGAACAGCGCCGCAAGCTCGACGACAAGAAGCACCCGCCTTTCTGGAACCGCCTCGTGCTGGTGATTTCGGCCATGGCCGTGAGCTTTGTGCATGGGTCCAACGACGGCCAGAAAGGCATCGGCCTGATCATGCTCGTGCTGATCGGGATCGTGCCGGCCCAGTTTGTACTCGACCTGAACAGCACCACCTACCAGATCGAGCGTACCCGCGACGCTACCCTGCACCTGAGCCAGTTCTACCAGCGCAACCAGGACACCCTGGGTGAGTTCCTCGCGCTGGGCAAGGCAGCCCCAGGGGACTTGCCCGAGCAGTTCAGCTGCAATCCGCAGCAGACCGAGCCGACCATCAAGGCCCTGCAGGGCTCGCTCAAGGGCGTTGCCGACTACCACTCGCTGCCGTCGGAAAAGCGTGTGGAAGTCCGCCGCTACCTGCTCTGCCTGGATGACACGGCCAAGAAGGTCGGCAAGCTGCCGAGCCTGGATGCCCGTGAAAAGGCCGACCTCGACAAACTGCGCAAGGACCTCACCGCCACCACCGAGTATGCCCCGTTCTGGGTGATCCTCGCGGTTGCACTGGCCTTGGGCCTGGGCACCATGGTGGGCTGGAAGCGCGTGGTGCTGACCATCGGCGAGAAGATCGGCAAGCAGGGCATGACCTATGCCCAGGGCATGTCGGCGCAGATCACCGCCGCCTGCGCCATTGGTCTTGCCAACGTCTTCAGCCTGCCGGTCTCGACCACGCATGTGCTGTCATCGGGGGTTGCCGGGACCATGGTTGCCAACCGCAGCGGCCTGCAGGGCGGCACCGTCAAGACCATCCTGCTGGCCTGGGTGCTGACCCTGCCGGCGACGGTGGGCCTGGCGGCCGCGTTGTTCTGGCTGGCATCGAAGGTCATCGGCTGAGTCAGGCTGGCCGACTTGAAAAGGCGCCCTCGGGCGCCTTTTTTGCTTCCGGCAGTCCCACGCACGAGGGCACCGATTCTCCTATTTGCGCTTGCCCAGCAACGACCCCATCAATCCCCGCACCAGCTGCCGGCCGAACTGGTTCGCGGCCTGGCGCACCGCAGACTTGATCGCCTGTCCCGCCGCGCTCTGCAGGAACTCCCCAGCCTTGTCCGCGAAACTGTCTTCCTCGGCCTTGGGTGCCTGCCCAGGCACAGGCTCACCCTTGCGGGCGTTGAGCATTTCATACGCCGACTCGCGGTCGATCGGCTTGTCATAGCGCCCCAGCAGCGGCGATGCGCTGATCAGGGCGCTGCGCTCCGCCGTCGCAAGCGGCCCGATGCGTGACTGCGGGGGCGCGATCAGCACGCGCTGTACCACCGCCGGCGTGCCCTTGTCCTGCAAGGTGCCCACCAGCGCTTCGCCAATACCGAGTTCGGTAAGCACCGATAGCGCATCGAACGCGGGATTGGGCCGGAAGCCTTCGGCTACCGCCCTGAGCGATTTCTGCTCTTTGGCCGTGAACGCTCGCAGCCCGTGCTGGATGCGCAGACCCAGTTGCGCCAGTACCGCATCCGGCAGGTCTCCCGGCGACTGGGTCACGAAGAACACACCCACGCCCTTGGAACGGATCAACCGCACCACTTGTTCAAGGCGGTCTTGCAGCGCCTTGGGCGTACCGTTGAACAGCAGGTGCGCCTCGTCGAAAAACAGCGCCAGCACCGGCTTGTCGGCATCGCCCCGCTCGGGCAGTTGCTCGAACAGCTCGGCCAGCAGCCAGAGCAGGAAAGTCGCGTAGACCTTGGGCGCTTCATGCACCAGGCGGCTGGCGTCGAGCAGGTGGATGCGCCCCCGGCCGTCCGGGTCGGGACGCAGCAGGTCTTCGAGTTGCAGGGCCGGCTCCCCGAACAGCGCCTCGGCGCCTTGCTGCTCGAGCGTCGCCAGGCGACGCAGCAGCGCCTGGGTCGAGGCGCTGGTCATCAACGCGCTGTCCTCGCCCAGTACCTGGGGGTTGTCCTTGAGATGAACGAGCAGCGCCTTGAGGTCCTTGAGGTCGAGCAGCAACAGGCCCTCGCGGTCAGCCACCTTGAATGCGGCATACAACGCGGCCTGCTGGCTGTCGGTAAGCTCCAGCAGGTTACCCAGCAACAGCGGGCCCATTTCACTGATCGTGGTACGCAGCGGGTGCCCCGTCTTGCCGTCGATATCCCACAGGCTGACTGGATAGGCCCCTGGCCGGTGCCCCAGCCAGGGCATGCCGGCGATGCGCTCGGCGACCTTGCCCTCGGGGGTGCCCGCTGCCCCCAACCCGCACAGATCACCCTTCACATCGGCGGCGAATACCGCGACGCCCGCATCGCTGAACACCTCGGCCAGGTGTTGCAGGGTGACGGTCTTCCCGGTACCCGTCGCCCCAGCCACCAGGCCGTGACGGTTGGCCAGGCGCATGGCCTGACTGACTGCCTGGCCCCTGGGATCGGCGCCTATAACGATTTGCGATGAATCAGACATGTTTTTTCATCCTCTGCTCAAGCTTTGTCCCCACATGGCCGATATCCAGCAAAGTGATATTCAGCGGACCCGACATGCCATGAACAAAAGCCTTCGTTTCAGCCACAAGATATTGCTGGCCGCATCACTCATCGTGATCCTCGCCTTCAGCCTGTTTACCCTCTACAACGATTACTTGCAGCGTAATGCGATTCGCGACGATCTGGAGAGTTATCTGCAGGAGATGGGTGAATCCACTTCTACCAACATCCGCAACCTGTTCGACGGGCGCATCAAGTTGGTTGAGAACCTCGCGCAGAACATTGCCCAATATCCGGCGAACGCTGGCACTCTCATGGGCCAGAGTGCGTTGACGTCGAGCTTTCTGACGGTTTACCTGGGCGGCGTCGACGGCAGTTTCATCGTGCGTCCCGATTCGAAGATGCCCGATGGCTACGATCCACGCGTGCGGCCCTGGTACAAGGACGGCATGAACGCCAACGGCGCGATCCTGACCGAGCCCTACCTCGACCTGACCACCAACAAGATGGTGATCGGCATTCTCAGCAATGGCGCTCGCAATGTCGGCGTGGTGGGTGGCGACCTGGCGCTGGACGGCCTGGTGGAAATCATCAACTCGTTAAACTTCGGCGGCCTGGGCTACGCCTTCCTGGTCAATGATCAGGGCAAGATCCTCGTCCATCCGGACAAGGCCCTGGTGATGAAGTCCATGTCGGACGTCTTCCCGCAAAACACGCCGAAACTGTCCCGCGATCTGACGGAAGTCGAGCAGGAGGGCATGACTCGCCTACTGACCTTCACCCCGGTGAAAGGACTGCCGTCCGCCAACTGGTACATCGGCGTGTCGGTGGACAAGGAAAAGTCCTTCTCGATGCTCAGCGATTTCCGCGCCTCGGCGGTCATCGCCACACTGGTCGCGGTGGTGATCATCATTGCCCTGCTGGGCCTTCTGATCAACGTGCTGCTGCAGCCACTGCACACCATGACCCGGGCCATGGAAGACATCGCCGAAGGTGAAGGCGACCTCACCAAACGCCTGAAAATCCTCAACCATGACGAGTTCGGCACTCTGGGCAATGCCTTCAACCGCTTTGTCGAGCGTATCCATGGCTCGATCCGCGAAGTGTCCTCGGCTACCGAGCAAGTCAACGAAGTCGCCCTGCGGGTGATCAGCGCCTCCAACTCGTCCATGACCAACTCCGATGAGCAGGCCAATCGCACCAACAGCGTAGCCGCCGCAATCAATGAGCTTGGCGCTGCAGCCCAGGAAATCGCCCACAACGCGGCGCAGGCCTCGCAACAGGCCAGCTCCGCACGTCACTTGGCCGAGGAAGGCCAGCAAGTAGTCGAGCGCAACATCCAGGCGATGAACCGCCTGTCGGACCTGATCTGCACCTCCAGTGCGCATATCGAGACGCTCAACAGCAAGACCGTGAACATCGGCCAGATCCTCGAGGTGATCACCAGCATCTCGCAGCAGACAAACCTGCTGGCGCTCAACGCCGCCATCGAGGCCGCTCGCGCCGGTGAAGCGGGACGCGGCTTTGCGGTAGTGGCCGACGAAGTGCGCAACCTGGCCCACCGTACCCAGGAGTCGGCGCAACAGGTGCAGAACATGATCGAGGAGCTGCAGGTCGGCGCCCGTGACTCCGTCGACACCATGGACCAGAGCCAGCGCCACAGTCAGGACAGCGTATCGATCGCCAACCAGGCCGGCGAACGCCTGGACAGCGTGACCCAGCGCATCGGAGAGATCGATGGCATGAACCAGTCGGTAGCCACTGCGACCGAAGAGCAGACGGCGGTAGTCGAGTCGATCAACATGGACATCACCGAAATCAACATGCTCAACCAGGAAGGCGTCGAGAACCTGCAATCGACCTTGCGTGCCTGCAACGACCTCGAGCAGCAGGCGATGCGCCTGAAGCATCTGGTGGGCAGCTTCCGGATCTGAGTCTTCAAGCGGTGCGCTGTGTGGGTGCGTGTATTTGGAGGTAGGAGGCGACGCCGATCGAACAAACTATCCTTCCAGTAGGTCCATCTTTAGGCGTGTCATCGTCGGCACATTACCGTCCGATGACAGTCCAGAAAAGACGATCTCGGAGGGACGCTGATCGTGCACATTGCTGACATCACCATGTTCTACGCCCCTGCCAGCGGGGGCGTACGTACCTATCTTGATGCCAAACACCGCCGCCTCGGCGCCATGTCCGGCGTTCGCCACAGCCTGCTGATCCCCGGCGCCAGCGCCAGCCATGAAAACGGCGTCTACCAGGTGCCCGCGCCTGCCCTGCCCTTTGGCAAAGGCTATCGGTTCCCGGTTCGGCTGGCGCCCTGGTGCAACACATTGCGCAACCTGCAGCCTGACCTGATCGAGGTCGGCGATCCATACCTCACTGCCTGGGCCGCACTGGATGCGCGCCGCCAGCTCGATGTGCCGGTCATCGGCTTCTACCACTCCGACCTGCCACTGCTGGTGAGCAACCGCATGGGTAACTGGTTCACGCCCAATGTCGAGGCCTATGTCAGCAAGCTGTATGGCAATTTCGACCGGGTGCTGGCGCCCAGCCAGGTGATGGCGGACAAGCTGCGCCGCCTTGGCGTGGGCAACGTCCATGTACAGCGCCTGGGCGTCGACCTCTCTACCTTCAGTCCGGAGCGCCGCGACCCGCGCCTGCGCGCGCAGCTCGGCATCCCGGACACCACGCGACTCCTGGTTTTCGGCGGCCGAGGCTCGCGGGAAAAGAACCTGCCGGTGCTGCTTGAGTGCATGAAGCACCTTGGCTCGCACTATCACCTGCTGCTGGTGGGTTCCAACATGCCCACATCGGTGCCGGACAACGTCAGCGTGATCAACCACTTCAGCCCGGGCGCCGAAGTCGCGCGGCTGTTCGCCAGCGCCGACTTGCTGGTACATGCCGGCGATCAGGAAACCTTCGGCCTGGTCATCCTCGAAGCCATGGCGAGCGCTACGCCCGTTGTGGCGGTTGCCGCCGGAGCGTTCACCGAAATCGTCAACGAGCAATGTGGCCGCCTGTGCAAGCCAAATGATGGCCGCGCAATGGCCACTGCAGTGCGCGAGACCTTCGAGGCCGGGGTGCGCAAACTCGGCGCCCAGGCCCGGCGCCATGTCGAGCAGCATTACTCGTGGGACAGCGTGGTCACTGGCCTGCTCGGGCACTATCAGGCCGTGCTTGGCCATCAGCCGCAGGCCCTTGCCCATGCCTGAGGCCATCGCTCAGAGTCCTGCACGCAGCCTAATGCTGGTGCTGCACGATGTCGCACCCGAAACGTGGCCGGACTACCAGCCGTTCGTCGCAGCTGTCGATGCACTGGGGCAGGTGCCGATGACCTGGTTGGTGGTGCCCGACTTTCATCGCCGCAACGCTCTCAGTCACTCACCCAGCTTCTGCCGATTGCTCGAGTGGCGCCTGTCGCAAGGCGATGAACTGGCGCTGCACGGCTTTTATCACAGCGACGACGGCCCGCCCCCGCGCAGCCCAAGTGATTACTTCATGCGGCGGATCTATACCCATGAGGGCGAATTCTACGGGCTCAGCGAGGCACAGGCGCTTGAGCGCCTGCACGCCGGCATCGCACTGTTCGAACGCCAAGGCTGGCCGCTGGCAGGTTTCGTGGCTCCGGCATGGCTGATGAGCCAGGGCACGCGGCAGGCTCTGCGCGGCCTGCCGCTGCGTTACACCAGCACACCCCAACATCTGTATCGCTTACCCGACTTCACCCCGATCGAAGCCCCCGGCCTGGTGTGGAGCGCGGGCAGCGCCTGGCGCCGCAGCGTGTCGCGGGTGATCAGCGACTGGCAGCGCCGACGTCAGCAGCAGGCATCTACCCTGCGGCTGGGCTTGCACCCGGTGGACATGCGCCATGCGAAGTCCCGCGACTACTGGCTCCATACATTGCAGGAGCTGCTGGCCGAGGGCCGGGTCCCGCTGACCAAGTCCGCCTGGCTGGACAGCAGGCTCGCGTCGTGAATCGCCTGGCGTGGCTCGGCCTGGCCCTGCTGTCGGCAGTGCTGGTGCCGGCCCTGCTCGGCGGCAGCGAGCTGCTGCCCCGCCTGCGTACCTTTGCCCCTGAACTGATGCTGACGCTGCTGGGCATGATCTTGCTGTGCTGGATCATCAATGCCATGCGCCTGCGACTGCTGCTTGGCCAGCAGGGCGAACAGCTGGGCCGGTTCAGGAGCCTGGGCGTGGTCATGGCCACCGAGTTCGCAATCTGCACTACGCCAGGCGGGAGTGGCGGCCCGCTGGCCTTGATGGCGCTGCTGGCGCGTGAACGCATTGGCGCTGCGCACAGCGGCGCAGTGTTCGCCATGGACCAGCTCAATGACCTGGTGTTCTTCTTGTGCGCGATGCTCGGCATCGCGGCCTACGCCGTGTTCCACAGCCTGGGCCGTAGCCAGGAAGCCATGCTGCTGAGCAGTGCCTTGCTGCTGTGTGCGGGCTTGGGCGCGATCATCGGTCTGTTGCGCTATCGGCGAGGCATGCTGCGTTTCAATGGCCGAGTGCTGAGCCGCCTGGGGTTATCGCTCAGGCGCAGGCAGCGGTGGACGCGCAAGCTGCTGCACTTTTTCCAGGCGCTGACGCAAACCTGGCGACTGCCCAAGCGCACGCTGGCGCTGGTGTTCGCCCTCACTTGCGCGCACTGGGGCCTGCGCTTCAGCGTGCTTTACCTGGTATTGCGGGGATTAGGCACAGACTTGCAATGGGTACCGAGCTTTCTGGTGCAGATGCTTTCATTGAGCGCCGGTCAGTTCAGCCTGCTGCCAGGCGGAGCGGGGGCCGCCGAATTGACTTCGGCGACCTTGCTGTCACCATTGGTAGGCAGCTCGACCGCTGCCGCGGCTATCCTGATCTGGCGAGCAGTCACCTACTACTTCTACCTGCTCGCCGGGGGGCCGGTATTCATCTGCCTGCTCGGGCGCCCATTGCTGGAGCGCTGGCGGCAAGCGGCCGGGCGCTCCTAGTCGAACACCACGGTCTTGTTGCCGTGGACCAGCACGCGGTCTTCGAGGTGATAGCGCAGGCCGCGGGCGAGCACCATTTTCTCGACATCGCGGCCGAAGCGGACCATGTCTTCGATACTGTCGCTGTGGCTGACACGCACCACGTCCTGTTCGATGATCGGCCCCGCATCCAGCTCTTCGGTGACGTAGTGGCAGGTCGCGCCGATCAGCTTCACACCACGCAGCGACGCCTGGTGATAAGGCTTGGCACCGACGAATGATGGCAGGAAGCTATGGTGAATGTTGATCACCTGCTGGGCGTACTCACGGCACAACTGCGGCGGCAGGATCTGCATGTAGCGGGCCAGTACCACAACATCGGCGCCATGCGCCTTGACCAGGCGCGATACTTCGGCGAAAGCCGGCTGCTTGTTCTGCGCATCGACCGGCACATGGAAGAACGGAATGCCGTGCCACTCGACCATGCTGCGCAGGTCGTCATGGTTGGAAATCACGCAAGGAATATCGCAATCGAGCTCCTTGGTGTGCCAGCGGTGCAGCAGGTCGGCCAGGCAGTGGGATTCGCGGCTTGCCATGAGCACCACGCGCTTTTTCTGCGCGGAGTCGGTGATCTGCCAGGTCATCGAAAATTCGTCGGCGATCGGCGCGAAGGCTTCGCGGAAGGCGTCGATATCGAATGGCAGGCTCTGCGCACGAATCTCGTGGCGCATGAAGAACCAGCCGCTCTGTTCATCGGAATGATGACTGGCTTCGTTGATCCAGCCGTTATAGGACGCCAGAAAATTACTGACTTTGGCCACGATGCCTACGCGGTCGGGGCACGCAATCACCAATCGGTAGGTGCGCATGAAATAGGACTCCAGAACTTCGCAAAGGCGCCCATTCTAGCGACTGGCAAGGAAATCTGCAGTAATCATTACCGGGGAGGTCCGACCTCGAGGACTCACCCCACCCACCAGGCACCTTGGTCCAGAGCCTTGGACGGCAAGTTGGCGTATCTAAATGTGTAGTTATGTAAATTTTTTTTAACCTGAAAATGTGCCGTGAACCCAGCGATATGCGCTTAATTGATTTTTTAATTGTTTACTTGAGAGTAGTGGCTGACTATTATTGCCGCACTGTCTCCCTGACTCTACAAGTACCAAGGATCGCATTATGTCCCTGATCAATGAATATCGCGCCACCGAAGAAGCCATCAAGGAACTTCAAGCCCGCCTGCAGAACCTGTCGCAAGACGACAAGCTCAAGAAAGAGCTGGAATTCGAAGGCGAACTGCGCAACCTGATGGGTAAACACTCCAAGTCCCTGCGCGACATCATTGCCCTGCTCGACCCGGATGCCCGCCTGAACAAGGCACCGCGTGGCGCTTACAAGACCACCGGCACCAAGCGCGCCCGCAAGGTCAAGCAATACAAGAACCCGCATAACGGTGAAGTGATTGAAACCAAAGGCGGCAATCACAAGACCCTGAAAGAGTGGAAAGCCAAATGGGGTGGCGACGAAGTTGAAAGCTGGGCCACCCTGCTGGGCTGATCGCCTCGCCTGTCGAGATCAGTCCGTCGACATGAAAAAACGCCAGCTTGCTGGCGTTTTTTGTTTATCCAAGTTCACATCTGCAGTTGCGCTTTCAATCGCTGCACATGCTGCCGCCATGCCTCCAGCACCTGCCGCTGGGCCTCGCTAGCCCCGCTCCAACTGACCTGCCAGGCATTCTCGAAATCGCCGAGGGTATTTGGAGCGCCCATCTGTGGATCGCTCAGGCGTTGCGTGCAGAACGCCATCCAGCGTTGCTTCTCATGGGCTTCCAGCGTTTCGGGGAAGTTTCGCGCACGATAGCGAAACAATAATTCAGGCAAGCGCTGGTCATCGAACATCCATTGGCCCCGGCCCAATTGTGCAGGATCCAGGGTGCGCACTTGCTCGCATAGACGCCGGTCCCGCTCGCCGAGAAAACCGTCATACAACTGTTGCTCAGGATCGTCGCAGGGCGTGACTTCGTCGCCACTGTAGATGTGATCGAGCTTGTCTTTCCAGATGTCAGACTGGCTCGTCAACTGTTCAGCGCGTGATTGGTATAGCTGCATGTCCAGCGCCAGTCGCTGTTGGTCCTGCTCACGTAATACCTTCAACGGTGCCAATACCGGGCAACGATTGATATGCACCAACTTCAAGGGAACTGGAAACAGTCCAGGCGGCAGTTCCTCGCGCCGCGTGTATAAACGCTGACGCAAATTATCGGCACTTTCCTGCAACAAAGGTAGCGTTTCCTGATGCAAGTCACAGACAATCAGAGCATTGCGGTTGCGCGGGTGCCAACCCAGCGGCAATACCACACCCAGGTAACTGCGGGCGGCCGAGAAGCGTCCTGAAATATGCACCAAGGGTTGCAACAGACGGATCTGCTCCAGCACCTTGTGCTTGCTGCGAAGCTGGAACAGCCAGTCATACAATCTGGGTTGCCGCTCGCGTATCAGCCGCGCCAAGGCAATGGTCGCCCGTACGTCGGACAGCGCTTCGTGAGCCTGGCCGTGATCGATGCCATTGGCCTTGCTCAGCAATTCCAGGCGCAGGCTGGTGCGGCCATCCTGCTGGGGCCAGTGGATGCCCTCCGGGCGCAGGGCGTAGGCGGCGCGCACTACATCGATCAGGTCCCAGCGGCTGTTGCCGCCCTGCCACTCGCGGGCGTAGGGGTCGAAGAAGTTGCGGTACAGGCTGTGGCGGGTGACTTCATCGTCGAAACGCAGGGTGTTGTAGCCCGCCCCACACGTGCCAGGGCGCGAGAGTTCGGCATGTATGCGGGTCATGAACTCGGCTTCACCCATGCCCTGGCTTATCAGCTGCTCTGGGGTGATGCCGGTGACCAGGCAGGCGGCGGGGTGCGGCAGGATATCGTCGCTGGGTCGGCAGTAGAAGCTTACCGGCGCTTCGATTTCGTTGAGATCGGCGTCGGTTCGCACGCCTGCAACCTGCAGGGGCCGGTCACAGCGCGGGTTGATGCCGGTGGTTTCGTAGTCGTGCCAGAAGATGCTGGAGCTCACGGGGTCTTCCTTCAACAAGGTCGACCAGAGTCTAGGGCGGCTTGTCCCCCGGGGCCAGCCTCAGGCGGAAGCGTTCAGGGGACGGAAGCTGAAGTAGTCACGCAGGGTACGCACGAAGTCTTCGTACTCGACCGGTGGCTGGAGCAGCGTGAAGCCAGAGTCATAGTGCCCTGGCGTCTGGTCCTCGCGGCACCACAGGCAGCTGGCCGTCAGGTTGATGAACTGGAAGCCGCCCACGGGCAGGGGTACCTTGAGCTGGAGTTCATAGACGGGGCCGACCAGCACGGGCAACAGGCTGATCAGCATCAGGCCGTCCGCTGACACGTTGCCCAGATAGCCGATCGCCTGGTCCGTCACCCGGTTGAACACCTTGAGGTAGAACGGAAGCTGGTGGCGCTCGATATGCCGCTCGTTTTGCATGATGCTCGGTCGCTGCCTTTATGTGATCGAGGTGATCCAGAATCTTTACAGTCTAGTTCAGTGCAACAAACTGGGCGCAGGCTGTGCAGCGCACATTGGTATTAACGCAAAGGGGTAGATCGCACCGGGTGGGCCAAGGCGGGCTGTGCCGCGTGGTAATGTCCAAGCCGCTCCAGGGTCTGCAGGCGCGCACCCGCGCGGTAGGCATATTCGTTGCCCGGGTAGCGCTGGATCAGGTACTGGTAGGTCTGCACGGCATCCACGTACAGCTTCTGCCGCTCCAGGCACTGGCCCCGCAGCAACGCCACTTCCGGATGGACGAACGGGCGAGCGCGGCTGGCGCGGTCGACCTGCGACAACTCCAGCATCACCCGCGCGCAATCGCCGCGGTCGTAAGCGCGGTAGGCGTTGTTCAGATGGTGGTCCATGGACCAACGGGTACAACCGGTGACGCTGGCTGCCAGGGCCAGAATGATCAGGGCTCGCATGGGCAATCTCCTCTACTGGACACTGTATCGGCCTGGCACGGCAAATCTTCACACGCTTTTGCGAGTCTGCGGGCACAGGTCAAACGCTACGTTGCCTTGCCCCCAGGTAGTGCAACGGAACAATGACTACAGCGCGATACAGGAGTAGCCTTTCGCTGCGCTTCACTATAGGAGTCTGTGCATGACCATCCGTCGTACAAAAATTGTCGCTACCTTGGGCCCGGCCAGCAACTCGCCGGAAGTGATCGAACAGCTGATCCTTGCAGGATTGGATGTCGCCCGCCTGAACTTTTCCCACGGCACGCCGGACGAGCACAAGGCTCGCGCCCGCCTGATCCGCGACATCGCCGCCAAGAACGGCCGGCACGTCGCGCTGCTGGGCGACCTGCAGGGTCCGAAGATCCGCATCGCCAAGTTCAGCGACAAGCGCATCGAACTCAAGGTCGGTGACCACTTCACCTTCTCCACGGCCCATCCGCTGGCCGAAGGCACTCAGGAAATCGTCGGCATCGATTACCCCGACCTGGTCAAGGACTGCGGCGTCGGTGACGAACTGCTGCTCGACGACGGCCGCGTGGTCATGCGCGTCGAAACCGCCACCGCCGACTCGCTGCACTGCGTGGTGCTGATCGGCGGTCCGCTGTCGGACCACAAGGGTATCAACCGCAAAGGTGGCGGCCTGACTGCGCCAGCCTTGACCGAAAAAGACAAGGCCGACATCAAGCTGGCCGCGGAAATGGACCTGGACTACCTGGCCGTCTCCTTCCCACGTGACGCCAGCGACATGCAATATGCCCGTCGTCTGCGCGACGAATCTGGCGGTACCGCCTGGCTGGTGGCGAAGATCGAACGCGCCGAAGCCGTGGCCGACGACGAAACACTCGACGGCCTGATCGCCGCCAGTGATGCGGTGATGGTTGCCCGTGGCGACCTGGGTGTGGAAATCGGCGACGCCGAGCTGATCGGTATCCAGAAGAAGATCATCCAGCACGCCCGCCGCAACAACAAGGCAGTGATCGTGGCGACCCAGATGATGGAGTCGATGATCCAGAACCCGATGCCGACCCGCGCCGAAGTGTCCGACGTGGCCAATGCCGTGCTCGACAACACCGACGCCGTCATGCTGTCGGCCGAAAGCGCCGCCGGCAGCTACCCGATCGAAGCCGTCCAGGCGATGGCTCGCATCTGCCAGGGTGCCGAAAAGCACCCGACCAACCAGAAGTCCAGCCATCGCCTGTACACCACGTTCGAGCGCTGCGACGAAAGCATTGCCCTGGCGGCGATGTACACCGCCAACCACTTCCCCGGCGTCAAGGCGATCATTGCCCTCACCGAAAGTGGCTATACCCCGTTGATCATGTCGCGCCTTCGCTCGCACGTGCCGATCTACGCGCTCTCGCCGCACCGCGCCACCCAGGCCCGTGCCTCGATGTTCCGCGGCGTGTACCCGATCGCCTTCGATCCGGCCGCCCTGCCGGCTGACAAGGTCAGCCAGGCGGCCGTCGACGAGCTGCTGCAGCGCGGCCTGGTCGAGCAAGGTGACTGGGTGATCCTGACCAAGGGTGACAGCTATCACACCATCGGTGGCACCAACGGCATGAAGATCCTGCACGTGGGTGATCCGCTGGTCTGATGTCAATCTGACCGGCCTCATCGCGGGCAAACCCGCGATGAGGCCGGTTCAGTTACTAAACATGCTCAGTAAACACATCCGCAAACACCTGCCCTCGCGGCAGTCCCGCAATGAACAGCCGACGCGCAAACCTCTCCACGCTCCCAGGCGCACCGCACAGCAGCGCCACCGTCTGCCGTGACACCACACGCAGCGCCATCAGCGCTTCGTCCAGTCGACCAGTCTCCACCAACTCTACCTTCACATTCGAATGACCCGCGGCCAACGCCTTCAGTGCCTCCCTCAGATAATGCCCCTGCGCCACATGCACTACCCGGATCTCCCCCACATGTCCCAGCCGCAAAGCCTCCCGCAAGATACCCGATAACGGCGCCAGCCCCGTACCCGCCGCCAGGAGCCATAAGGGCCGGTCCTGCCAGTCAGGGTCATAGTGCAGTGACCCGCCCCGCAACTCGCCCAGACGCAGTTCATCACCCAGGCTCAATCCCCTCGCCCCTTCGCAGAACGCACCCGGCCGCCGGCAATCGAGGTGAAACTCCAGGAACTCATCTTCCCCGGGCAAGCTGGCCAGCGAGTAAGGCCGCGCGACCCCTGCCGCATTCCACAGCACCAGGTGCTGGCCAACCTGATAGCGCAAAGGGCGCCGCGGTTGCAGGCGCAGGCGCAGCACCTGCCCGTCCAGCCAGTCCAGCCCGATGACCTGGGCGGGCAAACCGTCGGTTTTCGGGTCGAACACGGCGATCCGCAGGTCGCCCTCGACTCTGCACTGGCACGCCAGACGCCAGCCCTGCGCGCGCTTCTGCGCATCCAGCGCATCGGGAAGCGCGTCCAGCGGCTGGCCCTGCAGGCAATGCACAAGGCAGGCATGGCAACTGCCTGCACGGCAGCTGTAAGGTACGTCGCAACCCGCGGCATTCAGGGCATCGAGCAGGTTGCTGCCGGCCGGCACCGCCCAGCGGCGCTCACCCACGCAAAGTTCGGGCATTGGTGTCGCTCCACTGTGATTGACCGCCACTGTAGGACCAAAGCCCGGGGCAGGACAGCATCTGGTCAAAAAAGATGAGCGCCTGCTCAGACTTTCGTCCAGACCACTCGCAGGTGTACCCGCCACGGATGCGCGCTATACTGCCGCGCCTTTTTGCGCCGGCCCTAGCCTGCCGTCGCCCCTTGCAAGGCGATTCGACACGCTGGTCGGCTGCGTCGAAAAGCCTTTACGAATGTTCCCGTCTTAAAGAGGAGCGCGCTGCATGACCGTGATCAAGCAAGACGACCTGATTCAGAGCGTCGCCGACGCCCTGCAATTCATTTCGTACTACCACCCCGTTGATTTCATCCAGGCGATGCACGAGGCCTACCTGCGTGAAGAGTCGCCTGCTGCGCGTGACTCCATCGCCCAGATCCTGATCAACTCGCGCATGTGCGCCACCGGCCACCGGCCGATCTGCCAGGACACCGGTATCGTCACCGTGTTCGTGCGCGTGGGCATGGACGTGCGCTGGGACGGCGCCACCATGGGCCTGGACGACATGATCAACGAGGGCGTGCGCCGCGCCTACAACCTGCCTGAGAACGTTCTGCGCGCCTCGATCCTGGCCGACCCGGCCGGTGCCCGCAAGAACACCAAGGACAACACCCCGGCAGTCATCCACTACTCCATCGTCCCGGGTAACACCGTGGAAGTGGACGTGGCGGCCAAGGGCGGCGGTTCGGAGAACAAGTCGAAGATGGTCATGCTCAACCCATCCGACTCGATCGTCGACTGGGTGCTCAAGACCGTTCCGACCATGGGCGCTGGCTGGTGCCCGCCAGGCATGCTCGGCATTGGCATCGGCGGCACTGCCGAGAAGGCTGCGGTCATGGCCAAGGAAGTCCTCATGGAGTCGATCGACATCCATGAACTGAAAGCCCGCGGTCCGCAGAACCGTATCGAAGAGATGCGCCTGGAGCTGTTCGACAAGGTCAACCAGCTGGGCATCGGCGCCCAAGGCCTGGGCGGCCTTACCACCGTGCTCGACGTCAAGATCATGGACTATCCGACCCATGCCGCTTCGTTGCCGGTGTGCATGATCCCCAACTGCGCGGCCACCCGCCACGCTCACTTCGTGCTCGACGGCAGTGGCCCGGCCGAGCTCGAAGCGCCGTCGCTGGATGCCTATCCCGAGATCGTCTGGGAAGCCGGCCCGTCGGCCCGTCGGGTAAACCTCGACACCTTGACGCCAGAAGAGGTGCAGAGCTGGAAGCCGGGCGAAACCGTCCTGCTCAACGGCAAGATGCTCACCGGCCGCGATGCCGCGCACAAGCGCATGGTCGAGATGCTCAACCGCGGTGAAGAGCTGCCGGTCGACCTCAAGGGCCGCTTCATCTACTACGTCGGCCCGGTCGACCCGGTCGGTGACGAAGTCGTAGGTCCGGCGGGCCCGACCACTGCCACGCGCATGGACAAGTTCACTCGCCAGATCCTCGAGCAGACCGGCTTGCTGGGCATGATCGGCAAGTCCGAGCGTGGCCCGACCGCCATTGAGGCGATCAAGGACAACAAGGCCGTGTACCTGATGGCCGTCGGCGGCGCCGCCTACCTGGTGGCCCAGGCGATCCGCAAGTCCCAGGTGCTGGCCTTCGCGGAGCTTGGCATGGAAGCGATCTACGAGTTCGAGGTCAAGGACATGCCCGTCACCGTGGCCGTCGACAGCAAGGGTGAATCGGTGCACATCACCGGTCCCGCGCTGTGGCAGAACAAGATCGCCGAAAGCCTGGCGGTGGAAGTCAAGTAAGCGCTGCGAAGCGTGAACAGAACGCCCGGCACATGCCGGGCGTTCTTGCATCTGTCTTCAGGCCTTCAATTGCGCCGATCCAGCAGCAGCACCACCATCCTGTCCAGCACACCCCATACCCGCTGCTTGAACCGCCGCCACAGCGGTCGCGCGTGCCAGTGGTCCAGGTCGACTTCCAGGCTCTGCGCGAAATCACGCTCGAAGCTCGCTGCCACCGCAGCCGTCAGAGGCGGATCGAGTGCTTCGAGGTTGGCCTCGAGATTGAAGCGCAGGTTCCAGTGATCGAAGTTGCAGGAGCCGATGCTCACCCAGTCATCGACCAACACCATCTTGAGGTGGAGAAAGCACGGCTGGTATTCGAAGATCTTGACCCCAGCGCGCAACAAGCGCGGGTAGTAACGGTGTCCGGCATAGCGCACCGAGGGGTGATCGGTGCGCGGGCCGGTCAGCAGCAGGCGTACGTCGACCCCTCGGGCAGCAGCGCGGCGCAGCGAGCGGCGCACGCTCCAGGTCGGCAGGAAGTACGGGGTCGCCAGCCAGATGCGCTGGCTGCCGCTGTTCAGCGAGCGCACCAGCGAGCGCAGGATATCCCGATGCTGACGGGCATCGGCATAGGCCACCCGGCCCATTCCCGAGCCCTGGCTAGGTGCACGGGGCAAGCGCTGCAAACCGAAGCCCTGCGGCGGGCGCCAGGCGGTGCGCCGGTTGTTGGCGTGCCATTGACGGTCGAACAACAGTTGCCAGTCAACGACGATCGGACCTTGCATCTCCACCATCACCTCATGCCACTCGCTGACCTCATCGCCCGGCTTCCAGAACTCATCGGTGACTCCCGTGCCACCGACCACCCCCCAGCGCTGGTCGACCAGCAACAACTTGCGATGATCCCGGTAGAGGTTGCGCACGCCGCGGCGCCAGTTCAGGCGGTTATACCAACGCAGTTGCACGCCCGCAGCCGTGAGCCGTTGACGCAAGACGGGGGTAAAGGCGGCGGCGCCATAGTCGTCGAACAGGCAGCGTACTTGCACACCATGCGAAGCGGCCTGTTCCAGGGCCTGGACCACGGCCTGCGCACAGCCTCCTGCCTCGACCAGATAGAGCTCCAGGTCGACCTGGAATTCGGCGCGCACGATTTCAAGCAGCATCCGCGGGAAAAACGCGGGTCCATCGATCAGCAGCTCGAACTGGTTGCCGTCACGCCAGGGGAAGACCGGACCGGCCATGTCAGCGGGCGTTGAAGATCAGTACCGCGCTTACCGGTACCGATGGGCTGATGGAAGCAACGCCGGAAACCTTGCGCAGAGCCGCAAGCCCAGGCATCAGGTCGAAATCTTCCGCACGCAGCATCAGCGGCTCCAGCGTCACCACCTGGAAGCGCCGCTCGTCGAGGCGCGTGGCCAACAGCAAGGCGTTGTAGCTGTGCTTCTTGCCATGCAGAGTCACTGTCAGCGGCAGCCGCAGCTCGAGCTGGGCACCGTTGGCCAGGTCAGTGATCGGCCCCAGGTCGAGCTGGGCCTGTACAGAGGCCTCGGGAAAGCGTGCGAACTCGAACAGGTCCTTGCGCATGCGCTCGTCTCGCAGCGGGATGCCACTGTTGACCGAGTCCATTTCGATCCTCAGCTGCGCGGCGCCCTTGCGATCAACCTTGCCATGCAGCACGAGAAACCGATGGACCTCGGCAGTATCGCCGTTCTTGCTGGTAACGAAGGACAGGCGCGACGACTCGCCATCCAGGTGCCAGTTGGCCTGGGCCGGCAGGCTGATGGCGACCAGCAGGACGAGCAGAAGACGGGGCAGTCTGAACATGGGAGCTCTCGGTACACAGGGCCGTCAACATTACCCAACCGCCCTCACGGCAGCAAGCGACAACCCTCGGGTGTACCCCAGGCATGTCATGCAAGCATCACCGAAGTTTCACAGAGGTGACACCCCATCTACCTAGGCTGACCTTGCGCGACATGGCCGACCGGCCGTACCCCGATGGCTGGCTTAGGGAGACACGTAATGACTCGGATCGCACGCCCAGGCGACAACAGCACTGTACGCCGTCTGCAAGCCGAGCGCCTGGTCGGCGCCGCGGCGCTGCACGAGGCGCAGGCCCTGCGTTTCAAGGTGTTCAGCGGTGAGTTCAAGGCCCGACTCAAAGGTGCCGAACAGGGCCTGGACATGGACGCTTACGACATTCATTGCCAGCACATCGGCGTTCGCGACCTGAGCACCGGCCAATTGGTAGCCACCACCCGCCTGCTCGATCACCAGGCTGCAAGCAGCCTCGGGCGCTTTTACAGCGAAGAAGAATTCAGCCTGCACGGGCTGGTACAGCTGCAGGGCCCGATCCTCGAGCTTGGCCGTACATGCGTAGATTCCGCCTACCGCAACGGGGGCACCATCGCCGTGCTCTGGGGCGAGCTCGCCGAGGTCCTCAACGAGGGTGGCTACCGGTACCTGATGGGCTGTGCGAGCATCCCGATGCAGGACGGCGGCGTGCAGGCCCATGCCATCATGCAGCGCTTGCGCGAGCGCTACCTGTGCACCGAGCATCTGCGCGCCGAGCCCAGGAAACCGCTGCCCAGCCTGGCCCTGCCCGGCAATGTCATCGCCGAGATGCCTCCGTTGCTCAAGGCTTACATGCGCCTGGGGGCAAAGATCTGCGGCGAGCCCTGCTGGGACGAAGACTTCCAGGTCGCTGACGTGTTCATCCTGCTCAAGCGCGACGACCTCTGCCCGCGCTACGCCCGCCACTTCAAGGCAGCGGTCTGATGCTTAGATTGCGGGTGATCGCCCGGCTGTCACGGATTGTCCTGGTGATCCTGCTGGGGTTGGGCATGGCGTGCTGCTTCAGCCTGGGCGCACGCCTGGGGTTGGGCGCCACCGATGAGCGGCGCCAGCGATGGAGCCGGGTATTCATGCACCGCCTGAGCGCTGCCCTGCCCTTTCGCGTGACTGTGACCGGTACGGTGCCGCGGCAGCCGATGCTGTGGGTCAGCAATCATGTGTCATGGACCGATATTCCGCTGCTCGGCATGCTGACACCGCTGTTCTTTCTGTCCAAGGCCGAAGTGCGTCACTGGCCAGTGGCCGGGTGGCTGGCGTTGAAGGCGGGCACGTTGTTCATTCGGCGCGGGGGCGGCGATGGGCAACGATTGCGAGAGGAGATTGGCGGGCATCTGCGCCAGGCAAGGCCGCTGCTGATTTTCCCGGAAGGGACCACGACCAATGGGCGCAGTGTGCGCACATTCCATGGCCGGCTGCTGGCGGGTGCCATAGATCAGGGCACACCGGTGCAGCCAGTGGCGATCAGCTACCTGCGCAACGGGCAGCCTGACCCGGTGGCACCGTTCGTTGGCGATGACGACCTGGTGTCGCACCTGATGCGGTTATGTGCCGAAGAAGCCGGCGAGGTGAAGATTCATCTGCTGGAGCCTATCCCGAGCAAGGGACGCGAGCGCGCGGCGTTGGCGCTCGAGGCGCAGCGAAGGGTACAAGCAGCGTTGTCTGGGGTCGAGCAGGTGGAGGTGCTGCCGCGTCGTCACACCCAGGCAGCGTGATGAGTCCTGGTGCACCTACCGGCGTCATCGCGGGCAAGTCGGGACGTCGGACCGCCTCTCCTACAGGCGGGTAGCAGCAAACGCCTGCAGCTGTGGATAGAACGCCCGGAAGTCAGCCAGCAAGGGCTCGTACAGACTGTCCAGCTCACTCATCACATCGGCCATTCCTTCCGGCCTGGACAACCGCCGCGCTATGCCCTCGAACACCTGCTCCAGCGTATTGAAATCGCCGTATGCCCCGAGCCAGTCATCCGCCGCCATGAACGGGGCGATCCCCGCCAGACGTCCAGGCAACCGGGGCTCCGCCAGCAGTACCTGGTAAAACCTGCGGGTGAACTGCTCCAGCGGCTGCTGCGCATAGTCTCCCCAATGCCGCGCCAGACAGTGATCGAAAAACACATCGAGGACAATCCCCGCGTAACGCCGCCGCTCACGTGGGAACCGCGCCAAGGCAGCCAGCACCAGCGGATGGCTGTCGGTGTAGCTGTCGATCGAGCGGTGCAGACGGATGGCGGCCTCGAGCGTGGGCTCGAAGCGCCCCTCCAGCGGCCCTTTGACAAAATCGCCATACAGGCTGCCGAGCATTTGTTGCGGCGCAGGACCGCCGAGATGAAGGTGTGCGAGGTAGTTCATGTCGGCAGTCTAACGCTTCGCAGGCATGAATCGTCGCCATCCGACAGGACGATTCATGTTCAATCCGGCATCTAAGTGCGGCGACAGCCTCTGGAATCAGTGATGCTCGCGGGTTGCGCGGAATTTCACATCCGGCCAGCGCTCTTCCATCAGCGCCAGGTTGACCCGGGTCGGCGCCAGGTAGGTCAGGTGACCACCGCCGTCGATGGCCAGGTTTTCCATGGCCTTGGTCTTGAATTCCTCAAGCTTCTTCTTGTCATCGCACGCGATCCAGCGAGCCGACCACACGGTAATGGGCTCGTAGCCGCACTCGACCTTGTACTCCTCCTTCAGACGGCTGGCGACCACATCGAACTGCAGCACGCCGACTGCGCCGAGGATGATGTCGTTGCTGCGCTCTGGGAAGAACACCTGGGTCGCACCCTCTTCAGCCAGCTGCTGCAAACCTTGGCGCAATTGCTTGGATTTCAGTGGGTCCTTGAGGCGCACGCGGCGGAACAGCTCCGGGGCGAAATGGGGGATACCAGTGAAGCCCAGGTTCTCGCCTTCACTGAAGGTATCGCCGATCTGGATGGTGCCGTGGTTGTGCAGGCCGATGATGTCGCCCGCGAAGGCTTCTTCGAGCTGTTCGCGCTCGGACGAGAAGAAGGTGAGCGCGTCGCCGATGCGCAGGTCCTTGCCGAGGCGCACGTGGCGCATCTTCATGCCTTTTTCGTACTTGCCCGAGCAGATGCGCATGAAGGCGATACGGTCGCGGTGCTTGGGGTCCATGTTCGCCTGGATCTTGAACACGAAGCCTGTGAACTTCTCCTCCACCGGCTCGACGGTGCGCTCGTTGGCGACCCGAGCCAGCGGGCGCGGCGCCCAGTCCACCACGGCGTCGAGCACGTGGTCGACACCGAAGTTGCCAAGCGCGGTGCCGAAGAACACCGGTGTCAGCTGGCCGTTGATGAACTCTTCCTGGTTGAACTCGTGGCAGGCGCCCTGCACCAGCTCCAGCTGCTCGACGAACGAATCGTACTGGTCGCCCAGGTGCGCGCGCGCCTCATCGGAATCGAGGTTCTCGATGATCCGGGTCTCGGTACGTTCATGGCCGTGGCCTGGGGTGTAGACCACGATGTAGTCTTCGGTCAGGTGATACACACCCTTGAAGTCGCGGTAGCAACCGATCGGCCAGGTGACGGGCGCGGCCTTGATCTTCAGGACTGCCTCGATCTCGTCGAGCAGTTCGATCGGGTCGCGGATGTCGCGGTCGAGCTTGTTGATGAAGCTGACGATGGGCGTGTCGCGCAGGCGGCACACGTCCATCAGGGCGATGGTCCGCGGCTCGACGCCCTTACCACCGTCGAGCACCATCAGGGCCGAGTCGACTGCGGTCAGGGTGCGGTAGGTATCTTCGGAGAAGTCTTCGTGGCCCGGCGTGTCGAGCAGGTTGACCATATGGTCGCGGTACGGGAACTGCATCACGGAGGTCGTGATGGAGATACCCCGTTGCTTTTCCATTTCCATCCAGTCGGAGGTGGCATGGCGGTCCGACTTGCGCGACTTGACCGTACCGGCGACGGCAATGGCCTTGCCCATCAGCAGGAGCTTCTCGGTGATGGTGGTCTTACCGGCGTCGGGGTGGGAAATGATGGCGAAAGTGCGGCGCTTCGCGACTTCGGCGGCCTGGTTGGTCATGGGAAATCGCCTGACTGGGGATTGAAAAAGGGGCGATATCATACCTGATGTTGAAGTGCGCCGCAGCAGGGTGTTCGCCACGCGCGCGGGCTCCTGCGCCGACAGAACGCGATCAAAAAAGATTACATGCACTATCCGACTTTATGACAAGTGGTCGCAAAGCAGCTAATCCACTGGCCTTGGCCGGATAATCAGCAGATTTTTTGTGCGTAATTCCGCACACTTTGGTGATTAACACTGGCCAAACGCCTCCCCAGATGGGAACCTTTGCGCCCCTGGAGACGTCCACTCCCCTGTTGAACCGCCGGCCTAGTCCCGCGTTTCAGGGCTGTCTGCACCAGCTTCACGAGCCTGACGGGGCTTGGCTTATGGCGTGTTTCGATCCCTTCTGCGGACCACACGCTGCTACTCGCGAACACACTGCTGGCCACCACCCCAGGTAGCCGACACGACAGTGTGCGCGCCGACAAGAAAATAGGAGTCTGCCCGTGGCTGAACGCTATGGCAAAGGGCTGCTGGGATGGGTCACCGTGCTCATCATCCTGGCCCTGCTGGTCCACTGGATCGGCATCGATACAATCTCGCGCTATCGCGAGGACCTGTGGTTCTACCTGCAAGCGCATCTGGTACTGGTACTGGCTTCGATGGCGGCGGCGCTTGCCGTGGGCATCCCGGCTGGCATTGCCCTGAGTCGGCCACACAGGGTCGACAAAGCCGAACGGTTCATGCAGTTCTTCAACATAGGCAACACCATCCCCCCCCTGGCTGTATTGGCCATTGCCCTGAGTTTCCTGGGCATCGGCGCAGGCCCTGCGATCTTCGCACTGTTCCTCGCCTCCCTCCTGCCGATCGTACGCAACACTTACGAAGGCCTGAAAAACGTCCCCGCCTCGCTCAAGGAAGCCGCTACCGGCATCGGCATGACTCCACGCCAGACGCTGTGGCAGGTCGAGTTGCCCAATGCCGTGCCAATCATCGTCGGCGGAGTGCGCGTGGCCTTGGCGCTGAATGTAGGTACCGCACCGCTGGCGTTCCTGATCGGGGCCAACAGCCTGGGCAGCCTGATCTTCCCTGGCATCGCCTTGAACAATCAGCCGCAGCTGATGCTGGGCGCCGCGTGCACGGCACTGCTGGCCCTGACGCTCGACGCCCTGGTGAATTACTCCAGCCGTCGCTGGCTCGAACGCGGCCTGGCCCAGTAAAAGAGGGAAAATCCATGAAAAGAATCGCCTTGCTGATGGGCGCGGCCCTGCTGTTCGCAGGATTTGCCCAGGCAGCGGAAAAACCGCTGATCCGTATCGGCGCACGGGGCTTCACCGAACAGACCGTGCTTGCCGAAATCACTGCTCAATACCTCAACGCCAAGGGCTACGAAGTCCGTGTCACGGGGAGCCTGGGCAGCAGCCTGGCGCGCCAGGCACAGGAAACCGGGCAGCTGGACCTGATGTGGGAATACACCGGCGTTTCGCTGGTGGCCTACAACCACATCGAGGAGCGCATGCCCAGTAGCGCTGCGACCTACGCCAAGGTCAAGGAACTCGACGCTCAAAAAGGGCTGATCTGGATGACACCCTCAAGGTTCAGCAATACCTACGCGCTGGCCTTGCCCCGCAAGGTGGCCGAGGCCTACCCGCAGGTCAACACCATCACCGACCTCAACCGGGTGCTGCGTGATGAGAAGGCGCGCAACCACCTGGTGGCGCTGGACACCGAGTTCGCCAACCGGCCCGATGGTCTAGGCGGGCTGAAGGAAACCTACGACCTGCAAGTGGGCCGCGAGAACATCCGCCAGATGGACGCGGGCCTGGTCTACACGGCCTTGCGCAACAACCAGACTTTCAGCGGCCTGGTGTACACCACCGACGGCCGGCTGAACGCCTTCAACCTCAAGCTGCTCGAGGATGACAAGCACTACTTCCCCGACTACACCGCCGCGCCGGTCGTACGCAAGCAGGTGCTGGACGCCAATCCGCAACTCGCCGCCCAGCTCAAGCCGCTGGCCGAGCTGTTCGACGATGAAACCATGCGCCAGCTCAATGCCAAGGTCGACGTGGAGCACCAGAGTCCGAGCAAGGTAGCCGCCGAGTTCCTGCGCCAGCACCCGATCAGCGAGGTACAGCCATGAGCATGCTCGACACCTTCGTCCACCTGGACTGGGCCCTGGTCCTGCAATTGACCTGGCAGCACATCACCCTGGTCGGCATTGCCGTCAGCCTGGCGATCCTATTCGGCGTGCCGCTGGGCATCCTGATGACCCGCTTCCCGTCCCTGGCCGGCCCGCTGCAGGCCAGTGCGACAGTACTGCTGACCATTCCCTCGATCGCCCTGTTCGGCCTGCTGCTGCCGTTCTACTCCAAGTTCGGCCAGGGTCTTGGCCCGCTGCCGGCGATTACCGCGGTCTTTCTTTATTCACTGCTGCCGATCTTGCGCAACACCTACCTGGCGCTGACCAATGTCGAGCCGGGCATCCGTGAAGCGGCACGCGGCATCGGCATGACCTTCGGCCAGCGCCTGCGCATGGTCGAGCTGCCCATTGCGGTACCGGTGATTCTTGCCGGCGTGCGTACCGCCGTAGTCATGAACATCGGCGTCATGACCATCGCCGCGACCATCGGCGCCGGTGGCCTGGGCGTCCTCATCCTTACCTCCATCAGTCGTAGCGACATGTCGATGCTGCTGGTCGGCGCCGTGCTGGTCAGCCTGCTGGCGATCATCGCCGACCTGCTGCTGCAATGGCTGCAACGTACCCTGACTCCAGAAGGACTGCGCAAATGATCGAACTTCAAAACCTCAGCAAAACCTTCAAAGCCAACGGCAAGGACGTCAAGGCAGTAGACTCGGTGAGCCTGACCGTCAACGAAGGCGAAATCTGCGTATTCCTCGGCCCGTCGGGCTGTGGCAAGAGCACCACGCTGAAAATGATCAACCGCCTGATCACGCCCACCTCGGGCAAGGTACTGATCAATGGCGAGGACACCACCGGGCTGGACGAAGTCACCCTGCGCCGGCGCATCGGCTACGTGATCCAGCAGATCGGACTGTTCCCCAACATGACCATCGAGGAGAACATCACCGTGGTCCCTCGCCTGCTCGGCTGGGACAAGCAGAAGTGCCACGATCGTGCTCGCGAGCTGATGAGCGTGATCAAGCTCGAACCCAAGCAATACCTGCAGCGCTACCCGCGTGAACTGTCCGGCGGCCAGCAGCAGCGCATCGGCGTGATCCGGGCATTGGCGGCCGATGCACCCGTCCTGCTGATGGACGAGCCGTTCGGCGCGGTCGACCCGATCAACCGCGAGATGATCCAGAACGAGTTCTTCGAGATGCAGCGCGCGTTGAACAAGACTGTGATCATGGTCAGCCATGACATCGACGAAGCGATCAAGCTGGGCGACAAGATCGCCATCTTCCGCGCGGGCAAGCTGCTGCAGCTCGATCATCCGGACACCTTGCTGGCGCACCCGGTGGACGACTTCGTCAGCAACTTCGTTGGCCAGGACAGCACCCTCAAGCGCCTGCTGCTGGTGCGTGCCGAGGATGCCGCGGACAACGCCCCGTCAGTGAGCCCCGAGACCCCGGCCAATGACGCCGTCGAGCTGATGGACGAGCACGACCGCCGCTACGTGGTGGTCACCGACGCCGGCAACAAGGCCATGGGCTATGTGCGCCGCCGTGACCTGCATCGTCAGCAGGGCACCTGTGGTGACTTCCTGCGTCAGTTCAACGCCACTGCCTCGCATGACGAGCACCTGCGCATCCTCTTGTCGCGGATGTACGAGTTCAACCGCTCGTGGCTGCCGGTACTGGATGCCGAGCAGGTGTTCCTGGGCGAGGTAACACAGGAATCGATCGCGGCCTACCTGAGCTCGGGGCGTTCGCGTGGCGGCAAGACGAGCATTGTGTCGCCGGCGGACGCGGTGGCCTCCTGATCGAGTTCTGACCTGGCGGGTACGCTGGCTGTACCGGCCTCTTCGCGGCTAAAACCGCTCCCACAGCCATGGAGCAGTGCTCTCATGCCTGCACCGTACCTGTGGGAGTGGCTTTAGCCGCGAAGAGGCCATCGGATTCGCAGATATTTTCGTGGCCATAAATATGAACAGCAGCCCCTCATTACGCTGTTTCGGCGCCTACATGACCAACGGTCCGCATCCCCTTTTTCCCCCTCCATGCAGCGAACCTCGCCCATCGTTCCCCCTCACGCCATCCCCGGCCAAACCCGCCCTATTCCACAATATTTAACGCCCGGCAGCCCTCGCGGAACATCCACTGCCCACACGCGTCCGATCCCTGTAAAGCTGCAATATTTTTTGTTGATCTTGATCCCCTCAGGTCCTAAAGTTCGCGCCGAACGTCCATGCTGGAAACGATCCATCCGGGGAAGTAGGCGAACCAAAGTGGGGATACGGAGGACGTTCAGTTGCAGCCACTTATCTTTTCAGTTTGCCCATGGAGTCCCTGAGCATGTCGATCCAGGTCGAAGATTATTTCGCGCGTGAAACCTTCCAGAAAATGAAGGCATTCGCCGACAAGCAGGAAACCCCTTTCGTCGTCATCGATACCCAGATGATCAGCAAGGCCTATGACGACCTGCGCGCCGGGTTCGAATTCGCCAAGGTCTACTACGCCGTCAAGGCCAATCCGGCGGTCGAGATCATCGACCTGCTCAAGGACAAGGGCTCGAACTTCGACATCGCCTCGATCTACGAGCTGGACAAGGTGATGAACCAGGGCGTCAGCGCCGACCGCATCAGCTACGGCAACACCATCAAGAAGTCCAAGGACATCCGCTACTTCTTCGAGAAGGGCGTGCGCCTGTTCGCCACCGACTCTGAAGCCGACCTGCGCAACATCGCCAAGGCCGCGCCGGGCGCCAAGGTCTACGTGCGTATCCTCACCGAAGGCTCCACCACCGCCGACTGGCCGCTGTCGCGCAAGTTCGGCTGCCAGACCGACATGGCCATGGACCTGCTGATCCTCGCCCGTGACCTGGGCCTGGTGCCTTACGGCATCTCCTTCCACGTCGGTTCCCAGCAGCGCGACATCAGCGTATGGGATGCGGCCATCGCCAAGGTCAAGGTGATCTTCGAGCGCCTGAAGGAAGAAGACGGCATCGTCCTCAAGCTGATCAACATGGGTGGTGGCTTCCCAGCCAACTACATCACCCGTACCAACAGCCTGGAAACCTATGCCGACGAGATCATCCGTTTCCTGAAGGAAGACTTCGGTGATGATCTGCCGGAAATCATCCTGGAGCCTGGACGCTCGCTGATTGCCAACGCCGGCATTCTGGTCAGTGAAGTGGTGCTGGTTGCACGCAAGTCGCGCACCGCAGTCGAGCGTTGGGTCTACACCGACGTGGGCAAGTTCTCGGGCTTGATCGAAACCATGGACGAGTCCATCAAGTTCCCGATCTGGACCGAGAAGAAAGGCGAGATGGAAGAAGTAGTGATCGCAGGTCCGACCTGCGACAGCGCCGACATCATGTACGAACAGTACAAATACGGCTTGCCGCTGAACCTGGCGATCGGTGACCGGATGTACTGGCTGTCGACCGGGGCGTACACCACCAGCTACAGCGCGGTGGAATTCAATGGCTTCCCACCGTTGAAGGCGTACTACCTCTGAGTATGCGGGGGCCGCTTTGCGGCCCCTGCATCACATCTGCGCCAACCGCTCCCGATACCGCTGCGCCATCCCCCGCACCCTCGCATCTTCCGCCCGTTCCAGCTCAGGAATGCTGCTGCGGAGAAAATTCGCATTGCCCGCCTCCAGCGCCCGTCGCAACCAGCTCAATGCTTCCGGGACATCTCCGTGCTCCGCCAGCACCGCTGCATGGCTGAACTGCCCGCGGAAATCTCCAGCCTGCGCCGAACGCCGGTACCAGCGCCGGGCGCGGGTGAAGTCCGCATCACAGGCGATCCCCAGTTCCAGATAACGGCCCAGCAGGTTCATCGACTTGGCATGTCCCTCCTGCGCCGCCCGGCGGTAGGCGGCGAAGGCACCCGCCTGGTCCTGTGCCACGCCCCTGCCTGTGCCGAGCATGTTGGCGTAGTTGTAAAGACCCCAGTCCAGCCCCGCCTGGGCCGCGGTGCGGTAATGCGTCACCGCCTGTGCCAGGTCCTGCTCGCCGCCCCAGCCATGCTCCAGGCAACGCCCGAGCATGTTGTGCGCCATGGCGCTGCCGCCTTGGGCGGCGATCGTGAACCATTGCCGGGCCAGTACCGGGTCGCGCTCGATGCCGCGGCCGTCCAGCAGGATCTGCCCCAGTAGCAACTGCGCCTGGACGATACCTTCGCCCGCAGCCGCCAGGATGGCTTGCGCAGCTTGTCCTGGGCTGTCTTCGAGCATGCTGCGCAACTGATCGGCGTCGACGTTTTCTTCACGCCGCAGGTTGTAGCTCATGTCAGACCTCGACCCAGCGGCGCAGAAGATTGTGATAAGTCCCGGTGAGCTGAATCAACGCCGGATGATCGGGCACATCGGCGGTCAGTTGCTGGATAGCGTTGTCCATCTCGAACAGCAAGGCACGCTGGCTGTCCTCTCGCACAAGGCTCTGGGTCCAGAAAAACGCCGCATAGCGCGCCCCGCGTGTGACCGGATTGACCTTGTGCAGGCTGGTGCCGGGGTACAGCACCAGGTCGCCGGCCGCCAGCTTGACCTGCTGTTCGCCATAGGTGTCCTGGATCACCAGTTCGCCGCCGTCATAGCTGTCGGGTTCGCTCAGGAACAGGGTCGAGGACAGATCGGTGCGCACCCGCTCATGGCTGCCGCGCGGTTGGCGCAAGGCGTTGTCGATGTGAAAACCGAAATTGCCGCCTTCACGGTAACAATTGACCAGCGGTGGAAAGACCTTGTGCGGCAACGCCGCCGACATGAACCGTGGGGTGCTCCACAGGCGCTCGATCAGCGCGGTGCCAATTTCCTTGGCCAGGGGGTGCCCTTCAGGCAGTTGCAGGTTGTGCTTGGCCTTGGCCGACTGGTACCCGGCGGTGACCTTGCCATCCGCCCAGTCGGCCTGCTCCAGGGCCACGCGTATGCGTGCCACTTCATCGGCGGTGAAGAGCGCGGGAATGTGGAGAAGCATGGGAAGGTACCTGAGGGGCAAGGGCGCCAATGGTATTGATTCCCATTGGTCCACCACAAGTCAAAAATGACAGATGTTGTGTCAGCGGGAAAAGCCGATCACAGAAAATGTGTAAATTTTGTAAAGACAGCGTGAATAAAAACAATTCTCAATTGTTACTAACAATTCATTACATTATATTTCGCAGCCTAAAAATACCGGGTAGGACCCATTCACCATGCTGCGTCATTACGTGCCTTCTGCTGTGAGTTCCCCTCGTCTGCTTGCTTCCGCCATCGGCGTCGCGATCAGTGCCGCCCCTGTCTACGCCGCAGAACCTGCTGCCAACAGTGCCGCCATTGCCCTGGACGCTACCAGCGTGACCAGTACAGCCGAACAGGCCAGCACTGACTACAAGGTCGAGAAGGCATCGTCCTCCAAGTACACGGCACCTCTGGTGGATACCCCGCGCTCGGTGACTGTCATCCCGCAGCAAGTGATCAAGGACACCAATGCCCTGAGCCTGCAAGATGCCTTGCGCACCGTTCCGGGCATCACGTTCGGAGCAGGAGAAGGTGGCAACCCACAGGGTGATCGTCCATTCATCCGCGGTTTCGATGCACAGGGCGACACCTACCTCGACGGCGTGCGTGACACCGGCGCGCAGACCCGCGAGATCTTCGCCGTCGAATCGGTCGAGGTGGCCAAGGGTCCGAACTCGGCCATCGGCGGTCGCGGCGCGGCCGGCGGTACGATCAACCTGGTGAGCAAGCGCGCGCACCTGGGCAATTCGTTCGACGCAGGTTACACCTGGGGCAGCGATCAGACGCAGCGCTATACCCTTGATGGCAACTACCAGTTCAGCGACAGTGTGGCCGGGCGCCTCAACCTGATGAGCCATGAAAGCAATGTGGCCGGCCGCGACAAGGTCGACTACGACCGCTGGGGCATTGCCCCGTCGCTCGCCTTTGGTCTTGGCACGCCGACCCGGGTCAACCTGGACTACTACCATCTGGAAAGCGACGACCTTCCAGACTCGGGCATCCCCTACACAGTACCCACCGGCGGCACCGGCAACCGTACTTCGGCAGACCCAAGCAAGCCGTACGACGGCGGCGACAGCGACAACTTCTATGGCCTCACCGGCCGCGACTTCCGCAAGAGCCGTGTAGACATCGCGACCTTTGCCGTTGAGCACGACCTGACCGATGCGCTGACTGTCAAGAACACGCTGCGCCACGGCAACAGCATGCAGGACTACATCCTCACCCAGCCAGACGACAGCAAGGCCAACGTCAACAACGGCAGCGTCTGGCGCCGGGCCAACAGCCGCGTGGGCAACACTGCCACCACCACCAACCAGACGGACCTGTTCGGCGATTTCTACGTGGCGGGCTTCAAGAACAGCTTTTCCACCGGTATCGAGCTGAGCCGCGAGGAAAGCAAGCGTTCTTCCTACACCGTCGACACCGACACCACCCCAGGCACGACGGGCAGTTCCACCAACTGCACGCCAGGGATGATCGTGTCCAGCGGCTACAACTGCACCTCGCTGAGCAATCCGAATCCGGATGACGCGTGGGACGGCAGCATCGCCCGCAACTACGCTGGCACCACCACCAAGAGCAAGACCCGCGCGATCTATGTGTTCGACACGCTGGAGTTGTCCCCTCAGTGGCTGCTGAACATGGGGCTGCGCTACGACCACTTCGACACTGACTACAAGACCTACGACGCCGCCGGGACTACCACTGCGAAGGGCGAGGACACCAGCGAGTTCTTCACCGGCCAGCTGGGCCTGGTGTGGAAGCCGACCGACAATGGCAGCGTGTATGTTTCCTACGCGACCTCCGCTACTCCGCCAGGTGCCATGCTCGGTGAAGGCATGGAAGGTAACGTGCTGCCAGGCAGCACCGATCGCCAGGGCCGCCTGCTGAGCAGCGACCTGGAGCCGGAAGAAACCACCAACTACGAAATCGGCACCAAGTGGGACTTGCTCGACCAGCGCCTGTCGTTGACTGCGGCACTGTTCCGCACCGAGAAGGAAAATGCCCGCGTCCAGGTCGACACCACCAGTTACGAGAACGTCGGCAAGACCCGCGTCCAAGGCATCGAGCTGTCGGCCAGCGGCAAGCTTACTGACCAATGGCAAGTGTTCGCTGGCTACACCTACATGCAGGCACGCCAGATCGACGGCGGTCCGCTGAACTCAGCCAATGATGGCAACCAGCTGCCCAACACGCCGAACAACAGCGCCAGCCTCTGGACCACCTACAGCCTGACGCCGAGGTTGACCATCGGCGGCGGCGCGTTCTATGTGGATGACGTGTTCGGCAGCGTGGCCAACACCACCATGGTCGACAGCTATGTGCGCTATGACGCCATGGCAGCCTACAAGTTGACCAAGAACGTCGATCTGCAACTGAACGTGCAGAACCTCACCAACGAGGTCTACTACGACAAGGCCTTCTCGACCCACTTCGCCAACCAGGCCGCCGGGCGCACCGCGTTACTGACCACCAGCGTTCACTTCTAAGGAACGGCTGATCAGCAGGCCCTGCCCACGCCCGTGGGCGGGGCTTTTGTGTATCAAGGCATAATGCATTCCGCGCCGGTCGTGGCGGGCAAGAGAAGGTGATCGATGTGGTGAAGAAGTCGCTGTTTCAGCTGCACTGGTTCTTTGGCATCACCGCAGGCCTGGTACTGGCGTTGATGGGCATTACCGGCGCGGTCTATTCGTTCCAGGAAGAACTGCTGCGCCTGTTCAACGCCGATGTGCTCAAGGTCGAAGTCCGCCAGGAAGGCGTCCTGCCGCCTGCTGAGCTGGTACGCCGGGTCGAGGCCGCGCAGGGCGACAAGGTCTCGATGCTGTGGGTCGATACCCGCGAAGGCAATGCCGCGCGCATCTTCTTCACGCCCCCACCGGGTGAGCGGCGTGGCCAGCTGCGCTACGCCGATCCCTACACGGGAGAACTCAAGGCCGATGCCACAGGCCAGGGCTTCTTCAATTTCATGCTGCAGCTGCACCGTTTTCTGGCCATTGGCGACACTGGCCGGCAGATCACTGGCGCCTGCACCTTGATGCTGGTCTTCTTCTGCCTGTCGGGACTGTACCTGCGCTGGCCGCGCAAGCCGCTGAACTGGCGGGTGTGGCTGACGTTCGATTGGGCGAAGAAAGGCCGAGCGTTCAATTGGGATCTCCACGCCGTCTTCGGCACCTGGTGCCTGCTGTTCTACCTCCTGTTCGCACTGACGGGGCTCTTCTGGTCGTATGAATGGTATCGCGAAGGCCTCAATCGCCTGCTCGCCGATACACCGCCGGCTGGTGAACAGCAAAGGCGTGGCGAAGGCCGGGGCCGTCATGGCCCGCCCCGGCCAGACAAGAACGCCCCGCCGCTGGTGGTCGACTACGACGCCATCTGGACCAGCCTGCGCAACGCCGCAGGTCCAGGGCTAGCGACCTACAACCTGCGCCTGCCGCCCGCGGGTGGCCAGCCGGCAACGCTGTTCTACCTGATGGAGGATGCCGACCACGAGCGTGCATTCAATACGCTGACCCTCGACCCCGCCAATGGCGCGGTGAAGCGTCACGAAAAGTACAACGACAAATCGTTCAAGGCCCAGCTGCTGGCCAGCGTGTATGCCTTGCACACCGGCAGCTACTTCGGCCTGACCGGGCGCATCATCGTGACCGTGGCAAGCCTGAGCATGCCACTGTTCTTCGTGACCGGCTGGCTGCTCTATCTCGACCGTCGCCGCAAGAAGCGCCAGGTGCGGGCTGCCCGTGGCAGGGTGTCTGGCCATGCCCCTCGAGGCGACAGCTGGCTGATCGGTTTTGCCAGCCAGAGCGGGTTTGCCGAACAGCTGGCCTGGCAGAGCGCCGGACAACTGCAGGCCGCAGGCATGCCGGTGCAGGTAAGACCGCTTGGCGAGCTGGGTGAACATGACCTGCGCCAGGCGCAACGCGCGTTGTTCGTCATCAGCACCTTCGGCGACGGCGAAGCGCCGGACAGTGCCCGTGGCTTCGAGCGCAAGGTGTTAGGTCAGCCTTGGGCACTTGACAACCTTCACTACGCAGTGCTCGCCCTGGGAGATCGCCAGTACCCGCATTTCTGCGGATTCGCACGGCGTCTCCAGTCCTGGTTGGCGGAGCGCGGCGCAAACAGCGCCTTCAGCCCTGTAGAGGTTGACAGCGCCGACCCTGCTGCCCTGCAGTTATGGCAGCAGGAACTGGCGCAACTGACTGGCACCCAGCCTGTCGCCGCCTGGCAGCCGCCGAGCTATGGCAACTGGAGCCTGCGCCAGCGCACGCTGCTCAACCCTGGAAGCCAGGGCGCACCGGTCTACCTGCTGGGGCTGCGGCCTGACCAGCCGGCGAGCTGGGAGGCAGGCGACCTCGTCGAAATCATGCCTCGCAATGGCCAGCAACGGGTCAGCGCCTTCCTCGCGGGCCTGGGACTTGATCCGAACAGCCCCGTGCAGCTCTGCGGCCTGACTGAAACCCTGTCCCAGGCACTGGCCAGCCGTAACCTGCCCACCGGCCGTGAACACCTTGTCGGCGTGCACGCTCAGGCGCTGGTGGAGTCACTGGCACCGATCGGTCCGCGTGAATATTCCATTGCTTCCATTGCCAGTGATGGCGTGCTGGAGCTGATCGTGCGCCAGGAGCGGCTCCCCGACGGCAGCCTGGGACTGGGCTCGGGCTGGCTGACCGAGTACCTGCCGCTCGACGGCGGCGTCAACCTGCGCCTGCGCCGCAACAGCGCCTTCCATCTGCCGCCGGCGTCGGTGCCGATGGTGCTGATCGGAAATGGCACTGGCCTGGCCGGCCTGCGCAGCCTGCTCAAGGCGCGGATAGTTGCTGGTGATCAGCGCAATTGGTTGCTGTATGGCGAGCGTAATCGGGCGCACGACATGCTGTGTGGCAAGGAATTGTCCGGCTGGCTTGAGAGCGGCGATCTTGTGCGGCTGGACCTGGCGTTTTCCCGGGATCAGGCGCAGAAGGTGTATGTGCAGGATGTGCTGCGCGAGCAGGCGGATCAACTGCGCCAATGGATAAACGACGGCGCCTGCGTGTATATCTGTGGCAGCCAGCAAGGCATGGCATCGGGCGTCGATGCGGTGCTGTACGAGGTGCTGGGTACCGAGGCAGTGCAGCAGCTGATCGAAGACGGCCGCTACCGGCGGGATGTGTACTAGCGGCCGTCGCCGCACCCTGGCGGCGGCGACCTCAGGGGCTCAATGCAGATCGAACGTGTCGGCATCCAGGTTCGCCGGGAAGCGTGTGCGGTAGGCCGCGAGGTCTGCCGCGCTCAGTATTGCGGTGAACACGCCGTCCGCCTCCCCTGCGCTGAGCACGGTCTCACCGTGGAAATCCAGCACCTGGCTGTCTCCTGAGTAGGCAAAGCCCTTGCCGTCCGTTCCCACCCGGTTCACCGCCGCCACGTAACACAGGTTCTCGATGCCCCTCGCGGGCAGCAGACGGTTCCAGTGCAGGCGCCGGGCTGCTGGCCAGTTGGCGGTATACAGCAGCAGATCGGTATCCTGCGGGTCACGGCTCCATACCGGAAAACGCAGGTCGTAGCAGATCAGCGGGCGGATACGCCAACCCTTGAGTTCGAACTGCACCTGGCGCTCGCCGGGGGTGTAATGCTTGTGCTCGCCAGCCATGCGGAACAGGTGGCGCTTGTCGTAGTGCAGTATCTCGCCGTCGGGCCGCGCCCAGAGCAGGCGGTTACGGTGGCTGCCATCGGCTGCCTGGATGATCACGCTGCCAGTGACTACCGCATCGAGCTTGCTGGCCTGGGTCTTGAGCCACTTGTAGGTGGGTCCGTTCTCAGGCTCGGCAAGTTTCTCTGAATCCATGGAGAAACCGGTGGTGAACATCTCGGGCAGGATCACCAGGTCGACATCGCCGACCTGTTCCAGCAGCACCTCGAACCGCGCGTAGTTCGCCAATGGGTCCTGCCAGGCAAGGCTGGTCTGCACCAGGGCGATTTTCAGGTTGGGCAGTGCACTCAGATCGCGCATAGTTTTTCCGCTGCCTGGCGCAGCGTCTCCTCACGTTTGGCAAAGCACAGGCGCACCAGGCGCTGCCCGGGGATTGGCCGCTGGTAGAACACCGACACGGGTATCGTAGCCACGCCGTGTTCGCGGGTCAGCCACAGGGCCATGTCGACGTCGTTCAGGTCGGGCCGGATCTGCGAATAGTCGACCAGCTGGAAATAGGTACCGGCGGTGCGGGTGAAGCGCAAGCGCGAGGTCAGCAGGAGGTCGCAGATCAGATCACGCTTGGCCTGGTAGAAGGCCGGAAGCTGCTCGACATGCTCAGGGTGGCCAGCCATGAAATCCGCCAGGCCGTATTGCAACGGGGTCACCCCGCAGAAATTCACATACTGGTGAACCTTGCGCAGCTCCGCACTCAAGGCCGCAGGCGCGACCACGTATCCCGTCTTCCAGCCCGTGACGTGATAGGTCTTGCCGAACGAGCTCACCACAAAGGCCCGGGCATACAACGCCTCGTGGGCCAGCACGCTGGCGTGCTCCGCCCCGTCGAACACCAGGTGCTCGTAGACCTCGTCGCTGAGAACATAGATGTCCCGCTCGGCGATCAGCAACGCCAGCTTGTCCAGGTCATCGCGAGTAATCAGGGCGCCGCTGGGGTTGTGCGGTGAATTGAGGACGATCATCCGCGTGCGTGGGCTGATGGCATCGGCCAGGCGCTGCCAGTCGATGCTGAAATCGCCGTCGCTCAGCTGCACATGCACGCAACGCCCACCTGCCAGCTCGACCGACGGCTCATAGCTGTCGTAGCAAGGGTCGAAGACGATGACCTCGTCACCGGGGTGAATCACCGCCTGGATCGCACAGAAGATCGCCTCAGTGGCGCCTGGAGTGATCGTGACTTCGCTGTCGGCATCCACCGCTACGCCGTAACTGCAGGCGATCTTTGCCGCAACCTGCTGGCGTAAAGCTGGCAGACCGGTCGAAGGCGAATACTGGTTATGCCCGGCGAGCACATGCCTGGCCACTGCCTCGAGCAGGGGCTGTGGGCCATTGAAGTCGGGAAATCCCTGGGAGAGGTTCAGCGCGCCGGTTTGCGCGGCAAGCTGGGACATGGTCGTGAAGATGGTGGTGCCGACGTTCGGCAACTTGCTGGTGATCATGGAGCCCTCTTTCCGGCTCGGGACAATGCCCGAGCATAGCGGATTGAAAGGCCAGGTTGAAACACCCCAGCTGAACAGATCGGGTCGGATCTGTTCAGCTGGGGCTCCGCGATCAGCGCTTGTCTTTACGCTTCTTCTCGGCCTTCTTGTGGTGCGACATCAACCGGCGTTTCTTGTTGACCTGGCGGTCGGTGAGCTGGTTCTTGTTGCCCTCGTAAGGGTTGTCGCTGCCTTTGTACTCGATACGGATCGGCGTACCGACCAGCTTGAGTACGCGGCGGTAAGTATTTTCCAGGTAGCGCGAGTAAGAGCGAGGTACTTTCTCGACCTGGTTGCCGTGGATGACGATGATCGGCGGGTTGGCACCACCAAGGTGGGCATAGCGCAGCTTGATGCGGCGGCCATTGACCATTGGCGGCTGGTGCTCGCTGACCGCATCTTCGAGAATCTGCGTCAGACGGTTGGTCGGCCAGCGGGTGACCGCCGACTTGAACGAAGCCTGCACCGACTTGTACAGGTTGCCGACGCCAGTGCCGTGCAGCGCGGAAATGAAGTGGATGTCGGCGAAGTCGACGAAGAACAGCCGACGTTCCAGCTCGGTCTTCACGTAGTCGCGCTCGCCAGGCTGCATGCCATCCCACTTGTTCAGGGCGATGACGATGGCGCGGCCGGCTTCAAGGGCAAAGCCGAGCAGGTTCAAGTCATGGTCGACCACGCCTTCGCGGGCGTCCATGACAAAGATCACCACGTTGGCGTCCTTGATGGCCTGCAGCGTCTTGACCACCGAGAACTTCTCGACTTCCTCGTGGATCTTGCCGCGCTTGCGCACACCAGCGGTGTCGATCAGGGTGTACTTCTCGTCATCGCGCTGGAACGGGATGTAGATACTGTCGCGGGTGGTGCCCGGCTCGTCGTACACCACCACGCGCTCTTCGCCGAGCATGCGGTTGACCAGGGTGGACTTGCCCACGTTCGGACGACCGATGATGGCGATCTTGATGCCATCCTTCTCGCTCGGACCAGGGATGCGCACCGCTTCCTGGCCTTCGGCGACGTCTTCGTCCAGCGCGTCCTCTTCCTTGTCGCGTGGCACGCCGCCCAGCACGGTCTCGAGCAAGGTGTTGATCCCGCGGCCCTGGGCGCCAGCGACCGGAATCGCATTGCCCATGCCCATCGGCGAGAACTCGGCACGCGCGGTGTCGGGGTCGATGTGGTCAATCTTGTTGGCGACCAGGAACGACTGCTTGTTCCGCTTGCGCAGGTGCTCGGCGATCATCTGGTCGGCGGCGGTCATGCCGGCGCGGGCATCGACCAGGAACAGGACGTAGTCGGCTTCCTCGATGGCCATCAGCGACTGCTCGGCCATCTTCTCGTCCATGCCCGCCTCGTCACCGGTGATACCGCCGGTGTCGATCAGGATGTAGCTGCGGCCCTGCCATTTGGCTTCGCCATACTGGCGGTCACGGGTCAGGCCCGACAAGTCACCGACGATGGCATCGCGGGTCTTGGTCAGGCGGTTGAACATGGTGGATTTACCGACGTTCGGCCGGCCCACCAGGGCGATTACGGGAACCATTCGGCTCTCCACTGCTTGAATTCGAAAAATACAAAAGCCGCTGCAGGGCAGCGGCCGGAGTTTGGGCGGCACCGAAGTGCCGCTGCTCAAGGCCCGCAGGCCTCAAGCATAGCTTCAGCGGGCGGTCAGTGCCTCGAGCTTGCCGCTGTTGCCAAAGACATAGATGGTGTCGCCGACCACCAGGGGCCGGGCGCGCAGGCCATCGCTGTCGATACGCTCACGGCCGACGAAACGGCCATCGACCTGGCTCAGCAGGTGCAGGTAGCCTTCCAGGTCACCCACCGCCACGTAGCTGGAGAACACTTCCGGCGCCGACAGCTGGCGACGGGCCAGTTGATCGTTGCTCCACAGGGCGCTGGACGAACGCTCGTCAACGCTCTCTACCGTGCCTGAAGCCAGGCTTACGTAGACGTTGCCGAAACCCTGGGCGACACCGGTGTAGCTGGACGCATCACGCTGCCAGAGTACACGACCGCTTTCCAGGTCCAGGCCGGCGACGCGGCCTTGATAGCTCGATACATACAGTACGCCACCGGACAGCAACAGGCCGCCATCGATGTCTACAACACGCTCCAGCTCCGAGCGGCCCTGCGGAACGGCAACACGCGCTTCCCAGACCGGCACGCCGTTCTGGGTGTCCAGGGCAATCACCTTGCCGGTGGACAGGCCCGCAACCGCCAGGCGGTTGGTGACAATCGGCGCACCGGTGCCACGCAGGGTCAGTACGGCCGGGGTGCTCTCGTAGATCCAGCGACGGTCGCCAGTGGCGGCATCCAGGCCGATCACGCGATCGTCCTGGGTCTGCACCACGACAACATCACCGTTGGTTGCTGGCGGCGCGAGTACTTCGCTGGTCACTTTCGAGCGCCAGCGCTCTTCACCGGTGCTGGCATCCAGAGCGATTACATCACCCTTGATGGTGCCGAGCATGACCATGCCGTAACCGACGCCCACGGCGCCGGATACCGGCAGCTCGAGGTCTTTCTTCCAGGCCACGTCACCGTTGTTGCGGTCCAGCGACATCACCACGCCGGTGACATCGGCGGCGTAGATACGGTCGTTCTCGATCGCCGGGACGAGCATGTTGAAGGTATCGCCCTGACCATCGCCAATCGAACGGCTCCAGAGCTTCTTGAGTACGACTTCTTCGGTGAACTTGGTCAGCTCGGCCGGGGGAAGTTCCTTCTTGCTGTTGCTGCTGCAACCCGCGGCCAAAATGGCCAGGGCCAGCACTGCTGCATGTTTCCAACCGATCACGTCAGGCATCCCCTTTGGCCAGGTCATCCAGCTTCAGTTGCAGGCCACCGACCGCAGCGTCATCAGACAGTGCGGCCTTGGCTTTTTCGTAAGCGCCCAGAGCTTCGTCAGTACGGCCCAGCTGCACCAGCAGGTCGCCTTTGAGCTCTTCGCGGCTGGCCAGGAAGGCCTTCTCGGTATCGCCAACGAGCAGTTTCAGGGCTTCGTCGACCTTGTCCTGCGCGGCCAGCACACGTGCCAGGCGCTGGCGGGAAATCTCGTCCAGAGTGGTGTCGGCCGGCTTGTCCATCACGCTCTTGAGCTCGGCAGCAGCGTCGTCCAGCTTGCCGCTGTCGACCGCGACCTTGGCCACGAACAGGCTGGCGTACTGGGCGTAGGCGGTACCACCGTATTCGCTCTTGAGCTTGCCGGACAGTTCGGCGACCTTGCCCGCGTCTGGCTGGCCGCTCGGCGTCAGGCTGGTTTCAAGCAAGGCCTGATACAAACTCGAGGCACCTTGCGACTGGTTGTTCTGGTATTTCTGCCAGCCCTGCCAACCCAGGACCACCACGGCGGCCAGCAGAGCGCCGGTCAGCAGTGGCTTGCCATTGCGTTCCCACCAGTCCTTGACCGCGACCAGCTCTTCATCGGTACTCGACACCCCAATACTCCTTTTCAGCTATTCGGCCGCTTCACGCCTGGGCGAGAGCGGTTTGCAGATGCTCGGCGAGAGCATCCCAGGCAATGTTCTGTTGTTCGCCCTGACCACGCAGGGGCTTGAAACCTACCACTTGTTGCGCCAATTCGTCGTCCCCGAGAATCAGCGCGAACAGCGCGCCGCTCTTGTCGGCCTTCTTGAACTGGCTCTTGAAGCTGCCCCCCCCGGCGTTGATCTGCAGGCGCAGGCCCGGCAGACGGTCGCGCAGACGCTCGCCCAGGATCAAGCCTGCAAGTTCGGTCTGCTCGCCAACCGCGCACAGGTAGACGTCGATCTGGCGGTTGATGGACTCAGGCACTAGTTCCAAGGTTTCGAGCAGCAGGATCAGACGCTCGATGCCCATGGCAAAACCCACGCCGGGGGTCGGCTTGCCGCCCATCTGCTCGACCAGGCCGTCGTAGCGACCACCGGCGCAGACCGTGCCCTGGGAGCCGAGTTTGTCAGTGACCCACTCGAATACGGTCTTGCTGTAGTAGTCCAGGCCACGCACCAGCTTGGTATTGATCACGAACGGGATACCGGCGGCGTTCAGTCGAGCCTTCAGGCCCTCGAAGTGCAGGCGCGACTCTTCGTCGAGATAGTCTTCGAGCTTCGGTGCGCCGACCAGGACGGCCTGGGTGTTGGCGTCCTTGCTGTCGAGGATGCGCAGCGGGTTGCTCTTGAGGCGGCGCTGGCTGTCTTCGTCCAGTTGCTCGAGACGCGCCGAGAGAAACTCGACCAGCGCGTCACGGTAACGGGCACGGGCTTCGCTGGTGCCCAGGCTGTTGAGCTCGAGCTTGACCGCGTCACGCAGGCCCAGCAGGCCCCACAGGCGCCAGATCAGCACGATCAGCTCGGCGTCGATGTCCGGGCCATCGAGGTTGAACACTTCGACGCCGATCTGGTTGAACTGGCGGTAGCGGCCCTTCTGCGGGCGTTCGTGGCGGAACATCTGGCCGATGTACCACAGTTTCTGCACCTGGCCGCCGCCACTGATGCCGTGCTCCAGTACAGCGCGCACGCACGCCGCGGTGCCTTCGGGACGCAGGGTCAGGGAGTCACCGTTGCGGTCGTTGAAGGTGTACATCTCTTTTTCGACGATATCGGTGACTTCACCGATCGAGCGCTTGAACAGCTCGGTGAACTCGACGATCGGCATGCGGATCTGACGATAGCCGTAGGTGTCCAGCAGACCGGCGACGGTGCTTTCGAAATAGCGCCACAGCGGAGTCTGCTCGGGCAGGATGTCGTTCATGCCACGAATGGCTTGCAGCGGTTTGCTCACGGAAGATCCTTACGATTCTGTATGTCAGCCACGGGCGATCAATGCCGCGTCGGCTTCGGCCTTCTCGGCCGCTTTCTGGCGAATCAGCCTTTCGAGCTCTTCGACCAGGTTGTCATTGGTCAGCTTCTGCGCAGGCTTGCCATCGATGTAGATCAGGTTCGGCGTGCCGCCGGTGAGGCCCACATGGGCTTCCTTGGCTTCGCCCGGACCATTGACCACGCAGCCGATCACGGCCACATCCATCGGTACCAGCAAGTCTTCGAGGCGCCCTTCGAGCTCGTTCATGGTCTTGACCACATCGAAATTCTGCCGCGAGCAGCTCGGGCATGCGATGAAGTTGATGCCACGCGAACGCAGACGCAGGGACTTGAGGATGTCGTAGCCGACTTTCACTTCCTCGACCGGATCGGCGGCCAGCGAGATCCGGATGGTATCGCCGATGCCATCGGCCAGCAGCATACCGAGACCGACCGCGGATTTCACCGTTCCCGAACGCAGGCCACCGGCTTCGGTGATGCCCAGGTGCAACGGCTGGACGATCTGCTTGGCGAGCAGACGGTAGGCTTCTACAGCCATGAACACATCGGAAGCCTTGACGCTGACCTTGAAGTCCTGGAAGTCCAGGCGATCAAGGTGCTCGACATGACGCAGTGCCGACTCGACCAGCGCGGCTGGGGTCGGTTCTCCGTACTTTTTCTGCAGGTCTTTTTCCAGGGAACCGGCGTTGACGCCGATGCGGATCGGAATACCCCGATCACGGGCAGCGTCGACCACCGCGCGCACACGGTCCTCGCGGCCGATATTGCCGGGGTTGATGCGCAGGCAATCGACCCCAAGCTCGGCCACGCGCAGGGCGATGCGGTAGTCGAAGTGGATGTCGGCAACCAGCGGCACGCTGACCAGTTGCTTGATACGACCGAAGGCCTCGGCGGCGTCCATGTCGGGCACCGAGACGCGGACGATGTCGACACCGGCGTCGACCAGACGATTGATCTGCGCCACGGTGGCGGCGACGTCGTTGGTGTCGGTGTTGGTCATGCTCTGTACCGCGATGGGGGCGTCCCCACCGACCGGCACATTGCCGACCCAGATCTTGCGGGATTCGCGGCGTTTGATCGGAGATTCACCGTGCATGAATTACTGTCCCAACTTCAGGCGAGCGGTCTGGCCGCTGGTAAACGGGGAAAGGTCGACGGCCTGGCCGTTGTAGCTGACCTGTGCGCCCCGGGCGAAGCCCAGGCGCACCGCGAACGGCGGCTTGCCGGTCACGTCCAGGCTGTCGCCCTTGCGCTTGATGGCGCTGAACAGCACCTTGCCGTTGCCATCGGTGACCGAGGTCCAGCAATCGGCAACAAACTGGATATGGACTTTGCCGTCGCCTGCCGGCGCCGGCGCAGCTGACTGGACGGCAGCGGCGACCGGGGCCTGGACGGCGGGCGCGGACGGAGCAGCAGGTGCCGGGGTGGCAACGGCAGGCGCGGTTGGCGCTGCAACCGGAGCCTGTACCTGGGCAGGCGCGGTACTGGTCACTGGCGGCACGGCAGCTGTCGCGGGATCGGCGGCGGGAGCGCTGGCCGACTCCGACTCGCCCTGATCGAGCGGCAACGGCGCGCTCGGTGGCTGCTGAGCAGCGCTCACGGCCTGGTCTTCGGGCTCGTCGAGGGGGTGGATCTGGGTGGTGCCGTCGGCGCTCTCGACCTCGACATGCTCCATGGCAATACGCGACAGGTCCTTGCCACGCATGCTGCCCTGGTCTTGCCACCAGAAGAAGCCGCCGCCGATGACCATCAGCAGCAACAGCAGGCTGACCCCACGCAGGATGTTGTGCGACAGGCGCACTGGCTCCTCGATCCGCCCCAGGGCATGCACTTCGCTGCCCTGAGCGTGGGTACCGGTGTACTGGTCGAACGCCTGGACCAACGGCGCTTGGTCCATGCCCATCAGTTTGGCGTAGGCACGGATGTAGCCACGAGCGAAGGTGTGTCCAGGCAGCTTGTCGAAGGCACCGGTTTCCAGGTTGTTCAGGGAACTCACGGTCAGGTTGAGCTTGCGCGCCACCTCGGCTTGCGACCAGTCCCGGCTTTCGCGGGCCTGGCGCAAGACCTCACCGGGATTCTGGCGAGTCGCTGCTGCTACTTCTGGGTGCGCGGCTTTCATCGTTGCTCCGACAGGTATTGCTGATATTCCGGCGTACCGGGATAAAGTCGTTGTAATTGCAGGCCCAGCTCGGCCAGGGTGCCGCCTTCGTCGAAGACCCGCGCCAGGCGGCTGCCCAGCAAGAGGCTACGGGCGTTTTGCTCGCTTAGCTGGCTGAAGCGATCATGAAATTCCCGGGCCGGCACATAATGCCTGTCTTCAAAGGATAACTCAGCCATTTCAAGCAAGGCGCGGGGTTGCCGCGGGTCGAGCTTCAAGGCTTTTTCCAGGTGCGTTCTCGCCTGGTCGCGCCGGTCGAGTTTCAGGGCCGTGAGGCCGAGGTTCTCAAAGACTCGCGAGCGTTCAGGATACAGGGTATCGACGGCGGCTTGGCGAAACATCTGTTCGGCCTCGCGGTATTGTCCCTGAGCATATAGGAAACTGCCGTAATTGTTGCGTAACCCCGTGTCACCGGGCCGTTCGGCAAGCGCCTTGCGGTAATGCCTGCCGGCGAGCGGAGCCTCGTCCTGTGCCTGGAACACCAGGGCCAGCGCACCATGCGCGTCGGCATCATGCGGGTCGAGTGCCAGGGCACGCAACAGAGGTGCCTTGGCCTGCTCGGTCAAACCTTGTTGCAAATAACCCACGCCCAATTGCACGTAGGCCTGCCCTGCCGCCGCGCGGCCCTGACGACTGGCCAACGGATCGGAGCCGCCGCTGGACACGCAGCCGGCCAGCAGCGAAAGCGACAGGATCGACAGCGCGGCGCGCGGAGTCATGGGCAGGGTTCCCGTCAGTTGCCCGCAGGGCTGTCTTGCACGTCACCGTCGGCGTTGACCTGGCGTACGGCAATGTAGCGCTCGCTGCGGCGGGTGCGGTCCATGACCTGGCCGACCAGCTGGCCGCAGGCCGCGTCGATGTCCTCGCCCCGGGTGGTGCGCACCGTCACGTTGAAGCCGGCGTGGTGCAGGTAGTCCTGGAAGCGCCGGATAGCGTTGTTGCTCGGCCGCTCATAACCCGAATGCGGGAACGGGTTGAACGGGATCAGGTTGATCTTGCAGGGCACGTCCTTGAGCAGCACAGCCATCTCTTGCGCATGGACCATCTGGTCGTTGACGTCCTTGAGCAGCGTGTACTCGATGGTCAAGTGACGTTTATCGCCCAGGGTCGACATGTAGCGCATGCACGAGTCGAGCAGCACCTTGAGCGGGTACTTCTTGTTGATCGGCACCAGCTGGTTGCGCAGCGCGTCATTGGGTGCGTGCAGCGACAGCGCCAGGGCGACGTCCACGTGCTTGGCCAGCTCGTCGATCATCGGGACGACGCCGGAAGTGGACAGCGTCACGCGACGCTTGGAGATACCGTAGCCGAGGTCGTCCATCATCAGGCGCATGGCGGCGACGACGTTGTCGAAGTTCAGCAGCGGCTCACCCATGCCCATCATCACCACGTTGGTGATGGCGCGGTCGGCGGTGGCCGGCACGGAGCCGAACGACTTGTTGGCGATCCACACCTGGCCGATGACTTCGGCGGCGGTGAGGTTGCTGTTGAATCCTTGCTTGCCGGTGGAGCAGAAACTGCAGTCCAGGGCGCAACCGGCCTGTGACGAGACACACAAGGTGCCACGCTTGCCCTGGGGAATGTATACGGTCTCGACGCAGCTGCCGGACTCCACGCGAACCACCCATTTACGGGTGCCGTCGCTGGAAATGTCCTCGCTGACAACTTCCGGACCGCGAACCTCGGCAACCGCCTTGAGCTTTTCGCGCAGGGCCTTGCCGACGTTGGTCATGGCGTCGAAATCATCGACGCCAAAGTGGTGAATCCATTTCATCACTTGACCGGCACGGAAGCGTTTCTCCCCGATCGAGTCGAAGAATTTTTCCATATCCGGCTGGGTCAGCCCCAGCAGGTTAGTTTTACCAGTCGATGTCGTCATGGATTCACCTTCACTCGTAAGCTTTCGCTTAGCGAGTGGTAACCTCGGTAGCAGCGAAGAAGTAAGCGATTTCGCGGGCAGCGGCGGCTTCGGAGTCCGAACCGTGAACGGCGTTGGCGTCGATCGACTCGGCGAAGTCGGCACGAATGGTGCCGGCGGCAGCTTCTTTAGGGTTGGTGGCACCCATCAGTTCGCGGTTCAGTGCGATGGCGTTTTCGCCTTCCAGAACCTGGACAACGACCGGACCGGAAGTCATGAAGGCAACCAGGTCACCGAAGAAACCACGCTCGGCGTGCTCAGCGTAGAAGCCTTCGGCTTCGGCCTTGGACAGCTGCTTGATTTTCGAGGCAACGATGCGCAGGCCGGCTTCTTCGAAGCGGCTGGTGATCTTGCCGATCACGTTCTTGGCAACAGCGTCTGGCTTGATGATGGAGAAAGTACGTTGAACAGCCATGGAAAACTCCAGAAATTGAGTATTGCGAAAAATTAAACCCGCGAATTATACGCGGGTTCCAGGGGATTGCCTAACCTGCAGGACACGCTCAGTCGGCTTCTTCGATCCAGGCCGCCTGGATGGCCTCTAGCACCTTCTCACCGCCGCGTGACGGATCGTCGCTGAATTCTGGCAAGGCCAGCACCCAGCGGTGCAGATCGACGAAATTTACATAACGAGGATCGACTTCCGGCTTGCTTTCCGCAAGCTGGATGGCGATCTCAAGTACATCAACCCATTTCAGGCTCATGCCAGGCTCCAGAGTCAGTGCGGCGCTTCGGCAGCGTGGTTGAGCGAATACTTCGGAATCTCGATGGTCAGGTCGTCGTCACCGACGATCACCTGGCAGCCCAGGCGCGACTGCGCTTCAAGGCCCCAGGCCTTGTCCAGCATGTCTTCCTCGAGCTCGTCGGCCTCCTCGAGCGAGTCAAAACCCTTGCGCACCACACAGTGGCAGGTAGTGCAGGCACACACGCCGCCGCAGGCACTTTCCATCTCGATGTGGTGCTCGTGGGCCAGCTCCAGGATATTGGTACCGGGCGCTACCTCCACGGTCAGCCCATCCGGGCAGAATTTCTCGTGGGGCAGGAAAATCACCTGGGGCATCGGTTACTCCTCGATCTCATTCAGGTTGCGCCCGGCCAATGCGGCTTTGACCGTCGAATCAAGACGTCGGGCGGCAAAGGCATCGGTCACCTGCGACAGACGCTTGGTCTGTTGCTCGACGGCGTGGCCATCGGTGCCGGTGAGCAAATCACGCAGGTCTTGCATCTGGTGCTCGATGGCCAGGCGCTCGTCGGCGTCGAGCAGACGCTCGCCATCCGCTTCGAGGGCACCCTGCACCGCTTCGAGCAGGCGCTCGGCATCGACCTGATGCTCACGCAACTGTCGGGCCTGCTTGTCGTTGTTCGCGTGTTCGAACGAATCCTTGAGCATGCGGGTGATCTCGCCGTCAGTCAGGCCATAGGATGGCTTGACCTGGATGCTCGACTCCACGCCCGAACCGATTTCGCGGGCCGCTACGCTGAGCAGGCCGTCGGCATCGACCTGGAAGGTGACGCGGATCTTGGCCGAGCCCGCAACCATGGCCGGAATCCCACGCAGCTCGAAACGCGCAAGCGACCGGCAATCGCTGACCAGCTCGCGCTCGCCCTGCAGGACATGGATCATCATGGCCGACTGGCCATCTTTGTACGTGGTGAATTCCTGGGCACGGGCGACGGGAATGGTGGTGTTGCGCGGAATCACCTTTTCCATCAGCCCGCCCATGGTTTCCAGGCCAAGCGACAGCGGGATCACGTCGAGCAACAGCAGCTCGCCGCCATCGCGGCGGTTACCGGCCAGGGTATCGGCCTGCACTGCGGCGCCAATGGCGACTACCTGGTCGGGATCGATTTCGGTGAGTGGCGTGCGTCCGAACAAGCTGCCGACCGCTTCGCGCACCCGTGGCACGCGAGTCGAGCCACCAACCATGACCACGGCGGCAACCTCATCGATCTCGACGCCGCTGTCGCGCACGGCGCGGCGGCAGGCCTTGAGGCTACGGGCCAACAGCGGCTCGATCAGCGCCTCGAAGACGGCGCGGGTCAGCTCGCCCTGCCAGGCACCATGGGCCAGGCTGACCACCTCGGCGTCGGTCAGGGCTTCCTTGGCGGCACAGGCGGTCTGCAGCAACTGGCGCTGGGCCGATGGATCGAGATCGGCGCTCAGCCCGGCCTGCTCGATGATCCAGCCAGCGATGGCATGGTCGAAATCATCGCCACCCAGGGCGCTGTCGCCACCGGTGGCCAGCACTTCGAAGACGCCTGCGGTCAGCCGCAGGATGGAAATGTCGAACGTACCGCCACCCAGGTCATAGATGGCCACCAGACCTTCGGCATTCTGGTCCAGGCCATAGGCAACGGCAGCCGCGGTCGGCTCATTGAGCAGGCGCAGCACGTTCAGGCCGGCCAGGCGCGCGGCGTCCTTGGTGGCCTGGCGCTGGGCGTCGTCGAAATAGGCTGGCACGGTGATCACCGCCCCTACCAGCTCGCCACCCAGGGTTTCCTCGGCGCGCTGGCGCAGCACCTTGAGGATGTCGGCAGAGACTTCGACCGGACTCTTGGCCCCCTGCACGGTGTCGATGAACGGCATGTGTGACTCGCCGCCGACAAAGCGGTAAGGCAATTGCTCACCCAGCTGCTTGACGTCCGCAAGGCCGCGGCCCATCAGGCGCTTGACCGAAAGAATGGAGTTCAACGGGTCGCTCGCGGCGGCATCGCGCGCCACCTGGCCAACCTCGATGCGCTCATCGAGATAGCGAACGGCGGACGGCAGGATGACATTGCCTTGTGCGTCAGGCAGGGGCTCGCTGACACCGCTGCGCACGGCAGCGACCAGCGAATTGGTGGTACCGAGGTCAATCCCCACCGCCAGGCGACGCTGGTGCGGCTGGGGGCTTTGACCGGGTTCGGCGATCTGCAGTAGGGCCATGCTATTTGAATACCTTAGGCGTCATCACGGGTACGCCGGGTTAATCGTCGAGGCGCTCTTCGAGCTGACGCACTTCCTGGGCGAGCTTGTCGAGAAACTGCATGCGGCGCATCAGGCGTTCGGCCTGCTCGCGCTGCGCTGGGTCGTCCCAACAGGCGGCGAAGTCATCATTGAGCGCTTGCTGAGCACCTTTGAGATGCTTCTTGAAAACGCCCACGCCGTCCAGGTCGGCACTGTCGTGCAGATCTTCGAGCTCTTCGCGCAGTTGCATCTGCTGCATCAGGAAGTCAGGGTCATGAACCGTGATTTCCTGGGGCACTTCGTGGCCACTGATGGCCAACAGATAGCGAGCGCGCCGAGGCGCGCTGCGCAGTGTCTGGTAGGCCTCGTTGAGCGCAGCGGATTGCTCCAGCGCCAGGCGCTGCTCGCGCTCGGAGGCGTCGGCGAAGCGGTCCGGATGAACCTCACGGGCCAGCTCGCGATAGCGAACGGCCAGTTTATCGAGGTCCAGGCTGAAGCCCGGTTGCAGGTCGAACAGGGCGAAATGACAAGGAGTTCCCACGCGGCGCCTCAGACGTTGAAGCTTTCGCCGCAGCCACACTCACCGCGTACGTTGGGGTTGTTGAACTTGAAGCCTTCATTCAACCCTTCCTTGACGAAGTCGAGCTCGGTGCCGTCCAGGTAGGCCAGGCTCTTGGGATCGATGATCACCCGCTCGCCATGGCTCTCGAAGACCTGGTCTTCATCGCCTGGCTCATCGACGAACTCCAGCACATAGGCCAGGCCCGAGCAACCGGTGGTACGCACGCCAAGGCGGATGCCAAGACCTTTGCCGCGCCCTTCGAGGGACCGCCGCACATGGTTGGCGGCGGCTTCTGTCATGCTGATAGCCATCGAGACTCCTTACCTGCAACAGGCGACTTAGAGCAAACCTTTCTTCTGCTTGTAATCGCGTACGGCCGCCTTGATGGCGTCCTCGGCGAGTACCGAACAGTGGATCTTCACCGGCGGCAGCGCGAGCTCCTCGGCCAGCTGGGTGTTCTTGATGGTTTCGGCTTCGTCCAGGGTCTTGCCTTTCATCCACTCGGTGGCGAGGGAGCTTGAGGCAATGGCCGAACCGCAGCCGTAGGTCTTGAACTTGGCGTCTTCGATGACGCCCTGCTCGTTGACCTTGATCTGCAGGCGCATGACGTCGCCGCAGGCCGGAGCGCCGACCATGCCGGTCCCGACATCCGGGTCCTCGGCATTCATCTTGCCGACGTTGCGCGGGTTTTCGTAGTGGTCGATGACCTTTTCACTGTATGCCATGGTGCTATTCCTTCCTCATCAGAGAGCCGCTCTTTCCGGCGACTGGCTTAGTGGGCGGCCCACTCGATCTTGGAGATATCGACGCCGTCTTTGAACATGTCCCACAGCGGCGACAATTCGCGCAGCTTGGAAACGGCCTCGCAGACTTTCTGCGCGGCATAGTCGACTTCCTCTTCGGTGGTGAAGCGGCCGAAGGTGAAGCGGATCGAACTGTGCGCCAACTCGTCGTTGCGGCCCAGTGCGCGCAGCACGTAGGAAGGCTCAAGCGAGGCCGAGGTGCAGGCCGAGCCGGACGATACCGCGATGTCCTTGAGCGCCATGAGCAGCGACTCGCCTTCGACGTAGTTGAAGCTCAGGTTCAGGTTGTGCGGTACGCGGGCAACCTGGCTGCCGTTGACGTACAACTCCTCGAGCTCTGAAACCTGCTTGAAGAAACGGTCGCTCAGGGCCTTGATGCGCACGTTCTCGCTGGCCATCTGCTCCTTGGCGACAGCAAAGGCCTCGCCCATGCCGACGATCTGGTGGGTCGGCAACGTGCCTGAACGCATGCCGCGCTCGTGACCGCCGCCGTGCATGGCGGCTTCAAGGCGTACGCGAGGCTTGCGGCTGACGTAGAGCGCGCCGATACCTTTGGGGCCATAAACCTTGTGCGCCGAGAACGCCATCAGGTCGACCTTCAGCTTGGACAGGTCGATCTCGACCTTGCCCGCGGACTGGGCGGCATCAACATGGAACAGTATGCCGCGAGAGCGGGTCAGTTCACCGATCGCGCCAATGTCGTTGATCGAGCCGACTTCGTTGTTGACGTGCATGAGCGAGACCAGAATGGTGTCGTCACGCAAGGCCGCCTCGACCATCGCTGGAGTAACGATACCGTCGTCACCGGGTTCGAGATAGGTGATCTCGAAACCTTCACGCTCAAGCTGGCGGCAGGTGTCCAGGACCGCCTTGTGCTCGATCTTGGAGGTGATGATGTGCTTGCCCTTGGTGTGATAGAAGTGCGCGACGCCCTTGATGGCGAGGTTGTCGGACTCGGTCGCACCGCTGGTCCAGACGATCTCGCGCGGGTCGGCGCCGATCAGTTCAGCCACCTGGCGGCGGGCGTTCTCGACCGCTTCTTCGGCTTTCCAGCCAAAGACGTGGGAACGCGAGGCCGGGTTACCGAAGTTTCCGTCGACCGTCAGGCATTCGCACATTTTCTGAGCGACGCGTGGGTCGACCGGAGTGGTCGCGGAGTAATCGAGGTAGATCGGCAACTTCATTGAATATCTCCTATCAGGCGGTCGCGCCGCTCGTCGTAACGGTCATTCGACGGCGGACGTCTCAATCTTGTCCAAGTGGGCAGGGCGGCCCGCGACACGTCGCAGGTCCTGGCGCTGGGCAACTTCTTGCACCTCTCGGCGAGTAACAAGGTCGGCCAGGCTGATGCCGCTCAGGAATTCATGGATCTGCTGGCTGAGGTCGCACCACAGGTGGTGGGTCAGGCAGGTGTCACCGGCATGGCAGTCTCCCAGGCCCTGGCAACGGGTGGCATCGACCGATTCATTGACCGCGTCGATGACCTGGGCAACCTGGATGGTCTCCATGCCACGGGACAGCTGATACCCACCGCCTGGGCCGCGCACGCTGGAAACCAGGCTGCTGCGGCGCAGCTTGGCGAACAGCTGCTCCAGATATGAGAGGGATATGCCCTGGCGCTCGGAAATATCGGCCAAAGACACAGGGCCATGCTGCGCGTGCAATGCCAGGTCGAGCATTGCGGTCACGGCGTATCGGCCTTTGGTAGTCAGTCGCATGGCTAGTCGTTACCACGGGAGTTACAGAATGTGTGCAAGTATGCAATTCCCGAGCGTTTAAGTCAACTATAAGACCTACTGCTTTAGTCGGGATTGCGATGCGAAGGCGGGCGGCATCATAGCAAGAAAGGGCGCGTTAGCACACGCCCCGCAGGGCATCAGGCTATCAATGCGACTGGGAGTCACTCTTGGCCGCCGCCTTGACCTCGGCGAAGTCCTCTTCGCGCAGTACCGGCAGGTCCTTGGCGCAGTAGCTACTACCCAGCTTGGTCAGCTCGCCGCACATGTCCTCCAGGCGGCCGTCCACTGCCTGCAGGTGGTCAAGCAACTGGCCGATGGCGCGCGCGACCGGGTCAGGCATGTCACCGCTGACGCCGTAGGCATCGAAGCCGATCTTTTCAGCCATGGCCTTGCGCTTGGCCTCGACTTCGCTGTCCTCGGACTTGACGATGATGCGCCCCGGAATACCGACCGCGGTAGCACCGGCTGGCACCGCCTTGGTCACCACCGCGTTGGAGCCGATCTTGGCCCCAGCCCCGACCGTGAACGGGCCGAGCACCTTGGCACCCGCCCCCACCACCACGCCGTCTTCCAGCGTTGGGTGACGCTTGCCCTTGTTCCAGCTGGTGCCGCCCAGCGTCACGCCCTGGTAGAGGGTCACGTCGTCACCGATCTCGGCGGTTTCGCCAATCACGATGCCCATGCCGTGGTCGATGAAAAACCGTCGGCCGACCTTGGCTCCCGGATGAATCTCGATACCCGTCATCCACCGCCCGAAGTTGGACACCAGGCGCGCCAACCACTTGAGATCACGCAGCCAGAGGGCGCGGGCAGCACGGTGCAGCCAGATCGCATGCATGCCCGGATAGCAGGTCAGAACCTCGAAGGCATTGCGCGCCGCCGGGTCACGATGGAACACACTCTGGATATCTTCACGCAGACGCTCGAACATCTATTGGTCCTTCCGCTTATGCGGCTCGCCCCGGACCACTTTCTGGGTCTCGGTGAGGATGCCGCGCAAAATGCTCATTTCCGAACGATCGACCCCACTGCGTCCATACAAGCGGCGCAGGCGCGGCATCAACTGACGAGGCTTCTGCGGGTCGAGGAAACCGATGTCCACCAGGGTCTTTTCCAGGTGGCCATAGAACAGCTCCATCTCGTCCATGGTGACCAGCTCGCTGAGGGCTGGCGAGGGGGCCCGGGGCCCATCGCCTTCGGCCTGATCGCCAGCGGTGCTCAGCCAGGCCATGCGCACTTCATAGGCGAGCACCTGCACCGCCGCCCCCAGGTTGAGGGAGCTGAAGTCAGGATTCGACGGGATATGCACGTGGAAGTGACATCGTTGCAGTTCGTCGTTGGTCAGGCCTGCGTGTTCGCGGCCGAAAACCAGGGCAATCTCCTCGCCTTGCGCGGCGTGCTCGACGGCCTTGGTGCCGCACTCGCGGGGGTCGATCAGCGGCCAGGGCAGGCTGCGCTCACGGGCGCTGGTACCAAGGACCAGGTTGCAGCCCACCAACGCGTCTTCCAGTGAGCCGACAACCTGGGCAGCGGCCAGGATGTCGTCGGCGCCAGAGGCTCGGGCGCTGGCCTCGTGCGAGGGGAAGTCCTGCGGTTCGACCAGCACCAGGCGCGTCAAGCCCATGTTTTTCATGGCACGCGCAGCGCCGCCGATATTGCCGGGGTGGCTGGTATTGACCAGAACAACACGAATATTTTGCAGCAAGGTGAAGTGCTCGCAGAGACAGAAATGGGGGACTGAATCTTACAGAAGCGACCAGCGTAACACCACGAAAGCAAATGACACACTTCTGCGCGCGGATAATTCTGCTAGAATGTGCGGCTTTCTTTAACGACCCAGGTGAAACGTCCATGCAGCCCATGCTGAATATCGCGCTGCGCGCCGCCCGCAGTGCCAGTGAACTGATTTTCCGCTCAATCGAACGCCTGGATAGCATCAAGGTGGACGAAAAAGAGGCCAAGGACTACGTCTCCGAGGTCGACCGCGCGGCTGAAGAAGTCATCATCAAGGCGCTGCGCAAGGCCTACCCGAACCACTCGATCCAGGGTGAAGAAACCGGCATGCATGCAGGCTCCGGTGAAGAGGGCAAGGACTACCTCTGGATCATCGATCCACTGGACGGCACCACCAACTTCCTGCGTGGCATCCCGCACTTCGCGGTGAGCATCGCCTGTAAATACCGTGGCCGCATCGAGCACGCCGTCATCCTTGACCCGGTTCGCCAGGAAGAATTCACCGCCAGCCGCGGCCGTGGCGCCCAGCTCAATGGCCGCCGCCTGCGCGTCAGCTCGCGCACCAGCCTCGAAGGCGCCCTGCTGGGTACCGGCTTCCCGTTCCGTGACAGCCAGATGGCCGAGCTGGACAACTACCTGGGCATGTTCCGTGCCTTGACTGGCCAGACCGCCGGCATCCGCCGCGCCGGCTCCGCCAGCCTCGACCTGGCCTACGTTGCCGCTGGCCGTTTCGATGCCTTCTGGGAATCAGGGCTGTCGGAATGGGACATGGCGGCAGGCGTGCTGCTGATCCAGGAAGCGGGCGGCCTGGTGAGCGACTTCACCGGTGGTCACGATTTCCTTGATAAAGGCCACATCGTTGCCGGTAATATCAAGTGCTTCAAGGCCGTGCTGACTGCCATCCAGCCGCATCTGCCGGAAAGCCTGAAGCGCTGATCGCTTCGCCCATAAAAAAAGCACCCTAGGGTGCTTTTTTTATGGGCGGGGATCACTGCGCCTGGCTGAGTACCAGCTTGCCGTTCTCATCCAGCGGAATTGTCTGGCCCGGCTCGCGATCCATCTTCACTTTGCCGACCTTGTCACCGATCGAATAGGTAACGTTGTAGCCAACGACCTTCTCGCTCAGGTCATTGACCGTGTTGCAGCGGGTCTGCGTGGTGGTATAGGTATCACGCTGCTGCATGCCTTCCTGCACCTTGTTGCCGGCATAGCCACCACCGACCGCGCCCGCCACCGTAGCGATCTTCTTGCCAGTGCCACCGCCAACCTGATTCCCCAGCAGCCCGCCGGCCAGCGCACCGACCACGGTACCCGCGATCTGGTGCTGGTCCTTGACCGGCGCCTGGCGGGTCACAGTGACGTCCTTGCAGACTTCCCGCGGTGTCTTGACCTGCTGTTTGATGGGCTGCACGTCGGTGACCTGGGCCACATCCGGCCCCTTGTTCACCAAGCTGTAGGTTGCCACAGCGCCTCCGGCAGTCACACCGACAGCACCTAGCACAGCACCTACCAGCAATGATTTGTTCACGTGAACCTCCTGACCTTGTCTGCGGGTCCGCGCCCGCGCTTCTCCCAGCCTTGGAGCAAAAAAAAGGGCGCGAGTTCAATACTCGCGCCCTTCTCTACCGCCCTGAGGCGCAGGATAAACCGTTATGGACGCTCGTCCACACCCTCGGCCTTGACCGGCGGGATCAGGTCTTCGCTGCTCAGGTTCAGCCAGATCAGCACCACGTTGGCGATATAGATCGACGAGTAGGTACCGGCCAGGACACCAATGAACAGCGCCAGCGAGAAGCCGAACAGGTTGTCGCCACCAAAGAACAGCAGCGCAGCCAGGGCCAGCAAGGTCGAGACCGAGGTGGCGATAGTGCGCAACAGGGTCTGGGTAGTCGAGACGTTGATGTTCTCGATCAGGGAGGCCTTGCGCATCACCCGGAAGTTCTCGCGAACCCGGTCGAACACGACGATGGTGTCGTTGAGCGAGTAACCAATGATCGCAAGTACCGCCGCCAGGACCGTCAGGTCGAAGGTGATCTGGAAGAACGACAGAATACCCATGGTCACGACCACGTCGTGCACCAGCGAGACGATCGCCCCGACCGCGAACTTCCACTGGAAGCGGAAGGCCAGGTAGATCAGGATGCCGCCCAGCGCCAGAAGCATGCCGAGGCCGCCTTGGTCGCGCAGCTCCTCACCGACCTGCGGACCGACGAACTCGACGCGCTTGACCACGGCCGGGTTGTCGCCACCGGCCTGTTGCAAGGCCTCGGCCACGCGGGTACCCAGCAGCGGATCATCACCCGGCATGCGCACCAGCAGATCGGTGCTGGCGCCGAAGCTCTGCACCACGGCGTCGTTGAAGCCCGCCTGGGTCAGCTCGGTACGCACCGCCTGCAGGTCTGCAGGACGTTCGTAGGTAAGCTCGATCAGCGTACCGCCGGTGAAGTCCAGGCCCATGTTCAGGCCCTTCTGCCACCAGCTGAACAGCGCCAGCACGGTAAGAAGCAAGGTAACGGCGAACGCGACATTGCGCACGCCCATGAAGTTGATGGTACGTAACATGGCAGCCCCTTAAACCCACAGCTTCTTGATGTCACGCCCACCACAGGTCAGGTTGACCATAGCGCGGGTCACCATGACGGCGGTGAACATCGAGGTGAAAATCCCGAGGGACATGGTAACCGCGAAGCCCTTCACCGGGCCGGTACCCATCGCGAACAGGATACCGCCGACCAGCAGGCTGGTCAGGTTGGCATCGATGATCGCCGTATAGGCGCGGTTGAAGCCTTCGTGGATCGCGCGCTGCACCGACATGCCCGAGGCAATTTCCTCACGTATCCGCGAGAAGATCAGCACGTTGGCGTCGACCGCCATGCCCATGGTCAGCACGATACCGGCAATGCCTGGCAGGGTCAGCGTTGCGCCCAGCAGCGACATCAGTGCCAGCAGCAGCACCATGTTGCCCGCCAGGGCGACCGTGGCGATCACACCAAAGGCGCGGTAGATGGCGATGATGAACAGCGAGACAAACAGCATGCCCCACAGCGACGCATCGATACCCTTGGTGATGTTATCGGCACCCAGGCTCGGACCAATGGTGCGCTCTTCAGCGAAGTACATCGGCGCGGCCAGACCACCGGCGCGCAACAGCAGGGCAAGTTCGGACGACTCACCCTGGCCGTTGAGGCCGGTAATGCGGAACTGGCTGCCCAGCGGCGATTGGATGGTCGCCAGGCTGATGATCTGCTTCTCTTCCTTGAAGCTCTGGATGGCGACGTCTTTCTCGACACCGTCAACCGTCTTCTTCTCGTAGCGGGTAACCGGCTTCTGCTCGATGAAGATCACCGCCATGCTGCGGCCGACGTTGCTGCGCGTGGCGCGGCTCATCAGCTCGCCGCCGTGGCCATCAAGACGGATGTTCACCTGGGGACGGCCTTGCTCGTCGAAGCCTGCCTGGGCATCGGTCACCTGGTCACCGGTGATGATCAGGCCACGCTCGACCGCGGCGGAACGGCCGCCGTCACGGAACTCGAACACCTCGGTGGTCGCCTTGGACGCACCTGGTTCGGCGCCGAAGCGGAACTCAAGGTTGGCGGTCTTGCCGAGGATACGCTTGGCTTCCGCAGTGTCCTGCACGCCTGGCAGCTCGACCACGATCCGGTTGGCGCCCTGACGCTGCACCAGCGGCTCGGCCACACCAAGCTCGTTGACCCGGTTACGCACGGTGGTCAGGTTCTGCTTGATGGAGTACTCACGGATTTCCGCGACCTTGGCCGGAGTGATCGCGAGACGCAGGACAGCCAGCTCGTTGCGCTCACTGGTGGTCAGGTCGAAATCATTGAAATTCTTGCGGATCAGGGCACGTGCCTGTTCGCGGGTCGCGTCATCGGAGAAGCCCAGCATGATGCCGCCATCCTGCTGAGGCAGGCTGCGGTAGCGGACACGCTCCTTGCGCAACAGGGTCTTGACCTCGCCTTCGTAGACCTTCATGCGCGCGCTCATGGCCTTGTCCATGTCGACTTCCAGAAGGAAGTGAACGCCACCAGACAGGTCCAGGCCCAGCTTCATCGGGCTTGCGCCCAGGTTACGCAGCCATTCGGGAGTGGTTGGCGCCAGGTTCAGGGCCACGACGTAATCATCGCCCAGGGCTTTACGCGCCACATCCTTGGCTGGCAGTTGGTCTTCTTGCTTGGCCAGGCGCACCAGCGCGCCCTTGCCCTGCTCGCCCAGGCTGGCTGCCTTGACGGCGATGCCTGCATCGGTCAGCGCTTTGCTGACGCGGTCGAGATCGGCCTGGTTGACCTGCAGCGCTGTGCTGGCACCGCTGATCTGGACCGCCGGATCATCAGGGTAGAGGTTGGGAGCGGAATAAATGAAACCGATCGCCAGCACAGCCAGGATCAGCAGGTATTTCCACAGAGGGTATTTGTTCAGCATCACGCCGCCCGTTCAAGACGCGGGGCGCGTTGCGCGCCCCGACGATGGGTAGAAATCAGTAACTCAGATGGCCTTGAGCGTACCTTTGGGCAGGGTCGCGGCAATGGCGCCCTTCTGGAACTTCAGTTCGACGGTGTCGGAAACTTCGAGAACCACGAAATCATCGGCAACTTTGACGATCTTGCCAGCAATACCGCCATTGGTGACAACTTCGTCGCCTTTTTGCAGGTTGCTCAGCAGGTTTTTCTGCTCTTTGGCGCGCTTGGCCTGCGGACGCCAGATCATCAGGTAGAAGATGACCAGGAAGCCGACCAGGAAGATCCACTCGAAGCCGGTACCGGCAGGGCCGGCGGCAGGGGCAGCAGCGTCCGCGTACGCGGCGGGAATCAGAAAGCTCATATGGCACTCCAGTTGCTAAGTTGCAATGTTTTGATTTGCAGTAGGCGAAATTGCATCAGTCCAAGGGCGGCACAGGCAGCCCGCGCTTGGCGTAGAAGGCGTCGACAAAGGCGGCCAATTTACCCTGTTGAATAGCCTCGCGCAAACCAGCCATCAAGAGCTGGTAGTGACGCAAGTTATGGATCGTATTCAACATGGCGCCCAACATTTCGCCGCACTTGTCCAGGTGATGGAGGTAAGCGCGGGAGAAGTTCTGGCAGGTGTAGCAATCGCAGGTAGGATCCAGCGGCGAATCATCATGACGATGGAACGCGTTACGGATCTTGATCACACCGGTATCGATGAACAGATGGCCGTTGCGCGCATTGCGCGTAGGCATCACGCAATCGAACATGTCGACGCCGCGGCGCACACCCTCAACGAGATCTTCGGGTTTGCCTACCCCCATAAGGTAACGAGGTTTGTCAGCTGGCATCTGGCCAGGCAGGTAGTCGAGCACCTTGATCATCTCGTGCTTGGGCTCGCCCACCGACAGCCCGCCAATGGCCAGGCCATCGAAGCCGATCTTGTCCAGGCCTTCGAGCGAGCGCATGCGCAGGTCCTGGTGCATGCCGCCCTGGACGATGCCGAACAGCGCAGCGGTGTTGTCACCGTGGGCGTTCTTCGAGCGCTGGGCCCAGCGCAGCGACAACTCCATCGACACCCGCGCGACGTCTTCGTCGGCCGGGTACGGCGTGCACTCGTCGAAGATCATCACCACGTCGGAACCCAGGTCACGCTGTACCTGCATCGACTCTTCCGGGCCCATGAACACCTTGGAGCCATCGACCGGCGAGGCGAAGGTCACGCCCTCCTCCTTGATCTTGCGCATGGCGCCCAGGCTGAACACCTGGAAGCCGCCCGAATCGGTCAGGATCGGGCCTTTCCACTGCATGAAATCGTGCAGGTCGCCGTGGGCCTTGATCACCTCGGTGCCCGGGCGCAGCCACAGGTGGAAGGTGTTGCCCAGGATCATGTGCGCACCGATGGCCTCGACGTCGCGCGGCAGCATGCCCTTCACCGTGCCATAGGTGCCGACCGGCATGAACGCGGGCGTCTCGACCACGCCACGGGGGAAGGTCAGCCGTCCACGACGGGCCTTGCCATCGGTAGCCAGTAGTTCGAAAGACATACGACAGGTGCGACTCATGCTTGATCCTCGGGGCCACGCGGCGCCGGATTGCGGGTGATGAACATGGCATCACCGTAACTGAAGAAGCGGTACCCGTTTTCAACCGCCGCCGCATAAGCGGCCATGGTCTGTGGGTAACCGGCGAAGGCCGAGACCAGCATCAGCAGCGTGGACTCGGGCAGGTGGAAGTTGGTGACCAGGGCATCGACTACATGGAACGGCCGGCCCGGGAAGATGAAGATATCGGTATCGCCGCTGAAGGCCTTCAGCACGCCATCACGCGCCGCGCTCTCCAGCGACCGCACGCTGGTGGTACCCACTGCGACTACCCGCCCACCTCGGGCACGGCAAGCCGACACGGCATCGACCACATCCTGGCCTACTTCGAGCCACTCTTTATGCATGTGATGATCTTCGATGCGCTCCACGCGCACCGGCTGGAACGTACCCGCTCCCACATGCAGCGTGACGAAGGCGCGTTCGACGCCCTTGGCTGCGATCTTCTCCAGCAGCTCCTCGTCAAAATGCAGCCCCGCCGTCGGCGCGGCCACCGCGCCAGCACGCTCGGCATAGACCGTCTGATAGCGCTCGCGATCCGCGCCCTCGTCCGGGCGATCGATATAGGGCGGCAACGGCATGTGCCCGACCCGGTCCAGCAGGCCCAGCACCTCTTCGGCGAAGCGCAGCTCGAACAGCGTGTCGTGCCGCGCTACCATCTCGGCCTCACCCCCGCCATCGATCAGCAGTTGCGTGCCCGGCTTGGGTGCCTTGCTCGAACGCACATGGGCCAGTACCCGATGGTTGTCCAGCACCCGCTCGACCAGGATCTCCAGCTTGCCGCCGGAGGCTTTCTGGCCGAACAGACGCGCTGGAATCACCCGGGTGTTGTTGAACACCATCAGGTCGCCAGGGCGAAGAAAGTCCAGCAGATCGGTGAATTGCTTGTGCGCCAGCGCCCCGCTGGGCCCGTCAAGGGTCAGCAAACGGCTGCTATGGCGCTCCGCCAACGGGTGGCGAGCGATCAGGGAATCAGGAAGCTCAAAGGAGAAATCGGCAACGCGCATGATGGTGTTCGGTTCGACAGGGTCGGAAAGTTTAGCCCAACGAGCGAAAATTCTCCATGAAAGCCGATTGACCGCATTCAAGCGGCTCTTTATACTCCGCCGTCATAAGCCCTGATGGCGGAATTGGTAGACGCGGCGGATTCAAAATCCGTTTTCGAAAGGAGTGGGAGTTCGAGTCTCCCTCGGGGCACCATGTACATGTTCCAAGAGGTCCCTACCAGGCCCGGAACCCTAAAGAAACCGGCCACTGAGCCGGTTTTTTTGTGCCCATCGTTCCCAGTAGTTCTCTTGTAAGCCCGCTGAGATGTGAGTAGATTTGTGAGTAGACCGAGTTCGGTCCAGAATCCTACTCACACGCCGACCGCAAAACCGCGCGGTTTGGCTCCAGCAAGGGCATCCCCATGGCGCTGACAGATACCGCCATCCGCACCGCCAAACCCCGCGACAAGCTCTATCGCCTCGCCGATTCACTCGGGCTGTGCCTGGAGGTCACCACCGCGGGCGGCAAGCTGTGGCGCCTGCGCTACAGATTCGATGGAAAGGCGAAGATGCTCGGCCTGGGCGCGTACCCGTCCATCACCCTCGCCCAGGCCCGGGAGCGCCGCGATACAGCGCGAAAGCTGCTGGCGCAGGGAATTGATCCAAGCGCCCATAAGCAGCAGGAGAAAGCGGCAGCAGCGGCTCAGGTGCTGACCTTCGAAGCGCTGGCGCGGGAGTGGTATGACTACAACCAGCCGCGCTGGGCGCCGGCCACCGCATCGAAAGCCCTGCAATACCTGCAATCGGACATTTTCCCTGTAATTGGAAAGCGGCCGGCTGCCGAGGTCCAACGTCCTGAGCTGGTAGACCTGGTGCGCAAGATCGAGCGCCGCGAGGCGTTCAACGTCGCCCGCAAGGTTCGTCAGTGGCTAAGCCAGATCTTTCGCTTCGGCCTGGCCAAGGGCGTGGTGCCCGGCAACCCCGCCACCGATCTGGACGTGGTAGCCGCGCACGCCCCGCGCACTCGCCACCACCCGCACGTATCAGAAGCCGAGCTTCCTGCCCTGCTGGCAACGCTGGAGACAGCCCAGTGCGACTTCACCAGCAAGATCGCTATTCGCCTGCTGCTACTGACAGCCGTGCGTCCGGGCGAGCTGCGGCTGGCGCCCTGGGATGAGTTCGACCTGGAGTCAGCAACCTGGACTATCCCAGCAGCACGGATGAAGGCACGCCGCCCTCACATCGTCCCGCTCCCCCGCCAGGCTGTTGTACTGCTGCGCTCCTTGAGCGAGATCACCGGCACCTACCCTCTCGCCTTCCCTGGGCGCAACGACCGGGCCAGACCGATGAGCGAGAACACAGTGAACAAGGCGCTGGCCACGATGGGCTACGAAGGGCGCCAGACCGGGCACGGCTTCCGCCATCTACTGAGCACTAGCCTCAACACCCGAGGCTACAACCGTGACTGGATCGAGCGGCAGCTGGCCCACGGTGATCAGGACTCGATTCGAGACACCTACAACCATGCGCACTACTTGGATCAGCGACGAGGGATGATGCAGAGCTGGGCAGATGAAGTTGACGCCCTTTGCGCTGGTGCCAATGTAGTTTCTATTCGGAGTGCTGCGCAGTGAGTAAGCTAAGTAAGTTTAAGTCAGTTCTACCGATGGCGAACGCTGCAAAACTGCTTTCCGACTTGATCGGGGAGAAAGTTGACATATACGACTTAATGTCTCTCTACGAAGGTGGATGGATACGACTATTCCGGCCTTGCCACGGTGAAATCGTAAAGCTTAAGCCTATGTTTGACAACGAGCTTCATGAGCAACACGCAAGAGACGGTAGATACTTCATGGAAGAAGATCATCTTGCCGGGGTCTCCCTTGGCTTTTATCTCCCTTGCGATACGGCACAAGTTCTGGCACGCACTTCTTACGTCGTGCGTGATGCAGACGGCGGCTTTTACGCAATAAAAGATAGTCAAACTGATCAATATATTTCGCCTCATGACGATGACAACCCAGACGACATCAAGGTAATGGCTGTAACTGCGGACATTTACTTTATCGCGGAAAAAGCAAACAGCAATTCAATGCCTGAAAAGCCAACAGTAGAAATAATGGTCAATGACCAATGCATATGGGTAGAACAGCCAATTTACAACTTTGCACCTGGTGAAGATCCAGCACCAAAAAAACCGGAACTTCTTTCAACTCAGGAAAATCTTCCACCCTCACTCAGGATTACCGTTGCAGCGTTACTTGAGGCCGCGACGAGCGAACGAAAAAAACACACACAGTCATCCCTCATTAGCGCCGTTCTTGAGCGCAATCCAGGGATTCGTGGGCTGAGTGAAAGCTCGCTACAGAAACACTTCAGCGACTCCAACGCCGAGCTGGCCAGGCTTAGAAATACCTCTAGCGCCTGATCGCAATTGCAAATCTGTTTTTTGCAGTTGCAATGACTCTCTGATCACTACCCGCCAGCATTGCCATCGTCGATTACCGAAACCGCCCAAGGAGGCGCAGACGATGGCTAACCCTACCAACACCACCCCACCCGCTCGCCGCTTCATCAAGCGCCAGGACGTTGAGTCGATCACCGGCCTGTCCTGCACCGAGATTTACCGCCGTATCGCCGCTGGCGCCTTCCCCAAGCAAGTCACCCTCGGCCCGAAGTGCGTCGTGTGGATCGAGGCCGAGGTTCATGCCTGGTGTGATGAGCAAATCGCCGCCTGCCGTGGTGAGGTGGCGTGATGATCCGCCTGCGCCCCAGTCGTGCCCTTTTTCCCCAGTCGTGCCCATGCCCAAGGGTGGGCATAACTGAGGGTACAAGGGCACGACTGAAGAAAAAAACACATTTAATGGCATTGCGCCATCACAACGAACGACACATAATCGGACTTGCAAGCAGCCGTGATGGTCGGTATGGTTCGCCTGTCGCTGCAAATTCAGCGACCGGGTTTGGCGACCCGAGTCACAATAGGCGCACAGGCGCCCCCATTTCGATTGCAGGCGCTTTTTTTGTGCCCGCATATCCTGTTTATGGCGGCTGTGCGTGGGAGACCTTCGGGTCTGCCGGGTTCCTATTGTCCCGGTTCGCCAACCTGCGCACAGCTGCCACCCTAATTCGTTTGGCGACGAACCGTGGCAGCTCCTCAACAATGGGAGCCCCAACGATGACCAAAATCATTCCGTCCGCAATTCGCGCAATTGCTCACCGCCGTATGGCGCTGAGCGCCCTCCGCGCAAACTCGTCCCTTTCTGTTCGCTTGAAACGCTACAACCATCACATGGATCAGGCCCGCGCCCTGGAATCTGAAGGGGGTGTGTAATGCGTACCTCCGACATTGTTAACGAATCTGCCGTTATCGCCTTGAGCGCCTCGCAGCGCGAAATCCTTGCCGACCTACTAGAAAAAGAACGCTCCCACGCAAGTAAATGGTGGAGCTACTTAAACGAAATGCGTTTGCGGGGCGAGCTGCCCGACTGGGTCAAAACTCAAGGTATCGGTAGCCATACAAACTACGACCAAATGGAAGAAACGCGCATTGCGTTTAACTCTGCGCTGTTTGGTAAGCGTGAGCACATTCGTACTGAAGGTGAGCCAGTCTTCGTAACAATAAGCATAGACGGGGCCTAACCATGAAAAATCAAAACGGCGCACTTGTGCCGATGGGATCGGCTTGCCTGGATAAAGTTCTAGACCGTCTGGACAAGGTTAAACCTGCTGGCGCCAATAAATGGAAGGCATGTTGCCCAGCGCACAGTGACAAGAGCCCAAGCCTGGCGATTGCGGAAACTTCGGACGGTGTTGTCCTGCTTCGATGCTGGGCAGGTTGCACAACGGAAGAAGTTGTATCGGCGATAGGGCTGGAGTTGCGAGATTTGTTCCCTGGTGAAAAGCGTGAGCGCCGCGGGCCCAGCAAGAAGGCAATTGCGCACGAGCGCATGGTTTACAGCATCGGCCAATCGCTCGATGCCCAGGGCAAACTCGCTGGTGACGATCGCCAGCGCTTCGAATTGGCCAAGAAGCGCCTGGGGGTAGTATGACGACCGATCGATTTGCCCGTGAATGGGTTGAACCGCTGAGCGCAATCACCCGTGAATCCACCGCTGCGCCCGCCGCCGCATGGAGAGTGAACGCTGTGAAGGCATCGAGCATCAAGCCGGTGCCGATCCGCTGGCTCTGGCCGGGCTGGCTGGCGCAAGGAAAGCTGCACATTCTCGCTGGCGCCGGCGGTACCGGAAAGACCACCCTGCTGCTCGGTTTGATTGCGACGATCACGACTGCCGGCAGGTGGCCAGATGGTGAGATTTGCCGGGAGGCCGGCAATGTCCTCATCTGGTCCAGCGAAGACGATCCATCCGACACCCTGGTGCCCCGCCTTATCGCGGCTGGCGCCGACATGGACAGGGTTCACATCATCCAAGGCCGCATCAATGCCAAGGGGGAATCTGACCCATTTGACCCAGGCAACGATATCGGTCTGCTGCGTGAGACCGCGCGCGATATTGGGGGCATCTCACTCTTGATGCTCGATCCCGTTGTGAGCGCAGTAAAGGGCGACATGCACAAAGCCAACGACGTGCGCCGAGGCCTGCAGGGCGTGGTGGACTTCGCGGAACAGAACCTTTGCGCCGTGGTGGGCATTTCTCACTTCGCGAAGGGAGGCGCCGGCTCCTCTCCAGCAGATCGTGTCATTGGATCGCAGGCTTTTTCTGCGCTGGCGCGCACGGTGCTGGTGGCCGCCAAACAGGAAGACTCCGACGCCCGGGTGCTGGCGCGCGCCAAATCGAACATCGGGACGGACGAAGGTGGTGTTTCCTACGTGATCGAGCCGTTCATCATCGACGGCGGCATCGAGGCCACTCGCGTTGTGTGGGGAGATCTGATCCAGGGTTCGGCTCGCGAAATTCTGGGTGATGTGGAGGGCCCCGAGGATGACACGCGACTGGATGATTCGGACGACCCCGCAGAAGCGTTGCGCCGGATCCTGAGTAAGGGTGCGCTGACAGGCAAGGAAGCAAAAGCCCTGATGGTAGGCAATGGCTACACCCAGAAGCAGATTCGGAATGCACGCGAGCGCCTCTCGGTAACCACGGCACGGTCAGGGTTTGGCGGCGATACCGTTGTTACCTGGTCTCTGCCTCAAGCGGATGGCGCGCACGCTCTTTTCCCACCCGTAGCGCCAGTCGTGCCCTCTGAAACCCAGTCGTGCCCACCCTTGGGCATGGGCACGACTGGAGAAAAAGGGCACGACTGGATGAAATATCTGAATGGACCGCTGCCGGATGGAACCTCCCTCCCGCCCTTGGACGATGACGCGGAGGACCTGTAATGGCCGCGATCGATTACCTGGTGGAGCGCGGGTTTACAGCCAAGAAGCAAGGTATGCGGGTGCGGGTGTCACCGGCTTCGAAGCTTACTGATGACGTTCGCAAATACGTGAAGGCCAACCGCCTGACACTGCTGGCCGAGCTCGCTGCGAATGACGGCCTGGAGCGCCGCTGCAACTGGACGGTGCTGGTGCCAGGGTGCCGGCCCTTCACGATGATCAGCGAGCCGATTACCCGCGAGGAGGCCCTGGCTGACATTCGGATCCGCTGGCCAGGTGCGGAGGCGGGTCCATGACATCTCGCAGCCTAGCGCCTAAGTCCATTTGCCGAGTCGGCTGTTTTGGTCTGACTCGGCTCATTTGGTCCGATTCAGATGTGCTCAGAAGTGAGCGCACTGAGACCAAAACGCCTCACACAGACAAAGTGGTCTCACTGAGAGCGCATCCAAAAGTGGATGGATCTCGGCGCCGGCATATCTCACTTTCCGAGAGATTTTCTCAAAGCAGGAATTCCTGCTTCGCGGACCAAAGCGGGAGTTCCCGGTTTGCCAGCCGCAGCGCAAGAAATACCCCGTATCGGTGGGATTTTCCCACTCTTTCTCAATTCTGCTGCACAGCAGAGTTGCGACCGACTGGGTATCGGCGCATCGAGCCCCGCCGCGGGATATTCAAGGCGGTCTCGTTTTACAAAACGACACCCCTGCCAAGACCTGGCTGTCGTCCGAATATCGGACGTCAGGCAAGCCCACCCTATTCACCCTCAATGTGAGGACGAAGCATGACAACCAATCACGTCACCCTCACGGACGCCGAGATCCGCAAGCAGGCGGCTGGCCAGGCGCGACAACTGCGTGATCCGCGCTTCCCTGAACTCCGGTTCCGATTCTCCACCGCCGATCGTGCCCGGGGCGCCTGGCACGTCGTGGTGCGCGGCAAGTGGGGCAAGGCCGGCAACTACCCCAGCATCAACGCCAAGCTGATGCAGGCCACCCTGCCATCGATCCTCGCGCGCCGGGCGGCAGAACCTGCTGCTCCGTCGACCATCAGTGCCTGGTTGACCGTGGGCGAGGTGCTGGCGTGGTACGCCGACCGGATGGGCCGGGACCGTGGGCTGTCCGCCAAGCGCAAGGCCAGCGCCCAGTCAGCGCTGCGCTGCCACCTGGTGCCGCGGCTGCAGGAACTGCCACTGGCCGGCCTGGACCGGGCGAACCTTGACCGCCTGCTGATGTGGCCCATGCAGGAGCAATTCGCGCTGTCATTCGTGCGGTCGGTATATGGGGTGCTGGCCGTGGCGTTCAGGCAGGCGGCGCGCCTGGGCCTGCTCGGGGTCAACCCGATGGCGAGCCTGAAGTTCACGGATTTTGTGCGGACCCGCATCCGGCCCAAGGCCGCGAGGCTGCGCGGGGACGATCTGAAGGTGCTGCTGGCGCTCCTACGGGATCGTTCGGCGCTGGCGCCCATCGCAACCATGCTGGCGACCATGATGCTGGCCCACGGCACCCGATTGGGGGAAACACGGCTGGCGCGCTGGAAGAACGTCAACCTGGTGACTGGCCACTGGTTCATCCCCGCCGCCGACACCAAGACGAAGACGGAGCACACCCTCCCGCTGACTGCGCAGACCCGGGCATTGCTCGAGCGCTATCGCGACCAGCAGCAGGCCGGTGGGTATGCCGGGCCCTTCCTGTTCCCCGGCGCACCCGGCGCAGCCATCAGCGCGACCAAGGCCAGCACGTTGTTCGCCAGCCTGGGCCGTGGGGAGTGGACCAGCCACGACCTGCGCAAGGTTGCCCGCACCGCCTGGGCAGACCTGGGCGTGGACTACATGGTTGGCGAGATGCTGCTCAACCACGCCATGAAGGACCTCGATCAGACCTACATCCACACCCATGCCGAGGGCCAGAAGCGCAAAGCGTTGGAGGCCTGGCATCAGCACCTCGACCAGCACGGATTCGCCGCCCTTCACGGCGGGACATTTGCGGGACACGAAACCGCATCTCAACCGGCGCAGCCAAATAACGGCGCGGCCTACAGCCAATAATCGCATCCATCCCAAGGGAGGACACACCAAACATGAGTGAGATCGAGCAGGAGATCGCCGAGCGCTTGACCGCGGCGGGAGTGACCCCGTTGATAGGTGGCCTGGTGCCTGAGAACGCCACGGCAGACCTGCTGGGGTATGCGCCCAGCTACCTGCGCCGACTGGCTGCGGATGGCCTGGCACCCATTCCTTACGTGCGCCGGGGTAATCGCCGCTTCTACCGGATCGCCGATATTGCACGGTTCGCGACCAATACCGCCGCATAGCGTCGCATCACGTCGGAGTTGAACGGAGACTCGTGCAGGTGCGCGCGCATAAGGTGGATGCCATGAACTCACGCCGTGCGCTGGGGGATTGCACACCACTTCATGCCCCGCGCTGGAGTGGTGCCCATACCACCCAAATGGGATTGCCCATGGACACCAATCATGACAAGCGCTGGACCAAGCTCAAAGCAGCTTTGGCAGCGCATCAGTCTCCGGCCGGAGGCGCTGATGCCCTGGCTACCATCACTCAAGAGATGAGCGAAATGGATCAGGATATCGGCCAGCTAGCGACCGTACTGAAAGCACACAAAGACTCTATCGAAGGTCAGGGCCAGAAACAGGCTGAGATCAGCGCTCGCCTGCAGGAGCTGGAGCAACGCGCGGTCGCGGGTGGCTTCAATCAGCGCAAGGCCGGTGCCGCCCCGGACAGCAACATCATCAGCGCCGCTGTGCTGGATGCCGACGGCCTCACGGCCATTCGGGCCGGCCAGAAGTCCACCGGCAAGATGAGCGTAGACACCAGCATGCGCGCGGCGCTGACCAACCCAGACAAAGGCACGACTGGCTCCACCAGCTACCCCACTGCCCCGGAGCGTGCTCCAGGCATCAAGGGCATTCCCCAGCCACGGCTAAGCCTGCTCGATGTACTGCCGATCGTACCGGTCGCGGGCTCGACCTATGAGTACGTCCAGCTCGATGGCTACTTGAGCGGGGCTGCCTATCAGGCCAAAGAGGGCGACGAGAAGTCCGAAGGCCAGCTTCCGACAAAGATGTCTCGCGCCGAGATCGCCACCATCGCTACCTGGATTCCTGCGAGCCTCCAGGTGCTCAACGACAACACCCAGCTGCAGGAGCAGATCGGTCTCCTCATGAGCGTTGGTGTTCGCCAGAAGCTCGAAGCAGAGTTGCTGATCGGTGATGGCGGCCCCGGCGAAATTCTCGGATTCATCAAGCAGGCCACCACCGCGACACCTGGTCTGACTGGCCGCCCGGTAGACCGTATCGGCCTGGCCCTGACCGACCTCAAGGCTGCCGGTTGGAACCCTAACGTGATTGTGATGAACCCGCGCGATTGGTTCGCCATCGAGAGCGAGCGCGCCGAGGAAGGTGACGGTCAGTATGTGATCGGCTCTCCTCGCGACCCGGCGCCACCCAGCCTCTGGGGCACTCCGGTAGTGGTCACCATGGGCATGCCTGAACTCGGGGCACTGATCCTCGACACCAGCACCACGGCGCTGCTCGACCGCGAGCAAGTGACCGTGGAAGCAAGCCGGATGGATGGCGACAACTTCCGCCGCAACCTGGTGACCATCTTGGCTGAGTTGCGCGCTGGTCTGGCCGTGTATGCGCCGACCTCGATGCGCCTGGTGCCGCTGACCACCACCACCCCTTAACAACTGGCAGAGCTGGGCGGATGTTCAAGCCCAGCTCTTGAGGGCTACCCCATGAGCTTCATCAAACCCGAAACACTTCCGAAGCCGATTCAGCAGGCACTGAACCAGATCGCACACAGCCGCGCGCTGCTGTACCAAGCCGAGTGCCGCGAGCGGATCCGCAAGGAGATCGATGGACTGCTGGCCCAGGGCATGACCCATGAGCAGGCCATCGCGGCGCTCCGGGCCAATCCGCCGACGGTTGACCCGCAGTACTAGGCCGCCAGCGCCGGTCGAGCAGCGGGGTGGGGGCGGGTCGAAACCCTAGGGCCCTTCGCCCAGGACACCGCCCCCGACCGCACGCGCAGATTTTTTCCCGCTGTTAAAAAAAGTTAAAGCGTTGTTAACACTATGCGTTACGCGCATAGAGCTGGGACGCCCACCATACAAGGGCTGCAGCCACATTTTGAGGCGCCAGAAGTTAATTGCTTTAACTCACTTTAACCTCGAAAAGTTAACGCTTTAACACGTGGATTTAACGCCTGGAGGCAACCTGAAAATGACCATGCAGCCTACCCCTTCCACTTGGCAGTACCGATTTGCACAGGCCTATCAGATAACCGACTTCGCCGCTAACTCAAAGGCTGTCAGCGGCTATGACGTATGGAACGTGCAGTGTATTCGCGACGGGCAACACGTCGAGCTCGACGGGCCATTCTTCACCGAGGATGAAGCACGTATATCGGCTGACCTGCTGAGGGGCACGTTTCGCGGAGCCAGGGCTTATTCAGCTTGCCACTGCGCCGCTTGGAATCCTGATCCCGGTTACGAGCAACTGATTCGCGACCAGGCTCTCATGTCGCGCTCACTACTAGCTTGTCGTCTCGGCGTCGAACTGGTCACCAGCGCAGAGGAGAAATAGAGATGGTCGCAAGAGTGATTGATTATGCGCCCAAGACAAACATCCGCCTGGCAGGATTCTTGGGGAAGAAGTACGGGAAAAAGCACAGCTACCTTCTGGAGCGAGGCGACCCGAGGGAGGCAGTAAGGGCACTAGAGATCAACCACCCAGGGTTCGCCAGAGACTTGATCGATGCCAAAAGCAATGGACAACGATTTGCAGTATTCAAGAATGGAAAAAACATCAGTGAGGGTGAGCTTGCCCTGGGTGGGGCGAGAGATCTCTGGTTTGTACCGATAATCGAGGGGAGCAAGCGTGGGGGCACCCTGCAAACCATTGTAGGCGCCGTGCTGGTTGTCGCCGGGCTGGTCATCACTGGCGGTACGTTCGGGGCCGGCGCGCCGTTTGGTTCGGCGCTGATCACGATGGGCGCATCAATGATGGTGGGTGGCGTCATTCAAATGCTTAGCCCCCAGGCCAAGGGTCTGTCACAGAGCGGATCGCCTGAAAACCTACCTTCCTACGCCTTTGGCAGCGCCAAGAACACCACCGCCAGCGGCAACCCTGTCCCGATCTGCATCGGCCACCGCCGCTGGGGCGGCGCAATCATCTCTGCATCGATCGAGGCGCAAGACAAGTCTTAAAGTGAGCCGGGATCACTTTTAATACCCCGAATTCGAGGTATTCAAAGGTTCCCTCAATTTTGAAGGGAATCCTATACGTGGTTGTTTGGGCAATCAATAAAACTCCCGCATTCACAACCCTCTACATCTGGATCTGGGCATCATGGTAATTTGAAGCGGTAAGCAGTGCATTAGTTGATAAATCGATTAATGCGAGCTCGCACATACTCGAGCTCGTCACACTCTATATTATGGAAAAGCTGATTCTTCATGATGTCAGCACTAAAGAAGGAGGGGTTTTTATACAGGCATTTTGAGACCTCTCCCTTGGCACAGAATTGGCACTGATTAACTTCCGCTAACTTGCACAAATTTGGTAAATCAATAATTTTAGCAAACAGCTCATCGGTAAACATTTCAAGTATCCATTTCCCCTTGCAAATTCTTAAAATATCCTGCCAGCTTCCTGTTAACCCTAAGGATCCCCCAAACTCTAAAAGCTCTATTTTTTTTACTTCAAGCTGCAAATGAAGCTTTCTATGGACAATTGACTTAATCGTATCTTTATATCCGAATTCTGCTTGGTATCCTTGAACGCACGACTTCTTCAAAGCTTCCAAGGATACAAGGTAAAGAAACATCAGTCGCTCACGGAGCTGGCTATATATATCATCGCAGAGTTGCTCTTGTAAGAGTCTATTTGTAGCGCGTGTAACCCTAGGGATTAAATATCGCACTGACTGCCGGCTGACAAAATGGCTTTCTATCGAGTAGAAATCAAGTGTCATGAGTGCAGGATCAGCAGGTATCGTATTTCTGTAAAATCTTGCGTCGCGATCTATTATCCCTAGTACATATTTTTCGACAGGTAACCCATCACAAGTATCGCGGATTACAGAGATATTTTTTATAACCCCATCGCAGCCTTCCGCTTCACAAAGAATATTCTCACTCGCAAAAATCAAGCAATTCACGGAGGTGCTATCAGAGATTCGCTCGTAGATCGGTACGTCATCAAATCCTTCGACGATGACGATGGGTGTCCCCGAGATCCTTGCCAAGCCTAAAAGCTCGTCTGCGCTATACTGCAATAAGTTCACGCTCATCATCAGTAATCCGAGAAGTTAAATTCGACGGGATTCAACTCAACTAACTGACCTGGCCTTCCTTTAGCCAGCATTGGGCTATGAGAGGCAACAATGATCTGGGTGTCAGGCGCCAGTTGCTGCAGCAAGCCAATAAGACTTCGCTGCCACTGGGGATTGAGCGAGATTTCTGGTTCGTCGATTATCAAGAAATTTCGATCCCTGGCGACAATAACCACCAGCGCCAAAAAGGTAAAAAGATGTCTCTCGCCACTTGAAAGGGTGTCGATCTGATGTTTTTTACTGCCTATCTTTATATATACACCTTCGTGGGTTATTGCTAAGCGTTTATTCTCCCCAAGGAAGCTGTCAAATGTTTCAGTGAACAAGTTAATCGAATTCAGTAGTTGCTTTTCCAACTTCAGTTCTTTTAGCATGTTCCATATGAGCTGGCAAAGTATTTCGTTGTTAGTGATTGCACCCACATCTTCAAGGGTTTGGATACCCGCGAGAATATTAATTACTCGCTCTTTAAAATTGTTCTCAGGGCCATCTGCCAGCGCCTCCATTATGCGCTCTTTTCCAGCAATAATCTGACTATCAAGATCGCTAGGCATTGTAAGCTTTGCGGGAAGTTCTGAGTTAGAGTCAATAGCTAAAGCGAGCGTATCAAATAGCGCGTTTTGAATTTTTTCCGATGCAAAGTTTCGGGCCACCCTATACCGATCTACCAGTAGCCCTTCGATATTACTAATGTTGATATTTTGCAGCAAGGAATGTTCTTGCTCTAATTGCAGTTCACTGTTGCGACCCCGCGATCTCAAAGTATTCTGCCTATTCCTAAAGGTACTCTGGCGCGTTAGAAAATAAGCCAGTCTTTCAGAGAGATCATGAACTATAGACCTTGGCAGTTTAATGCCGTCCGAATTGCTATTAAGGTATCGGGATATGTCTAGCGGTTCAATGGCAAGCGCTTGAGTAGAAACGCCTCGTTCAACGCCTAAAGATAGTGAGGTAGACTCGGTCAGCGATGAAGACTCCAGTTCACTCCAATCATAATCGTCTAGAAACAGTTCTTCTGCGTTTTCCGCTAGCCCTTTTGTTCTTTTTACTCGCACGATGTGCGCCAGATCAAACTGATCCACATACTCAAGGATGACTCTAAAAACATTTCCCTTGATTAACTCAGCGCTATCCTTGCTAAGTACTGCGTGAAGCAGCTTTAGGAACGTCGTTTTTCCACAACCATTACCTCCAAATATTATAGAGGTTTGCTGTCCCGAGAAATGCACGACGGCCTTTCGGTTGTCCGATTGGAAACCCTCAAAGGAAACGCTTTTCAATATGAGCCTCATAGCTCTCCCTAGCTCCGTAAGATGATTATTTTAATAGCGAACGGTACATCAAAAGCATCTCTAAACACCCAGAAGGGCCCCAAGTAAGCAGGTGCCGGCCGCGCCATTCACCTAAATTGATCATATACGCGAGCTACGCAGACCAAGCAATGACCATCTGCGCCATTAGCTTACAGGTAGGCAACAAAGCGTCTTCAGTGATGCGCCGTTAGCCATGCGGATGGTGTGGACCTCACCCGTGCGTTGAGGTATGCGGATAAGTCGACTTGTGCCTTGCGAGAAGACGGGGTGTCCTCAAATCTGAGGATACCCCTAGTGTCGAATCAAACAGCAGCAGCTAGGCCGCTCACCGCTTTGGTGATCGTCGCAATACTCGGCAGAGCGCCCAGTAGCGCATTGACGATAGTCTTCTTAGGCTTCCCTGAACCGAAGTGATCCTTCAATTCCTTTACCACTTCTAAAGCTTCGTCACGATCGGAAGACGGTAGGTTAGCTTTTTCGATCGCCTCTCTAATCGTGTCGAGGTTCCCCTGGACCTCCGAATCGATCAAAATCGTGTTGACGGAATTGTCGACGGAATTATGGTTAACCCGAGCGCCTGCCCCAGAAACGTTGTAGATGATGCTCTGCACGTGCTGCTTGGCCTCTGGGATGCCAAGCTTGCGGACCCGTATTTGGTAGTGCGCAGCTATGCCACCATGCTGCTCGTAGAACACAGGGTCCACGACCTCATACGTTTCCTCAGCACCGATCGAGGTTGTCCTGATCAGCAGATCCTGCGGGGCGATCACCTCTTTTGCGAAGGTGAAAATTTTTCCCTGCTGTACGCTAGCCTGCAAACCCGAAACTCTTGTGCCGTCCTGCTTGAGGAGGTCTACCTTATCCTTCATTAAGCTAGCCAGTGCCATCTCAGAGGTCTCCGTGCATTGATGAAAGGTGCTGCTTGGCCTAGAGCCTACCTTAGCGACTCATTGGGTGAACAATCCATTTCTTGTCATCAGTTGGTAACCAAAAAAATGTGAGTAGGAATGTGAGTAGATTACCAAGAGACAGGAGCAGGAAACCTAGAAATAAACGCCATTAAGACAAAGTTCGAGTCTCCCTCGGGCACCATCTACAGTACATAGACGACTACCAGCGTCTACGCAACACCTCCCAGAGCCCGCTAACTGCGGGCTTTTTGGTCTCTGGGGTTCCATCCTCGCCCTGACAAGCCATCCTCTTTCATCGCTACATGCATTTCCGGGCCTGGCTGGGTATGTAGGACGGCCCCAAAGGCGGCCACTGCGGCGCAAACACGCCAGGTTGGCATCCGTCAGGCGGCCCTGTTCGCGAAGCGCTGAAATACGCCTTACAGGCTTCTCCCGACGACAGCCACGGCCTGTTAGCACCGTTAGCCCCTTCCAAAGCGTGCGCAGCAAAGCACCCTTCTCTAGTGCTGACCGGTAGCTACCTTGCCTGGCGCAAGAATTCCTGACGCCAGAAGCCGGCAAAACATTACGCGCGGAAAAGACAAAACCCCTACCTGCTCGCGCAGATAGGGGTTTTGCGAAATGAATCTTGACGATGACCTACTCTCACATGGGGAAACCCCACACTACCATCGGCGATGCATCGTTTCACTGCTGAGTTCGG
>NZ_CABVIX010000006.1 GCF_902498185.1 Pseudomonas fluorescens | reverse complement strand
TACCTTTCGAAAGCCATCGCTACCATCTAAGTAGGCTGAGATGGCTGTGAGTTTGAACTGCTCTGTGTATTTGCCCATCGGTCCCCCAAGGGTTGGATTTTTTGTCCAACTTCTTGGGGGCAGTCCAAATGCGACGATGAGCAACTGCTGGGGAAAATTCTCAGTGTGCTGCGTAACCGTACTGGGCATGACTTCAAGCACTACAAGCGTGCGACAGTGCTCAGGCGCCTTGAGCGCCGCCTGCAGGTGACGACCCAGGCCGACCTGGCCGCCTACCTCAACTACATTGAAACGCATGCCGAAGAAGCCAAGGCGCTATTAGGCGACATGTTGATTGGCGTCACCAATTTCTTCCGGGATCGCGAAGCGTTTGAGGCCTTGGAGCGTAGCGTCTTCAGCGAGATTTTTGAACGAAAGGCTCAGAATCGGCCCCACAGGGAAGAGGTTCGCATCTGGTCGGCAGGTTGTTCGAGCGGTGAGGAAGCCTATAGCCTCGCCATCTTGGCCATGGAGCAACAGTCGCTGGAAAACAGCGGCAGTAAAATCCAACTGTTTGCCACGGACGTGGATGAGCGTGCCATTGCCAGAGGCCGCGCGGGACAGTTTTCCGAAGCTATATTGACCGACGTCCCGCCTACCCGTTTACGCCACCACTTCGTCAAGGAAGGGACGCATTTCCGTATCAACAAGGAAATACGCGATATCGTTTTATTCGCCAAGCACAACATCCTGGCGGACCCGCCCTTTTCGCAAATTGACCTGATTGTCTGTCGCAATCTGATGATCTACCTGGACCGCGAGGTTCAGCGTGAAATCCTGCAAATGTTCCACTTCGCACTTCGCACCGGTGGTTATCTGTTTCTGGGCTCCTCCGAGTCCGCCGATGTGTGCCCTGACCTGTTTGTAGCCGTCGACAAGCGTAATCGTATCTATCGCGCCAAGCTGAGCAGTTCGGAGCGGCGTTCACCCTCGATTCCGCGCGCTGGCTATATGCGCAGCGGCACCGATGATACGGTTCCAGTGGCGCCCAAACGCGCCGGTAAAATCTCCTTTGCCGATGTCCATCGACGTGCGCTGGAAAGCGCCCATCCGCCGAGCCTGATCATCGACGGTAATCTTGAGATCCTGCACTTGGACAACAGTGTGGGGCGCTTTCTTCGTTATGTCGCCGGTGAAGTCAGCCGTAACCTGGTGAATCTGATTGATCCCGCGCTGCGCTTGGAGTTGCGCACCACCCTTTATCAGGCGCAGCAAAGCGGTATGCGGGTGAGCTCACGCGACGCGACACTTGGCGACGAAAGCGTGAGCTTGGTCATTGAACCCTACCGGGACGAAACGACCAATCATGATGTGTTCCTGGTCGTTTTCAAGATTCAGGACACGCCGCCTTCGCGGCAGAGGCAAGGGGCACCGTCGGACGCGGACAACCACGCCTTGGCCGTGCTGGAAAAGGAACTGCATCAAACCAAACTTCAGCTTCAGGAGACCATCGAACAGTCCGAAGTGTCGAGTGAAGAACTCAAGGCCTCGAACGAGGAAGCCCAGGCCATCAACGAAGAGCTGCGTTCAGCCACCGAGGAACTGGAGACCAGCAAGGAAGAGTTGCAGTCGATCAATGAAGAGTTATTGACCGTCAATTACGAGCTAAAGACCAAGGTTGAAGAAACAGACAAGGTCAACGATTATCTCAGCAATTTGATCGCCTCCACGGACATCGCGACTATCTTTGTCGACAAGAGCATGCGCATTCGCTGGTTCACGCCGCGTGCCACCGATATTTTCAATATTTTGACGAGCGATACAGGCCGCTCCTTGCTCGACATTACCCACCGGCTGAAGTACCCGCAGCTCACCGACGATGCGGGTGCTGTATTTGAAACGTTGAATATCATAGAACGCGAAGTCCCCAGCAATGATCAACGTTGGTATATCGCCCGCTTGCTGCCGTACCGTTCAAACGAAAACCTGATCAATGGTACGGTCCTCACCTTCATCGATATCACCAAGCGTCGCGCCGCTGAAGAAAGTCTTCGGCTGGGACAGGAACGCATGCGCTTGGCAGCGGAGAGTACTCACGATTTCGCCATCATTGTCATGGACGAGCAGGGGATCATCAGCGACTGGAATACCGGCGCTGAGATGATTTTCGGCTATGCCAAGAATGAAGTCCTCGGCAAATACGTTGAGCTGATCTTTACTCCCGAGGACCGCCGAGGCGGCGTGCCGGCAGAGGAGCTACGTAAAGCTCATCTTGAGGGCCGTTGCCTGGACGAGCGCTGGCATGTGCGCAAGGGGGGCGAGCGCTTCTACTGCAGCGGCGAAGTCGCCACATTGAACAGCGACTCGCTGAGCGGGTACGTAAAAATTGCCCGTGACCTCACCGGGCACAAGCGCATGCAGGAGCAGCAAAACCGTATCCTTAAAGAAACCCAGACCAGCAGTCACATGAAGGACGAGTTCTTCGCCGTGATGTCTCATGAGTTGAAGCACCCGTTGAACTTGATTCAACTCAATACTGAAATGTTGCGACGCATCCCGGCAATTCGAGCAGCGGAGCGCGCAAGCAAGGCTGTTGACACCATCAGTGATGCGGTTGCCAGCCAAGCGCGAATCATTGACGACTTGCTGGATGTGGCGCGAATTCGCACAGGCAAACTGAAACTCAAAAAGCAGCCGGTTGAGCTCACGGCCATCCTTGAAGAAGTCTTCGCCGTCGCCTCAAGCGAATGTCCTGAAGGCCAAATTACACTCGACATGGAGCCTGAGGCCAGGGGGGTCTGCTGGGTCAATGGCGATGTCACTCGTCTTGAACAAGTGATTTGGAATTTGCTCAACAACGCCCTGAAGTTCAGCGCAGAGCATCCCGTCATCCAGATTGTCGTCAAGCAGGTCAACGACACGGTAAATCTGCAATTTGTCGATAACGGGGTCGGACTGTCCGAGCAGGATCTGGAGCGCGTTTTCAATTTGTTCAGTCAAGCCACCCATCAGCACTCCACGCATAAGCGAGAAGGCCTCGGCATTGGCTTGTCTCTGGTTCGTCAGCTGATTGAGGCCCATGGTGGGAGCGTGACGGCCACTTCCGCAGGTATCGGCCTTGGCTGTACATTTACCGTCACTTTGCCGCTGTGTACTCAGTCATCGGTTGATGGGCCCGCTCAACGGCCAGTGCAAGCTGCGCGCTTGCATGGCATGAAGGTCTTGCTCATCGACGATTCCATCGAAATACTGGAAATCATGAAACAGCTCCTTGAAATGGAAGAAGCCGAGGTCATAGCGTTTCATGATCCATTGCAGGTGGTAGAGCACGCCAGAGACACACACTTCGATGTCATTATTTCGGACATTGGGATGCCGGGGATGGATGGTCATCAACTGATCGGCGAGCTGCGCAAGATCAACCATTTGCAAAAGACGCCAGCCATCGCTCTCACGGGGTATGGCGACAAGGCAGCCTCTGCTCTATCCGGATTTGATCAGCACCTGACTAAGCCTGTGCAATATGAAGTACTGATTGAAACGATCGAAGGTTTATACGCATCGTGAGGTTCGGCAGGGATTTTCCCCGGAGCAGACATGGACGTCCTGATCCCCCGCGCAGACGCGATGGACAGGCGCATCACCGGCACCGGGCACTCACGAAAGCCCGAGATGATGCAGCCCCTCTCGCAGCGTAGTTCTTGCAACTTTACCTTCCGCTGCGGGTGCTGTGGTTCTCGCTTTTACGTTGTTGCCGATACCCCACCAATCGCATCCGCATGTCCCGGTGCCGCTGGCTGTTGAGCACCAGCAGCGCGATCAACGGCATCACCAGCACGATCCCCAGGAAGACAACAGGCGATCCACTGCCCAGCAGGCTCAAACCCATCAGTAACGTCGCTGCCAGCACAGCGATCACGACCCCAATGCCCCAGCTCCGTCCGCGGATCAGCGCGAAATGGCCGAGGCACAACAGCAACACCAGCCCCCCACAGGCCACGACGGTGTACAGCGGGTTGTCGGGATGACTGCGCCAGTGGCTGTCGACCCACAAGGTCACGCCCAGCGCCACTGCCAGCAACGAGGCGAAGAAGCCGAACATGAAGGTCGGGAGGAAACGGGCCATGAAGGCTCTGAAATCATCATGGTCGGGCATCACTCGAACTCCTCGTAAAGCCCTACTGCAATGCTCTGCACTGTCCCGCTGCCGCCTAACCCGAACGTAGCGCCCAGAGAATCTCGGATCAGGGTCCGCGTGGCGTGGCTGATCTGAGTAGGGGTGTACCGCTTGACTACCGTGCCGGCCGCCTGCTGCAACTTGAGCTGCTTTGCAGTCAAGCTCGGGTGCTTGAGCGACAGCAGCTCGTCGGTCAACGCCTTGCGCTGCTGTCGGCTGAGAGACTTGACCAGTTCCACCCAGCTTCGGCCAGTCGCTGCCTTGTGTACCCGAAGGTACTTGATCGTGGTCAGGCCAGAAGCCCCAACCCCCAATAGCGACACGCCATCGAGCACCAATGAGGCAGCCTGATACCACTCTTGTGCATCCAGGGCGTCGTTAGCAGCCGGGTTTGTCACTTCCCGTACCGTACGCATCACACCGATCCCGCACTGGATGCTGCTAGCGGCTGCAGCGGCGCCACCCACATAGGTGAGCACCAGGCTTGCGCCAGCAGAAAAAGGCGCGGCGATGGTGCCGCTGAACACAACGACCCAACCGATGAAAGCACCTGCGCAGGACAGGGTTGTGTTGACCGCCTCTTTCACCAGCCGCGACTCGCGCGGACTGTGCTGCAGTTCCTGGGTGTACTGGTCGGGCGTCATGTATTTCTTGACTTCACGCAGGATGACACGCTTGGGGCGGATGCTGCAGATCGGCTGAAATTCGCGCAGGGTGACGATATTGCACTCGGCATCGATGTAGACCAGGCCTGCACCTGCAATTTGCGGGTCGGCATCGATGGCGGAACACATCTGTGGCAGGTTGATCTGACCCTGAATACGCTGACGGGCAAGAAACTGCGAGTGGTTGGCCAGCGGATTGGCCAAGAGATCTGTCACGGTTTGGTTTCCTTACACATGAAGACCGCCATGCACCGCCTCCGGCAGGTACGCATACCTGCTCGGGGGGTGCGCGCCGGCCAAGGCCGACGCTGGCGCAATGGATCGTGGGTTTACACGTTGGGGCAAGGCACTGGCGCCCAGTCACCCATGTCGGGGCTGCGGCACATCTTGTTGACCTGGTCCACGCCGGCATTGGCAACCTGCTGGGCCTGGGCCTTCTTGGTGGCGGCGCTCTGCAGGGTCTTCTCGGTGGCTACAGCCTCCTGAGGCACGGCCTTGTTCACTTTCCTGGCCTGAGCCTGCTTGCCGGTGGACTTGGCCGGTGCTGCCACTGTTGCCACCTCGGTACGTGCCACGCCAACCTGCTTCAGGTCCTGCTCGTAGGCCTGGGTGTAGCTATCGAGGTTTTCCGCGACACGGCCGTTGACGGTGGCCAGCAGCTTGTTCGATTCCTGCAGGCCCGAAACGATTTCGGCCAGGCGCTTGCGCCCTTCGGTATCGTTGATGCGGCTTGCCTTGCGGCCTGAGATCAGGCTGGTGAACTCGCGCTGGTAGCAGCTCTGCGAAGCTTTGGCATAGGCGGTGGTGCGGTCGAGATCGGCGGCACTCTTGTCGATATCGGTGGCGTACGAGGCGATACGCTGCTTGTCGTCGCTGATCTGCTTCTGGCGCTCGGTGTAGTAACCGGCCGCGCCGCCCACCAATGCACCACCCGCTGCGCCGATGGCAGCGTTGCGGCCACGGTTTTCCTTGTCGACCAGGGCGCCTGTCAGGGCACCGCCGAGCGCACCGATCATCGCCCCGCTGGCTACGGACTTGGTCATGTCGCCATCCGTGGAGCGCAGGTGCTGAACCGGCTCATAGCAGCTCGGGTAGTACTCGACCTTGGTCGTGGCACCCACCTTCGAAGCAGGTGAGCTGGCGCAGCCGCCCAGCAGCACGGTGCTGAAGCCTGCGGCGAGCAGCAGCGCACTGCGGGCCTGGGAAGCGTTGATGATGGTTTTTCGGCTGAACATGTCAATTTCTCACTTGGGTGGGTCGAACCGAGGAGCCTCATGCCACCTCGGGGGTTGCGTCATGCAGAAGCTGCTATCGAGGCCGCGCAGCGGCCGATGCCAGGAGCTCCTTGAGGATCGTCGCCGGGTCGGCCCGCCGGTGCTGGCGGTACTCCCCTACGTGGCGTACGAACAGGGTGGCGCGGGACACCAGGCTATTGCCCAGGACCGGCTTGCGAATGAGTTCTTCCTTGACCCGCTGGAACTGCGCCTGGATCACCGCATCGGTGTAGCGCGTGCCGCTGGCCAGGTTGTCGATGTAGATCGCGACGGCGCCGTCCAGGGCGGCACGGCCGTTGGCGATGGCAGCGGCGTACATGCGCACGGTGGTCTGGTCGCCACGTGACTTGGCTTCGGCCTGGGTGTTGCGCAGGTTGGTCAGGCGGATGTTGTAGTTGTTGATGGTCTCGGCCACCAGCGCAGCGGACTGAATCAGGTTGCCGGCGGCCTCCTCGCGTTGCCGTGCGATCAGCGATACATTGCGCTTGAGCTCTTCGTTGACCAGGCCCAGCTCGGCTTGCTGGCGTGGGTCGACGGCGGCAGCGATGATGGTGTCCAAGCGTTGGGTCGGGTCCGCGGTGGCGTCGATGTCGTCGGTCAGGCTGGCCAGGCGGCCTTCCTTCTGCCATTGCTCGAACAGCTCCTGGTAGCGCGAACGGGGTGCCGACAGGGCGCCGATAGCCACTCGAAAACCCGTGGTCTCGTTGCGCTGCTCGGTGCCGTCCGCGCCGAAAAGCGGGTATTCGCGGCGCATGCCGGTGAACAGCGTGCCCTCGCCCTCGAGGTAGTTGCCGCCCTTGACGACAAAGCCGCCGTAGGCGCCCTGCAGGCGGCCGGCGTGTACCAGCTGGAACGACTCCTGGACCATCTCGGCGGCATTGCCGATCACATCGAAAAGCCCCAGCGGGTTCGGCTGCCGGGTGCCGATCGGCAGCAGCCGTGCGGCCTGCCCGGTACCGCCAGCGACCTGGTTGAACACTGCCCAGTCGGCGAGCGGCCCTTCGCTGTCACTGCCCTCGACCTTGCGCGGGAACAACCGCCCTTCCAACTCCTGGCGGCTCACCGCCGAACCGCCGCGGGCGGCAAACTCCCACTCGACTTCGGTGGGCAGCCGCACGAAGCCGACGCCGCCGTCCTCGACATTGCTGCCACGGCCACTGACCGGCAGCAGGTCGCGGTGGTTCTTGAGCAGCCAGGCGCTGTACACCGCAGCGAAGCGCTCGGCCTCGAAGCGCGAAAGCTTGACCTTGGGCAGGCGCCCCGCCACCGCGCTGTCTGCCTGGCAGGCAGGCGCCGCCGCACCACTGGCCAACGACTGGGCCTGGGCCATCACCTGGGCATACTGGCGGGCAGTGACTTCGTATTTGCCAATGAAGTACATCATCGGCTTGAGTGGGCCTTTCTGGTCAAGCTTGGGCAGGCTCGGGCCGACGGCCTTCTGCCACTGTGGCGACAGGTCCTGGATGCCGAACTGGCCGTTGATGAAATCGCGCCGGTACCCGGAGATGAACGACTGCTTGTAGCCAGCTTCGCCCTCACTGAAGGGATAGCCGAGGTTTACCTCGCGGTCGTCCAGGCTGCCCTGGGCCAGGACGTACACACTGCGCAGCACGAGTTCACCGCCGCACGGCAGCGGCAGGCTGACGTCGCCAGGCAGCGGCTTGGGGTTGTCCAGTTTGCTGCTGTCGATCGTCTCGGCCTTGGCGGTCGTGGGTGCCGTAGCGCTCGCGGCGGCAGGCTTGTCGTCACCATCTGCCGGCGAGCAGGCCGCCAGGCTGAGCGTTGACAGAATCAGGGCTGCGGCCCCTAGGCGAAAGTCAGACATCACGGATTCCTTGGCTGGTATCGATGCGCGCCACCCGCCAGCCGCCGAGGCCGGCGGCGGCGGTGCTGGCCAGCAGCACGGCGCACAACGCAACGAGGTAGTGCATGGGCAGCAGATGGCTGGCGTACTCGCCCGGCACCTGCATGAAAAGTCGATTGAGGCTGTGCTCGGCCAGCAGGTACAGAGCGCCTGCCGCGACTGCCGCCAGCAGGCCGCTGTAGATCGCCTGCAGGACGACGAACAGCAGCAGCGCGGCAGTGCCGACGCCCAGCAGGCGCAGCACTGCAAGCTCCCGCTGCTTGCGCTCCACCGCCGCCACCGCGCCTGCGGCGATGGCCGCCACGGCCCCGCTCAGCGCCAGGCTGGTGATGATCCAGAACACCAGGTCGAGGTTGCGGCTGAGGGTCTGCACCTGGGCGATCTGCGCGGCTTGGGTAGACACCAGCAATTGCCGCCCGGCGAAGTACTGGCGCAGCGGCTCGACATCGGCAAGTCCGCTGGCGTAGAGGCGAAATGCCGGGTAGACCCGCTGCGCCTTGCTCGCGTCAACCGCTCCCGGCCAGCCAAAGGCTGGCACCGCAAGGCCATCCCGGTAGTCCTCGACCGTTTCGAGCAACCGCAGCGGAGCAAACAAGGCGTCACGTTCGAACGCAGCCAGCGGTAGCACGGCAGTCACCTGAACCGGCACCTGGCGCCACTGCACCTGGCTGCCCTGCTGGCGGCTGAAGCTGGCTTGCAACTCATCGCCAGCACGCGCGCCGAGCTTTTCGGCAGCGGTGAAGCTCAGCACGACCTGTTGCAGGCCTGTGGGTGCCTTGACCTGCTGCAACAGCGGGTCGCCTGGGCAGGTGGGCAGCATTTCGACGACCGCCCCACGCCCTTGAGCAGGCAGCAGAAGATCGGCGGTGGCGGCGATCTGCCGGGTGCGGGGGATGGCGAAGGCGACGTCAGGCCGCTGCGCCAGCTCGTGGATGAAGTCGGCGCGGAAGCGTCCGCCCCCCAGCGGGATGATCTCGCGTACGGCTGGATCGCGCTGCAGCCGCTCGGTCAGGCTGCTGACCAGGCCGAACTTGAGCCCGAACAGCACCAACAGCGGCGCGACCACCGCGATCAGCGCCAGCACACTGCACGCCGACAGCCGCGCGTCGTGGCGATAGTCCTGCCAGGCCAGGCCGGCGATCAGCCACGGGCGCATCAGGCGGCCTGCTCCAGCGTGGCGGTGACACCGCCATCGGCGTCTCGCCGACAGGTCATTCGCAGCACGCTCAAACCGGCGTTGCGCGCCAGCGCTTCATCATGGGTGGCGATCACACAGGTCACCTGCCGCGCCTGCGCTTCGCGCAGCAGCAACTGCATGACGCGCCCGGCATTCACCGGGTCGAGTGCAGCGGTGGGTTCATCGGCCAGCAGCAGCGACGGGGAATGGGCCAGGGCACGGGCGCAACTGACCCGCTGGCGTTGGCCGATGGACAGCGCGGCAGGCTTCTTGTCCAACTGATCATGCACGTCCAGCGCTTCAGCCAGGCGCTCGACACTGCCGTCTTCGCCCAGCCCAAGCAGTTGCCGCGGCAGGCGGATGTTGCCGCGCACATCGAGAAACCCGAGCAACCCGCCCGCCTGCAACACGTAGCCCAGTTGCCGACTGCGCAGCGCAGCCAGCTGGTCGAGCCGGTGGTCATGCCACAGGCCCGCCACGTCCGCATCGCCCAGGACAAAGCCCTCGGCGGCATCCGGCGCCAGCACCAAGGCCAGCAGGTCAAGCAAGGTGCTCTTGCCGCAACCGCTGGGGCCGACCAGGGCCACCCGCGCGCCAGCCGCCAGTTGCAGCCGGTCTATCTGCAGGCTGTAGCGCTGGGCGCCTTGCCCGCGCGTCTTGCGCACCCCGTGCAAGCGAACCCTCACGGCAGCGTCGCCAGCGGCACACGGTACAAGGCGTCACCCGGCTCGGCCTTGCCGAAGCGCACCCAGTTGGCCATGTCGTTGTGGAAGGTTTCGTACAGGCGGATCTTCGAGTCCAGCTCGTCGATGAAGTCCTCCTGCTCGGCCACCGACAACGAGAGCCACAGGTCCTGGGTCATGCTCAGAGACTTGCTACGGTAAGGCAGCCCCTCGAGATACTCGCCCAGCACTCCGCCCTGGGCGAGGTTGGCGCCCTTGCGCAGGCCGCTCGGATCGCGGCTCATGTAGGCACTGGTGCTGGCGATCTCATTGAAGAAGTCGCCCGGCGTGCTGCGGGTCTTGCGCGCAGCATCGACGATAAGCTTCAGCGACTGCTGCAGGTCGTTGAGCTGCAGCTTGGTCAGCATCACGCACACCTGCAGGGTGGGCAGGGCCGGGTTGGTCAGGTCGCGGTCGGCAGCCCAGGCGCTGATCAGCTGCGGCGCCTGGCTGGCGCTGCGGCGGCCGAGGAAGTCCATGTGCATCGCATAGCCAATGGCCTGGGACTTGGCCGCCAGGCTCGAGGCCGCGCTCAGCTGGGGCACCGTCTGCGGTTGCTGGTTGCGCACCTGGTGCACCAGCTCGGCGAACGTCGAGCCGATTTCGCGGACGCGGTCGCCAAATGCGCCGACGTCACCGCCCGGCACGCCCACGTACAGGTCACCGATTCGCGGGTTGCTGTCGGCCGTGAGCACGCGGTACTGGCTTTCGGCCGAGCCGTGGTTCTTCACCCCGGCCGGCGTGCGCAGGTGCAGGGCATAGACCTTGATCTGCTTGCTCAAGGCGGCCTGGCGAACCTCGGCCTCGTTCATCAGGGTGCTGCTGTAGGGATCGTTCTTGCGCAGTGCTCCGGCATCACTGACCAGCAGGATGAGCCGCCCGCCATAGCCGGACCAGTCCATGCCCTCCACCGCCTGCATCACCCCGGCGAAGGCGTCTTCGTTGAACGAGTGGCTGGAGACGCTGGTGGCCTTGACCTGCGAGGCAACCTTGAGGAAGCGCGCCGGGTCCCGGCCCTCCTCCAGGCTGACCAGTGTCTTGCTCAGGTAGTCCAGGCCCGGCGTGCGCCTGACGCTGTTGCGAAAGCCCACCAGGCCAAAGCTGACGCTGTCCAGCTCGCCGCGTGCCGCCAACTGCTGCTGCAGCTCGCTGACCACCTGGCGCACCCGGTCGATGTAGGGTTGCATCGACACCGACGTGTCCACCACCAGCACGATACCAGTGCGGAAGCTGTTGTCGCCGGCCACCGCCAGGCCTGCGGCCTGGATCTCAGTGTTGCTCACGCTGCTGCCGGGGTCGATGGAGGCGATGTTGAGCAACTGCACGGGCTGGCCATCGGCGTCGAAGCTTTCGCGGTAGTCGAAGATCGGCATCAGGTAGAACTGGTTCTGCGGCACCGCGCTGGCGGCAGGTTCCAGGGCCGTTACCTGAGGAACCTGACCGGGGCTGCGCTGGGCCAGCTGCAGCGTTTCGCGCGCCTTGCCGCTGTCGTCGAGCAGGTGCTGCAGGTCATCGGCCTGGCGCATGAACATCACCGGCGAGCGGCCGGAGCGTTCGGTGAATTTGAGCACCAGGCTCTGCTTCCAGTCGCTGGTCTGGTCGGCGGCCAGCCAGCCATCGCGCTGGCCGTCGCTGGAGGCACCGACCTCCAGCCAGGCATGACCATCAACCTCCTTGCGCTGGTAGACGTAGAGCACGGAAAACGCCGGCAGGCGTTCGCCCTTGCCATCGCCGGGCTGGGCCGACAGTTGTGCATCGGGCTTGCTCAGCACGCGCTGGAACAGGGTCTTCTTGCCGGGCATCAGCAGTGGGCGGCCATCTTCCGTGGCTGCAGCGATTGGCGCCGCAGGTATGGCCTGGGCCGGTGCCAGGGTCACCCGCGTTTCGGGTGCCGGAGAGTCATCACCGGCAAGCAACCAGAAGCACGTGCCGCCAAGGCCCAGGGCCGCAGCGACGGCCAAGGCCAGCAGGGCCTTGCCCGGCTTGTTCGAGGCACGCTGCGGGGCTGCTGCCGGCTCTGCGCGCCTGCCCGGCTCGAGCGCGGCCTGAGGCTGCGCAACGGCCAGCGGCAGCGGGCGAATCACCGTGCTGTCTGGCTCGGCGGCTGGCGCCGGATCAACCAGGCGGTCGAGCGCGGCGAGCAAGGCGCCGGCATCGGCGAAGCGCGCATCGGGTTCCTTGGCCAGCAACCCACGCAGGATGTCCTGATAGACGCCGTGCTCGATGGGCAGCTCCGGCAGTGGCTCGGTGAGGTGCGCCAGCGCCGTGGACAGCGCATCGGTGCCACGGAACGGCAACTCCCCGACCAGGAGTTCGTAGAGCACCACACCCAGCGCATACAGGTCGGCACGGCCATCGATGTCCATGCCGCGCGCCTGCTCGGGGCTCATGTAGCTCGGCGTGCCGACCGCGAAACCGGCCTGGGTGAACTGGGTGCGGTCATCCAGCGACTTGGCGATACCGAAGTCCGACAGCACCACAGTGCCATCGATGCGGAACAGGATGTTGGCCGGTTTCACGTCACGGTGCACCAGCCCCTGGGCATGGGCATAACCCAGCGCCTGGGCGATCTGCCGTATATACAGCAGTGCCTGTGCAGGCGTCAGGCCAGCGGCGATGCGCTCCTTGAGCGTGCCGCTTGGCAGGTACTCCATGGCCATGTAGTACAACTCGCCGACATTGCCGATGTCGTGGATGGTGGCGATATGCGGGTGCGACAGCCGCGCCAGGGTGCGGCCTTCGCGCAGGAAGCGCTCGCAGAAGGTGGCGTCGGCAGCCAGGCTCGCGGCCATGATCTTCAAAGCCACCTTGCGTTGCAGCGAGCGCTGGGTGGCCAGGTAGACGCTGGCCATGGCGCCTTGGCCAAGCTCGCTGTCGATGTCGAAGCCGGGGATCTGCATGTTCAGGATGCTCATCATTTCGCCTTTACCACCACGGCGGTGATGTTGTCGGGGGCGCCACGGGTCAGTCCCAGGTGCACCAGGCTGCGAACCACCTCATAGGGGTCGGCATGGCCGAGCACATCGGCGATCTCGTGGTCTTCGGCAGTCTTGTTCAGGCCATCGCTGCACAACAGGTAGCTGTCGCCCGGCTGCACCTGCAAGGCCACGGCCTGCAGCTCGAGCCGATCCTGGACGCCAATGGCGCGGGTGACGATGTTGCCGCGGGGGTGCACGCGGGCCTCGGCTTCGTTGAGCAGGCCGCTGTCCTGCAGTTCCTGGACGTAGCTGTGGTCATGGGACAGGCGCTGCATACGGCCATCGCGCAGGCGGTACAGGCGGCTGTCGCCCGCCCACAGCCCGACCGCCTGGTTGCCGCGTGCGACCAGCACCACCACGGTGCTGCCCATCATCGCCAGGCCACGGCGTGCGGTTTCCTCGCGTACGCAGCCATTGACCCGCGCCAGGGTTTCGCGCACGCCCTGGGCCAGATCATCCAGGCTGTGAATCACCGGCAACTGGCGCAGGCTGTCGACCGCCAGGCTGCTGACGTAGTCGCCAGCCGCGTGGCCGCCCATCCCATCGGCCACCGCCCACAGGCCGTCCCGGGTCAGCTCGAGGCAGGCGTCTTCGTTGATCTTGCGCACCATGCCGACATGGCTGTAGCTGGCCGCTGTGTAATGCAGGGTGGTCATCCGGGAACTACCTCGCTGCCCAGCAGGTACGCGGCGAAATCGGCGCTGCGCGGCAAGCCGGCACAGCGCATCAGCCCCGCCGGGATGCGCTCGGAGCCGCGCCCCCACCACAGGCTCATGCCTTCACAGGCACATTCGGCCAAGGCCATCCCCCGCCCTTCCGGTGTGGTCGCATCCAGCCGCTGCAGGCCTCCCACGCTGGTGCGCACTTTCCGTGGGAGCGCAAATGTGTCTCGAAAAGGCTGCAAAGCGGTTTCGAAGACCTCGAAGGCGGCTCCCGGCTCGAGCGTCGCCAGCAACGCTGCCTCGGCTGCCTCGAACCACTGATCACCATCCGCGACCATCGTGGTCAATGGCTGGCCCGGCTCCAGCACCTGCGCCACGGTCAGCGGAAAATAACGCCCGACCCGGTCGATACTCGGCATCAGCACCCCGACGACCGCATCCGGCCCACAAACCCCCGCGGCCAGTGCAAAGCGCCACAAGGGGCTGACCAGATAGGCTTGGAGCCATTGTTCACCAAGGTCGTGCTGACTGGCCTGCATGCCGGCGGCCAGCCACTGGTCCCAGGGCTTGATGAAGGTCTGTGGCAACCCGCGGCTGACAAAGTCGCCGCGGCAGGCCAGTTTTCCGTAGAAACCCACGTCGTTCACAGATGCTCCGGCAGGCTGAAACCGCTGACCACTCGGCTGCGGAAGGGGTTGAAGGCGCTGCTGGCGCGCAGCTCGTAGGACACGCTGGTACCCTCCACGCGCAGGCGCAGGCTGAAGCGCTCAGGCGAGCTGCCAGCCACCAGATCGGACTGGTCGAGCAGGCGGAACCACGCCCAGGGCCCTTCCACCGTCAGCCCCGACCGCCCACTTGCCGCAGGCGGCGAGATCGACAGCCGGACCACGCCAATGCTGTTGGGGTTGGGCCATTGCAGCGCCACCGGGCGGCTCGGCCCGTGGTCGTAGCTGACTTGCTGGCCGTCCAGGTCGAGCAGGAATTGGGTGATGGCCGCATCCATCGCCACCGGCTTGAGCTCGAATCGCACCCCTGGCTGAAGGCCGCGGGTGCTGCGGAAGAACGCATCGCGGATGCTCGCCGCACGTTGGAACGTGTACAGCACATTGCTGTTGATGCCCAATTTCTGTGCTGCGCCCGGCTGCCAGCTCCAGGGCGAGCTGGAGGTGTTGACGTATGGCTGCAGGTACTTGCGGAAGTAGTTGTCCATCACCCCGCCCACACCGAAGAACTGGCCGAAGTCTTCCAGGGTGGCATCGCGCGAACTGCCGGCCACCAGCGGGTAACGCCCGCTGAGCGACTGGCGGTAGACATTGACGACTTCGCTGGCCCAGGCGGCGTTGAGCTGGTTGCGTACACCGCCCATGACGATGTTGTGGGTCGAGCCGAGCACCGAACTGACCAGGTTCTGCACGACTGGCGGCTGGCGGGCCGCGTTCAGGGCGACACGTTGCGCCGCGGCCTGGGCCTGGTTCTTGGCCTCGCCGAGCAGGGCCTCACCGCTCGCCCCGACCATGGCGCTGACTTGCGCGTAGAGCGCGTTGAGATCGGAGAGCAGTCCGTCGATGGCCGCGGGTGCGCCGTCGCCCGTGTCGACCAGCGTGGCAAGCTCGGCGAAGCGCGCAGTCACCGGGTCTACGCTGCGCGCAGCGGGGTTGTCGCCAGCCTGCGGCGCATCGCCGAGCAGCCCACCGAGGCGCTGGCGCAGTTGGTCGACGCCCGCCTGCTCGGCCTTGTCCTTGGCCTTGTCGAGCACGCTCGGTTGCGACAGGTTGGTCTCGTGGGCGACAGCCTGCAGCAGCTTCTTCATCGGCGACGTCGGCCCGGACAGCACACGCAGCACATCGGCGGCCTGACCGACGCTGGTGATCGGCACGAAGTCCAGGTCGGCCAGCAGCGCATCCCAGTGACGGATGTAGTCCTGGTAATACAGCTGCAGCACGTCGTCGGCCAGGCGCTTGGCATCGCCCGCCTCGCCCGGCTCGCGGTCCAGTACCCAGCGTTCTTCGGCCAGGGTGGTGCTTTGCGCCAGGCTCGCGGCAAGGAACGCCTTGCGGTAGCCCTCGACGGTGAAGAGACCTGGCAGTGGCTCGCTCAGCGGCCTGCCATTCTTGAAGCGCATTACCAGCGCGGCGTCACGGCCAGCGGCGTCGCTCACACGAAAATCGCTCACCCCGACCGGCAATTTCTGGCGCTTGACCCGGTCGTACACACGCTGGGCCACCGGCAGCTGCCGCAACTGACGGCGGGTATCGTCGATCAGGCGCTGGTCAAGACGGGCATTGGGCGGGCGCTTGTCGAACAGTGCCAGCAGATGTTGTTCAAGCGCCTCGCGCAGGTCCGGGGCCAGGTCGCGAGGCAGGCTGCGCTCCCAGTCGAGGGTGATCCAGGCCTTGATGAAGTCGGCGTCGTAGTGCTCGCCGTCGGCCAGCATCAGGTAGGCCTTGAGGCCTTCGTACAAATAGTCGGACGGCCCGCCGGCATAGAGTTGCTCCTCGATCCGGGTGACCAGGCGCGGAGCGAAGATGGCGATCAGCAGCTTGCGGTAGACGCTCTGCGACTCGCCTTCGAGCATATCGCCCTGGTAAAGGCCCAGGCCCTCGGCCCACGCAGGCGGGTCGTCCGTCAGGCCACGCACGCCATTGAGCAGCGGCAGCACCTCCACGACGTCGCGCTGGGCGGGGCTCAGGTCCTGCAGGCTCTTGCCGACGGGCTTGAGGCGGCTGTCGACCGTGGCGATGTACTGCTGGTTGGCGCGATAGCTCAGCGTCCACAACGTGCCGGCCACCACGACCAGCGCCACGCTGAAGGCCAGGGCACCGCGGGCGATCCATCTGCGCCGCTGCTCCACCTTGGGGTTGCTGCCCACCAGTCCACGCTCGGCGAAGGCCACGCCGCTGAACAGCTTCTCGATGAAGTAACTGCGGCCAGTGCCACTCTGTCGCGCCAAGTGCGCGCGGTCCAGGCCCATGCTCTGGGCCATGCTGCCGATCAGGCGGTCGATGGGGCTGCCTTCCTGGGTACCACTGGTGAAGTAGACGCCACGCAACAGAGCGCGCTCCTCGAAGGCGTTGGGTTTGAAGACGCCGTCGAGAAAGACCTTGAGATTGCCACGCAAGGCAGCGAACTGCTGCACGAAGCCATACACCAGGTCGCGTCGCGCCGGGTCGCGCTCCTGCTGCATCCGTTCAACCAGGCGCTGGTTGAGGCGCTGTTCAAGCAGTCCGAACTCAGGGACAAACTGCGCCAGCGGGTCGTCGCCTTGCCGCCCATCGTCCAGGGCAAAGGTCATGCCCCAGACTTGCGCGCGCTCTTCCTTGCCGAGGTTGTCGAAGAACTCCATGAAACCCGGAACGAGGTCGAGCTTGGTCAGCATCAGGTAGACTGGGAAGCGCACGCCGAGCTGGCTGTACAGTTCCTGAATGCGGGTACGGATGGCCGCGGCGTGCGCCGCCCGCTCGGCGTCGGTACCCAGAAGCAGGTCGGACAGGCTGATGGCAATGAACGCACCATCGATCGGGCGGCGCGAGCGCTGGCTCTTGAGCAGGTCCAGGAAGCCCAGCCAGGCCGCCTTGTCTACCTGGGCGTGGCTGTCTTGGGTAGTGTAGCGGCCTGCGGTGTCGAGCAGCACGGCCTGGTCGGTGAACCACCAGTCGCAGTTGCGCGTACCTCCGACCCCGCGGATGGCGCCCTCGCCCAGCTGCGCTGCCAGCGGAAAATGCAGGCCGGAGTTCACCAGCGCGGTGGTCTTGCCCGAGCCTGGCGGGCCGATGATCACATACCACGGCAGCTCATACAGGTTGCGCCGCTCGTCCCCACCCAGGCGTGCCTTCTTCAGCAGCTCCAGGGCTTCGTCCATGCGCTGGCGCAGGGTTGCCAGCTCTTGCGCGGTGGCCACGCTGGCAGGATCGGGCGCAGCCTCGGCGGCGAGGCTTTGCATGACCTTCGCTGCCTGGCGACGGGCCTGCCCGATGCGCCAGACGCGGTAACCGACCCACCCCGCGAGCAACACAACGATCAGCACCACCCGTGGAGCGGCTGGCACCAGCACGTCCAGTAGCGGGCCGACAAACCAGATGATCAGGCTCAGCGCGACGAGGCCCAGCACCGGGATCACCCAGCGAATGACAAAATTGAAAAACGCCTTCACTCGACGCCCTCTGCAAGTACGGTGATTTCAACCCGGCGGTTTTTCGCCCGGCCTTGAGCGCTCGCATTGGACGCCAGCGGTTCGGTGTCGCTCAGGCCTTGCGCGGTAAAGCGGCCGGGCTGGCCGGTGCGGGCGGCCAGGATGTCCTTCACTTGCTCGGCACGCGCCTGGGACAATGCCCAGTTGGATGGAAAGCGCAGTGTGGCGATGCGCTGGTTGTCACTGTGGCCAGTGACCTTGACGCTCCCCTTGACCTTGGCCACGGCTTCGGCGATGCGCAGCATCAGCGGCTCGAAGTCGCTCTTGACGCTGGCACTGGCCGAGGCGAAAAGCTCGTCACCGCGGATGGTCACCACCGAGCGGTCAACCGCGTCTTCCACGGCAACACGGCCCGCCTTGATGTCCTCCGCGAGCAACCCGGCCAGGCGCGGACGCTCGACAGGCTTGGGCTGCACCACAGGACGGTCCATGGCCTGAACCGGGATTTCCCCCAGGGCGTGGATGCCACTGAAGACTGGCTCGGCATCGCTTGCCAGTTTCAGGCGCAGGCCTAGAAGCACCAGCAGCAACAACGCCAGTGCAACGGCCAGGCCAACCCATGGGGGCACGAATTGCGCCAGGCGGTCACGGGCCATGGCTACGCCGCGCCAGTGCGCGGACAATTCGCGGTCAATCTCGCCACGGACGCTGCGGATGGCTGCGGCGGTGCGCTCGCGCAAGGCATCGAGCTGAGTGCGGCCGCCGCTCATCACGCGGTAGCGGCCTTCGAAACCGAGGCTGGTGCACAGGTACAACAGCTCCAGCAGGTGCAGGCGTTCGCGCGGGCTCTGCAGGCAATGTTCCAGCAGTTGGAACACCTTTTCGCCACCCCAGGCTTCGTTGTGCTCGGTGATCAGCAGGCTCTGCTTGCCCCAGTCGCTGGCACTGCCCCAAGGAGTGCTGAGCACGGCCTCGTCCAGCGCGGTGCACAAGCTGTAACGGGCCAGCAGCACCTCGTTGCGCGCCACTCCAGCCGCCTCTGCACGCTCTTCGAACTGGCGCAGGTAAGCCAACAGCTGCGCCCGCAGGCTGGCCGGCGCCGGATGGGCGATGGTGTTGCGCAGGCGCGTCAGCAATGCCAGCAACGGGCCTGCCGCCTGCTCAAGAGGGTTCAGGCCCTCGGCTTGACCGGGTGCCAAGGGCTCGGCAGGCAAGCCCAAGGGAGACGGCACAGCCTGTGCCTGACTGGGCGCAGCCGGTTGCGGTCCGCGGCCGCCGGGGCGCGGCATGAACTGGGTGCGGTCAAATGCCTGCGGGTCGTCCGAGTGCATCGGCTTATCCTCGAATGGCCCAGAAGGCCAGGCTCAGGCCGGGGAATTCGCCAGCCACGTAAAACGCAAATCCACCCGAATGCTGCAACTGCTTCCAGTGCTCGCTGCCCCGGTCCAGCTCGAAGTAGGTACTGCCGGCATGGAACGGGATCTGCCGAGGGGCGACCGGCAGCGGCAGCAGGCCTATGCCTGGCAACTGCAGGTTGACCAGGTCACGGATGTGCTCCACCGAGCCGATCTTGCTCTGCTGGCCAAAACGGCTGCGCAGTGTCTCGCCGGGCACGTCGGCGCGCACGACCAGGACAAAGCTGGCGCTGTCCAGCAAGCTGCGGTCGGCGAGCATGCCCACGTGAATGCCGTAGGCTTTCTCGGCAAGGGGAATCGCGACTGCTTTGCTGTCTATCAGCGTCGACAAGGCATCGCGCAGCGCTGCCATGACCGGGGCGAATGTCGCGGCCAAGTCGTCGTGCTGATACACGGGGAAGCTTTGTGGGCGCCGGTCATCACGAGTGAACGTGGCAAACTCACCGGCCAGTGCCACCAGCTCTGTGTAGAACCGCTCTGGGTGCAGAGGGCTGACCTGGTTGAAGTGTTCGACCAATGGCTGCGCGCGGTTGACCAGTTGCAGCAGCATGAAGTCGGAAATCTCCGAAGCTCCGCCATTGGCAGAGGCCACCACCCGCCCCGCCAACGCTTCGCCACGCTGATGGAGCAGGCCAAGAAGCTCGCCACAGAAGCTCGACAGGCGCGGGCTGGCAGCAACGTCGAGCACCGGCGCAATGTAGCTGTCGTCCAGCACCAGGGCGCGGTCGGCGCGCTTCTCGCGAATGCTCAGCACCCCCACCGCGGCGTAATCGCTCAGGCCATCCTCACTGCGCAGCAGACGCAGGGCGCGGCTGCCGAGCGCCAACGAAGCACGGTTTTCGAAAGGCGCGTTGTCGTCCCGCACTTCACTGATGTGGCTGATGTAACGAATGCCTTCGGCGGCTTCGCTGCGATCGACAGTGTCACGGGCACCCGCACGCTTCAGCGGCAGGCCGAGATGGATCACCCCGTCGCGCAAGTCGTCGGGAATCTCCAGCAGAGCAGGCGGCAGGTCGTCGCGCGGGATGTCGAATGGCGTACCGTCGGGCAGCAGGCCGCGGGCGCTGAGTATCGCCACTTTGCCTTGGGCAAGTTGGCCCTGATCGATCTGCAGCTCCGAGAAGCCCCAGGCAGCGGCACTCAATGGACGGCTGCGGGCGTCGACGAAATTTTCCAGATAGCGGTCGTGCTGCTGGAAGTGCTGAGTCGTGATGAACATGCCTTCCGACCAGACGACGCGATTGTTCCAGGACATAGGTGCTCCGATGGCCTAGAGGCCAGGCTCAGGTTGTGTGGTGGCCACTGCGCTGCGCACGGCACGCACATCGAGGCTGATCTGATAGTTGCGGGGCGGCACTGGCAGCACGTTGCGCCACTGGGCCTGATCGATATCGCGATAACCGACCACCATGCCGACCTGGCGCGTGGCCGGATCGAGTGGGCGCTGGAGATGCAGTTGGGCGCCGGGCTGCAGGAGCACTTCGTCCTGATCGATCAGGTCGGCACCCAAGGTGGCCTGGGCCCGTTCGGTAAGGGCGAAATAGTCGGCACGAGCAAATGCCGCGCTGTTCTTCAACTCGTAGAGACGAACCCGTACAGGCGCTGGCGTGCCGCTGGCACCCGGGTTGAGGCCCTGCGCGGCGCTGAAATACAGGCTGACGCCGGAAGGTTCGGCGCTTGCCGCAGGCTGCTCCGCCATATCCTTGCTGCAGGCACTGAGCAGTGCCACGGCCAGCGCGGCGATCAGTCGTGTTGCGTTCATCCTCGTCCTCATGACGTACTTGTGGTCTTCCTGTGTTCCCTCAGGAACGTTGCAATCGGCTGCAGTGAGCCTCGTAGGCACGGCTGAATTCACGACCGAACAAATCCTGGAAGTCATCTTCGGCTTCCTGGGAAATCTGCCGATAGAGCTCAGTGAACTGCTGCCAGCAATGCGCCTGCCGCGAACCCCCGAACAACTTGCCAAGCCCGGAGGGCGGCGCAAGGCGCTGTTCCAGGTGCCCCGGCTCAAAGCGCGCCAGCAGGTGCTTGATGGCCGCTTGCACGCCAGCCATCACTGCCAGCTGATGAGCGCGCAGGTCGTCGAAGCTGTCCTGCACGGCCTGGTCGGGCGCCATGAACGCGGGATTGCGATCGCGCAGCAGCAACAACAGCGCCTCATCGGCATTGGGGGCGAACTTGAGCGGATTGTTCTGCACTGGGGCGATGGTGGTCTGCTGCATGCGGAATTCGCCCTTCAGGCTGCTGCGCGCACGCATCACGTCGGTCAGGCCTTCGACCATCAGCCGGTAGCTGCGGCCGAGGGCCTCCATCTGTTGCTGCGCATTCGTGGCGTCGATACGCAGATGCGCGATACCCGCGCCGCGCAGGAAGGCCTGTAGCAAATGGGCGTCGGCAGGCCCCGGCTCCGTAGCGGCTGAAGCTGCGGGGGCCGCTTGCACAACTGCGGGAGGGGGCACCTGGGGCTGCACTGCAGCGCTCGGGGCAGGCAGGGCCTGCGCCGATACATCGCCGAGCAGATCCCAACCTTCAGGGATGAGCCCCGGTGCGGCGGGGGCATGGTCCGGCGCGGGCACCTGCGCTAGCGCCGCTGGGGGGCGAAAATCATGCTGCTGGGCCGGGACGTGGTCCGACTGGCTGGCGAGGGGAACACTCGAGGAGCCGAGGAAATCGAAGAGGTCAGGCAAGGTATCGTGGCTCGATGCGCCTTGCAGGAATGCCGCCGGAGCCCCAGTGATCGGCGCATGTGAAGCACCGAGCTGATGGGCCATCAGCGCATCGAAACTGTGGACCTCCGGCTGTCCCGCCAACGGTATGGCGATTGCGCTGTCCAGGCGCGCCTGAATCTCGTATTCGCCGATGCGGATAACTTCGCCATCCGCCAACGGCTCGCTGTTGCCGCGCCGCATGCGTATACCGGCGTGAACTAGCTCTACACCGTTAGTACTGTTATCGGTGAGGTAGTAGCGGCCATCTTTGAATTGGATAACACAATGCCTGGAGGACACCAGCTTCTCAGGATCTGGAATAACCCAATCATTGTCGGCCGCGCGGCCTACTGTAATGGCACCCGTCTCCAGCACCATCTCCGGACGTTGCCCAGGTGTAATCTTGTGGTAACTAGTGATGGTCAGGCGAAGTGCCATTATGCCTCCATGCATATATGCGAAACCTAAGCTCCACCCAAACGGGTGGATCGGAGCAACCGCTCCGCGGCTGCGTTTAAAGCGCCATAATTCAATGGCTTAGGGGAAGTCATGACGGATGCTTCCGCTCAAGACTGGCGCCCATTCAAGGCACTTTGATCGCACGCGAGCGAGATGGACAGCAGCTGCGTGAATTGGTTCAAAGTGACACTTTCGGCGCGTAGCTTACCTTGACATCAGTTGGGAAATAAACCATAAATGCGCAGCTTCGGAATGCCAATATGATATCACTGTGATATCAAGTTAGCATTTTTCGAAAAGTTCGTGCGCCTGTTCACCGTTTGAACGAAGGCGCCTCAAGCCCTCACCAAGGGCTGATATGGAGATCGAAACCTGGTGAACTCGCCGCTGCTGCTCGCCCCTATTTCCGCTGATTTCCCGTGCGGCGACGACCTTGAATACGATGCCCAATTCCTGCAACTTGAACGCGATGCCCAAGGCCGCCCCGAGCGCGTGATGGGTGACGCAGTACAGCCTGCCGAACCGCCGCAGTGGCGCGCCCTCGAACAGGCCTGCACTGCCCTGCTTCAGCGCAGCAAAGACCTGCGCATCACCCACTTCCTGGTGCAGTCCAACCTCGCGCTGCATGGCCTGCCGGGCCTGGCCGCGGGCCTTGAGCTGATCCGCGGGCTGCTGGGCGAATACTGGCTGTACCTGCATCCGCAACTGGACGCCGCTGACGACAATGACCCCACCGTGCGGGTCAATGCCCTGGCCGGCCTGACCTGCGACACCAATATCGCCCTGCTGCGCGACGCTGTGCTGGTGCGCTCGCGCGCCTTTGGCCCGGTTACCCTGCGCGCGGCCCTGCATGCTGCGAGCGTCCAGCACTTCGCCAGCGAGCAACTGAGCGCGGAAGAACTGGCCGCCGCCCTGCGCGATGCCGAGCCCGAGCAATTGCACGAATGCCAGCAGGCCCTGCAGATGGCCCGCGAAGCCCTGGACACTATCGAGAGCCAAGTCAACGACCTGGTTGGCTCGGCCAGTGGCGTCGACCTGTCGGCTTTGCGCCAGCCTTTGCGCCAGGTGCAGCAGGTGCTCAAGGACTACAGCCCGGAAGGGGCAGCGCCCGTCAGCAGCCTGGACGACGCACTCACCAGCAGCGCCAACGACGACCAGCCGTCCGCTCACGCTGCCGCGCCGCGCCCAGCCGCTCGGCCAGGCGAAGTGAACAGCCGCGACGACGTGCTGCAAAGCCTGGATCGTCTGCTGCAGTACTACGCCCGCCACGAACCGTCCAGCCCGCTGCCGGTGCTGCTGCGCCGGGCGAAGAACCTGGTCAACGCCGATTTCGCGACCATCGTCCGCGACCTGATCCCCGATGGCATGTCGCAATTCGAGAACCTGCGCGGCCCCGAAAGCGACTGACGCCTTCGCGGCCGCATAAACACCGACGCCCGCAACGAACAGAGCCGCCGCACCGGCGAGCAGGAGGAACAACGTGGCGAAAGACAGCTCCCAGAAATTCATCGCGCGCAACCGTGCACCGCGGGTCCAGATCGAGTACGACGTAGAACTCTACGGCGCCGAGAAAAAGGTCCAGCTGCCCTTCGTCATGGGCGTGCTTTCGGACCTGGCCGGCAAACCCGCCGAGCCGCTACCGGCGGTGGCCGACCGCAAGTTCCTGGAGGTCGATGTCGACAACTTCGACTCGCGGCTCAAAGCCATGAAGCCACGGGTGGCATTCAACGTGCCGAACGAGCTGACCGGTGAAGGCAACCTGAGCCTGGACATCACCTTCGAGAGCATGGACGACTTCAGCCCTGCCGCCGTGGCGCGCAAGGTCGACGCGCTGAACCAGCTGCTCGAGGCCCGTACCCAGCTGGCCAACCTGCTGACCTACATGGACGGCAAGACCGGTGCCGAGGAGATCATCCTCAAGGCCATCAAGGACCCGGCCCTGCTGCAGGCCCTGGCCAGCGCCCCGAAACCCGCCGATTCCGAGCCGAGCGCCTGAGGAGACAGCCCATGAACGACCCATTGCGCAAAACCCAGGCCCAGCCAGCGGCCACCCAGGACCCAAGCGAGTTCGCCAGCCTGCTGCTGCAGGAATTCAAGCCCAAGACCGAGCGTGCCAAGGAAGCCGTCGAGACCGCCGTGCGCACCCTGGCCGAGCAAGCCCTGGCGCAGACCAGCCTGGTGTCCGACGACGCCATCGGTTCGATCGAGCAGATCATCGCCGCCATCGACCAGAAGCTCGCCGCACAGGTCAACCAGATCATCCACCACGATGATTTCCAGCAGCTGGAAAGCGCCTGGCGTGGCCTGCACTACCTGGTCAACAACACCGAGAGCGACGAGCAGCTGAAGATTCGCGTGCTCAACGTCTCGAAGACCGACCTGCACAAGACCCTGAAGAAATTCAAGGGCACCGCCTGGGACCAGAGCCCGGTGTTCAAGAAGCTCTACGAAGAAGAATACGGCCAGTTCGGCGGCGAGCCTTACGGCTGCCTGGTGGGCGACTACTACTTCGACCAGTCGCCGCCCGATGTCGAGTTGCTCGGCGAGATGTCCAAAGTCTGCGCATCCATGCACGCGCCGTTCATCTCGGCCGCATCGCCAACGGTGATGGGCATGGGTTCGTGGCAGGAGCTGTCCAATCCGCGCGACCTCACCAAGATCTTCACTACCCCGGAGTACGCCGGTTGGCGCTCGCTGCGTGAGTCGGAAGACTCCCGCTACATCGGCCTGACCATGCCGCGCTTCCTGGCGCGCCTGCCGTATGGCGCCAAGACCGACCCGGTGGAGGCGTTCGCCTTCGAAGAGGACACCGACGGCGCCGACAGCAGCAAGTACACCTGGGCCAACGCCGCCTACGCCATGGCCGTGAACATCAACCGCTCGTTCAAGTACTACGGCTGGTGCTCGCGGATTCGCGGCGTGGAGTCGGGCGGTGAGGTGCAAGGCCTGCCGGCGCACACCTTCCCCACCGATGACGGTGGCGTTGACATGAAGTGCCCGACCGAGATCGCCATTTCAGACCGCCGCGAAGCGGAGTTGGCGAAGAACGGCTTCATGCCACTGCTGCACAAGAAGAACACCGATTTCGCCGCGTTCATCGGCGCCCAGTCGCTGCAGAAGCCGGCTGAATACGACGATCCGGACGCCACCGCCAACGCCAATCTGGCTGCGCGCCTGCCGTACCTGTTCGCCACCTGCCGCTTCGCCCATTACCTGAAGTGCATCGTTCGCGACAAGATCGGCTCGTTCAAGGAAAAGGACGAGATGCAGCGCTGGCTGCAGGACTGGATCCTCAACTACGTCGACGGCGACCCGGCGCATTCCACCGAGACCACCAAGGCCCAGCACCCGCTGGCGGCCGCGGAAGTGGTGGTCGAGGACGTCGAGGGCAACCCGGGTTACTACAACTCGCGCTTCTACCTGCGCCCGCACTACCAGCTCGAAGGGCTGACCGTGTCGCTGCGCCTGGTATCGAAGCTGCCTTCGGCCAAAGGGGCTTGACTGACCCCGGGGTCTCCTCTGCGTGAGCCTGCCCACGCCGGGGGAGCCCCACCCCTCTCCTTCAACCGCTGACCGAAGCGTCATTCCGAGGACATCATGGCTGTAGACATTTTCATCAAGATCGGCGACATCAAGGGCGAGTCCAACGACAAGGCTCACAAGGAAGAAATCGACGTACTCAACTGGAGCTGGGGCATGTCCCAGTCCGGCAACATGCACATGGGCAGTGGCGGCGGCTCCGGCAAGGTCAACATTCAGGACCTGTCGATCACCAAGTACATCGACAAGTCCAGCCCGAACCTGATGGCCCACTGTTCCAGCGGCAAGCACATCGACAAGGTAAAGCTCACTGTTCGCAAAGCAGGCGGCGAGAGCCAGGTCGAGTACCTGATCATCAACCTCGAAGAGGTGATCATCAGCTCGCTGAGCACCGGCGGTTCGGGCACCGATGACCGCCTGACCGAGAACGTGACGTTGAATTTCGGCAAGGTCACTGTCGACTACCAGCCGCAGAAGGCTGACGGCACCAAGGAAGGCGGCCCGATCAAGTACGGCTGGAACATCCGCTCCAACGTCAAGATCTGACCTGGTCGTTGCCTGCTCTGGGCTGCCCGCCGCCCCCATCGCTACCCTTCGACGAGAGGGGCAGCGGATGACCTCGAGCCTGACGACGCTGTTTCGCCCACAACCCTGAGAGAACTCCCGACGTGGTAGCCGAGATTGCCGCCCGCGACCGCCTGCAGCCCTCGCTGCTGGACCGCCTGACAGACGACGACCCGGGCAATCCGCAGGAAGCCCCCGACAAGCGCGTGCTCACTCTGCAACAGCTCAAGTCGTCGGTGCTGCGCGACCTGGCGTGGCTGCTCAATACCACCTCGCTGCTGGATGCCAGCACCACGCTCGACACGCTCGCTGGCGCCTCGGTGATCAACTACGGCCTCCCTGCCCTGGCAGGCAACAGCGCTTCGAATATCGACCTTGGCGCGCTGGAGCGCATCATCCACCAGGCCATCGTCACCTATGAGCCGAGGATTCTCGCCCATACCTTGAAGGTACGCGCCCAGGCAGCCCCTGCCGAAATGAACGCCAATGCCCTGAGCTTCGAGATCGAAGGCGACCTGTGGGCCCAGCCCGCCGCCTTGCCGCTGTTGCTCTACACCGACGTGGACCTCGAATCCGGCCATGTTCGCGTTGTCCCCGCCGAGCGCAGGAGGCGAGCATGAATCCGCGCCTGCTGGCGTTGTACAACCAGGAACTGCAGCACATCCGCGAGGGTGCCGCCGAGTTTGCCAAGGAATACCCGAAGATCGCCGGGCGCCTGACGCTGACCGGGATCGAATGTGCCGACCCTTATGTCGAGCGCCTGCTCGAAGGCTTCGCCTACCTCACTGCGCGGGTCCAGTTGAAGCTCGATGCCGAATATCCGACGTTTACCCACAATTTGCTCGAGATCGCCTACCCACACTACCTGGCGCCGACTCCATCGATGACCGTGGTGCAACTGCAGACCTCCCCGGACGAAGGCTCACTGGCTGCCGGCTTCCTGTTGCCACGCAACCGCGTGCTGCGCGCCAACCTCGGCCTTGACTCGCAGACGCCGTGCGAGTTTCGCAGTACTCAGGACGTCACCCTGTGGCCGGTGCAAGTCGCCCGCGCCGAGTACTTTGCCAACCCCAGCGCCGTGCTGGGGCGTCTGGCCACCACCGAGCCGAAAGCCCGCGCCGGTCTACGCCTGACCCTGCGCAGTGGGGCCGAGGTGCCGTTCTCCAGCCTGCCGCTGACCCACCTGCCGCTCTACCTCAATGGCGCCGACGAAACCCCGTTCCGCCTGTACGAGCAACTGCTGGGCAGTGCCTGCGCCGTGTTCGTGCGCCAGCCGGGGGCCGATTGGGTCGAACGCATCCCGGTCGAGCAGGCCTTGCTGCCCTGCGGTTTCGACGACTGTGAGGCTGCCCTCCCCGTGGTCCCGCAGGCGTTCCAGGGCTACCGCCTCCTGCAGGAATATTTCGCGCTGCCGCAACGTTTCCTGTTCGTCGACTTCGCCGGCCTGGAGCGCGCAGTCAAACGCTGTCATGGGCAGGAACTGGAAATACTCATATTGTTCGACCGAATCGACCAGGGCCTGGAAGGCAGCGTCGGCGCCGCTCAGTTCGTGCCGTTCTGCACCCCGGCGATCAACCTGTTCCCGCGGCGGGTCGACCGCATCCACCTGAGCGAAAGGGTCCATGAACACCATGTGATTGCCGACCGGACGCGGCCAGCCGACTTCGAGATTCATTCGCTGCAGCGGGTCACGGGGCACGGGACCGGGCCGGACCAGGAGTTCCTTCCGTTCTACGCCGTACGCGACCCATCACGCTATGGCCGTGACCAGGCTTACTACATCGTTCGCCGCGAACAGCGTGTGCTCTCCAGCGAACAGCGGCGCAACGGTACCCGCTCCAGCTACATGGGCAGCGAGACCTTCGTCAGCCTGGTCGATGGCCAGCAGGCACCGTATCGTCACGACCTGCGCCAGCTCGGTGTCAGCGCCCTGTGCAGTAACCGTGACTTGCCGTTGTTCATGAATGTCGGCGACGCACGCAGCGATTTCAGCCTGGCTGACAGCGCCCCGGTCACGGCGGTCCGTTGCCTTGCCAGGCCGAGCCGGCCCAAGGCCAGCCATGCCCACGATAACCGCGCCTGGCGCCTGATCAGCCAGCTGTCGCTGAACTACCTGTCATTGGCCGAACAAGGCCAGGGCGCCGCCGCGCTGCGCGAACTGCTGCGCTTGTACGGCGACCCCCAGGACAACGCCCTGCAACTGCAGATCGACGGCTTGCGCGAAGTCAGCAGCAAACCTTGCACCCGACGGCTGCCGATGCCGGGGCCGATCGTCTTCGGCCGCGGCCTGGAGATCACCCTGACCTTCGACGAGAACGCCTTCCGAGGCACCGGGGTGTTCCTGCTCGGGGCTGTGTTCGAGCGATTCCTGACCCGTTACGTGTCGATCAACAGCTTCACCGAAACCGTGCTGCGCAGCAGCGACCGGGGCGAGATCATGCGCTGGAAAGCCAAGCCCGGTCGCAGGCCTACTCTGTGAGCACATTGGAGTCGATGCAGGCCGAGCCGTGGGAGTTCGACTTCTTTCAGGCGCTGCGCCGCCTCGAGGCCGAATATCCCGAGCTTCCCCGCTTTGGCCATTCACTGCGCCTGGCCGACGAGCCCGTGCGCCTGGGTCAACGGCTGGACTGCGGATTCGCCCCGGCCACCTTGGCATCAGTCAGCGCCGTCGACGGCGAGCCGGCGCGCCTTGAGCAATTCTTCTTCGGCCTCGGCGGCCCCAACGGCCCGCTGCCGCTGCACCTGACCGAATACATGCGCGAGCGTCAGCGCAACCATGCCGACCCGACCAGCAAGCGCTTCCTGGATATCTTCCACCACCGCCTGCTGAGCCTGTTCTACCGGGCCTGGGCCGAAGCGCGTCCGACTGTCAGCCATGACCGCCCCGGCGATGACTACTGGGCTGCACGCCTTGCCGCGCTGAGCGGGCGTGGCCAGCCGGAGCTGCAGGGCCAGGGCGCCCTGGCCGATACTGCCAAGCTGCACTGGACCGGCCATCTGTCCGCCCAGACCCGATACCCCGATGGCTTGTGCAGCATCCTGGCGGGTTACTTCGGCGTCCCGGTGACGCTTGAAGAATACGTCGGCCAATGGCTCGAACTGCCCGAGCGCAGCCAACTGGGCGTGCGCGCCAATCGCCTGGGGGTGGATTTTTGCCTGGGCCGTTACGTCTGGGACCGCCAGCACAAGTTCCGGCTATGTCTCGGCCCGCTCGGTCTCGACCAGTATCACGCCCTGCTGCCCGGCGGCCAGGCTTTCGTCGAGCTGGCGGCGTGGGTCGCGGAGTACCTGGGCCAGGAAATGGACTGGGACCTCAACCTGATCCTCGCGCGCGAGCAAGTACCCGCCCTGCAACTCAACGCCGGCCAGCGCCTGGGGTTCGATACCTGGCTCGGCCACCCACAGCAGGATGCACGCGACCTGAAGCTGGCCCGGTACTACGCCGACCAGCCGGCCGCCGCTCCACTCACAAGGAACCAGAACCATGGGTGAAATCAGCCGCGCCGCACTGTTCGGCAAACTCAACAGCGTCGCCTACAAGGCCATCGAGGCCGCCACGGTATTCTGCAAGCTGCGGGGCAACCCCTACGTCGAGCTGGCTCACTGGCTGCACCAGTTGCTTCAACTACCGGACAGCGACTTGCATCGTATCGTCCGCCAGTTCAACGTCGAACCGTCGCGCCTGGCTCGCGATCTGACAGACGCATTGGACCGCTTGCCGCGAGGCTCTACCTCGATCACCGACCTGTCCTCGCAGGTGGAAGAAGCGGTCGAGCGCGGCTGGGTGTATGGCAGCCTGATGTTTGGCGAAAGCCAGGTACGCACCGGCTACCTGCTGGTCGGCATCCTCAAGACCCCGAGCCTGCGCAACGCGCTGCTAGGCCTTTCCAGCGAGTTCGCCAAGATGAAGATCGAAGCACTGAGCGAGCGGTTCGACGAATACGTGGGGGACTCGCCGGAAAACGACCTGGCCGCCAGCGACGGCTTCAGCGCCGCCGCTCCGGGCGAGGCCAGCGGCGCGATGCCACCGTCGGCGCTGGGCAAGCAGGAAGCGCTCAAGCGTTTCACCGTCGACCTTACCGAACAGGCCCGCAGCGGCAAGCTCGATCCCATCGTCGGCCGCGACGAGGAGATCCGCCAACTGGTCGACATCCTCATGCGCCGCCGGCAGAACAACCCCATTCTTGCCGGCGAAGCGGGTGTCGGCAAAACCGCCGTGGTCGAAGGATTCGCCCTGCGCATTGTCGCCGGCGACGTGCCGCCGACGCTCAAGGACGTCGAGCTGCGCAGCCTGGACATCGGCCTGCTGCAGGCCGGCGCAAGCATGAAAGGCGAGTTCGAGCAGCGCTTGCGCCAGGTCATCGAGGAGGTACAGGCCTCGCCCAGGCCGATCATCCTGTTCATCGACGAAGCCCATACCCTGGTCGGCGCCGGGGGCGCGGCGGGCACCGGCGATGCGGCCAACCTGCTCAAGCCGGCCCTGGCCCGTGGCAGCCTGCGCACGGTCGCGGCCACCACCTGGGCCGAATACAAGAAGCACATCGAGAAGGACCCCGCGCTGACCCGCCGCTTCCAGGTGGTGCAGGTGGACGAACCGAGTGAAGCGAAGGCCTTGCTGATGATGCGCGGCGTGGCCTCGACCATGGAAAAGCACCATCAGGTGCAAATCCTCGACGAAGCGCTTGAAGCGGCCGTGAAGCTGTCGCACCGCTACATCCCGGCGCGCCAGCTACCGGACAAGTCGGTGAGCCTGTTGGACACCGCCTGCGCCCGCGTTGCCATCAGCCTGCACGCGGTGCCGGCTGAGGTGGACGACAGCCGTCGACGCATCGAGGCGCTGGAAGTCGAATTGCAGATCATCGCCCGCGAGGCCGTGATCGGCGTGAAGACGGAGCAGCGCCAAGCCCAGGCCGACACCCTGCTGGCCGAAGAGCGCGAGCGCCTGGCCGCCCTGGAAAGCCGGTGGGCCGAAGAAAGAGCCCTGGTGGACGAGCTGCTGGCCATCCGCGCCGATCTGCGCGAACAGGTTAGCGTGGTCGACCATGAAGTCGATGTACAGCCTGGCCATGAACTGCGCGAAAAACTCGTCGACCTGCAGCAGCGCCTGAGCGCTCTGCAAGGCGAAGACCCGCTGATCCTGCCGACCGTGGATCACCAGGCAGTGGCCTCGGTGGTCGCCGACTGGACTGGCATCCCGGTTGGCCGCATGGCGCGCAACGAAATCGAGACCGTGCTCAACCTCGATACGCACCTGGCCAAGCGCATCATCGGCCAGGACCACGCGCTGAAGATGATTGCCAAGCGTATCCAGACCTCGCGCGCAGGCCTGGACAACCCGAACAAGCCGGTCGGTGTGTTCATGCTCGCTGGCACCTCCGGCGTTGGCAAGACCGAGACCGCGCTGGCGCTGGCCGAGGCCATGTACGGTGGTGAGCAGAACCTGATCACCATCAACATGAGCGAGTTCCAGGAAGCCCACACCGTCTCGACCCTCAAGGGCGCCCCGCCTGGCTACGTCGGCTATGGCGAAGGCGGTGTGCTGACGGAGGCCGTACGCCGTCGTCCGTACAGCGTGGTATTGCTGGACGAAGTGGAAAAGGCCCACCCGGACGTGCATGAGATCTTCTTCCAGGTGTTCGACAAAGGCGTGATGGAGGACGGCGAAGGCCGCCAGATCGACTTCCGCAACACGCTGATCCTGCTCACCACCAACGCTGGCACCGAACTGATCGCCGACACCTGCAAAGACCCGAGGGCCTTGCCGGAGCCGGAAACGGTGGCCACCGCCTTGCGCAAACCGCTGCTGGAGATTTTCCCGCCGGCGCTGCTCGGCCGTCTGGTAACCATCCCCTACTACCCGCTCAGCGACGACATGCTCAAGGCCATCACCCGCCTGCAGCTGGAGCGCATCCGCAAGCGCGTGGCAGGCACCCACAAGGTGGGCTTCGCCTACGACGACGACGTTCTGAATTTGATCGTTTCGCGCTGCACCGAGACCGAAAGCGGTGGCCGCATGATCGACGCCATCCTCACCAACGGTCTGCTGCCGGACATGAGCCGCGAGTTCCTTACCCGCCTGCTAGAAGGCAAGCCGCTGGCCAGCGTCAGCATCAGCCGACGCGGCAACGACTTGCACTATGACTTCGGCACCGCCGACTGACAGGATCGACCATGCTGTTCACGCAGTTCACGCGCCTGGCGCAGATCAACAGCCCGCTGGGGCCGCACAAGCTCATCCTTGCCGAGATGGGTGGCAGCGAAGAACTCGGCCGCCTGTTCGACTATGAACTGCAGCTGACCAGCGACGACCCGGCCATCGACCTCAACCAGCTGCTGGGCAAACCCATGAGCCTGAGCGTGCAGCAGAGCGTCGGCACCTCACGGCATTTCCATGGCATCGTTGCCCGTTGCAGCCAGTCGGTGGACCAGGGGCAATTCGCCAGCTACCGCGTCACGCTGCGCCCATGGCTGTGGCTGCTGACCCGCACCAGCGACTGCCGGATCTTCCAGCACCTCAGCGCGCCACAGATCATCAAGCAGGTATTTCGCGACCTGGGCTTCTCGGACTTCGAGGACACCCTGAGCCGCAGCTACCGTGAGCGCGAATACTGCGTGCAGTACCGCGAGTCCAGCTTTGATTTCGTCAGCCGCCTGATGGAAGAGGAAGGGATCTACTACTTCTTCCGCCATGAACAAGAGCGCCATGTGCTGGTGCTCGCCGACGCTTACGGCGCACACCAGACAGCATCCGGGTACGAGACCGTGCCCTATTACCCGCCGGACGGCCAGCACCGCGAGCGCGACCACATCAACGACTGGCACCTGGCCCAGGAGGTACAGCCAGGTTCGCTGGAACTCAACGACTACGACTTCCAGCGCCCCAGCGCGCGCATCGACGTGCGCTCGGCCATGCCGCGCCCGCACCAGGCCGGGGACTACCCGCTGTACGACTACCCCGGTGCCTACGAACAGAGCCAGGACGGCGAGCACTATGCCCGCACCCGCCTGGAATCGCTGCAGAGCCTGCACGAGCGCATCGAACTGCGCGGCAATGCCCGCGGTCTGGGCAGCGGTCATCTGTTCAGCCTGAGCGGTTTCACTCGGCAGGACCAGAACCGCGAGTACCTGATTGTCTCGGCCCGCTACTACGTGCACCAGGAGCGCCTGGAGAGCGGTGCTGGCAGCAGCGCAGCGCAGTTCGAAAGCAATCTCAGCTGCATCGACGCGCAACAGACCTACCGCCCTGAGGGCAGCACCCACAGGCCCATCGTCAAGGGGCCGCAGACCGCCGTGGTGGTGGGCCCGGCCGGTGAAGAGATCTGGACCGACCAGTACGGCCGGGTCAAGGTGCACTTCCACTGGGACCGTCACGATCAGTCCAACGAGAACAGTTCGTGCTGGATTCGCGTTTCACAGGCCTGGGCCGGCAAGAACTGGGGCTCGATGCAGATCCCCAGGATCGGACAGGAAGTCATCGTCAGCTTCCTCGAAGGTGACCCTGACCGGCCGATCATTACCGGGCGGGTGTACAACGCAGAACAGGGCGTGCCCTACGACTTGCCCGCCAATGCGACGCAGAGCGGATTGAAGAGCCGCTCGAGCAAGGGTGGCAGCCCGGCCAACTTCAATGAAATCCGCATGGAGGACAGGAAGGGGGCCGAGCAGCTGTATGTGCATGCCGAACGCAACATGGACACGGTGGTCGAGCAGAACCAGACCCTCGCGGTAGGTGCCAGTCGATTCCACAGTGTCGCGGCGATGGAAACCGTCACTGTGGGCATGGACCGCCTGCGCGCGGTACGCCGGGACGATGTAGTGATGGTCGGCGCCAGCAAGCGTGACAGCGTCGGCGTCAGCTACCTGCTCGAGGTTGGAGACAATCTGCGCCTGGTCTGCGGCAAGAGCGTCATCGAGCTCAATGCCAGCGGGCAGATCAACATCAGCTGCGAGCAGTTCAGTTTCCACGCCAGCAAGGACGCTGAAATCAACACCGGCGGCACCCTCGACCTGAACGTCGGCAGCGGCGCGCAGACCGCCACTGAAGGCCAGGGTATCCAGAAAACCATCGAAGACTCGGTCAAGGCCATGTTCCCCGACGCCGGCAAGCAGTGAGAGTACCCATGAGCTATCGCTTCAACGAATTTCGCATCGCCCTGCCCGACGCCGCCGTGCAGGATTCGAGCATCAACATCCTGCGTTTCGAAACGCTGGGCACGTCCCTGATCGTCAGCCGCAGTCTGTTGGCCGAGGGCGAGACGCTGCAGAGCAATTTCGACAGCCAGTTGCAGCGGCTGCAGCAGCAGGTCAAGGACCTGCGCATGCAACCGGCGCAAAGCGTGCGCGTGGGTGCTCGGGCGATCGACGCCATCGAACTGACCAGCCAGTTCAGCAAGGGCACGGAAAAGGTCTACCAGTACCAGCTGGCCCTGGTGCTGCCCGGCACGCGCAGGATGTTCGCGCTCAGTTACGTCAAACCACAGCCACTGGAACAGATTGAAGCGGCGCACTGGGCTGCGCTCAAGCAGTCCCTCGACTTCGACAACCTGGGCTGATCCGCCGCCATGTCAGATGCCCTGTGGGCCGCCCGGGAAGGCGATGCACTGCTCCACACCTCGCTGATGGCGGACATCGTTGGTGGCGTGCTGGAAGTCGCCGCCACCGTGGCAATCGGAGCCCTGGCCACTGCCGCGGCGGCTGCGGCGCTGGGCATCACCGTGGCCACCGGCGGACTGGGCTGCTTCGTGCTGGGCGCCGTGGTGGGCCTGGTGGTGGGCGTGGCCATGGCCAGGACCGGTGCAGACACGGGGCTCAGTCGATTATGTGAAGGAATAGGCAGTTTCCTCTTCCCGCCCTCGGTGCAGGCCACCATCGTCAGCGGCTCGGACGACACCCATATCAACGGTAAACGCGCCGCCCGTGCTGCGGGAATGGTGCTCGCCCCCGCTGCCCCGCTGGCAGGCAGCGGTGGCGCCAGCGAGGCTGATGAGCCGCAAGAGACCTTCCTCGACATGGCCAAGGGGTTTTTCTCGCAGATGTGGCGACCCACTGTCGCGAGCCCTGCGCCGAACACCGAGGAAGCAGACGACGACAAGATCCTCTGTACCAAGCACCCGGCGATGCCGCCGCAGTACCTGGCCGAGGGCTCGAGCAAGGTGCGGGTCAACGGCCACCCGGCCTCGCGCAGCGGCGACCGCAGCACCTGCGAGGCGGTCATCGTCGATGGCGGGTTGGTGTCGAACAATGTGCGCATCGGTGGCGAGTCCATCGTCGTGCGCGAGATCCGCAGCGGCAAGACGCCGGGCATCGGCCTGGCGATCACCGCCTTGATGATGCTGCGGGGGCGCGGGGGCAAGTTCTATAGCCGGTTCGGCTGCATGCTCGTGGGTGGCGTTACCAGTCTTGTCACGGGACAGGTCACCAACGCCATCGTCCAGGCCACGTCCGGCTCGCCCAACCCGGTGCATGCGCCGACCGGGGCGAAAATTCTGTATGGGCCCGACGAACTCGATTTCAGTCTGCAGGCGTTGCTGCCGCTGGACTGGCAACGTCTCTACAACAGTCTCGACGAGCGCCGCGACGGCTTGTTCGGCTCAGGCTGGAGTATCGAGTACGAAGTGTTCGTGGAGATCCGCCTGGATGCCGACGGCAGCGAGCGGCTGCTGTTTACCGACGAGCAGGCGCGGATCATCGACATGGGTCACATCGCCCGTGCCGATGCAGTGTTCAGCGTCGGCGAGGGGTTGAGCGTACGTCGTTCGCAACAGGACGAAGTGCTGATCGAAGACATCGACAAGGGGCTGTACCGACTGTTCCAGCCCTCCCCCGGCAACCCAAGCCACTTGCGCCTGAGCGCCATGGGCGATCGCAACGACAACCGCATCTACCTGGACTATGACGAAAGCGGGCGTCTGACGCGACTGCGTGACACCTTCGACCTGGTACAGGTCGAGTTGAACTACGCGCCGCATTGGCCCCGGCGGGTCGCTCGGGTAGAGCGTCGCCACGACGGTGGTGACCTGCAGTTGCTGGTGAGCTATCAGTACGACGCCTGCGGTGACCTGGCGGCGGTGTTCGACGGCCAGGGCGTGCAGCGCCGGCGCTTCGCCTATGACGACCAGCGGCGCCTGATCGAGCACGAGGATGCCGCAGGCCTGCGTTGCTGTTACGAGTGGGCGCTGACCGGGGACGAATGGCGGGTGGCGCGCTACTGGAGCAGTGGCGGTGACGAGTACCGCTTCGATTACGACATCGAAACGGGTACCACCCGTGTCATCGACGGCCTGCAGCGAGTCAGTACACGCCGATGGAACGCCCAGTACCAGGTCACCGAGTACGTCGATGCGGTCGGCGCGGCCTGGCAGTTCGCCTGGGATGAAGAGCGCCAGTTGCTCGGCGCTGTCGATCCAGCGGGAGGGCGCTGGCAGTATTTCTACGACGCCTCGGGCAACCTGACTCAGACCCTGAACCCGCTTGGGCGCAGCGATTCGACGCAATGGCTGGAGCACTGGTCGCTGCCGCGCTCGACGCTGGATCCTGCCGGCAACCGCTGGCGCTATCACTACGACTCACGCGGCAACTGCATTCGCGAGGCGGATCCGCAAGGCAACGTCACCCAGTACCGGTATGATCATCGGGGCCAGCCCAGCGAGATCATTGACCCCGCTGGTCACTCACGGACCCTGCGCTGGAATGACCTGGGCCTGCTGCTGCAGGAAACCGACTGCTCCGGGCATGTCACCCGCTACCGCTACGATCGCAATGGCTATCTGCAGTCGGTAACCGATGCCCTGGGCGAAAGCACCGAATTCGAGTACGACAACGATGGTCGCCTGCTCAGCGTATTGCTGCCCGATGGCACGCGCGAAGGCTATCGCTACGATGCGGCGGGACGGCTTGCCCAGGCGATCGATCCCGCAGGCGGCATCACCCAGTACCGCTTCGATGCGCGCGGGGCCTTGACCCAGTCCGTCGATCCCCAGGGGCGCACCCTCGGCTACCAGGTCGATGCCTATGGGCGCTTGCTATCCCTGACCAACGAAAACGGCGAACGCTTCCATTTCCAGTGGGACGCTGCCGATCGATTGGTTCGCGAGCAGTTCCTCGACGGCACCGGCAGGGAGTACCGCCACGACCTGTTGCACAACGTCGTACAGGTGGCGTACACCCCGGCACCTGGCGATAGCCCTGCCGAGCCGATCATCCACCGCCTTGCTCGTGATGCCGTGGGCCGCCTGGTCACCAAGGCCACTGCGGATGGCATCACCACCTATGGATATGACGGGCTCGACAACCTCACCCGGATTCGCTACGACGACGCTGACGGCAACACCGAGACACTCGGCCTGGACTTCGACGAGCTGGGGCAACTGGTCGCGGAGCACAGTGCCGACGGTGTGCTGCGTCATCAATACGATGAGTTGGGCAACCTCACCCGCACACAGCTATTCGATGGCCGCTGGGTCAACCGGCTGTACTACGGTAGTGGTCATCTGCACCAGATCAATCTGGACGGCCATGTGATCAATGATTACGAACGCGATCGCCTGCATCGGGAAATACAGCGTACCCAGGGCGCGTTGCACACGCGCAGCGAATACGATCGCAATGGCCGCTTGCGCAACCGCAAATGCAGGCCCGCCAGCCAGCCCGTGCAATTGCCGGCACCGTTCCAGCAGCGCTTCGAATACGACCCGCGCGATGACCTGAGCCGACGCTTGCGGCAGATTCCCGGCCGGGTGCAGCGCGACCAGATCGTCCAGCATGACGCCAGCGGGCGGCTGCTAGGCAGCCACGACCTGGCGAACGGCAACCATGAAACGTACCGCTACGATGCTGCTGGCAACCTGCTGGATGCCACGGCCTCTGAGCCGGTGCTGCACGACAGACTGCATGCGTACCAGGACAAGCGCTACCGCTACGACGCCTTTGGCCGGCTGGTGGAAAAGCGCAGCAGCCGACGGACAACCCAGTACTTCGCCTACGACGCCGAGCACCGGCTGGTGGAGGTACGCACCCGGCAGGCCGGCCGTGAACGCAGCGTACGCATGCGCTATGACCCTCTCGGGCGGCGAGTGGAGAAAAGCGAATACGACGGCGACGGCCGGCTGCTGGGCCAGACGCGCTTTGCCTGGAACGGCTTGCGCCTGCTGCAGGAACAGCGCCATGGTCACAGCAGCTTGTACCTGTACGAAGGCGACAGCTACGAGCCCTTGGCGCGCATCGACGGCAGCGGGCCGGCCCAGCAGGTTCTGCACTTCCACAATGACCTGAGCGGGCTCCCGGAGCTGTTGACCGATGAACAGGGCAATGTGGTGTGGCAGGCCAGCTACCTGGGCTGGGGCACTACCCTTGGCGAATCCCGCGAGGCGAGTTGCCTGCAGGAACAGAACCTGCGTTTCCAGGGGCAGTACCTGGACCGGGAGACCGGGCTGCACTACAACACGTTCAGGTTCTACGACCCGGATATCGGCCGGTTTACCCAGCCGGACCCCATTGGCCTGTCGGGTGGGCATCAGCTCTACGGCTATGCGCCCAATCCGGAGAGCTGGATCGATCCGTTGGGTTGGCGAACCTTGACGGGCAAAACCAGAAACGGGATGGATCGTGTCTCCCCTGAGTGGCGAGCACTTCACGGCCCGGCCTCCATGCGTGAACATCACATGATCCCGCAGGAAATGCTGAAAGTCCCGGCAATCCGGGCACAGATGCAAGCGGCTGGCATTGCCAACCCACGGCGCTATATCGACCGGCAGATTTCGTATATCCCCAATGCCACGCATGCCGACATTCACAAGGCAGGCTGGAACTCGGAGTGGAAACGATGGTTCCGAAAAAACCCGAAGTTCACTCAAAGAGACCTGCAAAAACAGATCAAGACCATGATGCGGAACTACAACGTACCTAAAGCGACGCGAAACCACGTACGTCGTTACGGTAAAAACGGTAAGAATTGCGGAGGTTGAAGTGAATATCTACTTTCTGGACAACGTCAACACCCCTTGGGGGGATTGGGGCGACACCCTCGAATACGGCCTCATCGGCTGGGACGAAGACACCGATGCCAACAGTATCGAGCGCACCGGCCCCTATACACCGGCGGCGTACTTGTGTTCGGAAATCCTCGTCCTGACCCAGCCGATCAAGGATGCCCTGGAGGCCAGCGGGCTGAAGGGCCTCGGCTCCTTCGAGCCTATGGAAAAAACCCACATCGTCGATCTCGACTGGAAGGCATGGGATACCAGCAGGGACATCACCGAATATATCGACCTGGATGACGAGCCAGAAGACATCATCGGCTCACGGCCGCATGATCAGTCCCTGGCCGAACGCATGCCCGAATACTGGCATGCGCCTGTGGTGGCAGCACTCGCACTGCGCGTCGATCGGAGCAAACCGGACTGTGATTACTCCGAATACCTGCAGGTGGTGAAGGTCGATGCGACCCTCGACTTTTTCACCAGCGATGATCATGGTGGCTACTTCATCAGCCAGCGGGCCAGGGAATGGCTGGAGCAGCACTGCCCGGGGTGTTTTACTTTTTCCTTGATTCCCTCTGCATAACTGATTCGGCGGTGGCATGGGCATTTGGATGGAAAGCGATACGCACCCCGGATCATCTGCCCATAGCCGGGTAGACCACGGCATGAATCGCCGTGGCCGTCCAGCCAGATCACTTGATGAAACGGACCTGCGCGTTGATTTTCTCGATAACCGACCCCTTGCGCTCATTGAATCGCAGCTTGTTCTGCTCGAACAGGTTGTTGCCCTTGGTGTCGATTGAAATGATCAGTGGGCCGAACTCCCGCACGCGGTTCACCCACAGGGTTTCCGGCATACCCAGATCTTGCCACTCGGCACGCTCGATCTCTTCGACCTGGGTCGCAGCCAACACCGCGCAACCGCCCGGGAACACCGCATGCACCGCCTTGTTTTCGAGGCAGCCAGTGGTAGTTTCCGGCCCCATGCCACCCTTGCCGACGATCAGCTTGACGCCAGTTTGCTCGATGAATTCCTTCTCGAACTTCTCCATGCGCATGCTGGTGGTAGGACCAATGGAAACCATCTCGAAGCTGCCATCGTCTTTTTTGCGCACGATAGGTCCGGCATGGAAGATCGCCCCGCCGCGCAGGTCTACTGGCAGTTCCCGCTTGAGTTCGATCAGGCGACGGTGCGCCACATCGCGGCAGGTGACCAACTGGCCAGTCAGGTAAATCACATCACCGACGTTGAGGTCGGCCAAGTCCTCGTCCTTGATCGGGGTGCTAAGGATCTTTTTCACAGAACTACTCCTTCATGCGACAGGATGTCATAGGACAGGTCGGCGTTGATGCGGATCTTGCCGCGGCGGTGCGCCCAGCAACCGGTGGAAACGGCTACACCGATGGTCGACGGGTGTCGTGCCGAGGACTCGATGTTGACGCCCATGACGCTGCTGTTGCCGGTCAGGCCTTGCGGGCCGATACCGATTTCGTTGAGGCCGTCCTCCAGCAGTTTTTCCATCAAGGCTGCGCTTTCATTGGGGTGGCTGGAATCCACCTCGCGCAGAATCGCTCGCTTCGACAGGCGTGCTGCGGTTTCCACCGAGGTCGACACGCCGACCCCTACCAGCAGTGGTGGGCAGGCGTTGATGCCTCGCGAGGTGATCACGTCGAAGACAAATTCGGTGACGCCTTCATAGCCCTGCCCTGGCATCAGGACCTTGGCCGAGCCGGGCAAGGTGCAACCGCCGCCGGCCATGTACACATCGATGATGGCGTGGTCGGCGTCAGGAATGATTTCCCAGTCCAGCCACGGAATTTTCGAGCCGGTATTGGTGCCGGTGTTTTTCTCGATGAAGGTCTCCACCGCGTTATGCCGCAACGGGCCTTTGATGGTGGCTTCCTTGGTAGCGTCCTCCAGAATGCCTTCGAGCTCGCCGAGCAGCGGGAAGCGTGCCCCGGCAGAGATGAAGTACTGGATCATCCCTGTGTCCTGGCAGCTGGGGCGGTCTAGCTTGTCGGCATACTCCTGGTTGTCGGCCATCGAGTCGTACACGGCAATCGCCAACGGGTTGGTTTCCGCTGCACGCAGCTTGGCGGTCTTTGCTTTGACGTCCTTGGGCAGGCGCTTGCCGATGTAAGCGGTGAACTTCGCCATCGTGTCGGTGAGCGATAAAACAGCTGATTCTTTATTCACGTTATTCTCCTTACAGCATTTCAAGGCTATGTGCGGGTGGTGACGACGAGGCAATCAAGCGCCGGCAACGGGGGTTTTCACGGTTGGATTCAGCGTTACTGTCTGCTGGGAGGGGGCTTGCTCAGGCTGGCGATGGCCGTCGAGCACACGATCCATTTGCTGTTGATCGAGGGCGCCCACCCACTTGGCGATGGCCATGGTCCCGACCGCGTTGCCGATCGTGTTGGTGATGGCGCGGGCTTCGGACATAAAGCGGTCCACGCCAAGCAGCAGCACCATGCCGGCAACCGGAATGTTGTCCATCGTGGCCAACGTGGCAGCGAGGGTGATGAAGCCGGAGCCGGTCACGCCTGCCGAGCCTTTGGAGGTCAGCAACAGCACACCCAGCACGATCAACTGGTCCATGAGCGATAGCGGGGTGTTGGTGGCCTGCGCGATGAAGATGGCCGCCATGGTGTAGTAGATGCATTGACCATCAGGGTTGAAGGTCAGGCCAGAGGGGATGACCAGACCCACTACCGGCTTGGACACCCCCACCTTTTCCAGCTTGGTCATCAGTTGCGGTACCACCGACTCGGAGGAACTGGTTCCCAGGACCGTGAAAAGCTCCTCCTTGAGGTACTTGAGAAATTTCCACAAGCTGAAGCCTGACAGGCGCGAAATGAAGCCCAGGACGATCACCACGAACAGGAAGCACGTGAGGTACATGGTCGCCACCAGCTTGCCGAGAGACACGATAGAGCCCAGCCCATACTTGCCAACGGTGAACGCCATGGCGCCGCATGCTGCCAGCGGTGCAACCCGCATGATCATGCCGACAATGTGGAACATGCCGTGGGAGAACGACTCCAGCACATCGACCATGGGTTTGCCGCGCGGCCCCAGGTGGGCCAAGGCGATACCGAACAGTGTGGAAAACAGCAGGATCGGCAGGATCTGGTTCTTCGCAAACGCCTCGGTCACGCTGGAGGGGATGATCTGCATCAGGAAGTCAGTGAACCCCCCGCCCGCTTCTGCAGCCGCTGTATAAGTGGCGATGCTCGCTGTATCCAAGGTGGCAACATCGACGTTCATGCCAGCGCCGGGCTTGACGAAATTGACCACTAGCAGGCCAAGCACCAGTGCGAACGTGGACAGCACCTCGAAGTAGATCAGCGCCCGCGCACCTACACGGCCAAGCTCTTTCATGTTTTCCATCTTGGCGATGCCAAGTACAACGGTGGCGAAGATGATGGGAGCAAATACCATCTTGATCAGCCGGATGAACGCATCGCCCAGCGGCTTGAGATCGACGCCGATTTCAGGCCAGAACACGCCGAGGCTTATGCCGACAGCAACGCCGATGAGTACTTGGACGTACAGCTTTCCTATGAGTCGCTTGACCATAGCCTTCTCCGCTTTATTTTTATGAGTCGGATTGATTTGGCTACTGTGCTGACCAGACCCGGGATGGGGCAAAAGCACCGGGTAGAAAAAAGCACAGGTTCTTTTTGTGGCTAATCACGATTGGAAGATACTCGACTTTCAAAAATGCTGTAATACAATGAAATTCACTTCATTATTAACCTGAAGCTAACTATGAACCCCGTCTCCGAGCTGTCTTTTTTCACGCAATTGGTGAGGGTGGGCAGCCTTGCTGCGACTGCGCGGGAAATGAATCTCACGCCGCCCGCCGTCTCCAAGCGTCTGGCGCAAATGGAACACCGGCTCGGCGTACGCCTGCTAAACCGCACTACCCGCAGCATCAGCCTCACTGCGGAGGGCGAGACATACCTGCTCAATGCACAGCGCATCCTGGGTGAGATCGAGGAGATGGAGCGGCAGGTATCAAGTAGCCGTGCTCAACCCAAGGGTCTTTTGCGGGTTAACGCCCCGCTCGGCTTTGGCCGTACCCACGTCGGGCCGGCGATCTCTTCGTTTGTCCAGCGATATCCCGAAGTCGAGGTGCAGCTGCAACTGAGCGATCGTCCGATCAACCTGCCGGATGATGCAATTGATGTAGCGATCCGCTTCGGTGAATTACCGGACTCGCGGCTGGTGGCGCGCAAGATCGCTGTGAACCGCCGCCTCCTTTGCGCTGCTCCCGCTTATCTCAGTGCGGCAGGCTGCCCACAGACCCCCAAGGAACTCGCACAGCACAACTGCATTGTCCTGCGTCAGAATGATGCAGCTTTTGGGAATTGGCGGCTGAGCAAGGGCAAGCAGGTCGAGACCGTCAAGGTACGCGGTGGCCTGAGTACCAACGATGGAGAGGTAGCATTGAACTGGGCACTGGATGGTCATGGCATCCTCATGCGTGCCGAGTGGAACCTGGCGGAACATTTGCGTACTGGCAGGCTGGTCGAATTGCTGGCGGATTACCAGACGCCCTCGGCAGATATCTACGCGGTGTATCTGGAGCGGCTTAACCTGTCAGCCAAGGTGTCTTTCTTCATCGAGCACCTTCGTGACTTCTTTCGTTTCAAATAGAGACGAGCTTGAGCATGGTCTCTCTCCAGCGACGATGGAGCTGCCACTTGCATGCCGTCAAGCATGAGGGTGGCAGCTGTACTCGGTGTGGTGGGCCGCAACCCGATCTGTGAACCACATTGCAGGTCAGCTCATAGCCGCCCTATCCTCATGTTGATGGGCCAAGTGACCACGCGCTTGGCGTCCGGCTCACCCCAGATAGCGGCCATATCGCGGGCAAAATCATGCAGCACGGACTCCTGCCCTGCCTCCATGGCACGCCGCACCGCGGACCAGGTGGAAATATAGCCCAGAAATTGGGCAAGGCTCCATTCCAGGGTGATAGCGATGGGCGGCGCGACAATCTCCGTAAACGGAAAATCCAATGTGGCGTAGCCGCTGTCGACAAGCTTGCGCTCCGCTGGCCAGAAGGGGCCGATTTCTTGCCAGTAGAAACGCTCGAAGCGCTCATTGATATCGGCATCCAGACTCAGTACGCCATAGCTGATAAGCGCAAGAATGGCACCCGGCGTGGCCACTCGGCGGACTTCAGCATAGAACCGGGGCAGATCAAACCAGTGTGCGGCCTGCGCGGCGGTGATCAGATCGACACTGCATGACAGCAGCGGTAACTCTTCGGCGGGCGCACATCGATAGCTGACATTGTGCTGCTCCAGCGCGTGCTGGATCTGATCCTCGCTGGGGTCGAAGCCTGATACCAAACTGAAGTACGGCGCCAGATGCTTGGTCAGCTGACCATTGCCACAGCCGACATCAACCGCCACTGCCCTGCCCGGTGCCAACGAGGCAAGGTAGGCTGCCAACGCCTGCGGGTATTCCGGGCGAAACCGCGCGTAGGCTTGCGCACCCTGATCGAACCAGTTCCTGGATGGGGTCATGCCACTAGTCATCGATCTCCACTCCTGCGTTGAGTCCAAGCTTTAGTTCGCCGAGTCGCTGAGGGAATTCCCTGCGCTCTTCGATTGTAACGGCTTGAAGTCTGTGGCCGGCGTGAATGGACGAGTCCCTCCCCCGCTGACGGTACGGGAGGGCTCTATTCGCCCAGCGGCTATTGCAGAAAGACCTACGTAGGGGTTAGATTGGACTTTGTAGACACCTGGTAACCCTGATAACCCGCGAGGTAGCTATGGCCCAGCCAGTGGAAGAAATCACTATCGAACGCGATTCGCGATCGGCTCGCCCCACGATCACGGTCCACACCAGTCGTGGAGGAGTTAACGAGACGCGGGTCCTCAAGCTGAGCGGGCTGTCAAACAAGGACGCAGATGCGTTCTTGGAAGGGATTGAGTTGATGACCATGGCTTTCAATGTCCAGCTCAAAGCCTTGCCTCAGGACAAGATCCCGGGGTTGGTGAATATGCTGATCCCATTGAAGCCTGCGCGCCCTACTCTCCTCCGAGAGGCGAAGATGCTTGCCAAAGGCAAAACCCGCATCCTGCAGTCGGGCGACTGGCTGACCGCGCAAGAAGTCGCAGAGCTCGCCCAGTTCAAGACGGTCAATGCCAGCTCGCAGCCGAACAAATGGAAGCGCGCTGGGAAAATCTTCGCGCTGCGCCATGAGGGGACTGATTACTTTCCTATATACGGACTTGATCCATCGACTGGCTACCGGGCGCGGGCAGAGTTGGCCAGCGTCATTTCTGTTCTGGCAGCCAAGAAGGACGGATGGGGAATGGCCTTCTGGTTTGGTTCATCCAACTCCATGCTCGGTGGCAGGCTCCCTAAGGACGTATTGAAGGACGACCCCGGCGCTGTGCTCGAAGCCGCGAAGGACGAAGTATGCGGAGTATTGCATGGCTGAGCATGAACCAAGGGCCGTACCGTTGCCGGGTGAAAAGATTCACCTTCGCTACAAGAACATCGATCCCGGCAACTTCCACCGCTTTCACATGAGCGAATTCCACCCGACCCATTTCAATGACACGCCAAACGGGCGTGGACGATTTAGCCCGATTCGTAACCTCAATGGGGAAATCATCCCGACTCTCTATGCAGCCCAAACCCTGGAATGCGCCGCCATGGAGACCATTTTTCGCGATCTCGCCTATATCCCGGCCCCGCGGCACATCGACATGGTCAAGTTCGCTGGTTTCCTACATTCCGAAATCCGTGTAGAGCGACCCCTCAGGCTGGTGGACCTGACGGCAATATCCCTCACGGCACTTGGTATGACGCGCCGGGACCTGATTGATACTGACGCCAGCCGCTACGCCTACACCCAGCAATGGGCAGAGGCGATCCATGCATACGCTCCAGACGCTCAAGGGTTGTTCTGGATCTCGCGCCAGGACGATACCTCTCAGGTGATAGTGCTCTTTGGCGATCGGGTCGAGGACGAAGCGCTTTTGCACATAGGTCGAAGCCTCAGGATTCTCCATGACGAACCTACGTGGAGTTCTTTGCTAGACGTGCTCGACGTCCTGGACGTCGACGCTGAGTTTTAGCATGGCTACAAATAATGCAGGTGCCCCGCTGCACCCCACCCTGGAGCTTGAGGCTCTCGCGACAGCGTCACGAATAGAGGCCGACTACCCACGCGACACGCTTCAATGCAGCCTCCAGCGATTTCATGTCAGTCGACCCAAGTGCCAGTCGAATCGCATGCGGGATATGCATCGAAGAGGAAAACGGTTCAGCGGTTGAAACGGATATCTGCTCTTGCATCAGCGCCATGGTGATCTTGTCGGCGCGGGCGTCGTCGGCCAGTGGTATCCACAGGAAGTAAGATGATGGATGGCTCACGTAGGCAATGCCTTTGAGTACCCTTGCCGCGAGTGCCTGCCTCGACTGGGCATCCTGGCGTTTTTCCACTTCCAGCTTGGCAACGGTGCCGTCATCCAACCACGCGGTAGCGATGGCTGTCAGAACACCAGGAGTGTTCCAAGTGGTAGCGCGAAACGTCCGTTCCAACTTCGGAATCAGGTGTGGTGGTGCTGCTACGAAGCCAACCCGCAGCCCCGTTGCCACGTTTTTCGAAAGCCCCGAGACATACACTGTTCGCTCAGGTGCCAGCTGTGCCACAGGGCTCGGTGCGTTCTCAACCAGATAGGCGTAGGCCGCATCCTCGATGATCGTCAGATCATGCTTACTGGCGATGGCAGCAAGATGCTTCCGGTCGCTCAATTGCATTACCCAACCAAGCGGGTTATGCAATGTTGGCATTGTGTAGATCGCGCGGACAGGACGGTTTTTGCAAAGACGCTCCAGGGCGCTGAGATCGAGGCCGTTTTCTGATGAGGGAACAGCGACAATCTCCAGGTGCAGGGCCTCGGCAAGCACCTTGAAACCCGGATAGGTCAATGCATCGGCAGCAATGACATCGCCTGGGCGTAATAGCGCCATCAATGTCACCGCCAGGCCGTGCTGAGCACCGTTTACCAAAAGGACTTGAGCCGCTTCAACCACAAGGCCTCGCTCTCGAAGGTGACGTGCTACCGAAGCGCGCTCATGAATTCTGCCCCCGTGAGGTTGATAGCGCAGAAGAGATTCCAGGTCCCCAGAGAGCGCCAGTTGCCTCAGCGCCGTGCGCAGCAACTCGGCCTGTCCCGGTAGCGAGGGATAGTTGAAATTGAGATCGATCATCCCAGCGGCGACTTCCTGCTGATCGATGCCATGACTCAGCGGCAGCGTTGTCTCACGCACGAAGGTACCGCGTCCGGTTTCCCCGCTCACCAGCCCCATCTGCTCAAGCTCAGCGTAGATCCTGCTAGCCGTCACCAAGGCGACCCCTTCCCTCTTCGCAAGCTCACGATGGGTAGGCAGACGAGTGCCGGGAGAGAGCGTTCCGGCACGGATGTCAGCGGCAAGGACGTCAACGACTGCTTTGTAGCGCGACCGAGGCATGGGGAATGTATCCATTACAATTTCTTGATTGTATTGCCAGGTAGATCCTACGCTTTTCTCACTCAAGCAGCGAGGTACCAGCCGTGAGCAGCACAACTGATCTACCCGATCAATGCAGCGACAAGAGCACCCGTGGATGGGTCAATGGTCTCATTGGGGTGCTGATCTTCAGCGGTTCGCTGCCAGCCACCCGAGTCGCGGTCATGGAGTTCGATCCGATTTTCCTCACAGGTGCTCGCGCGACCATCGCTGGACTCCTGGGGCTGGCGCTGCTTCTGCTGTTCAGGGAGAAGCGGCCTTCACAGGGTCAGATCATTCCGTTGGCCGTGGTAGCGCTTGGCGTAGTCGTGGGTTTCCCGCTGCTGACCGCGATGGCCTTGCAGTACGTCACTTCGGCCCATTCGATTGTGTTCATTGGGCTGTTGCCCCTTGCAACAGCAGCCTTTGGTGTTTTGCGCGGTGGTGAGCGCCCGCGCTTGGCCTTTTGGGTCTTTTCGATCGTGGGCAGCCTGCTTGTCGTCGGGTTTGCGTTCTCCCAAGGCCTGACTGCCTCGCCTGAAGGAGACATCCTGATGTTGCTGTCGATAGTGGCTTGCGGGCTCGGTTACGCGGAAGGCGCCAAACTGTCGAAGGTTCTTGGCGGTTGGCAGGTGATTTCCTGGGCCCTGGTCATATCCCTTCCCGTGATGGCGGCACTGATGCTCTACAGATTGCCGGAAAGCTTCACAGGCATCTCGGCGCCAGCCTGGATCAGCCTTGCCTACGTTTCTGTGTTCAGCATGCTGGTCGGTTTCGTTTTCTGGTATTGCGGTTTGGCGCAGGGTGGCATTGCGGCAGTTGGACAACTGCAATTGCTCCAGCCTTTTTTCGGCCTGGCGTTGGCAGCGACTCTGCTGCGTGAGAGCGTGAGCCTTGGCATGCTTGGCGTGACCGTCGCCGTGATTCTTTGTGTCGCTGGAGCGAAGAGGTTCTCGAAATGATCATGCCGTGGTCTTGACGCGTTTACAGCACTCCACGGATGAACAGTGCCGGCCTGGATCCAGATCTTTAGCGAACACAGACGCCGCACTTGCAAAACGCATGGCTCAGCGCCTGCGGCGCAGGTAGCTTTCCAACGGGTCTTTGCTCAGTCCTTCCTGGGCCTGGGCCACGGAGTCGATGAAGAGCGAAAACAGTTCGGACTGCTTGGCGATGTCCAGCTTGGTGTACAGGTGCTTGCGGTGTGTCTTGACGGTGTCCTGGCTGATACCCAGGCGCTCGGCGAGTGAGCGGACGGAGTGACCGCGAAGCATGTACTGCGCCACCAGGCACTCACGTTCGGTCAACAACGACGAGCCGAACCGGGTCAGCGCCGCGTTGATCTGCCGGCCAAGCGCGCTTTCGAAGCGCCCGCCCAGGGAGTCCGCGTCAAGGTCACCCCAATGCCGGCGCACGACCGCCAGCACCCAGGGGGTAATGCGCTTGAGCGCGTCGACCTGCCGCCGGTTCAGCCGGCAGGTACTGGCCAGGGCAACCGCGATGGTCAGCTTCGGCCCAAGCGGCACGATGTAGTTGAGCTCGTCTTCGAGACGCGCATGCTGGTAGAACGAGAGAAAGTACTCGCTGCGCCTGAAATGGTCGGGTGCCACGTCGCTCAGCCGGTAGCAACCCGGCGCGATGCTGTCCATGCAGGCCCGGTAGAATGGGCACAGCAGGTAGAAGCCTTCCAGGTACTTTCGAACACTGCCTTCAGGCATCCACGGCCCCTCCTCGTCCCGCTCGAAGAGTGCCGAAGGCAACCCCTCGTGCGGGAACAGGAAGACCGTGATGGCCTGCGCAGGTGCCAGGTAGTTGATCGCAGCGAACAGGGAGTCGACGAACCCAGAGGTGCCGATGCCATCGACCACCTGCGCCATGTGCTGGAACCATGCCTCGGACCCAAGCCGGTCCTTGGTCACAAGGGCGTCAGCGGGCTGCCCAGGCATTGAAACGCTTTTCAAGCTCTTCACCGTGATCGACCCAGAACTCGGCGTTCACCCGTTGCGCATCGGCAAGGTTGGTGAGGGCCGTTGGAAGCTGATGCTGGCCCTCTGAGGGCAGTTGAGCAAGTACTTCGGTGCGGACGGCAAGGCTGAACGACGCAGTGAATTTACGCATGGAGAAACCCTCACGATTCAACGAAGCTGGAACCAGGTGGTTTTCAGGTGGGTGTACTTGTCGAAAGCGTGCAGCGAAAGATCACGGCCGAACCCGGACTGCTTGCCACCCCCGAACGGGACGGTGATGTCGAGTGCGTCCATGGTGTTGACCGACACCGTGCCGGCCTTGAGTGCCTTGGCTACGCGGTGGGCACGATTCAGGTCATCGCTCCATACCGAAGCAGCCAAGCCGTAGATGCTGTCATTGGCCAGCGTGATCGCCTCTTCTTCGCCATCGAAGGCACTGATGGCCAGCACCGGCCCGAAGATCTCCTCCCGGGCAAGAGCGCTGTCATGCTTCACGTCGCCGAATATCGTGGGCTGGATGAAGTTGGAGGAGCCATTGAAGGTCAGCTGCTCCCCACCACTCAGCAGCTTCGCGCCATCTTCACTGGCCTGGCCGATCGCACGCATGATGCGGGTGGTCTGCTCGCTGTCGACGATTGCCCCCGCAGCGCTGGCGGGGTCCAGTGGGTCACCCGGCATCCAGGACCGAGACTTGGCGATCACACGTTCGACGAACTCGTCATGAATGCAGCGCTGCACGTACAACCGGGAGTTGGCCGAGCACACCTCACCCTGATTGAAGAAGATGCCGAACGCCGCTTTTTCGGCAGCCAGATCGAGGTCCTGGCAGTCGGCAAACACAAGGTTCGGGCTCTTTCCGCCGCACTCCAGCCAGACCTGCTTGAGATTGGACTGAGCGGAGTACTGCATGAAGTACTTGCCCACCTGGGTCGATCCGGTAAACACCAGGCAATCGACGTCGGGATGAAGCCCCAAGGCCCTGCCTGCGCTCACGCCCAGTCCGGGAACCACGTTCAGCACGCCCTCCGGGATACCCGCCTCCAGGGCGAGCTGCCCCAGTCGCAAGGCCGAGAACGGCGACTGTTCAGCGGGTTTCAGGACCACGCTGTTACCGGCAGCCAGTGCCGGCGCCAGCTTCCAGGCCGCCATGTCCAGCGGGAAGTTCCAGGGCACGACCGCGGCGACGACGCCCAAGGCCTCTCGAGTGATGGTCGCTAAGGCATTGGCAGCGGTTGGCGCGACCTGGTCGTACACCTTGTCCAGGGCCTCGCCGTACCAGGCGAATACCCCGGCGGCACCCGGGACGTCGATGTTGTAGGCATCCATGACAGGCTTGCCCATGTTCATCGAGTCCAGCAGGGCCAGCTCTTCGCGGTGCGCCAACAGCAGTTCGGACAGCCTGATCAGGATCTTCTTGCGCTGCGCCGGTGCCATGCACGCCCAGGAGCCTTCGTTGAACGCATGGCGAGCCGAGCGCACGGCCAGATCGACCTCCTCCTCACCACAGGCTGCCACTTGAGCGAGCAACCGGTTCGTGGCCGGGTTGATGGCATCGAAAGTAGCCCCCGAGGAAGACTTCACCGAGCGACCGCCAATGAGCGCGGTATCGATGAATGTTTGGCGGTTGGCCCGCTGCTGCCAGAAGTCATGGTCGAACACGCTGCACTCCCACATCGACCGCTGAGACGGTCAGTTGTTATTGATATGGGCGAATGGTGCGCCACCTTTCCAACGAGGAAAATGAGTAAAAATGTTCTCCAGTCATATGAAAAAGCTCTGTAGCTGAGCACCTCGCCGGAGCCTTCTGCGCCTCACCCCAACGGGTGATTTCGGGGGATTTCGGAGTGTGGGAGCATATTTCCAACCCCGGCGCCCAGGACACCGGCACCCGCCGCTGAGCAGCCCCTCCTCGCCTTGCGCCATCAACAAGAAAGAGAACAGAGCCATGAACGCACGCTTTGCACCGCAACGAGAAACCCAGGACTACCAGCAGGCTGACGCCGCCCACCACATCCATGCGTTTGTGGACCAGAAAGCGCTGAATGCCGAGGGGCCGCGGGTAATGGTCCGGGGCGAGCGCCTGAACCTGTGGGACAACGACGGCAACCGCTACCTGGATGGCATGTCGGGCCTGTGGTGCACCCAGCTCGGCTATGGCCGCAAGGACCTGAGCGCCGCAGCCGCGGCGCAGATGGACCAACTGCCCTACTACAACATGTTCTTCCACACGACTCACCCGGCGGTGATCGAGCTTTCCGAGCTGCTCTTCAGCCTGCTGCCGGCGCACTATAGCCACGCGATCTACACCAACTCCGGCTCCGAAGCCAACGAGGTGCTGATCCGTACCGTGCGGCGGTACTGGCAAGTGGTTGGCAAGCCGCAGAAGAAGGTGATGATTGGCCGCTGGAACGGTTACCACGGCTCGACCCTGGCAGCCACCGCCCTGGGCGGCATGAAGTTCATGCACGAGATGGGCGGGATGATCCCGGATATCGCGCACATCGATGAGCCTTACTGGTACGCCCAGGGTGGCGACCTGACCCCGGCCGAATTCGGTCAGCGCTGCGCCCTGCAACTGGAAGAGAAGATCCTCGAACTGGGCGCCGAGCAGGTTGCCGGCTTCATCGCCGAGCCGTTCCAGGGCGCCGGCGGCATGATCTTCCCGCCAGAAAGCTACTGGCCTGAAATCCAGCGCATCTGCCGCCAGTACGACGTGCTGCTGTGCGCGGATGAGGTGATCGGCGGCTTTGGCAGGACCGGCGAGTGGTTCGCGCACGAGCACTTCGACTTCCAGCCAGACACCCTGTCCATCGCCAAAGGCTTGACCAGCGGCTACGTGCCCATGGGCGGCCTGGTGCTGAGCAGGCGCATCGCCGAAGCCTTGGTCGAGCGCGGCGGCGTATTTGCCCACGGACTCACGTACTCCGGGCACCCGGTGGCTGCGGCGGTGGCGGTGGCCAACCTCAAGGCCCTGCGGGACGAGGGCATCGTGCGTCAGGTGAAGGACGACACAGGGCCGTATCTGCAGCAGATCTTGCGAGAGGTGTTTGCTGAGCATCCCTTGATCGGCGACATTCAAGGGACAGGGCTGCTGGCAGCCTTGCAGTTCGCCGAAGACAAGGCCACCCGCAAGCGCTTCGACAACGAGAACGACCTGGCCTGGCAGTGCCGCACCTTCGGTTTCGAGGAAGGCGTGATCATCCGCTCGACCCTTGGCCGCATGATCATGGCGCCCGCCCTGGTCGCCACTCGCGGCGAGCTCGAGGAACTGGTCGAGAAGACCCGCATCGCCGTGGACCGCACCGCGCGGATCGTCGGCAGGCTCTGATGTGAAGCGGTAGTGCCCACCCTCGCAAGGGTGGGCACCCTGCGTCTTGCTTGAAACGTCATCAACGGTCGCGAGCCGCTCGCGCACCGCAGCGTCCTGTATCCGATTACCGGGAGTTCGCAATGCATACAACAACAAAGACAGCCGACACTCACGTCCACCCTTGCCCATCGCAAGCCCCCGCCACGGGCCGCTTCCGCACCTCCATGGGTCTCACCGCGCTGGTGCTGTTCGGCCTTGCCTACATGGTCCCGCTGGCCGTCTTCACCACCTACGGCCTGGTCACCCAGATGACCAAGGGTCATTTGCCCACCGCCTACCTGCTGACACTCGCCGCCATGTTGCTGACCGCCTACAGCTACGGCCGCATGGTCCAGGCCCACCCGCAATCGGGCTCGGTCTATACCTACACCCGCAAGGCCTTCGGCAGTTACTTCGGTTTCATGGCCGGCTGGACGCTGCTGCTCGACTACATCTTCTTGCCGCTACTCAGCTACCTGCTGATCGGCATCTACATGTCCGAGTACTTCCCGGCAGTGCCCGCCTGGGTGTGGGTCATCGGCTCCATTGCCCTGGTGACGCTCCTCAACCTGGTGGGCATCGAATCCATCACACGGGTCAACTGGATCCTGGTCGTCGTCCAGCTGGTGTTCATCGTCGTCTTCGTCGCACTGTCGATCCACCACCTGGCCGAGCAATCCGAGCCGGTGTCGCTGTTCAAGCCTTTCCATCATGAAGGCTTCAGCGTGCCGCTGATCATGACGGGGGCTGCGGTGCTGTGCCTGTCGTTCCTGGGCTTTGACGCCGTTTCGACCATGGCCGAAGAGACCACCAACCCGACCTACCGTATTCCACTGGCGATCATGGTGGTGTCGCTGGTGGGCGGCCTGTTGTTTCTCCTGGTGTCCTATTTCGCCCAGTCGGTCTACCCCGAGTGGAACACCTTCGCCGACCCGGACTCGGCCTCGGTGGACGTCATGCGTCGCATAGGGGGTCAATTGCTGGTGACCGCCTTCACTGCCACCTACGTGGCCGGCTGCTTCGCCTCGGCCATGGTGTCGCAGGCCAGCGTATCCCGTGTGCTGTTCGCCATGGGCCGCGATGGCGCGCTACCGCGTGTGTTTGGCCAGCTGGTCACGAAGAAACGCGTACCGGCCACCGCCATCGTGCTGGTCAGCATCCTGTCGCTCATCGCCCTGTTCATCACCCTGGACACCGTCGCCAACATGATCAGCTTCGGCGCCCTGTTTGCCTTCTCGGCGGTCAACCTCGCGGTCGTGAAGCACTACCTGGTGGACCAGAAACTGCGCGGCAGCCGAAACTGGCTGCTTTATGGCGCCATACCGGCATTGGGCTTTCTCAGCACGCTCTGGTTGTGGACCAGCCTGTCGAGCATGTCGTTCACGATCGGCTTGTGCTGGATGGGCTTGGGGATCGTCTGCCTGCTTGGTATCACCCGAGCGTTCCGTGTGAAGCTGCCAGAGTTGCACATGGCGCAATGAGGGCGCGCGGCTAGCGCCGCAATCGTCCGCAAGACGGAAATCTACGGATAGCCAAGCAGCCTGATGTTCTCGTCGATCCGGTCCTGAATGGTTTGCAGAGTGTCTCGAGTAATCACCCCCGGATAAAGGTTTTCTGCCATGACCGCAAACTGGCTCGCCGCTTCACATATCCTGTCGGTGATGGCGTCTGCGGCGTCCTTTGGGATCTCTGCTTCCTTGGCAAGACCGAGCATTGCTGCCCGGTCGATCGCCAAAGCCTCGCCCATGACATCCATCTGATGGTAACCGCCGGGCCCCTCGCAAAAAGTAACGTCGTAGGCGGGTGCCAGTTTCCATGTACCAGATGGCTGCATGATGTAGGCAAAATTTTTCGGATGATCGTCTCGGTTGTTGAACGCCACGTTGAAGACCGCACGTTCGAATGCACGGCCTTTCTCCCGGACATCATTTGTGCACATCTGGGTCGCACGCAAGAAGTTGACGTAATCCAGGACCCCCGGTGTCGTGAAATCAGCTCCTGTGAACGCCGCGAGACTTTGCATGGGTACACGCAGGCCGTCTTGTCGATCAAAGCGCCTGGAGGCAAAGGCTGCCAGCCCATTGGGAAGACTGAAGTACTGGGTGTCCGGCGTCTCGATGCCACACCTGCGCAAGCAGTCGGCATAAACCATCTCGATGGCACACACCTCGGGATGTTCTTCTCTGGCTGGGAACTTGATCAGCCAGGCCTCATGGTCTGGCTTGACGGCGGTGGTAAAGACTCCAGTTTCAGGGTCTCGGTAGACCAACGCCTTAGGTCGGGCTCCTTGCGGAGAGCCGCCCACCAGCAGCAGCCTCTGCAAAAATTCCCCACCTTCACCGTTGATCACTTCGCGCACTTCAGCCGCAAGCAGATCCAGAGGTATATGCTCGTCCGGCGCCTGGCCTTCAGGGGCCAGAGGCTCGAATGACATGGCTCCCATGGCATTCTTGCCAATGAAGGTCAGCCGCTCGAGAGGGCCTACGCGTGCTGGATTGAGGCGTCGGCGCCTGAACAGGCGGTCCATCAGCAGCATCCCCCAGCCATCGGGCAGCGAGTCGTAAACAGGGCCTGGCAAACCCAGCTGATGAGACGGAAAGCCTTTGCGTAACTTGTCGCCCTCCAATGGAAGCGTGAAGAACGACAGCTCCAGGCCTCTATTCTTGGCATGATCGCTGTACTCGAACACAATCATTGGGCGACCTGTGATCGCGGTGGTTGACGCAAGCGTTCCCCACAGCCAGCGTTCACCCCAACCCTCGTAGTAGACCTCGACGTGTTCAGGCATTGCCGGGTTTCCTTTTGGCACGCTGACGTCTGGCGCTTGTTTCGTACCGACGAATATCATCCAGGCTGTCCAGTCTTGGCAGGAATAGCCCCTCAAGCTCCTTACTGCGTCCTAGCACCATGGCCACGCGTACGACACTCTCGAAACCAATACTGTGACCGGCTTCCAGCTTGGACACGGTATTGATTCCGATACCAGCGCGGGCAGCTACATCAGACTGGGTCATCTGCAGAGCCATTCGCTCGGTGCGCAGGCGCTCACAAAGCCTTTTGACAATCTCGGCCGAGGTACTGAAGCTCAGATCCAACATGATGCGCCTCCGTGTTCTACGTCATGAGCACGTAAAGTATAACGGAGGGCAGTACTGCGCTCAATTTCGTTAATTCCCTAAAACTGGATATTAAGTCGTAAATCTCGAGATAAACCACTTTTTTTGAGATTTAAGATCGCGCTTCTGGGCCTAAGTCATCGCCGTCAACCCTGGCCGGCAAGCAGCACCACCCTGTGCATGCTCAGGCTCAAGGCCCTGCCTGGCGCAGGTAGCGGGCCAAGCGCTGCAACATCGCATCGCATCCCGCCAACTGCTCCACGGTCACGAACTCATCCGGCTTGTGCCCTTGGTCCATGCTTCCAGGCCCACACACCACCGTCGGGATGCCGGCTTGCTCGAACAGTCCACCTTCGGTGCCGAACGCCACCGTCCCGAACGCCGATGAACCGCTGAGCAAGGCCAATACCTGGGCGGCTTCGCTGTCAGCGGCGGTCGCCAATCCGGGATAGGCACTCAAGGGTGTAAAACGAATGCCGGTGTCCGCCTGCACCGCATTCATCCGCGGCACGAGCTCAGCCTGGGCGTAGGTCTGCAGCTCATCCGCCACTGCCTGCGCTTCGAATCCTGGCAGGGCCCGCACTTCGAAGTCGAATTCGCACTCGGCGGGAACGATGTTCAACGCCCGGCCACCCTTGATCATGCCGGTCTGCACCGTGGAAAACGGTGGGTCGAAGCGCGCGTCATGATGCTCCGGCCGGGCCAGTCCTTGTCCGATCTCGCCTAGCTTGCCAATCAGTCGCGCGGCGTATTCGATGGCGTTGACGCCTTGGGGGGCATAGGCCGAATGGCAGGCGGCACCCTGGACCTGGCAGCGCATGGCCAGCTTGCCCTTGTGACCCAGCACGGGCTTGAGCTCGGTGGGTTCGCCGATCAGGCACAGCCGGGGCTTGTGCGGACGCTTCTGCAGGTCGGCGAGCATCGAGCGAACGCCAAGGCAGCCGACTTCTTCGTCGTAGGAAAACGCCAGATGCACCGGGAGCCTCAAGGGCTCGGCGAGAAAGGCCGGCACTGCGGCAAGCACCGAGGCGATGAAGCCTTTCATGTCGGCAGCGCCGCGGCCATACAGTCGCCCCTCCCGCTCGGTGAGGCGAAACGGCTCGACGGTCCAGGCCTGGCCGTCCACCGGCACCACATCGGTGTGTCCGGACAACACCACGCCACCGCGATCGGTCGGGCCGATGGTCGCGAACAGGTTGGCCTTGGTGCCATCGTCATTGTGGAACAGCTCGCTTTCCACGCCAAAGCCGGCCAGGTAGTCACGGATGAATGTAATCAACTCCAGGTTGGAATCGCGGCTGACCGTGGCAAAGCCGATGAGCCGCTCGAGCAGCGCGCGGCTGGTCGGTTCATTCATCGCCGGGCACTCCGTAGCTTGGGGCAGTGGTCGGGTCGAGCGCGCGGGTCACGTAGTCCTGCATCTGCGGGCGGTAGGCCTGCCAGAGCGCGTCCAGCTGGCCGATCGGGTCTTGCTCGGCCCAGTCCACGCGCAGGTCCACCAGGGGCCAGGTGAGCTCACCGGCGATCTTGAGCGCTGCCGAATGCACCGGCCCCGCTTCGCCACCCGCCTGCGTCGCGGCATGCATGGCCGCCAGCAGGCGGTCTGCGAGATGGCCGTGGTGCTGCTCGAAGGCACTGACCATGGCCTGGATGACCTGCGGGCCCGCCAGCATGTTGCCTGCAGCCACGCATTGATCCCCGGCCACTGCGCTGTGCACGCCAAGGGCCTGCTTGCCCGTGAACAGCGCAACCTGCCCCTGGCTGTCGATGACCGTCACCTGCCGGTACTCGCTCCAGCCGTTGGCGCTCAATACACGGTCCAGCGCCGCCGTGGGCAGTTGCCCTTGCTCGAGGGCGTCGAGCACTTGCGGCCCAAGCGCTGGCAAGGTGATGTTCTGGCTTGCCACGGCGCCCACGCCGGCGCGTACCCACGGGCAACGGGCGCCGACGGCAATGCTCGATGAGCTGATGGCGATGCCAAGCTGGCCGGTCTCCTGGCAGCGACCGATGATGGAGAAGGTCATGTTGTTGCTCCTTGTTCGGCTTGAGTCATATGTAACCAGCATTCTGGGGAGCACCCGGCAACAGCGAAACGACCTTTTTTATGGTTCCTGGAAAGGAAAAAACTAACGTGCCACCGACGGCGCCAGAACATCAGAAAAAAAGACGCATGAAGTCGACCAAGGCCAATGAATACGCGGCCTTCAGATAATTATCGGCAAGTGTTAGCTAAATAATATTTTAACGTTCAAGTGCCCTTCCCTAGTCTGGCTCCAGGCACAGGCGGTACCCCTACCGACCTCACAAGAACCGCCTTCAACAAGGGCTCAGACATGACAATCGACAAGACCGTTATTGATACGCTGGTAATTGGCGCAGGCCAGGCTGGCGTCGCCATGAGCGAACACCTGAGCAAACTCGGCGTGCCGCATCTGGTGCTGGAGCGCAACCGCATCGCCGAGGCCTGGCGCACCGGCCGCTGGGATTCGCTGGTCGCCAACGGCCCGGTGTGGCACGACCGCTTCCCAGGCCTGGAATTCGACCTTGACCCGGATGCTTTCGCGGGCAAGGACCAGGTGGCGGACTACTTCGAAGCCTATGCGCATAAATTCAACCTGCCGATCCGCACGGGTGTCGAGGTCAGGAAGGTGGTCCGCAACGCCGACCGTCCCGGCTTCACCATCGAGACCTCCCAGGGCGTGATCCAGGCCAACCGCGTGGTCGCCGCCACCGGCCCGTTCCAGCGGCCGGTGATCCCGCCGATCGCACCCAAGGATCCGGCTCTGCACCAGATCCACTCGGCCGCCTACTACAACCCCGGGCAGCTGCCCGAGGGCGCGGTGCTGGTGGTGGGCGCGGGCTCGTCCGGCGTGCAGATCGCCGAAGAGCTGATGCGCGCCGGGCGCAAGGTATACCTGTCGGTGGGTGCGCACGACCGCCCACCACGCGCCTATCGCAACCGTGACTTCTGCTGGTGGCTGGGCGTATTGGGCGAGTGGGACGCCGAGATCGCCAAGCCCGGCCGCGAGCACGTGACCATCGCCGTGAGCGGCGCGCGTGGCGGTCATACCGTGGACTTCCGCGCGCTGGCGAATCAGGGCATGAACCTGGTCGGCTTGACCAAGGCGTTCAACGAGGGCGTGGTCAGCTTCCAGGACGACCTGGCGGCCAACCTGAACCGCGGTGACGAAAATTATCTGGCCTTGCTGGATGCCGCCGATGCGTACATCGAGCGCAATGGCCTGGACCTGCCCGAAGAGCCCGAAGCGCGCCGCCGTCATCCTGAACCTGAGTGCGTCAGCAACCCGATCGCTGAACTGGACCTTGCCAAGGCAGGCGTCACCTCGGTCATCTGGGCCACTGGCTATGCCACCGATTTCAGCTGGTTGCAGGTCGATGCCTTCGACCCCAACGGCAAGCCCAGGCACCAGCGCGGCGTGTCCAGCGAACCGGGCGTGTACTTCGTCGGCCTGCCATGGCTGTCGCGCCGGGGCTCCTCATTCATCTGGGGCGTGTGGCACGACGCCAAGCATGTTGCCGGACATATCGCCACGCAACGCACCTACCTTGCCTATCGAGACAGCACCCAGCGCCAGGCCGATGCCGAGCCTGCGTTCAAGAAAACCAGCCTCCAGGGAGTCAACTGATGCCAACCCATACCCGCATCCGCATGTTCAACACCAAGGCCACCTATCCCAACCAGATCCTGGACAATGACCTGTGCCAGGCCGTGCGGGCGGGTAACACCGTGTATGTGCGCGGCCAGGTCGGCACCGACTTCGAAGGCCGCCTGGTCGGCCTCGGAGACCCGCGCGCGCAAGCCGAGCAGGCGATGAAAAACGTCAAGCAGCTGCTCGAGGAGGCAGGCTCGGACATGTCGCACATCGTCAAGACCACCACCTACATCACCGACCCGCGCTTCCGCGAGGCGGTGTACCAGGAGGTCGGAAAGTGGCTCAAGGGCGTGTTCCCGATATCCACGGGGTTGGTAGTGGCCGGGTTGGCCCAGCCAGAGTGGCTGATGGAGATCGACATCATCGCAGTGGTGCCGGACGAGCTGTAACCCCCCCCGGCCCGCCCTGCAAAAGGGCGGGCCGTGCTGCTCTCAGATTCGCGCCAGCTCTTCGCGGCAGAAGTCCACGAACAGCTGAGCGGGCTTGGTCAGCTGGACCCGCTTCAATCGCGCGGCAGCAAGCCCCGAGGTCGCCACCGGTTCGGCGATCTCCACCGTCACCACCTTCTGCCCATCGTAGGTACACTCCGAATGCGGCCGGGTCACCAGCAGTGAAAATCCGAACCCCTGCCCCACCATCCCGCGCACCATCTCGATCGAGGGCGAACTGAACACGATGTTCGGCGTCAGCCCCATGTCGTTGAACAGGCTGACGAAGAACGTACGGCTGGGCGCCACGTCGAGCAGGATCATCGGCTCCGGGCAGAGGTCTCGCAGCGACACCTGGGCCTGGCTGGCAAACCGGTGTTTCTCGGGCAACAACACGTAGGGTTTTTGCGGGGGCATCAATGGCTCGGCTTCGATGGTGCCATCAAGGTCATGGTCATAGAGGAACACCACATCGAAAGTGCCAGCGGTCAGGCCCTGGAACAGGTCTTGTTGCTCACCGTCACGCAAGCGGATATCAACGCCTGGGTAACGCTCGCGAAACCCGGCGATCAGCCGCGGCAGGTACAAGGGGGCCACGGTCTCGAAGCAGCCGATGTCGATCTGCCCGGCCACGGTGTCGTTGTCAGCCAGGGCGTTCTGCTCGAACTCGTGGGTCATCTGCAACAGCGCCCGGGTCTTGGCATAGAAGCGCTTGCCACTGGGCGTCAGCGACACGCCCTGGGCGTGATGGCGAATGAAAAGCTGCACGCCGAAGCTCTCTTCGAGACTCTTGATGGCGGTCGAGATGGACGGCTGGGCGATGTACAGCTGGCGAGAGGCCTCGGCTACGCTGCCAGCCTCGACGGTGGTGACGAAATACTTGAGTTGTCGCAGGGTATAGGCAGCCACAGGCACCTCTCTGGCGCCGGAACATGCCGCGCGCGGGACTGATAGGGATAACCGTCACATTACCCTAGCGGCGCTGCGCCGGGCGTCTGCCCGACAAAGGATTTACCTAAGGCTGAAAGATATTTTTGCTGGCCTCACTGGCTGCGCAGCGTGCACGTGTGTCCTCATGCGCGCCGCGCCCGCGCTGGCGGTTACTTCACTACGCCACAGGCAAAACGTGCGCCGCCGCCACCAAGTGCTTCGGGGTGGTCGCTGTGATTGTCGCCACCGACATGCACCATCAGGGCATGACCCTTGAGCTCTTCGGCCTTCAGGCGTGGAGCGAGCACCGGATAGGTAGCCTTGCCGTCGGCACCGACGTAGATCGCTGGCAGATCACCCTTGTGACCGCTGTCGTCATAGGGCCCTTTGTGCGCGGTGGTCTTGGCTGGATCCCAATGACCGCCCGCTGCACCCGCCGGTACTGTCTTGCCGTCAGCCTGGGCAGCGTCGCAGGAAGGATTCTGGTGCAGGTGGAAGCCGTGCACGCCCGGCTCAAGGTCCTTCAAGTCCGGGGTCAGCAGGGTGCCGTACTTGTTCTGCTCGATGGTGATGCTGCCGATCGGTTTGCCGACGCCATCAGGCCCCGCCAGATTGATCTCGACGGTCTGAGCCTGGGCCAGGCCGGCGGTGGCCAGCAAGGCGGTCAATACGACTGCTTTCATCTTCGTCTCTCCATTGATTGAGGCTGTTGTCCTGCAACAGGCAGCACACGCCTGTCATTACCACGCTTCACGATGGGACCACGTGGCGGCGCATTCGATTCCATCCTGGGCGCCGTTTCCTATGGAAAGGGTTTCGATCGCACCATCCGGAATCGCCAATGATAACCATGCCCATGCCCATTCGTCGCGCCGAGGCGTCATCAAATCCAACAGCAGAGATTTCCGGGTTTCCAAGAAAGCAACAGTCATCACATCTGCGACAGGAGTAACGGTATGCGTGATTACCCCATTCCCCCTTTCCCCAAGCAAGCCCAGAAAGTGCCCGGCGAGCAGAGCAAGATGGAACCGTATCCGGATTGCGGCGAACAGAGCTACGTGGGCCACGGGCGCCTCACGGACAAGGTGGCGCTGATCACCGGTGCCGACAGCGGTATCGGCCGCGCAGTGGCTATCGCGTTTGCCCGCGAAGGCGCCGATGTCGTCATCGCCTACCTGGATGAGCACGAGGATGCCCGCGAGACCGCGCGTTGGGTCGAACAGGCCGGGCGCCAGTGCCTGCTGCTGTCGGGTGACCTGGCGCAAAAGACACATTGCGACGAACTGGTGACCAGGACGGTCGAGCGCTTCGGGCGCATCGACGTACTCGTCAACAATGCCGCTTTCCAGATGAGCCATGAAAGCATCGAGGATATCCCCGATGAGGAATGGGTACGCACGTTCGACGTCAACATCACCGCGATCTTCCGCATCTGCAAGGCGGCACTGCCTTACATGGCCAAAGGCAGCTCGATCATCAACACCACCTCCGTGAACTCTGACTCGCCCACGCCCAGCCTGCTGGGCTACGCCGCGACCAAGGGCGCGATCGCCAACTTCTCGGCGGGCCTTGCGCAGATGCTCGGGCCGAAGGGCATCCGGGTCAACAGTGTTGCACCTGGCCCGATATGGACCCCGCTCATCGTTGCCACCATGCCCGAGGAAGAGGCATCGAATTTCGGCAGCCAGACGCCCCTTGCCCGTCCCGGCCAACCGGTGGAAGTGTCGCCGATCTATGTCCTGCTGGCGTCGGACGAAGGCAGCTACATCTCGGGCAGCCGGTATGGAGTAACCGGGGGCAAACCGATCCTATAGACCTTTTGCTGATCACCGACAGAGGTAATGCACCATGGAGACATCATTCTTCTGGCTCGCCGGAGCCGTCATCATCCTGCTGCTCGACCTGTGGGCCTTGAACAGCGTCTGGCGAAGCACCAAGAGCTCGGGCACCAAGCTGGCCTGGACTGTGCTGATCTTCGTGCTGCCCCTCGTGGGGCTGGCCATCTGGGGCATTGCCGGCCCAAGAGGTATTGCCAGGCCGCCAAGCTCGCCCAATCACAGCAAGGGCTGAAACTGTTCCGCGCTCGTTCCTCGCGGGTTTCATGAAATGAGTCTGAACGCCTGCTTCAACCTGTAAGTCGTAACTTCCATTGACTAGCTGCGCGCTTCTGGCGCAACGAGGAGAGGAAAAGATGGCGACTACAGTAGGCGACTTCCTGGTCGAACGGCTCAGCCAGTGGGGCGTGACGCGTATATTCGGATACCCCGGCGATGGCATCAATGGGGTATTCGGCGCCATGCGCAGGTCGGGCAAGATCGAGTTCATCCAGTGCCGCCACGAGGAAATGGCCGCTTTCATGGCCAGCGCCCACGCCAAGTTCACAGGCGAGCTAGGTGTATGCATCGCCACTTCCGGTCCCGGCGCCTCGCACCTGCTCACGGGTCTTTATGACGCTCGCATGGACCATATGCCCGTGCTAGCAATCGTCGGACAGCAAGCCCGCGCGGCGTTGGGCGGCCACTATCAGCAAGAGCTCGACCTGGTGTCGATGTTCAAGGATGTAGCCGGCGCATTCGTGCAGCAGGCTTCGGTGCCGTCGCAAGTACGTCACCTGGTGGACCGCGCTGCCCGCACTGCGTTGGGTGAGCGCAGGGTCACCGCTGTGATCTTGCCCAACGACCTGCAGGAACTGCCCTATGAAGAGCCGGAACGAGCCCACGGCACGGTGCATTCCGGTATCGGCTTCAGCCGCCCAATGGTCGTCCCGTATCCCGCGGACCTGCAACGTGCTGCCAAGGTGCTCAACGAAGGCAAGAAGGTCGCGATCCTGGTAGGTGCTGGCGCCTTGCAAGCCAGCTCTCAGGTCCGCGCGATTGCCGACAAGCTAGGCGCCGGCGTGGCCAAGGCCTTGCTCGGCAAGGCCGTGCTGCCCGATGAGCTGCCATGGGTGACCGGCAGCATCGGGCTGCTTGGCACCGAGCCCAGCTATGACCTGATGAACGAGTGCGACACATTGCTGATGATCGGCTCAGGCTTCCCGTATTCCGAGTTTCTGCCCAAGGAGGGCCAGGCACGCGGCGTGCAGATCGACCTGGCGCCCGACATGCTCAGCCTGCGCTACCCGATGGAGGTCAATCTGGTCGGCGATGCCAGCGACACCCTCGACGCGCTGCTCCCGCTGATCGAGCAGAAGACCGATCGCAAGTGGCGCGACAAGATCGAACACTGGCGAGCCGCCTGGGACAAGAAGCTGGACAAGCGCGCGCTCACTTCCGCCGACCCGGTCAATCCCCAGCGCGTGGTTCACGAACTGTCTCCACGCCTGCCCGATGACTCAATCATCACCAGCGACTCGGGTTCCTGCGCCAACTGGTTTGCCCGCGACCTCAAGATCCGCGAGGGCATGATGTGCTCGCTCTCGGGCGGGCTTGCCAGCATGGGCGCGGCAGTACCGTACGCGATTGCCGCGAAATTCGCTTACCCCGAGCGTCAAGTGGTTGCCTTGGTGGGCGATGGCGCCATGCAGATGAACAACCTCGCCGAGCTCATCACTGTTGCCAAGTACTGGCAGCAATGGGCCAATGGCAAGTGGATCTGCGCGGTGTTCAACAATCAGGACCTGAATCAGGTGACGTGGGAGCAACGCGTGATGGAAGGCGACCCCAAGTACGCCGCGTCGCAGGATATTCCCGACGTGCCGTATCACCTGTTCGCTATTTCCATCGGGCTCAAGGGCATCTACGTCGAGCGGGAAGATGAAGTGGCCGCGGCGTGGGAAACAGCGTTGGCCAGTGACGTGCCGGTGGTGATCGAGTTCCGCACCGACCCCAACGTCGCCCCCCTGCCCCCGCACATCAAGCTGGAACAGGCGAAGAAATTCGCGTCCACTCTGCTCCAGGGAGACCCCGACCAGGCCGGCATTCTCAAGCAGACGGCCAAGCAGCTGATCAGCAGCGTACTGCCTGGACGCGGCAAGGACACTTGAGTGCCTGATGTCGAGGCGGTCAGGCGAGGTGCCGGGCCGCCTTCACGGTCGCGCGGATGCCATCAAGGTATTGCGTCCTGAGCTCATCGGCCAAGGGCCCGAGGATCGGGTTACGACGAAACGGGCCCAGCAGCGACTCGGTCACCCGGTATACCGCGGCGATGGCCGCATCGACGCTTGCCGGTACCAGTGGGTCGAAGTCGATGCCTTGCATTTCGATGTCCAGGCGCATCAGCACAGGTTGCGCGCTTTGCATTTGACCACGAAGGACTTCGGTACAGGATTCCACGCTCACCTCCTTGTGTAGCCGCATCCGGCTTGCAGAGCCCGGCTGCAGTCCTACTGTCTTGAAACTGCCATGTTTTTGTAATGCAGGAAGTTACGCGGGGAATATTTCACTTGTGTGACAGCTGCGCAGCGCTGGGGAAATCGAGCGCCGTATGGGCGGCGCTCGATTTCATGAGCGCCTCCCCGGCTACGGCATTACTTCAACATGCCGGTCAAGCCGCCTCATACGGCGAATAATCGACATACCCCTTCCCATCACCCCCGTAATACGTCTCCCGATCCGGTGTAGTCAGCGGCCAGCCATGCTTCAACCGCGCCACTAGGTCGGGGTTGGCAATGAATGGCTGCCCGAAGCCCGCCAGGTCGATCAGCCCGGCATCCACCAGGTCCTGCGCGCGCTCCAGCGTCATGTCACCCGCCAGAATCAGCGCGGTGCCGTTCAACTGTGCCTTGCAGTGGCGCAGCAGTTCACGCAGTGCCAGCTCCTGCTTTTCGGCGCCTTCGCTGGCGAGGAAGAAATGGGTCTGGTCCATGACGTGGACATAGGCGATACCGCGCTGGCCCATGCCGGCGCAAAGAGCCGAATAGGTCTCGTCGATCTCGGGATAGATGGGCATGTCGAACAGCTGGCCATAGGGCGAGATGCGGATACCCACGCGATTCGCGCCAATGCGCGCGCACACCGCGTCGACGATTTCGAACACGAAGCGCAGGCGGTCTTCAAGGTTTTGCGCCGAGTAGCGATCGGTGCGGTCGTTGATGCGCGGGTTGAGGAACTGCTCGATCAGGTAGCCGTTGGCGCCATGGATTTCCACGCCATCAAAGCCCGCCGCAATGGCATTTTCCGCCGCCTGGGCGAAGTCTTCGACCACCCGGCCGACTTCGTCGGAACTCAGTGCGCGCGGCACCGAGGTCGCAACGAAGCCCGGCTCGCCAGCTTCGTCGTACCCAAAGGCAATCGCACCCTCGGCAGCCTTGTTTGTCGAGCTGACCGGCGCCTGGCCGTCGAGCTGGATCGAGGTGTGCGAGACACGCCCCACGTGCCACAGCTGGGCGAACATGCGCCCGCCTACGCTGCGGACCGAGTCGGTGACCAGCTTCCAGCCCTTGATCTGTTCAGGCGTGAAGATACCGGGGTTGAACAGGTAGCCCTGCCCCTCGCGGGAGATGGGCGTGCCTTCGGAAACGATCAGGCCGGCCGTGCCACGCTGGGTGTAATGCAGCGCGATCTGCTCGGTGGCGATGTCCTCTGGCGCACGTGAGCGGGTCATCGGTGCCATCACGAAACGGTTGTTCAGCGTGAGGCCGGCAAGGTCGTAGGTATCAAACAGGTCGGTCATGGGGTGTGCTCTCCAAAACGTGGAAATCTGCTGGACGTCAGCACGGCACTCTTGAGCACGTGCGGCATTTCGCATAGCTTATTGGAGAACCAATGCCATCACTTGAGCCATTTCCTACGAGGTGATGTGAATCCATGTCACCAATGCGAGACACCATGATCACTTCCGAAACGCTCAAGGGCATTCACGTATTTGTCTGCGTGGCCAACGTCGGTAGCTTCTCTGCCGCGGCCCGGCGCCTGAACCTCACCAATTCCGCCGTCAGCAAAGGCATCGCCCGCCTCGAGCAGCGGCTGGAGCTGCGCCTGTTCAACCGCACCACCCGGCGTCTTTCCCTGACAGACGCCGGCGCGCAGTACTACCGCACCTGCTCCGAAGTGCTCGGCTGTCTCGAAGAAGCCGAACAGACCTTGCGCGACCAGGACGCCGAACCCCGCGGCCGGGTGCGCCTGGAGCTGCCAGCTTCCTACGGGCGTGTCCACGTGTTGCCGCTGCTGCTGGAGTTCTTGCGCGGCCACCCGCAGCTGCTGCCTCACATCACCTTTTCCGATCGATTTGTCGATCCCGTCGAACAGGGTATCGACATCGTCGTGCGCATCGGCGCCCCTGATGCATGGCCCGCCCTGCTTGGCCACCAGTACCTCGGCGCCCAACGCCTGGTGTTCTGCGCCGCGCCTGCGTACCTCGAAGCCCGCGGCACGCCCGCCACCGCCGACGACCTCGACGCCCACGACTGCATTCTCTACGGCCACGAAGACGGTGCCGTCACTCCCTGGTACTTCTCCAGCCAGCCTGGTCATGTCGACCGCCGTCTGATGCAAGGCCGGATTGCCATTGGCGACGGCGAAAGCCAGCTCATGGCTGCAGTCGCGGGCGCGGGCATCACCCAGCTGCCCACCTGGCTGGTGAACCGATACCTGGCAACGGGCGAGCTCGTCGAGGTGCTGCCGCAACTCGCGATGGACAGCCTGCCGCTGAATCTGGTGTGGCTGAAAAGCCGGCAGAGCCTGCCGAAGGTGCGGGCGCTGCTGCAGGTGCTGGGGGCATGCCTCACGCCGTCTGGACGGGTAGACCAGCCGAGTGTTTTCCCGGCCCTGTGACTGCTTCGTCTTTGCTCAAACAGAAACTGGCCTCTGACCGACATGGAGGCGAGCACAATGGCTGTAGATCCGCAGGAACCTCCGGTGCCTCTGCGGGCCAAACAGCTACACCCCAGGAGAAACTCATGACCCATACAGCATTGATAGTGGGCGCCAGCGGCATCGTTGGCAGTGCCATCACCCAGTTACTGCTCGACAACCAGTGGCAGGTCGCGGCGCTTTCGCGTCATCCCTCGCCAGCTCCCGGCGTTATTCCCGTAGCCGCGGACCTCCAGGACCCGGCATCTCTGAAAAACGCGCTGGCCGACTTGAAACCTACCCACGTATTCATCACCACCTGGTCTCGGCAAGCCACGGAAGCCGAGAATATCCGGGTCAACGCCGCGATGGTGCGCAACGTCCTGGATGCGGTCCGCCCCGCCGGCAGTGTCCAGCATGTGGCCTTGGTCACCGGCTTGAAGCATTACCTCGGACCATTCGAAGCCTATGGCAAGGGCAGCCTTCCGCAGACCCCGTTCCGCGAAGACCAGGGCCGTCTCGACATTGAAAATTTCTACTACGCCCAGGAGGACGAAGTATTCGCCGCCGCTGAAAAGGACGGCTTCACCTGGAGCGTGCACCGGCCCCATACCGTCACCGGCGTCGCCGTCGGCAATGCGATGAACATGGCGACCACCCTTGCCGTCTACGCCACGATCTGCAAACACACCGGGCGCCCGTTCGTGTTTCCAGGCTCAAGGGTGCAATGGGACAGCCTCACCGACATGACCGACGCACGCCAGCTCGCCAAGCAGCAACTCTGGGCCGCCACCACCCCCGCAGCTGCCAATCAAGCCTTCAACATCACCAATGGTGACGTGTTCCGCTGGAAATGGATGTGGGGCCAGATCGCGGGATACTTCGGCCTGGACCCAGCAGACTACCCGGCAGCTGCTTCGCCCCTTGAAACACAGATGGCGGATGACCAGACCCCATGGAGCCAGATCGTCGCGGAGCACGGGCTCAGGGAGGCGGATATAACTCGCCTGATTTCGCCGTGGCACACCGATGCGGACCTCGGGCGTCCGATTGAAGTGGTCACGGACATGTCGAAGAGCCGGGAAATGGGTTTCACGGCGTATCAGGCCAGTGATCAGGCGTTTTTCGATGTGTTCGACAGGTTGCGCGCGCAGCGGTTGATACCGTAGAGGCCCGCCCCAGCCAATAGAATGCAAATCCTGAATCAAGAGATTCATCTTTCTATTGCGGCTATCGGTCGAATGGCCGTCTCTGCCTGCTGTCTCTGGAGCTGATATCATTCCAGGCTTCGCAAGTCGGGTTGATCACATGAATCGTCAAAAAAAGCTGCAGCAGTTATTCAAGGCGCGCGCCAAGAAGGCCAGTGCCAAACTGGCACCGAAGAGCAAGGACAAATACATCAGCAAGGCTGACCGATTGAAACTTGCGGCTGAATCGGCTGATGAGGCGGTCACTCCACCATTGCAGCAGTAAGCGCGGCGTTGGCTTTGGGATCAGCGGGATAAAGCTCGTCGAGAACCTGCATCAACGCCCGTTTGCGCGGGCTTTCCAGTCCTGTCCAGGCTACGCCGATGCCCGCTCCGCTCATGGCCAGGTTCAACGGACGGGTCACCACCCCGGCTGGCAGGGCCGACGCGGCGCCGCTCGGCAAAATGCCAATCCCCAGGCCTGCGGCCACCAACGCCAACTGGGTGGTGAACTCGCCCATCTCCCGGGCGATCGTCAGGGTGATCTTGCGTCGCTGAAAACCCGCCAGCATCTGGTCATACAAACCGGGAGCGAACTTGCGCGCCAGCACCAGTACTCGAGCCTCGGCCAAGTCCCGAGGCTGGAGGCGACGCTGGTTGCACAGGGGATGGTCTTGGCGCAGCGCCACCACCAGTGATTCCTCGAAGAGCATCCGGGTAAGCACGCCGGGCACATTCAGGGGCAGGCGTACCAAGCCAAAATCCAAGGCATTGTCCAGCAAAGCCCGGCCCTGCGGCAGCGATGGCATATCCTTGAGCTCCAACTCGATACGCGGATAGCGCTCCTCCAGTGTACGCACGAGCCTGGGCAGCAAGTGCGACAAGGTCGAAGACACGAACGCCAGGCGCAACACGCCTACCTCACCAGCGGCCGCCTGCTGTAACACCTCCCGAGCCCGCGCCGCCTGTCGCAGGGTCGCCAGAGCCTCGGGCAGAAACAGCGCCCCCTCCTCGGTCAACTCCACCCGGTGCCGGTCACGCTCGAACAACAACGCTCCGATATCCTCCTCTAGCGCACGGATCTGCGCACTCAGCGCCGGCTGGACGATGTGCAACCGCGCCGCTGCGCGACCAAAGTGCAGTTCTTCGGCCAGGGTCGCAAACGCCCGCAGATGCTTGAGTTCCATACCTATCCTCGATGCGACAGAAGACTTCTGGTGATCACGACCGGTGATCACGGCATCACCATAAACGATTGGCACGCCAATGCGATAGCGGTTGAAAGTAGCGCCACTGCCATAAGTCCGAGAGAGGGATACACCATGATCGACAGCTTTCGCCTGAACCGGCGCCGGGCCCTGATCACCGGATCGGTGCGCGGCATTGGCCTGGCCCTGGCGCGCGGGCTGGCTCAGGCGGGCGCCCAGGTGGTGCTCAATGGCCGTGATGCCGAACGCGCCCACGGTGCCTGCGCACTGTTGCGCGATGAAGGGCTGGACGCCGAGTGTTCAGTGTTCGACGTGAGCGATCACCAGGCCGCCGCGACGGCCGTCGATACGCTGGAAAACCGCCTGGGCCCGATCGACATCCTGGTCAACAACGCCGGGTTGCAGCATCGTCAGGCGCTCCAGGAGGTGAGCGCCGAGGACTGGCACCGGCTGATGAGCATCAATCTCGATGGCGTATTCAACGTGTCCAAGGCCGTGGCCCGTCACATGATCGCTCGCAGGCGCGGCAAGATCATCAACATCGGTTCGGTGCAAAGCGAGCTGGCCCGCCCTTCCATCGCGGCATACGCCGCCAGCAAAGGCGCCGTGCGCATGCTTACGCGGGGCATGTGTGCCGACTGGGCCGCAGAGGGTCTGCAGATCAATGCGCTCGCCCCGGGCTACTTCCAGACCGACCTGACACAGGCCCTGGTCGACGACCCGGCGTTCTCCGACTGGCTGGTGAAACGCACCCCCGCTGGGCGCTGGGGCCGTGTCGAGGAATTGTGTGGCGCGGCCGTGTTCCTTGCCTCGCCTGCGTCCGATTTCGTCAACGGCCAGACCCTGTTCGTCGATGGTGGCCTGACCAGCGTCGTCTAAGTCTTAAAACAAGGACCTCTACAATGCCTCAATCGTTGCCGACCCTCTGCGGCTCCATCATGGGCTCACCGTTTTCACTCTCTGCAAAAATCCACAACGCTGCGTACGCGGCCTTGGGCCTGGACTACACCTTTGTCTGTTTTGGGGTCGAAGACCCGGTTGCCGCCGTGGCCGCCATCCGGAGCCTGGGTGTACGCGGCATGAACGTCTCCATGCCCTACAAGACGGCAGTGATGCCGCATCTGGATGCTATCGACGAATCGGCCCACGTGATTGGCGCGGTCAACACCATCAACAATGTCGACGGCGTATTGACCGGCTACAACACGGACTACCTGGGCGCTATACGCGCCTTGCAGGAAGTCACCGAACCGAGCGGCAAGCGTATCGCCGTGATCGGTGCCGGCGGTGCTGCGCGTGCGGTTGTCTATGGCTGCCTGCAGGCGGCCGCCAAGGTCACCGTGTTCAACCGCAGTGCCGAGCGCGGCGCCACGCTGGCCAACGACCTTGGGGTCCAGTGGGGCGGCGGCATCGAGACGTTCATGGCGAAAAGCTTCGACATCGTCATCAACGCGACCTCCGTGGGCTTCAAGCAGCCAGACAGCAATCCACTGGATGGCCGCCTGGCCAGTCACCTGACCGTCATGGACGTGGCATTCATACCGGTGCAGACCGCTCTGCTGGCGCAAGCCAAGGCGCTGGGCTGCCGCACCGTGGCCGGCACCCGCATGCTGGTCCACCAGGCGTGTCGGCAGATCGAGCTGTATACCGGGAAGGAAGCGCCGCTCGACATCATGGAGCAGGCCATGCTCCAGGAGATACACAGGTTGAAATTGTAATTGCCCAACTACCAGTGAAAAACAAGATGCCGTAAAGGCACCTGGAGGTTCCAAGATGACACACGATCATGCCGCATCCGACATCGCCTCTACCCAGGACCCGAAGGAGCGCAAGAAAGACTTGCACCGTGCGGCCTGGGCCTGCTCCCTGGGCAGCGCCCTGGAATACTACGACTTTGCGCTCTATACATTGGCTGCGGCACTGATATTCGGGCCGTTGTTCTTTCCTGAACAGACCCCTGCCATGAGCCTGATTGCCAGTTTCGGCACCTACTTTCTGGGCTTCGCGATCCGGCCACTGGGCGGCGTGCTGTTCGGGATGATCGGCGACCGTATCGGACGCAAGTTCGTGCTGACAGCCACAGTGCTGCTGATGGGCGTTTCCAGCACCCTGATCGGTGCCTTGCCCTCCTTTGATCAAGTCGGCTACCTGGCGCCGGTGCTGCTGGTTGTTCTGCGTCTGCTGCAGGGGCTGGGCGCAGGCGCCGAACAGGCGGGTGCCGCGGTGATGATGACTGAGTATGCGCCCGAGGGCCGGCGCGGCTTCTATGCCGCCCTGCCCTTCCTCGGCATCCAGTTGGGCACCATCCTTGCGGCGCTGGTGTATTTCCTGGTGGTCATCGGCAATGACAACGTCATTGAAAGCGGGCTGTGGCGTGTGCCGTTCTTCAGCAGCGTCGTGATCATCGCACTGGGCCTGTACATGCGTCTTTCACTCAAGGAATCGCCGACCTTCATCCGTCTCAAGGCCCTAAAGCGCGTGTGCGACAATCCGCTGAAAAGCGCGATGAGACACTCCAGGCCTACGCTGCTGATCGGCATCGGCCTGCGTATGGGCGAAAACGGCGGCTCGTCGATCTACCAGGCACTGGCGGTGAGCTATATCGTGGGCGTGGTGGGCCTGCAGGGGCCGGTAGGTGTACTGACCCTGATCTGCGCGGCCCTGCTCGGTGCGATGACCGTGCCCATCGCCGGCAAGCTCAGCGACCGTTTTGGCCGGGTCGTGGTCTACCGGGCCTTCGCGGTCCTGCAACTGGCACTCGCCTTCCCGGTGTGGTGGGTGCTCAGCCTGGGCAATGTCGTGGCGAGCATCATTGCCATCTCGATCGCGCTGGGCATCGGCACCTGGGGCATGTTCGGCACCCAGGCGGCGCTGATGCCTGAACTGTTTGGCTCGCGTCACCGCTACATGGGCGTGTCCATCGCCCGGGAAGCGTCGGCGGTCATCGCGGGCGGTATCGCGCCGATGATCGGGGCCGGACTCATTGCCTGGGTCGTGGCCCGTCACGACGGCGACGCCAGCGCCGGCGTTGGTGCCTGGTTGCCGATTGCCTGCTACCTGTCCTTGCTCACCCTCATCACCCTGTACACCACGTTCAAGACCCCGGAAACGCGCAACCGCGACCTGGACGAGCCGCGTGATGCCTGGGAGATAGCCAACGCCGAAATGGCCAGCACCGTTCAAGCCAATACGAACGCACCCTCGCGCGCGGTATGAGTCAAAGCTTCCGTTAAATGGCAGAATCGCCGTAACTTGACCATTTCGGAGACCACTATGCTTCGCGTGTTTGAACAAAGGCTCGACCCTTTCCCGCCCGACGAAGCTCCCCCACCCCCCGTCGGCCTGGCACGGTTCCTGTGGGCCTGCACGCGAGGCGCGCGTGGCTATATCCTCGCATTCGCACTGCTCAGCGCGGGTGTGTCGATCTACGAAGCCTGGTTGTTTTCCTTTCTCGGGCAGGTCGTGGACCTGCTCTCGGCCTGGCAGGCCGGGGGCGAGGTGAACGGGCAGGAAAGCCGCGTACTGTGGGGCATCGGCATCGTGCTGTTCACCAGCATCGGGCTGGTGGCGCTGCGCACGATGGTGCAGCACCAGATACTGGCAATCAACCTGCCGCTACGGCTGCGCTGGGACTTCCATCGGCTGATGCTGCGGCAAAGCCTTTCGTTCTTTTCCGATGAGTTCTCCGGCAGGGTCACGACCAAGGTGATGCAGACCGCACTAGCCGTGCGCGAAGTGCTGTTCACACTCATCGAAATCGCACCTGGGATCGGTGTCTACTTCATTGCGATCATCGCCCTGGCCGGTGGCTTCGCGCTGAAACTGATGCTGCCCTTCATCATCTGGGTCGCCTTGTTCGGGCTGGCCATGCTGTACTTCGTGCCACGCTTGGGGCAAGTCGGGCAGGAACAGGCCAATGCACGGTCGTCGATGACCGGGCGTATCTCGGACGCCTACACCAACATCACCACCGTGAAGCTGTTCTCGCACTCCAAGCGTGAAGCGCACTTCGCGCGCGCGGCGATGGAAGACTTCAAGCAGACCGGCTTCCGCCAGATGCGCCTGGTCAGCCAGTTCGAGATCGTCAATCAGGCGCTGGTGGTCGCGCTGATCATGGGCGCAGGCGGCTACGCCCTGTGGCTGTGGCACCAGGGCGAAGTCGGCACGGGTGCCGTGGCGGCTATCACCGCCATGGCACTGCGGATCAACGGCATGTCGCACTGGATCATGTGGCAGATGACGTCGCTGTTCGAGAACATCGGCACCGTACAGGATGGCATGGCGACCTTGACCCGCGGCCCCAAGGTGCAGGACGCGCCGAATGCGGGCGTGCTGGCGACCTCTGGCGGCGCGGTGACCTTCGACAACGTGAGCTTCAACTACAACGGTGAACGCCAGGTGCTCGACGGCCTGAGCCTGAACATCCGCCCAGGTGAAAAGATCGGTCTGGTGGGCCGTTCCGGTGCCGGCAAGTCCACGCTGATCAATCTGTTGCTGCGGTTCTACGACGTGGACAGCGGGGCGATTCGCATCGACGGGCAAGACATTGCCCATGTCACCCAGGACAGCCTGCGCAGCGCCATCGGCATGGTCACTCAGGATACCTCTCTGTTGCACCGCTCCATTCGCGACAACATCGCCTACGGCCGTCCCGATGCGACCGACGCGCAGATCCGCAGTGCTGCGGCCAACGCCCAGGCGGATGGCTTCATCAGCCAACTGAGCGACCGGCAGGGCCATTCTGGGTATGACACCCTGGTGGGTGAGCGCGGTATCAAGCTGTCGGGCGGCCAGCGCCAACGCGTTGCCATCGCCCGGGTGATGCTCAAGAACGCTCCGATCCTGTTGCTTGACGAAGCCACCAGCGCCCTGGATTCGGAAGTCGAAGTCGCGATCCAGGAAAGCCTCGATGAAATGATGGAGGGCAAGACCGTCATCGCCATCGCCCACCGGCTGTCCACGATCGCCGCGATGGACCGGCTTATTGTCATGGATGAGGGACGCATCATCGAACAAGGCACCCACACTGAATTGCTCGGCAAGAACGGGATCTACGCGCGGCTGTGGCAGCACCAGAGTGGTGGGTTCCTGGGTGAGGACCAGGGGGTGGCGGAGGCCGTGGAATAGGCTTATATGCGATTGAACGTGCATGGGCCAGGCTGCGCCCGGGTCTGCGGGCAAGCTCGCCTCTGCTCATGCCCAGGGTTCTCGCACATCTTGCAGCCCCGCCGTTCGTACGACAGAATCGCCCCCCGATCCGGCCAGGGTGCCGACGGTTCATGGTCAGAAGGGGCTGTAGTTGAACGTAGAAACATTGTCCATGCGCCTGGAGTGCGTGGCGGCGCAGGTGCCAGCAGGCGCGCGGCTGGCCGATATCGGCTCGGATCATGGGTACTTGCCGGTGGCGCTGATGCGTCGTGGCGCGATCGTCTCGGCGGTGGCCGGCGAGGTGGCGCTGACACCGTTCGGGGCGGCTGAGCGCACCGTGCGCGAGAATGAGCTGGAAGAACGGATCAGCGTGCGCCTGGCCAATGGCCTGGAGGCCATCGAGCCGGCTGACGGAATCACGGCCGTCAGCATCTGCGGCATGGGCGGCGAGACGATCCGTGACATTCTCGAGAGCGGCAAGACGCGACTGCGCGGCGTGGAGCGGCTGATCCTGCAACCCAACGGTGGCGAGCAGCCGCTGCGCCAGTGGCTGATGAACAATGGCTATCGCATCGTCTGCGAGCAGCTGTTGCGGGAAAACCGTTTCGATTACGAAATCATCGTCGCCGAGCGTGCCAGCGCGGTGGTATACACCGCCCAAGAGCTGTATTTCGGCCCGATACAGATGCAGGCACGCAGCCCCGCTTTCCTCGCGAAGTGGCAGTGCATGCTGACGCAAAAGCAGAAGACTTTGACCAACTTTGCCCGGGCGCGGCACGCCGTGCCGGAAGACAAGGTGCGGGACGTTGCACGGCACGTCCGTTGGATCACCGAGCTGCTGGCCTGACGAGCATGCTCAAGGGTTCACTGGCGTCTGGATCCGCTGTGTCTCTTCCTCCATATAAGTCAGCAGCGCTGTGATCTCGGTGTCGCCCAGGCGCATGTTGGGCATGGCCAGGCGGTTGTACTGCTCGTAAAGCAGCATGGCCAGGGGATCTTTTTCGGCAATCATCCCGTCCGGCGACTTCAGCCACCTGACCAGCCACTTGGCCTCACGCTGCCGGGTGACGCCCAGCAGGTCCGGACCTATCCCACGCGGCGCGCCCAAAGCGCCATCGCCCAACGAATGGCAGGACGAGCAGCGCGTCCTGTAGATCTGCTCGCCGGTGCTAGGCGGCCGTACTTCTGGAGCATGGCCATAGTCATCGTTGCAGCCCTAAGGTCGTGCCAGGCGGCTTGAGGGAACGACCGGTCCCGGACGTTTTCAAACCTTCTGACATCTGATGCAAGGTCTTTCCATGAGCCTGATTCCCGACCTGCCCACCCCGGCCAACCTATTGATCTGCGGAGCCAGCCAGGGAATCGGCCTGGCGCTATGCGCGGCATTGCTGGCGCGCCAGGACGTGGCCCGGGTATGGGCTGCATCGCGCCACGCGAACGACAGCAGTGAACTGGCAGCACTCGCCAGGCAATACGGCCAGCGCCTGGTGCGAATCGATTGCGATGCGCGCAGTGAGCCATCGCTGGCTGGACTGGCCCGTGAGATCAGCGCCACCTGCGACCATCTCCACCTGGTGATCAGCACCCTGGGCATACTGCATCAAGACGGCGCCCGGGCGGAAAAGAGCCTCTCGCAACTGGACCTGGCCGGCCTGCAAGCCAGCTTTGCCACCAACTCCTTCGCGCCAGTGCTGCTGCTCAAGCACCTGCTACCGTTGTTGCGCAAGCAACCATCGACCTTCGCTGCGCTGTCGGCGCGAGTCGGCTCCATTGGCGATAATCACCTGGGCGGCTGGTACAGCTATCGGGCGAGCAAGGCCGCACTCAACCAACTGCTGCACACTGCCAGCATCGAGCTCAAACGCCTCAACCCGGCATCGACGGTGCTGCTGCTGCATCCCGGCACCACCGACACTCCGTTGTCGCAACCCTTCCAGGCCAATGTCCCTGCCGGACACTTGTTCGAGCCGGCCTTCGCCGCGCAGTGCATCATCGAGCTGTTAGGCCGCCATGGGCCTGCGCAGAGCGGGACCTTTTGGGCGTGGGACGCAGAGCCGGTTGAATGGTGAGGGGTGAGGCGTGCCTGCCCGGCCTGGCGTTAAACCCAATCCTCGTATACAAGGCCAGGAACACGGCCAAATTCACGCACATTATTGGTCACCAGCGTGCAGCGAGCAGCAATTGCATGGCCTGCAATAGCGTTGTCATTGACACCAATTGGCGTACCAGCTTCACCCAGCACCTGCATGGCTTCAACAGTGGCGTCGACAGCGCGGTGATCCCAAGGCAACACGGCGTCAAGCCGCTTCACAAATTCATCCACAAGCATTTTGTGCTTGGCAGAAGCTTTTTTGCCGATCTGCCCGTAACGCATTTCGGCGTAAGTGATGGCGGAGATGACAATTCGGTTGCCCCGCTCGACCTCAGATGCCAGCCGCCGAATTACCGTCGCCGGATGCTCTCTCATGATGAACGAGCAAATGCAGGTATCGAGCATGTACGTGGTCACAGATTGAACCTGCCTTCATCGCTTACTACCACGGGGCGTTCTTGCAGGAAATCGGGGTCCGCAATCGGCATTTCCAACAAAGAGGACCAGGATGGCCGGGCGGGACGCAGCGTAATGACGTCTCCTTCCCGAGAGATCTCAAGCTCACCGACGCCTTCATATGCCATGTCGATAGGCAAACGAACGGCCTGGTTCTTACCATTTTTGAAAATAGAGACGGTGCGCATAGATTGCTCCTCCGACATAGGTTTGACCTATGTAATTTAGCTGCAGAAGCAAACATAGGCAAGACCTAGGCCAATCCCCGGCAGACGAACGCACTGCGCCCGGGCTTCCTATACTACCGACGGGTCCGGAGGGACCCGCGTGCCGCCTAGCGGACAATTTCCTCCCCCGGGCGCAACGCCCTTTCCTGTTCAGGAGCTCAGTCATGACAAATCCTACCTCGCTCGTCGGCAAAGTCGCTTTGGTTCAAGGCGGTTCCCGCGGTATTGGTGCGGCGATCGTCAAGCGCCTTGTGACCGAGGGCGCCAGCGTGGCGTTCACCTATGTGAGTTCGGCCAGCAAAGCCGAGGCTTTGCAAAACGATATCCTCGCCGAGGGTGGCAAGGCTCTGGCCATTCAGGCCGACAGCGCTGACGCCCAGGCTGTACAACGGGCGGTCGCAAAAGCTGCGCAGGCGTTCGGGCGTATCGACATCCTGGTCAACAATGCCGGCGTTCTGGCCCTGGGCTCGGTGGAAGACCTGGCCCTGGAAGATTTCGACCATACCTTGGCAGTCAACGTGCGCAGTGTGTTCGTCGCCAGTCAGGCGGCGCTGCAGCACATGGGTCCAGGTGGCCGCATCATCAACATCAGCAGTACCAATGCCGATCGCATGCCCTTCGCTGGCGGCGCCACGTACGCCATGAGCAAATCTGCGCTGACCGGCCTGGTCAAAGGCATGGCCCGCGACCTTGGCCCCCGCGAGATCACCGTCAACAATGTGCAACCCGGTCCTGTGGACACCGACATGAACCCAGCGGACGGCGAGATGGCACCGGGCATGCTTGGCCTGATGGCGCTGGACCGTTATGGCACCGCAGAGGAAATCGCCGACTTCGTCGCGTTCATCGCAAGCCCGCAGGCCGGCTATATCACCGGCGCCAACCTGACGATCGATGGTGGCTTTGGCGCCTGAGCAGCCCTGCCGAACAGGAGTGGCCATGACGACCAGAGCCTTGCCGGAGCCCGCCGGCGCATCAGCGGACGAACACGTCTACAGCACTGACATCCCTGCCCGCCTGGACCGCCTGCCGTGGACCCGCTTCCACACGCTGCTGGTACTGGCGCTGGGCATCACCTGGCTGCTCGACGGCCTCGAAGTGACCTTGGCGGGGTCCGTGTCCGGCGCCCTCAAGGACAGCCCGGCACTGGCAATGAGCAACATCGAGATCGGCCTGGCGGGTGCGGCCTATATCGCCGGGGCGGTACTGGGTGCGCTGTTCTTCGGCTGGCTGACTGATCGCCTGGGACGGCGCAGGCTGTTCTTCATCACGCTGTTCCTGTACATCGGCGCGACGGCGGCAACTGCGTTTTCCTGGAACCTGGGAAGCTTCCTGCTGTTTCGCTTTCTTACCGGCGCGGGCATTGGCGGCGAATATACCGCCATCAATTCCACGATCCAGGAATTCACCCCCGCGCGTTACCGCGGCTGGGTAGACCTGACCATCAACGGCACCTTCTGGATCGGCGCGGCCCTGGGCGCGGTAGGCGCGGTGGTTCTGCTCGATCCGGCGGTGGCCGGCGGCGAACTGGGATGGCGATTGTGCTTTGTCATCGGCGCAGTGCTGGGCCTGCTGATCCTGTTCATGCGGCTGTGGATACCGGAGAGCCCGCGTTGGCTGATGATCCACAATCAGCCTGAAGAAGCAGAGCGCATCGTCGCCCGCATTGAACGGCAGTATCGTGAACGCGGCATCGAACTTCCTCTGCTGCAGGGGCCGCCCCTGCGCTTAGTGGCGCGGGACCACACCCCGTTACGCGAAGTGTTCCAGAGCCTGTTCGTCGAGCATCGGCAGCGCGCGCTGGTGGGACTGACGTTGCTGACCGCCCAGGCGTTTTTCTACAACGCCATCTTCTTTACCTATGCGCTGGTGCTGACTGACTTCTACAGCGTGCCATCGGCGCAGGTAGGGTGGTACATACTGCCCTTCGCCCTCGGCAACTTCTGCGGACCGCTGTTGCTTGGCCGTCTGTTCGATGTGGTCGGCCGGCGCATCATGATCAGCGGTACCTACCTCGCCTCCGGCGTGCTGCTTACCCTCAGCGGCTATCTGTTTCAGCAGGAACTGATCGATGTGACCCAACAGACTATCGCCTGGATGGTGATTTTCTTCTTTGCCTCGGCCGCGGCCAGCTCGGCGTACCTCACCGTGGCCGAAACCTTTCCGCTGGAGATCCGCGCACTGGCCATCGCCGTGTTCTATGCGTTTGGCACGGGCCTTGGCGGGTTGATTGGCCCGACACTCTTCGGCGCGCTGATCGAGACCGGGGAGCGTACCAACGTGCTGTATGGATATCTGATCGGCGCGGCATTGATGATTGCTGCGGCGGTCGTTCAGGCAGTATGGGGAGTGGCAGCGGAGCGCAAGTCGCTGGAGCAGGTGGCGAGGCCGTTGTCGCAGGTGAGGGACTGAGGGTGTCAGGGGTGTACCTGCAGAAGTACGGCATGGTGAGCCCGCTACACAGAATAGGGGTTTGACGACCGCCCATCAGCTCAACCGCGCAACTGGAACTGAACACTAGACTCCACAGGGGGGATGAACTAACGCACCTCAACTCAGGAGATCTGTGATGAACAGAATATCTTGGCTGGCGTTGGTAGTGACGGTAGGGGCAATGTCAGGTTGCGCAAGCAGATCGGAGATTGTTGATGTCCCCCTCAATGCTACCCCGCAAAACGCAGAGCACATTGCTCGAGCCATGCTAAGCCCGGCGCACGACGAGACCAGCATCTGGGTCACCGTCGGCGGCGTTCCCCATGACCTGGCTGTACCCAGCCGTCTGGTCACCGCGATCCATGCTGGCTCATGCCAGCAGCTGAGTGCACAGCCGGCGTTCACCACCCGTCAGGCCGACAGCATCGACTACCCATCGCTGGCCCCGCGTTCCCGGTACTGGGCTCAGGCACCGGTGCCGCTGACGAAGCTGAGCAAGGGTGGTTATGCCTTGCTCGTCAGCACCAGCCCGGCCGACGGTAGCCGTCCTCTTTTCTGCGGCAGCATCAGCGCAGGCTAGGAGCGCGTCACTCGAGCCGCATGCATCGGTGCTGCCGTGACTAGCGGACCAGGGCCTGCGGCTCGCTTTTCTTCGATCCGCCATATCGTTGTGGGGTCTGATGGTTACGTGCTTTCGCGTCAGGGCCAGAAACTGAACGACTGCTGCCGTACGGTTTCCCACGTTAATGCAGGCGATCGGCGCACTGCCCATGCACCCCCGGAGGATTGACGAGCATGAAGATTCTAATGGTTCTGACATCACACGATCAGTTGGGAGACACCGGCAAGAAGACGGGATTCTGGCTGGAAGAGTTCGCCTCGCCCTACTACGAATTCGTTGACGCCAAGGCGCACGTCACCCTCGCCTCGCCCAAGGGCGGACAGCCACCGCTGGACCCGAAGAGTGATGAAGAAGACGCGCAGACGGATGCAACCCGACGTTTTCGCGGCGATACCACGGCTCAAGCGGCATTGGCCGACACCGTGCCGCTGGGGGAAATCGATCCCTATGACTTCGATGCGGTGTTCTACCCCGGTGGGCATGGACCGCTCTGGGATCTCGCGGAAGATCAGGACTCGAAGACGCTCATCGAAGCCTTCTATGCCTCGAACAAGCCCATTGGCGCCGTTTGCCATGCGCCTGGCGTGCTGAAGGACGTCAATGCCCCGGACGGCCACCCGGTGGTGAAGGACAAGAAGGTAACCGGATTTACCAATTCCGAGGAAGAGGCCGTGGGCCTGACCCAAGTGGTTCCTTTCCTGGTGGAAGACATGCTCCAGGCGAAGGGCGCGCAATATTCAAAGGCTGCCGACTGGCAGAGCTATGTGGTCGAGGATGGCCACCTCATCACGGGGCAGAACCCGGCATCTTCCGAGGCAGTTGCGCGGGCATTGCTCAAGCGGCTGGAACAGGAGCAGGCCGGCTCGACCAACGCGTAGACCTGCCCTGCCACCGCATCTGTACAGCGGTCAATCAAGTTAGGAGCGACCGCCTCTGCGGTCGCTTCCGCCGTTACTGTGCTGCCCACCTACGCGCGCCTTTTCGGCCCTGTCGGTTTTGACATCCTGGTGGGATCCACCCTTGCCTCCTGCGTCATGCACTTTCTGTGGATTGTCTGAAAAGCCATGGCCGGTTTCGGGTTTCTTGCTCATGTAAACCTCCTGGTCAACGATAACGAACGAGTGGTTCGATATCTTGGAGTACAAGCCGGTGTGCAGAGGTTCGCTGTGCTGACCAATGGTGTTGCCGTCTTCCATCACCTGCAGGTTAATGGGTGGCAGCTGCGTGCGGGCCTGCAAGACCGAGTAGAACTACACCGGTCCTTCCATTCGTCCGCAGACCCCAAAAAAAACAGCACCAACCTCCCCCTCCACCTCTCGGAATTCAAGACAGCGCCGTCAACATTTTTTCGTCCGTAAGAAAGTGACGGTGCCTGGAACCAGCCTGAGAGGTAGACCATGTTTATTCATAACAAGCGTTTGCAGTACACCGTGCGTGTTGCTCAGCCCAACCCTGGCCTCGCGAATCTTCTGCTTGAACAGTTTGGGGGCGCCCAAGGGGAGCTTGCCGCCGCCAGTCGTTATTTCACCCAAGCGCTGGCCGAGGACGATCCGGGCCGCAAAGACCTGCTGATGGACATCGCCACAGAGGAGCTTAGCCACCTGGAGATCGTCGGTTCCATCATCGTGATGCTGAACAAGGGCGCCAAGGGCCGGCTCGCCGAAGGCGTGGAAGAAGAAGGTGAACTGTACCGAGCGATCAATGGCGCGGGCAACGATTCGCATATCACCAGCATTCTCTACGGCGCTGGTGCTCCACTCACCAACTCGGCAGGCGTGCCGTGGTCTGCGGCCTATGTGGATACGATCGGGGAGCCTACCGCCGATTTCCGTTCGAATATCGCAGCAGAAGCGCGGGCCAAGATTGTCTATGAACGCCTGATGAACGTCACTGATGACCCCGGCGTAAAAGAGGCTCTCGGCTTCTTGATGACCCGGGAAATCGCCCACCAGCTTTCGTTCGAAAAAGCGCTGCACGCTATTCAACCCAACTTCCCACAAGGCAAGCTCCCCGGCATGCCAGAATTCACCAACAAGTACTTCAACATGTCCGGAGAGCCCAACGTTCGTGGACCTTGGAATGAGGGCAGCGAGTGGGAATACGTCGAGAACCCTGGTCCTGCTGTGGACGGTGGTGATGGTACGGCATCGGTCACGTTGTCCGCCGAGGAGATGCAAGTGCTGGAAGCCATGAAACTGCGCACGACCTCTGACCCGGCGAGCAACCCTATCACCGGTGCAGACCTGGGTTCTGGCCTGGTGCAAGGAAAAGACGAGTAAGGAGATCGCCATGGCCAAAGCGCGTAAACAGCCCGGCTCTGGACGGACGCCGGACATGGACCGCCTCATGCTTCACGCCCTTGCAGGGTTTGAAGTAGATTCCCGCATGGCCTGCAGAGCACTGCGGGTCTCGCTGGCCATGCAGGGATTCGGGGTGGGCACACTGCTCGACAATGACCTGCCGCGAGGTGAACCAGTGCCGGCCAGAGCCGAGCCAATGGACATTCACGCTGCTCAGTGATCGAACGGACAGGGATGTCATTGAGCATTGACAGGTCAGGCCCGGTGTTTCAATACCCGGGCCTGACCTATTTCGTCTTGGTCATGCGTGACACCATCCTTCCATCTCATCTGCAGTTCATCAACACTTCGACCGTTGCCGTCGATCCCCCACACACGATCACCAGCACATTCTCCAGATGACTCACCGGGAGCTTGGCGCCATAAAGCACCGCCAGCGAAGCCCCACACGCCGGCTCGACCAGCACGCGATGGTCATCGAGGAATGCGAGACATGCGTCCACCGCCTCCCGGTCCGACACCTGCACCGGCAGCACCTCCCGCTCCTGCGAAATCTCGAAAGCCTGCGCGCATACCTGCCGGGCCCCGAGCGAGGTAGCCACGCCTGAAACCGCAGGCAACTCGGTCAATCGACCTGCCTGCGCCGAGGCGTTGAACGAGGCCGTGCCCTCGGTCTCGACCGCGTACACAGGCACATCTCCAAGCCCATTGCGCCGCATCCCGGCCTCGACTCCAGCGAGCAAGCCTCCTCCGCCCACGCACAGAATCACCGCGTCTGGGCGCACGCCTTCGGCCACGACTTCATCCACCATCGTGGCATGCCCTTCCCACAACAAGGGATCGTCAAACGGATGGAGAAACGCGTCCTCGGCTGTCTTCAGCGAAAGCGCCAGCTCGTTCGCCTCGAACCACGATTTCCCGTGAACGATGACATCAGCCCCCTCCAGGGCCAGCAGATGCTTCGCCCGCTCGGACGTTGTCTCTGGCACCACGACCACCACCGGCACCCCAAGCCGTCGCCCGGCATAGGCAACGGCCAGCCCGGCATTACCACCCGAGGACGACACGAATCGCCGTGCGCCGTTGGCCAGGTGCTGTTCGCAGGCATGGCCGATTCCGCGGATCTTGAACGATCCCGAAGGCTGCAGCGCCTCCATTTTCAACCAGACCTTGGTGCCGTTGCGCTGGGACAACGGCAGGGATTCCAGCAAAGGTGTCTTGATGTGAAGCGACATTGTTTCAACTCCGTAATACAAGGGGACGCCTCAGACCAGCGCTTGATCTTTGATCGGGGGTAGATGGCGTAGCGGATGACGCCGAGGACTGCGGCAGCCTTCTTCAACATTATGAGGATCTACCACGACAAATTGTAGATCTGCGGGCGGCTATGGCAGACAGGTCGCGATGCCGTACCGCGCGAAAGGGCCTAGGCGAAGCCCAGGCCCTTCACACAAGGCTTCAGCCTTTCTTCCCGCTGGTCAAGAACTCGATGGTCAGCGCCGAAAGCGCGCGCGTTCCTACTACCAACGCGCGCTCATCCACGAAGAAATTCGGGTTGTGGTTTGGCGCGGCGGTCGCCGGGTCCTGTCCATCCGGAGTAACGCCGAGGAAGAAATAAAGCCCCGGCACCTGCTGGGCGAAGAATGAAAAGTCTTCAGCAGCGCCAACCAGTGGAGCCACGGCAACCTTGCCAGAGGCCGCGCGGTCAAGCACTGGCGCCATCTGGGCAGCGAGCTTTTCATCGTTCACCGTGGTGCTGTACGACGCAACCACTGAAACCTCGGCGCTGGCCCCGGCGCTTTCGGCAATCTTCTCGGCGCTGAGCTTGACGTCACGGCCCACCTGCGCCCGCACCGCTTCATCGTAGGTGCGAATGGTGCCGGCCATCTGCACCTGGCCAGGCACGATGTTAGGCGCGCTGCCACCCTGGATCATGCCAACGGTGACCACCGCAGGCGACTGCGTCAGGTTGGTGCGCCGGCTCACCACCGTCTGCAGGCCGGTGAGCACCTGGGCAGAGGCCACGATGGGATCGACGGTGTTCCAGGGCATGCCGCCGTGGCCTTGCTTGCCGGTGACCGTGATCTGCAGGTCATCGCTGCTGGCAGTGGTCGCGCCGGTGCGCCAGCTGAGTTCACCCGAGCGACCCGGCATGACGTGCACGGCAAAGACCGCATCGGGCTTGAGATTCTTGAACGCGCCTTCCTGCAGCATCAGCTTCGCGCCCCAGGACGTGTTGTCGCCCGTCAGGGCCTGACTTGAGCCCTCCTCCGCCGGCTGGAAAATGAACATCACCTTGCCCGGCAGGTTCTCGCGCATCCCGGCCAGTACTTCAGCCGTGGCCATCAGCATGGCAGTGTGCGCATCGTGACCGCAGGCATGCATGACATCCACTTCCTGGCCTTTGTAGGTGCCGCGGGACTTGGAGGCAAATGGCAGGCCTTCGGGCTCCTTGACCGGCAAGGCGTCCATGTCGGCGCGCAGTGCAACGGTCGGCCCAGGCTTACCGCCTTCGAGGATGGCGACCACGCCAGTGCGGGCGATGCCGGTATGTACCTCGAGGCCAAGCTTGCGCAGGTGTTCGGCGACCAGCGCCGATGTCCGGGTTTCCTGATCGCCGAGCTCTGGGTGCTGGTGAATGTCACGGCGCCAGTCGATCAGCTTCTGCTCGATGGCGGAAGCGCGGGTGAAGGCCTGATCTTCAAGCTCGGTCGACTGAGCGAAAATGGGGGTGGCCACACCTATCAGCAGGCTGGCGGCTATTTGAAACGGGAGGAAAGGACGCACTGTTTTTATACTCCTGACATCACTGCAGCGGCCGGGATGGACCACTGCCTGATGCCAGCCTAATCGATAGCGTGCTAAGAATGTTACCGAATAGACTGAAAGGACCAGATAAAGCGCCAGCCCCTCAGTGCCCTGCTATGGATTTCTTCAGCTTTTCCCGCGCAGTTCTGACCCGCCATGACACCCTGCATGCAGTGCCGCAACGCCCGAGCGGTTTCCCCCAGCCGCCCACACGGGTATTCTGTCCCGCTCTAGAGCGCCCTTTCCAGGAGGACGATCATGACCAGGCCCTCGCTGCTCCTGCTCGCAGCCACGTTGTTCACTCCATCGCTGCTGGCCCAGCAAATCCAGCGCCAGCTGGGCGATTTCGACTTCAAGCTGGGCACCACCGCGACGCGCACCATGGCGCAGGGGCTGATCTCGCCCAGTGCCGTCGGCTCGTTTCACGGTGGGCTGGACTTCAGTCACTCCAGCGGTTGGTACTTCGGCCAATACGCGCCGAGCATGGGCATCACCTCCAGTTCCACCCTGCAGCTGGACAGCTACATGGGCTACAAGCACCGCTTCGATACCAGCCTGGGTTATGAAGTGGGCTTGATCCACTACAGCTATCCGGACATCTCGGGCAACGATAGCTATGCCTTGTACGGTGGCCTGTCGATGTTCGGCAGCCGCTTGGGCGGGGCACTGAACGACAATCCCGATAACCGCACGGGCACCTTGTTCGCCGACTTCGGGCAATTGCCGATGTTTGATATCGGCGTCACCGTCAAGCTGGCCCACCACCGCCTGGGCACACCGTTCACCATTGGCGGCGGGAGCCAGGTGGACACCTTCAACGATTGGTCCCTGGAACTTTCCCGGCCGTGGCTCGGGATGGACCTGAACCTGGTCTACAGCAGCTCGGACTTGAGTGGCAGCGGCTGCGATGCGTACGTCGGAATCAACACCTTCTGTGACGGGGTGGTGACGTTCAAGGCACAGCGCAGCTTCTTCTAGCTGCGCAGGCCATCGATTCAGCGATTCCAGCGCGGGCCTATACTAAGACAGGGCAGCTTTTCGGAGAATCATCATGTTCAAGAATGCGCCTGTCAGCAATGCGGGACTGCGCATCTGTCAAAAACGGGATATCGATATCGACCGGTTGTGCGAAGACGCGAGCACGCTTGCGCTGCTGGGCTCGCACGATGGCTGGCGTATCGTTGAGGCAGAGACGGCGTTGGAGGCCGCCTCAGATTCGCTGGACGAAGGCGCCAGCGAATCTGACAAACAACAGGTTATGTAGGGCTGAGTGACTTGGCCCACGCAGGTCAACCCTTCAGCGCAGCTTCGATTGCAGCGATATCGATCTTTTGCATGCCCATCATCGCCTCGAACGCTCGCTTGGCCGCTGCCCGGTTAGGACTGGCGATCGCGGTGGTCAGAACACGTGGGGTGATCTGCCACGACACCCCCCACTTGTCCTTGCACCAGCCGCATGCGCTCGCCTGGCCGCCGTTATCAATGATCGCATTCCACAAGCGGTCAGTCTCGGCCTGGTCGTCCGTCGCAACCTGGAACGAAAAAGCTTCGTCATGCTTGAACGCGTCCCCTCCGTTCAGCCCGAGGCATGGGATGCCCATCACCGTGAACTGGACGGTGAGCACGTCGTTCTCCTTGCCCGCAGGATAATCGCCCGGTGCACGATAAACGGCACCTACTGCGCTGTCCGGAAACGTCTGGGCGTAGAACGTTGCAGCATCCAGGGCAGTGCCGTCATACCACAGACATATCGTGTTTTTGCTGGTCGTCATCGTCTTACACCTCATGAAGAGCTGTTGGAAGAGATTAAACTCCTTCGAACAGCTTCACACTAGCGACGATAGTAACGACGCTCATCCTCGTGACGATGACCCATGCGCCGATCATGGTGGCGTTCCCAATCGCGGCGGCGATCGGCTTCTCGGCGGGCTTGTTCCCTACGCCATTGCTCCCTGCGCCACTCGTCTCGGCGCCAATCGGCCCTACGATCATGCCGGCGATCGTCATGCCAGTCTCGATCTTCATGAGCAACCAACGGCGTGATCTGGGCATCACGAGGAGTGGCGAGGGTTGGCCAAGGATTTCCGACACTGTGAACGGGTGACCCAATGACCGCGACTTGAGTGATGTCAGTGTGCGCTGGAGTCTTGATCTGTGTTGCTGATGCCGAGCCCATTGCCGCAAGCGCGAACAGGGCGAAGAGCACTCTCCGGGGATCATGGAATTTCATGAGCGAAGGCAACCTCTATGGCAGTTGGACGTGTGGCCATCTGGCGGCTCAAACCCGCAGGTTTGCGCTGGACATCAGACTGGCTCATCCACATAGACCGCTTAATAAAGAAAAGTTCTAGACCTCCTGTGGGAAATAACGAAAAGGCCTAGCCACAGGCCTTTTCCCAAGCGGGTATTTCGCGGAAAAACTCAGGTCCGCAGCTGTCTATCGAGAAAAGATGAGTTTCAAACCAAGTCCCATGAACACTGTGCCGGCCACTCGGTCCAGGATCAGGCCGGCCTTTGGTTTTCGGCTCAGCCATTGGCCAATGCTCCCTGAGAAGTAACCGAGCACGCTGAACAGGATAGCGGCTTGAACGGTGAAGATCAGGCCAAGTCCTGCGAGCTGAGCACCGACCTGGCCGCGGTCAGCGACCACGAACTGAGGAAGGAAGGACAAGAAAAACAAAACCACCTTGGGGTTGATGGCATTGGCGATGCAGCCTTTGAAAAACAGTCGGGTCAAGGACGTTTCCAGGGGGCCAACCGCATTCACGTTCACCACGCCGGAACTGCGCCAGGCGTTGTAGCCCAGCCAGATCAGATAAAGCCCTCCCACTACCTTGAGCAGAGTGAATGCAAGGGTCGAGGCGGCGATCAGCGCGCTGATGCCCACGACCGCCAGCAGCGTATGGCTAAGGCAACCCATCGCACAACCGAGACCAAACGCGATCCCCTGCTTGCGGCCTTTGGATATCCCCATCCCCAGTACCATCAGGTTGTCCGGGCCTGGCGTAGCGGTGATGAGCAGTGCGGCAATCAGAAAACCCGAGAATTGTTCCAGCGTTAACATAATTCACTCGTTGCAGGTTGAAAGCGGCGCGACCGAAGTCGGCGGTTCATGAGGTCGTGCCGGGCTCGCCAGGACCGGGGAACTGCGAGCTACGACAGCTGATGGAGTCCGAGATACCGAGCCACTATAGCAGTGCGATCTTCTCGCCAGCCCTCCTGAATTTTCGGTGAACAGCATCAGCCGATGGGGATGACCACACAAAAAAAAGCACCCGAAGGTGCTTTTTTGTCCACGCTGTCAGCGTGACGGAGTCGCTGCACCCGCCCGCGCACTGTGCAGTTTCTTATAGCTCTCGATCAGGCGCAGGTGCTTGTCGAGGCCTTCGAGTTTCAGGCTGGTCGGCGTCAGGCCATGGAAGCGCACGCTGCCGTCTACCGACCCCAGCGCCGCATCCATCCGCGGGTTGCCGAACATGCGGCGGAAGTTGACTTCGTAGTCTTCCAGTTCGAGGTCTTCGTCCAGCACCACTTCCAGCACCACGTTCAACGCCTGGTAGAACAATCCGCGCTCGACCGTATTGTCGTTGTACTGCAGGAAAGCGCCCACCAGGTCCCTCGCCTCTTCGAACTGCTGCAAGGCGAGATGGATCAACAGCTTCAGCTCCAGGATGGTCAACTGACCCCAGGCGGTATTGTCGTCGAATTCGATGCCGATCAAGGTCTTGATGTCGGTGTAGTCGTCCAGCTCGCTTTCTTCGAGACGCGATACCAGAGACTGCAGGGCGTTGTCGTCCAGGCGATGCAGGTTCAGGATGTCGGCCCGGAAAAACAGCGCCTTGTTGGTGTTGTCCCAGATCAGGTCGTCCACCGGATAGATTTCCGAATAACCCGGCACCAGGATGCGGCAGGCGGTTGCGCCCAGCTGGTCGTATACCGCCATGTACACTTCCTTGCCCATGTCCTTGAGAATGCCGAACAACGTGGCGGCCTCGTCGGCATTGGACTCTTCACCCTGGCCAGAGAAGTCCCACTCGACAAACTCGAAGTCGGCCTTGGCACTGAAGAAGCGCCACGACACCACACCGCTCGAGTCGATGAAGTGTTCCACGAAGTTGTTCGGCTCGGTCACCGCATAGCCTTCGAAGGTGGGCTGGGGCAGATCGTTCAGGCCTTCGAAGCTGCGGCCCTGCAGCAACTCGGTAAGGCTGCGTTCCAGTGCCACTTCAAGACTTGGGTGCGCGCCGAACGAGGCAAACACGCCGCCCGTGCGCGGGTTCATCAAGGTGACGCACATCACCGGGAATTCACCGCCCAGCGATGCATCCTTCACCAGTACCGGGAAGCCCTGCTCTTCAAGCCCCTGGATGCCCGCCATGATGCCGGGGAACTTGGCGAGCACCTCTGGCGGCACATCGGGCAGTGTGAATTCGCGCTCCAGGATTTCGCGTTTCACCGCGCGCTCGAAGATTTCAGACAGGCACTGCACCTGGGCTTCCTCCAGCGTGTTGCCGGCACTCATGCCATTGCTGAGGTACAGGTTTTCGATCAGGTTGGAGGGGAAGTACACCACTTCGCCGTCCGACTGGCGCACATACGGCAGCGAGCAGATGCCCCGCTCCTCGTTGCCCGAGTTGGTGTCGTAGAGGTGAGAGCCGCGCAGCTCGCCATCGGGGTTGTAGATTTTCATGCAGTACGCATCGAGGATCTCCGCTGGCAGCTCATCCTTGCGGCCAGGCTGGAACCAGCGCTCGTTCGGATAATGCACGAACGCTGCGTTGGCGATGTCTTCGCCCCAGAACTGGTCGTTGTAGAAGAAGTTGCAGTTCAAGCGCTCGATGAACTCGCCCAGCGCCGACGCCAATGCGCCTTCCTTGGTCGCGCCCTTGCCATTGGTAAAACACATCGGTGAGTGCGCGTCGCGAATATGCAGCGACCACACGTTGGGCACGATGTTGCGCCACGAGGCGATTTCGATCTTCATGCCCAGGTCCGCCAGAATCGCGGACATGTTGGCGATGGTCTGCTCCAGCGGCAGGTCCTTGCCCGCGATATAGGTACGCGCCTCTGGATCCGCATCGAGCATCAGCAATGCCTGGGCATCGGCATCGAGGTTTTCCACCTCTTCGATCACGAACTCCGGGCCCGTCTGCACCACCTTCTTCACCGTGCAGCGGTCGATGGAACGCAGGATGCCCTGACGGTCTTTCGCAGAGATGTCCGCAGGCAGTTCGACCTGAATCTTGAAGATCTGGTTGTAGCGGTTTTCGGGGTCGACGATGTTGTTTTGCGACAGCCGAATGTTCTCGGTGGGAATATTGCGGGTTTCGCAGTACAGCTTCACGAAGTAGGCCGCGCACAAGGCCGACGAAGCCAGGAAATAGTCGAACGGCCCCGGCGCCGATCCATCGCCCTTGTAGCGAATGGGTTGATCGGCCACCACCGTGAAGTCATCGAACTTGGCTTCAAGTCGGAGGTTGTCGAGAAAGTTGACCTTGATTTCCATGCGGGAACACCGTGATAACGAGCAATGCGAAGAGGCCGGCATTATCCGGGTTTTTCGACCGGAAGTCTTGGCCGATGCTCGCACCGCGCACTATGCTGAACTCTCTTTCGGACCACAGATGCCCCGGCGGATACGCCTCTGGCCGTCTGGACTGGAGAGCTGCCATGTGTCGTCATCCGCATTGCCGAAACCGAAACCCGTTTTTCTGCCTGGTACCCCCGTACATTCTCAATTCAATCGCCAGGAACGGCACCCAATCGCAGCGCGAGGCCGCCATCCGCACCAAGGCTGTGGACAACACCTTGCGGGCCATGCGGCTTTCGAACCAGAACATCCAGCAGACCAAGCGAGTCGTTCAGTTGGCCCAGAGCCTCGAGAAACGCCGTACCGTCTACACCGCCAAGGGCACCCAGACGCTGCCGGGGACCCTCGCCCGCGCTGAAGGGCAAGGAGCCACGGGGGACCTGGCCGTCGACGAAGCCTACGACGGGTTAGGCATCACGTTCGATTTCTTTGCTCAGGTGTTTGACCGCAACTCCATCGACGACGCGGGCATGCGCCTGGATGCGACGGTGCATTTTGGCGAGGACTACAACAATGCCTTCTGGAATTCGGCCCAGATGGTCTTCGGTGACGGCGACGGTGAACTGTTCAACCGCTTTACCATAGCGCTGGAAGTCATCGGTCATGAGCTGTCCCACGGAGTCATCGAGGATGAGGCGCAACTGGTGTACTTCAATCAGTCCGGTGCGCTGAACGAATCCGTGGCCGACGTCTTCGGCGCGTTGATCAAGCAGTTCGCCCTCGGTCAGACGGCCGATCAGGCTGACTGGCTGATCGGCGTCGGCTTGTTCGCGCCCGGTATAAACGGCAAGGCCTTGCGCTCCATGCGCGATCCTGGCTCAGCTTTCGATGACAACCTCATCGGCAAGGACCCGCAGCCCCAGCACATGGACCAGTTCGTGCGTACCTTCGAGGATAACGGCGGCGTCCATATCAACTCGGGGATTCCCAACCACGCCTTCTACCAGATCGCCACGCGCATCGGCGGCCATGCCTGGGAAAAAGCGGGCAGGATCTGGTACGACGCGCTCAGGGACCCACGCGTGAGGCCAGACAGCGGCTTCCTCAGCTTCGCCCGGGTCACCGCGGATGTCGCGGGACGCAGGCATGGCATCGACAGCACTGTGCACCAGGCGGTGAGCGAAGGCTGGGCCGCCGTGGGCATCGTCATCTAGAGGAGTGACTCAGATGTACATCGAGTTGAAGCTCACTGGCGGGATCGCCTTTTTGCCTGGCCTGTGCAAGGCGTCACGGCTGGACGTGGACACGTTGTCGCCGGTGGAGCAATCGAGAATCCGGCATCTTTTGCAAGCCACGGACTTTTTCAAGTTGCCTGCCGAGCTCTGCCTGCCAGCCAAGGGTTCGGCAGACTGCCAGCGGTATAGCGTGACGATCTCCGAGGAGCAGCCGAAGCGGGTGCATACCGTGGACGTCTCGGTGCCGGTCGAGGATGAGCGCCTGCTCGAACTGATCCAGTGCGTACGCGCGCACATGAAGCAGACTCGCTGAGGACATGCCGAAGACCAGCTGCATGCCGTTTGTCAGCCAACGCTCCTGCCGTGTGCGCCGGGTCCAAACTCGTTTAGCCAGCCGTGTGATTCAACTCGTGAAGGCTCACCCCTTCCTCCAGGAGAACGATCATGCTCGATCATATTGCGCTCGGCATTCTCATCTTCGCGGCGCTGGTCCTTTTCTACGGCATCATCGTGCTGCATGACATTCCCTATGAAATCGCCGTCCACCGCAATCACCCACACCAGGACGCGATCCACGCAGCGGGTTGGGTGAGCCTGTTCACCCTCCATGCGTTGTGGCCCTTTCTCTGGATCTGGGCGATGTTGTACCGCGAGGATCGGGGCTGGGGGTTTGCGGCCGGCAAGCAGGTGGGCAGAGGTGAAGCGCAGCTCACACAGGAGCTGGCCGAGTTGCGCCAACGGGTCCAGCGGCTGGAAGACCAAGCTGGACTGGAGTCCCGTGCCGACGGCGGGGTGTGACCGATGGACCTGCTGCTGATCCTGACCTACTCCGCGATCTGCGTGACCATTTTCAAGGTATTCCGCATCCCGCTGAACAAATGGACGGTGCCCACCGCCGTGCTGGGCGGTATCGTGCTGATCGGCACGCTGATCCTGCTGATGAACTACAACCATCCCTACTCGGAAGTGGCGCGCTCCTACTTCGCCTCGGTGCCGGTGATCCCGGTCGTCACCGGTCGTGTGGTCGAAGTGCCCGTGCGCGCCAACACACGTCTGGAGCCGGGCGACGTGCTGTTTCGCATCGATCCCGAACCGTTCCAGAACAGACTCAAGTCACTCAAGGCCCAGCAACTGGCGGCGCGGGGCGACCTGTTCCGGATCAACGAGCTGATCAAGCGCAACTTCGGCACCCGCCGTGAGCAGGAAGCGGCCATCGCCCGGGTCGATGACCTGCAGGCACAGATCGACAACGCCCAATTCGAGTTGGACAACACCGTGGTGCGGGCCCCGAGCCGGGGGTTCGTCACCCATGTCTCGTTGCGCGCCGGGATGATGGCAAGCAAGCTGCCGCTGCGCCCGTCGATGGTGTTCATTCCCGATGAGGACCAGTATTTCGCCGCGTGGATGCGGCAGAACAGCCTGTTGCGCCTCACTCCGGGGGATGAAGCCGAGGTCGCGTTCGACGGCATCCCGGGCAGGGTGTTCAAGGGCCGGGTGAAAGATGTCATCACGGTCATAGGCGAAGGCCAGATACAACCCTCAGGCACCCTGCTCAGCTACACCGGCCTGCCGCCACCCGGCCGGGTACCGGTGATCATCGAGATCACCGACCCGGACTACGCCCGATACGCCGGGCGCCTGCCAGGCGGCGCCTATGGCCAGGCGGCGCTGTACAGCAAGCATTTCCACCATGTGGCGATCATGCGCAAGATCCTCCTGCGCATGGCGGCGTGGATGAACTACCTGTTCCCGTTCCATTGATCTGCCGGCCGAGAAGCCTGTCCTTAGCGTCGCCGGACGACGACTTCGAGGTATTCGCTGGGCACCACCAGCGAGGTGGCGCCCGCCACGTTGTTGTCATTGAGCAACTGGGTCAGGTCTTTCTCCAGGGCGGTGGCCTTGTCACCGTCAAGTGAAGCAAAGGCTTTGTGCACTGGGCCATACCAGGTCGTGAATACCTCGATGAAATGCGCCGCTGAGCGATAGCGGAAGTTGAAATGCTGGCGCGTTGCGTTGACTGAGCCAACGGCATCTCCGAACAGCTGATGCAGTTGCTCTTCATCCCCCCATCGAGAAGGAGGCAGAGCTCCAGCGGGGGGTGGCACATGGCGTCCCAGCGTCTTGAACATCTGGCCAATGAAGCCTTGGGGCGTCCAGTTGGCCAGCCCGATCCTGCCGCCGGGCCGGCATACCCGGATCATTTCCCTGGCGGCCTGTGCCTGGTCGGGGGCGAACATCACGCCGAAGGTCGAAATCACTGCATCGAACGTCCGGTCGTCAAACGGCAACGCTTCAACGTCAGCTGCCTGGAATACCACATTGTTCAGACGTTCGGCCCGCGTGCGCTCTTCACCGCGCTTCAACAACTCCGGCACGTAGTCGGTGGAGGTCACCTGGCAGCCACGCCGCGCGGCGGCAAGCGTGGCGTTGCCGTTGCCGGCAGCGACATCCAGCACCTGCTCGTCCCAGCGCAGGTCGCAGGCCTCGGCCAGTCGTTCGCCGACCAGCTGCAAGGTTGTGCCGATCACGGCGTAGTCTCCGCTGGCCCATGCTGCCTGCTGGCGGGCCTTCAATGCCTTCAGATCCAAGGGTGTGCTCATGGCGTGCACCTGATGTTATCCGCGCGGCCGTCATCCCTCGGGCGGTCTGCGCGCCATTGGTTGATGAGAGGGTCTGGCCGGGTCGGCGGGTGGGCCGAGGACAGGCCATCGATTAGCTAAGCGCCAAGCGGGCGAACAGGCAAGCGTTGGCCGCCCGAGAGAAAGACAAGTTTGGTATATCGTTAGCGCCAGACTCGATAGAGCAGCCGCACGATGAAGTGCGCGAGGTGCCATCCATTTGCCAGACCCTGGCGCCGTGAACCTGTCCTCGCTGAGTAGTTCAACGCGCATCTTATAAGTCGACGAACGGTAATAAAGGTCTTTCATCGCCAGACGATATAAAGCTCGGGAAAGAGAACCCCTTAGTAAAGTTGACGAAGTTGTCACTGAAAAGTGATATCACTTAGCCAGATCGATACACTAGGGAGTTCAAGGACGCTCGGTAGAAAACCTTACAGAAAGCTTTAACGGTACTGAAATAACAAGCGTTGCAGAAGTTGCGCTTAGCCCTGTCGCGACGGAGGTCCTCTCCTGTCGCACATGTGTCTCGGATGTAAACCGCCGCTGAATATGAAGTAACACTAAAAAGTTTCCAACGGAGGCTTGCCGCGTTCGCGTGGCCGCCTGCCAGGGTTCATGCCGCCTGCCCTTTCTCCAGCGTACTGCTGGATATATCTCATTCAACTTCGAGCTAGTCAGGGTTTACATGTCGGATAAACAGGCGTCGGCCAGAGTCATGCTCTGTGCCCTAGGTATGGCAATTGTCGCGGTCAATCAGTCGGTACATGCCGAAGAACCAACACAAGTCACTCAGGCTGTTCAAAACAGTGTGATGGTCAATCGTGTTGCCTTCAGCGGCAACCGCACGTTCACCAGCGAGCAGCTCAGCGCTCAGATCGCCAGCGACATCGGCAAGCCGATGACCTTGCAGAACATGCGTGCCCTGGCGGAAAAAATCGAAGCCTTCTACCACGGCGCGGGGTATCGCCTGGTGAAAGTCGTGGTCCCCGGCCAGGACTTCGCCCACATGGACGCACTTCAGCTCACCGTGCTTGAGGGCTGGCTGGGCCGCATCGAAGTGACCGGCAACCAGCGCTACAGCGATGAGCGGGTGATTGCCGCGCTCAAGGCTGGCGGCGTCGAACCCAATGCGTCGTTTTCCCTGGAGGCTGTCGAGCGCGCACTGACCGTGCTCAACCGCCAGTCCGGCATCGAGACCACCTCGACCCTGCAACCGGGCAAGGACACAGGCTCCACCGACCTGATCGTCAATGTCACCGAGGCCCCGCGCCTGCAAGGCGCTATCGAAGTCAACAACTATGGCAGCAAGAACACCGGCGAAAACCGTCTGATCCCGAGCGTCAAGCTGGCCAACGTCACGGGCCGCGGCGACGAGATCAACGCCCTCTCCATGTCTGCGCTGGGCGAAGGCGACCTGAGCTTCCAGTACATCGACTACACCACGCCGGTCAACGCGCTGGGCACCAAGGCCCATGCCTACTACTCCCAGGGCAACGTTGACGTTGGCCGCGAGTTCCGGGTGCTCGACATCGAGGGTGACAACACCAGCTGGGGCCTGGGCGTGTCCCACGATTTCGTCCGTTCCGCGCGCACCGTCTACAGCGCCGAGGCCTGGATCGAATCCCAGGACCTGGAGCAGAAGATGCTCAGCGTGGTGTCTTCCGAAGACAAGATCCGCAAGTTGCGCCTGGGCCTGAGCCTGGACCACACCGACCTGTCCGGCCGCACCCTGGCATCGGTCAACCTGCACTACGGCCTGGGCGAGGCCTTTGGTGGCATGGATGATGAGTCGCAGCTGTCGAGCCGCGCCTACGCCCGTGCCGACAACAACTTCACCAAGGTCAGCTTCGACCTCGCGCGCCTGCAGCGCATCAGTCCCCGCGTGGTACTGATTCCGCGCCTGTACGGCCAGTACTCCCTGGACTCGCTGGTTTCCAGCGAACAGTGGACGGTGGGCGGCATTACCTCGGTGGCGGGCCACGCGCCTTCGGTCTACGCCGGCGACAACGGTTTCACCGCAAGCGTGGAAGGCCGCTACTCGCTCTTTCTCGACAACGACCGTTACCAGCTCTTTGCCCGCCTGGACCACGGCCAGGTGTTCATCAAAGAGACTTACCTGGACCAGAACGACAGCGAACAGCTCACCGGCTTCACCTTCGGTGTTCAAGCACGCCCGATCGACAGCGTCGAGCTGCGAGTGGATTACGCCGTACCGGTCAGTGAAAAGACCGAGGACGGCTCATACCTCTATGCCCAGGCGCGCTATCGCTTCTGATTCGACGACTTTCCGGCTCAAGTTCAGGTACCTATTTCATGTCTCGTAAAAACAAATCCCGCGCCAATACCCGCAAGTCGTCGGTCATCACTGCTGTATCGGTTTCGTTGCTGGGTGCATCCGGCGTCGCGCTGGCAGGCCCTACCGGCGGTGCGGTAGTCGGCGGTTCGGCGCTGATCGAAAACACCACCATCGGCAACCAAGCCGCCACCCTGATCACCCAGAGCACCGCCAAGGCGGTCATCAACTGGGACGACTTCAGTATCCCGGCCGCGGAGCTGGTCAAGTTCGCCCAGCAGGCCGGCGCAGGCTCCATCACCCTCAACCGGGTGACCGGCAACCAGCTGTCCAACATCCAGGGCGCGCTGGAGGCCAACGGCAACATCTTTCTGATCAACCCCAACGGCATCCTCTTCGGCAGCGGCGCCAAGGTCGACGTCGCGGGCCTGCTGGCCTCGACGCTGGACGTGGACCCCGCCTCGTTCATGAACGACAGCAGCCTGTCGTTCAGCCAGGTCGACGGCAAGGGCCTGGCCTCCATCCAGAACGAGGGCGAGCTCAAGGTCGGTGACGGCGGCTTTGTGTACCTGGTCGCTCCCAAGGTCGACAACTCCGGCTACGTGATCGCCAACGTCGGCAGCGTCACCATGGCCGCGGGCAACCGCTTCAATGTCGACCTCAGCGGCAACGGCCTGATCAACTTCAATGTCTCGGCCGACACCCTGGGCTCGGCCGCCACCGATGCAGACAAGGCCGGTGTCAGCAACAGCGGCCACGTCACCGCGCAGCACGTCCTGCTCGCTGGCAACGAAACCAGCGCCATGATGGCCTCCGTGGTCAACAACAGCGGCGTGATCGAAGCGACCGAGTTGAACATCTCCGGCGCGGAGATCGTCCAGGCCGGTTCAGTGACGGCCGCTGGGACCGCGACCCTGAAGGCCACCGACTCGATCAAGACCACGGGCGCCAGCACCCGCGCTGCCACCCTGAACCTCGAAGTGACCGCCGACGGCGCCAGCATTGGCGCTGAAGATGCTGCCCTGCGCGTCGACGCCGATACCCTCAATGCCAAGGCCGCCAACGGCCACGTACTGGTCACCGACGTGGCGGGCGGCGTCGCCTTGGGCGAAGTCAGCACTGGCAACAACGACAACGTCCAGCAGCGCCGCGTCATCCTCAAGAGCGAAGGCGGCAGCATCACCTCCGCCGACCCTGCCAAGACCAACATCACCGGCTGGTCCGCCAACCTGCTGGCCGATGGCGCCATCGGCAGCGACGCGCAAGCGCTGAGGACCTCCGTCGACGTGCTGAGCGCCTCGACGCAGAACGGCGGCATCAACGTCCAGGACCTGGACGGTCAACTCGCCCTGGGCGCGGTCACTGCCCGCGAAGCCATCAGCATCAATGGCCAGACCAGCGCCGCCACGGCCTTCAGCGACGCCGACGGCAAGATCACCCTGAGCAACGGCGCCGCCGGCAGCAAGAACGTGAAGATCTCGGCGAAGGAAGACCTTTTCCTCAATGACTCGGTCTCCACCGGCAATGCCCTGACCCTTGCCTCCGAGCAAGGCAACATCTACAGCACCTCCTCGGCGGTGCAGGTCACCGGCAAGACCCTCCTGCTCCAGGCCGGCAAGGGTATCGCCATCGATGGCGCCGCGCTGAAAACCCAGAGTGAAACGCTCAGCGCCATCGCGCTGGACGGCGGTATCTACCTGAACGAAGGCAAGGGCCTGACCCTGGGCACCGTCTTGGCCATGGGCCAGGACAACAACGTGTCGATCGCCGTGGACCAGGACGATATCAAAGTGGGCAGCATCGACGCCGCTGGCGGCACGATCACCCTGACCAGCACCAACGGCGGTATCACCGACGACAACGCTGGCGCGATGAACCTGCGCGCCGACACCCTCGCGCTGACCGCGACCAATGCCATCGGTACCGCCGCCAATGGCCTGGAAACCTCGGCTGGCACCATCACCGCGCAGACCAGCGCCGCGCTGGCCGGCATCTTCCTGGCCAACGACACCGCCCTGGACAGCCTCACCGCTGCCACCAGCAATGGAGACACCAAGGTCGACTTCCTGGGGGGGCAGTTGCTCTTCAACCGCAGCAGCAGCCAGCTGTCGCTGACCGGTGTGAATCCAATGGACCTGGCGTTCTCCAACGCCGCCGGCAGCATCGTCTTGAGCGGCATGAACATCGGCGCCAAGGGCCTGTCCCTGAGCAGCTCGGGTGCTATCACCCAGACCGGCAGCGATGCCATCGTCGCCCAGAACATCACCCTCAATGCCACCGGTAACCTGGGCTCGGCGGGCACTGCCCTGCACACCGATACCCAGAAACTGGCCCTGACCAGCACCAACGGCCTCATCAACGTCAACAACACCGGCAGCGCGCCGCTCAGCGTCAGTGCCACCGCCAAGGGGACCAACGGCGCGGTCAGCATCGTCCAGCAAGGTGACCTGCTGGTTGACTCCGTCACCGCCAAGGGCAACGTGTCGCTGAACGCTGGCGGCGCACTGACCACCGGTACCACGCCTGGCGGTGTCAGCGTCAGCGCCACCTCGATGACGCTCTCCGGAGCATCGATCGGCACCAGCGGCGCAGCGTTCGTCTCGAGCGTCGCGGGTCCTGCAACCCTCACGAGCAGTGGCGACATCAATGCCCGCAACACCGGCGCCATCAGCCTGCTGAACGCTACGGCTGGGGGCAAGATCGTCTTCAACAACGCGGGTGACGTGAACGTCGGCACCCTGCAGGCTGGCGACACCCTCAAGTTCGCCGTCAGCGGCAATGCCACCGATGGCAATGGCGCAGGCGTGAACTTCATCGCCACGGGCCTGGACAGCAGCAGCCGCGCATTCGGCACCAGCGGCGATGCCCTTGAGCTGCACGTCGACAGCCTGACCATCGACACCAAGAGCGGCGCCATCTACGCCAGCAACCTGGGCGGCCAGAAGCTCTCGCTGATCAGTGCCACCAGCGGCGGCACCGGCAGCGATATCAGCATTTCCAACGAAGGCGACATCGGCCTGGGCGTGCTCAACGCCGGCGGCAACAACGCCGTACTTACCAGCGGCGGCGCCATCGAAGATGCGCGTGCGCCAGGGACCATCGACGCCAACGTGACTGCCCGCAATCTCGATATTCGTGCCCCGGGCGGCATCGGCAGCAACACCGACCTGGCCCTGGACGTCAGTTTCCTCGCGGCCAGCGGCGGCAACGGTGGGGTCAAGGCTACCAACGCCGGAGCCATCGCCGTCGACAGCAGCACCCTGACCGGCAAGGGCGTGAGCGAAGTCTCGATCATCGCTACCGACATCACCGTGCTGAACAACAACGGCGGCACGATCACCATGGACGGCGGCAGGCTGGTCATGACCGCGACCAGCGGCAACATCGTCTTCCTCAACCAGAACGACACGATCTACCTGCCGGGTGGCGGCAGCATCACCCTGACCGCCATGGGCAAGTCGGACCTGGACGGCTACAACGGCGCCATCGTGGCCGGCAACCTGAAGACAGATGGCGGCGCCATCACCCTGAAGGCCCAGTCCAACATCACCATCGGCATGCTCGACGCCGGCAACACCGGCGACGTGTCGGTGCTGTCGAAAAACGGCATCATCATCGATGGCAACGGCAGCCGCGAAAACATCATCGGCGACCGCGTGACCCTGCAAGCCAGCACGCCAAGCTTCCGTGATGCCGAGCTGTCTCGCGACACCGCCATCGCCGACTACGCCGCCAAGGTGGCCGAGGCCAACGCCAAGCTGTTCGATCTGCAAATCCTCATCCAGCAGCTCAAGAGCTACGAAACCCAGGTACAGTCCGCGGCCGTGCAGAAGCAGATCGCTGCGACCAACGAGTGGCTGACCCAGCTGATGGTCGACGCCCAGCAGGCGCGGGTGGATTCCGCCGAAGCCGTGGTCAATGGCCTGAACACCGCGCTCAAGGCCGCCACCTTGATCCGCAACGCCGCCGCCTTTATCGCGGGCGCCGCACAGGCCGTGCCGTTTTCCGGCGACGCCGGTGCCGACGCGATCTTCGCTGGCGTGGACGTGGCCATGTCGATCGCCGACCTGGCACTGGACAGCTACGAGCGCTATACCTTCGACCCGATGAGCGGCCAGCTCGACGCGCTGAACAACCAGCTTGACGTCACCCAGGCCGTCAACGTCGACGCCGACAGCAACCTGGCGATGGCCACGCTGATCCGCGACACCGTGCAGACCTCCAAGCAGATGGCGGACCTGGCTGTGTTCAAGATCAACACCGCCCGTGACGCAAGCGAGCAGATCCGCCGCCAGGCCGTGGCCGCCTATGACCTGAACAAGGACATCGACAGCTCCGCCAGCAAACCGCTGGGCATCACCGCCAACCGCCTTGACGTGAATGCAGGCTCGACCCTGAACACCAGCCTGTACCTGGACACCCAAGGCCACCTCGGTTTGGGCAACATTGCCCTGGCCGTGGGCCAGGAGATCGTCGCCAAGGCCGCACAGGACCTGAGCGTGGTCGGCACCGTCAAGAGCGATACCGCGATTACCCTGCAAGCCGGCGGCGCGATTCTCGGCGCGGGCGGCACACTGGTCACCCCGGACCTGCAGGCAGTCGCCGGCAATGGCATCGGCATGAACCAGGCGATCAATACCCAGGTATCGCACCTGGCCCTCAAGGCCGGCAATGGCGGCATCAATGTCCTCAACCGCACTGGCGCCGACCTCACCGTAGGCACCCTGGGCGCAGTACAAGGCGCCACTGGCGCGGGCAACATCACCCTGGACACCGATGGCTCGCTGATCGTCAGCAAGCTGATCCAGGACACCACTGGCACACACGACATCACCCTCAACAGTGGCGGCGCCATCGTCGATGGCAACGGCAGCGAGCGCAACGTGCAGGGCAACCGTCTGTTCGTCACCGCCCGTAACGGCGCCGAGCTGGACACCGAAGTGGCGCAGGTCACCGCCCAGGCAACCGCCTTTGGCAACCTGAGCATTCGTGACGCCAGCGACCTGATCGCCCGCAGCCTCTCGGCCACCACCGGCAACCTGGACATCCAGGCCGCTGGCAACCTGACCGTGGGCAGCCTGAGCACCCACGCCAGCACCGGCGCCATCGCGCTGACCGCCGGCGGACGCATCGACGATGACCAGAACGACGCCACCCTGATCACTGCCAACCAGCTGACCCTCAAGGCCTCCAGCGGCATTGGCGCGACGGGTTCCAACGTAGCGCGGGCCCTGGACACCCAGGTCAACCGCCTCGACGGCTCGGCCAGTGGCGAGATCAACATCGCCGAACGGGACAACCTCGACATCGGCCTGCTGGAAACCGACCACGGTAACGTGACTGTCACCAGCGCCAACGGCTCGCTCAACGTCGACACCCTGCGCACCGGCACCAACGGCGACACCCTGACCCTGGTCGCGGCTGACCAGATCAGCAACGCCCGCACCGACAGCGCCAGCAACCTCACCGCGGCCAACATGACCCTGAGCGCTGGCAACGGCATCGGTGCCGGCCGCGGCCTGAACATCCAGGCCCAGCGCCTCGAAGCGGACGGCGGCACTGGCGGCATCGACCTGACCGACCTGGAAGGCGGCCTGGTCATTGGCGACGTCACTCCGAACCTGGGCAACGGCGCCCTGGAAGGCGTGCACGTCATCGGCGGCAACCTGCGCGTACAGGCCCTGCAGGGCGACCTGGGCTTCGAGAAAGCCGTGCTCAACGATGGTCTGGGCGACATCGCGCTGGCGGCGGACGGCTCGATCCTGCTCGACCATACCGTTACCGGCCGCCGCAACATCGCGGTCAACGCTGGCGGCAACATCGACCAGAACGTCAACCTGCAGACCGATACCGGCAACATCACTGTCGCCTCCACGGCAGGCAACATCACCATGGCCGATGGCGTGACGACCCGCGTCAACGGCGCTGGCGATGTCAGCTACAGCGCCGGTGGCAACCTTCTGCTCAGCCGCATCGATGCCGAGCAAGGCAACGTCGTGCTGGGTGCCCAGGCGGGCAGCATCGTTGGCCACGACAACGTCGCCCACAACGTCGCCAGCCGTGGCCTGGTCGCCACCGCCGCGAACGGCATCGCCAGCCTGAACGGCGCGTTGAAGACCAAGGTCGACACCCTCATCGCCCGTGTCACCCAGGGTGGTTCCATCCAGGTCACCGATGCCGATGCACTGCGGGTGACCCAGATCAGCAACGCCAATGGCCTGGTCAGCGTCATGGCCGGGGGTGACCTCACCGCGCAGGACGTCCAGTCCGTGAGAGGTCCGGTCGTGATGCAGGCCGCTGGCAACGTTTCCACCGCTGCGAACGGCCTGATCCAGGCCAACGACCTGCGCATCACGGCCGGCAATGGCGTGAACGTGCGTACCCGTGCCGATGCCGCCTCTGTGAACGTGAGCCATGGCGACCTGCGTCTCGATGAACTGGGTGACATCCGCCTGGACAACCTGTCGACCACCCACGGCAACGTCGTGGTCAACGCAGGTGGCCAGATCAGCGTCAACAACGTCCAGGCCGGCAACGGCGCCAATGACGTGAACCTCACCTCCGGTGCGGCCATCGTCAAGTCCGACGCTGCCCAGGCGCTGGTCGGCAACCACATCGACCTGAGCGCTGCCAACGGTATCGGCAACGGCGCCCTGGGTGCCTTGAGCCTTGATGGCAGCCGCCTCAGCGCCCAGAGCGCTGGCGGCGACATCCGCCTGAACACGGCTCACGGCCTGGCCGTCGACAACCTGGTGGCCAGCAACGGCAACCTCACGCTGTCGGTCAGCCAGGGCGATGCTCTGCTGGGCAATGTCCAGGCCAAAGGCCAGGCCAGCCTCAGCGCTGCCCAAGGCTCGCTGGTCGATGACGGCAATGCCGACACGCGCATCGTCGCCGACACTGCCGTGCTGTCCGCAGCCGGTGGCATTGGCAGCGACGCGGCGCTGCAGACCCAGGTCCGGACGCTGGTCGCCAACGCCTCGAATGGTGCGGTGAACATCAGCGAACTGGATGGCCTCGACAGCCTGACGGTCAACAGCCCGCATGCCGATGTCACGGTTCGCAGCGCCAGCGGCAACCTCGTGGTCAGCGACATCAAGGCCGCCGGCCGCACTGTCAGCCTGCATGCCAGCCAAGGTGCCATCCGCGATGCCGGCAACGGCGTCGCCAGCGTGACCGCCGAGCGCTTGCTGCTCAATGCTGCCAAGGGTGTCGGCCAGTCCGGCAACCTGCTCGACATGTCGGTGCATGACCTGAACGCGCAGGGCGGCAATGGCGGTGTGTACGCCAACAACCTGTACGCCGGGCCGCTCAAGCTCAGCGACGCTGGCTACGGCACCTCGCTGAACACCGCAGGCGGCGACATCTACCTCAGTACCGCAGGCGCGTTGAACGTGGCGCAGAAGGTCAGCAATACCGGGGGCGGCAACATCAGCCTCAAGGCCGGCGGCTCGGTGGTCCAGGGCAGTGATATCACCGCCCAGGGCGCCGGCAACGTCAGCGTGACCAGCGGCGGCAGCATCGCCATGGGCACCGGTGTGAAGACCTCGTCCGGCAACGGCACGATCCGCTACGAAGCCAAGGACAGCATCACTCTCGGCCAGGTGCAGACCGGCGGCCGCGCGATCTTCGTCGCCCCGTCGATCATCGACAACGCTCCAGGTGTTGCCAACGTCAAGGCCTGGGTCGTCGACCTGGACTCACGCGCGGCCAACACCGGCCTGGTCCGCGACCTGGTGGGTGAAACCGCCGACGCAGCGCTGATCCGCCTGGACTACCGTCCTGTCGGCGGCAGCCTGCTGGAGAGCCGCCGCTTCATGGATGAGCTGTTGAACCCGGTGGTCGTCACTCAGCAGGCCAGCATGGTTTCGACCGTGATGGACATGAGTGGCGGGATGGAGCAGATGTTCAAGCCGAACAGCGACATTGTCACGGACCACCGTGGCCAATCGCTGGTCGAGGAGGAGTAACAGGCCTTACCCCGCCAGCGTTCGCTGGCGGGTGCTGCACAACGATTTAGTTCGAGCCCTGCCAGAGAGACTGTCTGGCGGGGTTTTTTTATGGGCGGCGGGCGCTCAACCGGCCGACCACAGGTCCCAGCAACACCGCCAGCATCGCTACCCCAGCCACATGCCCCGGGCAGGCTCTGGGCAATGACCGCACACTGGCATGCAACACTGGCGGCGGCTGTGGATGATCACGCCGCCAATCGCCCTCCTGCTATCGCCTCTGACGCCGCCAGCATCGCCCGCAACAACACCGCGCAACCGGCCGCAAGGTCCTGCGGCGTGGCGTTTTCGATTTCGTTATGGCTGATTCCCCCCTCACAGGGTACGAATATCATCCCCGCTGGCCCCAGTTCGGCGAGGAAGATGGCGTCGTGCCCTGCTCCGCTGACGATGTCCATGTGCGCCAGGCCGAGCGCATGCGCGGATGCCCGCACGGCATCGACGCAACCCTGGTCGAAGTACAGCGCGGGAAAGTTGGCCGTGGGCGTGAGCTTATGGCTCAGGCCATGCTTGGCGCAGGTGGCGTCGATCACGGCACGCACTTCGCTGATCATCGCGTCGAGATGATCACCCTCAAGGTGGCGGAAATCCAGGGTCATGCGCACTTCGCCGGGGATCACGTTGCGCGAACCCGGGTAGGCCTGCAGGCAGCCGACAGTGCCGCAAGCGTGGGGCTGGTGGCCGAGCGCGGCTCGGTTCACCGCTTCGACCACGGCGGCGGCGCCGACCAGGGCGTCCTTGCGCAGGTGCATGGGGGTCGGGCCGGCGTGGGCCTCGACGCCGCGCAGGGTCAGGTCGAACCATTTCTGCCCGAGTGCCCCAAGCACCACGCCAATGGTCTTGGCTTCGTCCTCGAGAATCGGTCCTTGCTCGATGTGCGCCTCGAAGTAGGCGCCGACGGGATGACCGAGCACGGCCCGCGCTCCGGCATAGCCTATGGAACTCAACGCTTCGCCGACAGTGACGCCTTCGGCGTCGGTCTTGGCCAGGGTGTCTTCAAGCGTGAATTTGCCGGCGAACACGCCCGAGCCCATCATGCAGGGTGCGAAGCGCGAGCCTTCCTCGTTGGTCCAGACCACCACTTCGAGCGGCGCCTCGGTTTCCAGGCCCAGATCGTTGAGGGTGCGGATCACCTCCAACCCGGCCATCACCCCATAGCAGCCGTCGAACTTGCCGCCAGTAGGCTGTGTGTCGATGTGGCTGCCAGTCATCACGGGCGGCAGGTTGGGATTGCGTCCGGGGCGCCGGGCAAAGATGTTGCCGACCGCGTCGACGCTGACGCTGCAACCGGCCGCTTCGCACCACAGCACGAACAGGTCCCGGGCCTGGCGGTCAAGGTCGGTGAGTGCCAGACGGCAGACGCCGCCTTTGGCCGTGGCGCCGAGACGGGCGAGGTCCATCAGCGATTGCCACAGGCGTGCGCTGTCGATGTGAGTTTCGGTGGAGTGCAGGACTTGCTGGGCGGGACTCATGGGGTGTCTCCTCAGGCGGTTATTGTCTGGTGCTGTTGTCTTCATGAAGCCGGCCGGTGACACGGCCATGAACGTCAGGGAAGCGGCTTGGCCAGACGCGCCGGGCTACGTGCCGCCAGGGCACCGAGCACGTAGTACAGGGCCCCGCCCAACAGCGAGCCGGTGAACCAGCCGTAGTCGTAGAACCAGCTGAAGCTGCTGTTGCCAATCGACATGACGGTAAGCCCCACTGGTAGTCCGAAGGCGGCAAATCCCGCCCAGTTCCAGGCCGGGTAGACGTCGTCGCGGTACAACCCGGCGAGGTCCAGGCGCTGCCGGCGGATCAGGAAATAGTCCACCACCATGATCCCGGCGATCGGCCCGAGCAGGCTCGAGTAACCCAGCAGCCAGTTGGAATAGACGCTTTCAAGGCTCAGGTCGGAAACGATCCAGCCAAGCTTTTTCAGCAGTTCATGGCTCATCAGCGCCAGGCCGATGAAACCGGTCAGCCATACCGCGCGGCTGCGCCCGATCAGCCTGGGCGCGATGTTCTGGAAATCGTTGGTCGGCGAGACGATGTTCGCCGCCGTGTTGGTCGACAGCGTGGCGATGACGATCAATGCCATGGCCAGCGCTACCCATCCCGGACTCTGGATACGGCCGATCAGGCTCACCGGGTCGGACACCGTTTCGCCCACCAGTGACGCCGACGCTGCGGTCAGCACCACCCCCAGGGATGCGAACAGGAACATGGTCAGCGGCAGCCCGATTATCTGCCCGAGGATCTGGTCCTTCTGGCTTTTGGCATAACGGCTGAAGTCGGGAATGTTGAGCGACAGCGTTGCCCAGAAACCGACCATGGCGGTAAGGCCCGCGCAGAAGTAGCCGACCACGCTGGCGCCCTCGGGACGCTTGGGCGGCTGGGCCAGCAGTTCGGTCATCGACATGTGCGGCAACGCCCACAGCAGCAGGCCGAAACCGACCGCCACCAGCAATGGCGCCGACAGCATTTCGAGCCACTTGATCGACTCCGCGCCGCGCAGCACCACCCACAGGTTCAGCGCCCAGAACAGCATGAAGCCGATGACCTCACCCGTGCCGCCGAGCGCCTTCCAGCCGTCGAACACCGACCCCAGGAACAGGTGGATGGCCAGGCCGCCGAACAGGGTCTGGATACCGAACCAGCCACAGGCCACCACGGCGCGGATCAGGCACGGCACATTGGAGCCAAGGATGCCGAACGATGAACGCAGCAACACCGGAAAAGGGATGCCGTACTGGGTACCGGGAAAGGCGTTGAGCGTCAGCGGGATCAGCACGATGAGGTTGGCCACCAGGATCGCCAGCAGCGCCTCGCCCACGCTAAGGCCGAAGTAGGCGGTCAGCACGCCGCCGAGGGTGTAGGTGGGCACGCAGATGGACATCCCCACCCACAGGGCCGTGATGTGCCATTTGTTCCAGGTGCGCTGATGCACCTTGGTGGGCGCGATGTCGTGGTTGTAGCGAGGGCTGTCAAGAACGTCGCTGCCCGCGGACAACTCATACAACCCGTCCTGCTCGATCACTTGCGATCTGCTCTGTTGCATGGGGTCTTCTCCAGATTTTTCTAGTTGTTTGCTCATCGGGCTAACGCGATGGCCGGAGTGCACACACCACCAGTATTCCTCCTCCGGTCCGGCCTGGCGGTTGCGACCGCACTCAATAAGCGTGCCGGGTCGACCGAAGCCGTCCCGCATGGCCGTCGCCAACCGGAGGTAACTCACTGATCTTTCGACGCAATCACCTGCAACAGGGCAAGTAGTGGCGGATCTGCTTGTTCCGCCACGAGTCTGGCCCGCACGCCGCATCAGGTTTCAATCTGGTGCAGCGCTTTTTTCTTCACCAAGGCCTGCGCCTCGAAGGCAGGTTTCAAACGGCTGATTTTGCATGGAAAATTTCGTTCAAATTTGTATCTTGTCAAGTGCGTCAAAATGGTGAGAGGGCTACCCATTTTGGTACTCACTTAATTAAATTGATATTATTCAATGACTTATATACTGAATAAGCTTATAAAATATTTTCTTGATCATTATCAGATCAGCATCTAGATTCATTCTTGTCAGGCCTGACAGGATTGCATCAGCCCTCTTCCAGCCGCTGACACGAGCATAATTTAAAGAACCGGCCAAGACCGGTCAGCCTGCGAGGAAAAACGGCATGTCTCTGTTGATCCGTGGCGCCACCGTGGTTACCCATGAAGAAAGTTTCCGCGCCGATGTCCTGTGCGCCGACGGCCTGATCCGCGCCATCGGCGAAAACCTCGACCTACCTGCCGGCTGCGAGATTCTCGACGGCAGCGGCCAGTACCTGATGCCCGGCGGCATCGATCCTCATACCCACATGCAGTTGCCCTTCATGGGGACCGTGGCCAGCGATGACTTTTTCAGCGGTACCGCTGCGGGTCTTGCCGGGGGCACTACCTCGATCATCGACTTTGTGATCCCCAATCCGCAGCAGTCGTTGCTGGAGGCCTTTCATACCTGGCGCGGATGGGCGCAGAAGTCGGCCTCTGACTACGGCTTTCATGTCGCCGTCACCTGGTGGAGCGAGCAGGTGGCCGAGGAAATGGGTGAGCTGGTCGCTCACCATGGGGTGAACAGTTTCAAGCACTTCATGGCCTACAAGAACGCCATCATGGCCGCTGACGACACCTTGGTAGCCAGCTTCGAGCGCTGCCTGCAACTGGGCGCGGTGCCGACCGTGCATGCCGAAAACGGCGAGCTGGTCTACCACCTGCAACAGAAACTTCTCGCCCAGGGTCTGACCGGGCCCGAAGCCCACCCGTTGTCGCGCCCGCCGCAGGTCGAGGGTGAAGCCGCCAGCCGTGCCATCCGAATCGCCGAAACCCTCGGTACGCCTGTGTACCTGGTGCACGTATCCACCCGTGAGGCACTGGACGAGATCACCTACGCCCGGGCCAAGGGGCAGCCGGTATATGGAGAAGTGCTTCCCGGTCACCTGCTGATCGACGACAGCGTCTACCGCAACCCGGACTGGGCCACCGCCGCCGGCTACGTGATGAGCCCGCCGTTTCGCCCGCGCGAGCATCAGGAGGCGCTGTGGCGGGGGCTGCAGTCGGGCAACCTGCACACCACCGCTACCGACCATTGCTGTTTCTGTGCCGAGCAGAAGGCAGCCGGGCGCAATGATTTCAGCCGGATCCCCAATGGCACTGCCGGCATCGAGGACCGCATGGCGGTGCTCTGGGACGCCGGGGTCAATTCCGGGCGCCTGTCGATGCACGAGTTTGTCGCGCTGACCTCCACCAACACCGCGAAGATCTTCAACCTGTTCCCGCGCAAGGGCGCCATCCGCGTCGGCGCCGATGCCGACCTGGTGCTCTGGGACCCGCACGGCACGCGGACAATCTCGGCCCAGACGCACCATCAGCGGGTCGACTTCAACATCTTCGAGGGCCGCACGGTGCGCGGAGTCCCCAGCCACACCATCAGCCAGGGCCGCGTGGTCTGGGCCGATGGCGACCTGCGTGCCGAACCCGGCGCCGGCCGCTACGTCCAGCGCCCGGCCTATCCCTCGGTGTACGAGGTGCTGAGCCGACGCGCCGACTTGCAGCGCCCGACCCCCGTCAGCCGCTGATCCATCCGCAATGCCGCACCGGCTCGCAGAGGCCGGGCGGCGCCGTATTGCCGTTGACTGCCATCATCCAGAACGGACAGCGCCCGTGATGGCCGCGAGTCCAACAAGAAAAGAGAGGCTACAACCGTGATCGATGCCCTGAACCACTTGCCGCGCCCCAGGGCCGGCGCCGACCAGCTGGCCGAGCGCTTCGGCGACCTCGCCCCTCCCCTCACCGCCCGCCAGGCTGCCCTCGAGAGCGCGCGCTGCCTGTACTGCTTCGATGCGCCCTGCATCAATGCATGCCCCAGCGAAATCGACATCCCTTCGTTCATCCACCGCATCAGCGACGAGAACCTCCAGGGCGCCGCCGAACGCATCCTCTCGGCGAACATCCTGGGCGGCAGCTGCGCCCGAGTCTGCCCGACGGAGATCCTTTGCCAGCAGGCCTGCGTGCGCAACAACGCCCAGGAATGCGCGCCCGTGCTGATCGGCCAGTTGCAGCGTTACGCGCTGGACAACGCCGCCTTCACCGAGCATCCATTCACGCGATCCCCCGCCACCGGCAAGCGTATCGCCGTGGTTGGCGCTGGCCCTGCCGGGCTGTCTTGTGCCCACCACCTGGCCATGCAGGGCCATGAGGTGGTGATCTTCGAAGCCCGGGAAAAAGCCGGCGGCCTGAATGAATATGGGATTGCCCGCTACAAGCTGGTGGACGACTACGCCCAGCGCGAGGTGGAGTTCCTGCTCGGGATCGGCGGTATCGAGATCCGTTACGGCCTGCGCCTGGGCAGCAATCTGAACCTGGGCGAGCTGCACCAGCAATACGATGCGGTATTCCTGGGCCTGGGCCTGAACGCCGTACGCCAGCTGGGCCTCGCGGACGAAGAGGCGCCGGGCATGCTGGCCGCCACCGACTATATCCGCGAGCTGCGCCAGGCGCACGACCTGACTCGACTGCCGTTGGCCGACCGCTGCCTGGTGATCGGGGCAGGCAATACCGCCATCGACATGGCGGTGCAGATGAGTCGCCTGGGTGCGCGCGACGTCAACCTTGTGTACCGGCGCGGTGCTGAGGACATGGGCGCCACCGGCCATGAGCAGGACATTGCCAAGGCCGACCAGGTACGCCTGCACACCTGGGCGCGCCCGGATGCCGTGCTGCTGGACGACTGCGGCCAGGTGCGCGGCATGCGCTTTGCCCGCACGCAGTTGGCCGAGGGTCGCCTGTGCGACAGCGGCGAGACCTTCGAACTGGCCGCCGACGCCATCTTCAAGGCTATCGGCCAGCGCTTCGACGATGCCAGCCTTGCCGACCCGCTGGCCGCACAACTGGCCCGCGATGGCGAACGTATCCGCGTCGATGCATGCATGCGCACCAGCGTGCCAGGCATCTATGCCGGCGGCGACTGCACCGCGCTGGGCCAGGACCTGACCGTCCAGGCCGTACAACACGGCAAGCTGGCCGCCCAGGCCATCCATGCCGAACTCATGCTCAACGTGGAGGCAGCATAAATGGCCGACCTGTCGATCGTATTCGCCGGCATCAAGGCACCCAATCCGTTCTGGCTGGCCTCCGCGCCGCCGACCGACAAGGCCTACAACGTGGTCCGCGCCTTCGAAGCCGGCTGGGGCGGCGTGGTCTGGAAGACCCTGGGCGAGGATCCGGCTGCGGTCAACGTGTCGTCGCGCTACTCGGCGCACTTTGGCGCCAACCGACTGGTACAAGGGATCAACAACATCGAGCTGATCACTGACCGCTCGCTGGAGATCAATCTGCGCGAAATAACCCAGGTGAAAAAGGACTGGCCCGACCGCGCGCTGATCGTGTCACTGATGGTGCCGTGCGTGGAGGAGTCCTGGAAGTTCATCCTGCCGTTGGTCGAAGCCACCGGCGCCGATGGCATCGAGCTGAACTTCGGCTGCCCCCATGGCATGCCCGAACGCGGCATGGGCGCGGCCGTCGGCCAGGTGCCGGAGTACGTGGAGATGGTCACCCGCTGGTGCAAGACCCATTGCTCGCTGCCGGTGATCGTCAAGCTGACCCCCAACATCACCGATGTGCGCCTGTCGGCACGCGCAGCCCATCGCGGGGGCGCCGACGCAGTGTCGCTGATCAACACCATCAACTCGATCACCAGCGTCGACCTCGACCGCATGGTGGCCCACCCCATCGTCGGCGACCAGAGCACACATGGCGGCTATTGCGGCTCGGCGGTCAAGCCGATCGCCCTGAACATGGTCGCCGAGATCGCCCGTGACCCGCAGACCCGGGGGCTGCCGATCTGTGGTATCGGCGGCATCGGCAACTGGCGCGACGCCGCCGAGTTCGTCGCCCTGGGCTGCGGCGCGGTGCAAGTCTGCACCGCGGCGATGCTGCATGGTTTTCGCATTGTCGACGATATGAAGGACGGCCTGTCGCGCTGGATGGACCAGCACGGCCACCGTAGCCTCGAGGCCTTCCGCGGCTTGGCGGTGGGGCACACCACCGACTGGAAGTACCTCGATATCAACTACAAGGTGATTGCCCAGATCGACCAGGACGCCTGTATCGGCTGTGGTCGTTGCCATATTGCCTGCGAAGACACCTCGCACCAGGCGATCGCCAGCCTCCCTCGAGCGGATGGCACCCATGTGTACAGTGTGATCGAGGATGAGTGCGTGGGCTGCAACCTGTGCCAGATCACCTGCCCAGTGGAGAACTGCATCGACATGGTGGCGCAGGAGACCGGCAAGCCTTATCTCAACTGGACGCAGGATCCACGTAATCCGTACCGCGAGGCGAGTTGAGCGTTCTGTCCGGGGCGCGATCCGCTGCGTGCGCAGCGGATCGCAGCAGGCAGGACCTCATGGCTCGAGCCCGATACCGCGCAGGATGACGCTGGTCACCGTCTGCACCGCGCTTTCGAACGCCATGTCCGACAGGGGCTCGCCTCCATTGAGCAACGCTACCTGATACCCGAAGTCGGCGTAGTGCTGGGTCGATGCCCAGATCATGTACAGCAGCGCCGAGGGTTCGATCGGCAGGATGCGCTTGTCCTCCACCCAGGCGCGGATCTTGGCTTCCTTGAGTTGCGCCCAGGGCACCAGGCTCTCATCGAGGCTGACGGCCAACAGCGGCGCGCCATGGAGCATCTCCTCGGCCCAGATCTTGGAGCCCAGGGGCCGCGAGCGTGAATGGCTCATCTTTGCCCGGATATAGCTGGTCAGCACCACGCGCGGGTCGTCGAAGCACTCGAAGCACAGCGCGTCCTGCTTCCACACTTCCAGCAGGTCCTGCAGCACCGCGCGGTACAGCTCATCCTTGGTACTGAAGTAATAATGCAGGTTGGAGCGCGGCAACTCGGCCTGCTCTGCGATGTCGCCCATCGACGTGGCGCCATAGCCCTTTTCGGCGAACACCTTCTCGGCGGCCTGCAGAATCTTCTCGACGTTACGCCGGCGAATCTCGATCTTGTGGTTGGCCATTGCCTGTCCAATACATCCCTGACCTGGCAAGGCTAACAGTTTTGCATGGGGCGCAGTGAAGGGTTTGCCAGGGTGCCGCGTATACGGATGAATTTCTATCACGCACCGATGTCGTAATGATGTCGCATCCCCAATCCCTGTCTTTTTCTTCAAGATGTCCGAATGAACGATCTTATCCAAGCCCAGCACAGCCCCGCCATTCTGCTTGTCGAAGATGAGCCTGCCATTCGCGAGCTGTTGGTCTTCGCCCTGGAAGACATGGGCGCGATCGTCGAGGCGGTTGCTACCGCCGACGAAGGGCTCACGAGACTGCAGGAGCATCCCTGGGCGCTGCTGCTGACCGATGTGCAGACTCCCGGCAGGCTCGACGGATTGCAACTGGCTTGGGCAGCCCATGAGCAGACCCCGCACATGCGCATCGTGGTCATGAGCGGGTATCATGAGCGGATGGCCGCTGCGCTGCCTGAGCACGCTGTTTTCCTGCCCAAGCCCTGGTCACTCGACGCGTTCTACACGACCATCAACGCACAGCTCGGATGCTACGCCTCGCTTCAGCCAGCGGCCTGATGCCCCAACGCCTTTGCAGGTTGCCCATTACGAGTGAACCCATGCAGCTTGACCTTGCCGCTGACGAACCCTGCTCCCCAGCACGCCTGGCGGCCCTGAGCGGACTGTTCCGCGCTCCGATCCAGATCAGTGGGCATGAAAATCATCGGGTCGCGGACGCACGCTAAGCGGCGCGCCTAGCGCTTGGCTTTCTTCAACGCCTTCAGCCGCACCTTGGCCTTGTGCACGACTTCGATCCGCTCGGACTTCTTCATCTTTTTCCACTTGCGGATGTCATCCTTGCTACGCCCACAACCCACGCACACGTCATCACGGATCTTGCACTTGGAAGTGCATGGGTTTTCTACCTCTTTCGACAAAGCTTGGGACCCTCCCTCGTGAGATGCGCACCGCGCTCCAGGATCATTTGCACTTTGCCAGTACCACCTGGCACGTCTTGGGTGTGCCCCCCGAGCGGCCGGCGTAGCGCATGCAGTTGGCCATGGATTTCTGCCGCGCCACGCTCAGGGATGAACCCCAGGCCAGGCCGCCTTCACCGGCGGTGGGCACGGCCTTGGCGTAACAGGCCGACCCCAGGGTCGAGGCCGCGTAGCGAGCAGTGTGTGGCTTGCTGGAGCATCCGGCTACCAGGGCAAGGTTGAGGGCGAGCAGGGAAGGCAGAACCCATGCCGAGCAGTGGCGTGCTGTTTTTCTGGTCATCCCGATTCCCCTGTCTCAGCAGGCAAGAGGTGTGGTTGCTACTCATCATAGACGTCCGTTGGCGTTCATGATTTTCAATAGCCTGTCATTTCCAGGTACCCGATGCCTCCCTCGCTTCCCTTCAGCCGCACCGGCCCTTCCCAATACGGATAGCTGGTCTGCATCCAGGCCTTGGGTTCCAGCGCATCGACTTCGATGTCCACGCCATGCTCCGCCACCTGCACACGCCAGCGGGTGGGCACCCGGCGCCCATTCTGCTGGGTGGTCCACGCCAGCGCGGTGAGCTGGACCTGCGCGCCCTGGACCGTCCTGGCCTCGCCCTCGGCACTGACCCAGGTGCCTGCCCGGTAGGGCTTGTCCTGCGCCTCGCGCACCTGGAACAGCATCAGTTTGGCGCCGCTGTCCAGGTGCAGCGAAAACCAGTCCCACCCCTCCTGCCCCGCCGCCAGCGGCTGGCTGCTCCACTCGCGGTCCAGCCAGGCGCGGCCTGTGACCGGAATCCGCTGGCCGTCACGCTCTACTTCTCCACTGACCTCGTAGAAGGGTTGGCTGTAATAGTAGGACGCCTGGCCCTTGCCGGATTTTTCGCTGTAGCCCTGGCCGCCGTGAAGCACCAGCGGGCGATCACTGGCGAGCTTCAGGTCATAGCGAAAGCCGCTGCCGCTCGCGGTCATCCGCAGTTGTCCGAGGCCGCCAGCACCTTGCAGCGACCAGTCATTGATCCAGGCCCGGAACGGCTGGCGGTCGACGCCGGCCTGGCCAATGCCACCGCGTGCAAGGGTCTCGCTGGCCTGGTGCCCTCCTGGCCCGGTCAGCGCCGCGTGGCCCATCCACAGGTTCGGGCTGTCCCAGCCCGCCGTCTCGGGGCCGGGCCGCAGGGCGGAGCGGAACAAGGTCCACTGCACGCCCCAGTCACGCCCCGCCTCGTCCTTGAGATTGGCAGTGACGTACCACCACTCGATCCGGAACCCATCGTGGGCGCCATGATCACGCGGGAAGACCAATGGGTGGCCAGGGGTCACCTGTGCAAAAGCGGCAGCATCCTGCCCCAGGCCAGCGAAGCTCCGGGATGAGGGTTCCGGCGGGTCGCAACCGCTGAGCAGCACGGCAAGCAGCAACAGGCAGGCTTCAGGTTTCATCGGCGAATTGCCTCAACAGCTCGCCCGGCTGACGCCGTGCCAGTTGCCACAGCGGCCACGCACTGGCCAGAAAGCTGGTGAATATCCCCAGTACCGCGAGTTGCAGCAATTGTCCGGGGAAAACGAACAGCGGCAGTCGCCAGCCGAACGCCTGGACGTTGACCACGGCCACCAGGCACCAGGCCAGCACCATTCCCAAGGGGATCGCCAGCAACACGGTAAGGCCGCTCAACATCAAGGTCTGGCCGAGCGACAGCCAGACCAGCCGTGTGCGGCGCACACCCAGCGCCCAAAGCGGCGCCAGCTGGCCCAACCGGCTCTGGCCCAGCGTCAGCAGGCTGATGAACAAGGCGACGCCGGCCACCCCGAGGGTCAGGCTGTTGAGTGCGGCGGTGGCGGCAAAGGTGCGGCTGAACACCTCGGTCGACCAGGCTTTCAAGGTGGCCTGCTCCACCACGCGGCTGTCATCCAAGGCGAAGCGCTGTTGCAATTGTGCCTTGAGGCCCGGGGCAAGCTCGGGTGCCAGGCTGGCGCTGACACTGGCGAAGATCGCCTGGGGAGCGTGCCGACGCAGCCAGCCAGCGTTGACCAGCATATGCCCCTTTGGGTTGCCGTAGTCGGCATAGACAGCTGCAACAGTCATGGTTTGCCGGGGTGTGGTGGGCAGTTCGAGGGTATCGCCAACCGCGATGCCCAGACGACGGGCCATTTGCTCGCTGAGCATTACCGCGCGGCCGTCGGCCAGGCGCTCCCAGGCCTGCGGGCCTTGCTCCAGCAGTGGCCAGTGCGCGGGGTAATACGGATGGTCGTCGATGCCCTGCACCTGCACCGGCCAGGCTTGCAAGCGCAGCTCCACGCGCCAGCTTGGCAGTACGGCGGTAATTGTCGGTTGCTGCTTTAGCCACTCGCTGATACGCAAGGCCTGCGCAGTATCTCGCGGTGTGATGTAAAGCGCTGCCGACAGGCGCTGGTCGAGCCAGCCAATGAACGTCTTGCGAAAGCCCTCGGTCATGCTGCCCACCCCAACGCTCGCGGCCAGGGCAAGCAGCAAGGCCATCAGCGCCAGGCTCAGTGCCGGCAGCTGTTGGCGGCTGTCGGCGATGAACCACTCGGACAATGGCCGGCGACACAAGCAGGCCAGCCCGGCGAGCGTCCCCTCCAGCAATGCCGGCAACAGCAATGCGGCTGCCAGCAGCAGCGCCGCCAGCATGCCGAAGGCGCTGACCAGGCCGGTGCCGAATTGCCAACAGAGCAATGCCACCAGCATCAGCAACCCAGCCAGCAGCGCCTGCCGCTTGAGCCAGCGCCCCTGGGCCAGCCGCCACGCCTGGGGTTGTGCCAGGGCGAGCAACGGCAGGCGGGCAGCACGCAGGACACTGCTCACCCCGGCCAGCAGCGCGCCGAGCACGCTCACGCCAAGCCCTGCCAGCCACCACTCAGGCGAAAGGCTCAATTGCCCTGCAACCTGGGCACCGTACAAACCACGCAGGCTGGCGGCCACATCGGGCAACAGCAGCCCGGCGAGCAGGTATCCGCTGGCGACGCCCGCCAGGCCGCCTAGCACTGCGAACGCACCCAGCTCGAGCGTAAGGCCGGTCAATACGGTCCTCAGGCTGATGCCGCAGGCGCGCAGGGTGCGGATCAGTGCGCGGCGCTGCTCAAGGGCAAGGCCGATGGCCGCATTGGCGATAAACAGGCCGACAACGAAAGCGAGCAGTCCGAGGGCCGTCAGGTTGAGGTGAAAACTGTCAGTCAGACGCTGCAGGTCACCGTCGTCGCCACGCGGCTGCAGGCTCAGCCGGGTGGCGATCTCCGCCGGCAGTGCCTCGGCGTCGCCGGGGAGCAGCAGCCGCGACAGCAGCGCGGGAGCATTCAGCAGGGCTTGTGCATGACCGATATCCACCACGATCACCCCCGGGGCCAGCTCGGGCTTGAGGACGAAGGGTGGCAGCAGCTCCCCTTCAGTGGTGGTGGCTTGGTCTGCGGCGTTCAGGCCAAGCTGCTGCAGCGTGTCCGGGCTGACCCAGGCTTGACCGGGCGTGCCAAGAAACGCCTCCAGGTCGAAAGACTGTGCCTGAGTGCCAGCGACGGCAGTCCCGGGCGGCAGGCTCAGCGGCTCGATCCCGATCAGCCGCACACTGCGCGGCTGTGCCCCGGCGAGGCGCAGGCGGCCCTCCAGCACCGGGGAAACCTGCCAGCCGAGTTGCCGCAGCTTCAGGTACAGCCCCTGCTCGAAGCGTTCCACGCCGCGCGGCACCAGTTGAGTCTGCGCAGGGCCCATGAGTACGGCACTGGCCCGGGCATAGTCGGCGCGCGCCTGGGTGTTGAGCGCCTGCACGCCGGTCCATAGCGCCGTGGCCAGCCACAATCCGGTGAGAATGCTGAAGAACTGCAAGCGGTGACGCCGCCAGTGACTCATCAGCGCCTGCAGGGTGATTACCAGGGCGCTCATCCGGCGTTCTCATCCTGCACGCGGCCGGCGTGCAAGAAGCATTGTTGTGCCAGCCGTCCCGCCAGGCGCCGGCTGTGGGTCACCATCAGCACACTGCTGCCTGCCTCACCGACCAGTTGCAGCATCAGGTCGAGCACTTCGTCGCTGCTGGCCTCATCAAGGCTGCCGGTAGGTTCATCGGCCAGCACCAGCGCGGGTCTTCCCGCCAGTGCCCGGCCGATGGCCACCCGCTGCTGCTGCCCCCCCGACAGTTGCTCGGGATACCGCTGCAGCAATGCAGCCAGTCCCAGGCGTTGCGCCAGATAATCCACCCAACGGGGATCGTGCCGACCCGCAAGCCTTGCCTGGAACGCAAGATTGGCGGCCACATTCAGGCTGCTGATCAGGTTGTACTGCTGGAACACCAGCCCGATGCCTTCCCGGCGCCAGCGCGCCAGGGCCGATTCGGAACGGCCATCGAGAGGGTCGCCATCGATCAGGATGCGCCCACTGTCGGCGCGATCCAGTCCCGCCACCAGGTGCAGCAGTGTGCTCTTGCCGCTGCCTGACTCACCCATCAGGGCCAGGCTGCTGCCGCGCTCCAGGCTCAGGTCGACCCCTTGCAGCACGGGCAGCGGGCCTTGGACGGTAGTGAACGATTTGCGCAGTTGCTCGACGACCAGCATTGACGTATATCCCATTGCAGCGATACGACCAGCCTAGCCGGACAGCGCGTCGAACGCGCGGCACGAAGTGCAGTTCGGTCGAGCAATCTCGCTGAACTAAACCCCAGCCAACGCGATCCTTTCCTAAGCGCAGTCCGCGCGAGCCTCTGGCCCAGAGCCTCTGACGATAAGGAGCCGCCGTGTCCGTCACCGCCCCCCCTCTCTACCGCTGCACGCCAAGCCCGCTTCACGCGATCTTGCTTGCAGGGACCGTACCGCTGTTTCTCGGCGCATTGCTGAGCGACATCGCCTACTTCAAGACCTATCAGATCCAATGGAGCAACTTCGCCTCATGGCTGATCGCCGCAGGCCTGGTGTTCTGCGGGCTTGCGTTGCTGTTCGCACTGGTCAACCTGGTGCGTGCCGAGCGTAAGGCGGGAAGACCGGTGCTCTATTTCCTGCTGTTGCTGGTGACGTGGGCGCTGGGCCTGGTCAACGCCTTCGAGCATGCCAAGGACGCCTGGGCCGCCATGCCATCGGGCCTGGTGCTGTCGGTGATCGTGACCGTATTGAGCCTCGTGACCGCCTGGACCGGGCTGACCAACCTGCGCTCGGGAGGTGGGCAATGAAATCTCCAAGCGCACTGACCGCCCTGAGCATCGCGCTGCTACTGAGCGGATGTGGCGGCGAAGCGGACAGTACCCAGGCCCGCGGCCCGGACCCGAAACTGCCCGAGCCGCAACGCAGCCTGCTGCCAAGCATGAAGATCGCCGAACCCGCGCAGTGGGGCGACCAGAAGCCCACGGTGCCAGAAGGCTACAGTGTCACCGCGATCGCGACGGATCTGAAGATCCCGCGGCAGACCCTGGTACTGCCCAACGGCGATATCCTGGTGGCCGAAGGCCGTGGCGGCAGCGCTGCGAAACTCAAGCCCAAGGATGTCATCGCCGGCTACATCAAGGCCCAGGGCAATACCAAGGTCAAGGGTGGCAACCGCCTGACCCTGCTGCGCGACGCCGATGGCGATGGGACCTACGAGGTGAAGGAAGTCTTCGCCGAGAACCTCAATGCGCCGTATGGCCTGGCCTTTGCCAACGGCAAGATCTACGTGGCCAACCAGGACGCGCTGGTGCGCTTCGACTACCAGGACGGCCAGACCAAGGCCGGCGGACCGCCCGTCACGGTCACCGAGCTGCCTTCGGAGATCAACCACCACTGGACCAAGTCGCTGACCGTCAGCCCTGACGGCCGCTTCCTGTACGTGGGCATCGGCTCGAACAGCAATATCACTGAACGTGGCATGGAGGTCGAGATCGACCGCGCGCTGGTCTGGCAGATCGATGCCGAAACGGGTGCCCACAAACCGTATGCAACGGGCTTGCGCAACCCGACGGCGCTGACCATCCAGCCTGACTCGGGCCAGCTGTGGGCCGTGGTCAATGAACGCGACGAGCTCGGGCCTGACCTGGTGCCGGACTACCTGACCTCGGTGCGTGAAGGCGAGTTCTACGGTTGGCCCTACAGCTACTGGGGCCAGAACGTCGACCCACGTGCGCAGCCGCAGAATCCTGAAAAGGTTGCCGCCGCGATCAAGCCGGACTATAGCCTCGGCTCTCACGTCGCTGCGCTGGGCGTCGACTTTTCGATCCCGGCGATGGGCGAACAGTTCGCCCAGGGCGTGTTCGTTGGCGAGCACGGCAGCTGGAACCGGGAAAACCCTGTGGGGTACAAGGTGATCTTCGTGCCGTTCAGCGAGGGCCGACCGGCGGGCGAGCCGGTCGACTTCGCCACGGGCTTCCGTGGCTCCGATGGAAAGACCCGTGGTCGGCCAGTAGGGGTGACCGTCGATCCAAAAGGCGCGCTGATCATTGCGGACGATCTTGCCAACACCATCTGGCGAGTGGCACGCAAGCAGTAGGCCTCATTGCCATGGGGCGCCTCTGCCCCATGGCTTCTACCGTTTCGGCGGTTGGATCTTGCCAGCGAATACCCTGAAACCCAGCGTGTTGTAGGCCAGCGTCACCGGGACGATGACCGCAAACCCCACCAGCATGAATACCTGGGTCGATGAGGACGAAGCGGCTTGGGTCACTGTCAGGCTCGGCGGCACGATCAGCGGGAAAATCTGCACCAGCATCACTGCGAATGCCACCACCACCACGCCCAGTGCCGAGAACAGTGGCAAGTAGTGTCGCGAGCTGCGAAAACCCAACCAGAATCCTGCCAGCAAGACGACCACCGCGAGTCCGGCGGGCCCAGCTATCCAGAGATGCGACAGGTGCTGCACGTAGCGCTCGTCAAGGGTGAGGCTCCAGCCCAGCACGCCCGCCAGCAGCGTCATCGCCACCACCGCCAGAGCCTTTGCCTGGCGTCCCGAGCGCCGCTGCAGGTCCCCCTCTGTTCGCCAATATAGCCAGCAGGCACCTAGCCACAGATAGCCTGCGACCAGCGCCAGTGCGCAGAACAACGGAAACGGCCCCAGCCATTCCCTGCCGCTGCCGCTGTACTGACCCTCGGCATGCGGCACGCCTTGCACCAGCGTGCCCAACGCCAGCCCCTGGCAGCACGTGGCAAGCAGCGACCCGGCCAGCAGCACCGCGTCGGCCAGGTCCTTGCGTGACAGGTATTCCCGAAATTCCAGTGCGACCGCGCGCAGGATCAGCGCCATGAACATCAGCAGAAAAGGCACGTACAGCGCGGGCAGCAGGGTCGCGTAGGCCAGCGGAAACAGCGCCAGCAGCCCTCCTCCTCCCAATACCAGCCAGGTTTCGTTGGCGTCCCAGATCGGCAGGATCGACAGTACCATCACCTCTCGGTCCTGGGCACGACGGTTGGCCCCCATGAGCATGCCCACGCCAAGGTCGGTGCCATCGAGCAGCACATAGGTCAGCACCGAAAACGCCAGGGCGCCCGCACTGAGCAAGGTGAGCCAGTCGACGCCGAACATGGTCAGTTATCCTCGCTCAGCCCCGGTTGCGGGCCGGGTTCGCCCGCGCGGGGTGGCTGACGCAACAGGCGCAGGAGCAACCACAGTCCGACGCCGAACACCAATGTGTAGAACATGAGAATTGCCACTGTCGCCCAGACCACGTTGTGCGCCGACACCGGCGAGACACTGTCGGCGGTGCGCAGCAGACCCTGGATGGTGAAAGGCTGGCGGCCGACCTCGGTGACTACCCAGCCGCTGAGCATGGCCAGGAACCCCGCAGGCGCCAGGATGACACTCGCGTGTTGCAGCCAGCGGGCCTGCACCAGGCGCCCACGCCATCGCAGCACAAGGCTGGCGACCCCCTGGGCCGCCATGAGCAGACCAAGACCGACCATCACGCGGAACGCGAAGAAGACGATCGGCACCGGCGGCAAGTCGGCGGGGTCAAACTCATCCAGCGCGCGGATGGTGCCGCTCAGGTCATGGGTCAGGTAGAGCGAGCCGATACGCGCAATGGCCACTTCGAAGTGGTTGCGTTGCTCGCTCATGTCCGGCAGGGCAAACAGCCGCAGCGGCTCTCCGGCGCCTTCGGCCGGTCGGTGCCAGGAGCCTTCGATGGCCGCGATCTTGATCGGCTGCACCTCGAGCGTGTGCTGGCCATGCAGGTCACCCACGACGATCTGCAGCGGGGCCAGCACGGCGATCGTCCACAAGGCCATCGAATACTGCAGCCGTGCCCTTGGGTTGCCGGGCTCGCGCAACAGTTGCCAGGCGCCTGTACCAGCAACCATGGTCGCGCTGCCCATCAGCGCGGCTATGATCATGTGCGTCAGGCGGTAGGGAAAAGAGGGGTTGAACACGATGGCCCACCAATCCTCGGCAATGAACCGGCCGTTCGCATCGATCGAGTAGCCGGCGGGCGTGTGCATCCAGGAGTTGGCCGAGAGAATCCAGAAAGCACTGACCAGGGCCCCGAATGCAACCGCGCAGGTCGCCAGAAAATGCAGGCGTGGCCCGACCTTTTTCAAGCCGAACAACATGATGCCGAGGAACCCCGCCTCCAGGAAAAACGCCACCATCACTTCGTAGAACATCAGTGGGCCGATGATGCCCCCAGCCTGCGCCGACAGGCGCGACCAGTTGAGGCCGAACTGGTATTCCATGATCAGCCCCGACGCAGTGCCCACCGCGACCGTCAGCGCGAACACCTTGAGCCAGAAGTGGTAGACGTCCATGTAGACCTGGCGTTTGCGCCACAGCCATAGCGCCTCGAGCACCATCAGGCCTTGCGCAAGCCCGATGCTGAATGCTGCCAGCACGATGTGAAAACTGATCGTTATGGCAAATTGCGCACGAGCGGCCAACAGCGCCGCGGCGGCGTCGCCGTACTCAACCAACCTGGTCGCCCGCCGGCACCGCGTGCTTCAGGGCGTCCGCCGAGGGGCGCGACCGATGCAGGGTCACCGGGATGGATTTGGCGGCCGGCACCTTGCTGCGTTCGGCGTGGTGCCACAGGGGGACCAGCGGGTTGCATTCCGGGTAGTAGGCCGCGGCGCAGCCTTGCGGAATGTCATAGGCAATGATCTGTAGAGGCCCTACCTGGCGCCGCACCTGCGGCTCGATCGCCGTACGCACGTCGACCCAGTCGCCCGGCGCAAAGCCCAGGCGGATCACATCGCTGCGATTGAGGAACACCACGCTGCGGGTGCCATGCACGCCGCGAAAGCGGTCATCGTAGCCGTACACCGTGGTGTTGAACTGATCGTTGCTGCGCAGCGTCATCAGTTGCAGGACATCACGCCGGCCGGGGTCCACGGTGACATCGTCGTCCTCATCGAGCTTGCCTGGCGCAACGAATTGCGCCTTGCCGGACTCGGTATTGAACGTCCGTTCACTGGCGGCAATCGGGCGATGGAAGCCGCCAGGTTCCCACATGCGGGTTTCCATGTCGTGGAAGATCTCGGGGTACACCTGGCTGATCGCCGAGCGGATCAGCGCGTAGTCGTGCCGCCAGGCATCCCAGGGGATCTGGCACGGTGCCTCGAGCGTGGCCTCGGCCAGCCCGGCGATGATGGCCACCTCGGAGCGAAGCTGATCTCCGGCCGGCTCGCTGGTGCCCTTCCAGGCGCGGATGCAGCCGGTGCTGTCCTCGGTGCTGTAGGTCTGCGCATGGCCGTCCTGGCGGTCGATCTCGATGCGTCCGAGGCACGGCAAGAGCCAGGCCTGACGCCCCGCGAACAGGTGGGTGCGGTTCAGCTTGGTGGCGACTTGCACATTCAACGCCAGGCCAGACCAGGCTGGCTCCATGCGATCGGTATCCGGCACAGCGCGCAGGAAGTTGCCGCCCAACCCGATGAAGGCCTTGACGCTGCCATCGAGGATACCCTCGCAGGTCTCGACGGTCGCACGGCCCTTTTGCTCGGGAACCTTGAAGCCGAACAGCGCTTCGATCTTGTCTGCGGGCACCTTTGCCGGGTCTTCGGTGATGCCCACCGTACGCTGCCCCTGCACATTGGAGTGGCCGCGCACAGGGCAGATACCTGCCCCAGGCTTGCCGATGTTGCCGCGCAGCAGCAGGAGGTTAACCAGCATCTGCACGTTTTCCACGCCATGACGATGCTGGGTCATGCCCATGCCATAGATCACCATGACCCTTTCACTGCGCGCGTACACCGTGGCCGCCGCTTCCATCGCAGCGCGCCCGAGCCCCGAGCGATGCTCGAGCGTGTCCCAGGAGTACCGCTCGACCTCGCCGACGAAGCGTTCGAAGCCATGGGTATGTTCGGCAATGAACGCGTGATCGAGGATGGCCGGCGTGCCATCTGCCGTCGCCTGGCGATCCATCTCCAGCAGCGACTTGGCGATACCCATGACGGCCGCCAGGTCGCCGCCGATTGCCACCTGGTGATACTGGGTGCTGATGACGGTCGATCCGGGACCGATCATCTCGCGCGGCGATTGCGGATTGACGAAGCGTTCCAGGCCGCGCTCGCGCAACGGGTTGAACGTGATGACCGGAACCTTGCGCTTGCGCGCATCCTGCAAGGGGTGAAGCATGCGCGGGCTATTGCTGCCCACGTTCTGGCCGAAGAAGAAGACACAGTCGGTGTGTTCGAAATCGGCCAGGGTGACGGTGCCGACGGGGACCCCGATACTCTCCTGCAGCCCCACCGAAGTGCTCTCGTGGCACATGTTCGAGCTGTCCGGCAGGTTATTGGTGCCATAGGCACGGGCGAACAGCTGGTACATGAACGAGGCTTCCAGCGACGCACGGCCGGAGGCGTAGAACACCACTTCTTCAGGCCGCAGTGCACGAAGCTCGCGGCCGATTTCCTGGTAGGCCTCGCGCCAATCGGTGACACGATAATGGTCGGTTGCCGCGTCGTAGCGCAGCGGGTGCGTGAGACGGCCATGCTGCTCCAGGTCGTAGTCGCTCCAGCTGCGCAGCTCGGAAAGCGTGTGGCGGGCAAAGAAGTCCGGGGCGGTGCGCCGGCTGGTCAGCTCCCACGCCGTGGCCTTGGCCCCGTTCTCGCAGAATTCCAGTGCATGGGGATGGCCGGGCTTGGCCCACGCACAGCTGACGCAGGCAAAGCCATCGGGTTTGTTCTGGTGCAGCAGGGCCCTGGGCGCCTTGGCCAGTGCCTGTTCCCGCCAGAGGATGGTCATGACCGAATGCGCCGACCCCCATCCCCCGCTGGCCGAATGATAGGGCTTGAAACGCGCCTTCGGGTGAAGGAGTTGCATGGGATACTCGCTTTGGCCAGGCCACAGTGGATGTGTCTAGATATTTCGAGATGACCGTTCAGGGAAAGTTCAGGGTGTTTGTTGCATCCTGGCCGAGCAAGTCTCATCAGTCTGTGAGACGATGGCCGGCCCCGTGCAACCCGTGTGTTGGCAAGACAGGACCCAAAGCAAAGAAACGATGAAGACTCCAAAACGGATTGAACCGCTGATTGAAGATGGGCTGGTCGACGAAGTGCTCCGGCCCTTGATGAGTGGCAAGGAAGCGGCTGTCTACGTGGTGCGCTGCGGGGCCGAGGTGCGTTGCGCCAAGGTCTATAAAGAGGCCAACAAACGCAGTTTCCGCCAGGCCGCCGAGTACCAGGAAGGCCGCAAGGTGCGCAACAGCCGCCAGGCCCGGGCCATGTCCAAGGGCTCCAAGTATGGCCGCAAGGAGGCCGAGGATGCCTGGCAGAACGCCGAAGTGGCAGCGCTGTTCCGCCTGGCCGGGGCTGGCGTGCGGGTCCCCAAGCCCTACGATTTCCAGGACGGCGTGCTGCTGATGGAGCTGGTGGTGGACGCCGACGGCGACGCCGCGCCGCGTCTGAACGACGTGCATCTCGAGCCCGAGCAGGCACTTGAGTATCACGCCTTCGTCATCCGCCAGATCGTGCTGATGCTGTGTACCGGACTGGTGCATGGCGACCTGTCGGAGTTCAACGTGCTGCTCGGCCCTGACGGCCCGGTGATCATCGACCTGCCCCAGGCCGTGGACGCAGCCGGCAACAACCACGCGTTCAGCATGCTGGAGCGGGATGTGGGGAACATGAGCGGTTATTTTGGCCGCTTCGCACCCGAGCTGAAGGCCACCCGCTACGCGCGTGAGATGTGGTCGCTCTACGAAGCCGGCGAATTGCGCGCCGATAGCCCATTGACCGGCGAATTTGCCGATGACGACCACGAAGCTGACGTCGGTGGCGTCCTCCGCGAAATCGATGCCGCCCGCCTCGACGACACCCGCCGCCGTGCCGCCCGCGAAGACGCCGAGCGCGGCCCGGTGAAGGGCGAAGAGCCACCGCCGCCCTGGATGCAATAACCGCCGGGATGCCTGAAATGCCGACCCGGGCTCTGCCCGGGTTTGCGGCGGGGCCGAGTTCCGGCAAGCCGCTCTCGTTAACGGCGTGCAAGCCATAGACCGCTTAAGGGAAAATAGGCTGGTCGATGCGCGATGGCGCCAAATTCCAGCCATCACAGATAAATCACCTAAATGACACTAAAAACCTAGCCAAATCAGCACTCGCTTCTTCAGCTAAAAGTCCAATACTCACCTCAATACCCGCATTGCGAAGCATGTCGATCCCAGCTCCAGAATTCCTTGGGTCCGGATCAAGTAAAGATACATAGACACGGTCCACGCCTCGGTCAATTAGAGCTTGCGCACATGATGGCGTGCGCCCGCAGAAAGAGCAGGGCTCCAACGTTACGTAAGCTACTACGCCCTGACAACCTTCAGGCAACTGTGCCAACGCCATAGCTTCGGCGTGATATTGTCCGCACGGCTGCGTAAACCCATAACTAAGGATATTTCCATTTCTAACTAAGACGCACCCTACCGGAGGGTTAGGTAAGCATTCCGGCAGAGCCATTCGGCCTAATGCCAAAGCAAACTCCATGAATCCTACATTAATACCCATATCACCCACCTGTCGTAGATACTGGCAAGCTAGCTATGTCGTACGCTTGCCAACCGGCACCAAGGGTACTGTCATCGAGGTAAGGTCTTCACCTGTGACGCTTTAAATCAACTAATTGTACCATTCAACTTGAGATTCAGTTCCTGCGGACTCATGACGCGAATGTCTGCATTTGAAAGCTGCATTACGACACTTCTGACTTGTTCCGCAGTACCAGTGGCCTTCCTAATCCCTCCTGGAACGGAGGTATCATGGATCGTCAGCGAGTCTTCCAAACCCACACGGACACCATCCAAACTTAAATTCAGGGCGACCTCAACAACCAATGACTGCAGTATGCCTGGTAAAAGGATTGATATTAGCGAATCTTCGTATGCGCGACGGATCGCATCCACGATTGGAGCAAGGGACTGTTCGATGCAAGATATGGCACTTAAACGGCTTGTCTCATCACCTAATGAGACCAGCTGGAGCGCCTTTTCCTTAACCTCGACCGGGATCAACGAATCATCCCGAAGTGAGCCGTTCTCCAGCTTATTTTGATCCACACCGGCAACAAGCATAAGAAGCACAGGAACTCCACACAAGCTTATTGCGTCCCGGTAGTTTCCAAGAGCGCTTTCCAGAATTGTGAGATTGAATACCTCGACCTCAGGTCGAATTCCAAGCTTTGAAAAATGAACTAATTGCGCAGCAATAAAACTATCAGTATTGTCATAGCCGCCTCCCGATGAGAACGAAACCCTTCCTGGGCTGAAGGAGGCAATCTCGGGAACTCTTTCATTATGACCGTAAGACTTCAGTGGGCCACGGCGCCCAGGGCTAGCCATATCTAGAATACTACCCCTGACACTCGTCGAAATATTCAGAACAACATCGTTTCGCCGTTCTAGTATCGCAGGAATAATCAGATCATACTGCGCCAAGTCTATATTATTCGCTTGACTCTGAACTCGCACCGCGCTCGCACCTCCATTATATTTAAAATTAAGAATATCGGTTACTTTCCTGGTATGCAGGTGGACGACACTTGCACCCGCCTCAAAACAACATAGTGACTCTTCGATGATTTCCTCGACGGTAATTGGCAGACCCGCAGAGCAAGCTCGACCGTGGCGCCAAAGCCCTGAGCCTGTAACTTCCCATCCGTTAGCCTGAAAGGAAATTAGTGAGGAGTCAATGGAAGAAATGGCCTTCACAGCTTCGGGAGTCAAATAGGATACTCCACCATTATGTGGCCACAGTAGATCGCCTCCATTTGAGGGCTGCCAGCCTTGAGTGGTCAAGGACAGGACGACTTTACGCGCTATCTCTAAAGGGAGATGGCTGAGCGAATCAGCGGCGACGATTGAATTGTTCCCATTGATCTTAGAATGAACGAGCCGCATACCGCCGGCTCCAACGAAAGTCCAACCACCATTTAAAAGAATATCAATTGCGGCTCCTCTCTCAAATTTAGTATAGAGCTGTTGCGCTTCTTCATCGGTGATAAAGTTTGAGTCTAACGGATACAGCTTCTGAGGTACAGCCCCTACTGGCGCAGCCGTGACAAACATACGCTTCATAAATAATTCACCCTAATAGATAGTTGGTTATTCCCCAATCTTGTTCGAGCCTCGATCTGCCGCTAAACTGTTTTTGAGCAAGGCCACCATTAAACCTGCTGCAAATAAACAAGACAAAATTACGCAGAAGCTTATTAACACCCCCATCGCTTCTAAAGTCCCTGACGCGAAATGTCCCGCCATGAAAGAGATTACTCCACCAGAAGTCATCTGAGCAAATCCCAGCAACCCTGATGCTAATGGCTTAGAACGGGCAACACGGATCAGAATGTAAGCGGACAACGCTGGTGCTAACAATCCGTTTCCAAAGTTCAAGATAAGTATCGCTATCATCAAACCGGACATCGATCCATAGAAGATCGCAACCCACATGCACGCTAGACCCGTCGCATTGATCAATGACCCCACGCCAAAAAACTGTTCGACAGGGCGGGCGGTTACGGTCCTGCTGAAACAAAAGCTCGCAGATGCGAAAGCCAAAGAGGTCGCGATAAAGTAAACACCGAAGTCTTTCCCATCTAATTCAAATTCAGCCAGCATTACAAATGGGCCCACGGTCACGAATGTATAAAACACACCAGACGCGAAAGAAATTGCGAGGACCGATAATACAAAGCGAAGGTTGATCTCCGCCAGGTAATGGTGGGCGACGCCCCCAAGTCGACCTGTACTCCCTACATCTTCAAACGATTTTTTCCCGACCAGAAATATGTATAAGTACATGACAGAACTTAGAACCGCGACCCCCCAATACAAGCCGCGCCACCCCAGCCATGTGCTAACATAATGTCCTATCATAGGCGCGAGCATCGGACATATCGCAGTGACTATGGTGAAATAGCCCAACACAGTCGTAGCTTGCCTGTCATCGAAACGGAGGCATAGGTGAGCCCGCACCAGGATAAATCCGCAGCTCCCGCTTGCTGCCTGTAACATGCGAGCGATGACAAACGATTCGTAGTTTAATGCCGCCGCTCCGCAGTACAAACTGATACAAAAGACTCCGCCTGAAACCAACAGCACGTGGCGATATCCTACACCATCGATAATTTTTCCTGTGAGTAAGTAGCAGCTTCCTAGCACTAAGAACGCGCTCGACAAAGCATACTGCGTTTGTTCAGGTGAGGCTTCAAGCGTGAGGCCGATTTCTGGCTGTATGGCAATCATCATTCCCAGAGCGAAAGGACCAAGGGCAGAAACCAACATCAGTATGGAAACCGGTATAGCTCTCATAGACTATGACGCCTTCTATCCGTGGCATAAGCATGAACAGTTTTATCTTAGTATAAAAAAATTTTCATACCCTCTAGGATTCTGCCATATAAATTCCTCAGACAGAGACAATAAACTCCTTGCGCTTCAGCAGTAGATTTGTAAACGCTAGGTCGTGAAGAATCTGCAGATAGATCGAGCGATATTAAGATCAGTATGCGAGCGCGGCCCCCTCACCGCGTGGGTCAGAAGCAGAAAAAACGTCTCCATTTGATTTTAAAATACCTGCAATCTGAGCTACTCCCATTCTGCCACATAGTGCCGGCAAAGGAACAAAGCTCTCAGGGACCGTAGATGAATTACGTTTCTCGTAGCATATCAGGGTGCCTTGATATCGATTTGATTTACCCATATTGGCGAACCGTGGCGCCTCCAACGCAGCTTGTGGTGCCTCTTTCAAGTAGAGAATTCGAACCAGCAGTTGCACCAAAATCTGAACTTGTACAAAACCACCGGTAGTTCCCATCGTAAAATCCATATCGGAGCTTCTTACAATGAGTGAGTTTATTGTATGGTTAGCTGTTTTGTTGGGCTCTAGCCTACGTGAACATAAGGGATCATCCGAAAATGAAAATGCCCGATTGGAAAGCAATAATCCTGATTCTCCGGGGTCTAACATAGCACCAAAAGGAGTGAAGATCGAACTCGTCATGCCGATCAGTGTGCCATCGGCATGTGCCGATCCTATGAATACTGTATCTGCCCCTTTTCCCCATATTGGCTTAATTAGAGTGCAACTTTCTATTTCTGACTCTATCGCCGATATTGCCTCGGAGACCACAAATTTTAAGTCATTTGGATCGATAGCCAGACATCTATCAATCCCACGTTGCTCTAAAAAGCTTTCTACTGCCCCTGCCAAACGACACCACCGGAGCATGGTTAGGCCATTAAACCTGGCGTACTCAGCAATTCGTCTCTCGACGACCCCTAAAATTATTGCCATTTCAAGCCACGGGGCATTTCCGGCATGACAATGGATCGAACTACCCAAGAAATTTATGTTGGCGACATCAAATCTCGGAGCCTTAAAGCTTTCAAAATCTTCAGGCAGAAATAGTCCTGGAGCTTCGCTGTTGACACGATCTAAAAACCGATGCGCAATTGATCCACTGTAAAATGTTCGCAAACCTTCCCTGCGTATTATGCTGACTAACCTACTGGCATGTGGAACAGAGTTTTTAACTTCAGCAGAAGCCTCCAAATAAACCTGCCTCCAATTTTGGAAACTTGGCGCAGCCACTATATCTTTACGATATTTATTAATAAACCCATATGTGCATGGAGATACCGGGATTGGCTTATTAATATCAGCCGCCAAATCACGTAAAACTTCTCGAAGGTCTAAATCATTGCAATCCATAAACTCTTGGAGAGCGTAAGCTGCGCCATAAATCATAGTACTAAACAAACCGCGCGAAGGAATAGCGCTAAATCCATAAGCGCGATAGTATTCTATCGACTGATTTGACCCAGTAATTCCCATCCCGTTATAAGATTGAATTTCGCCATCAGGCGACTGCGCGAGGATGATCGCATCCCCGCCCAGCCCACACAAATGAGGGAGATTGAAGGCAGCCGAGAATAAAGCGACGGTAGCGGCATGGTGCGTATTTTTTTGAGCAATAAAACTGTTCAAAGCAAAACACCCTGCGAGATAATGCGGGGTTGCCATGGCTAATTCGCGCCCATGCGCTTGTGTTCTAAACGACATGATAATGATCCCCTTTCTGCGCGGTGATCAATGCAGTCGCGTACGCGACATCATAAATTCCGTCTTCATAGCGGCTGTACAGCAGTTTATAGTAAAGGTCGGTGGCCAAGCACTGGGTTTCCAACGGAAATTGTTTGAACACTACCGAGCCGCTCCCTACATGCCAATCGCGAAAATCTTCGAAATTATCAAAACTTAGTTTTTCCTCATGCTGGGATATTGCAATTAACGTAAACCGCCCTAGTAATTTAACAATATCTTCACGCGTCGCTCTTCTAGATGAAAATGTATCGCTCTGCCGGATTGGCTTATACCGAAGTCTTACCTCTTTAAGAACTTGCTCTTGAATTAACTCTTCACCCGAAAGATAATCAAACGACAACGCTGTCGATAAATGTAAATACCCGCCAACTTCCAACATCTCATAGATTGTGTCTATCACTCTCTGCTGTTCTGGATGAAACCAGTGCAGACACGCAGCACATACAACATGGTCAAATCTACCAACCGTAGATTTATCTACACTTAAAAAATCTTCATGAATAAATCTCTCACGAAACTGCGGGAAACGTTCAGAAGCATATGCAATCATTTCTTTCGAGATATCCACCCCACAATAATCTCTAACATTATCCTCATTCAGAATCTCCAAGACGTTTGCAGTGCCACACCCTACGTCCAATATGCGACCTTTAATCGGGACACGGGCTAAAAGCCTTTCAAGATAAGCTTTCTGCAATTTCTTTGAGGTCCTTTGATATCCAGCCGGACTGTGCCACAGATCTTCTCTAGTCTTATTTTTGCTGTTTAACATTTCACACCTTGCATTTAGGATTAATTGTCTTCGAGAAAATGACCGCTGAGACGTTTAGCGGCTATATATTTTCTATTTTCAGCATGAGTGAATGATGGCAGTCGGAGCGCGGCTGTCACTTCTACACCCCCCGCCGTCAGCGCGCTCTGCTTCTGCGGATTATTAGTCAATAATCGAACTCGCGACTCACCCATAGCAAGTAACATCTTGGCTGCCAAACTAAAGTCCCTACTGTCATCAGGGTGACCTAACAGACGGTTTGCTTCAAATGTGTCGTGACCCTCCAATTGCAACAAGTAGGCATCTAACTTAGCTTTCAAACCTATGCCACGACCCTCTTGACGAAGATAAATAAGAATCCCTCCTTCTTCTTTAAGTCTTTGCATTGAATACGCAAGCTGTTCTCCACAATCACAACGAAGCGAATGGAACAGATCGCCCGTCACGCATTCCGAATGCACTCTGAGCAGTGGCACATTGACCGAGCCAGCTGTTACATAACGGATAGCAAAGTGCTCCTTGGCATCATCCAGACCATCGAAAGTTACAAACCTGGCTTTTAATTGACAATCTTTAAGCGGCACCTCCACCACATTATGAACGGAACATGATATAGACTTTTTAATATCATTAAAGTGCATTTTCTTACCTCATCCATTTAAACCTTCCGACTTAACTCCAATCATCACCCTTAGAACTTAGCACCCTTCGGACAGTGTCTACTAAAACGCGAGAAACAGGATCTACCTCGACGTTGAGTTTATCTCCAACCTTGACACCCTTGAAGGTAGTCCGCCTCAATGTTTCAGGTACAAGTGTAAATTTAGCAATATTAGATTCTATATCTATCGAACCCACGGTCAAACTTGCCCCATTTATCGCCACAAAACCCTTTACAAAGATATACTGCTTGGCTTCTTGAGGTAGAGCCATGGATAGCTCTATTGTCTCTCCAACCATTGCGACCGCTGTGACAAGGCCAGTCCCATCAATGTGTCCTGCAGTTAAGTGCCCGCCGACTTCCCCTCCCGAATAGGCCGACCGCTCTAGATTGACGCGGTCATCCTGTTTCAAACTCATAAGATTAGTGATAGCTTGTGTTGCGTCGGAGACATCAGCGCAGAATTCGTCCGAACGTATCTTCGTCGCTGTGAGACATACTCCGTTCAATGCGATGCTCCCGCCCACTTCGAGCCCCTTCATAAACCGAGCTGATGCTCTGACGGTTACCCCTGTGACGCCGATCCGTTTGTCTAGGCTTATGATCTCACCGAGCTCTTGAACTATCCCCGTATACATAAGGCACTCCATTAATTGCTTGTCAAAGAATTAGATAAATTTAACCATGTAGACAGTATCACTGTTTTTTATTAGCAGGCTGCCGGACGGATCTGATAAGTAAGCCGGAAGATTCCCACAACAGCATACGAACTCACACAGTCTGTTTAACGAATAATGCCTATGGATACTTTGAGAAACCGTAAGTATCCGCCTGGATGTTTAGATTAATTGTTACACGCAGCTCGTTGCCCGAGACCTTGCTAGGTGTTGACGGCGGCATCACACAGAGTTAGGCCTAAGTTCCCTTCGAAACCTTGACCCCAGGTAAACAACTGTTTTTTATCGGAATTGACTCTAGATGGTGAATAATTCAACTAAAGCGGCTGCGCGCTACCTATCAGCCTCGCTGCTGTTGCAACCGGACTCCGACAGGGCGCCTCAGCATTGGATGAGATGGCGTCTGTCACGCTAAGGAAACTTTATTGTCCTATCAAAGCGTCGACATTGCGACACACGGGGGCTTCGCTCGCTCGCACAGACATTCAAACTCCTTCGCGAGGGACAGCCACCCGGCTCCTGACGGCGAAGCCGTCTTTTTCAGGGAACACCGTTACGAGATTTTTTTGCATGCGTCGGTGGCGAGCAACTGCCTGAGTACTTAGCGGTGGAGATGCTTTTGGGAAAATTCATTACTATATGAACCGGCCTCCAAACTGCCACCGTGGCGAGGGCAAGAAACGAACCAGACGGGAGCAGTGCAGATCGACAAAGCGCTGCAGGTAATACTCGAGCGTCAGGCCGCTGAGATCAGCAGGCGGGCGCCTCGGCCCGAAAGTGGCCTAGCTCTGTACGAAATCCCGCGAAATCCAATCGTCGCCCCTCGAACGCTGAAATTTTGTAGAGTCACCAGCCATCAACGGAAAGATTTCTGTGATGGCAAAGCGTTATGAACTCTCGGACGAGGCCTGGGATCTGGTTTCCGATCTTTTCATCGAAACCCATGGCAGGGGGCGGCCCCGCTTGAGCGACCGGCTGATGCTCGATGGCGTTCTGTGGGTGCTCTGCTCGGGTGCTGCGTGGCGAGATATGCCGGAGCGCTTTGGCCCGTGGTCAACGGACTATCAACGGTTTCGGGGGGCTGGCGAAACCGGGGACATTCGATCAAATGCTCAAACGCTTGCACCTGAGGTTGAATGAACAAGGCTTGGTCGATTTGCAAACCTCGATGATCGACTCAACCGCTGTCCGCGCTACCCGAGCCTCATCCGGCGCTCGGAAAAAAGGGGGCCTGACGAGCCTGCCGATCACGCTCTAGACCGCAGCCGCGGCGGCCTGACAACCAAAATCCACATGTTCTGCGACGCCAACGGGACACGTTGCGCTACCTCCTCTCTGGCGGTCAAGCCAGTGACATCAGCTACGTCCAACCACTGTTGGACGAAGTCACCATTCCATCGAGCCAACGTGGCCGCCCGCGTAAACGCTGTAAATGGTTGCTCGCCGACAAGGGCTACGACGCCGAAGCGCTACGCCGCTACTGCGATCAATATCGAATGCAGCCCGTCATCCCGCTGCGCTCAATGAAGCGCAAACCCACGCCAGGATTACCAAGACTGTTTGATCGGCCCCAATACCGACAGCGCAACATCATTGAGCGCATGTTTGGCTGGTTGACAGAGAACCGTCGGATCGTGACACGCTTCGACAAGCTTGCGAAAAGCTATGCCGCCATGGTCTCGCTGGCTTGTTCCATGCGGTGTTTGCGACATCTCTTTTCGTACAGAGCCTAGGAAATGCGCGTCAAACAGACTTCGAAGCAGCACAGGTAGAACAGTATTTACTTGCTGGCGTCAACGCGCTGCTGTAGATCGGTCAGATGCTATGCCACTGTGCCGCACTCTGTATCGTCGCGAATTTCTGTTCAAGCGTAGGGAGAATGTGCCCTGTATCGGCAGTTATCACCACCAAAGGCTTAGCGCTCCATCACGTACGCCTTGAGCAGCCGCTCGTGCTAAAAGGCCGGCTGAATTGCGATGCGAATTCGGGAGACATGCAAGACATCCTTCGCACGCTGAATACACTGAGTCTCGCATTCCAGCCTATGCAGCCAGCCGTTATCGGCCGATCGCGGAGGAACTTACGCGCAAGTCCTGGCCATCCTCCCCGCCATCACCGGCCGCACCAGGCTCAGCACGCCCAGCAGCGCCATCCCGGCGCCCACCCACAACGGGGCGCGCAGGCCGTAACCTGCATCGATCGCGCTGCCCCCTGCCCAGCTGCCCAGGGCAAGCCCTGCGGTGATCACCGAGGTGTGCAGGGCATTGACCAGCGCGCCGGGCTCGGCCGCTTTCATCACGCGGGCGACCATCGCCGGGTTCAGCGCCACGCCGGTGAAACCCAGGGCCATGAAGCAGCCGAGGCTCAGCCAGTGCTGCTCGCCCGACAATGCGAAGCCCGCCAGCGCAAGTACCATCACGGTCAGCCCCCAGCCCAGGGCGGGGAGCGTATGGCGATCGGCGATGCGCCCCACCACGATGTTGCCCAGCACGTTGGCCACGCCGTACAGCGCCAGCAGGGGCGCGACCTGGGCCGGGGCTATGCCAACCTCCTCAATGAGAATCGGGGTGCAATAGCTGAAGGCTGCGAAGGTCGCGCCAATGATCAGGCCGCTGGTGAGGTAGGCGGCCCACAGGCTGCGGTTGCGCAGCGCGATCCATTGCCGCGCGAGCGCAGGTTCGCTGCCCGCCTCGGCCTTGGGCAGACGGCTGGCCACCAGGGCGGTGCAGACCAGAGCGAGCACGACCACCAACCACGCGCTGGCGCGCCAGCCATATTGCTGCTCGACCCAGGCCGTCATCGGCACACCCGCTACGGGCGAAAGCATCAAGCCGGCCAGGACTACCGCTATCGCCCTGCCCCGCTGTTCGGTCGGCACCAGCCCGGCACAGAGGGTCATGCAGAGACCGATACAGGCCGCGCTGGACACCCCCATGAGAATCCGCGCCAGTACCAGCACGGTGTAAGTCGGCGCGGCGGCGGCCAATGCACCCGATGCGACATACACTGCCAGCAACCCGACCAGTGCGCGTTTGTTGCTGATGCCTCGGGATAGCAGCAGCACAGTGACCGGCGGGCCTCCCAGCGCCATGCCCAAGGCATAGAACGCAATGAGGTTGCCCACCTGCGCCAGACTCACCGAAAAGGCCTCGGCCAGGGCGGGCATCATGCCCGCAACCATGAATTCGGCAGTCACCAGCGAGAAAATGGTCAGCCCCAGCAGGTAGACGGTAGGGGGCAGTGTAGAGCGGTCAGTCATGGGTAACTCAGGCAGTATAATGGTCGGCCACCCTAGGGAATCTTGATCCGATGGTCAACTAACGCTTGGGCAACAGTCTCATGCACTCGAGAACCGCGCGAAGGCCAATGCAAATGAATCTATGCCCGCCGAGTGGCCTCTGATGAGTGCCAGACGCCGCGTCCTCGCGGTACTTCAGACTCGGAGACGACCCGGTGACAGGACGACACTTCCCAATCATCGCAGGCCTGCAAGCCGCAACACTTGCAGTGATCGTTGTCTTTGGCTGGTCGCCCGTCGACCGCCAGACCTGGATGATTGAAAACGCGCTGGTGGTTATCGGAGCCGCCGCGGTGTGGTTAACCCGCCGCTCGTTCTACTGGTCCGCGCGCTCATGGGCGATGCTGCTGGTATTCGTTTGCCTGCATCAGGTTGGCACTCATTACACCTACCCGCAGGTGCCTTACAACCAAGCCTTCGTTCGGTGGATGGATATCGATCCCGATCGCTTTTTCGACGCTCAGCGCAACCACTATGACCGTTTCGTCCACCTCTGCTATGGCGTGCTGACAGCGTTGCCCTTTCGCGAGATCATCCTCCGCAAATGCCAGCTGAACGGTGCCTGGGCATCCCTCATGGCCTGGTCGATGGTGCTGTCGACCTCCATGCTGTACGAGCTGATGGAATGGGTAGGCGGCGAGTACTGGGGCGAAGGCGGCTCGGCGGTCATCGGCGCCCAGGGCGATGTGTGGGATGCGCAAAAGGACATGGCGCTGGCGGCAGTAGGCGCGCTGACCGTGCTGGCGTGCCGAGGGCGTGGCATCAGGCGCCTGCAGCCTTGAAGGAGATGCAAATCATGCGTGAGCAGGCACCGGTGATCGAGCCGGGCGAGACAGCGGTGCTGTTCGACGGCACGTGCAAGCTGTGCAACGGCTGGGCGAACTTCATCATCCGTCACGACACCCGGCGACGCATCCGCCTGGCCACCGTGCAGTCACCTGAGGGCCAGGCATTGCTGGGCTGGGCGGGTCTGCCGCAGGACCGGTTCAACACGATTGTGCTGATCGAAGGCGATGACGTGTTCATCCGCTCGGATGCGATGTTCGAGATTTTCGCTCGGCTGTCGCCAGCCTGGCGCTTGCTGAACATTGCCAAGCTGGTGCCGAGGGCCATGCGTGACTGGGTGTACGACAGGATTGCCTTGAATCGCTACAAGCTGTTCGGACGCTTCGACTCGTGCGTAGAGCCCCGTGCCGATCACCCGCAGCGTTTTCTGCGGGGGCTCGGCCCGTCCAAGTTGTAAAAAAGAATTTCGCCGCTTCGCCGAGGTCTACCGATCAGGTAAACCGCAGAGGAAAACGCGCAATGAGATTCGCCAAGTTCTGCCAGACGCTGTCCGACAAGGCCGGGCACCCACGGACTTTCCAGGTTGCCCTGGGGCTGATCGTCCTGTGGGCGGCCACGGGACCTTATTTTCACTACAACGACACCTGGCAGTTGATCATCAACACCTCGACGACCATCGTCACCTTTCTCATGGTGTTCCTGATCCAGAACACGCAGAACCGAGACAACGACATTCTTCACCTCAAGCTCGACGAACTTATCCGTGCCTCCAAGTCCGCGCAGAATTCGGTCTTGTCGCTCGAAGACCTGGAGAGCAAGCAGTTGCGAGAAATGCGCAAGGCGTACCGCAAGCTGGGGAATGCTGAAGCGACTGAGCACTGGGACGCTGCTCCGGACAGTGGCCAGAAGTAACGTCACGCCGCCCGCAATGGGGCGGCGTACCGCTTCTACTCTTTGAGCAACGCTTCCAGATCCTGGGTGAACCGCTGGGCTCTGACATGATCCAGGGCACCTATGCGGTCGAGGCGCAACAGGTCCGCTATCAGCGCATCCGCGGCCGGAGCGCTGTATTCGTCGAAGGCGGCGGTTTCCATCAATAGTACTTCGGTGACCAGGGGCGCATCTTCCAGCCGCTCACCGGCGACTTCGCGGGACAGCTTCGCGAGCCATCGGCCGATCTGCGGATGCTGCTTGCGCAGGGTCGATAGCGCTTGGCGCTGCTGGTCATTCAATGGTAGTGGCATGGCTGCCTCCTGAAACTCGATTCAGGCAGTAGACCGCAGTGCCGGACCAACGATCACATCCATCCCCTTCACCCAATGACGACTGCCGCGTCACGCATGAAGATTTCCGCCGTCTTGGGCCCAATGCCCTCGAAGGCCAGCAGTCGCCGCTCGAACGCCTCGCCGCTTGCGGTGACCTCGCGCATGTGGCGAAGGCTGCCCTGGTAATCCCGCTCGAGTGCCTGGGACAGCGCATGCAGGCGTCGCGCGGTGGACTCGTCATAGCGGGCATATCCGGCCTCGCCCAGCATCCGTACCAGCTCGCGGTGGGGTCGCTGCGCAAGCTTGCGTGGCGTATTGCAGCCTCCGCGCTCGACGATTAGCTGGTACGCCCTGACCGCCGTCGCAGCGCGAATGCGTTTGCCCATTAGAAAGCTCGCGACCAGCCAACTGAACAGTGCTTCCTCGCCGCCGCTTTTCAGGTCGATGCCAAGGTCGTGCGCGGTCACGCTGGAGCTCATGTCGCCGTACCTCTCCCGCGTTCCCAGCCCAAGGAACGGGCAATTGCGGCCCGATACGGCGTCTGTATCTGCAGGGGCACCTGTTCTATATAGCGCCTGGCATGCTCCAGCGTTTCACCCTGCAGGCTGCCCAGATAGCCCAGCACCTCACGCTCGCTCGGCACGCGATTTTCAATATCGTCGAAGCGTGGTGGCAAGGCAGTCCAGACCAGCGCGTCCAGCCCGCTGGCCAACGCCCACTCGCACAGCGCCCCCGTCGCGTCGGGGCTGACGATCAGCGAGCCGATGCCGTCGCTGCGGTGGTCTGGAATCTGCTCACGCTCCTTCAACATTGCACAGGCCGATGCCAGGTCATCCACTTCAAGCGGTGCCCAGAACACCGGCACCGGCGGTGCATTGACGCAGATGGCCGTGGCCAGCTCGCCGCCATCGCCCACCCTGCAGAACTCGATGGCGAGCTCGGGGCCATCCTCCCGCCAAGGCCCCGCCAGGCGTAGCGGCTCCGGTTTCCAGAGCAATGACCCCCATCCTAGACAGCCTATTTTCATGGCACCCTCGCCTGGTCTGTTTATGGACAGTCGTGAGGTTTGACGGACCGGGCAGGCACGGGTTCAGTCGCTTGCACCAAGGACTGCCGCGCCGAGAGATGACCGCCTGTCGCACGCAGGGCACCCACGGTCTGGGAGCGCAGCCTAATGCATGACTCATCTCACGAAGGAGATCCACCATGAAGAAGATCAGACCTCTGCATCTTGCGTTTGCCCTGTGCCTCGGCGCCGCAGCGCCACTGACTTTTGCAGCCAGTGATCCCACCGGACCTGGAGCGGCCAACGAGACCCATAACGGTAGCAGCACCTCCACAGGGACCATGAACGGCGCCAACAGCGGCCCTAGTGGGACCGGCACTGGCAGCGGACCCGGGACTGGGCCTGCGGCAGGCAATAGTGGCGAGGGTGCCAGTCCCAGCACCGGTACCGGCGCGGGTACTGGTACAGGCTCGGGTACCGGCGGCGCGGGTACAGGCAACAGCGGCGGCATGGACGGGTCAGGCGGCAGTGGCGGTGCAGGTGGCGCAGGTGGCGGTGCAGGTGGTAGTGGCGGCAGCGGTGGCGGCGGTAGCTGATCGGCCATGCATGCTGACCTGCTCCCAGGGGCGAGCCTGCGCTACGCCTCTGGGAGTCAGCTGGCATCCAGCGGGAGACAACTCATGAACAGCAGCATCCGAACTTCTCTTGCCTTGGCCCTGTGCCTGGGTCTGGCTACACCGATCGCCATGGCCGATACCGACATGGACGGTACCGGGCATAGCAATTCACCGGCGACCGGCCAAGTACCGGGCAACGCCAATGCTCCTGAGGAAGGCGCCAACGCTGGCGACGGCAGTGGCTCCGACACCCGTGCCAGTCATGGTAAGGGCGGTGGCGAAAGCCGAGGTGGCAAGGGCGGCAATGACACCAGCGCCACCGGTGGCGACGGCACCGACCGCTCGCCGGGCAAGACCATGAACGGCACCGGCACCTCGGGCGAGACCGGCAGCAATGGTCCCAGCGACATGAACGGCGGTGCGGGCGGCGGCTAGGCTGTGATGGATCGCAACCTGTGCAAACCCTCTCACTGGCAGCAGTGCATCACCGTTCGATAGCCAGCGCCACGCCCTGGCCGCCACCAATGCAAAGGGTCGCCAGGCCCTTGCGTGCATCGCGCCTGTTCATCTCGTGCAATAACGTCACCAGCACACGGCACCCCGATGCGCCAATTGGATGCCCCAGGGCGATGGCGCCGCCATTGACGTTCACCCGCCCGCTGTCCCAGCGCAGCTCCTGCCCCACGGCAAGCGCCTGGGCAGCGAAGGCTTCGTTTGCCTCGACCAGATCCAGCTCATCGAATTGCCAGCCCGCTTTGTCCAGGCACCGACGGGTAGCGGCCACCGGACCGATACCCATCACTGCCGGGTCCACACCCGCGCTGGCATAGGCCTTGATCGTGCCAAGTAACGGCAAGCCCAGGACCTTGGCCTTGTCCGCGCTCATCAGCAGCACAGCGGCCGCGCCGTCGTTCAGCGTCGAGGCATTACCCGCGGTCACGCTGCCCTCCTTGCTGAATGCAGCCCGCAGCTTGCCAAGCGACTCGGCACTGGTCCCGGCACGCGGCTGCTCGTCAGTGTCGAAAATCACGGGCTCACCCTTGCGTTGGGGAATGCTGATCGGAGTGATCTCGTCCTTGAAACGTCCGGACTCGATGGCAGCCAGTGCCTTGCGCTGGGACTCGCTGGCGAAAGCATCCTGCGCCTGGCGGCTGATGCCGTACTGCGCGGCGAGGTTCTCGGCCGTGATACCCATGTGATAATCATTGAAGGCATCCCATAGGCCATCGCTGATCATGGTATCGACCAACTGACCATGCCCCATGCGCAACCCGGTGCGCGCAGCGGGCATGACATAGGGTGCCAGGCTCATGTTTTCCTGCCCGCCGGCAATGATCACTTCGGCGTCGCCGCAGCGGATCGCCTGAACGCCCAGGTGCACCGCCTTCAGGCCGGAGCCGCAGACCTTGTTCAAAGTGAGCGCGGAGACGGCGTAAGGCAGGCCTGCCTTGATAGCGGCTTGTCGCGCCGGGTTCTGGCCCGCACCCGCCGTCAGAACCTGACCAAGGATTACCTCGTCCACCTCGCCAGGTGCGATGCCGGTCTGTTCCAGCAGGCGCCTGATCACGGCCGCCCCCAGTTCGACAGCGGGCACGCTGGCCAGTGCGCCTTGGAAGCTGCCAATGGCGGTACGGGTCGCGGCGACGACAACAACGTCTTTCATGCGGTGCTCTCCCAGCGGATAGATAGCGATCGTGTCAGCCAGCATCGGCGCTGCGAACTATTTTGGGAAGTTTGTTTTTCTTTGTGATTGATCAGCAAACCAAATCAGTCTCCTGCTCCGCGCGACACAATCGGTCGCCTATGGCCTGGTCCAAGGGCGTGTACAGCTGGGACAGCAGTACACCGACTGGCGTGACGCCTGGCGCCCCGCTGGTAGATCTGGACAACCCACAACTGCGCCTGCGCCTCGCCTTGCTGCAAGGCAACCTGGCGTGTTGCTCCCCTGAATCAATGACTTCAACGTTGTTGTCTTTTTCATTGTTGTGCTCCTTTAAAGGGTCATTCCATAAGGACGGACTATCTGCACTCGTGAGGCATTGCTACGGCGGGTGGATTACAGCCCTCCTGCCAGATCGATGAAACTGTCGGTAATGTAAGAAGACTGTTCGCAAAGCAACCACAAAATAGCGGCAGCCACCTCTTCCGGTTCGCCGCCACGCCCCATGGGCAAGCGAGACTTGAGTTTCTCGACCCGGTCTGGATCACCGCTCAAGGCGTGAAAATCGGTGCGAATGAAACCGGGCCTTACGGCGTTGACTCGGATGCCATCGGGCGCCACTTCCTTGGCCAGGCCGATGGTCAAGCTGTCCACTGCGCCTTTTGAGGCCGCATAGTCTACGTACTCACCCGCTGAACCCAGACGGGAAGCGGCCGACGACACATTGACAATCGAGCCACCCGCTCCCCCGTATTTGTTCGACATACGCAAGGTCGCATGCTTGCAACACAGCACAGTGCCAAACACATTGGTGGCAAAGACTCGACTGATCCGTTGCCAGTCCATGCTTTCCAGCCGGCTCGCCTGGCCCACCGTGCCGGCGCTGTTGACCAGCGCTGTGAGTCGCCCCAAGCGCTCATCTACTTCCAGGAACAACCGCTCGACTTCGCGCTCGACACTCACATCGGCCTGAACCGCAATAGCTTTGCCGCCGCGCGCTTCGAGCTGCTCGCACAGCGCATTGGCGGCATCGGCGTTGTGCAGGTAATTTATACACACCGCGTAACCTTGCTCTACTGCCAGCCACGCACTCGCGGCGCCAATTCCGCGACTGCCTCCAGTGATCAGCAGGACTTTGGACATGATTTGCTTACTCCTCGATCTTTTTGATCACATAGTAGGGGAACTGGCCGATCTGTTCGATACATCGCGGCTTCATGCGATCAACCGATTTTTCAATTAACCTTCCCCACCAGACGCCGTCTTCCAACTGATTATGAGTAATGGTACTGATCAGGATGACCCTATCGTCTTTTAACGATCTTGCCGCTTCACCAAGAAAGTGCTTCACCGCTTCAAAATCATCGACGGGGTCTAGATGATGCAAGGACGGATTGCACATGACCGCGTCATATACCTGGCCTTCACTTGAATAAAGCGACAGGTCGCATTTTTCCATACGGCATTATTCTGGCCATGGCTCTATCGTACCGGGCGCCGCTCTAAAACAGGGCTCTAGGTATTTGTTTCCAAGCATTACCAACCACCTTCAATAAACATTCATTTGAGAATTTGTAGGAAATGATGAAGCACTTTATAAACACAATAAACATCATCTTTCGATTGAACAAATTGCTTATGGCCAGCGGCGTGGTGGCAGCGATGCTTTGGAGACCTTCACTGCGCGATCTATGAACTGAAGTGGGTCCGTAAGTCATCTGGATGGCGAGCTATTGGGCTTTACAGGGTACGCTCGAACAGCTGGCTTGGCTCCAGCGGGTTAGTTTGTCGAGGCTGAGGGCTTGGCCGCGCTCCTCCGGCGATGGGCCGCGCGGAGCAGCCCCGGGGATTCAGCTAGTGAGCATTTATCCCGCTACACGGCGCTGCATGCTCTAGTGGCTGCTGCGCGGCCGTCGCAGGACAAGCCAGTACCACATGTACAGTCCCGGCTAGCGGAATGTTGTCAGCCTGGCCGGCGCAATTTCAGATGACTTTTACCGCGCGGCCAATAAACTGGATCGGGCCAGTCGGCCGTCCTGTTGGCGAGCCGTTCGCATTTTCCAGGGTCAGCTCGAACAACTGGTTTGGCTCCAGTGGGGGCAGTTTGTCGAGGTCGAGCGTGACGGTGTGGCCGGGCTTGACCAGGCCGAGGGACACGGGGCCTTGCCAGCCCTCGCCTTTGGTCCAGAATTCGAGGGCCTTGTCGGTGGGGACTTGGGCGACGCCGAGGGGGATGAGCTGGATCTGCCGAGCGTCGCTGGTCTGGATCACCCACCCGGGGGCCTGGTCCTGGGGGCCCACGAGGACGACGAGGTAGCTGGTCGGCGGGGTCGTGCGGGTGAGCAGCAGCGCGCCCAGCACCACGCTGGCGAGCAGCCCTGCTCCGGCGAGGTAGCGCCATAGGGCGAGGGGGTTCCACCATGATGATGCCTGCGTGGGGGCCGGGCGGTCTAGCGCCTGGTGCTCGCCCAGGCTCCGTTCGATACGCTGCCACAACCTCGGGGGCGGTGTCTGCGGTTCGGCGAGTTCGGTCAACCCCAGCAGGCGCTGCTCCCAAGCGTCCACCGCAGCGCGCAGGCGCGTATCGCTGCCGAGGCGTCGCCGCACCTCGCGACGCTGCTCGAGCGGCAAGGTGCCCAGTACATACTCACCGGCCAATGCGTCGATATCATCGGGGCTTTCAGGCCCTGCTTGCGTCGTCATCCCATGCACTCCCGCAACGCCACCAGGCTGCGCTTGATCCATGCCTTGACGGTGCCCAGGGGCGTACCCAGTTTCCGGGAGATCTGCGCGTGGGTATACCCATCAACGTAGGCGTGGACGATGCAGCTGCGCCGCGCCGGTTCCAGTTGTTCAAGACACAGGAACACGCGGTCGGAACGTGCGCTGAACTCGAATGGGCTTTCCTGTTCGAGGTCCACGACTTCATCGTGCTCGCCCACCGGCACCTCCCTTGCGCTGTTGCGCACGTAGTTGAGCGCAAGATGCCGGGTCACGCTGTAGATCCAGCCCCGAGCCGAACCGCGCGCGGGGTCGAAGCTGCTCGCGCCGCTCCAGATCTTGATGAACGCATCGTGCACGATGTCCTGCGCCAGGGCATCGTCACGGGCGATACGCCGGGCGACGCCCAGCAGGCGCGCGCTCTCCTGCTCGTACAAGTCACGCAGGGCCGGCCGCTCGCCGCGGGCGCAGGCGAGCAGGCAGGCGTGGTGGTCAAAACAGTCTACGGGCAGGCTCAAAGGCGTGGGTCTTGGGCAATGGATGCGTGGAGGCAGCGTAGACCAGCTACGCCGCCCTCGCTGGGAACTTACTGGGCAGCCCAGAAGATATAGTCGGCCTGATACTTGACGACCTGCTGCTTGCCTTTGTCCGCAGTGCTGCAACCGCTCGCAGGCGCAACGCCACCTCGGGTGGCGACGCGCTGGATGTAGCTGACGCCGTTCATGGCGCCCTTGCCTTCGGCGGGATTGGCCTTGACCAGCTGGAACGGAATGTTGCCAGCGGACGACGGGGCGACCGCCAGCTGCGTGCCAGTGATCTTCGAGCCGTCCTTGGCCTGCCAGGTGGCGGGCGGGCCGAAGTAGTCGCCGACCTGCTTGCCGTCGCGGTCGTTGAGCACCGCCTTGGGTCCGACGAAGACCCATTCGGTCTGCCCGGCCGCTGCGGCCTTGTCGCGGCACTCGTAGGTGATCTCCCCCACGCCCACGGTCTCGAGCGCGACCTTGTGGCCGTCGGGCACCTTGATGCTCTCGGGCACGCTGGACTGAGCATATGCTGCGGGAACGGCGACCGCCAGGCAGGTGGCGGCAATGCAGAGGACTCGTTTGGCGTTCATGCAACTCTCTCCAGAAGGTAATCGGCTTGGCAGCGTCATGGCTGCTACCTGTACTACCCGCCAGAGGGGATTCTGGATGCAGTGGCTTGAGAAAAAATTCCAGACTAGAGATACCCTGATCCCCGAGGTCCTTGTTCCGAGTCAGGCGGTGGATTCGCCCTTGTCAGGTTCATGACCTCGCGAGGCCGTGGACAAGCACAGTGAGGATCGCCCTCCCCCAAAAAAACAGGAGAGGGCGACTGGGCATCAGTCATCCGTGATATTCCGGTCCTTGGTCTCCGGCAGGAAGAACGTCCCCAGGACCGCCGTCATCACTGCGATGACGATCGGGTACCACAGGCCGTAGTAGATATCCCCGGTCGCCGCGACCATGGCGAACGCCACTGTCGGCAGGAATCCACCAAACCAGCCGTTGCCGATGTGATACGGCAGCGACATTGAGGTGTAGCGGATGCGGGTGGGGAACAGTTCGACCAACCAGGCGGCGATGGGGCCGTAGACCATGGTGACGTAGATCACCAGGACGGTCAGGAGCAGCAGCACCATGGGGTAGTTGGTCTTGGTCGGATCGGCCTTCTCGGGATAGCCGGCGTCCTTGAGGGCAGTGCCCAGGGTGGCGACAAAGGCGTCGTTGCGAGTCTTGAAGTCGGCCGCAGGCATGGCAGTGCCGTCAAAGCTGGTAATCACCTTGTCGCCGATGCGCACCTGGGCGACGCTGCCGGGCTCGGCTTTCACGTTCTCGTAGGGGATGGCGCGCTTGGCGAGCACGGTCTTGGCCAGGTCGCAGGAACTGGTGAATCTGGCCTTGCCCACCGGGTCGAACTGGAACGAGCACTGGTCTGGGTCGGCGACCACTTTCACCGGATTCTGCGCCTGGGCGGCGAACACGTCCGGGTTGCCGTACTCGGTCAGCGCCTTGAAGATCGGGAAGTAGGTGAGCGCCGCGAGGATACAGCCGGCCATGATGATGCCCTTGCGGCCGATACGGTCCGACAGGCTGCCAAACAGGATGAAGAACGGCGTGCCGATGAGCAGCGAGCCGGCGATCAGCAGGTTGGCGGTCTGTGGATCGATCTTCAGGGTCTGCAGCAGGAAGAACAGCGCGTAGAACTGCCCGGTGTACCAGACCACGGCCTGGCCGGCGGTGCCGCCGAGCAGCGACATGATCACCACCTTGAGGTTGTCCCAGCGGGCGAAGGATTCGGTCAGCGGCGCCTTGGACGCCTTGCCTTCCGCCTTCATCTTCTGGAACACCGGCGACTCGCTGAGCTGCAGCCGGATGTACACAGAGACGATCAGCAAGAGGATCGATAGCAGGAACGGTATCCGCCAGCCCCAGGCCTCGAAGGCCTCGGTGCCAAGGATCGTGCGGCAGGCAAGGATCACCAGCAAGGAGAGGAACAGGCCCAAGGTCGCGGTGGTCTGGATCCACGAAGTGAAGAAGCCGCGCCTGCCGGGCGGCGCGTGCTCGGCCACATAGGTCGCCGCCCCGCCGTACTCGCCACCCAAGGCCAGGCCCTGCAGCAGGCGCAGGGTGATCAGAATGATCGGCGCCGCCACGCCGATGGTGGCGTAGCTGGGCAGCAGGCCCACCACGGCGGTGGAGATACCCATGATGACGATGGTGATGAGGAAGGTGTACTTGCGTCCGATCATGTCGCCCAGGCGCCCGAACACGATGGCCCCGAAGGGGCGCACGGCAAAGCCTGCGGCGAACGCCAGCAAGGCGAAGATGAAGGAGGTGGTCTCGTTGACCCCGGCGAAGAAGTGCTTCGCGATGATGGCGGCGAGTGAGCCGTACAGATAGAAGTCGTACCACTCGAACACGGTGCCCAAGGACGAGGCAAAGATGACCTTGCGCTCCTCCTTGGTTATCCCTCGGTTGGGCGCGCGGCCCGTGGTTGTACTGTCGATTGCCGCCATTGTCTTCTCCGTCTTGTTCTTGTAGGCCGGAGTACCCCACTACCTCTTTCTGCCGCACCCTGGCCCTGGGGCTGATGTCATCGGACTGCTGTCATCGGACTGCGGTCATCGGACTACGGATCGCACGAAAGCATGGAACACAGACTGACGGCCCCGCCGTGCGGCGAGGTCTCTTGAAGCATAATCGCGATCGGCAGGATATCCACTCGCCATCACTCCCCTGCCTCTGCCCTCCGCCGCAGTTCTGCAGGTGCCGTCCACGAACTCCACGGCTGGTCAACGCCCCTGGAGCGGCCTTGTGCCGGGACGCCGGACCGCGCGAAGCGGCCGCGGAGCGGTCGTAGAAACATCCACTTCGGTGTGTCTGATACACCTAGCCCCTCCCCGTCTCATACGTCATGTCGCACTTGAATCACCCATTCTGATCCAAGTGCGATATGACAACACTCCACAGAAATCGAACGCCTATGTTCCTGGCACCAAGTCAACTCCCGCGCGCCTGGCCTTGGACCGGGGCGTCAATGCTATGGCCGATACCCAGCCGCACATCCTCAATCAACGCTCGCGACTGTCCCGCCAGTACATGGGCTGCCCACACGAGCGTGTCGTCTTTCTCCATCACTCCGACAAACGTCATCCGGTGCACGCAGTTCATCAGCACTGACGCCTGCTCCAGCGCATAGTCGATCGGCACACCGGTCATTACCCGAAACAACCGCGTCGGCGAGCCCTCGCCTTCGCCGCACGAGGCAATGCCTGGGGTCTTGATGTCACTGATGCTTTCACTCTTCGAATCTTTGCTCATGTCTATCCCTCGACAAATCTTGTTAATCCGGGAGACAGCCCGACTGTTGCCCTCGGCTATTCCGTTACCAGGCTGCGGCCTCAGTGCCGTACCTGCACCTGACTCAGCGCTGCCTCGACCAGCAGACGCGCCGCTTCGATTTCGTGCATCGTCGCCAAGGTGAGCACCTGCCCGTTTGGCGTCGTGTGCTGAAGGACGGATTGGTTGGCTGTGGTCAGAGCGCAGACAAGATATTCGGAGGTCTGGACGAGGATATCTTCCAGGGAGGCAGGGATATTGTGAGGGGATTGGGGTGGATCTGGAACAATCTTCAACATGTGTTTATTCCTTTGACTCGGGCCAGTCCGCCATCCATTTCTTGCATTGAATGAGTGGCGGCTACGTGCGGGTCTGCAAGACCGGGGCAAAGGAATGAAAACCCGGCAGGTCCGAAAACCTCCCGCACGCAGCCACCATAGAGCGCGACCTTCGCTATGAGGACATACCGAGGACTCTGGGGATGCTGACATTCCGATGCTAGCGGGCTTGCAGGCCCGGTCGTTGAAACTCAACGACTGGCCGAGACTAGTACCCTTGCGAGCCCGCTGCAATGACTTGGAGGCGGTACAAGTATCTTTGGGAAATGGACTACAAGGAAGAGGGAAAATCTGAAGTTTCAAAACATTTTGTTTAACGCACCAGGGTCTGTTGACGTTTCAAAGGGGTTAGCCATGGATCAAGGCCGCGGCGCGCAAGCAGGCGCCGCTGCCCCACTGAGTCAGCCCGTGCGAGCCACCGCGCCCAGGGATCCGGCGGGAGATGCCTGGGCGGACCGGTGCGTTGACTGGGAAGGACATCGCGCTTGCGCCTGCGCAACTTGCCTATTCACCACACACTTCTATATTCAGTGAGGCCATTCCCGTCTCCAGTCGAGCGCGCTCCATGGATACCCCTGAGCGATTGATCATCTGCGAGCACTGCGACTGCGTTTACCAGACCGTCACGCTCGCGCGGCATCAGAAAACCCTTTGCCTGCGCTGCGGCGCGGTGCTGCAGCGCTATAGCGGCCTGACCATCCAGCAACGCCTGGCGCTGAGCTGCGCGGCGGCGGTGTTCTGGCTGTTCGCCAACTTCTATCCAGTGATGAGCATCAGCCTGAAGGGTCTGAAAAACAGCGCGACCTTGTGGGACTCGGTGTTGGCGCTCAGCCAGGGGCCGATCACGTTCATCGCCATGATCGCTGCAATCTCGATCATCATCGCTCCGGCTTTCCAGTTGGTGCTGTTGATCTGGGTACTGGGCTTCGCCCTCGCCGCCCGGCGTTCACCCGGCTTTACCCTGTGCATGCGCTGGCTGGAAACCTTGCGGCCGTGGAGCATGCTGGAGGTGTGCCTGCTTGGCGCGCTGGTGGCGGTGTTCAAGCTGGCCGGGATGCTCGATGTGCTGCCGGGCATTGGTCTGCTCGCCCTGGCGGTGCTCAGCCTGCTGCTGATCCGCATCGCCGGGCGTGATGTCCGTGATCTGTGGGAGGTCCTGTGACCCGGCCGCCAACCGCGGGCGAGCTGGGCCTGTGCCTGTGTCACAGCTGCGGGCTGGTCTGCGACATGACCGGGGAGCCGGATCACTGCCCCCGTTGCGACGCACCGCTGCACCGGCGCAAGCCTGATTCTCTCAACCGCACCTGGGCCTACCTGCTCGCGGCCTTGGCGTTCTACGTCCCCGCCAACCTGCTGCCGGTGATGAACACCATGATGCTCGGCAGTGGCGCCGATAGCACCATCATGAGCGGCGTGATTGAATTCTGGCAGCATGGCGCCTGGGACATCGCGCTGATCATCTTCATTGCCAGCATCGCGGTGCCCGGGGTGAAATTCGTAGTGCTGTCGCTGCTGCTGATCACCGTGCAACGGGGCAGTGCCTGGGCCCGCCCCGAGCGCGCGAAGCTGTACCGCTTCGTCGAGCTGATCGGATACTGGTCGATGCTCGACGTGCTGGTGGTCGCGCTGGTCGCCGCCCTGGTGAAGTTCAAGGCCCTGGGCGATATCGAGCCGCGGGTGGGCATCCTGTTTTTCGGCCTGGTCGTGGTCTTTACCATGCTTTCGGCGATGAGCTTCGACCCACGCCTGATCTGGGATTCCCCACCTGCCAAGGAGCACCCGGATGCCACCCGTAGCCACTGAGCAACCCACCCCGGCCGGCAAGGCCAAGCTACGCACCCGCCGTTTCAACATCTCTCTGGTGTGGATCGTGCCGATCGTCGCGGTGCTGGTGGGGCTCTCGCTGGTGGTGCACAACGCGTTGCAGGAAGGCCCGAGCATTACCCTGACGTTCAAGACTGGCGCAGGCCTGACCGCCAACAAGACCGAAGTGCGCTACCGCAACGTTGTGATCGGTCATGTCACCGAGGTGGGCCTGAGCGATGACCAGCGCAATGTCAACGCCACGGTCAAGCTGGACAAGCAGGCGGAGGGTTTCACCCGCGAGGACTCCAAGTTCTGGGTGGTGCGCCCGCGTATTGGCGCTGGTGGTGTGTCGGGCATCGATACCCTCCTCTCGGGTGACTACATCGGCGCCGACATCGGCCAGTCCGAGAATCGCGTCCGGCACTTCACCGGGCTTGAAAACCCGCCGCCGATCACCTACGGCGAGCCAGGCAAGCACTTCTTCCTGCACACCCAGGACCTGGGATCGCTGGATATCGGCTCACCGGTGTACTACCGCAGGATCCCGGTGGGGCAAGTGGTCGCCTATGCCTTGAGTGCCGACGGCAACGGCGTCGATGTCGAGGTGTTCATCCATGCTCCGAACGATGCCTTCGTCACGCAGAACACCCGGTTCTGGAACGCCAGCGGAATCGAGGTGGAAGTGGGCGCCAATGGCTTTGCGGTACGCACCGAATCGCTGTCGTCGATGCTGGTCGGCGGTATTGCCTTCCGTGCCCCGGACTACAGCCCCGAGGACACCGCCGCGGCTGAAAACCAACGCTTCGAGCTGTTCGCCGATCAACGGGGCGCGCTGGCGCCGCCGGCTGGCAAGGCGCAGTACCTGCGGCTGCGCTTCGACCAGGCCATGCGCGGGCTCAAGGTGGGCGCGCCGGTGGAGTTCCTGGGCATCGAGATGGGCCGTGTGGTCTCGGTCAACCTGGACTTCGATGAACGCACCCGCAGCTTCCCGGTCAATGTCGGCATCCTGATCTACCCGCAGCGCCTGGGCCAGGCCCACGTGAAGCTGCTCAAGGTGCTCAAGCACGACCCTGCGGACGAGGCCGCCACTGGCCGCCTGCTGGCGACCTTCGTGGACAACGGCCTGCGCGCCCAGGCCCGCAGCGGCAATCTGCTCACCGGCCAGCTCTACATTGCCCTGGACTTCTTCCCCAAGGCCCCGAAGGCTGTCTTCGACGCGGATGCCAGGCCATTCACCATTCCTACCGTGCCGGGCAGCCTCGAGCAATTGCAGGAGCAGCTGCAGGCCGTGGTCGACAAGCTCAACAAGCTGCCGATCGAGCGCATCGCGGGCAATCTGGACAGCAACCTCGTCGAGCTGCGCAAGAGCCTGGCACAGTTCAACGCCAAGACCCTCCCCGGAGTTCAGAGCACGCTTGGGGACGTGCGCAAGACCCTGCAGTCCGCCACCTCGACCCTGGCCGAGGACTCGCCCCAACGCGAGCAGCTAGGGCGCACCCTCGACGAGCTGGGGCGCATGTCGCGCTCACTGCGTGAGCTCTCGGATTACCTTGGCCGTCATCCCGAATCGCTGATCCGTGGCCGTCCGGAAAACGCCGAACCAATCGACTTGCAGGCGCCGCCGCGCAACTGACCCTTGGAGCATTGCCATGACCCGCGTGCAGATGTTGTCGATGTTGAGTGCACTGCTGATCCTCGGCGCCTGCCGCAGCGATCCGATCCAGTTCCATACCCTGACCCCTGCACAACCGGGCCCCGCGTCGCCATCGGCAGGCAGTGAGATCCAGATCGAGAGCATCAGCGTGCCGCCCCAGGTCGACCGCCCGCAGATCGTCATCCGCCAGGGCAGCAGTGGCCTGGCGATCCTGGAGACGCAGTGGTGGGGCGCCAGCCTTGTCGACGAGCTGCGCAGCGCGCTGATCGATCAATTGAGCAATACCCGGCCGGGCCAGGGATTGTCACTGCGCCTGGACGTGCAGCGCTTTGATTCCATCCCCGGGCAATACGCCTTGATGGACGCCAAATGGCGCCTGCGCGCCAAGGATGCCAGCAGCACGCTGACCTGCCGCAGCACCCTGCGGACCCGCGCTGGCGCCAGCATCGATGACGTGGTGATGGCGCAGCAGGACAACGTCAGGCGGCTCGCGCTGATGATCAGCCAGGCCGCTGCGGGTGGCCGCAATATCTGCCCAACGGTGCCTGCGCCTATTGAGCCTGCGCGGTAATCGCCCGGATCCCCCAGGCGCAGGCGAGTTGGGGTTAACACTGCGCGGCGTCTGCGGCGTTATAGCTTGATATACCGCAGCACTGCCTCGCACAGCATTTCCTTGTGCCGGGCCTTGATCGCTTCATCCGACAGCTCGACCTGGAAGATCTCGCTGATGGTGTGGCGGTTCGAGACGCGATAGAAACTGAACGAGCTCATCAGCATGTGCACGTCCAGCACTTCGATGCCGGGGCGGAACACGCCCTCTTTCTCGCCGCGCCGTAATACCTGGCCGAGCGCTTCGAGCACCTGGCTGCTCATCTCGCGGATCACGGGCGACTGCTTGACGAACTCGCCATAGTGAATGTTCTCGGTGCTGACGATGCGCACGAAATCGACGTTGCTGTCGTGGTGATCGAAGGTGAACTCGACCAGCCGGCGGATCGCCAGCTCTGCCGGCAGAGACTCCAGCTCAAGGCTGTGCTCGGTGCGCCGGATATCCCCGTAGAGCTTGACCAGCACCTCGACGTAGAGCTGCTCCTTGCTGCCGAAGTAGTAATAGATCATGCGCTTGGAGGTGGCGGTGCGCTCGGCGATGGCATCCACCCGGGCACCAGCCAGTCCTTGCTGGACGAACTCGGTGATGGCGGCCTGGAGGATATCCTCGCGGGTTTTCTCGGGGTTGTTCTTGCGCGACTTGCGCGCCCCCTCTAGGGAAACACTCATACCGACTCACAGGCTGTTCATAGGAATGTCAGTGATTATCCGCGAGCCAGGCGGCGCAGGGAAGCTCACACCTCACAACACGACCTTGCGCCCCGCTCCGCTGCGCGCCTTGGCCATCGCCGCGAGGCGAACCGGCACATTCGCGGCGCCGTACCCCAGGTAGCCATTCTTGCGCTGGATGATCTCGAAGAAAAACCGCCCTTCGAATGCCTCGGTGTATACGTGAAACAGCTCGCCACCTTGGGCGTCGCGGTCATACAGCACGTTGTAGTAGGCAAGCTCGCTGAGAAACTCGTCGTCGAAATCGAAACGCGCCGCCAGGTCGTCGTAATAGTTGAGGGGGATTTCCAGCAGCGGCACGCCCGCCTCCTTGGCCCGCGCGACTTCGCTGAAAATGTCCCCACAGGAAAAGGCGATGTGGTGCACCCCCGAGCCCCGGTAGCTGGACAAGGCATGGGCGATGGCGGTGTTGCGGTTTTCCGAGATGTTCAGCGGCAGGCGCACCGAGCTGCACTGGCTGCGCAAGGCCCGGCTCTTGACCAGCCCGTAGGGGTCGGGCAGCACGACCTCGTCGTCGGCCTCGAAATCGAACAGGCTCTTGTAGAACAGCACCCAACTGTCCAGCGAGTCGGCGGGAAGCGCCAGGGCCATGTGGTCGATGCGCTGCAGCCCTCCCCCGGCCCGGGCATCGGCGTCCAGGTTGAAGTCGGTGTCGTAGATAGTCTGCCCGGCGCCGGCCGGCTCCACCAGATAGATAAGGCTGCCATCGGGGGCGCGCACCGAAGGGACCTCGCGCTCGTTGGGTCCGACCAGCCCGCGATACGGCTGCCCCCGGTAGTCACAAGCACGTTGCAGCGCAGCTTGACCATCCTTGACCCGCAACGCCGTGGCACACAACGATGGGCCATGGGCCTCGTAGAAGTTGTGCGCGAAGGAATAGGGCTCGGCATTGAGCACGATATTGATATCACCCTGGCGCAGCAGGTTCACGGCCTTGGTGCGGTGCTGGCCGGCCTCGGCAAAGCCGAGGCGCTTGAGCCAGCCGCCCAGGCGCGCGCTGACGGCCTCATCCACGGCGAACTCGAGAAATTCCACCCCTTCGTAGGCGCCGGCCTGCGGCGGGCTGAACAGCACACCGGGCTCGACCTCGTGCCCCTCCTGCTGCAGCCGAAGGTGGGTCTTTTCCTCCAGATAAAGCAATGAACGCAAGCCATCGGCGGCATTCTGCCGGGTTGGCGCGGCACGGAAACCGTCGTTGAAGATTTCCAGGGACAGCGGTCCCCTGTACCCGCTGCGCAGGATCGGCGCCATGAAGCCCGCCAAGTCCATCTCGCCCTGCCCGGGGAAGCACCGAAAATGGCGGCTCCACTCAAGCACATCCATGGCCAGGATCGGCGCGTCGGCCATCTGCACGAAGAAGATCTTCTCGCCAGGAATATCGGCGATGGCCCGCGGATCACCCTTGAGTGACAGGGTATGGAAACTGTCGAGTACCATCCCGAGCGCAGGGTGATCAGCCTGGCGCACCAGGTTCCACACTTGCTGGTAGGTGTTGACGTGCCTGCCCCAGGCCAGCCCCTCGTAACCGATGCGCAGATCACGGGCGCCCGCGCGCTCCGCCAGCAGCCGCAGGTCGTCGACCAGCACACGCTCGTCGCCCAACGCATCGGGCTGTACGTTGCTGCACACCAGCACCAGGTCGGTGCCCAGCTCCTGCATCAGGTCGAACTTGCGCTCGGCGCGATCAAGGTTCTTCTGCAGGCGATCACGAGGACAACCTTCGAAATCCCGGAACGGCTGGAACAAGGTGATGGCAATACCGAGATCCGCGCACATCTGGCGCACGTACCGCGGGCTGCCTGCGTAGTACAGCAGGTCGTTCTCGAAGATCTCGACTCCATCGAACCCCGCAGCGGCAATGGCTTCGAGCTTTTCCGGCAGGGTCCCGCTGAGGGACACGGTGGCGATGCAACGCTGCATGCGGGAGTTCCTTGTTCTGGGGCGCAGGCAGCGAGCCTGCGTCGGAAAGATTCTGGAGTGTCTGGCACGATCGATTATTCGCGGGTAAAGTCGCCCCGCCAAATAAATTGTACGAAACAGTTAGTCTTCTGTTCGATTATCGAACATTAGCGCTCCCACTGAATTGACCCTGTTTTGAGCCATGCGCAACCATTGCGTTCATGCAGCCAACCGACCGGTGCCTGAATGCACTCTTCCGGCCATTTGGCAGTTCCTGCGACGGCAAGCCCAGTGTCACCACATAATAAATTCAACAATACGGGTACCCGCACATGGCCAATTCCAATTCCCAAGCCAAGAAAGCAACCGCCAGCGGATGGATAGGCTCGGCGCTCGAGTACTACGACTTCTTCATCTATGCCCAGGCGGCCGCGCTGATCTTCCCGCAGATCTTCTTCCCGAATACCGACCCGAAGATGGCCATCATTGCCTCGCTCGCCACCTACGGCGTCGGCTATCTCGCCCGTCCCGTCGGCGCTGTCGTCCTTGGCCATTGGGGTGACACCCGCGGGCGCAAGAATGTCTTGCTGCTGTGCATGTTCCTGATGGGCCTCTCGACCATGGCCGTCGGCCTGCTGCCTACCTACGCGGACATCGGCATCCTTGCGCCTGCCCTGCTGGTGGTCCTGCGCCTGGTGCAGGGCTTCGCAGTGGCAGGGGAGATTGCCGGGGCCAGCTCGATGATCATGGAGCACGCTCCCGCCGAACGGCGCGGCTACTACGCGAGCTTTACCCTGCAGGGCGTGCAGGCGGGCCAGATCATGGCCGCCGCAGTGTTCCTGCCACTGGCCTACTTCATGCCGAGCGAGGCCTTCCACGAATGGGGCTGGCGCGTGCCGTTCCTGCTGAGTGCGGTGGTCCTGGTGGCCGGCTTCGTCATCCGCCGCGAAGTCCACGAGACGCCTGCCTTCGTCCAGGAGGAGAACCAGCAGAAAGTTGCCAGGTCGCCCCTCGGCGAGGCGTTCCGGCACAGCTGGAAGTGCATGGTGCTGGTGATGTTCATGGCCCTGATGAACGTGATCCCGGTGGTCGCGACCATCTTCGGTGCCGCGTACGCGGTACAGCCCGCCTACGGGATCGGCTTCGACAAGAGCGTGTACCTGTGGATCCCCGTGGTGGGCAACATTGTCGCGGTGCTGGTGATTCCGTTCGTCGGCAATCTGTCGGACAAGATCGGCCGTCGCCCGACCATGATTGCCGGCTGCCTGGGTTCGGGCCTGCTGGCCTTTGTCTACCTGTATGCGATCAGCATCCACAGCGTGCCGCTGGCGGTGCTTACCTCTATGCTGATGTGGGGCCTGGCCTACCAGGGCTACAACGCAGTGTTCCCGAGCTTCTATCCCGAGCTGTTCCAGACTCGCTACCGCGTCACGGCCATGGCCATCGCGCAGAATAGCGGCAGCATGATCACCGCCATGCTACCCGCGCTGTTCGCCACCATTGCGCCGCCAGGGTCGGACAACATCCCGCTGTTGATCGGCAGCCTGGCGTTCCTGATCACCTGCATCTGCGCGCTGGCGGCCTACATCGCCCCGGAAACCCACCACCTGGCGATGGAAGAACTCGGCCATCCCCAGGCCCGGCCTCTGGCCAAGGCGGCAGTCGAAGCTGGACGCCTCACTTGCCCCGCTGCATCCACGCCGCGCCCAGCCCGCTCAGGCAGATGATGGCGATGCCGATCAGGCTGGTGTTGTCCGGTACCTGTGCGAAGATCAGCAGTCCGAGCAGCCCGGCAAAGACAATCTGGCAATAGCCGAACGGCGCCAGCAACGCTGGCGCTGCAAAGCGGAAGGCCTGGGTGAGCAGCAGGTGGGCAGTCATCCCGCAGCCACCCAGGGCCAGCATCAGCAGTCCATGCTGCAGGCTCGGCAACTGCCAGAAGAATGGCACCAGCGCGGTCATTACCACGGTGTTGCACAGCCCGGCGAGAAAGTTGCTGGTGGTAGGGCTGTCGTGGGCCGCCAGCTTGCGGGTCAGGATCTGGTAGATGCAGAACCCCATGGCCGAACCAAATGGAAACAGGATCGCCGGGGTGAACAGCTCGCCACCCGGGTGCACCACCACCAGTACACCGGCGAAACCCAGCACCACTGCAACCCACTGTCCGACCGTAACGTGCTCCTTGAGCAGCGGCACCGACAGCGCCGTGACCAGCACCGGGGCCAGGAAGTTGACCGCCGTGGCCTCGGCCAGCGGCAGGTATTGCAGGCCTGAGGTGAACAGCAGACTGGTGCTGAGCAGGCTCAGGGCGCGGACCAGCTGAAGGCCAGGGCGTTTGGTACGCAGCACGTGCAGGCCGGCTCTGGGGAGAAAGATTCCGGCCATCAGCAGGGTGTGAACCACGTAGCGTGCCCAGACCACCATGACCACCGGGTAGATGCCGCCGAGAAACTTCGACAACGCATCGTGGCTGGCAAACAGGAAAGTGGCCATTACCACCAGCGCGATGCCGCGCAGGGGTTGGTTGACTCCGGACAGCGGCGTGCTGGAACTCATGGCTTACTCGAGAAGGGGTTCGCAGTAGATATGTGGTGTTCATCAAATCGAGCGCCGCCCCTGCGGCGCATCGCCGCAGGAGCGGGCTTGCCCGCGATGCGCCGCACAGGCGGCGCTCTATCTCACGGGCGCTTCACAGCCCAAGACAAGCCCCCGTAAAAACTACACCTCCCCCTGGCTCCCCTCAAACCACGCCAGCTTCTCGCGCAACTGCACCACTTCACCAACGATCACCAACGTCGGCGCATGCACCTCGTGGCGACCCACCAGGTCGGGCAGGTCGGCCAGGGTGCCGGTGAATACCCGCTGGTTGCGGGTGGTGCCTTGTTGTACCAGCGCTGCCGGGGTGCTGGCGGCGCGGCCGTGGCGAATGAGTTCGGCGCAGATGGTCGGCAAGCCGACCAGGCCCATGTAGAACACCAAAGTCTGGGCAGGTGCGACCAGGTCATGCCAAGGCAGGTTGCTGGTGCCATCCTTCAGATGGCCCGTCACGAAACGCACGGACTGGGCATAGTCGCGGTGGGTCAGCGGGATGCCGCCATAGGCGGAGCAGCCGCTGGCCGCGGTAATCCCGGGCACGACCTGGAATGGAATTCCCTCCTCGGCCAGCTCTTCGATCTCTTCACCGCCACGGCCGAAGATGAACGGGTCGCCACCCTTGAGGCGCAGCACACGCTTGCCCTGACGGGCGAGATCCACCAGCAGGCGGTTGATCTGTTCCTGAGGCACGGCGTGGTCCGAGCGGCGCTTGCCGACGTAGATCCGTTCGGCATCGCGCCGGCACATCTCGATGATCGCCGGGGCGACCAAGCGGTCGTAGAGCACCACGTCGGCCTGCTGCATCAGGCGCAGGGCGCGGAAGGTGAGCAGATCCGGATCGCCCGGGCCGGCACCGACCAGGTACACCTCGCCACCTTGCTGGGCAGGCGCGCCATCGACCTTGGCCTGCAGCAGGCGTTCGGCTTCGGCGCCCTGCCCGGCCAGCTGGCGTTCGGCGATCGGGCCCTGGAACACGTCTTCCCAGAAACCGCGGCGCTGGTTGACGTCGGGGTAAAGCTCCTTGACCTTGTGGCGGAACCGCGCGGCCAGGCCGGCCAGTTCGCCATAGGCCGATGGAATCCAGGCCTCGAGCTTGGCACGGATCAAGCGGGCCAGCACCGGCGCATCGCCGCCGCTGGACACCGCGACCACCAGGGGCGAACGGTCGACGATGGCCGGGAAGATCACCGTGCACAGCGCGGGGGCATCCACCACATTGACCGGCAGGCTGCGCTGCTGGGCTTCGGCGGAGACCTGGGCGTTCAGTGCCGGGTCATCGGTGGCGGCAATCACCAGCCGACACCCGTCCAGGTCCTGCAGCTGGTAGCCGCGTACCCGCACCTCGCCTCCGCCCTCACGGGCCAGCGCCGAGAGTTGGCCCTCGACCTCAGGCGCGACCACGCGCAGCGCGGCGCCGGCGTCAGCCAGCAAGCGCGCCTTGCGCAGGGCGATCTCACCACCGCCGACAATCAGCACGCGGCTGCCCTGCAGCTTGTGGAACAGCGGCAGGTAGTCCATTTAGCGGATCACCTCAAGGCCGCCCATGTACGGCTTGAGTACGTCCGGCACGCGGATCGAACCGTCGGCCTGCTGGTAGTTCTCCAGCACCGCCACCAAGGTGCGGCCTACCGCGAGCCCCGAGCCATTGAGGGTATGCACCAGCTCCGGCTTGCCGGTCTCCGGGTTGCGCCAGCGGGCCTGCATGCGGCGGGCCTGGAAGTCGCCACAGTTGGAGCACGACGAGATCTCGCGGAACTTGTCCTGGCTCGGTACCCACACTTCAAGGTCGTAGGTCTTGACGGCGCTGAAGCCCATGTCACCGGTACACAGGGAAAGCACGCGGTACGGCAGCTCAAGGGCCTGCAGCACGCGCTCGGCGTTGGCGGTGAGGTTCTCGAGGGCTTCCATCGACTGGTCGGGCGCGACGACCTGCACCATCTCGACCTTGTCGAACTGGTGCTGACGAATCATGCCGCGGGTATCGCGGCCCGATGCACCGGCTTCGCTGCGGAAGCAAGGGGTGTGGGCGACGAACTTGATCGGCAGCTGCTTGGGGTCGAGGATCTCGCCAGCCACGATGTTGGTCAGCGACACTTCGGCGGTCGGGATCAGGTAGAAATCGGCCTCGCCTTCGCGGCTGATCTTGAACAGGTCTTCCTCGAACTTGGGCAGCTGGCCAGTGCCCTGCAGGGCTGGGGCCTGGACCAGGTACGGGGTGTAGGCCTCTTCGTAGCCGTGCTCGCTGGTGTGCAGGTTGATCATGAACTGCGCCAGGGCGCGGTGCAGGCGGGCAATCGGGCCGCGCAGCAAGGCAAAGCGGGCGCCGGAGAGCTTGGCCGCAGTCTCGAAGTCCAGGCCGCCGCTGAGCTCGCCCAGGGCCACGTGGTCCTTGACCTCGAAATCGAACTGGCGCGGCGTGCCCCAGCGGCGTACTTCGACGTTGGCGTCTTCGTCCGCGCCAACGGGCACGCTGGCGTCCGGCAGGTTCGGAATGCCCAGCACGATCGCATCGAGCTCGGCCTGGATGCCGTCCAGCTCGGTCTTGCCACTGGCAAGCTCCCCAGCCATGCGCTCGACGTCAGCCATCAGCGGAGCGATGTCTTCGCCACGGGCCTTGGCCTGGCCGATGGACTTGGAGCGGGCGTTACGCTCGGCCTGCAGTTGCTCGGTACGGGTCTGCACCGCCTTGCGGCGCTCTTCCAGGGATTCGATGCGCGCGACATCCAGGCTGAAGCCACGGGAGGCCAGGCGGTCCGCCACTTCCTGAAGTTGGCCGCGTAACAGTTTGGAATCGAGCATATCGTTTTCTCGTTGGTTCAGAATTTGGTCAGATAAAGGCCGGCCCAGGTCGCTAGCAGCCCGCCCAATACGCTGGCTGCAGCATAACCGAACGCCAGCGGCGCCTGCCCGCTTTCGAGCAAGCGCACGGTATCCAGTGAAAAGGATGAAAAGGTGGTCAGTCCGCCGACAAAGCCGACGATCAGGCCCGCGCGCAATTCGATCGGCACCCCGGGGCGGTTGAGAAACAGCCCGTACAGTACGCCGATGATCAGGCAGCCAATCAGGTTGACGCCAAGGGTAGCGAGATAGAAGTGCCGTGGCCAGTGGGCACTGACCCAATTACCCGCGGCGAAGCGCATCAAGGTCCCCGCCACGCCTCCTGCGCTGACGGCTGCGACCAGTGCGATCATGGTTTTCGTCGCCGTATGGGGCTGGTGCGGTCCAGCTCGGCCAGGTGACGCAGCTTCTCGCCGATCTTCAGCTCAAGGCCGCGCGGCACCGGTTGGTAGTACGGGCGCGGTTCGAGCTGGTCCGGGAAATAGTCTTCGCCGGCGGCGTAGGCGTCCGGCTCGTCATGGGCATAGCGATACTGCTCGCCATAGCCCAGCTGTTTCATCAGCTTGGTCGGTGCATTGCGCAGGTGCAGCGGCACTTCCAGCGAGCCGTGCGCGGCGGCTTCACGCATCGCGGTCTTGAAGCCCATGTACACCGCGTTGCTCTTTGGCGCGCAGGCCAGATAGACGATGGCCTGGGCCACCGCCAGCTCGCCTTCGGGGCTGCCAAGGCGCTCCTGCACGTCCCAGGCCGACAGGCACAGGCTCAGAGCCCGGGGATCGGCGTTGCCGATGTCCTCGCTGGCCATGCGCACCACGCGCCGGGCGATGTACAGAGGGTCGCAGCCGCCATCGATCATGCGTGCGTACCAATACAGCGCGCCGTCGGGGTTGGAGCCGCGCACCGACTTGTGCAGCGCAGAAATCTGATCGTAGAAGGCCTCGCCGCCCTTGTCGAAGCGCCGGCGACTGTCGCCGAGGAGGCTTTGCAGCAGCTCGACGCCGATCTCCCCACCATCCTCGGCCAGGTCGGAGGCATTCTCGAGGAAATTGAGAATACGCCGGCCATCACCATCGGCGGCTGCCATGAGCATCTTGAAGGCGTCGTCACCGATCCGCAGCTGGCGCTTGCCCAGGCCACGCTCCTCGGTCAGGGCGCGCTCGACCAGCTTGCGCAGGGCGGCCTCGTCCAGGCTCTTGAGCACGTAGACCCGCGCCCGCGAAAGCAAGGCGTTGTTGAGTTCGAACGAGGGGTTCTCGGTGGTGGCCCCGATGAATATCAGCGTGCCGTCTTCGACGAACGGCAGGAAGGCATCCTGTTGCGACTTGTTGAAGCGGTGCACTTCGTCGACGAACAGGATGGTGCGCCGGCCATATTGCCCGGCCTGCTGCCTGGCCACCTCCACCGCCTGACGTATCTCCTTCACCCCTGCCAGCACGGCCGAGACCGTCTCGAAGTGCGCATCGCAGAACTGCGCCAACAGCCGTGCCAGCGTCGTCTTGCCGACCCCGGGTGGTCCCCAGAAGATCATCGAGTGCAGCGCGCCCTGCTCCAGCGCTTCACGCAGCGGCTTGCCACGCGCCAGCAAGTGCTCCTGGCCGACGTACTCGTCCAGGTTGGCCGGGCGCAATCGCGCGGCCAGGGGCTGGGCTACAGGCTCGCTTCGAAACAGGTCCATGGCTGGCTCTCTGATCTCTTATTCCTGGATGACGTCCGCGCCTTCCGGAACCTTGAACTGGAACTGGCTCGCCGGGATGGCCTCATTGGCCTTGACCCCGTTGAACAGGATGTTGGTGCGCTGACCGACGCTGTCGATCAACTGCATGTCGTTGATCAGGCCACTGCGGAACGACACCCGCAGGGAGTCGAACAAGGTGTCCTTGGTCTTGGGCTTCAAGGTGAAGTCCATGACGTTGCCTTGCTCCTTGGAGGTGATGTCGAAGCTCTCGCTGATCTTCGACACGTCGCCAGACAGCAGCAGCGCCGGCGTCTGGTTGAGGCGGGCATCGAGCTTCTTGACCGTGGCCTGTTCCAGGTCCGGGTCCCACAGAGTGACCCTCTTGCCGTCGGACACCACGACCTGCTCCTGGGGCGCATCGGTGTGCCAGTAGAACAGGCCTGGGCGCTTGACCGACATCTGCCCCTGGGTTTCCTGCAGGCTGGTGCCGCTGGCGTCCAGGGTCAGCTGCGAGAAACGGGCGGTGATGGTCTGCGACTTCTCCAGCAGCTGGGTGAGGCGCGCCACGTCTTTTTCATCGGCATGGCCCGCCAGGGGCGCCATGACCAGGGCAGAAACCAACAGCATGCGAATCGCGCGCATGGAAATCCTCGTTGAACAGTGAATGGGCGGGGCACCGCCATCGGCGCCCGGCAGGTTGATCATCAATCGCGTGGACCGCCTGGGGCAATCACTTCTCGCGAGCCGTTGCTGTTCATGGGGGTGACCACGCCGGCCATCTCCATCGACTCGATCATCCGCGCGGCGCGGTTGTAGCCGATCTTGAGCTTGCGCTGAACCGCGGAAATGGAGGCGCGACGGCTTTCGAGCACGAATTGCACGGCTTCGTCGTACAGGGCATCGGCTTCCGGATCATCGCCGTCGCCGCCACCACTGCCGCCATCGAAGCCACTGCCGGCCTCCTCGACACCGCTGAGGATGTCGTCGTTGTAGTCCGGAGCGCCGCGCTGTTTCCAGGCCTCGACCACGCGGTGCACTTCTTCATCGGAGACGAAGGCGCCATGGACGCGGATCGGCAGGCTGGTGCCGGGCGGCATGTAGAGCATGTCGCCGTGGCCGAGCAACTGCTCGGCGCCACCCTGGTCGATGATGGTCCGCGAGTCGATCTTGCTCGACACCTGGAACGCCATGCGGGTCGGGATGTTGGCCTTGATCAGGCCGGTGATCACGTCGACCGACGGGCGCTGGGTGGCGAGGATCAGGTGGATACCCGCGGCCCGCGCCTTCTGGGCGATACGAGCGATCAGTTCCTCGACCTTCTTGCCGACGATCATCATCATGTCGGCGAACTCGTCGACCACCACCACGATGGTCGGCAGCGTGTTCAGCAGCGGCGGCACGTCATCCATGCTTTCGCGCTTGAACATCGGGTCGTAGATCGGCTCGCCGGCTTCTTCGGCGTCCTTGATCTTGCGGTTGAAGCCGGCCAGGTTACGCACGCCCATGGCCGCCATCAGCTTGTAGCGCCGTTCCATCTCGGCGACGCTCCAGCGCAGTGCATTGGCGGCGTCCTTCATGTCGGTGACCACCGGGCACAGCAGGTGCGGAATGCCTTCATAGATCGACAGCTCGAGCATCTTCGGGTCGATCATGATCAGCTTGGCATCTTCAGGCCCTGCCTTGAACAGGATCGACAGGATCATCGCGTTGACCCCCACCGATTTGCCGGAACCGGTAGTACCGGCAACCAGCAGGTGCGGCATCTTGGCAAGGTCGGTGATCACCGGCTTGCCACCGATGTCATGACCCAGCGCCATGGTGACCGGCGACTTGGCTTCATCATACTGGGTCGACGACAGCACCTCGGAGAACCGCACGATCTGGCGGTCTTCGTTGGGGATCTCGATCCCCACGGTGGTCTTGCCCGGGATGACCTCGACCACCCGCACGCTGGTGACGGCCAGCGAGCGCGCCAGGTCCTTGGCCAGGTTGGAGATCCGGCTGACCTTGACCCCAGCCGCTGGCTGGATCTCGTAGCGGGTAATCACCGGCCCCGGATGGATGGAGTCGACCGAGACTTCGACGCCGAACTCCTTGAGCTTGATCTCCAGCAGGTTGCCCACGCCAGCCAGGGATTCTGGCGAGTAGTTGACCTTCTTGGCTTCTGCAGGGTCGAGGATCGAGATCGGCGGCAGCGTACCCTGGACCGCGCTGTCGACGAACTGATGCGCGGGTTTTTCCTTGGCCGGGCGTTTGGCCGGCTCGGGGGCGCTGGCGGCGGACGGCATGATCACCGGCGCAGGTCTCGAGACTGGCGCGGGCGTGGGGGTGGGGATGGACGCTGCGGGAGCTGCCGCTGGCACTGTCGGCTGTACCCGCTCGCTCACGGGCTTGCCCACGGGCGGGTCGCGGTCGGTGATGCGCTCGCGAGGCTTGACCTGCTCACGCTTCTCGGCCGCCACCGGGGCGGGAACCTCATAGTCGTCAACCTCGCGCAGCTGCGCCACCAGTCGCTTGCGTTCGACACGCGCGGCCCACCAGCGGCTGGCCGCGCCCTGCACGAGTTCGAGCAGGTCGAGGGTGATCTTGCCGGTCATGTCCATCACCTTGAACCACGACAGATCGGTGAACACGGTCAGGCCAAACAGGAACAAGGCAATGAACACCAGGGTGCTGCCCTGTACGTTCAGCAAGCTCTTGGCCAGGTCGCCCAGGCTCTCTCCCAGGGCACCGCCGGCGGAAAACGGCATGCTTTGCGGAGGATGGAAATGAATGTGCGCAAGCGCCGCGCCCGAGAGCACCAGAAACACCAGGCCGATCAGACGCCACGAGAACAGCCAGCCGCTCCATTGCCACGGCTGGTGACGCTCACGGAAGATCTGCCAGGTCTTGATCGCCAGCAGCAAAGGGAAGATATAGGCGAAGAAGCCCAGGACCATGAAGAGGATGTCGGCGAAATACGCTCCGGCGCGGCCGGCGGCGTTCTGCACCTGCTCGGCGGCGCTGGTGTGGCTGAAGCCGGGATCGGACGTGTCGTAGGTCAGCAAGGCCATCCACAGGTACAGGCACAGGGCGCCGATGGCGATCAGTGCGCCTTCCTTGAGGCGGTAGTGCAACTGCTGGCGCCAGAGCGGCACGGGCAATGGGGGCGGGGTTGCGGTGGATTTCTTCAAAACGCGTCTATTCCTGCGCGTGGTGCGCGTCCAGCAGTGATCGACCCAGGTGAACGGTCAACGAATCACTACTTTTAACATTACTGCCCGTCCACCGCCATGGCAGCACGCCCGATGGAGGCTAAGGACGGGGCCGAATTCACGAAGGTGCAATTTGAGCATGCATTGTGTTTTGTGACAAAGGCTTATGCTGTGTTTTTACACAGTTGTTGAGCTGTAGGACCACAATTGTTGACCTTGGTTTCCGCTCGCGCCATGCTGGCCCCCTCCCTCCCCCACCGCAAACGACCATGCTCACCTGGCTGACCCGCGACTCGCTGGCCTTTCCTCCGCTGGAGAAGGCGCTGCACGACCCAAACGGACTGCTCGCCGCTGGCGGCGACCTGAGCGCCGAGCGCCTGGTCCAGGCCTATCGCCATGGCTGCTTCCCCTGGTACCAGAATGGCCAGCCGATCCTCTGGTGGTCGCCTGACCCGCGCACGGTGCTGCTGCCCGAAGAGCTGCACGTTTCCCGGTCACTGGCCAAGCTGCTGCGCCAGGGGCGTTACCAGGTGAGCTTCGACAGCGACTTCGCCGGGGTCATCAAGGCGTGCGCCGCGCCCCGGGATTACGCTGACGGCACCTGGATCACCGACAGCATGCAGGCGGCCTACCATACCCTGCACCAGCGCGGCATCGCCCACTCGGTGGAGGTGCGCCAGGACGACGAACTGGTAGGCGGGCTCTACGGGCTGGCCATGGGCAAGCTCTTCTTTGGCGAATCGATGTTCAGCCGGGCCGACAATGCATCGAAGGTCGGTTTCGTGACCCTGGTCGAGCATCTTCGCCAGTCCGGCTTTGCACTGATCGACTGCCAGATGCCTACTCACCATTTGCACAGCTTCGGGGCCCGTGGCATCAGCCGCGCGGCCTTTGCCGATTACCTCGCGCGCTTTCTGGACGAGCCCAGCACGGCGACCTGGGTTCGCTAGGCGAGTTTTCACAGCTGGCATACACTTAATGCAAAGTCTTTCCGAGGGGTTGATCATGACAGAGCTGGCGCGATTGAAGTTCTATGCCACTCAGCCCCATTCCTGCAGCTATCTGCCAGAGGAGCAGGCCACCACGCTGTTTCTCGATCCCAGCCAGCCGATGGATGTGCATGTCTATGCCGACCTTTCGGAAATGGGCTTCCGGCGCAGTGGCGACCATCTCTATCGCCCCCACTGCCAACACTGCAACGCGTGCGTGCCCGCGCGCATCCCGGCTGCGCGTTTCATTCCCAACCGTCAACAGCGGCGGATCCTCAAGCGCAACAGCGACCTGACCATCACCCCTGCCCGCCCCGTCTTCAAGGAAGAATACTTCGACCTTTACCGGCGCTACATCGAGCAGCGTCACGCCGACGGCGACATGTACCCGCCCAGCCGAGACCAGTTCGCCACTTTCCTGGTACGCGACCTGCCCTTCTGCTGGTTCTACGAGTTCCGCCTTGACGGGCGGCTGCTGGCGGTCGCGGTGAGTGACCTGCTACCCAACGGACTGTCGGCGGTGTACACGTTCTACGAGCCGGACGAAGAACGGCGCAGCCTCGGACGCTTCGCGATCCTCTGGCAAATTACCGAAGCGGTACGCCAAGACCTGGAGGCGGTGTATCTGGGCTACTGGATCAAGAACTGCAAGAAAATGAACTACAAGACCCAGTACCGCCCCATCGAGCTGCTGATCAACCAGCGCTGGGTGACCCTCAATTGAAAGCATTGGCTTGAACGGCAATTTTCGGGCATAATTCACGCCACTTTTTTTGCCCGGTACAGTCCTGTGTCGGGCCATACTGGACACCGAGGGCTTTACTGCATGTCGAAAGAAGACAGCTTCGAAATGGAAGGCACTGTCGTCGACACCCTGCCCAACACCATGTTCCGCGTGGAGTTGGAAAACGGGCACGTCGTAACCGCGCATATCTCTGGCAAGATGCGCAAGAACTACATCCGTATTCTCACTGGCGACAAGGTCCGCGTCGAACTGACGCCTTACGACCTGAGCAAGGGCCGCATCACCTACCGCGCCCGCTAAGCTCCAGCCATGAAAAAGCCCGGCCAATGCGCCGGGCTTTTTTGTGGGTGTGGTTCGGGGCCGCGAAGCGGCCCTTCAGCCTTACGCCATTTCCGCCGTGGTCTCGTAGTCGAACACCAGTTCCTCGTCGCGCAAGTCCACATGCACCACGCCGCCGTGCTCGGACAGCTCTCCGAAGAGGATCTCCTCGGCCAACGGCCGCTTGATGCGGTCCTGGATCAGTCGCGCCATCGGCCGCGCGCCCATCTGCACATCATAGCCGCCGGCTGCCAGCCAGCTGCGCGCCGCATCGCTGACTTCAAGCTGTACGCGCTTGTCTTCCAGTTGCGCCTGAAGCTCGGTGAGGAACTTGTCGACGATGCTCTTGATCGTCTCGTGACTGAGACGGCCAAACTGGATGATGGTATCCAGGCGATTGCGGAACTCCGGCGTGAAGCTCTTCTTGATCACTTCCATGGCATCGGAGGTGTGATCCTGCTGGGTGAAGCCGATCGAGGCCCGCGCGGCGGTTTCGGCACCGGCGTTGGTGGTCATGATCAGGATCACGTTGCGGAAGTCCGCCTTGCGTCCATTGTTGTCGGTCAGCGTCCCGTGGTCCATTACCTGCAACAGCAGGTTAAAGACTTCAGGGTGAGCCTTCTCGATTTCATCGAGCAGCAGTACACAGTGCGGCTGCTTGGTGATGGCTTCGGTCAGCAGTCCGCCCTGGTCGAACCCGACGTAGCCCGGTGGGGCACCAATAAGCCGCGAGACGGTATGGCGCTCCATGTACTCGGACATGTCGAAGCGTACCAACTCGACGCCAAGCGACTTGGCCAGCTGGCGCGCGGCTTCGGTCTTGCCGACACCGGTAGGCCCTGCGAACAGGAACGAACCCACAGGCTTGTCCGGCGCCTTGAGCCCGGCACGGGACAGCTTGATGGCGGTGGCCAGCGAGTCGATGGCAGCGTCCTGGCCGAACACCGTCAACTTCAGGTCGCGCTCCAGGTTACGCAACAGCTCCTTGTCGGAACTGGAGACATGCTTGGGCGGAATACGGGCGATCTTGGCAACGATGTCCTCGACCTGAGGCACCTCGATACGCTTGACCCGCGACGCTTCCGGCTGCAAGCGCTGGTAGGCGCCCGCTTCGTCGATGACATCAATGGCCTTGTCCGGCATGTGCCTGTCATTGATATACCGCGAAGCCAGCTCGGCGGCAGCCCGCAGGGCCTCGTCGCTGTACTCGATGTTGTGATGGGACTCGAAACGCCCCTTGAGGCCACGCAGGATGCCGATGGTGTCCTCCACCGACGGCTCGGACACGTCGACCTTCTGGAAGCGCCGAGCCAGGGCCCGATCCTTCTCGAAGATGCCGCGGAATTCCTGGAAGGTGGTTGAGCCAATGCAGCGGATATCACCCGAAGACAGCAGCGGCTTGAGCAGGTTGGAAGCATCCATCACCCCACCAGACGCCGCACCGGCACCGATGATGGTATGAATCTCATCGATGAACAGGACCGCCTGGGGACGCTTGCGCAGCTCGCCCAGCAGCGCCTTGAAGCGCTTCTCGAAGTCGCCGCGGTATTTGGTGCCCGCCAGCAACGCACCAAGATCGAGGGAGTAGACCACGCTCTGGGCGAGCAGGTCAGGGACCTGGCCGTCCACGATACGCTTGGCCAGGCCTTCGGCGATGGCTGTCTTGCCGACGCCGGCTTCGCCGACCAGCAGCGGGTTGTTCTTGCGGCGCCGGGCAAGGATCTGCGCGACACGCTCGACCTCAAGCTCACGCCCGACCAGCGGGTCGATGCGCCCCTGGCGCGCCAGCTCGTTCAGGTTGCTGGCGTAGGCATCCAGCGGATTGCTCGATGAAGCGCTTTCGCCGCCCTCCTCGTCCTGCATTTCCTGGTCGTTTTCGGAATGGTCGCCGTGGCCAGGCACCTTGGAGATACCGTGAGCGATGTAGTTGACCACGTCGATGCGCGCCACGCTCTGCTGCTTGAGCAGGAACACGGCCTGACTTTCCTGTTCGCTGAAGATCGCCACCAGCACATTGGCGCCGGTCACTTCACGCTTGCCAGAGCTCTGCACATGGAACACGGCACGCTGCAGCACGCGCTGGAACCCCAGGGTTGGCTGGGTCTCGCGATCCTCGTCATGGACGGGGATCAGCGGCGTAGTGGAGTCGATAAACTCTTGCAGGTCATGCTTGAGCTTGTCGAGGTTGGCGCCACAGGCGCGCAGAACGGTTGCGGCTGCTTCGTTGTCCAGGAGTGCCAACAACAGGTGTTCGACGGTCATGAATTCATGACGCTTCGAACGGGCCTCCTTGAAGGCCAGATTGAGGGTGACTTCGAGCTCGCGGTTTAACATAGCTTCACCTCATACCCAGTGGTCGGCGATTAACCGTCCTTCTCGATTTCACAGAGTAGCGGATGCTGGCATTCCTTCGCGTATTGGTTGACCTGCATGGCCTTGGTTTCGGCGATGTCCCGGGTAAACAATCCGCAAACTGCCCGTCCCTCGGTATGGACGGCCAGCATGATCTTGGTCGCCAGCTCGCGGTTCAGATTGAAGAACATCTCGAGCACTTCGACGACGAAATCCATCGGCGTGTAGTCATCGTTGAATAAAACCACCTTGTACATCGGTGGCGCCTGCAGGGCTGGTTTGGCCTCCTGTACCGCCAGGCCGGAACCATCGTCCTCATGCGATTGCGGGCGATCCTGATTGAATGTTAGTCGAATCTGGCTGTGTGCATGCATGGAAAGAAATTCATCATATCGACAGGTTAAGGTTGTGGGTTGACCGCGAGAGCCTACGCCGGTGCGGACCGCCGCCTGACCTTGACTATCGGCTAAACGGTGTTACAACCAATAAGAACCCACCGTGGTCGATAAAGATCCGCGCAGTCAACCAAATATTTTCGCAGGTTCGTATGCGGATGGAGTGGATGATACTCCAGTGATGGAGTCCTTTGCAGAGGGATATGAGGATGGCAAGCGGCAAAGTCAAGTGGTTCAACAATGCCAAGGGCTATGGTTTCGTCAATGAGGAGGGCAAGACGGAAGATCTGTTCGCCCATTATTCGGCGATCCAGATGGAAGGCTACAAGACGTTGAAGGCCGGTCAGGTGGTGAATTTCGAGATCATCCAGGGCCCCAAGGGTTTGCACGCAATCAACATCGTCGACGCGGCCAGAAGCGTTGCCTATGTTGCCGAGAGCGTCACCGAGGAACAGGCCGTCAAAGCCTGACTTCCCGGCCTTCTGCAGAGCACGGAAAAACCGGCCAGCCTTGTCGACTGGCCGGTTTTGCGAGCGTTACATGTGCTGGATCAGCGCATCGCCAAAGCCCGAACTGCCGACCAGGGTTGCACCCTCCATCAGGCGCTCGAAGTCGTAAGTGACGGTCTTGGCCGCAATGGCACCGTTGGTGCCCTTGATGATCAGATCCGCCGCCTCTGTCCAGCCCATGTGACGCAGCATCATTTCAGCCGATAGAATCACCGAACCCGGGTTGACCTTGTCCTGCCCGGCATACTTGGGCGCGGTGCCGTGGGTTGCCTCGAACATGGCCACGGTGTCCGACAGGTTCGCCCCCGGCGCGATGCCGATGCCACCTACTTCTGCTGCCAGGGCGTCGGACAGGTAGTCGCCATTGAGGTTGAGGGTCGCAATCACGTCATACTCGGCCGGCCGCAGGAGGATCTGCTGGAGCATGGCGTCGGCGATGGCATCCTTGACCACGACTTCACGGCCCGTCCGGGGGTTGTTGAACTTCATCCAGGGGCCGCCGTCGAGCAGCTCGGCACCGAACTCCTCCCTGGCCACCTCATAGCCCCAGTCCTTGAAGGCTCCCTCGGTGAACTTCATGATGTTGCCCTTGTGCACCAGGGTCAGCGACTCGCGGTCGTTGTCGACCACGTACTGCAGCGCCTTGCGCACCAGGCGCCGAGTGCCCTCGCGCGAGACGGGCTTGACGCCGATGCCGCAATCCTGGTCGAAGCGGATCTTGGTGACGCCCATTTCCTCCTTGAGGAATCTGATCACCTTGTCTGCCTCTGGCGAGCCCGCCTTCCACTCGATCCCGGCATAGATGTCCTCGGAGTTCTCGCGGAAGATCACCATGTCGACATCGCCAGGCTTTTTCACCGGGCTTGGCACGCCCTGGAACCACACCACCGGGCGCAGGCATACATAAAGGTCGAGCTGCTGGCGCAGGGCAACGTTCAGCGAGCGGATACCGCCGCCCACCGGCGTGGTCAGCGGGCCCTTGATCGACACCACGTACTCGCGCACCGCATCGAGGGTCTCCTGGGGCAACCAGGTGTCCTGGTCGTAGACCTGGGTGGCCTTCTCGCCGGCATAGACCTCCATCCAGGCGATCTTGCGCTTGCCTGCGTAGGCTTTCTGGACGGCCGCGTCGACCACCCTGATCATCACCGGGCTGACATCCACGCCGATGCCATCACCTTCTATGTACGGGATGATCGGATTGTCGGGGACGTCGAGCGAATGGTCTGCGTTGACTGTGATCCGGGCGCCATCGGCCGGAACCTTTATCTTCTGGTATCCCATGCTGCACTCCGCTTTCCTGTTGGGTTGGACAAACGTGTGATGCACTGAGCCTAAACCACATCCACCGACGTGCAACCTGACGGCTTCGACCCACGCGCAAGCACGTCCGGGCATGCGGCATCGCGCCACATTGCCCCTACGTCTTTGGTCTTATATGTGAACCGATCTCATCGGGCCTTGCTGATTAGGCCAGAGGGTTTGTTATACTCCGGCGCTGACCGCAGGGTCATGACCCTCGACGGCCAGCAAAAACTGGGCTGTTACCGCAGTTCAGCCGTATGACGCTCGACTGATGCATCCACCATCACCGCTCGCAGCCTCTCGACCTTCCGCTCATGGCGCTGCCAGGGCGAAGCGCCTACCCTGCGCACCTCGAGACTTCGAGCACGCTCAGCAAATCAGAGAGTTAACCCGAATATGCCCACCCGTTCCAAGATCATCTACACCTTCACTGACGAAGCTCCGGCCCTCGCCACCTATTCACTGCTGCCGATCATCGAAGCCTTCACCGCTTCGGCTGACATCGCCGTCGAAACCCGCGACATTTCCCTCGCTGGCCGTATCCTCGCCGCATTCCCGGAGCAACTGGGGAGCGACAAGCAGGTAGGCGATCACCTGGCGGAACTGGGCCAACTGGCCACCACTCCTGAAGCGAACATCATCAAGCTGCCGAACATCAGCGCCTCGGTACCGCAGCTCAAGGCCGTGATCAAGGAACTGCAAGGCCAGGGCTACAACATCCCCGACTATGCAGACACCCCGGCCACCGACGCCGAAAAAGAATCCCGCGCCCGCTACGACCGCATCAAGGGCAGCGCCGTGAACCCAGTGCTGCGCGAAGGCAACTCCGACCGCCGCGCACCCCTGTCGGTCAAGAACTACGCCCGCAAGCACCCGCACAAGATGGGCGCCTGGGCTGCCGACTCCAAGTCCCACGTGGCGCACATGAGCCAGGGCGACTTCTATGGCAGCGAGAAATCCGCGCTGATCGACGCCGATGACAGCCTGCGCATCGAGCTGGCCGAGAAGAACGGCACCATCACCGTCCTGAAGGAAAAGACCGCCGTCAAGGCCGCCGAGGTCGTCGACTGCGCCGTGCTCAGCCGCAAGGCGCTGCGCAGCTTCATCGCCGAGCAGATCAAGGACGCCCAGGCCAGCGGCGTACTGCTGTCGGTCCACCTGAAAGCCACCATGATGAAGGTTTCCGACCCGATCATGTTCGGTGTCATCGTCGAAGAGTTCTACAACGACGTGCTGGCCAAGCACGGCGCTGCCCTGGCTGAAGTCGGCTTCAACGCCAACAACGGCATCGGCGACCTGTACGCCCGCATCAAGTCGCTGCCGGCCGAGCAGCAGGCCCAGATCGAAGCCGACGTGCAGGCGCTGTACGCCGCGCGCCCGGCCCTGGCCATGGTCAACTCCGACAAGGGCATCACCAACCTGCACGTGCCAAGCGACGTTATCGTCGACGCCTCGATGCCGGCCATGATCCGCGACTCGGGCAAGATGTGGAACGCCGCAGGCGAGCTGCAGGACGCCAAGGCTGTCATCCCTGACCGCTGCTACGCAGGCATCTACCAGGCCGTGATCGAGGACTGCAAGGCCAATGGCGCCTTCGACCCGACCACCATGGGCAGCGTGCCGAACGTTGGCCTGATGGCCCAGAAAGCCGAAGAATACGGCTCCCACGACAAGACCTTCCAGATCAAGACCGACGGCGTCGTGCGCGTGGTCGACAGCAAGGGCAACCTGCTGCTGGAACAGAACGTCGAGGCTGGCGATATCTTCCGCATGTGCCAGACCAAGGACGCTCCGATCCAGGACTGGGTCAAGCTTGCCGTCAATCGTGCACGCCTGAGCAACACCCCTGCGGTGTTCTGGCTGGACCCGGCGCGCGCCCACGACGGCGTGATGATCGAGAAGGTCCAGAAGTACCTGAAGGATCACGACACCAGCGGCCTGGACATTCGCGTGCTGGCGCCGGTCGAGGCGATCAAGTTCTCCCTGGCGCGTATCCGCGAAGGCAAGGACACCATCTCGGTGACCGGCAACGTGCTGCGTGACTACCTCACCGACCTGTTCCCGATCATGGAACTGGGCACCAGCGCCAAGATGCTGTCGATCGTGCCGCTGATGAACGGCGGTGGTCTGTTCGAGACCGGCGCAGGTGGTTCGGCGCCCAAGCACGTGCAGCAGCTGGTCGAAGAGAACTTCCTGCGCTGGGATTCGCTGGGTGAGTTCCTGGCCCTGGCCGCCTCCCTGGAGCACCTGGGCGACGCCTATGCCAACCCGAAAGCCAAGGTACTGGCGGCGACCCTGGACCAGGCCACTGGCCAGTTCCTGGACACCAACAAGTCCCCGGCGCGCAAGGTCGGCGGTATCGACAACCGCGGCAGCCACTTCTACCTGACCCTGTACTGGGCCCAGGCTCTGGCTGCCCAGGCTGACGACGCTGCCCTGCAGGCACGCTTCGCACCCCTGGCAAAAGCCCTGGCCGAGAACGAGGCGACCATCGTTGCCGAGCTCAACGCCGTTCAAGGCAAGCCAGCCGACATCGGCGGCTACTACGCCCCGAATGCCGAGCTGACCGCCAAGGTGATGCGCCCGAGCCACACCTTCAACAGCGCGATCGCTGCGCTGTAAGGCTTTCTCGGTAATACCGCAAGCCCCGGCCACGCACCGGGGCTTGTGTGTTTCTGGACGACCACCCTCTGGATCAACACAGGAATCAGTGCATGACCTGGCACCCCCACATCACCGTCGCAACCATTGTCGAGGACCAGGGCCGCTACCTGCTGGTCGAGGAATTCAAGGCGGGCCAACATGTGTTCAACCAACCCGCCGGCCACCTCGAACCCAACGAAAGCCTGTCCCAGGCCGCCCTGCGCGAAACCCTGGAAGAAACCGCCTGGGAGGTCGAACTGACCGGCCTGGTCGGCATCTATCTCTACACCGCGCCCAGCAACGGCGTGACCTACCAGCGCATCTGCTTCGCCGCCCGCCCTGTGCGGCACCACATCGACCGTCCGCTGGACAGCGATATCACGCGCGCCCTGTGGATGACCCGCGAAGAACTGCTGGCCGACCCGGCGCGCTGGCGCAGCGAGCTGGTGCCACGCTGCATCGACGACTACCTGGCCGGGCCTCTGCACAGCCTGGACCTGCTGCGCGACTGACGGGCACTTCGCCTTGACCGCGCGGGCCTGATAGAATCGACGTCTTTTTTCCAGATACACACCGGTAGCCATGTCCAGCTCAGCACCCTTTGATCCCGCCAAGACCCGCGTCATCGTCGGCATGTCCGGCGGCGTGGACTCCTCCGTCTCCGCCCTTCTGCTCATCGAGCAGGGTTACCAGGTGGAAGGTCTGTTCATGAAGAACTGGGAAGAGGACGACGGCACCGAATACTGTACCGCCCGCGAAGACCTGGCCGATGCCCAGGCCGTGTGCGACCGCATCGGCATCAAGCTGCACACCGCCAACTTCGCCGCCGAGTACTGGGACCACGTGTTCGAGCATTTCCTCGAAGAATACAAGGCCGGACGCACGCCGAACCCGGATATCCTCTGCAACCGCGAGATCAAGTTCAAGGCGTTCCTCGACTACGCCCTGTCGCTGGGCGCCGACCTGATCGCCACGGGCCATTACGTGCGCCGCCGCGACGTTGATGGGCGCACCGAACTGCTCAAGGGCCTGGACCCGAACAAGGACCAGAGCTACTTTCTGCACGCGGTTGGCGGCGCCGAGATCGCCCGCACGCTGTTCCCGGTGGGCGAGCTGGAAAAACCCGAAGTGCGCGCCATTGCCGAAAAACACGGCCTGGCCACGGCCAAGAAGAAGGACTCCACCGGCATCTGCTTCATCGGTGAGCGCCGCTTCAGTGACTTCCTCAAGCAGTACCTCCCCGCCCAGCCGGGCGAAATCCAGACCACCGAAGGCGAGGTCATCGGCCGCCACCACGGCCTGATGTACCACACCATTGGCCAGCGCCAGGGCCTGGGCATCGGCGGCCTGAAGGACGCAGGCGACGAGCCGTGGTACGTGCTCGAGAAAGACCTGGCGCGCAATGTGCTGGTGGTCGGACAGGGCAATGAACACCCCTGGCTGTTCGCCCGCGCCCTGCTCGCCTCTGAGATCTTCTGGGTCAATCCGGTCGATGTGTCGGCACCACGCCGCCTGACGGCCAAGGTGCGCTATCGCCAGGGCGACCAGGCCTGCACCCTGGAGCGCACGGCCGGCGGTTACCGCGCCGTGTTCGACGAGCCCCAGCGCGCCGTCACTCCTGGCCAGTCGGTGGTGTTCTATGACGGTGAAGTCTGTCTTGGTGGCGGCGTGATCGAGCGCGCCGAACCCTGGAGCGCCCGCTGATGAGCGATATCCAGGAGCAACTGATCGCCCTCGGTGGCGTTTTCCAGGCCGCTGTACTGGTCGACCGCATTGCCCGCACGGGCCAGGCCAGCGAAGCCAACCTTGGCTGCCTGCTGGGCAGCCTGCTGGTGCGTGACCCGCACAACACCCTTGAGGTGTTTGGCGGCGATGACCTCAACCTGCATGATGGCTACCGCGCACTGGCCAGCGCGCTGGAGCGCGACCCCGGCAGCCTGCAGCGCGAACCGCTGCGCTATGCCCTGTCGATGCTGGGCCTCGAGCGTCAACTCGCCAAGCGCAACGACCTGCTCGAGACCATTGGCAATCGCCTGCCGCAGATCCAGTCCCAGGCGGACCATTTCGGCCTCGTGCACGAAAACGTCATCGCCTCGAGCGGCGCCTTGTATCAGGACACCCTGAGCACCCTGCGCCAGCGCATCCAGGTGCATGGCGACATGCGCCACCTGCAGCAGCCAAACAACGCTTCGAGGATCCGCGCCCTGCTGCTGGCCGGCATCCGTGCCGCGCGTCTCTGGCGCCAGCTGGGCGGACACCGCTGGCAGCTGGTGTTCAGCCGGCGCAAGCTGCTCAAGGAGCTGTATCCGATGATGCGTGGCTGAATGTCCTGGGCCACCGCGCCCCCGGACCATTGATCACCCACCCGCCTGCGGCGCATTTTTCATGTATGATATGCGCCCTCCAAAAGCCTGACTGTCCGAGAACACCCCATGCAGCTTTCCTCGCTCACTGCGGTTTCCCCTGTAGACGGCCGTTACGCCGGCAAAACCCAGGCCTTGCGCCCTATCTTCAGCGAATACGGCCTGATCCGTTTCCGCGCCCTGGTCGAGGTGCGCTGGCTCCAGCGCCTGGCCGCTCACCCGCAAATCGGCGAAGTGCCGGCCTTCAGCGCCCAGGCCAATGCCGCATTGAACGAACTGGCCAGCGATTTCAAGCTTGAACACGCCGAGCGCGTCAAGGAAATCGAGCGCACCACCAACCACGACGTCAAGGCAATCGAGTACCTGCTCAAGGAGCAAGCGGCCAAGCTGCCGGAGCTGGACAACGTCAGCGAGTTCATCCACTTCGCCTGCACCAGCGAGGACATCAACAACCTGTCCCATGCCCTGATGCTGCGCGCAGGCCGTGACGACGTGCTGCTGCCGCTGATGCGCCAGATCGCCGAATCCATCCGTGCCCTGGCTCACCTGCATGCCGAAGTGCCGATGCTGTCGCGCACCCACGGTCAGCCGGCCTCGCCGACGACCCTGGGCAAGGAACTGGCCAACGTCGTCTACCGCCTGGAGCGCCAGATCGCCCAGGTGGCTGCCGTGCCGCTGCTGGGCAAGATCAACGGCGCGGTGGGCAACTACAACGCCCACCTCTCGGCCTACCCGCAGATCGACTGGGAAGCCAACGCACGCGCCTTCATCGAAGACGAGCTGGGCCTGGAGTTCAACCCGTACACCACCCAGATCGAGCCGCACGACTACATCGCCGAGCTGTTCGACGCGATCGCCCGCTTCAATACCATCCTGATCGACTTCGACCGTGATGTGTGGGGCTACATCTCCCTGGGCTACTTCAAGCAGAAGACCGTTGCGGGCGAAATCGGCTCCTCGACCATGCCGCACAAGGTCAACCCGATCGACTTCGAGAACTCCGAAGGCAACCTGGGTATCGCCAACGCCCTGTTCCAGCACCTGGCCAGCAAGCTGCCGATCTCGCGCTGGCAGCGTGACCTGACCGACTCCACCGTGCTGCGCAACCTTGGCGTGGGCTTTGCCCATAGCGTCATTGCCTATGAAGCCAGCCTCAAGGGCATCGGCAAGCTGGAGATCAACACCCAGCGCATCGCCGCCGACCTGGACGCCTGCTGGGAAGTCCTGGCCGAGCCGATCCAGACCGTGATGCGCCGCTACAACATCGAGAACCCCTACGAGAAGCTCAAGGAGCTGACCCGTGGCAAAGGCATCAGCCCGCAAGCGCTGCTGACCTTCATCGATGGACTGGACATGCCGGCCGAAGCCAAGGCCGAGCTCAAGCAGCTCACCCCTGCGTCCTACATCGGTAACGCGGTTGCCCAGGCCAAACGCATCTGACCTGCGCCCTGCGTAAAACGCCCGGCTGAGCCGGGCGTTTTTATTCCTGCCATAAAATTACTTATTTTCAATAGGTTACACATGAATTCTGATACTCCACTGCAGCTGTTGGGCGGCCTCACAGCGCGCGAGTTCCTGCGCGACTACTGGCAGAAGAAACCCTTGCTGGTACGCCAGGCCTTCCCGGATTTCGAGAGCCCGATCGACGCCGATGAGCTGGCCGGCCTGGCCCTGGAAGAAGAAGTCGAAGCGCGGCTGGTGATCGAACACGGCGAGCGCCCGTGGGAGATGCGCCGCGGCCCCTTCGCTGAAGACACGTTCGCCAGCCTGCCGGAGCGTGACTGGACCCTGCTGGTGCAGGCGGTGGACCAGTTCGTGCCGGAAGTCGCCGAGCTGCTGGAGTCCTTCCGCTTCCTGCCGAGCTGGCGCATCGACGACGTGATGATCAGCTATGCCGCCCCAGGTGGCAGCGTCGGTCCGCACTTCGACAACTACGACGTGTTCCTGCTGCAGGGCCAGGGCAAGCGCAACTGGAAGATCGGCCAGATGTGCGACAGCGACAGCCCGCTGATCGAGCATGCCGACCTGCGTATCCTGGCCGACTTCGAGCAGAGCGGCGAATGGACTCTGGAGCCCGGCGACATGCTCTACCTGCCGCCGCGCCTGGCTCACTACGGCGTTGCCGAAGACGACTGCCTGACCTACTCGGTCGGCTTCCGCGCGCCAAGCGCGGCCGAAGTGCTGACCCACTTCACCGACTTCCTGAGCCAGTTCCTGCCGGACGAAGAGCGCTACAGCGACGCCAATGCCCAGCCTGTCAGCGACCCGCACCAGATCCAGCACGACGCCCTGGACCGCCTCAAGGGCCTGCTCACCGAGCACATGAGCGACGAGCGCCTGCTGCTCACCTGGTTCGGCCAGTTCATGACCGAGCCGCGCTATCCAGAACTGGTCAATGGCGAGGAGCTCAGCGAAGCGGAGCTGACCGACAGCCTCGAACAGGGCGCGATCCTGGTCCGCAACCCAAGCGCACGCCTGGCCTGGTCGGAAGTGGACGACAACCTGCTATTGTTCGCCAGCGGCCAGAGCCGCCTGGTCTCGGGCGACCTGCGCGAGCTGCTGAAGCTGATCTGCGCCGCCGACGCCCTGCACGTCGAAAACCTCGCCGACTGGCTGCAGAACGAAGAAGGGCTGACCTTGGTCTGCCAATTGATCAAACAAGGAAGTTTGGGATTCGCCAATGAATAAGATCCGGGTTCGCCTCGCTGACTGGCAGAAAGACAACGCTCATATCCGCCGTATCCGCGAGGCGGTGTTCATCGCAGAACAGAGCGTACCGCCCGAGCTCGAATGGGACTCGGATGACCAGGGCGCCCTGCATTTCCTGGCACTTGAGGGCGACTACCCGGTGGGTACCGCGCGGCTGCTGCTTGACGGACAGATTGGAAGGGTGTCCGTACTCAAGGACTGGCGCGGCCTGAAGGTCGGCGATGCGCTGATGCAGGCTGTGATCGAAGAGGCGCAGAAGCGCAACCTCAAGCAGCAGATGCTGTCGGCCCAGGTACAGGCGACGGCTTTCTACGAGCGCCTGGGTTTCAAGGTGGTCAGCGAGGAGTTCCTCGAGGCTGGCATTCCGCATGTAGACATGGTGCGTGATTCCTGCGAGACCGTGTGATCGAATGATGGCTGGGGCCGCGCGGCGGCCCTGATGCCATATCCTGCGAAACTGTACATCCATACAGATTTTTCCTTGCCTCCCCTCGTTGTTTTGCGCATCCTGTCGGCCATCCCTGCTGACGAAGCGTAGCCCGGCCATGCGCCTCTTTCTCTGCGAAAAACCCTCCCAAGCCAAAGACATCGCCAAGGTCCTGGGCGCGACCCGTAAAGCCGACGGCTGTTGGCAAGGCACCGGTGTGTGTGTCACCTGGTGTATCGGCCACCTGCTTGAAACCGCTCCGCCCGATAGCTATGACGAGCGCTACAAGCGATGGGTCCTGGCCGACCTGCCGATCATCCCGGTCAAATGGAAAATGCTGGTCAAGCCCAAGACAGCCAGTCAGTTCAAGGCGGTCAAGCGCCTGCTTGGCGAGGCAAGCGAGCTAGTGATCGCCACCGATGCCGACCGCGAAGGCGAAATGATCGCCCGCGAGCTGGTCGAGCACTGTCGCTTCCGGGGGCCCATCCAGCGACTGTGGCTGTCGGCACTGGACGACGCGTCCATCCGCAAGGCCCTGGGCAAGCTGCTTCCCGGGCAGGAGACGTTCAGCCTCTACCACTCGGCGCTGGGCCGCTCGCGAGCCGACTGGTTGATCGGCATGAACATGAGCCGACTCTTTACACTGCTCGGCCAGAAGTCAGGTTATCAAGGCGTGTTGCCGGTGGGCCGGGTACAGACGCCGACCCTGCGACTGGTGGTCGACCGTGACCGCAGCATCGCCGACTTCGTGCCGGTGCCCTTCTGGAGCATCGATGTGAAGCTGGAGCACGCCGGCACCGCATTCAACGCCCAGTGGCGCGCACCCGAGGATGCCTGTGACGACCAGGGCCGCTGCCTGAACCACGGCCTGGCCCAGCAGGCCGCCGCCGACATTGGCGCCGCTGGCACGGCGCGGGCGGTGAAGGTGGCCACCGAGCGCGTGCGTGAAGCCGCGCCGCTGCCCTTCGACCTCGGCACCCTGCAGGAGCTGTGCTCCAAGAAATTCGGCCTTGGCGCTCAGGAGACCCTCGACATTGCCCAGGCGCTGTACGAAACCCACAAGCTGATCACCTATCCGCGCAGTGACTGCGGCTTCCTGCCCCTGAGCCAGCACAGTGAGGCGCCGGGCATCCTGGACGCCCTGCAGCGCGCCGATACCAGCCTTGCGCCTCTGCAGCCGTACCTTGAACCGCAACGCCGCTCGCGGGCCTGGAACGATTCCAAGGTCACCGCCCACCACGGGATCATTCCCACCGCAGCCGCCAGCGACCCCTCGCGTCTGCCGCCCAAATACAAATCGGTCTACACACTGATCCGCGCCCGTTACCTGGCGCAGTTCCTGCCCAATCACGAATACGACCGCACCCAAGCCGACTTCGTCTGTGCAGGACATGCCCTGCGCGCTGTCGGCAAGGCGATCGTCGAGCCGGGCTGGCGCCGCGCCCTGCCCGAGGCGCTTACCCCAGGCAAGGGCCGCGAACCCCCGCCCGCCCAGGTGCTGCCAGCGCTGCGCGAGGGCCAGGATTGCGCGGTGCTTGCCCAGCAGTTGAAGGATCTCTGGACCCAGCCGCCCAAGCCCTTTACCGAAGGCGACCTGATCAAGGCCATGAAGAATGTCGCCAAGCTGGTGGACGACCCGCGCCTCAAGCAGAAGCTCAAGGACACTACCGGCATTGGTACCGAGGCTACCCGCGCCGGCATCATCCAGGGCCTGATCGACCGTGGTTACCTGGTCAAGCAAGGCAAGGCACTGTGCGCCACCCCTGCCGCGTTCAGCCTGATCGACGCCGTACCTCGTGCCATCGCCGATCCGGGCACCACGGCGATCTGGGAGCAGGCGCTGGACATGGTGCAGAGCGGCGAGATGAGCCTGGATGAGTTCGTCGCCAAGCAATCGGCCTGGATGAGCAAGCAGGTGGAGCGCTGTTCCGGGCTACAGCTGCGTATCAGCGGGCCGGCGCCTGCGGGTAAAGGCGGGGCACCCTGGAAGAAGAAGCGCAAGAGCAGCGGTGCCAAAGGCAAGAGCAGCAGCGTGAACGGCAAGCCGAGACAGGTCCGCAAGTCCACCAGCACAACCTGAGCCGGGCCGGACTGGCAACCCGGGCCCCCGCCGTTTACCATGCCATCCCTTCGGCGCAGCCCTTCTGCGCCCTGCCGCGATAATGACAATGCCATTCGAACTCAGTGTTGAACCGCTAACCTTGCTGATCCTCGCCGTCGTCGCCTTTGCCGCCGGTTTCATCGATGCCATCGCCGGCGGGGGCGGCCTGCTCACCGTGCCTGCCCTGCTGACCGCGGGCATGCCGCCGCACCTGGTACTGGGCACCAACAAGCTCAGCTCCACGTTCGGCTCGGCCACGGCCGGCTTCGCCTACTACCGGCGCAAGCTGTTCCACCCTGCGCAGTGGCGACCAGCGCTGTTTGGCACGCTGGCCGGGGCAATCATCGGTGCCGGGGTCGCCCATTACTTGCCCGCCGAGTGGCTGAACAAGATGCTCCCTGTGGTGGTGTTTGCCTGCGGCATCTACTTGCTGTTCGGCGGCACGCCCAAGGCGCCGCTCGATGCCGATGTGCCCATCAAGAAAACCTGGCAGCTGCCGCAGGGCTTGACCCTGGGCTTCTACGACGGCGTAGCCGGCCCCGGCACTGGCGCGTTCTGGACAGTCAGTACCCTGCTGATCTACCCCATCGACCTGGTTCGCGCCAGCGGCGTGGCCCGCAGCATGAACTTCGTCAGCAACGCCGCGTCGCTTTCGGTGTTCATCTTCGCGGGCCAGGTCGACTGGCTGGTCGGCCTGGCGATGGGTTCGGCCTTGATGGTGGGCGCCTACCTTGGCGCGCGCACGGCAATCAGCGGCGGCAGCAAGTTCATCCGCCCTGTGTTCATTACCGTGGTGCTGGCGCTGACCGTGCGCCTAGCGTGGCAGCACTGGTTCGGCCAGGCCTAGCCGGCGCGCCACATACAGATCGATCAGGTAGCGTGCGATCGAGCGCCCGGCCGGCAGCGGTGGCAGGGCGTGCACGTTGAACCACCGCGCATCCTCGATCTCGTCCGGCTGCATGACGATCTCCCCGCCCGCGTATTCGGCGTGAAAACCCAGCATCATCGAATGCGGGAACGGCCAGCATTGGCTGCCGACATACTGGATATTGCTGACTTCGACCGCCACCTCCTCGCGTACTTCGCGCACCAGGCAGTCCTCGGCCGATTCGCCCGGTTCGGCGAAACCGGCCAGGGTGCTGTACACCCCTGCCACGAATCGCGGCGAGCGCGCCAGCAGGATCTCGTCGCCACGGGTCACCAGCACGATCATGCTCGGCGAGATCCGCGGGTAGCTGCGCAGCTCGCACGCCGCGCAGTACATCGCCCGCTCCCAACGGATCTGGCTCATGGCCTGGCCGCAACTGCCACAGAACCGGTGCTCGCGGGCCCAGGTACCGATCTGCGCCGCGTAGCCGAGTATCTTGTAGGTATCGAAATCGCCTTCGAGCATGAACGAGCGCAGGCCGCGCCAACTGCAGCCGGGCACCGACCCGGGCGCGCGCAGCTCGAGCAGGAACACAGGTTCGCCGTCGTAGTGGCCGATGCCGTGTTCGCACAGCACGTCCAGGTCCTGGCGCTTTAGCCAGTCGCGGGGGAACAGCGCGCCATTGTCATCCGCCAGGAACCCTTCGGGGCTACGGGCCACGGCCCAGCCTCCAGTGAGCTGCGGGTCGAGTACTGCGGTGCTCCAGCGTGCTGACATGATCGGGGTCCTTGGCGCGCCCGCCGCTGCAGGTCAGTCGGCGAACTCGGGTTTCTGTTTGCTCATGTGCGCCGCCATGGCGACGCGCAGATCTTCGGACTGCAGCATGGCGGCATTCCAGGTGGCGATGTATTCCAGGCCATCGTCCACAGTGTGGTCGCGCATGTAGCCGAGCATCTGCTTGGTGCCGGCCACGGCAATTGGCGATTTTGTCGCAATTTCGGCCGCGATGGCAAAGACTCCATCAAGCAGCGAGGCCTGGTCGTCGTAGACGCGGTTGACCAGGCCGATGGCCTGGGCTTCGGAAGCATGGACCGTGCGGCCGGTGTAGGCCAGCTCCCGCAGGATGCCATCGCCAATGATTCGCGGCAGCCGCTGCAGGGTACCGATATCCGCAGCCATGCCCATGTCGATCTCCTTGATGGAAAATTGCGCGTTGCTGCTGCAGTAGCGCATGTCGCAGGCCGAAACCAGATCGATAGCGCCGCCGATGCAATAGCCCTGGATCGCTGCCAGCACCGGCTTGCGGCAGTTGTCGACGGCATTGATGCACGACTGCAGGCGCAGGATTGTACGCCGCAATGAGCGGGCGCTGCGGCCCACGTCCTGTTCCAGCTGGCTGGCCAGCGAGGCCAGCAGCGCCAGGTCGATGCCTGCGGAAAAATGCTGACCTGCACCACTCAAGACCACTACCCGCACGGCATCGGTGTCGTCGATCCAATGGAAGATCGCGCCTATTTCCTCCCAGAAAGCCGCGTTCATGGCATTGAGCTTTTCGGGACGATCGATCTGGACGTGGGCAATGTTCTGGGTCAGTTCTACCTTGAACGCGCTGTATTCGGTCACGGCGGCACTCCTGCGGGGAAATGGGTCACTGGGCCGGACTATAGCGCACCCTCAGCGCACCCTCCTTGCTGCACATTTGCCAAAACCGGACTCAGCCGCTTTGCGCCCTGTCCCGCGCCGGACACTGCGCCCGATGCAGGTTCAACGCTGTATTGATGATGCCGATATGACTGAATGCCTGGGGGAAATTACCCAGCATGCGCCCGTTCACCGGCTCGTATTGTTCCGCCAGGAGGCCGACGTCGTTGCACAGCCCGGTCAGGCGCTCATACAGCGCCCGGGCGTCATCCTGACGGCCCAGCAGCACATAGACATCCGCCAGCCAGAACGAACATACCAGGAAGGTGCCCTCCCCCGGCTCCAGGCCATCGCAGCCGCTGTCGGTGTCGTAGCGCAGCAGCAGGCCGTGGCGCAGCAGGCGCTTTTCGATCTGCTCCAATGTACGCAGAAAACGCGGGTCGTCCGCAGGCAGGAAACCGGTCAGGGCAATCTGCAACAGACTGGCATCCATCTCGAGGGATCCGTAGGCCTGGACGAAATGCGTGCCCCCCGGGTCAAGGCCCTTTTCGCAGACCTCACGGTGGATCTGCGCAGCCACCTCACGGTAATGCCGGCCGCGCTCGCGGTCCTCCTGCGTGCCATCGGCGAGACCCGCAGCACGGTCGAAAGCCACCCAGGCCATGACCTTGGAGTGCACGAAGTGCTGGCATCCACCGCGCACCTCCCAGATGCCTTCATCCGGCTCGCGCCAGATGCGCTCCAGGTACGGCATGATCAACCGCGCCAGCGCCGCGCTGCGGGGAAGGCGCGGCAAGCCGCAGCGGATCGCCTGGCTCATGGCATCGGCCACCTCACCATAGATGTCGAGCTGGTGCTGCTGCGCCGCGGCATTGCCGACACGTACCGGCTGCGAGCCTTCATAGCCGGCAAGCCACGGCAGCGTGCGTTCCGGGAGCTGCCGCTCGCCCGCCAGGCCATACATGATCTGCATCTGCTCAGGATTTCCCGCCACCGACCGCATCAGCCATTCACGCCAGGCGGCGGCCTCTTCGAAGTAGCCCAGGTTCATGAACGCGAGCAGGGTCATGGTCGCGTCACGCAGCCAGCAGTAGCGATAGTCCCAGTTGCGCTCGCCGCCCAGGTGCTCGGGCAGCGAGGTGGTGACCGCCGCGACAATACCGCCGGTGGGTGCGTAGGTCATGGCCTTGAGGGTGATCAGGGAGCGCTTTACCTGCGGCGTCCAGTCTCCGACGTCAGGGCAGCGGGAGGCGAAGGCCTGCCACTGCTCCAGGGTATGCTGCAAGGCCTGCTCGGCGTCCAGCTCCGGCAGTTGGGTCAAGTGCGAGGCCTGGTGAAGCAGCACGAACACCTGGCGCTCCCCCGCCGCCACGCGAAAGCGGCTGACCGTGTGGTGGTCCTGGGCGTGAGTCGCGACGCTACTGCGCAGGATGAGCCGATCGGGGCCGGCGACGGCGGTGAGGGTCAATGGATCGTGCTTTTCGACCCAAGGCACGCTGCGCCCGTAATCGAAGCGCATGACCAGGTCCATCTCGAAACATGTTTCGCCCGTCAGTCCTTCGACCACGCGCACGACCGCATTGGCTTCGTCCAGCGGCATCCAGTCGGTGACCTGCGCGCGGCCCTGGGCTGTGACGTAGGTGGTACGCAGCACCAGACTGTCATCCAGATACTCGCGCTGTACGTGCTCCAGCGGATCGCTTGGTGCGAGGCGCCAGCGGCCGTTCTCTTCATTGCCCAGCAGGGATGCGAACACTGCCGGGGCGTCGAAACGGGGCAGGCAAAGCCAATCCAGCGACCCATCCAGGCTGACCAGCGCAGCGCTGCGGCAGTTGCCCAACAGGGCATAGTCTTCGATCAACGCGGGCATGTCTTCTCCTTGTCGTTCAGCCGAGCGGATGCCACTCGCGCTTGTCCCGGGCCAACAGGTCATTGCCGGCGGCCGGGCCATCCTCGCCGGCTGGGTAGCCATGCACTTCGCCGTCTGCGGCCCAGGCATCAAGGAACGGCTGCACCGCACGCCAGCCGTTCTCGATGTTATCGGCGCGCTGGAACAGCGTCTGGTCTCCGGTCAGGCAGTCGTAGATCAACGTCTCGTACCCGGTGGACGGCGTCATCTCGAAGAAGTCCTTGTAGGCAAAGCCGAGCTGGACATTCTCCATCACCAGGTCGGGCCCTGGCCGCTTGGCCTGCAGGTCGAACCACATGCCTTCGTTGGGCTGGATCTGGATCTTCAGGTAGTTGGGCTTGGGCCGCTCGGCGTCGGAATCGCGAAACTGCGCATAGGGCGCCGGCTTGAAGCAGATGGCGATCTCGGTGTCGCGAACGCTCATGCGCTTGCCGGTGCGCAGATAGAACGGCACGCCGACCCAGCGCCAGTTGTCGATCATCACCTTGAGCGCGACGTAGGTTTCGGTCTGGCTCTGGGGGTCGACCTTGGGTTCCTCCCGGTAGCCCGGCACCTCCCTGGAGCCTTGAGTACCGGCCACGTACTGGCCACGCACGGAATTCTTCAGCGCCGTGTTTCGCGACAGCGGCCGGATAGCACCGATCACCTTGGCCTTCTCGCTGCGCACGGCGTCGGCCGCGAATGCTGCGGGCGGCTCCATCGCCACCATGGCCAGCAGCTGGAACAGGTGGTTGGGTACCATGTCACGCAGGGCGCCCGTGCTGTCGTAGAAAGCGCCCCGCCCCTCGACCCCAACCGTCTCGGCAGCGGTAATCTGAACATGGTCGATGTAGTGGTTGTTCCAGAAAGACTCGAACAACCCGTTGGAGAAGCGGCTGACCAGGATGTTCTGTACCGTTTCCTTGCCCAGGTAATGGTCGATGCGGTAGATCTGGCGTTCTTGCATGACCTTGAGCAGGCAGGCATTGAGCGCCTCGGCACTGGCAAGGTCGGTGCCGAAGGGCTTTTCGATCACCACACGGCGAAAATGGCCCTCGGCCTCATTCAGCAGGCCGGCCGCGCCCAGACGCTGCACGACTTCGGGGAAGAACCGGGGCGAGGTGGCTAGGTAGAACACCGCGTTGCGAGTGGCCGACTTTTCGATGTACTGGCCGATGCCTTCGTAGGTCGCGGGGTCGAGGAAGTCTCCAGTGAGGTAGTCCAGCCCTGTCGCGATGCTCCCCCAGAGCTGATCGTCGAAGCACTTGCTGGCGCCCTCGCCGCCTACGTCGCGCTCGCGCATGAAGGCCTCGAGACGCTCGGCGAACTGGCCAGCAGTGGCCTGGTTATGGTCGACGCCGACGATACGCAGGTTCTTGTCCAGCAAGCCGTCGCGGCTGAGGTTGTAAAGCGCCGGCATCAACAGGCGCTTGACCAGGTCGCCATTGGCGCCAAAGAGAAATAGCGTGCAGGGCGGGGCTGCATCGATAGTGGTCTTCTTCATTCGCGCTTCTCGACGTGGCCACCGAACCCAAGGCGCATGGCCGACAGCAGCTTGTCACCGTAGGTGCCTTCCTGCTGACGCGAACGGAAGCGCGCGAACAGGGCACTGGAAAGCACCGGTACCGGTACCGCCTGCTCCACGGCCGCGTCGATGGTCCAGCGCCCTTCGCCGCTGTCGGACACCGAGCCGCTGAACTGCGCAAGCTGAGGATCGGCCACCAGGGCATCGGCGGTCAGGTCAAGCAACCAGGACGTGACCACGCTGCCGCGCCGCCACACTTCGGCGATTTCTCCCAGGTCGAGGTCGAAGCGCTGTTCGGGCGCCAAGGCGTCACCACCCTTGCTGCGCAACAGGTCGAAGCCTTCGGCATAGGCCTGCATCAGGCCGTATTCGATGCCGTTATGGACCATTTTCACGTAATGCCCCGCGCCTGGCGGACCGGCATGGATATAGCCCTGTTCTGCGCGTTCTGGTGCGCCACTGCGACCACGAGTACGGGGAATGTCGCCGACGCCGGGTGCGAGGGCGGCGAATATTGGCTCCAGGCGCTGGAATACTTCAGGCTCGCCGCCGATCATCATGCAATAGCCGCGGTCCAGGCCCCAGACCCCACCGGAAGTCCCGACATCCATATAGTGCAGGTTGCGCTGGGCCAGCGTCGCGGCGCGGCGGACATCGTCCTTGTAGAAGGTATTGCCGCCATCGATGATCACATCGCCTGGGGCGAGCAGGTCAGCCAGTTGCGCGATGGTCTGCTCGGTCGGCTCGCCGGCCGGCAGCATGACCCACACGGCGCGTGGCGCTTCGAGCTTTTGTACCAGCGCGCCCAGGTCGTGGGCGCCGACCGCGCCCTCGCGGGCCAGGGTCGTGACCGCGTCATGATTGCGGTCGTGGACAACGGTCTTGTGGCCGGCGCGCATCAGCCGTCTTGCGATATTGCCGCCCATGCGGCCCAGTCCGACGATTCCCAATTGCATGAGCCAATGCTCCCCTTCGAAATGGATGACAACGCGACTCTTGTTTCAGCTTCCGGTTTCAGCTTCTGGTTTTGAGGTTAGTCCAGCACCCTAGCACATGGTTCAGCGACGAACGGCGCGACCGCCATAAACAAAAAAGTTCCCATGTCTTTAAAAAGAATTCAGAATCGCGGCCGTCCGAGCGGTCTACGCTTGTAATGTCACAAACCAATTGCGAGGTGTGCAAATGGGAACCCTTATGCGAGCTACCCCCGTCCAGACCCTTTATGTCTCGGTACGCCGCGATGAGTTGCGTCAGCTCAAAGAAGAGCGCGACCAGCTGCAAGCCAAAGTCGCCCGACTGAGCCTCATGCTCGAACAAGCGCGCGGCGACGGAAAGTCCGTCAGCCTCTGATTTCCTCATAGCCCTCCTGCAGGCCCCTGCAGGAGCGGCAGCCTGCCCACCACGGCATCCTGCATATAGCTCATTCCCCACCCCTCCTAACCAAAAGTTCCCCTTCCTCATCGCTAAAGTGACCAGCGGGTCACATTTTTATCACTTTCTCTCCTACACTCAGATTCGACCTTTCCTACCCGCTCGAGGCAACCGACTGAAAACAGTCGAAACTTTCCGGCGGCGCGGCAGGTCAGCAGAGAAGTAGGCCACGCGACAGGACTTCCTGGCCAGGCCCACCCACCCCTTAGCAAGCATGCTGTCGACCCTCGGGCCGGATCGCGAAGTAGCTGCGTGCGAAGTCACGGGGTGTGTGCAATACGCAATTCATCAGAGAGAAAACCAACACGATGTAATGCAAGCGTGCGAGCACCCGCACAATAGGGACGGAGAGAGAAGTATGATCAGTGCCGCTGTCGAACCTCATGTAGAAATTTTCAATCCGGATACCCGCGAGCCGCATGTGCCGGACTTCGCAACGACAGGCAAGGCACCTGGCGCCCAGCGCCGACCCGGTACTCAAAAGCGTAAAGTGCTGTTCGTCACTTCCGAAATCGCCGATCTGGTCAAGACCGGCGGCCTGGGCGACGTTTCCTCCGCCTTGCCCAAGGCCATGCGCCAGCTGCACGATGTCCGTGTCCTCATCCCCGGGTATCCGCAGGTACTGGACAGCGACAACCCGATTCATATCGTCGGTGAACTGCCTGGCCACGCCGCCCTCCCGGCTTGCAAGATCGGCCGCATGGACCTTACCGATGGCCTGGTCATCTATGTCTTGATCTGCCCCGAGCTGTACCAGCGCGAGGGCACTCCCTATGGCGCCAACAATGGACGCGACTGGCCCGACAACCATATCCGCTTCGCCCGCCTGGGCCTGGCCGCCGCTGAAATCGCCGCTGGCGAAGGCATGGTTCACTGGACCCCGGAACTGGTGCACGCCCATGACTGGCCAGCCGGCCTGGCCCCGGCCTACATGCACTGGCGCGGCCTGAGCACCCCGACTCTCTTCACCATCCACAACCTGGCCTACCAGGGCGTCTACAGCCGTGGCAGCTGCCCGGAGCTGGCGATCCCTGCCCATGCCCTGCAGCAGGAAGGCATGGAGTTCTACGGCAAGCTCTCCTATCTCAAGGCCGGCCTGGCCTATTCGAGCCACATCACCACGGTGAGCGCGACCTATGCCCAGGAGATCACCACTCCTGACTTCGGCTGCGGGCTGGACGGCTTCCTTGGCAGCAAGGCGCAGCAGGGCCTGCTCAGTGGCATTCCCAACGGCATCGACGAGAGCTGGGACTCCTCCACCGACAAGCATCTGGTCCACAATTTCAGCATCAACGACTGGGAAGGCAAGGCGCGCAACGCCCAGCAGGTGCGTGACCTGTTCGAGCTCGAACCCTCCACTGGCCCCCTGTTTGCAGTGGTTTCACGACTGGTCTATCAGAAGGGCCTCGACCTGACCCTGGGCGTGGCCGACTACATCGTCAGCCAGGGCGGACAGATCGCAATCATCGGCCGTGGCGAGCCGGAAGAAGAGCAGGCCATGCGCGAGCTGGCCCTGCGTCATCCCGGCAAGATCGGCGTGCGCATCGGCTTCAACGAAACCGACGCCCGGCGCATGTTCGCAGGCAGCGACTTCCTGCTCATGCCCTCTCGCTACGAGCCCTGCGGCCTCAGCCAGATGTACGCGCAGCGCTTCGGTTCGTTACCCGTGGCGCGTAACACCGGAGGGCTGGCGGACACCATCGAGAATGGCGTGACGGGCTTCCTGTTCAATGAGTCCACCGTCGACAGCTACCGCGAAGCCCTGAGCCGCGCGTTCTACGTGCATGAGAAAAAAGACCTGCTCAACGCCATGCGCTGCCTGGCGATGACGCAGCCCTTCAACTGGTGCCAGGCGGTGGAACCCTACGCCCGACTGTACGAAGAACTGGTGCAACAGGCCCAATACGCGCGTTACTGATCAGAGGTGCCGACGATGCTCCAGCATGGCGTACAGATGATTGACGCCACGTCGGCGCGCTTCGCCCTCTGGGCGCCGGATGCGCGCAGCGTGACGTTGAAGATTGCAGGACAGGCAGCGATCGAACTGCTGCCTGAGACGGACGGCTGGTACGGGGGCGTCGCCCCGTGCCAGGCCGGTGATCGCTACCACTTCGTGATCGATGATGACCTGGAGGTTGCCGACCCGGCATCCCGCTTCCAGCCTGAAGGCGTCCACGGCCCGAGTGAGGTAATCGATCTGGCCGGTTATCAGTGGAAACATGAATGGCACGGCCGCCCCTGGCACGAGGCAGTCATCCAGGAGCTGCATGTCGGCGTGCTGGGTGGCTACAAAGGGGTAGCTGCAAGGCTGCCGCAGCTGGCCGATATTGGCGTCAGCGCCATCGAGCTGATGCCCGTCAACGCCTTTCCGGGAGAGCGAAACTGGGGCTATGACGGTGTCCTGCCCTATGCCCCTCAACACAATTACGGCAGCGCCCACGACCTTTGCTCGCTCATTGACCAGGCCCATGGGCAGGGCCTGATGGTCATGCTCGACGTGGTCTACAACCACTTCGGCCCCGACGGCAACTTCCTGCATGCCTATGCAAGCCCCTTCTTCCGCGAAGACCGGCAGACTCCCTGGGGCGCAGCCATCGATTTTCGCCGGCCCGAAGTGCGCGAGTACTTCATCCAGAATGCACTGATGTGGATCTGCGACTACCGCTTCGATGGCTTGCGCCTCGATGCGGTGCATGCGATCAACGACCCCGACTTTCTGGTCGAGCTGGCCCAGCGGGTGCGCAAGGCCATAGCGCCTGGGCGCCAGGTGTGGCTGGTGCTGGAAAACGAGCACAACCAGGCTGACTTGCTCGAAAAGGGCATCGATGCCCAATGGAACGATGATGGCCATAACGCCTTGCACGTGCTGCTCACCGGGGAAGTGGAAGGCTATTACGAAGACTACAAGGACGCGCCGATCGAGAAACTGGCGCGCTGTCTTGGCGAAGGCTTTGTATTCCAGGGACAGAAGAACCGCCATGGCGAGCCACGAGGCGAGCCCAGCGGGCATCTCGAGCCCGCCTCGTTCGTGCTGTTCCTGCAGAACCATGACCAGATCGGCAACCGCGCCTTTGGCGAACGCCTGACCAGGCTGTGTCCGCCAGAAGCGCTGCGTGCCGCGACAACGCTGCTGCTGCTGTCTCCAATGATCCCGCTGCTGTTCATGGGTGACGAGCGCGGCAGCCGTCAACCCTTTCTGTTCTTCACCGATTTCCATGACGAACTGGCCGACGCCGTGCGCGAAGGCCGTCGCGGCGAGTTCGCAAGCTTCGGCGCGTTTGCCGAAGCCGAGCAACGCGAACGCATTCCTGATCCCAATGCCGCCTCGACCTTCGAGGCCTCGCATCCCGACGTCGACGACGAGTCGAGCCATGCCTGGCAGACGCTCTATCGCCAGCTACTGGCGCTGCGCCGGGCGCATGTGATTCCGGCGTTGCCCGGTACCCGTCCTCTGGGCGCGAACGTGCTTGGAGAAAAGGCTCTCAGTGCGCGCTGGCGGTTGGGTGATGGGCAGATCTTGCGCATCGACCTGAACCTCGGCAACCAGGCACAAACGGTCGACCTGCCAGCACGAGCGCATTGGCTGTTCGACAGCGCCGAAATCGACCATTGCGACACCGAACTGGCACCACGCAGCTGCGTGGTCAGCCTGATTTCCCCAGGCCAGGAGGCTACATGAACCAACAGCCCTTGCATTACCTGGCTGCCAAGGCCGGCATCGCCCGTGACTGGATCGACGCCAATGGCCGTCCACAACAGGTCGAGGATTCGGTCTTGCGCCGGGTCCTCGAAGGCCTGGATCACCCCGCCGCGGATGACGCGGCCATCGCCGACAGCATCAAAGCACTGGAAGAGGCACACGATGCCAATCATCTGCCGCCGCTGCTGACGTGTACGGTCGGTAAGCCGCTGGCCCTGCGCACTTATTTCAATGCCCAGAGCCAAGGTCACGTCATCCTTGAAGACGGCACTCAGCGCGACGTGCTGCTGGACGATCAGGCCCGCTTGCCGGGCGACCTGCCCGTCGGTTACCACCAGGTCAGCTTCGACGAGCAGCATTTCACCCTCGCCATAGCCCCCGCGCAGTGCTACAGCCTGGCAGACGGCGCAGAGCATGGCGCCCCGCGCTGTTGGGGCCTGAGCGCCCAATTGTACAGCCTGCGCCGTGCCGGTGATGGCGGCTACGGCGATTGCATGGCGCTGGAGCAGCTTGCGCGCAGCGCCGCCGAGCGCGGTGCCGATGCCCTGGCCATCAGCCCGCTGCACGCGTTGAGCAGCGCCGGGCAGGAGCACTACAGTCCCTACTCGCCTTCAAGCCGCCTGCTGCTCAACAGCCTTTATTCCAGCCCGGAGGCCGTACTCGGCGAGCGTGCCGTGCGCATGGCCATCGAAGCCTGCGGTCTGCAAGAAACCCTCGACGCACTGCACCGCCTGCCTCTGGTGGACTGGCCTCACGCCGCCGCCGCCCATGAGCAGCTGCTGCGGGCGCTGTACAACGACTTTGCCAGCGGTGATCACCCGCAGCGCGTGGATTTCGACAGTTTCCGCGCAGCCGGCGGCGAAGCGCTCGAACACCACTGCCGCTTCGAAGTGCTGCAAGCCCACGCCGTGGCCGAAGGCCTGGGCGGGGATTGGCGAGACTGGCCTGCTGCCTGGCAGAACCCGCACAGTCCCGATATCGAGGCGTTCGCCAAGGCAGGCTCCGACGCTGTCGAATTCCATGTCTTCTGCCAATGGCTGACCGAGCGCAGCCTGCAGCGAGCACAACTGGCCGCTCGCAGCAACGGTATGGCAGTGGGCCTGATCGCCGATCTCGCCGTGGGCGCCGATGGCGCCGGGAGCCAGGCCTGGAGCCGCCAGGACGAGCTGCTCGCGGGTCTGACCGTCGGCGCGCCGCCCGATATCCTCAATCGCCACGGTCAGGATTGGGGAATTTGCGGTTTCTCTCCCGAGGGGCTGCGGCGCAATGGCTACCGGGCCTTTATCGAGATGCTGCGCGCCAACTTCGCCCACGCCGGCGGCCTGCGTATCGACCATGTCATGGGCCTGCAACGGCTGTGGCTGATTCCCCAGGGCGCCAAGCCTGACAAGGGTGCCTACGTCAAGTACCCGTTGCAGGACCTGCTGCGCCTGCTGGCACTTGAGTCTGTGCGTCACCAGGCCATCGTGCTGGGTGAAGACTTGGGTACCGTGCCCGAAGGTCTGCGCGAAAAGCTCGCGAAAAAAGCAATTCTGGGCATGCGCGTGCTGCCGTTCGAACAAGACCCGCCCGGGCATTTCCTGCCGATCCCCGATTGGCCCGACAACGCCCTGGCCACCACCGGCACCCATGATCTGGCGCCGTTGGCTGGCTGGCTCGAAGCGCGTGATATCGACTGGCAGAGCCGTCTGCTGCTGGTCGATGCCACCACCGAGCGCGAATTGCGGCATGGCCGTCAGATGGAAGCCCAGGGGCTGCGCCGTACGTTGAAAGAGACTTTCCATATCGATACGGACAGCAACGAGACAGTGATCGACGCCTCTATCCGCTACCTGGGACTTACCCGCGCGCCGCTGGTACTGGTGCCGCTGGAAGATCTGCTCGGCAGCGACGAGCAGCCCAACCTGCCGGGCACCACCGACGGCCATCCCAACTGGCGCCGCCGCTTCGCCCTCGAGGCGCGCGAACTGCTCGATGACAGCGACGCCGCCCGCCGCCTGGAGCTCTTGGCCCAGGCCCGTGAACAAGCCCATGAGCGTGACCGATGAAGCTTTTGACCGCGACCGTACGCCTGCAATTTCACTCGGATTTCACCCTTGATGACGCAGTTCCCCTGGTGCCCTACTTCGCCCGTCTGGGCATCAGCCACGTGTATGCTTCGCCCATCCTGACCGCCCGCGCGGGCTCGCGCCACGGCTACGATGTAGTCGACCCGACCCGGGTCAACCCGGAGTTGGGCGGCGAACCTGCGCTGGAGCGCCTGGTAGGCGCTCTTCGCCAGCACGGCATGGGGCTGATCCTGGACACAGTGTCCAACCACATGGCCGTTGGCGGTGCTGACAACCCCTGGTGGCAGAGCTTGCTGGCCTGGGGCCGCCGCAGCCCGTACGCCGAATTCTTCGATATCCAGTGGCATTCCAGCGACCCGTTGCTGGCCGGGCAACTCTTGCTGCCATTCCTGGGCAGTGACTACGGCGCCGCCCTGCAGGCCGGCGATATTCCGCTGACCTTCGATGCCCAGCATGGGGTGCTGGAGATCAGCCACTACGAGCACCGTTTTCCCATCTGCCCGTGCGACTACGGCTGGATTCTCAGCCAGAGCGAGGATCCCGGCCTGCAGGCCCTGGCCGAGGATTTCACCGCGCTCAAGGAATCGGCCCAACCTCTGCAAGCAGCTGAGCCCCTGCATGCCGAACTGGTCCGCCTGGTCGCAGCGGGCGCGAGCCTGGACGCTGCGCTGGCAGCCTTCGACAGCCGCGAGGAGGCAGGCTTCAAGCGCCTGCACCTGCTCCTCGAGCGTCAGACCTACCGGCTGGCCAGCTGGCGTACCGCCGCCGATGACATCAATTGGCGGCGCTTTTTCGACATCAACGAGCTCGGCGGACTGCGTGTCGAGCGTTCAGTCGTATTCGAAGCCACCCATGCCAAGCTGTTCGAGCTGATCGAACGCGGCCTGGTCGATGGCCTGCGGATCGACCATATCGATGGCCTGGCCGACCCGCGCGGCTATTGCCGCAAATTGCGCCGTCGGGTCGACCGCCTGGTGGCGAAACGACCATTGGAGGCTGCGATCGAGCACCTGCCGATCTATGTCGAGAAAATTCTTGGCAGCGGCGAGCAGCTGCACCGGGACTGGCAAGTGGACGGCACCACTGGCTACGAATTCATGAATCAGGTTTCGCTGCTGCAGCACGACCCTGCTGGTGAAGGCCCGCTGACCGAGTTGTGGAGCACGGTCAGCGAACGTCCCGAGTTTGCCGAAGAGGTTCGCGTTGCCCGCCATCTAGTGCTCAACGGCACCCTTGCCGGCGACTTCGAGTCGGTGGCCCAGGCACTACTGCACGTGGCCCGTGACGACCTGATGACCCGCGACCTGACCTTGGGCGCCATTCGCCGCGCGTTGCTGGCGCTGGTCGAGCACTATCCTGTCTATCGTACCTACATCAATGCCTTGGGCCGGCCCGCCGAAGACGAACCGTTTTTCCAGCAGGCCCTGCAGGGTGCACGCCAGAGCTTGAGCGAAAACGACTGGCCTGTGCTGGATTACCTGCAGCACTGGCTAGGCGGCCAGCCCTGGAGGCAACTGCCGGTGGGGCGGCCGCGCAAGCAGCTGCGCCATGCCTGTGTGCGTTTCCAGCAGCTCACTGCGCCCAGCGCGGCCAAGGCGGTGGAAGACACCGCGTTCTACCGTTCGGCACGCCTGCTGTCGCGCAACGACGTGGGCTTCGAGGCCGAACGGTTCAGTGCCGGGCCCGAGGTGTTCCACAACGAGGCGCAGCGGCGGCTGCGCGACTTCCCGGACAGCCTGCTGGCAACCGCCACCCATGATCACAAGCGGGGCGAAGATTGCCGCGCGCGCCTGGCCGTGCTCAGCGAACGCGGTCCCTGGCTGGCCAGCCGTGCCGAGCATTGGCGCGAGCTGGCCGCACCGCTGCGCGAAACGCTGGAAGACGGTACCGCGCCCTCCCCCGGTGATGAATTGCTGCTTTACCAGACTCTGCTGGGCAGCTGGCCGCTGGACCTGCGCAGCGATGACCGCCAAGGCTTGCAGCACTATGCCGAGCGTATTCGGCAATGGCAGCAGAAAGCCCTGCGAGAAGCCAAGCTGCGCAGCAGCTGGAGCGCACCCAACGACGCCTACGAACGCGCCTGCGCTGCGTACATCGATGGCCTGCTGCTGGACGAGCAGGGCCAGCAGCTGCGCCAGTCGCTCGCCGATGCTGCGGGGTTGATCGCCGCCCCCGGCGCGCTCAACGGCCTGGTGCAAGCCATGCTGCGCATGACCTCGCCAGGGGTACCAGACCTGTACCAGGGGGACGAATTCTGGGACCTGAGCCTGGTGGATCCGGACAACCGCCGTCCCGTGGACTACGTGGCACGGCGCCAGGCACTGGACGACAGCCTGCCGCTGGCCGAACTGCTCGGGACCTGGCGCGACGGCAGGGTCAAGCAGGCGCTGATCGCCCGCGTGCTCGACTGCCGCCGGGCGCATCCCGAGCTGTTCCGCCGCGGCGACTACCTGCCGCTGAACATAAAGGGGCGGCACGCTGACAAGGTGCTAGCCTTTGCCCGGTTGGGTGACGGGGAGCGGGCTATCATCATCGTGCCGCGGCTGGCTTCAAGCTTGCTCGGCAATGGTTCGATTCCACTGATCCCAGCCCAGAACTGGGATGACACCCGGCTGATATTGCCGTTTGCCTTGTCACCTGCCAATTGCACGGGACTTTTCGGCGATGCCGCGGTCAGCTCTTCTAGAGAGTTGTCCCTGAGTGCAGCGCTGGCGGAGTTTCCGGTCAACCTGTTGATTGAAAATGCCTAATAAGCATCAGGAGCGTCGAAAATGAGTGTCGATGATAAACGTATCCGCGAATTCGCCTACCAGATCTGGGAGTCCGAAGGCCAACCAGAGGGTCAGGAAGAACGCCACTGGGAGATGGCCCGCAAACTAGCCGAAGCTGAATCCTTGGCCCCCAAGGCCACTGCGCGCAAGAAAGCTGCGGCCAAGCCCAAGGAAGCGGCACAAACCAAGCTGGCCCCGCAGCCGAGCGTCGCCACCAGCCCGGTGGCCAAGCCCGCCGCTGCGAGAAAGCCCCGCGCGAGTAGAAAGCCCGCAGCGAGCTGACGGCCGCGCCTCGGGGGCCCTGCCCCCGACTCCACCGCGCATGGACGCGCGAAACCCATCTCAACGCTGTCGAGCTTTCGGCACGCGGCGGCATAGGCCGCCCTGCTGCTATACCCGGTCAAAGAGAGGATGCCATGACCCCACGCACACCCAAGAAGCCCAATCGCTCCGTAGCCCCTACACGCATTCGCGAAGGCCAGCCATTCCCCCTCGGTGCCACCTGGGATGGACTGGGGGTGAACTTCGCGCTGTTTTCGGCTAACGCGACCAAAGTGGAGCTGTGTCTGTTCGATGCCAGCGGCGAAAACGAGATCGAACGGATCGAGCTGCCCGAATACACCGACGAGATCTATCACGGCTACTTGCCCGATGCGCACCCGGGCCTGGTTTACGGATACCGTGTCTACGGCCCGTACGAGCCGGAAAACGGCCATCGTTTCAACCCTAACAAGCTGCTGATCGACCCGTATGCCAAGCAATTGGTCGGTGAGCTGAAATGGTCGGAAGCACTGTTCGGCTACACAATCGGCCACCCCGACGGCGACCTGAGCTTCGACGAGCGCGACAGCGCCCCGTTCGTGCCCAAGTGCAAGGTCATCGATCCAGCGTATACCTGGGGCCGCGATCAGCGCGTGCAAGTACCCTGGGACCGCACCGTCATCTATGAAGCCCACACCCGTGGCATCAGCATGCGTCACCCGTCCGTGCCCGAGGGCAATCGCGGCACCTTCGCCGGCCTGATGAACGACGACCTGCTCACTCACATCAAGGACCTGGGCGTTTCGTCGATCGAGCTGCTGCCGATCCATGCCTTTGTCAATGACCAGCACCTGCTCGATAAGGGCCTCAACAACTATTGGGGCTACAACAGCATCGCGTTCTTCGCGCCGCATCCGCTCTATCTGGCAAACAACAAGATCGCCGAGTTCAAGGAGATGGTCGCGCACCTTCACCATCATGGCCTCGAGCTGATCCTCGATGTGGTCTACAACCACACTGCCGAAGGCAACGAGCAAGGCCCGACACTGTCGATGCGTGGCATCGACAACGCCTCCTACTACCGGCTGATGCCCGACGACAAGCGCTACTACATCAACGATTCGGGTACCGGCAACACCCTCGACCTGAGCCACCCCTGCGTACTCCAGCTGGTCACCGACTCACTGCGCTACTGGGCCGGCGAGATGCATGTCGACGGCTTCCGCTTCGACCTGGCGACCATTCTGGGCCGCTACCACGACGGCTTCGACGAGCGTCACAGCTTCCTCGTCGCGTGCCGCCAGGACCCGCTGCTGAGCCAGGTCAAGCTGATCGCAGAACCCTGGGACTGCGGCCCGGGCGGCTATCAGGTGGGTAACTTTGCGCCCGGCTGGGCCGAATGGAACGACCGCTTCCGCGACACCGCCCGCGCCTTCTGGAAAGGCGATGAAGGCCAGCTCGCCGACTTCGCCTCACGTATCACTGCCTCCGGCGAGCTGTTCAACAACCGTGGCCGCAGGCCCTATGCCTCGGTCAATTTCATCACCGCTCACGATGGCTTCACGCTGCGCGACCTGGTGTCGTACAACGACAAGCACAATGAGGACAACGACGAGAACAACCAGGACGGTACCGACAACAATCTCTCGTGGAACTGCGGCGTCGAGGGTCCGACCGAAGACCCCGAGATCGCCGAGCTGCGCATGCGCCAGATGCGCAATCTGTTCGCCACGCTGCTGCTGTCCCAAGGCACGCCGATGATCGTCGCCGGCGACGAGTTCAGCCGCACCCAGAACGGCAACAACAACGCGTACTGCCAGGACAGCGAGATCGGCTGGATCAATTGGGACTTCGACAGTGAGGGCAAGGCCCTGCTGACGTTCGTCAAGCGCCTCAACAAGCTGCGCCTGGAATACCCCGTACTGCGCCGCTCGCGCTTCCTGGTTGGCGACTACAACGAGGCGATCGGCGTCAAGGACGTCACCTGGCTGGCCCCTGATGGCAGCGAGATGACGGTCGAGCAATGGCAGGATCCGCACGGCCGTTGCCTGGGGATGATCATGGACGGCCGCGCGCAGGTCAGCGGCATCGCCCGGCCTGGCTCCGACGCGACGCTGATGCTCATCGTCAATTCCCATCACGATACAGTGCCGTTCGTGTTGCCGCCGGTCCCTGAGGGTAGCCACTGGAGTTGCCTGGTCGACACTGACCGTCCGCAACTGCGCAAGGCTCAGCGCCTGGAATTCGAGACCGAATTCGAGGTCACCGGGCGCTCGTTGCTGCTGTTCGTATTGCAGCGCGAGGAGGACTGACACGCGCGAGGAACCTCGGTGAAGCCTGGCCGGTCCTAAGCAGTAACCCAGCCGACCAGGAGTCACCGTGAATCTCGAAGCTGGCAGTCCAGGTTTCGCTGCCGTCAGCAATGCCCCGGCCGTACACCGGCTGCGGGTGCTGACGGTCAATACCCACAAAGGCTTTACCGCCTTCAACCGTCGTTTCATCCTCCCCGAGCTGCGCGACGCCGTGCGCAGCACTCAGGCCGATATCGTATTCCTTCAGGAAGTGCTCGGCAGCCACGACGGTCACGCTGCCCGTTATCCAGGCTGGCCGCAGACCTCCCAGTACGAGTTCCTGGCCGACAGCATGTGGAGCGACTTCGCCTATGGGCGCAATGCCGTCTATCCCGATGGCCATCATGGCAACGCGCTGCTGTCGAAGTATCCGATCCTTGAACACCGCAATCTCGACATCTCGATCACCGGTCCCGAGCGCCGTGGTCTCCTGCATTGCGTGCTCGATGTACCAGGCCCGCACAAGGTGCACGCCGTCTGCGTGCACCTCTCGCTGCTTGAAAGCCACCGCCAGAAACAGCTGGCGCTGTTGCGCCACCTGCTCGACTCGCTGCCCGCAGACGAGCCGGTGATCATTGCCGGCGACTTCAATGACTGGCAACTGCGCGGCAACCGCACACTGGCACGCCAGGGCGGCCTCCATGAGGCGTTCGAACGCCACCACGGACTGCTTGCACGCACCTATCCCGCACGACTGCCAATGCTGCGGCTGGACCGTATCTACTTGCGCAATGCCCAGAGCCATGCGCCGCGGATCCTGGGTCACAAGCCATGGCCTCACCTGTCCGACCATCTACCCCTATCGGTCGAAGTGCAGCTTTTGCAATGATTTGGCATAGCCCCGATGGCTGAAATAGCAAAGCGGAATATGACCCCTATATTTAGCTTGATATTCATGCAGTTAGCATATTTCGCACAGGTGTCAAGCTGGCTTCACACTTTCTTGACGCAATGGGACTCGTCTCCTTAAGTACACGTACACGCAATTACTGAAAAAAACTCCGTTCCGGGCCTCTAGCTCGCGTGTTTGCGCGCGCTCAGGGGCTCGGCGCGCTGGTTTGGGTCGCCCTCTGATCAAGTCTTACAGCTCGTGACATCAGGCCAGACATTGGCTGTTAACATCAGAGGAGAACCGCCATGAAAAACACGTCGAACCCTGAAGGTCTCGGGTATGTTTTCTGCGCGGTTTCCGCGTCGCTGCTTCTGGCAACCCCGCTGGAGACCCGCGCTCTTGATCTTTCGGATGACAACCCCTTCGCCAGCCTGCTGGAACTGGAAGCGGTACCAGAATTGTCGCTGGATCCGGTCAGCGCCAGCGGCCTGACCTTGGGAACGCTCGCTGCGTTTTCGGAACACATGGCCGGACGCCATGGCCAAGGGGCACCCGACCTGGTTTCCAGCCAATGGTCACAGTTTTTCCCGGGCTCGCTTGAGCCTGGCGCACCGTTGCCCGGTCAGCTCGCCCCCCCCGGCCAGCAGCTGCAGATCAGCCCGGACCTGTTCGTGCGCGAGACCAGTGCCGGCAATGTCCACCGTGCGGGAATCTTCGTAGGCCACAACAACCTGCAGAGCAGCTATAACGGCATGCGGCCGCAGCTGGGCGACCGGCAGAAAAGCGCCGTGAATCTCAGCGGCGAGAGTCTTGGGGTGTACTGGAGCATGACCCATGACCAGGGCTGGCACGTGGATGCCGTAGCCATGGGCACGCGCTTCGACGTCAATGGCCGCAACGGTAGCGGCCAGCGGCTCGATGACAGCGGCCATGCGGTGACCTTCTCGGTCGAGGGTGGCTATCCCATCGGGCTGGGCACCCATTGGGTGATCGAGCCCCAGGCGCAGTTGATCAACCAGCAGTACTACCCTGGCAGCCAGGCCCAGGCCGAGACGCTGGAAGCTCTCAACGAGCAGCCGAGCTGGACGGGGAGGGTCGGGGCGAAGCTGTCGGCGCGCTACAACGTGCGCGGCATGCCGATCGAACCCTATGTGCGGACCAACGTCTGGTACGACTTCAGCAATGCGGACACCGTGAAGCTCGACGAGGTGGACAAGATCAGCAGCGGGCGAAACTCGGCCACGGTGGAGCTGGGGTTGGGGCTGGTGGCGCGGTTGACCCCCAAGGTGGCGATGTTTGTGAGTGCGGACTACAGCAGTGATGTGGATGACAATGATCTGAACGGGTTGATCGGGAGTCTGGGCGTGCGGATGCGGTGGTAGATGAACGGATGAACGGTCCGTATGAGGCATGCTCCCCACAGGGGTGGGGAGCGGCCTTGGGCAGGCTTACTGCGGCTTCAGGATCAAAACCCCCAACGGCGGAAGATTCAATGACAACGACAGCGGCTGGCCATGACTGGCGATCGGATCGCTGGCAACGCTGCCAAAGTTGCCGAGATTGGAGCCTGCATAGCTCTCTGCATCGCTGTTGAGTACTTCCTGCCACTGTTCACCGAACGGCACACCGATGCGATACCCCTCTCGCGGCACGGGTGTGAAGTTGGCCACCACCAGCAACGGCTCGCCTTCACTGCTCCAGCGCAGCCAGGCATAGACGCTGTTTTTCGCATCGTCGCCGATCAGCCACTGGAAGCCCTGGGGTTGGCAATCCTGCTGATGCAGCGCTGGCAGCTCGCGATACAACGCATTGAGATCACCGACGAGCTTCTGCACACCCTTGTGCTCGGGATACTGCAGCAGGTACCAGTCCAGCTGCTGGTCGTGGTTCCACTCGCGCCACTGGCCAAACTCGCAGCCCATGAACAGGAGCTTCTTGCCTGGGTGGGTCCACATGAAGGCAAGATAGGCCCGCAGGTTGGCGAACTTCTGCCAGCGGTCGCCGGGCATCTTGTCGATCAGCGAATGCTTGCCATGCACCACTTCGTCATGGGAAATCGGCAGGATGAAGCGTTCGGAGTAGGCATACATCAAGCCGAAGCTGAGCTCGTTGTGATGATGCGCTCGGTGAACCGGATCGTTCTGGATGTAGTGAAGGGTGTCGTGCATCCAGCCCATGTTCCACTTGTAGTCGAATCCAAGGCCACCTTGCTGGGTCGGCTGGCTGACGCCCGGCCAGGCGGTGGATTCCTCGGCGATCACCAGGCTGCCCGGCGCCTCGAGGGCCGCGACATCGTTGAGGTGACGGAGAAAATCGATGGCTTCGAGGTTTTCACGGCCGCCATGGCGATTGGGTACCCACTCGCCCGCCTTGCGCGAATAGTCGCGGTAGAGCATGGAGGCCACCGCATCCACCCGCAGGCCGTCGATGTGGAAGTGCTTGAGCCAATGCAGCGCGGAGGCCATCATGAAGCCGCGCACTTCGTTACGTCCCAGGTTGTAGATCAGTGTGTCCCAGTCCTGGTGGAAGCCTTCGAGCGGGTTCGCATATTCATACAGGGCAGTGCCGTCGAAGTTCACCAGGCCGTGTTCGTCGGTCGGAAAATGCGCCGGGACCCAGTCGAGGATCACGCCGATGTTCGCCTGGTGGCAGGCGTCGATGAAGGCCGCGAAATCTTCTGCAGTGCCATAGCGTGCGGTAGGCGCAAACATCGACAAGGGCTGGTAGCCCCAGGAGCCACCAAAGGGATGCTCCATGATTGGCAGCAACTCGATGTGGGTGAAGCCCAGCTGCTGCACGTACGGAACCAGGCGCTCGGCCAGTTCGCGCCAGTTGAAGAAGCGCGAGACCTCGCCAGCATCATCCAGCTCGCATTGCCAGGAACCGGCATGCAGCTCATAGATCGACAACGGTGCACTCACCGCATGGCGCTCGGCACGCTGCTCCATCCATTGCTGGTCCTGCCATTCGTGACCCAGCGCGCCGGCCACCTTGGAAGCGGTGCTTGGTGGCAACTCGGTGGCTCGGGCCAGCGGGTCGGCCTTGAGCGGCAGCACGCCCTCGCGGGCCAGCACTTCAAACTTGTAGGCCTCGCCGACACCCAGGCGCGGAATGAACAGCTCCCAAACCCCGGCATCATGGCGCAGGCGCATGGGGTGGCGGCGGCCATCCCAGTTGTTGAAATCACCGACCACCGAAACCCGGCGGGCGTTTGGCGCCCACACCGAGAAGCAGACGCCGTCGATACCGTCGACCTGAATCGGCTGCGCACCGAAACGCCCTGAAAGGTCGCGATGGTTGCCTTCGGCGAACAGGTGGAGGTCCATGTCGCCAAGCTGAGGACCAAAGCTGTAGGGGTCTTCGGTAATCTGCTCGCCCCCGGCCCAGGCAATCTGCAGCACATAGGACTGGGGCTCGCTCAAGTGCCCGGTGAACAGGCCCGGCAGCGAACCCTGGTGCAGCTCGACCAACGAGTGGCCGCCTTCTCGCGCCAACAGGCGCACGCTCAAGGCATTGGGCAGGAAGACACGCACGAACACGCCACCCGCATCGGCTGGATGCGGGCCCAGTACAGCGAACGGGTCGGCGTGTTCGGCGCGGGCCAGGGCATCTACGTCCCGGTGCCGAAGTCCGCCGTTTTCACGCGTTGAAGCATTCATCTATGACTCTCCCCAGGTACTGATCAATCCATGCAGGCCATGCAGGGGCACGGCCAGCCAGCTAGGCCGGTTTTCGGCTTCGTAAAGTATTTCGTAGGCAGCTTTTTCCAGACAGAACAGCTCCAGCGCGGCACGCTCGCCCTCAGCCTGTGTCCAGGCGTGGGGCATGGCGGCCGTCGCCAGCCCGTAGGCCTCGACAAAGGCGTGACGGGACTGGTGGAGGTAGTGCCTGGCAACTCGCTGACGCGCCTGGCGAGCGGCCTCGGACAGGTCTACGGCCGAGGCGCTTCGCAAGATCATCGCTGCAGCATAGTCGAAGGATCGCACTACGCCGGCAACATCCTTGTAAGGACTGTTTTTTGCTCGTCGCTCTTCCAGTGGGCGTGCCGGTTCGCCCTCGAAATCAATCAGATAGGCATCGCCTTGGACCACCAGCACCTGACCCAGGTGCAGGTCGCCATGCACCCGCATCAGCAGCCCGCCCTGAGCCAGGCTGGCGAGGTTTTCGACATGCCGGGCGAGACCCTCACACTGCTGCTGCAGGTCGTCGACCAGGGCTTGGCTCTCGCTGTCGAGGTGCTCGCGGTGCTGCACCAGCAAGTCCAGGGCGTGGCTGAGCTCGGCACTGATCTGCCGGCCCCAGCGCTGGCTGTCCTCGGCGCTGCTGACATTCGGAGCGAAGGCCGGATCGTCGCTCGGTGCGCCCAGCAGCAGGTGCACTTCGCCCAGGCGTTGACCCAGCAGGGCCGCGAAGCCGGTGAGTTCTTCGAGAGCGTCGGTATGCACGGCGGGCTCGCCGTCGCCCGGCTCCATTTCGTCGCGGATCGCGCGTTCCAGGGTGTTCTGGGTCCAGGCCCAGGCATCGCCCTGGTTGCTCAGGTAGCCCTGGGCGATCATCAGCAAGTGCGGCTCGCCCTGGTTGTCGACCCGGCTGACCCAGCCGAGCAACGGCGAGATATTGGCAAAGCCGGCGGCGGTCAGGTAGGCGCTCATCTCGAGTTCAGGATGGATACCCGGATTGACCCTGCGGATCAGCTTGAGTACCAGGCTGTTGCCCACCACTACCGAGCTGTTGGACTGCTCGGCACTCAGGTAGCGCACCTCGCTGTCCTCCCCGAGCCCGAGCGCGCCTAGCTGCGCGGTGCTCTCGAATTGCAGTTCGCCGGCCGCACTCGGCAGCCGCGTGTCGTCCTGGCAGGCACGGAGCACGGCACGGATGAAGGGTTCAAGCACAAAAGCGTCGGTGATCAGGCCGACCTGGCGACCACGGCGCACGCGTGCCAGCGCCAGTTGCTGAGGCAAGGCGCTGTTGAGCTGCTCCTCGCCGATCAGCCCGAACGGCAGCTGGTAATGACTCACCTGGCCACCACCATGCACCTCGATCTCGCTCAGCAGCACCGGGCTGGTAGAGGAGCCGAAGCGCACGCCGTAGCGGATGCGCACCTGTTCGATACGGGTTTCCTTGCCAGCGAACCAGCGCCGCTTGGGCAGGTATTGAGGCAGGACGGAATCCTGGAGGGTGTCGCAGACGGGGGACTCGAGAAGTTCTTCCATACGTTTTTTCAACACCAGTGTGGTGAATTCCGGCAGGCTCTGGGTGGGCTCCACATGCCAGCTGGGCATGCGGTCGCGCGGCGCCAGCACGAACCAATAGAAGCCATAGGGCGGCAAGGTCAGCAGGAAAGGCAACTGGCCGATGGGCGGGAAGGCGCTACCCCCGAGCATCTCGACCGGCACGCTCTCGGCATACTGCGACAGGTCCAGCTCGGCCGCCTGGGCGGCGCGCGAGACGTTGGCGACGCATAGCACTACCTCGGTCTGCCCATCGGCATCGGTAAACTCGCGCAGATAGGCGAGGATGCGCCGGTTGCTTGGGCTCAGCATCTTCAGGGTGCCACGACCGAAGGCTTTCTGCTGCTTGCGCACTGCCAGCAGTCGGCGGTTCCAGTTGAGCAGTGAGTGCGGGTCATGGGACTGCGCCTCGACGTTGACCGCCTGATAGCCATAGAGCGGGTCCATGATCAACGGCAGCACCAGCCGCTGGGGGTCGGCACGCGAGAACCCGCCGTTACGGTCCAGCGACCACTGCATGGGGGTGCGCACGCCGTCGCGGTCACCGAGGAAGATATTGTCGCCCATGCCGATCTCGTCGCCGTAGTACAACGTCGGCGTGCCGGGCATGGACAGCAGCAGGCTGGTCAGCAGCTCGATACGCCGGCGGTCACGCTGCAGCAGCGGTGCCAGGCGGCGGCGGATGCCGAGGTTGATGCGCGCGCGGCGGTCTTCGGCGTAGTAGTTCCAGAGATAGTCCCGTTCGCGATCGGTGACCATTTCCAGGGTCAGCTCATCGTGGTTGCGCAGGAAGATCGCCCACTGGCAGTTGGCGGGAATCTCCGGCGTCTGACGCAGGATGTCGGTAATCGGAAAACGGTCTTCCATGGCCAGCGCCATGTACATGCGCGGCATCAGCGGGAAGTGAAAGGCCATGTGGCATTCGTCGCCATCGCCTTCGCCAAAGTAGGGCCGGGTGTCCTCGGGCCATTGGTTGGCCTCGGCCAACAGCATCCGGTCAGGATAGTTGGCATCGATCTCCGCGCGGATGGCCTTGAGCACCCTGTGGGTCTCGGGCAGGTTCTCGTTGTTGGTGCCGTCGCGTTCTATGAGATACGGGATGGCGTCCAGGCGCAGGCCGTCGACGCCCATGTCCAGCCAGTAGCGCATCACGCCGATAACGGCTTTCATGACCTGCGGGTTGTCGAAGTTGAGGTCCGGCTGGTGCGAGTAGAAGCGGTGCCAGAAGTACTGGCCGGCTACCGGGTCCCAGGTCCAGTTGGACTTTTCGGTATCAATGAAGATGATCCGCGTACCGTCGTACTTGTGGTCATCATCAGACCACACATAGAAGTCGCGCGCCTTGCTGCCGGGCTTGGCATGGCGGGCGCGCTGAAACCACGGATGCTGGTCGGAGGTATGGTTGATGACCAGTTCCGTGATCACCCGCAGGCCACGCTTGTGGGCTTCGGCGATGAAGCGCTTGGCGTCGGCCAGATTGCCGTAGTCGCTGTGTACCGCCTTGTACTCGGCAATATCGTAGCCATCGTCGCGCCGTGGCGAGGGGTAGAACGGCAGCAGCCACAACGTGTTGACGCCAAGCTCGGCTATATAGTCGAGCTTGGCGATCAAACCGGGGAAATCCCCAATCCCATCGTTGTTCGAATCGAAGAAGGACTTGACGTGTACCTGGTAGATCACCGCGTCCTTGTACCACAGCGGATCGTCGATGAAAGCTGCCGGACGGGTACGCTTTGCCATGGACGACTCCTTTCTATTGGGCTTTTTCGATACGCCAGATACCAAATGGCTGGTGCGCAGGGTCGATGCGCATCCACTGCGTCTTGCCGTGCCAGATCCAGCGGTGGCCGTTCATCAAGTCTTCGCCGCGGGTGTCGGCGTCGTCGTCCAGGCCGAGCTCCCACAACGGCAACTCGAAGTTGGCCTCCTGGACGTTATGTGGGTCGAGGCTGATGGCGACGAGGATGAAGTTGCTCTTGTCGGCAGTACGCTTGCCGAAGTAGAGGATGTTGTCGTTCCAGCAGTTGAAGAAGCTCAGGCCCAGATGTGTCTGCAACGCGGCGTTCTGCCGGCGGATGCGGTTGAGCTGGGCGATTTCGGCAATGATGTTGCCCGCTTGGGTGAAGTCACGCGGGCGGATCTCGTACTTCTCGGAGTCCAGGTATTCTTCCTTGCCCGGCAGCGCGGCGCCCTCGCACAGCTCGAAGCCTGAATACATGCCCCAGAGCCCTGACCCCATCGTCGCCAGCGCGGCGCGGATCAGGAAACCGGCACGGCCGTTGTTCTGCAGGAAGAACGGATTGATGTCGGGCGTGTTGACGAAGAAGTTGGGCCGGTAGCATTGCGACCACGGCGGCTGGTTGAGCTCTTCGAAGTACTCGGTCAGCTCAGCCTTGGTGTTGCGCCAGGTGAAATAGGTGTAGCTCTGGGCATAGCCCACCTTGCCCAGGCGAGCCATCATCGCAGGCTTGGTGAAGGCCTCGGCGAGGAAGATCACGTCCGGGTGCTTGCTGCGTACATTGGCGATCATCCATTGCCAGAATGGCAGCGGTTTGGTGTGGGGATTGTCGACGCGGAACGTCTTCACGCCCTCCTCCACCCAGCCAACGATCACATCGCGCAGGGCCAGCCACAGCGAAGGCACGGCCTCGGCGGCATAGAAATCGACGTTGACGATGTCCTGGTATTTCTTCGGCGGGTTTTCGGCATAACGGATGGTGCCGTCCGGACGCCAGCTGAACCAGCCCGGATGCTCGCTCAACCATGGGTGATCCTGGGAGCACTGGATGGCAAAATCCAGGGCAATCTCCAGACCGTAGGATGCAGCCGCGGCGACCAGGCGGCGGAAGTCCTCGCGAGTGCCCAGTTCCGGGTGAATCGCATCGTGCCCGCCCTCGGCGCTGCCAATGGCGTAGGGGCTGCCCGGATCCCCCGGCTCCGCCTGCAGGGCATTGTTGCGGCCCTTGCGGTGACGCGTGCCGATGGGATGGATCGGCGGGAAGTACAGCACGTCGAAGCCCATGTCGCGGATCATCGGCAGACGGTCGTGGACATCGTTGAAGGTACCGTGGCGAGCCGGATCGTCAGTGATCGAGCGCGGGAACAGCTCGTACCAGCTGGCGAACAGCGCGCGCTCGCGGTCCACGTCCAATGGCAGTTCAGGGCTGCGGGTCAGGTAGCTGCGGTGCTCGGCTTCGCTCATCAGCAAAGCGGTATCACTGTGCAGCAGCAGGTTTACCTGCTCCTCGACCGGCGTGCCGGGCAGACGCTGCTGCAATTCCAGCAACTGCTCGCGCAGCAGGCCTTCACTGCGCTCGATGCCTTGGCCAAGCAACAAGCGGCCCTCTTCGAGCTCCAGTTGCACGGCGACACCCGCGTGGTACTTTTTTTCCAGGTCGTGGCAGAAGGTGGCGTAGGGATCGATCCAGGCCTCGATGCTGAACAAATGCAGGCCCAGCTCCAGAGGCGTGAATGCCGCCTGCCAGACGTCATTGCCCAGAAACTCCATCGGCACGCAGTGCCAGCGGCGACTGTGGGCCTGGCGCCAGTTGAGCATGACGGTCAGCTGGTCATGGCCATCGACATAGACCTTGCTGCTCACTTGCACCGGGAGCCCTGCGACGGCCTTGGCGGCGAATTCGCCGGCATCGAGCACAGGCTGGGTGTTTTCAATGACGATACGCGGTGCCAGCAACGCCTGGGACAGGCTGACGGCCTGGTCCGGATGGTCGTTCGCCATGGGCACGCTTTCAAAGGGCTCATTACGGGACATCGAACCTTGCTCCGTTTAGCTTGGCGGTACGTTGTGAGAACGGTCCTACATGAGGGGGTTCAAAAAAAATGAGCGAACGGTGCGATACAGGGTCGCAATTAGCAGTCCCCTGCCACCTGCATGCGAGGTTGTTCATGAACATCCCAACCCCTCCCGAGACGCCGGATCCCAATATCGACGAGCCCAACCTGCCGCCTCCAGGACCTGACGTGGACCCCACCGAGGTCCCGATCAAACCCACCCAGCCGCCAACCATCGGCGACCCGCCCAATGAAGAACCGCCGTTGACATCCTCCCCCACCTCGCCTTGATAGGCGCCAGCTTTCGCCGGAAAGGAGGGGGATTCCCTACTGCGTCAGTCGGCGTGAGCCGGCTGTTCGCTTCGATGGGTTCCTGCTGCTGGCGGCACTGAAACACCCCTCACTTCACAGGCGATCCGGCCAATTGTCCTGGCCTTTGGGCTATTCAATCCACGCCCTCGGATATTCTTCGAAGCCACCAGATCCGCATTTTCGGTGTGGCCGCAGGCCACGCATGGAAACACGCTTTGGCTCTTTCTGTTTTCAGCGCAAGTGTGGCCACAGACCGGGCACTCACGACTGGTATTAGCCGATGGCACAGCTACCAACCAACCACCTTTCCATGCGGACTTGTAGTCGAGCTGACGGCCAAATTCGCCCCAGCCCTGATCCAGGATCGACTTGTTCAGACCCGACTTGGCCCGGACGTTCCGCCCGGGTTCAGCCAGATTGCCACTGGCCGAACGACTCATGTTTTTGACGCGCTAGTGGTCAAGGCCAAAGCTTAGACCAAACCTGCCGGGACGCTCGCGGGCGCGTCCTGGCGTTGGAAACTGTCGCTGGGCAGTGATTGACAGACACCGCTCCCAGGCTTACGTTTACGTAAAGGTCACAAGCCACAACAACAAAGGTGCCTGTCATGCATTACCCTTCCCTGAACTTCGCCCACGGCGAAACCATCGACATGCTGCGTGACCAGGTCCAGGCGTTCGTTGCCCGTGAACTGGCGCCGCGTGCTGCACAGATCGACCATGACAATCTGTTTCCCGCCGACATGTGGCGCAAGCTTGGCGACATGGGCCTGCTGGGCATCACCGTGCCTGAAGAATATGGCGGCGCCGGGATGGGCTACCTGGCCCATGTGGTGACCATGGAGGAGATCAGCCGTGGCTCGGCGTCGGTCGCCCTTTCCTACGGTGCTCACTCGAACCTTTGCGTCAACCAGATCAACCGTAACGGCACCGACGCGCAAAAACGCAAGTACCTGCCGGGGTTGATCAGCGGCGAACACGTCGGGGCATTGGCCATGAGCGAACCGAACGCCGGTTCCGACGTGGTCTCGATGAAGCTGCGCGCCGAACGCCGTGGCGACCACTTCGTGCTCAACGGCAGCAAGACCTGGATCACCAACGGCCCTGATGCCACCACCTACGTGATCTACGCCAAGACCGACCTGGACAAGGGCCCTCACGGCATCACTGCATTCATCGTCGAGCGGGACTACAAGGGCTTTGGCCGCAGCGACAAGTTCGACAAGCTGGGCATGCGCGGCTCCAACACCTGCGAGCTGTTTTTCGATGACGTCGAGGTCCCGGCAGAAAACATCCTTGGTCAGCTTGACGGCGGCGTGAAGGTCTTGATGAGCGGCCTGGACTACGAGCGCGTGGTGCTGTCGGGCGGGCCTACCGGGATCATGCAGGCTTGCCTGGACCTCGTGGTGCCCTACATCCACGACCGCAAGCAGTTTGGCCAGAGCATCGGCGAGTTCCAGCTGATCCAGGGCAAGATCGCCGACATGTACACCCAGCTCAACGCTGGCCGGGCCTACCTCTACGCCGTGGCGCAGGCCTGCGATCGCGGCGAGACCACGCGCAAGGACTCGGCAGGGGTCATCCTCTATACCGCCGAGCGCGCCACGCAGATGGCGCTTGAGGCGATCCAGATCCTCGGCGGCAACGGCTATATCAACGAGTTTCCGGCGGGGCGGCTGCTGCGCGATGCCAAGCTGTACGAGATCGGTGCCGGCACCAGCGAAATCCGCCGGATGCTGATCGGCCGCGAACTGTTCAATGAAACCCGCTGAGCAAGGACTGCGCACATGGCTATCCTGCATACCCAGATCAACATCCGTTCAGCCGAGTTCGAAGACAACCGCGCGGCCATGCTCAGGCAGGTACAGGCCTTGCGCGCCCTCCTCGGCCAGATCGAGCAAGGCGGCGGGGCGAAGGCCCAGGAGCGGCACACCTCGCGCGGCAAGCTGCTGCCCCGCGAACGGATCGACCGCCTGCTCGACCCTGGCTCGCCCTTTCTCGAGATCGGCCAACTGGCAGCCCATGAGGTGTACGGCGAGGAGGTGCCGGCTGCGGGCGTGATTGCGGGAATCGGCCGGGTCGAGGGCGTCGAATGCATGATCGTGGCCAATGACGCGACAGTCAAAGGCGGTTCGTATTACCCACTGACGGTAAAAAAACACCTGCGCGCCCAAGCCATTGCGTTGCAGAACCGCCTGCCGTGCATCTACCTGGTCGACTCCGGCGGCGCCAACCTGCCGCGTCAGGACGAAGTATTTCCGGACCGCGAGCACTTCGGCCGGATCTTCTTCAACCAGGCCAACATGAGCGCCCAGGGCATCGCACAGATCGCCGTGGTGATGGGGTCGTGCACCGCCGGTGGCGCCTATGTGCCGGCCATGGCCGACGAGGCGATCATGGTCCGGCAGCAAGCGACCATCTTTCTCGCCGGCCCACCGCTGGTGAAAGCGGCCACGGGCGAGGTGGTCAGCGCCGAGGAGCTGGGTGGCGCCGACGTGCACTGTCGCATCAGCGGCGTGGCCGACCACTACGCCGATAACGATGAGCATGCCCTGGCCCTGGCCCGGCGCAGCGTAGCCAACCTCAACTGGCGCAAGCTCGGCCAGTTGCGCCAGCAGGCGCCGGTGCCTGCGCTGCAGGCCGCCGAAGAGTTGTACGGTGTGGTCCCTGCCGATGCCAAGCAGCCGTTCGATGTGCGCGAGGTGATCGCACGGCTGGTTGACGGCTCGCAGTTCGACGAGTTCAAGGCGCTGTTCGGCACCACGCTGGTGTGTGGTTTCGCCCACTTGCACGGCTACCCGGTGGCGATTCTGGGCAACAACGGAATCCTGTTCGCCGAGGCTGCGCAGAAAGGCGCGCACTTCATCGAGCTGGCCTGTCAGCGCGGCATCCCCTTGGTCTTCCTGCAGAACATCACCGGCTTCATGGTAGGCAAGAAATATGAGGAAGGCGGCATCGCCAAACACGGCGCCAAGCTGGTCACCGCGGTGGCTTGCGCCCAGGTGCCGAAATTCACCGTGATCATCGGCGGCAGCTTTGGCGCCGGCAATTACGGCATGTGTGGCCGCGCCTACGACCCCCGCTTTCTGTGGATGTGGCCCAACGCCCGGATAGGCGTGATGGGCGCCGAGCAGGCGGCCGGCGTGCTGGCCCAGGTCAAGCGCGAGCAAAGCGAACGCAGCGGCGCGCTGTTCAGTGCCGAGGACGAGGCGCGGCTCAAGCAGCCGATCCTCGACCAGTACGAGCATCAGGGTCATCCGTACTACTCCAGCGCCCGTCTGTGGGATGACGGCGTGATCGACCCTGCGCAAACCCGCGATGTGCTGGGCCTGGCATTGTCCGCCGCGCTCAATGCCCCGATCGAACCAAGCCGTTTCGGCATTTTCCGGATGTGAACGATGAGCGACTTCAGCACCCTTGAACTGGTCAAGGACTCCCGCGGTTTCGCTACCCTCTGGCTGAATCGCCCAGAAAAGAACAATGCATTCAACGCGCAGATGATCCGCGAGTTGGTCATCGCGATTGACCAGATCGGCGCGGATCCGAGCCTGCGTTTCCTGCTGCTGCGCGGCCGCGGGCGGCACTTCAGCGCCGGTGCGGATCTGGCCTGGATGCAGCAGTCGGCCGAGCTCGACTACAACACCAACCTCGACGATGCCCGTGAACTGGCCGAGTTGATGTACAACCTGGCGCGGCTCAAGCTGCCAGCCCTGGCGGTGGTCCAGGGGGCGGCCTTCGGCGGCGCGCTGGGGCTGATCAGTTGCTGCGACATGGCGATCGGCAGCGAGGACGCGCAGCTGTGCCTGTCGGAGGTGCGCATCGGTCTGGCCCCGGCGGTGATCAGCCCCTTCGTCGTGCAGGCGATGGGAGAGCGGGCCGCACGCCGCTATGCGCTGACCGCCGAGCGGTTCAGTGGAGTGCGCGCCCGCGAGCTGGGCTTGCTGGCCGAGGTATACCCTGCCGCCGAGCTTGAGCAGCAGGTCGAGGCCTGGGTCGCGAACCTGCTGCAGAACAGCCCGCAGGCCATGCGCGCCAGCAAGGAGCTGTTGCGCGAGGTCGGAGCAGGTGAGCTCACCCCCGGCCTGCGCCGCTATTGTGAAACCGCCATTGCCCGCATCCGTGTCAGCGCCGAGGGCCAGGAAGGCCTGCGCGCCTTCCTCGAAAAACGCCCGCCTGCCTGGCAGCAAGCCTCTGACAAGGAACCGCGCTCATGAGTCAACCCACGCTCACCACCCTGCTGGTCGCCAACCGTGGCGAAATCGCCTGCCGGGTCATGCGCACCGCCAAAGCGCTTGGCCTGACCACGGTGGCCGTGCACAGCACCGTTGACCGCGAGGCCCGGCACTGCCGAGAGGCCGATATCCGCGTTGACCTGGGAGGGGCCAAGGCGGCCGAGAGCTACCTGGACATCGGCAAAGTGCTGGCAGCGGCGAAATCCAGCGGGGCTCAGGCCATTCACCCGGGCTACGGCTTTCTGTCCGAAAACGCAGCCTTTGCCCGTGCCATCGAACAAGCGGGGCTGATCTTCCTGGGGCCACCCGCCAGCGCCATCGACGCCATGGGCAGCAAGTCGGCCGCCAAGGCATTGATGGAAACCGCCGGGGTGCCGCTGGTGCCGGGCTACCATGGCGAAGCCCAGGATCTGGATACGTTCCGCCTTGCAGCAGAGCACATCGGTTATCCGGTGCTGCTCAAGGCCAGCGCGGGCGGTGGCGGCAAAGGCATGAAAGTGGTCGAGCACGAAAGCGGGCTGGCCGATGCCCTCGCCTCCGCGCAGCGTGAAGCCCAGTCGTCATTCGGCGATGCGCGCATGCTGGTGGAAAAGTACGTGCTCAAGCCCCGGCATGTGGAGATCCAGGTGTTCGCCGACCAGCACGGCCACTGCCTGTACCTCAATGAACGCGATTGCTCGATCCAGCGCCGTCATCAGAAGGTGGTCGAGGAAGCCCCCGCGCCCGGTCTCTCGCTGGCACTGCGCCAGGCCATGGGCGAGGCTGCCGTGCGGGCCGCCCAGGCGATCGGCTATGTGGGCGCGGGAACCGTGGAGTTTCTGCTCGACGCACGGGGCGAGTTCTTTTTCATGGAGATGAACACTCGTCTGCAGGTCGAGCACCCGGTGACCGAAGCCATCACCGGCCTGGACCTGGTGGCCTGGCAGATCCGCGTGGCCCGTGGCGAGCCGCTGCCGATCACTCAGGCACAAGTGCCACTGGACGGCCACGCTATAGAGGTGCGCCTGTATGCCGAAGAGCCGGCCAATGATTTCCTCCCTGCCACCGGCACCCTGGCGCTTTACCGCGAGTCCGCGCCCGGCATGGGTCGCCGGGTTGACAGCGGCGTCAGCGAAGGCGACAGCGTCTCGCCTTACTATGACCCGATGCTGGGCAAGCTGATTGCCTGGGGCGAAAACCGCGAGCAGGCGCGTTTGCGTCTGCTGTCGATGCTCGATGAATTCGCCATTGGCGGACTGAAGACCAACATCGCGTTCCTGCGCCGTATTCTCGCTCATCCGGCATTCGCCGCGGCCGAGTTGGATACCGGCTTCATCCCACGCTACCAGGCGCAACTGCTGCCGCCGACCGCCACGTTGCCGCCCCTGTTCTGGCAGGCTGCCGCCCAAGCGTGGTTGCGAAGTTTGGATGTGATACCTCGCGGCGACGACCCGTCCTCGCCGTGGTCCCGCAGCGATGGGCTGCGTCTTGGCCTGCCCTCGCGTAGCAGTGTGCACCTGATGTGTGAGGGCAAGCATGAGGCGGTGGCCGTGGAAAGCGGTTTGACTTCGCCGTATCAGCTTGAGGGCGAGCAACTGTGCTGCGAGCAGGATGGCATCCGATCGAGGCATCTGGCCATTCGCCGGGGCACTGTCTTGTACATGCAGTGGGACGGTGAACTGCACCGGGTCACCGCCTTCGACCCTATCGCCGAGGCAGAAGCCAGTCACACTCACCACGGCGGGCTGAGCGCCCCCATGAACGGCAGCATCGTGCGAGTGCTGGTCGAGGTTGGTCAGCACGTCGAGGCAGGTGCCGCGCTGGTAGTGCTCGAAGCCATGAAGATGGAGCACAGCATCCGCGCGTCGAGTGCCGGAACGGTGAAGGCGTTGTATTGCCAGGAGGGGGATATGGTAAGCGAGGGAGTGAGCCTGGTGGAGCTGGAAGCACGGGATGGCTGAATCAAGTACGGGGGGCCTGCGGCCCCCTCCATGCACAGGTACTCAGAACTTGTTGTAGGCCCGCACCACTACGCCCAGGAACTCGCAGCCATCCTCGCACAGCACCGTGGGATAGAGTGTATTCAGCGGCTTGAGCATGCGCTGGCCGCCCTCTTCGATCAGTTGCCGAAAAACGGCGGGCTTGCCCGGCTGGCGGGCAATCACCAGCTTGCCCGCTTCGGCCGGCAACTGAGTGTCCACCAGCACCAGCATGCCCTCGGGCACGCTCCGGCCGCTCGGCGCGTTCATGGCATCGTTCTCGACTGGCAGCCAGAACGCCTTTCCACGGGCAGGATAATCGGTCTGCAGGAAGCGGGTGCCGACCTCGGGCAATGTCCCTTCCACATCTTTCCAGGCCAGAACGGGAAAGCGATAGCTCACATAGCTGTCGCTTTCGTAAGGCGCGACAGCCTCCCCGACCACGCCCTTGCCAACTACCAGCACCTGCGCCTCCAGATGAGCGAGGCCCAGCTTTACCAGCGCCTTGTTGATGGTAGGGACGGTCGGCCTGCGCGTGCCGCGAAGCCAATGTCCTACCCCGCCCTGAGTCATTGAAAGGCGCTCGGCAACCTCGTCCTGGGAGAGGTCGTGCTCGTCTTTGTATCGGGTGAGAAATGCGATCCAGTTTTCCATCGCGGCACAATAAGGCCTCCACTAGAGCTCTCAATACACAATACGTATTATTTGTTAGAACACGCCCAGTACAAATTGATTTAAGCTCGGAATTCACTACCCCAAAGTGAAGGTGAGCAGGTAACAGGATGAAACCTACGACAAAAACAGAAACAGAACTGGACAGCGAAGCCGCCCGCCGGGCGCTCGACTTCTATCTCAACCCGCCCACGTCGCTGCCGCAGCCCGATGACTTTCTCTGGGTGCTGCGCGATGACGTCACGCAAGAGCAGGCCAACGCCCATGCGGCCAGCCTGCTGCGCTGGACAGCCACGACGGCCTATGAATCAGGCAGGCACATGCAAGACTCCTCGCGCGAGGTGGTCTTCACGTTGCTGCAGATGGTCAACATGGTCAGAACGCTGCTGGAACACCGGCCGACAGGCGACGACAAGGCGGACAGTCGGTCACCTTGATTTCGGGCTGGAGAAAGACGTGATTACCGAAAAACGGCAACAGCCCCGGTTGCCGGGACTGCAAGGAGTGCTCCGGGCACTGGTTTGACCGGGAAGCTGAAAATTCATTTGACTGGCAAATGATAACGATTATTATTGCACTCAGCGGGTCGAAAGACCTGCTGGATAATGTGAAAGCCCTCAGGTCGGACTCTCAGATTATCTCCTCATCAGGCTAATCACGGTTTTTGACCCGGCTTTTTGCCGGGTCTTTTTTTTGGGTCTTCAGGCTAATGAAGATGGGTGTTGCTTGGATGCCGGCGATGATAGCAAAGGCATGCCAGTTCGTGAATGGCTGTCACAAGACTTTGCGCAATCAGCACTTGAGAATCAATCTCGTCAAGGCTAGGCTCTCCTCGAGCGTCAGGGAGGACGCTCGCCCAGGTCATCCACCCTCGCAAGGAGCTTGCCCATGACCCGTCTGCTACTGCCCCTCGAGCATGGTCCGCAGGACACTCTGGACCTTACCGATGACGCGGTGCTCTGCGCGCTGCGACAATTGCCCCGCCGTGTGCAGCAGGTTTTTTTGCTCAGCCGCCTGGACCAGTTGGATTTCACCCGGATCGCCCAGCGCCTCGATCTGCCACTGCTCACCCTCGAGCGCCACATGAACCAGGTCCTGCAAACCGGCCGTACGCGCCATGGCGCGCTGGTCACCCTCGCCGCCCAATGGTACGTGCGCCTGCAGAGCCCGGACGTGACAGCCTGCGAGCGCATCGATTTCCGCCGCTGGCTCGATGCAGCCCCGGAGCACCTGCAAGCCTTTCACCAGACCGAACTGCATTGGCGCGGCTTGCTCGCCCCTGCCCTCATGCTAGGCCGGGACGGCTGGTATCAGCAGGGCCGTTCGGCGCTGACCCTGGGCGGCTGCTCCGTGGCCATCGGCCTTGGCATGGCGGCGCTGCTGGCCTTGGGGTTCTGGGCCTGATCGCGGGGGTGTAGAGTAGCGTTACAACAAAGCCACAGGAGCCTGGCAATGACCGTGACGCTGTCCCCGCTGCACATCGACTGTGCCTTCGACGCTGGCAATATTCAGGTACTGGCTGACAGCGACCCTCGCCGGACACACCTGGCGATCCGCCCAGACACCCACAGCGATCATTTCCAATGGTTTCATTTCAAGGCGAGCGGCCTGACCCCAGGGGAAACCCACGTCTTCAGCCTGGACAACGCCGGCAAGTCCTCCTACAACAAGGCCTGGAGCGGCTACCAGGCAGTGGCCTCGTATGACCAGCAGCAGTGGTTTCGCATACCGACGCGGTTTGACGGCCAAACCCTGGTGTTCGAGCTTGACGCCCAGCAGGCCCAAGCCTGGTTCGCCTACTTCGAACCTTACTCTCGCGCCCGTCACAATCAGCTCATCCAACGCGCCCGCCAGCTACCCGGTGTCCAATTGCTGGCTACCGGCCGTAGCGTTCAGGGACGCGACATCCCGCTACTGCGCGCGGGCAGCGGCACTCCAGGCAAGCGCAAACTGTGGATGATCGCCCAGCAGCACCCCGGCGAGCACATGGCCGAATGGTTCATGGAAGGCGTGATTGACCGTCTGCAGGCCAACGACGCCGTTGTGCAGCAATTGCTGGCGAGCGCCGACCTCTACCTGATACCCAACATGAACCCGGACGGTGCCTTCCACGGACATCTGCGGACCAACTGCAAGGGCCAGGACCTGAATCGTGCCTGGCAGGACGCGACCACCGAGCACACTCCCGAGGTGTTTTTCGCCCAGACGCAGATGAAGCAGCATGGCGTGGACCTGTTTCTCGACGTGCATGGCGACGAAGAAATCCCCTACGTGTTTACGGCGGGCTGCGAAGGCAATCCGGGGTACACACCACGTATGGCGCAGCTGGAGAATACCTTCCGCACGACCCTGTGCAGCATGACGGCCGATTTCCAGACCACTCATGGTTACCCGCTGGATGCGCCTGGCAACGCCAACATGACCTTGGCCTGCAACGCGGTAGGGCATGCCCATGACTGCCTGTCATTGACCTTGGAGATGCCGTTCAAGGACCACGATGATGCGCCGAACACGGTAACCGGCTGGTCGGGCGAGCGCTCCAGGGCACTGGCCGGCGCGGTACTGGAGACGCTGGCGAAAATGGCAGGACAGCTTCGCTGATACCTCGCGGACATTCGCAGCCTTGATGCCATTTCAAGGCACGGGGTCAAAACTGCACATCCAGAATCACGCTGTCCACATAACTCCCGGCCGGCGGGGTGGCCTGGTCGGCGTATACCCGGGCGTTATAGTTGAACACCTGGCTTCCGGTACCCGTCCCGGCACCGGGATTGACGTCGGCATCGCTGCTCGCACGGCGGGCAGTGGTCAACGGTCCCCAGCGCACGGCACCCGCGCTCTTGAAGATGTCATAGGCCAGGTAGTCATTGGCGGCGGACTTCATCCGTCGCCGCCCTCCCGCAGCGTTCTGTCCATCGTCCAGGCCTACCGTATAGCTGCTGCCCTTGGTGCACGACAGGTTGACGCTCTGGTTCACCGCCCCAAAGGCTCCGACCACCGGCGCGCTGCCGAAGCTGATAGTAGGCGTGGTGATCTGGCAGTCGTTGGTGACCTGGAGGGTGACCCTGAGCGTTTGAGTACCCTTGCCAATATCACGCCCGATGCAGATGGCGCCCAGACCGATACCCGAACAGTAGTTCCAGCTCCAGTCGATGCTCAGGGTTTCCTGGTAAAGCCCTGCGGCAACGTTGCTGCCAACAGCGGTCTTCAGGTATATCGGCACCGATTTGGGCGTGGTGCCGTTGAGCAGTCCAAGCAGGTCGAGGATGCCGTTGCGGGCGAAATCGAACTGCACGCCGCGGGTAATGGGAAAGCTGGTCGTGTTGTCGGCATACAGCGTGTAGCCGATGACATCCCCAGTCGGGCCGACCAGCCCGGCCGTGGCCGAGGTGATGGTGGCGTAGAAGTGATCGTTGGGAGAGAGCAGGCTCAGCAACGCACCCGTGCACTGCAGCCCGGCATTGGTGCTGGATGCGCTCTGTACCGCGGAACGCACCAACGTCGAGTTGACGCTGCCGAAGCTCGCGGGTGTGGTCGCCACGGAAGCACACAGGCTCCATGCCGGCCCGGCCAGCCACATACCGAGCAGGGGCAGCAGACGCCAGCAATGCTTCATCGGCATACCAAGGGACCAATCAATGGCACAGGTCCTTCTCCGTCAGGCAGGTCGAACTCGACCTGGCACTGACCGCCTCCGGCGAGTTCGACCTGCAGCTGGTTGCGCGTCGACAGGTTTTCCAGATAGACCAGCCCATCCCAGCCTACGACCGCTTGCCCGCCACTTTGTACATGCCGAACCTGGCCGCCAAGGGCCAGCTCACGGTTACTGCCATCGACCAGCACGATGCTTGCCGCTCTCACCTGCCGCAGCGGGAATTCCAGCAGGTAACCGCTGCCACGGCGCACCGCCACCCGCTGCTCGACCTGCGGGGCGAGGATGTCGGCCGGCAGGTCGAGCGGATCGATCTCGTACTTGCCCCGATAGTAGCCACTGCTCCAGGGCACCAGCAGATGGCCACTGCTGTCCGTGCGTCCCACCGCCTGGTTTTCATAGCGCACCGGCACGTCCGGATAGCCATGGGTGCTGACGACGACGAAGGCATCATCGATGCGGTTGGCGGCGAACAGCCCGGCGTCCATCAGCACCAGCGAGCCACTGGCATCGGCCCAGCGGGTCATGTCGTCGCCAGTGCCATAGGCGCCAGCCTGCAGCTGCACCGACTGCAAGCGCCAGGTGACATCGGCCTGGCGGTAGGCTTTGCGGTCACCGTCGGCGTACCCCAGGGTGAAGCCGACTCCACCCTCCACTGGCACCGCACGGCTGTAGTTGACCCGTTGCAGGCTCTCGCCTTCGGTGTTGCGCTCAAGTCCCAGGCTGAGGGTGCCGCGCAAGTCGAAGGGCACCACCACCTGCGCCTGCACCGCCCATTGGCTGTCGCCGATTTCCCGGTTGGCTGAAAGGTACAGGCTGCTGTTGCGCCACAGCGGTTTGCTCCAGCTCAGGTTGAGCAGGCGGGTGCGCGAGCCGTCCCCGGCGCGCACATCGAAGTAGCCTGCGCCAAGGCTGCCAAAGCGGTCGAGGTTCAGGCTCAGGGTGACCTGCTCGCTGCGCTGGCTCAGACGGCGGTAGACGCTGTCGACAAGTGTCAGGTCGGCGTAGTCTCCATGGCGTTGCAGGCGCTGGTAATTGAAGCCGATGCGCTGGCTGTTGTACTGATAGCCCAGGCTCACCTGACGCCCTCCGGCACCTTCCAGGCGGCTTTGGGTGACAGCGGCGTTGATCACGCCGAAGGTGCCCAGGCGAACATTGCCGCCCACACCGGCGAGGTTCAGGGATTGGGCGGCCTCGATGTGGCTTTCGAGCGTGAAGTTGTCGCTGAGGCCATGACGCAGGCTAGCGGAGGCGACGCCTGGGCCGTAGGCGAAGTCGCGCACGGCGTAGTCACGGCGCAAGCTGCCGGCTGCCACCGAAAAGTCCGTTAGCCCTTTTTGCAACAGACTGCTGGTGACGTAGAACGGCAAGGTGGTGGACACCTGCCGCCCCAGGGCATCGGTGGTGACCACTACCGCCTCCCCCGCGCCGTTGATGAAGGGCACGTTGGTCAGCGTGTAGGGCCCCGGTTGCAAGTCGGCACTGCTGGCCTTGTAGCCATTGATGAACAGGTCCAGCGAGGTCGGCACCGCCGCTTCACCGGCAAAGGCCGGCAGTGGATAGGTGACCAGATCGGGCCGGGCAGCGAAGTCCCTTGACAGCTGCAACCCGCCGATACGGACCGAGCTGGTCCAGGGCAAGGCACCGGTCACCAGGTCACCGGCTTCATAGGTCAGCAGGCGCTGCTCGTCAGTGAAGCGCCAAGTGGTGTCATAGCGCAGGAAACCCCGTTGCCGGTCACCGGAAGCATTGCCACTGAACGACTGGCGCCATTGCCCGGTGCTCGAGAGGGTGCCCCAACTGTCGAACACGCGCAGCTCGTTCCAGGCCGCAAGGTGAGTACCGCCTTCGTCGGTGTCGTTCAGGTACAGGTCATAGTTGAGCAGAGCGCCGAAGCTGCTGCGCGCCTCACCGGCGGAGCGCAGCGTGCGGTCGCCAATCTCCTGGCCTGGAAGCCAGGCCGGCGGAACCTGCACCAGCAAGCGCTGGTTCTGGCTGTCGTAATCGCTGTGCAGCCCAGGGATGGTATCCAGGGCGATCTCTCCCTGCGGATCGCCAGGCACCCGGATGCCGGCAGCCCGCAGGTCTTCGCTGTTGACATACAGCCGGCCGGCGCGCTGCTGCACCGGCACAAGCTCAGCGCGTGGCACCTGGTTCACCAGCAAGTCCAGGTACAACGTGGCGTCGGCTACCACTTCCATTTCCCCTGGCGGTGGAGGCAGGTTGTCGCCCACCGCCGCTGCCGGACTCAGCACCAGCAATCCCAGGCATAGACGGCGTATCGCCCGTTTCACACACAATGTCCCACCATGTCCGGACCTCCATGTCCTTCTCCCGCTCCTTGATGACGCCCTTACCGCCCCTGTCGGATTGCTTCGGCGCTTTCCTGGCCGTTGATCCTGCCCTTCAGCGCGCTGCTCGCGCTGATTGCCGCCGGGGCCGGCCAGCGCATGCTGGCGCCAGGCAACACATAGCCAAGCAGACCTTCAACGAGTGGCCGCTCCTGAGCGCCTTGCTGCAGTACCACATCGGTCAGTCGCGCATGCACGGGCCCGGTGTTGCGGATTTCCACAAAGGGGCGGCCCTGCACCGTCACGGGCTGCCAGCTCAGCTGCGGTTTTCCGACTCCGTCGTTGCTGCGCCCGCCAGTAGGGTCGGCCTTGCCCCAGAGTCCGTCGCCATAGACGAACAGAGGCACCGAGTACCGCATCTGCAGGCGAATGGCGGCCTGGGTGCCCGCCGTCAGGGGCGCTGCCGCGACGGCGGCCGGGATCTCGTCGATGATGATTCGATAGGCTTGCTCCTGCCCGGCCGGGGCGGCACCCGTGCGGGTCAGGCGGATGAGCTGCTTCTGCCCGGGGGCTATATTGGCAACCGGCGGGCTGCCAATGATGTCGCGCTGGGCCTGGAACTGTTCTTCGAAGCCACCCTGGCGCCAGGCGAACACCCGTACTTGCAGATTGCTGGGTTCGGTACCCCGGTTTTCAAGCCACAACGCCCCGGCCTTCTGCCCGGCCTCCAGCACCGGGTCGATTGGCCAGATCAGCACCGAGGTGGCCGCCTCCACGGGCTGACTGACGATCAACCCGAATCCGATTCCCACCAACACGCGCGCTAACCTTGCGCTTGCCTGCATGCCTCTCTCCTTAGCATTCTTGTTGTCCCGGCAACAGCGTTACCAGGTGACTGTCACTTGCAGTACATCGGTGTATGTCCCGGCCGGCACGCGGCCCGTCAGCTGAGCGCGGGCATACACGGGTAATTCGATTGCAGCAGGGTCGCCGTAGCTCACCGTCGCGCTCTGGCCAATACCAAGGCCTTGGGTGAATGCCGCATCGCGGTAGAGCTGGTAGGCCACCCGCTGAGTGCCGGTGGCGTGCTGGAGATTACGTGTGCCGCTGACCGCATTCTGGCCGCCATCGACACTCAGGTTCATGACCACCCCCGGGGTGCACTGGAAGGCCACCGTGGTGCCGCCCAGCGACGTACTCACCGCTGCGTTGGACAGGGCCGAGCGGGTCCCGAAGTCCAGTACCCCATAATTGCTCGCTCCACCCAGCACCAGGCAGCCCGCGACGATCTGCGCGTTCACCTGGAACGTACTGGTGGTCGCCGCCCATACCGGCCAGCTCAGCAACCCACACAGGCCCAGCACTCGCGGCAACGCACGCATGGCGCTAGAAACTCAGCTCGACCGCCACCGTATCGCTATAGACCCCAGCCGGCAGGCCGGGCTTGCCGACTGCCTGGCCGTACAGGCTGACCGTCTGTGCCTCGCCAGTGCTGGTGGGCAAGGTAATGACGCCATCGATGGCCAGGGGCTGTGTCAGTCCGGCGTCAGTGTAGAAGTCGTACGGCACGAAATTGCCAAGACCGTCGGCAAGGGCCCGGGTGCCTCCGGTGGACTCGCCATCATGGGTACCCGCCCCGACTCGTATCGCCGGCACCGTGCCGGCCGAGCACAAAACGCTCATCGCCCCGCCGCCCGCGCCAAGCACCTGGCCGGTCGCGGCGTCGAACAGCGCCTCCTGCGTACCGAAACTCAGTGCACCGAAGTCCAGCCCTGAAGTGCCAGCACTGCCATTGACCTGGCAGGCCGCGGTCAAGGTCAGGCTGGCGTTGATCGTGCCGGTGACACTGGCTGCTTGAGCCTGTATTGCCAAGGCCAGGCCAAGCCCGGCGAGGATGCAGCGGGAAACGTGAGGTCGCATGTCAATCTCCTTTGCGTATTACCAGTCCAGGGTCACCCTCAAGGTGTCGCGATACAGGCCGGCCGGCAGCGATTGCGGTTGTGCAATCACTACTCCATAGATCGGAATGGGTATCTGGTCGGCACTGCGGATGGTGAAGTTGCGCGCTTGCCCGATGCCATAACGGCCGGCGCCCGCGGGGTCGGTCGCGAGCTGGTAGGGAATCAGCTCACGGCCATTGCTCAGGCGACGAATCGCGCCGTCGCCATTGAGTCCGCCATTGATGCGCACACTGAAGGCGCGCACCGAGGGGGTACAGCTGATTTGCAGGCTGCCCGCCCCACCTGCCTCATCGACGCGGCTGCGCAGGGGATCTTTCCAGTTGGGGCCTTGGGCGCCAAAATCGAGCAGCCCAGGGTTCGCCAGCGTGGCGGGTTGCACTTCGCTGCTGATCTGGCAGGCGGCATTGATGACCAGGCGTGCCTGGATGAAACCGCTGGTGCTCCCATGCGCAAGGGTTCCGGGCAGCAGCATCGGCCCGAGCGACAACAGCACCAGCGATGTCTTGTTCATGATGCGACGTCCGTGTGCATGGGCAATCCTCACCAGGTGACCGTGACTTTCAGCAGATCGGCGTACAGACCTGCACGTGGCACCCACTCCAGGCTGTCGATTCGCGCGAACAGAGGAAGTTCAACCGATCCGCTGTCCGGCACGCGCGCGGCAAGGGCGACTCCGACCGGCAGCGGCGTTCGCCAGGCGGCATCCTGGTAGAGCCGGTAAGGAATCGGGCGCGCCTTGGCATCGTCGCTCCCAAGGTAACGCACCTCGCCGACGCCGCCATGCTGACCCCCATCGACGCGGATCTGGTAGGGCGTGTCGGGATTGCATTCCAGGCGCGGCGGCCGCTGGCTGATCAGCACCCCGGACAACGGCGCGCCCGGGCCATCAAGGCGCGCGGGGCTCCCGAGATCGATTCGTCCCAAGGCCTGCGCCCCGGCCTCTCGCTGTGCGTTGACCAGCATGCAGCCGCGCTGCACATCCACCCGCACCTCGACCAGAAAGTCGTCCGCTACGGCAGGGCTGCCCAGCAACAGGCCCGACAACAGGGCCACAAAGCGCTCGGTCACATTCGTATCCTTACTTCATGAGACTCTGGGAGGGAGGGTAGCAGGTCAGGAAGATGACGCCAAAATGTAGGGCATTTTCCCGGTGTGGGGTTGAAGTTCATGGCCACCCGAGACCGCTTCTGAGCAAAACAGTCGGGATTCTGATACTTTGCGTGTCAAACGTCCCGTGCCGACTGGAAGCGGCGCCGTCAGACGAAACCTACAGGAGATTCACCTCTTGCCCACCGCCGAGACTGCCCTGGAACACGCCATCGAGCGTTGCGCCCAAGAGCCTATCCATATCCCGGGAAGCATCCAGCCTCATGGTTTCCTACTGGTACTGGACGAGTCGGAGCTGACCATCCTGCAGGCCAGCGAAAACGCCGAACAATGGCTGGGAGTGCCTGCCACTGCCCTGGCTGGCAGCAGCTTCGCCGCGCTGATAGCCGAGGATTTCGACCTGCGCGAGCACTTGCAACAACTGCCGCTCGACGAGGTCTTCCCCTTCCATATCGGGGATACCCGCCTGCGTGTGGGTCCGTTGGCAGGCCGCAGCCTCACGGTGCTGGTTCACCGTCACGACCAGGTGCTGATCGCCGAATTCGAACCGACCCAGGACAAGCCTGGCAGCGGCGTGTATGGCAACTTCTATCCCACGGTGCGCGGCTTCGTCAGGGGCCTGCATCAGGCCGATTGCCTCACCGAGCTGCTGCAGCGGTCGGTCGAAGAGCTCAAGCGCCTCACCGGTTTTGGCAGGGTCAAGGCCTACAGGTTCGATGCCGAGGGCAACGGGCTGGTGCTTGCCGAAGTAGCGGATCCCGGTTATCCGCGGTATCTGGGGCAATGCTTTCCGGCGGCGGACATTCCGCGCCAGGCGCGCGAGCTATACCGCATCAACCGTATCCGCGTGATCGAAGACGCCAATTACCAGCCCTCCCCCGTGCTGCCGGCGCTCAACCCGCTGACAGGTCAAACGCTGGACATGAGCTTTGCCTCGTTGCGCAGTGTGTCGCCCTTGCATCTGCAGTACATGCGCAACATGGGCACGCTGGCCTCGATGTCATTGTCCATCGTGGTCGACGGCAAGCTGTGGGGGCTGATCTCCTGTCACCATGACCAGCCGCGCCGGGTGAGTTTCCAGACGCGCACCGCCTGCGAGCTGCTGGGCAACATGCTCTCGTTGCAGATCGAGTCACGCGAGTCGCACGCCAGCACTCACCAACTCCTGCAACTGCGCCAGCGCATCGTACGGATGCTCTCGTCCATGGCCGACCATGACAGCGTCGGCGATGGCCTGCTGGCCTTGCCCCAGGTGCTGCTGGACTTTGCCGGTGCCAGCGGAGCGGCGATAATCTCTGCCGAACGCTGCGACCTTATCGGCGATACCCCGCCCGAGTCCCGGGTCAATGCCCTGGTGCACTGGCTGGCCCAGCGTGGCGATGAGTCGGTGTTCCATACCGACAATGTTCGGCGTGACATCGACGAGCTTCCAGAGCTTGCCGAGAACACCGCGGGCGTACTGGCCGTGGCCATTTCGCAGATCCATTCGCACTACCTTGTGTGGTTCCGCCCTGAACAGGCCCGTACCGTGGCCTGGGCTGGCAAGCCGGAGAAGGCGATCGGTCCGCTTGGCACCCTCAACCCCCGCCACAGTTTCGAGCGCTGGCAGGAAGAAGTGCGTGATTTCTCGGAGCCTTGGGACCCATTGATTGTCGAGGCCGTGGTGGAACTGCGCACCGCAGTGCTAGGCATCGTATTGCGCAAGGCCGAGGAGCTGGCGCAACTGGCCGGTGAGCTGCGCCGCTCGAACAAGGAGCTTGAAGCATTTTCCTACAGTGTGTCGCATGACCTGCGTGCGCCCCTGCGGCACATCGCTGGCTACACCGAGCTGCTCACCGAGATCGAAGGCCAGTCCCTGAGCGAGCGTGGCCGGCGCTTCCTGGGGCATATCAACGAGGCCGCGCGGTTTGCCGGCACCCTGGTCGACAACCTGCTCAACTTCTCGCAGATGGGACGCTCGGCGCTGCGCATGTCGGACGTCGACCTCAATGCGCTGGTTGAAAGCATCCGCGCCGAACTCACGCCCGATTACTCGGGCCGCGACATCGTGTGGGAAGTCGGCGCCCTGCCCAAGGTGATCGGCGACCCGGCGTTCATCAACATGGCCCTGGTCAACCTGATCTCCAACGCTATCAAGTACACCCGTGGCCGCACGCCGGCACGGATTGAAATCGGCGCTCGCCAGAGCGAGGCCGAGGTTGAAATCTACATTCGCGACAATGGCGTGGGCTTCGACATGGCCTACGCCAACAAGCTGTTCGGGGTTTTCCAGCGCCTGCACCGGATGGAAGACTTCGAGGGCACCGGCATAGGCCTTGCCAGTGTGCGGCGGATCATCGAGCGCCATGATGGGCGCATCTGGGCTGAAGGCCAGGTCAACGAAGGCGCCACGTTCCACTTCGCACTGCCACGTCACCCTCTCACTACCTGATACCTGACGGACTTACCGAAACATGCTCAAACCTATCTTGTTGGTCGAAGACAACCCCAGGGATCTGGAGTTGACCCTCGTCGCGCTGGAGCGCAGCCAGTTGGCCAACGAAGTCATCGTCTTGCGCGATGGCGCCGAGGCGCTGGACTACCTGCTGCGCCGCAATGCCTACAGCACGCGCGACGGCGGCAACCCGGCGGTGCTGCTGCTGGACCTCAAGCTGCCCAAGGTCGACGGCCTGGAAGTGCTCCAGGTGGTCCGCGAGACCGCTGAGCTTCGCAGCATCCCGACGGTCATGCTGACCTCTTCGCGCGAGGAGCCCGACCTGCTGCGTGCCTACGAACTGGGCGTGAACGCCTATGTGGTCAAGCCGGTCGAGTTCAAGGAATTCGTGAGCGCGATTTCCGACCTCGGCATCTTTTGGGCAGTGCTTAATGAACCTCCACCCGGTTCGTTGCGTCTGAATCGCCGAGGTACCCCCTGACGGAGTCGCAATGCTGCCCAACCCGCTGAAACTGTTGATGATCGAGGACAGCTCGCTGGATGCCGAGCTGACCTTGCTGCGCCTGGAACGCAGCGGGCTGGCGGTCCAGGCACAGCAAGTGTTCAACCACGAGGGCGCGCGGGACGCGCTGCGCGAGGGGCGTTACGACGTCATCATCTGCGACTGTGTGCTGCCCGGCTCCTCGGGCACCGATGTGCTGCTTATCGCCCAGCGCCTGGCGCCGGACACGCCGTTCATTTTCCTTTCCGGCATCTACGGTGAAGAGCACGCCGTCGAGATGATCCGCCTCGGCGCGACCGACTACGTGCTCAAGAAGAACCTCTCGCTGCTGCCCAAGGCTGTCAAGCGCGCCCTCACCGAGGTGCAGGAGCGCGACCGCCGCCGCATGGCAGAAGAAGCGCTGGCCGACGTCGAGGCCCGCGCCCGCATCGCCATCGATGCGGCGGGCATGGGCACGTGGGACTACCGCGCAACAGATGGCCTGCTGCTGTGGGACGACCGCTGCAAGACGCTGTTCGGCTTGCCAGCGGACGCCGAGATAAGCCTGGACGTCTTCTACGCTGGCATCCACACCGACGATCGCGCTCAGGTGCGCCTGGCCGTCGAGCACGCCATGCAGGCCGACAGCAATGGACGCTACCGGGTGGAATTCCGCAGCGTGAGCCGCGGCGGCTCGGAGCCGCGCTGGCTGCTGAGCAGTGGCCAGACCCAATTTGTCGATGGCGTGTGCGTGCGCTTTTCCGGGGTATTGCAGGATATACATCAACAGCGCCAGGCCACCCAGGCCCTGCGCCAGCTCAACGAGATGCTCGGTGAGCGGGTCGAACGCCGTACCCGTGAGCGTGACCGCTCGTGGGAGCTGTCCCAGGATCTGTTGGCCGTGCTCAACAAGGATCTCTCCCCGGTCGCTCTCAATCCCGCCTGGGAGCACACCCTGGGCATCAAGCGCGAGCAGCTCTTGCAGATGTCGCTGCTGGAGCTGTTGCCCGACAGCGACCATGATGTGTTTCTGGCCGAGCTCGCGGCCCTTGCCCACGGGCGCACCAGCGCACGCTTCGTCGGCCGTATCCAGCACGTCAGCGGTCAGCAGCGCTGGTTGTCGTGGATCGCCGTGCCAGAGGATACATTGCTGTACGTGGTTGCCCGCGACATCACCAGCGAGCGCGAAGCGGCGATGGGACTGGCCGAGGCCAATACCCGTCTGCGTGAGCAGATTGCAGAGCGCGAACGCATCGAGGCGGCGCTGCAGCAGATGCAGCGACTCGAAGCGGTCGGCCAGCTCACCGCCGGTGTCGCCCACGATTTCAACAATCTGCTGACGGTGATCATCACCGGCTCGAGCTTTCTCGAGCGCGATCTGGAGAGGGGCAACCTGGAAAAAGCCACAAGCCGCCTGCAGCACATCCGCAAGGCTGGCGAGCGCGGGGCCAAGCTGACCTCGCAGCTGCTGGCCTTCTCCCGGCGCCAGCGCCTGGAGCCGGTCCCAGTCAACCTGAACAAGACCTTGGGCGGCCTCGAGGAACTGCTGCGCCGCACCCTGGGCGGCAGCATCCTGGTGCAGCTCGACCTGCAGGATGGCCTGAGCCAGGCGCTGGCCGATCCGACCCAGACCGAGATGATCATCCTCAACCTGGCGATCAATGCGCGTGACGCCATGCCCGCCGGCGGTCAGCTGATCCTGTCGACCTGCAATACCCGCATCAGCGAAGCCCCACGGCGTCCCGAAGACCCGGAGCCTGGCGATTACGTGATGCTGTCCATTCGCGATACTGGCTGCGGCATGAGCGAAGAGGTGGTGGCCAAAGTGTTCGAACCCTTCTTCACCACCAAGGACATCGGCAAGGGTTCCGGCCTCGGCCTGGCCCAGGTGTTCGGCTTTGCCAAGCAGTCGGGCGGAGGCGTGCGTATCGACACCCGCCCGGGCCACGGCACAGAGGTGTGCGTCTACCTTCCCGCAGTCGAACGCGCCCTGCAGACCGACCTGCCCACTCCGCCGCCGTGTGAAACATTGTCAGACAGTGGCCGCGACCGTTTCATCCTGCTGGTTGACGATGACGACCTTGTGCGCACGATGGTCCACGACATCCTGTGTCTGTATGGCTATAACGTGCGTCAGGCCAATAGCGGAGAGCAGGCGCTGAGGATGCTCGACGAGCACGTCGACCTGCTGCTGACCGATTTCGCCATGCCCGGCTACAACGGTGCGCAGATGGCCCACGCCGCCCGCGTGCGCTATCCATTGTTGCCGGTGGTGTTCCTGACGGGCTATGCGGAGCTCGAAGGACTGGAGCTGCCGGGCAGTGTCGTGGTGCAGAAGCCGGTGCAGCCTGAAGCGCTGGCGCAGGTGTTGAGTGAAATGCTGGGGGCCTGAGCCGTCGTCCACTCACCGCTGCAGCGCCATCGCAGGCACAAAAAATGCGCCCCTCGGGGCGCATTTTCCTGTTACCGGGGCATCAGGTCATTCGTCCCAGGGACGATCACCCTGCTCATCCTTCACGCGGGTCGGCAGGCCCATCACGTCAAGCGCCTTGAGGAACGGCTCGGCTGGGAGCTCCTCGACGTTGACCATGCGCTGCACGTCCCACTCGCCACGGGCAACCATCAGGGCCGCAGCCACAGGCGGTACGCCGGCAGTGTAGGAGATACCCTGGCTGTCGGTCTCGGCAAAGGCTTCTTCGTGGTCGGCCACGTTGTAGATGAAGACTTCGCGCGGCTGGCCGTCCTTGGTGCCCTTGACCAGGTCACCAATGCAGGTCTTGCCGGTGTAGCCCGGTGCCAGCGAGGCCGGATCGGGCAATACGGCCTTGACCACTTTCAGAGGCACGACTTCAAGGCCTTCGGCGGTCTTGACCGGCTGCTCGGAAAGCAGGCCCAGGTTTCTCAGGACGGTGAACACGTTGATGTAGTGCTCGCCAAAGCTCATCCAGAAACGCACGTTCGGCACGTTGAGGTTCTTGGAGAGCGAGTGCACTTCGTCGTGACCTGTGAGGTACAGGTTCTGCGAGCCCACGACCGGCAGGTCATCGGTACGCTTGACTTCGAACATGGTGTTGCTGGTCCACTGGCTGTTCTGCCAGCTCCACACCTGCCCGGTGAATTCGCGGAAATTGATTTCCGGATCGAAATTAGTGGCGAAATACTTGCCATGGGAACCGGCATTGACGTCGAGGATGTCGATCGAATCAATGCTGTCGAAATACTTTTTCTTGGCCAGGGCCGCATAGGCGTTGACCACGCCCGGGTCGAAGCCCACGCCGAGAATGGCAGTGACGTTCTTCTGCTGGCATTCCTCGAGGTGTTTCCACTCGTAGTTGCCATACCATGGCGGCGTCTCGCAGACCTTGCCCGGCTCTTCGTGAATGGCGGTGTCCAGATAGGCCACGCCGGTATCGATGCAGGCACGCAGCACCGACATGTTGAGGAAGGCTGAACCTACGTTGATCACGATCTGCGATTCGGTCTCGCGGATCAGCGTCTTGGTCGCCTCGACATCGAGTGCGTTGAGCGAGAAGGCCTGGATGTCGGCGGGCTGCTTGAGGCTGCCCTTGGCCTTGACGCTGTCGATGATGGCCTGGCATTTGGAGATGTTGCGCGACGCGATGGCAATACGACCGAGTTCGTCGTTATGCTGCGCGCACTTGTGGGCCACCACCTTGGCGACACCTCCTGCACCAATGATAAGAACGTTCTTCTTCAATTTCTGTATCTCTCCTTGTTTGTCAGCTCAAGAAAGGCTGGACAGGTAGTCTTCGAACCCAAACTCACGAACCACCTCGACGCTACCGTCGAGTTGTTTCACTACGATGGACGGCATTTTCAGGCCGTTGAACCAGTTTTTCTTGACCATGGTGTAACCCGCGGCATCCACGAACGACAGCCGGTCGCCGATGGCCAGCGGACGATCAAATTGGTACTCGCCGAAGATGTCACCGGCAAGGCAGGATTTGCCGCACACCATGTAGGTATGATCACCCTCGCTTGGCGCCAGCTTGGCGTTCAGGCGGTAGATCAGCAGGTCGAGCATGTGGGCTTCGATCGAGCTGTCGACCACGGCCAGGTGCTTGCCGTTGTAAAGGGTGTCGAGGACCGTCACTTCGAGCGAGGCGCTCTGGGTAATGGCGGCTTCGCCGGGTTCCAGGTAGACCTGGACGCCGTATTGCTCGGAGAAGGCCTTGAGGCGGGCGCAGAAGGCGTCCAGCGCATAGCCTTCACCGGTGAAGTGAATGCCGCCACCCAGGCTCACCCACTCGACCTGGTGCAGCAGGTGGCCGAAGCGTTCCTCGATGGTGCCCAGCATCTGGTCGAACAGGCCGAAGTCGCCGTTCTCGCAGTTGTTGTGGAACATGAAGCCCGAGATCTGCTCGATCACGGCTTCGACCTTGACCGGGTCCCATTCGCCCAGGCGGCTGAACGGGCGGGCCGGGTCGGCCAGCAGGTAGTCCGAGCTGCTCACCTGGGGGTTCACCCGCAGGCCGCGGACCTTGCCTTCGGAGGCGTCGGCGAAACGCTGCAGCTGGCCAATCGAGTTGAAGATGATCTTGTCGCAATTGTCGAGCATCTCCTCGATCTCATCGTCGGCCCAGGCCACGCTGTAGGCGTGGGTTTCGCCTGCGAACTTCTGGCGGCCGAGCTTGAGCTCGTAGAGCGAGGACGAAGTAGTGCCGTCCATGTACTGCTGCATCAGGTCGAAGACCGACCAGGTCGCGAAGCACTTGAGTGCCAGCAGGGCCTTGGCCCCGGACTGCTCGCGCACGTAGGCGATCTTCTCCATGTTGCCGAGAAGCTTCTGTTTATCGATGAGGTAATACGGTGTTTTGATCATTTCGAGGCCTCCGGCCAGGCCGGCCAAAAAAAGGACACGCATTGTGCCTTCACTCGATACAGATCGAAAGGGCGAGCGGTGAATTTCCCTGCCCATTCGATCAAGTGAACCGTCTGCGCGCGCTGCAGGTCCATTGTTGACCTTCATGTATAACAAGGAGATGTCCGATGAAAGTACTGACCCCATTGTTTGCAGGCCTGGCCCTCGCCGGTGTGATGAGCGCAGCCCCCGCCTGGGCCGACCAACCTGGCGCTGACTGGAAAGTCACCAAGGACCAGGCCGAGTCGACCCTCAAGGCCGCCGGCTACACCGCGATCACCAAGATCGAAGCCGACGACGGGCATTGGGAAGGCGAAGGCACCAAGGCGGACGGCATGAGGTACGAATTCCACGTCGATCCGCACAGCGGCAACATTACCAAGGATGAGATGGACCACTAGGTCCGACGCTTCATCCCTTCTTTAGACAGGAGCGGCTTGTGCTGCGATTGCGACAAGTTCGCTCCTGTTCCAGGCCGACCCTTACAACACCTTCTGCCAGAACATCGCCTTGCCCAGCGCAGGGTCGAGTTCGTACCCGCCATAACCAAGCTTGCGGTAGGCCTTTTGCGCCGGCTCGTTCCCTTCCAGCACTTCCATGGTCATCTTGCAGCACCCCCGCTCACGGGCGATCGACTCGGCCTCGGCGAGCATGCGCTGGCTGATCCCCCGGCCACGGTGCGTATCGACCACCACAACGTCATGCACGTTGACCAGGGGCCGGCAGGCGAAGGTAGAAAACCCCTCGAAGCAGTTCACCAGCCCGACCGGCACCTGGCCGTCAAAAGCCAGGACGCTGTAGGCATGGGGCCGCTTGGCCAGCTCGCTCGCCAGCGAATCGAGCACGGCGGCGGGCAATGGCTCGCCTCCGCCCATGGCGTCACGGCTGTAGTGGTCGAGCAGGAAGGCAATGGCCTGGGCATGCAGCGGGTCATTGTAGTCGGCTCGAAGCACGTGCAAGGACTGATCGTTCACGGTTGTCATCTCCAGGTGGGCGGGCAGAGTACCGCTTAATCCCAGCCTACAAAAGATTGTAATGGGAAAGGTTCGCGTTTAAGGTGCGCGCGGTCGTCATGTTCATGCATGACGTTTTCATGTCTGGCTGCCTGAGGCATTCCATGTCGCTCCCTGAATCGGACTCGATCGTTTCTCTCGATGCCTTGTACGGCGCCCACCGTGGCTGGCTGCAGAACTGGCTGCGCCGCTCGATGGGGTGCTCGCAGCAGGCGGCCGACTTGGTGCAGGACACCTTCGTGCGCTTGCTGGTACGCGGTCAGCCTATCAGTGCGCGGGCCCCACGGGCGCTGCTGGCGCGCATTGCCCGGGGGCTGGTGATCGACCATTGGCGCCGGGATGCCCTGGAGCGGGCTTACCTTGAGACGCTGGCGCACCTGCCCGAATCCTGCCACCCCTCCCCGGAGGTGTGTCATGAAGCGCTGCAAAGCCTGGAACGCATCGCCCAGTTGCTCGATGGCCTCAAGCCTGCGGTGCGGGAAGCTTTTCTGCTGTACCAGCTGGGCGGCCTGACGCATGCCCAGGTGGCTCAGGAGCTGGGCGTTTCCGGCCGCACTGTCGAGCGGCACGTGGCGAGCGCCCTGCTGCACTGCTACCGCGTGTGCTTCGAGGCGCCACGGTGAACACCTCTGGCGAGCGCCTGCCCGAGGACATCCTGTGCACCGCCATCGAGTGGCAGATGCGCCTGCGCGCCCATCCCGGGCGTACGGATCTGCTCGAGCAGGTACACAGCTGGCGCCGCGGCGACGCGCGTCATGAACTGGCCTGGCAGCGCCTGGAGCAAGTTGACGCGATGTTCAGCGCCGCGTCCTTGCCCGATGCAAGCCAGGTCCTTCCCGTGCTGCGACGCGCCGAAGCAGACCTGAGCCGCCGCCGCACGCTCAAGCTGCTCGGCCTGGGACTGGCGGCGGGCGGTGCCGGCCTGCTGGTCACCAGATCGCCGGCTGGCTGGCGCAACGACTTCGCCACCGCCACTGGCGAGCGTCGCCGGGTCGATCTGGCTAACGGCGCGCAGGTGCTGCTCAATACGCTCAGTGCGGTGGATATACAGGGCCGGGACTTGGTATTTCGAGCTGGTGAGGTGCTGGTAGACGGCCCCGACTGGCGCGTGCGCTGCCCTTCCGCCCACTGCGAGGGGTACCACGCACGGGCCGTGCTGCGTGAGCGTGATGGCTACAGCGAACTGCATGTCGAACGGGGCGCGGTGCGGGTAAGCGGCGCCTGGGGCGTGCGTCAGGTTCAAGCAGGCAGCGGGATAAGCATCGACGCACTGGGTATTGAAAGGCTGGAAAAAGGGCCGCTCGATCCCTTCGCCTGGAGCCGAGGGTTGTTACTGGCCAGCAACATGCGCCTGGGCGATTTTCTGGCCGAGGCCGGGCGCTATCGGCAAGGCTGGCTGGGATGTGACGACCGGGTCACCGATCTGCGCCTGTCTGGCGTGTTCCACCTGGATGCGCCGGAGTTGATGCTGCGCAATATCACGCATCTGCTGCCGGTCGGCATCGTCGAGCGTACCCGCTGGTGGGTGCGGATCGTACCGCTCGCATAAATTATCTGTCGGACTTTTCCGGCTCGTCCGGTTTGGGATGATCACTTCCTGAATGGACCCTTCCATGTTGCTTCCCAGACCGTCGCTACGCGTTGCCGCGCCCTTCCCTTCCCGTGTGCTGCCGAGTGCCATCTGCCTGGCGCTGGCGTTGCTCGGCGGCACAGCGAGCCTGGCTGTACAGGCTGCGACGCCGGCCAGCGTACGCGCCGCGCCAAGCGTGCCGGCAGGCCCGCTGGGGCAAGCGCTGAACCTGTTCGCCGAGCGTGCCGGAATCACCCTGTCGTATTCCCCGGAAGCGGTACGCGGCCTGGACAGCCCGGGTCTTGCCGGCGGCGGTTCAGTGGAGGACGGCCTGGCCCAGTTGCTCGGCGCAAGCGGCCTGACCGCCCACAAGACCGCATCTGGATACGTGGTCTTGCCGGTCACCAGCAGCGACAGCGGGCTGCAGCTCGAACCCACCAGTATCGACGCAACGGCCTCGCGGAGCGCATTTGCACCGGTCGAGGGCTACTACGCGAGCAACGCCAGCAGCGCCACCAAGAGCGACCGGCCGATCCTGGAAACCGCGCAGAGCATAAGCGTGGTCACGGCCGACCAGATCGCCGACCGCAAGGTCGACCGGGTCGAGGATGCCGTGGCGTACACTGCGGGCGTGCGGGTGGGCAGCTCCGGCCTGGACCCGCGCTTCGACATGATCAGCATCCGCGGCTTCGAGACCACCATGGCCGCCGACTTTCTTGATGGCCTGCGCCAGCCCGGCAGCGGCTGGCTCTCGTTGTACTCCACCGAAGCCTACAACCTGGAGCGCATCGAAGTGCTCAAGGGCCCCGCATCGGTTCTGTATGGGCAGATCAGCCCCGGCGGCATGGTCAACCGGGTGAGCAAGCGCCCCAGCCTGATGGCCAGGAACGAAGTACAGGTGCAGGCGGGCAACTACAACCACCAGCAGGCGCAGTTCGATGTCGGTGGCAAGCTGGACGAGGCAGGCGACGTGCTGTTTCGCACGGTCGGCGTGTACCGCGATTCGGAAAACTACATCGAGCAGTTGAACAACGACACCCGCCTGATCGCACCCTCGCTGAGCTGGCAGATCGACCCCGACACCAGCCTGACGCTGCTGGCGCAGTACCAGGAACGCGAGACCGCCGCCTCGCCGATGCTGTATCAGGAAGGCGACCACCTGACCAATCTCTGGCAGGGCGACGAGTACTTCGACAAGCTTGAACAACGCCAGTGGACGTTCGGCTACGAGTTCGAGCACGCCTTCAACGAGACATTCACCCTGCAGCAGAACCTGCGCTACGGCCAGGTGGACACGACCAACCAGTACCTGCAACCCACGGATGCAGGTGATGGCCGCACTCTCGACCGTTCGGCGATCGGTGTGTACGAGGACATGTCCACGCTGTCTACCGACACCCGCCTGGTCAGCCGCTTCAGCACGGGCGACGTGCGCCACACCCTGGTGACCGGCATTGACTACGCCTGGGTCGACACCTCGCTGCTGTATGCCTACGGCCCCGCGCCAACGCTGGACCGTTTCGCCCCGGACTACCATCAACCCGTCGCGCGTCCCGGTACGCCCCTGGCCGATGAAGACGGGCTGGAGCACCGTAGCGGCCTCTACCTGCAGGACCAGATCGAGATCGACCGCTGGCGCCTGTCGGCCGGGCTGCGCCGCGATTTCGTGCATGTGCGCCGCAGCGACAACCTGAGCGACACCAATCGCAAGAGCAGCGACTCCGCGACCACCGGGCAACTGGGTGTGCTCTACCTGTTCGACAACGGCTTGGCACCCTACGCCAGCTACGCCACTTCGTTCCTTCCCCAGAGCCAGCTCAGCGCCACGGGCGAGCCCTACAAGCCTACCGAAGGCAAGCAGTACGAGCTGGGCCTGAAGTACCAACCGCCCGGCAGCACCACCCTGCTGACCGCATCGCTCTACCACTTGACCCAACGCAACGTGCTGACCCGCGACCTGGCCAACCCGGTCAATAGCATCGCAACCGGCGAACAGGTGTCCAAGGGCCTTGAGCTCGAAGCGGTGGCCGACCTCGGCGACCGCCTGCGGATGACCGCGAGCTACAGCTTCAATGCCCCGGAAGTCACCAAGAGCAATGACGGCTACGAGGGCAAGGAGCCCTTGGACGTGCCGCGCCACCTGGCATCGCTCTGGCTGGATTACCAACTGCCCTGGGGCATCGGGGTGTCCGGCGGTGCGCGGTATACCGGCAGCAACTACGGCGACGGCGAAAACACGGTCAAGAACGAGGGCTACACCTTGGTCGATGCCGGTGTGCACTACGACTTCGGCGGCGGCCTGGACGGGGTACGACTGGCCCTCAATGGCCGCAACCTGTTCGACAAACGCTATATCAACTGCCAGCAAGGCTACTGCTACCGAGGTGAGGCGCGCAGCGTCGTCACCAGCCTGAGCTATCGCTGGTGAGGACGCAGACGATGATCCGCAACCTGTTCATGGCATTCGCCGCCCTGTTGCTCGTTGCCCTCTCGGTCGCCCACGCCGATCCCGTGACGCTGGACGGTACCGAGCAGTGGATGCTCAAAAGCGCCGAAGGGCGCGATTACCGCATCATGATCAGCCTGCCCGAGGGGGATGTGCCCTACACCGGCGGGTATCCCGTGATCTACCTGTTGGACGGCAACGCCTACTTCCCGGCCTTTCATGCCGCGAAGCGGGCGCAAGACCGGTTGCGGGGCTCGATCCTCGTGGCCATCGGGTACCCCAGCGACACCCCGCTGGATTTCGTGCGCCGCGCCTTCGACCTGTCGCCGCCGGTGCCCAAGGAGCGAAACGACCCGCCCCAGGGTGGGCAGGACCTGTTCCTGGACTTCATCGAGAAAACCCTGATGCCCAAGGTGGCCGAGCGTTTCAAGGTCGATCAGGACCAACGCAGCCTGGTGGGGCATTCCTTCGGCGGCATGTTCGGGGTCTACGCGCTGTTTACCCGTCCAGCGCTGTTCCAGCATGTCGTGGCAGTAAGCCCGAGCCTCTGGTGGCGCGACCGCTACCTGCTCGAGCCCGAGCGTGCGTTCACCCAGCGCGCACATGCGGGCCAGGCAGACCTGACCCATAGCAGCCTCACGCTGTTGATGGGCGAGCGCGACATGGTCCAGGAAATCCAGGACGCCCGCGCCTTGCAACTGCGCCTGCAGGCGTTGTCGCAGTACGGGCTGCGCAGCGACTTCCAGGTCGAGCCGGGCGAAGACCACATGTCGGTGCCGTTTCGCGTACCCACGCGGGTGCTGGACGAGTTGATCAGTACGCGGCGTTACTGAGCACTGGTCGATGGGGCAGGCTGGAGGTTTCGCTTCGGTACCTTGACGCGTTAGGGTAGGACTACACGCAGACAAGGAACGCCCCATGCCTCCACGCCCCGCACCCGTTCGCCCCCCTGCATTGCCCGAAGGCACCGGCTTCGTCCAGGTGCGGGGGGCCCGCGAGCACAACCTGCGCAATGTCGATGTGGATATCCCGCGCGATGCGCTGGTGGTGTTCACCGGCGTATCGGGTTCTGGCAAGTCGTCGCTGGCGTTTTCCACGGTTTACGCAGAGGCCCAGCGGCGCTATTTCGAATCGGTCGCGCCCTACGCGCGGCGGCTGATCGACCAGGTGGGGGTGCCGGATGTGGACGCCATCGAGGGCCTGCCGCCGGCAGTGGCCTTGCAGCAACAGCGCGGCAGCCCGAGTGCGCGATCTTCGGTGGGCAGCGTCACCACCCTGTCGAGCTCGATCCGCATGCTCTACTCCCGCGCCGGCAGCTATCCGGCCGAACAGCCGATGCTCTACGCCGAGGATTTCTCGCCCAACACCCCCCAGGGCGCGTGCCCTGAATGCCATGGGTTGGGGCGGGTGTACGAGATCACCGAAGCGACCATGGTGCCCGACCCTTCGCTGACCATCCGCGAGCGTGCCGTGGCCGCCTGGCCGATGGCCTGGGGCGGCCAGAACCTGCGTGACATCCTGGTGACCCTGGGCTATGACGTCGACGTGCCCTGGCGCGACCTGCCACAGGCCGAGCGCGACTGGATCCTGTTCACCGACGAGACGCCGACCGTGCCAGTCTACGCTGGCCTCACGCCAGCGCAGACCCGCAGCGCGCTCAAGCGCAAGCTCGAGCCCAGTTACCAGGGCACCTTCAGCGGCGCCAAGCGCTACCTGCTGCACACCTTCATGAACTCGCAGAGCGCGCAGATGCGCAAGCGCGTCGCGCGCTACATGCGTCCCAGCTCCTGCCCGCTGTGCGAGGGCAAACGCCTCAAGCGCGAAGCCTTGAGCGTGACCTTCGCTGGCCTGGACATCGCCGAACTCTCGCAGATGAGCCTGCTGGAGCTGGCCGAAGTGCTCAAGGCCGTAGCTGCGCCGGGTTATCTGGAACAGGCTGAAGAGCCTGGTGAGGTGCTTACCCACGAGCAGACCAGGGCTGCGCGCCAGCAACGCGCGGCCAAGGGTGACAATGCCCACGCTGGCGGTCCGGATGTACGCCACACGCATAATCTTTCGCTGGAAAAGCGCCTGGCCGCGCAACGCATCGCCAATGAGCTGCTGGTGCGCATCGCGCCGCTGATCGACCTCGGGCTGGGTTACCTGGCGCTGGAACGCAGCACGCCGACCCTCTCCTCCGGCGAGCTGCAGCGCCTGCGCCTGGCGACCCAGCTCAACTCGCAGCTGTACGGGGTGATCTATGTGCTCGATGAACCTTCGGCGGGCCTGCATCCGGCTGACAGCGAGGCCTTGTTCGAAGCGCTGCAGACGCTCAAGGCGTCGGGCAATTCGGTATACGTGGTCGAGCACGACCTGGACACCATGCGCCGCGCCGATTGGCTGATCGATGTCGGCCCGGCTGCGGGCGAGCATGGCGGGCAAGTGTTGTACAGCGGTCCGCCCGAAGGGCTTGAACACGTGCCGCAATCGCGCACCCGCGCCTACCTCTTCGCCGAGCAGGCCCCTGCCCCTCACGACCCCAGGGCGCCACGCGGCTGGCTGCGCCTGGAGGGTATCACCCGCAATAACCTCGACGATCTGAGCGCCGCATTCCCGCTGGGCTGCTTCACCGCCGTGACGGGCATCTCCGGGTCGGGCAAGTCGAGCCTGGTCAGCCAGGCCCTGCTGGACTTGGTCGGCACGCACCTGGGCCAACCTGGCCCTGCGGCCGAGACCGAAGAACAAAGCCTTGAAGACGAGCCGGTGCAGGCCAGCGGCGGGCGCATCACGGCCGGTATGGAAGCCATCCAGCGCCTGGTGCAGGTCGACCAGAAACCGATCGGCCGCACGCCGCGCTCGAACCTTGCAACGTACACAGGGTTGTTCGACCATGTGCGCAAACTGTTCGCCGCCACCGCGCAGGCCAAGGCCGAGGGCTTCGACGCTGGGCGGTTCTCCTTCAATGTCGCCAAGGGCCGCTGCGAAACCTGCGAGGGCGAAGGCTTCGTCAGTGTCGAGCTGCTGTTCATGCCCAGCGTGTACGCCCCCTGCCCCACCTGCCATGGCGCGCGCTACAACCCGCAGACGCTGGCGGTGACTTGGGAGGGCCGAAGCATCGCGGACATTCTGCAACTGACCGTGGACCAGGCGCTCGAAGTGTTCGCCGAGCAGCCTCCGGTGCGCCGCGCGCTGCAGGTCCTGGTGGATATCGGGTTGGGCTACCTGCGCCTTGGGCAACCGGCCACCGAACTGTCGGGCGGTGAGGCACAGCGCATCAAGCTGGCCACCGAACTGCAGCGCATGGCCCGTGGCTCGACCCTGTACGTCCTCGACGAGCCCACCAACGGCCTGCACCCGCAGGATGTGGACCGCCTGCTGGTGCAGTTGAATCGGCTGGTGGACAGCGGGCATACGGTGGTGGTGGTCGAGCATGACATGCGCGTGGTGGCGCAGAGTGACTGGGTGATGGATATCGGCCCTGGGGCTGGCGCTGCGGGAGGGACGGTGGTGGCCAGCGGGGTACCGGCCGAGGTGGCGGCGTGCGAGGGCAGTCGCACGGCCGCGTTTCTGGCGCGGGCGTTATGAGCCTCCTCCCGGAGAGGGACTTGACCGCCCGGCCACGCTGAATGAACTCCTCCAGCCCGAGGCGAATCATAAAAGTGTGTGTAGTAAATCCTTTTGGGCTTCACGCTTTTGGAGGACGCCTCGATGCGCCATAAACTGCTTGTTTCCGCCCTGCTGCTCTGTGTGCCCGTGGGCTCGGCACTTGCCGATGTCCGCGCCAAGGATGTCGCCACCTCGGCCGGGGTGTCGGCGTCGCTGTATTCGACCTTCAAAGACGACAAGATGGTGATGCCCGCACACGATGACCTTTCAAGTTTCGTAGCCAGTGGTGGCGCGATCCGCGGGGCATACGTGGAATCCGTTCTGCAACAGGTGCGGCATGCCAATCCTGGGCTGCAGGCGAACGATGAAGAGCTGGCCAAGGCGATTCTGGCCCAGGATGAAGAGTCTGCTCACCACTGATCCTCTGCTGCCGATCGCGGGGAAGTCCCGCGATCGGTTAAGCAGCTCGCTGCCCCGCCGCATTCCCTACTGACCTTTGCTTCTGAGGCACTTTGTCGAGCCGCAAAATCCTGACACAATGAATGCTAACAATTCTCATACGCATTGTTTTTTATTCATCAATAAGTCAGGAAACCTTCATGTCGCGCATCACTTCGCAGCGCTGTTTCAGTCCGTCCCGCAATATCCTGGCCATGGCCGTCTGCATGGCCACCCTGACCCCGGCCCTTGCCGATGACAGCGGCGAGACGCAGGAGACACCCGGGGCCACCACCATAGAACTGGGCGCGACCGCGATTACCAACACCCAACTGGGCAGCACCACCGAAGGTTCCAACTCCTACACCACCGGCGCGATGTCTACCGCGACCAAGCTGCCGCTGACCATGCGCGAAACACCCCAGGCGGTCACTGTGATTACCCGCCAGCGCATGGACGACCAGAACATGACAAGCATCAACGATGTGGTGCGGGCCACGCCGGGACTGTTCCTCAACTTTTCCAACGGCCCCGGCCGGCAGTCCTACACGGCGCGCGGCTTCGACATCGACAACCTGATGTACGACGGTATCCCCAGCGGCTACAGCGGAGTGACAGTCGGTGCCCAGCCGAACCTGGCGATGTTCGACCGGGTCGAGGTTGTGCGCGGTGCGACCGGCCTGGTCACGGGCGCGGGCAATCCGTCGGCCGCCATCAACCTGGTGCGCAAGCGGCCACTGGCCGAACAGAAGGTCACCCTGACCGGCGCTGCGGGCAGCTGGGATGACTACCGCGGCGAGATCGACGCCTCCAGCCCGCTGAACGACAGCGGCACCCTGCGCGGCCGGGTGGTGACATCGTACCGGGACGCCAACAGCTTCATCGATGACGTCGAGGAAGACCACGGCCTGTTCTACGCCGTCACCGAAGCGGACCTGAGCGAAGACACCACCCTGACCCTGGGCTTCTCTTATCAGAAGGACAAGACCAACTACTTCTGGGGATCCTCGATGATCGGGCAGGACGGCCATCACCTGGACCTGCCGCGTTCGTACAATCCCGGCACCGATTGGGAAAACAAGGACCAGGAAATCAACACGGTATTCGCGGAGATCCGTCAGCGCCTGGCCAACGATTGGCAGCTGCAGATCAATGCCAACTACGCCGAGCAGAACGCGCTGTTCTCTGGCTCCTACCAGTCGCGCTGGGTCAACAACACGCTGGCGCGGACCGTCTACCAGTCCGCCCACGACGAGAACCAGGCCGGCCTTGATGCTTTTGCCAGTGGCCCCTTCCAGGCGTTCGGGCGGACCCATGAACTGGTGGTGGGCGCCAGCAAGCGCATCTACGACATGACCACCCACAACTACAGCCCGTACAACACCAACTGGCCGCTCAACGCGGGCAAGCCAGACTTCGTGCATACCGACAACAGCCGCGAAGTCACGACCCAGGACGGCGTGTACATGACCACCCGCCTGAGCCTGGCAGACCCGCTGAAGCTGATTCTCGGCGGGCGGCTGGACTGGTATGACTACGACAACCGCGATGGTGACGGCGACTACAAGGTCACCCGCAACGTCACCCGCTACGCCGGCCTGATCTACAATCTGGACGATCATCACTCGGTCTACGTCAGCTACAGCGACATCTTTACTCCGCAATCCGAGAAAAACACCTCAGCTACCCCGGTCAAGCCAATCGTGGGCAAGAACTACGAGATCGGCATCAAGGGCGAATACTTCGACGGGGCCCTGAACGCCAGCCTGGCGGTGTTCCGCGTCGACCAGGAAAACCGCGCGGTGCAGATCTTTGTGCCGGACTGCCCGCAGGCAAGCTGCTACGAAGCCTCCGGCGAGATCCGCAGCCAGGGTATCGACGTCGAGCTGCAAGGCGCGTTGACCGAAAACTGGCAGATCGGCGGCGGCTACACCTATGCCCGCACCCACACCATCAAGGATGCCGCCAATCCCCAGAACGTGAACCAGCGCTTCGACACGGACATCCCGGAGCACATGTTCAAGCTGTCCAGCACCTACCGCTTCCAGGGAGCGCTCAAAGATCTGCGCGTCGGGGGCAACGTCAGCTGGCAGAGCCGCCTGTACAACGATGTCGAGCTGGCGGATGGCAGCAGCTATCGCCTGGAACAAGGTGCGTATGCGGTCACGGATCTGATGGCCGGGTACCAGGTCAACCGGAATCTGGACTTGCAGCTCAATGCCAACAATATCTTTGACCGCAAGTACTACTCGTCCATCGCCACCACCGCCGATTATGGCGGCGACAGCTATGGAACCCCGCGCAACCTGATGCTGACGGCGAAGTACAGTTTCTAAGGCCGGGAGCTGGGGACACCGCGCAAGGGAGCAACTTGTCTGCCCCGGTCGATTTCCAGGCAAGGCTTTCTACACTACAGGCATCAATCACCATCAGGGGAGCCCTATGGAACTGCAACAGGTCAAGACCTTGAAAGAAGCGCAGAACGTTGAGGAGGCCGAGAAACTGATCTCCGAAGGCTGGAAACTGCTGGCGATCATCCCGACGATCCGTGCCAACGGCGGGTCGCAACCGTGCTACGTGCTCGGTAAACCCAGGGAGGTCAGCGAGTCGAGTATCCGCTAGCTGGGTGCGGCGCGAGCGCCTTGGAGCTGAGGGGCTGGTCCAGGCCCCGTTTCGCCAAGGCGTCGGAGTGTCATCTGTACACAGAGAAATTCGCTGTTGTCGAGCAGACGTGACTGCTCCATCCCAAACCCGCCGGGCAGGTAATGGCGTTGAGTCGGGTGCAGGCGATGCACTGATTCAACACCGAGTTGAATTCATAGCGGGCAAGCCCGCTTCCCATTGGGACAGGCGCACGCACTCGGCGGGCTGTGGCCGGCCAGGGCGCGTGCGAGTTTTGGACTGTTTTTGACCGGCCACATCGCAGCGGAAGTTATCACACAGGCCTGGACTCATAGCGATCATTCATCGGTCTACATGTTCTCCAGATTGCATGAAAGGTCATCCACCTGACTGCGATACCATCCAACCCTCCATGAGGGTCACATCGGAGCCTTGGATGCTTACCGTCACGCTGGTCAACGCCCTGGTCGTGGTCCTGGTAGTGGTCATTCACTATGAATGCCTGCTGCGTCTGAATGCCTGGCTGCCACGGCTGAAGGTCTGGAGCCGATTCCGCATCGTTATCGGTGTGATCGGCGCGTTGCTGGCCCACGCACTGGAAGTCTGGTGCTTTGCCGTGGCCTATTACCTGATGGCCAATGCCAAAGGCTGGGGAGCACTGAGCGGGAACTTCGATGGCTCGTTCATGGACTGTGTTTATTTCTCCTTCACTACCTATACCACCATTGGCTTCGGCGACATCACCCCGAGCGGTGACCTCAAGTACTTGACAGGCCTGCAGGCGCTGACGGGCCTGGTCATGATTACCTGGACCGCCTCATTCCTGTTTCTGGAAATGCAGAAATACTGGAAGGCCAAGTAGGCGGCGCCACGGCACGGCCCCGATAGCTGGCAGCGTCACGGCTTGGGCAAATTGCTGCTCCAGCACCTGTCGCCGATCAAGACTTTGCTGCTTTTCAGGCGCACGCTGTAACTGACTGACAATAATCCATAACTCCCCGGAGGCGTGCCATGTCACTCATGAAGGCGGCGATTTTCGTCGAGAAGAATCGCATCGTACTGGACGACAAGCTCATCCCCGAGATCGGCCCACTCGATGCCCTGCTCCGGATTACCACCACCACGATCTGTGGCACCGATGTACACATCCTGCGTGGCGAATACCCCGTGGCGAAGGGGCTGACCATCGGTCACGAGCCCGTAGGGGTGATCGAGAAACTGGGCTCGCAAGTGCAAGGCTTTCATGAAGGGCAACGCGCCATCGCCGGTGCCATCACGCCAAGTGGCCACAGCAACGCCTGCCTGTGTGGTTGTGGCTCACAGGACGGCGCAGGTACGGTGCATGGTTTCAAGGTCATCGGTGGCTGGAAGTTCGGCAATATCATCGACGGTTGCCAGGCCGAATACGTTCGGGTGCCGGACGCGATGGCCAACCTCTCCCTCATTCCGGACAGGCTCAGCGACGAACACGTGCTGATGTGCCCGGATATCATGTCCACCGGTTTCTCGGGCGCGGAACGCGGTGGCGTGGCAATCGGTGATACGGTCGCCGTGTTTGCCTTGGGCCCCATAGGGCTTTGCGCGGTCGCCGGGGCCAAAATGCTGGGCGCCACCACCATCATCGGGGTCGACACCGTCGCCGCGCGCATCAGCGTGGCACGCGCAATGGGTGCTTCACACGTGGTCGATTTCAAGCAAGGCAACGTGGTGGAGCAGATCATGGCGTTGACGGGTGACCGAGGCGTGGATGTGGCGATCGAAGCGCTGGGTACCCAGACTACCTTCGAATGGGCGCTGCGGGTCCTGCGGCCAGGGGGGACATTGTCCAGTTTAGGCGTCTACAGCGCCGATCTGCGCATCCCGCTGGACGCCTTCGCCGCAGGCCTGGGCGACTACCGCATCGTGAGCACGCTGTGCCCGGGCGGAAAAGAGCGGATGCGTCGGCTGATGGAAGTCGTCGCCAGCGGCCGCGTTGACGTCTCCCCCCTGGTCACCCACCGGTTTCGCCTCGATGACATCGAGGCTGCCTACGATTTGTTCGCCAACCAGCGCGACGGCGTGATGAAAGTGGCGATCACGCCCTGAGCCTCGCACCCACCGCAGGCAGAAACGTCATCAAGCTACGAACCAGAAAGCGGCTCTTTGCTCATGCTTGCTGTGGAGGTTTCAATGAACCACTAAGTCGCGAAAAGCATCGAGCAGAATCGCTGGGTCCAGATGGACCGACGGTGGCTCGGGTTCTACAGCCCGATGAAAGCGAGCGATTCGTGGGGAGCATATGCATGGCTTTACGCTCCTCGTTAGCTTGCCTTGATCGCGGGTCATGGTGCCACTGGCAGCGGGCCTGTCAGAAGCACACGCCAAGCGGCGAAGGGGCTCGATATGTCGGGCCTATCGACGTCCAGCTGCTAAGTATTTCATGGAGGCTGCCAGGTCCCCCTGCTCCAGGAGCTCGCATCAGACGTCGAGCCGCTTTAGCGGTCACCATCATGCACAGTGACTCTTACTCCGGTAGCTACGATCTCGTATTCGGATTCGGAAATCTTCTTCACGGCACCGCCCAATTGCATTTCAAAATGCTTAAGGCCTTCATGTCGGAGCATGCCGTTTGCCGAGCGCTCAATGGTCTCATCCTGATAAATGTTAATTACGTAGCCCACGTTATCCGTGCCAACCCCAACTATTTTCCCGATATATTTATCCGCCATGTCCGCACTCCCTGAGTGAACCCTCAAAATAGCTATGACCAGGAGATCAATCCAGAGCATTGGTCAGGCCAGATGGTCTGGGGCGCGCATTACCTAAGTTCTTCCCTGAAATTTAAAAAATTATCTTGTGTTATGACATTTCATTCTGCACGCATGTATACGCAAAACCAGGCTACGACCACGACTCTATAATGCGTTGCATAAAAATTCTTCCACATGTAACTAAGGGCAACGATTTGAAGGCAACGAATTTGCACCGCCTCATGCCGAAGCGGTGAATCACTGCCTAGGCATCAAACACATCCGGCCCGAACACTTCATAGTGTATCCGCGACTCTGCCACCCCCAGATTCATCAGCACGTCATGCTGGTGCCGCATGAACGGAATCGGCCCGCAGATGTAGTAATCCGCATCGGGTAACAGGATCTGCGCGCTGATGCTCGGCAAATCCACCTGCCCTGGGTAGTCGTAGTCCTTGCCCTGCACATCGGTGGGCAGCGCCTCGTCATAGAAGACAAAAAGCTTCAGATTGGGATGCGTGTCCGCGGCGCTGCGCAGCTTCTGCTTCATTGCCTGTACGGAACTGTTTCGCGCAGCATGGACAAACACGACTTGGCGCGACGGTGAAAGCAGAACCCTTTTCAACATGCTGATCATGGGCGTCACCCCTACCCCGCCGCTGATCAATATGACCGGTGAGGTGGCATGCACGTCTATGTAGAAGTCACCGTAGGGGGCCGCTAGCTTGAGGTGATCACCTACGTTGACCTCGGCATGCAGAAGATTGGACACATAACCTGCAGGCCGTCCGGGCGTTGCATCTTCGCGCTTTACCGAAATGCGATAGGAACGTCCGTTAGGCGTGTCGGAAAGGCTGTACTGGCGGATTTGCTGAACCCCAAGCGTCGGCACCTGGACAGCGACGCTCGTGTATTGCCCAGGCTCGAAATCAACCAAGGGCTGGCCATCCGCTGGCTCAAGGACGAAGGAAGTGATCACCTCACTTTCCTGATTTTTTTCCCGGACGATGAAGTCGCGCCACCCTCTCCAACCGCCCGGCGCTTCGGCGGTGTGCTCTGTAAGCTCACTTTCCATGCCCATCAGCAAGTCGGCAAGATTCCCGTACGCCTGCGCCCACGCGGAAATGATCTCGTCCGTTGCGGCTTCTTTCAGAACGTCCTTGATAGCCCACAACAGATGCTCGCCGACGATAGGGTACTGTTCGGGCCGAACGCCCAGGCTGGCATGCTTGCCGGCGATGCCCCTGAGCACCGCCATCAGGCTTTGCGGATTATCAATATTCGCGGCATAGGCGTACACCGCCCGGGCCAGCGCCTCTTGCTGCTGGCCCTGCTGCTGGTGAGCCAGGTTGAACAGATTCTTCAGCTCGGGATGCGCGAGCAGCAAATGCTCGTAGAAGCGCTGAACAATGGCGGTTCCATGTTCGGCCAGGACGGGGGCCGTGGATTTGACGATATCCTTGGTTCTTTGAGTGAGCATCACGGTTACTCCGGATCAACGAACGCTAGACCCTTTATCCTAGATCCAATTCGCCGGCCGCTCCCGAACGTCCCTCGACTTACTGCTCATTCGCGACGGCGATGAGGTCATCCAGATGGACGAAAGAGCGACTTCATCATGTTTTTTCGATCCCATGTGCGTGATCTCAGGAAAGCATGCGCTACCTGGATCCGCCAGCGGCCCTGCGAGCAGTGCGCACGCCTTTGGTAGCGATATGGCGAGCATGGTCCACGCCCCATACCAAAGCCCGGGTCATCGACTCGCCCGGGCGCGAAGCGAAGGCTTCCTCAAGAATGGGCGCGCCCGAGGGAGAGTAGACGCCGATGAACATCTGCGTGCTTCCTACACGAGAGAGCCTGACCTGTACCTCGATCTGCGTGCCATCGTCCATTGTTTCGTCATGCACGCGATGATGAAGGGTGGGATCTGACCACTGCCAGAAGATGGTGCCGCGAACTCTCATGCCATTCTCCTATGTCATTGTTGTAATTCAGGAGGGACAGTCACCATGACGCGGGGAGATAAGGAAAGCGACCATTTCCAGCCTGAAACGAGGTTAATCCGGATCGGCGGCCTGCAATCCTGTACGGCATTCCCGGCCCTGTAGAGCTTTTGATTGCATTATGGAAGAGGAGCAGGCTGTGACTGAAGAAGGAATGGTCGACCCCTTCGAGGTGAACCATCGGGGCACGGGATATCAGCGAATGGATCTCTGGACAACAAGCGTGCTCGTCGACGCTGGAAGGCTGTATCAGAAAGCGGCATTCCAACTGGTCGAAGAAGAAAGCGTTCACACTTTCGCAAAGGACTTGGTTAGCGATGGTCTTGATCGGACGCCTTACCACAGGGTTTCGACACTGGGAACGACCCGTTGCGCCTGGAAGTCTGACCTGTATCGATTCATTGAAAAGGTACAGCGCAATGGACAAGACGATCACCGTGGATCAATTGGCTACCACTGATCTTGGCTTGATCAATGAGATATGGCTCGACGGGACTGAGACCCCGTTATGCCTGTGGCGTGGCGAATATGTCTTCACCCACGAAATGCTCAGCGAGGGCACCCACGATCAGAATGTCCAGCGCCTTTGCGTGAAGCTGGTCAGCTCTGACGATCCGGCTGCAGTGGCCGGAGCTGAGATGATCGCGCGCGAACGGCTGGACAGGATGGGGAGGAAGGGCGAGTTTTATCCGGCTGAGGATACCGACACTCATCGATCTCAGCCGTAGGGTCAAAAACCACCGGTCGCAAACGCTGGCATCAGCAATCCAACAGGAACATGACGGTGAACCGGCCTCTCTCGGGAAACGCGTGCATCTCCTCTCAGGCCGTCGTGCCCTGCTTGGCTCACGCTGTAAGCAACGCTGCGACAGCCGAGTCGATCAGCAGGACTGCCGCCGCACCGAACGTAGTCTGATAACCACGGCTATCGAACAGCACGCCACCCAGTGTCGAGCCTAGCGCGATGGAAAGCTGAACGACCGCCACCATCAAACCGCCTCCGGCTTCGGCATCTTCTGGCACCGACAGCGCCAGCCACGACCACCAGTCGTCTCCGGCCTTCACAGCACTGGTTGAGGCACTACGGTACAAGTCCTGAACACGCCCTACGGGCTCTATGAAGTCCGGACCGAGGCTCGACTGCTTCGACCCGAAGCAGTGGCGCACGTAGCACCCTTGCACGGGGTGATAGGGTCGGTGGTGCCGCCAACCACACAGTCCCCTACCTCACCTGGGTCATATCATCAGGTACGAAGAGGTCAGGCCGCGCACGATCAGACGCTGCGGGTCACGCCGCCATCGACCTTGATGTTCTGGCCGGTGATGTAGGCAGCGCCTTCGCTGGCGAGGAAAGCGATGGTGGCCGCGATCTCCTCGCTGGTGCCGTAGCGCTTGAGTGGAACGCTGTCGCGGCGTTGCTCGGTGGCCGGCAAGCTGTCGATCCAGCCTGGGAGCACATTGTTGATCCGCACGTTGTCGCCGGCGAAATTGTCGGCGAAGATCTTGGTGAATGCGGCCAGGCCTGAGCGGAACACCGCGGATGTCGGGAACAGATCAACGGGTTCGAAAGCCCAGGCGGTCGAGATATTGATGATCACGCCGCCTTGCTGACGCTGCATGATCGGCGTCACCAAGCGGGTCGGACGGATCACATTGAGCAGGTAGGTTTCCATCCCCTGGTGCCAGTCGCCATCGCTGATTTCCAGAATGGGGGCACGAGGGCCGTGGCCTGCACTATTGACGAGTACATCGATGCGTCCCCACTTCTCGACCACGGCATCGACCAGCCGCTGCAAGTCTTCCACCGACTGGTTACTGCCGGTAACTCCGATGCCGCCCAGTTCATGGGCGAGCGCTTCACCTTTGCCAGATGAAGACAGGATGCCCACCTTGAACCCGTCGGCTGCCAGGCGGCGTGCTGCTGCCGCACCCATACCGCTGCCACCTGCGGTGACGATCGCTACTTTTTCTACTGACATGCTGCCTCCAGATGTGGAACTACTGTTTGCCAAGGTGCATGTACCTTAGCAGTCCACCCAGAGCGGAGGGAGACAGCCAAATTTCATGAAGACAGTAGATTAACTATTGTCTGCCTGTTGCTTCAGCCAGTGCTTTACCTCGCTCAGCGACGAAGACTGCTGCCCCTTTCGTGGCCATACCAGGTAGAACGCCTTTTCGAGTTGGAGCTGCTGAGCGAATACCTGCACCAGCCTTCCCGCCCGGATGTCATGGTGGACGAAGGCCATGCTGGCCAATGCGATGCCTTGGCCATTGACGGCTGCGTCGATGGCGAGTGACGTCTGGTTGAAGCGCAGGTTTTTCGCGGTAGGTTGGACGTGTCGGGGGAACAGCTGCGCAAGGTACTGGGGCCAGAAGTCATGGGCATCGTGAAGCATGGTGAAATCTTGAAGCTGCTCGAAACTGACCGGGATTTCAGATGCTGCAACTAACGTTGGGCTGGCCACTGCAACGATGCGCTGTTCCATCAACAGTTCGCTGTTCAACCCAGCGCCGAATTCGGGCGTGCCGTAGCGGACAGCGAGGTCCACTCCATCCGTGCTGAAATGGGACAGCCGATCCGTTGCCAGCACACGCAAATCGATGTCCGGATGACTTTGTGCGAAGGTTCCAAGTCTGGGAATGAGCCACTTCGAAGCGAAAGTAGGCGTAACGCTGACAGTCAAGTGAGCGGTCTGTGGCCTGAGCAGGCGCGTTGCCTCATCGATCATCCCCAATGCACTGCGAATGCTCGAGCTGTAGGCACGGCCCGCGTCGGTCAGTGCCAGGCCACGGGACATACGTTCGAACAAGCGAAGATTCAGGCTCGCCTCCAGCCCACGGACCTGTTGAGCAACTGCCGCCTGTGTCACACCCAGTTCCTCGGCAGCCAGGCGGAAATTCAGATGGCGGGCCACCACTTCAAAGACACGTAGCGCGTTAAGCGAGGGCAATCCAGGGAAACCGTCTGACATGGCGATTGAAATTCTATCGGTGGGTGAAGTTCTTTGTGTCTCTCTCGGCCCAGTGCAGGCTCGATATCCTGGCTAGGTTCATGGGGTTCACCGTGCCGAGGCTAACCAGTGTCTCGCTGAACCTCAATAAGGTGTTGGACGAGCACTACTACACGGCGATCGGTTCACGTGGATGGTATGGCACCGCGCGTAGTGCCTCGGCGACCTTGGTATATGCTTCTGACGCACCCTGTTTCTGGTGTTCATGGCCAGGCGAGCGTTCCAGATGGCGTAACCCTCTCGCTCGAATGTCGCATACGTTGCAGTGGCTTTGACATCCTCCCCTCTCTGAAGCAAGGGGAATCCCACTTATGGACGCTCATGTCCGAGCGCGAGAATGTTCTTTGCGGCGTTAACGTCGCGGTCGTGGGTGGCACCGCACCCACAACAAGTCCACTCTCTTATTCCAAGTCCTGCGATACCTCTCGGCCTCGAGTTCGGCAATTTCTTGCAGCTCGAGCAGGTCTGGGTGGTGTTTCTCTCGCTAACAACCTTGAAAACCGTGCCTGCGTGATCGCATTTGTAGGCCAGCCTGGTTTTCATTTCACTCATGAAGCACACTATGGAGTGCGGTTTTTGGAATTCAAGCCCTGGTCGCTTCGCGACTGCGCTTATATCCCCCACCTAAAGGAAGGGGTTTTACGCGCCACTTGATAAACCCCTCTGCGGCTTTCCTGCGCTCAGGTCATCGGACTTGCGGCCCGGCACCCTGTGAAGAGATCCAGGGATGGCTCGTAGGTTTGCGTGTTCACCTTCAGCAGACCCAACAGAGAGTGAAACAGGTTGTCCTGGCTGAGGACGTTATCCCTCTTCGATTGCAGGCAATGGCTGTCGAGCTGGAACGAGCGTTGGTAACCATCGGAAAACCAGGTGATCATCGGCACATGTTTCTGCTCATCTGGCGCAAGCAGGTAGGGCGTTCCGTGCAGATAGAGGTTGTACTCTCCGAGCGATTCGCCGTGGTCTGCCAGATAGATCATGGCGCTGTCTACCTTGTCCGCGTTGCGGCGTAGCACATCGATCAGGCTGGCCAGCACATGGTCCGTGTAGGCGATGGTGTTGTCATAAGCGTTGACGATGCTTTCCCGGCTGCACTTTTCAAGCGCATTGCTTTGGCATACCGGGGTGAACCGCTCGAACGCGCGAGGATAGCGTTTGAAGTACTCCGGGCCATGGCTGCCCATCTGGTGCAGAATCAGGACGGTGTCCTGGTCGAGATGATCGATCAGCGGCTGGAGGTCTTGTAGCAGGATCTCGTCCCGACACTCGTGGTTGGCGCACAGCACCGGGTCCCTGTTCCTGCTCACGTCTTGCAGTGTTACCCGATCGCAAGTGCCCTTGCAGCCGGATTGATTGTCACGCCATATCACCGCTAGTCCCGCACGCTTGAGCACATCGAGAAGCCCTTCCTGGTTTTTCGCGCGGACCACGTCATAATCCTGGCGGCCCATGTTGGAAAACATGCAGGGGACAGAAACCGCGGTTTCCGTGCCACATGAGGTGACCTTGCTGAAGGCGACCAGGTCTTCCTCCTTGTTCAGCTCGGGAGTCGTGTCGCGTGGATAGCCGAGGATGCCGAAGTTTGCCGCTCGCGCGCTCTCGCCGACGACCAGCACCGTCAGGGACTTGCGCGAGTGGCGCGCCCAACTGCCATCGAGTCGTGCGTCCTGCGCAATCGGCATGAAGGGTTGCTGCGCCGTCTTGAGCCCTTCGCGTGCATAGCTGATCGAAGCACCGATGACATTGCTCGGCACGACCATAAGGCGCAACTCGTGATGGTTGCGAAACAACGAAGACAAACCCTTGTAGTTGAGCAGGCTGACACCGCCCATCAGCGATGCGCAGAGCATCACTATCAGCCCTTTTCCAATCAACTCCTGAGGCCATGGGCTGTAGCGAATCGGCGTTTTCCACAGCACATAGGCAGGCAGCACACCCAACGCCAGCAGGTAACCCAGCAAGGATGGCGACAGCAAGCCCTGGACTTCGCTCGTATCGGTTTGCGCGACGTTGCGGATCATGCCGACATCGATCATCACGCCATACTCATTCATGAAGTATGCCGCACCCGCACTGATGACGAAGAGCAGCATCAGTGCCGGTTTCAATGTCCAACGGAACGAGAACAGTGTGATGAACAGGTTGAACGCACAGACGATCAAGAGTGCGAACGAGAGTCGCATCTTCATGCCCGCCCCGTTTGACTCCGTAATAGAAGCTATATGCAGCCAGAGCGTACTATTGAACCCGAGCAACAGAAAAGCACTGGCAAGCATTGTCACCGAGGCAGGACGAACCGCTTTTATTTTGAGCATAAAACCCTACGCGATCAAAACCAGGGGCATCAACGCAGACTTGCATTGAAGGGATGGCAGTGGCGCGCAAGCTAGGGCATGTTCCGTGGTGCTTTTGTGAAAACATCAATGAAATGATGTCTGCCAGGGCGGCTTCGGTAAGAGTCCGGACTGGATCTGATGTTGCTTCGTCAACCTCACGTATTTTTCACAAGTTGACAACTTCAGGGCCACACTTGACGACTTAAACTTCCGGTCTGTACCCACCTGGATGTTCAAGGGTCCGGACTGCAGATCTTGTAGCCATCACCGCGCACGGTATGCAGGAGTTTTTTTGCGAACGGCTTGTCCACAGCCCGTCTGATCTGATGAATGTGGCTGCGGATACTGTCGACTTTCATGTCGTGGCAGGTCGACCCCCAGAGCAACTCTTCAAGTTTCTTGCGCTTGACGATGGCCGGACTGCTCCGCATCAGCAGTTCGAGAATTTTCAGGTTGGCGGGGCTTAGTCTGATCGGCGTGTTGCCTCTACGGACCTCCAGGGTGTCCAGGTCGAGTTCAAGATCCAGCAAACCAAGCTTGCGGCCGTTATGCCCGGCGCGCCGGAAAACGATGGCTTCGATCCGGGCGAGAATCTCGGCCATGGCGAAAGGCTTCACTACGTAGTCGTCGGCCCCCGCCTTGAAACCCAGCAGTCGATCATCCAGCTCGTCCCGTGCGGTCAGCATGATGATGGCGGCTGCCGACCTGGAGCGCCTGCGTAGCAAGTTGCAGATCTCGTTTCCGTCGATGCCAGGCAGCATGATATCGAGAATGATCGCGTCAAAACATCCGGTCTCGGCCAGGTGCAAACCGGTCAGGCCGTCCAGCGCCCCTTCAACGGCGTGGCCCCTGAGTTCGAAAAAATCAACGAGGTTGTCATGGATGTCACGATTGTCTTCAACGATCAAGAGCTTCATGCGGGCGCTTTCCTGGAGGCCATTGCCGAGCATCATTAGTTGGATTGACTGCAACTGGATCGGCGTGGCATTTGATGTTCCGGGCAGTCGCTGTTGTGTCGATAAAATGTCAAGTATTCGTGAAAAGCCGCCGTCTGATGCAGAGTCGGCGTAACGGCTTCTGGAACTGATTATATGAAAAGATTCTCATTGCATGCGCAACCCGTATCACGCCCTTTCAACTTCCGCCTTGCAATCGCACTGCCAGTCCTGGCCATGGTAGCGTTGCTTGTTTCCAACGTGTCCGCCATCGATTTCCAACTTGCCGAGATGTTCTATGTTCCCGGTCTCGGCTTTACCGGCCGGCACAGCTACTGGCTGGAAACAGTGTTGCATGAACGTGTCAAACAGGCGGTCATTCTCTTTGCCCTGGTTTTGATCGCCGGCCTGGTTGCGAGCGTGTTCAACCCGAGACTCCAGATGTGGCGAAGACCATTGGGCTACGCTGTTCTGACCATTGGCCTGTGCACCGGTATCGTCACGCCGCTCAAGGCACTGACAGACGTGCAGTGCCCGTGGAGTTTGCAGGCGTTTGGTGGGAGCGAGCCCTACGTCCCTCTGCTAGGAGACCGGGTGGACTCGCCCAAGCCGGGCCGATGCTGGCCGGGTGGACATGCTTCCACCGGGTTTGCTCTTGTGGCCCTGTATTTCGCGCTGCGTGACCGCCAGCCACGGGCCAGCCGAGTTGCACTTGCCGCGGCCCTTGGCCTTGGCACGCTTCTATCGGCAGGCAGGATGCTGCAAGGCGCCCACTTTCTCTCTCACAACGTCTGGACCCTGTTGATCGACTGGCTGATAGCGGTGTCGTGCTACCGCTGGCTGCTCTATCAGGAAAGTGCTGGCAGCGCTGAAGAGGTGCAAGTCCAAGGGGGGGACAATGCACCGAGTGTGGACTGAGCCGACCCGGTCCAACACAGACTTTTTTCACATTCGCTTCACCGCGCCCCAATGCATCTCCACTTACAGTCTCAAGCATTCGAGAAGTGTTTGCCTGAACGCTTTATTGGCAACCTGATCAGCAACCTCGTGGCATGCAGGGCTAGTTGAATGAATATCTTGCGCTGTTGGCAGCGGAAAGCCCGGATGGGAGCAGCTGTCTGTTTCACGCTTGCCTTGCTGGGCGGTTGTCAGAGCACCAGCCAGCGGTTACTGGCCGAAGGTTATCCCGCGCCGTTTGCCGACGGTTTCCAGGACGGATGTGCCAGCGGTCGACAAGCTGCTGGAGCACTGGGTGAGTTCCGAAAGAACGTGACCTTCTACCTGCAGGATCCGCAATATGCCACGGGCTGGGACGATGGGTTTCGCCAGTGCCAGGCCAGTGCCGCCAGCGACATCGAGCGACAGTTGAGGCCCGACAGCCAGGCTGATCGAGAATGGAAACATGAAAAGGACCAGGCCTGGGGCAGCTTATTGAGAAAGTCCTCGAAGAGGCCATGAGCGGCGACATCGCATTTCAGGTTTTTTTCACACTTGCTTCACCGCCGAACCATGCATCTCCTCCTACAGCGCCGCGATCCCTGGCGGCGCGCGCCTGATCGGCGCCCGCCCGTGTCTACTTGTCGGAGTGACCCATGCAGCAATGCATCATGCAGCGCCCCGCTGTTCCTGAGCGTTCTCATGAACGCCGATTTCACGTTACCAAACTGATGAAAGCAGCGGTGACCGCCGTGATCGCGCTCGCCGCAGCGAGCGCATGGTATGTCACGCAAACGCAGGTGCTGGACGTGACTAACGAACAGGAGATGCGCGATAGCGGGATCTACGCGCAGTGGGCCAAGGGCGGAGTGATGGTGCTGATTCGCCACGCCGAGCGCTGTGACCGGTCACATGACGCCTGCCTGGACGACCCGGCTGGCATTACCGTCGCTGGCAGCCAGGTGGCCACCGACGTCGGCAAGGGCATTGCGCAGCTGGGGCTTGAGAATGCCGACCTTCTCAGCAGCCCGGCGGTCCGTACACGACAAACCGCCCACTTCATCTTCAGCAAGCCGATCGCCACGCAAGACTGGCTCAAGCAATGCGGCAAAGGCTTCGCCAACACTGCGCTTGGCCACAAGATCGCCGGGCGCAATCTGATACTGGTCACCCACAGCGGTTGCATCGACCAGCTTGAGCGGCAGTTGAAAGTTGCCGGGGGAGAACGTTCCAGCGCCTACGCCAGCGCGCTGTTCATCTCGGTCGCCGACAAGGGCAAGGCACGCATCCTTGGCCAGATGGACGCCAGTGCCTGGACCCATCTCGTGTCGCGCGCGGGACTGTAAGCATGCGGCTTGCTTGCCGTGCCGCCTGTCACACGGCTTACATCGCCCTTCATGCCGGAGACCGCCGTGCTCAGGCAGGCCCCATCTTCTCACGCCGAAACACCAGAACCTTGGAAACGCTTTTCTGACACACCGCATCGTCCTGGTTCAGAGCAACACTCTCGACGAGCGCCATACCCCGGTCAGGCTTGGATTTCGAGGGAATGAGCTCCTTGATCGTGGTGACCACGCGCAGGACATCGCCCGGCCGCACGGCTCTGGGCCACGAGACCTCGCTACCCGCGCCAATCAGGCCGCCTGCCAGGGGCGTGCTCTGCACAAGCAAGCGCATGGTGACTGCACTGGTATGCCAGCCGCTGGCTGCCAGTCCGCCGAAAAAGCTGTCCTTGGCGGCTTCGGGATCGGTGTGGAAGGGCTGGGGATCGAACTCGGCGGCGAAGGCCAGAATGCGCTCTTCGCTCATCTCGTATGTGCCGCTGGTGAAGATGTCGCCTACCTTCAGGTCTTCGAGGTAGAGCTGGGCTGGGGTACGTTCTGACGTCATGCGGCACCTCTGTTGGCTATCCAGGCAGCGACCGAAAGAAGATCGCGATGCAGCTGAAGGTATCAGCAAGATACAGAGGTGCCAATCGGGGTCAGACCTGAAATACGGCGCAACCCAGCGGATGTAGCTGCCGCCATTGACGTCGAGTATCGCGCCTTTCAGCCCTCAGCGGCGTCATCGACGTGTGCTGCGCGCAGTACCTGCAACTCGACGGTCACCGCATTATCCTCAACCACCCCGCCGCGCTCGACCCTGATATCGGTCATCTGAACTGGTATTCCAACCCCGCCCCCGCGTACCACGACCGCCCTGGCGCTGCCTCGTAATAACGTGAGTTGCCGTCACCCACGATCACCGAGCCTACATACTGCCGGTCCAGCAGATTGTCCAGGCGCAATAGCTGGTGGAACGTCCAGGGGCCGGCGTGCTGTTCAAAGCGAGCACGCCAGTTGAACACTGCATAGGCCGGCGCCGGCTTGGCGCTGTTGCTGTCCTCCACATACACCTTGCTGCGGTACTGTCCCTCGAGGCCCATACTGACGAACGTCGCAGGCTTCCACACCAGCTCGCCGTACAGGTTGTTCAGCGGCACACCCGGCAGATGGCTGCCGCTGTCGATGGTCTGGGTGCCTTGGGCGAAATCATCGGCATAGCGGGCGTCGGTACGTGTGTACACCAGGGTCGCCTGCCACTGCGCGCTCAGGTCACTCTGCAGGCTGGCTTCGAAACCGCGGCGCAGGGTGCGTCCGGCATTGCGATAGCTGGTACGCCCACCCGTGGCGCTGGCCACGACGATCTCGTCATCGGTATGGATTTCATACACCGCTGCGGTAAGCCGGGTCTGCTCGCCCAGGCGGTACTTGATACCCACTTCGTACTGGGTACTGGCGGCGGGTTCGAGCCCGAAGTTGAAGCTTTCGGATACACCCGGGGCGTAGGCCATCTCTGCTTGCGTAGGGGTTTCGAAGCCCTTGCCGACGCTTGCGTAGCCACGCAGGCCAGGCGTGAAGGCATACATCACCGACAACGACGGACTGTTTTGCTGGTATTTTTTGGAACCGCTGGAGTCGCCATTGGCCAGGTAGTGGTCATCCACCTTCATGCGCATGGTGCTGTGGCGCAGGCCCAGGTCAGTGGTCCAGTCGCCGATTTCCCAGTGGGCCTGGACATAGGGATCCAGGCTAGTGGCGGTGTCGCGTTCGTCACGGCGCAGCTCGCCCTTTACGCCCAGTTCGCTGCCGCTGAAGTTCTGATAGCCACGGCGATCGTCCCTGCTCTGGTCGTAATCGGCGCCGACGCTGACTTTCAGGTCGCCGGGCACTGCGAGTACGGGCTGGATCCAGCGCAAGGTGCCACCGTGGAATTCGCGATCGAAGTCCACCACGCCGCCACCGCGCTGGCTGTTGGAAGCCACGGTTCTGGGGATGGAGAGGTACTGCACGACACTGCGCTGCCCGGCGTAAAGGTTGAACTGCAGCGTGGCGTCGCCCATGTAACGCTCATAGTTCATCCCGACCTGCTGGTGGTCGATGCTCTTGCGGGTATTGTAGGTCTCGGCCACCACCGGGCTGGAGCGCGGGTCGTGCCTGTAGGCTTCCCAGGCCTGCCCAAGCGGGTCCTGCGTACCATTCTGCTCGAGGCTGCTATAGATCAGGGCCAGGCGCGAGTCGGGGTCTGGGTTCACATGCACCTTGGCGAAGGTCTGGTCACGCCGTGCTGCGCTATGGTCGCGGTAGCCGTCGGTGTCCATGCGCGATGCGTCGAGCAGGAAGCCGGCCGTTTCATTGCCGCCCTCGGCCGACAAGTGATTCTTGTTGAAACCATCACTGCCAAAGGTGGTTTCGGCGCCGACTCGGGCGGGCCCCTGCCCGTCTCGACTGAACATCTGGATCACACCTCCGGCGTTGCTGCCGTAGATCGTCGCGGCCGGGCCGCGTAGCACGTCGATGCGGTCGGCTACATCCAGGTTGAGCGAGGCGGCCTGCCCCTGCCCATCCGGCGTGCTGGCCGGGATGCCGTCGCTGAGCACCTTCAGGCCACGGATGCCGAAGGCCGAGCGCGCGCCGTAGCCCCGTGAGGACACCTGCAGATCCTGCGCATAGTTCTGCCGGTTCTGTACCACCAGGCCGGGTACCCTGGTGAGCACTTCGGACAGGTTGACCCCCAACTGGCCATCGGCTCCGTGGGAAAGATCCACGGTATCGACCGAAAACGGCAGGTCGAAACTGCTAGCAGGCAAATACGATCCGGTGACTACCGTGGGTGCGACGCTCACCGTATTGGCGGCGCTCGTTTCGGCATGGCACACGGCGCTCATGCCTCCTGTCAGCAACAGGGTCAAACCTGCACGAACACTGACGTGCAGAGTGGAAGGGAGAGGATACATGTGAAGCTTCCTGAAACGTGGGACAGAGGCATTGACCGGAAAAAAGACGGCCCGGGTTGGCGTCATGCCAAGCCCGGGCCGCTTGAGGGCAGATTTGTCGATTATGGCAGTGCGTAAGCGATAACGCTGTCTGCGCGCTTGTCAGAGGCATTTCACATGGATTTTTCCGGTGTCCGGGCGGGCCTCTTCGCGGGTAAACCCGCTCCCACAGGGACCGCAGAGTTTGCGAAGCAGTGCTGTACTTGTGAGCGCAACTGTCTTGTGCCAGGTCATCCCAATCTCAAGACTGCTGATGCTCAGGAGTTCACGCAGAAACGAAAAAAGGACCCGAAGGTCCTTTTTTCTGATCCCCATGTGGTCATTGCGATCACATGAAGCTATGTCTGGAGCGGGAAACGAGACTCGAACTCGCGACCCCGACCTTGGCAAGGTCGTGCTCTACCAACTGAGCTATTCCCGCGTCTTGGTGCTGGCCATTCTAGCGATCTGATGAATGGCGTCAACCCCTTGATTCAAAAATACTTTTATTTCTGCTCGGAGCCTTCGCGCAGGTGCGGCCAGGCAGCATGCAGGTAGTGCACCATCGACCACAGGGTCAGACCGGCTGCGATCAGCAGCAGGCCGTAGCCGAGTGCAACCCAGAAGGTCAGCGCGGCCGGATTGGCCAGCAGGATCACCAGGGCGAGCATCTGCGCGGCGGTCTTCCATTTGCCGAGATTGGAAACGGCCACGTGTGCCCTCGCCCCGATCTCCGCCATCCACTCCCGCAGGGCCGAGACCACGATCTCTCGGCCGATGATCACTGCAGCTGGCAAGGTCAGCCAGAAGTTGGCGTGCTCTTGCACCAGCAGGACCAGCGCCACCGCAACCATCAGCTTGTCGGCCACCGGGTCGAGAAAGGCACCGAACGGAGTGCTCTGCTGCAGGCGACGCGCCAGGTAGCCGTCGAGCCAGTCGGTGGCGGCGGCTACGGCGAACACGCTGCTGGCGGCAGCGTAGCTCCAGTGGTACGGCATGTAGAACAGCAGGATGAAGATCGGTATGAGCAGGACACGTAGTACGGTGAGCAGGTTTGGAATATTCATCGGCACGACTGGCTGCAAGTTGAGCCCGGCATTCTACTCGCTATGCAGGCTGGCATAAATCGACTCGGCAAGCTTTTTACTGATGCCAGGGGCCTTGGCGATTTCGTCGACACTGGCGCGATTGAGCTCTTGCAGGCCACCGAAATGCTTGAGCAGCTCGCGGCGGCGCTTGGGCCCTACCCCGGCCACGTCCTCGAGGCTTGAGGTACGGCGGGCCTTGCCCCGGCGGGCCCGGTGGCCGGTGATGGCAAAGCGGTGGGCTTCGTCGCGGATCTGCTGGATGAGGTGCAAGGCAGCAGAGTCGCCCTTGAGGGTGAACTCGTTGCTGACTTCATTGAGGTAGAGGGTCTCGAAGCCTGCCTTGCGGGTCACGCCCTTGGCCACGCCGATAAGGATCAGGTCGGGCACGGCGAGCTCCTGGAGTACGTCGCGGGCCATGTTCAGCTGGCCCTTGCCGCCATCGACAAGCAACACGTCGGGCAACTTGCCTTCGCCGTCCTTGATGCGGCTGAAGCGGCGCGTCAGCGCCTGGTGCATGGCGGCGTAGTCATCGCCCGCGGTGACGCCTTCGATGTTGAAGCGCCGGTAATCGGACTTGATCGGACCTTCCGGGCCAAACACCACGCAGGAAGCCACGGTGGCTTCGCCGCTGGAGTGGCTGATGTCGTAGCACTCGAGGCGCTGGGGGACCTCGTCCAGGCCCAGCACCTGCGCCAGGGCATCGAAGCGGGAGGCCATGTGCTGGCGGTTGGCGAGCCGCGCGGCCAGGGCCTGCTCGGCGTTGGTAACGGCCAGCTGCTGCCAGCGTGCGCGGGTGCCGCGTACCCGGTGGCTGATCGCGACCTCACGGCCGCGCAGGGTCTCGAGCGCTTCGGTGATGACGGCGAAGTCTTCGTGGATGACGTTGACGATGAGTTCGCCCGGCAGCTCGCGCTCGGCGTTGCCCAGGTAGTACTGGGACAGGAAGGCGGACATGACCTCGGCCACCTCCTCCTCGATGCCCACCTGGGGGAAGAAGTTCTTGCTGCCCAGCACCCGCCCGCCGCGCACGCTGATCAGGTGGACGCACGCGCCGCCAGGGTTGACGAAGGCGGCGACCACGTCGATGTCGCCGGTCCCGCCCTCCATGTATTGCTGGTCCTGGACACGCCGCAGCAGGCCGATCTGGTCACGCAGTTCGGCAGCCTTTTCGAAGTCGAGGGCCATGGCGGCCTGCTCCATCTCGCTGTTGAGCTCGTTGCTCAGCTGTTGGCTGCGGCCCTCGAGAAACATCACCGAGTGACGCACGTCCTCGGCGTACTCGGCAGGCTCGACGAGGCCGACGCAGGGGCCCTTGCAGCGCTTGATCTGGTATTGCAGGCATGGCCGGGTGCGGTTGCTGAAATAGCTGTCTTCACACTGGCGGACAAAAAAAGTCTTCTGCAGCAGGCTCAGGCTTTCGCGGATGGCCCCGGCGCTGGGATAGGGGCCGAAATAGCGGCCCTTGGCGCGCTTGGCGCCACGGTGAATCCCCAGGCGCGGAAAGGCGCCGTCAGACAAGAACACGTACGGGTAGGATTTGTCATCGCGCAGCAGGATGTTGTAGGGCGGGCGCCATTCCTTGATCAGGGTCTGCTCCAGCAGCAGCGCCTCGGTCTCATTGCCAGTGATGGTGGTTTCGATCTGCGCGATGCGCGCCACCAAGGCTGACGTCTTGGGCGCCTGGCCGGTCTTGCGGAAATAGCTGGCCAGGCGTTTCTTCAGGTTCTTGGCCTTGCCCACGTACAAAAGACGGGCTTGTGCATCGAACATGCGGTAGACGCCCGGGCGACCGCTGCAGGTCGCCAGGAAAGCACTTGGATCAAAAGTCTGTGACATGAGAACTCAGGAATTCGCCATTAAAGGCTGGCGTCGACCATACCGTGACGGACCGCCAGCAACGTCAGTTCGACATCGCTGGTGACCGAGAGTTTTTCAAAGATTCGATAGCGGTAAGTATTCACGGTTTTGGGCGACAGGCACAGCTTGTCGGAAATGATCTGGACCTTCTGGCAGCCGACGATCATCAGGGCAATCTGGATTTCGCGCTCCGACAGGGTATCGAACGGCGAACCCTGCGGCTGAAACGGCTTGAGCGCCAGTTGCTGGGCGATCTGGGGACTGATATAGCGCTGACCGGCAAAAGCCAGGCGGATGGCCTGGACCATCTCGTCAAGGCCCGCGCCCTTGGTCAGGTAGCCGGCGGCGCCAGCCTGCAGCAGGCGCGTTGGAAAAGGGTCTTCCTCGCAGACGGTGACTGCCACCACCTTGGTGTCAGGCTGGCTGCGCAGCAGCTTGCGGGTGGCTTCGAGGCCGCCGATGCCGGGCATCTTGACGTCCATCAGGACCACGTCGGGCTTGAGGTCACGGGCCAACTTGAGTGCCATTTCGCCCGAATCCGCTTCACCCACCACCTGCAGACCGTCGATATCGGCCAACATGCGGGTGATGCCGGTACGCACCAGATCGTGGTCATCGACCACAAGGACCCTAATCAAGCAGACACCTCGTCACGCGGCGGGAATTGGATCCCGCCACCTTAGCAAAATTTTCCTGCGCGAACCTAGCGTAAAACTTCAAGGTTGTGCGCTGATCGAACCTGCTGTCTGAACCCGTTGCGCTCAGGTCCTCCAGCCCTGCCGGACAAGCTGCTGACCAGTCGCCGCACGGCTGCCTGATCGGCCGTCTGCAGACGGCGGAAACACGCCAGCAGGTGGTCTTCTTCCGGGCTCAGGCTGTCCACCGCCGCCGGAGTGCGAATGCCGCTGAGCACATAAGGCGCATCGACGCCCTGCGCCGTGACTGCGGCCAGGTAATCGATCCGCGGAGTGCGCTCGCCACTCTCGTACTTCCCTTGTGCATTGGGCTCTACGCCGCCGATGTCACCAAAGACCCGCTGGGTCATGCCCAGCCGCTCGCGTTCTGCCCTGATGCGCGAACCAAAAGCTTTCATATATACAAGACCTCTTCCGAATTGAGCTGCCACGGTTGCTTCCAGCAACCTTGCAAGCCGCCACGCGACTCATGAGCCCTGCACTATGCACAAAGCGCTTCGCTGGGCACAAGCCATGGGCAGGCCATCAGGGCGATAAAGGAATGACTCGCTGCATGCGCGCGAAGCACTCATCCTCACCCATCTCGCTGAAGCCGTGCCGTGCGTAAAGCGAGCGGGCGGGATTGTTCTTGAACACCATCAGCCGGAGCAGCGGCACCCGGCGCAGTGCAGCCCAGGCGGCAAGTTCCTCAAGCACCCAGCTGCCGATTCCCCGCCCGCGGTGTTCGGGCAGCAGGTGCAATTCACGAAGATACAGGGCCTGGCGATCCTGGCTGAGGCTGCAGTATCCCAGCACCCGTTCACTCTCCATCACCAGCCACTGCTCGCGCCAGCACCACGCCTGGTCGAAGGCCTCCTCCATCCACAGCAGGTCGAATTCACGGTAGTACGGGAGCATGGCGCGGCGGGTGAGGTCCCGGGCGAAGGCGAGATGACGGTCGCTGGCAGGGGTCAGCTGCAATTCCCTGCGGGGCTCTTCATTCATGCGATGCACTGCTGGCGTAGCACACGGGGGAGCTGGTGGGCCCCTGTCGGTCCAGTTCGTCCTCCAGCCAGCGAGCCAATACCAGGGCGTTGTTGTGCTCGATGTCCCGGCTGGCATACAGCAGGGTCAGGCAGCCCTTCCCTGCCACTTCCAACAGCGCCCACCAGTGTTCAGGATGCCCCGCCAGCTCCTGGCGGTAACGCTGCGTGAACACGGCAAAATCCAGGGGGCCTTCGTGCAACGCCTGACGCAGCTCGCTGGACGGTGCCACGTCACGCAGCCACTCGCCGTGCAGGTCCTCCTTGCGCAGGTTGCGCGGCCACAGGCGATCGACCAGCACACGATGGCCATCAGTGTCGGTGAGGGGGTCGTACACTCGTTTGCACTGGATCATGCCGTCCTCCGCAGTGCGCCTTGAGCATTCAGCTGGCTTCGTGGGCTCAGCTTGCCAAGCCTGGCCTTTTCGATGGTAGCCCCGCGCGGGGTTCGCGCCAACGAAAAAAGCCCGTGACCAGGTCACGGGCTTCCAGTTGCCAAGCCGGGAGGGTCAGGCGCCCTTGCCGCTGGCCATGGCGGGACTCGCTGGGTTTTGCACCCTGCGTCGCCGGCTCAGGGAGATGAGCAGTATGGTCAGGGTCACACCTGCCGTCATCAGGGTTTCATAACGGTAGGCATCGCTGAACAGCATGTACCCCAGGACCATGACGATCACCCCGATCACCAGCCAGGTCAGCCAGGGGAACAGCCACATCTTCATCGCAAGCTCGGTGCCATCGCGCTCGGCGCGGGCACGCATGCGCAGCTGCGACACCGCGATCACCAGGTACACCAGGAGTGCGATGGCGCCGGTGGTCGAGAGCAGGAAGCCGAACACCTTGCCAGGGAACACGTAGTTGACCAGGCAGCCCGCAAAGCCCGCCAGCGTCGACAGGATCACCGCCACGGTCGGCACGCCACTGCCGGAGATACGCTTGACCATGCTCGGTGCCTCGCCCCGTGCTGCCAGCGAATAGAGCATCCGCGAAGCGGTATAGAGGCCCGAGTTCATGCAGCTGGTCACCGCGACCAGCACAACCAGGTCGACCACCAGCTTGGCGCCTGGCACGTTCAGCACCTCCAGCGCACGCTGGAACGAGCCCACTGCCTTGAGGCCTGGGTCGTTCCAGGCCACCAGCGACACCACCAGGAAGATCGATGCCAGGTAGAAGATGCCGATGCGGTAGACCACCAGGTTGGTGGCGCGGCGGATCTTGTCCTTGGGGTTGGCCGTCTCATCGGCAGCGATGGTGACGATCTCGGCGCCGAAGAACGAGAAGATGGTGATCAGCACCCCGCCCAGCACAGTCCCGAAGCCATTGGGCATGAAGCCGCCATTGACCCATAGCTGACTGACCCCGCGGGTTTCGGCCAGCGGCCAGAAGCCGAAGACGGCAAGCGTGCACACCACGATGAAGGCCACGATGGCTATGACCTTGACCAGCGCGAACCAGTATTCGAATTCGCCAAAGTTCTTCACGCTGACCAGGTTGCTGCCCGACAGCAGGATCATGATCAGGAAGGCGAACAGCCAGGACGGCACATTCGGGAAATAGGCATGCAGGATATCCGCGCCAGCGATGGCTTCGACCGGAATGATCAGTACCCAGAACCACCAGTACAACCAGCCGATGGTAAAGCCCGCCCAAGGCCCGATAGCCTCGGTGGCATAGGTCGAGAATGAACCGCTGTTGGGGTTGGCGATGGCCATTTCGCCCAGCATGCGCATCACCAGCAGCACCAGCAGGCCGGTCATTGCGTAGGAAATGAGGATGGCCGGGCCGGCCGTGGCGATGGCGTTCGACGAACCGATGAACAGGCCGGCGCCAATGATGCCGGCGATGGAGATCATGGATACCTGGCGGGAGGTCAGGCCATGTTGCAGCGAACGCTGTTTATTTTGTTGTAGCGATGCCATTCAAAAACCCTCGAGTGGGTCGGCCGCACGCAAATGCGACTGAAGCTGGAGCAGATTTCTTGTAAGTGGGTAGTGCGATGTTCTTGTTATTACAACGGTTAGCGATCAGTGCGACAGGTCAGTTTTAATCCAAGTACGCAAGGCTAACAAACGACCATTTCGACGCACATGATTCCCCTACGGAATGATCTTCATCCATGACGCCGGGAAACAGTCCGAAGCGGGCCGACGGCGACGCGCGAGCTGCCAGTGCGTTCCTGATGAAAATCAAGGGACCGGCGACAAGTTCGATATTTTCCGGAATGACTGCAATCGGATAATTCGTTTGCACGACGCCACCTCGACGCGCTTGGATAATAAGAAACTCGAACCAGGTATGCGTGCGCATGAATCAGGAAAGTATCAGCCAGTCCATCGGCATAGTTCACCCGATCACACTTTCCCATGGCCGCAATGCCGAAGTGTGGGATACCGCTGGCAAACGCTACATCGACTTTGTCGGGGGCATCGGGGTGCTGAACCTGGGCCACTGCAACCCTGCGGTCGTCGAGGCGATCCAGGCCCAGGCAACACGCCTGACTCACTACGCGTTCAACGCCGCGCCCCATGAACCCTACCTGGAGCTGATGCAACGCCTCGAACAGTTCGTCGCGCTCAGCTACCCCATGGCCGGGATGCTCACCAACAGCGGCGCGGAAGCGGCGGAAAACGCCCTGAAGGTAGCCCGTGGCGCCACTGGCAAGCGTGCCATCATTGCCTTCGACGGCGGCTTCCATGGACGCACCCTGGCGACCCTGAACCTCAATGGCAAGGTTGCGCCCTACAAGCAGCGGGTCGGCGAGCTACCCGGCCCGGTGTATCACCTGCCCTATCCCAGCGCGGATAGCGGCGTGACCACCGAACAGGCGCTCAAGGCAATGGAGCGGCTGTTCAGCGTTGAAATCGCCGTGGAGGACGTGGCGGCGTTCATATTCGAGCCCGTGCAGGGCGAAGGCGGCTTCCTGGCGATGGAACCGGACTTCGCCCAGGCGCTGCGGCGCTTCTGCGACAGCCACGCAATCCTGATCATCATCGACGAGATCCAGTCAGGATTCGGCCGTACCGGCCAGCGCTTCGCGTTCCCGAGACTGGGCATCGAACCCGACCTCTTGTTGCTGGCCAAGAGCCTGGCCGGCGGCATGCCGCTGGGGGCGGTGGTTGGCCGCAGGGAGGTGGTGGGGAGCTTGCCCAAGGGCGGGTTGGGCGGTACCTATTCGGGCAATCCCATCGCGTGCGCTGCAGCCTTGGCGAGCCTTGCGCAGATGACCGACGACAACCTTGCCACCTGGGGTGAACGTCAGGAGCAGGCGATCGTCTCCCGCCATGCACGCTGGAAGGCTGACAAGCTGTCGCCGTGGCTGGGACGGCTGACAGGCGTCGGCGCCATGCGCGGCATCGAGCTGGTCAACGCCGATGGCAGCCCAGCGCCCGCGCAACTGGCCCAGCTGCTGCAAATGGCACGTGAGGCCGGGCTGCTGCTGATGCCCAGCGGCAAGGCGCGGCACATCATTCGGCTGCTGGCACCTCTGACCACCGAGCCGCAGGTGCTCGAGGAAGGCCTGGACATCCTGGAAGGCTGCCTGGCCTGCCTGAGCTAAGTCTTAGAGGCCCAGCTCCTCAGGAGTGAGCATGTCGTTCTCGAAGGCGATCCAGCCGCCTTCGAGTTCGGCGTGGCCGTTGACGATCGGCCCGTAGTAGGTCAAGCCGTTATCAAGGGTGACGCAGATGTGCGTAGCCCTGTCCGGCGCGGCCAGGGTGCCGATGAAGTGCACCTTTTTCAGAGTCTCGGTGACTGCTTCCAGGCCAATGCGCTGATTGAGGTTCTCCACCGCTTCGACCTCGCCGCTCCCCTCGTTGCTGACGGTTACGGTGGCTGTGTAGTTGTACATGCATTGACTCCAACGGCAGGAAAAATGGGCGCCCGGTGCGCCTGAGGTGCGTAGGGTAACTGGCGGAGCGGTCTCGTGTCGCGATCGACGAGATGTCCCACCCCGACATAGCCTTCGCCCCCCCAGGCTGTTAAGGTGCCCGCCGTCAACTGCCACACCCAACGAGGACCGCCGAGTGAGCGCCGAACAACCCCTGATCGCCGACCTGTTCGAGGTCGACAAACGCCTGAGCCTCAAGCCGGTGGTGGACTTCAACAACTACCTGCGCAATGCCTTCGGCGACGGCGCCTGCCGCTGCAACCGCTGCCAGGAAAGCAGCGGCGACGAGAGTACCTACACCCATCGTCACAGCTTCAGCCTCGATGGCCGCCCACTGCACCGACGTTTTGCCAACACCGCTGGCAGCGATGTGCTGATGGTCCTGAAGAAGGCGTGGCTGTCCTACACCAAGGCCGAGTTGAACCCTATTGGCGTGCTTGACCTGCCTACCGTCAAGACCTTCACCGACTACTCGCTGCACCCGCGCCTGCTGGCCCTGCTGCCGGCCAGCGGCCTGGCCCGTGAAGTGGACGGCCAGTGGCTGTTGCAAGCCCAGGTCGACTGACAGGCCGCCGATGCGCGCCAGCGCGGCTCAATACCCCTGGCGCCCATGCAGCAACGCCCTGCCCTTCTCCAGGTAGGTATTCATTTCATCCTGCGGCACCATGCTGCCGCCCGTCGCCCAGACCAGGTGAGTGGCGTTGGCCATGTCCGCTTCGCCCAGCCCCAGCCGCTGGCGATAACCCTGCGTCTCCTGCAGCACACGGCCCATGCCCGGGACCCCCGCCAGCGCCGAAGGCTCGAGCACCAGCCCTTCGCTCAGCTGTGCCAGCGCCAACAGGCGAAACAGTTCTGCATCGCTGACCGTGTAATACCCATCGACCAGGCGCTCCACGGCTCGCCCGACAAAACCCGACGGGCGCCCCACCGCCAGGCCATCGGCGGCGGTGTGGTTGTCCAGGCCGAAGTCATACACCGACACCTGCTGATGCAGCCCGGTATAGACCCCGAGCAGCATGCACGGCGAATGGCTCGGCTCGGCGAACAGGCAATGCACAGCATCGCCAAAGGCCTGCTTCAGGCCAAAGGTCACGCCGCCTGGACTGCCGCCCACGCCACAGGGGAGGTAGACGAACAGCGGATGCTCGGCGTCGACCAGGACCCCTGCCTGCGTCAGCTGTCCGCGCAACCGCTCGGCCGCCACGGCATAGCCGAGAAACAGGTCGGTGGAGTATTCGTCGTCGACAAAGTGGCACTGCGGATCGGCGTCGGCTTCGTGCCGGCCCTCGGCCACGGCCACGCTGAAATCGGCGCTGTACTCGCGCACTTGCACACCACAACTGCGTAGCCGGTCCTTTTTCCATTGCCGGGCATCGGCCGACATGTGCACGGTGGTCCTGAAACCCAGGCGCGCCCCCATGACGCCGATCGACAGGCCCAGGTTGCCGGTCGAGCCGACCGCAATGGCGTACTGGCCAAAAAAGGCGCGCGCCCGTTCGCTGTCGAGCAGGCTGTAGTCATCGCCCAGTTGCAGCAGGCCGCCAGCCAAGGCCAGGTCTTCGGCGTGCTTGAGCACTTCGTAGATACCACCACGGGACTTGATCGAACCCGATATGGGCAGAAGGTTGTCGGCCTTGAGCCACAGACTGCCACTCGGCTCGATGTCCAGTTCGTCGCAGAGCGCCGCTTGCAGGTGGGGGATCGGCAGCAGTGGCGACTCGATCACGCCCTGGCTGGCAGCCGTCTCGGGAAATGCCGAAGCGATGAACGGCGCAAACCGCGCCAGGCGTTCGCTGGCGTCGGCGATATCGGCCGCGCCCAGCGGCACATCCGCAAGCGCCTCGGCGCTCGGGGCCACGGCCGGATTGAACCAGGTCACCGGCGCATGCCGCGCCAGATCGGCGATTACAGGGTGCTCTCGACACCAGGTTTCAAGCGGTATTTGAAGAGTCATGCGCTGTTCTCCATGCATTCGACAAAGCGCGTCACGAATCGGTCAGCAGGATCATCTGCCTCTGCTACCTTGGGGAAACCACTGCCGCGCATTTCACCCGAAGGTGATTCCATCATGGCCCGCACAACCCCCATCGAGCTCTACCGCAACATCGGCATCGTCGCCCATGTGGATGCCGGCAAGACCACCACCACTGAGCGCATCCTGTTCTACACCGGCGTGAACCACAAGATGGGCGAGGTGCATGACGGCGCGGCGACGATGGACTGGATGGCGCAGGAGCAGGAGCGCGGCATCACCATTACTTCGGCAGCGACGACGGCATTCTGGCAGGGCTCTGCCAAGCAGTTCGCCGACAAGTACCGATTCAATATCATCGACACACCCGGCCACGTCGACTTCACCATCGAGGTGGAGCGATCGTTGCGGGTGCTCGACGGCGCCGTGGTCGTGTTCAGCGGCGCGGACGGGGTCGAACCGCAGTCCGAGACAGTGTGGCGCCAGGCCAACAAGTATCACGTACCGCGCCTGGCCTACATCAACAAGATGGACCGCCAGGGCGCGGACTTCCTCCGCGTGGTCAAGCAGATCGACCAGCGCCTGGGGCATCATCCGGTACCGATCCAGCTGGCCATCGGCGCCGAGGAGCAGTTCATCGGCCAGGTCGACCTGGTCAAGATGAAGGCCATCTACTGGAATGATGCCGACCAGGGCACCAGCTATCGCGAGGAGCCGATCCCTGCCGAACTGCAGGCGCTGGCCGACGAATGGCGCGCGCACATGATCGAGGCGGCAGCGGAAGCCAATGACGAGCTCATGACGCTCTACCTCGAAGGGCAGGACCTGAGCACCGAGCAGATCAAGGCCGGTCTGCGCCAGCGTACCCTGGCCAACGAGATCGTGCCGACCATTCTGGGGTCATCGTTCAAGAACAAGGGCGTGCCGTTGATGCTCGATGCGGTGATCGACTATCTGCCGGCACCCAGCGAAGTCCCGGCGATCAACGGCACCGACCCGGACCACGAAGACAAGCACCTCGAACGCCACGCTGACGATAACGAGCCGTTCTCGGCCCTGGCGTTCAAGATCGCCACGGATCCCTTTGTCGGTACGCTGACGTTCGCCCGCGTCTACTCGGGGGTACTGAGCTCCGGCGATGCAGTGCTCAACTCGGTCAAGGGCAAGAAGGAGCGTGTCGGGCGCATGGTGCAGATGCACGCCAACCAGCGCGCCGAGATCAAGGCAGTCTGCGCAGGCGACATCGCCGCCTTGATCGGCATGAAGGACGTGACCACGGGTGACACCCTGTGCGACCTGAACAAGCCGATCATCCTGGAACGCATGGACTTTCCCGACCCGGTAATCTCCGTGGCAGTCGAGCCGAGAACCAAGGCGGACCAGGAGAAAATGGGCATCGCCCTGGGCAAGCTGGCCCAGGAGGACCCGTCGTTTCGGGTCAAGACGGACGAGGAGACCGCTCAGACCATCATCTCCGGCATGGGCGAGCTGCACCTGGATATCATCGTCGACCGCATGCGCCGGGAGTTCGGGGTCGAGGCCAATATCGGCAAGCCCCAGGTGGCCTACCGCGAGAAGATCCGCAATACCTGCGAGATCGAGGGCAAGTTCGTCCGCCAGTCCGGCGGGCGCGGCCAGTACGGGCATTGCTGGATCCGCTTCGCCCCTGGCGAGGAGGGCAAGGAAGGACTTGAGTTCATCAACGAGGTCGTCGGCGGCGTGGTGCCGCGCGAATATATCCCGGCGATCCAGAAAGGCATCGAGGAGCAGATGCGCAACGGCGTGCTCGCCGGCTACCCGTTGATTGGCCTGAAGGCCGCCGTGTTCGACGGCTCATACCACGACGTCGACTCCAACGAAATGGCCTTCAAGATTGCTGCTTCAATGGCCACGAAGCAGTTGTCGCAAAAAGGCGGCGCAGTGTTGCTGGAACCGGTCATGAAGGTCGAGGTGGTCACCCCAGAGGATTACCTGGGCGACATCATGGGCGACCTCAGCCGCCGTCGCGGCCTGATCCAGGGCTCGGAGGACAGCCCTGCCGGCAAGGTCATCCGCGCTGAAGTGCCACTGGGCGAAATGTTCGGCTATTCCACCGACATGCGCTCGATGACCCAGGGGCGGGCAAGCTATTCGATGGAGTTCACAAAGTACTCGGAGGCGCCGGGCAATATTGCCGAGGCGATCGTGAAGAAGAACCGGGGCGGATAGGCAACTGACGGCTATCGGGCCCCGGTAGCCTCAACCGTGTTCACCGGCGCGGCGCAGCAACTGCCGGCACCGCTCCGAAAGGTGCACCACCCGCAGGTGCTTGCCCGCCTTCACATAACGCTCGCGCAAGGTCTTCAGCGCGGCAACCGCCGAATAGTCGACAAAACTCAGGTGCCGGCAATCCAGCGTCACGCGCGCCGGGTCGTTGGCCGGGTCGAACTGGTTGAGAAAGGGCGTGCTCGACGCGAAGAACAGCGTCCCGTGGATCTGGTAGACCTTGCCGCCCTCCTCGTCCAGATGGCTGTCGGCATACAGTTCGCGTGCATGCTGCCAGGCGAAATTGACCGCGGCGATGACGATCCCGAACAGCACGGCGGTGGCCAGGTCCGTAAACACTGTCACCACCGTTACTGCAATGATCGCCAGCACATCACTGACCGGCACCTTGTGCAGCACCCGCAGCGAGGCCCATGCGAACGTCTGCTGGGCAACCACGAACATCACCCCAACCAGCGCCGCCAATGGGATGCGCTCGATCAGGGGCGACAGGAACAGCACGAACAGCAAGATCATCACGCCGGCCACCACGCCCGACAGACGGCCACGGCCACCGGAGCTCAGGTTGATCACGGTCTGACCGATCATCGCGCAACCGCCCATGCCACCACACAGTCCCGACACCATGTTGGCCGCGCCCAAGGCCACACATTCGCGATCGGGAAAGCCGCGGCTTTCAGTGATTTCGTCGGTGAGGTTGAGCGTCAGCAAGGTTTCCAGCAGACCGACCATGGCCATGAGCACTGCGTACGGCGCTATGATCTTCAGCGTCTCGAGGCTCCACGGCAGCTCAGGCCAGGCCAGCTGCGGCAGGCCGCCGGCAATGTGAGCCATGTCGCCCAAGGTACGGGTGGGCAGGTCGAACAGGTACACCAGCAGGCCGACACCGAGGATGGCCACCAACGCTGGGGGCACGGCACGGGTGAGGCGAGGGAGCACGTAGACGATGAACATGGTCAAGGCGACCAGGCCCAGCATCAGGTACAGCGAGGTTCCGCTCAGCCAGTGTTCGCCAGCCTTGAAGTGTTCCAGCTGGGCCAGGGCAATGACAATGGCCAGGCCGTTGACGAAGCCGAGCATCACTGGATAGGGCACCAGGCGCACTAGCTTGCCCAGGCGCAGCAGGCCGAACAGCATCATCAGCACCCCGCCCAGCAGCACCGTGGCCAGCAGGTATTGCACGCCGTGTTGCACCACCAGCGCGACGATCACCACCGCCATCGAACCGGCCGCGCCGGAAATCATGCCCGGGCGACCGCCGAACAGCGCAGTGAGGGTGCAGATGATGAAGGCGCCGTACAGCCCCATCAGCGGGTTGAGGTGGGCGACCAGGGCGAAGGCTATGCACTCGGGCACCAGCGCGAATGAAGTGGTAAGGCCGGCGAGCACGTCGGCGCGGAGGCGAGCTGGTTTCATGCGGATCCTGTAGCGTGTCCCGGGCGGCAGCAGCCCGGACGGGAAAAAAGAGCGGGGATGTTACGGAATTTGTCTGGTGCGGGCCAGCCGCAAACGCCTCAGCGCACCCGTTCAAGACTCTGCACGGCCAGGTCCAGGGCGCGCTGCATGTCCAGCCGGGCCGATCGGCCAAGGTCTGGATGATGCAGCATGCCGCTGCGCTCGGAGGGCAGGATCGGCGCGGTCAGGTCTTCGGCGTCCATGGCCTCGAAGTCCTGCTCGACTCCCAGCGTCAGCGCGCTGCGCCTGAGGAGCATGCGTATCTGTTCAGGTGTCAGCTGCGGATTGATCGACAACATGGTGGCCACGGTGGCGGTCACCAGCGGGGTGGCGTAGGAGGTGCCGCAGTGCGTGTCCTTGTCGGCTACGGTGCGGATGCAGGCGGCGGCGCTGATGTCCACGCGCATGTCGATGTTCGAGCTGTTGCGCTTGACCACGTGAGACGGATCCTGCACCGGCGTTGACTGGTCGCTGCGCTGATGGCCGCCGACCACCAGCAATTGTTCGGTGATGAAGGATGAGGGCAATCGGTATTCGTCCGTGCCGGACCACGAAGCGCCATTGCCTGCCGAATTGATGACCAGCACATCAGGATGTTTCTTGCGCAGCCACAGGAAGAACTCCTCGAGCAGCTCCTCGTAACCGCTCATTGCCAGGCCCGAGCGGACCAGCGAGTCGACCTCGTCCCCTTCGATGTTGCGGGCGCCGACGCGATGGATGCCCCAGCTCCAGTTGAGCACCCGCACGCCGTCTTCCACGAGGTTGACGGACGCTGCGATGTTGGCGGTGATGCCGGCATCCGAGTTGCGCTCGACGATGACCTCGAAGCCTGGACTGGGGGCGCCGAGACCTGTGAGAAAACCACCCTCGGTGCCCTTGCCTTTTGCCGCAAGGATGCCGGTGACATGGCTGCCATGGCTGTCGGCACGGTTGCCGTCGCGCGCGTATACGCAGGTCTGGCCTGCCGTGCAGTTTTCCCGGTATGCACCGAACGCCGGCGTGTCGAAGTCGATCTCACGCTCGATCACGCCAATCCGTAGCGGCTGTACGGGCACCTTGGAGGCCGGGATGCGCCGCTGATAGTAGTAGAGGGCGTCCATGAAGCGATTGGTGGCCCACTCATCTTCCTGATTGGCAGACTTGGCGGGCCGTGGCTCGCCCTCCTCACCCCGCTCGGGCGCGGACTCTTCGACCACCACCGCATCGACACTGGTCTCGCTGCCCATGCGCAGGATCAATGCGTCGCGCTGCACCAGGTCACGGGCGGGCAGGCGCAGCTGGTAGACGTTCAAGGGCGGGATCGCGCCAACTACCTTCGCGCCGTACTTCTCGGCGATGCGGCGGGCTTCCTGCAGGCCGTCATGCTGTTCTTCGATCAATAGACTGACCAGGTCGAGGTAGGTGGTCAGGCCGTCCGTGTTCTTTGCCACTTCATCGGGGCCGGCAGCGACCACATGGCTGGAGCGCTGGGTGAGCCAGACCGGGTTGCTGCGCTGGCTGCCGGCTTCAAGCCAGAGCGGGGCGCTGTGCTGGGCTGCCTTGGGAAGCGTGAGCCTCAGCTCGCCACCTTGGCGCTCGATGCTTCCTGTTGCCAGACGCTGGTCGCCGAGCCAGACCGTCGGCGTTGCCTGGCCGAGGCCCTCGGCGCGCAGGCACCAGCGTTGGGGGGTGTCGATCAACAGGTCGCCACAGCGTTGGAGATGCTTGATGCGCAGGGAGTCAGCCACAGCGAGTGTGAACATGAGAAGGCAGATCAGCAGGATGAGACCTTTCATGGACGTTGACCTGGCGAATTCGTCCTGTTGCGACTGTGCCCGCGAGCCAAAGGTTCAGAGGCCTGCACAGGTACCAGTGATCTGCCATCATGTCCACTCCCCTTGTGGAGACCCCGCCCATGCTGTTACGCCCCCTCCTCGCTTGCCTGCTGCTCGCAACCACGTTCGCAGCTCAGGCGGCGCCCGATACGCCCCCACGACGCCTGATGATCAGCGTCGACAACACTGACAGCAACGTCCAGGACACCCATGGCAATGGCCGTGTCATCCGCTACGGCACCGCCAACCGCGATGGCGGACTGATGCAGGTACAGGCTGTGGAGGGCAAGCCTGCGTTGATCCAGGTAGGCCAGAGCCTGCCAGTCACCAGCACCAGTCCGGACGGCTACGGTGGCATGCAGAGCTACACCGAATACCGCAACGTGACGCAAGGCTTTTACGTTACCGCCCATCTTGATGGAGATACCGCCGAGGTCGCGATCAGCACCAATAATGACCGGATACACCCGGAGCGCGCTGATGTAGTGAACGTGCAAAGCACCGACACGACAGTGAGGGGGCCGCTTGGCGAGTGGATCACCATTGCCGGATTCAACCGGCAAAGCCAGGCAGATCGCAGCGTTTCAAGCCGCAGCTACAGTACCCAGCGCGGCGATAACATGACATTGCGTATCAAAGTCGACGCCCTAGACTGATTCGGGCACTGCAAGACCTCGACCGCAGGCCTTGAAAGTGACCACCAAGTCGCATTAGACCAAAGATGTAGTGCTCGAAAAAAAGCACTACAAAACATTTGACGACCTCTTTTGGCAAAGGCATGATGGCCCCGCTCCCTGCTGATCAAGGGCCCTGGAAAGGGCCTTCGAGCCGCATTGCGAGTGTTGAGCACTTTCTACCCAAGACCGATGCGACGAGGTTATTTTCCATGGCACTGACACGCGAACAGCAAATTGCAGCCCTTGAGAAAGACTGGGCCGAAAACCCGCGCTGGAAAGGCGTGACCCGTACCTATACCGCCGCTGATGTCGTCCGCCTGCGTGGTTCGCTGCAACCAGAGCACACTCTGGCCCGAGCAGGTGCAGAGAAGCTGTGGAAGCTGGTCACCCAAGGTGCCCACCCTTCCTTTCGTCCCGATAAAGATTTCGTCAACTGCATGGGCGCCCTGACTGGCGGCCAGGCAGTCCAGCAGGTGAAGGCCGGCATCCAGGCCATCTACCTGTCTGGCTGGCAAGTGGCCGCCGACAACAACTCGGCCGAGTCCATGTATCCAGACCAGTCGCTGTACCCGGTGGACTCGGTGCCCACTGTGGTCAAGCGCATCAACAACTCGTTCCGCCGTGCCGACCAGATCCAGTGGAAAGCCGGCAAGAACCCGGGCGACGAGGGCTACGTCGACTACTTCGCGCCGATCGTCGCCGACGCTGAAGCAGGCTTTGGCGGTGTGCTCAACGCCTACGAGCTGATGAAGAACATGATCGAGGCGGGCGCCGCGGGCGTGCACTTCGAAGATCAGCTCGCCTCGGTCAAGAAGTGTGGACACATGGGTGGCAAGGTCCTGGTACCGACCCAGGAAGCCGTGCAAAAGCTGGTGGCTGCCCGCCTGGCAGCCGACGTCGCCGGGGTGCCCACCATCATCCTGGCCCGTACCGACGCCAACGCCGCCGACCTGCTGACCAGCGACTGCGACCCTTATGACCAGCCGTTCGTGCTGGGCGAGCGTACCCGAGAGGGCTTCTACAAGGTGCGCGCCGGCCTTGACCAGGCCATTGCCCGCGGCCTCGCCTACGCGCCGTACTCCGATCTGATCTGGTGCGAAACCGCCAAGCCCGACCTGGACGAGGCCCGCCGCTTCGCCGAGGCGATCAAGAAGGAGTACCCGGACCAGCTGCTTTCGTACAACTGCTCGCCTTCCTTCAACTGGAAGAAGAACCTGGATGACGCGACCATCGCCAAATTCCAGCGTGAGCTGTCGGCCATGGGCTACAAGCACCAGTTCATCACCCTGGCCGGCATCCACAACATGTGGCACGGCATGTTCAACCTGGCGCACGACTACGCCCGCAACGACATGACCGCCTACGTCAAGCTGCAGGAGCAGGAGTTCGCCGACGCGAGCAAGGGCTACACCTTCGTGGCGCACCAGCAGGAAGTGGGCACGGGGTACTTCGACGACATGACCACCGTGATCCAGGGTGGGGCTTCGTCGGTGACGGCGCTGACCGGCTCGACGGAGGAGGAGCAGTTCCACTGAGTGAGGGATCGGCGAGAGGCCCGGCCTTGCAATGAGGCCGGGCCTTTTTTATGTGCAGCGCCGCCACTCCCTGCGCGAAGGGGGCCGCCACCGTCTATGCTCTTGTTCACACCAATCGAAAAAACATTGATCCAGAGCGGTGCAGGCGTGGTCCAAAACCGGTAGAACCTGCCCATCCGGCTTTGGCAAGTACCACGGCGCCGCACCCGCAACTTACGAGCGCAGAACGCAACTAGCAAATCCACCCAAAGCTTAATGATAGTAATTATCATTACGCAAGTAAGGCGTTGTTACATCCGTCGAGAAACATATTTGACGAAACCCTGCCAAACGCCCAAAAACCAAGGCTCTCAGGCAGTTACGCGAGTCTTTTCTTCTTATACCTTCGAATAAATTTGCGACAGAAATTTTACTTGCCAACGCTTTACCCATAAAATCAGCGCGATTGATTGCGCTGCGACATTTCGTCACTGCTTTACTTCTTTCTAGACGCAGAGCCCGGCCTCTGTACAAGGACTACCAGCATGCCCGATTCGACAGGACTGATCGCCCACAACTGGGGCTTTGCCATCTTCCTCCTCGGTGTCGTCGGCCTGTGCGCCTTCATGCTCGGCCTGTCCAGCCTGCTCGGCAGCAAGGCCTGGGGCCGCAGCAAGAACGAACCGTTCGAATCCGGCATGTTGCCCGTGGGCACCGCCCGCCTGCGCCTGTCCGCCAAATTCTATCTGGTCGCGATGTTGTTCGTGATCTTCGATATCGAAGCCCTCTTTCTCTTTGCATGGTCTGTGTCCGTCCGCGAAAGCGGCTGGACCGGATTCGTCGAAGCTCTCGTTTTCATAGCAATTCTGTTGGCAGGTCTTGTCTACCTTTGGCGGGTCGGGGCGCTCGATTGGGCTCCCGTGGGTCGTCGCAAGCGGCAAGCGAAGCTGAAACAATGAGGCTTTGGCAATGCAATACAATCTCACCAGAATCGATCCGGACGCGCCTAACGAGCAGTATCCAGTCGGAGACCGGGAAACCGTCTCCGATTCGCTGCTAGAGGACCAGGTCCACAAGAACATCTACATGGGCAAGCTCGAAGATGTTCTGCGGGGCGCGGTCAACTGGGGCCGGAAGAACTCCCTGTGGCCGTACAACTTCGGCCTCTCCTGCTGCTACGTGGAAATGACCACGGCCTTCACGGCGCCCCACGACATCGCCCGCTTCGGCGCCGAAGTCATCCGGGCTTCGCCGCGTCAGGCCGACTTCATGGTCATCGCCGGTACGTGCTTCATCAAGATGGCGCCGATCATCCAGCGCCTGTACGAGCAGATGCTCGAGCCCAAGTGGGTCATCTCCATGGGCTCGTGCGCCAACTCCGGTGGCATGTACGACATCTACTCGGTCGTTCAGGGGGTCGACAAGTTCCTCCCCGTGGATGTCTACGTGCCTGGCTGCCCGCCGCGCCCTGAAGCCTTCCTGCAAGGCCTGATGCTGTTGCAGGAATCGATTGGCCAGGAGCGTCGTCCTCTTTCGTGGGTCGTCGGTGATCAAGGCATCTACCGTGCCGAGATGCCGTCGCAGAAAGAGCAACGCCGTGAACAGCGCATCCAGGTCACCAACCTGCGCAGCCCCGACGAAGTCTGATCCAGCGACCTGCCGCCCGTTCCTGCGAACCGGCGGCCTGGCTTCATTCTCTACGTTGACCGAAAGCGACCGAGACCATGACTGCGGACACCGCTATTTATATTCCGCCTTACAAGGCTGACGACCAGGATGTGGTCGTCGAACTCACCAACAAATTTGGCCCGCAGGCGTTCGTCGCCCAGGAAACCCGTACCGGCATGCCGGTGCTGTGGGTGACCCGTGCCAAACTGGTTGAGGTATTGACCTTCCTGCGCAACGTGGCCAAGCCGTACAGCATGCTGTATGACCTGCACGGCGTCGACGAGCGCCTGCGCACCCAGCGCCGCGGCCTGCCGGGCGCCGACTTCAGCGTTTTCTACCACCTGCTTTCGGTGGAGCGCAACAGCGACGTGATGATCAAGGTAGCCCTCAGCGAAGGCGACCTGAACCTGCCGACCGTCACCGGTATCTGGCCCAACGCCAACTGGTACGAGCGCGAAGTCTGGGACATGTTCGGCATCGACTTTGCCGGCCACCCGCACCTGACCCGCATCATGATGCCGCCGACCTGGGAAGGCCACCCGCTGCGCAAGGACTATCCGGCGCGGGCGACCGAGTTCGATCCGTTCACTCTGACCCTGGCCAAGCAGCAGCTCGAGGAAGAATCCGCGCGTTTCAACCCCGAAGCCTGGGGCATGAAGCGCCAGGGCGCCAACGAGGACTACATGTTCCTCAACCTGGGCCCCAACCACCCATCGGCTCACGGTGCCTTCCGCATCGTCCTGCAGCTGGACGGCGAAGAGATCGTCGACTGCGTGCCGGACATCGGCTACCACCACCGTGGCGCCGAGAAGATGGCCGAGCGCCAGTCCTGGCACAGCTTCATCCCCTATACCGACCGCATCGATTACCTCGGCGGGGTGATGAACAACCTGCCGTATGTCATGGCGGTCGAGAAGCTGGCGGGCATCAAGGTGCCGCAGAAGGTCGACGTGATCCGCGTCATGCTCGCCGAGTTCTTCCGCATCACCAGCCATCTGCTGTTCCTGGGTACCTATATTCAGGACGTGGGCGCCATGACCCCGGTGTTCTTCACCTTCACCGACCGCCAGCGCGCCTACACCGTGATCGAAGCCATCACCGGCTTCCGCCTGCACCCGGCCTGGTACCGCATCGGTGGCGTGGCCCATGACCTGCCGCGCGGCTGGGAAAAACTGGTGAAGGACTTCGTCGACTGGCTGCCAAAGCGCCTCGACGAATACACCAAGGCTGCCCTGCAGAACAGCATCCTCAAGGGCCGCACCATCGGCGTCGCCCAGTACAACACCAAAGAGGCCCTGGCCTGGGGCGTCACCGGTGCCGGTCTGCGTTCCACCGGCCTGGACTTCGACCTGCGCAAGGCCCGCCCGTACTCGGGCTACGAGAACTTCGAGTTTGAAGTGCCGCTGGCCCACAACGGCGATGCCTATGACCGCTGCATGGTCCGTGTCGAGGAGATGCGCCAGAGCATCCGCATCATCGACCAATGCATGCGCAACATGCCGGAAGGCCCGTACAAGGCGGATCACCCGCTGACCACGCCGCCGCCCAAAGAGCGCACGCTGCAGCACATCGAGACCCTGATCACTCACTTCCTGCAGGTTTCGTGGGGCCCGGTCATGCCGGCCAACGAGTCCTTCCAGATGATCGAGGCGACCAAGGGCATCAACAGTTACTACCTGACGAGCGACGGCGGCACCATGAGCTACCGCACCCGGATCCGTACCCCGAGCTACCCGCACCTGCAGCAGATCCCTTCGGTGATCAAGGGCAGCATGGTTGCGGACCTCATTGCGTACCTGGGCAGTATCGACTTCGTTATGGCTGACGTGGACCGCTAAGCATGAACAGCACGCTTATCCAAACCGACCGTTTCGCCCTGAGCGAAACCGAGCGCTCGGCCATCGAGCACGAGATGCACCACTACGAGGACCCGCGCGCGGCGTCCATCGAAGCCCTGAAGATCGTTCAGAAGCAACGCGGCTGGGTGCCTGACGGCGCTATCTACGCCATTGGCGAGGTGCTTGGCATCCCGGCCAGCGACGTCGAAGGCGTGGCCACGTTCTACAGCCAGATCTTCCGCCAGCCGGTCGGCCGGCACATCATCCGTGTCTGCGACAGCATGGTCTGCTACATCGGCGGCCACGAGTCGGTTGTCAGCCAGATCCAGGACGAGCTGGGCATCGGCCTGGGCCAGACCACTGCGGACGGGCGCTTCACCCTCCTGCCGGTGTGCTGCCTGGGCAACTGCGACAAGGCCCCGGCGCTGATGATCGATGACGACACCTTTGGCGACGTGCAGCCGGCTGGCGTTTCCAAACTGCTGGAGGGCTACGCATGACCATTACTTCCTTCGGCCCGGCCAACCGCATTGCGCGGACCGCCGAGACCCATCCGCTGACCTGGCGCCTGCGTGACGACGGCGAGCCCGTGTGGCTCGACGAGTACCAGGCCAAGGACGGCTACACCGCCGCGCGCAAGGCGTTCGCGCAGATGTCCCAGGACGATATCGTCCAGGCCGTGAAAGACTCCGGCCTCAAGGGCCGTGGCGGCGCGGGCTTTCCGACTGGCGTCAAATGGGGCCTGATGCCCAAAGACGAATCCATGGATATCCGCTACTTGCTGTGCAACGCGGACGAAATGGAGCCCAACACCTGGAAAGACCGCATGCTGATGGAGCAACAGCCCCATCTGCTGATCGAAGGCATGCTGATCAGCGCCCGTGCGCTCAAGGCCTACCGCGGGTACATCTTCCTGCGGGGCGAGTACACCACCGCCGCCCGCAACCTCAACCGTGCGGTCGAGGAAGCCAAGGCAGCTGGCTTGCTGGGCAAGAACATCCTGGGCAGCGGTTTCGACTTCGAGCTGTTCGTCCATACCGGCGCCGGGCGTTATATCTGCGGTGAAGAAACCGCGCTGATCAATTCGCTCGAAGGCCGCCGCGCCAACCCGCGCTCCAAGCCACCCTTTCCTGCCGCCGTGGGCGTGTGGGGCAAGCCGACCTGCGTTAACAACGTCGAGACGCTGTGCAACGTGCCGGCCATCGTCGGCAATGGCAACGACTGGTACAAGTCGCTGGCCCGCGAAGGCAGCGAAGACCACGGTACCAAGCTCATGGGCTTCTCCGGCAAGGTGAAGAACCCAGGGCTGTGGGAGCTGCCATTCGGCGTCACCGCCCGCGAGCTCTTCGAGGACTACGCCGGCGGCATGCGCGATGGCTTCAGGCTCAAGTGCTGGCAGCCAGGCGGCGCCGGCACCGGCTTCCTGTTGCCCGAGCACCTGGACGCGCAGATGTACGCGGGCGGCATCGCCAAGGTCGGCACCCGGATGGGTACGGGCCTGGCCATGGCGGTCGATGACAGCATCAACATGGTGTCGCTGCTGCGCAACATGGAAGAGTTCTTCGCCCGCGAGTCGTGTGGCTTCTGCACCCCGTGCCGCGACGGCCTGCCATGGAGCGTCAAGCTCCTGCGCGCCCTCGAGAAAGGCCAGGGCCAGCAAGGCGACATCGAGACCCTGCTGGGCCTGGTGGGCTTCCTTGGCCCTGGCAAGACGTTCTGTGCGCATGCGCCAGGCGCGGTCGAGCCCCTGGGCAGCGCGATCAAGTATTTCCGTCCGGAGTTCGAGGCCGGCATCGCTGCCCCTGGCAGCGCCGCCCTGCGCCCGGACCTGGCCAGGCCGATTGTGGTCGGCGCCTAAGCATTGAAACGCGGGGGGTCCGTGCCACCCGCGGCCCGCGCCGCTTGCCCGACGAATTCCGGGCGAGCCGCTGGCACACAGATTTCCATTAGCCACGCCCGCTCACGCGGGCCAACGAAGAACTTTGAACCATGGCCACTATCCACGTAGACGGCAAAGAGCTCGAAGTCAACGGCGCAGACAACCTGTTACAGGCCTGTCTGTCGCTCGGCCTCGACATTCCTTATTTCTGCTGGCACCCGGCGCTTGGTAGCGTCGGTGCCTGCCGGCAGTGCGCGGTCAAGCAGTACACCGACGAAAACGACACCCGCGGTCGCATCGTCATGTCCTGCATGACACCTGCCACCGACGGCACCTGGATCTCTATCGAAGACGACGAATCCAAGGCGTTCCGCGCCAGCGTCGTCGAATGGCTGATGACCAACCACCCGCACGACTGCCCAGTGTGCGAGGAAGGCGGTCACTGCCACCTGCAAGACATGACGGTGATGACCGGCCATAACGAGCGGCGCTACCGTTTCACCAAGCGTACTCACCAGAACCAGGATCTCGGCCCGTTCGTCGCTCATGAGATGAACCGCTGCATCGCCTGCTATCGCTGCGTGCGTTACTACAAGGACTACGCCGGTGGTACCGACCTGGGTGTATTTGGCGCCCACGACAACGTGTACTTCGGCCGCGTCGAGGACGGCGTGCTGGAGAGCGAGTTCTCCGGCAACCTGACCGAGGTCTGCCCCACCGGTGTGTTCACCGACAAGACCCACTCCGAGCGCTACAACCGCAAGTGGGACATGCAGTTCGCCCCGAGCATCTGCCACGGCTGCTCCAGCGGCTGCAACATCAGCCCGGGCGAGCGTTATGGCGAACTGCGCCGTATCGAAAACCGCTTCAACGGCTCGGTCAACCAGTACTTCCTGTGCGACCGTGGCCGCTTCGGCTATGGCTACGTCAACCGCAAGGACCGTCCACGCCAGCCACTGTTGGCGGACGGCACCAAGCTGAGTCTCGACGCTGCGCTGGACAAGGCCGCTGACCTGCTGCGCGGGCGCACCATCGTCGGCATCGGCTCGCCGCGTGCCAGCCTCGAAAGCAACTTCGGCCTGCGTGAACTGGTCGGCGCCGACTACTTCTACTCGGGCATGGAAGCCGGTGAGCTGGCCCGCGTTCGCCTGGCCCTGCAGGTGCTCAACGACAGTCCGCTGCCTGTGCCGACCCTGCGCGACATGGAAGACCATGACGCCGTGTTCGTCCTCGGCGAAGACCTGACCCAGACCGCCGCCCGCGTGGCCCTGGCCCTGCGCCAGTCGGTCAAGGGCAAGGCCGAGGCAATGGCTGAAGGCATGCGCGTGCAGCCTTGGCTCGACGCCGCAGTCAAGAACATCGGCCAGCACGCCAAGTACCCGCTGTTCATTGCAAGCCTTGCCGAGACCAAGCTCGATGACGTCGCCGAGGAATGCGTGCATGCAGCCCCCGACGACCTGGCGCGCCTGGGCTTCGCCGTGGCCAACGCCATCGACCCAAGTGCCCCTGCGGTGATCGGCCTCGATGCCGAAGCCATCGCACTTGCCCAGCGCATCGCCGACGCCCTGGTCGCGGCCAAGCGTCCGCTGATCGTCTCAGGCACCTCGCTTGCAGCGCCCTCGCTGATCGAAGCTGCGGCCAACATCGCCAAGGCCCTCAAGCTGCGCGAGAAGAACGGCTCGCTGAGCCTGGTGGTACCGGAAGCCAACAGCCTCGGCCTGGCGATGCTCGGCGGTGACTCCGCCGATGCCGCGCTGGACGCTGTCATCAGCGGCAAGGCCGACGCCATCGTGGTGGTGGAAAACGACCTGTACAGCCGCCTGCCGGCCGCCAAGGTCGACGCTGCCCTGGCTGCCGCCAAGGTAGTGATCGTCGCCGATCACCAGCAGACCGCCACCAGCGAGCGCGCCCACCTGGTGCTGCCCGCCGCCTCCTTCGCGGAAGGCGACGGCACCCTGGTCAGCCAGGAAGGCCGTGCCCAGCGCTTCTTCCAGGTGTTCGACCCAACCTACCTGGACAGCAGCATCCTGGTCCACGAAGGCTGGCGCTGGATGCACGCCCTGCGTGCCACCTTGCTGAACAAGCCGGTCGACTGGACCCAGCTTGACCATGTCACCGGCGCCTGCGCTCAAGCCGCACCGCAGTTGTCCGGCATTGTCGATGCCGCGCCGTCGGCGTCGTTCCGTATCAAGGGCATGAAGCTGGCGCGCGAACCGCTGCGCTACTCTGGCCGTACCGCGATGCGCGCCAACATCAGCGTGCACGAGCCACGTACGCCGCAGGACCGCGACACCGCCTTTGCCTTCTCGATGGAAGGCTACTCGGGCTCCGCCGAGCCGCGCCAGCAAGTACCGTTCGCCTGGTCCCCGGGCTGGAACTCGCCACAGGCCTGGAACAAGTTCCAGGACGAGGTTGGTGGTCATCTGCGCGCCGGCGACCCAGGCGTGCGCCTGATCGAGTCCCAGGGCGACCGCCTGCGCTGGTTCAGTGCCATTCCGGCTGCGTTCAACCCCGTGCGTGGCACCTGGAAGGCCGTGCCGTTCTATCACCTGTTCGGCAGCGAAGAGAACTCCTCCCGTGCCGAGCCTGTGCTGGAGCGTATCCCCGAGGCCTATGTGGCCCTGGCCAAGTCCGAGGCCGACCGCCTGGGCGTCAACGAAGGCGCGCTGCTCAGTCTGAAGGTGGCTGGCCAGTCGCTGCGCTTGCCGCTGCGCATCAATGAAGAGCTGGGCGCCGGCCTGGTTGCTCTGCCCAAAGGCCTGGCAGGGATTCCGCCCGCCATCTTCGGCGCATCCGTCGAAGGCTTGCAGGAGGCAGCACGATGAGCTGGTTCACCCCCGAAGTGATCGATGCGATCATCGCCGTCGTCAAGGCCATCGTGGTCCTGCTGGCAGTGGTGGTCTGCGGCGCGCTGCTCAGCTTCGTCGAGCGCCGCCTGCTGGGCTGGTGGCAGGACCGCTATGGTCCGAACCGCGTCGGCCCGTTCGGCATGTTCCAGATCGCAGCCGACATGTTGAAGATGTTCTTCAAGGAAGACTGGAACCCGCCCTTCGTCGACCGCATGATCTTCACCCTGGCGCCAGTCGTGGCCATGAGCGCGTTGCTGATCGCCTTCTCGGTCATCCCGATCACCCCGACCTGGGGTGTGGCGGACCTGAACATCGGCCTGCTGTTCTTCTTCGCCATGGCTGGCCTGTCGGTCTACGCGGTGCTCTTCGCCGGCTGGTCGTCGAACAACAAGTACGCGTTGCTCGGCAGCCTGCGGGCCTCGGCCCAGACCGTGTCGTACGAAGTGTTCCTGGGCCTCGCGCTGATGGGCGTGGTGGTGCAGGTGGGCTCGTTCAACATGCGCGACATCGTCGAATACCAGGCGCAGAATCTGTGGTTCATCATTCCGCAGTTCTTCGGCTTCTGTACCTTCTTCATCGCAGGCGTTGCCGTGACTCACCGTCACCCCTTCGACCAGCCAGAAGCAGAGCAGGAACTGGCCGACGGCTACCACATCGAGTATGCCGGCATGAAATGGGGCATGTTCTTCGTCGGTGAATACATCGGCATCATCCTGATTTCGGCGCTGCTGGTGACCCTGTTCTTCGGCGGCTGGCACGGCCCGTTCGGCCTGTTGCCACAGGTTCCGTTCCTGTGGTTCGCACTCAAGACCGCGTTCTTCATCATGCTGTTCATCCTGCTGCGCGCTTCCATTCCGCGTCCGCGCTATGACCAGGTGATGGACTTCAGCTGGAAGTTCTGCCTGCCGCTGACCCTGATCAATTTGCTGGTGACCGCTGCGGTTGTGCTCTACAACACGCCAGCCGTTGCGGCCCAGTGAGGATTTGACCCATGTTCAAATATATTGGCGACATCGTGAAGGGCACGGGCACGCAGCTGCGCAGCCTGGCAATGGTGTTCTCCCACGGTTTCCGCAAACGCGACACTCTTCAGTATCCCGAAGAGCCGGTGTACCTGCCGCCGCGCTACCGCGGCCGTATCGTGCTGACCCGCGACCCCGATGGCGAAGAGCGTTGCGTTGCCTGCAACCTGTGCGCCGTGGCCTGCCCGGTCGGCTGCATTTCGCTGCAGAAGGCCGAAACCGATGACGGCCGCTGGTACCCCGAGTTCTTCCGTATCAACTTCTCGCGCTGCATTTTCTGCGGACTGTGCGAGGAAGCGTGCCCGACCACCGCGATCCAGCTCACTCCGGATTTCGAAATGGCCGAGTTCAAGCGTCAGGACCTGGTGTACGAGAAGGAAGATCTGCTGATCTCCGGCCCCGGCAAATACCCTGACTACAACTTCTACCGTGTTGCAGGCATGGCCATTGCCGGTAAGCCAAAAGGCGCCGCGCAGAACGAGGCCGAGCCGATCAACGTGAAGAGCTTGCTCCCATAAGGACAGAAAGATGGAATTCGCTTTCTACTTCGCAGCCGGGATTGCCGTGGTCTCCACCCTTCGTGTGGTGACCGGCACCAACCCTGTGCATGCCCTGCTCTACCTGATCATTTCGCTGATTTCGGTGGCTATGATCTTTTTCACCCTGGGCGCGCCGTTTGCCGGCGCCCTGGAAGTGATCGCCTATGCTGGCGCCATCATGGTGCTGTTCGTCTTCGTGGTGATGATGCTCAACCTGGGACCGGCCTCGGTCGCCCAGGAGCGTGGCTGGCTGCGTCCAGGCATCTGGGCCGGTCCCGTGGTGCTTGGCGCCCTGCTGCTGGCCGAGCTGCTGTACGTGCTGTTCGCCGAGCCGAGCGGTGCTGGCATCAGCGGCACCACGGTCGACGCCAAGGCCGTGGGCATCAGCCTGTTCGGTCCTTACCTGCTGGTGGTTGAACTGGCCTCGATGCTGCTGCTTGCCGCAGCGGTGACGGCGTTCCACCTCGGCCGCAACGAGGCGAAGGAGTAATCACATGCCTGCAATTCCTCTCGAGCACGGCCTGGCCGTCGCCGGCATTCTGTTCTGCCTTGGTCTGGTCGGCCTGATGGTCCGCCGCAACATTCTTTTCGTGCTGATGAGCCTGGAAATCATGATGAACGCCTCTGCCCTGGCGTTCGTCGTGGCCGGCAGCCGCTGGGTGCAACCGGATGGACAGATCATGTTCATCCTGGTGATCAGCCTGGCAGCGGCCGAGGCCAGTATTGGCCTGGCGATCCTGCTGCAGCTGTATCGCCGCTTCCACACTCTCGACATCGATGCTGCCAGTGAGATGCGCGGATGAACCTGATCTTTCTGACTTTCGTCTTTCCCCTGATCGGCTTTTTGCTGCTGTCGTTCTCGCGCGGGCGGTTCTCGGAGAACCTCTCGGCGCTGATCGGCGTCGGCTCCGTGGGCCTGTCGGCCGCGGTATCGGCCTACGTGATCTGGCAATTCAACGTCGCCCCGCCTGAAGGCGGCGCTTACAGCCAACTGCTGTGGCAATGGATGTCGGTGGATGGCTTTGCGCCGAACTTCACGCTCTATGTGGATGGCCTCTCCGTCACCATGCTGGGCGTGGTCACCGGTGTAGGCTTCCTCATCCACCTGTTCGCATCCTGGTACATGCGTGGCGAAGCGGGCTATTCGCGCTTCTTCGCGTACACCAACCTGTTCATCGCCAGCATGCTGTTCCTGGTGCTGGGCGACAACCTGCTGTTCATCTACTTCGGCTGGGAAGGCGTGGGCCTGTGCTCGTACTTGCTGATCGGTTTCTACTACAGCAACCGCAACAACGGCAACGCGGCGCTCAAGGCCTTCATCGTTACCCGCATCGGCGATGTGTTCCTGGCCATCGGCCTGTTCATCCTGTTCGTCCAGCTCGGCACGCTGAACATCCAGGAGCTGCTGGTGCTGGCTCCGCAGAAATTCCAGGCAGGCGACACCTGGATGGTCCTGGCCACGCTGATGCTGCTCGGTGGCGCGGTCGGTAAATCCGCCCAGCTGCCGCTGCAGACCTGGCTGGCCGACGCGATGGCCGGCCCGACGCCGGTCTCGGCACTGATCCACGCCGCAACCATGGTGACCGCGGGCGTCTATCTGATCGCGCGTACCAATGGCCTGTTCCTGCTGGCGCCGGACATCCTGCATCTGGTCGGCATCGTCGGTGGCGTGACCCTGGTACTGGCCGGCTTCGCCGCGCTGGTGCAGACCGACATCAAGCGGATCCTGGCCTATTCGACCATGAGCCAGATCGGCTACATGTTCCTGGCCCTGGGTGTCGGCGCCTGGGAGGGCGCGATCTTCCACCTGATGACCCACGCCTTCTTCAAGGCGCTGCTGTTCCTCGCGTCGGGTGCGGTAATCGTTGCCTGCCACCACGAGCAGAACATCTTCAAGATGGGCGGCCTGTGGAAGAAACTGCCGCTGGCCTACGCAAGCTTCGTGGTCGGTGGTGCCGCTCTGGCCGCGCTGCCGATCCTGACCGCAGGCTTCTACTCCAAGGACGAGATCCTCTGGGAAGCCTTCGCCAGTGGCCACGACTACCTGCTGTACGCTGGCCTGGTCGGCGCCTTCATGACCTCGCTGTACACCTTCCGCCTGATCTTCATCGCCTTCCACGGCGAAGCCAAGACCGAAGCCCATGCAGGCCACGGGATTTCCCATTGGCTGCCGCTAGGTGTGCTGATCGTGCTGTCGACCTTCATCGGCGCGTGGATTCATCCGCCGCTGGCCGGCGTACTGCCGCAAAGCGCCGGTCATGCCGGTGGTGAAGCCAAGCACAGCCTGGAAATTGCCTCGGGTGCCATCGCCATCGCCGGCATCCTGCTGGCCGCAGTGCTGTTCCTGGGCAAGCGGCGCGTGGTCACGGCCATCGCCAACAGCGGCATCGGCCGGGTGCTGTCGGCCTGGTGGTTCGCCGCCTGGGGCTTCGACTGGATCTACGACAAGCTGTTCGTCAAACCTTACCTGTTGATCAGCCACATCCTGCGCAAGGATCCGGTTGACCGCAGCATCGGCCTGATTCCTCGGATGGCCCGTGGCGGACACGTCGCCATGAGCAAGACCGAGACCGGCCAGCTGCGTTGGTACACCGCCTCGATCGCCGTGGGTGCCGTGCTTGTGCTCGGCGCCGTATTGATGGCAGCGGTATGACTATGAACCTTGCGACTCTGCGAAAGGAATTGACCCCGTCATGATTTTGCCTTGGCTGATCCTGATCCCCTTCATCGGTGGCCTGCTCTGCTGGCTGGGCGAGCGCTTCGGCGCCACCCTGCCACGCTGGATCGCGCTGCTGACCATGTCACTGCTGCTGGGTATCGGCCTCTGGCTGTGGGCCCACGGCGACTACACCCTGGCCCCTGCCCCGGGCGCCGAGCCCGTCTGGGCCTATGAGTTCAAGGTCCAGTGGATCCAGCGCTTCGGCATCAGCCTGCACCTGGCCCTCGATGGCCTGTCGCTGCTGATGATCCTGCTGACCGGCCTGCTCGGTGTGCTCTCGGTGCTGTGCTCCTGGAAAGAGATCCAGCGCCACGTCGGCTTCTTCCACCTCAACCTGATGTGGATCCTGGGCGGCGTGGTCGGAGTGTTCCTGGCCCTGGACCTGTTCCTGTTCTTCTTCTTCTGGGAAATGATGCTGGTGCCGATGTACTTCCTCATCGCGCTCTGGGGTCACAGCTCCTCCGATGGCAAGAAGACGCGGATCTATGCGGCGACCAAGTTCTTCATCTTCACCCAGGCCAGCGGCCTGATCATGCTGGTGGCGATTCTGGGCCTGGTGCTGGTCAACTACAGCAATACCGGCATCATCACCTTCAACTACAGCGACCTGCTCAAGGCCGAATTGCCCGCCGGTACCGAGTACCTGCTGATGCTCGGCTTCTTCATCGCCTTCGCGGTCAAGCTGCCGGTGGTGCCATTCCACTCCTGGCTGCCGGACGCCCACGCCCAGGCGCCAACCGCAGGTTCCGTGGACCTGGCAGGCATCCTGCTGAAGACCGCGGCCTATGGCCTGCTGCGCTTCGCCCTGCCGCTGTTCCCGAACGCGTCGGCGGAGTTCGCGCCGTTTGCCATGGCGCTGGGCCTGATCGGTATCTTCTACGGCGCCTTCCTGGCCTTCGCACAGACCGACATCAAGCGTCTGATCGCGTTTTCCAGCGTCTCGCACATGGGCTTCGTGCTGATCGGGATCTACTCCGGCAGCCAGCAGGCCCTGCAAGGCGCGGTGATCCAGATGCTGGCGCACGGCCTGTCGGCGGCGGCGCTGTTCATCCTCAGCGGCCAGCTGTACGAGCGTCTGCACACCCGTGACATGCGCCAGATGGGCGGCCTGTGGCACCGCATCGCGTACCTTCCGGCGATCAGCCTGTTCTTTGCCGCTGCCTCTCTGGGCCTGCCAGGCACCGGCAACTTCGTCGGCGAGTTCCTGATCCTGCTCGGCAGCTTCGCGAGCGTGCCATGGATCACCGTGATCGCCACCACTGGCCTGGTGTTTGGCTCGGTGTACTCGCTGATCATGATTCACCGTGCCTACTTCGGCCCGTCCACGTCAGACGCTGTACTGGCAGGCATGGACAACCGCGAGCTGGTCATGGTGCTGGGCCTGGCGGTCCTGCTGATCGTGCTGGGCGTTTACCCGCAGCCGTTCCTCGACACCTCTGCCGCTACCATGAGCGGTGTGCAGCACTGGCTCGGTTCCGCTTTCACTCAACTCGCTTCGGCCCGGTAAGAGCGCTATGGAATTCACCACTCAACACTTCATCGCCCTGGCGCCGATGCTGATCACCACCCTCACCACGATTGTGGTGATGCTGGCGATCGCGTGGAAGCGCAATCACTCGCAGACCTTCCTGCTGTCGACCGTAGGCCTCAACCTGGCCCTGCTGTCGATCCTGCCGGCACTCAAAGTTGCACCCCTGGCGGTTACCCCGCTGATCACCATCGACAACTTCGCCTGTCTCTACATGGCGTTGATCCTGGTGGCCACCCTGGCCTGCGTCACCCTGGCCCATGCGTATCTGGGCGACGGCGCCACCGGCTACCCGGGCAACCGCGAAGAGCTGTACCTGCTGCTGCTGATGTCTGCCCTGGGGGGACTGGTGCTGGTCAGCGCCAATCACCTGGCTGGCCTGTTCATCGGCCTGGAGCTGCTGTCGGTGCCGGTCTATGGCCTTGTGGCGTACGCCTTCTTCAACAAGCGCTCGCTCGAAGCCGGCATCAAGTACATGGTTCTCTCGGCAGCAGGTTCGGCCTTCCTGCTGTTCGGCATGGCCTTGCTCTATGCCGACGCTGGCAGCCTGTCCTTCGACGGCATCGGCAAGGCACTCGCTTCGACCGGCATGCCCAGCCTGCTGGCGCAGTTGGGCCTGGGCATGATGCTGGTGGGCCTGGCGTTCAAGTTGTCGCTGGTGCCCTTCCACCTGTGGACCCCAGACGTCTACGAAGGCGCCCCGGCGCCGGTTGCGGCCTTCCTGGCCACCGCCAGCAAGGTCGCGGTATTTGCCGTGGTGGTACGCCTGTTCATGCTCTCCCCCGCTGCCAGCAGCGGCGCGCTGAGTACCGTACTGGCCGTGATCGCCGTCGCTTCGATCCTGATCGGCAACCTGCTGGCGCTGACCCAGAGCAATCTCAAGCGCCTCCTGGGTTACTCCTCGATCGCCCACTTCGGCTATCTGCTGATCGCGCTGATCGCCAGCAAGGGCCTGGCGAACGAGGCGATCGGCGTCTACCTGGTCACGTACGTGATCACCAGCCTGGGCGCCTTCGGGGTGATCACTCTGATGTCCTCGCCCTACAACGGTCGCGACGCCGACGCCCTGTACGAGTACCGCGGCCTGTTCTGGCGCCGTCCGTACCTGACGGCGGTGCTCACGGTGATGATGCTGTCGCTGGCCGGCATCCCGCTGACTGCAGGGTTCATCGGCAAGTTCTACATCATCGCCACTGGCGTAGAATCGCAACTATGGTGGCTGGTCGGGGCGCTGGTAATTGGTAGCGCCATCGGCGTCTACTACTACCTGCGCGTGATGGTTACCCTCTATCTGATCGAGCCAAACCTGCGTCGCCACGATGCTCCATTGAAGTGGGAACAGCGCACCGGCGGCGTCATGCTGCTGGCGATCGCCATTCTTGCCTTCGTACTGGGTGTCTACCCACAACCGCTGCTGGAGCTGGTCCAGCAGGCTGGCTTGCAACTGATCGGCTGATCACGGTGAAATGAAATACACCCCGCTCTGGCGGGGTGTTTTTTTTTGTGCCGATTACGTCTGCTCAGAAGCGCAATGCTGTCTGGACGTGCCCAGCTCTCGCTGCTCGACCACACTTGGCTGTCCCGGTACAGGCAGTGCCGCCTGACGTAGTGCGCCGCAGGCTCGCGGCAAGTGGACTTCCGGGTTGGGCATGCCGCTGGGCGAGAGCTCATGGGTCATCTCGAATTCGGCGCGCACCGACCAGCCACAGGCCTCGGTGGTGCATTGCAGGTAGGCCACCCGCAGGAAAATATGCCGCCCTTCGCTGGTACGGATGCGCATGCGGCTGTTGCAATGTGGGCAGACCAGTTTATAAGTGCTCACGTTAGCCCCCTATTCATGCAGATTTGCAATAGTCTTGACCGTGATTCTTTGTAGGCCTTTTCATTAGTTTGTCCGTAACTTTTCATCATTGTAATCATTTCCCCTTGAATCAGATTCGATGCTATTAAGCATGGCTACTCATTATGAGTACATAAGTTTCATAAATTATATCAACACCCTAAGGGGTTACTCAAAATGAGTAGATGCGGATTCGCAGTGATAGCGCGCAGGCTTAAACAGATAACCGGGACGACCAGTGACGCAGCCCTTGCCAAGGTTCTCGAAATCAGCCCACAGACACTGAGCAGCTGGAAAAGCCGCAATCGCATTCCCTACTCCCTTTGCGTAGAGATCGCGATGCGCGAAGGGGTATCGCTCGATTGGCTGCTGCTGGGCGAAGGCGCTCAGCAGCGGGCGCTATCGCAGGGTGTGTCCGATGCCAGCGAGGACTGGCACGCCAGGCTTCTTTCCCAGCTGCAGGCCTTGAATCCGTGCGACCTGCAAGCCGTGGCCCTGATCGTTGAGGACAAGCACCGTATCCGCCGCCTGGAGCAACGCCTGGCCGAACTGAAAAACTCGCCAGCCGTGCTGGGCTGAGGTTCATCGGTCCCGCCTCCAGCGCTGAAAGATCTCACGCAAGTCGGCATTATCGAGCCAGACCATGACCTTGATGCTGATCGGAATCACCACCACGGAGGCCACGAAGGCCGCCACACCGCTCGAAAAAAAAGGCGAGGACAGCGACCATACGAGCGGCATGAAAAGGTAGCCGACGCCCGATGAGAGCAGCAGCCATCCCAGGCGCTGCCAGCCTTTGAGTTCGCGCCGGGTGCTGGCGACCAGCCAGGCGCCCAGGACTGCGCCAAACAGGGCGTGCCCATCGAAAGTCGTCGTCAGGGTGGATGCCTCTGCGCTATTGATGAGCTCAGTCAGGCGCGTGGAAATCAGCTCCTCCATTTCAAGCCTCCTGGGCTCCACCGGCCGAATCCACCTCTACCACAACGCCGCGGTGCAAGGCGCGTCTGACCCCGGATTCGATACGGCGCAAATAGCACCGCCTGAGGGCGGAGACGAGACCAATGCGGTCCCTCGGGCAGCCCCCCTGCGCACGGGCCAACCACCGTCGTTGCGCCAGATCGCTGGCAACTTGCCGGGCCGCCATCTGCGCCACTGCCCTGAGGTGCGCGTCAGTGATACCGGGCGCAAGCGCCAGGGTCTCACGCAATTGGGCCAGGCCGATGCGAGGCCAGAACGGATCGTCGCGATCCAGAATGGCTCCGCTGTCTACCGCATGCTCCAGATCGCTGTTTCTTGCCATGGTACAGCCCTCCCTTCTGAGCTGATGCTTGTCGGCGCGCAATCAGTGCGGATCGAGCATGCCGTATCGCACCGCCTTGATGACGGCGGCGATGCGCGTGGGCACGGCAAACTTGCGCAGAATGTTGCCGATATGAAAATTCACGGTCGATTCCTTGCAAGACAGGATCTGGCCGATCTCCCACGATGTCTTGCCATAGGCGCACCACAGCAGCACCTGTTGTTCACGTGGGGTCAGGTAAACGGGAGGGTCGTTGTCTGCAACGGGGGTTGAAACCGTCAGCTTCATGGGTGTTCTCCGCAAGAGCGATTGAATGTGCAATCACCTTACGAAGTCGGGTCTTTCCGACACCACAAGCAGGACTTGTAGAAAAATTTCGTACAAATCGTCTGACACTTTCCCGAACCCGTGCATCCTCCTGCGTGCTCTACGGACCACTTCGTACGTCTGAGTTCCACTGTTCGCCAACACGTGCAGTTGGCCCCTGCTTCTGGAGTAACCCGATGCGCCCCGATTCGCCCTTTTCTCCCGTCCTCGGCCTGCTGGGGCTGATTGCCGCCGGCCAGGCAAGTGCCACTGCGCCCATCGAATTGGGCCAGGTGCTGATCGAGGAGCAACAGCAGGCCGAACTGGAGGAGGCGCGGCAGCGTCTACGCGAAGTGCCGGGCGCCAGCAACCTGATTGATCTGGCGCGAGTCGGGCAAGGCCGGGTTGCCAGTAATCAGGATGTGCTGGCTTACCAGCCTGGGGTATTTGCTCAATCGGCCGGCAACGACGGAATCAAGTTGTCGATACGCGGCTCCGGCATCAACCGCGCGCCGGGCGCTCATGGTTCCGGCATATACACGATGTTCGATGGCCTGCCGCTGACAGGCCCGGGAGGTACGCCCTATGAGCTCCTGGAACCGCTGTGGCTAAACCGCGCCGAGGTGCTGCGCGGCGCCAATGGTTTCGACCAGGGTGCCTTGGCGTTGGGCGGGGCTATCAACTATGTGACCCACACAGGCTTCGATGCCGCACCGCTACAGCTGCGCTATGAAGTCGGCAGCCGCGGGTATGCCCACCGCCAAATCAGCAGTGGCCAGGTACTGGGTGACCTGGACTACTACGTCGCGGTCACCGACAGCGAATACGACGGCTACCAGAAGCACACCAGCGGCAGCTCGAAAGGGGTGGCCGCGAACGTCGGCTATCGCTTCAATCCGAATCTGGAAACCCGTTTCTACCTGCGTTACCGCGAGACGGAAAACGACCTGGCCGGTCGCCTCACCAAAGACCAGATCAAGCACAACCCCCGCGCGGCCAACCCGCTGTACCTGAGCCGTGATGCCAGCCGGCCGCAGCCTGGCAGCACCTGGCTTGCCAACAAGACCACGTTCTACCTGGACGATGACTCGCGGCTGGAAGCAGGGCTTGTGTATCACGATTTCCCGATGGACCTGCGCGAGGGCGCCAACCGCCTCAAGGTTGCCTACACCGATGTCAGCGGCACGCTCAACTACATGCGCCGCGACACTCTGTTCGATCGCGAGAGCAAGACCACGGTGGGCTGGCGCACCACCAAGCATCTGCCCAACACGGGCGCGTCCGAGTTCGTGCGGGTGCAGTCACGCGCCGACATGCCGGTGGGTACCCGCACCCGTGACTTCAGCTATCAGGGCTCGGACAGCGTCGTGCATATCGGCAACGAACTGGAGCTGGTCCCCGACCTGTGGCTGACCAGCGGCCTGGCGATGCTCTACACCCGCCGGGAAAGCGCTGTGACTTATCCAGCCAACGGCGGCAAGGTCAGCCAGCACGACTGGGACTACGCGCCTCGCATCGGCCTGCGATACGACATCCGTCCTGACCTGCAGCTCTACGGCAATCTGAGCCGCTCGGTCGAGCCCGCCCACCCATGGTCGCTGATCTGGAGCTCGCCTGCGGTGGCCGGACTGCAGACCCAACCCATCGAGATGCAGAACCAGACTGCCACGACCCTGGAGCTCGGTGCCCGGGGCGACTCCGTCATGGGCCAGTGGGACCTTGCCTGGTACTACTCGGCAGTACGCCATGAGCTGTTGGCGGTAGAAATCGTCGCGGGCAATCCGGCCGCCGAGTTCAATGCCAGCCCGACCGTTCACCAGGGTGTGGAGGCAGGTCTGGACAGCCTGCTGTGGGAACGTGGCGGTGTCGGCAAGTTGTCCCTGCGACAGTCCTACACCTTCAGCGATTTCCATTACCGGGATGACGACACCTTCGGTGACAACCGCCTGCCCGGCATTCCCATGCACTACTACCAGGCGGAGCTGCGCTTCGACCTCCCGAACGGCTTTCATGCCGGACTGAACACGCAAATGGCTTCAAGAGTCCAGGTGGACTACGCCAACAGCTATCCGGCGCACGCCTATGCCATCCTGGGTGCGCGCCTGGGCTACAACGCACCAAAGCAGGACTGGCAGACCTGGCTGGACCTGCGCAATCTGACCAACCAGCGCTACGCTGCCACCGTGACTCCGGGCTACAACGACAACGGCCAGGACGTTGCCCGCTCGACACCGGGCGAAGGCTTTGGCGCCTACGCCGGGGTCTCATACAGTTTCCGTTAGTCCGGCAGCTGCACCTGCGGCTTGGTCGAGGTGAAGATCGCCCAGCTGGAAACGAACAGCGCGGCGATCAGCGGCCCGATGACGAATCCATTGAGCCCGAATACCGCCAGGCCGCCCAGGGTGGAGATGAGGATGAGGTAGTCGGGCATCTTGGTGTCCTTTCCTACCAGGATCGGACGCAGCACGTTGTCCACCAGGCCGATCACCAGCACCCCGTAAGCGGTCAGCACGATGCCCTGCCACATAGCACCAGTCAGCAGGAAATACGCCGCTACCGGTCCCCAGACAATCCCCGCGCCAACCGCTGGCAGCAACGAAAGGAAGGCCATCAGCACGGCCCAGACCAACGAGCTCGGGATGTCCAGGATCCAGAAGATCAGGCCGCCCAGGGCGCCCTGGGTGATCGCCACCAGCAGGTTGCCTTTGACCGTTGCCCGCACCACGCGGCTGAACTTCAGTTGCAGACGGCGCTTCTGCTCTTCGGGCAGCGGCACGGCCTGGCGAACCCTGCGGGCAAGCTCGGCGCCCTCTCGCAGGAAGAAGAACAGCATGTACAGCATGATGCCGAAGCTCACGAGAAAATCGAACGTGCCCTGGCCGAAGCTGAACGCCTGGCTGGCGAGGAACTGGCTACCCTGGGTGGCCCACTTGGCGATCTTGTCGCGAAGGCCGTCGAGGTTGCCCATGCCCATGTTGTCCAGTCCGTTCTGGGCAAAAGTCGGCAGCATGGCCTTGCCGGTTTCGAGATAGCCTGCGATATCCAGTTGGCCGCTTTCGATACGCTGGTAAAGTGTCGCTCCCTCCTGCACCAGCAGCGCACTGATGATGATCACCGGCAAGATCGCGATCAGCAGGCACACCAGCAGCGTGGCGCCTGCTGCCAGGTTGCGGCGTCTGCCCAGGCGCACCACCAGGTCACGCTGCAGGGGCGCAAAGAGGATACCTAGGATCACGGCCCAGAAGATCGCGCCGTAGTACGGCAGCAGAATCCAGAAAAAGGCTATGGTGACCACGGCCAGTAGCACGGTCAGTGCCTTGTTTTGCAGAGCTGTTTCGTTCATCGGTGTACCTCGAGGATTCAGCTCATTAGTCCCCACGCCGGGGGTAAAAGTGCCATCACTGGTTTGATCTGGATCATGCTCATGTCTTGCATAGGCAGTGATATGTACAGCCCTGCGAAACTGTCGCTTTGGCTGATGCCCAAGTGCGAATCCCTGAGTTATGCTCCGGGCCGTTCGCTCCAGCCCTATCTGAAATACCGGAGGATTTTTCCATGCTGCACAAACACCTGATGGCTCTCGGCCTGCTTGCCATTACCGGCATGGTCCAGGCCGGGCAGACCATCGATGTCTACCGTGACCCCAACTGTGGCTGCTGCAAGCAGTGGATCAGCCACCTGCGCGACAACGGCTTCACAGTCAACGACCACGTCGAGCCCAACATGAGTGCGGTCAAGCAGCGTCTAGGCGTGGCGCCGCGACTGGCCTCATGCCACACCGGCGTGATCGACGGCAAGTTCGTCGAAGGTCACGTCCCGGCCGAACAGATCAAGCTCCTGGCCAAACGCAACGATTTGAAAGGCCTGGCCGTGCCCGGCATGCCCATGGGGTCGCCGGGCATGGAGATGGGCGATCACAGAGACGCCTACCAGGTCATCGGCGTGACCAGAGAGGGCACGGACGAAGTGGTCGCCAACTACTGATCCACGGCTGCAGCCATGCCCCCTGGCTGCAGCCTGGTCGTCGCCAGGCTAACCTTGGGCTGTATGCAACACGACTCGTAACACCTTGGGTCGCCGGGACCGCCTTTCGACTGCTAGAGTCGCGTTTTCCTACATGGCCCAACACGGAGTGCCCCATGCTGCGCATAACCGCCCTGGCTCTGGCCTGTCTTGCCTGCAGTCCGGCCTTTGCCGCCCAGGCGCCGACCTACGGTGCACAGCTCGAAGGTTTCAGCCAACCCTATCCGCTCAAGCATTTCGACTTCCAATCCCAAGGCCAGTCTCTGCAGATGGGCTATCTGGACGTTTCAGCCAAGGGCAAGGCCAATGGCCGCAGCGTGGTGCTGATGCACGGCAAGAACTTCTGCGCGGCAACCTGGGAGAGCACTCTCGATGCATTGAGCCAGGCAGGCTACCGGGTCATCGCGCCGGACCAGATCGGTTTTTGCACCGCGAGCAAGCCGGTCCATTACCAGTACAGCTTCCAGCAACTGGCTCACAACACCCATGCCTTGCTCGAACATCTGGGTGTGAAGCAGGCAACTATCCTCGGCCACTCCACGGGCGGCATGCTCGCCACCCGCTATGCCCTGCTCTACCCGCAGCAGGTCGAGCGCCTGGCGATGGTCAACCCGATCGGCCTCGAGGACTGGAAAGCCCTGGGCGTGCCGTACCGTACCGTCGACCAGTGGCATGAACGCGAGCTCAAGCTCGACGCCGAAGGCGTACGCAACTACGAACGCAAGACCTACTATGACGGGCGCTGGAAACCGGAATACGAGCGCTGGGTACAAATGTTGGCAGGCTTGAACCAAGGCCCGGGACACAAGGCGGTGGCGTGGAACTCGGCGCTGATCTACGACATGATCTTCACCCAGCCCGTGGTCTATGAATTCAAGAACCTGGAAATGCCGACCCTCCTGTTGATTGGCGACAAGGACACAACCGCCATCGGCAGCGACATCGCTTCGCCTCAAGTCAAGGCGCGGCTTGGCAACTACAAGGTCCTCGGGCCGCAGATCGCCAACCAGATCCCCCAAGGCACTCTGGTGACTTTCGAAGGCCTGGGACATGCGCCGCAGATCGAGGAGCCGCAGCGCTTTCACCAGGCCTTGCTGGACTGGCTGGGGCGCTAGGGCTGCCAGATCAAGGCTTCGCTCCAGCCAAGCTCGGCGAAATCGTCGACTCTCAGGTGCGCCTCGTCCTCGCAGAAGAATTCGTCCAGCTGCGGGGGGCGCACCGAGGTGTCGCCCAGCATCGCATGAACCTGTCCGCGATGATGAATCTGGTGTTCGAACAGGTGTGACAACAGGCGCAGCCGCGGTTCGCGCTGCAAGCGGTCGGGCCGTACCAGGCTGACATAGCGCCACAGCTGGTCATCGCGCAGTTGCTGGCAATAGGCGATCAGCCTGTGGTCGGCCTGAGCCTGTTCAGCATGCAGATCGGCACAGGTGGCGAAGGGTTGCTCGGACTCGAAGTATCGCTCGTTCTCAGCGTCCGGCGCCTCGCCGCGCTGCTCCCGCTCCAGTGCTTGCAAGTAATACCCGTCCACCGTCAGCACATGGTTGAGAGTGGCCTTGATCGAGGGGAAAAAGCTGCAACGCAGGGCGACGAACTCGTCCTGGCTCAGTTGCAGGCACGCCTTGTACAGGCGGTGATTGGCCCAGCCATTGTTATAGGCCTGGGTCAGCAGATGATGTGACAGCGGCTCCATGATCGACTCCTTGAGGCGAAGCGTTGCAGCTGCATCTCCCGTATCCGGGTCAGGCTCCGCTGATACGGGAACGCCAGATACCCATGAGTGTAGAGCGCCTCCAAGGCAACCTCCGTCCTCGAGCGTAACCGGCGATCCCCTCCTCGTCGCAGCGCGCCATCCTCTGTCCCACAGGCCGCACCCTGAGCAGGCGATCCGGAGACCCGCTCAGCCCTCGCTCAGCCCGATCTTGAGCAAAGCGCCGTCCTTGGCGTCGGTCAGCACGTAGATGTAACCATCCGGCCCGACCCGCACATCACGAATGCGCGCCTTGAGATCGCCCAGCAAACGCTCCTCGTGAATGACCTTGTCGCCATCGAGCTGCAGACGGATCAGCTCCTGGGTGGCCAGGGCGCCGATGAACAGGTTATGGTCCCAGGCCTTGAACCTGGGGTTGTCATAGAAGGCCATGCCGCTGATCCCCGGGGACTTCTCCCACACATGGTGCGGATCGACCATGCCGTCGACATGTTTGCCCTTGGCTTCAGGGATCGGGACCATCGAGTAATTGATGCCATGGGTAGCGAGCGGCCAGCCATAATTCTTGCCAGCCTCGGGAATGTTGATTTCGTCACCACCGCGCGGGCCATGCTCATGGGTCCACAGCTTGCCCGTCCAAGGGTTCAGAGCCGCCCCTTGCTGGTTACGATGGCCAAAGGACCAGATCTCCGGGCGCACATTCTGTTTGCCGAAGAAGGGGTTGTCCTTGGGCACCTGACCGTCAGGCAGGATGCGCACGACCTTGCCTTGCAGCTTGTCGAGATCTTGAGCCGTGGGGCGTTGATTGTTTTCGCCCAGGGCGATGAACAGGAATCCATCACGGTCAAAGACCAGGCGCGATCCGAAATGATTGCCTTCGGAAAGCTTGGGGGCCTGGCGGAAGATTACGTTGAAGTTCTCCAGCCTGGCCAAGTCCTGTGACAATTGACCGCGGCCGACCGCAGTACCCGCCTTGCCGTCCTCCCCTTCCTCGGCATAGGACAGATACACGGTGCGATCCTTTTTGAAATCCGGCGACAGAACCACATCCAGCAGACCGCCCTGGCCTTCGGCCCAGACCTTGGGCAGGCCGCTGATGGGCGTCCCGACCTTGCCTTCGGCATTTACAATGCGCAGGTTTCCAGAGCGCTCGGTCACCAGCATGCCCTGCTCGCCGGGCAGGAACGCGACGGCCCAGGGGTTACGCAGGCCATCGGCGACGGTACTGACGGTCAGTTGACCTTCCTCGCTGATGTACTGCTGCTCTGAAGCGCCATGAGCGAGCATGGGCAACAGGGCTGCTGCGGCGAAAGTGGCCAGCCAATTTCGTGAGGTCATGCACGGTTCCTTCCAGTGATAAGCCAAAGGGTCATGGTGCGCGTTGCGAATCGCGGGGCGGCCGCGTCGGCTCGAGCCGCGGGGTTTGTGGTTCGCGGCGCAGGTTTTCACCGTTGCCGATGCCGCGGTTTTCGAGGGTCGGCGGTCGTGGGTTGGGTTGGGTCGATGGACCACGTACCGGTGGCGTGGACTGTACGCTGCCCTGGCGGCTGTTGGGATTGGCGCGCTGGACCGGGCTGTTGTAAGGATTGTTCGGGCTGGCAGCCAGTAACGGCGGTGCAGTAGACGGTGCTGCCTGCAGGGTGGTACTTAGCAGTAGCCCGACGATCAGAACTGGCAGTACAGGATTCATGTTTTGACCCCCTGCGTGAAAAGCGCACCCATGAGTTGGATAGCCTACGGCGCGGCAGGTTCGCAGAAAAACCTGTTTAGTCGTGAAGTTGATTCCTGATGTTGCGGCGAGTGACGTGTCAAGGACGCTTTAAACCGTCGCGCACATGCGCCACACTCAAGACCCACTCGTGCGCGGCAAGGCTCCTCCATGATTTCAGTACTGCATTACGCTTCCCGCGTTGGCCTGATCCTTCTGCTGACCTGCGGGCTGAGTGCCTGCGCCCTGCTCCAGGCGCGGGACCCGCTCAACATCAGTGTGATTGATATCGAACCTCTGCCGGGTCAGGACCTGGAAGTGCGCATGGCTGTGAAGATACGGGTGCAGAATCCCAATGAGTCGGTGATCGACTACAACGGGCTCGCGCTGAACCTGGAGGTCAACGGACAGCCCTTGGCCTCGGGGGTCAGCGACCAGCGGGGAGAGATCGGACGTTACGCCGAGCAGGTCCTGGTGGTACCGGTCAGCATCACGGCCTTCGCCATGCTGCGGCAGGCCTACGGGCTGAGCCGGCTTCAATCCCTGCAAGGCATGCCTTATGTGCTGCGTGGCAAATTGGCGGGCGGCACGTTGGGCACCCTGCGCTTTACCGACAGTGGCACGCTCGATCTACCCAAGGGCGACGGCTCTTCCTGGTAGCTAACGGGATCATCTGCCGCCGTTGGCGGCCATCATCTTGTTGACCTCACTGCGCACCATGTTGGCGTACTCAGGCGGCGACAGAGTTTCGAGTTCCGAACGCACCCACTCCGCCCACTTGCCCTTGCGACGCGGCTTTTCGGAAATCAGCCGACCCGCGTCGCCCTTGGCCTTGCCTAGATTGTTCTGCCAGAGATCGAAAAGACGGGCCTTTTCATTCTCGATCTGCGCACGTTCGGCGAAGCTTCTGCTGGCCAGATTGAAACTCATGGGTGTACCTGCCGCTGTGAAAATAGGCGCTATCTTACACTGGGCGCCGAGCTCCAGGAACGCCGTTGCAACTTTCCAGCGCTGCAGGCATCCACTGTTCATTCCATCACCCTATGAGGACGTATACATGGCCAGGAAATCCACCGTGCAAGCCGAAGCCGAACAGATCAAGGATCAAGCCTTCAGCGATCTGCAATCGTTGATCCAGGAATCGGAAAGACTGCTTAATGACAGCGCGTCACTGGTTGGTGAAGAAGCTGAAACCTTGCGGGCGCAAATCAGCCAGAAGCTGCGGCAGGCGAGCGAGGCTGTCACCGGCGTGCGCACCAAAGCGCAACCAATGGTTGAAGCCACTGAAGACTATATCGGTGTTCACCCATGGCAGACAGTGGCCGTCTCGGCGGGATTCGGGCTGGTGGTCGGGCTGTTGCTGGGTCGTCGCAACTGAATTCGTAATCAGCTGATCATGGCGCCCAGTCGGGCGTCATGATGGGCCGGCACCACTCAGGCTTTTTGCGCCACAGGAATACCGCTGTGAAAGCGCAACTCGCTGTCAGCAGAAGCAATCAGTTCGGCTTCAGCCTCCCTCACCAAACCCACCACCCGAGCAATGTCCGCTTCGTCGCCATACTGGTGCGCCAGTTTCAGATAACCCTGGTAGTGACGGGCTTCACTCTTGAGCAGACCGTGATAGAACTTGCCAAGCTCGTCGTCCAGATGTGGCACCAGGGCAGCGAAGCGCTCGCAGCTTCGTGCCTCGATGAAGGCACCCACCACCAGCGTGTCAATCAGCTTCGCTGGCTCATGCGCCCTCACCAAACGGCGTAGCCCCGAGGCATAGCGTCCTGCCGATACCGGCCGCAGTGGCACCTTGCGACGCTTCATCAGCCGCAGTACCTGCTCATGATGCACCAGTTCCTCACGCGCCAGCCGCGACATCATGTGGATCAGGTCGATATGGGTGTTGTACTTGGCAATGAGGCTCAGGGCAGTGCTAGCGGCTTTGAACTCACAGTTCTTGTGGTCGATCAGCAAGGTTTCCTGGTCGGCGAGCGCCGCTTCAATCCAGGCGTCAGGGGTGCGACAACCCAGAAAGGCGTCGATTTCAGGAATCAGGGACATAAGCTCAACATACAAGGGGCCGGCAGAACCGGCAATTATACCGAGGGCAGCAGCGATCACCAGTGGCTATGCTTGATGTGCATCAACCCGTGCCGAGCAAGAGGCCGACTATAGTCCGGCATCGGTTGCCACCTTCACAGGGAGCCTACGCCCATGCAAGCCGTCCGCAGCATTCTCGTCGTCCTTGACCCCGAGCACGCCCACAGCCGCGCCCTGACGCGGGCCAAACTCATTGCTGGCGTAACGGGTGCGCGCCTGCACCTGCTGATGTGTGACAAGAAGCAGGATCACAGCGCCCTGCTCAGCCTCTTGTCTAGCCAACTGCATGACGATGGCTACGACAACGTTACGCAAGAGCAGGCTTGGCACGACTCATTGCATGAGTCGATCATCGCTGTGCAGCAGGCTGAAGGTTGCGAGTTGGTAATCAAGGAGCACCATCCAGACAATCCGCTGAAAAAAGCGCTGCTCACGCCGATTGACTGGAAACTGCTGCGCCAGTGCCCTTGCGCGGTGCTCATGGTCAAGAGCGAACGATCATGGACGGGTGGAGTGATCCTGGCAGCCGTCGACGTTGGCAACCAGGATGAAGCTCATCGGCTGTTGCACGCCAGAATCATCGACCACGGCTACGATATAGCCAGTCTGGCAAAGGGTGAACTGCATGTGATCAGCGCCCACCCCTCGCCCATGCTTTCCGCATCAGATCCCGTGTACCAGCTCAAGGAAACCATCGAGCAACGCTACCGTGATGAATGCGCCGCATTCCAGGCTGAGTTCGACGTCAGTGATGATCGTCTGCACATTGCCGAAGGGCCCGCGGATGTACTCATCCCATTCACCGCAAACAAATACGATGCCGTGGTGACAGTGATAGGTACCGTGGCGCGCACAGGGATCTCTGGCGCGCTTATCGGTAATACAGCGGAGGCCGTGCTCGACTCCCTGGAAAGCGATGTACTGGTGCTCAAGAGCCAGGAAGTACAAGCTCATTTGACTGAGTTAGTACGAGCTGACGGCTGATTCGCCGGAAAAGACAAAACCCCTACCTGCTCGCGCAGATAGGGGTTTTGCGAAATGAATCTTGACGATGACCTACTCTCACATGGGGAAACCCCACACTACCATCGGCGATGCATCGTTTCACTGCTGAGTTCGG
>NZ_CABVIX010000005.1 GCF_902498185.1 Pseudomonas fluorescens | reverse complement strand
CTGATCAAGCAGCTCCTTTGGAAGCTTCGGCAGCTCTCGCACCGGTTGGCGCGCAGGTTTCTTTTTGGTTGGCATACATGCACCTCTTACTCATGTTATGCCCGAACACAAAATTTCTGACACCCCCTGCCGCAGCGCCCACCCCGAGAGAAAAGGTAATAACTCGTTCTACATGTGGGACTTGTCCGAGTTCGCCGGAGGGGCCCTCCTATTCGGCTGAAGTGGCCTAACAGGCCGTGATTCAGGTGCTACGTTCCTGGCTCTCTCGCAAGGAACTCGCACATGACCAGGAAGCGTCTCTCTAACACTGCGATCCGTGCCATGAGGTGCCATTGATGGGCCGCCGCATGAGCGTAATGGGGCGCGGCATAGGTCTGGATCGTGATGTCACCACGACCGGCGCCCTCTGTCTGAGCAGCCTTCCCCAGGCCTCACACTCCGGCCGCGGTCTGTTGCGTCAGGGCGACGTGACCACGCCCTTGTCCAAGGCAGGAGGAACAGGGACAGATCGCAGGGTACGCGACGCATCTCGATAGAGTGGCGCGGGTCTCGAAGTACTTGAAGTATGGGGGGTATGTAGGAATTGCATTGGGCGGGACGGCGTCAGCCTTGAAGGTGAAGGAGGTGTGCAGCAGCGGGGATGCTCAGGCTTGTGAAAGAGTGCGGTTTACTGAAGCAGGTATATTCGCAGGTGGGCTGGCGGGAGGCATGGTTGGCGCTCGCGTGGGGGGCTACGCCGCGTATATCGGCTGTGGAGCGGTTGGAGCGGCTACCGGAGGAGTAGGCGGAGTTATTTGTGGACTGGTATTGATAGGAGGCGGTTCCCTTGCTGGGACCGTGTTAGGTACGGGGATAGGTGAAGTCTCTGGGGAAATTGTACACGAGTATGGAAAATGATCAGAGGCGAAAGCGAGTTGCTATTGGTACAGCTGACTATCATTCTCGCGGCCTTCGTGGCGGCGATAGCCGGTGTGGCGATTAACGCTTTCGTTGCCTGGAGCCGTCATTTCGATGTAATGCTCAAGGCGCTTCCAAACTGCACTTGGCTGACCGGGCAGGTGAATGGATGGGGTACGTCAACCTTTATTTCAAGAAACTATCTAGTCAGTACGATGTGCGCTGCAATGGTCTTTCCGGGAATAGGCATACGACGAGGCCAGCTCGATCCCGATTGTCATATATCCCCAGCTCCACACCCGCCGAGGTCACATGGATCGCGACGGATTAAGAAATTTTCCGGCTCGGCTTAAACGACTACTGCTGATTTCGACAGTGCTTTCATCCATCGGATTTGTCTGGCTGATGATTATCGCGGCGATGATCAAGATGAGTAAAATGTGAGTCGATTGATTGATTACCTCGCCCTGCGGGCCCGGAAACCTGACTTCGCGTCTTGAAGAGCGACAGCAAGACCCCGCCCAGCAACAACGCCATTGTCACCCCAAGCGACAGCAGCGCCGGTACGCTGCCGATGAGACCGTGGTAGAAGATCTTGCAGCCGATGAAGATCAATACCAGTGCCAGCGCGTACTTGAGGTAGACGAAACGATGCATCAGCGCGGCCAGGGCAAAGTACAGCGAGCGCAGGCCGAGGATGGCGAAGATGTTCGAGGTGTAGACGATGAAAGGGTCCTGGGTAATGGCGAAGATTGCCGGTACGCTGTCCACGGCGAACACCAGGTCGGCCAGTTCGATCAGTACCAGGGCCAGGAACAGCGGGGTGGCGTAGCGCAAGGACTGGGTCGCGCCAGGTGGGGTCAGGCGGACGAAGAAGTGCGCCCCGTGGATCTGGTCGGTAACGCGCATGTGCTTGCGGACGAAACGCAATACCGGGTTGCTGGCAAGATCGGGGTGACTGTCCTCGCCAGAGAGGAACATCTTGATGCCGGTAATCAGCAGGAAGGCGCCGAACAGGTACAGCACCCAGGCGAAGTTCTGCACCAGCGCGGCGCCGACGCCGATCATGATTGCCCGCAGGAACACGACGCCGAGAATGCCCCAGAACAATACGCGGTGCTGGTAGCGGCGAGGGATGGCGAAGAAGCTGAAGATCATCGCCATGACGAACACGTTGTCCATCGACAGTGACTGTTCGACGAGAAAGCCGGTATAGAACTCCAGCGCCGATTGCGAGCCGAGCTCGAACCACACCCAGATGCCAAACAGCACGCCCACGCTGAAATAGCCTGAATACAGCAGGAGGCTTTCGCGCATCTCGATCTCTCGGTCGGTACGGTGGAGCACGCCGAGGTCGAGAACCAGCAAGCCGATGACGATGCCGATGAAGACCAGCCAGAGCCAGGTTTCGGTGCCGAGAAATGGTGTGAAGAGAAATGCCTGTAGAGCCGCCATGCGCCCCTCCTTGATTGTCGACGTTGCCAAGCAACAGTGATTCCGACATGGCGGCTTGGCAGCCGTCAGAGGGGCCCGGCATCACATGTGTCTGAGCCTAGTCCGACTTGTCAGGGTTGCCGAACGGAGCGCTGTAACATTTCTTTGCGCAGGCATGGAACTAGCGTCAGGGCAAGTGGCACGAAGATTACGTCCGCCAGGTAACGGAGATATCTCCGTCAAGTCGCGCGATTGCCATGAAAATCCGCCCCGGCCACGGCCTGCAAATAGGCCGCATCTGCTTCTACGCGAAGGTCGCGCCATTCCTCTCAACTGATCACGCCCCGGCGCTCGAGCTCATCGGCCTCACGCAGCAAGATATCGTGATAGACGTCCGGGCAATCCATGCGCAGTGCACGGTCCTCCAGGAAAGAGCGCCAACGGGCGAGCGCCTGTAGAAATTGATGTTCCTCTGCGCTGAGTGTGACGCCTCGGGTTATGCTCATGGCCCTGAAATCCTCTGCGATTTTACGAAAGAATCCGCAAGCCTTCCTGACGTTCCTGCTGACGGATGGGCGGCGCGCCGCGTGCAAAGATTCCAGACCAGCGGAACGACAGGGATTCACCGCCCTCTTACTCAGAGACGGGTGTCATCAGCCCAGCCATTGACGTGCGATACGACATGAAATCACTTCTGGAAAACGACTCGGATGGCGTCCAGAGAAAACCGGTGAGCTTCTTGCTCAACGGCGGCATGATGAGTGCCTTGCTGGAAGATATGGACTGGGCAGATTCGCCGTTGGGCCCCCCGCAGAGCTGGCCGGCCAGCTTGAAAATGATCATGGCCACGATTCTTCCAGCCCAGGCGCAGATCGTGCTGTTCTGGGGCGAGCAGTTCGTGGCCCTCTACAATGACGCGTACGCGCCGACGATCGGCGGCAAGCACCCGCGCGCGCTGGGCCGACCTGCGATGGAAAACTGGCTTGAGCTCTGGGACGACCTCGGGCCGCTTCTTCGCGGGGTGCGAGAGACCGGCGAAACCTTTTCGGCCAAGGACCGACCGTTCTACATAGAACGGCGCGGGCTGGGGGAGACAGCCTACTTCGATGTCTCCTACTCGCCGGTGCGCGATGCCAATGGCGACGTCGGCGGGGTCCTCTGCATCGTCACCGAAACCACCGAACGCGTGCAGTTTCAGCGGCGCCAGGCATTTCTGCTGGAACTGGGCCAGGCGCTGCCGACGCTGTCCGAAGCGGAGGAGATCGAAGCCTACGCCATATGCAAGCTCGGCAAAGAGCTCGGCGCCGCCCGGGTGTTCTTCGGCGAGGACAACAGCGATGGCGCGAGCTTCAAGGTGCGACAGGACTGGGTCGATGGCATGCCCTCGGTGGTGGGCGAACATCGGTACCAGGACTTTGGCCATGATTTGCTTACCTCCCTGCGCGAGGGCCGCAGCGTACACCGGGGTTATGCGTCCAGCGGCGTCGACCTGACGTCTACCTTGCATGTCCCTATCCTGCGCGCTGGCGGTCTCGAGGGAATGCTTGCCGTGCACTTCCAGCCTCCTCATGTGTTCGTGGAGGATGTGCGCGAACTCGTCGAGGAGACGGCCAAGCGCATCTGGTCCGCGATAATCCATGCGAGAGCCGAGCGAGCCCTGCGCATCGATGTAACGGCAAGGATCAATGCCGAGGCAGAGCTGCTGGCGATCAACGAAAACCTGGAGGCGCGTGCGGCTGCCATGTTTGCGCAACGCGAAGCGGCGATGCAGCAATTGCACGAAGCGCGCAAGATGGAAATGGTCGGACAGCTTACCGGGGGCATTGCCCATGACTTCAACAACATGCTGACGCCCATCATTGCGTCGCTGGAGCTGATTCGCCGGCGTCAGGAGGATGAGCGTTCCACCAGGCTCATCGACGGCGCGCTGCTCTCGGCGGACCGGGCGCGGGTGCTGGTGGGTCGGCTGCTGAGCTTCGCCCGCCGGCAGACCCTCAAGCCCCAGGCCGTGGCACTGGCGGCATTGGTCAATGATATGCAGGAATTGATGTCGCGCTCCATCGGGCCAACCATCGAGTTGGTGAACCTCATCGATCCGGCGTTGCCTGCGGTTGTGGTCGACCCTCACCAGCTGGAGCTGGCTATTCTCAACCTTGTCGTCAATGCGCGGGACGCCATGGCCGAGGGTGGGCGGTTACTGTTGCGCGCGGGGGAGGAGCGCAGGCATGACGGACGCCAGGGGCCACTTGCCGAGGGACGCTACGTATGGCTGCAGGTCAGCGACAGTGGCAGTGGCATGGATGAAGAAGTGCTCAAGCGTTGCATCGAGCCATTCTATTCCACCAAGACGGTGGGCAAGGGTACTGGACTCGGGTTACCCATGGTGCAGGGACTCGCGCTTCAGTCGGGGGGTGGCTTCAGCATTCACTCCAGGGCCGGGGAGGGCACCGAGGCGACCATCTGGCTGCCCATCAGTGAGGTGCTTGCTCCGAGCCCTGGCAGTGATGGCTACGAGGTAGGGGTAGCGCCCGGCGCAAACCAGGTGCTATTGGTCGATGATGAGGAAATCGTTCGCCACACCACGGCTCTGCAATTGCGCGACCTGGGGTACGAGGTGACCGAAGCCGCTGATGCGGCGCAGGCCCTGCAGCTGATCGAAGACGGGCTACGACCGGATGCCCTCGTCACTGATCACATCATGGCTATCAAGACAGGCGTGCAATTTGCGCAGGAACTGCGTGAGCGCTTCCCCGAGCTGCCAGTACTGATCATCACTGGATACGCCAACCTTACCCCACGCGAGCTGCGTGGTTTCGAGGTGCTGCGCAAGCCGTTTCGGCGCGCCGAGCTGGCCAAGAGCCTGGCGCATTTGCTGTCGCGTCGGGAGGCCGAGGCTAGCGATTGAAAGAAGCGCCCTGGTTTTCCGAAGGTGTGGGGTCGCCATGGGGCAAGTAGAGAGTGAAGGTGGTGCCCCGCCCTTCGGTGCTGCTCACCAGCACGTCTCCGCCCGATTGCTTGGCGAAGCCGAACACCTGTGACAGACCGAGCCCGGTGCCCTGGCCAGCCGCCTTGGTAGTGAAAAACGGGTCGAAGATTCGCTCGAGCAGCTGCGGGGCGATGCCGGAGCCGGTGTCGATAACCGAAATGGCGGCGAAAAGTATGTCCTGGGCGCTGTCGCCCTCGGCAGCGGGCATGCGCTGGTCGGCCTCAAGCCTGAGAATCAGTTTGCCCTCACCGTCCATTGCATCCCGGCCATTGATCGCCATGTTGATGATGGCGGTATCCAGCTGTCCCAGGTCGGCCCGGATAAAACATGGGGTGTCCGGCAGGTCGAGCTCGACGTGCACGCGTGTGCCGGTGGCCGTGTCGAGAAGATCGGCGATCGCCTCAAGCCGGTGACCCGCGTCGAAGACCTCAGGTGTCAATGCCTGGCGCCGGGCGAAGGCGAGCAGTTGGGCGGTCAGCTTGGCACCGCGCTCGACCGAGTCGGCGACCGTCTTGAGATAGCGCTTGCGGCGGTCATCGGCCAGCTCCTTGCGTTGCAGGAAATGCAGCGCCGAGCGAATGATAGTGAGCAGGTTGTTGAAGTCATGGGCGACGCCACCGGTCAATTGGCCCATGGCTTCGAGCTTCTGGGCCTGGCGCAGCACAGCCTCGGTGTGCAGCAGCTGTGAAGTGCGCTCATCGACGCGTTGCTCGAGCGTGGCGTTCAAGGCTTCCAGCGCGGCTAGGGTCTGGTGTACTTCGGCGTCGGATTGCACCCGTTCGATGTGCGCCCAGCAGCGCTCGGTCACTTCGCTGAGCAAGCCCAGCTCGTAAGGGCTCCAGGCTCTCGGCGCCTTGTCGTGGATGGCCATGAGTGCGGTCAGGCGGCCGGACTTGACCAGCGGCATGCAGATCGTCGCGGTGATGCCGATGGCCTGGAAGGTGGCCGCTTCATCGGGCGCCAGCTCCGTGAGGTTGTCGTTGATCACCAACGGCTGGCCGGTGCGCAGTTTGCTGACCGCCAGCTGCCCGAAATCAGCCAGGCGATATTCACCCAGCAGGTGCGGCGAGCCCGGCGCGACCCAGTCCCCGCAAATGGTGAAGGCATTTTCGTCCGGGGCCATGAGGGCATAGGCGCAGCTCGATAACTGCAGGTGTTCGCCGAGCATACGGGTGGTGGTGGCCATGATCACGCCAGGGTCGGTGACGTCGGTTACCGTGCGTCCCAGTTCATCGAGAAAGCACAGGCGACGATTTGCCAGTACCGCCGCCGTGGTCTCGGTAACCGTGTCGAGCATGCCGACGACCTGGCCATCCTGATCGCGGATAGGGCTGTAGCAGAACGTGAAATAGGCCTGCTCAGGCTCACCGCTACGCTGAATGACCAGCGGGAAATCCTCGATGAACACTGCCTGGCCGGCCATGGCAAGGTCTGTCATGGTGCCGATATCGCTCCAGGCTTCTTGCCAGACGTCCCGGAATGGGCGACCAAGCGCCAGGGGCTTGCCACCCAGGATGCTGGAGAAGGAGTCGTTATGCAGGGTTACAAGGTCCGGGCCCCACAGGATTGCCTGGGGAAAGCGTGAGGCCAGACACAACGCCACGGTGGTCTTGAGGCAATCTGGCCAGCCTTCCAGCGGGCCCAGGGGGGTGGATGCCCAGTCGTATCGGCGGATGTGCTCAGCCATCAGTCCGCCGCCTTCAAGCCATTTCGCCATGTCTATCCCTAACACCCCACAGTGATTGGCGCCCGCAAATAAAGCAGCAGGCGCCTGCTGTTGCGATGGTAGCGCAGGTCAGGTCTTGACGAGCAGGTCCGTGGAAAATTTCAGGTCAGAAGCTCGCCCTGACCTGAAGACCCAGTACCAGTGCGTTGTCGATATTTTCACCCGAGAATGCACCTGGCTCGATGATGTACTGCACGTCCGGGCGCAGCAGCAGCCATGGCGTTGCCTGATACCCATAGCTCAGCTCGATCAGTTGCTCGGCGCTGTCCAGGTTGGGGAACGCTTCGCCTTGGGACAGGCTTGCATCCTGCAGCACATCCCGGCTTCGGGGATTGGGAACGGCGCGGCCATAACCCAGGGCCACGGTGTCGCGCGGGCGGTTTGCGAATGGCTTGTACAGCACTACGCCAGTGCCATACCACTTGGAGAACGGCGAGGCCGCGCTACTCGCTGCCGAGTACTGGCCGAAGGCGTGCAGCGTGCGGCCTGGGGAGGATTCAGAATTCCACACAGCCTGGTCGAACACGAAGTAATGGCCCCCGCGCCCGGCCACTTCCTCATCACTGCCAATGCGTTTGACGTCCGAGCTGTCGTAGTAATAGCCCAGCTTGTACTCGCCCGGCAGTTCGCTCTGGTGTTTGTAGACCAGCTCCAGCGGTACCACTGTGCCGGTCGTGTGCTTGGGCCCCAGGTGCCAGGCACGGCTGGAGTTGCCGTTGCTTTCGGGGTCGACGTTGAACGCGGCAGCGCGCAGTTGCCATGAAGGGGAGAAATCGTATTTGACGCGCACACCCAGACGGGCATTCGGGTAGTTGGTCCAGCCGCTGCCACCGGACATGTTCAGTGGGTGACCGCAGAAGCCGGCATTCATGAAGTTGCACAGAATACCGGTGTCGAGCACGCCGATATCATTGCCCATCGCCATGTAGCCAAGCTTGACGTTGAGCGCTGGGGTGAACAGGGTTCGCTCATAGCTCAGCTCCGTCAGGCGAGTGTAGAGGCCACCGTAGTTTTCCTGGATGGGCAGGCGGTTGCCAACCAGGTCTTCGGAAGCACTGTTGCCGCGCCGGTCGTTGATCGTCAGTTGCACTTTGCCGCCGTTGTCCAGGCCGTACAGCTTGCTCAGGTCGAACTGCACGCCCAGCTTGATGTTCTGCGAATAGCGAGCCGAGCGGTGAATGCCGCCATGGGCGTTGTAGGCGGTTTCACCGCTGTAGTCGCCCGTGAAACGGACGCCATCGTCATCCAGTTCATGGCGCAGTCCACCCCAGTCACCGGTCAGGGTGTTGCGGGTCAGGAGGTCCGAGCCAGTGTCGGCCAAGGCGGGCAGCGCTGTGCTGCAGGTCACTGCCAGCAGGAGGCGGGCAGGGGAAAAACGGTTAGCGGAGGACATGCGCAAACTTCCACGGAATCGCGAACGAGGGATCGGAAATAAAAGCGCGGCGCCCTGAGGCACCGCGCGAAAACTCGGCACCTGCCCGCAAGGGCAGGTGCGCTGGCTTACGGCAGTGCGTAGGCCATGACGTAGTCGCCACGGTCGCTGGACTGGCGGGCGCCGCCTGCAGTGATGACGACGTACTGCTTGCCGGTCTTCGGCGAGACGTAGGTCATCGGGCCGCCCTGGCTGCCAACCGGCAGGCGGGCCTTCCAGACTTCTTCACCGTTGCCGCTGTTGAAGGCGCGCAGGTAGAAGTCCTGGGTCCCGGCGATGAAGATCAGGCCGCCTTGGGTCGACAGGGTGCCGCCCAGGGTAGGCAGGCCGATCTTGATCGGCAGGTGCATGCGGATACCCAGCGGGCCAGTGTCCTCGACAGTGCCGACCGGCACTTGCCAGGCGACTTTCTGAGTCTTCATGTCAATGGCGGTCAGGGTACCGAACGGTGGTGCCTGGCACGGAATGCCGGCTACCGACAGGAAGCGGTTCTTGTTCACGGCATACGGGGTGCCCTTGAGCGGTACCGCGCCCATGCCGGTGTTCAGCGCTTCACCACCGGACGAAGCCTGGGCGTTCTTCTGCGCGGGAACCATCTGGATCCACAGGCCCAGGCGCATGTCATTGACAAAGATGAAACCGTGCACCGGGTCGGTGGAGATGCTGCCCCAGTTCATGCCGCCCAGCGAACCTGGGAAGCTCAGTGACTTGTCAGTGCCCGGGGCGGTGTACAGGCCGTCGTAGCGCATCTGTTTGAAATCGATACGGCACAGCAGCTGGTCGTACGGGGTTGCGCCCCACATGTCGGATTCAGACAGGGTCTGTGCGCCGACCTGCGGCATGCCGACCGACTTGGGCTGGGTGGGCGAGTAGGGCTCGTTGGGGATGTTGCCTGGCTTGACCTTGACGTCTTCGACCTTGGTCAGCGGCTGGCCGGTGGCACGGTCGAGCACGTAGATCTGCCCGGCCTTGGTTCCGATGACCAGTGCTGGCACCGTCTGGCCGTCCGGCTTGGTGAAGTCGATCAGGCTTGGTTGCATCGGCAGGTCGAAGTCCCAGAGATCGTTGTGAACGGTCTGGTAGACCCACTTTTCTTCACCGCTGGTCGCATCCAGCGCCAGCACCGAGGCACCGTAGGTGTGGTCGAGGCGGGTGCGTTCGACGCCGTAGATGTCGGTGGAGGAACTGCCCATCGGCAGGAAGACGGTGTTCATCGCTGGATCGTAGGACATCGGCGCCCAGCTGTTCGGCGTGCTGCGCACATAGGTGCTGCCGTCGGCCGGGGCATTGCGGTCTTGCGGGTTGCCCGGATCGAACGCCCAGCGCATGGCGCCGGTGATCACATCGAAGCCACGGATCACGCCACCGGGCATGTCGGTCTGGACGTTATCGGCCACGCGGCCGCCGACCACGACGGTGCTACCCGCCATGAGCGGTGCGGATGACAGCTGGTAGTAGGCATCGGGCACATTGCCCAGGCCGGCTTTCAGGTCGACCTGACCGTTGCTGCCGAAGCCCTGGCAGAACTCCCCCGTGTCGGCATCGACCGCGATCAGGCGGGCATCGATCGTGTTGGTCAGCAGGCGGCGCTGGCAGTTGGCACCGGCGGGTACCACCGCTGCGGTCACTTGCGAGCTGTTGGGCTGCGACGGTTGGGCCAGCGGCGCAGTGGCGTCGAAGTAGGCCATGCCACGGCAACGCTGCCAGACAGCGGCCTTGGCGTTGATCGCGTTTTTCCACAGTTCCTTGCCCGTGTCGGCATCGAGGGCGATCAGGTTGTTGTGCGGGGTGCAGATAAACACCTTGTTGCCGATCTGCAGGGGGGTCAACTGGTCTTCTGCGCCATTGCCATCGCTCTCGGCGATATCACCGGTGTGATAGGTCCAGGCGACCTTGAGCTTGTCGACGTTGTCGCGGTTGATCTGGTCCAGCGCGGCGAAGCGGCTGCCCCCTTCGGTGTTGCCGTAGTGGGCCCAGTCCTTCTGTGCCTGCCCAGGTTCCACGGGGGTCAGGCCAGGGCCTTTGCCAGTTGGGGCGACGGTGGGGTGTGCGACAAACATGTTGCCCGCCGCGATCACCAGCGCCACCGCCATCACACCCGCCACGCCGTAGGCCGCGCGGCCCGGCGCGCCACCATTGGCGCGCGACAGCAAGGGATAGACCAGCGCCACCACCATGCCGATCGCGCCGAACATGAAGATGCGCGAGAACAGCGGCCAGAACACCAGGCCCACATCGGCCACTGCCCACACGGCGGTACCGACCAGGAACGCCGCGAAAAGCCAGGCACCCGCCGTCTTGCGCAGGGCAATGAGGATACCGGCAAGGGCCATGACCACGCCGCCGATCAGGAAGTACCACGAACCCCCGAGACCGGCGAGCTTGATGCCGCCGGCCGCCAGGGCAAGGCCGAGCAGGGCGATGATCACGCCCAGGCCGACCAGAATCAAAGAGGTGGCGCCAGAGGCGCGCTGTGCTTGGTTCATGCCGAAAAGTCTCGCTGTTGAATGGGCGAAGTTTATACCCTTAGCAAGCTAATTAACAAGTTGGTACATAATTAAACTGAGACCGGTTGTCGCTGCGACAATTGGACACTGGTCAAGCCTTGAAGCATAGATCATCTGGGGGCTGCGCCCTGGCGCGGTGCGACAGGGCACGCTGGATCAGAAACGATAGGAGGCAGAAACGATCGCCGACCGCGCATCGCCATACTCGATCGCGGAAGAGCGCGACGCGGAACCGTTCTGCTGGCGCACCCGCTCTACGTAGGCCTTGTCGAACAGGTTGTTGATGTTGAGCTGCAGGTCGATGTTGTCGTTTACCCGATAGGCGGCCATGGCGTTGTGCACCCAGTAGGCATCCAGTTTGGCCGCGGTACTCGAGGTGACGTTGCGTTCGCCCACATGGCGCGCGCCGTAGCCCAGGGTCCAGCCCGCCGGCAGCGCATAGGTGGACCACAGGTTCATCGAGTGCCGTGGAGTGTTGCCCAGTGCCTGGCCCTCACGTGCGATACCCGCTGGTGTGTCGGCGGCCTTGAGGGTCTCGCTGTCAAGGAAGGTATAGTTGGCGAACACCGCCCATTGGTCGCTGATATGGCCGGTCACACTGACTTCCAGGCCCTGTACCCGTTGCATCCCCGCCAGTTGGGTGGACCCGTCGGCCATGTTCTCGCGGGCATTGCGCTTCTCGACCCGGAACAGCGCCGCGTCCACGTCTAGCCGATTGTCCAGCAGCACCCACTTGGTGCCCAGCTCCCAGGTTTGGTTCTTTTCCGGCGACAGGCCCTCGGTCTCGGCGGTGAGGCCCCGGCCGGAACCCACCAGTGCCTCGGCGGAGGGATTGAAGGCGGTACCCCAGGCGAGGTAGATGCGGCCGTTGTCGGTCGGCTTGTACATCAGGCCCGCTCGACCGCTGAGCACGTTGTCGCTTGACTCGAAGCCTGAGGCGGACTTGCCGACGGCAGCGCTGTCGACTTCGCCCTTGAACCTGTCGTAGCGCAGGCCCAGGTTCAGGTCCCAATTCTCATGCACCGCGATGGTATCGAAGACAAACAGTGCGTGATTGGTCAGCTCGGCCTGCGCCTGGCTGCTGCGGTTCTTGGCGGTTGGCCCCGACCAGTACCCCGGCGGATTGCCGAGGTCGTAGCCGTCTGCCGGATACAAGGTGCGTCCCAAACCATGGTCGTAGGTACCCAGCCTCATGGTCTCGCGGGAGACTTCGACACCTGCGACAAGGTCATGGCGCATGCTGGCGAGATCCAGTTGGCCGGTGAGATTCGTCTGGTTGATCCACAGCGTCGTGACAGCATCGCGGCCATAGGCCTGAGGGCCGGCGGGTACGTACCGGCCTGCGGATAAACCCTCGGTCTTGACGTGAGAGGCCGAGACAGTGGTGTCACGGTCGGTGTGGCTGTAGCGGGTGAGATTCTGTACGCGCAGGTCATCGTTGAACGCGTGCTCGAAGTCTGCCGTCACGGCACTCTGCCGGATCTGTTCCTTGTCGAGGTTTTTCCAGCCGAAGTAATCCTGCCGGTCGACACCCCCCAGCTTCTTGCCGTCAAGGGCGGGGACACCGTAGTCAGGCAGATTGTCGTCCTCCAGATGTGAAGCGCTCAGGATCAGGCGTGTGGAGTCGTCCAGGCCCAGGCGCAGTGATGGCGCGATGCCCCAGCGTCCGCGTTCGACCTGCGTACGCCCGGGCACGTCATTGCGATGAGCCATGAGATTGAGGCGCAGCGCGCTGTCATGGCCGACGCCTTCCAGAGGCTGGTTGGCATCCAGGGTCAGTCGTCGATAGTAGTCGGTACCGATGCCGCCGCTCAGGTGAGTAAAGGCGAGCCGTTGCGGCTGCTTGGTAATGATGTTGATCGTTCCGCCGGTGGTGCCGGCGCCACCGAATACCGAGTTGGGGCCTTTGATGACCTCGACCTGGTCGATATTGAACGTGTCGGACCGCGTTGTCTGGGTGCTGTCGCGCAAGCCATCCACCTGGATGTTGCTGTTGGCCGAGAAGCCCCGGATGTTGATGCTGTCCCCCGAGCCGCCGCCGCCTTCGCCGGCGTTGAAGGTGATGCCGGAAACGTTGGCCAGTACCTGTCGCAGGCTCAGTGCCTGCTGCTCCTGGATGACCTGGCTGGGAACCACGGTGATGGTCTGTGGGGTGTCGAGCAATGGAACCGCGTACTTTGCCGAGGCCGAGCGTTCGGTACGGTAGCCGCCAGGGTGCACGGCATCGATATTCAGGGCGTCCAGCTCCAGGATGGGCGGGTGGGAGTCGTCTGCCAGGCTGCCCATGGGCGCAGCCGTGACGGCAAGGCCAAGGGCGGATGCAATCAACGGGTGCGAGGTCCGGTTGGAGAGTGACGAAGGGGCGTGTTCGATGAGCGGCATGCAGCAGGCCTCGGTTTGCGGGAAGGCCTTCCACTATCGCGTCGCCACGCAATTCCGGGCAGTTCATGAGCGCCACTGCGGCGTGTAGGATCGTTCTGCAAATTCAAGGAAGGGGCGGGGAGACAGGCGTCCGTGATCAATCAGAATGTTTCCGCACCGCCGTGCAGCGCTCAGCGCGTCAACGTCAGCGCCACACCGTCACGGGACTGGAGCAGGCAGCCCCGCTACCACGAAGCTCATGGAGCGCCGAACAGCGCGGTCCAGTAGATGCCGGCATCGCTCTTGGGGTCGGTGGCATAGGCGGCGCCCAGGTCGCGGAAATCGGGGTTCATCAGGGTGGCGCAGTGGCCAGAGCTGGCCAGCCAGCCGTCAACCACCTTGCGGGGGGTATCGCGCCCTGCCGCGATGGCCTCGCCGACCTGCTGATAGGCGTAGCCCGCCAGTTCGGCGCGGTCGCCGGGGGTGCGGCCATCACGGTCGATATGGTCGAAATAATTATGGTTGGCCATCGAACGGGTGTGGTTGGCCGCCACCCCGGCAAGGGTACTGTTCCAGCCCAGCGCACCTGCGGCGGCAAACGGCTGGCCGCCGCACTGGCGTGGCTGTGCGCGGGCGGCGTTGACTTCCTGGAGCAGTTTCTGTCCCTCGGCCTGCCAGTCGCCCAGGCGTGCGCTAAGCAGTGGCCGGGCAAGAACGATGCGCCAGTCACGGCCTTCCTGACTCACGCCGATATCGACGAACTGAGGGTCGAGCACTACCTGGCAGAAGCTTTCCTGGATGGCGGTCATGGCCGAACGCGCATCGCGCGGTCCGGACAAGCTGATCGCCTGCACATTGACCATCGGATAGGCCGCCCGGGTCATGGCCTGCTGCAGGTCGCGGGTGCCCTCGGGCGACAGCGCCAGGCGAGTGTCGCTGTTGAGCGGCGCAAGCTCCAGCGACGCCCCGCCCCCGCAGGGCTGTGCCTGACTGCGAAAAGCGTTGATCGAATCGATCAGTTGCGCCTCTTCACCCGCCAGGGCGCTGGCAGGGCCAGCCAGGCCCAGCGACAAGGTGGCAAGGCAGACAACGGATGACAGGACGCGCATGTAACTCTCCCTATGGCTGGCAGCGGCCTCGATAAGCCGGGCCCATCCTACACAAGCGCGTCTCACTGCGCCCGGTCGATCCAAACATCGAACCAGGGCATTGGATCGCAAGCGTCAAAAGAGGGGGTAGACCCACGGTAAACGAAAAAGTGCATCGCATTGGTAATTGTTTCCACTAGCGTCTGCTAGCCTCAAGCATCGTTGGGAAGCACTCTCATTGCCATGGAGGCCCTCCACCTACCCTCGGGAGCCTTCCATGTCACGATTACGTCCTATACATCCGACCTTGCTCGCCCTGTGCTGTTCCGTCAGCGTCGCCACCCAGGCGGCCGATGGCGCCATCGAACTCGGCGCCACCTCGGTCAGTGCGGATGCCCTCGTCGCACCGCGTGGCGAGTTGCCCGAACCGTTCGCTGGAGGTCAGGTGGCTCGCGGCGGCCAGGTGGGCGTGCTGGGCAACCAGGACATGATGGATGTGCCGTTCACCATGACCAGCTACACCTCCCAGCTCATCGAGGACCAGCAGGCGGAGGACATCGGCGATGTTCTGCTCAATGATCCCTCGGTGCGCCAGTCCTTCGGCTTCGCCAACCAGTCACAGGTCTTTGTCATACGGGGTCTGCCACTGAACGGCGATGATGTGTCGTTCAACGGGTTGTACGGCGTGCTGCCCAGGCAGATGATTTCTACCGATGCGGTGGAGCGTGTCGAAGTATTGAAGGGACCCAATGCGTTCATAAATGGTGCCAGCCCGACCGGCAGCGGCCTTGGAGGCAACGTCAATCTCCAGCCCAAGCGCGCTGGCGACACGCCGACCCGGCGCTACACCCAGGACTTCAGCACCGATGGGCGCCTGGGCGAGCATCTGGACATCGGCCAGCGTTTCGGCCCGGAAAACCGCTTTGGCGCGCGCCTGAACCTGTCCCAGCGCGAAGGGGAGACAGGCATCGAAGACCAGCATCATCGCAGCAAGCTGTTCATCGCAGGACTTGACTATCGTGGAGACGATTTCCAGGTGTCCGCCGATTTGGGCTACCAGAAGCAACGGGTCAACTTCCTGCGCAACTCGGTGCGCCTTGGGCCCGGTGTCACGCGCATCCCGCGGGCGCCGGACGCCGATCACAACTATGGCCAGGACTGGACGCATACCGAGACCGAAGACACCTTCGGCATGTTGCGTGGCGACTGGGACTTCAACGAAAACTGGAGCGCCTATCTGGCCGGTGGTGCCAAGCACACCCGCGAAACCGGCTTCTACGCAACGCCCGTGCTGACCGATGCCGCCAGCGGCGCGGCAAGCATCGGCGGCTCGCTGATCCCGCACAATGAAGACAGCACCACGGTCATGGGGGGAATCAATGGCCGCTTCTGGACCGGCCCGGTGAGCCACCAGCTGAACATCGGCGGCGCCAGTATCTGGGCTCAGCAGGAGAACGCCTTTGTCTTCTACGACAGTGCCGACACCAATATCTATCACACCGACCCACTGCCCAAGCCGACCACGGCCACCTTCACTGGCGGCAAGCTGGGCGATCCAGGCGTGACGGGCAAGACCCGCAACCGCAGCCTCGCCATCTCCGACACCGTCGGCCTGTTCGATGACACGCTGTTGCTGACCGCCGGTGTTCGCCGCCAGCAACTGCGCGTGGAGGGGTACGCCTATGACGGCGAGGGACCTGATGCTGGGCGCACGGCGTTCTACGACGAGGCGGTGACGACCCCGGTCTACGGCATTGTGTGGAAGGCTACGCCGTCGGTCTCGCTGTACGTCAACCGCATCGAGGGCCTGGCCCAGGGCGCGACCGCCTCGGGGGATGTAGTCAACGTGGGTGAGATATTCCCGCCGGCCGAGACCAAGCAGGTCGAGGCCGGGATCAAGCTTGACCGCGAAACCTACGGCGCCAGTCTTGCGGTCTTTCGCATCGAGCGGCCCACCGATGGTTACAACCAGAACGGAGTGTTCGTCCAGGATGGCGAGCAGGTCAATCGCGGCGTGGAGCTCAGCGTCTTTGGCGAACCGACCCCGGGCCTGCGCCTGATCGCTGGCGGTACGCGCATGGACACCGAGCTCGAGAACACCCAGGACGGCGCCAACGATGGCAACCATGCGGTCGGCGTGCCGACCTTCCAGCTCAATGCCAGCGTCGACTGGGATGTGCCGGGGCTTGAGGGCCTTGCCCTCAATGCGCGCATGCTGCGTACCGGTGGGCAGTATGCCGATCCTGCCAATACGCTGAGCCTGCCGACCTGGAATCGATTCGACATCGGCGCGCGTTATCGTTTCAGGGTGCAGGAAAAGGCCGTCACCTTGCGGATGAACGTGGAGAACGTCAGCGACAAGAACTATTGGGCGTCGGCCAATGGCGGCTACCTGACCCAAGGCGATCCGCGGCTGGTCAAATTCTCGGGAACCATTGATTTCTAGCAGGCTGCGACGTCGGCGCAGTGTATTCAGGGTCGTTCGCGCTGCCCGTAGGCCTGGCTGATGCGGTCGATGACCATGGCCAGGGCGACGATGGCCAGTCCCGCTTCTACCCCCTGGCCAACGTTCAGGGTCTGGATGCCGGCCAGCACGTCTTCACCCAGCCCCCGGGCACCGATCATCGACGCCACTACGACCATCGACAGGGCCATCATCACTGACTGGTTCAGGCCCGCCATGATGCTTGGCAGGGCCAAGGGCAGGGCGATGCTGCGCAGGCGTTGCCAGCGGTTGGCGCCCAGGCTGCCAGCGGCCCGCAGAAGGGAAGCATCGATCTGGCGCATGCCCAGTTCGGTCAGGCGCACCAGCGGGGGGAGGGCGTAGATCAGCGTGGCGAATACAGCCGGCACCTTGCCCAGGCCGAACAGCATGAGTACGGGGATGAGGTAGACGAAGGCGGGCAGCGTCTGCATCACGTCGAGCACTGGCATGATCAAGCGCCGGGCCAGCGGCCTGCTGGCGAGCAGCACCCCCAGCGGCACTCCGACCAGCACGCACAAGCCGGTGCTGACCATGACCAGGGCGAGGGTCTGCAGCAGCTTGTCCCACAGTCCCAGCATGCCGATCAGCAGCAGCAGGCCAGCCAGCATCAATGCGCGGGGCAGGCTTCGGCAAGCGTGCCAGGCGAGCAACCCGACCAGTGCCAGGAGCAGCCACCAGGGCATCATGCGCAGCAGGTTCTCGAGGCTTACCAGCAATTGCAGGAGGTTGTCCGAGACACTGCGCAGGTGATCGCCGTAATTCAGTACCAGCCAGTCGACCAAGCGATTAACGCGTTCGGCGAACGAGAACTGCAGCGCTTCGGGAAAACCGCTGCTCACAGACCGGCCTCGATCTTGCTGGCAACCTCGCCAGGCATCCAGGCTTTCCAGACTGCCGGGTTGTCGCGCAGGAAGGCCAGCGCCGCCTCACCGGGTGGCTGGCGGGTTTCGCTCATGTGTGCCAGAGCCTTGTTGAGCGTATCGATGGGCAGGTCGACTTTGCTGAAAGTGTCCACCAGTTCCGGGTACTGCTTACGGAACGCGGCCGACACACCGATCGAGAGTTTGGCCGGCAGGGAGCGGCTGCCGCGGGGCGAGGGATTTCTGGCATCCGTCAGGGTGGCCCAGGCTTGGGGGTCGAATGGCGGCTCCTCCAGGCGCACCAGCTCGAAGCGGCCCATCAACGGGGTCGGGCTCCAGTAATAGAAGAGTACTGGCTGGCCACGGCGGATTGCCGAATTGATCTCGGCATCCAGGGCGGCGCCCGATCCGCTGCGAAAGTTCACGTACTGCTGGTCAAGGCCATAAGCCTTTAGCTTCTGGCTGTTGACCGTCTCGGAGGTCCAGCCGCTGGGGCTGTTCAGAAAGCGGCCCTTGTCAGGCGACTCAGGGTCGCTGAACACCTTGGGATAGCGCTTGAGGTCGTCGACACTGCGCAAGTCTGGTGCGAGTGCCTTGAGGTTGCGCTTGGGATCGCCCTTGATCACGTAGGCGGGCACCCACCAGCCTTCCTCGGCGTTTTTCACCGTGTCGCCAAGGCTGAAGACCTGGCCTGCCTGCTCAGCCTTGACCCATGCCGGGCTACGGCCTGCCCATTCTTCGGCGATCACCTGCAGGTCGTTGCGTGCGAGGGCGACTTCCATGCTGACCGTACTGCCGGGCAGGGTGTCGGTGGGGTAGCCGTAGCCCTTTTCGACGATCAAGCGCAGGATTTCGGTGGTCAGTGCGCCGCTTTCCCAAGCGATGGCACCGAAGTGGATCGGCGTGCGGGCGTCGGCAGCCGTGGCGGTGCCGGCGAAGCTGAGTATCACTGCAGCCAGGAGAGCTGGGAGTCGCTTCATCGAGGGCCTCGTCTGGGTTGCCGGTGCGCAAGTTCGGCAAGTGTAGACGAGGGCCATCGATGCCAGCGGGATCAGACCCTGAACTGGTCCATCAACCCTTGCTGCTGGTTCGCGAGGCTGTTGAGCGATTGGCTGACCCGCGCCGATTCGCTGGCTTGGCCAGACAGCGACTCGGTGACGTCGCGGATGGTGGCGACGTTGCTGTTGATCTCTTCGGCCACCGCGCTCTGCTCTTCGGCGGCACTGGCGATCTGCAGGTTCATGTCGTTGATGACCGTCACCGCCTGACCGATCTTCTGCAAGGCGGTAACCGCCTGGCCGACCTGGCCGACGCTGCCTTGTGCCTGTCGATGGCTGCTGTCCATCGCGCCCACCACCTCGCGGGTGCCAGCCTGCAGCTGCTCGATGACCTGGCGGGTCTCTTCGACCGATTCCTGGGTACGCCGGGCGAGATTGCGCACCTCGTCCGCGACCACGGCAAAGCCACGTCCAGCCTCACCGGCACGCGCGGCTTCGATGGCGGCATTGAGGGCCAGCAGGTTGGTCTGCTCGGCGATCGAGCGGATCACTTCAAGCACCGAGCCGATCTTCTCGCTGTTCTGCGCAAGGCCTTCGACCTGGGCCATGGCGCTGCTCATGTCGGCGGCCAGGGTGTCGATGCTGCTGGTGGTATGGTCGATCACCGACAGCCCTTCACGGGTGGCCTGGTCGGCCTCACGCGCGGCCTGGGCCGCTTGGGCAGCGCTGCGGGCAACGTCCTGTGCGGTGGCGCTCATCTCGTGGGAAGCGGTTGCCACCTGGTCGACCTGGCGATACTGCTGTTCCATCCCGGCGCTGGTCTGGGCGGCAATGGCCGAGGACCGATCGGCGGTATCGCGCGCGGCCTGGACCGAGCGCTTGACCTCGGCGATGGTCGGCTGCAGCTTGTCGAGGAAGCGGTTGAACCAGCCCGCCAGTTCGCCCAGCTCGTCACCCTTGTCGTAGTTCAGGCGGCGGGTGAGGTCGCCCTCGCCACTGGCGATGTCCTTGAGCATGGCGGCCACGCCAAGGATCGGCCGGGTCACGCCGCGGGCCATCAGCCACACCAGCAGCAAGCCGATCACGGCAGTCAGCAGGCCAAGGCCGAGTTGCATCAGGGTACCACTGGTATTGAGCTCATCGAGCTCCTGCTTGAGTGTCTCGGCAGGGCCGGTCAGCGCGCTTTCCGGCACGTCCAGGAATATCCCCCAGGGCTTGGCGTCCGGGACCGGCGTGAAGGAGGCAAGCACCTTGAGGCGCTGCTCATGGTGCAGCACATGCATCGCCTTGCTGTCAGCGAGCAGACCCACCAACTCTGCGCCCTTGACGGGGTCGACCTGGCCGTAGCGCTGGGCCAGCTTGCTGGCATCGGCGCTGTAGCCGGCCAGCAAACCCGCCGGGCTCAGGATGCCGACGCGGGACTGGCCGTCATACAGATTACGACTGGCATCCACGCTCAGGGTCTGCAGACTGTTGAGATTGATGTCGATCGACAGGGTGGCAATGACGTTGCCGTCGACCATCAGCGGGAAGACAACGCTGGTCATCAGCACGTGCTGGCCATCGATCTTGTAGAAGTAGGGCTCGATCACGCAGACCTTGCGCGTAGTACGCGGGCACACCGACCAGGTGTTTGCCGGCTCGCCACTGGGACCTGCCGTGGTGTCGAGCATGTCGTGCTCGGGCAGGGCCATCGATTGGAGCTGGCCAGGAGCTGGCTGCGACCAGTACAGGGCGAAGCGGCCTTTTTCGTTGCTGCCAAGTTCGGCCTGGCCGGCGAACAGACTGTCCTTGTTGTCCAGTGCATTGGGCTCGAAGACCAGCGACAATCCCAGCAGGTCGGGATTGGCCTGCAGCGCCGCGCGCACCTGGCGGGTCATGTCCTCGCGCAGGTCGAAGGCATCGAGAAAACGCTTTTCAGCCTGCTCGCGCAAGAACAGCACCTGGCGCGAGAAGCCGGCCCCGTACTGGTAGGCGTCCATGAACTGGCGGCGGATGTTCAGTGCCTGCACCTCGCCCTGTGACTCGATGCGCCCCTGGGCCGCCTCGGTCAGCATCTGCATGCTGCTGGCCTTGACCAGGTCGGAACTGTGGTCCATGCGGTACAACGACAACCCGACGAGCAGGGTGACGATGCTGGCCAGGCACAGGCCTGCGAGCAGGGTGATCTTCCATTGGATGGAAAGTTGTCTCGACGACATGAGCGATTCCCTTGAGGCGGTAAGTCTATGGGTATCAGCTGTATCGGCACGCGCGCGGTCTTCTTTATCAAGTGGCCTATCGAAGGGCAAAAAAAACGTTAGCTTTCAATGGCTGCCGCGAGGGCCTGCGGCTTTGACAAGCACGCAGGTCTGCTTCAAAGTGTGCGCCCTTCATAAAAACATTCCCTTCGTCCGGCCACTGCCCGTGGGCAACCAGTCGCCGGAACGCTCGCTTTTTGTCTGGCTTCTAGAGGTAACGCACACCATGAACGCAGTCATTGCCGCGGTCGGCATCATGCTGATATTGAGTCTGTCCCGCGTGCATGTGGTCATCGCCTTGATCATCGGCGCCCTGGTGGGCGGACTGGTCGGTGGCCTGGGAATCGAAGGTACGCTCAAGGCGTTCAATGGCGGGCTGGGCGGGGGGGCTACAGTAGCGCTGTCGTACGCATTGCTCGGCGCTTTCGCCGTGGCAATCGCCAAGTCGGGCATGGCCCACGCCTTGGCTGACCGCGCGCTGAGCATGATCGATCGCCGGGATCATGCCAACGGCGGCAAGCTCAAGTGGCTGCTGATCGGCCTGATGCTGGTGGTGGCGGTGTGTTCGCAGAATGTCCTGCCGATCCATATCGCTTTCATTCCGCTGCTGGTGCCACCACTGCTGTACGTGCTGACTCGCCTGCAGATCGACCGGCGGCTGGTGGCCTGTGTGATCACGTTTGGTTTGATCACCCCCTATATCTTCCTGCCGGTGGGCTTCGGCAACATCTTCCTCAACCAGATCCTGTTGGCCAACGTTGCCCGCGCCGGGGTCGATATCAGTGGGGTCAACGTCACCCACGCCATGGCGCTTCCAGCGGCAGGCATGCTGCTGGGGCTGCTCATCGCGGTATTCGTGAGTTACCGCAAGAAGCGCGTCTATGACCTTGAGCGCATCGAGCAGGTCGAGCAGGTCGCCATCCAGTACAACCCGCTCACCTTGATGGTGGCAGGCCTGGCGATTGCCGCGGCGTTCATCATCCAGCTGCTGCTGGATTCGATGATCATCGGTGCCATGGCCGGTTTTCTGATCTTCTCGCTGTCAGGCATCGTGCGCTGGAAGGACACCGACGACCTGTTCACCGAGGGGATGAAGATGATGGCCATGATCGGCTTCATCATGATCACGGCCTCGGGCTTCGCTGATGTGATGAAGGCAACCGGCGAGGTGAACAGCCTGGTCGAGACGTCGGCGCAGTGGATCGAGCACAGCAAGGGCATCGGCGCCTTGCTCATGCTGCTGGTGGGTTTGCTGGTGACCATGGGCATCGGCTCGTCCTTTTCCACGGTGCCGATCCTGGCGGCGATCTTCGTGCCGCTGTGCGTGCAGCTGGGTTTCGATCCGCTGGCCACGGTGTGCATCGTCGGGACCGCAGGCGCACTGGGCGATGCAGGCTCGCCGGCGTCCGACTCCACCCTGGGGCCGACATCGGGCCTGAACGTCGATGGCCAGCACCACCACATCTGGGACACCGTGGTGCCGACCTTCATCCACTACAACCTGCCGCTGCTGGCCTTCGGCTGGCTCGCCGCGATGATGCTCTAGAGCAACGGGGTCAGCCCCGGGCTGGCGGCGGTGAAATGCGGTTGAGGACGGTGCTGCCGTCCTTGTTGCGGGTGAGGTAGACCGGCAGCACCTTGGGCAGGGTGCTGACCAGGAGATGGACTTCGCCTGTGTTGTAGATGCCGCTGATGCGGATGCTGCCGGCGCTGGCATCGGCTAGCAGCAGCGGCTTGTCCAGGTAGCGGTTGATCAGGGGCAGCGCCTGGTCGAGGCTCAGGTTATCGAGAATGAGCTTGCCGGTGCGCCATGCCAGGCTGTTGCCGTAGTCATTGCTCTGGGCCATCTGCGGCTCGTAGTCACCGACTCTGTAGCTGGCCTGCATGCCGGGCCCAAGACGATAACCGCCTTCGCTGGCATCGACGCTTACCAGCACCGAGCCTTCCACCAGGGTCACCTTGACCTGATCCTGGTACTTCCAGACGTTGAATTGAGTCCCGGTCACCTGGGTCTCGCCGTGGCCTGCGCGCACGATGAAGGGATGGCTGCTGTCGTGGGCAACCTTGAAGAAGGCCTCTCCCTTCACCAGCGTCACGCGGCGGGTGTCCTTGTAGTTGGTGAACCGCAGCTCGCTGTCGAGGTTCAGCTCGACCTCGCTGCCGTCGCCCAGTTGCACCTGCAGGCGGTTCTCGTGGCTCTCGAAATGCTCGTAGCCGTTGGGCAGCCAGCCTTGTTCCCAGCCCACCCAGGCGAACCCGGGAAGGGCGAGGAGGGTAATCGCCGCTGCCGACGCGAGGGGGCGCCAGCGCTGGGTGCGCGATGACCGTTGTGCCGGGAAAGGTGCCCGGGTCGTGGTTTCGGTCCGCGGCAGCAGATCGGCAGTCTGCCAGATCTCCTGCATTGCCACGTACTCCTCGCCATGTCGGGGGTCTGCCTCCAGCCATTGCGAAAAGGCACGACGATCAGCCTGGGAGCAGTCTTCGGCATGCAAGCGCATGCACCAATGCGCGGCGGCGTCGGTGATGGCATCGTCTTCGCTTTCGGGGAGGCGGTCTTGGTTCATTGAATCTCCTGGTTGCACCCATTCTACCTCCCGCAGGCCCGCCGGGAGAACCGGGTAATGGCGAATGACTATCAGTTGTCAGTTTTTTCATCGGAATGTTATCCGCTGGAAACACATCGTCGCTGGGCATCCTGGCAATTGAATGGATTGGATCCCTCGGTCATCGCTTTGATCATTAGCTGACTAATCACAGATTTGACATTCACTGCCTAGGCAGTAATATTTCCATACAATTAGCTCACGGTTTTCCCGCATCCGATGTCGCACTTCACGCCGCACAACTTTCAGACCTGCGCGATCGGCTTGCTCATTGGCCGCGCGGCGGTGCTCAAGGACCGTATCCTCGACTGGCATCTGGAGCCCTACGGAGTCACTGCGGCTCAGTTCAAGGTGCTGATCATCGTTACCCAGTACCAGGTGGATACCCCGGCCGAGCTGTGCCGGTACCTGGGCCTGGACAGTGGTTCGATGACCCGCATGCTCGACCGCCTGGAACAGAAGGGGCTGATCCAGCGCAGCCGCTGCCCGGACGATCGCCGCCTGGTGCGCCTTGTTCTCACTGATGAGGGCCAGCGCCTGGCTGATCGGCTTCCTGAAATCGGCGCGTCGGCCATGAACGAGCTGGTGGGCGGGCTTGAGCCTGGTGAGCTGCGCACGCTCGAGTCTTTGCTTGCCAAGGTCCTGCTGGATGCGGGCGACCCCCTGACGATCCGCCGCTTCGGCAATCGTTGATTTCCTATTCCGTAATCCCAAGGTACTCTCATGGCCACTTCCCCGGACCCTTCATCCACCGCTCCGGCGCCCGCCGGTTCGCGCAAGCGCAAGGCCTGGCTGATCGGCCTGCTGTTGCTGCTGCTCGTGGCGGGCGCCGCCACCTGGGCGTGGTACAGCCTGGTAGGGCGCTGGCACCAAAGCACCGATGATGCCTACGTCAGCGGCAACGTCGTCGAGATCACGCCGCTGGTGACAGGTACTGTTGTCAGCATCGGCGCCGACGACGGCGACCTGGTGCACGCTGGCCAGGTGCTGCTGCAGTTCGATCCCAGCGACAGCGAAGTCGCGCTGCAATCGGCCCAGGCCAGGCTGGCCCGCACCGTGCGCCAAGTCCGCGGCCTGTACAGCAATGTCGACGCCTTGAAGGCGCAGATGCAGGCGCGGCAGGCCGAGCTCAAGAAGGCTCGAGAGAACTACAACCGGCGCAAGGTGCTGGCCGACAGCGGGGCCATCGCCGCCGAAGAGCTGTCCCACTCACGCGACGACCTGACCTCGGCCCAGAGCAGCCTGGACAGCGCGCGCCAGCAGCTCAACACCAGCGCCGCGCTGGTCGATGACACCGTGGTGTCATCCCATCCCGAGGTCATGGCCGCCGCTGCCGACCTGCGCCAGGCCTACCTCGACCATGCTCGCACGACCTTGGTGGCACCCGTCACGGGCTACGTGGCCAAGCGTACCGTACAGTTGGGCCAGCGCCTGCAGCCGGGCACCGCGACCATGGCGGTGATCCCGCTGGAACAGGTGTGGATCGATGCCAACTTCAAGGAAACGCAGCTGCGCGACATGCGCATCGGCCAGCCTGTGCACGTGGTCGCCGACCTCTATGGCAGTGACGTGGAATACAGCGGCACCGTCGATAGCCTTGGTGCCGGTACCGGCAGCGCCTTTGCCCTGTTGCCTGCGCAGAACGCCACTGGCAACTGGATCAAGATCGTCCAGCGTGTGCCAGTGCGTATTCATCTCGACCCTCGCCAGCTGGCCGAGCACCCGCTGCGGATCGGTCTGTCGACCGTGGTCGAGGTCGATCTGCATGACCAGAGCGGGCCGGCCCTGGCCCAGCAGCCGCGCACGCAACCGTCATTCTCGACGCCGGTATTCGATGCTCAGCTGGTCGAAGCAGATGCCATGATCACCCAACTGATCCACGACAACAGCGCGGGCTCCGGCAAGACGGCGCAGCGATGACCGACAAAGCCCAGTTCACCCCGCCGAGCCTGCTGCTGACGACCATCGGCCTGTCACTGGCGACGTTCATGCAGGTGCTCGACACCACCATCGCCAACGTTGCCTTGCCGACCATTTCCGGCAACCTGGGGGTCAGCTATGAGCAGGGCACCTGGGTCATCACCTCGTTTGCCGTGAGCAACGCCATCGCCTTGCCGTTGACCGGGTGGTTGAGCCGGCGTTTCGGCGAGGTGAAACTGTTCATCTGGGCCACGCTGCTGTTCGTGATGGCCTCGTTCCTGTGCGGCATCGCCCAGTCGATGCCGGAACTGGTGGGCTTTCGAATCCTGCAGGGTGTGGTCGCCGGGCCGCTGTACCCAATGACGCAGACGCTGCTGATCGCGGTCTATCCCCCTGCCAAGCGGGGCATGGCCCTGGCGTTGCTGGCCATGGTCACGGTGGTGGCGCCGATTGCCGGGCCGATACTCGGCGGCTGGATCACCGACAGCTACAGCTGGCCCTGGATTTTCTTCATCAATGTGCCGATTGGTCTGTTCGCCGCCGCCGTGGTGCGCCAGCAGATGCGAGACAGGCCGGTCACCACCAGCCGCCAACCGATGGACTACGTTGGCCTGGTGAGCCTGATCATCGGCGTCGGTGCGTTGCAGGTGGTGCTCGACAAGGGTAACGACCTGGACTGGTTCGAGTCGTCGTTCATCATCGGCGGCAGCCTGATATCGGTGGTGTTCCTGGCCATCTTCGTGATCTGGGAACTGACCGACAAGCACCCCGTGGTGAACCTGCGGCTGTTCGCTTACCGCAACTTCCGTATTGGCACGCTGGTGCTGGTCGGTGGGTATGCGGGCTTTTTCGGGATCAACCTGATCCTGCCGCAGTGGCTGCAGACGCAAATGGGCTACACCGCAACCTGGGCGGGCCTGGCGGTGGCACCGATCGGGCTGCTGCCGGTGCTGATGTCGCCCTTTGTCGGCAAGTACGCTCATCGCGTCGACCTGCGCTTGCTGGCGGGCCTGGCATTTCTGGCCATCGGTACCAGCTGCTACATGCGCGCGGGCTTCACCAGCGAAGTGGACTTCCAGCATATCGCTCTGGTGCAGCTGTTCATGGGGATTGGGGTGGCGCTGTTCTTCATGCCGACGCTGAGCATCCTGTTGTCGGACCTGCCGCCGCAGCAAATTGCCGATGGCTCGGGCCTGGCGACGTTCCTGCGTACGCTGGGCGGCAGTTTCGCGGCATCGCTGACGACCTGGATCTGGATCCGCCGTGCTGACCAGCATCATGCTTACCTCAGCGAGCACATCAGTGAGTTCGACCCGGCTACGCGGCACACGCTGGAACAGCTCGGTGGGGCTAATCCGCAGAGCTATGCGCAGCTGGAGCAGATCGTCAATGGGCAGGCGTACATGATGTCCACGGTGGACTATTTCACGCTGATGACCTGGGTGTTTGCGGGGCTGATCGTTCTAGTGTGGTTTGCGAAGCCGCCGTTCACGGCCAAGGCGGGGCCGGCTTCGGCGGGGCACTAGCGGCTCAGAATGAATGCACTATTCGCCCCAGGGTGTACATGGCGTCTTCGAAGCTGTCGCTCCAGGGTGTGCCGTAGTTGAGGCGGATGCAGTTGCCGAAGCGTCGGGCAGGCGAGAAGATCGGGCCGGGGGCGATGCTGACGCCTTGGGCCAATGCCAGCTGGAACAGTTTGAGCGAGTCGATGTGCCCGGGCAGCTCCAGCCACAGGAAGTAACCCCCCGAGGGCTGGCTGACGCGGGTCTGGGACGGGAAATGGCGGTCGATGGCGGCGAGCATCGCTGCCTGTTGGCCTTCGAGGGCATAGCGCAGCTTTCGCAGGTGCCGGTCGTAACCGCCGTGCTGGAGGTAGTCGGCAATCGCGGCCTGGGCGGGCATCGAGACGCATAACGAGGTCATCAGCTTGAGACGCTCGACTTTCTGTGCGAAGCGCCCGGCGGCGACCCAGCCGACGCGATAGCCGGGCGCCAGGCTCTTGGAAAATGATCCGCAGTGCATCACCAGCCCTTCGGTATCGAACGCCTTGGCTGGCTTGGGCGCCTGCTGGGCGTAGTACAGCTCGGCGTAGACATCGTCTTCGATCAGAGGTACCTGGTGACGACGCAACAGTTCCACCAGTTGCCGCTTGTTATCCTCCGGCATGCTCGCGCCCAGCGGGTTCTGGAAATTGGTCATGCACCACACGGCCTTGATAGGGTGCTTGTCCAGGGTCTGAGCCAGCACGCCGAGGTCCATGCCTTCACGGGGGTGTACGGGAATTTCCACCGCCTTGAGCTTGAGCCGTTCGAGCACTTGCAGGCAGGCATAGAACGCCGGGGCCTCGATGGCCACAAGGTCACCGGGCTCGGTGACTGCCTGCAGGCACAGGTTCAGGGCTTCGAGGGCACCATTGGTGATCAGCAGCTCTTCCATGGGCAGCATCAACCCGCCGACCATATAGCGCAGGGCAATCTGCCGGCGCAGTTGCGGGTTGCCGGGTGACAGGTCGGTGACCACCATGCGCGGGTCCATGGCGCGGCTCGCACTGGCCAGGGAGCGGGCCAGGCGTTGTAGCGGAAACAGCGCAGGACTGGGAAAAGCCGAGCCGAAGGGTACCGTGTGAGGGTCCTTGATCGAGTCGAGTATCGAGAACACCAGGTCGCTGACATCGACATCGGTGGACTCGCTCGCCGGCTCGAGCTGTTGCGGCTCGTTGAACTGGCGAGGCGCGTGGGCATTCACGAAATATCCGGAGCGTGGCCGCGCTCGGATCAGTCCCCGGCGCTCAAGCAGGTAGTACGCCTGGAAAACCGTGGACGGACTGACGCCATGCGTCTGGCTGGCGTAGCGCACCGACGGCACGCGCTGGCCTGGGCCCAGCACGCCGGAGCGGATCAGTTCGGCGATGTCATCGGCAAATCGTTCGTAGCGTTTCATCGCGGCTCAGGCAGGCAGAGTGGACAGGCAGTGTAAGGGATCGGCTTTCAGCGATCACTCGGGCCCGCCCACTATGGCCTCCAACCTGTTTGCAGCACAGGCTCAGATTGCATGGCAAACGCCATATCAGATGGGTGACGAGCGTTTCACCGGCCTCAGATCACCGAGCCGGGTTCACTGGCCTTGAGGTGCTTGCGGCTGTCGACGGCGCCTGCAACCGTCAGCGCATCGGCTTCGGCCTCCGTGATGGGAAAGCGCTCACCGGCCAGCACCGCGACCGACATGCGCAATTGTTCGTCGGTGAAGATCTCGACTTCGGGGCCGGTGCCTTCGATGCGGATCTTGTCACCGATCAGGGTACAGCGTTGGCGGGTTTCATCGACTTCCACGGGCATGGGGGCATCCTCTTGATGGTTGTGCAGTTGTGACCGCGCCCAGGCTGCGCTAGCTCCATTGGCCCGCTCGGTGGTGTCAATTGCACTCGTGGGCTGCGGCAGGGTCCATCGCTTATCCCTAACTTTCCAGGAGGTGGCCATGGAGCCTTGGTGGGAAACGGTCCTGCTGACAATGCAGGCCGAGTTCGCCGATATCACCGATGAACGTCAATTGACGCAGATCACCGTGCGTTTGCTGATGGCGGCAGTGCTGGGGGCGGTCCTGGGTTTCGAGCGCGAACGCAAGGGCAAGGCGGCTGGCGTGCGCACGCACATGCTTGTGGCGATGGGCGCTGCTCTGTTCGTCCTGGCACCCGGCATGGCCGGTGCCGAGGAGGACGCGCTGAGCCGGGTGATCCAGGGCATTGTCGCGGGGATCGGGTTTCTGGGAGCCGGGACCATTCTCAAGGGCAACGGGATCGAGGTCGGTCACGTCAAGGGACTGACCACGGCTGCGGGCCTGTGGATGACGGCCGCCATTGGCGTTGCCGCCGGTATGGGTCGTGAGGCCACGGCGCTGATCAGCACGATATTGGCGCTGCTGGTGCTCAACACCATGCCATGGGTGGTGGACAAGGTGGAGAAGGTGGAAAGCGAGGACACCGAGGACAGCGGGAAGAGAAACGAGGAGGGCGGGAAGCACTGAGGGGAGCCTGGGCTCCCCTCAAAGTATTGCTGCTTGCTCTTTTTTATTATTGGAGACGGGCCTGTTGTTGTTATTGGCGACCTTTGCCTCGGTGCTGCGAACGGCCCCCATGCGGGGCCAAGAGCAAACGTATTTTTTTGCGCGCTGATCTGCCTTCATCATCGCTGATCCAACCGTGACCGCCGCTACCTTGAGGTAGTTTTATCGTTCTCTGTCAGGTTGCGGGCAAGCCCGGAAAAGCACATCCACTTCAAAAAAATCTGTTAGCTGCGTCTCTGCCGTTTTGTTCTTGTTATGTCAGAGCCGGTACATGTTGTTTTTATTGGTTATCGCATTTTTGTTGTTGTTGTACCAAAGATATAGCAGGTGTCGTGCCAGGTTTTTTATTTCGTTTTAAATCAGTAGGTTAGGTTTTTTGGCGCGGTCAGGGTGACCGGGTTTCCGAGGAATCGTTTCCGTGTTACCCGTTTTTTTGCATCAGGGTGTGAACGCGGTAACACCCGGGCCCACACCCTTGTGACAAATGTGCGGTCATTGCGCCGTGCGGGCGCGTGCAACCCGCGAGCCATTGGCGCGGCCCAGCACGCCACTGATGCGTTGGCCGGCGGCGATCAGGCGGTCCAGGTCGATACCGGTCTCGATGCCCAGGCCTTGCAGCAGGTAAAGCACGTCCTCGGTAGCGACATTGCCGGTGGCGCCCTTTGCATACGGGCAGCCGCCAAGGCCTGCCACCGAACTGTCGAACACCTGTATACCCTCCAGCAAACTGGCATAGACGTTGGCCAGCGCCTGTCCGTAGGTGTCGTGGAAATGCCCGGCCAACGCTTCACGCGGTACTTCCCTGGACACCACCTCGAACAGTCGGCGCGTGTCCCCCGCCGTACCTGCGCCGATGGTGTCGCCCAGCGACACCTCATAACAGCCCATGTCGAACAGGGCGCGCGCCACCGGGGTCACCTGCTCGGCACGCACCTGGCCCTCATAGGGACAGCCCAGCACGCAGGACACGTAACCTCGCACCCGCACGCCCTGGGCACGGGCCTCCTGCATGATCGGCTCGAAACGCTTGAGGCTCTCGCTGATCGAACAGTTGATATTGCGCTGGGAGAAAGCCTCGGAAGCCGCAGCGAACACCGCCACCTCCTTGACACCGGCGGCCAGTGCGTCTTCGAAACCACGCAGGTTGGGCGCAAGGGCTGCGTATGTCACTCCCGGACGCTGCACGATGCCAGCGAACACCTCGGCGGACCCAGCCATCTGCGGCACCCACTTGGGGGACACGAAACTCCCCACTTCGATATAGGACAGACCCGCCTCGCTGAGGTCGTCCACCAGTCGGACCTTGTCCGCGACGCTGATAGGCTGGGCTTCGTTCTGCAGGCCGTCGCGTGGGCCGACTTCGACCAGGCGGACTGTTTCAGGCAGTGACATGGCGGGGCTTCCTGTGGCGGTTCAACGGTTGTTGTTCTGATTGTCCAGCGTGGCGGCCAACGCCTGCTCGCAGCGCTCCTGGGCGGTGTCCAGTTCCAGCTGCATCTGCTGGATGTCGAGCAGTTGCTGTTGGAGCTGGACGCGGCGCTCGACAATCTTGGCAAGCATGCTGTGCAGTTGCTTGAGATTGCCGCTGCTGGGGTCGTAGAGCTCGATCAGCTCGCGACATTCGGCCAGGGAAAAGCCGATGCGCTTGCCGCGCAGGATCAACTTCAGGCTGACCTTGTCGCGTGCCGAGTAGATTCGTTCCAATCCCCGGCGCTCCGGGCTTACCAGACCCTGTTCTTCGTAGAAACGAATGGCGCGGGTGGTGATGTCGAGTTCGCGTGAAAGGTCGGAAATGCTGTAGGTCTGGCTGCTCATGCTCAGGCTCGAAGGGGTCATGAGGCTAAGCTACTGGCTGCTTGACGTATACGTCAAGCAGCGGTCTGCGCGGTGGATCATTGCAATTGCGCCATCCGCCGGTAGGCATTGGGCGTCATCCCGGCAAGGCGGCGGAAAAAACGAGAGAAGTACGTAGGATCGCTAAACCCCAGGCTGTCGGACAGGTGGCTGATGCTCATGCTCGTGTACACCAGGTTCCGCCGGGCTTCGAGCATCAGGCGCTGGTGCACCAGTTGCAGTGCGGTTTGCCCGCTGAGCTGGCGGCACAGGCTGTTGAGCTGCAGGCTGGTGACCGCCAGGCGCGCGGCAAAGTCTTCCACCGAGAGGTGCTGCCGATAATGCGTTTCGACCAGGCGCACGAAGTGCCCGAACAGCTGCCGGTCGCGTTCATCGCGGGTGCGTGCGGGGCTGCTCGACTGTTGTCGACGACTGATCCAGACCATCAGTGCGGTCACCAGCGATTGCAGCATCACGCCCCGTCCCGGCGCACTGCCCTGGTATTCGCGGTGGAGGGTATCGATCAACACGTCCAGTGCACGCCGTTCAGGGCCAAGCCGATAACAGGCGGCCGAAGCCAGAACCTGTAGCGGTGCGGCGAGACGGGCTTCTAGCTCGGCCACCAGGGCGGCGCCAAACGTCAGCACGTAGCCCTGGATGTCGTCGCTGAAGTGAAAACCATGCACGGCCAACGGCGGCACCACCTGGATAGCCGCCTCGGTGATCCCGCTGCGCAGGCCCTCGATTTCCACCCTGACCTGTCCACGCTGCACATACAGCAGCTGGAACAGCTCCGCGTGGCGGTGCGGTTTGATCTTCCACTGGTGTAGCCGGCTGCGCGCAGGGATTGACTCGCAGTGCAGCAGATCGGTGTCGGGCCAGGCCTGGTTTTCACCATAGAGCTGGAAAAGGGGAATGCCTCTGAGGATGGATTGCATGGGAGGTACGCCGGTCCGTTAATCGAACACTTTTTGGAAAAGTGCAAGTCTTGCATGGGAAAACACACTTTTTCTGGCATTACGGCCAGTAAAAATGCAGGGCAAACCCTATCAGCAGGTGCCGTTCTTTGCCATCGCTTGTCGGCATCCCAAGGCGAGACAACAATAATGAAAACTCAGGTTGCTATCATCGGCGCTGGTCCTTCCGGGCTGCTGCTCGGTCAGCTGTTGCAAAATGCAGGTATCGACACGGTGATCGTCGAACGCCAGACCCCCGAGTACGTGCTGGGCCGCATACGCGCCGGTGTGCTCGAGCAGGGCACCGTCGAGCTGCTCCGCGAGGCTGGGGTGAGCGAGCGCATGGACGCCGAGGGACTGGTCCATGAGGGTGTCGAATTGCTGATCGCCGGCCAGCGCCTGCGGCTCGACCTCAAGGTGTTGACCGGCGGCAAGACGGTCATGGTCTATGGCCAGACCGAGGTTACCCGCGACCTCATGCAGGCACGCCACGCCTGCGGCGCCGTGACCCTGTACGGCGCAACCGAAGTGCGTCCGCACGACATGAATACCGAGCACCCGTACATCACATTCGAAAAAGATGGCCGCTCCCAGCGCATCGATTGCGACTACATCGCCGGTTGCGATGGTTTTCACGGCGTCTCGCGCCAAAGCATTCCGGCCGAGCTGCTCAAGCAATACGAGCGCGTCTACCCCTTCGGCTGGCTAGGCCTGTTGGCCGACACGCCTCCCGTCAACCACGAACTGATCTACGCGCATCACGACCGCGGCTTCGCGCTGTGCAGCCAGCGCTCGGCCACGCGCAGCCGCTATTACGTGCAGGTACCGACGGGCGAGCAGGTGCAGGACTGGTCTGACGAGCGTTTCTGGACCGAGCTCAGGGCGCGCTTGCCACAGGATATTGCCCAAGGGCTGGTGACTGGGCCTTCGCTGGAGAAGAGCATTGCGCCGCTGCGCAGTCTGGTGATCGAGCCGATGCAGCATGGCCGCCTGTTCCTGCTCGGCGACGCTGCGCATATCGTGCCGCCGACGGGTGCCAAGGGCTTGAACCTTGCGGCTTCGGACGTCAACTACCTGTATCGGATCCTGCTCAAGGTCTACCGCGAGGGGCGGGTGGACCTGTTGACCAGGTACTCGGAACTGGCGTTGCGCAGGGTCTGGAAAGGGGAGCGGTTCAGTTGGTTCATGACGAACTTGCTGCATGATTTTGGCGAACATATGGATGCCTGGGATCAAAAGATGCAGGAGGCTGACCGCAAGTACTACCTTGAGTCTCGTGCCGGGTGGGTCAGCATCGCCGAGAACTATGTCGGGTTGCCCTTCGAGGTGGTTGAGTAAGAACGGCCTCTTGTGCTAGAACCGGCGCAATCATTCAAGCCCTGAATACCGCCATGGCCACTATCGCCAAAGCAAATAGATCGTTGTTCGATCTCGATCTCCTCCGGGCGATCGTCGTCGTAGCCGATTGCGGCAGTTTCACCACTGCCGCAACTCGCCTTCACTCGACCCAGTCCACCGTCAGCCAGAAAGTCCGGCGTCTTGAGGAGATGGTCGGCCACCGCCTGCTGCTGCGTGGCAACCGTGACGTCTTGCCTACCGATGCAGGCCAGACGCTACTCGGCTACGCCCGTCACATGCTCGCACTCAACGACCAGATGCTCGAAGCCTTGGCAGGTGCCACGGTGGGAATCACGGTGCGCCTCGGCGTTCCGGAAGATTTCGTCGGTGGACGGACCACCAATGCCTTGTCGGCCTTCAGCCGTGAGCATCCGCAGGTCAAGCTTGAGGTCACCAGCGGCCTGTGCCGTGACCTGAGCCAGAGCTACGACAATGGGGAGCTGGACCTGGTGTTGCTGAAGCAAAAGCGCAATGCTCGCGAAGGGGTCGGCTGCTGGCCAGAGCAGCTGCAATGGATCGACAGCGCCAAGACCCCGGCCTTCGAACTCGACCCCATCCCCTTGGTCACCTTCCCGCCGCGCGGCCTTTATCGCGATGACATGATCACCGCCATCGAGGGCATGGGCCGACGCTGGCGGATCAGCTTCACCAGTTCAAGCATGAGCGGTATCCAGGCCGCCGTGGCGGACGGCATGGGTATCAGCCTGCTGCCACCGCGGGCGGCGACCCGCGAGCATAGGGTGTTGGCAAGCGAGCAGGGCCTGCCGGTCGTGGACAGCTACGAGATCGTGATCGTCCACCGGCCAACGGCCGACCTCATGGTCAAGGCGTTGGCCGAAGTGCTGACGGGCCTGCTGGCAGCGCATGAAATCCAGGGGTGACAGACAGGCGATTCAACCCTGGCTCAAGGCCTCCACTACCTGCTCGACACTGGCTTTGAGTCCGGCCAGGGTGTCTTGTGCCTCGCTGTCGACCACAAGCAGCCTGGCGCCGGCGGCTGCGATCACCTTGGCCACGGCAGCTTCCGGCTGGCGGTGGTGCAGCACCAACGCTACATCCTGCTGCTTGAGCGTCTCGCCCAAGGCCTTCAGGGCTGCATCGTCCCAGTTGTCCTCGGGCGGCAAGGGTGAGTCGACCACGTCCAGGTTCAGACCGCCTGCCAGGTAACCCAGGCGGTCGGAGAGACTCACCACACTGAGGTTGTCAGCCTCGGCAAGGCGCGTTTCGCTGCTCGAAGCAAGCTCCAGCAACTGGCGCTTGATGCCTGCAAGGTTGCTCTGGATCCGGACCTTGTCGGCCGGGACCAGGCGCTCCAGGTCGTTGGCCAGCACGTCAGCCATGCGCCCGAGGTTGGTGGGATTCATCCACGGATAGGCGGAGAAGGCGTTGTCGCCCTGCACAGCGATGCCCGACAGCGCACCATCCACCGGGCGCGCGGCGTCGATTTCGACAATGCGTATATTGCTGCGCCGAGCCATGGGGTACAGCGGGTCGTCCTTCCAGATGGAGCGCAGGGCGATCACGGCATCTGCCTGCAGTGCGGCCTTCTGCAGACTGGCACCACCGCGTCCGCTGAAATACGACGGCTGACGTGTGGCGGGAAGGTTTGCTGGCGCGGCGCGCTTGAGCTGCACCGATGTGCCGTCAAGCAGGGCGGTGGCCAGGCTGTGGGTCACCGGCAGCGTGGTCAGGACCAGCGGTGCCTCGGCGTGGGCAACGGCGGTGACGGGCTGCGCTGCAACAGCCACGGCCGGCAGCCCGCAAAGGGCCAACGCAAGGGTCAGGTGTGTCAGGTGCAGGTTCATGCCGGGTTTCCTTGCAGGCGTGGAACGAGGGCGCGGGCCAGCGCCGCGAGCGCGAAACAGCAGCCCGACACCAGGATGATCGCGGCCCCGGACGGCACCGGCAGATCGAAGACGATGGGCATGAGGATGCCAAGCAGGGTGCTCAGTGTGGCGATCAGTACCGACACCCAGAAAAATCCCTTGAGCGACTGGCTGACCAGTCGCGCGGCCGCCGCCGGGATGACCAGCAACGCGCCCACCAGGATTGCGCCGATGACCTTGACCGCCGCCACGGTCACCAAGGTCACCAATACGACGAACAGGTAGTCGAGGGTCTTCACGGCGACGCCGCGTACTGCCGCCAGTTGCGGGTTGAAGCTGGCCAATATGATTCGGTTGTACAGCGGCAGCGCCAGGCCGAGGACCATCAGCGCGACGATCCCCAGCACCAGCAAGTCCTGGGCGCTGACCGTCAATACCGAGCCGAACAATACGTTCTCGAGGATGTGCACGTTGATCTTGCCCGCCAGCATCAGCAGCAGGCTTGCGCCGAGCGCCAGCGACACCGAAAGAAATACGCCGATCAGGGTATCGGGGGAGAGCCCGGTACGGTTACGCAGGAAGTTGAGCAGAATACCAAACAGCAGGCAGTACCCGAACAGGCTGCCGTACGGTCCGGTGTAGGGCTCGCCGAGCAGGATGCCGATGGCCACGCCCGTCAGCGCGGCATGGCCCACGGCCTCGGAGAAGAAAGCGAATCGCTTGACTACCACCAGGGTGCCAAGGCCGCCAAGCACAGGGCCGATCATCAGACCCGCGAGCAGGGCGTTGACCACGAACCCGTAGGCCAGGGCTTCGGGCAGGTAGCCGGCGCTGGCCCATTCCTGGATCAGCAGGCGGAATGCTTCGTAAGTCATCAGGCCAGGCTCTCGCTGCGGGGATGGATGGAAAATAGCCCTAGCAGGCGTTCCGGAGTCAGTGCCTGGGCAGGCGGGGCATCGAATAGCACTCTGCGGCTCAGGCCGGTGACCCGGTCGGCCAGGCGCAGGACCGCTTCGAGGTCGTGCTCGATCCACAGTACCGTGGTCCCGGCTTGACGCCAGGCCAGCAGCAACTGCTCGAACACCTGGGCACCGGCTTCGTCCAGCGCCGACATCGGTTCATCCAGCACCAGCAACTGCGGCGCCGGGATCAGGCCCTGGGCGAGCAGCACGCGCTGGCGCTCGCCGCCCGACAACGCCCCCATGCGGCGCTTGCGCTTGTCGAGCATGCCGACCCGCGCCAGCGCCGCATCGATGGCTGGGGCAACACGCCGGGAAAGGCCCAGAAACGCTGGGCGCTTCTGGCACATGGCAGCCATGAAATCATCCACGGTCATTGGCAGGCCGCGGTCGAATTCCAGCGCCTGGGGCACATAGCCGATCACCTGGCCGTCACCCGGCCAATTCAGGGTCAACTGGCCCTGATGCGGCATCTGCCCGAGCAAGGTCTTGATCAACGAGCTCTTCCCGCCGCCGTTGGGCCCGACGATGGCATGCACGCTGCCGGAGGCGACAGCGAAGGTGACCTGTTCGAGGATGCGCGTGCGCCCCAGCGTCAGGTCGATGCCCGCGAACTCGATGCGCGGCCCGCATGCTGCGGCTAGATTGGCTGCAGCAGTCATGCGCGCGACTCCTGGATGGCCTTGACCACGGTGTCGAGGTTGCGCTTCATTTCCACTTCATACTTTTCCTTGGTGTATTCGCCGTAGGAAATGTGGGTCAGCGGATAGATCCTCACGCCCGACTCGCGCTGGATGGTGTCGACATAGGCAGACGGGAAGTCCATTTCCGAGAAGATCACCTTCACATCCAGCGCCTTGAGCTGGTCGATGGTCTTTTTCAGTTGCGCAGGACTGGGCTCGATGCCGTGGGCAGGTTCCACTACTGCGGTGACTTCGAGACCGAACTCCCGCACCAGGTAGTCATACGCGGCATGGATGGTCGCCACACGAAACTCCGCGCCCGGCGCCTCGGTCACCTTGGCCAGCGCCTCGGCGCGCAGCGCACGCAGGCGCTTGGCATAGGCGCGGGCGTTCTGGGTGTAGTAGCGGGCGTTGTCCGGGTCGATCTTGCCCAGTTCACGGGCAATGTTGTTGATCTGTGCAATGCTGGCGCTGATAGAGAGGAAGGTGTGGGGGTTGACCACCTTGCCGGCGCCGCGTGCGGCAATGCCGGTGGCCGCCAGCAACGGCACATTGGCGTTTGACTCGATGGTCTTGATGCCGGGCTTTTCGCTGGCCGCGATCATGCGATCGGCAAAGTCGTCGTGGCCGACGCCGTTGAGCACGATTACATCAAGCGTGCCGATGCGCTTGATGTCCTCGGCGCGCGGCTCATAGGCATGAGGATTGAAGCCGGCGGGAATCAGCGGCACCACTTCGGCCTTGTCACCGACAATATTGCTCACGTAGCTGTAATAGGGGTGCAGGGTGATGCCAATGCGCAGCGGCTTGCCGCCGTCGGCCAGGGCCAGGGCGGGCAGGGCGCAGGCAACCAGCAGGCTGACAACACGGCGGGCGAGGGTGGAGCGAAACATGGGGCGTCCTTGTATCAGTGACGGTGTTGGCGGGTGACCCCGGCGTCATAGTGAGTAGCGATCTGCTGCCAGCCGGCGGTGATCAGCGAGCCTGCGTCCAGGGCCGTGGGCACTGCGCTGACACCTTCGCGGCGCAGCCAGACATCGGCCTGGCCCTCGCTCGCCTGGGGCACGATCAGCAGGAAACTGCCGGCAACCTGGCTGTCGGCGCTCTGGCCCAGGTAGGCACCCAGGTCGAGCCACTGCCATTGATGGCTCCCGCGGCTGGCGCTGCTGGCATCCGCGACGAAGGGGGGGAAGCCTTCGTCGGCCAGTGCTTGAACACTTGGCGTCAGGGCGCTTTCCTCGCGCTGCATCTGGATCTCGTCAAAGGCCACGCGCAGATCGGTGTAGATGCCCTGTTCGGCGGCATTGAGATCGCGGCGGGCATCGAGCTGGTGGGAGGCGATCGCCACCTCGTCCACGCGCTCGCCGCGCAGCGACACCACGGTCGCGGCCAGCGCCACGATCAACAGGCTGGTCAGCAGCACATAGAGGGTTTCATGCCCGGCACCGGCCGGGCGTACCACCTGGGCGCGGCTCATGGCTCACCGATGTCGGCATGGTCGACTTCGACCACATGGCCAGGACCCGCATCGAACAGCACGTAGAACTCGCCGCCCGGGCGCTTGAACGTCATGCTCGAGTCAGTCCCAAGCTTGCCCGGCACCAGGACCTGCTCGTCGTAGCCGATCACATCGAGGGTCACGCCCGCGGCACCGCTGCCATCGGAGAAACCGCCCGTGCACTTGACCTGGTCAGTACCGATCGCCTCGCATTCGCACATCGGATTGTGGGCCAATGCGGGGCCTGCGGCCAGCAACAGCAGGGGCAGGGTCAACTTGCGCAGGATGTGTTTCATTTGTTGCCTCCTTGGGTATCGAGCCAGGCGATGGTCGCCGGCGAAGCCTTGGCCAGGGGTACCGAAGCCTGGTGCATGCTGCCGTCCCAGCCTTCGATTGTGATCCAGATATCGGCATCTGGCCGGGTGCGCGGTGGTACGGGAAGCGAAGTGACCATGCGGTAGGGCGTGCCGAAGAAGATGGTGCCCGCTGCGCGCAGGCTGCGGGGCTTGCCGATACGCAGGTAGATGGCCTTGACGCCGGTGTCGCAGGTCTTGCACAGGGCCGCGTTGAAGGTCTTGAAATAGCCCGCCGGGCCATCGGCGCGAGGAGCCTGGTCGCGCAGCTCGGCGAGATCGAGGCTCCAGGGACCGATCTTGATATCGTGAATCACAGTCGCGCCAAGGCCCGCTTCGCCGCGGAACAGCCGCGCATCGGCGAAATACTTGGGCATGAACCCCAGCGGGACGAGCAGCAGCAGGATGTTGATGTGGAAGCGCCATTTGAGCCAGAACTGCTTGAGCGGGCTGGCGGACAGGGCTTGGACCTGGCTCATGACTGGACCTCCGTGGCGGGCTCGGGCCGGGGTTGGCGCTGACGCGGCTGGCGTTCGCTGCGCTTGAGTGCGGCGGCGGTGGCTTGGGCGGTGCGTTTGGTCCAGATGAGCAGACCGCTTAGCACCATCAGGGTCAGGACCAGGCCGAAGAAGGCCCAGATCAGCTTGATCGCCAGGCCGCCGAAGTCACCCGTGTGCAGCGGGCGCATCGATTCGGTAACGAACTCCAGGGTCGAGCGGTCCCCCAGCAGGAACTGACTGTCGACCTTGCTGGTGTAGGGATTGACGCTGGCGCTCTGGAACATCAGCGGGTACCAGCCCCGTCCGCTCAGGCTCACATGGCTGTAGGCAGTGGAGGGCATGAAGATGAAGCTCACGTCCAGGCCGGGGATCTGCGTCTGGGCGAGGTCCACGGCTTCATCAAGGCCGATGCGCGGCGCCGGCGAGCCGTCGGCGCTCTGCGGCACTTGCTCGCGGGCGATCACGGGCACCACGGGTTCAGTCGAAATCGTGATGTGGTTGTCGGCCAGAATCGCCTGAATCAGGAACCACAGGCCGGTGATCGAGATCACCGCGATGAACCAGATCGACCAGACCCCGGCCAGCCGGTGCACGTCGCCCCAGAAAATCCGCGAGCCATGGCCCAGGCGTACGGGTTTGAAAAAGCCTTTCCAGAATTTCTTGTAGACCACCAGTCCCGTGACCAGCGAAGCCAGCATCGGCAGGCCGAGCAGCGACACCAGGTACCAACCCCAGCTGTACCCGCTGGTGAACGGCACCAGCCACCAGCCGTGCAGGGCGCGGGTGAACGCCTCGAAGTTGAAGTCCGGGCTTTTGCCCTGGATCACTCCCGTGTAGGGATTGACGTACAGAGTAGGCGACGTGCCGTCGGGCAGGGTCACGCCGACGTTGAGGGCAAAGTGCGAACCATCCGGCTGGTTGAGAAACCGCACGGCGGCGTCTGGCTGGGCTGTATGCACAGCATCGAGGACTTGCTGGTAGCTCAGCCGCTCGGCGTCATCATTGGGCTGGGTCGCCCGCACGTCAGGGTTGGCCAGCCAGACGATTTCCTGGCTGACGACCGCGAGCATGCCGGTAAAGCACACAATGAGGACAAAGAACCAGATCGGCAGGGCGAGCCAGCTGTGAACCAGGAACCATAGCCTGGATTTGGACTTCTTGGTTTGTTGGGCCATGGGGCTTTCTTGATTGGAAGAATTGGGGTCAAGGGCAAGCTCAACCTGGAGGCTGCACTAGTAAAGACGAATGAGAATACAAATCCTGCCAATTTAAATGAAAGCAAATGTTTCAGAAGCGGCAAAACCCGACCGGCCCCAGGTAGGTGCAGGTCGGGCTCAGGGGGCCGAAGCCCCGGCTTGCTGTCAGGCGCGGGCGAACGCCGCTGTCACTGGCGCGGGGCTCCGGTACTGGGCCAGGTCGCGATAGAGCGCCTGGCCGATCTCCGCCGCGCGCACGGGAAGTACCGAGAGTAGCGTATCGCTCAGGCCATGGGACGCCTCGCAGAATCCTTGCAGGTAGACCGACGCCTGCAGCTCGGGGCTTGCCAGCACCCGGTAGTTGCGGTCCACGGTAAAGTCGTCCAGATAGCCCTGCAACGGCGCGAGCAGGTCTCGGTGCGAGCGGCGCTCATAACCCGTGGCCAGGATCACGGCGTCATAGCGATGGGTCTGGCGTTGCCCGGTGGCCAGGTCGCGCAGGGTCATCTCGATGCCTTGCGCGGTCGACACGACCGTCTCTATATGGCGTCGGCACAGCACATTGTGACGATACTGGTGAGCGACCTTCTGGCGATAGAGGATCCCGTAGATGCGCTCGATGAGGTCCACATCGACTACCGAATAGTTGGTGTTGTGATATTCCTGGACCAGCTTGCTGCGCTCGCCGACCGGCTGATTGAAGACGAGGTCGGTGTATTCGGGCGTGAAGATTTCGTTGACGAACGGGCTGTCATCGGCAGGCTTCAAGGCTGAGGCGCGCAGTACCATGTCGACCTTGACCGAGGGATAGCTGTCGTTGAGGTCGATGAACGCCTCGGCGGCACTTTGCCCTGAGCCGATCACGGCGATGCGCATCGGCTTGCCCTGGGCACACGGCAGTTTCGCCAGGCTGCACAGGTACTGGGAATGATGGAACACCCGCGGGTCGTCTCGGAAGGTGCTGAATGCGTCGGGGATCTTCGGTGTACCGCCGCTGCCCACCACCACCGAACGGGTGCGCCGGCTGAGTTCGCGGCCTTCGCTGTCGCGCGACACCAGGCGCAGGTGCTCGACCTTGCCGCTGCGCACTTCGGGCTCTATGCGCACCACTTCTTCGCCATAGACGGCCTGGGTCGCGAAATGCTCGGCAGCCCACCGCAGGTAATCGTTGTACTCCAGGCGGCAAGGGTAGAAGGTACCCAGATTGATGAAGTCGGCCAGACGCTGTTTCTGGTGCAGATAATTGACGAAACTGTAGGGGCTGGTGGGGTTGCGCAACGACACCAGGTCCTTGAGAAACGAGATCTGCAGCTCGCTCTGGGTGGCCAGTGTATTGCCGTGCCAGCGGTAGTCGCTCTGCTTGTCGATGAACAAGGCTTCCAGTGCGTGGCCATGGGTTTCGGCAAGCTCCTCCAAGGCGATGGCCAAGGCCAGGTTGGACGGGCCGAAACCCACGCCGATCAGGTCATTGATAGTTTCCGGGGTATGCGTCTGGCTCATGGATGCGGTTCCGTGGGTAATCGAGGCTGGGCAGCTGCGGGGGCGGGCTCCCGTGCAAGTACATCCATAGAACGAGGCGGCACTGGCGGAATTTACCGGCTACCCGTTGCGCCCGGCTCGGGCTCGCGGGGGAGAGCAGATTGCTCAAGAAATGCCGATGACGGCCGATACGGCGGTTTAAAGGACCGTTTGAAAAAGGAGGAACCCATGGTAGGCATCAGTAGCGTGACCATCAGCAGCAGCCCACTTGGCGTCGTCGCCAAGTCCGCTGAGGCTGCCGCATCCAGTGAAGAAACCAAGTCCGGCGCCACTGCCGATGTCTCGGGCGTGCGTGGAGGCGGTGCGGCGGGTGGTGCGGCAGGGAGCACCGAACAGAGCAGCGAGTCGGATCAGATCACCCAGTTGCGCGAGGCGATCAAGCAGCTCCAGAAGCAGCTGGCCGAAGAGCAGAAGCAACTGGCCCAGCTTGCGACCAGCAACCTGGACGAAACGGCCAGGCAGTCCGCAGCTGCCGCCAAGCAAGCCAGCATTGCCACGCTCAACGGAGAGATCCAGTCAGCAACTGCCCAGTTGCTCGAAGCCCTGACCGAGACCGGCGGCAGCAGTGCAGGCGGGATCGTCAACACCCAAGCCTGATGAGACTGGCCGCCCGCGCAAGCAGGCGGCCAGGGCGTCACTCCGCAGCCAGGCCGCGGGCGCGCCGCTCGGCCTTGTACTGCATGGCCACCCCAGGCGCTGGCTTGGCGCTGCCGGTTTCCAGCCATTGGCGCATGCGGCTGGCGTCGGCGAAGTGGGTGTACTTGCCAAAGGCATCGAGAATCACCATGGCGACCGGACGATTGTCCATCCTGGTGAGCAAGACCAGGCAATGGCCGGCTTCATTGGTGAAACCGGTCTTGGTCAGCTTGATGTCCCAGTTGCTCTTGTTCACCAGGTGGTCGGTGTTGCGAAAGCCCAGGGTGTAGTTGGGCTTGCGGAAGGCCACGGTCTTTTCCCGTGTAGTGCTCAACTGGCTCAGCATGGGGTAGTTGCGCGCCGCCAGCAGCAGCTTCACCAGATCGCGGGCGGTCGAAACGTTCAGCGTCGACAGGCCGGTCGGCTCGACATACCGGGTATGCTTCATTCCCAGGCTGCGCGCCTTGGCGTTCATTGCCTTGATGAAGGCGCCGTAGCCGCCTGGGTAGTGGTTTGCCAGGCTGTTGGCTGCGCGGTTTTCCGAGGACATCAGGGTGATCAGCAGAGTCTCGCGGCGATCGAGCTGGCTGCCCAGGCGAACCCTGGAATACACGCCTTTCATCTCCGGATTGCCCGCTATCGTCATGGTGAGCATCTCGTCCATTGGCAGTTTGGCGTCCAGCACGACCATCGCGGTCATCAGCTTGGTCACCGACGCGATAGGGACCACTCGATCGGCGTGGCTGGCGTAGAGCTCTTTATTGGTAGCCAGGTCGATGAGCAAGGCACTACCGGAGGCAAGGTGCAACCTGGATGGATCGCGTTGAACCTTTGCCTGGGGTTCTGCAGCAGCGGTCGACGGTAGGGCAGCGGTTCCTGTGAGCAACAGCATCAGGCTGAGTATGGACAGGGAAGTTTTCACGTTGAGGCTCACTAAATGTTGGTATGTCGTTGGCTGTGCAAGGGTTTCCCCCAAAAAACCGCTGCATGATGGAGTATGGCTCAAAGGCTGTCGATTGCCCTGTGAATAAAGGGCGCCGTATGAAGTAAATTTAATGCTGTACCCTAGCCTTGCAGTTTCCTTCCCGAGGCCGCGATCGATCAGCGGGGCTATTACCGGTCGGTCGGGGTTCCGTTCGCGAAATCATCAAGCCGGTCTGCTTCCTCGGCGCTGAAACCAAACACCATCACGTCGCCCGGCTGCTTCCATGACCGACGATTGTCCTCATGCTCGTTGCCGAGGAAGGCGTTCACGATCTGCACGCCGTGCGTGGAGCCCTATTCGGCGAGGGCCATTTTGTGGCGACCGCAGAGGCAGCGCCGCAGCTGAACTGCCAGAGGATTCCAGGAGTGCTCATGGTTGCTCCGTGCGGACGCCGGCCGCACCGGGGTAGCGTGATTCGTTGAAGTGGGGTATTGAGTAAGTACAGGTATGCTGCTGCTTAGGTGAGTCCATGGAAAAGCTTCGAGATGAGTTCGCACAGGCTATCCGCGACGATGTTGAAAAGTGTCATGAGGCCGGGTATCACTTCACTCGCTGGGAAAAAATGCTTAGCGAGCAGCATCCAGTCGATGTCGCTGTCCATTTCATCGTCTCGGGTCAGTTCCAGGACGGGTTCAAGCGTCTTGTGCGGGATGGCCGTGAGGACTTGACCATGGAGTCGCTGATGTTGCAGCCAAGATTCGCCCCTCTATTCACAAACGACGTTCTAGATGTCGCCACCTGGAGATTGAGAACTGCTGCGTGGGAGGACTGACCGCTGCGTGAACTGATCGCGATAGGCTCTCTGTTTGCAGGCGTCGCCCTCTCCCGGGTGGCGTGATTCGCGAGGCAAAGGCGCGCGAGCTCTGGAGACCCCGTTCGTCTCTTGGGTAGCACTCTCACCGCCGCATTCCCCTCTTACGTTCACGCACGGATATCCCGCGCTGCAGAACGGAGGTCACTGAGCATGGAAATTGATGAAAATGCCCCGGGCAACATATCCCAGAAGGGGGGAGGCGGCACCACCGATAACGAATCAGGCCATGATCCCAAGCACGATGGGGTAGAACAGCCTTTGGCCAAGGACGATGACGCACCTGTAGATGAAGAGATGGCGGATGTGGACGCCAACAACTCTGTATCAGGCGAACATCCTCATCCTTGATCCTCCTCTGTTGTCGACCCCATGAAAAAGCCCGCCAATTGGCGGGCAAGGGAGCAATGCAAAGCAGCCAGGTCAGGCAAGCAAGGTGGCGGCCAGGGCCTCTGCGGCCGAGAGTGAAGGCAGTGGGCCGCTGACGGGTTCGCCATTGCGAACCAGGTACCAGCAGGCCAGCAATCCCTGCTCTCGCAGTTGCGCAGGTACGGCACTGCCGATAACGGACATGATGTTGATAGCGGCCATGAGTGATTCTCCTCTGAAACATGGCCCTACCTTACGCAGCAGCCCATGCGGTGTGAAATCGACAGCTTCAATAGTGTTCATCGGTTTAATCAACTGTCAGGCTTACCAGGGTGGTGCGCCGTGGGGTCCCGGATGTGGGCCGCCAGACAATGGACCCTGTTTCGGGCATGTGGATTTGACCGAAAAAAACGTCAAGTGAGTGCATAGGCTGAGTAAAGGTCATGTAAGGGCTGATAAGCGGCTATCCCGGCAACTAAGGCATACTTGCTCCTCAATCTTGAAGGAGTCGAGCATGTCAGTGGCACCGAGTAGAGACACCGTCCTGTGTGTTTCCCTGGCTGGGCGTCCCGGTACATTCGGGGTGCGCTTCCATAATCATCTTTATGAACAGCTGGGCCTGGACTACTACTACAAGGCAATGACCACTCAGGACCTGCCCGCCGCGGTGGGTGGGATCCGTGCACTGGGTATTCGCGGGTGTGGGGTCTCGATGCCGTTCAAAGAGGCCTGCATGGCCTTGGCCGACGAGATCGACCCGTCGGCAGCCGCTATCGAATCGGTCAATACCCTGGTCAACACCGACGGCCATCTCAAAGCGTACAACACCGATTATCTCGCCGTGCGCCAGCTGCTCGCCCAGCATCAGGTGGATCCCGGAACCGCTTTCGCCTTGCGCGGCAGTGGCGGAATGGCCAAGGCGGTCGCCAGCGCCTTGCGTGATTCAGGATTTGGCGAGGGGCTGATTATTGCCCGCAACGAACAAGCCGGCCGGCAGTTGGCGGACCTGTGCGGCTACCGCTGGCAGGCTGATCTGGGCGACTTGTGTCCGCCAATGTTGATCAACGTGACGCCGATCGGCATGGCGGGGGGAGCAGAGGCTGAACACCTGGCGTTTCCAGAAACGGCGATTACCGTCGCTGAGCGGGTAATGGATGTGGTGGCGATGCCGGTGCAGACGCCGCTGATTCAGTGCGCGCAGTCATTGGGAAAACCCGTGATTACCGGCCTTGAAGTGATTGCCGTGCAGGCTCTCGAGCAGTTCGTGCTTTATACCGGTATTCGACCCTCTACCGAGCAGATAGCGGCGGCGGTGGCTTACGCGCGGGGGTAAGGCTCGCAGCATGCGCGCACATTGCGAGCCCCGCGCAGCGGCTATTTGCCCAGTTGCTGATCGACGAGCCAGCGTCCGTGGGCGAGGGACGCATGCTGGGCATGTTCCAGATCGGTAAAATGGGATTTGTCGAGGGGCAAGGGCTGTCGCTTGCTGACCTGGCCTTCAGGATCGGTAATCAGGCAGCCGCCCGAGAACGGCATCGGTGACCCAGGGTGGGTCACGATATTGGCCGTGATGGTGTGCTTGCGGTATTCACAGTGAAGGGTTTGCATCGTCCGTACCTCGCTGTGGCATGAAGCTGTTACTTCCATATACCACAGCGAGCGACCGCAAGTTCCCAGCCCGACGAGCGCGTAGGGCCGAGCGGTACGTCAGAACTCGGTCGGCTGGATGATCTCGACCCAGTAGTCGTCCGGATCCTTGACGAAGGCGATGTGCTTCATACGGCCGTCGGTCAAGCGTTTCTGGAAATTGACTCCCAGTGCCTCGAAACGCTCGCACGCCGCGCGGATGTCCGGCACCGAAATGCAGATATGACCGAACCCGCGTGGATCAGCGTTGCCGTTGTGATAGGCGAACTCAGCGTCGTTCTCGGTGCCGTGGTTGTGCGTCAGTTCGAGAATGCCCGGGATCGACTTCATCCACTGGGTGCGCGCTGCGTCGTCGGCAGGGATCTGTGCCTGGTCTACCAGGGCGAGGAAATACAGGCTGAACTGCGCTTCCGGGAAGTCGCGCTTTTCGACCAGGCTGAAGCCCAGCACGCGCGTGTAGAAATCGAGCGACGTGGTGATGTCCTTGACCCGCAACATAGTGTGGTTGAAAACGAAGTTGGCGGTTGCGGCATCCGGCTGCGCGGTGACGCCAGGCAGGGCTTGAAGATTTTGCAGGCTCATGGGCACTCCAGAAACAGGGGCCGGCGCCCACGGCGCCAGCGGGGTGACAGGCTGACCATGATACGGAACTGAACCGATTGCGCAAATAAAAACGCCCTGCAGGAGCAGGGCGTTTGAATTAGAAGCCCGCCGAAGCGGGCCAGATGGGGCGCTAATCCTTTAGCTGGTTTGATCTTCTACCAGTCGATGTGAAAAAAGCGTGAAGTTCATGTTCATTATTCATTGGAGTAGCCAACTGTCGACGGTGCCAGCTCCATATTCCTGTTTCCATGCTTTCAGTCCCCTGTGATTACCGCCCTTGGTTTCGATCCGTTCACCGGTGTGCGGGTTCTCGTAGACTTTTACCACGCGCGCCCGTCGCTGTTTCGGCGCGTTGGCCGGCGTGCGCGCCACGGCCTTGGGATCAAGGATGGCGATAATCTCGCGCAAACCCTTGTCGTAGGTTTTCATCAGTCCAAGCAGTTTCTGCTCAAATTCGATTTCGCGCTTGAGACCGGTATCCTTTTTCAACACCTCCAATTGCGCCATCTGCTCTTGAAGGGCTTTTTCGGCAGCACGAAACTCTGCAAGTCTGGACACTTTCATCACTCCTGTAAGTGCTAGGCGGCGCGCGGCTGGGAACACGCTGGACGGGATACTGCGGCCACAGGGTGGATACCGCGGATTGCTGAAAGTAAGTGTAGTTGCCGGGACAGTGCGGGTAAACAATAAACTTCGAGCCCTCCTGATGGAACTTCTGGCCGTCTGGACAACTACTGTGGAAATAGGCCGCAGACACCCTCAGGGTCTTTTAGACCATGGTCCAATGGCCCGCCCCAGAGGCGCTGCGCGATAATCGCACAGCCAAGCCAGGCGTTTGCCTGATGCCTGCGCGGTCACGGTGCCACGGTACCGATTTGTTTAGCGCCCCTTCTTTTTCGGATGTATTCATGTTTTCCCCTTTCCCCCTGGCGACCGGCCGCAGTATTGCCGGTCTGCTTGTGATGAGTAGCGCCTTCTCCGTTCACGCCGCTGGTTTCGTTGAAGACAGCAGTGCCAAGCTAGAAGCACGAAATGTCTATTTCAACCGAGACTTCCGAGACGGTACTAGCAGTTCAAGCCAAGGCGCTTCCAAGCGAGAAGAGTGGGCGCAGGGTTTCATACTGAATGTTCAATCTGGCTACACGCAAGGCCCGGTAGGCTTTGGTATCGACGCACTGGGTATGCTCGGACTTAAACTGGACTCCAGTCCTGCGGACAGCAATAGCGGGTTGCTGCCATCTTCCGGCCATGACCCCCGCAGCTCGGTCGACCAATACGCAAAATTGGGCGTGGCTGCCAAGCTGCGTATATCGCGAACAGTTATAAAATACGGCGCCATGATGCCGGATGTTCCGTTGCTCAAATATAACGATGGGCGATTGCTGCCGACCATGTTTCATGGCGCGATGCTGACGTCCGAGGAAATCAAGGATTGGAAGTTCAGCCTGGCGCGCCTGGATAAATATACCGCCCGGGACTCGACTGACAGCCAGGACATTCGTGTTCATTGCAAGAACAAGCGCTACGCATGTGATACCACGGCCGATCACTTTGACCTGGGCGGATTCGACTACCGCTTCAACGAGCGCCTGAGCGCCCAGTATCAGGTATCCAAGCTGGAAAACATCTATCGCCAGCACTTCCTGGGCCTGGTGGCCAGCCAGCCTCTGCCGGTTGGCAGTCTCTCGGCCGACGTGCGCCTCCTCAAGAGTGACGACATCGGCAATGCCCGCGCGGGCGAAATCGACCATCGCGCCTTCAGCGGCATGTTCGGCTACAGCCTCGGGGGGCACAAGCTCAGCGCCGGCTGGCAGCGCATGTATGGCGAAAGCGCCATGCCTTACCTCGATGGCACCAACCCGTATCTGGTCAACTATGCCCAGGTCAACGACTTCGCCGCCGCCCAGGAGCGTTCCTGGCAGGTGAGGTACGATTATGACTTCAAAGGGCTCGGTGTTCCGGGATTGACATTCTTCACCCGCTACATCAACGGTGATCACATCAAGGTTCCGGGCAGCGATGCCGAAGGCAAGGAATGGGAACGAGATTCCGAACTGCGTTATCAAGTGCAGGGCGGCAGCTTCAAGGATGTGAGTGTACGGCTTCGCAACTCGACCTATCGCAGCAACTATGAGAAATGGGCGCGTGACATGGACGAGACGCGGGTGATCGTCAGCTACAACTTCTCGGTGTTGTAAGCCGGACACGGCCTGTCGCGCGATCCTCAAGACGATGATTGCCGGCCAAGCGGATCCCCAGGGAGGCAAGCATGAAACAGCTGCTGCTCATTGGCATAGGACCAGGCGATCCTCGTCAGATCACCTATCAGGCGGTGGATGCACTCCAGCGTGCGACGGTATTCTTTCTGCTCGACAAAGGCGTGGATAAAGACGAGCTGATTGACCTGCGCAAGTCTATTCTCGAGCGTTATGTCGTGGCGCAGAGGTACCGTCTGGTACAGGTCGAGGATCCCCAGCGCGACGCTGCCGGCAGTGATTACCTCGGCTCGGTGCAGGATTGGCATCGTCGGCGCGCCGCCCTGTATGCCCGTCTGCTCCAGGACGAACTGCAGCCCCAGGATATAGGCGCCTTTCTGATATGGGGTGAACCTGGCCTGTATGACAGCACCTTGCGCATTCTTGATCTGGTCCGGGAGGGCGGCTTGGACTTGAGTCTTGAAGTGATTCCCGGCATCAGCAGCGTTCAGGCCCTTGCGGCACGGCATCAGATCGCGCTCAACCGTATTGGCGAGCCGCTGACCGTGCTTCCCGGCCGTCAGCTGTCCGAGCAGTCACGGATCGACAATGTGGTGGTGATGCTGGACGGGCAGTGCGCCTTTGCCCGTCTTGAGGATCCCGATCTGATGATCTACTGGGGCGCCTACCTTGGCACGCAGGACGAGATCCTGGTCGCCGGGCCTCTTCACGCTGTCAGGAATCAGATTCTTGAACTGCGCAAGACGGCCCGCGAGCGCAAGGGTTGGATCATGGATACCTACCTGCTGCGACGGCAGGTGTAGTTACGCCCGATGCTTGTCGAGAATGCTTTCCACCTTGTCACGCAACTGATCGATGCTGAACGGCTTACCGATCGAGTACATGCCTTTGGACACATTGACGCTCTCGGCATAGCCACTGGCAAACAGGATAGGCAACTGCGGGCGCAGCAGGCGTGCCTCGGCCGCGAGCTGGTCGCCGGGCATATCGGGAAGCCCCACGTCGGTCATCATCAAGTCCAGTGTGATGGACGAGTCCTTGAGGATCTCCAGTGCGGCGCCAGCATCCGCCGCTTCGCTGGCCGTGTGGCCCAATTCGTCGAGCACTTCGACCATCAGCATACGAACGATGTCGTCGTCTTCGACTACCAGAAGGTGCATGTTTCGGGTCCTGTTCAGGGATTGATCTCTACTCTGTGGGCAAACACCGGATGAAAGTTCCCTGCCGCCCACCTACAGGATAGCGATCTGCGGATCCCGATGGAACGATTGCGCCGAACCCTATTCAAATACTGGCTAAGCGCTCTGCCTCAGGGATAAAGGCAGGTAGACTCGCGTAAAACCTCAAAGTGGTGCAGCAGAATCGACCGTGAGACTGCGAAGAATCCACCACATTGCTTCGATGGACCATTTTGTTCGGGCGTTTTCAGATGATTCAAGCAGCTTCCCTGGATCAGCAAAGCTTTCGCCGGCTGCTGAGCCGCAACATTGGCCTTCCGTTGGGAGTGGGCCTGCTCAGTGCCATCGCTTTCATCGCGGTGATCAACTACCTGCTCTCCGCCATGCAGTGGGTCGAACATACCGACCGGGTGATCGGCAACGCCAATGAGGCGGTCAAGCTGACCATCGACATGGAAACCGGCATGCGCGGGTTCCTGTTGACCGGTGACGAGCGGTTTCTCGATCCCTATGAAATTGCAAAGCCGCGTGTATTCAGTGGCCTGCAGGGGCTTCGCGAGCTGGTCGAGGACAACCCTCAGCAGGTCGACCGTATCGACCGCCTGACCGCCCTGCAGCGCGAGTGGAACAACTTTGGCAGCGACATGATCGCGCTGCGGCGAGCCGGAGGCGACGCCGAGGCGCCGATCCGCAACGGCCGTGGCAAGCGGCTCACCGATGAAATCCGCCAGGAGTTCGATGGTTTCGTTGCCACGGAGCAGCAACTGCGCATGGCGCGCAACGAGAAAGTACGCAGCAATACCATCCTCCTGATCTCTTCATTCGTGCTGCTGGTCATCGCGCTGAGCGCCTTGCTCGCCTATCGCGGCCGACGCGACCTGATGCTCCTGTCCGCCAGCTACATGGAGAATCTCGAAGCCCAGCAACGCGCGGCCGAGCGGCTGGAATACCAGGCCTGGCTGCGCAACGGGCAGACCCAGCTGGCCGAGCAGGTACTGGGGCAGTTGACGCTGCCGATGCTCGGGCAAAACATCCTGCGCTTTTTCGCGGGGTATCTGGGCAGCGTCGTGGGGGCGTTGTATGTGCGTGACGCACATGGACACCTGCAGCGGGTTGCCACTTATGGCCTTGATGCCGATGCCCAGGCCCGTGACCAGGTGGGTAGCCAGGAAGGACTGCTGGCCGAGGCCATGAAGCAGAACCGCCTGCTGCGCCTTGAGCACTTGCCCGAAGACTACTTCGCCTTCAGCACCGGTCTGGGTTCCGGGCTGCCGCGAGGAGCACTGCTGATGCCGTCGCGCGATGACGGGCAGGTCAACGGTGTGCTGGAACTGGGGTTCCTGCGTCCACTCGACGACCGCGATGGGGAGCTGCTTGAGCGCGTCACAGAAAACCTGGGCATGTCCATCGAAAGCGCGCGCTATCGCCAGCGCCTTCAGGAAGTGCTGGCCGAAACCCAGCAGCTCAACGAGGAGCTGCAAGTGCAACAGGAAGAGCTCAAGACCGCCAACGAAGAGCTCGAAGAGCAGTCGCGAGTACTCAAGGAGTCCCAGGCGCATCTCGAGACCCAGCAGGCAGAACTCGAACAGACCAATGAGCAACTGAGTGACCGCACGGACGCCCTTGACCGCAAGAACAGCGAGCTCAACAAGGCCCAGCTCGAGTTGCAGGCCCGCTCCGAGGACCTCGAACGCTCCAGCAAGTACAAGTCCGAGTTCCTCGCCAACATGTCGCATGAGTTGCGCACGCCGCTCAACAGCTCGCTGATTCTCGCCAAGCTGCTGTCCGAGAATGGCCAGGGCAACCTCAGTGATGACCAGGTCAAGTTCGCCGAATCGATCTACTCGGCCGGCAACGACCTGCTCAACCTGATCAACGATATCCTCGATATCGCCAAGGTCGAGGCCGGCAAGCTCGAAATGCGCCCCGAGACCACGCCTCTGGCGCGTCTGGTCGAGGGCCTGAAGGGCATGTTCGAGCCTTTGGCGAATCACAAGGGCCTGGAGTTCAGGGTAGAGCTGCACCAGCCCATGCCGCCCTCGCTGTTCACCGACCGCCAGCGTCTGGAGCAGATTCTCAAGAACCTGCTGTCCAATGCTGTCAAGTTCACCGACCGTGGCCAGGTCAGCCTGCAGATCAGCCACCAGGCGGACGCCGGCATCGTCTTCACCGTGCGTGACAGTGGGATCGGCATTGCCGCTGACCAGCAGCAGGTGATTTTCGAGGCGTTCCACCAGGCCGATGGCACCAGCAACCGCCGTTTTGGCGGTACCGGACTGGGCCTGTCGATCTCCCGCGACCTGGCACGTCTGCTTGGCGGCCATATCAGCGTCCAGAGCACTCCAGGGCAAGGCAGCGTGTTCAGCCTGGTATTGCCCGAGCGCTATGAGGCGCCTGCCGAGCAACTGGAGCCCGTGGCGCCCAAGCGCCCGGTCCTCGAGCTGCCGGCGCCGCTGCTGCCGACCGCCCCGGCACCGCTGCCACGGGCGGTGCCGAGCTTCCAGGATGACCGGGACAAGGCGCCATTCGGCAACCGCTGCATCCTGGTGATCGAGGACGAGCCCAACTTCGCGCGCATTCTGTATGACCTGGCCCACGAACTCGGCTACAGCTGCCTCGTGGCCCAGGCCGCCGACGAAGGCTTCCAGCTCGCCACCCGTCATGTCCCTGACGCCATCCTGCTGGACATGCGCCTGCCCGACCATTCAGGGTTGACCGTGCTGCAGCGCGTCAAGGAGCAGGCCACCACCCGCCATATCCCGGTACACATCATCTCGGTCGAGGACCGGGTCGAGGCGGCCATGCACATGGGCGCCGTGGGCTACGCGGTCAAGCCAACCAGCCGCGACGAGCTCAAGCAGGTGTTCGCACGCCTCGAAGCCAAGTTGACCCAGAAGCTCAAGCACATCCTGTTGGTGGAGGATGACGATCTTCAGCGTGAGAGCATCGCGCTCCTGATTGGTGACGAAGACATCGAGATCACTGCGGTAGCGATGGCCCAGGAAGCCTTGGACCTGCTGCGCGAGAACATCTACGACTGCATGATCATCGACCTCAAGCTGCCTGACATGCTCGGCAACGAGCTGCTCAAGCGCATGACCTCCGAGGACATCCGCGCGTTCCCGCCGGTCATCGTCTACACCGGGCGCAACCTGACCCGTGATGAAGAGGCCGACCTGCTCAAGTACTCGCGTTCGATCATCATCAAGGGCGCCCGTTCGCCGGAGCGCCTGCTCGACGAGGTCACGCTGTTCCTGCACAAGGTCGAGTCGCAGCTGTCGCATGAACGCCAGCGCATGCTCAAGACCGCACGCAGCCGCGACAAGGTCTTCGAAGGGCGCAAGATTCTGCTGGTCGACGATGATGTGCGCAACATCTTTGCCCTGACCAGTGCCCTGGAGCACAAGGGCGCACTGGTGGAGATCGGCCGCAATGGACGCGAGGCCATCGAGCGGCTGGAGCAGCACGAGGACATCGACCTGGTGCTGATGGACGTGATGATGCCGGAAATGGACGGCTACGAGGCCACGCGCCTGATCCGCGAGCAGCCGCGCTGGCGCAAGCTGCCGATCATCGCCGTGACTGCCAAGGCCATGAAGGATGACCAGCAGCGCTGCCTGCAAGCCGGGGCCAATGACTACCTCGCCAAGCCGATCGACCTGGACCGCCTGTTCTCGCTGATCCGTGTATGGCTGCCGCAACTGGAGCGAATTTGACTAGCCAACCCAATATCGATATCGAGATCCGGCTGTTGATCGAGGCGATCTATCTCAAGTACAGCTACGATTTCCGTGATTATTCCGGTGCTTCGATAAAGCGCCGGGTTCACCATGCATTGCGCCAGCTCGAGTGCCGGACGGTATCGGCCCTGCAGGAGCGGGTGCTGCACGATCCAGGCATGTTCATGCAACTGCTGCAGTACCTGACGATCCCGGTAAGCGAGATGTTCCGCGACCCCGGCCACTTCCTGGCAGTGCGCCAGGAAGTGGTGCCACTGCTGCGCACCTGGCCGTCGGTCAAGGTGTGGATCGCAGGCTGCAGTACGGGTGAAGAGGTGTACTCGATGGCTATTCTCCTGCGTGAAGAAGGCCTGCTCGACCGCACTATCATCTATGCCACCGACATCAATCCGCGCTCGCTGGAGAAAGCCAAGCAGGGTATCTACTCGATGCAGGACATGCAGGCCTACGCCGAAAACTACCGCATGGCCGGAGGGCGCCGGGACTTCGCCGAGTACTACACGGCAGCCTACGGCAACGCGATCATGGACAGCAGCCTGCGCGAAAACGTGACGTTCGCCGACCATAGCCTGGCGACCGACAGTGTGTTCTCCGAAACCCAGTTGATCTCCTGTCGCAATGTGCTGATCTACTTCAACAAGGACTTGCAGGACCGGGCATTCGGCCTGTTCCACGAATCCCTGTGCCATCGCGGCTTTCTGGTCCTGGGCAGCAAGGAAACGCTGGATTTCTCGAACTATGCCGAGCGGTTCGAGCCGTTGGTCAAACCCGAACGGATCTACCGCAAGTCATGAGCAGGACCAGGGCGGTGGTGATCGGCGCGTCCGCCGGCGGCGTGGCGGCGCTGTTCACGGTGCTGGGGGCGTTGCCGCCCGGCTACGCGATACCTGTCGTATGCGTGCTGCACCTGCCTGAGGACCGTGACAGTCAACTGGCCGAGGTGATGCAGCGCAAGTTGCTGCGCCCGGTAGTGCAGGGCCGGGACAAGGAACGTATCGCCCCCGGTACGATCTATGTCGCAGGCCCGGGCTACCATCTGTCGGTAGAACTCGATGGGCGGCTGTCCCTTAGCCAGGAAGACCCCGTGCATTTTTCTCGCCCGGCGATCGATTTCCTGTTCGAATCGGCGGCTGACGCCTTTGGGCGCGAACTCCTGGGTGTACTGCTGACGGGTGCCAACGAAGATGGCGCCCGCGGCCTTGCCTATATCAAACAAAGCGGAGGCCGGACCGTGGTCCAGGATCCCCGCGAAGCACAGGTCGCACTGATGCCCGAGGCCGCACTGGCCTTGCACCAGCCAGACCATATACTTTCTCTGAGCGGTATCGGGCAATTGCTCGCCACCTTGGAACCCAGTGAATGCTAAGCCCTATCCCAGCCAAGCTGCTGATCGTCGATGACCTGCCGGAAAACCTGCTGGCGCTTGAAGCGCTGATCCAGGGGGCCGACCGTGAAGTGCACAAGGCCAACTGCGCCGAGGCGGCGTTGTCCCTGCTGCTCGAGCACGAGTTCGCGCTGGCCATTCTCGACGTGCAGATGCCTGGCATGAACGGCTTCGAGCTTGCCGAGCTGATGCGCGGTACCGAGAAGACCAAGAACATTCCGATCGTATTTGTCAGTGCTGCGGGCCGCGAACTGAACTATGCCTTCAAGGGCTACGAGAGCGGCGCGGTAGACTTTCTCCACAAACCCTTGGACAACCATGCGGTCAAGAGCAAGGTCTCGGTATTTGTCGACCTGTACCGCCAGCGCAAGACGCTCGGCCAGCAGCTTGAAGCCCTGGAGCGCAGCCGCCAGGAGCAGGAGCAGTTGCTGGGGCAGTTGCAGGTGGCACGCAGCGAGCTTGAGCATGCCGTGCGCATGCGCGATGACTTCATGTCGATTGTCTCGCACGAAGTGCGCACACCGCTCAATGGCCTGATCCTTGAAACCCAGTTGCGCAAGATGCACCTGGCGCGCGATAACGCCGAAGCCTTTACCCTCGACAAGATGCGCGCGATGGTCGAGCGTGACGAGCGCCAGATCAACAGTCTCATCCGGCTCATCGAAGACATGCTCGATGTATCGCGCATTCGTACCGGCAAGCTGTCGATCCGGCCCAAGCGATTCGATCTGGGCCCGCTGGTCCAAGGCCTGGTGGAGAACTTCGCGAATCAGGCAGCCGCTTCGGCCTCGGTGATCGAGCTCGAACGTTGCGAGGCGCTGCACGGTGAGTGGGACGAGTTCCGCATCGAGCAGGTCATTGCCAACTTGCTCAGCAATGCCTTGCGCTACGGCCAGAGCCAGCCGGTCAAGGTGCGGGTGTTCGCGCAGGCCGGTATGGCCTGTGTGCAGGTGCAGGACCGGGGCATCGGCATCAGCGCGCACAATCAGCAGCGGATCTTCCAGCAATTCGAGCGAGTGGCGGCGCATCAGGTGAGCGCAGGGCTTGGGCTTGGGCTGTATATCTCGGAGCAGATCGTCTTGGCGCACAACGGCGAAATCCGCGTCGAAAGTGAAGAGGGCAAAGGTTCGACCTTCAGTATCCACCTGCCCATGACCGAGGTGCTGCAAGAAAGTGGTCGGGAGCAGGCAACCTCTGCGTGAGCCCGGGGTCGTATGGCCATCCTATTGATATTCAAGGCGTTGGCATGAGTGAAGATGCGCAAGATGTTGTACTGGTCGTCGAAGACGAGCCCGCTATCCGGATGATCCTCAAGGATTATCTCTCAGGCGAGGGCTACCACGTGCTGGTGGCCGAAGACGGCGAACAGGCGTTCGATATACTGGCTCGCAAGCCGCACCTGGACCTGATGGTGACCGACTTCCGGCTTCCAGGCGGCATCTCTGGCGTAGAAATCGCCGAGCCCGCGGTCAAGCTGCGTCCAGACCTGAAGGTGATCTTCATCAGCGGTTATCCCGCGGAGATTCTCGAGTCCGGAAGCCCGATCGCCCGCCAGGCGCCGATCCTGGCCAAGCCCTTCGACCTCGAGACCCTGCATGACAAGATCCAGGAATTGCTGCGCTGAGCGCTCAGGCGTGCCGGGTCGATCCGTCGGCGCGCAATGTGCGCTCCACGCCGCCAAGCAACAAGCTTTCCATCAACGCCAGGCCATGATCCTGGGGTAGATCGCGTGCCTGCAACCAGCCCGGCAAGCCGTTGAGCAGGGTGGCGACGACGTGGGCGGTGGCGGCCAGGGTCTCTCCTGACACCCGGGCGCCGGGCGCAATCAGTTTCAATAACTCAGTCTCATATGCCTTGCGCAGGCCCGCGAGGCGTTGCTGCTGGTGCTCGCCCAGGCAGCACAGGTCGCGGTCGGCCAGGCGAAACTGCAGCGGCCGTTCGGCATGCAGCGCCCAATGTGCGGCAATCAGAGGGGGCAGGGCAGGTTGACCCCGCGCGACGGCGCGCCGTCCCTGCTCAAGCGTAGCCTCGAGCTCCTCGAAGAGTTCCTCGATCAGGTCGTAGAGCAGAGCCTGCTTGCTGGGAAAATGATGGTACAGAGAACCTGCGGCCAGCCCGAGGTGGCTTGCCAGCTCGCGCATGCTGACCTGACCGAAGCCCTTCTCGGCGAACAGCGCCATGGCCTTGTCACGCCGATCATCGAAGCTTGCATAGCGCAAAGCGGCGTTCAACGTCATGGCGATACTCCTCAGTAGGTAAAGAATCCACGGCCACTCTTGCGGCCCAGATAGCCCGCGGCGACCATTTCCTTGAGCAGCGGGGCCGGCCGGTACTTGCTGTCGTTGAAGCCCTCATGGAAGGCTTCCATGATCGCCAGCAGCGTGTCCAGCCCGATCAGATCAGCCAAGGCCAGCGGGCCGATCGGTTGATTGCAGCCCAGGCGCATGCCGGTGTCGATGTCTTGCGCGCTGGCCAAGCCTTCCTGGCGAACGAAAATCGCCTCGTTGATCATCGGGACCAGGATGCGATTGACCACGAACCCCGGGCGGTTGCCCGAGCTGATCGGCGTCTTGCCGACTTTTTCGGTCACCAGCAGGGCCTGCGCGTAGGTGGTGTCGCTGGTCTGCAGGCCCCGGATGACTTCGACCAGGGCCATCATCGGCACCGGGTTGAAGAAATGCACGCCGATAAACCGCTCGGGATGCTCGATGGCCGCCGCCAGTTGAGTGACCGACAGCGACGAGGTATTGGTGGCGATCAGGCAGTCGCCGGCGACGTTGGCCGCAACCTGCTGGAGGATGCGCTGCTTGAGCGCCAGGTTTTCGGTAGCGGCTTCGATTACCAGCTGCACCGAGCTCAGGTCTGCGTAATCGGTGCTGGTGCGGATACGCGTCAGCGCGGCATCGGCCTGTTCGCGGGATAGGGTCTGTTTGTTGACCTGGCGCTCGAGGTTGTTGCCCAAGGTGGCCAGGCCACGCTGCAGCGCGGTGTCGGTGACGTCGATCAGGGTCACCTGGTAGCCCGCTATGGCGCATACCTGGGCAATGCCGTTGCCCATGGTACCGGCGCCGATCACGGCAATCTGTTCGATGTTCATCTGTGCGGGTTCCTTTCAGGTGCGTTCGAAGATGACGGCAATCCCTTGGCCGCCGCCGATGCACATGGTGGCCAGGGCATAGCGGCCCTGGGTACGGTGTAGTTCATGAATGGCTTTTGTCGCGATGATTGCACCGGTAGCGCCGACCGGGTGGCCCAGGGAAACGCCCGAGCCGTTGGGGTTGACCTTCTGCGGATCGAAGTCAAGGGCGCGGGCCACGGCGCAGGCCTGTGCCGCGAATGCCTCGTTGGACTCGATCACGTCCAGATCCTCGACCGTGAGCCCGGCCTTCTGGAGCGCCATGCGCGTCGCCGGGATCGGCCCGAGCCCCATCAGGTGGGGCTCCAGGCCCGCGTGAGCATAGGTCACCAGGCGTGCCAGCGGCTTGAGCCCGTGCCGGTGCACCAGATCGCCGGTGGCCAGCACCAGCCCTGCCGCACCATCGTTCAGCCCGCTGGCGTTGCCGGCGGTGACGCTGCCGTCCTGCTTGAACACAGGTTTCATGCCGGCCAGTTGCTCGGCGCTGACGTCGGCGCGCACGTGCTCATCCGCGCTGAACTGAACGACACCTTTGCGCGTCTTCAGCTCGATCGGGACGATCTGCCCTGCGAAGCGGCCCTCGGCCATGGCTCGCGCCGCGCGGCGATGGCTGGTGAGTGCCAGGTCGTCTTGCATCTGCCGGGTGATGCCATGGGCAGTGGCGACATTTTCGGCGGTAACGCCCATGTGGAAGTGCTCGAACGGGTCCTTGAGGATGCCAAGCATGTAGTCCACCGCCTGCATGTCGCCCATGCGCATGCCCCAGCGTGCCTGCGCCAGCAGGAAGGGACTGCGGCTCATCGACTCGGCGCCCGCTGCCAATGCCGCCTGCGTATCCCCGAGCATCAGGCTCTGGGCTGCTGATACGATAGCCTGTAGGCCCGATCCGCACAGGCGGTTGACGTTGAACGCGGGCGTCTCCTTGGGGATCCCGGCGTTCATGGCGGCTACCCGGCCCAGGTAAGCATCACGCGGTTCGGTGGGGATGACGTTGCCCATCACCACATGGCCAATCTGCTCCGGCGCGAGACCTGAACGGTACAGTGCGGCACGGCTGACGGTAGTGGCCAGGTCGCTCAAGGGCAGGTCCTTGAGTGAGCCCCCGAAGCTGCCGATCGCCGAACGTACGGCACTGAGGACATAGATCTGCGTACTGCTCATGAACGCTCCGATGAGTGAAAACGTGGCGGGCCCGGGCCAGGCTCTGCGACAATGCCAGCACCCGCGGGGTAGACCGAGTCTAGGCAATCAGCAAGGCACGGCCTATGCCGTAACTGTTCAGCCACCCTGGCATTTTTTGCCACTCGACACAGGCAGCGAAACCGCCATGCGCGATAGCGACTCGGTCGCCGTGTACTTCCTCCATGCCATGCTCCACGCCCTGCGCGACCAGCCGCAGCGGCGCGATGCGCTGTTGTCTGCAGCGGGCGTCGATCCACAGGTCCTCGAACAGCCCCAGGCACGGGTCCCGGCTACTGCGTTTGCCAGAATCTGGCTGGAAGTGATCCAGGCCCTGGGTGACGAGTTCTTTGGGCTCGATCGCCACGGTATGCCCCAAGGTAGCTTCGCACTTATCTGCCGCAGCCTGATCCAGGAGCCAAACCTGGAGAAGGCACTGCGCCAATGCCTGAACAATTTCGCGCTGTTTCTGCGTGATGTACGCGGCACCCTCACCGTGCGCGGGGGACGCGCCGTGATCAGCCTGCAATCAGACATCGAGGATCCGCTGACCCGCGTCTACGCCGAGGAAACCTTCCTGGTCCTGGTGATCAGCCTGCTGTGCTGGCTGGCGGGTCAACGTATTGCCATCGACCGTACCGAGCTGGCCATCGCCCGTCCCACGCAGGAGGATGATCCGCTGATGTGGGGGGCTGACCTGCAGCTGGGCACGGGGCGCAGCGAAGTCGAGTTCGATGCGCAGTACCTGCGTCTTCCCGTGGTGCAGGACCTGGCAGCACTCAAGACCTTCCTGCGCAGCGCACCCCAGTGGCTGGTGATCCGCTTCCGCCACCAGCATGGCCTGGCTGCCAGGGTATACCGGCATCTGCGCGCGCGCAGTCTCGGGCAGTGGCCGACCCTGACCGAGATGGCCGCGCAAGAGAGGATCAGCGCCAGTACTTTCCGCCGCCAACTGGTGCGCGAAGGTCGTTCGTTCCGGCAGATCAAGGATGAGGTACGCCGCGCCATGGCCTTTGACTGTCTACGCGATGACACGCTGAGCATCGCCGAAATCGCCGAGCTGACGGGTTTCCAGGAATCCAGCGCTTTTCACCGGGCCTTCAGGAAATGGACGGGGCAAAGTCCCGGCGGCTACAGGGCGCGCCTGGTAGCGGGTGCCCAGGGAGGGCGGATTGTGGATCAGGGGTCCGGTCTGGGCTTGCACGCTAAAGCCGTAACGCGCTTACCGTGATGTACCCCCGTTCGGGCAGGGTGATGCGGATCACGGTTTCTTCCGGCGACGCATTCTTGACCTGCCGCACCCGGATACCTTCAACGGCCGCCGCCCGAAGGCGGTGGTGGATCGCACGCCCACGGGGGTCGAAGAACGCCTCGCTGGCCAGGATCTCGATCTGCTCGATCAGCGTGCGTGTGTGCTCGTCGGTGGCGCAGAAAAACATCACGCCGCTCCAGTGGGGATCGTCGTCGGGGTTGCTCACTTCATGCTTGAGGAGCTGGAAGAGGTTGTACTTGAGCTGCGTGGTCGGGCAGTTTACCGAATGCATGAGCGAGGCCTCTCGGGGATGGTCCGGTTGCAGACGGCAGGATCATGGTTTTCACAGCCTTTGATTTTATATAGGACGTTTCCGCAGACGCTGTAGGAAATTTCCTCTTCCCTTGGCGAAGTGCATCACGGAGGGGGTTGGAAAGTACAGTAAAGTGTATTGCGACAATGGAGACCAACTGTACGGGTCCTGGCATCATCATCTCGGCTACTGTGAACCTACTCCTAACGCCGACAGATGCCTGCCATGCTCAGCTCCCTCGACTTGTTCACCGCCTTCGTGCTTTTCGCCTTCGTTTCATCGATCACGCCGGGCCCCAACAACACGATGCTCCTGGCCTCCGGGGTCAACTTCGGGGTGCGTCGCTCGATACCCCATGCACTGGGCATCAGTATCGGCTTCATGGTCATGGTGCTGGCGGTCGGCCTTGGCCTGGGCGAGGTGTTCAAGGCCTGGCCGATGCTCTACAGCATCCTGCGCTACACCGGCGCTGCATACCTGTTGTACCTGGCGTGGAAAATCGCCACGTCCGGTCCACTCGGTGCATCGGGGCCAGGTGCGCACAAGCCTATGGGCTTCTGGGGCGCTGCGGCGTTCCAGTGGGTCAATCCCAAGGCTTGGGTCATGGCGGTAGGCGCCATTACCACCTACACCCCGGCCCAGGGGTACGTGGTCAATGTGATCGTCATCGCGGCAGTCTTCGCGCTGGTCAACCTGCCCAGTGTGGGCGTCTGGGTAATGTTTGGCAGCGCCTTGCGCAATGTCCTGCAGAACCCGCGCTGGTTGATGCTGTTCAATCTGCTGATGGCGACCCTGCTGGTGATATCGCTGTACCCTCTGCTTTTTGTCGAATCATCTTTTTCCTAGTTCGGCTCGGAACCGCCTGTCGCATGAAGAAAACCACCAGCCGAACTCTGTGCAGCCTATGATGATCTTCCACTAAGGTGCACTTTGGTGCAGTGTCTGGGCGATTGCCGCTGCAAATCGAAGCCGGCGTGAGCATGCCCATTTTCAATTGGCACCTGACCGCCAGAGAGCGTACTGACTACATGTGATCATCCTTGCAGGAGGGCCGTACCATGTCGTTGATTGGTGTTTCAATGCTTGAAATGCGTCAGATCATCGAGCAGGCCTGCCTGCCCGATCGCTGCGAGGTGTCCTGTCCCGATGGTGAATGCCTGACCATTCGCCTCGGGCAGGGCCAGAGTCTGAATGATTGCCTGACCGTCACCGGAATTCCGTTGGACAGCCTAAAAAGCTGTCGCGACCTCGCTGACCTGGTGGCGCAATTGCGCACCGAGCAGCGCCGCAGCCTTCGCAGCGTGGCCAGAGCGACTGCCTGAATCGACCGCCACCCGGTCAACTTCTGTTGGCCGGGTGCATTGTCTATTGAAGTTCCACGAGTAACTTCAGCCCGCCGTCACCGTAGCGGTAATGATGACGCACGATCCCATGGTAGTGACGACCCTCCCAGTCGAACGCAAGGCTGTGGGAGCGCTCGAGCTTTGCCGGCAAGGGTGGATCGATCAGCAATTGCAGGGCAGGGCGCCCTTGCAGATTGAGCGCGGCGAGTTGTACATGGCACTCCACGCTCTGGGCAACGGGACCGAACAGGGTGTCGCGCAAAAAATCCAGATGCAGGCAGGCACTAGGGGCTCGGCAAGGCATCTTCATGACAGAGTCCCTGAGCCGATCAGGACCCGGACGGAGCGGGGCGGGAACAGGTTCATGACGCGAGCTCCTCTAGTTCGAATGTTATACCCAGATTCGAAAGCGCTCTGCGACGGATGTTCAAGTTTTTTGCGGGGAGATCGGCAATTGACTGTCCGAGCATGAAAAAGCCCGCCTTGAAGGCGGGCTTTTCAGTGCTTGACCCGGCTCACCGATTGGGGTTGAGGGTCAGGTGGACATGGCGGTTGACGTCCTTGTACAGCAAGTAGCGGAACGGGCCAGGGCCGCCGGCATAGCAGGCTTGAGGGCAGAAGGCCCGCAGCCACATGAAGTCACCGGCCTCGACTTCGACCCAGTCCTGGTTCAAGCGGTAGACCGCCTTGCCTTCAAGCACGTAGAGCCCGTGCTCCATGACGTGTGTTTCAGCGAAAGGAATCACGCCGCCCGGCTGGAACGTGACGATGTTGACGTGCATATCGTGGCGCATGTCAGCCATGTCGACGAAGCGGGTGGTAACCCAGCGGCCTTCGGTGCCTGGCATCGGCAATGGTTCGACGTCTTTCTCGTTGGTGACGAAGGCTTCCGGCAGGTCCAGACCCTCGACCTTCTGGTAATGCTTGCGCAGCCAGTGGAAAGTGACATTGGCCTTGCTGTTGTTGCGCAGGCTCCAGTCGGCGCCCGGTGGAATGAAGGCATAGCCGCCCGGGGCCAGGGTGTGATGCTTGCCTTGCAAGGTGATGTCGACTTCACCTTCGACCACGAACAGCACCGCTTCGGCATTCGGATCGAGCTCTGGACGCTCGCTGCCGCCTTCAGGGGCGAGTTCGACGATGTATTGCGAGAAGGTTTCGGCAAAACCGGTCAACGGACGGGCGATGACCCACATGCGCATCTTGTCCCAGAACGGCAAGTGGCTGGTGACGATGTCACGCATTACGCCTTTGGGGATGATGGCATAGGCTTCGGTGAACATGGCACGGTCTGTCAGTAGCTCGGTCTGAGCTGGGTGCCCACCGTGAGGGGCGAAGTAGGAAGCATTCGACATGGACGGTCTCGACTTGTTGTTATTCCCCGTGCCGTGGCCGCACCGGTTGGTGTGGCGGGGGGGATGGGAACACGATATCCAACAGGGGGCAGCATCTACAAATTAAATGTTGAAATACTCGGTATTTACTTTATGAATGGATATAAGGCGCAGCTCAGCTCTGTCTGTGCTCGGAGCCGGCGCATGACTGGCCAACTGCGCCAGGGGGTAGGTTAGCGGGAACTACGGCGTTATACTCGCGCCCCGTTTCAACATGTCCGAGTATTTAGATGGGTCTTTCCGCTACTGCTACATCCGAACCGCGTCGCTTCGGCGCGCCGCTGTCCGCCCTTGTACTCCTGCTGGCCGGTGCATGGTTCCTGAACATCAACGCAGGCTCACGCCAGGTGTTGCTGCTGATCGTCGGCGCTGCACTGGGACTTACGCTGTACCACGCCGCCTTCGGTTTCACCTCAGCCTGGCGGGTGTTCATCACTGAACGCCGTGGCGCCGGCCTGCGGGCGCAGATGGTGATGCTGGCGCTTGCGGTCGTGCTGTTTTTCCCTGCCTTGTCAGCGGGTAGCCTGTTGGGCCAGCCGGTGACGGGACTGGTGGCCCCCGCAGGCGTCTCGGTGGTTTTCGGCGCATTCATCTTCGGCATCGGCATGCAACTGGGCGGCGGTTGCGCTTCGGGCACGCTGTTTACCGTCGGCGGCGGCAACGCGCGCATGCTGGTGACGCTGTTGTTCTTCATCATCGGTTCGGTTACCGCGACGCATCATGCGCAGTGGTGGTTCGCGCTGCCGGCGTTTCCCGCTACCTCTATTGTCCAGGCATTCGGCGTCATGCCGGCGCTGCTGGCAAGCCTGGCCGTCTTTGGTCTGATCGCGTGGCTGACCGTGGCCCTGGAGAGGCGTCGCCACGGCCAGCTGCAAGCGCCTGCACGCAGCGCGCACAAGGGCCTTGGGCGGTTCGTGCGGGGACCGTGGCCCTTGCTGTGGGGCGCCATCGCCCTGGCACTGCTCAACTACGCAACTCTGGCTCTGGCAGGCCGTCCCTGGGGCATCACCTCGGCCTTCGCCCTGTGGGGTGCCAAGACCTTGGCAGGGCTAGGTGTGGATGTGGGCGCCTGGGCATTCTGGCAGGCTCCGGCCAATGCCAAGGCCTTGGCCGAGCCATTGTGGAGGGATATCACCACGGTCATGGACCTCGGCATCGTCCTGGGGGCCCTGCTTGCTGCGGGCATGGCCGGACGGTTCGCGCCAAACCTGAACATCCCGCTGCGCTCCCTGGTGGCTGCGGTGATCGGTGGGCTGCTGCTTGGCTACGGCTCGCGCCTGGCGTACGGCTGTAATATTGGTGCCTATTTCAGCGGCATCGCCTCGGGCAGCATTCATGGCTGGCTGTGGCTGGTGGCTGCCTATGCGGGCAACCTGATCGGCGTACGTCTGCGGCCGATGTTCTTCGCCGGTGAGCGGCGCCCTCCGGTGCTCAGTGGCTGCTGAAGGGCTATTGGCTGCACCTGCGGTCACTGGCTGTGGCCGCAGAAACGACCGAGAGGGAAGCTGATATAGAGAATGGATCAGTTGTATGTCTTAATCCATTGATATATATCAGTTTTATCTTCTAGAAACGGCATGTTGCATGCACTGTTCCTGGTATGTCTGCTGGATGGCTGCAGGCTTCAGACGCGAGCGGCTGTTGTAGGTCTGCTCGGTAATCCCAAGCGCCGTCATGCGCATCCAAGGCTTGGGGAACTTTCGCGCCTGAAGCCGCTTGCGAGCGGCGTACAAGGTAACGCCTGACAATTTTGCCTGCTGTGCACCGGCGGCAATCTCCGAGCCCCACGTGCACGCGTAGCGATCGTTCTTGCTCAAGGCCTTGGCCTGGGCGCCGATGGCGACGGAGGCCAGTATGCAACCCGCCGTTACTAGAATTGCCCGCATGTTGCTGTCCTAAGCTTTTGAAGGTAAACGAAGTTTGCGGTCTTTTGAGAAGGTTGGGGGCCAGTAAATTGCCGTCACCGAATCAGGTGATCGTACAACCGTTTTGAGCTATGATAGCCGCTGGCTTTCAACCACGAATGTGCAGGGCATGACAGAGCAGCAGGTACAACCACGGGCTCGCCGCAAGCCGCGCAGCCTGGCCCAGGAATTGGTCGCAGTGCTGACCGAGCGGATTCGCAGCGGCGATCTCAAGCGTGGCGACAAGCTGCCGACCGAATCCCAGATCATGGTCGAGGAAGGGGTCAGCCGCACGGTAGTGCGCGAGGCGATCTCCCGCCTACAGGCGGCGGGCCAGGTTGAAACACGGCATGGCATTGGCACCTTCGTGCTCGACACGCCATCCACGGGCGGCTTCCGTATTGATCCGGCAACCATCGTCACCCTGCGTGAAGTGCTGGCGGTGCTGGAGTTGCGCATCGCGCTCGAGATCGAATCGGCCGGCCTTGCCGCCGAGCGACACTCCAGCGAGCAGCTGCTGGGCATGCGCAAGGCGCTGGATGAACTGAACGAAGGGGCGGCCCACGCCTCCGACGCTGTCTCGGCAGATTTCCAGTTTCATCTGCAGATCGCGCTTGCCAGCGGCAATCACTACTTTGCCGACATCATCAATCACCTGGGCACCAGCATCATTCCGCGGACCCGCGTCAATTCCGCGCATCTGGTCCATGACGACCAGGCGCATTATCTCAGCCGGCTCAGCCATGAGCACGAAGCCATCTATGAGGCCATCGCCCGGCGTGACAGCGAAGGAGCGAAGATGGCCATGCGCTTGCACTTGAGCAATAGCCGCGAGCGGTTGCGCCAGGCGCATGAAAGGGCAGAGGCGCAGGGCGTCTGACTGACCAGGCGCCGGTATCGCAGGCAAAAAAAGCCCCGCAATCGCGGGGCTTTTCGTTGCGGATTGGGTCTAGCCGATCGCAGCCTCACTCCATTGCCCATTCACCAGGCGCTTCAAGCCCAGCGGATTGCTGTCCTGCAGCGCGACAGGCAACAGCGCCTGCGGGTAGTTCTGGTAGCAGACCGGGCGCAGGAAGCGGTCGATCGCCAGGCTGCCGACCGAGGTGCCGCGAGCATCGGAAGTGGCCGGATACGGACCGCCATGAACCATGGCGTCGCAGACCTCGACGCCGGTGGGATAGCCATTGATGAGAATGCGGCCGACCTTTTCTTCAAGCAACGGCACCAGCCACGCATAGGCCTCCAGGTCCTCGGGCTCGCCGATCAGGGTGGCGGTCAGCTGCCCGCGCAGACCCTGCAGTGCAGCCCGCAGCTGCGCATTGTCGCCGACCTCCACGGCCACGGTAGTGGGGCCGAATACTTCTTCCTGCAACAATGGGTCTGCGTTGATCAACAAGCTGGCATCGGCCTTGAACAGCTGCGCCCGGGCCTGGTTGCCTTGCTGCGGCTGGCCGGCCAGATGCTCGATGCCGGTATGGGATTGCAGGTGCTCAAGGCCTTTGCTGTAGCTGCGCAAGCCTCCAGCGTTGAGCAAAGTCTGCCCAGCCTGTTGATCCAGGTGCTGGCCAAGCTCGCTGAGCAGCTGGGTGTATCGAGGCGATTCCAGGCTGATGACCAGGCCCGGGTTGGTGCAGAATTGTCCAGCGCCAAGGGTGACAGAGCCTGCGAGTTCACGGGCGATGGCCTCGCCGCGCTTGGCCAGGGCGCCCGGCAGGATGATTACCGGGTTGATGCTCGACATTTCGGCGAACACCGGGATTGGCTGCGGGCGTTCGGCGGCCATCTTGCACAGCGCATTGCCGCCATTGAGCGAGCCGGTGAAACCTACCGCCTGGATTGCAGGGTGCTTGACCAGCCATTCGCCGACGCCGCCGCCAAACACCATGTTGAACACGCCCTTGGGCATGCCGGTGCGCTCAGCGGCGCGCTGGATCGCGCAGCCGACCAGGTCGGCGGTGGCCATGTGGCCGCTGTGCGCCTTGAACACCACTGGGCAGCCAGCGGCCAGCGCTGCGGCGGTGTCGCCGCCGGCAGTGGAGAAGGCGAGTGGGAAATTGCTGGCACCGAAGACCGCGACCGGGCCCACGCCGATGCGCATCTGGCGCAGGTCGACGCGCGGCAGTGGCTGGCGGTCGGGCAGCGCCAGATCAATGCGCGCGCCAAGGAAGTCGCCACGGCGCAGTACTTGGGCGAACAGGCGCATCTGCCCGCTGGTACGGCCGCGCTCGCCCTGGATACGGCCAGGGGGCAGGGCGGTTTCACGGCAGACGATGGCTACGAAGGCATCGTCCAGCTCGTCCAGTTCAGCGGCGATGGCGTCGAGGAAGTCGGCGCGACGAGCGGGACTCAGCTGGCGGAATTCCACGAAGGCTGCGGCAGCCGCTTGCGCCGCCTGGTCGACTTCACTCTCGGTCGCCTGGACAAAGCTGTATGGCAGGGCCTCGCCTGTCGTGGCGTCCAGGCTTTGCAGGCGTTGCTGGCCGGCAGCGCTGCGCTGGCCTGCAATGAAGTTGTGGCCGAGGATCTCAGGCATGGTGTGCTCCTTGGTTAGATAGATGGGCATGGGGCCATAGGGCCGCTCCCGCACCGGTCGGCTGCGCCAATGGTCACGTCACCGGTGCGGGGTTGAACAAGATGATGTCGTTGTGCAGTTTGTGCTTCTCGGCCCAGGTCTGCTGGCGGCCGCTGGCAACGTCGAGGTAGTAGTGGAACAGCTCCCAGCCGAGTTCCTCGATGCTGGCGCGGCCCGTGGCGATGCGGCCGGCGTCGATGTCGATAAGGTCCGGCCAGCGCTGGGCCAGCTCGGTGCGGGTACACACCTTGACCACTGGCGCCATGGCCAGGCCATACGGGGTGCCGCGGCCAGTGGTGAAGACATGCAGGTTCATCCCGGCAGCCAGCTGCAAGGTGCCGCAGACGAAGTCGCTGGCGGGCGTGGCGCAGAAGATCAGGCCCTTTCGGTTCACCCGCTCGCCCGGGCCAAGTACGCCCTGGATCGCGCCGCTGCCGGATTTGACGATCGAACCGAGGGATTTTTCGACGATGTTCGACAGCCCACCCTTCTTGTTGCCAGGCGTGGTGTTGGCGCTGCGGTCGGCGGCGCCGCGTTCAAGGTACTGGTCGTACCAGTCCATCTCGCGTACCAGCGCGTCGGCCACTTCCGGGGTTTCGGCGCGCGAGGTGAGCATATAGATGGCATCGCGCACTTCGGTGACTTCGGAGAACATCACCGTGGCGCCTGTGCGCACCAGCAGATCGGCGGCAAAACCCAGCGCCGGGTTGGCGGTGATGCCGGAAAACGCATCGCTGCCGCCACACTGCATGCCCAGGATCAGCTCGCTGGCAGGCACGGTTTCGCGGCGGCGCTGGTCCAGCTTGCGCAGACGCGCATCGGCCAGCGACATGATCTGCTCGATCATCTCGACGAATCCCAGGCTGGCATCCTGGAGGCGGTATAGCCAGGGCTCGCTAAGGTCCACGGACGGGTCGTTTTCGTGCATCACCTGGCCGGCCTGGAGTTTTTCACAGCCCAGGCTGATCACCAGCGCTTCGCCGCCCAGGTTGGGGTTGCGCGCCAGATTGCGTACGGTGCGGATCGGGATGTAGGCATCACGCGCGTTGATCGCCACGCCGCAGCCGTAGCTGTGAGTCAGCGCGACCACGTCATCGACGTTCGGGTATCGCGGCAGCAACTCGTCGCGGATACGCTTGACCGCATGGTCGAGCACGCCGGTAACGCATTGCACCGTGGTGGTGATGCCCAGGATATTCCGGGTGCCGACGGTGCCGTCGGCATTGCGGTAACCTTCGAAGGTGTAGCCCTCGAGCGGGGGCAGAGGAGCTGGAATGGCGTCGCAGCGGGGCAGACTGTCCAGCTCGGGAGCGGCCGGCATGCCCAGTTGGTCTTCTTTCACCCAACTGCCTCGTGGCAAGTCTTCAAGCGCATAGCCGATGATCTGGCCATAGCGGCGTACCGGCTCATCCTTGGCGATGTCGAGCAGTGCGACCTTGTGGCTCTGGGGCACGCTTTCGACCAGAGTCAGCCCATCGGCGAAGCGGCTGCCTTCGCCAAGGCCGTGGTCATTGACCACGACCACGACGTTGTCTTGCTCATGCAGGCGAACGTAGCGGGGCGAATCGGTGGTTTCGATCAGTTGCATGGTCGGGCCCTTCTTTGAGGTCTCAGGCTTTTATTCTGCAGCCGGCGCCGCGCAGGGCGCCGGAGTGTTCACTCAGTGGCGCGAGCCTGCCAGTTCGCTGCTGGAGGCGGAAGGTTCAGAGCCGTCCTTGGGACTGTCGCGCAACTGGATGCGCTTGATCGGGCCGACGATCACCAGGTAGCTGGACACCGCCACCAGCGCATTGGCGCCCACGTACACCAGTGCCCACTTGAATGAGCCAGTGGCGCTGATGATGTAGCCGATGATGATCGGCGTGGTGATCGAGGCGATGTTGCCAAAGGTGTTGAACATGCCACCGGACAGTCCGGCGATCTGCTTGGGCGAAGTGTCCGACACCACCGCCCAGCCCAACGCCCCGAGGCCTTTGCCAAAGAAGGCCAGGGCCATGATGCCGACCACCATCCATTCTGCGTCGACATAGTTGCAGATCACCATGGTGGTGGACAGCAGCAGCCCGACCACGATCGGCGCCTTGCGGGCGAAGGTGAGCGAGTGGCCACGACGCAGAAGGTGGTCCGACAGCACACCTCCGAGCACACCACCGATAAAGCCACAGATTGCCGGCAGCGAGGCAATGAAACCTGCCTTTAGAATCGACATGCCGCGCTCCTGCACCAGATACACCGGGAACCAGGTGAGGAAGAAATAGGTGATCGCGTTGATGCAGTACTGCCCCAGATAGATGCCGACCATCATGCGGCTGGTCAGCAGCTGCTTGATGTAGCCCCATTTCGGCCCGCTGTTGCCGGCTTCGCGCGGCTTGTCCATGTCGACCAGGCCGCCGTTCTTCTCGATATGATCGAGCTCCTCGGCACTGATCAACGGGTGCTCCTTGGGGTTGTAGATCACCTTGAGCCAGACAAGGGAGAAAGCGACGCCCAGTGCGCCCATGACCACGAACACGTGCTCCCAGCCCCAGGAGTGGACGATCCAGCCCATGAGCGGTGCGAACAGTACCGTGGCGAAGTATTGCGCGGAGTTGAAGATGGCCGAGGCCGTGCCGCGTTCAGCGGTTGGGAACCAGGCCGCGACGATGCGCGCGTTGCCCGGAAACGATGGCGCCTCGGCGAACCCGACCAGAAAGCGCAGCATGAACAGGGCGATGATCGCGTTGGCCATCGGCAGATAGCCGACAAAGCCTTGCAACACAGTGAACAGTGACCAGGTGAATATGCTGAGGGCGTAGACCTTCTTCGAGCCGAAGCGGTCGAGCAGCCAGCCACCGGGAATCTGGCCAAGCACATACGCCCAGCCGAAGGCGGAGAAGATGTAGCCGAGGGTAACCGCATCGATCCCCAGGTCTTTCTGCAGACTGGAGCCGGCAATCGAGATGGTGGCGCGGTCGGCGTAGTTGATCGTGGTGACGATAAACAGCATCAACAGGATCAGGTAGCGCACATGCGTCTTTTTCGTCGCTTGCATGCTGGCGTACTCCCACTAGTTATTTTTGTGCGGGCGATAGGTGTATGCCGAAGCGGGGGCTTCCCGCTTCGGCTTGCGGCAGGGCAGGCCGCGCAGATCAGACTTACTGGGCGCCTTGCTTGTCCATCAGGGCCGCGAGCATCTCGTACTCTTCGCCGGTCAGCTCGGTCAATGGCGTGCGCACCGGGCCCGCGTCATAGCCTGCAAGCTTGGCGCCGGCCTTGACGATGCTGACGGCATAACCAGCCTTGCGGTTGCGGATCTCCAGGTAAGGCAGGAAGAAATCGTCGATCAGCTTGGCCACGGCGGCGTGGTCATCACGGGCGATGGCGTGGTAGAAGTCCATCGCGGTCTTTGGCACGAAGTTGAACACCGCGGACGAGTAGACCGGCACGCCCAGGGCCTTGTAGGCGGCAGCATACACTTCGGCGGTTGGCAGGCCACCCAGGTAGCTGAAGCGGTCGCCCAGGCGGCGGCGGATCGAAACCATCAGCTCGATGTCGCCCAGGCCGTCCTTGTAGCCGATGAGGTTCGGGCAGCGTTCGGCGAGTTTCTCGAGCTGGTCGGCGTTCAGGCGGCAGACATTGCGGTTGTACACCACCACCCCGATCTTCACCGACTTGCACACTGCCTCAACGTGGGCGGCAACGCCGTCCTGGCTGGCTTCGGTGAGGTAGTGTGGCAGCAGCAGCAGGCCCTTGGCCCCCAGACGCTCGGCTTCCTGGGCGTATTCGATGGCCTGGCGGGTAGAGCCACCCACACCTGCCAGAATCGGTACCGAACCTGCGCAGGTGTCTACGGCCGTCTTGATGACCTGGCTGTATTCACTGGCCGCGAGGGAGAAGAACTCACCGGTACCACCGGCCGCGAAGAGTGCGCTGGCGCCATACGGAGCGAGCCACTCGAGGCGCTTGGCGTAGCCAGCCGGGTTGAAGTCGCCCTGAGCGTTGAAATCGGTCACCGGGAACGACAGCAGGCCGTGGGAAAGGATGGATTGCAGTTCTTGTGGATTCATTGTTGTTGGCATCCTGTGGCGCTTGGAAGAAGTGGGTAGAACCAAGGTGGAGGTAAGTTATCGTACAACCTTAGGAATGACTAGTCCCCCAGGCAGGATTTTTTCATCGAAGGGGTTATTGGAGGGGGGTAAATCGTCAGTGAATGGCGCAAGGTGGCCTATTGCGGGGCTTTTAGCGTTTGCCAGGGGTTGTCGTATCTCTCTGTCAGCACCGCCCGCTCATGGACATTCATACACGCAGAGCGGGGGGTGTTCAACGGATCAGGCAGACTGACTCTGCCTGATCGACTGGGTCTTGCGCACCTGCTGACGGCAAGCATCACCGAAGGCCTGGAAGATGCGGATTGAGTCGGGGTTCCTGGCGGCTTGCCATTCCGGGTGCCATTGCACGGCAAAAAGGAATGGCGACAGGCTCGGCGCGTGAATCGCCTCCACCAGGCCATCTTCAGCGACAGCGATCGGCTCAAGACCCTCGCCGAGAGTCTTCAACCCTTGGCCGTGCAGGGAGTTCACGCGGATTTCGTCCCTGCCGAGTGTCTCGTTCAGCCAGCTGCCACGCTTGATCTTCACGCCGTGGACAGCCTGATACTGCACTTCGACGGGATCTTCCGGATTCTCCCGGTGGTCGTTGAAGCCGGGCTCGACGTAGACCTTCTGGTAGATGTCACCGCCCAGGGCCACGTTGATTTCCTGCATGCCCCGGCAGATGCCGAAGATCGGCAGGCCGCGGGCGATAGCCAGTTGCACCAGCGGGATGTCGAACAGGTCGCGGTGCTTGTCCTGGCCCTTGCCGGGGGTTTCGTTTTCCTGACCATAAAGCGCCGGATCGATGTTGCTCCCTGCGCCTGTCAGGTACACACCGTCGGCCATGTCCAGGTAGGTTTCCAGCGCATCGATGCCGCAGCAGGTGGGAACCAGTACAGGCACGCACTCGGCGAAGTCGACCAGCGGGGTGATGTATTTATGGGTCATGACCTGATAGTCGTGGCCCTTGCGCTCCTGGGTACCCATGGTCATGAGTACGACCGGCTTGCGCAGAGTCTGAGGCTTGTTGCCAATGTTGCTGTTGGACATATGTCACCTTGGGACAGGCTCAGCCTGTCATTGTTGTGCAGGCGTGCACGTGGAGCCTGGGCACTGCCTGAGGTTTCGAGCACTGCCGGGCGGCCATGCTGGTAGCCGTCTCCGGTCGAAACCTGTCGGATAGCTTGCCAGAGCCGTTTAATATGTCAAACGAGTTGAAGAGGGTGGACAGCGCTTGAATGGCGGTTTCAGGGAGGGGTAGGGCTATAAGGCCCTGATGGTGCAAGGGTATTGCACGCTTTCGGTAAATTATATTTAACGATGCATTCGCTCTTTGCAGTCACGCAATGAAGCACGGGATTGGCTGAGGTATTTGACACATCCAGGCGCCATCATGAACTCTCGAACGTACCAGCCTATCGCCTGCATCCATCGCAAAAAGGAGTTACAGATGTCCAGATCCGCCAAGGGGTCCCTCGTACGCCTGCCGTTCGACCAATTGCAGGCGTTGCTGCAGGACATCTTCCAGCGACATGGCTGCGCCGATAACGTGGCCACGGTACTCGCGCACAACTGTGCCAGCGCCCAGCGCGATGGGGCCCATAGCCACGGGGTTTTCCGTATGCCTGGCTATGTCTCGACACTGGCCAGCGGCTGGGTCGATGGGCAGGCAGAGCCGCACGTGGTGGATGTGGCACCCGCGTTTGTGAGGGTCGATGCCTGCGGCGGTTTCGCCCAACCGGCGTTGGCTGCGGCGCGGCCGTTGCTGGTGGAGAAGGCACGTAACGCCGGTATTGCAGTGCTGGCGATCCACGACTCTCATCATTTCGGCGCGCTGTGGCCAGATGTCGAGCCTTTTGCCGACGAGGGACTCGTGGCGTTGAGCGTGGTCAACAGCATGACCTGCGTAGTGCCCCACGGCGCGCGCAAGCCGTTGTTCGGGACCAACCCGCTTGCCTTCGCCGCGCCGTGTGCCGGGTCCGACCCCATCGTTTTCGACATGGCAACCAGTGCCATGGCCCACGGCGATGTCCAGATCGCCGCCCGACAGGGCGAGCAGCTGCCGCCAGGCATGGGCGTGGACGCCCAGGGCCAGCCAAGCTGCGATCCCCAGGCCATCCTCAATGGCGGGGCACTGCTGCCGTTCGGCGGTCACAAGGGTTCGGCCCTGTCGATGATGGTCGAGCTCCTGGCCGCAGCGCTGACAGGTGGGCATTTCTCATGGGAATTCGACTGGTCGCGGCACCCCGGCGCCAAGACCCCCTGGACGGGCCAGCTGATCATCGTCATTGACCCGAGCAAGGCCGAAGGTGACCGGTTTGCGCAGCGCAGTCATGTGCTCGTTGAGCAGATGCAGGCTGCCGGGCTCGAACGTCTGCCGGGCGAGCGGCGCTATCGCGAGCGCAAGATCGCGGAGCAGGAGGGCGTGGCACTGTCGGTGGATGAGCTCGAGGCACTGCGGGCAATGTAGAGTCGGTGCCAGACCATGCGCCGATGCACCTGTATCCTTGCGCCAAGGTGATGTTCCTTGGTCGCCGCTACAGGTATCCTCAGGGCAGCATTTCCCGAACTGTCCTGACCCAAGGAGCTGTGCGCTGTGTTCAAACATGTCGATGCCTATGCCGGCGATCCCATCCTCTCGCTGATGGAGACTTTCAAGGCCGATCCCCGTGCCGACAAGGTCAACCTGAGTATCGGTCTGTATTACGATGCCGCAGGCGTGGTACCGCAGCTGGCGGCGGTAGCCGAAGCCGAGCAGCGCCTGGCCGGCCAGCCCCATGAAGCCTCGCTCTACCTGCCGATGGAAGGCCTGGCAAGTTACCGCCGGGCGATCCAGGCACTGCTGTTCGGTACCGATCATCCGGCAGTGTCGGGCGATCGCGTCGCTACCGTGCAGACGGTAGGCGGCTCCGGTGCGCTGAAGGTTGGCGCCGATTTCCTCAAGCGCTACTTCCCGGAGGCTGAGGTCTGGGTCAGCAATCCGACCTGGGACAACCACCGCGCGATCTTCGAAGGCGCCGGGTTCAAGGTCCACACCTATCCGTACTTCGACCCCGCCAGCCGTGGCCTGGACTTCGAAGGCATGCTCGCAACGCTGCACACCCTTGCGGCAAACAGCATCGTGCTGTTGCACCCGTGCTGCCACAACCCGACCGGTGTCGACCTGGACCAGAGCCAGTGGCAGCAAGTGGTCGAAGTGGTCAAGGCGCGCAACCTGATCCCGTTCCTCGACATCGCCTACCAGGGCTTTGGCGAAAACCTGGCCGAGGATGCCTATGCCATCCGCGAAATGGCCCGTGCCGGCGTGCCGTGCCTGGTCAGCAACTCGTTCTCGAAGATCTTCTCGCTGTACGGCGAGCGGGTAGGGGGGCTGTCGGTGGTCTGCGACGATGCCGACACCGCGCTGAGCGTGCTTGGCCAGCTCAAGGCCACCGTACGCCGCAACTACTCCAGCCCACCCAATTTCGGTGCTCAGCTGGTGTCGGGCGTGCTGGGTGATGCGGGACTGAACGCCCAGTGGGTATCGGAAGTCGAGCAGATGCGCCGGCGCATCCTTGATATGCGCCAGGGGCTGGTCGACGCCCTGGCCGTGTTGTTGCCAGGCCAGGACTTCCAGTACCTCCTGCGCCAACGCGGCATGTTCAGCTACACCGGCTTCAGCGTCGAGCAAGTGCGTCGCCTGCGTGACGAGTTCGGTGTGTACCTGATCGACAGCGGCCGGGTGTGCATGGCCGGGCTGCGTCCGGACAACCTGCCGCAGGTGGCCGAGGCGTTCGCGGCGGTACAGGCTCGCTGACACCTGGCCCGGGTTGCAACCGGGTGCAACCACCCCTCGGATGGGGCTTTGCAAGTGCATCCAATCAGCGCACAATCGCGTCCCTCTTTTTCGGTTGAGGGTGACGAAGCGTCTGATACGCCACTCTCAGCCTGTTGCAGTCTTGCGAGTGGAGTTGCACCCGGATGAATGAGCAGGCCCCAGGCGTTGAACAACGCTTTGAATCGACCCCAGCTGCGCTTGGCAGCTGGTCCCGCCACGACACCACCTGGATGCTGGGCCTGTTTGGCACGGCCATCGGCGCCGGCACGTTGTTCCTGCCTATCAACGCCGGCCTGGGCGGTTTCTGGCCTTTGCTGATCCTGGCCCTGCTGGCCTTCCCGATGACGTACTACGCCCACCGCGGCCTGACCCGCTTCGTGCTCTCCGGGCGTGAAGGCGGCGACATCACCGACGTGGTCGAAGAACACTTCGGCGTCAGCGCTGGTGCAATGATCACCGTGCTCTACTTCCTGGCCATCTTCCCCATCCTGCTGATCTACAGCGTGGCCCTGACCAACACCGTCGGCAGCTTCATGGAGCACCAGCTGCACATCGCCCCGCCGCCACGGGCGCTGCTGTCGTTCGTGCTGATCCTCGGCCTGCTGGCCATCGTTCGCTGTGGCGAGCAGGCGACGGTCAAGGTAATGAGCCTGTTGGTCTACCCATTCATCGTGGCCCTGGGCTTGCTGGCGCTGTACCTGATCCCGCACTGGAACGGCGGCATCCTCGATACCGTCTCCCAGGTGCCAAGCGGCTCGGCGTTCCTGCACACACTGTGGCTGGCGATTCCGGTAATGGTGTTCTCCTTCAACCATTCCCCGATCATCTCGGCGTTTGCCGTTGACCAGAAGCGCCGCTACGGCGATCACGCCGACGAACGCAGCGGGCAGATCCTCTCGCGCGCGCACCTGTTGATGGTGGCGATGGTGCTGTTCTTCGTGTTCAGCTGCGTGCTGACCCTGAGCAGCGCACAGCTTGCCGAAGCCAAGGCGCAGAACCTGTCGATCCTGTCCTACCTGGCCAACCACTTCAGCAACCCTGCCATCGCTTTTGCAGCGCCGCTGATCGCGTTCGTCGCCATCGCCAAGTCTTTCCTGGGTCACTACATCGGCGCCAGCGAAGGCCTCAAGGGCATCATTGCGAAGACCGGGCGGCGTCCCGGCGCCAAGTCGCTGGACCGAATTGTCGCAGCGCTGATGCTGGTGGTGTGCTGGATCGTCGCAACCCTCAACCCGAGCATCCTGGGCATGATCGAATCCCTGGGCGGCCCGGTGATCGCGGCGATCCTGTTCCTGATGCCGATGTACGCCATCCGTCGCGTGCCGGCCATGCGCAAGTACAGCGGGGCGATGTCGAACGTGTTCGTGGTGGTCATCGGTCTTGCGGCCGTCACCTCGGTTGCCTACTCGGTGGTTGACGCACTGCTGCACTGATCTAGGTATGCCAATGCCCGGTTAAGCATGAGCCATCCGGGCATTTTTACGTGTAGGAACTGTCCGTCGCTAAAACATTTTGTGTCGTTGGCATTTTGTGGTGTAGCGCTTTCATGCTTAACTCAAGGTCCTTTCAAACCCGTACAAGGATCCCGTTCATGGCTCAAGTCACACTCAAAGGCAACCCGGTCCAGGTCAAGGGTCAACTGCCTCAGACAGGCGCCCAGGCCCCGGCGTTTTCCCTGGTAGGCGACGGCCTGGCCGACAAGTCGCTCAAGGACTTTGCCGGCAAGCGCAAGGTGCTGAACATCTTCCCAAGCGTCGACACCCCCACCTGCGCCACTTCCGTGCGCACGTTCAACACCCAGGCAAATGATCTGGGCAATACCGTCGTGCTGTGCATCTCCGCCGACCTGCCATTTGCCCAGTCGCGCTTCTGCGGCGCCGAAGGCCTGGAAAACGTGCAGAACCTGTCGACCCTGCGCGGCCGCGAGTTCCTCGAGAACTATGGCGTCGCCATCGCCGACGGCCCGCTGGCCGGCCTGGCCGCTCGCGCGGTCGTGGTGCTGGATGAAAACGACAAGGTCCTGCACAGCGAGCTGGTAAAGGAAATCGCCGAAGAGCCGAACTATGAGGCCGTGCTGGCGGTCTTGAAGTAACGGCGCCAGGCGGCCCTGCGGCCGCCTGACCCCATGAGTGAGGACAAACCGGACTCACCCATGAAAGAAACGCAACGGCCTGGCCAATCCCCAGGCCGTTTTTATTTACACTTCATCGCTTTAGCTTCGTCTGTCAAAGGTAAAGTCCCCGTAAAGGCGCTTTGCTAAAGCACCTCGAGTGCTTATCGTTCACCCTCCCGAAGACATCTTTCTCGAACAAGGTCTGTTCAACCCATGCAAGCTTCTGTCTCCCGCTCCTCCCGTCGCTGGCTTGTCGGCCTGCTGATCCTGCTGCTGGTGGCCGTCGTGGCCTGGTGGCTGTGGCCCGCCACGACTGCGGTCAAGGACCCGGCTGGCAAGGCAGGCAGGGGCGGGCGTCCTGGTTTTGGCGCTTCCGTCGATCCAGTGCCAGTCCGCGTGGAGCCGGCCAGGGTCGGCGACTTCCCTCTCTACTTCAAGGCACTGGGTACGGTGACAGCGACCAACACCGTCAACGTGCGCAGCCGGGTGGCCGGGGAACTGGTCAAGGTGCACTTCGAGGAAGGGCAGCAGGTCAAGGCCGGCGACCTGCTTGCAGAAATCGACCCGCGCGCCTATCGCATCGCGTTGCAGCAGGCCGAAGGCACGCTGGCGCAGAATCAGGCGCAACTGAAGAATGCCCAGGTCGACGTGGCCCGCTACAAGGGCCTGTATGCCGAGGACAGCATCGCCAAGCAGACACTGGACACCGCCGAGGCCCTGGTCGGGCAGTACCTGGGCACCGTCAAGACCAACCAGGCGGCTGTCAACGATGCCCGCCTCAACCTCGAGTTCACCCAGATCCGCGCGCCAATCAGCGGCCGCCTGGGCCTGCGCCAGCTTGACCTGGGCAACCTCGTCGCTGCCAACGACACTACCGCCCTGGTGGTGATCACCCAGACCCAGCCGATCAGCGTGGCGTTCACCCTGCCAGAGACCGAGCTGCCCTCGGTGCTTGAACGCTACCGCACTGGCGCCAGCCTTCCCGTCGAGGCGTGGGACCGTGGCGACACCCGCTTGCAGGCCAGGGGTGTGCTGGGCAGCCTGGACAACCAGATAGACACCACCACCGGGACGCTGAAGTTCAAGGCGCGCTTCGAGAACAAGGACCAGGCGCTGTTCCCCAACCAGTTCGTCAACGTCCGTTTGCTGGCCGACACCCTCAGGCAGGTGGTTCTGGCGCCCGCGGCGGCGATCCAGTTCGGCACCGATGGCTCGTTTGCCTATGTGGTCAATGCCGAGAACAAGGTCAACGTGCGCAAGCTCAAGGTAGGCGCCAGCGATGGCGAGCAGAGCGTGATTCTCGACGGCCTGACCGCGGGCGACCGCATCGTGCTCGAAGGCACTGACCGCCTGCGCGAGGGGAGCCTGGTAGAGGTGGTGCAGGACAGTTCTCAAGTCCCGTCGACGCCTGGCCAGCACCTGCAAGGGCAGGACAAGGACGCCTCTGCTGGCGCCTCCGAACAGGGCAAGGCCGGCGCATGAATCTCTCGCGGCTGTTCATCCTGCGCCCGGTAGCGACCACGCTGACCATGCTGGCCCTGGTCCTCGCGGGCCTCATCGGCTACAGGCTGCTGCCGGTCTCGGCATTGCCCCAGGTCGACTATCCGACCATCCGGGTCATGACCCTGTACCCAGGGGCCAGCCCGGAGGTCATGACCAGCGCGGTCACCGCGCCCCTGGAGCGTCAGTTCGGGCAGATGCCCGGCCTGACCCAGATGGCCTCGACCAGCTCGGGCGGCGCCTCGGTGCTGACCCTGCGTTTCAGCCTCGATATCAACATGGACGTTGCCGAGCAGCAGGTGCAGGCCGCGATCAACGCCGCCAGCAACCTGCTGCCCAGCGACCTGCCGGCTCCGCCGGTGTACAACAAGGTCAACCCGGCTGACACCCCGGTACTGACCCTGGCGATTTCCTCCAGCACCATGCCGCTGCCCAAGCTCAACGACCTGGTCGACACCCGGGTCGCGCAGAAGATCGCCCAGATCAGTGGCGTCGGCATGGTCAGCATCGCCGGTGGCCAGCGCCAGGCGGTGCGTATCAAGGTCAATGTCGATGCCCTGGCTGCGGCAGGCCTCAGCCTGGAAGATGTACGGACGCTGGTCGGCGCCTCGAACGTGAACCAGCCAAAAGGCAGCTTCGACGGCCCGACGCGGGTGTCGATGCTCGATGCCAACGACCAGCTGCGCTCCCCCGAGGAATACGCCAACCTCATTCTCACCTACAACAATGGCGCGCCGTTGCGCCTCAAGGATGTCGCCGAGATTGTCGACGGCGCCGAGAACGAACGCCTGGCCGCCTGGGCCAACCAGAACCAGGCCGTGCTGCTCAACATCCAGCGCCAGCCGGGCGCCAACGTCATCGAGGTGGTCGACCGCATCAAGCAGATGCTGCCGTCGGTCACCGACAACCTGCCAGCGGGGCTCGACGTCACGGTACTGACCGACCGTACCCAGACCATCCGCGCGGCGGTCAAGGACGTGCAGCACGAATTGCTGATCGCGATCGTGCTCGTGGTGCTGGTGACCTTCCTGTTCCTGCGCCGTGTCAGCGCTACCATCATTCCGTCGATTGCCGTGCCGCTGTCGCTGGTCGGGACCTTCGGCGTCATGTACCTGGCAGGTTTCTCGATCAACAACCTGACGCTGATGGCCCTGACCATCGCGACGGGCTTCGTGGTCGACGATGCCATCGTCATGCTCGAGAACATCTCCCGGCATATCGAGGAAGGCGAGACGCCGATGCAGGCAGCGCTGAAGGGCGCCAGGCAGATCGGCTTCACCCTGATCTCGCTGACCTTCTCGCTGATTGCCGTACTGATCCCGCTGTTGTTCATGGCTGATGTGGTGGGGCGGTTGTTCCGTGAATTCGCCATCACCCTGGCGGTCGCCATCCTGATTTCTCTCGTGGTCTCGCTGACCCTGACGCCGATGATGTGCGCCCGGCTGCTCAAGCGTGAACCCAAGGAAGAAGAACAAGGGCGTTTCTATCGCGCCAGCGGCGCCTGGATCGACTGGCTCATCAAGCACTACGGCAGCGGCCTGCAGTGGGTATTGCGCCACCAGCCACTGACGCTGCTCGTCGCGGTGGGCAGCCTGGTGCTCACGGTGGTGCTGTACATGGCGGTGCCCAAGGGCTTCTTCCCGGTGCAGGACACCGGGGTGATCCAGGGTATTTCCGAAGCGCCGCAGTCCATTTCCTTCACCGCCATGAGCGAGCGCCAGCAGGCCTTGAGCAAGGTGATACTGGCGGACCCGGCGGTGCAGAGCCTGTCGTCGTATATCGGCGTCGACGGTGACAACGCCACGCTCAACAGCGGACGCCTGCTGATCAACCTCAAGACCCACGGCGAGCGGGACGAGACTGCCAGCCAGGTGATTGCCCGCCTTCAGCCCGAGGTCGACAAGCTGCTTGGCATCCGCCTGTTCATGCAGCCGGTGCAGGACCTGAGCATCGAGGACCGGGTCAGCCGCACCCAGTACCAGTTCAGCCTGTCTTCGCCCGATGCCGAGATGCTGGCGCTGTGGAGCGGCAAGCTGGTCGATGCCTTGCAGCAACGACCCGAGCTCACCGATGTTGCCAGCGATCTGCAGGACAAGGGCCTGCAGGTGTACATGGTGATCGACCGTGACGCCGCCAGCCGCCTGGGTGTCAGCGTCTCGCAGATCACCAATGCGCTGTATGACGCCTTCGGGCAACGGCAGATCTCGACTATCTATACTCAGGCCAGCCAGTACCGCGTGGTGTTGCAGGCGTCGGTCGCGGCCACGCTCGGGCCGCAGGCGCTGGAGCAGATCCACGTCAAGACCACCGAAGGCGGGCAGGTGCGCCTGTCCAGCCTGGCACGCATCGAGCAGCGTCAGGCCCAGCTGGCGATCACCCATATCGGCCAGTTCCCTGCGGTGATGATGTCGTTCAATCTCGCGACCGGGGTGGCGCTGGGCGAGGCGGTCAAGGCCATCGAGCAGGTCCAGCAGGAGATCGGCATGCCGCTGGGCGTGCAGACCCGCTTCCAGGGCGCCGCCGAAGCGTTCCAGGCCTCGCTGTCGAGCACCTTGCTGTTGATCCTGGCGGCGATAGTGACCATGTATATCGTGCTGGGCGTGCTCTACGAGAGCTACATCCACCCGGTGACCATCCTCTCGACCTTGCCCTCGGCGGCGGTCGGCGCCTTGCTGGCGTTGATCCTGAGCGGCAACGATCTTGGGATGATCGCGATCATCGGGATCATCCTGTTGATCGGTATCGTGAAGAAGAACGCCATCATGATGATCGACTTCGCCCTCGAGGCGGAGCGCAACCAGGGCATGGAGCCGCAGGCGGCAATCTACCAGGCGGCGTTGCTGCGCTTCCGGCCGATCCTCATGACCACCCTGGCGGCGCTGTTCGGCGCCGTGCCACTGATGCTCGCCACCGGGTCCGGCGCCGAGCTGCGTCAGCCCCTGGGCCTGGTGATGGTCGGCGGATTGCTGGTCAGCCAGGTCCTGACGCTGTTCACCACGCCGGTAATCTACCTGTACTTCGACCGGCTCGCCCGCCGCTGGCGGCGCCCGGCTGCCGACGCTCAGCAGGCTGACGCATGAACTTGTCCGCACCCTTCATCCGCAGGCCCGTGGCGACCATGCTGCTGAGCCTGGCGATCATGCTGCTGGGCGGTGTCAGCTTCGGCCTGCTGCCGGTGTCACCGCTGCCCCAGATGGATTTCCCGGTGATCGTGGTCCAGGCCAGTCTCCCCGGGGCGAGCCCCGAGGTGATGGCCGCAACCGTGGCGACACCGCTGGAGCGCAAGCTGGGCAGCATTGCCGGCATCACGACCCTGACCAGCAGCTCGAACCAGGGCTCGACCCGGGTGATTCTCGGTTTCGACCTGGGCCGCGACATCGACGGCGCGGCGCGTGAAGTGCAGGCGGCGATCAACGCCACGCGCAATCTGCTGCCCAGCGGCATGAAGAGCATGCCCACCTACAAGAAGATCAACCCGTCGCAGGCACCGGTCATGGTCCTGTCGCTGACCTCCGACGTGCTGCAGAAAGGTCAGCTGTACGATCTGGCCTCTACCATTCTTTCCCAGAGTCTGGCCCAGGTGTCGGGGGTAGGGGAGGTACAGATTGGTGGCAGCTCGCTGCCGGCGGTGCGCATCGAGCTCGAGCCGCAGCTGCTCAACCAGTATGGCGTGGCGCTCGACGACGTTCGCCAGGCAGTGGCCGACGCCAACCAGCGACGGCCGATGGGCTTTGTCGAAGACCCCGAGCGCAACTGGCAGGTGCGCGCCAACGATCAGCTCGAGACAGCCAAGGATTATGAGCCGCTGGTGATCCGTCATCAGGACGGATCGATTCTGCGCCTGAGCCATGTGGCCAAAGTCAGCGACGGCGTCGAGGACCGCTACAACAGCGGCTTTTTCAACGAGAAGAGCGCCGTGCTGCTGGTGATCAACCGCCAGACCGGGGCCAACATCATCGAAACGGTCGCGCAGATCAAGGCGCAGCTGCCGGCCTTGCAGTCGCTGTTGCCGGCCAGCGTCCAGCTCGACGTCGCCATGGATCGCTCGCCGGTGATCAAGGCGACCCTGGCCGAGGCCGAGCACACATTGCTGATCGCCGTGGTGCTGGTGATCCTGGTGGTCTATCTGTTTCTCGGCAACTTCCGCGCCTCGCTGATCCCCAGCCTGGCGGTGCCAGTGTCGCTGGTGGGCACGTTCGCGGTGATGTACCTGTGCGGTTTTTCACTGAACAATCTTTCGCTGATGGCGCTGATCCTCGCCACCGGACTGGTGGTGGACGATGCCATCGTGGTGCTGGAGAACATCTCCCGGCACATCGAGAACGGCGAGCCACCGCTGCGCGCCGCCTACCTGGGTGCTCGCGAAGTCGGCTTCACCCTGCTGTCGATGAACGTCTCGCTGGTAGCGGTATTCGTGTCGATCCTGTTCATGGGGGGTATCGTCAAGGCACTGTTCCAGGAGTTCTCGATCACCCTGGCGGCGGCGATCATCGTCTCACTGGTGGTCTCGCTGACCCTGACGCCCATGCTCTGCGCGCGTTGGCTCAAGCCGCATGACCCTGCCAGGCAGACACGCCTGCAGCGCTGGAGCGACAGGGTCAACGACCGCATGGTGGCCGGTTACGACCGCAGCCTCGGCTGGGTGATGCGCCACCGGCGGCTCACGCTGCTGAGCCTGCTGCTGACCATCGGGCTCAACGTCGCCCTGTACGTGGCAGTGCCCAAGACCCTCATGCCGCAGCAGGACACCGGCCAGCTGATGGGCTTTGTCCGCGGCGATGATGGGCTTTCGTTCAGCGTCATGCAGCCGAAAATGGAAACCTACCGGCGCGCCTTGCTGGCCGATCCCGCAGTGCAGAGCGTTGCCGGGTTCATCGGCGGCAACAGCGGCACCAACAATGCCATGGTGCTGGTGCGCCTCAAGCCCATCAGCGAACGCAAGGACTCCGCGCAGCAAGTCATCGAGCGCCTGCGCAAGGAGCTGCCCAAGATACCGGGTGGGCGTCTGTTCCTGATGGCCGACCAGGACCTGCAACTCGGCGGCGGAGGCCGCGACCAGAGCAGTTCCCAGTACCTCTATACCCTGCAGAGCGGAGACCTGTCGGCGCTGCGCACCTGGTTCCCGAAAGTGGTCGCAGCCCTTCGCGCATTGCCCGAACTCACCGCGATAGATGCACGCGATGGCAGCGGTACCCAGCAGGTGACCCTGGTGGTCGACCGTGATCAGGCCAAGCGCCTGGGCATCGACATGGACATGGTCACCTCGGTGCTGAACAACGCCTACAGTCAGCGGCAGATCTCCACCATCTATGACAGCCTGAACCAATACCAGGTGGTGATGGAGATCAATCCCAAGTACGCCTGGGACCCAAGTACCCTGGAGCAGGTCAAGGTGATTACCGCCGATGGCGCGCGGGTACCGCTGTCGACCTTCGCCCGCTACGAGAACAGCCTGGCCAACGACCGCGTCAGTCATGAGGGCCAATTCGCTTCCGAAGACATCGCCTTCGATGTGGCCGAGGGATTCAGCACCGACCAGGCAATGGCCGCAGTGGAAAGGGCGGTGGCGCTGGTCGGCCTGCCCGAGTCGGTGATCGCCAAGCTTGGCGGCACCGCCGATGCGTTCGCCAAGACCCAGCAGGGCCAGCCGCTGATGATCCTGGGCGCATTGCTGCTGGTGTATCTGGTGCTGGGGATCCTCTACGAAAGCTACATCCACCCGCTGACCATTCTTTCGACGCTGCCCTCGGCGGGTGTTGGCGCGCTGCTGGCGCTGTACGTCACGGGCGGGGAGTTCAGCCTGATCTCACTGCTGGGCTTGTTCCTGCTGATTGGCGTGGTGAAGAAAAACGCCATCCTGATGATCGACCTGGCCCTGCAGCTCGAGCGTCACCAGGGGCTGGATCCGGAGGAATCGATCCGCCGTGCCTGCCTGCTGCGGCTACGGCCGATCCTGATGACTACCCTGGCCGCCATCCTTGGCGCGCTGCCGCTGCTGCTGAGCAGTGCCGAAGGCGCGGAGATGCGCAAGCCGCTGGGCCTGACCATTATCGGCGGCCTGGTGTTCAGCCAGGTCCTGACCCTCTACACCACGCCGGTGGTCTACCTGTACCTTGACCGCCTGCGCCATCGTTTCAACCGTTGGCGCGGTGTGCGCACCGACGCTGCCCTGGACACTCCGCTATGACTTTTGCCTACAACCCCCTTCACCGCGCCTTGCAACGCCTGTCCCGTGCACGCGGCTCGCGTCTGGCAGGCGCTGGCCTGTGCCTGGTGTTGCTCAGCGCCTGCACCCTCAGCCCGGACTATCACCGCCCTGCGCTGAACAGCCCGGCGCAGTTCAAGCAGGCCGAAGGCTGGACTCAAGCGAACCCGTCCGATGCCCTGGCCCGTGGTGCCTGGTGGGAGCTGTATGGTGACGCAGGGCTGAATGCACTGGTCGAGGAACTCAACAGCAGCAACCAGACGGTTGCCCAGTACGAAGCCCAGTACCGGCAGGCCCAGGCCCTGGTTCGCAGCAGTCGTGGCGCGCTGTTCCCGACGCTTGACCTGTCGGCCGGCAAGACCCGTTCGGCACAGGGGACCGGCAGCAGCAGCTCGAGCCTGAGCAACAACAGCAGCGGCATTCGCGACACCTACACCACCCAGCTCGGGGTGAGCTGGGAGCTCGACCTGTGGGGCAAGCTTCGCGATACACTGGCAAGCGACCGTGCCGGTGCCGAGGCAAGCTTTGCCGACCTCGCCGCGATTCGCCTCAGCCTGCAGTCCGAGCTCGTGCAGAACTACCTGCAACTGCGCGTGATCGACGAGCAGAAGCGGCTTCTCGAAGCCACGGTCGCGACCTACGAGCGCTCGTTGAAGATGACCCAGAATCAGTACCGCGCCGGCGTCTCCGGCCGCGACGCGGTGGCCCAGGCGCTGACCCAGCTCAAGAGCACCCAGGCCGATCTCATCGACCTGGCATGGCAGCGCGCCCAGTTCGAAAACGCCATCGCCGTACTGCTGGGCAGAGCTCCGGCCGACTTCGCCTTGGCTAACAGCGAGCACATCCCGGCCTTGCCGCAGATCCCCGTAGCCGTGCCCTCGCAGCTGCTTGAGCGCCGTCCCGACATTGCAGCCGCGGAGCGTCAGGTCATGTCCGCCAACTCCAGCATCGGTGTAGCTCGCGCTGCCTACTTCCCTGATCTCACCCTGAGCATGAGCGGTGGGTACAGCAGCAGCACTGTCAGCAATTGGATCAGCCTGCCCAACCGCTTCTGGTCGGTCGGCCCGCAGCTCGCCATGACCCTGTTCGATGGCGGCAGGCGCTCCGCCGAGGTCGACCGTACCGTTGCCGTCTATGATCAGACCGTCGCCCAGTACCGCCAGATCGTCCTTGACGGGTTCCGTGAGGTGGAAAACTACATGGTCCAGCTCAAGGTCTACTCCGACGAGGCCGTGGTCCGCGATGAAGCGCTGCAAGCCGCTCGAGACTCGTTGCGCCTGACCGAGAACCAGTACAAGGCCGGGGTAATCGGTTACCTGGATGTGGTCAATGTGCAGACCACTGCCTTGAGCAACGAGCGCAGCGCGCTGAGCCTGCTGGAAGGGCGGTTGGTGGCCAGTGTGCAACTGATCGCCGCGTTGGGGGGTGGTTGGGAGGAGCAAAGGGCGTTCGCAGAAGCAGAAGCGGCGGCAGACTGACAGCAGGATCTGGGATGGATTGGGTCGCTAACGTGCCGTGAATGTCATCGATTGGATCCATAGCTGCTATAAAATATCCTGTGCGTTTTGCAAAAGCTTGAGTAAACTCATCGGTTATTAATAGATGGCCAATGGCCTGCTTTCCTCTCCCAGGGTTGTACAAGGCCAATGCTTATCGGTAGCTACTCATCTTCGTTGGTGCTGATCTCACTTTGCGTGGCGATTCTCGCGTCCTACACCGCGCTGGACCTGGCCGGGCGTATCGCCACGGCAAGGGGGCGGGCCGTATTCCTGTGGATCGGTGGAGGCGCGCTGGCCATGGGCATCGGTGTGTGGTCGATGCACTTCATCGGGATGCTTGCCTTCCGCCTGCCGATCGCCCTGGGTTACGACCTGCCGCTGACATTGGTCTCGCTGCTGATCGCAGTGCTGTCATCGGGCTTTGCCCTGTGGCTGGTGAGCCAGCCGAGCCTGCCCTGGCTGCAGGTAGGCATGGGCGCGCTGATCATGGGCAGCGGCATCAGCAGCATGCATTACATGGGCATGGCCGCCCTGCGGATGACACCAGGCATCGATTACGACCCGACATTGTTTGGCGCCTCCCTGCTGATTGCCGTCGCAGCGTCGGCGGCGGCGCTTTGGATCGCCTTCCGCCTGCGCCGCCAGACGCCCTATGTCCGGCACATTCGCGGCGCTGCGGCGGTGGTGATGGGTATTGCGATCGTTGGCATGCACTACACAGGCATGGCAGCGGCGAACTTTCCCGAGGGCAGCTTCTGCGGCGCCCTGGCCACTGGTCTGAGTGGCGATCGCCTGGACTATCTGGTGCTGATCACTACGCTGGCGGTGTTGGCCGTGGCGTTGCTCATCTCGGTGCTCGACGCCCGCCTGGAGGCCCGCACGGCGGAGCTGGCCCGCTCGCTGACCCTGGCCAACCAGGAACTCACCCAGCTTGCCCTGCATGACACGCTCACCGGGCTGCCGAACCGCACCTTGCTGTCGGACCGTATCGACCAGGCAATACGCAAGGCAACGATGGAAGGTGGTTGCTTCGCCCTGATGTTCATCGACCTGGACGGGTTCAAGCCGGTCAACGACGCCTTCGGGCACCATGTCGGCGACCAGTTGCTCAAGGCAGTCGCGGCCCGCTTGCGGGGTCACCTGCACAGCCAGGACACCCTGGCGCGTATCGGTGGCGACGAGTTCGTGCTGTTGGTCGAGTTGCAGGCTGCCGAGGATGCTGTGGAGGTAGCGGCCAAGCAGGTCAGTCTGGTGTCCAAGGCGTTTCGTGTTGTCGACCAGGACCTGCAGATCTCGGCCAGCCTGGGCATCGTCCTGTACCCGGGCAATGGCCTGGACCAGCTGGAACTGCTGCGCAACGCCGACGCTGCCATGTACCACGCCAAGAGCGCTGGTAAAAACGCTTACAGTTTCTTCGACGTGTCGATGAACAGCAATGCGCGCTTGCAACTGCAATTGCTGCAAGACTTGCGCGTTGCCCTGGAACAGCGGCAGTTCCGACTCCATTACCAGCCCAAGTTCGGCGCCCTGGATCGCCGGCCGGTAGGCGCCGAGGCCTTGCTGCGCTGGGAACATCCGCAGCATGGGCTGCTGATGCCCGATCGTTTCATCGCCCAGGCCGAGAAGACCGGTCTGATCATTGCGATAGGCGAGTGGGTGTTGAACGAAGCCTGCCGACAGATGCGCGAGTGGCTCGACCTGGGGCATGACCACTGGCGCATGGCGGTGAATCTGTCGGCAATCCAGTTCAGCCACTTCGGGCTGGTCGACAGCGTTGCGCGGGCTCTGGCACACCACCGCCTGCCCGCCAACAATCTCACCCTGGAAATCACCGAAACCACTGCCATGCGCGATGCCGACGCCAGCCTGGCAGTGCTGCAGAAGCTGTCCGACATGGGCGTGGACTTGTCCATCGATGATTTTGGCACCGGCTATTCAAGCCTGATGTACCTCAAGCGGCTGCCGGCCAATGAGCTGAAGATCGACCGCGGCTTCGTCCGCGACCTGGAGCAGGACAGCGATGACGCCGCCATCGTGTCGGCCATTGTCGCCCTGGGCCGGGCGCTCGACTTGCGGATTGTCGCCGAAGGCGTGGAGACAGATGGGCAGCAGGACTTCCTGACTCGCCTGGGGTGTGATTCGTTGCAGGGGTTCCTGCTTGGCAAGCCGGTAGCGGCCGAATGCTTCATGGCCGGGCTGGGTGCGGCGCGTGCGGTGCGAGGTTCAGCCTAGACGGCCGCCCTCAACGTACAGAAAGGCACGAAGGCTTCAAGCTCATCCTCGACAGCTTCAATGATGCGCTCGACATCCGCAGCTGCCATGATGGTGGCGCACGGAATGCCGGCAATGGCCAGAAGGGTCTCGCCCGTGCCACGGTCGAACAGCCTGGCGACCATGCTGCGTGGTGCATCCATGCTGGCTTCGAAGCCCAGCGGATGAAAATGCCAGCGCATCACCTGGCAGGCGTTGGGAAACGTCAGCTTGTTCATGCCTGCCTCCTTGATCCGATGGCCTCGCCAGCTGCCACCAGACCGGTCACTGGCTGGGGAGCTTTAACGATAGCACCTGTCACAAGAGTTTCACCGATGAAACATGACAGATATGCGTTTGCATGACCTCGCTCACAGAGTCATCGGACGGACGGCAGCGAAGGCTCATCCTAGCAGTCGGCAGCAACGTCGATGGTAAAGCCACGTAGTGCGGGGTTGAACAGGAACTCCACAGCGAGTGCTCCAGCACCACGCGCCGATGCTTTAGATGAGGTAACATCTCAACCCCATGCCATAGGCCGAAGCCTTGTCCAACAAGATGTCCGGCCTCCGTTTTTGCGTTACAGGATTCACCCTCGTGCCCGATTCACTGCATAACCCCTTGCTGCAGTACATGGCGCGGCTGGCACCGTCCAGCCAGTTGACCATGCGCTATATCCTCCAGGACGCTGCCGATCGGCTTGGCTTTGACGACTGTGATATCGCCGAAGTGCCTTGGCACCTGCTCGAGCCCGGGCATGTCACGTCCCTGGTTGCAGCCCTGCGCACCGACGGCTTCGCGCCCAACACTTCATCGCTCTACGTGAACGCTATCCGCGGGGTGATGAACGAGGCCTGGCGTCTGAGCCTGATCAGCCACGAGCATCTGCTGAAGATCCGCACGGTCAAGCCTGCGTCCGGCACGCGCCTGCCGCCCGGGCGCAATCTGCGTCGCAGCCTGATCCGCGAACTGATGGACGTCTGCGCAGCCGACCCACGACCCCAGGGCCTGCGCGACGCGGCGATCATCGCGTTGCTGTACGGCACCGGGATGCGCAAGTCCGAGTCGGTCAACCTGGTGCTGCAGCAGGTGGACTTCGATGAGCGCAGCCTGCAGGTGCTGGGCAAGGGCAATCGCCAGTTGATCAAGTATGCACCGGCCTGGGCATTCGAGAAGCTGCAGGCATGGCTGGACTTTCGCCGAGAGCAGCTGCCGGCTGGGGAGGCGGATGACGAGTTCCTGTTCAACAGGATCAGGCGCGGCAATCACATCACCCGCGCGCGCATCACCAAGCATGCGATCTACTACATTGCCCGCCAGCGGGGTGCGCAGGTAGGTGCGCGGATCATGCCTCATGATTTTCGCCGGGCATTCATCACCCGGGTGATCGAGGAGCATGACCTGTCGATCGCGCAGAAGCTTGCGCACCACGCCAATATCCAGACCACCGCTTCGTACGACCGGCGCGATGACAACGAGCGGCGCAGGGCAGTGGAGCGGTTCGATTACTGAGAAGCCGAGATCGCTTGCGTGCCTGTCAGTGAATGCTCGAAGCCAGCTCGAAGATCGGCATGTACATCAAGATCACGATCAGCCCGATCAGTAGCCCGATGAACGTCATCAGCAACGGTTCGAACAGTTTCACGAACCATTCCACCCAGCGGCCGATTTCCTCGTCGTAGAAGTCGGCGCTGCGTTCCAGCATTTGTCCCAGGTTGCCCGACTGCTCTCCGGCTCGCAGCAGGCGCAGGGACACTGGCGTTACCAGCTTGCCAGCCTCCAGCGCTTCTGACAGGGGCAACCCTTCGCCTACCCTGACGCAGGCCTGCTCCAGCCGCAGCGCTGCCGAACTGCCCAGCAGTCCTCGAGCCATCCCCATCGCAGTAATGATCGGGATGCCGCCTTGCAGGAGAATCCCGAGCGAGCGGTAGAAACGCGCCAGTTCGTACATGACCAGCCGCTGATGCAGTGCCGGCACGCGCTCGAGCTGACGGGTAGCCCAGCGCCGAAGTGCAGGATTACGCCGCAACACCGCCAGGGCCGCAGCCCCCCCGGCAACACCGAGGCCAATCGGCAGTTGTTGCGCATGCAGAAACAGCCCTGCCTGCATCAGCACGCGCGACAGCCAGGGCAGCTCGGTCCCCATGCCTTCGAATACCAGGCTGAAGCGCGGCACCACGTACCCCAGCAGAAACAGCACCACGCCCCCGCCAACCAGCAACAGCAGCAGTGGGTAGATGGAGGCGCTGACCAGCTTTTGCCGGACCAGGTCCAGGCGCTGCCGGTAGGTGATGTACCGGCCCAGGGCATCACCTAGTGCGCCGGTACGTTCGCTGGACTGCACCAGGGCGACATACAAGGTGGGGAAGACCTGGGGCTGTTGCCCCAGTGCCTGGGACAGCGATTTACCTTCGTACAGCAGGCGCACCAGGTTCTCGAGGACCTTGCGGGCATGCGTCCCGGAGGACTTTTCGGCCAGGCTCTCAAGCGCGTCGATCAGCGGCAGGCCGGCATTGAGCAAGGTCGACAGCTCCTGACTGAACAGTACCAGATCGAAATCCTGCGCCCGGCGCCAGCGCAAGCCCGTCCAGTCAAGTCCGGCGCTGCGCAGGCTGACCACGCGCAGGCCCTGGTCTTCGGCCTGGCGACGGGCCTGCTCGCTGTCCTGCGCCTCCACGTTGAGCAGTACCACACCGTTCTTGCCGAGGGCCTTCAGGCTATAGCGCATGGTCGCGAGCCCTCATTGCCAGCTGGTGATTTCGGCGTTCTCGCCGTCGCCACCGGGCTGGCCGTCCTTGCCCATCGACAGCAGGTCGTACTCGCCGCCGTTCTCGCCAGGCTGGCGATAGATGTAGGCCCGGCCCCAGGGATCCTGAGGGATGTTTTTCTGCAGGTAGGGGCCTGACCAGCGTGGCTCGCCACTAGGAGGGTTGACCAGCGCCTGCAGGCCCTGCTCGCTGTTGGGGTAGTGGCCGACTTCCAGGCGGTACAGGTCAAGCGCCTTGCCCAGGCCCTCTATCTGAGCCCGGGCCACCTTGGCCTCGGAGCGGCCGAGCTGGCTGAAGTACTTGGGCGCGACGATGCCGGCCAGCAAGCCCAGCACCACCAGGACCACCAGCAGCTCGAGCAGGGTGAAACCGCGCTGGGAGGCGGACGTGCGGGTGGATGTGCGGATGGATAAGCGCTGCATGATGACTTGCTCCAGGCTACGTCTTTCCAGGGCCTATGCAAGAGCCATGCGCAAGACCCCTGTGCGTCTGCGCGGGGCAGGTGCCATGCGGCATGCGCGGCGGCACAGTGCTTGCGTTCCAGCTCTCAGGCCCGGTTTTTCCGGGGCATTTCCCCCATATCGGGGGCAACGCCGGGGAGGCGAACGTCATGCGCTTGATCACACTTGGGTTACTGGGCTGCCTGGCGACAGGCACCGTGCAGGCCGAGGTCTACATCTCCAGGGATGCCACGGGCGGATATGTGCTGTCCAACGTCCACAGGCCAGGGCGGCACTACGACAAGGTCATCAACGAGGCCTCGGCCCAGGCGGGGCCGGTGGATGCCCAGCTGATCACCGGTCGGCCGTATGCCGACCTGGTAGCCGCCGCCGCCAAGGCCCATGGTGTGCCACAGGCGTTGCTGCATGCGCTGGTGAAGGCGGAATCGGGCTACAACGCGAAGGCGCGTTCGCCCAAGGGGGCGGTGGGGCTGATGCAGTTGATGCCGGAGACCGCGAAGGAGATGGGGGTCGAGGACGTGCTGGATCCTGCTTCCAACCTGCTGGGTGGGGCGCGCTATCTCAAACGCATGCTGAAGCTCTTCGACAATGACATTACCTTGGCCGTGGCTGCGTACAACGCCGGGCCTGATGCGGTTATCAGCCGGGGCAGGGTGGTACCGCCGTTTGCCGAGACGCGGCGGTACGTGCCCAATGTGATGAGGGAGTACCGGCGCTTGCAGGGAGGCGGCATGGACGCGCCTTGAGGTTCAGCACTCAAGTCTGCAACCATTGCGGAGTATTGAAGTTAGCCAGGCGCATATCGTCCTGCGCACACTCAACCGCCTGCACGCCAATGGCCGTCAGCACCCGCTGCAGACTGCGCTCCCCCGCACTCCAGGCCGATTCGAGTGCTGGCAGCGTCCCAAGCGGCAGGACACTGAACATCGGCTGCCAATAACCAGCCTGACGGATCATTGCCGCTTCGCCGGACCCATGGGCTGCACGGCGCAAATCGTCGATCAGCACCCGGTCGACGCGCGGCGCATCGCAGGCCAGCACCACTATCCACTCATGGCGCGCCACCGCCAGTCCCGTCAGCACACCGGCCAGTGGTCCCGGGTAGTCACCTTGGCGGTCGCTCGCTATCTGGTCGGCATAAAGGCGATAGCGATCCAGGTTACGGTTGCAGGAAATGATCAAGTCGTCGGTCAATGGCCGCACTTTCTCCAGCACATGCTCGATCAGCGGCCGGCCCTGCCACTCCACCAGCCCCTTGTCTCGCCCACCCATGCGCTGCCCCCGGCCGCCGGCCAGCAGAAGAATGGAACAGGGCGGCAGTGGCTGGGACATGTTGAAGGGCTCCGTGCGGTTGAGCCGTACACCCTCCCATGCGTCCCGGGCCTTGTCCAGATCAGGACACCTCAGGCGCCGATGCAGCCGTCTTGCCTTGCCTTGACAAACGCATGACCACCACGAAGAACACCGGCACGAATACCACGGCCAGGGTCGCGCTGAGCATCCCGCCGATCACGCCTGTGCCGATCGCCTGCTGGCTGGCCGAGCTGGCACCGCTGGCAATGGCCAACGGCACTACGCCGAGGATGAATGCCAGGGAAGTCATGACGATCGGGCGCAATCGCAGGCGCGCGGCCTGGACCGCAGCATCGAAAGGATCGTGACCCTGATCGACCAGGCCTTTTGCGAACTCGATGATCAGGATGGCGTTTTTTGCGGACAAGCCGATCAGGGTGATCAGGCCGACCTTGAAAAACACGTCATTGGGCATATCGCGCAGGGTCACCGCCAGCACCGCGCCAAGCACGCCCAGTGGCACCACCAGCAGCACCGCCGTGGGGATCGACCAGCTCTCGTACAGCGCCGCGAGACACAGGAATACGACCAGCAACGACAGCACCATCAACATCGGCGCCTGGCTGCCAGACAACCGTTCCTGCAGCGACAGTCCGGTCCATTCAAGGCCTGCACCGGTCGGCAACTGGTCGACCAGCCGCTGGACTTCCGCCATGGCCTGGCCTGAGCTGTGGCCCGGTGCCGGCTCGCCGGATATCGACACCGCCGGGTAGCCATTGTAGCGCGTCAGTTGCACCGGTCCGCTGACCCAGCGGGCCTGCACGAAGGCGCCCAGGGGCACCATCTTGCCGGTGCTGTTGCGCACGTGGATCTTCAACAGGTCTTCGACCTGGCTGCGCTGGTCGCCTTCGGCCTGGACCACCACACGCTGCATGCGTCCCTGGTTGGGGAAGTCGTTCACGTAGCTGGATCCCACGGCCGTGTCCAATACAGCGCCAATGTCGGCGAACGACACCCCCAGCGCATTGGCCTGGCGCCGGTCGACCTGCAGTTCCACCTGCGGGCTTTCAGCGAGGGCAGATTCCCGCACATTGACCAGCAGCGGGCTCTTGGCGGCATTGGCCAGCAGCGTGTCACGGGCCGCCATCAACGCCGCGTGGCCCATTCCGGCCCGGTCCTGGAGGCGGAACTCGAACCCGGTCGAGGTACCCAGCCCGTCGATGGGGGGCGGCAATACCGAGAAGGCGACCGCGTCCTTGAGCTGCGAGAACGCACCGTTGGCACGGTCGGCGATCGACTGGGCGCTGTCTTCGCCGCCGCGCTCGGACCAGTCCTTGAGCGTGGTGAAGGCCAGGGCCGCGTTCTGCCCGCTGCCCGAAAAACTGAAGCCCAGGATCAATGTAGTGTTGCCCACCCCCGGCTCTTCGGCATTGTGCGCTTCGATCTGCGCTGCCACCTGTTCAGTCCGCGCGCGGCTTGCGCCTGGAGGCAGCTGGATGTCGGTGATGGTATAGCCCTGGTCTTCGGTGGGCAGGAAAGAGGAGGGCAGTTGGCTGAAGCCATAGCCCAGCGCAGCCACCAGTACCGCGTAGACCAGCAGGTAACGGCCGCTGCGCTTGAGCGCATGGACCACCCAACGCTCGTAGCCATGGCTCATCCACTCGAAGCGACGGTTGAACCAGCCGAAAAAGCCGCCGCGCTCAACGTGTTCACCCTTGACCATCGGCTTGAGCAAGGTCGCGCAGAGGGCCGGCGTCAGGCTCAGGGCCAGAAACGCCGAGAAGAGAATCGACACCGCCATCGACAGCGAGAACTGCTGATAGATGACACCCACCGACCCTTTCATGAAGGCCATGGGCAAGAACACCGCCACCAGCACCACGGTAATGCCGACGATTGCGCCGCTGATCTGTCCCATGGCCTTGCGCGTGGCTTCCTTGGGCGGCAAGCCTTCCTCGGCCATGATGCGCTCGACGTTCTCGACCACCACGATGGCGTCGTCGACCAGGATGCCGATGGCCAGCACCATGCCGAACAGTGTCAGCACGTTGACCGAGAAACCCAGTGCCAGCATCACGGCGAAGGTACCCATCAATGCCACCGGCACCACCAAGGTGGGAATCAGCGTGTAGCGCACATTCTGCAGGAACAGGTACATCACCGCGAAGACCAGCAGCATGGCCTCCATCAGCGTACTGATCACCTGCTGGATCGAGACCTTGACGAAGGGTGAGGTGTCGTAGGGAATGTCATAGCGCGCGCCCGCCGGAAAATAGGCCGACAGCTCGTCGAGCTTGCCCTTCACCAGCGTGGCGGTTTCCATGGCGTTGGCACCGGGCGACAGCTGGACGCTGAAGGCGCTGGAAGCCTTGCCGTTGAGGCGGGTCCCGTACTGGTACTCCTGGCTGCCGATCTCGACGCGGGCGACATCGCCAATGGTCACGATCGACCCATCGGGGTTGGCGCGCAGCACGATGTCGGAGAATTCCTGCGGGGTACTCAGTTGCCCCCTGACCACCACATTGGCGGTGATCTCCTGGGTAGGCCTGCCCGGCAGGTCACCGATGCTGCCCGGGGCGACCTGGGCGTTCTGCGCGGCGATGGCCTCGGATACATCCGTGGGCGTCAGGTTGAAGCCGATCAGCTTCTGCGGGTCGATCCAGATGCGCATGGCCCGCTCGGAGCCATACAGCTGCGCCTTGCCCACGCCCTTGAGGCGGCGGATCTCGTTCATCACGTTGCGCGCCAGAAAGTCGCTCAGGGACGTTTCATCAAGGCGGTCGTCCTCGGCGGTGAGGGTCACCAGCATCAGGAAACCGGTGGAGACCTTCTCGACCTGCAGGCCCTGCTGGGTCACCGGCCGCGGCAGGCGCGATTCGACCACCTTGAGGCGGTTCTGCACGTCGACCTGGGCCAGGTCGGGATGAGTGCCAGGCGCGAAGGTAGCCGTGATGCTGGCGCTGCCCAGGCTGCTCTGCGACTCGAAGTACAACAGGTTGTCCGCGCCGTTGAGCTCCTGCTCGATGAGGCTGACGACGCTTTCGTCCATGGTCGCTGCCGAGGCGCCTGGATACACCGCGTAGATCTCGACCTGCGGCGGGGCGACATTGGGGTATTGGGCGACCGGCAACTGCGGGATCGCCAGGGCGCCGGCCAGCAGGATGAACAGCGCCACCACCCAGGCGAACACCGGGCGGTCGATGAAGAAATGCGGCATGACTCAGGCCCTCACTGGCCGGTGTGCTTGACGATCGTATTGTCCTGGGCGGCGTCTACCCGCACCTGGTCCCCGGCCTTGATGTGCTGCAGGCCCTCGATCACCACCCGCTCTCCCGGGGCCAGGCCCTCGCTGACAATCCAGCGGTCGCCTTGAACGCTGCCCAGCCGCACCGGGCGTTCGGTGACTTTTTGCTGCGCGTCGACCAGCAGCACCTTCGGCATGCCGGCGCTGTCGCGCAGGATGGCCCGCTGCGGCACGCTGATGCCCAGTGGCTGCACCGCCTGCTCCAGCCGGACACGCACGAAGCTGCCTGGCAACAGGTCGAGGTCCGGGTTGGGAAACTCGCTGCGCAGGGTGATCTGCCCGGTGCCCGGGTCGACGCTGATGTCGGAGAACAGCAGCTTGCCCGGCAATGGATACGGCGTGCCATCGTCCTGGATCAGCGTGGCCTGGGCCTGGTCCTGTCCCACTTGCTGCAACTCGCCGGCACGCAAGGCGCGGCGCAGGGCATTGAGCTCGCGGGTCGACTGGGTCACGTCGGCGTGGATCGGATCGAGCTGCTGAATGGTCGCCAGCTCGGTGCTTTCGTTCTGTCCGACCAGCGCGCCTTCGGTCACCTGCGCGCGGCCGATGCGCCCTGAAATGGGCGCCGTGACCGTCGCATAGCCCAGGTTCAGCCGGGCGCGGTCCAGGGCGGCCCTGGCCGAAGCGACTTCGGCGTCTGCCTGGAGAAACGCGGCACGGGCGTTGTCGTGCTCCTGGCGGCTGACGGCGTTGATCGCGATCAGCTCCCGATAGCGCTGATCCTGCAGGCGCGCCTGGAAGCGCGTGGCGTCGGCCTTGGCCAGCGCCGCGCGGGCACTGTCGTGGTCGGCCTGAAAGGGTGCGGGATCGATCAGAAACAGCACATCGCCCTGCTTGACGTCACTGCCCTCGCGGTACACCCGCTTCAGCACCACCCCGGCCACCCGGGCACGGACCTGCGCCGTACGTGGCGCCAGGAGGCGCCCGCTGAGCTCGGTGCTGATGGCCAGAGCCTGCTCGCGAACCGTCTCGACGCTGACCTGAGGAGGCGGCGTCTTGTCGTCGGGGACCGCAGCGTTATCGCAGCCGGCCAGGCCCAGGGTCAGGAGCACGAGTAGCGCCACAGGGCGCAGACGGAATGGACTGATGAGTGACATGCGGATCTTCCGGAAATGACCGGCCGTATGCTAAGTCACCGAGTACCGGAGGGGTTGTTAATACCTGTAGGCAAGGTGTGAAAATATGTGAAGAAAGGTCCTGAATCTCTGTAGGATTCTTTATCCTGCCTGACTTTTCCAGCTTGTCAGACTGCTCATGCCCAACATTCTCCTGGTCGAAGACGACAGTGCCCTGTCCGAGCTGATCGCCAGCTACCTGCAGCGTAACGGCTTCGTCGTGCACGGGATTGGCCGTGGCGACCACGTGCTCGAGCAAGCCAGGCGGCACAGGCCCGACCTGGTCATCCTCGACCTCATGCTGCCCGGCCTGGACGGGCTGCAGGTCTGCCGCCTGCTGCGCCAGGAATCGCAGAGCCTGCCGATCCTCATGCTGACGGCCCGTGACGACAGCCACGATCAGGTGCTGGGTCTGGAAATGGGTGCCGATGACTACGTCACCAAACCCTGCGAGCCACGGGTACTGCTGGCGCGGGTGCGTACCTTGCTGCGCCGCAGCAAGGTCAACGAGCCGCGCCTGGACTGCGAGCAGATCGTGATCGGCGGGCTGCGCATCGACATGACCGAGCGCGCCGTGTCATGGCGCGGCGAGGAGGTCGAGCTCTCCAGCGGCGAGTACAACCTGTTGGTGGTCTTGGCGCGCAGCGCCGGGGAAGTGCTCAGCCGCGACCACATCCTGCAGCAGCTGCGCGGGATCGAGTTCAACGGCACCGACCGCTCGGTGGACGTGGCGATCTCCAAGCTGCGGCGCAAGTTCGACGACAATGCAGGCGAGGCGCGCAAGATCAAGACGGTGTGGGGCAAGGGGTACCTGTTCAGCCGCGTCGAATGGGAGTTCTGACACCGGGATGCTGAAAATCCTCATCCGCTTGTACCTGCTGATCATCGTAGCCTATGCCGGCGCCTTGCTGTTGATTCCCGATGCTATCGTCGGCGCGTTTCACGGGCGTTTCATGGCCTACAACCTGGATCAGGCGAAGGGCGTGCAGTCGTTGATCGTCCGGCAGTTCCGCCAGGTGCCGCAGGCGCAGTGGGCGCAGGTCGAGCAGGAGCTCGCGCAGAGTTTTGCACCCTTGCAGCTGCGATTGCTGCGCAAAGACCAGGCGGGGCTGTCGCTCGAAGAGCGCGCGCGGCTTGATCGGGGCCTGAACGTGATCCGCATCGGCGACTGGGGGTACTACGACAGTGCGCTGGCCCCGCTGGACGATGACTGGCTGGTACTGCTGAACAACCCGCCCGATCCGCTGGATATCAATCTGCTGTCGTGGGGCGTCACCGTGCTGATCGGAGCTGCCTTGCTTGGCTGCCTGTTGATCTGGGTGTGGCCTCACTGGCGCGACCTCCAGCGCCTGAAGGAAACCGCGCGACGCTTGGGACAGGGCCGGCTGAATGAGCGTACGCATATTTCCCCGCACTCCAACATTGGTGAACTGGCCAGCGTCTTCGACACCATGGCCGGCGATCTCGAGCGCCACCTGAATCATCAGCACGAGCTGCTCAACGCGGTATCCCACGAGTTGCGCACGCCGCTTACGCGGCTCGACTTTGGCCTGGTGCTGCTGCTCGACGAAGTCCCCCTGGCCAGTCGCAAGCGCCTTCTCGGGCTGGTCGCGCATGTGCGGGAGCTGGATGAACTGGTGCTGGAGCTTTTGTCCTACAGCCGTCTTCAGAACGCTGACCAGGCCCGCGAGCGGGTAGAGGTCTCACTGCTGGAACTGGTCGACAGTGTGCTTGGGGGATTCGCCGAAGAACTGGACAGCCGTGGCATCCGCTGGGAGGTGAAGACCGACAGCGAGTTGCCACGCTTCGTCCTCGACCCGCGGCTGACTGCCCGCGCGGTGCAGAACCTGGTGCGCAACGCCATGCGTTACTGCGACGAGGGGCTGCTGCTGAGGCTCGAGCTTGAACAGGATGGCGCTTGCCTGCTGACGGTGGAAGATGACGGTATTGGCATTCCTGCCGAGGAGCGCGAGCGGATCTTCCAGCCGTTCTACCGGCTCGATCGCAGCAGGGACCGCAATACCGGAGGGTTTGGTCTGGGACTGGCGATCAGCCGCAGGGCCATCGAAGGGCAGGGTGGGACCCTGACCGTGTCGCAGTCGGCGCTTGGAGGGGCGCAATTCATGATCCGATTGCCCAGCGCAGATCGCTTCGGGCCTGCTTGACTTGCCACAAGCGGCTGGGCTAAGTTGCTCGCCATGAACGCATTCCCGCAGCCTCACGCCGCCAGCATTATTATTACCGCCATTATCGGATTGGCGGGTTAGCGCGCAGCTGCACCGAACCCGCCCTGGAGGCGGGTTTTTTCTTTCCGACTCCTGGGCAAGCTGAAAAACAACCAGGAGTCATCGATGACCAGCCTTGCCGTCAGCCCTCGCGCCACCAGCCCCCAGCAATTGCTCACCGAGCAGGTGCGGCGCATCCTTGCAGCGCCGGTCTATGACCTCGCGATCGAGACCCCGCTGCAAGCGGCGCCGGCGTTGTCGGCGTCGCTGGGCAACCAGGTGCTGCTCAAGCGCGAAGACCTGCAGCCGACCTTTTCCTTCAAGATCCGCGGTGCCTACACCCGCCTGACGAGGCTCAGCCGCGAGCAGCGCGAGCGCGGGGTGATCACCGCCTCGGCGGGCAACCACGCCCAGGGCGTGGCCATGGCAGCGGCGAAGCTGGGGATGCGTGCAACCATCGTCATGCCTATCACCACGCCCGGGCTGAAGGTCGAGGGCGTGCGCTCGCGGGGTGGCCAGGTGGTGCTGCACGGCGACAGCTTTCCCCATGCCCTGGCCCACGCGCTGAAACTGGCCGACAGCCACGGCGCGACCTTCGTGCCGCCCTTCGATGACCCGGATGTGATCGCAGGCCAGGGCACGGTGGCCATGGAGATCCTGCGCCAACAGCCGGGGCCGCTGGACGCCATCTTCGTGCCGGTGGGTGGCGGCGGGCTGATCGCCGGCATCGCCGCCTACGTCAAGTACCTGCGTCCCGAGGTCAAGGTCATCGGCGTCGAGCCGCACGATGCCAATTGCCTGCAAGCGGCCATGGCCGCCGGCGAGCGGGTGATCCTGCCGCAGGTCGGCACCTTTGCCGACGGCGTGGCGGTCGCCCAGGTCGGCGCCCACTGCTTCGAGCTGTGCCGGCACTTCGTGGATGAAGTGATCACCGTCGGCAACGATGAACTGTGCGCCGCGATCAAGGACATCTACGACGACACGCGCTCGATCACCGAGCCCTCTGGTGCCCTGGCGGTGGCCGGGATCAAGAAATACGTGGCCCGCGAGGAAATCTCGGGGCAGACACTGGTTGCCATCGACTCAGGTGCCAACGTCAATTTCGATCGCCTGCGCCATGTGGCCGAGCGGGCCGAAGTGGGCGAGCAGCGCGAAGCGATCATCGCGGTCACCATCCCTGAACAACCGGGGAGTTTTCTGGCGTTCTGTCATGCGCTGGGCAAGCGCCAGATCACCGAGTTCAACTACCGCTACCATGCGGGCAAGCAAGCGCAGCTTTTCGTTGGCGTGCAGACCCATCCGTTGAACGATCCTCGCAAGCAGCTGCTGGCGGGCCTGGCGGATCAGGGCTACCAGGTTGTCGACCTGACCGACAACGAATTGGCCAAGCTGCATGTGCGTCATACCGTGGGCGGGCATGCCGCGCCGGGCGCGCAAGAGCGCGTGCTGCGCTTCGAGTTTCCCGAGCGGCCTGGGGCCCTGATGGGTTTTCTGGAACGCCTGGGCAAGCGCTGGAATATCAGCCTGTTCCACTACCGCAACCATGGTGCTGCCGAGGCGCGGGTGTTCGCGGCGCTGGAAGTGCCGGACGATGAGCTGGCGAACCTTCCCCAGGCGCTCGATGAAATGGGCTATCGGTACTGGGACGAAACCGATAACCCGGCTTACCGGCTGTTTCTTGGGTAGGGCTGGCGGCTCCAACGCCTTTGAGCGTGGCGACCCTTGGTCGCCGCGCATCGCACTTTTTCGGACTTTGCCGCTCTATGCACTGCTGCGCCGTGCCGACCCCCGTCACGGTCGTTGAACCAAGATCCGGTACCGATGGTTGTTTCGTCTTCAAGAATGTTCTCTCGAGCTTGCCGAGGGCCGTTGTACGCGGCCCTCATCCTGTGCCTGAGCGCCTGCACCCAAAAGCAGGGGCGCGACATCGTCAACCAGTTCAGCGAGGGCAACCCCCGCGAGCTGTTCCAGACCAGCGTCGACCGCATGGCGACCCTGGAGATGCGCGACAACCTGCAAAGCCTCTACGTGCTGATGAACAAGCTGTACCTGCGCAACCCCACTCAGTGGAAGCAGTCGGGCTTTGTCGATGCCGCCGCCGCGGAACGGCAGATCCGCCAGGCCATCGAGCAGCGCCAGCCCTTGGCGCAGATGGGCGATCGGCGTGACCTGGCGGCATTGAGCCATGCCTTGAGTCCGGAATTTCGCGGTGACCGCGTGGGCGCTTTCATCTTCGCCATCGGCAGCATGCTGGTGACCGCCCACGGTGGCCGCACCGAGTTTTTCATGACCGACGCCATCGACCCGCTGTTCGTCAACAACGCCGCGCGCAACATCGAAAAGGCGACGTGGATGCTCAGCCAGCGCCAGGACACCAATGGCGTACTGCTGCTGTTTTCCAACGAGATCTCCGAAGAGGGTAGCAACCTGAGTTTCGCCGTGGAATTCGGCAAGATCGTCGCGCGGCTGGACTTGCTCGCGCAGATGCTCGATGAACGCTACCGGCGCATCGGTCTCAACTACGCGCAGAGCCTGTTGTTGATGAACTTCCTGCCTGTGCAGTGAAGCCTGGGCGGCAATGGCTGCCGAGTCAGCTGGCAGGGGCCGCAATCCCTGGAGGCAGCGCCGACAGCTTGCCTTGCAACAATGCGTCGATCGCCTGTCGGTAACGTTGCCCGCCCAGGCTCATGCTGTTGTTGTGACTGGCCCCGGGCACCAGCAGCAGTGTCTTGGGTTGCCGTGCGGCCTCGAACAACTGCTCGCTGAAGCGCGGCGGAACGTAGCGGTCGTCCAGGCCATGGACCACCAGCAACGGCAAGTCGATGGCGCCGATCTTGTCGATGGAGTCGAACTTCTGCGACAGCAGCCAGCGGATCGGCAGGCTGGTATCGGCCACCGCTGCCGCTACATCACCCAGTGACGTGAAGGTCGACTCGAGTATCAGCCCTCGCGCGGGCATGGCCTGGCCATCTTTCCCGGCCTGGCGCGCCAGCTCGGCGGCCAGCTCCACGGCCACGGCGCCGCCCAGCGAATGCCCGTAGATCAGGCGCTTGCTGGGGTCAGGCTGGAGCTGGCTGAAACGCTCCCAGGCGATCTGTGCATCTTCATAGACGGTGGTCTCGGATGGCAGGTCGCCGCGGCTCTGGCCGAATCCGCGGTAGTCCACCGCCAGTACCGAGAAGCCCATTGCGTGCAGCTGCTCGATGCGGAACAGCTGACCGGTGAGGTTCCAGCGTACGCCGTGCAGGTAGAGCACGGCCGGTGCATTGGCGCGCTGGGCGGGCCACCACCACGCGTGCAGGCTCTGGTCGTCCTTGAAGCCTCGCGCACGCAAGTCGAGCTCCTGGACGGTGCTGGGCAGGCCGCGATACCAGCTGGCGTCGCCAGGCTCGATACGGAACACCAGTTCGCGCTCCTTGTGTTGCAGAACCCCGCAACCGGCGGGCAGGCCGACGATCAGCGCCACCATGCAAAGAATGGAAAACCAGCGCCGCTGAAGGCGGGTGAAAAGCGATACAGACATGAACGCAGTGACCTCGAAGATATCGGCGGGTTGTAACAGATGAGTCCATGCGGATGTACGAAAATTCTCTCAGTGGTCCTGCTAGAGGTTTGCAAGCTGTGTCCGGGCGTGCGGTCGTCCGATATTCGCACGCTCTTTGTCGGAAGGCATTGCTGCCAGAGGCCGTTCTTGCGTAGTCTGGCAGCAGCGTGCCCGCCATCGACTGCCCCCGTATCCCGATGGCGCACCGGCTTGACGACCGTGAACGACCGCCCGCACCCGCCTTGCTGGTAGCCAGCGGCGACCAGAACAATAATGATATCGAGTGCCATGCCCATGCAAAGCTACCTGCTGAGCGAGCGCAGTAGCGTGTTTCATCACGCCGACCCGTATGCAGTGTCCGATTACGTGAACCAGCATGTCGGCCAGCACTGCATCGGCCTGGCGCCGACCACTCATCCCCTGGCCAGTCTCAACCACCGCAAGTTCGCGGAGCTCGACCTGTGCCGTATCAGCTATGGCGGCAGCGTACGGGTGACGTCTCCAGCGCTGGAAACCAATTATCACCTGCAGATACTGCTCAACGGCAATTGCCTGTGGCGTGGTCACCAGCGCGAGCACCACCTGGTGCCTGGCGAGCTGCTGCTGATCAACCCGGACGATCCGGTCGACCTGACCTATTCCCAGGATTGCGAAAAATTCATTCTCAAGGTGCCGGCTCGCCTGATCGAATCGATCTGCGACGAGCAGCGCTGGCAACGGCCAGCCGACGGCGTGCGCTTCTTGCGCAACCATTACCGCCTGGAAGAGCTGGAGGGTTTCGTCAACCTGCTGGCGATGGTCTGTCACGAAGCCGAGTTCGGCGATTCATTGCCGCGGGTGCAGGGTCACTACAGCCAGATCGTCGGCAGCAAGCTGCTGACGCTGATGAGCTGCAACGTGCGCCGCGAGTGCCTCGATGCCCCTTCGGTCTGCCTGGAGCGGATCCTCGACTACATCGAGCGCAATCTGAAGCTGGAACTGTCCAGCGAATCCCTGGCCGAGCAGGCCTGCATGAGCCTGCGTTCCCTGTACGGCCTGTTCGACCGGCATCTGGGCACCACGCCCCGGCAATATATTCGCCAGCTTCGGCTGGAGCGTGTCCACGCCTGCCTCACCGATGCGAGCTGTCCGGTACGAAGCCTCACCGAACTGGCGCTGGACCATGGTTTCCTGCACTTGGGACGGTTCTCCGACAGCTACCGGCAGCAGTTCGGCGAATTGCCGTCCGAAACCCTCAAACGGCGGGGCTGAACAGCTGATCCGGTTCTAGATTTCCTCTACCATTCCCAATGGATGCAGTGCCCGGAACCCCTGTGCTTCTTCTACCAGCCAGTCATGCACCGCCCGCGCCCCGGGTTGATTCAGACCGCCCGGCAGATACAGCAACACATACCGTTTGTGATTGGGGATAGGCACGCCGAAGGGAATGATGAGCGCGCCGCGCTCCAGCTCGTCATTGAGCAGCGTGCGCCGGGCAATGGCCACCCCGATGCCGGCAATCGCCGCCTCGATGGTCAGGTGGTTGCGGTTGAACGTGTGGCCCCGGCGCACGTCCTGGCCCCCGGCGCCTATTCCATCCAGATAGAACTCCCATTCGGCATATTCCGAGCTGCCGCGCCAAGCGGTGACGTCGTGGAGCAACGGATAGTGCACCAGGTCCGCTGGCCCGTGCAGGGGCGGGCGACCGCGCAGCAAGGCCGGCGAGCACACCGGAAAGATCTGCTCGTCCAGCAAGGGTGTCGAAAGCATGCCCGGATAGCTGCCATCGTTGAGGTCGACCGCCAGATCGAAATCGCCAGGATCGAGGGCCTGGTTGCTGTCTTCGGCGACCAGGCTCAGCTGGATATCCGGATAGCGTTGCTGCAGACGCGGCAGGCGTGGCGTCAGCCATTTTGCCAAAAAGGAGGGAATAGAGCGCAGCCGTACGGTGCCACGGATTTCACCTGCGTCCAGGCGGCGCAGTTCGGCGTCGATACTGCCGTAGGCCTCACTGACGGTCTGCGCCAGCCGTTGGCCTTCGGCGCTCAGTTCGACGCCGCGGGCGCGGCGCAGGAACAGCCGGAAACCCAGGCGCTCCTCCAGCTGGCGAATCTGCTGGCTGACCGCTCCAGGCGTGATGTGCAATTCCTCTGCGCTGCGGGTAAATGACAAGTGCCGCGCCGCACAGGAGAAGACGTGCAGCCAGACATACATCTGGCCATTCATTTGCCGTCGCATCGTTTAGTCCTGCTAAAGGCTTGCTTAGAAAGTTTCGTTGGTCAAGGTGGCTACTTGGCTTCAGTATCTTCCATAACGATGGACTCCTTCAACTGAAGGAACGTGCCGTAACGATCACACCGCCAGCGAGGTATTAGCATGGCTATCAGCGTTTTTGATCTGTTCAAGATCGGCATCGGGCCATCCAGTTCCCACACGGTGGGCCCCATGCGCGCCGCCGCGACCTTCGCTCAGGTCCTGCGCGAGCAAGGGTTGCTGGCACAGGTACGGCGCGTCGAAGTGCGGCTTTATGGCTCGCTGTCGGCTACCGGCGTTGGCCATGCCACTGACCGCGCCTGCCTGCTGGGCCTGATGGGTCAGTGGCCTGACCGCATAGATCCGCAGACCATTGCCTCGCGCATCGACCAGGTCATGTCCGAACACTGCCTGATCCTCGACGGCAGCCAGCCGATCGATTTCGATTACCCGCGCGACATGCTGCTGCTCGACGAGAGCCTGCCTTACCACCCCAACGCGATGAGCCTCGAGGCCCTGGACGAGCAGGGCGCAAGCCTGTTGCTGCAGACCTACTACTCGGTAGGCGGCGGTTTCATTGTCGAGGCGGCGCAGTTGAGCGAGGCCGGCGATCAGATGGACACGGTCACGCTGCCGTATGACTTTTCAAGCGGGGCCGAGTTGCTGGCCCTGTGCAAGGCCCACGACCTGAGCGTGGGCCAACTGATGATGGCCAACGAGTGCGCCTGGCGTCCCGAAGCCGAAGTGCGCAGCGGGATTCTGAAGCTGTGGGCGGCCATGCGCGAATGCGTGGACAACGGGCTGCGCAACGAGGGCGTTTTGCCCGGCGGTCTCAACGTCAAGCGCCGTGCGGCCAGGCTGCACCGCAGTCTGCAGGAGCTGGGCAAGCCGAACGTGATCGGCTCGACCCTGAGCGCCATGGAATGGGTCAACCTGTTCGCGCTGGCGGTCAACGAGGAAAACGCCGCAGGCGGGCGCATGGTCACCGCGCCGACCAATGGCGCGGCCGGGATCATTCCGGCGGTATTGCATTACTACATGAAGTTCAGTCCCGAGGCCTGTGATGACGACGTGGTGATGTTCCTGCTCAGTGCTGCCGCAGTTGGCATCCTGTGCAAGAAAAACGCGTCGATCTCGGGCGCCGAGGTCGGTTGCCAGGGCGAAGTCGGCTCTGCCTGCGCCATGGCCGCCGCAGGGCTTGCCCAGGTGTTGGGCGCTACGGCGCCGCAGCTCGAGAACGCCGCCGAAATCGCCTTGGAGCACAATCTTGGCCTGACTTGCGACCCTGTAGGCGGCCTGGTGCAGATACCGTGTATCGAGCGCAACGCAATCGCTGCGGTCAAGGCCATCAACGCCGTGCAGATGGCACTGCGCGGTGATGGTGAGCACTTCATCTCCCTCGACCGGGTGATCCGCACCATGCGCGACACCGGCGCCGACATGCACGCCAACTACAAGGAAACCTCGCGCGGCGGTCTTGCGGTAGCATTCGTCGAGTGCTGATCCGCTTTTCCAGAAACGCCTGACTTTCAGCATCGGCCCGCCTTCAGCGGGCCTTTGCTTTCAACGCGACAAAGCTTTTGCGCATATCGCTGGCCCAGCCATCAAGCACCGGCTTCACATCCTCCAGGGTCAACTGCTGCTTCTCATTCTCCAGCTCCTTGCCGCTGCCCTTGCGCACTACCTGGGCCAGTACCTTCTGAGTAGCGCCATCAAGGAAAGCCGCCTCGACCGCGATATCCACGTCCTGGTCGCGGCCGCCCGCTGCAGTGTTGACCGCCGCCGCGACCAGCGCGATCGGTATCACCTCATAGGGCTTGAGCCCCTCCGTGTGGGTCGCCACGGCGGTGATCGCCGGGCGCACAACGATGGTTTGCGGGCCTGGACCTTGAGCGAGGGTCATCACGCTGCCCATCTCCCGCCGCAGCGCGTCGTTGAAGTAGCGTGTGATGGCCTGCAAGGTCTGCGCGGAGATCACCGCGGTGGGTTGCGGCCGGGGATAGAACTGGCTGGGCTCGATGAACACCTGGCTATAGTTCGCAGCCTCGAGGTCGGGGTCGATCCAGCGCATCACCGGCACACCGCTCATGCTCTGCGCCGGTTGCAGGCGGCTGTAGTCCTTGAGAAACCCGGAATACTCACTCGGATCGACACGGTTGCTGGAGCACGCCGCGAGGGCGAGCAGAGTGGAACCCAGCAGAACGGAGCGCATAAGTGGTCTCATGATCGGTTCCTACGGAGATAGGGGCCCAGTCAACGCTAGCAGGTGCTCCGTACTTGGCCAGTACCGGTCATGCCAGTATTTCAGCGACAGGGAAATGACGTTTTCAAAAGGCTTTTTGCCTTGTTGTAAAGAAAACGGTCAGTCGTCGGCTTTTTGACTTTCCGCCTTAGCGAACCGTCGGTTCCCCTCCTACAACTAGGGGGTGGCAGATTGCCTTAGTGGATCCGATTGCCGTTACCTTAGGGAAGGCCAGGCGCATGAACACGTACCGTTCCGATATCGATGGATTGCGCGCGGTGGCGGTCCTCGCCGTCTTCGTGCATCACCTGAGCGCCACGCTGTTGCCGGGCGGTTTTATCGGCGTAGACATCTTCTTTGTCATCTCGGGATTCCTGATCACTTCCCAGGTGTTCGCGCAAGTACAGGAAGGGCGGTTCTCACTCCGCCAGTTCTACCAACGGCGCATCAACCGTATCGCCCCCGCGCTGGTCACGGTGCTGCTGGCCTGCCTTGTGGTGGGCGCCGTGCTGCTGTCGCCGGTCGACCTCATGCGTCTGAATGCCAGTGCCCTCTATTCACTGCTGGGGGTGTCGAACATCTATATCTGGCTCAAGTACGGCAACTACTTTGCTGCCGATGCGAGCGAGGCACCACTGCTGCATACCTGGTCGCTGGGCATCGAGGAGCAGTTCTATGTGATCTGGCCGCTGCTGGTGCTGCTGGTTTACCGGGTGGCCCCACGGCATCTTCTGCTCACCTTGGGTATAGGCATGCTGATCGCCGTGGGGCTTTCGCAGTACGCGACCGGTGTCTTTGCCACTGCGTCCTACTACTTGCTGCCGACGCGCTTTTTCGAGCTCATGCTGGGAGGGTGGCTGGGCATCTACCTGCAACAGCCGCGGTCCGTCGGCCGGGTCAAAGCCTTGGGCTGCGCTGCCCTGGGCTATCTGCTGATCGGTCAGTCGCTAGTGCTGCTCGACGGCAACGAACCGTTCCCAGGCCTTAATGCGCTGTGGCCGTGCCTGGGCGCTGCTCTGCTGATCTACGCAGGGGCCGGAGACTGGCGTTCGCCGCTGCTGAGCAGCCGGCCGATGGTGTTCGTCGGGCTGATTTCCTATTCGCTCTACCTGTGGCATTGGCCGTTGATTGCCTATCTCAACTACCTGGAGATACCGATCACCTTCGTCGTTGCGTGCGCCGTGGTGGCGGTAGGTATAGCGCTGGCCTGGCTGTGCTGGCGATACGTCGAGTTGCCATTTCGGCGCAGTGGCGTGCGGTTGAGTTTTGCCCGCGTGCTGACCCAGCGTTTTGCCGTGCCGGTGGCAGGCCTGGCGCTGCTGGCAGGGCTGACCCAGCAGTTGGAGGGCTTTCCGCAGCGCTTCAGCCCCAAGGTCGAGCGCCTCGAAGCCATGACCCTGGACAAGCCCGCCGACATCCGCCACGGCTGCCATGTCGCCAATGCCCTGTACGGCACCGAGCCGAACAGTGGTTGCCGCATAGGTGCTGAAAAGCAAGTACTCGATGGCATCCTCGTGGGCGACTCGTTCGCCAACCATTTCACTGGCATGGTGGATATCCTTGCGCGTCCCGACAACATCAGCCTGATGGACTACACAATCGATTACTGCCTGCCCGTGCTCGGCTATACGGGCGGCATGCCCCCGGTGTACGCCGATCACTGTGCGGCCCGCAATGAAAAGGTCTACGACCTGATCGAGCACAACCACTATCGCTATGTGGTGCTGGCAGGCAGCTGGCCGCGAGACGAGGCGGCCGAGGGCATGATCGAGGCCAGTATTCGCCTCGCGGTCGAACACAGCGGGCAGGTGATCGTCATCCTCAAGAACCAGCCCATCGACAAAGCTGCCACCTGCCCGATCCGCCGCGTCATGTTCGACCCCGACCGTGCTTGCGGCACCACGGAGAGCAGCCGGCCGCGCTACTGGACGAAAATCATGACCAAGTACCCGCAGGTGCATTTCATCGATCCCAACCAGGTCATCTGCCCCGACCATCGCTGCAGCCCGCTGATTGGCGGCAAGCTGCTGTACCTGGATAACGCGCATCTCAATGAAGTCGGCTCACGGTACATCGGCCAGACATTGCTGGAGCGCGGGTATTCGTTGCTGAGGGATCCGGCGGGACGGTCATGAACAGGTGTCATGAGACGGACCGACGGTGATTGCGGCTTGGCCTGCAGGACGTTGTACCCCGCAGCAAGTTTTGTAGAACGCCGACCAGTGGCACTATGCCACTGGCAACATCCCTCTCACAACCCGCGAAGCGCCTCTATCGCTTCGGGCTCAGTTGCGGTCCAGCCACACCGTCTGCGCGTTGCAGAACTCGCGTACGCCAAAGTGGGACAGCTCGCGCCCGAAGCCGCTCTTCTTTACCCCGCCGAAGGTCACGCGAGGATCGGAAGCGCAGTAGCCATTGATGAACACTGCCCCGGTGTCCAGCTCGTCAGTCATGCGCTCGGCCAGTGCAGCGTCCGCAGTGTAGATCGTCGAGGCCAGGCCGAAATCACTGTCGTTGGCCAGCTCCACGGCGTGATCGGCATCACGGGCACTGATGATCGCCGCCACCGGGCCGAACAGCTCCTGCCTGAACGCCGTCATCGCGGAGGTGACGCCGCCCAGCACGGTAGGCTCGAAGACGTTCGCCACGCCATCTGCCTTGTGGCCGCCCAGCAGCAAGGTCGCGCCTTCGGCAAGGGTCGCCTGAACCTGCCCGTCGAGCTCGTCACGCAGGTCGAAACGGGCCATCGGGCCGATGTAGGTGTCGTCATGCAGCGGGTTGCCGATCTTGAGCTGGCGCGTGGCTTCGACAAATCTTGCCGTGAACTCGTCGATCACACTCTGCTCGACGATCAGGCGCTTCGCTGCAGCACAGACCTGGCCGGTATTGCCGTAGCGGCCGGCGACGGCAGCCTTGACGGCGGCGTCCAGGTCAGCGTCGGCGAGCACGATGAACGGGTCCGATCCCCCCAGCTCAAGTACACACTTCTTCAGCGCGGCGCCTGCCTGAGCACCGATGGCCATGCCTGCACGGACACTGCCAGTAAGGGTCACAGCAGTGATCCGCGGATCATTGATGGCGCGGGTCACGCCCTCGGGCGCGACGTTGATCACTTCGAACACGCCTTCTGGCAGGCCGGCCTGGCGGATAGTCTCAAGCAGCAGGTAGGCGCTGCCCATGACGTTGGGAGCATGCTTGAGCACGTAGGTGTTGCCTGCGATCAGCGCCGGCACGGCACCGCGCAGCACCTGCCAGATGGGGAAGTTCCAGGGCATGATGGCCAGGATCGAACCCATCGGACGGTATTCGATGCGGGCCTTGTTGTTTTCCACCAGCGTCGGCTCGGCGGCAAGCATGGCGGGGCCGTGCTCGGCGTACCATTGGCACAGGTTGACGCACTTGGCGATCTCGCCGCGGGCCTGAGCGATCGGCTTGCCCATCTCGCGGGTGATCATCTCGGCCAGCGCTTCGCCGTTGGCGGCCAGGGCCTTGGCCAGCGCCAGGAGATACTCGCTGCGCTGAGCCACGGACTGACGGCGCCATTGTCCAAAGCCAGCCTTGGCGCGGGCCAGCGCTGCGTCGAGGGCGGCATCGTTGTCAAAGGCATAGTGGCCGATCTGCTCGCCAGTGTGCGGGTCGACGGAGATGGCATGGGTCAGGCTGCTGATCTCGGACATGGAGAGTCTCCTGTTGTTGTCTGGAAGTGAAGCCAGCATAGAGGCCTGGGCCTTTATTAAAAACTGAATAATAATGAGCGAAACGTTCACGATTGGAGAATGACTGTGGATCTGGTTCAACTCGAGATCTTCAAGGCCGTGGCGGACCAGGGCAGCATCAGTGCCGCCGCTCAGCATATCCACCGCGTTCCCTCGAACCTGACCACGCGCATCAAGCAGCTGGAGCAGGACCTGGGAGTGGAATTGTTCATCCGGGAGAAACACCGCCTGCGACTGTCTCCGGCCGGCTGGAATTTTCTCGAGTACACCCGCCGCATCCTCGACCTGGTGCACGAGGCTCGGCTTACCGTGGCTGGCGAAGACCCACAAGGCACTTTCGCCCTTGGCTCGCTGGAAAGCACGGCCGCGGTGCGCATCCCGGCGTTGCTCGCCGCGTATAACCAGCGTTATCCCAAGGTCGACCTCGACCTGTCGACCGGCCCCTCGGGCACCATGCTCGAAGGCGTGCTGGCCGGTAGGCTGGTAGCGGCCTTCGTCGATGGTCCGGTACTGCACCCCACGCTCGAGGGCATGCCGGTGTTCGAGGAAGAAATGGTCATCATCGCGCCGCTCAACCATGCCCCGGTCGCCCGTGCCAAGGACGTCAACGGCGAGAGCATCTACGCGTTTCGCGCCAACTGCTCGTACCGGCATCACTTCGAGAGCTGGTTCGTCCAGGACAAGGCAGTGCCGGGCAAGATCTTCGAGATGGAGTCATACCACGGCATGCTTGCCTGCGTCAGCGCGGGCGCGGGGCTGGCGCTGATGCCGCGCAGCATGCTCGACAGCATGCCGGGCTGCTCCACGGTGAGCGTCTGGCCTCTGGCCGAAGGCTCGCGCTACCTCAAGACCTGGCTCGTCTGGCGGCGGGGCACGGTGTCACGCAGCCTGAGCGTGTTCATCAAGCTGCTGGAAGAACGGGTGCTCGCCGACCGATAGAGGTGATGCCATGGTCCTTGAAGAGCAGCTCCATGCCCTGCGCGACGATGGCTTCGTGCATGTTCGCGCGGTGCTCGACGCCTCGCAGGTGGCACTGTTGCGCGGCGCCATCGATCAATTGCGACCGATTCACTGGGATTATCAAGGCCTGCTCGAACACTACAAGTGCGTGTTCAACCGCGACCCGCTGTGGCTGCCTTTTCTGGACCTGCCCGGGCTGATCGAGCTGGCCGAAGCCGTCCTGGGTGATGACTGCCACATCATAGGCCAGACCGCCTGGCGCAGCCATCCCGGCTACCCGGGAATGGCCTTGCACCTGGATCATCTGCCCTTGGAGCTGCCGGGCTGGGTCTGGGCGAGGGCGGACTTTCACCTGCCTGTGCAGGTATTCACCGCGCAGATGTACCTTACCGACGTCGATGTGCGCACCGGGCCAACCTCGGTCATTCCGGGAAGTCACCGTGCCGGACGCGCGCCCTTGCCAGGTGAAGTTACCTGGCAAGGGCAGGGCGCGATGCCCTTGCTGTGCAAGGCTGGGGATGTGCTGGTCTTTCGCAGCGAGCTCTGGCATGCCGGCGGCGCCAATACCAGCCAGGGTCATGTACGCGACATGCTGCAGGTGCACTATGCCCGGCGCATGGTCGCGCAAAAATTCTCGCCCTACCTGGACTGGCAATTCAATCCGCAGGTGCTCGTGGCGGCGAGTGAACGGCAGCGACGGCTGCTGGGCGAGCATGCCGAAGCCGAATACGACTGATCCTAGACGATGGTGGCAAAGTACTTTCAATTTCCTGATCCACTGGAAGATACTTGCGCGAGTATTACCACTTGTTACCTGGCTGGATGCCTGTGTGGACAAGATGAAAACGAGAGGCCCAAGCCTCCACCGCATTAGACATTAGGAGATTGTCACTGATGAAAACCCCTCTCGCCGCTTCGCTGCTCGCCTTGCTAGCCCTTTCCAGCGCGAACTTCGCCCAGGCAGCGGAAGTTTCCGCCGCACTGGGGGCCACGAGCCAGGGTGACCTGACTTACCGCATTGGTCTGTCGTCCAACTGGAACAACAAATGGTTCGAAAGCAGCACCGGTCACCTCGGCGGCTACTGGGATGCGGCCTACACCTACTGGGAAGGCGGTGACGCTAGCGGCGCTCACTCGCTGTCGTTCAGCCCAGTGTTCGTCTACGAGTTCAGCGGCTTCACCTACACCCCCTACATCGAGGCGGGCATTGGTCTGGCAGCATTCTCCAAGACCGAGGTCGGTGATCAGCGCCTGGGCTCGTCCTTCAACTTCGAAGACCGCATCGGACTGGGCTTGAAACTCCCGGGCGAGCAGAAGGTCGGCCTTCGCGCGATGCATTATTCGAACGCTGGCATCAAGCAGCCCAACGACGGCATCGAGTCGTACTCGCTGTTCTACAGCAAGGCGTTCTGACCGCCGGGCACCAGCGCGGGGAGGCTCCTCCCCGCGCTTCAACGACTTCCCTTGATGGCCAGCACGTTGCACAGCGGATGCTCAAGCACGTGCGCGGTGGTGCCACCCAGAAACGCTTGCAGCGCATCGTGCCGATGGTTGCCCATGACGATCACATCGGTGCGCCCATGGCTGACGAACCGGGCGATGGCCCGGGTCGCGGCACCTTCGAGAAAGTGGCGGCGCTCCAGCGGTATCTGATGATGGTCGCCCAGGCGGTTGAATGCCTTGTGCTGGGCATCGCGCACGCTGGTGTTGAATCCCGGCATGGTCACGGTACCGGCGCCGAAGTCGGCGATATGCGTGCGGGCCGCGTCGCAGACATGCACCAGGTGAAACTCCGCGTTGCATTGCAGGGCCAGGGCATGGGCGGTGGCGATCACCGCTTCGTCAAGGCTTTCACCCGTGCCATGGGCCACCAGGTCGACTGCAGCCGCGACCTGGCGCGGCATCGGACAGCGGATCTCGCTGACCAGGTGGACGGCCACCGGGCTCTCCTTGAGCAGCTGCCAGTCCAGCGGCGTCACCAACAGGCGCTTGAGTACTGGCTCATGTTGCACGTCCTTGATCAGCAGGTCGCAGCCCAGGCGCTCCACCTGCTGCAGCACCGCAGCCAACGGGTCGCGGGTCAGCAGCAGTTCGGTGGACACGTCCAGGCCGGCGTTGCTCAGGTATTGGGCTTCATCGGCCAGCCACAGGCGGATGTCGGCCAGTAACCGTTCGCGCTCGCGCGGGTCGCTCATCAGCCCAAAGGTATCGACATCGTCGACGCAGACGTTGATATCCAGCAGGGCGCCGCTGGACTCGGCCAACGCTGCCGCCCGTTGCAGGGCGGGTGTGTGGCGCATCTGCGGGCCGAGCATGACGAACAATCGCTTGAACTGGCTCATCTCACACCTCCAGGTGCGGCAGCCCCCCTGCATGCCTGTCAATGGTCACCGGCGGCACAGTGTGCCAAGTCACCTCTCAGTCTAGTCCTTGTTGGCCGCGAGGCAGGTCTGATGGCCGATCGATGTCGAGCAGGATGCCCGGGTCGTCGACCGCAACCCTGCGCACGGCATGGGCGTGACGTTGCAACACCTCTCGAGCGCCGCTGTCACCGGCCAGTTGGCGCAGCTCTGGCCAGAAACTGCGCCCGAACACCACCGGATGCCCAGGTCGGCCGTGGTAGGTGGGTACGCAGATGTGTGCTGCGTCGCTGGTGGCCAGCAAGGCGTCCAGCGTGGCGGTCGTTATGAACGGCATGTCGGCAAGAAAGATCGCCAGAGCAGTGGCCGGGGATACCTGCGCCACCTCGCTGACCCCGGCAGCGATACTATGGGCCAGGCCCAGGCGGGTGGTGGTCGATTGCACGACCTGCACGGCAGCAGGCAGAGAGAGCGGCCGGGAGTCGTCAGGACGCAGTACCAACCAGACCTCATCCAGTGTGGCGCAGGGCAGGACCAGGCTGGCATCGAGCAGCGTCTGTCCGTCATCCAGACAATGCTGGCGTTTATCGCTGCCGAAGCGGCGGCTGTAACCTGCGGCGAGCATCAAAGCCGCTACGTTCGACGTCATGGATGGACTCCTTACCACTGTGGATGTGGCAAGGTTACCTTATGAGGCACGGCGTGCAGTCCACCATCGCCATCCACTTGGCCAGCCCATGCCGGCCGCTGACCCCCAGCTTCGCCGTGGCGCGCTTGAGATAGGTTTCCACCGAGCTCACCTTGACGTCGAGCCGCTGCGCCATCTCTGGCACGGTGCCTCCAGTGAGCAGGCCTACGCAGACTTCCTGCTCACGCAGCGATAGACGCACATCGTCACGCGCCAGCCGACTCAGGAACGCCTGGCGGGTTGATCCGGGCACGAGTTCGTCAAGCATGGGCGCGGCCCCGCTGTCACTGCCGGGGTCCAGCTGCGCGTGCTGCTCGACCAGGGGCAGCAAGGTGTCGGAGAGGCGCTTCAGAAACCCCAGCTCCGACAATGAGAACGCGCGCTCGCCGGGCCTGCGATGACAAGTGATCACCCATCGCCGGTTGCCGCTGCAAGAGACCAGATTGCATTGACTGGTGCGTTGCCCTGCAAGACGCTTGGCGAGCGGGGCCTTGAGCTGGATAAGCAATGGATCGCTCATCTGCATGATGCTTTCCAACAGCGGATGACGCAGGGTGTCGGGACAGGGGAAGGGTTCGCTCGGGCCCGCGCTGCCTAGCTGCTTGATGCGGGCGATGCTGGCCTGGCGTGGATCAAGGGTCCATTCGCTGAGGTCGAGCCGGTCGATCGGCACCAGGGCCGCCATCACATCCAGCATGTATCTGGCAAAATCGTGATCGCCGGTACTGGCAACCAATTGCCCCAGTTGCGCGTAGAAGTGCGGTCCATGCAGGTGCTCGATACCTTCTGTTCGCTTCATATCCTGGTCATCCTTGATTCGGGGCGAGCGGTGGCGGGTCTCGTCGTGAGTCCTTTGTGCAAACGTTTGCGGGTATTTAAGCCTGAGCTGACCTCTTGGATCTGTAGGTGAAATAGGGGACAGAAGATGCCACCGATTGCGTATTGGGGTGTAGGACACTTCCGAGGCGGCGAACCTGACGGTCTCGACCTTCATATCCCGGACTACCAAGGTAATCCGTCTCTTTCGCCGGATTACCCAGGCCGCAGGGGGCGATCGGCGGGCAACAGGCGTGGCAATTGTCCTACACGATTTTCAGCGCAGATCCGGACTTCGGGGTTGTCCGGGTTTCAGGGGCCATACAACTGAGGGAGGTAACTGATTGAATTGGCAGATAATCACATGAGAAGGATCTTATGAAGCCGATGTCTGCCGCCGACACCTACCCGCTGACCGCTGCCCAATGCGATATCTGGCTCGACCAGATGAGCCGGGGCGAGTCACCGCTCTACAATATCGGAGGATACGTCGAGCTCCACGGGTCTGTTGACCCGGCCTTGCTGCAGCAAGCGCTGCAACAGTTGGTGGCGGACCATGAGGCCCTGCGCACCGTCTTGCTGCCAGGCATGGGCCCTGATGGCCTGCCGCTGCAACGCTTCGCCGCAGCGATGGACGTGGCCATGCCGCTGCATGACACCAGCCTGCAGGACGATCCGCTGGAAGCGGCGCATGCCCTGGTGCAGGCGCAGATGCAGCAGCTCCATGCCTTTGACGGCCGCCCATTGTTCCGTTTTTGCCTGGTACGCCTGGCTGACGACCACCATTGGCTCGGCACCCAGGCCCATCACCTGATTCTCGATGGCTGGGGCTTTGGCCAGATGCTCAAGGCCTTGGGCGAAATCTACAGCGCCCTGGTGACCGGGCAGTCGCCGCAGCCCCGCACGTCGTCGTACATCGACTTTGTCCAGGACGATGCCCGGTATCACGCTTCGCCCCGGCATGGGCGGGACCAGGCGTATTGGCTGGACAAGTACCAGGCCATGCCCGAGCCACTGTTAGCATCTCGCCACCACTACCGCCGCGCCAGCGACCAGGCCCCCGCGTGCAACGCGGTGCTGGCGTTCCCCCCTTCGCTGCATGAACGCATGAAACAGCTCGCCGCCCGGCACCAGGCTTCGGCGTTTCATGTGTTGCTAGCGGCATTGCACGTGTATTTCAGTCGTACCGCCCAGCGCGACGATTGGGTGGTGGGCCTGCCGCTGCTCAACCGTGGCGGAGCGCGTTTCAAATCCACCGTGGGCTTGTTCGCGCAGGTCAGCGCGGTGCGCATGGGTTTCGCCCCTGTATCGGGCTTTGCCGACGTCGTTCGCGGGATACGGGATCAGCTCAAGCGCGACTTCCGGCACCAGCGCTATGCCTTGAGCGAGCTCAACCGTGCCCTCGGCCTGCTGCGCGAGGAGCGTGCGCAGCTTTTCGAAGTATCGGTTTCCTACGAGCAGGATGACCACGACTACAGTTACGGCGAGGCACTGGCGCGCACGGTCAAGGTATCGAACGGGCACGAGCACACGCCGTTGGCCATTCACCTGCGCAGCAACCGATTCGATGACAAGGCGTGGCTGCACCTGGTCTGTCACCGCGCCTGGTTTGATGAACGCGAGATCCAGGCGCTGGGAGAGCATGTCCTGCACTTGCTCGAACAAGGCCTGGAAAGTCCTGGTCTCGCCGTTGCTGACTTCGACCTGCTGACGCCTGGCGAAGCTCGTCTGCTCCAGCGTTGGAACGCCAGCCAGGTCACGGCCACCGAACCGCAGCTGATTCACCAGCGCATCGAGCGCCAGGTGCAGGTCCGGCCGGACAGCGTGGCAGCGGTGCACGAAGGCCGATCGCTGAGTTACCAGGCGCTGAACACCAGGGCCAATACGCTGGCCCATCGCCTGATCGCCCAGGGCGTGCGCCCCGGAACCCGTGTGGCGATAGTTGCCCGCCGCGGACTCGACACCCTCGCAGGACTGCTCGCCGTGCTCAAGGCTGGCGCAGCCTATGTGCCGATCGATCCAGCGCATCCTCGCGAGCGGCTTGAGTACCTGCTGGGCGACAGCGCGCCGGTAGCGGTGCTGACCCAGTCCGGCCTGGCCGAACGCCTGCCGCCACTCACCGTCCCGGTACTAAGCATCGACCGGCAAGTCGAAGAGATGGCTCGCAGCAATCCACACATTGCTGCATCGGCCCCGCAGGACCTGGCCTACGTCATCTACACCTCCGGCTCCACCGGCCTGCCCAAGGGGGTCATGGTCGAGCACCGGACGCTGGCCAACCTGGTGGATTGGCACTGCGCCACCTTCGAGCTGGGGCAGGGCAGCCATACTTCGAGCCTGGCAGGCTTCGGCTTCGACGCCATGGCGTGGGAGGTCTGGCCGGCCCTGTGCGCCGGCGCGACCCTTCACCTGGCACCTACCCAGGACGGCAAAGAGGACATCGAAGCCCTGCTGCGCTGGTGGCGCGACCAGCCATTGCAGGTCAGTTTTCTCCCCACGCCGATAGCCGAATATGCGTTCGCCCAGGCGCAGCCGCACCCGACACTGCGCACCCTGCTCATCGGCGGAGACCGCCTGCGCCAGTTGCAGCGTGACCCAGGCTTTGTCGTGATCAACAACTATGGCCCGACCGAGACCACGGTGGTGGCCACCTCAGGACAGGTGCAACCGGGTGGGGCGCTGCACATCGGCACGCCGATCGCCAACACCCGCACCTACGTACTCGACCCGAATCTGCAACCACTGCCGGTCGGCGTGACGGGCGAGCTGTATATCGGCGGGGCCGGCGTCGCCCGTGGTTATCTCAATCGTCCCGAGCTCACTGCCGAACGCTTCCTGCAAGACCCGTTCAGCACCGACTCCCAGGCGCGCATGTACCGCAGTGGCGACCTGGTGCGCTGGAACCCCGACGGCACGCTCGAGTACCTGGGCCGCAACGATGACCAGGTGAAGATCCGCGGCGTGCGCATTGAACTGGGCGAAATCGAGGCGGCCGTGGCTGGACAGCCAGGGGTGCAAGACGCGGTGGTACTGGTGCGTGAGGAACGCCTGCTGGCCTGGTTCACCGAAACCGCCCCGGTAGACCTCGATGAGGTCCGCCTGGCCCTGCGCGAGCGCTTGCCCGCGTACATGGTGCCGCTGGCCTTCACCCGCGTGAGCGAGCTGCCGCTGACCCGCCACGGCAAGCTTGACCGCCGTGCGCTGCCTGATCCCGACCCCGCCGCGCTGCAGGCCCATGGCTTTGTAGCGCCGCAGGGCGAGGTCGAAATCGCGATGGCCCGTCACTGGGCCGAAGTGCTGGGCGTTGCACGGGTAGGGCGGCACGACAACTTCTTCGAGCTGGGCGGCCACTCGCTGCTGGCGGTCAAGCTGGTCGAGCACTTGCGCCAGGCGGGCCTGCCGGCCGATGTTCACGTGCTGTTGCGCCAGCCCACCCTTGCTGCGCTGGCCGGCTGCGTCGACCAAGGCCGCGAGATTGCGGTGCCTGCCAGCCGCGTACCGGCCGACTGCATGCGCATCACCCCGGACCTGTTGAGCCTCACCCGACTTGACCAGCCTGCCATCGACCAGATCGTCGCCACGGTGGCGGGCGGGGCGGCCAACGTGCAGGAGATCTACCCGCTCGCGCCCCTGCAGGAAGGCATTCTCTATCACCACCTGAGCGCAGTGGAGGGTGATCCGTACCTCTTGCAATGGCGCCTTGCCTTCGACAGCCTGGAGCGTCTGCACGCCTGGACCGCGGCGCTGCAGCAGGTAATCGACCGCCACGACATCCTGCGCACCGCGGTGGTCTGGCAAGGGCTCGACAGCCCGCAGCAGGTGGTCTGGCGCAAGGCTGATCTGGCCGTCGAGGCAGTAGGGCTCGACAGTAGCGAGGGCAGTGTGATCGAGGGGCTTGAGCGCCGATTCGATGCGCGTCATCACCGGCTCGATCTGTCGCGCGCGCCGTTACTGAGAATGGTGCACGCCGAGGATCCGGCAAACGGCGAAGTCGCTGCCTTGCTGCTGTTCCATCACCTGGTGCTGGACAATACCGCCATGGAGGTGGTCTGCCGCGAGATGCAGGCCGTGCTGTTCGAGGCCCCTGCAGACCTGGCGCCACCGGTGCCGTACCGCAACTACGTCGCCCAGGTGACGCTGGGCAACGACCAGCCCCGTCACGAAGCCTTCTTCACCGATATGCTCGGCGATGTCGACGAACCGACCTTGCCCTGCGGACTGCACGATGTGTACGGCGAAGGCCGCGATATTCAGGAAGTAAGCCGCCCGCTGGACCTCGAACTTGGCCTGCGCCTGCGCGGCCAGGCCCGCCAGCTTGGGGTCAGCGCGGCCAGCCTGATGCACCTGGCCTGGGCGCGGGTGCTGGGGGTGCTGGCCAATCGCAGTGACGTGGTGTTCGGCACTGTGTTGCTGGGGCGGATGCAGGGCGGCGCCGGGGCCGACCGGGCGCTGGGCGTGTTCATCAACACCTTGCCGCTGCGGGTCGACACCGGCTGCGGCGTACGCGAGGCGCTCAAAACGGTACATTCACAGCTCGCGGCCCTGCTGGGGCATGAGCACGCCTCACTGGCCCTGGCCCAGCGCTGCAGCGCGGTGCCGGCCGCCTCGCCCTTGTTCAGCGCCTTGCTCAACTACCGACATAGCGCTGAAGTGCCGCTGCGTGACGGTGAAGGTATCTGGCAGGGCGTGCGCCTGCTTGGCGGCGAGGTCCGCAGCAATTACCCGTTGACCCTGAGCATCGATGACCTGGGTGAGCACTTCATGCTTCAGGTCCTGGCCGTGCCGCAAATCGGCGCGCAGCGCGTGATCGACTGGATGCACAACAGCGTGGCCCAGCTTGTACAGGCTCTGGAGCGCGCGCCCCGCCAGACGCTCCTGACCCTGCCGGTGCTGGCTCCGGCAGAGCGCCAGCGCGTGCTTGTCGATTTCAATGCCAGCACACAGGTCTACGAGCAAGGCAGTACGGTCCATGCCCTGGTAGAGGCCCAGGCTGCTCGCCATCCCCAGGCACCGGCGGTGGTGCAAGGCGCGCAAGTGCTGACCTATGGCCAGCTCGACCAGCGCGCCAACCGCCTTGCCCATCACCTGCTAGCTCTGGGCGTGAACCCCGAAGACCGTGTCGCCCTGTGCCTCGACCGCGGGCCACAGCGCCTGATCGGCCTGCTGGCGGTGCTCAAGGCCGGCGCCGCCTACGTGCCAGTGGACCCGGCCTATCCGGCCGACCGCATTGCCTATCTGCTGGACGACAGCGCGCCGCGCGTGGTGCTGGTCGAAGCCGCTACGCGCGAGCGCGTCGGCGCTATGCCCTGTCTGGACCTTGACCAGGATGCCTGGCATTCCCGGCCCGACAGCCAACCGCAGGTGCCGGGGGTTTGCGATGCCAACCTGGCCTATGTCGTCTACACCTCCGGCTCCACCGGGCAGCCCAAGGGGGTAATGGTCGAGCACCGCACCCTGGCCAACCTCGTGCACTGGCACTGCCTGGCCTTCGAGCTGACCGCCGGCAGCCACACCGCCAGCGTCGCCGGCTTCGGTTTCGATGCCATGGCCTGGGAGGTATGGCCCGCACTGTGTGCCGGCGCCGTGCTGCACCTGCCGCCCGCCAACGTGGGCGGCGAGCACGTGGACGAGTTGCTCGACTGGTGGCAGGCGCAACCGCTCGAGGTCAGTTTCCTGCCGACCCCCTTGGCCGAGCAGGCACTCACCCGGGCGCAGCGGCACCCGACCCTGCGCACGCTGCTGGTCGGCGGCGACCGCCTGCGCCAGTTCGACCGCGACCCAGGCTTCGCCGTGGTCAACAACTACGGCCCGACCGAAACCACCGTCGTGGCTACCTCTGGCACGCTGCGGCCAGGGGGGCGGCTGCACATTGGCGGGCCCATCGCCAACACCTGCGTCTATGTACTGGACCCGCAGCTGCAGCCGGTGCCGGAAGGCGTGATCGGCGAACTGTACATCGGTGGCGCTGGCGTTGCCCGTGGCTACTTGAACCGTCCGCAGCTCACTGCCGAACGCTTTCTCCAGAATCCCTTCAGCACCGATCCCCAGGCCCGGATGTACCGCAGCGGCGACCTGGTGCGCTGGAGTCCCGACGGCACGCTCGACTACCTGGGCCGTAACGACGACCAGGTGAAAGTTCGGGGGATGCGCATCGAGCTCGGCGAGATCGAAGCGGCCCTGGCGCGACAGCCGGAGGTGCGCGATGCCGTGGTGCTGGTGCGCGACGAACGCTTGCTGGCCTGGTTCACCGAAACCGCGCCGGTTGAACCGGACGCCTTGCGCCTGGCCCTCGGCGAGTGCTTGCCCGGCCACATGGTGCCGCTGGCCTTCGTGCGCCTGGACGCCATGCCGCTGACCAGCCACGGCAAGCTGGACCGCCGCGCGCTGCCCGATCCTGATCCTGCGGCGCTCAGCCGGCAGGCCTACGCGCCGCCACAGGGCGAGACCGAGTGCACCATCGCCGCGCTCTGGGCTGATGTGCTGGGTCTTGAACGGGTGGGACGGCACGACAACTTCTTCGAACTGGGCGGCCACTCGCTGCTGGCGGTCAAGCTGGTCGAACGCCTGCGCCAGGCCGGGCTGCCCGCCGATGTGCGGGTGCTGCTCGGCCAGCCGAGCGTGGCCGCGCTGGCGGCCTCCGTCGGTACCGGCCGTGAGGTCGAGGTCCCGGCCAACCCTGTGCCGGACGGCTGCCCGCGCATCACCCCGGCGCTCCTGAGCCTGGCCAGCCTCGACCAGGCCGGCATCGACCGCATTGTCGACACGGTGCCGGGGGGGGCGGGCAACGTGCAGGAGATCTATCCCCTTGCGCCGCTTCAGGAGGGCATCTTCTATCACCACCTGACTGCCGGGCAGGGCGATGACCCGTATCTGCTACAGCTGCGCATGTCCTTCGACAGTCCGCAGCGCATGCACACCTTTGCCGATGCCCTGCGCAAAAGCATCGCCCGTCACGATATCCTGCGCACCGCCGTGGTCTGGGACGGGCTCGACAGCCCTCATCAAGTGGTCTGGCGCCATGCCGAGCTCGACATGCGCGATATCACGGGCGACAACCGCCCGCTGCGCATGGACCTCAGCCAGGCCCCGCTGATCCGCATCGTCTACCAGCAGCGCGCGCCCACGCCGGGGCTGGATGCCACACTACTGTTCCATCACATCGCGCTCGACAACACCGCCCTTGAGGTCCTTCGCGAGGAGATACTCGGCCACCTGCAAGGCCTGCCCGGGGACACGCGGCCCGCCGTGCCTTACCGCAACTTCGTCGCCCAGGCACGCCTGGGCATCAGCGAAGCCGAGCACGAGGCATTTTTCCGTGGGGAGCTGGCCGATATCGACGCACCGACCTTGCCATTCGGCCTGCGTGACGTGCAAGGCGACGGCCGCGATCTCGAAGAAGCGCAAGAGACGCTGCCCGACACGCTGCTGCAACGCCTGCGCACCCAGGCTCGGCTCCAGGGCGTGACGCTGGCCAGCCTGTTGCACCTGGCCTGGGCACGAGTACTGGGCGCCGCGACGGGCCAGGAACAAGTGGTGTTCGGCACCGTGCTGATGGGACGCCTGCAGGGCGGCGAGGGTGCCGACCGGGGCCTTGGCATGTTCATCAATACCCTGCCACTGCGGGTCGACCTGGGCACTGCCACGCTGAGCGAAGCGGTGCGTGAAACCCACCGAGGCCTCACCGCCTTGCTGGGCCACGAGCATGCTTCCCTGGCCCTGGCGCAGCGCTGCAGCGCCGTACCTGCGCCATTGCCGCTGTTCAGCGCGGTACTCAACTTCAGGCACAGCGCCGGCCAGGCCCTGCAGGATGCCCGGCGCGAAGCCTGGCAGGGCCTGCAGGTGCATGCCAGCGAGAAACACACCAACTACCCGCTGAGCCTGAACGTCGATGACTTCGGCGAGGGCTTGCGCCTGACGGTCATGACCTTGCCCCAGGCGGGCGCTCGGCGCGTCTGTGGGTATGTGCGGCAAGCCCTGGCCGGGCTGGTCGAGGCGCTGGAAACGCAGGCTGGCCTGCCGCTGCGCCATTTGCCTGTCCTGACTGATGCAGAGTGCCAGCACCTGCTGGTGGACTTCAACGCCACGGCCATGCCGCACGACACTGGACAGACCTTGCACGGCCTGTTCGAGGCTCAGGCCGAGCGTCGGCCGGACGCTGTGGCGTTGCGCAGCGATGCCGGTCACTTGAGCTATCGCCAGCTCAACGCCAAGGCCAACCGCCTGGCTCATCAGCTGATCGCGCTGGGGGTGCGGCCCGCTGACCGGGTGGCGATCTGCATCGAGCGCGGGCTGCCGATGGTGGTTGGCCTGCTGGCGATTCTCAAGGCGGGCGCGGCCTACGTGCCGCTCGATCCCGGCTACCCGCGCGAGCGCCTGCACTACATGCTCGAAGACAGCGCGCCTGCCGCCGTGCTGGCGCAACGGGTCGGCCGCGACCTGCTGGGCGATGTGGCGATGCCTGTGGTCGATCCCGATGACGCCAGTCTGTCGGCGAAAGCGGGCGACAACCCGCGTGTGGCCGGGCTGACAGCAGGGCAACTGGCCTACGTGATCTACACCTCCGGCTCTACCGGCAAGCCAAAGGGCGTGATGGTCGAGCACCGCAATGTGGTCAACCTGGTGCACTGGTCCGCGCGGCTATGCCCGAACGCCGCCGATGGCGCGCTCCTGCACAAGACGCCGATCAGCTTCGACGCCTCGGTCTGGGAACTGTTCTGGCCATTGTGCACCGGCGTGCCACTGGTATTGGCCCGCGTCGATGGTCAGCGCGATCCGGGCTACGTGGCCGAGGTGATTCGTGAACAACAGGTCAGCGTGGTGCAGTTCGTGCCTGCCTTGCTCGGGCAGTTCCTGGAGCATCCGCACAGCCGTCTCTGCCACAGCTTGAGCGATATCCTCTGTGGCGGCGGCGAACTCACTGCCGAGCTGGCCACCCAGGTACGTGCATGCCTGCCGCAGGTGCGCCTGCACAACGTTTACGGCCCGACCGAAACGACCGTCGATTGCAGTGTCTGGACCCTGGAGCCCGGTGCTCCGGTACCTGCCACTGCGCTGCCGATCGGCCGCCCGATCGACAATACCCGCCTGTATGTACTCGACGCCCATGACCAGCCGGTGCCCCAGGGTGTCGCCGGGCAACTGCACATCGGCGGTGCAGGGGTCACGCGCGGGTACCTGGGTCTGCCGGATCTGCAGGCCGAGCGCTTCATCGACAGTCCTTTTGCCGCGCAAGACCGCCTGTACCGCAGCGGCGACCTGGTGCGGATGGGCACGGACGGCCAGTTGCACTTCCTCGGCCGTACCGACGATCAGGTCAAGCTCAATGGGCTGCGCATCGAGCCGGGTGAAGTCGAGGCCTGCCTGCGCATGCTGCCGGACATCGACCAGGCGCTGGTGCTGGTGCGTGATGTGCCACCGGGCGGCAAGCGCCTGGTGGCCTACTACACCGGCACGGTCCTGGGCGTGGAGGTGCTGCGCGAGACGCTTCTGGCCAGGCTGCCGGACTACATGGTGCCGGCGCTCTATGCGCACCTTGACGCATTGCCCCTGAGCCCCAACGGCAAGCTGGATCGCCAGGCCTTGCCGCTGCCCGGCACCGAGGCCTTGCTGGCGCGTGCCTATGAAGCGCCCGAGGGTGACACCGAGATCCTGCTGGCCCGTCTCTGGACCGAGCTGCTCGGGGTCGAGCGGGTAGGGCGGCATGACAATTTCTTCGAGCTGGGCGGCCACTCGCTGCTGGCCGTAAGCCTCACCGCACGCCTGCGCCAGGAAGGCCTGGAGGCCGATGTGCGGGCGCTGTTCGAACAACCGACATTGGCTGGCTACGCCGCCATCACAGACAGAATGGAGATCGTCTTGTGAGCATTCATGAACTATTGGCCACACTCAAGCACCACGACATCGAGCTGGTACTCAAGGACGGGCAGCTGGTGGTGCAGGGCAATCGCCAGGCCCTGAGCGACAAATCCCTGGTGGCGCGCCTGCGCGAGCACAAGCCGGCGCTGATCGAGCTGATCGAGCAAGGCCAGTACAGCAGCGGCAAACGCACCGCCTTCGAAGTGCCCGCCAATGGCATCGCGCAGGATTGCACGCGCATCACCCCCGGGATGATCACCCTGGCCGAGCTGGACCAGGCGGCTATCGACGCGCTGGTGGAGCAGGTGCCTGGGGGCGCCTCCAATATTCAGGACATCTACCCCTTGGCCCCCTTGCAGCAGGGCATCCTGTTTCACCATGCCAGCGCCACCGGCGAAGATCCCTACGTGATGCGCGTGGACTTCGCCTTCGCCGACCGTGCACGGCTGGACGCGTTTGCCGATGCCCTGCGCACGGTCATCGCGCGGCATGACATCCTGCGCACCTCGGTGCACTGGCAGGGGTTGCAGGCGCCGGTGCAGGTCGTCTGGCGCCAGGCCGAGCTGCGCCTCGACACAGGCGGCGAGCCTGATACGCGCATGGACCTTGGCCAGGCTCCGCTGATCCGCCTGGCCTGCCACGCGTCGACAGAGTCCGGACGCGTGCAGGCCACGTTGCTGTTCCACCACATCGCCATGGATCACAGTGCCCTTGAAGTGGTGCGCCACGAGATCCAGGCGTGTCTGGCCGGCCAGGGTGGACAACTGGGCGCTGCGGTGCCGTTTCGCAACTATGTGGCCCAGGCATGCCTGGGTGTCAGCGAGCAGGAGCACGAGGCATTTTTCAGCGCCATGCTTGGCGACCTGAATACACCCTCGCTGGCCTACGGCCTGCAAGACCTGGACGGTGACGGCGCCGATATCGCGGAGCACACCGCCGCGCTGGACCCCGCGCTGAGCCTGCGCCTGCGGGCTCAGGCCAGGGCATTGGGCGTGAGTGTCGCCAGCCTGTTCCATGTGGGTTGGGCGCGGGTGCTGGCTGGCCTGGCCGGCGGCGATCGCGTGGTGTTCGGCACAGTGCTGATGGGGCGCCTGCTAGGCGCCGAAGCCACCGAGCGGGCGCTGGGCATCTTCATCAATACCTTGCCCCTGCGCCTGGACCTTGCCGGCAAGACGGTGCAGGCCGCCGTGCAGCTGACCCACGAGCGTCTGACCGCGCTGATGCGCCACGAACATGCGCCACTGGCCCTGGCCCAGCGTTGCAGCGGCGTGACGGCGCCGACACCGCTGTTCAACAGCCTGCTCAATTATCGCCACAGCGCTTCGGCGCACACTGGCGGTGAAACCTGGCAAGGGATTGAGATACTGCATGCCGAAGAACGCAGCAACTATCCGCTGGTGCTCAGCGTCGACGACCTCGGCCAGGGCTTCAGCCTGACCGCGCAGGCGGTGGGCATCGACGCAGCGCGCGTATGCGGCTATCTGCAGCGCGCCATGGAACAGCTGGTGGAGGCGCTGGAGCAGGCGCCTCAGCGTCTCGTCGCCCAGCTCGGGGTCCTGCCGTTGGCAGAGCAGCGCAAACTGCTTGAAGCCTTCAACCCGCAGCCCACCGCGTACAAGACCGAACTGACCCTGCACCAGCGCATCGAGCAGCAGGCTGCCGGGCGTTCCGAGGCTATGGCGGTCAAGGCCGGGGAAGCGTCCCTGAACTATGGCGAACTGAACCAGCGGGCCAATGCCCTGGCGCACCACCTGATCAGCCTGGGCGTGCGGCCGGATGACCGCGTGGCGGTCGTGGCACGGCGCGGGCTCGACACCCTGGTGGGTCTGCTGGCCGTGCTCAAGGCCGGCGCCGGCTATGTTCCGATCGACCCCGCGCACCCGGACGAGCGACTGCGTTATCTGCTGGAGGACAGTGCGCCGGTCGTGGTGCTGACCCTGGAGGCGCTGCGCGAGCGCCTGCCATCGTTGCAAGTGCCGGTGATCGAACTGGACCGTCAGGACTGGCCCGACAACCCGCACAACCCGACGGTCTACAGTCCGGACCAGCTGGCGTACGTGATCTACACCTCGGGCTCCACCGGCCAGCCGAAAGGCGTGATGGTCGAGCACCGGACCTTGAACAACCTGGTGGACTGGCATTGCCAGGCCTTCGACCTGCACGCCGGCAGCCACACCGCGAGCGTCGCGGGCTTCGGCTTCGATGCCATGGCCTGGGAAGTCTGGCCTGCGCTGTGCGCGGGGGCGACCTTGCACCTGCCGCCCGAGCACATTGGCAACGAGCAGCTCGATGCATTGCTCGACTGGTGGCTGGCGCAGCCGCTGCAGGTCGCCTTCCTGCCCACGCCCGTGGCCGAATATGCCTTCAGCCACGAGCTGCGCCATCCGACCCTGCACACCCTGCTGATCGGCGGTGACCGCCTGCGCCAGTTCCATCGGGATCCGGGCTTTGCCGTGGTCAACAACTACGGCCCGACCGAAGCCACCGTCGTGGCGACCTCGGGCCAGCTGCGGCCGGGCGGCGCGCTGGACATCGGCAGGCCGGTCGCCAATACCCGCGTCTACCTGCTCGATGAACAACAGCAACTGGTGCCCCTGGGCGTCACTGGCGAGCTGTACGTCGCCGGCGCCGGCGTTGCCCGTGGCTACCTCAACCGCCCCGAGCTCACCGCCGAGCGCTTCCTCGACGATCCGTTCGCCCCGGGCGAGCGCATGTACCGCACCGGCGACCTGGCGCGCTGGAACGCCGACGGCACCCTGGAGTACCTGGGCCGCAACGACGACCAGGTGAAAATACGTGGCATGCGTATCGAGCTGGGCGAAATCGAAAGCCAGCTCGGCCAGCTGCCGGGCATCAACGACGCCGTGGTCTTGGCCCGGGAAGACGAGCCAGGCCAGCCACGCCTGGTCGCCTATTTCACGCCCAAGCCTGATGCAGCGCCGGTGAATGTGGTCGACCTGCGCAGCCAACTGCAGGCTCGGCTGCCTGAATACCTGATCCCGATGGCCTTCGTACAGCTGCCATCCCTGCCGCTGACCGCCAACGGCAAGCTCGACCGCAAGGCCCTGCCACGGCCAGAAGGCGCGGCACTGTTCAGCCGGGAATACACGGCGCCCCAAGGTACGCTGGAAACCGCACTGGCCCAGCTGTGGGCCGAGGTACTGCAGGTCGAGCGGGTAGGGCGGCACGACAACTTCTTCGAACTGGGTGGGCATTCGTTGCTGGCCATGCGCATGGTCGCGCAGGTGCGCCTGCTGCTGGGCCTCGAGCTGCCTTTGAGCAAACTGTTCGCCCAAGCCGAACTCGCCGCCGTGGCCCGGCACCTGGCCGAGGCAAAAGGCAGTGGCATGCCGGCAATCGTGCCGGTGCCGCGCGGCAACGGCACACCGTTGTCGTTCGGCCAGCAGCGACTGTGGTTCCTGGCGCAGATGGACGGCGGCAACCAGGCCTACAACATCCCTCTGGCCCTGCGTTTGCGGGGACGGCTTGACGTGGACGCCCTGCGCCGGGCGCTGCTGTGCATCATCGAGCGCCACGAGACCTTGCGCAGCCGCTTCGTCGCCCTGGATGACAGTGCGCAACTCCTGTTCGCCGCGCCGGACCCGGCAGCGCTGCTGCCGCTGGTAGAGCTGCGCGCAAAGCCCGAGGACCTTGCGGTGCACCTGCGCGAAGAGGCCAATGCCCCGTTCGATCTGGCCCGGGACTCACTGATCCGTGGCCGGCTGTTGCGCCTGGCCGATGACCAGCACGTGCTGTTGCTGACCATGCATCACATCATTGCCGATGGCTGGTCCATGGGCGTGCTCACCCGCGAAGTGCAGACGCTTTACCAGGCGTTCAGTCAAGCGCAGGGCAACCCTCTGCCCGAGCTGGCACTGCAATATGGTGACTATGCCGTGTGGCAGCGTGAATGGCTGCGCGGTGAGGTGCTACACGAACAAAGCCGCTATTGGCAGCAGGCACTGACCGGCGCCCCTGCGCTGCTCACCCTGCCCACCGACCGCCCGCGCCCTGCGGAGCAGGACTACAGCGGCGCCAGTGTCGAGCTGCGCCTCGACCCGCGTCTGTGCGCCGAGCTGCGGGAGCTGTCCCAGCGTCATGGCGTGACCCTGTACATGACCTGCCTGTCGGCCTGGGCCGTGCTGCTGGCACGCCTGGCCGGTCAGCCCGAAGTGGTGATCGGCTCGCCGGTGGCCAACCGCCGCAACGCGGAGATCGAGGGGCTGGTCGGGCTGTTCGTCAACACCCTGGCCCTGCGCGTCGACACCTCCGGCGAGCCAGGCACCGCTGCGCTGCTGGCCCGGGTCAAGGCCCAGGTACTGGCTGCGCAGGAGCATCAGGACCTGCCCTTCGAACAGGTCGTGGACGTGCTGCGTCCGCCGCGCAGCCTGGCGCACAGCCCTGTGTTCCAGGCGTCGCTGAGCTGGATCAGCGACGACGGTCAAGCGCTGAGCCTGGGCGATCTGCAGGTGGAGCCGATCGCGGCCCCGCTGCCATTCGCCAAGTTCGACCTGACCCTGAGCCTGGCCTCAGGTCCCGACGGCATCAACGGCGCGCTGGAGTACGCCACTGCACTGTTCGACGAGGCTACCGTGCAGCGCTATGCAGGCTATCTGGAACAGCTGCTCTGGGCCATGGTGGCGAATGATGAGGGGGTGCTCGAGCATGTGCCGCTGCCGCAGGCCGCCGAACGCCGCCGCCTGTTGCTGGAGTTCAACGCCACGGCGGTCGACTACGACCTCGAGCAAAGCCTGCACGGGCTCTTCGAATCCCAGGTCGAGCGCACGCCCCACGCGATTGCCGTAGAGGCAGAAGATGGCCCTCTGAGCTACGCACAGCTCAACGCCCAGGCCAATCGCCTCGCGCATCACTTGATCGGCCTCGGCGTGCGGCCCGACGACCGCGTGGCGATCTGCGTTGAGCGCGGGGCGGCCATGGTCGTCGGCCTGCTGGCCATCCTCAAGGCCGGTGGTGCTTATGTGCCATTGGACCCAGCCTACCCGCAGGACCGCATCCGCTACATGCTCGAAGACAGCGGTCCTGTGGCCGTGCTGGTCCAGCCTGAGACCGCCGCGTTGCTGGGCGAAGTGCAGGTGCCACGGGTCGACCTGCAGGCGCAGCGGCTGGACGGGTATGACAGCGACAATCCTCGGATCGCTGGTCTGACCCCGCGTCATCTGTGCTACGTGATCTACACCTCCGGCTCGACCGGACAGCCCAAGGGCGTGATGAACGAGCACCGCGGTGTGGTCAACCGCTTGCTGTGGATGCAGGACGCCTACCGCCTGGGCGCACATGACGCGGTGCTGCAGAAGACCCCGTTCAGCTTCGACGTATCGGTGTGGGAGTTCTTCTGGCCGCTGCAGACCGGTGCGCGGCTGGTCATGGCGCGGCCCGGCGGGCACAAGGACCCGGCCTACCTGCGTGAAGTGATCCGTGACACCGGCATCACTACCTTGCACTTCGTGCCCTCGATGCTCGATGTGTTCCTTGCCCACGGCGATGCCTCGGCCTGCACCGGCATCGCCCGCGTGTTGTGCAGCGGTGAAGCACTGCCCGGAAGCCTGGTGCGCCGCTTCAAGGCGCAGTTGCCGGCCGTGGAGCTGCACAATCTCTACGGCCCGACCGAGGCCGCAGTCGACGTGACCGCCTGGCATTGCGCCGAGCCCCTCGACCAGACTCCCGACAACACGCCCATCGGCAAGCCGATCGCCAATACCCGGATGTATGTGCTCGATCCCCAGGGCGAGCCCGTGCCCCAGGGCGTAGTGGGTGAGTTGTACATTGGCGGCGTGCAGGTGGCGCGTGGCTACCTCAACCGCGCCGAGCTCAGCGCCGAGCGCTTCATCGAAGACCCGTTCAGCCAGCAGCCCGATGCCCGCCTGTACCGTACCGGCGACGTGGCCCGGCACCTGGCCGACGGCACGCTTGAATACCTGGGGCGCAACGACGACCAGGTGAAAATCCGCGGCCTGCGCATCGAGCTGGGCGAGATCCAGGCGTGCCTGACACGCCAGCCGGGCGTCGGCGAAGCGGCGGTACTGGCCCGTGAAGACCAGCCCGGCGACAAGCGCCTGGTGGCCTACTACACCGGCGTGACCGCGTTGCCAGTGGAGGCGCTGCGCCAGGCGCTGCTCTGCGAGTTGCCGGAATTCATGGTGCCGGCCCGGTTCGTGCACCTCCAGGCCTTGCCACTTAGCCCCAACGGCAAGCTGGACCGCAAGGCACTTCCCGCGCCGGGTGCCGATGCCATGCTGTCACGTCCATACGAGGCGCCGCAGGGAGACACCGAGAGCGCCCTGGCCGAGCTCTGGCAGGTGCTGCTGGGTGTCGAGCAGGTAGGGCGGCATGACAACTTCTTCGAGATGGGCGGGCATTCACTGCTGGCCGTAACCCTGGTCGCGCGCATGCGGCGCCTGGGCCTCGCGGCCGATATCCGCGTACTGTTCAACCAGCCGACCCTGGCTGCCCTGGCCAGCGCGGCAGGTGCGGATAACCAGGTCCAAGTGCCCGCCAACCGCATTGGCGCCGGCTGTACGCAGATCACTCCGGACCAGTTGCCACTGCTCACGCTCGACCAGCCGCAGATCGAGCGTATCGTCGCCAGCGTGCCGGGCGGTGCAGCCAACGTGCAGGACATCTATCCCCTGGCACCCTTGCAGACCGGCATTCTCTACCATCACCTGTCGGCTACCGACGGCGACCCCTACCTGCTCAAGGCGCGTTTCGCCTTCGCTGATCAACACCGCCTGGCGCTGTTCAGCCAGGCCCTGCAGCGCGTCATCGAGCGCAACGACATCTTGCGCACCGCGTTGGTCTGGGAAGGCCTGAGCGCACCTGTGCAGGTTGTCCTGCGCGAGGCGCCGCTGTCGGTGCTGGAATGCTCGGTTGACTCATCCGATATCCTCGACGGCCTGGTCGAGCAAACTCACGATGCCCGCCTGGACCTCACCCGCCCCCCGCTGATTCGTCTGCTGCACGCCAGCGATCCGCGCAACGAGCGCGTGGTGGCGGTACTGCTGTTCCATCACCTGGTCATGGACCATGTCGCCCTCGACGCCCTGCGCCACGAGATGCAGGCCGTCCTGCTTGGCCAGGAGCAAGAGCTGGCTGCGCCGGTGCCCTATCGCAACTACGTCGCCCAGACTTTGCAAGGGCTGGGCGACGACGCCCATGAAGCCTATTTCAAGGCGCAGCTTGGCGACATCGATGAACCGACGCTTGCCTATGGCAAACACCCCCTGGCCGAGGCGCAGGTACCCTGCGAGGCCAGGCGTCGGGTCGACGCAGACCTCGCCCGGCAGGTTCGCCAGCAGGCGCGGCAACTGGGTGTCAGCGCTGCCAGCGTGATGCACCTGGCCTGGGCCCAGGTGCTGGGGCAATTGTCGGGCCGGGACAGCGTGGTGTTCGGCACCGTGCTGCTGGGCCGTCTGCAGGGCGGCGAAGGCATGGAACGCGCGCTTGGCGTATTCATCAATACCTTGCCGCTGCGCCTGGACCTGTGCGGACTGTCGCCACGCGATGCCGTACTCGATACCCACCGCCGGCTCAGCGAGCTCGTGGTCCACGAGCATGCCCAGCTCGTCCTGGCGCAGCGCTGCAGCGCATTGCCAGCAGGCGCGCCGCTGTTCGGGACGCTGTTCAACTATCGCCATGGCAGCTCGGCGCAGACGGCCGACACGGCTGCCGGGCAAGCGTGGCAGGGCATCGAGCTGCTCGATGCCGAGGAGCGCACCAACTACCCGCTGACCCTGAGCGTCGACGACCTGGGCGATGCTTTCGACCTGACGGCGCTGGCCGCCCCCGGCATCGACCCGCAGCGCATCTGCGACTATCTGCACCAGGCCCTCGAACACCTTGTGGAAGCCTTGCGGGCGGCCGACGAACCGGCGCTGCAGCCGCGCAGCCTGCTGCCCGCGCCAGAGCGCCAGCGCCTGCTGGTGGAGTTCAACGACACCTGCCGCGACTATCCGCGCGATGAACCTGTGCATCGGCTGTTCGAGCGTCAGGTCGCCCAGGATCCATCGGCCCTGGCCGCCGTGCAGGACGGTCGAGCCTTGACCTATGGCGAGCTCAACACCTGCGCCAACCGCCTGGCCCACTGGCTGATGGCCGAAGGCATCGAGCCTGGCGCTGCAGTGGCGTTGTTGCTGCCCCGTTCCCTGGAGCTGCTGACCGCCCAGCTGGCCATCGCCAAGTGCGGCGCGGTCTACGTGCCGCTGGACAGCAATGCCCCCACCGAGCGCCAGGCCTTCATGCTCATCGATTGTCAGGCTGTCGCCGTGATCACCCTGCGCGGCACCGCGGTCGATGCACCGGTGCGCCGCATCGACCTGGATGGACTGGCCCTGGACGACCAGCCGGCCCATGACCCGGACCTTGCCCAGGGCGCTGACACGGTGGCCTACGTCATGTACACCTCCGGCTCGACCGGGGCGCCGAAAGGCGTACGCGTGCCTCACCGGGGTATCGCACGGCTGGTGCTGAACAACGGGTATGCCGGATTCGATTCCAGGGACCGCTTCGGCTTTGCCTCCAACCCGGCCTTTGATGCCAGTACCCTGGAGGTCTGGGGCGCCTTGCTCAATGGCGGCCAGGTACGAGTGATCGATCACCTGACCCTGGTCGACCCCGCGCGGTATGCCAAGGCACTCAAGGACGAGGGCATCAGCGTGCTGTTCCTGACCAGCGCGCTGTTCAATCACTACGTGCAAGTCATTCCCCAGGCGCTCGGGGGACTGCGCGTGCTCTTCACCGGTGGCGAGCGGGCAGACCCGGCGGCGTTCCGGGCGATGCGCGCCGCGGCACCTGCGATGCGGCTGATGAACGTCTACGGGCCTACCGAGACCACCACCTTCGCCACTGCGTGCGAGGTCGTGGCGCTGGACGGGCAGGCCCAGCACGTGCCGATAGGCCGGCCCATCGGCAATACCTCGGTGTATGTGCTCGACGCCCATCAGCGCCTGCTGCCGCAAGGGGTGGTCGGCGAGCTGTACATTGGCGGTGACGGCGTCGCCATGGGCTACCTGAACCGGCCGGAGCTGACCGCCGAGCGCTTCCTCGCCGACCCCTTCAGCGAGGCGCCGGGAGCAGTGATGTACCGTACCGGCGATCTGGTCCGCTGGCTTGAAGACGGCCAGCTGGAATGCCTGGGCCGCAATGACGACCAGGTGAAGATCCGAGGTTTCCGCATCGAGCTCGGCGAGATCGTCGCCTGCCTGCACGGCTTGCCGGGCATCGGCGAAGCGGTGGTGCTGGCCCGTGACGATGCGCCTGGCCGCACCGGCCTGGTCGCCTATGTGACCGGGCAGGCGGGGCTCGCGGCGCCGAGTGGGGAGCAGATCCGCAGCCATCTCCAGGCACACCTGCCCGAATACATGGTCCCGGCAGCCTATGTCGAACTCGCGGCACTACCGCTGACCGCCAATGGCAAGCTCGATCGCCGTGCGCTGCCCAGGCCCGAGCGCCTGGCGCTGTCCGAGCGTGAATTCGAGGCGCCTGAGGGCGAGCTGGAGATCACCCTGGCGCAGATCTGGGCCGACGTACTGGACGTCGAGCGGGTTGGCCGGCATGACCATTTCTTCGATCTGGGCGGGCATTCGCTGCTGGCCATGCGCATGGTCTCGCAGGTGCGGGAGCAGATGGGCGTGGAGCTGCCGCTGGGCGAACTGTTCGCCCTGGGCGAGCTGGCTGCCGTGGCCGCTGCGCTGGCGCATGCCGGACGTAGCGATCTGCCGGGCATCGTGCCCGTGCCCCGGGAACAGCCGGTGCCGCTGTCCTTCGCCCAGCAGCGCCTGTGGTTCCTGGCGCAGATGGACGGGGGCAATCAGGCTTACAACATGGCGCTGGCACTGGGCCTGCGCGGCAGCCTGGACGTACGGGCACTGCAACGTGCCCTGGCGCGCATCGTCGAGCGCCACGAGACCCTGCGCAGCCGCTTTGTTGCGGCGGGTGCGGGCGCCGAGGTGGTGATCGCACCCGTCTGCCCAGCGCCCTTGCTGCAGCTCGAAGACCTGCGCCAGCGACCCGGTGAACTGAACGGCCGCCTGCGCGACGCCGCCGTCCGCCCGTTCGATCTCGCCCAGGGCGCGCTGCTGCGCGGTGCCTTGCTGCAACTGGGCGACGATTACCACGTGCTGACGCTGACGCTGCATCACATCGTCGCCGATGGCTGGTCGATGGGTGTGCTGACCCGCGAACTGCTGGCCTTGTATCCGGCACTGCGGCTGGGCCTGGCCGATCCACTGCCGGGGCTGCCGATCCAGTATGCCGACTATGCCCTCTGGCAGCGCCGCTGGCTGGACGGCGAGCGCCTGCAACACCAGGCCGCCTATTGGCGCCAGGCGTTGGAAGGTGCACCTGGGCTGCTCACGCTGCCCAGCGACCGGCCGCGTCCTGCGCAACAGGACTTTACCGGCGCCAGCGTGGCGATCCGCTTCGATGAGCGCTTGAGTGCCGGTCTGCGGATCCTGGCTCAGCGCCAGGGGGTGACGCTCTACATGACGCTGCTGAGTGCCTGGGCCGCCTTGCTGGCTCGCTTGTCCGGCCAGGCCGAGGTCGTCATCGGCTGTCCCGTGGCCGGTCGCGGCCGGGCCGAGCTGGAGAGCCTTATCGGCCTATTCGTCAACACCCTGGCGGTGCGCGTCGATACCGCTGGCCAGAGCGGCGCCACGTTGCTTGCCCAGGTCAAGGCGAGACTGCTGCAGGCCCAGGAGCACCAGGACCTGCCGTTCGAGCAAGTGGTCGAGATCGTTCGCCCGGCGCGCAGCCTGGCCTATGCACCGCTGTTCCAGACCACCCTGAACTGGCTTCCTGGAGACGTACCGGTCAGTGAGATGGAAGACCTGAAACTGGAGCTGATCGAGCAGTCCACCCAGGTGGCCAAGTTCGACCTGTCACTCAACCTCGGGGAGCAGGGTCAGGCGCTGATCGGCAACCTGGAATACGCCAGCGCGCTGTTCGACGAGCCGACGGTGCGCCGCTATGCCGACTACTTCGAGCAGATGCTGCAAGCGCTGGTGGATGACGAGCAAGTGCTACTGCAACAGGTGCCACTGGTGCGTGCCAAGGAGCGCCGACAGCTGTTGGAGGAATTCAATCCGCAGCGTACCGCTTACAAGGCCGCACTGACCCTGCACCAGCGCATCGAGCAGCAGGCCGCCGGGCGTTCCGAGGCTATGGCGGTCAAGGCCGGGGATGCATCCTTGAGCTATGGCGAACTGAACCAGCGGGCCAATGCCCTGGCGCACCACCTGATCAGCCTGGGCGTGCGGCCGGATGACCGCGTGGCGGTCGTGGCACGGCGCGGGCTCGACACCCTGGTGGGTCTGCTGGCCGTGCTCAAGGCCGGCGCCGGCTATGTTCCGATCGACCCCGCGCACCCGGACGAGCGACTGCGTTATCTGCTGGAGGACAGTGCGCCGGTCGTGGTGCTGACCCTGGAGGCGCTGCGCGAGCGCCTGCCATCGTTGCAAGTGCCGGTGATCGAACTGGACCGTCAGGACTGGCCCGACAACCCGCACAACCCGACGGTCTACAGTCCGGACCAGCTGGCGTACGTGATCTACACCTCGGGCTCCACCGGCCAGCCGAAAGGCGTGATGGTCGAGCACCGGACCTTGAACAACCTGGTGGACTGGCATTGCCAGGCCTTCGACCTGCACGCCGGCAGCCACACCGCGAGCGTCGCGGGCTTCGGCTTCGATGCCATGGCCTGGGAAGTCTGGCCTGCGCTGTGCGCGGGGGCGACCTTGCACCTGCCGCCCGAGCACATTGGCAACGAGCAGCTCGATGCATTGCTCGACTGGTGGCTGGCGCAGCCGCTGCAGGTCGCCTTCCTGCCCACGCCCGTGGCCGAATATGCCTTCAGCCACGAGCTGCGCCATCCGACCCTGCACACCCTGCTGATCGGCGGTGACCGCCTGCGCCAGTTCCATCGGGATCCGGGCTTTGCCGTGGTCAACAACTACGGCCCGACCGAAGCCACCGTCGTGGCGACCTCGGGCCAGCTGCGGCCGGGCGGCGCGCTGGACATCGGCAGGCCGGTCGCCAATACCCGCGTCTACCTGCTCGATGAACAACAGCAACTGGTGCCCCTGGGCGTCACTGGCGAGCTGTACGTCGCCGGCGCCGGCGTTGCCCGTGGCTACCTCAACCGCCCCGAGCTCACCGCCGAGCGCTTCCTCGACGATCCGTTCGCCCCGGGCGAGCGCATGTACCGCACCGGCGACCTGGCGCGCTGGAACGCCGACGGCACCCTGGAGTACCTGGGCCGCAACGACGACCAGGTGAAAATCCGTGGCATGCGTATCGAGTTGGGCGAGATCGAAAGCCAGCTCGGCCAGCTGCCGGGCATCGAGGAGACACTGGTGCTGGCGCGCGAGGACGACGCCGGCCAGCCGCGTCTGGTCGCCTATTTCACCCGCAGCAGCGAGGCACAGCCCCTGGCGGTCGATGAGCTGCGCGCTGCGTTGCTGGCCCACCTGCCGGGCCATATGGTGCCGAGCGCCTTTATCGGCCTTGAAGCCTGGCCCCTCACCGCCAACGGCAAGGTCGACCGCCGCGCGCTTGCGCTGCCTGCGCGCGAGGCGCTGTTCAGTACGGCCTACCAAGCGCCGCAAGGACCCGTTGAGGAGGCGCTGGCCTCGATATGGGGCGAACTGCTGCAGGTCGAGCGGGTGGGGCGGCACGACAACTTCTTCGAACTGGGCGGGCATTCGCTGCTGGCGGTCACGCTGGTCGCGCGCATGCGTACGCTGGGCCTGCAAGCCGATATCCGCGTGCTGTTCGCCCAGCCCACGCTGGCAGCCCTGTCGGCCGCCGTGGGCAGCGGTGCAAGCGTGTCGGTGCCGGCGAACCTGATCGAGGCGCATTGCGCGCGCATCACGCCAGAGCTCCTGCCGCTGGTGGCGCTGGACCAGGACGCCATCGACCGGATCGTCGCCAGCGTCCCTGGCGGGGTCGCCAATGTGCAGGACATCTATCCGCTCGGGCCTTTGCAGGCGGGCATCTTCTACCATCACCTGTCGGCCGGTATCGAGGATCCGTACCTGTTGCAGGCGCAGTTCGCCTTCGCCGACCCTGCGCGGCTGGAAGCTTTCTGCGCGGCGCTGGAACAGGTGATCGCCCGTCACGACGTCCTGCGCACCGCGCTGTTCTGGGATGCGCTGGAGGCGCCGGTGCAGGTGGTCTGGCGGCAGGCCTCGCTGCAGGTCGAGGAGCTGTCCGCTCAGGACCTTGCCCATGCACCGGCGCTGGACCTGACCAAGGCGCCGCTGCTGCGCGTGCTGCATGCGCAAGACCCGCAGCAGCCGCGTATCCTTGCAGTGCTGCAGTTCCATCACCTGGTCATGGACCACGTCGCCCTCGAACTGCTGGCCCACGAGCTGCAGGCCATTCTTTCTGGCCAGCACGCGTCGCTACCGGTGCCCGTGCCATATCGCACCTACATCGCCCAGGCGCTGCGAGGGCCAGGGATACAAGACCATGAGGCGTTCTTCACCTCGCAGCTGCGGGACATCGATGAGCCCACCCTGCCTTATGGCCAGTTGATGCTTGCCGACCAGGGCCAGCCTGGTGAGGCCCGGTTGCCTCTGGCCCCGGCTCTGAGCCGCCGCGTGCGAGCGCAGGCACGGCACATGGGCGTCAGCGCCGCGAGCCTGATGCACCTCGCCTGGGCGCAGGTGATCGGACAGCTCAGCGGGCGTGACAGCGTGGTGTTCGGCACCGTGCTGGTGGGGCGGTTGCAAGGCGGCGAAGGGGCCGAGCGGGCCTTGGGGGTATTCATCAATACCTTGCCATTGCGCATCGACCTGGGCGAGCAGCCGGTCCGCGACGCTGTGCTGGACACCCACCGGCGCCTGACCGCACTGCTTGCCCACGAGCACGCGCCATTGGCCCTGGCTCAGCGGTGCAGTGGGCTGCCTGCGGGGACGCCGCTGTTCAGCGCGCTGTTCAACTACCGGCATAACGCGCCCGCCGTCGCCACACAGACCTCCGCCAGCCTGGCATGGGACGGCATCGAGTTGCTGCGCGCCGACGAGCGCAGCAGCTACCCGCTGACCCTTAGCGTCGATGACGATGGCCAGGACTTCAGCCTGGCGGCGCACACGGCGTCGGGTATCGATGCGGGGCGAGTGTGCGGCTATCTGGAGTGCACCCTCGCGCAACTCCTCGATACGCTTGAGCAATCGCCCCAGCGGCCGGTCGGACGGCTAGGTACCCTGCCGCTGGCCGAACAGGCCGAGCTGCTGGAGGGCTTCAATGCCCACGTCACCGACACACCTGCGACCCTGACCCTGCACCAGCGCATCGAACAGCAGGCCGTGCAACGTGCCGACGCGGTGGCCGCCCAGGTGGGCGAAGCGCGCCTGAGCTACGGGGAACTGAACCGTCGGGCCAATTCATTGGCGCATCACCTGATCAGCCTGGGCGTACGACCGGACGACCGGGTGGCAATAATGGCTGGCCGCGGGCTGGATACGCTGGTCGGTCTGCTGGCGATCCTGAAAGCCGGTGCAGGCTACGTGCCGGTCGATCCGGCGCACCCCGACGAACGCCTGCGCTACCTGATCGAAGACAGCACGCCTGTGGTAGTGCTGACCCGCCATGATCAGTCAGGACGCTTGCCTTCATTGGCAGTACCGGTGATCGCGCTGGACCGGCCGGAGTGGCCCGAGCAGGGCGATAACCCCGTTGTCGAAGGCCTGGGCCTGGGTCACCTGGCCTACGTGATCTATACCTCGGGGTCCACCGGCCAGCCCAAGGGCGTGATGGTCGAGCACCGTACCCTCAACAACCTGGTGGACTGGCACTGCCAGGCCTTTGACCTGCAAGCCGGCAGTCACACCGCCAGCGTCGCTGGCTTCGGCTTCGATGCCATGGCCTGGGAAGTCTGGCCTGCGCTGTGTGCCGGGGCGACGCTGCACCTGCCGCCTGCCGAGGTCAGCAACGATCAGCTCGACGCGCTGCTCGACTGGTGGCTGGCACAGCCACTGCAGGTGGCCTTCCTGCCAACACCGGTGGCCGAGTATGCCTTCAGCCGCGACCTGCGCCACCCGACCTTGCGCACGCTGCTGATCGGTGGTGACCGCCTGCGCCAGTTCAGTCGCGACCCAGGCTTTACCGTGGTCAACAACTACGGGCCTACCGAAGCCACGGTGGTTGCCAGCTCCGGTGTGATCGAGCCGGGCGGCATGCTGCATATCGGCAAGCCCGTGAGCAACGCCCGGCTCTATGTGCTGGACCAGCGCTGCCAGCCGGTGGCGCTCGGGGTGCCTGGCGAACTGTATGTCGGGGGCGCCGGGGTCGCTCGTGGCTACCTCAACCGTCCCGGACTGACCGCCGAACGCTTTGTCGACGACCCATTCAGCCCGTTGCCCGAGGCGCGCATGTATCGCACCGGCGATCTCGTTCGCTGGCTGGCCGACGGCAACCTGGAGTACCTGGGCCGCGATGACGACCAGGTGAAGATCCGCGGCGTGCGCATCGAGCTGGGCGAGATCGAGCAGCAACTCGCGTCGTGCCCGGGGGTCGGTGAGGCGGTGGTCATGGCGCATCGGCAGGACCAGGGTGCGTTGCGCCTGGTCGCCTACTTCACCCGGCGCGATGGGGCGCTCGATGGGGCGGCCCTGCGGGCTCACTTGCTCGCGCATTTGCCGGAATACATGGTGCCCGCTGCCTATGTGGGCCTGGATGCACTGCCATTGACTGCCAATGGCAAGGTCGACCGCCGTGCGCTGCCGATGCCGAGCATCGAGTCGTTGGCGGCCGCGCGCTTCGAGGCACCCGCGACGCCGCTGGAAGAGCGCCTGGCCGGGCTCTGGGCGCAGGTCCTGGAGGTCGAGCGGGTAGGGCGGCACGACAGCTTCTTCGAACTGGGCGGGCATTCCCTTTCGGCGATCCGCCTGGTCAGCCTGATCCAGAAGGCCGGGTATATGCTGTCGTTGGCCGACCTGTTCCAGCACCCTGGCGTTGCCACGTTGGCCACCGTGCTTGAAGAGCGTGCGGCAGCGCCGTCGGACACGCCACAGCTCGTCACGGTCCGCGAGGGTGGCGGCGAGCCTGCGCTTTTCCTGGTGCACGACTTCACTGGCCTGGATGCCTATTTCCCGGTGCTCGGGCAGCACTTGCCCGGCGATTTCCCGATTCTGGGGCTGCCCGGCACTGGCCTGGGCGAAACGCCCGCGCGCACGCTGGAAGGCCTGGCGGCGCGGTTGGTCGAGCAGATCCGTACGGTACAGCCTCATGGCCCGTATCGATTGGCCGGCTGGTCGTTCGGCGGCGTGCTGGCCTACGAGGTGGCAGCGCAGTTGCTGGGCATGGACGAGCCGGTCGGTTTCCTTGGCCTGATCGACACCTACGTGCCGCGCCTGACCGACCGCGGCAAGGCCCGCTGGCAAGGTCCGGCGCTGCTCGAACGGCAGTTGCTGTCACATTGCCGCGACCACGCTGCAGCATCGGGCGAGGCAGGCATGACGGCGATGGCAGCGGTCGAGGCCGCGCACCAGTTGCATGGGCTGGACTTCGACGCGCTGCTGCGGATGTGCCGCGAGCACCAGGTCCTGCCTGAGCAGCTGGCGCAGGCAAGCGATGCGCAATTGCGGCATTACCTGGAGCGCGAAGTGGCTCACGGTCACGCCTTGGCGCATTACCGGCTCGAGCCCCTGGGCGTGCCGGTGCACCTGTTCCGTGCGGGACAACGGGTGCCCGAGCAGGCAGCGGGCAGCATGACCCTGGGCTGGAGCGAGACGTTGCCGAGTCAGACAGTGAACTGCGTCGAGGTGCCGGGCGATCACGTGAGCATGATGCAGGCGCCCCATGTGCAGGTGCTCGGCAAGGCGATCCACGAGGCCTTGTCCAGCTCCGGCCCCTGCGTGACGCCGGTCTGGCAGCCGCTGTTGGCGATCCAGAGCGGCCAGGCGGGGCGCACGCCCTTGTTCTGCATGCCGGGAGCAGGGGACAGCGTCACTCGCTTCATCACGCTCGCCGAGGCGCTCGGGCCGGACATGCCAGTCTATGGGCTGCAGTCACGGGGACTGGACGGCACCGGCGTGCCGCACAGCCGGGTGGAAGCGGCGGCCGAATGTCATGTCCGGGCCATCGAGGCGCTGTATCCGCATGGCCCGCTCAGCCTGGCCGGGCATTCCTTTGGTGGTTGGGTGGCCCATGCCATGGCGGTGAAGTTCGAGGCCCGGGGGCGCGAGGTCGCGTCGCTGACGCTGATCGACAGCGAAGCCCCGGACGGGCGCGGCACCTGCGGCCAGCCCTACACCCTCACCGCTGCACTGGAACTGTTGGCCGAAGCGTTGCAGCGCTCGAGCGGCAAGGACCTGGGACTCGAGCGTGAGGCATTTGCCGAGACCGATGACGCCAGTCAACTGCGGCTATTGCAGGCAGCCATGGTGCGGGTGGGGCTGTTGCCAGAGCGCGCTGCGCCGAAGGCACTGCAGGGGCTGGTCCGCAGTTTCGCCAGCGCACTGCGGACCGTGTACCTGCCGCGGCAGGACTACAGCGGCCCGGTGAGCCTGGTGCTGCTGGCCGATCCTGAATTGGATACGGCCTGCAACGAGCACGAGCACGCTGCCATGATCGCTGGTTGGCAACAGCTGATGCCGCAACTGCAGACCTGGCATGGGCCTGGGGATCACTTCAGCATTCTCAGGACGCCGGATGTGTTCAGTCTGGCGGCCTGGTGGTTCGACACTCAGGCAGCGTGTTCCGGTGCACCGTACATCCAGCGCATCAGCGAGTGACGACCGCTGATGCCCAGCTTGACAGCCGCGCGCTTGAGGTAGCTGTCGACGGTGCTGGCTTTCAGTTGCAAGCGTTCGGCCAGCTCCGGCGCGGTGTGCCCGGCCAGCAGGCCGATGCACACCTGCAGCTCGCGTTCGGACAGCGTCAGACCTGCATGGTCCAGACGCTCTGCGAAGCGTGCCTGCAGGCTCTGCTGTGCCGGAGCGGGCGAGGCGGCGGCAGGCAGCACGCGAGCGGCGGGCTGAAGGGCGCGGACGTGCTTCTCGAGCATCGGCAGCAGCAGCGGAGAAATCTCCTCAAGCAGGTTGCGTTCACGGGCGGAAAACCCCTGCGGCGGATGGGCACGGTACACGCTGATCTCGTACCGGAAACCATCCTTGCGGCGGGCCAGGTCCAGACGGGCGGGACCGTCCAGGGCGCAGAGATGCGCGTGAGGTTCGCAGAACACCGTTTCGCTGAGCAGGGTGGGGGCGGGGCCGAGAGATACTTGCTGTTCATCGCGTATCTGGCGCAGGTGTGTGGCATCCACGGTGAGCTGTGTGCGGATCAGGTCATGCAGCATCCGAGGGAAATGCCGGCTGCCGGTGCTGGCAATCACCTTGCCAATCTGCGGAAAGAGACTGTGTGCGTTCATCGATTCATCCATGAGGTCCGGTTTGACGGCGCTCCCGTATCGCTTTGGGAGCTGGTGGTTATCCTAGTACAACGTTTGCATGACTGATAAATGAACCTGGAAGGTGGCATGCCAATAGCAAGTGATCGGTCCGTGATGCGGGAAGCCCCGGTTCGGCGTGCTGCCGAGTCGGGTATGATGCGTGTCTTTTTCTCTGATCGAGGCCTCTTCCATGACCCTGACCCGCGAACAGATTGCCGAATACCGCGCGTTCGCCGAGCAACTCGCCGATACCGCGGCGGCCGCGATCCAGCCGTATTTTCGTGCCAGCCTTGAGGTCGAGGACAAGGGCGGGCGTCTCTACGATCCCGTGACCGTGGCCGACAAGGCCGCCGAAGAAGCCATGCGCGCACTCATCCAAGAGCGGTATCCAGAGCATGGCATCCTCGGTGAGGAGCAAGGCGTGGCTACTGGCAGCAGTCCATTGACCTGGGTGCTCGACCCGATCGACGGCACCCGCGCTTTCATCACTGGGCTGCCGCTGTGGGGCACGCTGATTGCCCTCAACGATGGCGAACGTCCGGTGGTTGGTGTGATGAACCAGCCGTTTACCGGTGAGCGTTTCATTGGCACGCCGGAGGGCGCCTGGGCCCGGGGCACGCCTTTGAAGACCCGCGCCTGCACCGAGCTGTCTGCCGCAACCTTGATGTGCACCACACCTGACATGTTCGATACCCCTGGCCGCAAGAGTGCCTTTGAGGCCGTCGCGGGTCAGGCACGGCTGATGCGCTACGGTGGTGACTGCTATGCGTATTGCATGCTCGCCTCGGGCTTTGTCGACGTGATCGTCGAGGCCAGCCTGCAGCCGTATGACGTACAGGCCTTGATGCCGATCATCGAAGGCGCTGGGGGAGTGATCACCGCCTGGGATGGCGGCACCGCCCAGGATGGCGGGGCGGTGGTCGCGTGTGGTGATCCAGTGCTGCATGCCAAGGTGATCGAGATGTTGCGCCACGCCTTGTAGCGCCACTGATTAGGTGGATGAGTGTCAGCTCGAATGGGCCACGCTGTCCTCTGGCAGCTCATCCTGCAGTTCCTCATCCCCCGCCAGACGCGTGATCACGCTGAAATCACTGATTTCCACCGATCCGGCCCCATATCCCAGCAGATGGAAGGAAAACGCCTTGCGCACCTCAGGGTTGTCGAAGCGGAATTCGAACTCCAGCGGCCGGTCGGCCGTGACCACCATCTCGCGTGGCAAGCCGACCTGCACATCCTGCTCGAACTCCTTGGCCTTGAGCTGGATATAGGCGTTGTGCTCGGGATCGAGCGTGCGTACTTTGAGGCGCACGCGGGTGTACGAGCCCTTGGGCATTTCCAGGTACTGGGCGCCGATCAGGTTGTCGGTCCAGTCGTCCCGCACGTTCTGGTGCAAGGGCAGCACATCCGCGCTGCCAAACTGGTAGCGCTGGTTCAGCGGTGAGCCGAGCAAGGACCGGTCGAGTGCTTCGGCACGGGCGGTCATGCGGCGGGCGCCGACCGTGCTTTCGCGTCCGAGGTAACTGGCCTGCCCGGCAATGAAGCCTGTGCTGGCATAGCGACGGCAGCGCTCCTGGAAGTCGCACTCGGTAAAGGTGCCCTGGCCATCGTGATAGCGCAGCTTGCCGTTGGTGAACGACATCATCTCGCGCCCGCTGGCATAGTCGCGCAGCAGCGACCGGCCACTCATGGCCTCGGGAATGGGCAGCGCGAAATAGTCGAGCAACGAGGCGCTGAGGTCGACATGACCGTACACTCCGGACTTCAGTCGGGGCAGTTGCTCCTGCTCAGGCGCGAGCATCAGGTTGAAACCCCATGACGAGGCAAGGCGCACGCCTTCGATGCCGTGGGACTCGTCCGAGGTCACCACCACCAAGGTGTCCTTCATCACGCCGCGCTTCTCGAGCTCGTCGAGAAACGCGCCGACGGCATCATCCAGATAGGCGACCGCCGCCTGCTTGCTGGTGTCATACCGGTCCAGGTATTGCTGGGGCGCGGAGTAAGGCTGGTGGGTGCCGACGGTCAGCAGGGTGAGCATCCAGGGCCGGTCTTGCTTGTTGATCTGCCCGACGTAGTCCAGTGCACCCTCGAAGAAGGCTTTGTCGTCCTTGCCCCAGGCGAAATCGAGGTAGTTGGGGTTGCTGAACCACTCCACGCCATGGGTCGAGTCAAAGCCGATGTGCGGCATGATCTTGTCCTTGGCCATGAAGCGCAGGCCTGCTCCCTGCAGGAAGTGGGTAGCGAACCCGTGCTGGCGCAGTTGGGCCGGCAGGCAGTCCTGGTTGCGCGCTTGCTGGGTCAACAGTTCGACGCCCTTGGGGGTACCGTTGTCGAACTTGTCATAATCGCCGCAGAGCATTGCGTAAAGGCCGCGGATGGTCTGGTGGGAGTGCAGGACGTAGTCCGGGGTGTTCATGCCGCGCTCGGCCCAGCGGCTGAGCCTGGGCATGACGTCTTCATCGAAGTGGCTGTGCAGCGCCTCGCGATTGGGTCGCACGTAAGCGCCCGGGATGCCTTCGAGGGTAATGATCAACAGGTTGCGCGCGCGCCCCGGGGCGCTCAGAAGGTTATTGCCACCCAGGTCCGAGCGTGTCAGCCCGGCCATGGCCGGAGGTTCCTGTGGTGCATCCCCCAGCCACCAGTCCTCGGCCTGGCGTTGTACCTCGCCGACGCCCGCCGCCATCAACTGGTGCGGCAGGTTGAACTGGCGCCATTGGTCTGCATCGCTGGGTGCCAGGTGCTCGGCACCCCAATGGGCTACCAGCAACAGCAGCGGTGCGGCCCAGGCCGCCCGGGGCAGGGGACGGTCAGGCCGGGCCCGGTTGACCCAGCGGATCATGGCCCAGAGCCCCAGACCGACTGCAAGGAGGCCGCCCAGCCAGGCATGCGCCAGGCCGCCACCCGTGGAGTTTTCGACGAAGCTTGGGTCGAGCAGATAATGCAGGTCGGACACGGCGGGCAACCTGCCCACCGCGCTGACCAGCTCGGCGGTGGCGACCGTCAGGCCCGCCCAGAAAAGCAGTACCACGAAGGCCAGCCAGCCAGCGCGGCGATGCAACAGCAGCACCAGCAGGCTGCCAATGGCGAGGTCCGAAAGATAACCGTGCGGATCCGACCAGCCCAATGCCAGGCGCACGCAGGCGGGCAGCACCAGGACCAGCCCGGCAAGGCTGGCCAGCCGTGCATGGGGGTGTCGAATCCAGCCAGAAAAACCTTTCACAAGAATTAACCTTCCCGCCATCAAACCATCACATAAGTATGAGGGATGATAACAGGCACGGTTCCAAGGCGCGGCGCCAATGGCCGCATGGCCTCAGTCGAGCAGTTCTCGCACCGCGGTGAAGGCCTGTGCACGCCGCTGCGCCCAGTCCCCCTCGATGACCTGAACAGGCTGGCCATGCTGGTGCAGCCACTGCTGGCTGTCGTCGAAAAACCCGCGGCGCTCGTGCAGTCGCGGCTGGCAGCGTTGGCCGTCACCTACCCAGTCGACGCCTGACGGGCTGAGCAGCAGATGCAGGTCGTAGCGCCGCGCCAGCAGCGCCGGCTCGATCCACGCTGGACAGTCCTCGAACAACACTCGGCTCCAGAGCATATTGCTCAGCAAGTGGGTGTCCAGGATCAGCAATCGCGGCGCCTGCTCGCGGGCGCGGTCCTCCCATTCCAGCTGGCCTCGTGCAATGGGGGAGATATCGGCGTAGCAGGTGTCCCGCTGATGCTGGTCGATGAAGTGACGCACATATTCCCCCACCACCTCGCCGCCGAAATGCGCCTGGATCTCGCCGCTCAGCCAGCTCTTGCCGCTCGACTCCGGCCCGCACAGCACAAGAACCTTCATGCCGTCACCAACGCGGGATCACGCCGCCATTGCTGCCAGCCGCGCAAGGCGATCAGGGTGAACAGTGCATACAGCGCGGCGGTCAGGTAGAGCCCTTTATAAAGGAACAGCCCGACGAAGATCACATCCAGCAGCGCCCACAACGGCCAGCATTGCACGCGCTTCTGCGCCATCCACACCTGGGCGACCAGGCTGAAACCGGTGAGGGCGGCATCCAGCCAGGGCTGCGCGGCGTCGGTCCAGGTTGCCATGGCAGCGCCCAGCGCCAGGCTCGTCACCAGTCCGATGGCCAACCCGCCGAGCATCGGCGCTGCGCCCAGGTAGCTGACCTGGCGGGCATCCTCGACCTGCTCGGGGCGAGTCCACTGCCACCAGCCGTACAGCTGCAACAGCGCATAGACCAGTTGCAGGAGCATGTCCGAGTACAGCTTCACCTCGAAGAAGATCCAGCTGTAGAGCAGCACCATCACCAGGCCGATCGGCCAGCACCAGGGGTTCTGCTTGACCGTGAGCCACACGGCGATCACGCCGAGCAAGGCGGCGAAGAGTTCGAGGCCGGACATCGGCGTTCCTTGGCAGGCGAAGAAGGCCGCGATGCTACAAGCTTCGAGCGGCGCGCTTCAAGCCGTGTCGCACCGGTCGCTGAACCACCGCTGAGGATGTAGCGGTCAGCGCGAGCCATTGCCAGAGCTCTCTGGTAGGATCTCGGCCGCATCAATCAATACACAACGGACCTGCACTGCGCAGCGTTTCATGGGGGAAGAATGGATTTTTGGAGCGCCTTGCAGGCAGTCATACTGGGTATCGTCGAGGGCTTGACCGAGTTCTTGCCGATTTCCAGTACCGGCCACCAGATCATCGTGGCCGACCTGATCAATTTCGGTGGTGAGCGGGCCATGGCCTTTAACATCATCATCCAGCTGGGTGCGATTCTCGCGGTCGTCTGGGAGTTTCGGCGCAAGATCTTCGACGTGGTGCTTGGCCTGCCGCGCGAACGTACCGCGCAACGCTTTACCGCCAACCTGCTGATCGCCTTCATGCCGGCCGTGGTGCTGGGCGTACTGTTCGCGGACCTGATCCACGAGTACCTGTTCAACCCGATCACCGTGGCTGCCGCCCTGGTGGTCGGTGGCGTGATCATGCTCTGGGCCGAGCGACGCGAGCACCGTGTCGAGGTCGACCATGTCGATGAAATGAACTGGAGCCATGCCCTGAAGATCGGTTTCGTGCAGTGCCTGGCGATGATTCCAGGTACCTCGCGTTCCGGTTCGACGATCATCGGCGGCTTGCTGTTCGGCCTGTCGCGCAAGGCGGCGACCGAGTTCTCGTTCTTCCTCGCCATGCCGACCATGGTCGGTGCGGCGGTGTACTCGGGCTACAAGTACCGCGATCTGTTCCAGCCGAGCGATTTCCCGGTGTTCGCCATCGGCTTCGTGGTGTCGTTCATCTTCGCCATGATCGCGGTGCGTGCCTTGCTGAAGTTCATCGCCAACCACAGCTACGCGGTGTTCGCCTGGTACCGCATCGTGTTCGGCCTGCTGATCCTGGCGACCTGGCAGTTCGGCTGGGTCGACTGGGCCACGGCGCAGGGCTGATCGTGGCACGCAGCCCCTCCACCGCGCGCGCCGCCTCCAGCCGCGAGACCACGGTGCAACATCCGCGCAGCAAGTTGCTGGCCTTCGCCGGCCTGTGTGCGCTGCCGGTGGGCGGGGCGGTGCAGATGGCCCTTGGCGGGCGCTCCTGGGTGCCGCTGCTGGCCTATGTGCTGCCGAGCGTGGTCTGCCTGCTGCTGTACTGGAAGGACAAGCGCCAGGCCCGCCAGCAGGGCCAGCGCATTCCGGAAAAGGTCCTGCACGGCGTCGAGTTGCTGGGTGGCTGGCCGGGTGCCTTGCTGGCCCAGCAGCTGTTCCGGCACAAGACACGCAAGGTGTCGTACCAGGTTACCTTCTGGGCGATCGTCCTTGTGCACCAGGTGGTGTGGGCTGACTACTTGCTGCTGGATGGGCGCTGGGCGAGCAGGGTACTGGCGCCGCTGCTCGGCTAGCCGGCTGATCAAGGCAGTGAACCTGAAAGGCCTGGTCTGGCACTACGCCTGATTTTGAGAAGCGATGAAAGAGGAGTAGAGAGTCAGCACATGGCTGGCCATCGCTGGGATGGCCGCTACCCCAGGAGCCACCTTGGCTGTCGCTGCGTGCCGAGATACATTACGGCACTGCCATCCCGGCAGGTTCGGACTCGAGAGCGCAGGTAACGTGTTGGCTTGGTGTGCAGGCCAAGGCCACGTCCTGAGGCGTCTCACCCGATTGGCGGCGTCCTCGTTGCCTTCCCCATTGCCAGGACATGAGGTCCATTCAATGAACAACCGTCTCCTGATGTGCGCTGTTTCCGCTCTGTTTGCCGGCCCCGTAGCGCTCGCCAGCATCCCTCCCGCCATGGCTGCGGTCGCTACCAGCGCGGGCGCCATGGCGGTGGACATGCGTCACGCCCAGCCGATCACGATACGTGACACCGTCATCGGCCAAGGCGCTCCCAAGACCATCGTGCCGACCACTGGCGCAACGGCCGAGCAGGTCCTCGCCCAGGCGCGCGCCATTGGCGCCAATCCCGATGTCGACGTGATCGAATTGCGCATCGACTATCTCGATTTCGCCACCGACTCGGCCAAAGTGGCCGCGCTCGGCAAGCAGGTTACCCAGGCCGTACACGGCAAGCCGTTGATCCTGACCTTCAGGACCAAGGCCGAGGGCGGCGTCAAGGCCATCGCAGATGCCGACTACGGAACGCTGTACACAGCGTTGATCAAGGAACGTTTCATCGACTTGCTGGACGTGGAAATGTTCCGCGATCCGCAGGTGGTCCAACAGGTCGTGGCTGAGGCCCACAACGCTGGCATCAAGGTCGTCATGTCCAGCCATGACTTCAAGGGCACCCCGTCCACCGAAGAAATCGTCGCACGCCTGCGCAAGCAGGACAGCATGGGGGCCGATGTGCTGAAGATCGCAGTCATGCCCAGGAACCCGGCCGATGTGATCAAGCTGCTCGACGCCACGGCGCAAGTGCGTGCCAACTACTCGCTCAAGCCACAGCTGAATATGTCCATGGGTGGGCTGGGTGCCATCTCGCGTCTTGGCGGCGAGGTATTCGGCAGCGACCTGACCTTCGGCATGATTGGCGAGCCGTCTGCGCCCGGCCAGGTCGAGGTCAATGAACTACGCCAGGTGCTGGACGTGATTCACTCTTCGGTGAACGGCACGAAGTAGGCGCCTGCAGGCGCTGGTGGTAACGGACACAACGTGCCAGCCGACGCACCGCGCTGCCTCGCCAGCGCCGCTCCACTCCGTAGATCAAAGCACCTTGCGACGCGCCTTTGAGCTGGAATTGTAGATACAGTGTTTAAACGTCTCGCTTGTTTTTTTCTGAGCGAGTATCTACAATGTATCTACATTGAGAGGGGCTTATGATGGAAGTCAAAATTCAAAAGTGGGGCAACAGCGCTGCGATTCGCTTGCCATCCGACGTGCTCAAGCAAATGAATTTGGCTGTTGGGTATGTGCTTAACCTCGATTTCACGCCTGAGGCTATGACGTTGAAACCTGCGAAAGCCAAGCCACATTACAAGCTGGCCGATCTAATGGCGCAGTGCGATTTGAGCGCCTCGGAGCCTGCCGAAATGGCGGCGTGGAATGCCATGCCACCCGTTGGGCGTGAAGCGTGAAACGAGTCAAATTCAACCGTGGCGACATTGTGCGTCTGAACTTGAATCCAACAGCTGGCCGTGAGCAGCAAGGCGATTTTCGTCCGGCGCTGATCATTTCCCCTGCGGCCTTCAACGTTTCAGGATTGGTCTTGATTGCGCCTGTTACCCAAGGCGGTGATTTTGCCCGCCATGCCGGTTTTGCTGTGCCATTGAGTGGTTCAGGAACTGAGACGCAGGGTGTGGTGCTGTGCAATCAGATCCGCACCTTTGATCTTGAGGCCCTAGGTGCCAAGCGCGTTGAGTCGGTCCCCGAGGTGGTGATGGACGATGTGCTGGCCCGCATTCAAGTGCTGATTGAGTAGCAGAGGAGGGTGAATAGCATGGCACCGATCAATCAGCATCTTCAGGGACGTAAGCGATGAAAAAGCAGACAGCAAAACCAATGTTGATTGCCGCATACGTCGCGGAAGCTCAGCGGCTAGGCGGATCGGTTTCTGCGAATCAGCGTCGTTTCATGGCCGCCGCCAAGCGTGGCAGGCAGATTGAGCCTACAGATGTGATAGCAGGCCGCGTATAGCCTATAGGAATTTTCAGAAACCGCCTTCATTGGCGGTTTTTTGCGCCTGGTGATACCTCATTTGGCTTGGAATTACCCGCTGGCCAATGCAGTAAAAGGCGAGCGCCGCTCGCCCTTCACCCTTGCTCAAGCGCCTAACGCACCGGGCCCGACATCATCCCGTGCGCCACATCCTCGACCAGCGCCTTGGCCATCCCGCTGAGGTAGTGCGCTCCCCAGACCATATCGCCGTTGTGCTCGACGCCGGCCTCCAGGGTCATCTGGTAGACGCAGTTCAACAGCACCGACGCCTGCTCCAGGGCATATTCGGCATCGTGCCCTGGCAGGACCTTGAACAATCGGTCGGCGTGCTTCCCGCTGACGCCCTCGCCAAAGGTGGCGACGCCAGTCGTCTTCAACACTTTCGTCTTTATAGTGGTGCTCATGCTTGTTCTCCAACTTGACGGTCAGTGTCGGGCCTGTACGCGGCTCAAGGCCATTTCAACCAGGCTGTGGGCATTCTCGATCTCATGCATCGCGGCCAGGGTCATGACCTGTCCGGCGGGCTTGGGATTGAGCAGCACCGTCTGTTTCGCGACGGTCAGGGCGCAGACCAGATATTCGGAGGTCTGGAGAAGCAGGGCTTCTATGGTGGGAGGGGTTTCGGTTGTTTCGGGTGGATCTGGGACGATCTTCAACATGGCATAGCCTCCATCAGGTGGAGCTGCCTCATCCTGCTGTCAAACAAGAAGGTGGCAACTGTACGCGGGTTGACAGACCGAGGATGAAGGGACTCGGCGCACACTAAGGTGCCCCACGTACAGCCGCCATAAAAGCGCGAACGTGCGACCCTCATCGAAACGGTCTGTCAAAACCGGTCGTTGTTCTGCAACGACGGGCCGAGACTAGTCCGGCAACTAGACCACCGCAAGTTCCAAGAGGCTGTAGCAAGATAATTCGGAAACGTCCTACAAGATAGAGGAGAAATCTGAAGTTTTGTTAGAGTTTTACCGCCTTTTTAAACACTTTGTAGATTGCTTGACCAATTACCACCACCCGTTCCACAGAACGGTGGCGGTATCCGGCGCAGCATCGCGAGACGCGCCAGAGCGACAAAAGGGGGCAAGAACCAGCGGAGCACGCGCGCGGAATAAGTCGCTTGTGAAGCCTATTACGAGTCGGTTCTGGTACGCCGCGACCGTTGATAGCGAGTAACCCCGATCTGCACGGCTGCCGCGACCAGACACAGCAGGCCCACCTTTAGATTCGTGTCGAGACCATAGTGCTCGCAGAGCTTCCCGACCAGGAAAACGCTGGCAAAAATAGCGGCGGGTAATACGAGTCGGTTCATCTCGGCTCCGGTGCAAAAAAGGGCAGGGTACTTGAGTGACCCGGTCCGCGCCATGATTTGAGGTTGACGTGGCTGGCGTGGGTACACACCGCGCAGTCTGAAAAACCGCGAGACCTCGGGATCCGCGCCGATTGCTTGATTCGAACCGATAGGTGAGAGAAAGGGAACGGCGTCCTGTCTTTCATGTGGCTCGTTCAAAATCGTGGCATCTATAGTCACTCTATAGTCTGTCTATAATTTGCTATAGAAGCGGAAGGCTTCGCCTTGGAGGCTACCTATAATCGGTCTATAATCGCTCTATAATTCCCTATAGTGCGAATGTGAGACCTGAAATGAGCGGAATCCTCTATCACCGTTCTGCCTTGGCCGCGCGCCTTTCGAAGCTGATCCTGCAAGTCGCTGTAGGCAGTGCGGCGAGTTCGGGGGTCTTCCTGGCAGCACCACGCCGTACCGGCAAGTCCACGTTCGCACGGGAAGACCTTCGACCTGCCCTGGAGGCGGCAGGGGCGATCGTGCTGTATGCCGATCTGTGGAAAGACCTGACCAAGGACCCAGGCCTCGTCATCGTCGAAGCAGTCCGCGAAGCCGTTGGCCGTACCGAGGGCTTCATCACGCGGTTGGCAAGGTCTTCCGGCATGGAAAAGGTCGCTGTCGGTGGCTTGAATTTCAGCCTGGACAAGATCGGCCTGGGCAAAGACATCGACCTGACCACTGCGCTCGTGGCGCTCTCCGATGAGTCACGCAAGATCATCGTCCTGATGATCGACGAAGCCCAGCATGCAATCACGACGGATGCAGGTGTAGCGGCGCTGTTCGCGCTCAAGGCGGCGCGGGATGAGCTCAACAGCTCGAAGCACCATGGCCTGCGTATCGTCTGCACCGGGTCGAACAGGGACAAGCTGGCCATGCTGCGCAACAGCAAGGACCAGGCCTTCTTTGGCGCTTCGATGGTGCAGTTCCCGACCCTGGACCAGGACTTCATCGATTGGTTATGCGCCAACCTCGACCTTCCCTGCAAGCTCGATCCTGCCGAGGTGTTCCAGCTCTTCAAGGAAAGTGGCTATCGCCCTGAGCTCCTCGGCGCGGCGGCTGATGAAATACGCTTTGACTTCAACATCCATCCTGAAGCTATCCCGGCACGGTTTACCGAGCTTGTACGCGCGCAAGCAGATGAATTGAATGCGAACCTCAAGAAGGTGCTCCATAGCCTCACCCCGATCCAGTCTGCCGTTATTCGTGTAATGAGTGTGAAGGGCGGGCACTACGCGCCCTTCGAGGCCCCGACCATGGAGGCTTATGCCAAGGCGATGGTGCAGGCGGGGATTGCGCCAAGCGATATAAAGGTCGAAGTGCCGGGGGTACAGCAGGCGCTGATTGCTCTGCAGGAGAAGAAGCTGGTCTGGAAGGCTTCCCGAGGGGTGTATGCGGTCGATGAACAAGTGATTGTCGATCTGCTCCGGGCGGATGGGCTGTTGCAGGGTGTGTCCTGATCAAAAAGGGCAGGCTACTTGAGTGACCTGGTCAGCACCATGACTTGAGGCTGGCGTGGCCCGGGTGGATACGCACCGCGCGCCCAGAAAACGGCAGTCCTCGGAGACCGTTTAGTGGCCTCCGAGGACTGATGAGGCCAGCAGGCCGTCAGGTCTTAGCTGTTCTGGCAACCGGAGTCGCCCGCCTGATCATCAGTACGTAGTAGCAAACAGCTGGGAAAAGTAGTCCTGCCAGCCAGGCCAGATCGATACCCTGCAGTGAGGTTGCAATCGGCCCCACATAAAAGGACGTATTCATGAACGGAATTTCCAGCGCGATGGTGGCCAAGAACACACCCACTGCAATCCAGTTCACCCGACCATAGATGCCGGAGGGCTCGAAGATGTCCGCGATCTGGTAGACGCCCTTTCGCAGCGCGTAGTAATCCACCAGGTTGATTGCCGTCCAGGGAATCAAGAAATAGCTCATGAAGAAGATGAAGTTCAGGAAATACTGGATGAAATCGTCCTTGGCAAGGGTGCACAGCGCTGTCGCTACCGCACAGATGATCAGCATGAACGTAGCCCGTACACGCGGGGTTATCTTGAGTGCTGCAAAGGGCTCAATCACCGTCACAGTCGACATGAAAGCACCATAGAGATTGAATACGTTGATTGCGATTTGGCCGTAGAGCACGAAGGCCACGGCGAGCAAGGTGCCCCCACCCAGCACGCTGAGGAGATGCAGGCCAACGTTGTCTGAAAACCCTGCCACTGCTTTGGCCAGCACAGCCCCCAGCATCATCAGCCAACTGCCTCCGATGACTGTGCCGGCATAGCTGTACCAGAACACATGACGTGGGGAAGTGCTGGTAGGGAGATAGCGCGAGTAATCGGCGACATAGGGTGCATAGGACAGCTGCCAGGTTACTGCGATGCTCACCGATGCGAGGAAGCTCCCGAGGCTGAAGCCATTTGCAGTCCATTGTCCAGGTTCGATCGGCAGTGTGATGGCGATAACGCTCGCGATGCCAAACACTACGATCGACACCATCGACAACAGCTTCTGCAAACGGTGGATCAGCGAATACCCGAACAGGGCCACTATGAAACATAGCCCTCCGAGCAGAACGATGTTACCGACACTGTTGAACGGGCTGGAGCTCGCGATTGCCTGGGCTGCCAGCAGCGTGTTGCTGACAAAGAATCCCAAGTAGATCAGCATGACGAAAAGCAAAGGGACGATAGCGCCAAATACTCCGAACTGCGCTCGGCTCTGGATCATTTGCGGGATGCCCAGCCTAGGGCCCTGAGCGGAATGTGACGCCATGAAGACCGCACCCACCAGGGAGCCGAGCAGAATCGACAGGGCACTCCAGAAGAGGTTGAGTCCCATGCTGATCGGCAGCACGCCCGCCGCCACCGTAGTGATATTGGCATTGGCGCCAAACCATACGAAAAACAAAGAGCGAGGCTCACCATGGCGCTCGGCTTCCGGAATGAAGTCGATGCTTCTTTTCTCTACCTTCATGTCATTCTCCGGTCAGCAGTTAGCAGCAAGTTGGCTTTCAAAACGGGCGATCATCTGCGTGAATGCTTCCGGCTGGAAGGCGAGGTGATCAGGTTCTGCCGTCACTAGGGAGGTTGCGGGCTGCTTGCTCCATCGCCGCAATAACTGGTCTGTGGAGAAGATTTCCAACCCGTAAATCCAGTTGGAGAGAATGAAGAGCGCAGAGTAGTGAGCTGCAGCCGTGGTCGCTGCACATGCGTCGGCCACCAGCGTCAGTTGGAAATCATGTTGATATGCATCGAAAAGGCTACTCATGACACAGACGTCCGTCAGCACGCCGAAAACCACCAGGTGGGTAATGCCGCGCTCTTTCAAGGTTTGAGCCAGGCGGGTTTCGTAGAAAGCGCTATAGCGGCGTTTGTCTATCACGATATCGCCGGCCTGCGGCGCCAGTGATTCGATAATTTCGATAGCCTGCGTGTCAGCGCGGTACGTGGTCGGTCTGCCTTGTTCGTCTACCGGCTCACCAAATGCTAAGCCTCGGCCTTGAGCGTCGTTGACGTGGCGGCTGTAGAAGAGGGGGATGTGCTGGTTGCGGGCAAAAGCAACCAGCGCTGCTGCGTGGTTGATCACTTGGTCGAATCCTGGCAAATGGAAGCCGTCTTCCTTTTGCATATCGATCACGAGAACAGCGGTGTTTAGGGTCATCTGATTTCTTCCAGGTGCAGAACACCGGGCAATGCGCAAATAGGCTAGCCAAGAGGTGTTCGGGAACTGATATGCAAGCGCCGCACTTACGTGCCTGCAATAGACGAGAGGCGTTCTCTCGGAAGGAATCAGCTGACTATTTGCCAGAAGCCATTTTGTTTGGCGGCGACAGAGGCGGGGAGACGTTTAAGCGTAATATGCAAAGGCGCAGCCGCTCGCCTCAAGAAACCGTCCATGGCCCCACACGGCAAATCATGCACCCATCCGGATAGGGTGGTGCGAATGCTGTGAAATAGGAGGGGACGACGACTTGCCATGACGAAACGCTCAAGGATGCTCACGAGCTTATGCAGCAATTCTCAGGCCAGAATACAAAAGCCCATTCGGCGCCGTTTGCGGCTTGATGAATAGCAAGTGTTACTCCTGGGTATGTGGTATACCGTAATACGGCGCTACGAAGCGTATCATTGTCACTGCTGTGGCTGATTCACTTATGGCGACCATCCATACACCGGGTGGCCGAATTCAGGATGCGTAATGAAGGTCTTCAGCGGCCTCAAGACCCGTGGCGTCGAGGACATGCTGATCGCCGTGAGCGACGGCCTCAAAGGCCGTTATCGGCCCGCACACCTTGATATCAGTGCGGCTACCCCGCTGGCTGGTTTGGAATTAACCCAGCGGCCAAAGCAGTAAAAGGCGAGCGCCGCTCGCCCTTTACCCTTCGCCCTCGCCAAAGGTGGCGACGCCCGTCGTCTTCAGCACTTTCGTCTTGATACTGGTGCTCATGCTTGCTCTCCGGTTTGGTCAGTGTCGGGCCTGTACGCGGCTCAAGGCCATTTCAACCAGGCTGTGGGCATTCTCGATCTCATGCATTGCGGCCAGAGTCATGACCTGTCCGGCGGGCTTGGGATTGAGCAGCACCGTCTGTTTCGCGACGGTCAGGGCGCAGACCAGGTATTCGGAGGTCTGGAGAAGCAGGGCTTCGATGGTGGGAGGGGTATCGGTTGTTTCGGGTGGATCTGGGACGATCTTCAACATGGCATAGGTCCATTTGTGAGACATGGAGCCGTCACAGATCTGCTGTCAAACAGAAAGGTGGCAGCTATACGCGGGTTGACAGACCGGAACAAATGGACAAACACCGGCGCACCTAAGTGCCCCACGTACAGCCGCCATATCGCGGAGCACATGTGGTCACATTTGAATTACCGGCCTGTCAAAACCGGTCGCTGCGTTAGCAACGACGGGCCGAGACTAGTCCGGCAAATAGACCACTGCAAGTTCCAAGAGGCTGTAGCAAGATAATTCGGAAATGTCCTACAAGATAGAGGATAAATCTGAATTTTTCTTAGAGGTTTATCGTTTTTTTAAACAATTTGTGAACTACTTTACCCATCATCACTGCCAGCCGGCCTCCTCAGACATAGCGATCCCCACACGCCTCGAATGATGCCACCAGGTGATCGATCCACACCCGAACCGCTGGCAATACGCCGCGCCTGTGGGTGTACACCGCCTGCAGGTAGCCGCCGGGCAACGACCACTCGGGCAGCATGTGCACCAGTTCGCCGCGTTCGAGCTCTGCTTCGCAGTACATGATCGGCAGGGCGGTGAAGCCCAGCCCGGCCACGGCGGCGGTCTTGCGCACCACGAAATCATCGATGGACAACCGTGCTTCCACGGCCAGCTCGTGCTGCTGGCCGTTGGGGCCGTGCAAGCGCAGGTGGATCAGCCGATCAGCCTCTGCCGCACCCAATGCCGCCAGCTGGGCAAGCTGGGCGGGTTCGCGCACGTGATCGGCGAAACCCGGGGCAGCGACCAGTTGCATCTGTGCCTGACGCAGGCGGCGGGTGACCAGGGCAGGATCTTCATCGCCCAGCTCGCGCACCCGCAGGGCCACGTCGACGCCTTCGCCGACCAGGTCGACCCGGCGGTTGACCAGCAGCATATCCAGCTGCACCAGGGGATATTGCGCCAGGAAGCGGGTGATCACCTGCGGCATGAACGCGGTTGCCAAGGCCACCGGGCACGACACCCGCAACCGCCCGCGAGGCTCGCTGGTCATCCTGGCAACCGCTTCGTCCGCCATCTCGGCCTCCAGCAGCATGGCCTGGCAATGGCGCAGGTAGCGCTCGCCCACGGCGGTCAGCTTGAGCTGGCGGGTAGTACGCTGCAGCAACCGGGTGCCCAGGCGCTCCTCGAGCTCGGCAATGCGCCGCGACAGGCGCGACTTGGGAATGCCCAGCGCCCGGCCGGCTGCGGCGAAACCACCGGCCTCGACCACGCGGGCGAAGTAGAAGAGATCGTTGAGGTCTTGCATCGGGGGATCCATTGTCCTATCTGCAGGACAAAGTAATGCATTTTTGCAGTCTTTTCAGTTATTCGGCCCGCCGGTAGGATCACTCCCATCGTAACCGCCCAGCCGCGGCCTCATTACAGGAGCATCCCCATGAAACTGCTGCACATCGATTCGAGCATCCTCGGCGACAATTCCGCCTCTCGCCAGCTGAGCGCCAGTGTCGTCGAAGCATGGAAGGCTGCCGATCCGAGCATCGAGGTGGTCTACCGTGACCTGGCCGCCGATGCGATCAGCCATTTCTCCGCCGCGACCCTGGTCGCCGCAGGCACTCCCCAGGACCTGCGCGACGCCGCCCAGGCCCATGAGGCCAGGCTCAGTGCCGAGACCCTTGAAGAGTTCCTGGCCGCTGACGCGGTGGTCATTGGTGCGCCGATGTACAACTTCAGCGTACCGACCCAGCTCAAGGCCTGGATCGATCGCGTGGCGGTCGCGGGGCAGACTTTCCGCTATACCGAGGCGGGCCCCGAGGGCTTGTGTGGCGACAAGAAGGTGGTCCTGGTGTCCACGGCAGGCGGTCTGCATGCCGACCAGCCGACGGGCGTCGGGCATGAGGATTTCCTCAAGGTGTTTCTTGGCTTCATCGGCGTGACCGAGCTGGAGATCGTGCGTGCCCATGGCCTGGCCTATGGGCCGGAGCAGCGGGTGCAGGCGATGCAGGCTGCGCAGGCGGTGATTGCCAATGAGCTGTTCGCAGCGGCTTGAATTTGAGGCGCGCGATGCGGGTGCACTGATGAGCGACGTCGAGGAACGCGCGCTGCCCGCGGGTTGTGTGTTGTTCTATGGGAGAGCGGCGGAGGCTGTGATAATGGGAGGGCAATCACAAGGGCCATGTCATGCTGACCATCTCCAATAACGTGCATCTGCCGGATGCCGAAATCGAACTGACCTACATTCGTGCGCAAGGCGCCGGTGGGCAGAATGTCAACAAGGTGTCCAGCGCCGTGCACCTGCGCTTCGACATCCCGGCCTCGTCGCTACCCGAGTTTTACAAGGAGCGGCTGCTGGCGCTGCGTGACAGTCGCATCACCGGAGACGGCGTGTTGATCATCAAGGCCCAGCAGTACCGCACCCAGGAGCAGAACCGTGCTGATGCACTGGCGCGTCTTGCCGAGTTGATCATCGCTGCCGGCAAGACCGAGAAGAAACGCCGCCCCACCAAGCCGACCCTTGGCTCGAAGACCCGTCGCCTCGAAGGAAAAGCCAAGCGAAGCACGGTCAAGGCGGGTCGGGGCAAGGTGGATTTCTAGTAAAGCCAGGTAAGCGGCATATCCAATTTGCATCAAATCAAAGGAAAGCTGGCCCTGAAGCACGTGCCGTTAGTTGCGGTAGACGTGACTGTGATAGATCCGCCGTGCCCTCGGACGATCTCCGAAGCGATATACAGACCCAGCCCCAAGCCACCGCCGAAGCCACTTTCCTCCGACCGGGTATAAGGCTGAAACAGTAGCAATTGCCGGGTGGGCTCGATGGGGTCACCTTGATTGGTGACAGAAATGACCAGCTCGTCGCAATCGACAAGGGCGTGGACCTGGATCGGAAAGGCGATGTCACCGTGCGTGACGGCGTTACCCAACAAATTGGAAAGCAGCTGACCTACCCTGACCGGATCGCAGTCTATGCCTGTGGGAATGTCGATGGATTGCTCGATCCTGGCCGAAGGTTTGGAGCTTCGTACTTCATTGATGACTCGATGCAGCTCGGATTGCAGGTTATCGACCTTGGATCTGCTGACCGGTATGCCACCCCCGAGGCGACCTCTCGCAAAATCGAGCACGTTCTCGATCAACACGCCTATGCGGTGTGTACTGCTGTGGATCGCCTGGACTAGCTTAAGGGTTGATCGCTCGGTGAGCTTGGTTTCCAGCAGGTCGGCGCTCATGCGGATAGCGCTCAACGGGGTACGCAAGTCATGGCCAAGCACAGCGATAAATTGATCCCGCAACCGACCGGTTTCGCGCACGTCTTCCAGCTCGGTCTGACTTGCATCAAGAGAATTCTGCATGTCCAGATTCGCGGCTATCAGCTGCGCGAACAATGTCAGATTCTCCACTATCTCGGGCTTCTCGACTTCGCTAGGCGCTGGATCGATAGCGCACAAGGTGCCGAAAAACTCTCCATTTGCGCGAATGATCGGCAATGAAATATAGCTCTCAAGCCCATATTTCAGCGGAGTATGGTGTGTCGCGTAGACCGGGTGGTGACTGGCATGGCCAAACACTACCGGCTGACGGTGTTGCCGGATTTCATGGCAGATAGTGGATTCCAGCTCAAGCTCATCACCCGGCTGCAAACCAAAGTTGATGGAGTCGTCGACGGCGCAGGTAATCCAATGCTCTTCTGTCACCCGAACGACAGCAGCGAAACGCAAACCGGTGAGATGCTTCACCATGCGCAAGATCATGGGAACAGCTTCGATCTGAGCGACGGCTCGGACGTCGGGTGCAAAGTTGACAGTAGGCACGTAGTTCGACTCCGGTCAGCCAACAAAATGATCACTATACAAAATGCCGATATGTCTCGGGAGCGAGGGTGCGAGGGTGCGGGAATATTTTCAACCGTTCGTCTGAATCAGGAACACATGCCCACGGCCTGGCCTATGGACCGGAGCAACGCGTGCAGGCTATCGAGGCTGCGCAGGCCGTGATTGCCAACGAGCTGTTCATGGCGGCTTGAGCCTGAGCCCGTGAATGCTGGACTGGGTTGCGGCGCGGCCCAGTCCCGACTCCTTGCGCCGGTACGCAGATATCTCCGCAGTCATGATCCTTGCGCAGCACCAGGTTTATTGATCACCCGCCCGCGCCTTGACAGCACCAGCGTCAATCCTACCCCTAACAACGCCAGCAGCGCCGCAACACAGAAGATCGAGCCATATCCCAGGCGCACGGCCACCGCTCCCATCACCGGACCCGCGATGGCCAGCGCCAGGTCGAAGAACACCGCATAAGCCCCAAGCGCCGCACCCCGGCTGCTACCGGGGACCCGCTTGATCGCCTCGACCCCCAGCGCCGGGTAGACCAGCGACAAGCCGAAGCCGGTCAACCCTGCCCCCGCGAGCGCCCAGGCGGGGGAGGGGGCCAGCCACAGCAGCGCCAGGCCCAGCACTTCGGTAGCCATGCAGGCAACCGCCACGTTGTACCCGCCGAAGCGGTTCACGGCATTGACGAACAGCAGTCGGGAAACGATGAAACACACGCCAAAGGCGCTCAAGCACAACGCGGCCCCGAGCCAGCCGCGCTCCAGGTAATAGAGTGTGACGAACGTGGTCAGGGTGCCGTAGCCGATCGACGCCAGCGTCAGGCCCATCCCGCAGGGCGCAACCCGCACGAACGCGGACCAGAACGGCAGACGCTCGCCGCGCACCACTGCGGCTTCCTGGCCCTTGCGCAGCATGGGCAACGCCAGCAATGCCAGTACGAGCAAGGCCGGGCCGAGCACACTGAAATCGAGGGCATCGACCAGCAGTACGCCCACTGGCGCACCAATGGCGATAGCACCGTAGGAGGCGATGCCGTTCCATGAGATCACCCGCGCCGTGTGCTCCGCACCCACCTGGCCGATTCCCCAGCTAAGCGTCGCGACACCGATAAGTCCCTGGGCGATACCCAGCAGCAGGCGTCCTGCCAGTAAAAAGCTCAGGCTGAGCACCGGCAAACTGAGCGTCCAGGCCGAAAGCAGCGTCACCACCCCGCAGGCAGCGATGCCATACAACCCGTAGCGGATCGCCCGCTTGCCGCCCAGGTTGTCCACGATTCGCCCAGCGAAGGGCCGGCTGACCAGCGTCGCCAGGTATTGCAGGCCGATTGTCACCCCGGCGATTACCGCGCCAAAGCCCAGCTGGTCGTGCACATAGGCAGGCAGCACGGCAATCGGCAGGCCGATGCAGAGAAAGGCTATGAAGGTGTAGAAGACTATCGACAGGATCTGCAGAGTGATCGAGGAGGTGCTGACGGAGGCGGGCTGATGCGCAGTCATGGGGCTCCTTCGCGCTAGGCGGCTGGGCTGGGAATCCATGAGGGCGAGTGTAGCGGGGGAAATGAAAGCAGGCTAACGAGTTGTGCGTCCAGTGGTGCAGACAGCGATCCAGTCGCGAGCACGTCCGCGACTGGATGGCGATTGATCCCGCTTAGACCACGACGCCCTGGCTGCGCAGGTAGTCATCGTAGGTCCCGCTGAAATCGACCACGCCGCTTGGGCTCAGCTCGATGATTCGGGTCGCCAGCGACGACACGAACTCACGGTCATGGCTGACGAACAGCAGGGTGCCCGGATAGTTCTCCAGCGCCAGGTTGAGCGCCTCGATCGACTCCATGTCCAGGTGGTTGGTCGGCTCGTCCATCAGCAGCACGTTCGGCTTCTGCAGGATCAGCTTGCCGAACAGCATGCGGCCTTGCTCACCACCGGAAATCACCTTGACCGACTTGAGGATCTCGTCGTTGGAGAACAGCATGCGCCCCAGCGTGCCACGGATCACTTGCTCGCCCTGGGTCCACTGGCCCATCCAGTCGAACAGGCTCACGTCGTCCTCGAAGTCGTGGGCGTGGTCCTGGGCGTAGTAGCCGACCTCGGCGCTGTCGGTCCATTTGACCTCGCCGCTGTCCGGGGCGATCTCGCCGAACAGGGTGCGCAGCAAGGTGGTCTTGCCGATGCCGTTGGGGCCGATGATCGCCACGCGCTCGCCGGCTTCGACGGTCAGGCTGAAGTCCTTGAACAGCACCTTCTCATCGAACGCCTTGCAGACTTTCTCCACGGTCACCGCCTGGCGGTGCAGCTTCTTGGTCTGCTCGAAGCGAATGAACGGGCTCACCCGGCTCGACGGCTTGACCTCGGCCAGCTGGATCTTGTCGATCTGCTTGGCCCGCGAGGTGGCTTGCTTGGCCTTCGAGGCGTTGGCCGAGAAGCGGCTGACAAAGGTCTGCAGTTCAGCGATCTGCGCTTTCTTCTTGGCGTTGTCCGACAGCAGCTGCTCACGGGACTGGGTCGCCGCGGTCATGTACTCGTCGTAGTTGCCCGGGAACAGGCGCAGCTCGCCGTAGTCCAGGTCGGCCATGTGGGTGCAGACGCTGTTCAGGAAGTGTCGGTCGTGGGAAATGATGATCATGGTGCTGTTACGCGCCGTGAGAATGGTTTCCAGCCAGCGGATGGTATTGATGTCCAGGTGGTTGGTCGGCTCATCGAGCAACAGCACATCAGGATCCGAGAACAGCGACTGGGCCAGCAGCACGCGCAGCTTCCAGCCCGGCGCGACTTCGCTCATCGGGCCAAAGTGCTGTTCCAGCGGGATACCCAGGCCGAGCAGCAGTTCACCGGCGCGCGATTCGGCGGTGTAGCCGTCCATCTCGGCGAATTCGGTTTCGAGTTCGGCAACGGCCATGCCGTCGTCTTCGGTCATCTCGGGCAGGGAGTAGATGCGATCACGCTCGGCCTTGACCTTCCACAGCTGCTCGTGGCCCATGATCACCGTGTCGATGACGGTGAATTGCTCATAGGCGAACTGGTCCTGGCGCAGCTTGCCCAGGCGGGTGTTCGGCTCGAGCATCACTTGGCCGCCCGAGGGCTCGAGGTCGCCGCCAAGGATTTTCATGAAGGTCGACTTGCCGCAGCCGTTGGCGCCGATCAGGCCATAGCGGTTGCCGTTGTTGAACTTGACCGAGACGTTCTCGAACAGCGGCTTGGCGCCGAATTGCATCGTGATGTTAGCAGTAGAAATCAAGTGCTTGTCCTGCGGGGGTTCTAGAGGTGTATTTAGGCGCCCAGCAACATCTCGACGCCAGGCCCGAGCGGAGTCGCGATGAACGCGGGGCTCATCCCAGCCATGAGGCACAGGTTGCGTAGGTGTGGCGGTGTTGTACTGCGGCGTTCACGGATGGCCAGCGCTTCGAGCGCGGGTTTGAAGCGGCGGATTGTAACACTTGACTGGATGATCCACAGCCTCCCTTTGCTTGTCTCATGGTGATCACTGTCACCCGCTTTGCAGATTGGGGTTTCCTGCCACTCGTCGAGACCGGGGCACTTCCCTCCCATCCGGCTTTTCAGAACCGTATGCGCAGGTGGCCTGCGCCAAAAAGGGAGAATCGTCATGGCAATCGAAAACAACGGACCCGAAGCCGCTTATCCTGGACCTGCAGAGAAGCCTGCTGATACTGGAAGCGGTCACGGTTCCGGCATTGAGCAAGCCCAGTCGGAACCCAAGCAGGGCACCGAACAGCCGCAAACCGAGAAGAGACCCGAGGACTGGAATCCGCCTCCGGGAAACCCAGGGTCTGACCAGGACGCCCTCACGAAACGGGACAATGGAAGCGCCCGCACGGACAGCCTGATCGACGCCGAGTAGGCGATGCGCGAGAGCTGGGCGGGAGGAATGCGCAATGCTGCTTGACTCCTCCTGCAGCCATCAGCAATATCGCGCGGCCCTGTCATATTCGCGTCTATAGGGGCGTGGAGTTAAGTCCGACCTTGCGTTGGACTTTTCTCGTTTTTGGGCAGGACATATAGGGTTGGACACACGGATTGCCGAGATACATCAAGAGAAAAGTTTCGAGACTGCTCCGAAAATGGTTCGTCTACATTTCGGTAGCAGGTGCCATGGGCAGTTCCCACCGTATTCTGGATCACATCACAACATTCAAGCCTTGGCCGTTGGTCAAGCGAGTGCTCGCCTTCCTGGCTATCCAGTAGCCGCCGCATTGCCGAGGCGCTCCAGAAGTGCTCGAACATCTGAGAGCCAGCTTTCCGGGCAGCAACTACGGACAAAACCCGCATAAGGCCGAGAAACTGCTGGCCCACTACGAGCGACTCAAAGGGATACTGGCGTGACCGCGTCCTACGCTGCTAATGCATAGTGGGAGGTTTCAACCCCGGGGCAAGGTTATCCAACACCTGTTCTATGTCTGAAATGATCTGCGCCATCCTGTGATATCTCAGAAACTCGCCGTCTTCTTTGAGGCGATCGCGTTTCAGACGAAGGATGACAAGTTGTTCCTGAAGGGCAATGGCATAGGCGTGGAACTGATCCATGGGCTTCTCGTGGCTAAGGCTTCCATGCCGCTGTGGAGGCTGGCTACCTTACCCGTCGTCCGCTGACCAGATATTGCTCTGGGACAAGCACTGTCACATCGTAGAGAACTCTCGGCGAGAGCAGAGCCTGCTTGAGCCCGGCTCCGCTGCTCGCCGTTTTCTCCGCTAGTGTGCCTGCGGCCGTTCAACGTACAGAACACGTCCATTTATGGTTGCATCGGTAGGGTGCCCGGATGAAGGCCACGTCCGATACTCGTTTGAGGCCACATTTTTCCAGGGCCTCGGTGAGCTGGGCGAGTGTCTCTGCTTCGATAGTCATTACTGTTACCTCGTCAGATTGCTGTGCTCAAGGTTCTGGACTTGTCCCTGACGTCAGGAATTCACTTTGATTTTGCCGCGGTCAGCTCTTCGGTTGGATCGGATGAGCGGTAGGCAATCCATTCGAACCACCGCCAGGTCATTCGCCTCAAAGGTGTACAGGTCCGGTGCACACAGGAGCGCAGTAATGAAGACAATTCCCGACGTTAAAGCTGTTTCCCCAGATGATCCCGCACCATTTTCACCTGATCCCCTTAGCCCCGGCCGTACCGATGTGAATCCTTCACGCGAGCCTGGGGTGGAAGAGTTGCCTGATACCGAAGGCCAGCGTCCACTGGACGACCAAAGCACCGGGCTGGATCCGGAACGTGTCCGCGAAGAAACCGACAACGGCGAGCTGGACGACCAGCCCAACCCGCGTTGACCGGAGCCGATCATGATCAGTCCCGCGCCCCCAGGAACACCACCCGCCAGTCCTGAGCCGGTGAGTCCCATGAATCCGATGAGTCCCACACAGCCGCCTGCGCCAGAATCGAGACCTCCTGGCCTGCCTCCTGAGCCAGAGCAGTACCCTGACGACAAGGACATGCCGCTGCCCAACGATTGAACCCTGATCTGTTGCAAGCCTGCTCTTTTTGCCCGCCGCAAGGCGGGCTTTTTTATGTGCTCTCGGATTGCCCGCAAGAAACCGGATGCGCCTGCGCCTCAATCTCAGTACCTTGTCGGTCAATGATCCCTGACGGCCAATGGAGCGTACCCATGTCCAGTGCCTTTGCCGTCCTCCCTTCACCCGTCGGCGCCCTCACGCTGGTGGCGCGCGCCGACAAGCTGGCGGCTGTGTTATGGGAGGAGGAGCGCGCCAACCGAGTGCGTCTGGGAGACCTGCACGCTGACGCAAGCCATCCTGTGCTGCTGGAAACCGCTCGGCAGTTGAATGAGTACTTTGCCGGTCAGCGTGTGCGCTTCGACCTGGACCTGGACTTCGTGGGCACTGACTTTCAGCGCGATGTGTGGGCCGCGCTGCTTACCATTCCGTTCGGCGAGACCCGCAGCTACGGCGAGATCGCACGATTGGTGGGAAAGCCCGCAGCAATGCGCGCGGTGGGGGCGGCCAATGGACGTAATCCGATTTCGATCATCGCGCCGTGTCACCGGGTGATCGGCGCTTGCGGTAGCCTCACTGGCTTTGCCGGGGGATTGCAGGCCAAGCAATTCCTGTTGGCGCTCGAAGGCAGGCAAAGCCTGGCACTGGCATTCTGAGGCTCTGACATCAGCGGCTTGGCATAGGTCAGCAGCGGCAGGCCCGGCGGCAAAATCGCGCGCATGTCTTCATCGTTGTCGTCCTTGGCAATGTTTTCAGGAGGCGGGCGTGGCACCGAAACGCTGGCGGAACCAGTCGCGCAGCATGGCTTTTTCCGCGTAGAGCCTGTCGTTGCTGGTCTGGCGACCCGGGCGGCTGAGGTACATCTTGTCGCTGACGCGTTCCTCGGCCTGTTGTGCAGGTTGCCCGGGTTGCGACAGGGTGTAGTGCAGCTCGATCACCGGCCAGGTGATATCGCGCATGAAGCGTACGTCATGGGCACGGCTGTGCCAGGGCTCGTAGCGCCCGGCCAGATCAATGTCATGGATGTCGATGGTGAGTTGCTGGCCGGGCTTGAGATAGCGCTCACCCAGTGTCTGTAGGTGCAGGGTGAGCGTCTTCATCACCTCGTCATCAGCACCGCGCTCGTAACCCTGACTGTCGAGGCTCGCATCACGGAATTTCTCCGGATGGTCGAAACGCACCTCGACCGGCAGGTGCGCGCTGATTTGTGCCATGCTGTTGCATGCCATAAGCAACAGCGCGGCGCAGGTCAGGATGGGACGCATGGTGGACCTCCAGGTAGGGCTGCTTGCCTGTCTATTCTACGCCTGTCGCCGGTGTCGTAGCGCAGGAGCACGTCATGAGCCGGATCGAGCGGTTTACCGCCAACTCCCGCGGGCGAGACCTGGCCGTGGGTGACATACATGGGCATTTCCAGCGCTTGGAACGCTGTCTGGGGCAGATTGCATTCGATGCACGGCGCGACCGGCTGTTCAGCGTCGGTGACCTGGTGGACCGGGGGCCGGACAGCGCTCGGGCACTCGAGTGGCTCGCGCAGCCCTGGTTCCACGCGGTGCAAGGCAATCATGAGTCGCTGGCCGTCAATCATGTGATGGGCGGCCGCCTGGACCCGGAGCTGTACCGCGCGGCAGGGGGTGGCTGGTTTCTCGACCTGGCACCCAGCGAGCAACGGCGCTTTGCCGGGCGCTTCGCGACCATGCCGATCGCCCTGGAGGTAGAGACCGGGGATGGCCTGATCGGCCTCTTGCACGCTGATTGTCCATTTGCCGATTGGCACGAGCTGACCCAACACGTTCACTCGGGCCTGGACGAGGCGGTCCAGGAATTCTGCCAGTGGTCCCGTCGCCGCCTGCAGCAGGAGGACGTGAGCAGGATTGCCGGCTTGCGCGCCTTGGTCGTAGGACACACGCCGTTGCGTACAGTGAAAGTACTGGGCAATGTCTGGCACATCGACACCGCCGGCTGGGCAAGCGGCCATTTCAGCGTGCTGGATCTCCCCAGCCTGAGCCTGGTCAGCGCCACGCCAGACGCGCGCTAGAAGTTCCAGCGCACGCCCAAGTTGACCCCGCTGCGTTCCTGCTGGCGGCTGTCCAGATTGGTGGTGTACTCAATGCCCGAGTGTATGCCTAGATTCTCAGCGACCTGCGCTACTATTCCGGTCTCGACACTTACGGCCGTATAGCGGTAATCGGTTTTGATACGGTCGACGTCATCGAATGTCAGAGTGTCGCGGCCTCCGTCCCCATGCCACACGTTGGCTTGGACGTAGGGTTGCCAGGTGCTGCCGGAGGTCGTGAAGTTGCCTTCCAGACGCAATCCTACACGCCCTGTGAGTTCAGTCTGGGGGTCATGGCTGATCTGAGAGACGCCATCGCTGGCACTGTCGAGCGATACCTTCTGCACGATCAGCTGCGCCTGCGGTTCAAGTGTCCAGGACGGGGACAGGGCGAGCGGATAGCCTGTTTCCAGCGAGCCCGTCCAGGCATGGCCGTCGAGCGAGAGCTTGCCACCCCGGTCGGATCGTGCCTGGCCATCGAGGTCGGTGAATTGCACCACGGCATCAAGGTACGCTCGCTCTGGGCCGATCAGCGTCCAATAGGCGCCAACACTGTCGCCGTCCAACCGCAGGTCACCCACCCTTGTGTCCTCCACAGCCAGGGCAAAGCCCTTGACCTCCGCTTCCAAACGGCTGTGGCTGACGTAGAGGCCGACATGCTGGCGATAGCCGGTATCGCCAACCTTGGCATAGAGATCCTGTCCGACCTTGAACCCGTAGAAATCCCCATCCAGGCTGGGATTGACCGTACCGGTCCACTGCTGTCGCAGGTTGCCGCCGTAGGCCTGGCCCCAGCCGGCGCTCAGGCTACCTCGGCTGGTCAACAGGCCTTGATCACCCTGACGCTGATGGAAAGTGCCCAGCGCTTGCCGAGCAATGACCGCAGCACCGCGCGGCGCTGCCGCATAGACGGCGACTTCCGGGCGGTACAGCGGCACGCTGGCGGCCCCGGCTATCGCCTGCGGCAACGCTGCCTGCCCCGGGGCGAGGGCGGCGACCGGCACCAGCAAAGCAGCGGCTTCGACAGGGACGGGTTGCTCGGGTACGATCGGAACCTGCGCCACAGGAGCAACGGGCGGCGGATCATCCGGCTCGTCCGGCACGAGCGGCGGCGTGACGGCCGGCGGAACGACTGGCGGTGGGTCGGTCGGTACCACCACAACAGGAGGTACGACTGGCGCAGGGACGGGCGTGGGTTCGGCTGGAACCGCTGGTGCCACAAGTGTCGAGCGCAAGAACCAGCTGTTCTCGCTCCCGGCGGTCACGCCGCCCCTGAACAGCCGATAATCGAAAGCACCCGCCGAGAGCGTCTGGGTCTGCACAAAGGCCGTTGCATTGCTGGTGGCGCCATGCGTTGCCTCGACCACCTGTATGCCGTTCATGGGGGTGGTGGCCCCGGCGCCGCCAAGGTTGCGGATTTCCAGGCGGGTTCTGCCGCTGATGGCGCCGCGACTGACGACCAGCCGGTCCGAGGCAGCGCCGTCGCCCGCCAGAACGCTGTTCAAGCGCAAGATACCGTTATTGCCGACGTAATTACCTTCTACGGTCAACCGGCCCTGCGCGTCATTCCCCCCGGTCAGATCGATCAGGCCGGCGTTGACCAGCCCTGCGTTCTGGACACCGTCCAAGGAGCGCACGCTACCCACGCGCGAGTGCAGGCTACTGCTCGCATCCACGCCCAGTACGCCAGTGCCGGTCTGTTCATCACCCAGTAGCAGGCCGTTGTCCAGTGTCAGCACACTGGCATTGGTGAGCTGGATGGTTTCCCAGCGAGTGAACAGGCTGGCGTCGGCGGGCTGACTGTTGCCGAACGTCAAGGCGTCGACACCCGCTCCGCCGTCGACAAGAATGTTCAGTCGGACGGCGTCCAGATTGGCCAAGGTAGCGACGTCATTGCCATTTCCCATCCCGATGGATCCGCCGATGCTTCCTCCTGACCAGAGAAGGGCATCTTCCCCTGCGCTGGCCAGGACATTGCCTTGCAGCTCACCACCACTGACAGCGATCAGATCAGTACCGCCACTGGTGCTGATGTTGCCGCCGATGACGCCACCGCGCAGCAGGATCGTATCGTTGCCGAAACCGCTCACCAGATTGGCGTCTATCAACGTCAGCACTGCGGTGTCCTGGCTCATATCGAAGATGTTGTTATCGAGCTTGAGATTCACTCGCCCGATACGGCCGCCCGAGAACGTCGCAACATCGCCATCCTCAAACGCCCCGACTATTCGTCCGGCGGACATGTCAAAGGTGTCGCGGGCATCCCCTTGGCTGAGGGACTGGATTGCCCCCCCGGTCATGCGGAAGTCATCGATCAAGGGGGTTTGCACGATCGCCCCCCGGTCATCGCCAGGCCCGACAAGGTCGGTTTGTGCGAAGGCATGAGAGGTGCCCAGAACAAGTGGCAATGCAGCAACAACGGGCAGTCGGAAGTAGCGCATTCGCAAGTCTCCTTGGCGAGCTCGCGAAAACACTACATGAGCGAGGTTACGGGTTACCCTAGGTGACTATGCCCAATGGAATGGATCGAAACGCGATAAGCGTTATTCCAGAAGCTTCAAGGATGCTCCAGTCAATCCCGGTAGAACACCTGCACCAGGTGAAAACCGAACTTCGACTTGATAGGGCCGTGCACAATCCGCAGCGGCTTCTTGAAGATCACCTGGTCGATGGAGCCGACCATCTGCCCCGGCCGTACTTCGCCCAGGTCGCCGCCCCGCTTGCCGGACGGGCAGGTGGAAAACTTCTTGGCCAGCACGTCGAAGGCTTCGCCGTTGGCGATGCGCTGCTTGAGCTTTTCTGCTTCGTCAGCGGTCTTGACCAGGATGTGGCGGGCTTGTGCTTTCATGAGGTACCTGTGGGGCGGGGCAAAAACCGCCATTATGCCTGATCACGCAGCTCCGCGCGGTCACGGAACTGCTCCAGCGCCTCGGGGTTGGCCAGCGCGTCGGTGTTCTTCACCGGCAGGCCATGTACGACGTTGCGGATAGCCAGCTCCACCAGCTTGCCGCTGAGGGTGCGTGGAATGTCGTCGACCTGGACGATCACCGCAGGCACATGGCGAGGCGTGGTGAATTGCCGGATCACCTGACGAATGTGCGCCTGCAAGGCATCGTCCAGCACCAGCCCTTCGCGCAGGCGCACGAACAGCACGACGCGCACATCGTCCCGCCATTGCTGGCCGATGGCGACGGACTCGATCACCGCCTCGACCTTCTCGACCTGGCGGTAGATCTCCGCGGTGCCGATCCGCACGCCGCCCGGGTTCAGCACAGCATCGGAGCGCCCATGGATCGCCAACCCGCCCTCGAGGTGTTCCTCGGCGTAGTCGCCCTGGGCCCAGACGCCCGGATACTGGCTGAAGTAGGCCTCGTGATAGCGCGAGCCGTCTTTGTCGCCCCAGAAGCCCAGCGGCATGACGGGAAACGAACGGGTGCAGACCAGTTCGCCTTTTTCGCCTGTGACGGATCTGCCTTGGGCATCCCAGACTTCCACTGCCATCCCCAGGCCCTTGCACTGGATCTCGCCGCGGCGCACCGGCAGGGTCGGGTTGCCAAGCACAAAGCACGAGACGATATCGGTGCCGCCGGACATCGAGGCCAGGCACACATCAGCCTTGATGTCGCGGTAGACGTAGTCATAGCTGTGCGGCGACAGGGGCGAGCCGGTGGACATGATCAGACGCAGCGCGTCCAGGCGATGACTTTCGCGAGGCCTGAGGCCTGCTTGCTCCAGCGCGGCGAGGTACTTGGCGCTGATGCCGAAGGCGTGGATGCCTTCGGCGTCGATCAGGTCAACCAGCCGTTCGGGGCCGGGATGGAACGGCGAGCCATCATAGAGGACCAGGGTAGCGCCGACGGCCAGGCCGCTCACCAGCCAGTTCCACATCATCCAGCCGCAGGTGGTGTAGTAGAACAGCACGTCACCGGCCTTCAGGTCGCTGTGCAGGCCATGTTCCTTCAGGTGCTGCAACAGCACGCCGCCGGCACGGTGGACGATGCACTTGGGCACGCCAGTGGTGCCGCTGGAATAGAGGATGTACAGCGGATGGTCGAACGGCAGCGCCGTGAATCGCGGCTCGCCGCCTGGCTGGTAGAAGTCGTCCCACAGGCTCACCTGCGCAGCCTTGAACTCGTCGCTGCGGGTGCCGGTTCGGGTATGGGGCGCCACGATCAGGTGCTGCACGCTGGGCAGCCGGGCCAGCACATCGTTGATTTTTTCCACTTGGTCGATCGACTTGCCGGCGTACTCGTAGCCTGCGCAGGCGATCAGCAGCCTGGGCTCGATCTGGCTGAAGCGGTCGATGATGCCGTGGGTGCCGAAGTCTGGCGAGGAGCTCGACCAGATCGCGCCCAGGCTGGCACAGGCAAGCATCGCCACCAGGGTCTGCCAGGTATTGGGCATCACCGCGGCGACGCGATCGCCCGCCTCGATGCCCAGTTTCTGCAGAGCTCGCTGTAGGCCAGCGACATGAGCGGCCAGTTCGGCGTGGCTCAGCACCTGGCGATTGCCATCCTCGCGCACCGCGACCACGGCCGGGTGGTGGTCGCGGCGCTGCAGCAGATGCTCGGCGAAGTTCAGGGTAGCGCCGGGGAACCAGCGCGAGTCAGTGATCCTCGCACCCTCGTCCAGCACCTGGCCTGCCGGCGAATGCCAGCGCACCTCGAAGTACTCGGCCAGGGCCTGCCAGAACGCGGCGCGCTGCTCGATGCTCCAGTGGTACAGGGCAGGGTAGTCGGCAAGTGCAAGCGAAAAGCGCCGGTTCACCCAGCACCGAAATCCGTCCATCCGAGTGGCCATCACCTGACTGGGTGAAGGGTGCCAGAGCACATCGTTCATGCCGCGTTCTCCTTGGGGGCGCTGGTCTATTGCCTGTCGGCTGCCTGCAAGGTCTCGCTGGTCGACCAGATCCGATAGCGGATCTCGACGTCCTTCGCGGCATAGACCACCAGTGGCAGCTTGCTGTTGTAGCGGGTCATGTAGGGCGTGGCATGGATGAACCTGGACTCCATCCCAGGCATGTGGGCGCATCCCCTGTAGGTGCTGACCGGCCCCTGCAACTTGGCAATTTTCAGGTAAGTGTAGCCCCAGCCCTCAAGCGTGATGCTTTCGAGCTTGCCGCCATACCGATGATGGTTGCAATCGACCTCCAGGGTCTTCCCGGCATACAGCTCGACCTGGTAAAGGGATTCCTCGGCTTGCTGGGGCAGCCGCACCACGTGACGGGTGAAACCCTCCTCGGCCTCGGGGAACGGCGTGAGGTCGGACGCGAGCGCCGACTGGGCCACGGAGAGGGAAAGCGCAAGCGCCGCAGGGTACAGAATGGAAATACGCATAATCATGCCTCCTGGCAATTCTGGGGTAGGGATGCCCATGCGTGAGCGCATGGCGACAGCCTGCGGCCATGCTATTGGCCCTTGCTGTGCCGGGGCATCGCGAAGGGTTTCCAGAGCCGCCCGGGTTTTCACTGGGCCAGCCACCCACCATCGACGTTCCACGCGGCCCCGCGAACCTGGCTGCCGGCCTCCCCACATAGAAACAGCACCAGTTCGCCCAGGTGCTCAGGTGTGACGAAGGACAGCGAGGGTTGCTTTTCGGCCAGCAGGTCATGCTGCGCCTGCTGCGGATCGAGCCCGCCAGCGGCGCGCTCGTCGATCTGCTTCTGTACGAGCGGAGTGAGTACCCAGCCTGGGCAGACGGCATTGCAGGTGATGGGGGTAGTGGCCGTTTCCAGGGCGACGACCTTGGTCAACCCGATCACCCCGTGCTTGGCGGCGACGTAGGCGGCCTTGCCGGCGGAGCCCACCAAGCCATGCACCGAAGCGATGTTGACGATGCGTCCCCAGTTGCGCGCACGCATGCCCGGCAGTGCGAGCCGGCTGCCATGGAATACCGCGGAGAGGTTGAGGGCGATGATCTTGTCCCAGGCCTCCACGGGAAACTGCTCGACCGGGGCAACGTGCTGGACCCCTGCGTTGTTGACGAGAATGTCGAGCGCGCCGAACTGCGCTTCGGCAAAGGCGAACAGCGCCTCTATCTGTGCCACATCGGCGAGGTCCGCGGGATGATGGGCAACCTTGCCGCCCAGGCGCCCGACCTCGTCGAGGGCGGCCTGGGCATCGCCAAAACCATTGAGCACGATGTTCGCCCCGGCCTTGGCCAGCACCTTGGCGATGCCCAGGCCGATACCGCTGGTGGACCCTGTGACTACCGCTGTCTTGCCTTGCAGACTCATGGATGACTCCTTGGATGTGCCGCTGACAAAAAAGAGTTCAGGCGCGCGGATCGAAAGCCTCGCGCAGGGCATCGCCGATGAACACCAGCAGCGAGAGGATAAGCGCCAGGGCGAAGAAGGCAGTGAAACCGAGCCAGGGCGCCTGCAGGTGCTGCTTGCCCTGGGTGACCAGTTCGCCTAGCGAGGCGCTGCCGGCCGGCATGCCGAAGCCCAGGAAATCCAGGGCGGTGAGGGTGGTGATGGCGCCTGTCAGCATGAAGGGAACCAGTGTCAGGGTGGCGTTCATGGCATTTGGCAGGATGTGTCTCAGGATCACCTGGCTGTCCGGCAGGCCCAACGCCCTCGCGGCCTTGACGTATTCCAGGTTGCGTCCCCGCAGGAACTCGGCCCGCACCACATCCACCAGGGTCAGCCAGGAAAACAGCGCCATGATTCCCAGCAGCCACCAGAAATCGGGCTCCACGAAGCCGCTCAGGATGATCAGCAGGTAGAGCACTGGCAAACCCGACCAGACTTCCAGCAGGCGCTGGCCGATCAGGTCTACCCAGCCGCCGTGATAACCCTGCAGCGCGCCTGCGGTAATGCCAATGAACACGCTGATCACCGTGAGCGCGAAGGCAAACAGCAGCGACACCCGGGTGCCGTACAGCACCCGCGCCAGCACATCGCGGCCCTGGTCGTCGGTCCCCAGCCAGTTGGCCGCCGAGGGCGGGCTGGGGCTCGGAACCTGCAAATCATAGTTGGGGGTGTCGGCACTGAACGGGATGGGTGCAAACAGCATCCAGCCGCCCTGGTCCTCGATCAGCTGGCGCACGTACTGGCTGCGGTAGTCCGGCTGGAACGGCAACTGCCCGCCAAACTCCTGCTCGGTATGGCGCATGAGCGCCGGCATGTACAGCTCGCCCTTGTAGCCAAGCAACAGTGGCTTGTCGTTTGCCACCAACTCGGCGCCCAGGCTCAGCAGCAGGAGCACGCCAAACAGCCACAGCGACGTCCAGCCCAGGCGATTGCGGCGAAAGCGTTGCAGACGGCGGCGCGAGAGGGGCGAGAGCATCAGTGTGCCCTCGTGCTGAAATCGATGCGTGGATCGAGCACGGTGTAGCAGAGGTCGCCGATCAGCCGGATCAGCAGACCCGCGAGCGTGAAGATGAACAGCGTGCCGAACACCACCGGGTAATCCCGCGAGACGGCCGCCTCGTAGCTCATGCGCCCGAGCCCGTCGAGGGAGAAGATCACCTCGATCAGCAACGAGCCCGCGAAGAACACCGTGATCAGCGCCTGGGGCACGCCCGCTACCACCAGCAGCATCGCATTGCGCAGCACGTGCCCGTAGAGCACACGGCGTTCGCTCAGCCCCTTGGCGCGGGCCGTGACCACGTACTGGCGGGCTATCTCGTCGAGGAAGGCATTCTTGGTCAGCAGGGTGAGGGTGGCGAAGCCGCCGATCACCAGCGAGCTGACGGGCAGCACCAAGTGCCAGAAGTAGTCCGCGAGCTTGCCCAGCAGGTTGAGTTGCTCGAAGTCATCCGACACCAGCCCGCGGACCGGAAACCAGTTCAGCGACGTGCCGCCAGCGAACAGCACGATCAACAGCAAGGCAAACAGAAACGAGGGCAGGGCATAGCCGACGATGATCAGTGCGCTGCTCCATGTATCGAAGCGGCTGCCATGGCGGACTGCCTTGCGAATCCCTAGCGGAATGGACACCAGATAGGTGATCAGCGTGGCCCAGAAACCTAGCGAAAGCGTCACGGGAAGCTTGTCGAGAATCAGGTCGGTCACCTTGGCACCGCGGAAAAAGCTGTTGCCGAAGTCCAGCCGGGCGTATTGGCCGAGCATCAGCCACAGGCGCTCGGATGCGCTTTTATCAAAGCCGTACTGGTGCTTGATTTCCTCGATCAGCTTGGGGTCCAGCCCGCGGCTTGACCGCGATTCGCCCTGCAGTACCTCGGTCCGTGCACCCGGGGCGGCGCCGCCAAGGCCCTGAAGGCGCGCGACGGCTTGCTCCACCGGGCCGCCGGGCGCGGCCTGGACGATGGCGAAATTGACCAGCAGGATGGCGAGCAAGGTCGGGATGATCAGCAACAGCCGACGCAGAATGTAGGCGGTCATGGCGTGTCCTTGAGGCGCTCGGCCATCTGCGTATTGGTCAGCGCCGTCGGGCTGATCTCCCACCAGGTGTCCAGGCCTTCGTCATACGCGGCCTGTACCCGCGGCACACCGAAGCGGTTCCACCAGGCCGTGGAGCTGCCTGGAGGATAATAGTTGGGTATCCAGTAGTAGTTCCATTGCAGCACACGGTCCAGGGCACGGGCGTGGCGCTGCATGCCGGCCTGGCTGTCGGCGCGCACCAGCCCATCGAGCAAGCGGTCCACGGCTGGATCCTTGAGTACCATCAGGTTGTTCGAGCCGGGGTCGTTGGCGGCCGCCGAGCCGAAGTAGTTGTACAACTCGGTACCCGGTGAGAGCGTGACCGGGTAGCCGGTCACGACCATGTCGTAGTCACGATTCATCAGACGGTTGATGTACTGCGCGGAATCGACGTTGCGGATCTGCAAGGTGACGCCAATCTGCGCCAGATTTCGCTTCCAGGGCAGGATCAGCCGTTCAAGGCCGGACTGGCCATTGAGAAAGATGAAGCTCAGCGGCTCGCCCTGGGCATTGACCAGTTGGTCGCCCTGAGGCTTCCAGCCTGCCGCCTGCAGCAGCGCCAGGGCCTGCAGCTGCTGGGCACGGATGATGCCAGAGCCGTCGGTGATGGGCGCCATGAACACCTGGTTGAACACCTCCTCGGGCACCTGATCACGCAGGGGTTCGAGCAGCTTGAGCTCGGCGGCATCGGGGAGTTCGCGGGCAGCCAGGGGCGTGTTGGAAAATACGCTCTGTTGGCGGATGTACAGGTTGCGCATCATCTGCCGGTTGCTCCACTCGAAATCCCACAGCATCGCCAACGCCTGGCGCACGCGACGGTCCTTGAACACCGGGCGGTCAAGGTTGAACACGAAGCCCTGGGCGTTCTGCGGTTTCTGACTGCCCAGGTGGGCGCGTTGCAGGCGGCCGTCGTCCAGCGCAGCGCCGGCGTAGCCGAGGGTGAAGGCGGTGGCGGAAAACTCGCGGTTGTAGTCGAAACCGCCGCCCCGCAGGACCTGGCGGGCGACTTCGGTATCGCCGAAATACTCGACGCGGATGCGCTCGAAATTGAACCGCCCGCGGCTGACCGGCAGGTCCTTGGCCCACCAGTTGGCATCGCGTTCAAAGGTCAGGCTGCGGCCATTGTCGACTTGGCCGATGCGGTACGGACCGCTGCCCACCGGCATGCCGAAGCCTGCACCGTTGGCGAAATCGCGGTCTACCCAGTCGTGTTCCGGCAGCACGGGAAGACTGGCAAGGTCCAGCGCCAGGGTGCGGCTGTGCGGCTGCTTGAAGTCGAAGCGCACGCGACGGGGGCCTTCGATCACCACCGAGGCTACATCGGCGAACTGGGTGCGATAGCTGAGGCTGCCCTTGCTCATCAGCGTGTCGAAGGTAAAGCGCACGTCTTCGGCACGCACCGGTTTGCCATCGGCGAAGGTGGCGCGCGGGTTGAGCTCGACGCGAAGCCAGGCATCACCCGACCCGCGCTCCAGGCGCTGGGCGATCAGGCCATAGACGGTGTAGGGCTCATCGAACGAGCGCACGGCCAGCGGAGCATAGAGCCAGCCGTTGACTTCGCTGACGCCGGTGCCTTTGTCGATGTAAGGCAGGATGTGGTCGAACTGACCGATTTCGAGGGCCGAACGGCGAAGGCTGCCGCCCTTGGGGGCGTCAGGGTTGACGTATTCGAAATGAAGAAAACTTGCAGGATAACGCGGGGACTCACCGTAGACGGTGAGGGCATGCGACGGGTCGGCGCTGGTGGTGTGGGGCAGGCCAAGCAGGCACAACACCAGGAACTTGCGTAAAGGATGTGCAAACCGCAGGAGCGGCCGGCTGGCAGCTCCTGCGGGTAGTGCGCCGTCCTTGGCTGTCATGGATCAGTCCTGGCGGCTGGTCACTTCAAGCAGGTGATAGCCGAACTGGGTCTTGACCGGGCCCTGGACCACGTTCAGTGGCGCGCTGAAGACCACGGTGTCGAATTCCTTGACCATCTGGCCTGGGCCGAACGAACCCAGGTCACCGCCTTGGCGGCTGGATGGGCAGGTGGAGTTTGCCTTGGCGACTTCGGCGAAATCGGCGCCGGCTTCGATCTGGGACTTGAGCTCGTTGCACTTGTCTTCGGTGGCGACCAGGATGTGACGGGCAGTGGCTTTTGCCATGGGAAAGTACTCCTTCTTGAAAACGCCAAGACTATCGCAATTGCGGGGGTGGTGTCTTGGGGTGCATGGGCTGACAGCCAATGGCTACATCGCCGAACCCGCGGCCCGGCGCAGCAGCGCTTCGGTGGATTCCCACCCCAGGCAGCCATCGGTGATCGACACCCCGTACTTCAGCGCGCCCTTGCCCAGAGCCTGGCAACCGTCGAACAGATGGCTCTCCAGCATCACCCCGACCAACGAACGATCGCCCGCTGCACGCTGCGCCAACACATCTTCAAGCACCGCCGGCTGACGGGCCGGGTCCTTGCCGCTGTTGGCGTGGCTGCAGTCGATCATGATCCGTGCCGGCAGCCCGGCTCTGGCCAGTCCTTGGCGCGCTTGCCCCACGCTCGCCGCATCGAAGTTCGGTCCCTGATGACCGCCACGCAGCACCAGATGTGTATCGCCGTTGCCAAGGGTCTCGACGATGGCCGGGTAGCCTTGGGCGTCGATACCGAAATGCCGGTGCGGGTGACTCGCACTGCGAATGGCATCACAGGCAATCGCGACGCCGCCGTCTGTCCCGTTCTTGAAGCCGACCGGCAGGCCCAGCCCGCTGACCATCTCGCGGTGGATCTGCGACTCGGTGGTGCGCGCGCCGATGGCCGCCCAGCTGAGCAGATCGTCGAAGTAGCCAGCGGCCATCGGCTGCAGCAGTTCGGTGGCGATCGGCAGGCCGCGCTCGAGCATGCCGAGCATCAGTCCACGAGACAGGGCCAGGCCCGCGTGCATGTCATCGCTGCCGTCCAGGTGTGGGTCGTAGGCCAGGCCTTTCCAGCCCACCGTGGTGCGCGGCTTTTCGATGTAGGCGCGCATCACCAGCAGCAGCTGGCTACTCACTTCGGTGGCGAGGGAGGCCAGGCGGTCGGCGTATTCCAGCGCCGAGCGGGGGTCGTGGATCGAGCAGGGACCGACGATGACCAGCAGGCGCGAGTCGCGGCCTTCGAGGATGGCACGCACGGCCTGGCGATGGGCTTCGACCTGATGGGCGAGGGCAGTGGAAAGCGGCATCTGCTGCTTGAGCAGATGCGGGCTGGGCAGGCGCTGGCTGACGGCGGTGTTGGCGGCCTGGGGCTGGGTCAGGGGCAGAGCGAGAGAAGACGATTGCATGGCGTTCGGTATCCTTGGGCAGACGGCGGGTTCAAGCCCGCGCGGTCGGCCCTATCGAGGTGTTCGACACGTGGCCGGATTGGCATTGGGTGTTGTGTTGCCACCTGGGGTGAACCGATCGGAGGCGGCAGGCTGGCCCGAGCGGGATTGGCTAAATCGCCATGCATACGTGCGTGGGTAAGTGAAAGTGGCGTAGTTCATGGATGAATCCTCGTGATCGATGCGTGGGTGCCGGCCAGAAAAACAAAACCCCCGGTCGGGGGGCCGACCGGGGGTTGAGTATTCTCGTATCGGCGGCCCCTCGAAAGTGGGCGCCGGTCTGGGTATCAGCGGCGCCTGTGGCTAAACCAATACCCAAAATAGAAGCTGGCAGGAGCAACCGCCTGGCAACCGGCCACAGCCAGCACAGGACGCGGAGTGCGACCGGCGTGACGAGCGAGGTTGAGGGTGGTGTTGGGCATGTTGCTCTCCAGTTGATGGACCCGAGCTTACTGCAGGATGGAAGTTTGTTACAACGGGTAAATGCAGATCACAGTGGATAGTTGCGCAACTCCCGCGCGATCAGCATCCGCTGGATTTCGCTCGAACCCTCGTAGATCTGCGTGATCCGCGCATCCCGGTAATACCGCTCGACCGGATAATCCTCCAGGTACCCATACCCGCCATGCACCTGGATCGCCATCGAGCACACCCGCTCGGCCATCTCGGAGGCGAACAGCTTGGCCTGGGAGGCTTCGCTCAGGCACGGCTTGCCCGCCGTGCGCAGGCGGGCGGCGTGGAGAATCAGCAGGCGCGTGGCGTTGATCTGAACCTGCATGTCGGCCAGCAGGTTGGCGATGCTCTGGTGCTCGTTGATCGGCTTGCCGAACTGGATGCGCTCGCGGGAATACACCAGCGCGGCCTCGAATGCAGCGCGCGCGATGCCCAGGGCCTGGGCGGCGATGCCGATGCGTCCCCCTTCCAGGTTCGACAGGGCGATGGCCAGGCCCTTGCCACGCTCGCCCAGCAGGTTGGCCACCGGGATGCGGCAGTTGTCGAACGTCACGGCGCAGGTGTCGGAGGCGCGGATGCCCATCTTGTGCTCGCTGCGGTCGACCACGAATCCCTGGTTATCGGTCGGCACGAGAAAAGCCGAAATTCCCTTTTTACCCAGTTCCGGGTCGGTAACGGCAAACACGATGGCAAGTCCGGCACGGCGCGCATTGCTGACGAACTGCTTTGCCCCGTTGATGACCCACTGATCATCTTGCAACTCGGCACGGGTCCGCAGGTTGTGGGCTTCGGAGCCGGCCTGGGGTTCGGTGAGGCAGAAGCAGCCGATCACCTCGCCACTGGCCAGGCGCGGCAGCCACGCCTGCTGTTGCCCCGGGCTGCCGTAGGCTAGCAGTGGCCCGCAGCCTACCGAGTTGTGAATGCTCATCAGGGCCCCCGTGGCGCCGTCCCCGGCGGAGATTTCCTCGACGGCCAGAGCATAGGCGACGTAATCGGTGTAGCTTCCGCCCCATTGCTCGGGCACCACCATGCCGAGCAGGCCCAACTCGCCCATCTGCCTCACCACCGCATCGTCGATCCAGGCGGCCTTCTCCCAGGCCTGGGCACGAGGGGCGATCTCGGCGCGGGCAAAATCCCGGGCCATGTCGCGGATCATGATCTGTTCTTCGCTCAGTTCGAGGTCTTGCATCTGTAGACTCCTTGCTCACAGGCCTTCGAAGAAGTGCTCGACACGCCGGCGGTCCAGCCCGGCAAGCGTTGGAGGGTTCCAGCGCGGCTGCTTGTCCTTGTCGATGATCAGCGCCCGGACGCCTTCGATGATGTCGCCACGTTCGAACCATTGGCGGTCCAGGTGCAGCTCCATGGCAAAGCAGTCATCCAGGGTCAGGTGACGGGCGCGGCGCAGCATCTCCAGGGTAACCGCCATTGCCAGGGGCGAGCGGGTTTCCAGCTGATCGGCCGTCGCCAACGCCCACTCGTGACTGTCAGCCACCGTCACCGCGCGCAGTTGCTCGACCATGCTGGGGACATCGGGCAGGCCGAAGAAGTGGTCGATCACCGGGCGCAGCTTGCTCAACGGCGCATCGTCCAATGTCTGGCAGGCGAGTGTGGCGAGCAGGCCCTGCAGGTCCTTGAGCGGCTGGTCGCCAAAGCTTAGCCGGTCGAGGCCCGCATCCAGCGCGTCCAGCTTGTCACTGCTCAGGTACCAGTCAGCCAGGCCGCAATAAAGCGCATCGGCTGCCTGGATCTGCGCGCCGCTGACCCCGAGATAGATGCCGAGCTCACCTGGAATGCGTGAAAGAAAATAGCTGCCGCCCACGTCGGGGAAGTAGCCGATGCCCACCTCAGGCATGCCCAGGCGACTGCGCTCGGTGACCACGCGCAGGTCGGCACCCTGGGCCAGGCCCATGCCGCCACCGAGCGTGTAGCCGTCCATCAGTACCAGCACTGGTTTGCGGTAACGATGGATACACAGGTCGAGGGCGTATTCTTCTTCGAAAAAGTCACGGTGCAGCGAGGTGCCAGCCTTGAAGCTGTCGTACAAGGAACGGATATCGCCGCCTGCGCAGAAGCCCTTGGGGCCTTCGCCACGCAGCACCACTGCGTGTACCTGCGGGTCTGCGGCCCAGCGGTCGAGATGGCGCCGCAAGCTGCGGACCATGTCGAGCGTAAGGGCATTGAGACCGGCGGGGCGGTTGAGGGTGAGGTGTCCAACATGGTTGCGGACATCGGCCAGTACGGCGGCCAATGCGTGGGTGTCAGCATGCGCGTTCATCGCGGTATCCCTGCTTTGTTATTGATTTCCAAGTCAACGTTGGATGCGCCGAAGGATGGCGGGATCCTAGCAGTGCAGTTTTGCCGGGTTCAATTGGCAAAACTGCAGGCGCCGTCTGCATTTTTACCTTAGCAGTCGTGCGGCAGCCTTCCGCTGACGTAGTGCGCGACATCGTTGTAGCCTGGGGTCGAGGCGTGCCCGGGGGTGACCAGCGAGTCGATGAAGGCCTCGTCTTCGGCCGTGATCCTTACCTCCAGGGCGCCGCTGTAGGTATCCCACTGCGCCTCGGTGCGCGGCCCGACGATGGCCGAGCTCACCAGGCGGTTGTTGAGCACCCAGGCAATCGCGAACTCGACAATGCCCACGCCCTTGCCCTCGGCATAGGCGTGGATCTGCTGGGCGATGGCCAGGGATTCCTGGCGCCATTCGGTCTCCATGATGCGCTTGTCCTGACGCCCCGCGCGGCTACCGGCATCAGGCGTGGCGCCGGGTGCGTACTTGCCACTGAGCACGCCGCGCGCCAGCGGACTGAAGGGCACGATGCCCAGGCCATGGTGGGCAGCGGCGGCGAACTGCTCGGGCTCGGCCTGGCGGTTGACGATGTTGTACAGCGGCTGGCTGACGACAGGCTTGTCGACACCCAGGCGCTCGGCGACGTTGCAGATTTCGGCGATGCGCCAGCCGCGGAAGTTGGACACGCCCCAGTGGCGGATCTTGCCCTGGCGCAGCAACTCGCCGATGGCGCTGACCGTGACCTCGAGCGGGACATTGTGGTCCTCGCGGTGCAGGTAATAGATGTCGAGGTAGTCAGTGCCCATGCGCGAAAGCGTCGCCTCGATGGCATTGAAGATGTGTTTGCGCGACAGGCCGCTGCGATTGGGCAGGCCTTCGGCGGGGCCGAAGCCGACCTTGGAGGCGACAATCCAGTCCTGACGGTTGCGGGCGACAGCCTCGCCGACGATTTCTTCCGAGCGCCCACCGTTGTAGACGTCGGCGGTGTCGATGAAGTTGATGCCCTGGTCCCAGGCCTTGTCGATGATGCGCAGCGAGTCTTCAGTGCCGGTCTGCTCGCCGAACATCATGCTGCCCAGAGTCAGCGCGGAAACCTGCAGGCCGCTCTGGCCGAGAGGACGGTAGATCATGCTCGAACATCCCTTTTTTGCAATGATGGGGAGGTTCGTTTTACACAGATCCACCGGGCATTGAAAGCCATGCAGCAGAGCGGCGCGGCCCGGGCAGGACGCGCCGCTGTCGGTTCAGGCCGCGCGGGCGAGCGCCGCCGAGCCTGGGCGCGAGACGCGCATGGCAACCAGGCTGCCGATGACGATCAATGCCGCCAGCGAGTACAGCGCGGCATCGGTCGAGCCGGTCTGGTCCTTGATGAAACCAACCAGGTAGGGGCTGAGGAAGCCCGCCATCTGCCCGACCGAGTTGATCACTGCCAGGCCCGCTACCGCGGTGCCAGCGCTGAGCAGCGCGGTCGGCATCGGCCAGAACATCGGCAGGCCGGTGAGGGCGCCCATGGTAGCGATGCTCAGGCCGAGAATCGCGATGACCGGGCTGCTGGCGAAATTCACTGCGATCAGCAGGCCCATCGCGCCCATCAGCATCGGTACCACGAGATGCCAGCGGCGTTCGTTGCGCAGGTCCGCCGAACGCCCGACCAGCAGCATGAACACACCCGCGAGCAGATACGGGATGGCGCTCAGCCAGCCGATCAGCAACGCGCTGTCGAAGCCCAGGCTCTTGATGATCGACGGCAGCCAGAAGTTGATGGCGTAGACGCCGCTCTGGATACAGAAGTAGACGAAGCCGAAGGTCCAGATCAGCGGGTTGGTCAGCACTGATAGCACGCCAACACTCGTGGTCGCCGGCTTGCTGGCCGCATCCGCTGCCAGGTCTGCGGCGATCATCTGGCGTTCGGCCGGATTCAGCCAAGGGGCTTTTTCATAACCGTCGCTGAGCAGCTTGATCGCCAATACGCCAAGCAGCACGGTGGGCACGCCCTGGATCAGGAACATCCACTGCCAGCCCGCCAGGCCATGCTGGCCCGCGGCGAAGTGCTCGAGGATCCAGCCCGAGAAGGGCCCGCCCAGCAAGCCCGATACCGGGATGGCCGACATGAACAGGGCCATGATCCGGCCTCTGCGATCGCCCGGGAACCAGCGCGAAAGGTACAGCACCACGCCTGGGAAGAAGCCCGCTTCGGCAGCGCCGGTGAGCAGGCGCAGTGCGTAGAACTCCGTGGGCGTGGTGACGAACATCAGGCATGTGGACAACGTGCCCCAGGCAATCATCATCAGCGCAATCCAGCGGCGCGGGCCGAAGCGATTGAGCGCCAGGTTGCTGGGCAGGCCGCAGAGCACGTAGCCGATGAAGAAGATGCCAGCACCGAGGCCGTAGATGGTTTCGCTGAACTTCAGGGCGTCGAGCATCTGCAACTTGGCGAAGCCGACGTTGACGCGGTCCAGGTAGTTGAACAGGTAGCAGATGAAGATGAACGGAATCAGCCGCAGGGTGATACGCCGGTAGAGCGCGTCACGGGTGGTGTCTCGGCCGTGGTCAGGGGCAGGGGGGTGTGCCATGATTCACTCTCTTTGTTATGTGGGCGCCGCGCAGCCTGCTGGAAGCTGCCTCCACGAGTCTCGGCGAGCCGGCCGGGGCTGTCTTTGTGCTTTTGCACAAGCTGCACCATCGCTTGCTGTGCCTGGGAACAATGCCGGCGGACAACCCCTACGACTCCAAGGACCCCTCCATGTTCGAACTGGACCATGACCTTGCACAGGACATCGTCGACCGGGCGATGGCCATTCTGCCCTATAACGTCAACGTCATGGACAGCCAGGGGCTGATCCTGGGCAGTGGCGAGCCTGAGCGCATCAACACCCGTCATGAGGGCGCGCAGCTGGTGCTGGCCAATGGGCGCGTCGTAGAGCTCGACAGCGAGGCCGCCAAGTGTCTCAAGGGCGTGCAGCCGGGCATCAACCTGCCGCTGTTTCTCGATGGACGGCTGATCGGTGTCCTCGGGCTTACCGGCGAACCCCAGCAGTTGCGCACCTATGCCGAGCTGGTGCGCATGACCGCCGAGATGCTCCTGGCGCAGCGTCACCTGCAGGTGGAGCAGCAATGGCGACGGCAGCGCTGTGACGACTTGCTGGCCTTGCTGCTGGGAGCCAGCGGTGAATCTCCACGGCTGGTGGACGAGGCGCAGCAGCTGGGGCTCAAGCCGCAACTGGCGCGCATTCCCTGTCTTTTCGAGCTTGACGCTGGGCCTGAGGCGCAAGCCTTGGCGGTCTGGCTGATGAGTCGCTATCCCGACAGCTGGTGCGTGAGCCCGGCGCGCCAATCGCTGCTGTGGTGCAGGCCGGCGGGCGGGGTACTGGATGAGGAGCGCTTGCTCGAACGCCTGCACGGGCATGGCTGGCGAGTTCAGCGACTGGCGATGGGGAGCATTGCGCATAGCCTTGCGCAGTTGCGCCGGGGCTACCGTCGAGTGAGGGATCTGCTGGCCTATGGGCGCGAGGTGCTGCCTGGCGAGAGGCTGCTGAGCCTGGCGCGCTACCGTTTGCCGGCGATGCTCTGGCGGCATCGCAATGATGACGCGCTCGATGAGCTGCTCGAGCCGCTGCAGCGGATCAAGTCCCGGGACAGCAGCGGACAGTTGCTGATCACCTTGCGCGCCTGGTGTGCGCATGATGGGCAGAGCCAGGCGTGTGCCGATGCCCTTGGCATTCATCGCAACAGTCTGCGCTACCGTCTCGAGCGGGTTGCAGAGCTGGGCGAGGTGGATCCTCTGAAGCTGGAAGGGATGCTGAGCCTGTATCTGGGGCTGCAGCTGCTGCCCGCCGAGTAGAAAGGCCCCTGCGCTCTAGGCATCCGGGGCATTTGCCCAATCAACCTCTCCCACCTATTGTGCATTCGACAGAAGCCCCGTCTTGCGGCAGGTGTCAGCATGGCCTGTATCTTGACCAGGAGAATTACAATGAAAATCGTCATCGCGCCCGACTCGTTCAAGGACAGCCTTGATGCCGCGGGTGTCGCCCGTGCCATCGCCCAGGGCCTGGCCGGCGTGCTGCCAAGGGCCGAGCTGATCGAATGCCCGATGGCCGACGGCGGTGAGGGCACCATGGATGCCATCCTGGCGGCCAGCAAGGGCGAGCTGCACCGCGAAAGCGTGCGCGGCCCCTTGGGCGAGCCGGTCGAGGCAGGCTGGGGCTGGCTGCCGGAGACTCGGACCGCGATCATCGAGATGGCCCAGGCCAGCGGCCTGCAATTGCTGGCCACCGCCCAGCGTGACGCCTGCCGCAGCAGCACCTGGGGTACCGGCGAGCTGATCGCTGCGGCGCTGGACGCCGGCGCGCAGCGGATCGTCCTGGCAATCGGCGGCAGCGCCACCAATGATGGCGGCAGCGGCATGCTGCGCGCCCTCGGCCTGCGTTTGCTGGACGCCGCCGGCCAACCCTTGGAAGAGGGCGGCCTCGCCCTGTCGCGCCTGGCATTCCTGGACGCAAGCGGGCTTGACCCTCGACTGGCCACGGTGCAGGTCGAGGTCGCGGCCGACGTCGACAATCCCCTGTGCGGTCCGAATGGCGCCTCGGCGATCTTTGGCCCGCAGAAAGGCGCGAGCCCCGGCCAGGTCGCCGAGTTGGACCAGGCGCTTGGTCATTTCGCGGATCACAGTGCCCAGGCACTCGGGGAGGATGTGCGTGACTTCCCGGGTTGCGGCGCAGCCGGCGGCATGGGGTTCGCGGCCCGCGCCTTCATGGGCGCGCGCTTCCGTGCGGGGGTCGAGGTCGTTGCCGAACTGGCGGGTCTGGAGGATGCGGTCCAGGGCGCCGACCTGGTGATCACCGGCGAAGGCCGGTTCGATGCGCAGACGTTGCGCGGCAAGACTCCGTTTGGGGTCGCGAGGGTCGCCAAGCGTCATGGAGTGCCAGTGGTAGTGATCGCGGGCACCTTGGGCGCGGGCTATGAAGCCTTGTATGAGCACGGTATCGATGCTGCCTTCGCCCTGCCCAGCGGGCCGATGACCTTGGAGCAGGCCTGTTCCGATGCTCCCGCGCTGCTCAAGGCGAGGGCGGGCGATATTGCCCGTTTGTGGGGCTGCGCCCGCAACGACAGGTAAGACGCTATTCGATTCTGGCCAACACGTCCTGCCCGACACCCGCCGGCAGGACCGCCAGGTCACCGAAGCTCTGCGCAGCGTCGATGTAGCGCAGCGCTGATTTCGCATCCTTCCAGCCCACATAGCTCATCAAGGCCTTCAATTCCCAACCGTTGGCAGTTGCCCAGGTCGCGAAGCCCCGGCGCAACGAGTGCCCTGTGTACAGCGACGCCGGCACGCCTGAGCGTTCGAGCATGCGCCGCAGCAAGCCGATGAGGCTGTTGCTGTTGAGCGCATCGTCGCCCAGGTTGCCCCAGCGATCCAGCTTGCGGAACACCGGCCCTTGGGCGATGCCCGCCACTTCGATCCACTCCAGGTAGGCCCGCACAGGGCACAAGGCCTTGAGCGCCGGCGCACGGTGCTGCACACCTTGTGCCTGGCGGTCACCCTTGCTGAGCGGGAGGAAGAGGGTCATGCCGACACCCGCCTGCGCCTGGACATGCTCGACCCGCAGCCGTGCCAGTTCATCACCGCGAAAACCGCGCCAGAAGCCCAGCAGCAGCAACGCGGCATCACGCCGCGCGCGCATCAGCCCAGGCAGGTCGTTGTGCTCGCGGGCGGCCAGCGCCTCACGTTCGAAACCCGCAACCGCCGCCTGCAGGTGCTGCAGCAACAGCGGGGCGGCTTGCCTGGGCAGCGCTGGGTGCAGGGTGCGGATACCGCGCAGTACCTGACGCACCAGCGGCGCCTTGGTCGGGTCGGGAAAACCCTGGCTGACATGCCACTGGCTCAGCCCAGCCAGGCGTTGCTTGAGCGTGCTTACCGCGTGCTGCCCGGCATGATCGGAGAGGTAGCGTGCCACGCTTTCTGCCGTGGCCGGCAGGAAGCCGCCCCAATGCGTTTCGAAATGCTCGACGGCGGCCTGGTAGCTGCGGCGGGTGTTGTCGCGGGTGGCGGCTTGGACGTAGCGCTCTAGGGTGCTCATTTCAAGGGTACCGGGGGAGGGGCATGTGCATACGCATTGGAGGGTGTGTTGGGTGCTCATCAGATCGCGTGGCGCGCGATTGCGCAAGCCCACGATGCCTCATGGCGACCACTCAGGACTCAGTACACCTTCCGATACCAGAAAGCGATGTCAGCTGTAAGAAAATTACACCACCCCTGTAAGCCGAGACCTCTAGAAATAACCCCATCGCCTGGCACGGGCTACGCCCGTGTTCGTTAACACGAAAGGGGCGGCGGAGGTATGGCAGTCACATGAATCGTTACGCTTAGCGTAACGATCAGCGAGCACGGTTGATTGATGCGTCCTGTCGTGACTTCTACTGTGGGCTCACTACAGCGAAGAGGCGTGGAGTGAGCATGACAACCACAACAACAACCGACCCGCGCTGGTCGCGTCGCCGCACCGCCAAGCAGCAGCGACTGGATAACGTGCGGGCGCTAGCCGATGGCGTGGTACTGCCAACCGAGCGGATAGTCGAAGCCCTTGAAGCGCTGATGCAGCCGGGCGACCGGGTGGTGCTGGAGGGGAACAACCAGAAGCAGGCTGATTTTCTGTCGCGCTCGCTGGCCAAGGTCGACCCCGGCAAGCTGCATGACCTGCACATGATCATGCCCAGCGTCGGGCGGCCGGAACATCTGGACCTGTTCGAGCGCGGTATCGCGCGCAAACTCGATTTCTCCTTTGCCGGGACCCAGAGCCTGCGCATCAGCCAGCTGCTCGAAGACGGTCTACTGGAAGTCGGCGCGATCCACACCTACATCGAGTTGTATGCCCGGCTGGTGGTCGACCTGATTCCCAACGTGGTGCTGTCGGCCGGGTTCATGGCGGATCGCCAGGGCAATATCTATACCGGCCCCAGCACCGAGGACACCCCCGCGCTGATCGAGCCGGCCGCGTTCAGCGATGGCATCGTGATCGTGCAGGTCAATCAACTGGTGGATGATGTCAGCGACCTGCCGCGGGTGGATATCCCCGCGTCCTGGGTCGATTTCGTGGTGGTGGCCGACAAGCCGTTCTACATCGAGCCGCTGTTCACTCGCGACCCTCGGCACATCAAGCCAGTGCACGTGCTGATGGCGATGATGGCAATCCGCGGCATCTACGAGAAACACAACGTGCAGTCGCTCAACCATGGCATCGGCTTCAACACGGCCGCGATCGAGCTGATTCTGCCGACCTACGGCGAGTCCCTTGGCCTCAAGGGCAAGATCTGCCGCAACTGGACACTCAACCCGCACCCGACGCTCATTCCCGCCATCGAAAGTGGCTGGGTCGAGAGCGTGCATTGCTTCGGCACGGAGCTTGGCATGGAGCACTACATTGCCGCGCGCCCGGACGTGTTCTTCACGGGACGCGATGGCTCGTTGCGCTCCAACCGGATGATGTGCCAGCTGGCCGGCCAATACGCCGTTGACCTGTTCATCGGCGCCACCCTGCAGGTGGATGGTGACGGTCATTCTTCCACCGTCACCCGTGGACGCCTGGCTGGTTTCGGCGGTGCGCCGAACATGGGCCACGATCCGCGCGGCCGTCGCCATGGCACCCCGGCGTGGCTGGACATGCGTCAGGCTCAGGGGGATGCGCCCGAGGCCTTGCTTGAGCGTGGCAAGAAACTCGTGGTGCAGATGGTCGAGACCTACCAGGAAGGCGGCAAGCCGACCTTCGTGCCGACGCTGGACGCCGTCGAAGTGGCGAAAAAATGCGGAATGCCGCTGGCGCCGATCATGATCTACGGCGATGACGTGACCCACCTGCTGACCGAAGAGGGTATCGCCTACCTGTACAAGGCACGCTCGCTGGAGGAGCGCCAGGCGATGATCGCTGCTGTGGCCGGTGTAACCGCCATTGGCCAGCGACACAATCCCAAGGACACCGAGCGCATGCGCCGCGAGGGCCTGATCGCCTTGCCCGAAGACTTGGGCATTCGCCGTACCGACGCCACGCGCGAGCTGCTGGCGGCCAGGAGTGTCGCCGACCTCGTCGAGTGGTCAGGTGGCCTGTACAACCCGCCCGCCAAATTCAGGAGCTGGTAATGCACGCACTCAATCTGCATACCCGTCCGGTCAGCACGAGCGAACGGCTGGCCGACTTCGCCGTCGAGGCGTTGATCGACGAAGCTGACCTGTCGCCCAAGCCTGCGCTGGTGGACAAACGTGGCAGCGGCGCGCACAGCGATCTGCACCTGGGCCTGATGCACGCTTCGGCCTTGTCGCTGTGGCCGTGTTTCAAGGAGATGGCCCACGCGGCTGAATCGATGGGTGCCGTCGATCTGCCGCTGCGCGAAACCATTGGTCGCCTGGGCCGGGAAGGCGAACAGGCCATGCTGATGACCACCGGTGGGGTGAACACCCACCGTGGCGGCATCTGGGCGCTGGGCTTGCTGGTATCCGCCGCCGCGCTCGACACCCAGGATCTCACCGCTCCTAGCCTGAGCCTGCGCGCGGCGCGCCTGGCGCTGCTCGATGACCGCTTCGCCCCGCAGACTGCCAGTCACGGTGCCGAGGTCGCGCGGCAGTACGGGGCGCGCGGGGCTCGCGAAGAGGCGCAGTTGGGCTTTCCGTCGGTGCTGCTGCGCGGCCTTCCGCAACTCAAGCGCAGCCGCGCCGCAGGCCATGGCGAACAGAACGCCAGGCTCGACGCCTTGCTGGCCATCATGGCCCATCTCGGTGACACCTGCGTGCTCTACCGCGCAGGCCTGGCGGGGCTGCAAACCATGCAGGCCGGAGCCCAGGCGGTGCTGGATGCAGGTGGCAGCGCCAGCCTGCCGGGGCGTCGGCGGCTGCTCGAGCTGGATCGACAGCTCCTGCAGCTCAATGCCTCGCCCGGTGGCGCTGCCGACCTGCTGGCGGCGTGCCTGTTGATTGATCGTCTGGAGCAAGGCGGCCTGAGCGCCGAGGGAGCGTACTGATGGAAATCCTGAATTTTGAATTTCCCGCTGGCCTGCCGGGCCGAGGCCGGGCGCTGGTGGGCTGTGTCGGCTCGGGGGACCTGGAAGTACTGATCGAGCCTGGCCAGGCCGGCAAACTGACGATCGCCGTGCAGACCTCGGTCAACGGTGCCGCCGCCCGCTGGCAGCACTTGTTCGAACGTATTTTCGAGGGGCGGATGCCCCCCGCACTGGATATCGACATCCATGACTTCGGCGCGACCCCTGGCGTTGCGCGGCTACGCCTGGAGCAAGGCTTCGAGGAGATCGGCCATGACTGACACCGCGCGCTTGCTCAGCAAGCAAAGCTTCGTCGAGCTCGGTGCCCGCCAACGGGCCAAGGCATTGCTCGATGACGGCACGTTTCGCGAGCTGATCGACCCGTTCGAGCGGCTGATGTCGCCCTGGCTGGCTCGGCAGGGCGTAGTCCCCCAGGCCGACGACGGCGTAGTGATCGCCAAAGGCCTGATCGAGGGACAACCCGCGGTGATCGCGGCCATCGAGGGTGCGTTCCAGGGCGGCAGCCTGGGCGAGGTCGGCGGCGCCAAGATCGCCGGCGCCCTCGAACTGGCCGCAGAAGACAACCGCAAAGGCATTCCCACCCGCGCTGTGCTGTTGCTGGAGACTGGCGGGGTGCGCTTGCAGGAGGCCAACCTGGGGCTGGCCGCGATCGCCGAGATCCACGCGGCGATTGTCGATCTGCGCCAGTACCAGCCAGTGATCGGCGTGGTGGCGGGCAGTGTGGGCTGCTTTGGCGGGATGTCGATTGCCGCAGGACTGTGCAGCTACCTGCTGGTGACTCGGGAAGCGCGGCTGGGCCTCAATGGCCCGCAGGTGATCGAGCAGGAAGCAGGCATCGATGAGTACGACTCCCGCGACCGGCCCTTCATCTGGAGCTTGACGGGAGGTGAACAGCGGTTTGCCAGTCATCTGGTGGATGGCTATGCCGCCGATGAAGTGACCCAGATACGCGAAAAAATCCATGAGTTCCTGCGCCAGGGCGTGCCGCCCGTGCACCGCAGCCAGCAAGCCGAGCGGTTCCTGCAACGGCTGGGCGCACTCGACGCCGCGCCGCAAATCGACCCGGCGACAGTTCGCCGCCTGTATCAGGGAGACCGTTCATGAGCACTCATTCCCCACGTGGCTTGCACTGGTTCCAGGCGTTGAGCGATGGCGCCGCGCAGGTCGGCGGCTTGCCCCCGTCGTTGAAAGTGGCCGATGCCCAACTGGGCGAATGGCCGGCCCGCTACCTGACAGTGGTGGCCGACCCGGCCAACCGCTTTGCACGGGCGCGCGACGGTGAAGTCGGCCTCCTGGAAGGCTGGGGCCTGGCCCATGCCGTGGACCAGGCCATCGCTGCCGACCGCGACCAGCCGCACAAGCGCGTACTCATTGCGATCGTCGACGTGCCGAGCCAGGCCTATGGCCGCCGTGAAGAGGCGCTGGGCATCCATCAGGCCCTGGCGGGTGCTGCCGACAGCTATGCCCGGGCCCGGTTGGCCGGGCACCCGGTGATTGCGCTGTTGGTGGGCAAGGCCATGTCCGGGGCCTTCCTGGCCCACGGGTATCAGGCCAACCGCCTGATCGCCCTGCGCGACGACGGCGTGATGGTGCACGCCATGGGCAAGGCATCGGCAGCGCGAGTGACCTTGCGCAGCCTCGAGGAGCTGGAAGCCTTGGCCGCGAGCGTGCCGCCGATGGCCTACGACATCGACAGCTACGCAAGTCTGGGGCTGCTCTGGCAGACCTTGCCCGTCAGCAACGCTGAGCAACCGTCGCCGTCCGACCTGGGACGCGTCCAGGAAAGCCTGATCGAGGCAGTCAAGGACGTGCAGGCCAGTGGCCGTGACTTGAGCAGCCGGCTCGGCGCGGACAATCGCTCGGCGTCCCGCCAGGTGCGCGACCTGCTGCGCGCGCAGTGGTGAACCCATGACGACCTTCCTGCCTCACGACCTGCTCTGGATCGACCGTTGCGAAACGCTGCCCGTCGATGCGCCGGACTGGGCATGCAACGCCTTGCGCCAGGGCAACCCGGTGGTGGTTCGTCGGGCGAGTTGTGAGGTGGATCAGGTTGCCGTAGGGGTGCGTGGGCTTAGCCGCGAGCACCGTTATGCGGCGGTGGTACCCAAATCTGCGGTGCTGCGCCATGTCAGTCCCGAGCAACTGTCGCTGGCAACAGCGGCTGTCTGGCCCGCGCTGCAGGCCTTGCGCTTGCTTGAGCCAGTGCTGAACGCCTCGGGCTTGGTCTGGGGCGTCGGCGGCAGTGCCGGTTTCGAGTTGGCCACGGGGATCCGCGCGCTGCACCAGGACAGCGACCTGGACCTGATCCTGCGCACGCCGGAACCGCTCGATCGGCAGCAGGCGGCGCAGCTGCTGCAACAGTTGCAGACCCCGCTCTGCCGCGTCGATGCGCAACTGCAAACCCCTTGGGGTGGCGTGGCGCTCAGCGAATGGGCCAGTGCTGCCCGGCGGGTATTGCTCAAGGCCAACGAGGGTGCGCGCCTGGTGTCAGATCCCTGGCAGCCGCTGGAGTACGCAGCATGAGCAGCTGGCTTGTGTTTCCGGGGCAGGGCGCGCAGAAGCCAGGCATGCTTCATCGCCTGCCGGAGTCGGACATCGTGCGTGACTGCCTGAGCGAAGCCTCGCAGGTTCTGGGTGAAGACGTGTTGCAGCTGGATTCGGCTGCAGCATTGGCCTCGACCCGCGCAGTGCAGGTGTGCCTGCTGGTGGCCGGTGTCGCCTGCTCACGCCTGTTGTTGCAAGAGGCGCCAGTACCGGCCTATGTCGCCGGGCTGTCCATCGGCGCCTACCCGGCGGCAGTAGTGGCCGGGGCCTTGAGTTTCAGTGACGCCTTGAAACTGGTGAGCCTGCGCGGCGAATTGATGCAGCAGGCCTGGCCAGAGGGCCACGGCATGACCGCGATCATCGGGTTGGACCAAGCCAGCGTCGAGCAGCTACTGGCGCAGATACACAGCGAGCGGACGCCGGTCTACCTGGCCAACATCAATGCCGATAACCAGCTGGTTATCGCCGGCAGCGACGAGGCCATGGCGGCGGTGGGCGAGCATGCGAAACAGCTGGGCGTGGTGGTCTGCAAGCGCCTGGCGGTCAGCGTGCCTTCCCATTGCCCGCTGCTGGCAGCTCCGGCCGCAGCGCTTGCCCAGGCGTTCGCCCAGGTGCAGGTGCAGGCACCGCGCCTGGGCTACCTGAGCAGCAGTCGGGCTCGCCCCCTGCGCACCGCAGAGCAGATCCGTGACGAACTGGCCTTCAACATGTGCCGCATCGTCGATTGGCGGGCGACCGTGCAGAGTGCCTACGAGCGCGGCGTGCGTTTGCAGATCGAGATGCCGCCGGGAAATGTGCTGACCGGCCTCGCCCGGCGGGTTTTCCTGCAAGGTACAACCTTGGGTTTCGACGGCGCCCGCCTGGACACTCTCGTCTCGCTCATGCAACAGGAGGATCGTGATCACGCCTAGACCCTGCAACGCTTTGCCCGTACAAAAACAATAATTGAAGGCGGTACACCCTAGAGGACAACAACAATGATTATTTACGGTGTGGCATTGCTGGCGATCTGCACGCTGGCAGGGATTGTGTTGGGCGACATGCTTGGTGTGCTGCTGGGCGTGAAGTCGAACGTGGGCGGTGTCGGTATCGCAATGCTGTTGCTGATCTTCGCGCGGCTGTACATGCAGCGCCACGGCGGCATGACCAAGGACTGCGAGTTGGGCGTCGGCTTCTGGGGCGCGATGTACATCCCTGTGGTCGTGGCCATGGCCGCGCAACAAAACGTCGTGACCGCCCTGCACGGTGGACCGGTGGCCGTGTTGGCTGCCATTGGCTCGGTGGTGCTGTGTGGCTGCACCATTGCCTTCATCAGCCGCACCCACAAAGGCGAGCCGTTGCCGGACGAGCCGGTGGACATTGCCCCATCTGCCGCAGGAGGTCGCTGACATGCTGGATTTGATCGAGAAGGGACTGGAACACAACGGGCTCGTCACCGCATTCGCCTTCGTCGGCGTGATCATGTGGGTGTCGGTGGTGCTGTCCAAGCGCCTGACGTTCGGGCGGGTGCACGGCTCGGCCATCGCCATCGTCATCGGGCTTGTTCTGGCCTGGGTGGGCGGCACCCTCACCGGTGGCCAGAAGGGCCTGGCTGACCTGGCCCTGTTTTCCGGGATAGGACTGATGGGTGGCGCAATGCTGCGCGATTTCGCCATCGTCGCCACCGCCTTCGAAGTGCAGGCCACCGAAGCGCGCAAGGCCGGCATGATCGGCGCCGTGGCGCTGCTGCTGGGCACGGTCCTGCCGTTCATCGTCAGTGCCAGCATGGCCTGGGTGTTCGGTTACCGCGATGCGGTGAGCATGACCACCATCGGCGCGGGCGCGGTGACCTACATCGTAGGGCCGGTGACCGGCGCGGCGATCGGGGCGACCTCGGACGTGATGGCCTTGTCGATTGCAACCGGACTGATCAAGGCGATCCTGGTGATGGTCGGCACACCGTTCGCGGCCCGCTGGATGGGCCTGGACAACCCACGTTCGGCGATGGTCTTCGGTGGCCTGGCCGGAACAGTGAGTGGGGTAACGGCCGGACTGGCGGCCACTGACCGGCGGTTGGTGCCCTACGGTGCGCTGACTGCAACCTTCCATACCGGCCTGGGCTGCCTGCTGGGGCCATCGCTGCTGTTCTTCATCGTCCGGGGGATCGTCGGGGCATAAGATAATGGACCCTGCTCGATCAGGCCTGCGCGTGCCGGGTGGCATACATCCGGCATTCGGCCAATAGCGCCAGCAGGTTCGGATCACGTTCCTTCGCCTTGAGAAACACCACCCCGATATGCTGCTGCATCCGATACCGCTCCTGCAGCGGTATCAGTTTCACGCGGTTTTCGTACACCGCCGCGATCCTGCCTGGCAATAGCGCGTAGCCCACGCCTGAGCTGACCATGCTGAGCAAGGTGAAAATGTCGTTCACCTCCATCGCCACCTTCGGCTTGAACCCTGCCTGTTCGAAGACACGCACACCGTCGCGGTGCGTGGCGAAGCCCTGGGTGAGGGTGATGAAGGTCGATTCGCGCAGGTCGGCCAGGTCCACCTGCGCTTGCCCGGCAAATGGCGATTCGGCAGGCGTGGCCAGGAAGATGTCGTCACTGAACAGCGGCAGGTACTCGCAGTCCGGGTCCTGGCTGCTGTCGTCCAGTGACACGATGATCGCATCGGTCTCCAGGTTCTTGAGCTTGTACAAGAGGTCGATATTGGAGCCCAGGATCAGGTCGATGTTGAGCTCGCTGCGGCGGATCTTCAGCCCCATGATCAGCTGCGGAACTGTCTTGACGGTCAGCGAATACAGCGAGCCAAGCTTGAAGCGCTCGGCGCAGAACCCGGCCGCCTCGCGAGTCAGGCGGACGCTCTCGACCACCTCCTGGATAAGCTTCTGCGCGCGTTCCTCCAGCACATAGGCGCTTTCCATCGGGGTGAGGTTGCGGCCTTCGTGCTTGAACAAGGGGCAGCGCAGCGCGCTTTCAAGCGAGTGGATGGCGCGGTGCACGCTGACGTTGCTGGTATTGAGCTCGGCCGCCGCACGGCCCAGGTTGCCCGTGCGCATGAAGGCCAGGAAGACCTCGAGTTTTTTCAGCGTCAGTTCTTCATCGATCAGCATGCCTGTCTCTCTTGGTGGAGTGCGCCGATTGTGCACACGCTTGGGCGCATATGCCATGCGGGCGAGCGGATTCGGCCTCAGGGAAGGCAGTAGAACTCGCTGTCCTGCGCCACGATCTCCCGCTTGCCGTTGTACAACCGGGCCTCAGGGGTCAATGCCATCGAGCGGCCTTCGAGCACATAGCGTTGGCCGGATTCGAAATGGTCGTAGTGGACAGTCAGAAAACAAGTGCGTGTCGAGGAGCCCCCCATCATGCTCAAGCCGCCTCCGCCACCGGACACGTCATAGTCGAACCGCACGATCAACTCGTGGTTCCCGGGTGTGACCTCGAAGAAACGCCCATCAGCCAGTCGCTGCTTGTCCAGGCGTTCAGCCAGGAGCAGCCGGTCGTTGGGAAAGGGCGTCGATAACTCGACCCAGGCTTTCTGCGGATCGGCTGTCGGGATCGGGGTCTGACAGCCAGCAACCATACTGGCGGCGAGTAACAGCGCCAACCTGTTCATGCCGAGTGCTCCAGAAGTAATGCTTTCAGCATAGCGCCAGCCACAAAGGGCGCTGGCCATTGGATTACACCTCCCTCCTGCAATCCAACGACGTTTTGAGGCCTGACATGCGATAAGCCGTGATTATTGAATGTCATAAATCCCTTGCTTGACCTTCCGAAACCATAGAAGATCAGTATGTAATTACATGGTACGTACCACAGTACAAAATCGTAGGAGCAGTACGCATGGCTCGGGGCGGGATCAACAAGGTAGTGGTACAGCAGGCGCGGCAGGCGCTATTGGCCCGCGGGGAGCACCCGAGCATTGATGCGATACGTATCGAGCTGGGAAACACGGGCTCGAAGACCACCATCCACCGGTATCTGAAAGAGCTGGAGAGCCAGGCCACGCCCACGGCGACGCTTGGCATCAGTGACCAGTTGCAAAGTCTCGTGGAGCAGCTTGCAGGCCAGCTCGAGGAAGAGGGGCAGGCCCGGATCGATGCGGCGCAGGTCGAACTTGACCGGCAGCGCGAGCAGTTGCAGGCGCAGCTGCATATCGCCCAGCAGGCACTCGAGGCTGCTCATCAGCAGCATCAGGCACAGGCGCAGAGCCTGGCCGCGCAATCTGCCGAGCTGGAAAGTACACGCACCTCGCTGCAGGCCGAGCAACTGCGTAATGCCAGCCTCACCCAGGCCCAGGGCGAACTGCATGTGCGCCTGGCGGACAAGGATGAGCAGGTGCGCTCTCTGGAGGACAAGCATCAGCACGCGCGCGACGCTCTCGAGCACTACCGCACGGCCAGTCGCGAACAGCGGGAGCAGGAACAGCGCCGCCACGAAGGCCAGGTCCAGCAGCTTCAAGTCGAGCTGCGCCAGTCTCAGCAGGGATTGATCGTCAAACAGGACGAGCTCACCCGTCTGCACCGGGACAACGAGCGATTGGTGGTCGAGGCGCAGCAGCGCGACCGCGAGATCCGGCAACGCCAGGCCTATCTGGAGCAACGCGACGAGCAGATCCAGGCCCTGACCACCTCAATGGCGCAGCTGCAGGGTGCCCGTGACGAACTGCTGCGCCAGCTTGGCGAGTCACGCGCGCAACAGGATGCCCAGCGCAGACAAGGGGAGGGCTACCAACGGCAGCTGGAGCAGTTGCAGGCCGAACTCGATACGGTCGCTGCAGCGTTGTGCGAGTGCCAGGATCAACCGCCCGAACCCGCATCCGACAAATAAATCAAACTCTGTTGCCCTGCTGCTTTCTTCTTTAATGCAGCACAGGCAAATCGCCCCGCACCCGTGGGCGATCCATCGGCAGAGGAGGCAACATGCACAATCAACACCCGGACGCTGGAGATCGCAAGAACGAGGGCCCGCATTCTTCCGACCATGCCACCCAGAAAGACGACCTGGGTTTCGACCCGGATTCACCTGACCTGGAAGACCCTCAGGTCGATCCCCAAGGTCCTGCAAAGCCACCCAGGGATGACGATGCCTGATTCGACTTCAGGCATAAACGACAAGGCCCCGCACATGCGGGGCCTTGTCGATACGGGGGGCTGGTTCAGCCCTCGAGTTTCTTCGCCTCATCGGCGCCTGAGGATGACAGCTTGATCGGGTAGGTGATGCTGATCGCATGGTCGGCATCCACGCTGACACTGCCGTCATGAATCAGGCCCTGCTCTTGCAGGGTTTGCAGCATGCCCGCTACGGCTTTCTCCCCGCGATAGTTGTCGAGCACTTCCTTGCCGAGCCCTTGGGGGTGGGCATGCAACAGGCGGGTCAGGACTTCTTTGCGCAGATCGTCGTTACTCATATGGGCCTCGCTTTTCAACAACGGTGATCACTTGCCGTGCTTGGCCTGCAGCTGCTTGGCATGTTGCAGGTGTTCCTCGAGCTTCGGCAGCTTTTCAGCAGCGAAGGCTTTCAGCTCAGCCTTGTCGGACGAGTTGGCTTCCTTCTTGTACAGCTCGACTGCTTTTTCGTGAGCGTCGACCTGGTTGTTGATGTACGACTTGTCGAACGACTCTTCACGCCATTCCAGGATCACTTTCTTGACCTTGTCGGTCAGCGCAGCCTCGTCCGGCACGCTGATGTCATTCTTCTTGGCCAACGAACCCAGTTGCTGATTAGCTGCCGTGTGGTCAGTCACCATCTGCTGAGCAAACTTCTTGATCTCGGCGTCCTTGCTCTTTTCCTGTGCCAGGTTACCGGTCACCACTTCGGCAATACCGGCTTCGGTAGCGGCATCCACGAAGTCATCGGACGTGGCGGCCATCGCTTGTAGAGATCCGACACCCAGCACGAACGAAAGGCCCAGTTGCTTGAGGAACAGATTACTCATGGCGTACTCCTTTGAGAGGCGCGACGTCAGTGTCGCGTACTGTTGAGGGGTGGAGAGGCCGAAAGGTTTGATTTTTTTTCGAAGCAGGTTAGCGTCGGCATTCCCGTTGAACGATGCACCCTGGCAATGCTCACACCCTTATGGACCGCACAAGGAGCCCGAGCATGAGCATCGAACGCAGTATTCCCGAGCTTACGGCCTGGTATGCCCAATACGATGACGTGAGCTACCGCAGCGAATCACCGGACGCTTATCACCATGAGCTGGTACGGACCGCAGAGGCATTGCGTGACAACGGCGTGATCGACTGGGACGACTGGCTTGCACTCAAGGCCCTGGCCGACGACGCACACGTCAATGCCCTGCAGGAGGCGGTACAGGCGCATGTCAATGATCCGGATACCTGAGGCCCGCTGACGATGAAAGCCCTGAAGATCGCCACGTTCAATATCAATGGTATTCGCAGTCGCCTTCCGGCACTGCTCGACTGGCTCGCCCGTGAGCAGCCCGATATCGCCTGCCTGCAGGAGCTCAAGGCGCCAGACAAGGATTTCCCTCGCCAGGCCATCGAAGAAGCGGGCTATGGCTGCCTGTACCACGGGCAGGTGTCGTGGAATGGCGTTGCCATCCTGGCCAGGGACAGCGAGCCGCTGGAGGTACGACGCGGCTTGCCCGGCATGGAGGAGGACCCCCAGAGCCGCTATCTGGAGGCGGCGGTGCACGGCTTGCATGTCGCGTGCCTGTACCTGCCCAACGGCAACCCGCAGCCGGGGCCGAAGTTCGACTACAAGCTGCGCTGGTTCGAATGCCTGATTCAGCATGCCAAAGGCTTGTACGACAGCGAGCACCCCGTGGTCATGGCGGGTGATTACAACGTTGTCCCCACTGACTTCGACATCTATGACACCCGTTCCTGGCTCAAGGATGCCTTGCTGCAACCGGAATCCCGCAGCTGCTACCAGCAGTTGCTGGACCAGGGCTGGGTGGATTCGATCCGCCACTTGCACCCGGAAGAGCGGGTGTATACGTTCTGGGATTATTTCCGTAAACACTGGGAGCGCAACGCAGGGCTGCGCATCGATCATCTCCTGCTCAACCCGGCCTGTGCACCCTATCTCAAGGCGGCCGGCGTCGATGCCTGGGTGCGCAATGAGGCGCATGCCAGCGACCACGCACCTGTGTGGATCGAGACGGCCTCACGCAAGCACCGCTAAAGCTTCAGGCATCGAGCGTCCTGGCCGGGGACATCAGGGAGCTGACAGGTCGAATTCATGTCAATGAAAGGTAAGGGAACGCCACACAAAGATGACGCTGCACTGCTGTCGCTGCTGCGCGACGAGGGCCGTCCTTCATTGTTCGCCCTGACAGTCAGCTTCATGGCGGTGGTAATGCTGGCATTTGTGATGGTCGAGGGCTGGCGGATCTGGCGCGATTATCGGCATGCGTATGTCGCGGCCGAGGATTCAGTGGCCAACCTGGCACGGGCCACGGCGCAGCATGCCGAGGATGCCATCCGCCAGGTCGATGCCATTACCGCGGCACTCGCCGAGCGGCTCGAGGGCGACGGTTTTGCCCATCTTGACCGGCCTCGCTTGCATGCCTTGCTTGCGCAGCAGGCGTCGATCATGCCGCAGTTGCATGGGCTGTTCGTCTTTGGGGCTGACGGTGCATGGATCGTGACGGACGAATCCGCTACGCCGCCCAAGGCAAACAACGCTGACCGTGATTATTTCATCTATCACCAACGCCATACCGACAGGCAGGTGCATATTGGGTCCGTGGTGGAGAGCCGGACCTCCAGTGACCTGGTAATCCCGATCTCCAGGCGGCTGGAATACCCCGATGGCAGTTTCGCCGGTGTCTTGCTGGGCACGATCAAGGTGGACTGGTTCGTGCGCTTCTATGGGGCGTTCAAGATCGACGAGCGGGGGGCGCTCGTGTTGGCCAAGCGTGACGGGACTATTCTGGTGCGGCGCCCCTTCGTGCGAGAAGTGGTGGGTAGCAGCCTGGCTGACAGCGAGATCTTCCGCAATCATCTGCCCTATGCCGACGAAGGGATGGCCGAGACAGTGGCGGTGACCGACAATACGCCGCGCCTGTATGGCTACAAGGCGCTGAACAGCTACCCGTTGGTAGCAGAGGCCGGACTATCGCGTGACTCGATCTTCGCGCTCTGGCGCCATGATGTGATCAAGACGGTCATCATTCTGCTGTTGTTATTGGTTGGCCTGTCCAGTTTTGGTCTTGTCGTACTCCGCCAGGTGCGTCAGCGCATGGCCATCGAACAGGCGCTGCACCAGGCGCATCGTACGCTCAGGGACCTGGCCATGACCGACAGCCTGACGGGCCTGGGCAACCGCCGGCGCCTGGACGGGGTGCTTGACCAGGAAATCCGTCGAGCGCGACGCCAGGACTATCCGATCGCGCTGGTCATGATGGACCTGGACTATTTCAAACTCTTCAACGACAGCTATGGTCATCCAGCCGGTGACCGGTGTCTGCGTCGTGTGGGCGAGCTGTTGCAAGCGACCCTGAAACGACCCGGCGACCTGGCGGTGCGGTACGGTGGGGAGGAATTCACGCTGTTGCTGCCAACGACCGACAGCAACGGGGCCGCTGCCATTGTCGAGGAGGTCCTGCAGGCGATCCGTCGTGCGGAAATCGAGCATGCAAAGAGCCCGTCCGGGTACGTTTCTGCCAGTGCAGGTGTTGCCATCGTCCGGCCCGCGCTGCGCGATATCACCCCTGATACCCTTATGGCTGCGGCCGATGGCGCACTGTACCGGGCCAAGCGCGAGGGGCGTGACCGCGCCTGCCTGGTAGAGCTTAGTCATGCAGACAGCCAGGCCCCCGAAAATCCGCTCGGCTAACTCACTCAGTCCACGGTCAGTGGCCGCAACTGCCAACGTACCGCGCTCACGCCTTTCTCCAGGCTGACCCGGCCGACCAGCCGCTCCAGCTGGCTGGCAGCCTCCGGATTGCCGAGCAGCTCGGCGCGAACCTCAAGGCGTGCTGGTTCGGGCATGTCTTCACTGTGCAGTGATTGCAGGCGCAGCCCGGGATCGCTGAGGCTGTGCAGCATCAGGCTGCGCACCTGGATCTCGTCCTCGGCGCGGCAGACGATACGGACCTCGAAACGTTGCTCCACTTCGCAGGCCGGGACGACTTGTTGATTATCCAGGCGCTGGGCGATGTCGCGCAGCAGGATGTTCGCGCAGAGCACCACCAGGCTGCCCAGCGCGGCTTCCAGCAGCAGGCCAAGGCTGCACAGTACGCCGATCGCCGCAGTGCACCAGAGCGTAGCGGCAGTGTTCAGACCGCGGACGTTGAAACCGTCGCGCATGATCACGCCACCGCCCAGAAAACCGATGCCAGAGACCACGTAGGCCGCTATTCGCGAGGCGTCGGAGGGCTCCATGCCTGGGACCGCCTGGGTCATGAGCACAAACAGGCAGGCGCCCGTGCTGACCAGTGCGTTGGTGCGCAGACCCGTGAGGCGCTGACGCAGTTGACGCTCGGCGCCGATCACGGCGCCAAGCAGGAGGGCGATGCTGACGCGCAGCAGAAATATGTTCCAATCCATAACAAACCTCTTCCACGGGCCTTGGGCCCGGACGAACGCCGTCGGAGGGCGGCGCGGTTGATCAAACCGGGAATGCGCAGGGCCACGCGGTCATTCGCCTGTCAAGGCAAGGGACCGGAAGAAAGAAGGGGTGCTGCAGCCATGAAGGGCTGAAATGACCACCGTCTACCGTGATCGGCGAGACAGTGGCAGGAGACTGCCGGACTAGCTCGCCGTGTGGACCTGTCGCAATCGACTGGGGCTACTGTCCAATGCAGGACTCCTGTGGTGACGTGCAGAAATGCGTCGCGGAACTTACCCCCCGCGGGGTGGCTGGGTCAAGCCTGGAAATGTGACAAGACGACTCTGGATGACGGCGTCTTCATGAAATCCGAACGCGCAGGTGATAGGCTTGCGCCTCCCTGTGAAAGCCCCCGGACTCGCTACATGCTGTTCAATCTTGCCGTGCTGGCCGGTACCCTCGTGGCCATGGAAGGGGTCGGCACGCTGGCCCACAAGTACATCATGCACGGCTGGGGCTGGTGGCTGCATCGCTCGCACCACGAACCCCAGCTGGGCATGTTGGAAACCAACGACCTTTATCTCGTTGCCTTGGCTGTGATCGCCTCTACGCTGGTTGCGCTCGGCAAGGCCGGCCATGCGCCGCTGCAATGGGTCGGTGCAGGTGTCGCCAGCTATGGCGTGCTGTACGTCCTGGCCCACGATTGCTTCTTTCACCGCCACTGGCCACGCAAGCCGCGGCCTGGGTTGGGCTATCTCAAGCGTCTTCACCGCGCCCACCGGCTACACCATGCCATCAAGGGCCGCAGCAACAGTGTGTCGTTCGGCTTCTTCTATGCGCCGCCGCTGCGCGCGCTCAAGCGTCAGTTGCAGGCGCGGCGGCGGGGCTGACCTGTATCAGTTGGCCGCTTCGCCTTCGCGTGCTGGATCCGACGCCGCATGGCCCCGGCTGACCCACCAGCCGAAGGCCGCAGCGGTGAAGAACATGATCAGGCTATAGATCGCCGCTGGCACCGCCATGGTCGCGTTGTTCAACAGGCTCGGGCTCAGCGCCAGCGCGATGGCCAGGGTACCGTTGTGAATGCCGATCTCCATGCCGATGGCGATGGCCTGGCGCTTGGGAATGCGCAGCAGGCGCGGCACCCAGTACCCCACGCTCAGGCTGAGCACGTTGAACAACAGCGCGGCCCCGCCTACCAGCGGTGCATACTCGACCACCGTGGCCCAGTCCTTGAACAGCGCCAGGACGATAGTGAACGCCAGGAACAAAGCGGCGACCAGCTTCATCGGGCGCTCCATTCGCAGGGCAAAGCGCGGCGCGTAGCGGCGGATCAGCATGCCCAGGGCGACAGGCAGCAAGACGATCGCGAATACCTGCACGACCTTGGCCAATTGCAGCGGGATGGCTTGATCGGACTCCATGAACCAGCCCAGCGACAGATTGACCAGCAAGGGCATGGTGAGGATGGCGATCAGCGAGTTGACGGCCGTCAGGGTGATGTTCAGCGCAACATCGCCATGGGCCAGGTGGCTGAACAGGTTGGCGGTGGTGCCGCCTGGCGACGCTGCCAGCAACATCAGGCCGACCGCCAGCGCGGGCGCCAGGCCGAAGCCGTTGGCGATCAGAAAGCAGATGAAGGGCAGCAACAGAATCTGGCACGCCAGGCCGATGACCACCGGCTTGGGGTATTTCACCACCCGGGCGAAATCAGCCAGGGTCAGCGACAGCCCAAGCCCCAGCATGATGATGCCCAGGGCGATGGGCAGAAAGGCGGTGAGCAGCGGAGAAGCGGTCATCGGTGGCAGTCCTTTGGCGAATGATTCGAGCAGTCTAGCTGCAAGTAGCGGGAGGCCCGGGACCGTTTCGGTCTCGACAGGCTGGTGGCATTTTTCGGCTAACATCTGGAAACAGAATTAAGCCGTGGCACAAGGCAGGACGGCTAGCCTGAAACATTTCCAGGTAATAACGGGAGCCTCCCCATGGACGCACATTGTTTTGGACGCCGCGACATCCTGCGCGCCAGCGCGGCATTGGGCCTCCTGGCCGCCAGCCCCGTTCTGCGCGCCGACTCTCCCTCGGGCCTGCTGACCCGCAAGATCCCCTCCACTGGCGAAGCGCTGCCGGTGATCGGGGCTGGCACCTCGGGCAGTTTCGAGGTCGAAGCCGGCTCAGCCCAGTATCAGCAGCTCAAGGAAGTGCTGTCCGTGTTCTTCCGGGGCGGCGGCAGGGTCATCGACACCTCCCCAAACTACGGCGGCGCAGACGCAATACTCGGGCAGTTGCTGGAGGAGGGTGGTTGGCACCGGCAGTGCTTCATCGCCACCAAGATCGCCGCCGACAGCCGGGAGTCCGCGGTCTCCCAGTGGGCCGAAAGCCTGAAGAGTCTGCGTACCGACAAGGTCGACCTGTTGCAGATCCATAATCTGCGCGACTGGCAGCGGCAGCTTCCCTACGCCCAAGAGCTCAAAAAGCAGGGCAAGACCCGCTATGTGGGCATCACCCATTACTTGGCGAGCGGCCAGGACGCGGTGGCCGATATCCTGCGCAAGCATCCGCTGGACTTCATCCAGATCAACTACTCGGTCAACTCGCCCGAAGCTGCGCGCGAGCTGTTGCCGCTGGCTGCGGAGAAAGGCGTCGCGGTGCTGATCAACCGTACCTTCGACGACGGCCGGCTGTTTGCCCAGGTCAAAGACCAGGCCTTGCCCAGCTGGGCGGCAGAAGTGGGCATCAGCAGTTGGGCGCAGATGTTTCTGAAGTTCGCCCTCAGCCATCGCGCCGTGACTGCCGTCATCCCGGCGACCGGCCGGCCCGACCGGCAGCTGGATCAGCTCAAGGCCGGTACCGGACCGCTGCTGAGCGATGCCCAGCAGAAGGCGCTGATCCAACGGTTCGCCTGACCCATGACTCGCTGGAGGGAGCGCGTGGACCACGGCTTCAATCTTCAGACCGGTGAGTGGCCCGCAGTGGCGGCTGGCCTTGGCCTGTTCTACCTGCTTTTCACCGGCTACTTCATGCTGCGGCCAGTTCGCGAGACCATGGGCGTCGCGGGTGGCGTCGACAATCTGCAATGGCTGTTCACGGGTACCTTTGTCGTTACCCTGATCTGTCTACCGCTGTTCGGCTGGCTCGCCTCGCGGGTGCGTCGACGCCATATCCTGCCTTGGACCTACGGATTTTTCTCCACCAATCTGCTGGTCTTCGCCGTGCTTTTTGCCCAGGATCCGGATGATCTCTGGACTGCCCGGGCCTTCTATATCTGGCTGTCGGTGTTCAACCTGCTGACCATCTCCCTGGCGTGGAGCGTACTGGCCGATGTATTTTCCACCGAACAGGGAAAGCGCCTGTTTGGGCTGATGGCCGCCGGGGCCAGTCTTGGAGGGCTTAGCGGGCCAATCCTTGGTGCATTGCTGGTCGAGCCCATCGGCCATGTCGGCCTCCTGGTGCTGGCAGCCGCGCTTCTGCTTGGCAGTATCGGCTCGACCCTCTTCCTGCAACGCTGGCGCGATAACCATCCCTTGCCGTTCCACACCCAGCATCCTGATTCCCGGCCCTTGGGCGGCAACCCCTTCGCCGGTGCCACAGCGGTGTTGAGAACACCTTATCTGCTAGGCATTGCGCTGTTCGTGATATTGCTCGCCAGCGTCAGTACCTTCCTGTATTTCGAGCAAGCGCGAATCGTCAGTGAAACCTTCACGGACCGCACCCGGCAAACCCAGGTCTTCGGTCTGATCGACGCCGTGGTGCAAGCGCTGGCGATCATCACCCAGGTATTCATTACCGGGCGCCTTGCCCGGCGCCTCGGCGTGGGGGTGTTGCTCGTGGCGGTGCCGTTGGTGATGGCCGCAGGATTCCTGTGGCTGGCCCTGGCTCCAGTGTTTGCCGTATTCGTGGTCGTCATGGTGGTGCGACGTGCGGGGGAGTACGCGCTGGTCCGGCCGGGGAGAGAGATGCTTTTCACCGTGCTGCCGGCCGAAGAAAAGTACAAGGCCAAGAACTTCATCGATACGGTGGTTTACCGGGGCGGTGACGCGCTAAGCGGCTGGGTGAAGCGTGCCTTGGACATCATGGGGGACCACCCCCAGCTGGCGATGATGATCGGCGCCATCATTGCGCTGGCGTGGGGTGCGACAGGGGGATGGCTGGGACGCCAGCAGCGGCAACGGGAGCGACCCCAGTAAGGCGCAGACCCGTTTACTTGGGGCGCCAAACATCTAATTCGCTTTATTTAATACCGCTTGTCCGACCCATTCGAAATAAAAACGAATATCCGCCGCTTGCCGAACTCCCACCTATGTATGGCGACTTGTCATGCACTTCCGAAACGACTTGAGGTAAAGATCATGGCTAACAACCAGGGCAAGACCGGCAGTCAAGGCAGTGGCAACAAGAACTCCGGAAACTTTGCCAATGACAAGGAAAAAGCGTCCGAAGCCGGCCGCAAAGGCGGACAGTCCAGCGGCGGTGGAAAAACCAGTGGCGGCTCGGGATCTGATAAAAGCGGCTCCGGAAAAGGCGGTGGCCGCACCTGACTGAACGCTGCAGCGCCGGGGCGCAATACCCTGGCGCTGCAACCGGTCACTGCTGGAGATATCTTATGCGAACTGCACCCGTTATCTGTCTGTTGAGCGCGACCTTGTTGCTCGGCGGCTGCTTCAATCGCGATGACCATCCTGCCAAGGATGCCGACCCTAGCAAACCTTCCTTGCAAATGCAGAAACCCGACGCCCCTGTTTCTTCCGGAGCGCCCGCGCAGCAACCTGTGCCAGCGCCGGAGAAGGACAACTGAACGCTGGAGGCCGAACATGACGGTCATGATCCGCAACGCAGCAACTGGAGTACCAGCACGTGCCGAACGCATGAACCTAGAGAGTCGCTACCGTTCTCTGCTTCATGGCACCTGCACCGACAGCGCGCGTTGGCTGGGCGAGCAGCTGCAACATGCGGACGGCCTGCCTGAAGAGCTGCCAGCTACCCCTGAAGGCTTGACAGCCTGGACTGCACAAGTGGCGGGCAAAGTTGCCGCTGGCTACGCAGATTACCTGCAGGACCGCCAGTCTGGCGGTCCCCGGCGCTATTTCACCAACCGTGCGCAAGCGCTGTGGTTCCTGCAGCAGGTCGCACCTACCAAGGTGGTTGACGGCGCCTGGTTGCATGGCACCTTGCATTACTGGCACGACCCGCGCTTCCACGGCTTGATCCGCACCTACCTCGAAGAGCTGGGTGACGGCGATCCTCGTTGCAATCACGTCCTGGTGTATCAGCGTCTGCTGAGCCATCTCGGCTGCCTGGAGCCCGTACCGCTGGCGGACGAGCGTTACCTCCAAGGCGCGATCCAGTTGGCGCTGGGTTTCAACGTCGAGCAGTTCCTGCCGGAAGTGATCGGCTACAACCTGGGCTACGAGCAGCCGCCCTTGCATTTGCTGATCACCACCTATGAGCTTGCCGAACTCGGCATCGACGCCCATTATTTCCGTCTGCACGTGACAATCGACAACGCGGCCAGCGGCCATGCGCAGAAATCAGTGCAGGCCCTTGAACTCCTGCTCCCCGAGCACGACCGCGAGCACTTCTATCGCCGCGTGGTGCGCGGATATCGTCTGAACGATCTGGGTACCCCCACCACCGCGCTCATCGCAAGTTTCGACCTGCACTCCGAGCTGGTCTCGGCCCTGGAACGAAAACGTAGTTTCGGCCAGTTCATGCACTCTGATCTTTGCAAGCTCAAAGGGCGCACGATCAACCAGTGGCTGGCTGAGCCGGGCAGCATGCCGGCCTTTCTCGATGCACTGGTCGCCCAGGGTTGGATCAAACGTGACGAGGACCCGGCCCTCAGCCGCTTCTGGCGTCTTCTCGATGGTCCGACGGCGCCAATGTTCGGGGTGTTCACGCCTTTCGAAATGCAGCTATGGCATGACTGGATCGCCGGAGACTGGCAAGCACCACCGTGCAGACGGCTGCCCCCAGGCAAGTGGGAAGCCCAGACCCAGTCTCCCGCGCCTGCCAGGCTTCGGGAGACCAATGATCTTGAAGCCTTGATCGAACAGATGTCCGGTAATCGCCACGCCCTGCCGGAGGGACTGCAGGCCACGCAAGCCTACGCCAGAATGACCGGACTGGCCCACGAGGGACCTTGCTGATGCAATTGAGCGACGAACAGACCCATACCGACCAGGCCCTGCTGCAGCTCGGCCGCAGGCTGCAGGCGGACGGCTACCACTTCACCTGCGTAACGCCTGTCACCCAGGCGCGTAACAATGCCCGCGCCACGGCGCAGCGGGCAGCCACACTTCGCGACGTATTCGGCTGGAACCGGCCGTTTCCGGCGAGCCTGCTGTCGGCGGACGAAGTCGTGCAAATGCGTGACGCTCATGTGCTGGATGAGCAGGGAGACCTGCTGCGCAGCCGGGTTCGCTGGTCGATCCTGGACGATCTGCTGCTGGTGCACTCGGGGTATCCTACCGACGCCCAGGACGCGGTGTTCTTCGGACCGGACAGCTACCGGTTCGCGCAGGTCATCAGGGATCATCTGCAACACAATTTTCAGGCTGTCGAACATGCGGTGGACATTGGCTGCGGGGCTGGCATCGGCGCGTTGCTGATCGCCTCGGCTGCGCGGCACGCCCAGGTCAGTGCCGTGGATATCAATCCGGTGGCGCTGCGGTACACCGCCATCAATGCGGCACTGGCGGGCCTGGGTAACGTGACGGTTGCGCAGAGCGACATCCTAGATGGCGTCACGGGCAATTACGATCTCATCGTGGCCAATCCGCCCTACATGATCGATACGGACGAGCGCCTTTACCGCCACGGTGGCGGCGCGCTCGGTGCTGCGCTGTCCTTGCGCATCGTCGAGCAGTCCCTGTCTCGATTGAGCGTCGGTGGCTCCCTCCTGCTGTACACCGGCGTGGCGATCGTCGAAGGCAAGGATGCCTTGCTCGAAGCTGTTCGCCTGCGCCTGGCCGGCCCGAAGTGGCAGTGGCATTACCGGGAACTCGACCCGGACGTGTTCGGCGAACAACTGGAGGAGCCTGGGTACGAAAAGGTCGAACGCATTGCCGCAGTAGCCCTGACCGTGACCCGCAGCGCCGAGTGAGCCTGGCCCATGGTCCGGCAGTGCGACTTCGGTATCGAGGAGGAGTATCTGCTGGTCGACCGCGCCAGTGGGCAGGTCCTTGCGCGGCCCACGGCAGCGGTCGGCAGGGTCTGCCGGGAGGTCATGGGCGAGTATTTCGCCGAGGAGATGTTCCGCAGCCAGATCGAGATCGCATCACCGGTCTTTGGCAATATTCATCAGGCGCGTGAGTTCTTCACAGCCAGCCGTCAACGTTTGTCCATTGCGCTGGCTGAGGAAAACGCCGGGTTGTACTGCGCCGCCAGTCATCCCTCCGCGCTTTGGGTGCGCCAGAGTCCGCGGCCTCTGGCACATTTCCGGCAAATCTTCGACGATTACCAGCATGTCGCCCGCCGTAGCCTGCTCTGCGGCCTGCACGTACATGTCGGAGTGCCGCAAGGGTGTGATCGCATCCAACTCATCAATCGCGTGCTTTACTGGACGCCCTTGCTACTGCTGCTCAGCACTTCCTCGCCTCTGTGGGGTGGTCAGGTAACCGGTTACATGAGTTACCGCCGCGTGATCTGCGGCGAGTGGCCACATATGGGGCTACCCGAATTGCTGCCGGACTGGGGTGCCTACCAACGCTATCGCGCCTTGCTGCAACGCACGGGCTCACTGGCCAAGGATGGGGCATTGTGGTGGGCCATCCGGCCTTCCCATCGTTTTCCAACGGTCGAACTGCGCATGACCGACGCTTGCCCTCGGCTCGAAGATGCCTTGTGCATCGCTGCACTGTTCCGGCACCTGGTCGAGCACTGCGTGGTGCCGCATCACGACGTCCAGCCGGTCAACCGCGAAATCCGCTGGATCACTCATGAGAACTACTGGCGCGCATTGCGCTATGGGCGCCAGGGCGAGTTCATAGGCTCGCACGACGAGCAGCCAGTCAGCGCACTGGGCTGGCTGGCGCAGGCCGAGGCGCGGTTCCCTTGCGACACCGTCGATGCCGAGCGGGCATTCCTGCAGGCACGGCGCATCCTTGCCGAAGGCACCAGTGCCGACCGCCAGCTGGCCGCACTCGCACGCGCGCGCGCGAACGGTCTGGAGCACTGCCACGCGATGCGCGAAGTGGTAGAGCAGGTCATGGAGGATGCGCACAATGTGGTTCCGACGGGGCCAGGTGTCACCGGGGTGACGTTCTAGTCATCCTCCTGCCGGATGATGGAAATCTTGCCGTTGCGTTCGACAATGGCGTACTTGATCTGGCTGACTTCCAGCACCCCTTGGTTGGCCCGGGCCGATTCGAGGATGTCATCTTCGGTCAACCGCGATCGGCGCATGCGCCCCCGCAGGAACTCGCCGTTCTCGACCACCACCGTGGCATGACCATCCACCAGCCGCGCCACCCTCAGCGAATTGAGCTTGGCCAGCGACAGTCCGACGTCCAGCACGATCAGCGTGGATATCACCAGCACGGCATTGGTGAACGAGAAATCATCGCCCAGCAGCGCCTGTTGCGTTGCCTCGCCGATGATCAGCAACAGGACGAAGTCGAAGGTCGTCAGGTCGGCGAGCGAGCGGCGCCCGGCCACCCGGAACAAAAACATCAATGCCACATACATGGCCGCTGCGCGCAGAACTGAATCCATGATGGCTCCTCAGGGATAGACGAAGGTTGAAAAGCGCACGACGCTGTTCGGCCCCACCCGGGCCTGGCCGCTGAACTGTCCGACGCTGTCGTTGCGCAGTGTCATGTAGAGCATGGCGACACCGTCGGTGTCGGTGCCCAGGTGAAGAAGCAGGGCCTGTCCCTGGGACAGCGAGACCAGGGGCTGGGGCTGCAGCGTTTCCACCGTCAGGTCGCGGAACATTGAACCATCGAGTAGCAGAGTGGCTTGGTCATCGGGCTTGCCCTGAATCCGGATACGCAACTGCTCGGCCGCGCCACTGCGGGTGAAGCGGGCGTAATCGACCTGCACGCGGCCGTCCGGGCTGGTGGCCGTGCGTTCACTGAGCGGGCCGCTGCCAAACAGGCCAGCCAGGGTCAGCCCGACGACAACGAGTAGCCCATACCAGCCAATGCGCTCGAACCGCCACACGCGCCGCTGCATGCGCATGTCTTCGCTGACCGGGTACTGCCGGGCGTGATGCTCGTCCTCTGTTTTCATGGCCGTGATCCCCCGGGCCCGCGCCTGTCAGGTGCGCTCGCCGCGTAGCCAGCGTTGATGAAACTGCATCATCTGCAGCAGTCCATGAAGCGAAGCCTGGTGCAGCACTGACTGGCGGTCGCCGAAGAATCGCTCGGTGCGGCTGAATACCGCCGGTGTCGGCAGCTCGGCGAAAGCCCAGGCAAAACAAAGCGTCCCGGGGGCAATATCACCCTCGGCGTCGGGGCCTGCCACGCCAGTGGTGGCGATGGCCACGCTGGCTGGGCTGTCGGCCAGCGCGCCGAGCGCCATTTCCCGGGCTACTTCCTGACTGGTCAATCCGAAGTGCTCGATGGTACGAGCACTGACGCCCAGCAAACGCTGCTTGGCTTCGGGGGAATACACCACATACCCGCATTCGAGCACGCTGCCGGTCCCAGGTTTCTCGGACAACAGTGCAACCATGCGGCCTGCGGTGCAGGACTCAGCAGTGGACAGCTTCAGGCCGTGCGCTTTCAGATAGTTCTGCACTCGGTCAATGGGGTCATAGGTCATGGTAGATCGCCCTTTGTTTTTCGGTGGACGCTGTCATGCAGCCATTGGTTCAGAGAGCCCGCCCGATGACCATCGGTCGGTCGGCACGCTGTCTGGAACAAACCTTCCGGCATTTTGCGGCCTCGAAATTCCATGACCCGCGCCATCTGGCGTCAATACCCTCAGGAGGTGACTTATGCCTGCCAGCAAACCGCAAGATCAGTACAGCATGCAGAACCCGCTCACGCAGTATCCGCAGCCGCCGTTTCCCGCGCAGACCCAGGCCGCGCCTGGCCTGGATGCCAAGATGAATCCAGAGCCCGATCACGGCGAGCTTACCTACAAGGGCTTCGGTCGCCTGGCCGGGCGCAAGGCGCTGATCACCGGCGCCGACTCGGGCATCGGCAGAGCAACGGCTATTGCCTTCGCACGCGAAGGCGCGGATATCGTGCTCAACTACCTGCCAAGCGAGGAGGTGGATGCGCGTGAAGTCATCGGGCTGATCGAAGCTGAAGGCCGCAAGGCGATTGCGCTGCCTGGCGACCTGAAAGATGAAACGTTCTGCAGGCAATTGATCAAACAAGCCCATGAGCAGCTGAGCGGGCTCGATATCCTGGTCAACGTGGCCGGGAAGCAGACCGCCCGCAAGGACGTCAGCGAGGTCAGCAGCGAGCAGTTCGACGCGACCATGAAGACCAACGTCTATGCGCTGTTCTGGCTGTGCCAGGCGGCGGTTCCGCTGATGCCGGCAGGGGCGACCATCATCAACACCGCTTCGATCCAGTCCTACCAGCCTTCGGCGACCCTGCTCGATTACGCCACCACCAAGGCGGCCATCGTGGCCTTCACCAAGGCACTGGCCAAGCAAGTGATCGACCGCGGTATTCGTGTCAACGCCGTAGCGCCTGGCCCGGTCTGGACCGTACTGCAGCCGAGCGGCGGTCAGCCACCGGAAAAGATTCCCGACTTCGGCAGCCAGACCCCCATGAAGCGTCCGGGGCAGCCGGCGGAGTGTGCGCCCTTGTATGTACTGCTTGCCTCGCAGGAGTCCAGCTACATCACCGGCGAAGTGTTCGGCGTGACTGGCGGTAACCCGCTGCCGTAGGGCTAAACGATTAAACCTTTGGACAGGCGCCGCGGTCACTGGAAGTAAGTACCCGTATTCCAGGTCAAGGAGGCTGTATGAAGTTCCTCTGTCTGCTACGTGGCTGCCAATGGCGCACCTCGCTCGGGCGCGAGGTCGCTGGTCTGTCCTGTCAATGCTGTGAACGCTGTGGGGCCCTGCGCTACTGCACGCCGGGTTCTACCTCAGACCACCCTCAATAGGAGCAAATCATGGCCCGAGCCATCTGGAAAGGTGCGATCAGCTTTGGCCTGGTGCATATCCCGGTCAGCCTGAATACCGCGGTGCGCAGTGAACGTGTCGACTTCGACTGGCTCGACAAGCGCAGCATGGATCCGGTGGGCTACAAACGGATCAACAAGGTCACCGGCAAGGACATCGACAAGGAAAACATCGTCAAGGGCGTGCAGTTCGAGAAGGGGCGCTATGTGGTGATCAGCGAAGAAGAGATCCGCAAGGCCCGGCCTGAGGCCACCCAGACGATCGATATCTTCTCGTTCGTCGACCATAACGTGATCCCTCTCCAGCATTTCGATACCCCTTATTACCTGAGCCCCGACCGCCGTGGCGGCAAGGTCTATGCGTTGCTGCGCGAAACCCTCCAGAGCACCGGTAAGGTCGCCCTGGCGACCGTGGTGCTGCACACCCAGCAACATCTGGCGCTGCTGCGGCCGCTCGACGAGGCGCTGGTGATGATCACCCTGCGCTGGCCGGAGGAGGTGCGCGGCATCGACACGCTTGAACTGGACAAAAGCGTGACTGATGCCAAGGTCGACAAGCGCGAATTGCAGATGGCCAAGCGGCTGGTGGAGGACATGAGCGGCGAATGGGCGCCTGATGAGTACCAGAACGTTTTCAAGCAGACCATCATGGACCTGGTGGAAGAGAAAGCGAGCAAGGGCAAGATCGCCGTGGTGGAATCGGCCAAGGAGGGTGGAGGCGAGAAGAGCGCCGATATCCTCGACCTCACCGAGCTGCTCAAACGCAGCCTCGGGGGCAAGGCGCCGGCAACGAAAAAAGCCCCCAGCCGCAAAAAAGCTTCATGACCGGGGGGGTTACGCGATCCTGTATTGATCGCCCTGCGTGGCTTATGCCGTTGCCAGGCTTTTGAGGTAATCTCCAAAACCATCCCGGGCTCTGCAGTCTCCACGGCTGCTGGTCGCCACGCTGTGCCTGGCCGTCCACACAATACGTGCGCCTGCTGCCTGCAAGGCATTCACCAGATGAACATCCTCATGGGCAGGGATGGGTGGGAAACCGCCAACCCGCTGATAGGCCCGTGCACAGATGCCCAGATTCGCGCCATGGATATGCCGATGATCTTCGCGAGCGTGGTAACCGTTGAGATAGCGCCGGCGCAGTTCGGCATCCTGCCAGGGTTGCCAGCGTTCTATATGGACCGTGCCGCACACCGCATCCGCGGAGCATTCGAGTTGCCACATCAACCAATGTGGCGGCACCCGACTGTCGGCATCGGTGCAGGCGAGCCAATGTGCGCCTTGTTCAAGCATCCAAGCAGCACCGGCGCGTCGCGCCTTGCCGACATTGCCGGCCGCTACCTCAAGGGTTTCCACCTTGTGGCGCCTGGCGATGGCTGCGCTGCTGTCTGTACAGCGATCCAGCACCACCAGAATACGGACTTCATGTCCGGCCTGCTCGGCGTGCCGGGCAGCCGCTTCCACAGCCTTCAGACAGCGCCCCAAGCGGCGTGCCTCGTTATGCGCGGGAATGATCACGGCAATCATGCGCAGGTCTCGTCCAGATCGATCACGCTGGGCTGACAACACCAGTATTCCAAGAGGAAATCGGCTTCTTCATGCCGATAGAGCGGGTACAACGGCAGATGCTTGGCCAGCATCGCATGCACCTGATGGCCGGTCTGTGGGCAGCCTTCAATGGGGTGCAGCCAGTGACAGGCGAGCAGCCCACCGTCAGCCGTCAGACTGGCGACTGATTGCTCGATCACTTGCAGCCATTGCGTCGGGTCAAGGTAGTAGCCGATCTCGCTGAGCACGATCAGGTCATAGCGCTCGCCTGGCCAATCGGCGGGCAAGCGGCCTTGTTCCACGCGCGCATGGGGTGCCTCGCTCAGGCGTTCGCGGGCCAATTGCACAGCTGTCGGGTCCAGGTCCTGGCACAGCAGGCTGGCGCTGCGCTCAGCGAGCGCAGCGCTGAGTTCGCCGTTGGCGCAAGCGGGCTCGAACACGCGCTCGTAGCACTGGCGGGGCAGGCTGGCCATCACCAGGTCGCGCTTGCGCCGCTCGTACCAGCGCTGGCGAAACGCCCATGGGTCATCGCTGTTGGCGTAGAGGTGAGCGAAATACTGATCGTCGGGCTTCATATGAACACCAGTTCGAAGGGTTGCAGAAGGCATTCGAGCAAGGCAGGCGGCAGCACAGGGGGTCGCCCTTCATCGGCTTCCATCTGACTGGCGTGGGCAGCGATCGCTTGCTGCTTGCGCGTCACCGCGGTCTTGTCCAGCTGGATGCGTTGTGCACGCGACCAAGGTAGTCGAGGGTCATCGGGACTTGCCCAATGCCAGGCCCAGACGGGCACCTCCACCAGCCTTGCCTGGCGCGCCTGGGCCGCCTGGGCACAGGCACGGCCGACGGCCTCGTGGTCGGCATGGCCGTCGCCTCGCCAGGTGGTCAGCAGCACGTCGCCCGGCTTGAGCAACTGGTTGAGGTGGTTGACCAGAAAGGCTTCGTCCCGGGCCACGGCGCTGTCCTTGAGATTGAGGCGGCGCCAGTCGAGCTCGTTGAGGGACAGGTCCAGGCGCTGCAGGGCATGCCGGCTTTCCAGCGGCCGGTCCCGACGAAGACGGTGTTCGGTCCAGTGAGCCGAATCCTGGTGGCTGCCTTCGCCATCGGTAACCGAGATCAGCACCAGGTCCTGCTCGCGTCCACTGAAACTGCACAACAGGCCTCCGCACGCCAGGATCTCATCGTCCGGGTGCGGTGCCACTACCACCAGGCGGGTCCCCTGAGGGCAGAGCTGCTCGGGAGTGGTCCAGGTGGCACGGGCAAGATGGGCGGAGTGCTGCCAGTCGGCCCAGCGAGTGCCATCACTGGCCTGGATGAGATTACGCGTCATAGCTGCCAGGCTCCTGCAGGGTCTTGCGCCAATTGCTGACCGAGGGTGGCCAGGTCGCGTTCGGCGTGGCTCTGTCGCAGGTACACCGGCAGGTCGGCGCTGAGCCGGGCAAAATGGCTGCTGCGGCAGAATGGAGTAGCGCCCAGGGCGCGGCCGACATGGCTGACGACCTGGTCGACAGCCTGTTCAACCTGGGCCCGGACCCGGCGCACGGGCAGGCTGGCATCCAGGACAGGGTTGCGGTCGATCCAGGCAGCGCATTCGCGCAGGGCCGCGCGAGCACCGTACAAGGCGGCATCGACCGCGCCCAGGTGGGCTTCGGCGTGGGGATCAGGGCGTGGATTGCGGCAGTGCTCGCGCAGGTAGTCCGCCAGGGCCTCGGCGGCGCCATACCAGCACGCCGCGATGCCGCCGCCCCCGTGCCAGAAGCCGGGCCGTGACAGGTACTGACCGGGTTCACCAATCGCGATTCCCGGGGAGTCTTCAAACATGATCTCGACACTGGTGGTGGTGGCCATGCCGACTGCCTGCCAGTGATCGGCCACGATCTGCTGGCTGGGCTCCGACAGCTCGATGGCCACCAACTGCGGCTGGTCGTTGTCGTCCCAGGCGGTCAGCAGTGCCCGGTCGACCTGCAGGGCACCGGAGCACCAGGCTTTGCTGCCCGCCAGGCGTACCTGCTGGCCTTCACGCGAGATGATCCGCGCCCGGGCGGTGGGGGGTTCGGCGGCCCAAACGCCCCAGATGCCGTCTCTGGAATCCCAAGGCACGCCGCATTCGGCGAGAATCGCCAGCGCATCGGTATGACCCTCATAAAGCTTGGCCAGGGACAGGTCGCAGCCGGCGATTCGCGCCAGGGTCTGCCAGCGCTGCAAGGTATGGCCATGGCCAGGTAACGGCAAGCAGTCGAGATGATCGGCCTGCAATGCCTGCAGGATCAGCGGAAGCTGAGTGTCGAGATTGAGTGCCTGGGGGCGCTCGGTAAAGCTGCGCAACAGACGATCAAGATTGCCCAGGTCAAAATCCTGGATGATGCTCATGGCATGGATTCCTCAGGCCCGCCCTGGGCCGACGTGGTAGTGCGTGTATGCATCAGGTCATTCCCAGCTGTTTGCGCATCCGCGCGGTAATGGATTGCCGGGTGGTGGCAAGCTCTGCCCATGGATCTTCGATCTCAGCAAGGCGCTCGCGCAGGTTGAACAGGTTCCACTGGTTGGCGTTCTTGAGCTGCGCCAGTTCTTCGCGCCAGATCGGCACCGACACCGGCAACCCTTCCCGGGCGCGCAGGGAGTAGGCACAGGCAGTGGTCGCACCCTTGCCGTTGCGCAGGTAGTCGATGAAGATGCGTCCAACACGGTTCTTGGGCCCTGAAACCGCGGATAGCCGGTCAGGGAAGAGGCCTGCCAGGTGATCCACGATGGCATGACTGAAGTCCTTGACCTCATCCCAGCCGGCGCGGCGGGTCAGCGGTACCACGATGTGCATGCCCTTGCCGCCACTGGTCTTGAGAAAGCTCTGCAACCCCAGTTCGTCCAGGAGGGTCAGGGTAAGGTGCGTCGCTTCGAGCATGGCCTTCCAGGGAAGCGCGGGATCCGGATCCAGGTCCAGGACAAACCGGTCGGGCTTGTCGAAGCTCTTTTCGGTGGCGTTCCAGGTGTGCAGTTCGAGCATGTTCATCTGAACCGCGCCCAGCAGCGTGTCGGGGCGGTTGATGATCATCACGGCCTGACCGGCCTCGGCCTTGTCGTGGGTGACAATGTTGGGAATACCCAGCTGCCCAGCGTTCTTCTGGAAGAACAATTCGCCCGGCAGGCCATCCGGGGCACGGACCAAGGCGACCGGACGCTGAGCCAGGTGCGGAAGAATCCAGTCGGCCACCTGCGCGTAGTACTCGGCGATCTGGCGCTTGGTGGCGCCGCAGCTGGGGTCGATGACTCGGTCAGGGTGGGTTAGGCGCAGGCTGCCGAGGTCTTCGGTGTCGGCAGCAGTTTTCTTCGTGGGCATTGGTCGCTCCAGGTCGATGGCCGTAGCCGGCTTGTCGTCGCGCAGGCCATGAAAGACCGCATGGCGTACGATGCCTTCGCGGGTCATCTGGGCAAACGCCACTTCGGCCAGCAGGCGCGGTTGCAACCAGTGCACGCCGCGGGCCTCGGCTCCCGTGGGCGGATTGGCCAGGGCAGGGCGCTCGCCTTCGAGCGGCTTGAGCCGGGCATGGATACTGTCGAGGGTAGTCGTGCTGAACCCGGTACCAACCTTGCCGGCGTAGCGCAGCTCACCACTGTCGTTGTCGTGCAGGGCCAGCAGTAGGGCGCCAAAACCGCTGCGGCTGCCTTTGGGATCGGTATAGCCGACGATGACGAACTCCTGGCGCCGCTTGCACTTGAGCTTGATCCAGTCACTGCTGCGCCGACCGATGTAGGGGCTGTCGACTCGCTTGCCGATCAAGCCTTCCAGTTCCAGTTGGCAGGCGCTTTGGAGCAGGGAGTCGACAGGCTCATCGAAATCCCTGGAGAACTTCAGCTCACCAGCGTCGTTTTTTTCCAGCAAGGCCTGCAGCGCGTCGCGTCGGTCTTGCAGCGGGTTTTCCCGCAAGTCCTTGCCGTCGAGGTAGAGCAGGTCGAACAGGTGATAACTGATCTGTTCATCGCTGTTGAGATCGAAGGCGTTTTGCAGGGCCTGGAAGTCGGCCGCGCCGTTTTCATCGGCCACTACCATCTCGCCGTCGAGCCAGGCCGACTTCAGCCCGAGCGTGCGCAGCGCGGCGACCTGGTGCGGCATCTTGGCGCTCCAGTCATGGCCATTGCGGGTAAAGAGTCGCACGTCATCACCGTCGACACGGGCAAGAATGCGGTAACCGTCGAACTTGACCTCGTAGCGCCATTCACCGCTTGGAGGCGATTCGACCAGGGTTGCCAGCTGCGGCTGCAGCATGTCTGGCAGCGGGGCCTTGCTCCCCTTGCTGGCGCGCTCTGCTGTCTGAGCGGCAGAGCTCCCGGTCTTGCCACCGGACTTGCTGGCGGTCTTGGCGCCGCGGGACAGCAAGGTGCGCTCGCTCAACACACTGTCTGGCTGGGCCTCAAGGACGTCGTAGTCGGCCTCGCTGCGGGCTTCGCCGTCATTGGACTTGATCAGCATCCACTGTTCTTTCTTGCCACCCATGCTCGTGCGAAACAGGTTCCACACCCCGGCCAGCTTTTCGCCTTGCAAGCGAAAGCGCAGCTTGCCCTTGGCATAGGCCTGGTGTGGATCCCCCTCGGGCTCCCAGATGCCGCGGTCCCAGACAATCACATCGCCAGCGCCGTAGTGACCTTCCGGAATGCTGCCCTCGAAACTGGCGTAGTCCAGCGGGTGGTCTTCAACGTGCACAGCCAGGCGGCGCACCTTAGGGTCCAGCGAAGGGCCCTTGGGGATGGCCCAGCTCTTGAGGGTGCCGTCGAGTTCCAGGCGAAAATCATAATGCAGGTGACTGGCGTCGTGCTTCTGGATGCAGTACTGCAAGGCATGGCCCTGCTTGCCCCGATTCGCCTTGCCGGCAGGCTCGGATGTAGCGTTGAAATCGCGCTTGCGCTGATACTCCTGCAGGGGCTTTGCCATGGGACGCTCCGGACGATTCACGGGTCTCTGGAACTGGGAGGGAACCGCAGGCCCTGTAGTTCAATTTGTCGGCCGGTTGGCACCCGCTTGGCGAAAACTCTGAATCATTCGCCGCTTGCCGAAGTCGACAGGACAAGCCCATAGGAATGGAGAGGCACCATGAGCAGCCAACCACAAGATCCCAAGACCCGGCCTCCGATAGAGATCGACACCACTGAAGACCGCATGGGCAGTGTCCACGAGCTGGACTTTGGTGAGGATCAAGACGAGCGCACAGGCCGCATTGGCGACGAGCGCCCGGCGGCCGAGGTGGAGCAGGAGTTTCCAGGGCGGCGCGTCGAGGAAAGCGGCATGACCGGTGGAGAGGCCCTGAGTGAAAGCCTGCACGAAGACAACGTGACCATGGATGATCTCAGCCCGGACACCCTGTATGACCAGACTGGCGCGCGGGATCCGCATGAGCCCGGAGGCAGCGGGCCGCTCGACAGGGCGTTGACCGAGGTCGATGCCAACGACATTGGCGGCGGCATCGGCTTGGACGAAGCCGAGCTCGCGCGCTCAGCCCCACTGGATGGCGAGCCATGGACCGATGAGGTCACGCCGCTGGATGGTGACAACGACGCTGATATCGGGAGCAGGAAATCATGACTGATCGAGTCTGTGCTTGTCCGGAGTGCGATTGCACTGTGGATGCCAATGCCCAGGTGCAGGGCGGCGAGGCGTATTGCTGCGAGGCATGTGCCAGTGGACACCGTAACGGAGACCCTTGCCGGATGGCGGGGTGCCATTGTGGAGAAGGCGAGAAGATCGACAAGGATGAGGAGGTGGGTTGAGGTTTCGTAGTAGCCCCAATCGCGGGCAAGCCCGCGATTGGGGTACCTGCTACCGCATCTGCCATTCCCCACTGTTATTCTTGCAGTCAATCTGCGCCTGCCCCAGATCAGCTGTACTGTAGTAGTGAGTCACCACCCGCGCGTCCTTCGGCACGGCCGGCCGGGTTGTCTGCTCCCCACGACCTCCAGAGCGGGGATTGGCCAATGACTCTTGCGTCAACGGCGCCGTACAGCGTCCAACGCTGCCTTCCTGACACTGCGCCACCTGGCGCTTTTCGCTGTTGAGCATCTCCTTGCTCTCGTTGCTGCACGACCAGGCGACTGCATTGTCCGGCATTCCATCGAAGCTGTAACAGGTGTGCTGCTCCACCGGCTTGACCGCCTCGCTGGACGAGCGCGTCATCACATCACAGGCCTCGGCCAGTACGTCAGTACTGACCAAGGAGCCCAGTAGCAGCAGCGACAGGTGAATGCGCATTGTTTCCTCCTGGGCGTGAACCCATGGGTCAGGTCTTCGGCACTGTAGCCTTGCCTTGCAGGCGCATGGACTTGGCGCGTTTTTCCAGTACCAGATAGGCGATGATCGCCAGCAACAGCGGAATCAGGTAATACAGCGTGCGATAGCCCAGCAGCGTGGCGATCAGGCTGCCCTGGCTGAGCTGTCCATGCAGCAGTGCAAGGAACACCGCCTCAAGCACGCCCAGGCCCGCCGGAATGTGCGCAACCACTCCCGCGACGCAGCTGATCAGCAAGATCCCGAGAATCGAGGGATAGAACAGATCGTCTGGCAGCAGCCAATAGATCAGCAGCGCCATCAGCGCCCAGTTACTCGCGCCCAAGGCCACCTGGATCCCCGCGAACCGCAGCGAAGGCAAGGTGATCTCGTGCTCGCGCCAGCTCCAGGTGCGGCGCTTGGCGAAGCCGCAGGCATAGAGATAGCCTGCCGCTACCGCCAGCAGCAGGAAACCGATCCATTGCAAACCGGTGGCGCCGACCGCCCAGTTTTCGGGGAGCTTGACCAGCCGCAGGGCAAACACCGTTCCCGCCAAGGCCATGTAGCCCATCCAGTTGGTGAGAATGCCCAGGGTGATGATGCGGGTGATGGTCGCCGTATCGAGCCCGAGCCGGCTATACAATCGGTACCGCAACGCTACGCCACCGACCCAGGTGGTGAAGTTGAGGTTGAAGGCGTAGCAGACAAATGCCACCGGCAGGACTTGGCGGGCAGGAAGGTGATGCCCGGTGTACGCACGCCCCAGGAGATCGTAGCAGCTGAACACGCCGAAGCTGCACAGTGCAATGGCCAGGCCGATGAGCAAGGTACTGGGTTTGTACGCCTGCAACGAATGACGTACTTCGTTCCAGTCCAGGTTGCGGGCCAGCAGATAGAGCAGCACGGGAATCCCGATCAGGAATACTACTGTCATCAGCCGTTTGGCCCAGGTTTGCCAGCTTTTGCGCTCCATCAGACCTTGCCCTCATGCAGGTTGCCGTCGGCCTGAGTGGCCGGTTGCAGGGATTGCAGCATCTGTCGATGCGCGGGGAAAAAACCGGCGATCCGCGGGAAGTACCGGGTGGCGTGAAAGCCCAGGAAGATCAGAGGCGCGCGCCACCAGTAGCCTCGGATCATCCGTTCCAGGGTCACGGCCTTGCAGTGCTGCGTGCCCATCTCGGTCAAGTGATCGTGAAGCTGCTGGTTGAAAGCCCGGTCGCGGATCATCAGGTTGGCTTCGAGGTTGAACGAAAGGCTGAGCGGGTCCAGGTTGCTCGAACCCACTGTCGACCACTCGTCATCCACCAGGGCGACCTTGCCGTGGAGCGGTCGCTTGCAGTACTCATAGATGGTCACATTGTCGCGCAGCAGGTAATTGTAGAGCAGCCGGGACAACGCCCGTACCCAGCGCATGTCCGGCTGACCCTGCAGGATGAGGGTGACATCGACACCCCGGCGCGCTGCATTGCGCAACTCACGCAACAACCGGTAGCCGGGGAAGAAGTACGCATTGGCCACGACAATACGCCGCTTGGCGGACCGGAAGGCTGCAAGGTATTGCTGCTCGATATCCGTGCTGCGCCTCTGGTTGTCGCGCTCGACCAGCATGGCGGTGATCTGCCCCGTCGGTTTGAGCTCGGGACGGACCTGGCTCGGCGGTTCCAGCACCGGGGCCATCAGCTTGCGGCTCGAGGCGTGCACCAGCGCCACCACCGGACCCGTGACCTCGACGGCGTAGTCCTGCTTGGCCATCGGGCCATAGTCGCCAAGATGGTCTTCGCCGTAGTTGATACCACCGATGAACGCCAGCTCGCCGTCGATTACCACGATCTTGCGGTGCAGGCGCCGGAACAGGTTGGTGCGCATGCCCACCAGGCGTGGCTGCGGGTCGAACACGTGAAAGCTGATGCCAGCCTGGGTCATGGCGCCGACGAACGTGTCGTCGAGGTCGGCAGTGCCATAACCATCCACTGCCACCTCGACCCGCACGCCGCGCTCGGCGGCCGCAATCAGTGCCTGCTGCAGCTGCTGGCCGACCTTGTCGTCGAAAATGATGAAGGTTTCGAGCAGGATCTCCTCGCGCGCCTGGCCAATGGCCTCGAACACACGCGGGTAAAAGTCCTCGCCGTTGATCAGCAGCTTGACGCTGTTGCCATCCACCCAAGGGCTGCTCATAGGCTCACCTCGGCTGCAAGCGGCGCATGGTCGGACAGATGCGTCCAGGGCCAGCTGGACAGTACCTGGGCACTGTGCGGCGTGGCATTGCGCAGGTAGATGCGATCCAGCCGCAGCAAGGGCAGGCGCGCGGGGAACGTACGCGCCGGAGCCCCGCAGGTTTTGCCGAACGCTTCGACCAGCCTTTCGCCCAGCACGCCATCGGCCTTCAGGCGCCAGTCATTGAAGTCGCCCGCGACGATGACCGGGGCGTTGGCAGGCAAGCTGTCGAGCAGTTCCAGCAGCAGCCGAACCTGCTGCTGGCGATGGGCTTCGCGCAGCCCCAGGTGCACGCACACGGCATGCACCTGGTCGTGGCCAGGCACGTCCAGCTGGCAGTGCAGCAGGCCACGCTGCTCGTTGCCCACTATCGACACGTCGAGATTGTTGTACTCGAGGATCGGAAACTTGGAGAGCAGGGCATTGCCATGATCACCGTGGGGATAGACAGCGTTGCGCCCATAGGCGAACTGCGGCCACATGGTGTCGGCCAGAAACTCGTACTGCGGTGTTTCCGGCCAGGCCGGGTGACGCTGGGCGTGCTGTTCGTGGCTGCCGTGTACCTCCTGGAGAAACACCAGGTCAGCCCCGGTGGTGCGCACGGCGTCTCGCAGCTCGGGCAGGATGAAGCGCCGGTTAAGCGCGGTAAATCCCTTGTGCACATTGATAGTGAGCACATGCAGGCGGTGCACCGCGGTAACGCGGTCGATGATGCTGGTGGGCGCGGGCATGGTCTTGGTCACAGTTCCACTCCTGGTTCCACTCCGGGTTCGGTCTGCAGCGCGTCGTCGAGCTTCAGGCTTTCCAGCAGACGACGGGCGTCGTAGGGGGCGTGCACTTTCTGGTCATTGTCGAAATAGCAGTAGACGTCGCGGCTGCGACGAGCCGGCGGCGCATGGTCGTAGATCAGGTGGGCGTCCGCTGGCTGCTCGCCATGGCTCCAGGCCTCGATGCGCTTGCGCCACCGACGCAATGCCGCAGCCGTATATCCACTGCTGTACAGCTCCACGTCACCGTGCAGGCGCATGTAGACGAAATCGGCAGTCACGTCCTCGACATAGGGCCATTTGCCCGCACTGTCGGCGACGACCAGGGCGACATTGTGCTTGCGCAGCAACTTGACGAAGGCTTCGCACAGAAAGCTGTCGTGACGGACCTCCACGGCATGACGCAGGGGGGCATCGCCCTTGATATCAGTGCCCCCGTTGTCGCGAAGCCGCTCGGCGCACTTGTGCGCGCAACGGCGTGCCGCTTGGCGATCGCGAGGGAGAGTGTCGAAAAAATGCGCAAAGCGTTCTTCGTCGAACTTCAAGTTCGGCGGAAACTGCCAGAGGATTGGCCCCAGCTTGTCGCCCAGCAATAGCGGGCCCGAGGCAAAGAAATTGGCCAACGGCTCCTCGATTTCCTTGAGGCGGCGCATATGCGTGATATAGCGCGGTCCCTTGAGCGAAAACACGAAGTCATCGGGGGTATCGTCGCGCCAGGCGACATAGCGCTCTGGCGTTTGCAAGCTGTAGAACGATCCGTTGATCTCGATGCTGTTGACCGCACGGGACGCAAACGCAAGCTCGTCTGCCTGTGGCAGACCCCGGGGATAGAAGTCCTTGCGCCATGGGCCGTAGCGCCATCCGGATATGCCGATACGTATCTGGCTCACGGCGTCTCCCTACGTTCGTCATGTGCCATGCTTTACTCCTTGAATACGGCGTTCGAGAGGCGGCGCCCTCTCAAGTAACGACCCGGAAATGGTTGCAAGGGTTCAGCGGCAGTTGACGAGCGGACCGGAACAGTGGACCCGGACAAGTTTTGAACTTTGCAGTGCCAAGCGTCTCAACCGGATAGTCCGCCCAGCGCTGCCAGTGGTAGCCAGCCTGCTTTCGGAGCACACCATGGCCAGACACATCATTCATTTCACCGGCCCGATCAACTCATCGACCTGCGGCAACCTGATCAATACGTGCACGCGGGCGCTGCAGCAGGGCGCCGAACGCTTGCAGATCAACGTAGCGACCATGGGCGGGGAGTGCAGCTATGGCTTCACCCTGTACAACTTCCTGCGTTCGCTGCCGGTCCAGGTCGACACCCATAACCTGGGCACGGTCGAATCCATGGGTAATATCATTTTCCTGGCAGGCGAACACCGCACCGCCTGCGCCTACAGCAAGTTCCTGTTCCACCCGTTCCACTGGACCCTGCACGGCTCGGTGGACCACGCGCGCATGGCCGAATACGCCATGAGCCTGGATTACGACCTGCGGCTGTATGCAGAGATCGTCGACCAACGCACCCAGGGCGCCGCAGAGGCGTTGGACATCCCCCGTTGCCTGATGGCTTATCCAAGGATCCTCGGCCCACGGGAAGCCCTGGACAGCGGGATGATCCACGCAATCGACGAATTGCCCATCCCCACCGACGCGAGCCAGTGGAGCGTGCATGCCTGAGCACCGCGCAGCCTGCACGGTGCTATCAATGCCTGGAGGATTCACACTATGCGAGCACTGACCTATCACGGCGCTACCGATGTAAGGGTTGACAACGTGCCTGATCCCACGATCGAGGAGCCGGATGACGTCGTGCTCAAGGTGACCGCCACGGCCATCTGTGGGTCGGACCTGCACCTGTATCATGGCAAGATGCCAGCCGTGAAGTCTGGGGACATCCTGGGTCATGAGTTCATGGGGATTGTCGAAGAGGTCGGTCCGCAAGTGACTGCCGTGAAGAAGGGTGACCGCGTGGTGATCCCGTTCGTGATCGCCTGCGGCAGCTGCTTTTTCTGTGAACATGACCTGTTTGCCGCCTGTGAGACCACCAATACCGGCCCTGGCGCCTCGCTGAACAAGAAGATCATTCCGCCCCCTGCCGCGTTGTTTGGCTACAGCCATCTCTACGGCGGTATCCCCGGTGGGCAAGCCGAGTACGTGCGGGTGCCGAAGGGCAACGTAGGCCCATTCAAGGTGCCGGGTGACCTGGCCGACGACAAAGTGCTGTTTCTCTCCGACATTCTTCCTACCGCCTGGCAGGCGGTGCTCAATGCCGAGATCGGCGAAGGCTCGTCGCTGGCGATCTACGGCGCAGGTCCGGTGGGGCTGCTGGCGGCGGCGTGTGCGCGCATGCTCAAGGTAGACCAGATCTTCATGATCGATGAGTTCGACTACCGCCTCGAATACGCGCAGCAGCAATACGGCGTGATCCCCATCAACTTCCACAGGGACGACGATCCCGCCGATACGATCATTCGCCAGACCAAGGGCATGCGCGGCGTGGACGCGGTGATTGATGCAGTAGGCTTCGAAGCGAAAGGCAGCACCACCGAAACCGTGCTGACCACGCTCAAGATCGAGGGCAGCAGCGGCAAGGCCCTGCGCCAGTCCATCGCGGCCGTGCGTCGCGGGGGCGTGGTGAGCGTGCCCGGTGTCTATGCAGGGTTCGTGCATGCCTTCATGTTCGGGGATGCGTTCGACAAGGGCATCTCTTTCAAGATGGGACAGACGCACGTTCACCGCTTCTTGCCCAAGTTGCTCGAGTACATCCAGAACGGCGAACTCAACCCCGAAGCCATCGTGACCCACCGCCTGGGACTCGAGGATGCGGTTCGTGGTTATGAAATGTTCGATGAAAAGCAGGAACGCTGCCGCAAGGTGATCCTGACGCCTGGCGCTACGCCGTAACCGGGGCAGGTGCCCAAAGCCTGAGGAGTTTCCATGACCCGCATAGTGACCGACGTCCACGGAGAGTCGCTGCATCCGCCCGACGACACGTTGATGTTCGGCACGCCGAAGGAACGGCTGGAGTTCTATCGCCGGGAGATTCAGTTCGAGACGGGGATCCTGTCCCACCGGACGGATGCCTACCTCTCGGCGCAGTCGTTCCTGGTCATTGCGTTCGGATCGTGCATGGCCAACCTCAACCCTGACTGGGGCAGGCTGTTCACCCTGGTGGTGCCCACCTTCCTGGCCTTGTTGGGGCTGGTCAGCACCCTCAATGCATGGCCGGGCATTCGCGCGGCCTACAGCATCATCGATCACTGGCACTTCAAGCAGAGCCAGCTGCTGCGTAGCGAACCCAAGTTCGGACGAGCCTACGACGACTCGCCGCTGTTCAGCGAACTTGAGTCCTCGGAGCAGGGCTATCGCAAGTCACTGCTTTTCTCCATGCGCACGCCCTGGCTGTTCTGTGTGTTCTGGGTGGTCCTTGCGGCCTACTGTCTGTACATCCAGCTCGACCCTGCAGGCGGCTGACAAGCCAAGCCTGCCGGATGCGGGCAATATGCCACCAAACCGTCCATGCACATTGTTCGACAATAGTTTGAATCTTCTCGAAAAACCTCGCTCCATTCATTGTCGTCATGGAGAAAGGAGGGCCCTACGATGCCAATGCCGCAACTGTACATCATCGACTATCGGCTGCATGGGCAGTCGCGTACGTTCATCATTCGCCAGGAGAAAATGGATAATGCCGAAGCTTGGCATTGGGCCAGTTGCGATGCTGGAATCGGGATCATTCCCAAGTTCGGTCGTGAAAAGATCCGCAAGGTGAGTCGACCCCTGGCGGAGCGCTACGGGGTCACGGATGTCAGCTGGCGCCTGTCGGGCACCGGGGCGGCGTTTGCTGCCAGGCCATTCGATCCGGGCCAGGTGTCCAATGAGTCACCGGCGGATAAACCACCAGTCGTGAGTTGAACGTCGCGCGATTTACAGGAAACAGCCCGCTCTCCAGCGGGCTGTTTTTTTATGCGCCCGATTCCGGGTCGCTGGCCGGCACGCCTGGACGGGGTTCATCGTCGTCGGCCACGTTCGGGTCGGCATCGGGATCGTCGGCACGGTCATTGCGCTGGTCCTGTTCGAGTTCTGGCCAGTCATCAGACACGTTGCCGCCACCCTGGAACTGTGTGTAGGTCATGACAATTACCTCGATGCTGTAAAAAAGGCCCGCCGGCTGGCGGGCCGAGTCAGGAGTGGAGGAGCGAACAACGTCAATCGCTCCTGTTGATAAGACTGGCGTGGACCTGACGGGGCTCAGACAATGCGCAGAGGTGCCGACAGACGGTTACGCGCTACAAATGAATAAAACTTGAGATCATCACGAAAATTATGAGTTTGTTTCAGCTTGCGGTATTTCATGACAATAGCGCCATCGAACTCAAGGAGCTGCATTGTCATGGCATTGGCCCATTCCCTCGGATTTCCGCGCATCGGGCGCGACCGTGAACTGAAAAAAGCCCAGGAAGCCTTCTGGAAAGGGGAGCTTGATGAAGCAGGCCTGCGTGCCGTAGGGCGCAATTTGCGCACGGCGCACTGGGACCTGCAGAAATCCGCAGGTATCGACCTGCTGCCGGTGGGCGACTTCGCCTGGTACGACCAGGTCCTGACCCACTCGCTGATGTTTGGCGTGATCCCCGAGCGCTTCCGTCCTGCAAATGGCCAGGCTGACCTGCACACCTTGTTCGCCATGGCCCGTGGCGTCAGCGACAGCTGCTGCGGGGGCGCCCATGCGCAGGAAATGACCAAATGGTTCGACACCAACTATCACTACCTCGTGCCTGAGTTCAGCGCCGGCCAGCAGTTCCAGCTGGGATGGGAGCAGCTGTTCGAGGAGGTCGACGAGGCCAAGGCGCTGGGTCACTCGGTCAAGCCGGTGATCATCGGCCCGCTGACCTACCTGTGGCTGGGCAAGGCCAAGGGCGCCGAGTTCGACAAGCTCGACCTGCTCGAGCGCTTGCTGCCGCTGTACGGACAGATCTTCCAGCGCCTTGCCGCCCAAGGCGTGGAGTGGGTGCAGATCGACGAACCGATCCTGGCGCTGGACCTGCCGCAAGACTGGAAGAACGCGTTCGAGCGCGCCTACAACCTTATACAGCGCGACCCGCTGAGAAAGCTGGTGGCCACTTACTTCGGCGGTCTGGAAGAGAACCTGGGCCTGGCAGCCAACCTGCCGGTCGACGGCCTGCACATCGACCTGGTACGTGCCCCTGACCAGTATCCGACCATTCTTGACCGGCTACCGGCCTACAAGATTCTATCGCTGGGCCTCGTCAACGGCCGCAACGTCTGGCGGTGCGACCTGGAAAATGCCCTTGCAGTGCTGCGCCACGCTCACGAGCGCCTGGGCGAACGCCTCTGGGTTGCGCCATCGTGCTCGCTGCTGCACAGCCCGGTGGACCTGGCATGCGAGGACGCGCTGGACGCCGAGCTCAAGAGCTGGCTGGCGTTTGCCGTACAGAAATGCGAAGAGGTCGCCATTCTGGCAAGGGCTCTGGACACGCCGGAGACGCCAGAGGTGCTGGACGCCCTGGCTCAGAGCCGGGCCGTGCAGGCCAGCCGCGCCGCTTCGTCACGGATCCACAAACCTGCGGTCCAGGCCCGCGTGGCGTCGACCAGCGCTGCGCACAGCCAGCGTCAGTCGCCGTTTGCCAGCCGCATCGCGCGCCAGCGGGCCGTTCTCGACCTGCCGTTGCTCCCGACCACCACCATTGGCTCCTTCCCGCAGACCGGGACGATCCGGCTGGCGCGGCAGTCGTACAAACAGGGCAAGCTGACTGCGGCCGAATACACCGAAGCCATGCAGAGCGAAATCCGCCACGCCGTGCGGGTGCAGGAGCAGCTCGGCCTGGATGTACTGGTGCACGGTGAGGCGGAGCGTAACGACATGGTCGAATACTTCGCCGAACAACTCGACGGCTACCTGTTCACTCGCTTCGGCTGGGTGCAAAGCTATGGCTCGCGCTGCGTGAAGCCCGCAGTGATCTATGGCGACCTGAGTCGGCCCAAGGCCATGACCGTCGAATGGATCCGCTATGCCCAGGGACTGACCGACAAAGTGATGAAGGGCATGCTGACCGGGCCGGTGACCATGCTGATGTGGTCCTTCCCGCGCGAGGACGTCACCCGCGAAGTCCAGGCTCGCCAGCTGGCACTGGCCATACGGGACGAAGTGGTTGACCTGGAAGCCGCCGGGATCAGGATCGTGCAGATTGATGAGGCGGCGTTGCGTGAGGGTCTGCCGTTACGTCGGGGGCAATGGCAGCAGTACCTCGACTGGGCGACCGAAGCGTTTCGCCTGTGTGCGTCGGGCGTGCGCGACGAAACCCAGATCCATACCCATATGTGCTACAGCGAGTTCAATGATGTGATCGAGTCGATTGCGGCCATGGATGCCGACGTGATCACCATCGAGACTTCACGTTCGGACATGGAACTGCTGGAGGCGTTCGAGGCGTTCGAGTATCCCAATGAGATCGGCCCGGGGGTCTATGACATCCACTCGCCACGGGTGCCGGATGTACAGGAGATGGTTGATCTGCTGCGCAAGGCGGCCCGGCACATACCGGCCGAGCGGCTGTGGGTGAACCCGGATTGCGGGCTGAAGACGCGCGGTTGGGCGGAGACTGAAGCGGCGCTGGTGCATATGGTCAGCGCGGCGCGGCAGTTGCGCAGGGAGTTGGGGTGATCTAGAGGGGTCATGATCCTACTGAGTCTGGACCACCGCATTCGCGGGTAGACCCGCTCCCACAGGTACAGCGCTGGGCTTGGCGTCGGCGCTGTACCTGTGGGAATGGCTTGCCCACGAATGCGATGGTCCAGACACCACAATTGAACCGACACAGCTTCGCCGCTGCCATAGCTCGTATGTGCCGCGAGTTGACAAAACACCATGACGATGAAGTTGCTGGATGCACAGGTGATCCGACAGGCGCTGCACTGGCTGGAGCAGGGCGAGTCAGTCTGGCTATGTACCGTGCTTTGCACCTACGGTTCGGCGCCCCGGGGACCAGGCGCGATGCTCGCGGCCCTGCCTGACGGCCAGTGGCGGGGATCGCTTTCCGGCGGCTGCGTCGAGGAAGACTTTCTCGAGCGTATCGGCAATGGCTACTTCGGCGGGCACAATCAGGTCGTGCGGTACGGGGAAGGCGGATTGGCGCCAAATCTCGCCTTGCCCTGCGGCGGTGTCCTGGACGTTCTGCTGGAATATATCGAACCCGGCGAACAGGCGCGCACCCACCTCGAAGGCGTCGAAGGCGCCCTGAACGGTGATGGCCTCTCTCAACGCCGGGTCACCCTCGAAAGCACCGCGCGTGAACTGCAGCCAGCGAACATGAGCGATCCGCGAGTGCAGGTCGATGCCAGCGAAGTGCGCATACGGGTTGGCGCGGTCAACCGGTTGATACTGGCAGGATGGTCGCCGGTGGCGGAACAATGCGCGAGTTTTGCACTGGCGCTGGGTTACGAAGTCGTTCTCTGTGATCCCCGGCCGGAAGTGCTCGCAGATTTCTCGATGCCGGGCGTCGAGGTGCGGACACTACTGCCCGCGCTGTTTATCGCCGAACCCGGCAATTGCCACGCCTCCACCGCCGTGGTCGCCCTGACCCACGACCCGCGGCTGGATGATCTGACACTGATGGAAGCGGTGCGCACCGAGGCGTTCTATATCGGCGCGATGGGGTCCATGCGTACCAGCGACAAGCGCCGCGAGCGCCTGACCCGTGTGGGGCAGCTGGACCCGCAGGCGCTGGCCAGGGTGCATGCGCCGATCGGGCTGCGGCTTGGCAGCAAGACGCCAGCGGAGATTGCGCTGGCGGTGATGGCGGATATCCTGCGGGTTGCCAATGGCGTGAGCCGCGAAGAAGTCATTGGCGCTTGATCGCGGTCTTGCCCTCAATGCACCGCGGCGACCTGTTTGCGCTCACCCATGGGCGAGTGTCCGAACAGACGGCTGTAGCACTTGGAGAAATGCGCCGGCGAGACGAAGCCACAGGCGAGCGCGATATCCCTGACCTGGGACTCACTGTGCAGCAACAGCTGGCGAGCCCGTGACAGCCGCAGCTCGAGGTAATACTGGCTCGGCCGGCGTTGCAGGTGCTTGTGAAACAGCCGCTCCAGTTGCCGGACCGATATGTCGTTGAGCCCGGCAAGTTCCTCCAGAGACATGGGCTCCTCGAGATTGGCTTCCATGATCGCCACCACCTGGCTGAGCTTGGGCTGGGAGGTACCCAGTTGCTGACGCAAAGGCACCCGCTGTCGCTCCTGCGCGCCACGCACACGGTCACACAACAGCAGCTCGGCCGCATGCGCGGCGATGTCCCGTCCGCCAGGCTCGCGGGCGATCAGCTGCAGGATCATGTCCATCGACGCAACCCCGCCTGAACTGGTGTAACGGTCGCGGTCCAGCTCGAACAGCTGATTCGAGATGATGATGCCCGGGAAGCGCTCCTTGAGGGCTTCGATGTCTTCCCAGTGGATGGTGCAGCGATAGCCCGTAAGCAGATTGGCCCGCGCCAGGAAGTGACTGCCGGTACAGATTCCGCCCAGCGGCACCTGCTCGTGAGCCAGCTTGCGCAGCCAGTTGAGCACGGGACGAATGCTGGCGCCGGAAACGATCGGGTTGGGTCCCACCACGAACAGCATGTCGAGCTGGGGCGCATCGTTGATGCAGAAGTCCGGCAGGATTCGCATGCCGTTGCTGGCGCAGACCGGCTGCATGTCAGTGGCGATGACCACGGTACGGAACATCGGCCGCCGCGCCGCCAGGTTGGCCATGCGAAACGTCTCGACGGCGGAGGCGAAGCCGATGGTGGTGAAGTTGGGCACTACCAGGAAACCGACGACTTTCTCAGGGTATTGATCATGGACCGCACATTCCCTTGCAGCGGTCGTGGACTTGGCGTTAGCCATCAATACAGCTCCTTGAAGCAGAAGTGACAAGCACCGGGTGTCTGCCGTGATCGGCAAGTTCATTGTCATTGTGTGTCGATCCAGTTCGACGGGATCTTACACCCGGTGCGCAGGAGATGCGCTATGCCGTTTCAACCCGCGGCAGCACACGTTTTCTGGCCGAGAACACCGTGCTCATGCCAATGATGAACAGCGTCAGGCCACCGGTGGCCAGCACTTCCATCCGGTGCTGGGGCAGCACCAGCATCACCACGAGAATACTCACGATGGAAAGGATGACCAGGTAGCTGAGCCCTGGGAACAGCCACATCCTGAAATCGATCGGGGTTCCCTGGGCATCCATCTCCTTGCGCAGCAGCAGCTGCGAGATGGCGATGACCAGGTAGACCAGCAGCGCCACGGCCCCCGAGCTTGCCAGCAGGAACGAGAAGACTTCCCCCGGTGCGAAGTAGTTGAGCGCTGTGGTCAGGAAACCGACTGCGGTGCTTGCCAGTACCGCGAACCAGGGCACGCCTGCCGATGAGGTACGTTGCAGCACGCGGGGCCCGTCACCACGCTTGCCCAGGGAGTAGACCATCCGCGAGGCCGTATAGATCGCCGAGTTGAGGCAACTGGCGACGGCGATCAACACGACGATGTCCACGATCATCTTCGCGTGGGGGATATTCATCAGCTCCAGCGCACGCTGGTAGGAGCCTACCTGCACCAGCATCGGGTCGTTCCAGGGCACGATCGAGACGATCAGGAACACCGAGACGATGTAGAAGATACCCATCCGCCACACCACGGAATTGGTGGCGCGGGTGATCTGCTTGGAGGGGTTCCTGGACTCGGCGGCGGCAATGGTCACGATCTCAGTGCCCATGAAGCTGAATACGGTGGTGAGCATGGCACCGACCACTGCGGTCATGCCGTTGGGCATGAAACCGCCGAACTCGTTGCTCAGTCGGACAACGCCGCTGACACTGGTGTTGGGCAATACGCCCGTCAGGGCGAGCGCGCCAAGGCCGATGAAGGCCAGTACCGCGATGACTTTGAGCATGGCGAACCAGAACTCGAACTCCCCATATCGCGCCACGCTGAACAGGTTGGTGAGGGTCAGCAGACCGGTGACCGCCAAGGCGAACTCCCAGGTCTCGATACTGGGGAACCACGCGTGCAGGATGGCCGCCGCTGCGATGGCTTCGATGGGAATGACCAGTACCCAGAACCACCAGTACAGCCAGCCGATGGTGAAGCCTGCCGTGCGTCCCATCGCGCGTTCGGCGTAGGTCGAGAACGATCCGGTATCAGGCGAGGCGACTGCCATCTCCCCCAGCATGCGCATGACCAGCACCACCAGCGTGCCAGACAGCACGTACGCCAGGATCGCGGCGGGGCCTGCCGCTGCAATGGCATGCCCGGATCCGATGAACAGGCCGGCGCCGATGGCACCGGCGATAGACAGCATGGTGACGTGACGCTGCTTCAGGCCGGGGGCCAGAGTCGAGTTACTGGACATGATAAGTACCCTTTTTATTCTTGAAGGAGGGTGGACGGTTATCGTTCATCGGTCGGCGCTGCTGGCGCTCGGCAGGGTGCTACCGCTGCAGGTCGAATGCTTCGCGCACAGCAGCGCTGATGCCCTCGACGCAGACGCGCAGGATCAGCTCGCCTTTTTCCGCGCTGGAGCCTTTGGGTGAAGAGAGCGTTCCGCACGCGGGGGTGCGTTCGGGGATGATGGGGAAAACGTCGTAGGGCGGGAACGTGGCCGGAGGATGGTCGACCGCACAGCCAAGGTCGACCTTGTCGGGGTGCAGGGCCAGCATCAGCGAGGTCTCGAAGACGCCGCCATGCTCAATGTCCCAGCCAAGGAAGCCATCGGGATAGAGTTCCTTGATCACTGCAGGATCGTTGATGAAGTCCCAGTAGGACAGCACTACCACCTTGAAGTCCTCGATACCGCCATAGCGAAGTTCGCGGAGCGCCAGGTCTATGCCCTCGACGATGAACATCGAGTTCTCGAAGTGGCCGTTCATCATCACCAGCTTGCGAACGCCGTGCCGGGCCAACTCCCTGATGATGTCCTGCACGGTGTGGGTCAGCGTGGCGCCATCCAGGCTGGTGGTGCCGGGAAAGTGGTTGCCGCCGCCCGACTTCTGCTGGGACTTGTAGCCGTAGGCGAGGGAAGGCAGCACCAGTCCGTCGACTTCACCCGCCACTGCCTTGCACAGTGCGGTGGGCAACAGCACGTCCACTTCCATGCACATGTGATGACCATGTTGCTCCAGTGCGCCTACCGGCAAGAACAAGGGACAGCCGGACGCCACCTTCTGGGCATATCGGGGCCAGGTGAGTTCTCCAACTACGACGCTTTCATTCATGGATACAGTCTCTGGATATTTTTGTTGTATGGGAGGGATGAACGTCTGCCGCAAGCACCGAATGAGGCGATTGGAGCAGATCGCAACGACCCCGGCTTGTCAGTTTCCGACCTTGAATTGACAAATGCCACCTGCACCCCTACGACACTGTGCGGTTATCGGCGCAGGCGAGAGGCGACTCTGGTCAATCGCAGGTCGGTTACTCGCAAATCTCCCAGGCGGCGATCTGCTGCAATCTGGTTTTTTGCCGGGCCATCGGGCAACGGCGTCCCACAGGAGCCAGACCATGCTGCAACTGACTGATGCCAACCAACGCCCGCCCGCGCCTTTGCGCATCGGCTTCTGGCTGACCGCAGGATTCGACTTCTACGCCTTGGCGGCGGCCCTCGAGCCACTGCGCAGGGCCAATGAGGCCGCCGGCCACGGGGTCTGCGAATGGCAGATCCTCAGCACGGAGGGAGAGCCACTCAAGGCCAGCAATGGCATCGCCACGGCGACTGTCCCGTTGAGCCAGGCGCAGCTACTGGACGTGCTGGTGGTGTGTAGCGACGAGCTGGAGGCGGGAGGAGGGAAGGCAGGAGTGCTTGAGCAATGCAAGCACCTGGTGGCGCAGCCGATCGCGCTGCGTGCGTTGGACCGCAGCGGGTCGTGGCTGGCCGAACCCCGCGATCCGCAGGGCCCATGCAAAGCATCATAGAGTTTGTCTCAGGGCGGATCTGGCCACTTTCGGGTCGGATTCGCGCAAAAATCCCCGCGGCATATCTGTTCGAATGCTCTCCAGAGGCACCGCAGAACCCGTGCCCTGAGTTGCTCAACCACCAAAGGATAGAAGACATGCACATGCCGAAAACAATACAGATCAGAAACGGCGAAAAAGCGAAGCCGACCTTTTCGACACAGGAATATGCCAATCGTCAGTCGACACTGCGCGCCTACCTTGCGCAGAACAACATCGACGCGGCCGTCTTCACGTCCTACCACAACATCAACTACTACAGCGACTTCCTGTATTGCTCGTTCGGCCGTCCCTATGCACTGGTCGTGACACAGGAAACGGTGGTGTCGATCAGCGCCAACATCGATGGCGGCCAGCCGTGGCGCCGTACTGCAGGCACCGACAACATCGTCTATACCGACTGGCAGCGCGACAACTACTTCGTCGCCATCCAGCAGGCGTTGCCCAAGGCAGGGCGCATCGGTATCGAGTACGACCACCTCAACCTGCTGAATCGCGACAAGCTGGCCAGCCGCTACCCGCAGGCCGAGCTGGTGGACATCGCCGCGCCCTGCATGCGCATGCGCATGATCAAGTCGGCCGAAGAGCACGCCATCATTCGCCACGGTGCGCGCGTTGCGGACATTGGTGGGGCCGCCGTCGTTGAAGCCCTGCGTGACCAGGTACCGGAATACGAAGTGGCGCTGCACGCGACCCAAGCCATGGTCCGCGAGATCGCCCGTACGTTCCCCGACTCCGAATTGATGGATACGTGGACCTGGTTCCAGTCAGGCATCAACACCGATGGTGCGCACAACCCCGTTACTTCGCGCAAGGTGAACAAGGGCGACATCCTCAGCCTCAACTGCTTCCCGATGATCGCCGGGTACTACACCGCGCTGGAGCGTACCCTGTTCCTGGACCATTGCTCCGATGAGCACTTGCGTCTGTGGGAGGTCAACGTCAAGGTTCACGAGGCCGGCCTGAAACTGATCAAGCCGGGCATGCGTTGCTGCGACATCGCCCAGCAGTTGAACGAGATCTTCCTGGAGCATGACCTGCTGCAATATCGCACCTTCGGTTATGGCCACTCCTTCGGCACGCTCAGCCACTATTACGGCCGGGAAGCAGGGCTGGAGCTGCGCGAAGACATCGACACCGTGCTGGAACCGGGCATGGTCGTGTCGATCGAGCCGATGATCATGCTGCCCGAGGGGCGCCCAGGTGCCGGCGGGTACCGCGAGCATGACATCCTGATCGTCAACGAGCAGGGCGCCGAGAACATCACCAAGTTCCCGTATGGACCGGAGCACAACATCATCAGGAAATGATCAATGGCGCCGCGCGAGCCGACTCGCGCGGCGCTTGCGGCTGTTTTCCACTGAGCTCGGCCAAGGCATGCATGCTGGGTCTCAAGGCCTGGTAGATGCCGCAGTACTGCTCGAACATCAGGTCGTACATGCCTTTGTTTCGCGCATCGGGCAGGGCACGCGTGCGCAGCGTGCGCCAGTTTCGAACGTGGGCCAGGCTTTCGATCTCGCCTATCGCCAGCGCTGCCAGCATGGCACCTCCCAGCGGAGCCTCCACAGCCTGCTCGATGGTGAGCACCGGGTAGCCGGTGATATCGGCGATGATCTGCATCCACAGGTCCGACGCCGTGGCGCCGCCAACGACGATGAGTTCGGGATCCAGCCGCAACGCACCCAGCTGGCCACGCTCCATGTTGTGGCGCAAGGCAAAACCCAGACCTTCCAGTACTGCGCGGTACATGTGCGCCCGGGTGTGAAACAGAGACAGACCGACGTAGGCACCGGACGCCTTCGCGTCCCATACCGGGCTGCGCTCGCCCATGAGGTAGGGCAAGAACACCAGGCCGTCCGCGCCCGCAGGGGTCTTGGCGGCATCAAGCTCCATCAACTGATGCACTTCCATGCCTGGCAACTGCGCCGCCGCCTGTTTTTCCTGTGCACAGAACTGCTCCCGGAACCAGCTGACCGAGGCGCCCGCTGCAATCGCACCACCGAAGATGTAGATGTCCTGCCCAGCGTCATGCACGTAGGGCATGCTGATCAGGCCCAGGTCCGCATCCGTGCGCTGGTTGATGAAGCCCCAGCACATGCTGGTACCCAGCATTGCGACATGATTGCCGGGCTCCAGCACCCCCGCAGCCAAGGTCGCCATCGCGGCATCGACACCGCCGGCCACCACGGGGGTCCCGGGACTCAACCCAAGGCGCCGCGCCGCGCCTGGCAGCAGCCCCCCGACAATTTCGCGGGACTCCACCAGGCGCTCGGGCATCAGGGCGGGATCGATACCGAGCGCCTCGAGCATCGGAAGAGACCAATTGCGCGCCTCGATGTCGTAGATGCCGCCGATATTGCCAGCCGAGCTGTGGTCCACGGCCAGTTCTCCGGTAAGGTGATAGTGCACATAGCTGTTAGGCGGGAGCAGATACCGCGTCCGGGCCCAGATCTGCGGATGATTGCGCTTGATCCAGAGCATCTTGGTGTAGCCGTAATAACTGTCCACACCGTTGCCGCTGATGCGCTTGAGCTCTGTGACATCCAGATGCTGGCGCACCCACTGCACCTCGGCGGTGGCGCGCCGGTCCATCCAGATAAGACAGGGATGCAGCGGCTTGATCTCGGCATCGACCGGGATTCCCGAGCCCCCGTACAAGCTGCTGACGCAGATCGCCTTGATTTCAGCGGCCGGGACAGGGCTTCGCGCAACCACTGCCGCTACCGTGTCATGGACTGCGTCCAGCCAGACGTCCGGCCATTGCTGCGCCCACAGTGGGCGCGGCTGCTCGACCTGGTAGCTCACCGAAGCCTGCGCCAGGATTTCGCCCTTGGTCGACATCAGCAATGCCTTGGTACTTTGTGTACCGATATCCACCCCGATCACATGGCTCATGTCCTGCTCCTTTCAATTTAACGGTCGCGGCTGCGGCTGATATAGATAGCCAGCAGAATGATCGCGCCCTTGATGATGTTCTGGATGTAAGGGGAGATGCCCATCAGGTTGAGCCCGTTGTTGAGCACACCTAGCATCATGGCGCCGACGAGGGTGCCGATAATCGCGCCACGGCCACCTGCGATCGCGGTGCCGCCCAGTACCACGGCAGCGATGGCGTCCAGCTCGAAACCCACGCCGGCGTTCGGCTGCCCGCTCATCAGCCGAGAGCTCAGGACAATCCCGGCCACGGCGGCGGTCAGGCCGCTGAGGATGTACACCAGCAGCTTGTAGCGTGAAACGCGCACGCCACTCAGGCGGGCTGCCTCTTCGTTGCCGCCAATGGCATAGATGTAGCGGCCGATGGGCGTCTTGTTCAGCAGGACGAAGGCCAGCGTGTACATCACGGCCATGACCAGGATCGGCACCTGTACGCCAAGCAGTTCGCCACGGCCCAGGAAGGCAAACCCCTCCGGCAATCCGGATATCGGGTAGCCACCGGTGTACACCAGTGCCAAGCCCCGGGCGATACCCATCGTCGCCAGTGTCACGATGATCGGCGGCATCCTGGCGTACGCGACGAAGACGCCGTTCCCGGCACCGAACAGCGCGCCCACGGCAAGGCCTGCGAGAACTGCCAGCTCAAGCGGAAAGCCGGCTACCATCAAGCCGGCGCTCAAGGTACCTGACAGAGCCATTACAGGGCCTACGGACAAGTCGATGCCGCCAGTAAGGATCGCGCAGGTCATTCCCACCGCGATGATGGCGATGATCGACACCTGGCGCAGGACGTTGCTGAGGTTGCTGGTGGTAAGGAAATTGTCGTTGGCCAGGGACATCGCCACGAAGATCACGATGAATCCTACCAGCGGATAGAACACCGGCGACTTGCGCCATTTGCCCAGGCGCCCGGCGAGCGGCGAAGGCGCCTGGCCTTGAACAGCGGTGTCAGTGAGATTGTTCATCATGGGACGCTCCGGTCGCATACAGCATTATTTCGTTGGAATTCACAGCCGCGCCCGAGAGGGTCGTGACGATCTGGCCGTGCCGGAACACTGCCACCCGGTCGCTGAGCCCGACGACTTCGGGCAGGTCCGAGGAGACCACGATGATCGAGACGCCGAGCCCCGTGAGTGCACGCATCAACCGGTAGATCTCAGCCTTGGCACCGACGTCGATTCCGCGGGTGGGCTCATCGAAGACCAACACCTTGCAGGTGTGGTTGAGCCAACGCGCGATCACCACTTTCTGTTGGCCGCCGCCGCTGAGGCTGTTCACCTGGCAATCGTGATCCGGTGCCTTGACCTGCACCTTGTGCATCAGCTCGTCGACCAACCGGCCTTCATCGCGGCGATCGATGATGAAGCTCCTGCCGCAATGCTTGAGGAGATTGTTGAGGGTGATGTTTTCGCGGATCGAGAAGGGCAGTATCAGGCCCTCGGTCTTTCGGCTTTCCGGTAGCAGTCCGATGCCGCAGGCCAGCGCGTCGGCTGGGGACCTGAGGGATGCGGGCTGACCGCCAACCCGGACTTCCTTGTGATGAAACGCGTGCGCACCCAGCAGTCCCATGACCAGTTCGGTCCTTCCAGAGCCCACCAGACCTGCAAAGCCGAGGATTTCGCCCTTGTGCAAGTTGAAGCGGTTGACCGGGGCGCCTGGGTGAAGCTGGATGGCACGCACTTCCATCACCACCTCCTGGCCATCGGCCTGGGCGGTCTTGGGCGGGTAGCTTTGCTCGACCGTGCGGCCGACCATCATCTGTACCAGCGCATCGACACCGGTGTTTTCCACCTCGCACGTCGCCACCTTGCAGCCATCCCGCAAGATGGTGATGCGGTCACAGATCTCGTAGATCTCCTCCATGTGGTGGGAGATGAAGATCATGCCCACGCCTTGGGCTTTCAGTTCGCGCATGACCATGAACAGCTGCTCAGCTTCGGCAGGCGTCAGGGTTGCCGTGGGCTCGTCGAGGATCAGGATTCGGGTGTCCAGGGCCAGCGCCTTGGCGATCTCCACGAATTGCTGTTGCGCGACACTGAGTGCTTCGACGGGTAGCGTCAGGTCGATTCGCACACCCAGGCGCTGGAAGAGCGCCCGGGCTTCATCCTGCATGAAGCGCTTGTGCAGCCAGCCGAAGCGGTTACAACGCTCCCGGCCGAGGAAAATGTTTTCAGCGGCTGACAGCGAAGGAACAAGGCTGAACTCTTGAAAGATGATGCCAATGCCAGCACGGATGGCGTCGTGGTAATTCTGGAAGCGCATCGGCTCGCCATTGATTTCGATCGAGCCGGTGTCGGGGGCGTGAATGCCCGACAGGATCTTCATCAAGGTCGACTTGCCTGCACCGTTTTCACCGAGCAGCGCATGGATCTCACCTTCCTGCAGTTGCAGGCTGATATCGGTCAGCGCCTGCACCCCGGGAAAGCTTTTGGAAATATGATCAAGCGTGAGAAGACTGGACATGACTTGAGGCCTGTGTGATCGAGAAGGGCGTCCCACGGAACCGAAAACGCCCCTTGGGAACTGTGCAGGCGCCTACCAGCTGAAGCTGGCCGCCTTTTCCCTGTCGATCAGCGCAACGTCGACCGCAATGGCCGGCGGCACGTTGGCTCCCCAATGCTTGGCCAGGCCAACCCCCAGCCCGAGCAGCACCAGATCGCGGGGGAACTGGGCTGAGGTGGCAATGAACTTGGAGTCGGCCCGTTGTATGGCCTTGATGGCCTCCGGTGTACCGTCGACACTGACCAGCTTGACGTCCAGGCCACTTGCCTCGATCGCCGTCAAGGCGCCCAGGGAGCCGGTGTCGTTGACGCTGAAAATGCCCACCAGGTTGGGGTTGCCCTGCAGCATGTTTTCGGTAACGCCCAGCGCCGTGTCGCGCTGCTGTTTGCCGTTTTGCCGCGCAACGATGTTCAGCTCCTCGAACTCATCGATCGCCACCTCGCATCCGCGAATGCGCTCCAGGATCGGCACTACCGGGATACCGTCGAGTATCGCGATCTCGCCCTTGCCGCCCACCTGCTGTGCCAGGTACCTGCACGCCTGATAGCCGGCATTGTGGTTTTTCGACCCGACGAATGCGTCTATCGGGCCTTGTGCCTGGGCATCGATCGCGACGACAACGACTCCGGCCTCGTGCGCGGTCAATACCGCGGACTGCACCCCGACCGAGTCGGTCGGATTGAGCAGCAGAATGTCGACGCCACGTTGCACCAGATCTTCCACGTCACTGATCTGCTTGGCCACGTCGTGACGCGCATCCGTGACGATCAGATCAGCGCCGAGCCCGGCCACTGCCCCCTCCAGGGACTGTTTCATCGTGACGAGGTAAGGATTGTTGAGTTCCTGGAACGACATGCCGATCTTCAACCGATCGGCATGAGCTGCTGGAACGGCCAGTACAACCCCGCACAGAGCAGTGACGAGAACGGAGGCAAGCTTGGATTTCTTGAACGCATTCATCGAAGGTACCTTTTGATTATTGTTATTGGTCACAGCGTATGTAGACGTTAACATCTTGTGTCTAAAAAAAAGGCCGGTCGCGTTTGGAGGAGGGCTGTACGACCCAAGATCAACCAAGGCGTGGCGCAAATGTCAACGTGTACATCGAATTCAAGCTAGCATAGGGATATTCGCATTACAATAAGCCAAACCGTCAACGCAGGCCTTCTCATGACAAGACCCGGTAAAGCCACGATCACCGACATCGCCAAGCGCGTGAACATGACGACCGTCACGGTTTCGCGGGCGCTCAACCAGCCGGAAAAAGTCAAGAAAGACACATTGGCGCAGATTCTCGCGGTGGCGCGGGAGCTCAACTACGTGCCAAACGCGCTTGCGCGCAACCTCAAAGGCCAGCAGAGCCGGCTGTTTGGCCTGGTCACGGCCAGTCTGGACAACCCGTTCTACGGCGAGACCATCAAGGCGATCACGCGGGAAGCGAAAAAGCGAGACTACTCGCTCATGCTGTTCGACACCGACGGTTCGCCCGAGCTTGAAGCGCGGGCGGTCGATACACTGCTCAGTTATCAGGTCGCAGGCATCATCCTATCGGTCATTTCCGATGACGATGACTACCAGCCGAGCTATCTGCCCAAGCTGGAGATGGCCGGCATCCCCGTAGTACAGATCGACCGCAAGCTGCCCAGTGCGCCATTCGCTGGCGTGTACCTGGACAACGAGCAGAGCGGTTTTCGGGGCGCGCAGGCGTTGCTTGAGCAAGGGCATCGGCACTTTCTGGTGGTAGGGGGGCCGCAGCGGTCGAACATTACGCTGTCGCGAATCGCAGGTATTCGCCGGGCGCTCGAGCAGTGTGATGAGACGACATCAGTGGAGGTGCTGCACGGGGATTACACACAAGCACCGGCACGGGCTGCGGTGAGTGAATACCTGGCAAGTGGCAAGCGCCCTGATGTGATTTTCGGGCTCAACATGCTGATAACGCTCGGATCGCTCGAGGCCATCCGCCAGCAGGGGATGAGCAGGGCGGACATCGCGCTGTTCAGTATCGACCAAGTCCACTACGCCGAGATTTATGGCGATCCCATCCCTTGTGTAGGTCACAGCTGTACCGAGCTTGGGCTGACGGCTATCAATATGCTGTTGCAGAAGATCGACAGTCCCGACTCCCCCATGGTCGACGAGATCCTGCAAGGCGAGCTCCACCGCTAATCCGAACAGTGCCTGCGGAATGTAGACGTTGACATTTTACGTGCTCGGCTTCTACATTCCATGCCGATGACGTTCTGCCAGAAATGTAAACGTCAACATACCTCCCAAAACAAGCATAAGGGCCACATGGCCTTTAGGAGAGCGCATGTCAAAGAAACTTGAAGGTAAGGTCGCGGCGATTACGGGCGCCGCCTCGGGCATCGGCCTTGCAACGGCTGAAGCGATGCTGGCAGAGGGCGCCCGAATCGTGTTGATCGACCGCGACGAGGCCGCGCTCGCCCGGGCCTGTGATCGCCTGGGCAAAGATGCCATGCCATTGGTCATCGATCTGCTCGACCCGGCCAGTTGCGCCACGTTGCTCCCAGGTGTGCTGGAAAGAGCAGGGCGGTTGGATATTCTCTATGCCAACGCCGGTAGCTATATCGGTGGAGATGTCGTCGACGCCGATACAGCCGGCATCGACCGCATGCTGAATCTCAACATCAATGCCGTCATCAAGAACGTGCACGACGTGCTGCCGCACATGATTACCCAGGGTGTGGGCGATATCGTCGTGACCAGCTCGGTAGCAGGTCATTATCCTGTTCATTGGGAGCCGGTGTATTCGGCATCCAAATGGGCGATCAACTGCTTCGTACAGACCGTGCGCCGGCAGGTGAATACAAAGGGCATCCGCGTCTGCGCGGTATCGCCAGGCCCCGTGATCAGTGCGCTGCTCGCCGATTGGCCGGAGGAGAACCTCAGAAAGGCGAAGGAGAGTGGCAGCTTGATCGAACCGACTGAAGTGGCGGACGCGGTGATGTATATCCTGACCAGGCCGCGGAATGTGACCATTCGGGATATGGTCATTCTTCCTTCGGCGTTTGATATGTAAGTATAAGTAGTGGGTCGTCGTTACGCGCTCATCGTGGGGCGCGTATTGGAGAGTGAAACAATAACTCTACTAAATAACCATTTGGTTGAGTAAACATTGAAACTGAGGAATATGTTGGTTCAATAGGGAGGAACTCTTCGCGCCTTGGTAATTATAGAGGCGGCGTTCGGCGTCCCGACTTGCCCATAGTTCCGGCGTGGTTCGGGCCATAGACCGGCTCTGTTCTATCATCGAATAGCCCGGGGTTGGCCCGCATTTACAGGGATTTTAGCGGTGTAGAGCCGGGTTTGGTACGTGCCGCGGTATGTCCTGCCTGAGCGTCATGAAGTTTAGAACCTTATATTCTCTTGCAACAGGACTTTCTCGATACCCATTGACCAACGGCCAACGCTGAACTCAAGGTTGGCCATGCCACCGTAATCGAGGCGCCCGCACAAGCTGGGTCTTTGGACGCAGTGTTCGAGGATGACGAACGCAGCGGATACTTATACGCAGTGGACACTACCAGCGACGGCAACCCGGTCAAGGATGCCATGCAGATCTACGCCGTTGCAGATGTTCCGGACCGCGAGAAACCGTGCACGTAGAATCGGCTGGTGGTTGGATCACAGCAAGGTCGTGCTGCTGATCGACGATTATCCCCATGCGGTTTTTTGACTTGGTTGCGAAGGCTGGTTTTGCCGATCGGGTTTTTCCAAGTCCATGGGTAACGGTTGGTCGGGATGCGGGCATGAGTGGAATGATGGGCGTTGGGGTTGTTTGCGTTGCGAGGTGTGGCGTCAAGGAGACTTCGAGGTTGGGGGGTAAAATCCTGGGGGCGTATCTTTGATTCTGGCTACCTCGGCCTTAGGTGGTGCAATACGAAGATGCGCATAATGTATATTATGTTAAATGAACCCTGGAAGTTGACGGAGCCATTCCTCTTGTGACCGTCACCTAATGAGTGGAAAAGCGTTGCCTGACGCCAACGCAGCATTGCCGCCGGAGGCCTGCAGATATCGCCCGGTTGCTGGCCCGGCACGTCGAGCAGCACGGCTATAACCGTTACTGGATAGCCGAACATCACGACTTGCCAGGCATCGGTTCGATGGCCACGCCGTTGATCATCCAGCACCTGGCGGCGTCGACGTCGACCCTGCGCGTCGGCGCTGGCGGCATCATGCTGCCCAATCATTCGCCGCTGATCGTTGCGGAGCACTTCGGTACGCTGCATACGCTTTTCCCCGATCGGATCGACCTCGGTGTAGGCCGTGCTCCCGGCAGTGGCGGCCCGACCATTCGCGCCATCCGCGGCGTGTCGCAAGAGCGCGACTTCGCCCAGGATGTTGTCCGGCTGATCAATTACCTGCAAAACAATGAGCGTGAACCTGTAAGAGCCCTCCCTGGGCGCCATGACGTACCGGTATGGGTGCTCGGTTCTGGCATGCAGGGCGCAGACCTGGCTGCCAGGATGGGACTTCCCTACGCGTTCGCCTCGCACTTCGCACCGCAAATGCTGATGCAAGCACTCGAGCATTACCGCACGAACTTCCGTCCCTCCGAGTTCCTCGCCAAGCCCTACGCCATGGCAGGCGTGAACGTGATTGCGGCACCAACTCGGGCCGAAGCGCATTGGCTGGCCAGTTCACACCAGCAATGGGTCGTGAAGCTGCATGCTGGACGGGCCGGGTTGCTGCCACTGCCTGAAGAAGGGTATCTGGACATGATTTCCAACTACGACCGCGAAGGCTTGAATCAGGCCATGGCCTGCACCGCGATCGGGGACGTCGACGATGTGGGCACCTGGCTTCGTCAGTTCATCGCCACCACGCAAGTCGATGAACTGATGATCGATGCGCGAATCCATGACCCTGTCGCGCGCTGCCGATCCTATCAGTTGGCTGCGCAGTCCATTGCTGACCTGCTGAACGATTGAAAAGCCTGGACTGAGCGGGAGAAATCCCGCTTCCTTGCTACCCTCAGAGAATGTCGTCCACCACCCCGCCATCCACGCGAAGTGCAGCGCCGCTGGTGGCGGAAGCAAGCGTCGAACAGACGTAGACCACCATGTTGGCAACCTCGTCCACCGTTGCTGCGCGTTGAATCAAGGAAGTGGGACGATGTGCCATGACGAAATCGGCCGCCAGCGCCTCGATAGCTTTACCCGTGCGCACGCGCTCTTCTTCCAGCATTTGCGCCAGCCCGTCGGAGAGCGTCGGGCCGGGCAACACACTGTTGACCGTAACGCCGCTGCCCGCCAGTCGCTTGGCCAGGCCGCGGGAGAGTGCCAATTGGGCCGTTTTCGAGACCCCGTAATGGACCATGTCTGCCGGAATATTGCGCGCGGACTCCGAAGCGATGAACACCACCCTCCCCCAGCCGCGCGCCTGCATTGCCGGCACTAGCGCTCGACTCAAGCGAACGCCCGACATTACATTGGTTTGCCAGTAGTCCTCCCAGCAGGCGTCGTCGGTTTCAAAATAGTCTCGAACACCGTAGATGCCGGCATTGTTCACCAGGATATCGATATCGGGCAGAGAATCGATGAGGGTTCGTACCCCTTCGGCGTCGCTCAGATCAGCCACGACTCCGACGATATTCGCGCTGGGCACAGCGGTGAGCAGTTCGGCCTTTGCTCTGGTCACCGACGCCTCACTGCGTCCGTTGATGAATACTTGAGCGCCGGTGCCAGCCAGGCCTCTGGCAATCGCCAGACCAATTCCCCCGGTTGACGCGGTCACCAGGGCGGTTTTCCCTTCAAGTTGAATCTGCATGGCTTGTTCTCACTCAAATTTATCGATGAATCATCGTAAAGTAGAACCCAACGACTTTAAATGCCCTGAAAATCCGAAATTGATAGCAATTTTTTCTACCTGCCAGTCATTTCAGTCGTGCCAAGGCGGCGATGCAAAGCGTTCAGCTAGGAAGTTGATGAGCGCGCGAACTTTGGGTGCAAGGTGCTTGCGTGTCGGGTAGACAATGTAAACCCCCAGCTCGACTGACTTGTACTCAGGCAACAGCTCCACTAAAACCCCCGTGGCCAAGTCCTTGCTGACCATGAAGCTCGGCTGTAAGGAAACGCCGCCACCTGCGACCGTGATGCTGCGGCACGTATCGCCATTGTTGCAACGCACCGTCGACCGGGTGCGTACGCTCTCGGGGCCAGAGGGCCCTGTAAAATGCCACTCATTACCGCCCGAAAAATTCGTGTAAGCGATTGCACCGTGTTGTTCCAGGTCCGACAGCGTCGTTATGGCGGGGTGAGCAGCCAGGTAATCGGGCGAAGCGCAAAGGCGCATCCGCGTACCGGCAAGCCGCCGGCCAATCAGCGATGAACTTTCCATCCGGGCAATGCGCACAGCCGCATCGAAGCCTTCGTCAACCAGATCCACTTGCCTGTCGTTGAGGCTGATATCCAACTCGATCTTAGGGTAAAGCCGCATGAAATCAGCCCAGACCGGCGCGAGGTGAAGCACGCCAAAACTTACAGGTGCATTGACACGCAGCACCCCAGTGGGCTCCGGAGATGCTGAGGTAACCGCCTCTTCTGCCTGGTCCATCAATGCCAGTACTTCCCGCGCCTGGTGATAGAACTGTCGCCCTTCATCCGTCAACGACAGCCGCCGGGTAGTACGCTGAATCAAGCGCAGGCCGAGGCGCTCTTCCAGCGCGTTGACATGACGAGATACGGCCGCCTTGGACATAGCCAGCGGTTCTACCGCGCCGACGAAACTGCCCTTGTCGACCACAGTGCAGAACACCTGCATTTCGAGTGCGCGATCCATTTTCTTCTCACTAGGTGAAACTGTATGTCACGTTAATTTTGGTAATGGCTTGAGCTTCACCAATGCAAACGGCGGCGGGGAGTATCCGATTTTCCTGATCATCAGTGCACTGGTCGTTGCGCTGCTGGGTGAAGGCCCGTACGCGGCCAAACCTGCCGTCAAAGCGTGAGCTGACTGCCAGCTCCAACGCCTGCTCTCGCTTTGCAAATCACGGCCGCCCGGCCAGATGCTCGCTCCTGTTCTTCCTGGACGGGATTTAATCTCACTCTGTTTGAAAGGTTTATACCTCCGCACAGGTAGAAATTGAGTCTACAAATCTCGGATTTCCAAGTCCTTTATCGTTATCAATTTCTACACTAGGATAAATCCTCAGCTTGATTCGAGAGCAGACCCACTCTCCTGACTTGCCTCCGCTGCTGACGCTGCGTCTGCTCTCTTCCCGTCAGCCCACGCTTCGAGGCATCACCAAATCAGCATTCTAGAGGATTGACCCATGCCCGTAGTACGTGTCAGCTGGTTCGAAGGCAAAGACCATGCGCAAAAAGCCACCGTTGCCGCAGACATCACCGAGACGATCGTCAAAAACACCGGCACTCCGGCAGAGTACGTCTATGTCATCTTCGAAGACGTCAAGCCCGCTGACTGGGCCGGTGCCGGCAAGTTGTTCGCGGACGATCCCGAAAACACTTCAACCGTGTGAACAGTCTCGCGCCGTCGACACGTGGCGGCGCGCTTCCTTCCAAGTCAGATCACCTCGAACTCATCCCATGCATCCATATATCTCCTGCCTTTTTACGCTCGCCGTTAAACCAGCCGACTTTGCAGAATTCAAAGTATTGATCAGCGAGATCGTTGCCGCTACCAAGCAAGAGCCTGGCACGCTGGTATATGAGTACAGCGTCAATGAAGACACCAGCACTGTCCATATCCTGGAGCGTTACAACGCTGATGCAGTCGTCAGCCATGTGGACACTACCTTCGCCCCCTTCGGTGCGCGCTTCCTCGAACTGTGCACAGTGAAAGGTCTGGTCGTCTACGGCACGCCGGATGCGGAAATCCGCAAACGCCTCGACCCGTTCGGCGCCGTATACATGACACCATGCGACGGCTTCAGCCGTTAACCGTTTTATTCAAGGAGTTCTTCATGTCGTCGATTGCTCAAGCCATCAGGTCGCGCACGTCCGTCAACCAGTACGACACCGAGCGTGGTTTGACTGACCAAGAGATCGCCAACCTGGTTGAACTGGCAACACTTGCGCCCTCGGCGTTCAATTCGCAGAACTGGCGTTTTCTGGCGGTGCGAAGCCCAGAAGAAAAAGCCCGGTTGCTGCCCTTGGCCTTTGGACAACAGAAGGTAGTGGATGCCGCCGTGACGTTCATCGTGTGCGGCACACTCGCCCCCCATGAGTCGCTACCCTCTGCACTGGAACCTGCGCGCAATGCCGGCATCATCGACCAGTCGGTCTATGACATGTGGCTCCAGGCCGCTAATGGCATGTATCAGGGCAACCTGCAACTGCAACGTGACGAGGCCATCCGCTCGGGTTCGCTCGCAGCGATGACCTTGATGCTGGCAGCCCAAGGCCAAGGTTTGGCGTCGACGCCGATGATTGGCTTCGATGCCACCGAGGTTTCCACAGCATTCGGCCTCACGGCGAATGACGTCCCTGTGATGTTAGTCACGGTCGGTTACCCCGGTGCCTCCAACTGGCCACAGAAACCCCGTAAAGCGGTGCAGGAGGTTCTGGAACTGGTTTGACCGCAAGGCCCCTCTATTCGCCGGTAGAGGGGCCACCCGGTATGGCTCGATCCGGCTTTCTATCTGACCCTGCGAGGACCGTATCTTGAATTTCCCCATCGACAGGCTGTCGCTCCGATCACTCCTTGGAGACGACTTCCAATTTCCCCACGAAATCGCCGGCCAGCCCCTGCGGCCTGCTGATTTTCAAGCACTGACGATCAGCAGCTTTCTCACCAGTGACAATGTCCACTTGAGCTACTGGGAAGCCGGTAGCGGAAGCCCGTTGATCTTCATTCCCGGATGGTCAGCCAACGGCGCGTTGTACTTCCACCTCATGCACATCCTCAGCAAGCAATATCACGTGTATGTGCTGGACGTACGTAATCAGGGCCTTTCGCAGCGCGCTGCCTACGGTACCCGCATCTCCCGCTTCGCGATGGACGTGAAAGAATTCGCCGAGCACCTGGACATCGCCCAGGCAGATTTCTGCGGCTGGTCGATGGGCGCCTCCGTGATGTGGGCCTACATCGACCTGTTTGGTACCAAAGGCATCCGCACCCTGAGCATTATTGACCAGGCGCCTTCGATCTACTGCCATGCGGACTGGTCGGAACAGGAGCGGCTTGAAGCTGGCGCGTTCACGACCTCTGTTGAACGCATGATCGCTTCGTATACAAGCATGGCCCCAACGAACCAGTTGATTTCGGCCAACCATGTCCTTAAGCGCGCCATGGCATTCGACTCGCCCTACTATCACAATGCGATGAACCTCCTACAGGCAGTCGTCGACGACGACATGGCGTTCACCGGGCGCGTGCTCTTCGACCATGCCACCAATGATTGGCGTGATGTCATCCGCACGAAGATCGATGTACCGACGGCAATCTTCTCGGGTGAATACAGTGACTGGCTGGAAAGCCAGCGATGGATGGGCAAGGTGATCCCAGGGGCCCTCCTGCATGTCTATACCAAAGCAGAGCAAGGTGACCACTTCCTGGCATTCAAAAACCCGGAGAAATTCAGCGTCGATCTACATGCATTCATTGAGCTCGCCTCTAGATAGGGCAAATCGCCTTAAGCGGAGATCAATACTTCAGCGCGTGTGCTTGCGCGGCACACCTGAAATCTGCTGCGTTTTCGAACTGAAAAGCCAAGGCCGTGTGGTCTTGGCTTTTTTGTTTCAAGCCACACCAATAGTCTCACCTAGTGAGACTATCAATCACATAAATGCCAATTTATCTCATTTTCAAAGCCTATAGAATGAGCGGAAAAGCAACGTTATTCGAGGATATGCCATGAATGCGTCATTACCCGTTCTCTTTGTGTCTCACGGTGCACCCATGTTCGCAATCGAACCTGGCCAGGCTGGGGAACAACTGGCCAAGCTCGGTCGTGAGCTGTCGCAACCGCAGGCCATTGTGGTCATCTCCCCGCACTGGATGACCCGCGGCGAGGTCTGCGTCACCGCGAGCACCCACCCAGAGACCATCCATGATTTCGGTGGTTTTCCGGATGCGCTGTACGAACTGCAGTATCCCGCACCAGGTGCACCGGTGCTGGCGCAGGAGATCGTGGACCTATTGGGCGATGCGGGGTGGAAGGCGCGGCTGGACACCCGTCGCGGGCTCGATCACGGTGCATGGGTACCGCTGCTTTACCTAGCGCCCGAAGCCACCACGCCAGTGATCCAAGTGTCCATGCCCATGCCCATGGATACCCATAACGCGCTGAAACTGGGCCAGGCCTTGAAGCCCTTGCGCGACATGAACGTGATGATTGTCGCGTCGGGCAGCCTGACCCATAACCTGTACGAATTCAGGGGCGCGAGTACTCTCGGCGAAGCATACGTCAAACAATTTGCAGCCTGGACGGCGCAAAGGCTCACAGCCGGAGATACCGCACAAGTCCTGGATTACCGGCACCTGGCGCCTGCCGCCGAACGAGCGCATCCAACTGACGAGCACTTCCTGCCGTTGCTCATCGCCTTGGGCGCCGCAGGTGAAACCTACCAGACACGGATCCTGGAAGGCGGTATCACCTACGGAGTGCTGGCGATGGACAGTTATCTCTTTTCCTCGGCACCCCAAGCGCACATCGAGCCGACTCAGTTCAACAGAGGCAATGCCAACCATGCGTGACACCACGTTCTGCGACCCCGCTCGCGAACCGGCTACGGGTCTGATTTTCCGTAAGGCGTGCACCGCCTCCTCACCCCAAGGGCGGCTGATCCTGCTGCACGGTGTAGGTTCAAATGAAGCCAATCTGGCAAGCCTGGCCGCCTCGCTCCCAGAAGAGCTGGAAGTGATTCTGCTACGAGGTCCGTTGCAGCTCAGCCCGCAAGGATTTGCCTGGTTCCAGGTTACCTTCAGCAACGACGGACCTTCGTACAACGAAGCGCAGGCTGAGGCGAGCCGGCAGCTCCTCCTGCGCTTCATTGACGCCCTCCCCGCGTTGCCGACTGTGATTGCCGGCTTCAGCCAAGGCGGCATCATGAGTGCCAGCGTCGCCCTTACCGAGCCTGAGCGGGTAGCAGGCTTTGCAATTCTCAGCGGCCGCATGCTGCGTGAGCTGGCCCCCATCATCGCCGAACCGAATCGCCGCAAGCACCTGCAGGCGTTCATTGCCCACGGCCATGAAGACAACGTGCTGCCGGAGCGCTGGGCGAAAGAAGCCGACGCCTGGCTGAGCACACTTGAGGTTGCTCACGAAACGCACTACTACAACATGGGTCACGAAATCGTTGCACCAGAGTTGGCTGACTTTTCGCAATGGCTGAACAAAACCTTTGCGCTCAACCCTGTACGGCGAGCACTCGGGTATCCTTTCGGGTAGCACTCACGTCTACCTGGTAAGTCTGCATGACTGACGACACGTTCAGCGGAATCAACATCTTTCTCGTAACGGCACGCTCAGCTACCTTCACCGAAGCAGCTGAGCGCCTAGGGCTTTCGAAATCCGCAGTAGGCAAAGCCATTGCACGGCTCGAAGAGCGACTCGGAACCAGCTTGTTCTACCGCTCCACGCGCAAGTTGTCACTGTCACCAGACGGCGAAGCTTACTTCGCCGTCTGGTCCTCAGCGCTGGAGGAGATACGTTCAACCGAAAGCAGCTTTGGCAGTCGGCTGGGTGTTCCTGCAGGCCGGCTGAGGGTGGACATGCCCGTGGCTTTCGGCAAACAAGTGGTGCTGCCCATCTTGCTGAGCATGAGTCGTCGCTTCCCGCAGTTGCAACTGACATTGACCTTCAGCGATCAATTGGTGGACCTGACGGACGAGGGAATCGACCTGGCCATCCGATTCGGCAGCGTCGACAGCGTGCCTGGGTTGGTCGCGCGGCGTTTGACCTCCCACCGCTGGGTAACCTGTGCGTCCCCTGAATACCTCGACGAATTCGGTTGCCCCAAGACACTTGAGGACATGGCGGTTCATCGCGCCATCGTTGGCTATCGTCGTGGCGGCTTGTTGCCGTGGAAGATGACTCAGAATGGCCAGCCGATGAAGTATTCGCCGCCCGCTACGTACCAGTTCGATGATGCCGAGGCCATGATCGCGGCGGCAGTTGCGGGATTGGGGATCTGCCAGATGCCCATCTGCCTGTTGGAACAATCGATCGGCAAAGGTGCACTCGTGCCGGTGCTGCAGGACTATGAGCCGGAACCTGTCGAAGTTCACGCCCTGTGGTCCAAGAGCAATCATTTACGCCCCAAGATCCGTTGCTTGGTTGATGAGTTGCTGAGCCTTTTTGCCGCACGGCCGAGCACACCGTCGTCCCTTTGATGGCCCGCTACTGCCCGGGGTAACCACCCGCACTTGCGCAGCGACGCTCTTGATAGACGCAGATAAATCCTTGAGCATGTCAGCGCCTGGAGATACCGATACAGGCTCGCTAACCACGCCCGCGTAAGGACCCGACTGCACGTGAAATTTCACCAAATCAGAGCATTGGTCGCTGTTCATCAAACCGGCAGCCTTAGCGAAGCCTCACAAGCGCTACACGTGACGCAACCTGCCTTGAGCCGCTCGATCAAGGAACTGGAGAGTGAGCTTGGACTCTCGCTCATGCAACGTTCGCACAAAGGCATGACCCTCACTGATGAAGGGAAGCGCGTGATTCGCCATGCTCAGTCATCAATGGAGAGCTAGCGGCGCCTGCAACTGGAAGCTGAGAACATCAAGGATATGCAGGTCGGTGAAGTGTGCCGATGATGGAACCGTGCTCACGATCACTGTGAAATACCGGTTATAGCGGTTCGTCCAAGGTGCACGTGGTCGGTTATCGAACGAATGGGCGCGGTTTCAGTGCACTTTCCAAGGGTCAATCCTGCAGTGATTAACCATTGGTTAAGTCGCACCTAAAAGCGTAAGTGCTGCGCAGTAGAAATTAAATGATAGTCGGGTGACACCATAACAAGACGGGACCACCCTGATGTCCACTCTCCAAGCATCCGCTATCATATGCGACCCCGCCAACGCCCGGTCAGCGTCAAGAAAGGCCACTGTTGCGTGCGCCCTGGGCAACGCCCTGGAAATGTACGACTTCACCATCTACAGCTTTTTTGCCGTGGTGATCGCTAGAAATTTCTTCCCCGCGCAGTCAGAGATGGCTTCGCTACTGTTGTCTCTGACGACATTTGGCGTGGGCTTCCTCATGCGCCCGGTTGGGGCGGTGGTTATTGGCCGGTTCGCCGATCGGCATGGCCGCAAGGCGGCGCTCAGCCTGACCATCGGGCTGATGACCTTGGGCACAGCGATGATCGCGTTTGCGCCGACGTATCATCAGATTGGCGTGCTGGGTACCGTGATACTCATCGTTGGCCGATTGACGCAAGGGTTCTCCGCAGGCGGAGAAATTGGTACCGCGTCGGTATTCCTCATGGAATCCAGCACTACGGCCAATCGCTGTCACAGTGTCAGTTGGCAGGCGGCCAGCCAGGGATATGCCGCTCTGGTAGGCGCTGGCGCGGGGCTTCTACTGAGCACGCTATTGACCGCAGAGGATCTCGAGCACTGGGGCTGGCGAATCCCGTTCATGCTGGGTCTGCTCATCGGGCCTGTCGGTTGGTACATCCGCCGCTGCTTGCCTGAAACGCATGAAGCCCAATCAGAAGTCAGCCAAGGGCACTGGCGTGATCATTTCGACCTCCGGCACACGCTGCTCGCCATTGGCCTCATGGCGAGTGCGACCATCAGCATCTACCTGTTCATTTTCTACATGCCCGCTTATCTGACTTCCTCGCTCGGCTACCCACAGCGCAGCGCCCTCGCTGTCGCGTGCGTTGCCAGCGCATGCCTGGCGGTGATCACCCCCTTGGCGGGGCGATTTGCCGATCGCCATGTTCTGCGCAAGAAACTGCTGGTCTGGACCATTGCCCTGCCAGTAGTACTTGCGGGCCCAGCCCTGTACATACTTAGCCTGAGCACCAACCTGTTCCTGGCAATGTTGGTTATCGCCATTCTCGTGCTGCCTGCCTGCATAGGCTCCGGTGCGTTCTTCGCGTTGATCATGGAGGCCTTTCCCAAACGGTCCCGTGCATTGGGTACGGCGGTGAGCTACAGCTTCGGCGTCACGCTGTTCGGTGGTTTCTCCCCTTTGATCGCCACATGGCTGACCGGCGCACTTGAAACCCCGCTGGCGCCGGCGCTTTACCTGCTCGCAGGTGGCGTAATCAGCCTGCTGTGCCTGGCGCTATATCCTGAAAACCCTGGTAGGGACTAAGCCATGAACGCGATTACAGAATTGACATCCTCCCCCGCCTAAAGGCAGGGGATTCCTACGGTGCTACTCGAGGATTGTCGCGTAGTCGCTTCGGCGGGTTCCTGCTTCATCGAGCGGCCTGGCTGCACCGTCTCTCCACTGGCTGAAATCATCCGCCAATACATCGAGCAGCAGCAAACGCCGCATTCATTTTCACCGCAGCAAAGGACGCCTTCGGCGTCCGCGCTTTCCTTCTCCGCCCTGAAGGACGGGGCTTGACGCGCACCGGGTCAATCCTGCCTCCAAGCTTCCGTTCCAGGGGGCAGGCTTGATCACGATGAAGGCATTCTGGCTTTGGCCCGAACGGGACAAAACGTTAAAATCAATGCTCGCACATCGCACAACGGTTCGATAATCGCACAAAATCCGCTCAGATCTCTCTACTTGTGCCCGATATTGCGGCACGCTATCACGCAGTCAGCAACATTTCCTATGTGCTGATTGGCCATCGCTTCGGAACGCGTCGCCAGGTCGACAATTCATACTCCAGGAAAAGCCAGGAGCTCGCTTTGATCAATAAAACGTTTGAGTCCATCGCCAGCGCGGTGGAAGGGATCACCGACGGTTCGACCATCATGGTCGGTGGCTTCGGCACTGCCGGCATGCCGTCTGAGCTGATCGATGCTCTGATCGCCACCGGTACCCGCGACCTGACCATCATCAGCAACAACGCCGGAAACGGCGAGGTCGGCCTGGCAGCCCTGCTGAAGGCGGGCAGCGTGCGCAAGGTGGTCTGCTCCTTCCCGCGACAATCCGACTCCTACGTGTTCGACGAACTGTACCGGGCAGGCAAGATCGAGCTGGAAGTGGTACCGCAAGGCAACCTGGCCGAGCGTATCCGCGCAGCGGGCTCGGGCATCGGTGCGTTCTTCTCGCCGACCGGCTATGGCACTCTTCTGTCCGAAGGCAAGGAAACCCGTGAGATCGACGGCCGCCAGTATGTCCTGGAAATGCCGCTGCACGCCGACTTCGCGCTGATCAAGGCGCACAAGGGTGACCGCTGGGGCAACCTGATCTACCGCAAGGCGGCCCGCAACTTCGGCCCGATCATGGCCATGGCTGCCAAGACCGCTATCGCCCAGGTCGACCAGATCGTCGAACTCGGTGAACTGGACCCGGAACACATCATCACCCCGGGCATCTTCGTGCAGCGCGTGGTCGCCGTGACCGGCGCTGCTGCTTCTTCGATCGCCAAAGCTGTCTGAGGCCTGCCATGACCATCACCAAAAAGCTCTCCCGCACCCAGATGGCCCAGCGCGTGGCTGCAGACATCCAGGAAGGCGCATATGTAAACCTGGGCATCGGCGCACCGACCCTGGTGGCCAATTACCTGGGCGACAAGGAAGTGTTTCTGCACAGCGAGAACGGCCTGCTAGGCATGGGCCCAAGCCCCGCTCCGGGCGAGGAAGACGATGACCTGATCAACGCCGGCAAGCAGCATGTGACCCTGCTCACCGGTGGTGCCTTCTTTCATCACGCCGACTCCTTCTCGATGATGCGTGGCGGTCACCTGGACATCGCCGTACTCGGCGCCTTCCAGGTGTCGGCCAAGGGGGACCTGGCCAACTGGCATACCGGCGCCGAAGGTTCGATCCCGGCCGTAGGCGGCGCGATGGACCTCGCCACCGGCGCCCGCCAGGTCTTCGTGATGATGGACCACCTGACCAAGTCCGGCGAAAGCAAGCTCGTGCCCGAGTGCACTTACCCCCTGACCGGCATCGGTTGCGTCAGCCGTATCTACACCGACCTGGCCGTACTGGAAGTGACGTCCGATGGGCTGAAAGTAGTAGAGATTTGCGCTGACATCGAGTTCGACGAGTTGCAGAAGCTCAGTGGCGTGCCCCTGGTCAAGTAATCCGCGCAAACCGTATGTATCCGCCTGCCGTTGATGGAGCCGAACAAGGTCCATCGCCGTCAAGGCGGACTTTACCTGTGCATTTGCTGTAGCAGGCCTACTTGCTGACGTTGGTGAACCCAGAGCAGCCACTACTCTGCCCCTTTCCGGTTCTCCAGGCCCAAGATCTGTCCTTGTGAACCGCTTGGAAGTGGTCCTGTAGAAGCAATTTCCTGTGCGAGGCTGGACGTGGCGTACGAACAACGTGGAAAGCCCCTGAGATCGACCATTAACATCAAGCTATCGCGCTGGTGGTAGCCGAAACATTCGAGCAAGCTCGATAAGCCGCGCAGCTCATCCAGGTTGATTACGTAAGATCCGATGGGCGCTTCGACCTCGCCGCTGCACGCACAAGCCTTCATCGATGAAGTGGATGCTTATTCATCGCCAATGAAAGCCAAAGGGGTGGGTGAGCTTGGCATTTCCGGTGTGGCGGCAGCAATCGCCAATGGCGTCTACAACGCCACAGGGGTGCGGGTACGGGAGTACCCTATCACCTTGGACAAGTTTCTCGATCGCCTGCCACCGTCGCACGGATAAACCTGAGCTGGAGGCCGTTGTCAGCTGAACTCATTGCGGATGACGAGCACATCAGGGTTGTTCCTCCAAGGCAGATGATGGCTCAGGGCCTTGGCGCATGATAAGGGCGAGCACCATCATCAACGCCATGACCAGCATCACTGCACTCCAGCTGTAGGCAGCAGAAATTCCGTTTGAGATCCTCATCAGGGCGTCCGATGACTGGGCACCGTAACTGTACGCCACGGTCAAAACGCTCAGCCCTAAAGTCCCACCGAGCTGATGGCTCACGTTGACCAAACCCGATGCAGCGCCCGCATCCCGACCTTCCACGTCCGTCATTGCCGCTGCGGTCAGGGGGCTCAGGCTCGCCCCCTGGCTCAAGCCGATCAAGACCAATGGCAGCAACAGTGCAGCATACTGGGTATCAGCAGAGATGCCCGACAGCCAGATCATACCGACAACACCCAGTGCGACGGCGCTGGCCAATAACGCGGCGTTACCGAACAGACGGGTAAGTCGAGGTATCGCCAATGCGGCTGCAAGGTTTGCCAAGGTGGTCGGGAGGAAAGCCAATCCCGCCTCGCTCGCGGTAAAGCCGAGTACTTCCTGCAGGTACTGAGTAGTGAAAAAATAGAAGCTCATCATTGCGCCCAGGAACAATAACCGAGCGCCATACGCTCCGGCCCGTACCCGATGTTGAAAAAGCCGCAGCGGCAGAATCGGATCGCCTATCCGCGCCTCGTGGAAGCCGAACAGTAACAGCATGGCACCACCCGCCAAGAGCGCGATGACCGTCGCTTGGTCGCCCCACCCGGTTGTTGCTGCCCGGACTATGCCCAATACCAGGCAGGTCATACCGGCCGTCGACAACAGCGCACCGGCCACGTCCAGTGTGCTGGTGTTCACAGATGTCTCCCGCACGGCCCGCAGCGTCCCTAGCACCAACACCAGCCCTATTGGAACATTGATCAGGAAGCCGATGCGCCATGATGCCCATTCGGTAAGGAGGCCCCCAATCAGCAAACCTATGCTTGAGCCCACACCTGCCGTCGCGCCATACCAAGCGATGGCGCGCGTGCGCTGATTACCTTCGAAGTTGACCAGCAGCAGTGCCAATGAGGAAGGCGCGAGAATGGCAGCACCCACGCCTTGAAGCGCCCTTGCAGTGATAAGCAACAGTTGCTCTTGCGCCAGGGCGACCAACAACGAAGCGACCATGAAAATGCCTAAGCCGCTGATGAACATACGCCGCCGCCCCAGCATGTCGCCTGCTCGAGCGCCCAGCAGAAGGAAGCCACCAAACGCCAAGGTGTAGGCATTCTGAACCCAGGACAGGCTGGCGGTACTCATGGCAAATGTCTGCCGGATGTTCGGAAGTGCAGTAATGACGACGGAGGTATCCAACACAATCATCAGGTAGCTGCACAGGATGACGAGGAGAATCCCCCATTGACTACGGGAAAGCGGGTTCATAGTGCCCGGCCTCTTTTCAGGTATGACAGATAACAGCGCATGCCCTGTAGCAATGTGGGCAACAGGCAGGCATGAGGTTCGAGGAGTTCAGGGAGGGTTGTAATATATCAGTCAGGTGATGCTTCGATTAGACGCTGGAATCCGCATAGATCAATGAGCACAGTTCATGAAACTCGCATTTGCTGTTGCTGTTCCCACTTGCGCTGCGTGCGCCCAGCAGGAAGCCCATCTGTAGCCTTCCGAGCAAGCAGCCGAGCTACAAACCCGATCTTTGCTGAATGATTTTTAAATTCATGGCGCGCTGAAAAAGGAAAATTCAAGCCGCCGCATCAACGACGCGCCGAGCTTGATATACCTGAGCGAGCAGAGGAAATGTCGGCGACACAATTCATTTATCAGTCTTCAATCAGCAAAGCGTCCACGCATGGCCTCCAACTCCCTGGCAACTGACGCTGGCTCTTGCGAAAGCGGCAAGTTGTTCCTATCGCCAATAGCATCGTAACTGTCAGCAGGATCCGCCGGAAGCGCAGCAAAGAGCGGAGCAAGATCTGCTTGGGCTGCGCCCTGCTCGGCCACCAATTCGAAGGTTTTGCGATTCGCCTCAGCGGACGTCAAAGACGCGACCAGAACCTGAGCGATTTGCGAGCGCGCAATCACACCATCAGACGGAGAACCGGACCAGTGCTCGTCACCCTGGCGTAACACGAGACGGTGCTCATTGGCCCCGTTATAGTCAAACCAGCCGGGACGTATAATGGTGTACGGCAGGCCACTCGCGCGAACAAGCCGTTCTCCGCGGCGCTTCCAGTCATGCCCGACAGTGGGCTTGGTAACGCCGACAGTAGTCATCAAGGCAATCCGAGCGGGCTGTTTCAACACGCTCAAAACATTGCGCACTGCACCGTAGTTGACCGCTTCGGCACCCTCAGGGTCATTGCCGCGGATACCATGCGTGAAGATGATGCCAGTAACCCCGGCTACCGCTTCATGGAGTGTCTCTGGGCGAGTCAAATCGCCAACGACGACTTTCACACCTTTGGGAAAAAGACGCGCTTGATCGGGGTCGCGCACCAGCGCCCTGGTCTCATACCCATTTCTGTATGACTCCTCTACAGCGGGTTGGCCGATGGTGCCACTGGCGCCCACAACCAGCACAACGGGTTTGCTCCCCCTCTCCTCCACCTGCTCTTGCGTGGCAGCAATCACCGACCCCGAGAATGAGGCGCCTACCACCAAGGCCAGTGAAATAAAATTAGTTCTTAATCCTGCCATTTCGCTTACTCCATTTTTTATCACACGCATGGGACGAAAGAAACAAAATGCAACAAATCTAATCACACCTCAACACTATGCCCTTCACTGACGAAGACACCCGCTATCTTAGCTGACCCATTGGAATTTATTAGATGGTTAATACAGCATGCCATGATGAGTAACCCTCACCAGTAACATGACCTCCCTTATAAAACCTCGTAAAGTGTTAGATGATAGCCCAACCGATACATGAGCAACGCTCATGACCGTATGCTAAATTTCACTTAATCCACTGCAACAGCAACCGGTAAAATCTCATCATTTCCCAACAAACTTTTCAGCTTGAGACTGAACTATGTCTGCTGCTATTGACCGCGCCACAGCCCCCGACAGTGTACGTACCAACAGAATTAACATGCCCTTGCATTTCTCCTGCAACGGCTGCGGAGGATGCTGTCACGGTCATCATGTCCCCCTTACGCTTGAGGAATCCATACGATGGGTCAACGAAGGCGGTCAGATCATCATCCTGACCGAAGGATTTCTTCGCAGCGGTTACGGTGTAGCCCCCGCCCAGTTCCAACATTCGTCCAAACGCTCTCATCTGGTGAATGCTGGTCACACACAAGCCTATGTCACTGCCACTTTCGCTGCCTTTAATCCTGATCGCTGTCAGTTCTTGCGAAATGACAATTCCTGCGGGATTTACGAACGCAGACCTTTGGTCTGCCGTATCTATCCAGCCGAGATCAACCCACATGTTGTACTGGACAGCAGGCTGAAGGATTGCCCCTCAGAAGTGTGGGAACGCGGTCCGGAGCTGATCTGCAAGGACGGACGACTCGACGCTGAAACAGCGCGGCTGGTGGAAGCATCTCGGGCTGCCGACCGTGCAGATGCCGCTCGAAAAGTCTGGATATGCGCCCAGCTGGGCATCGCCCATACCGCGCTGAAAGGCGATGGGTTCATGGCGTGGCTACCGGACACTGTCAGACTGAAGACATTGCTGGCAGCAGATCCTTGTTCCAGCACCGAAGCAACAAACTGGTCGTTCACTGTTTCTTCAGATGCTCTGGTTCAGGAGTTGCAAGCCTTGGGTGCGAATGCAGACAAGGACCTCGGAGACCCCAGCGGGGTGTTCATTCCTTTGAGTCAGTGATGCAGCGAAGAGCGCCAATCATCAATTTTCACCAACACAGCTGTTCTCGCTGCATTAACGCATTCCAGTGCACCTCTGATGAATACCCTTCATGACTCTTTGCCGATTTACCTGTCTAGTCTTGCCTTGCTGAGTGGCCTACTGTTTTCACAACGCATGCAGCCTGCTCAACCGGCAGTGCCGTAAATCTGTGAGACTCAAATCGCTCAAGGCTACCAGCCAAAGCGGGAGATCTGAAAAATGCAAAAGCGCACACTGGGCAGCGGGCTCGAGGTATCGGCCTTGGGCTTGGGCTGCATGGGGCTTAGCCACGGTTATGGCCCGGCCACCGACACGCAACAGGCGGTAGCGCTGATCCGCGCTGCTGTCGAACAGGGCGTCACCTTTTTCGATACCGCAGAGGTATACGGCCCTTACGTCAATGAGCAAGTCCTGGGCGAAGCGCTCGCGCCGGTTCGTGACCAAGTGGTGATCGCCACCAAGTTCGGATTTACCTTCGGCTCAGACAACAAACAGCAGATCCTCAACAGTCGTCCTGAACACATCCGCGTCGCTGTGGAAGGATCGCTGCGTCGGCTCAAAACAGATGTCATCGACTTGCTCTACCAGCACCGCGTCGACCCCAACGTCCCCATCGAAGAGGTCGCTGGAGTGGTCAAAGAGCTGATCTGGGAGGGTAAGGTCAAGCACTTCGGCCTGTCCGAAGCCGGTGCTCAGACTCTCAGGCGGGCCCACGCGGTTCAGCCTGTCACCGCTTTGCAAAGTGAATACTCGCTGTGGTGGCGCGCGCCGGAACAGGAAATCCTGCCAACCCTGAAAGAACTGGGCATCGGCCTGGTGCCCTTCAGCCCGTTGGGCAAAGGTTTCCTCACCGGGGCCGTGTCGGCCGATCGGTCATTTGGCAGCGATGACTTCCGCAGCATCGTGCCGCGCTTCAGCCAGGAGGCGTTGCACGCCAATCAGGCACTGGTCACGCTGATAGTGACATACAGACATCGTAGGTGACAAACAAGGCCCCGCCGGTCACCAGGTAGCGCCAGGAAGACGTTCTCAACCGAGGTTTGCCGAGCAGGATAAGTAACAGCAGTGTGCCCAGCGTGTAGATCAACGCGGCCCCTCCTGCCGGGCCGAATGTCGACGTTATGCTCCTGATCAGGGCAATCGACATGCTCCACATTGCGATCGCCACCAACCCGCATAACGTGGCACCGCGCTTACCGCTAATCATACGCAACCCGACAGCGAAGCGCTGCGGTCTGGGTCGCGGATGCTGGTGACGTACTTGAGCCCGAGTTTACCCAAAGCTTTCAGCGACCCTGACCTGGGTCAGTCCAAGCCGCTCGGCCTGCTCCAGAATCTCTGTCGAAGTCGCATCAGCGGCAGGCATGACGAGACTGTTTTCGCTATCCCCGTAATGAAGCATGATCAGGTGCAGAGCAGCCTGATGCACAGCGAGCTTATCCTCCTTCAGCTCAAGCTTGTGGCTGCGCGGCACGCCATTGAACAAATACCCTAGGGTAAAAATGCGCATCATCGGTCTCTCTTTGAGTGGGACTGGGTAAACATCCTGACCGACTATGCAGTGCGAGGGTTCGCTTGAGCAGAGAGATCAGATTCAGCTCCAGCCACAGTGTCACTGCAGTGCTTACCGCAGCCCGTTGCACACTAGCCAAATCCATAATCTGGTCATAGCTCCCACCGCACCATCAGCTGGCTAAAACCTCAGCCCAGCTCACTGTCTTTGATGTCGGCAACAGGGCCAAGGATCGAGGGATCGAAATCGACCAAGGATTTACCACTCGCGAAGCGATTGGGGAAATCAGGATTCGCCAGGGCACCTTTGCCCAATGCGATGATATCTGCACCCGCTTGGAGAACATCCTCAATGTGTTCAACTTGATGCAGGCCACCATTGGTAATGATCGCCTGATCAGGGGCATGTCGACGCGCCAACTTGACGAAGCTGTCCCCACCTTCCGCAAATGCCGGCTTCCAGGCTTCGAATTCGGTTACGTGAATGAAATCGACGCCTGCGTCCGCCAACGAGCCGAACACGACTTCTGCAGCGGCTTCGCCTTCTGCCCACTTGTGGAAGAAGTCGTTGACCTTGCCTTGGGAAATACGAACCCCCACGGTAGCGTTGCCCACGGCATTACGCACGGCCTTATAGACTTCCAGGATCAGACGGACACGGTGTTGTACATCACCGCCCCATTTGTCAGTCCGCTGGTTAGAGACAGCCGTCAGGAACTGGTCAAGCAAGTAGCCGTTGGCACCGTGGATCTCGATACCATCGAAACCGGAAACTTCCAAAGCTCGCTGAGCCGACTTCGCGAAGCCATCAATGGCGTCCGCGATATCTTCCTCAGACATTGTTTCAGGAACCGCGTACTGGCCGTTACCGTAGTAGAAACCCATCTGCTCACCCTTCGGGAGAACTGCCGATGGGCCGGTAGTGACTTGTGAGAAACGGTTGCCTTGGCTGAGGGCACCAGCATGCATAAGCTGAGCGAAGATCTTGCCTTCATGCTTATGGACTGCGCTGGTCACTGCCCGCCATGCCTGGGCTTGCTCCAGATCAGTGATACCCGGCTGGAACAGGTAGCCCTGGGAAAACTTCTGGTCGATATAAATGCCTTCGGTGATGGTGAGGCCAAAGCCGCCTTTCGCGAACCGCTCGTAATAATCCACCTGGCGCTGCGTGGCGAGCCCCTCTTCGCTTGCACTGACGCGGGTCATCGGTGCTACGGCGAATCTGTTCTTCAGGCTAACCCGGCCAATATCAAAAGGAGTTAGAATCTGCTGCTTGTTGATGGTCATCTTGTAAACACCTAAGTCATGATGAAACCTTGCTTAGCAGGCAATGTATCCCTATCCCAGGGGTAGCAGAAGCCCGCTTTTCGATAAGGCGCTTTAACGATATGAGATATGAAGATGCAAATCGCTGAAATCGAAGCCTTTGTAGCCATTGCCGCAAGCGTCAGCTTATCGGGGGCTGCACGACGGTTGGGCGTTTTGCCAATGACCATTTCCCGACGGTTAGCTGCGCTGGAAGAAGAACTCGGTGTCAGGCTCGTTCACAGAACCACTCGGTCTGTAGCGCTCACCGCTGAAGGCGAGGTCTATCTTCCCTACGCACAGACCATGCTTGATGCGGATGAAGCAGCACGGGCAGCGATTCTCACAGGCGCCGGAGCCGCTAGCGGCGTGCTCAAAGTGACTGCCCCGACGCTCTTCGGCCAGACGGTGATCCTCCCCATGATCCCGGACCTATTGAAGGAAAATCCCGCTTTAGAGATTGACCTGACCTTATCGGACAGCATCGTGGATATTGTCGGCCTTGGAATCGACGTAGCCATTCGAATCGCCGCTCTACGCGACTCTGCGTTGATCGCCCGTCACTTGGCTCTGAATCCTCGCGTCATCTGTGCAAGCCCCTCCTACCTCCTACGTAAAGGCATACCTGGCACCCTGGAAGATTTGAAGGCTCACGACTGCATCGCTTTGCACGCAATGCCGTACTGGCCGCTGATCAAGGATGGAGAAGGCTGCTCTTTGAAAGCCAATGCCGCATTCAGTGCCAACAGCGTGGAGGCAGTCAGGTCGGCAGCCAAGTTAGGCTTAGGTGTTGTGATGCTCTCGTTCTGGGATGTCCGCACCGACCTGGCGGACGGAAGCCTGCAGGAAATCAAGTTGAACGACGCCGCTCCGGAGCATTTATCGATCACCGCGCTACTCCCAACCAGGCAGCAAGTGCCGCACAGGGTAAAGGTGTTCCTCGAAAGGTTAGGACAGGTACTGACCGCGCCGTCATGACCGTCAGCACCACCTGGCTCCTTTCCAAAGAAGCCCCGCACGAATACCCTGCTACCACTTCCCACCGTTCAAGGACCCCATCCATGAAAGCCATCGTTTTCGATACTCCCGGTTTGCCAATCGAGGACACGCATTCATTGTTCGAGCTCGACCTGCCCAAGCCAACACCCGGCGCCAGGGACTTGCTGGTCGAAGTGAAGGCCATCGCAGTCAATCCGGTGGATACGAAGGTACGGGCGCGCAGCACCAGCGAGCAACCGCAAGTGCTGGGCTGGGACACGGTCGGCATCGTGCGTGGGATCGGCAGCGACGTGTCGCTGTTCAAGGCGGGTGATGAAGTGTTTTATGCCGGCGCCATCGATCGGCCGGGCAGCTACAGCGAGTTTCACCTGGTTGACGAGCGTATCGTCGGTCACAAGCCCGGCACGCTGGACAATGCCAGCGCCGCTGCGTTGCCGCTGACGTCCATCACTGCCTGGGAGTTGCTGTTCGACCGTCTTGGCGTGCAGGAAAACGGCGGGCTCGGGCAGCGTCTGCTAGTCATTGGCGCAGGCGGCGGTGTGGGTTCGATCCTCGTGCAGCTTGCCCGCAAGCTCACTCAGCTTACCGTGATCGGTACTGCTTCCCGGCCGGAAACCCAGGCATGGGTGAGTGAACTGGGTGCCCACCACGTCATCGACCATACGGCACCCTTCTCGCCCCAGCTGGAACAGCTGACATTCGAATCGGTGGATTACGTCGTCAGCCTGACGCACACCGGCACCTACCTGCCGCAGATCGTCGAGGTGCTGCGCCCGCAGGGCAAACTCGCATTGATCGATGATCCCGAACACCTGGACATCATGCCGCTCAAGCGCAAATCGCTATCGGTGCACTGGGAGCTGATGTTCACTCGCTCGCTTTACCACACCGAGGACATGATCAAGCAGCACCAGCTGCTGGAGAGGATCTCCGACCTGATCGACGAAGGCGTGATCAAGACCACCCTGGGCGAGCACTTCGGCACTATCAGCGCGAGCAATCTGAAACGTGCACATGCCCTGATCGAAAGCGGCAAGGCCAAAGGCAAGCTTGTCCTGGAAGGCTTCTGAATTAAATAGCGAAGACAGTTGTGCCTGGCAAGGTCCTCTGGGTTGGCTGGCAGATCATGCCTCTCCCCTGGTTACCCCAGGCACATCCATGTTGATCCTGCGCCAGGCCGCTTCCGAAAAGCTGTAGATCGAAAACGCGATCATTCCCAAGGCTATCACCAACAGAATCAAACCGCCGGCCGGCAGGTTCTGCAGCGCGTCGAGCGCCTCTTTCATGCCTGGCGGGTCCATGGCTTTGTAGATGGAGCCGCTGATCATCAGCAGTAGCGCTATCTCGATAAGGACGACACCGCGGGCGATCAGACCGAACCTGGACACCGGGCGAACGTACCGCATGACCTCCTCGTCGGCTTCGAAGTATCGCTCGAATGTCGCTCTCCAACCCTTGATGATGTGAACAATGCCTACGCCGAGGGGTACGAGTGCGACGACATATACCAGCAGGTTCGAGTGTTCCCAGGACAACAGATGTGCCAGCAGATCCCGGGTTTTCCCATTCCCCGAATCACCCGAGCTTCTGATGCCGCTGATCAGCAGGCCCAAGGCAAACAAAGCCAGCGCGCCGTTGACCATGCCCCCTGCCAGTAAGCCTGCCCGGATCATCAGCCCTTTCAACTTTGTCCCGTGGTTATCAACGTCGCGCAGGGCCTGCAACACCCGCCAAGCAGCGAAGGCAAGCAGACCCGCTACCATCAATCCGACCAGGACATGACCAAATGGCTGGCTTAACAGTGCTTCCAGGCTTTTATGACTGTCTTTTGGCTTGCTCGAATCGAGAGCCGCAAGTAGAGCGAAAATACCAATAATGAGATAAAGCGCGCCTCGGGCGGCGTAACCACTTCGGGCGAACAAGACAAGGCTCTGGTGCGGGGTCATAGAATCGAATCCAGGGGGTATTACTGAAATAGACCTACCGAGGTTAGAGGGGTTCGACGAGATAAAGGACCAGGTCGAATGGCATGGCCCCGCTGGTACTGCCAGCACACTACTGATAATGAGGCTGGAATGGGGCCGCTCCGGGCCTTGAAGATCAGCTTAATGCATCTACCGTTTTGATCTATATTGGCATTTCGCATAATTCAAGTAGAACTGCATAGCCTTTCGGTACGCCCTCGCAGCACGCCAGCCTTCCCCCGACGCACGAAATACCGTAACCCCTCCGAATTTCGCAATAAACAGCTTTTCACCAGCAGAATTGAAGCTGCTTCGTTCAGGGACATGCCGGTACATTAGATCGCCATGGTCCCGCAGAGCGACCGACAACAAAACCTACAGCTCGCCCAAGAAATCTGCCAACCATCCGGAGTCTCTCCATGAGCACGTTGCGTATTTCAGCCTTCAAACTCGCAAGCCTCGCCCTGTTCATCGGTGGCGCCACGCAGGCCATGGCCGAGGACATCACATTCGTCTCCCAGGGCGGCGCCTATCAAGAAGCCCAGAGCAAGGCTATCCTCGAGCCTGCGGCCAAAAAACTCGGCCTGACGCTCAAGCAAGACAGTTCGCCAAAGGCCTACCCGATCATCAAGACCCAGGTCGAGAGCGGCAAGGTCACGTGGGATGTGGTCGACCTGCCCACCGGTGACTGTATCCGGGGCGAAGCCGAGGGCCTGTTCGAGAAACTCGACCTGTCGCTGATTCCAAACGCCGCGCAACTACCCGACAGCCTCAAGGATGAATACAGCGTCGGCTATATCAGCTACTCCACGGTGCTGGCGTATCGCACGGACGCCTTCAAAGGCGAGGACGTGCCCAGGACCTGGGCCGATTTCTGGGACACCCCGAAGTATCCAGGCCAACGGTCCCTGCGTAACTTGCCGCGCCCGACCCTGGAAATCGCCTTGCTGGCGGACGGCGTCCCGATGGACAAGCTCTACCCGCTGGACGTGGAACGCGCCTTCAAGAAGCTCGAGCAGATCAAGCCCGACATCGCTACCTGGTGGACATCCGGCGGGCAGTCGGCGCAATTGATCAGCGACGGCGAAGTGGACATGATCCAGGCCTGGAACGGCCGTATCACCGCCGTGCAGGAAGCCGGAGCGCCCGTGGCGTTCGATTACAACCAGGGCGTGCTGGAAACCAACTCACTGTGCGTTCTCAAGGGTACCCCGCACAAGGTGGCGGCGATGAAGTTCGTCAACGAAGCCATCGACGCCAAGCTCCAGGCCGCGCTGCCGATGATCATCGATTATGGCCCGCTCAACCCCGAGGCATTCAAGACTGGCGTGATACCGGCCGATCGCGAGGCTAGATTGCCGTCCTCTCCCGGTAACATTTCCCGCCAGGCCCTGCTCTCCGCTCAATGGTGGGCTTCGGAAGCCGGGGTCAAGGCCGAAGAACGCTGGCTGGCCTTCGTCCAGAAAAAGTGATCTCCGACTGTCGCTGCGCCGCAGGCCAGACGCCTCGGCGCAGGACATGCCGTCCGCCTCGCCGATTTCGACATAAAGCACTTCGGCACCGGCCAATTCCACCCGCTTCATTCGTTGGCATCCCGGTACATTAGGCCTGAGGGTCCCGCAGAGTGACCTGTGCAGACAGTTCGCCACCGCCTCAAGTACCTGCCCACCATTGGGAGTTCTTCACATGACACTATCCGAGCACCGCACCTTGCAGTCCGCGAGGACGATTGCCACCGCCGGCGCTACACGCCGGTGCTGGATTCCCTCCAGCCCTGCGCAATGACGAGAGGTCTTCATGTCCAATACCTACCTCGCCAAATCGATACCTGGCTCCAGCGACCAGCAGCACCAGCCGCCGCTGACCAGCGAAGATGCCCTGGCTCGTGAAGAACGCAGGGAACACACCTCCATGCTGTTGCTGCTCACCCCTGCGTTGGTCATGGTGGTGGTGCTGCTGATCATGCCGCTGTGCTGGCTGGCCTTTCAGTCGGTACAGACCGAGGAAGGGTTTTCCCTGGCCAACTACATCCGGATTTTCCAGGAAGCCATTTACTGGGACACCTTCGCCCTCACCTTCAAGATCAGCTTTCTGGTCACGGTGCTGTCTATCCTGATGGGCTTTCCGATCGCCTACGCTGCCTCGCGCCTGCAGGGCTTCTGGGCCAACCTGATTCTGATCTGCGTGATCCTGCCGTTCTGGACCAGCGTGCTGGTGCGTGCCTATGCCTGGCTGGTGTTGTTGCAACGCCGGGGGCTGGTCAACCAGACGCTGATGGACCTGGGCATCATCGACCAGCCGCTGACACTGATGCACAACACCACCGGCACGGTGATCGGCACCCTGCACGTGATGCTGCCCTTCATGGTCCTGCCGCTCTACTCGGTGATGAAGAAGATCCCCCAGGACCTCATGCAAGCCTCGGAGAGCCTCGGCGCCAAGCCCTTCTACACCTTCCGCCGCGTATTCCTGCCAATGGCTGCGCCCGGGATCATGGCCGGTTCGATCCTGGTGTTCGTCATCTGCCTGGGCTTCTTCATCACCCCTGAACTGCTCGGTGGCGGCCGCACGATCCTGGTATCGATGCTGGTGCAACGCAACGTCGAGCTGTATCACGCCTGGGGCGCGGCCAGCGCAGTCGGCCTGGTGCTGCTGTTCGTGGTGTTCCTGATTTTCTGGGGCATCAATCGCTTCATTCCCATCGAACGCATTCTGGGGGCGCGCTAAATGAACCTGCTTGCCAACCTGCGTCACCTTCGCCTGTCACACCTGCTGTTCACCCTTGTGGTCGCGGCGATCCTGCTGTACCTGATCATCCCTGTGTTGATCGTAGTGCCGATGTCGTTTTCCGAAGCGCGCTTCCTGCAATTCCCGCCCAAGCAATGGTCCTTCCATTGGTACGAGGCGTTCTTCAACAGCGCGCAATGGATGTCGGCAGCCCGGGTCAGCCTGATCACGGCATTTTTCACCATGGCCATCAGCCTGCCGATCGGCATGGCGGCCGCTTACGCCATCAACAATTCCAGCTTGAAGATCGTGCGCACCCTGCAGATCATCCTGCTGCTACCGATGATGGTGCCGATCATTCTGATCGCCGCCGGGGTGTTCTTCGTCTATGCCCGGATCGGCCTGATCAGCACGCTGACCGGGCTGGTGCTGGCGCATATCATGCTCGCCCTGCCCTACGTGATCATCGCGCTGCTGGCTGGTCTGCGTAACTTCGACATGTCGCAGGAAATGGTGGCGCGCAGCCTGGGCATGAATCGCTTCCGGGCGTTCATGGCCGTGACCCTGCCGCAGATCAAGCCGAGCGTCGTCTCGGCCACGCTGTTCGCGTTCATCACCTCGCTGGATGAAACCGTGGTGGCCTTGTTCATCTCCGGTGGCGACAACCAGACCCTGACCAAACGCATGTTCACGGCGCTGCGAGACGAGATCGACCCGACCATTGCCGCCATCAGTTCGATACTGATTCTGGCGTCCCTGATCCTGGTGGTGGTCGCGGGGCGCAACAAGCAGTAGTCACTCACGCATCCCCGACCTGTACGACACACTTGCCCGCGATTGCGGGCAAGTGCGTTTTTGCGTCTGACGCAGTATTGCAACCGATCGGGCAGCCCAGCACAGCCTGCCGTCACGCGCCGCATTTCAGCATCTATGACCGTGGACAGCCGCATCTCGGCATCGGCCACTGAACGGAGCTTCCTACAATGGCCCATCGTCTGAACCCTCAAGGCCCTGATCATGTTGAAAGACCAACTGCGTGACCCTTCCCTGCTTGTCGAACGTGCTTATGTCAACGGTGCCTGGATCGAGGCCGATGATGGCGCCACCATCGACGTGACCAACCCGGCTGACGGCAGCGTGATCGCCCGGGTCCCGGCTCTACAAGGGGCTGAAACTCGCCGCGCGATCGAGGCTGCCCAGGCACGCTTCGTCAGCTGGCGCGAAGTGCCAGCGGCCGAACGTGCACGTTATCTGGAGCTGTGGTTTGGCCTGATCATGGAAAACCAGGAAGACCTGGCGCTGATCATGACCACCGAGCAAGGCAAGCCATTGACTGAGTCACGCGGCGAAATCGCCTACGGCGCAAGCTTTGTCAAGTGGTTCGCCGAAGAAGCGCGTCGCATCTATGGCGACACCATCCCTTCGCCCGCAGCCGACCGGCGCATTCTGGTACTCAAGCAACCTATCGGGGTCGTCGCGGCCATCACGCCATGGAACTTCCCCAACGCGATGATCACCCGCAAGTGCGCGCCAGCCCTGGCGGCCGGTTGCACGGTACTGGTCAAGCCTTCGGAGATGACCCCGCTGTCTGCGTTGGCGCTGGCGGTACTGGCTGAACGCGCGGGTATCCCGGCGGGCGTGTTCAACGTGTTGACCGGCCTGCCTGCCGGGGTCGGCGGCGAGATGACCGCAAACCCGGATGTACGCAAACTTTCGTTCACCGGTTCCACCCGGATCGGTCAGCTGCTGATGAGCCAATGCGCTTCGTCCATCAAGCGCCTGAGTCTGGAGCTGGGCGGCAACGCGCCGTTCATTGTCTTCGACGACGCCGATCTTGACCTGGCCATCGCCGGTGTCATGCAGAGCAAATTCCGTAACGCCGGGCAGACCTGCGTCTGTGCCAACCGCATCCTGGTGCAGGACGGCATTTACGACCGGTTCGCCGAACGCCTGAGCGCTGCCGTCGCCGAACTGAAAGTCGGTGACGGCCAGCACAGCGGTGTCACCATCGGACCCCTGATCAATGCCGCCGGCGTGGACAAGGTCGCCCGTCATATAAACGACGCCCTGGAGAAGGGCGCGAGCATCGCTATCGGTGGCGCGCCTTCAGGCGAGGGGCTGTACGTGCAGCCAACCGTCCTGCGCGACGCCAACGCCGACATGCTGCTGGCGACCGAAGAAACCTTTGGCCCGGTCGCCCCACTGTTCCGCTTCAAGGATGAAGCCGAGGCACTGGCCCTGGCCAACGCCACCCCCTATGGGCTTGGTGCGTATTACTTTACCCAGGACATGCGCCGCGCCTGGCGCGTCGGTGAGCGTCTGGAGTTCGGCATGGTCGGCCTCAATACCGGGATCATCTCCATGGAAGTGGCGCCCTTCGGCGGCATGAAGCAGTCGGGCACCGGCCGCGAAGGTTCCAAGTATGGCCTGGATGAATTTCTCGAGGTGAAGGCCTGGCACATCGGCGGCCTGGGCTGATCGATGCCGGCGCAAGCAGCCTGTAGCCCTCCGCCCGCGCCGGACAGCAGATCCTGTTGGCCCGGCACCCCAAAACGGCACGGATCAGGGCTGCGCCTGTGTTCAGATGACAAACAGACTTATCGGCAATCCCTGGTTTTACAGAGGACGACGCGTCATGAATTTCACTGAAGGTTTTGAATCGGTCAGCGTTAACAAGGTGTGCAAGCACTACGGCAGCCTCAAGGCTTTGGACAACGTGGACCTCAAGGTCGAAGCCGGGGAATTCATGTCGTTGCTCGGCCCGTCAGGCTCGGGCAAGACCACGTTGCTGAGCATTCTGGGTGGTTTTATCCGGGTCAGTTCCGGGAGCATCTTGTTTGGTGCGCGCGACGTCACCCTGATGCCACCGCACAAGCGTGAAATCGGCGTGGTGTTTCAGAACTACGCGTTGTTTCCGCACATGTCCGTCGGCGAGAACGTGGCTTTTCCACTGCGCGCCCGTGGCGAAAGTGCCAGCAAGAGCCGCGACCGGGTCAAGAGCGCCCTGGCCACCGTCGAGCTGTCCGGTTACGAAAACCGCAACATCGCGGCGCTGTCTGGCGGGCAGCGTCAGCGTGTGGCCCTGGCCCGCGCGATCGTCTTCGAGCCCAAGCTGATCCTGATGGATGAACCGCTTTCGGCACTGGACAAGCAACTGCGCGAAATCATGCAGATCGAGCTGCGCGCCCTGCACAAGCGCCTGGGTGCCACGATGATCTACGTGACCCACGATCAGCGCGAAGCCCTGACCATGAGTGACCGCATTGCGATCATGCGCGGCGGCCAGCTGGTGCAGGTCGATACCCCGCGTCGCCTGCACGATCATCCGGCTGACGATTTCGTCGCCAGCTTCATCGGCGAAAGCACCCTGGTGCCGCTGCAGCGCGGCTCGGGCAACGCCTTGAGCCTGGGTGCCACGACCTTGCGCACGACCCGCCCGGTCCCGGCGTCGGGGGATGTGTTCCTGGCCCTGCAATCGGAAAAGCTGCTCCTGGACAACGCGAGCTCGGGTCCGGAATGGAACCGTCTGCGTGGCCGGGTCTCCGACATCGTCTTCCAGGGCGAAAGCCTCAAGGTCTTCGTCGACCTCGAAGGCGGACCGACCGTCAGCCTGCGCCAACCCAGCCATCATGAAGGCAATCTCAGCCTGCCGCCGATTGGCGCGCCCATGATGATGCGCCTCCATCCGGAAGACACCATCGTCGTGCCACGCGCCGTGGCTTGATTAGCCCGATCCGGAACACCTCGGCCTGTAGCAGCACGGCTTTTGGCGATAGCGATCTCTGACTCTTCGCCGCCAGACCGTCCTGACACAGGCCGATGTCGTTTTTGCCGCACAAGCCTTCTTCCGTGCACAGCGAAATATTCCGCAACACCCCTGCAAAACAGTCGATCAGAGCGCCCTGCACACCAAGTTCAGCGCTTGTGGCTTCGGCCAGTCCTTATTCTGATGTCATCAGCCGCCACCTTCGGCGCTCACGGAGATCGAGATGAATTGCGCACTTACTGAAAACCAACGCCTGCTGGCCCTGCGCGACCAACATGTACCTCGTGGTATCGCCACCGCCCACCCGATCGTCGCGGCACGGGCAGAAGGGGCCGAACTGTGGGATGCCGATGGCAAGCGCTACCTGGACTTCGTCGGTGGTATCGGCGTCCTCAATGTGGGTCACAACCATCCGAAGGTGGTCGAGGCAGTGCGGCGTCAGGTCGGCGAGATCTCCCACGCGAGTTTCCAGGTCGTGGCCTACGAGAACTACATCCAGGTCGCGGCTCGCCTGAACAAACTGGTCGGCGGCGCCGAGCACTACAAGAGCGTGCTGTTCACCTCCGGCGCGGAAGCGGTCGAGAACGCGGTGAAGATCGCCAGAGGCTACACCAACCGCACCGCGGTGATTTCCTTCCGGGGCGGCTTTCACGGTCGGACCTTGCTCGGCGTGACCCTGACGGGCATGAGCCAACCCTACAAACAGAACTTCGGCCCCTTCCCCGCCGAGATCTATCACGCCACTTACCCAAACGCCTACCGGGGTGTCAGCAGCGACGATGCACTGGCCGAGCTGGATGAGCTGTTCGCCACCGACGTGGCGCCGGACCGTGTTGCCGCGATCATCATTGAGCCGGTCCAGGGCGATGGCGGTTTCCTCGCTGCTCCCAAGGAGTTCCTGCAGGCCCTGCGCGCCCGCTGTACCCAGCACGGCATCGTGCTGATCCTCGATGAAATCCAGGCCGGTTTCGGTCGTACCGGGACGATGTTCGGTTACCAGCACGCAGGTATCCAGCCTGACCTGGTGACCGTCGCCAAGAGTCTGGCCGGAGGCATGCCGCTGTCTGGTGTGGTCGGACGCGCCGACATCATGGATGCACCCACCCCGGGCGGCCTGGGCGGGACCTATGGCGGCAACGCCGTGGCGTGTGCTGCCGCGCTGGCCGTGCTCGACCTGTTCGAAGAGCAGGATCTGCTGGCACAAGGCGAGACATTGGCGACACAACTGCATGAAGGTCTGCTGGCCCTGCAAGAACGTTACCCGCGAATCGGTGACGTGCGGGGTCTGGGCTTCATGCAAGCGATCGAGATGGTCGCCGACGATGCCGCGCAAAGTGCCGATGCAGCGTTGGCGCAAAAGGTCATCGATGAGGCCCGGCAGGCAGGTTTGCTGGTCATCAAGTGCGGTGTTCATCGCAATGTGGTGCGCTTTCTTGCCCCGCTGGTGACCTCACGGGAGCAAGTGGCGGAAGCCTTGCAGATGCTCGACCGAGCGTTGGCGGCAGCCTGCTGAACACGAGCTCGGCAATACCCGGCCCGACCTGTCCCGGCAGTGTCGGGCCTTCGGCTGAATCATGCTGCAACCGGCACGGCCTACTCAGGAGCAAATCATGAGAGTCACCCACTACAAGGCGTTGGGCCTGTCCTTCGGCACATTGGTTGACCGAGAACGGGGCATTCTCGAAGGCCTGCGACCACTGGCAGTGCAGAGCGAATCCAGTACCAGCGATGCGCAGTTGCTCAGCACCTACCGACAGGTAGCGCAAGAGCTAGCCGGCAGCGCGTCGCAGATGAGCGCAGCCGCTTTTCACGGTCAACTCTACCAACGTGTGGCGCAACAATTGCACACCATTGCGGGCTGGGATGAAAGTGTGGCCTTCAGTAGCTCTTCATCCCTGTGGCCCATGTACGAAGATGCTCCAGGTGCTCTCCAGTACCTGAGCAAGTTCTACCGTTTGATACTGATCGCCCCACCTCAGGGTATCGATGTGCTGGCCCTGGCCCGTCGTCTGCCGGTCGAATTCGATGCAATCGTCGAACCCCACGACGAGGACTGGCACAACAGCCTGGAGAGCGAGTTGCATCGCCTGGGACTGGAGCGTTCGCAACTGTTACCCGTGCGCAGCACGGAAGGCGATGACCCGTGGAACGAGCGGGTGGATTTTCCGGTCTGCACACTCCGTCGCGGCCATGACCAGCCGTGGAACCATTCGCCTCAGGCGATGGACGGCAAGCGCTGTGAATACGCAAGCCTCGCTGACCTGGCCCATGCCCATCAGAAGGCATTGCACGCCTGAGTACGACGGCCCTGATTTGACTTTGCGAGGACTGATCGATGGACGCTGCAACCAAGCTCGACCGTATCGACATCAACATTCTGGTCCAATTGCAGAAGGACGGGCGCATGACCAATGTCAGCCTCGCCGAAGCCGTTGGACTGTCGCCCAGCCCTTGCCTGCAACGCGTCAAACGCCTTGAGGCCGCCGGTTACATCAGCGGCTATGAAGCCCACGTCAACCTGGCCAAGTTCGCCAACTCGGTAACCGTGTTTACCGAAATGACCCTCTCTGACCATAAGCGTGCCGACTTCGTGAAGTTCGAGTCGAGCATCCGCAACATCGACGAAGTGCTGGAGTGCCACTTGATCAGCGGCGGTTACGATTACCTGGTCCGCTTCCTGTGCAGCAGCATCCAGCATTATCAGGAGCTGATGGAGTCGATCCTGGACAAGAACATCGGCATCGACAAGTACTTCAGCTACATCGTGATCAAATCGCCGGTGGTCAAGAGCACCGTGCCGTTGCGCAGTCTTGTCCGGGCGGTTTGACATCCTCCCCTCCCTGAAGGAAGGGGTTTTACGCGCCACTTGATAAAAAACCTGTTGCCGTCCGGGACGGCAACAGGTTGTCTGTCTACGCAGTTTCAAACCTCACGACAAGATGCAGAACACCTTGCGAACGATCTCTTCGCTGCTCCAGGCGTTGGTGGCGCCCTTGGGAACGATCACCGTTTCTCCCGCCCGTACATGAGGGCCCTCACCGTGCGGAGTCTGGAAAGACACCGCACCTTCAAGGATATACATCAACTCGCTGTAACTCGGCTCGACCTGTTTTCGAGCGTACGCCTCGCATTGCCACAGTCCGATACGCAGGTTGCCGGCGCTGAACAGGGTTTCACTCCAGGCCCTTGGCGTCGCGGTCAGCAGCACGCTGGCAGCGGGTGGATCCGACTGCGCCAGGGGCTGGGACAGCTCGATCCTGAGGGGGGCGTCGGGCATCTGCGTACCGGCTGAAAGTGCCGGGAACGCCATGAACACCCGGCGCAGCTGCCCGCGCTGCTGCCAGTGCACGCGGACTCCCCGGGGCACCACGAAGCAGTCCCCTGCCACGAGTTGCAGATCGAAACCCTCGCCCTGCAGACGCAGTTCTCCTGCTTCGATCACACCTAGCTCGACCCAGGGAAACGCCTCGATCAAAAAGTCAGCGCCCGTGCTGGCGCTACTGCCGGCGGCATAGCCCTGCAAGGGGTCATGGAAATGAATGGTGCGCCCGGCCGCCAGCGGATCGCCCTGCAGGGCAAAGGTGGCGCTGGGCAACTGGCGCTCAGCGTAGGGATGGGAGTAATGCAGAATCGGGGGCATAGGCTTGACGCTCGCTCATCGGCCGATGACATCTAGGAACTGCTGCCAGCCCGCCGCCAGGCGAACGCCTGGCGCGCGGAAAGCATGCAGAGGAATGGGATTGAAGTTGTCGCCTGCGAGCAAGCCCAGCTCGACCTTCTCGCCAGCGGTCATGGCTGCCAGCTGCTTGCCCATCCAGGTCGACATCGCCACGCCGCCGCCGTTATAGCCAATGGCGTAGAAGCTGCGCTCGTCGAGCTGCCCGGCATGGGGCAGATAATCCAGGGTCATCGCCACCAGGCCCGACCAGCGATAGGCAATTTTCTGCTCGCGCAGGGTCGGGAAAACTTCGTTCATGCTGCGCTGCAAGTCGTCGAATGCGCTTTGCGAGTCGCCTTTGCCGAACGCGCCCCGTCCACCGAAAATCAGGCGGTCACCGATCAGTCGGAACCAGCGCAGCATGCGCTTGGTGTCACCACACACCTGCCCGCCCGGCATGATCGCTGCCAGGATGTCCGCTGGTAGCGGTTCGGTGGCGATGATCGCACTGCGAAATGGAATCAGCCGCCGATGCAGCGTCTCAGTGACCCGGGTCTGGTCCGAATAACCGTTGGTGGCATAGATCACCTGCCTGGCACTGACCCGTCCTTGCGGCGTCTGCACGATGACTCGATCGCCCTCGCGCCTTACCTGTTGGGCTGGACTGTCGATGAATATCCTTACGTCCTGATCGACCAGGTGCCGTGCAATGCCGCGCGCGTAGTTCAAGGGGTGGATCCCGCCGGCCTTGGGTGTCAGCAAGCCGCCACAGAAAATTGTCGAGCCGGTCATCTCCCGTACCTGCTCGGCCGAAATCATATGTGATGATGTGCCGCCGGTTTCACGCTTGATCCAGTTAGCGGTAGCCTCCAGCCCGCCAAGCGCGTGGACGTTATGCGCCGCTGCGATATGTCCGCCCATGTGCAGGTGGGCACCGGTCAGCCCGAGGGTTTCGACCATTTCCACCAGGCTGTCCACCGCGGCATAACCGGTGCGGTACATCTGCAGCGCCGTATCGCGGCCAAAACGCGCCATGAGCGCGGGAAAGCCCACCCTGAACTTGGGGGACACCACGCCGCCATTACGGCCGCTCGCGCCCCAGGCCAGCGTATTGGCCTCGACGATAAGTGGCTCGCGGCCGCTGCGGGCGATGTGATGGGCTGCCGAGAGGCCGGTGTACCCCGCACCGATGATCACCACGTCGCACTGGCGCTCGCCTTCCAGCGATTGCAGCGCAGGCGCGGGTTGGGCGGTAGCCGCCCATAAGCTCTGAACAGTCATGCCAGCCTCTCGACTCAAAGGATTGGCGCTCACGGCCAGGGCCCGAGCGCCGGGGGAATCAACCCAGTTCTTGCTCGACCGCGTCGGCCAGCTGTGCCAGCGAAGTGAAGTGATAATGCGGCTCGGTGCGCTCGGATTCCAGGGTGCCGCCGGTGCCTTTCTGGGCAAAACGACGCTCGATCCAGCAGGTCTGATAGCCCAGGCGCATCGCCACACCGATGTCGTGGTACTGGCTCTGGGCAACGTGCAGGATGTCTTCGAACAGGATGCCCTGGGTCGCCAGCACACCTCGGGTGTAGGCGAAGAACTGAGGATCAGGCTTCTCGAAACGCACATCGTCGACGGTCACCCGTACGTCGAATGGCTGCTCGAGGGTTTCTGCCATGTAGTTCAGCGCCCAGATCTGCGAGTTGGTGGTGGCCACCAGCTTGAAATGCTTGCGCAGCCGCTTGAGTGCCTCAATCGAGTCTGGGAACGCCGGGAAGTTCTTCACCGACTGCGCAAGGCCTCTGGCATAGTCGTCGTTGTCCGGCAAGCCAAGCTTGGAAGCGATGATGTGGTAGCAACGTTCCAGGTCATCCGGCCACCAGCCCGAATCGCTGGAGGCGCGGGCTTCGCGATAGGCGGCGAGAATGTCGTCATCGCTGCAGGCCTTGCCCGCTTCACCCGCGACTTCACGGACATGGGCGAGGATACCGGCTTCGAAATCGATCAGGGTACCGACAACGTCAAACGTCAGGGCTTTGAACTGCTTGAAAGACATAGGGCGCTCCGCAAGATAGTCGTAGGGTGAAGCTGACTGGACAGGCCCATTATCTGCCCGCCTTCTCGCGCAATATTCTGTTTTGCCCTACACCAGAGGCATAACCTACTGTTTTTCTACTCGACGTACCGCACCCGTGCTCAATGGGTCGATTCCAGGGTCGCAGCCAGTCCCAGGTGAGGGTAAAGCTTGTCGATCCGCAGCATGTCTTCGCGCATCTCTTCGATGATCCAATCGCGTACACTTTCCACGATCGGGCGCACCGGGCGATTGGCCCGGACGACCAGGCAGCAGCGTCGGGAGTGGACCCGGACACCGTCCGCTGCCGGGACCAGTTCACCCTTGCACAACGAGTTCGACACCACGTTCAACCACCCCAGCGCCATGCCCTGGCCCAGCAATGCGGCCTGCACCACTACGGCATAATCGGAGAACACCAGCGTATTGTCCGTACGTCCCGGCGTCTCGAAAGCGGCCGCCCAGCCGCGCTCCTGGTTGTCCATGCTGATCAGCGTCCCCACCTGTCTTCTACCCTTGGCCTGGACCACATCGGCCAGGTACTGGGCGTTGCACACAGGCAAGGTTATTTCCGGAATGACCAATGTATCCGTGGCCTTCAGGCTACCGGCTTCCAGGTAACGCATGCCCAGGTCGACGTCCACCAAGGGGCCGCCGATCTTGCCGGACATCAACTGATAGCGCATGTCGACGGTGGGGAACCGCTGGTTGAAACGACTCATGCGCGGCATCAGCCAATGGGTGGTGAACGCAGTGGAGACCGATAATGTCACGGTCTCCATACCGGTAGCCCTGGCTTCGATTTCACTGAGCGCCGACTCGATGGTACTGAAGCCTTCCTGCACCCGGCGATACAAGATGCTGCCACTCTCGGTCAGCCTCGCCCCGCCACGCACACGCTCGAAAAGCTGCACGCCAAGGTGCTCTTCCAGACGCGACAACATACGGCTCACAGCCGGCTGGCTGACACACAGTTCATCCGCCGCCCGGGTGAAGCTGCCACACCGGGCCGCCGCTTCGAAGACGAACAGTGAACTGGAGCTGGGGACTTTACGGCGCAGGTTAGACATGACCTGAGTTTATGCCTGGCACAACTATTAGTAAATTGTTCTGGGCAAAATCCCCCGCCTATCCTGTTGTGTGGCTGCGCAGGCGATTCATGTGTGCCCGGCGCTGCTCCACCCTCATCCCCACGAGACCCTCCTCTTCATGAAAAACACCCTGAAGTTCTACATTGATGGCCGCTGGGTGGAGCCCCACAGCCGGGAGCGCCTGCCAGTGATCAACCCCGCCACCGAGCAGTCGTTCTGCGAGATCGCCATGGGTGACCTGGCCGATGTCGAGTCTGCAGTCATGGCCGCCCGACGTGCATTCCCAGCGTTCGCCAGCACTTCACCGGCACAGCGCAAGCAGCTGTTGCAGCAGGTTCTGGACGTTTTCATGGAGCGCTATGACGAAATCGCCGAAGCCATCGTTCAGGAAGTAGGCGCACCGAAAGCCTTGTCCCATGACTGGCAAGCCGGGATTGGCAAGCGCCACCTTGAACAACTGTTGCGCACCCTCGACACATTCGATTTCCGGAAATCACGTGGCACCACGCTGATCACCCATGAGCCGGTAGGCGTGGTTGCGTTGATTACCCCCTGGAACTGGCCGATCAACCAGATCGTCTGCAAAGTCGCACCGGCCCTGGCGGCAGGCTGCACCATGGTTCTGAAGCCTAGCGAAATCGCGCCGGTCAATGCCCTGCTGTTTGCAGAGGTCATGCACGATGCGCAGGTGCCTCCGGGTGTGTTCAATCTGATCAATGGCGATGGCCCGACAGTCGGCGCCGCCCTGTCGGCACACCCGCAAGTGGACATGGTGTCGTTTACCGGGTCGACCCGCGCGGGTACTGAGATCGCGCGTCTTGCCGCGCCGACGGTTAAGCGTGTGCACCAGGAACTGGGCGGCAAATCCGCAAACATTCTGCTCGACGACGTCGATCTGCAAGCTGCGGTAACCAGTGGCGTGGAGAGTTGTCTTGGCAATAGCGGCCAGTCATGCAACGCGCCGACGCGCATGCTGGTGCCCGCCGCCCTGCATGACCGGGCCGTGGACATTGCCCGCCGCGCCGTGCAAAAACACATCGTCGGCGCGCCCGATGAAGCCGCCACGACCCTGGGACCGGTGATAAGCGAACGCCAGTACGACAGTATCCAGAGAATGATCGGCATCGGCATCGCTGAAGGCGCGCAACTGGTGTGCGGCGGGCTGGGCAGACCCGAACATCTGGACCGCGGCTACTATGTGCAGCCGACGATTTTCGCCAATGTCACCCAGGACATGACCATCGCCCGCGAGGAAATCTTTGGCCCGGTACTGGTCATCCAGGCGTACGAGGGTGAAGCGCAAGCGGTCAGCATGGCCAATGACAGCGTGTTTGGCCTGGCCGCCTACGTGCAGTCTGCGGACCAGGCTCGCGCACGGGACGTCGCTTTGCAAATGCGCGCTGGCAGCGTCTACATCAATTATCCGAGCTGGGATCCCGGGGCGCCGTTTGGTGGCTACAAGCAATCGGGCAATGGTCGCGAATATGCCGAATGGGGACTGGAGGCGTTTCTGGAAGTGAAGGGAATCGTTGGCTGGGGAGCCTGATCCCCAGCCCTGCTGGTTCGCCAGTACGCGGATCCTACAGGTGCTCCAGGGTGTTGGCCTGATAGCCCGGCACCTTCGCCTCAGCCTTGATCAGATCGGCAATCCGCTCGGCGATCATGATGGTCGGGACGTTGGTGTTGGCACAGGGAATCGAAGGCATCAGCGAGGCGTCACACACCCGCAGCCCTTCAACGCCGATCACCCGGCCGTCACCCGTGGTGACGGCCAGTGGGTCGTCGACGCGACCCATGCGGCAGGTGCCTGACGGATGCCAAGTGCCACCGACGTTGCGCTGCACGAACTCGGTCAGCGCCTTGTCATCGGCGAGCAAGTGTTTCAAGGTGATGCCTTGAGTCACCAACCCATGGATCAGTATTCCCCGCAGCGGCCCTGCGAAGTCCAGCAACAGGCTCAGCGCACCGCGTTGCAACGCATTGATCCAGCCGGGCATCGCAACCCTGGCCACGCGCGGTGAGTAGCTCGATGGAAACACCACGCTGCACTCACGCCGCAACGACTTCGCCGATAACGTCTGGGCACCGAAGCGCAGCGCCTGCTTGAGACGTTCGAGATCACGCGCATCGGAAAGCATGTCGAAGCGCACCTGCGGCTCGTCGTGTGGATCGCTGGACGTCAGGCGAACGCGCCCCCTTGAATAGGATTTGTTGACCCAGAAAAAGATCGTCCCCAATCGATATCCAATCGAATGCCAGCCTGAACGCGACAGGATTGCGCCATGCATGTCACACGGCACCGTGTCAGCCAGTCCTGAGGAAAAACGCACGATGGCCTGTTCATGGTGTTCATCGGGAAACGCCGTACGGCCTTCACGGTTGAGTAGCGCCGACACCGCAATCGAAGGGTGCTCCATCAGATTGCCGCCCACGCCCGGACGATTCGCCACCAAGGCAATGCCCAGCGCAGCCAGGTCGTCCGCCGGGCCGATGCCGCTACGCAGCAACAACGCCGGACTGTGGATCGCGCCGGCACAAACGATGACTTCACGCGCCGTTAGCAGTTCGTCAACGCCGTCGGTGCCGATAATCCCGGCACCTGTCGCGCGACCGGCTTCGATCAATACCCTATCCACCACGCAGTGGGTTCGGATGGTCAGATTCGTGCGCTTGCGTACCTCATCGTTCAGGTAGCACACCGATGTGGGGATCCTTTCCCCTTGCTCGCTGACGCCAATGGCGCCGACAAACACACCTTCCTCCCATCGACCGTTCTGGTCAGCCTTGTGCGCGAGGCCACGCGCGCCCAGGACCTGCATCACGCCTTTGACGAAGGGCGAAAGCCGCTCGGATGGCGTACGCCGGATTCTCAACGGACCATCGCAGCCATGCAGCGGCTTGTCCATCGGTGCGGAAAAATCAGTGTCGTTTTCCAGCTTGCGGAAATACGGCAGGCAGGTTTGCCAACTCCAGCCTTGCGCCCCCAGCGCCTGCCACTCGTCATAGTCCGCGGGCGCACCGCGATTGGTCATGAGTGCGTTGATGGCCGAACCACCACCCAGGATCCTGGCCTGCTCGTAGCGCCGCTCGGCACTGGCGCGATTGCCCATCAACGCCGTCAGGCGCTGCCAGATATTGCTGACATCCAGATAGGCTCGTCCTGGGTATCGGGCACGAATCTCGGCGGGCATGGTGTGTCCCGAGATATCACGCCCGGCTTCGATCAGGCACACCTGTTTGCTCGGATCCTCCGACAGCCGGGCGGCGAGCACGCACCCCGCCGAGCCACCTCCGAGAATCAAATAATCGATCATGCCGATATCCAACCTTACTGAATGAACTTCAGCCAGCGATCCTTGGCGGCAATCCCCTCAGCCGATGCCCACCACTCTTCCGACATCAGTGCTTGCTTGGCCGCGTTGTCTGGCGAACTTGGCAACTCCTTGGCCCGTTCGGCGGAGATTTTCCCCGTGTCGAACGCCGCCGGGTTACCCGGACCGTAGTCGATATACAGCGGCAGGTTGGCTTGCAAGTCGGGCGATACCGCTTCGTTGACGAACTTCAGCGCGGCCGCGTAGTTAGGCGCGTTTTTCAGGATGCACAGCTGTGTGTTCTGCAGCAGACCGTCGTTGTAGGTGAAGGCCACGTCCGGGTTGCTCTTTTGCACGGCGCTGGCGCGGCCGTTCCAGATCATCAACATGTCGACTTCGCCGTCCGCGAGCAATTGCGCGGACTGACCACCCGAGGTCCACCACACAGCAATGTCCGGTTTGATCTGCTCAAGACGTTTGTAGGCACGATCGACATCCAGCGGGTAGAGTCTGTCGCGAGGAACCCCGTCGGACAACAGCGCGGCCTCCAGGGTGCTCATCGGATCGTTGCGCAGGGCACGTGTGCCTGGGTAGTTCTTCACGTCCCAGAACTGGGCCCAGGTCTGCGGTACTTTTTTCAGGTTCTTCTTGTTGTAACCAATCACCGAAGAATAGAACTCGTAGGCCACCGAATAGGGTGTGCGGTAGGCAGCAGGCATGCTCTGCACGTTCGGCAGCTTGCTAAGGTCCAACGGTTCGATGAGCCCTTCCTTGCCACCGCGTACACAATTGGACGGTGGTGTATCGATCACGTCCCACACCGGTTTTTTCGCTTCGCCCTGGGCCTTGACCATCGGCCAGGCGTCGGGCGCACTGTCCTGTTTGATGGTCATGTTCAGCAGCTTTGCCGCAGGATCCAGAATGGCTTTGGTCTGGGCCTCCTGGTAAGTGCCCCCTTGGGAAACAAATGTGATCTGATCGGCCACAGCGGGCATCGCGCACGCTACCGAAAGGCTCAACAGGGATATGACAGAGCCGAAAGCTTGAGCAACAGACAAGGTTTTCATGGGCAATCATCCTGGACGTAGATTTTTTCGGCAGCGTTAAAACCTCGACTGAACACCCAGTACCAGCGCGCGTTGCTCAGGTTTGATTTTATTGTTCGACCGAGCGGGACATTTCCACGTTACAAGAGCATGACGCCCCGGGGCAATGCACCAATAGTCAGGCACGCCATAACCTCAGGACATGTACGCGTCGCCCGCCGCAGTACTCACTCGAGCGCCGCAAACGGCAAGCGCTTCGACAGCTCCTGGGCGAGGTACTGGGCGAAGACCGAGATGCGTTGGGGAATATGCCGGCGATGCTGATACACCGCGTAGATATCGGCCCTGGGTGCCTGATGGTCGTTCAACAGTGCTTTCAACCGCCCACTTTCCAGGTGCTCATGGACATCCCAGCGTGAACGCAGGATCAGCCCATGCCCGTCCAGGGCCAGGCGTAATGCGACCTCCCCGTCATTGCTCGACAGTGTGCCGCTGACTTTGTGCGAGTAATCCTGGCCCTGCTTGCTGAACCGCCAGATGGCGTAGTCGCTGCCAAACTGGCGGAGAACGATGCAGTTATGTCGCTCAAGATCAGCCACCGAAGTAGGTGCAGGCATAGCTTCAAGGTATTGAGGCGAGGCACAGAGGATGCGTGGGTTCTCCAGCAGACGCACGGCGATCAGTCGTGAATCAGGCGGCTCGCCCATGCACACGCTGATGTCGAACTGATCATCCAGGAGGCTCGAAGGCTGGCTGGACAGTTCCAGGGCCAGTTCCAGCTGCGGATGCAATCGGGCGAAGCTGGAGACCACCGGCGCCAGGTGTTGCCGGCCGAAACCCAGGGTGCCATTGATCCGCAACAGTCCCTGCAACGTCGGCTTTCGGCTGTCGAGCGCACTTTCCAGCTCTTCGAGCTGCTGCAGGATCGGCCGCCCTCCTTCCAGGTACAAGGTGCCTTCCGAAGTCAGCGATAGCCGTCGTGTGGTGCGCTGCAGCAACTGCACTCCCAGCCGCGCCTCAAGCTGGCTCAAGCGCTTGCTTACCGCAGGCAATGACAGACCGAGGTGGCGGGCGACTTCGGTAAGGCTGCCGCGTGTCGCTACCTGCTGGAAGAAACTCAAGTCATCGATCATCGCCACAGATTCTTTCCTTCAAACTAAGAATGGCTTTCGTACAAGGCTAATTATTGATGCTTGAATACTCCATACACTGGGAACCGATCCATATCAATCCCAGGAGTCGAACCCATGAGCAACGCCCAATACAGAATTGCAGTGATCCCCGGCGATGGCATCGGCAAGGAAGTCATGCCCGAAGGCGTCCGTGTACTCGACGCCGTGGCCGCCAAGTACAACCTGGAACTGCAATGGGACTGGTTCGATTTCGCCAGCGCCGATTACTACCTGGCCCACGGCAAGATGATGCCCGACGACTGGTTCGACATTCTCAAGGGCTATGACGCGATCTACTTCGGCGCGGTGGGCTGGCCGGATGTAGTGCCTGATCATATTTCCCTGTGGGACTCGTTGCTGCAGTTCCGCCGAGCATTCGACCAGTACGTCAACCTGCGCCCGTGCCGCCTGATGCCAGGCGTGAAGGCTCCGCTGGCCAACCGCAAGCCGGGCGACATCGACTTCTGGGTCGTGCGGGAGAACACCGAAGGCGAATATTCCAGCGTCGGCGGCAAGATGTTCCCGGGTACCGACCGCGAGATCGTCTTGCAGGAAACCGTCATGACCCGCGTCGGCGTCGACCGCATCCTCAAGTTTGCCTACGACCTGGCCCAGAGCCGCCCGAAGAAGCACCTCACCTCCGCCACCAAGTCCAATGGCATTGCGATCACCATGCCGTACTGGGATGAGCGCGTTGCCGAAATGAGCAAACAGTATCCAGAAGTGAAGGTCGACAAGTACCACATCGACATCCTCACCGCGAACTTCGTCCTGCACCCGGATTGGTTCGACGTGGTGGTCGCGAGCAACCTGTTCGGTGACATCCTGTCCGATCTTGGCCCTGCCTGCACCGGCACCATCGGGATCGCGCCGTCGGCCAACATCAACCCGGAGCGCAACTTCCCAAGCCTGTTCGAGCCCGTGCACGGTTCGGCGCCGGACATCGCAGGCAAAGGCATCGCCAACCCGATCGGACAGATCTGGTGCGGCGCAATGATGCTCGAGCACCTCGGCCACCCCGAGGCGGGTGCCGCGACACTGGCCGCCATCGAAGCGGTATTGGCGATGGGGCCGGAAAACGCGCCATTGACTGCCGACATAGGCGGCACCGGCAATACCGAGGCCCTGGGCAAAGCCATCGCTGCTGCGGTCTGAGCCTTCAGAAAACATGCAATCTTCCGTTCACAGTCTGTGATACGGAAGATTGTTGCGTGGATTCTTGACATGGTAAGAGCATCTTCCCAGTACTTGCGAGACGTCCCATGGCCCTGCTGTTCAAAGTCGACGATGCCCGAGGCTCTGCCTGGAAATCACTGTTCGCCAAACATGCGCCTGACATCGAAGTACGCTTGTGGCCCGATATTGGCGACCCATCGCACGTCCGCTACTTCGCGGCCTGGCAACCGCCGCAGAAGCTGCATGAACGCTTTCCCAATCTGGACGTGATCTTTGCCACCTCGGCAGGCGTCGATCAGTTCGATCTGCGTGAATTGCCGGAGCACATCAAGGTTGTCCGCATGCTCGACCCCGGTATCGCCCAGGGCATAGTCGAGTACGCCTGCTTTGCCGTGTTGAGCCTGCATCGCCAGATCCCGCAGTACCTGCATCAACAACAGGCCAGGCGTTGGCAAGACCACCTCCTGATCCCGGCGGCCCAACGCCGCGTCGGCGTCATGGGCCTGGGCAACCTGGGTGTTGCAGTGCTGGACAGCCTGCGCCCGTTCGGCTTCGAACTGCATGGCTGGGCACGCTCGCCGAAGACCCTCGATGGCGTGCACTGCCATTTCGGCAACGACCAGCTCGAGCCCTTCCTCAACCAGTGCGACATCCTGATCTGCCTGCTGCCGCTGACCGATGACACCCGCGGCATACTGAACGCCAGGACACTGGCCGCACTGCCAAGAGGTGCGAGCCTGATCAATCTGGGCCGGGGCGGTCACTTGATCGAAGATGCTCTGCTTCAAGCACTCGATTGCCAGCACTTGAGTCACGCCATCCTCGACGTGCTCAACGAAGAGCCGCCCTCGCCGGACCATCTGTTCTGGCAACACCCACAGATCTGGCTGACCCCGCATGTGGGCGCGATGACCGCACCAGAGAGCGCATTCGAAGGGTTGCTGGCCAATGTCAGGCGGCATCAGGCCGGCGAACCGCTGCGAGGGTTGGTCATGCGCAACACCGGGTACTGATGCTGACTGTCCCGCTCAGAACGGCAAGCGTGCCTGCAGCCACAACCGCGTACCTTCGGCCTTGTTCTTCGCCCCAAATTCTTCCTGCAATTTGGCCACCACGGCGAAGTCCTTGGTGAAGCGGTACATCACGTAGGGGCCGGCCGCATTGACCGAGCCGCGGTTGCCGTTGCCGTTGACCGCATCACCGTCGAGCCGGTCGTCCGTGGTCTGGCGGTAGAGATAACCATTGATGCCCGCACTCAGCGCCTGGTTGAAGCGATAGCCGCCACTGAACTCCAAGGTCAGTTCATCACCTGACCGGTACTCGGTCTTCTCGTTCCTGGCGTTGATTGCATAGCGTAGCTTGGCACTGGCCTCCCACCGTTCCGAGGGTAGCCAGGTAAGCGCATAGAAAGGCGCGGCCTGGTAGTAGTTTCGCCCGGTGTTCACGGGCTCATCCTTGTCGTAGTCCCCTGTAGGCAGAAAGGTCTCGATGCCGGCAGTCTGGTGCAATGTCCTGCCATGCCAGCCGAGCAAGACCGGAGCGAAGCTGAGGTCACCCAGGTCGGTGGACGTCCCGCCTTTGTCCAGCGGGGCCAAGGGCGCTGGGCGGGCGACGTCCAGGGTCAGGTCGATGGTCGGTACCGCGAGCGCCGCGCGGGTCTCGACGTTTGCGCCCAGCCATTTGACGCCCGGCCACACATAGCTCAGACGCAGGGACACCGTGTCGGACTTCAGGCGGTAGCGGGCGATATTGGGATTGTCTCGACCATCATTGGCCTTTACGTGAGAGGCCTCGTAATGGGAGTAGTACAACAGCGCAGTGAGCCCCTCGGGCAGCATGAGTCCAGACATGTTGGTCTCCACACCCAGCGGGTAGGAGTTGCCATTGCCCTCAGTGGCGCTGGCAGTGCCTTGCAGGCAGATCAGCAAACCGGCAACTTGCAGTACACGTGCGTGAACAACCTTCATGGACAGTCCCTCTTTTTGTTGTTTTAGAGACGCAGCGATGGGTAATGCCGGGTTCAGCCGTCAGTCATGACACACCTCCAATAGCGCGGCGGCGCCCTGCCCGCCTCCCACGCACATGGTCACCACGACAAACCGTGCCCCGCGCCGGCGCCCCTCGAGCAGTGCGTGCCCCGCCATGCGCGCACCCGACATGCCATAGGGATGTCCAAGGGCGATGGCACCGCCGTTGACGTTCAGACGTTGCAGTGAAATGCCCAGCTGGCGCTGGCAATACAGCACCTGGGAGGCGAAGGCCTCGTTCAGTTCCCACAAGTCGATATCGCCGATACCCAGGCCATGGCGGGCCAACAGCCGAGGTACTGCCAGTACCGGACCGATGCCCATTTCGTCCGGAGCACAGCCAGCGCTGGCAAACCCCTTGAAGACGCCTAGCGGCTTGAGCCCTCGTGCGCGAGCCTCATCAGCACTCATCAGCACACACCCCGCAACTCCATCGCTGAGCTGCGACGCGTTGCCGGCCGTGACCGTGCGCTGCCCGCCCTCCAGCACGGGGGCAAGTGCCGCCAGCTGAGCGGCCTGCGTGCCAGGCCGGTTGCATTCGTCACTGTCCAGGCGCACGGGCTTGTCGTAATACTCGTAACTGGCCTTGTCCAAGGCCCGCGAAATGACATCCAGCGGCACGATCTCCTGTGCGAACAGCCCATCGCGCTGGGCCTGGGCCGCCCTCTGCTGGCTGATCAAGGCGTAGTCATCCTGGTCGGTCCGGGAGACGCCGTAGCGCAGGGCAACCCGTTCGGCCGTTTCGAGCATGCCGATATAGGCATCCGGCCTGTGCTGCAACAGCCAAGGATCCAGGCCGTAGTGCTCATTGGTGTGGGCGTTCTGCACCAGGCTGATGGATTCACCGCCCACCGCCAGCATCACTGTGCATTCGCCCAGCTGAATCCGCTGCGCAGCGCTGGCAATGGCCTGCAGCCCCGACGCGCAATGGCGGCTGACCGTCTGCGCGGCGACGCTGTCGGGCAACCCGGCACGCGCGGCACTGAGCCTGGCGACGTTCCTGCCCTGGGTACCCTCGGGTCGGCCGCAGCCCATGACGAGCTCGTCGATCTCGGCACCCTCCAGGTCGGCACGTGCGAGCAGTGCCTGAATGATCGGCGCCGCCAGGCTGGGCATCGGCGTGTGATTGAACGCGCCCCGATACGCCTTGCCAATGGCGGACCGCGCGTAGGCAACGATTACCGTGTCGTGCATGAGAACCTCCGGCCGAACGCTGGTCGCAGCGCTCGGCTGCGATCAAAGCGCCTGGATGATGGCCTGGTGGGCCTCGGTGTGATGGGACAACGCCTGATAGGCCGCCGACAGTTCGAGCAACGGCTCCAGGCGCGAGTGCTGCCCCTCGCGTAGCAGCCTCTTGGTCAACCTCAGGGCGTGGCCAGGATTGGCCGCAATGCGCAGGGCAAGGTCCTGGGCGGTCGCCAGCAGCTCGCCAGGCTCGACAACGCGCGACACCAGGCCGTATTCAAGCGCCTGCTGCGCCGACACCGTTTCGCCGGTAAACGACAGCTCGTACGCGCGCGACAGGTTGTTCAGCGCTCGCGGCAGTAGCCAGGCCCCACCGTCGCCGGGCACGATACCCAGGCGCACGAAGCTTTCGGCAAAGCGCGCCTGGGTCGATGCGATGCGGATGTCGCACATCAGCGCGAGGTCGCAACCGGCGCCCATCGCGGCGCCGTTGACCGCCGCGATGGTCGGTACCTCCAGGTGGTACACCGCCAGCGGAATCTGCTGGATGCCATGCCGATAGCTGTCGCGCAGCTCATAAGGGCTGCCGGCGAACAGCCCGGCGCGGGCCTTCATGTCCTTGACGTTGCCACCGGCACAGAACGATTTACCGGCGCCGGTGAGAATGACCACCGACACCTGCGGGTCGCGGTTGATACGCCCGCAGACCTGGGCGAAGGCGTCGAATTGCGCCTGGTGGCTGAGCGCGTTGTGCTGCTCCGGCGCGCAGAGGGTCAAGGTGACGATGCCGTCTTCAAAGCGGTATTGGATAAAGTCGCTCATCTCAGGCGGCCTCTTCCTTGAGCTTTGCGCTGACGCGCTCCACCAGGTCTTTCTTGGACACCTTGCCGAAGGTCGACAACGGGAAGCTGTCGACCAGTTCCAGGCGTTCGGGCAGCTTGAAACGGGCGATTTCCTGGGTCTGCAGGTAGCCGACCAGGTCTTCCAGGCTCAGTTGCGCCGCTGGCTTGAGAATGACGAAGGCGCACATCTTCTCGCCCAGCACCGGGTCGGGCATGGCTACGCAGGCAACATTGGTAACCGCAGGATGCGCAAGCACCAGGTTTTCGATTTCTTCGGCGGAGATCTTTTCGCCACCGCGGTTGATCAGGTCCTTCTTGCGCCCTTCGACCACGTAGTTGCCAGAGGGCAGCTCACGCATCATGTCGCCTGAGCGGTAGAACCCGTCGGGGGTGAAGGCACGCGCGTTGTGCTCGGGCGCATTGAAATAACCGCGCAACGTATAGGGGCCGCGGCAGCACAACTCACCCGGCATGCCCAGCGGCACGGGTTGGTCGTCATCGCCCAGCAGCATGATCTCGTCGTCGTCGCACACCGGCCTGCCCACCGATTCGCGACGCACATCCAGCGGGTCGTCGAGGCGCACGAACATCAGCAATCCCTCGGCCATGCCGAAGTTTTCCTGCACGGTGCAGTTGCGCAGCACCTGCTCGGTCAGTGCGCGCGTTTCCGGTTGCAGTCGCTGGCCACCGGACTGGATCACCCGCACGCTGTCCAGATTGAAGTCGTGGACCTGTGGATCGTTCATCCACATGATCAGCAGCGCCGGCACTACATGTATATGCGTGACGTTGAAGCGCTCGATCAGCGCGAATACTTCGGCCGCGCGGCTGCTGCCATGCAGCACCACTTTCGCGCCGCAGAGCATGAAGCCCTGCAGGCCGGGACAGGCCAACGGCAGGTTGTGGGCGATCGGCAGGACATCGAGCAGTACCGAATGCTCATCGATGCCGGTGTAGCGCGAAGCCAGTCGCGAGTTGCACACGTAGTCGTTGTGCGAACGCGGGATCATCTTCGGAATACCGGTGGTGCCCCCCGACAACAGGAACAACGCCGGGCTACAGGGATCGATGGCAGCCTGGATCGCCTCGATCTCGGTGGATTCACGCGCAGGCTCCCGGGACAGCAGGTCACTCAGCGAGACAAAGCCTTGGGCCACTTCGCCGAGCACGAATTTGCTGCGGATGCTGCCGGTATCGGCCTGGACGCGGTTGACGATGTCGATGAAATCGCAGTCCTTGGAGCGGTCCGCGGTAATCGTCGCGGTGGCCCCCGAGAGTTCGACGAACTGGCGCAGCTCACGGTAGCGATGGGTGTGCAGCGCCAGGATCGGACGCACGCCGATCTTTTGCAGGGCCAGGTAGACGAATACGAACTCCAGCACGTTACCCAATTGCAGTACCACGATGTCACCCGGCACCAGGCCGGCATCCAGCAGGTTCAGTCCCAGGCGCGTGGCGATCCGGTCGAGCTCGGCATAGCTGACTTCCCGGCTTGCATCGCACACGGCAATGCGCTCGGCGTACTTGCGGCACACAGCGGTGAAGGTGTTGGCCAAGGTCTGGTCTTGCCAGTAACCCCTGGCGCGGTAGTGTGCAGCGAAATTTTCTGGAAACGGCACGAATCCCATCATGGAGAAATCCTCGATGTTGTCGTTATTGTCGGAAGGATCACGCAGGGCCGACGCGCAGCGACGGCCCGAAGGGCAGGGTCAGGTGGTCTTGGCGAACCCACCATCGATGACGATGGTTTCGCCGGTGACGAAGTGCATGTGCTCGATCAGGGTCAGCACCACTTCGGCGACGTCCGGCATGGTCACGCACCGCTGCAGCGGCGTTGCACGGGCGCGGCGGGTCATCAGCTTGTCGTAGTTGTCGCCAAGCATCCACTCCATCCACTCGCCCTCCATCCAGCCCGGTGCGATGGCGTTGACGCGCACTTTGGGGCCCAGGGCATTGGCCAGGGTCTGGGTCATGCTGATGACCGCCGCCTTGGACGCGGAATACGGCAGCGGCTGCGCACCCGGGCGCATGCCCACGATCGACGCGGTGTTGACCATGCAGGGGCGCGGGGCTTCGAACAGCAAGGCCTTTGTGTGCTTGGCGATGAGGAACAACCCGCGCACGTTCACAGCGAAAACCCGGTCCCAGTCTTCCACGTCAATGAGATCGAACTTCTTCGGTGGCGTATCGATCGACACACCGGCGTTGCTGCATACCACGTCCAGATGGCTGTAGCGCTCGCTGATGGCCGCGACCATGGCCTTGACGCTGGTTTCATCCGACACGTCGCACTGCAGCAGCATGGTGCGGGCACCCGCTGCTTCGCAGGCCTCGACGGTGGCCCTGGCCGAGGCTTCGCTGCGACTGTAGTTGACGATCACGTCGTAGCCGGCGGTTGCCAGGGCAACTGCGACAGTAGCTCCTATGCCAGAGGCGGACCCGGTGACCAGTGCGACCTTTTGAGCTATGGACATGTTCTACCTCGTTGTTGTTTTTAAAAGAACATGTTCATTTTTAGACGTGATCAGAATGTTTGTCAACGTCAAGGCCATCACTTAAGATGAGGTCTCAAACCCCGACAAAACCAGAACAATCAAAGGTCTGACATGAACGAGAAACCGGCTGCGCCGTTGGGTTTGCGTGAACGCAACAAGCTCGACAAATTCCTGAGGATCCGTGCCGCTTCGAAAAAACTGTTCACCGAAAACGGTTTCGAGCCGACGACGACGCGGCAAATTGCCCAGGAAGCGGATGTTGGCCTTTCGACCCTGTTTCTCTATGCCACCGACAAGCGCGACCTGCTGTTCCTGGTGTTCAACGATGATCTGGACGACCTCACCACCCGCGCTTTCGCCGACTGCCGCGCCGAGGCTCCGTTGCTGGAAAACCTGCGTAACGCGCTGCAGCACTTCTTTGAGTTCTACGGACAGGACAAGGTGATCGCGCGCGACCTTACCCGCGAGATCACCTTCTATACGACGGGGATGCAAAGTGAGCGCTTCCAGGCGACCCGCGCGCGCACCATCGACTCCATCGCCACCCTGCTGGGCCATGCCCGCGCTCAGGGTGAGGTGCGCTGCCAGGAGGACGACGGCATGATCGCCAAGACCATGTTCTACCTGCTGGCAGCGGAGATCCGCATGTGGCTGGCCAGTGACTCACAAACGCCGCAAGACGGCCTCAATGAGCTGATGAAGCGCCTGAACCTGATAATGCACGGGCTCCAGGCGAGTTGAATCCAGACGCCTTGTCTTGTGCCTGCAGGTCCGGGTAGCGACCCACACACAACATCAGCACGCAGGCCATCACCATGCAGCCAGCGAACAGCAGCAGTACGCTGTCGTAGCTGCCCTGCAGGGTCTGGCCCACGCCCATCAGCAGCGGTCCGAAGGCCGTACCCAGGCAGAACAGGCAGAACAGGTAGCCATATATTTCCCCAAACGCCCGCAAACCGAAGTATCGCGCGATCAGGTAGGCGATCAGGTCCACCTCTGCCCCGACTCCAAGGCCAATCAGCGCGGCGCAGAACATCGCCGTGCCGCCAGTGGCCCCGCTATGGAGCAGGAGGATGCCGATCACCGGGCCAATAAAGAAAAACACCGTGACGAAAGGCGCAAACAGGTAGTCGAGCAGGTAACCCGCCCCTACGCGGCCGGCAATCAGCGCGATACCGATGATCGAGGCGATGCTCGCTGCTTCGGCGGCAGGTACGCCACGGTCGGTGAGCAACGGCACGAAGTGCACGGAGCAGCCATTGATGGCCAGCGCTGCCAGAAAAAACGCACTGCCGATCAGCCAGAACGAACGGCTGCGTACAGCCTGGCCTACGCTCAAGCCGACTTTGTCCGGGGCGTGCGGCAAGCCATCGGCCGTGGGCTGGTTATCGGGGAACAGGCCAAGGTCGGCGGGTTTGTTCCTGAGCCGCCAGGCCACGCCAGCGGCGCCCAGCACAATCACCAGGCCCATCACCGCATACGCCAGGCGCCACCCCATTGAAGCCACGGCATGCTGGGCAAGCATCGGCATCACCGCCGCGCCTACGCCGATACCGGCCATGCTCAAGCCCAACGCCAACCCACGCCGGCGAACGAACCAGCAACTCACAGCCATGGCGTACGCCGTGGGAGTGCCTCCAGTCGACAGCAGGCCTATCACGCAGAACGCTAGATAGAACAACATCAGGTTGGCAGGCAGCAGCCCCAGCGCCATGACCCCGACGCCGAACAGCAGCAATGCCGGAATCGCTACCTGGCGTGCGCCTTTGCGGTCGATCAGGCGACCCATCCAGGGCGTGCACAAGGCCGCCGAGAGAATTGCAACGGTCAGGCCGAGTGAAACCTGAGAGCGGCTCCAGCCAAACTCGGCGCTCAACGGCTTCATGAAAATACCGAAGGTGAACACCAGGACCGGGCCTTGGCTGACAATCATTCCCATGATCGACGCGAGCACGACCCACCAGCCATAAAACATGCGCGACGTATTCATTGCCTGTTACCTGTGCATTATTGTTATTCAGGTATCGGTACCGTCGTGTGAGGGTACCGTATCGGGTGAAAGCCGTTGCAGGGGTTCAGCATCCTCGCCAGTGTGGCCGTCGTTTCTCTGCAAAGGCGCGGGGCCCCTCAAGGCTGTCCGCACTGACCTTGCGTCGCTCCTCAGCCTCGTAGCGCTGGCTGACCGCCTCGGCCAGTGGCAAGTCCAGGCCGTGCATGGCGCAGGCCTTCGTGGCACGTACAGCCAGGGGTGCACAGGCGAGGATGTCGGCCACCCATTGCTCTACAGCTTCATCAAGCAAGTGTGCAGGCACCACCTCATTGATCAGGCCCAACTCGTAACCGCGTTGTGCAGTCATTGCTCGGCCCGTCAGCAGATAGCCCATGGCGACCTTCAGACCCATCTGCCGCGGCAGGCGGTGTACCCCGCCCGCTGTAGCGATAAGGCCACGCCGGGGTTCCGGCAGGCTCAGTTGGGCGTGCTCGGCGGCGACGATGATGTCGCACGCCAATGCCAGCTCCAGCCCGCCTCCGTGGGCTGATCCGTTGAGGCGTGCAATCAACGGCTTGGAAAACTTGAAGCGGTCAGTCAGGCGGGTGGTGCGTTGCCATAACGCGGCTTCGGCATCTACTTGCTGCTGGGAGGCAGTGGCCATGGCGGCCAGCTGCTTGAGGTCGCGGCCGGCACTGAATGCCTGCTCACCCTCCCCGGTCAGCACGCCGAGCCATAACTCGGGATCGCCCTCGAGTTCGTCGCAGGCCAGGCTCAACTGGTGGTAAGCAAGCGGATCAAGAGCGTTACGGAGCTCAGGGCGGTTGATGCGTATATAGAGCACATGCCCTCGCCGCTCGGTCAGCACATGCTGCAGCGCGCTGACCATGTCAGAGCCCCAGCACGCGTTCGGCGTTCTTGTGGAAGAACAGCTCGAGCACTTCTTCGGAGTAGCCCAGCTCGTTCCACTCCTTGAACAACCGTTCGTGGGGAATGCTGGGATAGTCGCTGCCAAACATCACTTTATGCTTGAGACGACCGCGGATATCACGCTTGAGTGCCTCGGGCAGGTATTTTGGAGCCCAGCCCGACATCTCCCAGAACACATTGCCTTTATGCAGGGCGCACACCGTGGTCTCGTCGATCCAGGGGTAACCGGGGTGAGCCATGATGATCGTCAGATCCGGAAAGTCCGCCGCCAGGTTATCGATGGAGGACGGGTGCGCATGACGGGTCTTGGCGCCCATCCCACCTGGCATGCCAGCCCCCATGCCCGTCATGCCGACATCGATCATCACGGGCACTTTCAGCGCATTGATCTCTTCCCACAGCGGATAGTAGCGCTGATCGTCAACGCTGAAGTGCTGCATGATGGGATGGAAGTGGAAGCCGAGCATGTCCAGGTCTCGAATCGCGTGCTTCGCTTCGTCGATCGCCACCTGCCCCATGGCCGGCTCGACAGCGCCCCACGCCTGGATGATGCAGTCATGCCGGTCGCGCATCCCGGCCACATAGTCGTTGTCGCAAGGCACTGTGTTGATCGTGGCCCGCAAGTCCAGCGCCACCAGCACCGCCTCGATGCCAGCACTCTGGAATTCGCGCACCACCTCTTCTTCTGTCTTGGCCTTCCACTCACGATGCCAGTACTTGGCCAAGGCTTCTACGTAGGGGCCCTGGCAATCGATCCAACGTTGAGTATTGGGGTAGCAATGCAGGTCGATGCGACGCATATGATCATAGCCTTTTTGTTGTTGATCATTTATGAACATGTTCTTTATAGGGTCGATTCCAAAGGCTGTCAAATGTTCGTGGGAATCGGCGAGCTGGCCAGTGTTCGGGGTCAACTTGAATGCCCATGGGCGTCTCGCAGACATGCGATATCCGTGTGGCAAGGCTTCGCTCGCCTCTACCTGCATAACGTCAATCGCCAGCAGGAAACGTTCATCGAAGCCTTCGGGAGGTCTGTACTGCCTCAGACGGGCTAGCCGCTCATGATCGTTGAGGGTGGGGACCGAGCAGCCTGTAGATTTCGGCAACCACCTGCTTCGTCGCGTCTTCGATCGTGCCTTCATTGCGGCATACAAACCATCCGTGATCCGCGAACGCACGCTCGAACGCCCTGGTACAGGCGACCTGCTCTTCCAGGTCAAGGAGCAGCGTGCTGCCCAGCCCTCGCGGCCGGGCCGCCGCCCTCTCCCAGGAAATATCAGGAGCGGTGACAACCCCGACATGCAAGTCTGGAACTCGTACGTTTCGATCGATGTTCAACTGCAGGATCTCTGCAAAGGGGACCATCCGGCGAAACGCGGCATCGGACGGGTACCAGCGATCGATCAGGATGATGCTGTCCGCTGGCTGTTTGGGGAGCACGTGCTGAGAAATCCACGTACGGCTGTCGGCAAGGCGCTCACACACGCCCAACTCCAGGTCCCGGGTGGGGTGTCTGACGAATTTGTTGACCAGGGCCATGGTTTCACCCCGGCAGGGGTCGCTTTTTTTCTCGCTCAGCCGAATCACTTTCTTGCTGTCTGCCCTCAATGCTTTCGTAACGGCTTCCAGCAATGTGGTTTTGCCGGTGCCCTTGGGCCCATCCAGAGAGACAAACAGCGGACGATTCATTTTCCAGACAACGATTGATATGCGGTTGAACAGTCTACCCAGCTTTTCGCCGGCCTGCCGGTGTTCATCGGTGGATGCTGCCCCAGCCAAGGCAGCTCTCTTCCCCTTCTTCCATGCCCGGCAACCCTCCTTGCTTGAGACTTGCCAAAGAGCGCCAGCGCTCTGCCAGCCGCAAAAATCCCTTGCGGACATCCATGCTCAGAGTTAGATTGGGTATGGCAATACTTGTGGACACCCCAATAACCTTGGAGGTTGCTATGTCGCTCACCGCCGATACCATCGAAATCATCCGAGAGCCTCGACGGGTACAAGCCAGCGAATCGAGCCATGGCTCCGATGCCCATCCGCAGCGCTTGGTCATCACGGTTGACTTGAACTCCCAAGCCATTACCGATGCGTACGTCTGCTCGGTTGAGATGCTCACCCGCGCCTTTCAGGCGCAACTGGAGCCAGTGCGCGAGGAGACCATCTCAACGATCGTCGCCATGTGGGTACCGAAGAAGCCAGTGCCCTCTACCCTTCTGCGCGAAGCAAAGATGCTGGCGGCAGCCAAAACGGAAATCCTCCAAAGTAATGATTGGGTAACTGCGAGCGAAATTTCAGACCTTGCTCAGTTCAAATCCAGCAATCCAAGTTCCCAGCCTAACAAGTGGAAGCTCGCCGGCAAGATTTTCGCTCTGCGTCATGAAGCGGTCGATTACTTCCCTATGTACGGGCTAGACCCTTCTCACGGTTACCGTCCATTTGCAGGGCTGGAGCCCGTAATCTCTACCTTGGCGAGCAAAAAGGACGGTTGGGGCATGGCATTCTGGTTTGCCTCTCCAAATAGCTACCTTGGGGGAAAGCGCCCCAAAGACATCCTTCAGTTGAGCCCTGACCGGGTGCTTGATGCTGCGCGGGATAGTGTCGCCGGGGTCATGCATGGCTGAGGCACTGCCTAAGTTACCGCCCGTACCTGGCGAGACACTTCATCTTCGGTTCAAGACACTCGGAGCAGGCAGCAAACTACATCGATTTCACCTCAGCGACTTCCATGGCACTGCCTTCAATGGCACCCCCATGGGGAATGCCCGTTTCAGCCCTATACGGGACCTTGCTGGCGAGATCATCCCGACGATCTATGGCGGCAGCACATTCGACTGCGCCGCCATGGAGACGATTTTTCGAGATGTGCCCTATACGCCCCCACCCAAGTACCTTTCCAAAGGAGATCTTGCCGGGAGCACCTATTCCCTGCTCACGGTCGATCAAGATCTCAAACTGATCGATTTGTCGTCCAAGTCTCTGCGCACCTTGAACATCGAGCGTAAGGAGTTGATCGATACCGAGCGGGATCAGTACCCGACGACCCGCAAGTGGGCTGAGGCTTTTCATGCCTACGCGCCGGACGCCCACGGTATCACTTGGGTGTCCAGGCAAGATGACACCGCCGAGGTGGTGGTTCTTTTTGGCGACCGAGTGCAAGAGTCAGCGCTCTCATTGGCAGGCCTGAGTCGGGACGCCTTTGACGAAGAGACGGTGTATAACGCGCTGCTGGACCTGGCCGATACGATTGGGGTGCGATTCGTGCCCTGAGCCACGCGAGCGATTACGCTGGCCTGCCGCATGCAGTGGTTCCACCAACCCCTTTCGTACAGCACCTGACGCCGGGATCACAAGCGGTTTTCAGCGCCCTCCTGACCGCTCTTCCCGAACGCCCCCCATATAGTGCTCCAGCCTGCCTCTCAGCCAGCGTTCAGCGGGGTCACTGTCCGTCGTGCTCAGCCACACCATGGCGAGCTCCAGGGGAAGGGTCTGGAAAGGGAGCGGTTCAGCCTGCAGATTGCCCCAGCCGGCCATGGCGTGGGCGGCATAGTCCGGGCAGCAGGCAAGCAGGTCGGTGCCTGCAAGGATCGCAGGCAGTGAACTGAATTGGGGTATCGACAAGACAACGTTGCGCGAACGCCCGATGTCCTTGAGCCAGTCATCGGCAATGCCGTGAATGTTCGCGGTGGGCGAGACCTGCACATGCGGTCGCTCGCAGAACTCGTCCAGGGTGAGTGGCCGGGACGACTTATCCGCCCTGAGCACCCGTGCCTGCATGGTCCGCAGTACCTTGCGCTTCGCGTTTGCCGGCAGACCTTTTGTCTGGCTGATGCCTACGGTGACATCCCCCGAAGCCAGCAGATCAGGAATCCGCCAGTAGTCGACATGCTGAACGACAACCACCACGTGGGGCGCCTCGATGCGTAGTGCCCGAAGGAGCGGAGGCAATAGCCCCGACTCGACATCGTCAGACAAGCCGATCCTGAAGGTCATCTTGCTCGTGGGCGGGTCGAAGTCATGGGTCAGGCTGAGCGCAGTCGAGATGGCATCGAGCGCGGGCGTAAGGTATTTGATGACCTCTTGAGCTCGGGCTGACGGCTCCATACGGTTGCCTACCCGAATCAGCAGCGGGTCATTGAACATCGTCCTGAGCCTTGCCAGCGCAGCGCTCACGGTCGATTGCGTGATAAACAGCTTCTCGGCAGCGCGCGTGAGATTGCGCTCCTGCATCAAAGCCTCGAATACGACCATGAGATTGATGTCGGCCTTGCGCAGTTCGTTTCGATTCATTCCCTCTCCCTACCCTTGAAAGTTCAAAGCCAGCGACCGCATCGGTTAAGCCTTGTGATCCCTGTTCACAGACACTGTGAAGCCCAGCGTCTTTTTCTCCCGGCAGGTGCACTTTAGCCTTGTACCAAGAGCCCGAGATCACCCTCGGCCTGCGTATACTTACCGTGGAGCTTCTGAACATGACCGTCGCCGCCAAGCCCGATGAACTGGCAATTCCTTATCAGCTGCCCCAAGTCCCTTTCATGTCGCCAGACATGGTCCACCCCGGCGTCCTGGGTGAGTGGCTCGATGACGACAAGCTGTGGGTGCCGGTGACCGCCACGGTGTCATTCAAGCCGTTGCTGCTCAGCGTCACGGGAGGTTATTACATCAACCTGTTGCGCGTTCGCCAGGCAGGCGTGCTCTCTAGGCACCGTCACAGCGGCGGCGTGCATGCGATCGTGCTCAAAGGCCGCTGGTACTACCTGGAACATGACTGGGTCGCCACCGAGGGCTCCTTTGCCTTCGAGCCACCTGGCGAGACCCACACGCTGTATGTTCCGGAAGACGTCGAGGAGATGATTACCTGGTTCCACGTTCAGGGTGGCTACACCTACGTCGATCCACAAGGTGTCGCCGTCGGTTACGAGGACGTATTCACCAAGCTGGAAGCGGCGCGCAAACATTATCAGGCACTGGGCCTGCCAGCCGACTATATCGAACAGTTCATCCGCTGATCCCTGATAACCCAATCGGCGCGCCTTGGGCGCGCTTGTTGTTTCGGCTTCACAAAGATGACACGCTGCATCGAACGTGGGGGCGCACAAGGTACCTGGATGGACAACTATTCGCAGATGCTCGCTTTCATGTGGGCAACGGAGCACGGCAACTTCTCCGCCGCAGCACGCGCCAACAGCATGACCCCTTCCGCTATCAGCAAGCTCATCACCCGTCTTGAAAATCGCCTGCAGGTCAGGCTGTTTCAACGCGGGACGCGTACGCTGACGCTCACCGAGGAAGGCACTGCCTACCTGGTCAGCGCGCGGGAGGTGATCAATGCCATGGCCGAAGCCGACTCGCTGGCCGAGGCATTCCCCAATCGGGTCAGCGGCACCCTGCGGATTCATACCATGGCGACCTTCGCCAAGCACCAGATCCTCCCGTGGCTGGCGGAGTTCCTGTCCCGCTACCCTGCCCTGAGCGTGGATATTCAGGTCGGGCCCCAATACGTCGACCATTTTGACCAAGGGCTGGATATCGCCATTCATAGCGGCATGCTGCCGGATTCCTCACGTATTGCCAGGAAGATGGGCGAAAGCGCGTGGATCATCTGCGCCTCTCCCGATTACCTGGCGCGGCGCGGCGTACCTGCCGCCCCCGGCGAGCTGGCGCATCACGACTGCTTCAACTTCAGCTTCAAGAGTGCCTGGAACAACTGGGAGTTTCTGCTCGACAACCAGCGCACGCGGGTACCGGTCAGCGCCAAGGCTTCGTTCGCCCAGGGGGACCTGCTGCGGCAGATGGCGCTGTCGGGCGCCGGCATCGTCAAACTGGCCCGCTTTCACATCGGCCAGGACATCGAATGCGGAGCTCTCGTACCGTTGCTGGAAGACTATGCACTGGATGAGAAAGAGCCCATCTACATGGTCTACCCCAACCGCAAGCACCTCAGCCCACGCATCCGGGTGTTCCGAGACTTCCTTGAGCAAAAGCTGGCTGAGCGGCCTTGGTAGTGTCCTCTCAGCCATTGATGATCACGCTGGCGCGGTACCGAGGATCAAATCGGCAGCGCGTTCGGCTACCGCCATCACTGCGCCCTGGATGTTTCCTGACACCATCGACGGGATGACCGAAGCATCGACGATCCGCAGCCCCTGCAGCCCATGCACACGCAGGCTCGAGTCGACCACTGCCTCGTCGTCCTCACCCATGCGGCAAGTGCCCAGTGGGTGATAGATGGTTTGCCCGGTTGCGCGGGCAAATGCCAGCCATTGCTCATCAGTACGCGCATCCGCGCCCGGGCTCGTTTCGGCTTCGACGAAAGCCTGCATAGCCGGCTGCTGCATGATCCTGCGGGCGATTTTCATCCCCTCGATCAGGCTTTTGCAGTCCTGCTCCTCGGTCAGGAAGTTGGGGCGGATGGCGGGCATGACCTGCGGATCGCTTGACTGTATATGAATGCTGCCCTTGGATTTTGGGCGCAACTGGCTGACGCCGATGGTGAAACCGGGATGCCGGTCCAGGATGCGATTGGCGGCGTTGGCGTAGCTGGCGTGCACCACGAAGTACTGCACATCCGGCGTGGCCATCTCGGGCTCGGTCTTGACGAAACCATGCACCAGGCCGGTACCCAGCGTGAGGATGCCGGTACGCCGAGTGAAGTATTCGGCTACGGCCAGTCCAAGGCGCCAACCACGCGCCATCTCATTGAGCGTCAGGGTGTTCTTCAGGCGCCAGTTCATCCGCGTGGCGAAATGGTCGATGTAGTTTTCCCCGACACCCTCGAGGCGGTGCCTGACTTCAATGCCGACACGGCCCAGCACATCGGGCCGGCCGATCCCCGAGAGCTCGAGAATCTGTGGCGACTGGATGGCGCCCGCGCAGAGGATCACCTCTACGCGTGCGGTCACGCTCCGTTGTTGGTTGCCTACGCGGTAGGCCAAGCCCGTACAACGCTTGTCCTTCAATTCAAGGTGCAGCACGTGGGCACCGGTCTGAATGTGCAAGTTGGCGCGGGCGCGCGCAGGCTTCAGGTAGCCATCCACCGCACTCCAGCGCCGTCCCTTGTGCTGGGCAACCTGGTAGTAACCAAAGCCGGTTTGGGTGTCGCCGTTGTAGTCGGGGTTGTGCAGGTGTCCGTCCTCGACGCTGGCCAGGAGGAACGCATCGGCGATCGGGTATCGCTCGGTGACCTGGTGGATGTGCATCGGGCCTTGATCACCGCGGCTGCTGTCACCCTGGGTATAAGTCTCGAGCTTCTTGAAGTAGGGCTTGAGGGTGGCGAAGTTCCACTCCTTGGCCCCTGCGGCTTCCCAGGCATCGTAGTCGGCTGGCTGGCCGCGCACGTAGATCATACCGTTGATCAATGTCGAACCACCGAGCCCCTTGCCACGCGGCACGCTGATTTCACGGCCTTGGGTATTGTCTTCAGCCTGGGTCTTGAAGCGCCAGTTGTAGCGTTTGTCGACCATCAGCTTGCTGAAACCGGCCGGAATCGGAATCCAGAATCCATTGGGCTCTCCACCCGCCTCAAGCACCAATACGCTGTGTTTGCCAGAGGCAGTCAGGCGGTTGGCGAGGATGCAGCCAGCAGTGCCACCGCCGACGATGACGTAATCAAATGTGCTCATGATTCAACTCATCCTCGTTCGCGGCCATGGCGGCGGCCATCAGTTCGATCTGGCCGAGTAGCATCGGCATGCCGTCCTGGATACGGCAGCCCTTTTCCAGCGCGGCCGTCAACATAGGCGTCATCGCCGGCTGCATGATGATTTCTGCAACAATTTGCGATGGGTTGAGCGCGCTGGCGTCGAATGGCAATTCATCACCCTCGCGCAGCCCCAGCGAAGTGCTGTTGACTACCAGATCATGGCCTGAAGGATCGTCACTGCCGACACACAGCTCGACCCCGGCAAATTCCTCGGCCAGGCGCTTGATCAGCATCTGCGCCTTGTCTACTGTGCGGTTGAAAATCGTCAGCTTCGCCACGCCCGCTTCGGCCAGCGCGAACGCGATCGCCTTGGCCGCGCCGCCTGCCCCGGCCAGGTAAACCGACATGCCCGCCGGATCGATCTGGCGCTGACGCAGGCCCGCGACAAAGCCCGCGCCATCCAGGATGTCGCCGTGCAGCCTGCCATGCGGGTCACGCCGGATGACGTTGACGGCACCCACCATACGCGCAGCCGCGGATAACGAATCGCACAGATCGAGCATCGCAGTCTTGTGCGGTACCGTGACAATGAAGCCATCCAGGCTCTGAATGCCGCGCAGCCCATCGACCACGCCCGGCAGGTCGGCGGCGCGGATATGAAACGGCACCATCACCCGGTCGTCACCGCGCTCGACGAACAGGCGATTGATGGCCTCGGGCGTCTGCACATGGTGAATGGGGTCAGCAATGATGGCGTAGACCCGGGTGCTGCCACTGATCTGCTTAACCTTGTTCATTTCATCAGGCCACTGTGTAGGAGGTTTTGACAGAGGTATAGAACTCTTTGGCGTAGGCACCCTGCTCACGCGAGCCGTAGCTCGAGTTCCCGCGGCCACCGAAAGGCGCGTGATAATCGACGCCCGCCGTCGCCACGTTGACCATCACCATGCCGGCCGTGGAACGTTGCTTGAAGTCACTGCTGTACTTGAGCGACGTGGTGCAGATGCCGGACGACAAGCCAAACTGGGTGTCGTTCGCCAGCGTCAGTGCCTCTTCGTAGCCGCCGACCCGAATGACGCTGGCCACCGGCCCGAAGACCTCCTCGCGGTTGATGCGCATCTGGTTGGAGGTTTCGCTGATCAGCGCAGGCGATAGGTAATAGCCGGGCGTAGCCCGCTGCAGCCGCTCACCGCCAAACACCAGCCGACCGCCTTCCTGCTGTGCGGCCTGGATGTAGTCGCAATCGTGCTGCAGCTGCGCCTCGGAGACCACCGGGCCCATTTCGCAACCGTCGGCCAAGGCGTGATCGACCTTGAGCGAGCGCAGACGCTGGGTGACCGCCTCGACAAAGCGGTCGTGAATGCCGGCCTGGACAATCAACCGGCTTGACGCCGTGCAACGCTGTCCGGTCGAGAAGAACGAGCCGCTCACCGCCACCTCGACCGCGTGTTGCAGGTCGGCGTCATCGAGAATGATCAGTGGGTTCTTGCCGCCCATTTCCAGCTGCACCTTGGCGCCGCGCGCCATGCAGGCCATACCGATATTGCGGCCGGTCGCGGTCGAACCGGTGAAGCTCAGCGCACGTACCTTGGCGGATGTGGCCAGGACATCGCCGACCTTCGACCCCGGTCCCATGACCAGGTTGAACACACCGGCCGGCAACGCGCCGGCACGGGCAATGATTTCGGCCAATGCCCAGGCGCTGCCCGGGACCAGATCAGCCGGCTTGAACACCACGGCATTGCCAAAGGCCAGCGCTGGAGCGATTTTCCAGGCCGGAATGGCGATAGGGAAGTTCCACGGGGTAATGATGCCCACCACCCCTTCAGGCTCGCGCCGCACATCAACTTCGACGCCCGGGCGGATCGACGCAAGCCGCTCGCCGGACAGACGCAGTGCTTCGCCGGCAAAGAACTTGAACACACGCCCGGCACGCACGACCTCGCCGACCGCTTCAGGCAGGGTCTTGCCCTCCTCCCGGGCCAGCAGGCAGCCGAGTTCTTCCCGGCGGTTCAAGATCTCGCTGCCGATACGGTCAAGCGCGTCACTGCGCACTTCGGCACTCGCTCGGCCCCACGCGCCTGCCGCCGCCGACGCCGCCTCGACGGCCATCAGCGCGTGGGCTGCATCCCCTCGGGCATACTCGCCGACAACGTCATTGGTATCGGAGGGGTTGATATTCACATTGATATCGACACCTTCGATCCATTCTCCAGCGATAAAATTGTTCTTCATGTTCGCTCCCGAGATTCACTTTTTCCATTTCTTGAGCGCGAGCGTGTCCGCCCGGCATGACTTACTTGGCCGATGACGTATTGCCAGCTACTTGTCCGCCATGGCGGCCGGAAATGGGTTCCGAACTAGCGCATCAACCAGCCGCCCGCCACGTCGAGCACCTGTCCGGTGACAAACTCGCTTTCATTCGAGGTCAGGAAGCAGGCCGCGCGTGCCACCTCCAAGGGCGTACCCAGCCGGCGCAAGGGTGTTTGCTCGACCACGGCCTGGTTTGCTTCAGCCGATACGCTCATCAGCATCGGCGTCTCGATGCGGCCGGGCGCAAGCGCGTTGGCGGTTATGCCGTAAGGTCCCAGTTCACCGGCGAGGTGCCGGGTAAACCCGATCACCGCCGCTTTGGTCGCGCTGTAGTGCGCCGCCACTATCGGCAGGAACGCACTGCCCGCTACCGAGGACATGTTGACGATGCGCCCAAAACGCCGCTGCACCATGGACGGGGTCAAAGCGCGTACCAGGTTGAACGGCCCGCTGAGGTTGATGCCGACCACGCGCTGCCACTCCTGCGGATCCATCTCCCAGATGGCCGCAGGTGCCCCGTCATGCTTGGGCGATACCCCGGCATTGTTGATCAGCGTGTCAATCGGGCCGAGTGCAGCGGTCAAGCGCTCACAGGCGTGCAGGCACTGGGCATGATCAGCCACGTCGGCAGTGGCCCAGGCGACGTCGTGGCCGGCGGCGCGTAGCCGCTCGCCCTGTTCCTGGAGCTTCTGTTGATCGAAATCGAGCAGTGCGACACGCGCGCCTTCCTCGCAATACAGCTGTGCGATCGCCGCACCAATACCACCGCCAGCGCCCGTGATCAGGACGACGCGGTCAGCATGCCGGAGTGTGTTCATGGTTACCTCTGAGGTGAGCTGTCGAGCTGAAAGTGCGGGCACGGCTAGAGACCCAGGTAGGCACGTTTGACGTGCGGATTGTCGAGCAGCTCCTGCCCGGTGCCACTGAGCACCACCTCCCCGTTCTCCAACACATAGCCACGGTTGGCGATACGCAAGGTATGGACAATGTTCTGCTCGACAATCAGCACCGTGGTGCCCAGCGCGAGGATCTTGTCGATGATCTCGAACACTTGGGACACCAGCAGCGGGGACAGGCCCAGTGAGGGCTCGTCGAACATCAGCAGCTTGGGCTCGGCCATCAGCCCGCGGGCGATGGCGACCATCTGCTGCTCGCCCCCCGACAAGGTCCCGGCGTTCTGCTCCAGGCGCTCGCGCACCCGTGGAAACAGATCCAGAATGTCATCCAGGCGTTTCTTGTAGTGCCGGCGGGCGCTGCGCTTGTAGGCGCCCATCAGCAAGTTGTCGCGCACACTCAGGAACGGGAACAGCTGGCGCCCCTCTGGAATCAGGGTCATGCCGGCGGCAACGATTTCGTCCGGCCGGCTGCCGACGATGCGCCGGCCCTCGAACTCGATTGTCCCGTGGGAAGGTTCGACGATGCCGCACAGGCTGCGCAGCGTCGTGGTCTTGCCGGCGCCGTTGGCGCCGACGATGGTAATCACCTCGCCTGCATTCACTTCGAACGAGACGCCGCGCAGGATCTCCGTGCCACCGTAGCCGGCATGCACATTGTTCAGCTTAAGCATGGCTGTACTCCTTGCCCAGGTAGGCCTCGATGACTTGCGGATCGCTGATGACATCCTGCGGAGCGCCCTGCATCAGCAGTGCGCCCGAACTGATGACGATGATCCGGTCCGACAGGCTCATGGTGGCTTGCATCAAATGCTCGATCATCAGCACACTGACGCCCGAGTCGCGTACCCGGCGAATCACTTCGATGGCCTTGACCACGTCGGTAGGGTTGAGTCCCGCCATGACCTCATCCAGCAACAGGATTCGCGGCCGGGTAGCCAGCGCACGTGCCATTTCCAGACGCTTCATGCCCCCCACCGTGAGGTTGCGCGCGCGGGTATCGAGCAGCGCCGTCAGCTCGGTCAACTCCGCTACCTGAGCGGCAATCTCCCGTGCTTGCTGGGCATCGGCGGTGTGCATGAACGCGCCGAGCATGATGTTCTCGCTCACGCTGAGATCAGCAAACGGCTGAACGATCTGGAAGGTGCGGCCGATGCCAGCCTTGGCAAATTCGGCCGGGCTGCGCGGAGTGACCCACTCACCGTCAGGCAAACGCACTTTCACCCGCCCCTTGGACGGCACCAGGAAACCGGAAAGCTGATTGAACACGGTCGTCTTGCCCGCCCCGTTGGGGCCGATGACGCCCACGATTTCGCCCTCGGCCAGGCTCAGCGAGACATCGTTGGTCGCGTGCAGGCCACCAAAGAACTTATGCAGGTTTTCGGCAACCAGAACAGGTTCGCCTCTGGTAGCCGAAACCACGGGTTGCATCTGGGCCGTGCTCGGTGGGATGGGTTTGGCCAATGGCTTGCTGGCGCCGGGCAAAGCATCGATCCAGCCAAACACGCGCCCGCCAAAGCGCCCCACCAGCCCCTGCGGGATGGTCAGCACCACGGCCACCAGTACGATGCCGTAGACCAGGCCGTGCACGCCGCTACCCATATCACCTAGCCAGCCCCGGGCGAGCTCAGCCAACGGCAGTACCAGAATGGTCCCGATCAATGGGCCCGATACCGTGCCCAGACCACCGATCAAGGCAAACATCGCGATCTGGATCGACAGGTCGAGCGAGAACACCGAGCCTGGCTCGATGAAGGTCAGGTACATCGCGTGGAAACTGCCCACCAGGCTGGTGAGGAACGCCGACAACACCACGGCGATCAGCTTCACTTTCACCGAATCGACGCCTACCGCATGCGCAGCATCTTCCCGCTCACGGACCGCGATCAGGTAGTAGCCCAGGCGGGAAGTCTTGATCTTCCAGGACACCGCCAGAGTGATGATCAGAAAACCGAAGGCGATCAGCAGGTAGGGCCAGCGCGGGCGGAACAGCATCCACTCGACACCCAGCTTCAACGGCACGCCAATGCCGGCCGCACCGCCCGTGATGTCGTGCTGGTTGATGGTGACCAGACGCACCACTTCCAGCACGGCGATGGTCGCCAGCGCAAAGAACGGCCCGCGCAGACGGAAGCACGGCCAGCTGATCACCACGGCCACCAGCGAAGACAGCGCCGCTGCGACGAACATGCCAAACCATGGGCTCAAGCCGAAATTGATCATCAGCAAGGTGGTGGTGTAGGCGCCTACGCCATAGAACACCGCGTGACCCAGCGACAACTGGCCGGCAAAACCGCCGACGATGTTCCAGGCGCTCGCCAGCGCGGCGTAGCTGCAGATCAGAATGAACAGGTGATACACAAAGGGTGAGCCGACGCTGATGGGGATCAGCAGCAGCGATGCGAGGATGACCAGGCTTACGTAAACACGTGGATGCAAGATATTCATGACCATTCTCCTTATTCAGACCCGCGGCCGGCACCGAACAAGCCGGTCGGACGGAACACCAAGATGGCCAGGAAGATCACGAAGTAGACGACTTCCTTCAGGTCTGGAGCGATGTAGTAGCCCGCCAGGCTGTCAACGATGCCGATGACCATCGAGCCCAGCAGTGCACCGGATAAACTGCCCAGCCCGCCGAGCACGACGATGACAAAGGCCGTCAGCACAAAGAACGTCCCCACGGTAGGGAACACCGGGTACTGCGGGGCGATCAGGCCTGACGCAACGCCAAGGCAGGCGCAGCCCAGGCCAAAGGCGAAGATGTAGATCTTCTTCACGTCGACGCCCATCAGCTGCGCGGCATTGCGATGCTGGGCGGTAGCGCGCACGGCGCGGCCGAGGAAAGTGCTCTGCAGGAACCAGTGCAGGCCTGCGACCATCAGCAATGACACGGCAAAGGTGATCAACTGCCCGCTGCTGGCACGAAACGGCCCCAGGGCCACCGAGGAGGTGCCCAAGGTGATGCCCTGGACAGTTTTGACGTCGGCGCCGAACAGCAGCAACGCGCCGTTCATCAAGGCGATCGAGACACCGACAGTGGCGAAGATCTGGATGTGCCCTTCAGCGCTGAGCAGCGGCTGGATGATGAAACGCTGCATCACGGCACCGGCGGCGAACAGCAGCAGCGTAGCCGGGATGATTGCAATGTAGGGGTGAATGCCGAACGTGCTGTTCATCAGGTAGACCGCATACAAGCCGATCATCAGGAACTCGCCATGGGCAAAGTTGACCACCCGCACAATGCCGAAGATCAGTGTCAGTCCGATACTGATGATCGCCAATGTGCCGCCCAGCAGCAGGCCGTTCAGAACAAGCTGAATAAAAATTTCCACAATGCGCCCTCTTGACGAGCAAACGGGTTCGCGAGGCTGATGCGACAGCCCCGAACGAACCGACAGTTCAAGGGTGATCGGTAAAGCGCGCTTGGGTAACGGCCGCCGATTCGGGATAGATGGTTTTCAACACGCCGTTCTGCCACTGCATGACCGAGGTATGGGCGCGCTCGTTCTGGCCATTGGCGGCGAACTTGGCGCCGATGCCGGCAGCGGTCTGGCCGGACGGGATATCGACGCGGGCAACCGCTTCGCGCAGCGCATCCGCCTCCAGCGAGCTGGCGTTGTCCATGGCATCGAGGAAGATCTTCGCCCCTACGTAGTTGATCAGGCTGTGCCCGGAGCGCGGCTCGGTGCCGTAGCGCTGCTTGTAGGCCTTGGCAAAGTCACTGATGCCCGGGGCCCCTGCTTCGTTGGTCTGGAACTGCGGGAAGTCGACGTCCAGGACGCCTTCCATGTTTTGCGCGCCCACCACCTTCAGCGTGTCCTGCATCGAATAACCACCACCCGCGCCAATCAGGGCCTTGGGCTTGAAGCCCGCCTCGCGGATCTGGCGGAAGAACAGCGTCGTATCGTTCTGGTAGCTGGTCTGCAGCACCACGTCAGCCTGCGCGCCCTTGAGCCGCAAGATCAGCGAGGACAGGTCAACGGCCTTGGCGGAATAGGGCAGGACTTCAACTACATTGAGCCCCTGTTCCTGGGCGAGCTTTTTCTGGAACCCGGCAATGGTGGTCCCGTAGAGCGCGTCCTCATGGATAATGGCAACTTTCAGCTGCTTGGGGTCGAGCTTGAGTGAAGGCGCGACGATCTTGGTAATCGCAGTGATAGTCCCTTCTGCAAAGTTTTTAGCCGTCGGATTGCTGCGCATCACGAATTTAAGGTCACGCTCGGTGATTTCATCCGACACAGCCCCAAGCTCGAAGAAAGGCACACCGGCCATTTCGGTCACTTGCGTCGCGGCAAACGATAGCGCTGAGGAGTAACTGCCAAAGACCGCTGTGACGTTCTGCACAGAAGTCAGTTTACGGGCAGCGCCAACGGCCTGGCCGGCGTCAACCGCGTCAGCCTTGAGCAGCTCGATTTTCTCGCCCTTCAAACCACCGGCAGCGTTGCGCTCGGCCACCGCGATTTCCAATCCGCGAAAACTTTCATCGCCCAGCAACGCCAGTGCACCACTGAAAGGATACAGCGCACCCACTTTTACATCTGCAAGAGATGCCATGGATACGCTCAAGGTCAGGACGGCGCAGAAGGATGAAGCCCAGTGCTTCTTTATCATTGTTATCTCCTGGTTTGGCGCGTGGCGTACAGTGCGCCATGAATCGATAGCAAATCTGCCCGGACGAAACACAATCAACGTAACAAGCAGTTTTTCGACGATTCAATTATTGGATTTGTAATTAACCAGCGGTTCAAGCAAGCGTGTGAACACGGCTAGAGACTAAAGCTGCCGCGGGCGCATTCATACCGTTAACGTTTCACACCTGCTGTGACCTGTCGTCATAGGTACGCTTGGGATCCCTCAATGAAAAAAAAGCCCCTGAGGGGCGTTCGTGATATGCAAATAGCTCAGTGTGCCGGAGCTTCTGGCTTGCCCCCTCGGGTTGAGGACGGGTGTCGACCTACGGATTTTCAGGACGGTTGGTACATCGCCCCACCTATACGATAAGTCGAGCTGACCTGTTTTTCCGTCGACGGTTTCTCCTCGTTTTGCTCATGTCCGGCCGCAACAGTGGGCAGGTACATATCACGCTGTGCCCATACCGCTTCACGCGGCTTGGTGTCACTGCGGCGCTCTCCCCTGGCTGATTTGTCGAAGGTCCTGAGCTCGCTCAATTTCATGGGTGTCTCCCCTGCCAGTACAAAAACCGGCAAGTTCGCCTTCGGCTGCGCGTCCCAACGCTCACCTGTAGGCCCGAACCAGATCGTGCAGCGAGGATGCGGCGCGATGTTCTTGTGCTTCACCAGGATGTCTGTGTCATCCAGGTGCACAATCATCTTCAGGTCGAGATATTCCGGTGTCTGTTGAACGGGAATATGTTCGCTCTCGGCACGAGCCAGCGCCGCGGCAGTCAATTTTTCGCGAATCTTCGCGACGGCAATCCGCTCATTACTTGTTGTATGTCCTGCCCAGGTGAAGGACATACGCCGTGGCGCTCCGTCAAATACATGCAGTGTCCGCTGCAGCTGCTTTGTGCTGAATGTGGCGGCCCCCAAGGCCCTGCGCATTACCCTGGGACGCATTTCGGGGGTGAGGTTCTGGGCGATACGCTCCGCTTCGATCGCTGCCATGAGTTGAAGCTTGGCGTTATTCATATCCAGGGCAAGTGGCAACACGGATGCGCTCAAGTGAAAATAGCCTGGCAAACGCATGACCGTGCCGGGGGCCTGTCCGACATCGCGCTCGAAGGTGCCGATCGCATCGACTGTTGCATCGATCGCCTGCTGCCCAGCCAAGGCTTTTACTTCGATCACATCGGGTGTGCGCTGTTCATGCAGCAAGGGTAGTTGCCAGACCTTGCCATCGATAACAAGTGAAGGCCATGTCGCATTGAACTCGCGCACTGCATCGATGAGTTGCTTGTAGCATCGTTTTATATCGTCATACATGTGAACCCCCTTTTGAATTAATTATACCACCATAAAATGAGGTTGATTCTTTAGAAACCTTCTTTCTGGCCATCAACTTTCCCCTACCCAGCAAGCTCAGTGGTTAAACCTCTGCGTATTGATCAACTTTGATTTTAGTCTCGCTACGCAATTTGATTGAGCGGGCAATCAGTAGCACCGTATATTTTAGCGATACAGTGGATGGTGGAGATGTCGAGGGGAGTGCCCTATTTTAAACGCCCCGTACAGGGGTGGTATAAAGAAACTACCGAGCTGCCTTGGCGCCCGATTGGTGGATGTGGCAGCATTGATCTCGCGCCGTGGGCGGGCTGAATTGATTTGCAACAACTGTCCTCGCAGCGGTTTCGATTTGCCTGCATATTGGCCAATTTTCCTAAGGTGATGACTTGATGCGCTGGCTTAAACGCTCCATTGGTATCCTCAGTCTGGGCTTGATCGCCGCAGCCGCGCTGTGCTTCCACTACTATCTTCCCCGCCACGACGTTGTCCTCGTCACCGGTGTCGAGGTGAAGCGTATGGATGCGGACGGAGTGATCAGCGCTGAAAATCCTGCAGACGGGCCTACACGGGACGTCTATTTCATCAACTCCGTTTCACCCGCAAACAAGGAAGTAACGGTCTACCGAAACGAGGACACAGGTTGGGGCTTCCCTTGGTATTTCAAGTTCGACTCTGCAGACATCCAGGCCAAAGCACAGGACTACTCCAGGGATCCGAACCAACTGGCCGTGATTCGCTATTACGGGTGGCGCTTCCAGATGTTTTCGATGTTTCCCAACATTACTGACATAAAGGCGACCACCAGCCGCAGCGAGCCCTTCCCTGTCTTCAATACGATCTTCTTCAGTGTCCTGTTGATCATCCTGGTCGCCGCTGGCCTCGTTGTTCGCCGTATGGTGCGTCGCAGGTCCCGGCCGATGGTGCCGAGCAACCCTCCTCGCTCCTGACACCAACCGCTAGCACAATCCGGCGGTAGCAGGTTATGCCGGGGCAAATGCCCTGGCAGCATGAAGCACGCCCTGTCTGGAACAGCACAAGGACGCACTATGCACATTTCCCAGGGCCAGCGACTGCCGCTGGCCAGTATCGAGATCTCCGAACGTCTCAACATGGAGATTTCAATTCAATCTGCCCATGAGATCGATATCGTCTGCTTTGGCCTGGATGCCAACTCGAAGCTTTCCGACGATCGCTACATGGTCTTTTTCAATCAGCCCGCAGCACCTGCCGATGCCGTCAAGCAGGTCGGCCAAGGCGAGTTCGAGATCAACCTTGGCGCGTTGCCGCCCACGATCGATCGGTTGGTGTTCACGGCAGCTATCGATGGCGCAGGCGCGATGAAGGACATTGCTCCGAGCCGCTTTGTCATCAACGGCCCTGGTAATCGCCACGCGGCAACCTGTGAGTTCTCCGGCAGTACATTCAGCGTCGAGAAAGCGATCATGGTGGCCGATATCTACCGCAAGAACGGAGAATGGCGCCTCCAGGCCAACCTGCAAGGCTTCAGAGAAGGCCTGGCTGCCCTCGTACGCCACTTTGGCGGTGAAGTAGCCGAGGCTCCAGCCCCTGCAGCACCTCCACCCCCCGTCCAGGCAACCGTTTCTCTCGAGAAAAAGATAGCCGCTGCGGCTCCGGCGCTGATCAGCCTTGCCAAGAAAGCGCAAATCAGCCTCGAAAAGAACAACCTGGCGCAGGTCAGGGCGAAAGTCGCGGTTGTTCTCGATGTCTCCGGCTCGATGAACGGCCAATACAGCCGCGGACGCGTTCAAGAAGTACTGAACCGCCTGCTGCCCATGGCCGTTGCGTTCGATGATGACTCCGAGCTCGATGTCTTCGCTTTCGGCGCCGAGCCTGTACACCTCTCCCCCGCTACGCTGGCGAACTACAACGACTACATCGACACCGACCACGGTGGCTGGCGTAAATGGAATGTCGGTTCAAGGATCAATGACGAGCCGAAGGCCATGCGGATGGTCATGGACTACTATCGCCAGTCTGGTGACAAAACGCCGGTCTATATCATGTTCCTCAGCGACGGTGGCGTGCATGAAAACCGGGCGATTACAAAACTGATGACAGAAGCTGCCGGCCAGCCTTTCTTCTGGCAGTTCGTGGGCCTGGGTGGTTCCAGCTACGGGATCCTGGAAAAGCTGGACAACATGACCGGACGGATTGTCGATAACTGCAGCTTTTTCGCAATGGATGACCTGCACGACTTCTCGGAGGAGGACCTGTACGACAGGCTTATGGAAGAGTTCCCCTTCTGGCTTGAAGAAGCCAAGGCCAAGGGCATCATCGCCTGAGTCGTGGGCACTGAACAAAAAAAGCCCCTGCTGAGCAGGGGCTTTTTCATGACAGCGCCATGGGTCAGCCGATGCTGACGCCATGCTCCTCGGCCAGCGGTTTCAAACCGCCGGCAAAGCCCTGGCCGATAGCCTTGAACTTGAACTCGTCGCCATGGCGATACAGCTCACCGAAGATCATCGCGGTCTCAGTCGAAGCGTCTTCGCTCAGGTCGTAGCGCGCCAGTTCTTTACCGTCGGCCTTGTTCTGGACGCGGATATAGGCGTTGCTCACCTGGCCAAAACTCTGCTTGCGAGCATCGGCATCGTGAATGGTCACTGCGAAGACCAGCTTCTTCACGTCAGCAGCCAGGCCGTTCAGCTTGACGTTGACTTGCTCGTCATCGCCAGCACCTTGACCGGAACGGTTGTCGCCCAGGTGCTCGACGGACCCATCGGCCGACTTCTGGTTATTGTAGAAGATGAAGCTGGCGTCGGTCAGCACCTTGCCGTTTTCACCGGTGATGAAAACCGAGGCATCGAGGTCGAACTCGGTGCCATCGGTGACGCGCGGATCCCAACCCAGGCCCACGATGACCTCGGTCAGGCCCGGCGCTTCCTTGGACAGACTTACGTTACCGCCTTTCGACAGACTTACAGCCATGAGTCAATTCCTTCTTCAGTGAATGAGTGGTTAGAAGTTCAAGCCGTAGCCGTTGGCTACCGCCTTCAGGCCACCGGCATAACCTTGGCCGATGGCGCGGAATTTCCATTCGCCGTTATTGCGGTACAGCTCCGCAAAGATCATGGCGGTTTCGGTCGACGCATCTTCGGCCAGGTCGTAGCGAACGACCTCCGCACCGGTGACTTCGTTGAGAATGCGGATGAAGGCACCGCCGACTTGACCAAAGTTCTGGCGGCGGGTGTCTGCATCGTGAATGGTAACGGTGAACACTACCTTGTCGACGTCGGCCGGGACGCGGCTCAGGTCGACCTTGACGATTTCGTCGTCGCCATCGCCGGCGCCCGTACGGTTGTCGCCCATGTGCTCGACAGAACCGTCAGTGCTTTTTAGCTGGTTGTAGAAAATGAAGTCGGTGTCACCGCGGACCTTGCCGCTCGCGTTCAACAGAAACGCACTGGCGTCGAGGTCGAATTCAGTGCCGTCGGTGGCACGTGGATCCCAGCCCAGGCCTACGATGATCCTGGTCAGCGAAGGGTCGGTCTTGGTCAGGGAAAGATTGCCGCCCTTTTGCAGAGACAATGCCATTGTTCAAACTCCTTGTTAAGTTACTGATGTTTCAGTTGGATTCTGCCTGGGCTCTTCCTTTGCGGGGAAGATCACGCTGGCAAGGATACCGATGATCAGTACCACCATCACGATTAGCAGGCTGGTGTTAGGGTCGATGTTGTATCCATGGTGGAACATGTGGTTCGTGGCGTTTAGGCCAAGTTTGATCGCGATGAAGAACAGCAATGCGATCACTGCCTTCTCCAGGTGCACCAGGTAGCGTTTCAGTGCTTCGAGAACAAAGTACATGGTGCGCAGGCCAAGAATCGCGAACAGCATCGCCGAGTAGACAATAAGAGGCTCACGGCTCACCGCGATGACTGCTGGAACCGAGTCGAAGGCGAACAGAACGTCGGAGACCTCCGCAACTACCAGGCACAGGAACAGAGGCGTGGCGAACAGGCCGCCCTTGGCCGCCAGGCTCATCCCTTTGTTCTCAGGTTTGAGCAGCTCGACTTCCAGCTCCTTGCGGCGGACAAAGAACTTGTTGCCGTGCAGCTTCGGCCACACCGGGAACAGTTTTTTCGCAAAACGATAGGCCATGTGTTTGGAATAGTCTTCCTCTTCCTCCTCATCGCCGCCGCTTCTGAGCATCATGACGGCGGTCCAGGCGACTATCACGGCGAACACGATCTCGACCCATGGTCCGAAGGCCAGCAGGCCGGTACCGATCGCGACAAAGACGCCCCGGAAGACGATCGCGCCGATGATGCCCCAGTAAAGCACGCGGTGACGCAGGCCTTCCGGCACTTTGAACCAGGCAAAGATGGCCATGAACACAAACAGGTTGTCGACACTCAGCACCTTTTCGAGGGCATAGCCGGTCACGAACAGGCTGGCCACATGGGCACCGTGCTCAACGTACAGGAAGCCGGCGAATGCAAGGGAAATCGCGATCCAGAATATCGACCAGATGGACGCTTTCATCAGCGAAACCGGCTTGTTGCCCCGGTGGGTTACCATGTCCAACAGCAGGGCGCCTACAGCGATGCCGACGAAAACCGCCATGGTCAGCGGGGGAAAACCAAGTTGGGTAATTTCCACAGTGCAATACCTTAGAGTTCGAAATCAGCCGGGGGCAGGCCCAGCTCCGTGCAGATCAGACGGCAGGCCGCCTTTTCCTTCTCGTCGAAATCACCATCCGACGCGCCAATCGCGCAGGCCACGCGCACCAGCAGGCGAGCCGCACCGTCGTCGCCTTTGATCTTGCTGATCGTCTTCAGCGCTTCCGCCTGGCCGATGTGGAAATCGAACTCGAACTTGCTGACCGAATCGTTGAACGATGCAATGACATCGCCAAGATTAAAGACCTTCAGCTCCGGCGAGTGGGAGATGAAACCGGTCATCTTCTGTTTTTCTTCCGATGTCACTCCACCGCTTGCAGCAGCGACCATCGCGCAGGATGCGGTCGTGGCATCCATGAACTTGCGATTCTTGTGCTTCGCCACTTCGGTTGTAAGCGTTTCACGCGCTTTCGCAGCGTTGGTTTTAAGCCATGCCAACATCGGTAATACCTCGAATGGCGGGGCCGTAGCCCCGCGGAAAAGTGGGTTACTTGGAGCCCGCGCCCCAGCGCATGCCCCAGCGGTAGGCTTGATCCATGGGGGCTTGAGACTTGTGGAAGTCCACTCTGCGAGTCACCTTGACGGCGCCGTTGTCGTTTTCGAGCAGAGCAATGGCGCAGCAGCCCAGACGCCCCCCCTCCTCGTTCAGACGAACCTCGATCTCCGGTTGCCCGGGCACGAAGATGGTCACCACACCGTCGGTTTCGGCCCAGTTGGGCGCGCCTTCGTAGATGAACGCGTACACCAGGATCCGGCGGATCTGGCTCCACTTGTTGCCGTTGATGTGTAGCCACTCGCCACCGGACACCGCGCCAGTGCGGTCATCGCCCTTCAGCTGAACGAACGGCTCGTGCTCAAGTTCGCCAAAAGCATTACCCAGGGCCTGCACAACGCCCTTGTGGCCGTCCTGCAACTCAAAGAGGCAGCCGACATCCAGGTCGATGGACTTGCTACGACCGAAGAAGCCAGCCTTGCCCCGGTTCCAGTTCAGGTTGACCCGAATTTCACCAAAGCCGGCGGCGGTTTTTTCAAGGCTGATTGATGACCGGGTCTTGTCCAGGGTCACCTTGCTCAGGCTGAAGGACGGCCTGGGTGGTGGCGGCGGAGCAGGAGCCGGCGTCGCAGCAGGGCTCGGAGCAGGCCCGGGGGCCGCGACCTCCACGCCAAAATGAGTGGCCAAGGGTGCGAGCCCGCCGGCGAAGCCCTGCCCGACACAGCGGAATTTCCACTCCCCTTGCCGACGATAGAACTCGCCGAGAATGAGCGCGGTTTCCTTCATGCCCGACGTCGGGATCCGAGCCTCGATGCCGCCTGTGAGGGTAACGGCCAGGCTTGATACACGATCGAAGCTGGCCTTGTTCTCATGGATCGTCGCCGTCAGGGCAATCTTCTCGACTGCAGCCTCCACACGGCCCAGATCCAGGGTGAATGCAGCACGGCCGTTCGCTGAATCGACCATCTGCACCGCCCCGCCCAGTACGCTTGGCTGGCCATAGAAGCACATGTCGTCGTCGCCCCTTACCTTGCCGCTGGCGGCCAGGGCAAAGGCAGAGACATCGATGTCGGCACCGGGGATGGGCGAGTAGCTCACCTCCACGCGAAGGCCGCTGGTCGCTACCGGTGCGTTACCCCCAGGGGCCAAGGTTGTCATCCGCGCACCGCCTGGGCAGCCAGATTGACCAGGTCTTCGGCCGTACGGCCATTGGTGGTCTGCCCGATGGCCTTGAAGTCCCAGCCCGAGGGTCCGCGCGTCAAGTTGGCCATAACGACACCCGTGTGCTTGCCCTGCTCGGAGAGGTTGAAGCGCGCCAGTTCGTCATTCCTTGACGGGTTGATGACTCGGCAATATGCGTTCTGGATGCGCTCGAAGGTTTGCCCGGTGAACGAGTTGACCGTGAAGACCAGGTGAACTACCGAGGACGGCAGCGCGGTCAGGTCCACCGAGATGGACTCATCATCGCCATCACCTTCGCCGGTACGATTGTCGCCAGAATGGCGTATGGAGCCATCACGCGATTCAAGCTGACGGAACCACACGACATCCACAGCCGTGAGATTGGCATCGAACAGAATGCAGGAGGCGTCCAGGTCGATACTGCCGCCGCTGCCAAACAGCTTCCCCAACAGCCCGCTTTTCTCAGGGTCCCAGCCCAGGCCCAGCCTTACTTGAGTCAGACCCGCGCCAGCCGTTTTCTCCAATGAAATCGTCTGATTCTTCGACAGAGTAAGTGCCATCGTTACGCTCCTTGTTGATCATCATGGGTCCGGCGGTCGCCCGCGACCCCTGTTACTGAATTCTTGACCGCCTCGCCCTCACGGACACGCGCTCCAATCTTTTCGATGCTCATGCGCCCGCGCTGCCAGCGTGGATGGAAATGCCGCCAATGAGGTTCATGGGCCGCCGCGAGCAGTTCGTGATCCCCTCGGGTATCGCCCCATGCACGAAGCCGGTACTGGTCGAGCGGGCCGTACACGGCTTCCAGGCGCAAGACTTTCGCCTCGCACCTGCAGTTGCTGCCGGTGATGTTTCCCGTCAGCTTTCCGTCGACCACCTCGAGTTCGGTGGCTATCAGCTTGATGCCCAACTGTTCTGCGAAGGGCTGGAGGACAAGGCGGGGCGAGGCCGAGCAGAGGGTTACTTGCGCGCCGCTCGCGATTTCGGCGGCGACAGAGCGCAAACCTGCCGGACGCATGAGCCGTTTCCAGAAAGCCTTGCGGAATTCAGCGGCTTTGCGCTCAACCCACTGCGCCTCCACGCCCGCCAGAAACGATGCGATCAGAGCAGCCTTCAACTCGTCACGGCTCATGCCCTTGGCGGCATAGCGGATACAGGCAGGGAGCATGCGCGCGATGCGTAGCACGAATGTCTTCTTGCCGAACGCGAACATCAGAAACGGAACGAAGCTGTCGCGACGCGTCAGCGTGCCGTCGAAATCGAATACCGACAGCACGTCCCCGCCTGGCGGTCCCGCCTCGAGCATTTCTTGTGTCATCGGCACACCTCGGCCAGCCGGACGGGCTCTATCGTTCCGTTGTCGGCCGGCTTGACCCCATGCCACTGGGCTCGCTCGATGATGTTCACCGCCCAGTTGTAATGAGTCGCCGGTTCAACCATCGCATCGTTGTGCTTGAACACCGCCGGGGCTGCGTCGTTCACAATCATCCTGGCGCAGTTCAGATCCTCGATCGAAACGCGGAAACCCTCGTGTATCTGGGCAATCTGGCTCGGGTGGATCGCGGTCTTGCCGACCAGGCCGTGTGCGATGTCGAGCTCCAGTTCCTGCGCCAGCACGCCTGGGGTCGCAAGTTGCTCGAAGACCGGCGCGGTAAGGGAAAAGCCTTGCGCCCCCAGGACCCCGGCGAGCATCGGAATCACATAGCCCATCGGCGTCTGGTACAGGGTGGTGGACGGATTGCGCCGCAATCCCAGGCAGCCCATCAGGTCATTACCCCCGATGCGTAAGGCGAGAACCCGCTCGCCCAATTCGCTGCGCAGTGCCGAACCGAGCTCCACCATTGCCCCCGGACTGAAAACATCACTGGTTTCAAGAGTGGGCATCAGGAGCAGTTCAGGCCTGGATATGGCCCGGCCCCACTGGCACAGTGTGGCAAGCGACAGCTTGGGTACGACGAATCCATCCACGCAGGCCATTTGCGGCCAGTCATTCAATGCCGCCGCCATCTCGGCGTCGCGGGGCCGCACGAAGACCAGCGGCCCAGCCCCAGGCCGGGCACCGGGCTGGCCGATGGCGGTAAGCACCGTACGTAACGAACGCAGCCCGTGTTCCACATCCGTGGCGGCAACAGCATCCTCCAGGCAGATCACCAGCGACCGCAGCCCAGGCAGCTTTTCACCGCGAATGACTTCAAGAATATCGGCCCGGGTGGCGGGCATGTAGAGCGTGGCACCCAGCGCGTATGGAGAAATCCTGCCCATCAGCTGACCTCCCGGATGATGGTCACCGCGCGGTAGGGGCCAAGTTCGCCGCCAGCTTCCTGGACCTCGATCCCGGCTCGATCAGTCAGGTGGATCAGCAACTGCACGTCGGCGTCGGTACGGTCACGCACCAGGACCTGGTCCGGAACGCGGCGCAGTACTGCGCGGGTAGCCTCGGCGATACCCGGCTTGACGCGATTGAGATTCGTCACTCCGAACCGTTCGGCCAAGCGGTGCACCACCTCGAGGGCGCTTCCTCGCAGAACGGCGGCTTGCTCAGCAGTCCATGGAACGGCCGGACTCACCTGGACCGCCGTCCGGGCGGCCTCGATACGGTCGATGAACGCGCGGGTCACGTCATGGGCTTGAAGGTGGTCATAGACGACACATCCATGCAGGCCACCGTCACTTGGCCAGATAGACCGGGAAACAAGGCCCGAAACCGTCGCGCCGAGAATCCCGGAGGGAATGATCCAGTCCTCGGCGGAGGCGGCCAGCCACGCTCGGCCACACGGGTCCGCGAGTACCACCAGGCGCGGCTCCTGCGGGAAGCGAGTGTCGCCAGCCAGACACCGCTGGACTTCGTCAGAGATAGCCCCCTTGCCGGTCCAGCCATCGACGAACACGATATTCTCGGCACCGTGCGCAGCAATGATGGCCTCCAGCGCCTGCCTATCGATGCCCCGGTCGCGGATGATGCTGATCCCGTAATGGTGCGCGTCCCGCCCAAGACCAATGAGTGCGCGCCGCAACAGGACGCCAAGCGGCAGCCCTGCGCGCACGAAGGACACCAGCGCGATGGTCGGGCCCTGGCAGCGGTCCTCGAGTGCGAGCGCCAGGGACTGGACGTCAGCGGCCATGCGCAGGCCGTTCTGGCGCATGGCCTGCTCGAACAGCGCCACATGGGTGCTGGTCGGGGCGTCTTCCTGGCTGATCATTTCCGAATAATGCTTCTGCTGCGTCTGGATCAGCCGTTCTTTTTCCAGAACATCCGTGAGCTCGATGCTGACCGGGCGCAAGAGGAAATGAACGTCCTCTGGCAAATAGCTCCCGCTGCCGACAGTAAGTGAAGCCAGAGTAGGATCAAGCATCCGGACCGCCCTTCACCAGCGCCGCGAGCTGGCTGCTGGCAGGCGTCGACCAGAAATGGCACAGGTTCATGAAGCCCAGGTCGGTGATGCTGTCCCCAAACCCAAGAACAGGGCGTTCGCCATGGAGCTCGCGGTCAAGTTTCAGATAATGCTCGACGGCCACACGCTTGGAGAGCCCGGCTGGCAGCAGCGCGAGATTGTTACCGTTGGAATGCGTGTGCATGCCTTCCAGCAAGCCCGCCTCACGCAGCTTGCCGAGGACAAAGGCCAGGTCGGCATCGGAGCCGTTGTTGTGCTTGACCACTACATAGTGGCGCTGGTCGACTTCTTCAACGACCCACCCGCGCAGGGACATGCCGTGGTCAGCGCCGATCTGCAGCGCCGTGTCACACAGCGTGGGCAGGCGGTCATGGAAGCCGGCGAGGACGCTCGTCATTACCCCATGCCACTGCTCGTTCACACTGCGGTCGGGGTTCAGGATAAGTCCGCCATGGGAGCAGACGGCACCTCCGGTGAAGTCCAGTCGCACGCGACTGAACGCTTCAGCGCTGCGGGCAGTGACCGGCACTACGTCCGTAGTGCGCAGCAGCCACTCGACAAATGTCTTCTGGACCTCGGTCTGGTAGCCACTCACCTCGCCGTTGACGTCGAATGAGGCGGGATAGCGCACGGCGCCTTCGGCCATCTTCCGAGCGGTCTGAAACAGCGTGTCGTCCAGGTCGACCAGCGCCAGGGGGCGATTACTTGCCATCGACGATGACCTCCGCATTCAAAGTTTCGATCAATGTCCGCGGCACTGCCCGCGCGTCGGTTTCAGTGCAGATGAGCACGCGATCGAACTGCCCGGGGGCGACGTTGTAGAGGAAGTTGATGATTCCCAGCCCGTAGTTGTCCGAAAAGCTCAATGCATGCTCGATCGAATGACCGATCGCGATCGGAGAGCGAGTGGTGGAGCTGAAGTGCACCACGGCTCCCGCGCGTTCCAGACGCTCAGCCAGGAGAAACGGCTTCCAGACAAACTCGCCGGTGCCGAGAACGATGATACGTTCACCAGGTTTCACTTCGATGTCCCGGCCCAGGGTATCGGCAACCGCGCGGACGCCAAGGCGCCCCCAGTCGTTCGCAGGATCGACCGGCCACTCACCCACAGCGACGGCACCCGTGTCTGGCATCTCGGGCAACGGTGCGTCGGGATTCTCGATGAACTGGTAGGCACCGCGCAGCAGCGATACCTGGTCTGCGGTGTGGCCGATGCAGGTCGATACAGCGCCAGCAGACCAATCCGTCAGGACACAGGTCACGACGCGCTCGATCTGGCTCAGCCCGGCGTCGATCAACGCGCGATGAAGATTGATGAACGTCTTGCCGGTGGAGGCCTCATCGTCAACCAGCACCAGGGACCTGGCGCTGCGCATCATCTCCGACAGCTGCGCGCTGGCGGGTTCGTGGATCAGGTGAGCGCTGGCGTGGCTATGCTCCTCCTCGAATCGGGCGAAGATGTCTTCCCCCACTGGGTGACGGGTGCTGACGATGTAGAGCGTGTCCTCGCGGCTGGCACTGTAGGCGCGATGGACGCCGGCGCCGAGGCCTACGGCCGTCTCCGCCATGCCAACGACCAGAACCGGCCCGGGCAGGTCGGCCGGAATCTTCGCCGCCAGGGTTTCGTAGGCGGATTGCATCACCGAGGGTCTGACCGGGATATGCTTGCCGAGCACTCGTGAAACAAAAAGAAATGCCCGCTTGGGATTGCGCCGCTCGGCGAAGCCGAACAGAGACTCCGGCGGGACCGAGCTCCGATGGACGTCGACCTCAAGCACGCCCCTCATCAGGAATGCACTGAGTTTTGTCGAGCTTTGATCCACTACACTGTGTTCCATGTGTTCCGGTTCCTGTGGCCGTTGGTTGTCAACCTGACGTGCGCACGTAATGTTTCGATGATCAGAAGTATTGCGGGCGATCGGGATGTGGCACGGTTCGAGACTTGCATCTGGCACTAGCCGCGCGAAGACAGGACTCCTTCGAACGCAGTGCTCTGGACAGACACGGCAACCGTGATTGGCTTGACCCGTACACCGTCGACCCAGTCGTTCGGTGGCGCGGGGAGGCCAAGGCGCCGGGTCGCGAAGATGCCGGCCAGGTTCACGCCCGTGGCTCGGGTGTACCCGATGCCGCCGGAGTAGCGCGGATTGATCTCGAGCAGGTGCGGTTTGCCTGCAGCGTCGTCGCGCGTCTGCACGTTGACGATGCCGTCGCAGCCAAAATGCTCGGCTGCGGCGATCGCTAGGTGCGCTGCAGCCGTCCCACGCTCGAAGGTCTGGTGGATACCGGTTTTTCGACGGCCGACGTACTCCACCACCTTGCCTCCTTCGCAGACCATGTCCACGGAGCACTCCGGCCCGGGAAGGTAAGGCATCACCAGCATGGGCTCACGGGCAGCGCCTGCGGCGTAGAGCTGGTGATAGGTCCCGAAGTCGACCTCCCGGGCATCGGGGTTTGCAAGGCAGCGGAATGGGTCGACGCCTGCCTTGAACCGCCAGAAGCCTTGCCCATAGATCCCAACGACCGGCTTGATACACACCTCCCCCATGGACTTGAAGGTTTCGTACGCGCCTAGCAGCTCATCCGCGTCGACGACCGTGATGGCCGGAATACAAGCCAGCCCCGCCCGCTCGGCTTGCGCCGTGAACTTGCTTTTGTCGTCCACCAGTTCGAACGTCCTGGCGTTGACGCCGCCGGTCACGAGCGTGATCCCCACCGCCTCGAACTGCGCGCGATGCGCCTCGTATGCGCCGCCGGCGCGACCTGCCACGACCACGCGGATGGAGTGCTCCAGGGCAGTCCGGATCACCCAGTCGATTCTCTCGGCGTGCGCCTCGGGTTCCCTGAGACCAATGTGCGCGACACCCGTGATCTCTGGCCGGTCATGCCGGTGCGATGCAAACACGCGCAGACCCGGCGGCAGCGCATCCAGGGCACCCATGATGATGTCGCGCTGAGAGGCTTGCCCTTCTAGAAACCAGATCATGTGAAACACCTTGAAAGATGGGCGACTGAGGGATGAATCTTCGAACCTGGGGCCCTGCCAACGGCGTGGAGCACGGTTTCAAGGGGGTGCCATTATGGGGCGTGGATACGGCTCAAAGCACTACGCTTGCCGGGGATGAGCGGACTATAAAGTGTTGCGGCATATGAAAATGGCGGCCACCAGCCACGTCTGCATGTCGCCCTGGAAAGCGCGTTCCAGACACATGAATCGCCTGCTGACTGCCAGATTTGCACCGGAATACAGATGCGCTTCGAGGAGTGCATGTGCGTTCTGCTAGTCTGAGGTCGCACACATTGCCTGCCCCGAGGGATAAGCCATGTCCACCGCTTCCCGCCCCGCTGTCCTCGAACTTATCGGCAACACGCCCCTGGTCCGCGTCAGCCGCATCGACACCGGCCTGTGCACCCTCTTCCTCAAGCTCGAATCGCAAAACCCCGGCGGCTCGATCAAGGACCGCATCGGCCTGGCCATGATCGACGCCGCCGAACGCGACGGCCGCCTCTCCCCCGGTGGCACCATCGTGGAAGCCACCGCTGGCAACACCGGCCTGGGCCTGGCATTGGTCGGCCGTGCCAAGGGATACCGGGTCGTCCTGGTGGTCCCCGACAAGATGTCCACCGAGAAAGTCCTGCACCTCAAGGCCATGGGCGCCGAGGTGCATATCACCCGCTCGGACGTCGGCAAGGGCCATCCCGACTATTACCAGGACGTGGCGGCGCGGCTGGCGGCAGAGATCCCGGATGCGTTCTTCGCGGACCAGTTCAACAACCCCGCCAATCCCCTGGCCCATGAATGCAGCACAGCGCCGGAGATCTGGGCGCAGACGCAACATGACCTGGATGCCATCGTGGTCGGCGTAGGCTCGGCGGGTACGCTCACGGGCCTCACCCGCTTCTTCAAGCGTGTTCAACCGGAGCTTGAGATGGTGCTGGCCGACCCGATCGGCTCGGTCGTCGCTGAATACAGCCGCAGCGGCACGCTACCCACGCCTGGCTCGTGGGCGGTCGAAGGCATCGGCGAGGATTTCATACCCTCGTTCGCCGACCTCTCCACCGTGCGCCACGCCTATTCGATCAGCGATGAAGAGAGTTTCGACCACGCCCGTATGCTGTTGAAGGCCGAGGGTATTCTCGGCGGTTCCTCTACGGGCACGCTGCTGGCAGCGGCGCTACGGTTCTGCCGTGAGCAGACCGAGCCAAAGCGGGTGGTCAGCTTTGTCTGCGACACCGGCACCCGGTATTTGTCGAAGGTCTACAATGACCAGTGGATGACTGACCAGGGATTGCTGCAACGCACCCACTACGGCGACCTGCGTGACCTGATCGCCCGGCGTTTCGAAGACGGCCGGGTCATCAGCGTGGCGCCAGACGACACCCTGCTCACGGCCTTCCAGCGCATGCGTCTGGCGGATGTCTCGCAATTGCCCGTGCTGGTCGATGGCAACCGGCTGGTCGGTGTCATCGACGAATCCGATATCCTCCTCGGCCTGCACCAGGACGCCTCGCACTTTCGTACCACCGTCGACACCGTGATGACCGTCAAGCTGGAAACCCTGGCGCCTGACGCCGGCCTGGCGGAGCTTCAGGCGGAACTCGACCGCGGGCTGGTGGCGATCATTGCCGATGCTTCGGGTTTCCACGGCTTGATTACCCGGATGGACCTGCTCAATCACCTGCGGAGATCCCTTGCATGAGTCAGCACGACAAAACCAGCCCTCCCCTCGCCTTTTCGACCCGCGTGATTCATGCCGGACAGGCGCCAGATCCTTCCACCGGTGCACTCATGCCACCGATCTATGCCAACTCCACTTACCTGCAGCAAAGCCCTGGCGTGCATAAAGGCCTGGATTACGGACGCTCGCACAATCCGACCCGCTGGGCGCTGGAGCGTTGCGTCGCGGACCTGGAGGGTGGCACCCAGGCGTTCGCCTTCGCCTCCGGGCTGGCGGCCATTTCGTCGGTGCTTGAGCTGCTCGACGCCGGTTCGTACATACTGTCTGGGGATGATCTGTACGGTGGTACGTACAGACTGTTCGACCGCGTACGCCGCCGCAGTGCGGGCCACCGCTACAGCTACGTCGACATGACCGATCTATCGGCGTTCGAAGCCGCGCTGCAGGACGACATTCGAATGGTGTGGGTAGAGACACCTAGCAATCCCCTCCTGCGCTTGACTGACCTGGCAGTGATCGCCCGCCTCTGTCGCGAACGCGGGATCATCAGCGTGGCGGACAACACCTTCGCCAGTCCGTGGATTCAACACCCGCTCTCGCTGGGTTTCGACATCGTGGTGCATTCGTCGACCAAGTACCTCAACGGACATTCCGATGTGATTGGCGGGATCGCGGTCGTCGGTCAGAACGTGGAGCTGGCCGAGCGCCTGGGCTTCCTGCAGAACTCCGTCGGCGCCATCGCCGGGCCGTTCGATGCCTTCCTGACCCTGCGCGGCGTGAAGACATTGGCGTTGCGCATGGAGCGGCACTGCAGCAACGCGCTTGAGCTTGCCCAATGGCTGGAGCGCCAGCCGCAAGTGGCGCGAGTGTATTACCCGGGGCTACCTTCTCATCCCCAGCATGCGTTGGCATGCAGGCAGATGCGTGGATTTGGCGGGATGATCTCGCTGGATCTCGCCACCGACCTGGCTGGCGCGCGGCGTTTCCTCGAGCAGGTGCAGCTGTTTGCGCTCGCGGAGAGCCTGGGCGGGGTCGAGAGCCTGATCGAGCATCCGGCGATCATGACCCATGCGAGCATCCCGGCGGAAAACCGGGCGAGGCTGGGGATTGGGGATGGGTTGGTGCGGCTTTCGGTGGGGGTCGAGGATGTGGAGGACCTGCGCGCGGATCTGGCGCAGGCGTTGGCGGCGATTTGAAGCACTGATTGGCGTGAAAACAGAATTGCGCGCGGAGTACGTTTGTAATCCGCTGTTGCATACCTTTGTGAATACTTAGAGCACCTCGGACCATCGCTCCACTAGATCACTATTAGCTTTTTCGCTTTCCTCTTGCCTTGCTTTGAAACGCTCCCATATGTCGTACTCGAAACGACTGATCGAGACGATATTTTTCTGGGAAAGGGCTATCGTAACCCGACATCTCGACCTCTATTTGCCATTTTCTCCACCACCGCTGAGTAGTCCGTAGTGTAAGTAACTTTGAGAGTATCCTTGTCCCGAAAACCACTCATGACTGGGACGATCTCAAAGTCTTCGTCCATACTACCTGCTTCGTGCAAGTCCCCAATAGACGACACACGCCCAACGTAGACCTTACGATCATCCATGGAGAACATATACTGACTTGTCTTGTCATTGATGGATGCCAGAAGCTGGCTAGTCAGAGGTCGGCTGGGCACCATAAGATTCAGGATGAAAGCCTTGGCTGGTGTAGCCCACAGCCGCTGTCGAGCTATGACGCCTAGTAGATAGAGCTTAGGGGATATCCATGCAAAAACGAATGAGAGAATCGATGCCTGCCCGAGGAAAACCCACAGCGCCGTCTGTCGTTCCTCTACTATGCCGTTGCGAAACAGAAACGCTCGCAAGAATTTCACATAGTCTGCGTGCTCATCACCTAAAAAAGGCGAAGTGCTCAATATGCTTAGCTGCAGCAAGGAACGGTAAAAAGAACTCATGTTTGCTCCCATACATGAGAACAAAGCTTACCAACGCTGCGACGAGGAAGATAAAGATTCCGGTCTTCGCGATCAGCATATAAAGAAGCTGACCGTCATATCGGCTTATCGTAGCTTGCCGGTAAACGCTACCACTGCAAAAAATATAGCCGCTGACAAGAATCGGCAGGATGAGAAGTAACGCCATTAGGCGTTGGCCACGATTTTTTTCGCTTTCTTACTTGCTTCAATGAAATGCTGATCACTCAAGATTTCCTGCGAATCGATCGAAATCCCACCACGCTGGCCAACTCGGAGCGTGCGCATACCACGCAGCGCGTCAGCCAGGTCTTTTTCTCGCTTACTCCGCTTCCAAAGCAGTCCGAGCATCATCGATCCTCTGATTGGGACGGCAACCCATAACGTCCACACTTTTGGGTTTTCTGTTGATCCTGAGTGTACCATATGGCTGTAGGTGCCGATTGGACGTGTTCCACCGGGCCGCGAGTCAGTTACTGCAGCGGTCCGCTGGAGACCGGAACCGTCCGGCATCGCCTCACTATTACCCCTCAGATTTCGGCTAGGTCAACGTCATCCGGTGCACGCAGTTACCTAGCAGTGACGCCTGCTCCCAGTGGGTAGTCGATCCGCGCGCCGGTCATTATCCGGAACAACCGCGTCAGAGAGCCCTCGCCTTCGCCGCACCAAGCAGAACTCTGGGATGCTGACATTTCGATGCTAGCGGGCTCGCATGCCCGGTCGTTGAAACCTCAACGACTGGCGGAGACTAGTACTCTTGCGAGCCCACTGCAACGATTTGAAGGCGGCGATAGTGTCTTTGGGAAATGGACTACAAAGATGAGAGAGAATCGGAACATTAGGGTACGATTTTTTGGCGAGTGCTTCGTCCGATCGTTTCTGTGATTTATCGAGTGTTGCCTGGGTGCATCCTGCAACGCGATGATCCTGTGCGCCGGCAAGGGCGGGACTGTCAGATTTTTTGTGTGCAGGCGGGTAACGGCCTGCCGTCAGGCAGGCCTTGATTCACCAGGTCGGCCTGATGAACCGATCTCCGTACAGAACCGCAAATTGATTCATCGCACTTTTCCAATCATGCGCCGCTGAGCCCCAGTTCGCTGTGATGTTTCGAAGTCCCAGCCAGATCAGTTTGGTGGCCGCGTCGTCATTCGGGAAGTGGCCACGGGTCTTGATGATCTTGCGCAGCTGAGCATTGATACTCTCGATGGCATTGGTGGTGTAGATCACCTTCCGGATGGCGGGCGGGAACACAAAGAAGGGAATCACGCGATCCC
>NZ_CABVIX010000004.1 GCF_902498185.1 Pseudomonas fluorescens | reverse complement strand
CTGATCAAGCAGCTCCTTTGGAAGCTTCGGCAGCTCTCGCACCGGTTGGCGCGCAGGTTTCTTTTTGGTTGGCATACATGCACCTCTTACTCATGTTATGCCCGAACACAAAATTTCTGACACCCCCATTTTGACCAGCTCAGTGTCGCTGGCAAAGCGGCCCCGCTCATTTCAAACCTCCCCCATTTCACCCAGGCGCCGCGCCAGCGGCTCCGCCGATACCCGCGTTCCCAACCCCACCCGCATGTCATTCCCGCTCGGCTGCTGATACACACTCAACCCAAACTCCGGCATCACCGCCAGCAGGTAATCGAACACGTCCCCCTGGATCCGCTCGTACTCGGCCCACACCGTGGTGCGCGTGAAGCAGTAGATCTCCAGCGGGATACCCTGGGCGGTGGTCTGCATCTGGCGGACCATGCAGGTCATGTGCGGCTGGATGTCCGGGTGGTTTTTCAGGTACGCCAGGGCGTACGCGCGGAAGGTGCCGAGGTTGGTGAGGCGGCGGCGGTTGGCCGAGAGCTCCGCGACCGGGCCCTGGGCTTCGTTCCACTTGAGCAGTTCGCTGCGCTTGGTGGTCAGGTAGTCGCCCAGCAGGTGCACCTGGCTCAGGCGCTGCTCTTCATCCGGGGTGAGGAAGCGTACGCCGGCGGCGTCGATGAACAGGCTGCGCTTGATGCGCCGGCCACCCGATTGCTGCATGCCGCGCCAGTTGCGGAACGACTCGCTCATCAGGCGCCAGGTGGGGATGGAGACGATGGTCTTGTCGAAGTTCTGCACCTTGACCGTGTGCAGGGTGATGTCCACCACATCGCCATCGGCACCCACCTGGGGCATCTCGATCCAGTCGCCGACGCGCAGCATGTCGTTGCTGGTCAGCTGCACGCTGGCCACGAACGAGAGCAAGGTGTCCTTGTAGACCAGAATGATCACCGCGGACATGGCACCCAGGCCGGAGAGCAGCAGCAGCGGCGAGCGGTCGATCAAGGTGGCGACGATGACGATGGCGCTGAACACGAACAGGACCATCTTGGCCAGTTGCACGTAGCCCTTGATCGAGCGGGTACGGGCGTGTTCGGTGCGGGCGTAGATGTCGAGCAGGGCGTCGAGCAGGCAGGACAGCGCCAGGGTCAGGAAGAGCAGCGTGAACGCGAAGGCGATGTTGCCCAGGAAGTGCTGGCTGTCGGCACTGAGCTCCGGGACCAGCTTCAGGCCGAACTGCACCACCAGTGACGGGGTGGTCTGGGCCAGGCGATGGAAGACCTTGTTGTGGCGCAGGTCGTCGAGCCAGGCGAGGGCCGGCTGACGGGCCAGCAGGCGGGTTGCGTGCAGTACCAGGAAGCGTGCGAGGCGGCCCATGACCAGTGCGACGACCAGCAGCACCGCCAGGCCGATGCCGGCGTGCAGCACCGGATGTTGGTCGAGGGAGCCCCAGAGGTCGAGGGTGTCGTGCCAGAGTCTTTGAATATCCATGCGTGATCGAGAAGGTCTGTATAGCGAAAAGAAGGGGTATTAGAGCCCATAGGGGCAGGACGTTACCAAAAGAAATTCGGCGCCAGCGTTGGAAAACGTTACCCTATGCAACTGAATTTCTGCACTTGCCCGAGGTACGCCCCTTGTTTTCCCAATTCGCCCTGCACGAACGCCTGCTTAAAGCCGTGGCCGAGCTGAACTTTGTCGAGCCGACCCCGGTGCAGGCGGCGGCCATTCCCCTGGCCTTGCAAGGGCGTGACCTGCGCGTGACCGCGCAGACCGGTAGCGGCAAGACCGCGGCGTTCGTGCTGCCGATGCTCAATCGTCTGGTCGACCTGAAGGGCGGTCGCGTGGAAATCCGTGCAGTGGTGCTGCTGCCGACCCGCGAACTGGCCCAGCAGACCCTCAAGGAAGTCCAGCGTTTCGCCCAGTTCACCTACATCAAGGCAGGTCTGGTCACCGGCGGTGAAGACTTCAAGGAACAGGCCGCCATGCTGCGCAAGGTGCCGGACGTGCTGATCGGCACCCCGGGCCGCCTGCTGGAACAGCTCAACGCGGGCAACCTGAAGCTCGAGCATGTGCAGGTGATGGTGCTGGACGAAGCCGACCGCATGCTCGACATGGGCTTTGCCGAAGACGTCGAGCGCCTGTGCGGCGAATGCGCCAACCGCGAGCAGACCATGCTGTTCTCCGCCACCACTGGCGGTGTTGGCCTGCGCGAGATGATCACCAAGGTGCTGAAGGATCCTGAGCACCTGATGCTCAACAGCGTCAGCCAGCTGGCCGAGGGTACTCGCCAGCAGATCATCACGGCCGACCATGACCAGCACAAGGAGAAGATCATCCAGTGGCTGCTGGCCAACGAAACCTTCGACAAGGCGATCATCTTCACCAACACCCGCGTCGCGGCGGATCGTATCTACGGTCACCTGGTGGCCCAGGACGTGAAGGCGTTCGTGCTGCACGGCGAGAAGGACCAGAAGGACCGCAAGCTGGCCATCGAGCGCTTCAAGCAGGGCAGCTCGAAGGTACTGGTTGCGACCGACGTCGCGGCCCGTGGCCTGGACATCGACGGCTTGGACCTGGTGATCAACTTCGACATGCCGCGCAGCGGCGACGAGTATGTGCACCGTATCGGGCGTACTGGCCGTGCCGGTGGTGAAGGCCTGGCGATCTCGCTGATCTGCCACAACGACTGGAACCTGATGTCGAGCATCGAGCGCTACCTCAAGCAGCAGTTCGATCGCCGCGTCATCAAGGAAGTCAAAGGCACCTACGGCGGGCCGAAGAAGGTCAAGGCCTCTGGCAAGGCTGTAGGCACCAAGAAGAAAAAGGGCGAGAAGAAGGGCGAGAAAAAGCCGCTGACCAAGCGCAAGACCGGTCCCCGCGCCAACAAGGCTCCCCTGGCCAGCGCCGATGGCATGGCACCGCTGAAGAAACGTACCCCAGCGGCTGAGTAAGCCCTGGTCGGCCAGCTCCCCCGGGAGCTGGCTTCAGGTTTTCTTCTCTGCTTCCTTCAGCTCCTGCAACCTGCGGTCTATCAGCTGGCATTTGTCCGGCAAGTCCTTGCTCGCGCTGTCGAGCTTCATCCCCTGTAGTTCCTCGTTTATTTCCTTCGCCTTCTGCGGGTTCTGCTCGGTAAGCTGCGTGACCAGCTTGGCCAGGTCTTCACGTTTCTGTGTGGCCTCTTCGAGCGTGCAGGCCCAGGCGGGCGGGGCGCTGAACAGGCTGGCGGCGAGGGTCAGGGGCAGCAGGGGTTTCATGGGCTAGGCCTCAGTGAGATGGTAGACGGTGGATGCCTGCTGACGGTGGTTGGTTCATCTGAAACGACAATGTCCGGCAGCTCCCCACTACGCCGGGCGTGCTGGTTCAACAGAAAAACTTCAGACTTTCCCTATTCCTTGTAGTCCATTTCCCAAAGATACTGTCACGGCCTGAAAGTCATTGCAGAGCCCATGTGTGCGGACTAGTCTCGGACGGTCGTTGCCAATTCAACGACCGGTTTTGACAGGCCGTTCGATTTCTCAGGCTCATCAGCTGTCTTCATGGCGGCTGTACGTGGGGCACATCCGTGTGCGCCGGGTTCCTGAGTCCTCGGTCTGTCAACCCGCGTACAGCTGCCTCCATTTGTTTGACAGCCTTTGGCTGGCGGCTCCATTTGGCTCAGGAGTTACGCAATGTTAAAGATCGTCCCCGACCCGCCGCACCACGAAAACCACTCCCTGGAAGACATCCTCATCCAGACCTCCGAGTACCTGGCCTGCGCCTCGACCGTCGCCCATCAGGCGGTGCTGGTCAGTCCCCAGCCCCCTGGGCAACTTCTGATCCTGGCAACGATGCATCAGATCGACCGCGCCCATGTGCTGGTCGAAATGGCGTTGAGCAAAGTGCAGTCACGGCACTAGCACATCAGTAGTGGCAAAAGCACCAGACCCTGTGGAGCGACCTGGTGTCGCTCCCACAGGAGCATCCCTACGGGCTGGAGAAATGCATGACTCGAAAAACCAACCACTATAAGACCACCGGCGTAGGCACCTTCGGCGAAGGCATTGGCGGCTGCATCAGCGACCGCCTGTTCAAGGTCGCCCCAGGCCACGACGCCGAATATGCCCTCGAACAGGCCTCGGTCCTGCTGGACTGCGTCTACCGGATGACCCTGCAAGCCGGGGTCGAGCGGGACGATATCCTGGTATGGGGCGCTCATTACCTGAGCGGCATGGCGAAAGCGCTAGTCGAGGATGTCACGCACGGGATGATGACGGGGCCAGTGCGCTAGACGATAGCGCGGACAGAGGGCAGATGCTCTGGACTTCGAATGTCAGCCTATTCAGCTAGGTCAGCATCGAAGTTCAGGGCATCAGCTTCGTGGATATCACTGGGTGGCATGACCGCTGCGGCACGCTCAACCACCTCCAGCGCTTTGGCAATGTAGCGCTCATCGCCGGTCTCCATCGCATCGGCCATGAATATTGAAATAGCCTCCCAGGTCACCAGGTAGCCAGCGGGATCGAACTCGGTAAACTCAGGGGTCATGCGAAGCTTCCATGAGAGATGCGCAGGCGTCCTTTGAGCAAGGCGCGCTGGCAGAGGCGGGCAAGTTTAGCTTGCTGCCGTAGCTCGCTGCGCCAACTCAACCTGTGGTCCCTTCCTCAATGCTTGTAGGTCTTTTCCTAAACGACCTTTTTGGGCCGCTCATCCGTTGTGCAGCGCTTTATGAAACCCTAGTGTCGCCCGCTACTAGGGAGTATTGTGTATGTACAATAGTAAATACAGGTCGTCCCGTGCACTTTGAATGGGACAAGGCCAAGAACCTGATCAATATCCGCAAGCACGGGATCGACTTCAGCGACGTGCCTGCGATGTTCGAGCATCCAGTGGTTGCGTTGCGCGATGACAGGATGTCTTACGGTGAGGAGCGATGGGTCGGTATCGGTCTGATCACTCGCTTTATCGGCGTCGTTGTTTACACCGAGCGGCGGGGTAACGTCATTCGAATCATTTCCGCTCGGAAAGCCACCAGAGAGGAGGCCAAACATTATGTCCAAAGCATCGAAAACTGACTGGGATCGCCTTGCCAGCCAACGCGACGACGAGATCGACACCTCCGATATTCCGCTTCTGGATGATGACTTCTTCCGCCGAGCCGAAGTGCGAGTGCCGGCCAAGCAGGCAGTGACAATCCGCCTGGACGCCGATGTCCTTGCATGGTTCAAGGATCAAGGTACTGGTTATCAGACTCGGATCAACCTGCTGTTGCGCCAGTACATGCAGGCTCAGCAGCGGCATCGTTGAATAACCGCCGGAACGCTTTCCCCCTCCCACCAGTCCCACCTGTGTAGTCCCCATCCGATCACAGCAGGAGCCCATCTCCATGAGCCACTACGACTGGGACCTGATCGAACGCTTGCTGCACGAAGTGCAGAACGGCGCCGGTCACAGCTTCACCCCGCGCCCCTATGCCGAGCAGCACGCCGCCGCGCAAGCGGCGCAGGGCGAGCCGGTCGGCGATCTGGACCACCTGAAGTCCCAAGCCTGCGACTACGAAAAACTGCTGTTCGAGCGCGGCTTCATCGAAACCCGTCCTGAACAGGACGGCGGCAATGGCGAAAACTTCGTGCTGACCCAGCGCGGCTCGCGGCTGTTGAGCCTGATCGACAGCAGCATCCCGGGTGAAGCACATCCACGCCAGGTGCTCGATGACCAGGAAGATGCACTGGATGAGGCGACCTTTGACCGGGTCTCGGCCAAGCCGCAGATCGCCCACGGTGCAATTTAGGCTGGCAAGGGCAGGGCGCGGAACGGGATAATCGGCGCTGGATCCATTTTCACTGCCGAGCCCTGCACATGCCTTCGATGACACAAGGGACACGCCCATGAGCGTGACCCGCAAGAATACCGACGCCTTCGCGCTGCAAGTGATGCTGTTGCTGTGCCTGATCTGGGGCAGCCAGCAGGTGATGATCAAGTGGGCCGCCGTGGACATCGCGCCAGTGATGCAGGCGGCATTGCGCTCCGGCATCGCCGCAGTGCTGGTGGGATTGCTCATCTGCTGGCGCGGCGGGTGGGATCAGGTGGGCAACACCTGGCGGGGCGGATTGCTGGCAGGCGCGTTGTTCGGCCTGGAGTTCCTGTTCATCGCCGAGGGCCTGAAGCTGACCTCGGCGGCGCACATGTCCGTGTTTCTCTATACCGCGCCGGTATTCACGGCGCTCGGCCTGCACTTCATGCTGCCCAGCGAGCGGCTGCGGACGTTGCAGTGGCTGGGTATCGTGCTGGCGTTCATCGGCATTGCGCTGGCGTTTGCCGGGGGACTGTCGCTGGACCACCTGGACGGCCGGAGCCTGCTCGGCGATGCATTCGGCGTGCTGGCGGGCCTTGCCTGGGGCGCGACGACCGTGGTGGTGCGCGGCTCGCGGCTATCGGAAGCACCGGCGACGCTGACCTTGTTCTACCAGTTGATGGTCGGTTTCGTCGGCCTGCTGCTGATTGCGCTGATCACCGGGCAGATCGGGATGGTCACCCTGACGACGCTGTCGATCAGCAGCGTGCTGTTCCAGGGCCTGGTGGTATCGTTCTTCAGCTACCTCACCTGGTTCTGGCTGCTGCGCCAGTACCTGGCCTCGAACCTGGCCGTCTTCTCTTTCATCACCCCGTTGTTCGGGGTGACCTTTGGCGTGTTGCTGCTGGGCGAGCCGTTGAGCTTGAACTTTGTGTTCGGCGCGCTCCTTGTGCTGTTCGGGGTCATCCTGGTCAGCGCCGAGCCATGGGTGCGGCAGCGGCTGCGCAAGGTGCTGGGCTGATTCTCGATTACCCTGGCAACAAGGTGAAACAGTAAACCAGCCGTCGGAAGTCCCCTGAACGGCTTGAAACGCGGCAAACTCGCACACATCTGTAGGAATAGTGGCATGCGCAATACAGGACATCGGTCTATGATCTGTAGGAAGCATCGCCGGATTGATTTGCCGTGAGGCTGACCCGTAAAGGGGGCACTATGAAAAACGACATGTACAACTGGCTCCACGACCTCGCCGTCGCGCTGGGCTTGATCCCACCACCGCTGCAGCCGGTGCCGATCCCCACCGACGAAGAGCGTAAACGTCAACCACGACGCCGCTGAATGTAACAAAGCCGCCGCACCCTTTCGGATGCAGCGGCCTTTTTTTGCAGGCGTCAGGCCAGGTTCACGGCGCCCACTGGGCGGCGCGAGCACAGGCTTACCAACACAAAGCTCACCAGGCCTGCGGACAGGCTGTAATAGATGGGCGTGTTGGCCTCGAGCCCATCCTTGAGCATGAACAACAGCACCGTCGCAAAGCCCAGGCTCATGCTGGTAATCGCCCCTGCCGTCGTGGCGCGTTTCCAGAAGATGGCCCCGATCAGCGGGACCAGCATGCCGCCGACCAGCAGGTTGTAGGCCAGGGTCAGCGCACTGATCACATCATTCACGGCCAGGGCGATGCCCAATACCACCAGGCCCGTCAGCAGGGTGAACAGGCGATTGATGCCCAGGCTCGACTGCTTGCCGCCGCGCAGCTTGGGCAGCAGGTCCTCGGTGAGCGTAGTGGATGCCGCTAGCAGCCCGGCACTGGCGGTGGACATCATCGCCGCCAGCGCGGCCGCCATCAGCAGGCCACGGATGCCGTCCGGCAAGGTGCTCTTGATCATTTGCGCGAAGGCATTGTTCGGGTTGGCAAGATCAGGCATCAGCACATGCGCGGCCATGCCGATCAGGGCACAGGCCAGGCCGTAGAACACGCAGTAGATGCCTGCTGTGGTGCCGGCGCGCTGGGCGACTTTCTCGTTCCGCGCGGTGAACACCCGCTGCCAGATATCCTGGCCGATCAGGATGCCGAAGAAGTAGATCAGGAAGTAGGTGATGATGGTGTCCCAGCCGATGGTGGTCAGCTGGAAGCTCGACTCGGGCAGCTTGGCGACCAGTTGGTCCCAGCCGCCGACCTTGTACAGGCACACCGGCAACAGGATGAACATCAGGCCAACGGTCTTGATCACGAACTGCACGATGTCGGTGAGGGTCAGCGACCACATGCCGCCGATGGTCGAGTAGATCACCACCACGCCGCCGCCGAGCACCAGCGACAGCCAGAATGGCAGGTCGAGCAGGACCTGCAGCACGGTGCCCATGGCCAGGGTCGAGGTCACCCCGATCATCAGCGCATAGGCCAGCATGATCGCCGCACTGGCCTGGCGCGCCATGGGGTTGTAGCGACGCTCCAGCACTTGCGTCACGGTGAAGATGCGCAGGCGCAGCAGGGGTTTGGCCAGAAACAGGTTGAGCGCGATGATGCCCAGCCCCAGCGCGGCGCACAGCCAGAAACCCGAAATCCCGTGGACGTAGCCCAAGCGCACGGTACCGACGGTAGAGGCACCGCCCAGCACGGTGGTGGCCATGGTGCCCATGTACAGGGTCGGGCCGAGATTGCGACCGGCTACCAGATAGTCTTCATGGGTCTTTGCGCGGCGCATGCCATACCAGCCGAGGCCGAGCATGCCTGCGGCGTAGATCAGTACTACGAATATGTCCAAGGCCATGGGTGTCTCCGCTTTATCTTTATTATGTGAGATCGACCGTCCGGACAGTCACCGCTGCCCGTCGGTCTGGTAGGTCTGGCGGGTCGTCACCGCGACCCTGCCTTCAGGCTCCTGCCTGGATTACCGCTCCTGAACCCATGGGTCAGCGATGCGCAACCCCCGGCAGCACGCAGAGCATCTCGAACAGCAGGTTGGCACCCAGCAGCGAAGTGTTGCCGGTGGTGTCGTAAGGGGGCGAGACTTCGACCAGGTCGCAACCGATCAGGTCGAGGCCCTGGCAGCCGCGGATGATCTCCATGGCCTGGATGGTGGTCAAGCCGCCGATTTCCGGGGTGCCGGTGCCCGGCGCCCAGGCCGGATCGATGCCGTCGATGTCGAACGACAGGTACACCGGACCACCGCCGACTTTCTCGCGCACTTCGGCCATCAACGGGGCCAGCGACTTGTGCCAACACTCTTCGGCCTGGACCACGCGGAAGCCCTGGCGGCGGCTCCAGTTGAAGTCATCCGCGGTATAGCCTTGGGCGCGCAGGCCTATCTGCACCACGCGGTCGCAGTCCAGCAGACCTTCTTCCACGGCGCGGCGGAAGGTGGTGCCGTGGGCGATCTTCTCGCCAAACATGTGATCGTTGACGTCGGCGTGGGCGTCGATATGCACCAGTCCGATCTTGCCGTGCTTCTTGTGCAGCGCGCGCAGGATGGGCAGGGTGATGGTGTGGTCGCCGCCGAGGGTCAGCGGGATGACGTTGTGCTCGACGATCTCGTCGTAGGCCTCTTCGATGATGCGCACGGCGTCCAGCAGATTGAAGGTGTTGATCGCCACGTCGCCGATATCGGCGATCGACAGCGAGTCGAAGGGCGCAGCGCCCGTGGCCATGTTGTAGGGGCGGATCATCACCGACTCGGCGCGGATCTGCCGCGGGCCGAAGCGGGTCCCTGAGCGTAGCGAGGTGCCAATGTCCAGCGGCACGCCGATGAAGGCGGCGTCCAGGCCTTCGGCGCTTTGCAGGTGGGGCAGGCGCAACATGGTGGCGATGCCGCCGAAACGCGGCATTTCGTTGCCGCCCAGTGGTTGGTGAAGAATCTTGTCCACGGTGGGCCTCATCAGTCGATTGTTCTGGTTGTTGCGAACCTGTGCCGGATGCGCTTCGCTGGCGTACGCTGGCGGCGGACAGGGACATTGCGGCCAAGTCTGCAAAAGGTAGTGCCCGGGAAGAATCGCTACCGGCAAATACTTACTTCAGGTTTTTCTGAACTAATGCCCGGGTGCGGTTAGAATCCGGCCACTTGCACCCACCGGAACCGTTGTCCATGGCCTCTGCCTTGCCCGACCTGAAACTGCTGCGCATCTTTGTCAGCGTGGTGCGCCATCAGGGGTTCGCCAATGCCCAGCGCGAGCTCAACCTGTCGACCTCGGCCATCAGCACCTACATGAGCCAGCTCGAAGCGGCGCTCGGCATCGTGCTGTGCCACCGCGGGCGCGGTGGGTTCAGCCTGACCAGCAAGGGCGAGCTGTTTCATCAGGAAACCTTGCGCCTGCTGGCCGAAATGGACGGCTTCGAGCAATATGCCGCAGCGCTCAAGGGCGAGCTGCGCGGTACGTTGAACCTTGGGGTGATCGATTCCACCGTGGGAGACCGGGCCTTGCCGCTGGCCGAGGCGATTGGCGCCTACAGCCTCGAACACCCGGCGGTGCACTTGCACCTGTCGGTTTCCAGCCCCTACGAGCTGCAGTTGGGGGTGCAGGACAATCGCCTGGACCTGGCCATCGGCGCGTTCTCGACGCGCATGAGTGGGCTGGTCTACCAGCCGTTGTACCGCGAGCAGCACTGGCTGTACTGCAGTTCGCGCCACCCGCTGTTCGCCGAGCGGCGTATCCCGGAGCAGGTCATCACCCAGCAGCGCATGGTGGGGCGGGGGTATTGGAGCCAGGCGGAGCTCGCGCGACATGGTTTCAAGCACAGCGCGGCGACGGTCGAGAGCATGGAGGCGCAGTTGATCCTGGTGCTGTCGGGCGCCTACATCGGCTATTTGCCCGAGCATTACGCCCACGCCTGGGTCGACAAGGGCGACTTGAGGGTGCTGTCACCGGCGACCTTCGGCTATCAGGCGCCATTTTCCATGATCATCCGCCGTGGACGCAGCCGCGAGCCGTTGATTCAGACCTTCCGTGACCTGCTCAAGACGCAGCTCAATGGCGCCTGAGCGGCGCCGATCAGGAGACCATGATGTCCAGACCCCGCTGCGAGCGCTGCCAGCGCCCGCAAGACCACTGCCTTTGCCCGCTGATTCCTCAGCTCGACAGCCGCACGCGCGTAGTGCTGTTGCAGCATCCCAGCGAAACCGGGCATGCCCTCAATACCGCGCGTCTGGCGGCCCTTGGCCTGGTGAATGGCGAGCTGCGGGTTGGCGAGCTGTTTGAAGACCTGCCGGAACTGCTGGCGACGCCGGGGTATCGGCCGGCGCTGTTGTTTCCCGGTGAGCAGGCGCAGGCCCTGGAGCCTTATGGCCCTGGCGAGCCATTGCCGTTGTTGCTGATCGTGCCGGACGGCACCTGGCGCAAGGCGCGCAAGCTGCTCTACCTCAATCCGCTGCTCCAGGCTTTGCCGCGCGTCACGCTCGGCCAGGTCCAGCCCTCGCGTTACCGGCTGCGCAAGGCGCCGGAAGCGGGGGCCCTGTCGACGCTGGAGGCGGTGGTGCAAGCGTTGAATGTGCTCGAAGCCCCGGCCGCGTTCGATGAGCTCATGAGGCCGTTCGATGCGTTGATCGAAGGCCAGATCAAAGCCATGGGCCGGGAAACGTTCGAGCGTAATCACACGGGCGGTCCGCGTTGATTCAACGCTCGCGCATCGCCTCGGTCCGGGCCTTGAGTACCGGCTTGAGCAGGTAATCCAGCACGCTCTTCTGCCCGGTGATGATGTCGACTGTCGCTGTCATGCCGGGGATGATCAGCAACGGCTTGTTGTCACCCCCCAGGTGGTTCCGGTCGGTACGTACCTGGATCAGATAGAAGGCATTGCCCTTGTCATCCGTGACGGTGTCGGCGCCGATCAGCTCAAGCTTGGCCTTGAGCCCGCCATAGATGGTGTAGTCGTAGGCACTGAACTTGACCATCGCCGTCTGGCCAGGGTGCAGGAATGCCACGTCCTGCGGCCGGACCTTGGCTTCGATCAGCAGGTTGTCCTCGATCGGCACGATCTCCACCAGGTCGCTGCCAGGCTGCACCACGCCGCCAATGGTGTTGACCTTGAGCACCTTGATGATGCCACGTACGGGCGACTGCACCGTGGTGCGGGTCACCCGGTCGTCGATGGCGATGCTGGTCGCAGTGAGTTTCGAGAGCTCGGTGCGCTTGTCGTTCAGCTCTGTGGCCGCTTCGGAGCGAAAGCCCGCATCGGACTCTTCGATCTTGCTCCTGATCTCGGCCGCCGCTGCCTCGGCGCGGGGGATGGCAAGGCTGGTGGCATTGAGCTGGCCGCGGGCTTCGACCGTGCGCTGCTTGAGCCGCAGGATCTCCACGGGTGAGATGGCACCGGTACCCACCAAGGGGGTGGACATGTTCAGCTCCTGCTGCAGCAGCGCCATGGCGGAGCGGTACTGCTCGACCTTGGAGCGGAACTCGGCCAGTTCCTGGCTCTTCTGGCGCAGCTGCTCGTTGAGGGTCTTTTTCTCGCTGTTCAGGCGGCGCTGGCGCGACTGATACAAGGCGATCTCGTCCTCGGCCACCTGCGGGGCCTTGCTGCGTATTTCATCGTCCAGCTCGAAGGGGCGTCCCTCGGCCTCCGCCGACAGGCGCGCAACCTGGGCGCTCAAGGCGTAGCGGTCGGCCTCGCTCTCGCCCTTGTTGGAGCGAAAACGGGTGTCGTCCAGGCGCAGCAGGGTGTCGCCCTTGTTCACCATCTGGCCTTCACGCACGAAGATCTCGGTGACGATACCGCCTTCCAGGTTTTGCACCACCTGCACCTTGCTCGACGGGATCGCCTTGCCTTCGCCCATGGTCACTTCGTCGAGCACGGCGAAGTTCGCCCAGACCAGCGCCACCAGCAGCAGGGCCGCGGCCAGCCACACGGTCACGCGCGACAGTCGCGGTGAATCCTGCAGGGTGGCGCTCGCGAGCTCCGGCATGTAATCGCGCTCGGCCGTCTTGCCTGAGCTCTGGATGTCACTGCGTACGCCATGGCTGAAGGACATGCTGAACTCCTATTGGGCCGCGCCCACGCGGCCCTTGCGCAGGGCGCCGATGACCGCGTCCTTGGGACCGTCGGCGACGATCTTGCCGTTGTCCAGCACCACCAGCCGGTTGACCAGGCTGAGCATCGAGGTGCGGTGGGTCACCAGCAGCAGGGTCTTGCCCGGCACCCAGGCATGCAGGCGCTGGCGCAGCTGGTCTTCACTGCTGTTGTCCATGTGGCTGGTGGGTTCATCGAGCATCACGATCGGCGGTTCCAGCAGCATCGCCCGGGCCAGCAGCACAGCCTGGCGTTGGCCGCCCGAGAGCAGCTGGCCACGCTCGCCCACCGGACGGTCGAATCCTTGCGGATGCTGCCGGGCGAGTTCGCTCACCCCGGCAAGCTCGGCCACTTCCAGCATGCGCGCATCGCTGACATAGCGGGCGCCCAGTGTGAGGTTGTCGCGCAGGCTGCCGGCCAGCAGTGGCAGGTCGTGGGCGACGTAGCCCACCTGGCTGCGCAGGTCGGCGATGTCCAGCTGGCGCAGGTCGAGATTGTCCAGCAGCAGCTGGCCTTCGTCCGGGTGATGGAAACCCATCAACAGCCGCGCCAGGGTGCTCTTGCCCGAGCCGCTGCGGCCGATGATGCCGATGCGCTCGCCAGGTTTGACCGCGAAGCTGATGTCATCGAGTGCCGGGGCGTTCTGCCCGGCATAGCGGAAGCTGACATGGCTGACCTCGAGCCCGCCCATCAGCTGGGTATGCTCCAGCGCTTGCTGATCGGCCCGGCGTTCCTGTGGCAGGGCCATCAAGGCGTCGGTACTGCGCATGGTCAGCTGTGCTTGCTGGTAACGGGTGATCAACCCGGCCACCTGGCCAAGCGGCGCCAGTACCCGGCTGCCGAGCATGTAGCTGGCGACGAGGGCGCCAACGCTGAGGTTGCCGGCGATGATGCTGTAGACCCCTGCGACGATGATCGCCATGCCGCAGAACTGCTGGATGAACAGCGTACCGTTGGTGGCCATGGCAGAGAGCTTGCGGGCGTGGGCGTCGAGGCGCGCCAGCGCGCCGTTGGTGTGCTCCCAGTGATACTGGCGCTCGCTTTCGGCGCCACAGGCCTTGAGGGTCTCCAATGCGCCGAGGGTCTCGATCAGCAGCGCCTGCCGCACCGCGCCAAGGCTCAGGCTTTTTTGCACGGTGTCGCGCAGGCGCATCTGGATGATCAGTGCAAAGCACAGGGTCAGCGGAAAGGCGAGCAGTGGGATCACCACCAGCCAGCCGCCGAGCAAGCCGACGACGACCAGCATCAGCACCACGAAGGGCAAGTCGATGATGCTGGTCAGGGTCACGGCGGTGAGAAATTCGCGAAGGCCCTGAAAGTCGTGGATGCTCTGGGCGAAGCCACCGATGGTGGTGGGGCGGGCCGTCATCGACATGCCGGTGATGCGCTCGAACAGCGTCGCGGAAAGAATCAGGTCGGTCTTCTTGCCTGCCTGGTCAAGCAGGTGCGCACGGACCACCCGCAGCACCAGCTCGAAGGTAGTGCCTATGAACAGGCCGATGACCAGTACCCACAGGGTCGAGAGTGCCTGGTTGGGCACCACGCGATCGTAGGTCTGCATGACGAACAGCGGGACCATCAGCCCCAGCAGGTTGATCAGCAGGCTCGCCAGCAGTGCGTCACTGTAGAGCCAGCGGGAGAGCTTGAGCGTGTCGCGGAACCAGGCGTTGACCCTGGGCAGCAAGGGGCTGCGCAGCTCCTCGAGCGAATGCCTCGGGCGTGCGAACAGGGCATGCCCGCCATAGGCCTCGACCAGCTCCTGGCGGCTGACCCATTGCTCACCGCCTTCGGCCTCACAGGGCAGGATCAGCGCGCGGTCATCATCGCTCCAGCGACGCAGCACCGCCGAGCGCCCATCCTTGAGCAACAGCAGCACGGGCAGGTTCATTGCCGAGATGGCGCCCAGTTCACGGCGCAAGACGCGTGCCTGCAGCCCGGCACGGGCCGCTGCTCGGGGCAGCAGGTCGAGGCCCAGCCGCTGATTGGCCAGCGGCAGGCCGCTGCCCAGGCTCGCCCGGCTCGCCGGGCAGCCGTGCAGCTTGCACAGGATCAACAGGCCATCAAGCAGCGGATCATCGAAGCTCAGGCGCGGTTCGGCGGCCGAGTCTGGCGTTTGCATACTGGTCACAATGGCCTGCTCCTGCTGCGGGAAGGATCAACGCATGTCGGGCAACCGCGCCTCACTGCGCACTTCGCTCTGGGCAACTGCCTCCGCTGGCAGGGTGATGCGCTGTTTGCTCAGCAGCTCGCCCATGTTGGCCAGCACTCGATACATCGAGTACTCCTCCAGGTAACGCACCTCGGTGTAGCGGCGGTTTGCGTTGTACAGCTCGTTTTCGCTGTCGAGCACGTCGAGCAGGGTGCGTTGGCCAAGGCCGAACTGGTCCTGGTATGCCGCCCGCACGCGGGTCGTGGTGTCGGCGTACTCGCGGGCGCTCGGGGTCTGCTTGCGGGCGTTGGTCATGGCGTTCCAGGACAGGCTCAGGTTTTCGTTGAGCGTGCGCAGGGCATTGTTGCGGATGTCCATGGCCTGGTTGATCTTGTGCGCGTCCGATTCCAGACGGGCCTTGTCGCTGCCGCCGCGGAACAAGTTGTAGCTGAGCTCGACCCCGGCCTGCCAGTCGTTGTTGCTGTGCCCGCGCTCACCACCGGTATTGTTGTTGGCGCCAGTGGCCAGCACGGCATCCAGGCGCGGATAGAACGGCGACTTGGCGACCTGGTATTGCTGCTCGGCGGCTTGCACATCCGCCTGGGCGGACTTGAGGTACGGGTTGTTTTCAAGCATGCCCTGGCGTGCATCGACCAGGCTTGCAGGCAGCTCGCCCTGGATGGTCACCGGGGTTTCCAGCTCATCGGGCATGCGGCTCACCACGCTGAAGAAGTTGGCTTCGGCATCGGCCAGGTCGACTTCGGCGGTGTCCAGGTTGTTTTCCGCCAGGGCGCGGCGCGCACGGGACTGGTCAAGGTCCGCGGTGCTGCCTACGCCGCGCTCGCTGCGCAGACCGATCTGATCATTGACACGCAGGTGCGCTTGCAGGTTGTTCTTGGCCAGCGTCACCAGTTCGCGGCGCTTGAGCACTTCGAGGTAGACCTCGATGGTGCGCAAGGCAACGTCCTGGGCGATTGCCTGGGTGTAGTAGGCACGCGAGTTGACCACCGCTTGGGTGCGGCCGACTTCGTTGGAGGTGTTGAAACCGTCGAACAGCATCTGCCGCAGGCGCAATTCGGATTGCGTGTAGTTCAGCGTTTCCTTGTTATGGCTGCGGGTGCCGTCGGCATTGAAGCCGCGGGTGTTGACGTTGTCCGAGCGCTGGCGTCCGTAGCCGGCAACCAGGTCGACCGTAGGAAAGTATCCGCCACGGGCAAACTTCACGTCTTCGTCCGCCGAGAGGCGGCTGTTGCGGTTGGAATGCACTTCCGGGTGCTGGTCCACGGCGTTTTGAATAGCCTCGGTAATGGACATCGCTTGTGCACCGGCGCTCGCCATTGCCAAGAGAATCGCACTGGTGATTGGGGTCAAAACGCGCATGGGGTACTTCTCCCTGATTTCAAAAAGGATGCTGCGTTCGCCAAAAAAATGACGAAATATAAGAGTCAAACCGTCTCAGGTTTGTAACAACAGAGCTAAGAACATTTACCGGTCAAGCTAAGACGTTTTTGGCATACATACTATGCGGAAAAAAACTTACGCCGTCTAAGAAATCCGCGACATTGTTCTAATAAGTTGACTGCAACAGCCGCGCAACAGTGCGATTTTGTGGGCATCGAAGAAAGTTCCCATTTTTTTGCAGCATGGGCCTGAATGTGATGGAGAGAATGATGGCAATCTGGAAATTGGCGACATTTTATTGACGATTTAGTAGGTTAGCCTTTTTCCGATTTCCATCACTGGCTCTGCCCAATCAGCGCACCTGACGTGCAAGGAATCTTCCAGGCAATGGAGACGTGCGCTCATGGCTAGGTTTGTCGGTGTGGTCAGCAAAGTGATTGGTCAGGTGTTTGCGGTAGGCAACGATGGCGTGCGTCGACTGCTGGTCGAAGGCGATCGGCTGTTTGCCGGGGAGCAGCTTGAAACGGGCGCCGCTGGCGCCGTGGCGGTGCACCTGGACAATGGCGCGCAGCTGACCTTGGGCCGTGGCAGCAGCCTGGAGCTGACTCCCGGGCTGCTGGCCAACCGCGCCGGGCGGGTGCTGACGGACGAGGCAATCACACCCAGCCACGAGCAGCTCGCTGATGTCGAGCGCCTGCAGCAGGCCATAGCCGCCGGTGCCGATCCGAGCGAGGAGGCCGAAGCGCCGGCGGCAGGGCAAGGGAAGGGCGGGGAGCCTGGAGGCTTGGGGGGTGGCCATTCCTTTGTGCTGCTGACTGAGGTGGGTGGACATGTCGGTCCCTTGATTGGCTTCCCAACGGCGGGCTTCAGTAACATTCCGGAGTTGGCCAACGACTACATCGGCCTGGTCAATGGCCGCAACGCTGCCCCATCCTTACCACCGGTGCTCGAGCCTGAGCCCGGTAATCCAACAGACCCGGTTGGTCCTGAGGTTCCGGTAGATCCAGTAGATCCAGTAGATCCGTTGGACCCGGTGGACCCGGTGGACCCGTTGGACCCGTTGGACCCGGTGGACCCGTTGGACCCGTTGGACCCGGTGGATCCGGTAGATCCGGTGGACCCGGTAGATCCAGTAGATCCAGTAGATCCAGTAGATCCAGTGGACCCGGTAGATCCGGTAGATCCGGTAGATCCAGTAGATCCGGTAGATCCGGTAGACCCGGTGGATCCGGTAGATCCAGTAGATCCGGTAGACCCGGTGGACCCGGTAGATCCGGTGGACCCGGTAGATCCGGTAGATCCGGTAGATCCGGTGGACCCAGTCGATCCGGATAACCCTGTCACCCTTGTGGGCCTGCAGGTCGATGGCGGTGAACTGACCGTCCACGAGAAGAACCTCGCCGATGGCACCAGCCCGAATACCGCTGCGCTGACCCAGAGCGGCACCTTCACCGTGGTGGCGCCTGATGGCCTGCAGACGTTGAGCATCGGCGGGATCAGTGTGGTCAGCGCAGGTGTAACGACGGGCCTGCCGCAGTCCATCACCACCGCCCCAGGCAACACCTTGACGATTACCAGCTACAACGCCGCCACGGGTGAAGTGACCTACAGCTTCACCCTGACCGGCAACGAAGCGCACCCCAACGCCGAAGGCAGCAACAGTCTGGGCGAGAGCTTCCAGGTAATCGCCGTTGATACAGACGGCAGCGCTGCCACTGGCAGCCTGGACATCAACATTGTCGACGACGTGCCCGAAGCACGGTCGGACCAGGCGAGCGTGGTCGAGGGCGGCACCATCAGCGGCAATGTCCTGCTCAACGATATGCTCGGCGCCGACCAGGCCGGAACCGGCAATGTGGTGGTTGGCGTGCGCGCTGGCTCCGACACCTCGACCTCGGCCATTGGCTCACTGAACACCACCGTCCTGGGCCAGTACGGCACCCTGACGATCGACGCGGCGGGCAACGCGGTCTATCAAGCCAATCCCGATACAGCGGCGCCAGCGGGTGCCACTGATGTGTTCGTCTACACGATCCGCGATACGGACGGTGATGAGAGCACCACCACCATTACCCTCGACGTGACCGGCAGCTCGTTGGTCGCGGGCCCGGACAGCGCCGTCACGGTGTACGAGAAGTCGCTGGACCTGATCAAGGATGGCAACGACCTCGCAGCAGGCACGGTCCAGGGCAGCGATCCGGATTCAACCGGTGAGACCGCCACCGGCACCCTGGTCGGCGCGGTCACTGGCGGTACTGGCGCGTTGACCTACAGCGTCGTCGGCAACGGCGTCGGCCAGTATGGTCAACTGCAACTTGATAGCGATGGGACCTATACCTACACCCTGACTTCCGCCCCCAAGTCCCCGGACAACGTCAATGACGGCGCCGGTACCTTGAGCGAGAGTTTCACCTACGAGGTGAAGGACTCGCTGGGCAACACCAGCACCAGCACGATCGTGATCAACATCGTCGACGACGTGCCACAGGCGTACAGCGACTTCGCCAACGTCTATGAAGGCGGCACCGTCAGCGGCAACGTGCTGGTCAATGATGTGATCGGCGCCGATGTGCCGGGCAATGGCAACTCTGTGGTGGGCGTGCGCGCCGGGTCAGACACCTCGACCTCAGCCAACGGTCTGCTCGGAACCAGCGTCGTTGGCCAGTATGGCTCCCTCACGCTCGATGCCAAGGGCAATGCGGTCTACGTCGCCAACCCCGACAGCGTGGCACCCGCTGGCGCCACCGATGTGTTCGTCTACACGATCCGCGACGCGGACGGTGACGAGAGCACCACTACGATCAGGATCGGTGTTCATGACTGTTCGCTGATAGCGGGTCCCGGCAACGGCATCACTGTGCATGAAAAGGCACTGGATCTGAACAGGGACGGGATCGATCTGGCCCCCGGCAACGTGACAGGCAGCCATCCAGGTTCAACGGGTGAAACCGCCACCGGCAACCTGGTCGGCGCCGTGACCGGCGGTCTCGGCGCATTGACCTACACCCTCGTCGGCAATGCCGTCGGCCACTACGGCCAACTGCAACTCAACGGCGATGGCTCGTACACCTACACGCTGACTTCTGCACCGAAGTCCCCGGACAACACCAATGACGGCGCCAATACCTTGAGCGAAAGCTTCACCTACCAGGTGAGGGACTCACTGGGCAACAGCGCCACCAGCACCATCGTGATCAGCATCGTCGACGACGTTCCGCGGGCCCACTGCGACGTGGCGGCCGTGGCCGAAGGAGGCACGGTCAGGGGCAATGTGCTTGAGAATGACGTGATCGGCGCCGACGTCCTCGCTGGCGGCAACCCTGTCGTCGGGGTACGGGCGGGTTCCGACACCTCGACGTCCGCTATCGGCTCGCTCGGCACTCAGGTGGCCGGCCAGTACGGCTCACTGATCCTGGATGCCAAGGGCAATGCGGTCTATCACGCCCGTCCGGACAGCGTTGCAGGCCCAGGCGCCACCGATGTGTTCGTCTACACGATCCGGGACGCTGACGGCGACGAGAGCACCACCACCATCAGCATCAACGTCCATGACTGCTCGCCCATCGCCAGCCCGGACAATGAGGTTATCGTCCATGAGAAAGCTCTGGGCCTGGGCAGCGATCCAGGCTCGACGGGGGAAGCTGCTTCCGGCTCGCTGGCGGGATCAGTCGCAGGTGGCGTGGGCACGCTGACCTACAGCCTGGTCGGCAGCGCCACCGGCAGCCATGGCCAGCTTCAGCTCGATGCCAACGGCGGCTATACCTATACACTCACCTCGGCACCCAAGACGCCAGGTGGCGCAGACGATGGCGCTAACATCGTCACTGAATTCTTCACGTACAAGGCCACCGACTCGCTCGGCAACACCAGCACCAGCACCCTTGCCATCCGCATCGTCGATGACGTGCCCGAGGCGGTCTGCGCCGAGCGCTCGGTCAGCGCGGGCCAGGTGGACTCCAACCTGCTGCTGGTGATCGACGTTTCAGGGAGCATGAACCTCAAGTCCGGGGTGGATAACCTGAGCCGGCTGGAGCTGGCGAAACAGGCGGTGAACGCTCTGCTCGACAAGTACGACGACCTGGGGGACGTCAAGGTACAGATCGTCACCTTTGCCACGGGCGCGACCGAACAGTCACCGGTCTGGGTTTCCGTGGCGCAGGCCAAGGCAATCGTCGGTGGCCTGTGCGCCGATGGCTCGACCTACTACGATGCGGCGATCACCAAGGCCGCAAGCGCCTTCGACACGGCCGGCAAGCTGGCAGGCGCGCAGACCCTCGCCTACTTCTTCTCGGACGGTGAGCCGACCCAAGGGCATGCCCTCGACGCGCTTCGCGAGGACGCCTGGGAAGCTTTCCTCGACAAGTCCATGATCAAGTCCTACGCCATCGGGCTGGGTACGGATGCCAAGGCCGAAAACCTCGATCCGCTGGCCTTCGACGGGAGCACCCACACCGATACCGGTTCGATCGTGGTTACCGACCTCAACCAGCTCAGTGCAGTGCTCAGTGACACGGTCCAGGGTCCGCCAATCACCGGCAGCCTGATCAGTGGCGGGCATTTCGGCGCCGATGGCGGCTTCATCAAGGCGCTGCTGGTCGACGGCACCCCCTACGCCTACGACCCGAAGGACAACGGTGGAGAGCATCACTTCAACATCAAGACCAGCCTGGGCGGCACCCTGGTGGTGGACATGGACACCGGCGAGTTCACCTATTCGCCCCCGAGGGACAATGGCACGACCCGCTCGGAAAACATCCTGTTCACCGTCAGCGACAATGATGGGGATACCAGCACCGCCGGGCTGTCGATCAAAATCATCGCAAAAGGCGCAGGATTCAGCGTTGGCGACAAGACGCCAGTGCTCGACTTTGGCGATTACGCCAACACCAGTTTCAACCCGTTCAAGGACCTGCCTCGCAGCGCATTCGTCGGCGCTTCCGGGTCGATGACGGCGGCGTTGGTGGTAGCCGGCTATCTGGGGGCCGTGACCCACGCCAATGCCAATGACGAAGATCTGCTGACGGTCCCTCTGCGCAAGGGCGAGACCCTGACGCTGCAGCATGGGAATGCTGACGGCAACCTGTCGATGGAATGGAAGGATGCTACCGGGAGTTACCATGACATCGACAACAAGGGCAGCTTTACCGCGGACCACGACGGGCTCTACAGCCTCCACTTGGTCAACGAGTCCAATGCGAGCGGCCCCCAGGCCAATGCGGCCGAAGACTACCACCTGACCTTGACGATCAACTACGCCAACGCCCAGAGCGAGGTCTTCCACAGCAGCTCCATCGCCGATAATGGCCACGGCGGCGTGGGTGCCGGCAGCGCCGACATCAGCTACGAGTCGGGCAGCGTGGTCGCCGGCACCACTGGAGACGACGTCCTGTTGGCTGGCGCCGGACCTTACACGCTCGATGGAGGAGACGGCCACGACGTGCTGGTGGGTGGGGAGGGCAACGACAGCTTGTACGGCGGCAATGGCGACGATCTGCTGATCGGCGGTCTGGGCAATGACTTGCTTACCGGTGGCAGTGGCAACGACACGTTTGTCTGGCAGCAGGGCGATAGCGGACACGACCTCGTGACCGACTTCACCCCAGGGCTTGATCAGCTTGACCTCTCGCAATTGCTGCAGGGCGAGAGCGCCACCTCCGCCTCGCTGGATGATTACCTGCACTTCAAAGTCAGTGCAGGAGACAGCGGCGTGGTGTCCACCATCGAAGTCAGCGCCGTGGCCGGTTCGGCGCCGACGCAGACCATCGACCTCGCCGGTATCGACCTGGCCCAGCACTACGGGGTCACGGCCGGTGCGGGAGGAGTCATCGCCGCCGGACAGGATACGGCGACCATCATCCACGCAATGCTGGGGGATCAATCGTTGAAGGTGGATGTGGTCTAGGAAAAACCAGCCGAAGCAAGACCAGTGATCAGTCCGAACGGCGCAGGGTTTTCTGCTTGAGGATATACGCCGTCACCAGCACCGCGCTGGTCAGCATGAACGCCCGTGCCCAGGGAAGGGGCACGAGGTAGCAGGACAGGCCGATACTCATCCACATCAACCCGATGGCGTAGACCTTGCCCTTCAGGGGAATGCCTTCACCGCTCAGGTAGTCACGAATCCACGGCCCCAAGCGCGGATGAGTGACCAGCCAGTGGTGAAAGCGGGGCGAGCTGCGGGCAAAGCAGGCAGCCGCCAGTAGCAGGAACGGGGTGGTCGGCAGCACCGGGAGGAAGATCCCGATCACCCCCAGCGCCACGCTGAGCCAGCCGACGGCCAGCAGCAGGTAACGCACCGGCCGCACTCAGTGGTGGCGGGGCTTGAGCAGTGCTGGCTTCTCGTCCGGCGCGTGCAGCAGCAGGTACAAGGCGGTCAGTGCTTCGGGGATCTGCACGATCATGTCGTCCTGCAGGTTGGCGTTGCTGGCGATATCGGCGAACTCGGGTTGCTCGTCGAACAGCCCCGAGCCGACCATGATCGGCAGCAGCATCTCGCTGACTTCCTCTTCGGCGTTCTCGAACCAGGCCTCTTCACGCAGGAACACGCCTTCCATGAAGCCGATGCACCAGCCGCGCAGCTCGGAGTCGTCCGGCTCGTCGGTGAGGTCCAGGTCGCATGGCAGCTCGAATTCTTCATCGCTGGCCAGCTGGCGGGCGATGTGAGCCTGCAGGGCGATCAGGGTCGACTCGATCTCCTGGCGCTGGGCGTCGTCGTTGTAATGTGGCTCTTCGGCGAAGAGAGCGTCGATCCATTCGCGTTCCGGAACGGCTTCGGAACAGATCGACAGCGCGGTCAGGTAGCCGTGGGCGGCAACGTAGTCCAGCGCTTCTTCGTGCAGCTCATCGGCGTCGAGGAAGGCTTGCAGGCGGGTCAATTGCTCGGCGAAGGACATTACAGGGCTACCTTGGGGAATAAACGATAGTGAATTCTAGCACCTTGCAGCCGGTTCGATGCAAAGGAAGACGCCTATCGCCAAGCGTCCTGTGCAGGGGCAGGCTGGGGTATACTTCGCGGTTTTCGGCCAGGGGCAGCGGTGCCCGGGGCCTGGAAAAAACCGCTTACGCATTTGTCAGGGCGGCAGACGGGTTTTTCGTCCAGCCTGTGTTCAGGATGGCACGGCGATATTTTGGAGTTTCTATGCTCGAACAGGCTCAGCGCGTTCTCAAGGATGTCTTCGGTTACGACAGTTTCCGTGGCCGCCAGGGGGCAATCATCGAATGCGTGGCCAATGGCGGCGACGCCCTGGTGCTGATGCCCACCGGCGGCGGCAAGTCGCTGTGCTTCCAGGTGCCGGGGCTGCTGCGCCCGGGCCTGACCGTCGTGGTGTCGCCGCTGATCGCGCTGATGGACGACCAGGTGGCGACCCTCGATGAACTGGGCGTGGCCGCCGCTGCGCTCAACTCGACGCTCAGCAACGACCAGCAGCGCGAGCTGGCCGACCGCTTGCGCCGCGGCGAGATCAAGATGCTCTACCTGGCCCCCGAGCGCCTGGTGCAGCCGCGCATGCTGGATTTCCTGCGCAATCTGGACATCGCCCTGTTCGCCATCGACGAAGCGCATTGCGTTTCGCAGTGGGGGCATGATTTCCGCCCCGAGTACCTGCAACTGGGCCAGTTGGCCGAGCTGTTCCCGCATGTCCCGCGCATCGCCCTGACCGCCACGGCCGACATGCGTACCCGCGAGGAAATCGTCAACCGCCTGCACCTGCAGGGCGCCGAGCGGTTCCTGTCGAGCTTCGACCGGCCCAATATCTTCTACCGCATCGTGCCCAAGGAGCAGCCTCGCAAGCAGTTGCTGGCGTTTCTTGGCGAGCGCCGCGGCAATGCGGGCATCGTCTACTGCCTGTCGCGCAAGAAAGTCGACGAGACCGCCAGTTTTCTCTGCGATCAGGGCTTCCCCGCATTGCCCTATCACGCGGGGCTGCCAGCCGAGACGCGTGCGGCGAACCAGCGGCGCTTCCTCAACGAGGAGGGGTTGATCATGGTGGCCACGATCGCCTTCGGCATGGGCATCGACAAGCCAAACGTGCGCTTCGTCGCCCACCTCGACTTGCCCAAGTCGCTGGAAGCCTACTACCAGGAAACCGGCCGCGCCGGCCGTGACGGCCTGCCCGCCGACGCCTGGATGGCCTACGGCCTGCAGGACATGGTGATGCTCAAGCAGATGCTGCAGAACTCCGAGGGGGACGAGCGGCACAAGCGGGTCGAGCAGCACAAGCTCGACGCCATGCTGGCCCTGTGCGAGGAAACCCGCTGCCGCCGCCAGGCGCTGCTGGCCTATTTCGACGAGATCCTCGAGCAACCCTGCGGGCATTGTGACAACTGCGTCGACCAGGTGCAGACCTGGGACGCCACCGAACCCGCCCGCCAGGGCCTCTCTGCGGTGTTCCGCACCGGCCAGCGCTACGGCGTCGGCCATCTGGTCGACGTGCTCCTGGGCCGTGACAACGAAAAGGTGCGTAATTTCGGTCACGACAAACTGGCGGTGTTCGGTGTCGGCAAAGCCATGGCTGAAAGCGAGTGGCGGTCGCTGTTCCGCCAGTTGGTGGCTCGCGGGCTGGTGGACATCGACCTCGAAGGCTACGGTGGCCTGAGACTTTCCGATAGCTGTCGGCCGCTGCTGCGCGGCGAGGTCAACCTGCAGCTGCGGCGCGACCTCAAGCCGCAGACCTCGTCCAAGTCCGGCTCGTCCGGCGGTAGCCCTGCCAGCCAGCTGGTGCGGGGCGAAGAGCGCGAGCAGTGGGAAGCCCTGCGTGCTTTGCGGCGCAAGCTGGCCGAAGAGCACAGCGTGCCGCCGTATGTCATCTTCCCCGACTCGACCTTGCTCGAGATGCTGCGCAGCCAGCCGACCAGCCTCAGCGAGATGGGCCGTGTCAGTGGCGTCGGCGCACGCAAGCTGGAGCGCTACGGCCAGGCCTTCCTCGAAGTGCTGGGCGGTGGCGGCGACACGCCGAGGGTGGTGGTCGATCTGCGCCACGAACTGATCAGCCTGGCCCGCGCGGGCATGACCCCGGCGCAGATCGCCGGCCAGCTCGATTGCAGCGAGAAGAACGTCTACAGCCTGCTGGCGGAGTCCCTTGGCCGGCAGGAACTGAGCCTGGACCAGGCGCTGGACCTGCCCGAAGACCTGCTCTGCGAGATCCAGGACGCTTTTCTCGATGGAGAGGGCGAACTGCCGCCGGTTTCCGCGATTGCCGAGCAATTCAGCAAGCGGGTCCCAGAGGGCGTGCTGTATTGCGTGCGTGCGGCGCTGGCGGCGGAGTTCGAACTTTGAGCGCAAGCCTTGCCTGTTGGCCCGGAGCATGATTAGCTGACTAATAATTAGTTCTGTTGATTGAGTTGCTTATGCCCCTGACCGACAACCAACACCGCTTCGGCATGCAACTGGCGCAGATGTCCCGCGGCTGGCGTGCCGAGCTGGACCGCCGCCTGGCCGGGCTGAATCTGTCCCAGGCGCGCTGGCTGGTGTTGCTGCACCTGGCCCGCTTCGAAGACGCCCCGACCCAACGCGAGCTGGCCAAGAGTGTTGGCGTCGAAGGCCCCACCCTGGCGCGCTTGCTCGACAGCCTGGAAAGCCAGGGGCTGGTCCGGCGCCAGGCGGTAGTGGAAGACCGGCGCGCGAAGAAGATCCTGCTGTGTCCGCCTGCCAAGCCGCTGATCGACCAGATCGAGACCATTGCCAACGAGCTGCGCGTGGAGCTGTTCATGGGCGTCGACGAAGCCGATCTCGATGTGTGCATGCGGGTGCATGCCAAGATTCTCGGCAACCTGGAAAAGTCCTGACGCCTGCCTGGGGTAGAAGCTAGAACGTGTGCCCCAGATTCAGGTACAGCGCCTTCTGGTTCTCACTGTTGGCTCCATAGCTGAGGTTCAGCGGCCCCAGCGGTGTCTCGATGCCGAGGAAGATACTCGCCGCGTTGATGTAGCCACTGTCGAACTCGTTGTCGTTGTTCCAGGCGCGCCCGCGTTCCAGCGAGCCGCCCAGGTACAGCGGGAAATCCAGGGGCAGGTAGGCCTGCGGGGTCAGCCGGCGGTAATACACGATCCGCATCAGGCTGATGTTCTGCCCGGACACCGAGTCCTGGCGAAAGCCTGACAACTGCCGGGCGCCACCCAGGACGAAGCTCGAAGTCACTACCGGCGCCTCGTCCAGCGTGCGGCCATACCGCCCGCCCAGCACCCAGGTGTTGGCACCGAGGCTGATGGCCTTGTCCAGGTTGAATTCCCATTGCCGGTAACGGAAATCCGAGTCCAGCGCCTTGTCGTACTGGCGCGCGGCCAGGCTGATGTCTTCGCCGCTATGCGGAAAGTAGACATTATCCAGCGTGTCGAACGAATACTTTAGGTCGTAGAAACCTTCGTTGAAGCTCACCTTGGGCAAGTCCTGGGCGCCGATGCGCACGTTGGCTTCGCCCCATGCCTTGCCAACCCCCAGGCGTACCTCGCCGTAGGTGCCGATCTGCCGCCCCAGGTTGAGGCCGAACCCATAGCGCTCAAGCCGGTATTCGGCGACCGGATCGTTGTCCAGGGTAGCTTCGATGTTCTGCGAGCCCAGGTCGAGGTAGGGCGCGATGAAGTAGCGCGAGCCGGTGTCCAGCGGCTGGTAGAACTCGCTGTAGAGTTCCTGCTGGTCACCGATCTGCGCACGGGTCAGCCACTCGGCGCCGAGCTGGTTGATGCCGTTCACCCGGTAGCTCGCGCCGAGATTGAAGGCGCTGTCGCCTCGCATGTCATCGGACAGGTTCAGGCCCAGGCGCAGGTAGTCGGTGCCGCCGCGCTTGCCGCGTGCGTTGATTACCAGGGTATGGTCATCGCCCTTGTGCACCACCCGGTATTGCACCCGGTCGAAATAATCCAGGCCGTACAAGGTGCCCATATCGGTCTGCAGGCGATCGAGCTCCAGCGGTTGCCCCACAGGCTGGCGGATGTAGTAGCGGATCACGTCGTCGCTTACCTTGGAGTCGTTCTCTACCCTGATCGCAGTGATCACCGGCGTGCGCTGGCGTGGCGAACGCGCCACGGCCAGCTCGCGGTCGCCTTCAGGCTGACGCAGCACCGCCAGGCGCGTATCGAGAATCCGGGTTGCCCGATAGCCTGCCTCGATCATCTCGCGCGCGCTGCCAAAGTCGGTCGAGCCGTAGCTTGCGAGTGAGGGCTGGATGAGGACGTCGTCGCTGCGCACGGCAGCCAGTTGCTCCTCGGAGTTACGCCGGGTCATGAGGGTTATCGACTGGTTGAGCACATCGACCACGGTCGCCAGTTGCTTGCGGTTGCGCAGAGGCGTGCCGATATCGACCACGATGGCCACGTCCACCCCCATTTCGCGCACCACGTCCAGCGGGATGTTGTCGACCATGCCGCCATCGACCAGCAGGCGACCGTCCAGTTCGACCGGGGCGAATACCGCCGGGATCGACATGCTGGCACGGATGACCTGGGGCAGGTGGCCACGGCGGAACACTACCTTCTCGCCGCTGGCGATATCGGTGGCTACGGCTCGGAACGGGATCGGCAACTGGTCGAAGTCGCGGGTGTCGGCGGTATGGGCCAGCTTGCTTTCCAGCAGCAGTGCCAGGTTCTGCCCCTGGATCACCCCCAGCGGCAGGCCGAGGCTGCCATCGTCGCGAAAGCTCAGCTTCTGCTTGACCAGGAAATCGCGGTCATCCTGCTTGCGTCGAAAGGGTACATCCCGGCGAGGCGGGGCGTCGGACAGCGCCTGCTGCCAGTCGATCTCCAGCGCCAGTTTTTCCAGTTCCTCGACCTTGTAACCGGAGGCGTACAAGCCGCCCACCACCGCGCCCATGCTGGTGCCAGCAATGGCGTCGATCCGTACGCCCTGTTCTTCCAGTGCCTTGAGCACGCCGATGTGCGCAAGGCCGCGCGCGGCGCCGCCCGAGAGTACCAGGCCCACCTTGGGGCGGGCTTGCTCGGCGGCCAGCAGCGGGCCACAGCAGATCGACAGCAACACGCAGAACAGCAGGCGGGGCATCTTGAGTCTCGGAACAAGGGGCAAAGACGGCTAGTATAAGCGCGCCCACCTGTTGTAGGACGTTTCCCAATGAGTCAGACAAAGCCTGAAATTGTCATCACCTATTGCACCCAGTGCCAATGGCTGTTGCGTGCCGCCTGGCTGGCCCAGGAACTGCTCAGCACCTTTGCCGACGACCTCGCCCGGGTCGCGCTCGAGCCCGCCACCGGCGGTGCGTTTCGCATCACCTGCAATGGCGTGCAGATCTGGGAGCGCAAGGCCGACGGCGGCTTCCCCGAAGCCAAGGCGCTGAAGCAGCGCGTGCGTGACCAGATCGACCCGCAGCGCGACCTGGGCCACAACGACCGTTAGGCGCCTTCGGCCAGTACCTTGGCTTTTCCGGCGTGGCTAGTGGCCATGCGGCTGGAGATCACGATGGCGAAGATGATCAGCGCGCCCCCGGTCAGCATGCGCGGGGTGGGAGTTTCAGCGAAGATCAGCCACGCCATGGCGATACCGTAGATCGGCTCCATGGCGAACACCACCGCAGCGGTACGCGCCTTGATCACCGCCAGGCTGGCGACAAACAGGCTGTGTGCGACACCGGTGCAGAACACCCCGAGCAGGCCGATCCACAGCCAGTCCATGGCCGGCACGCTGGACAGGACAGGGCCTGCCAGCGGCAGCACGCACAACGCGACGACTGCGTTCTGGCACAACGCGGCCTGCACGGCGGGAATGCGTCCCGACCCTGCGCGGTTGACCAGTGACAACAGCGCGAACAGCAAGCCGCAGAGCAGTGCCCAGAGCAGGCCGGCGGTAGCCTGGCTGGCGAAGTCGAAGGCCGGGGTGACCAGCACCAGGCCAATGCTGACCAACACCACCAGCACAATCTCGTTGCGCCGGATGCGCTCGCGGAACAGCAGCCCTTCGAGGATCACCGTAAAGGCGGGAAAACTGGCGAAACCGAGGGTCGCGATCGCCACCCCGCCGACCTTGACGGCAACGAAGAAGCTTATCCAGTGCCCGGCCAGCAGCACGCCGCCCAGCACCAGCTTGCGCACGTCCACGGCTTGCAGTGGGCGCCAGGCCTGGCGCGCGAGCCCGACGAACAGGCCCAGGGCAAGCACGGCAAACGCGGCGCGGCCGAACACGATGACAGAGGGGCCGGCACTGGCGAGCTTGCCGAAAACGCCAGTCAGTCCAAAGAACAGCGCGCCGATATGCAGGGCGCCGAGTGCGGTACGGTGATTCATGGAGATCCTTGTTGGCACAACATTGCCGCACAGGAAGTCCGACAAATTGCTCAGACCTTATGTCTCAAAGGCTGACCTTGCCAAGCAAGATGTCACGAAACATGGCGAAGTCGCCGAGCAGGCTGTACAGCGGATGGGTGAAGGTCGCCGGTCTGTTCTTTTCGAAGAAGAAATGGCCGATCCAGGCAAACCCGTAGCCCACGACTGGCAACGCCAGCAACAGCAACCAGCTTGCGCTGGCTATGCTGTAGGCAAGCAGGGCGATGACCAGGCTGGTGCCGACAAAATGCAGGCGCCGGCAGGTGGGATTGCTGTGCTCGCCCAGGTAATAGGGATAGAACTGGGCAAAGCTGCGGTACTGCACTGTGCGGTTCATGGCGGTGCTTCCGAAAGCGCTCGTTATTGTTGAGGATACACGGCACGGAGCCTGATTCGAGTCTAGAGTGACTAACTGGCCAGGCCAGTGACAATAAGCGCCATTTGAGTATCCTTGGATTCACCGCAGGAAGCACAAGAAGCCTGTCATGAGCGAGAGAACCACGTCAGCAAGCTGGGCATCAGGGATCGTCAAGGCACTCGAGCTTGAAGGGCTCGACTGTCGCGCCATGTTCAGGCAGCTCGGGCTGGATTTTTCCGCGCTGGATGACCCCGACGCCCGTTTTCCCCAGGACTCCATGACCCGGCTCTGGCAGTTGGCCGTGGAACTGTCCGGCAATCATGCCATCGGCTTGAACATGGCCCGGGTGGTGCGCCCGGCTTCGTTCCACGTGGTGGGGTATGCGCTGATGTCCAGCCGCACCTTGGCCGAAGGCTTCCAGCGGCTGGTGCGCTATCAGCGCATCATCGCTGAAAGCTCCGACCTGAGCTTTCGTCTTGAACCGGACGGCTATGTCCTGGTGCTCACCGTCCACGGCGATCATCTGCCGCCAACCCGGCACAGCGCCGAGGCATCGCTGGCCTGCGCACTGGCCCTGTGCAGCTGGCTCAGCGGGCGGGCGATCCAGCCGCGGCGGGTGCTCATTCAGGGGCCGCAGCCCAAGGATGTCGAGCCCTACAAGACCGCCTTCCATTCACCGCTGCTGTTCGGCGCGCCGCATGACGCGCTAGTGCTGGAGCGGGCCGACATGGAGGCGCCGCTGCCGACCGCCAACGAGGCCATGGCGACACTGCATGACCGGTTCGCGGGGGAGTACCTGGCGCGCTTTTCCGAAAGCCGGGTGACGCACCGGGCACGGCAGGTATTGTGCAGGATCTTGCCCTTGGGCGAGCCCAAGCGCGAGACGGTCGCCCAGGCCCTGCACCTGTCTCAGCGCACCCTGCAGCGCCGTCTGCAGGAGGAGGGCACCAGCTTTCAGACCCTGCTCGACGATACCCGTCGCGAACTGGCCGAACAGTACCTGGCGCAACCAGGCATGACGCTGCTGGAAACCGCCTACCTGCTTGGCTTCGCCGACCCCAGCAATTTCTACCGGGCGTTCCGGCGCTGGTTCGATGCCACCCCGAGCGAATACCGGGCGCGCCTGGGTGGCGCCGACGAGGGAGCCAGCGACCCGGTCAATGCCGCCAGAACGCAGGCATGCACAGCACCAGGACCGTGATGATCTCCAGGCGGCCCAGCAGCATGCCGCCGGCCAGAATCCACTTGGCGGCATCGGGCAGGGTCGAGAAGTTGCCCGCCGGCCCGATGACCTCGCCCAGGCCAGGGCCCACGCCGGATACCGTGGCCGCCGCGCCGGTCAGGGCAGTCATCCAGTCGACTCCGAGCAGTGACAGCAGCAGGGCGATGAGGCCGATGGTAAAGGCGAAGAAAAACGAGAATGTCAGAATCGAGCGCACGATTTCTTCGTCGAGGCGATGGCCGTTGTACTTCTGCTTGATGACCGCGCGGGGATGGATCAGCTGATTGAGGTTGGCCTTGAGCAGAATGTAGGCCACCTGGAAGCGGAAAATCTTGATCCCGCCCGCCGTCGATCCTGAACACCCGCCGATGAAGCCCAGGTAGAAAAACAGCATCAGCGAGAAGTTGCCCCACAGGCTGTAGTCGCCCAGGGCGAAGCCGGTGGTCGTGACCACAGAGGTCACGTTCAGCGCCACGTGGCGCAACGCATCGAACCAGGGCAGGTCGGTGGTCACCCAGTACCAGGTGCCGAGCACGATCCAGGTGGCTACCAGCAGGCCGAGCAGACCCTGGACCTGCTGGTCCCTGATCAGCGCGCCACGGTTGCCGCGCAGGGTCGATACGTAGAGTGTAAACGGCACGCTGCCCAGGATCATCACCACCACCGCCACCCAGTGCACCGCCGGGGCCTCCCATTTGGCCAGCGACTGGTCGGAGGTGGAAAACCCGCCTGTGGAGATGGCCGACATGGCGTGGTTGATCGCATCGAACAGGCTCATCCCCGCCCACCAGAACGCCAGGCTGCCAATCACGGTGAAACCGATGTACACCAGCACGATCGACTTGGCGACCATGTGCGAGCGTGGCATGACCTTTTCGGAGCGGTCCGAGGATTCGGTCTGGAACAGGCGCATGCCACCAATGCGCAGCAGCGGCAGGATCGCCACCGCCATGGCGATGAAGCCGATCCCGCCGAGCCAGTGCAGCATCGAGCGCCACATCAGGATGCCCGGCGACATGTTGTCCAGGCCGCTGAGCACCGTGGCCCCGGTGGCGGTGATGCCCGACATGCTTTCGAAGAAGGCATTGGTGTAGCTGATGTGCTGGGTGAGCAGGAAAGGCAGCGCGGCGAATATGCACACCACTACCCAACTGCACACCGTCAGCAGGTACATGTCGCGCGGGCGCAGGTGCACCTGCTCTGGCCGTCCCGGGATGACCATGGCAAGGCCTGCCAGGAAGGTGATGAGGCTGGACCAGAGGAAGGAGGGCAAGTCACCCGTGCGCTCGAAAATCATCAGGGTCGCCATGGGCACGACCATGCTCACCGCCAGGGTGATCAGGAAGATCCCGATGATGAAACCTAGGATCCTTAAGGTCGGCAACGCCATGTGATCTGCTCTGACTCGAAACGGAAGGGCGCCATTCTACCTATGGGCCTTGTTAAGTAAACGCTAGAATAGCTGCACATTTACTTGCCAGGGGGTAGCCGATGGAGGCTCTCGACGCATTGCTCAACCGTGTATCCGTTCCACGCCTGACCGAACCCGCGCCCAGTGCCGCCCAGCGCGAGGCCCTGTTCCAGGCCGCGTTGCGGGCGCCGGACCACGGTCAGCTTCGTCCCTGGCGGTTCCTTACCGTCGAAGGCGCGGCCCGCGAAAAGCTCGGTGAGCTGTTCGCCGAAGCTGTTCAGCGCAAGGGTGATGCGAGCCAGGGCGCGCTGGACAAGGCCCGCGCCATGCCACTGCGGGCGCCGTTGTTGATCGTGGTGATCGCGCGTCTGCAGGACCATTACAAGGTGCCCAAGGACGAGCAGCGCCTGGCGGCCGGTTGTGCCGCGCATGGCATCCTCATCGCAGCGCATGCGCAGGGCATTGGCGCAGTGTGGCGCACCGGCGACATGGCACATGACGCCCATGTGCTCGAAGGCCTGGGCCTTGAGCAGAATGAAGAGCTGCTGGGCTACCTGTATGTTGGTACCCCGCTGAATGACCCACGGCCCGCACCGGTGCTGCAGACCTCTGACTTCGTCAGTGAGTGGAGCCAGGGCCTCTAGCCATCAGGCACCGCGCTCCTACGGGGATCGGGTTGCCTGGGCAGCTACAGGCAACTCGAGTTTCGCCACGAAGCCCCCTTGCGGGTGGTTGTCCAATACCAGAGTCCCCCCATGCCGCTCGGCCGCGCGCCGGGCAATGGCCAGGCCCAGGCCGTGCCCGGCGGCGGTCTGCCCGGGCGCGCGGAAGAACGGCTCGCCCAGTCGGCCCAGCAGCTCGGCCGGCGCGCCAGGCCCGTGATCGCGCACGCTGATCACGATGCGCTCCAGGTCACTGTCGGCATGCAACTCGATCGCCTGCCCAGGCGGATTGAAGCGCAGGGCGTTGCGCAGCAGGTTGTCCACGGCACGCTCCAGCAACGTCGGCCAGCCCTGGAGGGTCAGGCCGGGCGTGGCCTCGAGGCGGATCTCCTGGTCCGGGGCGCTGAGCAAGGCGTCCTTGCGCACGCTGCCAAGCAGGGCGTTGAGGTCGACGGTTTCGGCATGGGACTGTTCGGCATCAACCCGGGCCAAGGCAAGGATTTCACTGATCAGGTCTTCCAGACGGTCGCACTCGCGGGTCAGGCGTGGCCACAAGGCCTGGCGCTGCTCGGGCTCGGCGCGTTCGGCCAGGGCCAGGGCAATGCGCAGGCGCGCCAGCGGGGAGCGCAGTTCGTGGGAGACGTCGCGCAGCAGTTGGCGCTGGCTGCCAATGAGACTCTGCAGGCGGGCACCCATGCGGTTGAAGTCGTTGGCCAGCACGCCGAATTCATCACGCCGGTCGGCCAGACGTGCCAGGCTGTTCTGCTGGTAGGTGGTCTGGCCCAGGTCATGTACGGCGCTGCGCAAGCGGCTCAGCGGACGGGTGATCGACAGGGTCACCAGCAAGCTGAACAAGGTCAGCACCACCAGGGCAATGCCCAAGGCGCTGAGCGGCCAGAGCAGGCTCTCGCGGTGCCAGGCGTCGAGCTCAGGGTGCGGGATCCGGTAGATCAGCAGGTAAGTCTCGCCGCTTTGGGGACTGGTGTATTCCTCGGTCAGGCGGCGCCAGGGCAGGCTGCGGTCATTGTGCTGACGGGCCTCGAAGGCCGCCGCGCGGCGCGGGAAGGTACCGGGCACCACGGCTTCGCCACTGTCGTTGAGCACCTGCACGTCGATCTTGAAACGCTGCCTGCGGCGCTCGAGAAAGTGCTGGGCCGATTCGATACCCTGCTGTTCGTAGTGCTGGGTCCAGCGGCTGGCCAGGGTATTGAGCCCGGGATGGCGGCTGAGGATCCAGGCGTCCTGGTTCAACATGTGGCCAAGCAGGATCGACAACCCGGCGACCAGGGCGATGGCCAGCCAGAAGCTGGCCAGGATGCGCCAGAACAATGAACGCAAGGCAGTTACCTCCAGACAAGGAAAGCCCGGCCTGCGGTGAGCAGGCCAGGCGGGCAGCGGGGGGACAGCTTACTGGGCCTTGCGGGCTTTTTCAGCCTTCCAGGCCTGGAACTCTTTCCATTCAGCCTTGCGCTCGGCGCGTTTCTTTTGCATGTCGTCGAACTGCTTCTGCTGTTCAGGCTTGAGCACGCCACGGATTTCGCTGTGGGTCTTGTCGTGACGCGCCTGGATCTCGTCCTTCATGGCCTTCTGGTCGGCGGCAGGCAGTTTTTCCAGGTAGCGCTTGGTGATGTCGCGTTGGGCTTTCATCTGCTCGCCCATCAGCTTGTCGACCTGCTGGCGCTGTTCGCGGCTCAGGTCCAGCTGGGCGAAGGGTGCGCCACCGCGGTGATGCGGGCCGTCGTGGCGCGGGCCACCTTCGGGCATGGCCATGGCGACGGTTGGCAGGGCAGCGGCGAACATCAGAGCGATAAGGGTCTTGCGCATGGTGTCTCTCCTGTCATGGACCGGTCGTTGCCGGATGTGCCCAGTGTAGGGAGATCTAGGTCAAGAGCGGTCAGGCGAGGGTAAAGGCAGGGTAAAGATGGCGCTGGTCGGAAAACCTTGGGAGCAGGCTGGCCCCGCCCCCTGCCGATCAAAGACTGTAGTAATACCCCCGGCTGCGCAGTGCCACGATGCGTGGCCTGCCGTCCGGGTGCGGGCCGATCTTCTTGCGCAGGTTGCTGACATGCATGTCCAGGCTGCGGTCGTAGAGCGTCAGCTTTCGCCCAAGCGCGATCTGCGCCAGTTCCTGCTTGTCCAGCGGGTCGCCGGGCTGGCGCAGGAGCGCTTCGAGAATGCGGCTCTCGGACAGGGTCAGGCTCAGCTCGCGCTCCTCGATACTGGCGACACCCCGCGCCGGGCTGAAGGTCAGGTCGCCAATCGCCATCTGCGTGGTGGTCGCGGCCGGGTGGCTGCGCCTGAGCACGGCGCGCAGGCGTGCGGTGAGCTCGCGAGGGTCGCAGGGCTTGGCCAGGTAATCGTCGGCGCCCAGTTCAAGTCCCAGGATGCGGTCCAGCGGCTCGCCGCGGGCGGACAGCATCAGCACGGGCAGCTCGGCATGCTCGCTGCGCAGTTGCTTGAGCAGTTCCAGGCCGCTGCCATCGGGCAGCATCACATCCAGCACCACAGCCGCTGGCGCCTGGGTAGCCAGCGCCTGCCGCGCGCTCTGGCCATCGTGGCAGGCGCGCACTACAAAGCCTTCCTGGGCCAGCCAGCTGGCTAGCAGCTCGCAGAGTTCCTGGTCATCGTCAATCAGTAACAACTCGCTCATGACTCACTCGATTAAACCATTGATGAGCGGTGCGGCACGCAGGGGTGCCGCCGGGGTGGCTCAGGGCAGGACTTGCTTGAACGGCTTGACCACGACCTTGTCGTACACGCCCGCGACGACGTACGGATCGGCATCGGCCCAGGCCTGGGCGGCGGTCAGCGAATCGAACTCGGCGACGACCAGGCTGCCGCTGAAACCGGCAGCACCTGGATCGTTGCTGTCGATGGCGGGGTGCGGGCCGGCCAGTACGATGCGGCCCTCGGCCTTGAGCTGGTGCAGACGCTCGAGATGCGCCGGACGTGCCGCCAGGCGTTTTTCCAGGGAATCGGCAACATCGCTGGCAATGATGGCGTAGAGCATGTCAATCCTCGTTCTTGCGGATGGAGGGCGGAGTCACTGGGTCGCCGTCATGCATGTGGCGCGACAGGTAGACGCCCTGGGCCACCAGGAATATCACGGTCATGCCCAGGCTGCCGAATACTTTGAAGTCCACCCAGAACTCCTGGAAGGTGAAGGCAACGAACAGGTTGGCGGCGCCGCACACCAGGAAGAATGCGATCCAGGCCAGGTTCAGGCGTGCCCAGACCGGCTCCGGCAAGTTCAACGCATGTCCCATGATGCGCTTGATCAGCACTCGGTCACCGATGAAATGGCTGGCGGCGAAGCCCAGGGCGAACAGCCAGTTTACCGCTGGTGCTTTCCACTTGAGGAAGGTTTCGCTGTGGAAGGCCAGGGTCAGGCCACCGAACACCAGGCAGGCGATCAGCGTCAGCCACTGGCCTTTTTCCAGCTTGCGCTGGCGGACGAACAGCGCACCGTAGACCACCACGGAGCTGATGATCAGCACCTTGGTCGCGCTGTAGATGCCGCCCAGTTCGAAGTCATGCCCGGCAAGGTCGACCACGCGTGGGTCGAGCTTGTAGACGATGAAGAACAGCAGCAGCGGGATGAAATCGATGAATTGTTTCACAATGGCAGCCAGATTCGGGATGTCACGGCATAATAACAAACATCAATCCCGGCGAAAGCGCTCCTCCATGAATGTTGATCTGCACTGTCACAGCACGGCCTCCGATGGCGCCCTGTCGCCTTCGGTCCTGGTCGCCCGCGCCCATGAGCACGGCGTGCAGACACTCGCCCTGACCGACCACGACACCCTTGAAGGCCTGGACGAGGCGCGCCAGGCCTGCCGCGCGCTGGGCATGCAGTGGGTCAGCGGCGTCGAACTGTCGTGTACGTGGGGCGGCGCGACCATCCACATACTGGGTTACAACTTTGCCCTGGATGCGCCGCCATTGCTGGCAGCGATCGAGTCCTTGCACCGTGGCCGATGGCTGCGCGCCGAAGAAATCGACCGGCGGCTGGCGCTCAAGGGCATGCCTGGCACCCTGGACGGCGCCCGAGCCGTGCAAATGGAACTGGGCGACAGCGGCAATGCGCCGGCACGCCCTCATTTTGCCGAGTACCTGGTGCGCGCAGGGTTTGTGAAGGACCGCGGCGAAGCGTTTCGCAAGTGGCTCGGCGCCGGCAAGCTGGGCGACGTCAAGCTGCATTGGCCGACCCTGGACGAAACTGTCGCCACCTTGCGCGAGTCGAAGGCCTGGGTGAGCCTGGCGCATCCGATGCACTACGATCTGACCCGCAGCAAGCGCCGTCGGCTGATTGCCGACTATATTCAAGCAGGCGGGCAGGCGCTGGAAGTCGTCAATGGGATGATGCCGGCCGAGCAGGTGGGCACCATGTCCATCCTCACCCGCGAGTTCGGTCTGCTGGCAAGCGCTGGCAGTGACTTCCATGGCCCCGGCACCTGGGGCGAGATCGGTGCCTACCGGCCATTGCCCGAGGACCTGCCACCTCTGTGGCGCCGATTCAGCCATGAGCAGCCCACCGCGCTTTGAACAGGATGACAATGTGAGCCAATTTTTCCAGATACATGCGGAAAACCCGCAAGCGCGCCTGATAAAACAGGCCGTGGAGATCATTCGCAAAGGCGGCGTGGTGATTTACCCCACCGATTCGTCCTACGCCATGGGTTGCCAGATCGGTGACAAGAATGCGATTGAACGGGTACGGCGCCTGCGCCAGCTCGACAAGAACCACAACTTCACCCTGATCTGCTGCGACCTGTCGCAGATGGGGCTTTTCGCCAAGATCGACACGGCCAATTTCCGCCTGCTCAAGGCTTACGTTCCGGGGCCGTACACCTTTATCCTCAATGCCACCCGCGAGGTCCCGCGGCTGCTCATGCACGAGAAACGCCGCACGATTGGCCTGCGCGTGCCCTCCAATCCGATCGTCCGGGAGCTGGTGGCCGAGCTCGGCGAGCCGTTGATGAGCGTCAGCCTGATTCTACCGGGCAATGAGGAGCCGATGACCGATCCCTACGAGATCCGCCAGCGCCTGGAGCACCATGTCGACCTTATCATCGACGGCGGTTTTGGTGACCTCAAGGCCTCCACCGTGATCAATCTGGCCGACGGAGAGCCAGAGGTCGTGCGGGTGGGCTGCGGCGATCCTGCGCCCTTTCTGGTCAACGCGTGAGCACACTGGAAGCGGCTCCCGAGCTCCATGTCGAGCCTCCACAGCAGTTGTCGCTGGCCCTGGTCTATGGCGCGGCGTTTACCGAGCTGCCGGTCGACCTGTACATCCCGCCGGACGCCCTGGAAGTCTTTCTCGAAGCGTTCGAGGGGCCGCTCGACCTGCTGCTCTACCTGATCCGCAAACAGAACATCGACATCCTCGACATCCCCGTCGCCGAAATCACCCGGCAGTACATGGGTTATGTCGAGCTGATGAAAAGCGTCCGCCTGGAACTGGCCGCCGAGTACCTGGTGATGGCGGCCATGCTCGCCGAGATCAAGTCGCGCATGTTGTTGCCGCGGGCCGTGACGGTCGAGGAAGAAGAGGGCGACCCCCGCGCTGAACTGATCCGTCGGCTGCAGGAGTACGAGCGCTTCAAGGCTGCAGCCGAGGGCATCGACCAGTTGAGCCGGGTAGGGCGCGATGTGGTCGTGCCGCGCCTGGAAGCGCCCCAGGCCAAGGTGCGCAAGCTGCATCCGCAGGTCAGCCTGGAGGAGTTGCTGATGTCCATGGCGGAGGTGATGCGCCGGGGCGACCTGTTCGAGAGCCACCAGATCAGCCGCGAAACACTATCGACCCGCGAACGCATGAGCGACGTGCTCGAGCGGCTCAAGGGCGGCGGATTCGTGCCGTTCGTCGAACTGTTCACTGCCGATGAGGGCAAGCTTGGCGTGGTGGTGACCTTCATGGCGATTCTTGAGCTGGTCAAGGAATCGCTTGTCGAACTGGTGCAGAATGAGCCCTTCGCCCCGATCCACGTCCGCGCCCGGGCAGAGTGACGCAAAGAGTAACCGACACCCCCATGAACCTGAGTGAACCCCGCGACCTCGCGTCGCTGATAGAGGCATTTTTACTGGCTTCAGGCAAGCCGCAGTCGCTTGAACGCCTCTACGAGCTGTTCGAGGAGCCCGAACGCCCGGAGCCCAAGGTCTTCAGGAAGGCCCTCGAGCTGCTGGGCAAGTCCTGCGCGGGCCGTGCCTTCGAGCTCAAGGAGGTTGCCACCGGCTACCGCCTGCAGATTCGCGAGGTGTATGCGCCCTGGGTCGGCCGCCTGTGGGAAGAGCGCCCGCAGCGTTATTCGCGCGCCTTGCTGGAGACCATGGCGCTGATCGCCTACCGCCAGCCGGTCACCCGCGGTGAAATCGAAGACGTGCGTGGCGTGGCGGTCAACAGCAACATCATCAAGACATTGATGGAGCGTGAGTGGATACGTGTCGTCGGCTACCGGGAAGTGCCCGGCAGACCGGCAATGTTTGCCACCACCAAGGCCTTTCTGGATCACTTCAACCTCAAGAGTCTTGAAGAGCTGCCGGCCCTGGTCGAGTTGCGCGATCTGGAGCCCGCACCCTTGCTCGATGAAGACGACGCCCCAGTGCCTGCGCACCTGCAAGCGCTGGCCGATGCCAGTTCAGAGGAGGGCTCCGAGGGCGAAGCGCCGCTCGAGGAAACCAGCTTCCGCTCGCTGCTGGTAGAGCTCGATGCGATGGAAGAAGGCCTCAAGACCGATTTCGACGACTTGCGCGCCGAGGTCGAGGACAACAATGCCACCGGCTGATCCGGCGGCGACCTCGACCTTCTGGCGGAAACCCTCGGGCGGTGTGTCCGACGCCCCAAGTCTCACGTGCGTGCAGGTGATCTTCAGCGTATGATGCGCGGCCTTTTGGCGCATTCGTCGCCAGAAACAGATTCAATTCCTACACCGGGAGGTGCCCAGATGACTGACAAAGACCTGCAAGAACCCCAAACCCTGCCGCCAGCTGGCGAAAAACTGCAGAAAGTCCTCGCGCGTATCGGCGTGGGCTCGCGCCGTGACGTCGAAGCCTGGATCAGCCAGGGCCGCATCAAGGTCAACGGCGTTGCCGCCTCTCTTGGCCAGCGCGTCGATATGCACGATGCAATCGCCGTCGATGGCAAGGTGATCAAGCGCGAAGAAGCCGCCGAAACCGTGCGCCGCGTGATCATGTACAACAAGCCTGATGGCGAGATCTGCACCCGTGACGACCCAGAAGGCCGTCAGACCGTGTTCGATCGCCTGCCGCGTCCGAAGGAAGGCCGCTGGATCAACATTGGCCGCCTCGACATCAACACTACCGGTCTGTTGATGTTCACCACCGACGGCGAGCTGGCCAACCGTCTGATGCACCCGTCCTACGAGATGGACCGCGAGTATGCCGTGCGCGTACGCGGTGAAGTCGACGACGACATGATCACCCGCCTGAAAAACGGCGTGATGCTCGAAGATGGCCCGGCACGTTTCACCGACATCCAGCAAGCCCCTGGCGGTGAAGGCTTCAACCACTGGTATCACTGCGTGGTGATGGAAGGCCGCAACCGCGAAGTCCGCCGCCTGTGGGAATCCCAGGGGCTGGTGGTCAGCCGCCTGAAGCGCGTGCGTTTCGGTCCGGTGTTCCTCAACTCCGACCTGCCGATGGGTCGCTGGCGCGAAATGAGCCAGGGCGAGATCGACATCCTTGCGGCTGAAGTCGGCCTCAAGCCTGTGGCCCTGCCGGCGCTGAATCTCAAGTCCAAGGACAAGCTCGAGCGCCTGCAGCGCAAGTCGACACGTCCCATGGGCCGTAACGAGCGCGTGCGCAGCCTGCGTCCAGCTGCCGAAGCGACCGGTGAGCGCCCTGCGCGCCAGCCGCGCGATGAAGCTGCGCGCAAGGGTAATCGTGGCAGCGCGGTGGCCGAGCGTCCGAGCGACATGAAGAAGCGTCCAGGCAAACCGACCACTGGCGGCAAGCCAGGTGGCAGTCGTACCAAGCCGCGTCCTTGATGTGATGAGCCGGCAGACCTCCCCGGTCTGTTGGCTCCTTCAGGGCAAGCCCGCTTGAAGGCCCTGCAGACGGCAGTAAAATTTCTGAACCAGCTTGTAAATTTTCCGTTACAGCCTGTTGGCTTTTCTGATGCCCACGGGCGATTTTTCCTGCCATGTAAATATAATCTTCCAACTTGCGACTGTCTGCGCGTCCTTCTGACCGTCCGCCTCTCTTGCCTGAATCCCCTATTCACGTTGATATAGCCCCGATAACAAGAATCGGAGGCGCAATGTACGCCATTCATTCCCCCAGGCTTTGCTTCTTCCCCAGGACCGGTGCGTCCCGTCGTCAGACAAATACGCAACGCGTTGACCCCTGCGCGTCTGCAGAGGTATACAATGCGCCGCGTTTTATCTGTGACTCCAATGCGTACAGCGCACTCTTGCTGACTTCCGGTTGATTCGCCCCGCGTTCGCGCCCGGCTGAACCCCACCCGTCCAAGAATCCAAGGTAACCCTGCCTTGCCCATTCCGCTGCGCCACGAGCGCGGTGGGTCCGATCCCGTCACAGATAAAAACAAGCAGGTGACTTCGTTCATGAGTGGACAAAACACGCAGTCAGGTGAGCTCAAGCGCGGCCTGAAAAATCGCCATATCCAGTTGATTGCCCTGGGCGGGGCCATCGGCACCGGCCTGTTCCTGGGCTCGGCCGGTGTGATGAAGTCAGCCGGTCCCTCGATGATCCTGGGATATGCAGTCTGCGGCTTCATCGCCTTCATGATCATGCGCCAGCTCGGCGAGATGATTGTCGAAGAGCCGGTGGCCGGCTCCTTCAGCCACTTTGCGCACAAGTACTGGGGCGGTTTCGCGGGCTTCTTGTCCGGTTGGAACTGCTGGGTGCTCTATATTCTGGTCGGCATGTCGGAATTGTCAGCCGTCGGCAAGTACGTCCACTACTGGTGGCCAGAGATCCCGACCTGGGTCACAGCGGCCGCGTTCTTCCTGCTGATCAACGGCATCAACCTGATGAACGTCAAGGTATTCGGCGAGGCCGAATTCTGGTTCGCGATCATCAAGGTGGTCGCTATCGTCGGCATGATCGCCCTGGGCTGCTACCTGCTGGCCAGCGGCAGCGGTGGACCGGACGCCTCTGTCAGCAACCTGTGGGAGCACGGCGGATTCTTCCCCAATGGCGTCAGCGGGCTGGTCATGGCCCTGGCGATCATCATGTTCTCCTTTGGCGGTCTCGAGATGCTCGGCTTCACCGCCGCCGAGGCGGACCAGCCCAGGACCGTGATCCCCAAGGCGATCAACCAGGTCATCTACCGCATCCTGATCTTCTACATCGGCGCCTTGGTGGTGCTGCTGTCGCTGACTCCGTGGGATGCCCTGGTCACCAGCATCGATGCCTCCGGCGGCAGCTACGGCAGCAGCCCGTTCGTGCAAGTGTTCTCGCTGCTGGGCAGTGACGTGGCCGCGCACCTGCTGAACTTCGTGGTCTTGACCGCGGCGCTGTCGGTGTACAACAGCGGCACCTACTGCAATGCCCGCATGCTCTACGGCATGGCCGAGCAGGGCGATGCCCCTGCGGGCCTGGCAAAGATCGACCAGCGCGGCGTGCCGGTGCGTTCGATCCTGGCCTCGGCGGTGGTAACGCTGGTGGCAGTGCTGCTCAACTACTTCATGCCCCAGCACGCGCTGGAGCTGCTGATGTCGCTGGTGGTCGCGGCCCTGGTGATCAACTGGGCGATGATCAGCTTCTCGCACCTCAAGTTCCGCCAGCACCTGGACCGCACCGGGCAGAAGCCGCTGTTCAAGGCGCTGTGGTATCCCTACGGCAACTACCTGTGCCTGGCCTTCGTGGTGCTGATCCTGGGCATCATGCTGATGATCCCCGGGATCAATGTATCGGTGTATGCGATTCCGGTGTGGCTGGTGGTGATGTATGGGTTCTATCTGCTCAAGAGCAAGCGTGCGACGCGCAGCAATGGAGTAGTGGGATCGGTGGCTAAGTAACACTGCCCTTAGAGCTGCTCCAGCAACCACCCCCGAAAAGCCCGCAACGACGGCAGTGCCTCGTTGCGCGGCGGATACATCAGGTAGTAGCTACGCTGGCTGGCAAAAGGCAATCCCGCGCTGAACAACTCCCCGCTTGCCAACTCCTCCGCCACCAGCACCTTGGGTACCAGCCCGATCCCGATCCCTGCCCGAACCGCCTGAATCAGATGCGACGTCAACTCGAAGCTCGGCCCCAGCCGCATCGCCCGGTGCGCCAGGGCGTGGTGGGAAAACCATTCCCCCCATGCGTGTGGGTTGTTGGCGACATTGAGCAGCACCTGCCCGCTGATGCGCGCCGGGCTCCACGCCTCGCTTTCCCGCGCCGCTTCCGGCGGCAGGATCACTACCAGTTCCTCGGCATGCAGTCGATGACAGACCAGGCCGGGAAGGTCTGCGCTGGCCACGCCGATGGCGGCGTCGATCTCACTGGTGTCGAAGTTGATGGCTTCGATACGCGAATGAATGTGCACCAGCATGCCCGGGTGTGCCGCGTAGAAATCATGCAGGCGCGGTAGCAGCCACTTCGAGCCGAAAGTCGGCAGGGTGGCCAGCCGCAACGTGCCAACGCCCGATTGATAGGCAAGTGCCTGCAAGGTAGCGCTGCGGATCCGTCCCAGCGCCTCGCTCAGCTCGCGCTGGTAGAGCCGGCCAACGTCGGTGAGTTGCACCTGGCGCCCCTCGCGGCGGAACAGGGTCAGGCCCAGCTGCTGCTCCAGCGCCTGCACCTGGCGGCTGACTGCGCTCTGGGTCAGCGACAGCTCGGCGGCGGCACGGGTGTAGCTTTCATGCCGGGCGGCCGCCTCGAAGGCCAGCAGCAGCGACATCGACGGTGTGAGGTGGCGGTAATTCATTCATAAAAGTCATTGATAGCGGCAGGATTATCCGTTTGCCCTTGCACTCAAACTACAGGAACATTGGCTCATTCGTCATCCGTGTCCTGACAGACTCATGCCGTGATGACAGGTTTTTCGTGAATTAGCCGATAAAAGAGGCATCCCCTGATGATCGCCCAGCTGCCGACCAGCGCCCCTGCCGCCAACTATCCCGAATTTCTCGAAGCTCTGCGTGTCAGCGGCTTCCAGGGCCAGCTGAGTGCCGACTATGGCACCCGGACTGTGCTCGCCACCGACAACTCCATCTACCAGCGCATGCCACAGGCTGCGGTATTTCCGCGGGATGCCGACGATGTGGTGCGCATCGCCGCGCTGATGGCCGAGCCACGCTTTCGCGAGATCAAGTTGACGCCGCGTGGCGGCGGTACTGGCACCAACGGCCAGTCGCTGACCGATGGCATCGTCGTCGACCTTTCGCGGCACATGAACCAGATCCTCGAGATCAACGTCGAAGAGCGGTGGGTGCGGGTGCAAGCCGGTGTGGTCAAGGACCAGCTCAACGCCGCGCTCAAGCCCCACGGCCTGTTCTTCGCCCCGGAGCTGTCCACCTCCAACCGCGCCACTGTCGGCGGCATGATCAATACCGATGCCAGCGGGCAGGGCAGCTGCACCTACGGCAAGACCCGAGACCACGTCCTCGAACTGCACAGCGTGCTGCTGGGCGGCGAGCGCCTGCACAGCCTGCCGATCGACGACCAGACGCTGGAGCAGGCCTGCGCCGCGCCTGGCCGCATTGGCGAGGTGTATCGCACCGCCCGTGACATCCAGCTGACACAGGCCGAGCTGATCGAGAGTACCTTTCCCAAGCTCAACCGCTGCCTGACCGGCTATGACCTGGCGCACCTGCGCGACGAGCAGGCCCGCTTCAACCTCAACAGCGTGCTGTGCGGTGCCGAAGGCTCGTTGGGCTATGTGGTCGAGGCCAAGCTCAATGTGCTGCCGATCCCGAAATACGCGGTTCTGGTCAACGTGCGCTACAGCAGTTTCATGGACGCGTTGCGCGATGCCAATGCATTGATGGCGCACAAGCCGCTGTCGATCGAGACCGTGGATTCCAAGGTGCTGATGCTGGCGATGAAAGACATCGTCTGGCACAGCGTCGCCGAGTATTTCCCGACGCACGCCGAGCGGCCGACCCTGGGTATAAACCTGGTTGAATTCTGCGGGGATGAGCCAGAGGAGGTGAATGCGCGGGTTCAAGACTTCGTCGCGCACTTGCAGACCGACTCCAGCGTCGAGCGCCTGGGTCATACCCTGGCAGAAGGCTCTGAGGCAGTTACCCGTGTCTACGTCATGCGCAAACGCTCGGTAGGCCTGCTTGGCAACGTCGAGGGCGAAGTGCGGCCACAACCTTTCGTGGAAGACACTGCCGTACCACCCGAGCAACTGGCGGACTATATCGCGGAATTTCGTGCACTGCTCGACGGCCACGGGCTGGCCTACGGCATGTTTGGCCACGTCGACGCCGGCGTGCTCCACGTCCGCCCGGCGCTGGACATGAAAGACCCCGCGCAGGCCGCCCTGGTCAAGCCGATCTCCGATGCGGTAGCGGCCTTGACCAAGCGCTACGGCGGCCTGCTCTGGGGTGAGCACGGCAAGGGCCTGCGTTCGGAGTACGTACCCGAGTACTTCGGCGCGCTGTACCCGGCGCTGCAGCGCCTCAAGGGCGCCTTCGACCCGCACAACCAGCTCAATCCCGGCAAGATCTGCACGCCGCCAGACAGCGCCGACGGCCTGATCAAGGTCGACGAGGTGACCCTGCGCGGCGACCTCGACCGCACGATTGACGAACGCGTCTGGCAGAGCTTCGGCAGTGCTGTGCACTGCAACGGCAATGGCGCCTGTTACAACTACGACCCCAACGACGCCATGTGCCCGTCGTGGAAGGCGACGCGTGAACGCCAGCATTCGCCCAAGGGCCGCGCATCGCTGATCCGCGAGTGGCTGCGGCTGCAAGGCGCGGCCAATATCGACGTGCTGGCCGCAGCGCGCAAGCGCACTTCATGGATCAAGGGCCTGCCAGCGCGGCTGCGCAACAATCGTGCACGACAGCATGGCCAAGAGGATTTCTCCCACGAGGTATACGACGCCATGGCTGGCTGCCTGGCGTGCAAATCCTGCGCAGGGCAGTGCCCGATCAAGGTCAATGTGCCGGAGTTCCGCTCGCGCTTCCTGGAGCTTTATCACGGCCGCTACCAGCGTCCGATGCGTGACTACCTGATCGGCTCGCTGGAGTTCACCATCCCTTACATGGCCCACGCTCCTGGCCTGTACAACGCGGTGATGGGGTCGAAGTGGGTCAGCAAGCTGCTGGCCAATCAGGTCGGCATGGTCGACAGCCCGCTGATCAGTCGTTTCAACCTGCAGTCGACCCTGACCCGTTGCCGCGTCGGCGTCGCCAGCGTGCCCGCGCTGCGGGAGTTGAGTGCGGCCGAGCGCGAGCGCAGCATCGTGCTGGTGCAGGATGCCTTCACCCGTTACTTCGAAACACCGCTGCTGGCCGCATTCATCGAGCTGGCGCACCGCCTGGGTCATCGCGTGTTCCTGGCGCCCTACAGCGCCAACGGCAAGCCGCTGCATGTACAGGGCTTCCTGGGTGCCTTCGCCAAGGCGGCGGTGCGCAATGCCAGCCAGCTCAAGGCGCTGGCCGAGTGCGGCGTGCCGTTGGTGGGCCTGGACCCTGCGATGACACTGGTCTACCGCCAGGAGTACCAGAAGGTCGACGGCCTTGAAGATTGCCCGAAGGTGTTGCTGCCACAGGAGTGGCTGGTTGATGTACTGCCCGAGCAGGCAACGGCCGCTGCAGGCAGCTTCCGGCTGATGGCTCACTGCACCGAGAAGACCAACGTGCCAGCCAGTACCCGCCAGTGGGAACAGGTGTTCAGCCGCCTGGGCCTGACCCTGGTCACCGAGGCCACCGGCTGCTGCGGCATGTCGGGCACCTATGGCCACGAAGCGCGCAACCAGGAAAGCTCCCGAACCATCTTCGAGCAGTCCTGGGCGACCAAGCTGGACAAACAGGGCGAAGCACTGGCCACGGGTTATTCGTGCCGCAGTCAGGTCAAGCGCCTGGCGGATCGTCAATTGCGTCATCCATTGGAAGTGGTGTTGCAATACGCCCAGCGCTAAGCAGCGTGGAGGAGGGGTGTAACGGCGTTCATTCCAGACGGTGTGAAAACGTGATGACGGTGTCTGACAGGTCAGCCGTTTTCACACTGCCGCTGGGGTGCGCGGTTATTCCTGGTCGGCGCTGGGTTTGTCGTCGCCAGTCTGCTCGACAGTCTGAGCGGGTTCAGCGTGGTGAGCGGCAACGGACTGCTCTTCTGGCTTCAGGCTTGGGAAGGGAAGATTCGGGATCTCATGCATCTCGTCGTTCCTCGCAAGTGTGAGAAAGGGTAAGGCTGCGCTAGGCGCGGGAAGGCTTCGAAAAGCTGGGGCAGGATACAGCAGTCAGAATGACAGTATGAATATTTTCCCCGTCGCCGGTCGGCTTTGCGGGCGGATATCGGACGGTTTTCGTACACCGTCCGATGGGTGATGCGCCTGCGAACCGGCTTACTTGCGGCCTTCAGCCGCCATTGCGGCCTCGTCGGTACGCGCCGCCATGATGAAGTCATTGCGGTGCAGCCCCTTGATCGAGTGGCTCCACCACGTCACGGTGACCTTGCCCCATTCAGTCAGCAGACCCGGGTGATGCCCCTCGGCCTCGGCGATTTCGCCCACTGCGTTGGTGAACGCCAGCGCGTGCTTGAAGTTCTTGAACGCAAAGGCCCGCTCGAGCTCCATGTGCCCGTCGCGGACCTCGATGTTCCAATCCGGGATCTCGCGGATCAACACAGCCAGTTCGTCATCGGTCACTTTTGGTGCGTCAGCGCGGCAGGCTTCGCAATGGGCTTGATTCAGGGCATTCATGATGTTTTCCAGTTCGAGTTGTTATCGGGCAGAGCGGCTCACGCCGCTACTTTAGGTGGAAATTTCGGCGCGTGCAGGCCCAGCTGCATGGCATGGTGGACCATGCCCATGATGTCCTCGTGAGCCAGGTCGAACAGGCGCTTCAGGTTCGGCAGCACGAAGTACAGGGGTTGCAGGATGTCGATCCGATAGGGCGTGCGCATGGCTTCAAGCGGGTCGAAGGCCTGGTGTTCGGGTTCGCTGGACAGACTGTAGACCGTTTCCCTGGGCGAGGAGAGGATGCCGCCACCGTAGATTCTCTGCCCTTGCGGCGTTTCCATTAGCCCGAACTCGATGGTCATCCAGTACAGGCGTGCCAGGTAGACGCGCTCTTCCTTGCTCGCCCTGAGGCCTAGCTTGCCGTAGGTATGGGTAAATTCGGCGAACCAGGGGTTGGTCAACAGGGGGCAGTGTCCGAATATCTCGTGGAAAATGTCGGGCTCTTGCAGGTAATCGAGCTCTTGGGCGGTACGAATGAACGTGGCCACTGGAAAGCGTTTGCTGGCCAGCAGTTCGAAAAAGGTCTGGAAGGGAATCAATGCCGGTACGCGTGCGACCTGCCAGCCGGTGGTGGCGCCCAGCACCTTGTTGATCTCGCTGAGTTGCGGGATGCGATCATGGGGCAGGCCAAGCTGTTCGATGCCATCCATGTACTCCTGGCACGCACGGCCCTCGAGCACTTTCAACTGGCGGGCGATCAAGGTGTTCCACACCGCATGATCCTGCTGCGGGTAGTCGATAAAACCCTTCGCATCGGGCTCGAGTGCCACGTATCGCGTGTGTTTCATGCTGCTCTCCTGGGTGAAGGCTTTGTTGTTATAGATTCACGCCGATACCTCCAGTCTTGATCACTGATTGACGAGTTTGTACTGCACACAGCGGCACGCTAATAGATGACTAGCCTAGTTTTTGTAACGATAAATTTACAGAAGCGGCTTGTATCGAGAAATCCGCCCCGATGAGACGCGATTCTGGCAGATAATCTTTACGACTTTTCCGTTCGCACATGAAATAATCTGTGTCTCTTATCCTTTCCGAGCCCTTGCATGCGTATCAAAGTGCATTGTCAGAACCGCATCGGCATTCTGCGCGACATCCTCAACCTGCTGGTGGAATACGGTATCAACGTGGCGCGCGGCGAAGTCGGCGGCGAGCACGGCAATGCCATCTACCTGCATTGCCCGAACCTCATCAACCTGCAGTTTCAGGCCCTGCGGCCGAAGTTCGAGTCGATTGGCGGGGTGTTTGGCGTCAAGCGTGTGGGGCTGATGCCCAGCGAGCGTCGGCACATGGAGCTCAACGCGCTCCTTGGAGCGCTGGAGTTTCCCGTGCTCTCGATCGACATGGGTGGCTGCATCGTCGCGGCCAACCGCGCGGCGGCGCAGTTGCTCGGCGTAAGGGTCGACGAGGTGCCGGGGCTGCCATTGTCACGGTACGCCGAAGACTTCGACCTGCCAGAGCTGGTACGGGCCAACAAGTCGCGGATCAATGGCCTGCGGGTGAAGGTCAGGGGCGATGTGTTCCTGGCCGACATCGCCCCGTTGCAGTCCGAGCATGACGACAGCGAGGCGTTGGCTGGGGCGGTGCTTACCCTGCATCGGGCCGACCGCATAGGCGAACGCATCTACCACGTGCGCAAGCAGGAACTGCGCGGGTTCGACAGCATCTTCCAGAGTTCGCGGGTCATGGCGGCGGTGGTGCGTGAGGCGCGGCGCATGGCGCCGCTCGACGCGCCGCTGCTGATCGAGGGCGAGACCGGCACCGGCAAGGAGCTGCTGGCGCGCGCCTGCCACCTGGCAAGCCCGCGCGGCCAGGCGCCGCTGATGGCCCTGAACTGCGCCGGGCTGCCTGAGTCCATGGCCGAGACCGAGTTGTTCGGCTACGGTCCCGGCGCCTTCGAAGGTGCTCGGGCCGAGGGCAAGCTTGGATTGCTGGAGCTGACGGCGGGCGGCACGCTGTTTCTCGATGGGGTGGACGAAATGAGTCCGCGCCTGCAGGTGAAGTTGCTTCGCTTTTTGCAGGATGGGTGCTTTCGCCGAGTAGGCAGCGACGAAGAAGTGTATCTGGACGTGCGGGTGATCTGTGCGACCCAGGTCGACCTGTCAGAGCTGTGTGCCCGGGGCGAATTCCGCCAGGATCTGTATCACCGCCTGAATGTGCTCTCGCTGCACATCCCGCCGCTTCGAGAATGCCTGGATGGGCTGGGTCCGCTGGTCGAGCATTTTCTCGACCAGGCCAGCCGGCAGATCGGCTGTGCTTTGCCCCGCCTGGCGCCTGCAGCGCTGGAGCGGCTCAGCCACTACCATTGGCCCGGCAATGTCCGCCAGCTGGAGAATGTACTGTTCCAGGCCGTGTCATTGTGTGACGGTGGTGTGGTGAAAGCCGAGCATATTCGACTGCCCGACTACGGTGTTCGCCAGCCGTTGGGAGAGTTCTCTCTGGAAGGTGACTTGGCGGACATCGTCGGGCGTTTTGAAAAAGCAGTGCTTGAACGATTGATGAGTGACTTTCCGACCAGCAGGGCATTGGGAAAACGTCTCGGTGTTTCCCATACGACCATTGCCAACAAGTTGCGCGACCACGCGCTCAACAAGTCGGCGGAATAATCATTGCTTGAAGACCGCGGAAGTTGCGTGCGATCTGATCGCTGCAACTTCCGGCAGGTTGCCGATGCAACTTCGGCATCAGCCGTTGGAACAGCCGTTACCCATCACGCGGTACTCGAGAATGTGCTTCTGGCCCTTGGAGTCCTCGTAGGTCATGCGGGCTGGCACCACTTCGCACACGTTTGGCACTTCGCTCATGGAGATGACGCGGGCGATGTCCAGGTGCTGCGAGTAGTTGTATTGTTCAACCGGGATCTGCTCGGCCGCCTGTGCAACTTCATCGGCCATTGCCGCGCTGCAGAGACTGCCAAGTACCAATACCAGTAACGCTTTCATTTTCAATTTACCTGTCTAAGGTCGTGAGGGTGTGCGCGGCGCTTGTGGCGCCGCGGGATACATCAGGAAGTTCCATGATCAGAATGATCCGCGGGACTAACGTGCCTTTGTGGGGGCTGTTGCCAAGAGTTAGTCGCGTTGCCGTTGTTGGCGAGGAGAAGTTTATGCCTCATGTACTAACGGAAACAGATGGCCTTTTGATAAAGTTTTTTGGCCTTTTGACAAAACCCGTAACAATCAGCTGGCAGACATTGCCGCGACACCTGCCTGGAGTCTGGTCAGGACCGTCCCAGAGCGGTCCTGACGGGCGTGTGGCGGCTGCCTGACGTGCCGCTACTACCATCGTCGAATGGCTTTTGCCGCTCTGGTACAGTTACAAACGGCTCCATACAAAAACAAATATGACACCGAGGTAACACAGATGAGTGCGGCTCCACTGTATCCCGTTCGTCCCGAGGTTGCGGCAAACACCCTGACCGACGAGGCCACCTACAAGGCCATGTACCAGCAATCGGTGATCAACCCCGATGGCTTCTGGCGTGAGCAGGCCCAGCGCCTGGACTGGATCAAGCCGTTCACCAAGGTCAAGCAGACCTCCTTCGACGACCATCACGTCGACATCAAATGGTTCGCCGACGGCACTCTGAACGTTTCCTACAACTGCCTGGATCGTCATCTCGAAGAGCGTGGCGACCAGTTGGCAATCATCTGGGAAGGCGACGATCCTTCCGAGCACCGCAACATCACTTATCGCGAACTGCACGAGCAAGTGTGCAAGTTCGCCAACGCCCTGCGCGGCCAGGACGTGCACCGCGGCGACGTGGTAACCCTCTACATGCCGATGATCCCCGAAGCCGTGGTTGCCATGCTGGCATGTGCGCGCATTGGTGCGATTCACTCGGTGGTGTTCGGCGGCTTCTCGCCCGAGGCGCTGGCCGGGCGCATCATCGATTGCAAGTCCAAGGTGGTGATCACCGCCGACGAAGGCCTGCGGGGCGGCCGCCGCACGGCGCTCAAGGCCAACGTCGACCTGGCCCTGACCAATCCCGAAACCAGCAGTGTGCAGAAGATCATCGTGTGCAAGCGCACCGGTGGCGACATCGCCTGGCACCAGCATCGCGACATCTGGTACGAGGACCTCATGAAGGTCGCTTCCAGCCACTGCGCGCCGAAGGAAATGGGCGCCGAGGAAGCCCTGTTCATTCTTTATACCTCCGGCTCCACCGGCAAGCCCAAGGGTGTGCTGCATACCACCGGCGGCTATCTCGTGTACGCAGCGCTTACCCATGAGCGGGTGTTCGACTACCGCCCGGGCGATGTCTACTGGTGCACTGCCGATGTGGGTTGGGTCACCGGCCACAGCTATATCGTCTACGGACCGCTGGCAAACGGTGCCACCACCTTGCTGTTCGAAGGCGTGCCTAACTACCCGGATATCACCCGTGTGTCGAAGATCGTCGACAAGCACAAGGTGAACATCCTCTACACCGCTCCCACCGCGATCCGCGCCATGATGGCCGAAGGTCAGGCCGCCGTGGCGGGCGCCGACGGTTCCAGCCTGCGCCTGCTGGGTTCGGTGGGCGAGCCGATCAACCCTGAAGCCTGGAACTGGTACCACCAGACCGTGGGCAAGGGCCGCTGCCCGATCGTCGACACGTGGTGGCAGACCGAGACCGGAGGCATCCTGATCAGCCCGCTGCCGGGCGCTACGGCGCTCAAGCCCGGTTCGGCGACCCGCCCATTCTTCGGTGTGGTGCCTGCGCTGGTGGATAACCTGGGCAACCTGATCGAAGGTGCCGCCGAAGGCAATCTGGTGATTCTCGATTCGTGGCCAGGCCAGTCGCGGTCGTTGTACGGCGATCACGATCGCTTCGTCGACACCTACTTCAAGACCTTCCGCGGCATGTACTTCACCGGTGACGGCGCCCGCCGCGATGAAGATGGCTACTTCTGGATCACCGGCCGTGTGGACGATGTGCTCAACGTTTCCGGTCACCGCATGGGTACCGCCGAGATCGAAAGCGCCATGGTTGCCCATCCCAAGGTTGCGGAGGCGGCGGTGGTGGGTGTGCCGCATGACCTGAAGGGGCAGGGTATCTACGTCTACGTCACGCTCAATGCCGGACAGGAGCCGAACGAGGCGCTGCGGATCGAATTGAAGAACTGGGTGCGCAAGGAGATCGGCCCGATCGCCTCGCCAGATGTCATTCAGTGGGCGCCCGGCCTGCCGAAAACCCGCTCTGGCAAGATCATGCGCCGCATCCTGCGCAAGATCGCCACGGCGGAGTACGACGCACTGGGTGATATCTCGACCCTGGCCGATCCTGGCGTGGTGCAGCACCTGATCGACACCCACAAGGAGATGAGCCGGGTTTCGGCCTAGAATCGCGGCGCTCTCTTCGCTGGCCTGCGCCTACTGATCAACCCGCCATTGATGGCGGGTTTTTTGGTTTCAGGGTGGTGTTACCTCGACATTCATCGATGTCACCCTGTTTGCTCCGGTTCGGGGCATTGAGAAACGTCCTACGCTGCATGTCAGTGCATCTGCAGCCATTTCCCGCATCAGGACACACCAGACTTGCCGGATTACAAGGGTTTGCGAATAATAGGCGCAGTTATTGCTTCGGTATCAGGTTGTTTTCCTTGTGCTCTTGCATATCATGCTGGAGCTGTCAATATCGCCCGCCGCGGTTTCAGGCGCTGCTATACGTAGTTGTCGCTTTGAAGAAATATCGACGTTCGGGGTGTCGCTAAAATGCCACTCTCTCGCTCGTGGTTCAGGACCCTGGTCTTGACCCTGCGGCTCGCGTTGTACCCATTTCCATGGAGTTACCAGATGAAGAAACTCGCACTGCTTGGCGCCCTGGCGCTGTCTGTGTTTTCCCTGGCATCGCTGGCCGATGAGAAACCGCTGAAAATCGGTATCGAAGCTGCCTACCCTCCGTTTGCCTTCAAGCAGCCTGACGGCAGCATCGCGGGCTTCGACTACGACATCGGCAACGCCCTGTGCGAAGAGATGAAGGCCAAGTGCACCTGGGTCGAGCAAGAGTTCGACGGCCTGATCCCAGCGCTCAAAGTGCGCAAGATCGACGCGATCCTGTCCTCCATGTCGATCACCGACGATCGCAAGAAGTCGGTCGACTTCACCAAGCGCTACTACCTGACCCCGGCACGCCTGGTAATGAAGCAGGGCGCGACCGTGAGCGACAGCCTGGCTGAACTCAAGGGCAAGAAGATCGGCGTGCAGCGTGGCTCGATCCACGATCGCTTCGCCAAGGAAGTCTTCGGGGCCCAGGGCGCCACTGTCGTGCCTTACGGCACCCAGAACGAAATCTACCTGGACGTCGCGGCAGGCCGCCTGGATGGCACCGTGGCCGACGCTACCCTGCTGGAAGATGGCTTCCTGAAGACCGACGCTGGCAAGGGCTATGCGTTCGTCGGCCCGGCGTTCACCGACGCCAAGTACTTTGGCGACGGCATCGGCATTGCCGTGCGCAAGGGCGACAAGGCCAACGTCGAGCGTCTCAATGCCGCCATCGACGCGATCCGCGCCAACGGCAAGTACAAGGCTATCCAGGACAAGTACTTCAACTTCGACATCTACGGGCCTGACGCCCAGTAAGATCGTCGAATACACCTGTGCAATGGTGCAAACAGCAGAGAATCTGAGGTTTGCACCATTTTTTCATTTTCAAGGTCGAGGACCTCATCATGTTGAAAGGCTACGGGGCAGTCATCCTCGACGGGGCGTGGCTGACGCTGCAACTTGCCCTGTCGTCCATGGCCCTGGCCGTCGTTCTCGGTCTGATCGGCGTTGCGCTGCGCTTGTCGCCAGTGCGCTGGCTGGCCTGGCTGGGCGATATGTATGCCACGGTGATCCGTGGCATACCGGATCTGGTACTCATCCTGCTGATCTTCTATGGCGGCCAGGATGTGCTCAACCGCGTCGCGCCGTTGCTCGGCCATGACGACTACATCGACCTCAATCCGCTCATGGCCGGTATCGGTACGCTCGGGTTCATCTTCGGTGCGTACCTGTCGGAGACCTTTCGCGGCGCGTTCATGGCCATCCCCAAGGGCCAGGCCGAAGCCGGCATGGCCTACGGCATGAGCGGCATGCAGGTATTTTTCCGGGTGATGGTGCCGCAGATGATCCGCCTGGCGATCCCCGGCTTCACAAACAACTGGCTGGTGCTGACCAAGGCCACGGCGCTGATTTCGGTGGTCGGGCTGCAGGACATGATGTTCAAGGCCAAGCAGGCGGCGGATGCCACCCGTGAGCCTTTCACCTTCTTTCTGGCGGTGGCGGCGATGTACCTGGTGATCACCAGTGTCTCGCTGCTGGCCCTGCGTTATCTCGAGAAGCGCTATTCGGCAGGCGTAAAGGTGGCTGAACTATGATGTTCGATTACAACGTGGTGTGGGAGGCGATGCCGCTGTACCTCGGCGGGCTGCTGACCACCCTCAAGCTGTTGGCGCTGTCGCTGTTCTTTGGTCTGCTGGCGGCCATTCCGCTAGGGCTGATGCGGGTGTCCAGGCACCCGTTGGTGAATATCTCTGCCTGGCTCTACACCTACGTGATCCGTGGCACGCCCATGCTGGTGCAGCTGTTTCTGATCTACTACGGCCTGGCCCAGTTCGAGTTCGTGCGCCAGAGCATCTTCTGGCCCTGGCTGTCGAGCGCGACCTTCTGCGCGTGCCTGGCCTTTGCGGTCAACACCAGCGCCTACACCGCCGAGATCATCGCCGGCAGCCTCAAGGCCACGCCCCATGGCGAGATCGAGGCCGCCAGGGCGGTGGGCATGTCGCGCATCAAGATGTACCGGCGCATCCTGCTGCCCTCGGCCATGCGCCGGGCGCTGCCGCAGTACAGCAACGAAGTGATCATGATGCTGCAGACCACCAGCCTGGCGTCGATCGTCACCCTGATCGACATCACGGGTGCAGCGCGCACGGTCAATGCCCAGTACTACCTGCCGTTCGAGGCCTACATCACGGCGGGCGTGTTCTACCTGTGCCTGACCTTCATTCTGGTGCGCCTGTTCAAGCTGGCCGAACGCCGCTGGCTCGGCTACCTGGCACCGCGCAAGTCGTGATGACAGCGCCTTTTATTACGCACTGGGCCAAGGCCCGGGACTGATCGCTTTGTGAGAACCGACAGCATGTACAAACTCGAAGTCCAAGACCTGCATAAGCGCTACGGCAGTCACGAAGTGCTCAAGGGTGTTTCCCTGGCGGCCAAGGCGGGCGATGTGATCAGCATCATCGGCTCCAGCGGCTCGGGCAAGTCGACCTTCCTGCGCTGCATCAACCTGCTCGAGCAGCCGCACGCGGGCAAGATCCTGCTCAACAACGAAGAGCTCAAGCTGGTTGCGGGCAAGGAAGGCGCGCTCAAGGCCGCCGACCCCCGCCAGCTGCAGCGCATGCGTTCGCGCCTGTCGATGGTGTTCCAGCACTTCAACCTGTGGTCGCACATGACGGCATTGGAAAATGTCATCGAGGCCCCAGTCCATGTGCTGGGCATGAGCAAGAAAGAAGCCCTCGAAAAGGCTGAGCATTACCTGGCCAAGGTTGGCGTGTCCCACCGCAAGGACGCCTTCCCGGGGCACATGTCCGGTGGTGAGCAGCAGCGTGTGGCGATTGCCCGTGCGCTGGCCATGGAGCCGGAAGTCATGCTGTTCGACGAGCCGACCTCGGCCCTCGACCCCGAGCTGGTGGGCGATGTGCTCAAGGTCATGCAGTCGCTTGCGCAAGAGGGCCGCACCATGGTCGTGGTTACCCACGAAATGGGCTTTGCCCGCGAGGTGTCCAACCAGCTGGTGTTCCTGCACAAGGGTCTGGTGGAGGAGCGGGGTAATCCACGCGAGGTGCTGGTCAATCCTCAATCGGAGCGGCTCAAGCAGTTTCTTTCCGGTAGTCTCAAGTAAAGAGGCTGCCTCTTCGCACCACAATAGGGCATGCTGCGCGACGGGCGCAGCCTGCCTCTGCGCTCTTGTCCCCGCCCGCGCGGCTTGTTGAATGACTTCAGGTTTCGGATCGCACCCTATGAACACCCAGCGAATCGGTTTTCTCATCTGGCCAGGCACCAAGGCGTTGACCTTGGCGCTGGCCGAGGAAGTGTTGCGGGTTGCGCAGAAGGTGCATCCGGAGGTGGCCTACGAGCTGGCGTTTCTTCAGGCCGACGCGCCGCAGGAAGCTGCCTGGCGACTGCCGGGCGAGCCGTGGAACGGGCGTCTGGAGGGTTGCCAGAAACTCTTCCTGCTGGCTGACGAGCCGCCTCTGGCGGTCACGCCTGCGCTGGCCGCGGCGCTCAAGCAAGTGGCGCGCGGCGGCTGCATGATCGGTGGCCTGTCGGCAGGGGTGTATCCGCTGGCCCAGCTGGGCTTGCTCGACGGCTACCGGGCGGCGGTGCACTGGCGATGGCAGGATGATTTCAGTGAGCGTCATCCCAAGGTCATCGCCACCAGCCACCTGTTCGATTGGGACCGTGATCGCCTGACTGCCTGTGGTGGCATGTCCGTGGCCGACCTGTTGCTGGCGGTGCTGGCCCGCGACCATGGCGCGGAGCTGGCGGGGGCGGTGTCCGAGGAACTGGTCGTGGAGCGCATCCGCGAGGGCGGCGAGCGCCAGCGCATCCCGTTGCAGAACCGCCTGGGCTCCAGTCATCCCAAGCTCACCCAGGCGGTGCTGCTGATGGAAGCCAACATCGAAGAGCCCCTGACTACCGACGAGATCGCCCAGCATGTATGCGTGTCGCGCCGCCAGCTGGAGCGTATCTTCAAGCAGTACCTGAACCGCGTCCCAAGCCAGTATTACCTGGAGCTGCGCCTGAACAAGGCACGCCAGATGCTGATGCAGACCAGCAAGTCGATCATCCAGATCGGCCTGTCCTGCGGATTTTCCTCGGGGCCGCATTTCTCCAGTGCCTACCGCAACTTCTTTGGCGCTACCCCGCGCGAAGACCGCAACCAGCGGCGCAGCAGCAGTCCGTTCGAGCTGAGCTCCGCGCCCGCCGAGCGCGGCTGACAACAGCGCAACGCTCCTGCAAAATCCCTGCACCGCGTAAACTGCGCGATTGCGACAAAGTTTGTCGCATTGCCGAAAGCCTTGGTAAAACGGGGTTAAGCGCTGTAACAAGTTGTCGCTTGGCGACAAGGACAGGCGCCTTTCAGTCCTTACAATCCCCCTATCGCTCGCCATTTCCTGGCCAGCGTTCCTCTTCAGGAGACTCCGATGTCCGTTGAGCAAACCCCGGTGCAGCGTGCCGATTTCGACCAGGTGATGGTCCCCAACTACTCACCGGCGGCGTTCATTCCTGTACGCGGCGCCGGGTCTCGAGTGTGGGACCAGTCGGGCCGCGAGCTCATCGATTTTGCCGGCGGCATCGCGGTGAACGCGCTCGGGCATGCTCATCCGGCCTTGGTCGCGGCCCTCACCGAGCAGGCCAATACCCTTTGGCACGTGTCCAACGTGTTCACCAATGAGCCGGCCCTGCGCCTGGCCCACAAGCTGGTGGACGCGACCTTCGCCGACCGCGCTTTCTTCTGCAACTCGGGCGCCGAGGCCAACGAGGCCGCGTTCAAGCTCGCGCGCCGGGTGGGCCATGACCGTTTCGGTCCTGAAAAGCACGAAATCATCGCTACCGTGAACAGCTTCCACGGCCGCACCCTGTTCACCGTCAGCGTGGGTGGCCAGCCGAAGTATTCCGACGGCTTCGGCCCGAAGATCGCCGGGATCAGTCATGTGCCGTACAACGATCTGGAAGCGCTCAAGGCGCAGATCTCGGACAAGACCTGCGCCGTGGTCATCGAGCCGATCCAAGGCGAAAGTGGCGTGGTGCCGGCTGATCTTGCCTACCTCGAAGGCGCACGCAAACTGTGTGACGAGCACAACGCGCTGCTGATCTTCGACGAGGTGCAGACTGGCGTAGGCCGTACCGGCGAGCTGTATGCCTACATGCACTACGGCGTAGTCCCCGACATCCTCACCAGCGCCAAGAGCCTGGGCGGCGGCTTCCCGATCGGCGCCATGCTGACCACCGCCGAGCTTGCCACGCACCTGGCGGTCGGCACCCACGGCACCACCTACGGCGGCAATCCCCTGGCCTGTGCAGTCGCCAATGCAGTACTCGACGTCATCGACACCCCCGAGGTGCTCGCGGGCGTGAAGGCCAAGCATGAGCGCTTCAAGGCACGCCTTGAGCAGATCGGCCGGCAGTACGGCATCTTCACCCAGGTCCGCGGGGTTGGCCTGTTGATCGGCTGCGTGCTGTCCGATGCCTGGAAAGGAAAGGCCAAGGATGTGCTCAATGCCGCCGAGCAAGAGAACCTGATGGTCCTTCAGGCTGGCCCGGATGTCGTGCGCTTCGCGCCGAGCCTGGTGGTCGAGGATGCCGACATCGATGAAGGCCTGGCCCGTTTCGAGCGCGCCGTGGCCAAACTGACCCAGGCCTGATTCGCCTGCGGTCTCGTCCCGGCCTGTCGCAGGCCGGTGGCGAACCAATTCCTCGCGGGTGCCAGGGTGCCCGCCGTTTTTCCGTGCCGACTGCGTTGGCCTGCTTTCCCGAAAGGAGTGACACCATGCTGGTGATGCGCCCTGCGCAAATGGCTGACCTGAACGAAGTGCAGCGCCTGGCTGCGGACAGCCCCATCGGTGTCACGTCCTTGCCGGATGATGCCGGCCGCCTGGGCGACAAGATCGCCGCCTCGGAAACGTCGTTTGCCGCCGAAGTCAGCTTCAACGGCGAGGAGAGCTATTTCTTCGTCCTTGAAGACAGCAGCACCGGCAAGCTTGCCGGCTGCTCGGCCATCGTCGCCTCGGCCGGCTACTCCGAACCGTTCTACAGCTTTCGTAACGAGACCTTCGTCCACGCCTCGCGCGAACTGAAGATCCACAACAAGATCCACGTGCTCTCCCAGTGCCATGACCTGACCGGCAACAGTCTGCTGACCAGCTTCTACGTGCTGCCAGACCTGGTGAACAGTGCCTCGGCCGAGCTCAATTCGCGCGGCCGGCTGTTGTTCATGGCGGCGCATCCCGAGCGTTTCGCCGACTCGGTGGTCACTGAGATCGTCGGCCACAGCGACGAGCAGGGTGACTCACCGTTCTGGGATGCCATCGGGCGCAACTTCTTCGATATCAACTATGCCGAGGCTGAGCGCCTGTGCGGCCTCAAGAGCCGCACCTTCCTCGCCGAACTGATGCCGCACTACCCGATCTACGTGCCGCTGCTGCCCGACGCAGCCCAGGAAGCCATGGGCCAGGTGCACCCGCGCGCGCAGATCACCTTCGACATCCTGATGCGCGAAGGCTTCGAGACCGACCACTACATCGACATCTTCGACGGCGGTCCGACCCTGCACGCGCGGGTCACCGGTATCCGCTCGATCGCCCAGAGCCGCATAGTCCCGGTGAAGATCGACGACAACGTCGCCAAGGGTGGGCGCCCGTACCTGGTCTGCAACGGCCAGTTGCAGGACTTCCGCGCGGTGTCGCTGGAACTCGACTGGGTGCCGGGCAAGCCTGTCAGCCTGAGCCCGGAAGCCGCCGAAGCGCTGGGTGTCGGCGAAGGCGGCAGTGTGCGCCTGGTCGCCGTTTGATGCCTGTGGCCGGATAGCCCAGGCCCGTTACTCGCAACGATGGGTTTCGCGGCAGGTCAAGGCCCGCCGCTCAAGGAGATAGCATGATCGTTCGTCCTGTACGCAGCAGCGATTTACCTGCGCTGATCGAATTGGCACGCAGCACCGGGACTACCGGGCTTACCACACTGCCAGCCAACGAGCAGCGCCTTGAGCAGCGCGTCGCCTGGGCCGAGAAAACCTTTCTCGGTCAAGCCGAGCGCGGCGACACTGACTACCTGTTCGTGCTTGAGAACGATGAGGGCCTGGTAGTGGGCATCTCGGCCATCGCAGGCGCGGTCGGCCTGCGTGAGCCCTGGTACAACTACCGGGTTGGCCTTACCGTCAGCGCCTCTCAAGAGCTGAATATCTACCGCGAGATCCCCACGCTGTTTCTGGCCAACGACCTGACCGGCAACTCCGAGCTGTGCTCGCTGTTCCTGCGCAGTGACCATCGGACGGGGCTCAATGGCCGCCTGCTGGCGAAGGCGCGCCTGCTGTTCATTGCCGAGTTCCCCGAACTGTTCGGCAACAAGATCATTGCCGAGATGCGCGGCATGTCCGACGATGCTGGCCGTTCGCCGTTCTGGGAAAGCCTTGGCCGGCATTTTTTCAGGATGGAATTCAGCCAGGCGGACTACCTGACCGGCGTGGGCAACAAGTCGTTCATTGCCGAGCTGATGCCCAAGTTTCCTCTGTACACCTGTTTTCTGTCGGAGGCGGCGCGCGCCGTCATCGGCCGTGTGCACACCGACACCGAGCCTGCATTGGCGATGCTCAAGAGCGAAGGCTTCAACTATCAGGGCTACGTCGACATCTTCGACGCGGGCCCGGCGGTCGAGTGCGAGACCGGCAAGATTCGCGCGGTGCGCGAGAGCCAGAACCTCGTATTGGCCGTGGGCACGCCCGGTGACGACGCCACGCCTTACCTGATCCACAACCGCAAGCGCGACGACTGCCGCATCACCGCCGCACCTGCGCGCCTGGCCGCCGGCACCTTGGTGGTCGACCCACTGGCCGCCAAGCGCTTGCGTCTGGGCGCCGGTGACCATGTACGCGCCGTGCCGCTGTCCGCTGAACGAGAGGGCAAATGATGACCACGCATTTCATCGCAGGCCAATGGCAGGCAGGGCAGGGGGAGGCGCTGCAGTCGTTGAACCCGGTCAGCCAGCAGGTCTTGTGGCAAGGCCAGGGTGCCACTGTCGCGCAGGTGGAGGCCGCGGTCCAGTCCGCGCGCCAGGCATTTCCAGCATGGGCTCAGCTGAGCCTGGACGCTCGCATCAGCGTGCTCGAGGCCTTTGCCGACAAGCTCAAGGCCAAGGCCGATGCCTTGGCTCACTGCATCGGTGAAGAAACCGGCAAGCCGCTGTGGGAAACCGCCACCGAAGTGACCAGCATGGTCAACAAGGTGGCGATCTCGGTCCAGAGCTACCGCGAGCGCACCGGTGAAAAAAGCGGCCCGCTGGCCGACGCCACGGCGGTGCTGCGGCACAAGCCCCACGGTGTGGTCGCGGTGTTCGGCCCCTACAACTTCCCGGGCCACCTGCCCAATGGCCATATTGTTCCGGCGCTGCTGGCGGGCAACTGCGTGGTGTTCAAGCCCAGCGAACTGACCCCCAAGGTGGCTGAGCTGACCGTCAAGTGCTGGATCGAGGCGGGCCTGCCGAACGGTGTGCTCAACCTGGTGCAAGGCGCACGCGACACCGGCGTGGCCCTGGCGTCCAGCACGGGCATCGATGGTTTGTTCTTTACCGGCTCCAGCCGTACCGGCAACCTCTTGCACCAGCAGTTTGCCGGGCGCCCGGACAAGATCCTGGCGCTTGAAATGGGCGGCAACAACCCGCTGGTGGTGGAGCAGGTTCAGGACCTGGACGCGGCCGTCTACACCATCATCCAATCGGCGTTCATTTCCGCCGGGCAGCGCTGCACTTGTGCTCGACGCCTGCTGGTGCCCGAGGGCGCCTGGGGCGACTCGCTGCTGCAGCGTCTTGTCGATGTCTGCAAGGGCATCCATGTCGGTGCGTTCGACCAGCAGCCGCCGCCGTTCATGGGGTCGGTCATTTCGCTGGACGCTGCTCGCGCGCTGCTCGCGGCCCAGGACGAACTGCTCGGCAAGGGCGGCGTGGCCCTGTTGCCGATGACCCAGCCGCAGGTGGGCGCCGCTTTGCTGACGCCGGGCATTCTCGATGTCAGCGCCGTGTCCGAGCGCCGCGACGAAGAGTTTTTCGGACCGCTGCTGCAGGTGATCCGCTACAACGACTTCGATGAGGCGATCGCCGAAGCCAACAACACCCAATACGGTCTGGCCGCGGGCCTGCTGTCGGACTCCCATGCGCGTTACCAGTATTTCTGGCTGCGCAGCCGCGCCGGTATCGTCAACTGGAACAAGCAACTGACCGGCGCGGCCAGCAGCGCGCCCTTCGGCGGTGTCGGCGCCAGCGGCAACCACCGCGCGAGCGCCTACTATGCCGCTGACTACTGTGCCTACCCCGTGGCTTCGCTGGAAACCGCCAGCCTTGTCCTGCCGGCGTCCCTGACGCCGGGCGTCACCCTATAACAACTGGTCCCGGAGCCTGGCCGATGAAATCCTACGAAGTGAATTTTGATGGTCTGGTAGGACCTACGCACAACTACGGCGGGCTGTCCTATGGCAATGTTGCCTCGCAGAGCAACAGCCAGCAGTGTTCGAACCCGCGCGAAGCGGCGCGCCAGGGCTTGGCGAAAATGAAAGCCCTGGTAGACATGGGCTTCCAGCAGGGCGTGCTGGCCCCGCAGGAACGACCCGACGTGGCGGCCCTTCGGCGCCTGGGCTTCAGCGGCAGCGATGGCGAGGTGATCCAGCGCGCGGCGAAAGAATCCATGCCGCTGCTGGTGGCCAGCTGCTCGGCCTCGAGCATGTGGGTGGCCAACGCTGCCACCGTCAGCCCAAGCGCAGACACTGCGGACGGCCGCGTGCATTTCACCGCTGCCAATCTCAATTGCAAGTACCACCGCAGCATCGAACACCCGACCACCAGCCGCGTGCTGGGTGCGATGTTCGCGGATGACCGCCACTTCGCCCACCATGCGGCGCTGCCGGCGGTTGCGCAGTTCGGCGATGAGGGCGCGGCCAACCACACGCGCTTGTGCCGCGAGTATGGCGAAGCGGGAGTCGAGTTTTTCGTCTATGGCCGCAGCGCATTCGACAGCCGTTACCCGGCACCGCAGAAGTACCCCGCACGCCAGACGCTTGAAGCCTCCCAGGCCGTGGTTCGCCTGCATGGCCTGAGCGAGGACGGCGTGGTCTACGCTCAGCAGAACCCTGCAGTGATCGACCAGGGCGTGTTCCATAACGACGTGATCGCGGTGGGCAATGGCGAGGTGCTGTTTCACCATGAAGATGCGTTTCTGGACAGCGACGCGGTACTGGCCCAGCTGCAGGCTAAACTGGCCAGCAAGGGCGGCCGCTTCCAGGCCATCGGCGTCCCACGCTCGGCGGTGACGGTGGAGGATGCAGTGCGGTCCTACCTGTTCAACAGCCAGCTGCTCACCCGCGCCGACGGCTCGATGCTGCTGGTGGTGCCCGAAGAGTGCCGCAACAATGAGCGGGTATGGAACTACCTCTCCCAGCTCACCGGCCAGGGTGGCCCGGTAGGCGAGGTCAAGGTGTTCGACCTCAAGCAGAGCATGCAGAACGGCGGCGGGCCGGCATGCCTGCGCTTGCGGGTCGCCTTGAATGAAACTGAACTGGCGGCGGTCAACCCAGGCGTTATCATGACCGCGCCGCTGTACGACACGCTGCTCCAGTGGGTCGACAGGCATTACCGCGACCGCATGAGCGACGCAGACCTTGCCGATCCGCAATTGCTGGTCGAGTGCCGCGCGGCACTGGATGAACTGACCCAGATCCTCAAGCTGGGCTCGGTCTATCCTTTCCAACGCCAACCTTGAAGAGAGAATCCGATATGTCCGATGCCCTGCAGCTGATCCTTGAAGACCACGACGGTACCCAGCTGGAAACGTCCTGCACGCGCTTTGCCGTGGTCTGGCAAGGCAAGGAGGTGTGGATCCAGCAGGACGGTCGCGGCCAGCTGCTGATCGGTGTCGATGTCGACGAAGACGACACCGAGTACGCCAACCTGCTGCTGCGCCCGATGGCCACCAACCTGGTGAGCCTGCAGCTGGAAATGGAGCCGGCTGAAACGGGTGACGACGACGATCACGTCCACGGCCCCGACTGCGGTCATCAACACTAAGGAATCGCCATGCTCGCCCTCGGCAAACTGCTTGACCTGACCCTCGCCGGCCATGAGCCGGCCGAGAAGACACAAGTGACGGTCGAGGGAGTGCGCTTGCGCTGGTTGGGCGAAGGCGCGCTGGAGGTGCGGCCTCCCGAGGCGCGTGACAATGGCATGGACCTGCTGTTGTCGGCAGGCATCCACGGCAACGAAACCGCGCCGATCGAGTTGCTCGACGAGTTGCTGCATGGCGTGGCGAGGGGTGACATCAAGCCGCGGGCGCGGGTATTGTTCCTGTTCGGCAATCCCCAGGCGATCCGCCGGGGCGAACGCTTCATCGAGCAGGATATCAACCGCCTGTTCAACGGCCGGCACGAGTTGTCCAGCGGCTTCGAAGCGCTGCGCGCCGGTGAGCTGGAGCAGTTCGCCCGGGTATTCTTCAGCCTCTCTGGGCGTACCCGCCTGCATTACGACCTGCACACCGCGATCCGCGCTTCGAAGATCGAGCAGTTCGCACTGTATCCCTATAAAGATGGCCGCCAGCATTCCCGGCGAGAGCTGGCGCGGTTGCGCGCCGCAGGAATGGAAGCGGTGCTGCTGCAAAGCAAGCCCTCGGTCACCTTCAGCGCGTTTACCTACGAGCAGCTGGAGGCCGAAGCGTTTACTCTGGAGCTTGGCAAGGCACGTCCTTTCGGGCAGAACGAGCAGGTCAACCTTGACCTCCTGCACGCCCGGCTCAGGCAGTTGGTCGAAGGCGATGAGCCCGAGACCGACCAACAGCTCGACGGCCTGCAGCTGTTCAGTGTCGCCCGCGAGATCATCAAGCACAGCGACAGCTTCCACCTGCACCTGCCTGCCGACATCGAGAACTTCTCGGAACTGAGCAAGGGTTATCTGCTGGCCGAGGACCTGGCCGAGACACGCTGGATCGTCGAGGAGGAGGGCGCGCGCATCATCTTCCCCAATCCCAAGGTCCGCAACGGCCTGCGCGCGGGCATTCTGGTAGTGCCCGACTCCGGCCAACACCTGGCCTGACTTTCTCTTGCATAGCCTGCCGAAATTCCCTGCCCTCTGTGGGAGGGGCGCAGCGTGTGAGATAGTACGGTCACAAACCGTCCGATCGGCGGTTTCTATCGCATAAACACACTGCACCGAGATTGCAGGACCGATATAATGCGGCCCTTTGCCGTCGTTTCGTCAATTTGACGCAGGCCGCCGTTTCCGTGGAAGAACCTATGAAAAGCGCAGAAATCCGTGAAGCCTTCCTTCGCTTCTTCGAAGAGCAGGGACACACCCGAGTTGCCTCCAGCTCCTTGATTCCGGGCAATGACCCGACCCTGCTGTTTACCAACGCGGGCATGAACCAGTTCAAGGACTGCTTCCTCGGACAGGAAAAACGCGCCTACACCCGTGCGGCCAGCAGCCAGAAATGCGTGCGCGCCGGTGGCAAGCACAACGACCTGGAAAACGTCGGCTATACCGCTCGTCACCACACCTTCTTCGAGATGCTGGGCAACTTCAGCTTCGGTGACTACTTCAAGCGTGACGCGATCACCTTTGCCTGGACCTTCCTGACCTCCGACAAGTGGTTGAACCTGCCCAAGGAAAAGCTCTGGGTAACGGTCTACGCGAGCGACGACGAAGCCTACGACATCTGGACCCAGGAAGTCGGCGTGCCGGCCGAGCGCATGGTGCGCATCGGTGACAACAAAGGCGCTCCGTACGCGTCCGACAACTTCTGGACCATGGGCGACACCGGCCCGTGCGGCCCCTGCACCGAGATCTTCTACGACCACGGCGCCGACATCTGGGGCGGCCCGCCCGGCTCGCCGGAAGAAGACGGCGACCGCTACATCGAGATCTGGAACAACGTCTTCATGCAGTTCAACCGCACCGCCGACGGCGTCCTGCACCCGCTGCCCGCCCCTTCGGTGGACACCGGCATGGGCCTGGAACGCATCAGCGCGGTCATGCAGCATGTGCACTCGAACTACGAGATCGACCTGTTCCAGAACCTGCTCGCCGCCGCCGCAAAGGCAATCGGTTGCAGCAACGATGCTCAGCCATCGCTCAAGGTCGTCGCCGACCACATCCGTTCGTGCGGTTTCCTGATCGCCGATGGCGTGCTGCCGTCCAACGAAGGCCGCGGTTACGTGTTGCGCCGGATCATCCGCCGCGCCTGCCGTCACGGGAACAAGCTGGGCGCCAAGGGCAGCTTCTTCCACCAGATTGTCGCCGCGCTGGCTGCCGAGATGGGCGAAGCCTTCCCTGAGCTAAAGGCTCAGCAGGCGCACATTGAGCGCGTGCTCAAGACCGAGGAAGAGCAGTTCGCCAAGACCCTGGAGCAGGGCCTGAAGATCCTCGAGCAGGACCTTGCCCAGCTCAAGGGTGAGGTAGTGCCAGGCGATGTCGTGTTCAAGCTGTACGACACCTACGGCTTCCCGATGGACCTGACCGCTGACATCGCCCGCGAGCGCAGCCTGAGCATCGACGAAGCAGGCTTCGAGCGCGAGATGGAAGCCCAGCGCGAGCGCGCACGCTCGGCCAGCGCGTTCGGGATGGACTACAACAGCCTGGTCAAGGTCGATGTAGCCACCGAGTTCCTGGGTTACGCCGCGACCCAAGCCCAGGCCAAGGTCGTCGCCCTGTACCGCGAAGGCCAGCAGGTCGAGCAGTTGGGTGAAGGCGAGGAGGGCGTCGTGGTCCTCGATCGCACCCCGTTCTACGCCGAATCCGGTGGCCAGATCGGCGACAGCGGCTATCTGCAGGCGGCAGGCGCGCGCTTTGATGTGCGCGACACCACCAAGACCGGCGGCGCCTTCCTGCATCACGGCGTGGTCGCCAGCGGCGCGTTGAGCGTCGGTGCGCAGATCGAAGCCCGCGTCGATGCCGACGTGCAGAAGGCCACTGCGCTGAACCACTCCGCGACTCACCTGCTGCATGCCGCGTTGCGCCAGGTGCTGGGCGATCACGTACAACAGAAAGGCTCGCTGGTCGACAGCCAGCGCCTGCGCTTCGACTTCAGCCACTTCGAGTCGATCAAGCCAGAGCAGATCAAGGCCCTGGAAGACATCGTCAACCGCGAAGTGCGCAAGAACACCGACGTGCAGACCGAAGAGACCGACATCGACACCGCCAAGGCCAAAGGCGCCATGGCGCTGTTCGGCGAGAAATACGGCGACAGCGTGCGCGTGCTGAGCATGGGCGGCGACTTTTCGGTCGAGCTGTGTGGCGGCATCCACGTCAAGCGTACCGGTGACATCGGCCTGTTCAAGATCATCAGCGAAGGCGGCGTTGCCTCTGGCGTGCGCCGTATCGAGGCAATCACCGGGGCCGCGGCCCTGGCTTACCTCAATGGTGCCGAAGAGCAGCTCAAGGAAGCCGCGCAGCTGGTCAAGGGCAGTCGTGACAACCTGATCGACAAGCTGTCGGCGGTGCTTGACCGCAACCGTCAGCTGGAAAAGCAACTGGAACAACTGCAGGCCAAGGCCGCCAGCGCTGCCGGTGACGATCTCTCCAATGGCGCGGTGGACGTGAAGGGCGCCAAGGTGCTTGCCGCCCGCCTGGACGGGCAGGATGGCAAGGCGCTGCTGGCGCTGGTCGATCAGTTGAAGAACAAGCTCGGCCGCGCAGTGATCCTGCTCGGCAGTGTGCATGAGGACAAGGTCGTGCTGGTTGCTGGCGTGACCAAGGACCTGACCGGCCAACTCAAAGCCGGTGATCTGATGAAGCAAGCCGCTGCTGCGGTGGGAGGCAAGGGCGGTGGCCGTCCGGACATGGCCCAGGGCGGCGGTGTCGACGCCGCCGCGCTGGAAAGCGCCCTGGCGCTGGCCGTGCCTTTCGTCGAGCAAGGTCTTTAAGATGCCTGCGGCCGGTGGTCTAGTCATCGGCCGCGGCACGTTGGATTGTTTATTGGGTGCCCATTCATGGGCTGAGGCGGCATTGAAATGGCGTTGATCGTACAGAAATTTGGCGGCACCTCTGTCGGTTCCATCGAGCGAATCGAGCAGGTTGCCGACAAGATCAAGAAATTCCGCGAAGGCGGCGATGACCTGGTGGTTGTGCTGTCGGCCATGAGCGGTGAAACCAATCGCCTGATCGACCTGGCCAGGCAGATCACCGATCAGCCGGTTCCTCGTGAACTGGACGTGATCGTTTCGACCGGCGAGCAGGTCACCATCGCGCTGCTGGCCATGGCCTTGATGAAGCGTGGTGTGCCAGCGGTGTCGTACACCGGCAACCAGGTGCGGATTCTCACCGACAGCTCGCACAACAAAGCGCGCATCCTGCAGATCGACGACCAGAAGATCCGTGCCGACCTCAACGCCGGACGCGTGGTGGTCGTTGCGGGTTTCCAGGGTGTCGACGAACACGGCAATATCACCACGCTTGGTCGTGGCGGTTCCGACACCACCGGCGTTGCCCTGGCGGCCGCGCTCAAGGCTGACGAATGCCAGATCTATACCGATGTCGATGGCGTCTATACCACCGATCCGCGTGTCGTCGCGCAAGCTCGCCGCCTGGAGAAGATCACCTTCGAAGAGATGCTGGAAATGGCCAGCCTCGGTTCCAAGGTGCTGCAGATCCGCTCGGTCGAGTTCGCCGGCAAATACAACGTCCCGCTGCGCGTGCTGCACAGCTTCAAGGAGGGTCCGGGTACCCTCATTACCATTGATGAAGAGGAATCCATGGAACAGCCGATCATTTCCGGCATCGCCTTCAATCGCGATGAGGCCAAGCTGACCATCCGCGGCGTACCGGACACTCCGGGCGTTGCTTTCAAGATCCTCGGCCCGATCAGTGCCGCGAACATAGAAGTCGACATGATCGTGCAGAATGTGTCGCACGATAACACCACCGACTTCACCTTCACCGTGCACCGCAACGAGTACGAGAAGGCACAGAGCGTGCTGGAAAACACTGCCCGTGAAATCGGCGCGCGTGTAGTGAGCGGTGACACCAAGATCGCCAAGGTCTCGATCGTCGGCGTCGGCATGCGCTCGCACGCGGGTGTCGCCAGCCGCATGTTCGAAGCCCTGGCAAAGGAGAGCATCAACATCCAGATGATCTCCACCTCCGAGATCAAGGTCTCGGTGGTGATCGAGGAGAAGTACCTGGAGCTGGCTGTGCGAGCCTTGCACACCGCCTTCGAACTGGACGCCCCCGCTCGACAGAGTGAGTAAGGCGCTGCCCTGAAGGGCGCGGCTTGCCGCGCCCTTCGCGTTTCTGGCTTGCGCCGGCAATCCTGTCCTTTTGCCGGCGTGAGTTGCTTCACAGGCCTGGCGCCGCTTCCAGAAGGGAAGGGGGGTCCCAGGCCTATACAGACTGTTGTCCCTGAATGAATTGCTTGAGGAGAAAACTATGCTGATTCTGACTCGTCGGTGCGCCGAGAGCCTGATCATTGGCGATGGCGAGATCACCGTAACGGTGCTTGGCGTCAAAGGAAACCAGGTGCGTATCGGTGTCAGCGCCCCTAAGGAAGTGGCCGTTCACCGCGAGGAAATCTACCTGCGGATCAAGAACGAGAAAGACGAAGAACCAAGCCTTTAATTTTTATCGAGTTTTTTTTAAAAAAGGGTTTGCAAACGGGGAAGCCTCTGGTTATTATACGCCCCGTGTTGCGGAGAGGTGGCCGAGTGGCCGAAGGCGCTCCCCTGCTAAGGGAGTATACCTCACAAGGGTATCGGGGGTTCGAATCCCCCCTTCTCCGCCATTATTCAAATGTAGGGCGCTGTAAACTGGCTTGATCGCTAAGTCGTTGAAACTAAACGAAAAAGTGGTTGCAAAGCTGAAATAGCGAACTATAATGCGCGACATGGACTCATAGCTCAGCTGGATAGAGTACTCGGCTACGAACCGAGCGGTCGCAGGTTCGAATCCTGCTGAGTCCACCATATGATGAGGTTTTCTGGCATGTCCAGGCAGCCTTGTTAAAACCAGTGGTAATCTGGTCTAAAACTACCACTCTGGACTCATAGCTCAGCTGGATAGAGTACTCGGCTACGAACCGAGCGGTCGCAGGTTCGAATCCTGCTGAGTCCACCATACAATGAAGTTGGCTGGTAACCCAGGCAGCTTTGTTTCAACCAGTGGTAACCTGGTCTAAAAATACCAACTCTGGACTCATAGCTCAGCTGGATAGAGTACTCGGCTACGAACCGAGCGGTCGCAGGTTCGAATCCTGCTGAGTCCACCATACAACAGAAAGCCCGCTCCCGTAGCGGGCTTTCTGCTTTCTGGCATTCTACTTTTGCCTGCTGTGCCCACCCTTCGTTTTGCATTTCCAGTGTGCTCTTTTGTCTGCGTCATCCGTCGCACTGATAGTCGTGAGCGTTGTCATAGCTTCATCGCGTAAACGATTGTTATCGCCAAAATTTTAAGCACTGCAACAGAAGAGGCAGTGTATGATTGCGCCCGTCAGCCCCGCCGGGGCTTGTGGAATACCACCATGGACTTACCCAGTAGTTACTCAATAGCCCGATTTGCCAAGCTAGATCTGATCGATTGATTCTCCCGGCGTGCTCCGCTGCTGGGGGTGGAGTTCGCCTATGACCGAAGTCGAAGTAAAGAAATCTCAAGACAGCCTGCAGGACCGCCTTGCCCAGGTGGTTGATCTGCTGCAGCGACAGCGTGTGGTCGAAGACCTCACTCATCGTCAGGAAGGCGCTCACCATGACCTGGTTGAGAATCTGGTTCACCGGCAGAACCTGGTAGAGCTGCAACGCAAGCTTGACGACCTGCACTCCGCCGACGTCGCCTATATCCTCGAAGCTCTTCCGCTGGATGACCGCTTGACGGTATGGCAGCTGGTCAAGGCCGAGCGCGACGGCGATATCCTCCTCGAAGTTTCCGATGCGGTCCGCGAAACCCTGATCGCCGACATGGACGATCACGAACTGCTCGCCGCCGCCAAGGAAATGGACGCCGACGAGCTCGCCGACCTTGCGCCAGAGCTGCCGCGCGACGTTGTCCACGAGCTGATGGAAACCCTCGATGCCCAGCAGCGCGAACGTGTGCGTTCGGCCCTGAGCTACGATGAAGACCAGGTCGGCGCGCTGATGGACTTCGAGATGGTTACCATCCGCGAAGACGTCAGTCTCGAAGTGGTGTTGCGCTACCTGCGCAGGCTGAAGGAGCTGCCCGGCCATACCGACAAACTGTTCGTGGTCGACAGCGACGGCATCCTCAAGGGCGTGCTGCCGATCAAGCGTCTGCTGGTCAACGATCCTGAGAGGATGGTGGCCGAGGTCATGGCCAGCGACCCGGTCAGCTTCCACCCCGATGAGGATGCCTATGACGCGGCTCAGGCCTTCGAGCGTTATGACCTGGTATCGGCGCCAGTGGTGGACAAGAGCAATCACCTGATCGGCCGTCTGACCATCGATGAAATGGTCGACCTGATTCGTGAAGAGAGCGAAAGCGAAGTGCTGAGCATGGCGGGCCTGCGCGAAGAAGAAGACATCTTCGCCTCTGTCTGGCGCTCACTGCGCAACCGCTGGGCGTGGCTGGCCATCAACCTCATCACCGCATTTCTGGCCTCTCGGGTCATCGGCCTGTTCGAAGGCTCGATCGAGAAGCTGGTGGCGCTAGCCGCATTGATGCCGATCGTGGCTGGCATCGGCGGCAACTCCGGCAACCAGACCATCACCATGATCGTCCGGGCCATGGCGCTGGACCAGGTGAGCCCAGGCAATACCTCGCGACTGATGCGCAAGGAACTGGCCGTGTCCTTGTTGAACGGTTTGATCTGGGGTGGGGTGATCGGCGTCGTTGCCTATGTGCTCTACGACAGCTGGTCACTGGGGTTGGTGATGACCGCAGCCATGACGCTGAACCTGTTGCTGGCGGCGCTCATGGGGGTGCTGATACCGATGACACTGGCGCGTCTGGGCCGAGACCCAGCGATGGGGGCCAGCGTGATGATCACTGCCGTGACCGACAGCGGTGGCTTCTTCATCTTCCTGGGTCTGGCAACCATCTTCCTGCTGTAACTTGCTCCCCCCAGCGTCCACAAAAAAAGCCAGCTTTCGCTGGCTTTTTCGTGGGCGCTGTACGCGGATCAGGAAGCGTCGGCTGCCATTTCAACGTCATGCGCGATCAGCGCAACCAAGGCATTTTGCTGGCGGTGCGAAAGCTGGCGGAAGCGTTGCAGCAGTTCACGTTCGTGCAGCGACAGCTCAGGGCTGTCCAGGCGCATGCTCAGCTCATCGCCCAAAGCACCTTCCTGGATAAGGCTTTGTTCAAGGCGGGCAATGATTTCGGAGTTCATGCTGCGGTGATGGTTGCGCGCTACTTCGGCAATGCGCTCGCGCATCCCGTCTGGCAGGCGGACGACAAACTTGTCAGCAGTGCGGCTGGAGTAGATAGCCTGTTTCATTGGGCGCATATAATTGACCGGTTTTGTAGTTCAGGGGAAGCGGTTCTCAAAATTGGCCGCACGATGGGATGTACGACCGTCGCGTTGACAAAATGTTCAACCCATACTGCGATTTAGGTGCCCATGATGCCTCAAGGTCGCCGTTTCCTTGGCGTCAAATCTGTGACAAATAGTGATCCTGATAAAGGCTTAGTGCCAGTACCAATTATCAGAAATGAGCACTGGTTTGAAAAGATTTGATAACGCTCAGGTCAACTTCAACTGCGTCCTTTGTCGTCAAAACCAGGCAACGGACAGCAAAGGGCAGGGAAAACACCTAGAATGCGCAGGGATCCCCTCTACTGAGCATAGTGGCTATGCAGCATGACGCAAGCGCCCGAGGTAATAAGCCATGTATTGGCAGACTGATCTATCTGATGGGGCCTTCCGGGGCGGGTAAAGATTCTCTGATCGACGCCTCAAGGGCCCAGCTGCTGGCTGCTGGCGCCGAGGTCGCGCGGCGAGTGATCACTCGGTCCGCGGAGGCCAAGGGAGAAGATGCCGTCAGCGTATCGGTTGAAGAATTTGCCAGACTGCGAGCTACCGGGGCGCTGGCGCTCGACTGGCAAGCCAACGGACTTGCGTATGGAATCCCGGCAAGCGTCGATGACTGGCTGGGTGAAGGCAGGCACGTACTGGTCAACGGCTCCAGGGCTTATCTGCGGCAGGCGCGGGCAAGATACCCCGACCTCATAGCGATTCAGCTGGAGGTAGACCCAAGGATTCTGCAGCAACGGTTATTGGCGAGGGGGCGAGAGCCGGTCAGGCAGATTGAGGAACGACTTGAGCGTGGACGGCAGCTGCAGGTCACTGAAGATGATTCCGTGCATATCTTGGACAATTCAGGATCGTTGAAAGACGCCGCGCAAGGCTTGTTTCGGATACTGCGCGAGCAAGGCGTTCAGGTCCGGTAGCTGCTCAGTCTCAGAACGACAGGCGATCAGACGATACAACCTGTGTCTGCTCGGGTGCGCCGCCCATGACAGCCTGGCGCGCCGTGAGTGCAGGTGAGTGGTTGATCTGGACAATTTGATCCGGGACGCCACCAAACTGACTCAGGCCAATCACAGCGCTCAGCGCCAAGGCGTTCAACAGGATCAGGTAAGTATTCAACGGGGCATCTCCAGCAGACACTGTGGCGGGTTGCCAAAATCTCCTACAGGAGAAAAGCACCGAACGTGCCAAGCCCTCAATCGGTAAAATATCTCTTAAAATCAACAGGTTACTCAAATTCTGACTGACCCCTGCCATGCACTTTGCATTCGGCATGATGGCACGGGTTGCAGATTGCACGACGCTTCTATCTGTAACGAAAGCTCCTACAGGCAAAAAGCCCGATTGATGACATGACAAATGGCACATCGCTGGTTAACATGCTGTCCGTCGTTTCTTGCAGCGCTCGCTGCCGACGCACGTGTCTCAGTAGCTCAATTGGATAGAGCATCCCCCTCCTAAGGGGAAGGTTGCAGGTTCGAACCCTGCCTGGGACACCATATGAACCAAAGCTTCCAGCCTGACCAACGATATGCCTGCATCACGCTTCCAGTCAGCGCCCTGTGCTTTTGAGTCTCAATCGAAACTTGTGTAACAGCGGTTCGGTATAGCCATTTGGTTGCATGCAGCCTTCGAATACCAGGGCACAAGCCGCCTGGAACGCGACGGATTGCTCGAAGTCGGGTGCCATGGGTTTGTAGAGTGGGTCCTCCGTGTTCTGTTCATCGACGACCCGGGCCATCCGCTGCAGTATTGCGAGGGTCTGCTCTCTGGTGATCACTCCGTGCCGGAGCCAGTTCGCCATGTGTTGACTGGAAATGCGCAAGGTCGCGCGGTCTTCCATTAGGCCGACGTCATGTATGTCGGGCACTTTCGAACAGCCAATGCCTTGTTCGATCCAGCGCACCACATACCCCAGCAAGCCTTGCGCGTTGTTTTCGACTTCCTCGCGAATCTCATCGGCCGACCAGGACGCGGTGGTCACGACTGGCACGCTGAGCAAGCCGTCCCGCAGTGTCTGTCTGACGCCACTGAAGTCCATCGTTTCAAGGGACTGTTGCACCGCGCGTACGTTGACCTGGTGGTAATGCAGCGCGTGCAAGGTAGCGGCGGTCGGCGAAGGCACCCACGCGGTGGTGGCACCGGCCTCGGGATGAGCGACTTTCTGTTTGAGCATGTCAGCCATTCGATCCGGCATGGCCCACATTCCTTTACCGATCTGCGCTCGCCCGCGCAATCCGCAGTCCAGGCCTACGAGCACGTTGCTTTGCTCGTAGGCCTCGATCCACGCGGTGCTCTTCATGTCGCCCTTGCGCAGCATTGGGCCAGCTTCCATGGTGGTGTGCATCTCGTCGCCGGTGCGGTCGAGGAAGCCCGTATTGATGAACGCAACCCTTGAGGACGCCGCCGCAATGCAGGCCGTGAGGTTGACGCTGGTGCGTCGCTCCTCGTCCATGATGCCCATTTTGAGGGTATGACGCTCGAGTTGTAGCAAGTCTTCGATGCGGCTGAACAACTGCTCGGCGAAGGCCACTTCGGCCGGGCCGTGCATTTTCGGTTTGACGATGTAGACGCTACCGGCCCGGGAGTTGCCCCGGCGTTGCAGATCATGCAGGGCAATCAGGCTGGTAATGACACCGTCGAGAATACCTTCCGGTATTTCCAGTCCGCTGTTATCGAGAATGGCCGGGTTGGTCATCAGGTGCCCGACGTTGCGGATGAACAGCAGCGAACGCCCGTGCAGCGTCAGTGAACTGCCATCAGCGGCGGTGTAATCGCGGTCCGGGTTCAACCGTCGGATGATGGTCTTGCCGTTTTTCTCCAGGTTTTCCTTGAGGTCACCCTTCATCAAGCCCAGCCAGTTGCGGTACACCTGAACCTTGTCATCGGCGTCGACCGCCGCCACCGAATCTTCGCAATCGATGATGGTAGACAGCGCCGCTTCGATCAGCAGGTCCTTGACGCCGGCAGCGTCCGCCTGACCGATGACGCTCTGCCGATCGATCTGGATCTCCACGTGCAGGTCGTGATTTTTCAGCAGAATGGCCGAGGGGCCAGAGGGCGAGCGCTGGTAACCGATGTACTGCGCGGTATTCGCCAAGCTGGTGCGACGGCCATCGTCCAGGGTGACTTGCAGCGCACCGCCTTCAATGTCGTAACTCGTCGCTGCTGTATGGGAGCCACTGCTCAACGGGAATGCCTGATCCAGAAACGCCCGCGCAAACGCGATGACTTTGGCCCCACGCACAGGGTTGTAAGTCCGACCCGGCTCGGCGCCGCCGTCATCGGCGATCACGTCGGTGCCATAGAGTGCGTCATACAGCGAACCCCAACGGGCATTGGCCGCATTCAGCGCGTAACGAGCATTTGCAGCGGGAACAACCAATTGCGGCCCGGCCTGTACACTGATCTCGGTATCGACGTTACGAGTGCTGACTTTGACGTTATCGGGTTGCGCTTGCAGGTAACCGATCGTGCTCAGAAAATCGCGGTACGCCGGCATGTCGCTCACAGGGCCCGGGTGTGCACGGTGCCAGGTATCCAGTTCTCTTTGCAGACGATCCCGTTCTACCAGTAGCGCGCGGTTGATCGGCGCCAGTTCATGCACCAGCGCGGCGAAACCACCCCAGAATGTTTGCGAGTCCATGCCGGTGCCAGGCAAGACGTCCAGGTCAACGAAACGTTGCAGGACAGGCGCTACCATGAGGCCATGGCAGTTAACGAAATCGGTCATTTTCAATCTCCATCACACGGTGTTTATCGAGCGCTGCCAGTAGCACGTCAGTTCATTTCAGGCACCGGGCGCCGGCCTGGGCCACTTGTGCATCCTGCTCGGGCTTGACCCCGGACACGCCGATCGCGCCAATCACTTGGCCGTCAACGATGATTGGCACGCCACCTTCGAGGGAGGTCAGCAGGGGCGCCGACAGGAAGGCATGGCGACCGCCGTTGACCATCTCCTCGTAGCCCTTCGATTCACGCCTGCCCAACGCCGAGGTACGCGCTTTTTCCGTGGCGATGTAGGCGCCAATAGGCGCACAACCGTCGAGACGTTCGAGCATCAGCGGATGGCCGCCGTCGTCGACAATCACGATGGTCACGGCCCACTGATTATTCAGCGCTTCGGTGCGTGCGGCGGCAAGGAGCTGGCTGACTTCGCTCTGGCTCAGGACTGCTTTGTTTTTCATGGGGATTCTCTAGGGTTCGGTTAAGGCAAGGCGGCTTCGACCAGTTCGATCCAGTGCCGGACAGGGGTTCGGCCCGCCCCGTCGAGGTGGGACTGACAACCGATATTGGCGGTGACGATAACTTCGGGGTGCCCGCTCTCCAGAGCGTTGAGCTTGTTGTCGCGCAGCTGCCGGGAGAGTTCGGGTTGGGTCAGCGAATAGGTGCCCGCCGAGCCGCAGCACAGGTGGCCGTCGGCAACAGGCGTCAGGTTGAAACCCAGGCTTGTCAGAATCGCTTCAACTGCGCCGCCCAGTTTTTGCGCATGTTGCAAGGTGCAGGGGCAATGGAAGGCCAGGCGCTGGTTGCCGTGGACGCCGAGTCTTTCCAGCGGCTCATCGCGCAGTACTTCCACCAGGTCCTTGGCTAGCCTACTGACCGTTCTGGCTTTTTCCGCGTAGGCAGGGTCGGTGCTGAGCAGGTGACCATAGTCCTTGATGAAAGCACCGCAACCACTGGCGGTCTGCACGATGGCCTCGATGCCGTTTTCAATGCTCGGCCACCAGGCGTCGATGTTGCGGCGAGCGCGATCAAGACCGGCCGCCTGGGCATCCAGGTGGTAATCCACGGCGCCGCAGCAACCGGCCTCGCGGACCGATTTGATGCTGATCCCCAGTCGATCCAGGACTCGCGCGGCGGCCGCGTTGGTATTGGGCGACAGACTCGGTTGTACGCAGCCCTCGAGCATCAGCACCTGCCGGGTGTGGCGCGTGACCGGACGTGGTTTTGCCGGATGCATGTCTCGCGGCAATTTGACTTGCAGGGTGTTGGGCAGCAAGGCGCGGAAAACCTGACCGCTGCCAACCAGCCCTTTGAACAGTCTCGAATTGGGGACGACACTGCGTAACCCCTCACGCAATAATCGCTGACCGAGTGGGCGCGGCACCGCCGCATCGACCACTGTCCGACCGATGTCCAGCAGGTTGTGGTAGTCGACGCCGGACGGGCAGGTGGTTTCGCAGTTACGACACGATAGGCACCGGTCCAGATGTTGCTGGGTCTTTCGCGTGACCTCGTTTCCCTCCAGCACCTGCTTGATCAGATAAATGCGACCCCGCGGTCCATCCAGTTCATCGCCCAGTAGCTGGTAGGTCGGGCAAGTGGCATTACAGAAACCGCAGTGCACACAGGTGCGCAGGATGCGCTCAGCTTCTTCGGCGCGGGGCAGTTGACGGGCTTGTTCGCTCAAGGTGGTCTGCATGGGTCAAAACTCCGCGTACAGGCGTCCAGGGTTGAAGATGCCCTGGGGATCGAGTGCTTGCTTCAGATTCCGGTGGTAGCGCATCAATGCGCCAGGCAACGGTGGGAAAGGGCTGTCGATCATGCCTTGGCTGTAGCAGGTCACATGCCCGCCAACCTCTTCCACGATCGAGCGAATGACCGTTGCCTCTGCGTCAGATTTGAGCCAACGCTGGGCGCCTCCCCAGTCGATCAGTTGGCGACCGGGCAGCGACAGCTTCGGGGTGTTGTTCGGCAGCGACAGGCGCCAGAGCGGCTGGTCTTCATCGAAAAAGCTCAAGCGGTGCTCGTTGAGATCATCCCAATATGAGGAGCGCAGCAACTCGCCGCCGAGTCGGTCATGCGCCGCCATCACCGAGCCTTCGCCACCCTCAAGCCGCAGGTGCAGGCGCTGGCCATCGTGGCACGCCGCGCTGATTGGCAACGGTTGCTGGCCCCACTCTGCGAGGCGCAGCAAGGCGCGATCGCTGTCCATTTCCAGGCTGATGCTCTGGCATTGCCGTGGTTTGGGCAGGACCTTGAGTGAGACTTCCGTCACCACGCCAAGCGAGCCGTAGCTGCCGGCCATCAAGCGCGACAGATCGTAGCCGGCGACGTTCTTCATGACTTCGCCACCGAAACGTAGATGCTTGCCATGCCCGGTGATGACGCGTGTCCCAAGGACAAAGTCCCTGAGGGATCCGGACCAGGGACGCCGGGGTCCGGAAAGCCCGGTGGCGACCATGCCACCAACAGTGGCGCCCGCGCCGAAGGAGGGTGGCTCGCAGGGCAGCATCTGCTGCGCCGCCTCCAGCACTTCCAGCAGTTCTGCCAACGGGGTGCCGCAGCGGGCGGTGATCACCAGTTCGGTCGGGTCGTAGCTGACGATGCCACGGTGGCTGCGCGTGTCGAGCACTTCACCTGCCACGGTGCGGCCCAGAAAAGCCTTGCTGTTGGAGCCTTGAATACGTAACGGCGTGGAATTTTGCAGCGCCTGGATCACCTGCTCCAGCAGCGAGGCGCTGTCGTCGAAATCGTGTTGGCTGCCCATCAGAAACGCTCCAGTTCAGGGAAAGGCATTTGCCCCATGTGCACGTGCATGGCGCCAAACTCGGCGCAGCGGTGCAGCGTCGGGATGTTCTTCCCGGGGTTGAGCAGGCCACTTGGATCGAAGGCGGCTTTGACGGCATGAAACAGGGTCAGCTCATCACTGTTGAACTGCGCGCACATCTGATTGATTTTCTCCCGGCCTACACCGTGTTCACCGGTTATGCTGCCGCCGACCTTTACGCACAATTCGAGGATCTTGCCGCCTAAGGCTTCAGCGCGATCGAGCTCACCCGGCTGGTTGGCGTCGAACAGAATCAACGGGTGCATGTTGCCGTCACCGGCGTGGAAAACATTGGCCACCCGCAGGTCGTATTCGGCCGACAACGCCGCGATCGCGTGCAGCACGCCGGGCAGTTCACGGCGCGGGATCGTGCCATCCATGCAGTAATAATCCGGTGACAGGCGACCCACGGCCGGAAAGGCGTTCTTGCGTCCAGCCCAGAAGCGCACACGTTCGGCTTCATCGCGGGCCAGGCGTACTTCGGTGGCGCCGGCCTGTTCCAGCACCTGGCGTACGCGCTCGCAGTCCTCGTGAACGTCGGCTTCCACACCGTCGAGTTCGCACAGCAAGATGGCTTCGGCGTCGACCGGATACCCAGCGTGGATAAAGTCTTCGGCGGCACGGATGGCCAGGTTGTCCATCATTTCCAACCCGCCTGGAATGATGCCGGCGGCAATAATGTCACCTACGGCACGCCCCGCCTTTTCCACCGAATCGAACGCCGCCAGGAGCACCTTGGCGGTTTGCGGTTTGGGCAGCAGTTTGACCGTGACTTCGGTGATCACCCCGAGCATGCCTTCGGAGCCGGTGAACAGCGCGAGCAGATCGAAACCCGGTGAGTCGAGGGCTTCCGACCCTAGCGTCAGGCGTTCACCGTCGACGGTCAGGATGTCGATCTTGAGCACGTTGTGCACGGTCAGGCCGTACTTCAGGCAATGTACGCCCCCGGCGTTTTCCGCCACGTTGCCGCCGATGGAGCAGGCGATCTGCGAGGAAGGGTCTGGCGCGTAGTACAGGCCAAAAGGCGCGGCAGCCTGGGAAATCGCCAGGTTGCGAACACCTGGTTGGACGCGGGCAGTGCGGGCGGCGGCGTCGATGTGCAGGATGTTGTTGAAGCGCGCCATCACCAGCAGCACGCCTTTTCCCAACGGCAATGCGCCGCCGGACAAGCCAGTCCCGGCGCCGCGAGCGACTACCGGCACTTGCCTTTCATGACAGAGGCGAAGCACTCCCTGAACCTGGTCAATGGTGCGCGGCAGCACAACCAGCATGGGGGGCGTGCGATACGCAGAGAGTCCGTCGCATTCGTACGGCTTGAGTTCTTCCTGCAGATGCAGGACCTCCAGATCCGGCCATTGCCGATTCAGGGCCTGCAGCAGCGCATTTTTGTCGACGTCAGGCAGCACCCCGTCAACGCCTTCGTCGTAGAGAATGTTCATCGTTGCACGACACTCGGTTGTTTTTATAAGAGGTCTGTTTGCGTATCCAACTGGCTTGCATCATTGGACCGAGGCGATCTACTGTCCATGTATTGTTTGTGTGGTCGAACCAGTTTTTTTTTGGAGGTTTTCCATGTTTACGGAAAAAATCGATATTAAACAGATAGATATAACTCACACTTATCGTACCGGGTCTGCCTGGTGGGACTGGTCATACCAGTTGGAGGTCTAATGGACGGCGAAGGTACCAAGCGAAATCTGCAAGTGGCCGATGTGGTCTGCGAGCGAATCGAACGTCTGATCGTTGACGGTGTGCTCAGGACTGGTCAGCTGTTGCCCTCGGAGCGTCGTCTTACGGAAAAACTTGGCGTATCCCGCACAGCCCTTCGCGAGGGGTTGAAGCTGCTACGCGCTCGCGGGATCATCGAGACGGAGCAGGGTAAAGGATCATTCGTCGCCAACCTTTCGGGGCACGGTGCAACCTCACCATTGATGCACTTGTTCAGTTCGCAGCCTCGAACACTCTATGATTTGTTCGAGGTCCGTAGCTTGCTTGAAGGGGAGTCTGCTCGTCTGGCGGCCCTGCGCGGCACAGACGCTGATTTTGTCCTTATCACCCGCAGCTATGAAGCCTTGGTCGATGCGCACTCGCGATCGTTGGACGCATCCCGACACGCTCAGCTCGACCATGCCTTCCATCTCGCTATCTGCGAGGCTTCGCACAATCCCGTGCTGGTGCAAACGTTGCGCTCGCTGACGGATTTGCTGCTCAACACGGTCTTTGCTTCGGTCAACAACCTTTATCACCGCGAACCGCAAAAGCGTCAGATCGATCGGCACCATGCACGCCTCTACAACGCCGTGACCGGACGCATGCCAGAGCAGGCACGCAAGGCGGCGATTGCGCATATCCAGAGCATCTGCGAAAACCTCAAGGAAATTGAAGGCGAAGAACAGCGTCTGGTTCGAGCCACATTGCGACTTGAGGGGTGGGCGTAGAGGAGGATGTCGAGCCCTGCCGACGAGACTGTCCGCAAGGTTCTTAAGTAACACGAAAAAACGGTCGCTTTGGATATAGCTGTAAGGGGCAGGTTGCTATTTTGGATACGTCCAAGGAAGCTACTCTTCTTGAATTCAGCTAAGAGTGATCCATGCCAGTCAAAAATATTTTTATCGCCGGGTTCGAGAAATGTGGCACAACGGCGCTTTCCGATTGGATGCTGATCAATGGGTTGGTAGAGGATCGTGTACCGGGAGTAAAAGAGCCTTTTCTCTACGCCAACGATCAGCCTGACGCGATGAAAACGCGTACATCCGCTCTGCCTTTGCTGGATGCCAGCGTAGGCTATGCGGGAGACCCGGCGGCTGTCCAAAGACTGCCAGAGGATGAAACACGAATAGTGCTTTGTCTCAGGAATCAGTTCGAGCGGCTGTGGAGCTCGTACAAGATGAAGAAGGTTGTGGGCATTGAGGGTCCCTCATAGGAGATTACTTTTCTCAGGTCAACGCAGCCAGAAGCAGTCAACCTGAGGCAGTCAAATCAGCAGCGGTGGTCGGCATCTATCAGGCTGCTACCTGCAAATATTTTCCTCGACGTTCACACCACATAGTTGAGCGCTATGTGGCGGAGGAGATCGCCAGGCTCAGTGCTCAAAGCTTTCTGGAGAGGGTTGAATATGAGCTCGGGTTCTACCTTTCTCGGCGGCAGTTGCCGTTTATGTCTATCTTGACGCAATCTTTTTATTACTATCCGTTGCGAACGCTTCTGGAGAAATTTCAGCCTTCGGATATTGCAGTTGTCTCGGTCAGCAAGCTTGAAAATACCGATCTGAGGCAGCGCTTCGTTGAAAGCGTTTTTGAAATGCCTGTTGTCACCTCAGAAGTACCCATCAGCTTCAGCGGCGAGAAGATCGAGATCGACGAAGCAAAACCAGACTTCAGTCACTCCTCGTTCGATCTTCTACGATCGGTCTTCCGATACGATCTGGAGCAAGCCCGTCCCCTGATCAAGACCACGTTGTTTGGCGATAGCCTGCTCGACAATAAAGAGCTCGACCGTTACGGGATAAAGCCATGAGTTCTGCGCCCGTGAGGGAAGCGCTGATGCATGCACACGTCCCTGCGGTACTCTGGTTTACAGGGCTGTCGGGCTCAGGCAAGTCGACGCTTTCCAATGCCGTCGAACTTCTCCTGCGTCAAAAGGGCTGTCAAACGGTGATCCTGGATGGTGATATCTTGCGCGGGGGGCTGTGCAGCGATCTCGGTTTTTCCAACGAGGATCGTCAGGAGAACATTCGGCGCACCGCCGAGATGTCCGCAATTCTCGTGCAGTCTGGATTGATTGTGCTGGTGGCCCTGATCTCACCTTTCGCCAGCGACCGCCAGCGAGCCAGGCAGTTGATCCCATCGGGGCACTTCTACGAGATCTATTGCGACTCCAGCGTGGATGAATGTGAACAACGAGACGTGAAAGGTTTGTATCGCCGGGCCAGAGCCGGAGAGATCAAGCAGTTCAGCGGTATAACATCGCCCTACGAACCGCCGGTGCAACCTGATCTGGTGCTGCACACGGCAAGAGACAGCATTGAGAAATGTGCTCAAGAAGTGATGCGACTCGCTGACCGCCACCAGGCGCGCAACTCAATCGTGCTCTCGTAGCGCCGCTTTGAATGCTCCCCTGTCGTACCAACGAAGGCAGTAAGCGATACGCCCGCAAACTGCCCCGTCTTCCTTCCGAACCCTCAGAACACCAGCTTGAACAGCGCGATCACCACGATCAGGCCAATCAGGAAAATCACACCAACGGTACCGCCTAGAAATTTCAACATGGGATTACTCACTTCCAATGGGCTTGAACGTCTAGACACCTTTCTGCCATCAGTGGTTTCGTCGGATCCGCCTCGTTCAGGCGACGGCGATTGGCAAACGCCGCCTGATGCCTCAGGCTTGCGCGCTGCAACAGCGTGCCGACAGTGCGGCACGCGTCTGGATATCCACCGGCGGAGCGGCACATGGCCTCCTCGAAACGAAAGCACTCAGGCATCGAGCGCGAACTGGTGCGCGCGCTTACCCATGCCTGCGAAACGGCCAAAAGTGAAATCATCGGTTTTACCTGGCTGACCCATCGGGTGGACTACGACCGGTTCCCGCAGAGCCTTGTCGTGACCTGGGTATTCGACAGCGACAACAGCATGAACGCCGCTGTCGCCAATCAGGAAGCAGGGAGGATCGAGGCGCTTACCCTGGCAGCCTTCCAGGACATCGGCATCGTCGTCGCGAACATCACATCCCACGTCGAGCTCGACTCGGAGGAGCGCTGCGCTTCCCAGCATGGGGGCGACTGGGCAGGGCGACTGGGTTCACGGCAGAAGGCGGACGGCAAGCATGGCCAAAGACATTGAAAACCCCTGCGTTTCGCTGTGCCAGCTCAACAGCGAAATGTGCGTGAGCTGCGGCCGGACCCGCGAGGAAATCCGCAAGTGGCGGGGCATGAAACGCCCCGAGAAAATGGCGACGGTGCACAAAGCCACGGCCCGCATGAAAACCATCGACAAGAAAAAGAACAAACGCTAGCGCCGATGGTGCACGAGCCCTTGCAGGTCCATGCGCCACTTGGCCAGTGCCCAGCCGTCTCCGGCACCAGGGCGGTGTCTGCCTGATACTCTCTATTTGCAGTTACCCGCCTTGCGATACCCCGCCGCTTGCGCCGCGGGCTCGGAGTAGAACATCACCTGGTTCTTCGCCGACACCTTGCCGTAGCTGGGGCATCCAACGGGCAGGTGATACAGGTGACTGTTGCTGTTGCCGATGATGGCGCCGCCCGGAGAGGTGCTGGCCACGGTCTGCTGCGCTGCAGGCTTCGGACTTTTCGCCGGCACGGCGCTGACCACGCCTTCGCCCGTGGGCTTGTAGCCGGGTGTCCAGCTGCGCTCGCCGGTCACGAAGGGGTTGGAGTGGCCCATGATCGCGGCGATACGACGGTCGCGTTCCTTCTCCCAGGTACTTACCGGATGCTGTTTGTCCCAGGCCATGAGCAGCTGTTGTTGTTGGCGTGACATGTTCAACTTGTACCGGTCGAACATGTAGAACGTCGTGCGGGCGACCAGTCCCTTGACCTCGTCACGGGGTTCGGCGGCACGTTCATGGAAGTCGATGCGGGTCTTGCACTGGCCATACTGTGGGGCAACGCCCGAGACCATGCCGTAGTTGAAGTTGCTGCGGTCGCCGTTCACTTCGCCCACGGACGGATAGAGGTTGAAAAGATCGGCTTCCATGGCGCGGAAGACCGGGTCGTCATCGACACAATGCTTGCGTCCACCCTTGTTCCAGCACTGACGCTGGTGACCGAATGTCCAGGCCGGGACAATGTGTTCCCATTCGGTGCGGTCAGCGCGGGTTTGCTGGCTCCTGGTCTGATAGCCGCAGGACCTGGGGTCTACCCGGCCGCCGGACTTGCCGACCCAGGTCCACTTGCAACCACAGTAGAGTTCGCCCATGGCACTGTTTGCCTGGTCGAGGTAGATCTTCTGTTTGGCAATGGTCTTGGCTTCGGTGAAGGTCGACGGGGGAGTTGCGTGGGCGGGGGTGGTTATGGAAAAAGCGAGAAGTAGGGCGGACAGCAGTTTGATCATGGCGACGCGGTATCTGGATGTGGGCCGGGCAGTATACCGGTCCCTTGCGAAGCTGCAGCTAATGCAGTTGAACGAAAGACATACAATAATCTCGAACAATTAAGCTGAGACAACCCACGACAGATCCTTTACCCTGCTGCTACTGTATATTTGTCCCTCCCGAACTAAAGGAAATTATCTATGTCGCGTTTGGCAGAATTCCGTCAACTAGAGCAAAAACTCGCGGCCCAGCTTGCTGAGCTTGAGGTGATGAAGGGCAGCTCGGAACTCAAGGCTGAAATCGAATTCGAGACCAAACTGCGCGCCTTGCTGGAAAAGTATGGCTTTAGCCTGCGCGAGATCGTCAATATCCTGGATCCGCAGGCAGGCCGTCGTGCTCCGGCCGCTGCCGCCCCACAGAAAGCCACTCGCAAGGCCCGTGACGTCAAGGTTTACAAGAACCCGCACAACGGTGAACAGATCGAGACCAAGGGCGGCAATCACAAGTTGCTCAAAGCCTGGAAAGCCGAATATGGCGCAGGCGAAGTCGAGTCTTGGCTGGCCAAGTAACAAGCCAGGCGTCGACACTCCCATAGCCCCGCCGCAGCGGGGCTATTTCATTTTGAACGCCAGCCTCGCTGTCTTCCTCACTTGTTTGCAGCCATGTCAACGGAACTACCGCGCTCAACACGCCCCTAACACAATCCTATGCGCACTAGCACAACGCTAGTTCCACGTTTCGGATTTGGCTTCATGTCTTCGAATACCGGTTATTCAACCTACGCTCTACCCCGTGAACAACAAGCCTCCCCGAACCGGCTCATCTTCATCTCTGTTCTGGTCGCCACCATGGGTGCGCTGGCATTCGGTTATGACACGGGAATCATCGCAGGCGCGCTGCCGTTCATGACTCTGCCGGCCGATCAGGGCGGCCTGGGATTGAATGCGTTCACCGAGGGTTTGATCACGGCATCGTTGATCGTGGGGGCTGCGCTTGGCTCACTCGCGAGTGGCTACCTCTCCGACCGCTTTGGACGGCGGATCACTCTTCGCGTCCTTGCAGTCCTCTTCATTGTTGGCGCATTGGCCACCGCCATTGCGCCCTCGGTTGCGTTCATGGTCGCCGCGCGGTTCGTACTGGGGGTCGCGGTGGGCGGGGGCTCGGCGACAGTGCCCGTGTTCATCGCTGAAATTGCCGGTGCTTCACGCAGGGCCAGGCTGGTCAGCCGGAATGAACTGATGATCGTCAGTGGCCAACTGCTCGCCTACACGCTGAGCGCCGTCATGGCGGCGTTGCTGCATACACCGGATATCTGGCGCTACATGCTCGCAATCGCCATGGTGCCGGGTGTGCTGCTGCTCGTCGGGACCTTCTTCGTACCAGGCTCGCCACGCTGGCTCGCCTCCAAGGGGCGCTTCGATGAAGCGCAACAGGTGCTGGAACAGTTGCGCGATACCAAGGCCGATGCGCAGCGAGAAATCGAGGAGATGAAGGTTCAGGACGAACAAGCCCGAAACCGCCCCTCGAAGAAAGAGCTGCTACGTCAGGGGTGGGTCATCAAGTTGCTGTTGATTGGCATCGGCCTGGGCTTCACCGCGCAATTCACAGGCGTCAACGCCTTCATGTACTACACGCCCCTCATCCTCAAGAATACTGGCATGGGCACCAACGCCGCGCTGACGGCCACCATCGGCAACGGGGTCGTTTCGGTTGCAGCCACGCTCATGGGCATATGGGCCATTGGTCGCTATGGCCGGCGGCACCTGCTGATGACAGGACTGGTGGCGGTGATTCTCATGCAGGCCGCACTGGGTTGCGTGTTGCAGTTCATGCCGCAGAACCTCACCCAGAGCTACACCGCGCTGGCCTGTATTCTCGTGTTCCTGTTCTTCATGCAGATGTGTATCGCACCGGTGTACTGGCTGTTGATGTCCGAGTTGTTCCCGATGCAAGTCCGGGGGGTACTGGCGGGCACTGCTGTTTCGATGCAGTGGCTGTTCAACGCAACGGTCGCGTTCAGCTTCCCGATTGCAGTGCAAGCATTGGGTAATCCCACGTTCTTCGTGTTCGCGGTGATCAACCTGGCGTCGCTGGCGTTTGTGTTCCTGTGCCTTCCAGAGACGAAAGGGAAGTCGCTGGAGCAGATCGAGAAGCATATGAAGCGGGAGTTGTAAGCCAGGCGCGAGGCAGCCTTTGTCTGCCTCGCCAAGCTGCTGCTTATTTGAACCCGACAACCGCATGCGGCACGTACAGTGCCTCGAGCCGCGCGGCCTCGGCCTCGGCGAGCGTGAGGTCGAGCGCCGCAATGGCGTCATCGAGCTGTGAGACCTTCGATGCGCCCACGATCGGCGACGAAACCCCACGCTTGCCGAGCACCCACGCCAGGGCGATCTGCGCCATCGGCACGCCGCGCTCCTTGGCGATCTGCTCGACCACGTCAATCACACGGCCGTCTTCGGCCTCAGTGCCCTCGTAGAACGACTGGCCGGAAACATCGCTGCGCGTGCGTGCGGTCTGCTCGCCGCGCGGCCGGGTCAAGCGGCCTCGTGCCATCGGGCTCCACGGCATCAGGCCGACACCCTGGTCAATGCACATCGGGATCATCTCGCGCTCTTCCTCGCGGTAGACCAGGTTGAGGTAGTTCTGCATGGAGACGAAGCGGCTCCAGCCATTGGCCGCGGCCACCTGCTGGGCCTTGGCGAACTGCCAGGCGTACATGGAGGAGGCGCCGATGTAGCGGGCCTTGCCTGCCTTGACCACGTCGTGCAGCGCTTCCATGGTTTCCTCGATCGGCGTGCCGTAGTCCCAGCGGTGGATCTGGTACAGGTCGACATGGTCAACGCCCAGGCGGGTCAGGCTGGCGTCGATGCTGGAGAGGATTGCCTTGCGCGAGAGGCCTTGCTCGTTGGGCCGGGTGGCGCCTTCCCACATGTTGGCCGGGAAGTAGACCTTGGTGGCGATGACGGTCTCGTCGCGGCGGGTGAATTCCTTCAGCAGCTTGCCCAGGATCACCTCGGAGGTACCTGCCGAGTAGCTGTTGGCGGTGTCGAAGAAGTTGATGCCCTGCTCGACGGCATGGCGGATGATCGGCCGGCTGGCATCCTCGCCCAGCGTCCAGGGATGAGTGCCGGCATCCGGCTCGCCGAAGGTCATGCAGCCCAGGCACAGTTTCGAGACATCCAGGCCTGTGGTTCCCAGCTTGACGTACTGCATCGCTATCTCCTCGCGTTGATCGTGGGAGAAGGTTAGCGCTGATTCGGGTGAGCGAAAATCCCGTATCGATGCAGGCGTGTCCTGCAAAAATTCACAACCGCAGGAGAGGGCGCACGTTGCGGTTCAAGAAGTCAGTCACGGCTTTGATGCGCGGTGTGTCCCGAACATCTTCGTGCACGGCCAGCCAGATCTCGATGTTCATCGATTCGCCTGGTTCGCGGGCTGGCTCCAGACCGTACTCCTGCGCCATGAACGCCGGGAGGCAGGCGATGCCCACACCGCCGGCGGCGGCCTGGGCCTGGATGCGCAGGTCGTTGCTTTGCAGCGCGAACGGACGGCCGGCGGCCTGTAGATTCAGCCATCGCTGCTGAGGGGATTTTGCCTGGGACTCGTCATAACCGATGTAGACCGGCAGATCGCGGGTGCGCAGGTAGGCGGCGCAGGCGTAAAGTCGGTACTCCAGCAGACCCAGCAAGCTGGCCACCAGCGTAGGCTCGGTCGGCCGTGACAGACTGATCGCGATATCGGCTTCGCGCCGTGCCAGGGAAGCCCGCGACTTGCTGCCTACCAGCTTGAGGCGCAGTAGTGGGTAGCGCGCGTAGAGATCGGCCAGGCGCCGGGCGATCATGCTGCCCAGGAGGGCAGGGGGCGCGGACAGCACGACTTCACCCTCGACCTGTTGCTGGCCTGAGTTTGCGAAGTGCTCGAGGGCGAATGACGACATGCTCATCTGGTCGGCGAACTCCGCGACCCGCCGGCCTTGATCGGTGAGGGCGTAGGCCCTTGGGCGGCGGTCGACGAGCTTGAGGCTGAGGGAAGTCTCCAGCGATGAGATCCGCCGCGCGATGGTCGCGTGGTCGACACCCAGCCCTTTCGCGGCCGCCGACAGAGAGCCTGCGGCAACGAAGGCGGAGAAATAGCGAAGGTCTTCCCAATCGAACATGCAGCAGTGCCTTTTTCAAACGCCTGAACATGGCGAGAAATATTTACAAAGCTTTTTCTGCGGGGGCCTATACCGCAATGAGCAAGTCCGCTGCCTCGACCACCCTGGCGTAGTCTATCGCGAGGTTGCTCAGCGACAACACATGCACATCCTCCGCACGCCATGGGCGCCCAGTCAGGTCGATGAGATCGAAGGTGTAGGTCGCATCCGCAACCACCACCACGTCGAATCCGAGATTACCGCCGGTTCGGGCCGTGGACTCCACCGAGTTGTTGGTCGCGGCGCCCACGATAACCACTTGCCGGATTGACCGGACCAGCAGCCAGCGCTCCAGACCGGACGCGGCGAAGGCATCCGGGACATTTTTTTCGATCACGTGCTCATCCGCCAATGGCTGGAATGCGTCCTGGAATTCGCATCCCGGCTGCCCGGGCCAGAACACCGATTGCGGTGACCGCGAGATGTGGCGGACATGGACGACTGGGCGATGGGTAGTTCTCCAGGCGTTCAGCAGTGCTTCGACCTGTCGCTCTGCATCGGGATTGTTGCGTCTGCCCGTCTTGGGATCCTGGATACCCTTCTGCAGGTCAATGATCAACAACGCAGCGTTTTCGTCCAGCCTGTCCATGTCATGTGCCTATGCAAACTGAAAGTAGGCCAGCCTCATTTGAAAAGATTCAGCCCAGTCTTGAAAATCTCTGGCTGCCAGGCTGACGGCTTGCTCGCGGGTGGCGCCAGGGCATATTCCAGCCGCGAGGCAGCCTCGCGCAATAGTTCGTCCTCAGTCGCGGCGCGGGTGTTGGGCAAATTGCCAATCGCCGACATCACCCCGGTAAACGCTGCGCAACTTTTGACAATGCCCGCGCAGCCATAGTTGGCGACTGCCGCAGCGCCGGCCCCCCACGCAGCGCACGCATCATCGCCCGAGTAGGCGACGACCCCTTCGGCTGTCTTGATGCCGCCTGAGACGACATAGGCCAGGCTCCCGGCTCTGTCGTATGCCTTGTTCGAGGTCGTCCAAACGCCCTTGATCGAACGCCCCGCCAACACCGCACCCCGGGCAGCGCCACTAAATGCTGCCACAGGAATAGCGGCGGAAATGCCTGCGATAAGACGGTCGGTGTTCGATACCGGCGTGCCGGTCATCCAGTCCTTGCCGGTGAGCGCTGTGTAAGCGTAGAGGACGTTGCCCACCACGGGCACGGTCTGCACCACATCGCGGATGATCCCCAGCCCCAGGTCCCCATAGCGAATCCCTTCGCTGCCGGGATTGGCCTGCTGCTTTTCCTGGCACTTGTCACGCGCTTGCTGGGCGTAGTTGTCATTCTTCAGGGTGTAGTCACCCTTCAAGCCTTTGAGCAACTGTTCGGCCGCTTTCGCCATGGCAGGTGAATAGCGCCGGTCAGCGTCCGCCTCGTTCGGATACACCTTGGTAGGCTGCATCGGCCCGATACTCAGGCGTTGGGTCGGCGTATAGGTGGCGTGGGCGCCCTTGCCGTCGTTCACCGAGCTGAGGACGAAGTCGCTGCCGGTGACGACCTGGTCCCGGGCCGAATCATTGCGCACCTTGACGAACACATGGCTGGCGCCGCCCTGGTGCTGGACATCGGCGTACAGGCCGTCGGCCAGCTCGCTGTAGTTGGCGAGGCTCCCGCGGTCCTCCCCGGCCTGTTCGCCCAGCTGGCGGCCGAGCTCTTCCATGACGCCGAGCGTGGTGGCGACGGCCTTGTCGTCGATGGAGGACGGTGTAAGGGCGCTGGCCATGCCGGACTTTTTCAGTACCGGCAGGGCTTGGCGCAGGTAAGGGTTGGCGAGCAGGTTGCCGACGCTGTTGCTGGGCCTGAAACCTGCGGTTTGCGCAAGCTTGAGAATGTCCGAAGGGTTGCTGAGGTCGGCGTTGAGGAAGGTATCGGCCTTGGCCTGCAGGTCGTTGGCCTGGGCCATGAACTGCTGGTACTGGCCAATCATCGAGCCGGCGCCGGCGGGGATGTAGTTCTTGGCGATCGAGAGCACCTTGTCGCGGGTCTGCTTGGTCAGGCAGTAGCTGCTCAGTTGCTGCATGCCGCCAGGGACGGCGGTGTCGATCATGCGCTTCTGCGCGTCGCTCAGGGTCTTGAGGTCGCAGGTGCCGTTACGCAGCCACCACACCATGCCCTGCATCTGGTAATGCGCGGCGGGATGGCTGGCGGCGTAGCCGTGCAGCGCCTTGTAGAGCGGATACAGGTCGGACGGCATGTAGTCGGCCGAGGAGCGCAGGTGCAGTTTTTCACCACGCCAGGGGGCGGGCAGGCCGAGGTCGTTGCAATAGCTCAAGGCGACCATTTCAACCGTGGAGCCTGCCGGGATGAGGACGCTGGCGTTGCCTTGATTGCTGCCGGTGACCTTGCCTTTGCTGGCTTTGCTGGCTTGGTAGGCGCGGCTTTTGACCAGGTAACGCACCAGCGGCACGACGGTCTTGCCAACCTCGAGCATCTCGTCGGGGGTGAGGTCGGTGCGGCCTTGGTACTTGGCGTTGATCTGCGCGATCTGCTGCGCGTAGCGCTGGGCCTCGCCCGATTTGAGCGGGTCATACACCGGCAGGTCGTCGAGGGCGCCGCCCCGGAACGCGGTGCGGGCGCGCTCGGCGGACGCCTGATCGCCTGTCGTCCACTGGCGCAGTTCGCCGCCCTTGCGTACGCCTGGCAGGGCGATGCCGGTGGCGTCGGCCAGGCTGCCCAGCGCGGTGTTGGGGCCGCCGAGGCTGGCCAGTAGATTGCCGGTGCTGCTGGAGAGGCTTTTGGCCGAACCGTGCAGCGAGTCCGCACCGCTTTTGAGGTTACCCGGAAGGCATCCAGACAAGAAAGAAACCAGTGTGACGCTTGCCGTCATCCGCAGCAGACGCGACCTGGTGAAGGCCATTACTCCCATGAAACATTCCCTTGCATTTACATAAAAGCGCGCAAGTCTACGGTAATGCCAATTTGATGGCACCTACTTAGTAGTCATTTATGGAAGAAAGCGGCCTTCAGCGCTGGCAATCTGATCGCGTGAGCCCGATAGGCGAACAAAAAAAGACCCGTTGCAGGCAACGGGTCAGATCTACCACAACGCTCAGGCTCAAATGTGCAATGCGTGCCCCAACGCCCGCAACGCTGCTTCCTGCACCGCCTCACCCAGCGTCGGGTGCGCATGAATGGTGCCGGCAACGTCTTGCAGACATGCCCCCATTTCCAGCGATTGGCCAAAGGCAGTAGCAAGTTCCGATACGCCAACCCCGACCGCCTGCCACCCGAGGATCAGGTGGTTGTCCCGCCGCGCCACGACTCGCACGAAGCCGCTCTTCGATTCCAGCGTCATTGCCCGGCCATTGGCCGCAAACGGGAACTGGCTGACGATGCAGTCCAGCCCGATGGCCTGCACCTGTTCGGGTGTCTTGCCCACTACCACGACCTCAGGATCGGTGAAACAGACCGCGGCAATCGCCGTGGGCTCGAACCGCCGTGCCTTGCCGGCGATGATCTCAGCGACCATCTCGCCTTGCGCCATGGCGCGGTGGGCCAGCATGGGTTCGCCAGCCAGGTCGCCGATGGCCCAGACGTTGCGCATGCTGGTCTGGCAGCGCTCGTCGATGGCCACGGCGGCGCCGTTCATCTTCAGGGACAGGCTCTCGAGGTTGAAGCCTTGGGTGCGCGGGCGGCGGCCGACGGCCACCAGCACGCGGTCGGTCTCCAGGCGTACCTGCTCGCCGTCACTGTTCCGTGCAAGCAGGCACTGCGCCTCAGGCTCGAAGCCTTCTACGCTGTGGCCCAGGTACAGCTGGATGCCGAGCTTGTTGATCGACTCGGCCACGGGCTGCGTCAATTCGCTGTCATAGGTCGGCAAGATACGCTCGCGAGCTTCGACCACGCTGACCGCGACGCCCAGCTTGCGATAGGCAATGCCCAGCTCGAGGCCGATGTACCCGCCACCCACCACGACCAGATGCTTGGGCAGGCTGTCCGGCGCCAGTGCTTCGGTGGAGGAGATGACCGGTCCGCCCACAGGCAGCGTCGGCAATTCGACGCTGCTGGAGCCCGTCGCCAGCAACAGGTGCTCGCACTGGATCCGCTGTCCGTCGACCTCGACGCTCTTGCCGTCGACGATCTTCGCCCAGCCATGGATCACCTGCACGCCGTGCTTTTTCAACAGGGCTGCCACGCCGCTGGTCAGCCGGTCAACGATGCCGTCTTTCCAGGCGATGCTCTGGCCGATCTCCAGGCGCGGTGACGAGACGCTGATGCCGAGACTCGACGCGTGGCTCATCTGGTGAAACTGCTCGGCCACATGAATCAGCGCCTTGGACGGAATGCAGCCCACGTTCAGGCAGGTGCCGCCCAGCGCCTGGCCTTCGACCAGCACGGTGGGAATCCCCAGTTGCCCGGCACGAATGGCGGCCACGTAGCCGCCAGGGCCGCCGCCAATGATCAGCAGCGTGGTATTCAAGGTCGGTTGCATGATCACTCCACAAACAGGCAGGCGGGTTGTTCCAGCAGGCCGCGCACGGCCTGGATGAAGCAGGCGGCGTCCATGCCGTCGACCACCCGGTGATCGAACGAGCTGGACAGGTTCATCATCTTGCGCACGACGATCTGGCCGTCGATCACCATCGGCCGCTCGACCATGCGGTTGACGCCGACGATGGCGACTTCCGGGGTGTTGACCACGGGTGTGCTGGCGATGCCGCCGAGCGCGCCGAGGCTGGTAAGGGTGATGGTCGAACCGGACAGTTCCTCGCGGCTGGCCTTGTTGCTGCGCGCGGCGTGGGCCAGGCGGGTGATTTCGCCCGCGTTGCTCCACAGGGTGCCGGCCTCGGCATGGCGCAGCACCGGCACCATCAGACCATTGTCGCCCTGGGTGGCGATACCGACGTGCACGGCGCCGTGGCGGGTGATGACCTGGGCTTCGTCGTCGTAGGTGGCGTTGATCTGTGGGAAATCGCGCAGGGCGACGACCATGGCGCGTACCAGGAACGGCAGCAGGGTAAGCTTGCCTCGGCGCTCGCCCCATTGTCTGTTGAGGTGCTGGCGTAGCTCCTCAAGAGCGGTGACGTCGATTTCCTCGACGTAGCTGAAATGCGCCACGCGGCGCTTGGCATCCTGCATGCGCTGGGCGATCTTGCGGCGCAGGCCGATCACCGGGATCTGTTCGCTGTCGCTGCGGCGGGCGTAGCCGGCTGGGGCCGAGGCGCTGGTGCGCTGGGGCTGGCTGATGAAGGCATCGAGGTCTTCATGCAGGATGCGTCCGGCGGGACCGCTGCCATGCACATAACGCAGCTCGATACCGGCATCCAGCGCGCGCTTGCGCACTGCGGGGGAGGCCAAGGGACGTTCGCTGGCCTCGCGCGGGACGATATCGGGTGCGGCGTAGGTGCTCGACGGTGCGGTCACTACGGGTGCCGGGGCAGATGCCGCCGCTGCCGGGGACGGGGCCTGTGCCGGCGCAACCTCGAGCGGCTTGGCCGCCGACGTTTCCCGCTGGTTGCCGCTGCCTTCGACTTCGATGCGGATCAGCTCGCTGCCGACCGCCATGACTTCACCCGGCTGGCCGCCCAGGGCCAGGACCTTGCCGCTGACCGGCGACGGGATCTCGACCGTGGCCTTGTCGGTCATGACATCGGCTACTACCTGGTCTTCGCTGACGATGTCGCCGACCTTGACGAACCACTCAACCAGTTCGACCTGCGCGATGCCTTCGCCGATGTCCGGCATCTTGATGACGTGCGTGCCCATTCAGACCTCCATGACCCGTTTCAATGCCGCGCCCACCCGCGATGGACCTGGGAAATAGGCCCATTCCTGCGCGTGGGGGTAGGGCGTGTCCCAACCAGTGACCCGCTCGATCGGGGCCTCGAGGTGGTGGAAGCAGTGCTCCTGCACCAGTGCCACCAGCTCGGCGCCGAAACCGCAGGTGCGCGTGGCTTCGTGGACCACCACACAGCGGCCGGTCTTTTTCACCGACTCGACGATCGTTTCAAGGTCCAGCGGCCAGAGGCTGCGCAGGTCGATGACTTCGGCGTCGACGCCGGTTTCCTCGGCGGCGACCTGGGCAACGTAGACGGTGGTGCCATAGGTCAGCACCGTCACGTCATTGCCCGGCCGGGTAATGGCGGCCTTGTCCAGCGGCACGGTGTAGTAGCCATCCGGGACAGCGCTGGCCGGGTGCTTCGACCATGGCGTCACCGGACGGTCGTGGTGGCCGTCGAAGGGGCCGTTGTACAGACGCTTGGGCTCCAGGAAGATCACCGGGTCGTCGTTTTCGATCGAGGCGATCAGCAGGCCCTTGGCGTCGTAGGGATTGGACGGCATCACCGTGCGCAAGCCGCAGACCTGGGTGAACATGGCCTCCGGGCTCTGGCTGTGGGTCTGGCCGCCATAGATGCCGCCCCCGCAGGGCATGCGCAGGGTCAGGGGCGAAATGAACTCGCCGGCCGAGCGGTAGCGCAGGCGCGCCATCTCGGAGACGATCTGGTCGGAGGCGGGATAGAAGTAGTCGGCGAACTGGATCTCCACCACCGGGCGCAGGCCATAGGCGCCCATGCCGACGGCAGTGCCGACGATGCCGCTTTCGGAGATCGGCGCGTCGAACACGCGCGACTTGCCGTACTTGGCCTGCAGGCCTTCGGTACAGCGGAACACGCCACCGAAGTAACCCACGTCCTGGCCGTACACCACGACATTGTCATCGCGTTCGAGCATCACATCCATGGCCGAGCGCAAGGCCTGGATCATGGTCATGGTGGTGGTGGTCATGGCGGTGTCCAGGTCGATGCTGCTGTTGTGGTCGTTCATCTCACACCCCCAGTTCCTGGCGCTGGCGCCGCAGGTGGTCGGGCATGTCCTTGTAGACATCCTCGAACATCGAGGCGGCGCTTGGCGCGTGGCCGTGGCCGAGGGTGCCGTACTGCTCGGCTTCGCGCAGGGCGGCAATGATCTCGGCTTCGAGCTCGGCAGTGACGGCCTGATGCTCTTCCTCGCTCCACAGGCCCTCGGCCACCAAGTGCTGCTTGAGGCGGGCGATCGGGTCGCCCAGCGGGAAGTGGCTCCAGTCATCGGCGGGGCGATACTTGGACGGGTCGTCCGACGTGGAGTGCGGCCCCGCCCGGTAGGTGACCCATTCGATCAGGCTCGGGCCGAGGCCTCGGCGGGCGCGTTCGGCTGCCCAGCGCGAGGCGGCGTAGACGGCGATGAAGTCGTTGCCGTCGACCCGCAGCGAGGCGATGCCGCAGCCCACGCCGCGGCCGGCGAAGGTGGTGGCCTCGCCGCCAGCGATGGCCTGGAAGGTGGAGATCGCCCACTGGTTGTTGACCACGTTGAGGATCACCGGCGCACGGTACACGTGGGCGAAGGTCAGGGCGGTATGGAAGTCGGACTCGGCAGTGGCGCCGTCACCGATCCACGCCGAGGCGATCTTGGTATCGCCCTTGATCGCCGAGGCCATCGCCCAGCCAACCGCCTGCACGAACTGGGTCGCCAGGTTACCGCTGATGGTGAAGAAGCCGGCCTCGCGCACCGAGTACATGATCGGCAGCTGGCGGCCCTTGAGCGGGTCGCGCTCGTTGGACAGCAGCTGGCAGATCATCTCGACCAGCGACACGTCGCGGGCCATCAGGATGCTCTGCTGGCGGTAGGTCGGGAAGCACATGTCGGTGCGGTTGAGCGCCAATGCCTGGGCGCTGCCGATGGCTTCCTCGCCCAGGCTCTGCATATAGAAGGACATCTTCTTCTGGCGCTGGGCCACGACCATGCGGCTGTCGAACAGCCGGGTCTTGAGCATGGCGCGCATGCCCGCACGCAGGACATCGGCATCGACGCCCTCGGCCCACGGGCCCAAGGCATTGCCCTGTTCATCGAGCACGCGGATCAGGCTGTTGGAGAGGTCGGCGGTGTCGGCGGCATCCACGTCGACAGGGGGCTTGCGTACCTGGCCGGCATCGTTCAGGCGCAGGTAGGAGAAATCGGTCTGGCAGCCGGGCCGGCCTGTAGGCTCGGGCACATGCAAACGCAGGGGGGCGTACTCGTTCATGCTTTTTACGCTCGCTCGGTATTGTGTTTTTGTGAGCTTTGAAGCGGTCGCTGCTGACACCGGCTTGTGGCCGAAGGGTCAGCGTTGATTACATCTTAGTGGGCGCCCGGAAGAATTTTTCTCTCATGTTGATTGCCTTTAGGCGGGCCAGCAGATAAACATTCCGAATAAACACAAGAATCAGGTGAATTTGTCTCATGCGAAAACTCGATCGCACGGATATCGGCATTCTTAACAGCCTGCAGGAGAACGCCCGTATCACCAACGCCGAGCTGGCCCGCTCGGTCAACCTCTCGCCCACGCCCTGTTTCAACCGGGTCAAGGCCATGGAAGAGCTCGGGGTGATTCGCCAGCAGGTGACGCTGCTGTCACCCGAGGTGCTGGGGCTGGACGTGAACGTGTTCATCCATGTCAGCCTCGAGAAGCAGGTCGAGCAGTCGCTGCACCGCTTCGAGGAAGAGATCGCAGAACGCCCGGAAGTGATGGAGTGCTACCTCATGACTGGCGACCCCGACTACCTGCTGCGCGTGCTGCTGCCCAGCATCCAGGCGCTGGAACGCTTTCTCGACTACCTCACGCGCCTCCCCGGGGTGGCGAACATCCGCTCCAGCTTTGCCCTCAAGCAGGTGCGCTACAAGACGGCGCTGCCGTTGCCGGTCAATGGGATGACATTGCGGGGATAGTTGCCCTGCGCCTAGATCTGACCACGATCAGCCCTGCCGGTTTGGCGCCTGTAGCGGCTGGCCTGCTTATTGCTTTGTTGCTCAGTGCCTGGGTGAGCGTCGATTTACTGACACCACTGCATGGCGCGGTCACCGGCCTTGTACGGCCGGCGGATAGGATGGGCACCCACTCATTAGAGTACGCACTGAGAAGCTTGCGCGAATGGAAAAACTGATCACGGTGACCAGCCCGCTGCTGCCTCCACTGGAAGAATTTCTTCCGTATCTGGAGCAGATCTGGCAGAGCAAGCGCCTGACCAACAACGGGCCGTTCCATGAAGAGCTGGAAGAGTCGTTGGCGCGTTTTCTTGGCGTGCCCTACCTGTCGCTGTTCAACAACGGCACGACCGCGTTGATCACCGCATTGCAAGCGCTGGGCATCCAGGAGGAAGTGATCACCACGCCCTATACCTTCGTGGCGACGCCGCATGCCCTGGTTTGGAATCGCCTGACCCCGGTATTTGTCGATATTGACCCGCGCACCTTCAACATCGATCCGGCGAAGATCGAAGCGGCGATCACTCCCCGTACCACGGCGATCATGCCAGTGCATTGCTACGGCTGCCCTTGTGATGTCGAGGCCATCCAGGCCATCGCCGACAAGCATGGGCTGCGCGTGCTGTATGACGCTGCCCATGCGTTCGGTGTCAATGATTCAGGCGGCAGCATTCTGCGTCATGGCGATCTGAGCGTGCTCAGCCTGCACGCCACCAAGGTTTTCAACACCTTCGAAGGCGGCGCGATCATCAGCCCGACGCTGGAGGTGAAACAGCACATCGACCAACTGCGCAACTTCGGTTTTGTAGACGAGACCACCGTCATGACGGTCGGTATCAACGGCAAGATGAGCGAGATCAACGCCGCCTTTGGCCTGGTCCAGCTGAATCATGTCGAGCAGGCCCTGCAGCGCCGCCGGGAAATTGATCGCCAGTACCGCGCTCATCTCAGGGGTATAGAGGGGATCCAGTGCCTGCCCAGCGCTGAAGACTACTCGGCCAATTATGCGTACTTCCCGATTCTGGTCGACGAGCGCTATGGGATAACCCGTGATGCGCTCTACGAATGCTTGAAAGCACAAAACATCTTCGCCCGGCGGTATTTCTATCCGTTGGTCACTGAAATGGCGGTGTACAAGAACGCCGTCCGTACATTCCCCACGCCGGCCGCGCATAGGGCGGCGGCGCGGGTCATTTGCCTGCCGATCTATCCGGATCTGCAGCAAGACGATATTGAGCGCGTGGTGCGGGTCATCCGTACCGCCGCGCTTTCCCCAGCAGTGCCTGATCAGTAATTACAGCGAGAGCTTTGACATGACCCACGAACAATTCATCGAGAACTTCCTGACCGCGACCGATTTTCAGGAGCCGGTAGATGTCACCCTGGAAACTGCCCTGCGCGACCTTCCCGAGTGGGATTCGCTGGCAGCCTTGGGCGTGATCGTGATGTTCGACATGGAATACAAGAAAACCATCACGGGTGATCACCTTGAAAAAGCAGTCACCGTTGGTGACCTCTACGCGCTGGCGGGGTAAGCGGAATGGGCGTTTCCACCTTGAAGAACGTTCGATTTGCCGGGATGGCATCGTGCGTACCCAAGCGTATCGTCTCAAACCTGGTGGACTGCAAGCCGCAGATACGCCCAGAGCGTGAGCGCCTGGTACGCAACATCGGCATCGAATTCCGTCGTCTGTCGCAAACCTGGCAGTGCTTCTCCGACTTGGCCTTCGAAGCCACCGAACAGCTGCTCGACACCTTGCAGTGGCAGCGCGACGAGATCGATGCGCTCATCGTTGTAACGCAGTCGCCGGATTATCTCGCGCCGGCCACTGCGATCATCCTCCAGGACCGCCTGGGCCTGCCCACCACGACCATCGCCTTCGATGTGAACCTGGGCTGTTCAGCGTACCCGTTCGGCTTGCATCTGCTGGGCTCGATGATCGCCTCAGGCGCGGTGAAGAAAGGTTTGCTGCTGGTCGGTGACAAGGCCGGTACGCTGGACGATCCGTTGTTTTCCGACGCAGGTACCGCCACTGCGCTGGAATTCAGCAGCGAAGCGCCGCCGATGTATTTCGACCTCAACAGCGACGGCAGCGGCCACAAGGCAATCATCCTGCCTGTGGGGGGCAGCCGCGAGCCAGTCGGCCCGCAGCACCTGATTCCGTTCCGCCATAGCGAGCACGACCAATGGCGTCGGGCCGTGGATCTGGTTCTTGACGGACCGGCGGTGCTCAGCTTTTCGACCCAGCGGGTACCGCCTGCCGTACACCAGTTGCTTGACTACGCGCAGGCGCCGATCGATGGGGTGGATTACTTCATCTTCCATCAGGCCAACCGCATGATCAACGAAACCATCCGCAAGAAGCTCGGGTTGCCGGTTGAGAAGGTCCCGTCCACGTTGCGTGATTTCGGTAACACCAGCGGTGCTTCGTTGCCGGTCACCATGACTGCACGCATTCGTGAACAGCTCGATGGCCAGAGCAACCGGGTTGTGCTTTGCGGCTTTGGCATCGGCTTGTCTTGGGGTACTTGCCTGGTCGATATCAGCGGGGCCAGATTCCCCGAACTGATCGAGGCATGACAGCCATGGATACCGTATTGAGTGCTTTCGGCCTGCACGAGCGAACCATCCTCGTGACCGGCGCCTCGTCGGGCATCGGCCGGCAGATCGCCTTGAGCTGCGCCGGGGCTGGCGCGACCTTGGTGGTCACCGGGCGCAGCAGTGAGCGTTTGCAGGCACTGCTCGACGAGCTGGGCGGCGCGCCGCACCGGATGCTGGTCGCCGACCTCAACGACGAAGCGCAGGTTGATGCGTTGAGCAAGGAGGTCGGCAAGATCGACGGTCTGGTGCACAGCGCCGGCATATCTGCCCTGTCGCCATTGCGCATGGCCAGCCGCGAGCATATTGAAAGCCAGCTGGCGACGAACGTGATTGCGCCGATGCTGTTGACGCGCTATCTGCTCGCTCGCCAGGCAGTACGCAACGGCGGATCGATTGTGTTCATTTCCTCGATCTCCGCTCACATCGGCGTGCGTGGCGTGGGAGCCTACTCTGCGAGCAAAGCCGCTGTCGAAGGGCTCGCCCGCAGCTTGTCGATAGAGCTTGCGCCTCGCAAGATACGGGTCAATTGCCTGGCGCCCGGCCTTGTCCAGACGCCCATGCTCGACGCCGCGCTAGCCACCACGGGGAACCTGGATGCCACGGTGGCCCGATACCCACTGGGCATCGGCCAGCCAGAAGATGTAGCCAATGCCACGATCTTCTTCCTGTCCCAGGCGAGTCGCTGGATCACCGGCAGAGCGCTGGTCCTCGACGGCGGCCATACGGTGGAATGACCATGCGCAAAAACTTGATCATTGTGGGCGCCGGGGGCTTGGGCAGGGTGGTGTACAACGTCCTGGTCAACGATCCGGCATTCTGCGAACGCTACACCTTCGCCGGTTTTCTCGACACGCGGCCAGGTCTCACCTTGCCGGAGGATATTCCGGTTCCAGTGCTGGGTAGCCCGCTCGACCATGTCGTGCAAGCAGACCAGGTTTTCATCCCTGCGGTTGGCGATCCAGGCTGGCGCGAGCGCTTGCTCGCCCCCCTGCTGGAGCAGGGTGCGGAGCTTGTCAGCTACTGCGAAACCGCTTTCATCGGTGCTCGCACACGCGTCGGTGCAGGTTCGTTCCTGACGCCGGGTGCGGTGGTATCGGTCGATAGCGTCATCGGTCGCTGTGTCTACATCGACACCTATGTGGTGTTGGGGCATGACGTGACCATCGGCGATCACGCCATGCTCGGTGCTGGGGTATTCCTGGCCGGTGGTGTGACCGTCGGGCACGGGGTCAGCATCCATCCGCGCGCCACCATCGCCAAGGATGTCCACATCGGTGACGGCGCAACCGTTGGCATCGGTTCGGTTGTCGTAAAGGACGTGCCTGCGGGCGTCACCGTGTTCGGTAACCCCGCACGGGCCATATTTTCCAAATGAGGATTCAGCGTGAACCTTGATCAGGCCTTGAGCCAGTTTGAAGTAGATATTTCCGTATTGGCCGAGACCGCATTCGATGACAGCCATGTGGACGTCATCAAGCAGGCCAGACGCGTCTATTTGCTGGGCCCTACCTCGTTCCTGGGTGCTAGCTTTGCCGCGATTTTCGCCGACAGGCTCACCGAGATGGGCATCGAGACCTTCTGCGTGGATGATGGTCTCGCCAGCCGTGGGGAGCCGTTCGCTCAATCCCCGGTGCTCAGCACCGAAGGCTTCGTTGCCGATGCGCGCTCTCATCAGGGCGGCGTTTCGGTGAACCTTGGCAACTCGGTATTTGCCGCAGGCTTTTTCTCGCAGGCTTCGCAACGCGCTGGCGTGCAAGAGCTGGACATCATCCCGGTACTCGACTACTTCGGGTTGCCCGTGATTTATCAGACTGCCGCGCATATGCGCACTGCAACGCTGGAGCGCCTGGACGATTACCGGGCACTGGCCCGGCGCTTCAACGATCCCCTGAGCATCCAGACCCTCGCGGCCTTGCTCAAGCTGCGCTTCACTCTTGACCGCAAGGCTGTGCTGCCGGTGCTGTGCAGCCTCGAGAACGAGTACTTCGCGCCCTATGCGGCTGGCGAGGTGGATACTTTCAAGCTGGGCGGCGAGGAAGTGCTGGTCGACGTGGGCGCCCATGTCGGCACTACTATCGGCAAGTTTCTGACCGCCACCCGCTGGCAGTACAAGGCAATCCATGCCTTCGAGCCGGACATCCAGAACCACGCGGCGCTCAAGCGCGGTTATTTCGCCAGCCTCGACAATTTCCATGCCTACAACATGGCGCTGTCCGATGCTCCTTCGACCCTGAAGTTTGCCCAGACCGGCACCATGGGCAGCCGGATTGACCTGGAGGGTAATGTCGAGATCCAGGCTATGCCGCTGGATGATGTCGTCGAGTACGCGACATTCATCAAGATGGACGTCGAAGGTCATGAGACCAGTGTGCTGCGCGGTGCGCGCAAGCTGATTTCGACCCATCGGCCGAGGCTTGCCGTGACGGGGTATCACTATGCGGATGACCTGCTGGACATCGTCAAGCTGCTCGATGATATCGAACCGTCCTACGAGCTACGCCTTCGCCATCACTCGTACTACTACTACGACAGCATCCTGTATGCCGAGGCTCGCTCATGATCAAGCCGGTCTTGCCCCCGGCCTGTTACACCGAGCAGGACTGGTTCGATCGCGAGCAGAGGGCGATCTTTGGGCGGTTATGGCTGTTGGCCGGATTGACCCAGCAGCTTGCGGCCGAAGACAGCTTCATCACCCGGAACTTCAGCGGCACGCCGGTGCTGGTGCAGAACATCAAGGGCGAGCTGCGCGCGTTCCGCAACGCCTGCGCGCACCGGGGCATGCCGTTGCAGACGGCCGACCACGGTGTGCGCAAGATGGTCTGCCCCTACCATGGGTGGGGCTATCGCGAAGACGGCGCAGTGCGCGGGATCCCGAATGCCGGAATCTATAACATGTGCAAGGAGCAGAAGGACGGCGCCAGGCTGCAGCGCTATGCACTGGAGGTGGTCGGCAACTTCGTGTTCGTGAATCTGTGCGAACATCCCCTGCCTATCACCGAGCAGTTCTCAAGCGAAGTTTTGAGTGTTTTGACGAGCAGCTCGGCGCACTTTGCCCCACAGGTGTCGTATGCCCGGTTCGTCAATCATTACAACTGGAAGCTGAACTTCGAGAACATTCTCGACTGGAACCATGCCCAGTTTGTCCACCCGCAGACCCTGGCACCCCTGCTGCAATTTGCCAGCGATGGGACGTTCGAGGCACCTGCCGAAGTTGTCTCATTGCTATTTGCTCAGGGCCGCGAAGGGGATGACGTCGAGGCCGTTGACAAAAATACATTCAGCGTCGAGGCCGCTGCGGCGATCCATGCTTCAAAAGTGAAGTTGAAGGATATTTCGTTCTTCGGACGTTCATCGATGCCCTATGCCCCCCGGTGGTTCTCTCCCTTGCTGGAATCACCTTGCGACATGGGAGCGTTTTTTGCCTGCAATCTATTTCCTAACGTGAACTTTGGGTCTATCCACGGCGAGCATTTCTACGTTCAGCAGTATGTACCCATCGGAGCGGACACCATTGAATACCATTCCTGGGTGTTTACTTCTCGGCTCAAACCCGACACGCCGTCTCAACCCCATCTCTTGTGGGGCATTCATCACGCCGAAAAGCGCGTGATCGACGAAGACACCGTTTTACTGACCGAACTGCAAAAAGCCCTCAAGAGTGCTTCCACAGTAGGCATCATGGGAGACCATGAGGCACCGCTGGCAGCGGTGGGCGAGTGGTACATGCAACGTTTGCTCGAAGAGGACGAACGATGAAATCCTTGTTGGTCCTGGGACCTGACAGTTCACTGCGTGGCATCCACGCAATCGCCCAGCAGGCCTGGCCACAGCGGCGCATCGAGATGTTGACGATACCGTCAACCGATTACTACCACTTCGACCTGTCTGGCCTTGCCGTTTTCGATCCGCGGCAATGGCAAGTCTGTGTGGCGGTCAACGAGTTCTACATCAACGATGTGCGGCGTGCCTTGCAGGAAAAGATCGTGGCCTTGGGCTACGAGCCGGCCTCTGTACTATCTCCTCGTGCGGATATCGACCCCAGCGCCGTTCTGGGCGACAACGTGATTGTCGCCAGCGGCTGCGTGATCGGTGCAAACGTGACTCTGGGCTCTTATACCGTACTCAGGCCCAACGTGGTGCTTAGCGAAGATGTGGTACTGGGCCGCTTCGTGACGCTGGAAGCCAACGTAGCCATTCGAGAGGGCGCCAGCGTAGGGGACTTTACGACGGTATGCGCCAACTCGAGCCTGGCGCGGATGACGAGGGTAGGGGTCCACTGCTATCTGAACCTGCAGCGCCACTACAGCGGCAGTATCGCGGACATGACCTTCTACTCGCCGATGTTTGAATCGCCTGTGCGCGTATTGCCGGGCGCCTGACCCCATAACTTCGTAAGCCGGTGAGCGGCCAGGCGCAACTGCAATACCCTTGATCTTTCAAACCCCTCCAGCCTATGTTGTGCCTGTCGCCGTTCACGGCATCTGAAACAATAAGGACAGTGTCATGACGACCAATGGCCAACATTCATTCGCCGAGCGATTGAGGGGCATTGATGAGATCGAATGCGTCACGCCAGACCTCAACGGCGTGCCGCGTGGCAAGGTGATGACCGCCGAGGGCTTCCTGGAGGGGCGCCGGCTGCAGCTGGCGCGGGGCGTCTTGCTGCAATGCATCATGGGCGGCTACCCGCCGGCGCGCTTCTACGGCAGCGATGACGGCGACCTGGCGCTGGTGGCCGACCCGCAACAGACCTTCCGCCTGCCATGGAGCGATGAACCCCGCGCCCTGGCCATCTGCGATGCCAATGAATTGACGGGCGAGCGTTCGGGATTGTCCACGCGCGGGCTGCTCAAGACCGTGATCGCCCGCTACGCGGCGCTGGGCCTGGCGCCGGTGGTGGCGACGGAGCTCGAGTTCTTTGTCTTCGCGCCAAACGCCGACCCGTTGCTGGCATTCCAGCCGCCAGTGGGCAAGGACGGCCGGCGCGAAATGGGCCATTCGGCGTTCAGCGTCAGCTCCAACAATGGCCTGCGGCCCTTTTTCAGCGAGGTCTACCGGTGCATGGCCGAACTCGGCCTGCCGCGCGACACCTTCATGCACGAGATGGGCGTCAGCCAGTTCGAGATCAACCTGCTGCACGGCGACCCGCTGCTGCTGGCCGACCAGACCTTCCTGTTCAAGCACCTGCTCAAGGAAGTCGCACTCAAGCATGGCCTCACGGTGGTGTGCATGGCCAAGCCGCTGGCGGGCACGCCAGGCAGTTCGATGCACATCCACCAGAGCCTGGTGGAAACCGGCAGCGGCCGAAATGTGTTCAGTGACTGCGATGGCGGGCCGACGGACACCTTCCATCACTTTATCGGCGGGCTGCAGGCCTGCATGGCCGACTTCACCGCGCTGTTCGCGCCGAACGTCAATTCGTACCAGCGCCTGTGCCATCCGTACGCGTCGCCCAACAATGCCTGCTGGTCCGAGGACAACCGCGCCGCCGGGCTGCGCATTCCGGCCAGTTCGCCGGTAGCGCGCCGGGTCGAGAACCGCTTGCCGGGCGCCGATGCCAACCCCTACCTGGCGATCGCCGCGAGCCTGGCCGCCGGGCTGCATGGCATCGAGCAGCGGCTGATGCCCACGGCAGCCATTCAGGGCGAATTCGAAGTGCCCGATCACCTGAGCTTGCCCTGCACCCTGCATGCGGCGCTCGAGCGCCTGAAACGCAGCACGCTGGCGCGGGAACTGTTCGGCGGCGAGTTCATCGAAGGCTATGTCGCGGCCAAGACCTTGGAACTGACCGATTTCTTCAACGAGATCACGCCTTGGGAACGCCGCGTGCTGGCAGCCCAGGCCTGAGGCCGACTTTGCCGGCAAGGACGCAAACCCGTCCGGGCGCGCCCTTCGCCGGGTTTATTCGACCGCGGGACCTGCATCGCCGGGGTTTTGCCCTTATGCTCACAAGCAGTTCTCCACTTGTACCAAGGAGCCCTTCGGGACGCTGATGCGACAGATCTGGAAGTCATTTCGTTCGCTGTATTTCGCCGCCCTGATGATGTTGATCGGTTCCGGTCTGCTCAGCACCTATCTGGCCCTGCGCCTGGCTGCCGAGAACGTCGACAGCCTGTGGGTGGGCGCCCTGATGGCGGCCAACTATTTCGGCCTGGCCCTGGGCGGCAAGATCGGCCACCGGCTGATCGGCCGGGTAGGGCACATCCGCGCCTATGCCACCTGCGCCGGCATCGTCGGCGCGGCGGTGCTGGGCCATGGCATGACCGACTGGCTGCCGGCCTGGGTCGGGCTGCGAATGATTGTCGGCCTGGGCATGATGTGCCAGTACATGGTGCTGGAAAGCTGGCTCAACGAGCAGGCCGAGGCCCGCCAGCGCGGCGCGGTGTTCAGCGGCTACATGATCGCGTCCTACCTGGGCCTGGTGCTCGGCCAGCTGGTGCTGGTGGTGCATCCAGGGTTGGGGCCGGAATTGCTCATGCTGGTGGCGATGTGCTTTGCCCTGTGCCTGGTGCCCGTGGCGATGACCCGGCGGATCCACCCCGCGCCCCTGCACCCAGCGCCGATGGAGCCGAAGTTCTTTATCAAGCGCGTGCCGCAATCGCTCAGCACGGTGCTCGGGTCGGGCCTTATCGTCGGCTCGTTCTATGGCCTGGCGCCGGTGTACGCGACCACCCAGGGGCTGACCACCGAGCAGGTCGGCCTGTTCATGGGCTGCTGCATCTTCGCGGGGCTGGTGGTGCAGTGGCCGCTGGGCTGGCTGTCCGACCGCTTCGACCGGGCGTTGCTGATCCGCAGCGCGGCAGTGGGGCTGGCCTTGGCGGCATTGCCCCTGGCAATGTTGCCGAACGTGCCGCTGGAGCTGTTGTTCGGCATCGGGTTCGTGATCTCGCTGCTGCAGTTTTGCCTGTATCCACTGGCCGTGGCGTTTTCCAATGACCACGTCGAAGGCGAGCGGCGGGTGTCGCTGACGGCGATGCTGCTGGTGACCTACGGGGTGGGCGCGAGCATCGGCCCGCTGGCGGCCGGTGTGCTGATGAAGATGTTCGGCCCGCAGATGCTCTACGCCTTCTTCGTGTTCTTCGCGCTGGTGCTGGTGTGGCGGATCCGGCCGAAGGCCGTTACCGGGCTGCACCAGGTCGACGACGCGCCGCTGCACCACGTCGCCATGCCGGCCGCGGGCTCGCCCTTGTCGGCGGCGCTGGACCCACGGGTCGATGAGCAGGTGGTGCAGGACCAGATGCAGACGCCGGTGGCCGCGGAAGACACCGAGGCCGAGCCTGAAGGGGATGTGCCGGAAGAAGAATTGGCCAGCGCCGAGGCGAACAAGCCGCCCCAGGTGTGAAGCCCGTGGCGGGGCAGCTGCTGCCCCGCCAGGCTCCTGTCAGTAGTCGTCCTTGTCGAACCGGCGCGCTTCGCGCTGCAGCTGGTAGACGAAGCTTTCGATCTTGCGCTGCATCTGGCCGTTGAGGTTGTGGAAGCGAATCCCGGCGAACGTGGTGTTGATGCGCTCTTCATAATGCAAGTGACGCAGCTCGACCATGGTCTGGCTCAAGGCCAGCGGGTTGCCAGCGGCGAATTTTTCGTACACCTGGCCCAGTTGCAACCGGTCTTCGACATCGCCCTCGAACCGCAGCTTGCAGCCGGTCGCGGAGATATCCAGCAGTTTGCCGCGCAGGGGGCCGCTGCCCTTGAGGCGGCTGCCATCAAGCACGACATCGACCAACTGCGACAACTTCAGCGCGGCACGGAACGCGTTACGGCGCTGATGGTAGGTGATTTCCAGCGGCAGGTCACCGCTGTAGCAGCGGTTGCCGTCAATCTGCGTGATGGTCAGCGGGCTGTTGCATTCCCAGGCAATGCGTACGCCATCATGGAAACCCTCGATACGAAACGGCTCGCCATTTTCGATAAAACGTTCGCCGTCGCGGGGGATCATCTCGTCCAGTGCCCAGCTGTTGGCATCGCGGTCCACGTGCACGACGTAGCTCTGGAAGCGCTGGCTGCGCTCGGGAAACGTGACGATGAGCGGGTCGTGGCTCTCAAGCAGCAGTCGCAGGTTGGCAGCAATTTCCAGCGGGGTGTCCAGAACCTTGGGCGGCTGCGGAGCATCGGCTTCAGTGAACACGGATCTTCAATCTCCAGGCAAAAACGACACACACGCAATTAACGGCATTTTGCCAGTATCTTCCGTGACTTGAATAGCGTTAATCACGCCTGGCTGAGCGCCCGGGGCTTGGCCATCGGCGAGGTGGTCCCACGGCTGTCGTAGAGCGAGGGTGCGTCGCCCCCGAGGATCCGGATCTGGGTGGCTGTGGCGTGCTGCTGCATCTGGATGATCCGGCCATTGGTCTGATTGACCTTCTGGCAGGCGTCCATCAGCTGGGTAAGCACATCGAGCTGCTGCAGCATCAGCGCGCCATTTGGCGACTGCGCGGCCACTGCCTGCACACCTGCGCGGTCGGCGGTCAGGCCGAGGCCGGTGAGCACGTGGTTGCGTCGCTGGCCCTGCTGGTCCAGCAAGACGATCAGCGACTGCTTGCGCGCCAGGATGTTCTCCAGCAGCACCATGTCGCGGCCATGCAAGGCAACTGCTTCGTGTTCGAGCAGCTCGAGCAGGTGTTGCGTTGGCGCGATGTCGTCTTCGATCAATTGCAGCAGGGTAGTGTCGTGCATGGCGGGCTCTTGGCGTGTTGCGTCCTTGAAGTCAGCGCGCCTTCAGGTCAGCGCTGGGCTTCGAAATTGAGCATCTTGCTGGCAACCCGGTCGGCGTCGACCTTGTAGCTGCCGTCGGCGATGGCCTGTTTCAACTCGGCCACGCGGGCGCTGTCGACCACCGGCTGGTCACGCAGCTTGTCGGTGATCTTCTGCAATTGCTGTGCCTCTGGGCTCAGGTGAACCGTTTCTCCGCTTGCTGCGGCGGCTTGTGGGGCGCTTTTGACCTCGCCCGTCTTTTCGGCGTTACCGGTCGCAGCAGTGCTGCGCACACCGCCCGTGGACGGGGTGTTATTCAAACGACTGAAATCGATGACCATGATCAGAAAACCTCTGGATGTCTGGACGCTTGCCTTGTTTTCGGCCAACCCGAAAGAAACTTTAGGCGCAAATACAAAGCCGCCTGACAGCAAGCCAGCGCAAGACGTTCTGACACAGTTTAGGAAATGCAGTTGCGCATCGCCAGCGTTCTCTTACATGGCCACCTCGACCTGGCCCGGCCCTGTCACACGCGCCTTGACCACCCGCTTGGAATTGAGGTTGCGAACCCGGATCTGCTCGCTCAGCCCACCCTTGACCAGGGCCTCGCCTGGCATGCGCACCGCCAGGCTGCCGCTGCGCGCGGTGATCACAACCTGGTCACCCTTCTGGATGACCTCGGGCTGTTCCAGGTGTTGCGGGGTCAGCACCTGGTCCAGAACGGTCGGGCGCAGCAGCTTCATGCCCACGGCCTGGTCGAGCTGGCTCAGGAAGCCTTGCTTGAGCGTGCCGACATCGCGTTCACGCAGCGCCACGTCCTCGACGCCGATCACGCTTTCGCGCTTGAGCGGGCGGAGCATCGTGACCACGTCGCGGAACAGCTTGACCTGAGCCGGCACGAACACCGTCCACGGGGCGCTGCTGTTGCAGCGCACCCGCACCGTGACACGGCCCAGCGGCTGCGCCGGGCTTTCCAGCGTTGCATCCAGCTCCTGGGCACACAGCGGCATGCGCAGGCGCGGGTCCAGGGTGTTGACCTGGATCTCGTATCGGCCCTCGGTCTGGCTGCTCGCCAGATAATCTTCGACGGTGAACTCAAGAAACCCCTGGGTCACACCGATAAGCTGTTCAGGCAGGGTAAACGCATCGGCCAGCACGCGCGCACCGGGTGCCCACAGGCACAGCACGGCCAGAAGGCCGGAAAGGGCGCGGGTCAGTCGTCGGGAAAATGTCGTTTTAATGTGCATGGCGCTCAAAAAAGCAATCCTCGTGCCGACTTGGTACGCACGCTCAAAACGTTTTCAAGGAGTCAGGCATGGCTGGTGTTATGGATTCGGTGAACCAGCGCACGCAACTGGTGGGGCAGAACCGCCTCGAACTGCTGCTGTTCCGCCTCAATGGCGATCAGCTGTACGGCATCAACGTGTTCAAGGTCCGCGAGGTACTGCAGTGCCCGACCCTGACCGTGATGCCGAGGTCCAATCCAGTGGTGCGCGGTGTGGCGAATATCCGGGGAGCGACCATCCCCATCCTCGACTTGTCGATGGCGACCGGCTTGCCCGGTCTGAAGGAAGAAACGCGCAAGAGCTTCGTGATCATCACGGAGTACAACACCAAGACCCAGGGTTTCCTGGTGCATTCGGTCGAGCGCATCGTCAACATGAACTGGGAAGAGATCCATCCGCCGCCCAAGGGCACCGGCCGCGATCACTACCTGACGGCGGTGACCCGGGTCGACAACAAGCTGGTGCACATCATCGACGTCGAGAAGGTGCTGGCCGAAGTGGCGCCGACCTCGGAGACGATTTCCGCGGGCGTGGTCGATGCCGAGGTGCAGGACAAGGCCGTGATGCTGCGCGTGCTGACCGTGGACGACTCCTCGGTGGCGCGCAAGCAGGTCAGCCGTTGCCTGCAGACCGTAGGCGTCGAAGTGGTGGCGCTCAATGATGGCCGTCAGGCCCTGGAGTACCTGCGCAAGCTGGTGGATGAGGGCAAGCGTCCGGAAGATGAGTTCCTGATGATGATCTCGGACATTGAAATGCCCGAGATGGACGGCTATACCCTGACCGCAGAGATTCGCAGCGACCCTCGTATGCAAAAACTGCATATCATCCTGCATACTTCCCTGTCTGGCGTGTTCAACCATGCCATGGTGCGGAAGGTGGGCGCTGATGACTTCCTGGCCAAGTTCAAGCCGGATGACCTGGCGCAGCGAGTGGTCGATCGCATCAAGGCTACGCATTAATCGCCAGGGGACAGTCCCTGGCGCTACAGACGATTTTGAGAGGCGGCACCAGTGTCTACGGGTAATTTGGATTTCGAACAGTTCCGGGTCTTCCTGGAAAAAGCCTGTGGCATCCTGCTGGGCGAGAACAAGCAATACCTGGTCTCCAGCCGCCTCAACAAGTTGTTGGAGCAGCAGGGCATCAAGTCACTGACCGAGCTGGTGCAGCGCATCCAGGCCCAGCCGCGCAGTGGCCTGCGCGAGCAGGTGGTCGATGCCATGACCACCAACGAGACCCTGTGGTTTCGCGACACCTATCCGTTCGAGGTGCTCAAGAACAAGGTGCTGCCGGAGCAGATCAAGGCCAACCCTGGCCAGCGCCTGCGCATCTGGTCGGCGGCGTGCTCGTCGGGGCAGGAGCCGTACTCGATCTCCATGGCCATCGACGAGTTCGAGCGCAGCAATCTGGGTCAGTTGAAGATGGGTGCGCAGATCGTGGCCACCGACCTGTCCGGGTTGATGCTCACCAACTGCAAGAGTGGCGAATACGACAGCCTGGCCATTGCCCGCGGCCTCTCGCAAGAGCGCCTGCAGCGTTACTTCGACGTCAAGGCGCCCGGGCGCTGGGCGGTCAAGCCCGCGGTCCGCAGCCGCGTCGAGTTTCGCTCTTTCAACCTGCTCGACAGCTATGCGAGCCTGGGCAAGTTCGACATCGTGTTCTGCCGCAACGTACTGATCTACTTCTCCGCTCAGGTGAAGAAGGACATCCTGCTGCGCATTCACAGCACGCTCAAGCCGGGCGGCTACCTGTTCCTTGGCGCTTCCGAGGCGCTCAACGGATTGCCAGATCATTATCAGATGGTCCAGTGCAGTCCGGGGATCATCTACAAGGCCAAGTGACCCCGATTGCCGCTTTGCTGACACCAAGCGGTAATCCCTTGCCGCTTTTCTGACATTGCCGCTCCCGGCAACGACCCCAACCCCGCGGAAACCCTGGCCCCGATCAGTTGGCACAAGGCTTGCTATAGCCTTTGCCAACGCATACTCCGGTCCACCCCGAAGGTTTCCCCGTCATGAGCATCAGCTTCGACAACGCACTCGGCATCCATGAAAAGGCCCTGAATTTCCGCAGCCAGCGTGCCGAGGTGCTGGCCAACAACATCACCAACGCCGACACGCCAAACTACAAGGCGCGCGACATGGACTTCTCGTCCGTGCTGGCCGCCGAGAGCGAGAAGCGCCAGAGCGGCCACTTCGCCCTGGAACGCACCAGCGCCCGGCACATCGAGGCCGAAGGCCTGAGCATGGGGAACCAGAACCTGCTGTACCGCACGCCCACCGCGCCGTCGCTCGACCAGAACACCGTTGACGCGCAGGTCGAGCAGGCCAGCTACGCGGAGAACGCCATGGGCTTCCAGGCCAGCTTCACCCTGCTCAACAGTAAATTCAAAGGGCTGATGTCGGCCCTGCGCGGAGAATAATCCATGTCCCTTGCCAGCGTTTTCAATATTGCCGGTAGCGGCATGAGTGCCCAGACCACCCGCCTGAACACCGTCGCCTCGAACATCGCCAACGCCGAGACGGTCTCGTCGAGCATCGACCAGACCTATCGCGCCCGCCATCCCGTCTTCGCCACCACTTTCCAGCAGGCCCAGGAAGGCGTCAGCCAGTCCTTGTTCCAGGATCAGGATGGAGGCGGGCAGGGCGTGCAGGTGATGGGTATCGTCGAGGACCAGAGCAACCTCGAGGCGCGCTACGAGCCGAATCATCCGGCGGCGAACAAGGACGGGTACGTCTACTACCCCAACGTCAATGTCGTCGAGGAAATGGCTGACATGATCTCCGCCAACCGTTCGTTCCAGACCAACGCCGAGCTGATGAACACCGCCAAAACCATGATGCAGAAAGTGCTGACCCTGGGTCAGTGACAAGGAATAGAAAACCATGGCAATCGATAGCACCAGCGGTGTCAGCCTCGGTGACGTGCTTGCGTCCTCGGGCAGCACCAGCAGCGCCAAGAGCAGCGCCACCAACGACAACAGTGCGTTGGGCAAGGACGCGTTCCTGCAGTTGCTGGTAACCCAGATGCAGAACCAGAACCCGCTCGAGCCGCAGGACAATGGCGAGTTCGTCGCCCAGCTGGCCCAGTTCAGCAGCCTTGAAGGCATCACCTCGCTCAATGACTCGGTGAACAGCATCACCAGCTCCCTGGGTTCGTCCCAGGCCCTGCAGGCCTCCTCCTTGGTGGGGCGGTCGGTGGTGGTGCAGAACGACACGGCAGTGGTCGATACCACCAAGAGCTTCACCGGCTCGGTGGTGGTCCCGCAGTCCATCGACTCGGCCAGCGTGACCGTGAAGGATGCGAGTGGCAACACTGTGAAGACCATCGAGATGGGCTCGCAAGCCGCCGGCAACGCGCAATTCATCTGGGACGGCACCAACGCCAAGGGCGAGGCGGTCGATCCGGGCAGCTACACCTTCACCGCCACGACCACCGTCGATGGCGAATCGCTGCAGATGAATACCCTGCTGCCGGCCGCTGTCACCAGTGTCACGATCAGCCAGACGGGTGGCGAGATGATGCTCAACCTCGCAGGTCTCGGCCAGGTCGCCCTGTCCAAAGTGCAAACCATCGGAATCTAAGGCCGATCAACACGGCAAAAGGAGCAGTACATGTCTTTCAACGTCGGCCTTAGCGGTCTCTACGCAGCCAACAAGCAACTGGACGTCACCGGCAACAACATTGCCAACGTCAGCACCACCGGCTTCAAATCGTCGCGCGCCGAGTTCGCCGACGTCTACGCAGGCGCCAACCGCCTGGGCGTGGGCAACAATGCCGTGGGTAACGGCGTGCGCCTGGCGGCTGTGTCGCAGCAGTTCGGTCAGGGTGACATGAACACGAGCGGCAACGTGCTGGACATGGGCATTCAGGGCCAGGGTTTCTTCGTGCTCAGCGACAGCGGCTCGCTCAGCTATACCCGTGCCGGCGCTTTCCAGACCGACAAGGACAACTACGTTGAGACCTCCGACGGCCTGCGCCTGCAAGGCTATGCCGCGGACACCAGCGGCAAGGTCACCAAAGGCGTGCTCACCGACCTGAAGATCGACACCTCGGCGATCACGCCAAAGGCCACCACGCTGATCGACCAGGGCATCAACCTGAACTCGTCGGCTGATTCCATTCCCCTGGAAGTCGATGACGGCACCGGCACCATGGTTGCCAACAAGACCTTCGATCCGTCCGATGACACGACCTACAGCAAGTCGTTCCCGACCAAGGTCTACGACAGCCAGGGCAACGAGCACACCATGGAGCAGTTCTACCGCAAGACCGGTACGAACGAGTGGTCCACCTACACCCTGGTCGACGGCCGTAACCCGATGGACCCGTCCAGCACCGCTCCATTGAACGGCACCATCAGCTTCAACAGCGACGGCAGCGTCAAGAACATGACTGCCGACAGTACCGGCCTGCCGGCGGGTTCGTCGTTCACCGTCACCAACAGCGTGTTCACCCTGAACGGCTGGGTGCCTGCGATTCAGGATGCTGCCGGCAACTGGGCATCCAATGGCGCGGTCGGCAACCCCGATGGCATGCGCCTGTCGATGAACGGCACCACCTCGTACAACACCGAGACCGCGCGGATGTCGCAGTCCCAGGATGGCTATGCCACAGGCGTGTTGTCGAGCCTGAGCATCGACTCCAGCGGCGTGCTGTTCGCCAGCTTCAGCAACCAGCAGTCGCGCGCCATCGGCCAGGTGGCCGTGGCCAGCTTCGCCAACGAGCAAGGCCTGCAGCAGGTGGGCGGTACCCGCTGGAGGGAAACCTACTCCTCGGGCATTGCGGGTATCGACGTGCCGAAGACTGGCACCCTGGGTTCCATCGAGTCCAACTCCCTGGAAGGCTCGAACGTCAACCTGACCCAGGAACTGGTCGAACTGATCAAGGCGCAGAGCAACTACCAGGCGAACGCCAAGACCATCTCGACTGAAAGCACCATCATGCAGACCATCATTCAGATGGCGTGATGAGCGCCACAATGATCAGGCGCATCCTGATTGCCCTTGGCGTCACCTTCTGCCTGCTCCAGGCGCAGGCGGCCATGGCTCCCTGGTACCGCTGGGAAAGCCAGGTCGATGGCCGCCTGGTCTGCTCGCAATGGTCCCCAGGCGATGGTTGGAAGCGCTTTGCAGGCCCCTACAGCAATGGCGGCTGTCGCGACCGCTGATCCATTGCCGCGAGCGGCAAGATAGCGCCGTAATTACGGCGTTGCCTTTCTTGCCAATGCAGCCAAAGCCCCGTATTCACGGGGCTTTTTCTTGAAAACTGAAAGTTGGTTTGAAAATTGCTTAGGTGGGTCAGTGGCTGCAAGCCTATGGCGAGCGGCAAGCGATCGCCCGTGCAGCGGAGGATGACTGTGGACAAGATGCTTTACGTGGCCATGACCGGAGCCAGCCAGAACGCGCTGGCTCAGCGGGCCCATGCCAACAACCTGGCGAACATATCGACCAACGGCTTCCAGCGCGACCTGGAACAGGCGCGCTCGATGCCGGTGTTTGGCGAGAGCCTGCCGTCACGGGCCTACGCCCTGAGCGAGCGCCCCGCCACCGACTTTACACAGGGTGCGCTGCAGGAGACGGGCCGCGAGCTGGACGTCGCCGTCAGCGGCAATGGCTTTATCGCCGTGCAAGCGCCTGATGGCAGCGAAGCGTACGTGCGCACCGGCAGCCTCAACATCGATGCCCTTGGCGTGCTGCGTGCCGGCAACGGCATGCCGGTCCTCGGCAATGGTGGCCCGATCGCCGTGCCGCCAGAGCAGAAGGTCGAGATCGGTGACGACGGCACCATCAGTATCCGCGCCATGGGCGAAGACCCACGGGTCATGGCCGAGGTTGACCGCATCAAGCTGGTCAACCCGGGCATCGGCAACCTGACCAAGGGACTGGACGGCATGATCCACACCAAGAACGGCCAGCCTGCCGATGCGGACGTCAACGTCAAGGTGGTGTCGGGTTTCCTGGAGGCGAGCAACGTCAATGCCGTCGAAGAAATGACGTCGGTGCTGGCGCTGTCCCGGCAGTTCGAGCTGCACATCAAAATGATGAACACGGCCAAGGAAGGCGATGAAGCCATGGCTCGGGTTTTGCAAATCGTCTAATCACACTTGAACGGGCGCCGTAAATCAGGCGCGCGAGGAGAACACCATGCTTCCGGCTCTTTGGGTCAGTAAAACCGGCTTGTCCGCCCAGGACACCAACCTGACGGTCATTTCCAACAACCTGGCCAACGTCTCGACCACTGGCTTCAAGCGGGATCGCGCGGAATTCCAGGACCTGCTCTACCAGATCAAGCGTCAGCCAGGTGCCCAGTCGACCCAGGACAGCGAGCTGCCGTCGGGCCTCCAGGTGGGTACCGGCGTGCGCATCGTCGGCACCCAGAAGAACTTCAGCACCGGCAGCCTGCAGACCACCGAGAACCCTTTGGACATGGCGGTAAACGGCCGTGGCTTCTTCCAGGTCCTGCAGCCAGACGGCACCGTTTCGTACACCCGTGACGGTACCTTTCACCTGAACTCCGATGGCCAGATCGTCACCGCCAACGGTTTTCCCCTGGAGCCTGCGGTAGTCGTGCCGCCAGAAGCGCAGACCTTTACCGTCGGCCAGGACGGCACCGTGTCGATCACCACCGCCGGCAACCCGGCCGCGCAGGTCATCGGCAACATCCAGACCGCCGATTTCATCAACCCGGCAGGCCTGCAGGCGATGGGTGGCAACCTGTTCCTGGAAACCGCCGCCAGCGGCGCGCCGCAGGTGGGTACCCCGGGCCTCAACGGCTTCGGTACGACCCTGCAGCAGACCCTGGAGAACTCCAACGTCAGCACCGTCGAAGAGCTGGTCAACATGATCACTACCCAGCGTGCCTACGAGATGAACTCCAAGGTCATCTCCACCGCCGACCAGATGCTTTCGTTCGTTACCCAGCAGCTCTAAGCCCTGAAGGCTCGAGACCGCTCCAGCACCCCGTTACACCATGAGGTAAGCGTCATGAATCGTCTGTTATCCGTCTTCGCCCTCGGTGGCGTGGTGCTGCTGGCTGGCTGCGTTGCGCCTGTCGCCAAGCCGAACGACCCGTACTATGCGCCGGTGTTGCCGCGCACCCCATTGCCGGCGGCGGCCAACAACGGTTCGATCTACCAGGCGGGGTTCGAGCAGAACCTGTATGGCGACCGCAAGGCGTTCCGCGTGGGTGACATCATCACCATCACCCTCAACGAGCGTACCTCCGCGAGCAAGAGCGCCAACTCGCAGGTCGGCAAGACCAGCAAGGCCAGCATCGGCCTGAGCTCGCTGTTCGGCGCCACGCCCAGCACCAACAATCCGTTCGGTGGCGGCGACCTGAGCCTGGACGCCGGCTACAGCGGCGACCGCTCGACCAAGGGTGACAGCAAGGCCGCCCAGGGCAACACCCTGACCGGCTCGATCACCGTGACCGTGGCCGACGTGCTGCCCAACGGCATCATCGCCGTGCGCGGCGAGAAGTGGATGACGCTCAATACCGGTGACGAACTGGTGCGCATCGCCGGCCTGGTCCGCGCCGATGACATTGCCACCGACAACACCGTGCCGTCCACCCGGGTCGCCGATGCGCGCATCACCTATTCGGGCACCGGCGCCTTTGCCGATGCCAGCCAGCCCGGCTGGCTGGACCGCTTCTTCCTCAGCCCGCTTTGGCCCTTCTGAGTCAGGATGCCCATGTTCAATTTCAGGCAGCTGATTGCCGCAACGTTCGTCCTGACCTTCGCCCTCGGTGCCCACGCCGAGCGCCTGAAGGACATCGCCAGTATTTCGGGCGTGCGCACCAACCAGCTGATCGGCTACGGCCTGGTGGTAGGGCTCAACGGCACGGGTGACCAGACCACCCAGACGCCGTTTACCGTGCAGACCTTCAACAACATGCTGTCGCAATTCGGCATCAAGGTGCCGGCAGGCTCCGGCAACATGCAGCTCAAGAACGTCGCGGCGGTTTCGGTGCATGCCGACTTGCCGGCTTTCGCCAAGCCCGGCCAGGTGGTGGACATCACTGTCTCGTCGATCGGCAACTCCAAGAGCCTGCGCGGCGGCAGCCTGCTGATGACTCCCCTCAAGGGGATCGACGGCAACGTCTACGCCATCGCCCAGGGCAACCTGGTGGTCGGCGGCTTCGATGCCGAAGGCCGCGATGGTTCGCGCATCACCGTCAACGTGCCGTCGGCCGGCCGTATTCCCGGCGGGGCGAGTGTCGAGCGTGCCGTGCCGAGTGGTTTCAACCAGGGCAACAGTCTCACCTTGAACCTCAACCGGCCCGACTTCACCACGGCCAAGCGCGTCGTCGACAAGGTCAACGACCTGCTCGGCCCAGGCGTGGCCCAGGCGCTGGACGGTGGCTCGGTACAGGTGACCGCGCCCATGGACCCGAGCCAGCGTGTCGACTACCTGTCGATCCTTGAAAACCTCGAGATCGATCCGGGCCAGGCCGTTGCCAAGGTCATCATCAATTCGCGTACCGGCACCATCGTCATCGGCCAGAACGTCAAGGTATCGCCTGCCGCAGTCACCCACGGCAGCCTGACCGTGACCATCACCGAGGACCCGATCGTCAGCCAGCCAGGACCGCTGTCCAACGGCGAGACGGCCGTGGTGCCGCGCTCGCGGGTCAACGCCGAGCAGGAAGCCAAACCGATGTTCAAGTTCGGCCCCGGCACCACGCTGGATGAGATCGTCCGCGCGGTGAACCAGGTCGGCGCGGCGCCAAGCGACCTGATGGCAATCCTTGAAGCCCTGAAGCAGGCCGGCGCGCTCCAGGCCGACCTGATCGTGATCTGAGGAGGCTGGCGATGAATCCCAAGAGCCTGGTCTCCAGCACCGCTGACAGCGGTTCGTATTCCGACCTGAATCGTCTGAACTCGCTGAAGGTCGGCGACCGCGACAGCGACGGCAACCTGCGCAAGGTGGCCCAGGAGTTCGAGTCGTTGTTCATCAGTGAAATGCTCAAGGCCTCGCGCAAGGCCAGCGATGTGCTGGCCGCCGACAACCCGCTGAACACCGAGACGGTCAAGCAATACCAGGAAATGTACGACCAGCAGCTGGCCGTGAGCATGTCCCGCGAGGGTGGCGGTATCGGCCTGCAGGAAGTGCTGATGCGCCAGCTGTCCAAGCAGAAGGGTGCGAGCGGCGCCAACACCAGTCCGTTCCCGCGCATCGAAGGCAACCAGCCGGCGCTGTGGGGCAATCGTGTGACCGAGCCGGTGCGCGGCGAGTCGAGTGCCGCAGCGCGCAATGATGTTGCCGCGCTCAATTCGCGCCGCCTGGCATTGCCGGGCAAGCTTACCGATCGTCTGCTGGCCGGTATCGTGCCCTCGGCGAACGCCGCGGCAGCGGTGACCAACACTGCCTCGCTGCCGGCCCGCCAAGGCGTGCAGGGCGATGCGGTCGCCAAGGGCGACTGGGAGCCCGCCAAGACCTTCGCCGCGCCTGGCGGCCTGCATATCCAGGGCCGTGCCATGGCCCAGCCGCCGCTGGCACCGGCCAAGAAGGCCTTTTCCAGCAGCGACGAGTTTGTCGCCACCATGCTGCCGATGGCCGAAGAAGCCGCCAAGCGCATCGGTATCGATCCACGCTACCTGGTGGCGCAGGCTGCTCTGGAAACCGGCTGGGGCAAGTCGGTCATGCGCGATGCCGACGGTGGCAGCAGTCACAACCTGTTCGGCATCAAGGCCAGCGGCAACTGGGAAGGCGACAAGGCGCGGGCGATCACCAGCGAGTTCGTCGATGGCAAGTTCGTCAAGGAAACGGCGACGTTCCGTTCGTACGACTCCTACCAGGACAGCTTCCACGACCTGGTCAGCCTGTTGCAGAACAACGCGCGCTATCAAGATGCGGTGAAGTCGGCCGATAACCCGGAACAGTTTGTGCGAGAGCTGCAGAAGGCCGGGTATGCAACCGACCCGAACTACGCCAGCAAGATCTCGCAGATCGCAAGACAGATGAAGTCGTACGAGAGCTACGCGTCGCTCGGTACTACAACGAAACTATAAAGGGCTGGATTCATGGCGAGTTTGATCAATATTGGCATGTCGGGGCTGGGCGCCGCCCAATCCGGGATGTACACCCTCGGCAACAACATCGCCAACGCCGATGTCGAGAGCTACTCGCGCCAGCAGAACGTCCAGCAGACCAAAGGCTCGCAGCAGTACGGCAACGTCTTCATCGGCAGCGGCACCACACTGGCCGACGTGCGCCGGGTGTACAACGCGTTCCTGGAAAACCAGCTGCGCAGCACCCATTCGCTGAGCACCGACGCCTCGACCTACCTGAGCCAGATCACCCCGCTCGATTCCGCCCTGTCGAGCAGCGACACCGGTATCACCGCGGCGCTGCAGAGCTTCTACACCGCCATGCAGGACGCCGCCGCCAAGCCGAGTGAAGATGCTTCGCGGCAGTTGCTGCTGACCAGCGCCCAGACCCTGGCCAAACGCTTCAACACGTTGTCTTCGCAGCTGACCCAGCAGAACACCAACATCAATAGCAACATGGAAGCGCTGGCCACTCAGGTCAACAATCTGACCAGGTCGATCGCCGATCTCAACGATCAGATCTCGCGTGTGTCGTCGGTTTCGGGCGCGCCCAACGACCTTCTGGACAAGCGTGACGGCGTGGTGCGTGAGCTCACCGGCCTGATCGGCGCAGACGTGGTCGAGCGCGAAGGCAATTACGACATCTACCTGAAGAACGGCCAGGCCCTGGTGCTCGGCAAGACCACCCAGAACCTGGAGGTGGCACCCAGCCAGAGCGATCCGACGCGCATGAGCCTGATGCTCAACCGCGGCTCGACCAGGATGGACATCACCAGCAGCACCACCGGCGGTGAGCTCGGCGGCCTGCTGCGCTACCGCAAGGACACCCTCGATCCCGCGCTCAACGAGCTGGGCCGCGTGGCGCTGGTAGTGTCCGATGCGATCAACAGTCAGTTGGCCCAGGGCATCGACAATAACGGCGATTTCGGCGCGATCCTGTTCGGCGATATCAACAGCGCCGAGGCCGTGAGCCAGCGCAGCATCGCCAATAGCGGCAACGACAAGAACTCCGGCAACCTCGATGTGACCATCAAGGACACCGGCAAGCTGAGCACCAGCGATTACCAGGTGACCTTTACCAGCGAGACCGGCTACAGCGTACGCAAGCTGCCCGAAGGCACCGTCATGGGCACCTTCGACCTCAAGGACGATCCGCCGGCAGTGATCGACGGCTTCAGCCTCTCGCTCAACGGCAATGCCCTCAAGGCCGGTGACAGCTTCAAGATCACCCCGACGCGCGGTGCCGCGGCCGGCATCGAGTCGGTGCTGACCGACCCCAAGCGCCTGGCGCTGTCCTCGCCGCTGACCGCCACCAGCAGCTCGGGCAACCAGGGCACCGGCCAGATCGGCCAGCCGACGCTGACCTCCGAGCTCGACATCTACGATGCCGCGCAGCGCAGCGAGCTGCAGGCCGGCCTCAAGTATTCCACCCCGGTCAAGCTGGTGTTCGGTGACGCCACCAGCTCGCCCCAGGCGTACAAGATGTATGACGCCCAAGGCACCGAGATCGGCGCTGGCTCCATCGTCCCGGGGCAGAGCAACAAGCTGCAGTTGAGCGTGCCGATGGTCGACGCCAGCGGCAACCCGGTCATGGACGGCGCCACGCAAAAGGCCTTCAGTTTCGAGATGACCGTCACCGGTGCGCCCAACAAAGGCGACAGCTACACCGTGGCGCTGACCGGCGCGGGCTCGACCGACAACCGCAACGCCCAGGCGGTGCTTGACCTGCAGACCAGGCAGACCGTGGGGATAGGCGCAGACGGCAAGGGCATCAGCATCACCGACGCCTACGCCAAGCTGGTGTCCAATGTTGGCGGCAAGGCGGCGCAGGCCACCATGGACAGCAATGCCACCGGCGCCCTGCAGCAGTCCGCCAAGGACAGCCGCAACTCGGTGTCGGGCGTGTCGATCGATGAAGAGACCGGCAACCTGATCAAGTTCCAGCAGTACTACACGGCGTCGTCGCAGATTATCAAGGCGGCACAAGAGACCTTCGCCACCTTGATCAACAGCCTTTAAGGAGCCGTAGACCGTGCGCATCTCCACTACCCAGTTCTATACCAACAGCAGCAGCAACTATCAGCGCAACTTCGCCAACACGGTGAAGACCCAGCAGGAAGCGACCGACAACCTGCGCATCCGTTCTGCGGCCGACGATCCGGTGGGCGCCGCGCGCCTGCTGCAGCTCGAGCAGCAGCAGGACATGCTCAAGCAGTACAGCGGCAACATCACCAACGTGCGCAATGCCCTGGGCACCGCCGAAAGCACGCTCAACAGCATTGGCAACATCCTGCAGCGGGTCAACGAGCTGGCCATCAGCTCGGGCAACGCCAGCTTTACCGATGCCGACCGCAAGGCCAACGCCGACGAGCTGTCGTCGCTGGAAGACCAGTTGTTCAGCCTCATGAACAACAAGGACGAGAATGGCAAGTACCTGTTCGCAGGCTCCAAGAGCGATACCGCGCCCTATGCACGCAACGCCGATGGCACCTACAGCTACCAGGGCGACCAGAGCAGCCTGATGCTGCAGGTCGGCGACATGCTCAGCCTTGCGGCGAACGAGACCGGCTACAGCGCCTTTGAACAGGCCATGAACACCAGCCGCAGCGAAACCACCCTGATCTCGCCTGCCCAGGCCGACAGCCGCGTCAGCCTGACCAATGGCCAGGTGTCGGGCAGCGCCGTGTACAACGACCGTTTCCGCAGCGGCGAGCCGTACACCCTCGAGTTCACCAGCAGCACCCAGTTCAAGATTACCGACGGCGCGGGCAAGGACGTGACTCTAGAAGCGACCGAGGGCGGCAAATTCGACCCTGCTGCCGAAAACGCCACGGTAAGCTTCCGCGGCGTCGACCTGCGCCTGGACGTGACCTACAAGGAGGGCGACAGCGCCGATCCGGACAAGGCCATCACCGGTCATGTCTTCAGCCTGACCTCCAGGCCAGACTCGATCACCGGCACCCGCAGCGCAGGCAACCCGTCTTCGAGCCAGGTCAATTCGGCCAGCATCACCGACGCTGACAAGTACAAGGCTGCCTTCCCGGGCGGCGGCGCGGTGCTCAAGTTCACCAGCGATACCGAGTTCGAGCTGTATGCCGACCCGGTTACCGCCAACAGCCGTCCGGTGACCAAGGGCTCGCTTGGCGGCGCCAATGGCACGACCGCTACAGCCGCCGGGGTCAGCTTCGAGCTCTCGGGTGCGCCGAACGCGGCCAAGTCCGGTGATACCTTCGCTATCAAGGTCGACACTCACCAGACCCAGAACATTCTCGACACCATTGGCCAGCTACGCACCACGCTGACCACACCGGTGGGCGACGATGCGGTGGCCCGGCAGAACTTCCTGGCCTCGCTGGATTCGGCGGTGGGCAACGTCTCCAGTGCCATCAACCAGGTCAGTGCGTCCGTCAGCGCCATCGGTGGTCGCGGCCAGGCGCTGGACGTGCAGGCCGAAACCAACGAGGCCGTCAGCACCGAAAATACCAAGACCCAGAGCTCGATCCGCGAGAGCGATCCGGTGGAGGTGCTCGTGCGCCTGCAGATGCAGACCAACATGCTCACCGCTTCGCTGCAGTCCTACGCCAAGATCGCCAACCTGTCGTTGGTCAACTACCTCTGATTCGTCCTCCCGTTTCAACGCCATGCGCCGCTTCGAGCGGCGCATGCGCCCTTTCTCCAGGTTCCCGCCGTGATCGATAAGCCCCGCGCCAGCGTCGTCATTCCCGCCTTCAATCCGCGTTTCTTCACCCTGGCCCTGCAGAGTGCGCTGGCCCAGAGCCAGCAAGGGCTGGAGGTGCTGGTGTGCGATGACAGCGAAGGGGACGAAATCGAGGCCATCGTCCGTTCCCTGCAAGGTCAGGGCAGCGCATCGCTGCGCTATGTGCGCAATCCGAGGCGCCTAGGCTTTGTCGCCAACCTGGTGCAGGCGGTCGAACTCGCGCAGGGCGAGTTCGTCAAGGTGCTGTGCGACGACGACCGACTGTTGCCGCAATGCGTTGCGCGGCAGGTGCAGGTGCTGCAGGAGCAGGCCGATGTCGGCCTGGTGCTGGCGCAGCGGGTATATGCAGATGCCAGCAACTACATCTTGCCGATGCGCCTGTCCAACGCACGCTTTGCCAACGTCGACAGCCTGTTCAAGGGGGCCGACATCCTGTCGATGCTCGACGGGCGCGGGCTGAATTTCCTGGGCAACTTCTCCGCAGCGCTCATGCGCCGTGAAGAAGCGCTCGAGTTGTTGCGCGCCCTGACCGGGGAAGGGCAGGGCTTCAACGCATTGCTCGACCAGGCGTTGTTCATCTGCCTGATGCGCCGCGCAAACATGGTGATGCTCACCGAGGTGCTGCTGATCGAGCGCTTGCATCCTGAGCGTCTCAGCAAGCAGCCGGACAGCGTGCTGGCCGCCAAGGCCGAGCGCGGCTGGTTGCAGCAGATGCTCGCCCAGCGCACTGGCGAACAGGCGCCAGCCAATGGCTGGGTGCGCCTGGTACCGCTGGCGCAGGCGCAGCTCGCGCCCAGGCCGTGGCAGGAAGTGAACATGGTCTTGCAACTGGGCAATTGGCAGACCTGCATGTTGGGCCGCGTCGGTACCGACAGCGAAAGCTACGACGAACTGTATCAGCAGTGGCTCGCTGAGCGGTGCCTGACGCCGGCCCAGCGGCGCATGTTGCCGCAGACACTGGCTGCCTGGCCGCGGCAGCCACGTATCGTGCCCGTGCTGCTCGACCCCGAGGGTGACGCCGAGGGCGTACGTCAGACGCTGGCCAGCCTGGAGTCCCAGATCTATCCGGCCCGGCACTGCGTGGTGCTTTCCAGCTCAGCGCCAACCACCTCACTGCCGGTGACGTGCCTTGCACTGGACGTCAATTGGCCTGGCCAGCTCAACGGCTTGTTGGCGGACCTGCACGACGCCGACTGGATATACCTGCTGCGCGCAGGCGACCGGCTTGCCGAGTCCGCCTTGCTCGTGCTTGCCGAGCGCATCGCCGTGCTGCCCGGCATTACCTGCGCCTACAGTGACGAGGGGGCCTGGCTCGATGAGCGAGCGGTCGAGCCGGTGTTCAAGCCGGACTTCAACCTTGACCTGTTGCGCAGCTATCCCTATGTCGGTCGTACCCTTGCCTTCGACTGCGAGGCGGCAAGGGCGCTTGGCGGCTTCGACGCGCAGTTCGGCGAACTGGCAGCGCATGACCTGTTGTGGCGACTTGTCGAGACCGGTGGCCCTCAGGTGGTGGATCATATCGCCGAGTTGCAGGTGCAGTCGGCGTTCACCTTTGCCCAGTGGCTGTCGCAGGGCGCCGTGGCCGAGCAGAACAGCCGCGTGGTGCAGGCGCACCTCGACCGTCTTGGCGTACGCCATCATCTTCACCCGGCAGATCTGCCGATGCTCAACCGGGTCGAGTACCTGCATGAGCAGCAGCCGCTGGTCTCGATCATCGTGGTGTGCGCAGACGACCTCGCGACGCTGCAACAATGTGTGATGAGCGTGATCGAGCACACCGCCTATCCACGCTATGAGCTGTTGCTGGTGGCCGGTGAGCAGGTCAACGCGGCCACGCGGTCATGGCTGCAGGCGATGTCAGGGGTTTGTGGCGCCATGCTGCGCGTGCTGCAGGTGCCCGCCAGCGCTCCGGTTGCACTGATTGGCGCTGCCGCCAGCGAGGCCCACGGCGAGTATCTGCTCACCCTGTCGCCCCGCTTGCAGGTGTTCCAGGCCCAGTGGCTGGACGAAATGATGCTGCACGCCCAACGCCCCGAGGTCGCGGTGGTGGGCGCCAAGGTCGTGGACGCGTTCGGCAAGATCGTCCATGCGGGTCTGGTCATGGGCGGCGGCGATGCTGTCGGGTCGGTGTGCGTGGGTGAGGATGGCATGTCGCGCGGATACCTGCAGCGCCTGCAGGTCGTGCAGAACTGGACTGTGCTCTCGGGTGACTGCCTGCTGGTGCGCAAGGCTGTGGTCGAAGAGCTCGGTGGTCTCGATGGGCAAACGTTCGACTGGGGCCTTGGCGAGCTCGACCTGTGCCTCAAGGCGCGGCAGATCGGTTATCTGGCGGTGTGGACGCCTTACGCCCGCCTGCAGGGCGTGGCGCGTGCGGCCAGTCTGGTGCCTGGCGAACAGCTCCAGGCGCAGCAGCTTGCGTTCTTCGAGCGCTGGCTGCCTTTCGTGGCGCGCGATCCCGCGTACAACAGCAACCTGGGGTTGATGACGGTCAACTACAGCGTCGATCCTGGCCAGCGCTTCAGCTGGAACCCTTTGTGCGCTCGCGCGGTGCCGTCGGTGCTGGGCTTGCCGATCAACTCATCGGCAGTCGGCACCTATCGGGTGATTCAGCCGCTCCTGGCGCTGCAAGCCGCCGGCCAGGTGATTGGACGCATCGCCTACGAAGCGCCGACGATCGTCCAGCTGGCGCGAATGGACCCTGACGTGGTCATCCTGCAGCTGCGCCACAACCACGAAGCGGTGCAGGACATCGAGCGCATCGCCCGCTTCTCCAACGCCCGGCGCATCTTCGAGATCGACGACTACGTGCTCCAGGCGCCGTCGAAGAACAGCCATGCGCGCAACAAGCCCAGCGACATCGAGCATCACCTGCGCCGTGGCATCGGCCTGTGCGACCGTGTGGTGGTGACCACTGATGCCTTGGCCAACGCGCTGTCCGGCATGCACCGGGATATCCGAGTCGTGCCCAACATGCTCGACCCCAATCCCTGGCTTACGCTGCAGAGCCGCCGGGGAGTTGGCGCCAAGCCTCGCGTCGGCTGGGGAGGAGGGACCAGCCATGGTGGGGACCTTGAAATCATCGCCGACGTCGTGCGCGCGCTCGCGGACCAGGTGGAGTGGGTGTTCTTCGGCATGTGCCCAGAGGCCCTCAAGCCATACATCCATGAGTTCCATCCGGTGGTCAACCTGCCGCTGTATCCCGCCAAGCTGGCCAGCCTGAACCTGGACCTGGCCTTGGCGCCACTGGAGTTCCACATCTTCAATGACTGCAAGAGCAACTTGCGCCTGCTGGAATACGGTGCCTGCGGTTATCCGGTGATCTGCAGCGATACGGCGGCCTACCAAGGCGATCTGCCGTGCACAAGGATACGTAGCAACAGCAGCGAGGAGTGGCTCCAGGCCATCCGCCAGCACCTTGGCGACCCCGTGGCCAGCTACCGCCTGGGCGACGAGTTGCGTGAGGCGGTGCGGCGTGACTTCATGCTGCGCGATCATCACCTGCAGCAATGGGTACACGGCTGGCTTGCCGACTGAGTCGCCGGCCGCTTGGTTGAGCGTGCGCCGCCAGATGAAATATGCGATCGTAGGTCATAGGCGTGACTTGTAAGTCACCAGATGCATCTCTATACCATTACGGGGGTTCCCGACTGGTCAATGCTATCGGTCGGTGCCTGCACTCGCTTGCTGGCGGGGTGATCGTTCTTCGATACCTGCGGCCCCAGGCGGTGAAATAGAGCAGCTAATTCATTGGGAAGCCATGATGATTGGCATCAAAAGCATTGCGAGCTACGTGCCACCAGAAGGCACGGACAATTACGAGCAGGGTGCTCGGTTCGGCAAGGACGAATCGTTCATCCTGGGCAAGATCGGTTCGGCGTTCCTGCCGCGCAAGGCGCCTGAGCAGGAAACCTCGGATCTGTGCGTCGAGGCAGCCAACGCGCTGTTCGCCGCCAACCCCCAGCTGTCGCGCGACGCCATCGACGCCGTGATCGTTGTCACCCAGAACGGTGACGAAGAAGGTTTGCCGCACACGGCGGCGATCGTCCAGGACAAGCTTGGACTGCCCACCCATGTGGCGGCGTTCGACATTTCCCTGGGGTGCTCGGGCTATGTCTATGGCATCTACGCGCTCAAGGGGTTCATGGAAGCAGCGGGACTGCGCAACGGCCTGCTGATCACCGCCGACCCCTACTCGAAGATCGTCGACGCCGAAGACCGCAACACCGCCATGCTGTTCGGTGATGCCGCGACCGCGACCTGGATGGGCGAGGACGCTCCTTGGCAATTGGGCAAGGCCAAGTTCGGCACCGATGGTGCGGGCGCCGCCCATCTGAAAGTCACCGACGGCGTGTTCTTCATGAACGGCCGCCAGGTGTTCAACTTTGCTTTGCTGAAGGTCCCGGCTCACTTGCAGGAACTGCTGCAGGAGTCGAACCTGGACGCAAGCGAGATCGATGCCTTCTGCATACACCAGGGCAGCGCAGCGATCGTCGATGCCGTTGCCCGGCGTTTCGAAGAAGCCGATCCGGACAAGTTCATCAAGGACATGATCGAGACAGGCAACACCGTGTCTTCGAGCATCCCGTTGCTGCTTGAGAAGCACGTACTCGAATCGCGCTTCAAGCGCGTCGCGCTCAGCGGCTTCGGTGTGGGTCTTTCCTGGGGCTCTGCAATCATCCAGCGCGCCGACTGAAGCGTCCTTGCTGTCGAAAAAACGCCGCTAATGCCATAGCGGCGTTTTTTTTGGCCGATACCCTGTGTGACTTCGAATACAGCCACGGCCTCATCGCGGGCCCCCGCGAATGCGGGCGTAACCCGTCCTGTTTTGATCCCCCTGCCTTCGCCACAATCCTTGGCCAATTTCTTGCTTGAGCCTGGCAACTCCAAGGTCCCCGCCGGAAACATGACACCACGTCCCCTAACGGCCCTTGACCCTTTCCGTTCTGCAGGACGTCAGATGAACAGCCCCACATTGGTCAGTATCGTAGTCCCTTCGTACAAGCCCCAATTTTTCGAAAAAGCCCTCAACAGCGCCCTGCTGCAGGACTACGCCCACATCGAAATCGTGGTATGCGACGACTGCCCGGACAATGCGATCGAGCTGATAATCGAGCGAAACCGTCCCCGCAGCCGCTTCCCCATCCGCTATTTCCACAACCCCGAGCGCCTGGGCGAATACCGCAACCTCGCCCGCGGCATCCGCGAAGCTCGAGGCGAATACATCAAGTTTCTCTACGATGACGACCTGCTGCTGCCGACAGCGGTGAGCACCCTGCTGGCAGCTGCCCAGGCCCACCCGCAGGCCAGCCTGGTGTCGGCACGCCGGTGCATCATCGATGAACACGACAAGCTGCTCGGCAACACCATCCTGACCATCTTCCCGTTCAAGCATGACGTCATCATCGATGGCCGGGAGCTGGCGTCGTTCCTGGGCGAGCATATCTACAACTTCATCGGAGAACCGGTCTGTGTGCTGTGTCGGCGCAAGGACGTGCTCGCCTTTGGCGATGACCTGATGCTGCTCGATGGCGAGGTCATGCACTGGGTGGGCGACCTGGCGATCTACCTCAAGCTGCTGCGCCAGGGCGATCTGGTGTTGCTGGACGAGATGCTGGCGTGCTTCCGGGTCTCCGACTCGCAGTTCAGCCATCTCCAGCGCGAGACGCCGGAGATCACCGCAGGGCACTTCGCACGCTATCGCACTGCGGCCAAGGCACTCGGCTGGGTGCGCCCTGATGGCCTGAACCACTGCGTCAAGGTCGCGACGCTGAAGGCGCCAGAGCATTTCCATGAGCTCGACCTCTTGAGCTATTTCAGCAGCGAAGGCGTCCAGCCAATGGGCAATGTCGACCTCCAGGCATGGTACAACTCAGCCGCCCGGGCGACGCCTGTCGCGCACTGGCTGTCACAACGTACCCTGACGCCAATTCAGCAGCAGCGGGTCGATGAGCGCCGTGCGCACCTGGCCGGCCGGCTGAGCCTGTGCGTAATCGTGATCGACCGCCAAGGCGCAGGCGCTGCGCTGGAAACCACGCGCGCAAGTTTCGAGGCCTGGGCTGGCGTCACTACCGCTCGCCTGGAGCAGCATGTGATCGATGCAGCCCACGGCACCGCCCAGTGGGTCGGCGAACTCAACTCTATCGTTCAGCACAGCGACAAGGACTGGGTGCTTCTGCTTGAGGCTGGCGACGAACTGCTGGCCAATGGCACGCTCTTGCTTGACCTCGAGCTGCCGGACGCGGGCGATGCGCGCATGGTGTACTGCGACGAGCTCTACCGCGGCACGCGCGACATGGAGGCGGCGCTGCGCCCTGGTTTCAACCTGGATTACCTGCTCGGCATACCGGTCATCATGGCCGGGCACTGGCTGTTGCGCCGCAGCGAAGTCGCGCAGGTGGGTGGCTTTGATGCGGCTTTGCCGGGTGCCGTAGAGCTGGACCTGATCCTGCGGCTGATTGAAGAGGGTGGCCTGCAGGGTATCGCGCACTTGCCCGAGCCCCTGCTGCTGCGCGATCCCCCAAGCGCCGGTGATAACCGGGACGAAGTGACAAGCCTCGAGCGCCACCTCGCCCGGCGAGGCTTCGAGCAGGCCCAAGTGGCTCCGCAGGGCGGCCGGCGCTACCGGATTGACTACGCGCATATCGAACGTCCCTTTGTGTCGATCGTGGTCTACGGCGGCTACCCCTTGCAGTTGCTGCAGCGTTGCCTCCAGAGCTTGCTGAGCCACACGGGCTACGCGTTCTTCGAAGTCATTATCGTCGATCATCAGCCGGTGGATGCGCAGACACGCCAATGGCTATCGGGAATGCAGGGGATCGGCGCTGGCAAGGTGCGGGTCTTCCAGGCTCACGCCGCTGTCTCGCGGGCCGCCGCGGTCAACCAGGCCAGCCAGCAGGCCCGAGGTGAGTTCCTCGTGCTGCTCGACGGCGATGCCGTCGCTATCCGCCCCGACTGGCTCGAAGAGCTGCTCAATCAGGGCCAGCGTCCCGAGGTCGCGATCGTTGCCGGGACATTGGTGACCCCTGAGGGGCAGGTGCAGAAATCCGCGCTCATTGCAGGTCTGGGGGACGGGGTTTCGCCCGCGTTCGACTGCCTGACCATCAACCAGTCCGGTTTCATGCAGCGCCTGCGTACCGTGCAGAACTTCAGCGCCGTACCCTCCGCCTGCATGCTCGTGCGCAAGGATCTTTATCTAGCCGCTGGCGGGCTGGACGAAAAGATGACCCCAGGCAACCTGGCCGATCTGGACCTGTGCCTGAGAATTACCCAGTCGGGTCACCTGGTGGTGTGGACGCCCCACGCGATGCTGGTGCAAGAGCAACAGCACGCTGCACGTCCAGCCCCGGCGGACCTTGAAATGGTCCAGGCGCGCTGGCCGCAGGTGCTTGCCAATGACCCTGCCTATAACAGCAACCTCACACTGAGCGGCGAAGCCTTCGCGCTGGAATCACGGGCCGCGCTCAACTGGCGGCCGCTGGTCTGGCGGCCGCTGCCCGTGGTGCTCGGCTGCCCCAACGCGGCGGTAGAGGCCCAGGAATCGCGGCTGCTCGCGCCACTTGAGGCCATGAGCGAGGCCGGTCTGGTCGATGCGGCCATCAGCAGCGAGGCATTGTCCGCCTCGGAGCTGCGACGCCTCGCGCCCGATGTAGTGGTATTCCAGGATGCACTGCACACCCTACCGCTTGAGGCCATGCGCCAGGCGCGCACCGTGCCGGGCCTGTTCATCGTGCTTGAAGTCCAGGCGTTTCTTTCCACTTCACCGGCTGGTGCCGGGCTCGATCCGATGCAGCGGTGGGACACCCTGTCTCAGGCAGCTGCCTTGGCGGACCGCCTGGTCGTTCCCACCCAGGCGCTGGCGGAGGCGTTTGCGCCGTTGCACCCGGACGTACGGGTATGCGAGACCCGCCTGGGCAAGCAATGGCTGAACCTGCTGGCAGAGACCGAGCCCAATACCCGCCCGCGTATCGGCTGCGCCATCGAACCTTCCACGAGCCTCGATCCACAGTTGGTTGCCAGCGTGGTGGAGGCATTGGCCGACCGCGTCGAGTGGGTCTTGTGGGGGGATGTATGCCCCGCGCTGCGCAAGAGTGCCCATGAGGTACTGGATGACGCACCGCACAATGACCCCCAGCGGCTCGCTGCGCTGCGACTGGACCTGGCCCTGGTGCCGCTCGGCACCAGCGGCCTGGACAGCTGTCGCAGCCCGCTGGCGCTATTGCAGTTTGGCGCCTGCGGCTATTGCGTGATCGCCAGCGAAACCCCGGCCTTCGACAACCCGCTCGAGGTGACGCGAGTCGCCAATACCCGTCAGCAGTGGCTGGGCGCTATCGACCATCACCTGGCGGATCCGCAGGGCAGGGCGCTGCAGGGGCAACGCCTGCGCAAGCAGATAAATGCGCAGTGGATGTTCGACCAGCCTGCGGTACTGGCATGGGCCCGAGCCTGGAGCCGGGGGTGAGCCCATCAGCCCCTTGTTTCGATCGGCGGTAGCAGGGTGCCAGCAATTTTTTTTGAAAAAGCTCTAAAGCAAGTGGGTTTGGCGACGATAACAATCATGAAGGTTCTCTAGGCCACACCCGGCGGATGCCAGGGCCGGAAGCCGTAGTAACTAATCCAACGAGGAATTCGTCATGGCTTTGACTGTTAACACCAACACCACCTCCCTGGGCGTCCAGAAGAACCTGAACCGTGCTACCGATGCGCTGTCGACTTCGATGACTCGTCTGTCTTCCGGCCTGAAAATCAACAGCGCCAAAGACGACGCCGCCGGCCTGCAGATTGCTACCCGCATGACCTCGCAGATCCGTGGCCAGACCATGGCGATCAAGAACGCCAACGACGGTATCTCGATCGCCCAGACCGCTGAAGGCGCGATGCAAGAGCAGACCAACATTCTGCAGCGTATGCGTGAACTGGCCGTCCAGTCGCGTAACAGCTCGAACAGCGCCGAAGACCGCACCGCCCTGAACACCGAATTCGGTCAGATGTCCGACGAGCTGACCCGTATTGCCAACAGCACCCAGCTCAACGGCAAGGACCTGCTCAACTCCGGCGTGACCATGACCTTCCAGGTCGGCTCGAATACCGGTACCAACAACCAGATCACCATCACCCTGGCTGACCTGACCGCATCGACCCTGGGCGTTTCCAGCGGCACCATCGCCATCAGCGGTGCCGATTCGGACATCGAAGCCAACTTCAACTCCGCCATCAGCGCTATCGATGACGCACTGCAGTCGATCAACAGCACCCGTGCAGACCTCGGTGCCGCCCAGAACCGTCTGAGCAGCACCATCAACAACCTGCAGAGCATCAACGAAAACGCCGAGGCCGCTCGTGGCCGCGTTCAGGACACCGACTTCGCTGCCGAAACTGCCCAGCTGACCAAGCAGCAGACCCTGCAGCAGGCTTCGACCTCGGTTCTGGCCCAGGCCAACCAGCTGCCATCCGCCGTACTGAAACTGCTTCAGTAATCGCTGATGGTCATCGGCGGGGAAGTGCTCTTGAGGCGCTTCCCCGTCTTTTCATTCTGAGGTGGTCGACATGGACATGAGCGTCAAGCTGAACCAGTCTTACCCGGCGCTGCGCACGGCCGAGCAGGTTGGCGACAAACCGGTGGCCCGGTTGGCAGAGACACCGCGTGACAGTGAAAAAACCGAGCTGTCGTCGGTAGACGACGTCGACAAGGTCAAGAGCGCCGTCTCGGACATCGAACAATTTCTCAACTCGACCCGCCGCAACCTGCAATTCTCCACGGACGAAGAATCAGGCAAGATCGTGGTCAAGGTCATCGCCAGCGATTCTGGTGAGCTGATTCGCCAGCTACCCTCCGAGGAAGCGCTGCGGATTGCCAACAACCTGAGCGATGTAAACAGCATTCTGTTCGACGCCAAGGTCTGACCGCGCGGCGAACACACCATGGCGTGGCCATCGTCGGGCTTGCAGAAGCGACCTGACGCGTCAATCAGAGGGGCAACAGCATGGCAAGTCCGATTACTTCATCCACAGGCCTGGGATCGGGGCTGAACATCACCGACATCGTCTCGGCGCTGGTCGATTCCGATACCGCTGCCAAGAAGGCGCAGATCACTCGCCAGACCGCCAACAACACGGCGATGATCTCGGGCATCGGCGCGCTGCGCAGCTCCCTCACGGCGTTCCAGGACGCCATCAAGAAACTCAACACTACCACCTCGCCCTCCTTCAATGCCTATGCGGCAACGTCGGCCAACGAGGGTGTGGTCAAGGTGACCTCGGGCAACACTGCGGTCGCTGGCAACTACGACATCCTGGTCAAGCAGGTCGCCACCGGCTCCAAGGTGGCCAGCCAGCAGTTCGAAAATGGCGCTTCCTCATCGATCGACGCCGGCGAACTGACCATCGGCGTGGGCACCAAGTCGTACAAGATCGACGTGGCCAGCGGCGCCACGCTGCAAAGCGTTCGTGACCAGATCAACAAGGAAATGAGCGTCAACGGCATTTCCGCGAACATCATCACGGAAGAGACCGGCTCCCGCTTGGTGCTGACTTCCACGACGACAGGCTCGGGCAACGATATCTCCCTTGGAGGTATCCCGGCGCTGGAAATCGACGGCACCGCGCAGATGACCGGCAGCGGCGCGGGGTATATCACCGCCGCAGCGCAGGATGCCGAGCTGACCATCGACGGGCTGACCGTCAAGAGCGCCACCAATACTGTCAGCGAAGCTATCAGCGGCCTGACCCTCGAGCTGACGGGTGCCACGCCGACCGGCGGGGCAGCTACCAAGCTGACCGTGGCAGCCAACAGCGATGGCCTGAAGAAATCGGTGCAGGCGTTCGTCGATGCCTACAACACGATGCAAAAAGCGATCACCACGCTGACGTCCACCAGCCGTGACGCAGACGACAACCTGGTGCTGGGCTCGCTGACCAACGACCCGACAACGCGCTCGCTGCTGGCCGACGTGCGCAAGGTGATGTCCGAGGTAGGCGCTGGCGACGAGCTGAACACGCTGGGCCAGTTGGGTATCAACACGCAGAAGGACGGCACCCTGGAGTTCAACTCCACCAAGTTCACCGCAGCGCTCAATGACAAGAAGCTCGGTGCCGAAGTGCAGAACTTCTTCACCGGTACCGGAGGCGTGTTCGAGCGCCTGACCGCTGCCATCGACCCCTACAACTCTACTGACGGCAGCCTGGCGACCCGCAAGAGCAGCCTGGACAAAGTCGCCAAGAACCTCAGCGACCAACAGGCTGCTCTCGAGCGCCGTACCGACTCGCTGACCGAGGCGCTGACCAAGAAGTACGTGGCCCTGGACACCGCGCTGGGCAAGATGAAGGCCCAGGCCGACCAGATCACCTCGTTCTTCGAGGCGATCAACGCTCAGAAGAGTTCTTGACGGGCTGATGCACGCCGTGGGGCTCGCAGCCCCACGCATGCACCTTCTTCCCCCTAAAGTTTCCCGACCAACAGGCGATATAAAGGCCATACGCAACCTTTATCGCTGCAATGAGGTAAGACATGAACCCGATGTTGGCCCTTCGGCAATACCAGAAAGTCAATGGCGCGGCACAGACCTCCGAGGCTAGCCCCCATCGCCTGGTACAGATGCTGATGCAGGGTGGCCTGGACCGTATCGCTCAAGCCAAGGGCGCCATGGCGCGCAACGATATTGCGCAGCGCGGCGTGCTGATCGGCAAGGCCATCGGCATCGTCGGTGGCCTGCGTGAAGGGCTCGACCTGGAAAACCACGGCGAATCCCTGGCCGAGCTCGACAGCCTGTACACCTACATGAGCCGTCGCCTGGTCGAAGCCAATGCCAAGAACGACTCCTCCATCCTCGACGAGGTCGCGCGCCTGCTGATCACGGTTAAGGAAGGTTGGGACTCTGTTGCTGATCCGGCCCAGGCCGTGTAGGAGAACATCATGAGCGTGGTACTCGAGCGTATCCAACAGACTCGCCAGGGGCTGGTTGCTGCATTGGCCAGCCGCAACTGGGAAGTGATCGGCGACCTCGACGTCGAGTGCCGGTTGTGCGTAGAGGATGTGATGGCCGAAGCCTCGGTCAACGAGATGGCCTTGCGCGTCGCGCTGGAGGATTTGCTGTCGGTTTATCGGCAACTGATCGAAGTCGCAAGTGACGCACGTCAATCAATAGTCGACGAGATGACCCAGATCCGTCAGGCACGAAATGCTTCGAAGGTATACCATCTGTTCAGCTGACGCTGGACCCAACAAGAAGCCCACGCCATAAATTTGACTGTGTGCTTTTTTTTGACTTAACTAGTGTCTGTATTCCAATTTCGATCGTCGAACACCGTTTCGGCAGATCGATGTCGAGCAAGCCTTCGGGCGCGAGATGACTAGGGAAGTTGCGATTGCATGTGGCGTGAAACCAAGATTCTGCTGATCGATGACGACAGCGCCCGCCGCCGCGATCTGGCCGTGGTGCTGAATTTTCTCGGCGAAGAAAACCTGTCCTGTTCTAGTGACGACTGGCAGCAGGCAGTGCAGTCTTTGTCCACAACTCGCGAGGTGCTGTGTGTCCTCGTCGGAGCCGTAAACGCACCGTCGAACCTTTTGGGCTTGCTAAAGACAGTGGCGGGGTGGGATGAGTTCCTTCCGGTCTTGCTTTTAGGTGAAATTTCTTCGACCGATTTGCCGGACGAGCTGCGCAGGCGCGTGCTTTCCAATCTGGAAATGCCGCCCAGCTACAGCAAACTGCTCGATTCCCTGCACCGTGCCCAGGTCTATCGCGAGATGTACGACCAGGCCCGCGAGCGCGGCCGCCAGCGCGAGCCCAACCTGTTCCGCAGCCTGGTCGGCACCAGCCGTGCCATTCAGCATGTGCGGCAGATGATGCAGCAGGTGGCGGATACCGACGCCAGCGTCCTCATCCTTGGTGAATCGGGTACCGGCAAAGAGGTGGTCGCGCGTAACCTGCACTACCATTCCAAGCGCCGTGAGGCGCCGTTCGTGCCGGTCAACTGCGGCGCGATTCCGGCGGAGCTGCTCGAGAGCGAGCTGTTCGGCCACGAAAAAGGTGCCTTCACCGGCGCCATCACCAGCCGCGCCGGTCGCTTCGAGCTGGCCAACGGCGGCACCTTGTTCCTCGACGAGATCGGCGACATGCCCTTGCCGATGCAAGTCAAGCTGTTGCGCGTGCTGCAGGAGCGTACCTTCGAGCGGGTGGGCAGCAACAAGACCCAGAGCATCGACGTGCGAATCATCGCGGCGACCCACAAGAACCTCGAGAACATGATCGAGGAGGGTACTTTCCGCGAGGATCTCTACTACCGGCTCAATGTATTTCCCATCGAGATGGCCCCCCTTCGCGAACGCGTCGAGGACATCCCTCTGTTGATGAACGAGCTCATCTCGCGCATGGAGCACGAGAAACGCGGCTCGATCCGTTTCAACTCCGCTGCCATCATGTCGCTCTGCCGGCATGCCTGGCCGGGCAACGTCCGCGAGCTGGCCAATCTGGTCGAACGCATGGCGATCATGCACCCCTATGGCGTGATCGGCGTTGCGGAGCTGCCGAAGAAATTCCGCTATGTCGATGATGAGGACGAGCAGCTGGTCGACAGCCTGCGCTCCGACCTTGAAGAGCGCGTGGCCATCAACGGTCATACGCAGAACTTCTCCTCCCACGCGATGCTGCCGCCCGAGGGGCTGGACCTGAAGGACTACCTGGGCGGCCTCGAGCAAGGCCTGATCCAGCAGGCGCTGGACGACGCCAATGGCATCGTTGCGCGGGCTGCCGAGCGTCTGCGGATCCGCCGCACCACCTTGGTCGAAAAGATGCGCAAATACGGCATGAGCCGCCGCGATGGGGAGGAACAGGCGGAGGATTGACGCCTGCCTCGTGCCATGAGGGCCACGGAGGGCCCGCCAGCCGCTATCACCTTCGTCTTCGCAAGGGCGCAAAGCCCCGGCAACTCCGGCCTCGGCCAGTTTCTCAGCACTGATCCCCGATTCCTGGCACCTTCTCCGGCACGGCTATTGCTATATCGCCGGCAACACACCGTTTTATGACGGTCAGCCACACGAGAGAGCACGATGCCCCAGGCCGCCCACATTTCCAGAGTCTGCGCCTCGCACGCGCGAACCCCGGTCGAGCAGGAGAGCCGCCCTGACCTTGCACAGGCGTTCGCGCTGTTCAACCAGGTGTCCAGCCAGTTGAGCGAGTCCTACGGCATGCTTGAGGCACGGGTCAGTGAGCTCAAGGGTGAACTGGCCGTGGTCAGCGCGCAGCGCATCGCCGAGCTGGGCGAAAAAGAGCGGCTGGCCAATCGTTTGCAAAACCTGCTGGACCTGCTTCCTGGCGGCATCATCGTGATCGATGCCCAGGGCTATGTGCGGGAGGCCAATCCTGCGGCGTGCGCGCTGTTGGGCGAACCGCTCGAAGGCGAGCTGTGGCGCCAGGTGATCGCCCGCAGTTTTTCGCCCCGTGAAGACGACGGCCATGAAGTGTCGCTGCGCGATGGGCGCCGCCTGGCGATCGCCACCCGTTCGCTGGATGCCGAGCCAGGCCAGTTGGTGCTGCTCACCGACCTCACTGAGACGCGCCGTCTGCAGGACCAGCTGGCGCGTCATGAGCGCCTGTCGTCACTGGGGCGGATGGTCGCTTCGCTGGCGCATCAGATCCGTACGCCGCTGTCGGCCGCCATGCTCTACGCCAGTCACCTTGCCGACCCCGAGCAATCGCTGCCGCAGGACACGAGGCTGCGATTCGCCGGCAATCTCAAGGAGCGCCTGCATGAACTTGAGCATCAGGTCCGCGACATGCTGGTCTTTGCCCGTGGCGAGCTGCCGCTTGGCGACCGCCTGACCCCCAAAGCGCTGTTCCAGGCCCTGCAGCATGCGGCCCAGCCCCACGTGCAGGGCCATGCGGTGCGCTGGCAGTGCGACTGTCAGCTCGGCGAGCTGCTGTGCAACCGTGACACCTTGGTCGGCGCGATGCTGAACATTATTGATAACGCCTTGCAGGCCAGTCCTGATCCCGCTCGCCTCAAGGTACACCTGTACCGCCGCGGGCAGAACCTGCACCTGTGCATCAGCGATGCCGGCAGTGGCATACCGGCTGATCTGCTGGCGCGCCTGGGCGAGCCCTTCCTGACCACCAAGGCCACTGGTACCGGGCTGGGCCTGGCGGTGGCCAAAGCCGTGTCGCGTGCACACCAAGGCAGCCTGCAACTGCGTTCGCGGGTCGGTCGTGGCACCTGCGTGCAGGTGATCCTGCCGCTGATCGCCGCCCAGCCGGGCCAGGCGCTGTGATGGGCATCAAGGTATTGCTGGTCGAAGACGACCGCGTGCTGCGCCAGGCCTTGGGTGACACGCTTGAGATCGGCGGTTTCGACTACCTTGCAGTCAGCAGCGCCGAAGACGCTCTCCTGGCCGTTGACAGCGAAACCTTCAGCCTGGTGGTCAGCGACGTGAACATGCCTGGCATGGACGGGCATCAGTTGCTTGCCCGGCTGCGCCAGCGTCAGCCCCAGCTGCCGGTACTGCTGATGACCGCTCATGCTGCGGTCGAGCGCGCCGTCGAGGCCATGCGCCAGGGCGCGGTGGATTATCTGGTCAAGCCATTCGAGCCCAAAGCCTTGCTGTCACTGGTGGACCGGCATGCCGCCGGCCGCTTGCCGACAGCCGGCGACGAGGGCCCGGTGGCCAGTGAGCCTGCCAGCCGACAGTTGCTGGAGCTGGCCGCGCGCGTGGCGCGCAGCGATTCGACCGTGCTGATTTCCGGCGAGTCCGGCACCGGTAAGGAAGTGCTGGCCCGCTACATTCACCAGCAATCGCCTCGTGCGGCGCAGCCCTTCGTGGCGATCAACTGCGCGGCGATTCCCGACAACATGCTCGAGGCCACGTTGTTCGGCCACGAGAAAGGCGCGTTCACCGGTGCCATCGCCGCCCAGGCGGGCAAGTTCGAACAGGCCAATGGCGGCACCTTGCTGCTCGACGAGATTTCCGAGATGCCCCTGGGGCTGCAGGCCAAGCTGCTGCGGGTGTTGCAGGAGCGCGAAGTGGAGCGGGTCGGTGGGCGCAAGCCGATCACCCTGGATATCCGCGTGCTCGCCACCACCAACCGTGACCTGACCGGTGAAGTGGCGGCGGGACGTTTTCGTGAAGACCTGTTCTACCGGCTTTCGGTATTCCCGCTGTCCTGGCGGCCCCTGCGTGAGCGCAGCGCCGATATCCTGCCGCTGGCCGAGCGTCTTCTGGCGCGCCACGCGCGCAAGATGAAGCATGTACAGGTTTGCCTTTCCGACGCCGCGCGCGCCTGCCTGCAAGGTCATGCCTGGCCGGGGAACGTGCGCGAACTCGACAACGCGCTTCAACGCGCATTGATCCTGCAGCAGGGCGGGGTGATCGAGGCGGCGGATTTCTGTCTGGCAGGCGTCATCCCCTTGTCGCCCCCTGCGCCGCAGCCAAGCTCAACGCCTGCGCCAATCGATGACGCCGACGTGGCCGGTGGCCTCGGCGACGATCTGCGGCGTCACGAATTCCAGATGATCATCGACACCCTGCGCGCCGAGCGCGGCCGCCGCAAGGAAGCCGCCGAGCGTCTGGGTATCAGTCCCCGCACCCTGCGCTACAAGCTGGCGCAGATGCGTGATGCGGGCTTTGACGTCGAGGCCAGCCTCTACGGCTGATGCCCGCCAATTCCTTTTAATATCGCTATGAGCCGGGCTGGCACTCTTGTTGCTAGTTCCTGGCTAGCCGCTGTGTAGTGTCAAAAAAATGCGGCCCCCGGAGAGAAGAGTCCATGAGCCAAGGTGTTGAATTCAATCGATTGATGTTGGACATGCGGGCCATGCAGGCCGATGCCATGTCGCTGCCCAAGGCATCTGCCGCACCCGAAGTGGGTTCGAACAGTTTTGCCGATCTGTTCGGGCAGGCCATCAACAAAGTCAGTGACACCCAGCAGGCTTCCTCGCAGCTGGCAAGCGCCTTTGAGATTGGCAAGAGCGGTGTCGACCTCACTGACGTGATGATCGCTTCGCAAAAAGCCTCGGTGTCGATGCAGGCGCTGACTCAAGTGCGCAACAAAGTGGTCCAAGCGTACCAAGACATCTTGCAGATGCCGGTTTGAGGACAAAGTAAGTCATGGCCGAAGCAGTCTCCGACAACATGCCCGCCAAGAGCAGCCCGCCAGGTGGCAAGCCGCCCCTGTTTGGCATGTCGTTCCTGGAAAACATCTCGCGCATGCCCGTGCTGCGCCAGGTTGCCCTGCTGGTCGGCCTGGCCGCGAGCGTGGCCATCGGCTTCGCTGTGGTGCTGTGGTCCCAGCAGCCAGACTACCGGCCGCTGTACGGCAGCCTGTCGGGCATGGACACCAAGCAGATCATGGATACCCTGGCTGCTGCCGACATTGCCTACAACGTGGAACCCAACTCCGGCGCGCTGCTGGTCAAGGCCGACGATCTGTCCCGTGCGCGCCTCAAGCTGGCCGCTGCGGGCGTGGCGCCGAGCGATGGCAACGTTGGCTTCGAGATCCTCGACAAGGAGCAGGGCCTGGGTACCAGCCAGTTCATGGAAGCGACCCGCTATCGCCGTGGCCTTGAAGGCGAGCTGGCGCGTACTGTGTCGAGCCTGAACAACGTCAAGGGCGCTCGCGTGCACCTTGCCATCCCGAAAAGCTCGGTGTTTGTGCGCGATGAGCGCAAGCCGAGCGCCTCGGTGCTGGTGGAAATGTACGCCGGCCGAACCCTCGAGGCCGGTCAGGTGGCCGCCATCGTCAACCTGGTCGCCGCCAGCGTTCCCGAGCTCGACAAGTCTCAGGTCACCGTGGTCGACCAGAAGGGCAACCTGCTGTCCGAGCAGATCCAGAACACCGAGCTGACCATGGCTGGCAAGCAGTTCGACTACAGCCGCCGCATGGAAGGCATGCTTACCCAGCGTGTGCACAACATCCTGCAACCGGTGTTGGGCAATGACCGCTACAAGGCCGAAGTGTCGGCCGATGTCGATTTCAGCGCCGTCGAGTCCACCTCCGAACAGTTCAACCCGGACCAGCCAGCACTGCGCAGCGAGCAGTCGGTCGAAGAACAGCGCACCAGCAGCCAGGGTCCGCAGGGCGTGCCCGGTGCGCTGAGCAACCAGCCGCCAGGCCCCGCGAGCGCACCGCAGACCACCGGTGGCACCGCCGGCGCAGCAGGTGCGATCCAGCCAGGCCAACCGCTGCTCGACGCCAATGGTCAGCAGATCATGGACCCGGCTACCGGCCAGCCCATGCTTGCACCGTACCCGGCCGACAAGCGCCAGCAGTCGACCAAGAACTTCGAGCTGGACCGCTCCATCAGCCATACCCGCCAGCAGCAAGGTCGCCTGACCCGCCTGTCGGTGGCGGTAGTGGTGGACGATCAGGTCAAGCTCGACGCCGCGACCGGCGAAGCGACCCGCGCGCCCTGGACGGCCGAGGACCTGACGCGCTTCACCCGTCTGGTGCAGGACGCCGTGGGCTTCGATGCCAGCCGTGGTGACAGCGTCAGCGTGATCAACGTGCCGTTCGCTGCCGACCGTGGCGAGGTGATTGCCGAGATCCCGTTCTATTCGCAGCCTTGGTTCTGGGACATCGTCAAGCAAGTGCTGGGCGTGCTGTTCATCCTGGTGCTGGTGTTCGGCGTGCTGCGCCCGGTGCTCAACAACATCACCGGTGGTGGCAAGCAGGCTGCTGCCAGCGACAGCGACATGGAATTGGGCGGGATGATCGGTATGGATGGCGAAATGGCCAACGACCGCGTCAGCCTCGGTGGCCCGCAAAGCATTCTGTTGCCAAGCCCGACCGAGGGTTACGAGGCGCAGTTGAACGCAATCAAGGGCCTGGTGGCCGAAGACCCGGGCCGCGTAGCCCAGGTCGTCAAAGAGTGGATCAACGCCGATGAGTGATAACCGAGCCGTTACCGCCAAACTGACCCGCGTCGACAAGGCGGCCATCCTCCTGCTGTCCCTGGGCGAGACCGACGCCGCCCAGGTATTGCGGCACATGGGCCCGAAGGAAGTGCAGCGGGTCGGCGTTGCCATGGCGCAGATGGGCACCATCCATCGCGAGCAGGTCGAGCAGGTGATGAGCGAGTTCGTCGAAGTCGTCGGCGAGCAGACCAGCCTTGGCGTGGGCTCGGACGGTTACATCCGCAAGATGCTCAACCAGGCCCTGGGTGAGGACAAGGCCAACGGCCTGATCGACCGCATCCTGCTGGGCGGCAACACCAGTGGCCTGGACAGCCTCAAGTGGATGGAGCCGCGTGCCGTGGCTGACGTCATCCGCTTCGAGCATCCACAGATCCAGGCCATCGTCGTCGCCTATCTCGATCCTGACCAGGCCGGCGAAGTGCTGAGCAATTTCGACCACAAGGTGCGCCTGGACATCATCCTGCGCGTCTCCTCGCTCAATACCGTGCAGCCGGCGGCGCTCAAGGAGCTGAACCAGATTCTCGAGAAGCAGTTCTCTGGCAACTCCAATGCCGCGCGGACTACGTTGGGCGGGATCAAGCGGGCAGCCGACATCATGAACTTCCTCGACAGCTCGGTCGAAGGCCAGCTGATGGATTCGATCCGCGAGGTCGATGGCGACTTGTCCGAGCAGATCGAAGACCTGATGTTTGTCTTCAACAACCTTGCCGACGTGGATGACCGCGGAATCCAGGCGCTGATGCGCGAGGTGTCCTCGGACGTGCTGGTGGTAGCGCTCAAGGGCGCGGACGAGAAGGTCAAGGACAAGGTCTTGAAGAACATGTCCAAGCGTGCCTCGGAGCTGTTGCGCGACGACCTGGAAGCCAAGGGCCCGGTCCGCGTGAGCGACGTCGAGACCGCGCAGAAGGAGATCCTCACCATTGCCCGCCGCATGGCCGAAGCCGGCGAGATCGTGCTCGGCGGCAAGGGCGGCGAGGAAATGATTTAACTGCAGGAGCGGCCAAACGGTTCAGGAGTAGTACAGAGATATGTCCACAGAACGTCCCAGCGACCTGATCCGTGCCCGTGACCTGGAAGGCCTCGATGTCTGGGCCTTGCCCAGCTTCGACCCGCAGCCAGAGCCCGAGCCCGAACCCGAGCCTGAAGTCATCGAGGAGGAAATCGAGGAAGTGCCGCTGGAAGACGTCCAGCCGCTGACCCTCGAGGAACTCGAGAGCATCCGCCAGGAAGCCTACAACGAAGGCTTCGCCACCGGCGAGCGCGAGGGTTTTCACAGCACTCAGCTCAAGGTCCGCCAGGAGGCCGAAGCCGCGCTGGCCGCCAAGCTCGCCAGCCTCGAACAGCTGATGGGCCACCTGTTGGAACCGATCGCCGAGCAGGATACCCAGATCGAGAAAGCCATGATCAGCCTGGTCGGGCACGTCACCCGCCAGGTGATCGGGCGCGAGCTGCGTGCCGATTCCAGCCAGATCACCCATGTGCTGCGTGAAGCGCTCAAGCTGCTGCCCATGGGCGCCGAGAACATCCGCATTCACCTCAATCCCCAGGATTTCGAGCTGGCCAAGGCCCTACGCGAGCGCCACGAAGAAAACTGGAAACTGCTCGAAGACGAAGCGCTGCTGCCCGGCGGCTGCCGCATCGAAACGGCCCACAGCCGCATCGACGCCACCATCGAGACGCGTATCGAGAAAGGCCTGGCGCAATTGTTCGACCAATTGCATGACCAGGCGCTGCACCCGGCCGCGCCTGACCTTTCGGTAGACCTGGACAACCCCGATGCGCCTTGACCGCACCAGTTTCGCCAAGCGCCTGGGCGCCTACGCCGGGGTAGTGGACCTGCCCGGGCAACCTGTGGTGGAAGGACGCCTGCTGCGCATGGTCGGCCTTACCCTCGAAGCCGAGGGCCTGCGCGCCGCGATAGGCAGCCGCTGCTTGGTCATCAACGATGACAGCTACCACCCGGTGCGCGTAGAGGCTGAGGTGATGGGCTTTTCCGGGAGCAAGGTGTTCCTCATGCCAGTCGGCAGTGTCGCCGGCATCGCACCCGGTGCGCGGGTGGTGCCGCTCGACGACAGCAACCGGCTGCCCATGGGCATGAGTATGCTTGGCCGGGTGCTGGACGGCGCTGGCCGCGCGCTGGATGGCAAGGGCGGCATGAAGGCAGAAGACTGGGTGCCGATGGATGGCCCGGTGATCAACCCGCTCAATCGAGATCCGATCAGCCAGCCCCTGGACGTAGGCATTCGCAGCATCAACGGCCTGCTGACGGTGGGCCGTGGCCAGCGGCTGGGCCTGTTTGCCGGTACTGGCGTGGGCAAGTCGGTCCTGCTGGGCATGATGACGCGTTTCACCGAGGCCGAAATCATCGTCGTCGGCCTGATCGGCGAGCGTGGCCGGGAGGTCAAGGAGTTCATCGAGCACATCCTCGGCGAAGAAGGCCTCAAGCGTTCGGTGGTGGTCGCGTCGCCCGCCGATGATGCGCCGCTGATGCGTTTGCGCGCGGCCATGTACTGCACGCGGATCGCCGAGTATTTTCGCGACAAGGGCAAGAATGTCCTGCTGCTGATGGATTCGCTCACCCGTTTCGCCCAGGCTCAGCGCGAGATCGCCCTGGCCATTGGCGAGCCGCCGGCCACCCGCGGTTATCCGCCTTCAGTCTTTGCCAAGCTGCCCAAGCTGGTGGAGCGCGCAGGTAATGGCGAGAAGGGCGGGGGCTCGATCACTGCGTTCTATACCGTGCTGTCCGAAGGCGATGACCAGCAGGACCCGATCGCCGACTCGGCGCGTGGCGTGCTCGACGGGCACTTCGTGCTGTCGCGCCGCCTGGCCGAAGAGGGGCATTACCCGGCCATCGACATCGAGGCTTCGATCAGCCGGGTCATGCCCCAGGTGGTGAGCCCTGAGCATCTGCGCCAGGCGCAGAAATTCAAGCAGCTGTGGTCGCGCCTTTCGCAGAGCCGTGACCTGATCAGCGTGGGTGCCTATGTGCCCGGTGGCGATCCGGAGACCGACCTCGCCATCGCCCTGCAGCCCAAGCTGGTCGGCTACCTGCGCCAGACGCTTGACGATAATGTCAGTCTCGAGCAGAGCCGTGGGCAGCTGGCGGGCGTCTTCGCGCCGCCGGCGGGCAACTGATAGACCATGGCCGAACTCAGCCGAGGAGCGCGCCTGGCGCCGGTGGTCGACATGGCCGAAGAAGCCGAGCGCAAGGCGGCGCAGCGCCTGGGGCATTTCCAGCAGCAGGCCAGCCAGGCCCAGGCCAAGCTCACCGAGCTCGAGCGTTTTCGCGAGGACTACCAGCAGCAGTGGATCAACCGCGGCGGGCAGGGCGTCAACGGTAGCTGGCTGGTCAACTACCAACGGTTTCTTGGCCAGCTTGAAACCGCCATGACCCAGCAGCGCCAGAGCCTGGTGTGGCACCAGAACAACCTCGCCAACGCCCGCGGGACCTGGCAGCAGGCCTATGCCCGCGTCGAGGGCCTGCGCAAGCTGGTACAGCGTTATCTCGATGAAGCGCGCCGCGCCGAAGACAAGCGCGAGCAGCGCCTGCTCGACGAGCTGTCACAGCGCCTGCCACGGCATACCGTGGATTGACGAACGCGGTCCCGACGGATCACGCGCTCTCATGCACCTCACCTTGCCGCACCGCTATTTCACTGCTAAACCTTTCTCTTCACGCCATCTTTGAAGGGATAACTCGCATGGCTGTCGAATCCGTTTTTTCCCCGGACGGGAACAGATTGACGATCAGGATCAAAGGCCGTTTCGATTTCGGCAAGCATCAGGAATTCAGGCAGGCCTACGAGCGTCAGCATCCCAAGCCGGAAAAAGTCATCGTCGATCTCAAGGACGCCACCTACCTGGACAGTTCCGCCCTGGGCATGCTTCTGCTGTTGCGTGACCATGTTGGCGGCGACGGCGCCGAGGTGCAGGTGGTCAACACCAGTTCGGACGTGCGCAAGATCCTCGCCATCTCCAACTTCGACAAGCTGTTCGATATCAGTTGAGCGCCGCCATGGCTGACACCGCCGCGCTGCGCGTCCTGATCGCCGAGGACGGTGCGGCCGATCGCCTGCTGCTGGCGCAGATCGTCCGGCGCCTGGGCCATAGTGTCTACACCGCGCAAGACGGTGCCGAGGCCGTGGCGCTGTTCAATGAAATGCGCCCGCAACTGGTCCTGCTCGACGCGCTCATGCCGGTCATGGACGGTTTCGAGGCCGCGCGGCAGATCAAGGGCCTCGCGGGCGAGGTCCTGGTGCCGATCATCTTCCTCACCTCGCTGAACGAAGAGGACGGTCTGGTGCGCTGCCTCGAAGCCGGCGACGACTTCATGGCCAAGCCCTACAGCCCGGTCATCCTGGCCGCCAGGATCCGGTCCATGGACCGCTTGCGCCGTCTGCAGGAAACGGTACTGCAGCAGCGCGACCAGATCGCCCGCCACCATCAGCATCTGCTCAACGAGCAACGCGTGGCCAAGGCGGTGTTCGACAAAGTGGCGCATGCCGGCTGCCTGGCGGCGCCAAACATCCGCTACCTGCAGTCACCCTATGCGCTGTTCAACGGCGACCTGCTGCTGGCGGCCTTTACGCCGTCCGGTGACATGCATGTGCTGCTGGGTGACTTCACTGGCCACGGCTTGCCGGCGGCGGTGGGCGCCATGCCCCTGGCCGATGTGTTCTACGGCATGACCGCCAAGGGCTTCGGCCTGGCGCAAACCCTGCGCGAGATGAACACCAAGCTCAAGCACATCCTGCCGGTCGACATGTTCTGCTGCGCGCTGCTGCTCAAGCTGGACGTGCAACGCGGCATGGTCGAGTTCTGGAATGGCGGGATGCCCGACGGCTATCGCTTGTCCGCGGACGGGCGGCCGCTGGCGCCGCTCGTCTCGCGCCACTTGCCGCTGGGCATCCTGGCCCCTGAGCGATTCGATGACAGCACCGATGTGTTGCCGATGGGTGCGGGCGAACGACTGTTTCTGCTCTCGGACGGGGTGGTCGATACCCGCGATGCACGCGAGCAGCTGTTCGGTGTCGAGCGGCTGCACGCGGTGCTTGCCGCCAACCGCGATCCCGAGCAGCTGTTCAGCGAAGTCATGCAGGCGCTGGAGCGCTTCGGTGGCCAGGCCCGCGACGATATCAGCCTGCTGGACGTCGGCATGCTGGTTCCCGAGCAGTTCGCGACGCCGCCCATGGTCTACCCTGACAACAGACCGCACTGCCCGCTGGACTGGTCGATGCGCCTGGAATTGCGAGGCGACAGCCTGAAACGCTTCAATCCGGTGCCGCATCTGCTGCAAGTGCTCCTGGGTGTTGAGGGGTTGCGGCCCCTCAGCGGGGCCCTCCACAGCGTGCTCGCCGAGCTTTATTCCAATGCCCTGGAACATGGCGTGCTGGGCCTGGATTCCGGACTCAAGCGCGATGCCGCAGGATTTGCGTCGTACTACCAGGAGCGCGACCGGCGACTTGACCGGCAGCACGGCGGATTCATCTGTATCGAGCTCAAGGTTGAACCGCATGAGGGCGGTGGGCGTCTGAGTATCGAGGTGCGCGACAGCGGCAGCGGTTTTGACGTGCCCGAGGTACTGTCGCGGGCGGCTGGGCCGCAGGGTTTCAGCGGCCGCGGCCTGAACCTGGTAAAGCGCTTGAGTCAACGTGCCCATTGGCTGGATGACGGGCGTTGTGCGCGAGTGGAGTTCGCCTGGGTGGCTCAGGCATAATCCAGCTTGATCAAGGAGTGAACAAGTGTCCGAGAATCATATCGATCACAAGGTCCTGAGCGACCTGCGGGAGGTCATGGAAGATGGCTACCTGCAACTGCTCGAAACCTTTCTTGACGACTCAGAGAAGCGGCTTGACCAGTTGCACGGCGCCAAGGATGCCCATGAGCTTGGACTGGCGGCACACAGCTTCAAGGGCAGCAGCAGCAACATGGGCGCGGTAGGGCTGGCATCGTTGTGCAGCCTGCTCGAAGAGCGTGTCCGGCAGCAGCCGCTGTACGGCATCGAGGACCTGATCAACCGTATCGATCAGGAGTACGTCGAAGTTCAGCGTTTCTATCGAGATGAGCAACACCGGGTTTCTGCCAATTAGCGTGCAGACCTGGCGCGAGTCTTGCCTGTTCTTTGCCCAGACGAGTACAGCCTTCTGGCGCGGAGACCTTTTCAATGCCTGTTGCATCCAATCCACTGTTGCAAGCGAGTGCCCTCGGCGCCTCGGCGCGCACGGCCGCCAACCTTGCGGACAAGACTCAGCAGGCGTTGAGCGGCAGGGGCGCGGGCTTCGACCAGGTCATGGCGCGCCAAGGCCGCGATGACCAGGTCGCCTCGGCCAAGCCCAAGGTTCGGGTCGATCCGGCAGACAGCGGCAAGCCGCGGGCCGACGCCGCCGACCCGGTTGCCGGTGACGGCAAGAACTTGCCAGCGGCCGACGAGGCTGCAGACGACGCCGCGGATTCGACGGTACGAGATTCAAGCCTGGTGGCCGGGCAGCTTACCGACGCCCCGCCTGGCGCTCAGTTGATCCAGGCCCAGGCCCAGACTCTCACGCCGATGCTCCAGCAGCAGGCCGCAGCGGCCAGCGGCGAGGAGGACGCCGCGGCGCTGGCCGCGTTCGATCCGCAGGCTGACCCCCTGGAAGGCCTGCCTACCTTGCGCCTGGCCCTGGAACAAAGCGCCCAGGCCCAGGGCACCACGTCCGCACATGCCAAGGATGCCGAGCTCGAAGCGGGCCAAGGGCAGCCTGCCGTCAATACCTTGGCGAGCCTGCTGCAGCTTTCCGACGGCGAGGGCGAGGAGGGCGAAGCTGGCGACAATGCGTTTTCGGGCTTGCTCGACGACGGTCTGAAGGATCTCAAGGGTGCAGCCAGCGACACCCGCGTCGATGACTTTGCCGATCGCCTTGCCGCGCTCACCCAGGCCGCGACGCCCAAGACCGCCCACGTGGCGCCTTCGGCCAGCGTCATGCAGCAGCCGCTGACCATGACCCAGAGCGGCTGGACCGAGGGCTTGGTCAATCGAGTGATGTACCTGTCGAGCCAGAACCTCAAGTCGGCGGAGATTCAGCTGGAACCCGCCGAACTCGGTCGCCTGGACATTCGCGTCAACGTCGCGGCGGACCAGCAGACCCAGGTCACCTTCATCAGCGGCCACGTCGGCGTGCGCGATACCCTTGAAGGCCAGGTACAGCGCCTGCGTGAACTGTTCGCACAACAAGGGCTGGCGCAGCCTGACGTCAACGTCGCCGACCAGTCCCGTGGGCAGCAACAACAAGGCCAGCAGGAAGGATCGCAACTGAGCGGCGTGGCTGCACGCCGGGCGGCGCAGGAGGGCGGCAGCGCCGAGGGCGCCGAAGCCGCCAGGCCCCTGGAACGCCAAGTGGTCATCGGCTCCAGCGCCGTCGACTACTACGCCTGACCGGGCGGGGGCGGCCATCTCGTCTGGTTCGCCCCCGATCTGGCATAACACTTGCTCAAGCCCTGTCATCTCCTATGAAACCTCGATGGATGACGGATTATTGGCATGGCGAAGAGCGACGCAGTGAAAGACCCCGCCGCTAAAGGCAAACTCAAGCTCATCGTGATGGGGGTAGTGGCATTGCTGCTGGCCGTCGGTCTGTCGGTGGGCGCTACCTGGTTCATCATGCACAAGTCCGACAGCGAACCCGCGGCGGACGAAGCAGCCTCCAACGTCAAGGCGTCGGCTATCTACGAGCCGTTGACGCCCGCGTTCGTCGTCAACTTCAACCAGAACGGCCGTCAGCGCTACATGCAGGTCAGCATTACCTTGCAAGGCCGTGACCAGGTGGCGCTGGATGCGCTGAAAGTGCACATGCCGGTGATCCGCAACAACCTGGTGATGATGTTCTCCGGGCAGGGGTTCGATACCCTCGCCGGCAGTTCGGTGGGCCAGGAAATGCTCCGCCAGAAAGCCACCGCGGTGGTTCAGGAAGTGGCGCAGAAAGAAGTCGGCAAGCCGGTCGTTGACCAGCTGCTGTTCACCAATTTCGTATTGCAGTAGGAGCCACCGATGGCCGTGCAGGACCTGCTGTCCCAGGATGAGATCGACGCCCTCTTGCATGGCGTGGATGACGGTCTGGTACAAACCGAGAGCGCCAGCGAACCTGGCGGCGTCAAGAGCTATGACCTGACCAGTCAGGACCGGATCGTCCGCGGTCGCATGCCGACCCTCGAGATGATCAACGAGCGGTTCGCGCGCTACACCCGCGTCAGCATGTTCAACCTGTTGCGCCGCTCCGCCGACGTGGCGGTAGGTGGCGTGCAGGTCATGAAGTTTGGCGAGTACATACACTCGCTGTACGTCCCGACCAGCCTCAACCTGGTGAAGGTCAAGCCGCTGCGCGGGACCTCGCTGTTCATCCTCGACGCCAAGCTGGTGTTCAAGCTGGTGGACAACTTCTTTGGTGGCGACGGCCGTCACGCCAAGATCGAGGGGCGGGAATTCACTCCCACCGAGTTGCGCGTGGTGCGCATGGTGCTGGACCAGGCCTTTGTCGATCTCAAGGAAGCCTGGCAGGCGATCATGCCGGTCAACTTCGAGTACATCAACTCGGAGGTCAATCCGGCCATGGCCAACATCGTCGGGCCAAGCGAGGCGGTGGTGGTGTCGACGTTCCACATCGAGCTCGATGGTGGCGGCGGCGACCTGCACGTGACCATGCCGTACTCGATGATCGAGCCGGTGCGCGAGATGCTCGATGCCGGTTTCCAGTCCGACCTGGACGATCAGGACGAGCGCTGGGTCAAGGCCCTGCGCGAAGACGTGCTGGATGTCAGCGTGCCGATGACCGCCACCGTCGCCAAACGCCAGTTGAAACTGCGCGACATCCTGAACATGCAGCCAGGCGACGTTATCCCGGTGGAGCTGCCCGAGCACCTGGTGCTGCGTGCCAACGGCGTGCCGTCGTTCAAGGCCCGGTTGGGCTCGCACAAGGGCAACCTGGCCCTGCAGATCATCGATCCGATCGAACGCCGCTGAGCGCGTACCGGTCGCAACCTCCGAATTGAATGCCTGTCGAGGACATTATGGCTAACCAGAACGATTTTACCTCCGCAGAGGACCAGGCCCTGGCCGATGAATGGGCCGCGGCCCTGGAAGAAACCGGCGACGCCGGGCAGGCCGACATCGACGCCTTGCTCGCCGCCGATGCGGGCAATGGCGCCAAGTCCGGCGCAGGCCGCCTGCCGATGGAAGAGTTCGCAAGCTCGCCGCGGCCCAACGGCCACGTCAGCCTCGAAGGCCCGAACCTGGATGTGATCCTGGACATCCCGGTGAACATCTCCATGGAAGTGGGCAGTACCGAAATCAACATCCGCAACCTGCTGCAGCTCAACCAAGGCTCGGTGATCGAGCTCGACCGCCTGGCTGGCGAGCCGCTCGACGTGCTGGTCAACGGCACCTTGATTGCCCATGGCGAGGTGGTGGTGGTCAACGAGAAGTTCGGCATCCGCCTGACCGACGTGATCAGCCCCAGCGAACGCATCAAGAAGCTGCGCTGAGTGAAGGTCGTGAAGCGGGCCATTCTGGCCTTGGGCCTGGTATTGAGCGGTGAAGCGGTAGCGGCTGCGGCGGCAGCCGTTGCACCGGCGGCCAGCACTGCCACCCCTGGCGGACTGGGCGGACAGCTATTGCAGCTGGTGCTGGGGTTGGGACTGGTCGTCGGCCTCATCTTCTTCCTGGCCTGGCTGCTGCGCAGGGTGCAGGGCGCCGCGCCGCGCGGCGGGCAGGTGATCGAGATCGTCGGCAGCCGCGCCATCGGCCCGCGTGACCGCTTGCTGCTGGTTCAGGTGGGCAAGGAGCAGATCCTGCTGGGCCACAGTCCGGGCAGCATCGAGGCATTGCATGTGCTCGCCGAGCCTGTGGAGGTGCCCGCCAGCGCTCGCCAGGCCACGCCCGAATTCGCCCTGCGGCTCATGGAGCTGATGGGCAAGGACCATAAGGACAAGTCGTGATGGGCGCGTTGCGCATGCTGTTGACCCTGGCGCTGCTGATGGCGGCGCCAATGGCGCTGGCCGCGGATCCGCTGTCGATCCCGGCCATTACCCTGTCCAACGGGGCAAATGGCCAGCAGGAATACTCGGTCAGCCTGCAGATCCTGCTGATCATGACGGCGCTGAGCTTCATTCCAGCCTTCGTCATCCTGATGACCAGCTTTACCCGCATCATCATCGTCTTCTCGATCCTGCGCCAGGCCCTGGGCCTGCAGCAGACGCCCTCGAACCAGTTGCTCACCGGCATGGCACTGTTCCTGACCATGTTCATCATGGCTCCGGTGTTCGACCGGGTGAACAAGGACGCCCTGCAGCCCTACCTGAGCGAGCAGATCATTGCCCAGGAAGCGCTCGACCGCGCCCAGGTGCCGATCAAGGACTTCATGCTTGCGCAGACGCGCCAGAGCGACCTGGAGCTGTTCATGCGTCTGTCCAAACGCACCGACATCGCCGCTCCCGAGCAGGCGCCGCTGACCATCCTGGTGCCGGCGTTCGTGACCTCCGAGCTCAAGACCGCGTTCCAGATCGGTTTCATGATCTTCATCCCGTTCCTGATCATCGACATGGTGGTCGCCAGCGTGCTGATGGCCATGGGCATGATGATGCTGTCACCGCTGATCATCTCGCTGCCGTTCAAGATCATGCTGTTCGTGCTGGTCGATGGCTGGGCGCTGATCATGGGTACGCTGGCCGGCAGTTTCGGCGGCGTCTGACGCTTTAGAGGAGAGACCCATGACCCCAGAAGTCGCCGTCGATCTGTTCCGTGAGGCCCTGTGGCTGACCACGCTCATGGTTGCCGTGCTGGTGGTGCCGAGCCTGCTGGTTGGCCTGGTAGTCGCGATGTTCCAGGCCGCCACGCAGATCAACGAACAGACCTTGAGCTTTCTGCCGCGCCTGCTGGTGATGCTGATCACGCTGATCGTCGCCGGACCCTGGCTGACGCAGACGTTCATGGAGTACATCACCGGCCTGTACAGCAGCATTCCGCAGCTGATCGGTTGAGGATGCCATGCTAGAGCTGACCGATACGCAGATCGGCACCTGGGTGGCCACCTTCCTGCTGCCGCTGTTCCGGGTGACGGCGGTGTTGATGACCATGCCGATCATTGGCACCAAGATGCTGCCGGCCCGCGTACGCCTGTATTTTGCCCTGGCGATCACCGTGGTCATCACCCCTGGCCTGCCGCCGATGCCCGAATTCAACCCGCTAGGCCTGAGCGGGCTGATGATGTGCGCCGAGCAGATCATCATTGGCTCGATGTTCGGGCTGGCGATGCAGATGCTGTTCCAGGCGTTCGTGGTGGCCGGTCAGATTGTCGCCATCCAGATGGGCATGGCGTTCGCCTCCATGGTCGATCCGGCCAACGGGGTGAACACCGCCGTGGTCAGCCAATTCATGACCATGCTGGTAAGCGTGCTGTTCCTGTTGATGAACGGCCACCTGGTGGTGATAGAAGTACTGACTGAAAGCTTTACCACCCTGCCGGTGGGTGGCGGGCTGCTGGTCAATCACTTCTGGGAACTGGCGGGGCGCGTGGGCTGGGTATTCGGTGCCGCGCTGCTCCTGGTATTGCCGGCGATCACCGCGCTGCTGGTGGTCAACATCGCCTTCGGTGTGATGACCCGCGCCGCGCCACAGCTGAACATCTTCTCCATCGGCTTCCCGCTGACCCTGGTGCTCGGAATGGGCATCTTCTGGGTGACGCTGGCCGATATCCTTCCACATTACCAGTCATTGGCCAGCGAATCGCTGCAGTGGCTGCGTGAGCTGGCACGGGCGCGCTGAGCATGGCCGAAAGCGAGAGCGGCGAAGACAAGACAGAAGACCCCACCGACAAGCGCCGCAAGGATTCGCGCGAGAAGGGCGAGATCGCCCGTTCCAAGGAGCTCAACACGGTGCTGGTGACCCTGGCTGGCGCTGGCGCCCTGCTGGGGTTTGGCGGGTCACTGGCTGAAGTCATGATGGAGCTGATGCGCACCAACTTCACGTTGTCACGCGAGGTGCTGATCGACGAGCGCTCGATGGGCCTGTTCCTGCTTGCCGCTGGCAAGATGGCCATCTGGGCGGTACAGCCGGTGCTGGTGCTGTTGTTCATCGTGGCCTTCATCGGCCCCATCGCCCTGGGTGGCTTTCTGTTTTCCGGCAGCCTGCTGCAGCCAAAATTCAGCCGCATGAACCCGCTGGCCGGGATCAAGCGCATGTTCTCGCTCAACTCGCTCACGGAATTGCTCAAGGCCATCGCCAAGTTCGTAGTGATTCTGGTGGTGGCCCTGCTCGTACTGTCCGCCGACCGTGACGCGCTGCTGGCGATTGCCAACGAACCGCTGGACCAGGCAATCATCCACAGTGTGCAGGTGGTCGGCTGGAGTACCCTGTGGATGGCCTCGGGACTGCTGTTGATTGCCGCCGCCGACGTGCCGTTCCAGATCTGGCAGTCGTTCAACAAGTTGAAGATGACCAAGCAGGAAGTGCGCGACGAGCACAAGAACTCCGAGGGCCGTCCCGAGGTGAAACAGCGCATTCGCCAATTGCAGCGCGAGATGTCGCAGCGGCGCATGATGTCCGCGATTCCCGAGGCAGACGTGATCATCACCAACCCGACCCACTACGCCGTGGCGCTCAAATACGACCCCGAGAAAGGCGGCGCGGCGCCACTGCTGCTGGCGAAGGGCAGCGACTTCATTGCCCTGAAGATCCGCGAGATCGCCGTGCAGCACAAGATCCAGATCCTCGAGTCCCCGGCGCTGGCGCGTTCGATCTACTACAGCACCGAGCTCGAGCAAGAAATCCCGGCCGGCTTGTACCTGGCCGTGGCGCAGGTACTGGCCTATGTGTTCCAGATCCGCCAGTACCAGGCTGGCAAGGGCAAGCCGCCTGAGCCGCTGAAGGAAGATTTGCCGATTCCACCGGATTTGCGGCGTGATAGCTAGTTCTCGATAAGCTCCGGGTCGAGCTGGTTGAGCGTCAAAACCATTCGGTCGAAAGCGCTTCCTGACTTTTTGCCACCAATCCAGTCGGGTGCCGATACCGCGATAGCGCGAATAGCTGGCGCGAGTGCCTTCGCACGATCTGGGCCGGTTCGCACTTGTGGCGTAGAGCTTCCTTTCGATAGTAGAACCACGATGGCTTCCTCTGCTTACAGCGTAAAGGGCAGGCAACCGCGATCTTGTCATTCCATGGATATTGGATACAATAGCCAAAAATCGAAAATGAGGCGGAATATGAGACCGCTTGTAATCGCGCTGTTATTTGGGGGGCAGAGTGCGGAGCATGAGGTGTCCTTGCAGTCAGCGCAGGCAATTCACGGCGCTCTTATCTCTCTGGGCTGCCAGGTACACTGCATTGGCATCGATAGAGCCGGTGTTTGGCGATACCAAGGCAGTGGCGCCTTATTTTCCAAAACCGTGGATCCGTCAGCGCCAGCTGTTTCGATAAGCCCAGGCCAGCGAACACTGGGTTTTTGCGGGGGAGAGTCAGGTCTCGAGAAATTCCAGGTGGATGTACTGTTTCCCGCTCTTCACGGTCGGTGGGGGGAGGATGGAACAATCCAGGGGTTGGCTACCTTGTGCGGCATCCCGTGCGTGGGCTCTGGTGTACTTGGCTCGGCGGTGTCGATGGACAAGGATTTCACCAAGCGGTTGCTGAAAGAAGCCGGTATCTCGGTTACGCCATGGATGGCTGCTCAGGCCATGCCGGCTTGGTCCTCGGTCGTTCAGGCACTTGGCCATGTCGTATTCGTAAAGCCTGCTTCCTCCGGCTCTTCCATCGGCGTGTCGCGTGTGACCAATGCAGAGGAATATACGCGAGCCTTCACAGAGGCTTCGAGGTCCGACATCAAAGTCATTGTGGAAGCCGAGGTCTGCGGTCGAGAAATCGAGTGCGGTATCCTAGAGGTGAACGGTGAGCTGGTCGCTTCGGAGCTGGGCGAGATCATTCCCCTTGGCAAGCACCGCTTTTACGATTACAAGGCGAAATATGAGGATGAGGCCGGAGCGCGTCTGTGCGTGCCTTGTTGCTTGCCTGCAGAGATAAAAAGCGAAATGCAGCGTCTTTCCAAGCAAGCCTTTGAGTGTCTAGGTCTTGAAGGACTTGCGAGGGTCGACTTCTTCCTTCGGGAGGACGGGTCTGTGGTCCTGAACGAAGTCAATACGCTCCCAGGCTTCACCAGTATCAGCATGTACCCCAAAATGTTCGAGTTCTCGGGCTACCCGCTGAAGAAACTGGTTGCCCAGCTCGTGCGCTCTACAGTGAGTATGGAAGACTGATCAACGCTTACGACCCGCGTTGCGCGTTTCGAGAGTCCAGGAAAGACACGATCGCGTCGCGTCCTTGAGACAAGTGTGTCTCCAAAAGCTTCTCGGCGGCCTCACGATCTCCCGATCTTAGAGCCTGAACGATATCTCTATGATCTTTTTGAGATTTTTGGTGGTAATTGAGGTTTGTTAGTAGGAAACGCAAGTGCCGGTCAACTGAGTCGTGGAGAGACTTGATCAGCGAATGTAGCCGTGGACGTGCCACTCTGCCGAACAGCAATGCATGGAATTGCTGATTCAACTCGCTGAGTTTGTGCGGGTCATCTGTATTCTCCATTGCGCTTATCGCATCGTTCATACGAGAGAGGTCTTCTTCGGAAATGCTCTCGAATGCCAGCTTGAGCGCTGTGCACTCCGCCATGATGCGCATGTCATAGATTTCGATGATGTCTGCAATGGTCATGGTTGCAACAGCCGCGCCCTTGTGTGGCTCATGAACAACCAGCCCTTCGGCCTCGAGCTGTCGGATGGCGTCTCTTATGGGCATTCGGCTCATACCAAATTTCGCAGCCAGGTCTTCCTGGCGCAGCGGCGTGCCCTCCGTGATGGCTCCAGTCAGGATACCTTGCCGCAATACCTCCACCACGAACGACATTGCGGTTTTGTAGCGATGATTATCGGGGACAACGAAGCTGTCGAGCGAAGTGGGCACATTGACCTCCGAGCGGGGTGGCTGGCGTTAGGGCGGCGAAGGTAACACGTTCGCTCTAGGCCTGCCAAAAGGCTCGATTACCCTTTCTGAATACCTGTTTGCGGTTCCATGCCAAAGTTGGAAAGCTTCTTGCAAAGACGACCGCCAGGCGCCGCTCAGGCGTCAAAAGTTTGCTTGAAGAGGACTCTCGGTGGATCGCACGCAGTTAATCAACAGCGCCCGTAGCAACCTGGCCGGTATCGGCCGGGGCAATCTGGGCGTGCCGCTGTTGTTGCTGGTGATGCTGGCAATGATGATGTTGCCGGTGCCACCGTTCCTGCTCGATGTGTTCTTTACCTTCAACATCGCCTTGTCGATCGTCGTCCTGCTGGTCTGCGTGTATGCGTTGCGGCCACTCGACTTCGCCGCGTTTCCGACCATCCTGCTGGTGGCGACGCTGCTGCGCCTTGCGCTCAACGTTGCCTCCACACGCGTCGTGATGCTCCACGGCCATGAGGGCCACGAGGCTGCGGGCAAGGTGATCCAGGCCTTTGGCGAGGTAGTGATCGGTGGCAACTACGTGGTCGGTGCCGTGGTGTTCGCCATCCTCATGATCATCAACTTCGTGGTGGTGACCAAGGGTGCCGGGCGTATTTCCGAAGTGAGCGCACGCTTCACCCTCGACGCCATGCCCGGCAAGCAGATGGCCATCGACGCCGACCTCAATGCCGGCCTGATCGACCAGGCCCAGGCCAAGGCGCGCCGTGCCGAGGTGGCGGGCGAGGCCGAGTTCTACGGCTCCATGGACGGTGCCAGCAAGTTCGTGCGCGGTGACGCCATCGCCGGTCTGCTGATCCTGTTCATCAACCTGATCGGCGGCATCCTGATCGGCATCCTGCAGCACGGCATGCCGTTCAGTGAAGCGGGCAAGGTCTACGCCCTGCTGACCATCGGTGACGGTTTGGTGGCGCAATTGCCATCACTGCTGCTGTCCACTGCTGCGGCGATCATGGTCACCCGGGCTTCGGGCTCGGAAGACATGGGCAAGCAGATCAACCGGCAGATGTTCCACTCTCCCAAGGCGCTGGCAGTGTCCGCCGGCTTGATGATCGTAATGGGCTTGGTGCCGGGCATGCCGCACGTGGCCTTCCTCGGCCTCGGCCTGCTAGCTGGCGGCGGCGCCTACCTGGTCTGGAAAAAGCAGGAGCAGGACAAGGTCAAGGCCCAGCAGGAGGTGCAACGCCAGCAGGACCTGCTGCCTTCGCCGCAGCGGGCGATCGACACCAAGGAGCTGGGCTGGGACGACGTGACGCCCATCGACATGATCGGCCTGGAGGTCGGCTACCGGCTGATCCCGCTGGTCGACCGCAACCAGGGTGGGCAACTGCTGGCGCGGATCAAGGGGGTGCGCAAGAAGCTCTCCCAGGACCTGGGCTTCCTGATGCCCACGGTGCATATCCGCGACAACCTCGACCTGGCGCCGAGCGCCTACCGCCTGACGCTGATGGGGGTCATCCTGGCCGAGGCCGAGATCTACCCCGACCGCGAGCTGGCGATCAACCCGGGTCAGGTGTTCGGCACGCTCAACGGCATCGCCGCGCGCGACCCGGCCTTTGGCCTCGAAGCGGTGTGGATCGATGTCGGCCAGCGCAGCCAGGCCCAGTCACTGGGCTACACGGTGGTCGATGCGAGCACGGTAGTCGCCACTCACTTGAACCAGATCCTGTACAAGCACTGCCACGAGCTCATCGGCCACGAAGAAGTCCAGCAGCTGCTGCAGGTCCTCGCCAAGGCGTCGCCGAAACTGGCCGAAGAACTGGTGCCGGGCGTCATTTCCTTGTCGGGCCTGCTGAAGGTGCTGCAGGCACTCCTGTCCGAGCAAGTGCCAGTACGTGACATCAGAAGCATCGCCGAGGCTATCGCCAACAACGCCGGCCGGAGTCAAGATACCGCCGCGCTGGTCGCGGTGGTGCGTGTCGGATTGTGTCGCGCCATCGTGCAAAGCATTGTCGGCATTGAGGCGGAGCTTCCTGTGATCACGCTGGAGCCAAGGTTGGAACAGATCTTGCTAAATAGTCTGCAAAGGGCCGGGCAGGGTCAGGAAGATGGTGTTCTTCTTGAGCCAAGCATGGCCGAAAAGCTTCAGCGCTCGCTGATCGAGGCTTCCCAGCGTCAGGAGATGCAAGGGCAGCCGGCGATTCTCCTGGTCGCAGGACCGATCAGGGCGATGCTGTCGCGATTTGGCCGCCTGGCTGTACCGAACTTGCATGTTTTGGCGTATCAGGAAATACCTGACAACAAGCAAGTGACCATCGTCGCCACTGTGGGCCCCAACGGCTGAGGTAGTGCACCATGCAAGTTAAGCGTTTCTTCGCCGCCGATATGCGTCAGGCCATGAAGTTGGTCCGGGATGAGCTGGGCTCCGATGCCGCCATCATCGGCAACCGACGCATCGCCGGCGGTGTCGAACTGACGGCGGCGCTGGACTACAAGCTCTCCGCGCTGGCTCCACGGGTCCCCAATGCCGAGCTTGAAGACGAGCTGCGCAAGACCCAGTCGCGCATCGCCTCCGCCCAGGCAGAACTGTCAGGGCGCAGCGAGAGCGAAGAGGCCAACCGCCAGCTGTTCGCCGGCCAGTCGCTGACGGCGTCCGAGCCGCTGATCGAGCCACACGTTGAAGTTCCGGCCGCGCCTGCCGCGCCAGCGCCGGTCGACCCGCGCCTGTTCGATGCCATGCGCTCCGAGCTGTCGGGCCTGCGCGAGCTGCTCGAAGTGCAGCTCGGTTCGCTGGCCTGGAGCCAGCTGCAGGGCAACCAGCCGCAGCAGGCCAACCTCTGGCGCCGCCTGCAGCGCATCGGGCTGTCCGGCCCGATCGCCCGGGAGCTGCTTGACCTCACCGCCGGTATCAGCGAGCCGCGCCAGATGTGGCGAATGCTCCTGGCTCACCTGGCGCGCAAGATCGACGTACCCGAGGTCGAGCCGATCGAGGAGGGCGGGGTCATTGCCCTGGTCGGCCCGGCCGGCATGGGCAAGACCACTACCCTGGCCAAGCTGGCCGCCCGCTATGTGCTCAAGTACGGCGCGCAGAACCTGGCGCTGGTGAGCATGGACAGCTACCGCATTGGTGCCCAGGAGCAGCTCAAGACCCTTGGCCGGATTCTCGGTGTGTCGGTGACCCACGTCGACCCGGGGCAGTCCCTGGCCCAGGCGCTGGAGCCGCTGCTGCGCAAGCGGGTGGTGCTGATCGATACCGCGGGCCTGCAGGCCAGCGACCCGGCCCTGCGCATGCAACTCGAAACGCTGGCGGGGCGTGGCATCGCGTCGCGCAATTACCTGGTACTGGCAACCACCAGCCAGAAGCAGGTGCTGACCGCGGCCTACCACAGCTACAAGCGCTGTGGCCTGGCCGGTTGCATCCTGTCCAAACTCGATGAAACAGGCAGCCTTGGCGACGTGCTGAGCCTGGTCATCAGTCATGAACTGCCCGTGGCCTACCTGACCGATGGACCACGGATTCCTGACGATCTTCACCTGCCGCGCCGTCACCAGCTGGTGAGCCGTGCGGTCAGCGTGCAGATGCAGGAAGAGCCCAGCGAGGAGGCCATGGCCGACATGTTCGCTGATCTCTACCACAACCCAGGCAGGCGAGCAGGTTGAGGGTCATAATGTTGCAAACAACCTACATCAAGGGGTTGCCTGGCAAATGCCTGGCATTCACAGCGCAATCCCTCATGTGGCCCGGGTTCAAGCGAGACAAGGTAATAAGACAACATGGGTAGCATGCATCCCGTACAGGTGATTGCCGTAACCGGTGGTAAAGGTGGGGTCGGCAAGACAAACGTGTCAGTGAACCTCTCGCTGGCGCTGGCTGAGCTTGGCCGTCGGGTCATGCTGCTGGACGCAGACCTGGGGCTCGCGAACGTCGACGTGTTGCTGGGGCTGACGCCCAAGCGCACGCTGGCCGATGTGATCGAGGGTCGCTGCGAGTTGCGCGACGTGCTCCTGGTGGGGCCCGGTGGCGTGCGCATCGTGCCCGCCGCCTCGGGCACCCAGAGCATGGTGCATCTGGCGCCGGCGCAGCACGCGGGCCTTATCCAGGCCTTCAGCGAGATTGGCGACAACCTCGACGTGCTGGTGATCGACACCGCCGCCGGTATCGGCGACTCGGTGGTCAGTTTTGTGCGCGCTGCCCAGGAAGTGCTGCTGGTGGTCTGCGACGAGCCGACCTCCATCACCGACGCCTACGCGCTGATCAAGCTGTTGAACCGTGACTACGGAATGAATCGATTCAGGGTGCTGGCCAACATGGCTCAGAGTCCTCAGGAAGGACGCAACCTGTTCGCGAAGCTGACCAAGGTCACCGACCGCTTCCTCGACGTCGCGTTGCAATACGTGGGCGCCGTGCCGTACGACGAGTGCGTGCGCAAGGCGGTACAGAAGCAGCGGGCAGTGTATGAAGCCTTTCCCCGCTCCAAATGCGCATTGGCGTTCAAGGCCATCGCGCAGAAGGTAGACAGCTGGCCATTGCCCGCCAACCCGCGCGGCCACTTGGAATTTTTTGTCGAGCGCCTGGTGCAGCCCACCAGTGCAGGACCGGTGTTATGAACGCGAGCGGTTTCAAGATGTATCCCAAGGCTTCGCGCGACGCCCAGTACGAACTGGTCGAACGCTACGCACCGCTGGTCAAGCGGATCGCCTATCACCTGCTGGCACGCTTGCCTGCCAATGTGCAGGTCGAGGATCTGATCCAGGCCGGCATGATCGGCCTGCTGGAAGTGGCCAACAAATACGACGCCAGCAAGGGCGCCAGTTTCGAGACCTATGCCGGGATCCGCATTCGCGGGGCAATGCTTGACGAGGTGCGCAAGGGCGACTGGGCGCCGCGTTCGGTACACCGCAATACACGCATGGTCAGTGACGCAATTCGCGCCGTTGAATCAAAAACCGGCCGTGACGCTAAAGATCACGAGGTTGCGGCCGAACTCCAGTTGGGTCTCGATGATTACTACGCGATTCTCAACGATACCCTGGGCAGCCGTCTGTTCAGCTTTGACGACCTGTTGCAGGACGGCGAGCACGAAGGCCTGCACGAGGACGGCGCCAGCGCCCAGGTCGAGCCCTCGCGTGACCTGGAAGACGAGCGCTTCCAGGCAGCCCTGGCCGATGCCATCGCCAACCTGCCCGAGCGCGAGCGCCTGGTGCTGGCGCTGTACTACGACGAAGAGCTGAACCTGAAGGAAATTGGTGAGGTGCTGGGGGTCAGCGAATCGCGTGTCAGCCAGTTGCACAGCCAGTGCGCCGCGCGCCTGCGCAGCCGCCTCGGAGAATGGCGAGCGCGTTGAGCCGACTGTTCACAGTATTTTTTTGTGGTGCCGAATTGATTGAGCGCGCGCTCAGCGCTGAGCGCGTTTAAGACTGCTTGGAGGTCTAATTGAACAAAGACATGAAAATCCTCATCGTTGACGACTTCTCGACGATGCGGCGGATCATCAAGAACCTGTTGCGTGACCTGGGCTTCACCAACACCCAGGAAGCCGACGACGGCACCACCGCGTTGCCGATGCTTGAAAGCGGTCACTTCGACTTTCTCGTGACCGACTGGAACATGCCGGGCATGTCCGGCATCGATCTGCTGCGCAAGGTGCGCGCCGACGAGCGCCTCAAGCACCTGCCGGTGCTGATGGTCACGGCCGAAGCCAAGCGCGATCAGATCATCGAAGCGGCCCAGGCCGGCGTCAACGGCTACGTGGTCAAGCCTTTCACCGCGCAAGTACTCAAAGAAAAGATCGAAAAGATCTTCGAACGCGTCAACGGCTGAGTCACGTCAGGGGGCGTCATGGAGTCAACACAATCGTCTTTGGGGGAGTTTGAATCAACCCTGAAGAAACACGCCCAGGAACTGGTCGAGAGCCTTGAACGGGGGCGCTTCGGCGAGGCGGTGCAGCTGATTCATCAGCTCAACCAGACCCGCGATCGTGGCCTGTATCAGGAAGTCGGCAAGCTTACCCGCGAGTTGCACAGTGCAATCGTCAGTTTCCAGATCGACCCGCGCATGCCGCAGGCCGAGGAAGTGTCGCAGATCACCGATGCCACCGAGCGCCTGTCCTATGTGGTCAAGCTCACCGAGGGCGCGGCCAACCGGACCATGGACCTGGTAGAGGACAGCACGCCCGTGCTCAACTCGCTGGCGACCGAGGCCCAGTCATTGAGCCTCGACTGGCAGCGCTTCATGCGCCGCGAGGTTGCAGCGCCGGAGTTTCGTGAGCTGGCCAAGCGCGTAGACAGTTTCCTGACGCGCAGCGAGGAGGGTAACCGCAAGGTCGCCGGGCACCTCAACGACATTCTTCTGGCCCAGGACTATCAAGACCTGACCGGCCAGGTGATCAAGCGGGTGACGCAATTGGTCACCGATGTGGAAAGCAATCTGCTCAAGCTCGTGCTGATGGCCAGTCAGGTCGACCGTTTTGCCGGTATCGAACATGACCACGAGCAGCTGCGTGCTGAAAAAGATCAAGAAATACATCCGACTCGGGGTGAAGGTCCGCAGATTCATGCCGATAAGCGTGAAGACGTTGTGTCCGGTCAGGACGATGTCGACGATCTGCTGTCCAGCCTTGGTTTTTAGGGAGCACCTTTGATGAGTTTCGGCGCCGATGAAGAAATCCTTCAGGATTTCCTGGTAGAAGCCGGCGAGATTCTTGAGCAACTGTCCGAGCAATTGGTCGAGCTGGAAAGCCGACCCGATGATGCCGACCTGCTCAATGCGATCTTTCGCGGTTTTCACACTGTAAAAGGGGGCGCCGGCTTCCTCCAGCTCAACGAGCTGGTGGAGTGCTGCCATATCGCCGAGAACGTGTTCGACATCCTGCGCAAGGGCGAGCGGCGCGTGGACGCGGAACTGATGGACGTGGTCCTGGAAGCCCTGGACACGGTCAACAGCATGTTTGGCCAGGTTCGCGAGCGCAGTCCCGTCACACCGGCCACGCCCGAGCTGCTGGATGCCCTGGCGCGCCTTGCCGAGCCCGGCGCAGCCGCACCTGTGGCTGCGGCGCCGGTCATCGAGGCGCCCGCCGCCACCGATGACATCACCGACACCGAGTTCGAGCAATTGCTCGACTCGCTCGATGAGGTCAAGGCCCAGGCCCAGGCTGCCGAGCAACTGCAAAACCAGCTGCCTGGCGCCACCGCGAGTGACGAGATCACCGATGCCGAGTTCGAGTCGCTGCTCGACCAGTTGCACGGCAAGGGCCAGTTCGTGCCCGAAGTCGTCAGCCCTGTCGTCGAGAAGACGCCCGCCGCAGCGCCTGTCGGAGACGAGATCACCGATGACGAATTCGAGGCACTGCTCGACCAGTTGCACGGCAAGGGCACTTTTGCCGCCGATGCGCTGCCCGCAGCCAGCAGCGCGCCTGCCGCGTCGGTCGCCAACAGCCAAACGCCCGCCGAACACATCAGCGAGCACGAATTCGAAGCCTTGCTCGATGAGCTGCATGGCAAGGGCAAGTTTTCCGACAGCGCCGTGGCAAGCGCCGCGCCTGCCGCTGCCGCCAAGCCACAAGCCGCCGCGCCGGCCAGGCCAGCCCCTGTGGCCAAGCCTGCCGTACCGGCCCGTGGCGCTGCGCCTGCCAGCGAAAAGCCTGCGGTCAGCGAAGCGGAAACCACGGTGCGGGTCGATACCGCGCGCCTGGACGAAATCATGAACATGGTCGGCGAACTGGTACTGGTGCGTAACCGCCTGGTGCGCCTGGGCCTGAACAGCGGCGACGAGGCCATGTCCAAGGCCGTGTCGAACCTGGACGTGGTCACCGCCGACCTGCAGACCGCCGTCATGAAGACGCGGATGCAACCGATCAAGAAGGTCTTCGGACGCTTCCCCCGCCTGGTCCGCGACCTGGCCCGCCAGCTCAGGAAAGAAATCAACCTGGAGCTGGTCGGCGAAGAGACCGACCTGGACAAGAACCTCGTGGAGGCCCTGGCCGACCCGCTGGTCCACCTGGTGCGCAACGCCGTGGACCATGGCATCGAATCACCTGAAGAGCGCGAGGCCGAAGGCAAGGCACGCGGCGGCAAGGTGGTGCTGTCGGCCGAGCAGGAGGGCGACCATATCCTGCTGTCGATCTCCGACGACGGCAAGGGCATGGACCCCAACGTACTGCGTGCCAAGGCTGTGGAAAAGGGCCTGATGGACAAGGACGCCGCCGAGCGCCTGAGCGAGTCGGACTGCTACAACCTGATCTTCGCCCCAGGCTTCTCGACCAAGACCGAGATCTCGGACGTGTCGGGCCGCGGTGTCGGCATGGACGTGGTCAAGACCAAGATTTCCCAGCTCAATGGCTCGATCAACATCTACTCGGCCAAGGGCCAGGGTTCGAAGATCGTCATCAAGGTGCCATTGACCCTGGCGATCATGCCGACCCTGATGGTCATGCTGGGCAACCAGGCCTTTGCCTTCCCCCTGGTCAACGTCAACGAGATCTTCCATCTCGACCTGTCGCGCACCAACGTGGTCGATGGCCAGGAAGTGGTGATCGTGCGCGACAAGGCCCTGCCGCTGTTCTACCTCAAGCGCTGGCTGGTGCGGTCCGCCGCCCACGAGGAGCAGCGAGAAGGCCATGTGGTGATCCTCTCGGTCGGCACCCAGCGGATCGGTTTTGTCGTCGACCAGCTGGTTGGCCAGGAAGAAGTCGTGATCAAGCCGCTGGGCAAGATGCTGCAGGGCACCCCGGGCATGTCGGGCGCCACCATCACCGGTGACGGGCGCATTGCGCTGATTCTCGATGTACCGAGCATGCTCAAGCGTTACGCCGCCCGGCGTATTTGATTTCGGCGGCGCGACCTGGCGGTTGCGCCGTCCAATGGAGTGTTTATGGCAGTCAAGGTCCTGGTGGTGGATGATTCCGGTTTCTTCCGCCGGCGCGTCTCGGAAATTCTCTCGGCAGACCCGACCATCCAGGTGGTGGGGACCGCGACCAACGGCAAGGAAGCGATCGACCAGACCCTGGCGCTCAAGCCCGATGTCATCACCATGGACTACGAAATGCCCATGATGGATGGCATCACCGCTGTGCGTCACATCATGCAACGCTGCCCAACGCCTGTGCTGATGTTTTCCTCGCTCACCCATGAAGGCGCGCGCGTGACGCTCGATGCGCTGGATGCCGGTGCCGTGGATTACCTGCCGAAGAATTTCGAGGACATCTCGCGCAACCCGGACAAGGTCAAGCAATTGCTGTGCGAAAAGGTTCACACTCTGTCGCGCAGCAATCGCCGCTTCGGCGGCGTTGCCGCGTCGGCGGCCGTCGCGCCTGCGACCCCGGCGGCACCTGCGAGCAGCCTTGCCGGCAATGCCGCCCTGCGCACGCCGATTGCCCCGGCCCGCAGCGCGACGCCCGCGCATGCTCATTCGCCGGCGCCCAAGCGCAAGCCTTACAAACTGGTGGCCATCGGTACCTCGACCGGCGGCCCCGTGGCCCTGCAGCGGGTGCTCACCCAGCTGCCGGCCAATTTCCCGGCGCCGATCGTGCTGATCCAGCACATGCCGGCGGCCTTCACCAAGGCCTTCGCCGAACGCCTCGACAAGCTCTGCCGTATCCGCGTCAAGGAAGCCGAAGACGGTGATGTGCTGCGTCCAGGCATGGCCCTGCTGGCGCCGGGCGGCAAGCAGATGATGGTCGACGGCCGCGGCGCGGTGAAAATCCTGCCCGGTGACGAGCGCCTCAACTACAAGCCCTGCGTGGACATCACCTTTGGGTCGGCGGCCAAGTCCTATGGCGACAAGGTGCTCTCGGTGGTGCTCACCGGCATGGGCGCCGACGGGCGCGAAGGCGCGCGCCTGCTCAAGCAGGGCGGCAGCACTGTATGGGCCCAGGATGAGGCAAGCTGCGTGATCTATGGCATGCCGATGGCGATCGTCAAGGCCAATCTGGCCGACGCGGTGTACAGCCTGGACGAGATCGGCAAGCACCTGATGGAGGCATGTGTCTGATGGATGTGCTGAGCCTGATCGGCATCATCCTCGCCTTTGTCGCCATCATTGGCGGCAACTTCCTCGAAGGCGGGCATATTTCGGCGCTGGTCAACGGCCCAGCGGCACTGATCGTGCTTGGCGGTACTCTCGCGGCTTCGCTGCTGCAATCTCCCCTGAGCGCCTTCAAGCGCGCCATGCAGATTGTGATCTGGATCTTCTTCCCACCGCGCGTCGACCTGGCCGGCGGTATCGACCGGGTCGTCAACTGGAGCCTCACGGCGCGCAAGGAAGGCCTGCTGGGCCTTGAAGGCGTGGCCGATGCCGAGCCCGACCCTTACGCGCGCAAGGGCTTGCAGCTGCTGGTCGACGGCGCCGAGCCCGAGGCGATCCGCAGCATCCTCGAAGTGGACTTTCTCACCCAGGAAAGCCGTGATATCCAGGCGGCCAAGGTGTTCGAGAGCATGGGCGGCTACGCGCCGACCATCGGCATCATCGGCGCGGTGATGGGCCTGATTCACGTGATGGGCAACCTGGCCGATCCGTCGCAGCTGGGCAGCGGCATTGCCGTGGCCTTTGTCGCGACCATCTATGGCGTGGCCAGCGCCAACCTGATCCTGCTGCCGGTGGCGAGCAAGCTCAAGGCCGTCGCCATGCGCCAGTCGCGCTACCGCGAGATGCTGCTCGAAGGCCTGCTGTCGATCGCCGAAGGTGAAAACCCGCGCTCTATCGAGCTGAAGCTGCAAGGCTTCATGGAGTAACGCATGGCCCGCCGTCGCAAGGTCGAAGAGCCCGAAAACCACGAACGCTGGCTGGTGTCGTATGCCGACTTCATTACCTTGCTGTTCGCGTTTTTCGTGGTCATGTATTCGATTTCCTCGATCAACGAGGGCAAGTACAAGGTGGTGTCCGAGGCGCTGCTCGGGGTGTTCAACGACCCCGCGCGGAGCGTGAAGCCGATTCCCGTCGGTGAGGAGCAGCCGCAGAGCGTCAAGCCGGCGCAACCGTTGATCAAGGACAGTGAGGAGCTTGACGCTGGCCTCGCGCAAAACAGCAACGATGTGCTCAATACCATCGCCGACGATGTCCGCGATGCTTTTGGCGACTTGATCAAGTCCGATCAGATGACAGTGCGCGGGAATGAGTTGTGGATAGAGATCGAGCTCAATTCTTCCCTGTTGTTCGGCAGCGGTGACGCGATGCCCAGCGACATGGCGTTCGCGATCATCGAAAAAGTGGCGAACATCCTCAAGCCTTTCGCCAATCCGGTTCATGTGGAAGGTTTCACCGATAACCGGCCGATCCGAACCTCCCAGTACCCCACCAACTGGGAGCTGTCGTCGGCTCGGGCGGCAAGCATCGTTCGCCTGCTGGCAATGGATGGCGTAGATCCGGGGCGCATGGCCTCAGTCGGTTACGGCGAGTACCAGCCGGTGACCAGCAACGACACTGCCGAGGGGCGTGCGCGCAACCGCCGGGTCGTGCTGGTGATCTCTCGCAACCTCGAAGTGCGCCGCAGCCTGACCAGTTCGGGATCGGCGAATTCGACGCCAGATGCGGCATTGAGGCGGGCTGGCACACAAACTGCACCTGCATCGGCCATACCGACGGCTGGGGGCAATCCCGTCAATTCCCCGTCACCGACTTTTTAAAATACGGTCCTGGCAGGGCAGGCGGCCTTGCCGGGAGGAAGCGACACACGATGAGAGTCTGGGCAGTAGCCAATCAAAAAGGTGGCGTGGGCAAGACCACCACTTCGATCGCCCTGGCCGGCCTGCTGGCCGACGCGGGCAAGCGCGTGGTGGTGGTCGATCTCGACCCGCACGGGTCCATGACCAGTTACTTCGGGCATAACCCCGATGCGCTGGAACACAGCTGCTACGACCTGTTCCTGCACATGGGAATGGTGCCCGAAGGGCTGCCGGGGCAACTGTTGCTGCCAACCAGCCATGAGCGGATTTCCCTGCTGCCGTCGAGCACGGCGCTGGCAGTGCTCGAGCGCCAGTCCTCCGGGCAAGGCGGGTTGGGCCTGGTGATCGCCAAGAGTCTGGCGCAGCTGTGGCAGGATTTCGACTACGCATTGATCGACAGCCCGCCGCTGCTTGGCGTGCTTATGGTCAATGCCCTGGCGGCCAGCCAGCAACTGGTGATACCCGTGCAGACCGAGTACCTGGCGGTGAAGGGGCTGGAGCGGATGGTCAGTACTTTGGCGATGGTCAACCGGTCGCGCAAGCAGGCCTTGCCCTATCACATCGTGCCGACGCTCTTCGACCGGCGCACCCAGGCCTCGCTGGGTACCTTGAAGGTGCTGCGCGACGGCTATCCGGAACATCTCTGGCAGGGGTTCATTCCAGTGGATACGCGCCTTCGCGATGCCAGCCGTGCCGGGGTCACGCCTTCGCAGTTCGACAGCAAGAGCCGCGGCGTGGTTGCCTATCGGGCGCTGCTCAAACAGCTGCTGACATACAACAGCGCATTGCAGGTGGCCTGATGACACGTTCCACGCAGACGACCACGCGCCCCCAGCTGGCGCTGCAGTCCTATCTCGATGGCTTGTTGCAGGAGGCGACCGAAGAACTCGAAGCGCCCCTGGACATGCCTGCCGTCGCGGCTCAGGCAGATCTCGTGCCGACCGTCGAATTCGAGGCCGCGGTCCGCGAGGAGCAGGCCCGCGATGCCCAGCCCGTGGTGAGCGGGGTGAAGGCCGAGGTGGCCCCCCAGACGTGCGTGCCGGTATTGCTTGATCTGCAGGCACCTGCCGAACCCCTGGTCGACCTGCATCTGCCGGCCGGCCCTACGACGCCAGTCCCGCCGACCACCGTCGACGGACGTCCGGCCTGGGCGGCGGAGCCGTTCGAGTGCCTGCTGTTCGATGTCGCCGGGCTGACTTTGGCGGTGCCACTGGTGTGCCTGGGCTCGATCTACACCTTGGCCGGGCAGGAGCTGACGCCGTTGTTTGGCCAGCCTGACTGGTTTCTCGGCATCCTGCCGTGCCAAGCGGGCAACCTGAAGGTGCTGGATACCGCGCGCTGGGTCATGCCTGACCGCTACCGCGACGATTTTCGCCAGGGACTGCACTACGTGATTTCGGTGCAGGGCTACGAGTGGGGGCTGGCGGTCCATCAGGTCAGCCGTTCGCTGCGCCTGGACCCGAACGAGATCAAATGGCGTAGCCAACGGGGCCAGCGCCCTTGGCTGGCCGGCACCGTAATCGAACACATGTGCGCGTTGCTCGACGTCGCCGAGCTGGCCGAGCTGATCGCCAGCGGCGCCGTCAAGCAGATGCACATGAACCATAAATGAGAGTACACACCGCCCAAGGCGGATTTTGAGGGTTTGGGGAATGAAAAAGTCGTCTGCACAGGGTTCCGAGGATCCGATCCTGCAATGGGTCACCTTCCGTCTGGACAATGAGTCCTATGGCATCAACGTGATGCAAGTGCAGGAAGTGCTGCGTTACACCGAGATCGCGCCGGTACCGGGTGCGCCAAGCTACGTGCTGGGCATCATCAACCTGCGTGGCAACGTGGTGACGGTGATCGACACCCGCCAGCGTTTCGGCCTGATGCCGACCGAAGTGACCGATAACACGCGTATCGTGATCATCGAAGCCGACAAGCAGGTCGTGGGCATTCTGGTCGACAGCGTCGCCGAAGTGGTCTACCTGCGTCAGTCCGAAGTCGAGACCGCGCCGAACGTCGGTAACGAGGAATCGGCCAAGTTCATCCAGGGCGTGTGCAACAAGAACGGTGAATTGCTGATCCTGGTCGAACTCGACAAGATGATGACCGAGGAAGAGTGGTCCGAGCTGGAGAACATCTGAGTTGATCTTCGAGGTTGCTGTCATCTTCCTGGCGCTGCTCTGGGCATTGAGCGTGTGGTTTTTTCTCAACTACGCCAAGCGTCAGCGCGAGCTTGCCGCCGAGCAGGCCCAGGGCGATGCACTGCGCGATCAGCGCATCAAGGACCTGGCCAAGCGCCTGGACGACTACCAGAACGGCAGCGTGCGCATGGGCGAAGCACTGTACGAGCTGCGCGCGGTGGTCGCGCCGTTGCCAGACAAGCTCCTGCAGCTTGAGCAGCGCGACCCCCACAGCCTTTCGTTCACCCAGGCTGCCCGCCTGGTGGGCATGGGCGCCAGTGTCGACGAGCTCAGCCAGACCTGCGGCCTTACCCGGGCCGAGGCGGAGCTGATGAGCAAGCTGCACCGGCCGCAGTGACACTGGCGGCCGCCAGGTCGCCTTGCAGGTTCAGTGCGTGGCCCATGATTGCGTGCTCCCTACTGCTGCGATCCGGCGCAGTGGCATGAGGCTGCGCTCGGCCACCTGCCATTGCTCGATGTCCAGGAAGTTGTGGCCATTGATCATGGGAAGCTTGATCATCTTTTCGATTTGCCGCATCCGATACAGATCGGGTAGCAGCCGGTCGACCATGTCGGTCAGCAAGGCTGGCCCGGTCAGTCGGCTCAAGCGGCTGGCGTAGTCGTGGAAAGCCGCGGGATCGTCCAGCCGGCTGGGCCTGGCGCTGTAGAAGTGCGGGTCGGCTTGGTAGCGCAGGTGCATCTCTCGCGAGATCGCCCGCAGCGTGGGGTTGCCGGGATGACTGCCGATCATGCTGGAGTTGAACTGGTGCCGCATGTCCAGCAGGTGGTTGCAGATCGGCGGCTGGAGCAACAGGCCCTCCTCGGTGGCTGCAAGCTCCACGGTGTCGATAGGTTCGACCACGGCGGTGTCGGCGCCCAGATACGTTCTGCGCGTAGACCCGGCCGCAAGCAGTTCATCGTCGACGTCCATGTACAGCCCACCCTGCTCGTACAGCATCGGGTAGCGCAAGACGTCAGACGCTGAGCTGTAATTGGTGGCAACCCCGCCATTGCCATCGATCGCAGCCTGGTACTGCGCGAAGTTTTCGCTCTCTTGAAATGCCCTGAAAAAAGCCTGCTCCTCGAGCGTTTCGACGATCAGCCCCGGCGCCTTGGCGCGTAACAGCTGCAGGTTTTGCGCATACGCCTGGGGGTTGGCGTTGGAGAGAAACAGCCGGTACCGATACGCGCTTTGCTGCAGCCGCTCGCTGTTCCTGGCAAGGTTGTCCAGCAGCGCCGGGCTGAGGGTCTTGTCGCCTACCCAAAGAGAAGAAATGGTCTTGGGGATGGGGCGCAGGTTGCCCGGCCGCACAGGGATTTGCACCGGCAACGACAGGTCAACGTCAAGGACGCGTAACGTTTCCCTGCGCATCTGGTTGGTAACCGGGCGGGCATCGGGATTGACACGCTGGAGGAAACGCTCGTCTGCACGCGATTGGTAATAGGTGGGGCTGACGCTGTTGAGGTCGGCTTTTTTGATGAAGAGGTCGGCCTCGAGATCGTAGACAAGGTCGACTTGTATCGAGTACTCGTCCACTTCCTCCCACCCACTTATGGATTCAGTCCTGGCGGTCCAGTCCAGAGTGCGGCTTACGGGATAGTAGGGCTGGGGAGGCCCGACCGGTGCTGCGGGCGCGTCACCCGCTTCGAAGAACGGCGCGCCGTCCAGTTCCGGCAGCCGTGGCGCGTCCATGGGGCTGAGGGGATAGCCCCACTGTTCATTGATACGGCTCAGGCTCACGAATTCACCGGACTTGAAGCTGAACAGCTTGCCGCCGCTGGCCGCGGCGTGCACAGCCAGTGGTGCTGCATTGAACAAGCCATAGGCGATGTTGCCGATCCCTTCGTTCTTGTCCCTCAAGGTTTTGCCATTGATCGCCTGGTCCAAGCCAAGGCCGAGCTGGACGATGCCGCCCAGTGCCAACAATGGTGCCAGCCCCGGTACCACGAAGGTCACCGGTGCCAGCAGGTTCAGTGTGCAGTTGAGGTAGCCGGCCCACCTGGACTTGGTGACTTCGCCGTTGCTGGTGATGATGAAGTCGGCATCGTCATAGGTGCGCTGCCGCTGACGCTCTGCCAGCGCCTGAAACAGGTCGCCGGTGATCCTTGGGTTGTATTTGCCGGGCCGGTAGTTGACATAGGTGCGCGGGGGCCAGGTACCGTCGTCGTTGAAAAAGCCATGTTCCGGCGGCAGGCTGTGGTTGAGCGGGTAGGCGCCCAGGCCTTCCAGCGCGGTGTCCAGGCCACTGAAATCAATACCCTGGGGGCCGTCAGCCAGCCTGAAGTGCTGTTTGAGGGCCTGACGCCTGGCGGGGCTCTTGCACTGCTGGCCGACCCAGTCCTTCAACAGGTTTTCGCTGGCGAATTCCAGCAGCGGAGCACTGTTGCCCGGGACATACAGCACGGTGAGTGCGCTGTCGATGTCGTGGATGTAGAGCAGGTCGGTGGCTGCATAGCCATAGATGCTCAGCGTGCTCAGGCGTAGGCCGCTGCCGCGGGGAGTCAGCCCGGCTGCCCGCCAGGCCAGTTTGCGTGCGGCGTCGCTGAGGCTGTTTTCGCCGACCTGTTTGTTGCAGGCGGCAATGAAGTTGAGCTTGCAGCAAAGGCGATGATTGGCCAGCTGGGCCTGCCAGAACGCGTCGAGCGAAGCGGTGTAGCGGGCATGGAAGTCCAGCGCTTCAATGTGGCGTTGCAGTGCTTCTGCGCGGAGGTCGAGCAGCGTCGAGTGGTCGTAGCGGGCCGGCTCGGTGCGCCGGAACAGGCCATTGAACACCTCGTACCACGCCCCGGTGTGGCCCAGCGGTTGTGGATCAAGCCGGTCGACGAGCGTGATCGGGCCGTCCCCGGGAAGAGTGCCGGCCCAGGGTGTCTTGAACAGCGCGCCGAAAATATCGTTGTCGGACTCGCCCTGCCAGTTCATCAGCAGGGCTTGTGTCAGGCTCACGCGTTGTGCCACTGCAGCCTGGTAACCGGCGGCCGAGTCAGGGTGCAGGTGCAGCGTGACGACATCGATCCGGTCGGGAGGCAGCTTGACGCCTTGTGTCGACAGCCACTGCTCGATAGCGCGTTCGGCGGCGCGGTCGGGCCGGGGGATGTTGGCAAGGTGGTCGCGTACATACTGTACGCCAGCGGGGTTGATGGGTGTGCTGGACATGGCTGTCTCCGTGGGTGTGAAAAGCCACAGGATCTACCCTGAGCGTGGCGTGCAACGGTAGATAATGCTCGTCAGGTGGTGGTCCAGCTGTTGGCCTGGCCCATCTCGATCAGCTGGTCCAGCGGCGCTTGCTGCTTGAGGGTGTGGATCAGTTCCTTGAGACGAATCACCCGTGACGCATCCCGTACGGGTGCGACGATCAGCACGCAGAGCTCACGCAATTGCCGCAGCCAGGGCAGGCGCCGGTCAATCACGTCGTTCACCACGCCGGGGCCGGTCAGGCGGTTGAGACGTCGGGCATAGGCATCGAACTCTGTCGGCTGGAGACGGTGATCAGGGCGATGCCGATAAAACTCCGGATCCTCGGCATGGCGCTGGAGCATTTCTTCCGAAATCGCATCCAGCGTCGGATTGCCGGCATGGCTGCCAATCATGCTGGTGTTGTACTTCAAGTACATCCCGAGGCGGTCATTGGAGACCGGTGGGGCCAGGATCAACCCGTCCTCGGTGGTCATCAGGGAGAAACGAGCAAGCAAGGGGCCGGCAGGGCCGGGGGCCGCTGACAGTACCAGGCGGTCGTCGGCGTCGATGTACAGGCCTCCCTGGGCATGCAGCAGGCGCACGCGCAGAATATCCGCCGCCGAGCTGTAGTTGCGGGCAAGCCCGCCATTCCCTTCCAGGGCGGCCTGGTACTGGGCGAAATAGCGGCTCTGGGCAAAAGCCGTGAAGGCCGGCTGGTCTTCGAGCGGCAGCACGCTGATCCTCGGCGCACGCGCCGCCAGCAACGCATGGTTGCGCCTGTATACCGCAGGTTGCTGGCGCGACAGAAACAGCTGGTACTCATGGTCGGTGCCCTCCAACGCACCTGAGTTGTGGCTCAAAGCGTCCAGAAACGGCGTACCGATCTCCCTGTCTCCCACCCAGACACTGAACAGACGAGCCGGGATCGGTGTGCGCGGCAGCGTCTGGTACAGCGCGAAATCGACCGGCAGATCAACCTGGATACCCAGCTTGCGCAGACTCGCCATGCGCTGCGCATCGCTGACCGCCCGGCCGGGGTCTTGCAGGCGCACCAGGCCGTTGCCGCCTTGCTCGGGAATGATAAAGCGCGGCGAGTCTGCGGTTTCCAGATCGATGACGCGGATGAAACTGTCACTGCCGAGCTCGTAGTGCACCGCGACTTCTCCCGCCTCGGGCGTCTCTGCGATCAGTGCGCTGAATCGCGGGTACAGGCCGGCATCGATGCGGTTCACCAGGTAGCTGGGCGCCGATACGGGAAACTGCGCAACCTGTTCATCCGGACGAAACGCGCTTTCCACGGGCTCAAGCGGGATCGGCGGCTCTTCACGCGGGGTCTCGGACAGCAGGCGGGTGAGCCTGCCGATCGGCACCCAGCCCGGACGGCGGTAGATGAACAGCGCCGAACCCGACCTCAAGGTGCCGGCCAGCAGCGGCAACGCATTGAGCAGCCCGTAGACCTGTCCTTCGACACCCTGCGCCTTGTCGCGCAGCGTCTTGCCATTGATCGCCTGGTCCAGCCCCAGGCCAAACTGGGCTATCCCGCCAGTCAGCACCAACAGCGCAAGCTCCGGTATCACCAGGGAGACAGGCAACAGCAAGGTGGTGGCCAGGCCCAGGTAACTGCGCCACCTGGCCTTGTCGACCTGGTGATTGCTGGTGATCAGGCTGTCGGCATCGGCTTGGGAGCGCTTGCGCTGGCGTTCGGTGAGGACCCGGAAGAGGTCGCCGTCGATCCTGGGGCTGTAATGATCGGGCCGGTAGTTGACCATTTCCTGCGGATGCCAGGTGCCACTGGTGGCGAACCCGGACTGGTTGGCCGCAGGCCGATGCGGCCTGGGATACAGGCCCAGCCCGGTGAGGGCCGTCTCCAGGCCGCTGAAATCCAGTCCGTCGGGCCAGTCGGCGGGACTGAAGCAGTCACGCAGGGCCTGGCGTCTGGCGGGGTCCTGGCACTGCCGGGCAAACCAGCTCTTCATCGCCGACTCGCTGTCGAAGCTGTGCAAAGGCGAGCTGTTGCCGGGAATGTACAGCAGGGTCAAGCCGCTGTGGTTGTCCTTGATGCAGGGCAGCGCGGTGGCGGTGTACCCGTAGACGTTGAGCATTCGCACCTCCACGCTCGGGTACGGATTGGCCGCGGCACCAGATGCTTCCCCGCGTGCGGGCGGCAGCAAGCCGGCGACTTGCCACGCCAGCTGGCGCGCGTGATCCGGCAGGCTGCCTTCACGCACCTGCTTGTTGCAAGCGGCGATGAAGTTGATCTTGACCGCGTTCTGGTAGTCCGTCGCGTGCTGTTGCCAGTAAAGATCCAGTTCAGCCTTGTACAGGTTGTGAAAATGCAGGCCCCAGATGAAGCTCTGCAGCGTTTCGGCGCGCAAGGCGATGTGCGTGCCGGCGTCGTAGCGAGCCGGGACGGTGCGCCGGTAGAGGCCGTTGTAGACCAGATAGTTGGGGCCGTTCTGGAACAGGCCCGGTGGCTCCAGGCGTTCGACCAGGGTCAATGGCCCCCTGGGTGCTTGTCCGGCCCAGTCGCCATAGTGAAAGCCGCCGTGTCCTTCTGTGGGCTCGCCTTGCCAATTGCCCAACAGGGCCTCCACCAGCGAGACCTTTTGTACGATCACGCCCTGCTCGCGAAAGTGCGAACGGCCTTCGCCGAGGGGTTCGAACTGGTAGTGAAGGGTGACGACATCGATCTCGTCCGCTGCCAGCGTCACGCCATGGGTGCCCAGCCAGTGCTGGAGTGTTTCCCGTGCCTTGAGGTCGGGGCGCGGAAAATCCGCGAGCGCCGCACGTACCCATTGCAGGTTTTCGGGGGGAAAGTAGTTCATCCTTCATGATCCTGAGGCTGATGGAAGCCTCAGGGTCGAGAGTAGGCAGGCCGCGCGGGTATTAGATATCGCTCGTGCCTGGGGCCGGCAGCGACCGACCGGGCGTCACGTCCCGCGGCGCCGTCGCCTGATCGACAAAGCCTTCGGGGACCTTGCCGCGCAGTTGCCAGGCAAAGGCGATGATTTCGGCGATGGTAAGGTACAGCGCCTCGGGGATCTGCTCGCCCAGCTCCAGGCGCGCGAGCAGGCGTACCAGCTCGGCGTTTTCGTAGATCGGTACTTCGTGCTGGCGGGCAATGGCCAGGATCGCCTCGGCCAGCTCGGCGTCGCCCTTGGCGCTGAGCGTAGGTGCCTGCTGGCCGTCATAGCTCAAGGCAATGGCCTGGCGGGGCTGTTTGTCGATCATGCGGTTTCATCCACCCAGCGTTGCTCGAGACGGGTCCGGGGCCCTTGTGGTGGCGTGCCGGGATGACATTCCAGCGCGCCCACGTTCACACCTCGGGCCAGGAGCCGCTCGCGCAATTCGCCGAGTTGCTGGCCGATCAGGTGTGCGGTGTCGGGGCGTTCAGCCCACAGCTGGCCACTGAGCTTGCCTTGGGCCAGCTGGGCCTGGACCTGCAGCGGCCCCAGAGGGCTGAGGTCGAATGCCAGCTCGATGCGCCAAAGGGTGTGCAGTGGGTCACGCTGTTCGCGTTGTGGATCGCGCTGCTGCTCCGGGGTTTCTTCGCGCTGCAGCTTGACCTGCAAGGGTACGAACTCCTGCCCGCTGCGTACCGGTATTTCGGTTTGCCAGGTGGTCTGCAGAGTGCCGCTGTCGGTGCTGCCGGTCTGTTGCAGGCTGGTCAGCTGGTGGCTTTGCAGGCGCGAGATGGCGGCGGCGGCCAGGCGCAGCAATTGTTCCAGATCGCCTTGTGCTTCCAGGTTCTGCAGCAACCGTGAAGGCAGGGGAAAGCCCCCCGGCTGCGGGCGCGGGCTGACTTGACCAAGCATGCCCAGGGCGCCGCGAACCGCGCCGGGCATGGCGTGCGCCAAGGTGCTGGCTGCGGCGGCGGGATTGAACAGACTGCTGCCGGGCACGCCCGGCAGCAGTTGCGCCACCAGCCTTGCCATCTGCGCCTTGAGATCACTCCCTGCCTGGGCGCCAAGCCCGCCCAGCAGCTTGCCTTCGAGAAACGCGCCGCTGTTGCCCAGTGCCTGGGCCAGGCCTTTGCCATCGCTGAGCTGGCGCACATCCGGCAGGCTAGCCAACAAGCGTTCAGCGCTGGAACGCACCTCGCCACTGGCGTCGGCGCGCGCTTGCGCCAAGAGGTCGAGCAGCCCGGTCAGCGAGGCCTGACGGCCTTGCTGGGTCGACAAGTGCTGGGCGATGGCCAGCTGGTCCTGGCGGCCTGTCAAGGGCACGAAGCGCAACGACTGGTCCCCTTGCACCAAGGCACTGAGCAGGCTGCCCACCGCCAACGGCCGGGGACCGTCGACGGTCAGCGTCGCGCCAGCCATGGCGCTGTTGAGCAGGCTGACCAGGGAGCGGAAACCCGGTGCATCGCCGTTGCCTTGAGGTAGCGCCTGGCTAGTGAGCACCTTGCCTTGCAGCAGCGTGCCGATCGGCACCTGACGGGTGTCGAGACGAGTGAGGGTAGCGATGTTGCTGGTGACGGCCTGCTGCAGGGCGATGTTCAGGCTGGTGCTGCCCGATTGGCTGACGGTCAGCTGGCTGCCCTGGGGCAGTGGCTGTGCGGAGCTGGCCTGCATCTGGGCCTGGCTGCCATTGGCAAGCGTCAGGCGCAGCAGCAACTGGAAGTCCTGGCCGACCTGGCGCAGGGACAACACCTGCGCGCTGGCGGTTTCGCCCGGCGCCAGCAGACCGGGCTGGGGTTGCAGCAGACGCAGCAGTTCACCGGTCATCGAAGCCTTGGTGACCTGCTGAGTGACCGCGTTTTGCGCAGCGAGACTATTGATTTCCGTCATGATTGTATACAACCTGTGAAACCAGCCCTCTTGGCAGCGGGATGCCGCATGTATAATGCCGGCCGATCGTTTGGCGCCAGCTCCTCGAAGAATGGGGCGTGCGCCAATGCCAGTATAACGGCAGGTCCGAAGCCGACTTGAGACAGCCAATGCATGAGGCAGAACCGTGACCCTTCATCTCCAAGCCGTGGGCCTGGCCTGCGAGCGCGACTGGCGCATGCTCTTCGAGCACCTCGACCTGCAATTGCAGGCCGGCGACATGCTGCAAGTCAGCGGGCCCAATGGCAGTGGCAAGACCAGCCTGTTGCGACTGCTGGCCGGTCTGATGCAGCCGACCGCAGGGCGGATCCTGCTCAATGGCCAGCCGCTGACCGAGCGACGCCACGAGCTTGCCAAGGCCCTGCTATGGATTGGCCACGCCGCAGGGATCAAGGACCTGCTCAGCGCCGAAGAAAACCTGTCCTGGCTGTGCGCGTTGCACCAGCCCGCGACCCATGCCGCCATCTGGCAGGCGCTTGAAGCGGTCGGCCTGCGCGGATTCGAGGATGTGCCGTGCCACACCTTGTCGGCAGGCCAGCAACGTCGGGTCGCCCTCGCGCGCCTGTACCTGAACAGTCCGCCATTATGGATTCTCGACGAGCCCTATACCGCGCTCGACAGGGATGGCGTGGCACAGCTGGAGGCCCACCTGGCCGCGCACTGCGAACAGGGCGGAATGGTCGTGCTGACCACCCACCACACGCTTGCGCGCATGCCTGGCGGTTACCGCGAACTGAACCTTGGGCAGTGGGCCGCATGAGTGTATTTGTCCTCTTGTTGCGCCGCGAAGCCCGGCTGCTGTGTCGCCGGCCGGCCGAGCTGGCCAACCCGCTGGTGTTCTTTGCCATTGTCATCGCGTTGTTCCCGCTAGCCGTCGGCCCCGAGACCCAATTGTTGCAAACCTTGTCGCCAGGATTGGTCTGGGTTGCCGCATTGCTGTCGGTACTGCTCTCGCTGGACGGTCTGTTTCGCAGCGATTTCGAGGACGGCTCGCTGGAACAATGGGTACTGTCTTCGCATCCGCTGCCGCTGCTGGTGCTGGCCAAGGTACTCGCGCACTGGATCTTTTCCGGGCTCGCGCTGGTATTGTTGGCGCCGCTGCTGGCGCTGATGCTGGGGCTGCCACCGGCCTGCCTGCCGGTGCTGCTGGCCTCGCTGCTGCTGGGCACGCCGGTGTTGAGCCTGCTGGGCGCGGTGGGGGCGGCGTTGACCGTCGGTCTCAAGCGCGGCGGTCTGCTGCTGGCCCTGTTGATACTGCCGTTATATATCCCGGTGTTGATCCTGGGCAGTGGCGCCTTGCAGGCGGCGTTGCAAGCCATGCCGGCGACCGGTTATCTGCTCTGGCTCGGCAGCCTGACTGCCCTTGCCGTAACTCTGGCACCCTTTGCAATAGCGGCCGGCCTGAAGATCAGCGTCGGCGAATAACGAGGTCTGGGCGTTCGCGCCCAGCAAAGACCCTGGATGTACCCTGATGAAAATAAGCTGGACGTGGTTTCACAAACTGGGCTCGCCGAAGTGGTTCTATGCCATCAGCGGCCGCATGCTGCCGTGGCTGGCCATTTCGGCCCTGCTCCTGCTGCTGGTGGGCGTGGTATGGGGGCTGGTATTCGCTCCGCAGGACTACCAGCAAGGCAACAGCTTCCGCATCATCTATATCCATGTGCCGGCGGCGATGCTGGCACAGTCCTGTTATGTGCTGCTGGCGGTGGCCGGCGCGGTGGGGCTGGTGTGGAAGATGAAGATCGCCGACGTCGCACTGCAGTGCGCGGCCCCCATCGGTGCCTGGATGACCGCTGTCGCGCTGGTCACCGGTGCCATCTGGGGCAAGCCGACCTGGGGCAGCTGGTGGGTCTGGGATGCACGCCTGACGTCCATGCTGATCCTGTTGTTTCTGTACTTCGGGATCATCGCGCTGGGCCAGGCGATCAGCAATCGCGACAGCGCGGCCAAGGCCCGCGCGGTGCTGGCCCTCGTCGGGGTGGTGAACATACCGATCATCAAGTACTCGGTGGAGTGGTGGAACACCCTGCACCAGGGCGCCACCTTCACCCTCACCGAAAAGCCCGCGATGCCGGCCGAGATGTGGCTGCCCCTGTTGCTCACGGCGTTGGGGTTCTACTGCTTCTTCGGCGCCGTGCTGCTGCTGCGCATGCGCCTTGAAGTGCTCAAGCGGGAGGCGCGCGCGAGTTGGGTCAGGGAGGAAGTATTGAACAGCCTGGGCCGGGAGGCGGCGCGATGAGCTTTGCATCCTTCAGCGAGTTTCTCGCCATGGGCCACCACGGTCTGTACGTCTGGTCGGCCTATGGCATCTGCCTGGCGGTACTGGCGCTCAATGTCGCAGCGCCCCTGCTGGCGCGCCGTCGTTACCTGCAAGAAGAGGCGCGCCGTCTGCGCCGGGAGAACAACCAGTGAATCCGCAGCGCAAGAAACGCCTGTTGCTTATCCTTGGCCTGGTGGCGGGCGTCGGCATCGCGCTGGCCCTGGCCCTGAGCGCCCTGCAGGAAAACATCAACCTGTTCTACACCCCGACCCAGATCGCCAATGGCGAAGCCCCGCAAGATACGCGCATCCGTGCCGGCGGCATGGTCGAGAAGGGCTCGTTGCAACGCTCCGGCGACTCGCTGGACGTGCGTTTCGTGGTCACCGACTTCAACAGATCGGTGCCGATCACCTATCGCGGCATCCTGCCGGACCTGTTCCGCGAGGGACAGGGCATCGTCGCCCTCGGCAAGCTCAATGCCGAAGGCGTAGTGGTGGCCGACGAGGTGCTGGCCAAGCATGACGAGAAATACATGCCGCCCGAAGTCACCAAGGCGCTCAAGGAAAGCGGCCAAGCGGGAGCCCAGCCATGAACGCTGCCTTGTTGATACCGGAGCTGGGCCAGTTGGCGATGATCCTGGCGATCTGCTTTGCCGTCGTCCAGGCGACCGTTCCGCTGTTTGGCGCCTGGCGCGGCGACAGCCTGTGGATGGGCCTGGCCCGGCCGGCGGCCTGGGGACAGTTTGCCTTTGTGCTGTTCGCCTTCGCCTGCCTGACCCACGCCTTCATGACCGACAACTTCTCGGTGGCCTATGTAGCCAGCAACTCCAACAGCGCCTTGCCCTGGTACTACAAGTTCAGCGCGGTGTGGGGTGCCCACGAGGGCTCGCTGCTGTTGTGGGCGTTGATTCTCGGTGGCTGGACCTTTGCCGTTTCGGTGTTCTCTCGCCAGCTGCCGCAAGTGATGCTGGCACGCGTGCTGGCGGTGATGGGCATGATCAGCGTGGGCTTCCTGGCGTTTCTGATCATCACTTCCAACCCGTTCGAGCGCTTGCTGCCTCAGGTCCCTACCGATGGGCGCGACCTCAATCCACTGCTGCAGGACTTTGGCCTGATCGTTCATCCGCCGATGCTCTACATGGGCTATGTGGGTTTCTCGGTGGCCTTCGCCTTCGCCATCGCCGCGCTGCTCGGCGGACGGCTGGACGCGGCCTGGGCACGCTGGTCGCGGCCATGGACCATCGTGGCCTGGGCCTTCCTGGGAATCGGCATCACCTTGGGCTCGTGGTGGGCATACTACGAGCTGGGTTGGGGTGGGTGGTGGTTCTGGGACCCGGTGGAAAACGCCTCTTTCATGCCTTGGCTGGTGGGCACGGCGCTGATCCACTCGCTGGCGGTTACCGAAAAACGCGGCGTGTTCAAGAGCTGGACGGTGCTGTTGGCCATCGCTGCATTCTCGCTGAGCCTGCTGGGTACCTTCCTGGTGCGCTCCGGGGTGCTCACGTCGGTGCATGCGTTTGCCTCGGACCCCGCCCGCGGCGTGTTCATCCTGATCTTCCTGCTGTGCGTGGTCGGCGGGTCGCTGACGCTGTTCGCCCTGCGCGCGCCGGTGGTCAAGAGCCAGGTCGGCTTTGCCCTGTGGTCGCGCGAGACGCTGCTGCTGGCCAACAACCTGGTGCTGGTCGTGGCGGCCTCGATGATCCTCCTCGGCACGCTCTATCCGTTGATCCTCGATGCCCTGACCGGCGCCAAGCTGTCGGTCGGACCGCCGTATTTCGATGCCCTGTTCCTGCCACTGATGGCGCTGCTGATGCTGGTGCTGGGCATCGGCGTGCTGGTGCGCTGGAAGGACACGCCCGGCAAGTGGCTGGCCGGCATGCTGACCCCGGTGCTGGTGGGCTGCGCGATCCTCGCGCCGCTCGGCGGGCTGCTGGTCGAGGATTTCGACTGGCCAGTGCTGACCACCTTCGCCCTGGCAGCCTGGGTGGTACTGGCCGGCGCGCGCGATATCGTCGACAAGACCCGGCACAAGGGGCTGGTCAAGGGCCTGCGCACGCTCACCCGCAGCTACTGGGGCATGCAACTGGCGCACCTGGGCCTGGCGGTCTGTGCCCTGGGCGTGGTGCTGTCGAGCAACAACAGCGCCGAACGCGACCTGCGCATGGCGCCGGGCGAGGCAGTGGAGCTTGCCGGCTACCAGTTCGTATTCGAGGGCGCCCGGCATTTCGACGGCCCCAACTTCACGTCCGACAAAGGCACCGTGCGCGTGCTGGAAGGGGGACGCGAGATCAGCGTGCTGCACCCCGAGAAGCGCCTGTACACCGTACAGCAGTCGGTGATGACCGAGGCCGGCATCGATGCAGGCTTCACCCGCGACCTGTATGTCGCGCTCGGCGAGCCGCTGGACAATGGCGCGTGGGCCGTGCGCGTGCACGTCAAACCTTATGTCCGCTGGATCTGGCTGGGCGGTCTGCTGACCGGCCTGGGCGGTCTGGTGGCGGCCTTCGACCGGCGCTACCGAGTCAAGGTCAATGCCCGGGTGCGTGACGTACTGGGCCTGTCTGGAGCCACTGCATGAAGCGTTGGATCATGGTCTTGCCACTGGCGCTGTTCCTGCTGGTGGCGGTGTTTCTCTACCGGGGCCTGTACCTGGACCCGAGCGAGCTGCCGTCGGCAATGATCGGCAAGCCGTTCCCGGCGTTTTCCCTGGCCTCGGTGCAGGGAGATCGCACGCTCACCCAGGCCGACCTGGTGGGCAGGCCTGCGCTGGTCAATGTCTGGGGCACGTGGTGTCCTTCATGCAAGGTCGAGCACCCGTACCTCAATCAGCTGGCGGAGCAGGGCGTGGTGATCCATGGCGTCAACTACAAGGACGACAACGGCGCAGCGCTCAGATGGCTGCGTGATTTCCACAATCCCTACCAGCTCGACATCCGCGACGAGCAGGGCACCCTGGGCCTGGACCTGGGCGTGTATGGCGCGCCCGAAACGTTCCTGATCGATGCCAAGGGCGTGATCCGCTACAAGCACGTCGGCGTTGTCGACGCCACGGTCTGGCGTGAACAGCTGGCACCGCTCTATCAGGGCCTGGTCGACGAGGTCCGGCCATGAGGCGCTGGCTGGCGGTCGCCGTGTTTGCCCTGGGGCTTGGCGGCGTGGCCCAGGCGGCCATCGATACCTATAAATTCGCCGACGATGCCGAGCGCGAGCGCTATCACCAACTGACCAAGGAGCTGCGCTGCCCCAAGTGCCAGAACCAGGACATTGCCGATTCCAACGCACCGATCGCCGCGGACCTGCGCCGCGAGATCTTCCGCATGCTCGGGGAGGGCAAGAGCAATCAGCAGATCGTCGACTTCATGGTCGACCGCTACGGTGATTTCGTGCGCTACAAGCCCGCGCTGAGCGGGCGCACCTGGCTGCTCTGGTTTGGTCCCGGAATCCTGCTGGTGGGCGGCTTCGTGGTGCTCGCCGTGATCGTGCGCCGCCGTCGGGGTCAGGCCATTACCGGCAATACCGAACTGTCCCTGGATGAACGCGAGCGCCTCGCCAAACTGCTGAATAAAGAACGTTCCCATGATTGATTTCTGGCTTTGCGCGGGCCTGCTGTTGCTGGCAGCCCTGGGTTTCCTGTTGATCCCCGTGCTGCGTGGCCGTCGCCAGCAGCATGAAGAAGACCGCACCGCACTGAACGTGGCCCTGTATCAGGAGCGGGTGGCTGAATTGGCCACCCAGCATGAGGCAGGGGCGCTCGATGCCGGGCAGCTGGACAAGGGCCGCGACGAGGCGGCCCGTGAACTGCTGGCCGACACCGAGAATGCCGAGCCCGCCCGCGAAGGCCGCCTGGGCCGGCCGCTGCCGTTGCTGGTGGCGGTGCTTGTACCCCTGCTGGGGTTGGGCTTGTACCTGCATTTTGGCGCCGCCGACAAGGTCGAGCTGACCCGCCAGTTCGCCGAGGCGCCGAAGAGCATGCAGGACATGACCACGCGCCTGGAACGCGCCGTTGCCGCCCAACCGGGTTCGGCCGAAGGCTTGTACTTCCTTGGCCGTGCGTACATGGCCGATCAGCGCCCAGCCGATGCCGCCAAGGCCTTCGAGCGCGCCGTGGCCGTGGGCGGGCGCCAGCCCGAGCTGCTCGGTCAATGGGCCCAGGCGCAGTACTTCGCCAACGGCAAGCAGTGGAACCCGCAGCTGCAGGCGTTGAGCGACGAAGCGCTGAGGGCTGATCCCAAGGAAGTCACCAGCCTCGGCCTGCTCGGTATCGCCGCCTTCGAGGGCGAGCGATACCAAGAGGCCATTGGCTATTGGCAGCGGCTGCTGGCGCAGCTGCCCGAGGGCGATGCCTCGCGCGCCGCCCTGCAGGGCGGTATCGACCGCGCCGCCGAAAAGCTTCAGGTATCGGGCGGCACGCCTGTCCAGGCGGTGCGACTCAAGGTGCGCGTCGAGCTGGCGCCGGCGCTGAGCGACAAGGTCAGGCCCGACGACACGGTGTTCATCTTCGCCCGGGCCAGCAAAGGCCCACCCATGCCCCTGGCCGCCAAGCGCGTCACCGTGGCGCAATTGCCGATCGAAGTAGAGCTCAGCGATGCCGATGCCATGCTGGCGCAGATGAAACTGTCCGACTTTGCCGAAGTCCAACTGGTTGCGCGCGTGTCCCGTACCGGCCAGCCCACCCAGGGCGAATGGATCGGCCAGAGCGCGGCGCTGCCCAGCAACACCCAGGCGGCGCAACACCTGACCATCGACAGCCCTGATCCGTAAGCCTGATTACAAGAGAGTCGTGCCATGAACTACGCCGTCCGCCTGACCCTGCTGACCCTGGTGATGGGACTTAGCGCGTGTACGGTGCACCAGCAGCCCGCCGAACAGCCCTTGCCGCCGATCGAGACTACGGCACCGCCAACGGGCCCGGTGGTAAAGCCTTTGCCAGGCAAGAAGCCGAGCACGCCAGCCGTCACCCCCGCGCCCAAGCCGATGCCGCGCACCTCCGCAAGCTTCGCCCCGCCACCGGGGGGGGCCAGTCACTGGGACCCCAAGCTGGGCGTCTATGTGCTCGAGAAGAAGACCAACACCTTCTACCGCCAGCGTACCTATTACCGCTGGAACAACGGCTGGAGCTGGTCCACCAGCCCTGAGGGGCCGTGGCAGGACACTGACAGCAGCGGCGTGCCAGGCGGCCTGGGGCGGGCTTTCGCGCAATAGTCCGAGCTGCGCATAATGCACCCTTGCCTGAACAGGAGAGGGCGCATGAGCAAGACAGTCTTGGTGCTGGTGGAAAGCGTTGACGATTACCTGCCGTTGCTCGAACACGCTGGCTACCGGCTGATTCGCGCACCCTCCCCGCAACTGCGCAGCGCCGCCATCGAACGCCATGCCGGCGAAATCGATGCGGTGCTGACCCGCGGCCCGCTGGGCCTCACTGCCGATGAAATCAATGCCTTGCCCAGGCTGCAGATCATCTGCGTGATCGGCGCGGGTTACGAGCAGGTCGACCTGGCCGCTGCGCGGGCACGCGGCATCACTGTCACCAATGGGGCCGGCGCCAATGCCAACACCGTGGCAGACCATGCCATGGCCATGCTGCTGGGCTTGCTGCGCGACATTCCCCGTGCCGACGCCAGTACCCGCCGGGGGGAGTGGAACCGCGTCATCATTCCCTCGGTGTCGGGCAAGCGCCTGGGCATCATCGGCCTCGGGGCCGTCGGCCTGGCCATTGCCAAGCGGGCGGCGCAAGGGTTCGACATGAGTGTCGGCTATCACAATCGCAGTCCAAGGGAAGACGTGGACTACACCTTCCATGACAGCCCGCTGCAGCTGGCGCACTCGGTCGACATCCTGGTAGTGGCGACGCCGGGTGGGGCGGGGACGCGGGCATTGGTGGATGCGCCGGTGCTCGAAGCCCTGGGCTCTGAGGGATACCTTGTGAATATCGCCCGCGCCAGCGTGGTGGATACCGGGGCACTGGTGCAGGCATTGCGGCAGGGCTTCATCGCCGGTGCCGCGCTGGACGTGTTCGATGACGAGCCCTCGGTGCCGGATGACTTGAAGGCCTTGGGCAACACTTTGCTGACGCCGCATGTGGCCGGACTATCTCCGGAAGCGGCGCGCGATACGGTCTCCCTGGTGCTGCGTAATCTGCAGGCGTTCTTTGCGGGGGAGGCGGTGTTGACGCCGGTTCTGGGGTAGGAGGCTGCACGCGTGGGTTGGGCGCAGGGGCGTGGGCATGGCCTGTCCGGGCCCTGCTAGACTCCAATTCCCGCCTCCATCGATCAGGAGCTCCTCGAATGCCCCTGCAAAAACATGGCAGTTGCCTTTGCGGCGCAACCCGCATAACTCTCGAAGTGGACTCTCCCAGCGTCAACGCCTGTCACTGCGCCATGTGCCGCAAATGGGGCGGTGGCCCGTTGCTGGTTGTGCACAGCACCCGGCACGTCACCTGTACCGGCCGCGAACCAAGCATCTACGACTCCTCCGACTGGGCTCAGCGTGGCTTCTGCAGCCAATGCGGCACGCACCTGTTCTATCGTCTCAAGGCCGGCGGTTTCGATGCGGTGCCGGTCGGCGTCCTGGACGGCGATGGCGACTGGATCTTCGACCTGCAGATCTTCGTCGACCAGAAGCCGGCCTTCTACTGCTTCTCCAACCCGACCGAGCAACTGACCGGCGAGCAAGTCATGGCGCAGTTCAGCCAGACCTGTTGACATCCTCCCCTCCCTGAAGCAAGGGGATTCCCACTTATGGACGCTCATGTCCGAGCGCGAGAATGTTCTTTGCGGCGTTAACGTCGCGGTCGTGGGTGGCACCGCACCCACAACAAGTCCACTCTCTTATTCCAAGTCCTGCGATACCTCTCGGCCTCGAGTCCGGCAATTTCTTGCAGCTCGAGCAGGTCTGGGTGGTGTTTCTCTCGCTAACAACCTTGAAAACCGTGCCTGCGTGATCGCATTTGTAGGCCAGCATGGTTTTCAATTGACCCCAGCCGGCGTCCAGCACCGATTTGGCCATCTTGGTTTTCGCGAGTTTCAGTGAGCTTACATCGCCCACCACAATGGTGCCGCAACGCGCTACCAGCGCGTTGCTGAACTTGTGCAAGGCATCCTTGCGACGGTTCGCAATCTTGGCGTGAATCGCCCTCACGCGGGCCTTCTTGCCGGCGCGCTGGGCTGTGCCCAGGGCTCTTTCCAGGTCGCGGTAGAACCTGCCACTTTCGAGGCGATCACCGTCGCTGCAGGTCGCTGTGGTTTTCAGCCCCAGGTCGATGCCAACGGCATCTTGTCCGGGAGATAGCTGGCGGTCGACCTCAACCACGACATTGAAATACCAGCGTCCACGGGCGTCTTCGTTGAAGCTTCCGGATCTGAACTTGAAATCTGCCAGGCCGTAGCTATCCCAGACTTTGAAGTTCTGTTTGTTAAAAACGATCTGGCTGTTTTTCCAAACTGCAGCACCGGCTTTGAAGGGGATCCAGCCCAGGCTACGCCGTGCGCCGCCCGAGCTGCGCCAGCGGAGCTGGCGCTTTTTGAACTGCTTGCGACGGATGACGTACTCCTCGGTTACGCCCTGGATTGTCTGGCTGTGAAGTCCGAGTTCCTTTCCGGCACCCTTGGTGTAGGGGTGCATGTCGAAAGCTGACAGAAAACGACCACGTTCACGAATCGAGCGACTGCTCAGATCGTTCACATAGTTCCACACAAAATTCACCGCACGAGAGGCCTCACGCAGCTGCGCTGCGTGCTTGTCTCGCACCCGAATCTTGAGGGTTTTGGTCGCTTTCATTTCACTCATGAAGCACACTATGGAGCCCGGATTTTGCAATTCAAGCCCTGGTCGCTTCGCGACGGCGCTTGTATCCCCCACCTAAAGGAAGGGGGTTTACGCGCCACTTGATAAAACCCGCCCCCCGCAATCCGCTTCAAGAGAGACAGCATGAGCTACGAACTGCAGGTGATCGATATCCAGGAAGGCGACGGCAAGGCCGTGGTCAAGGGTGCCCTCATCACCACCCAGTACACCGGCTGGCTGGCAGACGGCAGCGAGTTCGACTCGTCCTGGTCGCGGGGCAAGCCCTTCCAGTGCGTGATCGGCACAGGTCGCGTCATCAATGGGTGGGACCTAGGCCTAATCGGCATGCGCGTGGGCGGCAAGCGCAGACTGCAAGTGCCGGCCCACCTAGGCTACGGCGAGCGCACCGTCGGCGCCATCCCGCCGAATGCCGACCTGACCTTCGAGATCGAGCTGCTCGAGGTGTTGACCCGCGACGACTGAATGAATGACTTCATACCGAAACATTTCCCGGTTAAAGTCCCGTTTGCGCCAGGACGGCAGCCATGGATGAACCTTTTGCCCATTTGACACTCTGAAACTGGCTCGCTTCCACGGATTGGGAGCCTGGCCACGAGGCTTTGCGGCGCCCGCCGCGGGGTGGTCAGGTGGGGCAAGCATCCCAATCAGCCACCAGAGTCTGCCGCCATGAAGCTGCCTTCGTTCGTTGTTCGTCATCGCTATCCGTTGCTGGGTGTTGCACTTGCCGCGGTCTTCGCGCCCTTGGCGCTGCAAGTGGTGGAAAGCCGTGCCGAGCCGGTCGATGGTACCCAGACACTGGTGTTCCTGCGTCACGCCGAGAAACCCGGCGAAGGTCTGGGGCAGCTCAATTGCCAGGGCCTGAATCGTGCCCTGGACTTGGCGACGCTGCTGCCGGAAAAATTCGGCAAGGCCGATTATGTGTTCGCCGCCAATCCCTCTCGTCATGTCGAGGAAGGCAGCCTCGATAACAGCTACAGCTACATCCGTCCGCTGATGACCATCAGCCCGAGTGCAATCAAGCTGGGCTTGCCGGTGAACATCGACTTCGGTGCCAACGACACCGACGACCTGGCCCAGGAGCTGACGAGCCCCAAGTACCGCAACGCCACCGTGTATACGGCCTGGTCGCATGGCTATCTGCCCGACCTGATCAACGCCGTGGCCGGCGAGGCCCTGGGCAAGGACCAGGTGATCACCGACGACTGGAAGGGCGACGACTTCGACTCGCTGTATGTGATCACCCTGACCTGGCGCGATGGCAAGGCCAGCATGCTCAGCCGCAACTATCGCCAGGGCCTGGACGGCGGCGCGCAGACCTGCCCTAGCTGAGCCACGCTGCCGTACCTGGGGGAGCCGTACCTCACCGGGTGGGGTGCTGGAAACTCGTGGGAGCAGGCCTGAGAGCACTGCCGTACCTGTGGGGCTGACTCGCCAGGTCTGCCCAAAGACAGTGGCTCCCCACAGATTCAGCTCATCGGCGGCAGCCGCCGTTTTACCGAGGTCTTCTTGATGATGGCCGTGTTGGTTTCGGCCAGCAGGTTGAGCTTGTCGAGCAATGTGTCCAGCTGCTCCATCGAGCGCACGTGCAGGCGGGCGATGAAGCAGTCCTCGCCGGTGACCTTGTCGCACTCGGTGAATTCCGGAATGGCCACGATCTGCCGTTCGACCTCCTGCAACTGGCCGGGCAGGGGGCGAATGCGCACAATGGCCTGAAGCTGGTAGCCGAAGCAGCGCGGGTCGATGTCTATGGTATAGCCACGCAGCACGCCGCGCTCCTCCAACCGGCGCAGACGCTCACTGACACTGGGCGCGGAGAGTCCGCTGAGCTGCGCCAGGGCCTTGAGCGAGCGGCGCGAGTCGTCCATCAAGGCCTTGATCAGAAGTTGGTCGATCGTCGGTCATGATGTTCTCGTGGAGTAAAAGGATGGATCTGCCTTGATAGTAAAGGCGCAGTGAGAGATCGGCCTTCGATATGCGCTGGATGGTGCGTCTTGGCCGCGAGCATACTGTGGCCATCGACAAGAGGAGGTGCCAGATGGACAGTTCACTGCGTCGCGGCTCAAGCGAGATGGTCGCCGCCATGCTGATTTCCGGGACCATTGGCTGGTTCGTGCTGGTGTCGGGTCAGCCGGTGCTGGACGTGGTGTTCTGGCGATGTGTATTCGGGGCTGGAACTTTGCTGTTGATCTGCGCCGCCATGGGCTTTCTCAAGCCCGGTGTGCTCACCCGCACCACCTTTTTGCTGGCGCTGGTAAGCGGTGTGGCGATCGTCGGCAACTGGGTGCTGCTGTTCGCCTCCTATTCACGCGCTTCCATCGCTATCGGCACCGCCGTATACAACGTACAGCCGTTCATGCTGGTGGGACTTGCTGCGGTTTTTCTGGGCGAGAAGATCACCACCCCCAAGTTGTTCTGGCTAGGAGTGGCTTTTGCCGGGATGCTGGCCATTGTCAGCGCCCATGGCAGCGAGCAGGGCAGCGGCGACGACTACCTGCTGGGGATCGCTTTGGCGTTGGGCGCGGCGCTGCTGTACGCGGTAGCGGCGCTGATCATCAAACGCCTGGCCGGCACGTCCCCGCACCTGATCGCGTTGATACAGGTAACCACAGGGATCCTCCTGCTCGCGCCTTGGGCCAACGTCGGCGGGCTGCCTGTCGAGGTGCCGGCACTGGCCAGCCTGATCACCCTGGGCGTGGTGCACACCGGGGTGATGTACGTGCTGCTGTACAGCGCCATCCAGCGTCTGCCGACGGCACTGACCGGCGCTCTGTCGTTCATCTACCCGATTGCCGCGATCCTGGTCGACTGGATCGCCTTCGGTCATCGCCTGCAACTGCTGCAGTGGGTCGGCGTGGCGGCGATCCTCCTGGCGGCGGCGGGAATGCAGCAAGGCTGGTGGTTGCGATCGGCCTCGAGGCGGGCTTCGATCAAGACCGAGTAAGGCCAGCGGCGCGGAAGGGGGGTAGAATGCCCCCCTTTTTGTTTCTGCGACCCTGCCATGACTTCCGTGATCAATACCCTGGAGCAGCATTTGCTTGCCGCCCTCGACCCCGCCCCGAGCGAAACCCGCCGTTTGTTCCACGGCCGTGGTCGTTGCTGGCTCGGGCTGGAGCAGATCACTGTCGACTGGCTACAAGGTGTGTTGCTGGTGGCGCTGTTCCGCGAGCTGCCTGAGGGACAGCTGGCCGAGCTGGAAGGCATGCTGCGCAGGCTGGCGGCAGGTCCCCGCTGGACCGGCCAGGCCATCATCATCCAGCACCGCTACCTGCCCGAAAGCCCTGGCCACTGGCTGCTGGGCGAACCGAGTCAGCATCGGATCATCGACGAGGACGGCCTGCGCTACCAGCTGGACCTGGGCCTGAAGCAGAACAGCGGATTGTTTCTCGACATGCGCTATGGCCGGCGCTGGGTGCGCGAGCAGGCGGCTGGCAAGCGGGTGCTCAACCTGTTCGCCTATACCTGCGGTTTTTCGGTGGCGGCAATCGCTGGCGGTGCCGAGCAGGTGGTGAACCTGGACATGGCCAAGGCAGCGCTGAACCGCGGGCGGGACAATCATCGGCTGAACGGGCACGACCTGGGCCAGGTCGCGTTTCTCGGGCATGAGCTGTTCAAGTCCTGGGGAAAGGTGCGCAAGTATGGGCCGTACGATCTGATCATCATCGACCCACCGACCTTCCAGAAAGGCAGCTTTGCACTGACCCAGGATTACGCCAAGATCCTGCGCCGCTTGCCGGAGTTGTTGACGGCAGGCGCAACGGTGCTGGCGTGTGTGAACGATCCAGCGATAGGGCCGCAGTTCCTGATCCAGGGCATGGCCGAGCACGCCCCGGCACTTGGGTTCGTCGAGCGCCTGGACAACCCGCCGGAGTTCCCGGATGTGGACCCGGCGGGTGGGCTTAAAGCCTTGGTGTTCAGGCTGTCTCACCCCGTAACGCCGGCGCCACGGGATACAGCTGCGCGAAGCTGACGTTGTCGGTCTGGTCGACCTTCTTCTTCAGCCGTTCGTTGAACGCGCGGCTCACGGCATATTGCCCGCCGGAAATCGTGCGGAACTGCGCCGTCAGCACAAACCCGTTGAGGTCCATGCGGTCCACGCCAAATACCTGCAGAGGACCCTGCAGGTTGATGCGCAGCAGCGGGTCTTCGCTGATCGACTGGCCCACTTCGTGGATCAGCCCCAAGGATGTATCGACGTCACTGTCGTAGGTGAATTGCACCGAGAAGAACGCATAGGCGAACTGCCGCGACTGGTTGGTGACCGCCTTGATCTGTCCGAACGGCACCGAGTGCACGAAGCCCTTGCCGTCGCGCAGGCGCAAGGTGCGGATAGTCAGGCTTTCGACCGTGCCGGCGTGGCCGGAGTCGAGTACTACCCAGTCGCCGATGGCGATGGTGTCTTCGATGAGGATGAACAGGCCGGTGATCACGTCCTGCACCAGTTGCTGGGAGCCGAAGCCGATCGCCAGGCCCACCACGCCCGCACCAGCGAGCAGCGGGGCGACGTTGATACCCAGGTTGGCCATGGTGGTGATGGTGCAGATCACGACGAGGATGATCTTGATCGCGTTGCGCAGCATCGGCAGGATCGTGCGCACCCGGGTGCTCGGCTGGCGTGAGCTGCGCCGACCGACTGCGGGCTTGAGGGCTTCCTGGATAGCGGTATCGAGCACCACCCAGAGCAGCCAGGTCACTAGCAGGATCAGGCCAATGCTGCTGAGCGAGTCGCTGATCGCTCGGCCCAGGGTGTTGCGCATGGCGAAATCGATGACCGAAAAGCCCCAGATCCGCCCGAGCAGTTCGATGAAGGCCACGGCCATGACGATGCGCAGCAATGCATGGGCGAGGCTGCGCAGCAGTTCCTTGTAGGGCCGCAAGCGCGGGGCGGGGGTGTTGGCCCGGGGCGTGAACAGGTGCTGCAGCAACGTGCTGAGAAATACCGTGCCGACCAGCAATACCGTGGTCAGCAGGGCATTCTGCAGGGCTCGCTGGCTTTCTTCGCCGGCGCCAATCAGGTGCACGGCCGATACAAGGATCATCAGCAGGATCGGCAGGTACCAGAGCGTCGAGAAGATCCGCAGCGTTTCTTGCAGGGCGCGGTGCTGCACGCGGTCTTCGTACGGTCGGTTGCGGATGAGGTGCGCGACCGGGCGGCGCAGCCGGATCACCAGGCTGGCGAACACCAGCGTTGCCAGCAGGCCGGTTATCACGGCGATGCTGCTGGTGATGTTGCCGCCCAGTTGGCGGGCGATCTGCGCACTGGTCAGCGCGTCGCTCCAGGCGGCAAGGAAACCGATCATGAACAACGGGCGCGGGGCCAGGCGGCGGATCGCGGCGACCGCAGCGCGCTTGTGACCGGCGTCGAACAGGGTGATCAGGCACAGGATGATCGAGGTGGAGAACAGGCCGCTGCTGGTGGCGTAGGCCAGGCTCAGTCCGAGCGCGCGGGCTACCGATGGTTCGAGGAATCGGCTGGCGTAGAGCGTCAGCGGCAGGGCGACGAGTGCCGGCAAGGTATAGGGCAACAGCAGGCCGATCACGCTGCGTACCCGCTTGCGTCGGCTCAGCGCCTGGCTGCGCGCGCAACGTCGGAAAACCAGGCGGCCCAGCAGGGTCAGGACAGCGAAGCTGGTGGTCCAGGCCATGGTCAGCAACAGGAAATCACCGGCCAGCGCCAGCGTGTCAGTGCCTGAGTGGCGGTTGACCAGGCGCTGCATCTCCTTGGCGGCACGATCGGACCGCAGGCGCCAGGCGTCGACCAGGTGGGCGTCGAGGTCCATGTCCTTGGCGGCGCTGTCCAGTCCATCGGCCAGGGCGCCCAGCAGGCCGCCTTGAAGCACGGCTTCGGGTTCGGCTGGGGTTTCTTCGGTGGGCGCCGGCTCGGCGGCCGGCAAATGGGTACTCAGCAGACAGCCGAGCAGGAGCAGGGAAAGGTGACGCAGCACTGGAGTACTCCTAGGGCCGGGCGAGCGGGAAAGGGTTACTCAAGGAACTGATTGGTGAAGCGGCGGGAAAGTTCGATGCATGACAGTAATGTCATGCACGCCGCAGTGGCACTGCGGCGTGCTTCTTCAGGTCACTGGCCGCTGTAGATCTGGTCGAAAACCCCGCCGTCATTGAAATGGGTCTTCTGCACGGTGCGCCAGTCGCCGAAGGTCTGTTCCACCGAAAGGAAGTCAACCTTGGGGAATCGATCGGTGTACTTGGCCAGCACGCTGGCATCGCGTGGACGCAGGTAGTTGTTGGCGGCGATTTCCTGGGCCTCGGGTGACCACAGGTATTTCAGGTACTCCTCGGCCACGGCGCGGCTGCCTTTCTTCTCGACCACCTTGTCGACCACGCTCACCGGTGGCTCTGCCTCGGCGGACACGCTCGGGTACACCACTTCGAACTGGTCTCGGCCAAATTCGCGCGCGATCATCTCGGCTTCGTTCTCGAACGTCACCAGGACGTCGCCGATCTGGTTGGTCATGAACGTGGTAGTGGCGGCGCGGCCACCGGTGTCGAGCACCGGTGCCTGCCTGAACAGCTTGCCGACAAAGTCCTTGGCCTTGGTTTCGTCACCGCCGTTCTTGAGCACGTAGCCCCATGCGGAAAGGTAGGTGTAGCGGCCGTTACCCGAGGTCTTGGGGTTGGGCACGATCACCTGCACGCCGTCCTTGAGCAGGTCGGGCCAGTCCTTCAGCGCCTTGGGGTTGCCCTTGCGCACGATGAACACGGTGGCCGAGGTGAACGGCGCGCTGTTGTTCGGCAGGCGGGTGACCCAGTTTTCCGGCACCAGCTTGCCGTGGTCGCTCAGGGCATTGATGTCGGTGGCCATGTTCATGGTAATGACATCGGCCGGCAGGCCATCGATCACCGACCGCGCCTGTTTGCTCGATCCGCCGAAGGACATCTGCACGGTGACCTTTTCCTGGTGCTCGGCCTCCCAGTGCTTCTGGAACGCCGGGTTGTAGTCCTTGTAGAAATCGCGCATCACGTCGTAGGAAACGTTTAACAGTGTGGGCGCAGCCTGGGCCAGGCTGCCCAGCGCAAGGCCTGCGGCCAGCAGCGAGGCGGTAAACAGTTTTTTCACGACGCGTTCCTTGTTCTGACGGGTTGACGGCACTTCGCCAGCGACTATAGCCGTTCGTTCGCAACCGTTTAAAGAACAAAAAACACTTTGTTTATTCCCGCTTCTGAAACAGCGCGCTGCCGCAGCGCGAGCAGAACGCGGCGTCGTGTTCATGGGCCTTCTTGTGGCAGCTGGGGCAGTCATGCTGGAGCTGCTCGCCACGCATGGCGTTGGCCAGTTCCGCAGTGAAGATCCCGGTGGGCACGGCGATGATCGAGTAGCCGGTGATCATCACCAGCGACGACAGCACCTGTCCCACTGGCGTGATCGGCACGATGTCGCCGAAGCCCACCGTGGTCAGGGTGACGATGGCCCAGTAGATGCCCTTGGGGATACTGGTGAAACCATGTTCCGGGCCCTCGACCACATACATCAAGGTGCCGAAAACCGTCACCAGGGTCGAGACGCTGACCAGGAACACGATGATCTTCTGCTTACTGCCGCGCAGCGCCGCCATCAGGTAGTTGGCTTGCTTGAGGTAGGGGCTGAGCTTGAGCACGCGGAAGATCCGCAGCATGCGGATCACCCGCACGATCAGCAGGTACTGGGCATCGCTGTTGTAGAGCGCGATGATCCCCGGCACGATCGCCAGCAGATCGACCAGGCCGTAAAAACTGAAGGCATAGCGCAGCGGCTTGGGGGAGCAGTACAGGCGTGCCAGGTATTCCGTCAGGAAGATCGCGGTGAAGCCCCACTCGATGCCCGCAAGCACGCTGCCATAGTTGCGGTGCACCTCATTGATGCTGTCCAGGATCACTGTCACCAGGCTGGCGAGGATGATCAGCAGCAGGATCTTGTCGAAGCGCCGGCCGGCGGTGGTGTCGGATTGGAAGACGATGACGAAAAGGCGCTCGCGCCAGCTCGAAGCGGTTTGCATGGGCTCTGTCCAGTTTGAGATGGGCAGAGCCTAGGGGCTGCCCATCAGCTGTGCAAGCGTTGGCTAGGTTCGCGGCGGCTTGGCCGTGCAAGCCGCCCGCCGAGGTGCACCAGCCAGCAGGCGAGGACGAACGGCGCGGTCAGGCCAGGAATCGGCAGCAGTTCGACCACGGGGTGCAGGGCCAGTGCCAGGCTGGCAGCAATCAGCGGCCGCCACGGTTGACCACGTTGATGACTGAAGGCAAGGGCCGCCAGCGCAGCGTTGAAGCCGAGCAGTCCCTGCCAGGCCAGAGCGGACTCTCCCGTGAGCAAGGCCAGGCTGCCACCGAGGGCCGAGCCGAGCAGGGCCCAGAATGCTGCGTAGCGGTTCGCCATGAACAGGCCTGTGACGATCAGCAGGCCTGCCAGGGGCTTGTCCAGCAGGAAAATCTGTCCGAGGCCACGGGCCAGGGCCTGCAGCGGATCAGCTTCGACCGGCGCACCGGCCACGCCTGGCTCGGCCACGAGTAACGCGCCCCAGCCTAGCAGTACGAAGGGCAGGGTATAGGCAGGCAGCAGCGTAGCACCGCGCTTGAGCCACTGATGCACCAGGATGCTGGTCAGCCCGCCGGCAGCGATGATCAACGGCGGCACCAGCGCAGACCAGGGCAGTGCGTGGCTGATCAGGATGCCGATCAGCACGCCGTTGTAGCTGTACAGGCCGGCCTGGCGGTCGGCCCGTTCATAGCCGCGGCGCTGTGCGGTGAGCAGCCCGGCGAGGGCGCCGAGCAGGGCGCCGCCGACCAGCTGCGGGGCGGTGAGGAGGATTGCGAGCAGGCAGCACAGGCCGCACAGCGGGCTGCGCTGCAGCAGGACCTGGCTGAAGCCGTTGAGCAGCGCCGTGGCCCAGTCGGGGCACGGGGTAGTAAGATTTTTGCTGTACATAGGGCAGTCGGTGCAGGTGGTTGGAAGCGGTGGGCCTCTTGTGGGCCTCGGTTTTCCGCGGATAGTTGTGTGGGGCCTCGCGGGCAAGCCACCACCGGGTGGAATCGTGCCTCACCTAATGTGGTGCTGGACGCTCGTGGGAGCGGCTTCAGCCGCGAACACCGGCGCAGCCGGTGCCAGGGCACCGCATCAATCTCTTCGCGGCTAAAGCCGCTCCCGCAGGCCGACGCAGGCTCCCACAGGCCGACGCAGGCTTGAGACCTCTGCTGTACCTGGGGGAGCTGCGGTTCGGCGCCCCGACTTGCCAGCAAAGGGCACCTCAGATCAGTGTTTCTATCCGCAGCGTATTGGTCGTACCCGGCTTGCCGAACGGCACGCCGGCAGTGATCAGCAGCGTGTCGCCGCGGCTGGCCATGCCTTGGGCCTGGGCGATTTCAAGCGCGGTGGAGCAGATTTCGTCAACCTGGCGCAGACGGTCGTTGACCACCGAATGCACACCCCAGGCCACGCTCAGGCGCCGAGCAGTGGTGAGGTTCGGCGTCAGGTTGAGGATCGGCGCCCTTGGCCGCTCGCGCGCGGCGCGCAAGGTCGAGGCACCCGACTCGCTGTAGTTGACCAGCACGGCCACCGGCAGAATGCCGCTGATGCGCCGGATCGCGCAGCTGATGGCGTCCGAGACGGTGGCTTCGGCCTTGGGCCGGCCAACGTCGAGCTGGGCCTGGTAGTCCGGCCCGTTTTCCACCTGGCGGATGATCTTGCTCATCATCTGCACGGCTTCGAGCGGGTAGTCGCCTGACGCGGTCTCGGCCGACAGCATCACCGCATCAGCCCCTTCGGCCACGGCATTGGCTACGTCGGTGACTTCGGCGCGGGTCGGTGCCGGGGAAAAACGCATCGACTCGAGCATCTGCGTCGCCACCACCACCGGCTTGCCCAGCTGGCGGCAGGTGTCGATGATCTGCTTCTGGATCTGCGGCACGCTTTCGGCGGGCACTTCCACGCCCAGGTCGCCACGCGCGACCATGATCGCGTCGGACAGCTCTGCAATCGCCTGCAACTGATCGACCGCAGAGGGCTTCTCGATCTTGGCCATCAGGTAGGCGCGGTCCCCGATCAGCTCGCGGGCCTCGGCGATGTCCTCAGGACGCTGGACGAATGACAGCGCGACCCAGTCGACACCAAGCTCCAGGCCGAACGCCAGGTCGCGGCGGTCCTTGGCGGTCAGCGGGCTCAGCTCCAGCACCGCCTGGGGCACGTTGACGCCCTTGCGGTCCGACAGCTCGCCGCCGGCCAGTACCTCGGTGTCGATGGCGTCGCTGTGCTTGGCGGTCACCCGCAGGCGCAGCTTGCCGTCATCGACCAGCAGGTCCATGCCAGGCTCCAGCGCCGCGATGATTTCAGGATGCGGCAGGTTGACCCGGCGATGGTCGCCAGGGGTGACGTCCAGGTCCAGGCGCAGCGGCTGGCCGCGCAGCAGCTGGACCTTGCCTTCGGCGAAACGGCCGACGCGCAGCTTGGGGCCTTGCAGGTCCATCAGGATGCCCAGCGGCTGGTTCAGCTGGCTCTCTACCTCGCGGATCCACTGGTAGCGCAGGGCGTGGTCGGCATGCTCGCCGTGGCTGAAGTTGAGGCGGAAGATGTTCACCCCGGCTTCGACCAGCTGGCGGATGTCGTCGATGCCTTGGGTTGCAGGGCCCAGGGTGGCGAGGATTTTGACTTTTTTATCAGGCGTCATGGTTGCGGAGTCTCGAGAATCAGGATGGCGCGGAAGTCGTTGACGTTGGTACGCGTGGGTTCGGTGACGATCAGTGCGTCCAGCGCGGCGAAGTAGCCGTAGCCGTTGTTGTTGTCCAGCTCGTCCGAGGCCGACAGGCCCAGCGCCTGGGCACGGGCGTAGCTGTCGGGAGTCATGAAGGCCCCGGCGTTTTCCTCGGAGCCGTCGATGCCGTCGGTGTCACCGGCAAGTGCGTGCACGCCCGGCAGGCCCTTGAGGCTTTCGGTCAGGCTCAGCAGGAACTCGGCATTGCGCCCGCCGCGGCCGTTGCCGCGCACGGTCACGGTGGTCTCGCCGCCAGAAAGAATCACGCAGGGCGCCGCCAGCGGCTGGCCGTGCATGACGATCTGCCGGGCGATACCCGCGTGCACCTTGGCCACCTCGCGCGACTCGCCTTCCAGGTCGCCCAGGATCAGCGGGCTCAAGCCTGCCTGGCGGGCCTTGACCGCAGCGGCTTCCAGCGACTGCTGGGGTCGGGCGATCAGCTGGAAGTGGCTGCGCGCCAGGGCCGGATCATCGGCCTTGACGGTTTCGGAGGCAGGGTTGTTGAGCCAGTCGATGACGGCCTTGGGCGCATCGATGGCGTAGCGCTTGATGATCGCCAGCGCGTCGGCCGAGGTGCTCGGATCGGCCACGGTCGGGCCGGAGGCAATGACTGTGGCCAAGTCGCCGGGCACATCGGAAATGGCGTAGGTGTACACCGTGGCCGGCCAGCAGGCCTTGGCCAGGCGCCCGCCCTTGATCGCCGAGAGGTGCTTGCGCACGCAATTCATCTCGCCGATGGTGGCGCCGGATTTGAGCAGTGCCTTGTTGATCTGCTGCTTGTCCGCCAGGGTCAGGCCCTCGGCCGGCAGGGCCAGCAGGGCCGAGCCGCCGCCGGAGAGCAGGAAGATCACCCGGTCGCTTTCGCTCAGGTTGCCGACCATTTCCAGCACGCGCTTGGCCACGGCCAGGCCGGCGGCGTCAGGGACCGGGTGGGCAGCTTCGACCACCTCGATCTTCTGGCAGTTGGCGCCGTGGCCATAGCGGGTGACCACCAGGCCCGAGACTTCGCCCTGCCAGCATTTCTCGACCACTTCGGCCATGGCTGCGGCTGCCTTGCCGGCGCCGATGACGATGACGCGGCCGGAGCGGTCGGCAGGCAGGTGAGGTTCCAGGACTTGACAGGGGTGAGCGGCAGCGATGGCTGTGTCGAACAGTTCGCGGAGAATTTTTTGCGGATCGACCGACATGGCAGGCTTCCTTCTTATTGTTCTGCAGGATCGAAAACGCCCCCGGAACTGCCTCCGTGCAGGCCGGACCAGGGGCGGTGTTGCTCGGTGTTTCCCAGACGGCGCGGTCCCTGTAGGAACGGCGTGCGGGCGTTACTCGTCGCGGATCGAGAAATTGGCCATGTGTTCCAGGCCCTTGATCAGCGCCGAATGGTCCCAGTTGCCGCCGCCCAGGGCGACGCAGGTGCTGAACACTTGCTGGGCGTTGGCGGTGTTGGGCAGGTTGATGCCCAGCTCCTTGGCGCCCTGCAGGGCCAGGTTCAGGTCCTTCTGGTGCAGGTTGATGCGGAAGCCTGGATCGAAGGTGCCCTTGATCATGCGCTCGGCGTGCACTTCAAGAATCTTCGAGGAGGCGAAACCGCCCATCAGGGCTTCGCGGACCTTGGCAGGGTCGGCGCCGTTCTTCGCCGCGAACAGCAAGGCTTCGCCGACCGCCTGGATGTTCAGGGCGACGATGATCTGGTTGGCCACCTTTGCAGTCTGGCCGTCACCGTTGCCGCCGACGTGGGTGATGTTCTTGCCCATTGCCTGGAACAGCGGCAGCGCACGCTCGAAGGCTTTCGGGCAGCCGCCGATCATGATGCTCAGGGTCGCGGCCTTGGCGCCGACTTCACCGCCCGACACGGGAGCGTCGAGGTAGGCGGCGCCGGTTGCCTTGATCTTCTCGGCGAAGGCCTTGGTGGCGGTCGGCGAGATCGAGCTCATGTCGATCACGACCTTGTTCGGGCCCACGCCCTCGGCCACGCCGTTTTCACCGAACAGCACGGTCTCGACCTGTGGCGTGTCGGGGACCATGACGATGATGAACTCAGCCTCCTGGGCCACTTCCTTGGGGTTGGCCAGCGCGACGGCGCCTGCAGCGATCAGGTCGGCAGGGGCGGCGTCGTGGTGGGTGGAGACGAACAGGCTGTGACCTGCCTTTTGCAGGTTCTGGGCCATGGGTTTGCCCATGATGCCGGTGCCGATGAAACCGATTTTAGCCATGAGAGATTACCTCGTTGTATTTGTTGGATCTCGACGGAGTAGGCTGTGGAGGCCTCTGGGGGAGCGGCTTTACCCGCGAATGCGATAATGGCTTCACTGCCGCTTTCGCGGGTAAGCCCGCTCCCACAGGGCCCTGCATTTCCTACAGGAGCCTGCATTCAGCCCTTAGATAGCGTTGTGGGTCTTGAGCCAGCCCAGCCCTGCTTCGGTCGTGGTCAGCGGCTTGTATTCACAGCCGACCCAGCCCTGGTAGCCGATGCGGTCCAGGTGCTCGAACAGGAAGCGGTAGTTGATCTCGCCGGTACCTGGCTCATTGCGGCCGGGGTTGTCGGCCAGCTGGACGTGGTTGATCCGCTTCAGTTGGGTTTCCAGGGTGCGCGCCAGGTCACCTTCCATGATCTGCATGTGGTAGATGTCGTACTGCAGGAACAGGTTGTCGCTGCCCACTTGGTCCTGGATCTCCAAGGCCTGTTTCGTGGTATTCAGGTAGAAGCCCGGAATGTCGCGGGTGTTGATCATTTCCATGACCAGCCTGATCCCGGCAGCCTCGAGCTTGTGGGCCGCGTACTTGAGGTTGTCGACAAAGGTCTGGCGCACGGTGGCGCAATCCGGGCCCTGTGGACGGATACCGGCCAGGCAGTTGATCTGGGTGTTGCCCAGCACCTTGGCGTAGGCGATGGCCAGGTCGACGCCGGCACGGAAGTCCTCGATGCGGTCAGGGTGGCAGGCAATGCCGCGTTCACCCTTGGCCCAGTCACCGGCTGGCAGGTTGAACAGCACCTGGGTCAGGCCATTGTCGTCGAGCTGCTGCTTGATCTCGGCCGAACTGAAATCATACGGGAACAGGTATTCGACACCGCTGAAGCCGGCTTGAGCAGCGGCCTTGAAGCGGGCCAGGAAGTCCTGCTCGGTGAACAGCATGGACAGGTTGGCAGCGAAACGGGGCATGGTTGTCTCCTTCGGTCAGTCGAGCAGCGAGATGGCGGTCGGCGCGTCGTTGCCTACCAGCGCCAGGTCTTCGAATTCGTTGACCGCGTTGATCTCGGTGCCCATCGAAATGTTGGTCACGCGCTCGAGAATCACCTCGACCACCACCGGCACCCGGAACTCTTCGGCCATTTTCTGGGCCTTGAGCAGGGCAGGGGCGATGTCGCCGGGTTCGGACACACGGATGGCCTTGCAGCCCAGGCCTTCGACCACGGCGACGTGATCGACACCGTAGCCGCTCAGCTCAGGGGCATTGATGTTCTCGAAAGCCAGTTGAACACAGTAGTCCATCTCGAAACCACGCTGCGACTGGCGGATCAGGCCCAGGTAGGCGTTGTTCACCAGCACGTGCACGTAGGGCAGGTTGAACTGCGCGCCCACCGCCAGTTCCTCGATCATGAACTGGAAGTCATAGTCGCCCGACAGCGCCACGACCTTGCGCTTCGGATCAGCCTTGACCACGCCCAGTGCGGCGGGAATGGTCCAGCCCAGCGGGCCGGCCTGGCCGCAGTTGATCCAGTGGCGCGGCTTGTAGACGTGCAGGAACTGCGCGCCAGCGATCTGCGACAGGCCGATGGTGCTGATGTAGCAGGTGTCCTTGCCGAACACCTGGTTCATCTCTTCGTACACGCGCTGCGGCTTGACCGGCACGTTGTCGAAGTGGGTCTTGCGGTGCAGGCTCGCCTTGCGCTGCTGGCAGTCCTGCAGCCAGGCGCTGCGGTCCTTGAGCTTGCCGGCAGCTTTCCATTCGCGGGCCACTTCAAGGAACACATCCAGCGCCTTGCCAGCGTCGGAGACGATACCCAGGTCCGGGGTGAAGACGCGGCCGATCTGGGTCGGTTCGATGTCCACGTGGATGAACGTGCGTCCTTCGGTGTAGACGTCGACGGAGCCGGTATGGCGGTTGGCCCAGCGGTTGCCGATACCCAGCACCAGGTCGGACTTGAGCAGGGTGGCGTTGCCGTAGCGGTGCGAAGTCTGCAGGCCGACCATGCCGACCATCTGCGCGTGATCGTCCGGGATGCTGCCCCAACCCATCAGGGTCGGGATAACCGGCACGCCTGTCAGTTCGGCGAACTCGACCAGCTTGTCGCTGGCATCGGCGTTGATGATGCCGCCGCCTGCCACCAGCAGCGGGCGCTCGGCGTCATTGAGCATGGCCAGGGCTTTTTCGGCCTGGACGCGGTTGGCGGCTGGCTTGTGCACTGGCAGCGGCTCGTAGGCGTCGATGTCGAATTCGATCTCGGCCATCTGTACGTCGAACGGCAGGTCGATCAGCACGGGGCCCGGACGGCCGGAGCGCATTTCGAAGAAGGCTTTCTGGAAGGCGTAGGGCACCTGGCCCGGTTCGAGCACCGTGGTGGCCCACTTGGTCACCGGCTTGACGATGCTGGTGATGTCGACAGCCTGGAAGTCTTCCTTGTGCAGGCGGGCCCGCGGGGCTTGGCCGGTGATGCAGAGAATCGGGATGGAGTCGGCGGCGGCGCTGTACAGGCCCGTGACCATGTCGGTGCCGGCCGGGCCTGATGTGCCGATGCACACGCCGATATTGCCTGCGTTGGCGCGGGTGTAGCCCTCGGCCATGTGCGAGGCGCCTTCGACGTGACGAGCGAGGACGTGATCGATGCCGCCGACCTTTTTGAGGGCCGAGTACAGCGGGTTGATGGCAGCCCCTGGAATGCCGAACGCAGTGTCTACGCCTTCACGGCGCATGACCAGAACGGCTGCATCGATTGCTCTCATTTTGCTCATGGGTTGTGCCTCATCGATTTTGTAATTGTATACAACTTGCTCTGATGCCGAGTGTATTCACGCTGGGTGACTCAGGTCAATCCATTTTCATTGAGGTTGAGCGCTTTCGTCGGGTAGCCAGGAAAACGGCATTTCGTCTGCAAGTGTGCATTCCTTGCAAAATATTGTATACAAAATAGACGCGTGTTGTGTTCTATTTGAAGGGTCATTTTTCAGATGCCCTTGCGGCTTTCATAACAAAAAGAGGACCTTTGCATGAACGTTCTGAACCTGAAGACCGCTGTACGCCTGGTCGACGCCGCGCTGGCCGCAGGTCGCACGATCAACGCCGCGCCGCTTACGGTGGTGGTGCTCGACAGCGGTGGACACCTGCTGACCGTGCAGCGCGAGGACGGCGCCAGCCTGCTGCGTCCGCAAGTGGCAATGGGCAAGGCGTGGGGTGCCATCGCTCTGGGCAAGGGCTCGCGCCTGTTGGCGCTGGACGCCCAGCAGCGTCCGGCATTTTTTGCCGCGCTCAATGGCCTGGGCCAGAGCCCGGTGGTGCCGGCGCCGGGTGGCGTGCTGATTCGTGATCCGCAGGGCAAGGTGCTGGGAGCGGTGGGGATCAGTGGGGATACGTCGGATATCGACGAGCAATGCGCGATCACTGCGATCGAGGAGGTGGGATTGACGGCCGATGCGGGAGTGGTGGCCTAGGCACTGCGGTAGCCCTGTACTGGAATGCCTCTCGGTCATTCCAGTACAGTGGTCGCACTGTCATTGGTTCAGGCGTCCGGCTCGCACCCTTTGAGCACCAGGCGAATGATCGTCTGCGCCGCGGCCTCGTAATCACTGTCATCAAGCTTGTGCTTGCCGGTGATCACCGAGATCTGCCAGTCGAAATCGGCGTAGGTCTGGGTCGCGGCCCAGATGCTGAACATCAGGTGGTGCGGGTCGATCGGAGCGATCTGCTTGCGCTCGATCCAGCGCTGGATGCACTCGATATTGTGGCGGGCCTGCTCGTTGAGCTGCTCGACCTGGCTCGGGCTCAGGTGGGGCGCGCCGTGCATGATCTCGCTGGCGAATACCTTGGAGGCAAACGGCAGGTCGCGGGAGATGCGGATTTTCGAGCGGATATAGGCGCTGAGCACCTCGTTGGGTTCGCCGTCGGCACTGAACGGCGTCGACGCCTGCATGATCGGCTCGATGATGCTCTCGAGCACCTCGCGGTAGAGGTTGTCCTTGGACTTGAAGTAGTAATAGACGTTCGGCTTGGGCAGCCCGGCCTTGGCGGCAATATCGCTGGTCTTGGCAGCGGCAAAGCCTTTGTCGGCGAACTCTTCACTGGCCGCGCGCAGGATCAGCTCCTTGTTGCGCTCGCGAATGCTGCTCATGGTGGGGCGTTTCCTCATGTCTGGCCGCAGGCAGTGGCCCGGCAGGGGTGGTCGCGCATGGTAGCACCGGCCTTGCAACGCGCTCAAGGCAGCGACTTTGGGCTAGACTCAAGGCCCATTACACTTCTGGAAACTCAAGACCATGGCAGGTAGCAGTCTACTGGTGCTGATCGACGACATCGCCACGATTCTCGACGATGTGTCGGTGATGACCAAGATCGCCGCGAAGAAGACCGCAGGCGTGCTCGGCGATGATCTGGCGCTCAACGCCCAGCAGGTCACCGGCGTGCGCGCCGAGCGGGAAATCCCGGTGGTCTGGGCGGTGGCAAAGGGCTCGTTCCTGAACAAACTGATCCTGGTGCCGGCCGCGCTGTTGATCAGTGCCTTTATCCCTTGGGCCGTGACGCCGCTGCTGATGCTGGGCGGCGCGTTCCTTTGCTACGAGGGATTCGAGAAGCTGGCGCACAAGTTCCTGCACAGCAAGGACGAGGACCAGGCCGGGCATGCGGCGCTGACAGAAGCGGTGGCCGACCCGAGCGTCGATCTGGTGGAATTCGAGAAGACCAAGATCAAGGGCGCGGTGCGCACCGACTTCATCCTGTCGGCCGAGATCATCGCCATCACCCTGGGCACGGTGGCCGATGCGCCGCTGACCCAGCAGATCATCGTGCTCTCGGGTATCGCGATCGTGATGACCATCGGCGTGTATGGGCTGGTGGCCGGTATCGTCAAGCTCGACGACCTGGGCTTATGGCTGACGCAAAAGGCTTCGAGCGTTGCGCAGGGAGTCGGTAACGGCATCCTGCGTGCGGCGCCGTACATGATGAAAAGCTTGTCGGTGATCGGCACCGCGGCGATGTTCCTGGTCGGCGGGGGAATCCTGGTGCATGGCATTGCGCCGCTGCATCACGCCATCGAAGCGTTCAGCGAAGGGCGCGGCGGCGCCTTGACCGGGGCATTGCTCAACGGCGTGGCCGGCGTGATCGCCGGCGCCGCGGTGCTGGCCGTGGTGGCCGTGGCCAGCAAGCTGTGGCACGCGCTGCGCCCCGCTCGATAAATCTGCCGAGCGCACGCGGTGCCCACGGGGCGTTTACCAGACAATCAGAACTGCACTTTCACCAGCAGGCTCGCGGTGTTCTGGTCGGTGTCGAAGGCCTCGCTGTCCTTGATCCCGTACTTGTTCTTCCAGTAGTCGTATTCGATACCGACATACAGCTGCTTGTCGCCCATCTTCAGCGCCTTGCCCAGGTCGTACTTGATCTGCGGGTTGAAGTGCAGGTTGGCCTGGTAGGTGCCGCGGCGGTTTTCGTCGTTGTCGACCACCCAGTCCATGAAGCCGTCGATGAGAATGTCGGAAGAGCCCACGGGGATGGTGTAGGACCAGGCCGGGGTGATCTGCCAGACGTTATCGCCTGCACGGTCGCCGTCGGTGGTGCGCTGATAGAAGTTGAGCTGGAAGTAGTCGAAGCCCGGGACGTCCAGGTCGAAGCCAGGGCCGATCAGGTAGGCCTCGGTGTCGCCTTCGCCGAACTCGTAGGTCATGGCCAGCAGCACGTCCTTGACCGGCCCGAACGCGAGCTTCTGGTCGAAGATCTTGCCGAACGACAGGCGCGGGCTGATCTCGCCGTAGTAGGTGTTCGGCCCGTTGCCTGAGTCTTTCTTGCCGTTGTAGAAAATCTTGTCGATGAAGATGAAGTTGTCGCCATACTTCCAGCCGTCGGCATGCTCGAAGGTGAAGGTCTGCTGGATCTCGGGGTTTACGGTGAAATCCTTGCCATAAAGGTAGGTGATACTGTTTCCCTGCCACTGCAGCAGGTCGCCGGCAAGGCTGTTGCCAGTGGCCAGCAGGCCGGCGGCCAGGATCAGGCTGTTGGTGATGCGCATGGGTAGGTCGCTCCCTTGATTGGTTCTGTTGTCAGCGCTCGAAGCGGCGCTGTTGTGTGCTTTGATTTTTTGTCTTCTGAGTCAGCTTTTTTCGATTGCCCACAGCTGTTTGGCAAGAGCTGCGCCAACTTTCCGGGTAAGGCACAACCATCCTGCTCGACGTCGTTCTGAACGGATGAAAAACGGTTTTCAGGCTGGCAACAGGTTAGCCAACCGCCCGAATTCATTGACTGAGCGGTCAGTAAACATGAGCAGAATCCGTTCTGCCCTGATCGAGGGGGCGCGCAGATTACTGGCTTGCGCGCCGGGCCTCAAGTGCTCCTTCATGAAGCACGTTGCAACAAAGTTGGGCGTTTGGTCAGCTTATTAGAACTGCACCTTGACCAGTGCACTGGTAACGCTCTGGTTGCTGTCCACATTGCCGCGGTTGTCGATGCCGTACTTGTCCTTCCAATAGCTGTATTCCACACCCACGTAGAGTTGCTTGGCGCCCAGGTTGAGGGCCTTGCCCAGGTCGTACTTGACCTGGGGGTTGAACTGCAGGTTGGCGTGGTAGGTGCCGCGGCGGGTCTGGTCGTTGTCGACCACCCAGTCCATGTAGCCGTCGATGAGGATGTCCGAACGGCCTACGGGAATGGTGTAGGAAAACGCCGGGGTGATCTGCCAGACCCGGTCCCCAGGGCGGCTGCCCTCGGTATTGCGCTGGTAGATATTGAGGGTGAAGTAGTTGAAACCGGGAATCGCCAGGTCAAAGCCCGCGCCGATCAGGTAGGCCTCGTTGTCGCCCTCGCCAGACTCGTAGGTCATGGCCAGCAGCACGTCCTTGATGGGCCCGAACTCGAGCTTGCGGTCAAGGATCTTGCCGAATGACAGCCGAGGGCTGAACTCGCCGTAGTAGGTCGTGCCGCCTTTGTTGCGGTCGGCCTGGCCGTTGTAGAAGATCTTGTCGATGAACAGGAAGTTGTCCCCGTACTTCCATTTGTCGGCATGTTCGAAGGTCACCGTCTGCTGGATCCGCGGGTTGACCTTGAAATCCTTGCCGTACAGGTACGTCAGGCTGTTGCCTTGCCATTGCAACCACTCGCCTGCCATGGCCGGGACGGAGGCCAGCAGGCTACAGCCGAGCAATAAAGTCGGAACGATGCGCGTCATGTCGTGATCCCCGGATGACTCAGTGCTGGTGGGCGGCGTCGTTGTGCACGGCGCGCTCGGCCCCACCAAGGATGTTGAACAGCAGGTTCAGTACCAGCGCGCTGACCGTGGCCATGGCGATGCCGCTGTGGGTAATGGGCTCCATCCACTGGGGCATCTGCGCGAAGAACTCCGGACGTACCACCGGGATCAGCCCCATGCCGACGCTCACGGCCACCAGCAGCTGGTTGCGCCGGTCGCCGATGTCCGCTTCCTGGAGAATCTTGATCCCCGTGGCCGCAACCATGCCAAACATGGCGATCGAGGCCCCGCCCAGTACCGCAGGCGGGATGGAGGCGATCAGGAACGCCGCCTTGGGCAGCAGGCTCAACACGATCAGCAAGCCGCCGGCCACTATGGTGACGTAGCGGCAACGCACGCCGGTCATCTGCACCAGGCCGATGTTCTGGGCAAAGGAGGAGTGTGTGAAGGTGTTGAAAAAACCCGCCACGAACGAGGCGCCGGCATCGCACATCAGGCCCCGGCGCAGCATGCCCGGGGTGACTTCACGGTCGGTGACCTTGCCCAGGGCCAGGAACATCCCCGTCGACTCGACAAAGATGATCACCACCACCAGGCACATCGACAGGATCGGCGCCAGGCTGAACGTCGGCATGCCGAAGTGCAGCGGGGTGACCACCTGCAGCCACGGCGCCTGGTCCAGGCCAGACAGATCGACCATGCCGATCGAGCCCGCCAGCACGTAGCCCAGGCCCATGCCGATCAGTACCGAGACATTGACCCAGAATCCACGCATGAACCGGTTGATCAGCAGGATGGTGGCCAGTACCAGGCCGGCCACGGTGAGGTAGATCGGTGAACCGAAGATACTCGCCTCTTCGCCGCCTCCGGCCCAGTTGACCGCGACCGGGAACAGCGACAGCCCGATCGAGGTGATCACCGTGCCGGTGACCAGGGGAGGGAAGAAGCGCACGACCTTGGACATGAAGGGCGCGATCAGCATGCCGAAGAACCCGGCGGCGATGGTCGCCCCGAAGATCCCCTGCAGGCCGACGCCCGGCATGCCGGCCATGGCCACCATGCTGCCGACGGCCGCAAAGCTTGCGCCCATCATCACCGGCATGCGGATACCCACGGCGCCGATGCCAAACGACTGGACGATGGTGGCGACCCCCGCGACCAGCAGGTCGGCGTTGATCAGGAAAGCGACTTCCTCACGAGACAATCCCGCGGCCTGGCCGATGATCAGCGGCACGGCGATCGCGCCTCCGTACATCAGCAATACATGTTGCAGGCCCACCAGGATCAGTTGGAACAGGGACAACGGCTGTCGTGGGGGCGCGACGGGAATGTACGCCTTGGATGACACGGACATGCAGCACCTCGAGTCTTGTTTTTATTCTCGGATCCAAGCGGCACGCTTCAGGCCGCGGGCTTCAAGAGAGAAGCCTGCGTGCCTGGAGCCTGCAGCTCGATGCTTGCTACGTACTGGGTTGCGGCTGCTGTCAGTGGGTCGGGGCGCCTTTGGCGATCCACGCACCGACCATCTCGCGCTCCTGCTGGGTCATCTGGGTGATGTTGCCCAGCGGCATGATCTGGCTGGCAACCGCTTGCGCCTGGATGCGCGCGGCCTGCTGCTGGATCTGCTGCGGGGTGTCGAACATCACGCCACCAGGGGCGGCGCTGAACAGCGGGCTGGTCGGCTTGGCCGAGTGGCACACGGTGCAGCGTTCCTGGATGACGTTGTGGATCTTGTCGAAACCGGCGTCATCGAGCTTGGCGGTCGCTTCGGCCGGAGCCTCGGCAGGTGCTGCGGGCTGCGCCGGCTCGGCAGCCTGTTCGGCGGCTTTCTCGGCAGCGGTCTTGCCACCCAGCGCGGTCTCGGGCAGCGGCTGGTACTCGACCTTGGCGGCGGCCTGCTCAGGGGCGGTCGGCAGCGGCTTGGGGCCGGTGACGTAGGCCAGGCAGATCATCGCCAGGGCGCCGACGGGCACGGCCCAGGCGTACTTGTTGCTGTCGTGGCGGGTGTTGAAGTAGTGACGGATCAACACCGCGGCTACCGCGATCCCAGCCAGGATCAACCAGTTGTACTGGCTGCCGTAGGTGCTCGGGAAGTGGTTGCTGATCATGATGAACAGCACCGGCAGGGTGAAGTAGTTGTTGTGGCGCGAACGCAGCAGGCCCTTGGCCGGCAGGATCGGATCGGGGGTTTCGTTACGCTCGATCGCGGCCACCAGCTGGCGCTGGGCGGGCATGATGGTGCGGAACACGTTGCCGACCATGATGGTGCCGATGATCGCACCGGTGTGCAGGTAGGCACCACGGCCGCTGAATACCAGGCTGAAGCCGAAGCACGCCGCGATGATCAGCACGAAGAGCACGCCGCCGAGCAGGACGGGGCGCTTGCCCAGGGGCGAGTCGCAGAGGAAGTCGTAGATGAACCAGGCGGCGACCAGCGAGCCGATGCCGATGGCCACGCCTTCCGGACCGCTCAGGGTACTGCCAGGCGCCAGCAGGTAGAGCGTCGGGTTCCAGTAGAACACCAGGCACAGCAGGGCGATGCCCGACATCCAGGTGAAGTAGGCTTCCCATTTGAACCAGTGCAGGTTGTCCGGCATCTTTGGCGGGGCGAGCTTGTACTTCTCCAGGTGATAGATGCCGCCACCGTGGATAGCCCAGAGGTCACCCGACAAGCCGTCGCGCGGGTTGACGCGGTTGAGGTTGTTCTCCAGCCATACGAAATAGAAAGACGCGCCGATCCAGGCCACGCCAGTGATCATGTGAACCCAGCGCACGCTCAGGTTCAGCCATTCCAGCAAATGTGCTTCCACAGTCTTTACCTCCACTGGCGCCCTGTTGCCGGACGCTCAGGTCTTCTCTTATTGGTGGGGGTCGAGGATCAGTTGCTCATCCTCAATGAAAAAATGCTCATCGCAGTTGTTGCCAGAACCACTGCGATCAACCACCAGGAAGTCATCCCGCTTTTCGATCGTCAGCACCGGATGGTGCCAGACGCCGCGATGGTAATTGATGCCCTGCCTGCCATTACTGCGGAAGGCGCGGACCAAACCTGATACAGGTGCATCGCCAACTGGCGCGACCACGATCAGAAAGGGGTTGCCGAGCAGCGGGATGAAAGCCTGGCTGCCCAGCGGATGGCGTTCCAGCATGCGAACGGTCAGCGGCATGTCCTGCGCGTCGGCGCGGAAGATGCTGATGATCGCGTTGTCCTCGGGCTCGGCGGTCTCGACCGTTGCGAGCTTGTGGAAGCGCATGGTCGAGCCGTTGTTGATCATGAAGTGGTCGCTGCCGTCGGTTTCGATCACGTCACCGAACGCGGCGAAGGCTTCTTTGGTCAGGGGCTCAATCACTAGAGTGCGCATGCAGGTATCTCTTTATCTGTGTTGTAGGGACTAGCAAGAAGCAGGCCGCGGACGCGCGGCCTTTACAGCTGCAACAGGCGGAACAGGGCGATCAGGTTGATCTGGGCCAAGGCTTCCTTGAACTCCGCATCGACGTCGTTGTGAATACGCTTTTCGAACGAGGCGAGGATCTGATGCCGGTTGCTGCCCCTGACCGCCATGATGAACGGGAACTGGAACCTGGCCTTGTAGGCGTCGTTGAGCTCGGTGAAGCGGGCGAATTCCTCGGCGGTGCACTGGTGGATACCGGCGCCGGCCTGCTCGTGGGTGCTCGACTCGGTCAGCTCGCCCTGGACCGCTGCCTTGCCGGCCAGGTCCGGGTGGGCGTTGATCAGTGCCAGCTGCGCTGCGTGGTCGGCGCTGAGCAGGATGTCGCTCATGCGCTGGTGCAGGGTCTCGATGTCGTCCAGCTCGCCTGGTTGGCCCAGGTCAAAGGCTTTTTCCGCGACCCACGGCGAGTGCTCGTAGATGTCGGCGAAAGCCTCGACGAACGCGGTGCGGTCCAGGGTCGAAGGCGTGAGGGTCTTGAAAGCGGTCATCTGGCGTTCTCTGCGTTGAACGGGTGGGTGGCGTGCCAGTGGCGGGCGATGTCGACACGGCGGGCAAACCACACCTGCTCGTGGCTCTTGGCGTAGTCGACGAAGCGCTTGAGCGCGGCCAGGCGGGCGGGGCGGCCGACCAGGCGGCAGTGCAAGCCGATCGAGAGCATCTTCGGCGCTTCGGCACCTTCTTCGTAGAGCACGTCGAACGCGTCCTTGAGGTACTGGTAGAACTGTTCACCACAGTTGAAACCCTGCACCTGGGTGAAGCGCATGTCGTTGGTGTCCAGGGTGTAGGGGATCACCAGGTGCGGCTTGCCGGTGGGATTGTTCTTTTCCCAGTAGGGCAGGTCGTCGTCGTAGGTATCGCTGTCGTAGAGAAAGCCACCTTCTTCCATCACCAGGCGGCGGGTGTTGGGGCCGGTGCGGCCGGTGTACCAACCCAGTGGGCGCTCGCCGGTCAGCTCAGTGAGGATGCGGATGGCCTCGAGCATGTGCTCGCGTTCCTGGGCCTCGTCCATGTACTGGTAGTCGATCCAGCGGTAGCCATGGCTGCAGATCTCGTGGCCGGCCTCGACCATGGCGCGGATCGCATCCGGATGGCGGCGGGCGGCCTCGGCCACGGCGAACACGGTCAATGGCACGCCACTGTCCTTGAACAGCTTGAGCAGGCGCCATACACCAGCGCGGCTGCCGTATTCGTACAGCGACTCCATGCTCATGTTGCGCACCCCCTGCAGGGGCTGCGCGGCGACCATCTCGGACAGGAAGGCTTCGGACTCCTTGTCGCCATGCAAGACATTGCGCTCGCCGCCTTCTTCATAATTGAGCACGAAAGACAGCGCGATGCGGGCGTTCCCCGGCCAGCGCGGATGAGGTGGGTTGTTGCCGTAACCGATCAGGTCGCGAGGGTAGTCAGCGCTCACTGCAGTCTTCCTTCTTGTACGTTTGTGCGGGTAGTGGCCGTCCCGAGTCTGGGTATCGCGCGCACCGGATGGAGTGATTGTATACAACTTCTGAAATCTTTTGTAAGCCTGTTTTTCCGCATTTCTTCCTTGTGATCATGCAGAAAGACGCTGCAAGAAACTTGCCTGGATAGTCAGCTTGTGACGACGGCGTCGTTACTGCGCCTGTATTTGCGACTGATGGGCCAGTTTACGAAGCGCGGCGGCAGGGGTGCCAAGAGGGTATGAAAAATTGTGTACAATTTACGTCTGAAGTGTCTTAATAACGTCATTCCCGAACGCCGCCTGCCTTGGCCGCGGTGATTCGCGTGTATTTTCTGCCCACGGATCTGACAAGAGGCGACAAGCAAATGGGACGTTTGACCACGCACGTACTGGACGCTGCCCACGGCTGCCCTGGCAGCTCGATCAAGGTCGAGCTTTATCGGGTCGAAGGCCAGCAGCTGGAGTTGGTGAACACGGTCTTGACCAACAGCGATGGCCGGGTGGACGCGCCGTTATTGCAGGGTGACGACTACCGCAGTGGGGTGTACCAGCTGCAGTTCAGCGCTGGCGATTACTACCGCGCCCGGGGCGTGGCGTTGCCGGAGCCTGCGTTTCTTGATGTTGTGGTATTGAGGTTCGGCATCGATGCGGGGCAGGAGCACTACCATGTGCCGCTGCTGATTTCGCCGTACAGCTATTCGACCTATCGCGGAAGCTAGTGGGTCGCTGGAAGAATCTTCGTAGGTCCTTGCCCGCTCACACTGCGGGCTTTTTTTTGCCTGTTCCGGCCTCTTCGCTGCGGTTCGGCGTCCCGAACTGCCAGCGAAGAGGCCGGAACATTCAACGCCTGGGCATCTTAGAGAAACACGAACTTCGCGATGAAGATCACACACAGCACCCACAGGCTCGCGGAGATCTCGCTCCAGCGCCCGGTCCCCGCCTTCAACGCCACATAGCTGATGAACCCGAGTGCTATCCCGTCCGCCACCGAAAAGGTGAGCGGCATCATGATCACCGTGACGATCGCCGGGATGCTGTCGGTGGCATCGTCCCACTCGATATGCGCCATGCTGCCCATCATCAGCATCGCCACATAGATAAGCGCTCCGGCCGTGGCATACGCGGGAATCATTCCGGCCAGCGGCGCGAAGAACATCGCGGCGACGAACAGCAGCCCGACCACCACGGCGGTCAATCCTGTGCGCCCGCCCGCCGCAACGCCGGCGGCGCTTTCCACATAGCTGGTCACGGGCGGTACGCCGACGGCGGCGCCGAACACGCTGGAGGCGCTGTCGGCCTTGAGCGCGCGGGAAAGGTTTTCGATGCGCCCGTCGGCACTGACCAGGTTCGCCCGCTGCGCGACACCCATCAGGGTGCCGGCGGTGTCGAACATGTGCACGAACAGAAACGCCAGCACCACGCTGATCATGCTGACGTTGAACACGCCCGCCACGTCCATGGCCATCCAGGTCGGGGCCAGGCTGGGCGGCAAGGAGAACACCCCGCCATACTCGACAAGGCCCAGGCCCCAGCCGGCGAGCGTAACGGCAATGATGCTGATGAGGATCGCGCCGAAGACCCGGTGATAGCTGAGCACGGCGATCATCAGGAAACAGACCGCAGCCAGCAGGGGAGCGGGCTCGTGCATCGAGCCGAGCTTGATCAGGGTAGCCGGGCTGTCGACGACGATACCTGCGGTCTTGAGGCCGATCAGTCCGAGAAACAGTCCGACACCGGCGCCCATCGCGTGCCGCAGGCTCACTGGGATGCTGTTGAGCAGCCATTCACGCACTCGCGACAGTGTCAGGATCATGAACAGCACCCCGGACACGAACACCGCGCCCAGCGCCGCTTCCCAGGTGTAACCCATGGTGCCGACCACGGTGTAGGTGAAGAAGGCGTTCAGCCCCATGCCCGGCGCCAGGCCTACCGGCCAGTTGGCGTAGAGGCCCATCAGCAGGCAGCCGAGCGCTGCGGCGATGCAGGTGGCGACGAAGGCCGCCCCGTGATCGATGCCGGCGTCGGCCATGATGTTGGGGTTCACGAAGATGATGTAGGCCATGGTGATGAACGTGGTCACCCCGGCGATCAGCTCTGTCCTGACGGTGGTGCCGTGTCGCTTGAGTTTGAAGAGGCGTTCCAGCCAGCCCGTTTCGAGCGGTGGGGCGAGGTCGAGCGTGGGGGCTTCTGATTTGCGGCTTTCCACAGCGAGTACTCCTCAAGTCTTCTTGTTGTTCGGAGCCTGGTCCTGAGCGATGCACTTGGGGACTCCGCGAGGGGGAGCAGATGCCTGGCCTTTTGTTGACTTTCAGGTCAGGAAGCGGCTCGCTGGATTATGCGTTTGTGTACAAAGAATGCAAATAATGTTTTATCTTTTGCGCGTACAATCGGACGCACTGTCGATATATGGGCAATCGCCACCTGCAGAAACGGTTATGCCTGTGTACAATGTGCCCATACCTTTCCTGTGCTCGAGTGCCCATGAACGAACAGCTGCAACCTCTGAAAAAGCCTGCGCGCACCGGCAAGGCCGGCCGCAGCGGCACCCAGGACGACATCGTCTACGCGCACATCTTCGAGGCGATTCTCGAGCAGCGCCTGGCGCCGGGTACCAAGTTGAGCGAGGAAGCGCTGGGCGAGATCTTTGGCGTCAGCCGCACCATCATCCGCCGCGCCCTGTCGCGCCTTGCGCACGAGAGCGTGGTATTGCTGCGTCCCAATCGTGGCGCGGTGGTCGCGAGCCCGACGGTCGAAGAGGCTCGCCAGGTGTTCTTCTCGCGACGCATGGTCGAGCGCGCCATCACCGAGCTTGCCGTGCAGCACGCCACGGCCGATCAGCTCAATGAGTTGCGCCAGATGGTCCGTGAAGAACGCGACAGTTTTTCACGCGGGGACCGCGGCGCAGGCATTCGCCTGTCGGGCGAGTTCCACCTCAAGCTGGCCGAAGCGGCAGGCAACGCGCCCCTGGTGAGTTTCCAGCGCAGCCTGGTGTCGCAGACCTCGCTGATCATTGCCCAATACGAAAGCGGCAACCGCTCGCATTGCTCCTATGACGAGCACATGCAGTTGATCGACGCCATCGAGGCGCGTGATGCCGAGCAGGCAGTCAGCCTGATGATGCATCACATGGACCATATCGACAGCAAGCTCAACCTCGACGAAGAAAGCGCCTCGGACGACCTGCACGCGGTGTTTTCGCATCTGCTGCAGAGCAAGAAGCGGGTGTCGAGCAAGGGCTGATCGACACACCCGCTTCCACGGGACAGCAAGGGTCTGGCTGGCAGAGCCTAGCGGCGGTGCACGCACCGCCCCGCCGCATACGTCTCCCGCACCGTGCGGTCGTCGCCCAGCGTGGTCAGCACGAACAACGTCTCCTCGATGCTCTTCGACTGCTCGATGCGATACCCCAGCAGCGGCGTAGCCTTGTAGTCGAGCACCACGAAATCCGCGTCGTTGCCCGGCCGCAAGCTGCCGATCCGGTCGTCCAGGCGCAATGCACGCGCACCCCCCAGCGTGGCCAGGTACAGCGACTTGAACGGATGCAGGCGTGCGCCCTGGAGCTGCATGACCTTGTACGCCTCGTTCAATGTGTTGAGCAGCGAGAAGCTGGTACCTGCACCCACGTCGGTGCCCAATCCCACATTGACCTTGAAGCGCTCGGCCTGGGGCAGGTTGAACAGGCCGCTGCCCAGGAACAGGTTGGACGTCGGGCAGAAGGCCACGGCCGAGCCCGTCTCGGCCAGGCGCTGGCATTCCTCGTCGCACAGGTGCACACCGTGGGCGAACACGGACCGCTCGCCGAGCAGCTCGAAGTGGTCGTACACATCCAGGTAACCCGTACGCTCGGGGAACAGCGCCTTCACCCAGTCGATCTCCTTGAGGTTCTCGGACAGGTGAGTGTGCAGGTACAGGTCCGGATACTCCTTGAGCAACTGCCCGGCGAGTGCCAGCTGCTCGGGCGTGCTGGTGGGCGCGAAGCGGGGCGTGACGGCGTAGTGCAGGCGGCCCTTGCCGTGCCAGCGCTCGATCAGCGCCTTGCTTTCGGTGTAGCTCGACTCGGGGGTGTCGGTCAGGTAGTCAGGAGCATTGCGGTCCATCATCACCTTGCCGGCGATCATCCGCAGGTCGAGGCGCTCGGCTTCTTCAAACAGCGCGTTGACCGATTCAGGGTGCACACTTGCGAACACCAGTGCCGTGGTGGTGCCGTTGCGCAGCAGCTCCTCGACGAAGATCTTCGCGACCTTGTCGGCATGCGCCTTGTCGGCGAACTGCTTTTCACACGGGAAGGTGTAGGTGTTCAGCCAGTCGAGCAACTGTTCGCCATAGGAGCCGATCATGCCCGTCTGTGGGAAATGGATATGGGTGTCGATGAAGCCCGGCGTGAGCAGGGCATCCTGGTAGTGCACCACTTCGATGTCGGCATCCAGGGTCGGCAGCAGCGCGTGGGCTTCGCCCAGGGCGCTGATGCGGCCGTTGTCGACCACCAGCAGGCCGTCCTCGTAATACTCGAAGGACGCTTCGATGCCGACCTCGGCGGGGTCGGCGACGCTGTGCAGCAGGGCGGCTCTGTAGGCTTTGCGGGTTGCGCTCATAAGGCTCTCGTCAACTGGCGTGGCTGCGCCGTGAAGGCGGCAGCAACTGGGCAATGGGGCCGGCATTGGCGGCAGCGTCGTGCTGGCCGAAGCGGGCGTTGTAGGTGGCGATGATTTCACCGGCGATCGACACGGCGATCTCGATGGGCAGCTTGCCCTTGACCTCGGCCAGGCCCATCGGGCACCGCATCCGTTGCAACAGGGCGTCGCTGTAACCGCGCTCGCGCAGGCGGTGCTCGAACTTGGCGCGCTTGGTCTGCGAACCGATCAGGCCGAACCAGGTGAAGTCATTGCGCTTGAGGATCGCGGCGGTCAGCTCGAGATCCAGCGGGTGGTTATGGGTCATGACGATGCAGTAGCTGCCCACGGGTAGTGCGTCTACTTCATCGACCGGCTCTTCGGTGACCACCTTGCTCACCCCGGCCGGGATGAGCTCGGGAAATTCCTGCTCGCGCGAATCGATCCAGCGCACCCGGCAGGGCAGCGCGGCGAGCAAGGGTACCAGAGCGCGGCCGACATGACCTGCGCCGAACACCGCGATCTGCGCCTGCACCGCGCCCATGGGCTCGAACAGCAGCACGGTGACGCCGCCGCAGCACTGGCCAAGGCTGGCGCCCAGGCTGAAGCGCTCAAGGTGCGGCGTGTCGCGTTTGTGCTCCAGCATCTCCCGGGCGATGTGCAGTGCCTTGAATTCCAGGTGGCCGCCGCCGATGGTATCGAACAGCTGGGTGGCGCTGACCACCATCTTCGAGCCCGCATTGCGCGGGGTCGAGCCCCGTTCCTCGATGATGGTCACCAGGATGCTGGGTTCGCCGCGGGCTTGCAGGTCGGCGAGGGCGTTGATCCATTGGTGCATGATGGAAATCCTCTTGCGCGGTGCGTGCGCATATACGGTTACGGCGTGACGGTTTCAGGGGCTTCGGCCGGCTGCGCCGTCGCCGCCACCTTGCGCATCTGTTCGCACCCCCACAACACCCGCTCGGGTGTGGCGGGAGCGTCGACCTGGGGCTGTACGCGGTAGTCGGCAAGGCTCGCCACCGCATCCTTGATCGCGCACCAGGCGGCGATGCCAAGCATGAACGGCGGTTCGCCCACGGCCTTGGAGTGGAACACCGTGTCCTCGGGATTCTTGCGGTTTTCCACCAGCTTCACGCGCAAGTCCAGCGGCATGTCGGCCACGGCCGGGATCTTGTAGCTCGCCGGTCCGTTGGTCATCAGCTTGCCCTTGGCGTTCCACACCAGCTCTTCGGTGGTCAGCCAGCCCATGCCCTGGATGAAGCCGCCCTCGACCTGGCCGATATCGATGGCCGGGTTCAGCGAGGCGCCGACGTCGTGCAGGATGTCGGTGCGCAGCATCTTGTACTCGCCCGTGAGCGTGTCGACGATCACCTCGGCGCAGGCGGCGCCAAACGCGAAGTAGTAGAACGGCCGGCCACGCGCCTGACTGCGGTCGTAGTAGATCTTCGGGGTGCGGTAGAAACCGGTGCTCGACAGCGACACCTGGGCAAAGTAGGCCTGCTGCACCAGCGCCTCGAAGCTGAGGATCTGGTCACGCACGCGCACATGGCTGTTGCGGAACTCGACATCCGCTTCGCTGACCGTGTAATGCCGCGCGGCAAACTCGACCAGGCGCTGCTTGAGAATCTCGGCAGCATTCTGCGCGGCCTTGCCGTTCAGGTCCGCTCCGCTGGAGGCCGCGGTCGGCGATGTGTTGGGCACCTTGTCGGTATTGGTCGCGGTGATCTGGATGCGGTTGAAATCGACCTGGAACACCTCGGCCACCACCTGCGCAACCTTGGTGTTCAAGCCCTGGCCCATCTCGGTGCCGCCGTGGTTGAGGTGGATGCTGCCATCGGTGTAGATGTGGATCAGCGCACCAGCCTGGTTGAGGAAGCTTGCGGTAAACGAGATGCCGAACTTCACCGGGGTCAGCGCCAGGCCTTTCTTCAGCACCGGGCTGTTGGCATTGAAGCGTCGGATCGACTCGCGCCGTTCGGCGTAGTCGGCGCTGGTTTCGAGCTCGGCGGTGATCTCTTCGAGCATGTTGTGCTCGACGGTCTGGTGGTAATGAGTGACGTTGCGCTCGGTCTTGCCGTAGTAGTTGGCCTTGCGCACGGCCAGCGGGTCGAGCACCAGGTGGCGCGCGATGTGGTCCATCACCTGCTCGATCGCGACCATGCCCTGGGGGCCGCCAAAGCCGCGGTAAGCGGTGTTGGACGCGGTGTTGGTCTTGCAGCGATGGCCGTGTACCGTGGCGTCGCCCAGGTAGTAGGCATTGTCGGCGTGGAACATGGCGCGGTCGACGATCGAGGCCGAGAGGTCGGGCGAGCAGCCGCAGTTGCCGGCGAGATCGAAGTTGATGCCGTGCAGGCGGCCGTTGTCGTCGAAGCCGACGTCATACTCGATATAGAAGGGGTGGCGCTTGCCGGTCATGAGCATGTCCTCGACCCGCGGCAGGCGCATCTTGGCCGGTTGGCCGGTTAGGCGTGCGATCACCGCGCACAGGCAGGCGGGGCTGGCGGCCTGGGTTTCCTTGCCGCCAAACCCGCCGCCCATGCGGCGCATGTCCACCACCACCTGGTTCATCGGCACGTCGAGCACCTCGGCCACCAGCTTCTGCACCTCGGTGGGGTTCTGGGTCGAGCAGTAGACGATCATCCCGCCATCCTCGGTAGGCATCACCGAGGAGATCTGGGTTTCCAGGTAGAAGTGCTCCTGGCCGCCGATGTGCAGCGTGCCCTGCAGGCGATGCGGCGCGGTGGCCAGCGCGCTGGCCGAGTCGCCGCGCTGGTGGGTGTGGCTGTCGAGCACGAAGTGCTTCTTGCGCAGGGCCTCGACCACGTCGAGTACCGGCTTCAGGTCTTCATATTCGACGATGGCGGCCATCGCGGCTTTGCGCGCGGTTTCAAGGTCGCAGGCGGCAACGGCGAGCACCGGCTGGCCGACGAACTCGACCTTGTCGATGGCCAGCAACGGATCGCCGGGCAGCAGCGGGCCGATGTCCTTGAGGCCGGGGATGTCCTCGTGGGTGATGGCGATGCGCACACCCTCGAAGGCGTAGCAGGGCGTTGTGTCGATGCGCAGCACCCTGGCGTGGGCGCGGTCTGACAGGCGTGCATAGACGTGCAGCTGGTTGGGAAACTCCAGCCGGTCGTCGATATACACCGCCTCGCCCGACACGTGCTTGTCAGCGCTGTCGTGCTTGAGGCTGCGTCCGACGCCCGTGGTCAAGTCCTGGCTGAACAGTTCGGCCATCTCGGCCTGGCTCTTGGCTACGTGATGGTTAGACATAAGCGGTCACCCGGGTCTCGATGTGCGGCGTTTGCAGTTCGATGAAGTACTTGCGCAGCAGGTTCTGCGCGGTCAGCAGGCGGTATTCCTTGCTGGCGCGGAAGTCGGACAGCGGCGTGAAGTCTTCGGCCAGGGCCTGGCAGGCTCGCTCCAGTGTCGTGTGGTTCCATGGCTTGCCGAGCAGCGCCGCCTCGCAGGCACGGGCACGCTTGGGAATCGCCGCCATGCCGCCAAAGGCGACACGCGCGCCGCTGACCACACCGTCTTCGATGCGCAGGTTGAACGCCGCGCACACCGCGGAGATGTCATCGTCCAGGCGCTTGGAGACCTTGTAGGCGCGGAAGGTCCACTCATTGCTGGCGCGTGGCACGATGATCTTCTCGATGAACTCGCTGTCCTGGCGCGCGGTGATGCGGTAGTCGATGAAATAGTCTTCAAGGGCCAGGGTGCGCTGGCGCTCACCCTGGCGCAGGACGATCTGCGCGTCCAGGGCAATCAGCAAGGGTGGCGAGTCGCCAATCGGCGAGGCGTTGCCGATGTTGCCGCCCAGGGTGCCCTGGTTGCGGATCTGCAAGGAGGCGAAGCGGTGCAGCAGGGCGCCGAAATCTGGGTAGTCGGCGCTGAGCGCGGTATAGCAGTCGGTCAGTGAGGTAGCGGCGCCGATCTCGATGTGCGCGTCGGTGCTGTCGACCCGCTTGAGCTCGGCCACGTGTCCCACGTAGATCATTACCGGCAGCGCCTTGTGCATCTGCGTCACTTCCAGCGCCAGGTCAGTGCCGCCGGCCAGCAGCCGGGCCTCAGGGTGCGAGCTGTAGAGGTCGGCAAGGTCGGCGACGGTCAGCGGCACCAGGCAGCGCTTGTCACCGCTGTTGAGCTCGCCGGTGTCCTGCGGGGCGATGGCCTTGAGGCGGGCGATGGTCTGCGCCTGCTGTTCGATGAACTGGTCCTTGCACGGCTGACGGCAACTCTGCTCGGCGGCCGCGAGGATCGGCCGGTAGCCCGTGCAGCGGCAGAGGTTGCCGGCCAGGGCTTCCTGGGCCTGGTGCAGGTCAGGTCCGTCGCTGTTTTTCTGCAGCGCAAACAGCGACATCACAAAGCCTGGGGTACAGAACCCACACTGCGAGCCATGGCAGTCCGCCATGGCCTGCTGCACGCTGTGCAAGCGGCCCTGGTGCTTGAGGCCTTCAACGCTGATCAGCTGCCGGCCGTGCAGGGACGAAACAAACGTCAGGCACGAGTTGAGGCTGCGATAACGCAGGCTCTCCTGGCCCTGGTCGTCCAGGCAAAGCTCCCCCACCACCACTGTGCACGCGCCACAGTCGCCGCTGGCGCAGCCTTCCTTGGTGCCGGATTTGCCAAGGTGCTCGCGCAGGTACTGCAGCACCGTCATGTTCGGGTCCAGGGCATGCTCACTGCGCAGCTCCTGATTGACAAGAAACTGAATCACGGGGAAGGCCTCATCAAGTGTTTATTGTTGTTGGGCGGAATCTAAGCGAGCGCTGACCCCATGGTCAATAATTTTCTGACTCAAAGGTCAGGAAAGTGCCCGAACTGGATCCTGGCCGCCCATCCACCTTTACTTCAAGCATAGATCGGGCCTGATCTGCAGGGGCGTTTTACGCCCTGCGGTCGATTAAAGCCGGTGTGGCCCCTGCGCGACGGCCAGGCAAGTGCGCTACAATCGCGCCCCCGTGCACAGTCCACTGATTTCGAAGGAAAACCATGACGTTCAAGGCGCCGGACAGTCTCTCCGAGCAGATCGCCCACTATCTGGCCGAACGGATCATCCGTGGCGAGCTGGTGCCCGGTGAGCGGATCCAGGAGCAGAAGGTCACCCAGAGCCTGAACGTCAGCCGTGGTTCGGTGCGCGAAGCCCTGTTGATCCTCGAACGGCGCCATCTGGTGGCGATCCTGCCACGCCGTGGTGCACACGTGACCCGGCTGGACGAGCACAACGTGCGCAGCCTGTGCAACCTGATGGGCGAGCTGTACACCCTGCTGGGCAATGCCGTGGCCGAGCGCTGGCAAAGCGAGGGCGACCTGCAACCGTTTCTGGCGATCCAGCAGCGCCTGCAGGAGGCGCACGATCGCCAGGACATCAAGGCCTTTGTCGCCGAGAGTTTCGCGGTCATGCGCGCGGCATATCCATTTGCCAGCAACCCGTATCTGCAAGAGACCGTCGAGAACCTGCAGCCGGCCATGAGCCGCGCCTATTACCTGGCGCTCGACCAGCGCCAGGCCAGCATGCAGGACTACCTCGCGCTGTTCGCCCAGCTGCTGGACGCCGTGGTCAAGCGGGATCTGGCGCGCATCCGCGACGTACTGCGCGCCTATTGCCAGCGCAGCTGTGAGCTGGTGCTGGCTGCGCTGGCGCCGGACTGACCATGCGCCTCAAATGCATCCGCCTGGCCGGGTTCAAGTCGTTCGTCGATCCCACCACGGTCAACTTTCCCAGCAACATGGCCGCCGTGGTCGGCCCCAATGGCTGCGGCAAGTCCAACATCATCGATGCGGTGCGCTGGGTGATGGGCGAGAGCTCGGCCAAGAACCTGCGCGGCGAGTCGATGACCGACGTCATCTTCAACGGCTCGACCAGCCGCAAGCCGGTGAGCCAGGCCAGCATCGAACTGGTCTTCGACAACAGCGACAATACCCTGGTGGGCGCGTACGCGGCCTACGCCGAAATCTCGATTCGGCGCAAGGTGACCCGCGACGCGCAGAACACCTATTACCTCAACGGCACCAAGTGCCGCCGACGCGACATCACCGATATCTTCCTCGGCACCGGCCTGGGCCCGCGCAGCTATTCGATCATCGAGCAGGGCATGATCTCCAAGCTGATCGAGGCCAAGCCCGAGGAGCTGCGCAACTTCATCGAGGAGGCCGCCGGCATCTCCAAGTACAAGGAGCGCCGCCGCGAGACCGAAAGCCGCATCCGCCGTACCCAGGAGAACCTCGCCCGCCTGACCGACCTGCGCGAGGAGCTCGAGCGCCAGCTGGACCGGCTGCACCGCCAGGCCCAGGCCGCCGAGAAGTACAAGGAATTCAAGGCCCAGGAACGCCAGCTCAAGGCACGCCTGTCCGCTCTGCGCTGGCAGTCCCTCGATGCCCAGGTGCGCCAGCGCGAGGGCGTGATCGGCGACCAGCAGGTCAGCATGGAAGCCCTTGTCGCCGAGCAGCGCAACGCCGATGCGAGCATCGAGCGCCTGCGTGACGGGCACCATGAACTGTCAGAGCGCTTCAATCAGGTGCAAGGGCGCTTCTATTCGGTGGCCGGCGACATCGCCCGTGTCGAGCAGAGCATCCAGCACGGCCAGCAACGTCTGCGCCAGTTGCAGGACGACTTCAAGGAAGCCGAGCGCACGCGCCTCGAAACCGAGTCGCACCTGGGCCACGACCGTACCTTGCTGGTCACGCTCAGTGAGGAGCTGGAAATGCTCGAGCCCGAGCAGGAGCTCACCCTCGCCGCGGCCGAAGAAGCTTCCGTAACCCTTGAAGAAGCTGAGCTGGGCATGCACGGCTGGCAGGAGACGTGGGACAGCTTCAATACCCGTTCTTCCGAGCCACGCCGCCAGGCCGAGGTCCAGCAATCGCGCCTGCAGCAACTTGAAACCGGCCTGGAGCGCCTGGCCGATCGCCAGCGCAAGCTCGGTGAAGAAAGTGACCAGCTGGCTGCCGATCCTCAGGATGCGGCCATGCTCGACCTGACAGAGCAGGTGGCCAGCAGCGAGCTGCTGCTCGAAGAGCTGCAGATGGCCGAGCAGCAGGTGATCGAGCAGGTTGAAAGCGTGCGCGAGCAGTTGCAGCAGGCGAGCCAGTCAGAGCAGCTGGCCCAGGGTGACCTGCAACGCCTGGGTGGGCGCCTGGCTTCGCTGGAAGCCTTGCAGCAGGCCGCGCTTGAACCGGGCGGCGGCACCGCCGACTGGCTGCGCGAGCAAGGCCTGGAGCAGCAGCCGCGGCTGGCCGAAGGACTGCGCGTCGAAGCGGGCTGGGAGCTGGCGGTGGAAACCGTGCTAGGGGCCGACCTGCAAGCGGTGCTGGTCGATGATTTCAATGCGTTTGATTTCGCAGCGCTCGAGCAAGGCGACCTGCGCCTGTTGATGAGGGCAGAGGAGGGCGCGGGCCTTCAAGGCAGCTTGCTCGACAAGGTTCAGGGCAAGGTCGATCTCTCCCCGTGGCTAGGCCAGGTTCGCCCGGTCGAAAACCTCGAGCAGGCGCTGGCCCAGCGCGCCGGGCTAGGCGAAGGCCAGAGTCTGGTCAGCCGCGACGGCTATTGGGTCGGCCGGCACTTTCTACGCATCAGCCGCGCCAGCGAATCCCAGGGCGGCGTACTTGCCCGTGGCCAGGAAATCGAGCGCCTTGGCCTGGAGCAGCGCGAGCACGAAGCAGTGCTCGAACAGCTTCAACAGCAGGTCCAGAGCCTGCGCGACCAGCAGCGCGAGCTGGAAGAACAGCGTGAACAGCTGCGCCGCCGCAACCAGCAGGAAAGCCGCCAGCACGGCGAGCTCAAGGCCCAGCTCTCGGCCGGCCGTGCCCGCGCCGAACAGCTTGAACTGCGCCGCCGTCGTCTGAACGAAGAGCTTGCCGAACTGCAGGAGCAGCGCGCCCTAGAGCACGAGCAGCTCGGTGAGGCCCGGCTGTTGCTCCAAGACGCTCTTGAGCTGATGGCCCAGGACACCGAGCAGCGTGAACAACTGCTGGCTCGCCGCGACACCCTGCGCGTGCACCTCGACAGCGTCCGCCAGGACGCCCGTCAGCACAAGGATCACGCCCACCAGCTGGCCGTCCGCCTGGGCTCGTTGCGCGCCCAGCACGATTCCACTCGCCAGGCGCTGGAGCGCCTGGAGCTGCAGGCCGCGCGCCTGACCGAGAAGCAAGAGCAACTCAGCCTCAACCTGGAAGAGGGGGAAGCACCGCTAGAAGAGCTGCGCCTGACGCTTGAGGAAATGCTCGAACGGCGCATGAGCGTCGACGAAGAAATGCGCCAGGCCCGCCTGCAGATGGACGAAGCCGACCGCGAGCTGCGCGATGCCGAAAAACGCCGCACCCAGGCCGAGCAGCAGTCCCAGTTGCTGCGCGGCCAGCTGGAACAGATCCGCCTCGAAAGCCAGGGCCTGGACGTGCGCCGCACCACCTTGCAGGAGCAGTTGCTGGCCGACGGCTACGACCTTCAGGGCGTGCTTGCCACGCTAGACTCAGAAGCAAGCGAGCAAGGCACCAGCCAGGAGTTGGAGCAGGTCGAGGCTCGCATCCAGCGTCTCGGTGCGATCAACCTCGCCGCCATCGAGGAGTACCAGCAGCAGTCCGAGCGCAAGCGCTACCTCGACGCGCAGAACGCCGACCTGGTCGAGGCGCTCGAGACTCTCGAAAGCGTCATCGGCAAGATCGACAAGGAAACCCGTAACCGCTTCAAAGATACCTTTGATCAGATAAACGCCGGTTTGCAGGCACTTTTTCCAAAAGTTTTCGGCGGTGGCAGCGCTTATCTGGAACTGACGGGCGAAGATCTACTCGATACAGGGGTGACGATCATGGCGCGGCCCCCGGGCAAGAAGAACAGCACGATCCATCTGCTGTCCGGTGGCGAAAAAGCACTGACCGCGCTGGCCCTGGTATTCGCCATCTTCAAGCTCAATCCGGCGCCGTTCTGCATGCTCGACGAGGTCGATGCCCCGCTGGACGACGCCAACGTCGGGCGTTACGCCAGGCTGGTCAAGGAAATGAGCGAGACCGTGCAGTTCATCTACATCACGCACAACAAGATCGCCATGGAGATGGCCGACCAACTGATGGGCGTGACGATGCACGAGCCGGGCTGTTCAAGACTGGTGGCCGTCGATGTCGAGGAAGCGATGGCCATGGTCGACGCCTGATGCGCTGCAAAGGGCGCGATCAAGCGGCAAATACCCCGTCATGTGTGACTGACGGTGTAAAGTTGACGTAGGTCGTGCTAGCTTTATGTCACCTGTATTTTCCGTGGGAAAAACGCCTGTCAGAACATAGAGTTGGCGCCACGTGTTAAAGGGGTTTAAACCCTTTATTTTTCAGCATTTTTTTACAGAGGCACGGGATTAAATGGAAATCGGTCTGCGCGAGTGGCTGATCCTCATCGGCATCATTGTCATCGCCGGTATTCTTTTCGACGGCTGGCGACGCATGCGCGGCGGCAAGGGCAAATTGAAATTCCGCCTGGATCGCAGCTTCTCCAATCTTCCTGACGAAGAAGGCAATGCCGAAGTCCTGGGCCCGCCGCGGGTGCTGGAGGGTCAGAAAGAGCCTGAGCTGGACGAGCACGACCTGCCGTCGATGAGCGCGCCGGTGCGCGAGCGCGAGCGGGAACGTGAACGTGAACGTGAAGTCAAGCCGGCCAAGGCTGCCAAGCGCGCCAAGCTGCAGCCGAGCGAGATGGGCCTTTCGGCCGATTCGCGTGACGCCGACCTGTTCGCCGACGCCGATGACGATTATCCCGATGACAACCGCCACACGGGTTTCGCCGCCACTGGCCAGGTCAACAAGGAACTGCCTCCCGTTGAAGAAGTGCTGGTGATCAGCGTCATCTCCCGGGACGAAGGCGGCTTCAAGGGCCCGGCCCTGCTGCAGAACATCCTCGAAAGCGGCTTGCGCTTTGGCGAAATGGACATCTTCCACCGCCACGAAAGCATGGCCGGCAATGGCGAGGTACTGTTCTCGATGGCCAATGCAGTCAAGCCCGGCATTTTCGACCTGGACGACATCGACCACTTCAGCACCCGCGCGGTGAGCTTCTTCCTGGGTCTGCCGGGGCCGCGTCATCCCAAGCAGGCTTTCGACGTGATGGTCGCGGCCGCGCGCAAGCTCGCCCACGAACTCAATGGCGAGCTCAAGGACGACCAGCGCAGCGTCATGACCGCCCAGACGATTGAGCATTATCGTCAGCGCATCGTCGAATTCGAGCGCCGCGCCCTGACCCAGAAGCGGTGATACTTCACCAAATCGGATTCACCTGAGAGCAGCCCCGGCTGCTCTTTTGCATTGCAAGAGAAGAAAACCCCATGACCGCCGAATCCCGCATCCGCGAACTGCGCACTGAAATCGACCAGCACAACCACCGCTACTACGTGCTGGACGAACCCAGCGTGCCGGACGCCGAGTACGACCGCCTGTTCAACGAACTCAAGGCGCTGGAGTCCGAGCACCCCGAGCTGGTGACCGCCGATTCCCCCACCCAGCGGGTTGGCGGCACGGCCCTGGCAGCCTTCAGCCAGATTCGCCATGAAGTCCCCATGCTCAGCCTGGGCAACGCCTTCGAGGAAACCGACCTGCGCGAGTTCGACCGCCGCGTCGTCGACGGCCTGGACATCCCGAGCACCAGCACTGCCGGCGTCGACTACAGCTGCGAGCCCAAGCTCGACGGCCTGGCGGTGAGCCTGCTGTACCGCGACGGCCAGTTGGTGCAAGGCGCTACCCGTGGCGATGGCACCACCGGCGAAGACATCAGCACCAACGTACGTACCGTGCGCAACATTCCCCTGAAGCTCCAGGGCAGTGGCTGGCCCGCCGTGCTCGAGGTGCGCGGCGAAGTGTTCATGAGCAAGGCCGGCTTCGACCGGCTCAACGCCGCCCAGGCCGCCGCAGGCGGCAAGACCTTCGCCAACCCGCGTAACGCCGCCGCCGGCAGTCTGCGCCAGCTGGACTCGAAGATCACCGCCAGCCGCCCGCTGGAATTCTGCTGCTACGGCCTCGGACAGGTGTCCGCGCCCTTGGCCGACACCCACATCCACACCCTCGAGCAGCTTCGGGAATGGGGCCTGCCGGTCAGCCGCGAGCTGCGTCACGCCGAAGGCGTCGAGCAGTGCCTGGAGTACTACCGTGACATTGGCGCCCGGCGTAACGAGCTGCCCTATGAAATCGACGGCGTGGTGTTCAAGGTCAACAATCTGGCCTCCCAGCGCGAGCTCGGCTTCCGCTCCCGCGAGCCCCGCTGGGCCATCGCCCACAAGTTCCCGGCCATGGAAGAGCTCACCGAAGTGCTCGACGTCGAGTTCCAGGTCGGCCGCACCGGTGCCGTGACCCCCGTGGCACGCCTCAAGCCGGTCAAGGTCGCCGGCGTCACCGTCTCCAACGCCACCCTGCACAACATGGACGAAGTCGCTCGCCTGGGCCTGATGATCGGCGATACCGTCATCATCCGCCGCGCTGGCGACGTCATCCCGCAGGTCATGCAAGTGGTCGAAGAGCGCCGCCCCGATACCGCCCGCCCGGTGCCGGTACCCAGCGAATGCCCGGTATGCGGCTCCCAGGTCGAGCGCACCCAGCTGGTCAAGCGCAGCAAGGGCAAGGAGACCCTCAGCGAAGGCGCCGTGTACCGCTGCGTCGGCCGCCTGGCGTGCGCCGCGCAGCTCAAGCAGGCGATCATCCACTACGTCTCCCGGCGTGCCATGGATATTGACGGTTTGGGCGAGAAAAGCGTCGAGCAACTGGTTGACCAAGGCCTTATCCGCTCCCCAGCGGACCTGTACCGCCTGACGTTCGAGCAAGTCGTCGGTCTCGAAGGCTTCGCCGAAGTGTCCAGCAACAAGCTGCTCGCCGGCATCGAGGCCAGCAAGCGGCCTGCTCTGGCGCGTTTCATCTATGCCCTCGGCATCCCCGATGTCGGCGAAGAGACCGCCAAGGTGCTCGCCCGCTCGCTGGGGACGTTGAAACGGGTTCAGGCTGCGTTGCCGCAAGTCCTGACCTATCTGCCCGATATCGGCCTGGAGGTTGCCCACGAGATTCACAACTTCTTCGAAGACGAGCACAACCAGAACGTCATCCAGCAACTGCTCGATTGCGGGATGCAGTTGCAAGACGAAGGCGAGCTCGCCGCCGAATTCGCCGCCAGCACTACGCTGGCGGGCCTGATCGCCAAGCTCGACATAAGCTCCGTCGGCCCGACCGGGGCTGAAAAGCTCGTCGCCAAGCTTGGTACCCTGGAGCAGATCATCCACGCCGACGGCATCGATCTGCGCCAGGCGCTCAATACCCGCCAGGCGGACGCCGTGCGCGAGTTCTTCCGTGTCGAGGCCAACCAGCAGCTGGCCCGCGCAATTGAAGCGCAGCTGCAAGCGTTCGGCATGCACTGGGCCAGCGAGAAAAAAACCGCTGAAGGTCTGCCGTTGGCAGGTCAGACCTGGGTGCTGACCGGCTCGCTCGAACGCATGAGCCGCGACATCGCCAAGGACAAGCTCGAAGGGCTGGGGGCCAAGGTGGCAGGCTCGGTGTCCGGCAAGACCCACTGCGTGGTCGCCGGCCCCGGCGCCGGCTCCAAGCTGGCCAAGGCCAGCGAGCTGGGCGTCAAGGTGCTGGATGAAGACGCCTTCATTGCCTTCCTGGCCGGGCAGGGCATTGCCCTCTGACCGGCCTGGAAGACAAGTCATTGAGAAATGATGATTTTTTCTCAAGGCAGAGGTTGTAACTTCGTTCAGGACCGGTACAATGGCGCGGTTCGTCACATGACGAGCCGCGTAGTGGTGGCCCCATCGGTCCCCCCGCAACGATTACCCGTGAACCTGGTCAGATCCGGAAGGAAGCAGCCACAGCGGGAACATTGTGTGCCGGGGTGTGGCTGGTGGGGCTGCCTCCATTACGCAGGTCCTTGAATTCTCAGGGATTTCTCGCTCAAAAATCTCGAAGTGGAACAGTGCTTAGGTACACCTGAGTGGTGCATCATGCCGGGTATTCTAGCTTCGTCTCGCTTTGTCTCCAACCCTCTTTCTCTGTTCATGCGTTCGCGGCACCGATGTTCCTGTTCAGTTCTACTCATCCCGCCCTCTATTCTCTCTGATTGGCAATTGCCAGCATGGCGTAGTGCTACTAGGATGTGGCATCTGAGTAAGGAGCGAGAGATGGAATTCGTAGAGCGACTGAACGCGTTATCAGCCAAAATCCGTCAGCAGGGTCCTGCCATCCAGACGGAAGAGGCGACCAAGATCGCCTTTGTCATGCCCTTCATCAACTCAGTCTTGGGTTATGACGTCTTTGACCCTTCTGAGGTTACGCCAGAGTACGTCTGCGACGTAGGGACCAAGAAGGGCGAGAAGATCGACTACGCAATCATGAAGAACGGTGAAATCCAGATCTTGATTGAGTGCAAGAAGATCGGCGAGCCGTTGCATATCAACCACGCTAGCCAGCTCTTCAGGTACTTCCACGTCACCACTGCCCGTATCTCGATTCTTACCAACGGGCAGGTTTACAGGTTCTTCACGGACCTTGATGCCCCGAACAAGATGGATGAAAAGCCGTTCCTGGAGCTGGACCTGCTTGATCTGGATGAGCATGCACTGCCTGAGCTTCAGAAGCTGACTAAGTCTGCGTTCGACGTTGATTCCATCATTAGTGCTGCTGGTGAGCTGAAGTACGTTGGGCAGATCAAGAAGGAGATGGCCTCACAGTTCAGCCAACCAAGCGATGACTTCGTTAAGTTTTTCGCTACTCGGGTCTACGATGGGATCATCACCCAGAAGGTCCGGGAGCAGTTCACCACCTTGACCCGGAAGGCTGCAATCCAGTTCTTAGGAGATCAGATCAATGATCGTCTCAAGTCGGCAATGAGCGGTGCGGTCGAGCCTTCCTATGCTATGGAGGCGGTCGAAAGTAGCTCAGCTGTAGCTCCTGCTGAAGATAGTGCTGAAGAGCAGATTCAGACGACTCTAGAGGAGTTAGAAGGCTTCCACATCGTCAAGGCAATTGTCCGGGCGGTTGTAGATGCGAAACGAATCGTTCATCGTGATACTAAGAGTTACTTCGGTATCTTGCTTGACGACAATAACCGAAAGCCTATCTGTCGGTTGCACTTCAATCGAAGCCAGAAGTACATTGGTCTTTTCGATTCTGAAAAGAATGAGACACGGCATCCTATCACTTCCCTGGATGAGATCTATGGGTTCGCGGAGCAACTGAAAGGCTCAATCTCCTTATACGAGTAACTAATGTTGTCTCCGTTTGTGTCGGGGGCCATTCTCTGGCCGCGACACGTTTTACTTGGGAGTCCTTTCTGTACAATCGAGCGATGGGTTAGTCAGTTCACTTTATTTTTGGCCGTCGGGTAGCCGATGTGCTGATAGTATTCAGATACACCGTCTATAAGCCAAGTAAATTGTGGGCGATGTTGATAAGAGAATAATCAGATAACCAGTTCGTAATTTGAAAGGTGTTTGACGATCTCTGGAAGCCGTTGCTTGAGCAGAGTATCCAGCAGCTCGCGAGGGGTATGAGTGGGATTCTTCAGAGCGGCGCGCTGCTTTTGGACGGCCTCGAGCACCGCTGCCTGGTCCAGGTCCCAAATATCGGAGAGAAATACGTCGGGATGCAACGCCTCGATCTCGAATTGCTTCAGAATCTCTGCGGGAAAATCCTTGAGGTTGTATGTAACGATGACCGAAGCGCCGCATTTGATGGCAGCACCCAAAACATGCCGGTCATCTTCGTCGGGGAGCTCGAGCCCCATCATCAATGGCTCGTAGTTGCTCACCAAGCAATCAGGGATTGCCCGATTCATGAATTCCACCGTGCGATCAAGTTGTGCTTGTGTCAGGTCAGACCGATTTTTCAGTACATTCCGCGTCCATTCATCGTGGATCTGCTCGGACCAGCGAGCGCGATACACGCCGGTCAGAGCCAGGTGCATGAGTAGATCACGCAGAGGCGCTGGATACAGAACGCATGCGTCGTAGATGACTGTGAACGGTGAGTGCCTCATTGATACCCCATGTTAAGTTCCTGGGCTTGCGCAGCCAATTCTTTCATAGCGGCCTGGCTAGCTTTATCACGATCAGCTTTGTAAGCCATGAGATCTGTAAACTTGATCCGACGGTGGCTGCCGGTTTTCGTGTGAGGAATCACCCCTTCCTCCAGCAGCTTGATCAGGTGAGGACGCGAGACGTTGAGCATGTCGGCGCCTTCCTGCGTAGTCAGCTCTGCGTGGATCGGTACCACCTTCACAGTGTTGCCCGCAGCGAGTTCATTGAGAATGTCGCCCAGTAATCTAAGTGCGAACATTGGCAGCTCTACGACCTGGCGTTGCTGGGCCTCATCTACCAGTTCGATACGCTGAGTATCCAATTTCGTCGAAACGAAAGCGGCAATCTGGCGGCTTGATTCAGCGGCCGCGGCGATCGCTTTTTCATCGGGAAGGATGGTCCTGGCGAGATCGGCGGTGGTCATGATGTGTCTCCAATGGCGGATTCGGATTTCTGGCGTCTCATACGGCAGGTCAAAATCTTATAATCGAAATAAACGAAATTCGCAATATTCGAAACAGTCGAAACGACTAGCGGTGGCAGCCGATGAAGGGACGATGGTCACCGTTTCGCTGAGCGAAGCGTTGAGTTCAGGTGCGCGTGTATTTCTGGGTCAGCAGAGAGGGGCAGAGCCGAGAGACAAAATCGAGGCTGTCCCACGATCATTTCTTGGCATGATGGGAAGCTAAGATCCTAAACGTAATGTGTAAGCCAAAGTTGCTGCCCCTTCTGATTCGCGGTCAATTGAGCGCAAAAATTCAGACTTCGCCTATATCGTGTAGGACATTTCCGAATTATTCTGCATCCGCCCTCGAGCGCTTGCGGTGAAGATTTCCCCGGTCTAGTCTCGGCTCGTCGTTGCTCATCAACGACCGGTTTTGACAGACCGATGAAGTTACATCGAACGCATTGGCACTCTTATGGCGGCTGTGCGTGGGGCACTTCGGTGCGCCGGTTTTTCCTTGTTCTTCCCGGTCTGTCAACCCGCGCATAGCTGCCACCCTTCTGTTTGACAGCAGATGCGGCGGCGGCCCACAAGGACAAGGAGCTGTTATGTTGAAGATCGTTCCAGATCCACCAGAAACACTTGTTACACCTCCCTCCATCGAAGCCCTGCTTCTCCAAACCTCGGAATACCTGGTCTGCGCCCTGACAGTCGCGCAGCAGACGGTGCTGCTTCATCCCAAGCCTGCCGGGCAGGTGATGACCTTGGCTGCGATGCATGAGATTGAAGATGCTCATAGTCTGGTTGAGATGGCATTGAGTCGGGTGCGCGCAGTGCACTGATCCTGAACCGAGTTGGGTTGATCGCGGCGATTCTGCGTTCCGACAAGCCCGCTCCTACGGATGTATGCGTGCGCCAGCTCAGCTGCGCCCGTCTGGAGGTTAGGTATGAGTAGCAACATGAAACTTAAAGAGTTGAAGACTTCTGGCATCGGTACCTTCGGCGAGGGCGTCGGCGGCACGATCGCTGACCGGCTGTTTTAGGTCACGCCTGGGCACGATGCGGAATACGCCTTGGAGCAAGCGTCGGTGCTTTTGGACTGCGTCTACAAGATGACGCTGGACGCAGGCGTTGATGGGAATGGCCAGATGGTCTGGGGTGCGCATTACCTCAGCGGGATGGCCAAGGCGTTGGTTGAGGATGTGACGCACGGGATGATGACGGGGCCTGTTCGTTAGTCCAGCTGAACGAGGGGAAGGCGGGAGTAAGCCTTTCCCCTCGTGTTCTTGCAATACCTGTCTTTTCATCAGTTCTTGTAGAGCTCGTCCATGAAACCGTCTGTTGTTCTCAACCTAGAACGTAATGCAGTGCGTGAAACGGTTAGCCGTTTTCGCGCAGCAAACCCGCGAGTCTTCGGCTCCGTTCTCGACGGCACCGATCGCGACGGTAGCGACCTTGATCTCTTAGTAGATACGTTGCCTGGTACAACTTTGTTCGACTTGGGTGGATTGCAAATGGAGCTGGAGACTTTGCTGGGTGTTCAGGTTGACGTATTAACCCCTGAGGATCTGCCGCCGACCTTCCGCGCTCAGGTGCTCGCTGAGGCCCAGCCGGTGTGAACGCCAGCCGCTGCTTGGAATAGCTCCACCCTATGCAGCGCGCCAAATCGAATACGCCAGTCTTGTTGAAGGTGCCCCAACCTGCACATTTCGATATTCTCCGCCCCACCAGGCTCATTCGTGTGGCTTTGAGGAGTACCCATCGTGGAAGAAGTCGACCCCCTGACCAAGGAGCGCCTGCGAGAATGGCAAGTCCGCCGCCTGGCCATCAAGGACCAGATGCAGGACCACCCCGAGAAAACCCTTGAGCTGTCCCGCATACTGGACCTCATGGACGACGAGCACGAGCAGATCCTCCACGAGGCAAAACGCCAGAGCGCGAACTCCAGCGCTCAGCCCCTGGCCAACAACGGCGTGAATCTTCAGCTCACTGCAGCAGCCGCTACCCCGCAGGACCTGCGCAAGCTCCTGGAACTGGCCCTCTACGAACTCGATGGCTTGCTCGAACAGCCAGACACGCCCGGCGCCCGCCGCATGTCCGGTACCCTCGGTGAATACCGATTTGAACTGGCGCTCGACGCCGAGCCCGTTACACCCGTGAGGTTGCATGCACCCGGAACACCATGACTTTTCCAACCCTGTTTTCCTGCCGATCACGGAGGAAAGCTCCCAGGGCCTTCTGGGCGCTGACGGCGCAAGCGGGCTTGGCTCGCTCAGCGACGCGGAATTGGCGTCGGTGATGGTGATCCAGCACCTGGCGCAGGCGGGGGAGAAGAGCATCACCGCGGGCGGGGCCGAGAAGATCCTGGCGAAGCTCATCGGCTGGGCGATCGACACGCCTTACCCGGGATTGCTGTCCGAGACCCAGCGGCTGTTCGACCAGCGCAAGCTCTACTTCGGTTTGGACATCCTCAAGACTTTGAACCTGCGGCTGCTGGATGCGGATGAAGTCGCGGCACGCGATTACCTGCTGCCCGATGGCAAGTGGGACCTTGCCTACAAGGTGCGACACCATGCCCGTCACGATCCGTTCACCAAGCAGATGGAAACCCCCGTTCGCAAGGAGCGTTGGCTGAGCTCGGCCCAGGACAAGTTGGTGAGGACTTTTCGCGCCAACCTGGACGAAGACCTGCACGTCCAAGGCTACGCTGGCGTCGGAAAAAGCCACTTGCTAGGGACGTTGATGGAATGCCTGCCGCCCGGCCGGACGCTGCCCCTGGCGCGTACCGCCGGTAAGCTTGCGGCCCTGCGCAAGCGCCTGGGCGTTCCCGCCGACAAGCCCTTGGGCATGACCTTTCAGGCGTTTGCCCTGGCGTTGCTCAAGGGACCGCGCGGCGGGTCGATCCCACGAGGTGAAAAAACATCAGGCAGGCTTCCCACCAAGGCGGCGCTGGCCGAGGAGCTGGCGATTTTCGGCTTCCGTGGCTACAGCGCCGAGCAGACGCTGGATATCTGCCTGGCGGTGGTCACGCGGTTCTGCGAGTCCTGGGATCAAAGCCTGGCGCTGCGGCACCTGCCGTTTTTCCAGCTGCCTTTGTCCAATGTCGAGAACCGGGTGCTGCTGGAGTACGCGAGCCGTGTGTGGACCTGGCTGGAAGCCCATCCGCAATGGGCCAGCCGTACCGGGTTCGAGGCGCTGCTGGACGTCAAGCGGGCTAGCCTCGCGGGGTGCGTGGTGCCCTCGCGCTTTACCCACGTCATCGTCGACGAAAGCCAGGACATACCGGCGTCACTGCTGCAGATCATCGAGCGGGGGCGGCAGGTATTGATCACGATGGGTGACGAGTACCAGAAGGCCAGTGGCCCGGTGGTCCGGCGCAAGCGCCAGGTCCGGCAGAGTGATGTCAGCTACTCGGTACGTTCGGGCCGCAAGGTGGAGGCACTGGTGAACCCGCTGATCTCGCTGCACTCCGAAAAGTCCAAAGTGCCTTTCGAAGGCGCGCGCGACGCGGACGTCAGCATTGAAACCTATCCCGAGCGTTTCACGCCGCCCGAGGGCTGCGTTGTGCTGACCGCGTCTCGCTGGGACACCATGAGGTGGGCGCTGGAGTTGTCCCGGGCCAACTGTGGTTTCAGCTTCTTCGACAAGGCGGCGGAGCAGGACATGAAGCGCTTCATGACCAGCGCCATCAAGCTGTTCAGGCCGCAGTTCTATGGGGTTGAAGGGCACGACGAATTGCACGCCAGCTTTGCCGAGGTCGCGGACTGGGGGCAAGTGCAGGACGCCAGCCAGTTCGATCAGTCGTTCACGTGGATCCAGTCCGAGCTGGAAAGAGGCTTCAACATGGCCGACCTGACTGCGCTGGACCGCATGATCACCAGCAATGCTGCTGGCTGCCTGTTGATGGTGGCAGAGGATGCGGGCGGCTGGGAATTCGACCAGGTGCTGCTGACCCCCGAACTGCTGACCACGATCCGGTTCAAGGACGCCTACGCGTTCGACCAGAGGATCTGTGCGATCTACATCGCCATTTCACGCGCCCGGAAGAAGCTCTTCCTGCCCTATGAGCTGAACGAGTGGATCGATTACCACAAGGGCATGTTCCGCGAATCGCACGGGTATTAACGCAGGGCAGGTAGGGTGCCTGGCTTGCGTTTGCGCATCCGCGCCCCGTCAGCAGAAACCTTGAGCAAGCGCTGGAAGGTCGGGCAGGCCAGGTGGTCCTCGGCAGGGCACTGGGCGGCATGCCGCAACCCCTTGCTCATCGCCTGCAGGCGCCTGGCCTGGGTCTCGAGTTCGTCAGCCTTGCTGGCCAGCATCTGCCGGTCGACCTGCTCCCGGCTGAGCATGCTGGCGACCTCTTCCAGCGAAAACCCAGCGGCCTGTCCCAGCGCAATCAACGCCAGCCGGTCGATCACGCTGGCCGCGAACTGCCGTCTCTGCCCGTGCGCCGACAGCGACTGGACAAGGCCTTTCTTCTCGTAGTACCTCAGCGTCGAGGCGGGTATTCCAGTGCGCTTGGCAACGTCGGCAATGTCCATCGTGCTCTCTTGACTTGAAGTTGACTTCAACTTCTATGCTGCGCGGCAAGTCATCAGACAGTCAATCGCACGAGGTATCGTCATGAGCACAGCACACTTCATCAGCGCATCCATCCTGATCGGCGTCGGCGCCACCCTGGTCATGGACCTCTGGCTGTTCATGCTCAAGCGCCTGGGCGTTCCAACCTTGAACTTCGCCATGGTCGGGCGTTGGGCAGGGCACCTTTGCCGGGGCAGATTGCGCCACGAGGCGATTGCGAAGGCGCGGCCAGTGGCGGGGGAGTTCGTCTGGGGGTGGGCGATCCATTACGGGGTCGGCATCGTGTTTGCCGGATGCTTGCTGATGTTGGCGGGAGAGGGCTGGCTGACGGCACCGGCACTGTGGCCTGCCCTGGTGGTGGGGCTGGGATCGGTGGTGGCGCCGTTGTGCATCCTGCAGCCGGCGATGGGCGCGGGCCTGGCCGCCTCGAAAACGCCTACGCCGCTGCGCAATTGCCTGCGCAGCGTGGTGACCCATGGGGTATTCGGGCTTGGTCTCTACGTCAGCGCGATGGTCTTTTCGCTCATGTATGCATGAAGTACCGAAAAATTCCGTGTCGCGCGGCATCGCCCCTGTCGGCAATAAACATCGTGTTTAAGCTAGTAAAAAATTCCAGGCATAAGCTGACAAGTCTTCCGGAATCTCCTGACAGATAGGAAAATTGCCATCTGCCAACATCCAAGGCGCTTGGCAAAGCTTCAGACACTAAGTCCGCATCCTATGCGCTGAACCCTGAACGCATCGAAAATTTACTAATATGAATGCACATCTGTATCTATCGTTTATCCTGACAAGCCTGATCGTTCTTGTGGTTCCAGGGCCTAGTTTCGCTTATGCAATCGCTGTCGGGATGCGCAGCTCCCGACAAGTGATCTGCCGCAACGCGCTCGGTATGGCGCTTGGCGGACTTACTGTCACGCTGGCACTAGCGTTTGGAGCAGCCCGGCTCTTTGCATCTTACCCGGCCGCATTCGTTGTTCTGAAAATCATCGGCTGCGCCTATCTTGTCGCACTTGGGATTCGCACGTTATTTTCCAAACCCGAGATCAAACAAGCTTGCGAAATAGAAACCTCAGCATCACCGCTTCTTCAAGGCTTTATAGTAGAAACCGCGAATCCGAAGGCCATACTGTTTTACGCTTCACTCGTACCCCAGTTTGCTGATGCGAATCTCGGCCATATGGAGGTGCAATTGCTGATTCTTGGCGCCACCTTCGTTACGTTACAGGTCTCATGGGATATCGCTCTAATGCTTGGAGTAAACCGGATCGGGGCGATTGCGGGCAGCCTCACATCACCGAAGTCCCAGCAAATCGTTAACCGTATAAGCGGGGCCACGTTTATCGCGCTGGGCTTGGCCCTGCTAACGCAGGAGCGACTCACTAGCTAAATGCACGCCGGGGACGCTTCCTCGCCGAAGTGGATCAGGTCGTGCGCCGTGGCAAGCGTAAGCCACTGCCCGGCGATCTGGCCGGCTGCCTGTTGAGGGTGGCATAGGATGAGGGCGAGTGGATCGACCAGTATCCAGGGCACTCGGCACAATGTCACACATCGGAGGCGTCATGAAGATTGGTAGGTTGGACTTGTGCGCGGGGGTAATCGTCACCGTTGTATGGGGCTGCAACTTTTCAGTGATAGGGCTAGGCTTGAAGTCGCTGGACCCATTTCTGCTCACGTTGCTGAGATTCACGTTTTGCGCGTTCCCACTGGTTTTCTTCATAAAAAAACCAGCTGACGTCACCTATTCAACGCTTGCCGTCTATGGGACTGTGTTTGGCGCCGGTCTGTGGGGGGTGGTAAACCTGGCCATTTCCAGTGGGCTTTCAGCTGGATTGTCTTCTGTTTTCCTTCAGTTCAGCGCTTTCTTCACTATCATCCTGTGCGCGCTTTTCCTCAAGGAGCGTATCCAGAGTGCTCACTGGCTAGGGATGGTACTCGCATCGACAGGACTGCTGCTGATTCTCGCTGCCGCTGAGCAACGCTCTACCACCCTGGGGATAGGGCTGGTGCTCATTGCTGCCGCCTCATGGTCGCTGTGCAATCTGATCGTGAAGATAAAACAGCCCGAAGACATGCTTGCCTTCATTATCTGGTCGAGTCTTTTCTCGCTGCCTGTCGTCCTGGCACTGACCCTCGCCTACAAAGGCACGGAGCCATTAACCAGCATGCAGGCCGATATGACCTTGGGCGCGGCCTTCTCCATCATTTTCCAGAGCTACATAACGACTATCGTGGGGTACAGAGTCTGGAATAATCTGATGAAAAAGTATCCTGCTGCGACGGTGGCTCCATTGTCGTTGCTAGTGCCAGTCTCCGGCTTGATAAGCTCATACTTGTTCTTTGATGAAGTATTGGATGATCAGCAGGTATTGGCGATCGGATTGATCATTGCGGGGATAGCGATTTTTATCAGCGCGCACAGGATTTTTGCTTTGAGGATGTTCAAAGGGAGGAAGGAGTAGGCTAGCGGCTATCTATAAGATTATATAAAAATAAAAATTATCGTGAGGAAATTATGTTTGATATTGTTCGCCATCAGCGCGAGTACTTTTACGACTACCTGACTGTGATAGAAGATTTGATACCCGATTCCATGTGCGATGAATTAGCCGAGCGAGTAAATCGAAAAATTTCTCAAGGGGCCGTCGACTTTGTGAATCACAGCAACCTAGGCTCCGATGTCGTATCTGATAAGGGCGGAACCTATAAGCACTTCATCTTCAAGGGGCAGGATATAAGGGATTTTTTGCCGGAGCTCACGGCAATTTATCATTCTTTGCTCCCGTTGATCAGTCTCATTACACATACTGATACAGTGTTATCTCCCTATCCGATGTCAGATGTGAATATCAAAGCATATCCTCCTGGAGGAGGAACTTTGGGGCTTCACTACGATACGAACGGTATTACTGTTCTACTATTTTTGACTACCAATTCCGAGGCTCCCTTGAGGGCTCGATTACAAAGATCCCATCCCAGCCGAAGTGAACCTTGGGTTGAGCACAAAAACATATACGCCAAGAAAGGTGCTTTGTTGATAATGCAGGGGCGGAAGGTTTTGCATGACTGCGAGCCCACTGTCGGTGAGCAAAAGCTATCGGTCATCTACAATTACTATGAAAGCCACGATACCTACAGGCATGAGAGCTTTGATGACTTTGTTTACTACGGGCTAAAGCCGGAAAGTTTAAGTGCGTGAAAGCGTGGGGTTGAAGTTGCTTGATCTTTAATCTGCGGAAGGCTTTTGGTACGCAAGACGCCAGCGCTGAGGCTGGCGTCTTGCTAGACCATTCAGTGGCTCGCGCCGCTTGTTACAGGGTCCACTTCAGGCTGAACATCACGTTGCGTGGGTCGCCGTAGACGCCCATGCCCGTGCCGTTCGGAATACCTTGCCAGTACTTCTCGTCGAAGACGTTGTTGAAGTTGACGCGGCCATCCCAATGCTCGTCGAAGCGGTAGCCGGCCATCAGACCGACGACGCCGTAGCTGTCCTGCTCGGCATAACCTGTTCCTACGCGTTTGAAGGTCCCGCTTTGGGCAAAGACGTCCGCGCCCACGCGCCACTTGCTCAGGTCGCCGGTCAGGTTGTAGCTGGTGGCGGCCTTGAACAGGTGCTTGGGCTGGTCCGCAGCAAAGCGGCTGCCTTCGTAGGTGACATCCTTGACGTAAGTGCTCATGACGTAGGTATACGCTGCAGAGAACTGCCAGTTCGGGGTCAGGGCACCGCTCAGTTCCGCATCGATACCACGGCTGCGAACTTCACCGGCAGTGTCATAGCAGGTACGGTTCTGGGCGACGCAGACCGCCGGCTGGTTGGGGGTGGCGTATGCACGGTTTTCCTGTGTCATCTCGAACAGCGCTACCGAGCCGTTCAGCGCGCCGTCCAGGTATTCGCCCTTCAGGCCGATCTCGTAGCTTTCGCCAGTCATCGGGTCCAGTACCGAGCCATCCACGGCCTGCTCGCTCTGCGGCTTGAAGATCTCGGTGTAGCTCGCGTAGGCGGAGTAGGTGTCGTTCAGGTCATAGATGATGCCTGCGTACGGCGTGAACTCGCGGGTAGCCTTGTAATCGCCGTCGCTGAGCTTGTTGTCGTAGTCCCACCAGCTCACCCGGCCGCCAACGATGATGTGCAGCGGATCGATCGGGTTGAAGCGGGCCACGGCATAAGCGGCCTCTTCAATCGTTTCGTTTTTGCTGGAGTACGGGGTGCGTGTGCCAATGGAGGGTTTGGCGATACTGCCAGGATCGAAATTGTAGATGTCGACCGGAGTGCCAGACCAATAACCACCGCGCTGATAGTAATTCTCCTGGCGACGGCTGATGCCGGCCTTGAAGTCATGATCGCGGCCGAACAGCTGGAACGGGCCACCTAGCGAAGCATCGACGTTCAGCATGTCGTCGTCGGTGATGTAGTGACCCGAAGCCGTGCCCAGGTCGGATACCGAGCTGTAGCTGTAGTCGGACGCAAGCGACGTCAGGTAGTTGGAAAACGTATCCGACTCACCCCAGATCTTCTGCGCAGCCACCTTGCCGGTCCAGCCATTGTCGAACTGGTGGGTGATGTCGCCGAACAGCGTGTAGTTGTCCTGGTCCCAGTATGACCAGTCGCCACCGTAGAAAGTGGACCTCGACAACCCCAGGTTTTCGCCATTAGGCCCACTCGGTAGACTGCCCCAGTCGGATTTCTTGTCTTCACGCTGCTTGGAAGCGCCAATGGTAAAGGTAGTCGAGTCGCTCAGGTCGGCTTCCAGGATGCCGTAGAACGTCTGGCGCTTGGTCTCGCGGACGTCGACAAAGCTGTTGTTGTCCTCGTAGGCCGCGACCACGCGTCCGCGCAGGGTACCGGACTCGTTGAGCTTGTTCGAGGCATCCACCTCGGTGCGGTAGCGGTCCCAGCTGCCCGCGCTGGTGGTGATGCTCAGCTGCGGCGTGGCGGTCGGGCGCTTGCGCACCAGGTTCAGGGTTGCCGAGGGGTCGCCGGCACCGGTCATCAGGCCAGTGGCACCACGCACGACTTCGACACGGTCGTAGATGGCAAGGTCTGCCGAAGCGAGGGTGTCGAGGGAGAAGGTACCCGCAGTGGTCGACAGGCCGTCGTACATGATGTTGTCGATGCGGAAGCCGCGGGCCAGGAACTCGCGTCGGTCCGAGCCAAACTTGCGCAGGGTGACACCTGGCGCGTACTTCACCACGTCATCAAGGCTGTTCATGCCCTGATCTTCGATGCGCTGGCGGGTGATCACGCTGACCGACTGCGGGGTTTCGCGGATCGACAGCGGCAGGCCCGTCGAGGTGCTCATCGACTTTGTGGTGTAGGAATTCGTGCCTTCCGTCGTAGCCTGGTTGGCTGCCGACTCGGCAGTCGCGGTGACCTGGCTGGCGCTGAGCTCGACTGCATCGGCGGCGTAGGCCTGGGACCCTGCAGCGGCCAGGGAAACCATGAGCGCAAGCGGGCGCAGGGTGTATGGATTCATTTTCGAATTGAACATCGGACACAACCCAAGGGGACTCAAGCCCTTGGGGCGGAGTCGAGGTAAATGTAAGAACGTCCGTGTAGGAAAAGTCGCGCCCAGCCGTAGGTGCCGGCAAAAGGCTATGTAATTGTGAAAAATATGTAAATAGAAATATTTAGCATTTGCAATCACGTTTCTAGCTGAAACGTATTTGCAAGCGCTCTCGGATGATGTATGGGTTCAGCCCGCGCGTGGGCGGTCGCAGGTGTAGCGCTGAATGATGCGGTCCACCTCGCCGGACTGCTTCATCCGCACCAACGCCCGCAACACGCCCTGGGCGGGAACGGCGGAGTCGCTGCGCACCATGCAGCCAAGCTGCTGCTCATCGAGCACCTGCACGGAGCGCAGGCGCTGCGGGTCTGGCAGCTGGCGGTTGAACCAGTCCAGCGAGAGCTGGTTGCTGACGGCATGCTGGTAGCGCCCGGCATGCAACTTGTGCAGCACCAGCAGCTGGCTGCGGCTGTCCTCCCGTTCCAGGTGCCCGCTGGTGAAGAAAGGTTCCAAAGGCGGGTAGGCGAAGCCCAGCACGGTGCCGATGGCCTGGGCAGGCAATTGTTCCGGAGGGGAGGGGCCAGTGGTGCCTGGGGCCGCGACCAGCAGATCAAGCTGGGTGATCACCGGCACGCTCCACAGGTAGTCGCCGGGGCGGTCGTTGAGCCACTGGGTGGCCACGTAGCAGCGCACATCGATGTCGCCGTCTTCCATGGCCTGCTGCAAGCGCAGCTTCGCCATGACGTGATACTCCGGGCGTGCTCCGGTATGACGGGCAATGGCCTGCATCAGGTCGTACAGAATACCCTCCACCGGCTGCTCGTTCTCGATGCGGATCAGCGGCATGCTCCAGCTTTCGGCAACCGAGAATCGCAGCACCGGCTCGCTCGCCAGGCCATGGGTTGCCCACAACAACAGGATCACCAGACTTCGCCGCACAGGTACTCCTCCTTGATATGCCGATTTCGCGGGGTCGCCGCTTAGCTTAGACGAGATCGGCAGGGTGCAATTTTGCCCTCGCTCCGCTAGCATTAGCGGTCTTCTGCTTATCGGCTGCGATGGTTTTCATGAGTTATCAGGTTCTTGCACGTAAATGGCGTCCGCGCTCGTTCCGCGAAATGGTCGGCCAGACCCATGTGCTCAAGGCTCTGATCAATGCGCTGGACAACCAGCGCCTGCACCATGCGTACCTGTTCACCGGTACTCGCGGGGTCGGCAAGACCACCATCGCACGTATCATCGCCAAGTGCCTTAACTGCGAAACCGGCATCACCTCTACGCCTTGCGGCAACTGCTCGGTGTGCCGGGAAATCGATGAAGGCCGCTTCGTCGACCTGATCGAGATCGATGCCGCCAGCCGCACCAAGGTCGAGGACACCCGCGAACTGCTCGACAACGTGCAGTACGCCCCGAGCCGCGGGCGCTTCAAGGTCTACCTGATCGACGAAGTGCACATGCTCTCCAGTCACTCGTTCAACGCCTTGCTGAAGACGCTGGAAGAGCCGCCGCCGTACGTCAAGTTCATCCTCGCCACCACCGACCCGCAGAAACTGCCGGCGACCATCCTGTCGCGCTGCCTGCAGTTCTCGCTGAAGAACATGACCCCCGAGCGCGTGGTCGAGCACCTGAGCCATGTGCTCGGCGCCGAGAACGTGCCGTTCGAGCCGGATGCCCTGTGGTTGCTCGGCCGCGCTGCCGATGGCTCGATGCGTGATGCCATGAGCCTGACCGACCAGGCCATCGCCTTTGGTGAAGGCAAGGTGCTTGCCGCCGACGTGCGGGCCATGCTCGGCACCCTCGACCATGGCCAGGTGTACGGTGTGTTGCAGGCGCTGCTCGAAGGCGATGCCCGCGCGCTGCTCGAAGCGGTGCGTCAGCTGGCCGAACAGGGTCCGGACTGGAGCGGCGTGCTGGCCGAGATGCTCAATGTGCTGCACCGCGTGGCGATCGCCCAGGCGCTGCCAGAGGCCGTGGACAACGGCCAGGGTGACCGCGACCGGGTGCTGGCGCTGGCCTCGGCACTGCCGGCCGAGGATGTGCAGTTCTACTACCAGATGGGCCTGATCGGCCGTCGTGACCTGCCGCTGGCGCCCGATCCCCGCGGCGGCTTCGAGATGGTCCTGCTGCGCATGCTGGCGTTCCGGCCGGCCGATGCCGACGATGCACCGAGACCGGTACTAAAGCCGGTGGGGATCAGCCAGGCCACAGCTGATTCCACGAGTGCGGTGGCAGCGGCGGCGGTCGTCGCGCCGCCCGTAGCAGAGGCTCCGGTGCGGGCGCCTGCCCCGGTAGCAGCGCCACGGCGGAAGCCTGAGCCCGAGCCGGCCCCCGGGCAACCCGAAGAACATGTCGATCTGCCTTGGGATGATCCGCTAGAGACACCTGCGGCGGCTGCGCCCAGACCCGAACCCGTTGTGGCGCCCGTCCCGGTGGCCTCCAGCCCCTCCGGCGCGCATGAGCCGCCTTTCGATGACGGCGGCTACAACCCCGTGGGCATGGACCGCGATGACGAGCCGCCGCTGGACGAGGACTACTACGCGCCAGAAGTCGACCCGGTCGGCTTCAGCTACCTCGACGAGCTGGCCGAGCATGTGCATGAACCCGACGAGGTGATCAGCGTTCCGGAACCACTGCCCGCCTCGCAACCGGCTACCGGATTGGCGCTGCAATGGCTGGAATTATTCCCACAGTTGCCGATCTCAGGGATGACCGGCAATATCGCCGCGAACTGTAGTCTTATTGCCGTGAACGGCGATGACTGGCTGTTGCACCTGGACCCGGCCCAGGGCGCCTTGTTCAACAGCACGCAGCAGCGGCGCCTGAACGAGGCCCTCAACCAGCACTTCGGCCGCACGCTCAGCCTGTCGATCGAACTGGTCCGGCCCGAGCAGGAAACGCCCGCCCAGGCTGCCGCGCGCAAGCGCGCCAACCGTCAGCGCGAGGCCGAGGAGGCGATCGACAGCGATCCGCTCATCCAGCAGATGATCCGCCAGTTCGGCGCCACCGTCCGGCAGGATAGTATTGAACCTGTGGACGCCCTGGTCAGCCAGGGCCAGTAACTTGATGAATCATGCGGCCGGCCCCTGTCGTCCGCATCACGTAACCCGATCGAGGAAATCCCCATGATGAAAGGTGGCATGGCAGGCCTGATGAAGCAGGCCCAGCAGATGCAGGAAAAAATGGCCAAGATGCAGGAAGAGCTGGCCAACGCCGAAGTGACCGGCCAGTCCGGCGCCGGCCTGGTCAGCGTGGTGATGACCGGTCGTCACGACGTCAAGCGTATCAGCCTCGATGACAGCCTGATGCAGGAAGACAAGGAAGTGCTCGAAGACCTGATCGCCGCCGCCGTCAACGACGCCGTGCGCAAGGTCGAGCAGAACAGCCAGGACAAGATGGGCGGCATGACCGCCGGCATGCAGCTCCCGCCAGGCTTCAAGATGCCGTTCTAAGCGGTATTGCGCGTGACCCCATGGGAGCATCGGCCTTGAGGTTGGTGCTCCCATTGTTTTTTATCCGTACTCGATGACTTGGCAGGCCAACACACCATGAGCTTCAGCCCCCTGATCCGCCAACTGATCGACGCCTTGCGCATCTTGCCCGGCGTCGGCCAGAAAACCGCCCAGCGCATGGCGCTGCAACTGCTCGAGCGCGATCGCAGCGGCGGCACGCGGCTGGCACTGGCGCTGAGCCAGGCCATGGACGGCGTGGGACACTGCCGCCAGTGCCGCACGCTGACCGAGCAGGAGCTCTGCCCGCAATGTGCTGATCCACGCCGCGACGACACCCTGCTGTGCGTGGTGGAAGGGCCGATGGATGTGTATGCGGTGGAGCAGACCGGCTATCGCGGGCGGTACTTCGTGCTCAAGGGGCACCTGTCGCCGCTGGACGGGCTGGGGCCTGATGCGATCGGTATTCCGCAGCTGATGCAGCGGGTGGCAGAGCAGGGCACGTTCACCGAAGTGATCCTGGCGACCAATCCGACGGTTGAAGGTGAGGCCACGGCCCACTACATCGCGCAGTTACTGGCGGACAAAGGGCTGGTCGCGTCGCGGATTGCCCACGGCGTGCCGTTGGGCGGGGAACTGGAGCTGGTGGACGGCGGGACGCTGGCTCATTCTTTTGCGGGGCGCAGGCCGATTTCGTTGTAACGGCAGACTGCTTGAGGATCTGCAATGCATTCCAATGACAGTTGCTCGCACCGGATTGAACCGTGCACAACCGAGTATGCTGGTGGAGTTCGTGGGAGCTTGAGCCGCGAACACCGGCGCAGCCGGTGCCAGCCACCGCATCGACCTCTTCGCGGCTGAAGCCCCACAAGTCTGGCGCAGGCCTGGGAGCACTGCTGTACCTGTGGAGCTGGCTTGCCAGGTCTCATCAAGGACAGTATCAGTACTCGGTCAACAGGAACTCCGTCAGGCAGAACGTCGGCACGCCGCTGTTCTGCAACCGGCGCGAGCCTTCGAGCTCGGGCAAGTCGATGATCGCCGCTGCCTCGAGCACCTGGGCGCCCGTGCGGCGGATCAGGTTGGTCGCGGCCAGCAGGGTGCCGCCGGTGGCGATCAGGTCGTCGAAGAGCACAACCGAATCACCTTCGCACAAGCTGTCGGCATGCACTTCCAGAAAGGCTTCGCCGTACTCGGTCTGGTAACCCTCCGACAACACATGGGCGGGCAGTTTGCCCTGCTTGCGGAACAGGATCAGCGGCTTGTTCAACTGGTGGGCGATGATCGATCCGATCAGGAAGCCGCGCGCATCCATGGCGCCGATGTGGCTGAATTCGGCCTCGACATAACGTTCGATGAACTGGTCGGCGACGTAGCGCAAGCCGCGGGGCGACTGGAACAGCGGGGTGATGTCGCGAAAGATCACGCCTGCCTTGGGGAAATCGGGTACAGGGCGGATCAGGGCTTTGAGGTCGAAGGTGTCGCTGTGCATGAGGCGGGTATCCTGAAAATCGAATGCCCGCCAGTATAACCGGTCTGCGGCGGCTCAGGCCTCCATTGCGCCACCCGCCAGCGCGCATAGCTGGATCGGATCAAGGATATGCACTTCCTTGCCCTCGGCGCTGATCAGCCCATTGTGCTGGAAGCGAGTGAACACGCGCGAGACGGTTTCCACCGCCAGTCCCAGGTAATTGCCGATTTCGTTGCGCGACATGCTCAGGCGGAACTGGTTGGCCGAATATCCGCGGGCGCGGAAGCGCGCCGAAAGGTTGACCAGAAATGTGGCGATGCGCTCGTCGGCAGTCTTTTTCGACAACAGCAGCATCATCTGCTGGTCGTCGCGGATCTCCCGGCTCATCACCCTCATCAATTGGCGGCGCAATTGCGGCAGTTGCACCGAGAGCTCGTCCAGGCGGTCGAAGGGTATCTCGCACACCGAAGTGGTTTCCTGCGCCTGGGCGGAGACGGGGTAGGCCTCGGCATCCATGCCCGACAACCCGACCAGCTCGCTGGGCAGGTGGAAGCCGGTGATCTGCTCCTCGCCCGCATCGCTCAGGCTGAAGGTTTTCAAGGCGCCGGAGCGTACCGCGTAGACCGAGCCGAAATCGTCCCCTTGGCGGAACAGGAACTCGCCCTTTTTCAGCGGACGCCCGCGTTTGACGATGTCATCCAGTGCATCCATGTCCTCGAGGTCGAGGGATAACGGAAGGCACAGGGGCGCCAGGCTGCAATCCTTGCAATGGGCCTGGTTGTTGGCGCGCAGTTTGACTGGCTCGGGCATTCGATCGATCCTTGTGGGAAAACACACATAAGCCGTAAGGGTAACCCACGGTACAGGGTTGAGACCAGTGTGCGCTCCCTGCGCTGACATCCTCCTTGGTTCAGATCACGCGTGAAAAACGCTGGCGGTCGTGCATCGCGAGGTAGGCATCGAAGACCATGCACACCGACCGCACCAGCAGGCGACCGGCCGGCAGTACCTTGATTCCTCTGTTGTCCAGATAGATCAGACCATCCTGGTGCATGGCCTGCAACTGCGGCCAGAGCGCCTTGAAGTAACCGGCGAAATCGAGCGTGAAGGCTTGCTCGATGCTGTCGAAGTCCAGCTCGAAATGGCAGATCAGCTGCTGGATCACGGCGCGGCGCAGGCGATCGTCCTGGTCGCAGATCAACCCCCGCTGAGTCGCCAGCTGTGCGCCTGAGAGGGCGGCCTGATAGGTGTTCAGGTCGCTGCTGTTCTGGCAGTACAGGTCGCCGATCTGGCTGATCGCCGACACCCCGAGGCCGATGAGGTCGCAGTGGCCGTGGGTGGTGTACCCCTGGAAGTTGCGCTGCAGGGTGCCTTCTTCCTGGGCGATGGCCAGCTCGTCATCCGGCAGGGCAAAATGGTCCATCCCGATGTAGCGGTAACCCGCCGCGGTCAGCTGCTCGATCGTGCTTTGCAGCATTTCCAGCTTGGCCGCCGGGGCCGGCAGCTCGCCGCTGTCGATGCGCCGCTGGGGCATGAAGCGCTCGGGCAGGTGCGCGTAGTTGAACACCGAGAGGCGGTCGGGTTGCAGTTGGATGACTTCTTCGACAGTACGGGCAAAGCCTTTCGGCGTCTGCCTGGGCAGGCCATAGATCAGGTCGAGGTTGACCGAGCGGAACTGCAACGTGCGCGCCGCTTCGATCAACGTGCGGGTCTGCTCCAGGCTCTGCAGCCGGTTGACGGCGCGCTGCACCACCGGGTCCAGGTCCTGCACGCCGAGGCTCACGCGGTTGAAGCCCAGTTCACGCAGCAGGCCCATGGTCGACCAGTCGGCCTCGCGCGGATCGATCTCGATGCCGTAGTCGCCCGAATCATCGTCCAGCAGGTTGAAGTGCTCGCGCAGCCGAGTCATCAACTGGCGCAGCTCCGGGTGGCTGAGAAAGGTCGGGGTGCCGCCGCCAAGGTGCAGTTGCTCGACACGCTGCCTGGGGTCCAGGTGGCAGGCGACCAGCTGGATTTCCTGCTCCAGGCGCTGCAGGTAGGGCAGCGCACGGCCACGGTCCTTGGTGATGACCTTGTTGCAGGCGCAGTAGTAGCAGATGTTGGCGCAGAACGGCACGTGCACGTACAGCGACAGCGGGCGCACTGCGCGCCGGCTCTCGCGCAGGGCGTGCAGCAGGTCGAAGGAGCCCACCTCGCTGTGCAGCTGCACGGCGGTCGGATAGGAGGTGTAGCGAGGCCCGGCCAGGTCGTAGCGGCGGATCAGGTCGGAATCCCAACGAAGGTCGTCGAGCATGTGGGCGGTTCCCGAAGAAAGCAGCGGTGTCCGCAGTCTAGGGACCGCCCCCGAGTCTCGTGTTGATTTGAATCAACACCGCCTCAGTGGCCCATCAGCCAGTGCTGGTGCGGGCCGGGCAACGTCCACAGGCCGAACAGCATCACCAGCACGCCACCGGTCATGCGCACGCTGCGCTGGCGCAGCAGGCGGATGACCCGGTCGGCGGCAAGGCCGGTGGCCAGCAGCACCGGCCAGGTGCCCACGCCGAATGCCAGCATCAGCATGGCGCTGTCCACGGCGTTGCCCTGGCTCGCGGCCCAGAACAGGGTGCTGTAGACCAGTCCGCACGGCAGCCAGCCCCACAGCGCGCCCAGCAGCAGGGCGCGCGGGAGGCTGGACACCGGAAGCAAGCGCGTGGCCACTGGCTGGATATGCCGCCACAGGCCGCGGCCGAGTGCTTCGATGCGCGTCAGCCCGCTCCACCAGCCGGCCAGGTACAGCCCCATGCTGATCAGCAACAGGCCCGCCACCACGCGCATGCCAAACGCTACCGGGCTGTTGGCGAGCGCCCAGCCAGCGAGGCCGAGCAACAGGCCGGCGGTTGCGTAACTGAGGATCCGCCCCAGGTTGTAGGCCAGCAGCAGACGCAGGCGGCGGCTGCGCTGTTCGGGGGGAATGGCCAGGGTGAGGGCGCCCATCAGGCCGCCGCACATGCCCAGGCAATGGCCGCCGCCAAGCAGGCCGAGGATCAGTGCCGAACCCAGCAGGGGAAGAAGATCAGGCACGGGGGACATCGTCCTCATCGCCGCTCTTGCGTTCGGCCTGGGGCAGGGCGCCCTGGTGACGAGGATCTTCGTCGTCGAACAGGATGCTGTGGGCAGGGCCTTCGAGGTCATCGTACTGGCCGCTGTCCACGGCCCAGAAGAAGATGTACACGGCCACGCCGACGATCAGCAGGGCGGCCGGGATCATGACGTAGAGGGCGGGCATGGGATGCTCCTGCTCAGGCCGTGGCGGGATGGGAAAAGTCGGCCGTGGCCGAGGGGCAGGGCGTGCGGGCCAGGCGCAGGGCGTTGAGCACCACGATCAACGAGCTGACCGACATGCCGACCGCGGCCCATACCGGGGTGATCCACCCCAGCGCGGCAAACGGCAACATGAGGCCATTATACAAGCTTGCCCAGAGCAGGTTTTCGAGGATGATCCGCCGCGTGCGACGGGCCAGCGCGAAGGCTTGGACCAGCGACTGCAGGCGGTTGGAAAGCAGCACCGCATCAGCGCTGGTCTTGGCCAGGTCGGTGGCCGAACCCATGGCAATGCTGATATCAGCCGCCGCCAACACCGGCACGTCGTTGACCCCATCGCCGAGCATCAGCACCTTGCGACCCTGGGCCTGCAAGGCCTTGAGCCGCGCGAGCTTGTCGTCCGGGCGCAGGCTGCCGATGGCTTCGTCGATCTGCAGATGCGCCGCGACTTCGGCCACCATCGGCGAGCTGTCGCCGGACAGCAGCAGGGTGCGCCAGCCACGCGCCTTGCAGGCCGCGACCAGTTCACCGGCATCGCTGCGCAGGCGGTCGTCGAGCACCAGCCAGGCCAGCGGCCCCTGGCGGTCGCCCAGCAGCAACCACTGGCCGTGTTCGGCCGGCGCGTTCGGTACCGCCGCGCCGCTCAGGGCACAGACAAAGGCTGCCTGGCCAATGCGCAGCTCACGCTCGCCGACCTGGCCTTGCAGGCCCAGGCCAGGCTCGGTGCGGACGTTGTGCGCCGCTGCAGTCGCCCGCCCGAAGGCCCGGGCGATGGGGTGCTCGGAGCGGTTTTCCAGGGCGGCGGCCAGTTCCAGGCATTGCTCGCCCGTCAGGCTGCTCAAGGGAAGGATACTGCGCAGGGCCAGTCGACCTTCTGTGAGCGTGCCGGTCTTGTCGAAGATCACTGTGTCGATCTGGTTCAGCCCTTCGAGCACATGCCCCCGGGTCAGCAGCAACCCCAGGCCGTGCAGGGTGCCGGTGGCCGTGGTCAGCGCCGTCGGGGTGGCCAGCGACAGCGCGCAAGGGCAGGTGGCGACCAGCATGGCCAGGACGATCCAGAACGCCCGCGGCGCATCCAGCTGCCACCACAGCAGGCCGATGCCCGCTGCGGCGATCAGGCTGAACAGCAAGAACCACTGGGACGCCCGGTCAGCGATCTGCGCCAGGCGCGGTTTTTCCGACTGGGCGCGTTCGAGCAGGCGCACGATGGCTGACAGGCGGGTGTTCTGACCCAGAGCCTGGACTTCGACGGTAAGCGTGCTTTCCACGTTCAGCGTGCCCGCCGTGACCGCATCGCCGTGGCCGCGCGATTGGGGCAGGTATTCGCCGGTGAGCAGCGACTCGTCGATGCTCGAACGCCCGTCGACGATGCGCCCGTCAGCGGGAATCACCGCCCCCGGCTGTACCAGCACCCGCTCCCCCGCGCGCAGCTCGGTCAGCAGCACGCGCTGGCTCTGGCCGTGCTCATCGAGACGCAGGCACGAGGCCGGCAACAGGTTGACCAGCTGCGCGGTCGCCGCGGCCGTGCGCTCGCGGGCGCGCCGTTCCAGGTAGCGGCCGGTGAGCAGGAACAGCGCGAACATGCCCACGGTGTCGAAGTAAAGCTCGCCGCTGCCGCTGATTGCCGTCCAGATCCCCGCGCCATAAGCCAGGCCGATGGCCAACGACACCGACACATCCATGGTCAGGTGGCGTGTGCGCAGGTCGCGGGCCGCGCCCTTGAAAAACGGCGCGCAGCTGTAGAACACGATCGGGGTGGTCAGGAACAGCGCGACCCAGCGCAGGATGGTGTGCAGTTCCGGGCTCAGGTCGATATTGAACTCGGGCCAGGTGGCCATGGTCGCCATCATCGCCTGGAACCACAGCAGGCCGGCAACGCCCAGGCGGCGCAGAGCGGTGCGGTTCTCGCGGGCCAGTTGCTCGGCGGCCTGGTCCGGTTGGTAGGGATGGGCGGCGTAGCCGATCTGGCGCAGTTCGGCGAGCAGGTGCGAGAGGGGCAGTTGTCCGGTCGCCCAGCTGACCTGCAAGCGGTGGTTGGACAGGTTCAGGCGTGCTTCAGTGATGCCTGGCAGGTTGCGCAGGTGTCTTTCGATCAGCCAGCCGCAGGCGGCGCAGCTGATGCCTTCGATGAGCAGTGTCGTCTCGGCCTGCTCGCCCTCGTGGCGCACGAAGGGTTGCTGCACGTCGGCACGGTCGTACAGCGCCAGTTCGTCCTGCAGCTGCCGGGGCAGGGCCTCGGGGTTGGCGCTGGCCTCGCTGCGGTGCTGGTAGTAGCGCTCCAGGTTACCGGCGACGATGGCTTCGGCCACCGCCTGGCACCCTGGGCAGCAGAACGCCCGCGGCTGGCCCAGGACCACGGCGGTGAAGCGGGTGCCGGTGGGGACCGGGAGCGCGCAGTGGTAGCAGGGGGTGGGGTGGTTCATCGAAACATCACTGTGGTCTTATCCCGTGATGCTCCGCCGCTTGCAGGGCCTCATCCCCGAGCTGCAAGGTCACCCCATGCCCGACCTTTTCCTCTTCGAACAACCGCCACAGCTGCCCCTCCTGCTCACCGAGCAGCTCGACAAAGCGCCGTCCCTCGACCCGGTCATCCAGCTGCCCGACATACCGCCCAGGCGCTCTCATGTTCAGCACCACCTTGCGGTCCTTGCCCGGCTGGGTCGGGGAGATCAGGTTCAGCTCCACGCTCTGCGGCGCGCTCTGGCCAACCAGGCGCAGTTGCACTTCACCGGTCAGATCATCGAGATGCAGGCTAGCCTTCAGGCCCAGTGTCTGGGCCAGCAACTCGCGGTCCAGCGAGCGGTTTATGCCTTTGCCGGCCTCGTAGTAGTTGTCGTTGACCAGATTGTCCGGGTTGCGCACGGCAATGGTGACCATGGTCAGGCTCAGGCACACCGAGGTGGTCAGGATGCCGATGATGATCCAGGGCCAGAGGTGCTTGTACCAGGGGCTGGCGGCGGTGGCGGAAGGCATGCTGGGTTCTCTCAACGTATTTGCGGGCCGATGAACCGGCTCTGGGCTTCGACCTGCGAGTCGCCGTCGTCGGCATCCTTGAGGAGGAAGGTGACTTCATTGGTGGTCGAGGGCAGGCGCTCGGGCGCCACCGACAGGCGCACCGGCAGGCTGACGATGTCGCCCGCGGCCACGCGGATCTCGCGCGCGCCTTCGAGCACCAGGCCCGGCAGGCCGCTGGCCTCGAGCACGTAGACATGGTCGTGCTGGTCCTTGTTCATCACCTTGAGGCTGTAGACGTTCTCGATCCGGCCCTGGGCATTCTCGCGGTAGAGCACGCGGTCCTTGCTGACGTCGAAGCCGACCAGCGAGCGGGTGGCGAAGGCGGTGGCAAGCAAGGCGATCATCGCCAGCAGTACCAGCGCATAGCCGATCAGGCGCGGGCGAAGCATGTGGGTCTTCTGCCCCGACAGATTGTGCTCGGTGGTGTAGCTGACCAGGCCCCTGGGGTAATTCATCTTGTCCATGATGCTGTCGCAGGCGTCGACGCAGGCGGCGCAGCCGATGCACTCGATCTGCAGGCCGTCGCGGATGTCGATGCCGGTCGGGCAGACCTGCACGCACATCGTGCAGTCGATGCAATCACCCAGGCCCTGGGCCTTGTAGTCCGCGTCCTTCTTGCGTGGGCCACGCAGCTCGCCCCGCCGTGGGTCGTAGGAAACGATCAGAGTGTCCTTGTCGAACATCACGCTCTGGAAGCGCGCGTACGGGCACATGTGCACGCAGACCTGCTCGCGCAGCCAGCCGGCGTTGCCGTATGTCGCGAGGGTGAAGAAGCCCACCCAGAAATAGGCCCAGCCATCGGCCTGGCCGGTGAAGAACTCCAGTACCAGCTCGCGGATGGGCGAGAAGTACCCGACAAAGGTCATGCCGGTGACAAAGCCGATCAGCAACCAGAGGCTGTGCTTGGCGGTCTTGCGCACCAGCTTGTCGGCGCTCATGGGTGACTTGTCGAGCTTGATGCGCTGGTTGCGGTCACCCTCGGTGACCTTTTCGCACCACATGAAGATCCATGTCCAGACACTTTGCGGGCAGGTGTAGCCACACCACACCCGCCCGGCGAACACCGTGATGAAGAACAGCCCGAACGCCGAGACGATCAGCAGCCCCGACAGCAGGATGAAGTCCTGGGGCCAGATGGTCGCGCCAAAGATGTAGAACTTGCGCTCGGGCAGGTTCCACCACACCGCCTGATGCTCGCCCCAGTTCAGCCACACGGTGCCGAAATAGAGCAGGAACAGCAGTGCCCCGGCGACCCTGCGCAGGTCGCGGAAGATGCCGGTGAAGGCCCGGGTGTAGATCTTTTCCCGGGAGGCATAGAGGTCGACGCTGTCACCGTGCTTGCTGGCAGGCGGGGTGACATCGTGTACCGGAATCTGCTTGCTCATCATCGAGTCCCACGGCAGTGGAAGGGTGCCGCGGCCAGTGCATGCCGGCCGCAGTCGTGAAGCCTATGGCGCTTCGGGCGCATGATACGCCGGTGGTGACGCCCCTGGAGCGTGTTGCCATTGATCCAGATCATCCTGGCGCGAGTCAGTCGGCCTTTGTCGGTGTTTCCTCTTCCGGATGCGACAGGCTGTACACATACGCCGCCAGCAGATGCACCTTGTCATTGCCCTGCAGCTGCGCCTGCGCCGGCATCTGGCCCTGGCGGCCGTAGCGGATGGTCTGCTGCAGCTGGGCAAAGCTCGAACCGTAGATGAACGCCTGCGGATGGGTCAGGTCGGGCGCGCCCATCACCGGCGTGCCTTTGGCCTCGGGACCATGGCACGCGACGCAGTTGGCGGCGAAGATCTTCTGTCCGTTGACCGGATCGGCCTTGATGTCTTGCGGCAGTGCACGTCCATCGAGATTGGTCAGCACGAAGGCAGCGACATCGGCCACGCCCTGTTCGCCGATCACCGCCGACCAGGCCGGCATGACGCCGTGTCGGCCGTTCATGATGCTGGTCTTGATGGTCTCGGGCTCACCGCCCCAGCGCCAGTCCTGGTCGGTCAGGTTGGGGAAGCCATAGGCGCCCTTGGCGTCCGAGCCGTGGCACACCGAACAGTTGGAGGCGAACAGCCGCGCGCCCATCTTCAATGCCTGCGGCTCCCTGGCCACGTCCTCGATCGGCATGGCAGCGTATTTGGCGAAGATCGGCCCGAAGCGGGCATCGGCCTTGGCCATTTCCTTTTCCCACTCGTGCACGCCGGTCCAGCCGGACTGCCCGTTGGCAAATTCCGAAGAATCCTGGTAGCCGGGCATGATGCCTTTCCAGTTGCCCAGGCCCGGGTACAGCACCAGGTAGCCCAGCGAGAAGATGATGGTGGCGACGAACAGCCAGAACCACCACTTGGGCAACGGGTTATCGTATTCCTCGATGCCATCGAAGGCGTGGCCCACGGTTTCGTCGGTGACGTCGCTGCGCTGGCCCTTGCGGGTCGACAGCAGCAGCCAGGTCAGGGCGAAGAGGGTGCCCAGGGTCAGGACGGTGACGTACAGACTCCAGAAGGTGCTCATGCTTTGTTACTCCTCGAAGCGCTCGCTTTGGCTTGCTCGACGTGCCTGATCGCTTCGGGATCGTCCGCGAAAGGCAGCAAGGTCGCTTCGTCGAAGTCTTTCTTGCGTCGGCCGCTGAACACCCACAGTGCCAGCCCGACAAAGGCCACCAGCACCACGACGGTGCCGAGACCGCGAATCATCCCGATATCCATCACAGTCACCGTTTGCTCTTGATGAGGGTGCCCAGGCCTTGGAGGTAGGCCACCAGGGCGTCCATTTCGGTCTTGCCCTTGACCGCGTCGCGGGCACCGGCAATGTCGGCGTCGGTGTACGGCACGCCCAAAGTGCGCAGGACCTCGAGTTTTTTCGGGGTGTCCTGGCCATCCAGGGTGTTTTCCACCAGCCACGGGTAGGACGGCATCTTCGACTCCGGCACCACGTTGCGCGGGTTGTAGAGGTGCGCGCGGTGCCAGTCATCGGAGTAGCGGCCGCCCACCCGGGCAAGGTCCGGGCCGGTGCGCTTGGAGCCCCACAGGAAGGGGTGGTCCCACACGCTTTCGCCCGCTACCGAATAGTGCCCGTAGCGCTCGGTCTCTGCGCGGAACGGGCGGACCATCTGCGAGTGGCAGCCCACGCAGCCTTCGCGGATATACACGTCACGGCCTTCGACCTCCAGCGCGGTCCGCGGCTTCATGCCCTCGATCGGCTTGTTCGTCACGTCCTGGAAAAACAGCGGGACGATCTGGGTGAGGCCACCGATGCTCACGGCGATGACCATGAACAGGGCCAGCAGGCCGATGTTCTTCTCGACGACTTCATGTTTCATCAGTGAGCTCCCACGATGACGATGCGGGCGGCGGCTTCAGCCTCGGCGGGCTCGGCGGCGCGCACGGTGCGGTAGACGTTGTAGGCCATCAGCAACATGCCCGAGGCGAAGATCGCACCGCCCAGGGCGCGGACGATGTAGCCCATGTGACTGGCCTGCAGCGCCTCCACGAAGGAATAGGTGAGGGTGCCGTCGTCGTTGATCGCACGCCACATCAGGCCCTGGGTGATGCCGTTGACCCACATCGAGGCGATGTACAGCACGGTGCCGATGGTCGCCAGCCAGAAGTGGGCATTGATCAGGCCGACACTGTACATCTGCGCCCGGCCATACAGGCGCGGGATCATGTGGTACACCGCGCCGATCGAGATCATCGCGACCCAGCCCAGGGCGCCGGCGTGGACGTGGCCGATGGTCCAGTCGGTGTAGTGCGACAGCGAGTTGACCGTCTTGATCGCCATCATCGGGCCTTCGAAGGTCGACATGCCGTAGAAGGCCAGGGACACCACCAGAAAGCGCAGGATCGGGTCGGTGCGCAGTTTGTGCCAGGCTCCCGACAGGGTCATCATGCCGTTGATCATGCCGCCCCAGCTCGGCGCCAGCAGGATGATCGACATCACCATGCCCAGCGACTGGGCCCAGTCGGGCAGGGCGGTGTAGTGCAGGTGGTGCGGGCCGGCCCAGATGTACAGGGTGATCAGCGCCCAGAAGTGCACGATCGACAGGCGATACGAGTAGATCGGCCGTTCAGCCTGCTTGGGCACGAAGTAGTACATCATCCCCAGGAAACCCGTGGTCAGGAAAAAGCCCACGGCGTTGTGGCCGTACCACCACTGGATCATCGCATCTGTCGCGCCGGCGTACGCCGAGTACGACTTGAACAGGCTCACCGGCAAGGAGATGTGGTTGACGATGTGCAACATCGCCGTGACCACGATGAAGGCGCCGTAGAACCAGTTGCCGACGTAGATGTGCTTGGTCTTGCGCTTGACGATGGTGCCGAAGAACACCACGCCATAGGTTATCCATACGATGGCCAGCAGGATCGCGATCGGCCATTCGAGCTCGGCGTATTCCTTGGTGGTGGTGTAGCCCATCGGCAGGGTGATCAGCGCGCTGACGATCACCGCCTGCCAACCCCAGAAGGTAAAGGCCGCCAGGCGGTCGGAAATCAGCCGCGCCTGGCACGTTCGCTGGACCACGTAGTAGGAGGTCCCGAACAGCGCACAGCCGCCGAAGGCGAAGATCACCAGGTTGGTGTGCAGCGGGCGCAGGCGGCCGAAGCTGGTCCAGGGCAAGTCCAGGTTCAGGTCTGGCCAGACCAGCTGGGAGGCGATGAACACCCCGACTCCCATGCCAAGGATTCCCCAGACCACCGTCATGATGGCGAACTGGCGGACGACCTTATAGTTATAAGCAGTCGGACTGATTGCTGTAGTCATTCTAAGGCACCACGGTTTTTGGATATTCTTGTTGATCGACGTTGCACGGCGTCGTGAGGCGTCTCGATTGTACACAAACAAATCTTTGTAATGTGTACTGTTTTTCGCCTTTTTCTGTCCGTTTGGTCAAGCTTTTTTTCAGGTGCCGAAAAGGCGTGGTCAGCGCGGTAGCCATGCGGGGTGTGGGGCTACTCGACAGGGAAGCTTAGTTCTGCTGGGAGGGGGTGCAAGGAGGTCTGTAGGAGCGGCGGTTCGCGCCCCGACTTGCAAGCCTGAGCCCCGCTTGGAGACTCAGGCCAAGGTCGCTAGAACGCCAGCCGGACCCCTACGGTCAGGTTGCGTCCCGGAATCAGTACATCATCCTTGATGAACGAGCTGTGGTTGCGGCCCCGCTCGTCCAGCAAGTTGCTGCCCTTGATGAAAAGCTGGTAGTCCGCCGCCGTCATCGATCCACGATAGGTCAATCCAGCCCCGAGCATGTTGTAGCCCGCGGTCTCGGTTTCATGAGAGGCGATCTCGTCCTGGCGCTGCAAGCGATAGAATTCCAGTGCGCCGCTTACAGCTGGCGTGAACACCTGGTTCAACCGCACGCCCAGGCGATCGGCCGGTATGCGCGGCAAGTCTGCGCCACCCTTGAGCTTGCCGCTCACATGGTCACCGAACAGGGTGACGTCCGTCGTGCCGGAAAGCGCGTAGGTCACGGATCCTTCAACACCCGTCAGAACGGCATCTTGCTGGCGGTACTCGATCTCGCGATAGCCGCCACCCACCTCGTGGCCGGTATCGGCCGCGTAGATGAAGTCGCTGACCTGATTGCGGAAGACACCGAGGGTAAATGTCGTGCGACCTGCGAATTTGCGCAGGGTCAGCTCGGCGTTGTGCGAGGTTTCCTCGTCGAGATCGACATCTCCCAGCTCGACCGTGCGCGTGGCGGCGTGCGGACCATTGGCATACAGCTCCTCGGCGGTAGGCAGCCGCTGCGAGCGAGAGAGCGAGAAGCCCAGGGAGTATTGCGGTGCGAACGTCCATACGGCACCGGCGGATACCGATGTGCCGCTGTGGCTCGTGTCTTGTGCACCTTGGGCATCGATATCCTGCCACTCGTGACGCAGTCCAAGCTCGTAACGCCACTCACCGACGCTGTATTCCTCGAGCAGGAACAAGGCGTGATTGCGGGTCAGGGTAGGAGGTACATAAGCCTCCTCTCCCAGTGCTTCGAAATCTCGGCGCAGGGTTTGCGCTCCCACGACACCGCGCCAGCCGAATAGGGGTTGGTGGGTCAGCTCGAGGCGGGCATCGGTCGCCTCGTTGTTGAAAGTGGTGGCCGCTTCGCCCCCTTCGATCTCGTCGTGGGTGTAGTCACTGTGGCCCACGCGTAACTTCGCCAGTTCGACGCCGGGCAGCGGATCATTCAGTTCACCGCGCAGGTCCCAGCGTTTCTGCTTCATCTTGATATAGGGCACGCCCGCATGGTCATGGTCATGGGCATGCCCATGCTCGTGCTCATCGTCGTCATGCTCGTCATGTGCCTCATCGTGTCCACTGCAATGCCAATCGCGCACGCCGTGGGTGTGGCAGTCGGCATGTTCATGGGCAAGCAGTCCGTAACTCAGGTTCTGTTCACCGTAGGCTGCCCCCAGGAAGCCGCGCTCACCGATAAAGCTTGCACCCAGGGTGTAGCTGTCAGTGTCATTGAAAGAGCCTGCCTGCTTGCCCGGCGAGCCAGGGATTTCATACTCGTCGTCCTGGCGCTTGGTGCCTTCTGCGCGGACGGCGAAGTTGCCGCTGCCGGCGGTAATGCCAAACACGCCTGCACCCTGATTGGCAACGCTGTTGGCACGCAGCTCGAGCTCGCCCTCGTAGCCCTTTTCCGGCACGTAGGTCGGGATTTTCCTGTCGATGACATTCACCACGCCACCAATGGCGCCACCGCCGTACAGCAAGGTCGCCGGGCCCTTCAGCACTTCGATGCGTTCGGCTAGCAGTGGCTCGCTGGTGACCGCATGGTCGGGGCTGATGGTCGATGCATCGAGCACGTCGACGCCGTCGCTGAGTACTTTCACCCTGGCGCCATCCAGCCCGCGAATCACTGGACGGCTGGCGCCGGCACCGAAGCTGCTGGAGTGGACGCCTGGCAAGCCATTGAGCGTTTCGCCCAACGTAGACTCGCGGCGCATGACAAGCGCTTCCCCTTGCAGCACTTCAGCGGGGCTGGTCATCTCGTTGACCTTGCTGTTGAGTGCACTGGCGCTGACGACCGAAGTGCCGAGCTCCACGGGTTTTTCTCTGTCGGCAGCGAATGATGATGCATTGGGCGCCAGGGCAAATGCGATTGCCCAGGCAAGAGGGTGACGGCGGTACATGTTGACCTCGTGTTGGCTCGTTTTTTGGAGGTGGGTGAATCAACAAGGGATGTGTGCGCGGATACCTTTCGCACAGGCAAACAGGTGCGCAGATCTGCTACTGCGCATCTGGCAATTTCCTTGGGGTCATTGGTGCTTGTCGAAGCCGGCAACTGCCCTCGGGGCAGGTCGCCTACGCCAATGCGCCAGGGAGGCGCACATGTCGGCTATAGGGCGGTGCGGCGGGTCACCGCTTCGAACTTGGCGTCGCGGTGCCCGCAAAGCGCTTCTGAAAGCCGGCGATTCGACCTTCGGCCTTGGTTTGCCGTTGTTGGCCGGTGTAGACCGGATGTGAGGCACTGGAAACGTCCAGGGGTATGTAGGGGTATGTGCTGCCGTCTTCATGGACATGCGTCCTGGTGGTCTCGGCGGTAGAGCCAATCAGGAAGTACACGTTTGCCGACGTGTCATGGAAGAGCACGGGACGGTAGTCAGGATGGATTCCAGATTTCATGCATCACCTCATAATGTTATACCGTAACATTACTTTGAAAAAGGTAGCACGACAAGCATGTTTATCTTCCAATGCCTCTGTGTTTGGATAATTCCACTCGACTGATGCCACACCCGCTTCGCGCTTCGTCCCTCTGTGGAGGCGAGCATAGGCGGGCAAGGGAGGATTTTGTGTTTGCACCCGAAAAAAAGAGGCTGCTGTCGCCAGCGGTACTGCTGCTCAGTCTGCCTCCGTTGTTCTGGGCAGGTAATTTCATTGTTGGACGAGCGATGCGCGATAGCGTGCCGCCCATGACGCTGTCCTTGTGGCGCTGGGTTATCGCCATGATCGTCATCTTGCCTTTCGCATGGAAATTCCTGAAAAGGGACTGGCCGTTCTATCGGCAAAACCCGTGGCTGGTTGCACGACTTTCGGTGGCGGGCGTGGTGTGCTTCACCAGCCTGACTTACGTGGGCCTGCGAGAGACCTCGGCGGCCAACGCACTGCTGTTGAACTCGTGCATTCCGGTACTGATAGCGCTCTTGGGTGCGGTGTTCTACGGCCAGCGGCTACGGGGCATGCAGAACGTCGGGCTGCTGATGTCATGTGCAGGGGTATTGGCGATCATCACCCACGGTGAATGGCGGGCCGTGGCCACCCTGACGTTCTCGCAGGGTGACTTGATCGTCTTTTGCGCGATGGTGTCGTTTGCCTTCTACACGCTCTGGCTGCGCAGTGTTCCGACCAGTGTCGACCGTATCGGCTTGATGGCTGCCCAGATCGCCGTCGCCTTCATCGCGCTGGTGCCGCTGTGGCTGACCGAGATCTACAGGGGCATGGCCGCGCAGTGGACCACCGCGAGCGTCCTCGCGCTGTCGTATCTGGGTATATTCCCCTCGGTGCTTGCCTACCTGTTCTTCAACATCGGCGTAGCGCGTTTCGGCGCGGCACAGGCCGGTCTGTGCATTCATCTCATCCCTGTGTTCGGCGCCATTCTCGCAGTCGCTTTCCTGGGGGAGTCCCTTTATCCGTATCACGCCGTGGGGATGGCCGGGATTCTGCTTGGCATCTATCTGGCCGTAAGAACACGCCCCGGATCTGACGGATCGACATGATCGAAACTCTGCGCATCGAGCGACCGCTTGGTGTCGCTCACCGGCCCGCTGCGAAGGCGTGCGCAGAAAGGCTCGAGAATGAAAGCGGACAGCCGCGAGAGCCTGCTATCGACCCCAAAGCTGGCACCAGCTGCGCATCAGGAGCAAGTAACGGGTTATTCTCAGCTCCAATCGGAGCCCTACTGGCAGGAAGCAAAGCCTTGATGTCCATCGATACCCGCACACTCGTGGTTCGAACACCACGCCTCTCGATACAGCCTTTCTCGGGAGAGGACGCCATCGAGTCCTTCCAGTGCCTTACGACCTCATTGACACGCTACATGTCCTGGGAACCGCCAGCGTCAAGCGAAGAGTACGCGCAAGTATGGGAGCTATGGCTACCTGCGATAGCCGATGGCAGCGATATTGTGTTTGCGATTCGACAGCTGGATGATGCTTGCTTTCTTGGGCTGGTCGGGCTGCACAATGTCAATGACAAAACGCCGGAGTTAGGGATCTGGATACGAGAGGACAAACATCGGCAAGGCTTTGGCAAGGAAGCTGTCGGAGCTATAGTGGCGTGGGCCTGTGAGCACGTGTCCCCATCCGGCTTCATCTATCCCGTTGCGAGGGACAACATGCCTAGTCGATTGATCGCCGAGGCTCTGGGCGGGATCGTCACAGGGACACGTACAGCGGCGAAATATGACTCGGTGATTTACTCTATACCGTCATGTGATGTGAAAGATCGGATGATCTGACTGGCTACTTCTGGCCGCTTCTGGTCCCATAGTCGCCATCGAGCGGAAATGGATTGGGGGCCGTTGTGATTCTTGCCACGGTACGCTTGGGAAATGTGGCAGCGCGTTCCAGGCAGCCGCTGAACGCCTCGTCTTCGGCTTCATTCCTCATTCATGGCGTCATCGTTTGACAAAAACAGGACATCTCTGCCCAAGTCTTCATTGTGAGCTAGTCAGCGTTGCACTGCTGCATGCTGAAAATTGTTCCTGATCGACCTCGTTTCAGAACTTCTCCTCAATCCCTAGAAGACACCCTGGTCCAGGCCTCGGAGTATCTCGTCTGTGCGCTTCTCCGATAGATCCCCCAGTGAAAGCATAGGCTTTCGCTGGGGGAGGCCTGGGAGCACCATTTCATCAGGGGCCAAGCAGCGAGATATTCAGTCTGCTTCCGCCACTTCCTCCCGCGAAAGGCTATACACATACGCCGCCAGCAGATGCACCTTGTCATTCCCCTGCATATCCACCTGCGCCGGCATCTGCCCCTGGCGGCCGTAGCGGATAGTCTGCTGCAGCTGGGCAAAGCTCGAGCCATAGATGAACGCCTGCGGATGGGTCAGGTCGGGCGCGCCCATCAGCGGCGTGCCTTTACCCTCCGGTCCATGGCAGGCCACGCAGTTGGCCGCAAAGATCTCCTGGCCCTTGGCCACATCGGCCCGGGCATTTTCAGGCAGGCTGCGCCCCTCCAGGTTGCTCAGCACATAGGCCGACACATCCGCCACGCCCTGTTCACCAATCACCTCGGCCCACGCTGGCATCACCCCGTGGCGACCATTGAGGATCGACGCCTTGATGGTCTCCGGCGCGCCGCCCCAGCGCCAGTCCTGGTCGGTAAGGTTCGGGAAGCCGTAGGCGCCCTTGGCGTCGGAGCCGTGGCATACCGAGCAGTTGGAGGCAAACAGCCGCGCGCCCATCTGCAGCGCTTGCGGGTCGTTGGCAACGTCTTCGATGGGCATGGCGGCGAACTTGGCGAAGATCGGCCCGAAGCGGGCGTCGGCCTTGGCCATTTCCTTTTCCCACTCGTGGGCGCCCGTCCAGCCGGCTTCGCCGTTGGCGAATTCGGTGGGGTCCTGGTAACCGGGCAGCAGGCCTTTCCAGTTGCCCAGGCCGGGGTAGAGCACCAGGTAGCCGACGGCGAACACCAGGGTCGCGACGAACAGCCAGAACCACCACTTGGGCAGCGGGTTGTCGTATTCCTCGATGCCGTCGAAGCTGTGGCCCATGGTGTGGTCGGTGGTGTCCTTGCTCTGGCCCTTGCGGGTGCTGAGCAGCAACCATGTCAGGCCGATCAGGCTGCCGAGGGTCAGTACGCTGATGTACGAACTCCAGAAGGTGGTCATGGCCGGGTACTCCTTGAAGCCGGGGGCGGGGTCTGGTCATCGAGGAAGGGCAGCAAGCGTGCTTCGGCGAAATCACGGTCGCGGCGCCGGTTGAACACCCACAGGCACAAGCCGATGAAGGCAATCATCACCACGAGCGTCCCGAGGCCACGGATCAGACCGATGTCCAATGAAAGGTCCATCGTGCTCACCTCTTGTTCTTGATTGCGGTGCCGAGCACCTGCAGGTAGGCGACCAGCGCATCCATCTCGCTGCGGCCCTTGACCGCATCGCGGGCACCGGCGATGTCTTCGTCGCTGTAGGGCACGCCGAGGGTGCGCAGGGTGCGCATCTTGGTTTCGGTAAGGGCGTTGTCCACGGGTTGGTCGACCAGCCAGGGGTAGGATGGCATCTTCGACTCCGGCACCACGTTGCGCGGGTTGTACAAGTGCGCACGGTGCCAATCGTCCGAGTAGCGCCCACCCACACGGGCGAGATCCGGGCCGGTGCGCTTGGAACCCCACAGGAACGGGTGGTCCCATACGCTCTCGCCAGCCACCGAGTAATGCCCGTAGCGCTCGGTCTCGGCGCGGAACGGGCGGATCATCTGCGAGTGGCAACCCACGCAGCCTTCACGGATATAGATGTCGCGGCCTTCGAGCTCCAGCGCGGTGTAGGGCTTCATGCCCTCGACCGGGGTGTTGGTGACGTCCTGGAAGAACAGCGGGACGATCTGGGTCAGGCCGCCGATGCTGACGGCAAGTACCATCAGCAGGGCCAGAAGGCCGACGTTCTTTTCGATGACTTCGTGTTTCATCAGGCGTTCTCCTCAGGCCAGCTGTGCTGCGGTGGGCACGTTGGCGGTAACCGGGGCGCGCACGGTGCGCCAGGTATTCCAGGCCATCAGCAGCATGCCGGCGAGAAAGATCGCGCCGCCAACAAAGCGCACGATGAAGCCTGGATGGCTGGCCGCCAGTGTCTCGACAAAGGAGTAGGTCAATGTGCCGTCAGCGTTGACCGCCCGCCACATCAGGCCCTGGGCGATGCCGTTGACCCACATCGAGGCGATGTACAGCACGGTACCGATGGTCGCCAGCCAGAAGTGCGCGTTGATCAGCCCGATGCTGTGCATCTGCTCGCGGCCGAACACCTTGGGGATGGTGTGGTACAGCGCGCCGATCGAAATCATCGCCACCCAGCCCAGGGCGCCGGCGTGCACGTGGCCTATGGTCCAGTCGGTGTAGTGGGAGAGGGCGTTGACGGTCTTGATCGCCATCATCGGGCCTTCGAAGGTCGACATCCCGTAGAAGGCCAGGGACACCACCAAAAAGCGCAGGATCGGGTCGCTGCGCAGTTTGTGCCAGGCCCCGGAGAGCGTCATCATGCCGTTGATCATGCCGCCCCAGCTGGGCGCCAGCAGGACCAGCGACATCACCATGCCCAGCGACTGGGCCCAGTCGGGCAGGGCGGTGTAGTGCAGATGGTGCGGGCCGGCCCAGATGTACAGGGTGATCAATGCCCAGAAGTGCACGATCGACAACCGGTACGAGTACACCGGACGCCCGGCCTGCTTGGGCACGTAGTAGTACATCATCCCCAGGAAGCCTGCGGTCAGGAAGAACCCCACCGCGTTATGCCCATACCACCACTGCACCATGGCATCGGTGGCGCCGGCATACACCGAGTAGGACTTGGTCAGGCTGACCGGCAGCTCGAGGTTGTTGACCACGTGCAGTAGCGCCACGGTCAGGATGAATGCGCCGAAGAACCAGTTGCCCACGTAGATATGCCTGGTCGTGCGCTTGGCCAGGGTGCCGAAGAAGACTACCGCATAGGCGACCCAGACGATGGTGATGAGAATGTCGATCGGCCATTCGAGCTCGGCGTATTCCTTGGAGCTGGTGTAGCCCAGCGGCAGGCTGATCGCCGCCAGCAGGATCACCAGTTGCCAGCCCCAGAACGTGAAGGCCGCCAGGCGCGGGGAAAACAGGGTGGTCTGGCAGGTGCGCTGCACCGAGTAGTAGGAGGTCGCGAACAGTGCGCAGCCGCCGAAGGCGAAGATCACCGCGTTGGTGTGCAGCGGGCGCAGACGGCCGAAACTGGTCCAAGGCAGGTCGAAATTGAGTGAGGGCCAGACAAGCTGGGCGGCGATGAAAACGCCGAGCCCCATCCCGACGATCCCCCATACCACCGTCATGATGGCGAACTGGCGAACCACCTTGTAGTTGTAGGTGGTACTTGTGTTTGTGTTCATGTATGGGTTCCCATCCACGGTTATAGACAGACTGATAAGCGGGGCAAGCATGAGTAATGGGCCACAGTCCGGTATTGACGGGGATCAATGGGTGCAACTGGCGAAAACGCCCGGCTGGCGCTGCGATGCCCCGCAAAACCTGGGGGATGGGACGTATGCGGGATGCCTGATTCTTGCCCACGGGGCTGGCGCGCCGATGGACAGTGCGTTCATGGACGACATCGCGCAAAAGCTTGCGGGGCAAGGGGTTGGGGTCGTGCGCTTCGAGTTTCCCTATATGGCGCAGCGGTGGGCCACGGGGGGCAGGCGTCCGCCGAATCCACAGAAGGTATTGCTCGAAACCTGGCGTGAGGTGTACCAGCAGGTGCGACTAATGGTCGCTGGAACCATTGCCATTGGCGGTAAGTCCATGGGCGGCCGGATGGCCAGCCTGCTGGCCGATGAGCTCGGGGCCGATGCGCTGGTGTGCCTGGGGTATCCGTTCCATGCCGCGGGCAAGCCGGAAAAACCGCGGGTCGAGCACCTGGCGGGCTTGCGCACGCGCACCTTGATCGTGCAGGGCGAGCGTGATGCGCTGGGCAATCGCGAGACAGTCGAAGGGTATGAGCTGTCGCCCGCGATCGAGCTGTGCTGGTTGGAGGCGGGGGATCATGACCTGAAGCCGCTGAAGGTTTCCGGGTTCAGTCATGAGCAGCATCTGCAGACGGCGGCGCAGAGAGTGGCGGCATTTCTGGAGCAGCGGGGTTGATGTCCTGTGGGCGCGGCCTTGAGCCGCGCCCACAGGTTGACCAGCAACCGATCAGTCGCGGTACTCGCACAGGTACGCGGTATCGACCGCCACCTTCAGCTGGAACTTGCTGTCGGCCGGTACATTGAACTGGTCGCCGGTCTTGAAGGTTTCCCAGTTGTCGCTGCTCGGCAGCTTGACGGTCAGCTCGCCGGACACCACGTGCATGATCTCGCGCTGGGCAGTGCCGAACTCGTATTCGCCCGGGGCCATGACGCCGACAGTGGCCGGGCCTTCACCGGTGGTGAAAGCGATCGACTTCACGGTGCCATCAAAGTACTCGTTGACTTTAAACATGGGCGACTCCTGAACAATAGGATGGAAAAAAGGGCTGGCCAGTATGCCCAAGGCATCTGGCCCCGTCATCCGCTTTCAGGCACCCACGGCCGGCAGGCTCAACGGCAGCAGCCGCGCCGTGTTGCGCGCATCCTCCAGCGCCCGGTGCTGCTGCCCGGAAAACTGCAGTCCGGCCAGTTGCAGGGCACCGTTGAGCCCCAGCGGCCGTTGCAGATGCCGCGCCTTGGCAAAGCGCTGCTTGAGATTGATATGCGGCACTTCGGCCAGCAGGCTGTGCAACCGATGCTGCTGCCACTCCTGCACCAGTTGCTGGCGGTCGTAGTCGCCCCAGCTCACCCAGGCCTGCAGGTGCGCCTGGTGATGCCCCAGCCAGCGCTCGAACTTCGCCCACACCTCGGGCAGCGTGGCGGCACTGTCGACGCTGGCCTGGCTGATGTGCGTCAGCTCCCGGCAGAACGGCGTCAGCTGCGGGCGCCTGCGCGGTCGCACAAACCGCTGGAAGTGATCAACCTCGCGGCCATCGCGGGTCACCAGGCTTGCGCCGATCTCAATGATTTCCATCTCCGTCACCGGCCAGCCACCCTCATCGGTGGTAGCTTCCAGATCGATCACCAGCCAATGGCCCATACAGGATTCCCAGGTAAAAATGCTCAGGTGAGCGTAGCCAATGTCGGCCAGCATGCCATCCCGGCCCGTTGCATCACATGGACGATTTGGACCGCAGGCGCCTGGTGCTGTTCAACAGGCAAGCCGGGGCCAGGCGACTAAATTCATCTGCCATGACCACGTCATGTCCAGTGACACCTTCTTCGTGAGCCCAGACCATGTCCATCGATGCTTCGCAACCCTTGTCCCTCCCACGCTGGCGCAGCCTCGCCGGAGAACAGCATGAGCACCGGCTCAGCCTGACCCTCGAAGGACGTCCGCTGTCGCAGGTGCGCCTGGTGCCAGGTGACGTGTTGCAGGTGCATCTTGAGCAGTGCTGTGGGGAGCGCCCGCAGCAAGCCCTTTGGGCAACCTGCTACTGGCTGTTGGCCCGCGACCCCGGTTGCCAGCGCCTGGCCTGGCATTTGCCACAGCCGCCGGTGCAGGCCTTGGCCAGCGGTCTGCTGGTGGCAAGCGCCGCGGCGGGGGTCTATCACTGCGAGCGCACGCTGTTCTGGCAGTTGCCGCAGCCCTGGCTGGGGCAGGTGGTGGACGGGGTGTATCCACAGCAGATGCAGATCAGCGACGGCAAGCGGCATCCGCGCCGGGCGCCCAAGCCCCGGGGCGAGGTGTACCGCCGTTTCGATGCACGCGTGGGCGCCTGGGTGTCGTTGCGTACCCTGGAAATCGAACATGACCTGGAGCGTTTCAACCGTTGGCAGAACAACCCGCGGGTGCTCAAGTTCTGGCAGGAAGGTGGCACCCTGGAACAGCACCGCGGCTATCTGGACAAGCTCGCGGCCGACCCTCATGCATTGACCCTGATAGGCTGCTTCGATGACCAGCCGTTCGCCTACTTCGAAGCCTACTGGGCCAAGGAGGACCGGATTGCCCCGTTCTACCCGGCGGGTGACCATGACCGCGGCATTCACATGCTGGTCGGAGAAGAAACCCACCGCGGCCCGCACAAGGTCGCCAGCTGGTTGTCGGCCCTGGTGCACTATCTCTTCCTCGACGATCCCCGCACCCAGCGCGTGGTCGCCGAGCCCCGCGCCGACAATGCACGAATGATCGGGTACATGCAGGAGCAGTGTTTTCACTGTGAAAAGGAATTCGATTTCCCTCACAAGCGCGCCGCGCTGATGATCTTGGGGCGGGAGCGGTTTTTTGACCAGTGCACCTTGGTGTGATCACCCGGGCACCGTCCCTCCTGGAGTGCGAGCCGCAGCGCGGCTCACCCTCTGCGCGCCGACACCTTGCGGCAATGCACCAGCGCATCGCGGATCATGAAGTTCACCAAGGTCGGCGAAACCCCCAGTTCCTTGGCGATATCCTTCTGCGGCACGCCGTGCAGCCGGTACATCTCGAACGCATAGCGGGTGCGCTGGGGCAGCTCTCCCAGCGCGTCGGCGATGTGCTCGAGCGTCGCCAGGTTGATGTGCGTGGCTTCCGGTGAGGCGTTCTGGATGACCACGTTCATGCCTTCCTCTTCGCTGCCCGAATGCCTGAGCTCCATCGCCTGCTTGCGGTAATGGTCGATCGCAAGGTTACGCACGATCTGGAACAGGTAGCTCAGCTGAGCCTTGAAAGAGGACGTGATCTGGGGGGCCGAGGCAAGTCGGAAAAAGGCGTCCTGCACCACATCCTCGGCACGTGAGCGGCAGCCGGTGATACGCGCGGCAATCTTGACCAGAATGCTGCGGTTGTCGACGAACGCTTGAAGCAATGGTGAATCGCACTTACTTGTGGATAGTTGTTCCGCCATGGAAATCACCTGTCTTTCGTAGGAAAAGGAAGCGACTCCTGTCGGATACTTCCTAAGACGTGCGACAAGCTATTCGTAATGATAATTATTGTCAAACGCGAAAAGCATTGCGTCTTGATATTAATAGTGCCGGCATTTTGCTATCTCCTCGAAGTCGTATGCTCCCCGTAATTCCAGGTCGACCCCTACCTAATTATTTTTCCGCCAGATCCGTTCCTCTGAGTACATCCCCCGGCCGCATGCCAGGCGCTCTCCTTTGCTACCTGCAAGGCTGGCCCTGCCTCGGTCCGACTCACCCAGACACTGGCAGGAACACCTCCATGACGGACGCCTTCGAACTCCCGCTCTCGCTGGTCCAGGCGCTGGCCCAGCGGGCCACGCAGACCCCGGACAAGATCGCCCTGCGCTTTCTGGCCGACGATCCGCGTGAACAGGCCGTGCTCAGTTACCGGGAGCTGGACTTGCGTGCCCGGGCCATCGCCGCGGCCTTGCAGGCGCACGCCGGGTTCGGTGACCGTGCGGTGCTGCTGTTCCCGAGCGGGCCGGACTACGTCGCCGCGTTCTTCGGATGTCTCTACGCGGGCATCATCGCGGTGCCGGCCTATCCGCCGGAGTCCGCACGGCAACATCACCAGGAGCGGCTGCTGTCGATCATCGACGACGCCCAGCCGCGCCTGCTGCTGACTGTCGATGCGCTGCGCGAGGATCTGATGGGGCTTGATGCCTTGGCGGCCACCGACGCACCGGCGCTGATGGCAGTCGACTCGCTCGATCTTGCCCAGGCCAGTGCCTGGCAGCCACCCGCGCTGGCCGCCGACGACATCGCGTTTCTCCAATACACCTCCGGCTCCACCGCCCTGCCCAAGGGCGTGCAGGTCAGCCATGGCAACCTGGTCGCCAACGAACAGCTGATCCGCCAGGGCTTTGGCATCGACGTGAACCCGGACGACGTGATCGTCAGCTGGCTGCCGCTGTATCACGACATGGGCTTGATCGGCGGGCTGTTGCAGCCGATCTTCAGCGGCGTGCCCTGTGTACTGATGTCCCCAGGGTACTTCCTGGCCCGGCCGCTGCGCTGGCTGCAGGCAATCAGCGAGTACGGCGGCACCATCAGCGGCGGTCCCGACTTCGCCTACCGCCTGTGCAGCGAGCGGGTCAGCGACGCGGCGCTGGCAGGGCTCGACCTGAGCCGCTGGCGCGTGGCCTATTCCGGCTCCGAGCCGATCCGCCAGGACAGCCTGCAGGCGTTCGCCGAGAAGTTCGCGCCCACGGGCTTCACCGCACAGAGCTGCTTCGCCAGCTACGGCCTGGCCGAGGCGACCCTGTTCGTCAGCGGCAGCCGCCGTGGCCAGGGCATCCCTGCGCTGGAGCTGGACGCCGAGGCGCTCGCCAGCAACCGTGCCGAGCCAGGCGAGGGCAGCGTGCTGATGAGCTGCGGCTATCCGCAGCCGGGCCATGCGGTCCGCATCGTCGACCCGCAACGCCGCGAGGTGCTCGCCGACAACCGAGTCGGTGAAATCTGGGCCGGCGGCCCGAGCATAGCCCTGGGCTACTGGCGCAACCCTGAGGCCACGGCGCGTACGTTCGTCGAGATGGACGGCCAGACCTGGCTGCGCACGGGCGACCTGGGCTTCATGCGCGAGGGTGAGGTGTTCGTTACCGGACGCCTGAAGGACATGCTGATCGTCCGTGGCCAGAACCTCTACCCACAGGACCTCGAAAAGACCCTGGAGCGCGAGGTCGATGTCCTGCGCAAGGGCCGCGTGGCGGTGTTCGCGGTCGACGACCAAGGCGAGGAGGGCATCGGCGTCGCCGTGGAAATCAGCCGCAGTGTGCAAAAGGCGAACGATGCGCAGGCGCTGATCAAGACGCTGCGCCAGGTGATCGCCGATGCCTGCCGCCAGGCCCCGGCCGTGGTGCTGCTGCTCAACCCGGGTGCCTTGCCCAAGACTTCCAGCGGCAAGCTGCAGCGCTCGGCCTGCCGCCTGCGCCTCAACGATGGCAGCCTGGATTGCTACGCCCGTTTCCCCGTCATCCAAGAGTCTGTACGACCAGCAACCACGGTGGACGAACTGCAAGCGCGCATCGCTTCTGCCTGGCGCGAGCTGCTCAAGGTCGAGGCGGTGGCGCCGGACGACCACTTCCTGTTGCTGGGCGGCAACTCCATTGCCGCGGCCCAGGTCACCGCGCGCCTGGCCGATGAGCTGGACATCCCCCTGGGCCTGCGCACGCTGTTCGAGGCGCCGGTGCTTGCGGACTACAGCGCGGCCGTGGCCGCTCTCCTTGCCGAGGGCCGTCCGGGCAACGGACGCATCGACACGCTCGGCCGTGGCCAGGCGTTGCCGCAATCGCTGGCGCAGAACCGCCTGTGGCTGCTGTGGCAGCTTGAGCCACAGTCCGCTGCCTACAACATTCCCGCAGGCCTGCACCTGCGTGGCGAGCTGGACGAAGCGGCGCTCGAAGCGAGCTTCCAGGCCCTCGTCGCACGGCATGAATCGCTGCGCACGTTGTTCAGCGAGGTCGAAGGTCAGGCCCTGCAGCGCGTCCTGCCGGAGCAACGGTTCGTGCTCCATCGCGTCGACCTCGAAGGGCTGGACGCCAGCGACGTCGCGGCGCACCGCGAAACACAGGCCCAGCAGCCGTTCGACCTCACCCTGGGCCCGCTGCTGCGGGTGACGCTTGCGCGCCTGGGCGACGAAAATCATCAGCTCTGGGTAACCCTGCACCACATCGTTGCCGATGGCTGGTCGCTGAATATCCTGCTCGATGAATTCGCCCGCCTTTATGCCGCTCGCTGCCAAGGTCAGCAGGCGACACTGGCGGCCCTGCCGCTGGGTTATGCCGACTACGGCACCTGGCAGCGCCAGTGGCTGGGCGAGGGCGAGGCAACACGCCAGCTGGAATATTGGCAGCAGCAGCTGGGCGATGAGTCGCCAGTACTCGACCTGAGCACCGATCACCCGCGCTTGAGCCAACGGCAGAACCGCGCCGCGCGCCTGGGTGTCAAGGTGCCGGCCCCTCTCGCCGAATCGCTCAAGCGCTTGGCCCGCGATCACCAGGCCAGCCTGTTCATGGTACTGCTGGCCGCGTGGCAGGGCCTGCTTCACCGCTACACCGGCCAGGGCGACATCCGCGTCGGGGTGCCCAACGCCAATCGCCCGCGCCTGGAGACCCAGGGCATGGTCGGCTTCTTCATCAACACCCAGGTGTTGCGTGCGCAGCTCGATGCGCGCCTGCCGTTCGAGCAACTGCTCGTTCAGGTACGCGACGCCACGTTACAAGCCCAGGCGCACCAGGACCTGCCGTTCGAACAGCTGCTCGAAGCGTTGCCCCAGGCCCGCGAGCAGGGCCTCTTCCAGGTCATGTTCAACCACCAGCAACGTGACCTCTCGGCCCTGCGCCGCTTGCCGGGCCTACTCGCCGAAGAGCTGCCCTGGCACAGCCCCGAGGCCAAGTTCGACCTGCAGCTGCACAGCGAGGAAGATCACCTGGGCCGCTTGAGCCTGGCCTTCGACTACGCGTGCGAGCTGTTCGAGGTGGCGACCATCAAGCGCCTGGCCAATCACTTGCTGGCGCTGCTCGAACAGGTCTGTGCCAAGCCATGGTTGGCAGTGGGCGAGGTGCGCTTGCTCGATGAACAGGCCCGTGCCCAACTGCTGGAGTGGGGCCAGGCCCCGGCACCCGCAGCGCGGCGGTGGGTGGTCGAGCAGCTCAACGAGCAGGCCCGGCAAACCCCGGACCGCACGGCGCTGGCCTGGGAGGGCGGCAGCCTCGACTATGCCACCCTGCACCAGCAGGCCAACCGCCTGGCCCACTACCTGCGCGACAAGGGCGTGGGCCCCGACGCCCGTGTGGCCATCGCCGTGGAACGGTCACCGCAATTGCTGGTCGGCCTGCTGGCGATCCTCAAGGCAGGCGGCGCCTATGTGCCGCTGGATGTGGACTACCCGGCCGAGCGCCTGGCCTATATGCTCGATGACTGCAAGGCCAGCCTGCTGCTGAGCCACAGCGGCCTGCTCGATCGTCTGCCGCAGATGACCGGGATCAGCACCATCGCCCTGGACCAGCTGCACCTGGACAACTGGCCGAGCCACGCGCCGGGCCTGCACCTGGAAGGCGACAACCTGGCCTACGTGATCTACACCTCCGGTTCGACCGGCCAGCCCAAGGGCGTGGGCAACACCCACGCGGCATTGGCCGAGCGCTTGCAGTGGATGCAGGCCACCTATGCGCTGGATGACACCGACGTGCTGATGCAGAAGGCGCCGATCAGCTTCGACGTCTCGGTATGGGAGTGTTTCTGGCCGCTGGTCACCGGTTGCAAGCTGGTGCTCGCAGGTCCTGGCGAGCACCGCGATCCCCGGCGTATCGCCGAGCTGGCGCGCGAGCACGGCGTGACCACGCTGCACTTCGTGCCGCCGCTGCTGCAGGTGTTCGTGCAAGAGCCGCTGGCGGCGGGCTGCACCCAGCTGCGCCGGCTGTTCTCCGGCGGCGAGGCGCTGTCGGCCAGCCTGCGTGACAGGACCTTGCAGGTATTGCCGCAGGTGCAGTTGCACAACCGTTACGGCCCGACCGAGGCCGCCATCAACGTCACTCACTGGCACTGCCGCGCCGAGGACGGCGATCGATCGCCCATCGGCCGTCCGCTGGGCAACGTGCTGTGCCGCGTACTCGATGACCAGCTGGAACTGAGCGCGCCGGGCATCGCCGGTGAATTGTGCCTGGGTGGCTCGGGCCTGGCCCGGGGGTATCTCGGTCGGCCCGGCCTGACCGCCGAACGCTTCGTGCCCCGGCCCGATGGCGATGGCGAGCGGCTGTACCGCAGCGGCGACCGTGCCCGCTGGCGGGTAGAGCAGGGCGCACTGGAGTATCTCGGGCGGCTTGACCAGCAAGTGAAAGTGCGCGGCTTCCGCGTCGAGCCCGAGGAGGTCCAGGCGTGCCTGCTGGCCCAGGCCGAAGTGGAGCAGGCCGTGGTACTCATCCACCAGGACAGCGTCGGCGCGCAGCTGGTCGGCTACTACAGTGGCATCGGGCAGCCAGAGGTTCTGCTGGCTGCGCTGGCCGAACGCCTGCCGGCCTACATGGTGCCGGCGCAGCTCATGCACCTGGCGCAACTGCCACTGGGGCCGAGCGGCAAGGTCGACCGCAAGGCGCTGCCCGAGCCGGTGTGGCAACAGCGCGAGCACGTCGAGCCGCGGACCGCCCTGGAGCAGCAGGTCGCGGCGATCTGGCGCGAGGTGCTGGGGCTCGCGCGGGTGGGCCTGCAGGATGACTTCTTCGCCCTGGGCGGCCACTCGCTGCTGGCCACGCAGATTGTCTCGCGCACCCGCCAGGCGTGCGATGTCGAGCTGCCGCTCAAGGCACTGTTCGAGTCCAGCGAGCTGGGGGCATTCTGCGCCGAAGTCGAGCGCAAGCGGCTGGCCGGCGAGCATGACCTGCAAGGCGAGATCGCCCGGGTCGACCGTCGCCAGAACGTACCGCTGTCCTATTCGCAGCAACGCATGTGGATCCTCTGGCAGATGGAACCGCAGAGTCCCGCCTACAACGTGGGCGGCATGGCGCGGCTGCGCGGCACCTTGCATGTAGACGCTTTCGAGCGTGCCTTGCACGCCCTGGTGGTACGCCACGAAACCCTGCGCACCACCTTCCCGAGCATCGATGGCGTGGCCTGCCAGTGCGTGGCGGCGGACAGCCCGCTGCAGATGCAATGGTTCGACTTCACCGGGGATACCGCCGAGCACCGCGAGCAACGGCTCAAGGTGCTCGCCGATGACCAGGCGCACCTGCCGTTCGATCTGGAACGTGGCCCGCTGCTGCGCGCCTGCCTGGTCAAGACCGGCGAGCGCGAGCACTACTTCGTGCTGACCCTGCACCACATCGTCACCGAAGGCTGGGCCATGGACATCTTTGCCCGCGAGCTGGGCGAGCTGTACGAAGCCTTCGTCGATGAGCGCGACTCGCCGCTGCAACCACTGCCGGTGCAGTACCTGGACTACAGCGTCTGGCAGCGCCAGTGGCTCGAAGGCGGCGAACGCCAGCGCCAGCTCGGCTACTGGCAAGCACGCCTGGGCGACGAGCACCCGGTGCTCGAACTGCCTGGCGATCGCCCACGCCCGCCAGTGCAGAGCCATCGCGGCGAGCTCTATCGCTTCGACCTGGCCCCCCAGCTGGCCGCCCGCGTGCGCCACTTCAACAGCGAACGTGGACTGACCCTGTTCATGACCATGACCGCCACCCTGGCCGCGCTGCTCCACCGCCACAGCGGCCAGCACGACCTGCGTATCGGCGTGCCCATGGCCAACCGCATCCGCCCCGAGAGCGAAGGGCTGATCGGCGCCTTCCTCAACACCCAGGTGCTGCGCTGCGAGCTGGACGGGCAGATGAGTGCGGCGCAATTGCTCGAGCAGGTGCGCCAGCGCGTCATCGAAGGTCAGTCACACCAGGACCTGCCGTTCGACCAGCTGGTCGAGGCCCTGCAGCCACCGCGCAGCAGCGCCTACAACCCGTTGTTCCAGGTGATGTGCAACGTCCAGCGCTGGGCCTTCCAGCAAAGCCGCGAACTTGCCGGCATGCAGGTGGACTACCTAGTCAACGACGCCAGCGCGACCAAGTTCGACCTCTACCTGGAAGTCACCGACCTGGATGGCCGCCTCGGCTGCTGCCTGACCTACAGCCGCGACCTGTTCGACGAACCGCGCATCGCGCGCATGGCCGAGCACTGGCAGCAACTGCTGCGGGGCCTGCTGGACAATCCTCAGCAGCGTCTGGCCGAGCTGCCGATGCTGGCGGCGGCCGAGCAACAGGTGCTGATAGGCCAGCTTCAGGGCGGGCCGGATGTCGAGCACGACCACACGCTCCACGGCCTCTTCGCTGCCCAGGTCCGCCGCACGCCGGATGCCCGCGCGCTGACCTACGCCGGCCAGCACCTGACCTACGCCGAGCTGGACCAGCAGGCCAACCGCCTGGCCCGCGCCCTGCGCGAGCGCGGCGTCGGCCCGCAGGTACGGGTGGGGCTGGCCGTTGAGCGCTCGCTGGACATGGTGGTCGCCCTGCTGGCGATCCTCAAGGCCGGTGGCGCCTATGTGCCGCTTGATCCGGAATACCCGCTCGACCGCCTGCACTACATGATCGCAGACAGTCGCATCGGCCTGCTGCTGGGCCAGCGTGCCCTGTTCGACAGCCTCGGCGAGCTGCCTGAAGGCGTCGCGCGCTGGAGCCTCGAGGACGACACCGCGGCGTTGTCCGCCTACAGCGACACACCCCCGGACGACCTCACTCTCGCGCAGCACCAGGCCTACCTGATCTACACCTCCGGCTCCACCGGCAAGCCCAAGGGCGTGATGGTCAGCCACGGCGAGATCGCCATGCACTGCCAGGCGGTGATCGCCGCCTTTGGCATGCGCAGCGACGACTGCGAACTGCACTTCTATTCGATCAACTTCGACGCTGCCACCGAGCGCCTGCTGGTGCCACTGCTGTGCGGTGCCCGTGTGGTCATCCGTGCCCAGGGCCAGTGGGGCGCAGAGGAGATCTGCCAGCTGGTGCGCGAGCAGCAGGTGAACGTCCTGGGCTTCACCCCGAGCTATGGCAGCCAGCTGGCCCAGTACCTGGCCAGTGTCGGCGAGCAGTTGCCGGTGCGGCTGGTCATCACGGGCGGCGAGGCGCTGACGGGCGAGCACCTGCAGCGCATCCACCAGGCTTTTGCACCCCAGCAGTTCTTCAATGCCTACGGCCCCACCGAAACCGTGGTCATGCCCTTGGCCTGCCTGGCACCCGACAGCCTGCCCGCCGACGCCGGCAGCGTGCCGATCGGCCGGGTGATCGGTGCCCGCACTGCGTACATCCTCGATGAAAACCTGGCACTGCTGCCCCAGGGTGGCACGGGTGAGCTGTATGTCGGTGGCGCAGGCCTGGCCCAGGGTTACCACGACCGCCCGGGACTGTCGGCCGAGCGCTTCGTCGCTGACCCGTTCAGCCGCGACGGCGCTCGCCTGTACCGCACTGGCGACCTGGTACGCCTGCGTGCCGACGGGTTGGTGGAGTATCTGGGCCGCGCCGACCAGCAAGTGAAGATCCGCGGTTTCCGCATCGAACTGGGCGAGATCGAAAGCCGCCTGCACGAACATGCCGATGTCGACGAGGCCGTGGTCCTGGCCCTTGACCTGCCAGGAGGCAGGCAACTGGCCGGCTACCTGGTCTGCGCCCAGGCGAACGGCGATGCCGAGGCCCAGGCCAGCCTGCGCGAGGCGGTGAAGGCGCATGCCCGCCGACACCTGCCGGACTACATGGTGCCGGCGCACCTGGTGCTGCTCGACCAGTTGCCGCTGACAGGCAACGGCAAGCTCGACCGCCGCGCCCTGCCAGCCCCGGACCTCGAGCAGGTGCAGCAGCACTACCACGCACCGGCCAGCGAGCTCGAGGCGCAATTGGCGCGGGTCTGGGGCGAAGTGCTCAACGTGGCCCGCGTAGGAGTGCAGGACAACTTCTTCGAGCTCGGTGGTGATTCGATCCTGTCGATCCAGGTGGTCAGCCGCGCGCGCCAGCTAGGGTTGCAGTTCACCCCGCGCGACCTGTTCCAGCACCAGTCCATCCAGACCCTGGCCGCGGTGGTCCGGCACAGCGAGGCGCCGCGCGATATCGAGCAAGGCACACGGCAGGGCGAGACCGCGTTGACGCCGATCCAGCACTGGTTCTTCGACAGTGACATGGTCGAGCGCCAGCACTGGAACCAGGCCGTGCTGCTGCAGGTCCGCCAGCCGCTGCTGGCAGAAAACCTGGAGCAGGCGCTGGCCGCATTGCTTGAGCATCACGACAGCCTGCGCCTGCAATTCACCAACATGAACGGCCGCTGGCAGGGCGTGTACGCCCAGCCTTCGGCGCAGGCACTGCTGTGGACCGCCACCGTGGCCAGCTTCGAGGATTGCCAGGCGCTGTACACCGACGTGCAACGCAGCCTCGATCTGCAGCAGGGACCGCTGCTGCGCGCCTTGCTGGTCAGCGACGGGCAGGGTGCGCAACGGCTGTTACTGGCGATCCACCACCTGGTGGTCGACGGCGTATCCTGGCGCGTGCTCCTCGAAGACCTGCAGGCGCTGTACCGTGGTGAGCCGCTGGCCGCCAAGACCCACACGACGGGCGATTGGGCCGCGCGCCTGGCCACCTACGCCGGCAGTGATTCGCTGCGCGACGAGCAGGACTGGTGGCAGAACCAGCTGGGAAGGGTGCGCCACGAGCTGCCCTGCGATCACCCGCAAGGCGGCAACCTGAACCGCCATGCCCGCACCCTGGCCATTGGCCTGGATGTGCAGCAGACCCGGCAATTGCTGCAACAGGCGCCGGCCGCCTACCACACCCAGGTCAACGACCTGCTGCTGACCGCCCTGGCCCGTACCTTGTGCCGCTGGAGCGGTGCCAAGGATGTGCTGGTGCAACTGGAGGGCCACGGCCGGGAAGCGCTGTTCGAGGATATCGACCTGACCCGCAGCGTCGGCTGGTTCACCAATGCCTATCCACTGGCCCTGAGCCCCGAGAAGGGGGAGGACGATCTGGCGCGTGCAGGTTCCATCAAGCGCATCAAGGAACAGCTGCGCCAGGTGCCGCACAAGGGCATCGGCCATGGCGTGCTGCGCTACCTGGCCGAGGCGTCCGTGCGCGAGTCCATGGCCGCGCTGCCCCAGGCGCGGATCACCTTCAACTACCTGGGCCAGTTCGACCAGCAATTCGACGATGCCGCGCTGTTCCAGCCGCTGGATGCACCGGCGGGCCTGGCCCATGACCCGGACGCGCCGCTGCCCAACTGGCTGAGCGTCGATGGCCAGGTCTACGGCGGTGCCCTGCAACTGCGCTGGACCTTCAGCACCGAGCGCTATGAAGAACGCACCATCGCCGAGCTGGCCAACGCCTACCGCGATGAGCTGCTGGCGCTGGTCGAGCACTGCCTGGCCGAAGGCAACGGCAGCTTCACGCCGTCGGACTTTCCCCTGGCGCACCTGAGCCAGGGCCAGATCGACAGCTTGCCGGTTCCGGCGGCGGAGATCGACGACGTCTACCCGCTGACCCCCATGCAGGAAGGCATGCTGCTGCACACCCTGCTGGAGCCGGGCACCGGCATCTACTACATGCAGGACCGCTACCGCATCGACAGCGCGCTGGACCCGCAGCGTTTCGCCCAGGCCTGGCAGGCCGTGGTGGCCCGGCATGAGGCCCTGCGAGCATCGTTCAGCTGGAACGCCGGCGAGGCGATGCTGCAGATCATCCACAAACCGGGCAAGACGCCGGTGGACTACCAGGACTGGCGCGGCCTCGACGAGGCGGCCCAGGAGGTTCGCCTGCAGGCCCTGCACAAGCAGGAGCGCGAAGCCGGTTTCGAACTGCTGGCTCAGGCGCCGTTCCACCTGCGGCTGGTGCGCGTGGCCGATGAGCGCTACTGGTTCATGATGAGCAACCACCACATCCTTATCGATGCCTGGTGCCGTTCGCTGCTGATGAATGACTTCTTCGAGATCTACCAGGCCCTCGGCGAAGGCCGCCAGGCCCAGCTGCCGGTGCCGCCACGCTACCGCGACTATATCGGCTGGCTGCAACGCCAGGACCTGGCCGAGGCGCGCCAGTGGTGGCAGGCCAACCTGGCCGGCTTCGAGCGTGCCACGGCGCTGCCCAGCGACCGGCCGCTGCGCCATGACCATGCGGGCGACGGCATGATCGTCGGCGACTGCCATACCCGGCTGGAGGTTGCCCAAGGGGCGCGGCTGCGCGAGCTGGCGCAAGCCCACCAGCTGACTGTGAACACCTTTGCCCAGGCGGCCTGGGCGCTGGTCCTGGCCCGCTACAGCGGCGAGCGCGACGTGGTCTTCGGCGTCACCGTTGCCGGTCGTCCGGTGAGCATGCCGCAGATGCAGCGCACCGTCGGCCTGTTCATCAACAGCGTTGCCTTGCGCGTGCAACTGCCTCGGCCAGGCCAGCGGCAGAGTGTGCGCCAGTGGCTGCAAGGCCTGCTGGAGCGCAACATGGAGCTGCGCGAGTACGAGTACCTGCCGTTGGTGGCGATCCAGGAGCGCAGCGAGCTGCCCAAGGGGCAGCCGCTGTTCGACAGCCTGTTCGTGTTCGAGAATGCCCCGGTGGAAACCGCCGTGCTCGACCACGCCCAGCACCTCAACGCCAGCTCCGATTCGGGTCGTACCCACACCAACTTCCCGCTGACCGCCGTGTGCTACCCGGGCGATGACCTGGGCCTGCACCTGTCGTTCGACCAGCGCTACTTCGACTACCCGACCGTCGAGCGCCTGCTGGCCGAGTTCAAGCGCCTGCTGATGGCGCTGGTCGAAGGCTTCGACGCCGAGGTGGACGCACTGCCGCTGCTGGGCGCCGACGAACAGCGTTTCCTGCTCGAAGACTGCAACCGCACCGAGCATGCGTACAGCCTGGAGCAAAGCTACCTCGAGCTGTTCGAGGCGCGGGTCGCCGCGCATCCCGAACGGACCGTCGCTCGCTGCCTGGACGCTTGTTTCGACTATGCCGGGCTGAACCTGGCGGCCAACCGCCTGGGTCATGCCCTGGTCGCCGCTGGAGTGAACATCGACCAGCCGGTTGCGCTGCTCGCCGAGCGCGGACTGCCGCTGCTGGGCATGATCGTCGGCAGCTTCAAGGCTGGTGCAGGCTACCTGCCGCTGGACCCTGGCCTGCCACCTGCCCGCCTGCAATGCATCGTCGAACTGAGCCGCACGCCGGTACTGGTCTGCACCGCCGCCCATGCCGAGCAGGCGCGGCAGTTGCTCGACGAGGTGGCCGGCGTAGCGAGTCCCAGGCTGCTGGTCTGGGAAGAGGTCCAGGGCAGCCCGGTGGCCAGCCATGACCCTGGCATCCACAGTGCCCCCGACAACCTTGCCTACGTGATCTACACCTCAGGCTCCACCGGGTTGCCGAAAGGCGTGATGGTCGAGCAGCGTGGCATGCTCAACAATCAGCTGAGCAAGGTCCCATACCTGGCGCTGGACGAACGAGACGTGATCGCCCAGACGGCCTCCCAGAGCTTCGATATCTCGGTCTGGCAGTTCCTCGCCGCGCCTCTGTTCGGTGCCCGTGTGGAGATCGTACCCAACGCCATCGCCCACGATCCGCAGGGCTTGCTGGAGCATGTGCAGGCCACCGGCATCACCGTGCTTGAAAGCGTGCCATCGCTGATCCAGGGCATGCTCGCCAACGAGCAGCAAACCCTCGACCGCCTGCGCTGGATGTTGCCGACCGGCGAGGCCATGCCGCCTGAGCTGGCGGCGCAGTGGCTGCAGCGTTACCCGGCGGTCGGCCTGGTCAATGCCTACGGGCCGGCGGAGTGTTCGGATGACGTGGCGTTCTTCCGCGTCGATGCCGCGTCCACGGAGGGCAGCTACCTGCCGATCGGCACACCGACCGACAACAACCGGTTGTATCTGCTGGATCAAGACCAGGCGCTGGTGCCGCTGGGTGCGGTGGGCGAGCTGTGTGTCGCCGGTACCGGCGTGGGCCGGGGTTATGTCGGGGACCCGGTGCGCACGGCGCAGGCCTTCATCCCCCATCCTTACGGTGCCCTGGGTGAGCGCCTGTACCGCACCGGCGATCTGGCGCGGCGCCGGCAGGATGGCGTGCTCGAATACGTCGGGCGTATCGATCACCAGGTGAAAATCCGCGGGTACCGCATCGAGCTGGGCGAGATCGAAGCGCGCCTGCACGAACAGCCCGAGCTGCGGGATGCGGCCGTGGGCGTGCAGGATGGCGTCAACGGCACCTATCTGGTGGGCTATCTTGTCGCCCATGAAGGTGTGGCGGCCAGCGCCGGGCTGCTTGACCGGGTCAGGCAGCGTCTGCGGGCCGAACTCCCAGAATACATGGTGCCGCTGCACTGGTCATGGCTGGCGCAGTTGCCGCACAACGCCAACGGCAAGCTGGACCGCAAGGCGTTGCCGGTGATTGAAATCGGTGGCCAGCAGAGCGAGGCGTACCTTGCGCCGCGCACTGAACTCGAACAGACCCTCAGCGGGATCTGGGCTGAGGTGCTTGGGGTCGAGCGGGTAGGGATACGCGATAACTTCTTCGAGCTTGGAGGTCATTCATTGCTGGCCACCCAGATCGCATCGCGGGTGCAGAAGCGGCTGGAGTTGAACGTGCCGCTGCGGGCGATGTTCGAGTGCAGTACGGTGCAGGAGCTGGGGGCCTATGTGGAGGGGGTGCGCGGGAGTGTGTTGAGCGAGGATAAGGTGGACCGGCTGGGGGATCTGATGGCCGAACTGGAGGGGCTCTAGCCAGATCGGGACCGGGGCGCGGTGTGCCTGCCACGATGAAACTGCAGGTTCACCACCCCCGCCCCGAATTCACCCAGAAATTGACCGACAACGACGTGCTCACCGATTCCACTTGGTGGAACCACCCCTCGGGCAGGAACAGCAGGTCCCCGGCCTGCAGGACGACCCGCAGGAAATTCACGTTCCGCGCGCCGGGGAAGCGTTGATAATCCGGCGCATCCGGATTGAAATCGCATCCGTCGAGCCCGCCCTTTGGCGAGGTCGACCAGGTCCCCAGGACAGGCCGGTGATGCGGCGCCGCCAGGATGAACGATTTCTGCCCCCACACCTGCGCAAACAGGTTGTCGGTATCGTCTCGGTGCAGCGGCGTCAGCGTGCCCTTGGGTCCGATCCAGATGCGCGGCGCAATGAAACGCGAGCGCTCGAAATAGTCCGGAAACCGGATCAGCTCCAGCAGTTTCTCCGGGACGATGTTGTTGCCCATATAAGCCGGTGGCGCCCCCGTCCCACCGTTGGCCGGTTCATCAAGCGAAGCGATGAAGTCGGCCATCGAGGTGGAGCGAAAGTCACGGTCGGTAGAGAACGTCTTCGCTACGTAGTCACCGTGCCGGGTGATGCCCTGCAGCTCGGCGAAGTGGGCAAGGGAGGCTTCGCGGCCCATGGTGAACAGCGGCCAGTCCTGCAGCGCATCACTGAGGATCACGGGCGTGCCCTTGGCCAGGTAATGATCGCGAAAACGCTCCAGGCTCATCTGTGCGCGCTCAATGCGCTCGACGTCCACCCTCGGTGGCTGCGCTGCCGAGACACGCTCGCTGATGCGCGTGGGGGTAGGGTAGCGCTGGTTCATGGCCACCTTGGCGGCCGCCGCGCCCTGGCGGGCCCGGCTGATGATCTGCGGCAGCAGCGTGGCCAGGCCCATGTTGCCGGTGATCTTCAGGCGCGCGCTGGCGAACAGCTCTTCGACGTTGGCCGTGCCGCCCATGATGCCGAGAAAGTCGCATTCGGCCACTTCGATGGTCACGTCTGGCGCGGCATGCAGGCCAGTTCCAGTGCGGCTGGTGGCGCGGACTTCGGACCAGATCATGCGGTCGGGCCCGAAGACGAACTGGAACACGCCTTCGATACCCACGCCATGGGCGTTGGCGAAGAGTTTGGCAAGGATGCTTTGCAGGTCCACGGTAAGCCTCGTCAGTCTGTCTGTGTCCACAGATAACGACGGCCGCAAGCGGCGATTTAGCGAAGGGCCAGCGGCCCCTGACGCTAATTTTCCCGCGCCTTCTTACGTTCCGTAGGGATAGCCGAGCCGAAGCTCGATACCCAACTGTACGGAAGATCGCAGATGAATGCCGAGAAGTCCCAGGCGCTTGCCCGCCGCTTCATTGAACTGCCAGTGGAAAAGCGTCGGTTGTTTCTCGACGGTTTGCGGGCCGAAGGCATCGACTTCTCCCAGTTTCCGATTCCGGCCAGCGTCGAGGTCGACGACCGTCATGCCCTGTCCCATGCGCAGCAGCGCATGTGGTTTCTCTGGCAGCTCGATCGCCATAGCGGTGCCTACAACCTGCCAAGCGCGGTACGCCTGACCGGCAAGCTGGATGTCGTGGCCCTGGAACAGGCGTTCCACAGCCTGGTGGCGCGCCATGAGAGCCTGCGCACGGTGTTTGTCCAGGGCGCGGATGACCAGTTGCTGCAAGCGCCGGCTGCGCATGGCCTAACCCTCGCGCAGGAGGATCTTCGCGGCCTGGACGAAGCAGCGCGGGAAGCCCGGGTCCGCCAGTTGGCCGAGGAAGAGGCGCAGCGTCCGTTCGACCTGGGCAGCGGACCGCTGCTGCGGGTGAGCCTGCTGCTACTGGGCGAGCGTGAGCACGTGCTGCTGCTGACGCTGCACCATATCGTCTCCGATGGCTGGTCGATGAACGTGCTCATCGACGAATTCAGCCGCTGCTACGCAGCCTTCGAGCAAGGGCACGAGCCCAGCCTGCCGGCCTTGCCGATTCAGTACGGGGACTATGCCCTGTGGCAGCGCAAGTGGCTGGAGGCGGGCGAGCAGGAGCGCCAGCTCGACTACTGGCGGGCTCAGCTGGGTGATGAGCACCCCCTGCTGGAGCTCTCGACCGACATGCCGCGCCCAGCCGTGTCGAGCCAGCGTGGCCTGCGTCACGAGTTTGGCATCGACGCTGAGCTGGCCGAGCAGGTGCGCGCCGTGGCGAGAAAACACAACGTCACCGTGTTCATGGTCCTGCTGGCCGCCTTCAACGTGCTGTTGTCGCGCTACAGTGGCCAGTCCGACCTTCGGGTCGGGGTGCCGATCGCCAACCGCAACCGGGCCGAAGTGGAGGGGCTGATCGGCTTCTTCGTCAACACTCAGGTGCTGCGCACCCGCATCGATGAGCGCGAGCCGGTGGCGCAGTTGCTGGCAGCGGTCAAGGAGACAGTCAGCGGCGCCCAGGCGCATCAGGAGCTGCCTTTCGAGCAACTGGTCGAAGCGTTGGACATCGACCGCAGCCGCAGCCACAACCCGCTCTTCCAGGTGATGTACAACCACCTGCCGGATGTCGCCGACGTCGAAGTGATGCGCGTGGGCAGCGGACTTGAGCTGCGTCCCCTGGAGGCCAGCAGCCGTTCGACGCCGTTCGACCTGACCCTGACGACCTTCGAGCGCGGTGGCAAGCTGCATGCGACCCTCACCTACGCCTGCGAGCTGTTTGAACCGGCCACGGTCGCGCGGATGGCACGGCACTGGCTGAGACTGCTGGGCGCGATGGTCGCCAGCGTCGATCAGCCCGTCGGCCTGCTGGCGTTGCTCGACGAGCACGAGCATCGGCAGCAGTTGCAGCTGGGTGGCACTGGTGCAGTGCCGCTGGCGGGCTCTGCGTGCGAGCTGTTCGAGGCGCAGGCGCGGCGCTCACCCGAGGCACTGGCGCTGGTCCATGCGGGACAGTCCCTGAGCCTGGGCGAGCTGGAGGCGCGGGCCAACGGGCTGGCGCTGCGTCTGACGGAACTGGGTGTCGGGCCGGACGTCTGTGTCGGCCTGGCAGCGCATCGCTCGCTGGACATGGTGATCGGCCTGCTGGCCATCTGGAAGGCCGGCGGCGCCTACGTGCCGCTCGATCCCGAGTTTCCCGCCCAGCGCCTGGCGTACATGATCGAAGACAGTCGCATCGGCGTGCTGCTGACCCAGCAGGCCTTGCTGGACAGCCTGCCGGTGCCTGCCAGCGTGACCACGCTGCTGCTCGATCAGCAGCGTCCCGAAAGCGCCGAACACGGCCCGCAGCGGGACATCGACCCTCGCCAACTGGCCTATGTGATCTACACCTCCGGCTCCACCGGCCAGGCCAAGGGCGTGGCCGTCAGCCATGGCGCGCTGGGCAACTACCTGCAGGGGATACTGCACACCTTGCCACTGGAAGGCGCGGCCAGCATGGCGGTGGTCTCGACCCTGGCGGCTGACCTGGGCCATACGGTGCTCTTCGGCGCACTGTGCTCTGGCCGTACGCTGCATGTCATCGAACAGGATGTCGCGCTCGACCCGGTCAGGTTCGGCGACTACATGCAGGCCCATGGCATCGATGTGTTGAAGATCGTGCCATCGCACCTGGAGACGCTGCTGGGCAGCGAGCAGCCGCAGCGCGTACTGCCGCGCCGTTGCCTGGTGCTTGGCGGCGAAGCCTGCTCTGCCGCCCTGATCGAACGCGTGCGCGAGCTCGCGTGCTGCGAGATCGTCAACCACTACGGCCCGACCGAGACCACCGTTGGCGTGCTGACCCAGTCCCTGACCGCCATCGAGACCCCGATCGCCCTCGGACGGCCGCTGCCTGACCTGTGCGCCCATGTGTTGGACCGCACGCTGCAACTGCAGGCCGCGGGCAACCACGGCGAGCTGTATATCGGTGGCGCCGGCCTGGCCCGTGGCTACCAGGGCCGGCCGGGCATGACCGCCGAACGTTTCGTCCCCGATCCCTTCGGCGCTCCGGGTTCACGCCTGTATCGCACCGGCGATCGGGTGCGCCGGCGCACGGGCGGTGAGCTGGCTTTCCTCGGTCGGGTCGATCGTCAGGTCAAGCTGCGCGGCTACCGTATCGATCTGGAAGAAATCCAGGTGGTGCTACGCGCCGCCGCGCAGGTGCGGGACGCTGCGGTGCTGATGGTGGGTGATGCCGGTGAGGCGCAGCTGGTGGCCTATGTGGTGTTCGCCGAAGGCGACGCCGAGCAGGCCCTTGCGGGGCTCAAGGACTGGCTGGCCCAGCGCTTGCCGGACTACATGCTGCCGACGTTCTACCAGACCCTGGACGTCATGCCACTGACCGCCAACGGCAAGCTCGACAGCCGTGCGTTGCCAGCACCGAGCCTCGAGCGTGCGCTGCAGGATCACGTGGCCCCGGTCACTGCGTTGCAGCAGGCAGTGGCAGGCATCTGGGAGCAGGTGCTCAAGGTTCCGTCGGTAGGCCTCAAGGACAACTTCTTCAGCCTTGGCGGCCATTCGCTGCTGGCGGTGCAGATCGTCTCGCGGGTACGTCGCCAGTTGGGCCTGGACCTGGCGCTGCGCACGATCTTCGACACCGCCGACCTGCAGGCGCTGGCCGCGGCGCTGGAACACTGCGAGCCGGTTCGCGAGCAGGCAGCCATCCCCCGTCAGCCGCGCAGCGATGCCCTGCCTGCGTCCTATGCGCAACAGCGCCAATGGCTGTTCTGGACCCTGCAACCCCACAGCACTGCCTATCACACGCCGCTGGCGGTGCGGCTGCAAGGCGAACTGGACCGCCAGGCGCTGCAACGGGCGCTCGACGCCTTGCTGGCGCGTCATGAATCGCTGCGTACCACCTTTGTCCAGCGCGACGACCAGCTCTGCCAGCAGGTCCAGCCCGCCACCTCGGTAGACCTGCAGTGGACCGAACTGCCCGGGGCCAGCGAGCCGCAGCTGGAATGGGCAGTGCGCGAGGAGATCACCCGCCTGTTCGACCTGCACGAGGGACCGCTGATGCGGGCCAAGGTGATCGCGAGCTCGGCGCAGGACTGCGTGCTGGTGCTGACCTTGCACCACATCACCTCCGACGGTGGGTCGATGAGCCTGCTGGTGCACGAATTCGTCGAGCTGTACCGCGCCTTCACTGCAGGCGTGGCCGCGCAACTGGCCCCCCTGGCCGTGCAATACGCCGACTACGCCCACTGGCAGCGCACCTGGCTGGAGGAGGGCGAGATGCAGCGCCAGCAGGATTTCTGGGTCGAGCAACTGGGCGGCGAGCCGGTGGTACTGGAGCTTGCGACCGACCATCCGCGCAGTGCCCAGGCCAGTGACCGTGGCGCGCGCCTGGACCTGCGGCTGCCCGCTGATCTGGAGCGGCAGCTGCGTGGCCTCGCCCAGGCCCAGGGTACGACCCTGTTCCAGCTTTTCCTCGCCGCGTTCGCCGTGTTGCTGCAACGTCACAGCGGCCAGCATGACCTGCGCATCGGCGTGCCGGTGAACAACCGCAATAGCCAGGAGCTGGAAGGCGTGGTCGGCTTCTTCGTCAATACCCTGGTGATGCGCCTGTGCCCGCAACCGCAGACGCCGGTCAGGCAATGGCTGCGTGAGGTCAAGGAAGTGACCCTGGCCGCCCAGGCCCATCAGGACATGCCGTTCGACAAACTGGTCGAGGTGCTCAATCCGCAGCGGGCGCTGAACCACAACCCGCTGTTCCAGGTGATGTACAACCACCTCAGCACGCTTGGCGCTACCGCCAATGGCAGCAGCCTGCCTGGCCTTCAGGCTCGCGAGTTGCTGCTCGACGGGGGTGGTGCGCAGTTCGAGCTGTCGCTGGAAACCCTGGAGACACCGCAAGGCATCGCGGTTGCGCTGGTCTATGCCGCAGACCTGTTCGAACCGGCGACCATCGAGCGCCTGGCTGGCCACTGGCAGTACCTGCTGCGCGGCATGGCCGCCGATGCCGGGCGCGCCATCGGTGAATTATCGATGCTCGACCCGACTCAGCAACAGGTCCTGGAGGCCTGGAACCACACCGATGTGCGCTACCCTGGCGAATACTGCGTGCAGCGCCTGTTCGAGCGCCAGGCGCAGGCCACGCCCGACGCCGTAGCGCTGGTGTTCGGCGACCGCCAGCTGAGCTACCGCCAGCTCAACCAGGCTGCCAACCGCCTGGCGCTGACGCTGATCGGGCGCGGCGTCGGCCCGGAGGTGCTGGTGGGCGTCGCCGCCCAGCGCTCGCTGGAAATGGTCGTGGCCTTGCTGGCGATCCTCAAGGCCGGCGGCGCCTACCTGCCGCTGGACCCGGACTACCCCGAGGAACGCCTGGCCTACATGATCGAGGACAGCGGCATCGCCCTGTTGCTGCAGCAACGCAGCCTGGACGTGGTGTTGCCAGTACCGGCTGCGCTGCCGACGTTGCTGCTGGACGTGCCTGAGGACCTCGACACCGAGCTGGCCAACCCGCAGGTCGCGCTGTCGCCCGAGCACCTGGCGTATGTGATCTACACCTCCGGCTCCACCGGCAAGCCCAAGGGCGCCGGCAATCGCCACCTGGCCCTGAGCAACCGGCTGTACTGGATGCAGCAGGCCTATGGCCTGGACGCCAGCGACCGGGTACTGCAGAAGACCCCGTTCAGCTTCGACGTGTCGGTGTGGGAGTTCTTCTGGCCGCTGATCACCGGCGCCCAGCTGGTGATCGCCGAGCCGGGCGCGCACCGTGACCCGGCGCAGCTTACCGCGCTGATCGAGCGCCATGGCATCAGCACGCTGCACTTCGTGCCGTCGATGCTGCAGGTGTTCCTGCAGTCGCCGGACCTGGCCGGCTGCCACAGCCTGCGGCGCATCGTCTGCAGCGGCGAGGCCTTGCCACTGGAGGCCCAGGCCCAGGTGTTCGCCCGCCTGCCGAAGGCGGCCCTGTACAACCTGTACGGGCCGACCGAGGCGGCCATCGACGTGACCCACTGGACCTGCGTGGAGGAGGGTGCGGACAGCGTGCCGATCGGCCATCCGATCGCCAACCTGCGCAGCCATGTGCTGGACGGCTCGCTGCAACCGGTGGTGCCGGGCGTGGCGGGCGAGCTGTACCTGGGCGGTGTGGGGCTGGCGCGCGGTTACCACCGCCGCCCGGCGCTGACCGCCGAACGTTTCGTGGCCAGTCCGTTTGGCGACGGCGAGCGGCTGTACCGCACCGGTGACCTGGTGCGCCAACGCCAGGACGGCGCGATCGAGTACCTCGGCCGGCTGGACCATCAGGTGAAGATCCGTGGCCAGCGCATCGAGCTGGGCGAGATCGAAGCCCGCCTGCTCGAGGTGGCGGGCGGGGAGACCGTGGTGGTGGCCCGCAGCGACGAGCAGGGCCAGCACCTGGTCGGCTACGTGGCCGATCCGTTGGTGCCAGCCGACCGGGTTGCCTGGCAGGAACGCATCAAGGCCGAACTGACCGCCCGCCTGCCGGCTTACATGGTGCCCTCGCAACTTGTGTGGCTGCCAGCCATGCCGCTGAGCCCCAACGGCAAGTTGGACCGCAAGGCGCTGCCTGCCCCTGAACCGGGCCAGGCGCGTCAGGACTTCCAGGCACCGGTCAGCGAACTTGAACGCACGGTGGCGGCCATCTGGGGCCAGGTGCTGCACCTGGAGCAGGTTGGCATGGCCGATCACTTCTTCGACCTGGGCGGACACTCGCTGCTGGCGACCCAGGTGGTTTCCCGGGTGGGCCGGGAGCTGGACCTGGACGTCCCACTGGCCTTGCTCTTCGAACACACCACGTTGCAGGCCTTCACCCAGGCCTTGAGCACCCTGGAGGGCAACGGGGCGCAGGAGATCGTGGCCATCGACCGCAGCCAGCCCTTGCGCCTGTCATTCGCCCAGGAGCGCCAGTGGTTCCTGTGGCAGCTCGACCCGCACAGCGCCGCGTATCACATCCCGATGGTCTTGCGCTTGCGGGGGGAGCTTGATGTGCGGGCGCTGGAAGACAGTTTCAATCTGCTGGTCCAGCGCCACGAGAGCCTGCGTACCACGTTTATCCAGGAGCACGACCAGGTGCGCCCGGTGATCCACACCGCGCTGCGCTTGCCTGTCACGGTCGAGCCGCTGCCTGCTGGCGAGCACGAGCGCCTGGGGATCCAGGCGTTCATCGCAGGGCAGACCGCGCGCGCCTTTGACCTGGTGAACGGGCCGCTGCTGCGCATCGGACTGCTGCGCGTTGCCGAAGACGACCATGTGCTGACCCTCGTGCAGCACCACATCGTCTCCGATGGCTGGTCCATGCAGGTGATGGTCGATGAATGGATGCAGAGCTACGCCAGCCTCTGCGCAGGTCACCCGCCGGCGCTGGCGGCCCTGCCGATCCAGTACCTGGACTATGCACACTGGCAGCGCCAGTGGCTCGATGCCGGGGCGCGCGAGCAACAGCTGGCCTACTGGACCGAGCAACTGGGCCGCGACCCCGTGGTATTGGAGCTGCCCACCGATCATACCCGGCCCGCCGTGCAGAGCTACCGCGGCGCACGCCTCGGGCTGGCATTGCCCGCGCAGCTTGCCAAAGGCCTGCAAGCCCTTGCCCAGCAGCACAATGTCACGGTGTTCATGGTGCTGCTGGCCTCGTTCCAGGCCGTGTTGCACCGCTACAGTGGCCAGACCGATATCCGCGTCGGCGTGCCGGTGGCCAACCGGCACCGGCTGGAGACCGAGCGGCTGATCGGCTTCTTCGTCAACACCCAGGTGCTGCGCGCCCGCTTCGATACGCCGCTGCGGGTCAGCGAACTGCTCGAACAGGTGCGCCTCGCATCCCTTGGCGCCCAGGACCATCAGGACCTGCCGTTCGAACAACTGGTCGAGGCCTTGCAGCCGGCCCGCAGCCTGAGCCACAACCCGCTGTTCCAGGTGCTGTTCAACCACCGCAACGTCCTTGACCAGCAGTTGGGCGAAGGCTTCCAGGTGCCGCGGTTACACGTCGAGACCTTGGTCGGCGAGCACCAGACCGCGCAGTTCGACCTCTCACTGGACACCTTCGAGACGAGTCTGGGACTCGGCGCGACCATGACCTATGCCACCGACCTGTTCGAGCCGGCGACCATCGAGCGCCTGGCTGGCCACTGGCAGCACCTGCTACATGGCATGGTGGCCGACCCGCAGGCATGGGTGGGCGAGCTGGCGCTGATGGATGCCGGCCAGCAGCAGGCCCTGCAAGCCTGGAACCACACCGATGTCCGCTACCCTGGCGAATACTGCGTGCAGCGCCTGTTCGAGCGCCAGGCGCAGGCCACGCCCGACGCCGTAGCGCTGGTGTTCGGCGACCGCCAGCTGAGCTACCGCCAGCTCAACCAGGCTGCCAATCGCCTGGCGCTGACGCTGATCGGGCGCGGCGTCGGCCCGGAGGTGCTGGTGGGCGTCGCCGCCCAGCGCTCGCTGGAGATGGTCGTGGCCTTGCTGGCGATCCTCAAGGCCGGCGGCGCCTACCTGCCGCTGGACCCGGACTACCCCGAGGAACGCCTGGCCTACATGATCGAGGACAGCGGCATCGCCCTGTTGCTGCAGCAACGCAGCCTGGACGTGGTGTTGCCAGTACCGGCTGCGCTGCCGACGTTGCTGCTGGACGTGCCTGAGGACCTCGACACCGAGCTGGCCAACCCGCAGGTCGCGCTGTCGCCCGAGCACCTGGCGTATGTGATCTACACCTCCGGCTCCACCGGCAAGCCCAAGGGCGCCGGCAATCGCCACCTGGCCCTGAGCAACCGGCTGTACTGGATGCAGCAGGCCTATGGCCTGGACGCCAGCGACCGGGTACTGCAGAAGACCCCGTTCAGCTTCGACGTGTCGGTGTGGGAGTTCTTCTGGCCGCTGATCACCGGCGCCCAGCTGGTGATCGCCGAGCCGGGCGCGCACCGTGACCCGGCGCAGCTTACCGCGCTGATCGAGCGCCATGGCATCAGCACGCTGCACTTCGTGCCGTCGATGCTGCAGGTGTTCCTGCAGTCGCCGGACCTGGCCGGCTGCCACAGCCTGCGGCGCATCGTCTGCAGCGGCGAGGCCTTGCCACTGGAGGCCCAGGCCCAGGTGTTCGCCCGCCTGCCGAAGGCGGCCCTGTACAACCTGTACGGGCCGACCGAGGCGGCCATCGACGTGACCCACTGGACCTGCGTGGAGGAGGGTGCGGACAGCGTGCCGATCGGCCATCCGATCGCCAACCTGCGCAGCCATGTGCTGGACGGCTCGCTGCAACCGGTGGTGCCGGGCGTGGCGGGCGAGCTGTACCTGGGCGGTGTGGGACTGGCGCGCGGTTACCACCGCCGCCCGGCGCTGACCGCCGAGCGTTTCGTCGCCAGTCCGTTTGGCGACGGCGAGCGGCTGTACCGCACCGGTGACCTGGTGCGCCAACGCCAGGACGGCGCGATCGAGTACCTCGGCCGGCTGGACCATCAGGTGAAGATCCGCGGCCAGCGCATCGAACTGGGCGAGATCGAAGTCCGGCTGCTGGAGCTGGCCGAGGTTCTCGACGCGGTGGTCCTGGCCCAGCCAGGCCCTGCCGGCCAACAGCTGGTCGGCTATGTGCTGGCCGCCCCCGAGCATCTTCAAAGCGAGCACCAGGCCCCTGTGCGCGAAGGTTTCAAGGCGCACCTGAAGGCCAGCCTTCCCGAGTACATGGTGCCCGGCCAGTGGGTACTGCTCGAACGCTGGCCGCTGAGCCCCAACGGCAAGCTGGACCGCAAGGCCCTGCCCCTGCCGCAAGCGTCCCAACCGCAACATCCGCCTGTGGCGCCACGTACCCCGGTCGAATGCCAGTTGGCGGCGATCTGGCAAGACGTGCTCAAGCTGGAGAAGGTGAGTCTGAACGACCACTTCTTCGACCTTGGCGGCCACTCTCTTCTCGTCGTGAGCCTGGTTTCACGCATTCAACTCGAGCTTGGTATGAAGGCAACAGCCCAATTGATTTTCCAGTACCCGACCCTTGGCGATCTGGCCCGTCAGCTTGAACAGGCTGGCGACGGCATGGATGACTCCACCCTGAACCAGCTCGAAAGCCTGCTCGACGAAATGGAGGAGGCGTAATGGACCGTTCCACCGCCCTGCGCATTGCCAGCCGCTTCATTGCCTTGCCGTTGGACAAGCGTCGGCAGTACCTGGAAAAAATGGCCGAGCAGAAGGTTTCGCCGGCCAACCTGCCGATCCCTGAAATCCGCGACCAGCTGCAAACCCTGCCCTTGTCGTTCGCCCAGGAGCGCCAGTGGTTCCTCTGGCAACTGGAGCCTGGCAGCGCCGCCTACCACATCCCCACCGCGCTGCGCCTGCGTGGCGCGCTGCAGGTCGACGCCTTGCGCCAGGCCTTCACTGCGCTGGTCGAGCGCCATGAAACCCTGCGCACTACCTTTGTCCTCGACGACGAGCGCCCGCGCCAGCAGGTCCATGCGCAGATGCCGCTGGACATCGAGGTGGGCGAACTCACGCAGACCCTTGACGCCGCCGGGCGCGAAGCGCTGATCCAGGCCGAGGTGGAACGCCGGGTGGCCCTGCCTTTCGATCTGCAGCAGGGGCCGCTGGTTCGGGTCAGCCTGCTGCGCGTGAGCGAGGACGAGCATGTGCTGGTGATGGTCCAGCACCATATCGTCTCCGACGGCTGGTCGATGCAGGTCATGGTCGATGAGCTGGTCCAGCTGTACCTGGGCTTCGCCGGGGACCACCAGGTGAACCTGCCGGCGCTGGATATCCAGTACGCTGACTACGCGGTCTGGCAGCGGCGCTGGATGGAGGCCGGTGGCAGCGAACAGCAACTGGCGTATTGGCGTGCCCAATTGGGGGAGCAGCAGCCGGTACTGGAGCTGCCCACGGACCGCCCGCGCGCGGCGCAGTCCAGTCATCGGGGCGCGCGCTTCGACCTGCCGCTTGACCCGGCGCTGGGCGAAGCCCTCCAGGCGCTGGCTCAGCGCGAGCAGGTGACGCTGTTCATGCTGCTGCTGGCGTCGTACCAGGTACTGCTGCACCGCTACACCGGCCAGGATGACATCCGCGTCGGCGTGCCCACCGCCAACCGCAACCGCGTCGAGACCGACCGCCTGCTGGGCTTCTTCGTCAACACCCAGGTGCTGCGGGCCCAGGTCGACGGCACGCAGACCTTCGGCCAGCTGCTGCAGCAGGTCAAGCAGGCCGTGCTGGGCGCCCAGGCCCACCAGGACCTGCCGTTCGAGCAACTGGTCGAGGCGCTGCAACCGGACCGCAGCCTGAGCCACAGCCCCTTGTTCCAAGTGATGTACAACCATCAGCGCCAGGACCGCCAGGCCCGTGACAACCGCGCCCGGCAGCTGCCGGGCCTGGAGATCGAAGGACTGTTCTGGGACAGCCACAGCGCCTCGTTCGACCTGACCCTGGACACCGTAGAGGGCGAGCAAGGCCTGTGGGCCTCGCTGACCTATGCGAGCGATCTGTTCGACGCCGCTACCATCGAGCGCCTGGGCGGCCACTGGCTGACGCTGCTGCAGGGCATCGTCGCCGGGCCGTCCCAGCGCATCGCCGAACTGCCGATGCTCGACCCGGCCCAGCGCGACCACCTGCTGATCGAGCGCAACGCGCCCGACCTGCGTCACGTGCAGGGACCGCTGGTACACCAGCGCATCGCCGAGCTTGCCCGGCAGACGCCGGACGCCACCGCGCTGATCTTCGGCGACCAGCGGATGAGCTTTGCCGAACTGGACCTGCGCGCCAACCGCCTGGCCCATGCCCTGATCGCCGCGGGGGCCGGGCCTGAGGTCCTGGTCGGCATCGCGCTGGAGCGCGGCCTGGAGACGGTGGTCAGCCTGCTGGCGGTACTCAAGGCCGGTGGCGCCTACGCCCCGCTGGACCCGGAATACCCGCGCGAGCGCCTGGCCTACCTGATGCAGGACAGCGGCATGGCCCTGCTGCTCAGCGATACTGCACTGCTGCAGCGCCTGCCCGTGCCGCAGGACCTCGACACCCTCGCCCTCGACGAGCTACGCCTCGATGACCTGCCAGGTCATGACCCAGAGGTCGCGCTGCACGCCGAGCACCTGGCCTACGTGATCTACACCTCCGGCTCCACTGGCCTGCCCAAGGGCGTGGCGGTGGCCCACGGCCCGATCGCGATGCACTGCCGGGCAATCGGCGCACGCTACGAGATGAGTGCCGAGGACTGCGAGCTGCACTTCATGTCGTTTGCCTTCGACGGTGCCCACGAGCGCTGGCTGACCGCGTTGACCCACGGCGCCTCACTGCTGATCCGCGACCCGCAGCTGTGGACGCCCGAGCAGACCTACGCAGCCTTGCATGCCCATGGCGTGACCGTAGCGGCATTCCCGCCGGTCTATCTGCAGCAACTGGCCGAGCACGCCGAGCGTGACGGCAACCCGCCGCCGGTGCGCGTCTACTGCTTCGGCGGCGACGCCGTGGCCGACGCCAGCTACACCCTGGCGCGGCGCGCGCTGCGCCCGCAATACATCATCAACGGCTATGGCCCGACCGAGACCGTGGTCACCCCGTTGATCTGGAAGGCCGCTGGGCACGACCGCTGCGGCGCCGCCTACGCGCCCATCGGGGAGCGTATCGGCGAGCGCCGCGCGTATGTGCTCGATGGCAACCTGAGCCTGTTGCCGCTGGCGATTCCCGGCGAGCTGTACCTGGGTGGCCAGGGCCTGGCGCGCGGCTACCTGAACCGCCCGGCCCTGACCGCCGAGCGCTTCGTGCCGGACCCGTTCGGCGACGGTGCCCGGCTCTACCGCAGCGGCGACCGGGTGGCGCAGCGTGACGACGGCATCATCGACTACCTGGGTCGGATCGACCGTCAGGTCAAGGTGCGTGGTTTCCGCATCGAGCTGGGGGAGGTCGAGGCGCGGCTGCTCGACAGCGCCGCGGTGCGCGAGGCCGTTGTGGTGGCCTGCGAAGGCCCCAGTGGCCAGCAACTGGTCGGCTACGTGGTGCCGGAGGCAGCCCAGGCGCTGCTTGGCGACAGCCAGTCCCAGGCCACGCTGCGTGAAGCATTGCGCAGTCATCTCAAGGAGCGTCTGCCCGACTACATGGTGCCGGCGCACCTGCTGATGCTTGCCGAGCTGCCGTTGACGCCCAACGGCAAGGTCGACCGCAAGCGTCTGCCGCAGCCGGACTTCAGTGCTCTGCAGCAGACCTACCAGGCGCCGCAGACACCTGTGCAGCAGCAGATCGCCGAGATCTGGCAACAGGTGCTCAAGCTGGAACGCGTCGGCCTTGCAGACAACTTCTTCGAGCTGGGCGGCGACTCCATCGTCTCCATCCAGGTGGTAAGCCGGGCGCGTGCCCAGGGCATTCACTTCACCCCCAAGGACCTGTTCCAGCACCAGACGGTGATGGGCCTGGCACGGGTCGCCCAGGTCGGCGCCGCGTCGCTGGCCATCGACCAGGCGCCGGTGGCGGGCAGCACACCGTTGCTGCCCGTGCAGCAGTGGTTTTTCGCTGAGCCGATCGCCGAGCGCCATCACTGGAACCAGTCCTTGCTGTTGCGTGCCCATGCGCCCATGCGGTCCGAGGTGCTGGAGCAGGCGTTGCAGGCCATGGTGCGCCACCACGATGCGCTGCGCCTGGCATTCAGCCACGGGAACGGGGGCTGGTCCGCGCGCTATCGCAGCGTCGAGGACGCCTTGGCCCAGCCGTTGCTGCGGACCCTTGAGGTGGCTGACGTGCAGGCCCTGGAAGCGGCCTGTGAAGAGACCCAGCGCAGCCTCGACCTGACCCAGGGCCCACTGCTGCGTGCGCTGCTGGCGAATTTGCCGGACGGTGAGCAACGCCTGCTGCTGGTGATCCATCACTTGGCGGTGGACGGCGTCTCCTGGCGGATTCTGCTCGAAGACCTGGGCACCACCTGCGCGCGCCTGTTCGCCGGCCAGCCAGTCGAGTTGCCGCCCAAGACCAGCGCCCTGAAAACCTGGGCCATGCGCCTGCAGGACTGGGCGCGGGACGATCAACGCCAGGCCCAGGTGCGCCAGTGGCAAGAGCGCCTGCGCGATGCGCCGCGCGATCTGCCACTTGACCGCCCGAGCGAGGACCTGGGCAACGCCCGCGCCCGACGGGTACACACCCGCCTGGATGCGCAGGCGACCCGCCAGCTGCTGCAAGGCTGCAACGCCAGCTACCGGACCCAGGTCAACGACCTGCTGCTCACTGCCCTGGCGCGGGTCATGGTGCGCTGGACCGGCCAGCCATCGCTGCTGTTGCAGCTGGAAGGCCATGGTCGCGAGGCGCTGTTCGAACAGGTCGATCTGAGCCGTACCGTGGGCTGGTTCACCAGTGTCTTCCCGGTCCTGCTGACGCCACAGACCCAGATGGCCGACTCGATCAAGCAGGTCAAGGAGCAGCTGCGGGCCATCCCCGACAAGGGCCTGGGCTTCGGCGTGCTGCGTCACCTGGGTGACGAGGCCACCCAGCAGGCCCTGAGCGTATTGCCGGTCCCGCGCCTGACCTTCAACTACCTGGGCCAGTTCGACGCCAGCTTCGACAGCAGTGAGGACCGCTTGTGGTCGCCGGCCCCCGAACCGGCCGGTGCCGAGCAAAGCCCTGAGGCGCCGCTGGGCAACTGGCTGACCCTCAACGGCCAGGTCTATGACGGCCAGCTGAGCCTGGGCTGGAATTTCAGCGAGGCACAGTTCGACACCGCCACCGTCGAGCGCCTGGCCGAGCAGTATGGCGCCGAGCTGCAGGCGCTGATCGCCCATTGCAGCGAGCCGCGTCACAGTGGCGTGACGCCTTCGGACTTCCCCCTGGCGGGTCTTGCCCAGGCGCAGCTCGATGGCCTCGCGGTGCCGGCCGCGCAGATCGAAGACATCTATCCGCTTTCGCCCATGCAGCAGGGCATGCTGTTCCACAGCCTCTATGAGCAGGGCGAGACCGGCTACATCAACCAGATGCGCATGGACGTCAGTGGGCTCGACCCGCAGCGGTTCGGCGAGGCCTGGCAGCAGGTGCTGGAGCGGCATGAAATCCTGCGCACCGGCTTTGTCTGGAACCTGGGCGAGCAGCCGCTGCAAGTGGTCCACAAGCAGGTGCCGATGCCGATGCGCATCGATGACCTGCGCGCCTGCGCAGCGCTCGACGCGACACTGGAGCAATTGGCTCGCGACGAACGTGCCGCAGGCTTCGACCTGGCACAGGCGCCACTGCTGCGCCTGGTGCTGGCCCGCACTGCCGAGCACTGCTACCACCTGGTCTACACCAGCCACCATATCCTCATGGACGGATGGAGCAGCGCGCAGCTGATGGGCGAAGTCCTGCAGCATTACCGTGGCCAGGCCCCGCACGCGGGCCCCGCACGTTTCCGAGACTATATCGACTGGCTGCAGCGCCAGGACCAGGTCCGTTGCGAGGCGTTCTGGAAGTCCCAGCTGGGCGAACTGCAGGCACCGACCCGTCTGGCCGAAGCGGTCGCGGGGCAGGTGGTGGCCGGCGACGGCCATGACGACTTTCATGCACGCCTCGAGGCCGGGCAGACTCAACGCCTGCAGGCGTGTGCGCGTCAGCACAAGGTCACGGTCAACACCCTGCTGCAGAGTGCCTGGCAGTTGCTGCTGCAGCGCTACTGCGGGCAGGCCTGCGTGGCCTTCGGCGCGACCGTGGCAGGGCGTCCGGCGTCGCTGCCCGGTGCTGGCGAAATGGTCGGCCTGTTCATCAACACCCTGCCAGTGATCGGCACACCCGACGCCCGGCTTGAGCTGGGCACCTGGCTGCAGTCCGTGCAGCAGATCAACCTTGCGGCCCGCGAGCATGAGTACACCGCGCTCAATGCCATCCAGCGCTGGGCAGGGCAAGGTGGCGAAGCGCTGTTCGACAATATCCTGGTGTTCGAGAACTACCCGATCTCCGAGGCGCTGGAGCAGGGCGCGCCGGAGGGCCTGGTGTTCAGCGGTATTTCCAGCGTGGTGCGGACCAACTACCCGCTCACCCTGGCGGTCAACCTTGGCCAGACCTTGTCGCTGCATTACAGCTACGCCTGCGCCCACTACGATGCGGCAACCATTGGCCAGGTGAACCGTCACCTGCTCAACCTGCTGTTGCAGATTGTCGACGCCCCGGCGCGCACACGCGTCAGCGAGCTCGAACTGCTCGACGCCGCGGAGCGTGAGCAACAGGTGCTGACGTGGAACGCTGTGCCCTCGATCGATCATGCCGGCGACGGCGCCGTCCATGCCTTGATCGAGCGTCAGGCGCGGCAGACCCCTGACGCCTGCGCGGTGGTCTTTGCCGGCGAGCGGCTGAGCTACCACGAGCTCAACCAGCAGGCCAACCGCCTGGCGCACCTGCTGGTCGCCGAGGGCGTCGGGCCGGACGTGCGGGTGGGGATCGCCCTGCAACGCAGCCTGGAGATGGTGATCAGTCTGCTGGCGGTGCTCAAGGCCGGTGGCGCCTACGTGCCGCTGGACCCGGAATACCCCGCCGAACGCCTGGCCTACATGATCGACGACAGCGGCATCGAGCTGCTGCTGAGCAACCGTGCCAGCCGTCCCGGCCTGCCCCTGGCGGGGCGCCAGGTGCGGGTGCTGGAAGTGGATGCGCTGGTGCTGGCTGACTGGCCAGCGCACGCCCCAGTGACGGGCGTGGGCGCCGATAACCTTGCCTATGTGATCTACACCTCCGGCTCCACGGGCCGGCCCAAGGGGGTGGGCAACCACCACGGCGCCTTGCTCGGCCGGCTGCTGTGGATGCAGCAGGCCTATGGCCTGGAAGCGGGCGAGGGGGTCTTGCAGAAGACCTCGTTCAGCTTCGACGTGTCGGTGTGGGAATTCCTCTGGCCGCTGAGCTGCGGGGGCCGGCTGGTGCTGGCCGAGCCGGGCGACCAGCGCGACCCGGAGCGCCTGCTGGCGCTGATCGAGGCGCAGCAGGTGAGCACGCTGCACTTCGTGCCGTCGATGCTGCAGGCCTTTATCGAGACCCCGGGCTTGTCTGCGTGCCGCAGCCTGAAACGGCTGTTCTGCGGTGGCGAGGCGTTGTCCCGCGAGCTGCTGCAGCGGGCCCAGGCGCGCCTGCCGCAGGTAGCGCTATTCAACCGATACGGGCCAGCGGAGGCGGCGATCAACGCCACCCATGGCGCCGAGGGCGGCTTGTCGATCGGCCGGCCCCTGCCCGACACCCGGCTGTACGTGCTCGGTGAAAACGCCGAGCTGTTGCCGGTAGGCGCGGTGGGCGAGCTGTACATCGCAGGTTCCTGCCTGGCGCGGGGCTATCTTGGCCAGGCGGCGCTGACCGCCGAGCGCTTCGTGCCCGATGCCCATGCCTGCGAGCCGGGCAGCCGGGCCTACCGCAGCGGTGACCTGGTGCGCTACCTGGCCGACGGGCAGCTGGACTACGTCAGCCGGGTCGACCACCAGGTGAAGATCCGCGGTTTCCGGATCGAGCTGGGCGAGATCGAAGCCTGCCTGCTGGCCGACGCGCAGGTGCGCGAGGCGGTGGTGCTGGCCCAGCCGGGGCCGGCGGGAGCGCAACTGGTGGCGTATCTGGTGGCCGAGGGTATTGATGAAGCGGCGCTGCGCGAGCGCCTCAAGGCACAGCTGCCGGACTACATGGTGCCCGCGCACCTGATGCTGTTGCCGAAGCTGCCGCTGAACCCGAACGGCAAGCTCGACCGCAAGGCCCTGCCGCAGCCGCAGGCGCGCCAGTCGCTGGACGCCTATGTGGCACCGCAGGGAGCGATGGAGCAGGCCCTGGTAGCGATCTGGCAAGACGTGCTGCGCCTGGCGCAGGTCGGGGTGAACGACAACTTCTTCGAGCTGGGCGGCGACTCGATCATCTCCATCCAGGTGGTTAGCCGCGCTCGCCAGGCGGGTATCCGCCTCAGTCCCAAGGACCTGTTCGAGCAGCAGACCATCCAGGACCTGGCGCGGGTGGCGCGGCGTGAAGAAAACGCGCAGCAGGACCAGGGGCCGGTGACCGGCGCCCTGGCGCTGTTGCCGATCCAGCGCGGGTTCTTCGACAAGGCGCTGGCCCAGCCCAATCACTGGAACCAGTCGGTGTCCCTCAAGCCGGGCCAGCGATTGCAGGTAGCCCTGCTGGAACAGGTGCTGGAGGCGTTGGTAACCCAGCACGATGCCCTGCGCCTGCGGTTTACCGACCAGGGTGCGGTCCACTCGCCGGTGGCCGAACACCCGGGGGCATCGCTGCTGTGGAACGTAGAGGTCGCGGATGCACCGGCCCTGCAGGCCCTTGCCGCGCAAGCCCAGGCCAGTCTCGACGTGGAACACGGCCCGTTGCTGCGGGCAGTGCTGGCCAGTTTGCCCAAGGGCGAGCAGCGTCTGCTGCTGGTGATTCACCACCTGGTGGTCGACGGAGTGTCGTGGCGGATCCTTTTCGAGGACCTGCAAAGCGCCTACGCGCAACTGGCCGCTGGCCAGGCGCTGCAGCTGCCGGCCAAGACCAGCAGCTACCAGCAGTGGGGCCAGCGCCTGCAAGACCATGCCAGCAGTGCGAAACTGTCCGCGCAGTTCGACTACTGGCAAGGCCAGTTGCAGGGTGCGCCGACCGACCTGCCGTGCGCTGACCCACAGGCCCCTCAGCATAACCGCGATGCCCGCACGGTCCAGGTGCGCCTTGAGCGTGAAGCCACTCAGCGCTTGCTGCAACAGGCCCCGGCGGCCTACCGCACCCAGGTCAACGACCTGCTGCTCACCGCCCTGGCGCGTACCTTGGCAGACTGGACCGGCGCCGACAGCGCGCTGATCCGCCTCGAAGGCCATGGCCGCGAAGAGCTGTTCGAGGACGTTGACCTGACCCGCACGGTGGGCTGGTTCACCACGGTATTCCCGGTGCGGCTGACGCCTGCACAGAGCCTGTCTGCCTCGATCAAGGCGATCAAGGAACAACTGCGAGCCATTCCGGACAAGGGCCTGGGATACGGCGTGCTGCGTCACCTGGGCACCGAGGTGCAGCGCGAGGCGCTGGCGGCCTTGCCTGAGCCGAAGGTCACCTTCAACTACCTGGGCCAGTTCGACGGCAGTTTCGCCAGTGACAAGGCTGCGCTGTTCGCGCCTTCCGGCGAGAGCGCAGGTGCGGACCAGGCCGCGGATGCGCCGCTGGGCAACTGGCTGACGGTCAATGGCCAGGTCTACGACGGTTGCCTGAGCCTGGGCTGGACCTTCAGCGACAAGGTTTTCGAGAGTGAGTCCATTCAAGCGCTGGCCACCGCCTACCTGGCGCAGTTGCACGTGCTCATTGCTCATTGCACCGAGGAGGGCCACGCCGGGTTCACCCCTTCGGACTTCCCGTTGGCGGGGCTCGACCAGACGCGTCTGGATGCCCTGGACCTGGATCCGCGGCAGACCGCAGACCTCTATCCGCTGTCACCGATGCAGCAGGGCATGCTGTTCCATAGCCTCTACGAGCAAGGCACCGGCCATTACCTGGGACAGATGCGTCTGCAAGTGCGTGGGCTCGATCCCGAGCGCTTCCGCCTTGCGTGGCAGGCGGTCATGGACACGCACGATATCCTGCGTACGAGCTTCCTGTGGGAAGGCCTCGAACAACCGCTGCAATGCGTGCACCGTCAGGTCGCGATGCCTATGCAGGTCGTCGACCTGCCCATCAGCGAAGACGTCGAACTGGCGCTCGAACGCTTGGCCATCGCCGAACGCGACCAAGGCTTCGAATTGTCCCAGGCCCCGCTGCTGCGCCTGCTGGTGGTGCGCACCGGTGAAGGACGCCATCACCTGATCTACACCAGCCATCACATGCTCATGGATGGCTGGGCCAGCTCGCAGCTGATGGGCGAGGTGATGCAGCACTACACGACTGGCACTGTGCCTCAGCCGGTCGGGCGCTATCGCGATTACATCGCCTGGCTGCAACGCCAGGAGAGTGGCCTCGCCCAGGCGTTCTGGCGCGAACAACTGACCGGGCTCGATGCGCCGACCCGACTGGCAGGTGCGGGCGGCCTGGACAGCCTTGCCCTCTCGACTCACACAGGCCAGGGCATTCACTCGGTACGCGTGCCGGGCGAACGGGCAGAACGCCTCAACGCTGCGGCGCGACAGCACAAGGTCACGCTCAACACGCTGATGCAGGCGGCATGGCTGCTCTTGTTGCAGCGCTACACTCGCCAGGACACCGTGGTCTTCGGGGCCACGGTATCGGGACGTCCGGTCGAGCTCGCCGGCATCGAGAAGCAGATCGGCCTGTTCATCAACACCCTGCCAGTGGTGGCCCGTCCACGGCCCGAGCAAACGGTGGCCGGCTGGCTGCAGGAGGTCCAGGCGAAGAACCTCGCCCTACGCGACTACGAGCACAGCCCGCTGTTCGATGTACAGCGTTGGGCCGGGCAGGGTGGCGAGGCGCTGTTCGACAACATCCTGGTGTTCGAGAACTATCCGATTGCCGAGGTGCTGCAACAGGAAGCGCCGGCCGACCTGCAGTTCGGCAGCGTGGCCAACAACGTGCGCACCAACTATCCGTTGAGCCTGGCGGTGGGGATGGGCAGCAGCCTTGACCTCCACTACAGCCACGACCTGGCGCATTTCAGCAGTGCCGCCATCGAGCGCTTGAACGACCACCTGCTGCAGTTGCTGGGCTGGCTGGCCGATGCCTCGGCGCAGGCCTGCCTTGGCCAGTTCGAGTTCACCGTCGACCGCCAGGTCCTGTTGCAGGATTGGCAAGGTGAGCAGATCGACTGCTCCGCCGATGTCCATGTCCACGACTTGATCGAACGTCAGGCGCGGCAGACCCCTGACGCCTGCGCGGTGGTCTTTGCCGGCGAGCGGCTGAGCTACCACGAGCTCAACCAGCAGGCCAACCGCCTGGCGCACCTGCTGGTCGCCGAGGGCGTCGGGCCGGACGTGCGGGTGGGGATCGCCCTGCAACGCAGCCTGGAGATGGTGATCAGTCTGCTGGCGGTGCTCAAGGCCGGTGGCGCCTACGTGCCGCTGGACCCGGAATACCCCGCCGAACGCCTGGCCTACATGATCGACGACAGCGGCATCGAGCTGCTGCTGAGCAACCGTGCCAGCCGTCCCGGCCTGCCCCTGGCGGGGCGCCAGGTGCGGGTGCTGGAAGTGGATGCGCTGGTGCTGGCTGACTGGCCAGCGCACGCCCCAGTGACGGGCGTGGGCGCCGATAACCTTGCCTATGTGATCTACACCTCCGGCTCCACGGGCCGGCCCAAGGGGGTGGGCAACCACCACGGCGCCTTGCTCGGCCGGCTGCTGTGGATGCAGCAGGCCTATGGCCTGGAAGCGGGCGAGGGGGTCTTGCAGAAGACCTCGTTCAGCTTCGACGTGTCGGTGTGGGAATTCCTCTGGCCGCTGAGCTGCGGGGGCCGGCTGGTGCTGGCCGAGCCGGGCGACCAGCGCGACCCGGAGCGCCTGCTGGCGCTGATCGAGGCGCAGCAGGTGAGCACGCTGCACTTCGTGCCGTCGATGCTGCAGGCCTTTATCGAGACCCCGGGCTTGTCTGCGTGCCGCAGCCTGAAACGGCTGTTCTGCGGTGGCGAGGCGTTGTCCCGCGAGCTGCTGCAGCGGGCCCAGGCGCGCCTGCCGCAGGTAGCGCTATTCAACCGATACGGGCCAGCGGAGGCGGCGATCAACGCCACCCATGGCGCCGAGGGCGGCTTGTCGATCGGCCGGCCCCTGCCCGACACCCGGCTGTACGTGCTCGGTGAAAACGCCGAGCTGTTGCCGGTAGGCGCGGTGGGCGAGCTGTACATCGCAGGTTCCTGCCTGGCGCGGGGCTATCTTGGCCAGGCGGCGCTGACCGCCGAGCGCTTCGTGCCCGATGCCCATGCCTGCGAGCCGGGCAGCCGGGCCTACCGCAGCGGTGACCTGGTGCGCTACCTGGCCGACGGGCAGCTGGACTACGTCAGCCGGGTCGACCACCAGGTGAAGATCCGCGGTTTCCGGATCGAGCTGGGCGAGATCGAAGCCTGCCTGCTGGCCGACGCGCAGGTGCGCGAGGCGGTGGTGCTGGCCCAGCCGGGGCCGGCGGGAGCGCAACTGGTGGCGTATCTGGTGGCCGAGGGTATTGATGAAGCGGCGCTGCGCGAGCGCCTCAAGGCACAGCTGCCGGACTACATGGTGCCCGCGCACCTGATGCTGTTGCCGAAGCTGCCGCTGAACCCGAACGGCAAGCTCGACCGCAAGGCCCTGCCGCAGCCGCAGGCGCGCCAGTCGCTGGACGCCTATGTGGCACCGCAGGGAGCGATGGAGCAGGCCCTGGTAGCGATCTGGCAAGACGTGCTGCGCCTGGCGCAGGTCGGGGTGAACGACAACTTCTTCGAGCTGGGCGGCGACTCGATCATCTCCATCCAGGTGGTTAGCCGCGCTCGCCAGGCGGGTATCCGCCTCAGTCCCAAGGACCTGTTCGAGCAGCAGACCATCCAGGACCTGGCGCGGGTGGCGCGGCGTGAAGAAAACGCGCAGCAGGACCAGGGGCCGGTGACCGGCGCCCTGGCGCTGTTGCCGATCCAGCAGGCGTTTCTTGACAGCGCCGTGCCCACGCGCCACCACTGGAACCAGTCGGTGGTGCTGTCCCCACGCGAGACCCTGCGGGGCGATGTACTGGAGCAGGCGCTGAGCGCGCTGGTCTGCCAGCACGACGCCTTGCGCCTGCGCTTCTTTGAGCATGACGGGATCTGGCAGGCTGTGCACGGCAGCCCTGACGAACAGCCGGCGATGCTGTGGCAGGTGGATCTGGACACCGCTGAGCAATGGCTGGCCCTGGCCGACAGGGCCCAGGCCAGCCTCGATCTGCAACACGGCCCCCTGCTGCGGGCAGTGCTGGCCCGGTTGCCGGAGGGGGGGCAGCGGCTGTTGCTGGTGATCCACCACCTGGTAGTCGATGGGGTGTCGTGGCGGATCCTTTTCGAGGACCTGCAGAGCGCCTACGCACAACTGGCCGCTGGCCAGGCGCTGCAGCTGCCGGCCAAGACCAGCAGCTACCAGCAGTGGGGCCAGCGCCTGCAGGCCCATGCCGGCAGTGCCGAGCTGGCGGCGCAGTTCGACTATTGGCACGGCCAGTTGCAGGGACCGATGATCGCGCTGCCGAGCCTCGATCCCCACGGCTCGCAGCACACGCGTCATGTGCGCACGGTGCATACCCGACTGGACAAGGACTCCACCCTCCAGTTGCTGCAGCAGGCCCCGGCGGCCTACCGCACCCAGGTCAACGACCTGCTGCTCACCGCCCTGGCGCGTACCGTGGCAGACTGGACCGGCGCCGACAGCGCGCTGATCCGCCTCGAAGGCCATGGCCGCGAAGAGCTGTTCGAAGACGTCGACCTGACCCGCACCGTGGGCTGGTTCACCACGGTATTCCCGGTGCGGCTGACACCTGCCCAGGGATTATCCGCCTCGATCAAGGCGATCAAGGAACAGCTACGCGCCATCCCGGACAAGGGCCTGGGCTACGGCGTGCTGCGTCACCTGGGCACCGAGGTGCAGCGCGAGGCGCTGGCGGCCTTGCCTGAGCCAAGGGTCACCTTCAACTACCTGGGCCAGTTCGACGGCAGCTTCGCCGCCGAGGACGGTGCGCTGTTCAGACCTGTCGGCGTCGCGAGCGGTAGCGAGCAGGGCCTGGACGCTACGCTCAACAACGATCTGCTGGTCAATGGCCGGGTATACGGTGGAGAGCTGAGCCTGAACTGGACCTTCAGCTGCGAGCGGTTCGCGCCCGAAGCGATCCAGCGATTGGCCGACGGCTACAGCGCCGCGCTGCAGGCATTGATCGAGCACTGCCTGCTGGCCGATACCGCCGGGGTCACGCCTTCGGACTTCCCGCTGACCGGGCTGGACCAGCCGCAGCTCGATGCCCTGCCGGTCAGTGCCCGGGACATCGAAGACATCTACCCGATGTCGCCCATGCAGATGGGCATGTACTTCCACTCCATGGCCGAGCCGGATGCGCAGCTATACATCAACCAGACCAGCGTGCCCGTGGAAGGACTGGACGTCGATCGCCTCGTGGCGGCCTGGGACACCGTGATCGCGCGTCACGAGGTGCTGCGCAGCAGCTTCCACAGCAGCGCCGGCAGCGCCGAGCCGCTGCAGGTGGTGCACCGCATGGCGCGCCTGCCGGTGACCGTGCTCGACTGGCGCGACCGCCAGGTCGACGAGCAGGTGCTGGCCGAACTCGCCCACCAGTGCGCCGCCAACTTCGACTTGCGCACGGCGCCCTTGATGCGCCTGACGCTGGCGCGGCTGGGCGAGGATCGCCACCAGCTGATCTGGACCCGCCACCACCTGCTGATGGACGGCTGGAGCAACTCCCAGCTGTTGGCCGAAGTCTTCGTGGCCTATGCCGGCCATCCGCTGCCGGCCAAGCAGGGCCGTTACCGGGACTACATCGCCTGGCTGCAGGCCCAGCCGCAGGCCGCCCTGGAGCAATTCTGGAAAACCCGGCTGCACGGGCTGGAAAGTCCGACGTTGCTGGCTGAGTGCGTGTATCCCAGACCCCAGGCAGACCTGACCGGTCATGCGGCCCTGTACCTGGACTGGGACCCCCAGCGTACCCGTGTGCTGCGCGAGCAAGCCCAGCGCCTGCGGGTGACCCCAAATACCCTGGTGCAAGCAGTCTGGCTGATCCTGTTGCAGCGTTACAGCGGTCGCCAACAGGTGTGCTTCGGCGCGACCGTGGCCGGCCGGCCGGCGTCCTTGCCGGGCGCCGAGCAGATGCTGGGGCTGTTCATCAACACCCTGCCGATCATCCAGGCGCCCGCCCCGGACCAGGCATTCGATGAGTGGCTGCTGCAGCTGCAGGCCTGCAACCTGGAGGTGCGCGACCACGAGCATGCCTCCCTGGCCGATGTGCAGCGCTGGGCAGGGCAGGGGGCGCAGGGCTTGTTCGACAGCATCATCGTGTTCGAGAACTACCCGGTGGACGAGCGCCTGCAAGGAATCGGCCAGGGCGAACTGCGCTTCGGCCAGGCACAGGGGCGCGATGTGACCCATTACGCCATGGACCTTGCGGTGAACCTGGGTGAGCGGCTGAACATCGAGTTCCTGTACTTGCGCAACCGCTTCACTGAGCAGGCCACCGCGCTGATCCGCGACAGTTTCGAGTACCTGTTGCTGAGCGTGCTCGAACAGCCGCGGCAGTCGATCGGCAACCTGGGCATTCTGGGACACACGCAGCAGGCCCGACTGGCCGAGGACAACCGCCTGCGCCCCGTCATCGACAAGGCGCCTTCGCTGCTCGACCGTTTGCAATCGCGTGTGCTCGAGCGCCCTGAGGCGCTGGCCGTGGCCTGTGGTGATGTCCGTCTTACCTTCGCCCAGCTTGAGCGTAGAGCCAACCGCCTGGCGCATCAGCTGCTCGCCCAGGGCGTGGGTCCTGAAGTGCTGGTGGGGATCGCGCTTGAGCGCTCGGTGGAGGTCATCGTGGCCTTCTACGCAGTGCTGAAGGCCGGCGGCGCCTACGTGCCGCTGGACATCGACTACCCGCCCGAACGCCTGAAGTGGATCGCTGAGAACTCGGGAATGTCGCTGATGCTGACCCAGCGTTCGGTGGCCTCGCGGCTGCCGCAGTTGGCGCGGGTACCGCGACTGGCCCTCGATGAACTGGACCTGGACACCGACTGCAATCCGGCGCCTGCAGTGAAAGTCGATGGCGACGGCCTGGCCTACGTCATCTACACCTCCGGCTCCACGGGCATGCCCAAGGGCGTCGCGGTGGCGCGTGGGCCGCTACTGATGCACTGCCAGGCGATCATCGAACGCTATGGCATGGACGCCGCCACCCGCGAGCTGCTGTTCATGTCGTTCGCCTTCGACGGGGCCCAGGAACGCTGGCTGTCGACCCTGCTGGCGGGGGGCGCGCTGGTGCTGCGCGACAACCGGCTGTGGACCGCCGAGGAAACCTGGGACGCGCTGCATGCCCATGGCATCAGCATCGCCTGCTTCCCGCCGGCCTACCTGCAGCAGTTGGCCGAGCATGCCCAAGGGCGCGACAACCCGCCGCCGGTGCAGGTCTACTGCTTTGGGGGCGATGCGGTGGCCGAAGCCAGCTTCGAGCTGGTCCGGCGCAACCTGCGGCCACGCTGGATCACCAATGGTTACGGGCCGACCGAGACGGTGGTCACGCCGCTGCTGTGGAAAGCCGCCGAAGGCGATGTGTGTGGTGCGGCCGTGGCACCGATCGGCCAGCGGGTTGGCGAGCGGACCCTGCACGTGCTCGATGACCAGCTCAACCCCTTGCCCCATGGTGTGGCGGGTGAGCTGTACATCGGCGGCCAGGGCCTGGCGCGGGGGTACCGTGGTCAGCCTGGGCTGAGCGCCGAGCGCTTTGTCGCCGACCCGTTCGCGGGGGAGGGCGGGCGCCTGTACCGGACCGGCGATCTGGTCCGCCTGCGCGAGGATGGCGTGGTGGATTACCTGGGCCGGGTCGACCATCAAGTCAAGGTCCGGGGCTTTCGCATCGAGCTCGGTGAAATCGAAGCCTGCCTGCGTCGCGATGCCAGTGTGCGCGACGCCGTGGTGGTGGCGCGTGACCTGCAAGGCAGCCGCCAGCTGATCGGCTACGTGGTCTGTACCGCAGGCGAGCAAGCGGGCGAGCGCCTGCGTGCCAGCCTGCAGGCACAGTTGCCCGACTACATGGTGCCTGCGCATATCGTCGTGCTGGCCGCGCTGCCACTGAGTCCCAATGGCAAGGTCGATCGCAAGGCATTGCCCGATCCGGACCTGCGCCAGCATGAATACCTGGCGCCGCGCAACGCCCTGGAACAGGCGCTGGCGCATATCTGGCAGGAGGTGCTGGAGCTCGCTCAGGTAGGGGTCACCGACAACTTCTTCGAGCTTGGCGGTGACTCCCTGCGTACCCTCAAGGTGCTGAGCAAGGTGCGGGCGCGTCCCGAGCTGGGCCTGACGCTGGGGCTGCGGGATGTGATGAGCAAACCGACCATCGCCGAACTGTCTGGCTACCAGGAAGGCGAGCGCGACCTCGATCCGCTGTTGCCGCTCAATGGCAAGGTCAGCGGCCGCCCGGCGCTGTTCTGCCTGCACGCAGGGCTTGGCACGGTGTTCGACTACGAGCCCCTGGCCCGCAGCCTGGAAGGCATTCGCAGCGTTCATGGACTGCAATGCCGGATGCAGCTCGATCGGCAATGGCGTGATGAGTCACTGGTGGCCATGGCGATCGACTATGCGCAGTACATCCGCCAGAAACAGGCTCATGGTCCGTACTACCTGATGGGCTGGTCGCTGGGCGGTCCGTTGGCCGTGCTGGTGGCGCACGAGCTGGAGCGCCAGGGGCAGTCAGTGGCCTGGCTGGGTCTGGTGGATAGCCATGTGCCGTCTGCGCAGGCCTGCGAGCCGGCCACGGAGTGGGGAGAAGAGTTGCGCCAGTTCCTGAGCATCGCACTGGATCGCCCGCCTGAGCAGTTGCCTGCGTTCGAGGTGCGCGCTGGCGAAGACGAGGGGCGGATCGAGACACTGATCGAGGGTCTGCTGCGTGCCCGGGACGATTGGCGCGCACACCTGAACTTCACCGTCGATGATCTTGCGCACACGTTCGGCGTTGCCATGAGACTCAAGGCGCTGGCCGGTGACCTGCGGGTCTTGCCCGCAGTCGAGGCGCCCACCTACTGCTGGTGGAATGACCGCACCGACCAGCCGCAACGTCGTGCATTCGAGCAAAGGCTCGGGTCGGTGCGCGCGCGTCAGCTGGTGCCGGCATCGCACTTCGGGATCTTGCGCCATACGCCATTGATCGAAGCGCTGAGAGCGCTGCTGGCCGACCCGCTGCTGACGCAGGAGTGAAACCATCATGCCGGCCTCGGTATTCGGGCCGGCATTTACCGCTTTCTCTGATTCAAGGAAAACCACATGTCACTGCAACCTGACCTGGCTGCGTTTCTGGAACTGGTCGAGTTTGGCCGCCTGACCGGCAGCAGCCGAGCCATGCACGCGCTTTCGGTGATCGAGGCCCGTCGCGAGTTCGAAGCCAGCTCGCTGATCATCGATCCCAGCCCTCCGGGCGAACTGGAGGTGATCGACCTGCAGTTGCCGACCCGCGATAGCGTATCGCTGCCGGCGCGCCTGTACCGCCGGCCCTCCACCGGACCTGACCAGCCGGTGATCCTCTATTTCCACGGCGGCGGATACGTGGTCGGCAGCCTGGATTCCCACGAAGCGGTCTGCCGCCGCCTGGCGTGCCTGGGGGAGTTCGCCGTCCTCGCGCCAACCTACCGACGCGCGCCGGAGCATGCTTTTCCCACTGCTCAACTCGATGCTCAGGACGCCGTTGCCTGGCTGGCCGGGCAAGCCAGCGTGCTCGGTCTGGACAGCAACCGCGTGGTCTTCGCTGGAGACAGCGTGGGTGCCTCGCTGGCGGCCGGCCTGGCGATCGCCGCCGCGTCCGAGCGGGTGGGACTGGCCTTGCAGCCGATTGCGCAGATGCTGTTCTACCCGGTTACCGACATCAGCCAGGAGCGCGACTCCCATCAACGTTATGCCGAAGGGTTTCTGCTGGAGACCCCGTCGTTGCGCTGGTTCTACCAGCATTACGCGCCGAATCCAGCTGATCGGCTTGACTGGCGGGCCTCTCCGTTGCTGACCCCTGACATGCCCACGCTTGCGCCGGCCTATATCGGGCTTGCGACCCATGATCCGCTGTACGATGAAGGGCTGGCCTATGCCGAACGGCTGGAGGCGGCGGGTACCGCAGTGACCTTGAGCATCGAGCAGGGATTGACCCATGACTACCTGCGCATGTCCGGGATCGTGCCGGTGGTCGAGGGGATTTATCGGAGTGTCGGGGAGTGGTTGCTTGCGCTGGAGGGTCGCGCTGGCGCTTGAGGGTGGTGCCAAGAAAGGCGGAGGGCCGAAGCCCCCGCCCGGCAGAAAACCTCAGAACTGATACCTGGCCGAAACCATCACATTACGCGGCTCACCGTAGTACCCACTGAAGAACGTAGTATCCAGAGCACTGATGTACTTCTTGTCAAACACGTTGTTGAAATTGACCGTGGTCGACAGCTCATCGGTCAGCTGGTAGCGCGCCATCATGTTGAACACGGCGAACTGCTCCTGCTTGGCCTTGACCCTGCCCAGCGCAGTGCTCGGCGTCACGGTGATGTGAGTGCCGCTCTGCCAGTTCATGCCGCCCCCCACGGTCAGGCGGTCGAGCTCGCCCGGCAGGCGGTAGGTGGTCCACAGCTTGACCATGTTGGCCGGCGCTTCGGTATTGAGGCGTTCGCCGTCGGCGTCCTTGGTGATGCTGTGGTTGTAACTGGCGCTGAGGTTCCAGTCAGGGGTGAGCTCGCCGTTGGCTTCAACTTCGAATCCACGCGTCGTGGCGCCGCTGACCGCTTCATACGCGCCCGTGGTCGTACCTTCGATGACCGCGCCGGGAACCGCCACGGCCAGGTTGTCCTGCTTGATCTCATACGCGGCAATGCTGGTGTTCAGGCGGCCGCCGAAATACTCGCTCTTCAAGCCGATCTCGTAGTTGTCGCCTTCACGGGGATCGAGCAGCGCACCGGAGACGTCGCGCCGGTTCTCCTGGGGCTTGAAGATGCTGGTGTAGCTGGCGTAGACAGAATGGATGTCGTTCAGGTCATACACAACTCCCGCATAGGGCGTGACCACGCCGCTCTCGCGATACTGCGTGTAGCGGTTGCTCCGTGGGGTCAGCACGTACTCGACGTCGTAGTTGAACTTGTAGTCGCTGGCCCGCGCGCCGAGGATCACCGACAGGTCGTCGGTCGGGCGAAGGCGCGTGGCGATGTAGGTGCCGTTCTGATAGATGGTGGTGTCGCCATCGTATAGCTTGCCAAGGCTGGTGACGGGCTCATTGGTGTAGTTGTCCCAGTCGTAGACGTTGACGAACGTCCCTTCGATCGCAGTGCCGCGCAGTGGCGAGTGGCGATTTTCATAACGCGAGAAGTTGTAGCCGACGATCAGCTCGTGCTGGCGCCCGAACAACTGGAACGGGCCTTGTGCCTGAACGTCCACGCCGGTCTGCTTTTGCCAGGTGCTGCCCGCGCCACCATAGAGCCGTACGCCGTCACCGGTGGTTTCGTTGGGGAAGCCCCAGCTGGCAGTCGCCAGGCGGTAGTCCTCGCGGTTGATGTACATCTGGTTGACCGAGACCTTCAGGCTCCAGTCGTAGCCAAGCTTCTGCTCGATGCTGGCGAAGGTGTTGAGCGCGTCCTGGGGGTTGCTGCTCCAGCGCGCGGCGCTGTTGGTCGAGCGCGAGAAGTGGGTCTGTTTGCCGTTGCTGTAGAACAGCGGGAAGGCGACCGAGGACGAACCGGTGGGGTCGTTTTTCTGGTAGTCGGCACCGACGGTGAGCAGGGTGGAGTCGCTAAGGTCGGCTTCCAGGATGCCGTAGAAGATCTGTTTTTCCTGGGAGTAGTGATCGACGTAGCTGTTGTTCTGCTGGTAGGCAGCGACCATGCGGCCGCGCACGTTGCCGGTCGGGGTAAGCGGGCCGGACAGGTCGATCTCGGTGCGGTACTTGTCCCACGAGCCCACGCCCGCGGTGATATGGCCCTTGAACTCGGCGGTGGGGCGCTTGCGCACCAGGTTGATGGTGGCCGAGGGATCACCTGCGCCGGTCATCAGGCCGGTGGCGCCGCGCAGCACCTCTACGCGGTCATAGATGGCCATGTCGGCCAGGCTCTGTGCCGATACCTGGCTGACGATGTCCAGGGTGGTAGGAATGCCGTCGAACTGGTAGTTGTCGACCGAGTACCCGCGTGAATAGATGTTGAAACGCTCGCTGCCCAGGCTCTGCACCGAAATCCCCGGGGTCTGCTCCAGCACCTGGGTGAGGTCGTTCAAGCCCTGGTCGTCCATGCGCTGGCGGGTCACGACGCTGATCGACTGGGGCGTTTCACGCAGGGACAGGTTCATCCGGGTGGCGGTGCTCGACAGGCCGGTGGTGTACGACCCGGTGCCGTCGGTCTGGGCACCCAGGCCCTGGCCGTTGATGTTTGTGGCGCCCAGTTCAAGAGCGTCGCCCTGGCCGCGTGCGGTGAGGGTCAGGGTATTGCCCTGGAAATTGTAGGACACCCCCGCGTCCCCCAGCAGCCGGGCCAGTCCGGCCTGGGCGCTGAAGCGGCCCACCAGCGCGTTGCTGCCCATGCCTTCGAGGTCCTGCGGGCTGTACAGCACTTGCAGTCCCGACTGCTGGCCGAACTGCAGCACGGCGCGTGACAGCGATTGCGCTGGAATATCGAAGTCGATGTCCTGTGCCATGACCTGGGCTGCCAGAGGCAGGGACACGACCATCCCCATGGTCGTCCCGAGCAGCTTTGGTTGCAGCAGCCGACGCAGTTTCAGCGCCGTTGCCAGAGGAGACAAAGTGTGTGCAGTTGGCATGATGGGCTCTTGTAAGGGGCTTATTGATAATGATTCGGATTACCGATAGTGAGACGCACGTCGCAACAAGAACCGGAAAATTATTTTCCCCCGGCTCCTGGACGTGGTTTCAGGCAGTCACCGCTTCACTGACGACCTGACCACGGCTCATGCGCACCAGCTGGTCGGCAACGTCGAAATAGCGGTCATCGTGGGAGATCACGATGATGGTCTTGCCCAGGCGCTTGAGGTCGGGCAGCAACTGCGTGTAGAAGACACGGCGGAAGGTCGGGTCCTGATCGGCGGCCCATTCGTCGAACACCAGCACGGGGCGCTCCTCCAGCCAGGCGCCCACCAGCGCAAGGCGCTTGCGCTGTCCGGTGGACAGGTCGGTGGTGCTGAATCTGCCGTCCTTGATGCTGACCTTGTGGTCGATCTCCAGGCGCTTGAGGTAGCGCTCGGCATCCTGGGGAAGCGGCTTGTCGCCCTGGATCAGGTCGTCGAACAGGTAGTAGTCGGCGAAGATCGTGGTGAACAGTTGGCGGTAGTCGTCACGGCTCTGCGCCGTCACGGCGTGGCCGTTGAGCTGGATGCTGCCGGACTGCGGCGCGTACAGGCCGAGCAGAAGCTTGATCAGGGTAGTCTTGCCGCAGCCGTTCTCGCCGACGATGAACACGATCTCGCCCTGCTCGATGCGCAGGTTGACCGGTCCCAGGTTGAATGCCTCGCTGCCTTCGACCTGAGGAAAGCCATAGCGCACGTCGCGAAGCTCGAGGCTGTTCATGGCCATGGCCGGCTGGCTGCGGTCGTTGAGCAGCAGGTGCGGTTCTGGCGATGAGAACTGATTGGACAGCTCGGCGATCCGGCGGAAAGCGATTTGTGCCTTGCTGATGATCGGCAGGGTGCCGATCAGGTGTTCCAGCGGACCCTTCATGTACAGCAGCACCAGCACGAAGCCGCTCATGACCGTCGGGTCGCTGCTGGGCCACATCGACTGCAGCGCCAGCGCCAGGCCGATCACCACGAAGAACAGCATCGAGCCCAGGCTCTTGGCGATCACGAAGGTGTTGATCGAGCGCATCTGGGTAGCGCAGATGCGCTCGGCGGTCCCCTGGATGCCATGGGTGAACATGCGCTGGCGGCGCAACCGGTGAATGCGCAGTTCCTTGGCCCCGCCGGCAATGGCGTTGTAGTGCTTCTGCAGTTCGTCCTCGGCATCGCGTGCAGCTTCGAAACCGCGCATGCCGCGGGCCCGTGCCAGAAATTGCAGCACGGTGCCCAGGGCGATCGCCACCAGCATGATCAGGAACATCGGCAACGACAGCATGGCCAGATAACCGAGGCAGCCAAGCGTCACGGTCAGGGAAATCGCCAGCGGCGCGAAGACAAAGGCGAAGGAGCTGATGGTATCGACGTCGTGGGTCAGTACAGGGATCAGCCGGTGGCTGCGGTAGCGCTCGATCTGGTCGATCGGCGCCGCAAGGACCTTCTCGCCCAGCTGCTTGCGCAACGTGGCGATGATCTTCTGGCCCACATAGTTGGTGCCGATGTCGGAGCAGATCGAGCTGAGCAAGGCCAGCACGCAGAGCCCGGCAAAACCGAGCACCACGCCTTGGGTCAGGCCGGCCTCGCTGTGCAAGGCCTTGTTGATGGTGGCCAGCAGCACGGTGACACTGAGGCCTCCGATCATGCCGAGCACGATCGAGGTGGTCACCAGCGGCCAGAAGGGCTTGAGCAGGCTGAACAGTTCGCGGATGGCACCGCGGGGTTTAGTGGACGACATGGGGAACTCCCGATACGCGCGTCATGGAGGTGCGGTTACAGTTCACGGGCGACCCGGAAACCAAGAAAATCGCCCCGGACTTCGGGCGCGCGGTAGTTGCGATTGCCGGAGCGCGAGAACACGGGCGCCTCGCCCCAGTCATTGCCGCGCATCACCCGGGTCTGGCATTTGCCAGTGAGCCAGGCGCTGCCATCGGTCGGCGCGCCGACATAGTCCGGATGCCCGCAGTCGGCGGTCCACTCGTAGACGTTGCCGTGCATGTCGTAGACGCCAAAGGCGTTGGCGGGGTAGCTGCCGACGGGGGCGGTGTAGGAGAACCCATCGGTGGGGCCGTAGGTATTGGCATGCTTGGCGATGCTGTATGTGCGCGGGTCGTTGTCATCGAAGGGGAAGGGGAATGGGCCTGTGGAACCGGCGCGGGCGGCATACTCGCGCTGGGCCTCGCTGGGCAGGTGGTAGGCATGACCGGTCTGGGCGGATAGCCACCTGGCATAGTCCTTGGCATCGTGATGGCTGACGCAGACGGCGGGCTGGCGGGGCCCCTGCTTGTAGCTTGGCTTGCTGGCAGTGCAGCGCCGTCCGGGACGGTCGTCGCCATCGGCGGGGGTGACGCCGCTTGCCTTGATGTAGGCATCCAGCTCGCCGGCGGTGACAGGGTAGCGGCTGATGGCGAAGGGCTTGGCGAAGGTCACATTATGTTGCGGGCCTTCGTCGGGCTCGCGGCCGGCCTCGCCTTCCGGGGTGCCCATCATGAAGCTTCCGGCGGGCAGTACCACCATTTCCGGGCAGTCCTTGCAGTCCTTGAAGACACTGCCGGGTTGGGCCGAGGGCGCTGCGTGGGCCGTGGCGCTCAGTACCAGGCCCAGGCTGGCGAGGTACGACAGCCAGCGCAGGGGACGCTTCAGTCGCGGGGATGTTGTGAGTTCGTGGGGCATCTGCAGGATTCCGTCAGCTAGTGGCAAACAATCAAGAAAGTGGCTGTGTTCAGCTGCGCCTTGCTGCGGCTTGTGTCTGCTCCCAGGCGCGCATGAAGTTGCCGCCCCACAGCTTGGCGATGTCGGCCTCGGAGTAACCGCGCGAGATCAGTTCCGCGGTGACGTTGCGCGCCTCGCTGGCATCGTTCCAGCCCTTGACGCCGCCGCCTTCGTTGAAGTCCGAACTGATGCCGACGTGATCGATGCCGACCTTGCGCACCGTATAGTCGATGGCGTCGCCGAAATCCTTGAGTGTCGCTGGCGGTTCCTCATCGAGAATCGCGTAAAGCTCGCTCGCGTACTGCCCGACCTTTTGCTCGGGCCAGGCGGCGATGACCGGATCGCCCGGCATCAGGGCATAGGCCAGGTTGGAGAGCGGCGGCAGGCCGAACTGCGCGCGCAGCTCGTCAAGACGCTCACGGCTCTTGTGGCTCAGGGGCTTGAGGTAGGTCGAGAAGGCGACCACCTGGACGACTCCGCCGGTATCCTTGATCAGTTGCATTTCCTTGTCGCTGAGGTTGCGCGGGATGTCCACCATCGCCCGCGGCGCCGAGTGCGAGGCAACCACCGGCGCACGGGTAAGTTGGGTAACCTGGGTGAGCGCCTGGCTGGACATCTGCGAGACATCGATGATCACGCCCAGGTCATTGAGCCGGCGCACGGCTTGCTGGCCTATGGGTGACAGCCCGCCCAGCGCGTCGGCGGTATCGTTGAAGAAGGGCAGGGGACGCGAGGAGTCCGCCCAGCTGTTGTTGCCCACATAGCTGAAGCCGAACATCCGCATGCCGCGGGCGGCCCAGCGGTCCAGCTGGTCGAGATCGTCACCCAGTGCATAGGCATTGAGCATGCTGATGAACACCGCGAACTTGCCTTCGCCGTGCAGGCGCCGCAGGTCTTGCGGCGAGTAGGCGATGCCGACCTGGTTGGGGAAGTCACGGACCATGGCGTCGATGGCCTTGTAGCGCACTTCCTGCTGATGCCGCGCGGCCACGACGAAGCCATCGGTCGGGCGATGCGGGCCATTGGCACCGGTCCAGGACTCGGGCCATGCGAAGACCGTCAACGCCGCCGAAGACAGGCGCCCACGGGCGGCCTTGGCCAGGTCGAAGCGACCCGCGCCGTCCTGGTCGGCCTCGTTGCCGCGGGTTCCGAAGGTCAAGGGGAGGGTGACGTGGCTGTCGAACGAGATGATCCGTTGTTGCAGATCGTTGGCCTGCTCGATCACCTCCCGGGCGTAACCGGGCTCGGCGGTGAGGTAATGCCAGGCGGCAATCCCGGCGCCAGCGCTCAAGGCCGCGGCCAGGCTGACGTACAGGACTTTTTTCCAGCGTGTTGTCGTCATCGTGCTCTCAGTCGGTTGCACCGGCAATGGGCGGTGTGGGGCCTTTGCTGTCAGGGGGAGGACGAGCTCGCTCGGCGGAAATTTAGCGGTGCGGGGGGCTGGACGGCCCGGCCAGGGCACGGTTGAAAAGGCCGCATGGTTAAATTTTGCTGTCCGCACAACGTCCTAGCGTTCGACAGGGCCATGTCCGATGGCCGCAACGGCGGATACAGGTAGACAGATGAGCATTTCTCGACGCGGCTTCATCGCGGGTGTCGCTCTGACGGGGGTTGCGGTACCAGGTGCCTGGTACGCGCACCGCGAGCTGACCCGGAAGGAGGGGTTTCCCGAGACGCCCGGCGAGGCCGTGGTCGAGTTGGCCGACACGGCCGGACAACACTTGGCGGATACCTTGCGCGGCGTCTGGGACTGGTCACTGCTTGGCAGTGAGGCAGGTATCGAAGGCTTGCCGGGCGAGGGGCTGGAGCTGTTTCTCGACGTGGCTGCGCGAGGGCGGGGATTGCGCGGCTATCTGGACACCGCCGAGCGGCTACGCGGTCCTGAGGAGCCGCGCTACCGGGTGGTCGGCGACCTGCTGCCGGGCAGACCCGGGACATTGCGCTGGCGCCTGGTGCCCACAGGCTCGGGCAATTCGGCGCCGCGCTATGAGTGCCATATGGTGCTCGATGAAGTCTGGGGGCGTTTCGGCAATGCGGGCCCGGCAACCCTCAATGGGCGCATCCTGCGCCTTGACCGTCCCCTGGCGCTGCCAGAGCAGGACAATCGCTTCATGGCGCTCAAGCGTGTGTTTCCCGAGGCGCGTGAACGCACCCCCTTGAATGCTGCGCTGATGGCGCGGCTGGTCGCACCGGAGCACCGCCTGTTCCACCAGCTATGGCACGCTTCGCGGGACAAGTGGCACAAGCTCGACGAGGACAGGCAACGCGCACTGCGTGGCCTCGGCTGGCAGCCGGGCCCATTGGGAGAGGAGCGTGATGCCCGGGGACGGCACAAGGACCGCAATGGGTCGGGTGAAGATTTCCTGTTCATGCACAGGCACATGCTCGGCACCGCCCGGTCCCTGCAGGACCTGCCCTCATGGCCGAGCTTTCCGCTGCCACAGCCTGAGCTGGAGCGCGACCGCGCAGGTTTTGCCCGCTACTTCGACAACCAGGACGGCAATGCCTTGCCGCCCACCTGGTTGGCGGCGGGGGACACGCAGTACACTCAATGGGTCAGCGACATCAAGAACGCAGACACCTTTCACGGTAACTTCCAGGTCTGGGAGTCGCGCTACACCGATGCCCAGTACCTGTCGCAACTGACCCTCGGACAGTTTGGCTCGGAAGTCGAACTGGGCTTGCACGACTGGCTGCACATGCGCTGGGCTTCGGTCCCGCGTGATCCGGTCAACGACATGCCCGTGCCCATGGCCCGGACCCCTCACGATTTTGCAGGGCGTTGGTTCGCGGCTGAAAACGACTTTCTCGGCGATCCTTTCTCATCCCATGTGAATCCGGTGTTCTGGCGCTTCCATGGCTGGATCGACGATCGCATCGAAGACTGGTTCCGTGCGCATCAGCGCTTTCATCCGGGGGAAGTTTCGCGCCAGACCGTCAATGGCGTGCCCTGGTTCGCGCCGGGGCGCTGGGTCGGGGTGGCCGACCCTTGGCTGGGGCCCGATACCCATGGCTGTAGCACCGTCCCTGGGCTGCGCCCGGGCCGGAGCGTGGAGATGGACCCTGAGACCATGAAGCTGGGGATCCGGCTCATCTATGGCAATGAGGAGCGATTTTCCGCGTTGCGTCCCAAGGTGCCGCAGCGTCCCTGGTATGCCCGAAATCTCAAGGTGGTATAGCGCGAGCATGCAGGAACAGGATGCCACGGTTGCTGAGAATAATTATAATTTGTAATATTGGAGGCTGATATCACATTGCCTCCTGCCACGCATCCAGCGGCAGGAGCGCCTGCCGGGTGCCAGGGTGGAACACTACTATCGCGAGTTGGTCAGCTTTCTCTGTGCGCGCCTTGGCAGTCGCCACGCCGCCGAGGATGTTGCCCATGATGCTTTCCTGCGCGTGCTTGACCGCGCCGGTTCGCAGCCGATCGAGCAACCGCGCGCCTTTCTCTACCGCACGGCGCTGAACCTGATTGTCGACCGGCATCGCCGCCAGCGCGTGCGGCAGACCGAATCGCTGGACGTGCTCGACAGCGAGGAGCGCTGGCACAGTCCTGCCCCGTCCGTGGACATGCAACTGGATGAGCGGCTGGAGCTGCTGCAGCGTGCCCTGGCCGAGCTGGCCGAACCGTGCCGCCACTGCTTCCTGCTGCGCAAGCTCGACGGTCTTTCCCATCAGCAGATCGCCAAACGCCTGGGCCTCTCACGCAGCCTCGTGGAAAAACATATCGTCAATGCCATGAAGCACTGCCGCTTGCGCATGCGCGAGTGGGAAGGCTGACGGGCACCTGCACCGGCGCGCTTCAATTACTGCCTACTGCACTTGATTTTCATTCGATTACCTACAACTATCAATGCAGACCCGGTAACAGGCCCTCGAGCCTGCAGGAGCCTGCCCCGGCGCAGTTCGGTCAAGGAACGAAACAACTTCCTACTGCCCAGGTCCGAACATGCCCAATAAATCCATGCGGATTCTCATCGCCGACGAACACCCCAGCCAGCTGTTGCAGCTGGAGAAGATGCTCAACAGCCTTGGCTACTACCGCATCGCGCCCGTCGAGTGCTTCGAAGACCTGCAGCGTCTGGTGCAAGGCGCGCTGCAACCGTTCAATCTGTTGATCGGCAACATCGATCTGGCCACCCATTGCGGTGTCGACCTGGCGCGTTTCTGCCGGGTCAGCACACAGGTCCAGCATGCGTTGCTCTATCACTCCCAGCACCTCAAGGTGCCGAACGTGCCCGCGTCCGAGCGGCAAGCAGTCAATATCAGCCTGCCCAAGGTGCCTGACAGCCAAGCGCTGGAGTCATTCATGACGATCATCGATGTGCCGCTGGTGGTGGGGCAGGTGGCGCTGCCGCCAGGACTGTCCCAGTCGAGCGGCCTTGCGCCGCGGCGGCGCTACCTGATCGATAACCTGTTCACTCGACCGTCCTGACAGGTCAGCGGCCATCGGCGGCGAGGTTTTGCTATCCTCTTGCGCTTTGCCGATCCGCGGACCGCTTCCAATGACTGCCATCGATACCAACCGCCAGCCCCTGCTCACCCGTGGTGACCACCGGACCTTGAGCCTGGCGGCGCTGGGTGGGGCGCTGGAGATCTACGACTTCATCATTTTCGTGTTCTTCGCCCTGACCCTGAGCCAGCTGTTCTTTCCGCCCGACATGCCCGAGTGGCTGCGCCTGCTGCAAAGCTTCGGGATCTTCGTGACCGGCTACCTGGCGCGGCCGTTGGGCGGCATCCTGATGGCGCACTTCGCCGATCATCTGGGGCGCAAGCGGGTGTTCAGCCTGAGCATCCTGATGATGGCCGTGCCCTGCCTGCTGATCGGACTGATGCCGACCTACGCCGAGATCGGCTACGCTGCGCCGCTGATCCTTCTCGGCCTGCGCATCCTTCAGGGCGCTGCGGTGGGAGGCGAGGTGCCCAGCGCCTGGACCTTCGTGGCCGAGCACGCCCCGCCTGGACGGCGAGGCTACGCCCTGGGCTTCCTCCAGGCGGGGCTGACGTTTGGCTACTTGCTGGGCGCTCTGACTGCGACGCTTCTGGCGCAGATGTTCACGCCTCAGGAAATCCTCGATTACGCGTGGCGCTATCCTTTCCTGCTCGGTGGTGTGTTTGGCGTCATCGGGGTGTGGCTGCGCCGTTGGTTGAGTGAGACGCCGGTATTTCTTGCCCTGCGCGAGCGGCGCGAGCAGCCGGTGGCCTTTCCACTGCGCCAGGTGCTCAGCGAGCACCGCCGGGCGCTGCTCCCGGCCGCTGTGCTGACCTGCGTGCTGACGTCCGCCGTGGTGGTGCTGGTGGTGATCACCCCGACTGTGATGCAGCAACGCTTTGGCATGAGCGCGGGGCATACCTTTGCCCTGAGCAGCGTCGGCATCGTCTTTCTCAATGTTGGCTGCGTCCTGGCCGGCTTGCTGGTCGACCGCCTGGGCGCCTGGCGGGCGTTGCTGATCTACAGTGTGCTGCTGCCGCTGGGCATTGGCGGGCTCTATGCCAGCCTGGTGGGGGCGTGGGGCTGGACCGGGCTTGCCTATGCGCTGGCCGGGCTGTCCTGCGGTGTGGTGGGGGTGGTGCCTTCGGTAATGGTCGGGCTGTTCCCGGCTGAGATCCGCGTTTCAGGCATTTCCTTTACCTACAACGTTGCCTACGCGTTATGGGCCAGCACGACGCCGCTGGCGCTGATCGCGCTGATGCCGTGGAGCCCCTGGGTGTGTGTCGGGTTCTGTCTGGTGATGGGGGCGGTGGGAGCGCTGACGGCGGGGTATTTCGGGCGTCGGGAGTTGGTCGGGGGTGAGGTGAGGATTGCGTGATGGGTATGAGGTGCATGTCTTGAGAGGTTTGCGCCGCCCGGGTGGCGCTCGATTCTCAAGGGCGCTGGAGGCCCCAAGACTTGCACCCCGCGCCGCGCGTCCCCCAGCCACAAAAAAAGCCCTCTGATCCAGAGGACCAGGGGGCTTTTCATTATGGCTGGGCCAAGCGATTACATATTCGGGTAAGTCGGCCCGCCTGCGCCTTCCGGCGCTACCCAGGTGATGTTCTGGGCTGGATCCTTGATGTCGCAGGTCTTGCAATGCACGCAGTTCTGCGCGTTGATCTGGAAGCGCTTGGCGCCGTCTTCCTGGGTGATCACCTCATACACGCCCGCCGGGCAATAACGCTGGGCCGGCTCGTCGTACAGCGGCAGGTTGCTGGCGATCGGGATGCTCGGATCGGTGAGCTTCAAGTGGCAAGGCTGCTCTTCCTCGTGGTTGGTGCTGGAGAGGAACACCGAGCTGAGCTTGTCGAAGCTGAGCTTGCCGTCAGGCTTGGGATAGTCGATTTTCTTCGAGTCGGCCGCAAGCTTGAGGCAGGCGTAGTCCGGCTTGGTGTCACGCAAGGTGAACGGCAGCTTGCCAGCGAACCAGTTCTGGTCGATGTAGTTGAACGCCCCACCCAGCAGCGGCCCGAACTTGTGCAGCGCGGCGCCAAAGTTGCGGCTGGCGAACAGCTCGTCATGCACCCAGCTGGCCTTGAACGACTCGACATAACCTGTCAGCAGGTCGCCGCCTTCACGGCCTGCGGCCAGGGCGTCGGCGATCGCTTCGGCGGCGAGCATGCCGGACTTCATGGCAGTGTGGCTGCCCTTGATCTTGGAGAAATTCAGGGTGCCCAGGTCGCAGCCGATCAGCGCGCCGCCGTTGAAAATCATCTTGGGCAGCGAGTTCAAGCCGCCCTTGGCAATGGCGCGCGCGCCGTAGCTGATGCGCTTGCCGCCTTCGAGGTACTGGCTGATCACCGGGTGGTGCTTGAGGCGCTGGAACTCGTCGAACGGCGACAGGAACGGGTTGGCGTAGGACAGGTCGACGATCAGCCCTACCACGACCTGGTTGTTCTCCAGGTGATACAGGAAGGAGCCGCCCGTGTTCTCGTTGCCCACCACGTTCAGCGGCCAGCCGGCGGTGTGCACCACCAGGCCTTGCTCATGCCTGGCCGGATCGATTTCCCAGATTTCCTTGAGGCCGATGCCGTAGTGCTGGGCGTCCGCGTCGCTGTCGAGGTTGAAACGGCGGATCAGCTGCTTGCCGATATGGCCACGGCAGCCTTCGGCGAACAGGGTGTACTTGCCGCGCAGTTCCATGCCCGGGGTATACAAGCCATCCTTGGGATTGCCTTCGCGGTCCACGCCAAGGTCGCCGGTGACGATGCCACGCACCACGCCGTCTTCATCGATCAGCGCTTCCTGGGCGGCGAAGCCGGGGTAGATTTCCACGCCCAGGTTCTCGGCCTGCTGGGCCAGCCAGCGGCACAGGTTGCCCAGCGAGATGATGTAGTTGCCGTGGTTGTGCATGGTCTTGGGCACGAACAGGTCAGGGACCTTGACCGAACTGCCCCCGTCCTTGAGCACATAGATGTCGTCGCGCTTGACCTCGGTGTTGAGCGGGGCGCCCAGTTCCTTCCAGTCGGGAAACAGCTCGTTCAGGGCGCGCGACTCGAACACGGCGCCGGAGAGAATGTGCGCACCGACCTCGGAGCCTTTCTCGACCACGCAGACGCTGATCTCGTTACCGGCTTCGGCGGCCTTCTGCTTGAGGCGGCAGGCGGCGGACAGGCCTGCCGGCCCGGCGCCGACAATGACCACGTCGAATTCCATGTATTCGCGTTCCACAGGTTCTCTCCTACTCAAGGCTCATCGCTGTTGCGGGGTCTGTTGGGTGTCGAGCGGTCACGTACAGCTGCGCTGGCTGTAGCTCTGAAGATGACGGACTACACCGCTTTGTCTTGGACGCGCATTATAACTACACCACCTGGCGGGTCCAATACAAACGTTTGTTTGAATTTGCCGGACCCCAGTAAATTCACCGAGCGGCGGCTGGAAGCTGGCCGATTTGCCGTATTGACCCCATAGGGCGTTACAGTCAAGATACGAGCGGTTTTACGCTCGCCGTATGCTGATCGGCGGATGCAGGTGCACCTCTAAAAACCAGGCGAAAAGGCACGGCCGTCACGTCCCGGCGCGCTTTGTAGTGAATTCTACACGTCACGTCAGAAAATGCCCCGCGGGTTTTACGCGACAGGTTGAAGCAGGCTTGTTCGGTCAATCCTGAATTTGCCCACGCCATGATCGTTTTCAGAGGTGTCCTTGTACCCACGCGCAATCGCCGGGCACGTCCCTGGCGACATTCTTTTCACCGGAGAGTAACGAGGAATCCATGAAGGTTCTTGTAGCTGTCAAACGAGTGGTCGACTACAACGTCAAGGTTCGCGTCAAGGCGGACAACTCCGGCGTCGACCTTGCCAACGTAAAGATGTCCATGAACCCCTTCTGCGAGATCGCCGTCGAGGAAGCCGTACGCCTGAAGGAAAAAGGCGTAGCGACCGAGATCGTCGTCGTGACCATCGGCCCGGCCACCGCCCAGGAGCAGCTGCGCACCGCGCTGGCCCTCGGTGCTGACCGCGCCGTGCTGGTCGAGTCCGCCGATGAACTCAACTCCCTGGCCGTGGCCAAGCTGCTGAAGGCGGTCGTCGACAAGGAGCAGCCGCAGCTGGTGATCCTTGGCAAGCAGGCCATCGACAGTGACAACAACCAGACCGGCCAGATGCTCGCCGCGCTGAGTGGCTATGCCCAGGGTACCTTCGCCTCCAAGGTGGAAGTTGCCGGCGACTCGCTCAAGGTCACCCGCGAGATCGATGGCGGCCTGCAGACCGTCGCGCTCAAGCTGCCGGCGATCGTCACCACTGACCTGCGCCTGAACGAGCCGCGCTACGCGTCCTTGCCCAACATCATGAAGGCCAAGAAGAAGCCGCTGGAAACCTTCACGCCAGACGCGCTGGGCGTTTCCACTGCCTCCACCAGCAAGACCCTGAAAGTCGAAGCGCCCGCTGCCCGCAGCGCCGGCATCAAGGTCAAGTCGGTGGCTGAACTGGTCGAGAAACTGAAGAACGAGGCGAAGGTAATCCAATGACTATCCTGGTTATCGCTGAACACGAGAACGGTGCCATTGCCCCGGCTACCCTGAACACCGTTGCCGCTGCCGCCAAGATCGGCGGTGACATCCATGTGCTGGTCGCAGGCCAGGGCGTGGGTGGCGTGGCCGAAACGGCCGCGAAGATCGCTGGCGTCGCCAAGGTACTGGTGGCCGACAATGCAGCCTACGCGCATCAACTGCCGGAAAACGTAGCGCCGCTGGTGGCCGAGCTGGGCAAGGGCTACAGCCATGTGCTGGCCCCGGCGACCTCCAATGGCAAGAACGTGCTGCCACGCGTGGCCGCGCTGCTGGACGTCGACCAGATCTCGGAAATCATCTCGGTCGAATCCGCCGACACCTTCAAGCGTCCGATCTACGCCGGCAACGCGATTGCCACCGTGCAATCGAGCGCTTCGGTCAAGGTCATCACCGTGCGTGCCACCGGCTTCGACGCCGTTGCCGCCGAAGGTGGCTCGGCTGCCGTCGAGGCGGTGAGCGCTGCCCATGACGCAGGCCTGTCGTCCTTTGTCGGCGAAGAGCTGGCCAAGTCCGACCGTCCCGAGCTGACCGCCGCCAAGATCGTCGTGTCCGGTGGCCGCGGCATGCAGAACGGTGACAACTTCAAGCACCTGTACGCCCTGGCCGACAAGCTGGGTGCTGCTGTCGGTGCTTCACGCGCTGCCGTCGACGCCGGCTTCGTGCCGAACGACATGCAGGTCGGCCAGACCGGCAAGATCGTCGCACCGCAGCTGTACATCGCAGTGGGCATCTCGGGTGCCATCCAGCACCTGGCGGGCATGAAGGACTCCAAGGTGATCGTCGCGATCAACAAGGACGAAGAGGCGCCGATCTTCCAGGTCGCCGACTACGGCCTGGTCGCGGACCTGTTCGAAGCGATTCCTGAGCTGGAAAAGCTGGTCTGATCCACCTGCGTCCCTTATAAAGAAACCCGGCACTCACACCCTGAGGGCCGGGTTTTTTTCGTTCTGGAGTTACAAGGAGGTCCGAGGATGGCGTGGTTTGGCCGAGCAGGTGCGGTGCTGGCATGTGCGGCGGCGGTGCTTTCGCCATCGGTGATGGCCGTGGGCAAGTGCGAGCGCCTGGTGGCGACCGGGAGCCCGGATGCACCGCCTTATTCATGGCAAGATCCAAAGGATCCGCGACACCTGATCGGCGCCAATGCCGACCTGTTGCGCCAGATCGCAGGCGAACTGGGGCTGACGGTCGAGGTGCTGCATGCCGGCAGGCGCGAGCAGGCCCTGCAGGAAGTTCGCAGCGGCCGGATGGACCTGTTGATCGATACGCCGCTGCAGCCGGGCGAGCTGACCGCGCTGGACTTCCTGTATCCCCCGCTGGAGCTCAACGACTATCTGGTATGGACTCGCCATGACTCGCCACTGATCTACGACGCCCCCGCCGATCTTGCGCAGTCGCGCGGCGCCGTGTCGGGCAAGGCCCGCTTGACTCCGGCCTTCGAGGCCTTCGCCAAGGCGCAGCTCGAGCTCGAGCCCGCGCAGAACCTTACCCAGGCTTTCCAGAAGCTGCTGCTCGGCCAGGTCGACTATGTGCTCGCGGGGCGTTATTCAGGCATGGCCATGGTTCAGAGCCTGGGCATGAGCAATGACCTCATCGCGCGAGGCCTGCCTCTGGATCGGCCGGGGCTGCATCTTGCCCTGTCGCACAACTCGGCCTGCAACGACGCCTGGTTGCGCGGACAATTGGCAAAAAAGCTGACAGAATCATCGACCTCCGGTGTGTCTCAGGTGGTGCTGGAGCGTAATGTCGAGCGCTGGAAGGCGCAGATGCAGGCGCCGCTGGACGTCCCTAAACAGTAGGAAGATTGTGTGAGAATTCAACCGCTACTCCTTGCGCTGGCCATATTGGGCCTGGCTGGCTGTGCCAATGATCCGGCTCCGGCTGAACAACTTCGCCTGTCCGAGCAGGCGCTCGAGCAGGCAAAGGCCGTGGGCGCCACCGACCAGGTGGCGGAGCTCAAGACAGCCGAGGACAAACTGGCGCGAGCGCGCAGCGACATGGCCACCGAAGATCACCGTGACGCACGCATCCGCGCCGAGCAGGCGGAGCTTGACGCCCGCCTGGCAGAAGCACGGGTGCTGACGCAGAAAAGCGAAGAACAGGTCCAGTTGCTGCAATCGCGGGTCACGCGCTTGCGCAAACAGCTGGAGGTACAGCCATGAAACACACCAAGTCACTGGCAGCCCTTGCCGTGCTCGCCCTGGTAGGCCTGCAAGGTTGCGCGAGCCAGCGTAGCGAGCTGGCGCTGGATGAGGCCGGCGCAGCGTTCCAAACAGTCAAGGATGACTCGGATGTGCTGCGCAGTGCCCCGCGTGACGTGATTCGCGCTGGAGAGTCACTGTCTCGCGCCGAGCGTCTGTCGAGCTATATCGGCTCTGGTGCCGACGTGCGCCACTACGCCTACCTCAGTCAACGCTACAGCGAGATCGCCAGGGAGCACACCAGGCTCGCCGCCAACCAGGAGCGACTCGCCAAGCTGGACCTGGAACGCCAGCGCCTGCAACTCGCCCTTCGCGAGGCAAAGCTCGCCGACGTCCAGCAGCAGGGCAAGTGGGTCGAGGCCCAGATTGTCAGCCTGACCACCCAGGACAGCGACCGCGGCCTGGTCATGACCCTGGGCGACGTACTGTTCGACACCGGACGCGCCGAGCTCAAGCACTCCGCCAGCCGCACCGTGCTCAAGCTGGTGCAGTTCCTCCAGCTCAACCCGCGCCGTATCGTGCGCATCGAAGGCTACACCGACAGTACTGGTACGCCCGAAGACAATCTCAAGTTGTCCCGCGACCGTGCCCAGGCGGTCGCCGATATGCTTGTCGACCTGGGAGTCGATGAGAAGCGTATCCAGGTAGAGGGGTACGGGGACCAGTATCCGGTGGAGGCCAATGCGTCCGAGCGCGGCAGGGCGCAGAACCGGCGGGTGGAGATCGTGTTCTCGGATGACAAGGGAAAGTTGGGCGCCATGCGCTGAGCCAGGGGGTTATCGCCCCTGTTCCAACCGTTAATCTGCAATCTGTCCCGGTACACTTGGCAACTGTTACGGTATTCTCTCTTCGCTGCGAACTCACAAGAACAACGATCCACCCGCGTACGAGAGCCCGTCATGACCAACCTGCTGCTCTACCAGCGCATCGCCCAGCAACTGGCCGATGACATCCGTCGTGGTGTCTACCAGCCGGGCGAACGCGTGCCGTCGGTGCGCAAGATGAGCGCCCAGCTCAATGTCAGCCACGCCACCGTGCTGCAGGCGTACGCCAACCTGGAAGACCAGGGGCTCATCCGGGCGCGCCCGCAGTCGGGTTACTACGTGCACCAGACGCCGGCATTGACCGCTCAGACGCCGGACATTGCGCGGGTGGAGCGGCCGGGTCTGGTCACTCGGGCCAGTATCATCCAGCAGGTGCTTGCCGAGGCGCGGCGAGATGGGGTGTTTCCTTTCGGCGCAGCGGTCCCGCATGTGGATTACCTGCCGGTGCGGGCGCTGCACCAGCAGATAGCCAAGGTGACACGGTTTCACAGCCCGCGGGCTTTCAGTTACATGTTCAGTCCGGGTTTTGAGCCACTGCGCCGGCAGATCGCGATCCGCATGCGTGATGCCGGGGTACTGGTCGATCCGCGTGAAGTGGTGGTTACCCACGGCTGCGTAGATGCCCTGCAGATGTCACTGCGGGTGCTGACGCGCCCCGGTGACCTGATCGCCGCCGAGTCGCCGACGTACTATGGTTTGCTGCAGTTGGCAGACCTGCTGGGCCTGAAGGTCATCGAGATTCCCAGCGACCCATTCACCGGTATCAGCCTGGAAGCCCTGCAGCTGGCGGCCAATCAGTGGTCGATCAAGGCGTTGGTGCTGACCTCCAGGCTGAGCAATCCCCTGGGCGGCACCATCCCCGAGGAGCGGCAGAAACAGCTGCTGCGGCTGGCCTCGGACTTCGACATCCAGATCGTCGAGGACGATATCTATGGCGAGCTGATGTTCGAGCAGGGGCGCAGCAAGGCGCTCAAGGCGTTCGATCGGCTGGACCGGGTGATCTACTGCTCGAGCTTCTCCAAGACATTGTCGCCGGGCGTGCGCATCGGCTGGATGGTCGCCGGCCGCTACCATGACGAGATCCAGCGCCTGCAGACGTTCACCACTCATTCGGCCTGCAGCGTGACGCAGATGGGGGTGGCGTCCTACCTTGAAAACGGCGGGTACGACCGGCACCTGCGTTACATCCGGCAGGAGTACAGGAAGAATCTCAGCGCCTATCAGCTGGCCGTGCAGCAGCATTTTCCACAGGGTACGCAGATGACCCGGCCAACCGGTGGCTTCATCCTGTGGGTGAGTTTGCCGGGGAGGGTCAACACCCAGGAGCTGCATGTGCGTGCCCTGCAGCAAGGCATCAGCATTGCCCCGGGACTGATCTTCAGCAATACCGAGCAATTCAACCACTGTATCCGCCTGAACTGCGGGATTCCGTGGAACAAGGAGGCCGAACGTGCGGTGATGACCCTCGGTCTGTTGGCCAACCAGCTGTGCCAGGAGACGGCCGGGGCTCTGCTCTAGGCTTGCCACACGCGTCAGGAACGGCGAGCATAGGGTTTTGGCAGATGGCCATGGTTGCCCATGAAGTGCTTGCGTTCTCTCGTATTGCTCGTATGCCTGGCGCCATTGTGTTTGGCGGCGAGCTCGGTGCACGCGTCTCAGGCCTCGACGGCCGGCAAGCCTGCTGCGACCAGGGAAAAGACGTCCGTGGCCGGCCAGCCAGTGCGCCAGCAGGCGTCCAGCTCGCGCAATTTGCCCGCCAAGCCAGTTGCCCACAAACGAAAGGCGGTTCCCAAGGCGGCCAGCAAACCATTGCCCAAGCCCAAGCTGGACTTGAGCCTGCCGACCAACCTGGTCGACAAGCTTGAGCCAGATGTCGATGATGCGCCGCTGGCGCGCAAGCCCGTGTTGCCTGCGATGTTTACCGAAAAACCCGCCACTGATACTCCGTTCCAGCTCAATGGACGGCTGATCAGCAATGAGATGGACCTGCAGCTGCGCAATGACAGTCGACGCGACGTTGAAGGTGCCGCCATCGATTTCGAGTTCAGGCAGTAGCGGTCGCCACTGACCAGCGGGTCACGGCGGAATTCTTCCTCCCGGCAATTTCAAACGCTTGTTTGTGCAGTTACTATCCAGAAACTCTCATTCCCCCTGCTCGGAGGAGCCTGTTGTCATGAAGTGTCGTGAGGGCTGCGGTGCCTGCTGCATTGCCCCATCCATCAGTTCGCCGATTCCGGGAATGCCTGCCGGCAAGCCTGCGGGCCAGCGTTGCCTGCACCTGTCCATCGCGAACCTGTGTGCGCTGTTTGGCAAACCCGAGCGGCCAGCGGTCTGTGGCGGGTTCAAGGCAGACGTGGAGGTATGCGGCAGCGACAGTGATGACGCCATCAGGCTGCTTGGCTGGCTGGAGCAGGTGACGGCGGCGTGAGAGTTCGGGTCTTCGACAACAAGGAAAATAGAATGAGATCGTTCAAGCGTGTGGCATTGCTGTGTGGGGTGGGGTTGCTGTTGGCGCCGGCTGTGCAGGCCGAGAGCTGGCAGGTGGTCAAGGATGAGCAGGGTATCAAGGTTTCGCTCAGCGAAGTTGCCGGCTCCAGGTACAAGGCGTATCGCGGCGTGACGCTGATCAAGGCGCCGTTGGCGAGGCTCAAGGCGCTGCAGGAAGACGTGTCTGGCGCCTGCGCCTGGATTCATGAGTGCAAGTCGCAGAAACTGCTTAAGCATGAAGGCGATCAGAGCTGGACCTACACCCAGTTCAATACGCCGTGGCCAGTGACGCCACGTGACTCCGTCCTGCATGTCACCACAGTGCAGGAGTCTGACGGTAGCCTGGTGCGCAACCTGGAAGGGCAGCCCACGTACCTGCCGGATGAGCAGGGATATGTGCGCGTATCACAGGTCAAGGGCTTCTGGAAGCTGGTGCCCAGGGGGGACAGCACCGAGGTGATCTATCAGGTACACACCGAGCCTGGCGGCAGCGTGCCGTCGTGGTTGGCCAACAAGTTCGTCGTGGAAGCGCCGTTCAACACCCTCAGGGAATTGAAAGCGCTGGCTGAAAAGCGCTGAGTGGCCGGTGCAGCCAGCTTGGCCGGTCGCCCGGCCAAGCTGCGCCTCAATGGTGCGGAGCAAGGGGTATCCGCTCGAGTTCGCGGATACGGTTCATACCCAGGAGTTCGATCACCTTGGCGCGTTCCGCCGCGTAGTCTGGCGGCCGCATGTAGGTATGACTCGTTCTGGTGATGCAGAGGCTCTGGTGCGAAGTGGCCGGGTACAGCTGTGTCAGCCAGTTGGGCTCCAGCGGAGTGTGGGCATCGAATGCCACGCTCGCGAGACTTACCTGTTCGGCGCTGTGCGCCAGGCAAAGTGTCAGCCTCAGCTGCGTCGTTTCAGCATGGCGCCGTCTGCAAAAGGGCTCCAGCGCGTGCAAATGAGCCCCGCTCAGTTCACCGAAGAGCGCCGCCAGGTCCTGTGAAGGCAATGGACCGAGCAGGGGTGAAAGCAGTGACGCCATCGTGAACCCCTGGCGTAGCACTTCTTCCTGCCCTGACGAGGCGGTCACTGTCCAGTGAAGCGCATCCAGGGTGCGCTTCCAGGCCTTGCGCCACAAAAGCGACGCATTGAATGGATCATGTTGTTTGCCGGCAGCCAGTTGCGCGAACAGGATGCTGTCAAGAATGTCCTGAACATCGCTCTCGCCCAAGTCCACCGGCGCGATCATGAGCGTGCCGGCGCTGCGGTAAAATTGCCATGCTGAATCATCCATGGTGCATTCTCCGATGAAGACGATCTGCTCGATCAGCCCAGGTCCAGGTTGTCGAAGAATGCGTTGGAGTGGCTACCCAGCTTGTCCTTGATCGATTGCTCGACGCTCAGGTAGTGCGTGAAGTTGAGTGTTCTTTCATTGGCGACGTGTTGCAGGCTCACATCGTTCACTTTCCAGCTCCAGAACCAGAAGCCCCCGCTGGAGCGGCTGTGCTCGAACCGCATCGCATGGTCATACATGACGATATCGTCCCCGACCTGCAGGCAAGGCATTATGTCAAAAGAGCCGGATCTGCCGCTGGTGGAGGCCGCTTGCAGTTTCTGGGTCAGTTCCGTATCGCCCTTCAGGGAGGTGATGGCCAGGTCTGCCAGCTCGGCGAGCACCGCAGCATTAGGGCCTGCTGCCAGCTTGATCAGTTCGAAGGCGACCGACTCCATGGTGATTTCAAGGTCGGCATTATTGTATTCGGTCAGCTTGTTATCGCTGCTGAGCCAGCCAGTGTGGCGCAACACCTTGTTGTATTCGGCGTACCATTCCAGCCGCTGCTGCAGTTGGTCGAATTTGGCATTCGCCGCGCTCTGGGCTATCTGTACCGAGAACTTCACGGCCTCCTTGTACTGTTTGTCCAGGCCGCTGGTGAAGGCCACCAGCCTGTTTCCCTGGATGCCCGCTTCGGGGATGAGCGAGCTCTCGTCTATTGGAGAGTCGGCGAGGGTGTAGGCGTCAAGCCGGCGCAGGGGACGTGCCGGCATTTGCAGTTGTTCGAAGAAGGCCTGGCTTTCGTTGGTATCCATGTCGGTAACCTATTGCGAAGTGATTGAAAGGGCCCTGATGGGCACGGATCGATACTCGGTCAAGGCAGACAGCACGGGAAGCAGGAACGAATTCCGCGAACCGACGGATCGCAGGCGGGGAGAGGTCATGCAGCGATAAAAAAAGGCCCGCGTCTAGCGGGCCTCTTCTGCAACGAGCCTGGCGTTACGCCGGCGCTTCTGGCGTGTTACTCGCGGTCTTCAAGCTTGGCGATGTCGCGTTTCTCGTAGCCGGTGTACAACTGGCGCGGGCGGCCGATTTTGTACGGGCTGGAGAGCATTTCCTTCCAGTGCGAGATCCAGCCCACGGTACGGGCCAGGGCGAAGATCACGGTGAACATGCTGGTTGGAATACCGATCGCCTTGAGGATGATCCCCGAGTAGAAGTCGACGTTCGGGTACAGCGAGCGTTCGATGAAGTACGGATCGGTCAGGGCGATCTCTTCCAGGCGCATTGCCAGTTCAAGCTGCGGGTCGTTCTTGATGCCCAGCTCGCGCAGGACTTCGTCGCAGGTCTGCTTCATCACGGTGGCGCGCGGGTCACGATTCTTGTACACGCGGTGACCAAAGCCCATGAGCTTGAACGGATCGTTCTTGTCCTTGGCCTTGGCGATGAAGGTATCGATGTTTGAGACATCGCCGATTTCATCGAGCATGGTCAGGACCGCTTCGTTGGCACCGCCGTGAGCAGGGCCCCACAGTGCGGCGATACCCGCGGCGATACAGGCGAACGGGTTGGCGCCCGAGGAGCCAGCCAGGCGCACCGTGGAAGTGGAAGCGTTCTGCTCGTGATCGGCGTGGAGGATGAAGATCCGGTCCATCGCCTTGGCCAGCACCGGGCTGATCGGTTTGATCTCGCACGGGGTGTTGAACATCATGTGCAGGAAGTTTTCGGCGTAGGTCAGGTCATTGCGCGGATACATCATGGGCTGGCCCATGGAGTACTTGTAGACCATTGCCGCGAGGGTCGGCATCTTGGCAACCAGGCGGACTGCCGAGATTTCGCGGTGCTGCGGGTTATTGATGTCCAGGGAGTCGTGGTAGAACGCCGACAGCGCGCCGACCACGCCGCACATCACGGCCATCGGGTGGGCGTCGCGGCGGAAGCCGTTGAAGAAGGTCTTCAACTGCTCGTGAACCATGGTGTGGTTCTTGACGGTGCTGACGAACTGGGCCTTCTGCTCGGCGTTGGGCAATTCCCCGTTGAGCAGCAGATAGCAGGTTTCGAGATAGTCAGACTGTTCGGCGAGCTGTTCGATCGGGTAGCCGCGGTGCAGCAGGATGCCCTGGTCGCCATCAATATAGGTGATCTTCGACTCGCACGATGCGGTCGCCATGAAGCCTGGGTCGAACGTGAAGTGACCCGTGGCCGCCCCCAGCCCTCTCACGTCGATAACATCGGGACCAACGGTGCCGCTTAAAATGGGCAGCTCGACGGGGGCTGCGCCCTCGATGACCAGCTGCGCTTTTTTGTCAGCCATGTGGCCTCCTATCAATGCTTGAAATCATCAGACAACCCCCCACGCAGGGCCCGCACCACTATAGAGGGATAAATCCAGATGTCAATTTGCCTAAAGGCTGCTTGAAAACCCTGTCAACCGCCTGGTTTTCCGCGAAATTATCGGCCGTTTACGCCTTTTGTCCGAGAAAGGCAATGCGCTATTCGGGCGAGTCCCTCACGTTGTCATAAGCAGCCTAACTGTCTATACTCGGCAGCCGACCGCCAAGGGCTTGCAAGCCCGTTTTGCTGGGGGTCGCTGTTCCCCGGGTGGTGGGTACCTGACCAGTACACTTACCAACAACTTTGCCCTGTTAGCTAGGGGCTCTTCAGTGTGAAAAAAGCCGTGAAAAGCCAACGACCTGTAAACCTAGACCTAAGGACCATCAAACTCCCGATCACCGCGTACACGTCCATTCTTCACCGTATCTCCGGCGTCATCCTGTTTGTCGGCCTGGCCATCATGCTTTACGCATTGGACAAGTCGCTGGATTCGCCAGAAGGTTTCGAAGACGTGAAGGCGGGCCTGACCAGCCCGCTGGCCAAGCTGGTGGCCTGGGGCCTGCTGTCCGCCCTGCTGTATCACCTGGTGGCGGGTGTTCGTCACCTGATCATGGACATGGGCATCGGTGAGACGCTGGAAGGCGGCAAGCTGGGCTCGAAAATTGTCATCGTCATCTCCGTGGTGGTGATCGTTCTGGCGGGAGTTTGGATATGGTAACCAATGTCACGAACCTGTCGCGTTCGGGCCTCTATGACTGGATGGCGCAGCGTGTATCTGCGGTCGTTCTCGCGGCTTATTTCATCTTCCTGATCGGCTACCTCGTGGCGCACCCTGGCATCGATTATGTCCAGTGGCACGCTCTGTTCTCCAATAACGCGATGCGTATCTTCAGTCTGTTGGCCCTTGTCGCCCTGGGCGCTCACGCCTGGGTCGGCATGTGGACCATCGCGACCGACTACCTGACCCCAATGGCGTTCGGCAAGTCGGCGACTGCGATCCGTTTCCTGTTCCAGGCTGTGTGTGGCGTTGCGATGTTCGCCTACTTCGTCTGGGGTGTGCAGATTCTCTGGGGTATCTGATTCATGGCTATTATTCCAACGATTTCTTTCGACGCCATCATTGTTGGTGGTGGCGGTGCCGGCATGCGCGCTGCGCTGCAGCTGGCCCAGGGCGGTCACAAGACTGCCGTGATCACCAAGGTCTTCCCGACCCGTTCGCACACCGTTTCGGCCCAGGGTGGCATCACCTGCGCCATCGCTTCGGCAGACCCGAACGACGACTGGCGCTGGCACATGTACGACACCGTCAAGGGGTCGGACTACATCGGTGACCAGGACGCTATCGAATACATGTGCCAGGAAGGCCCGGCCGCGGTCTTCGAGCTGGACCACATGGGCCTGCCGTTCTCGCGTACCGAAACCGGCCGGATCTACCAGCGTCCTTTCGGTGGCCAGTCCAAGGACTTCGGCAAGGGCGGCCAGGCGGCACGTACCTGCGCCGCGTCCGACCGTACCGGTCACGCGCTGCTGCATACCCTGTACCAGGGCAACCTGAAGGCAGGCACCACGTTCCTGAACGAGTACTACGCCGTTGACCTGGTGAAGAACCAGGACGGCGCCTTCGTCGGTGTGATCGCGATCTGCATCGAAACCGGCGAGACCCAGTACATCCGCGCCAAGGCCACGGTCCTGGCCACCGGCGGTGCAGGCCGTATCTACTCCTCCACCACCAACGCCCTGATCAACACCGGCGACGGTGTCGGCATGGCCCTGCGGGCCGGCGTGCCGGTGCAGGACATCGAGATGTGGCAGTTCCACCCGACCGGCATCGCCGGGGCCGGCGTACTGGTCACCGAGGGCTGCCGTGGTGAGGGTGGTTACCTGATCAACAAGCATGGCGAGCGCTTCATGGAGCGTTACGCTCCGAACGCCAAGGACCTCGCCGGCCGTGACGTCGTGGCCCGTTCCATGGTCAAGGAAATCATCGCCGGTAACGGCTGTGGTCCCGATGGCGACCACGTGATGCTCAAGCTCGACCACCTGGGCGAGGAAGTGCTGCACAGCCGCCTGCCAGGTATCTGCGAGCTGTCCAAGACCTTCGCCCACGTCGACCCTGTCGTCGCGCCGGTGCCGGTCGTGCCTACCTGCCACTACATGATGGGCGGCGTTGCCACCAACATTCATGGCCAGGCCATGACCCAGGACGCCGATGGCGTGGACCACATCATTCCGGGCCTGTTCGCGGTCGGTGAAGTGGCATGCGTATCGGTTCACGGTGCCAACCGCCTGGGCGGCAACTCGCTGCTCGACCTGGTGGTCTTCGGCCGTGCCGCAGGCCTGCACCTCGAGAAGGCGCTGACCGACGGTATCGAGTACCGCGACGCCAGCGACACCGACATCGAAGTCGCGCTCAACCGCCTGAGCAAGCTCAACGAGCGCACCGAGGGCGAAGACGTCGCCACCCTGCGCCGCGAGCTGCAGAGCTGCATGCAGAACTACTTCGGTGTGTTCCGTACCGGCGAATACATGCAGAAGGGCATCGAGCAACTGGCTGGCCTGCGCGAGCGTATTGCCAACGTCAAGATCAACGACAAGTCCCAGGCTTTCAATACCGCGCGTATCGAAGCATTGGAACTGCAGAACCTGCTGGAAGTCGCAGAAGCTACGGCGATTGCCGCAGAAGTGCGTAAAGAGTCCCGCGGCGCTCACGCCCGTGAAGACTTCGAAGACCGTGACGACGAAAACTGGCTGTGCCACACCCTGTACTTCCCAGGTGAGAAGCGGGTTGCCAAGCGTGCAGTCAACTTCGCGCCGAAGACCGTACCGGCGTTCGAACCAAAAGTCCGGACTTACTAAGGGTGGCCGCTATGTTGAAAGTCGAAGTTTATCGTTACAACCCGGATACCGACTCCGCGCCGAAAACCGAAACCTTCCAGGTCGACACCGGTGGCAAGGACCTGATGGTGCTGGACGTGCTGGCGCTGATCAAGGAACAGGACGAGGGTTTCTCCTATCGTCGCTCCTGCCGTGAAGGCGTGTGCGGTTCCGATGGCATGAACATCAACGGCAAGAACGGCCTGGCGTGCATCACGCCGCTGTCGGCCGTGGTCAAGGGCAACAAGCTGGTGTTGCGCCCGCTGCCTGGCCTGCCGGTCATTCGTGACCTGGTCGTCGACATGAGCATCTTCTACAAGCAGTACGAGAAGGTGAAGCCGTTCCTGCAGAACGATACTCCGGCGCCGGCTATCGAGCGCCTGCAGACGCCTGAGGAGCGTGACAAGCTGGACGGTCTGTACGAGTGCATCCTGTGCGCGTGCTGCTCGACCTCTTGCCCATCGTTCTGGTGGAACCCTGACAAGTTCCTGGGTCCTGCTGCGCTGCTGCAAGCCTATCGTTTCCTGGCCGACAGCCGTGATACCAAGACTCAGGAACGCCTGGCGTCCCTGGATGACCCGTTCAGTGTATTCCGCTGCCGCGGGATCATGAACTGCGTCAACGTTTGCCCCAAAGGTCTGAACCCGACCAAGGCAATCGGCCACGTACGCAACATGCTGCTGCAAAGCGGCACCTGATTGAAGCAAGTGTTGTACCCGTAGCACACCAAGGTGCGGGCCTTAGCTCGCACCGCGGTGAAACTCGAGTCGGGGGCTCACAAAGCCCAGGCTCTTACCTATGAAGATATGAGACCAGCAGGGGCTTCCGGGCTGGTACCCGGAAAATCTGCAGGATCCTCGGTGGCTTGGTTCAGTCGCTGTTCTAGGGCTTTTCCCACCCGCTGTGGCTCTTGTCGATCAGTCCCCTAACCGAGGGTGACCAAGCATGCAAGAAAGCGTGATGCAGCGCATGTGGGAAAGCGCCCACCTTTCAGGTGGTAACGCTGCATATGTGGAAGAGCTCTACGAGCTCTACCTGCACGACCCTAACGCTGTGCCAGAAGAGTGGCGCACCTACTTCCAGAAGTTGCCCGCCGAAGGCAGCACCGCTACCGATGTATCGCACTCGACGATCCGCGACCATTTCGTATTGCTGGCGAAGAACCAGCGCCGCGCCCAGCCGGTATCTGCCGGGAGCGTGAGCAGTGAACACGAGAAGAAGCAGGTTGAAGTACTGCGATTGATCCAGGCCTATCGCATGCGCGGCCATCAGGCTGCCAAGCTTGACCCCTTGGGGTTGTGGCAGCGACCAGCGCCCGTAGACCTGTCGATCAATCATTACGGCTTGACCAATGCCGATCTTGATACGACCTTCCGTGCCGGCGACCTGTTCATCGGCAAAGAGGAGGCGAGCCTACGCGAAATCCTCGACGCGCTGCAGAAGACATATTGTCGCACCATTGGCGCCGAGTTCACCCATATCGTCGATTCCGAGCAGCGCAGCTGGTTCCAGCAGCGTCTCGAGAGCGTCCGTGGGCGCCCGGAATTTTCCGCCGACGTGCAGACTCACCTGCTTGAGCGCATTACCGCGGCCGAGGGCCTGGAGAAGTACCTGGGCACCAAGTACCCGGGCACCAAGCGTTTCGGCCTGGAAGGCGCCGAGAGCCTGATCCCGATGCTCGACGAGATGATCCAGCGTTCCGGTTCCTACGGCACCAAGGAAGTCGTGATCGGCATGGCCCACCGTGGCCGTCTGAACGTGCTGGTCAACACCTTCGGCAAGAACCCGCGCGAGCTGTTCGACGAGTTCGAAGGCAAGAAGAAGGTCGAGCTTGGTTCCGGTGACGTGAAATACCACCAGGGCTTCTCGTCCAACGTGATGACCACCGGTGGCGAAGTCCACCTGGCCATGGCGTTCAACCCGTCCCACCTGGAAATTGTCTCGCCAGTGGTGGAAGGTTCGGTTCGCGCCCGTCAGGACCGCCGCAACGATACCGTCGGCGACAAGGTCCTGCCGATCTCCCTCCACGGTGACGCGGCATTCGCCGGTCAGGGCGTGGTCATGGAGACGTTCCAGATGTCGCAGACCCGCGGTTTCAAGACCGGCGGTACCGTGCACATCGTGATCAACAACCAGGTTGGCTTCACCATCAGCAACCCGCTGGATTCGCGTTCCACCGAGTACTGCACCGACGTCGCCAAGATGATCCAGGCGCCGATCCTGCACGTCAACGGTGACGATCCGGAAGCGGTGATGTTCGTGACCCAGCTGGCCATCGACTATCGCATGCAGTTCAAGCGTGACGTGGTCATCGACCTGGTCTGCTACCGCCGCCGCGGCCACAACGAGGCGGACGAGCCCAACGGCACCCAGCCGTTGATGTACCAGCAGATCACCAAGCAGCGCACCACGCGCGAGCTGTACGCCGAGAGCCTGATCCAGGCTGGCCGCATCGATGCCGATCGCGCCCAGACCAAGATCGACGAGTATCGCAGCGCGCTCGACAATGGCCTGCACGTGGTCAAGAGCCTGGTCAAGGAGCCGAACAAGGAGCTGTTCGTCGACTGGCGTCCGTACCTGGGCCACGCCTGGACCGCGCGTCACGATACCCGCTTCGACCTCAAGACCCTGCAAGAGCTGTCGGCCAAGCTGCTCGAGCTGCCGGAAGGTTTCGTCGTCCAGCGCCAGGTCTCGAAGATCTACGAAGACCGCCAGAAGATGCAGGCCGGCGGCTTGCCGATCAACTGGGGCTACGCCGAAACCATGGCGTACGCGACACTGGCGTTCGAAGGCCATCCGATCCGCATGACGGGTCAGGATATCGGCCGTGGCACCTTCTCGCACCGCCATGCAGTACTGCACAACCAGAAGGACGCCAGCACCTACATCCCGCTGCAGAACCTCTATAAAGGCCAGCCACGTTTCGACCTGTACGATTCGTTCCTGTCCGAAGAGGCGGTCCTGGCATTCGAATACGGCTACTCGACCACCCAGCCGAACGCGCTGGTGATCTGGGAAGCCCAGTTCGGCGACTTCGCCAACGGTGCCCAGGTGGTCGTCGACCAGTTCATCACCAGTGGCGAGCACAAGTGGGGCCGTCTGTGCGGCCTGACCATGCTGCTGCCGCACGGTTATGAAGGGCAGGGCCCCGAGCATTCCTCGGCGCGTCTGGAGCGTTACCTGCAACTGTGTGCCGAGCACAACGTACAGGTCTGCGTACCGACCACGCCAGCGCAGATCTACCATCTGCTGCGTCGTCAGGTCATCCGTCCGCTGCGCAAGCCGCTGATCGTGCTGACGCCCAAGTCGCTGCTGCGCCACAAGCTGGCGGTCTCCACCCTCGAGGACCTGGCCGAAGGCTCGTTCCAGACCGTGATCCCGGAAATCGACACTCTCGATCCGGCCAAGGTCGAGCGCCTGGTGCTGTGCAGCGGCAAGGTCTACTACGACCTGCTGGAAAAACGCCGTGCCGAAGGCCGTGAAGACATCGCCATCGTGCGTATCGAGCAGCTGTATCCGTTCCCCGAGGATGATCTGGTCGAGATCCTCGCGCCGTACACCAACCTGAAACATGCGGTGTGGTGCCAGGAAGAACCGATGAACCAGGGCGCCTGGTACAGCAGCCAGCATCACATGCGTCGCATTCTGGGCCGCCACAACAAGGCGCTGTTCCTGGAGTACGCCGGCCGTGACGCTTCGGCGGCACCCGCCTGCGGTTACGCTTCGATGCACGCCGAGCAGCAAGAAAAGCTGCTCAAAGATGCCTTCACCGTTTAATGCCTTCGCGCACTAGAAACCGAATTTAAGGAATTACTGATAATGGCTATCGAGATCAAAGCGCCTACTTTCCCGGAATCGGTTGCCGATGGCACCGTTGCCACCTGGCACAAGCAACCGGGCGAGGCCGTCAAGCGTGACGAACTGATCGTCGACATCGAGACTGACAAGGTTGTCCTGGAAGTGCTGGCAACCGCTGATGGCGTACTGGGTGCAATCGTCAAGGGCGAGGGCGAGACCGTACTGTCCGACGAAGTCCTGGGCTCGATCCAGGAAGGCGGCGTTGCTGCTGCCGCACCGGCTGCTGCCCCTGCAGCCGCTGCTCCTGCCGCTGCCGCTGCCGCTGCCGCCAGCGACGAAGACGCCATTGGCGCCCCGGCCGCGCGCAAGCTGGCCGAAGAAAACGGCATTGCCCTGAACAGCATCAAGGGCACCGGTAAAGACGGCCGTATCACCAAGGAAGACGTGGTTGCCGCGATCGAGGCGAAGAAGTCCGCTCCGGCCGCCGCACCTGCCGCCAAGCCCGCCGCCGCTGCCCCGGTCGTGACCGCCGCTGGCGATCGCACCGAGAAGCGCGTGCCGATGACCCGCGTGCGCGCGACCGTGGCCAAGCGCCTGGTCGAAGCCCAGTCGAACATGGCCATGCTGACCACGTTCAACGAAGTCGACATGACCGAAGTCATGGCCCTGCGTTCGAAGTACAAGGACCTGTTCGAGAAGACCCACAATGGCGTGCGCCTGGGCTTCATGTCGTTCTTCGTCAAGGCCGCCACCGAAGCCCTGAAGCGCTTCCCGGCTGTCAACGCCTCGATCGATGGTTCGGATATCGTCTACCACGGCTATGCCGACGTCGGCGTGGCCGTCTCCAGCGACCGTGGCCTGGTGGTACCCGTACTGCGCAACGCCGAGCAGATGAGCCTGGCGGAAATCGAGAACGGGATTGCCACCTTCGGCAAGAAGGCCCGTGACGGCAAGCTGTCCATCGACGAAATGACTGGTGGTACCTTCACCATCACCAACGGTGGTACATTCGGCTCGATGATGTCGACCCCGATCGTCAACCCGCCGCAGGCGGCTATCCTGGGTATGCACAACATCATCCAGCGCCCTATGGCAGTCAATGGGCAGGTGGTCATTCGCCCGATGATGTACCTGGCGCTGTCCTACGACCATCGCCTGATCGATGGCAAGGAAGCCGTGACCTTCCTGGTAACCATCAAGAACCTGCTGGAAGATCCGTCTCGCCTGCTGCTGGACATCTAATCAATAGCTGCAAGTTGCAAGCTGCAAGCTTCAAGCCGAAGCGGGTTGTCTTGCAGCTCGCGGCTTGAAGCTTGAAGCTGATAAGGAATCTTTTATGACCCAGAAATTCGACGTGGTAGTGATTGGTGCAGGTCCTGGCGGCTATGTGGCCGCCATCAAGGCCGCACAGCTCGGCCTGAAGACTGCCTGCATCGAGAAGTACACCGATGCCGAGGGCAAGCTGGCCTTGGGCGGTACCTGCCTGAACGTCGGTTGCATTCCATCCAAGGCGCTGCTGGACAGCTCCTGGAAGTACAAGGAAGCCAAAGAGAGCTTCAACGTACACGGTATTTCCACCGGCGAAGTCAAGATGGACGTCGCTGCGATGGTTGGCCGCAAGGCCGGTATCGTCAAGAACCTGACTGGCGGCGTCGCCACCCTGTTCAAGGCCAATGGCGTGACCTCGATCCAGGGCCACGGCAAGCTGCTGGCTGGCAAGAAAGTCGAAGTCACCAAGGCCGACGGCACCACCGAGATCATCGAAGCCGACAACGTGATCCTGGCCTCCGGCTCGCGTCCGATCGACATTCCACCGGCTCCGGTCGATCAGAATGTCATCGTCGACTCCACCGGCGCCCTCGAATTCCAGACCGTGCCCAAGCGCCTTGGTGTGATCGGTGCTGGCGTGATCGGCCTGGAGCTGGGTTCGGTATGGTCGCGCCTGGGCGCTGAAGTCACCGTGCTGGAGGCCCTGGATACCTTCCTGATGGCCGCCGATGCCGCGGTTTCCAAGGAAGCCCAGAAGACCCTGACCAAGCAAGGTCTGGACATCAAGCTGGGTGCTCGTGTGACGGGTTCCAAGGTCAACGGCGAAGAAGTCGAAGTGACCTACACCGACGCCAATGGCGAGCAGAAGATCACCTTCGACAAGCTGATCGTCGCCGTTGGCCGCCGTCCGGTGACCACCGACCTGCTGGCCGCCGACAGCGGTGTGAACATCGACGAACGTGGCTATATCTTCGTCGACGACCAGTGCGCCACCAGCGTTCCGGGCGTGTTCGCCATCGGTGACGTCGTACGCGGCATGATGCTGGCGCACAAGGCCTCGGAAGAGGGCATCATGGTCGTCGAGCGCATCAAGGGCCACAAAGCCCAGATGAACTATGACCTGATCCCTTCCGTGATCTACACCCATCCGGAAATCGCGTGGGTCGGCAAGACCGAACAGGCCTTGAAGGCCGAGGGCGTTGAGGTTAACGTGGGCACCTTCCCGTTCGCGGCCAGCGGCCGTGCGATGGCGGCCAACGACACCGGTGGTTTCGTCAAGGTCATCGCCGATGCCAAGACCGACCGCGTACTGGGTGTGCACGTGATTGGCCCATCCGCTGCCGAACTGGTTCAGCAGGGTGCGATCGCAATGGAATTCGGCACCAGCGCCGAGGACCTGGGCATGATGGTCTTCTCCCATCCGACCCTGTCCGAAGCGCTGCATGAAGCCGCACTGGCAGTGAATGGCGGCGCCATTCACGTTGCCAATCGCAAGAAGCGTTAAATAATAAGAAACCACGGCAGACAGCCCGTCGTGAGTCTTGTGTGCATGACTCACCGCGGAACCTCTGCCGGACCGGGCCCGGGGGACCACCCTCGCGTTGACGGTCACAGGTGGCGCGGCGCCGGCAACGGCGCAGCGCCGAAGCGCAGTACCTAACGAAGACGGTATAAAGCATGAATCTTCACGAGTATCAGGGTAAGCAGCTGTTCGCTGAATACGGCCTGCCAGTTTCCAAGGGTTTCGCAGTCGACACCCCTGAAGCTGCAGCAGAAGCCTGCGACAAGATCGGTGGTACCGAGTGGGTTGTAAAAGCCCAGGTCCACGCAGGTGGTCGCGGCAAGGCGGGCGGCGTCAAGCTGGTTCGCAGCAAGGAAGACGCCAAGGCGTTCGCTGCGCAGTGGTTGGGCAAGAATCTGGTCACCTACCAGACTGACGCCAACGGTCAACCTGTCTCCAAGATCCTGGTCGAATCCTGCACTGACATCGCCAAGGAGCTGTACCTGGGCGCTGTAGTCGATCGTTCGAGCCGCCGCATCGTGTTCATGGCCTCCACCGAAGGTGGCGTGGACATCGAGAAAGTCGCTCACGAAACCCCCGAGAAGATCCTCAAGGCCACCATCGATCCACTGGTCGGCGCTCAGCCGTTCCAGGGCCGTGAGCTGGCGTTCCAGCTGGGCCTGGAAGGCAAGCAAGTCACTCAGTTCGCCAAGATCTTCGTTGGCCTGGCCAAGCTGTTCAAGGATCACGATCTGGCGCTGCTGGAAGTGAACCCGCTGGTCATCAAGGCTGATGGCGATCTGCACTGCCTCGATGCCAAGATCAACATCGACGCCAACGCGATGTACCGTCAGCCCAAGCTGAAGACCTTCCATGACCCGTCGCAAGACGACGCCCGTGAAGCCCACGCCGCCAAGTTCGAACTGAACTATGTCGCGCTGGAAGGCAACATTGGCTGCATGGTCAACGGTGCCGGCCTTGCCATGGGTACCATGGACATCGTCAACCTGCATGGCGGCAAGCCAGCCAACTTCCTCGACGTAGGCGGCGGTGCCACCAAGGAGCGCGTTACCGAAGCGTTCAAGATCATCCTGTCCGACAGCAATGTCGCGGCGGTACTGGTCAACATCTTCGGCGGCATCGTTCGTTGCGACATGATTGCCGAAGGCATCATTGGTGCAGTGAAGGAAGTAGGCGTGAAAGTACCGGTTGTCGTCCGTCTGGAAGGCAACAACGCCGAGCTGGGCGCTAAAGTACTGGCAGAAAGCGGTTTGAACATCATTGCGGCAACCAGCCTGACCGACGCTGCTCAACAAGTTGTCAAAGCTGCGGAGGGCAAGTAATGAGCGTCCTGATCAATAAAGACACCAAAGTCATCTGCCAGGGCTTCACCGGCTCGCAGGGTACTTTCCACTCCGAACAGGCCATCGCCTACGGCACCAAGATGGTCGGCGGCGTGACCCCAGGCAAGGGTGGCACCACTCACCTGAACCTGCCTGTGTTCAACACCGTGAAAGAAGCGGTAGAAGCCACCGGCGCCGATGCCTCGGTCATCTACGTTCCGGCGCCTTTCTGCAAGGACTCGATCCTGGAAGCGGCCCTGGGCGGCATCAAGCTGATCGTCTGCATCACCGAAGGTATTCCTACCCTCGACATGCTGGATGCCAAGGTCAAGTGCGACGAGCTGGGTGTTACCCTGATCGGCCCTAACTGCCCAGGCGTCATCACGCCGGGCGAGTGCAAGATCGGCATCATGCCAGGTCACATTCACTTGCCAGGCAAGGTCGGTATCGTCTCGCGTTCCGGCACCCTGACCTATGAAGCGGTCAAGCAGACCACCGACGCCGGTTTCGGTCAGTCCACCTGCGTCGGTATCGGCGGCGACCCGATCCCGGGCTCGAACTTCATCGACATCCTGAAGCTGTTCCAGGAAGATCCGCAGACCGAAGCGATCGTCATGATCGGCGAGATCGGCGGTTCGGCTGAAGAAGAAGCGGCTGCCTACATCAAGGCAAACGTGACCAAGCCTGTCGTTTCCTACATCGCTGGTGTGACTGCCCCTGCGGGCAAGCGCATGGGCCATGCGGGCGCGATCATCTCCGGTGGCAAAGGCACTGCGGACGAGAAGTTTGCCGCACTGCAGGACGCTGGCGTGAAAACCGTGCGTTCGCTGGCGGACATCGGCAAGGCCCTGGCCGAGCTGACCGGCTGGGAAGCCAAGAAGTAAGAAAAAACTGCCCCCACGCAGTTTTACAGAGGCCACCTTCGGGTGGCCTTTGTGCTTTCTGACTGTCGTAACGCTCCGAACTGCTGAAAAATCGATCAAGCCTATAGGAAAATTCTTACGGACTTTTCCTGTCTTCCTGTTAATAATCTCCGTCGATCCGTCGGACAAGCAGCACTATGCCAGTGCGTTTGGTCAACAAATTCGTTACCCTACGCATCCATATTGTGCTTGTACCCCAAAAGGGAACGACACGCTAAACGGGTCTGGCACATCAAGCCGGGCAGCATTTCCCCCACCCTAAGGGAAATCCCCTCTCGACTCCCGATTTCAGCAGTGTGGTACTTCCTAGAATGAAAGTCTTGAAAGGCCAGGATATCCTGGCGCTTGGTTTTATGACGTTCGCGCTTTTCGTAGGCGCGGGCAATATCATCTTCCCGCCTATCGTCGGCCTGCAGGCAGGGCCTCATGTGTGGATGGCGGCCTTGGGCTTCCTGGTGACCGCCGTGGGCTTGCCCGTGATCACCGTGGTGGCGCTGGCCAAGGTCGGCGGCGGCATGGACGCGTTGAGCAGCCCGATCGGCAAGTTTTTCGGTGGCCTGCTGGCAGCTGTGTGCTACCTGTCGGTCGGCCCGCTGTTCGCCACCCCGCGTACGGCGACCGTGTCGTTCGAAGTGGGCGTTGCCCCGCTGACCGGTGAAAGCCCGCTGGCGCTGTTCGTCTACAGCCTGGTGTACTTCATTGTGGTGCTGGCAGTGTCGATGTATCCCGGCAAGCTGCTCGATACCGTCGGGCGCTTCCTCGGGCCGCTGAAGATCGTCGCCCTTGCCGCGTTGGGTATCGCCGCGTTCATGCTGCCTGCCGGCAACGTGGGCGAGGCGCAGCCTGCGTATGCCGCCTCTGCGTTTTCCCAAGGCTTCGTCAATGGCTACCTGACCATGGATACCCTGGGTGCGCTCGTGTTTGGTATCGTCATCGTCAACGCCATCCGCTCGCGCGGTGTCGAGTCGCCCCAGTTGATCACCCGCTACGCCATCATCGCGGGCCTGATTGCCGGCGTTGGCCTGGCCCTGGTGTACATCAGCCTGTTCCAGCTGGGTTCGAGCAGCCATGGTATCGCTGCTGGCGCCACCAATGGTGCGGCTGTCCTGCATGCGTATGTGCAGCACACCTTCGGCTCGCTGGGCAGCGGTTTCCTGGCCGTGCTGATCGCCCTGGCATGCCTGGTGACTGCAGTTGGCCTGACGTGTGCGTGCGCCGAGTACTTCAGCAAGATCCTGCCGTTGTCGTATCGCGCGCTGGTGGTGATCCTGGCTGGTTTCTCGCTGGTGATCTCGAATCTGGGCCTGACCAAATTGATCATGTTCTCGATTCCTGTGCTGACCGCCATCTACCCGCCGTGCATCGTTCTGGTGGGTTTGAGCTTCTGCAAGGGCCTGTGGAACTCGCCCGTCCGTGTGCTGGCCCCGGTGATGCTGGTTTCCTTGGTCTTCGGCATTGTCGATGCGATCAAGGGCAGCAGCCTGGCGCATGTGCTGCCCGACGCCGTGTCGCATCTGCCGCTGAGCGAGCAAGGCCTGGCCTGGCTGGTGCCGTCGGTGGCAGCCTTGGGCATCGCCGTGGTCTGTGACCGCCTGCTTGGCAACCCGCGTGAAGCGCTGGCCTGATGAGTTGAGACCAGCGCGTCGACGCCGGCCACAAGCCTGAAGGCCTCGACTCCAGGTCGAAACCGAAACCCCGCATCCCTCGGATGCGGGGTTTTTTGTTACAAGGGCGTGTCTTTTGCGGCAACCAAGCGTCGAAAGCCGGTCTATACCTTCTCTGCATCAGCGATAAGGGACGTGCATGAGTTTCATACAGAGCAATTTGGGTAACCTGCTGGCGGCGGCCTGGTTTGTCATCTGCTGGGGTGGCTACACCCGCTATGCCACCTGGAAAGCACGCGACACGGCGTGCCTGGCGAGCGTTCTGCACTTGTACCGGGAAGACTGGATGCGCCGCATGCTGCTGCGTGACAACCGCATTGCCGATGCCAGCGTGATCGGTAACCTGGAGCGCAATGCATCGTTCTTCGCCTCCAGCACCCTGATCATTCTCGCGGGCATTCTGACCGTGCTGGGCGCATCTGACAGGGCGCTGTCCTTGCTGGCCGATCTGCCGCTGGTGCAGCAGACCTCGCAGGGAATGTCGGAGATCAAGCTGCTATGTCTGGCAACTGTATTCGTATACGCCTTTTTCACCTTCAGCTGGTGCATGCGCCAGTACAACTTCGCGGCAGTGCTGGTCGGATCGGCACCGATGATCGGTGAGCGTCTGGTCAACGAGCTGGAGCGCAAGGCCTTCGCCCTGCGAGCGGCGAGGGTGTTGTCGCTTGCGGCCAACCAGTTCAACTTCGGCCTGCGTTCCTATTACTTCGGCATGGCCATGTTGAGCTGGTTCATCAGTCCGTGGTTGTTCATGCTGGTGAACATTGGCGTGGTGCTGATCCTGTACCGCCGCGAGTTTCACTCCGATGTTCTCGAAGTAATGACCTTCACACCGACTGAAAGTATGCCTGTGGAAACGGGTAGGGACGTCGCCAATACACTCAACTGAATCGTTAAAGCCTGAACTTTACATCGCCCATAAAAAAACCCGACAGTGTCGGGTTTTTTTATGAACTACCGGATTACTGCTTGGCAGGTTCTGCTGGAGCAGCGGGTACGGTCGGGCTTGCTGGAGTGTTTTCAGGCGCTGGGGCAGGGTTTGCCTCTTCAGCAGCCTTGCGCTCGGCTTCAGCCTGATCTTTGGCAGCTTCGGCGTTTTCCTCGGCAGCGTCGTTCATCTTGTCCTGAGCGTCGCCCATTTTCTCCTGAGCGTCTTGGCGATGTTCCTGAGCGTCCTGGGCTTTGTCTTCGCTGGCTTTATCGCACGCAGCCAGACCCAGAGCAGCAGCCAGCATCAGAGCAAAAGCAAAAGGTTTACGCATGGGTTGTCTCTCCTTGTGTGGAATAACTTACTTGTTCCTTCGAGCTCAAGTAAGGGAATTTAGTTCCACGCAGAATACAGATATATAAGTCACGGATCTACATAGACTTTTTTTCGACCTTGTGTATTGCGCGGTGCATCGGGCAGGCACCGCGTTGCACGGGTGATACAGCAATCACAGCCAGGCCCACCGTCAGGCATGCTTACATTTCAAGATCGAAGAAACGCACAAGCCCTTGAAATAGCCATGGCAGCCCCCATCTGGTGGACATCCCGCCGTGAAAGCAGGCCTCGGCATCTAGCCTGGCCGCTGCGCGACAACTACCATCAGATCGGAGTTTTGAAGACCATGAGTGTTGAGACTCAAAAGGAAACCCTGGGCTTCCAGACCGAGGTGAAGCAACTGCTGCACCTCATGATCCACTCGCTGTACTCGAACAAGGAAATTTTCCTTCGCGAGCTGATTTCCAACGCCTCTGACGCTGCCGACAAGCTTCGCTTCGAGGCCTTGGCCAAGCCCGAGCTGCTCGAGGGCGGCGCCGATCTGAAGATCCGCGTCAGCTTCGACAAGGATGCCGGCACCGTTACCCTCGAGGACAACGGGATCGGCATGAGCCGTGACGATGTGATCGCCCACCTGGGTACCATCGCCAAGTCGGGCACCGCCGACTTCATGAAGAACCTGAGCGGCGACCAGAAGAAAGACTCGCACCTGATCGGCCAGTTTGGTGTCGGTTTCTATTCCGCGTTCATCGTCGCCGACAAGGTCGACGTGTTCTCCCGCCGTGCTGGCCTGCCGGCTGGCGAAGGCGTGCACTGGTCTTCCCAGGGCGAGGGCAGCTTTGAAGTCGCCACCGTCGACAAGCCAGAACGTGGCACCCGGATCGTCCTGCACCTGAAAAAGGGTGAGGAAGAGTTCGCCGATGGCTGGCGCCTGCGCAATGTCGTCAAGAAGTACTCCGACCACATCGCCTTGCCGATCCAGCTGCCAAAGGAGCAGGCCGAAGCGGCTGAAGGCGAAGAGCAATCTGCCGCCGAATGGGAAACCGTCAACCGCGCCAGCGCCCTGTGGACCCGGCCTCGCACCGAGATCAAGGACGAGGAGTACCAGGAGTTCTACAAGCACATCGGCCATGACTTCGAAAACCCGCTGGCCTGGAGCCACAACAAGGTCGAAGGCAAGCTCGAGTACAGCTCGCTTCTTTATGTGCCGGCCCGTGCGCCATTCGACCTGTACCAGCGTGAAGCGCCCCGTGGTCTGAAGCTGTACGTCCAGCGCGTGTTCATCATGGACCAGGCCGAGTCCTTCCTGCCGCTGTACCTGCGCTTCACCAAGGGCGTGGTCGATTCCAACGACCTGTCGCTGAACGTTTCGCGCGAAATCCTGCAGAAGGATCCGATCATCGATTCGATGAAGTCGGCCCTGACCAAGCGCGTGCTGGACATGCTGGAAAAACTCTCCAAGAACGAGCCCGAGCAGTACAAGGGGTTCTGGAAAAACTTCGGCCAGGTGCTGAAGGAAGGTCCTGCCGAAGATTTTGCCAACAAGGAAAAGATCGCCGGCCTGCTGCGTTTCGCCTCCACCCAGGACGAGACCGGCGAGCAGAGCGTGGCCCTGGCCGACTACCTGGCGCGCGCCAAGGAAGGGCAGGACAAGATCTACTACCTCACCGGCGAATCCCATGCGCAGGTCAAGAACAGCCCGCACCTTGAAGTCTTCCGCAAGAAAGGCATCGAAGTGCTGTTGCTGACCGACCGCATCGACGAGTGGCTGATGAGCTACCTCAACGAGTTCGACGGCAAGGCCTTTGTGGATGTTGCCCGTGGCGATCTGGACCTGGGCAACCTGGATTCGGAAGAAGACAAGAAGGCTCAGGAAGAAGTCGCCAAGAACAAGGAAGGCCTGGTCGAGCGTCTGAAGGCCGCCCTGGGTGAGAGTGTCAGTGAGGTGCGTGTCTCTCACCGCCTGACCGATTCGCCGGCGATCCTGGCCATCGGTGAGCAGGACCTGGGCCTGCAGATGCGCCAGATTCTCGAGGCGAGCGGTCAGAAGGTTCCGGATTCGAAGCCGATCTTCGAATTCAACCCGGCCCACCCGCTGATCGAGAAGCTGGACAATGAGCAGAGCGAAGACCGCTTCGCCGAGTTCTCGCACATTCTCTTTGATCAGGCAGCCCTGGCGGCCGGTGACAGCCTCAAGGACCCAGCAGCCTACGTTCGTCGCCTGAACAAACTGCTGGTCGAGCTATCTGCTTGAGTTGATGCAAGGCAAAGCCCGCTTCGGCGGGCTTTTTTCATGGTGCAAGGAGGAGCTGATGAGCAAGGTTATCGTCGAATCGCTGGTGTACCACCTGGCTGGAAAAACCTATGAGAGTCGCCTGGTGTACACCCAGGGCGCACTGGCACAACCGGCTTTGGTGATGGCGCCGAACTGGATGGGCATAGGCGAGGGCGCCGAGCGCATCGCCCGTGAAGTGGCCGAAAAAGGCTATGTGGTGTTGATTGCCGATCTCTACGGGCAGTCGGTGCGTCCGGTCAACGCGGACGAGGCGGGCGCCGCCATGATGCCGTTGAAGAACGATCGTGCGGAGCTGCGCAAGCGCATGGAAGCTGCGCTGGCCCAGTTGCTGGCGCAATCCAGGGCGTTGCTGGAGCCGGGCAAGGTCGCCGCGTTCGGCTTCTGCTTCGGCGGTTGCTGTGCGCTCGAATTGGCGCGTAACGGGGCGGACCTGAAGGCTGCGGTATCCTTCCATGGCACGCTGGATACGCCTGACCCGGCCGATGCCAAGCGTATCAAGGGCTCCGTACTGGTGTTGCATGGTGCCTCCGATCCGCTGGTGCCGCGCGAGCAATTGCCAGCGTTCGAAGAGGAAATGAATGCCGCGAAGGTCGACTGGCAACTGCTCAGCTACGGTGGTGCGGTGCATTCGTTCACCGATCCTGCCGCGAACACTCCTGGCAAGATGCAATACGACCGTCGTACATCGCTGCGCGCGTTCCAGGCGATGCATAACCTGCTGGCCGAAGTCTTCCAGCGCTAACGCGGCCTGCTGCAAGCGCGGTCCCGCATGGGGCCGCGTCGGTTGCTGAACCGTGGATCACTTCCCCCGGTCTACTCTGTCTCCAATCCATCGAAGGAAACCGCCGATGATTGCCAGAGGCCTGGCCGTTCTACTGCTCTCGGGAGTGCTTTGTCTCCCGGCGCAGGCGCGTGACTACCGTTACAGCGATGCCCATCTGCACTATGTCGACTTCTTCCAGGAAACCGAGGGCATGCCCGCGTTGCTCAAGGCAATGGACGAGGCAGGTGTCGAACACTCGATGATTTCAGGCGTGGCGGTCGCCAAGAAATGGCATGAAGACGAACCCAAGCGCCCTCGCTATTACGCCGGCGACGATGCGGCGGCGTACTGGTACAGCGCCACCGACGTCTATGTCGCAGCGGCCCTGCAGCAGTTGAACGAGGCGCAGCGCCAGCGGTTTCATCCATTTCTCACGGGTTTCAACCCGGTCGACAAGAACGCGGCGAGCCATATCGAGCGCATGCTTGATCTCTATCCTGGCCTTTGGCAGGGAATCGGCGAAGTCTTCACCCGCCACGACGACCTTACCGCGTTGACCAGCGGCGACACTCCCCGTGCCAACAACGAGGCGATGACCCGCGTCTATCATCTTGCGGCTGAGCGCGACCTGCCGGTGCTGCTGCATTCCAACATCACCTCCAAGCGTGAGCGTAATCCGCTGTACCTGGCGGAAATAGAAGAGCCTCTGCGCAATCATCCGCACACCCGATTCATCTGGGCACATGCTGGAACAAGCATGGAGATCCACCGGCACCAGACGCAGATGGACTTCCTCCTGCCGACTCTCACGCGTCTCCTGGAAGATTATCCAAACCTGTATGTCGACTTGTCATGGAGCGTGCTGGAGCCCTATCTGCTGGATGACAGGAAACAGCCGCGCCAGTCCTGGGTAGCGCTTGTGCAGCGCTTCCCGGATCGCTTCATGCTGGGGTCGGATGTGGTGGGGCGGTTTGGCACCGTGGGCGAGCAGATGCATGGGTTCAAGCCCTTCCTGGATGCATTGCCCGAGAACGTTGCGCAAAAGGTTGCCCGGGATAATTTCCTGGCGGTGTTGCCCAAGCGTTGAAGCAAAAAAAAGCCCCGAACCAGTCGGGGCTTTTTCTACAGGCTCAGGACCTACTTGCCCTGCCAGCGCTTGAGCACCAGGGTAGCGTTGGTGCCACCAAAGCCGAAGCTGTTGCTCATGACGGTGTCGATCTTGGCGTTTTCCTGCGTTTTAAGCTGAATCGGCAGATCGGCAACGGCAGGGTCCAGCTCTTCGATGTTGGCGGAGCCGGCAATGAAATTGCCTTCCATCATCAGCATGCAGTAGATCGCCTCGTGAACACCTGCGGCGCCCAGCGAGTGACCGGACAGGCTCTTGGTCGAGCTGATGGCCGGGGCCTTGTCGCCAAAGACTTCGCGTACACCCTTCATCTCGGCAACGTCACCGACCGGGGTCGAGGTGCCGTGGGTGTTCAGGTAGTCGATCGGGCCGTCGACGGTGGACATGGCCATTTGCATGCAGCGGATGGCACCTTCGCCGCTTGGAGCAACCATGTCGTAGCCATCGGAGGTCGCGCCATAGCCAACGATTTCGGCATAGATCTTGGCGCCGCGGGCCAGAGCATGCTCCAGCTCCTCGACCACGACCATGCCACCGCCGCCAGCGATGACGAAGCCATCGCGGTCGTTGTCGTAGGCACGCGAAGCTTTCTCGGGAGTCTCGTTGCGCTTGCTGGACAGGGCGCCCATGGCGTCGAACAGGAACGACTGGCTCCAGTGTTCTTCTTCACCGCCGCCAGCGAATACCACGTCCTGCTTGCCCATCTGGATCTGTTCCATGGCGGTGCCGATGCAGTGTGCGCTGGTGGCGCAGGCAGACGCGATGGAATAGTTCAGGCCCTTGATCTTGAACGGGGTGGCCAGGCACGCCGAGACGGTGCTGCTCATGGTCCGGGTGACGCGGTACGGACCGACACGCTTGACGCCCTTCTCGCGAAGAATGTCCAGCGCTTCCATCTGGTTCAGGGTCGACGCGCCGCCGGAGCCTGCGATCAGGCCGGTACGCGGGTTCGATACCTGGTCTTCGGTCAGGCCGGAGTCCTTGATCGCGTCCTGCATGGCCAGGAAGGCGTAAGCGGCGGCGTGACCCACGAAACGGAAGACCTTGCGATCGATCAGTTCCTCGAGGTTGAGGTCGATGGAACCGGAAACCTGGCTACGCAGCCCCATTTCCTTGTATTCCGGGTTGAAACGAATGCCCGGACGGCTGTTGCGCAGGTTTTCGGTGACAGTAGCTTTGTCATTGCCCAGGCACGATACGATGCCCAGACCAGTAATAACGACGCGGCGCATGCGAATAACCCTTAGAAATTATCAGTGGAAGTGAACACGCCGACCCGCAGGCCTTCGGCGGTGTAGATCTCGCGGCCGTCGACGCTGACCGAACCATCTGCGATGGCCATGTTCAGCTTGCCTTTGAGGACACGCTTGATCTGAATGTTATAGGTGACCTTCTTCGCTTGCGGCAGGACCTGGCCGAAGAATTTCACTTCGCCCGAACCCAGCGCGCGACCGCGGCCTGGCAGGCCCTGCCAGCCGAGGAAAAAGCCGACCAGCTGCCACATGGCATCGAGGCCCAGGCAGCCCGGCATCACCGGATCGCCCTCGAAGTGGCAGGCGAAGAACCACAGGTCAGGATTGATATCCAGCTCGGCGACCAACTCACCCTTGCCATACTTGCCCCCTTCGGCGCTGATATGGGTGATGCGATCGACCATCAGCATGTTCGGGGCGGGCAGTTGCGCATTACCCTGGCCGAACAGCTCACCGCGACTGCAGCGCAGCAGGTCTTCCCGAGTAAAGGCGTTTTGTTTGGTCATGCGAGCTCCTCAATAATCCCCGTGTGGCAGGGGGGCAAATCTTCCCGACCGACCCATTGCGCTTGCGCATGGGGCAGTAGCCTACAGGTAGACTATTGCGTTGTAGTGAAAGTCACAGCGCACCAGGTAAATGAAGTACAGGTGTGCACTGAAAAGTCTATTCTCAGGCCCGGCGAAGGTCCTGTCCAGTCTGTAAGACTGCCCCACTTTAGCATTTATCGCCAGTCGCGGCTGTTTGTCCGGGCAGCCATCGCTGCAGAACCTGCTGCAGCTCGATACGCTTGAAGGGCTTGCTCAGGTAATCGTTCATTCCTGCCTCCAGGCAGCGCTCGCGATCGCCCTGGAGAGCGTTCGCAGTCAGCGCGATGATCGGCAGGTCCGCCCCTTGCGGCAGCAGGCGAATGCGACGGGTGGCTTCGTAGCCATCGACGAGCGGCAGCCGGCAGTCCATAAGTGCGGCGGCGAAATGCCGCTGCCGGGCCTGTTCCACCGCCTGTGCGCCATCCGCAGCCACGCTGACGTCGAAGCCCAGGCTGCGCAGCATGGCCTCGATCACCGTCTGGTTTACCGGGTTGTCTTCCACCAGCAGGATATGCCGGCCCTGGCCGACTGGCGAGCTGCCCATCGTGACTGGGGCGGGCAGGGCGGCTGGTGCCTGGGCCAGGGCGAGGGGAATCTCCAGGGTAAAGGTCGAGCCCTGGCCTTCCCGGCTCTCCCCCCGCAAGTCGCCGCCCATGCGTTCGGCCAGGGTGCGGGCGATTGCCAGGCCCAGGCCCGTCCCGCCGTAGCGCCGGGATATGGAGCTGTCGGCCTGTTGAAAGGCAACGAACATTGTCTCCAGGCGTTTGCTGTCGATGCCGATGCCGGAGTCGCGGACAGCGCAGGTGAGCCGTATCAGCTGGGGGTCGAGTACCTGCCAGCGCGCCTGGACCTCGACCTCGCCGTGTTCGGTGAACTTCAGCGCGTTGCCGATCAGGTTCAGCAGGATCTGGCGTATGCGCGTCGGATCGCCCGCCACTTGCAGCTGCTCCGTCCCCGCCGTCATGGCCAGGCGCAACGCAAGACCGCGCTGCAAGGCGCTGTGCTGGAATGACTGCACGCTGTTGGCGATCAGTTCGCCCAGGTTGAAGTCGATATGCTCAAGCTCCAGTGCCGCGCGCTCGATGCGCGAGAAATCAAGTATGTCATTGATCACTTTGAGCAGGTGCTCGGTGGACTCGCTGGCTACAGCGGTGTACTCGGCCTGCTCGGCGCTCAGACGGGTAGTTTCCAGTAGCTGGAGCATGCCCAGCACGCCGTTCATCGGGGTCCGCAATTCGTGACTCATCATCGCCAGGAAGTCTGACTTGGATTTGTTCGCCTGCTCGGCTTCCTCGCGCGCCTCGATCAGTTGGGTCATGGCGTGCTGCTGCTCGTGGCTAGCCTGGTCCAGGGCGCTGGCCAGGTTGTTGATATGCCGGGCCAGGTGGCCGAGCTCGCTGTCATCCACCACCGGCAAGGGTGCACTGAAGTCACCCTGGGCAATCGCTTTCACCGCCTGGCCAATGTCGCTGATCGGGGTTGCGAGGCTCTGCGCCAGGCGGCGTGCCAGGAGGAAAGTGAACAGCAGTGCGAACAGCGCGAGGATCGCGGCCTTGATGACGATTTCCTGCTGTCGTTGGCTGAAGGCATCATCGGACATACCGACGATCACCCGGCCCAGATAATCGTCGCCGACGGTGGGGGCGGGTGCCTTGCCTTGCTGGAGGAAGTCGCTGTCCAGGCGGATCTGCTGCAGGCGGATCGGGGCCTGGAATACCTCGACCTGCTGAGCGCGGTTGGCACTCTCGTCAGCCTGTTCGACGTACACCAGGATGTGGTTGCGGCTGTCCTGTACTTCGAGGAAACGCACGTGGGGGATGCTCAGGGTGGCCTGCATCAGGCTCTCGAGCACTTCGTCGTTACCCGAGATCACACCGTACTCCGACGCTGGGGCCAATTGATTGGCGATCAGTTGGCCGGTGTGGTTGAGCTCCTGGCGCAGGTCCTGAATGCGCACGAAGGTGAAGAAACTGATCAGCAGCAGTGTGAGCAGCAGCGCAGGGCCCAGGCTGATGATCTGGGTCCGGGTGTGGATGTCCCAGCTCATGCGTTTGCTCATGGGGTGGTATCTCCTTCGGCCAGTGCCAGCGCGGCGGCTTGCTCATCGATCGGTTCGAGACCCAGGGCGCGGGCGACCTGCTGGTTGCCGCTGACGCCGAAGTGCTCCGGATAAAGGCTGCGCGGCCACTGGGCCGGCGGCTGGTCGAGCAGGCTGTCGAGCACCGCGAGCCAATCCTGCTGGCCGCTGTAGGTGCTGGCCAGGGCACCGGCACGAACGAATCCTGCATTGGGACCGATCAGCGGCATCTGCCGGGCGTAGCTGCTGAGCAGCAGGTTCTTGGCAGTCTGGGCGTTGTAGAGGTCGGGGTCGTCGACCCCCAGCAGCACGTCGCTGTTGCCCAGCAGGTGCTGCAGCGGCCGGCTGTCACGCAGCTCAGGCCAGTCCTGAGCAATGATCTCAAGGCCCAGCAGCCTGGCCGCTCGTCGCAGTTCGTCGAGCAGGAAGCGGCTGTGCTCGCCATACAGGACGCCAACCCGGCGCGCCTGTGGCAGCAGGTATCGGGTCAGGCGCAATTGGCGATCAAGGGGCGGGTCGCTCCACAGTAGGCTCACATGCGCCGGCCGCGACTTTCCCAGGCGTTGCTGGGCCTGTACCCGGCTGACCCGCATGGCGAGCGCGGGCGGTCCGTCGTCCTGCCCGAGCCGCCAGTCGAGCGCGGCGCCATCGAGCAGGATCAGCCGGATATCGCCCTTGAGCTGGTTCGGCGGCGGCAGCTTCTGGACGGGCATGAACCGCACATTGTCCTGCGGGCGGCGTGCATCGAGCGCCGCCACGAAGCTGCGGATGCCCGGCTGGTCCTCGGCGCCCACCAGCACGATCTCGCTGGCTGAGAGCGAGCCCAAGGGCCACAGGCACACCAGCAGCAGGCAGCGCAGCAGGCGCGGCATCAGAACTCCAGCTCCGCACTGACGCTCAGGCGATGCCGGCTGTCATAGCGGTTTTCGATGGCAGTGGTCGGCTCGTCGTCAAGACGCTGCTGCCACAGCGCCGCCAGTTCCAGGCTGGTGCCTTGCCAGCGCAGGCGCTTGGCCAAGCGCAGGTCCAGGCGCTCATAGCGGTATTCGTTGAGGGCGTCATCGCCGTAGTAGAACAAGGCACTCGACCATTGGTTGCCCCAATCACGCATCCAGCCGGCCGAGCCGCTATTGCGCGCGCTCATGCGGCGGTCGTCGGGGTTGCTGGCCCAGGCATCGACATAGGCGTAGGTCAGGCGCAGGCGGTCGCGCCGGGTCGCGCGCCAGTCCACCTGCGCTTCGCTGCCGGTGAAGCGTGCCTTGTTGGCGTTGCTGGCGATGTACTGGTTGTTGCGCAGCGGCTCACTGATCATGCCGGTGATCTCGTCATGAAACAGCTTCACGTCCAGATTCAGGTCCAGGTCGCTGAAGTAGCCGTTGTAGCCCAGTTCCCGTGAACGCATGCGTTCCTGGTCAAGATCGCCCGGGCCGCGGGTCTTGACGAAGTACTCCCCGTGCTGCTGGCCGAAGGCGGTGGGACTGAGGTTGTTGACCCGGTAGCTCCAGTTGACGTTGTCCTCGAACATGTCGGGAGAGCGGACGGCCTCGGAGTACACCGCACGCAGGCCGTGGCGCGGGGTGATCAGGTAGTTGACCGCCATGCGTGGCGTCAGCGAGCTGCCGGCCAAACGGGTGTTCTCGAACATCGCGCCGCCTTGCAGGATCCAGTGCTCATCGGCCCGCCATTCGAGCTGGCCGAATACGCGCCAGGTCTGGTCGGTGAGACTGCCGTTGAAGTAGGTCTGCGAGTCGGCACGGTCATGGCGGTAGTTGAGGCCGCTGAGCAGGCGCAGGCTGTCGGTCAGGCTCAGGGTGTCCTGGACTTCGAGATCGTAGCGGGTTTCGCGGGTGCTCTGGTCGACGTCGCCACAGACCACCTGGCCGCCGCCCTGGGTGTCCCACTGCGCCTTGACGGTGTCGCGCAACGACTGCTGGAGTGGATCGCTGCTGTTGGGCGGTGCGGTGATGTTGCGTGCCACCTGCTCGGCATAGTTGGGGTCAAGCTGCCAGAGCCGAGTCAGCTCAGGACTGAACGACAGCGCCGCGTCACACGCGCGCCATACCTGCTGGCGGTCGAAATGCTGCGCCGAGCCCTGCACGTACAAGCTGTGCTCGGGATTGAAGTCGATGTTCCAGCGCAGCGAGCCCGCGTAGTCCTTGGCATTGACGTCAGCGTTGTTGCCGGCGGCAGTGACGTAGGGGAATACCGGTTTGTAGGTGTATGGGCGCTGGTTGCTGCCTTCCTTGGCAGCCAGTTGCCAGTCCAGGCTCTGGTTCGGTGCAAGGGTGTGGCTCGCGCTGAGGTTGAAGCGGGTCAGGCGGCGGCTGTCCCGGTAGTCCTCGCCCAACTGGTTGCTGTCGAAGCCATCGTCGGCCATGCCTGAGAGTGACAGGCGCAGGTCACCACTGTCCCAGCCCATGCCCTGGCTTGCATACCAGTCGTTGATGCCGTCGTCGCCGCGTGTGACCTTCAGCCGTGTGCCATGGCTATCGGCGGGATTACGGGTCAGGATGTTGACCACCGCCATCAGCGCATTGGCGCCGTAGCTGACGGTATTGGGTCCGCGGAACACTTCGATCCGCTCGATGTCTTCCATCGCGACGGGAATGTCGCTCCAGTCGACCGTGGCCAGGCCGGCCCGGTATACCGAACGGCCATCTATCAGTACCTGCATGCGCCGCGCGTCATTGACGTTGCTGCCGTGGTAGTTGACGGTAGGCTGGTTCCCGGCGCCGTAGCCGATCATCATGCCCGGCACCAGGCGCAACAGCTCGGGAATATCGCGGGCGCCGCTGGCGCGGATCAGCTCGCTGTCGAGCACGGTCATGCTGCCAGGTACTGCCGCGGGTGATTGCTTGAGGCGCGTGGCGGTCAATACCTGGGGCAGGGACGGGTTGTCGACGAACAGGTCGTCGGCCAATGCCGAGCCGCCGCTCAGCAAAGCAGTCAGCAGCAACAGGCGCGGGGCAGGAGGCGGGCCAGGGAACACGGTACGGCCTTGTATCAGTGATGAGACAGGCATGTTAAACGACCGTGCCGCTTTTGCCAGTGACGCAACTGGCATCGCAGCGCGTTTCTGCCTTTGGTCCTGACCGATTCCCTCCGTATAATGCAACAGTTGCCACTTCTTATTGGCCTTGACGGATTGGATATGACTGAACAGCAGCCTGTGGCAGTTCTGGGGGGCGGGAGTTTCGGTACCGCCGTGGCGAACCTGCTGGCAGAAAACGGCATCCCGGTACGGCAGTGGATGCGCGATCCCGTGCAGGCCGAGGCCATGCGCACCCATCGCGAGAATCCGCGCTACCTCAAGGGCATCAGGCTCCAGGCCATGGTCGAGCCGGTCAATGACCTGCTGGCCACTCTCCAGGCGTGCAGCCTGGTCTTCGTCGCCTTGCCCTCCAGCGCCCTGCGCAGCGTGCTTGCACCCCATGCCGAACTGTTGCGCAGCAAGGGCCTGGTAAGCCTGACCAAGGGTATCGAGGCGCAGAGCTTCAAGCTGATGAGCCAGATTCTCGAGGAAATCGCCCCTGAGGCGCGCATCGGTGTGCTCTCCGGCCCGAACCTGGCCCGCGAGATTGCCGAGCATGCGCTGACCGCGACTGTGGTGGCCAGCGAGGACGACGAACTCTGCCAACGCGTGCAGGCGGTGCTGCATGGGCGCACCTTCCGCGTGTATGCCAGCGCTGATCGCTTCGGGGTCGAGTTGGGCGGGGCGCTGAAAAACGTCTACGCGATCATCGCGGGCATGGCAGTGGCGCTGGGCATGGGCGAGAACACCAAGAGCATGCTGATCACTCGGGCACTGGCCGAGATGACTCGCTTCGCGGTGAGCCAGGGGGCCAACCCCATGACCTTCCTGGGCCTCGCCGGAGTAGGGGACCTGATCGTTACCTGTTCCTCGCCCAAGAGCCGCAACTACCAGGTCGGTTATGCGCTTGGCCAGGGATTGAGTCTCGAGGAGGCGGTCAACCGCCTGGGCGAGGTCGCGGAAGGGGTCAACACGCTCAAGGTGCTCAAAGCCAAGGCCCAGGAGCTGCAGGTGTACATGCCGCTGGTCGCGGGGCTGCATGCGATCCTCTTCGAGGGGCGCACGCTCAACCAGGTGATCGAGCTGCTGATGCGCGCCGAACCCAAGACGGATATCGACTTCATCTCCACCAGCGATTTCAATTGATTACAGGAGTGCCCCATGAACGATGCCCCAAACCGTGCCCAGCGCGAATCGATTATCCTGCGCGTGCTGTGGATGCTGGTGTTTCTGGTGATCTGGCAACTGGCCGAGCTTTTGCTGGCCGGCCTGGTGCTGGTGCAACTCATCTACCGCTTGATCTACGGCGCGCCGAGCCTGAGCCTGATGAACTTTGGCGACAGCCTGAGTCAGTTTCTGGCCCAGATCGGCCGTTTCGGCACCTTCCACAGCGACCAGAAGCCCTGGCCTTTCGCGGATTGGCCGGCTCCGCGCGCGCCTGAAGGTGAGCTGGCGCACAGTGTCGCCCCGGCGCCGCACCCGGTACGTGACGAGGAACCCAAGCTGTGAAGCTCTGGGTGCTGCGCCACGGCGAGGCCGAACCGCGTGCCAACAGCGACGCCGAGCGGCGCCTGACCACCCACGGGCGCGAACAGGTGCTGCGCAGCGCGGCGCGCCTGCTTGGCGAGCCATTGCAAGTGATCATCGCCAGTCCCTACGTACGCGCGCAGCAGACCGCCGCGCTCGTGCAGGGTGCGCTGGGTTTCGCCGATCCGGTGCGCACCGTGCCCTGGCTGACGCCTGACAACGATCCTCAACAGGTCATTGCCGAGCTGGACCAACTGGGGCTGGAGCACGTGTTGCTGGTCAGCCACCAGCCTCTGGTGGGCGCCCTGGTGGGCTTGCTGGAGCACGGTCATTACCAGGCGCCCGCGCCGATGAGCACTGCCAGCCTGGCCGAGCTCGAGGGCGACTGGCCGCTTGCGGGATTGATGACTCTGTCGGGCCTGCACGCCGCTTGACCTGATCGCCCTTGTCGATGGCCTATCCGTACATTGCCCGTGCCGCGCGTCATGTCGACAATGGGCCATCACTCAACCCGGGAATCGTCGTCATGTCGCAGCCGATCTTCTTCGCCCATGCCAACGGTTTTCCTTCGGCGACCTATGGCAAACTCTTCGCGGCCCTGGCGCCCGACTACCGGGTCTGCCACCTGCCGCAGCATGCCCACGACCCGCGTTTTCCGGTCGATGACAACTGGCAGAACCTGGTCGATGAACTGCTCCACCACCTGGCCTTGCAGGACGGTCCGGTCTGGGGTGTCGGTCATTCGCTGGGCGGTGTGCTGCACCTGCATGCCGCCATGCGCTGCCCGGGGTATTACCGCGGGGTGGTGATGCTCGACTCGCCCGTGCTCACCGCTACCGACCAGTGGCTGATTCGCGCGGCCAAGCGCTGGGGTTTCATCGACCGCATCACCCCCGCCGGGCGTACGCTCGGGCGGCGCGAGGCGTTTGCCGACCGTGACGCCGCCCGGGAGTATTTCGCCGGCAGGACACTTTTCCGTCATTTTGATCCAGAGTGCCTGGAAGACTACCTGGAGCATGGCTTGCAGCCCGCCGACGAGGGCCTGCGCCTGCGCTTCGATCCAGCCACCGAAATCAGCATCTACCGCAGCCTGCCGCACACCCGGCCGGGTGCGGTGCGCAAGCTTGAAGTGCCTCTGGCCATGGTACGCGGCAGCGAAAGCCGGGTGGTCCGTCGGCACCATGCCTATGCGGTACGCGGCATTCCCGGGGGTGAGTACCATAGCCTCCCCGGCGGACACATGTTCCCGCTGGAGCGGCCGACCGATACGGCCAGCCTGATCAAGGGCCTGTTCGATCGCTGGAGCCTGGCATGAGCGCTCAGGTCGAGGAAGTGCGACTGAGCCTTGGGCATATCGAGCTGGCTGCTCACTTGTTCGGTCCCACCGACGGTCTTCCGGTCATCGCGCTGCACGGCTGGCTGGACAATGCCAACAGCTTTGCGCGCCTGGCGCCGCGTCTCAGAGGCCTGCGTATCGTCGCACTCGACCTGGCCGGCCATGGTTATTCCGAGCATCGTCCGGCCGGCGCAGGCTATGCACCGGCCGACTATGTGCATGACGTGCTGCGGGTCGCCGAGCAGCTTGGCTGGCGACGATTCGCCCTGCTTGGCCACTCCCTGGGCGCGATTGTCTCGGTGCTGCTGGCGGGCGCCTTGCCCGATCGTGTCAGTCACCTGGCCTTGATCGACGGGGTCCTGCCGCCTTTCAGCGGCCCACAGGACGCCGCCGAGCGCATGGGCATGGCGCTGGCAGCGCAGCTGCGGCTGGAAACCAAGCGCAAGACAGTCTACGGCTCCCTTGAAGACGGTATCCAGGCGCGCATGAAGGGTATGGTCGCAGTCAGTCGTGATGCGGCAGAGCTGCTTGCCCGCCGCGGCCTGATGCCAGTGCCGGGTGGCTACAGCTGGCGCAGTGATAGCCGCCTGACCCTGCCATCGCCAACTCGCCTGGACCAGGACCAGGCCATGGCGTTCGTGCGCCGGATCAGTTGTCCAGCTCGCCTGGTGGTGGCCCGCGATGGCATGCTCGCGCGCCACACAAGCCTGCTCGAACAGCTACCCTTTGAGTTCGAGACACTGCCCGGCGGCCACCACCTGCATCTGAATGACGAGGAAGGCGCAACCCTTGTTGCAGACTGTTTCAATCGCTTCTTTGGCTTTCCTTGACTTGCGGCGGGCAAGTGCCGAGGCTTGGCGGGTTGAACAGGGAGACAACCAATGAACATGCCAGACACCGCTTTTACCCTTTGCGCACCCTGCGACGTGGGTACCCGATGACTACACGATCGATCCGCACCACCCTGGCCGGCTGCCTTTGCCTCGTCAGCCCGCTGCTCTGGGCGGCGCCCTTGCCCGCGCCTCAGGATGCCAAGGTGGTGGATGAACGCCCCGCGGTCGAGCAGGAGCGTATCTATCCCCTGGGATCCTTGCGCAAGATCGGCAATCGCCTGCGGGTGGAAAACAAAGTCGAGAGCCGCGGTCAGGTAAGCTCCGTCACCTACGAGCTGCCGCCCGAGCGGACCGCGCGCGAAGCTTTTACCCATGCACGCGAGGCGTTGCAGAAGGACGGTGGGTATCCGCTGTTCTGGTGCCAGGGCCGCGATTGCGGCGAGGCCAGCCTGTGGGCCAACGAGGTGTTCAAGAACGCCCGCCTCAATGGCGGGGACGAGCAGCAGGCGTTTATCCTGCTGCGCCGCAGCGCTGAACAGAACAACACCCTGGTGTCGCTCTACAGTGTTACGCGGGGCAACAAACGCGCTTACCTGCATGTCGAGGAGTTTGTCGCCAGCACCCCGTTGGGCACATTGCTGCCCACGGCGGCGACCGTGCTGCGCGAATTGCGCGACACCGGCAAGCTCGATTATCCGGACCTCGCGCAGCCGCAGGAGGAGTGGGTCACCCTGCTGGGGCGCAGCCTGAACCTGGACAGCACGCTGCGCGCCAGCCTCAGCGGTGCCCAGGCAGAGTCTTGGCGGGAGCAGCTGGTAGGGGCTGGCGTGAGGGGTTCTCGCCTGGAAGTCGGCACGTCACCCACCGAAGGGCTGCACCTGGAACTCATCCGTTGAGTGGGGCTGCTCATGGTCAATAACGATCGCCTGCTCGTGCAGATCATGTTGCTGGCGCTGCTGGGCGCCGGCCTCTGGGTGATGGCGCCGTTCATCTCGGCGCTGCTCTGGGGAGCGATCCTGGCCTTTGCCAGCTGGCCGCTGATGCGTGTGCTGACGCGGGCTCTGGGTGGTCGTGAAGGCCTGGCCGCAGGGCTGCTGACCGGTCTCTGGTTCCTGCTGGTCGCCTTGCCACTGGTGTGGCTGGGTTTCAACCTGGCCGACCACGTCCGCGACGCCACCGCGTTTGTGCGCGATGTACAGGTCGATGGCTTTCCCGATGCGCCTGAATGGCTGGGCGGTATTCCACTCGTGGGCGGACGGCTCGTTGGGATATGGGACACGCTTGACCAGCAAGGCTCGGCCTTCCTGGCATCCATCAAGCCTTACTTCGGGCAGGTGGGTAACTGGCTGCTGGCGCGCAGTGCTCAGATCGGCGGCGGGATGCTGGAATTGACCCTGAGCCTGGTCTTCGTGTTCTTCTTCTATCGTGACGGTCCGCGTCTGGCGGCCTTCGTGCTGCGGCTGCTGCAGCGGTTGATTGGTGACCGTGCCGGGTATTACCTGGACCTGGTCGCGGGAACGGTCCAGCGTGTGGTCAATGGTGTGATCGGTACAGCGGCAGCCCAGGCAGTGCTCGCACTGATCGGTTTCCTGATTGCTGGCGTGCCCGGCGCGTTGGTGCTGGGGATCGTGACCTTCATGCTCAGCCTGATCCCCATGGGCCCGCCGCTGGCGTGGGTACCGGCCACCGCCTGGCTGGTGTGGAAAGGTGACTACGGCATGGCCGTGTTCCTCGGGATCTGGGGTACTTTCATCATCAGTGGCGTCGACAATGTGCTCAAGCCTTACCTGATCAGCCGGGGCGGCAACCTGCCGCTGGTGATCGTGCTGCTGGGGGTGTTTGGCGGGTTGCTGGCGTTTGGCTTTATCGGGCTCTTCATTGGCCCTACGTTGCTTGCAGTGGCCTACAGTCTGTTGCTGGATTGGAGTCGGAGTACGGTGCCGCCGTCGGGGGCTTGATCGGGCGGGAAAGGGGCGGTAGATCAAGATCAAGAGCCGGATCAAGAGCGGGGCAAAAGCAGATTTTCATTGCGACGCGCTTCGATGTAGAAGCGCGTCTTTTGCCGGGACTTCAGATCTAGCCCGGAAGGGCCCTAACCTGCATCGCATGTGCCTGACGCCCCACGATAACAGCTGCCCGCTACCGCACCGGCCCGGTCATCATTCCGTGGGTTATATCCTCGACCAATGCCTTTGCCATGCCGCTCAGGTAATGCGCGCCCCAGACCCGCGTGTCGTCCCGTTCGACCCCGGACTGCAGGGTCATCCGGTATACACAGTCGATCAGCACCGAGGCCTGTTCGAGGGCGTACTCAGCATCATGTCCCGGCGTGACCTTGAACAGGCGATCCGCGATACGGCCGCCGATTCCTTCGCCAAACGAGTCGATTCCAGTAGTTTACAGGTGTTTTACATTGCTCATCTCGATCTCCAGGTTTGCACAGATCTGCGTGGTTTCGGCAAGGGGTCAGTGCCGCGCCTGCACTTTGCTCAATGCCATCTCGACCAGTGCGTGGGCTCGGTCGATCTCGTGCATCGTGGTCAAAGTCATGGTCTGGCCCGCAGGGTCGGCGTAGAGCATCACCGTGTTCTGCGCTATGGTCATGGCGCAGGCCAGGTACTCCGAGGTCGAGACGAGGATATCTTCGAGAGAGTGGTTGTTGTGATGCGGTGGATCGGGGACGATCTTGAGCATGTTTGCTTGTCCTGACGAGGGTTAAGCTGCCAGGCCACGCTGCTAAACGAAGGGTGGCAGCTGTACGCGGGTTAGCAGACCGGCAAGTCAGGCACCCGGCGCACCCGAAGGTGCCCCGCATACAGCCACCATGAATCACCACTGTCGAAGATCGACAGGGGGCAAGGTAAGCATTGAATGCCTGAGTGAGTACGGACTGCTAAATCCGGCCGCTGATGCTTCAGCGACCGGTCGAGACTAGACCTGTACAAACTACATCGCAACGCTTTTCAGGCGTGCAAAGTATGCTTGGGAAATGGACTACAAGGAATAAGGAAAGTGAGAAGTTAGGTGAGTGGCTGCCGCGCTATACCCTGAATCCGCTGGTCCTGTAGGCTTTTGATCTGGCTTTTGATCTTGATCTACCGCCCCTTTCCAGCAGGCCGAGCGGAGGTGTCGTGGAGGGGCGTAGGCGCAGCCTACCTTTGGCGAAGCCAAAGGCGCGAGCAGGGCCGCGCAGCCCCGGAGCGGCACCGGAGGGAGGGGACCCGGAGCGCAGCGTAGGGCCCATGGAGGGGCAGCGGTTTTGGTTACTTTTGGGGGGTGTCAGAAATTTTGTGTTCGGGCATAACATGAGTAAGAGGTGCATGTATGCCAACCAAAAAGAAACCTGCGCGCCAACCGGTGCGAGAGCTGCCGAAGCTTCCAAAGGAGCTGCTTGATCAG
>NZ_CABVIX010000003.1 GCF_902498185.1 Pseudomonas fluorescens | reverse complement strand
TTGAGCTCCCTGAAGGGCCGTCGAAGACTACGACGTTGATAGGTGGGGTGTGTAAGCGCTGTGAGGCGTTGAGCTAACCCATACTAATTGCCCGTGAGGCTTGACCATATAACACCCAAGCAATTTGCGCCGCGCCGGTTACCCGGGCCGCCAGATTGTGGTGGTGAAGACGACCCAACCGAAAGTTCGTAACATCACAAATATCGCATATCCGAATTCGCTGGGCTGTCCATCTGGACATTCTGGCTACAGAATTTCTTGACGACCATAGAGCATTGGAACCACCTGATCCCATCCCGAACTCAGCAGTGAAACGATGCATCGCCGATGGTAGTGTGGGGTTTCCCCATGTGAGAGTAGGTCATCGTCAAGATTCATTTCGCAAAACCCCTATCTGCGCGAGCAGGTAGGGGTTTTGTCTTTGTGGGGCGTTCATAGCTGTTGGTCGATTCCCACAATCGGCACCAGAACACTAGAATAGAGCCTCGCATCCATTCAGAATCCCTCTATGCCCAACCCTGTCGAACCTCCCACGCTCGCCGAGCGGCCACTGGATGACCTGGTCGCCTGCCACGAGTGCGATCTGCTGATGAGCAAGCCGACGCTGCGCAACGACGAGAAGGCCCATTGCCCTCGCTGTGGCTACGAGCTGTTCGCTCATCGTCACAACGTCGTCAATCGCAGCCTGGCACTGGTGCTCACTGCATTACTGCTCTACGTGCCGGCCAACTTCCTGCCCATCATGCAACTGCATTTGCTTGGCCAGAGCGCTGACGACACGGTGTGGAGTGGGGTAGTCGGACTCTACAACGCCGGCATGCAGAGTGTTTCCCTGGTGGTATTCCTTTGCAGCATGGCCATTCCCTTGCTCAAGCTGCTGTGTCAGTTGGCGGTGCTACTGAGTATCCGGCTGGGCATAGGGCGCAGTCACGGCCTCCTGCTCTATCGGATTTATCATCATTTGCGCGATTGGGGCATGCTTGAGGTCTACCTCATGGGCGTGCTGGTGGCGATCGTCAAACTCGCCGACATGGCCGAGCTCAGCTTGGGCCTGGGCCTTTTGTGCTTTATCAGTCTGTTGCTGGTCCAGGTCTGGCTGGAAGTGGTGATGTCGCCACACCAGATCTGGGTCGCCTTGTCGGGAGAAGATGTGCATGCGGGCGATTGATGCGGGCATTCTGGTCTGCAATGAATGCCATGAACTGAATCGCCAGGAGTCCGAAAGCCATTCGCAGGGCTGCACCCGCTGTGGCGCGATCGTGCATGGGCGCCGGCCAAACAGCATCCTGCGCACATGGGCACTGCTCATTACCGCATCCATTCTCTACATACCGGCCAACGTATTGCCGATCATGACCGTGAGCAGCCTTGGACGAGGGACTCCGGACACCATCATGTCCGGAGTCATCAGCCTGATGCAGCACGGCATGCTGCCAATCGCGGCCGTGGTATTCGTCGCCAGTATTCTCGTCCCCACGTTCAAATTGGTGGGGATCGGCCTGCTCCTGTATTCGGTGCAGCGCCACCAACCGCTATCCGCGCGTCAGCGGATCTGGATGTATCGCTTCATCGAGTTCATCGGGCGCTGGTCGATGCTCGACATCTTTGTCATCGCCATTCTGGTGGCCGTGGTGAATTTCGGCCGGATCGCCAATGTCGAAGCCAATCTGGGCGCTGTCGCATTTGCCAGCGTGGTCATCCTGACCATGTTTGCTGCATTAACTTTTGATCCCCGACTGATCTGGGATAACACGGAGTCGGACGACGACAATGAGTGATTTGCCTAAGGCCAAAACCCGTCCAGCATCTAATTGGTCGGCCATCTGGATTCTTCCCCTGATCGCTCTGGTCATCGGCGGTTGGCTCGGCTGGCAGGCCTATCGGGCTGCTGGCGTGAGTATCGAAGTGCGTTTTGAAAGTGGTGAAGGCATTGTCGCCAACAAGACCGAGGTTTTCTACAAGGGCATGTCGGTGGGCAAGGTCAAAAGCCTGGTGCTCGATGCCGAGGGCAGCAACACCGGTGTCATCGCCACCATCGAGATGAACAAGGAGGCCGAACCGCATCTCAATACCGGGACACGCTTCTGGCTGGTCAAGCCCAGCGTCACTCTCGCCGGCATCACCGGGCTCGAGACATTGGTGTCAGGCAACTACATTGCCGTGAGCCCGGGGGAGGGCGAGCCAACCCAGCGCTTCACCGCACTTGCCGTCGCCCCGCCATTGTCTGACAGTACTCCGGGGCTGCATCTGACGCTCAAGGCAGATCGTCTCGGCTCGCTGAACCGCGACAGCCCAGTGTTCTACAAGCAGATCCAGGTAGGCCGGGTGAAGAGCTATCGACTGTCCGAAGACCAGGACACCGTCGAGGTCAAGGTATTCATCGAGCCTGCCTACGCCAAGCTGGTGCGCAAGCACACGCGATTCTGGAATGCCAGTGGAGTCAGCATCGATGCGAGTCTGTCAGGGGTGAAGGTGCGCAGCGAATCGTTGTCGAGCATCGTTGCCGGGGGTATCGCCTTCGCCACTCCCGAGCACCGCAAGGACAGCCCCGCTACCGATCCAAGCCTGCCGTTCCGCCTTTATGAAGACTTCGATGCGGCGCAGGCGGGCATCCGCATCAGGGTAAAGTTGACTGACTTCGAGGGCCTGCAGGCTGGGCGCACGCCTGTGCTTTACAAGGGCATCCAGATCGGCTCGTTGAAAACCCTGAAGATAGACAGCGACCTCAGCAGCGCCATGGCCGAGATTACCCTTGATCCGCTGGCCGAGGACTACCTCGTCGACGGTACCCAGTTCTGGGTCGTCAAGCCATCCATCTCGCTGGCTGGCATTACCGGGCTGGAAGCCTTGGTGAAAGGTAACTACATCGCTATCCGGCCGGGGGACAAGGGTGCCTTGCCCCGGCGCGAGTTCGAGGCGCGGGCCAAGGCGCCGCCTCTGGACCTGAAATCCCCGGGTCTGCACCTGGTGCTGTTCGGCGATAACCTGGGTTCGCTGGAGGTGGGCAGCCCTGTGCTCTACCGTCAGGTCAGGGTAGGTAGCGTGCAAAGCTACCAGTTTGCCAAGAACAGCAAGCGTATCCTCATCGGGGTGCATATCGAGCCGGAATACGCCAACCTGGTGAACGGCTCCACGCGGTTCTGGAACGCCAGCGGAATTACCCTGACCGGGGGATTGTCGGGTATCCAGGTCAAGAGTGAATCCCTGCAGAGCCTCATGGCCGGGGGGATCGCTTTCGAGACACCTGAGCAGAATGTCGCCCTGAAACGGCGTATCCCACGTTTCCGCTTGCATGAAAGTCAGGACGCCGCGAATCGCACCGGCACCTCCATCACCATTCGCGTGGACCGCGCTGACGGACTCAAGCCGGGTACACCGATCCGCTTCAGGGGGCTGGATGTCGGCCAGGTCGAAAGTGTAGACCTGACGCAGGACCTGCAAGCCGTGCTGCTGCGCGCCCGCATTACCCAAGTGCCAGAGCGCATCACCCGGCAAGGCACACGCTTCTGGGTGGTCAAGCCAGCCCTGGGCCTGGTGCGTACCGAGAACCTTGAGACGCTGGTGACTGGCCAGTACCTCGAAGTACAGCCAGCAGCCCGGAGTGGGGGAGTGCAACGTGAGTTCACCGCGCTGAGCCAGGCGCCAGAGCTCAAGGAAGAACCCGTCGGCTTGCCGCTCACGTTGAGTGCGCCACGCCGGGGCTCGATCAAGCCAGGGGTGCCGGTGACCTACCGCGAAGTGGCGGTCGGCAAGGTAACCGGCTTCGAGCTGGGACAGACCGCGGACCGTGTGCTCATCCACGTGCTCATCGAGCCACGCTACGCAACGTTGGTGCGCGGGGGCAGTCGATTCTGGACCAGCAGCGGCTTCGGCTTCGATTTCGGCTTGTTCAAAGGCGCTTCGGTGCGCACCGAATCACTCGAGACCTTGATTGAAGGCGGTATTGCGTTCGCTACGCCTGATGGCGAGAAGATGGGTAACCCCGCCCGGCCGCAGCAGACGTTTGCCCTGTTCGACAAGCCGGAAGAAGAGTGGCTGATCTGGGCGCCGAAGATTTCGATCGCACAGTAAGGCGATGACTGCGGGCCCTTGAATCCGGGGTCCGCAGTCAAAGTTTTCTGCTCAGCAGGAAGTTGGTGTTCCCGATACCAATTCGCAGGCAATAAAAAACCGACCCTAAGGTCGGTTTTTTAACAAGCGTGTCGCTTAGGCAGCTGCAGTTTCTTTCAGCGCCTTGATGTGGCCATTCAGACGGCCTTTATGGCGAGCAGCCTTGTTCTTGTGGATGATGCCTTTATCGGCCATACGGTCGATAACTGGCACAGCCAGGATGTAAGCAGCTTGCGCTTTTTCGGCGTCTTTTGCATCAATGGCCTTGACTACGTTTTTGATGTAGGTACGGACCATGGAACGCAGGCTGGCGTTGTGGCTGCGACGCTTCTCAGCCTGTTTTGCACGTTTCTTGGCGGAAGGTGAGTTGGCCACCGTCGAGCTCCTTGAAAGACTTTTGGATAAATAGCGAACAAAATAGGCCGCGAATCATGCCGATCAGTAGACCGGTTGTCAAGGCCAGCTGCAGAGATCTGCCGAGTGGTCCTGATGCAGAGTGGAAAGATTCCTTTCTGCGCCGTGACCTGTACACTCGGGAGTTTTGGCTCCCCTGCAATGAGCGGGAGAGTATCGCATACTCGGGCGCTGCCTGGCAGCGCTCTCTGTCTTCAGGCTGAAACTTTTCCATGAACCTGCTCAAATCCCTGGCCGCAGTCAGCTCTATCACAATGATTTCCAGGGTTCTGGGCTTTGTTCGGGACACCATCCTCGCCCGCATTTTCGGTGCGGGAGTTGCCACCGACGCCTTTTTCATCGCGTTCAAGTTGCCAAACCTGCTGCGCCGCATCTTTGCAGAGGGTGCTTTTTCCCAGGCCTTCGTACCGATCCTGGCCGAATACAAGACTCAGCAGGGTGAGGAAGCGACCCGCACATTCATTGCGTATGTCAGCGGGTTGCTCACCCTGGTGCTGGCGGTGGTCACCGCGCTGGGGATCCTGGCCGCCCCTTGGGTGGTATGGGTCACGGCGCCGGGGTTTGTCGACAATGCAGAGAAGTACCAGCTGACCACCGACCTGCTGCGGGTGACCTTCCCCTATATATTGCTGATCTCGCTGTCGTCGCTGGTCGGCGCCATCCTCAATACCTGGAACCGTTTCTCGGTTCCCGCCTTCACGCCGACCTTGCTCAACGTGGCGATGATCGGCTTCGCGGTATTTCTCACGCCCTACTTCGACCCGCCCATCATGGCGCTCGGCTGGGGCGTGCTGGCCGGCGGCCTGGCGCAGCTGCTGTATCAGCTGCCACACCTGAAGAAGATCGGCATGCTCGTGCTGCCACGCCTGAACCTGCGCGATACCGGTGTGTGGCGTGTGCTCAAGCAGATGCTGCCGGCCATCCTCGGGGTATCGGTCAGCCAGATCTCGCTGATCATCAACACCATCTTCGCCTCGTTCCTGGTCGCAGGGTCGGTGTCCTGGATGTACTACGCCGATCGCTTGATGGAGCTGCCCTCCGGGGTGCTGGGCGTGGCCCTGGGCACTATTCTGCTGCCGACCCTGGCCAAGACCTACGCCAACCGCGACCGGCATGAATACTCGCGCATCCTCGACTGGGGCCTGCGCCTGTGTTTTCTGCTGGTGCTGCCCTGCACCCTGGCCCTCGGGATTCTTGCCGAGCCACTGACCGTCGCGCTGTTCCAGTACGGCAAGTTCACTGCCTTCGATGCCGCCATGACCCAGCGCGCGCTGATCGCCTACTCGGTGGGCCTGCTGGCGATCATCCTGGTCAAGGTGCTGGCACCGGGTTTCTACGCACAGCAGAACATACGCACGCCAGTGAAGATCGCCATCTTCACGCTGATCTCCACGCAGTTGCTCAACCTGGTACTGGTCGGCCCGTTGCAGCACGCAGGCCTGGCCCTGGCCATCAGCATCGGCGCCTGCCTCAATGCCGGCCTGCTGTACTGGAAACTGCGCCAGCAGCAGCTGTTCCAGCCCCAGCCGGGCTGGGGGCTGTTCCTGCTCAAGCTGGTACTGGCCGTCACCCTGATGTCGGCGGTGCTGCTGGCGGGCATGCATTACCTGCCAGCCTGGGAGGAGGGCGGCATGCTTGAACGCTTCGCGCGCCTGGGTGCCTTGATCCTGGCCGGCGTGGTGACCTATTTCGGATGCCTGTTCCTGTGCGGTCTGCGCCCACGGCATTTTGCGCGCAAGGCCCTGCACTGAGGCAAGTGCGGGGTCAGGCGTCGGTTTTTCGCATTCCACACGCCGCTGTGGTGCTGCTGCCTGTCGTCAGCGCCCGGGTGTGGTTATAATCGACCACTTTATGAGCAAGAAGCGCGTTATGCAGCTGGTTCGAGGTCTTCACAACCTGCGCCCCGAGCATCGGGGCTGTGTCGCCACCATTGGCAACTTCGACGGGGTTCACCGTGGCCACCAGGCAATCCTGGCGCGTCTGCGCGAGCGTGCGCGGGAGCTCGGGGTGCCCACCTGCGTCGTCATCTTCGAGCCGCAGCCGCGCGAGTATTTCGCACCGGACACCGCGCCGGCCCGTCTTGCACGCCTGCGCGACAAGATCGACCTGCTCGCCGCCGAGGGCATCGACCGGGTGCTGTGCCTGGCCTTCAACCAGCGGCTGAGCAAGCTGAGCGCCCGGGAGTTCGTCGAAGCGATCCTGGTCAAGGGCCTGGGTGTGCGTCATCTTGAGGTCGGCGATGATTTCCGCTTTGGCTGCGACCGCGCGGGCGACTTCGCCTATCTCGTCGAGGCCGGACGCGAGCACGGCTTCAGTGTCGAAGCCGCGCGCACCGTCGAAGAGGACGGCCTGCGAGTCAGCAGCACCGAAGTGCGCAAGGCCCTGGCCGCCGGTGACTTTGCCCTGGCCGCGCACCTGCTGGGCCGTCCGTACCAGATCAGCGGCCGGGTGCTGCACGGCCAGAAGCTCGCCCGTCAGCTGGGCACGCCGACCGCCAACATCCAGCTCAAGCGCCGCCGCGTGCCGCTCAGCGGGGTCTACCTGACCAGCGCCGAGATCGACGGCAAGGTCTGGCCGGGCGTTGCCAACATCGGGGTCAGGCCCACCGTCGCAGGTGACGGGCGCCCACACCTCGAAATACATCTCCTGGATTTCGCCGGCGATCTCTATGGCCGGCGCCTGACGGTGGACTTCCACCAGAAGCTGCGTGAAGAGCAGCGTTTCGCCTCCCTGGAGGCGCTAAAGTCGGCGATCGATGCGGATATCGCCGCCGCACGTGCCCATTGGCACGCTCAACCGCTAACGAAGAGCCTGAAATGACCGACTACAAAGCCACGCTTAACCTTCCGGACACCGCCTTCCCCATGAAGGCCGGCCTGCCTCAGCGCGAACCGCAGATTCTGCAGCGTTGGGACAGCATTGGCCTGTACCAGAAGCTGCGCGAGATTGGCAAGGATCGTCCGAAGTTCGTACTGCACGACGGCCCGCCCTATGCCAACGGCAAGATTCACATCGGTCATGCGCTGAACAAGATCCTCAAGGACATGATTGTCCGTTCCAAGACCTTGTCCGGTTTCGATGCGCCCTACGTTCCGGGTTGGGACTGCCACGGCCTACCGATCGAGCACAAGGTCGAAGTGACTCATGGCAAGCACCTGAGCCCCGACCAGACCCGCGAGCTCTGCCGCGCCTACGCCGCCGAGCAGATCGAAGGGCAGAAGACCGAGTTCATCCGCCTGGGCGTGCTGGGTGACTGGGACAACCCGTACAAGACCATGGAATTCGCCAACGAGGCCGGTGAGATCCGCGCCCTGGCCGAGATGGTCAAGCAGGGCTTCGTGTTCAAGGGCCTGAAGCCGGTCAACTGGTGCTTCGATTGCGGATCGGCCCTGGCCGAGGCCGAGGTCGAGTACGCCGACAAGAAATCCCAGACCATCGACGTCGCCTTCCCGATCGCCGATGCCGACAAGCTGGCCGCCGCCTTCGGCCTCGCCAGCCTGTCCAAGCCAGCCTCGATCGTGATCTGGACCACCACGCCGTGGACCATCCCGGCAAACCAGGCGCTCAACGTGCACCCTGAGTTCGCCTACGCCCTGGTCGACACCGGCGAAAAACTGCTGGTAATCGCTCAAGAGCTGGTCGAGTCGTGCCTGCAGCGCTATGGCCTGGAAGGTTCGGTCGTGGCCACCGCACCGGGTTCGGCTCTGGAGCTGATCAATTTCCGTCACCCGTTCTACGACCGCCTGTCGCCGGTGTACCTGGCCGACTACGTCGAGCTGGGCGCGGGGACCGGTGTCGTTCACTCGGCGCCTGCCTATGGCGAAGACGACTTCGTGACCTGCAAGCGCTACGGCATGGTCAACGACGACATCCTGACCCCGGTGCAGAGCAACGGTGTGTACGTGCCGTCCCTGGAGTTCTTCGGCGGCCAGTTCATCTGGAAAGCCAACCCAGGGATCGTCGAGAAGCTGGGCGAAGTCGGTGCGCTGCTGCACACCGAAACCATCAGCCACAGCTACATGCACTGCTGGCGCCACAAGACCCCGCTGATCTACCGCGCCACCGCGCAGTGGTTCGTCGGCATGGACAAGCAGCCGAGCACCGGCGAGCCCCTGCGCGAGCGTGCGCTCAAGGCCATCGAAGAAACCAAGTTCGTACCGGCCTGGGGCCAGGCTCGCCTGCACTCGATGATCGCCAACCGTCCGGACTGGTGCATCTCGCGCCAGCGTAACTGGGGCGTGCCGATCCCGTTCTTCCTGAACAAGCAGACCGGCGAGCTGCATCCGCGCACCGTCGAGCTGATGGACGAAGTGGCAAAGCGCGTCGAGCTCGAAGGCATCGAAGCCTGGTTCAAGCTGGACGCCGCCGAGCTGCTGGGTGATGAAGCCGCCGAGTACGACAAGATCTCCGACACCCTGGACGTGTGGTTCGACTCCGGTACCACGCACTGGCATGTGCTGCGCGGCTCACACGATATCGGCCACGCCACCGGCCCGCGCGCCGACCTGTACCTGGAAGGTTCGGACCAGCACCGTGGCTGGTTCCACTCCTCGTTGCTGACCGGTTGCGCAATCGACAACCACGCGCCATACCGTGAGTTGCTCACCCACGGCTTCACCGTGGACGAGAACGGCCGCAAGATGTCCAAGTCGCTGGGCAACACCATCGAGCCGCAGAAGGTCAACGACACCCTGGGTGCCGACATCCTGCGCCTGTGGGTCTCGGCTACCGACTACTCGGGCGAGATGGCCGTGTCCGAGCAGATCCTGCAGCGCAGCGCCGACGCCTACCGGCGTATCCGCAATACCGCGCGCTTCCTGCTTTCCAACCTGTCGGGCTTCGACCCGGCCCGCGACCTGCTGCCGGCCGAAGACATGCTGGCGCTCGATCGCTGGGCAGTCGACCGTGCGCTGTTGCTGCAACGCGAGCTCGAAGAACACTACAGCGAATACCGGTTCTGGAACGTGTACTCCAAGATCCACAACTTCTGCGTGCAGGAGCTGGGCGGCTTCTACCTGGACATCATCAAGGACCGCCAGTACACCACCGGTGCCAACAGCGTCGCGCGCCGCTCGTGCCAGACCGCGCTGTACCACATCAGCGAGGCGCTGGTGCGCTGGATCGCACCGATCCTGGCCTTCACCGCCGACGAGCTGTGGCAGTACCTGCCGGGCGAGCGCAACGAGTCGGTCATGCTCAACACCTGGTACCAGGGCCTGACCGAGCTGCCGGAAGGCATCGAGCTCGACCGCGCCTACTGGGACCGCGTGATGGCCGTCAAGGCTGCGGTCAACAAGGAACTGGAGAACCAGCGCGCGGCCAAGGCCATCGGTGGCAACCTGCAGGCCGAAGTGACCCTGTTTGCCGACGACGCCCTGAGCGCCGACCTCGACAAGCTGGGCGACGAGCTGCGCTTCGTGCTCATCACCTCTGCCGCCAGCGTGGTGCCGTTCGTTCAGGCGCCTGCCGAAGCCGTGGTGACCGAGGTCGAAGGCCTCAAGCTCCAGGTGGTCAAGTCGGGTCATGCCAAGTGCGGCCGTTGCTGGCACTTCCGCGCCGATGTCGGCGCAAATCCGGAGCATCCGGAAATCTGCACCCGTTGCGCTGAAAACATCAGCGGCCAGGGCGAGGTGCGCCACTATGCCTAACCCTGCTGCCGGGCGCTTCGGGCGCCTTGCCTGGCTCTGGCTGAGCGTGCTGGTACTGGTCCTCGACCAGGCCAGCAAGGTCTACTTCGAAGGGGCCTTGAGCCTCTACCAACAGATCGTGGTCATTCCCGACTACTTCAGCTGGACGCTGGCCTACAATACCGGGGCCGCGTTCAGCTTCCTGGCCGACAGCTCCGGCTGGCAGCGCTGGTTGTTCGCGATGATCGCCCTGGTGGTCAGCGCGGTGCTGGTGGTGTGGCTCAAGCGCCTGGGACGTAACGAGACCTGGCTGGCCGTCGCCCTGGCCCTGGTGCTGGGCGGCGCGCTGGGCAACCTGTACGACCGCGTCGTGCTGGGTCATGTCGTCGACTTCATCCTGGTGCACTGGCAGAACCGCCATCACTTCCCGGCCTTCAACCTGGCCGACAGCGCTATCACTGTCGGCGCGGTCATGCTGGCGCTGGATATGTTCAAGAGCAAGAAGTCCGAGGAAGCCGTCAATGACTGATATCCGCATTGGCCAGAACACCGAAGTGACACTGCACTTCGCGCTGCACCTGGAAAACGGCGACACCGTCGACAGCACCTTCGACAAGGCCCCGGCTGTGTTCAAGGTCGGCGACGGCAACCTGCTGCCTGGTTTCGAGGCTGCCTTGTTCGGCTTCAAGGCCGGCGACAAGCGCACCGTGACCGTGGCGCCCGAAAATGCTTTCGGCCAGCCCAATCCGCAGAACGTCCAGGTCATGCCGCGCACGCAGTTCACCGACATGGAGCTGTCCGAGGGCCTGCTGGTGATCTTCAACGACGCCGCCAATGCCGAGCTGCCTGGCGTGGTGAAAGCGTTCGACGACGCCCAGGTGACCATCGACTTCAATCACCCACTGGCTGGCAAGATCCTGAGCTTCGAGGTGGAAATCCTCGAGGTCAGGGCGTTGTAGGCCTGGAGCCGAGCATGCAAATCAAACTCGCCAACCCCCGCGGCTTCTGCGCAGGGGTAGACCGGGCGATCGAAATCGTCAACCGGGCGCTGGAAGTCTTCGGCCCGCCGATCTACGTGCGCCATGAAGTGGTGCACAACAAGTTCGTGGTCGAAGACCTTCGCGCCCGCGGCGCCATCTTCGTCGAGGAACTGGACCAGGTCCCGGATGACGTCATCGTCATTTTCAGCGCTCACGGCGTGTCCCAGGCCGTGCGCCAGGAGGCAGCCGGCCGTGGCCTCAAGGTGTTCGACGCGACCTGCCCGCTGGTGACCAAGGTGCATATCGAAGTCGCCAAGTACAGCCGCGACGGCAAGGAATGCATCCTGATCGGCCACGCCGGTCACCCCGAGGTCGAGGGCACGATGGGGCAGTACGACGCCAGCAATGGCGGCTCCATCTACCTGGTCGAGGACGAGAAGGACGTCGCCACCTTGCAGGTGCGTGATCCGGACCGCCTGGCCTTCGTGACCCAGACCACCTTGTCGATGGATGACACCAGCCGTGTCATCGACGCCCTGCGCGCGCGCTTCCCGAATATCGGCGGCCCACGCAAGGACGACATCTGCTACGCCACGCAGAACCGCCAGGATGCCGTCAAGCAACTGGCCGACGAGTGCGACGTGGTGCTGGTTGTCGGCAGCCCCAACAGCTCCAACTCCAACCGCCTGCGTGAGCTGGCCGAGCGCATGGCGACCCCGGCCTACCTCATCGACGGTGCCGAAGACCTGCAGCGCAGCTGGTTCGACGGTGTCGAGCGGATCGGCATCACTGCCGGTGCCTCGGCGCCTGAAGTGCTGGTGCGCGGGGTCATCGCGCAGCTTCGCGAGTGGGGCGCGACGGGGGCCGAGGAGCTCGACGGGCGCGAGGAGAACATCACCTTCTCCATGCCCAAGGAGCTGCGGGTCCGCTCGCTGATCTGAGGTCATGCCTGCGCAACCGGCGTGCATCTGCACGCCCTCGCGCAGGCTGATCCTTCCACTGGGCGCCACGACTATCCGGTAGTGACTGTCTCCTTCCCGGCCACAGACGTGCAGCGTACCGTTCTGGATACCGCCGCGGGCGGGGAAGGGCAGGCCCAGGCCGTTGAACCTCACCTGCTTGGCAACGGGCTGATTGCCGACGATGGTCAGCCGCCGCGGATGCCGTTTTTCCCGCAGCAACTGCTGCTCTCGCACCAGCAGGATGCGCCAGCCTGCCCCCCAATCCTCCTGCAGCGCTTGCACCACTACCACCCGGTTTTGCAGTACCGCATGGCTGCGCGCAATGCGCAGGGCCTGGGCGAGGTCCTGGGCGGCTGTTCGCTGTTGTAGCTCCATGCTCATGAGCGTGTAGGACGGTATTCCTATCAGTGTCAGCAGGCCCATCAGGGCCACTCCCGACATCAGCTGTATCAGTGTTGCTCCCTGTTGCCACACCGTGCATTCCTCCCGGGAAGTGCTTCGCTATAGCTTCCGTAGCGACGGACACGGGGTCCAGTCGGCAGGAAGGGCGGTTGCCCATGGAAAAATCGCAGGAGGCGCCATGAACTTGATTCGCCAACGTGGAATGACCTTGCTTGAAGTGCTGATGGCCCTGGTGGTGCTTTCGCTGGGGGTGTTTTCAACCGCAGCGCTGCAGGTGCGGGCACTACAGATGACTGACGACGCTCTGCGCGGCAGCCAGGCCGCCTGGCAATCGAGCGGCGTCTTCGAGCGCACGCTGGCGCCGGCCCAATGAAGAACCAGCAGGGTTTCGGCCTGCTGGAGGTCCTTCTGTCATTGGCATTGGGGCTGCTGTTGCTGGTGGCCGGTGGGCAGGTGCTGGTATCGGCTTACCAGTCGTGGCAGCTGCAGCATGCCTCGGCGCGCTTGCAGGAGGACGCCCGCCTGGTGCTGCAGCGTCTGGCCCAGGACCTGCGCATGACCGGCATGTTCGGCTGTCTCCAGCTTGAGAACGATGATTATCGTGCGCCAGGGGCTGCACAGGCCTTCGCCAGACCGTTGCGCATCGTTCAGGACAGCGATGGACGCCTGCTGAGCCTGGAGCTGGTGGGCGGCCAGTTGGCAGGGGATAGCGGCAGGCCAGACTGGGTTCTGGTGACCGACTGCAGCACCTGGGCCCAGGTGCGTGACAAGGATCACGTGCCCGGCGGCCATGAACTTGCCTTTCCGATTCGTCGCCAGGTGTATCGGCTGGAGGGGGACCGGCTGCTGCTGGCCGGCGGAGGACGCACCGCCGCGGTCATCGAGCAGGTTCGCGATATGCGGGTGTCCCGTGGGCGCCTGGGCGACTACGAGCGAGTGGATGTGCAGCTGACCCTGTTCGACCCGCTACAGCGCGTCGAGCAGCGTTATGACATGGGAATCACCCTGCGCAACCGGTTGCCAGGTCCGTGAACAGGCAGCGGGGCGTCATCCTGCTCGCAAGCCTGGTGCTGATGTTGGCGCTGGGACTGCTGGGAGCGTCGGCCTTGCAGGGCGCGCTGTTGCAGCAGCGCATGGCGGGCAATCTCGCCGTGAGCCTGCGCGGGCTCGAGCAGGCCGAGGCGACCCTGGCAGTGGGCGAAATGCAGTTGCCGCTGGCACTCCCCGCGCCATGCACGGTGTGCCTTGCGCCAGTGGATGCGCACGACGATGCCGCCCGTTCAGCCCAGGCTTGGCGATCGACCAGGGACGGCTTCTACCTGCTACAGAACCTCGGCCCCAGTCTGCGGGCCGTGCACAGGCCCATCGGCAGGCCGGTCACCCTGTTCCGTATTACCGCGGTCAGCCGCGCGGACTCAGGGCGGCAGGTGCTCGAAAGCGTCGTTGCCCTGGAAGAGGGCGGGGCGCCTTTGAGAATCATGTGGCGTCAGCGGCTTCGGGAGGAATGAGATGCAACCTGCGCAACGAGGCCTGAGCCTGATCGAATTGTTGCTTGTCGTTGCCGTCGTCGGCATGCTGGCGGGCATTGCCTACCCCAGTTACAGCGACCAGGTCAGGCGTGCAGCGCGCACCGAGGCCATCGGCATGCTGCATGACAGTGCCTTGCGCCTGGAGCGCCATTATTCCCGCACCGGCCAGTACGCCGACAGCCAGGCCCAGGTGACGCCGTTGCCCCTTGGCAGCCACTACTACCGCCTGGTGGCGGAACGCGGCGGTGACACCTTTCGTCTGGTTGCCAGGCGGCTGCCGCGCGCGATGATGGAGCAGGACCGCTGCGGTGATTTCTCGCTGGACCAGGCAGGTGTGCAAGGTAATCTGGGCGCGAGCGGCGACACAGCGGGTTGCTGGGGAAGCTGAAGGCTGAATGACGGTTTACTTCAGGTGTTGGATCGACAGATGAGCAAGCAAGTAGTGATTGTCGGGGGCGGGGTGATCGGCCTGCTGACAGCGTTCAACCTGGCAGCCCAGGTGGACCGGATAGTGGTCTGTGACCAGGGCGAAGTGGGGCGCGAGTCGTCCTGGGCGGGTGGCGGCATCGTCTCGCCGCTGTATCCCTGGCGCTACAGCCAGGCGGTGACGGCGCTGGCGCACTGGTCACAGGATTTTTATCCACAGTTGGCCGAGCGTCTGTATGCCAGTACCGGTGTCGATCCCGAGGTACACACTACCGGGCTGTACTGGCTGGACCTGGACGACGAAGCCGAGGCCCTCGCCTGGGCGGCGCGTGAAGGGCGTCCGCTGCGGGCCGTGGATATCTCGGCGGCCTATGATGCGGTGCCGGTGCTCGGTGCTGGCTTCAGGCGGGCGATCTACATGGAAGGTGTGGCCAACGTGCGCAACCCGCGCCTGGTCAAGTCACTCAAGGCGGCGCTGCTGGCGCTGCCCAACGTCACCCTGCGCGAGCACTGCCGGATCAGTGGGTTCAGCCGGGACGGCGAGCGCATCACCGGGGTACAGACCGATGACGGGCTGCTGACTGGCGATGCGGTGGTGCTCAGTGCTGGCGCCTGGAGTGGCGACTTGCTCGCTACCCTGGGGGTCGAGTTGCCGGTCGAACCGGTCAAGGGCCAGATGATTCTCTACAAATGCGCGGAGGACTTCTTGCCGAGCATGGTCCTGGCCAAGGGCCGCTATGCGATACCGCGACGCGACGGTCACATTCTGGTGGGCAGCACGCTGGAACATGCAGGCTATGACAAGACCCCGACCGAGCAAGCCCTGGAAAGCCTCAAGGCCTCGGCGATCGAGCTGTTGCCAGCGCTTGCCGACGCCACGCCGGTAGCGCACTGGGCGGGTCTGCGGCCGGGCTCGCCCGAAGGCATCCCGTATATCGGAGAAGTGCCGGGCTATCCCGGCCTGTGGCTGAACTGCGGTCATTACCGCAACGGCCTGGTGCTGGCGCCGGCGTCATGTCAGCTGTTCTGTGATCTGCTGCTGGGAAACACGCCGATCATCGATCCCGCACCCTACGCTCCTTCGTAGGGCGCGTCGGGGCGCATGTCCTCAGCGTTGCTGCCCGGGGCCCTGCTCCAGGTGCGCCTGGCTGCAATACCACTGGCTACCCTGGCGCAACGCCCGGTCATTGGGCAGATGCACGCCACAATGGGCGCAGCGGACCATTTTCAGTGGGTCGTCGAGGGTGTTGTCCTGGCGGGTTTCTTGGCTGATCTTGAACTTGCGCCACAGCCAGAACGCGGCGGCGATCAGGGCGATCCAGAAGAGTAGGCGAACCATGGTGTCCAGCTTGTCGAAATGAAGAGCAGACAGTCTAGGGCGCGGCCATGAAAAAAGGGAGGCCTAGGCCTCCCTTTATCTGATGCGCGTGTGGTCAGTCGAACAGACCGAAGGTCATGTAGCTGAACCACGAACGGTCCTGCTCGGCTTCCTTCGGACCTTCCGGCTCGATCGGGTTGCCGTCTTCGTCCTTGGGCAGCAGCTCTCGCGGAATCTCGGACTTGGCGTCTTCGTACTGCTTGATCACGTCCTGGTTGGCGCGGGTCTCGCCCGGCGGCAGCGGCGTGTCGGACTCGATCAGGCCCAGGGTGGCCTTGGACAGCCACGAGCGGTTGTCCGCTTCGCCTTGCTTGGGCACGAACTCGCCATCGACCAGGCTAGGGTGGTCAGGGTAGTTGAGCTTGAGAGTCTCGAGGCTGGTGGCAGCGAGTTCGTCCAGGTGCAGGTGCTGGTACGCCTCGGTCATCACGGCCAGGCCGTCGCCGACCGATGGCGTCTCCTGGAAGTTCTCTACCACGTAGCGGCCACGGTTCGCCGCGGCGACGTAGGCCTCACGGGTCAGGTAGTAGTCGGCGACATGGATCTCGTAGGAGGCCAGCAGGTTGCGCAGGTAGATCATGCGCTGCTTGGCGTCGGGCGCGTAGCGGCTGTTCGGGAAACGGCTGGTGAGCTGGGCGAACTCGTTGTAGGAATCGCGCGCCGCACCGGGGTCACGCTTGGTCATGTCCAGCGGCAGGAAGCGCGCCAGCAGGCCGCGGTCCTGGTCGAACGAGGTCAGGCCCTTGAGGTAGTAGGCGTAGTCGACGTTCGGGTGCTGCGGATGCAGGCGGATGAAACGCTCGGCGGCGGATTTGGCGGCCTCGGGCTCGGCGTTCTTGTAGTTGGCGTAGATCAGTTCCAGCTGCGCCTGGTCGGCGTAGCGGCCGAACGGATAGCGCGACTCCAGGGCCTTCAGCTTGCTGGTGGCGCTGGTATAGCTATGGTTGTCCAGATCGGCCTGCGCCTGCTGGTACAGCTCGGCTTCGCTCAGGTTTTCGTCGATGACTTCCTTCGAAGAACACGCAGCGGTCAGTCCAAGGATGGCGATCAGCAGCAGGTGTTTCACTTGCATGGCGGCTTGCGTCCCTTTGACGGCCGCTGTCTTGGGCGGTGCCGTCCTGTTATGATGAGCGCCCCGGTGTAACCGTCGGGGCAAAAGAAGCCGTATTTAACCACAAGCGTGCAGTCGAAACCAAAGGCTGTGCCGCCCGCTGATTCGAGCATGTCCGAGATCATTCAACTTAGTGCAGAAGTGCCATACGAACTGGGCGGTCAACGCCTGGACCAGGTGGCCGCCCAATTGTTCGCCGAGTACTCGCGTTCACGCCTGTCCTCCTGGATCAAGGAGGGCCGCCTGACCGTCGATGGCGCCGTCCTGCGTCCGCGCGACATCGTCCACGGCGGCTCGCTGCTGGCCCTGGAGGCCGAGCACGAGGCCCAGGGCGAGTGGGTGGCCCAGGCCATCGAGCTGGATATCGTCTATGAAGACGACCATATCCTGGTCATCAACAAGCCGGCAGGCCTGGTGGTGCACCCCGCGGCGGGACACGCCGACGGCACCTTGCTCAATGCGCTGCTGCACCACGTGCCAGACATCGTCAACGTGCCGCGCGCGGGCATTGTCCATCGCCTCGACAAGGACACCACCGGTCTGATGGTGGTGGCCAAGACGTTGCAGGCGCAGACCAATCTGGTCGCGCAGCTGCAGAGCCGCAGCGTCAGCCGGATCTATGAGTGCATCGTGATTGGCGTTGTCACCGCGGGCGGCAAGATCAACGCGCCGATCGGCCGTCATGGTGGCCAGCGTCAGCGCATGGCGGTGACCGAGGGTGGCAAGCCGGCGGTCAGCCATTACCGCGTACTCGAACGCTTCCGTTCGCACACCCATGTGCGCGTCAAGCTCGAGACCGGGCGTACCCACCAGATCCGCGTGCACATGGCCCACGTCAACTTCCCGTTGGTCGGCGACCCGGTGTATGGCGGGCGCTTCCGTATTCCGCCGGCGGCCAACCCGTCGATGGTCGATGCGCTCAAGACCTTCCCGCGCCAGGCGCTGCATGCGCGCTTCCTGGAGCTCGATCACCCCGAGACCGGCAAGCGCATCGGCTGGGAATCGCCACTGCCCGACGACTTCGTCTGGCTGCTGTCGCTGCTCAAGCAAGACCGCGAGAGCTTCGTCGGGTGAACGGCCTGACGCAGTCGCTGCTGTTTCCCGACTGGCCGGCTCCGGCCTCGGTACGCGCCTGTGTCACCACCCGCGCAGGCGGTATCAGCCTGCCGCCCTACGACAGTTTCAATCTCGGTGACCATGTCGGCGACCAGCCGGCTGCCGTGGCCGAGAACCGTCGCCGCCTCAGCGAGGCCTTCGGGATCCAGCCCGCGTGGCTCAAGCAGGTTCACGGCCTGGAGGTGTCCGACGCTGATCCCTCCACGGTTGCTGAAGCGGATGCCAGCTGGACGTCCACTCCCGGCATCGCCTGCACGGTGATGACCGCCGATTGTCTGCCCGTGCTGTTCTGTGACCGCGCGGGTACCCGCGTGGCCGCGGCCCATGCCGGCTGGCGCGGGTTGGCCGGTGGCGTGCTGGAGTGCACCCTGGATGCCCTGGGCGTACCCGCCGAGGACGTGCTGGTCTGGCTTGGACCGGCGATCGGTCCGCAGGCCTTCGAGGTCGGTCTTGAAGTGCGCGACGCTTTCACTGCCGTTCATCCGGCCGCCGCCGCAGCGTTTGTTGCAGGCGATCGCCCTGGCAAGCTGATGGCCGACATCTATGCCCTGGCGCGCCTGCGCCTGGCCGCACGTGGCGTGACCACGGTATACGGTGGCGGCCTGTGCACCGTCAGCGATCCACGCTTCTTTTCCTACCGGCGCACACCGCAAGGTGGCCGTTTCGCATCACTGGTGTGGCTGGCGCCGCGCTGATGCCTCTCGACTCAGGTCAATCCCGCTAAGCTTGAATCTTGCGCAAACAACCCAATCTATTGGGTTATCTCTGGCAGGTTTCTTCATCAGGTGTGTCCATCGCTCCGACCTGCCCATTAAAGGAAGGTAAGTTATGCGAATAGACCGTTTGACCAGCAAACTGCAACTCGCGTTGTCCGATGCCCAGTCCCTGGCTGTAGGCATGGACCATCCGGCCATCGAACCCACGCACCTGTTGCAGGCTTTGATCGACCAGCAGGGCGGCTCGATCCGTCCGCTGCTGATGCAGGTCGGCTTCGACATCAACAGCCTGCGCAAGGCGTTGACCAAGGAGCTGGACCAGCTACCCAAGATCCAGAACCCAACCGGCGACGTGAACATGTCCCAGGACCTGGCGCGCCTGCTCAACCAGGCCGACCGCCTGGCGCAGCAGAAGGGTGACCAGTTCATCTCCAGCGAGCTGGTGGTGCTCGCGTCCATGGACGAAAACAGCAAGCTCGGCAAACTGCTGCTCGGCCAGGGCGTGAGCAAGAAGGCCCTGGAAAATGCCATCAGCAACCTGCGCGGCGGCGAAGCGGTCAACGACCCCAATGCCGAAGAGTCGCGTCAGGCCCTCGACAAGTACACCGTCGACCTGACCAAGCGCGCCGAGGAAGGCAAGCTCGACCCGGTGATCGGCCGTGACGACGAGATTCGCCGCACCATCCAAGTCCTGCAGCGCCGCACCAAGAACAACCCGGTGCTGATTGGTGAGCCTGGCGTCGGCAAGACCGCCATCGCCGAAGGCCTGGCGCAGCGCATCATCAACGGCGAAGTACCGGACGGCCTAAAGGGCAAGCGCCTGTTGTCGCTGGACATGGGTGCGCTGATTGCCGGCGCCAAGTTCCGCGGCGAATTCGAAGAGCGCCTCAAGGGCCTGCTCAACGAGCTGTCGAAGCAGGAAGGGCAGATCATCCTGTTCATCGACGAGCTGCACACCATGGTCGGCGCAGGCAAGGCAGAGGGCTCGATGGATGCCGGCAACATGCTCAAGCCAGCCTTGGCGCGAGGCGAGCTTCACTGCGTCGGCGCGACCACGCTGAACGAGTACCGCCAGTACATCGAAAAAGACGCAGCGCTGGAGCGGCGTTTCCAGAAGGTGCTCGTCGAGGAGCCGAGCGAGGAAGACACCATCGCCATCCTGCGCGGCCTCAAGGAGCGCTATGAGGTGCACCACAAGGTGGCCATCACCGATGGCGCGATCATCGCCGCGGCCAAGCTCAGCCATCGCTACATCACCGACCGCCAGCTACCGGACAAGGCCATCGACCTGATCGACGAGGCCGCCAGCCGCATCCGCATGGAGATCGACTCCAAGCCCGAGGTGCTCGATCGCCTGGAGCGTCGCCTGATCCAGCTCAAGGTCGAGTCCCAGGCCTTGAAGAAGGAAGAGGACGAAGCGGCCAAGAAACGCCTTGAAAAGCTCACCGACGACATCGCACGTCTGGAGCGTGAGTACTCCGACCTTGAAGAGGTCTGGGCCGCTGAGAAAGCAGAAGTGCAAGGCTCGGCGCAGATCCAGCAGAAGATCGAGCAATCGCGCCAGGAGCTCGAAGCCGCCCGCCGGCGCGGCGACCTGAGCCGCATGGCCGAGCTGCAGTACGGGGTGATCCCCGACCTGGAGCGCAGCCTGCAGATGGTCGACCAGCACGGCAAGGCCGAGAACCAGCTGCTGCGCAACAAGGTGACCGAGGAAGAAATCGCCGAGGTGGTCTCCAAGTGGACCGGCATCCCCGTTTCCAAGATGCTCGAAGGCGAACGCGAGAAGCTGCTCAAGATGGAAGGCCTGTTGCACCAGCGAGTGATCGGCCAGGAAGAAGCGGTGGTCGCCGTGTCCAACGCCGTGCGCCGCTCGCGTGCCGGTCTGTCGGACCCCAACCGCCCAAGCGGCTCGTTCCTGTTCCTCGGCCCGACCGGGGTGGGCAAGACTGAGCTGTGCAAGGCGCTGGCGGAGTTCCTGTTCGACACCGAAGAGGCCATGGTGCGTATCGACATGTCCGAGTTCATGGAGAAGCATTCCGTGGCCCGGCTGATCGGCGCGCCGCCAGGCTATGTCGGTTACGAGGAGGGCGGTTACCTGACCGAGGCGGTACGGCGCAAGCCATACTCGGTGGTGCTGCTCGACGAAGTCGAGAAAGCCCATCCGGATGTGTTCAACGTGTTGCTGCAGGTCCTTGAGGATGGTCGCCTGACCGACAGCCACGGCCGCACCGTCGATTTCCGCAACACCGTGATCGTGATGACCTCAAACCTGGGCTCCGCGCAGATCCAGGAACTGGTCGGTGATCGCGAGGCGCAGCGCGCGGCGGTGATGGATGCGGTGGGTGCGCACTTCAGGCCGGAGTTCATCAACCGGATCGACGAAGTGGTGGTGTTCGAGCCCCTGGGCCGCGAGCAGATCGCCGGTATTACCGAGATCCAGCTGGGCCGCCTGCGCAGCCGGTTGGCGGAGCGTGAGCTGAGCCTGGAGCTGAGCCCTGAGGCGTTGGACAAGCTGATCGCGGTCGGATACGACCCGGTCTACGGCGCGCGTCCGCTGAAACGTGCTATCCAGCGCTGGATCGAGAACCCGTTGGCGCAGTTGATCCTGTCGGGCAAATTCGTGCCGGGCACGCCGATCACGGCCACGGTCGAAGGGGAGGGAATAGCCTTCGCCTGACCGGTTTTGTGGGGGCGGGCCAGCCCGCTCCCACAACTTCTTGAGCCAGTTGAAATTTTTCTTTGCATTTTGCGCCAAGTGCTTTTAATATGCGCTCCGCTGTCACCCAACACGCAGAACCAGCAACATCGGATTCTGAAAACAATTTGCAAATCAGTTAGTTAAATGCAAATTGGGGGGTTGACAAGGGTTTTGAAGGTTGTAGAATAGCGCGCCTCAGAGACATGAACGCAGCGATGCACAAGGTCGAAGAGTCGAAGCAGTAGCGATACAGCATTCGAAGCTTGCAGTAAAAGTTGTACGAGTATCAGTTCCGCGATAGCTCAGTCGGTAGAGCAAATGACTGTTAATCATTGGGTCCCTGGTTCGAGTCCAGGTCGCGGAGCCAACTCGGGGTGTAGCGCAGTCCGGTAGCGCGCCTGCTTTGGGAGCAGGATGTCAGGAGTTCGAATCCCCTCACCCCGACCATTTTTTTGGGTCGTTAGCTCAGTTGGTAGAGCAGTTGGCTTTTAACCAATTGGTCGTAGGTTCGAATCCTACACGACCCACCATTTTCGAGTCCTTCCCGGGATTTGGATCTTAAAAGACTGAAGCGCCATTCGCGCCCAGTCGCTGAAAAAAGGCGCCTTTGTTGGTGCCTTTTTTTTACCGGGGTGTAGCGCAGTCCGGTAGCGCGCCTGCTTTGGGAGCAGGATGTCAGGAGTTCGAATCCCCTCACCCCGACCATATTGTAGAAAAAAGGGCATCTCTCACGAGATGCCCTTTTTTTTGGTTCGGATTTTGTACGGTTCATATCCAGGCGGTTCGCAATCCGAACCGCCTGGATCGGGTCAATGCAGTTTCAGACGAGGCTCGGTGCCTCGGCCGATACGGCTGCCCAGCATCAACATCATGGTGCGGAAGAAACCATACAGCGCCATCTGGTGCATGCGGTACAGCGACACATAGAACATCCGCGCCAGCCAGCCCTCTAGCATCACACTGCCCGTCAGGTTGCCCATCAGGTTACCCACCGCCGAGAAACGCGACAGCGATACCAGCGAGCCGTAGTCCTTGTACTCATAGGTCGGCAATGCCTTGCCGTCCAGGCGCGCCGCAAGGCTCTTGGCAAGCATCGATGCCTGCTGGTGCGCGGCCTGCGCCCGAGGGGGAACGTTGCGGTCGCTGCCTGGCTGTGGGCACGCGGCGCAATCGCCGAAGGCAAAGATGTCATCGTCCAGCGTGGTCTGCAGGGTAGGGCGCACCACCAGCTGATTGATGCGGTTGGTCTCCAGGCCATCGATATCCTTGAGGAAGCCAGGCGCACGGATCCCGGCTGCCCAGACCTTCAAGCTCGCCTGGATCACGTCACCGTTGGCGGTCTTCAGGCCCTCGGCGCTCACTTCACTGACCGCGGCATTGGTCATTACTGTCACGCCGAGCTTCTCGAGGGTCTTGTGAACCGGCACGCTGATGCGCTCAGGCAGCGCTGGCAATACCCGCGGGCCTGCCTCGATCAAGGTGATGTGCATGTCCTTGGGCTGGATGCGGTCCAGGCCATAGGCTGCCAGTTCGTGAGCAGCGTGGTGCAGTTCGGCAGCCAGTTCCACACCGGTGGCGCCAGCACCCACGATAGCCACGCTGATCTTCGCGCTGGCCTGGTCGCCGGCATGGGCACGCAGGTAATGGTTGAGCAACTGCTGGTGAAAACGCTCGGCCTGCTTGCGGGTGTCCAGGAAAAGGCAGTGCTGCGCCGCGCCCAGCGTGCCGAAGTCGTTGGTATTGCTGCCTACCGCGATCACCAGCGTGTCGTAGCCCAGGGTGCGCGCCGGCAACAGCTCGCGGCCCTCTTCATCGAGGGTCGCAGCCAGCTGGATCTGCTTGTTTTCCCGGTCCAGCCCGCTCATGCGTCCAAGCTGGAACTGGAAATGATTCCACTTGGCCTGGGCCACATAGTTGAGTTCGTCTTCAGACGAGTTCAGCGAGCCTGCGGCCACCTCGTGCAGCAGAGGCTTCCAGATATGCGTGAGGTTGGAGTCGACCAGGGTGACCTCGGCCTTGCCGCGCTTGACCACGGTCTTGCCCAGGCGGGTCGCCAGTTCCAGGCCGCCGGCGCCGCCGCCGACAATCACGATGCGATGAGTCATGGGAATATCTCATAAGGTTTACGGAATTCGGGTCCTGAGTGGCCAGCCGCGTGGGGCAGGCGGATCGGGCGAGCGCGAGGCAGCTCATAGCACCAGGTGACTCAGGAGACGGCTCAACAGACCCAGACCGATGGTGACGGCCACCACCAGCACAAGGAGCAGCCAAGGCCTGAAAGGCTTGCGCTCGACTTGACGCTGGGGGGCACGCAGGTACTCATCGACACGACGCTGATCATCAGGATTCAGGCGGCTGGTCATGGTGGGCCTCGTCTGATAGACGCATGTGACTGTAGAAACGCTACAGGGTTCGTCCAAGGGCTTGATAACGAATGCGAATGCTTTCTATCGCTGGCGCCGAGTCTACGCCATCGGCAGGCAACGCGGCAGTGGGTCAAAGGCTGATTCCGACATCGAAGACAATGCTGCGCCCCAGGTTGCCACGCAGGAAATCCGGGGCATCGGGGTGGGCGAACAGCACTCGTGCAAAGGTCGGGCCGACCAGTGACAGCGACCGCCAGCCCTGGCGCAGGTACTCGGTGGGTGGCGGAAAATGGCTGTTGAGGTCGAGCACCTCGCGCTTGAGGCTGGAGAAGGCAATGATGTCCAGCTCCCCCAGGTCCAGCCCCCGCTCGCGGTAGTTGTGGGCCTTCTTGCGCAAGGTCGGTGCCAGCCGTTGCAGCAGTTCCTGGGCACTGATCCGTCGCGGACGGGCTTCGCGACGCACCAGTTGGCTCAGGGAAAAGGCACTGCGGCGGCGCTGCAACTCTTCACGCCATTCGTCGTTGAGCCGGCGGCCCTCATCGAGCACGAAGAACACCTCGAACGCCGCATCGCGAAACAGCACATCCGGCGGCTCTTGCCCGGCCGCGGCAAAGTCCTCGGCGCGATAGGGAATGTTCAGGCCTTGCAGCAGGCGCTGGCATACCCAACGCTCCCGCTCCCATTTGCGCGCATTGGATAAGAAAGCATTGGCCTGTTCGGCCTGGATGGTAAGCAGGCGCAGGTAGTCTGAGTCGTCCATGCAGACAAGCTTAGCCGCAAACGCGCCGCGCTAGACTCAAGCCAGCACAACAGGCATCGGAGGACGCAGGCTGTGATCAGTGCACAGGTCTTGTCCCACACCAGCCTGACCCTGGGGTGGCTGGGCTACGTGCCGCTGTTGTTCTGGGCGGCGGCGCGCAGCAACCGCACCCGCTATCTGCAAGCAGCGGGGAAGGATGACGAGCCCAGGGAGTGATCAGTGCTTAATGGCGGGGGTCGAGCTCGCCGGAGAACAGTTCGTCCTCGGCATCCGGTGCAACCGGGATCTTGTGCTCCTCCGACGCCCAGGCGCCCAGGTCGATCAGTTTGCAGCGGTCAGAACAGAAAGGCCGGAAGGTGCTGGCTGCGCTCCATTCAACAGGGGCGCCGCAGGTAGGGCAGTCAACGGTCATGGGCTGGCTCATGGCTGGCCTCCTCGTAAAGTCAGGTAGAAATGATGCAGGCGATCGATCTGCTCATGCAGCGCTGCCAGGTCGCGGTCATTGACCACCACCTCATCGGCATGGCGCAGGCGCTCCTCGCGGCTGGTCTGGGCCTTCAGAATGGCCTGGACCTGCTCGGGGCTGGTCTGGTCGCGAGCGAGGGTGCGCTGCACCTGCAGCGCCTCGGGCGCATCGATCACCAGCAGGCGGTGGATTTTCTTGTACTGGCCGGACTCGATCATCAGAGGCGAGACAAACACCGCATAGGGTGATTCTGCCTTGGCCAGGTAACTGAAAATCTCCTGACCGATCAGCGGGTGCAGCAGCTGCTCCACCCACAGCCGCTGCGCCGGGTCGGCGAAGATCAGTTCGCGCAGCGCGCCGCGGTTGAGCTGGCCGTCCTCGAGCAGCAGGCCAGCACCGAAGCGTTCGACCAGGCTGGCCAGGGCAGGGCGGCCAGGCTCGACCACCCAGCGCGCCGCCTGGTCGGCATCGACAAGATGCACGCCCAGCTCGACGAAGCGCTGCGCCGCCGCGCTCTTGCCGCTGCCGATCCCGCCGGTGAGCCCGAGTATCCAGGGGGTGAATGCCGCTGTGGTCATGAAAATCCGATCAGTTGCAAATAGAAGGTGCTTATTTCATCACCCCAGAGCAGCGCAATCCAGCCCGTAATGGCCAGATAGGGTCCGAAAGGCATCGCCGTGCCCATCGACGCGTTGCGCCAGCGCAGCAAGCACAGGCCTGCCAGCGCGCCCACCACCGATGACAACATCAAGGTCAGGGGCAGCACTTGCCAGCCGCCCCACGCGCCGATCAGCGCCAGCAGCTTGAAGTCTCCGTAGCCCATGCCGTCCTTGCCGGTGACCAGCTTGAACAGCCAGAACACCGACCACAGGCTGAGGTAGCCGAATACCGCGCCCCATAGCGCCTGATCCAGCGGCACGAAAAGCCCGAAGGCATTGACGATCAGCCCCAGCCAGAGCATCGGCAGCACCAGTGTGTCCGGCAACAGCTGGTGCTCGATGTCGATCAGGCTCAGGGCCAGCAGACACCAGCCCAGGAGCATCAGCGCCAGCGTCTGCAAGGTCGGACCGCCTTGCCAGGCAGCCAGCAGCGTCAATGCCGCGCAGCCGAGCTCCACCAGCGGGTAGCGCACACTGATCTTCACCTGGCAGGCCGAGCAACGTCCGCGCAGGGCCAGGTAGCTGAGCAGCGGAATGTTTTCCCACGCGCGGATGCGGTGGCCGCAATGAGGGCAGTGCGAGGCGGGCAGGCACAGGTTGAGCGGCTCATGCGTCTGGGTCGGCAGGCCCAGTGCCTCCTGGGCTTCGCGCTGCCACTGGCGGTCGAGCATGATAGGCAGGCGATGGACCAGCACATTGAGAAAGCTGCCCACGATCAGGCCGAGCACCGCGGCCATCGATAAAAAGAATACTGGCTGGTCGGCCATTGCAATCCACAGGTTCATTCAGATCAGGTTACCCAGCTGGAAGATCGGCAGGTACATCGCGACCACCAGGCCGCCGACCACGATGCCAAGGACCAGCACAATCGCGGGTTCGAGCAGGCTGGTCAACTGCTCCAGCGACTGGCTGACCTGTTCCTCGTAATGACTGGCCGCGCGCCCGAGCATGGTATCGAGGGTCCCGCTGCTTTCGCCGATCGCGCACATCTGTACCAGCAGCGGGGTAAAGGCCCGGTCCTCGGCCATCGCCAGGCTCAGGCCCTGGCCATTCCCCATGGCCTGGCGCAGCCGCAATATCGCTTGCTCGTGCAGGGCATTGCCACTGGCCGCCGCTACCGTGCCCATGGCATCGAGCAAGGGCACGCCGGCCGTGTAGGCCGTGGCCAGGCAGCGGGCGAAGCGCGCCAGCGCGGCGTGGCTGATCAAGGGGCCGAAAACGGGCAGGCTCATGATCCTGCGCAACAGCCACAAGCGGGCCGCGGGGTGGCGCTGGTAGAGCCAGTGCCCGCCGAAAACCCCGCCCATGATAAGAAACATCAGCGTTCCGGCGTGGCGCCCCAGTCCTGTGGATAGATCGATGACCCACTGGGTGAACGCCGGCAGGGCACTGCCGAAGCCTTCGAACAGCGTCTGAAAGCGCGGCACCACCTCAAGCAGCAACAGTGTCGACACCCCCAGCCCCGTCAGCAACAGCAGCGCTGGATACAACATGGCCTTGCGCAGCCGCTTGCGCAGCGCCTGTCGCTGCTCAAGCATCCCGGCGAGCTGCTCGAGCTGGATATCCAGCGTGCCTGACTGCTCGCCCACCCTCACCAGGTTGCAATACAGCCTGTCGAACCAACGCGGTTCCCGCTGCATGGCATCGGCCAGGTTCTGCCCCGCGCCCACCTCGCGTTCCAGGTGCGCCAGCAGCCGCGTCATGCCGGCGCTGCAGCCACTGCGGCGCATCACTTCGAAGGCCTGCAGCAACGGCACACCGGCCCTGAGCAACGTCGCCAGCTGCCGGCTGAACCCTGCCGGGTCCGTGGTTTCCCTGCGGAGCGGCGGCAAGCGCCACACCATACCGCCGGCGATCTCCACCCGCGCCACCCTGATCCCCTGCCGCTCGAGCCCGGCGCGCACCAGCGCCAACGTGCGTCCCTCGCGGCGACCCGTGACCCGTGCGCCGCTCGCGTCTGTTCCTTGCCAGGCGTACTGGCGTGATCCATTGCTCATGCAGAAATCCTTTCCGCTGACTGCGACAAGCCCGGTAACAGCTGCGACCGGGCACATTTCCGAGGTGCTCACTAGAGTAGTTCCAGCGACCACGGCGCGCCGTCCGGCAGGGTGACAAAAGGTGTCTGTTCAGGCCTACTGCGCCGCTGCCGCCGGAGCGTCGCAGACTGGTTCCCCGGCATACCCGTACCCACAAGGAAAGCGTAATGAAAGGGCAACGCGGCATCACCCTGATCGAACTGATGATCGTCGTAGCGATCATCGGCATCCTGGCGACCATCGCCATCCCCATGTACACCGACAACCAGTCGCGCACCAAGGCCGCGGCGGCCCTGGTCGAAATCTCCGCGCTCAAGACCGCCATGGACCTGCGCCTGAACGCCGGCAAGGACGTGCCCGACGTCGCCGCCCTCGGCGGCAAGCCCGCCACCGCTCACTGCGCCACCACCGCCACAGGCGTTGCCGCGAGCGGCACCGGCAGCATCGCCTGCACCCTCGTCGACGCCCCCGGCAACGTCCTCGGCAAGACCCTCACCCTGACCCGGGCGAGTACCGGCTGGACCTGCACCAGCAACATCGAAGAAGACCTCGCCCCGGCGGGTTGCAAGGCGCCGTGAGGCAGCGGTAATAGCTGTTGGGAAACAGGGGTTTGCGTAACTGCCACGGCAGTGGTACGTTTCGCAACACGCCGGTGTAGCTCAGTCGGTAGAGCAGCGCACTCGTAACGCGAAGGTCGCAGGTTCGATTCCTGTCTCCGGCACCATCTTCAACAAAGCCCGCCTAGTGCGGGCTTTGCTGTTTTTGTAAGGCTCGCTCCGGAGCTACACACCATGACCGTACTCGGTTTTCGCCGCCAAGGAGCGCTTCGGCATGGTAGCAGTGTGTGGCCAGGCTTCGATCTGGCCGCGAAATGTTTCTGTTTCTCAACCTTGGAAAGTATCCTACAAGCGCTGCTGAATTTTCCGATTGTGGAGAGAGCTGCATTGGGACTAATTTCCTCGAGTCGTCACCCCCTTCGGCGACCGGGTGTGAGAGCCCGTGTAGATATTTCAGCAAGCTTTATGGCAGCTGTGCGCGGGCAGACTTCGGTCTGGCCGGGTTTCCTATATCTACCGGTCTCTCACCCCGCGTATGGCTGCCACCCTCATCCTGTGAGAGAGATTAGGAGGACAGCTCCTGTTAGATATAGGAGTCAAGTCATGAAAAAGATCGCAGTTACGGCGCCAGCTCAAAGCCTGGCACCGTACCAGCAAGCCGCGACGAGGGCTGCTATGGGGGACGCAGACATTTTGGTTCCTCGATTCAAATGGCCAGCCGCTCGGCAGCAAGAACCACAGCGATTACGATCATCGCAGCTCCCGATATCCGCCTCACATTGATAGCCGCTGCTGGTCGTGAAGCAAGCACCGCACCAGCGCCATAGCCGACCGCGAGGTAGACGACGCCGCAGCTGAAACCGTGGATCAGACCTAACGCGATAATCTGAGCCCCTAGTGGCCATGCGGCTGACGCATCAGTGAACTGAGGTAGCAGCGCCAGGAACAACAATAGGACTTTCGGGTTGAGACCGCTTACACACAGTCCTTTTATCGCCCAGGCCATCCAGCTCCCGGCATCGCTTGATGCCCCTTGAGTAGGCAACGAAGGCTTGAGCAGCATGTTGAAGCCGAGCCATAAGAGATAGGCCGCCCCCAGCAACGTTAAGGTAAGCAATGCATAGGGTATTTTGACCAGCACTCCCCCCACACCTGCGGCGACGATCAGCGTGGCCACAAGATGACCGGAAAGCATGCCGACTACGGCGGGTAGGACACGGCCTCGCAGGCCCGCCGAGATTGCGTAGGCCCAGTCGACCCCAGGCGTGATAACAAACAGAAATGATACAGCCCAAAAGGCCATCATTAGAGAGACGCTCACGACCAAACCCCTTCCTTTTTCATCAATCCAAGGCGCCGCTTTGGGCCCTGAAAACTGTGATAGAAGGATAAAGAAAGCCAAGTGGTATTATCTTTCGAAGATTCCCGCCCATGCAGATTGGATTAGAAGGTTTTCCTGAATGGATCGTGTTGATAAGAAGATTCTTGCGGAGCTGCAGCAGGATGGCCGCCAGTCGCTGACGGAATTGGCCGACCGCGTAGGTCTCAGTCTGTCTCCATGCCATCGACGTGTTCGGGCGATGGAAGATGCAGGAGTTATCAAAGGGTATCGGGCTCAACTATCCGCGGCTGAGATAGGACTCAATTTCTCTTCCCTGGTATTTGTGACGCTTCGAGAGGGACACCAAAAGGCGGTAGCGGATTTTGAAAATGCTTTACCGCGTGTTCCCTACATCGTCCAGGCGCAAAGACTTTTTGGCGATCCTGATTACCTGCTGATGGTGGTAACAGCAGATCTCCCTGCATTTCAGAAACTGTACGATGAGGAACTGTCGAGGTTACCGAACGTACAGCGTCTGACATCGACATTAGTGATGAAGCATGTCATCACAGATCGTCCGCTGCCGTTGGAGTGAAGTTCAAGCATTGCGGATGACGTAGGAAGCCGCCAGGCTTTTGTCGAATCGCCCAAAGCCGAGATTCGGATGCTTTGGGCCCGCACTTAGAATGCCTGATCTGACCGCATCTGAGGCCACGGCTAAAGACTCTCGAACAACTTCAGGTCCAGGCCCGGGAAGTTCTGCGACGCCTCCAGGTCGGAGCCGGTCATCAGAGTTCTCCAATCCGATCCAGCGCGTGCTTGAGCGCCGTGAGGCTGAGCGCACTGTGCTCGAGGGCGAAGAAGGCAGCGAACCGCTTGCGAATATGAGCCACGGTGGCATCGAAGACCGCCTGGACTTCCTCATCGCTTCCCTGGACATCCGAAGGATCAGATAAGCCCCAGTGGCTCTTTACGGATGGCCCGAAGTACACCGGGCAGGGCTCGCCGTTCGCCTTGTCGCACACCGTGATCACGATGTCCGGAGGGCTGTCCTGAAAAGTCGCGGAGCCTTTGCTGTACAGCGTGGACGTATCGACCCCGAGGCTCTTCAAGGTGCTGACGGCTCGTGGGTTCAAGCGCCCGCTTGGAAAGCTGCCGGAACTCACGGCGGTCATTCCTTCGGGAGCAAGGTGGTTGAACAGACCCTCCGACAGCACACTGCGGCAACTGTTGGCGGTACACATGAACAGCACTTTCATGATTGGTTCCTAGGCGTGGAAGCTCAGCCGCAAGACCAAGGCGGCCAGGGTCACGAGCAGGATAGGGAGGGTGAGGAGGGTGCCCACCTTGAAGTAGTAACCCCAGGTGATCCGGATGTTCTTCTGCGCCAGTACATGCAGCCACAGCAGGGTGGCGAGGCTGCCGATGGGGGTGAATTTCGGGCCCAGGTCGCAGCCGATGACGTTGGCGTAGACCATCGCTTGCTGTATCACCCCCGTGGCATCGCTGCCCTGAATCGAGAGTGCGCCGATGAGCACGCTGGGCATGTTGTTCATCACCGAGGACAGCAACGCTGCAGTGACGCCCGTGCCCATTGTGGCGGCCCAGAGGCCATGCCCGGCGAAGTAGTTGAACAGTGCGGAAAGGGAATCGGTCAGGCCTGCATTGCGCAACCCGTAGATGACCAGATACATCCCCAGCGAGAACACCACGACTTGCCACGGGGCATGCTTGATGACTTTGCGTGTAGAGATGATGTGCCCCTTGCCTGCGATGACCAGGAGGATGACGGCGCATACGGCAGCGACAACGCTGACGGGAATGCCCAGCGGCTCTAGCGCGAACAGGCCGGCCAGCAGGAGGGCAAGCACCCACCAGCCGGCAATGAATGTGGCGCGGTCACGAATGGCCCGCTTGGGCTCGACCAGTTGCTCGGGGTCGTACTGCGCAGGAATGTCCTTCCTGTAGAACAGCCAGAGCATCAGCAGCGTGGCGGCAACACTCACCAGGTTCACGGGCCACATGACCGAGGCGTACTCGCCAAAGCCCACCTCGAAGAAGTCGGCAGAGACGATGTTCACCAGGTTGGACACGACCATGGGCAGGCTTGCCGTGTCAGCGATGAATCCTGCAGCCATGACGAAGGCAAGGGTGGCGGCAGTGCTGAATCGGAGGGCGGTGAGCATCGCGATGACGATGGGGGTGAGGATCAGGGCGGCGCCATCGTTGGCGAACAATGCCGAGACAGCCGCACCCAGCAGGACCATCAGCGCGAACAGACGCCCGCCATTGCCTCGTCCCCATCGAGCCATGTGCAAGGCTGCCCATTCGAAGAACCCGGCTTCATCGAGCAGCAGGCTGATGATGATCACCGCGATGAACGTGGCGGTGGCGTTCCACACGATGTCCCACACAACGGGGACATCACTCAGGCTGACCACGCCAGTGAGCAACGCCAGGATGGCGCCTGCTGCGGCACTCCAGCCAACGCCAAGGCCCTTGGGTTGCCAGATGACCAGCGTGAGTGTAAGGACGAAGATCAGGACGGCGATAAGCATTTGCGGCCCTCAGCAGCAGGAAGTCTGGCGCACGGGGCGGTCTTGCATGGATGCAAGGCGACCTTGATCGACGTGAACCCAGGTCCGATGCGCTTCAAGAGTCACCTCGAGCACGCCCTTGATCCACTCGGGGAGTTCGGGGTGCAGTCGGTAGTAGATCCACTGTCCCTGGCGGCGATCCTCCAACAGTCCACAGGCTCGAAGCTGGGCCAGATGCCGAGACACCTTCGGCTGGTTGTCATCGAGCGCCCAGATGAGTTCGCACACGCAGAGTTCATCTTCGGCGAACAGCATCAGCATGATCCGGGCTCGTGTTTCATCGCCGAGGCACTTGAAGACAGCGGGAGGGGAGAGGGGCATGGTAGGCCTTTGTATGTGTTCATCTGTATATTCGGATTTACGCATATATTCTTGGCAATTGGAAAGCCTCCTATGGTAAGTGTGTGGTAATGCCCAATACCAATTTTCCCCCGCCTTTTTTCACTTGTGCTTGGACGGGGTTAGAGATGTTGCGTATTCTCAATTCCTGTTTCGCCCAGTATCCACAGGCGGAAAGTGAAATTTTTTTGAGATGTTGCGTTCACCGCTTAGAGATAGTTCAAAGATGACCAAGTTTTCTCATCACGACCTTCAGCTGCTGAATCCGTCCTTCGACTCCCCTCTGGTCGACGTGCTCAGCGAGCTGGAGTTCCTGCGTAGACTGCGATTGGAAGGGGACACCCCACCTCAGGTGTTCTTCCAGCTGAAAGCGATCTTCCACACGCTGGAGAGCTTGGGGTCAGCGCGAATCGAGGGAAACCATACCACGCTGGCGGACTACATCGAGAGCAAGGTCGAAGGCAAGGCTGAAAGCACCGATCAGTTGCTAGAGGTGGCCAACATCGAAAAGGCCATAGACTACATCGAAGGGCTGATGAAGCCCGGTGTGGATCTGACAGAGCATACGATCCGAGAGCTGCACGCCATGACCGTGCTTGATCTGAGGCGCGAAGGAGACAAAACCCCCGGTGCCTACCGGGCAGGGCCAGTGAGAATCTCTCAGTCGGATCACCTTCCGCCGGATGCTGTCCTGGTGTCCCAGTACATGCAGGAGCTTGTCAGCTTCATCAACCATGACGACTCACCGAAATACGCACTGATGAAGGTCGCGCTTGCGCATCACCGCTTCGGCTGGATACACCCGTTTGGTAACGGCAATGGGCGGGTGGTGCGGCTGTTGACATATGCATTGTTGATGAAGTACGGCTTTAACGTGAACGTAGGCGGGAGAGTACTGAACCCTACCGCAGTGTTTTGTAACGACCGGGAAAAGTATTACGCCATGTTGGGGAAGGCCGACACCGGTACCTCGGCTGGCTTGGAGGCATGGTGCATTTATGTGCTAGAGGGCATTCGTGACGAGCTCGAGAAGGTGGATAAGCTCACCAACTATGGCTATTTGACTAAATGCATCCTTTCGCCGGCGGTGAGCTTTGCACGTAGCCGAGCGTGGATTACCGAGGCCGAGGAGCAAATCCTTGCCTGCGCGATCAGGCTGAAAGTAGTGAGGTCTGGCGACATCGCTCAAGCGCTGCCCAAGCTCACATCGGGTCAGCGCACTTACCAGATCAAGAAGCTGGTAGAGCAGGGCATGCTGCTTCCGGTCACCGCAGGTTCGAGGCAGTACACGATTGGCTTCTCCAACAACTACTTGATTCGAGGAGTGATCAAGGCGCTGCGAGAGCAAGGGTTCATTCCTGAGCCACTTGATAAACCGTGAGGAAGGCGCGGTTTTTAGGGGAACAGACACGGCTATCTGTTCCTGATGGCCATCATGGTCAGTACACGAGCGAGGGAATACGCGATGCAAATGGTTCCGGTTAGGTCTTCTGCCATCAGTGCTGTTGGCTACGACGCTATCACCCAGAGGATGAAGATCACCTTTAAGCAAGGGCGTACATACGATTTTTGCCAAGTACCACCGGAGGTGCATCAGGGGTTGATGAATGCACCATCAGTGGGTGTCTACTATGGCCGGGTGATCAAAGACCGCTATCAGTGCTGACAGCTAAGACTAGGACCTTAGAAGTGCATGGAGATTAGGGATAAGAATCAGGTGTTTTTCCTAGCGATCTCCGATTTTTCTGGGCAAAAGCATCGAAATTTGGTTTCTGTCTCCGCACCCCAATCAAGGCTTGTAGCGACCTGCAGCCTAATTGGCCCTGCTCAGTATCGCCAAAAACTGCGCAGTTGTGGGGTGAAGCAAAGCATGTCTCGTAAAGGCAATTGCCTGGATAATGCAGCTATGGAAAGCTTCTTCGGCACGCTCAAGTCAGAATTTTTCTACCTCAAGCGGTTTGAGAGTGTTGATGAATTGAAAGCGGGCCTGGATGAGTACATCCACTACTACAACCATGACCGCATCAAGCTGAGGCTCAATGGCCTGAGCCCTGTCGAGTACAGGACCCAGGCGGCAGCATAGAACTGTCCAACTTTTTGGGGGCAGTCCAGATCCGGTGCAGGCTTGAACGCCCTGCTGTATCTGTAGGGCTGCCTTGCCAGGTCTCATCAAAGACAGAGGCCCGTCGCTACACCGCCTGCAGGTAGCCCGGGCCTTGTTCGGGATCGCGGGCAAGTCCGAGCCGCATCTTCTCCAGCTGGTCCTCCTGGCCACTTGGCAACACGCAGGGCAACAAGTCCTCGACCCACGCGAACCCGACCTTGTCATACAAGGCCCGCGCTGCGGCATTGGACTTGAGGACCGTCAGCTCGATCGCCTCGAACCCCAGCCGCTTCCCGTGCTCGATCACGGCGTGCAGCAGCAGCGCGCCGTACCCGCGGCGGCGGTAGCCGTGCTTCACCTGCATGCCCAGTACCCCGATCAACGGGCTCCCGCTCTTGCAGCAGAAACTCTCCGGATAAGCCTCGGCCGAGGCGAGGATGACGCCGTCCTGTTCGATCACATACAACGGCCAGTCATTCGCGACGACTTGCGCCAGCGCTCGGGCGACGGCGTGCTTGGGTGGGGGCGTGGCGCGCGAGGAGAACAGCCCCTCGCCATTAACTTCGCAAAACAGGTCGTAGAAACTCTCCAGGTCATGGAGGCTGATCGCGCGTACTTGCATGGGGCTCACCGTTATCCGTAGCGGTCAGCCGAGATTACTCGATCGGACGGACTGCGCAAAAGCGGGTAGCACAACGTCGATGGACCGCTACAGTGAAACCGTGTCACCCCATCGGAGTTTCCGCCATGCGTAACCTGATCGCCATCGCACTGCTGCTCGGCAGCACCGCCGCCGTCGCTGCCACTGAGTGCACCACCGCCGAGCGCAGTACCTGGCAAGACCCGGAGCAGTTCCAGGCCAAGCTCAAGGAGCAGGGCTACCGCATCAACAAGTTCAAGGTCACCAAGGGCAACTGCTACGAGATCTACGGCTTCGACAAGGATGGCCGCAAGGTCGAGATCTACCATGACCCGGTCACCGGCAAGGCGGTCAAGACCGAGATCGAGGACTGATGCCCGGCGCCACGGTGCGCCTCTGGGACCCGCTGCTGCGTGTGTGCCACGGGTCCCTGGCGGTGGTGTTCTTCTCGAATTATTTTTTCAACGAGGAAGGGGACGACTGGCACCAGTGGCTGGGCTACTACGCATTCGCCTGCCTGGTGGTGCGGCTGGCATGGGGCTTTGTCGGGCCGCCCAGTGCGCGCTGGTCTGACTTCTGGCCGACGTCGATGCGCCTGCTGGCCCATGGGCGGGCGCTGGTCCGTGGCCAACCCTATCATCGTCTGGGACACACGCCCGTAGGTGCGCTGGTGATGCTGCTGATGATGAGCTGCGTCGCCGGGCTTGGCCTGACCGGCTGGCTGTCGCAGGAAGTGGACGCACTCTGGGGCGCCGACTGGCCGATGGACCTGCACGCGTTTTTCGCCAATGCGTTGCTGACGCTGGTCTGCGTGCATGTGCTGGCGGCCATCGTCGAAAGCCTGCGCTTGCGCGAGAACCTGCCGCTGTCGATGCTGACAGGACGGCGTCGCCTGTCTGAAAAAGACCCGCCTCCCTGAGCCGGTGCGGCTTTTGAAGCCCGTCCGCAACCCTTAAGATGTGTCCGATAGCGTGCGGGTGTAGTCTCACCCTCTATTCAACGGTACACCGCCAGCCACGGCGCGCGTGCCCTGCCTAAACACCTGAAGAGGTACAGACATTGGCCATCATTCATCCTAAAGTCCGCGGTTTCATCTGCACCACGACTCACCCGAAAGGCTGTGAGCTCAATGTCCGTGACCAGATCGAAGCCACCCGCAAGCTGGGCGTGCGCGAGGATGGGCCGAAGAAGGTCCTGGTGATCGGTGCTTCCAGCGGCTACGGCCTGGCGGCGCGCATCACCGCTGCTTTCGGCTTCAAGGCCGACACCCTGGGCGTGTTCTTCGAAAAACCCGGCACCGAGACCAAGCCAGGCACCGCCGGCTGGTACAACGCCGCCGCCTTCGACAAGTTCGCCAAGGCCGAAGGCCTGTACAGCAAGTCGATCAACGGTGATGCCTTCTCGGACGAAGCCCGCGCCAAGGTCATCGAGCTGATCAAGAACGAAATGGGCGGCCAGGTCGATCTGGTCATCTACTCGCTGGCGTCCCCCGTGCGCAAGCTGCCGCAGACCGGTGAACTGGTGCGCTCGGCGCTCAAGCCGATCGGCCAGCCGTACAAGTCGACCGCGATCGACACCAACAAGGACACCATCATCGAGGCGTCGATCGAGCCTGCATCCGAGCAGGAAATCGCCGACACCATCACCGTCATGGGTGGCCAGGACTGGCAGCTGTGGATCGATGCCCTGTCGGATGCCGGCGTGCTGGCTGACAAGGCGCGCACCGTGGCCTTCAGCTACATCGGTACCGAAATCACCTGGCCGATCTACTGGCACGGCGCCCTGGGCAAGGCCAAGCAGGACCTGGACGAAACCGCCAAGCGCCTGGACCAGAAAGTCGGCGGCGGCGCCAACGTAGCGGTGCTCAAGTCCGTGGTCACCCAGGCCAGCTCGGCCATCCCGGTGATGCCGCTGTACCTGTCCATGGTCTTCAAGATCATGAAAGAGAAGGCGGTTCATGAAGGCACCGGCGACCAGCTCAACCGCCTGTTCCGCGATCGCCTGTTCCGTGAGGACGGCGCCCCAGCCGAGGTTGACGAGGAAGGCCGTCTGCGCCTGGACGATTGGGAACTGCGCGATGACGTGCAGGATGCCTGCAAGGCCCTGTGGCCACAGGTGACCACCGAGAATCTGTTCGAGCTGACCGACTACAAGGGCTACAAGCGCGAGTTCCTTAATCTGTTCGGTTTCGAGCGCAGCGACGTCAATTATGACGAAGACGTTGCAACCGACGTACGGTTCGACTGCATTGAACTGTAAGTAAGTCTATGACCGTGCAGGCCTTTTTAGTGACTGCACGGTCCTGCTTCCCTACTGTTAACGGCTTGTAACAATTTTTTCGCTGGCGCATTGCCATGCTACGCTGGCCCTGATCTATACCGCTCTTATTGGCTTGGCAACTTCGCCATGGCTTGGGAGGCAGTATGGGTAAACTGAAAAAAATACAAGAAAGACTCAGGCAAAAAGGCCTGCGTCGAACCTTCGACACTTTCGTCGAACGCTACGTGTTCTTCCATTGGGAATTGCTCTGGATGGAGCGCGATCTGGTCACTCCGGTAGGGCCTCATGCCCTCAGGGACCATCCCCCCGTAAAACGAGTCGACATCACCACGCAGAATGCCGATGCGTTCGCCCGGCACTTCGGTGATCGGGTCGAAACCATGCGCGAGCTGGCCGCCGAAGGCCACACCGGACACATGTACCTGGACGAGCAGGGCGATGCGATTGCCTTCATCTGGGCAAGCGTGCGCGACTACCATGACCGCCATTACTACGGCTGCACCTTCCCGGTGAAGCCTGGCGAGTTCTTCGAGTTTGGTGGAGAGATGATTCGCCGATTCTTCGGCAGCCGGCTTTCGGCCGATGCACAGATCGCTCTGTGGGAAACCATGCGCGCCAAGGGCTGCAACAAGGTGGTGGATGTCGTCGAGACCCACAACGTGCCGGCGATGAAGCTGCACTTGCGCATGGGGTATCACGAGCAGGGGCGCGTGACCCACGTCTATGGCCTGTTCGGCCGCTGGAAGTTCTTCCGCGAAACCCGCTATCACGGCTCGCGTCTCGACGTGCTGCGCAAGGAACGTGCGCTGCGCGGAGTGCCCACTCCAGAAGGGGCGGCCTGAGCCATACCCCTTGCCTTGTTTCGCCCACTTCCCGCCGATGGCCACCGCCTCGGCGGATCCGCGGGTCTCCTAGCCAAGCCGCTGAAGCGGCTGCTGCGCAAACTTCACGCCGGCCAGGCCATGGGCGATGAGGGCGCGGATATTGCCGTGGTCAGTGCCTTCAGGTGTCGCCACGACGCTACGGTAGTGCTCACCAAAGGCCAGCAACGCTTGCTGGTCGCTCAGGCCTTCAAGCAGGGCCATGCCCAAGGTCTTGCAGGAACCTTCGTTTTGCCCGGCGGCGTTTTCCACGCCGCCATTGTTGAAGGCCTGGGGCTGGTAGCTGTAGTGCCTGGCAATGAATGCCAGGGTGTCGGCAAAGAGGTGTTCGCCGCTGGCGAGGCTGTTGCGCAGGGTATCGAGATCAGACACGAGGTTTTCCTTGGTCGAACGCCGCTTGCTGCTCGGCGCTGGCTTCTTTCTGGTATTGGGCTTTCCACTCGGCGTAGGGCATGCCGTACACCGCTTCGCGGGCGTCATCCAGGCTGACGTCGATCTGCCGGTCATCGGCCGCAGCCTTGTACCACTTGGACAGGCAGTTGCGGCAGAAACCGGAGAGGTTCATCAGGTCGATGTTCTGCACATCGGTACGGTTGCGCAGATGGTCGACCAGGCGCCGGAACGCGGCGGCTTCGAGTTCGAGTTGTTGTTGCGGGGTCATGGGTTTCCCTCAGGCAATGCGGTTCTTCAGATGGCGGCCGCCGTTGATGACCACCTGGCTGCCGGTGCTGTACTGGCTTTCGAGCAGGAACATCACCGCCTCGATCAGCGGACGGGCGCCGGGCTCGAACTCCAGCAAGGCTTTTTTCAGCGCCTGTTCGCGGTAGGCCTGGTCACCGTCTTCCTTGAAGATCAGCAGGCCAGGCAGGATACCGTTGACCCGAACCGTGGGCGCGTACTTTTCGGCGAACGACAGCACCATGTTCTGCAAGGCGGCCTTGGTGGCGGCGTAACCGATATGGCTTTTGCTGCCACGCGAGGAGGTCTCGTCGCAGATGTGGATGATGTCGGCCTTTTCCACGCGGGCCAGCTGTTCGCCTAGTGCCAGGTTGAGGTGGTAGGGGGCCTCGACGTGCAGGCGGAACATGGTGTCCAGGTTGCCCAGGCCATCATCGAGCCACAGCGAAGCGTTGTGGATGATCGCCCGCAGGCCGTCGTATTTGCGCTGCAGATGGTCGATCAGGGCCAGGCGGTCAGCCTCCCGGCACAAGTCGGCCTGGAACGGGATGATGTTCGGGTGTGGCGCATGCGCACTGGCGCTGCGGCTGGCGCTGACCACCGTATGGCCGGCCTGTGCCAGTTCGAGGGCCAGGGCCAGCCCGACACGCTGGCTGGCACCGGTAACGAGAATTGGGCTGTTCATGTTCGGACGGTCAACTTATACGGCTGGTCGTGAATGCCCAAAGCATACCCGAACTGCACCGCCTTGCGCGCCCCTGCTCAGCGGCTGCGCAGCCCGCGCGCGTTGACCTCGCCCGTGACCGGGCTGGCGTTGAGCCAAGGCGCCAGCAGACGGGTGGACAGCGGGATGAACAGGTACACCATCAGGGGCGTCAGTCCCAGGGTGCTGAGCAGTATGCGCGGCACCAGGTCCAGCGTGCCCAGCCAGTGGCCGAACAGCACATTGAACAGCACCGACACCGGAAAGAACGCCAGCCAGATGGCCACGGCCTGCTTCCAGCGCGGCGGACGCTGTACCAGCGGTGTGCCGAACCAGCCATCGAGGCTGCTGACCCGCTGTTCGTGCGGACGCTCGAACAAGCCGTTGCCCCGTTGCAGCCACGTGCGGCGCGAGGCCGAATGCTCCCAGGCGTGAAGGGTCTGTTCGCTGGTGAAGCGGAAGATGATCTGAAACTCGTCGCCTCCGGCGGGCGGTGCGAGGATGCCCGAGCCGAGGTAGCCGGGAAAGTCGGTGGCCAGCTGCTCGCCTTCATGCAGCCAGGACAACAGCTCCTGGTAACGGCCATGGGCGGCGCGGCGCGAAACCATCATGGTCACGGGTGGGGTAGACATCGTGTATCTCCTGGCAACGGGGGCAAGGCGGGTAGCCTGCCCCTGATACGCCGCCCGGGGTGGTGGGCGGCGTTGGCATGCATGCAAGAATCGGGCGCGGATTATGGCGGTTATTTCGCGGCCTGCAAGGGCCAACGGATGAACGCCCGCCGACCGTTGTCATGCCGGGTTCGGGATTTCCGGCGTAGAATGCCGATTCGTACAAGGCCAACCCGGGTTTCTGCCAATGAACGAACAGGCTGCCGCGTCACTCGTCGTCGGCGATCTTGACCATGAACTGCTGTTTCCGATCCGTGAAGTCGCTCGCCTGACGGGCGTCAACCCGGTCACGCTGCGCGCCTGGGAGCGCCGATATGGGCTGATCCAGCCAAAACGCACCGAAAGCGGGCACAGGCTGTACTCGCAATCCGATATCGATGACGTACACAGCATTCTCGGCTGGCTTGACCGTGGGGTTGCCGTGAGCAAGGTGGGCCGGATTCTGGCCCGCGACCGTACGCTGGATATCAGTGGGGCGTCGGCGCTCGGTCCGGAGCAATATGCGCGCTGCCAGGCCCAGGTGCGCGAAGCAGTGCGCGCATTCGACTGCACGCGCCTTGAACAGCTCTACGGCCTGGTATTTGCCAGCCATACGCTGGCGCAGGTGTTCGAGGCGGTGTTCATGCCCGTCTGGGTTGCCTTGCGCCGTGAGCGCGCCGGATTCGGGCAGACCAGCGAATGGCTGTTTCTTGATCACTTCCTGCGTGCACGCGTGTTGCAGCGCCTGCACCTGGCGCGTGATACCCAGGCCAAGCGTGTGGTGCTGGCACCGCTGGACGAGCATGTGCCCGAGCTTGAGCTGCTGGTTGCGGGACTTCTGCTGGGCAGTGACGAGGTGAGCGTGACCGTGCTGGCGCCAGGACAGCCGCTGGATGAGCTGGCGCTGGTGTGCGAGCGCCTGTCGCCCGCAGCGCTGGTGCTGTTTGCCAATCGCCCGCCAACCGCCGGACTGGGGCGGCGCTTGTCGCGCCTGGTGCTGTCGCTGGATTGCCCGCTACTGCTGGCTGGCGAGACAGCCGAGATGGCCCACAAGAGCCTGGCCGGCACCCAGGTAGGATGCCTTGGCGCTGGCGCAGGACAGATCCGCCGTCGCTTGCAGCAGAGCCTGGCCGGTCACTTCGATACCTGAGCGTGCAGCGCTGGGTGAGCCAGGCGATGGGCCTGGAGAATGAACTCGCGCAGGGATTCGGTTTCTTCGGGCAGGGTGCGGCTCAGGTCGTAGGCTGCCAGGTGCGGGCCGATACTGCGGCGCAATACGCCCTGGACCCTGATCGACGGCATGCCTTCGGGGGCAAAGCTGAGGCTGAAGTCAGACGGCGCTTGATCCATGCCGCGCAGCTCCAGCAGCACACCCTTGAAGGAAATGTCACGCACCCAGAGCCCACTGGGCTTGCCCCGGTCATCGAGCAGTGGCGCTGGGGTTTCCAGCGACAGACGCCACGGGCGAAGGGTGGGTCCGTCCTCGAAGATGTCGGGTGACCCCAGTTGCAGATGCAAGGCGTGGAACTCGTCTTCGACCAGTTGCAGCGGAAAGCTCAGTTGCTGGTTGTTGTACTGCGCCTGCAAGGTCACCTGTTCATTGGCTACCAGGCGGGTCAGCAGATCCTTGAGCTGGCGGTCTCCATTGACCAGCAAGGTCGACATCGGGTCGGCCAGGTTCAGTTGTGGCGAATGCTGCATGTTCTGGATGAAGTCCAGCTCGTCCTGGTTGAGAAGGGCATCAGCTTGCATGGTCGAACTCTAGAGTGACGATCGGTGGGGGTGATTGCTCACCGCAATGGCTGCGACGATTGCGCAGTGCGAGAGCCGCTTTCGAATTCCGCGAGACGGGTGCGGGCTTCTGCCAGCTCACGCTCCAGCTCTACCTGGCGGGTGACATCCTTCTGGATACCGATGAAGTAGGTGCGCAGGTCGGCAGCATGGCGAACCGGCGTGATCGACAGCTCGTTCCAGAAGGCGCTGCCATCCTTGCGGTAGTTGCGCAGCACCTCCCGGCAAGGCTTGCCCTCGGCCAAGGCCCGCTGGATGCGGAAGCGGGCCAGTTGATCGCGGTCGTCGCCCTGGAGGAAACGGCAGTCCTGGTAAAGGATCTCGCTCGCCCCGTAGCCGGTCAGGCGCTCGAAGGCTTCGTTGACATAAATGAGGATGATGTCATCGCCTTCCAGTTCGGCGACCACAATGCCGTCGTTCGAGGCATCGACCATGGATTGCAGCAATTGCGCGTTGATCATGTGCGGGTCATCGTTGAGGAGACGTTGGTATTGAAGACCGCAGACACGGCCTTTTGCCACTGACGGGTGCTAGTATCCTACGTTTTTACTCAGTATCGGAATCCTCTGATGAAAGTCGTCATTCTTTCCGGCTCCGTGTATGGCACCGCCGAAGAAGTAGCGCGCCACGCCGAAGCACTCCTCAAGACGGCCGGCCTAGAAGCCTGGCACGCCGTACGCGCCACCGTGGAGGACGTGCAAGGATTTGCCCCCGAGGCTTTTCTGGCGGTGACCTCGACCACCGGCATGGGCGAACTGCCCGACAACCTCATGCCGCTGTTCAGCGGCATCCGCGATGTGCTGCCTGCCCAATGGCGCGGCTTGCCGGGCGCGGTGATCGCCCTCGGTGACTCCAGCTATGGCGATACGTACTGCGGTGGCGGCGAGCAGCTGCGAGAGCTGTTCGCCGAGCTGGGCGTGCGTGAAGTGCAGCCGATGCTGCGCCTGGACGCCAGCGAGACCGTAACCCCCGAAACCGACGCCGAGCCTTGGCTGGCCGAGTTCGCCAGCGCCCTGAAGACCTGATCCCCCGGTCGTGATGGTGGTGCTGTGGGTGCCCTGACGCGGCTCCCACAGCACCACCATCCAACGCCTGACTCGCACGGCCATCAAGCTGGCTGCCAAGGCGATGCTCTGCTGTCCCGCTGCTGTCTAGACTGGAAACACCAAGAGAGAGCACACGTATGTGCCGAGGTGTATGCAATGACCGCAGCCCTAGCCTTGCTTGATTCCCATGTTTACCCACCACCGGGACTACTCTGATGCCTTTGGCCGAAATTCCATTGTGCGTCTGGCGTACCCGGGGTCAGAATTTTGCTTTCCGGGGCCAGAGCATTCGTTACTGGACGGCAGGGCAGGGAGAGCCTTTGCTGTTGCTTCACGGTTTTCCTACCGCCAGCTGGGATTGGCATTACCTGTGGGCGCCATTGGCCCAGCGTTTTCGGGTGATTGCCTGCGACATGCTGGGCTTCGGTGATTCCGCCAAGCCGCTCGATCACCACTACAGCCTGCTGGAACAGGCCGATCTGCAACAGGCGCTGCTCGCGCATCTGGGCATCAACCAGCCAGTCCATCTGCTGGCCCATGACTACGGCGGCAGCGTCGCCCAGGAATTGCTGGCGCGGCACCACGAGAGGCGCGCCGATGTGGCCAGCTGTGTGTTCCTCAACAGCGGCCTGTTTCCCGAAAGTTCACAGCCGCTGCTGATCCAGAAACTGCTCCTCAGCCCACTTGGCTGGCTGGTCGGGCGCTCGTTCGGGCGCGATGACCTGGTGCGCAATGTTTCCCAGGTCTATGGACCCTGCACCCACCCCAGCGAAAGCGCGCTGGATGACTACTGGAGCCTGCTGGTTTCCAACCGCGGCACCCGCGTGCTGCACAAGCTGATCGGCTACCTGCCTGAGCGCAGCAGGCATCGCGAGCGCTGGGTGGGCGCGCTGCGCCGGGAGGGGGTGCCGCTGCGACTGATCAATGGCGTGGTCGACCCGCTGTCCGGGGCGCACATGCTCGAGCGCTACCGGCAACTGGTGCCCGATGCCGACACGGTGCCGTTGCAAGGCATCGGCCACTACCCGCATACCGAGGCACCGGTACAGGTGTTGCGGCATTACCTTGCGTTTCGTGAACAGCCCTTGAGCTATGTCCCGCAGAAGGTCGCCTGGTCATGAGCAGGCGATCATCGCCTGGCCTTATCGAGCGGCATTCAGACTGAGTGCGCTTGATTGTCCGCCGCACACTGCTGGCGGACACTCGTTGTTCCCGTCCTTTGCCTGGAGCCCTTGAGCATGAGCGAGCCGGTAGATCTGCAAGATAAAGTGGTCATTGTCACCGGTGCCGGGGGCGGCCTTGGCCGTGCCCATGCGCTGCTGTTTGCCTCGCGGGGCGCCAGGGTAGTCGTCAACGACCTGGGCGGCTCGACCTGCGGCGAAGGCGCCAACGCCTCGGCGGCCGACCGCGTAGTGGCCGAGATACGCGAGGCGGGTGGCAGCGCGGTGTCCAACCATGATTCGGTCACCGACGGCCAGCGCATCGTCGAGCAGGCCCTGGATGAGTTCGGGCGCGTCGACGTGGTGGTGAACAACGCGGGCATCCTGCGTGACAAGACCTTCCACAAGATGGATGACAGCGATTGGGACCTGGTTTACCGGGTGCACGTCGAAGGCGCCTACAAGGTGACCCGCGCCGCCTGGCCTCATCTGCGCGAGCAGGGCTGGGGACGGGTGATCTTCACCGCCTCGACCTCTGGCATCTATGGCAACTTCGGCCAGTCCAACTACGCCATGGCCAAGCTCGGTCTCTATGGCCTGACCCGCACCCTCGCCCTTGAAGGGCGCAAGCATGGCGTCCTGGTCAACGCCATCGCCCCCACCGGCGGCACCCGCATGACCGAGGGCCTGATCCCGCAGCACGTGTTCGAACGTCTCAAGCCTGAACTGATCAGCCCGTTGGTGGTGTTTCTGGGCAGCGAACAATGCCAGGACAGCGGCGAGCTCTTCGAAGTGGGCGGCGGCTGGATCGGCAAGGTGCGCTGGGAGCGCAGCCTGGGCGTCGGCTTCGACCCACGCGAAGGCTTCACCCCGGAGCAGGTGGCTGACCGGTGGCGGCAGATTTCGGACTTCACCGACGCAGTGCATCCACGGGACAGCCTGGAAGCGCTGCAGGAGATGATGGCGAATCTGGGCAAGTATCCGTTGGGCTGAATGGTCGTACGTTGCGATCGCCCATAAAAAAGGCCGCTGCAAACGCAGCGGCCAACTGAGACGTTAGATCAAGGAGCTTCAAAATCAACGTCGGTGAACCTTGCAAGGCCCGAAGAGCGGGGGAGTGCTTTCGTGCCGTGCCAGTGAGTTCAGAATAAGGGCTTGATCCTGAAGGAAAAATACCCGCTTGTGACAATCACTTTTACCGGTGGGGTAACAGTATCGTCAGGGCGCCTCGTAACCCATGCGCCAGCTGGTGGCGCGCGCTGCGGCCAGCAGGCATTCGGCGGCAGGGCCCTGTTCGTCGGCATGGAAGATCGAGGTGGGCCCCACCACGGTCATCACCGCCGCTACCTGGCCCATGGCGTTGAATACAGGTGCCGACAAGGCGTCCACGCCAGGCATCAGCAAGCCATGCACATGGTGCAGGCCCCGCTCGCGGATGCCGGCCAACAGCGGCGCATAGTGCTCGGCGGTCTGCCCCAGTTGCGCCAGCTCGGCATCGCGCAGCTCCACGGTTTCGCGCTGCGGCAGGTAGGCGGCGAACACCAGGCCGGTGGACGAGCTCAGCAGGGGCAGCACCGAGCCGATCTGTGTCACCACTGTAACCGCACGCACCGCAGGCTCGATGCTCACCACCGTCGCCCCCAGGTTGCCCCAGACCGCGATGAAGCAGCTCTCGTTGATGTCGTCCCGCAGTTGTGACAGCGGCAGCGCGCCCACCTTCAGCACGTCCATCCCGCCCAGCGCCGCCAGCCCGACGCGCAAGGCCTCGCGGCCCAGTGCGTAGTGGTTGGTGGCCGGGTTCTGCTCGGCGAACCCGCTGGCAATCAGCGCTTGCAGGTAGCGGTGGACCTTGCTCGCCGGCATGTCGACATGCTCTGCCAGGCGTGACAGCGAGGTGGAAGGCGAGAGCTGGGCCAAGGCCTTGAGGATATCGGTACCGACCTCCGCCGAGCGAACCTTCTGCTTGCCGTTGTCGGTGGGTGAGCTGGCCTTGGCCATGGGGTAGGCATCCTGGAATCGAGTGGGCGTCTTTATAGCTTGACGCACCCTGGCAATCAAATTACGTTATTCGTAATCTGATTACGATAAAAACAATGCAGACCTCCCGGAGGCGCAGATGAACCGCGACATGTCCCTCGTCACCTACCAGAGCGGATTTGGCAACGAGTTTTCCAGCGAAGCCTTGCCTGGCGCCTTGCCGGTTGGGCAGAACTCACCGCAGAAGGCGCCCTACGGTCTTTATGCCGAGCTGTTTTCGGGCACAGCCTTCACCGTGCCCCGCAGCGAAGTCCGCCGCACCTGGCTCTACCGCATTCGTCCCTCGGCATTGCACCCGCGCTTCGAGCGCCTGGAGCAGCAGCTGGCTGGCGGTCCGTTGGGCGCGGTCACGCCCAACCGTCTGCGCTGGAGCCCACAACCCATGCCAACCGAGCCAACCGATTTCATCGGCGGGTGGGTGGCCATGGCGGCCAATGCCTCGCCCGAGAAGCCGGCCGGGATCAGCGTCTTCACCTATTGCGCCAATCGCTCGATGGAGCGGGTGTTCTTCAACGCCGACGGTGAGCTGTTGCTGGTACCCCAGCAAGGCCGCCTGCGCATCGCGACCGAGTTGGGCGTGCTGGAAGTCGAGCCGCTGGAAATCGCCGTGCTCCCGCGTGGCCTGAAATTCCGCGTCGAGTTGCTCGACGGCGAGGCACGTGGCTACATCGCCGAAAACCACGGCGCCCCGCTGCGCCTGCCGGACCTCGGCCCGATCGGCAGCAATGGCCTGGCCAACGCGCGCGACTTCCTTGCACCCGTAGCGCGTTATGAAGAAACCGACGCCCCGGTACAGCTGGTGCAGAAGTTTCTCGGTGAGCTGTGGGGCTGCGAGCTGCAGCACTCGCCGCTGGACGTGGTGGCCTGGCATGGCAACAACGTGCCGTACAAATATGACCTTCGCCGTTTCAACACCCTGGGCACCGTCAGCTTCGATCACCCGGACCCGTCGATCTTTACCGTGCTCACCTCGCCAACCAGCGTGCCGGGCATGGCCAATCTCGATTTCGTGATTTTCCCGCCGCGCTGGATGGTGGCCGAAAACACCTTCCGCCCGCCGTGGTTCCACCGCAATCTGATGAACGAATTCATGGGCCTGATCCACGGCGCCTACGACGCCAAGGCCGAAGGATTCCTGCCGGGCGGCGCGTCGTTGCACAGTTGCATGAGCGCCCACGGGCCGGACGCGGAGACCTGCAGCCGGGCGATCGCCGCAGAGCTCGCACCGCACAGGATCGACGACACCATGGCCTTCATGTTCGAGACCAGCCAGGTGCTGCGTCCAAGCCGCCATGCCCTTGACTGCCCGCAACTGCAGGCCGATTACGACAGCTGCTGGGCGACCCTGCCGAGCACCTTCAACCCGAACCGGAGCTGATCCATGAACCAGACCGCCACTGTCCGCAGCTGGGTCGAACACGCCAACGGCCACGCTGACTTTCCGCTGCAGAACCTGCCCCTCGGCATCTTCAGCCGCCCGGGTGAAGCGCGGCGCTGCGGCGTGGCCATCGGAGATGCCGTCCTCGACCTTGAAGCGGTGCTCGATTCCGGGTTGTTCGACGGCCAGGCGAAGCGTGCGGTGCAAGCGACCCGCGGCGGCGCCCTCAATGACTTTTTCGCCCTGGGACGTGAAGCCCGCGTCGCCCTGCGCGAACGGTTGCTGGTACTGCTCGGCGAAACCAGCGAGCACCAGGCCGCGCTCAGGCCTGCGCTGTATCCGGCCAGCGACTGCCAGATGCACCTGCCGGCGCGCGTCGGCGACTACACCGACTTCTACGTCGGCATCCAGCACGCCACCAACGTTGGCAAGCTGTTCCGCCCGGACAACCCCTTGCTGCCCAACTACAAGTATGTGCCGATCGGCTACCACGGCCGCGCCTCGACCCTGCGCCCCTCGGGCACCGACGTACGCAGGCCCAAGGGCCAGACGCTGCCGGCGGGGCAGACCGAACCGACGTTCGGTCCGTGCGCACGGCTGGACTATGAGCTTGAGCTCGGCATCTGGATCGGCCAGGGCAACGAAATGGGCGACAGCATTCCCGTGGCCGAGGCGGGCGAGCACATTGCGGGGCTGTGCCTGCTCAACGATTGGTCGGCGCGCGATATCCAGGCCTGGGAATACCAGCCGCTCGGGCCGTTCCTGTCCAAGAGCTTCATCACCAGCGTCTCGCCGTGGGTGGTGACGGCCGAGGCCCTGGAGCCGTTCCGCTGCGCCCAGCCCGCTCGACCCGAAGGTGACCCACAACCGCTGGCATACCTGTTCGACGCCCGTGACCAGGCCAGCGGCGCGTTCGACATCGAGCTCGAAGTGCTGCTGCTCACCGAGCGCATGCGCGAACAGGGTTTGCCCGCCCACCGCTTGACCCTGAGCAATACCCGCAGCATGTACTGGACCGCGGCCCAGCTGGTGGCCCACCACAGCGTCAATGGCTGCCAGCTGCAACCGGGTGACCTGTTCGGTACGGGCACGTTGTCGGGCGCCGGAACAGAGGCCTGCGGCAGCCTGCTGGAGATCACCGAAGGCGGCAAGCTGCCGGTCGAACTGGCCAGTGGCGAGGTGCGCAGGTTCCTTGAGGACGGTGACGAGGTCGTCCTGCGTGCCCGTTGCACGCGCGACGGCGTGGCCAGCATCGGCTTCGGCGAATGCCGCGGCATCATCCGTCCGGCACATTGAGAGGGCAGGGCGATGGAGCTCTTCAGCTACTACCGTTCCACGTCTTCCTACCGGGTGAGGATTGCCCTGGCGCTCAAGGGACTGGATTACCGGGCAGTGCCGGTCAACCTGCTCAAGGGCGAGCAGCGCGGTGCCGATTACCTGGCCATCAATCCGCAGGGACGGGTGCCTGCGCTGCGCACTGACAGCCGCACGCTGTTGGTGCAGTCACCCGCTATCATCGAGTACCTGGAAGAGGCTTATCCACAGCCCGCGCTGCTGCCAGCGGATGCCGGACAGCGCGCCGCGGTGCGCGGCGTGGCGGCGCTGATCGCTTGTGACATCCATCCGCTGCACAACGTGAGCGTGCTCAACCAGCTGCGTCAGCTGGGGCACGACGAGGTCCAGGTAAGTCTGTGGACAGCCCACTGGATCAGCCAGGGACTGGGCGCGGTGGAACAGTTGATCGGCGATCAGGGCTACTGCTTCGGTGACTGGCCGGGGCTGGCCGACCTGTACTTGATTCCACAACTCTACGCCGCCGAGCGTTTCAGTATCGACCTGGGTAGCTATCCACGTATCCGCCGCGTGGCAGCACTGGCCGCGCAGCATCCCGCGTTCATCCAGGCACACCCGGCGCGCCAGCCTGATACGCCAGCTCAGTGAACCGAGCGGGTCGGCGCCGGTAGCTTGCCAAGGCGCTCGCTCAGGCGCAGTCGCTGGATCGGGTCCTCTGTCAGCAGCAGCGCATGCTCGAGATCGAAGCGCTCGGCCTGCGGGCAGTCCAGGTGCTGGTACAGGGTGGCACGGGCCAGGTAGTCGCTGACGACCACTGGCCCGAGTTGCATCACCCGCTCGGCGTCGATCAGCGCGGCCAGGTCGTTGTCATTGCTCGAATGCAGCTGACGCAGGTTGCGCGACAGCCGCTGGAGCATCTGCCTGGGGCTCGCGGTATGCAAGTGCTCGGCGCTCAGCTGGATCTGCGGGCCAAATTGCCGGCCGAGCAGTTCCCGACAGTCGCTGGGATAAAGCCTGCGTCCGCCGCAAGGGTCGAGCAAGTGGTCGGCCCCGGGCACCCGCAGCAAGAAATGACCAGGAAAATTGACGCCTTCCAGCGCAATGGACAGGCGCCGGGCAAGGTCCATCACCAGGATGGCCAAGGCAAGGGGCTGGCCTCGGCGGCGCAGGAGCACTTTGTCCAGCAACGCGGCTTGAGGGCGCAGCGGATGGTATTCATCCTGTTGGAATCCCAAGGCGTTGAGTTGGCGCAGCAACGGCTGGGCCAGCTCGGCCAGGGGCAGCATCGGCAGGGCAGCGCTTATGGCTTGCTGCAGTTCCTGGACCCGGGCAAGGCAGGCGGAGATATCGACACTGTGATCATGCTCGGCTGCAATCCAGAGGGCAGCTTCCAGCAGATTTACAGGCTCGCTTTCCAGGCAGGCCAGACAGGCTTGACGTGGGTTCATGGGGGAATCTCCGCTCTAGCTTTTGTTGTAGCTTGGGCGCGGGTTTTCGTCCAGTGGTCCCTTCAAGGCCGGGCGTCTTCCCCGGCCGTGCCTATACTGAGGAGAGACTCATCGGGGGAGCCCGTCGATGTTCGCGCTCATGCAAAGCACCCGCACCCAATCCATCCACCTGTGGACAGACCCGCCCACCGGCCTCAAGGCCGTGGTGGCGATCCACAGTGAGCACCTGGGCCCTGCCATGGGTGGCTGCCGCTACCTGCCATACGCTGATGATGCCAGCGCCGTGACCGACGCCATCAGCCTGGCCCAAGGCATGAGCTACAAGGCCGCGCTTGCGGGCTTGGCATATGGTGGCGGCAAGGCGGTGATCATCCGCAACCCCCATGTGGAGAACCGCGCGGCGCTGTTCGAAGCGTTCGGGCGCTTCGTCGACACCTTGCAGGGGCGCTTCATCACTGCCGTGGACAGCGGCACCTCAACGCTGGACATGGACTGCATCGCCCAGTCCACCCAGCATGTCACCAGCACGACCGCCTCCGGCGATCCCTCGCCGCATGCGGCCATGGGCGTATTCGCCGGCATCCGTGCCACGTCCATGGCGCGGCTGGGCAGTGACAACCTCGAAGGCCTGCGGGTGGCGGTGCAAGGCCTGGGCAATGTCGGCTATGCCCTGGCCGAACAGTTGCACGCGGCAGGCGCCGAGCTGTTGGTCAGCGACCATGACCCAGGGCGGGTACAGCTGGCGATGCAGCAGTTCAATGCTCACCCGGTGGCCAATGAGGCCTTGATCAGCACGCCGTGCGATATCTTCGCGCCTTGCGGGGTGGGCCCGGTGCTGACCGGCCAGAGCGCGATGCAGCTGCGCTGCGCGGCAGTCGCGGGGGCAGCCAACAACCAGCTGACCACGCTGCAGGTTGCCGACCAGCTGGAAAGCCGCGGCATCCTGTACGCACCGGACTACGTGATCAATGCGGGCGGGCTCATCTACGTGGCGCTCAAGCACCGTGGCGAGGACATCGGCATCATCACCGCGCACCTTGCACGCATTCCCCTGCGGCTCACCGAGGTGTTCGCCCATGCCCAGGCGGAACACCGCTCCCCTGCCCGCGTGGCGCAGATGCTGGCCGAACGCCTGTTGTACGGTTGAACAGCGTCAGTCTGCCGATCCGCCATCGAGCAGTTCGGCCAGTGCATCGGGCTGGCTCTTGAACGCCCGCGCGAACACGTCACGGTTCTTCGCCATATAGATACCGGCTTCCTCAACCTGCTGTTCGCTCAGCGAAGGTACGGCTTTTTGCAATACCTCGGCCAGCCGTTCGGCCAGTTCGAGCATCTTGTCGTGACGGTCTGCTTCGGCCTTATCCATGAACAAGCGCTCCGGGTCGCGGCTGCTGCGGTATACCACTTCGACGGCCATTCATCACCTCATGTGCCTTTATTGCGGGTTGGTCAGTGTTTAGCTGTATTTATATACAGTATTCCGGATTCGTACCCCGCCTGCAAGCCGCGGTTGATGATTTCTCTGCCTTCGGCCCCCTCACAGCGCAGCCGCCACGTGCCTTGCGGCAATCGGTCGCCTTCTCACGAGAGGGCCTGGCCCTTTAACTGCATGACACAAAAGCCGTCACTTCGATGGCGCATCATCCTTCATGTCGTATCGGGGAGTAGGAAACTTGAACATCAAATGGGCAGAAAAGCTGCGCAAGGGCCTGCACGGTTCGGCCGACTCGCTCGGCAATCTGTGCGTGGAGTCCTTCCATTACCTGGCCTTGTTCGGCATTGGCGGCATCACCGCCTGGGCCGCGGTCGTGACCTTCTTCGAGATGCTCGACAAGGGTAGCGTGAATGTCGACGACATCCTGCTGCTGTTCATCTACCTGGAGCTGGGCGCCATGGTGGGTATCTACTTCAAGACCAACCACATGCCGATCCGCTTCCTGCTGTACGTGGCGATCACCGCGCTGACCCGCTTGCTGATCGGCGACGTCTCGCACCACAAGGCGCCCGATGTGGGGCTGCTGTATCTGTGCGGGGGCATCCTGCTGCTGGCGTTCGCCATTCTGGTGGTGCGCTACGCGTCGTATCGCTACCCATCGACCAAGGTGATCGATGCCAGCGGGCGAGAGCTTGAAGAGGGCAAATAGGCGGGCGGTAGTTAGTTAGCGATCATGGTGCAGGGCCAGGCAGTTCAATGGCCGGGCGTGCAGAACCTTGGATTCGCGGCGCGGTGCCGCGAAGACTGCACGCTTTGCCAGGAGACAGCGACATGACTCAAGCCGGAGCTTACGAGCAGTTCATCCATTCGGTCCGCCTGCGCCTGACCGACAGCCTTCAGGGTCACGGACTGGACCCGGATCAAGTGTTCATCAATCAAGTCGAAGATGCGGTTGGCCTGAAAGTCATACAATCCAGGAGCCTGGTGCTGGAAGCCGTGGCCTGGGTCGAGCGGGGCGAAGAGCCTACTTATGATCCAGGGCTTTCTGGCGTCTTCAGTGCGGCGCATTCATTCGAGCCAGAGCACCGGGTGAGCCGCTTGCGGCTTTCGGACTTCGAGAGAATGATCCGCATGCTGCTGGACGCGCCGCCGGGCGTATGACACTCAGGCTGGAGGCAGGGACCCGCAACGGGTTCCCGTTGAAGCCTTGGCCAGAGAGGCGAGCATTTCCACCGCGTTGTCACCTTGCTCGATTGCCATGCCGAAGCGAATACTCTCGATCAGACGCTGCAGGCGCACCGGGTCGTTGCGCTGGGCTTCGGAGATCAGCCGTTTGGCCACCACGCCTTCGTCATTTGAAAGCGTCAGCACGATGCTGCCGTCCAGCCGCTCGATGCTCAGGTTGACGCGGTATTGCGGCGCGAAGGCGTCGCTGATCATGTCGAAGGGATTGGTCATGGTATCGGCCGGGTCTGGAATGTAGGTAGGGAAACTGACCGGGCTAGGGCGGGCTTGGTTCAGATGGGACGACGAGCTGTGTGCAATGGTGGAGACTTCAGCACCTGAACAGGGAGCGGGCCAGCCCGCTCCCTCGGTGTGGATCAGTCCTCCAGTTCGCTCTCAGGCTGGGTGTGCGGCAATACGCTGCGCTTGCTGCGCAACTTGCCATACAGATGATCCAGCGCGTTATTGAGCTTGTTGGCCGCGCCCTCGACCGCCTGTTCCAGCGACGTGGCGGTATGGTTCACGGAAATCGGCTGATGGCCCTTGGGCCGCGCCTCCAACTGGCAGCGCTTGTCATGCGGACCGGGCTTGTCGCCGTTCTCGTCACGCAAGTGGACCTCGATGCGGGTAAGGTCCTCTTCAAATCGTTCGAGCGTGCTTTCCACCGTGCTGCGAACCCACTCGTTCAGTCGTTCGTTGCCTTGGATATGATTGTCGCTGTTGACCTGGATTTGCATGATTCAATCCTTATTCAGCTAGCTCGAAAGAGGCAGACCAAGGCTGTTGCAGCCTGTGGGAAAATTCGCCTCTTGACTCTAAGGTCAGGCAATCGACTGACGATTTCAACCCCTGGGCAAAGATAAATTTCTTGTAGCAAAAACCCGGCGAATTTCTTTTTCAGAAGTGTCCAATCGCCCGGGCTGTCATGTCGTTTTGCTTATGCGAAACGAAATCATTACTATTGCTTCCTCGTTACCTGGACTCCCTCGATGAAAAGCAAAAGTGCCGGGCTGCCCGTCAGCTATCGTCTGGCCGTCACGTCGCGCAGTCTGGCCGCGCTGCTGGGCGGCTACCTGCTGGCCTCGATGGCGAGCATCTGCATCGCGTTTCTGGCGCCGCTTCCCAAGGTCGATGCGGTGCTCACCGGCATGATGCTTTCATTCGTGTTCTACCTGCTGGCCTTCATCTGGTGTTTCGCCTGCCGCAGCGCCTGGCGCGCGTGGCTGGGCGTGCTGCTGCCGAGCCTCGCGCTGGCGCTGATCAATGGCCTGGCCTACTGGATGAAAACCCCATGAAAGAAGGCTTCCGCCAGGCGATGGCCTGGCTGCACACCTGGACCGGCCTGATCTTCGGCTGGCTGCTGTTCGCCATCTTTCTGACCGGCACGATGTCGTACTTCAAGGAAGAGATCAGCCACTGGAGCCAGCCGGAGGTGCGCAGCCATCCCCTTGACCCTGTCGCCAGCCTCCAGCTTGCCCAGCAGTACCTGCAAACCAATGCCGGCCAGGCCAGCGGCTGGTTCATCCGACTTCCCAACGAACGCGAGGCTGCGCTGAGCGTCGGCTGGCGCGCGGAAAACGGCGGCGGTCGGCGGGGTGTCATCAACAAGGAGCTGGATGCCCAGAGCGGCGAAGTGGTCGAAGCACGCGACAGCCGAGGCGGTGACTTTTTCTACCGCTTCCACTTCCAGCTGGAAATGCCTCACCCCTGGGGCCGCTGGCTGTCGACCTTCTGCGCGTTCATCATGCTGCTGGGGCTGGTGACCGGGATCATCACCCACAAGAAGATCTTCAAGGAATTCTTCACCTTCCGGCCTGGCAAGGGGCAGCGCTCGTGGCTCGACGGCCATAACGCCATCGGCGTGCTGGTGTTGCCGTTTCACCTGATGATCAGCTACAGCAGTCTGGTACTGTTCATGTACATGGTCATGCCGGCTGGCATCATGGCCAGCTATGACACCCCGCGCAGTTATTTCAGCGAGCTGTTCGGCCAGGCGGAGGCGCCGAAGCCGGCCGGTATCGTCGCGCCGATGGCGTCCTTGCCAACGCTGTACGCCAAGGTCCAGGCGCAGACGCCCGGCGCGCGCCTGGGCTGGATCGAGGTACAGAACCCGGGCGACCAGAACGCGCGCATCAACTTCACCCGCGCGGCTTTCGACAACATCGCCTACCGGCGCAGCGGCAGCTGGAGCTTCGATGGCGTCACTGGCGAACTGCTCAAGCGCGGCGCCCCGGAAAGCGGGGCGATGATGACCTCCTTCAGCATGGCCGGCCTGCACATGGGCAACTTTGCCGGGCCCTGGTTGCGCTGGCTGTACTTCTTCTTCGGGGTGGCCGGCACGGCGGTGATCGGCACGGGCCTGGTGATGTGGCTGGGCAAACGCCAGCTCAAGCACGCCAAGAGCGCGGCCATGCCCACCGAGCTGCGCCTGGTGGAGGTGCTCAACATTGCCAGCATGAGTGGCCTGCTGCTCGGCGTGGCGGCGTTCTTCTGGACCAACCGGCTGCTGCCGGTGGCCATGGAAGGGCGCGCCGATTGGGAGGTCAACAGCTTCCTGCTGGTATGGGCGCTCTCGTTGCCGCACGCCATGCTGCGCCCCGGACGCCGCGCCTGGGCCGAGCAATTGGGATTGGGAGCGCTGGCCTTTGCCGGGCTGCCGCTGCTCAATGCCCTGATCACCGGCCAAGGCCTGAACCACTCCGTCGCGGTGGGTGACTGGGCCATGGCCGGCTTCGACCTGACGGCCCTGGCGGTCGGCCTGTTCCTGGCCTGGGCGGCCAGCAAGATGCTGCGGGTCCCCGCGCCTGCCGCCAAACGCGTGCCACGCAGCGCCAGGCATTCCCGTGAAACCCTGGCCGAGCCCGAGGTGAACTGATGCTCAGTAGTGCCCTCATCGGCTTTGCCGGCGTTGCCGCCCTGTGCCTGGCCATGGAAAAGCACTTCAACGACCTGCTCAAGCGCAAGTCGACCGCGGCTCAGCGGCGAGGTCTGCGCGTAGCGGGCTGGTCGCTGTTGCTGCTGGCGCTGGCGTTGGCCGTGCACCAGGGTGGCTGGGCCCTGGGCCTGGTGGCGTGGATCGCGGTGCTGATGGCCGGGGCCACGCTGTGGGTGTTCGTGCTGCCTTACCAGCCGCGTCTGCTGCTGGCGCTGGCCGCCATCAGCCTGGTGCTCGGTCCGCTGCTGGCTGTGCTGCCCCTGGGGAGTTAGGAGGCGAACGCAGCGCGGTACTCGCCCGGGGTCGCACCCAGCGCCTGGCGCAAGCGATTGCTGAAATGGCTGGCACTGGCGAAACCGCAGGTCAGCGCCACCTCACCCAGTGGCAACCTGCCCAGGCGCAGCAGCTGGCAGGCCCGCTCCAGGCGCCGCGCAAGCACGTATTGGTGAGGCGGCAAACCGAAGCTGGTGCGGAACATGCGTGCAAAGTGATATTCGGAAAGGTTGCAGCGCTCGGCCAGTTCACCGAGGGTGATGGGCTGGTCAAGGTGTGCTTCGATGTATTCGGCCAGCCGGCGCCGCTGGTGCGGCGCCAACCCTCCCTTGAGGCGCAGGCCCTGGCGCAAACCCGCCTGGCTGAGCACCGCATGGTCGACGATCTCGTGGGCCAGGCTGCTGGCCAGCAGGCGTTCGCCAGGCTCGTCCCAGTCCAGGCCGATCAATTGGCGAAAGCGACGGGCCTGTTGCGGGTCCTCGAGAAAGGTCGCCTCGGTCAATTGCATCTCGCGTGGCTCGCGGTCGAGCAGGCGTACGCAGCCGAGGGCGAACTGCTCCTCGCTGATATACAGGTGCGCAAGGCGGATCGCCCCGTTGACCACCCAGTTGGACTCATGACCCGCCGGCATGATGCAGAGCTTGTCCGGCCCGCCCTTGTCGGCAGGGCGCTGGCGGCGGAAGGTGCCAGTACCGTCGTCGATGTAGCAGGACAAGGTGTGATGGCTCGGCGCCTGGTAGTCGCGGGCATCATCACGGTTGCGCCACAGCGCTGCGGCGAGGCCATCACCCAATTGCGCGCTGTGCTCCAGGCGGGCGTGAGGCGATGCGTGCATGGTGTTGAACACTTGCAGCTGGTTGAGTGGCGTCATGGGCGGGTCCTCTGGCGCCTATCGTACTGCGGTTGAGACCGGCATGGAGAGCGGGGCAGGGTAAAAGCGCAAGTTTGTGCAAGCGGGTCCGCAGAGCATGGCCGAAGGTACGACAGTCTGAAAACCGAATCGTCGAGCGAACCCTGCCATGAACCTGTCCCTCTACTTGCTCACCGTCCTTATCTGGGGCACCACCTGGATCGCGCTCAAGCTGCAACTGGGCGTGGTCGAGATTCCGGTGTCCATCGTCTACCGTTTCGCCCTGGCCGGACTCATCCTGTTCGCCATCCTGCTCCTCACTCGGCGCCTGCAACCCATGGATCGCCGGGGCCACCTGATCTGCCTTGCCCAGGGCCTGTGCCTGTTCTGCGTCAACTTCATGTGCTTCCTGACCGCCAGCCAGTGGATCGCCAGCGGCCTGATCGCCGTGGTGTTTTCCACCGCCACCCTGTGGAACGCGCTGAACGCCCGGGTGTTCTTCGGCCAGCGCATCGCCGCCAACGTGCTGGGCGGTGGCGCGCTCGGGCTGGCCGGGCTGGGCATGCTGTTCTGGCCAGAACTGTCAGACCACGGTGCCAGCCGTGAAACCCTCATCGGCCTTGGCCTGGCGCTGCTCGGCACGCTGTGCTTCTCCGCCGGCAACATGCTGTCGAGCATGCAGCAGAAAGCCGGTCTCAAGCCCATGACCACCAACGCCTGGGGCATGCTCTACGGCGCGGGCATGCTGGGCGTGTACTGCCTGCTGGCAGGCATCCCCTTTGCCATGGAATGGAACGCCCGGTATGTCGGCTCGCTGATGTACCTGGTCATCCCGGGGTCGGTGATCGGCTTTACCGCCTACCTGACCCTGGTCGGTCGCATGGGGCCGGAGCGGGCGGCCTACTGCACGGTACTCTTCCCCTTGGTGGCGCTGAACGTCTCGGCCTTTGCCGAAGGCTACCAGTGGACCGCGCCCGCGCTGGCCGGTCTGGTGCTGGTGATGCTCGGCAACGTGCTGGTGTTCCGCAAGCCTGCACATTCAGCGATCGTCCCCGCGCCGCTGTCTACACTTGCCGAGCACACTCAGCGAGCAAGGTAGGGAACATGGCGGCAGCGGCACTGTGGGACAGGCATCTGTCGCAGCGTGAGGTCCAGGTGCTGTGCCTGCTGGCGGTGGGGCTTCACCTGCTACCGCTGCTGCTGGCCGACCATTTCTACATCGATGACAGCTGGCGCTCGCAAGTGGCCGGTAACGCCTGGGCCCAGGAAGGCCGGTTGCTGACCGACTGGCTGTACGCCGGACTGAGCTTCAGCACCACCGCGCCCAACCTCTTCCCATTGCCGCTGCTGCTGGCGGCCAGCGCCGCGGCCCTGGCCTTGGCCCGGCTGGCCCGACACTACTTCATCGCGCCCACGCCAGCGCGGTGCAGTGGCTCGCGACGACAGGCCAGCGCCTCGGGCTGATCGCCGAGCATACCGATCTGCTGATCACGCCAGGCACGCTCTGGTTCAGCCTGGCGCTGCTGGCGCTGGCGACGCTGGCCTTGATCGGTGTGACCTCGCAGGTAGGGCGCAGCGATCAGCGTCTCATGGCCAAGTTGTGCCTGCTGGTGATGCTGGTGTGTCGTCCTCGCCAAGCGCCGCGACCGCTCCAGCGACACTCGCTTCAAGCGCTGGACGGCCAGCCTCTACTACCGCCTGCACAACCGCATCGCTTCGACCCACATCGAGGAGAACGTCGGCGATTTCCGCCTGCTCGACCGCAAGGTCGTGGCCGCCATCCGCCAGTTGCCCGAGCAGCAGCTGTTCATGAAGGGGGTGCTGTCCTGGGTAGGTTTCCGCACCGAGATCGTCGAGTACGACCGGGCCCCGCGGGTGGCCGGGTCGAGCAAGTTCAACCCTTGGCTGTTGTGGAACCTGGCGCTGGACGGAATCACCTCGTTCAGCACCGTGCCCTTGCGCCTGTGGTCCTACATTGGCGGGGTCGTGTCGCTGTTCGCCATCGGGTTCGCGGTGTACATGGTGATCGACAAGGTGCTGTTCGGCACTGATGTGCCGGGGTACCCGTCATTGATGACGGCGATCCTGTTTCTGGGAGGGGTGCAACTGATCGGGATCGGGATACTGGGGGAGTACGTCGGGCGGATCTACCAGGAAACCAAGCATCGCCCCAGGTATGTGGTGCGCAAGGTGAACGGGCTGCGGCGCAGGTTGAGGTAGAAAACCGAACGCCGCCTGCCGTGTGAGTTGATTTACTTCCAGACCTGCGGGTTCACCAGGTCCTGCGGCCGCTCGCCCAGTAGCGCTGCGCGCAGGTTGTCCACCGCGCGGCTGGCCATGGCGTCGCGGGTTTCGGCGGTGGCCGAGCCGATGTGCGGCAGGGTCAGGGCATTGGGCAGCTGGAACAGCGGCGACTCGCGCAGCGGCTCTTTCTCGTACACGTCCAGGCCCGCGCCACGGATGGTGCCGCTACGCAGCGCTTCGATCAGCGCGGCCTCATCCACCACTGGCCCGCGGGCGATGTTGATGAGGAATGCGCTGGGCTTCATCAGCTGCAGTTCACGGGTGCTGATCAGCTTGCGGGTGGCTGCGCTCAGCGGCACCACGATCACTACGAAATCGGCTTCGGCCAGCAACTGGTCGAGGCTGCGGAACTGCGCGCCGAGCTCCTGCTCAAGCTGGGGCTTGCGGCTGTTGCCGCTGTACACCACAGGCATGTTGAAACCGAAGCGGCCGCGGCGGGCGATGGCCGCGCCGATGTTGCCAAGGCCGACGATGCCCAGGGTCTTGCCGTGCACATCGCTGCCGAAATGGCCGGGGGCGATGGTCGCCTGCCAGTTGCCGGCCTTGGTCCAGGCATCGAGCTCGGCGACGCGCCGGGCGCTGCCCATGACCAGCGAAAAGGCAAGGTCCGCGGTGCTCTCGGTCAGCACATCCGGGGTGTTGGTCAGCGCGATGCCGCGTTCGTTGAAGTAGGCCACGTCATAGTTGTCGTAGCCGACCGAAATGCTCGACACCACTTCCAGCTTGCCCGCGCCTTCGAGCTGGTCTCGGCCCAGCTTGCGGCCGACGCCGATCAGGCCGTGGGCCTGCGGCAGGGCTTCGTTGAACTGCGCGGCGATATCGCCCTGCTTGGGATTGGGGACGATAACGTTGAAATCCTGCTGCAAGCGTTCGACGGTGGCCGGGGTGACACGGCTGAAAGCGAGGACGTTCTTTTTCATCGGCAAGTTCTCTGCTGGGGCGGAAATGGCTATTGCGGAGGTAGGAGCGGCGGTTCGGCGCCCCGACTTGCCCGCGCTACGCGATAAGGGCGAACCCAATACATAGCAACCTACCATTGTCCTCCGCCCCGATGCAGCAGCTTTTTCAGTTGGCGATCAGCAACTCATGAGTTTTCAGGTCTGCCTCGTGGGCCGCCAGAATCTCTGGCAGCGAGTTGCGCAGGTACTCGACCCAGGTCTTGATCTTCGCATCCAGGTACTGGCGCGAAGGGTAGATGGCGTACAGGTTCAGCTCCTGCAACCGGTACTCGGGCATCACTCGCACCAGGCTGCCATCGCGCAGGCCGTCGATGGCCGAGTAGATCGGCAGCACGCCGACGCCCATGCCGCTGCGGATCGCGGTCTTCATGGCATCGGCCGAGTTCACCTGGAAGGGCGACGACGTGATGGTGGCCAGCTCTTGCCCCTCGGGGCCGTTGAACATCCACTTCTCCAGTGGGATCACCGGACTGACCATGCGCAGACACGCATGCCCCAGCAGGTCGGCAGGCTTGCGCGCGATACCGTGGCGCGCCACGTACTCCGGTGAGGCGCAGACGATGCTGTAGGTAATGCCCAGGCGCTGGGACACGAACCCCGAATCCGGCAGCTCGCTGGCGAGCACGATGGACACGTCGTAGCCCTCGTCGAGCAGGTCCGGCACGCGGTTGGCCATGGTCAGGTCGAAGGTCACGTCCGGGTGGGTCTCCCGGTAGCGGGCGATCGCGTCGATCACGAAGTGCTGGCCTACGCCGGTCATCGAATGCACTTTCAGTTGCCCGGCCGGCCGGGCGTGGGCGTCGCTGGCCTCGGCTTCGGCCTCCTCGACGTAGGTGAGGATCTGCTCGCAGCGCATCAGGTAGCGCTTGCCGGCCTCGGTCAGCGCGATGCGGCGGGTGGTCCGGTTGAGCAGTCGGGTTTGCAGATGCGCTTCGAGGTTGGAAACCGCCCGCGAGACGTTCGCGGTGGTCGTATCCAGTTGCGCGGCGGCGGCAGTGAAACTGCCCACCTGGGCGACGCAGCTAAAAGCACGCATGTTTTGCAGGGTGTCCATGGGTCGCTCTCAAAGTAGACGCCAAATTGTGACACGAAGTGACCACGACGGTCTTTCGACCAAAGCCGGATTATCGCTGTTTTCGTAACAAAGATTCGCAGGAATACCCGCTTATCGCCAGTCGGACAGCCCCCTAGAATTGCGCTCTCCAAGCGTCCTTCATTTCTTCCTCGGGAATTTGCAGCTGTGCCGCGTCGCATCAACAGAGCGCTCAATGCGTTCAGTGCCTGTGCCCTTAGCCTCACCTTGAGCGGCTGTATCGGAACCTGGGGCATCGCCCCGCAAAGCAAGACACTGCAACCCGATTCCCTGACCACCGACGCGGCCATCGCCGAAGCCGCCCAGGATGCCCACTGGCCCCGTCAGCAGTGGTGGCAGGCCTATGGCGACGCCCAACTCGACCGCTGGGTACAACTGGCCCTGGCTGGCAGCCCCAGCCTGGCGTTGGCCGTGGCCCGCGTACGTGAGGCCAAGGCGATGGCCGGGGTGGTCGAGTCGGCTGAAAAACTGCAAGGGACAGGCGACGCCAGCCTCAAGCGCCACAATTGGCCCGAAGACCCGTTCTATGGCCCGGGCGCGCTGTCGGGTGCCAACACCTGGGACAACAATGCCTCACTTGGCCTGAGCTACAACCTTGACCTCTGGGGCCGCGAGCGCAATGCCAGCGAGCAGGCCGTCGACCGGGCGCACATGAGCGCGGCCCTGGCCCGACAGGCCCAGCTCGAACTGCAGAACAACGTGGTCAAGGTGTACATCCAGCTGGCGCTGCAGTTTGCCCGGCGCGACATCGTCCAGGCCGAACTGGCGCAGCAGGAGCAGATCGTGGCCTTGGCCGAGCGGCGCCTGGCCGGCGGTATCGGTACCCATCTTGAAGTGAGCCAGGCCCAGGCACCGCTGCCCGAGACCCACCGCCAGCTCGACGCCCTCAACGAAGAGATTGCCCTGGCGCGCAACCAGCTGGCCGCCTTGGCGGGCCAGGGGCCGGGGGAGGGCGCCAGTCTCCAGCGGCCGCGACTGGCCCTCGGCGCGCCTTTGAAACTGCCCTCCGCATTGCCCGCTGAACTGGTCGGCCAACGCCCCGACGTGGTCGCCAGCCGCTGGCAGGTCGCGGCCCAGGCCCGTGGCATCGACGTCGCCCATGCCGGCTTTTTCCCCAATGTAAATCTGGTCGGCGGGCTTGGCTTCATGGCAACCGGCGGCGGCCCGCTGGAATTTCTCACGGGGCGCAAGTTCAACTACAACGCGGGCCCGGCCATCAGCCTGCCGATTTTCGACGGTGGGCGGCTGCGCTCGCAGCTCGGCGTTGCATCGGCCGGATACGACATCGCCGTGGCGCAGTACAACCAGACCGTCATCGAAGCGCTCAAGGGCATCAGCGACCAGCTGATTCGTCGGGAGTCGATGCGCGAGCAAGCGCACTTTGCCCAAGCGTCCGTGGCCGCCGCGCAGAAGACCTGCGACATCGCTACCGTTGCCTACCAGCGCGGGCTGACGGACTTCCTCGATGTGCTCAATGCGCAGACGCTGCTGTTTCGCCAACAGCAGATCCAGCAGCAGGTCCAGGCCGCGCGCCTGACCGCCCATGCCGAACTGGTCACCGCTCTTGGCGGCGGACTGCAAGCAGGCAGCGACGCACCCAGTGACGAGCAGCAGCGTGCGCCCGATACCCCGGCCACGCTGGCGATCTTCGACACGCCAGGCCAGCGGCCATGACCGCGCTGGGCCTGACCGGGCGCTGGCTGGCCGGCCTTGAGTGGCGCCGGGGTTTTTTCGCCTGGGCGCGCACTGACGGCGTCACCTGGGTCTACATCTTCAAGGTGCTGGTGGCAGCCTTCGTCACGCTGTGGCTGGCCATGCGCCTGGAGCTGCCGCAACCGCGCACGGCGATGATCACCGTCTTCATCGTCATGCAGCCGCAGAGCGGCCACGTCTTCGCCAAGAGCTTCTACCGGGTGCTCGGTACCTTGGCGGGCTCCTCGATGATGGTCGCGCTGCTCGCACTGTTTCCACAGAACACCGAACTGTTCCTGCCCAGCCTGGCGCTGTGGGTCGGCCTGTGCTCGGCCGGCGCCATGCGCTATCGCACTTTTCGCGCCTATGGCTTCGTGCTGGCCGGCTACACGGCGGCGATGATCGGCCTGCCGGTGCTGGAGCATCCGCAGGATGCCTTCATGGCGGCGGTCTGGCGGGGGCTCGAGATCTCCCTCGGCATCCTGGTCTCGACCCTGGTGAGCGCGGCGATCCTGCCCCAGTCGGCCAGTGCCGCGATGCGCAATGCCTTGTACCAGCGTTTCGGGGTGTTCGCAGGCTTTGTCGTCGAGGCCCTGCGTGGCGACAGCCAGCGCGACCGTTTCGAGACCAGCAACGTGCGCTTCATCGCAGAGGCCGTTGGCCTTGAAAGCCTGCGCAACGTCACCGCCTTCGAAGACCCGCACATGCGTCGGCGCAACCGCCGCCTGGCGCGCATGAACAGTGAGTTCATGGCCGTCACCACGCGCTTCAACGCCCTGCACCAGCTGCTCGAACGCCTGCGCCTGCGCGGCCCGCTGCAGATCGTCAGCGCCATCGAGCCGGGCCTGCGGACGCTGGATGAACTGCTCGAACCTTACGTGGGCCGCGCGCTCACCGAAGGCGACGCGCTGCGCCTGACGCTCGAGCTTGCTGCGTACAAGGAAGGCCTGCCGGCGCAGATCCGTGGCCTGCGCGCCGCGTTTGTCGAGACAGGACCGCGTGAATCCGACCTGCTGGATTTCCACACCGCCTACGAGTTGCTCTACCGCTTCGTCGACGACCTGCACAACTACGCCCAGACCCATGCCTCGCTCTCGGCGCACAAGCATGAGCGCGAACAGTGGGACGAGCCCTATGTGGCGCAGACCAGCTGGCTGGTGTCGCTGGCGGCGGGCATGCGCGCGTCGGTGGTGCTGTTGCTGCTGGGCAGCTTCTGGATCCTCAGCGATTGGCCGAGCGGGGCGATGATGACCCTTATCGCCACGGTCACGGTCGGCCTCTCGGCGGCTTCGCCCAATCCCAAGCGCATGTCGTTCCAGATGGCCTGCGGCACCTTGCTCGGCGCCTTCATCGGCTTCTTCGAGACCTTCTTCGTGTTTCCCTGGATCGATGGATTCCCACTCCTGTGCATGGTGCTCGCGCCGGTGTTCGTGCTTGGCGCGTTCCTTTCCTCACGGCCGGCCTATGCTGGCTACGGCGTGGGACTGCTGGTGTTCTTCGCCATCGGTTCGGTACCGAACAACCTCACCGTGTTCGATCCCTACAGCTTCATCAACGACTACATCGGCATGGTCCTGGGCATGCTGGTGTGCGCCGCGGCGGGGGCGATCATTCTGCCGCCCAACAGCCGTTGGCTCTGGAGCCGCCTGGAGCAGGACCTGCGCGAGCAGGTGCTGTTCGCCATCAGTGGGCGTCTGCGCGGGTTGGGCTCGGCCTTCGAGAGCCGCACCCGTGACCTCCTGCACCAGGCGTACGGCCTGGCTGCGGGACAGCCGCGGGTGCAGAGCACGCTACTGCGCTGGATGTTCGTGGTGCTGGAAGTCGGCCATGCAATCATCGAGTTGCGCAAGGAGCAGGCCGTGCTTCCCGTGCATCCGTGCTACGCCGAATCGCAGCCCTGGCGCCAGGCGATCCGCGTGATGGGCCGGGCCTTGGCGCGGCTGTTCCTGCAGCCCAGCGCCAGCAACCACGAGCGCGCCCTGGTCGCGGTGGACCACGCCATCAGCCGCGTGCAGGCCACGGACGAGCCTTTCGCCCGGCATTTCGACACCTCGGCCCTGCGCCGGGTGCAGAGCTACCTGCACTTCATCCGCACCTCCCTGCTCGACCCACAGTCGCCGCTGGCCTCCCAGGCCCCGGCGCAAGGACTGCCCCATGCCCCGTGAGATCGCCTTCCATGGCGTGTACATGCCGACCATGACACTGCTCTTCCTGCTCGCCGCAGGGCTGGCCTGGGGCCTGGACCGCTTCATCGCCAGCCACGATGGCTACCGCTTCTTCTGGCACCCGGCGCTGTTGCGCCTGAGCCTGTTCATCTGCCTCTTTGGCGCCATGGCGCTGTTTGTCTACCGGTGAGTCCCACGTCGATGAAAAAGTTTTTCAGCCTGATCGCCACCCTGCTCGTGCTGGCCGCTGCCGTGGTGATCGGCCGGCAGCTGTGGCTGCACTACATGACTACCCCGTGGACCCGCGACGGCCGCGTGCGTGCCGACATCATCAACGTCGCCGCCGACGTGCCGGGCTACGTGGTCGACGTGCCGGTGCGCGATAACCAGCGGGTGAAGAAAGGCGACCTGCTGATCCAGATCGACCCCGAGCACTATCGGATCGCCGTCCGCCAGGCCCAGGCGCTGGCCGCCTCGCGCAAGGCCACCTGGGAGATGCGCAAGGTCAATGCCAGCCGCCGCGCCGACCTGGACAACCTGGTCATCTCCCGCGAAAGCCGCGAAGACGCCAGCAACATCGCAAGCTCGGCCCTGGCCGACTACCAGCAAGCCCAGGCCCAGCTCGCCGCGGCTGAGCTCGACCTCGCGCGTACCCGGATCCTGGCCACGGTCGACGGCTACGTGACCAACCTCAATGTGCACAGAGGTGACTATGCCCGCATGGGGGAGGCGAAGATGGCGGTGGTCGACGAGCATTCGTTCTGGGTGTATGGCTTCTTCGAAGAAACCAAGCTGCCCCATGTGAACGTGGGTGATCCTGCTGAACTGCAGATGATGAGCGGCGAGCGCCTCCAGGGCCACGTCGAAAGCATTGCCCGCGGCATCTACGACCGCGACAACCCGCAAAGCCGCGAGCTGATCGCCGACGTCAACCCGACGTTCAACTGGGTGCGCCTGGCCCAGCGCGTGCCGGTGCGGATCCATATCGACCAGGTGCCCGAGGGTTACCTGCTGGCGGCGGGGACGACGTGCACGGTGGTCGTCACCCCTGCGCTGTCGCGCTGAAGACCTGACAGGGCCCCACTTTGCTGGAAGTCGGAATCCTCATCCACCTGTGAGCGAGCTTACCGTGCGCGACCCACCAGCACCGCGCACTCCACCCGGTCAATCACCTTCATGCTGATCGAAGGATCCAGCAACCGCCCCAGCCGCGACATGTGCCGGTGCCCCATGACGATGAGCTCGCAGCCCAGCACCTCGGCCTGGCCGACGATGGCGTCCACCGGCTCCGCGGCGACCAGCTTGCCTTCGCAGGTGAACCCACTCTCGCGCAAGGCGGTCACGGCCTTGAGCATGGCGGCATCGCCCAGGCGCTGTTCTTCGCAGGCAGCGGGATACTCCTGCTCCTCGTCCTGGCGAATGGGGGCAAGGTGGTCGTGTACGGCAAAGGTCGAGTCGATGGCCAGCAGTACGTGCAGGTGATGCGTACCGGGCTGGCAATAGCGGCGGGCAAGGTCGAGCAGGGTGCTGGCGGCGGGGGAGGCGTCGATGGCGATCAGGACGTGGCTGGTCATGCGGTCTCCATGGGATCAAGGTCAACCGGCATTCTTGAGCATGCCCAATCATCGATAAATGGCGTGCCATGCACTCTGTAGTTGTGTCGGGCGCAAACCAGGCAAGCTGGTAAGATTTCCCGATCCCGTCACCGCACATGGAAACCCCCGGCAATGCAGCTCCCGGATATGAACCTGTTGGTCGCACTCGATGCCCTGCTCGACGAGGGCAGCGTGGTCGGCGCAGCGCAGCGCATGAACCTCAGTCCGGCGGCCATGAGCCGCACGCTGGGGCGGATTCGCGATGCCATGGGTGACCCGATCCTGGTGCGCGCGGGCCGGGGCCTGGTGCCGACGCCACGGGCGCTGGCACTGCGCGAGCAGGTGAGGGCGCTGGTGGAGCAGGCCGGTCAGGTGTTTCGCAACGGCCCTGAGGTCGAGCTGGCCAACCTTGACCGGGCCTTCAATATCCGCACCAACGACCTGTTCATCGCCCTCTATGGCGCGCAGCTGCTGCGCATGATGCACGAGCAGGCGCCGCAGACGGTGCTGCGCTTCGTGCCCGAAAGTGGCGGCGATGATGATGCGCTGCTGCGCGATGGCCGCACCGACCTGATCATCAGCTCGACCATCGACCTGGGCCCGGAAATCAAGGTGCAGAGCTTGTTCAACACGGTCTACGTCGGCCTGGCCCGGCGCGACCACCCGATTTTCGATGACGAGATCACCCCCGAGCGCTTTGCTGCCTTCCCGCAGATCAGCGTGTCGCGGCGCGGGCGGGCCAATGGTCCTATCGATGTGGAACTGGCCAACTACAAGGTGCGGCGCCGGGTCGCGTTGATCACCCCGAGTTTTCATTCGGCGATGTTCTCGCTGCCAGACTCTGACCTGCTGCTGCCGATGCCCGCCAATATCCTCAGCAGCGTGACCAAGCTCGGCCTGCCGCTGCGCTCGTTCCAGATCCCATTGCCGATGGAGCGGGTGACCGTCATGCAGGCCTGGCATCCACGCCACGACAACGATCCCGCCCACCGCTGGCTTCGCCAGACCCTCAAGGCCTGCTGCAGCGTTGATCCATAACCTTTATCGAGTCTTCGATTGCGTTTGGCGCAACAGTAAAGTGCCGATATGTCAGTTTTAATCAGCATTCAGGGTTCTTAAAATCGTCTCTGGAAAATTTGTTGCCGGAGATTTCACCGCATGAGTTCGCTGACCGCGCCTGCCGCTGCGCTTGCTGCCGCCCCCGTGGCCAGCCCGCCCGTGCCCGCAGCTTTCGGTCTGCGCGTGGTGATCGGGCTGTTCGGCGTGCTACTGGCGGTACTCTGCGCTGGCCTCAATGAGATGGTCACCAAGGTATCGCTGGCCGATATCCGCGGCGCGATGGGCATTGGCGCCGACGAGGGCGCCTGGCTGCTGGCGGTGTATGCCGCCGCCTCGGTGTCGGCCATGGCCTTTTCGCCCTGGCTGGCGACGACCTTTTCGTTGCGCCGCTACACCCTGTGCGCCATCGGCGCCTTTGCCGTGCTTGGTCTGGTCCAGCCGTATGCGCCGGACCTGCACAGCCTGATGCTGCTGCGGGTGCTGCAGGGCCTGGCATCTGGTGCGATGCCGCCGATGCTGATGAGCGTAGCGCTGCGTTTTCTACCCCCGGGCATCAAGATCTATGGCTTGGCCTGCTATGCCCTGACCGCCACTTTCGGGCCGAACCTGGGCACGCCGCTGGCGGGCCTCTGGACCGAATACGTCGGTTGGCAGTGGGCATTCTGGCAAATCGTGCTGCCTTCGTTGCTGGCGATGGCCTGCGTCGCCTGGGGCCTGCCCCAGGACCCGCTGCGCCTGGAGCGCTTCAAGCAGTTCGACTGGCGCGGCATGGTGCTGGGCCTGCCAGCGATCTGCTCGCTGGTGATCGGCCTGAGCCTGGGCGACCGCTGGGGCTGGTTCGATTCGCCGCTGATCTGCTGGCTGCTCGGCGGCGGCAGCCTCCTGCTGGTGCTGTTTCTGTTCAACGAATGGTCCGAGCCGCTGCCGTTCTTCCAGCTGCGCATGCTGGGTCGGCGCAACTTGAGCTTTGCCTTGCTGACCCTGGCCGGGGTATTGATCGTGCTCTCCGGGGTGAGCAGCATTCCCTCGGGCTATCTGGCGCAGATCCAGGGCTACCGCCCGGCGCAGACCAGCCCGCTGATGATGCTGGTAGCCATGCCGCAACTGCTGGCGCTGCCGCTGGTGGCGGCACTGTGCAATATCCGTGCGGTGGATTGCCGCTGGGTACTGGCCGCAGGCCTGGGCATGCTCGCCCTGTCGTGCCTGGGCAGCAGCCAGCTGACGTCGGAGTGGATACGCGACAACTTCTACACCCTGTACCTGCTTCAGGTGTTTGGCCAGCCTATGGCCGTTCTGCCGCTGCTGATGCTCTCCACCAACGGCATGAGCCCGCAGGACGGTCCCTTTGCCTCCGCCTGGTTCAACACGGTCAAGGGCCTGGCGGCAGTGATCGCGGCAGGTTTGCTGGATGCCCTGGGCACCCTGCGCCGGCATTTTCATTCCAACCACCTAGTGGACAGCCTTGGCAATTCCCCGCTGGTCGATGACCGCACCCCGGGCCTTGCCCACCGTATTCATGAACAAGCCGTGGTGCTGACCTCGGCCGACCTTTACCTGGTCATGGCGATGGTCGCCGTGGCCCTGATCTGCCTGATTCCCTTTGTGCCTACCCGGGTCTACCCACCCCGCGCGGTGGCCTGATCCCTGGATGAGACTGCTGAAATGACCAACAACCGTAAAACGCTCCTGATCGGCGCGGTACTCGCCGTGGCCGTATTGGCCGGCCTGTTCGGCCCCTGGCTGCTGGGCAGCGATCACGAGCAGAGCACCAACGACGCCTATGTGATCGCCGACTACACCGTGGTCGCGCCCAAGGTCGCGGGTTTCATCAAGGATGTGCTGGTGCAGGACAACCAGCAGGTCAAGGCCGGCCAGCTGCTGGCGCTGATCGACGAGCGTGACTACCAGGCCGCCCTCGACGCCGCCCAGGCGCAACTGCTGGTGGCCAAGGCGCAGAGTGAAGATGCCCGCGCTACCCTCGACCGCCAGGGCTCGATGATCGCCCAGGCCCAGGCTGCGGTCAGCGCCGCCCAGGCCGAGACAGCGTTCGCCAATCACGAAGTGGCCCGCTACAGCCGCCTCGCCGAGCAAGGCGCCGGCACCGTGCAGAATGCTCAACAGGCGCGCAGCCGCGTTGACCAGGCCAAGGCACGCCTGGCCAACACCCAGGCGGCATTGCTGGCAGCGCGCAAGCAGATCGATATCCTCAACGCCCAGGTGGCCAGTGCCGACGGCCAGCTCAAGCGCGCCGAAGCCGGGGTCGAACGGGCCAACCTCGACCTGTCCTATACGCGCATCGTGGCACCCGTCGACGGCATGGTCGGCGAGCGTGCGCTGCGTGTCGGTGCCTACGTCAACCCAGGCGCGCGCCTGCTCTCGGTGGTGCCGCTGAGCCAGGCCTATGTAGTCGGCAACTTCCAGGAAACCCAGCTGACCCATGTGCAGCCAGGCCAGCCGGTGAGCATCAGCGTCGATACCTTCTCGGGCGAAACCCTGCGCGGGCATGTCGAAAGCATCGCGCCCGCCACCGGCGTGACCTTCGCGGCGGTCAAGCCCGACAACGCCACCGGCAACTTCACCAAGGTGGTCCAGCGCATCCCGGTGAAGATCGTCTTCGACGCCGGCCAGCCGCTGCTCGACCGCCTGCGCGTCGGGATGTCGGTCGAGGCGGTCATCGACACCCGCGGCGATACGCTGCACGGCGCAGAGGTGAGCGCACGATGAAACCTGCATTACGCCTCAGCCCCTTGCTGCTTGCACTGGCGATGGCAGGCTGCACCCTCGGCCCGGACTTCAAGCGTCCCGACAGTCAGGCGCCCAGCGACTGGGCCGCGCTGCAGGGCGAGGCCGCGCCCAGCCAGCCGGCCGCCGAGCCACTGGAAATGCACTGGTGGGAGAACTTCCACGATGCCCGTCTCAGCGCCCTGATCGACCGGGTTGCCGAGCGCAACCTCGACCTGCGCATCGCCAGCGCGCGGCTGCTGCAAAGCCGCGCCTTGCGCAGCACCATCGCTGCCGACGAGACGCCGTCAGTGGGTCTGGATGCCGGCTACAACCGCGCCCGCAACAGCGCGCAGGGCCTGAGCGACCCGTCGGGCAATAGCGGCAAGCAGGCCTTCAATCTCTGGCAGGGTGACTTCACCGCCAGCTGGGAGCTCGACCTCTGGGGCCGTGTGCGGCGCCAGGTCGAAGCGGCAGACGCTTCGGTGCAGGTGGCTGAGAATGACCGTCGCGGGGTGCTGCTGGCATTGCTGTCGGAAACGGCGGGCGACTACATCCAGTTGCGTGCGGTACAGCGCACCTTGCAGGTGACCCACGACAACCTGGGCGTGGCCCGGCACGGTTTGAAGCTCTCGCAGCAGCGCCAGGCCGAAGGTGTCGCCACTCGCCTGGACGTGGCCCAGGCCAGCGCCCAGGTGGCGTCGATCGAAGCGCGTCTGCCCACCCTCGAAGCACGCCAGGCCGACCTGATAAACGCCCTGAGCCTGCTCGCCGCACAACCCCCACGCACACTCCAGGCCGAGCTGCTGCAACCCGGTGACCTGCCGGCGCCGCAGCAGCGCTTCGCCATTGGCGTGCCGTCGGAGCTGGCCGAGCGTCGCCCGGACATCCGCCAGGCCGAAGCCCGGCTGCACGCCGCCACGGCCAGCATCGGCGTGGCCAAGGCCGACTTCTACCCCAGCATCCGCCTGTCCGGCAGTGTCGGCTTCCAGGCGTTGCAGCTGAGTGATTTCGGCGGTTGGGATTCACGCCGGTTCGGTATCGGCCCGCAACTGAGCCTGCCGATCTTCGAAGGCGGCCGACTCAAAGGCACGCTCGAGCTGCGCGAAGCCCAGCAGCAGGAAGCCGCGTTGCATTACCAGCAAGTGGTGCTGCATGCCTGGCACGAGATCGACGACGTGCTGCGTCTGTACAACGCCAGCCAGTTGCGCCGTGATCGTCTGGCCGAGGCCGTGCGCCAGAATCGCATCGCCCTTGAAACCGCCCAGGCCCAGTACGTCGAAGGCGCGGTGGATTTTCTCAACGTGCTGAGTGTGCAGAGCGCGCTGCTGGCCAGCGAAGAACAGTGGATCGACAGCTCGGCGGCGGTATCACAGGCGCTGGTCGGGTTGTACAAGGCGCTCGGTGGGGGCTGGCAGGCGTTCGAGGCCTGAGGGCTAGGATGGGTCGGATAGATGCTTCGCCAGTTCCGGCCTCTTCGCTGGCTTGCCAGCGAAAGGGCCGGTACTGGCGCGGGGAAAACCTCACCTTGGCTAAAGCGGGCGCAACAACCCGAACCGCTTCTTCAACACCTTGTCCAGCACCCGCTGCGGCAGCAGCCGGGCCAGCAAGGGCAGCGCGGTACTGCCGTTGCCCAGCCGCACCAACCCTGGTACAGGCACCTTGCGCGTCGCCGCGATCACCCCCTGGGCAAACACCGCCGCCGGCGTCGGTCGATCCTGCGAGGCCCGAGCCCGCGCCTGGACATGTTCACGCAACGGCCACCACGGCGAGTCTGCGGCCAGCACCTCATCGGCCTGGCGCTGGGCGTTGCTCGCGAACTGCGAGGCGATCGCTCCCGGCTGCACTTCCATCACGCTGATCGAGAACGGCGCCAGCTCCAGGCGCAAGGCATCGCTCAACGCGTGCACCGCCGCCTTCGACGCGCAGTAGGCCCCGGCGAAGGGCGTCACCAGCACCCCCGACACACTGCCGATGTTCACCACCAGCCCACGCGAGCGCCGCAACAGCGGGAACAGCGCGCGGGTCACGCCGACCAGGGCGAAGACGTTGGTCTCGAATTGCTGGCGCATGGCGTCGACACCGCCGTCCAGCAAGGGCCCCATGGCGCCGTAGCCGGCGTTGTTGACAAGGATATCAAGCCCGCCGAGGCGGTCTTCCAGCTCCTCGGCCAGTACCTGCAGCGCATCGGCGTCGTTCACATCCAGCGAGCGGGCATTGAAGCCAGCCGCCGCGAGCATTTCGACATCGGCTGCCTTGCGTGCGGTGGCCCAGACCTCATGGCCTGCATCGCGAAAGGCATCGGCCAGGGCGCGGCCGATGCCGCTGGAACAACCGGTGATAAGAACGGTGGGCATGCGGGAATCTCGCGATGGGGGAGTGATCAGTTGGCGAAGCTGCCTTGCAGGTGCTCGGCGCGGAACTCCAGCGTCTGCGGGCGGTAGCCCGAGCGCAGGGGCGGGAGGGGCAGGCAATCGCTCCATTCGGCGTCCGGCTGCAATTCGCCGGGACCGCGGTAGCGAGGGGCGCCGTAGGTGTTTTCGGCAAGGTTGACCGTGTCGCCCGGTGCATACGCCGCAACCCGCCAGCGCAGTGCTTGCAGCGGCACGTCGTTGGCGTTCTTCATGCGCACCTGCAGGGCGCGGTCGGCGGGACACTGGTCGGGGGCGTAGGCCAGCCGCAGGTCGAGGCGGGCCAGTTGCGTGGCCTCCCGATTGTCCTGCCAGACCACCCACAGTGCCACGGCACCGAGACCAAGCACGGCGGACAGGGAAATGGGCAGGGCCTTGGCCGGGTAGCGCAGAAGCAGCACCAGCCAGGTGAGGATGAGCAGGGCACCGATGAGCATGGACACGGACCTTGTTGGCGCGGGGTCAGGTCATCGTAGCGGGAAATGCGGTCGGGCTCAAAATGCGCAGAGGCAATCGCAGCCAAGCCCGCTCCTTCGGGGAGCGGGCTTGGCTGCGATTGGAGCGCTGCGGTCTATTGCGCGATGGTCTTCACCGAAACCCCACGCTCGATCGGCGTGGAACTGCGGCCATACACATCCTCGAACCGCTCGATGTCATCCTCGCCCAGGTAGCTGCCGGACTGCACTTCGATGATTTCCAGCGGGATCTTGCCCGGGTTGCGCAGACGGTGGATCGAAGCGATGGGGATGTAGGTCGACTGGTTCTCGGTCAGCAGGAACACGTTCTCGTCACAGGTCACCTCGGCGGTGCCGGAGACCACGATCCAGTGCTCGGCGCGGTGGTGGTGCATCTGCAGCGACAGGCTGGCGCCAGGCTTGACGGTGATGTGCTTGACCTGGAAGCGGCCGCCCATGTCCACCGAGTCATAGGAACCCCACGGGCGGTACACCTCGCAGTGGTTCTGGGTCTCGCTGCGGCCTTGCTTGTCGAGGGTATTGACCATCTGCTTGACGCCCTGGACCTTGTCCTTGTGGGCAATCATCATCGCGTCCTTGGTCTCGACCACGACGATGTTCTCGAGACCGATCACCGACACCAGCTTGCCGTTGCCATGGATCATGCAGTTGTGGCTGTCCTGCACCACCACGTCGCCCTTGGTGACGTTGCCGTTGTGGTCTTTTTCATGCACATCCCACAGCGACGACCAGCAGCCCACATCGCTCCAGCCGGCCGACAGCGGCACCACGCAGGCACGCTGGGTCTTTTCCATCACCGCGTAGTCGATGGAGTTGTCCGGGCAGCAGGCAAAGGTAGCTTCGTCGATGGCCACGCTGTCGCCGGTTTCTTCGCTGCGCTCCAGGGTCAGCAGGCAGGTGTCGTAGATGTCCGGGTCGTGCTTTTTCAGCTCTTCGAGGAAGCGGCTGGCACGGAACAGGAACATGCCGCTGTTCCAGAAGTAGCCTCCGGCGCGGACAAACTCGTTGGCGCGTTTTTCGTCGGGCTTCTCGACAAACTGGGCAACGCGGGCGACACCCTCGGGCAGCAGGGCGTCCTGACTGGAGCGGATGTAGCCGTAGCCGGTTTCAGGCTTGGTCGCCGGGACGCCGAACAGCACCATCTCGCCACGCTCGGCGGCCACGGTGGCCAGCGCCAGCGCGCGTTGCAGGGCTTTCTGGTCGTCGATCACGTGGTCGGCCGGCAGCACCAGCATCAGCTCGTCACGGCCTTCGTTGACCAGCTTCATCGCGGTGATGGCGACCGCCGGGGCAGTGTTGCGCCCGAAGGGTTCCATGAGGATGGCCTGGGTCTCCAGCTTGAGGCTGGCCAACTGCTCGTTGACGATGAACTTGTGGTCCTTGTTGCAGACCACGATCGGGGCATCCATGCCTTCGAACACCAGGCGTTCCAGGGTCTGCTGGAACAGGGTGTGCTCGCCGGTCAGGGCCAGGAACTGCTTGGGGAACTGCTTGCGCGACAGAGGCCACAGACGTGAACCGCTACCACCAGAAAGAATTACCGGGATCATGTTGTTTCTCCAAAGGTTCGATAGGGGCAGGGGATCAGTTGGTGGACACTGGGCGGGTAACCCAGACCGGCGACAGGCTGCTGCCTTTGCCGGTTACGTACAGCACGGCTGCTTCGCCGCGCTCCAGGGCGACCGGCTTGAGGTCGCTGACTTTCTTGTCGCCTTCATACAGGGCCATGTTGACCTTGACCGGGTTGATCTCGCGCTCGCCACGGCCCTTGGCGGCCACCGGCTTGACCACTTCGGTCTTGCCATCGGCGGTCTTGAGGGTCAGTGACTTGTCGGTGAGGTTCTGCACTCGCACCAGCGCCTTCTGCTTGTTCTTGAACGGCGGTTCTTCGATCAGTTGCGGGTTGCCGCTGCCGTTGTTGACCAGGGTGTAGTACTTGTCGGCGGCAAGCTTGACCGGGACGGTCTGGCTGCCGACCTTGGCGCTGTAGTCGCCTTGGGGCATGAAGCTGAAATCGCTGCTGCCCTGGGCGCCGACCTGGCTGATGGACGTGTTGCCGACATTGGCCGCCACAGGGGTGCTGGTGGCGTTGTACAGGCGCACGAAGGTCGAGCCCTTCGGCGCGCTAGGGCCGTACAAGGCAGCGTCGGCGCCGGCGAATGCCTGCAGCGACAGCACGCTGAGGCTAGCGGCGAGGGTCAGGGCTTTGGCGATGGAAGTCTTGGTGGTCATGTGCGTTTTCCTCTTCAGTGGTCCGTCCGATTGGACGACAGAGCCAGGTTTTCTTCGGATTTACGGGTGTTTTTCAACTGCGCGATCCACTGCGGATCGAACGCGCTGAGGTCGTTTTTCATTGGCAGATATCGTTCAGGAAACTCCCAGACCAGCACCTGTGGGGCGTTGGTCTTGAAAGCATCGCTTTGCAGGTACTTGAGCATCGGCAGCAGCGGGCCATGGCCGTCTTCGGCGTAATTGACCACGTCGCTGCCCAGTGCCTGCTGCAAGGCGCCGAGGAAGTTCCAGTGGGGGTTGGCGCTGTAGCTGGTGCCCACCAGCGCCACCGGGATCTGGGCGTCGTCGAACAGGGCATCGCCGCTGTCGCCCGGGCCTTCGACGGGGCGGGTGCTGCGCTGCTGCAAAGTGTCCGGGTCGGGCAGCAGATTGCTGAACAGCGGGTCGAGCGGCAGGAAGTTGGTCAGGTCGCCCTTGTACGGCGCGCTGTTGCCGGTCTCGGTGACAAACGCCTGTGGTTCGCCGCTGAGCAGGCTCTGGCGGGTGACCGCTTCGGCCAGGGTCTGGGCAGCGACCTCGGCGCCCATCGGCGTCCAGTGCGTATCGGTACGCAGGAACACCTGGCCGCGGGCCTTGGCCGCTTGCATCGGTGCCAGCAGGTCCGGGGCGAACACACCGGCCTGTCGGGCATCGGCGTGGAAACGGTTGTACAGGTCGCTGTGCAGGCTGGCGGGTGCCTCGGTGCCGATATGCTCGGAGTACAGCCGCGCCTTCGCCGGAACGATCGCCAGCACCAGCTGCACGCCATTGCGTTGCAGGGTGTCGCGCACGCCGCGGATCAGGGCGAAGTTGTCTTCCATCAACTGATCGGCGCCAGCGGTCGGCTTGAATTCCTCGTCCGAGAACAGCCATTGATCGCGTCCCAGCACCACGCCAGGGCGGCCTTCGTTGAACAGCTTGAAGTCCAGCGCCGCCCACAGGTTGGTACTGATGCGCTTGATGGGGAACTCGTCGTCGTAGTGGGTTTCGGCGGCCTTGGCCAGCTTGCCGTCGAGCACGCTCATCTGCGCGGTGCGCTGGAAGCTGCTCAAGCCTCCCAGCGACCACAGTCCCAGCGCCAGCAGCAGCCCAAGAAACAGCAGCGAGTAGAAGATGCGTAAAGTCCGGGTCATGTCATCGGCCTCAGAACTGGAAGTACAGGAACGGCGAGTAGCTTTGCGCCGATAGCTTGAGGATCGATGCTGCGAACAGCGCCAGTACCAGGGTGCGGCTCAGCACGCGGGTCCAGTCCATGCTCATCGTGCCGTCGGCATGCACGGCCACCGGGGTGGCCTTCGGCGTCGGCTTGGCATTGCGATAGAAGTCGCGCAGGCCGAAGAAGGCGAGGGTGGCGTAGGCCACGGCCAGGGTGGCTACCTGCAGGCCGGTGAGGTTGGCGCGGTTGAGCTCCGACAGTTCCCATTCACCGAAGCTGAACATGGCGCCATACATGCGCGCCGCCACATGCAGGTTCTCTGCGCGGAAGATCACCCAGCCGACCACTACCAGCAGGAAGGTGAAGGCCCACTTGACCGGGTTGAAGCGCTGCGGATTGGTGTCCAGGCCCAGCGCCCGCTCGATCGCCAGCCACATGCCGTGCCAGGCGCCCCAGATGATGTAGGTGAAGTTGGCGCCATGCCACAGACCGCCCAGCAGCATGGTCAGGAACAGGTTGCGGTAGGTGTTGAAGGTGCCTTTGCGATTACCGCCCAGGGTGATGTACAGGTAATCGCGCAGCCAGGTCGACAGGCTGATGTGCCAGCGCCGCCAGAATTCGGTGATCGACTGGCTGATGTAGGGCTGCTTGAAGTTTTCCATGAAGCGGAAACCCATCATCAGGCCCAGGCCAATGGCCATGTCGCTGTAGCCGGAGAAATCGAAGTACAGCTGCGCGGTGTAGGCCAGGGCGCCAAGCCAGGCGTCGCCCGTGGTCGGGTTCTGCAGGGCGAAGCAGTGGTCGGCCACCACGGCGAGGGTGTCGGCGATGAACACTTTCTTGATGAAGCCCTGCATGAAGCGCGTGCAGCCTTCGGAAAACTTGTCCAGCGTGTGGGTGCGATGGTTGAACTGGTCGGCCAGGTCCTTGAAACGCAGCACGGGACCGGCGATCAGGTGCGGGAAAATCGCCACGAACGCTGCGAAGTCGATCAGGTTGCGCGTGGCCGGGGTATCACCGCGGTACACGTCGATGATGTAGCTGATCGATTCGAAGACATAGAACGAGATACCGATCGGCAGCAGCACGTGGGTCAGGATGAAGGGCTCCAGGCCCATCGACGTCATGATCTCGTTGATGCTGTCGACGCCGAAGTTGGCGTACTTGAAGTAGCCCAGGATGCACAGGTCGACGGCAACGCCGAGCAGCAGCCAGCGCTGGGCCGGCTTGGTGCGCACGCCAGCGGCGCCCACTTTCAGGCCGATCCAGTAGTTCCACAGGGTGACCCCGGCGAACAGCGCCAGGAAGTCGATCCGCCACCAGGCGTAGAAGACGTAGCTGGCGAGCAGCAACAGCAGGTTGCGATAGCGTTGCCCGCTCAGGTAGTACAGGCCGAGGAATATCGGCAAGAACAGGAACAGGAACACATTCGATGAAAAGACCATCCCGGTTCTCCTAATTGTTGTTCATGTATGGGGCAGCAGCCCCCCAAACCCCCCACAAAGTCGTGGGGGACACCTAGGCCCCTGTGGGAGCGGGTTGCAGCGTTATTTCTTGTCTTCAGCCTGCGGGTCGTAGACCCGGGTCATGTCACCACCCAGCCGGAAACTGTTGAACGGCTGCATGTGGTGCTTGCGCTCCAGGGTGTCGTTGTTGCACGGGTACAAGCTGCACCACGGCTCCAGCCACACGTACTTGCTGTGGATCTTGAGGTCGTGCATGTTCTGCTGCTCGCCACTCTTGGCCTTGAAAGCGCTGGAGTCGCGCGAGCCGAGCAGCACTTTCTGGCCCAGGCGCTGCAGCGCATTGTTGTTCTCGCTGCGCAGGTCCACGCCGTTGGCCTTGGCAAAGCTTGCGATCATCGCCAGCGGCGGCAGGGCGTAGTTGTGGTAGGCAAGGGCACGCTTCTTGCGTTTGATCTCATTGGGCAAGAAACCCTGCGCATCGACCTGGTTGGCGCCAACCTTGAATTCCTTCACCGCCCAGTCGAACAGGTCGCGGCGGTCGGTGGCCACGGCGGTGGCCATCACCGACCAGGCCGCCCAGTAGCTGTGGTTGTTGATCTTCTCCAGCGGCAGGTCGCTCCAGTCGCGCACGGTCTGCTCGGCCAGGCGCGCGAACCAGCGCTCGATGGCCTCGGCCTCGGCCTGGTGCGCGGCCAGCGGCCGGGCGTTGGAGAATTTCAGGCGTAGCCACGACGAGCTCATGCTGCCCAGCGCCCATTTGCGCATCGACTTGCCGGTGTGGTTGTAGTCGGTCGACATCAGTGCATCGGCACGCGCCCAGCTGCCCAGCCACGACAAGGTGCAGTCGAGCTGTTGCGCACGGCCATCGCGCATGTACTGGCCGACCATCTTGGCCACGCCACGCTCGAGCGTGGTGATGTCGGCGGTGGAGTCGCGGAAGGCTTTTTCCGAGACCGTGTTCAACGTTGCGCGGGCCTTGTCCGAACCCTCGTACTTGCTGCGGAACTGCAGAGAACGGGTATAGGGCGTGGGCACTGCTTCGCACTTGAAGTTGTTTTCACCGGTCTTGATCTTCTCGATCCCCGCGTAGTAACCCTGCGGGGGGACCAGGGCAGCCTGGGCAGCAGTGCCGAACAGGGCCAGGGTGAGCAAGGCCGGAGCGCCGAATTTGCGATAGGTCTTCATGTTCGCCTCACTGGCCGGCATGCGCGGTGTGTTGCGCGCTGCCGGCGAAGTTGTTGCGTTTGCAGAGCTTGGCATCGACTTTCTGGGTGCCGCTTTCCGGGCCTTGGAGCTCGACGGCGAGCAGGGTCTGGCTCGCCCAGTCCTCGTCCTCGCGCAGTTGGAAGACAAAGCGTCCGTCGGTGTCGGAGGTTTCCGGCTTGTCGATCTTGATGTCCTCGTGGCGGCCGTTGAGGTACCAGAGGGTGGCCTGCAAGGTCTTGACCGAGGTGTCCTCGAAGCGGATGTCCATCTGCAGGTTGCGGTTGACCAGGTCCTTGATCACGCCGCCCTTGCCATTGACCATCAACTCGTTCTTGCCAGGCTTGAGCGCGGTGCTGGCGCTCATCTGAGCCGGGCGGTCCTCACAACCGTTGTCGAGCAGGCCGAGCATCTGCCGCCAGATGGTTTCCTGGTCCAGGCGGTACAGCGGCGAGAACTCCCAGACGAGGATCTTCGGCGGGTTGTTCTTGAATTCCTCGCTGCCCAGGTACTGGATCATCGCGCCTTCAAGACCGCCGCCGGGGAAGGCGACGTTGAGCACGTCGGCGCCGATGTACTGCTGCAGGAAGCCCGAGAAGTTGTAGTTCTTGCCGCTGTGGCTGGTGCCGACCAGGGTGATCTGCGGGTTGCCGGAGTCGCCGAACAGGTCGTCGCCACCGCTCTCGCCCTTGGGCTCGGTGCTGAACTGGTCCATGTACTGCACCGCGTAGCTGGTGCTGCACAGCTGGCCCGCGACGTTGTGCAGGGTGCCGGTCTTGCCCATGCGGCCCGAGGTGTGGGTCTCGAACTCGCGGCGCGGAATATCGGCGAAGGCAGGCATCTTGTGCACGGTCTCGGCGACGATCCTGGCCGCGCGCTCGGCGCCGTACGGTGTCCAGTGCTGGTCGCCGCGGAAGTAGAAATCCTTGCCCTGGTCGGCAGCCGCCAGTTGCTCGTTGGTCAGCGGCGACAGGTCGGGCACGTTGTAGCCCATCTTGCTGAAGCGCCCGAGCATGGCCTGGTAGTTGTGCAGCGCCTTCTGGTAGTCGAAGGCGGCCTTGTCCTCTGGCTTGAGCATGTTGCGGTTCACCAGGCCACGGGTCGGCTGGTAGACCACCACCAGCTCGATGCCACGCGCCTTGAAGGCGTCGTGGATCTGCTGCAGGCGCTTGTAGCCGGCTGCGCTGGTGTCGAACTCGGTGCGCAGGTCTTCACGGGTACGGAACAGCCAGTCGCCCTGGGCTTGCACCAACGTGGTGAAGTTCTGCTGGTAGCGGGTGGTGTAGCGGCTGGCGTCGTGCGCTTCAGGGCACAGCTGGCAGCAGGGCTCGGCAGTGAAGCTCGGCGCCTGCACCGCGTCGCCTGCGCGCGCGCCATTGCTGATCGCCAGGAGGGCGGCGCCCAGGCCAAGCAGTTTGATCAGGTGTGGGGTCGTCATGGTCGGGCTTCCTCATCCAGCATATCGGTCTGGCGTTCGACCGGGTCGATCAGCACGGCTTTCTGCTGGCGTACCAGCAGGTCGAGAATTTCGTCCTGGCGCTCGCCCAGCACTCCGTTCAGGCTGATGCCGTTGGACTTGCGCGGCGCCAGCATGGAGACGCGGTACAGCTCCACCGAGAGCGGAGAGTCAATGGACAGCGGGCCGCTGCCGTTGGCCGCCAGCTCACCGCCGACCACCAGCAGGGACACCTTGGTGTCGAACGGGTCGAGGTCGATGTCGCGGTCGGTATCGGACAGATCCTTGATGTGCCCATACACGCCGACCAGGCCATTGGCCATGGCGAGGTTTTCGTACAGGCGGATGTTCACGCTGTTGCGCACGCGGATCCCGTGGCGACGGTTGCTGATCAGCTTGTTGCCCCAGATCAGGTTGTCGCCGCTTTCGTACACGGTGATGCCGTCGGTGTGGTTGCGGTAGATCTCGTTGTAGGCGATCAGGTTGTTGACGCTGTTACGGTCGATCACAACGCCCGAGAGCTTGTTGTCGTAGCTCTTGTTGTTGAAGATCCAGCTGTCGTTGACCTCGCGCGAGATGATGATCCCGTGCTTTTTCTTGGTGCCATACACCGTATTGCCAGCGATGATCAGGCGGTGCGAACGGTCGTGCGGGTCGATGCCGTAGACGATGTTGTCGCGGTAGGTGCTGTCCTTGACCACGAAGTCGCTGGCCTCGTAGCAGTAGAAGCCGTACCACATGTCGCTGAATTCCGAGCCGATGATCCAGCCGGTCGGTTCGGCGCGGCCCATGCGCTTGGCCATGTTGGGCGTGTACTGCGAAATGCTCACGCCATACGACTTGCTCTTGGCGTAGCCGAAGCTGGCCATCCTGGTGTTGACGATGTACGTCTCGGTACCGCCCCAGGACAGCAGGAACGGGCGGAAGGCCGTGGGCGAGCGGAAGGTCGCGGGGCCGTTGGCCTTCTCGCGCCAGCCGGTGACCTTGGTGTCGGTAACGAACAGCTTGCCGTCGTTGACCATGAACGCGCCGCCTTCCTCGGACAGGCGAAGCTCCTTGACCTTGCCGTCGATTTCCAGCACGCCTTTCTGGCCGACCACGATCGGCAGGCGCGCCAGGAAGACGCCGGGCTCGACTTCGTTCAGGTACTGCCTGGGCACCTGCTTGCTCAACTGCGCCATGTCGACATGGCCGTCATCGACAAAGATCGCCTGTGGAATGCCGTGCTGGCGCTGGACCCATTCGGCGGCCTTGTTGTCGCCACCGATGAATTCCTTCAGCGCCTCTTCCTGGAGCATGCGGCGCACGCTGACCTTGCCCTTGTGACGGCGGTCGATCTTTTTCTGCACGGCCTCGGCGGTAAAGCCGGTCAGGTCGGGCAGCTTGGGCGGGTCGAGCAGCAGTGGCTCGATCGGCGCGCTGCTGACGGTGTAGGTCTTGGCGAGCTGAAGTTCCTTGGCGAGCGGCTTGGCCGGCTCGGCCAGGGCGATGCCACTGCTGGAGAGCAGCAGGGCACTGGCCAGCAGGCCACGGCGCAGATTGGGGTGAAGGTTCATGTCATTGCACTCTTCAAGTCATTGCCAGCATCAGAAGCGCCAGATCACATCGACAAAGGCGCGATGCATGTAAGAATCCGCTTCCTTGCCGTAAGCGTCGCCCGGCTTGAACACCCCGCCACGGAAGCGCACCAGCGCCGACGGTTCGTCGATCGACTGGCTCAGCGCGGCCGGCAGCAGGCCCTGCTTGAAGTACTTGGTCACGACCAGGTCCATTTCCTGGCCAAGGTCTTTTTCGCCACGCACCAGCGGACGGCTGATACCACCGTCGTTGACCTCGGCATTGATGCCGCTGCTGCCGATGTTCTGGTCGCCGTCGACGCGCCAGAACTTGTGGTAGACCAGGCTCGCGTCGTAGTCGTCGCGCAGCTGCCAGGAGGTGAACAGCGTGGCGGCCTGCAAGTTGCCCAGCTCGCCGCGGAACGCTTCGCCGAAGCGGTGTACGCGCGAGCGGGTACCGGTGAAATTGGAGCGGTTGCTCTCCAGGCCGGTCTGTTCGAAGTTGCCCGAGCCGTCGTCGCCACCGCCGCCACTGCCGCGGGCATAGGCCGCACCGACCTGCCAGTTGGGGTCCAGGCGCAGGCGAATGCCAAGGTCGGTGGCCCAGGCGTTGACATCGCCGCTCTGCTTGCCTCTGACGACCTGCTCGTTGCCCACGGTCCTGGAGTTCAGGGTGTCGCGATCACCGGTCAGCCAGGTCAGGCTGCCCCAGTAGTTGACGGTGTTCTGGTTGCGCCAGTTGTAGGCGTCGCTGTTGGCCTCCAGGCCCAGCCAGGTGAGGTCACCGGTGCGGGTCTTGTCGAGTGCGTCGACGGTCTGGCCAACGCTCTTGAGCTTGCCGTCGTCATGGGTGTGGTGAGCGCGTACGCCAACCCAGTGGCCGGGTGTCCATTGCGTGGCGATGTCGCCATAGACGTGCAGGCGGTCCTTGTCTTCAGGTGCCAGCTCGGTGAGGTCGGTGCGGTATTCGCTGAAACGCTCGGCCACGCCCAGGTTGGCGCGCAGCAAAGTGGTGTCGAAGGTCCAGTTGAGCGCTTCGATATTGGTGTCGCGCCACATGCCATCGTCGTTGCGCAGGCGCTGGCGGCCAAGGCGCAGCTGCTCGCCGGGGTAGGCGGTCAGGCCGCTGTAGCCGACCCAGAACTCACGCATGGCCAGGTAGCTCTTGTCTGGCACGCGACTGTCGTCACCGGACTGCACTTCGCTGCCGTCGTCGGACTGGCGCAGGGTGTCGGTCTCGATGATGTCGGTGGCGGCGACGGCCTGGCCCATGGCGAAGGCGCTCCAGTTGCCACGCTCGCCGTACACCCATGGACGCAGGTCCAGACCCAGGCCGGCGACATCACCGCCCGAGCGGGTGCCCAGGTCGCGGTCGTCTTCGGACTGGCCGGTGATCTTCACGTCGAGGCCGAAGTTCTTTTCAGCGGTCATGTCGGCCAGGGTGGGGCACGACCACAGCAGGGCGAAGCTCAGGCCGATACCGGCCTTCATGAATGGATTGAGCGTCATAGGGCGTCCTCACCGTCGTCTTCTTCTTGCAGCGCTTCCTGGGCCAGGGCGTTGCCGCCTGGGGCCATGGCGCCGCGCGCCTGTTTTTCCTGGGCGAGCAGGCCCTGGGCCTGGCTGCGCTGTTCAGGCGTCAGTTGCTGGTCGAGTTGTTGCAGCAGTTCGGCCGATTGCGGCGATGGGGTGGCCTGCGCGAGCTGCGCGAAGACCCAGGCATTGCCAGGGTTCTGGCGAATGCCGTGGCCTTCGCTGTAGAGCTGGGCCAGGGCGTAGTCGGCGCTGAGCTGGCCGCCGCGCGCGGCGCTGAGCAGGTGGTCGACGGCCTTCTGCGGCTCGACCGTGCCGAGGTAGCCGCGGCGGTACAACTGGCCCAGGTAGTAATCGGCGCTGATCTCGCCGGCATTGGCGGCGGACAGCAGGTGCTGTTCGGCCTTTTTCGCGTCGGCGGGCAGCGTCTTGCCTTCGTAGTAGAGGCGGCCCAGCAGCAGGTCGGCGCGAGGCTGCTGAGCCTCGCGGCCTTTCTCGATGTAGCCGAGCAGCTGGTCGGTATTGCCCAGCTCGGGGAAGTCGTAGAGCAGCTGCGCCAGGCTGACCCAGGATGCCGGATTGGCCGGGGCGACCTGTTCGAGCAGGGCCTGGGCGGTTTTCTCGTCGGTCTGGCCGAGGCTGCGGTCGGCCAGCACGCGGGCGACGCTGTCGACCCGGCTGGCCGGTACGACGCCACGCGCATGGGCGCTTTTCAGCTGTTCGATCAGCGCGGCCTGCTGCTCGGCCTGGGCGCGTTTCTGGTAGACGGTGGCCAGTTCCACGTAGCAGATGTCGGTGCTCTGCAAGGCGGCCTTGCAGATGCTCTCGACCTCGTCCAGGTGCTGGTCGTAGGTGTTCTGAGTGCGGTACAGGAGCACCTGGGCCAGGCCCGCTTCCGGATTGCCGGCCGCGCGCCACTGATCGATCTGCTGCTGGGCGTTCACGCTCGGGAAACTCTGCGGGTATTGCAGGTAGAGCATCGCCAGCGGGATCAGGGTATTGCCTTCACCCTGGGCGGCAGCCTGCTTGAGCAGGGTCTGGGCTTCTTCTCGCTCGGCCTGGGTGCTGTCGGGCTTGGCCACCAGCAGGCGGCCGAGGCGGGCCTGTGCGCGGGACGAAGTCGCGGCCGCAGCGCGGTAGGTGGCCTCGGCCTGCTTGATCTTGGCCGGGTCCTGGGTAGCGACCTGGATGTCGGCGAGGCCAACCTGGGCCTCGCTGTAGCCCAGGTCGGCCAGGGCCTTGTAGTTTTGCTCGGCCAGGGCGGTGTCGCCGCGCTTCATGGCCTCGTTGGCCAGGCGCTGGTCGGGCAGGCCGGCACAGCCGGCCACGGCGACGGCCAGTGCACACAGCCCCAGCCAGCCACAGGTCCCTCGGTGTCCTGAACGCATCATCAGATCCTCTTAGAGCCCGCGAGCCGCGGCCTTGTCGATCAGCCAGTCCAGGGATGGCCCACGGTCGCTGTTAACCGACGCCGGACGACCGGCCAGTTCGGCAGGCAACGCACCGTCAGGCTTGATCTGCACACGGATGTCGGAGGCCAGGTCTTCGCTGTTCAGGCTGGCACTGCTGACGATCAGGCCAGTGCGCACTTCGTCTTCACCGGCCACCTGGAAGTTGACCCGGGTACCTGGCTTGACCTCGTCGAACTGGCGGTAGGTGAAGCGCGCTTCCACGGTTGGCACGGTGGTGCGTGGCACCAGTTGGAAGATCACCTGGCCTTTGCTGGCGTACTGGCCGTCGTCCACCAGCTGGCGCGAGACCACGCAGTCGCACGGGCTGGTGAGGGTGCCGCTGAGCTGCTTGCCGAACAGTTCCTCGACCTTCGAAGGCTCCAGTTGCTGGTCATCCAGGTGGCCCTTGAGCAGGTCGAGCATGCTGGTGCTGAACGATGCCAGCGGCGCGCCCTTGATCACGTCGCCGCCGCCCTGCACCAGGCTCTGCACGGTACCGTCGCGGGGCATGGTGACGTTGGTGGTGGGCACTGCGACCACGCCGGCCTGGGCGTGGCTGACGAAGTACAGGCCATACATCGACTTGGCGATGAAGCCGAACGCCGCCACACCGACCACGAACACGCCGAGGCTGCCCGCCACGGCACGCAGGCGGCCGAAGGCGCTCATGCCCGCACCGCCGTCCTTCTGCTTGCGCGCCTTGGTGAAGTTGTCGCGCTGCAGGGTACTCAGTACGTCACCTACGCTGATCAGCTCACCCGACAGGTGCGAGGTGATGATGTGGCGCAGGGTGGAAATGTCACGCGGCTCAAGGTTCTGGAACTGCGCGCCGGTACGGCCATCGGCGCTGTTGAACGAGCGCACCTGGAACTCGATGTCCATCGCCAGGCCCAGGTTGTCGACCACGAACTGCAGGCGGCCGCGCAGCACTTCGCCGACCTTCAGCGGCTGCTTGGCATGGAAGCACAGGCCACCGGCCGACAGGTCCTCGACCTTCACTTCCTGGGTCTCGCGGTTAGCCCCCAGGTAGCGCAGCTTGGCCGGAATTTTCACCCGGGCGTGCTGGCGCTGGGCTTCGGACTCATGCACGACATTGACGTTCACGGCGGTATTCATGGCGATTTTGTTCCTGTTAGATCTGATCCGGGTTGGGCTCACACGACCATGAACAGCACAGCCACGAAGATGCTGGCCGCCGAGAAGGTCATGGTCCGCGAGGACCAGGTGTTGAACCATTGTTGAAAGCTGGCAAGGTCACGCTTGAGGGCAGTGGGCTGACGAGTCCAGGACTGCTTGTCGAGGCGGAAGAACACGTAGATCTTCATCATTGCGCCGACGATCTGGTTGTAATAGAGAATCAGCGGATAGGCCGGCCCCACGCTGTGGCCGGAGCACAGCAGCATGATGGTGAGGATCAGGCGGGTGATGCCGATCCACAGCAGGTACACCAGCAGGAAGCCCATGCCGAACTTGAAGCTGGCGATGACCGCCACGGTCAGGCCCAGCAGGCTGGTCCACATCGACACGCGCTGGTCGAACAGCACCACGCTGGTGAACAGTCCAAGGCGCTTGACGCCAAGTCCCAGGGCGCGGGAGTTCTGCCGCAGGTTGTTGCCGTACCAGCGGTACATCAGCTTGCGGCTGGCCTTGAGGAAGCTTTTTTCCGGCGGATGCTCGACCGTGTTGATCGCTGCATCCGGCACGTAGAAGGTGTCGTAGCCCAGGCGCATGAGACTGAACCAGCTCGACTTGTCGTCGCCGGTCAGGAACTTGAAGCGGCCAAGGCGCCAGTGCTCGAGCGAGTCGCTCTCGACGTCGGCGATGAACTCGGGGTTGGTGACCACGCTTGCGCGGAACATCGACATGCGCCCGGTCATGGTCAGCACGCGCTTGGACAGGGCCATCGAGCACATGTTGATGTGGCGCTGGGCGAAGCGCAGCTTGTGCCACTCGCTCATGATGTAGCCGCCACGCACTTCACAGAATTCGTTGGTGGTAAGGCCACCGACCGTAGGAAACAGCTTGAACCAGGGCACCGTCTTGCGCACGACTCCGTCACCCAGCACGGTATCGCCGTCGATCACAGCGACCACGGCGTGCTGGTCTGGCAGCATCCGCGAAATGGCGCGGAAGCCAAAGGCCAGGCCATCGCGCTTGCCGGTGCCGGCGATGCGCACGATATCCAGCGTGACGTGCCCGGGCGGGTTGTACTTGGCCCACAGGCTCTTGACCAGCAGCTCATCGGACATCTCGACCAGCGAGCAGACCACGGTGGTCGGGAAGCCGCAGTTGATCGCTTCGCGGATCACCGAGCTGTAGACCTGCGCGGTGGTCAGCGCATCGATGCGGAAACTGGTGACCATCAGGTAGACGTGCGACGGATCGGCCGCCTCACCCAGCTTGCGCACCTTGCGCCGCAGGTAGGGGTAGACGCCGTAGAGGAAGATCATCCCGCGCACGAAATGGGTCGCGCCCATGGAGTAGCGCCAGATACCGACGGCGCCCACCAGGAAGATGAAGTGCTTCGACTGCGGGTCGAAGATATCGCTGGGCAAGGCCAGGGCGATCAGCATGAGCAAGCTCATGTAGAACAGCCACCCGGCGCTCTGCAACAGCACTGTCTTGAGCCTTTGCATGTTCTGCATCCGTCGCGAGAAAAAAGGGGCGGGGTGCGGCGCCAGATGGCCCGCACCCCTGCCGGGGGTTACCAGCAGATGCCTTCGGTACGGCTGACAGGGCAGGTTGCCGCGCCCATGAAGCCAACCAGGTCGATCACCTGCTTGCCGGCCGGAGCCTGCTGCGCCAAGGCGCGGAACTTCTCGTCACGGTTGCCCAGCACGATGATGTCGGCGTTGTTGATCACCTGCTCGAAATCGGCGTTGAGCAAGGACGACACGTGCGGGATCTTCGACTCGATGTACTCTTTGTTGGCGCCGTGGACGCGGGCGTACTCGACGTTGCTGTCGTAGATGTTCAGTTCGTAGCCCTTGCCGATCAGGCGCTCGGCCAGTTCGACCAGCGGGCTTTCACGCAGGTCATCGGTGCCGGCCTTGAAGCTCAGGCCCAGCAGTGCGACCTTGCGCTTGTCGTGGCTTTCGATGATGTCGAAGGCGTTCTGCACCTGCGATTCGTTGCTGCGCATCAGCGAGTCGAGCAGCGGCGCCTTCACGTCCAGGCTGCTGGCGCGGTAGGTCAGGGCGCGGACATCCTTGGGCAGGCACGAGCCGCCGAAGGCAAAGCCTGGGCGCATGTAGTACTGCGACAGGTTGAGCGTCTTGTCCTGGCAGACCACGTCCATCACTTCGCGGCCATCGACGCCGACCGCCTTGGCGATGTTGCCAATCTCGTTGGCGAAGGTGACCTTGGTGGCGTGCCAGACGTTGCAGGTGTACTTGATCATCTCGGCCACTTCGATCGGCTTGCGGATGACCGGTGCGTCCAGTTCTTCGTACAGTGCCTGCAGCACATCACCGCTGGCGCTGTCGAGTTCGCCGATGACGGTCATCGGTGGCTGGTCGTAGTCCTGGATCGCCGTGCTTTCACGCAGGAACTCAGGGTTGACCGCCACGCCGAAGTCGACGCCGGCTTTCTTGCCCGAGCACGCTTCGAGCATCGGGATCACCACGTTCTTCACGGTGCCCGGCAGCACGGTGCTGCGCACCACGATGGTGTGGCGGCGGGTAGTGTCGCGCAGTACGTTGCCAATCTCGCGGCAGACGGCTTCGATGTACTCAAGGCCCAGGTCGCCATTCTTCTTGCTCGGCGTGCCTACGCAGATCATCGACACATCGCTGGCGCGGATGGCCTCGGCGAAGTCGGTTGTGCCACGCAGGCGACCGTTGGCGATGCCCTGTTGCAACAGCGCCTCGAGCCCTGGTTCGACGATGGGCGACTTGCCCTGGTTGATCAGGTCGATCTTGGTCTGTGAAACATCCACACCAATCACTTCATGACCGCGTGCCGACAGGCAGCCAGCACAGACTGCACCCACATAACCCAAACCAAAGATGCTGATACGCATCGCATTCACCTCGTGTGTTTTTCACGCCGGCTCAATAAGCAAAAGAGCCAGACCTGTTGATTGATCAGCAGTATCCGGGCGCACGGAGTTATGGCGGTAATCACCAGTGCTCCGAACGCAGGCATATAAATACGGAGTGCAAAAGTTATGCACTCGAAGTTGGCAGCCAAAGGCCAAAAGTTTGAAGGCGTGCCCTGTTATGCAGCCGTCTTTATTACAGAGCGCTCTTTGCGCGCTGCTGTGCTTGTGTTTTCAAGTGAAGTAAATCCTTTGAAATCAACCACTAGGACGATTTGAAGGGGCGCGTCTCTCCTTGCTCTGAACGGGGGCATCGGTTCGATGCGCGGGTCCGTTAAAGTTTATGGGCAGATAGCGGATATCTACCACAGTCCTTGCGTAAGTCATTTCGTACGTCGCCGCATGAAATTCGTTACGGGTCCTATGAGCGGATAAAAAGACCTAAGTTCCTGCATGGCCGGAGCAGGCATGAAAGATTTCTGAATATTTCTTCAGGCGGAGATAGTTTCATTATGATGGCACTGCAGGGAGTCGCCCTTGCATATAAAGGGCCAGAATGGGGTGGGATGTTTTTGTGCCACTATCCAAAATTTTTTTTCAGAATTCGTCAAAAAACTACGAACGGTCTTATGCCGTTTTGCGATTATCGTAGTTACGTTGGTTTATTGGCGTCGGGATAATGACGTAGTGGCGTTGTAATTCGGGCACTCTTTTAGTGCCTGTCCGATGTCAGGGCCGCTTCGCAGCCCCTGATCCGTCAGTCCCTCGAGGCGCTACGCGCCTGGCTCATCGCGCAGGAACACCAGCTTGTCTGCCGCGGACTGCTCCGCACTGTAGTAGTACCCCTGCACATCGAACTGCTTCAGCCGCTGCGGATCTGCGATTCGCTCCTGGATCACGAACCGGCTCATCAACCCCCGTGCTTTCTTGGCGTAGAAGCTGATGATCTTGTACTGCCCGTTTTTCCAGTCCCGGAACTCGGTGTCGATCACCCGCGCTTTCAGCGAACTGCGCTTTACCGCGCTGAAATACTCGTTGCTGGCGAGGTTCAGCAGCAGGTCATCGCCCTGGTCCGCCAACGCCTGGTTGATCCACTCGCTGATCCGTGTGCCCCAGAATGCATACAGATCCTTGCCGCGGGCATTGGCCAGCCTGGTGCCCATCTCCAGGCGATACGGCTGCATCAGGTCGAGGGGACGCAGCAGACCATAAAGCCCCGACAGCATGCGCAAGTGATCCTGGGCATACATGAGGTCATCTTCGCTCAGGCTCTCGGCATCGAGCCCGGTGTACACGTCGCCCTTGAACGCGAGCAGCGCCTGCTTGGCATTGGCGGGGGTGAAGTCCGGAGTCCAGCTGCCGAAGCGCGCCGCGTTGAGCCCGGCCAGCTTGTCGGACAGGTGCATCAGCTCGCTGATCTGTACGGGGGAAAGTTCGCGCAGCTGCTCGATGAGTATCTGGGAGTCATCCAGATACTGCGGCAAGGTGTGGCGCTGGGTTACCGGCGGGGTGTCGTAGTCGAGGGTCTTGGCGGGGGAAATCACCGTCAGCATGGGGTCTGGCTCCTGAAGTCTTGGCCGCGATTCTACGGGGGCAGGGCGGTGATCTCCAGCTATGGGCACAATAGCCACAGACCATCCGCCCGGCAGCCGCTATAGTGCGCGGCATGCCCTTGGGAGAGTCTGAACGTGCGCATTGCCCTGATCCTGCTCGCAGGCCTGTTGAGCCTGACCAGCCAGGCCGCCCCGTTGCCCTTTGTCAGCATCGACCGCGGCGTCTGGCCCGAGCAGCTCGACAGCCCGGTGCTGTTCGATGTCGCCTCGCGGGCCGAGATTCTCTCGTTTGCCCAGGTGCTGCAGGAAAGCGAAATGCTCGACGAGGCCCAGCTGGCCACCCGGCTGCAGCTCAGGCAGGTCAATCTGCAGATGATTCGCGCCCTGAGGGCGCGTATGTGGCAGCGGCTGTGGCAAAACTACGACCAGGCACGGCAGAGCTGCGAGCAGGATGCGTCATTCTGCTACCCGGTCGACTCCATCGCCGACTTGCAGGCACAAGCCGCGACGTTCGCCGCCAATGTCGGCGAGTTCTACACGCAATGGGTCGAGCCCGCGCGCCAGTTTCATGTCCGTTATCTCAACGAGCAGCTGCGCAAGGCGGCGGTATTTGCCCAGACCGGCAGCGAGATCGAGCGCTATTCGCAGGACGAGCGCAACGGCGACGAGCTCAATGACCGGCTGTTTCTGCTGACCTTCGCCGGTGGGCCGGGTCCACAGGGTGGGCCCACCGATGCGCTGGCAGACTATCTGCGGCGGCAAAAGCTCGCGGCGACTTTTTTTGTCCTTGGCAATCGTTTCGACCAACGCCGCGCGGCTTCCGCTGGCGACGGCTTGCGCACCCTCTACGCCGGTCAGTGCGTCGGGATTCAAGGCTGGGAATACCGCTCCCATGCGCAATGGCAGGACTGGCAGGACTCACTGCGCCGCAGCCAGGCGCGGGTGCAGAGCGACGTGCCGGAGCAGTACGTGCCGCTGTTCCGGCCACCCTACGGCCAACGTCGTGCAGACGGCCAGGCCTTCATGGCCAGTCAGCAGCTGCAGGTATCGCTGTGGGATATCGATGCGCAGGACGAAGGGCCTCTAACTGCTGAAGAGTCGGCCCAGCGTGTGCTAAGCCTGATGCTGCTCTGGCGCAAGGGCGTGATCCAGTTCCATGACAGCCTGCCCAAGGCGCAGCCAGCGGTGGAGTGGCTGCTGCAGCATACGGCGCGCAGTGGGATTGGCTGGCAGGATTGTCAGGTGTACAGATGAAAGGAGAAGGGTGTTGATCTTTGAATGGAGAAGGTGCTGATCATTGAATGTAGCGTCACTCCGACCATCCGCCAAGGCCGGTCAGTCAATCGGAAAAATAAACTTCACTTGCACGTAAAAATGCTTTTTACGTTCACAGGTTTGCGGTATCAAGGAGTCAGACAGCCGAGCCCTGCAGCACAGGTGGCGTCATCGGGGCCCACCTTTGCTCGGAGTCCTCCCTACCCGTAACAACGCGGGCGCGGGGAGACCGGCAGTCACTCTGCGGCGCTGCCCTGCGGCGCCGTCTGGCTCTTGCATAAGGTGACCGAGTATGGATGACCATGGACGCACCCCTTCCTCCACCCAGCCAATCCTGTATGTGCTCGATACCAATGTACTGATTCACGATCCCAACGCTTTGCTTAACTTCGAGGAGCACCACGTCGCTATTCCGATGACGGTGCTGGAGGAACTCGACAAGCTCAAGACGGGCAAGCATACCGTCGCTGCAGAATGCCGCCAGGCCATCCGTCTGATCGACCAGACCCTGGGCGATGCCTCGCCCGCGGACGTCGAACTGGGTGTGCCGATCCAGCGCAACAAGAGCGGACCGAAGGGTTTCCTGTCGATCCTGATGAGCCCGCGTAACGAACCCAACCGTCTGCTGCCGGAAACCCTGAACGACAACATCATCATCAACCAGCTCCTGGAATTGCGCGCCACGCGAAAGGACGTGGACGTGGTGCTGGTGACCAAAGACATCAACATGCGCCTCAAGGCCCGCGCCTGTGGGATTGCTGCCGAAGACTACAGCACCGACCAGCTGGTTGATGACGTGTCGTTGCTGTCCAAGGGTTATCACTCGGTAACCGGGTCGTTCTGGGACCGGGTCAGCAAGGTCGAGACCCGTCAGGAGCGCGGGCGCACCTGGCACCGTGTGCAACTGACCGACAACCTGCCAGCAGTGCACGTCAACGAGTTCATCATCGACGAGCAGGGCTTCGTCGGCTGGATCAAGGGCATCAAGGAGGACGAGCTGCTGCTGCTCGACCTGCACCAGGAGCCTTTGCTGCACCAGGAGGCGTGGGGCCTCAAGCCGCGCGACATCCACCAGAGCCTGGCGCTGTTCGCCTTGCTCGACCCGGATATCCACCTGGTCAATCTTACTGGCGCGGCAGGGTCCGGCAAGACCATCCTGGCCCTGGCCGCGGCGATCGAACAGACCATGGTGAGCAAGCGCTATCGCCGTATCATCGCGACCCGCAGCGTGCAGGGCCTGGACCAGGAAATCGGTTTTCTGCCGGGTACCGAGGCAGAGAAGATGGAGCCGTGGCTGGGCGCCATCACCGACAACCTCGAAGCGTTGCACATGGATGACGAAAGTACCCACGGCAGCGTCGAGTACATCCTCGAGCGCGTGCCGCTGCAGTTCAAATCGCTCAATTACATTCGGGGGCGCAGTTTCCAGCAGAGCCTCATCCTGATCGATGAATGCCAGAACCTCACCCCGCACCAGATGAAAACCATCATCACCCGTGCCGGTGCCGGTTCGAAGGTCGTCTGCCTGGGCAATCTGGCGCAGATCGACACGCCTTACCTGTCTGCCACCAGCTCGGGCCTGACCTACCTGACCGAGCGCTTCAAGGACTTCCCCCACGGCGTGCACATCACCCTGCAAGGGGTGCCGCGTTCGGTGCTGGCCGAATACGCCGAAGGGCATTTGTAATCCCCACGCCGGGCGGCTTCCCGCCCGGCGTCTTTTCGCTCACAAAAGCTGACCTGCGGGTTTACACTCTTTGCTCCTGAACAGGAGGAAAGCTGTGCTGACTCATCTCGATTCCCAGGGACGCGCCACGATGGTCGACGTCACCGAAAAAGCCGTGACCCAGCGCGAGGCGGTGGCCGAAGCGCGGGTGCGCATGTTGCCGCCGACCTTGCAGATGATCGTCGACGGCGAACACCCCAAGGGTGATGTGTTCGCCGTGGCGCGCATCGCCGGTATCCAGGCGGCGAAGAAGACCAGCGACCTTATCCCGCTGTGCCACCCGCTGATGCTCACCAGCGTCAAGGTCGAGCTCAGCGCCGAGGGCAGCGACTGCGTGCACATCGTCGCCCGATGCAAGCTGGCCGGGCAGACCGGCGTGGAGATGGAGGCGCTGACGGCCGCGAGCGTCGCCGCCCTGACGATCTACGACATGTGCAAGGCCGTCGACAAGGGCATGGTCATCGAGCAGGTGCGCCTGCTGGAAAAGACCGGCGGCAAGAGCGGCGACTATCAGGTGCAGGCACGATGAAGATCCAGGTGGTGTATTTCGCCCGTTACCGCGAGGCGTTGGGGCAGGATGGCGAGGCGCTTGCCGGTGATTTTCTCAAGCTCGACGACGTGCGCCAGGCGTTGCTGGCCCGTGGTGGCCAGTACGCGCTGCTCGCGGAGCAAAACCTCATGTGCGCCCGTAACCAGGACCTGTGCAAGCTTGACGAGCCTGTGGCCGAAGGCGACGAAGTGGCGTTCTTTCCGCCTGTGACCGGGGGTTGAGATGAGCATTCGTGTGCAGCAGGAGGCGTTTGATCCGGGGCATGAAGTCAATGCCATGCATGCCGCCAATGTCGGTGTGGGGGCAGTGGTCGGCTTTGTCGGCTACGTGCGCGATTTCAACGATGGGCGCGAGGTGGCCGGGATGTTCCTGGAGCATTATCCAGGGATGACTGAAAAGGCGCTGGGCAAGATCGTCGATGAGGCTGCTGGCCGCTGGCCGCTGCTCAAGGTCGAAGTGCTGCACCGCATCGGCGCGCTGGAACCGGGCGAGCCGATCGTGTTCGTCGGGGTGGCCAGTGCCCATCGGCAGGCGGCGTTCGATGCCTGCAACTTCATCATGGACTACCTGAAGACCCGGGCGCCGTTCTGGAAGAAGGAGACGACGGGGAACGGGCCGCGGTGGGTTGAGGGGAAGGCGAGTGACCAGGAGGCGGCCGGGCGGTGGTAGGTGCCCGCCGTGGTCCGGCGAAGCCGGGCCATTCACTTGCCACGTGAAGGCCCTTGTCGACTAGCTATGCTTGCGCGGCACCGGCTTGATCAGTTCGTCCGGCGGCATTTCGCAGGCGATCTTGCGCCCTAGCAGCGCTTCAATGCCGGGCAGCTGGTAAGAATCGTCTTCCCCGGCAAAACTGATCGACACGCCGCTGCTACCGGCACGGCCGGTACGGCCGATGCGGTGCACGTAATCGTCCGGATCTTCAGGCAGGGTGAAGTTGATCACATGGCTGATGCCATCGATGTGAATACCTCGCCCGGCCACGTCGGTTGCAACCAGCACGGTAATACGCCCTTCACGGAACGCTTCCAGCGTACGGATGCGCTTGTGCTGCGGCACATCGCCCGACAGCTGTGCGGCGTTGACGCCGTCGCGCACCAGGCGCTCTTCGATGCGCCGGACTTCGTCCTTGCGGTTGGCGAAGACCATTACCCGTTCCCACCTGTTGATGGTCACCAGGTTGTACAGCAGCTTGTACTTGTCGCTGCCGGCCACGGCATACACGTGCTGCTCGACGGTATCGCTGGCGACGTTCTCGGGCTCGATCTCGACGATGGCAGGGTCGGTGGTCCACTGCTTGGCGAGGTTCATCACGTCATCGGTAAAGGTGGCGGAGAACAGCAATGTCTGGCGTTCGCTCTTGGGCGGGGTCTGGCGGATGATCTGCCGTACCTGGGGAATGAAGCCCATGTCGAGCATGCGGTCGGCTTCGTCGAGCACCATCACCTCGACCATGTCCAGGTGTACCTCGCCGCGCTGATTGAAGTCCAGCAGGCGCCCCGGGGTGGCGACCAGGATGTCGCAGTGACGCGCTTCCAGTGACTTGAGCTGCTTGTCGAAGTCCATGCCGCCCACAAAGCTCATCACGTTCAGGCCGGTGTACCGGGTCAGGGCCTCGGCGTCCTTGGCGATCTGTACCACCAGCTCACGGGTAGGGGCGATGATCAGCGCGCGCGGCTCGCCCATGAAGCGTTCCTTGGGCGGCGGCGTCTGCTGCAGCTGGGAAATGATCGAGATCAGAAAGGCCGCGGTCTTGCCCGTACCGGTCTGGGCCCGGCCGATGGCGTCCTGGCCGCGCAGGGTGTAGCCCAGCACTTCGGCCTGGATCGGGGTGCAATAAGGAAAGCCCAGGTCATGGATGGCATGCATCACTTCGGGCGAGAGCTTGAAGTCGTGGAAGCGGGTCTTGCCTTCCTGCGGCTCGACCACGAAGTCTTCGAGCTTCCAAAGCGACGCCTGTGGCTTGGGCTTGCGCTCGCGGCGCGGTTTTTCGGCTCTCGGTCTTGCGGCCGCCGGTTGATCGGCAACCGGTGTATCCACAACGGCAGGAGAGGGCGCGGCGACTGCTTCGGCCTGGATCGGGGCTGGGGCCAAGGCCGGAGCGGGGGCAGGGCGGGCAGGGGCGGCGGGCGGTGTCACGCTGGCAATGGGCTCGGGGGCACGTGGCTCACCCTCGCTTTTGCCGAATATTTTCTTGAGTGCCTTGAGCACGGTCATCTCATCAATTGATTAAGGAATGTACGCCGGGCAGTGTAATGCAAGAATCGGGCGCGGCGTAGTGGAATGCTTGGGCAACTACATCAGCGGGCGTTTCAGCGAAGGCGCTCGCTGAGCCAGTGGTAGATATCGCTGATTTCCTGCTGCATCACCTCGTGTTCCATGGGGTACTCCAGCCAGTCGACGGTAACGCCCCACTGCTTGAGGTGCTCGTAGGCCGTACGGCCCATCGACGGGATGACCACCTGATCATGCACGCCGTGCAGGCAGAGAGCGGGCGTGCGTTGCTGGCAAGCGGTCAGTTCGATGTCCTCGGCAAAGGTCGGCGCATAGGTGGACAGCGCGAGCACGCCACCGAGCGCTTCCTGCCACTTTATATAGGCAGTGTGCAGCACCACCGCGCCCCCCTGGGAAAACCCGGCCAGCACGATGCGCGCCAGGTCGATGCCCTTGGCGCGCTCGGCCTCGATCAGTGCGATGACCTGGTCGGCGGACTCTTCGAGCTGGTCCTGGTCGATGGCGCGCGCAGGGCTCATGGCCTTGATGTCGTACCAGCTCGGCATGGCGTAGCCGCCATTGATCGTCACGGCGCGGGTCGGTGCCTGGGGCATGATGAAGCGAGTGCTGACCAGATGCTCCTGCAACGCCTCTGCCACCGGTAGGAAGTCGTAACGGTCCGCGCCAAGGCCATGCAACCAGATCACACAGGCATCGGCGGTTTTCTGCGGTTCGAGAATCAGCGGGTTGGTCATGACTGCTCCGTATGAGTGCGCACGGTCTTATCGAGTGCATGGAAATGTGGCGTTGCAGGGTAATCTCAGAAATAGATGTCGCAACTCTAAAACTTTTCCTACTTGACTGTCGCTTAATCGCTTAAGCCTGCAACTGTGGTACGCGCTTTGCTTATTCACAACTCGATGCAAAGGAAAGCGGTTGCGACGGTAACACCCCTCGCACCGGTCAAGGCTGTCACAGAACGGCCCATTGCGCCAATTGACCCAAGAACAAGCCAACAGGGGTCGGGTGCGCCTCATAAGGGTGCGGTGCAATTCCGGCTCATACAACAAGAGCGATTGGAGGTTGTGAATGAAGTTTCTGAAATCCACCCTGGCAGTGCTGGCCGCTGCTACCGCCCTCGGCGCCACCGGTCTGGCCCAGGCAGGAGCAACCCTGGATGCAGTCAAGAAGAAAGGATTTGTCCAGTGTGGCGTAAGTGACGGCTTGCCGGGCTTCTCGGTCCCGGATGCCAAGGGCAACATCGTCGGCATCGACGCCGATGTCTGCCGCGCCGTTGCGGCCGCCGTGTTCGGCGACGCGACCAAGATCAAGTTCAGCCAGCTCAACGCCAAGGAGCGCTTCACTGCGCTGCAGTCCGGCGAGGTCGACGTCTTGTCCCGCAACACGACGTGGACGAGCTCGCGAGATGCCGGCATGGGCCTGGTGTTCGCCGGCGTGACCTACTACGACGGCATCGGCTTTCTGGTCAACAAGAAGCTCGGCGTTTCCAGCGCCAAGGAACTCGATGGCGCGACCATCTGCATCCAGGCCGGCACCACCACCGAGCTCAACGTCTCCGACTACTTCCGCGCCAACGGCCTGAAGTACACGCCGATCACCTTCGACACCTCCGATGAAAGCGCCAAGTCGCTGGAATCCGGCCGTTGCGACGTGCTGACCTCCGACAAGTCCCAACTGTACGCACAGCGCTCCAAGCTGGCCGCGCCGACCGAGTATGTCGTGCTGCCCGAAACCATCTCCAAGGAGCCCCTGGGCCCGGTAGTGCGCAAGGGCGACGAAGAGTGGTTCAGCATCGTCAAGTGGACGCTCTACGCCATGCTCAACGCCGAGGAAATGGGCGTTACCTCGAAAAACGTCGAGGCCGAGGCCAAGGGCACCAAGAACCCCGACGTGGCCCGCATGCTGGGCGCCGATGGCGAGTACGGCAAGGACCTGAAACTGCCGAAGGACTGGGTCGTGCAGATCGTCAAGCAGGTCGGCAACTACGGCGAAGTCTTCGAGAAGAACCTGGGCAAGGAAACCCCGCTGCAGATCGACCGCGGCCTCAACGCGCTGTGGAACAACGGCGGCATCCAGTACGCACCACCGGTGCGCTGATGGCTGCACCTTGCGGTGGCGAAGGCCGCCGCAAGGTGTTCGGTTCCCTTCCTACCGGGGCATTTCATGCAAAATCAAATTGGCGCACCCAAGGGGTTTTCCCTGAGTGATCCACGTGTGCGCGCGTGGCTGTTCCAGATCCTGACGGTGGCCTTCGTGGTCGGCCTGGGCTGGTACCTGTTCCACAACACCCAGACCAACCTGCAACACCGGGGCATCACCTCCGGTTTCGACTTCCTCGAGCGCAGCGCCGGCTTCGGCATCGCCCAGCACCTGATCGACTACACCGAGTCCGACAGCTATGCCCGGGTGTTTGTCATCGGCCTGCTCAATACCCTTCTGGTCACCTTCATCGGGGTCATTCTCGCTACCCTGCTGGGCTTCATCATCGGTGTGGCGCGTCTGTCGCCCAACTGGATGATCAACAAACTGGCGACGGTCTACGTTGAGATCTTCCGTAACATCCCGCCGTTGCTGCAGATACTCTTCTGGTATTTCGCGGTGTTCCTGACCCTCCCGGGACCGCGGGGCAGCATCAACATTGGCGACTCCTTCTTCATCAGCAACCGTGGCCTGAACATGCCCGGCGCCAACATGGCCGAGGGCTTCTGGCCGTTCGTCCTGGGCCTGGGGCTGGCGGTGCTGGCGATCGTGCTGATGGTGCGCCTGGCCAACCGCCGCTTCGAAGAAACCGGCCAGCCTTTCCACAAGGCATGGGTGGGCCTCGCGCTGTTTATCGGTATTCCTGGCCTGTGTGTGCTGCTGTTCGGCAGCCCGGTGACCTGGGAGTTGCCGCAGCTCAAGGGCTTCAATTTCACTGGCGGCTGGGTGCTGATCCCTGAACTGCTGGCCCTGACCCTGGCGCTGACGATCTACACCGCGGCCTTCATCGCAGAGATCGTGCGCTCGGGCATCCGTTCGGTCAGCCACGGGCAGACGGAGGCCGCTCGTTCGCTGGGCCTGCGTGAAGGCCCGACCTTGCGCAAGGTGATCATTCCCCAGGCACTGCGCGTGATCATTCCGCCGCTCACCAGCCAGTACCTGAACCTTGCAAAAAACTCATCGCTGGCAGCGGGCATCGGCTATCCGGAGATGGTCTCGCTGTTTGCCGGCACCGTGCTCAACCAGACCGGCCAGGCCATCGAGGTAATCGCTATCACCATGAGCGTATACCTGGCGATCAGCATCAGCATTTCGCTGCTGATGAACTGGTACAACAAGCGCATTGCGCTGATCGAGCGGTGAGGATTCGCGCATGAATGCACATGTTTTCAAACCTGACATGCCGCCACCGGCAAAAGCCGTGGGCGTGCTGGCGTGGATGCGCGCCAACCTGTTTTCCAGCTGGCTCAACACCCTGCTGACCCTGCTTGCCGTTTACCTGGTGTGGCTGGTCGTGCCGCCGCTGCTGCAGTGGTCGATCTTCGACGCCAACTGGGTCGGCACCACACGTGCAGACTGCACCAAGGAAGGCGCGTGCTGGGTGTTCATCCAGCAGCGTTTCGGCCAGTTCATGTATGGCTACTATCCGGCCGAGCTGCGCTGGCGGGTCGACCTGACCGTGTGGCTGGCGGTGGTCGGCGCGGCGCCGCTGTTCATCCCGCGTGTGCCGCGCAAGGCTGTCTACGGGCTGAGCTTCCTGGTGTTGTACCCGATCCTTGCCTACACCCTGCTGCACGGCGGGCACCTCGGCCTGGCAACGGTACCCACCAGCCAGTGGGGCGGGCTGATGTTGACCCTGGTGATCGCCACCGTGGGTATCGTCGGCGCCCTGCCACTGGGGATTCTGCTGGCACTGGGGCGGCGCTCGAACATGCCGGCGGTGAAGGTGATCTGCGTGACCTTCATCGAGTTCTGGCGAGGCGTGCCGCTGATCACCGTGCTGTTCATGTCCTCGGTGATGCTGCCGTTGTTCCTGCCCGAAGGCATGAGCTTCGACAAACTGCTGCGGGCGATGATCGGGGTGATCTTGTTCCAGTCGGCCTATATCGCCGAAGTGGTGCGGGGGGGGCTGCAGGCTATTCCCAAGGGACAGTACGAAGCGGCCGCAGCAATGGGCCTGGGGTATTGGCGCTCGATGGGCCTGGTGGTCTTGCCGCAAGCCCTGAAGCTGGTGATTCCCGGCATCGTCAACACCTTCATTGCATTGTTCAAGGACACCAGCCTGGTGATCATCATCGGCCTGTTCGACCTGCTCAACAGTGTCAAGCAGGCGGCGGCCGACCCCGCCTGGCTGGGCATGGCGACCGAGGGCTACGTGTTCGCGGCTCTGGTGTTCTGGATTTTCTGTTTCGGTATGTCCCGCTACTCCATGCATCTGGAGCGCAAGCTGGACACAGGCCACAAGCGTTAGGAGTGTTCGAGATGAGTGAAGCGATCAAACAGCCTGTGGGCCCTGAAGGCATTATCCAGATGCAGGGCGTGAACAAGTGGTACGGCCAGTTCCACGTGCTCAAGGACATCAATCTCGACGTGCGCCAGGGTGAGCGTATCGTCCTGTGCGGGCCTTCGGGCTCGGGCAAGTCGACCACCATCCGCTGCCTCAACCGGCTTGAGGAACATCAGCAGGGGCGCATCGTGGTCGATGGAGTCGAGCTGACCAATGACCTCAAGCAGATCGAGGCCATCCGGCGTGAGGTGGGCATGGTGTTCCAGCACTTCAACCTGTTCCCGCACCTGACCATCCTGGAAAACTGCACCCTGGCCCCGATGTGGGTACGCAAGCTGCCCAAGCGCAAGGCCGAGGAAATTGCCATGCACTATCTTGAGCGGGTGCGGATTCCGGAGCAGGCCAACAAGTATCCGGGGCAGTTGTCTGGTGGCCAGCAGCAGCGCGTGGCGATCGCCCGCGCGCTGTGCATGAAGCCCAAGATCATGTTGTTCGACGAACCGACCTCGGCGCTCGACCCGGAGATGGTCAAGGAGGTGCTCGACACCATGGTAAGCCTGGCGGAAGACGGCATGACCATGCTCTGCGTCACCCACGAGATGGGCTTTGCCCGGACCGTGGCGAACCGGGTGATCTTCATGGACAAGGGTGAGATCGTCGAGCAGGCGGCGCCGGATGACTTCTTCGACCGACCCAGGAACGAACGGACGAAACTGTTCCTGAGCCAGATCCTGCACTGATGCATCTGGAGGCCCCGGTGGGCTAATCCCGCGGTGGGGCGCAAGGCGCCCCCCTGCTGTCCAGTATCATTTCTCTTCCTTGCTCACCACCGGCGCCGGTGGTGGACGCAGGCCTACCTCGGCCACCATCTTCAGCTGCTTGCCATTGCGCATCACTTCGATGCTGATCTTCTCGTTCGGCTTGATCCGCGCCACCTGGTTCATCGACCGGCGGCCGTCGCCAGCAGGTTCGCCGTTGATCGCCATGATCACATCACCCAGTTGCAGCCCGGCCTTCTGCGCCGGACCGTCGCGGAAGATCCCTGCCACCACGATGCCCGGACGGCCCTGCATGCCGAACGATTCGGCCAGGTCCTGGCTCAGCGGCTGCACCTCGATGCCAAGCCAGCCGCGGATCACCTGGCCGTGCTCGATGATCGATTTCATCACCTCGAGCGCCAGCTTGGTCGGGATGGCAAAGCCGATGCCCTGCGAGCCCCCGGACTTGGAAAAGATCGCGGTGTTGATGCCGGTGAGGTTGCCGCTGGCATCCACCAGCGCACCGCCGGAGTTGCCCGGGTTGATCGCCGCGTCGGTCTGGATGAAGTCCTCGTAGTTGTTCAGGCCGAGCTGGTTGCGGCCAGTGGCACTGATGATACCCATGGTGACAGTCTGGCCGACGCCGAAGGGGTTGCCGATGGCCAGCGCGACGTCGCCGATATGGATATTGTCGGAGCGGCCGATGGTGATTGCCGGCAGGTCCTTGAGGTCGATCTTCAGCACCGCGAGGTCGGTCTCGGGGTCGCTGCCGATGACTCGCGCCAAGGTCTCGCGACCGTCCTTGAGCGCCACCACGATCTGGTCGGCACCCGAGGTCACGTGGTTGTTGGTCAGCAGGTAGCCTTCCGGGCTCATGATCACCGCCGATCCCAGGCTCGATTCCCAGCGCCGCTGCTTGGGCAGGTTGTCGCCGAAGAAACGTCGGAACTGCGGGTCTTCGAAGAGGGGGTGGGCGGCCTTGTTGACGACCTTGGTGGTGTACAGGTTGGCCACGGCGGGTGCGGCAATGGCCACGGCGTCGGCGTAGGACACCGGACCTTGCATGATGCGGGTGGTTTGCGGCGCTTGCTGCAGGTTGACGTCCTGACTGGGCAGGCCTACCCATTGCGGAAAGCGCTGGATGACCAGCAGGGCGATCAGTACGCCGGTCAGCAGTGGCCAGCCAAAGTAACGCAAAGCCTTGTGCATTGAACGAATCCTGGAAGTGGGAAGGGGCCGCCTCAGTGCGACCCGGGGTGCGAACGCGCGCGATCATACTGCGAAACAGGCTGATCGGCGATGGTCCCCGGTGACTGCCGCAGGTTTCCCCCGAACCTGCGACGGCCCATAATGGCCGCCATTATACGGGCCTCGGGGCCCGGCAAAACCGCTGATTTGAGGAGACTTTTCATGGCCGTTGCCCTGAGCACCCTGGTAGAGGAGGCCGAGCGCTACCTGTCGAGCGCGAAAATCCAGGATTACTGCCCTAACGGCCTGCAGGTCGAGGGCCGTCCCCACGTCAGCCGCATCGTCAGCGGTGTGACCGCGAGCCAGGCATTGCTGGACGCGGCGGTCGAAGCCGAGGCCGACCTGGTGCTGGTGCATCACGGTTATTTCTGGAAGGGCGAAAACCCCTGCATCACCGGCATGAAGCAGCGCCGCCTGAAGACCCTGCTCAAGCACGACGTCAGTCTGCTGGCCTTTCACCTGCCGCTGGACCTGCACCCTGAAGTGGGCAACAACGTGCAGCTCGCCCGCGAGCTGGATATCACCGTGGAGGGCCCTCTGGCTCCCAGCGACCCTCGTGTGGTCGGTCTGGTCGGCTCCCTGGCCGAACCCGTGTCGGCGCGTGATTTCGCCCGGCGGGTGCAGGAGGTGATGGGACGTGAACCGTTGCTCATCGAGGGCGACCAGGTGATCCGCCGGGTTGGCTGGTGCACCGGAGGTGGCCAGGGGTACATCGATCAGGCGATCGCCGCGGGTGTCGATCTGTTCATCAGCGGCGAGGCCTCCGAGCAGACCTATCACAGCGCCCGGGAAAACGGCATCAGTTTCATTGCGGCGGGCCACCACGCTACCGAGCGCTATGGTGTCCAGGCACTGGGTGAGTACCTGGCGCGGCATTTTGCGCTGGAACATCTGTTTATCGATTGTCCGAATCCGATCTGAACAGGCCAAACACACAGGCATATTCTTAGATTGTTTCGTTCTAGCCCGGCGCCTAAATAGAATGTGGCGCTGTGATAAAGTGCCTCGCTCGAACACGGCCCGCTGGCCGTCCATAAGATCGTTTTTCGTGAGTAGCCATGGTCGACAAACTGACGCACTTGAAACAGCTGGAGGCGGAAAGCATCCATATCATCCGCGAGGTGGCCGCTGAGTTCGACAACCCGGTCATGCTGTACTCGATCGGCAAGGATTCCGCCGTGATGCTGCACCTGGCGCGCAAGGCCTTCTTCCCGGGCAAACTGCCGTTTCCCGTGATGCATGTCGACACCCAGTGGAAATTCCAGGAGATGTACAGCTTCCGCGACAAGATGGTCGAGGAAATGGGTCTCGAGCTGATTACCCACGTCAACCCAGAGGGTGTGGCGCAGGGCATCAACCCGTTCACCCACGGCAGCTCCAAGCACACCGACATCATGAAGACCCAGGGCCTGAAGCAGGCGCTGGACAAGCACGGCTTCGACGCAGCCTTCGGCGGCGCGCGCCGTGACGAAGAGAAGTCCCGCGCCAAGGAGCGTGTCTACTCCTTCCGCGACAGCAAACACCGCTGGGACCCGAAGAACCAGCGCCCCGAGCTGTGGAACGTGTACAACGGCAAGGTCAACAAGGGCGAATCGATCCGCGTCTTCCCCCTGTCGAACTGGACCGAGCTGGACATCTGGCAATACATCTACCTGGAAGGCATCCCGATCGTCCCGCTGTACTTCGCCGCCGAGCGCGAGGTCATCGAGAAGAACGGCACCCTGATCATGATCGACGACGATCGCATCCTCGAGCACCTCTCCGACGAGGACAAGGCGCGGATCGTCAAGAAGAAGGTGCGTTTCCGTACCCTCGGCTGCTACCCGTTGACGGGCGCCGTCGAATCCGAAGCCGAGACCCTGACGGACATCATCCAGGAAATGCTCCTGACCAGAACGTCCGAACGTCAGGGCCGCGTCATCGACCACGATGGCGCCGGCTCCATGGAAGACAAGAAACGCCAGGGCTACTTCTAATTTCAGGGTTACTCCATGTCGCACCAATCTGATCTGATCAGCGAGGACATCCTCGCCTACCTGGCCCAGCACGAGCGCAAGGAACTGCTGCGCTTCCTGACCTGTGGCAACGTTGATGACGGCAAGAGCACCCTGATCGGGCGCCTGCTGCACGACTCGAAGATGATCTACGAGGATCACCTCGAGGCCATCACCCGTGACTCCAAGAAGTCCGGCACCACCGGTGAGGAAGTCGACCTGGCGCTGCTGGTCGACGGCCTGCAGGCCGAGCGCGAGCAGGGCATCACCATCGATGTCGCCTACCGCTATTTCTCCACCGCCAAGCGCAAGTTCATCATTGCCGACACCCCGGGCCACGAGCAGTACACCCGCAACATGGCCACCGGCGCTTCGACCTGCGACCTGGCCATCATCCTGGTCGATGCCCGTTATGGCGTGCAGACCCAGACCCGCCGGCATAGCTACATCGCCTCGTTGCTGGGCATCAAGCATATCGTCGTCGCGATCAACAAGATGGACCTCAAGGGCTTCGACGAGCAGGTCTTCGAGTCGATCAAGGCCGACTACCTGAAGTTCGCCGAAGCCATCAATCTGACGCCAAGCAGCCTGCACTTCGTGCCGATGTCGGCGCTCAAGGGCGATAACGTGGTCAACCGCAGCGAGCGCTCGCCGTGGTACACGGGCCCTGCATTGATGGAAATCCTGGAAACCGTCGAAGTCGCGGCCGACCGCAACTTCACCGACCTGCGTTTCCCGGTGCAATACGTCAACCGGCCTAACCTGAACTTCCGGGGCTTTGCCGGTACCCTGGCGAGCGGCGTCGTGCACAAGGGCGACGAGGTCGTCGTGCTGCCATCTGGCAAGAGCAGCCGAGTCAAGTCCATCGTCACCTATGAAGGCGAACTGGAGCACGCCGGCCCGGGCCAGGCCGTGACCCTGACCATGGAAGACGAGATCGACATCTCCCGTGGCGACCTCCTGGTGCATGCCGACAACGTGCCGCCGGTCACCGACCAGTTCGATGCCATGCTGGTGTGGATGTCCGAAGAGCCGTTGCTGCCGGGCAAGAAATACGACATCAAGCGCGCCACCAGCTACGTGCCAGGTTCGATCGCCAGCATCACCCACAAGGTCGATGTGAATACCCTCGAACTGGGCTCGGCCAGCGCGTTGCAGCTCAACGAGATCGGCCGGGTCAAGGTCGCCCTCGATGCCTCGATCGCCCTGGACGGTTACGAAAGCAACCGCACCACCGGCGCGTTCATCGTCATCGATCGTCTTACCAATGGCACCGTCGGCGCGGGCATGATCATCGCCCCACCTGTCTTGCCGCACGGTACCGCGAGCCAGCACGGCAACCTCTGCCACGTTTCCACCGAGGAGCGTGCCCTGCGTCTGGGCCAGCAGCCGGCGACCGTGCTGTTCAGCGGTCTGTCGGGCGCTGGCAAGAGCACCCTGGCCTATGCCGTCGAGCGCAAGCTGTTCGACATGGGGCGCGCGGTCTACGTCCTAGACGGCCAGAACCTGCGCCACGACCTGAACAAGGGGTTGCCGCAGGATCGCGCGGGTCGCACCGAGAACTGGCGTCGCGCCGCCCACGTGGCGCGCCAGTTCAACGAAGCCGGCCTGCTGACGCTGGCTGCGTTCGTGGCCCCCGATGCCGAAGGCCGCGAACAGGCCAAGGCACTGATCGGCAAGGAGCGCCTGCTGACGGTCTACGTCCAGGCCTCGCCGCTGGTCTGCCGCGAGCGTGACCCGCAGGGCCTGTATGCCGCCGGTGGCGACAATATTCCAGGCGAAGGCTTCCCGTATGACGTGCCGCTGGATGCGGATCTGGTGATCGATACCCAGAACTCGTCTGTGGAAGAAGGCGTCAGGCAGGTATTGGAGTTGCTGCGCAAGCATGCTGCGATCTAAGTAAGCGTCAGGCTTGGACAAGACCCGCCATGGCCAAGCGCCTGGCGGGTTTTTTATGTGCAAGTTGAAAGTCTCTGCGGCGTCGGATGATTCTTACATGTAAAGGTATATTTTCCATTGCTACTTACGCCGTTTCCGATGGCGCCTGAATCTGCCGATCTTACACTTGCAGCCGTACATTTCGTACGGAACATCAAGTGGAGTAGAACATGAAGATCAACAAGAACAAGGCTTTCCTTGCAGCGACTCTGGCATTCGTGGCAGTCCCGGCATTCGCGGATCTTGGCCAACCATGCTGCCCGTTCAGCGACAAGAGCCTGAAGACCGAGGTCCGGCCGCTTGAGAACTCGACGCAGCAGGTGCTGCAGCTCAAGGGCGTGGAATTCAACTGGAAGGATTCCGGCCGCAAGGACGTGGGCTTCATTGCCCAGGAAGTGAAAGATGTTTACCCGCAAGTGGTACATGAAAAAGAAGGCTTGCTGACTGTCGATTACCAGAAACTTGTAGCGCCGTTGGTCGAGTCGGTGCGCGAGCTCAATGGCCGGATCGAAGTGCTGGAAAAAGCACAGGCAAAGTAGGAGTTTGTAATTGCTCGGGTAGGTAAGCCGGCGATCGCATTACCCAATAACGTTTCTGCTGTGAGTTAAAATAGCGGCGCTGTTTACATGGCGCCGCGCTGCTTATATAAGACAAGCTGTTCACTTTCTCTGTAGCAATACCCGCCGATCCATCGGTGCGGCCTGCCACGTTTGACGCCGCGCCAGCACGGCATAAGCTTATAGCAAACCCCCGGAGGCATAAGGCTATGGGTGATGCTGAAGGCAGCTACGGTTTTTCCACACGGGCCATTCACCACGGCTACGACCCCCAATCCCATCAAGGCGCCCTGGTGCCTCCGGTCTACCAGACCGCAACCTACGCATTCGCGACCGTCGAGTACGGTGCGGCGTGCTTTGCAGGCGAAGCGGGCGGGCATTTCTACAGCCGTATTTCCAACCCTACATTGGCGTTGCTGGAAGCGCGCATGGCGTCGCTCGAGGGCGGGGAGGCGGGGCTCGCGCTGGCCTCAGGCATGGGGGCGATCTGCTCGACAATGTGGACGCTGCTACGCCCTGGCGACGAGCTGATCGTGGGCCGAACCTTGTACGGCTGCACCTTTGGTTTCTTGCACCATGGCATCGGCGAGTTCGGCATCAAGGTCCGTCACGTCGACTTGAACGATGCGGTGGCGCTACGCGCGGCACTGAATCCGAGCACCCGCATGATTTATTTCGAGACCCCGGCCAACCCCAACATGCAGCTGGTGGATATCGCCATGGTGGCTGGGATTGCCCGTGCGCACGGTATCCTTACGGTGGTCGACAACACCTACTGCACACCCTACCTGCAGCGCCCGCTGGAGCTGGGCGCGGACCTGGTGGTGCACTCGGCGACCAAGTACCTGAGTGGTCATGGGGACATCACGGCGGGGCTGGTGGTGGGGCACAAGGCGCTTGTCGACCGCATCCGCCTGGCAGGGCTGAAGGACATGACCGGCGCGGTGCTGTCACCTCAGGATGCCTCGCTGCTGATGCGCGGGATGAAGACGCTTTCGTTGCGGATGGACCGGCACTGCTCCAACGCCCAGCAAATCGCTGAGTTTCTCGAGCGCCAGCCCCTGATCGAGATGATCCACTACCCGGGGCTGCCCAGCTTTCCACAACATGAGCTGGCGCAACGGCAGATGCGCAAGCCTGGCGGGATGATTGCGTTCGAGCTGCAAGGTGGCATCGAGGCGGGGCGACGCCTGATGAATGCCTTTCAGCTGTTCAGCCGGGCGGTGAGCCTGGGCGATGCCGAGTCACTGGCGCAGCATCCGGCCAGCATGACGCATTCGAGCTACAGCGAGCAAGAGCGGGCAAGGCATGGGATTTCAGAGGGGTTGGTGCGGCTTTCGGTGGGGCTTGAGGACATCGATGACCTGATAGCCGACATGGACCAGGCCTTCGCAGCGCTCTGAATCCTGCCGAAAATTTGCCGGAGCGGCCTTGTGCCGCTCTCGGCAAGAAGCCTTTAACGCTTGAGTCCGTACTGCTCATCAAGCATGCCTGGCGAGTTCGGCGACTTGGGTGCGTAGTCGCGCGGCACCTCGGCCGTGTCCTTGGGTGGGGTCAGGCGGTCACGCGGGCCCTGCGCCGCATCGGAATGCAGCGAAGCCAGCAGGCGCTGGCGGGTCAGCTCGTCGAGCGCCAGGCGGTTGGCGCCGTCGGCCAGGTGATCCTGGACGTCCTGGTAGCTCTGGGTGAGCCTTTTGACCAGCGAAGCGGTGCTGTTGAAGTGGGTGACCACCTCATTCTGATAACTGTCGAAACGCTGCTGGATGTCATCCAGCTGGCGCTGTGTGCTGCTCGGTGCCGCGTTGGGCAGCACGCGGGCAATCACGAAACCGATGACCACGCCCACGACGAGGGCCAGGGTCGGCAACAACCAAACCAAGAGCGAGAGTTCCACGAGTCCTTCCTCTATAAACGGCTTTGCTTTACGTTAACGGCTCGGACCTGCGCTGTATACCGCGAACGATCGCAAATATCTCAGAACAGAATTCTTTCAGCTAGACGAGCCGACCCATTCCGAGGTCACGGAGTAGTGCCTTGCTTATCCGCGAAACCCCCTTGTTCATCGATGGCCCGAGTGGCCAGGTCGAAGCCTTGTATCTGGATGCCGCCGAGCCACGAGGCGTGGTGCTGATCTGCCACCCCAACCCGGTCCAGGGTGGCACCATGCTCAACAAAGTGGTTTCGACCCTGCAGCGCACTGCCCGCGACGCCGGCTACATTACCCTGCGCTTCAACTACCGTGGCGTCGGGCAGAGCGCAGGCAGCCATGACATGGGCAATGGCGAAGTCGATGACGCCCACGCCGCCGCCCTCTGGCTGCGCGCAAAACACCCGGAACTGCCGCTGGTGCTGATGGGCTTCTCCTTCGGTGGTTTCGTCGCGGCGAGCCTCTCTGGCCGGCTTGAGGCCCAGAACGTGGAGCTGCAACATCTGTTCATGATTGCCCCGGCGGTCATGCGCCTGAACCAGGAACACAGCCTGGCACGGAACTGCCCGCTGACCCTGGTGCAGCCGGATGCCGACGAAGTGGTCGAGCCTGGTCTGGTGTACGACTGGTCCGACGCACTGCCGCGCCCCCATGAGCTGCTGAAAGTGGCAGAATGCGGACACTTCTTTCATGGCAAGCTGACCGATCTCAAGGATCTGGTGCTGCCGCGTCTCTCGAACTGAGCCAAGCCTGATCAAGCGATAACCCATGACTACGCGCATCCTTACCGGTATCACCACCACCGGCACCCCGCACCTGGGCAACTACGCCGGTGCCATCCGCCCGGCGATCCTCGCCAGCCAGCAGCCCGGCGCCGACTCGTTCTACTTCCTGGCCGACTACCACGCCCTGATCAAGTGCGATGATCCGCTGCGCATCCAGCGCTCGCGTCTCGAAATCGCCGCCACCTGGCTCGCCGGTGGCCTGGACCCGGACAAGGTCACCTTCTATCGCCAGTCCGACATCCCCGAGATTCCCGAGCTCACCTGGCTGCTGACGTGCGTCGCCGCCAAGGGCCTGCTCAACCGCGCGCATGCCTACAAGGCATCGGTGGACAAGAACGTTGAAAGCGGCGAAGACCCGGACGCCGGCGTGACCATGGGCCTGTTCAGCTACCCGGTGCTGATGGCCGCCGACATCCTGATGTTCAACGCGCACAAGGTCCCGGTCGGCCGCGACCAGATCCAGCACGTGGAAATGGCCCGGGATATCGGCCAGCGCTTCAACCACCTGTTCGGCAAGGGCAAGGAGTTCTTTGTCATGCCCGAGGCGGTGATCGAGGAAAGCGTGGCGACCTTGCCGGGCCTGGACGGTCGCAAGATGTCCAAGAGTTACGACAACACGATTCCGCTGTTCAGCAGCGCCAAGGAGATGAAAGACGCGATCTCGCGCATCGTCACCGACTCGCGCGTGCCGGGCGAGCCGAAGGATCCGGATGCCTCGCACCTCTTCACGCTGTACCAGGCTTTTTCAACGCCCGCACAGGCCGCCGAGCTGCGCGACGAGCTGCTTCAGGGGCTGGGCTGGGGCGAGGCCAAGCAGCGCCTGTTCCAACGTCTTGATGATCAGTTGGGCGAGGCCCGCGAGCGGTATCACCAATTGATCGCCCGTCCGGCGGATCTCGAGGACATTCTTCTGGCAGGCGCTGTGAAGGCGCGCAGGACCGCCAGCCCATTCCTCGAGCAACTGCGCGAAGCCGTGGGCCTGCGTTCGTTCCGCAGCAGCGTGCAGACCGCTGGCGAAGTGAAGAAAAAGGCGGCGAAAAGCGCTCGCTTCATCAGCTTCCGTGACGAAGATGGCAGCTTCCGTTTCCGTCTGCTGGCGGCCGATGGCGAACAGTTGCTGCTGTCGCGCAGCTTCGCCGATGGCAAGAGCGCCGGAGGCGTAAGCAAGCAGCTGCAGCAGGGCGGCGAGCTGGACGTGCGTGTCGAGGCCTTGAGCTTCAGCCTGTGGCTGGACGGTGAGAGCGTCGCTGAAGGCCCGCAGTTCACCGATGCCAGCGCTCGCGACGACGCCATCGCGAGCCTGCGCGCCGCGCTTGAGCCACACGCGGACTGAGGCAATTTGCCGCAAGTCCGATTGCCATTATCCAGGGCCGTCGTTACAGTGACGGCCCGCTTTTGTTGCCTTGCTAACGAATTATGACGCCCCTAGAACGATATCAAGCAGATCTCAAACGTCCCGATTTCTTCCATGACGCGGCGCAGGAAACAGCGGTGCGTCATCTGCAGCGTCTCTACGACGACCTGCTGGCCGCGCAGAACAGCAAGCCCGGCATGTTTGGCAAGCTGTTCGGCAAGAAAGAGCAGGCACCCGTGAAGGGCCTGTATTTCTGGGGCGGAGTAGGGCGGGGCAAGACGTATCTGGTCGACACCTTCTTTGAAGCGTTGCCGTTCAAGCAGAAAGTCCGCACCCACTTCCACCGCTTCATGAAGCGCGTGCATGAAGAAATGAGGACGCTCAAGGGCGAAAAAAACCCGCTCACCATCATCGCCAAGCGGTTCTCCGATGAGGCGCGGGTGATCTGCTTCGATGAATTCTTCGTCTCCGACATCACCGATGCCATGATCCTTGGCACGCTGATGGAAGAGCTGTTCAAGAACGGCGTGACCCTGGTGGCGACCTCCAACATCGTGCCGGACGGCCTGTACAAGGACGGTCTGCAGCGCGCCCGCTTCCTGCCGGCGATTGCCTTGATCAAGCAGAACACCGAGATCGTCAACGTCGACAGCGGCGTGGACTATCGCCTGCGTCACCTGGAGCAGGCCGAGCTGTTCCACTATCCGCTCGACGAAGCCGCCCAGCAAAGCCTGCGCCAGAGCTTCAAGGCCCTGACCCCGGAGTGCACCCAGGCCGTCGAGAACGACGTGCTGATGATCGAGAACCGCGAGATCATCGCACTGCGTACCTGCGACGACGTTGCCTGGTTCGACTTCCGCGCCCTGTGCGACGGCCCGCGCAGCCAGAACGACTACATCGAGCTGGGCAAGATCTTCCATGCCGTGCTGATCAGCGGCGTCGAACAGATGGGCGTGGCCACGGATGACATTGCCCGGCGCTTCATCAACATGGTCGACGAATTCTACGACCGTAACGTCAAGCTGATCATCTCGGCGGAAGTCGAGCTCAAGGACCTGTACACCGGTGGACGCCTGACCTTCGAGTTCCAGCGTACCCTCAGCCGCCTGCTGGAAATGCAGTCCCACGAGTTCCTGGCGCGGGCGCACAAGCCGTAATCAAGGCGCCGCCGTACACGTGCGGCGGCGCCAGTACCACTACTACCCGGCCTCCTGCACGTACTGCTGCCGATACTGGTTCGGCGACAGCTCCGTATGCTGGCGAAACAGCCGGGCGAAGAAGCTGGCGTCGTCGTAGCCCACTTCGTAGCTGATGGTCTTGATGCTCTTGCGGGTGCTCGAGAGCAGCCCCTTGGCCGTTTCGATACGCAAACGCTGCAGGTAGTGCAGCGGCTTGTCGCCCGTGGCGCTCTGGAAGCGGCGCATGAAGTTGCGGATGCTCATGCCGTGGTTGCGCGCCACGTCCTCGAAGCGGAACTTGTCCGCGAAGTGTTCTTCGAGCCAGTGCTGAACCTGCAGGATGATCAGGTCCTGATGCAGCTTCTGGCCACCAAACCCCATGCGCCCCGGCGTATAGCTGCGCTGCACTTCGTAAAGGATGTCGCGGGCCACCGCCTGGGCGACGTTGGCCCCGCAGAAGCGCTCGATCAGGTAGATATACAGGTCGCAGGCCGAAGTAGTGCCGCCAGCGCAATACACGTTGTCTGCGTCTGTCAGGTGCTTGTCCTGATTCAGGCGGACCTTGGGAAAACGCTCGGCAAAGCTGTTGAAGAATCGCCAGTAGGTGGTCGCTTCCTTGCCATCCAGCAGCCCTGCCTCGGCCAGCCAGAACACGCCGCTGGCCTCGCCGCACAGGACCGCACCACGGGCGTGCTGCTCGCGCAGCCAGTCAAGGACCTGCGGGTAGCGCTGGCGCAACGTATCGAAGTCGTCCGAGAAGGCGGGGAGGATGATGATGTCGGCGTGTTCCAGCCCGCCGTCGACCGGCAGCTGGACATTGCTGAAGCTGTCCACAGGCAGCCCGTCCGGGCTTACCAGGCGGGTCTCGAACAGCGGCTGCAGGCCCAGGCCCATCTGTCTGCCATAGCGCAGGCTGGCCAGGTGGAAGAAGTCCTTGGCTTGCATCAGGGTCGATGCGAACACTTTATCGACGGCCAGGATACTGACGCGCCGCAGGGATGCGGTGGGGTGGGTAAGCATCATTTGTCGTTGTTCTTATAAGGTAGAAAGGTCAATCACCGGCTGGATCGTCTTATTTTTTGGTGACCGTGTCTACCCTGGGGCTCCCGCGCCATGGGCGGGAACCCTCCGGGGTTTCAGGGCGCGGGGTTGGGCTGCTCCTGATGAATCGCTTCGATGGCCGCCAGCAGCTCATCGCCAAGGCCCAGCTCGAGGCTTGCCAGGTTGCTGCGCAGCTGCTCGATGCTGGTTGCGCCAATGATGTTGCTGGTCACGAAAGGCTGCTGCGTGACAAAGGCCAGGGCCATCTGCGCCGGGTCCAGGCCATGGGCCTGCGCCAGGCCTACATAGCGGCTGCAGGCAGCCACGGTCTGTGGGTTGGAGTATCGGGCGAAGCGGCTGAACAGGGTCAGGCGCGCGTGCTCTGGCCTGGCGCCATTTTCATACTTGCCCGACAGCATGCCGAAGGCCAGGGGTGAATAGGCCAGCAGGCCGCATTGCTCGCGGATGGCGATTTCCGCCAGGCCCACCTCGAAACTGCGGTTGAGCAGGTTGTAGGGGTTCTGGATCGACACTGCGCGCGGCCAGCCACGGCTTTCGGCCAGCTGCAGGAACTTCATGGTGCCCCATGGCGTTTCGTTGGAGAGGCCGATGTGACGGATCTTGCCGGCGCGTACCTGGTCGTCCAGCACCTCGAGGGTTTCCTCCAGGGGTGTGAAATGATCCTGGGGCAGGTGCTGGTAGCCCAGCTTGCCGAAGAAGTTGGTGCTGCGCTCGGGCCAGTGCAGCTGGTACAGGTCTATATGGTCGGTCCGCAGGCGCGCCAGGCTGTCGTCGAGGGCGCTGACGATGTGCTGTCGGTTGTGCTTGAGCTGACCGTCGCGGATGTGGCTGATGCCGTTTCCGGGGCCGGCGATCTTGCTGGCCAGCACCCAGTCGTCGCGATCGCCGTTGGCCGCGAACCAGTTGCCAATGATGCGCTCGGTGGCGGCGTAGGTTTCAGGGCGTGGCGGCACCGGATACATCTCGGCAGTGTCGATGAAATTGATGCCGCCCGCCTTGGCTTCGGCGATCTGGGCGAAGGCCTGGGCCTGGTCGTTCTGCTCGCCCCAGGTCATGGTGCCCAGGCACAGCGTGCTGACGTTCAGGTCGGTTCGGCCCAGCTTGCGGTAGTCCATGATTCTCTCCCTGGTAAAATAAGCATCAAAGCAGGTTGTAATTTTTCGCGCAATCTGGATAATTCTGTCCCTCTCCGTGTGTGGAAGTGATGCCCCGCCCTCTGGAGTAACCCTGCCGAATATTGGACGCGCTGACCCGAGCCCCCGATAGCGTCCGTATGCGGCTGCGCGCTTGAACTTGTCAAGCGAAGCACTATCCAGTAAGATCCGCCGTCTTATTTTCGCTGGGCGGCCCCTGAGGCTATAAAGAATGAAAACTTTTACTGCTAAACCGGAAACAGTAAAGCGCGACTGGTTCGTAGTTGACGCCGCTGGTCAGACCCTGGGTCGTCTGGCTACCGAAATCGCTAGCCGTCTGCGTGGCAAGCACAAGCCAGAATACACTCCTCACGTTGACACCGGCGACTACATCGTCGTCATCAACGCCGAGCAGATCCGTGTGACTGGTGCCAAGACTACGGACAAAATGTACTACTCCCACTCCGGTTTCCCGGGCGGTATCAAGGAAATCAACTTCGAGAAGTTGATCGCCAAGGCGCCTGAGCGCGTGATCGAGACCGCGGTCAAGGGCATGCTGCCCAAGAACCCGCTGGGTCGCGACATGTACCGTAAGCTGAAAGTCTATGCGGGCGCTGCTCACCCTCATACTGCTCAGCAGCCTCAAGAACTGAAGATTTAACGGAATAGTTCATTATGTCGGCGACTCAAAATTACGGCACTGGCCGTCGCAAGACCGCAACCGCTCGCGTTTTCCTGCGTCCTGGTACCGGTAACATCTCCATCAACAACCGTTCTCTGGACACGTTCTTCGGCCGCGAAACCGCTCGCATGGTTGTTCGCCAGCCGCTGGAACTGACCGAGACCACCCAGAAGTTCGACATCTACGTCACCGTTATCGGTGGTGGTGTCAGCGGTCAGGCTGGTGCAATCCGTCACGGTATCACCCGTGCACTGATGGACTACGATGAATCCCTGCGTGGCGCACTGCGTCGTGCTGGCTTCGTCACCCGCGATGCTCGTGAAGTTGAGCGTAAGAAAGTGGGTCTGCGTAAAGCGCGTAAGCGTCCTCAGTACTCCAAGCGTTAATTTCGCTTCGGCAGTCAAAAAGCCCGGTTCCGGAAGGAACCGGGCTTTTTTTTTGGCTTGAACTAACCTGACAAACAAGTCCATGGCCACTTGCCGCATAGACGCAGGTCAAGGAATGCACGGGTTGTAGCCTTGTGTCCGGCTATTCACCTTGTCACTGTAAGGTCTTTTTAATTACCATTCGGCCAAATTTTTGGTGCCACAGACGTTACTTGATTAGACGCCTGTTTCAACAGGCCACAAAGCTGATGGGAGATGACTGAATGAGCAATGACGGCGTCAATGCTGGCCGGCGTCGCTTCCTCGTGGCTGCCACATCCGTGGTAGGTGCGGCCGGGGCGGTGGGGGCGGCGGTCCCGTTCGTGGGGTCATGGTTTCCCAGTGCCAAGGCCAAGGCTGCGGGCGCACCCGTGAAGGTCAACATCGCCAAGATCGAACCGGGCCAGCAGATGGTTGCTGAATGGCGTGGCCAGCCCGTATTCATCGTCCGGCGCACGCAAGAGATCCTGGGCAACCTGAAAAAGATCGCAGGCGAACTCTCGGATCCCGAATCCAAGGCCTCGGACCAGCCCAGCTACGTCGATCCCGAAAACCGCTCGATCAAGCCCGAGATACTGCTTCTTGTCGGCCTGTGCACTCACCTGGGCTGCTCTCCGGTTTTCCGTCCTGAAGTCGCCCCCGCGGACCTTGGGCCCAAATGGGTCGGTGGCTACTTCTGCCCTTGCCACGGTTCGCACTACGACCTGGCCGGGCGCGTCTACAAGTCCCAGCCGGCCCCGCTGAATCTGCCGGTGCCACCGCACTCGTACGAGACGGATGATGTGATTGTCATTGGCGTCGATCAGGAGAACGCGTGATGAGCAAGTTCATGGACTGGGTGGATGCCCGCTTCCCCGCCACGCGGATGTGGGAAGAGCACCTGAGCAAATACTACGCACCGAAGAATTTCAATTTCCTGTATTTCTTCGGTTCGCTGGCGCTGCTGGTACTGGTCAACCAGATCATTACCGGTGTCTGGCTGACCATGAGTTTCACGCCATCGGCCGAAGAAGCGTTCGCCTCGGTCGAATACATCATGCGTGATGTCGAGTACGGCTGGATCCTGCGCTACCTGCACTCCACAGGCGCCTCGGCGTTTTTCATCGTGGTGTACCTGCACATGTTCCGCGGCCTGCTCTACGGCTCATACCAGAAGCCCCGGGAGCTGGTCTGGCTGTTCGGCATGCTGATCTACCTGGCGCTGATGGCCGAAGCGTTCATGGGTTACCTGCTGCCCTGGGGGCAGATGTCGTATTGGGGGGCGCAGGTGATCATCTCGCTGTTCGGCGCGATCCCGGTAATTGGCGCGGACCTCACCCAGTGGATCCGCGGCGACTACCTTATCTCCGGCATCACCCTCAACCGCTTCTTTGCCCTGCACGTGATAGCCCTGCCGATCGTCATCCTGGGGCTTGTAGTGCTGCACATCCTGGCCCTGCACGAGGTTGGCTCGAACAATCCCGATGGCGTCGATATCAAGAAGCAAAAGGATGAGAACGGCGTACCGCTCGACGGTATCCCCTTCCATCCCTACTACACGGTCAAGGATATCGTGGGGGTAGTGGTCTTCCTGTTCGTGTTCTGCGCGGTGGTGTTCTTCTTCCCGGAAATGGGTGGTTACTTCCTCGAAAAACCTAACTTCGAACAGGCCAACGCCTTCAAGACGCCTGAGCACATCGCGCCCGTCTGGTACTTCACCCCTTTCTACGCCATCTTGCGCGCCGTGCCTGACAAGCTGTTCGGCGTCATGGCCATGGGGGCGGCAATCGCGGTGCTGTTCGTGCTGCCGTGGCTCGACCGCAGTCCTGTGCGCTCGATGCGCTACAAAGGCTGGCTGAGCAAGATCTGGCTCGTGGTGTTCTGCGTGTCGTTCGTGATCCTTGGCATGCTGGGCGTCCAGGCGCCGACGCCGGGCCGAACCTTGCTGGCCCAGGTCTGCACTGTGCTGTATTTCGCCTACTTCATTCTGATGCCTTTCTATACCAGGCTCGAGAAGACCAAACCGGTTCCGGAAAGGGTGACTGGCTGATGAAAAAGCTTATCGCGGTAATGATCCTGGCAGTGCTGCCCGCTTTCTCGTTCGCTGCCGAGCATTCCCTGGTACTGGACAAGGTAGATATCGACCTTTCCGACAAGGCCGCCATGCAGGATGGCGCACGCACTTTCGCCAACTACTGCATGGGGTGTCACAGCGCCAAGTTCCAGCGCTATGAGCGGGTTGCCGATGACCTGGGGATTCCCCATGAACTGATGCTCGAAAAGATGGTGTTCACGGGCGCCAAGATCGGCGACCACATGACTATCGGCATGCAGGTCAACGACGCCAAGGCCTGGTTTGGGGCCGCGCCGCCAGACCTGACCCTGGTAGCCAGGGTGCGCGGCGATGACTGGCTCTACAGCTATCTGCGCAGCTTCTATGCCGATCCGTCGCGGCCGTTTGGTTCCAACAACAAGGTGTTCCCGAACGTCGGCATGCCCAACGTGCTGGTCGGACTGCAGGGCAACCAGGTGATCGGCTGCAAGCAGGTGCAGACCGAGGTCGATGGCAAGCGGCAATTCGACCCGTTGACGGGCAGTCCATTGACCCATGAAGCATGTGATCAGCTGACCATCGAGCCGAATTCCGGTACCCTGACGCCAGAGCAGTTCGACGAGAAGGTCAAGAACCTGGTGACCTTCCTGGCCTATTCGGCCAACCCGGTCAAGCTGGAAAGTCAGCGCATCGGTACCTATGTGCTGTTGTTCCTGGCTTTCTTCTTCGTGTTCGCGTATTTGCTCAAGCGTGAATACTGGAAGGACGTGCACTGATCACGCAGTAGTTTCTGGTAGTTGAATGCGCCCTGGGGCGCTCCTGCAGAAGCAGGAGTGTCCCCAGGGCGCGTTTGCATTTGCAGTTGAAAAAATATTGTTCCGAAACCCCCTGCGAGGAGGACCACCATGGGCGTGACCAACAGGTTAGCCTGCTACTCCGACCCCGCTGACCATTATTCTCATCGGGTGCGCCTCGTTCTCGCCGAGAAGGGTGTCAGTGTGCAGATCATCGATGTCGATGTCGGCCGCTTGCCCCCGAAGCTGATCGAAGTGAACCCTTATGGCAGCGTGCCAACCCTCGTCGACCGCGACCTGGCGTTGTACGAGTCGACCGTGGTGATGGAATACCTCGACGAGCGTTATCCGCATCCGCCGTTATTGCCGGTATATCCGGTGGGACGGGGCAACAGTCGTCTGCTGATGCACCGCATCCAGCGCGACTGGTGTGCCCTTGTGGATGTCATTCTCGACTCGCGCAGCAAGGACAGCGCGCGTACTCAGGCGCGCAAGGAACTGCGCGAGAGCCTCACCGGGGTGTCGCCGCTGTTCGCGGAGATGTCCTGTTTCATGAGTGAGGAGCAAAGCCTCGTCGATTGTTGTCTACTGCCCATACTCTGGCGTCTGCCAGTGATGGGAATTGAACTGCCGCGGCAAGCCAAGCCGCTGCTTGATTACATGGAGCGACAGTTTGCCCGGGAGGCATTCCAGGCCAGCCTGTCCGCTGCTGAGCGCGATATGCGCACGTTTTGAAAGGAGCCGTTGATGAACTCCAGTCGCCCTTATCTGGTGCGAGCGCTGTACGAGTGGATCGTCGACAACGATTGCACGCCCCATATGCTGGTCAATGCCGAATACCCGGCTGTCCAGGTGCCCCAGGGTTTTGCCAGTGATGGCCAGATCGTTCTGAATATTTCGCCCAGCGCCGTTCGCCAGTTGCACATGGACAATGACGCGGTGAGTTTCGAAGGGCGATTTGGCGGTGTGGCCCACACGCTGTATGTGCCAAGCGCCGCAATCCTGGGTATTTATGCCCGGGAGAATGGTCAAGGCATGGTCTTCGAGCTCGAGCCGCCGCTGATGGACAGCGAGGAGTTGGAAGAAGAGAGCATCGGGCCGGACGACGATGGTCCGCCTGCCGGTGGCAGCCAGCCGCCGCGGCCGACCGGGCGTCCGAGCCTGAAGGTGGTCAAGTAACGAAAAAGGCGATCCTTGCGGATCGCCTTTTTCATGGACAAGCGGCGAGCTTTCCGGTCAGTCGATGTACTCGAACAACTTTACGATCTTCTGCACGCCCGACACGTTCTGCACCACGCTGGTGGCCCGGGCGGCTTCTTGCTGGGTCAGCAACCCAAGCAGATAGACAATCCCGTTTTCGGTAATCACCTTGATCCGTGAACCAGGCACGTTGGCGTCGGCGAGCATCTGGGTCTTGATCTTGGTGGTCAACCAGGCGTCATTGTTGCGCGCGAGGATGGAAGAAGGCTGGATGACCTGCAGCTCGTTATGCACCTTCTTGACCCGCTGAACCTGGCTGGCAGCTTGTTCGGCCATGCTCTTGAGGTCGGCCCGCGGGGTCTGGCCGGCGAGCAGCACGACCCCGTTGTAACTGCTGACGACGACGTGCGAGCCCTTGTCGAGGTCGGGGCTGGCCTTGGCGACGTTGACCGCCACCTTGGTCTCGATCAACGAGTCATCGATCTTGCTGCCGATGGTGCGGGTGCCACGGTCATCTTCGATCGGCTTTTCGCGTGAGGCAGTGAGCACCGAGGTGCAGCCGCCGATGCTCAGGCACAACGTCAGGGCCATCAGGCCAAAGCGCTTAGGGATCATTCTTCACTCCCGAACAATTGGCTGTCGATCAGATCGCACAAGCAGTGGATCGCCAGCAGGTGGACTTCCTGGATACGTGCCGTGACCGTGGACGGTACACGGATCTCGACGTCTTCGGGCAGCAGCAGCGACGCCATGCCGCCACCATCGCGTCCCGTCATTGCTACGACAGTCATTTCTCGATCATGGGCGGCCTGGATCGCCTGGATCACGTTGGCCGAGTTGCCGCTGGTGGAAATGGCCAGCAGCACGTCGCCCGGTTGACCCAGCGCGCGGATCTGCTTGGAGAAGACCTCGTTGTAGCTGTAGTCGTTGGCGATCGAGGTAATGGTCGAGCTGTCGGTGGTCAGGGCGATGGCCGGAAGACTCGGACGCTCGCGCTCGAAGCGGTTGAGCAGCTCCGAGGAAAAGTGCTGGGCATCGCCCGCAGAGCCGCCGTTGCCGCACGCGAGCATCTTGCCCTCGTTGAGCATTGCATTGACCATCACCTGGCTTGCCAGTTCGATGTGCGGTGCCAGGATGTCCATAGCCTGTTGCTTGGTATCGATGCTGGCCTGGAACAGCCGGCGAATTCGGGATTGCATGTCCATCTGGTGTGACCTTAAGTGGGGCGGTAGCCAGCGCGACGCGCGGCAACAGGCCAGCCCGCGAAACACGGAGCGAAAAAGTTGAACGGGTTCAGCATTCGAAGGCGTTTTTCAGCCATTGAAGCGGTTGGCCTGCATGGTGGCTGCCCTGCAGGGCGACAACGTCGAAGCGGCAGGGGTAACTGGCCCAGCGGGACTCCTTCTGCAGGAAAAGAGTGGCGGCCAGCACCAATCGTTTCTGCTTGCGCCCATCGATGCTGCCGAGGGCGCCGCCGAAGTCCGCATGCAACCGGTAGCGGACTTCGACGAATACTACTGTATCGCTGTCGAGCATGACCAGATCAAGCTCACCGCCTTTGCATCGCCAGTTCTGCGTCAGCAGCCGCAGACCCTGCCCTCGAAGGTAATCGAGGGCCTGTTGTTCCGCGGCCTTGCCGGCGCTGTTGGTCGATGCGTCTGGCATCAGCGCGGGGTGTCCGGCAGACGCTTGACCTGGCCGCCCGCAAATTCTGCCCAGGGCAGCTGGCGCTCGACACGTTGGCTGGCATTCATGCCCAGGCTGCCCGACATGCCTTCAACACGGTTGTCTGGCAGTGCCTTGAGCTGGCCCAGGCGTGGCGCCAGGCTATAGGCATCCACGCCCATGGCGTACAGGCGACCCAGGCTGCCTGCGGCTTGCGGCCACTGGGCGACCACCTGTTGGCGCAGCCCGCTGCTGCTATCGAGCAACCAGGGAGTTTCGCAAAAGCGAATACCGGTCATGTCGTTGTACTGATTGACGTCACCACTGGCGCTGTAGACGTTCGAGGTGGCGTAGACCGGCACGTCCCCAGCGTACTGGAAATTCAGGGTCGGCTTGATCTGCTGTGCTTGCTGCGGCGTGGCGGCGAGGAACAGGAAATCGATGTCCTGACGGCGCGATGGTTGCGCAGCGACGTTACCGCCCACGGTGCTTTGCAGGCTCTGGGCACGGCCTTCGCTCTGGCGCAGCTGGAACAGGTCGGCGATCTGCTGGGCCAGGGCGACAGGTTGAGCGACACGTTCGGCGGCGAGCAATGTGCCGCCCTTGGACTCCCAGTCTTCACGGAAAGCATTGAGCACGCGGTCACCCCATTCGCCGCTCGGCACCAGTGCAACGGCGCGGACCATACCGTCGGCATGGGCGCGGCGGGAAACCTCGCGGGCTTCATCCTCGGCGGCCAGGCCAAACTGGAACAGTTGTGGCGGGGCTTTCTGGCCAGCATCGGCGTAGTTCAGGGCCAGCGTCGTGATCGGCAGCTGCGCCATGGCAGCCAGTTTTTTCACCAGCGGCTTTTCCAGTGGGCCGACCACCAGTTGCACGCCATCGGCCTGGGCCTGGCGGTAGAAGTCCTCGACCGAGGTCAGTCTGGAGCTGTCGACTACCTGGATGGCAGGTGCCGGCTGGCCCGACTGCTGGGCCTGGAAGTGCGCGGCCATGAAGCCGTCGCGCAGTGCGCGCGCCACATTGGCCAGCGGGCCTTCCTGGGGCAGCAGCAGGGCGATCTTGGTCAATGGCTGGCTGGCCAGCTCCTTGAGCTTGACCAGTGGCAGTGGCAGCTGGATGGCGGCAGGGTGACCAGGATGCTGGGCGCGCCAGCTCTCGATGGCGGCCTGCTGTTGCTCCAGAGTCCCGGCGCTCTTCACTGCCAGGGCGAGGCTGGTCCAGCCGGCGAGGGTGTCGGTGCCGGTGGTCTGCAGCTGCTCGGCGGGCAGCGCGGCAACCAGGGTCCAGATGGCGTCGTTGTTGGCGCTGGCGGCATCACCGGTCAGCAGGGGCCCCAGCAGGACACGCTGCTGGGCGGCAGGCAGGGCCTGGCCGTCGGCTTCGAGGGCGGCTGCATGCACACTGTAGGTGCGCACCTGCAGCTCCTGGGGCAACTCACTTACGCGGGCAAGGCTCGGGTGGGCGAGAGCGGTGAGCGCTGCCTTGGGCTGGTTGCGGCTCATGGCGAGCTCGGCGGCCAAGGTGCTGGCAAAGACCTGCTGAGCGGGCTTGAGCGACTCCAGCGGCACTTGCTCGAGAATGCGCGCGGCACCGGGGAAGTCCTTCTGCCGGTAGGCCTGGTCCGCAGCGCTCAGGCGCAGCAGGGCGGCCTGCTCGGGCGACTTGGCCGAAGCAGCCTGTTCAAGCAGTTGCTCGATGCTCGCATCCGGGGTGCGTGGCAGTTCGCCCAGGCTGGATGAGGGCGAGCTGGCGCAGGCCGCCAGGAGGGCAGCAAGGCAGAAGGCTGTGAACAGCCGCAGGCAAGCGATCATGTAAGTGTCCTGTTACTCGACCAATTTGGCCGACGATTGTACCCAAGCACTGGCCGGGGCGCGACGACGGCAGCGCTGATGCTTCAATATAGGTGCTGTGACCCTCCCTGGCGGACAAGATGGTTGCGCAGTGTTGCCGGTGGTCGGGCTACAATGGCCGCCTCAGATCCGAAACGACAGGTGTGCGCAGTGACAGATGTTCCAGGGGCTTCGAAATCCACGATCGGTACGCTTTATGTGGTCGCCACGCCCATTGGCAACCTGGACGACATGAGTGCCAGGGCCCTGAAAGTCCTGCGAAGTGTCGCGCTGATCGCCGCCGAGGACACTCGCCATTCGATCCGCCTGTTGCAGCACTTCGGCATCAACACCCCTCTGGCTGCGTGCCACGAGCACAACGAGCGCGACGAAGGCAGCCGCTTTCTGACCCGGCTGCTGGCCGGTGATGACGTGGCGCTGATCTCCGATGCCGGCACGCCGCTGATTTCCGACCCGGGCTATCACCTGGTGCGCCGGGCGCGCGCCGCAGGTGTCAGCGTGGTGCCGGTGCCGGGCGCCTGCGCGTTGATCGCCGCGCTCTGCGCGGCTGGACTGCCTTCGGACCGGTTCATTTTCGAAGGCTTTCTGCCAGCCAAGGCGGTCGGGCGCCGCGCGCGCCTGGAGCAGGTGAGGGAAGAACCCCGCACACTGATCTTCTACGAGGCGCCGCACCGGATCCTCGAATGCCTCGAAGACATGCAGGCGGTGTTTGGTGACGATCGCCCGGCATTGCTGGCGCGAGAGCTGACCAAGACCTTTGAGACCCTCAAGGGTCTGCCGTTGGGTGAGCTGTGTGAATTCGTGGCCAATGACAGCAATCAGCAGCGAGGAGAGTGCGTTGTGCTGGTCGCGGGCTGGTCCGCGCCGGAGGATGAACAGGCGGTCAGCAATGAAGCGCTGCGCGTACTGGATCTGCTGATGGCGGAGATGCCGCTTAAAAGGGCAGCTGCTTTGGCCGCCGAAATTACCGGTGTACGCAAGAACCTGCTCTACCAGGCGGCTCTCGAGCGACAGAAGGAAAAGTGATGGCGTGATGCCATTCGTCGTTTTACCGCTTGTTCTTGAACGTCTCTCCCGGTAACCTTGGCCGCGGAGAGTCGATTGGACAGTCGCTGCCTTCTTTTGTTCCGCAAAAGAGGGGGGAGGAAAGTCCGGGCTCCATAGGGCAGAGTGCCAGGTAATGCCTGGGAGGCGCGAGCCTACGGAAAGTGCCACAGAAAATAACCGCCTAAGCACTTCGGTGCCGGTAAGGGTGAAAAGGTGCGGTAAGAGCGCACCGCGCGGCTGGCAACAGTTCGTGGCTAGGTAAACCCCACTCGGAGCAAGACCAAATAGGGTTCCACATGGCGCGGCCCGCGTTGGAACCGGGTAGGTTGCTAAAGACGTCCAGTGATGGCCGTCGTAGAGGAATGACTGTCCTCGACAGAACCCGGCTTACAGATCGACTCTCCACCTCCTTTCCTGCTCGTTCTTGGGCGGGCATACCCTTCGTAATATCTAAATAGTCTTATTCCTGAGAAATCACTTTAAGTTCGCCCCGTATGTGTCTGGGTGCGTTGGTGTTTTTCCGTAGAAAATTTCTCGTTGTGGTTCTTCTACCTTCGTTTGATGAGCTAAATCGCCGTCCTGTAAGGCTTTTCCTCATGAACTCGCCTTGACGGTGTGCTGGGCGGATTCCTATAGTGTGCGCGAGTGGCAGGAAGTGGCATGAAGTGGGTTTTCTGACACAAAAACGCTAACATTGTGGGGAACGCCGTGTTTCGCGGAGCCAACGCTATCAGCCTCGACGCCAAGGGACGTCTCGCCATGCCGAGTCGGTACCGGGTCGAGCTGGATTCGCGTTGCGCCAGTCAACTGATCGTTACCATTGATGCGGTCGATCGCTGCTTGTGTGTGTATCCCCTCGATGAATGGGAACAGATAGAAGCCAAGTTACGTGCATTGCCGTCGTTGCGTCCTGAAAACCGTCGCCTGCAGCGTTTGCTGATCGGCAATGCGGTAGATCTGGAGCTTGATGGTAGTGGTCGTTTCCTGGTCCCGCCGCGTTTGCGCGAGCACGCCCAGCTCGACAAGAAAGTAATGCTGGTGGGGCAACTGAACAAATTTCAGCTGTGGGACGAGGACGCCTGGAACGCGCTTTCGGCGGACGACCTTGCAGCTATTCAACAACCGGGCTCCATGCCCGACGACTTGCGTGATCTTATTCTGTGACGATTGATAGCGGCTTCAAACACATCACCGTGCTGCTCGACGAAGCTGTCGAGGCTCTGGCTGTGCGCACCGATGGCTGCTACCTCGACGGGACGTTCGGACGGGGCGGGCACAGTCGCCTGATTCTCGACAACCTGGGGCCGCAGGGCCGGCTACTGGGGTTTGACAAGGACCCACAAGCGATTGCCACGGGGCAAGCGCTGGCGGCCGAAGACGGCCGCTTTGTCATTGTGCAGCGTAGCTTTGCCGAATTGGGCAGCGAGATTGCGCAGCGCGGTCTCGATGGCCAGGTCAACGGTATCCTGCTTGACCTGGGTGTGTCTTCACCGCAGCTGGACGACCCTGAGCGCGGTTTCAGCTTCATGAATGATGGCCCGCTCGACATGCGCATGGACCCGAGCCGTGGCGTCAGCGCGGCCGAGTTCATCGCCACCGCGCCGGAGGAAGAAATCGCCCGGGTGTTCAAGGAGTACGGCGAAGAACGCTTTGCCCGCCGTATGGCCAGGGCCGTGGTGCTGCGCCGCGATGAACAGCCGTTCACTCGCACCGCCGACCTCGCCGAAGTGCTGAAAGTCGCCAATCCTGCATGGGAAAAAGGCAAGAACCCGGCAACGCGCGCCTTCCAGGGCCTGCGCATCCACGTCAATAACGAGCTGGGTGATCTCGAGACCGGGCTGGCCGCGGCCATGGAAGCGCTGGAAATCGGCGGGCGTCTTGTGGTCATCAGCTTCCACTCGCTCGAAGACCGCATCGTCAAGCTGTTCATGCGCAAGCTCGCCAAGGGTGAGGCCGACAACCTGCCGCGCAACCTGCCGGTGCAGCACAAGGTCTTCGAGCCGAAGATCCGCGTTCATGGCAAGGCGCGGTTCGCCTCCGAAGCCGAGCTCAAGGCCAATCCACGCGCGCGCAGCGCCGTCATGCGCGTGGCGGAGAAGCTGCGGTGAGTCGGCTGTTCGCCAAGCCTCTGCCAGGCGGTAGCTTCTTCATGCTGCTGCTGTTCGCTGGCGTCCTGGGGTCGGCCATTGCCGTGTCCTACAGCGCGCACTGGAACCGTCAACTGCTCAATACCCTGTATGGCGAGCTCAGCGAGCGCGACAAGGCGCAGGCAGAGTGGGGCCGTCTGATTCTCGAGCAGAGTACCTGGACCGCCCACAGCCGGATCGAGAGTCTTGCCAGCGAACAGCTGAAGATGCGCGTGCCCGCTGCCGACGAAGTGCGGATGGTCGCGCCATGATGAAACTCAAAGGCGCACTCTATCCCTGGCGCTTCAGAGTCGTGATCGGCTTGCTGGCGCTGATGGTGGGCGCCATCTGCTGGCGGATCATCGACCTGCAGGTCGTCGACCGCGACTTCCTCAAGGGCCAGGGCGATGCCCGCAGCCTGCGGCATATCTCCATTCCCGCGCACCGTGGCCTGATAACCGACCGCAATGGCGAGCCTCTGGCCGTCAGCACACCGGTTACTACACTGTGGGCCAATCCCAAGGAAATGCAGGCCGACAAGGCGCGCTGGCCCGGCCTGGCCGCGGCGCTTGGGCAGGATCCACAAAAACTCACCGAGCGGCTGACCAAACTGGCCGGCAAGGAATTCATCTACCTGGTGCGTGGCCTGACCCCTGAGAAGGGCCAGCAAATCCTCGACCTCAAGGTTCCGGGCGTCTATGGACTGGAAGAGTTCCGCCGCTTCTATCCCGCGGGTGATGTCACCGCCCACATGGTCGGCTTCACCGACCTGGACGACCACGGACGCGAAGGGGTCGAGCTTGCCTACGACGAGTGGCTTGCCGGGGTGCCTGGCAAGCGGCAGGTCATCAAGGACCGGCGTGGCCGGTTGATCAAGGACATCCAGGTCACCAAGAACGCCAAGGCCGGCAAGACCTTGGCGTTGTCCATCGACCTGCGCCTGCAGTACCTGGCCACCCGCGAGTTGCGCAACGCCATCGCCGAACAGGAAGCCAAGGCCGGCAGCCTGGTGATCATGGACGTCAAGACCGGCGAGGTCCTGGCCATGGTCAACCAGCCGACGTACAACCCGAACAACCGTCGCAGCATGTTCCCGGCGGCCATGCGCAACCGGGCAATCATCGATGTGTTCGAGCCCGGTTCCACGGTCAAGCCGCTGTCGATGAGCGCGGCGCTGGAAAGCGGCCGCTGGAAGCCGACCGACAAGGTCGAGGTGTATCCAGGCAGTCTGCAGATCGGCCGCTACACCATCAAGGACGTTTCGCGCAGCGAAGGGCCGATCCTCGACCTCACCGGCATCCTGATCAACTCCAGTAACGTGGGCATGAGCAAGATCGCCTTCGATATCGGGGGCGAGGCGATCTACCGGGTGATGTCGCAGCTGGGTCTTGGCCAGTACACGGGCCTTGGTTTCCCGGGTGAGCGCGTGGGCAACCTGCCCAACCACCGTGAGTGGCGCAAGGCCGAAACCGCGACCCTGTCCTACGGCTACGGCCTCTCGGTGACCGCACTGCAACTGGTGCATGCCTACGCAGCCCTGGCCAACGACGGCAAGATGGTCCCACTGAGCATCCTCAAGGTCGACGGCGCGCCGGAGACCACCCAGGTCGTTCCGCAGGAAACCGCCGAGACCATCCAGGGCATGCTCCAGCAGGTGATCGAAGCGCCGCGCGGTGTGTACCGGGCCCAGGTGCCGTTCTACCACGTCGGTGGCAAGAGCGGCACGGCGCGCAAGGCCACGGTTGGCTCCAAGGGCTACACCGAAAACGCCTACCGCTCGCTGTTCGCGGGTTTTGGCCCGATGAGCGATCCGCGCTACGCGATCGTCGTGGTCATCGATGAACCGAGCAAGGGCGGCTACTTCGGCGGCCTGGTCTCCGCGCCTGTTTTCAGCAAGGTCATGTCGGGCACTCTGCGCCTGATGAATATTCCGCCAGACAACTTGCCGCCGCCTGCGCCTGCCGCCCCTGAGCAGCAGGCCACGGCAGCAGCCGCCAAAGGAGGGCGTGGTTGATGACAATGCCATTGAGCAAGCTGTTTGCCCACGCAAGCCGCGATCCGCTGATCCGAGAGCTGACCCTGGACAGCCGTAACGTGCGACCGGGCGACCTTTTCCTGGCCGTGCCGGGTGCCATCGTGGATGGCCGCGAGCATATCGCCGACGCGCTCGCCCGCGGGGCGGCTGCGGTGGCGTATGAAGAGCAGGGCGCCACCGTGCTGCCGCTGACCGACGTGCCGCTGATCCCGGTCAAAGGGCTTGTCGCTCAGCTGTCGGACATTGCCGGGCGTTTCTACGGCGAGCCGAGCCGCCAGCTGAACCTGGTCGGTGTCACCGGCACCAACGGCAAGACCAGCGTGACCCAGCTGGTGGCTCAGGCGCTTGATATCCTGGGGCAGCGCTGCGGCCTGATCGGTACCTTGGGCACGGGTTTCCATGGCGAGCTGCAAAGCGGACGCCTGACCACGCCGGACCCGATCGCGGTGCAGTCGACCCTGTACGACCTCAAGAAGGCGGGCGCCAAGGCCGTGGCCATGGAGGTCTCGTCCCATGCGCTGGAGCAGGGGCGCGTTGCCGCCCTGGCGTTCGATATCGCGGTGATGACCAACCTGTCCCGCGATCACCTGGACTATCACGGCAGCATGCAGGCCTACGAAGCCGCCAAGGCACGGCTGTTTGCCTGGCAGACCCTGCGAGCCCAGGTGGTGAACCTGGACGACGAGTTCGGCCGCCGTCTGGCGGGTGATTTTGCTCGCCAGCGCAACCCCGAGCACAGCGAAACGCGCCTGTTCAGCTACAGCCTGGAAGATGATGCGGCCTCCCTGTACTGCCCTCAGGCGCATTTCGATGATGACGGCGTACGCGCGACCATCGTCACCGCCCAGGGCGAGCGTACCTTGCGCAGTCAGTTGCTGGGCCGTTTCAACCTGAGCAACGTGCTCGCCGCGGTGGCGACGCTGCTGGCGCTTGACTACACGCTGGACGAGATCCTCAAGGTCACCCCTCGGCTACAGGGGCCCGTCGGCCGCATGCAGCGCCTGGGCGGGGGAAACAAGCCCCTGGTGGTGGTCGACTACGCGCACACCCCGGATGCCCTTGAGAAAGTCCTCGAGGCCTTGCGCCCGCATGCCCGTGGCCAATTGCTGTGCCTGTTCGGCTGCGGTGGCGATCGTGATCGCGGCAAGCGTCCGCTGATGGCCGAAGTGGCCGAGCGGCTGGCCGACCGCGTGCTGGTCACCGACGACAACCCGCGCGGTGAAGAGCCACAACGCATCTTCGACGACATCAAGCCAGGCTTCGCGCGCAGCGAGAACGTCGAGTTCGTGGCAGGGCGTGGCAAGGCGATCGCCCAGTTGCTGGCCAGCGCCAAGGCCGATGACGTGGTGGTCCTGGCCGGCAAGGGCCACGAGGACTATCAGGAAATCCGCGGCAAGCGTCACGACTTTTCCGATCTGGCCGAAGCCCGGAAGGCACTTGCAGCCTGGGAGGCTCCGCATGCTTGAATCACTTTTGCTTACCCAGGTGGCCGGCGCGTTGAAAGGCCGTGTGATCGGAGCCGATGCCAGCTTCAGCGGCGTCAGCATCGACAGCCGCGTCATCGCCGACGGCCAGCTGTTCGTCGCCTTGGCCGGGCCGCGTTTCGATGGTCATGACTACCTGGCCGATGTCCAGGCCAAGGGCGCTGTTGCCGCCTTGGTCGAGCGCGAAGTGTCGGGTGTCGACCTGCCACAGCTCGTGGTCGCCGATACCCGCCTGGCGCTGGGTCAGCTGGGTGCCCTCAACCGTGCGGCCTTCGACAGGCCGGTGGCTGCCATCACGGGTTCCAGCGGCAAGACCACGGTCAAGGAGCTGCTTGCCAGTATCCTGCGCACCCGTGGTCCGGTATTGGCCACCCGTGGCAACCTGAACAATGACCTCGGCGCGCCGCTGACACTCCTCGAGCTGGCGCCCGAACACAACGCGGCAGTGATCGAACTGGGTGCATCCCGCGTCGGCGAAATCGCCTATACCGTCGGCCTGACCCAGCCCCAGGTCGCCCTGATCAACAACGCCGGAACCGCTCATGTCGGAGAGTTCGGCGGTCCGGAAAAAATCGTCGAGGCCAAGGGCGAGATCCTCGAAGGACTGGGCGAGGGCGGTGTCGCGATACTCAATCTGGACGACAAGGCCTTCGGCACCTGGCGCACGCGCGCCGGTGAGCACCGGGTGATCACCTTCGCCCTGACCAACCCGCAGGCCGATTTCCATGCCAGTGCGATCGACCGCGACGCCCGTGGCTGTCCGTCCTTCACGCTGCACGGGCCGGACGGCTCGGTCGCTGTCCAGCTCAACCTGCTGGGCACCCATAACGTCAGCAATGCACTGGCCGCGGCTGCTGCCGCACATGCCTTGGGTCTGTCCCTCGAAGGCATCGCCGCAGGCCTCGGCGCCGTACAGCCGGTCAAGGGCCGGACCGTGGCGCAGCTCGCACCCAACGGGGTGCGGGTGATCGATGATACCTACAACGCAAACCCCACCTCCATGTGCGCCGCGATTGATATACTCGCCGGCTTTTCCGGGCGCACCGTTCTGGTGCTGGGAGATATCGGCGAATTGGGGCCGTGGGCAGAGGAAGGGCACCGGCAGGTCGGTGACTATGCCCAGGGCAAGGTAGGCGCGTTGTACGCGGTGGGTCCGAACATGGTTCACGCGGTCAAGGCGTTCGGCACTGGAGGCCACCACTTCGCTACTCAGTCTGAGCTGATCGATGCGGTACGCGTCGAGCAGGCCAGAGACACCACTATTCTGATCAAGGGATCGCGCAGCGCTGCGATGGAAAACGTCGTGGCGGCATTGTGCGGTCCTAGCGGGGAGAAACATTAATGCTTCTGCTGTTGGCTGAGTATCTGCAACAGTTCCACAAAGGCTTCGCGGTCTTCCAGTACCTGTCCCTGCGCGGGATCCTCGGTGTACTGACCGCGTTGTCGCTGGCGCTGTGGCTGGGCCCTTGGATGATTCGCACCCTGCAGATCCGCCAGATCGGTCAGGCCGTCCGTAACGACGGCCCGCAATCGCACCTTTCCAAATCCGGCACCCCAACCATGGGTGGCGCGCTGATCCTTTCCGCCATCGGCATCAGCACCTTGCTGTGGGCCGACCTGACCAACCGCTATGTCTGGGTCGTGCTGATCGTGACCCTGCTGTTCGGCGCCATCGGCTGGGTCGATGACTACCGCAAGGTCATCGAGAAAAACTCGCGCGGCCTGCCGAGCCGCTGGAAGTATTTCTGGCAATCGGTATTCGGCCTGGGCGCCGCCATCTTCCTGTACGCCACCGCGCCGACCAGCGTCGAGACCACGCTGATCGTGCCGATGCTCAAGGATGTCACCATCCCGCTGGGCATCGGCTTCGTGGTGCTGACCTACTTCGTGATCGTGGGCTCGAGCAACGCGGTCAACCTCACCGATGGCCTTGACGGCCTGGCGATCATGCCGACGGTGATGGTCGGCGGCGCGCTGGGCATCTTCTGCTACCTGTCGGGCAACGTGAAGTTCGCCGAATACCTGCTGATCCCTTACGTGCCTGGCGCGGGCGAGCTGATCGTGTTCTGCGGCGCGCTGATCGGCGCGGGCCTGGGCTTCCTGTGGTTCAACACGTATCCGGCCCAGGTGTTCATGGGCGACGTCGGCGCGCTGGCACTGGGCGCTGCGCTCGGCACCATTGCGGTGATCGTTCGCCAGGAAATCGTCCTGTTCATCATGGGTGGTGTGTTCGTCATGGAGACCCTGTCGGTGGTCATCCAGGTCGCCTCCTTCAAGCTCACCGGCAAGCGGGTGTTTCGCATGGCGCCGATCCACCACCACTTTGAACTCAAGGGCTGGCCCGAGCCACGCGTGATCGTCCGCTTCTGGATCATCACCGTGATTCTCGTGCTGATCGGCCTTGCCACCCTGAAACTGAGGTAGATGAGCGTGTCACTGATCGCTTCTGACCACTTCCGCATCGTTGTCGGCCTCGGCAAGAGCGGCATGTCCCTGGTTCGCTTCCTGGCGAGCCGGGGCATTGCCTTTGCAGTCGCCGACACCCGCGAGCAGCCGCCGGAACTGGACACCTTGCGGCGCGACTATCCGCAGGTGGAGGTGCGCTGTGGCGAGCTGGACGTGGACTTCCTCTGCCGCGCCAACGAGCTCTACGTGAGCCCGGGCCTCGCGCTGGCGACCCCTGCCTTGCAGCAGGCGGCCGCGCGCGGCGTGCGGCTGTCAGGTGATATCGAGCTGTTCGCCCGTTACGCCAAGGCCCCCATCGTCGCGATCAGCGGCTCCAACGCCAAGAGCACCGTGACCACCCTGGTCGGCGAGATGGCGGCCAAGGCCGGCAAGCGCGTCGCCGTGGGCGGCAACCTCGGCACGCCAGCACTTGACCTGCTCGACGACAGTGTCGAGCTGTACGTCATGGAGCTCTCGAGTTTTCAGCTTGAAACCACCGACCAGCTCAACGCCGAAGTGGCCACTGTGCTGAACATCAGCGAAGACCACATGGACCGCTACAGCGGGCTGCCGGCGTATCACCTGGCCAAGCACCGGATCTTCCGGGGCGCGCGCCAGGTCGTGGTCAACCGCCAGGACGCGCTGAGCCGGCCGTTGCCTGTCGAGGGCCGGCCATGCTGGACCTTCGGTCTCAACGCCCCGGACTTCAAGTCCTTTGGTCTGCGTGAAGTGGATGGCGAGAAATACCTCGCGTTCGAGTTCCAGGCACTGATGCCGGTGCGCGAACTGAAGATCCGCGGAGGCCACAACCACAGCAACGCCCTGGCCGCCTTGGCCCTGGGTCATGCGGCAGGCCTGCCGTTCGATGCGATGCTCGAAAGCCTGCGCGGGTTCGCCGGTCTCGCACATCGATGCCAGTGGGTGCGCGAGCGCGATGGCGTGAACTGGTACGACGATTCCAAGGCCACCAACGTCGGTGCTGCCCTGGCGGCCATCGAAGGCTTGGGTGTCGATGTCGACGGCAAGCTGGTGCTGATCGCTGGCGGCGACGGCAAGGGTGCTGACTTCAGCGCCCTGCGCGAGCCGGTCGCCACTTACTGCCGCGCCGTGGTGCTGCTCGGACGCGATGCCGAAAGGCTCGCCCAGACGCTGGGAGACAGCGTGCCGCTGATCCGCGTGAAAACACTCGATGAGGCCGTGCAGCAATGTGCCGGGCTGGCCCTTGCAGGTGACGCCGTGCTGCTGTCGCCGGCCTGCGCCAGCCTGGACATGTTCAGCAACTTCGAAGCGCGTGGGCGCCTGTTCGCCCAGGCCGTGGGGGGACTGGCATGATTTTCGACATCATCAAGCCGTACCCGTCGCCGCTGATCAGCGGCCGTGGCATCGACCTCGATTTCGCCTTTCTCGCTGGCTGCCTGGCGCTGCTGGGCCTTGGCCTGGTCATGATCACCTCGGCCTCCTCGGAAGTGGCCGCGGTGCAGTCGGGCAACCCGCTGTATCACATGTTCCGCCACCTGGTGTACGTGGCCATCGGCCTGGTCGCCTGCGGCGTCACCATGCTCGTGCCGATCGCGACCTGGCAACGCATGGGCTTCACCATGCTGGTCGGTGCATTCGCCTTGCTGGTGCTGGTGCTGGTGCCCGGCATCGGCCGCGAAGTGAACGGATCGATGCGCTGGATCGGCTTCAGTTTCTTCAACGTGCAGCCTTCGGAGATCGCCAAGGTCTTCGTGGTGATCTATCTCGCGGGCTACCTGGTGCGTCGCCAGCAGGAAGTACGCGAAAGCTGGATGGGCTTCTTCAAGCCGTTCATCGTGCTGCTGCCGATGGCCGGCCTGTTGCTGATGGAACCGGACTTCGGCGCCACCGTAGTCATGATGGGCGCGGCGGCGGCCATGCTGTTCCTTGGGGGGGTAGGGCTGTTCCGCTTCAGCCTGATGGTGGTGCTGGCGGTGGTTGCAGTGTTCGTGCTGGTACAGGCGCAGCCATACCGGATGGCGCGGCTTATCACCTTCACCGACCCCTGGTCGGACCAGTTCGGCTCCGGCTACCAGCTGACCCAGGCGCTGATCGCGTTCGGTCGCGGCGAGTGGCTGGGCGTGGGCCTGGGCAACAGCGTACAGAAGCAGTTCTATCTGCCCGAAGCGCACACCGACTTCGTGTTCTCGGTGCTCGCCGAGGAGCTTGGAGTCATCGGGTCGCTGCTGACCGTGGGCCTGTTCGTCTTCGTCACCGTCCGCGCGCTATACATCGGCCTGTGGGCCGAAAAAGCCAAGCAGTTCTTTGCTGCCTACATGGCGTTCGGCCTGGCCTTCCTGTGGATCGGCCAGTTCCTGATCAACATCGGCGTGAACGTCGGGCTGCTGCCGACCAAGGGCCTGACCTTGCCGTTCCTCAGCTACGGGGGCAGCTCGCTGGTGATCTGCTGTGCCTGCGTCGGCTTGCTGTTGCGCATCGAGTGGGAGAGTCGCACCCACCTGGGCAGCGAAGAGCACGAATTCAACGAGAGCGATTTTGCCGAGGAGGCGCAACATGGCCGCTGACGGCAAGACAGTACTGATCATGGCAGGCGGCACCGGGGGCCATGTGTTCCCGGCACTGGCCTGTGCCCGCGAGTTCCAGGCGCGTGGCTACAGCGTGCACTGGCTGGGTACTCCGCGCGGGATCGAGAACGAGCTGGTGCCCCAGGCCGGTTTGCCCCTGCACCTGATCCAGGTCAGCGGTCTGCGCGGCAAAGGCAAGCTGTCGTTGCTCAAGGCGCCATTGACCCTGGTCAAGGCTGTGCTGCAGGCACGGCGGATCATTGGCCAGATCAAGCCGGTGTGCGTGGTCGGATTCGGCGGCTACGTGACGGGCCCTGGTGGCCTGGCCGCGCGGCTGTGCGGCGTACCGCTGGTGATCCACGAGCAGAATGCCCGCGCCGGCACCGCCAACCGGATGCTGGTGCCGCTGGCAGGGCGAGTCTGCGAAGCCTTCCCCGATACCTTTGGCGCCAGTGACAAGCGCCGTACCACCGGCAACCCGGTGCGTGCGGAGCTGTTTCTCGAGCCAAGCCGCGCCACACTCACCGGTCGCCGCGCGCGGCTGCTGGTGCTGGGTGGCAGCCTGGGCGCCGAACCTCTGAACAAGCTGCTGCCCCAGGCCCTGGCCGGAGTGCCGGAGGATGTAAGGCCCGAGGTGTTCCATCAGGCGGGCAGGCAGCACGCGCCGGTGACCGCCGAGCGTTACCGAGAAGCCGGTGTCGAGGCTCAGGTAGAGCCCTTCATCGAGGACATGGCCCATGCCTATGGCTGGGCCGACCTGGTGGTGTGCCGGGCTGGCGCGCTGACCGTGAGCGAACTCGCCGCGGCGGGCCTGCCCTCGATGCTGGTGCCGTTGCCCCATGCGATCGACGACCACCAGACCCACAACGCCCATTATCTGGCTCGTGAAGGCGCCGCCTTCCTGATGCCACAAGCGACAACTGGCGCAGCGCAGCTCGCTGAACGCCTGAACGAGGTGCTGATGCAACCCGAGAAACTCAACACCATGGCCGCCACCGCACGGCGCCTGGCCAAGCCTGCCGCTACCGGCACCGTCGTCGACATCTGCCTGGAGGTGGCCCATGGTTGAGAATCAGAAAGCCATGCCGCAGCCTGAAATGCGCCGTATCCGTCGTATCCACTTCGTTGGCATCGGCGGTGTGGGCATGTGCGGGATTGCCGAAGTGCTGCTGAACCTGGGCTACCAGGTGTCGGGCTCCGATCTCAAGGCCTCGCCTGTGACCGAACGCCTGAAATCCTTCGGTGCCGAGATCTTCGTTGGTCACCGCGCCGAAAACGCGGCCAACGCTGACGTGCTGGTGGTTTCCAGCGCCGTCAACACCGCCAACCCGGAAGTCGCCACGGCCCTTGAGCGTCGCATTCCGGTAGTGCCGCGCGCCGAGATGCTCGCTGAACTGATGCGCTACCGTCACGGCATCGCCGTGGCTGGCACCCACGGCAAGACCACCACCACCAGCCTGCTGGCCTCGGTGTTCGCCGCAGGCGGCCTTGACCCGACGTTCGTCATCGGCGGCCGCCTCAATGCCGCGGGTACCAATGCCCAGCTCGGCACCAGCCGCTACCTGATCGCCGAAGCAGACGAGAGCGATGCCAGCTTCCTGCACCTGCAGCCGCTGGTGGCCGTGGTCACCAACATCGACGCCGATCACATGGCAACCTACGAAGGCGACTTCAACAAGCTGAAGAAGACCTTTGTCGAGTTCCTCCACAACCTGCCGTTCTACGGCCTGGCCGTGGTCTGCCTGGACGACCCGGTGGTGCGCGAGATCCTGCCGCAGGTCAAGCGCCCGGCCGTGACCTACGGCTTCAGCGAAGCTGCAGACGTGCGCGCCATCAATGTGCGCCAGTCGGGCATGCAGACCCACTTCACCGTACTGCGCCGTGATCGCGAGCCGCTGGATGTGTCGGTCAACATGCCGGGCAACCACAATGTGCTCAATGCCCTGGCGACCATCGCCATCGCCACCGACGAGGGCATCAGCGACGAGGCGATCGTCCAGGGCCTGTCAGGTTTCCAGGGTGTCGGCCGACGTTTCCAGGTCTATGGCGAGCTGCCCGTCGAGGGCGGCAGCGTGATGCTGGTCGACGACTATGGACACCACCCGACCGAAGTCGCCGCAGTGATCAAGGCCGTCCGTGGCGGCTGGCCTGAGCGGCGCCTGGTGATGGTCTACCAGCCTCACCGCTTCAGCCGTACCCGCGACCTGTACGACGACTTCGTGCAGGTGCTGGCCGATGCCAACGTGCTGCTGTTGATGGAAGTCTATCCGGCCGGCGAAGAGCCGATCCCGGGCGCCGACAGCCGCCAGCTGTGCCACAGCATCCGTCAGCGTGGGCAGCTCGACCCGATCTACATCGAGCGTGGCGTGGAGCTGGCCCCCCTGGTCAAGCCGCTGCTGCGTGCGGGCGACATCCTGCTGTGCCAGGGCGCCGGTGACATCGGTGGCCTTGCCCCGCAACTGCTCAAGAGCCCGCTGTTCGCCGGTGCCGTGGTCAACCAGGGGAAGTCGAAATGATGACGCCAGATTATGCCTCGCTGCGTTCGACCCTCGACCCGAAAGCCTTCGGCAGGGTCGGCGTGCTCTATGGCGGCAAGAGCGCCGAGCGCGAAGTCTCGCTCAAGTCTGGTGGCGCGGTGATCGAGGCGCTGAACAGCGCCGGTGTCGACGTGGTGGCCATCGACGTCGGCGATGACCTGCTCGCCCGCCTGGCACAGGAAAAGCTCGACCGCGCCTTCATCATTCTCCACGGCCGTGGCGGTGAAGACGGCAGCATGCAGGGCCTGCTGGAGTGCCTGGGGATTCCCTACACTGGCAGCGGCATCCTCGCTTCGGCCCTGGCCATGGACAAGCTGCGCACCAAGCAGGTGTGGCAGAGCCTGGGTATTCCCACCCCGCGTCACGCAGTGCTGGGCAGTGAAGACGACTGTATTTGCGCAGGCACGGAACTGGGCTTCCCGCTTATCGTCAAACCCGCCCATGAAGGTTCCAGTATCGGCATGGCGAAGGTGAACAGTGTTGCAGAGCTGGTCACCGCCTGGAAAGAGGCCGCCACCTACGATTCGCAAGTCCTGGTCGAGCAATGGATTCACGGTCCGGAATTCACCGTGGCGACGTTGCGCGGCCAGGTGCTGCCGCCGATCGCCCTGGGTACCCCGCATTCATTCTACGACTACGACGCCAAGTATCTGGCCAGCGACACCCAGTACCGCATTCCGTGCGGACTGGACGCCGACCGTGAACAGGAGCTGATCGACCTGACCGCGCGTGCCTGCGATGCCATCGGCATCGAGGGCTGGGGCCGTCTGGACGTGATGCAAGACGAGCAGGGCCGGTTCTGGCTGCTCGAAGTCAACACCGCACCAGGCATGACTGACCATAGCCTGGTACCCATGGCGGCACGCGCTGCCGGCCTGGACTTCCAGCAACTGGTGCTGGCGATCCTGGCGGCAAGCGTCGAGACGCGAGGTTAATCATCATGCAAGGCGCGATGTTACGTCATCAGCAACCCGCCCCCGGCCGTAGCAAGCCGGTGCCGCGCGGTGCCAGCCGTATGGTGGCCGAAGAGCCACTGTCGGCGCGCCTTTCCAAGGCCAACTTCAGCGTGTTCAAGCGCCTGTTCTGGCCGGTCCTGCTGGTGGCCGCAGGGTTTGGCGCCTACGAAGGCGCGCAGCGCCTGATGCCCTATGCCGACCGTCCGATCACCAAGATCGCCGTGCAGGGCGACCTCAGCTACATCAGCCAGCAGGCGGTGCAGCAGCGGATCGCGCCGTACGTGGCGGCAAGCTTCTTCAGCGTCGACCTCCCCGCCATGCGCGCCGAGCTTGAGCAGATGCCATGGATTGCCCATGCCGAAGTGCGCCGAGTCTGGCCTGACGAAGTGGTGATCCGCCTCGAAGAACAACTGCCGGTAGCACGCTGGGGCGATGAGGCCTTGCTCAACAACCAGGGCCAGGCGTTCACCCCGCGTGAGCTTGCCAACTACGAGCACCTGCCGCAGCTCTTCGGGCCGCAGCGGGCGCAGCAACAAGTCATGCAGCAGTACCAGGTGTTGAGCCAGATGCTGCGCCCTCTCGGGTTCTCCATCGCCCGCCTCGAACTGCGCGAGCGTGGCAGCTGGTTCCTGACCACTGGCGCCGGCAGTGCCGGCCCCGGTATCGAGCTGTTGCTCGGGCGTGACCATCTGGTGGAGAAGTTGCGCCGCTTCATTGCCATCTATGACAAGACGCTCAAAGAGCAGATCACCAACATCGCCCGCATCGATCTGCGCTACGCCAATGGCCTGGCTGTTGGCTGGCGGGAACCGATTGCACCGACGACGGCCCAATCCGCCGTTGCGAAGAATTAGAGAGAGGCAGGACCATGGCAAATGTGCATAGCGGCAAAATGATCGTCGGGCTGGACATTGGCACCTCCAAGGTGGTGGCGCTGGTGGGCGAAGTGAGCGAGGACGGTACCCTGGAGATCGTGGGTATCGGCACTCATCCCTCGCGTGGCCTGAAGAAGGGTGTGGTGGTGAACATCGAGTCGACGGTGCAGTCGATCCAGCGCGCTGTAGAAGAAGCGCAGCTGATGGCGGGCTGCCGGATCCATTCGGCATTTGTCGGCGTGGCGGGCAATCATATCCGCAGCCTCAACTCCCACGGCATCGTCGCCATCCGCGACCGCGAGGTCAGCGCCGCTGACCTGGAACGCGTGCTCGACGCGGCCCAGGCCGTGGCCATTCCGGCCGACCAGCGGGTGCTGCACACCCTGCCGCAGGACTACGTGATCGACAACCAGGAGGGCGTGCGCGAGCCCCTGGGCATGTCGGGCGTGCGCCTGGAAGCCAAGGTCCATGTGGTCACCTGCGCGGTCAACGCGGCCCAGAACATCGAGAAATGCGTGCGCCGCTGCGGCCTCGAGATCGACGACATCATCCTCGAGCAGCTGGCCTCGGCCTACTCGGTGCTGACCGACGACGAGAAAGAACTGGGTGTGTGCCTGGTGGACATCGGTGGCGGCACCACCGACATCGCCATCTTCACCGAAGGTGCGATCCGTCACACCGCGGTGATCCCGATCGCGGGTGACCAGGTCACCAACGACATCGCCATGGCCCTGCGCACGCCGACCCAGTACGCCGAGGAAATCAAGATCCGCTACGCCTGCGCCCTGGCCAAGCTGGCCGGTGCTGGCGAGACCATCAAGGTACCAAGCGTTGGCGACCGTCCTCCGCGCGAGCTGTCGCGCCAGGCCCTGGCCGAAGTGGTCGAGCCGCGTTACGACGAACTCTTCACGCTGATCCAGGCCGAGCTGCGCCGCAGCGGCTATGAGGACCTGGTGCCCGCGGGCATCGTCCTGACCGGCGGCACTGCGAAGATGGAAGGCGCGGTAGAACTGGCCGAGGAAATTTTCCACATGCCGGTACGCCTTGGCGTGCCGCACAGCGTCCGCGGCCTGAGCGACGTGGTGCGCAACCCGATTTATTCCACCGGCGTGGGCTTGCTGACCTACGGCCTGCTGAAGCAGGCCGACGGCGTGCCCCTGACGGGTAACAGCAGCAACAGCTATGGCGAGGAACCGAAGGCTCCAGTGCTTGAGCGATTCAAGCGTTGGGTCCAGGGCAATTTCTAAGTTTCAAAGCAGTAGTGGTAGGCGCAAGAAAACTAGAGAACTGAAAGGAGAGGGAAAATGTTCGAGCTTGTAGACAACGTCCCGCAAAGTCCGGTCATCAAGGTGATCGGTGTTGGTGGTGGTGGTGGCAATGCCGTCAACCACATGGTCAAGAGCAGCATCGAAGGTGTGGAATTCATCTGCGCCAACACCGATGCACAGGCGCTGAAGAACATCGGCGCGCGCACCATCCTGCAACTGGGTACTGGCGTGACCAAGGGTCTTGGTGCCGGTGCAAACCCTGAAGTCGGCCGCCAGGCCGCGCTGGAAGACCGTGAGCGCATCGCCGAAGTGCTGCAGGGCACCAACATGGTGTTCATCACCACTGGCATGGGTGGCGGTACCGGTACCGGTGCTGCGCCGATCATTGCCGAAGTGGCGAAAGAGATGGGTATCCTCACCGTTGCAGTGGTGACCCGTCCGTTCCCGTTCGAGGGCCGCAAGCGCATGCAGATCGCCGATGAAGGCATCCGCGCGCTGGCTGACAGCGTTGACTCGCTGATCACAATCCCCAACGAAAAACTGCTGACGATCCTGGGCAAGGACGCCAGCCTGCTGTCTGCCTTCGCCAAGGCCGACGATGTACTGGCCGGAGCCGTCCGCGGTATCTCCGACATCATCAAGCGTCCAGGCATGATCAACGTCGACTTCGCCGACGTGCGCACCGTCATGAGCGAGATGGGCATGGCGATGATGGGTACCGGTTGCGCAAGCGGCCCGAACCGTGCACGTGAAGCTACCGAGGCGGCCATCCGCAACCCGCTGCTCGAAGACGTCAACCTGCAGGGCGCGCGCGGTATTCTGGTCAACATCACCGCCGGTCCCGACCTGTCGCTGGGCGAGTACTCGGACGTAGGCAGCATCATCGAGGCCTTCGCCTCCGATCACGCGATGGTCAAGGTCGGTACCGTCATCGACCCGGACATGCGTGACGAACTGCACGTGACCGTCGTGGCCACCGGCCTGGGCGCGCGCATCGAGAAACCGGTCAAAGTCATCGACAACACGCTGCAAAGCGCTGCCGCCGCGTACGAGGCTTCGGCCCCGGCACCTTCGCGTCACGAGCCTTCGGTCAACTACCGCGACCTGGAGCGTCCGACAGTCATGCGCAACCAGGCGCATGCAGGCGCTGCAGCAGCCGCCAAGCTCAACCCTCAGGATGACCTGGATTATCTGGACATCCCGGCTTTCCTGCGTCGTCAGGCTGATTAATGGAATTTATCAGGGGTATAAAGGTGATTGGTATTCAGCAAAGGCCGGGTCTGTTATCATCCCCAGTCTTTGTTGATACCAGTTCGCAAATTGCGCTGAAGCGGCCAATGCCATGATTAAACAACGCACCCTGAAGAATACCATCCGTGCCACAGGCGTCGGCCTGCACTCCGGTGAGAAGGTCTACCTGACCCTCAAGCCTGCCCCTGTGGACTCCGGCATCGTCTTCCGCCGCGCCGACCTCGATCCAGTGGTCGAGATTCCGGCTCGTGCGGCAAACGTTGGCGAAACCACCATGTCGACGACGCTGGTCAATGGCGACGTCAAGGTCGACACGGTAGAGCACCTGCTTTCGGCCATGGCTGGCCTTGGCATCGATAACGCCTACGTCGAGCTCTCCGCGTCGGAAGTTCCGATCATGGACGGTAGCGCAGGGCCCTTTGTATTCCTGATTCAGTCTGCCGGCCTGGAAGAACAGGACGCAGCCAAGAGGTTCATCCGCATCCTGCGCGAAGTGACTGTGGAGGACGGCGACAAGCGCGCTACCTTCATGCCTTTCGACGGGTTCAAGGTGAGCTTCGAGATCGACTTCGATCACCCGGCTTTCCGTAACCGGACCCAGAGCGCCAGCGTCGACTTTTCCAGCACGTCCTTCGTGAAGGAAGTCAGTCGTGCCCGGACTTTCGGTTTCATGAGCGATATCGAGTACCTGCGCAAGCACAACCTCGCGCTTGGCGGCAGTGTTGAAAACGCCATCGTCGTCGACACCGACGGCGTGCTGAACGAAGACGGTCTTCGCTACGAAGACGAATTCGTCAAACACAAGATCCTCGACGCCATTGGCGACCTTTATCTGCTCGGCAACAGCCTGATCGGCGAGTTCAAGGGCTACAAGTCCGGACACGCGCTGAACAACCAGCTGCTGCGCAAGCTGATCGCCGAAACCGATGCCTGGGAAGTGGTCACCTTCGAAGATGCCAGTACGGCACCGATCTCTTACATGCGTCCCGTTGCGGCGGTGTAAGTTCGAACACTCTCTAGTTCTTCAAGGCCACCTTCGGGTGGCCTTTTTAATTCCGCGGCTAAAGCTCCGGCGCATGCCGGGCGAGGCGCTCCAGGGCGGCGCGCAGCTTGGGGTCGGTAATGCCTTCGGCGGTTGACTGGATGCTTTGCGCGGCATTGCCGGACAACGCCGGGCCCGGGCCAGCCGGACGTTCATGGAACGCCGGGGGCTGCACCTTGAAGGAAATCCGCTGCAAGCCATGGAACGCGTCCATCACCTGCAACTGCCGCTGCAAGCGCTTTTGCTGGTAACGCAGCCGCGTGGCCCAGTGCCCATTGGTGACCACCAGCAGGAGAACACCCTCACGCCAGGACGCCACATGGCAATGCTCGCGAGCAGCCGGTTGCAGCTGGCTTTCCACCAGGCGCTGCAGCTGAGACAGGCGTTGGGCCTGGTACAGCAGGGCTTTGAGCGGTCGGGCCTGGCGCAGCAAAGCGGCCGGCGCAAGGGCGGGCGAGGGCGTATACGCCATTGGGGATGACACCAGAGGTTACAGAACGGATCATCTTACCAGATCGGACCTTGAGCCGATCCTGTTGCCAGACCCGCGGCCCGCACCATTTCAGGCGGCCCTTGAACTTGCACCAAATGCCCTCATCTAAGGAATGCCCCGTCAAAGCGCTGTGCCAGCATGAAGGAAATCCACCACTTTCCTCACCATCGTTTCCGGGTAGAATGCTCGTTCGCATGCGGCCTTTAGGGCTGCTCGGGCGACTCACGGGGCCGCCCTCCATCCCTATGTGTGGAAGATCCTGCCAATATGTTTGCGCCTTTGTTAAAAAAACTTTTTGGAAGCAAGAACGAGCGTGAAGTAAAACGCATGCTCAAGACGGTGAGCATCGTCAATGCCTTCGAAGAGCAGATGTTGGCCCTCTCCGACGAGCAGCTGCGCGACAAGACCGCAGCACTCAAAGAGCGCCTGGCCAAAGGCGAAACCCTCGACCAGCTCATGCCCGAAGCCTTCGCTGTATGCCGCGAAGCGGGCAAGCGCGTCATGGGCATGCGTCACTTCGACGTGCAGCTGATCGGCGGCATGACCCTGCACGAGGGCATGATCGCAGAGATGCGTACCGGTGAAGGCAAGACCTTGGTCGCAACCCTGGCCGTATACCTCAATGCCTTGTCCGGCAAGGGTGTGCACGTGGTCACCGTCAACGACTACCTGGCCCGCCGCGATGCCAACTGGATGCGTCCGCTGTACGAATACCTCGGCCTGTCCGTGGGTGTCGTCACACCCTTCCAGCCGCCGGAGGAGAAGCGCGCCGCCTACGCCGCCGATATCACCTACGGCACCAACAACGAGTTCGGTTTCGACTACCTGCGCGACAACATGGCGTTCAGCGTGGACGAGAAGTTCCAGCGCGAACTCAACTTCGCCGTGATCGACGAAGTCGACTCGATCCTCATCGACGAAGCCCGTACCCCGCTGATCATCTCTGGCCAGGCCGAGGACAGCTCCAAGCTGTACATCGAGATCAACCGCCTGATCCCGCGCCTGGTGCAGCACATCGAGGAAGTCGAAGGCGAAGTCACCCAGGAAGGCCACTACAAGATCGACGAGAAGAGCCGCCAGGTCGAGCTCAACGAGGCCGGTCACCAGTTCATCGAAGAAATGCTCGCCCAGTCGGGCATGCTGGGCGAGGGCGAGAGCCTGTACTCGTCCCATAACCTGGGCCTGCTGACCCACGTCTATGCCGGCCTGCGCGCGCACAAGCTGTTCCATCGCAACGTCGAGTACATCGTCCAGGACGGCCAGGTCCTGCTGATCGACGAGCACACCGGCCGCACCATGCCGGGCCGCCGCCTCTCCGAGGGCCTGCACCAGGCCATCGAGGCGAAGGAAAACCTGAACATCCAGGCCGAGAGCCAGACCCTGGCCTCGACCACCTTCCAGAACTACTTCCGCCTCTACAACAAGCTCTCCGGCATGACCGGTACCGCTGACACCGAGGCTTTCGAGTTCGCCCAGATCTACCAGCTCAACGTGATGGTCATCCCGCCGAACAAGCCATTGGCGCGTAAGGATTTCAACGACCTGGTGTACCTGACCGCCGACGAGAAGTACGCGGCAATCATTGCCGACATCAAGGAAAGCATGGCCCTGGAGCGTCCGGTCCTGGTCGGTACCGCGACCATCGAGACCTCCGAGCACATGTCCAGCCTGCTCACCCAGGAAGGCATCGCGCACAAGGTCCTCAACGCCAAGTACCACGAAAAGGAAGCCGAGATCATCGCCCAGGCCGGCCGCCCAGGTGCGCTGACCATCGCCACCAACATGGCGGGCCGCGGCACCGACATCCTCCTGGGCGGTAACTGGGAGGTCGAAGTCGCGGCCATGCAAGCCCCGACTGACGAGCAGGTCGCGCAGATCAAGGCCGACTGGCAGAAGCGCCATCAGCAGGTCATCGAGTCGGGCGGCCTGCACGTGATCGCCTCCGAGCGTCATGAATCGCGCCGGATCGACAACCAGCTGCGTGGCCGTTCGGGCCGTCAGGGCGACCCGGGTTCGAGCCGTTTCTACCTGTCGCTCGAAGACAGCCTGATGCGCATCTTCGCCTCGGACCGCGTGAAGAACTTCATGAAGGCCCTGGGCATGCAGTCCGGCGAGGCCATCGAGCATCGCATGGTCACCAACGCGATCGAAAAAGCCCAGCGCAAGGTCGAAGGCCGCAACTTCGACATCCGCAAGCAACTGCTCGAATTCGACGACGTCGCCAACGAACAGCGCAAGGTGATCTACCACATGCGCAACAGCCTGCTGGCTGCGCAGAACATTGGCGACACCATCAAGGACTTCCGCCAGGAAGTGCTCGACGTCACCATCAGCCAGCACATCCCGCCGCAATCGCTGCCCGAGCAGTGGGACGTGCCGGGCCTGGAAGCGGCACTGGCCAGCGACTTCGCCGTGAAGCTGCCGATCCAGCAGTGGCTCGACGAAGACGACAAGCTCTATGAAGAGACCCTGCGCGAGAAGCTGCTCAACGAGCTGATCACCGCCTACCACGAGAAGGAAGAGCAGGCTGGCGAAGAGGCCCTGCGCACCTTCGAGAAGCAGATCCTGCTGCGCGTGCTGGACGACCTGTGGAAAGATCACCTGTCGACCATGGATCACCTGCGTCACGGCATTCACCTGCGTGGCTATGCGCAGAAGAACCCGAAGCAGGAATACAAGCGCGAATCCTTCACCCTGTTCCAGGAATTGCTCGATTCGATCAAGCGCGATGCCATCCGCGTGCTCTCGCACGTTCAGGTTCGCCGCGAAGACCCGGCCGAGGAAGAAGCCCGTCTGCGCCGCGAAGCCGAGGAACTGGCCGGCCGCATGCAGTTCCAGCACGCCGAGGCGCCAGGGCTTGAGGCTGCGCAGCCGCAGGAAGAGGGCGCTGAAGTGGCGGTTGCTGCCGCACCCGTGCGCAACGACCAGAAGCTGGGCCGCAATGAGCCGTGCTGGTGTGGTTCGGGCAAGAAGTTCAAGCATTGTCACGGCCAGATCGACTGATCGAGCCGTCCATGCTTCACCCTGAAAACTGAACACCGCGCCGCGACGGGTCTCGACCTTCGCGGCGTTGTTCCATCTCAAGCACCTTCATCGTCTGTGTGGTGCATTTTTTCTAGGAGCGATTTCATGGCTGTTGGTCTGGGTCCTTTGCCAACCTTGCACCCGGTTCCGGGTTTCGAACTGGGTATCGCCTCTGCGGGCATCAAGCGCCCAGGGCGCAAGGATGTGGTGGTGATGCGCTGCGCCGAAGGCGCGAGCGTTGCCGGCGTGTTCACCCTCAATGCCTTTTGCGCGGCACCGGTCATCCTGGCCAGGCAGCGCGTGCAGGGTCCTGTGCGCTACCTGCTGACCAACACCGGTAACGCCAACGCCGGTACCGGTGCTCCGGGACTTGCCGCAGCCGAGCGCACCTGTGCCAAGCTCGCCGAGCTGACTGGCGTCGAAGCCAGCGCGGTGCTGCCGTTTTCCACCGGCGTGATCGGTGAGCCACTGCCCGTCGAGAAAATCGAAGGCGCCTTGCAGGCAGCGCTGGACGACCTGTCGGAAGACAACTGGGCCGCTGCCGCTACTGGCATCATGACCACCGACACCCTGCCCAAGGGTGCCAGCCGCCAGTTCCAGCATGACGGCGTGACCATCACCGTCACGGGTATCAGCAAAGGCGCCGGCATGATCCGCCCGAACATGGCCACCATGCTCGGCTACATCGCCACAGACGCCAAGGTTGCCCCCGCGGTGCTCAAGGACCTGATGCTCGACGGCGCCAACAAGTCGTTCAACCGCATCACCATCGATGGCGACACCTCGACCAACGACTGCTGCATGCTGATCGCCACCGGCAAGGCTGCAGTTGCCGAAGTCACCGAAGCCAGCGGCCCGCTGTTCGAAGCGCTGAAAAAAGCCGTGTTCGAAGTGTGCATGGAAGTGGCCCAGGCCATCGTGCGTGACGGCGAAGGCGCGACCAAGTTCGTGACCGTCGAAGTCAACGGTGGAGGCAATCACCAGGAGTGCCTGGACGTCGGCTATGCCGTCGCCCACTCGCCGCTGATCAAGACCGCATTGTTCGCCTCCGACCCCAACTGGGGCCGCATCCTCGCCGCGGTCGGCCGGGCGGGTGTGCCGCAGCTCGACGTCAGCCTGATCGACGTCTACCTGGGCGATGTCTGCATCGCCAGCAAGGGCGGGCGCAGCGCGAGCTACACCGAGGCGCAGGGGGCTGCGGTAATGGCCCAGGAAGAGATCACCATCCGCATCGAACTCGGCCGTGGCCAGTGCAGCGAAACGATCTGGACCACCGACCTGTCCCACGAGTACGTGAAGATCAACGCCGAATACCGGACCTGATCCGCTGAGCGCCGGCAAGGCCGCACCGGTCGCGGCTTTGTCGGCAGCAGGTTTCATCCCTCTTCTGGAGCCGAACCATGAGCTATCAATTGATCATCGGCGACAAGCTCTACTCTTCCTGGTCGCTGCGTGGCGCCCTGGCCCTCGAGCTTGCCGGTGTCCCTTATGAAGAAACCCTGATCAGACTCAAGCAGCCTGATACCCGGGGACGGATCCTTGCCTTCTCGGCGACCGGCAAGGTACCGCTGCTCAAGACCGAGCACGGCATCATCGCCGATTCGCTGGCGATCGCCGAATACATCGCCGAACGTCATTCCGAGGCCCAGCTCTGGCCGGCCGATGTCGCCGCCCGTGCCCAGGCCCGCTCGGCCTGCGCGCAGATGCACAGTGGGTTTGCCGCCCTGCGCAGTCACATGCCGTTCGATCTTTCACGCTCCCAGGCGCTTGAGAACATGCCGCTGGACGTGCAGGTGGACATCGACCGCATCGTTGCGCTGTGGTCGGAGTGTCGATTGGTGGCCAAGGAAAATGGGCCCTTCCTGTTCGGCAAACCGAGCCTGGCTGATGCGTTTTTCGCGCCTGTGGCCGTGCGACTGCGTACCTACCGGGTCGACGTGCCTGCCGAGGCTGCGCTGTATATCGAGACGATCTACCAATGGCCGGCTTTCAAGGCCTGGCACAAAGCGGGACTGGCGGAGCGAGCAGGGTGAAACGCATTCATGTAGTGGCGGCTGTGATTCGCGGCGCCGATGGCCGGATCCTGATCGCCCGCCGCGCCGATACCCAGCACCAGGGTGGACTCTGGGAATTTCCCGGTGGCAAGGTCGAGGAGGGCGAGGCTATCGGCACGGCGCTTGCGCGCGAGCTGCACGAGGAGCTGGGTATCGTGGTGACCGCCTCGCGGCCGTTGATCAAGGTGGGACATGACTATCCCGACAAGCACGTGTTGCTCGATGTCTGGGAAGTCTCGGCCTTCAGCGGTGATCCTCATGGCGCCGAGGGCCAGCCGTTGGCATGGGTGTCGCCACGGGAGCTGGGGCAGTATGAGTTCCCCGAGGCAAACCAGCCGATCGTGGCAGCGGCCAGGCTGCCCGACCAGTACCTGATCACCCCGCAAGGGCTTGAAGTGCCGCAGATGCTGCGCGGCATCCAGAAGGCGGTGGCCGGTGGGATCAAGCTGGTCCAGCTGCGGGCACCGGACATGTACGACCCCAAGTACCGCGATGTCGCGGTGGATGCCGCTGGGCTGTGCGCGGGCAAGGCTCAGCTGATGCTGAAGGGGCCGTTGGAATGGCTGGGTGATTTCCCTTCAGCCGGCTGGCACCTGACGGCCGCGCAGCTGCGCAAGTATGCGTCCAAGGGGCGGCCATTCCCGAAAGCGCGCTGGCTGGCGGCATCGTGCCACACGGCTGAAGAGCTGGCACTGGCCGAGCAGATGGGCGTGGACTTTGTCACCTTGTCGCCGGTGCAGGCGACGCAGACGCATCCTGAGGCAGTGCCGTTGGGGTGGGAGCAGGTTGAACGGCTGATCGCGGGATTCCGGCATCCAGTGTTCTTGCTGGGTGGCGTTGGTCCAGATGATCGCGAGTGCGCGTGGCAGACTGGGGCGCAGGGGGTCGCAGGGATCCGGGCGTTCTGGCCCGAGCTCTGAGCACGGCTTTCCGGTCTCTTCGCTGGCTTGCCAGCGAAGAGACCGGTACAGGCAGTGCAAAACCCTGCCAAGGCTCCCACAGGTACAGGCGTAGTCAGGGCTACGGCTTCACCGCCGCCTGCCACAACACCTCTGCCACCCCCTGCCGCCGCCCGATGATCCGCGCTGCGACAAACAGCAGATCGGACAGCCGGTTGATATACGCCAACCCAACCCCCGCCAACGGCTCCTCCCGGTTCAACTGCTGGCACCGACGCTCGGCACTGCGCGCCACGCTGCGGCACACATGCGCCTGAGCGATCAACGCCGACCCACTGGGCAATATGAAATTCTCCAGCGGCCCGAGCTCGTCATTCCAGCGGTCAATGGCCGCTTCCAGCCGATCGATTTCCACCTGGCCCAGCGCCTGGTAGGTCGGCATTGCCAACTCGCCCCCCAGATCGAACAGTCGGTGCTGGCAGGGCGCCAGAACCTCGATCACCTCACTCAGCCCTTGCTCGGCAAGTCCTGCCAACAGCAGGCCGAGCTGGCTGTTGAGGCTGTCCACCTCGCCAATGGCTTCGACGCGCGGGTGGTCCTTGGGTACGCGGCGGCCATCGCCCAGGCCGGTTTCGCCTTTGTCTCCAGTGCGTGTGTAGATCTTCGACAGGCGAAAGCCCATGGTCATGACTCCTTCTAGGACTGCGCCACAGGCGCGGGCGGGGCGAGGGGCAGGCGCAGGGTGAAGCAGGTACCTTGCCCCGGTGTGGACTGCACCTCCATCTGGCCCTTGTGGTTGTTGGTGATGATGAAGTACGACACCGACAGCCCAAGGCCCGTGCCCTGGCCGATCTCCTTGGTGGTGAAGAAGGGCTCGAAGGTACGCTTGCGCACGGCCTCGGGCATGCCCACGCCGTTGTCCTCGACCTGGATTTCCGCCCATGGCGGATTGAGGCGGGTGCGCAATGTGATGCGGCCCGGCTCGGCCCCGTCCGGGCGCTGGTGGATGGCCTGGGCGGCGTTTTTCAGCAGGTTCAGCAGCACCTGCTCCAGCTCGTTGGCAGTGCAGAGTACCGGCCCGAGGCTGGGGTCGAACTGGCGCACGATCGCCTGGCCCCGGAAGTCGAAGCCGATGGCCAGGTCAAAGTCATTGCCGGCGATCTCAAGGGCCTGATCGATCAGCGAGGGCAGGTCGCAGGGCGCGAGCTGGCGGTTGCTGAGGCGGCTGAAACTGAGCATGTGGGTGACGATCTTGGCCGCGCGCGCCCCGGCCTGCTGGATTCCGTCAAGCAGTTGCGGCACCTCGCGGGTTTCCAGGTAGCGGTTGATGGTCATCAGGTCCAGGCCGAGCTCGTCGGCCTGCTGCTGGTTGCGCGGCAGCTCGGGCGACAGGCGCCGTCGAATGTTCTGCACGTTGTGCAGGATCGCGCCCAACGGGTTGTTGATCTCGTGGGCCATGCCGGCCGCCAGGCCACCGACCGAAAGCATTTTCTCGGACTGCACCATCATTTCCTCGAGCGACAGCCGCTGAGTGATGTCGTCGATGCGGATTACCACGCCGCGCCCGCCACCACCGGTCAGGGGGTAGAAGGTCAGGGCATAGTGGTGAGGGTCGTCGCCCTGGGTCCAGGTTACCCGCTCGATCTTCGCCACCCGATGCTTCTCGACGCTTTCCCTGAGTTGCGGCAGGTAGGGCTTGAGCGGCTCGAATGCCAGGAAGATCGGCTGGTTCAGCGCCTCGTCCAACGGCGTGCCTGAAAGTACTGTGGCTTCATGGTTCCACTGGGTGACATAAAGCTGCTCGTCCAGAGCGATCAGGGCCGAGGGCATGGAGTCGATGATGCTGTTGAGGTAGTTCTGAAAGCCCGTGAGCTTTTTCTCGATCTTGCTGCGCACCTGGACTTCGAGCTCGAGCTTGCGGTTGGTGTGACGGGTTTCCTCGGCCAGGCCCTGGGCCTGGTCGAAGGCGTCCTGGAACTCGTCACGGGTGCGCTTGAGCTGCTGCTCGCGTGCCTCGATGCGCGAGAGCATGGTGTTGAAGGCATCGGCCAGGCTGCCGATCTCGTCGTCGTTGCCGCGGCGGGCACGCAGAGCGTAGTTTTCCTCGCGGGTCACCTGGCGCGACACCTCTTCGAGCTGATAGATCGGCTGGGTAATCAGGCGCTTGATCTGCCGGGCGATGACCAGCCACAGCAGTACGCTGAACACCAGGATGCCCAGGCTGGCGGTCAGTGTGCCGGTGTAGAAGGCCGTCGGTAGCTCGCTGCTGGCCACCAGCAACAGATGGGCAGGCGGCTTGCCGGGACGCGGCAGCCGGATCAGCTGGGTGCTGCGGAACTCGGTGAGGCGCCAGCCATCGATGTTGCGGAACCGCTTGGGCAGGGCCAGCGGCACCCCATGCTGCAACTGCGCCAGCATGCTGCCGTCGCCGCCATAGAGTGCGGCGGCGCGCAGGGGAGAGTAGCTGTCGAGCTCGTCGAGCAAGGCCGTCGCGTTTTCCGGCGAGTCACCGGCACGTGCGGCCAGCTGCGGGTTGGATACCAGCCGTCCGATGGTCTGCAAGGCCTGGGGAGCCATGCTTTCCTGGGTGATCCAGTAGGCGGCACTGATGAAGGTCAGGTTGGCCACCACCAGGATGGTGACGAGCAGCACCAGCAACGCCGCCAGCAGTTTTTGGCCGACCGGGAGGTTGTCCAGGCGTTGGCGCAGGGTCATGTGCAAGGCAGGGTCCGCATCAGTGGGTGAGAGGGCAGGGCAGGGCCCGGATCAATCGCCGGGCAGCCCGCGCGACTTCAGGTTATCGACCAACCGCCGCTGCAGCCGTTCCAGGTGCGGCAGCGCCTGGCCGTGACGGGCGGCGACCCGGCACACGTGCCCCAGCAAGTAATGGATCTCGGTGCGGCGTGCGCCGCGCACGTCCTGGTACATCGAAGAATAGTTGGCCGCAGTGGCCTGGATCACCCGTTGCACTTCGCCGGCCAGGTCTTCGGCAGCCTGGGGCTGGCCGCAGCGCTGCAACAGCTCACTGAGCTCAGAGCACAAGGTGGCGATTTCGCAGGGATGCTCCAGGAGCCCGCCGTTGTGGCATTCGTTGATCACCGTCAGCGGATTGATGGCGCAGTTCAGCGCGAGTTTGCGCCACAGGCGGGTAAGTATATCGACGGTCCATTGCGCGGGGATGCCCGCGTCATGCAGGTCATCGAACCATTCTGGCAGTACCGGGTTGACGGGGTCGCCCAGCCAGTTGAAACCATGACCCGCGAACCGGACTTGCCAGGTCTCCTCGCGGTAGGCCCCCTCGGTGCTGGAGGCGAAGATGCAGCGCGCGTGGGGTGCCTGCTCGGCGACCTCGTCCTGGCTGCCCAGGCCGTTCTGCAGCAGAATCAGCTCCGCCCCCGGTACCAGGCGCGGCGCCAGCCGGGCGATCGCGGGCGCGGCATCGTAGGCCTTGCAAGCCAGCACCAGGCGGTGGATCGGGCCGCTGGCCTCGGGGATTTGCGCAGGGATCGCATAGTGGTTGGACTGATCGTGCTCGACCAGCGTCAGGCCGCCCGCCGCCTCGTATTCCTGCAGGCGCTGCCGGTCGCGCAGGATCAGTTGGACCGCCTTGCCGGCGCGTGCCAGCCGGCAGGCCCATAGGCTGCCCAGGCTACCGGCGCCGAGAATATGCCAGGTGCTGCTCATCTGCGTTTCGCAACCGTTTATAATGAGTCCGCATTTTAACCGTCAAACCCGCCGCGCTCCATCTTCAGACGAGCGCGCGTTTTTTATTTGGAGAACAACCATGCCTTCGTTCGACGTGGTATCGGAACTGGACAAGCACGAAGTCACCAACGCGGTCGAGAATGCCGTCAAGGAACTGGACCGTCGCTATGACCTCAAGGGCAAGGGCACCTTCGAGTTCAAGGACAAGGAACAGACCGTCCTGTTGACCGCCGAGGCCGATTTCCAGCTCGAGGCCATGGTCGAGATCCTGCGCCTGGCCCTGGTGAAGCGCAAGATCGACGTCAAGTGCCTGGAGGTCAAGGACGCCTATGCCTCCGGCAAGGAAATGAAGCAGGAAGCCAAGTTCCGCGAAGGCATCGACAAGGAGCTGGCGAAAAAGATCGTCGCGCACATCAAGGACGCCAAGCTCAAGGTCCAGGCCGCCATCCAGGGCGAGCAGGTGCGTGTCACCGGGAAGAAACGCGACGACCTGCAAGAGGCCATCGCCGCCCTGCGCGCCAAGGAGTTCGAGATGCCGCTGCAGTTCAACAACTTCCGCGACTGATCGGCTCGCCAGGAACCTGGGATAGACCCTGATGTCCCAGTTTCCTGCGGCCGCCGCATCCTCGGCGGCCTGATTCTACTGTTTCACGCCGCATGGCATCAGGAGACGAACATGGATTTGAACGCTGAAGTGGATCAGCTGGTCAGGACCTCCCAGGCCTGGCTTCCGTTGATCATGGAGTACAGCAGCCGGGTGCTGCTGGCCTTGGTAACCCTGGCTATCGGCTGGTGGATTACCAACAAGCTCAGCGACCGGCTCGGCAAGCTGGTGGGACTGCGCAATTCCGATGCGGCATTGCAGAGCTTTATCAGTACGCTGGCCAATATCATCCTGAAGATCCTGCTGTTCGTCAGCGTGGCCTCGATGATCGGCATCGAGACCACCTCGTTCGTCGCCGCCATCGGTGCTGCGGGCCTGGCCATCGGCCTGGCGTTGCAGGGCAGCCTGGCGAACTTCGCCGGTGGTGTACTGATCCTGCTGTTCCGCCCGTTCCGCCTTGGCGACTGGATCGAAGCCCAGGGCGTCAGTGGCACGGTCGATACCATCCAGATCTTCCATACCGTGCTGCGCACGGGCGACAACAAGACGGTGATCGTTCCCAACGGGGGCCTGTCCAACGGCATCATCACCAACTACAACCGCCAGCCGACCCGCCAGGTGGTGTTCAACGTCGGGGTCGATTACGACGCAGACCTGCAGAAGGCCCGCGCCGTGTTGCTCGACCTGGCCAAGGACCCGCGCGTACTGCCGGAGCCTGCGCCACAGGCCGTGGTGTCGGAGCTGGGTGACAGCTCGATCACCGTGTCGCTGCGGGTGTGGGTGAAGACGCCGGACTACTGGAGCCTGATGTTCATGCTCAACGAGCAGACCCGCGACCGGCTCAAGGCCGAGGGCATCGAGATCCCGTTCCCGCAGCGGGTGATCCGCGTGGTGCAGGAAGCGCCAGCGGCGCAATAGGCAGCGCTGCCTTTTCTAGGGGGCGGCCTTGTGCTGCCCCATTTGTTCATGGCGTACACAGCGGTTTTCTGGCATATACCCCAATCCTGTGCCAAGACCCGATACCCCGCCATGACGCCGCTTATCAATATCACCCCTCTGCGAGCCTTGGGCTTCGCCCTTACCCTGGCCATCTTCGAGCTGCTCACCTACCTGGGCAGTGACGTGATCATGCCCGCGATGCCCTCGGTGGTCGGCGACCTGAACGCCAGTCCCGAATTCATTCCCCACGCGCTCAACCTGTACCTGCTCGGTGGCGTAGTGCTGCAATGGCTGATCGGCCCGTTGGCGGACCGTTACGGGCGCCGGCCGCTGCTGCTCACCGGTTGCGTGGTATTTGGCATCGCTTGTCTGGCCACTTATTGGGTCGAGGACATCGGCCTGTTCAACCTGCTGCGCCTGCTGCAAGGCATCGGCCTGGGCTTCGTGGTCACGGTCAGCTATCCCGCGTTGAACGAGGCTTTCAGCGAGGCCGATGCGGTACGCATGATGGCATTGCTGGCCAATATCGCGTTGCTGTCGCCACTGCTCGGCCCGCTGGTGGGCACTTTGCTGCTCGAGTTGATGGGCTGGCGCTGGCTGTTCGTGGCGCTGGCGGTGGGCGCGGTGCTGACGTGGCTGGCCTTGTACCGTTTCATGCCCGAGACCCTGGGCGTGCGGCGCCGCGACGGCTCGTGCCTGCCGTTCACGCCGATCGAGCTGCTGCCCTTGCTGTCCGGCTACGGCCGGCTGCTGGCGAACCGGCGCTTCGTGGCCGGCAGCGCTGCCCTGGGACTGGTGAGCCTGCCGCTGATTGGCTGGATTGGCCTGTCACCAGTGCTGTTGATCCATGACGAGGGCTTGAGCACCCTGGACTACGCGCTGTGGCAATTGCCAGTCTTCGGTGGCCTGATTGCGGGCAACCTGATCATCAACCGCATCGCCGACCGCCATCCCCTGGGCAGGCTCGTGCGTGGTGCGCTCTGGCCCTATCTGCTGGGGCTGGGCGCCATGGTCCTGCTGACGTGGCTCTGGCCCACAGTGACCAGCCTGGTGGCGGGGCTTTCGCTCTACGCACTGGGGCTTGGCGTCGCCAATGCGGTGCTGTATCGCCTCACGCTGTTCTCGAGTGACCAGAGCAAGGGCCTGGTCTCGGCCATGCTGGGCATGATCACCATCACCTTGCTGGGGCTCGGCGGCGCGGTGCTGGCAATGATCGGAGCAGGTGCCAGCCTGCTGCACTTCGCCGTGCTGGCAGGAATCGGCGGGATGCTGGCGTTGTGGCCCTTGTGGGTGATGCTGGATGAGCGCGAGGCGCCGGGCCAGGGGGCTACGGCTCAGTAACCCCAGTCCTGCGTGCTCAAGGCCGCTCGGCGGCCTGTTCCTTGCCATCTTCCAGTGGCGCCTGCGTGCCCCCTGCTTCCTGACGCCATTGCAGAGCGATCAGGATCAGCGTCGGCACGCCGAGCAGCGCGGTGATCAGGAAGAAGTCGTGGTAGCCGTACTTCTCGACCATGACCCCCGAATACCCGCCGATCAGGCGCGGCAGCAGCAGCATGATCGAGCTGAGCAGGGCGTATTGAGTGGCCGAGAACTTGAGGTTGGTCAGGCTCGACAGATAGGCGACGAACGCCGACGTGGCCAGGCCCGAGCTGAAGTTGTCGAGCGAGATGGTGACGATCAGCATCTGCAGGTTCGGGCCCATGTCGGCCAGCATCAGGAACAGGATGTTGGTTCCCGCCGACGCCACTCCACCGATGAACAGGATCGGCATGATGCCGAAGCGCACGATCAGCAGACCCCCGAAACCTGCGCCGACCAACGTCATGATCAGGCCGAAGATCTTGCTGACGCTCGCGATCTGGTCCTTGGTGAAGCCCTGGTCGATATAGAACACGTTGGCCATCACGCCCATCACTGTGTCGGACATGCGGTACGTGGCGATCAGCCCGAGCAGCAGCAATGCCTGCCAACGGTAGCGCAGGATGAAATCGTTGATGGGGGTCAGCACGGGTGCAAGCCCGCGGCGCCCCATGGCCGACAGGCAGAGCCAGGTCAGCAGCGCATACAGGATCAGGCGCAGGAAGGCGCGGTCGCGCAGCAGCAGGTCGAGCGGGGTGGCGTCGCCGAACATCACGCTGGCCCAGTCGGTGTTGTACATCTGCGTGAACGTCGCCGGCACCGAGACCAGCAGCACGATCAGCACGAACACCGAGGCCAGCTGGTGCACCAACCCATAGCGCGCGGCAGAAAGCTGGGTGCGCAATGGCACCGGCGGCTCGCGCATCACGAGCGTGGTGATCAGCGCGGGCACCATGAGCAGGCCGAACAGCACATAAGTGCCGGTCCACGCTTCGTGCAGGTAGCTGAAACCGGTCGAGCCAAACCATTCGGCGAAGAACAGGGCGCCGGCCGTGGCCAGCAGCGCGGCGATGCGGTAGCCGGCCATGTAGCTGGCAGCAAGCGCCGCCTGGCGCTGGTCGTCGGCGATTTCAAGACGATAGGCGTCCACGGCGATGTCCTGGGTCGCGGAGGCGAATGCCACCAGCACCGCCAGCGCGATCAGCCAGGACAGGTGCTTCTGCGGATCGCAGAAGGCCATGCCCACCAGGCCGATCACCACCAGTGCCTGGGATAGCAGCAGCCACGAGCGACGGCGTCCCATCTTGCCCAGCAATGGCAGGCGCCATTGGTCAAGCAAGGGTGACCATACCCATTTGAAGGCATAGGCCAGGCCGATCAGGCTGGCATAACCGATGGTTTCGCGAGCCACACCCGCTTCGCGAAGCCAGACCGAAAGCGTGGAGAACACCAACATGTACGGCAGGCCTGCGGCGAAGCCGAGCAGCAGCAGCACCAGAGTAGAAGGGCTGGCATAGGCAGCGAGCGCAGCGCGCCAGGTTTTACGGGGCATGGGCCAACATCTGCCTCAAGTTTACGAAAACAAAGCGCGCACTCTAACCGCTGTGCTCCATCGGGCGCCAGCCGTGGCGCGTCATATCCACACGATTATTGTGCACGTTCACGCCTTCTGCACGCAGGCGGGCACGCTGTTCTTCACCCGAAGGAGTACCCGGCTTCAGGCTGAGCTTCCCGCCCGCCCCGATGACCCGGTGCCAGGGCAGGCGCGTGTCATCTGGCAACTGGCCAAGGGCCCGGCCTACCCAGCGGGCAGCGCGGCCCATGCCCGCGAACTCGGCTATCTGCCCGTAGCTGGCGACCTTGCCGGCCGGGATCTGGGCGAGCACAAGGTACAGCGCCATTCGTCGGGCTTGTGCTGCTTCGGCAGTAAGACTGGAGGTCGCGGGCATCAAGGGCTACCGGGGGCTGAAGGAATACAGGAGCGATATCTTTCGCAGATGAGAATTGAACTCGATGGGATACGCCGGGTCTGTCCTTGCTCTGGGCGTGGGTATCTGGATAATGCCCGGCTTTTCTCGTCAACCCGAGCCCTTATTCTGCTTATGTATTCTAGAGTCCTGTTGTGCGTTGCTGCAGCCACCCTCTGTACCCCGGCCCTCGCCGACACCGTCTGGATGAAGAACGGTGACAAGCTGAGCGGCAAGATCAAAGTCTTCGACGGCGGCAAGCTGTTGTTGGAAACCGCCTATGGCGGCTCCATTCCCCTCGATTGGAAACAGGTCAAGACTCTGGAAAGCGACCAGCAGCTGCTGGTCAAGCAGGATGCCTACACCGGCGAAAAGGCAAAATCGTTGCAGGCGGCGGAGGACGGCAAGGTGACGCTGGCCAATGGCGATGGTCCGAAGACGGTCGAGCTGGCCAGCATCGCGCAGATCCTCAAGCCCAAGCCGGTCGTGGAAGACCTGGTGTGGAAAGGCAACGTCGACCTGGCCCTGGACTACAAGCGCGCCGAAAACGACACCGACGACTACGATGTCGGCTTCAAGACCACTGCCCGTCATGGCCGCTGGCGCCATATCGCCGAAGGCGAGTACAACCGCGAATCCGAGGACGACGTCACCAACACCAACAACTGGAGCGCCGAGTACTCGCTGGACCGCTTCATCACCGACAAGTGGTTCTGGCAGGGCCGCCTGAACTACAAGCGTGACCAGATCGAAGACCTGGCCCGCCAGCGCACGGTTGGTACCGGCCCCGGCTATCAGTTCTGGGACGACGAGCTCGGCGCCTTCTCCCTCGGCTCGCTGATCAACCGCACCGACTACCAGTATCGCGACGGCGGCAAGGACAACTTCTATTCCGCGGCCGTGAAGTGGGACTACAACCGCTACCTGATCGGCAAGACAGTCGAGCTGTTCACCAACGGCGAAGTCGGCAAGCCGCTGGGCAATGTCGCCAACTACTCCCTGGATGCCGAGATCGGCCTGCGCTACAAGGTTACCGAGTGGGCTTCGCTCAATCTCAAGGCCGAGAAGGACATCATCAGCGGTACCAACGACAGCGACCTGGACAAGACCCGCTACACCGCCGGGTTCGGCGTAGCCTGGTAAAGGCTCGCGGCCTCGCTAGCTGCAAGCGGCAAGAAAAAGCAGGGCGGCGTCGTCTGATGCGGCGCGCGCTCTTGCTTTTTTCTGCCGCTTGTAGCTTATAGCTTGCAGCTGAGAAAAAAGGAGTCTGCCGTGAGTGACAAAGCCATCCGGCCCGCCAGAGAACTGCTGCTCAAGGAATACCGCGGGGTCCTGTCGACCCACTCCAAGTCCATGCCGGGCTACCCTTTCGGTTCCGTGGTGCCGTATTGTCTCGACGCCCAGGGCCAGCCGCTGATCCTCATCAGCCGCATTGCCCAGCATACCCACAACCTGCAAAAAGACGCCAAGTGCTCGATGCTCGTAGGCGAGCGCGAGGCCGAAGACGTGCAGGCGGTTGGCCGCCTGACAGTGATGGCCGAGGCTCACAAGCTGGCCGAGGAAGGCGTCATCGAGGCCGCTGCGCAGCGTTACTACCGCTACTTCCCGGAAGCCGCCGACTATCACCATGCCCACGATTTCGATTTCTGGGTGTTGCAGCCAGTCCGGCACCGCTACATCGGCGGCTTTGGCGCCATTCACTGGCTCGACCAGGTCACGCTCGCCAATCCGTTCGCGGGCAAGGCCGAGGCCAGCATGATCGAGCACATGAACAGCGACCATGCCAACGCCATCGCCCATTACGTCAAACTGAGCGGTCTCGCGGACACGCCGTCCGCACAACTGGTCGGCATCGACAGCGAAGGCATGCACCTGCGCATTGGCCAGGGCGTCTACTGGCTGCCTTTCCCAAGTATTTGCAATACGCCGACACAAGTTCGCGAGGCCTTGGTTTTGCTGGCCCGCGCCGAGCAGTGGCCAACGCTGGAGCACATGGGGGCTTGAAATAGCGACTGATCGCAACCATCTGAGGTCCTACAGGAAGGATGACTTCCGTCGAGGAACCTTTGATGCGTGCTTTTCTACTGCTGTTTCTGATTTTTCCGGTGCTGGAGCTGTATGTCTTCTTCAAGGTCAGCACCGCCATTGGCTTCTTTCCGGCGTTGCTGCTGATCATCGCTGGCTCCGCCCTCGGCGTGCTGGTCATGCGCGTGGCAGGTTTTGCCACTGCATTGCGTGCCCGCGAGAGCATGCAACGCGGCGAGCTGCCGGCCGAGGACATGTTCCATGGCCTGATGCTGGCCATGGCGGGGGGCTTGCTGCTGATACCGGGTTTCATCAGCGACGTGCTGGGCCTGGTCATGCTGCTGCCGATCACCCGCAAGCTGGTAGCGAGGAAGCTGCGCCAGCGTGTCGAAGCCCAGGCCATGCGCCAGCGGGCATTCCGTGATGATCCATTGAATCCGCAACCGGGCACTCCTGCCCGGCGCCCGGACGTCATCGAAGGCGAGTACAAGCGCCGCGATTCCTGAAACGGCACTGTGAAAAGACGGCCCCTCTTGCGGGGCCGTTTTCATTTATAAGAAGTTTCGCTAAAAATTTTGCACCCCAGCCTTGTAATTACCCTTGGCGGCCTCATGTATGGGTCACCGCAAGGTTTCTGGGCGTTTGCACCAGACATGACATGCGTGGCTCGCTCTGGCGGGCCACACCGGCACTGCCGGAAAGCATCAACCCGCCGGTGTCGACACCGGCCGATGAAAACCACAATTGGGAGAGATCGACAATGAAGCTTCGTCCTCTGCATGACCGCGTCGTTATCCGTCGCAGCGAAGAAGAATCGAAAACCGCTGGCGGTATCGTCCTGCCGGGTTCGGCCGCTGAAAAACCAAACCGTGGCGAGATCGTCGCCGTCGGTACCGGCCGCGTCCTGGACAACGGTGAAGTCCGTGCGCTGGCCGTGAAAGTGGGTGACAAGGTGGTTTTCGGCCCGTACTCGGGCAGCAACACCGTGAAAGTCGACGGTGAAGACCTGCTGGTGATGAGCGAGAACGAAATTCTCGCTGTCGTCGAAGCTTGATTCTCCGGTTTCCCGTTACTTCAAGTATTAAGGATTAAACGATCATGGCTGCTAAAGACGTAAAATTCGGCGACTCCGCCCGTAAGAAAATGCTCGTTGGTGTCAACGTCCTGGCTGACGCTGTAAAAGCGACCCTGGGCCCGAAAGGCCGTAACGTGGTCCTGGCCAAGAGCTTCGGCGCGCCGACCATCACCAAGGACGGCGTTTCCGTCGCCAAGGAAATCGAGCTGAAGTGCGCCTTCGAGAACATGGGCGCCCAGCTGGTCAAGGAAGTTGCTTCCAAGGCCAACGATGCTGCCGGTGACGGCACCACCACCGCTACCGTCCTGGCTCAGGCCATCGTCAACGAAGGCCTGAAAGCCGTCGCTGCCGGCATGAACCCGATGGACCTCAAGCGCGGCATCGACAAGGCTACCCAAGCCGTCGTCGCTGAGCTGAAGAACCTGTCCAAACCATGCGCCGATTCCAAGGCCATTGCCCAGGTAGGCACCATCTCCGCCAACTCCGACACCTCCATCGGCGACATCATTGCCGAAGCCATGGAAAAAGTCGGTAAAGAAGGCGTGATCACCGTTGAAGAAGGCTCGGGCCTGGAAAACGAACTGTCGGTCGTCGAAGGCATGCAGTTCGACCGTGGCTACCTGTCCCCGTACTTCGTCAACAAGCCGGACACCATGGTTGCCGAGCTTGAAGGCCCGCTGCTGCTGCTGGTCGACAAGAAGATCTCGAACATCCGCGAACTGCTGCCAGTTCTGGAAGCCGTTGCAAAAGCCGGCCGTCCGCTGCTGATCGTTGCCGAAGACGTCGAAGGCGAAGCCCTGGCGACTCTGGTGGTCAACAACATGCGTGGTATCGTCAAGGTTGCCGCGGTCAAGGCACCAGGCTTCGGCGACCGTCGCAAGGCCATGCTGCAGGACATCGCTGTCCTGACCGGTGGTACCGTGATCTCCGAAGAAATCGGCCTGAGCCTGGAGTCCGCCACCCTGGAGCACCTGGGTAACGCCAAGCGTGTGACCCTGTCCAAGGAAAACACCACCATTATCGACGGCGCTGGCGCCGAGTCCGACATCGAAGCACGCGTCAAGCAGATCCGTGCCCAGATCGAAGAGACTTCCTCGGACTACGACCGTGAGAAGCTGCAAGAGCGTCTGGCCAAGCTGGCTGGCGGTGTTGCCGTGATCAAGGTCGGTGCTGGCACCGAAGTCGAGATGAAAGAGAAGAAAGCCCGCGTTGAAGACGCCCTGCACGCTACCCGTGCGGCCGTCGAAGAAGGCGTGGTACCTGGCGGTGGTGTCGCACTGGTTCGCGCCCTGCTGGCCATTGTCGACCTGAAGGGCGACAACGAAGAGCAGAACGTCGGTATCGCGATCCTGCGTCGCGCCGTCGAAGCCCCGCTGCGCCAGATCACTGCCAACGCCGGCGACGAGCCAAGCGTTGTTGCTGACAAGGTCAAGCAAGGTTCCGGCAACTTCGGTTACAACGCTGCTACCGGCGAATACGGCGACATGATCGAAATGGGCATCCTGGACCCAGCCAAGGTTACCCGTTCGGCGCTGCAGGCTGCTGCCTCGATCGGCGGTCTGATGATCACCACCGAAGCCATGATCGCTGACGCTCCAGTAGAAGCTTCTGCTGGCGGCGGCATGCCAGACATGGGCGGCATGGGCGGTATGGGTGGCATGGGCGGCATGATGTAATTCGCCCCCCGGCTGCAAAAAGAGCCCCGCCTTGTGCGGGGCTTTTTCATGGGCGGATGATGTGCGCATGGGTGCTGGTGGTACCGGCCATATGGCCTTAAGCTGCGACCTGCCGCACAGGAGACCTTTGATGCGAATTCTACTGGTTGAAGACAACCGCGATATCCTGGCCAATCTGGCCGATTACCTGGGCATGAAAGGCTACACGGTCGACTGCGCCCAGGACGGACTGTCGGGCCTGCACCTGGCCGCCACCGAACACTACGACCTGATCGTGCTCGACATCATGCTGCCTGGTATCGACGGCTACACCCTGTGCAAGCGGCTGCGCGAAGATGCACGGCGCGACACGCCGGTGATCATGCTCACCGCCCGCGACCAGCTGGACGACCGCCTGCAAGGTTTCCGCTCCGGCGCCGACGACTACCTGCTCAAGCCCTTCGCGCTCTCGGAGCTGGCGGCGCGCATCGAGGCCGTGCTGCGCCGGGCCCAAGGGGGCGGGCGGCGCACCCTGCAGGTGGCCGACCTGAGCTACGACCTCGACACCCTCGAAGTCACTCGCCAGGGCCGCCTGCTCAAGCTCAACCCGGTCGGCCTCAAGCTGCTGGCCGTGCTGATGCAGAAGAGTCCGCACGTCCTGCGCCGCGAGGTGCTCGAAGAAGCGCTGTGGGGCGATGACTGCCCCGACAGCGACAGCCTGCGCAGCCATGTGCACCAGTTGCGCCAGGTGATCGACAAGCCATTCGACAAACCGTTGCTGCATACCGTGCATGGCGTCGGCTATCGCCTTGCCGAGGGCCGTGATGGAGTTTAAGCAAAGCCTTGCCCAGCGCATCATCATCGCCTTCGCGCTGATGAGCGCACTGGTCGCCGGGGCATTCGCCTTCGGTATCGTGGCAACCGTCCACCTGGTCGAGGAACGGTTGATTTCCACCGTGCTGGGCGGTGACCTGCAGCGCCTGTTGCGCATGGACAGTGTCAGTGACTGGAGCCACCGGCCGCGTCCGGACCAGCTGTTCTACTTCAGCGGCGGCCAGGACGATTTCGCCTTGCCCAATGACCTGCGTCACCTGAAGGCGGGCTTCCATGAGGTATTCCGGGAGCAGCTGTCGTACCACGCGATGGTTGAGGTAGTGGACGGCCGACATTATGTGCTGCTGCAGGACCAGAGCGATTTCGAAGAGCGTGAGCGGGTACTGTTCGCCGTGGTGGTCGTGGGCTTCGTGCTCAGTCTCGCGCTGGCGACCTTCCTGGGTTGGTTGCTGGCGCGCCGGGTGATGGCGCCGGTGATCCGCCTGGCCCGCCAGGTACGCCACCGCGACCAGTTGCTCGGGCTGGCACCGCCGCTCGCCCCGGACTACGCTGCGGACGAGGTCGGCCAGCTGGCTGCCGCCTTCGATGATACCCTGGGCCGGCTGCGCGATGCGTTGAACCGCGAGCGCCTGTTCACCAGCGACGTCAGCCATGAGTTGCGAACCCCGCTGATGGTGCTGGCCACCTCCTGCGAACTGCTGACCGAAAACCAGGCCCTCGATGGCCGCGCACGCAGCCAGGTCGAGCGGATCGCCCGCGCGACCGAAGAAATGCGCGAACTGGTCAATACCTTCCTGATGCTCGCCCGGGCCCAGCGCGACGAAGGCGCCGTCGCCTCGCGCGCGCCATTGCGGGAGGTGGCGGACGACCTCATCGGTGTCTGGCGCGACACGATCGAGCAGAAAGGCCTGACCCTTTACTACGACGGCAGGGTGAGTGCCAGCCCGGCACTGTATAACGCTACCTTCCTGCAGTCGGTGATGGGCAACCTGCTGCGCAACGCTGCGCACTACACCGACCATGGCTATATCCGCCTGAGTCTCGACGCCTACGGCTTCAGCGTCGAGGACAGCGGTGTGGGGATCCCGGAGGAGCAGCGCGAAGCGATGTTCAAGCCGTTCGTGCGGGGCGATGAGCGTCGCGGTGAAGGGTTGGGCCTGGGCCTGTCGCTGGTACAGCGAATCTGCGATGACCAGGGCTGGCGAGTGACGCTGACGGCCACGCTGCCCCATGGCTGCCGGTTCCAGGTCGATCTCAATCAGGGACCTGCGCACCTCACGGAAGATCGGCATGAGCTGTCACAGTGATAGCGATTGGTAATCTTTTGTAATTATCCCCTTTTATATGTGACGGATTTTTCACGAACGCATGACCTGATTCCAACGCTTGCCTGCCTAAGGTATGCGCCTGGAGTCAGGAGATGCACCATGCGTAGCCCCATCAAACTCGAGTTTTCCGAGAAGTACGACCAGCAACATGCCAAGGAGTACTTCCTCAAGCACCAGGACGGACTGGCACGTCGTCTTTCGCACCAACGTGACGAACAGATGGCCCGCCGCGCTCTGGCCCTTGCGGGCGAGCCGGGACTGGTGCTGGACCTGCCGTGCGGAGCCGGGCGTTTCTGGCCGCTGCTGGCGCAAAAGCAGAACCGGGTGATCATCGGCGCTGACAACTCGGCGGCCATGCTCGAGACGGCCTGCGCCTCGCAGCCGCCTGCGATCGTCGAACGGGTACGGCCCTTGCAAACATCTGCCTTTGCCATTGATCTGCCGGACAACGCTGTCGACAGCATCTTCTGCATGCGGCTGTTCCATCACATTGGAGATTCGGCCCACCGGAAGACAATTCTTGATGAATTTCACAGGGTCAGCCGTGACAGCGTGATTCTTTCGCTATGGGTCGATGGCAATTTCAAGGCTTGGCGGCGCAAGAAGCTGGAGCGGCGCCGCAGCGCCCGGGCCGATCAGGGCAACTTCCAGAACCGGTTTGTGTTACCCGCCGCCACGGTTGAAGAAGAATTTGTCGCAGCCGGCTTCCGGATCCAGGAACGCCTGGACTTTCTGCCGTTCTATGCCATGTGGCGGGTATATCTATTGCGCAAGGGGTAGCAGTACATGGCGGTAGCCCAGAAACAAATTTCGGATTTCGACTATTACTGGCAGCAGCAAGGGGAGTGGGTCGAGGAACCCAACCAGCGTCGCGGCGGCGAAAGCGGCGTGCAGCGTCTGTGCGATGAATCGGGCCAGACGCTGTATGCCAAGCGCCAGATTGGTCACATCTACCGCAGTTTCCTTCATCCTTTTGGGCGGCCCACGGTGCTCCGCGAGCTTGACGCGCTCAACAGCTTCGAGCAGCTCGGGGTGCGCGTGCCTCGTATCGTCTATTGCGGCGTCGAGCGCGACGCCGAGCGCCAGTGGCGGGCGCTGCTGGTGAGCGAGGCGCTTGAGGGCTTCGTGGATATCGACAGCTGGCATCAGGATGGCGCCCGCGAGCGCTACGCCCAGGCACTCCATGACCGGGTTCTCGAGGACCTGGCGGCCAATCTGGCGCGCATGCACCGAGGTCACTTGCAACACGGCTGCCTTTACGGCAAGCATGTGTTCGTCAAGGTGATCGGCGAGGGCGCGCAGGCTACGGCCGAGGTGGCGCTGCTCGACCTGGAGAAATGCCGGCGGCGCATCAGCTGCCAGCGCGCGGCTTACAATGACTTGCGACAATTGCGTCGCCATTCGTCACTCAATGATGGCGAATGGCGAAAGCTGCTCTACTTTTACCAGATGGCGTTTGGCAGCGCTGTCAAAGGGTTAGAGCAATGAAATTACAAATAGCACGAGGTCTGTTTCTTCTATGCGCGCTTGCGGTCTGCACTGCAGCGGCCGCGGCCTGGGAGCAGCCTCGCACGGTTGTGTTCAGCAAGGCCGAGGACGGCCGGCAATGCGCATTGCCGCGCGTGGCCAGGCAGCAGGTGGCGGCACAGCCGGATCACGACCTGCTGCTGTTCCTGTTCGGCATGCGCCAAGGCCTGCGCTCGCAGGGCTGACGGCGAGCTACCCGGCATTCGGGTGTCTACCGGAAACCAGCGTATAGACACAAGGCAACACAAACAGCGTGAACAGCGTGCCGATCGACATCCCGGTAGCAATCACCACCCCGATGTCGAACCGGCTCTGCGCCCCGGCCCCCGTGGCCACTATCAATGGCACCATGCCGAACACCATCGCCGCTGTGGTCATCAGCACCGGGCGCAAACGGATCGCCGCCGCTTGCTCCATGGCTTCCCGGGCATCCAGTCCCTTCTGCGCGCGTAACTGATTGGCGAACTCGACAATCAGGATCCCATGCTTGCTGATCAACCCGATCAACGTCACCAGGCCCACCTGGGTATAGATATTCATGCTCGAGATGCCCAGGAACAGCGGTAGCAAGGCGCCGCAGATCGACAAGGGCACGGTGACCAGGATCACCAGCGGGTCGCGGAAACTCTCGAACTGGGCGGCCAGCACCAGGAAGATGATCGCCAGCGCCAGGCCAAAGGTGACCCACAGCGCGCTGCCTTCCTGCACGAACTGGCGTGCCGCGCCCGCGTGATCGAACGAGAAACCCTGCGGGGCCTCTTCGCGCGCGATGGCCTGCACCGTCTCCAGTGCATCCCCCATGCTCACCATCGGCACGCCCTGGATGATCGCCGAGTTCAGCTGCTGGAACTGGTTGAGCTGGCGCGGCCTTGCCCGGTCGCTGAGAGTGATCAGCGTCGACAACGGCAGCAACTGGCCTTGGTCGTTCTTCACATAATAGTTGTTCAGCCACCCCGGATTGGCTCGATAGGGCCGCTCGACCTGGGCGATGACCTTGTAGCTGCGTCCTTCGAGGGTGAAACGGTTGATTTCCGCCTCGCCCAGCAAGGTCGCCAGCGTGCCGCCGAGTACGTCCATCGACACTCCCATCTGCGCGGCCTTGGCTCGGTCGATGTCCACCACCACCTCCGGCTTGTCGAAGGCCAGGTCAATGTCGAGAAAGGCGAACTTGCCCGACTCCAGCGTGCGGTCCTTGATACGCTGCGCCACCTCCAGCAGCGCCGGGTAATCACCTGCCGTGTTGATCACGAACTGGAAGGGCAGGCCTTCGCCGGTGCCGGGCAGCGAGGGCAGGTTGAAGCCGAAGATCTGCAAGCCGCCAACTTCTTCGAGCTTGGCCTGGACCGCGGGCAGCAGCTCCATCTGCGTGCGGTCGCGCTCGTTCCAGGGCTTGAGCAGAAAGCCGCCGATGCCCGACTGTACGCCATTGAAACCATTGATCTGGAACGAGGAGTAGTACTCGGGAAAGGTCCTGAAGATGCTGGTGAACTCGTTGGTGTAGGCGTTGAGATAGTCCAGGTTGGTGGGCTGCGGCGAGCTGCTCATCATGAAAATCACTCCCTGGTCTTCGTCAGGCGCCAATTCGTTCTGGGTAAACATCAGCAACACCGGAATCAGGCCCAGTACGATCACCGCGAACACCAGCACCACCGGGCGGCTGTTCAACGTGCCGTGCAACAGCCGCTGATAGCGCTGCTTGAGCCGCTCGAACAGGGTATCGAGACGGTGGGCGAAGCCGCTGGGATTCTGCTCGTGGCGCAGGAGCAGGGCGCACATCATGGGGGAGAGGGTGAGCGCAACGATGCCTGAGATGATCACCGCGCCCGCCAGGGTCAGGGCGAACTCCTTGAACAGCGCTCCGGTCAGGCCTTCGAGAAAACCGATGGGGGCGTAGACCGCGGCCAGGGTGATGGTCATCGATACCACGGGCATGGCGATTTCCCGGGCGCCTTCCAGGGCAGCCTCGAGCGGCGTCTTGCCTTCCTCGATATGGCGGTGGATGTTCTCGACCACCACGATCGCATCGTCCACTACCAGGCCGATGGCCAGCACCATCGCCAGCAGCGTCAGCAGGTTCAGCGAGTAGCCCATCATGTGCATGAAAAACAGCACGCCGATCATCGACAGCGGGATGGTCACTACCGGGATCAACACCGAACGCAACGCTCCCAGGAACAGGAAGACCACCACGATCACGATCAGCACCGCCTCGCCGAGTGTCTTGATCACTTCGTCGATCGAAGCCTGGATGAACAACGTGGCGTCGTAGGCGATCGAGACCTTGAGGTTGCTCGGCAGCTGGCTTTCCAGCTCGGGCATGATGCCACGCACTTCCTTGATGACTTCGAGCGGGTTGGCCGCAGGCGTTGCCTTGATGCCGATATACACTGACGGGGTGCCGTCGAACGAGCTGACCGTGTCGTAGTTCTCGGCGCCCATCTGCACCCGCGCCACATCGCCCAGCAGCACGCGGCTGTCGCCGACGGTCTTGAGCGGCAGGGCCGCGAAGGCTTCAGCGGACTTCAGCTCGGTGCTGGCGTTGATGCTGGTGACCACGTATTCGCCCTTGATCTCGCCTGCCGCCGACAGGAAGTTGTAGCGGCGCACTGCGTCGGTCACATCAAGGGCGCTGAGGCCATGGCCGGCGAGTCTCACGGGATCGATCCAGATGCGCATGGCGAATACCTGGTTGCCGAGGATCTCGGCCTCGGCCATGCCCGGGAGGGTGGCGAGCTTGGGCTGGATCACCCGCGACAGGTAATCGGTGATCTGCGGGTTGCTCATCTCGGTGCTGTAGAAGCTGAGGTACATCAACGCCGAGGCATCGGCGGCTTCCTTGCTCAGCACCGGGTCTTCGGAATCCTGCGGCAGCTGGTTGCGCACCTCGTTGGCCTTGGCCAGCAATTCGGTGAACAGGCGGTCGCTGTCGGCGCCGATGCGTGCATAGATGGAGATGATCGAGAAGTTCTGCCGGCTGACCGAAGTCATGTAGTCGATGCCTTCGGCGCTGGCCAGGCTCTGCTGCAGGGGTTGCGTGATGTAGCCCTGGATGGTCTCGGCGTTTGCGCCGGGGTAGGCGGTGGTGACCGTGATCAGGGCGTTTTCCATTTGCGGGTATTGGCGGATCTGCAGCTTGCTCCAGGCCTGGAAGCCCAGCAGGACAATGAGCAAGCTGACCACGCTGGCCAGCACCGGGCGACGGATGAAAGGGTCGGTAAAGGCCATGGGCGGCTCCGGGCTCAGTCGTTGCGCTGCGTGCGGTGGGCGTCGGTTTGCTGAGTCTTGTCGGGGGTGATGCGGATCGAGGCGCCCTGGGTCAGCTTCAATTGGCCGGCGATGACCACCTGCTCACCCGCCTTGAGGCCCTTGTGGATGACCACCAGGCCATCGCGGCGCTCACCGGTTTCGACAGTGCGGCGATCGGCCACCAGCTGCGGCTGGCCATCGCCCTGCTGTTGCGCCTTGTCATCTTCCGCCTGCTTGCGGGTCACCACGTACACCGAGTTGCCATAGAGGGTGTAGGTGACCGCGCTTTCGGGCACCACCACCTGGGGCTGCGGATCGGGCAGCAGTACCTGCAGGTTGGCGAACATGCCTGGCAGCAGCTTGCCTTGCGGGTTGGCCAGGGTCGCGCGGACCAGCAGGTTACGCGTGCTTTCCTCGACTTTCGGGTTGATCGCGCTGAGGGTGGCGGGGAAATGCTGGCCGGGATAGGCCGCTACCTGAACCTGCACCTGCTGGCGCAGGCTCAGGCGGGGCAGGGCCTGTTCGGCAACATTGAAGTCGACATACAGGCTGCTCACATCCTGCAGGGTGGCTATCACCGTGCCGCTGGCCAGATAGTCGCCGATGTCGACCTGGCGGATACCGATGGTGCCGCTGAACGGGGCGCGAATGCTCTTTTTTGCAAGGGAAGCCTTGAGCTGGTCGACCACCGCCTGGCTGCGCTGGAACTGTGCGAGCAGGCGGTCGTACTCCCCGCGGGAGATGGCCTGACTGCCGACCAGTTGGCTGCCTCGGCCATAATCGACCTTGGCCAGGCCCAGGTCGGCCTGGGCGGTACCCAGCAGCGCCGTCTGCTCGCCGCTGTCGAGTTCCAGCAACAGCTGCCCGGCCTTGACCTGCTGCCCTGACTCGAAGTGCAGCGCCTTCACGGTACCGGCAGTCTCCAGGCTCAGCTCCACGCCTTGGGAGGCCTTGAGGCTACCGACGGCAGGCAGACGCTCCTGCCAGCTGCGCTCGGCGGCAGCCGCGGCGGCGACACTGACCGGCGGCTTGGGGGCCGAGAACATCTGCACCTGCTGGTAGATGGAAAAGGCCTTGTAACCCCCCAGCATCAGCACGATCAGCAGAACGACAGCCAACATGATCAGCATGCGGCGGCGAAGCATAGTCCGGTTCCTTGGAGATCTGGTTATTGTTTTTCAGGCACGACTGCGGGCCATCCTGGCCCCGGTGCGGGTGGAGAGAGTATTGCTGGTTTTTTCGGAGATGGGGTGTGAATGCCGGCCTCTTCGCTGGCTTGCCGGGACGCCGAACCGCAGCGAAGAGGCCAGATCAGTCGACTGGGACCTGTCAGACCAGATGCAAATGGTTGTCCCAGAACCCGGACGGCAACTCCAGTGGCTGGCCGGCCAACTGCGCCTTGCGGCAATCATAGAACCTGCAGCGGCCCTGTCCCGAGGTGACCACGAACCCATCAGCCACCGCCCCCACCCCCGCGCAATCGGGCATGGGCGCATCCAGGCGGACTTCGGCGCTATCCAGGTCCCAGATGAACAGCCGGTTGGCCCGCGGCGCGGTCAACGCCACCAGGCGCAGCTCGCTGTGAACAGCGACGCTGGCGGTGTAGTTGGCCATGGATTGCAATTGCCGCTCCGGCACCGGGAAGGCCTGGAATGGCTGCCCCGGCCGCTTGATCGCGATCAGCTCGGCAGTCTCCTCGCCACCACCCATGAACTGCTGGCCGGCAACGATAGTGCCGTCAGCGCCGATAGCCAGGTGGCGAACGCTGTTCATCTGCTGCCCGAGCACTTCCTTGCTCAGCAAGATGCCATCGCGCTGCATCAGCACCAGGCTAGGCTCCATGGCATCGAGGTTCATTTCCACCCGGCTTTCGGCTTCGGTGCGAATACCGCCATTGGCCACCACCAGGGTTTCACCATCCGGTAGCCAGGACACCTGGTGCGGACCGATGCCGTGAGTCGAGATCTCCCCGGTGTAACGCAGGCGCTCGCCTTCGAAGCGATATACCCCCAGCACGCCACGCCCAGGATCGGTGGTGTCGTTCTCGGTGGTGTACAGCCATTCGCCGTCCTTGTGGATCACCGCATGACCATAGAAATGCCGGTCCGGCTGGGAGGCGATGGTCTGCAGCAGGCGCCCGTCGCGCAGGTCGACCAGGTAGCTCTCGGTACCCGGACGACGTGCCACGAACAGCGCGATCGGCAGCGCGGGATGGTTGACGATGTCGTGGCAGCGCTGGCCCACCTCAGTGGCGAATACCTGGCTGCCATCCAGCCGGTAACCGACGGCATAGTGCTTGCCGTCACCGTCATCGCGCGCCGACAGCAGCAGCGGTTCGCTGCCCTTGCTGCGAAACAGGCTCCAGCCGCCCAAGGTGAGGGCGCTGAGCAATACGCTACCGAGTTTGATCGCCTGGCGTCGCAACATGTCAGTCACCGTCGTTGGCATTGAAGCCCAGCTGGATATTCAGCGCCTTGGCCAACTCGCCTTCGTGCAGGCGGTGGACCACGTTGAGGCTATCGTAGATCTGGTTAAGGGTCTGCTTGCCGGCGTCGTCTGCCAGCAGCTCGCCCAGCGGTTTCTGGTTGTCGGCCAGCATCTTCAGCGAGGTGGCGTACGCATCGTCGATCTTTTGCGCCAAGGCGTCCTGATCGCTGCCCAGCAGGCCGCGCAGGCCCTTGTTGTCGACCCCGACCCAGAGTGCCTGGGCGGCCTTGAGGCTGGCTTCGAGGCTTTTGATCGAGGCGTGGCTGCGCCAGGCTTCAGCCTGCAGCGGCTGGGCGATACCTTTGCTCTGACGGCCCATCGGCGCGCCGAGCTTTTTCTTCAGGGTGTCGAGCGCGGTGACCTGTGCACGCAGCAGGTCGGCGATCGCCTCGTGGGAGTCAGCGTAGCGCTGGTTCGGGAACTTGGTCATCTGCGCGAGCATGCCGTCGGTGTTGTTCCAACCCTTGAGAATCTCCTCGGCCAAGGCCTTCTGGTGGTCACCGATGGCGACCAGCAGCGGGCAGTAGCGGGCCTTCTGCTCAGGCGTGGCAACGTCCGGCTTGCTGTCGAACAGGATGTACTCGTAGGCCGAAAGGCCGCGTACCACGACACTGGATTTGCCCAGGGTCTCGCCGTCGATCGGCTTGTCGCCATTGACCAGTTGTTCTACCTGGCGACCGACCAGGTTTTTCTTGTCTGGCCAGAACTGTACCTGCCAGGCGCGGTTGCCTTCGGCCAGCGGGCCGACCAGCAGGGGTTGCAGCTCGGCCCAGGCCTTCTGCGCAGCCAGGAAATCGTTGCGCGCGGCATCCAGGCTCGTTTTGCCTTCGCAGAACGCCAGGGCGCTGGCGGCGAGCTGGCGGTCGGCCTCGACCCAGCGGCTGTAGGTCGGCAGGATCACCTGCTTGGCGATGGCGGCGGAGGTCACGGCCTGGGGATCCTGCGGTGCACATGCACCGAGGGCGAGTGCGGCGAGGCTGGTGAACAACAGTTTGGGTCGGAACATGCCCGGCTCCTTGCGCTTTTCAAAGTGAGTTCAGGAAAGCCAGCAGCGCGGCGCGCTGCTCGGCATTGAAGGTCAAGACTTGCTGGCGCGCAGCCTCTGCTTCTCCGCCGTGCCAGAGCACGGCTTCGAGCAGATTGCGGGCGCGCCCGTCATGCAGGAACTGGGTGTGGCCACTGACCTTGCCGGTCAGGCCGATGCCCCAGAGCGGCGGGGTCCGCCAGTCCTGGCCACCGGCTGCGAACTCGCTGCGGTTGTCTGCCAGGCCCGGGCCCATGTCATGCAGCAGCAGGTCACTGTATGGACGAATGACCTGGTTCGCCAGTTCAGGCTCGGCCGCGTCGGCAGCCGTGGTGAATTGCGGGGTATGGCAGCCTTGGCAGCCGGCATCGAAGAACAGGCTCTTGCCCGCGAGCACCTGCGGCGCGTCAACCTCACGGCGCGCGGGCACGCCCAGGTTGCGCGTGTAGAACGACACCAGGCGCAAGATATTGTCGCTGACTTCCTTTTCGCCATCAGCGCCATCGCCATTGGGGGCGGCCAGGCAGTCGAGCTGGGTGGGCATGCAATCGTCGACCGGGCGCAAGGTCGTGGTCAGGCCCAAGTCGCCTGAAAACGCATGCACGTTCTGCTGGTTGATGTTCGGCTGCCCGGCCTTCCAGCCGAAACGGCCCAGCACTGTGGCGCCCTCAACGTCATCCCAGACCCGGTTGGGCCTTCCGCGAATGCCATCGCCATTGCGATCGTCCGGGTCGGCATTGGCCAGTATCGCGGCCTCGGGGATGGCTTCGAGCAGGCCCAGGCCGATCATCGGCGGCGCGACCCGCGCTGAAAAACGCGTATCCGGGTGCATCGGCGCATAGCCGAGCTGGGTGATCTGCAAGTGCGGGCGACGCAGCTCGACCTGGGTGCCGTCCTTGAAGGACACGGTGTGGTGGCTGTAGTCGATGCGCACCTTGCCTTCGGGCGCGATGCCGGGGATGGCCATGTCCTGCAATTGGGTGCCGTACACCGGTTCCGGGACCACGCCCAGCTGCTCGATGATCTTCACGTATTCGGGCCGGTCGGGGATCGACAGCCGCACCAGCATCGACACTGCGTTGCGAGCACCAGGCCCGGGCGGATGGCCGCGGCCGTCACGTACGTGGCAGTTCTGGCAGGCGTTGGTGTTGAACAGCGGGCCGAGGCCATCGCGCGCGGTGGTGGTGGAGGGGGCGATCACCCACGGGCTGCGGAAAAAGCTGTTGCCCACGCTGAAATCCAGGCGCCGCTCGGGACTCAGGTTCGCCGAGGGCATGGAGAACGCGTTGCGGTCAGAGCGTTGCACCGTCGCCTCGCCGCCCGACAGCGCCTCGCCCGGCTCGGCCTGGGTAAAACGCGGCGCGTCATCACAGGCAGCCAGGACAACGGCCAGCAACAAGGGGCTGAGACGGGGCAAGGACATCAAGAATCCTGGGCTAGAGCAAAAACCGGCGTGCAAGCTTAGCAGGCTAACGGGATATGAATAAGAGGGATTTGCGTTTGCTGGATGAAACTTGCCGGATCCACACCTGCCACTTCCAGGAGGCAGGCGCAAAAAAAGGCGGCCTTTTCGGCCGCCTCTTGTGCAACATGCTGTCAATCAGAACTCGTGATCAGCCGTATCCGGGCTCAGGTTGGAGATCCCCAGCTTCCCTGCAGCCTGTTCGATCGCGCCGGTCTGCTTGACCAGGGAGGCGATGGCGTCCCGCACGATCTGATTGCCGGCGGCGTTGTCCGGGGCGATCAGCTGGTCGTAGTGCTCACCCTTGAGGGCGTGATCGACGATCACCTGGATCTTGGCTTCGGTGGCTTCAAGGTCGGCCTTGAGGGTGGTGTCGGCGGCAGGGTCTGCCTTGGCTACCAGCGAGGACAGGCTTGGGCCGGTCACTTTGGAGCCATCGGGACGGGTGTACTCGCCCAGGTAGACGTTGCGGATGCCCTTGGCGTCGTAGAAGTGCGAGAAATGGGTGTTGTCGCTGAAGCAGTCCTGCTCGTCTTCGGGCGAGTTGGCTTCCAGCGAGACTTTCATGCGCTCACCGGCCAGTTCGCCGAGCGACAGGCTGCCCATGCCAAACAGCATCTTGCGCAGTCCATCGGTGGCAGGCTCGGCCTCGAGCTTGGCGCGGTAGTTGTCGGCAACGTTCGGCGCCCAGTTGGCGAGCATTTCCTCGAGGTCGCTGACCAGCAGGTCGGTCACCGCCTTGAGATAGGCACGACGGCGGTCGTTGTGGCCCCCGGTGGCGCCTTCGCCTTCGAGGTAGTCCGAAGCAGGGCGGTTGCCCGCGCCCGGGCCGGTGCCATTGAGGTCCTGGCCCCACAGCAGGAACTCGATGGCGTGGTAGCCGGTGGCGACGTTGGCTTCGGAGCCGCCCAGCTCGTTCAGGCTGGCGAGCTTCTCGGGGGTGATGTCCTTCACGTCGACCTTGTCTTCGCCGACCTGGATCTCGGTGTTGGCGATGATGTTGGCGCCGGCGGCCGGGTTGCCAAGCGCGTGCTCGTAGGTGGCGTCGACGTAGTCGATCAGGCCTTCGTCCAGCGGCCAGGCGTTAACCTGTCCTTCCCAGTCGTCGATGATGGTGTTGCCGAAGCGGAAGGCCTCGGTCTGCAGGTAAGGTACGCGTGAGTCGGCCCAGGCTTGCCTGGCGGCCTTCAGGGTGTCGTCGTTCGGGGCGGCGAGGAAGGCGTCGATCGCGATCTGCAGGGTCTTGGCGGTGTTCAGTGAATCGCCGTACACGGCGTGGACCATTTCGGCGTAATGCTTGACCACGGCTTGTGCAGCGGCTTCATCGACGGCAGGGGCTGGCGCTGCGGCAGGAGTGCTGGCGGCAGTAGCAGGTGCCTGGGCTTGCGGGGCGGCAGTCTTGTCGTCCTTGTCGCCGCAACCGGCGAGGGAGATGGCGATGGCCAGCAGACTGGCGGAGGCCAGAGGCATACGAATCATTATTGGTTTCCTGCGTCGTGTGGTTGGACTGGTGTGCCGGGGCATGCGAAACCGCAACATGATGCGAAAGATTTGCATTTGGTGTAAAGGGGCGCGCACGGAAAACTTCAAATGCCCGTTCGTGGTGCAGCGCCGAGCAGGGCAGGGGTTAGAGAGCAGTGACCCGCTTGCGTTGCGCCTGCCTCAGAAAAGCGCTCAGCTCGCGGGCTGGCAGTGGCTTGCTGTAGAGATAGCCCTGACCCTCATGGCAGCCCTGGGCAATGATGTAGCTCTCCTGCTCGGCGGTCTCCACGCCTTCTGCGATCACCTGCATGCCAAGGCTCTTGCCCAGTTGAATGATGGCGCGAACGATGGTGGCGTCGTCATCGTCGTCGAGCAGGTCCTGGACAAAGCTCTTGTCGATCTTGATCTTGTCCAGCGGCAGCGACTTGAGGTAGCTGAGCGACGAATAGCCAGTGCCGAAATCGTCGATGGCGATCAGTGCCCCCGAGCGGCGCAGGCTGAGCAGGTGCTGGGACGCGGTGCTGATGTCTTCCATCAGGCCGGTTTCGGTCACCTCCAGCTCCAGGCTGCGCGGTGGCAGGCGGTACACCTGCAGGAGATTGTTGACCACCCGCGGCAGTTCGCTGTGGTGCAGTTGCACCGTGGACAGGTTGACTGCCATGCGCAGCTCGCCAAAACCCTGGTCGTGCCATTCGCGTAGCTGGCAGCAGGCCTGGTCGAGAATCCACTCGCCGATGGCGATGATACTGCCGTTCTGCTCGGCCAGGGGGATGAACTGGTCTGGCGGAACCATGCCCAGTTGCGGATGCTGCCAGCGCAGCAGGGCTTCGACACCGACAACGCGGTGATCCCGGTAGCTGATCTGCGGCTGGTACACCAGGTACAGCTGGTTGCGCGGCAATGCCTCGCGCAGGTCCTTCTCAAGCTCGCGGCGACGGCGCATTTCGCTGTCGACGCTGGCGATGTAGAACTGGTAGCGGTTGCGCGAACGGGCCTTGGCCAAGGTCATGGTCTGCTCGGCTTTTTGCAGCAGCTTTTCGGTGCTGTCACCGTCTTCGGGAAACAAGGTGATACCGATGGTGGCGCGCAGGCGAATTACCTCGTTTCCCAGGGCGAACGGTGCCTCCAGGTCGTCGAGGATGCTCTGGGCCAGTTCGGCTGCCTCGTAGGGCTGCTCGATATCGGCCTGCACCAGTGCGAACTGGTCTCCGCCCAGGCGGGCCAGGGCGCCGAGGCGGCCGCTGTGTGCCCGCAGGCGGTCGGCCAGGGCGAGCAGCAACTGGTCGCCAGCCTGGTAGCTGAATTGCTCGTTGATACCCTTGAAGTCATCGAGCCCGACACACAACACCGCCACCCGGCGCTGCAGCCGGCCACCATCGACCAGGATCTTGTCCAGCTGTTGCTGCAGCTGCTGACGGTTGGGCAGGCCGGTGAGGAAGTCGTACTGGGCCATGCGTTGCAGGCTGTTCTCCGCCTCGTGGCGCAGGTGGGTGTTGCGGTCGATGGAAGCCAGCAACTGGTTGGCGGTATCGACCCACAGGCCAAGTTCGTTTTTTTCGTGCCCCCTGAGGAGTGGGATCTGGTACTGGCTGGGACGGTCGGGATTGATCAGCGTAAGGTGCTCGATGATCTTCGACAGCGGCTTGGTCAGCAGCCAGTGATAGACCAGGTACAGCACCAGCCCCATGGCCAGCGCGCGCAGCACGCCGGAGATGAAAATGATCACCGCGTTGATCAGGAAGCCTTCGCCGTAGGCGGCGCTGTCGAGTGTGATGCTCAGGTCGCCGTAGTATTCGCTGTACGGCCCGCGGCCCACCAGCTGTGTGCTGAAGCTGCGCTCCTGGCCAAGGATCAGGTCGGTGAGCCAGCGCGTGGAAGTGTCTCGCAGCGGGCGGGATTTTTCGGCCAGCATGGTCTCGTTGGGATGTCCGATGGACGCCATGCGCACGGACTGGTCCTGGAACAATCCCTCCATCACCTGCATGCCCATCTCGCGGTCGAGGCTGTAGACCGCCTGGGTCGAGGGATCGCGGAACATGTCGAGGATGCGCTGGGCGTCGCTGGCCACCGCGTGGCGCGTCTTGTAGGCGTCGTAGACGATTTGCGCGCAGCTCAGAACAACGCCCACCGCCAATGCCGAAAGCAGCACGACCCTGAGCAACTTGACCGACAAGCTATGCCTGAATTCCAGCTTCAATGGGGTTTCCTTAATCCATGCGCATAGCGGCATTTTGCCTGCAACTCTTGCGGCACACTGTCGACCCCGGCCAGCACCTGGGCCGGCCTCAGTGTACCGGTTAAGCAGCCTTGCGACTTGAACGCTGCAGCGATCTTTCCCAGCTCTTGATGTTAGCGCGCTATCGGCCCTGATCAAGGGGGTGAACGCGTGTTGCAGTCGAAAAAAAACCCGGCGAGGCCGGGTTTTTCGATGCAGCGCACAGCCCGGAGTCAGGCCTTGAAGGTCTTGCCTTCGAACTGCTCGGCAACGAACTGCCAGTTGACCAGGTTCCAGAACGCCTCGACGTACTTCGGACGCACGTTACGGTAGTCGATGTAGTAGGCGTGTTCCCAGACGTCGCAGGTCAGCAGCGGGGTGTCGCCGCTGGTCAGCGGGTTGCCGGCGCCGATGGTGCTGGCCAGGGCCAGCGAACCATCGGCTTTCTTGACCAGCCAGCCCCAGCCGGAGCCGAAGGTGCCGACGGAAGTCTTGGTGAACTCTTCCTTGAACGTGTCGAACGAGCCGAAGGCTGCGTTGATCGCGTCGGCCAGGGCGCCGGACGGCTGGCCACCGGCGTTTGGTGCCAGGCAGTTCCAGTAGAAAGTGTGGTTCCAGACTTGAGCGGCGTTGTTGAAGATGCCACCCGAAGAGGTCTTGACGATCTCTTCCAGGGTCTTGCCTTCGAATTCGGTGCCTGGAATCAGGTTGTTCAGGTTCACGACATAGGTGTTGTGGTGCTTGTCGTGGTGATACTCCAGAGTTTCCTTGGAGATGTGCGGCTGCAGGGCATCGTGGGCGTACGGCAGCGGCGGCAATTCAAAAGCCATGGTTATTCTCCTAATCAGGTCTGTTGCGGTTTGCGCAAGGCCGATCACGGGCGGCCGGTATGCGTCGGCGAGTTTGTACTCTTTGCGACGCAAGGGCCCGATCATAGCACCGGCCCCAGCGCATAACCACGCAACAAGTATAGGGATTAGGGTTCCCGAGCCTGTGCCCATGCCGGGAGGGGTGGGGTTTTCAGCCTGCGATCAGCTGCGCGGCAACCGCGAACATCATTGCGGCCACCATCAGGTCGAGCAGCCGCCAGGTACCCGGCCGCGCCAGCCAGGGGGCCAGCCAGGCCGCGCCGAGGGCCAGGGTGAAGAACCACAGCAGCGAGGCGCTGGCGGCGCCGGCGACATAGGCGCTGGGCACAGTCTGCTGGGCACCGAGCGAGCCGATCAGCAGCACGGTGTCCAGATACACGTGGGGGTTGAGCAAGGTCACTGCCAGGGCGCTGAGCAGTACTGCGCGGCGCGAGCGCACGCCCTGGTCTTGCTGCTGTTCGAGGCTCTGCCGCGAGCAGGCCCTGCGCAGGGCCTTGCTGCCGTACCAGAGCAGAAACACCGCGCCGCCCCAGCGGGCCACGGCCAGCAGCGTGGGGTTCTGCATCAGTACCGTGGCCAGGCCGAATACGCCAGCCGCCACCAGCAGCGCATCGCACAGCACGCACAGCGCTGCCACTGGCAGGTGATGCTCGCGGCGCAGGCTTTGCGCAAGGACAAAGGCGTTCTGGGTACCAATGGCCATGATCAGGCCGAGGGCGACCAGCAGGCCGTTCATATAGCTTTGCCACATTGGGAGGTGCTCGATGCAAAGGAAGATGCTGGCCATTCTGGGCAATCGCGCTGTATAAGAAAAACCAATAATCCTGATCAGGCATTAGCAAAACTGATGTTCGACTACAAATTGCTGGCCGCCCTTGCCGCCGTGATCGAGCAAGGCGGCTTCGAGCGCGCCGCGCAAGTACTGGGACTCTCGCAATCGGCGGTATCCCAGCGCATCAAGCTGCTTGAAGCGCGGGTCGGCCTACCGGTGCTGGTGCGCGCCACACCGCCCGGTCCGACCGATGTCGGGCGCCAGTTGCTCAACCACGTGCAGCAGGTGCGGCTGCTCGAGCGGGACCTGCAGCAGCAGGTCCCGGCGCTTGACGAAGGTGGCATGCCGGAACGCCTGCGTATCGCCCTCAACGCCGACAGCCTGGCGACCTGGTGGGCCGGGGCTGTTGGCACTTTCTGCGCCGAGCAGCAGTTGTTGCTGGACCTGGTGGTCGAGGATCAGGACGTCGGCCTGCGGCGTATGCGCGCTGGCGAGGTGGCGGCCTGCCTGTGCAGCAGCGAACGGCCCGTGGCCGGGGCACGCAGCCTGCCGCTGGGGGCCATGCGCTATCGCGCCCTGGCCAGCCCGGCATTCATGCAGCGTTATTTTCCCCTGGGTCTCGACATCCAGCGCCTGCCGCGCACACCTGCGCTGGTGTACGGCCCGGACGATTTTCTACAACACCGTTACCTGGCGTCCCTGGGCATCGAGGACGGCTTCCTGCACCACCTGTGTCCTTCTTCCGATGGGTTTCTGCGCATGCTCGAAGCGAGCCTTGGCTGGGGCCTTGTGCCGGAGCTGCAGGCAAGTGAGCAACTGGCCAGCGGGCAACTGGTGGAAATTCAAGCCGATACCCCCATCGATGTGCCCCTGTACTGGCATCATTGGCGCACGGGCGGGCAGTTGCTCGGCCAACTGACCGAACACTTGCGGCGCACGGCAGCACGGTGGCTGGTGCCCTTGTAGGCGCAAGCGGCGTCAATGGCATCTGTAATCTGGCAAGGTGGAGTCATACATGCGAATTCTGGTCACCGGTGCGAGCGGCTTCATCGGCGGGCGCTTTGCGCGTTTCGCCCTGGAGCAGGGCCTGGAGGTGCGGGTCAATGGCCGGCGTGCCGAGGGCGTCGAACATCTGGTACGGCGCGGCGCGCAGTTCATGCCCGGCGACCTGGTCGACCCGGAGCTTGCGCACCGTGTCTGCCACGGGGTGGACGCCGTGGTGCACTGCGCCGGTGCCGTGGGTAGCTGGGGACGCTACCAGGACTTCTATCAAGGCAACGTGGTGGTGACCGAGAACATCGTCGAGGCCTGTCTCAAGCATCAGGTGCGTCGTCTGGTGCACTTGTCGTCGCCGTCGATGTACTTCAATGGCCGCTCACGCGTGGATATCCGCGAAGACCAGATTCCCCGGCGTTTTCACGACCACTACGGGGCCACCAAACACCTGGCTGAGCAGAAAGTCTTCGGTGCCCAGGAGTTCGGCCTCGAGGTGCTGGCCCTGCGGCCGCGCTTCGTCATTGGCGCCGGCGATTCGAGCATTTTCCCGCACGTGTTGCAGATGCAGCGCAAGCACCGTCTGGCGATCATCGGAAACGGCCTCAACAAGGTCGATTTCACCAGCGTGCACAACCTCAACGATGCGCTGCTCAACGCCTTGTTCGCCGACGAGCAGGCACTGGGCCAGGCATACAACATCAGTAATGGCCAGCCGCTGCCGCTGTGGGACGTGGTGAACTACGTGATGCGCCAGATGCACTTGCCGCAGGTTACGCGCTATCGCTCCTACGGCCTGGCCTACAGCACCGCCGCGCTGAATGAGGCGGCCTGCATGCTGTGGCCCGGCCGGCCGCAGCCGACCCTCTCGCGCCTGGGCATGCAGGTGATGAGCAAGGACTTTACCCTCGACATCAGCCGCGCGCGTCAGCAACTGGACTACCGCCCACGGGTCAGCCTATGGACGGCGCTGGACGAATTCTGCGCCTGGTGGAAAGGCCAGCCGGTTGCCTACTGAACCGGCCCGTATGCGATCATCCATGAGATCGCTATCCAGGCGGTTTATACTAGTGCCTCTTTGCTATTACTCCTTTGGTTGAAAGCTCACCATGCGTAACAATGCCCGAGAAGATTATGACGACGTGCCGACCCTGCACGCCGGGACCCGTGATGACGACGAACTGCTGCCGGCGCATATCGTGCGCAGTCGCGAGAAGGCCGCCCGTCCCGCGTCTACCGCGCCGCTGTGGGCGTTGCTGTGCGCTTCGTTCATCGCTCTCGCAGGCCTTGGCTGGTGGAGCTTCCAGCAGATCTCGCTGATGGAGCAGCAACTCGTTGCTACTCAGGAAAGCTTCGCGCGCATCAGCGAAGACGCCGCCGGGCGCCTGCAAGCGATCAGCGGCAAGGTTGCCGCCAGCGAAACCACTGTTTCCAGCGAAAGCGAAGCGTTGAAACTGCAGATTCGCCAGTTGCAGGCCGGCCTGACAGAGCAGGGCACCCAGCAACAAGGCGTGGCAGGTCAGGCCCAGGATCTGGGCAAGCGGCTGGAGCAAGCGCTCACGCAAGTCAACGAGCAACAGCAGGCCAATCTGGCACAACACCAGGCCAGCGAAGCTCGCCAGCAAGCCAGCGTTGAACAGCTGACCCAGCTGCAGGCGCAGCTATCGGCCGTGAATACCGAGCTCGCTGCCTTGAAAGCTGCCCAGGTGGATGGCGGCAAGATCGACACCCAGCTCAAGAGTCTCGGCGGTGATATCGCTGCGCTGAAGAAGCAAGGCAACCCCAATACCGCGATCCAGAGCCTGGAGCAGGATGTCCTGGTGCTCAAGAGTCAGATCGACAACCGCCCGGCGCCTGCCGCCGCAGCTGCCAGCGGTGCCTCGGTCCAGGAGTTCGATGCGTTCCGGGGCCAGGTGACGCGTAACCTCAGCACCTTGCAGAGCCAGATTCAGAATCTGCAGAAACAGATCAATGCGCGGCCTTGAAATCTCACCTTTAAGCCAGAGGATGCGGTGAGCAGGCGCAATACTGGCAGTAGAACGTTGCAGAAGACCATGCCCGACAAGGCCTTATCCGGCATTTTGCACGGTCCTAGGAAAGTTCGTCACCGTAACGTGTTGATTTTCCTAGATGTCATGAATTGACACACTTGGCATGCCAGGTGCACTCATGGTTAGGCGAATGGACTTGTTGCCCACCAAAAAAGGCGCCTACCGATGATCACCACTGCCGAATACCCCTCTGCCGTCACCGACGGCCCAAACCGCTCTGGAGTTTCCTGGGCGGCCATCTTTGCAGGTGCTGCCGCCGCAGCTGCCTTATCGCTGATCCTTGTGATCCTGGGAGCGGGACTCGGCTTTGCAGCCACCTCGCCCTGGGCGCATGAAGGAGCCAGTGCAAAGGCGCTCGGCATTTCCACCATTGTGTGGCTGTTGGTCACGCAGATCCTGGCCTCTGGCCTGGGCGGCTATGTTGCTGGCCGTCTGCGGGTCAAGTGGGCCAACCTGCATGGTGATGAAGTGTACTTCCGCGATACCGCCCACGGCTTCCTGTCCTGGGCTGTGGCGACGTTGGTCGCTGCCATGCTGATCGCAGGGACCCTGGGTAATGTAGTGGGTGCTGGCGCCCAAGCCGGTGCCAGTGTCGTTTCGGGTGTTGCCAGCGGAGCTGGCATGGCGGCTGGTGGTGCTGCGGCCGACTCGAAGGGTGGCGATCCGATGGGGTATTTCGTGGACACCCTGTTCCGCGCCGACGGTCCTGCCGCGGTCAGCGAAGATGCTGCCAATGGTGTTGCAGGCCGCATCCTGACCAAGACCCTGGCTGGCGACGGTACCCTCACTGCTGAAGACCGCACCTACCTGGCACAGCTGGTTGCCCAACGTACCCGCCTGACCCAGGCCGAAGCCGAAGCCCGCGTCGACCAGGTCTACGCTCAGGCCCGCCAGGCGGCTGAGGATGCCAAGGTTGCCGCGCAGAAAGCTGCTGACGCCGCTGCCTCTGCTGCTGCCTGGACCGCGATCTGGACCTTCATCGCGCTGCTGTGCGGGGCCTTCTTCGCCAGCCTTGCCGCACTGTTTGGTGGTCGCCAGCGCGATCAGGCCCGCTGGTTGGACGAAGGTGATGCCACCCGCCCCACCAACTATGTCGGTACCACGCCAGTCCGTTAACGTTTTGACATTGCCTGAAGGACAAGGAGAAATACTATGCGCTCACTCTTGCTTTGGTTCCTCGGAATCCCGATCCCGTTGATCATCCTGATCGCGATCTTCATGCACTGATCTGCTCTGCTCTAGCAAAAAGCCGTCATCCTGGGATGACGGCTTTTTTAATGGTGTGCTGAATCGCTCTATAAGAATTGCTCCGCATAGTGACAAGCCACCTGCCGCGTTTCTACCGCCCGGAACGCCGGCACTTCCACGGCGCAACGCTCCGTGGCATACGGACACCGCTTGTGAAATGCACATCCATCCGGTGGATTCAGCGGATTCGGCAATTCGCCCACTATGCGGATCTTCGGCTTGAGCGGATCCGGATGAATCGCCGGTGTCGCCGACAGCAACGCCTGCGTATAGGGATGCAGGGGCCTGGCATAGATATCTTCCTTGGGTCCCATCTCTGCAGGGCGTCCGAGGTACATCACCAGCACGGTATCCGCCACATGCCGCACCACGGCGAGGTTGTGGGAAATGAACACGTAGGCCGTGCCGAACTCTTTCTGCAAGTCCATGAACAGGTTCAATACCTGAGCCTGGATCGAGACATCGAGCGCCGAAGTAGGCTCATCCGCCACCAGTACCTTGGGCTGCAACATCATGGCGCGGGCGAGAGCGATGCGTTGGCGCTGGCCGCCAGAGAACATGTGCGGATAGCGCTGGTAGTGCTCGGGCCGCAGACCCACCTGCTGCATCATGGCCTGGACCTTTTCGCGGCGCTCGGCCTTGCTCAAGCGGGTGTTGATGAGCAACGGCTCGGCCAGCTGGTCACCGATCTTCTGGCGTGGGTTGAGCGAAGCGTAAGGACTCTGGAACACCATCTGCACATCGCGTCGCAGTTGCTTGCGCTGCTGCGTGCTGGCGCCTGCGACCTCCTGGCCTGCGATCTGCAACGAGCCCGACGAGGGCTCTTCGATCAGGGTCAGGGCGCGGGCGAGGGTGGATTTGCCGCAGCCGGACTCGCCAACAACTGCAAGCGTCTTGCCGGCCTCCAGCTCGAAGGATACGCCATTGAGAGCGCGCACCAGGGCATGTCCCTTGAACAGGCCGCGGGAGACTTCATAGTGCCGGGTGAGTTCGCGGGCAGTCAGTACGACAGTCATCACGCCACCTCCTGATTCAGCGGGTAGAAACAGCGCGCCAGACTGTGAGCCTTTGGATCGAGGGCGGGACGCTCCTGGCGGCAGTTGTCGCGCACGTAGGGACAGCGCGGCGAGAGCAGGCAGCCGATCGGCCGGTCGTAGCGGCCAGGGACGATGCCAGGCAAGGTCGCCAGCCGCTCGGCACCGATGCTGTGCTCGGGGATCGCCGCCAACAGAGCTTCGCTGTAAGGGTGTGCCGGCACGTCGAACAGTTCCGGCACCTGGCCGACTTCAACCGCCTGGCCTGCGTACATCACGCACACCCGCTTGGCGGTCTCGGCGACCACGGCAAGGTCGTGGGTAATCAGGATCAGGGCCATGTCCTGCTCTTTTTGCAGGGTGACCAGCAGCTCCATGATCTGCGCCTGGATCGTGACGTCCAGCGCGGTAGTGGGCTCGTCGGCGATCAACAGCCGCGGCTCGCCGGCAATGGCCATGGCAATCGCCACGCGCTGGCTCATGCCGCCGGAGAGCTGGTGCGGGTAGGCATCGAGGCGGCTCTCAGGGGCAGGTATCTCGACCTTCTTGAGCAGCTCCAGCGCACGCTGGCGCGCGGCCTTGCCCTTGAGGCCCAGGTGCTGGCGGAGGATTTCCTCGATCTGGTAGCCCACGGTGTAGCTCGGGTTGAGCGCGGTCATCGGGTCCTGGAAGACCATGGCGATGTCCTTGCCGACCACCTTGCGCCGTTGGCGGGCGCTGAGCTTGAGCATGTCGGTGCCCGCAAAGCGCAGGGTATCGGCGGTGACGCGCCCCGGGGCATCGATCAGGCCCATCACGGCCATCATGGTCACCGACTTGCCCGAGCCGGACTCGCCAACGATCGCCAGGATCTCGCCAGCGTCCACCGCCAGGTCCAGGCCATCGACCACGGGCACGGCATTGGCGTCGCCAAAGCGCACGTTCAGGTTGTTTATCTGCAACAGTGACATGGCATGTTCCTCAGGCGGCGTTCTTGAGTTTGGGGTCAAGCGCGTCGCGCAGCCCGTCGCCCATCAGGTTGATTGCCAGCACGCTGAGCAGAATGGTCAGGCCCGGCAGGCTCACCACCCACCATGCCCGCTCGATGTAGTCGCGGGCCGAGGCCAGCATGGTGCCCCACTCGGGTGTCGGCGGTTGTACGCCCAGGCCCAGGAAGCCCAGGGCAGCGGCATCGAGAATCGCGGAAGAGAAACTCAAGGTGGCCTGCACGATCAGCGGCGCCATGCAGTTGGGCAGCACCGTGATGAACATCAACCGCGGCAGGCTGGCACCGGCGAGGCGGGCAGCGGTGACGTAGTCGCGGTTGAGCTCGCCCATGACCGCGGCGCGGGTCAGGCGCACATAGGAGGGCAAGGAAACGATGGCAATGGCAATCACGGTATTGATCAGGCCAGGGCCAAGGATGGCGACGATGGCCACGGCCAGCAGCAGCGAGGGCAGGGCCAGCATCACATCCATCAGGCGCATGATCGAGGGGCCGAGAAAGCGCGGGAAGAAACCGGCCAGCAGGCCCAGCATCACCCCGGGAATCAGCGAGATCACTACCGACGACAGGCCGATCAGCAGCGACAGCCGCGCGCCCTGGATCAGCCGCGAAAGCAGGTCGCGGCCCAGCTCGTCGGTGCCCAGGATGTACTGCCAGGTGCCGCCTTCGAGCCAGACCGGGGGAGTCAGCAGAAAGTCACGGTACTGCTCGCTCGGGTCGTGCGGGGCGACCCAGGGGGCGAACAGCGCGCAGAAGACGATCAGGCACATGAAGGCAAGGCCTGCCACCGCGCCCTTGTTGCGCGAGAAAGCGTGCCAGAACTCCTTGTAAGGGGAGGGATACAGCAGGCTCTGGTCGACGGGTGCGGCCGGGATCACGGTTTTTGCAAAGGGGGTAGTCATGGCGGGGCCTCAGCGCTGGTGACGGATGCGTGGGTTGGCCAGGCCGTAGAGGATGTCCACGACGAAGTTGACCAGGATCACCAGGCAGGCAATCAACAGGATGCCGTTCTGTACCACTGGGTAGTCGCGGGCGCCGATGGCTTCGATCAGCCACTTGCCGATGCCCGGCCAGGAAAAGATGGTCTCGGTGAGCACAGCCCCGGCCAGCAGCGTGCCGACCTGCAGGCCAAACACCGTCAGCACCGGGATCAGTGCGTTGCGCAGGCCATGCACGAACACCACGCGGGCTGGCGACAGGCCCTTGGCGCGGGCGGTGCGGATGTAGTCCTCGCGCAGCACTTCGAGCATCGATGAGCGGGTCATGCGGGCGATCACCGCCAGCGGAATGGTGCCGAGCACGATCGCGGGCAGGATCAGGTGCATGACGGCATCCTTGAAAGCGCCCTCTTCATCGCTGAGCAGGGTGTCGATCAGCATGAAACCGGTTTTCGGCTCGATGTCGTAGAGCAGGTCGATCCTCCCCGAGACCGGCGTCCAGCCCAGGCTGACGGAGAAGAACATGATCAGGATCAGGCCCCACCAGAAGATCGGCATCGAATAGCCGGCCAGCGAGATACCCATCACCCCGTGGTCAAACAGCGACCCCCGCTTGAGCGCCGCGATCACCCCGGCCAGCAGGCCGACCACGCCAGCAAACAGCAGCGCGGACAGTGCCAGTTCAACGGTTGCCGGGAACAGCACAAGAAACTCGCTCCACACGCTCTCGCGGGTGCGCAGTGATTCACCCAGGTCGCCCTGGACGAGCTTGCCGACGTAGTCCAGGTACTGCTCTGGCAGCGGCTTGTTCAGGCCCAGGCGCTCCATGGCCTGGGCGTGCATTTCGGGGTCGACCCTGCGCTCGCCCATCATCACTTCCACCGGGTCGCCCGGTATCAGGCGTATGAGCGCAAAGGTCAGCAGGGTGATGCCGAAAAACGTCGGGATCAGCAACCCCAGGCGCCGGGCAATAAAACTGAACATCGTCTGGTGTACCTCATCAGCGGCCGGTCAAGGCAATGCCGCCAGCCCGGATAGGGCTGGCGATCGTTCTTGTTCTACTTCACCTGGGTAGTGGCGAAGTTGTTATTGAGCAGAGGGTTGATGTGGTAACCCTCCACGTTCGCGCGCAGGGCCGTGAACGTCTTTGGATGGGCCATGCTGATCCACGGCCGCTCGTCATCGTACACCGCCAGCGCCTCGGCATAGAGCCTTGCGCGTTGATCATCGTCAACCACCTGGCGCGCCTCGGTGATCAGCGCCTGGAACTTAGGGTTGCACCAGCGCGCATAGTTCTCGCCACTTTTGACGGCATCGCAACTGAGCAGTGGGCTGAGGAAGTTATCGGGGTCGCCGTTGTCGCTGACCCAACCGGTGGCGACCATGTCGGCTTCGCCGTTTTTCGCGCGGCGCAGCATCTCGGCCCATTCCATGACCCGTACTTGCAGGGTGATGCCGACCTGACGCAGGTCGGCCTGGAACATCTCGGCGCTCAAGCGCGGATTGGGGTTGCTCCCTCCACCGCCGTTGCGGGTGAACAGGGTCAGCACGGTGCCCTGGGGAACGCCGGCCTCCTTGAGCAGGGCGCGGGCCTTGTCCAGGTCGCGGGGCGGGTTCCTGTTATCGGTGTTGAAACCCATCATGCTCGGTGGATAAGGATTGATCCCCACCATCGCGTTGCCTTTGCCGAACAACTGGTCGACATGGCTCTGGCGGTCGAACGCCATGTTGATCGCTCTGCGCACCCGCACGTCGCTCATGTACGGACGCTGGGTGTTCATGGCGATATAGCCGGTGAACAAGCCTTCGATCTCGGCGACCTTGAGCGTGGGATCGGCCTTGATCGCGGGCACATCATCAGGCTTGGGGTACAGCGCCACCTGGCACTCGTTGGCGCGCAGCTTTTGCAGGCGCACGTTGCTGTCGGTGGCGATGGCGAAGATCAGCGCATCGGCGGGTGGCTTGCCCCTGAAGTAGTCAGGGTTGGGCTTGAAGCGGACCTGGGCGTCCTTGTTGTAGCGCTGGAAGATGAATGGCCCGGTGCCGATCGGCTTGCTGTTGAGGTCATGGGTCTTGCCGGACTTGAGCAGCTGGTCGCCATATTCGGCCGAGTAGATCGAGGTGAAGCCCATGGCGAGATCCCGCAGGAACGGCGCCTCGCGGTGGTTGAGGGTGAAGACCACGGTGTGGTTGTCCTGCTTCTCGACCGACCTGAGCAGGGCGCTGAAGTTCATGCTTTCAAAGTAGGGAAAGCCGACGCTGGTCTTGTCATGCCAGGGGTGGTTGCGGTCTAGCTGGCGCTGGAAGCTCCAGAGCACGTCGTCGGCGTTCATCTCGCGGGTAGGCGAGAAGTAGTCGGTGTGATGGAATTTCACGCCCTGGCGCAAGTGGAAAGTGTAGGTCAGGCCGTCCGGGCTGATCTCCCAGCGTTCGGCCAGGGCCGGCCGGATTTCGGTAGTGCCCGGCTTGAAGTCGACCAGGCGGTTGAACAAGGTCTCGGCGGCGGCATCGGCCGTCACCGCAGTGGTGTACTGGACGATGTCGAAGCCCTCGGGGCTGGCCTCGGTGCAGACCACCAGCGGCTTGGCCGTGACGCCTGTGACGGGGGCCAATATCAGGGCTGCCAAGGCAACCCGTAGCGATAGCGCTTTCATGGAATCTCCCGGTGCTCGGTTATTCAGCTTAGACGCCACGGCCCGCGAGGGCAGGCCATGACGCGGCGCGGTCAGAGGATGTTGAAGGGAAGGGTGGTGACGATCCGCAGTTCGTCGAGGTTGCCGTCGGCCTGGCCCTTGCTTGCCCGGTGGGCGGTGTAGGTGGCGCGAATGCTGCTGTTCTTCAGCGGGCCATCCTGCATCACGTACGTGGTGCCCGCGCTCCACTCGTAGTGGGTCTCGCCATCCATGCCCGCCAGGTCGTAACCGGTGCCCTTGTAGTGAGTACCGTCGATACCCCAGCCTCGCGCGTTGTACAGGTTGAACGTGAGGCCGGGAACCCCGAAAGGCGCCATGTCCAGTACGTAGGCAATCTGCAGCGACTTCTCATTGGGGCCGTTGTAATCCGAAAACAGCGAGTTTGCCAGGAAGATGCCGTTGGTTTCGTGCAGGTAGTCGAAGTACTCGTTGCCGTCCACTTCCTGGTACGCAAGTGTCAGCGAATGCGCCTGGTGCTGAAGGCCTAGTGACAGGCTGTAGGTGTCGTTGTCGATCGCACCGAGCTTGCTGCGGCCTTCGTCCTGGGTCTTGTAGTAGTTGAGGCTGGTGGTCAGGCTGAGCACCGAACTGTCGCCCAGTTCATGGGTCGCGCCGAAATAGTACTGGTTCCAGAAATCGTCGACTTTGGCGGCGTAGAGGCTGGTGGTCAGGCTCTTGAGCGGCTGGTAGTTGACGCCGAAGGTGCTCGCGCGGTCGGTTTCCTGGCCTGCGGCGCCATACTCGGAGCGAAACTTGCTCAGGCTCTGCTCGGTACGTGGCGAAACCCGGTCGAAACTGCCCAGGTCCAACGACAGGTTGTCGAACTCGGCGCTGTGCAGGCTGACACCCTGGAAGCTGGAGGGCAGGGCCCGGTTGCCGATGGAGGCGATCATGGGTGTATCGATGGTCTGTCGGCCCGCCACGAGGGTAGTGTTGGCAATCCGTGCCTGCAGGTTGGCAAGGCCCAGCTTGCTCCATTGCCCGACGACATCGCCATCGCCGTGGGTGAGGGTACGGTTGTTCGGCCCTGCGACGCTCGAGCGCCCTTGCTCCAGCGCAATGGCGTTATAGGCGGCGGCCTGGAGGGCAAAGCCCACGGAGCCCTGGGTAAAGCCTGAGCTGTAGTCGAGGATGGTGCCCTGCACCCAGTTGTCACGACGACGGGTGTCGTGGCGGTTGCCATCGCTCTTGTAGTAGCCGAAGCGGGTGTCACGTGTCCCTTTTTCCTGGGAGTACCAGTTGCGGGTAGTGCCCGCCAGGCTCTGGCCCTCGATCAGTCCTTCGGCGTCGTCCTGGGCGCTGGTGGAGGCGGGGGTCAGGGGATAGAAGTCCTGGCTGGCCAGATCGGCTTCGGCCGTGGCGGACAATGCGCCAAGGGTCAGTGCCAGTGCGGTGCTGGTGAATGCTCTCATCGTGAGGCTCCCTGTCTTTTTGTAGTTATCGCCGGCTTCAAGGCCGGGCCTGATGCGGCTGAGTCGGGTTGCAAACGTTTGCCAAAGTGATTGCAAGTAAATCGGGCCGCACGAGGCCGAGGAGTGGTGTCCACTTCCAGACTTCCATCGGGTGGGGGTTATCAGTGCCGACAGCGTGCAAACCCGTGGGACAGGTCTCCTTTTCCGCGTTTGTATGGATTTTTCACACACGGTCAGTCGAGCCGCGCTGACAGTGCATGCGTAAACCATACGAGCGGCGGGCGCATGCCGGAAGGTACGTTTGCCTTAGATCTTGTAGGACGTTTCCTGTAGGCAGGTAGGATGTTTCCGCGCTGCCTACAGGAAGAGCAAGTGAGGACTACAACCCCATGTGAACATCAGGCGTCGGGTCGCAGATCACGGCTCATTTGCTGACGCTGACCCCGTAGAACGAGTTGAGCCCGAAAGGGCTGATCTTGAAGTCATGCACCGTTTTGCTCATTGGCTGGTAGACCGTGGAATGGGCGATGGGCGTCATCGGCACCTGGTCCTTGAGGATGTGTTGCGCCTGTTTATACAGTTCGGTGCGCTTGGCCTGGTCCGGGGTGGCCTTGGCTTGCTTGATCAGGTCGTCGAAGGGTTTGTAGCACCACTTGGAGAAGTTGTTGCCCGAAACGGCGTCGCAGCCAAAGAGCGTGCCGAGCCAGTTGTCCGGGTCACCGTTGTCGCCGCTCCAGCCGATCAGCATGGCGCCGTTCTCGCCGCCCTTGGAGCGCTTGATGTACTCCCCCCATTCGTAGCTGACGATCTTGGCCTTGATGCCGATCTTCGCCCAGTCCGATTGCAGCATCTCGGCCATCAGCTTGGCGTTGGGGTTGTAGGGGCGTTGCACGGGCATGGCCCACAGGGTGATCTCGGTGCCTTCCTTGACGCCGGCTTCCTTGAGCAGGGCCTTGGCTTTTTCGGGATCGAACGCAGCGTCCTTGATGGTGGTGTCGTATGACCATTGCGTCGGCGGCATGGCGTTGACTGCCAGCTGGCCTGCGCCCTGGTAGACCGACTGGATGATCTGCTGCTTGTTCACCGCCATGTCCAGCGCCTGCCGGACCTTGAGCTGGGCCATGGGGTTGGGCTGATCGCTGCCCTTGATCTTGTCCATCACGTTGTAGGCGATGTAGCCGAGGTTGAAGCCGGCCTGGTCGGGCATGTTCAGCTTGGGGTCTTTTTTCAACGGTTCGATGTCGGCCGGCCGCGGGAACAGCGTGACCTGGCATTCGTTCTTTTTAAGCTTCTGCATGCGCACCGAAGCATCGGTGGTGATGGCGAAGATCAGGTTGTCGATCTTCACGTCGTCCGGCTGCCAGTAGTCCTTGTTGCCCTTGAAGCGAATCTGCGCGTCTTTCTGGTACTTGCTGAACACGAACGGCCCCGTCCCGATCGGCTTCTGATTGATATCAGCGGGCTTGCCCTGCTTGAGCAACTGCTCGGCGTACTCGGCGGACTGGATCGAGGCGAAGCTCATGGCCAGGTTCTGGATGAACGCTGCGTCGACGCCGTTGAGGGTGATCTTGACCGTGTGATCATCGACCTTCTCGATCCTCGCGATGTTCTTGTCCATGCCCATGTCGGTGAAGTACGGGAACTCGGTTGGATAAGCCTTGCGGAACGGCATGTCCTTGTCGAGCATGCGGTTGAAGGTGAACAGCACATCGTCGGCGTTGAACGCGCGGGTCGGCTTGAAGAAGTCGGTGGTATGGAACTTGACCCCCTCGCGCAGGTGGAAGGTGTAGGTCAGGCCATCGTCGGAGACATCCCAGGAGGTGGCGAGGCCTGGGATGACGGCGGTGCCGCCGCGCTCGAACTGGGACAGGCGATTGAAGACAGTCTCGGCTGAGGCGTCGAAGTCGGTTCCGGTGGTGTACTGCCCCGGGTCGAAACCTGCGGGGCTGCCTTCGGAGCAGAACACCAGGTTGGACGCGGCAAGGGCGCCAGGGGCGCTGGCGAGCAAGCCTGCACCGACCAGAAACGGAATGACTGCATGTTTGAGCATGGTGGCCTCATTGTTGTCATTTTTTGAGAGAGGCCGGCCTCGTGGGCCGACCTTCCGAACTTATGCAGAGGCTGTTGCCAATGCAACACTCGGAAGGATAGTTGGCGCCAAGAATGTAGTACTGACGTACCTGGATGTCGCCTGGATGTAATTTTTGGCGAGGTTTAACGTTTGCGGAGCGAAGATGACCGCGATCCTGCAGAGGATCGCGGTCGGGTGTTCATGGCATCTGGACCTCGATCATGCCATCGGCGCTCATGCCGACCTCGGTGGTGCCTGCTTCGACATCCGGCGACGGCGCGGCCTCGGCGGCACTGTCGGCCTTCATCATCATCGGCGCGGCACGCATGTAAGGGCGCGGATAACCGGTGCTGTTGAGGTTCAGGTTGACCACCTTGTAGCCGTTGCCACCCATGGCCTGCGTCGCCAGTTGCGCGCGTGCCTTGAAGGCGTCGACCGCCTCCTTGAGCAGGGCATCCTCGCTGGTCTTGCGCGTGGCGGGAGCGATCGAGAACTCCATGCCGCCCATCTTCAGGTCTTGCAGCAAATCGCCGGTGAGCTTGGACAAGCCCGGGAAATCGGCGCTTTCCAGGCGCAGCTCGGCGCGCTCGCGCCAGCCGGTGATCCTCTGGCCCTTGTTGTCGTAGATCGGATAGCTGTTGCGGCTGCCTTGGCTGATCTTCACGTCCTTGACCGGCCGGGCCTGCTGTACGGCCTTGTTCATGGTTTCGGTGATCTGCCTGGCGAGTGCGGCCGGGTCGTTGTTCTGTGCTTCGCTGTACAAGGTCACGACCATCAGGTCGCGCGCCACTTCCTTGCTCACTTCGGCACGCAGCGACACCTGGTTGTAGTAGCGCGGCTCGTCAGCCGCCAGCGCCGAGACGCTGCTGGCCAGCAGGCCACATGAGAGCATCAGGGCGGCGCTGTGACGGGGAATGTGCATGTGTGACTCCTTGGCAGAGGCGTGAAAAGGCCATCCATTCCACGCATGGCCCGTAAGACTCGAAGAGCGTGGTCAGGTTCACAAGCGCCCCTTCCAGGTGTGTAAAAAAGTGTGGCGCTTTGCCGCAGCGCTGCAGCCGGGGAGCAGGCTTGGGTATACTCCCGGCGATCCATCCGCAGCACTCATTTTCAGGAGAGCGCATGCTCGCCGCCGAACACCCGCTGTCCGCCACTCGCCAGAACCTCTGGCGGCTGACCTTCATCCGCATCCTGGTCCTTGCCGCCCAGGCAGGCTCGGTGGGCGTCGCCTACTGGACCGACCTGCTGCCGCTGCCCTGGTTGGCGTTGGTTCTCACCCTGGCCCTGTCCTCGCTGCTGTGCGCCTTCACGGCCCTGCGCCTGCGCCTGTCGCTGCCGGTGACCGAACTGGAGTACGCCTTCCAGCTGGCCTGCGACCTGCTGATCCACAGCGCCTTGCTGTATTACTCGGGTGGCTCGACCAATCCGTTCGTCTCCTATTACCTGGTGCCGTTGGCGATCGCCGCAGTGACCTTGCCGTGGGTCTACTCGCTGGTACTGTCGGGCCTCGCCCTGGCCGCCTACAGCTTGTTGCTGGTGCAGTTCTACCCGCTTGACCCGCTGCCCATGGCGCGCGAGACGATGCAGGTGTACGGCATGTGGCTGAGTATCGCCCTGGCTGCGGCGGTGATTACCTTCTTTGCCGCGCGCATGGCCGAGGAGCTGCGCCGTCAGGAGCAGCTGCGCGCCGAACGCCGTGAGGAGGGCCTGCGTGACGAGCAATTGCTGGCCGTGGCCACCCAGGCGGCGGGCGCGGCCCACGAGCTGGGCACGCCGCTGTCGACCATGAGCGTGCTGCTCAACGAGATGCGCAGCGATCACAAGGATCCTCAGTTGCAGGAAGACCTGGCGGTGCTGCAAGACCAGGTCAAGCTGTGCAAGCAGACCCTGCAGCAGCTGGTGCGCGCCGCCGAGGCGAACCGGCGCATGGCGGTGGTCGAGCAGGACGTGACCGCCTGGCTGGACGAGTCTCTGGACCGCTGGCACCTGATGCGCCCCGAAACCAGTTACCGCTTCCAGCGGCTTGGTCAAGGCCAGGTGCCGCGCCTCGCGCCGCCGCCCGACCTGACCCAGGCGCTGCTGAACCTGCTGAACAACGCCGCCGATGCCTGCCCCGACAACCTCGAGGTGTCCCTTGACTGGGACCCCCAGGACATCGTCATCAGCATCCGCGACCATGGCCCCGGCGTGCCGGCGGCGATTGCCGAGTCGATCGGCAAACCCTTCTTTACCACCAAGGGCAAAGGCTTCGGCCTGGGCCTTTTCCTGAGCAAGGCCAGCGTCACCCGTGCGGGCGGCTCGGTAAAACTCTATAGTCATGAGCAGGGCGGCACCCTGACCGAATTGCGCCTGCCACAGGGCACGCGAGGAGATGAACGATGAGCGATGAAAACCAGGTCGAAAGCGAAGAGCTGCCGCATCTGTTGCTGGTGGATGACGATGCCACCTTTACCCGGGTCATGGCCCGTGCCATGAGCCGCCGCGGCTTTCGCGTGAGCACCGCCTCCTCGGCCGAGGAAGGCCTGGAGCTGGCGCAGAAGGACAAGCCCGACTACGCCACCCTCGACCTCAAGATGGAAGGTGATTCGGGCCTTGTGCTGCTGCCCAAGCTCCTGGAACTCGACGCCGAGATGCGCGTGGTGATCCTCACGGGTTATTCCAGCATTGCCACCGCGGTCGAGGCCATCAAGCGCGGTGCCTGCAACTACCTGTGCAAGCCAGCCGATGCCGATGACGTGCTGGCTGCGCTGTTCGCCGAGCATGCCGACCTCGACACCCTGGTGCCGGAAAACCCCATGTCGGTGGACCGCCTGCAGTGGGAACACATCCAGCGCGTGTTGTCCGAGCACGAAGGCAATATCTCCGCTACCGCGCGGGCGCTTGGCATGCACCGGCGCACCTTGCAGCGCAAGCTGCAGAAACGGCCGGTTCGCCGCTGATTTTTTTCGGGGCCGCTTTGCGGCCCCCAAAACCCGTGGCACTCACGTATCATTAGCGACCTAACGGCCACCATGGGATCGCTGTCAATGCTCGCCCTCCTCATCCAGACACTGAACATCACGGCACCGGTCTTCGCCATGTTGTTCATGGGCGTGCTGCTCAAGCGCATCCGGCTGATCGACGACGGTTTCATCCACGTCGCCTCGAACCTGGTGTTCAACGTGTGCATGCCGGCACTGCTGTTCCTGGGCATCTACCACGCTGACCTGTCCACGGCCGTGCAGGGCGATCTCATCGCCTATTTCATCGTCTCGACCGTGCTCGGCTTCGCCATGGCCTGGGGCTTCGCGATCTGGCGCTGCCCGCGTGCGGACCGCGGCATCTACACCCAGGGTGGGTTTCGCGGCAACAACGGCGTCATAGGCCTGGCACTGGCGGCCAGCCTCTACGGCGACTACGGCATTTCCCTGGGCGCGGTGCTGGCCGGACTGGTCATCCTCTTGTACAACTCCCTGTCGGCGGTGGTCCTGGCGGTGTACAGCCCGGACCTGAAGTCCGATCCCTGGAGCATCTGCAAGAGCATCTTCAGCAACCCATTGATCATCAGCGTGCTGGCCGCCACGGCACTGGCGTACGGCCAGGTGCCGTTGCCCAACTGGTTGCTGACCTCAGGTGACTACCTGGCGCAGATGTCCCTTCCCCTTGCGCTGATCTGCATCGGCGGCACGCTGTCCCTGGCATCCCTGCGCGACAGCGGCAAGCTGGCGATCAGCGCCAGCCTGGTGAAGATGGTCTGGTTGCCGATCATCGGCACTCTTGGCGGCTGGCTATGCGGCTTTCGTGGGGCGGAGCTGGGGATCCTGTTTCTCTACATCGGCAGCCCGACCGCGGCAGCCAGCTACGTCATGGCGCGGGCGGCCAACGGCAACCACCAGCTGGCGGCATCGATCATCGTCATCACCACGCTGGCGGCGGCGATCACCACCAACATCGGAATCTTCCTATTGCAGTGGGGTGGATGGATCTAGATCCTGACCGCACACAACGCCAACAATACTGCCTCCGGCTTTAAGGACACTTCATGCAAGACCAGAGCACGCCCGAGCGATTGCAGCGCGGGCTGAAAAATCGCCATATCCAGCTGATCGCCCTCGGTGGCGCCATCGGCACCGGGCTGTTCCTGGGCATCGCCCAGACCATCCAGCTGGCAGGCCCCTCGGTGCTGCTGGGCTACGCCATAGCAGGCCTGATGGCCTTCTTCATCATGCGCCAGCTGGGCGAGATGGTGGTCGAGGAACCCGTCGCCGGCAGCTTCAGCCATTTTGCCCATCGCTACTGGAGCGAGTTCGCAGGCTTCGTCTCGGGCTGGAACTACTGGGTCGTGTACGTGCTGGTGGGCATGGCGGAGCTGACCGCCGTGGGCATCTATGTGCAGTACTGGTGGCCAGGCTTTCCTACCTGGGCGACTGCGGCGATCTTCTTCGTGGTGATCAACCTGATCAACCTTTCCCAGGTGAAAGTCTACGGTGAGATGGAGTTCTGGTTCGCCCTGGTCAAGGTGGTGGCGATTGTCAGCATGATCGGCTTTGGCGCCTACCTGCTGGCCAGCGGCACGGGTGGACCGGATGCCGACATCGCCAACCTGTGGCAGTACGGCGGGTTCTTCCCCAATGGCATCACCGGCCTGGTCATGGCCATGGCGGTGATCATGTTCTCCTTTGGCGGCCTGGAACTGGTGGGTATCACCGCTGCCGAGGCGGACAATCCGCGTCACAGCATCCCGCGCGCCACCAACCAGGTGGTCTACCGCATCCTGATCTTCTACATCGGTGCGTTGGCCGTGCTGTTGTCGCTGTACCCCTGGCAGAAGGTCGTGCAGGGCGGCAGCCCGTTCGTGATGATCTTCCACAACCTGGACAGCAACCTGGTCGCCACGCTGCTCAACGTAGTGGTGTTGACGGCGGCGCTGTCGGTCTACAACAGTTGCGTGTACGCCAACAGCCGCATGCTGTTCGGCCTGGCCACCCAGGGCGACGCACCGCGCGCGCTGCTCAAGGTCAACCGCCGCGGCGTGCCACTGGCGGCACTGGGCGTTTCGGCGCTCGCCACTGGCCTTTGCGTGATCATCAACTACCTGATGCCGGGCGAGGCCTTTGGCCTGCTGATGGCGCTGGCGGTGTCGGCGCTGGTGATCAATTGGGCGAGCATCAGCATCACCCACCTGAAGTTCCGCCGCGCCAAGCTGGCCGGGGACGAGAAGCCCTTCTACCCGAGCTGGGGGCATCCGCTCACCAACTACCTGTGCCTGGCCTTCATCGTGCTGATCCTTGGGGTGATGTTGCTGACCCCGTCGATCCGTATCTCGGTGCTGCTGATTCCGCTGTGGATTGCCGTGCTGGGCGTGGCGTTCCAGTTGAAGAAAAAGGCCAGGCCGACGGTCTGCGGCAACTGACCACCCGCCCTCAGTGCTGGCGGCGCCAGGCGCGCAGGGTGGTGTACAACAACACCGCCCCAAGCGCAGGCAATGCATAGAACAGCATCAGGTGCTCCAGGCGACCGGCGAGGGGCATGCCCGTGGTGAAGGCCACCACGTGCAGGCCATAGGCCAGGTACAAGCCCAGGAACACCACGCCCTCGGCGCGGGTTATCCGGTAGCCCGAGTAGAAGACCGGCAGGCTCAGGACGGCGACGCCCAGCATCACCGGCAAGTCGAAATCCAGGGCGTTGGGTGAAATCGACAGTGGTTCGGGCGCTATCAGCGCCGTCAGCCCCAGCACCGCCAGCAGGTTGAACAGGTTGCTGCCGATGACCGTGCCGACGGCGATTTCCCGCTCGCCGCGCAAGGCCGCGATCAACGCCGCCGCCAATTCCGGCAATGAGGTACACACCGCGACCACGGTCAGGCCGATGATCCGTTCGGAAAGCCCGAGGTCGGTCGCCACCTCGATCGCTGCTTCCAGCAGCAGGTGTCCGGCCAGGCTGAGCAGGCCAAGCCCCAGCAGGATCTGCAGCACCGCGCCGGACCAGAAACGGCCGGCGGGACGCGAGGCCGGATCGGGCGCGGGGTAGGTCCGTGCATAGTGACGTGACTGATGCCAGAGCACCGCCAGGTAGCCCATCAGGCCCAGCACCAGCACCAGCCCCTCGAGCCGTCCCAGGTAACCGTTGAGCGCCAGCACGTAGACCAGCCCGCTGGCGGCAATCATCAGGGGCAGGTCCAGCCGCACCAGCTGGCGCGATACCCGCAGCGGAATGATCAGGGCCGCCAGGCCCAGGATCACCAGCACATTGAAGATATTGCTGCCTACGACGCTGCCGACGGCAACGTCCGGAGCGCCTTGGTAGGCGGCCTGCAGGCTGACGGTAAGCTGCGGTGCCGTGCTGCCGAACGCCACCAGGCTCAGGCCGATGATCAGCGGCCGTACATGCAGGCGCAGGGCCAGGTGCAGCGCGGCGCGCACCAGCAGCTCGGCCCCGGCGATCAGCAACAGCAAGCCGAAGGCCAGTTGCAGGAGGCTGAAAGTGGGGAGGGTGGCTAGGTCGAAGATGGGAGCGGCTCCGTGTCAGGTCAATTGCTCAGACCTTGTACCCGCACGCGGGCGGTTCCGCTACGGATCATGCCGATTTTTTGCGCCGCGGCGCGGGACAGGTCGATCAGGCGGCCTCGCGAATGCGGACCACGGTCATTGATGCGAACCACGACGCTGCGCTGGTTGTTCAGGTTGGTGACCCGCACCCGGCTGCCGAAAGGCAGGCTGCGGTGCGCGGCGGTCAGGCCATGCTGGTTGAAGCGCTCGCCACTGGCGGTACGGCTGCCGTGATGGCGCGAGCCGTAGTAGGAAGCGGTGCCTGTCTTGTCGTAACCGTTGGGGTCGGTGTCGTGACTGGCGCAGCCGGCCAGGAGAGTGAAAAGCGCGAGTGCGCTGAGGGGACGCCACATCAATGTAGGGCTCCTATGGCATCAAGACAATAATCATGGCAGGCCCAAGGCCCCATATGGGAGCGGCTTCAGCCGCGAACACCGGCGCAGCCGGTGCCAGACACCGCGTCAACCTCTTCGCGGCTAAAGCCGCTCTCACAGGTTGGCGCAGGCCTGAGAGCACTGCTGTACCTGTGGAGCTGACTTGCCAGGTTTCATCAAAGACAGTTGCTCCCATAAGGTCATGGTGTCACCCGCGAGGCGGATGACACACCTTCGTCATCAGCCTTCCAGCTTGGCCTTGAGCAGCTGGTTCACCTGCTGCGGGTTAGCCTTGCCCTTGGACGCCTTCATGGCCTGCCCGACAAAGAAGCCGAACATCTTGCCGCGCTTGGCTTCGTCGGCGGCGCGATACTGCTCGACCTGGTCAGCGTTGGCCGCCAGCACTTCATCAAGCACCTTCTCGATCGCACCGGTATCGGTCACCTGCTTCAGGCCGCGGCTCTCGATGATCGTGTCGGCATCGCCTTCGCCGCCCGCCATCGCCTCGAAGACCACCTTTGCGATCTTGCCGCTGATGGTGTTGTCGGTGATGCGCAGCAGCATGCCGCCCAGTTGCCCGGCGGTGACCGGCGCCTGGTCGATCTCGACGCCCAGCTTGTTGAGCAGGCTGCCCAGTTCGACCATGACCCAGTTGGCCGCAAGCTTGGCGTCACCGCCGATGCTCACTACCTGCTCGAAGTAGTCTGCCTGCTCGCGGCTCGACGCCAGCACGTTGGCATCATAGGCCGACAGGCCGTACTGGCTCTGGAAGCGCTCGACTTTCTGCGGCGGCAGCTCTGGCAAGCTTGCGCGGGTGGCGTCGAGGAATGCGTCCTCGATGACCACCGGCAGCAGGTCAGGGTCTGGGAAGTAACGGTAGTCGTTGGCTTCCTCCTTGCTGCGCATGGAGCGGGTCTCGTCCTTGTTCGGGTCGTACAGGCGGGTTTCCTGGATCACCCGGCCACCGTCCTCGATCAGGTCGATCTGGCGCTGGATCTCGGTATTGATCGCGCGTTCGATGAAGCGGAACGAGTTGACGTTCTTGATCTCGCAGCGGGTACCGAACTCGGTCTGGCCCCTGGGCCGGATCGACACGTTGCAGTCGCAGCGCAGCGAGCCTTCGGCCATGTTGCCATCGCAGATGCCCAGGTAGCGCACCAGCGCATGAATCGCCTTGACGTAGGCCACGGCTTCCTTGGCGCTGCGCATGTCGGGCTCGGAGACGATTTCCAGCAGCGGAGTGCCGGCGCGGTTCAGGTCGATCCCGGTCGAGCCGCTGAAGTCTTCGTGCAGGCTCTTGCCGGCGTCTTCTTCCAGGTGCGCACGGGTGATGCCGACGCGCTTGATGGTGCCGTCCTCGAGGGCGATGTCCAGGTGGCCCTTGCCGACGATCGGCAGCTCCATCTGGCTGATCTGGTAACCCTTGGGCAGGTCGGGGTAGAAGTAGTTCTTGCGCGCGAACACGTTGTGCTTGCCGATCTCGGCATCGACGGCCAGGCCGAACATGCAGGCCATGCGCACGGCTTCCTGGTTGAGCACCGGCAGCACGCCAGGCATGCCCAGGTCGATCAGGCTGGCCTGGGTGTTCGGCTCGGAGCCGAACGTGGTGGCGCTGCCAGAGAAAATCTTCGACTGGGTGGCGAGCTGGGTATGAATCTCCAGCCCGATGACAACTTCCCATTGCATGTGTGAATTCCTCAGAAGCCGTTGGGTGCGCGGGTGTGCCAGTCAGTCACTTGCTGGTAGCGGTGCGCGACGTTGAGCAGGCGGCCTTCCTGGAAGTACGGGGCGAGCAGTTGCACGCCGACCGGCAGGCCTTCGACGAAACCGGCCGGCATCGACAGGCCCGGCAGGCCCGCGAGGTTGGCGGTGATGGTGTAGACGTCTTCCAGGTAGGCGGCGACCGGGTCGCTGTTCTTGGCGCCAAGCTTCCAGGCCGGGTTTGGCGTGGTCGGGCCAAGGATCAGGTCGACGTCGTTGAACGCGGCCATGAAGTCGTTCTTGATCAGGCGGCGGATCTTCTGCGCCTGCAGGTAGTAGGCATCGTAGTAGCCGGCCGACAGGGCATAGGTGCCAACCATGATGCGCCGCTGCACCTCGGTGCCGAAGCCCTCGCCACGCGAGCGCTTGTACAGGTCGGTGAGGTCCTTGGGGTTGTCGCAGCGATGGCCGAAGCGCACGCCGTCGAAGCGCGACAGGTTCGAGGAAGCCTCGGCCGGGGCGATGACGTAGTAGGCCGGGATTGCGTGCTGCATGTTCGGCAGGCTGATTTCCTTGACCACGGCGCCGAGCTTCTCGAGCTCCTTGACGCTGGCCTGGACCAGCTCGGCGATGCGCGGGTCGAGGCCGGCGCCGAAGTACTCCTTCGGCAAGCCGATGCGCAGGCCCTGGAGCGATGCGTTGAGGTCGGCGCTGTAGTCGGCCACGGGCTCGTCGATGCTGGTGGAGTCCTTGGCGTCGAAGCCGGCCATGGCTTGCAGCAGCAACGCGCAGTCTTCGGCGGTGCGGGCCATCGGGCCGCCCTGGTCGAGACTGGAGGCGTAGGCGATCATGCCCCAGCGCGAAACACGACCGTACGTCGGTTTCAGGCCGGTAAGGTTGGTCAGCGCCGCAGGCTGGCGGATCGATCCGCCGGTATCGGTACCGGTGGCTGCCGGCAGCAGGCGCGCGGCGACGGCCGCGGCCGATCCGCCGGACGATCCGCCAGGCACGTGCTCCAGGTTCCACGGGTTCTTGACCGGGCCGTAGTGGCTCGATTCGTTGGCCGAACCCATCGCGAACTCGTCCATGTTGGTCTTGCCCAGGGTGACCATGCCGGCCTCGGCCAGGCGCGCGACCACGGTGGCGTCATACGGCGCCTCGAAGTTGTCGAGCATCCGCGAGCCGCAGCTGGTGCGCACGCCCTGGGTGCAGAACAGGTCCTTGTGGGCGATCGGCGCGCCCAGCAGCGCGCCGGTTTCGCCAGCGGCGCGGCGGGCGTCTGCGGCACGGGCCTGGCCCAGGGCCAGTTCCTCGGTGACGCTGATGAAGCTGTTGAGCTGAGGGTCAAGTTGCTGGATGCGCGCAAGCAGGGCGCGGGTCAGCTCCTCGGAGGAAAACGATTTGTCGGCGAGTCCGCGGGCGATCTCGGCCAGTGTCAGTTGATGCATGGCAGGCTCTATCCCTTACTCGATGACTTTCGGAACCAGGTACAGACCGTCTTGGGTCGCCGGTGCGACGGCCTGATAGGCCTCGCGCTGGTTGCGTTCGGTTACCACGTCGGCGCGCAGGCGCTGACTGGCTTCCAGGGGGTGGGCGAGGGGCTCGATACCGCTGGTGTCGACAGCTTGCATCTGGTCGACCAGCCCGAGAATACTGTTCAAGGCATCGGTAATGCGTGGCAGATCGCCTTCATCCAGGCCCAGTCGGGCCAGGTGGGCAATCTTTTCCACGTCGCAGCGTTGAAGCGCCATGGGGATCTCCAGGGGAAACAAAACGGAAAGGGTCCGCGATGAGGAACATGCCGGCGTTCTGGCGGTCATACGGCCGCGATCATCTGCTGGCTTGCTCGGAAAAACAGCCAATTTAACATATTGGCGCCTTGCCCAAAATCCCCGTCATTGTTAGAGTTTGCCGCACTTTTTTACCCACGCGTTGCCTAGGGTCACTTTCCCATGTTCAAGAAACTGCGTGGCATGTTTTCCAGCGATCTTTCCATCGACCTGGGCACTGCCAACACCCTTATTTACGTGCGAGAGCGCGGTATCGTCCTCAATGAGCCGTCGGTTGTTGCCATCCGCACCCACGGCAATCAGAAGAGCGTCGTTGCGGTCGGCACCGAAGCCAAGCGCATGCTGGGCCGCACGCCGGGCAATATTGCCGCCATTCGTCCGATGAAAGACGGCGTGATCGCCGACTTCAGCGTTTGTGAAAAAATGTTGCAGTACTTCATCAACAAAGTACATGAAAACAGCTTCCTGCAGCCCAGCCCACGTGTGCTGATCTGCGTGCCGTGCAAATCGACCCAGGTCGAGCGCCGCGCCATCCGTGAATCGGCCCTCGGCGCCGGGGCGCGTGAAGTGTTCCTGATCGAAGAGCCGATGGCCGCTGCCATTGGCGCCGGCCTGCCGGTCGAAGAGGCCCGCGGCTCGATGGTCGTCGACATCGGTGGTGGTACCACCGAGATCGCGCTCATCTCCCTAAACGGTGTGGTCTACGCCGAATCCGTACGGGTGGGTGGCGACCGTTTCGACGAAGCCATCGTCACCTACGTGCGCCGCAACTACGGCAGCCTGATCGGCGAATCCACCGCCGAGCGGATCAAGCAGGAAATCGGCACCGCCTATCCGGGCGGCGAGCTGCGCGAAGTCGACGTGCGCGGCCGTAACCTGGCCGAAGGCGTGCCACGTGCCTTCACCCTCAATTCCAATGAGGTGCTCGAAGCGCTGCAGGAATCCCTGGCGACCATCGTCCAGGCGGTCAAGAGCGCCCTTGAGCAATCGCCACCGGAGCTCGCCTCGGACATCGCCGAGCGTGGCCTGGTGCTGACCGGTGGCGGCGCGCTGCTGCGTGACCTCGACAAGCTGCTGGCCCAGGAGACCGGCCTGCCGGTCATCGTCGCCGAAGACCCGCTGACCTGCGTCGCCCGTGGCGGCGGCCGCGCCCTCGAGATGATGGACAAGCACTCCATGGACCTGCTCTCCAGCGAGTAAGTCCCAGGCAGTCCGTTGAACGCCCGGTTTACAGGCAGCACGCGCAGTGCTACCTGTATGTGCCGGGCTGGCGTCCGTTGGTCGTCGTTACCCTCAACCCGCAAGCAGGCTGGTACGTTGCCCCATGTTCAATGACCTCCTGAATCGTCGTCCACGAGGAACGGCCCATTAAACCGCTTTTCACCAAGGGCCCTTCACTGGGGGTTCGTCTGCTCGTTCTGGTCGTGCTGTCGATCGCCTTGATGGTGGTCGATGCGCGCTTTGCCGTGCTCAAGCCAGTGCGCAGCCAGATGGGGCTGGTGCTGATGGAATCCTATGCCGTCACCGATGTGCCGCAGCGCCTGTGGCAAGGGGTTGCCAGCCAGTTTGGCAGCCGCACCGAGCTTGCCGCCGAAAACGAGAAGCTCAAGACCGAGGCCCTGCTGCTGCAAGGGCGCCTGCAAAAGCTGGCTGCCCTGACCGAACAGAACGTGCGCCTGCGCGAATTGCTCAACTCCTCGGCGCTGGTCAACGAGAAGGTCGAGGTGGCCGAGCTGATCGGCGTCGATCCCAACCCGTTCACCCATCGCATCCTGATCAACAAGGGCGAGCGCGATGGCGTGGTGCTTGGCCAGCCGGTGCTCGATGCGCGTGGGCTGATGGGCCAGGTGGTCGAGCTGATGCCCTACACGGCGCGCGTGCTGCTGCTGACCGACACGACCCACAGCATCCCGGTGCAGGTCAATCGCAACGGCCTGCGCGCCATTGCCAGCGGTACCGGCAATCCCGAGCGGCTGGAATTGCGCCATGTGGCCGACACCGCCGACATCAAGGAGGGCGACCTGCTGGTCAGCTCCGGCCTCGGCCAGCGCTTTCCGGCAGGCTACCCGGTGGCCACGGTCAATGAGGTGATCCACGACTCCGGGCAGCCGTTTGCCATCGTCCGCGCCATTCCCACGGCCGCCCTCAACCGCAGCCGCTACCTGCTGCTGGTGTTCAGCGACAGCCGCACCCCCGAGCAACGCGCTGCCGATGCGGCCATCGCGCAGGAAGAAGCCGACCGTCATGGGGCGGTCGGCTCTGCCGCTGCCCCCGCAGCCCAGGCCCCAGCCGCGGGTGAGCCGGCAGCCCCGGCAGCGCCGGCGACGGGGGTAACGCCAGCGCTTGTTCCCGCGGTCCCAGCCGTACCTGCCACGCTTGCGCCGGTTGCTCCGGCCGTACCTGCCGCGCTTGCGCCCGTAGCCCCTGTCTCACCTGCCGCCCCCGCCGCAGCGCCGGCCCAGGCTGCGCCCGCCGGCCCGGCAGCGGCGCCTGCCCAACCCCGGAGACCCTGATGCCTAGCTCGCGCAGCAACAATGGCTGGGTGATCTGGCTGACGTTCGTGGTCGGCCTGTTGCTCAGCGTGTCCCCCATGCCGCAGTTCATGGAAGTCTTCCGGCCCATGTGGCTGGCCATGCTGCTGGCTTTCTGGACCCTTCACGTACCCCACAAGGTCGGCATGACCACGGCGTTCGTGCTCGGTCTTGCCGAGGACGTGCTGTACGGCACGCTGCTGGGCCAGAACGCCCTGGTCCTGACCCTGATCACCTTCCTGGTGCTGACCTTGCAGCAGCGCCTGCGCATGTTCCCGATGTGGCAGCAGTGCCTGGTGGTGCTGGTGATCTTCGGCATCGCCCAGCTGGTTCAGCTGTGGCTGAGCGCTCTGACCGGCAATCGCCTGCCGACCCTGGCGCTGGTCTGGTCGGCGGTGATCAGCGCCTTGCTCTGGCCCTGGATCAGCTTTGCCCTGCGCGACCTGCGCAAACGCCTGAGTATCAACTGAAGGCTTCACCGACAGGGAGATGTCCACATGACCGCGTTGTACCTGGCCTCTGGCTCCCCACGCCGGCGTGAGCTGCTGACGCAGATCGGCGTGCCGTTCACCTTGCTCAGCGCGCCGGTCGACGAAACCGCACTGCCTGCAGAAAGCGCCCCAGCCTATGTCGAGCGCCTGGCCCGTGCCAAGGCGGCTGCCGGTCATGCCAGGCTGACCGAGCCTGGCGTGGTGCTGGGCGCCGACACCGCAGTGGTGATCGACGGCAAGATTCTCGGCAAGCCAGAGAACGCTGCCCACGCGTTGGCGATGCTGGCCGAGCTGTCCGGCCGCGAACACCAGGTGCTCACCGCCGTGGCGCTGACCGACGGCCAGCGTTGCGAGAGCCGTTGTATCACCAGCGAGGTGCGCTTTCGCGCCATCAGCAGTGAAGAAGCCCAGCGCTACTGGGCTACCGGCGAGCCCGTCGACAAGGCTGGCGGCTATGCTATTCAAGGCCTGGGCGCAATTTTTGTCACCGCCCTGGCTGGCAGTTATTCGGCTGTGGTGGGCTTGCCATTGAGCGAAACCGCAGAACTCCTCGAACATTTCGCAATTGCCTGCTGGCAAACCCGGTCAATCGACGTGGAGGATGCGCATCCGCTGTAGCCAGTTGCCCGCCCGCCATCCATCCTTACCGAAGACCTTTGACGAGAGCCTGCCATGAGTGAAGAGATCCTGATCAATATCACCCCGATGGAATCACGCGTGGCGGTAGTGGAAAACGGAGTGCTGCAGGAAGTGCACGTCGAGCGCACCCAGCGCCGCGGCATCGTTGGCAATATCTACAAGGGCAAGGTGGTGCGGGTCCTGCCGGGCATGCAGGCGGCGTTCGTCGACATCGGGCTGGACCGCGCGGCGTTCATCCATGCCTCGGAGATCTCCCAGCGCGAAGGCTCAGCGGTGGAAAGCATCAGCGCATTGGTGCATGAGGGCCAGAGCCTGGTGGTCCAGGTCACCAAGGACCCGATCGGCTCCAAGGGCGCGCGCCTCACCACCCAGCTGTCGATCCCCTCCCGTTACCTGGTGTACATGCCGCGTAGCAGCCATGTCGGGATTTCCCTGAAGATCGAGGACGAGGCGGAGCGGGACCGGCTCAAGCAGGTCGTTACCGATTGCATGGCCCTCGAGGACATCAAGGATGCCGGTGGCTTCATCCTGCGCACCGCCGCCGAGGGCGCGCGCTCCGAAGAAATCATCATGGACATCCGCTATCTGCGCCGCCTGTGGGAGCAGATCGGCACGCAGATCAAGACCGTCGGCGCGCCTACCGAAATCTACGAAGACCTGGGGCTGGCCCTGCGCACCCTGCGGGACCTGGTCAATCCCAAGATCGAGAAGATCCGCATCGACTCACGCGAGACCTTCCAGAAGACCACCCAGTTTGTCATCGAGCTGATGCCCGAGATCGCCGACCGCCTGGAACACTACCCGGGCGAGCGGCCGATCTTCGACCTGTATGGCGTCGAGGATGAGATCCAGCGCGCCCTGGACCGCAAGGTGCCGCTCAAGTCCGGCGGCTACCTGGTGGTCGACCCGGCCGAGGCGATGACCACCATCGACGTCAATACCGGCGCCTTCGTCGGCCATCGCAACCTGGAAGAGACGATCTTCAAGACCAACCTGGAAGCCGCCACCGCCATCGCCCGGCAGCTGCGCCTGCGCAACATCGGCGGGATCATCATCATCGACTTCATCGACATGGAAGACGAAGAGCACCAGCGCCAGGTACTGCGCACCCTCGAGAAACAGCTCGAGCGCGACCACGCCAAGACCAACATCATCGGCATCACCGAACTGGGCCTGGTGCAGATGACCCGCAAGCGCACCCGCGAAAGCCTCGAACAGGTGCTCTGCGAGCCCTGCCTGTGCTGCCAGGGCCGTGGCAAGCTGAAGACACCGGAGACGATCTGCTACGAGATTTTCCGCGAGATCCTGCGCGAGGCCCGTGCCTACCAGGCCGAGGGCTACCGGGTTCTGGCCAATCAGAAAGTGGTCGACCGGCTGCTGGACGAGGAGTCGGGCAACGTGGCCGAGCTCGAGACGTTCATCGGGCGCACCATCCGCTTCCAGGTCGAGTCGATGTACTCGCAGGAACAGTACGACGTGGTGTTGCTCTGAGGCCTTCGGCATACCGACGTCGGCTGGCAAAGCCCGCGCTTGCGACCATAGTTAGGATCTGTACGGATCCGGGAGGGCCATGGCCATGGAACGTCTGATGCGCGTTCTGGGTGCCATGACCCGCTGGGGCTTGGCGGCATCCGCACTGGTGGCGGTCCTGGTGGCCTTGTATGTCAGCCTTGGGCGGCAACTGGTGCCGTTGGTCGCCGAGTATCGTGCCGAGGTCGAGACCAAGGTCGAGCAGGCGCTGGGCGTGCCGGTGCATATCGGTGCCCTCCAAGGGCGCTGGAGCAGGCTGTCACCGGTCGTGCAGTTGCATGATGTGCAGGTGGGAGAAGGGCCTGGGGCCTTGCGCCTGGATCAAGTGAAGGTGGTGCCCGACCTGTGGGCGAGCCTCCTGGCGCGCCAGGTGCGCCTGTCGCGCCTGCAGCTGGGTGGCCTGCAGTTGAGCGTTCGCGAGGACGGGCAGGGCGCCTGGTCTCTGGAGGGGCTGCCCACCCAAGGCGATCAACCCTTCGATCCGGGCGAGCTGCTGCAGCGCTTGAGACAGCTGGGGCGCCTGGATGTATTCGACACCCAGGTCACGGTGGTGCCCTGGCAACGCGATCCATTGACCCTTACCTATGTGAGCCTGGGCCTGCAGAGCGGCGGTTCTCGCCAGCAGTTGAACCTGCGCCTGACGTTGCCAGACGGCCAGCCTCTGGCCATGAACCTGCGCGGCCACATCACCCCCGAGGCCTGGCGCGATGGCCGCGTCGAAGCCTATCTGAGCCTGCCCCAGAGTGATTGGGCGCGCTGGTTGCCGCCGCGACTGCTGGGGCAGTGGCAGGCAAGCCAGTTGCAGGCTGGTGGCGAGTTCTGGGTCGACTGGCGCAAGCGTCAACTGCAAAGCGCAGTGGTACGTCTGAACGCACCGAGGCTGAAGGGTGCACATACCGGGCGCGAACCCGTCGCCCTGGACAATCTGGCGCTTGGCGCCTGGTTCCAGCGCCAGGAGCAGGGCTTTGACGTGGTGGTTGATTCGCTTGCCGCGAGTATCGGCCAGACCCGCTGGGAGTCGAATATCCAACTGCGCCAGCGGCCGGACCAGGACCCAGCCCAGACGGTGTGGCAAGTCCAGGCCGACCGCCTGGACCTGACCCCGTTGACGCCGCTGGTCGAGGCCCTTGCCCCGTTGCCAGAGGCCGCCATGCAAGCGGTAGAGGCGCTCAAGGTGACCGGAGCGCTGCGCAATGTGAACCTCGACCTGCGGCCCCACGCCGAAGGCGACAAGCGGCTGCAATTTGCCGCCAATCTGGAGCGGGTCGGCTTTGATGCCTATCACGGCGCCCCGGCGGCCGGAAACGTCAGTGGCAGCATCAGCGGTGATCTTGGCAAGGGTGAGCTTCGCCTGGATACCGATGCATTCATGCTGCACCTGTACCCCATTTTCGAGAAGCCCTGGCAGTACCAGAAAGCCAACGCCCGCCTGACCTGGCGCCTGGACAAGGAAGGCTTCACCCTGGTCGCCCCGTACCTCAAGGTGCTGGGCGAGGAGGGCAAGATCGCTGGCGACTTCCTGATCCGCCTGCTGTTCGACGAAAGCCGCGAGGACTACATGGACCTGCGCGTCGGCCTGACGGAAGGCGACGGCCGCTACACTGCCAAGTACCTGCCCGAGGTGCTCAGCCCGGCCCTGGACGAATGGCTGCGTACCGCCATCGTCAAGGGCAGCGTCGACGAAGGCTACTTCCAGTACCAGGGTTCGCTGAACCACGGGGCTCCCGCCCATGCCCGCAGCATCAGCCTGTTCTTCAAGGTCCGAGACGCCGCGCTGGACTTCCAGCCGGGCTGGCCGCAGGTCCAGCACGTGGATGGGGATGTGCGCATTGACGACGCCGGCGTGCGCATCGAGGCGCGCAAAGGCCTGCTGCTCGACACCAAGGTCAGCGATGTCACCGTGGATATTCCCCATGTAGAGGCCGGCCACGACAGTCACCTGTATCTCGATGGCGCCTTTGATGGCGACTTGAAGGACGGCTTGAAGATTCTCCAGCAAGCACCGATTGGCACCGGGGAGATCTTCGCCGGCTGGGAAGGGCAGGGCCCGCTGCGGGGCAAGCTGAAGCTCGATGTGCCGCTGGCCCACGGGCAGCATCCCAAGGTACTGGTCGACTTTTCGACTGCCGATGCCCGATTGAAAATCGCACCGCCCACGCTGGAACTCAGCCAGCTCAAGGGCGATTTCACCTTTGACTACGATAAAGGCCTCAGCGGCAAGGGCATCAGCCTGCGCGCCTTCGACAAGCCTGTCACGGCGCAGATTTTCGCCGAAGGCCAGCCCGGACAGATCCAGAGCCGCATCGAAGCCAAGGGGCAGGTGGCGCTCAAGGCCCTGACCGATTGGCTGCAGTTCAGGCAGGCGTTGCCCGCCGAGGGCGAGATTCCCTACCTGTTGCAAGTCAACCTTGGCAGTCGGGAAAACCGCCTCAGCGTCGCCTCGACGCTCAAGGGCCTGTACATCGACCTGCCCGCGCCCTTCGGCAAGTCGTCGGGCCAGAGCCGGGACACTCGCTTCAGCATGGGCCTGCAGGGCCCTGAACGGCGCATTGATGTCAGCTACGTCGACCTGGCCCGGTTCGCCTATGCGGCCCCGTTCGAAAAGCTGACCGAGGGCCGCGGCGAACTGCTGCTCGGCACTGGCCAGGCGCAGTTGCCGCCGGGTCCGGGGCTGCGGGTGCGCGGGCGGCTGGACACCCTGGACGTGGAGCCTTGGCAGCAGCAGCTTGGACGACTGGCGGGCAATGATCCAGGCGGCAACGCCCGGCAGACCCTGCGCAACGTCGATGTGAGCATCGGTCAGGTCAAGGCGTTCGGCATGCTGCTCAACCAGGCGGTGGTTCGCCTGGACCGGGCGGGCGCGGGCTGGTCGATGCGCCTGGACAGCCGCGAAGTGATTGGCAATGCGCGCGTGCCCGATGCCAAGGCCGCGCCCCTGGCGGTCAACCTGCAGACCCTGCGCCTGCCCGCCGCCGATCCTGCGCAGAGCCAGGCCGAGGATGCCCCTGACCCGCTGGCCGGTTTCGACCCGCGCAAGGTGCCCTCCCTCGACCTCAGCATCGACAAGCTGTTTCGGGGCGATGAGCTGTTCGGCAGCTGGGCGATGAAGCTGCGGCCCACGGCGCGCGGCGTTGTCTTCAACGATGTCGACCTTGACCTCAAGGGCTTGCGCATCGATGGCAGCGGCGGCTGGGAAGGTACGCCCGATGCCAGCGGCAGCTGGTTCAAGGGGCGCCTTGCGGGCGACAACCTGGCGGATGTGCTCAAGGCCTGGAATTTTGCCCCGTCCGTCACCAGCCGCCGCTTCCGCCTCGACGCCGATGGGCGTTGGCCGGGCTCGCCGGCCTGGGTCGGGCTCGAGCGCTTTTCGGGCAGTCTCGACGCCGACCTGCGCCAGGGCCAGTTCGCCGATGTCGAAGGCAGCGCCCAGGCGCTTCGCGTGTTCGGCCTGCTCAACTTCAACACCATCAAGCGCCGCCTGCGGCTGGACTTCTCCGACTTGCTGGAAAAGGGTCTGGCCTACGACCGGGTCAAGGGCCTGCTGGTGAGCAGTAAAGGCGTGTACGTGACCCGCGAGCCGATCACGGTGACCGGGCCGTCGAGCAATCTTGAGCTCGAAGGCACCCTGGACATGGTCCGCGAGCGCATCGATGGCCGCTTGCAGGTCGCATTGCCAGTGACCAACAATCTGCCGCTCGCGGCGCTGATCGTCGGTGCCCCAGCCATTGGCGGAGCGCTGTTTCTGGTCGATCGATTGATCGGCGACAGGGTTTCGCGTTATGCCAGCGTGCATTACCGCGTCGAGGGGCCGTTGAAAGAGCCTAGAATGACCTTTGTGAAACCCTTCGTGAAATGATCCTGGGAGCCGCCATGAAGTCAGCCGTCATCCAGATGGTCAGCCAGGACGACGTGCAGGCCAACCTGCAGCGTGCCACTGCCCTGCTGCAACAGGCGGCGCAGGGCGGCGCGCAGTTGGCGGTGCTGCCGGAAAACTTCGCGGCCATGGGCCGGCGGGACGCGGCCGCCATCGGTCGTGCCGAGGCGCTGGGCGAAGGTCCGGTCTTGCCATGGTTGAAACGCACGGCCCGCGACCTCAAGTTATGGATAGTCGCCGGCACCTTGCCCTTGCCCCCGGCCGGCCAGCCCGAGGCCAAGGCGCATGCCTGCTCGTTGCTGATTGACGAGGACGGCGAGGTGGCGGCACGTTATGACAAGCTGCACCTGTTCGATGTGGACGTGGCGGATACCCGCGGCCGCTATCGTGAGTCAGACGACTACGCCCATGGTGCCCAGGTGGTTGTCGCCGACACCCCGGTAGGCCGCCTGGGCCTGAGTGTCTGCTATGACTTGCGCTTTCCCGAGCTTTACAGCGCCTTGCGCGCCGCCGGGGCGGAGCTGATCAGCGCGCCCTCGGCGTTCACGGCGGTCACCGGCGCGGCGCACTGGGATGTGCTGATCCGTGCACGCGCGATCGAAACACAATGCTACCTGCTGGCCGCGGCCCAGGGTGGCGTTCATCCAGGCCCACGGGAAACCCATGGCCATGCTGCGATCGTCGACCCTTGGGGACGCATCGTTGCCCAACAGGCGAGCGGCGAAGGCGTGCTGCTGGCCGAGCGCGACAGCAGCGAACAGGCGTCCATACGGGCGCGGATGCCGGTGGCCTCGCACCGGCGCTTTTTCTCGCAGGACGCCTTGCGGCCTGCGCACACCTCGGAGTGACTATGAGCCAAACCCTATCCACCGTCAGCGAGCAGCTACTGGCACCGGGCGGACTGACCCTGGACAGCCTGCAAGCCGTGCTGGGCGAGTTGGCCGGCCCCGGCATCGATGCCGCCGACCTGTACTTCCAGGGACAGATCTCGGAAACCTGGGCGCTTGAAGACAGCATCGTCAAGGAAGGCAGCTTCAACCTCGACCAGGGCGTGGGCGTACGTGCCCAGTCCGGCGAGAAGACCGGCTTTGCCTACAGCAACGCGATCACCCTCGAAGCACTGACTTCGGCGGCCCGCGCTGCCCGCTCGATCTCCCGCGCCGGGCAGGATGGCCAGGTGCAGGCCTTTCGCAGCCAGGACGTCACCGCGCTCTATGCGCCGGGCAACCCCCTCGATGTACTGACCCGCGCCGAGAAAGTCGACCTGCTCAAGCGAGTCGACGCCGCCACCCGCGCCCTGGATCCGCGTATCCAGCAGGTCAGCGTGAGCATGGCCGGGGTCTGGGAGCGCATCCTGATCGCCGCCGCCGACGGCAGCCTGGCCGCCGACGTGCGCCCGCTGGTGCGCTTCAATGTCAGCGTCATCGTCGAGCAGAACGGACGTCGCGAGCGCGGTGGCCATGGCGGCGGTGGGCGTACCGACTACCGCTTCTTCACGGATGAGCGTGTGATGGGCTACGCCCGCGAAGCGTTGCGCCAGGCGCTGGTCAACCTCGAGGCGCAACCGGCGCCGGCGGGCACCTTGCCAGTCGTGCTTGGCCCGGGCTGGTCGGGCGTGCTGCTGCACGAAGCCGTCGGCCATGGCCTGGAAGGGGACTTCAACCGCAAGGGCAGCTCGGCCTATAGCGGGCGACTGGGCGAGCAGGTGGCTTCGTCACTGTGCACCATTGTCGACGATGGCACCCTCGAAGGCCGCCGTGGGTCGCTGAGCGTCGATGACGAAGGCACCCCGACCGAATGCACCACGCTGATCGAGAACGGCATTCTCAAGGGCTACATGCAGGACAAGCTCAACGCACGCCTGATGGGCATGGCGGTGACCGGCAACGGCCGCCGCGAATCCTACGCACACCTGCCGATGCCGCGCATGACCAACACCTATATGCGAGCAGGCAGCAGCGACCCGGCCGAAATCATCGCGTCGGTGAAAAAAGGCCTGTACTGCGCCAATCTGGGTGGCGGCCAGGTGGACATCACCAGCGGCAAGTTCGTCTTTTCCACCAGCGAGGCCTACCTGATCGAGGACGGCAAGATCACTGCCCCGGTCAAGGGCGCCACGTTGATCGGCAATGGCCCGGAGGCCATGAGCCGGGTATCGATGGTCGGCAACGACCTGTCGCTGGACAGCGGCGTCGGCACCTGTGGGAAAGATGGACAGTCAGTACCGGTAGGCGTTGGCCAGCCGACACTGAAGATAGACCTGATCACCGTGGGCGGCACCGGCGCATGACCGGGCCCGGCCAGGCGGGCGCCTGCCCGTCGGCAAGGCTCAGCGCAGGCCGCGCTGGGTCTCGTCGAGATCGCGGATGTACTTGAAGATCTTGCGCGAGGCCGCAGGCGGCTTGTTGCGCGCCTTCTCGTGCTGCGCCTGGCGTACCAGCGAACGCAATTGCTGGCGATCGGCTTCGGGGTACTCGCCGAAGAAGCGCTCGAGGTCCTCGTCGCCGCCGTCGATCATCCGGTCGCGCCAGCGCTCGAGGCCGTGGAAGCGCTCGTTGTACTGGCGAGTGGAAGCATCGAGCTGGTCGATCAGGGCGGTGATCGCCTCGATGTCCTGGTCGCGCATCAGCTTGCCGATGAACGACATGTGACGTTTACGCGCGATGTGCGCGGTGTGCTTGCTGGCATCGGCCAGTGCCCGGCGCAGGGCGTCGGTCAATGGCAGGCGCGCAACGGTATCGGCCTTGAGCGTTGTAAGGCGCTCGCCGAGTTCGACCAGCGCATGCAGCTCGCGCTTGATCTGGGTTTTGCTTTTTTCGCCTTCGTAGGAGGCGTCGTCGTAAGAATCAACCATGGTGGCAGTCCGCTGGAAAACGCCGCCATGATAACCAGTCGGGGGCCGCTTGTCCGGCCCGGTCGTACAATGACCCTCGCCGAACGCAGAATTTGAGTGGAGAGAACCATGAGTGCAGTCCAGAGCGTAGGCCCACAGGCCCTGCCGGCGTTGCAGGAGCAGGTCGAGCAGATCATCGCCGAAGCACGTCGCCAGGGCGCCAGCGCCTGCGAGGTGGCGGTATCGCTTGAGCAGGGGTTGTCCACCACGGTGCGCCAGCGCGAGGTCGAGACCGTCGAACTCAATCGCGACCAGGGCTTTGGCATCACCTTGTACGTTGGCCAGCGCAAGGGCTCGGCCAGCACCTCGGCCAGCGGCAGCGACGCCATCCGCGAAACCGTGGCGGCCGCGCTGGCCATCGCCAGGCATACTTCCGAGGACGAATGTTCGGGACTCGCCGACCCGGCCCTGATGGCGCGCGACTTGCCGGACTTCGACCTCTACCATGCCTGGGACATCAGTCCCGAGCAGGCCATCGAAAAAGCGCTGCAGTGCGAAGCGGCGGCTTTTGACGCCGACCCGCGCATCCTCAACGCCGACGGCACCACCCTCAATACCCACCAGGGCTGCCGCGTATACGGCAACAGCCATGGCTTCATCGGTGGCTACGCCTCGACCCGGCACAGCCTGAGCTGCGTGATGATCGCCGAGGGCGAAGGGCAGATGCAGCGCGACTACTGGTATGACGTCAACCGCCAGGGTCAGTTGCTGGCCGATCCGGTCAGCATCGGGCAACGTGCCGCACAGCGTGCCGCGAGCCGCCTGGGCGCACGCCCGGTACCGACCTGTGAGGTCCCGGTGCTGTTTTCGGCCGAGCTGGCGGGAGGGCTGTTCGGCAGTTTCCTCTCGGCTATCTCGGGCGGCAACCTGTACCGCAAGTCGTCGTTTCTCGAAGGCGCGATGGGCCAACGCCTGTTTCCGTCCTGGCTGACCCTCGACGAGCGTCCGCACCTGCCGCGGGCACTGGGCAGCGCGGCATTCGATGGAGATGGCCTGGCAACCTACGCCAAACCGTTCGTCGAAAATGGTGAGTTGGTCTCCTACATTCTCGGCACCTATTCGGGCCGCAAGCTGGGCTTGCCCAGCACCGCCAATGCGGGAGGCGTGCATAACCTGTTCGTCACCCACGGCGATGAAGACCAGGCCGCCTTGATCCGCCGCATGGGACGCGGCCTGTTGGTAACCGAGCTGATGGGGCACGGCCTTAACATGGTCACCGGTGATTACTCCCGCGGTGCAGCGGGTTACTGGGTGGAAAATGGCGAGATTCAGCACGCGGTGCAGGAAGTGACGATTGCCGGGAACATGAAGGACATGTTCCAGCAAATCGTCGCGATCGGCAGCGATCTTGAGACCCGCAGCAATATTCACACCGGCTCCATCCTGATCGAGCGCATGACCGTCGCTGGCAGCTGATATCAAGCCTGCTGATATTGGTCGGATGGACGGCCGACACGAGACCCGGCATCCCTGCCGGGTTTTTTGATTATTGCATTCGACTTGAAGTGATTCTGTTTATCACTTAATAATGAATATCATTACCTAGTCACCCGGCGATGATGTTCATGAAACCCGTCCTCCAAGAGTTGCCCTACCTGGAAAACTGGCGCTGGCTCAGCCGGCGCATTCGTTGCGCCCTCGAGCCGGATGAACCGCGGCTGATCGAGCACTACCTGGCCGAAGGCCGTTACCTGGTGTGCTGCACCGAGACCTCGGCCTGGACCGTGGCCATGACCTCTTTCCGCCTGCTCCTCGATACCGCCTGCGACCGCATGCTCCCGTGGCACTGGCGCTGCCTGTGCCTCGACCAGGCCTGGCGTCCGTTGCTGCTGCTGCGCAACCTTGACCGCCGCGAACAGAACCAGCGTTGGCAGCCCTTCGCCCTGCAGTTGGCGAACTGCGTGCTGCTGCCTTCGATTTCTCCTGAAGAACTGATGCAAGGACTTGATGATGAGTGATACCCGTATCGAGCGTGACAGCATGGGCGAGCTGCAGGTGCCGGCCCAGGCCCTGTACGGCGCCCAGACCCAGCGCGCGGTGAACAACTTTCCGATCAGCCAGCAGCGCATGCCTGCGCAGTTCATCCGTGCGTTGCTGCTGGCCAAGGCAGCGGCGGCAAAGGCCAACGTCGAGCTCGAGCAACTGACCGCCCAGCAGGGCGACGCCATCGTCAAGGCGGTGGGGCAGCTGCTCGCCGAGGATTACATGCAGCACTTCCCGGTGGACATCTTCCAGACCGGCTCCGGCACCAGCTCGAACATGAACGCCAATGAGGTGATCGCGACCCTCGCCAGCCGCGTGCTGGGTGACAACGTCAACCCCAACGACCATGTCAACTGCGGCCAGAGCAGCAACGACATCATCCCTACCACCATCCACGTCAGCGCCGCCCTGGCCCTGCACGAGCAACTGCTGCCAGCGCTGCGTCACCTGGTCCAGGTCATGGAGGTCAAGGCCGAACAGGTGCATCCGTTCATCAAGACCGGCCGCACCCACCTGATGGACGCCATGCCCGTGCGCATGAGCCAGGTGCTGGGCGGCTGGGCGGCGCAGGTCAAGGGCGCCCTGGGCCACCTGGAGGCAACTCTGCCCAGCCTGCAGTCCCTGGCCCAAGGCGGCACTGCGGTCGGCACCGGGATCAACGCTCACCCGCAGTTCGCCGCAGGCTTCGCACGTCATCTGAGCGGCCTGACCCAGGTCGACTTCGTGCCCGGCGAGAACCTGTTCGCGCTGATCGGCTCGCAAGACACCGCCGTGGCGCTGTCCGGCCAGCTCAAGACCACCGCCGTGGCCCTGATGAAGGTTGCCAACGACCTGCGCTGGATGAATTCCGGTCCACTGGCAGGACTTGGCGAGATCGAGCTCGAGGGCTTGCAGCCCGGCTCCTCGATCATGCCGGGCAAGGTGAATCCGGTGATTCCGGAAGCCACGGCCATGGTCGCGGCGCAGGTCATCGGCAACGACGCCACGATCGCCGTGGCCGGCCAGTCGGGCAACTTCGAACTCAACGTGATGCTGCCGATCATCGCCCAGAACCTGCTCAGCAGCATCGAGCTGATGGCCAACGCCAGTCGCCTCCTGGCAGACAAGGCGATCGCCAGTTTCAAGGTCAACGAGCCCAAGCTCAAGGAAGCGCTGTCGCGCAACCCGATCCTGGTCACTGCCCTGAACCCGATCATCGGCTACCTCAAGGCCGCCGAAATCGCCAAGACCGCCTACAAGCAGGGCCGGCCGGTCATCGACGTGGCACTGGAACATACCGAGCTGTCGCGCAGCCAGCTGGAGGTACTGCTCGATCCCGAGAAACTCACCGCGGGCGGTATCTGAACACCCATCCAATAGCGCTCGTCGCTAGCGAGGTACGTCATGCAGCATTGGAAACGCACCACCGAGGTCGCCAACAGCCTGTTCGATCAGGGGGAGTTGGTCGACGCCCGCGAATACTACTTGCAGGCGCTGGCCCTGGCCCAGGTGCTCTTCGAGCGCTGGCATGACGTCGATGAAGCGGTGGCTGCGTTTGTCATCGCCCACCACAACCTGGCCGACCTGCATCTACGCCTCAACCAGCCTCACGAAAGCGCCGATTATCTCTGTGCCGCGCACCAGCGGCTGTTGCAGGCCAGCCAGGATGCTCGCCTGGCGCAGCCGCTACGCGACGCGGCCCTGCGCCATAGCGCCAAGACCTACACCGAGTTGCTCAATTTCATCGGCGAGTACGGACAGTACCCGCGCACCGAGCGCCTGCTCGAGCGGCACGCGCCGCAGGCTGGCGCCATGAGCGCTCAACCTGATGTCGAACCTCGCAACCACGCCTACGGAATCCATTGATATGCCTCATACCTTGCCTGCATTGCCCTACGCCTACGATGCCCTGGAACCGAACATCGATAGCGCGACCATGGAGATCCACCATACCAAGCACCACCAGACCTACATCAACAACCTCAATGCCGCCATCGAGGGTACTGAGTGGGCCGAATGGCCGGTCGAGAAGTTAGTGGCCAACGTCAGGCAACTGCCCGAGACGCTGCAGGACGCAGTGATCAACCAAGGTGGCGGGCACGCCAACCACACGTTGTTCTGGACGGTCATGTCGCCCAAGGGCGGCGGTCAGCCCCAAGGCCAGGTGGCCGAGGCGATCGAAGCGCAACTGGGTGGTTTCGAAGCCTTCAAGGATGCTTTCACCAAGGCTGCGCTGAGCCGCTTCGGCAGCGGCTGGGCCTGGCTCAGCGTGACCCCCGCCAAGACGTTGGTAGTCGAAAGCAACGGCAACCAGGATAGCCCACTGATGAACGGCAACACGCCAATCCTCGGCCTGGACGTCTGGGAGCACGCCTATTACCTGAAGTACCAGAACCGCCGCCCGGAATACATCGGCGCCTTCTACAACGTCATCGACTGGTCCGAGGTCGAACGCCGTTATGTAGAAGCCCTGGCGTGAGTCGTCCCGGCATGCGCTCGGAGGTGATGTCTGTCAGCAGCGTGCGCCTGTTCCGACTGGCGCTGGGTACTTTGCTGTTGCTGGTCGGTACGGCGCTGCTGGTGGTGCGCGGCATCTCCTGGCTCGATCTGGAACCGCGCATGCTGCGCGCCCTCGAGGGCGGCGCGCTGTGTGCCTTGGGCACGGCGCTGGGAGCCGTGCCGGTACTGGTAATCCGCAACATGCCGGTGGCCTTGGCCGATACCCTGCTGGGATTCGGCGCAGGGGTAATGCTGGCCGCCACCGCGTTTTCGCTGATCATCCCCGGCCTGGATGCTGCCCAGGCCATTGGCTTCAGCCCCTGGGGCGCGGGTGGGCTGATCAGCTTCGGGCTGATGTCTGGTGCGCTGTGCCTGTTTCTCGTCGATCTCAAGGTCTCCGGCGCCTCGCCAGAAGCGCTGGTGGGCAACGGCGAACAGCCGGTGATCGCGGCGCGCATCTGGCTGTTCGTGATCGCCATCATCGCCCACAACATTCCCGAAGGCATGGCCATTGGGATTTCGGCAGGGGGCGGCATGGCCGATGCCGACAGCCTGGCCATGGGCATTGCGTTACAGGATGTGCCAGAGGGTCTGGTGATCGCGCTGGTACTGGCCGGGGCAGGGATGTCGCGCTTCAAGGCCTTCCTGATCGGCGCTGCTTCTGGCCTGGTGGAGCCGCTGGCCGCGGTGATCTGCGCCTGGCTGGTCAATATTGCGGAGCTGCTGTTGCCCTTGGGCCTGGCCTGCGCGGCTGGCGCGATGCTGCTGGTGGTAACCCAGGAAATCATCCCGGAATCCCGCAGCAACGGGCATCACCGCCTGGCGAGCCTGGGGCTGTGCATCGGCTTCTGCCTGATGATGGTGATGGACACGGCGATGTCCTAGGAGAAGGCGAGGGTGACACGACACCCTCGTTGATTCCGACTCCGTCGGTCAGGCAAGAATCACCCAGTTACTCCCCTTCATCAAACCTGTTGTTGATCAGCTCGATCAACGCCATCAGCGCATCATCGTCCTGCTCGCCCTCGGTCTGCAGGAGCACCTGGGTGCCTTTGCCTGCGGCAAGCATCATGACGGCCATGATGCTTTTGCCGTCGACCAGCTTGTCGGGCGCACGGCCGACTTTTACCTGGCAGGGGAAGCGTCCGGCCACGCCGACGAACTTTGCCGCTGCCCGGGCGTGAAGCCCCAGCTTGTTGATGATGGTGATTTCGCGGGCGGGCATCGTGGGGCGGTCCTGTTGGCTAGAGGTCGCGATGGCGGACCTGGACGTTTTTCAAGGATTGCTGCAGCAGTTGGCCGAGGCGTTCGGTGAGGTAGACCGATCGATGGTGCCCGCCCGTGCAGCCGATGGCAATGGTGACATAGGCGCGGTTGCTCGCGGCAAAGCGCGGCAGCCATTTGAGCAGGTAGCTGGAGATGTCCTGGTACATGTCCTCGACATCGGGCTGGGCAGCCAGGTAGTCGATTACCGGTTGTTCAAGTCCGGAATGGTCGCGCAGCTCAGGTTTCCAATAAGGATTGGGCAGGCAGCGGACATCGAATACCAGGTCGGCGTCGACAGGCATGCCGCGCTTGAAACCGAAGGACTCGACCAGAAACGCCGTGCCAGGCTCTGGCTGGTTGAGCAGGCGCAGCTTGATCGAGTCACGCAGCTGGTAGAGATTGAGATTGGTCGTGTCGATCTTCAGGTCGGCAAGGTCGGCGATGGGGCCGAGCAGTTCGCTTTCAACCGTGATCGCCTCGGCCAGTGATCGATTGGCATTGGTCAGCGGGTGGCGGCGGCGCGTTTCGGAAAACCGCTTCAGCAGCACGTCTTCATCGGCGTCCAGGTACAGCACGTCACACTGGATATGCCGGCTGCGGGCGTCCTCGAGCAGTTCGGGAAAGCGCGTCAGGTGGCTTGGCAGGTTGCGCGCGTCGATGGACACGGCCACCTTGGGCTGCAGCAACTCGGTGTTGATCAACGCGTTCTCGGCCAACTGCGGCAGCAACCCGGCGGGCAGGTTGTCGATGCAATAGAAGCCATTGTCCTCCAGCACCGCCAGGGCGGTACTCTTGCCGGAGCCGGACCGGCCGCTGACGATGATCAGGCGCATGTTAGTGCTCGTTCTGTGCGTCCAGGACAACCTGGTACAAGGCCTCGCTGCTGGTCGCGGCTCGCAGGCGTTCGCGAACCTCCTTGCGATCGAGCATGCTGGCTATCTGGCGCAGCAGTTCCAGGTGAGCATCGGTGGCGGCTTCGGGGACCAGCAATACGAACAGGAGGTCTACCGGTGCGCCGTCGATGGCGTCGTAGTCGATCGGCGCTTCCAGGTGCAGCAAGGCACTGACAGGCGTCGAACAGCCCTTGAGGCGGCAGTGCGGAATGGCGATGCCATTGCCAAAACCTGTCGACCCGAGTTTCTCCCGGGCAAACAGGCTTTCGAAGACGTCTTGCATGTCGAGGTCAGGCACTTCCCTGTCGATCAGGGTGGCGATTTCCTGGAGCACGCGTTTTTTACTGCCGCCCGGCACGCTCACGAGGGAGCGGCCGGGGGTCAGGATGGATTCAAGTCGGATCATGGATGAGCGGGATCAGCGAGCAGCCGCACCTTGCAGCAGGCTTTGCTGTTTTTCCTTGTGTTTTTTCAGTTGGCGGTCGAGCTTGTCGGTAAGGGCGTCTATTGCTGCATACATGTCTTCGTGCTCGGCATTGGCTACCACTTCACCGCCGGGAATCTGCAGGGTCGCTTCGACCTTCTGCTGCAGTTTCTCGACCTTCATGATGACCTGCACGTTGGTGATCTTGTCGAAGTGACCCTCCAGGCGTTTCAGCTTCTGCTCGACATAGTCGCGCAGGGGAGGGGTGACTTCTACATGGTGTCCACTGATGTTGACTTGCATACAGCTTCTCCTTTTGTTGCCCGTGCATAAGAGGCAGGTGTTGCACCTGCCACTGAACCGCGGTGGCACATCCGGGGGCTACATCAGTCGCTTGCGTTCGCTCGACGGTGCGATGCCGAGAGACTCGCGATACTTGGCGACGGTGCGACGGGCTACCTGGATGCCTTGTGCCTCCAGTAAACCAGCGATCTTGCTGTCACTCAATGGCTTTTTCTGATTTTCGGCCGCAACCAGTTTCTTGATGATCGCGCGGATCGCCGTGGACGAGCATTCACCGCCTTCGGAGGTGCTTACGTGGCTGGAGAAAAAGTACTTCAGCTCGTAAATGCCGCGTGGGGTGTGCATGTATTTTTGCGTGGTCACCCGCGAAATGGTCGACTCGTGCATGCCCACTGCCTCGGCGATGTCGTGCAGCACCAATGGCTTCATGGCCTCGTCGCCATGGTCGAGAAAGCCGCGCTGGTGCTCGACGATCTGCGTGGCGACCTTCATCAGCGTTTCGTTGCGGCTCTGCAGGCTCTTGATGAACCAGCGAGCTTCCTGCAGCTGATTGCGCATGAAGGTATTGTCTGCGCTGGTGTCGGCGCGGCGCACGAAGCCTGCGTATTGCGGGTTGACCCGCAGCCGTGGCACGGCCTCCTGGTTCAGCTCCACCAGCCAGCGCTCGCTGTCCTTGCGCACGATCACGTCAGGCACCACGTACTCCGGCTCGCTCGACTCGATCTGCGAGCCGGGGCGCGGATTGAGACTCTGCACCAGCTCGATGACCTGGCGCAGTTCATCTTCCTTGAGCTTCATGCGGCGCATCAACTGGCTGTAGTCGCGCCCGCCGAGCAAGTCGATGAACTCGCTGACCAGCCGCTGCGCCTCGGTCATCCACGGCGTCTTCGCAGGCAGCTGGCGCAATTGCAGCAGCAGGCATTCGCTCAAGGTGCGCGCGCCGATGCCGGCGGGCTCGAACTGCTGGATGCGGTGCAGCACGGCTTCGACTTCGTCGAGCTCGATGTCCAGTTCCGCGTCGAAGGAGGCGCAGACCTCCTCCAGGGATTCTTCCAGGTAGCCCTGGGGGTTGATGCAGTCGATCAGCGTCACCGCGATCAGCCGGTCGGTGTCGGACATGGGCGCCAGGTTCAACTGCCACAGCAGATGGCTCTGCAGGCTTTCACCCACCGAGGTGCGGGTAGTGAAGTCCCACTCGTCATCGTCGTTGCTGGGCAGGCTGCTGGCGCTGGTCTGGTAGATGTCTTCCCAGGCGGTGTCGACGGGAAGCTCATTGGGGATGCGCTCGCCCCAGTCGCCCTCCTCGAGGTTTTCCACGGTGGGCGCGCTTTCCTGGAAGCTGGTCTCCTGCGTTTCGGCAGGCGGCTTGCTCTCGGGGCTGTCGGCCATGGGGTCGCTGTTGTCGAAATCCTCGCCGTCTTCCTGGCGTTCGAGCATTGGATTGGACTCCAGCGCTTCCTGGATTTCCTGCTGAAGATCCAGGGTCGAGAGCTGGAGCAGACGGATGGCCTGTTGCAACTGCGGGGTCATCGTCAGTTGCTGGCCCATTTTTAGGACGAGCGATGGTTTCATGGCAGGGGCTTAACACCTTATTCGCCGGCGCACATGCGCCATCCACTACACAGTGGCGCCGAAGCGCCAATTTTAAGCAAGTTATATGCCTGAAATTGGAGCGTTTGCCTAGAGCACTGTAACAATTAAGCCGTAAACCAGCCGGATTGCCAGTGCCCGGGCCAACCAGACCTAGAGCCGGAACTCGTGGCCCAGGTATACCTCCTTGACCAGGTCATTCGCCAGGATGGTTTCAGCGTCGCCCTCGGCGATGAGCTGGCCATCGTTGACGATGTACGCAGTTTCGCAGATATCCAGAGTCTCGCGCACGTTGTGGTCGGTGATCAGCACGCCGATGCCCTTGGCCTTGAGGTGATGGATGATCTGCTTGATGTCGCCGACCGAGATCGGGTCGACACCGGCAAAGGGCTCGTCGAGCAGGATGAACTTCGGAGCGGTAGCCAGGGCGCGGGCGATCTCGACCCGGCGGCGTTCACCACCGGACAGGCTCATGCCCAGGTTGTCGCGGATGTGGCTGATGTGGAACTCCTGCAGCAGGCTTTCCAGCTCCTTGCGGCGGCCGTCGCGGTCGATGTCCTTGCGGGTCTCGAGGATCGCCATGATGTTGTCGGCTACCGAGAGCTTGCGGAAGATCGACGCTTCCTGCGGCAGATAGCCGATGCCGGCCTTGGCGCGGCCGTGCATGGGCTGGTGACTGACGTCCAGGTCATCGATCAGCACGCGGCCCTGGTCAGCCTGCACCAGGCCGACGATCATGTAGAAGCAGGTGGTCTTGCCGGCGCCGTTGGGGCCAAGCAGGCCGACGATCTGGCCACTGTCGATCGACAGGCTGACATCGCGCACGACTTGCCGGCTCTTGTAGCTCTTGGCCAGATGCTGGGCTTTGAGGGTCGCCATCTACTCGGCCTTCTTCTTCGGCTGGATCACCATGTCGATACGCTGGCGCGGCGTGGTCACGTTGCCGCCACGGCCGGCGGTGGCCACCTGGGTCTGGGTGTTGTAGACGATCTTCTCGCCTTCGGTGGTATTGCCCTCGTTCTCGACCTTGGCGCGGTCGGTGAGGATCACCAGCTCTTTCTGCGACTGGTACTGGATGGTGACGGCCCAGCCTTTCATCTTGTCGGGCTTGGCAGCGCTCTGCTGCTGCTCGAAGTAGGCCAGGTTGCCCACCGAGGTGACCACGTCGATGTCGCCGTTGGCGGCGCGGGTAAGGGTCACGGTGTTGCCGGTGATCTTCATCGACCCCTGGGTGATGATGACATCGCCCGTATAGGTGGCCACGCCTTGCTTGTCATCCAGGTGCGCGTTGTCGGCCTGGATGCGGATTGGCTGGTCACGGTCGGTTGGCAGGGCCCAGGCGCTCGCGCTTCCCAGTGCTGCGCTCAGGCTGAGCAAAAAAGGGAGGGTTTTAACGAGCCTCATACTGTCCTCTTACGTTGGACAGCAGGTCCATCCTGCCGTCTTTCAAATACGCTTTCATTCCATTGCCCGTAGTGGTGCCACCGGCGCCGTCGATTCTAACGGCTTGCTCGGTTTGCGCATATTGCTTCTGCGGGAATACGGTCATGCGGGAGCTGGTGATGATCATCTCGCGCTTTTTTTCGTCGATGCGGGCGACCCGGACCGAGTCGATCAGCTCGACCTCGGTGCCATCGGGGTTGACCTCGGCGCGTTCGCTCTGCACATGCCACGGGAACTCAGTGCCGCGATACAGGTGCAGGTCCGGCGTGGTCAGCAGGGTGACTTCGCTGGCCTTCAGGTGCTCGACCTTGTCGGCGGTCATCTCGTATTGCAGCTTGCCGTCCGGCATGAACTGCACGGTATGGGCGTTGACCGCATAGTAGTCGATCGCGCTCTCGTCCACCTGGGCCACCGGCTTGTCGAGGAAGCTCTCGGGGCTGATATTCCAGTAGCCAACCGCCACCAGCAGGGCGGTTATCACGCTGAACAGCGCGAGGGTGCGGATTTTCTTGCTGAACATGGATGGCTCTACAGGTAATGGGCGTTGGCGGCGTCCAGGTTGCCCTGGGCCTGCAGGATCAGTTCGCAGAACTCGCGCGCGGCACCTTCGCCGCCGCGGGCCAGGGTAACACCGTGGGCATGCTGGCGTACGAAGGGAGCGGCACTGGCCACGGCCATGCCCAGGCCCACGCGGCGGATCACCGGCAGGTCCGGAAGATCATCGCCCAGGTAGGCGACCTGCTCATAGCTTAGATCGAGTTGGGCAAGAAGCCCGTCCAGCACCACCAGTTTGTCCTCGCGGCCCTGGAACAGGTGCGGTATGCCCAGGTTCCTGGCGCGCCGCTCGACCACCGGGGTCTTGCGCCCGCTGATGATCGCCGTGGTCACGCCCGAGGCCATGAGCATCTTGATGCCCTGGCCGTCGAGCGTATTGAAGGTCTTGAACTCGCTCCCATCCTCGAGAAAGTACAGGCGGCCATCGGTGAGCACGCCATCGACATCGAAGACTGCCAGCTTGATCGCCTTGCCGCGTTGCATCAGTTCGTCGTTCATCACATCACTCCGGCGCGTAGCAGGTCATGCATGTTCAGCGCGCCGACCGGAAGGTCGGCCTTGTCGACCACCACCAGCGCGCCAATCTTGTGGTCTTCCATGATCTTCAGTGCCTCGGCGGCGAGCATGTCGGGGCGTGCGGTCTTGCCGTGGACCGTCATGACTTCGTCGATGAGGGTGGTGTGCACATCGATGTTGCGGTCCAGGCTGCGTCGCAGGTCGCCGTCGGTAAAAATGCCGGCCAGCCGTCCGTCGGCTTCTGCGATGATGGTCATGCCCAGACCTTTGCGGGACATTTCAAGGAGTGCTTCCTTGAGTAACGTGCCGCGTTGCACCTGGGGCAGTTCAGCGCCCGAATGCATCACGTTCTCCACCTTGAGCAGCAGGCGGCGGCCGAGGGCGCCGCCCGGGTGCGAGAACGCGAAGTCCTCGGCGGTGAAGCCGCGGGCTTCGAGCAGGGCGATCGCGAGGGCGTCGCCGAGCACCAGTGCCGCAGTGGTCGATGAAGTAGGCGCAAGGTTCAGCGGGCAGGCCTCGTGCTCCACGCGGGCATCGAGATTGGCCTCCGCGGCCTGGGCCAGCGGCGAGTCAGGGTTGCCGGTCAGGCTGATCATCTTGATGCCCAGGCGCTTGATCAGCGGCAGCAGGGTGATGATTTCGGCAGTGCTGCCGGAGTTCGACAGCGCCAGGATGACGTCGTCACGGGTGATCATGCCCATGTCGCCATGACTGGCCTCGGCCGGATGCACGAAGAAAGCCGGCGTGCCGGTGCTGGCAAGGGTCGCGGCGATCTTGTTGCCGATATGGCCCGATTTGCCCATGCCGACCACCACGACGCGGCCGGTGCTGGCCAGGATCAGCTCGCACGCCTTCACGAAACTGGCGTCGATACGGGCCTTCAGGCCTTCTACGGCTTCGAGTTCGAGGCGCAGGGTGCGCTGGGCGGATTGGATCAGCTCGCTGGATTGGCTCATAGCGGAAAAAGGATTGCCTGATGAAAAGTCGCCGATTATAGCGACAATGTGAGAAACCCTCACCTTGTCATTGTCACAGCTGGGTCGCCGGTGATCGCCGCCGCGCTGAACGAGCGCGGTGACGGTCTTGGGGCGCACCTGCGTCGGGTGCTATAGTTCGCCGCTGTCCGGCCCGCTCGGGGGCGTGTGTGCCTCCATGATGGGGGCAGACGTCTAGTTGACGAGGCCGCATCGCAAGGAGTCAAGATGAGTGTGGATAGCGCCTGGGCGGTCGAGTTGAAGGGCGTCACCTTCAAGCGCGGTTCGCGCAGCATTTTCAACAATGTCGACATACGTATTCCCCGTGGCAAGGTGACCGGCATCATGGGCCCTTCAGGCTGCGGCAAGACTACGTTGCTGCGCCTGATGGGCGCGCAGTTGCGCCCGTCCAGCGGCGAGGTGTGGGTGGCCGGGCAGAACCTGCCGACATTGTCCCGTGGCGATCTTTTCGACGCCCGCAAGCAGATGGGCGTGCTGTTCCAGAGCGGCGCCCTGTTCACCGACCTTGATGTCTTCGAGAACGTCGCGTTTCCGCTGCGCGTGCATACCCAGCTGTCCGAAGAGATGATCCGCGACATCGTGCTGATGAAGTTGCAGGCCGTGGGCCTTCGTGGCGCCATCGAGCTGATGCCCGACGAGCTTTCCGGTGGCATGAAGCGCCGCGTGGCGCTGGCCCGGGCCATTGCGCTGGATCCGCAGATCCTCATGTATGACGAGCCATTCGTCGGTCAGGATCCGATCGCCATGGGCGTGTTGGTGCGCCTGATCCGCCTGCTCAACGACGCCCTGGGGATCACCAGCATCGTGGTGTCCCACGACCTCGCCGAAACCGCGAGCATCGCCGACTACATCTACGTGGTCGGCGATGGCCAGGTGCTGGGGCAGGGTACGCCCGGCGAACTGATGGGCTCGGACAACCCGCGCATCCGCCAATTCATGAAGGGTGACCCGGACGGTCCGGTACCTTTCCATTTTCCTGCGCCTGATTACCGCGCCGATCTGCTGGGGGCGCGTTGATGCGCAAGAAATCGTTACTCGAACGCGTGCGGCTGTTCGGTCGCTCGGCCATTGATGTGATCGCGGTGCTTGGCCGTTCGTGCCTGTTCCTGGGGCACGCCCTGATCGGTCGTGGCGGCATCGGCGGCAGCTTCCAGCTGCTGGTCAAGCAGCTCTACTCGGTCGGCGTGCTGTCGCTGGCCATCATCGTCGTGTCGGGGATGTTCATCGGCATGGTGCTGGCGCTCCAGGGATACAGCATCCTGACCCAGTACGGTTCGGAGCAGGCAGTGGGGCAGATGGTGGCCCTGACGCTGCTGCGCGAACTGGGGCCGGTGGTCACCGCGTTGCTGTTCGCAGGCCGGGCCGGTTCGGCGCTGACCGCCGAGATCGGCAACATGAAATCCACCGAGCAGCTGTCGAGCCTTGAAATGATCGGCGTCGACCCGCTCAAGTACATCGTCGCCCCGCGCCTGTGGGCGGGCTTCATCTCGCTGCCGCTGCTGGCGCTGATCTTCAGCGTGGTGGGCATCTGGGGCGGCTCGTGGGTCGCCGTCGACTGGCTCGGCGTCTACGAAGGTTCGTTCTGGGCGAACATGCAGAACAGTGTCTCCTTTACCGACGACGTGTTGAACGGGCTGGCCAAGAGCCTGGTCTTTGCCTTCGTCGTCACCTGGATTGCCGTATTCCAGGGTTACGACTGCGAGCCCACCTCAGAGGGGATCAGCCGTGCCACCACCAAGACCGTGGTCTATGCCTCGCTGGCAGTACTGGGTCTGGACTTTATTCTGACCGCTTTGATGTTTGGAGATTTCTGATGCAAAACCGCACCCTGGAAATCGGTGTCGGCCTGTTCCTCCTGGCCGGAATCCTGGCGCTGCTGCTGCTGGCCTTGCGCGTCAGTGGCCTGTCCGCCAGCCCGAGTACCGATACCTATAAAGTTTATGCCTACTTCGACAATATCGCCGGTTTGACTGTCAGAGCCAAGGTGACCATGGCGGGCGTGACCATCGGCAAGGTCACCGCCATCGACCTGGACCGTGATTCCTACACCGGCCGGGTGACGCTGCAGCTGGACAAGTCGGTCGACAACCTGCCGACCGACTCCACTGCCTCGATCCTGACCGCAGGGTTGCTCGGCGAGAAGTACATTGGTCTGAGCGTGGGCGGCGAGGAGGCGGTGCTCAAGGATGAAGGTGTCATCCATGACACCCAGTCGTCGCTGGTGCTGGAAGATCTGATTGGCAAGTTCCTGCTCAATTCCGTTGGCAAAGAAGCTAAATAGACAAGCGAATAAGGAGTTTTCATGATCTCGATTCTGCGACGTGGCCTGCTGGTTCTAATGGCCTCCCTGCCGATGCTGGCAATGGCGGCACCCGGCCAATCGGCCCATGAGGTGATCCAGGGCACCACCGACAAGCTGCTGTCCGACCTTCAGGCCAACAAGCAGACCTACCAGACCAACCGCGAGGCGTTCTACCAGGCGCTCAACGGTATTCTGGGCCCGGTCGTCGATGCCGATGGCATCTCCAGAAGCATCATGACCGTCAAGTATTCGCGCAAGGCAACACCTGCGCAGATGCAGCGATTCCAGGAAAACTTCAAGCGCAGCCTGATGCAGTTCTATGGCAATGCCCTGCTGGAATACAACAACCAGGGCATCAAGGTCGATCCCGCCAAGGATGAAAGCGGCGAGCGCACCAGCGTCGGCATGAAAGTGACCGGCAACAACGGTGCGATGTATCCGGTTTCGTACACCCTTGAAAAAATCGGCGGCGAGTGGAAAGTACGTAACGTGATCGTCAATGGCATCAACATCGGCAAGCTGTTCCGCGATCAGTTCGCCGATGCCATGTCGCGCAATGGCAACGACCTGGACAAGACCATCGACGGCTGGGCAGGTGAAGTGGCCAAGGCCAAGCAGACCGCCGACACCTCGCCCGAGAAGGAAGTGCAATGAGCGAGGCGGGCGTAAGCATGGCCGAGCCGGGCGTCCTGCGCCTGGCGGGCGTGCTCGACTACCGTAGCGGTCCAGCCCTGCGCAAGGAGGGCAAGACGCTGATCGGCGCCTGCCGCGAGCCGCGCCTGGTGCTCGACTGCTCCGGTGTGGTCAAGTCTTCGAGTGTCGGGTTGTCGCTGCTGCTGGCCTTCATGCGTGATGGCCAGTCCGCCGGGAAGACCTGCCAGTTGCGTGGCATACCCGAAGACATGCAGGAAATTGCCCAGGTCTATGACCTGGAAGAGGTGCTGGCGGGCTGATGGCCCACAGCGTGAAGGCGGCCCCTCGGTCAGCGCGCTCGCTCATGGGCTTCGCAGGCGGGGGGCTTTTTTGTATGATGGCCGACCCGCGCGCACAGGGCGCCGATTGAGGTTGAGCATGCAGGCCGTAGAAGTTAAAAGCTTCCTTGAAGAAAAATTGCCGGGAACCCGTGTAGAAGTAGAGGGTGAAGGCTGCAACTTCCAGTTGAACGTCATCAGCGATGAGCTGGCTGGCCTGAGCCCGGTCAAGCGTCAGCAAGCGATCTATGCTCACCTGAACCCGTGGATTGCCAACGGCAGTATCCACGCGGTAACCATGAAATTTTTCAGCAGCGCAGCCTGGGCTGAGCGCACCTGAGCCAACTTGGCGGCGAGACTCCAATGGACAAACTGATTATTACTGGCGGCGTACGCCTTGACGGCGAGATCCGCATTTCCGGGGCGAAGAACGCTGCCCTGCCGATCCTGGCCGCGACCTTGCTGGCCGATGGGCCGGTCACGGTCGGCAACCTGCCGCACCTGCACGACATCACTACCATGATCGAGCTGTTCGGGCGCATGGGCATCGAGCCTGTGATCGACGAAAAGCTGGCCGTGGAAATCGACCCGCGCACCATCAAGACCCTGGTCGCGCCCTACGAGCTGGTCAAGACCATGCGCGCCTCGATCCTGGTGCTCGGTCCCATGGTCGCGCGTTTCGGCGAGGCCGAAGTCGCCTTGCCGGGCGGTTGCGCCATCGGTTCGCGTCCCGTCGACCTGCACATCCGTGGCCTTGAAGCCATGGGCGCGAAGATCGAAGTCGAAGGCGGCTACATCAAGGCCAAGGCCCCTGAAGGCGGCCTGCGTGGCGCGCACTTCTTCTTCGATACCGTCAGCGTGACCGGTACCGAGAACATCATGATGGCGGCTGCCTTGGCCCGCGGCCGCAGCGTCCTGCAAAACGCCGCGCGCGAGCCTGAGGTGGTCGACCTGGCCAACTTCCTGATCGCCATGGGCGCGAACGTGCAGGGTGCTGGTACCGACACCATCACCATCGATGGCGTCGAGCGCCTGCACTCGGCCAACTACCGCGTGATGCCCGACCGTATCGAGACCGGTACCTACCTCGTCGCTGCTGCCGTCACCGGTGGCCGTGTCAAGGTCAAGGACACCGATCCGACCATCCTCGAGGCCGTCCTTGAAAAACTCAAGGAAGCCGGCGCCGACCTCACTACCGGTGAGGACTGGATCGAGCTGAACATGCACGGCAAGCGGCCCAAGGCCGTCAACCTGCGCACCGCTCCGTACCCGGCGTTCCCGACCGACATGCAGGCGCAGTTCATCTCGCTCAACGCCATTGCCGAAGGCACGGGCGCAGTGATCGAGACGATCTTCGAAAACCGCTTCATGCACGTGTACGAGATGCACCGCATGGGCGCGCAGATCCAGGTCGAGGGCAACACCGCCATCGTTACCGGCACCAAGACCCTCAAGGGTGCTCCAGTGATGGCGACCGACCTGCGGGCCTCGGCCAGCCTGGTGCTGTCGGCCCTGGTTGCCGAAGGCGATACCCTGATCGACCGCATCTACCACATAGACCGTGGTTACGAGTGCATCGAGGAAAAACTGCAGATGCTGGGCGCGAAGATCCGTCGCGTACCGGGCTAGTCTGTGACCGGCGCAGGGACGCGCCCAACGAATCGAATGCGGCCGGGCCATGGCCCGGCCGGCTGTAGCCGCATAAGGACCGACGTTTCCATGTTGACCATCGCGCTATCCAAGGGCCGTATTCTCGACGACACCCTGCCATTGCTGGCCGAGGCCGGTATCGTGCCGACCGAGAATCCGGACAAGAGCCGCAAGCTCATCATCCCTACGACCCAGGCCGACGTGCGGCTGCTCATCGTGCGTGCCACCGACGTGCCGACCTATGTCGAGCATGGTGCTGCCGACCTGGGCGTGGCCGGCAAGGACGTGCTGATGGAGTACGGTGGCCAGGGCCTGTACGAGCCGCTGGACCTGCAGATCGCCCGTTGCAAGCTGATGACCGCCGGCGCCGTCGGTGCCCCTGAGCCGAAAGGCCGCCTGCGCGTGGCCACCAAGTTCGTCAATGTTGCCAAGCGTTATTACGCCGAACAGGGCCGCCAGGTCGATATCATCAAGCTTTATGGCTCGATGGAACTGGCGCCGCTGATCAACCTGGCCGACAAGATCATCGACGTCGTCGATACCGGCAACACCTTGCGCGCCAATGGCCTGGAACCCCAGGAATGGATCGCCGACATCACTTCCCGGCTGGTGGTCAACAAGGCATCGATGAAGATGCAGCATGCACGCATCCAGAGCCTGATCGACACGCTGCGCCAAGCGGTCGAATCGCGACACCGCGGCTGACTCCAACGCGCGACCTCTGCTGTCGCGCCCGTCTATCCGCGTCATAGCCTTTAATCTCGGGTGCCCGCGCGGATGGACTGGTAGCCTTGGGCGCCTGAGCATTCGCTAATAATCGAGGCCCTCGCCATGACCGTGTCCACTGCAATCGCCCGTCTCAACGCTGCCGACCCGGATTTTGCCCGACATCTGGATCATCTGCTGAGCTGGGAGAGCGTGTCCGATGAGGCGGTCAACCAGCGCGTCCTGGACATCATCAAGGCCGTGCGCGAGCGTGGCGATGCCGCGCTGGTGGAGTTCACCCAGCGTTTCGATGGTGTTCCGGCCACCCGCATCAGCGAGCTGATCCTCGGCCGCGAGCGCCTTGAGCTGGCCCTGACACGTATTACCCCTGCCCAGCGCGACGCCCTGGAACTGGCCGCCAACCGCGTGCGCAGCTACCACGAGCGGCAGAAGCAGGACTCCTGGCAGTACACCGAGGCCGACGGTACGGTGCTGGGCCAGAAGGTCACGCCGCTCGACCGGGCCGGTCTGTATGTGCCTGGCGGCAAGGCGTCCTATCCTTCGTCGGTACTCATGAATGCGATCCCGGCTAAAGTCGCAGGCGTTGGCGAGGTGGTCATGGTGGTGCCCACCCCGCGCGGGGAGATCAACGAGCTGGTGCTCGCGGCTGCGTGCATCGCCGGCGTCGACCGCGTGTTCACCGTCGGTGGCGCCCAGGCGGTCGCAGCCCTGGCCTACGGTACCGAGAGCGTGCCTCAGGTCGACAAGATCGTAGGTCCGGGCAACATCTACGTGGCCACTGCCAAGCGCCATGTGTTCGGCCAGGTCGGCATCGACATGATCGCCGGTCCTTCGGAAATCCTCGTGGTATGCGACGGCCAGACCGATCCGGACTGGATCGCCATGGACCTGTTCTCCCAGGCCGAACACGACGAAGATGCCCAGGCCATCCTGGTCAGCCCCGACGCCGAGTTCCTCGACCGGGTCGCGGCCAGCATCGACAAGCTGATGCCCACCATGGAGCGTGCCGAGATCATCCGTACGTCCATCAATGGCCGGGGCGCGTTGATTCAAGTGCGCGACCTGCAGCAGGCCATGGACGTGGTGAACCGCATCGCGCCCGAGCACCTGGAGCTGTCGGTGGCCGACCCGCAGGCCTGGCTGCCGCACATTCGCCACGCTGGCGCGATCTTCATGGGCCGCCACACCAGCGAAGCCCTTGGCGACTACTGCGCAGGCCCCAACCACGTGCTGCCGACTTCCGGCACCGCGCGGTTCTCGTCACCGTTGGGCGTGTATGACTTCCAGAAGCGTTCGTCGATCATCTTCTGCTCCGAGCAGGGTGCCTCCGAGCTGGGTCAGACCGCTTCTGTCCTCGCCCGCGGCGAGTCGCTGACCGCCCACGCCCGCAGCGCCGAGTACCGCATTCTCAACGACAAGAAGGGGAACTGAGCATGAGTCGATTCTGGAGTCCCTTCGTCAAGGACCTGGTGCCTTACGTGCCGGGCGAACAGCCCAAACTGGCCCGGCTGGTAAAACTCAACACCAACGAGAACCCTTACGGGCCTTCGCCCAAGGCGCTGGAAGCCATGCGCGCCGAGGTCAACGACAACCTGCGCCTGTACCCGGACCCGAACAGCGACCGCCTCAAGCAGGCCGTGGCGGACCATTACGGTGTGAAACCTGCGCAAGTGTTCCTGGGCAACGGCTCGGACGAAGTGCTCGCGCACATCTTCCACGGCCTGTTCCAGCACCAGGGCCCGCTGCTGTTCCCGGACATCAGCTACAGCTTCTACCCGGTCTACTGCGGCCTGTATGGCATCCCGTTCGAGCAGGTGCCACTGGACGAGCAGTTCCAGATCTGCGTCGAGGACTATCGCAAGCCCAATGCCGGGATCATCTTCCCCAACCCCAATGCCCCTACCGGTTGCCTGCTGGCGCTGGAAGCCATCGAGCAGTTGCTCGAGGCCAACCGGGATTCGGTGGTGGTGGTCGATGAAGCCTATATCGACTTTGGTGGCGAGACGGCCATCAGCCTGGTGGACCGCTACGACAACCTGCTGGTGACCCAGACCCTGTCCAAGTCGCGCTCGCTGGCGGGGCTGCGGGTGGGGTTGGCGGTAGGGCACCCTGACCTGATCGAGGCGCTGGAGCGGATCAAGAACAGCTTCAACTCCTACCCGCTCGACCGCATGGCGATCGTCGGCGCGGCAGCGGCGTTCGAGGACCAGGCCTATTTCGAAGCGACCTGCCGCAAGGTGATCGACAACCGCGAGGTGGTGGTCAGAGAGCTGACCGCGCTTGGCTTCGAGGTGCTGCCTTCGGCGGCCAACTTCATCTTCGCCCGCCATCCGGGGCAGGATGCCGGCGAGCTGGCGGCACGCCTGCGTGAGCAGGGCGTGATCGTGCGCCACTTCAAGCAGGCGCGAATCGCCCAGTTCCTGCGGATCACCATCGGTACTCCGGAGATGAACCAGGCGCTGCTGGAGGCGTTGGCTACCAATGGCCGATGAACTCCTGATCGACGCTGAAGCCGACGACGAGAAGGTCCAGCAACAACCGTTGCTGGTGCGCCAGCCCTGGCTGTTGCTGCTGGGCCTGGTGCTGGTCGCGCTGAACCTGCGCCCGGCGCTGTCGAGCATGGCGCCGCTGCTGGGGCAGGTCTCTACGAACCTGGGCTTGAGCGCTGCGCAAGCCGGGCTGCTGACGACCCTGCCCGTGCTCTGCCTTGGGCTGTTCGCGCCGCTCGCGCCCATCCTGGCCCGCCGCTTCGGCAGCGAGCGGGTCATCCTCGGCATCCTGCTGACACTGGCTGCGGGAATCCTGGTGCGCAGCACGCTGGGCGTGGCAGGGTTGTTCCTGGGCAGCATCCTCGCCGGCGCCAGCATCGGCGTGATCGGGGTGCTGCTGCCGGGCATCGTCAAACGTGACTTCCCCCAGCACGCCGGCGCCCTGACCGGCGTCTACACCATGGCCCTGTGCCTGGGCGCAGCGATGGCCGCCGGTGCCACGGTGCCGCTCGCCCAGCACTGGGACGACAGCTGGGCGGTCGGGCTGGGCTTCTGGGTGTTGCCGGCGTTGCTGGCGATGCTGGTCTGGCTACCCCAGGCGCGCCAGGGGCATGGCGCGCACCGCGTGGCCTACCGGGTGCGTGGCCTGCTGCGTGATCCGCTGGCGTGGCAGGTGACCCTGTACATGGGACTGCAGTCATCGCTGGCCTACATCGTCTTCGGCTGGCTGCCCTCGATCCTCATCGGGCGTGGCCTGAGCCCGACCGAGGCGGGCCTGGTGCTGTCGGGCTCGGTCATCGTCCAATTGCTGAGCTCGCTCAGCGCACCCTGGATTGCGACCCGTGGCAAGGATCAGCGCCTGGCCATCGTGATCGTCATGCTGATCACCCTGTCGGGGTTGTTCGGATGCCTCTACGCGCCGCTTGACGGGTTGTGGGGCTGGGCGGTGCTGCTGGGCCTGGGGCAGGGCGGGACATTCGCCCTGGCGCTCACCTTGATCGTGCTCAGGTCAGGGGACGCGCACGTGGCCGCCAACCTGTCGAGCATGGCGCAGGGGTTTGGCTACACGCTGGCGTCCATCGGGCCGTTTGCGGTGGGGCTGGTGCATGACCTTACCGGTGGCTGGGATGCCGTCGGCTGGATTTTCGCGGTGCTGGGCGCCGGCGCCATCGCGTTCGGACTCAAGGCCGGGAGGGCATTGCACGTGCAGGTCGTCAGTGAGCGGCTCTGAAGCTGTTGCCGCCATTGAGCCCAAGCCCTGGTTCGTCTACCTGGTACGGGCGGCCAACGGCTCGCTCTATTGCGGCATCAGCGATGATCCGCGGCGCCGCTTCGCTGCCCACCAGAAGGGCCGCGGTGCGCGTTACTTCAAGACCAGCCCCGCACAGGCGCTGGTCTATGTCGAGCAATGGCCTGGCAAGGCCGAGGCGCTGCGCCAGGAGCGTCTGGTGAAGAAGCTGCGCAAGACCGCCAAGGAGGCGCTGGTCGCCTCCTGGCCGGGTTTCAGTCCTGACGGCGCTTGAGCTGGTCGATCAGCTGGGTCGGCAGTCCCTTGATCACCAGGGTGCCGGCTTCCTCGTCGTACTCCACCTTCGAGCCCAGCAGATGCGCCTCGAAGCTGATCGATAGCCCTTCGGCCCGCCCGGTGAAGCGGCGGAATTGATTGAGCGTACGCTTGTCGGCCGGGATCTCCGGCGACAGCCCGTAGTCCTTGTTGCGGATATGGTCGTAGAAAGCCCGCGGGCGTTCCTCGTCGATCAGTCCGGACAGTTCGGTGAGGGTCACCGGCTCGCCGGCCTTGGTCTGGCTGGTGGCATAGTCGACCAGCGTCTGGGTCTTCTCGCGGGCAGACGCTTCGGGCAGGTCTTCGCTCTCCACGAAGTCGCTGAAGGCCTTGAGCAGGGTGCGGGTCTCGCCTGGGCCGTCGACACCCTCCTGGCAGCCGATGAAGTCACGGAAGTATTCCGATACCTTCTTGCCGTTCTTGCCCTTGATGAACGAGATGTACTGCTTGGAACTCTGGTTGTTCTTCCACTCTGACAGGTTGATCCGTGCAGCCAGGTGCAGTTGGCCCAGGTCGAGGTGGCGCGACGGGGTCACGTCCAGTTCCGCGTTTACCGCCACGCCTTCGCTGTGGTGCAGCAGGGCGATGGCCAGGTAGTCGGTCATGCCTTGCTGGTAGTGGGCAAAGAGCACATGGCCACCCGTGGACAGGTTCGATTCTTCCATGAGTTTTTGCAGATGTTCGACCGCGGTGCGGCTGAACGCGGTGAAGTCGCGCTCCTCATCCAGGTACTGCTTGAGCCAGCCGCTGAACGGATGCGCGCCAGACTCGGCGTGGAAGAATCCCCAGGCCTTGCCCTGCTTGGCGTTGTAGCTGTCGTTGAGGTCGGCCAGAAGGTTTTCGATGGCGTCGGACTCGTTGAGTTCACGGTCGCGTGCATGCAGCACGGCGGGGGTGCCATCGGGTTTCTTGTCGATCAGGTGGACGATGCAATGACGGATCGGCATGGGATTCTCGGCTCAAAGGGGCCCCTGCGGGGCCGCGCTGCAAAGTCGGCCAGTTTACCCCAGGGCGGGGGCGGTACAGTGGATGGATGTTGGCGGAAATGCCGGTTGCCGGTTTTTTGACCAGTTTTACTGTTTTTTTCGGCCAAACCCCCGAAAAACCTACACAAAAGCGAGGTCGGCTGCGGATATTTGTCTGTTCCTGTGTTAGCTTTGCCCGGTCTTGTGCCCCCTTGTGGCGCATTGCTGGCAGCTGCTGAGCGTCAGGTCGAACCAATTGCGGATTTGCGTATCTTACATACGCGATCGCCAAGGCCCGGCGGACTATCGTGGTGCGGGCCAGAGACCTACGTAGCAGCTGCTTATCTACTGAATTTGATAGGGAAGGAACACCACCATGGCATTGACCAAAGACCAACTGATTGCCGACATCGCCGAAGCGATCGATGCGCCGAAGACCACCGCGCGCAACGCCCTGGAGCAACTGGGCCAGATCGTCGCTGACCAACTGGAAAACGGCGCTGAAATCACCCTGCCAGGCATCGGCAAGCTGAAAATCTCGGAGCGTCCTGCCCGTACCGGCCGCAACCCTTCGACTGGCGCCGCCATCGAAATCGCTGCCAAGAAAGTCGTCAAGTTCGTTCCTGCCAAGGTCCTGACCGACGCCGTCAACAAGTAATTGTTGAAGCTTCGCTGAAGCCGCGCCCGGCTCGACCGGGCGCGGCTTTTTCATGCCTGGCGTTTTTGCCCGAGCCAGGTCTGGCGTTGGGCGCTGTCCTGGAAGCTCCAGGCGACCATGCGGCTCTGTTTCTGTCCTTGGCCCATCTCCACCACACGCTGGGCCTTGACCCCGGCCTTTTTCAGCGCGGCCTCGATACCCGGCAGGTTGCTGGCCTTGGACACCAGGCTGGTGAACCACAGCACCTGGCTGCCCAGCTGGGCGCTCTCGCTGATCAGCTGGGTGACGAAGCGGATCTCGCCCCCCTCGCACCAGAGCTCGTTGTTTTGCCCGCCAAAATTGAGCACCGGCAGCTTGCGCTTGGGATCGGCCTTGCCCAGCGCTTTCCACTTGCGTTGGCTGCCCCGGGTCGCTTCCTCGCGCGAAGCGTGGAAGGGCGGGTTGCACAGCGTCAGGTCGAAGCGCTCTTCTTCCTTGAGCAGGCCAAGCAGGATGTGCTTGCGATTGTCCTGCTGACGCAGGGTGATGGCTTTGTCCAGGCCGTTGGCCTGAACGATCGCCTTGGCCGCGCCCAGGGCGATGGCATCGATGTCCGAACCGAGAAAGCGCCAGCGGTAGTCGCTGTGGCCGATCAGTGGGTAGATGCAGTTTGCCCCTACGCCAATGTCCAGTGCGCGCACCTGGGGGCCGCGTGGAATCTCACCGCCGTTGTCCTCGGCCAGCAGATCGGCCAGCACGTGCAGGTAGTCGGCACGGCCAGGGATGGGGGGACAGAGATAATCGGCGGGAATGTCCCAGTGAGCGATCCCGTACTGGGCCTTGAGCAAGGCGCGGTTGAACACGCGCACGGCTTCGGGGTTGGCGAAGTCGATGCTGGGCTTGCCGTAGGGGTTGGTGATCATGAAGCGGCCGAGGTCGGGGAGGCTCTTGATCAGGGCGGGAAAGTCGTAGCGGCCTTGATGGCGGTTGCGGGGGTGCAGGGTGGGCTTGGTGGTGGTCATGGGGAGTCCGGGGAGCGTATGGACGGTGGGGCCGCTTTGCGGCCCATCGCGGCACAAGGCCGCTCCCACAGGTCGGAGGTATCTGCTGTCTGAAGCAAACCACCACAACCTCTGGGAGCGGCCTTGTGCCGCGATCGAGGGCAACGCCCTCGCCAGTCACACCGCGATCAAAAATTACAGCGCGGCAATCCGTGCATGCTGCTCGGTGAAGTTGGCCAACGCCTGTTCAGCTTCGGCAAGCTTTGCGCGCTCCTTGTCGATCACGGCCGGTGGGGCCTTGTCGACAAAGGCGGCGTTGGACAGCTTGCCGCCCACGCGCTGCACTTCACCCTGAAGACGCTGGATCTCCTTGTTCAGCCGCGCAAGCTCGGCATCCTTGTCGATCAGACCTGCCATCGGTACCAGCACCTGCAGATCGCCGACCAGGGCGGTGGCGCTCAGTGGAGCTTCGTCCTGCTCGCCCAGCACGGTGAAGGATTCGATCTTCGCCAGCTTCTTGAGCAGCGCTTCGTTCTCCTGCAGGCGGCGCTGGTCTTCGCTGCTGGCGTTCTTCAGGTACAGCGACAGTGGCTTGCCAGGACCGATGTTCATCTCGCCGCGGATGTTGCGCACGCCAAGCATCAGCTCCTTGAGCCACTCGATATCGCCTTCGGCGGCGGCATCGATGCGGCTTTCATCGGCTACCGGCCAAGGCTGCAGCATGATGGTCTTGCCCGTGCTGCCTGCCAGCGGGGCCAGGCGCTGCCAGATTTCTTCGGTGATGAACGGCATGAACGGGTGCGCCAGGCGCAGCGCGACTTCCAGTACACGCACCAGGGTGCGGCGAGTGCCACGGGCGCGTTCGACCGGGGCATTCTCGTCCCACAGTACCGGCTTGGACAGCTCCAGGTACCAGTCGCAATACTGGTTCCAGATGAACTCGTACAGCGCCTGGGCGGCCAGGTCGAAGCGGAACTGCTCCAGCTGGCGCGTCACTTCGGCTTCGGTGCGCTGCAGCTGCGAGATGATCCAGCGGTCAGCCAGCGACAGCTCGTAGGCCTCGCCGTTCTGGCCGCAGTCCTCGCCCTTGTCCAGTACATAGCGGGCGGCGTTCCAGATCTTGTTGCAGAAGTTGCGGTAGCCTTCGACGCGGCCCATGTCGAACTTGATGTCGCGGCCGGTCGAGGCCAGCGAGCAGAAGGTGAAGCGCAGGGCGTCGGTGCCGTAGCTGGCGATCCCCTCGGGGAACTCGGCCTTGGTCTGCTTGGCGATCTTCTCGGCAAGCTTGGGCTGCATCATGCCGCTGGTGCGCTTCTCGAGCAGCGCGTCGAGGGTGATGCCGTCGACGATGTCCAGCGGGTCGAGCACGTTGCCCTTGGACTTGGACATCTTCTGCCCCTGGCCATCACGCACCAGGCCATGCACGTAGACCGTCTTGAACGGTACCTGCGGGGTGCCGTCCTCGTTCTTCACCAGGTGCATGGTCAGCATGATCATCCGGGCGACCCAGAAGAAGATGATGTCGAAGCCGGTGACCAGCACGTCGGTGGAGTGGAAGGTCTTGAGGAACTCGGTCTGCTGCGGCCAGCCGAGGGTGGAGAAGGTCCACAGGCCCGAGCTGAACCAGGTGTCGAGCACGTCGTTGTCCTGGTTCAGGACGACGTCGGCACCGAGGTTGTGCTTGGCGCGGACTTCTTCCTCGCTGCGACCGACATAGACCTGGCCGGCCTCGTCGTACCAGGCCGGGATGCGGTGGCCCCACCACAGCTGGCGGCTGATGCACCAGTCCTGGATGTCACGCATCCAGGAGAAATACATGTTTTCGTACTGCTTGGGTACGAACTGGATCTGGCCGTCTTCGACAGCGGCGATCGCAGGTTCGGCGAGCGGCTTGGTGGATACGTACCACTGGTCGGTCAGCCACGGCTCGATGATGGTGCCGGAGCGGTCGCCCTTCGGCACTTTCAACGCGTGGTCGTCGACGCTGACCAGCAGGCCCGCGGCATCCATGTCGGCAACGATCTGCTTGCGCGCGACAAAGCGGTCGAGGCTGGCGTACTGGGCGGGCAGGGTGGTGTCGAGGGTGTCGTTGACACTGCCGTCGAGGTTGAACACCTGGGCGTTGGCCAGCACCAGGGCATTCTTGTCGAAGATGTTGAGCAGCGGCAGGTTGTGGCGCTTGCCGACTTCGTAGTCGTTGAAGTCGTGGGCCGGGGTGATCTTCACGCAGCCGGTGCCGAACTCGGGGTCGCAATAGTCATCGGCCACGATCGGGATGCGACGGCCTACCAGCGGAAGCTCGACGAACTTGCCGATCAATGCCTGGTAGCGCTCGTCGTTCGGGTTGACCGCGACGGCGGCATCACCCAGCAGGGTTTCCGGACGGGTGGTGGCGACTACCAGGTAATCCAGGCCTTCTGCGGTCTTGGCGCCGTCGGCCAGCGGGTAGCGCAGGTTCCACAGATGGCCCTTCTCGTCGTGGTTTTCCACTTCAAGGTCTGAGATCGCCGTGTGCAGCTTGGTGTCCCAGTTGACCAGGCGCTTGCCGCGGTAGATCAGGCCGTCCTCGTGCAGGCGCACGAAGGCTTCCTTGACGGCTTCGGACAGGCCGTCGTCCATGGTGAAGCGCTCGCGGCTCCAGTCCACGGACGAGCCCAGGCGGCGGATCTGCCGGCTGATGTTGCCGCCCGACTGCTCCTTCCATTCCCAGACCTTGTCGAGGAACTTCTCGCGGCCCAGGTCATGACGGCTCTGCCCCTTGGCCTCGAGCTGACGCTCGACCAGCATCTGGGTCGCGATACCGGCATGGTCGGTGCCCGGCTGCCACAGGGTATTGCGCCCCTGCATGCGGCGGAAACGGATCAAGGCGTCCATGATCGCGTTGTTGAAGCCATGGCCCATGTGCAGGCTGCCGGTGACGTTCGGCGGCGGGATCATGATGGTGTAGGAGTCGCCTGCACCTTGTGGGGCGAAATAGTTCTCGGACTCCCAGGTGTTGTACCAGGAAGTTTCGATGGCGTGCGGCTGGTAGGTCTTATCCATGCGCGGCGGGACCCTATGGCATTTATTCAGGAAAGCCGGGAAGTATAACCAAGCTGCAGGCTGCAAGCGACAAGCTGCAACCGATCAGGGCTTGAGCAGGCGCTCGAGGCGCGCGGCGAGGCGGCGCTTGATCTCGGTTTCGATATGCGGGGTGAAATCGTTGATCACGTCCTGCATGATCAGTTGCGCGGCGGCGCGCAGTTCGCTGTCCAGGTGCAGCAGGGTGTCCTGGCGGCGGGTCTGGGGATCGTCGGCGGGGGCCTCGGTCACCGCTGGCTCTTCGAGCAACAGCGGGATCTCCTCCACCGTTTCAGTCAGCAGGGGAGGTTGCAGGTCGGCATCGCCCAGCAATTGGCGGATCGACTCGAGGTCATCGAGCAGGTGGGCGGATTGGGGCATGGCAGTGGGCTTGTCCATCGTCGTCAAAGTCGCTGTAAGCGGTGGTCCTGCAGAGCATAGCCCTGTTCACGATAGAAACGGAACCGCTCGCGCGCGGCCTGGCGGATGCCGGGCTCTTCCACGACGATCTCGGCGACCCGATCGAACTGGCCGACAAACGCCGGTACGTCGGGGCCGAGGTTGATCAGCAGGTCGCTGTGCCGTCCTGCATCCAGGCCGATGCCCAGCGCGACCGTCGCATCCTCATGGGACTCGGCATGATCGTGGGGCACGAAGGCTTCGCCCCTGAAGCGCCACAGCAGCGCGTCCAGCTCGTCACGCTGGGCAGCATCATGGCAGTGCAGGTAGACCCGGTGGCCAAGGCGCCAGGCTTTCTCGCACAGCTTGCAGGCGAACTCCAGCCGCGCCGGCAGCGAGTCGGTGGGCAGGATATAGAAGTCGACTTTGCTCATCGTTCAAGGATGCCGGCCGGCACCGCCAGGGCAGTGCCGGCACTGCGCATCAGGCGCCAGCGCGATCGAGCAGGTACTGGGTCAGCAGAGGCACCGGGCGGCCAGTGGCGCCCTTGTCCTTGCCGCCACTGGTCCAGGCGGTGCCTGCGATGTCCAGGTGGGCCCAGTCATAGGCCTTGGCAAACCGCGACAGGAAGCAGCCCGCGGTAATGCTGCCGGCCTTCGGCCCACCGATGTTGGCGATGTCGGCGAAGGGACTGTCCAGTTGCTCCTGGTATTCGTCGAACAGCGGCAGTTGCCAGGCGCGGTCGTCGGCACGCTTGCCGGCGTCGAGCAGTTGGCTGACCAACTCGTCGTTGTTGCCCATCAGGCCCGAGGTGTGGCTGCCGAGGGCGACGATGCAGGCGCCGGTCAGCGTGGCGATGTCGATCACCGCCTGCGGCTTGAAACGCTCGGCGTAGGTCAGTGCGTCGCACAGCACCAGGCGGCCTTCGGCGTCGGTGTTGAGGATTTCGACGGTCTGCCCGCTCATGGTGGTGACGATGTCGCCAGGGCGGGTAGCGCCGCCGCTCGGCATGTTTTCGGCGCAGGCCAGCAGGCACACCAGGTTGATCGGCAACTGCAGCTCGAGGACCGCGCGCAGGGTACCGAAGACGCTCGCGGCGCCACCCATGTCGTACTTCATCTCGTCCATGCCGGCGCCAGGCTTGAGGCTGATGCCGCCGGTGTCGAACGTGATGCCCTTGCCGACCAGCACGATGGGCTTGTCGCCCTGCTTGCCGGCCTGGTAGTTGAGCACGATCAGACGGGGTGGCTGGTCGCTGCCCTGGCCCACGGCGTAGAAGGCGCCCATGCCCAGGTCCTTGATCTGGTTCTCGTCGAGCACCTCGACCGTCAGCGCCGCGAACTCATCGCCCAGGCCCTTGGCCTGCTCGGCGAGGAAGCTTGGGTGGCAGATGTTCGGCGGCAGGTTGCCCAGGTCACGGGTAAGGCGCATGCCGCTGGCGATGGCGCTGGCGTGCCTGATGGCACGCTCTACCTCGGCTTGCCCGGCCTTGTCGGCGAGCAGGGTGATCTTCTTCAGCGCGCGGGGCTCGGCCTTCTTGCTCTTGTAGCGGTCGAAGACGTATTCGCCGTCCTGCAGGGTCTCGGCCAGCAGGCGGTACTTGCCGTAGTGGTCGTTACGGCCGGTGACCGCGATGTCGTCGATGGCCAGCACGGCATCGGTACCGCCCAGGGTTTTCAGTACACCCGCCACGCTCGTCACCAGCTTGCGCCAGCTGCGGTCGCCCAGGGCTTCTTCCTTGCCGCTGCCGACCAGCAGGACGCGTTCGGCCTTCAGGCCCGGCAGGTTGTGCAGCAGCAGAGTCTGGCCCGGCTTGCCGGCCAGATCACCGCGCTTGAGCAGCGCGCCCAGGGCACCGCCGGTGGCTTCGTCGACCGCCTTGGCCGTGGCGCCGAGCTTGCCGCCTTCGCCGACGGCGATGACCAGAGTGGCGGTCTTGATGGATGCCGCAGCTACGCTTTTTACAACCAGTTCCATGTAGAGGTCCCCGAAAGTTCTGTCAGTTGGCGCTGTCTGTGCAGGGCCTGGCCGCGCGTGCGGGCCAGTGGAAAAGTGCCCAGTTTGAGCCCCTCGCGGCCCTGGTTACAAGCCCGGCCTGCAACCGCGTGCGGCGCCAAGTGACAGGCGCGGCCAATCACAGGATAATGCGCGCACTTTACATGGAGGTTCGCCTCGGCGAACCAGCAATGGTCTTGGCTGTCTGTACCCTTTGTTTGGCTGTCCGAGCCTGACAACCCAGGAGTGTCTGGTTTGATCGTCTTCCGTTATCTGTCCCGCGAGGTCCTGGTGACCTTGAGCGCCGTCAGCGCCGTGCTGCTGGTCATCATCATGAGCGGGCGCTTCATCAAATACCTGGCCCAGGCGGCCCAGGGCATCCTTGATCCGGGCGTGCTGTTCCTGATCATGGGCTATCGCCTGCCGGGCTTCCTGCAGTTGATCCTGCCGCTGGGACTGTTCCTCGGCATTCTGCTGGCCTACGGCCGGTTGTACCTCGAAAGCGAGATGACCGTGCTGTCGGCCACCGGCATGAGCCAGCAGCGGCTGCTGGCCATCACCCTGGCCCCGGCCACGCTGGTCGCGCTGCTGGTGGCCTGGCTGAGCCTGAGCCTGGCCCCGCAGGGCGTGTCCCAGGTGGCGCAGATCATCAACCAGCAGGACGCGCTGACCGAGTTCGACACGCTGGTGCCGGGCCGCTTCCAGACCTTGCGCGACGGCACCCGGGTGACCTACACCGAGGACCTGTCGGACGACCGCGTCAACCTGGCTGGCGTGTTCATCTCCGAGAAGCGCTTCAACCAGGACAAGACCAAGGACCGCGCGCCCTCGGTACTGGTCGCCGAGAAAGGCCATCAGGAAGTCCAGGCCGATGGCAACCGCTACCTCATTCTCGAGAACGGCTACCGCTACGACGGCAACCCGGGCCAGGCCGGCTACCGCGCCATCAAGTACGACACCTATGGCGTGATGCTGCCCAAGCCTGAGGTCAGCGAAGAGGTGACCGAGCGCGAAGCCATCCCGACCCTGCAGCTGCTCGGCGCAACCGACCTGCGTGAACGTGCCGAGCTGCAGTGGCGCCTGTCGCTGCCACTGCTGGTGTTCATCGTGACCCTGCTGGCGGTGCCGCTGGCCAGGGTCAACCCGCGCCAGGGCCGCTTCCTCAAGCTGCTGCCCGCGATCCTCCTGTACATGGCCTACCTGACAATGCTGATTTCCGTTCGCGGCGCCCTCGAGAAGGGCAAACTGCCGATGTCCCTCGGCATGTGGTGGGTGCACGGCCTGTTCCTGCTCATCGGACTGGTCCTGCTGTACTGGGAACCCCTGCGCCTCAAGCGCGCCGCGCGTCGTGCCGAGGTGACCCATGGTTAAGCTGGACAACTACATCGGCAAGAGTGTGCTGATGGCGATCCTGGCGGTGCTGGGGATCATTCTGGGTCTGGCCTCGCTGTTCGCCTTCATCGACGAGATGGGCGACATCAGCGACACCTACACGCTGCTGGACGCCGGCAACTTCGTGCTGATGACCGCGCCACGCCGCCTTTACGACATGCTGCCGATGGCGGCCCTGATCGGCTGCCTGATCGGCCTGGGCAGCCTGGCCAGCAGCAGCGAGCTGACCATCATGCGCGCGGCCGGGGTTTCCATCGGCCGTATCGTCTGGGCGGTCATGAAGCCGATGCTGGTGCTGATGATCGTCGGCCTGCTGGTGGGTGAATACCTGGCCCCGGTTACCGAGAACAAGGCCCAGGCCGAGCGTTCGCTGGCGCAGGGCGGCGGTGAGGCGCAGAGCTCCAAGCGCGGCATGTGGCACCGCCAGGGCGAGGAGTTCGTGCACATCAACTCGGTGCAGCCCAACGGCCTGCTGCTGGGTGTCACCCGCTACCGTTTCGACGAGCAGCGGCACATGGTCACCTCAAGCTTCGCCCGCCGGGCGCAGTACCAGGAAGACCACTGGATGCTCAGCGACGTCAGCACCACGCATTTCCGCGGCGACCACACCGAAGTGGTGAATACTCCGCAAGAGCGTTGGGACGTGTCGGTGAGCCCACAGTTGCTCAACACCGTCATTCTGGCCCCGGAGTCACTGTCGATCACGGGTCTGTGGGACTACATCCATTACCTTTCCGACCAGGGTCTGAACAATGCCCGCTACTGGCTGGCATTCTGGACCAAGGTCCTGCAGCCAGCGGTTACCGCCGCCTTGGTGCTGATGGCAATTTCCTTCATCTTCGGGCCGCTGCGTTCGGTCACCCTGGGTCAGCGGGTATTCACCGGCGTCCTGGTAGGCTTCGTGTTCCGCATTGCCCAGGATCTGCTCGGGCCATCGAGCCAGGTGTTCGGCTTCCCGCCGTTGCTGGCCGTGGTGATCCCGGCGGGGATCTGTGCATTGGCGGGGATATGGTTGTTGCGCAGGGCTGGCTGACTGCACCGCATGTTCATGAAAAACCGGCCTCTGGGCCGGTTTTTTTCATTCAGGGCTTTCGTTTCGGGACCCGCACCAACAGGGTTTCGGAATAGATGTCATGCCACGCCCGCTTGTGCTTGTCCGCCAGCGCCCAGGCAAATCCGAGCCCCAGGCACGCCCATGAGCCAATCGACACCACGAAGCGCAACAGCGCTTGCCACAGGCTGATCGCCGAGCCGTCGGCGTTCTGCACGCGCACGCCCCATACCTGCATGCCCAGAGTCTGCCCGCCATGGGTCCAGAATTTGGCGAAGAACCCAAACAGCACAAACAGCAGCACGGTAGACAACAAGGGGTCTGCATCCAGGGCACCGGCGTCGGTCAGCGCGCGCATGCGCTCGGCGCCGATGACGGCCATCTGCACAAGCTTGTAGACACCTGCGGTCACGATCAGCAGCGCGGTACACAGCAGGAAGTCATAGAACATCGCAGCGAGACGGCGGCCCAGTCCGACGGCAGGGAACTCGCCCTTGGGATGCAGCATTTGCTTGGGCATGAGATACCGCTCCTTGCACAAAAAGCCCATTCTACGAAATCGCAGGCACAAAAAAGCCCCTGTCGTTGCCGGCAGGGGCTTTTTCTCGGGAAAATCAGGCTTCCGCGATAACTTCGTCAGCCTGCATGCCTTTCTGGCCCTGCACGGCGATGAAGGTGACTTTCTGGCCTTCTTTCAGGCTCTTGAAGCCGTTGCCCTGGATGGCGCGGAAGTGCACGAACAGATCCGGACCGCTTTCAGGAGTGATGAAACCAAAACCTTTCTCGTCGTTAAACCACTTGACGGTACCGCTCTGACGTTGGGACATTTTCTTATTTCCTTTGGAACTTAAGTAATAACAGCAGAAGTAATAACAGCGTCTTCCCGAAGGGAAGATTACTGGCTGGGTTGCAGGAAAGTAAGAGACGACGAACGGGTTGTAGCAAAACTCGGCGCTACTGCCCAGGTCACGAACCATAGCGACCCATGCAAACACAGTGGAGTGACTCTACGCTAACTTCAACGACAAAAACAACCCCTGGGAATGGATGCAGTCGGGGCTTTTTTTCAAGTGTCAAGGAATTGCCACACACGGCGTGGCGCCTACGTTTGCGCCATGTTCGAAAGTGTTGGGGCAGGTTCGCAAACGAATAGGCGAACCTGCCCCGCAGCGATGCATCAGCCGCGATAATAACGTTGTGCGACAAATGGCATCCGGCTGACTTTCAAGGCAACTCGTTTACCTCGAACCAATGCCCACAAGGGTGTATCAATGACAGCATGTTCGCTGTCCACATAGCCCATCGCTATAGGACCTGCCAGTGTAGGGCCGAAGCCGCCACTGCACACTCGACCGACAATCTGGCCCTGCTCATCGACGATCTCGGCAGCTTCGCGTACAGGCGTGCGTTCCTGAGGCAACAATCCGACGCGTTTGCGCGCGACGCCGTTTTGTTGCTCGGCAAAGATTGCCTGCGCACCCGGGAAGCCCCCCGCACGGGCACCGTCGGCGCGGCGCGCCTTGGACAGCGCCCAGAGCAGGCTCGCCTGTACCGGGGTGGTCTGGCTGTCCATGTCGTGGCCGTACAGGCACAGTCCGGCTTCCAGGCGCAGTGAGTCACGCGCGCCCAGGCCGATGGCGGCTACCTCGGGTTCGGCGAGCAGGCGACGGGCCAGCGCATCGGCGCCGGCGGCAGGCACGGAGATCTCGAAGCCGTCTTCGCCGGTGTAGCCCGACCGGCTGATGTAGCACTCATGGCCCAGCAGGGTGATCTTCCTGAACTGCATGAAGGTCATCCCGGCAACTTCCGGCGCCAGGCGCTGGAGCACCGCAGCCGCCGCAGGGCCTTGCAAGGCGAGCAGGGCGCGTTCTTCGAACAGTGGGACGATCTTGCATTGCTCGCCGATGTGCTGGCGCAGGTGGGCCAGGTCCTGGTCCTTGCACGCCGCGTTGACCACCAGGAACAGCTCGTCGTTGCCCAGGTTGGCGACCATCAGGTCATCGAGGATGCCGCCATTCTCGTTGGTGAACATGGCGTAGCGCTGCATGCCCACCGGCAGGTCGAGGATGTCGACCGGCACCAGGGTTTCAAGGGCCCTGGCGGCCTGGGGACCGATCAGGCGGATCTGGCCCATGTGCGACACATCGAACAGTCCGGCGCTCTCGCGGGTATGCAGGTGTTCCTTCATGACGCCCAGCGGGTACTGGACCGGCATTTCGTAGCCGGCGAACGGGACCATGCGCGCGCCCAGCTCCAGGTGCAGGCCGTGCAGCGGGGTCTTGTGCAGTGTTTCGGACATCGTTGACTCCTAAGGTTTGCGAACCGACGGAATATCTGACCGGGCCAGGCCGGCATGCCGGACCTGGCCCTGGCTGACGGACTCAGGCGTCCTGATAGCTCTCGATCGACGGGCAGGCGCAGACCAGGTTGCGGTCGCCGAACACGTTGTCGACCCGGCCCACCGGCGGCCAGTACTTGCTCTCCACCAGGCTCGACAGCGGATACACCGCCTGCTCGCGGCTGTAGCCATGACGCCACTCGCCCACCAGCTCCGCGGCGGTGTGCGGAGCGTTTTTCAGCGGGTTGTCATCCTTGTCGAGGCTGCCGCTCTCGACCGCGCGGATCTCTTCGCGGATGCGGATCATCGCATCGCAGAACCGATCGAGTTCTTCCTTGGCCTCGCTCTCCGTCGGCTCGATCATCAAGGTGCCCGCCACCGGGAACGACATGGTCGGCGCATGGAAGCCGAAGTCGATCAGGCGCTTGGCGACGTCATCGACGCTGATGCCGCTGCTGTCCTTGAGCGGGCGCAGGTCGAGGATGCATTCATGCGCCACCAGCCCGTTGCCGCCGGTGTACAGCACAGGATAGTGCTCCTCCAGCCGGCGGGCGATGTAGTTGGCGTTGAGAATGGCCATCTGCGAAGCCCGCTTGAGGCCGGCGCCACCCATCATGCGAATGTACATCCAGGTGATCGGCAGGATGCTCGCGCTGCCGAACGGTGCGGCGCAGACTGCGCCCTGGGTATTTTCCAGCTGCGCATGACCGGGCAGGAAGGGCGCCAGGTGCGCCTTGACGCCAATCGGGCCGACGCCTGGACCGCCACCGCCGTGGGGAATGCAGAAGGTCTTGTGCAGGTTCAGGTGCGAAACGTCGCCGCCGAACTTGCCCGGAGCGCAGAGGCCAACCATCGCATTCATGTTGGCGCCGTCGATGTACACCTGGCCACCGTTGTCATGGATGATCGCGCAGATGTCGCCGATCGCTTCCTCGAACACGCCGTGGGTGGAGGGATAGGTGATCATCAACGCCGCCAGGTGCTCGCGGTGCTCGATGGCCTTGGCCCGCAGGTCGTCGATGTCGACGTTGCCGCGGGCATCGCAGGCGGTGACCACGACGCGCATCCCGGCCATCTGCGCGGTGGCGGGGTTGGTGCCATGGGCGGAGGAGGGGATCAGGCAGATGTTGCGGCGTGCTTCGCCACGGCTCTGGTGGTAGGCGCGGATCGCCAGCAGGCCTGCGTACTCGCCCTGCGAGCCGGCATTGGGCTGCAGCGACACGGCGTCATAGCCGGTGGCGGCGCAGAGCATGGCTTCCAGTTCCTGGGTCAGCTGCTGGTAGCCCTGGCTCTGCTCGGCGGGAGCGAAGGGGTGCAGGTTGCCGAACTCGGCCCAGGTGACCGGGATCATCTCGCTGGCGGCATTGAGCTTCATGGTGCACGAGCCCAGCGGGATCATGCTGCGGTCCAGTGCCAGGTCCTTGTCGGCCAGGCGGCGCAGGTAGCGCATCAGCTCGGTTTCGCTGTGATAGCGGTTGAACACCGGGTGTTCGAGGATCGCCGACTGGCGCAGCAGGGCGGTGGGCAGGTGCGCCTGAGCGCTGGCCCCTAGCGCGGCGAAGTCCGGCAGCGCCTTGCCGGCGGCGAACAGCTGCCAGATCGCTTCGACATCGGCCTGGCTGCTGGTTTCATCCAGCGACAGGCCCAGGTGGCTGGCGTCGATCTGGCGCAGGTTGAGGCCCTGGCTGCGCGCCTTGTCGTGCAGCGCGGCCGTGGCAGTGTCGGTCGCCAGGGTCAGGGTGTCGAACCAGGCCTGGTTGACGACGCTGACGCCCAGCGCCCTGAGGCCTTCGGCCAGGATGCTGGTCAGCGCGTGGGTGCGCTCGGCGATGCCCTTGAGGCCTGCCGGACCGTGGTAGACGGCGTACATGCTGGCAATGTTGGCCAGCAGCACTTGCGCGGTGCAGATGTTGCTGGTGGCCTTCTCGCGGCGGATATGCTGTTCGCGGGTCTGCATGGCCAGGCGCAGGGCGGTCTTGCCGAAGCGGTCGATCGAGACGCCGACCAGGCGGCCCGGCATGTCGCGCTTGAATGCGTCGCGAGTCGAGAAGTAGGCCGCGTGCGGGCCGCCAAAGCCCAGTGGCACGCCAAAGCGCTGGGCGCTGCCGATGGCCACGTCGGCGTCGAATTCACCGGGCGGGGTCAGCAAGGTCAGTGCCAGCAGGTCGGCAGCGACGGCAACCAGGGCGTTGCTGGCGTGGAAGCGCTCGACCAGCGAGCGGTAGTCGAACACCTCGCCGCCACTGGCTGGGTATTGCAGCAGTGCGCCAAAGAACGCGCCGGTGTCGGTCAACGTATGCTCGTCGCCCACTACCACCTCGATACCCAGCGGCTCGGCGCGGGTGCGCAGCACGTCGAGGGTCTGTGGGTGGCAGTGGCTGGAGGCGAAGAATGCGTGGCTGTTCTTGTTCTTGCTCAGACGCTTGCAGAAAGTCATGGCCTCGGCGGCTGCGGTGGCTTCGTCGAGCAGCGAGGCATTGGCGATGGGCAACCCGGTCAGGTCGCTGATCAGGGTCTGGAAATTGAGCAGTGCTTCGAGGCGACCCTGGGAAATCTCAGGCTGGTAGGGCGTGTAGGCGGTGTACCAGGCTGGGTTTTCCAGCAGGTTGCGCAGGATCGGTGCCGGGGTGTGACAGTTGTAGTAGCCCTGGCCGATGAAGCTCTTGAACAACTGGTTCTGGCCGGCGATGGCCTTGAGCGAGGCCAGGGCATCGGCTTCGCTCTGGCCATCGCCGAGCTCCAGCACGCTGGTGCCCTTGATGCTGTCGGGAATGACGGCGGCGGTCATGGCATCGAGGGTCTCGAAGCCCAGGGTCGCCAGCATGCTCTGCTCGTCGCCCGCGCGCGGGCCGATGTGACGGGCGATGAATTCGTTGGCGGTGCCAAGGTTGATGGTGGTCATGGCGGATCCTCAGGCGTCGGCGTTGGCTTTGATCAGGCGGTCGTAGGCATCCTGGTCGAGGAGCCTGGCCACGGCATCGGCATCGGCCGGGATGAAGCGCAGGAACCAGCCTTCGCCCAGCGGGTCCTCGTTGACCAGCTCGGGGTTGCTGTCGAGCTGTTCGTTGACCGCGACCACTTCACCGGCCAGTGGCATGTACACGCCGCTGGCGGCCTTGACCGACTCGACGGTCGACACTTCAGCGCCCTGCTCGTAGTGCTGCAAGTCAGGCAGTTGCACGAATACCACGTCGCCCAGGGCGTTCTGGGCGAAGGCGGTGATGCCCACGGTGACGCTGCCATCGGATTCGACGCGCAGCCATTCGTGATCTTCGGTGTAATGCAACTCGCTCATGGAAAGTCCTCAAGGGAACGCAGGTAGGCGCGACAGGGTTTCGCGCGCTTGATGGCGATATCCCAAGCAATAACGCGGCCATGTGCGAAATTCCCTGTGAAATCGGGCTATTGCGGGCTTTTGAGGTAAACGGTAAGCGTAGAGGTGTAACGAAAACGCTACAGCGTTCTCGCGAACATAAAGGCGGATGGGGAGCAGAGGCTTGCGCAGCGGCGCTGAAAACGCTCTGTATCGAAACCAATACGACGTATCGATTTCAATACGTGCTCGCTCAGGATTTTGCTGGGATGCCGTATTTGCGCAGACGATGGGCGATCGCGGAATGCGATGTCTGCAGGCGGCCGGCCAGTTGCCGCGTCGAGGGGTAACTCACGTAGAGCCGTTGCAGCAACTCGCGCTCGAAGCCCTCCACCGCGAGTTCGAGACTCGACACTTCGCCATCCTGGCCTCGCGCTACCGACGTACCGGCGATATCCAGGTCACCGATATCCACCAGGTTGGTCTCGCAGATGGCGGCGGCGCGGAAGATCACGTTCTGCAACTGACGCACATTGCCCGGCCACGGATTGCCCAGCAGGGCAGAATGCACGCCCGGCGCCAGGCGGCAGAGCGGGCGCTGGATCTGCGTGCAGGCCTGCTGCATGAACCGCTGCGCCAGCAGCAGGATGTCCTGGCCGCGTTGGCGCAGGGGAGGGACCTGCAGGTTCAGTACGTTCAGGCGGTAGAAGAGGTCTTCGCGGAAAGTGCCTTCGGCGACCATTTTTTCCAGGTCACGGTGGGTGGCGCTGAGGATGCGCACATCGACCTTGACCTCACGGTCGCCGCCCACCCGGCGAAAGCTGCCATCGCTGAGAAAGCGCAGCAGCTTGGCCTGCAGGTAGGGCGACATCTCGCCAATCTCGTCTAGGAACACCGTGCCCTGGTTGGCCAGCTCCATGAGCCCCGGCTTGCCGCCGCGCTGGGCACCGGTGAAGGCACCCGGGGCATAGCCGAACAGCTCGCTCTCGGCCAGACTCTCTGGCAGCGCCGCGCAGTTCAATGCGAGAAAGGGCGCGGCATGCCGGCTGCTGATGGCATGGCAGGCGCGGGCGACCAGCTCCTTGCCGGTACCGGTTTCGCCATGAATCAGCAGGGGGGCGTCGAGCGCGGCGACGCGCAGGGCGCGAGCCTTCAAGGTACGGATGGCCGGCGATTCGCCCAGCAGCGAGTCGAAGCCTTCAGCGTGATCGTGATGCAGCGCCGACAGCCGTTCGCCCATGCGATTGGGCGGGTATAAAGTCAGCAGCCCCCCAGCGTTGGTAATCGGCGTGGCGTCGAGCAGCAGGCTCTGGCCGTTGAGCTGCATCTCGCGCATCGGCAGGTGGAAACCATTGTCACGCAGCGCCTGCAGCAACCCTGGGTCGGCGAACAGCTCGCCCACCGAGCGCCCCGCCGACTCACGCCCGCACAGGGCGATCAATGCCGGATTGGCCAGCAGCACGGTGCCGGCGCTGTCCACGGCCAGCACCGGATCGCTCATGGCCGCGAGCAAGGCATCGAGTTGCAGGTGACGGCGCTGGCCGGGCAGGATGTCGACCACCTCCACCGACTGCACGCCCTGGACATCGAACAGCGCGTCGTGCAGTTCTTCGAGCACCGCCGGGCTCAGGGTGGGCGCGTCGATATAGACGTTGGGCGGCACCATTTCGACGGCGTCCAGGTTGAGATTGCGCGCGCCGAGCAGCGCCAGTACTTCCTGGGTAATGCCGACTCGGTCGATGAAGCTGACATGAATACGCATCTGATCTGCAGCCGAGCTCTCTGGGGGGGCTCAAAGCTACAAGCTGCAAGCTACAAGCCGCAAGAGAAAGCAGTACGCGCCCGCTCTTGCTCTTGCTTGCCGCTAAAGGTGCTCTGGCTTCACCGGGTCGCCGGACTTGACGTCCAGCTGCTTGCGCACATCCTCGAACATCTCGTCGTAATACTTGTGCATCGAGCCAATGCTGGCGGTCTTGGGCAGGCCGTGTTTCTGGGCGATGCGGGTGGCGTGGCGGGCGAAGTCGAAGGCCTGGTCCTTGGCCAGGAAGAAGCTTTCGTCGACGTCCTTGTTCTCCACCGAGCCATGCAGGCGAAACTGCATGCCTTTGCCCTCCTTGGGATCCTGCAGGACTTCATAGTCGATGCGCAGGTTGTAGCTATGGTCGCCCTTGCTCAGCGCATGACGCTCGATGTGCAGGTGTCCGGGTTCGAACTGGGCCATGATGTGATACTCCGCAGATTGAACAGACTCAACGGTAACTGATACCGGCCCGGGCAGTATTGATCCGAGTGCCAGCGGTGCCCTTGACGATCTCTTCTATGTCCGGCAGCGAGCCGATTACCGCGACCTTGCCGGTGTTGCGGGCAAAGCCACAGGCTGCCTGCACCTTGGGACCCATGGATCCGGCTGCGAAGCCGAGTTTTTCCAGCTCGTCCGGGTGAGCCTGGGCAATGGCCTTCTGGCTGGACTTGCCATAGTCGATGAAGGCGGCGTTGACGTCGGTGGCGATCACCAGCAGGTCGGCGTCGAGCTGCTCGGCCAGCAGCGCGGAACAGAGGTCCTTGTCGATCACCGCCTCGATGCCTTGCAGGGTCCGTTTGCGCTCAGGATCGTACATGGTCGGGATGCCACCGCCGCCCGCGCAGATCACCACGCTGCCCTTTTCCAGCAGCCAGGTGATCGGGCGGATCTCGAAGATGCGCCGTGGCTTGGGGCTGGCCACGACGCGGCGGTACTTGTCGCCGTCGGGCTTGACCACCCAGCCCTTCTCCTTGGCCAGGCGCTCGGCCTCTTCCTTTGCATAGACCGGGCCGATGAACTTGGTCGGGTCCTTGAAGGCCGGATCGTTGGCATCCACTTCGACCTGGGTGAGCAGGGTGGCGAAGGGCACTTCGAACGCGAGGAGGTTGCCCAGCTCCTGTTCGATCATGTAGCCGATCATGCCTTCGGTCTCGGCGCCGAGCACATCCAGCGGATAGGCCTCTTCGGGTTTGTAGGACTGCGCCTGCAGCGACAGCAGGCCAACCTGGGGACCGTTGCCGTGGGCGATGACCAACTCGTTGCCGGGATGGATCCTGGCGATCTGTTCGCAGGCGACACGGATATTGGCCCGCTGGTTCTCGGCCGTCATCGGCTCGCCGCGGCGCAGCAGGGCGTTGCCACCCAAAGCTACAACGATACGCATGATGAATGTCCTTCAGAAGTTGAGGGCTCCCACAGGGTTCGAAATCCCCCCGGCGACGGCTGTAGTCAAAGATCAGCCAGGGTCGACACCAGGATCGCCTTGATCGTGTGCATGCGATTTTCCGCCTGCTCGAAGGCAATACAGGCGGGCGATTCGAACACGTCGTCGGTCACTTCGATGCCATTGGCCAGGTTCGGGTACTGCTCGGCAATCTGCTTGCCCACCTTGGTCTCGGCATTGTGGAACGCCGGCAGGCAGTGCATGAACTTGGTCCTCGGGTTGCCACTGGCCTTCATCAAGTCCGCGTTTACCTGGTAGGGCAGCAGCTGCTGGATGCGTTCGCCCCAGGCCTCGACGGGCTCGCCCATCGACACCCAGACGTCTGTGTGAATGAAGTCCACGTCCTTGACCGCCGCTTTGGGGTCTTCTGTCAGGGTGATGCGGGCGCCGCTTTCCTCGGCGTATGTGTTGCAGCGCTTGACCAGGTCGTCATGGGGCCACAATGCCTTGGGCGCGGCAATGCGTACGTCCATGCCGAGCTTGGCGCCGATCAGCAGCAGCGAGTTGCCCATGTTGTTGCGTGCGTCGCCAAGGTAGGCGTAGCTGATGTCGTGCAGCGGCTTGTCGCTGTGCTCACGCATGGTCAGCACGTCGGCGATCATCTGGGTGGGGTGGTATTCGTCGGTCAGCCCGTTGAACACCGGGACACCTGCGTACTTGGCCAGTTCTTCGACGATCTCCTGCTTGAAGCCACGGTACTCGATGGCGTCGTACATGCGCCCGAGCACCCGGGCGGTGTCCTTCATGCTTTCCTTGTGACCTATCTGCGACGAGCCCGGATCGATGTAGGTGACGTTGGCGCCCTGGTCATAGGCGGCGACCTCGAAGGCGCAGCGGGTGCGGGTCGAGGTCTTCTCGAAGATGAGGGCAATGTTGTTGCCCTTGAGGTGCTGCTGCTCGGTGCCGGTGTACTTGGCCCGCTTCAGGTCCCGGGACAGGTCCAGCAGGTAACGCAGCTCACGGTTGGTGTGGTGTTCGAGCGTGAGCAGGTTACGGTTATGGATGTTGAACGCCATGATGGCTCTCCTAGTAGTCGATCGGGTCGCGGACAATCGGGCAGGTCATGCAGTGACCGCCGCCACGGCCTCGCCCGAGTTCGCCGGCACTGATGGTGATGACCTCGATCCCGGCCTTGCGCAGCAGGGTATTGGTGTAGGTGTTGCGGTCGTAGCCGATGACCACGCCCGGCTCCACCGCCACCACGTTGTTGCCGTCGTCCCATTGCTCGCGCTCGGCGGCGAAACTGTTGCCGCCGGTTTCAACCACGCGCAGTTGCTTAAGCCCGAGCACCTCGGCGACCACTTCGATGAACGACGTGTGCTCGCGGCGCACATCGATGCCGTAGGGCTTGCTCTCGTCGGGACGAATGATGAAGGGCACGATCTCGCGGACCACTTCGGGGAAGACCGTGACCAGGTCGCGGTCGCAGAAGCTGAACACGGTGTCCAGGTGCATGGCCGCGCGGGATTTGGGCAGGCCGGCAACCACCACTTTTTCCACCGCACCCTTGGCGAACAATGACTGTGCAAGTTGGCCGATTGCCTGGCGCGAGGTCCGTTCGCCCATGCCGATCAGCACCACGCCATTGCCGATCGGCATGACGTCACCGCCTTCTAGCGTGGCCTGGCCGTGATCCTTGTCGGGGTCGCCGTACCAGACCTCGAACTGGGCCTCGGTGAACTGCGGATGAAACTTGTAGATGGCGCTGGTGAGCAGGGTTTCCTGGCGCCGCGCTGGCCAGTACATGGGGTTGAGCGTCACGCCACCGTAGATCCAGCAGGTGGTGTCGCGGGTAAATTGGGTGTTGGGCAGGGGCGGCAGGATAAAGCTGGAATGGCCGAGATAGTCGTTGTACATCTTGACCACTTCTGCGCCCTCACTGACGGGCAGGTCCTGGCCTGCCACGCCGCCGATCAGAAACTCCGCCAGCTGGCGCGGCGGCAAGCCTTCGAGCCAGCTGCGCACCTCGTTGGTGAGGCCGAGGCCGACGGTGTCCGCAGTGATCTTGCGGTCCAGGATCCACTTGAGCGCATCGGGATGCTGCACGGTCTCGGTCAGCAGGTTGTGCATCTCCATCACGTCGATGCCACGCTCGCGCATCTTGGTAACGAAGTCGAAATGGTCGCGCTTGGCCTGGTTGACCCAGATCACGTCGTCGAACAGCAGCTCGTCGCAGTTGCTCGGGGTAAGGCGCTGGTGAGCGAGCCCTGGCGAGCAGACCATCACCTTGCGCAGCTTTCCGGCTTCGGAGTACACGCCGTACTTCACTTTTTCCGCGGACATGGTTCTTTCCTCCAATGTGTGTGAAACACAGGATCACAGGGTCAGGAAACCGTCATACAGGCCGTAGGCCGCCACCAGGGCGCCAACCACGACGCCAGCGAAGATCAGCTTCTCCATGGGGGTGAACACCGGTTGCCCGAGCTCGCGCTTGGCCTTGGCGAACAGGATGGCGCCAGGGGCGTAGAGCAGGGCCGACAGCAGCAGGTACTTGACGCCGCCGGCGTACAGCAGCCAGATCGCGTAGACCAGCGCGATGCCGGCGACGAACAGGTCCTTGCGCCGCTCGGCGAAGGCCGTTTCGTAGGTCTCGCCACGCACCGCCAACAACAGGGCATAGCCGGCCGACCACAGGTAGGGCACCAGGATCATCGAGGTGGCGAGGTAGATCAGCGACAGATAGGTGCTGTTGGAGAACAGCGTGATCACCAGGAATATCTGCACCATGGCGTTGGTCAGCCACAGGGCATTGGACGGCACCTGGTTGGCGTTCTCGCGGCGCAGAAACTCCGGCATGGTGTGGTCCTTGGCGGCTGCGAACATGATCTCCGCGCACAGCAGCACCCACGACAGCAGCGCGCCCAGCAGCGAGATGATCAGCCCGACGCTGATCAGTACCGCGCCCCAGTGGCCGACCACATGCTCCAGCACCGCCGCCATCGACGGGTTCTGCAGCCCGGCGAGTTCCGGCTGGGTCATTACACCCAGCGACAGCACGTTGACCAGTACCAGGAACAACAGCACGGTGATGAAGCCGATGACCGTGGCCTTGCCCACGTCGGAGCGCTTTTCGGCGCGCGAGGAGAAGATGCTCGCGCCCTCGATGCCGATGAACACCCATACGGTGACCAGCATCATGTTGCGCACCTGGTTCATCACGCTGCCCAGCTCCGGCGTGCCGACTGCCCAGATATCGGCGGTGAAGATATCGAGCCGGAAGGCGAAGAGGCAGATCAGTGCGAACAGGACAAGCGGCACCACCTTGGCGACGGTGGTGACCAGGTTGATGAACGCCGCCTCCTTGATGCCCCGCAACACCAGGAAGTGCACCCCCCAGAGCAGCAGCGAGGCGCCGACCACCGCAGCCAGGGTATTGCCCTGGCCGAACACCGGGAAGAAATAGCCCAGCGTGCTGAACAGCAGCACGAAGTAGCCGACGTTGCCCAGCCAGGCGCTGATCCAGTAGCCCCAGGCCGATGAGAAACCCATGTAGTCGCCGAAACCCGCCTTGGCGTAGGCGTAGACACCGCCGTCCAGGTCAGGCTTGCGGTTGGCCAATGTCTGGAACACGAAGGCCAGGGTCAACATGCCGACCGCTGTGATGCCCCAGCCGATCAGCACCGCGCCAACGCCCGCGCTGGCCGCCATGTTTTGTGGCAGCGAGAATATTCCACCACCGATCATCGAGCCGACGACAAGTGCAACCAGTGCACCCAACTTCAGTTTTCCGGGAGAGTCAGACATTGGTTAACTCCATGCCAGGAGAGTGTTGACGCCAGAGTAGATCCGACGCTTTGGTCATTCGCTGATTCGAATCAGTTCACGACGTCATGAAGATGGCTTCATGAAACTCCCGGAGAGTGCCGACGGTAGTGCTGCAAGCCATAGAGGCTGGCATCTCCACATCTTTTCGGAGTAGGCGCTCCGTGTGGCCTGCGAGCTTTGAAGCTAGTAGTTTCTGAAGGATTCGCAACTTTTTGCCGACAAAAGCTCCCTGTTGTAACGGCTGCTTCAAATTCGGCCACAATTGCCTGCTAGATGAAAAAACACTCATAGATAAGTCGGCTATTAGGAAGGGGTTGTTTAATTTCTTCAGCTGATAACAAGTAAAGGAAAGTTGGACGCGGCAGATTGTTTTGTAGAGGCGGCATACCTGGATAGGGAGGCTCATGAACACGTCTGGACAGAAGCTGCGTCTCGGCGCGCTGATAGCGCTGGTTGTCGGGTCGATGATCGGTGGCGGGATCTTTTCACTGCCGCAGAACATGGCGGCACGGGCCGACGCTGGCGCCGTGCTGATCGGCTGGTGCATCACAGCGGTTGGCATGCTGGCGCTGGCCTTCGTCTTCCAGACCCTGGCCAACCGCAAGCCCGGCCTCGACTCCGGGGTGTACGCCTACGCCAAGGCAGGTTTCGGCGAGTACATGGGGTTTTCGTCAGCCTGGGGCTACTGGATCAGCGCCTGGCTGGGCAACGTCGGCTACTTCGTGCTGCTGTTCAGCACCCTGGGCTTCTACTTCCCGGCGTTTGGCGAGGGCAACACGCCCTTGGCCATCGGTTGCGCCTCGTTGCTGCTGTGGTCTGTGCACTTCGTCGTACTGCGGGGCATCAAGGAGGCGGCGTTCATCAACCTGGTGACCACCATCGCCAAGGTGGTGCCGCTGCTGATCTTCATCGTCATTGCCGCCTTCGCCTTTCGCGTCGATATCTTCACCCGGGATATCTGGGGGCTGGGCAACCCCGCGTTCGGCAGCGTGCTGGAGCAGGTGCGCAACATGATGCTGGTGACGGTGTTCGTGTTCATCGGCATCGAGGGCGCCAGCGTGTACTCGGGGCGCGCGGAGCGGCGCTCGGATGTCGGCAAGGCCACGGTGATCGGGTTTCTCGGCGTGCTCGCGTTGCTGGTGCTGGTCAACGTGTTGTCACTGGGGGTCATGACCCAGCCAGAGCTGGCGGGGCTGCAGAACCCGTCGCTGGCGGCGGTGCTCGAGCATATCGTCGGGCCATGGGGCGCCTTGCTGATCAGTGTCGGGCTTGGCGTGTCGCTGTTGGGCGCGTTGCTGTCCTGGGCGCTGCTGTGCGCCGAAATCCTCTTCGCCACGGCCAAGGACAAGACCATGCCGCGTTTTCTCACCCGCGAGAACGGCAACCACGTGCCGGTGAATGCGCTGTGGCTGACCAACAGCATGATCCAGGGTTTCCTGCTGATTACCCTGGTCTCGGCCGGCACCTACACCAGCCTGATCTACCTGGCGTCATCGATGATCCTGGTGCCGTATTTCTGGTCTGCCGCCTATGCCGTGTTGCTGGCGATGCGTGGCGAGGACTATGCCGGGCAGCCGGGCGCGCGGCGCAAGGACCTGCTGGTGGCAGGAGTGGCACTGCTCTATGCGTTGTGGCTGCTGTACGCCGGCGGGCTCAAGTACCTGCTGCTCTCGGCGTTGCTGTATGCGCCTGGAGTGATCCTGTTCGCCCGGGCCAAGCGTGAGCGGGGCGAGGCGTTGTTCACAAGGTGGGAAAAAGTGATCTTCGCTGCGGTGCTGGCAGGGGCGGGGGTGGCGGCGTATGGATTGTATTCGGGGGGGCTGCGGTTATAGGCCCGCGGCAGGCTTAGGCCTGCTGCTGCCGTTCGGCGGGGAGACGGCGGGTATTCGCTCGGGACGCGACCAGATCCACAGGTTGCCCATGGCCATGCCGCCCATTGCCAGGAACACCGGCCAGCGGTGGTCGAGAAACACCAGCATCACGCCCGCGCAGAACAGCATGCTCAGGGTGGCGCTGACCTTCGCCCGGCGCTGGATGATCTTGCCGTTGCGCCAGTTGTACAGGATCGGCCCGAACAGCCTGTGGTTCTCGAGCCAGGCGCTCAGACGTGGCGAGCTGCGCGTCGCGGCCCAGGCGGCAAGAAGGATGAACTCGGTGGTAGGCAGTCCTGGAATGACGATGGCGACAAGGCCTATCCCCAGGCTGACATAGGCCAGCAGAGCGAACAGCAGACGGGACAGTTTGGAGGCGGCTGGTCGGGTCATGGGCGCTTGGACAGGTTGTTCAGGGTCGGCCGCCCAAAGGGACGGCCGGGCGAGTATCAGACAAGCTCGGCGTTCGCTGCGTAGGCATGCTTGAGCAGCTCGGTGAAACGCTCGAAGGCGGCCACCGCACCCTGTTCGGCAGCGGCGTGCTCCTCGGGGTTCAACTCCAGGCTGTCGAGAATGCGGGTGAACTGCTTCCAGCCCTGCGCACGGCCACCGGCCGGTTCGCCCAGGTGACGCGCGCCGAAGCTGTCCGACAGACCCAGGCCGACGGCACGCTTGATCAGAAACGCAGCGCCCAGTTTGGAGCCTTCGGAGACGAAGATCCAGCCCAGCGCCTCACCCAGGCTGGGGTCTTGAAGAGCGCCAGGCACGGCGACGGGCACATCGGTGTCGAGGTCGGCGAGGTCCAGGCGGGCCTGTTCGGCCCGGCAACGCTGGGCCAGGTCAGGGACAATGGCGATCAGCCGCGGGTCGGTGTACAACGCCTGCAGCTCGGCCTGGAACAGATACTGGGCGACCACGAAACGGGCAAAGCTTTCGCGGGTATCGAAAGGCGCGTGGGACCTGACCAAGGCATCCAGTTCGCTGTGCGGGGCGTGGGTCAGCTGGTTCAGGCGTTGGGAGCGCAGGAGGGTGGGTGTCGGCATGATCGGTCCTTGGAAAATGGTCGGGTCTTGTAACAAGACGAAGAAGGGTAGGGGCGGCAGTAAAAAAACCTCCCCTCAGGCACAAGGCGTCAGATATCCCACACCACATTCACCGCGAAGTTGCGGCCCGGCATGGTCAGGCGGTCGAGATTGGCGGGTTGGGTCACACCCGCCTCACCCTGGCCGTCGTAGCCACGCACCGAATCCCACTGCCAGTATTTCTTGTCGGTGAGGTTGTAGAGGCCGGCGTTGACGGTGAGGCCGTCAGTCACCTGGTAATAGCCGGTCAGGTCGAGCACGCCGTAGCCAGGGGTGCGGAACTGGCTGCTGCTGCCGTCGGGCGCGAAGAAGGTGGTGTCGTCGACTCGGTTCTTGCGCTTGACCAGGGTCCAGCTCAGCAGGCCACCGTAGTGCTGCTGCGCATAGCCCAGTCCGACCACGGCGGTCAGCGGGTTGACGGTATTGAGCGGCTGGCCATTGTCATCGTTGCGGCCATGGGCATAGGCGATCGAGCCCTGGGTATACAGGCCCTGCGGCGCCCCGAAGTGGTCGAGATTCAGGCGTCCCTTGAATTCGGCACCCTTGATGGTGGCGTGCTTGATGTTGTTGGCCCGGAAGGTCGATTCCAGATTGGCCGATTGCACGGCGTCCTCGTCGATGAAGTCGCGGTATTTGTTGTAGAACACCGCCACGTCGAAGTTGCCGGCGTCGAAGTTGCCGCGCAGGCCCGTCTCGTAGGTCTTGCTCTTTTCCGGCTCAAGCCCTGGATTGCCCTCGACGCGGTAACCGAGGGTCGGGTTCTCGAAGCGTCCGTACATCGATTTGGCGGTCGGGGTGCGGAAGCCTTCGGCGTACTGGCCGTACCCGGTGTAATGGTCATTGAATGCGTAGGTCACGCCGAGCTTTGGCGAGATGCGGTGCCATTTCTTGTCCGAGTCGTCGATGGCGGTGGCGGTGCCCGAAGAGCCCTGCAGCCCTCGCAGGAACGCGTCGGTCATCTTCGGCTCCAGGCGCGTGTAGTCGTAGCGCGCGCCAGGCAGGAAGGTCCAGCTGTGCCAGCGGATCTCGTCCTGCGCGAACAGGCTGTAGGTGTTGATGGTCGGGTCCGGGAAGTCGCTGACCAGGGCCTGGCCGTCGGCCGGTCGATCAGCACCGATCGCAGGGCAGCCCACGCCTACGGCCAGGCAGGTGCCGGTGCCGCTGCGCGAGCCAGTGACCTTCTGGTGCTTGAGCGTCGTGCCGTAGGTCAGCAGGTGATCGGTGGCGCCCACGCTGAAGGCCTTGTCCAATTGGGCGTCGAATACCCATTGGCGATCCTTGTAGGCCGTATCGCGAGTGCGCAGCACCGTGCGGGTGAACGGGGAATAGATTTCTTCAGTGTGCTGGTCGGTCTTGGCAATCTGGTAGTTCAGGCTCCACTTGACGTGGTCGGCCAACAGCGAGTCGAGGCCAAATTCATGGTTGATGCCAAAACGCTCGCGGCTGACCGTGTCATCGCTGGTACGGGCCTGATAGAAGCCCAGTCCGCGGCCACCGGTGAACGGCCCGCCCACCGCACTCAACAGATTCTGCTCACGGTCATCCTTGTAACGCTCATAGGTGAAACCCAGGCGCGCATCATCGGCGTAGCTCCAACCAAGCTTGGCCAGCACGTTGGTGGTGCGCCCATCCGCTGGGTTCGCCTCGGTGCGCGACAGGCCGTCGCCGCTGTGCTCGCCGTAGGATTCGGTCTCGTGGCCGTTGCGCTGGCTCAAGTGCAGCAGGCCATCGAAGTCGCCCTGGCGGCCGGCGACGGTGGCGGAGGTCAGCCAGCTTTCATCGGCCGAGCTGTAGCCGGTTTTCAGGCGTGCGCCCACGTCCTTGCCTGGCTTGATGATATCCTCCGGGTCGAGGGTGAAATAGCTCACCGCACCGCCGATGGCGTTGCTGCCGTAGAGCACCGATGCCGGGCCCCGCAGGATTTCCACGCGCTTGACGATCTCCGGGTCGACGTAGTTGCGCTGCGTCTGGGCGTAGGGGCCGTAGAAGAAGCTGTCGGGTATGGCCACGCCATCGACCTGGGTGAGCACGCGCTCGCCGTCGATACCGCGGATGTTGTAGCCGTTCAGGCCGCTGCGCTGGCCTGTGCCGCCGACCGATACACCCGGCTCGTAGCGCACCAGCTCCTGGATAGTGTTGACGTTCTGGCGGTCGAGCTGTTCGCGGGTCTGCACCGACACGGTGCTCGGTACCTGGCTGACGTCCTGGGCGCTGCGGGTAGCGCTGACAGTGACCTGCTGCAGGGCGATGGTGCTGCCCGCCAGCTGGCGTTCCAGCACCACATTGCCATTGCCGATCATGCGATAACCCAGCCCCGTGCCTTGCAACAGTCGACGCAGGGCCCGCTCCGGTGCCAGCGAACCCTGCACGCCCGGCGATGACACGCCCTGGGCGAGGTCGGCCGGGAAGCCGACCTGCCAGCCCGTGACCTGGGTGAAGGCATTGACGGCCTCGACCAGCGGCCGTTGGGTGATTGCAAAACGGTAATCCCCCATCCGCGGGCTGCTCGCCTGGGCGGGCTCGGCAGCCAATGCCGGCAAGCTGAACGCGCTGCTGGCGAGCAGCGCCAGCGTCAGCAGGGACAAGCTGCAACGCTGGCTCGGACGGTCGATGGAAGGGGACTGGCGGGTTGTACCTGTTGGCATCGGCGGGGGCTCCCTGTCGCGCTTTGTTATAGGTAATGCCTGATCAAAAACGAGAATCAGTTGCATTGGCTATAACGAGACGAGCGGGGTACCGCGATCGCGTAAAAAAACTTCAGGTCAGTTGAGGATGACCACGGCGGGGTACTCGTGCAGTCGCGCCGAGGTGATGTTGGCCAGTGCGCGCAGGGTTTCCAGCGGCTGGTCGAGACGGTAGTTGCCGGTCACCGCCACCTGACCCAGCTGCGCATTGCGGTTGATGATCCAGCCGGGGTAGTAGCGCCGCACTTCGGCCAGTACCTGGTTCAACGGACAGTCCTCGAACACCAGGCGACCGTCGACCCAGGCCAGGTCCTTGTTCGCGTCCAGGCGCCCACGCGCACTGAAGCCCTTGGGGCCGACACTGATGCTGTCGCCAGCGCTCAGGCGGATGTGCTGGTCGCTGGACGAGCGCAGGTCGACGTCGCCGCGGCGCACCCGTACCTGGGCTTCGCCATCGAGGTAGCGCACGGCAAAGTCGGTGTCGCGCACCTCGGCCCGGACGGGCCCGGCTTCCACTTCAAGCGGCCGTTGGCTGCCACCTGCGACTTCGAAGTATGCCTCGCCCTGCAACAGGCGCGCAGTCCGCTGTCCGCCCTTGAGATCGCTGGCAAACGCCGAATCGGTATTGAGCAGCACCCTGGAGCCATCCTCCAGTTGCAGACGCTGGCGCTCACCGACCACAGTCAGGTGATCGGCCAGCAGACGCACCGGCAGATTGCCGAAGGTCAGCAGCCCCACGAGCAGCACTGCGGCAGTCGCCAAGGGTTTCCAATGGCTGCGAAGTCGCCCGCGCGCCGAGGTGCGGCGGCGTTGCTCGAGGTGCTCGGCGCTATGGCGCAGCGACGTGCCGTTCCACAAGGCTTCGGCCTCGACATAGGCGCTGGCGTTGGCCGGGTCTGCCTCGAGCCAGGCTTCGAAGGCCATGGTGTCGCAAGCGTCGGCGCATTGCAGGCGGATCAGCCAGTCCTGCGCCTCGTCCATGGCCCGGGCGCGGGCGTCAGGCCCGGCGGGTGACGGGCGAGGGGCAGAGCGTTGGGTCACGGAGGATCCTTGCGAGGGGTGTTTTTTCCGAAATCATCAAGGCTGCGCCGGGGCAAGGCAAGCGTTTTGCCACACCATGTGTCGGGGAGTCGCATCACCTGAGGCGCTCGGCCACTCCCAGGCAGATCGCCATGATCAGCTTCAGTTCCTTCTGCACCGTGCTGGCCGAGACCTTCAGTTGATCGGCAATTTCCAGATAGCTGGCGCCATGCAGGCGGCTGAGGATGAAAATGCGCTGCTGGCGCTGGCTCAGCTGGCCGAGGCTGACGCTCAGGTGCTTGAGCAATTGTTCGGCATGGGCGGCATCTTCGCTGCTGCCCAGGGGGGCCGCAACGTTGTGCAGCACCTGCTCGGGCACATCGTCGAGCAACGTGCGGGCCTGCGCTCGGCGCGCGCGCAGATGGTCCAGTGCCAGGTTGCGCGCGGTCTGGAAGACGAACGGCTCCAGGTGCTCGACCGGCCGCTCGCCCAAGGCCCGGGTGACACGCAGGTAGGTTTCCTGCAGCAGGTCCTCGGCCGTGCTGGGATTGTCGACCATGCGCTGCAGCGTGCGCAGCAGGCTCAGGCGCTGGTTGATGAAGACTGTGTCGAACCGGGACTGACTCACGGGAATACCTGACCGAGGGCAAGCGAATGATAATGCTTATCATCCGTGCCCGCGGTCAAGCAGATTCAACGGGCGTTGCAGAGCGCCAGGCAGTTGTCCAGCATCCGGTTCGAGAACCCCCACTCGTTGTCATACCAGGCCAGCACCTTGAGCATGCGGCCGTTGGCGCGGGTGTGGTTGGCGTCGAAGATCGACGAAAGCGGATTGTGGTTGAAGTCGCAGGACACCAGCGGCAAGGCGTTATAGCCCAGTACGCGGGAATGTCGGCTGGCGTCCAGGAACAGGGTGTTCACCTCCTCGCTGGTCACCTCGCGCCGCAGGTTGACGGTCAGGTCGACCAGCGACACGTTGATCACCGGTACGCGCACGGCCATCCCGGTCAGCTTGCCGGCCAGCTCCGGCAGCACCAGGCCTACCGCTTCGGCAGCGCCGGTCTTGCTGGGGATCATCGACTGGGTCGCCGAGCGCGCCCGGTAGGGGTCGCTGTGGTAGACGTCGGTCAGGTTCTGGTCGTTGGTGTAGGCGTGGATCGTGGTCATCAGACCCTGCTCGATGCCGTACTCGCGGTGCAGCACCTGAGCCAGCGGGGCCAGGCAGTTGGTGGTGCACGAGGCGCTGGAGATGATCTGGTGGGAAGCCCGCAGGGTATCGTGGTTGACGCCATAGACCACCGTGGCATCGGCGCCCTTGGCGGGTGCGGAGATAATCACCTTGCCCGCGCCGGCCGTGAGGTGCGCAGCCGCCTTGCTGCGCTCGGTGAACAGCCCTGTACACTCGAACACCACATCGATTGCCAACGCCTTCCAGGGCAGTTCGGCAGGGCTGCGGATGGCACTGACCGCGATACGGTCACCGTTGACCGTCAGGCTTTCGTGGTCGGCCTCGACGCTGGCGTCGAAGGCGCCGTGCACGCTGTCATGCTTGAGCAGGTGGGCGTTCATGGCGCTGTCGCCCAGGTCGTTGATGGCAACGACCTGCAGGTCCTGGCGGTAGCCTTGGGTATAGAGTGCCCGCAGGACGTTGCGTCCGATGCGGCCGAATCCGTTGATGGCAATACGAAGGGTCATGGCGTTACCTCTGGCCGGGTGAAGTCCGTGGCAAAAGAAAACAGCTTCACTGAAACGGTTTTGTTGTTGGAATTACAAGATTATTCCCAATGAGATAGAAAACAAGCCTTTTTAATGGCAGTATTTTGTTTAATCTACAACGAGCGATCGGCCGGGCCGCTCCACTCGCTGCTTTCCTGGCTTCTCATGAGCCTAGGACGCAATCGTTTGGAAGGGAAACGCCTGCAGAGATCGCCCCACCGCTAGCCTGGAGTCCAGTACATGCATCCGCGCATCCTTGAGGTCACCGAACGGCTGATCGCCCGCAGCCGTCCCACCCGTGAACGCTACCTTCAGCTGATACGCGGCGCGGCCAGCGATGGACCCATGCGCGCCCAGCTGCAATGCGCCAACTTCGCCCACGGCGTCGCCGGCTGCGGGGCCGATGACAAGCAGAGCCTGCGCCTGATGAACGCGGCCAACGTCGCCATCGTCTCGGCGTACAACGACATGCTTTCGGCCCACCAGCCATACCAGCATTTTCCCGAGCAGATCAAGCACGCGCTGCGCGAGATCGGCTCGGTCGGGCAGTTCGCCGGCGGCGTGCCGGCCATGTGCGATGGCGTGACGCAAGGCGAGCCGGGCATGGAGCTGGCCATCGCCAGCCGCGAAGTGATCGCGATGTCCACCGCCATCGCCCTGTCGCACAACATGTTCGACGCGGCGTTGATGCTGGGAATTTGTGACAAGATTGTTCCGGGTCTGCTGATGGGCGCCCTGCGTTTCGGTCACCTGCCGATGCTGTTCGTGCCGGGCGGGCCGATGCCTTCGGGCATTTCCAACAAGGAAAAGGCCGACGTGCGCCAGCGCTACGCCGAAGGCAAGGCCAGCCGCGAAGAGCTGCTGGAGTCGGAGATGAAGTCCTACCACAGCCCCGGCACCTGTACTTTCTACGGCACGGCCAACACCAACCAGTTGCTGATGGAAGTGATGGGCCTGCACCTGCCGGGCGCCTCCTTCGTCAACCCGTACACCCCCCTGCGCGATGCCCTGACCGCCGAAGCGGCGCAGCAGGTCACTCGCATGACCAAGGCCAGCGGCAACTTCATGCCGATCGGCGAGATCGTCGACGAGAAGTCCCTGGTCAATTCCATCGTCGCACTGCATGCCACGGGTGGCTCGACCAACCACACCCTGCACATGCCCGCCATCGCCCAGGCCGCTGGCATCCAGCTGACCTGGCAGGACATGGCCGAACTGTCGGAGGTGGTGCCGACCCTGTCCCACGTCTATCCGAACGGCAAGGCGGACATCAACCACTTCCAGGCCTCCGGCGGCATGGCCTTGCTGATCCGCGAGCTGCTCGACGCAGGCTTGCTCCACGAAGACGTCAACACCGTGGCGGGCCATGGCCTGCGTCGTTATACCCAGGAGCCGTTCCTCGACAACGGCAAGCTGGTCTGGCGTGATGGACCCACCGCAAGCATCGACGAGAATATCCTGCGTCCGGTGGCCCGGCCGTTCTCGCCCGAGGGTGGGCTGCGGGTGATGGAAGGCAACCTGGGTCGTGGGGTGATGAAAGTCTCGGCCGTGGCGCCTGAGCATCAGATCGTGGAGGCACCGGCACGGGTATTCCATGACCAGCAGGCGCTGGCCGATGCCTTCAAGGCCGGCGAACTGGAGCGGGATTTCGTGGCAGTGATGCGCTTCCAGGGCCCGCGCTGCAACGGCATGCCAGAGCTGCACAAGATGACGCCGTTTCTTGGCGTGCTGCAGGATCGCGGCTTCAAGGTGGCACTGGTCACCGACGGGCGGATGTCTGGGGCGTCGGGCAAGATCCCGGCGGCGATTCACGTCTGCCCGGAAGCATTTGATGGCGGCCCGCTGGCACGGGTGCGAGATGGTGATATCGTGCGCGTGGACGGCGTCGAAGGGACGCTGCAGGTGCGGGTGACGGCCGAGGAACTGGCCAGCCGCGATCTGCCCGCCGCACCACTGGGCAATGACCTGGGCTGTGGCCGCGAACTCTTCGGCTTCATGCGCATGGCCTTCAGCCCGGCCGAGCAGGGAGCCAGCGCCTTTACCTCGGGCCTGGAGACGCTCAAATGAAAGCTGCGCTGGTGGGTGATATCGGTGGTACCAATGCGCGCTTCGCCCTCTGGCGGGGCAACGCGCTGCACGCCGTGCAGGTGTTCGCGACCGCCGATTATCCCTGCCCTGAACAGGCCATCGAGGCTTACCTGCACGAGCAGGGCATCGCCCGCGGGGACCTGGCGGCGGTGTGCCTGGCGGTGGCTGGCCCGGTGGACGGCGACGAGTTCCGCTTTACCAACAGCCATTGGCGCCTGAGCCGCGAGGCCTTCTGCCGGACGCTCCAGGTCGGCCAGCTGCTGCTGATCAATGACTTTTCCGCGATGGCCCTGGGCATGACCCGCCTGCAGGAGGGCGAGTATCGCCAGGTGTGCACTGGCGTGGCAGACCCCGCGCGCCCGGCGCTGGTCATCGGGCCTGGCACAGGGCTGGGCGTCGGCAGCCTGCTGCGCCTTGGTGCTGAACGCTGGCTGGCGTTGCCAGGGGAGGGCGGGCATGTCGACCTGCCGGTGGGCGATGCGCGCGAGGTAGCGATCCACCAGCAGATCCAGAGCCAGATCGGCCATGTCAGCGCCGAGACGGTCCTCAGCGGTGGCGGGCTGGTGCGCTTGTACCAGGCGATCTGCGCGCTGGACGGCGAAGTCGAAAGGCACACCACCCCCGCGCAGGTTACCGATGCCGCGTTGGCCGGCGAGCCGGTGGCGCTTGCGGTCATCGAACAGTTCTGCCGTTTTCTCGGCCGCGTAGCCGGTAACAATGTACTCACACTCGGCGCGCGCGGCGGTGTGTATATTGTCGGCGGCGTGATCCCGCACTTCACCGAGCTGTTCCTGCGCAGCGGTTTTGCGCAGAGCTTTGCCGACAAGGGCTGCATGAGCGGTTACTTCGAGGGCATCCCGGTGTGGTTGGTCACCGCCGAATTTTCAGGCCTGCTGGGCGCGGGGGTGGCGCTGCAGCATGTCCTGGAGCATTGAAGCAAAAGCATTGAAGCCAGAGCACTGACGCCGGAGCAACAGCGGGCAACAGACCCGCGTCGACCAGGGGATGGGAATTTTTGAGCACTGCCGCCAGATCGATCCTGCTGGTCGATGACGACCAGGACATTCGCGAACTCTTGCACACCTACCTCAGCCGCGCGGGCTTTCAAGTGCGCGCCGAGGCCGATGGCCACGGATTTCGCCAGGCGCTGGAGGCTTCGCCGTGCGACCTGGTGATCCTCGATGTGATGCTGCCCGGCGAAGACGGCTTCAGCCTGTGCCGCTGGGTGCGCCAGCATCCACGCCTGGCGCAGGTGCCGATCATCATGCTGACCGCAAGCTCCGATGAGGCCGACCGGGTGATCGGCCTGGAACTGGGCGCCGACGACTACCTGGGCAAGCCATTCAGTCCCCGTGAGTTGCAGGCGCGCATCAAGGCCCTGCTGCGCCGGGCCGGGTTTGGCCAGGCGCCTCTCAGCACCGATGTGCTGACCTTCGATGAGTGGCGCCTGGACACGGTCAGCCACCGGCTGTTTCACCGCGACGGCGAGGAGGTGATCCTCTCGGGCGCGGACTTCGCTCTGCTCAAGCTGTTTCTCGATAATCCCCAGCAGATTCTCGACCGCGATACCATCGGCAATGCTACCCGCGGGCGCGAGCCCATGCCCCTCGACCGCATCGTCGACATGGCGGTCAGCCGCCTGCGCCAGCGCCTGCGCGATATCGACAAGCCGCCACGGCTGATCCGCACCGTGCGTGGCAGCGGCTACCTGCTGGCGGCCCATGTCATCCCCGCGCCCTGAGCCTCGCTGGCGCCTGCTGCCGCGCTCGCTGCTCGGGCGCATGCTGCTGCTGACCCTCTTGGTGGTCCTGCTGGCGCAGGGGCTGTCGAGCCTGATCTGGGTGTCGCAATTGCGCGCCAGCCAGTTGCAGGGCTTGCAGGCCAGCGCCGCGAGCCTGGCCCATTCGATGAGCGCCAGCGTCAGCTATTTCCGTTCACTGCCCGTGGCGTACCGGCCCATGGTTCTCGACCAGTTGCGCAGTATGGGCGGCACGCGTTTCGTGGTGTCGCTCAACGACAAGCCGCTGGAGATGCAAGTGTTGCCGGTCACCGCGCGCAAGCAGGCGGTGACCGAGGTGTTCGAGCAGGTGCTGCACGAGCATCTCGGCGAGCAGATCGATGTGTCGGTCGAATTCGTCAGCCCCAGGGAGCTGCGCATCTTCAACAGCGGCCTGCGCCTGGATGAGCTGCCGCGCTCCTGGGCGCATTACTCGCTGACCCTTGAGCCGCTCGATCCTCCGGTGCTGGTGATACAGATCCGCCTGGGCGAGGGCGAGTGGCTGTACATCGCCTCGCTGATGCCCGAGCCCTACACCAGCCTTGAAGCCGAGCGCCTGCCGCGCCAGCAGCTGGGTTTCATCGTGCTCACCAGTGGTTTCCTGCTGCTGTTCATCGGCCTGCTGGTGCACTGGCAGAGCCGCCCGCTCAAGCGCCTGGCGCGTGCCGCCCGGGAACTGTCGCTGGGGGCGGACGTGGCGCCGGCCAGTGAAGGGGGCGGTAGCGAAGTGGCGGACGTGGCGCGCGCCTTCAACAGCATGCGCGAGCGAATCAGCCGCTACCTGACCGAACGCAGCCAGCTGTTCAGCGCGATCTCCCATGACCTGCGCACGCCGATCACGCGCCTGCGCCTGCGCGTCGAGCTGCTGGAGGACGAGCAGTTGCAGGCCCGGTTCGGCCGCGATCTCGACGAGCTGGAACTGCTGGTCAAGGGCGCCCTGCAGTGCGTTAAGGACACCGACATCCACGAGAATATCGAGCCGGTCGACCTCAACCAATTGCTGGAGATTCTCGCCGAAGCCTATCTCGGGTGCGGGCGCCTGACCCTCGAAGGCCGCGCCGTGGCGCCTTATCCGGGCAAGCCGCTGGCGCTGCGCCGGTGCATTGGCAACCTGATCGACAACGCCATCAAGTATGGCGAGCGCGCCCACCTGCGCATCCTCGACAGCGACAGCGGCTTCGTCCTGCAGGTCGACGATCAGGGCCCCGGCGTGCCCGAGCAGCGCCAGGAGCAGGTGTTCGAGCCGCACTTTCGCCTGGCCGGCCAGCAGCAGGGCTATGGCCTGGGACTGGGCATCGCGCGCAACATCGCCCACAGCCACGGCGGCGAGGTGAGCCTGCTCAATCTGCGCCAGGGAGGCTTGCGGGTCACCCTCAGCCTGCCGCGCACTGCGGAGTGAGAGGCGAATGTCACAGGATGGTGACATTCGCGCGTCCCTTCGTTACCTGCTCGCCTGGAGCCAATGGTTAGACTCCGATGCAAGCGCAAGCAGCCATGACTTGCCTCTGCATAACAACAATAAAGAAAAGGTCCTTTTCAGATGAATGCGATCACGCGTCTCGCCGCTGTCATTTCTCTCGCCTCCCTGTTTCCTCTCAATGCCATCGCTGACGGTAACGGCACGGTCGAAGTGCTGCACTGGTGGACTTCCGGCGGTGAAGCCGCGGCCGTCCAGACCCTCAAGGCCCAGGTCGAGAAAGACGGCTTCACCTGGAAGGACAATGCCGTCGCAGGCGGCGGTGGCGCCGCGGCGATGACCGTGCTCAAGAGCCGTGCGGTTGCCGGCAACCCGCCCGCCGCCGCGCAGATCAAGGGTCCTGACATCCAGGAGTGGGGCGCCCTGGGCCTGCTCACCGAACTCGATGACGTGTCCAAGGCCAACAACTGGGACGCACTGCTCCCCGCCAAGGTCGCCCAGATCATGAAGTACGACGGCCATTACGTGGCCGTGCCGGTGAACATCCACCGGGTCAACTGGCTGTGGATCAACCCCCAGGTGTTCGAGAAGGCCGGTGCCAAGGTGCCGGCTACCCTGGATGAACTCTTCACCGCCGCCGACCAGCTCAAGGCCGCCGGCTTCCAGCCTCTGGCCCATGGCGGCCAGCCCTGGCAGGACAGCACCGTGTTCGAAAGCCTGGTGCTGAGCATGCTCGGGCCCAAGGGCTATCACGCAGCCTTTGTCGACCTGGATGAAAAGACCCTGACCGGCGAGCCGATGGTCAAGGTGTTTCAGACCCTGCAGCGCCTGGGCGGCTACATGGACCCCAACCGCGCCGGCCGCGACTGGAACATCGCCGCTGCCGACGTCATCAACGGCAGGGCAGGCATGCAGATCATGGGTGACTGGGCCAAGAGCGAATGGACCGCCGCCGGCAAGGTCGCGGGCAAGGACTATCAGTGCGTGGCGTTCCCCGGCACCCAGGGCAGCTTCACCTACAACATCGACTCGCTGGCCATGTTCAGGCTCAAGGACGACAACGACATCAAGGCCCAGAACGACCTGGCCAAGGTGGCGCTGGAGCCGCAGTTCCAGACCGTGTTCAACCAGAACAAGGGCTCGCTGCCTGTGCGCCAGGACATGGACATGAGCGCCTTCGACGCCTGCACCCAGCAGTCGGCCAAGGACTTCAAGGTGGCCGAGCAAGGCGATGGGCTGCAGCCGAGCATGGCGCACAACATGGCCTCGTCGCTGGCGGTGCAGGGGGCCATCTTCGATGTGGTCACCAACTTCCTCAACGACCCCAAGGCCGATCCGGCCAAGGCGGTCAGGCAGCTGAATTCGGCGATCAAGTCGGCGAAGTAAGGCTTGCGCGCTTTTTGTCGGTACGCCGAACCGCCACCAACAGAGAGCCGCGCCCACATTCGGGATATTTCCATGACAACCCTTACCGCACCCCTGCGGGCCTCCCCCGTGGACGCTCTGCAACGCTGGCTACCCAAACTGGTACTGGCCCCCAGCATGCTGATCGTGCTGGTCGGCTTCTACGGCTACATCCTCTGGACCTTCGTGCTGTCGTTCACCAGCTCCAGTTTCATGCCCAGCTACAAATGGGTAGGCCTGGACCAGTACATCAAGCTGATGGGCAATGACCGCTGGTGGGTCGCGAGCAAGAACCTGATGGTGTTCGGCGGTCTGTTCATCGGCATCAGCCTGGTGATCGGCGTGCTGCTGGCCGTGCTGCTCGACCAGCGCATCCGCCGCGAAGGGTTCATCCGCACGATCTACCTCTACCCCATGGCCCTGTCGATGATCGTCACCGGCACCGCGTGGAAATGGCTGCTCAATCCAGGACTGGGCCTGGACAAGCTGCTGCGTGACTGGGGTTGGGAGGGCTTTCGCTTCGACTGGCTGGTCGACCCGGAGCGGGTGGTGTACTGCCTGGTGATCGCCGCGGTATGGCAGGCCTCGGGCTTTGTCATGGCGTTGTTCCTGGCAGGCCTGCGCGGCGTCGACTCGTCCATCGTGCGGGCCGCCCAGGTCGACGGCGCAAGCCTGCCGCGGATCTACCTGCGGATCGTGTTGCCCAGCCTGCGGCCAGTGTTCTTCAGCGCCGTGATGATTCTGGCGCACATCGCCATCAAGAGCTTCGACCTGGTCGCGGCCATGACCGCGGGCGGCCCTGGCTACGCCTCCGACCTGCCGGCGATGTTCATGTATTCGTTCACCTTCAGCCGGGGGCAGATGGGCATGGGCTCGGCCAGCGCCATCCTGATGCTGGGCGCGATCCTGGCAATCCTGGTGCCCTACCTGTACTCGGAACTGAGGAACAAGCGCCATGACTAGCCGCCGCTGGATTTCACCAAGCCGCATCGCCATCCATGGCACCTTGCTGCTGGCCTGCGCGCTGTACCTGATCCCGCTGATCGTCATGCTGCTGACCAGCTTCAAGGCGCCCGAGGACATCCGCACCGGCAACCTGCTGAGCTGGCCCGAGATGTTCACCGGCATCGGCTGGTTCAAGGCCTGGGACGCGGTAGGTGGCTACTTCTGGAACTCGGTGAAGATCACCGTGCCCGCCGTGCTGATCTCCACGCTGCTGGGCGCACTCAATGGCTACGTACTGTCGATGTGGCGCTTTCGTGGCTCGCAGCTGTTTTTCGGGCTGCTGCTGTTCGGCTGCTTCCTGCCGTTCCAGACGGTGCTGCTGCCTGCGTCGTTCACCCTGGGCAAGCTGGGCCTGGCCAGCACCACGACCGGCCTGGTGCTGGTGCACGTGGTGTACGGGCTGGCGTTCACCACGCTGTTCTTCCGCAACTACTATTGCAGCGTGCCCCAGGCACTGGTGCAGGCGGCTCGGCTCGATGGGGCGGGGTTCTTCACCATTTTCGGCAGGATCCTGCTGCCGATGTCGGTGCCGATCATCATGGTCTGCCTGATCTGGCAGTTCACCCAGATCTGGAACGACTTTCTCTTCGGCGTGGTGTTCGCCAGCGGGGACGGCCAGCCGATCACCGTGGCCCTGAACAACCTGGTCAACACCAGCACCGGGGTCAAGGAATACAACGTCGACATGGCGGCGGCGATGATCGCTGGGCTACCGACCCTGGTGCTCTACATCGTGGCTGGCAAATATTTCCTGCGCGGGCTTACCGCTGGCGCGGTCAAGGGGTAGGCACATGGCTCGTCTTCAACTCTGCAACGTCAACAAGACCTACGGCAGCGGCCTGCCGGACACGCTGAAGGCCATCGACCTGGCCATCGATTCGGGAGAGTTCCTGATCCTGGTCGGGCCTTCGGGCTGCGGCAAGTCGACCCTGATGAACTGCATCGCGGGCCTTGAGCAGATCAGCGGTGGCGAGATCCTGGTAAATGGCGCCGACATCAGTGGCATGAGCCCCAAGGACCGTGACATCGCCATGGTCTTCCAATCCTACGCGCTCTATCCGACCATGAACGTGCGCGACAACATCGCGTTTGGCCTGAAGATCCGCAAGATGCCCCAGGCAGCCATCGACGAAGAAGTGTCGCGGGTATCACGGCTGCTGCAGATCGAGCATCTGCTGGGCCGCAAGCCCGGCCAGCTGTCCGGTGGCCAGCAGCAGCGCGTGGCCATGGGCCGGGCGCTGGCGCGGCGGCCCAAGATCTACCTGTTCGACGAGCCGCTGTCGAACCTGGACGCCAAGCTGCGGGTAGAGATGCGCACCGAGATCAAGCTGATGCACCAGCGCCTGAAAACCACGACGGTGTACGTCACCCACGACCAGATCGAAGCCATGACCCTGGGCGACAAGGTGGCAGTGATGAAGGACGGTGTGATCCAGCAGTTCGGCACGCCCCAGCAGATCTATAACGACCCGGCGAACCTGTTTGTCGCAAGCTTCATCGGTTCGCCGCCGATGAACTTCATCCCGGCGCGCCTGACCCGCCAGGACGGGCGCCTGCTGGCATTGCTCGACAGTGGCCAGGCGCACTGCGAGCTGCCGCTCGGGACCGGCGCCGCCGGGCTGGAATCACGCGAGGTGATCCTCGGCATCCGCCCCGAACAGATTACCCTGGCGGCGGGCGAGCGCAATGATCCGCCATGCCTGCGCACCGAGGTGCAGGTCACCGAGCCCACCGGGCCGGACTTGCTGGTGTTCGTCACCCTCAACCAGACCAAGGTCTGTTGCCGCCTGGCCCCCGATGTCAGCTGCCGCGTCGGCGACAACCTGACCCTGCAGTTCGACCCTGCGAAGGTATTGCTGTTCGACGCGGTGAGCGGCGAGCGGCTGGATTCAACACAACCACAACAATAAGAAAGCGAGGATACAACGATGGCGTATCGCAAAAGCCTGGGGTCGCTGACCCTGCTGGCGGCCCTGGGCGTTGCCGGACAGGCGCAAGCTGCCGAGGCCTTTTCTGCCGATTCCAGATGGATGAGCGGCGACTGGGGTGGCACCCGCACCGAGCTGCTCGACAAGGGCTACGACTTTACCCTGGACTACGTCGGCGAGGTGGCGAGCAACCTCAACGGCGGCTACAACGACGACCAGACGGCGCGCTACAGCGACCAGTTCGCCTTGGGCATGCACCTGGACCTGCAGAAGATCCTGGGCTGGCAGGACACCGAGTTCAAGCTCGCGATCACCGAGCGCAGCGGCCGCAACCTGTCCAACGACCGCATTGGTGATCCGCGTGCCGGGCACCTGAGCTCGGTGCAGGAGGTGTGGGGTCGCGGCCAGACCTGGCGACTGACCCAGTTGTGGATCAAGCAGAAATACTTCGACGGCGCGCTGGATGTGAAATTCGGCCGCTACGGCCCGGGCGAGGAGTTCAATACCTTCCCCTGTGACTTCCAGAACCTCGCATTCTGCGGCTCACAGGTCGGCAACTGGGTCGGCGGCATCTGGTACAACTGGCCGGTCAGCCAGTGGGCACTGCGGGTGCGCTACAACCTCACCCCGGACTTCTTCGTCCAGGCTGGCGCCTTCGAGCAGAACCCTTCCAACCTCGAGACCGGCAACGGCTTCAAGCTCAGCACCAGCGGCACCAAGGGTGCGATCCTGCCGGTGGAAATGGTCTGGTCGCCCACCCCTGGAGGCCTGCCGGGCACCTACCGCCTGGGCTACTACTACAGCACCGCGAAGGCCGACGACGTGTATGACGATCTCGATGGCCAGCCTCAGGGGGTCACCGGCAACGCCTTCAAGTCACATTCCAGCAAGCATGGCTGGTGGGTGGTGGCGCAGCAGCAGGTGACCGCTCACGACGGCGATGCCAGCCGCGGCCTGAGCCTGTTCGCCAACCTCACCGTGCATGACAAGGCCACCAACGTGGTCGACAACTACCAGCAGGTAGGCCTGGTCTACACCGGCGCGTTCGACGCGCGGCCCAAGGATGACATCGGATTCGGCATAGCCCGCATTCACGTCAACGACGATGTGAAGCGGCGCGCGGAGCAGCTCAACGCCCAGAGCGGCATCACCCGCTACGACGATTCAGGCTTCGTGCCCGTGCAGCGCAGCGAGTACAACGCCGAGCTGTACTACGGCTTCCACGTCACCAACTGGCTGACCGTGCGGCCCAACCTGCAATACATCAAGCGCCCGGGCGGTGTGGACGAGGTGGATAACGCCCTGGTCGCGGGGGTAAAGATTCAGTCGTCGTTCTAGGACGTTTTGTTGTAAATTTACGCCCTCTTCGAGACCGCTGTGGGGCCAATCGCGGGCAAGTCGGACGGTTCGGCGTCCCGACTTGCCCGCGATTGGCAATCACATCAATAACAAGAGTTACCCAATGCCCGAACATCCGCTCCACCGCTTCTTCACCCCGCAACGGCCCAGGCCGACCTTCGAGTGGGAGCGTTACCAGCAGCGCGATGTGCTGATCATCGACCATCCCCGCTGCCAGGCCGCGTTCAGCCGCCAGGGCGCGCAGTTGCTGCACTTCCAGCCAGAGGGGGAGCGCCCATGGCTATGGTGCGCCGAACAGTGGCCGCAAGTCGGCGCGATCCGTGGTGGGGTGCCGGTATGCTGGCCCTGGTACGGCCGGCATCCCAGCGAAGACCTCTGGCCTGCGCACGGCTGGGCGCGGCTGCTGGACTGGAAACTGCTCGACAGCAGCGAGGACGAGGAGGGCGTGACCCTGAAATGGCGGTTGCAGTTGTGCGATTGGCAGGTCGACCTCCACGCACGCTTGGGCCAACGCATGGAGCTGCGCCTGAGTACCGAGCATCAGGACAGCGAGCCTTGCCAGTTGAGCCATGCTCTGCTGGCCTACTGGCGTATCAGCAACGTCGCCGAGATAGCGCTGTCTGGCCTGGAGAATGTCGAAGGTTATGACCGTCTCAACCGCCAGGCCTGCCGGCAGAACGAGGCATTGAAGGTCAAGGGTGGGTGTCAGCGGGTATATCCCGATACCGCGCAAGTGCAGCTACACGACCCCGCCTGGCAGCGCCAACTGTGCATCGATACCGGTAACAGCGATGACACCGTGGTCTGGCACCCTGGCAATCGCCCCTTGCTCGGGGTCAGCGGCCGCGAGACCCAGGGCTTTGTCTGCGTCGAGGCCGCCAGCGGCTGTGACGACGGCCTGAGCCTGGCACCGGGAGAACAGGCACACCTGCACTTGCAGGCGCACCGTCTCAGCTGAGCTCGTCGTCGATCGGGTAGCGGCTGGCGTTGAGGCTTTCCTTGATCTTGCGCAGGTGCGGTTGGAAATCCACGCCACGGCGCAGGGTCATACCGGTGGCCAGCACGTCGAGCACAGTCAGCTGGATGATGCGCGACGTCATTGGCATGTAGATGTCGGTGTCTTCGGGCAGTGGAATATGCAAGCTCAGGCTGCACGCCTTGGCCAGCGGAGAATTGGCGGCGGTAAGGCCCAGCACCGAAGCGCCGTTGTCGCGCGCCAGCCGGGCGACTTCGACCAGTTCGCGGGTACGCCCGGTATACGAAATGATCACGAACAGGTCACCGGTGTGCGCCACCGAGGCCAGCATGCGCTGCATCAGCACGTCGGCATGGGCCGACACGGCCAGGTTGAAACGAAAGAACTTGTGCTGCGCGTCCAGTGCTACCGGCGCCGAGGCGCCCAGCCCGAAGAAGTGAATCTGCCGGGCCTGGATCAGCATGTCGACGGCGCGGCTGATCTGCTGCGGGTCCAGTTGCTGGCAGGCACTGTCGAGCGAGGCGATGGCGCTGCCGAAGATCTTCTGGGTGTAGGAGGCCGGATCATCGTCGGCTTCCACCGCCCGGCTGACGTAGGCGGCCCCGCTGGCGAGGCTTTGCGCCAGTTGCAGCTTGAGCTCGGGGTACCCGCTGACGCCAAACGAGCGGCAGAAGCGGTTGACGGTAGGCTCGCTGACCTTGGCAGCCTGGGCCAGGGCGGCAATGCTGAAACGGGTAGCTTGTTGCGGGTTGAGCAGGATGACTTCGGCGACTTTGCGTTCGGCCTTGTTCAGCTCTTCGAGGCGTCCCTGGATTTGTTCCAGGAGGTTTCGCACGCGGTCCATGGGGGTGTCCTTGGGTCGGGAAGACAGCCGGCTGTCATTGGCAGCTGGCTTTTTTGCACAGTGGCCTATCGTACTGATGGCCCGGATGGTACACCACACGAAAATGGCGACTGTCGGATATGTTGTGGTTTTTACTACATTATTGCTTGAAAAGCGTGATTGAAACCGGTATTCCTAGTCCAACTTTATAAAAGAACCAACATCATGGCTGCGATCAGCGTTGAACCTTGCACGTTTGCCCTGTTTGGCGCCCTCGGCGACCTGGCATTGCGCAAGCTGTTTCCTGCTCTCTATCAACTCGACCGTGCCGGCCTGCTGCACTCCGATACCTGCTTGCTCGCGCTGGGCCGCGAGGCAGGCAGTGCCGAGGCACACCTGGCGACCATCGAGGGGCACTTGCGCCTGCACGTCCCCGCTGTCGATCTGGAGGCACAGGCGCTGGAGCGGTTCCTTGGGCGCCTGAGCTACCTGCATGTGGATTTTGTCCAGGTCGAGGGCTATCAGGTCCTGGCCGAGCAGGTGGCGGGGGAGCTGCCCTTGATTGCCTATTTCGCCACGGCGGCTGCGGTCTATGGCGCGATCTGCGAGAACCTGGACAAGGTCGGCCTGGCACCTCGCACCCGCGTCGTCCTTGAAAAGCCCATCGGCCACGACCTCGAATCGTCGCGCCGGGTCAACGACGCTGTTGCGCGGTTCTTTCCCGAGAACCGCGTCTATCGCATCGACCACTATCTGGGCAAGGAAACGGTGCAGAACCTCATCGCACTGCGCTTTGCCAACAGCCTGTTCGAAACCCAGTGGAACCAGAACTCCATCTCCCACGTGGAAATCACCGTGGCGGAAAAGGTCGGCATCGAAGGGCGCTGGGGCTATTTCGACAAGGCTGGACAGCTGCGCGACATGATCCAGAACCATCTGCTGCAGCTGCTCTGTCTTATCGCCATGGACCCGCCCAGCGACCTGTCGGCCGACAGTATTCGCGACGAGAAGGTCAAGGTGCTCAAGGCGCTGGCCCCGATCACCGGGGAAGGCCTGAGCAATCGGGTGGTCCGTGGCCAGTACATCGCGGGCTACAGTGAAGGCCGGCCGGTGCCGGGCTACCTGGACGAAGACAACGCCAATGCGCAGAGTGACACTGAAACCTTTGTCGCGCTGCGGGCCGATATCCGCAACTGGCGCTGGGCCGGCGTGCCGTTCTACCTGCGCACCGGCAAGCGCATGCCGCAGAAACTGTCGCAGATCGTCATCCACTTCAAGGAGACGCCGCACTACATCTTCGCACCGGAGCAGCGCCTGCAGATCGGCAACAAGCTGATCATCCGCCTGCAGCCTGACGAAGGTATTTCCTTGCGAGTGATGACCAAGGAGCAAGGACTGGACAAGGGCATGCAGCTGCGCAGCGGGCCCTTGCAGCTCAATTTTTCCGACGCCTGGCGCAGCGCGCGGATTCCGGATGCCTACGAGCGCCTGTTGCTCGAAGTGATGCGGGGCAACCAGAACCTGTTCGTGCGCAAGGACGAGATCGAATATGCATGGAAATGGTGCGACCAGCTGATCGCCGGCTGGAAAGCCGCCGGCGATGCCCCCAAGCCGTACGCGGCGGGTTCGTGGGGGCCGATGAGCTCGATTGCACTGATCACCCGAGATGGGAGGGCGTGGTATGGCGATATCTGAACTGCAATTTCCGGACACCGTGAAGGTGCATGAACTGAACGGGCCGGGGCAACTGGCCGTCGAACTGGCCACCGATGTGGCCCAGCGCTTGCGCCAGGCCATTGCCACGCGCGGGCAGGCGACCGTCGTGCTGTCTGGCGGACGCAGCCCGGTGCCGTTTCTCGAGCAGCTTTCGCAGCAAACGCTGGACTGGTCCAAGGTCGTGGTGACGCTTGCCGACGAGCGCTGGGTACCGGTCGAGCATGCCGACAGCAACGCAGGCCTGCTCAAGCGTCATCTGCTTGTAGGGGAGGCGGCCAAGGCCCGCTTCTTCAGCCTGTACCGTGCCAGCGCAACGCTCGAGGCCGCGGCCGAGGAGGCCGACCAGGCACTCGCTGACCTGCCTGCAATCGATGTACTGGTGCTGGGCATGGGCGATGATGGCCATACGGCGTCGCTGTTCCCCAACAGCCCCAACATCGATGCGGGCCTTGTGCCGGGCGCGAGCCGCCGCTGCCTGCCGATGCTCGCACCAAGCGTGCCGCACCAGCGCCTGAGCATGACGCGCTCGTTGCTGGGCACCGCCGCTTTCACGGTGCTGTCCATGCAAGGCCCTGGCAAGCTCGATACCCTGCGCGCCGCACTGGCAGGCACCGACCTCGCCGAAATGCCGATTCGCGCCTTTCTTCAAGACCCCCTGGACATCTACTGGTGCCCATGAGCCAAGGATCCGCTGTCATGACCACGCTTGAACGCCAAACGCCGCTGCTCAACATGGCCGAAAAAGCCTCCCGGATCGATGCGATCTGCACTCAGGCGCGCATCCTGCCGGTGATCACCATCGCCCGCGAGCAGGACATCCTGCCCTTGGCCGATGCCTTGGCCGCAGGCGGCATCCGCACGCTTGAAGTGACCCTGCGCTCGGAGCACGGCCTCAGGGCCATCGAAGTGCTGCGAAACGAACGCCCGGAGCTGTGCGTCGGTGCCGGTACCGTGCTCGATCGCACGATGTTCAGTGCCGTACAAACCGCCGGCGCGCAATTCGTGGTGACGCCGGGTATCACCCAGGACATTCTCCAGGCGGGCGTTGAAAGCGACATTCCACTGCTGCCGGGCATCAGCACCCCGTCGGAAATCATGATGGCCTATGCCCTGGGCTACCGCCGCTTCAAGCTGTTCCCTGCCGAGATCAGCGGCGGCGTCGCGGCGATCAAGGCCTTTGCCGGCCCGTTCGGCGACCTCCGCTTCTGCCCTACGGGCGGCGTCAATCCAGGGAACGTGCGCAGCTACATGGCGCTGCCGAATGTCATGTGCGTAGGCGGCACCTGGATGCTCGACAGCAGCTGGGTCAAGAACCAGGACTGGGCAAGGATCGAAGCGTGCAGCGCAGAGGCGTTGGCGTTGCTGGACTGAGTCGACTGAGGCAGCAGCCTTGCCGCGATGATCAAAAAAAACCCGCATCCTTGGATGCGGGTTTTTTTACGCCTGCGTCATTCGATCAGGCAGCTTTGGCCGCTTGCTGGCTCAGCGACCGGTTGAGCGCACTGAACAGCGCCTTGAAGCTCGCGGTAGTGATGTTTTCATCAATGCCCACGCCGTGCACCGGGCGGCCGCCGGCAACGCGAAGCTCGATATATGCTGCGGCCTTGGCATGGGTACCCGCGCCAATCGCATGCTCGTTGTAGTCCATGATCTCCACGGCGATCGGCAGGCCGGCCACCAGGGCTTCCAGGGCGCCGTTGCCCTTGCCGCGCCAGTGCAGGGTGGTCTCGCCTTCGCTGGAAACCTCGACTTCAACGGCGCTGTGGCCGTTTTCTTCCTGCAGGCGGTGGCTGACCAGCGCATACGGGGCATTGGCCTGCAGGTATTCGCGGTGCAGCAGGCTGTGGATCTGCTGTGCGGTCATTTCCAGGCCCAGGCGGTCGGTTTCACCCTGGACCACCTGGCTGAACTCGATCTGCATGCGGCGCGGCAGGCTGATGCCATATTCCTGCTCGAGCAGGTAGGTGATGCCGCCCTTGCCCGACTGGCTGTTGACGCGGATCACCGCCTCGTAGCTGCGGCCGATGTCGGCCGGGTCGATCGGCAGGTAAGGGACTTCCCAGAGGGTATCTTCCTTCTGCTGGGTGAAGCCCTTGCGGATGGCATCCTGGTGCGAACCGGAGAACGCGGTGTGGACCAGGTCACCGACGTACGGATGACGCGGGTGTACCGGCAGCTGGTTGCACTCTTCGACCACCTTGCGCACGCCGTCGATGTCGGAGAAGTCGAGCTGAGGATCGATGCCCTGGGTATAGAGGTTCAGGGCCAAGGTCACCAGGTCGACGTTGCCGGTACGCTCGCCGTTGCCGAACAGGCAGCCTTCGGCGCGGTCGGCGCCGGCCATGAGGCCCAGCTCGGTGGCGGCCACGCCAGTGCCACGGTCGTTGTGGGTGTGCAGGCTGATGATCACGCTGTCACGGCGGCTGACGTTGCGGCAGAACCATTCGATCTGGTCGGCGTAGATATTCGGCGTGGCCACTTCAACGGTCGCGGGCAGGTTCAGGATCACCTTGTTCTGCGGGGTCGGGTTCCACACCTCGATCACCGCGTCGCAGACTTCCTTGGCGAACTCCAGCTCGGTGGCGCTGAAGGTCTCTGGCGAGTACTGGAAGGTCCACTGGGTTTCCGGCTGCTGCGCGGCGTACTTGACAAACAGCTTGGCGGCGTTGACCGCGATGTCCTTCACGCCTTGCTTGTCCTGGTTGAAGACGATGCGGCGGAACGATGGGCAGGTCGCGTTGTACAGGTGGACGATGGCCTTCCTGGCCCCACGCAGCGACTCGAAGGTCCGCGCGATCAGGTCTTCACGGGCCTGGGTCAGCACCTGGATGGTGGTGTCGTCGGGGATATGCCCCTCTTCGATCAGGCTGCGCACGAAGTCGAAATCGGTCTGCGAGGCAGACGGGAAGGACGCTTCGATTTCCTTGACCCCCACCTGCACCAGGGTCTTCCAGAAGCGCAGCTTCTTCGCCGAGTCCATCGGCTCGATCAGCGACTGGTTGCCATCACGCAGGTCGGAGCTGCACCAGATCGGCGCCTGGGTGATGGTCTTCGACGGCCAGGTGCGGTCGGGCAGGTCGATGGTCGGGAAGGCGCGGTACTTCTTCGAAGGGTCTTTGAGCATGGTCATGGAAGCAATCCTTGAGTGTGCGGCCGTGATCGGGCCTGCCGAACGAAAACGAGATGAAAAGGCGAGGCGACGCGATTCACCCTGGTAGTCGTGCACTGACCAGGCAGAGGCTGCGGTGTTGACGAAGCAGGATGAGAGTTGTAGAGGTTTTCATGCCCTCAACCCTAACCAGTGGGGTGAGGGATGGCAAGGGTCTGAAAAAAATTGAGATAAATGCTTAAAAAAAGCTGTAAAGCGAGATTTTATCGCTAATTCTCAGGATCCATGCATCATTAATTGCAAGGTCTTTGAGGCCGGCGCAAGGCGCAGAACCATTGCTGGCCCCCATTCGCTGGCAAGTCGGTATCAGGGCTGGAACGCCCCGATGAAGATCGCAGGATCCACCCGCGCATCATTCAAGCTGACATTCCAATGCATGTGCGGCCCTGTCGCCCGCCCGGTCGAACCCACCCGGCCAACCACTTCGCCCCGTCGCAGTTGCTGGCCTGGCTTCACATCGATCTTCGACATGTGGCAGAACATGCTGATAAAGCCCTGGCCATGGTCGACGAACACCGTTCGGCCGTTGAAGAAATAATCACCTACCAGGATCACCTTGCCATTGGCCGGCGTCTTGATCGGCGTTCCTGCCGGCACCGCGAAGTCCAGCCCGGCATGCGGGTTGCGCTCCTCGCCATTGAAGAACCGGCGCACGCCGAACTTGCTCGACAGCGGCCCCGTGACCGGCTTGTTGAGCATCAGGTTGCTCGGCAGCACCGGGCTGAAGCTGCGGTAGGCCTTGATCTGCTCGGCCAGTTCGCGGTCGATGCGCTTCAGGTCGGCAGGATCCGGATTGACCTGGCGCTTGTTCTTCAGGGTGATGCGCTGCTCAGGATACTTTTTGCTGCCCACGCTGAAGCTCAAGACACGCGCGCCTTCGCTCAGGCTGGCAGTACCGGGCTTCTGGGTCAGCGGCAGGCCGACGATGGCAAGCCAGGTGTCCTGTTCCCTGACCACCAGCACCGGCTTGCCATCGAAGCGCGCGCTGGGCGCCTGGGCGGCGGGGCCCAGGTCGACCACGGCAACGCCGCCAGGCACTGGCTTGTTCAGCTGGCGAGTGATGTAGCTGGCCTGGGCGCTGGTGCCGGCCAGCAGCAGGGAGAGGGCGAGCAGGGGAGCGAACAGACGGGGCATGCTTCAGTCCAGTAGAGAGAGGGTGACCGGAGTCTGGTGGTTGTCTTCGACACGCACCTTCAGCTCGCCCTCGTTGAGGCGGGCGGTCAGGCGCTGGCCATTGCGCGTCTGGGCGGCGCTGCGGATTGCCTGGCCGCGGTCATCGAGCAGGATGCTGTAGCCGCGCGCCAGGGTCGCCAGCGGGCTGACCACCTGCAAGGTCTGCAGCTGCGTCTGGAAGCGCTGGCGACGGTCCTTGAGCACATCGCGCATGGCACGTGGCAGGCGTTCGGCAAGGCTGTCCAGGCGTTGGTTCAACAATTTGAGCGCGCGGCCCGGGTGCTGGGCGGCCAGGCGGGTGTCCAGGCGGCCAAGGCGATCGTGGCGCTGGGCCATGCGCTGCATGAAGGCGCGGCGCAGGCGCATGTCCAGATCGTCCAGGCGCTGAGCCTGCTGGCGCAGCCGCTCGCCGGGGTGGCGCAGGCGCCGGGCCAGGCTGTCCAGGCGCAGGCGGTCGTGGGCCAACCGGTTTTGCATGCGCAGCAGCAGGCGGCGCTGCAGGCCTTCGAGGCGATGTTGCAGGCCGCTGCTGTCGGGCGCGAGCAGCTCGGCGGCGGCCGATGGGGTCGGGGCGCGGACGTCGGCGACAAAATCGCTGATCGACACATCGGTTTCGTGGCCCACAGCGCTGACGATCGGTGTGACGCACTCGGCCACGGCGCGTGCCACGGCCTCTTCGTTGAAGCACCAGAGGTCTTCCAGTGAACCGCCGCCCCGGGCCAGGATCAGCGCATCGTAGCCACGCGCGTCGGCCAGGCGCAGCGCGCGGACGATCTGCCCGATCGCTTCGCGGCCCTGCACGGCGGTGGGGATCAGGAACAGCTCGACCTGCGGCGCGCGGCGGCCGAACACGCTGATGATGTCGCGGATCACCGCACCGGTGGGCGAGGTGATGATGCCAATGCGCTGCGGATGCGCCGGCAGTGCGCGCTTGCGCTCGATGCTGAACAGCCCCTCGGCGCTGAGCTTGTCCTTCAAGGCCTCGAAGGCCAGGCGCAGCGCACCGTCACCGGCAGGCTCCAGCGTGTCCAGAATCAGCTGGTAATCGCCACGTCCCTCGAACAGCGAAACCTTGCCGCGCACCCGCACCGCCAGCCCGTCGCGCAGGGCCTGTCGGACCCGCGTGGCGTTCTGCCGGAACAACGCGCAACGCACCTGGGCACCGCTGTCCTTGAGGGTGAAATAGATGTGGCCCGAGGCAGGGCGCGCGAGGTTGGAAATCTCGCCCTCGACCCACACGCTGCGGAACACGTCTTCAAGCAGCACACGGGCGCGGCCGTTGAGCTGGCTGACGGTCATGACCTCGCGGTCCAGGCCGAGTCTTTCGAAAGGGTCTTTGATCATGGGGGAATCATAAAGGATTTGCCACTGCGCGGGGGGCTTGCCGATCACGCGCTACCTGGCCGCTTGACGCAGCAGGTAGAATCGCCCTTTACCGCAGTTTTCAGGCCGTTCTCCATGAGCACCCAGAGCATCATCGTTCCCAGGCATTCCACCGTCATCGCGCACGAGGCCCGTGCCCGGGCAATCCTGCGCTGGCTGGTGCGCGAGAAGGTCATCGAGGAGCAGCTCAGCACCTGCGGGCGTACCGGCAACCGCATGGCCCATGCCCTGGCCCAGGGTGCGCGCAAGGTGGCGCTGCATCCCGAGCGGCTGCCGTTCGGCGATCCGGTCAACGGTCTCGAGGTGGTGACCAACCGCTGCATCTTCACCCCGGTCGAAGGCTTTCTCGAAGAGGCCGGCTGTCCGGAATGCCGGCGTGAGGTCGGCGAGCCGCTGTTCGAAAGCCTGGAAGAGTGGATGCCCGGCCAGACCGACAACTTCACCTGTCCGCTGTGCGGCTTCGAGGATGACATCAACGGTTTCCTGTTCCTGCAGCCGTGCGCCTTCTCCAACCTGGGGTTCATCTTCAACAACTGGGGCGATGCCGGTTTTACCCCGGCCTTCATGGAGGCCTTCGCCGACTGGCTGGACCAGCGCGTCGCCGTGGTGCAGGTAAAACTGCCAGGTGACTGACCGAAGGGCCGCTTTAAGCGTTCTTTTGCATTGAGTGCCGTGCCCTGCATGAGTATAATGGCGCGCTTCCATTTTTCCCGCCCGGGAGCATCCGCGATGCTGCGTATCAGCCAAGAAGCACTGACCTTCGACGATATCCTCCTTGTACCTGGCTATTCAGAGGTACTCCCCAATGAAGTCAGTCTCAAGACCCGTTTGACCCGTGGCATCGAGCTGAACATCCCCCTGGTTTCCGCTGCCATGGACACCGTGACCGAAGCCCGCCTGGCCATCGCCATGGCACAGGAAGGCGGCATCGGCATCATCCACAAGAACATGACCATCGACCAGCAGGCCGGCGAAGTGCGCAAGGTCAAGAAGTTCGAGGCTGGCGTGGTCAAGGACCCGATCACCATCGAGGCCGACGCCACCGTGCGCGACCTCTTCGAGCTGACCCGCCTGAACAACATCTCTGGCGTGCCGGTACTGCACGACGGCGACCTGGTCGGCATCGTGACCTCCCGTGACGTGCGCTTCGAAAACCGCCTGGACGTTACCGTTCGTGAAGTGATGACGCCCAAGGAGCGCCTGGTCACCGTGCGCGAAGGCGCCGACAAGATCGAAGTCCGCGACCTGCTGCACAAGCACCGCCTGGAAAAAGTCCTGATCGTCGACGACCAGTTCCGGCTCAAGGGCATGATGACCGTCAAGGACATCGAGAAGGCCAAGGCCTACCCGCTGGCCAGCAAGGACGACCAGGGCCGCCTGCGTGTCGGCGCTGCCGTCGGTACCGGCAAGGACACCGGCGAGCGCGTTGCCGCGCTGGTTGCCGCTGGCGTCGACGTGGTGGTGGTCGATACCGCCCACGGTCACTCAAAGGGTGTGATCGACCGCGTTCGCTGGGTCAAGGAAACCTACCCGCAGGTCCAGGTCATCGGCGGCAACATCGCCACCGGCGCCGCGGCCAAGGCCCTGGCTGAAGCTGGCGCGGACGCCGTCAAGGTCGGTATCGGCCCTGGCTCGATCTGCACCACCCGTATCGTCGCCGGTGTCGGCGTGCCGCAGATCAGCGCCATCGCCAACGTCGCCGCCGCTCTCGAAGGCACCGGCGTTCCGCTGATCGCCGACGGCGGCATCCGCTTCTCCGGCGACCTGTCCAAGGCCATTGTCGCTGGCGCTTCGTGCGTGATGATGGGTTCGATGTTCGCTGGTACCGAAGAGGCCCCGGGCGAAGTCGAACTGTTCCAGGGCCGCTCGTACAAGGCCTACCGCGGCATGGGCTCGCTGGGCGCGATGGCCCAGGCCCAGGGTTCCTCGGACCGTTACTTCCAGGACTCCTCGGCCGGTGCCGAGAAGCTGGTGCCAGAAGGTATCGAAGGCCGCGTCCCGTACAAGGGCGCCCTGGCCGCGATCATTCACCAGCTGATGGGCGGCCTGCGTTCCTCGATGGGTTACACCGGCAGCGCCACCATCGAAGAAATGCGCACCAAGCCCGAGTTCGTGCGCATCACCGGTGCCGGCATGGCCGAGTCCCATGTGCATGATGTGCAGATCACCAAGGAAGCGCCAAACTACCGCGTAGGTTAAGGCTTCCGGCATTACCTTGAAGCGGGGCTGTTGACGACAGCCCCGCGTCGTTTCCGATTTCCACTGACGAGATTGAGTCATGGCCCTCGACATTCACGCTCACCGCATCCTGATCCTCGATTTCGGTTCCCAGTACACCCAGCTGATTGCCCGCCGCGTGCGCGAGATCGGCGTGTACTGCGAACTGCACCCGTTCGACATGGACGATGAAGCGATCCGCGAATTCAACCCGCGCGGCATCATCCTGGCTGGTGGCCCCGAGTCGGTCCACGAAGCCAACAGCCCTCGCGCACCGCAGGCGGTGTTCGACCTGAACGTTCCCGTGCTGGGCATCTGCTACGGCATGCAGACCATGGCCGAGCAGATGGGCGGCAAGGTTGCCGGTTCCGACCTGCGCGAGTTCGGTTACGCCCGTGTCGACGTCGTCGGCAAGAGCCGCCTGCTCGACGGCATCGAAGACCACATCGACGATGACGGCGTGTTCGGCCTCGACGTGTGGATGAGCCACGGTGACAAAGTCACCCAGATGCCAGAAAACTTCCACGTACTGGCCAGCACCCCGAGCTGCCCGATCGCCGGCATGTTCGACGACACCCGCGGCTACTACGGCGTGCAGTTCCACCCTGAAGTGACCCACACCAAGCAGGGCGGGCGCATCCTGTCGCGCTTCATCCTCGACATCTGCGGTTGCGAGGCCCTGTGGACCGCATCCAACATCGTCGAAGACGCCATCGCCCACGTCCGTGAGCAGGTTGGCTCGGCCAACGTCCTGCTCGGCCTGTCCGGTGGCGTCGACTCCTCGGTGGTCGCAGCCCTGCTGCACCGTGCCATCGGCGACCAGCTGACCTGCGTCTTCGTCGACAACGGCCTGCTGCGCCTGCATGAAGGCGAGCAGGTCATGGCCATGTTCGCCGAGAACATGGGCGTCAAGGTCATCCGCGCCAACGCCGAAGCCCAGTTCCTGGGCAATCTGGAAGGCGAGTCGGACCCAGAGAAGAAGCGCAAGATCATCGGCCGCACCTTCATCGACGTATTCGATGCCGAAGCCAGCAAGCTGGACAACATCCAGTTCCTCGCCCAGGGCACCATCTACCCCGACGTGATCGAGTCGGCTGGCGCCAAGAGCGGCAAGGCCCACGTGATCAAGTCGCACCACAACGTCGGCGGCCTGCCAGAGGAAATGAACCTCAAGCTGGTCGAGCCGTTGCGCGAGCTGTTCAAGGACGAAGTCCGCAAGCTCGGCCTCGAACTCGGCCTGCCGTACGACATGGTCTACCGCCACCCGTTCCCGGGCCCGGGCCTGGGCGTGCGTATCCTGGGTGAAGTGAAGAAGGAATACGCCGATCTGCTGCGTCGTGCCGACCACATCTTCATCGAAGAACTGCGCAAGGCCGACTGGTACCACAAGACCAGCCAGGCATTCGTCGTGTTCCAGCCGGTCAAGTCGGTTGGCGTGGTAGGTGATGGCCGTCGCTACGCATGGGTTGTCGCACTGCGCGCCGTCGAAACCGTGGACTTCATGACCGCTCGCTGGGCGCACCTGCCGTACGAGCTGCTGGAGACTGTCAGCGGCCGCATCATCAACGAGATCGAGGGTATTTCCCGCGTGACGTACGATGTGTCGAGCAAGCCGCCAGCGACCATTGAGTGGGAATGATTGGAGGGCCGGCCTAGACCGGCCCCTATCTGTCAAGGTTGCCGAGAAGCCCGCGTAATTGCGGGCTTTTTGCGTCTTTTTGTATGGCATTTTACGGCCGGGGCAAAAAGAATAAGCGCTCAAGAGGAAGGGAGGCAGCAGCCTGCGTCGTGGGATTGCTTGCATCTTGCTAGAGGGCAGGAATCGGCGGATTTGTCGTTGCCACTCGTGATACCAGCCCCTTCCAGGCGACCGGCCTGGCTGTAATCAGCCCTTGGGAGATTCAGATCCAGCCTTGAATCTGGGGCGGCAGGTCGCAGGTCGGGGAGGGCCCGCGCCACAGAAGTGTCATGGCATCAGGTCGCGCACCAGCGCTGCTCCTACTTCGGCCAGCACCGTGTCGCGTTCTTCCAGTGACAGTCGGGTGCCGGAGAGATAGGCGGCGACCACCACCGGGCCATGCGTGACGTGGCTGCCCTCTGGCCAGATCACTGCAATGATGCCTCGCGAGCCATACTCGGCCGCGCCGGTGCGGTCGGCGATCTTCCAGCCTTCGGGCAGGCTGGCGCGCAACAGTGCGGCGCTGACCTTGTTATCCACCAGCCAGGTTTCTAGCTGCTGGCGAGAGGCGTCGGATAGCACATCGCCAAGCAGCAACGCTTGCAGGCTTTTCGCTGCGGCATTGGGGGTGGTGGTGTCGCGAGGGTCGCCGGGGGGGACGTCGCTGAGTTCCGGCTCGTAGCGGTCGATGCGCGTGCTGTTGTCGCCGATAGAACGCATGAACGCCGTCAGTCCCGCAGGCCCGCCAACGGTCTTGAGCACCAGGTTGGTGGCGGTATTGTCGCTCATGGAGGTGGCGGCATCGCACAGCTGCAGCAATGACAGGCCCTGTCCCCCCACATGATCGCGTGTGACTGGCGAGTAGCTGTCCAGCTCGTCCTGCGTGAAGGCAATACGCTGCGACAGGTCCAGCCGGCCTCGGTCCACTTGGGACAGCAGGCTCGCACAGGTGAAGGCCTTGAAGGTGCTGGCCATGGGGAAGCGTTGGTCACCCCGGTAGGACCACTGGGCACCGGAAGCCACGTCCATCACGCTGATGCCAAGGTGGCCGCCGGTGCGCCGCTCTATCTGGGTGGCGGTGGCGCCCAGCTGCTCGCCTAGCGTGGGCCGGGCCAGTGCCGGGGCCGATGCACCGAGGGCCGAGGCGATGAGCAAGGCAAGGGTCACTGCGATACGGTTGAAGTTGTTCACGGTGGGATCCTGTGCGGGGTGTAAACAAAGCGGAAGAGGGTAGCGCGGCTTGGGCGGGGCTGATGTAGGACGCGTCTGAATCGTTATCAGCGTCTTGTATCGAAATGTTAAGTTCGTCCTGCTTGTCCATCGCTCCGCACCTGTCAAGCCACGACCACATTCACCATTCGCTCTTTCACCACGATGACCTTCCGCACCGTCAGGTTGTCAATCCATCGATGGACATCAGGGTCGGCGAGCACGCGCTGTTCTATCTCCTGCGCGCTTAGCGTTCGGTCGAGAAGCAACCGGGTCCGCACCTTGCCGTTGATTGTCACCGGACACTCGAACTGGTCTTCCTTTAACAAGGACTCGTCCGCAACCGGATAGCGACTGTCTACAATCCCACCCTCCAGCCCAAGTGCAGTAGTCCATAGTTCCTGGGTCATAAACGGAGCAAAGGGGTGTAGCAACTGGAGCAATGGCTTCAAAATCTCAGGCTTATGGCAGTCAAGCTGGATCAGTTGGTTAACACAGGTCATCAGCGCGGCAATCGCGGTATTGAATGACAGCATTTGGGTATCTTGGCCGACTTTAGCAATGGCCGTATGCAGCACTTTCAATTCCTGAGGCGTCGGGGGGGCTGCACTGAACTGCGGCCATCCAGAGTCATGTTCAAACAGGCGCCATACTCGCTGCAGAAACTTGTGCGGGCCATCAATCGATTGACTGGACCACACTGAACTTTGCTCGATGGGCCCGAGAAAGAGCTCGTGGACCCTGAATGTATCTGCGCCATATGCCTCAACCAGATCGTTTGGATTGACCACGTTGTGTCTGGACTTGGACATCTTTTCGATCCGACGGTCGCAAAGAAAGCGGCCGTTCGAGTATTCAAACTCAGCCAACCTGTACCCGCTGCGCCAGTTTCTAAGGCCTTCCACATCTACTTCGTTGCGCTCATTGACCAGGTTGATGTCGATATGAAGTGCCTGGACATGGCGCCCTTCCGCCAAGTCGGCGGACACCAGCGCGTGAGTTCGCTGGTCACGGTAAATGATCGCCGAATTGCCCAGAATCATTCCTTGGCAGAGCATGCGCTGAAAAGGCTCGGTGAATTCGACCACACCGAGGTCCTTGAGGAAATGCGTCCAGAATCGCGCGTAAAGCAAATGTCCCGTAGCGTGCTCCGAGCCTCCGACGTACAGGTCGACCGTACGCCAGTAGCGCGCCGCTTCCGGGCTGATCGGTGCGTCAGGATTGTGTGGATCGGCGTACCTGAGGAAGTACCAACTCGACCCGGCCCAGCCCGGCATGGTAGTGGTCTCATACCTGTATTCACCGTAGCGCCAGCCTTCGGCTCGCTGCAAGGGCGGCTCGCCGTGTTCTGTCGGCAGGAAGCCCTCTACCCGAGGAAGTACTAGCGCAAGCCGCTCATCGGGCAGCGCGCGGGCGATGCCTTGTTCGTCGTAATAGATCGGAATCGGCTCACCCCAATACCTTTGACGCCCGAAGATGGCGTCGCGGATGCGGTAATTGGTTGCCGGCTCACCTGTCCCTGCTGCCGAAAGTGCCTGCATGATCCATGCAGTGCCGCGGACCCGGTCCAACCCGCTGGCGCCCTGAGCATCGAGTAGGGAGGATTCACCGTCGTCGCTATAGACCTCCCGCACAGGCAAGCCAAACGTTTGAGCAAACCGGCGATCTCTTTCATCAAGGGCCGGCACGCCCATGACTGCCCCTGTCCCATAGTCGGCAAGTATGTAGTCAGAGACCCAGATCGGAAGCAGCTCCCCGGTCAGCGGATGTACTGCATGATTGCCGGTGAACTGGCCCGAACAGGCCTGCGCGATTGTCATTCGATCGCGAGAAGTGCGTAATCCGGCGGCGTCCACGTACTCCGTCATGGCAACCCTGAGCGCAGGCTCTGTCAGTGCGTTGATATCGGGATGCTCAGGCGCCAGGGCTATAAAGGTCACCCCGAATAGCGTGTCAGGGCGTGTAGTAAATACGCTGATAGAACGGCCTGTAACCAGTGGCGAGGCGAAACGCAGATGCGCACCTTGCGAGCGCCCAATCCAGTTGCGCTGCATTTCCTTGAGCGGTGCTGGCCAATCAAGTGGTGCCAGCCCATCGAGCAGCCTGTCGGCATAGGCGGTGATTCTCAGCATCCACTGTTTCAGCATTTTCCTGACGACGGGATGTCCACCGCGTTCTGAACAGCCGTCTTTGACCTCATCGTTGGCTAGTACCGTGCCAAGTGCCGGGCACCAATTCACGTACGAGTCAGCTCGATAGGCAAGTCGATAATGCATCAGCACCTCGGCCTGTTCGGATGCGCAAAGCATTGCCCACCTGCCCGGTTCGACGCGAGGCGCTGTCTCATGGCCATGTGCACACAGTCCGACATTGCCGTGTATCTCAAGAATGGTTATCAAATCGTGGATCGGCCGTGCGACTTTGCGGTTCTGGCAAAACCAGCTGTCAAACAACCGTGTGAAGATCCACTGCGTCCACTTGTAGTACTCGGGCGTGGACGTGCTGATTTCCCGCTTACTGTCGTAACACAAGCCCAGTGCTCTCAACTGTTGCTTGAAAGTTGAGATGTTCTTTTCGGTAGTGACTTCGGGATGCTGGCCTGTCTCAATCGCATATTGCTCCGCCGGTAGGCCGAACGCGTCGAAGCCCATAGGGTGAAGCACATTGAAACCCTTCATCCGCTTGAAGCGGCTGTAGACGTCGGTAGCAATGTAGCCGCGCGGGTGCCCGACATGCAGTCCTGAGCCAGAAGGGTAGGGAAACATGTCCAGGCAGTAGTATTTAGGCCGGGCAGGGTCAATTTGTACTTCAAAGCAAGCGTCGTCTTCCCATGCAGTGAGCCATTTTTTTTCGAAATCTCTGATACGTTTGATATCCATGACCGGTAGTCCTTGAATGGAAATAGCTTTGAATGAATACTTTGACTATTCACTTCGGCGGCGAAAAGTATTGGATATCTTGTTGCTGCGAAAGCAATTTATCCGCAGGAGAGTTGCATGCTTTGGCCCCAGCCCTAAAGCGTTCTAGATAAACGCGTTCCTCATCGAGTGCTCAAAACCCTCTTGAGCACTGCAGTACCTCGACCGGTTATGTGTGACTACTCAGACTTGACACCTGAAAATGCATTACTCCTTCCTACGCTAGCGGCTTTTGGCCTGTAGGTATAACTACCAAGTTTGGTAGGACATGTCTCCTTGAAAAGTGCCAGATCTGGTAGTTGATGACCTGGCGTGAGTATGTTAGTTACACAGAGGAAGGCGAAATACGTAGTTGATGGAATAGCTTGAATTATGGGTATACTCAGTCCCGCTGCCGTGGCTTCTTGCCATAAATGGACACAACTCTAATAGAAATCAATTGTTCGCGGCGATTGGGGGAAATATGTCATGTGGTTGCGCTCGGTGGCACAAGGCTTGCGCCGAAGCATTTGATAGCGCTCTAGATGCGCGGCAATTGTCGGCGCAGCTCGAACACGCGGCGCTAGAATACAAATTTGAGCGCGCATCGCTGTTGCTCGATTTTCCTACTCCATTCACACGCCGCAAATGCGCATTGATCAGGCACGGCGCTCCGATGTGGTTAGGGCCGATCGACCATGAATTCATTGCACCGTTACGGCCGGCGGTTGTAGAAAGCTTGAAGCGGGTGGATATAGCTGCATGGGCCTATGATCTCTGTCCTCTGGCGTTTCAGTCATCCGACGGACCTGAATTCGAAGGAGGAATAGCTGGAGTCACGTATACCTCAATGGCAAGCAGTGGCGTGACATATTCAATATGTTTTGTACGATCGAGTCCTGATGTTAGCGGACAGGAGCAGCTTGCGCTCAGCATGAAGCTGCGCTGCATCGGCGATATGGTCAAACGCGCGGGACGGCGGATCGGATTAGATTCTACTGCAGTCTTTGAGTTGACGGCGCGTGAGATCGACATACTGAAATGGACGGCGGATGGAAAGTGTAGCCATGATGTTGCTCTTATACTCGGTATTTCTGAAAATACGGTTAATTACCATGTAAAAAGAGTTCTGGGAAAGATTGGCTGCTCCAGTAAGCTTCAGGCGGTGGCGCAAGCAGCAAGCTGTAAATTGATATGACCTGCTTTTGCGTTCATGTGGCCACCCTCTCAAGGGTATGGAGATGGAGTGGTGGCGGATCAAAGACTTTCGCTGCTGATGTGCCGACCCTGCGACCCACACGGTAGGTGGACCACTCAAGTGAGGGCTGGCCTTCATGCGGTCGGGGCAACACAAGCCTTTTTATGGACTTCTTCTGCCAGGCTAATCCCCTCTCACAAGCCCCGTCATTCCAGTGCTTAATAAACGCTTGAGTTTAAGAATTTGCCTATATCTTGTAGGACGTTTCCGAATTATCCTGCTACGGCCTCTAGGCGCTTGCCGTGGTCTTCTTGCCGGTCTAGTCTCCGCCAGTCGTTGGCTTTTCAACGATCGGTTTTGACAGGCCGTGTCAGAAGATAACCACGTGAGCTCCGTGTCATGGCGGCTGTGCGTGGGGCACTTCGGTGCGCCGGTCTTCTCTGTTGTCTTCTCCCGGTCTGTCAACCCGCGTACAGCTGCCACCCTCTGTTTGACAGCAGATCTGTGGCAGCTCCAGCCAAGAGAAGATACAGCTATGTTGAAGATTGTCCCCGATCCACCCTTTGAAACTGATCCACCTCCCTCTATCGAATCCCTGCTTCTCCAGACCTCGGAATACCTGGTCTGCGCCCTGACCGTTGCGCAGCAGACGGTGCTGCTTCATCCCAAACCTGCCGGACAGGTGATGACCTTGGCCGCGATGCATGAGATTGAAAATGCTCACGCGTTGGTCGAGATGGCGCTGAATCGGGTGCGGGCGGTGCACTGATTCAGAACCGAGTTGAATTTATCGCAGCGGTTCGGCGTTCCGACGAGCCCGCTCCTACGGGGTACGCGTGCGCCAGTTCAGCGGCGCACGTCTGGAGGTTAGGTATGAGCAGCAACATGAAACTGAAAGAACTGAAAACTCCTGGAATCGGCACCTTCGGCGAAGGCGTCGGCGGCAAGATCGCGGACCGGTTGTTCAAGGTCCAGCCGGGGCATGATGCGGAATATGCGCTAGAGCAAGCGTCGGTGCTGTTGGACTGCGTCTACAAGATGACACTCGATGCCGGGATCGACGGCAATGGCCAGATGGTATGGGGTGCGCATTACCTCAGCGGCATGGCCAAGGCGCTGGTCGAGGATGTAGCGCATGGGATGATGACGGGACCTGTGCGGTAAGCCTCTCGCTCCCCTTGAAGACGGTAGCTTTTGTAACGGTTTCTCGCAAAACTACCGTTTTCTCATCGATTTCACGCACCGCAGAAAGGTTTCACGCAGTAGAATCTTGAATTTGACGATTTTGATGACTCGGAGATCGAATGAACGAGCTGCCCGTGGAACCGGTTGGCGCCGCGTGGCTGGCGCGCTTTTTCGATATCAAGCCAATGACCAGGCTACGTGTCATGAGCCGTATCGGTGGGCGTCGTGCCACTGAAGTCGTCGATGGGTTCAAGCTTGAGACCTTCGTGGAAAAAGCGCGCCCAGCTGACGAACCGGCTGCACATTTGCAGTTTCATCTACGCCATGAAGTGCCACAACTGGAATTTCTATCGCGGCTGTTCCAGCGTAGCGGGCCTTCGTTCATCCAGGCTTGGGTCGATGCCGAGCCCTCTGGCCAGTACGCTCGAAGGGCAGCCTTCTTGTACGAGTGGTTGATGGACGACGAGCTGGCCGTCCCCCAGCGTCTTGCGGGGACGTATGTCGATGCCATCGACAGCTCACGGCTGGTCGCCGCCACTTCTTCGCACGCCACTAAGCAGCCACGTTGGCGTGTGCGGGATAACCTGCCTGGAACTCGCCATTTCTGCCCGACGGTGGTCAGGACCGATGCGCTCGAGCGGGCATCGGCTCTGGACGTGCGAGCGCTCCTTGATGAGCTTACCGCAGAGTTTGGCGAGGATTTGCTCTTGCGTGCGGCAACATGGATGACGCTACGCGAGAGCAAGGCAAGCTTCGCAATCGAAGGGGAAGGCGATCGCTCGAGTCGAATCCAACGCTTTGCGGATGTGATGGCACGGCAGACCGGGCAGGGCGCAGTGCCTTTGACGGCGTCGCTGATCGCCAGCTTGCAGCAAGATATCCTGGGTGAACGAACCACGATCACCCAATATGGCCTGAGGCAGTCTCCCGTTTTTGTCGGTGAGATCATCCGCTACCAGGAGGTCGTCCACTATGTCGCGCCCCCTGCCGAAGATATCGCGTTGATGCTTGCGGGCCTGCAGCGCTTCCTTGAACGTACTCAGGGCCAGTCGCCGGTCATGCGCAGCGCCGTGGCTGCATTCGGCTTCGTCTATATACATCCCCTTGCTGACGGTAATGGCCGCATCCATCGATTCCTGATCAATGATGTGCTGCGCCGCGACGGAGTGGTTCCGGATCCCGTGATCCTGCCCGTCTCCGCAGTCATTACCGATGACATCGGGGAGCGGCGGGCTTATGACAGGGTGCTGGATCAAGTATCGAAGCCATTGATGGAGGCTGTCAGGGCACACGTGCAGTTCGAGCCGACGCGAACCACCTACGCAGATGGCGTGGTGTCCAATTTTCGGTTCGATGGCGACGAGCTTGCCAGGCCATGCTGGCGGTACCCGGATCTGGGGCGGCATGTCGAATTCCTTTCTGGCATCCTGCGGCGGACATTGACCGAGCAGATGCGCGAGGAATCACGTTATCTGAGAGGCCATGCCCTGGCCCGCGCCGCGTTGAAGGAAGTGGTGGAAATGCCAGACCCGCAGGCAGACCGCCTGCTGCGTTCGATCGAGCAGAACAAAGGCGCGCTCAGCAATGTCCTTGCCAAGGAAATGCCAGTGTTGCGCCAACCTGGGGTCTGGGAGGACCTTGTAGGCGCCGTGCAGAAGGTCTACCAGCGTTTGGAGCAGGTTGACACCGATGTTACCCGTCGCTATCGCCCATAGCGCCCAGACCTGACCTTCGCAACAACTCTTCACTTAATATTTCCCATTCGCAGGTGTATCGTATTCGCCCCTTCATCGCCACCGCCCCTGCGGATGGCTGATTTCCGCAATACGAGGTACCTGTTCCGATGTCCTTTACCCGTCGACAAATGCTCAAGGGGCTGACCGGCCTGATGGTGGTTGGCTTGGGCGCCGGGGGCGCGGGGCGCTACTGGCTGGGCAAGGTGGAGGACGAGAACGCCGGGCACGACTACGAGCTGATCGCGGCGCCCCTGGATGTCGAGCTGGTGCCGGGCTTCAAGACCGAGGCCTGGGCCTTTGGCCCGTCAGCGCCGGGAACCGAGTTGCGTGTGCGCCAGGGTACCTGGTTGCGGGTGCGCTTCATCAATCACCTGCCGGTCGCCACCACCATCCACTGGCATGGCATCCGCCTGCCACTGGAGATGGACGGCGTGCCATACGTCTCGCAACTGCCGGTGCTGCCGGGCGAATACTTCGACTACAAGTTCCGCGTGCCGGATGCGGGCAGCTACTGGTACCACCCGCATGTGAGCAGTTCCGAGGAGCTGGGCCGCGGCCTGGTCGGGCCGTTGATCGTCGAGGAGCGCGAGCCCACCGGGTTCCGCCACGAGCGTACCCTGAGCCTGAAGAACTGGCACGTCGACGAGCAGGGCGGCTGGCTGCCGTTCAGCATCCCGCGCGAGGCGGCGCGCAATGGCACGGCCGGGCGCCTGATCACCATCAATGGCGAGCCCGAGTCGGTGACCGAGCTGCCGGCGGGGCAGGTAGTGCGGGTGCGGCTGTTGAACCTGGACAATACCTGGACCTATCGTATCAACCTCAGGGGCAACTTCGAGGCGATGGTCTACGCGCTGGACGGCAACCCGATCACGCCGCGGCCGCTGGGCAAGGAATACTGGCTGGGGCCGGGCATGCGTATCTGCCTGGCGATCCGTATCCCGCAGGCCGGCGAGGAAGTGTCCTTGCGCGATGGCTTTGTGCGCCTGGGCACGTTGCGCTCGGTCGCAAGCCAGGAGGCGCCAGGCGAGTGGCCACCCGCGCTGCCGCCCAATCCCATCGCTGAGCCGGACCTGGCCAATGCCGAGAAGATCAACTTCAATTTCGAGTGGGTGGGCAAGGTGTCGGTCAATACCGGCAATGGCAAGCCGCCCAGTTTGTGGCAGATCAATGGGCAGGCGTGGGACATCACCGACAAGACCTGTGCCGACCGACCCATCGCGACCCTGAAAAAGGGCAAGAGCTACATCTTCGAACTGAAGAACATGACCCAGTACCAGCATCCGATCCACCTGCATGGCATGAGCTTCAAGGTGATTTCCTCCAATCGGCACAAGATCGTCGAGCCGTGGTTCACCGACACCTACCTGCTGGGCAGGAACGAACGTGCCCAGGTGGCGCTGGTGGCGGATAACCCGGGTACCTGGATGTTCCACTGCCATGTGATCGACCACATGGAAACCGGCCTGATGGCCGCGATCGAGGTAGTGTGATGCGCCCGCAGATCATCGATCGCAGCCGCGATCAGGAATTCATGCGCATGGCGCTGGAGCTGGCGGCCGAAGGTGCGACCCTGGGCGAGGTGCCGGTGGGCGCGGTGCTGGTGCAGCATGGGCAGGTGATCGGGCGTGGGTTCAACTGCCCCATCAGCGGCAGCGATCCCAGCGCGCATGCCGAGATGGTGGCGATACGGGCGGCGGCGCAGGCTGCCAGCAATTATCGCCTGCCGGGCAGCACGCTCTATGTGACGCTGGAGCCTTGCAGCATGTGCGCGGGGTTGATCGTGCATTCGCGGGTGAGCCGCGTGGTGTACGGCGCACTCGAGCCCAAGGCGGGAGTGGTGCAGAGCCAGGGGCAGTTCTTCGAGCAGGGGTTTCTCAACCATCGGGTGATATTCGAGGGTGGGGTGCTGGCCGAGGAGTGCGGACGGATCCTGAGCGACTTCTTCAAGGCCCGGCGCGCCAAGGCCTGAGCCGCGGAAGCGGCACGGATCACATCGGCGGCGACTGCTCCGCCGGCTTGTCCTTGTTTACCCCAGGCACATGCAGGTTGCCTTCGGCCACCTGGCCCTCCACCTGCGGCTGGGTCACCCAGGTGAGGATGTCGTAATAACGGCGGATGTTGGCCACGAAATGCACCGGCTCACCGCCGCGGGCATAGCCGTAGCGGGTCTTGCTGTACCACTGCTTCTGCGACAGGCGAGGCAGCATCTTCTTCACGTCCAGCCACTTGTTCGGGTTCAGGCCCTCGCGCTTGGCCAGAGTGCGGGCATCTTCCAGGTGGCCGCTGCCGACGTTGTAGGCGGCCAGTGCGAACCAGGTCCGGTCAGGCTCTTCGATGCTGTCGGACAGTTGCTCCTTCACCAGCATGAAATACTTGGCACCCCCCTTGATGCTCTGCCGGGCATCCAGGCGGTTGGCCACGCCCATGGCCTGGGCGGTGCGCTGGGTGAGCATCATCAGGCCGCGAACTCCGGTCTTGGAGGTGACCTCCGGCTGCCACATGGATTCCTGGTAGCCGATCGCGGCCAGCAGGCGCCAGTCGACCTTTTCTTCCTTGGCCGAGACGTGGAAGTGCTTTTCATACTTGGGCAGGCGCTGCTGCAGGTGTTGGGCAAAGGTGTAGGCGCCGACGTAGCCAAGTACATCGACATGGCCGTAATAACGCTCCTTGAGCCGCTGCAGGGTGCCGTTCTTCTGCGCCTTGTCGAGAAAATCGTTGATCTCGTTGAGCAGGCTGTTGTCCTCGCCCGGTGCCACGGCCCAGCGCTGGTCGCGGGCGTCGCCCAGGTCGAAGGCCACGCGCACGTTGGAGAAGTACACCTGATTCATGGCCAGCTCGTTGGAGTCGACCAGGGTCAGGTCGATCTGTCCTTCATCCACCATGCGCAGCAGGTCCACCACCTCGACCGCGTCGGACTCCTCGTATTCAAGCGCCGGATATTGCTTCTTCAGCTCGGCCAGCTGCTCGGCGTGGCTGCTGCCCTTGAGCACCATGATCTTCTTGCCGGCCAGGCCCTTGGCGCTGGTAGGGCGAGGGCGGCCGTTGCGGTAGATCACCTGCGGGGTGACCTGGAGGTAGGAATGCGAGAAGCGCGCCTGGGTCAGGCGGTGTTCGCTGCTGACCAGACCGGCCGCGGCCAGTACCGGGCCTGCAGGCTTGCCGAGCTGGTCGAACATCTCGTCGAGGTTGTCGGCGGTCTCGATCTTCAGGTCGACGCCCATATCGTCGGCGAAACGCTTGACCAGCTCATATTCGAAGCCGGTCTCGCCGTTGCGGTCCTGGAAATAGGTGGCCGGGCTGTTGCGGGTGACCACGCGCAGCACACCGTCCTCCTTGACACGCTCCAGGGTGCTGGGTTTTTCAACACAGGCACCGAGCATCAGGAAGAGACCGGTTGCGAAGAGCCATCTGGCGCAGCGCTGGCGCAAAGCAGTGTGGGCGAACATAGGTTGCAGTATACGCAAAGCACAGGCCCCGCCATATCTCGACAACGGCCAGGTTGTCTGGTAGCACATTCTGGGATAAGCGCCAGACAGCCGCCGTGACGGAGGCTTTTTTTGACCCCGAAGTCCAGTTAAGCCGCTGCTCGGGATTGCCCTGTGGCGGGTGCCGAAACCCGCGATTTAGGCTAGAATGCACGGCCTCTAAGCACACCCCTTCCTGAGGCTGTCCCGACGATGTTGATCCTGCGCGGCGCTCCTGCCCTTTCTGCCTTTCGCCACGGTAAATTACTCGAGCAACTGAGCCAGAAAGTCCCCGCTGTTACTGGCTTGTATGCTGAATTCGCCCATTTCGCCGAAGTCGATGGCGATCTGTCCGACGACCAACAGCAGGTGCTGGGCCGTCTGCTCAAGTACGGGCCGAGCGTGCCGGTGCAAGCACCCAGCGGCCGCCTGTTCCTGGTCGTGCCGCGCCTGGGCACCATTTCGCCCTGGTCGAGCAAGGCCAGCGACATTGCCCACAACTGCGGCCTGGCCAACGTCCAGCGCCTGGAGCGCGGCATTGCCTACTACGTCAGCGGTGAGCTGAACGAAGCCGACGCCGCCAGCGTCGCCGCCCTGCTGCACGACCGCATGACCCAGCGCGTGCTGGCACAGCTCGAAGAGGCCGCGGGCCTGTTCAGCCACGCCCAGCCCAGGCCGCTGACCGCCGTGGACGTGCTCGGTGGCGGCCGCGCCGCTCTGGCACAGGCCAACGTCGACCTGGGCCTGGCCCTGGCCGATGACGAGATCGACTACCTGGTCAGCGCCTTCCAGGGGCTCAAGCGCAACCCGCACGACATCGAACTGATGATGTTCGCCCAGGCCAACTCCGAGCATTGCCGTCACAAGATCTTCAACGCCAGTTGGGATATCGACGGCCAGGGCCAGGAAAAAAGCCTGTTCGGCATGATCAAGAACACCTACCAGATGCACAGCGAAGGCGTCTTGTCCGCTTACAAGGACAACGCTTCGGTGATCGTCGGCAGCGTCGCCGGCCGCTTCTTCCCCAATCCTGAAACCCGCCAGTACGGCGCGGTGCAGGAGCCGGTGCATATCCTGATGAAGGTCGAGACGCACAACCACCCGACCGCCATTTCGCCGTTCTCCGGCGCCTCCACCGGCTCCGGCGGCGAGATCCGCGACGAAGGTGCCACCGGCCGTGGCGCCAAGCCCAAGGCCGGCCTCAGCGGCTTCACCGTTTCGAACCTGCAGATCCCAGGCTTCGAACAGCCGTGGGAGCAGGCCTACGGCAAGCCTGAGCGCATCGTCACCGCGCTGGACATCATGATCGAAGGCCCGCTGGGCGGCGCCGCGTTCAACAACGAATTCGGCCGTCCGGCGCTGACCGGTTACTTCCGGACCTTCGAGCAATCGATCAACACCCCGCACGGCGAAGAAGTGCGCGGTTACCACAAGCCGATCATGCTGGCCGGCGGCCTGGGCAACATCCGTGAAGATCACGTGCAGAAGGCCGAGATCACCGTCGGCGCCAAGCTGATCGTGCTCGGCGGCCCGGCCATGCTGATCGGCCTGGGCGGTGGCGCGGCCTCTTCGGTCGCCACCGGCGCGAGCTCCGCGGACCTGGACTTCGCTTCGGTACAGCGCGAAAACCCCGAGATGGAACGCCGCTGCCAGGAGGTCATCGACCGCTGCTGGCAGCTGGGCGACGCCAACCCGATCGCCTTCATCCACGACGTGGGTGCCGGTGGCCTGTCCAACGCCTTCCCCGAGCTGGTCAACGACGGTGGCCGCGGTGGCCGCTTCGAGCTGCGCAACGTACCCAACGACGAGCCGGGCATGGCCCCGCACGAGATCTGGAGCAACGAATCCCAGGAACGCTACGTCATGGCGGTCGATGCCGCCGACTTCGAGCGTTTCAAGGCGATCTGCGAGCGCGAGCGCTGCCCGTTCGCGGTCGTCGGCGAGGCGACCGCCGAGCCGCACCTGACTGTCACCGACAGCCACTTCGGCAACAGCCCAGTGGACATGCCGCTCGACGTACTGCTCGGCAAGCCGCCGCGCATGCACCGTTCGGTCACCCGTGAAGCCGAGCTGGGCGATGACTTCGACCCAAGCGCACTGCAGCTCGCCGACTCCGTCGAGCGTGTACTGCGCCACCCGGCCGTGGCCAGCAAGAGCTTCCTGATCACCATCGGCGACCGCAGCATCACCGGCCTGGTTGCCCGCGACCAGATGGTCGGCCCGTGGCAGGTTCCGGTAGCAGACTGCGCCGTCACCGCCACCAGCTTCGATGTCCACACCGGCGAAGCCATGGCCATGGGCGAGCGCACTCCGCTGGCCCTGCTCGACGCCCCGGCGTCCGGGCGCATGGCCATCGGCGAGACCCTGACCAACCTGGCAGCGGCGAGCATCGCCAAGCTGTCCGACATCAAGCTGTCGGCCAACTGGATGTCCGCTGCCGGCCACCCCGGTGAAGACGCCCGCCTGTACGACACCGTCAAGGCTGTCGGGATGGAGCTGTGCCCCGAGCTGGGCCTGACCATTCCGGTTGGCAAGGACTCCATGTCGATGAAGACCCAGTGGAGCGAAGAGGGTGCGCAGAAGAGCGTCACCTCGCCGATGTCGCTGATCGTCAGCGGCTTCGCTCCGGTCGTCGACATCCGCAAGACCCTGACCCCGCAACTGCGCATGGACAAGGGCGAGACTGACCTGGTGCTGATCGACCTGGGCCGCGGCAAGAACCGCATGGGCGCCTCGATCCTCGCCCAGACCCACGGCAAGCTTGGCAGCCAGGCGCCGGACGTCGACGACGCCGAAGACCTCAAGGCCTTCTTCGCCGTGATCCAGGGCCTCAACGCCGACGGTCACCTGCTGGCCTACCATGACCGTTCCGACGGCGGCCTGATGACCACCGTGCTGGAAATGGCCTTTGCCGGTCACTGCGGCCTCGACCTCGAGCTGGACACCCTGACCAGCAAGGCTGAAAAAATCGGCGCGATCCTCTTCAACGAAGAGCTCGGTGCGGTGATCCAGGTTCGCCAGGACGCCACGCCAGACGTGCTGGCCCAGTTCAGCGCCGCAGGCCTGGGCGAAGATTGCGTCGCGGTGATCGGTCAGCCGATCAACAATGGCGAAGTCGTCGTGCGCCTCAATGGCGAGGAGCTGTTCAAGGGCGACCGCCGCCTGCTGCAGCGCCAGTGGGCCGAGACCAGCTACCAGATCCAGCGCCTGCGCGACAACGCCGATTGCGCCGATCAGGAGTTCGACGCACTGCTCGAGGAAGACAACCCGGGCCTGAGCGCCAAGCTCGGCTTCGACGTCAACGACGACATCGCCGCGCCTTACATCAAGAAGGGCGTGCGCCCGCAAGTGGCGATCCTGCGCGAGCAGGGCGTCAACGGCCAGGTGGAAATGGCAGCAGCCTTCGACCGCGCCGGCTTCGACGCGATCGACGTGCACATGAGCGACATCCTCGCCGGCCGTGTCGACTTCGAGACCTTCAAGGGCCTGGTCGCCTGCGGCGGCTTCTCCTATGGTGACGTGCTGGGCGCCGGTGAAGGCTGGGCCAAGTCGGCCCTGTTCAACAGCCGCGCCCGTGATGCCTTCCAGGCCTTCTTCGAGCGCAACGACAGCTTCGCCCTGGGCGTGTGCAACGGTTGCCAGATGATGTCCAACCTGCACGAGCTGATCCCCGGCACCGAGTTCTGGCCGCACTTCGTGCGTAACCGCTCGGAGCAGTTCGAGGCGCGCGTGGCGATGGTCGAGGTGCAGAAGTCCAACTCGATCTTCCTGCAGGGCATGGCCGGTTCGCGCATGCCGATCGCCATCGCCCACGGCGAAGGCCACGCCGAGTTCGCCAACGAGCAGGCACTGCTCGAGGCCGACGTTTCCGGTTGCGTGGCACTGCGCTACGTCGACAACCACGGCAAGGTCACCGAGGCCTACCCGGCCAACCCGAACAGCTCGCCGCGTGGCATCACCGGTCTCACCAGCCGTGACGGCCGCGTGACCATCATGATGCCGCACCCTGAGCGCGTATTCCGCGCCGCGCAGAACTCGTGGCGTCCGGAAGAGTGGCAGGAAGACGGCGCCTGGATGCGCATGTTCCGCAATGCGCGGGTCTGGGTGAACTAAAGGTGTACAAGCTCGCCTTCTTCGTCCCGCCGAGCCATGTCGAAGGGGTCAAGGCCGAAGTGTTCGCCGCAGGTGGCGGGCGCATCGGCGGCTACGACCACTGCGCGTGGCAGGTGCTCGGCCAAGGCCAGTTTCGCCCGTTGGACGGCAGCCAGCCGTTTCTCGGGCAGACCGGTGTGGTCGAGCAGGTCGAGGAATGGCGGGTTGAACTGGTGGTGGCGGACGACCTGATCGCTCAGGTCGTCGCTGCGCTCAAGCGGAGTCATCCGTACGAGACCCCGGCGTATGAAGTCTGGAAGCTGGCCGAGTTCTAGACACGTTGAACCGACCACGGGCGGCTCGGCACTGCGAATCGCCCATGCTGGCATACGCTCTTTCGGTGCGTTTTCTCAACGATAGCTAGCCGAACGACGGGAAGATGTTATTGACGCTGTCCTGGATGCTGCTCAGGCTTCCAGCATTCTCTGCCTCCAGCTCCCTGAGCCGTTCAAGCGCGGCTTTGCGATTGGCTTCGTTCAATTCCTGCAGAGTGCTGTACGAACTCCCGCTGACAATTTCCTGAACATGGGTGATTGCCCAGGCGGCGACGATATCATCTTGCCAGTCGCTGTCATTGGGATGACGGATATAACTGTCCGCCAGGGTAACCGGATCCCTGTCCTTGTTTCCCGCCCAATAGTCGTACATCGACCTGCCGACTTCTTCGACCGCATAACGCGCCAAGTGCGAAGCGAGGTCATGGAAAGGATGATTGTCATGATCCTTGGCCAGCTGTGAATGCGTCGGCTCGGTGCCTGCATCGACGTTGGGGTCGTTGCCTGCCCAGGTTTGCAGATCGTCGACACTGTCGCCTATCAGCTTGAGGGAAGCCTGAAGAACCAGGTTTTTCACATAGTCAATGGCTTTCAAGGGCGTGCTCAATGCCCACGAGATTGCCTCGGCTGCCAGGTAGGCAGGGGTACCCGCCGCCCCATCGCGCACTTGCAGAGACGTCATCAGCAATTCCAGCCACTGCGGATCTTCGTGCTCCTTGAGCAGTATCAGCAACATCTGCTCCGCGTCGCTACGCTCGCCAGGCTGCGTCGGGGTGAACTCGATGCCGTTGACCGGAAACAAGGCCTTGGCCAAGGGTTCGGCGACGCTGGCCAGGACATCCGAGCCGCTGAACAGGCCCGTGACCACAGGCAGCCCGTGCCTGCACGGCGCCTGAGTCGTCCAGGGCAACACATGGAGATGTCCTGCCTTTCGCAGCGTCAGTTCGACATAGTTGGAGTGGGCAAAAAAGTCTTCGAGCACATGCAAGGCCTCGCCAAAACAGCGCATGCCGGTAGGGTTGGGGCCCTCTTGCATGGCATCGATCAGCTTGTTGCGCATGTACGTCACGGAATCCTTGATATAGTGCTTCATCGAACTGTCCGGGTCGACGCCCAGGCGCGGGTCGCCGGGGCGCACCAAGGGTTCGAAGTCGGGGTCCAGCGTGCGTGGATCGACTGGATTGGCGTCCAGGTTGGCTGGATTGTCGATGTGCTCTGACGGTCGGTAAACGCCGAGCATTTCCGGCACCACGGTATAGGTCCGTCGCCCTTCCTCGGTATCCTGCAGCGTATGGAAGGCTTTGAGCGCCAACAAGTCGGCCACTTCGGTGAGTACTTCCCGGGACAACCTGGAAGGGAAGTCCTTCGGCGCGTCCGGTGCCCTTACCAGCTTGGGGTCGATCAACTGCGAATAGTCGCGCAGCCAGTTGCCAAAATAGATGGCTTTGCGCTGCTGTTCATCGAAGCCTGCGCTTGCCAGGGCATCTTCGATCGATTCGTGGCCAAATGAGCTCATGCCATGGCCCCTTCCTGCGCTAAACCGGGCCGTTTGAGGTTGATCAGGCGTTGTGTTGATCGGGCTATTCATACAGCGTCCTCGTTGAATGGAGACGCCATCTTGCGCAGGTATCGGCGGGCAGTGGGCAGGCTCGAAACAAATCAGACCGCTCTGTCAGCCGCCTTGCCTTGATCCCCATGGGGGTTGCAGATGCAGCTGACAGTCTCGAGACATGTGAGCCTACGCCAGCATGGACGAGCCCTGCAGCCGAGGTATATATCGCCGCTATGCGTTGTCGGCAGGGTGCCGGTGCAATGCGGCGCACGCCACCAGCCCCACCTCGAACAGCAACCACATCGGAACCGCCAGCAAGGTTTGCGAAAACACGTCCGGCGGCGTGAGGATCATCCCCGCCACGAAGCACCCGACGATCACGTACGGCCGGCTGCGGCGCAGCGTCGCCACGTCGGTGAACCCCGCCCAGACCACGATGAAGGTCGCCACCGGTATCTCGAACGCCAGCCCGAACGCCAGGAACAGCGCCAGGATGAAGTCCAGGTACAGGCTGATGTCGGTCATCATCGCCACGCCGTCCGGGGTCACGCTGGCGAAGAAGCCGAACATCATCGGGAACACCACCAGGAACGCGAACGCCATGCCGGCATAGAACAGCACGATGCTCGACACCAGCAGCGGCAGTGCGATGCGCCGCTCGCGGCGGTACATGCCGGGGGCGATGAAGCCCCAGGCCTGGTGCAGCAGCACCGGCATGGCGACGAACAGCGCGCACATCAGGGTCAGCTTGAACGGCGCCAGGAAGGGCGAGGTCACGCTGGTGGCGATCATGCTGGCGCCCTCGGGCAAGAAGCGCCGCAAGGGTTCGGAGATCAGCGTGTAGAGCGTCTGGGCGAACGGGAACAGACCGACGAACACCACGCTGATGGCCAGCAGGCAGCGCACCAGGCGCTTGCGCAGGTCGCGAAGGTGGTCGACCAGGGGCATCTGCGCGTTTTCGACAGCGGCACTCATGAGGCGTTTTCCTTGGCGGCGGCCACGGGCGTGGCGTCATTGGCCGACGGTGCCAGGTTGATGCCCTGGCGGATTTCCTGTTCCAGGCGTTGCAAGGGCGCGCTGTCCAGCTTGAGCGTATCCAGGCGTGGTGCTGCATCCAGCTCTCGCTCGACCTGCGCACGCAGTGCGTGCATTGCTCGGCGCGCCTGGCCAAGGCCACGGCCGACGGTGCGCGCCGCCACCGGCAGGCGCTCCGGCCCCAGCACCAGCAGGGCTACCACGCCCACCAGCAGCAGTTCGGTAAAGCCGATGTCGAACATCAGGCCTGGCGATCCGCGTGCGCCTGCTGCACGGTCTGCGCAGCCAGCGGTGCCGGTTGCTCGGCATGCACGGGCGCGGCCGGCTGATCGGTGCCAGGGCCCATGGACTTGCGGAAGCCCTGGATGGCCTCGCCGACGTCGCTGCCCAGGCCCTTGAGGCGCTTGGTGCCAAACAGCAGGAATACGATCAACAGCACGATCACCAATTGCCAGATACCGATGCCACCCATGGGAAACAACTCCAAGCTCATGAAAAGGAAGGCCAATCCTGCCTGCGCTTTATGACGCGAACGTGACGTGCGGACGGTTTTGCCATGCGTCTGCAACATCCACGGTGTTGACTGGCGCCTTGACGAAGAAAGGGGCTTACGAATGGGTGGCAGACAACAGCGCGGGGCCGCGCTGCTGATGGTGATGGTGGTGCTGGCGATGCTCGCCGCCGGATTGACCTGGCTGGTGCAGGACGGCCGCCAGCAGGTAGACAGCGTGCGGCTGCTGCAGCAGCGGGTGCAGGTGCGGGCGATGGAGCAGGCCGGGCTGGCATTTGCCGAACAGGCACTGCGCGATCCAGCCTGGCGGGTCAGCCCATTGTTCTGGCAGGCTTTGCGCGGCCAGCCACTGGCCTATGAGTTCGGCGATGGCTCGGCGCAACTGCGCGTGCGCGACCTGCACACCTGTTTCAACGTCAATGCGCTGCTGGGCGAGGACGGTGAGATGGCCGAGCGGCAGCTGAAATACCTGCTCGGCGACGACCTGGCAGCCGAGCGTCTCACCGATGCCTTGGCCGACTGGCTCGACAATGACCAGCAGACGCGCCTGCACGGCGCGGAGAATGATCAGTACCTGCGCCAGTCACCGGCGCGCCTGGCCGCCAACCAGGCAATGCTCGACACCAGCGAACTCAACCTGCTGCTCGAGCAGGACGCCACCCGCCAGGCGCGCTTCCCGGCCCTTTGCGCCTTGCCTGAAACCACCGGCTGGCGCCTGAACGCCAATGCCCTGGGCCTTGAGCACCTGCCTCTGCTCGATGCGCTGTACGAGGGCCGCTTCGCGCGGTCCTTGCTCAGCCGTATCGTCAGTGGCCGCCCGGCGTCGGGCTATGTGGACGCCTCGGCGCTGCGCCAGGCGCTGGGAGCGGTGGATGATGAGACCTTCGAGCGGCTCAGCGCGGGGCTGATGCTCAACAGCGGGCATTTCCTGCTGCAGCTGGAGTTCGAGGAGGAGGGGCGGCAGATGCGCAGCGAGTTTGAGGTCGAGGCGCTGGGGGTGGTGCAATGGCACGCGCGGGTGCCAGCGCAGCAAGTGCGGGTGAAAAGCCGCGAGCCGCTGCCCTGGTAGGGCAACGGCTCGCGCTCGGAGGGCAAGGGATCAGGCGATGCCGATCTCGCCGCCGTCATCACGCTGGATCACCACGGTGGAGGCTCGTGGCCGCACGGTGGAGCCGGCAGGCGTCACAGCGGTCGCGACATCGGTGTACGGCCAGTTGCCCGGGTGCTGGATGTTGACGAACAGCGACTTGTTGTCGGGCGCAAACGCGATGCCCGTCACTTCGCAACCGTTCGGGCCGACGAAGAAGCGCCGCAGGTCGACCTGGTTCTGCGCGTTGATCGGAATTTGCGTGCCGTTGGCATCGACCAGGTCAGTGGGGATCACGGCCAGCATCTGGTCATTGGTGTAGCTGGTCAGCGTCGACTCGCCGTTGTCGGTCTGGAACCAGAGGATGCCCCGGCTATCGAAGCTCATCCCGTCAGGGCTGGCAAACTGGTTGAGTTCGGTCAGGCCGGAGCGGTTGATGTCGGCGGTGCCGGCTGCGTTGGCGCCGAAGACGAAGATGTCCCAGGTGAAGCTCAGGTGATCGTCGCTGTCGTGCCAGCGGATGATATGGCCGTGGCGGTTCGGACCGCGCGGGTTGGCGGCATCGACTTTTTCCGGGGTGCGGGCGCTGTTGTTGGTCAGGGTCAGGTACACGTCGCCATTGAGCGGGTTGACCGTGGTCCATTCCGGGCGGTCCATCGGCGTGGCGCCGACGGCATCCGCGGCGCCGCGCGTGTGCAGGATGATCCCGGCCAGGTCGCCGTACAACGCACCCAGGGTACTGCCGGTGGTGGTCGAGGTGCTGACGTCGAGCAGCAGCCAGTTGCCCGTGCCGTCGGCATTGAAGCGCGCCACGTAGAGGTTGCCCTGGTCCATGTACTTGGCACCGGTGGCCAGGCGGTCGGCCGGGTTGGCGTCGGCCTCGTCCCACAGAGCGGTGGAAACGAACTTGTAGAGGTACTCGTTGTTGGAGTCGTCACCGGTGTACCAGACCACCGGCTTGCCGGCGACCGGCAGGCCAGGGCAGCAGCCTTCGTGGCGGAAACGCCCGAGTGCAGTGCGCTTGACCGCCAGGGTGCTGGCGCTGTACGGGTCGATCTCGACGATGTAGCCATAGGTGCTGGCTTCATTGCGGTAGTCCTCCACGGCCGTGGCGCCGGTCGGAGTGACGTCGAAACGGGCGAACTCGTCGTTCACTTCCGAAGGATCGCCTGCAGCGGTCTCCCAGTCGTAGTTGCCGCTGGAGGTGGACACACCGATGCGCTGCTGGTCGGCCGGGCGCACGCCCTTGTTGACGAAGATGCCGGGCCAGTTCTCCTCGCAGGTGAGATAAGTGCCCCAAGGGGTGAAGCCGTTGCCGCAGTTGTTGTTGGTGCCGCGGGCCTGGGTGCCGTCGACGGAGAACTTGGTCTTGACGTGATCGGTGCCGCGCAGGGGGCCGGCAATGTCCATCACGGTGGCGGTGGTGAAGCGGCGGTTGAGCGGGTCGTTGTCGACCACCTGCCAGCGGCCGTTGACTTTGCTCAGGCGTACCACGCCAGCGCCGTGGGCGTTGATTTCCTTGCGCACTTCTTCGGCCGGGCGGTTGCCGCTGGCGTCGGTGGTCGGGCCGGCCGGGTGCAGGGCGTCGGCGTCGATGTACTCGAAGTTGATCGCCAGCAGGCCGTCGTCGGAGCTGCCGTTGATGGGGAAGAAGTGCATGCCGTCGTGGTGCATGCCCATGGCGTTGGCCTGGTCGACCGAGGTGTTGCTGCCATCCGCTTTCCACGGGCTGGCATTGCTGTTGAGCGGCGTGCCCCACGGCGCGAGCACGTAGGCACTGTAGCCAGCGGCGACGACGCAGGCGTCGGTGCGCGAGCCCGGAATCGAGGTGAAGCCCAGAGCGAGTTCCGGCAGTTCTGGTTCGGTCACTGGCGGCTCGACGACCGGGTCATCGTCCGAATCGCTGCCGCTGTCGAAGCAGCCGGTCAGGCCGGTGCCTGCGATCATCGCGATCGCGGCGCCCAGGCTTCCGCGCATCACGGTGCGGCGGCTCAGATAGGCGTCCATGACACTGGCCATCGGCAGGTTGCCGCTCGGGTTCCGGTCCAGGTTGTCGCCGGTATCTCGACTCATCAGTGATTCCTTCTTTTTGATAGAGCTGTGTTGGAAGAAACCGGGACTTTAGAGCGCCAATGTGATGATTCATTGGCAGTTTTGTTAACGTGCCTTTAAAGCAACAGGTTCTTAGCAGTGGATTTGTAGGATCGTTCTGCGATAGCTGTCCTATAAGTGCCATCAAACTGTCACCTAAGCTCCGCAATATCCCGGCCCACAGTCAAACAGCAGGGACGGCAGACGGGGTCGATGGCGAGCATGCGCAGACGGGAGTTGATCAGCTGGATGGGTATCGGAGCAATGGCTCCGCTGCTAGGCGCCTGTTCTGCGATTCCAGGTACCCACGCAGGCGGTGCGCCAGCGCTCGACCTGCTCTATATCGCCGACACCCTCGATACCCGTCAGCCTGGCCAGGCCGTGGTGCCCGCCACCCGCCTGGGGCCGGTTACCCAGCTGGGCCGCGCGCCCTGGATGACGGGCAGCAGCGCCGGGGCCGGGCATGCCGAACTCGCGCCGTTGCTCGATGCCCGCCTTGCGGACAGCGCCCGCCTGGGCGGCTATGCGGTATTGGCGGCACTGCTCGAACAACTGCGTAATGAAAGCGGCGCGGCCCATTGCCTGACCCTGGAAAACGGCCAGGGCTGGAACGGCAGCGGGCTGGCCTACCTCACCCAGGGCGCCAGCGGTGTGCAAGGCAGCCAGCTGCTGGGCAGCGAAGTCCGCGTCAGCAGTGACGAGCGGGTGCTGTGGCCACAACGCAGCGCTGGCCTGTACCAGCAATCGGCCGCAGTCACCCTGGGGGGCGGCCTGTCCGCGGCCCAGGCTCAGGCGCTGGGCATCAAAGGCATGCAGCTGTTTGAACGCGGCGGGGTGCGGGTGGCCGTGGTCGGTGTCACTGATCCGTATGCCCAGGACCAGAAAGCCTCGCTCAAGCAGTGGTACGAGTCGTTGCTCCCCAGCTTCGAGCAGGCGCGCCGCGAGGCAGACCTGGTGGTCGCCCTGGCCGATGTCGGCACCGGCCCGGGCCTGTGGCTGGCCGAGCGGGTGCCGCAGATCGATGCCGTGCTGTGCGCCCGTGGCCAGGACTTCTGGCCGGCGCCGGTCGAGGTGACCCAGGCCAGCGGACGCCGCGTGCCGGTGTTGTTCGGCGGTTGCCGGGGCAGCGGGGCGTTTCGTATTCGCTGTCGGCAGGTCGCTGGACAGTGGCGTTTCGAGGCGCGTTTCTTTCCGGCGTTCGAGCAGTCGCTTGGACCGGCCGCGCAGGCCCGCGTGGGGCAGTTGCGCGGGCAACTGCAGCAGCAACGCGCGGGCCACGCGGCCTGGCTCGACCAGCCACTGGCCCGTGCGCCCCAGGCGCTGTGGCGTCGCGATACCCGCGCCGGCAGCTGGGACCGCCTGTTGCATCAAGCCCTGGCAGGCGACAGCGGCATGCCGGTATTGCTGCCGGGACTGCGCTATGACGTGCCGCTGCGGGCGGGCGATACCATCACCCGCGAACACCTGATCAACCTTACCGGCGGCTATCCCGCACCTGTGGTCGACGCCCCGGCGCGGCAGGTCGAGCAGGTGCTGGAAAACGCCGCCGAGCAACTGTTCGGCGATCCCTTGCTGCTCGACAACAGCCAGGACCTGCCACGTTGGCAGGGCCAGGCCTGGCAAGTCAGCTACAGCGCCATGGGCAAGCGCATCGCCGGGCTTGCCCCGGTGCAGGGCCTGTGCCGCACCTTTGGCTTGCACTTTGACGCAGGCGCGGGCGAGCCGTTGTGGCAGCGGGTGGAAAACTGGCTGGCGCGGCAACCAACCGATTGGCAACTGCCCGCCCTGCAGCTGCCAGAGGTGCGTTATGTCCAAGGGCATCCTGGTTGGCATCCACGGCAGGTGAGTGCTTGACCCGCGGCGCCCGGCTAGCCAACGGCCTGGGGCTGACCTTGGCGGCCTGGCTCGCTGCGCAGTGCCTGTTGCAGGTGAGCCGCCAGCCGGTGCCGGCCAGTGCGCCCGGCCTCGATGAAGTGACGCTGCCGGGGTTGCTGGCAGGTCACTGGCAACCTGCCGCCGCAAGCGGCGACATCCCCCTGACCCGCCTGCCGCTGCACTATCTGGGCGGGCTCAAGGCCGAGCCCTTGCGCGCCACGGTGGTAGTGCTGCGCTACGGCCAGCAAGTACGCACGCTTGGCCGAGGCCAGCGTCTGGCACCGGGGATCGTGCTTCAGGACATCGACGACAAGGGCCTGATTTTCGACAACCAGGGGCGGCGCGAACGCCTGCCCTGGCCGCCACGGCCCGCCGTGACCGGCTTCAAGCGCCAAGGATAAGTGATGATCGCGAGATACTGGCTGGCCGGCCTGTTGTGCCTGGCCTTGACCACCGCCCGTGCCGAGGAGCCCGAGGTGCTGGAAGAGGGCGAGACGCCGCAGTACGAGGTCAACTTCGTCGACACCGACCTGGGTGAGTTCATCGACAGCGTGTCGCGCATCACAGGCACCACCTTCATCGTCGACCCCAGGGTCAAGGGCAAGGTCACGGTACGTACCGTCGACCGCCACGACGCCGAGTCGATCTACGACATCTTCCTGGCCCAGCTGCGCGCCCAGGGTTTCGCCGCGGTTGACCTGCCCAACGGCAGCGTGAAGATCGTCCCCGACCAGGCCGCGCGTCTCGAGCCGGTGCCGGTCGAGCCTGTCGGCAAGCCGAGCCAGGGCAGCGATGGCGTGGCGACCCGGGTGTTCAATGTGCGCAACGCTGCGAGCGAGCAGATGCTGGGGATCCTCAAGCCCTTGATCGATCCGCGCGTTGGGGTGATCACGCCGTATCCGGCTGCCAACCTGCTGGTGGTGACCGACTGGCGCAGCAACCTTGCGCGTATCGACAGCCTGCTGCGCCAGCTCGACCAGGTCAGCGAGGAGCCGTTGCAGGTCATGCCCCTGCGCCATGCCAGCGCCGCCGATACCAGTGGCTTGATCACCCGCCTGCTGGCCAGCGAGCAGGGCGCCGACAGCGCCCAGGTGGTCGTCGACCCGCGCAGCAATGCCTTGCTGGTGCGGGGTAGCGCCGACAGCCGCGAGCGGGTCCGAGCCTTGCTGGACCAGCTGGACCAGCCGCGCGACAACCTGCACAGCTCCAACTCCCAGGTCATCTACCTGCGCCATGCCAATGCCGCCGAGGTGGTCAAGGTGCTCCGCGGCCTCAGCCAGGAGGGCGCCGCGCCCAGCGCCGAAGGGCAGGGCGAAGGCGAGGGCAAGGCGCCTTTGCCCGTCAGCGATTCGGGCATCCGCCTGGAATATGAAGAAGGCACCAATGCCGTGGTCATGGTCGGTCCCGACAGCGAAGTGGCGGCTTACCGCAGCATCGTCGAGCAGCTGGACATACGCCGCGCCCAGGTGGTGGTCGAGGCGATCATCGCCGAGGTGTCGGATTCGCAAGCCAAGGAACTGGGCGTGCAATGGCTGTTCGCCGACGAAAAATTCGGCGCGGGCATCGTCAACTTCAGCACCGGCGGCGCCAACATCGCCAGCATCGCAGGGGCCGCGGCCGGCGGCGACGCCGCCGACCTGGGCGACCTGCTGTCCACTGTCACCGGCGCTACCGCCGGCATCGGGCATTTTGGCGGCGGCTTCAACTTCGCCATGCTGGTCAATGCGCTCAAGAGCAAGAGCGGCTTCAACCTGCTCTCGACGCCGACCCTGCTGACCCTGGACAACGCCGAGGCGTCGATCCTGGTCGGCCAGGAGGTGCCGTTTGTCACAGGCTCGGTGACCCAGAACAACGCCAACCCGTATCAGACCATCGAGCGCAAGGAGGTCGGGGTCAAGCTGCGGATCAAACCGCAGATCAACATCGACAACACTGTGCGCCTGGACATTGTCCAGGAGGTGTCCTCGATCGCCGACACGGCCTCGGCCAGCGATGTGATCACCAACAAGCGCGAGATCAAGACCAAGGTCATGGTCGAGGACAACGGCCTGGTGATCCTCGGCGGGTTGATCAGCGACGAGGTCAGCACCAGCAATCAGAAAGTCCCGCTGCTGGGCGATATCCCAGGGCTGGGGCGGCTGTTCCGTTCCGACTCGAACAGGGGCGTGAAGCAGAACCTGATGGTGTTCATCCGCCCGCGCATCCTGCGCGACGGCCCGAGCCTGGCTGGGCTGAGCCAGCAGAAATACCAGCGCCTGCAACAGGAGACCCCGCTGGCACTGCCCAACCTGGACGAAGGCGCAGCACTGCTGCAGGCGTTCCCGGCCAGCCGTGCGCGCCTCGACGGGGGGAACTGGTGATGCTGCCCTACCGCCTGGCGCGCCAGGCCGGGCTGGCCATGGCCCCTGCACCCGAGGGCTGGCAGTTGTGGCTGCGGCGCGATGCCGACAGCGACCAGTTGCACGAGCTGCTGCGCGTGCACGGTCAACCGCTGGCGCTCGAATACCTGGCACCTGAAGCGTTCGACGAGCGCCTGGGCCAGCTCTACCAGACGGGCGACGCAGCCACCGCCGCGCTGATCGAAGGGATCGGCGAGCACGTCGACCTCGATGGCCTGATGAGCGAGATGCCGCGTATCGAAGACCTGCTTGAAAGCGATGACGAAGCGCCGGTGATCCGCCTGATCAACGGATTGTTCGGCCAGGCCCTGCGCCTGCGTGCCTCTGACATTCATATCGAGACCTTCGAGCAGAGCCTGGTGGTGCGCCTGCGCGTGGACGGTCACCTGCGCGAGGTGCTGCGCCCCCCGCGCGCGCTGTCGGCCATGCTGGTGTCGCGGATCAAGGTCATGGCGCGCCTGGACATCGCCGAGAAGCGCCAGCCCCAGGATGGCCGCATCACCCTGCGCGCCGCAGGCCGTGAGGTGGATGTGCGCGTTTCGACCCTGCCGGGCATCCACGGCGAGCGGGTCGTGATGCGCGTGCTCGACAAGCAGGCGAGCCTGCTGTCGCTGACCAACCTGGGCATGCCCGAACAAGCGCTGCAAGGACTGCGCAGCTGCCTGGGGCGGCCCAACGGGATCGTGCTCAGCACCGGCCCGACCGGCTCCGGCAAGACCACTACGCTGTATGCCAGCCTCAACAGCCTGAACGACGGCAGCCGCAATATTCTGACTGTCGAAGATCCGGTCGAGTATGCCATCGCGGGCATTGGCCAGACTGCCATCAACCCGCGCGCCGGGCTGACCTTTGCCAGCGGCCTGCGCGCCATCCTGCGCCAGGACCCGGACGTGATCATGCTGGGTGAGATCCGCGATCAGGAGACCGCGCAGATCGCCGTGCAGGCCAGCCTGACCGGGCACCTGGTGCTCTCGACCCTGCACACCAACAGCGCCGTGGGTGCAGTGACGCGGTTGCGCGACATGGGCATCGAACCGTTTCTGATCGCCTCCTGCCTGCGCGGGGTGTTGGCCCAGCGCCTGGTGCGGCGCCTGTGCAGCTGCGCTCAGGCGCACCCGTTGCAAGCGGCCGAACGCCAGCTCTGGCCCGAACTGGCAGACCTGAGCCAGAGCTTCCATGCAGTCGGCTGCGAGCTGTGCCAGGGCAGCGGCTACAACGGGCGCCTGGGTTTGTACGAATTCATCGAACTGGACGCCGGGCTGATCGCCCTGCTGTACGACGGTGCCAGCGAGCCGGCCATGCAGGACTACCTGGACGGGCGCCGGCAAAGTCTCGTGGCCATGGCCAGCGACTGCCTGGCACGCGGTGAAACCAGCCTCGCCGAAGTGCTGCGCGCGGTGCAGGGCTGACCCATGCCGACCTACCGCTACCAGGCCCTCGACCTCGCCGGCAAGCCGCACACCTCCAGCGTGCAGGCCGACAGCGAACGCCATGCCCGGCAACTGTTGCGCGAGCAGGGCCTGTTCGCCCGCCAGTTGCAACGTGTCGAAGCCGGGGTTTCGCAGCCGCGCCGGCAACGCCTGAGCCGCACCCAGCTGTGCGAATTGACCCGGCAACTGGCAACGCTGATTGGTGCCGGAATCCCCCTGGTCGATGCCTTGGCGACCCTGGAGCGCCAGCTGCGCCAGCCGGCGTTGCAGGGTCTGCTGGTGGGGCTGCGCGGATCGCTGGCCGAAGGCCTGGGGCTGGCGCGCAGCCTCGCCCGCCAGGGCACGCCCTTCACCGGTCTGTATTGCGCGCTGGTCGAGGCGGGCGAGCGCTCCGGTCGCCTGGCCCAGGTGCTCGCCCGCCTGGCCGAGCACCTGGAGCAGGTGCAGCGCCAGCAGCACAAGGCCCGCACCGCGCTGATCTATCCCAGCGTGCTGATGGGCGTGTCACTCGCCGTGGTGATCGGCCTGATGACGTTTGTCGTGCCCAAGCTCACCGAGCAGTTCGCCCATTCCGGGCAGACCTTGCCACTGTTGACGTCGGTGCTGATCGGCCTGAGCCAGGGCCTCGTCAGTGCCGGTCCCTGGCTGCTGGGTGCTGGGCTGATGCTTGCCGTGCTGGCCAGTTGGCTGCTGCGCAAGCCCCACTGGTGTCTGCGCCGCGACGACCTGCTGCTGCGCCTGCCGCGTATCGGCAGCTTGCTGCAGGTGCTCGAAAGCGCACGCCTGGCGCGCAGCCTGGCGATTCTCACCGGCAGCGGCGTGGCCCTGCTCGAAGCCCTGCAGGTAGCCACGGCCACGGTCGGCAACCGCCGCGTGCGCCTGGCGCTGGAGCAGGTCAGCCTGCAGGTGCAGGGCGGCACCAGCCTGCACCGCGCGCTGGATGCCACCGCCCAGTTTCCACCGCTGCTGGTGAACATGGTGGGCAGCGGCGAGGCCAGCGGCAGCCTGGCCGACATGCTTGAACGCGTGGCCGATGACCAGGAGCGCGGCTTTGCCCGCCAGGTCGACACGGCCATGGCGTTGTTCGAACCCCTGATGATCCTGGTGATGGGCGGCGTGGTGCTGTTCATCGTGCTGGCGGTGCTGTTGCCGATCATGCAGCTCAACCAGGGCCTGACACTGTGACGAGGAGCAGCACCATGCACCGACAACGCGCGCGCCAGCGCGGCTTCACCCTCATGGAGATCATGGTGGTGATCTTCATCATCGGCCTGCTGATCGCCGTGGTCGCCCCCAGCGTGCTGGGCAACCAGGACAAGGCCATGCGCCAGAAGGTGATGGCCGACCTGGCCACCCTCGAGCAGGCGCTGGACATGTACCGGCTCGACAACCTGCGCTTCCCCAGCAGCGAGCAAGGGCTAGCCGCCCTGGTGAACAAGCCCCGGCAGGAGCCGCTGCCCCGGGCCTGGCGCAGTGACGGCTATATCCGCCGTCTGCCGGAAGACCCCTGGGGCACGCCGTACCAGTACCGCATGCCGGGCGAGCATGGCCGCGTCGATGTCTTCTCGCTGGGCGCCGACGGCGTGCCGGGTGGCGAAGACCTGGATGCCGACCTGGGCAACTGGGCGCTTTGAGCCATGGTCGGGCAGCGTGGCTTCAGCCTGATCGAACTGCTGGTGGTGCTGGCCATAGCCGGGCTGATGACCGGGCTCAGCGTCGCCTGGCTCGACAGCGGCAAGGCGGGCGTGCAGCAGGCGCTGACCCGGCTGGCGGCCACTACCCGCGAGCAGGCGGCGCTGGCGCGGCACGCCGGGCAGTTGCGTGGCCTGCGCTGGAATGGCGAGCGTGCGGAGTTCGTGCGCCGGGTGGCCAGTGGCTGGATCGTCGAGCCGGTGTCCCTGGGTGATTGGCCCAAGGGACTGCGCCCTGACTGGCCGGCCAGCCGATCACCGCAACTGGTGTTTACCCCTGATGGGTGGGCCGCGCCTGGCAGCGTGCTCTGGCAATGGCCGCAGGGCAGCCAGCGCTGGGCATGGCAGCGTGACGGGCGCCTGCGCCTGGCGGTGAACCCGTGAAGCGCCGCCAGCAGGGCTTCACCTTGCTTGAGGTCAGCGTGGCACTGGGCATTGCCGCCGTGCTTGCGGTGATGACCAGCCAGGTCTTGCGCCAGCGTCTGGCGGTGCAGGACAGCGTGCAGCAGCACCGTCTCGGCGTGCTCTGTGCGCGCGAGCTGCAAGCGCGGTTCAGTGTCGAGGGTTATTGGCCCAGGACCCGCCAGGACAGCGGCGTCCTGCATCAGGGTGGCCAGGCCTGTCACTGGCAGCTGCAGCTTCGCCGCACGGGCGTGACGCACCTGCGCCGCGGCGAGCTGCAACTGTTCGCCGACCGTGATGCACGCCTGCCGCTTGGTCAGTACAGCGTCTTCCTGGTGCGGCCATGAAGCGCCGTCAGGCCGGGCTGACCCTGATCGAGCTGATGGTGGCCATGGCCCTGACCGCAGTGCTCGGGGTGATGCTGGCGGCCTTGGTCAATGGCTGGCTGAAGGTGCGCGAGCGACTCGACAGCCCTGACGAATCCGGCGCCGTGCTGGACTTCTGCCTGGCGCTGGAGCGCCGGTTCGACAGCCCGGCCCTGCGCCGGTTGTCCGAGGAGCGCTTGCCGCTGGCTACCCGCTGGCTCGACTGGCAGCCCGACCGCAATCAACTGTTGTGGGTGTCTGCGGCAGCCTGGCCGGTAGCGGAAGGCGGTTCGCGGCTGCAGCGCCAGCGTCTTCGGTTCGATGCCCGCGGGCAGACGCTACTGCTCGAAAGCTCCGCCGACCTCTATGCCGCAGGCGAGCCGCGCTGGTCGCTGCGCGAGCAGCTCGAGGGCGTCACAGCAGCGAGTTTTCTGTTCTACCAGGGCGGCCGCTGGCTGGCCTGGCCCTCTGACCAGCCCGCCCGCCCAGATCCCGGCGTGCGGGTGCAGTTTCAGCACGATGGAGCGCCATACGTATGTACCTTCGCCTTGCCCTGGGGACGCTCATGAAACTTGACTGGCGACGGCGCCCCGTCGCGCGCCCCTGGCTGTTGCTGCGCCCGGGGCAGGGCACGGCGCCCTGGCAATGGCTGCTGATCGAAGCAGGCGAGCCGCGGCGCGAAGGTGAAGGCCGCCCGCCTGTGGACCTGCAAGCACAGGTGGCGCTTGTCGTGCCGGGCGCCTTGTGCAGCCACTTCCAGGTGCCTGCGCCTCCCGGCCTCAAGCGCAACGAGTGGCCCCTGCTGCTCGAGGACCGCGTGCTGCAAAGCCCGGAGCAGGTACAGTGCGCCTGTCTTGATCGCCAACCAGGGCAGTTGCAGCTGGTCTGCGTCGAGCGTGCGCCTCTGCTGGCATGGCAGGCCACCTGTACCGGCTGGGGATTGCAGGTAGAGCGCTGCTGGGCCGAGTTCCAGCTGCTGCCGGCACCTGAGCCGGGCAATGCCTGCCACTGGCAACGGGAAGAGGGCGAGGACCTGTTGCGCGGACGCGGGGAGGATGGCCGCGAGCAGTGGCTCGCCTGGCCGGAAATGCTCGGTGACGAGCGTCCGGCGCCTTGGGCAGACTGGCAACACGAGCGCGTGCACGGTCGCTGGCCCTCCCGGCTGGCAGCGCTGGATCGACAGCCGACGCTGTTCGAGCTGGGCCGTAGCCGCCAGTTCGTGCTGCCACGCCTGCAGACACGCCTTGCCGTTGCCTGCCTGGCGCTCGCCATGCTTTGGGGCGGCCTGTGGCTGAGCCAGGAGTGGCGTCAGGCCCAGCTGTATCGAAGTCAGGTACTGGCCGTGACCGGCGAGCAGGCCTCCCCGCGCCAGGCTGCCCAGGCACTCAAGCGCCTGCGCGCAGCCGAGCAGGAACGGGAACTGCGCCTGCGCAAGCTCGGGGGTCTGCAGGGCCAACTCCAGGACTGGTTGCGCCAGCACCCTGAGTGGCACGTGCATGCCGTGCGCTTCGATGGCCAGCGCTGGCACCTGGGGGTTGCCGGTGAGGGGGCGAGTCCCCCTTGGGAATCCATGGCCAGCGCCGCCGATGCGCGGGTCGAGCTCAAGCGCGGTGATCAGGCTGCCCAGTGGCAGGTGGTCTTCGACCTGGGCGGTGCGGCATGACGGGCGCGCTCCTGACGCGTTATCGCCTGCCGCTGGCGTGGACCCTGATCGGCCTGCTGTTGCTGATCCTCGGAATACGCGAGGGCCTGGCGCAATGGCGGGTGATGACCCAGTGGCAGGCACTGGCCGAGACCGCCGCCAGCCTGCCAGACGGTCCGGCCATGAGCCTTGAGCGGTTGCGCCACACAGCCGAGGTGCGAGCGATACGGTTGGCCGAGTTCGACACCCACGGCAGCAGCTGGCAATTGCGCGGACACGTCAGCGATGCGCGTACCCTGCAAGCCTGGTTGCAGGCATTGCAAAGCGAAGGCGCGCGTATCTCGCAGTGGGCACTGGAGCAAGACACCACGGGACTACGCTTCGATGTGCAGGTGCAGCCATGAGCCGCCGTTCGGCACTGTGGTTCGCGCTGGTACTGGGCCTGACCCTGCTGGTGGAGCTGCCCGCCAGCTGGCTGGCCCGCGCAGTGGCATTGCCGGCCGAAGGCGTCACTGGCAGTTTGTGGCGTGGTCAGGCCCGCCAGGTCGCCGAGCTCGGGCCGCTGAGCTGGCGTTGGCAACCTTGGCGGTTGCGCGCCCAGGCACGTCTCGGCTACCAGGGTCAGGACTGGGAGGTACAGCTGCGAGGATGGCCCTGGGACTGGCACGCACAGTTACAGGCGCTGGGTACTCGGCCTGATGGCGTTTCCGCCTATCGACTGGCAGGGCGATGGAAAGGGGTGATCCGCCTCCAGGGTGCCGGCCGACAATGCCGTGACGCCCAGGGGCGGATCAGGGTGGACGACCTGGCGCTGGTAGCACCTTGGTCCCTGGGGTTGGGGCAGGGCTGGCTGCAGGTCGATTGCAGCAAGGGATGGCACCTGGCGGGCCAGTTGGCCCTTGCAGGCCAGCATCAGGCAGCGCTGGACGCCGACCTGCTGGCCCGCCGGGCACAACTGGACGTGGAGCTTCAGGCCGATGCCGCACTGCTGCCGGTACTGCGTGCCAGCGGCTGGCTGGACACAGGGACAACCCGCGTGCAACGGCTAATCAGCTGGTAGGGTATTCAGGGCCGGTCCCCTCCTTTCTGCTGGATACCGGCCTTCCACTGCTCGCGGCGGTCGTGCCCACTGGTTTTCAGCAGGCCCAGGTCGAGCGGGTTCTCGCCACTGCTGGCGCCGCTGTGCTTGATGCCGTTGATCACGGCGGTGCCCAGGTCGACCGGTGCATTGGACGCATCGATCGCCACGTCCCGGCGATAGTCACGGCCGCTCAGCGTCTGCTGGCTGACCGCGCTGCCCCCGAGTTCGACACTGCCTGCGCCGGACTGCAGCCTGGCGCCAGTCAGACGGGTGTCGCCCCCGACCTGCAGGTCGATGCCCTCGTGCCCCTTGAGGACGCTCTGGCTGGCGACGCTGTCGTTCTGGCGATGCGAAAGGTCAAGGCTGAAGGTCGGTGACAGGCCTGGCTCGGCTTTGCTCAATGCCCCACCCACCTTGCCTCCGACCTTGTCGCTCGCGGGGCCTGCGAAGGCCTTGGCGGCATTGGCATACCCCTGGGGATTGCGCTCCTTGCTCAGGCGGCCATCGGCCTTGAGCGTCAGGCTGTCGACGCTGTCCTTGCGGCTGGCTACCCGCAGGTCGCCGCCGATCTGACCTTCGATGCGGCTTGCCTCGACCCGCGCGCCCTCGATGCGGGTGTCGCCGAGGCTGTTGAGCGCCACCGTGTCGGCGCGCAGCAGGCTGTCGTTGTGGGTCAGGTTGTTGCGCCGGTCGAGGGCGACCTGGACCCGGCCATGCAGGCCCTGGGTGCTGTCCTTGGCCGTGTCGGCACGGGTCATGTTGAAGCCGGCACCTGCCGTCACGTCGAGATTGTCGTGACGCTCGGTGTTGCTTGACGATTCGACCAGGATGCCGCCGTTGCTGGCAGTCAGGCTGATCGTGGAGGCCGAGGCTTCCATACCTTGCAGATGGACAGCCTGGTCGTCACGCGCCTGGCTGGCCAGGGTGATGTTGCCCGAGGCATTGAAGCTGGCGTTGCTGGCCGTGGCGTCGTTCTCGTCGAGGCGGCCTGCCTGGATATGCCCACCGAGGCTGCCGCTGTTGGCGCTGCCGTGCCTGGCACCGATCTCGAGCCCGCCCCCGAGCTTGCTGCCCTCGGCGGTGTGGGTGTTGCTGGCGGCCTTGACCTGCAGCAGTCCGCCGCTGTCCAGGTTGATGTCGCCCGGCTTGGCCGTGCGGCCGCCTATGCGCGTGCCTTCGAGCAGCATGTCGCCAGCGCTGATCAGTTTTACCTCGCCCTTGGCATCGATCTGCACCACCCGGGCCTGGGTGTCGAGTGACTGTTGGTTGCCGTGGTCGAGGTACCCGCGGGCTTCGATTCCGGTGCCGGTCGGGCTGTTGCCGCCCTTGGTCCAGCCGCTGCCATCGAGCTTGCGTTCCTGCTGGCGCTGGAGGTCATTGGCCTGGGTAAGCTTGAGATCGCCCTTGGCAGTGATCAGCACCGAGCCGTCCCCGCCGTTGATGCGAGTGCCTTCGTACAGGCCATCGCTGCCCAGTTGCACCTGGATGCCGGTCTGGCCATAAAGGCTGCCGGGACGCGCGGTCAGGCCGGCCTTGCTGGCTTCCAGCGAGCCGCCCGCACCGGCCAGCCGCCCATTGACGTCAGAGCCGGTGTTGGTGTCGACCCGAAGATCACCCTCGTAGTCCAGACGTTGCACGCTGCTGCTGTCGCTGTCACGCGCTGCGCGCAGGGTGTGGCTGTCGGCGTCGACCGTCAGCGAGCCCACGGAGGCCCGGTACGAGGTGCCCTCGTCATTGACCGTCTCCGCTTTGACCAGGATCGTTCCACTCTCCAGTGCGCTGACCTGCGCGGTACGGCGGCTGTCGATCGCCTTGCGCTCGACATGACCGACGCCCAGGTCGGCACCGATGCTGGGCGCCGCCAGCGCATCTTCCACGCCGGCCTGTTGGAAGCGCGGGGCCTCCTTGCCGAGCACCAGGTTCTCGATCGGCCGGGTCAGGCCGCGGTATTCCAGGCTTGCGCCGAGGTTGCCCTTCCAGTTGTCGACGTTTTCCTCGCGCTCGTGGGTGTCGTACACCGCGCGGTTGTCGATGCGCTCGGCGTCCACCAGCAACGCCTTGCCCACCGTGATGCTGGCGGCATCGTTGTCCACTTCGCGCGCGGTAATCCTGAGGTCGCCGCTGGCGCCCAGTTCACTGCGCTGGGCGGTGGAGTCCTTCTCGCGTACGTCCTTGCGGTTGTGGTGCCCCTCGAAGGCACTGCCGATCCGGTCGATGCCACCGCTCACGGTCAGGCCCCCACCGCTGTCGGTGGTGGCTACCTGCGACTGCTGCTCGTTGCGGGCGGCGCCGAGGATGACGCGCTCGGCCTTGATGTCCAGGTCGCCGCCGTGCGCTTTCACCTTGGAACCGTCGATCTCGAGCGTGCTGTTGGTAATGATGCTTACCCTCGCGCCGCTGAGTTCGCTGGGCGTTTGCGCGAGCTCGTCGCGCCGGGTGCTTGTCTGCTCGACCTTGTAGCCGATACCCGCGTTGTATTGGCGCGACTCGGGTCTGCCGTCCTGGGCATCCTGGGTCTGCGCGGCGTGGGCACTCAAACCGCGGTTCTGGGTGGAGGTCTTGCTGGCCAGGGTGCTCTCGGCGCTGGCGATCTTGATGTCTTTTTCCGCCTGCAGGCGCACGTCTCGCCCGGCGGACACTTTCGCTCCACGAATCTGCATTTCATCGGCGCTGGCCAGGCGCAGGTTGGTGTTGGAAGACACGTCGCTGACCAGTACCTGGCGCTCGTCACTGCTCTGCTCGCGCTTGCTGCCGATCAGGTTGAACAGCTTGCTGTCGCTGTCGTGCCGCCGCGAACTGGACGTGCCCTGCGCCGATTCGAGCGACAGCAGGCCCTTGCTGCTGTAGAGCACGCCGTCCCCATCGCTGTGGACGTCGCTGCCTTTGATCTGCACGTGCTCGGCAGTGATGTCGAGGGTGCCGCTGGAGTGGATGCGACTGCCGTGGGCCTGGTCGCCCTGGCTGTCATTGCCGCTGCGGTCGCCGAAGAAGGTTCCGGACACCAGGTCGCCGCGGTAATCCTTTTGGGAGCCTTCGCGCTTGAGCGAAACCGTGCCCACTTCGATGTTTCTGGCCTCCAGGGTCATGTCGGCGCGACTTTCGATGCTGCTGCCGGCCAGCTTGAGGTCACCCCCTGCCTTGAGGTCGACGCGCTCGCCGCCCAGACGGCTGGACACGGCTTGCTCTTCGTAGCTGCTGGAATCGCTGTCGCCGCGCCAGAGGTGCTTGCGGTGGCGGACCTGTTCGCTGGCGCGCGTGCTGTCGAGGGCAGCGAGAATGCTCATGTTGCCCCCGCTAGTCAGCGTCAGCGTGCCGCCTGCTTCCACCTTGGAGCCTTTGATCCGGGTGTCATTGCCGGACCTGAGGGAAATGTCGCCGTTGGCGTGCAGTTCGCTGACCAGTTGCTGGCGGTTGGTCCGGGTGCCTGTGCGATCGTAGGTTTCGTAGGTGATGAAGACGGCCTTGCTGTCCCAGCTCTCGTTGTCGTGCTGGATGCTTTCGCGCATCTGCGTGTCGAGCCGCAGGTCCTTCCCGGCCTGTACGTCGATACGCTCGGCCTGGCCCAGCGTGGCATGCAGGGCAAGGTCGTCGCGCGCCTTGAGCGACAGTTCGCCACGGTCACTGAGCAACTCGGCCCGGCCCTTCTCACTGCCGCTGATGTGCAGGCTGCCGGCCGAACTGATCGCGATGCCGTCGCGGGCCTGCATCGTGGTGCGGCCTACCCGCACCCCGGCCCCCTCGGCAGTGCTGCTGATGCGAATGCGCCCAGCGCGCATGGCCCCGAACAGGCTGGCGTCGAGGCTTCCCGGCGTGCCGGGCAAGTGCTGCAGCACCTCGCCGCTGGCGGCATCGATGCGGTTGCGGCCCGCAATGAGCGTCAAGTCATCGCGGGCTTCGAGCGGGCCCAGGCTCTCGATGCGCGGGGCAATCAGCTCAAGCGCACCGTCCGCATTGCTCTGACCGTCCTTGAGCACCAGCAACGTGCCTGCAGCTTCGAGGGTCTCGAGATGCTTGAGCGTCTGGTCCTGGATAACCGGCGTGCCGACCAGGAACCCGGCGTGAGTGGTGTTGATGAAACTGCCGCCATTGAGCGTGATGCCGTTGGGGTTGGCCAGGATATAGTCCGCGGGGCGTCCGAAAATCTCCTGCGGGCCTTCGATCAGTGAGGCGTTGCGGCTGATGACTTCGTTGAGGATGGTCGAGGCGGCATGGCCCTGGAACTGCGGGTTGGCGTTCAGCGCCCCGGCCAGCTGCGACTGGCCTGCGCCGGTGGCGTTGTTCAGCACCACGCCGGGGCGGGCAACGTTGTAGTCCAGGAACTGGTTATGCGACAGGCCATTGGCGTTGGGCGCGACAATGTCGATCACCGGCACCCCATGGCCGTTGTTGATGACCGGCGTCCCGCCGGGGCCCGCGGCGGGGTTCAGGCCGCCGTTGGCAAGGGCGGCGGGCGGTGCCATGAGGCTGACGAACATGGCCCAGCGCAGGGCGTCGGAACGCGGCCGGGGATGAGGCGTGGAGGTTTTCACAGGGGTTTTCTCTCTTCTTGTTGGTTGATCAGATCGTCAGTGCCCATTGCACTACCCAGTAACCCGGGTCCAGGTCCTGATGGCGTTTGCCGGTGGCATGCAGGGGGCGTTGGTAGTCCAGGGTGAGGTGGCTGCGGGGGAGGGCGAGGGTCATGCCGACGGCAGCGCCGGCCAGGCGTTGCGAAGGTTCTGTCCGGGACGCGCGGGCCCAGCCGTGATCCACGCCCAGGTGCGGGCGCAGCTCCAGGTTCCCGGGAAGCGCAATGGGGAGTGGGTAGCTGAGGGTGTTGCGCCACAGGGCGGCGCTGCTGTATGAAATGGGCGACTCGCGAAAGCCCCGTACGGCGTTGCTGCCCCCCAGGTACAACTGGTCGGTTGTAGGAACGCGGTCCGCGCTGTACTGCAGGTCGATTTCGCTCTGCCAGCGCCAGGGGTGCTGCGGCGAGCCTTGGCGCAGGTGCATCAGGCTGGCGCGGTAGGCGCGAAAGAGCGGCTTGGAATCGCCTTTGGCCACCCGGTCAGCGTTGAACCAGTCCAGGCCTTGGGCCACGCCTGCATAAGCATTCCACAGGCCACCTTCAAGCCATAGCAGGTTGAGGCCCATCTCGATGTGGGTAGACCTGACGCTCTGATTGCCGATGCGTGCCCCATCGATCCGCTGTTCGAGTTGCCTGTGGGGAAGCCGCAGGCGTGCACTGAGCATCCCTTGCTGGTTGCGCCACAACACCCGTTCCACATCGAATTGATAGGCGCGGGTGCTCCCTTCGAGCACATGGTGCGGGTCTCGCGTGGTGGACCGGCTTTCAAGGGCGATAGCGGACAGCGCGAAGTTCCAGGGGCCATAGGGAACATCGTAGCGAAACGCAGGGCCGGCACTGCTTCCCAGGGCATCGCCTGAGGTGTTGTGAAAAGCCAGCTGCAGGCTGCCGTTCTCTGCGAAGGGGCTGTCGATGGTCACGCTGGAAAACAGCCGATGAACCCCGAGGTAGTCGCTGCCGAGGTTGTCGAGGGTGCTGTTGAAGCGCCAGCGCCGTGAGCTCCGCTGCGGTTGCACGATCACCCGCGTGCCGCCCTCCAGCTCACCCGGGAGCAGATCCATGCTCACCTCAAAGCCTGGCAGCCGGTTGAGCTGGTCCAGCCCCTGCTCCAGGTCGGGGAGGTACAACGGCTCGCCCAGCAGCCCCGGAAAAGCGCCGCGCAACGACAAGGGCTGATCACGGTCCGACAGCTCGATCGATTCGACAAAACCCTCGACGATTCGGATATCCAGCGGCGCGCCCGCGCTGGGCTGGCGCAGCAGCAGCGGCCGGCTGGTCGGGTACCCCGCTGCCACATAGCGTTGAGTGATGGACTTGAGCAGGCCGTTGATGGCCTCCACATCCATGCAGGGCCGCAGCTCCCGTTGCACCGGTCCATCGAGCATCTGCGCCGAGAGGATCCGGTTGCCGTAGAGGCGCACGCCGGAAACAGGCCAGCACGCGGCGTTTGTCGTGGCCCGGTCCTGCGCAGGTGCAGGCTCCACGTCCCGCCCACGCCGCTCCCATTGACGCAGGCGCTGCTCGTGTTCGAATCGTTGCAATTGCTGTTGCTGGTCGCGCAGTGGCTGGCTGGCCAAGTCACCGGCCAGGGTCTGCGAGGTCATCAGCAGGCCGAGCAGCAGACAGTGAAGGCGACGGATGGCGCGGCGAAGAGGGAGCTTGGGCATCACAGAATCCCGCAGTGCACGAGTGGGCTACTCGTCTGCGTGGATTCTAAAAACACCGAACGCCGGCTGGATGCGAGCGCAAGCTGAACCTTGCGTCGGGAGGGTAACTATTCTCGGTAGGGTGCGTCCTACGTCCTACATATAGTGCTGTAGGACGTCAGGGGCGGATCTCGATCATCGTCCCGTCCTTGACCAGGCTCCAGACCTCGCGCATGTCATCGTTGCGCATGGCGATGCAGCCTTCGGTCCAGTCCAGGGTATGGAAGTACCACTCCGGGTATTCCTCGTCCATCGGGGTGCCGTGGATCATGATCATGCCACCGGGCTCGATGCCCTCGCGGCGCGCCTTGGCCGAATCGCTGATATTGGGGTAGGACACGTGCATGGCCAGGTTGTAGCGGTCGCTCACCTTGCGCCAGTCGAGCCAGTAGAAGCCCTCGGGAGTGCGCTTGTCGCCCTCGCGTTCCTTCGCGCCCTGGGGCTGCTTGCCCAGCGAGATGCGGTAGGTCTTGAGCGGCTCGCCCCGGCTGATCAGCTGCAGGCGGCGCTGCGACTTGATCACCAGCACCTTGTCGATGCTCGACATCCGCGTCGTACCCGGCTGCTGTGCATCCACCGGTTTGCGGATGATCGTTTCGGTGAAGGCCGCCTGGGACACCGAAGCCACGGCAAGGCAGAAAAGGGCAAGCAACCAGCGCATGAAATCGGGACCCCGAAGACTTAGGATTTGGATGGCGAGACGTTCATCGGCGGCAGGTATTCATTGCCAATGGGGTAGTGCTGCTCGATGCGGTCGCGGTAGTAGCATTCTAGGGTACGCGTGACGGTGCGGAAAGCCAGCTCGTCCCATGGAACCTCGTTTTCCTCGAACAGGCCTACTTCGAGGCTTTCGATGCCCACGGCAAAGTCCAGGTCGGCGAGTTCGGCGCGGAAGAACACATGCACCTGGTTGATATGCGGCAAGTCGAACACCTGGTACAGGCTTGCAGGGCCCACCCGGGCGCAGGCTTCCTCGACCGTTTCGCGGCGGGCGGCCTGTTCCAGGGTCTCGCCGTTTTCCATGAAGCCGGCCGGCAGGGTCCAGTAGCCCCGCCGCGGCTCGATGGCGCGGCGGCAGAGCAATACGCGGCTGCCCCAGGTCGGTAGCACGCCCGCGACGATGTTCGGGTTCTGATAATGGATGGTATGGCAGTGCTCGCACACGAACCGCAGGCGGCTGTCGCCCTCGGGAATGCGCTGAATCACTGGCTGGCCGCACGCGCTGCAGAATTTCATGCTTTGCTTCCTGTAGTGTCGGGCTATCTTGGCGTGCCTGACGGTTGTCCCGCAAGCCGCTTCCAAGCAGGACTTGGGTGCCTCGCGGCTTTGGTGCATCATGCAGGGCAGGCCCTGAACGAGAGTGCGCAATGCTGGACGAGCTTCTTCGCCGAATGAGCAACCATACCCCGGCTCCCCTGGAGGCGGATCGCCGTTTTCCCGAGGCTGCGGTGCTATTGCCCATCACCCGCAGCGAAGCACCCGAGCTGGTATTGACCCTGCGTGCGCAAGGCCTCTCCACCCATGGCGGCGAGGTGGCCTTCCCCGGCGGGCGCCGAGATCCGGAGGACCCAGACCTGGTGTTTACCGCACTGCGTGAAGCCGAAGAAGAAATCGGCCTGCCGCCGGGGCTGGTAGAGGTGCTCGGTCCGCTCAGTCCGCTGATCTCGTTGCATGGCTTGAAGGTGACGCCGTTCGTCGGCCTGATCCCCGACTACGTCGAATACCGCGCCAACGATGCCGAGATCTCCGCAGTGTTCAGCGTGCCGTTGGAATTTTTCCGCCAGGATCCGCGTGACCACACTCACCGGATCGACTATCAAGGGCGTAGTTGGTACGTACCCAGCTACCGCTATGGCGAATACAAGATCTGGGGGTTGTCTGCGATCATGATCGTCGAGCTGGTAAACCTGCTGTATGACGCGCGCATCAGCCTGCACCAGCCGCCCGAGCGTTTCATCAACACTTGAGCAGGGTTCACCTGCCGGCACCGCCGTATCCTGAGGAGCATTGCATGAACTACCGCCTGGGCGACCTGCGGGTCGAAACCCATCCCACCAGCTGGACCGCGCCGAATGCCACGCTCATCGGCAAGGTGCGCCTGCAGGCGCGCGCCAGCGTCTGGTTCGGTGCCGTGCTGCGTGGCGACAATGAGCTGATCGACATCGGCGAAGACAGCAACGTGCAGGACGGCAGCGTGATGCATACCGACATGGGCTCACCGCTGAGCCTGGGAAAGGGCGTGACCATTGGCCATAACGCCATGCTGCACGGCTGCACGGTGGGCGACTACAGCTTGATCGGCATCAACGCAGTGGTGCTCAACGGCGCCAGGATCGGCAAGCACTGCATCATCGGCGCCAATGCCCTGATCCCCGAAGGCAAGGAAATCCCCGATGGCTCGCTGGTGATGGGCTCGCCCGGGAAGGTAGTACGAGAGCTGAGCGACGCGCAAAAGCGCATGCTCGAAGCCAGTGCCGCGTATTACGTGCACAATGCCCAGCGTTACGCACGCGACCTCGCGCCGCAGGAGGATTGATCATGATTGCCCAGGACCGCCCGGTCGCCTCGCCGTGCGTCAGCATCTGCGCGCTGGACGAGCAGGACATCTGCACTGGCTGCCAGCGCACCGTGGCCGAGATCACCCGCTGGGGCCGGATGGACAACCTCGAGCGCCGGGACGTGCTGCGCCTGTGTCATGAGCGGGCGCTGGCCGCAGGGCTGATCCTGCTCCAGTGACCCTTGGACGAGGGCGGACGCTGCAGTAATCTGTGCGGCTTGCCCGACGGTTGATGACCATGTTCTTTCTGATTGCCTATATAAGCAGCGTAGTGCTGATCAACTACGCGTTTTCCAGCGCTCCGCATCTGGATGTGATCTGGTCTGCGTGGGGAGGGTTGGTGTTCATCCTGCGGGACATGGTGCAGACCCGTTATGGGCATGGCGCGCTGGTTGCCATGCTGGCGGCGCTGGTCTTGTCGTATGTCACTTCCGAGCCGGCCATTGCGTTGGCCAGTGCCACGGCGTTCGCCATTTCCGAGCTGATCGACTGGCTGGTGTTCAGTGTTACCCGGCGGCCGTTGCGTGACCGGCTGTGGTTGAGTTCGGCCATGAGCATCCCGGTGGATACGTTTATCTTCTTCGGGATGATTGGGGCGCTTACGCCGGTTGTGGTCGGGACGGCCATGGCTTCGAAGTTCGCTGGGGTTACGGTGGTTTGGGGGGTTATGGTCTGGCGGGGGAGGAAGGGGGCTTTGGGTAGCGGGGTTCTGTAGGGGGGCGTTTGCGGGATTCTGTCCTGGTCCGCGAGGTGCATGCCTTGAGGCTTCTAGCCTCAAGGCATGCGCTCCTGCTCTTGCCCCTGAAGGATTTTGCTAGAATACCCGCCCTTCCAGCGGCTGCCCCCACCCGGCCAGCCCCCGCAAGCCTTCGAGGACCTGAAATGACCCGTATCGGAACCCCATTGTCGCCGACCGCGACCCGTGTACTGCTCTGTGGCTGTGGCGAGCTGGGCAAGGAAGTGGTAATCGAACTGCAACGCCTGGGCGTCGAGGTGATCGCCGTGGACCGCTACGCCGACGCCCCCGCCATGCAAGTCGCCCACCGCAGTCACGTGGTCAACATGCTCGACGGCGCTGCCCTGCGCGCAGTGATCGAGGCCGAAAAGCCTCACTATATCGTCCCCGAGATCGAAGCCATCGCCACCGCGACCCTGGTCGAACTCGAGAGCGAAGGCTTCACCGTCGTGCCTACCGCCCGCGCCACCCAGCTCACCATGAACCGCGAAGGCATCCGTCGCCTGGCGGCCGAAGAGCTGGACCTGCCAACCTCGCCTTACCACTTCGCCGACACTTTCGAGGATTACAGCAAAGCAGTCGAGGACCTGGGCTACCCCTGCGTGGTCAAGCCGGTGATGAGTTCGTCGGGCAAGGGCCAGAGCCTGCTGCGCAGCGTCGATGACCTGCGCAAGGCGTGGGATTACGCCCAGGAAGGCGGCCGCGCGGGAAAGGGCCGGGTGATCATCGAAGGCTTCATCGACTTCGACTACGAGATCACCCTGCTGACCGTGCGCCACATCGGCGGCACTACGTTCCTCGCGCCGGTCGGCCACCGTCAGGAAAAGGGCGACTACCAGGAATCCTGGCAGCCCCAGGCCATGAGCCCCAAGGCGCTGGCCGAGTCCGAGCGGGTCGCCCAGGCGGTCACCGATGCACTGGGCGGCCGTGGTCTGTTCGGGGTGGAGCTGTTCGTCAAGGGTGACCAGGTGTGGTTCAGCGAAGTCTCGCCGCGCCCGCATGATACCGGCCTGGTGACCCTGATTTCCCAGGACCTGTCGCAGTTCGCATTGCATGCCCGAGCGATCCTCGGGCTGCCGATCCCGGTGGTTCGCCAGTTCGGCCCATCGGCCTCGGCAGTGATCCTGGTAGAAGGACAGTCGCAGCAGACGGCTTTCGCCAATCTGGGCGCGGCGCTGAGCGAGCCGGATACCGCAATCCGCCTGTTCGGCAAGCCCGAGGTCAACGGCCAGCGCCGCATGGGCGTGTGCCTGGCACGCGACGAGTCGATCGAAGCGGCACGGGCCAAGGCGACCCGTGCTTCCCAGGCGGTGAAGGTCGAGCTCTAAGCCAGGATTTTCCCACGACTCCTGTGGAAATACCCGGCAAGTGAGTCCCACAGGTACAGCAGTGCTCTCCGGCCTGTGCCGGACCTGTGGGAGCTTCAGCCGCGAAGAGGCTGACGCAGTGTCTGGCACCGGCTGCGCCGGTGTTCGCGGCTGAAGCCGCTACCACACCTTCCAGCGCCCTCTAGGTTGGGCACGGTTCCATCCGGTGGGGGCGGCGTCGGCATATAGGTGTATCAAAGCGCCGTGTCGCGTGTCTCCTTGAGGCACAACACTGCCACCAGGCTCAACACGGCCGCGGCCGACACATACCCGCCCACCCAGCTCAGACCACCCATGGTCACCAGCTTCTGCGCGAAGAACGGCGCTGCCGAGGCCCCGACGATACCGCCCAGGTTATACGCAGCCGAAGCACCGGTATAACGCACGTGCGTCGGAAACAGCTCCGGCAGCAGCGCACCCATCGGTGCAAACGTCACGCCCATCAGAAACAGCTCAAGCGCCAGGAAAACGGCGACTCCCGTCGTCGAGCCCGAGGTCAGCAAAGGCTCCATGGTAAAGCCCGACGCCACCGCCAGCAGGGCGCCGACGACCAGCACCGGCTTGCGCCCGTAGCGATCGCTGAGCCAGGCGGACAGCGGCGTAGCCAGCGCCATGAAGACCACCGCGAAGCACAGCAATCCGAGGAACGTCTCACGGCTGTAGCCCAGGGTCGACACGCCGTAGCTGAGCGAGAACACCGTCGAGATGTAGAACAGCGCATAGCACACCACCATCGCCGCGGCGCCCAGCAGGGTCGGCCGCCAGTGCTTGGCGAACACGTCCACGACAGGCATCTTCACCCGCTCCTGGCGTGCCACGGCCTTGGCAAAGACTGGGCTTTCCTCAAGCTTGAGCCGCACATACAGCCCCACCATCACCAGCGCAGCACTGAGCAGGAACGGAATGCGCCAGCCCCACTCGCGGAACTGCTCGTCGCTCAGGCCCAGGGCCAGGCCGAGGAACAGGCCGTTGGCCGCCAGGAAACCGATCGACGGGCCCAGTTGCGGGAACATGCCAAACCAGGCGCGCTTGCCAGGCGGGGCATTTTCGGTGGCCAGCAGGGCAGCACCGCCCCATTCTCCGCCAAGTCCCAGGCCCTGGCAGAAACGCAGCAGACACAGAATGATCGGTGCCCAGACGCCGATGCTGGCGTAGCCCGGTAGCACGCCGATCAAGGTGGTGGAAACGCCCATCAGCAGCAAGGAGGCGACCAGGGTCGACTTGCGCCCGATGCGGTCGCCGAAGTGACCGAACAGCGCCGAGCCCAGCGGCCGGGCGAGAAAGGCGATCCCAAAGGTCATGAATGCCGCAAGCATCTGTGCGGTCCCCGACCCCGAAGGGAAGAACACCGGGCCGATCACCAGGGCAGCGGCGGTGGCGTAGACGTAGAAATCGTAGAATTCGATGGCGGTGCCGATGAAGCTGGCCGTAGCCACGCGCGTTGGCGAGTTGACCGGGGCCGGTGTGGCCTCGGCATAGCTGCTGGTGGTTGTCATGCGTAGGTCCCTGACAGTCATGGTGCTCACTGGGCATCGCCTGCGCACGGCCCAGACAGGCACGGGCGCGCAGACGCCGGAGCGTATTGTTGTAGGTCGCCGGACTGAACGGATGCCCGTTGGGGATAGGGGCAAGAGGGGCACTGATCGGGGTGTGAAGCAGGGCCACAAAACAGCGCGTCAGTCATGCGGACTGGCCGTGCGACGCCAGGTGCGGGTAGCGGGCGACACGGCAGGGCTGGGTAAGCGTGACCGGAGTATAACTATCGGGTCACGGTCCACACCAGTACGCGGCTGGCACAATTGTCCTCGGTTTCAAGGATTTCCATGCGATAACGGCCGATTTTCAGGCATACGGCAGTCGCCGGTATGCTCTCGAGCGCTTCGGTGACCAGGCCATTGAGCGTCTTGGGCCCGCCGTCGCAGGGCAGGTGCCAGCCCAGGCTGCGATTGACATCGCGCAGGGACGCGGCGCCTTCGATGACGAATCGGCCATCGGTCTGCGGATGGATGTGCGGGTTGTCCATGCCATGCTCGTCCTCGAACTCGCCGACGATTTCTTCGAGAATGTCTTCGAGGGTGACGATGCCCAGCACTTCGCCGTATTCGTCGACCACCACGCCCAGGCGGCGCTGTTGCTTGTGGAAGTTCAGCAGCTGCATCTGCAGTGGCGTGCTTTCAGGCACGAAGTAGGGCTCGTAGCAGGCGGCTTGAAGATTCTCGAGGGTCAGTTCGGCGCGTGGCAGAAGATGGCTGATGAGCTTGGTGTTGAGGATCGCTTCGACCTGGTTGATATCGCTGTGATAGACCGGCAGGCGCGTATGACGACTGATGATCAGTTGCTCGATGATCTGTTCGATGGGGTCATCGAGGTTGACGCCGTCGACATCACTGCGCGGGACGAGGATATCGTTGACGGTGACCCGGTCCAGCGATTGCAGGCCGTCCAGCAAGCCGTGGCGTGGTTCGTCACGCGGTTCGTCGCCGTTGAAGGCATCGGCATGTTCGGGATGCCTGACCATGCCAGAGGACCGGGTGCGCCAGGGACACATCAGCAGGCGGGCGCAGCCGTCGAGCAGGCAGGCCAGTGGTTGCAGCAACACAAGGGGGGGCTTCAGCAGGCTGTTGCCCAGGCTCACCAAGGCATGCGCATTGCGCCGGGCCAGCCGGCGCGGCAGGTATTCGGTCAGCACCAGTAATCCGGCGCCAGCCGCCAGCCCAGCCAGCCAGAAACCCTGCTCACCGCTGTGGCGCTGGCCGATCAGGCAGGCCAGGCCCAGCACCAGCAGCTTGCCCAGGGTTGCGCAGAGCACCAGGGCCTGGGGCGCGGCGGCAGGCTCCGCCGCGTCGTCGTTGCGCGAGGCGGCGAGCCGTTGCTGGCGCGCGGCGTCCACGGCGCTGAACAGCATTGACCACAGCAGCGCCAGCACCAGGGTGCCGATCAATGGGGCAAACGGCAGAGTATCCATGTCGGGGCCGTCAGATATGCAGGATGAATTCGCGGACCAGCTTGCTGCCGAAGTAGGCAAGCATCAGCAGGCAGAAGCCGGCAAGGGTCCAGCGGATGGCCTTGTGGCCACGCCAGCCCAGGCGGGTGCGGCCCCACAGCAGCACGCTGAACACGACCCAGGCAACGCAGGCCAGCAACGTCTTGTGCACCAGGTGCTGGGCAAACAGGTTGTCGAGGAACAGCCAGCCGGAGATCAGCGAGAGCGACAGCAGGCACCAGCCTGTCCAGAGAAAGCCGAACAGCAGGCTCTCCATGGTCTGCAAGGGCGGGAAGTTGCGGATCAGGCCCGACGGATGCTTGTGCTTGAGCTGGTGGTCCTGAAGTAACAGTAGCAGGGCCTGGAACACGGCGATGGTGAACAGGCCATAGGCCAGGATCGACAACAGGATGTGCGCGAGGATGCCAGGCTCTTCGTTGATCAGCGGCACCGTGCCAGGCGGCGCGAACTGCGACAGCAAGGCCGTGACCGCGCCCAGCGGGAACAGCAGCAGGAGCAGGTTTTCCACCGGAATGCGCAGGCAGGCCAGCAGCGTCAGGGCAATGACCGCGGTGGCGATCAGGCTCGCCGCGCTGAAGAAGTCCAGGCTCAGGCCCAGCGGGGTGAGCAGCTGCCAGAACAGGGCCGTGCCCTGGGCGACAACCGCCAGTGCGCCAAGCGCGCCCAGCAGCCGTTTGTCGGCGCGGGTGCCCTGGGCCAGGCGGGTGCCATGATAGAAAGTCGCGGCGGCATAGAGGCAGGCGGCGACCAGGTTGGGGATCAGGCTGGGTGACAAGGAGAGCATAAGTCCTGGTAGGCAGACCCTAAAGAGGCTGAGTTTGGCATAGAACGCCTGCGCCAAGGAAGACCGGCGGCTGCGCACATGGTGTGCGCGCGCCACAGTCTTCGTTATAATCGCCAGCTTGCCGTGCCCACGGCCTGCCGAGTCGCGGCGCAGGGCGCCTGACAAACCCCGGCTTCACGGAGCCTGAAAGGATCACCATGTTCGAAAACCTGACCGACCGCCTGTCACAGACGCTTCGCCATGTCACCGGCAAGGCCAAGCTGACCGAAGACAACATCAAGGACACCCTGCGCGAAGTGCGCATGGCCTTGCTCGAGGCCGACGTCGCCCTGCCGGTGGTCAAGGATTTCGTCAACAAGGTCAAGGACCGCGCCGTCGGTACCGAAGTGTCGCGCAGCCTGACGCCGGGCCAGGCGTTCGTCAAGATCGTCCAGGCCGAGCTCGAAGGCCTGATGGGCGCGGCCAACGAAGACCTCGCGCTCAATGCCACGCCACCGGCCGTGGTGCTGATGGCCGGCCTGCAGGGTGCGGGCAAGACCACCACCGCCGGCAAGCTGGCGCGCTTCCTCAAGGAGCGCAAGAAAAAGTCCGTGATGGTGGTGTCGGCCGACGTCTACCGTCCGGCGGCGATCAAGCAGCTCGAAACCCTGGCCAACGACATCGGCGTGACGTTCTTCCCGTCCGACATCAGCCAGAAGCCGGTGGCCATCGCTGAAGCGGCCATCCGCGAAGCCAAGCTCAAGTTCATCGACGTGGTCATCGTCGACACCGCCGGCCGCCTGCACATCGACGCCGAGATGATGGCCGAGATCAAGCACCTGCATGCCGCGGTCAAGCCGGTCGAGACCCTGTTCGTGGTCGACGCCATGACCGGCCAGGACGCCGCCAACACGGCCAAGGCCTTTGGCGATGCGCTGCCGCTGACCGGTGTGATCCTCACCAAGGTCGACGGTGACGCCCGTGGCGGTGCCGCGCTGTCCGTGCGCGCGATTACCGGCAAGCCGATCAAGTTCATCGGCATGGGCGAGAAGAGCGAAGCGCTCGAGCCGTTCCACCCGGACCGCATTGCCTCGCGCATCCTGGGCATGGGCGATGTGCTCAGCCTGATCGAGCAGGCCGAGCAGACCCTCGACAAGGACAAGGCCGACAAGCTCGCCAAGAAACTCAAGAAGGGCAAGGGCTTCGACCTCGAGGACTTCCGCGACCAGCTTCAGCAGATGAAGAACATGGGCGGCCTGGGTGGACTGATGGACAAGCTGCCGAGCATCGGCGGGGTCAACCTGTCGCAGATGGGCAACGCCCAGGGCGCGGCCGAGAAGCAGTTCAAGCAGATGGAAGCGATCATCAACTCCATGACCCCGGCCGAGCGCCGCGACCCTGACCTGATCAGCGGTTCGCGCAAGCGCCGCATCGCCATGGGCTCCGGCACGCAGGTGCAGGACATCGGCCGGCTGATCAAGCAGCACAAGCAGATGCAGAAGATGATGAAGAAGTTTTCCACCAAGGGCGGCATGTCGAAGATGATGCGCGGCCTTGGCGGCATGATGCCTGGCGGCGGCATGCCCAAGATGTAGACCGATTCAGGTCATCGGCATGCAGCACCGCCGATGACCGGAACCCGCCCCGGCGGGTCAATGCCGCCTTGTACAAGGCGGCCCGAAACGCAGATCAGCAGGCAGTCCTTGTGATCCATAAAAAGGGATTTGCAAAAGTCCGTATATTCCTTGAGAATATGCGGCCTTTCGGGCACCCGTGTGCCCGCTGTGCATCATGATTTGCAGCACCGACTACAGGAACGATGTTCAATGCTAACCATCCGTCTTGCCCGTGGCGGCTCCAAAAAGCGCCCGTTTTACCAACTGACCGTAACCGACTCGCGTAACCCGCGTGACGGCTCCCACATCGAACAGGTTGGTTTCTTCAACCCGATCGCCCGTGGTCAGGAAGTTCGTCTGTCCGTTAAAGAAGACCGCGTTGCTCACTGGTTGAGCGTTGGCGCACAGCCGTCTGAGCGTGTTGCTCAGCTGCTGAAGGAAGCGGCCAAGGCTGCAGCCTGAATAGCATGAGCGCGACGCCAGAAAAAGCGGATGACCTGATCGTCGTCGGCAAGATTTTTTCGGTTCACGGCGTTCGCGGCGAGGTGAAGGTCTACTCCTTTACCGATCCGATTGAAAACCTGTTGGACTACCGCAACTGGACGCTTCGGCGCGAAGGCGTGGTGAAGCAGGTAGAGCTGGTCAGTGGCCGTTCCACTCAAAAGGACCTGGTCGCCAAGCTCAAAGGCCTCGACGATCGTGATGAAGCGCGTCTTCTGAGCGGTTACGAGATTTGTATCTCGCGAAGCCTTTTGCCCAACCTGCCTGTCGACGAGTACTACTGGTACCAGTTGGTAGGCCTGAAAGTCATCAACCAGGACGAACAGCTGTTCGGCACGGTTGATCACCTGTTGGAGACCGGCGCGAACGATGTAATGGTGGTCAAGCCCGGCGCAGGCAGCCTGGACGATCGCGAGCGCTTGTTGCCCTATACGGAGCAATGCGTGCTGGCAATCGACCTGGAAGCAGGCGTGATGCGGGTCGAATGGGACGCGGATTTTTAACCGATGGGTAACCTTCGCGTAGAAGTCATCACGTTGTTCCCCGAGATGTTCTCGGCCATCACGGAGTACGGCATTACCAGCCGCGCGGTGCGACAGGGGTTGCTGCAAGTAACCTGCTGGAACCCGCGGGACTACACCACTGATCGCCACCACACGGTGGATGATCGGCCTTTTGGCGGTGGTCCGGGGATGGTGATGAAGATCAAGCCTCTGGAAGATGCCCTGGCTAGCGCCAGGCAAGCGACCGGAGCATCGGCGAAGGTGATCTATCTCTCGCCGCAAGGCCGCAAGCTGGATCAGCAGGCGGTCAAAGGCCTGGCGCAACAGGAATCTCTGATCCTGATCGCCGGTCGTTATGAAGGCATCGACGAGCGCTTTATCCAGGCTCATGTCGATGAAGAGTGGTCGATTGGCGACTATGTGTTGTCCGGTGGCGAGCTGCCGGCCATGGTTCTGATCGATGCGGTTACGCGACTGCTGCCCGGAGCTTTAGGGCATGTGGACTCGGCGGAGGAAGATTCCTTCACTGACGGTCTGCTCGATTGCCCGCACTACACCCGGCCTGAGGTGTATGCGGATCAGCGTGTTCCCGACGTGTTGCTAAGTGGCAACCATGCACACATCCGGCGTTGGCGTTTACAGCAGTCCCTTGGGCGGACCTATGAACGGCGCGTCGATCTTCTGGAAAGTCGCTCACTTTCTGGAGAAGAGAAGAAGCTGCTCGATGAATACATTCGCGAGCGGGACGATAGTTAACGTATCGATGGTAAGTCAGACGATTTACCTTAGGAGCACAGCATGACCAACAAAATCATTCAGCAGATCGAAGCTGAGCAGATGAGCAAAGAGATCCCGGCCTTTGCCCCGGGCGACACCATCGTCGTCCAGGTGAAAGTGAAGGAAGGTGAGCGCTCGCGTCTGCAGGCTTTCGAAGGCGTTGTAATCGCCAAGCGTAACCGCGGTCTGAACAGCGCCTTCACCGTGCGCAAGATCTCCAGCGGTGTTGGCGTAGAGCGTACCTTCCAGACCTACAGCCCGCAAATCGACAGCCTGGCCGTGAAACGTCGTGGTGACGTGCGTAAAGCCAAGCTGTACTACCTGCGCGACCTGTCCGGCAAAGCCGCTCGCATCAAGGAAAAACTGTCCTGAGGACAGCTTGACCGGTAGCTTCGGCCGCCATGCGAAAGAAAAGCAGCCTTCGGGCTGCTTTTTTGCGTTCTGGGAGCAGTAGCAAGGCCCGCAAAGACAGCACACCTCCACCTGTGAAACACTAGGCGTCCAATCCCCATACCCATCGCCCGCATGCCCGCCCTGGACCACCCCCTGATCGACCAGTTTCTCGACGCCCTCTGGCTCGAGAAAGGCCTCTCCGACAACACCCGCGCCTCCTACCGCAGCGACCTGGCGCTGTTCAACGGCTGGCTGCATGACCGTGCCGTGACACTGCCCGATGCCGGCCGCGAGCTGATCCTCGATCACCTGGCCTGGCGCCTCGACCAGGGCTACAAGCCGCGTTCCACTGCGCGCCTGCTCTCGGGCTTGCGCGGCTTCTACCGCTATCTGCTGCGCGAGAAGCTGATCGGCCTCGACCCCACCCTGCAGGTCGAGATGCCACAACTGGGCCGCCCGCTCCCCAAGTCCCTCTCTGAAGCGGACGTCGAGGCGCTGCTGCGGGCACCGGACCTGAGCGAAGCGATCGGCCAGCGTGACCGGGCCATGCTCGAGGTGCTGTATGCCTGCGGCCTGCGCGTCACCGAACTGGTCAGCCTGACCCTGGACCAGGTCAACCTGCGCCAGGGCGTGCTGCGGGTGATGGGCAAGGGTAGCAAGGAGCGCCTGGTGCCCATGGGCGAAGAGGCGGTGAACTGGATCGAGCGGTACCTGCGCCAGGGGCGTGTCGAGATGCTCAATGGGCGGCCCAGCGATGTACTGTTTCCGAGCCAGCGCGGCGAGCAGATGACCCGCCAGACGTTCTGGCACCGCATCAAGCACCAGGCGCTGGTGGCCGGGGTCGACAAACCGCTGTCGCCACACACCCTGCGGCATGCCTTCGCCACGCACTTGCTCAACCACGGCGCCGACCTGCGCGTGGTGCAGATGCTGCTGGGCCACAGCGACCTGTCGACCACACAGATCTACACCCACGTGGCACGGGCGCGTCTGCAGCAACTGCATGCCGAACATCACCCCCGTGGATGAACGAAATTCATCATCCGTCACCTGACGTCGGGAGTCGGTCAGCACCAGCCGGTTGTGGTAGTCTTGGGCGGTTTGCACCAAGGGCCGCACGATGGCCGCGCTTACCTTGCGCTCGCCACGCCCCAGGCCCTGTCCGCCTCGAAGGAGACTCCATGCGCGTGACCCAGATTTTCGCCGCCGCCGCCCTGGCGCTGGTCAGTACCTTTGCATCCGCCGCCCCGGCCCCCGTCACCGAAGGCGCCGAGCAGGCAATCCGCAAGACCTTGCAGTCGCTGGAGCTTGATGTGCCTGTGGAGAGCGTCGCCAGCAGCCCGCTCAATGGCTTGTATGAAGTCAAGCTGCAGGGTGGCCGCGTGCTGTACGCCAGTGCCGACGGCCAGTTCGTGATGCAGGGGTACCTGTTCCAGATCCAGGACGGCAAGCCGGTCAACCTCACCGAGAAGACCGAGCGCCAGGGCGTGGCCAAGCTCATCAACGGCATTCCAGCCGGCGAGATGGTGGTTTATCCTGCCAAGGGTGAAACCAAGTCCCACATCACCGTGTTTACCGACACCACCTGCCCGTACTGCCACAAGCTGCATGCCGAAGTGCCTGAGCTGAACCGCCGCGGTATCGAAGTGCGCTATGTCGCCTTCCCGCGCCAGGGCCCTGGCTCGGCGGGCGATGAGCAGCTGCAGGCTGTGTGGTGCTCGAGCGACCGCCGCGCGGCGCTGGACAAGATGGTCGAGGGCAAGGAAATCAAGGCTGCCAAGTGCGCCAACCCGGTTGGCAAGCAGTTCGCGCTGGGCCAGTCGATCGGTGTCAACGGCACACCGGCCATCGTCCTGGAAAACGGCCAGGTGATCCCGGGATACCAGCCGGCACCGCAGGTCGCCAAGCTGGCGCTGGCCCAGGCCAAGTAATTCGGATCAGTACGCCGTTCCCGTTGGGGAGCGGCTGTTTTCACGGTCGGCAAGGCGCCGTCCGTATCATGGGGAGTTCACAGTGAAACCGGTCAAAGTAGGCATCTGTGGGTTGGGGACCGTCGGTGGCGGTACCTTCAATGTACTTCAGCGCAACGCCGAGGAGATCGCCCGCCGTGCCGGGCGCGGCATCGAAGTGGCACAGATAGCCATGCGCTCGCAAAACCCGAACTGCCAGATTACCGGTACCCCCATTACCGCTGATGTGTTCGACGTGGCGAGCAACCCCGAGATCGACATCGTCATCGAACTGATCGGCGGTTATACCATTGCCCGCGACCTGGTCCTCAAGGCCATCGAGAATGGCAAGCACGTCGTCACCGCCAACAAGGCGCTGATCGCCGTGCATGGCAACGAAATCTTCGCCAAGGCGCGTGAGAAGGGCGTGATCGTCGCCTTCGAAGCGGCCGTGGCGGGTGGCATCCCGGTGATCAAGGCGATCCGCGAAGGCCTGTCGGCCAACCGCATCAACTGGCTGGCCGGGATCATCAACGGCACTGGCAACTTCATCCTCACCGAAATGCGCGAGAAGGGCCGTGCCTTCCCCGACGTGCTGGCCGAAGCCCAGGCGCTGGGTTATGCCGAAGCCGACCCGACCTTCGACGTCGAAGGCATCGATGCCGCGCACAAGCTGACCATCCTGGCCTCGATCGCCTTTGGTATCCCGCTGCAGTTCGACAAGGCCTACACCGAAGGCATCACCCAGCTGACCACCGCCGACGTCAACTACGCCGAGGCGCTGGGCTACCGCATCAAGCACCTGGGCATGGCCCGCAGCACTGCCAGTGGCATCGAGCTGCGCGTGCACCCGACGCTGATCCCGGCCGACCGCCTGATCGCCAACGTCAACGGCGTGATGAATGCCGTCATGGTCAACGGTGACGCCGCAGGCTCCACGCTGTTCTACGGCGCCGGTGCCGGCATGGAGCCGACTGCCTCCTCGGTGGTCGCCGACCTGGTCGATGTGGTCCGCGCGATGACTTCCGATCCAGAGAACCGCGTACCGCACCTGGCCTTCCAGCCCGATTCGCTGTCGGCCCACCCGATCCTGCCGATCGAAGCCTGCGAAAGCGCCTACTACCTGCGTATCCAGGCCAAGGATCACCCAGGCGTTCTGGCCCAGGTGGCGAGCATCCTGTCCGAACGCGGCATCAATATCGAGTCGATCATGCAGAAGGAAGCGGAAGAGCAGGATGGCCTGGTGCCGATGATCCTGCTGACCCACCGGGTGATCGAGCAGGGCATCAACGACGCCATCGTTGCCCTGGAAGCGTTGCAGGACGTGGTTGGCAAGGTCGTGCGCATCCGCGTCGAACAGCTCAATTAATTCAAGTTGCCGGCCGTGGCTGCGTGCCACGGCCGGCACAGACCGAAGGTTTGCATACATGCGCTATATCAGCACCCGCGGCCAGGCACCGGCCCTGAACTTCGAAGACGTCCTGCTGGCAGGCCTTGCCAGCGATGGCGGCCTGTACGTGCCGGAGAACCTGCCGCGCTTCACCCAGGAAGAGATCGCCTCCTGGGCCGGCCTGCCGTACCACGAGCTGGCCTTCCGGGTGATGCGCCCGTTCGTCACCGGCAGCATCGCCGATGCCGACTTCAAGAAGATTCTCGAGGAAACCTACGGCGCGTTCGCCCACGCTTCGGTCGCTCCACTGCGCCAGCTCGGCAGCAACGAGTGGGTCATGGAGCTGTTCCACGGCCCGACCCTGGCCTTCAAGGACTTTGCCCTGCAGCTGCTCGGCCGTCTGCTCGACCACATTCTCTCCAAGCGCGGCGAGCGCGTGGTGATCATCGGCGCCACCAGCGGTGATACCGGTTCTGCGGCGATCGAAGGCTGCCGCCGTTGCGACAACGTCGACATCTTCATCCTGCACCCGCACCAGCGCGTGTCGGAAGTCCAGCGCCGGCAGATGACCACCATTCTCGGTGAAAACATCCACAACATCGCCATCGAAGGCAACTTCGACGACTGCCAGGAAATGGTCAAGGCCAGCTTCGCCGACCAGGACTTCCTCAAGGGCACCCGCCTGGTCGCGGTCAACTCGATCAACTGGGCACGGATCATGGCCCAGATCGTCTACTACTTCCACGCGGCACTGCAGTTGGGCGGCCCGGCACGCTCGGTAGCCTTCTCGGTGCCCACCGGCAACTTCGGCGACATCTTCGCCGGCTACCTGGCGCGCAACATGGGCCTGCCGATCAGCCAGCTGATCGTGGCGACCAACCGCAACGACATCCTGCACCGCTTCATGAGCGGCAACCAGTACGTCAAGGAAACCCTGCACGCGACCCTGTCGCCGTCGATGGACATCATGGTCTCGTCGAACTTCGAGCGCCTGCTGTTCGACCTGCACGGCCGCAACGGTGCCGCCATTGCCGGGTTGATGGATGGCTTCAGGCAAGGCGGCGGCTTCAGCGTCGAGCAGGATCGCTGGACCGAAGCGCGCAAGCTGTTCGATTCCCTGGCCGTCGATGATGCGCAGACCTGCGAAACCATCGCCGAGGTCTTCGCCAGCACCGGCGAGGTGCTCGACCCGCACACCGCGATCGGCGTCAAGGCTGCCCGTGAGTGCCGCCGCAGCCTCGACACCCCGATGGTGGTGCTGGGCACTGCGCATCCAGTCAAGTTCCCCGAAGCGGTGGAGAAGGCGGGCGTCGGCAAGGCGCTGGAATTGCCGGCTCACCTGACGGACCTGTTCGGCCGGGAAGAGCGCTGCACCGTGCTGGCCAACGACCTGAAGGCCGTGCAGGCGTTTGTCAGCCAGCATGGAAATCGCGGTAAACCGTTGTAAGAAACAGCCGGCCTGAACAGAAGCCCGTCGCATGACGGGCTTTTTTGCATTCAATCCCCAAGTACTTTCAGATTTTTCCTATAGAAAAGCCGGCTACCCCTACCTAATGTGTTGCCCTCCGACCGTAAGCCCAGACAGGCAGGAGGTGCTCATGCACCGGCTCAACGTCCTTATCCTCCAGGATCGCCCATTCCACCTGATGCATCTGCACCAGGCATTCAATGCATTGGGTGTCTTTCGCGTACGTGTCGCCGAGGACCAGCCCAGCGCCGAGCGCATGCTCAAGCGTGAGAGCAAGATCGATCTGCTGGTACTCGATCATGGCATGGCATCGCAGGCCGGTGCCTCGCTGCTCGAGCAGCTGGCGAGCGTGCCACGTACCCGCGCGGTCCTGTTTGTCGGCCGCCCCGAGCAGGACGGCCGTGACCTTGCCGCAGAGGCGCGCCGGCTTCAGTTGTGGGTGCTGGGGGAGTTGCGCTGGCCTCTGTCGATGTCTGGGCTGAGGGGACTGTTGCAACGCTTTCGCAAGGGGGCTGCCTGTGAGGTGGAAGGAGACAGGCAAACTGTCATGTTGGCAGGTCATGCTCACTGAAAGAGCGTGCCATCGCGAACTTTCTGGCGCGCTCGACGGTCAGCATGACATCTCCCCAAGCCAAGCGAGTAAGCCGGATGGAAAGAATCTGCAGATTGCTCAATGATGCCCTGACTCCGTACGAGGCCCGCCTGGGCCAAGCCGATAACCACGACCGCCTCCAGCTCAGCCTGCATGATCGCCAAGGTGCCTTGGTGTTGCAGCGCTCTGTCACTGCTGGACAGTTGCAGGACCAACGCCTGCTGGTCGATCTGGTCGATGGCTTGCACCGTGACCTGCAGATCGCCGAAGGGCGACTGATACCGTGCGTCATTGCCGCTTCGCAAAACCTTCCCCGCGTGCAGGGAACCTTTGCCTGAGTGATCCGTCAGATAGTGTAACGACAGTCGTGCGGTGCTTTGCTCCGGTACTGGCTGGCTGTCCTGCGAGGCACAACCCGCTTCGTTTAGCCCCGGGCGTCTTCCCCAGCGCACCGGGGTTTCTTTTGCCCGTCGTTACGTGACACAGCGCTACTGGGCTTCGAAAAAGTGCCGGGCATCTTCCAGATACGCATCGCGTGCCTGTGGGTCCAGCCAGCGGGCGTACTGCCCAGGCAACGTATCGCGGCGCAGGCCGTGCAACACCTGGTTTACCTGGTTGATGGCCTCACGGCCCTGCTCGGTATCTGAACACCCCACATGCAGGAACTGATAACGAGCCACCCCCTGGATCGGATAGAAAGCGTAGTCATCCAGCGACTCGCCTTGCTGCTGGATCAGGTAGCGGATCTCGTGCCAGTAGCCCAGTACCAGCTGCAGCCGCCCCAGGCGCTGCATCTGTAGCAGGCTGGAAACGGCCTCGTGGCCATAGTGGCGGCTGATCGCGGTTTCCGGCAGGCTGCGCAAGATGTCGTCGACCTGTGTGCTGTAGCTGCGTTCGGCAACGATGCCCAGTTTCAGCCGGGTCTGGGCAAGCAGGCGCTTCAGGTCGACCTGCTGCTGTTCAAGATACGGCGCGACCACCGCCTGGTTCTGCTTGCGCACCACCAGTCCGCTGCTCATCACGCCCAGAAAGGGTTCTGAAAACTCCACGAAACGGTCGCGTTCCTCTGTCCACAGCAGGGTAGGATCACAGGTGAAGCTGGGCTCCTGGAGCATCTGGATGGCGCGTGCTCGATTGACCCGCGCCAGAGAATAGTCGTAGTCAGGCATGCTCTCGATGAGCCTGGGCAGCAGCTCGTCGATCACTCCCTGGCCTTTCTGGTCACCCTCGAAGATGGTGAAGGGCGGCAGGTCGCGCAGCAGCCAGAACAGCCTGTCCCTGGCCTGCGCCGCCGGGCTCGACAGCAACGGTGCCAGTCCCAGCAGCAGCGCCAGAACCCAGCGGAGTCGGATGCGCGTAGTGATGCCCATGAGCGGCTTGCCTTCAGGCGCGGGTCACACCGCGCCAGTCTCGCGCAGACGGGCAATGGCCGCGGCATCGAAGCCTAGCTCGCGCAGCAGCGGCTCGGTATGCTCGCCCAGTTCGGGTCCCACCCACTCGGTAGCGCCGGGTGTGGCGGACAGCTTGGGCACGATCCCGGGCATCTTGAAAGGCTTGCCGTCCGGCAGCCTGGCGTCGAGAAACATTTCCCGGGCCAGGAACTGCGGATCCTTGAACATATCCTCGGCCGAGTAGATCCGGCTGGCAGGCACCTGTGCCTCGTTCAATGCCTGCATCAGTTGATCGAGCGGCAGGCTGCTCGCCCAGCGGTCGATCACGCCATAGAGCTCGTCGCGGCGCAGGTCGCGCCCGTCGTTACTGGCCAGCGCCGGGTCGCAGGCCAGGTCGTCGCGGCCGAGGGTCTGCATCAATCGTTTGAAGATGGCATCGCCGTTGGCGCCGATCTGCACGTGTTTGCCGTCGGCGCTGGTGTGGATGGAGGAGGGGGTGATACCCGGCATGATGTTGCCCGTGCGCTCGCGGATGAAACCGAACACATCGAACTCCGGAACCATGCTTTCCATCATGGCGAAGATCGCCTCGTAGAGCGCGACGTCCACCACCTGTCCTTCGCCGCCGTTCACCTCGCGGTGACGCAGCGCCATCAGCGCCCCGATCACGCCCCACAGCGCGGCGATCGAGTCACCGATGGAGATGCCCGTGCGCACCGGTGGGCGATCCTCGAAGCCGGTGATGTAGCGCAGTCCGCCCATCGACTCACCGACCGCGCCGAAACCTGGCTGGTCTTTCATCGGGCCAGTCTGGCCAAAGCCCGAAAGCCGCACCATCACCAGCCGGGGATTGAGCGCGTGCAGCACGTCCCAGCCCAGGCCAAGCTTCTCCAGCACGCCCGGGCGGAAGTTTTCGATCAGGATGTCGGCATCGGCCAGCAGCCGCTTGAGGATATCGATCCCCTCGGGGTGCTTGAGATTGAGCGTCAACGACTGTTTGTTGCGAGCCTGCACGAACCACCACAGTGAAGTGCCCTCGTACAGCTTGCGCCATTTGCGCAGCGGGTCACCGCCGTCCGGCGACTCGACCTTGATCACCTCGGCGCCGAACTCGGCGCAGATCCGCGAGGCGAAGGGTCCGGCGATCAGGGTGCCGAGCTCGATGACCTTGAGGCCGACGAGGGGTTTGCTGGGCGTAGGCATGGGGCATCCGTTGCGGCTGGGCAGAGCCTGGAGTTTTATCATAGGTCGTCAGCGGCAGATACTGGTCCGGCGCATGCAAGGCCAGGATCGGGTAGACTGTACGACTTTTCTTCCGCAAGAAGCGCGTCCCATGGCCCAGCCGTCCACCACGTACAAATTCGAACTGAACCTCACCGACCTTGATCGCGGCGTGTACGAAAGCATCAAGCAGACCATTGCCCGTCACCCCTCCGAAACCGAAGAACGCATGGCCGTGCGCCTGCTGGGCTACGCGCTCTGGTACAACGAGCAACTGGCCTTTGGCCGTGGCCTGTCCGATGTCGACGAAGCCGCGCTGTGGGAAAAGAGCCTGGACGGCCGCGTGGTGCACTGGATCGAGGTGGGCCAGCCCGACGCCGAGCGTCTGACCTGGTGCTCGCGCCGTACCGAGCGCACCAGCCTGCTGGCCTATGGCAGCCTGCGCGTGTGGCAGACCAAGGTGGTCGACGCGGTCAAGGGCCTGAAGAACCTCAACATCGCAGCCGTGCCGCAAGAGGTGCTGGAGGTGCTGGCCACCGACATGCCCCGGGCAATCAAGTGGGACGTGATGATCAGCGAGGGCACGGTGTTCGTCACCGATGACCGTGGCCAGCACGAAGTGCAGCTCGAATGGCTGCTCGGCGACCGCGGCTGACCTGAACCCAACGACTCTCGAAGACCCCCATGCGTATCGAATCCCGTCCCCTGCCTTCGCCCCTGCCATTGCTGGGCAACCTGCCGCCCTTGCTGACCCGTCTGTATGCCGCCCGTGGCGTGCAGTCCGAGGCCGAGCTCGACAAGAGCCTGGCGCGCTTGCTGCCGTTCCAGCAGCTCAAGGGGATCGAGGCAGCGGTCGACTTGCTGGTCGAGGCCCTCGAGCAGCGCCAGCGCATTCTGATCGTCGGTGACTTCGACGCCGATGGCGCCACCGCCAGCTGCGTTGGCGTCCTTGGCCTGCGCCTGCTGGGGGCGGCCCATGTCGACTACCTGGTGCCCAACCGCTTCGAGTATGGCTATGGCTTGACCCCGGAGATCGTCGACGTCGCCCTGACGCGCCAGCCGCAGCTGCTGGTCACCGTGGACAACGGCATCTCCAGCGTCGAAGGCGTTGCCGCCGCCAAGGCGGCCGGGCTCAAGGTTCTGGTCACCGATCACCACCTGCCCGGGGCCGAACTGCCCGAGGCCGACGCCATCGTCAACCCGAACCAGCCGGGCTGCGGGTTCGCCAGCAAGTCGCTGGCGGGCGTCGGGGTCATTTTCTATGTGCTCATGGCCCTGCGCGCCCGCTTGCGTGCCCTTGGGCACTACGTGGACAAGCCGCAGCCGAACATCGGCGAGCTGCTCGACCTGGTGGCGCTGGGCAGCGTCGCCGACGTGGTGCCGCTGGACGCCAACAACCGCATCCTGGTGCACCAGGGCCTGGAGCGTATCCGGGCCGGGCGCGCGCGGCCTGGGCTCAAGGCGATCCTGGAGGTGGCGCGGCGCGAGCATGCGCGGATCACTTCCACCGACCTGGGCTTCATCCTCGGGCCACGGCTGAACGCCGCCGGACGCCTGGACGACATGAGCCTGGGCATCGAATGCCTGCTTTGCGAAGACCCGGCGCTGGCGCGGGAGATGGCCGTGCAACTGGACGAGATGAACCAGGACCGCAAGTCCATCGAGCAGGGCATGCAGCGCGAGGCCCTTGCCCAGCTCAAGGACCTGCCCGTCGAGGACATGCCCTACGGCCTGTGCCTGTTCGACGCCGATTGGCACCAGGGTGTGATCGGCATCCTGGCTTCGCGTCTCAAGGAGCGTTACCACCGGCCGACCATCGCCTTCGCCGACGCGGGCGATGGAATGCTCAAGGGCTCGGCGCGCTCGGTGCCGGGGTTCCATGTGCGTGATGCGCTGGATGCCGTAGCGGCGCGGCATCCGCAGCTCATCAGCAAGTTCGGCGGCCATGCCATGGCGGCCGGGCTGTCGTTGCCTGCAGACAATTTCCCGGCGTTTGCACAGGCCTTTGACGAGGAAGTGCGGCGCCAGCTGCGCGAGGAAGACCTCACCGGCCGCCTGTTGTCGGATGGCAGCCTGGCCGTCGAGGAGTTTCATCTGGAACTGGCCCGCGCCTTGCGCAACGCCGGTCCCTGGGGCCAGCATTTCCCTGAACCGTTGTTCCACGGGATGTTCCAGCTGGTCGAGCAGCGCGTGGTGGGCGAGCGGCACCTGAAGGTCGTGCTCAAGAGCGAATGCGGGGCGGTCAGGCTCGACGGCATTGCCTTTGGTATCGATCGCGAGGTGTGGCCGAACCCGACGGTGCGCCGGGTAGAGCTCGCCTACAAGCTCGATGTCAACGAGTTCCGCGGCCAGGAAAGCGTGCAATTGCTGATCGCGCACATCGAACCGCGCTGAACCGGGGCGGGGCAAACTGGTCTAGGCTCAGACAGACATGGCACTGGACCCCGCAGCACATGAGGGTCCAGGCCGGTAAACCATTGGAGTCCCGGGAGGTCCCCCATGAGCCTGCTGCTTGAGCCCTATACCCTGCGTCAGTTGACCCTGCCCAACCGAATCGCCGTCTCGCCCATGTGCCAGTATTCCAGTGTCGATGGCCTGGCCAACGACTGGCACCTGGTGCATCTGGGCAGCCGCGCGGTCGGCGGTGCCGGCCTGGTGTTCACCGAGGCAGTCGCCGTGACCGACGAGGGCCGGATCACCGCCCAGGACCTGGGCCTGTGGAACGATGCGCAGATCGCGCCACTGCAGCGCATCACCCGCTTCATCACCGCACAGGGCGCCGTGCCCGGCATCCAGCTTGCCCACGCTGGGCGCAAGGCCAGCACCCATCGCCCTTGGTTGGGCAAGCATGGCAGCGTCAAGATAGAGGAGGGCGGCTGGCAGCCAGTCGGACCTTCCAGAATCGCCTTCGACCCGGAGCATACCGCGCCGCTTGAGCTGGACCAGAGCCAGATCCAAGGCATCATCGATGCCTTTGTGTCAGCAGCGCAGCGCGCACTGGAGGCCGGCTTCAAGGTTGCCGAGGTGCATGCCGCGCACGGCTACCTGCTGCATCAGTTCCTGTCCCCGCTGAGCAACCAGCGGCGCGACGAATATGGCAGCTCGTTCGAGAACCGTATCCGCCTGACGCTGCAAGTCACCGAGGCCGTACGCGCGGTGTGGCCCGCCGAGCTGCCGCTGTTCGTGCGGGTGTCGGCCACCGATTGGGTCGAGGATGGCTGGAACCCGGACGAAACCGTCGAGCTTGCTCGGCGCCTGCGCGCGCTGGGCGTGGACCTGATCGACGTGTCGTCCGGCGGTACGTCGATGAACGCCGAGATTCCCACCGGCCCCGGCTACCAGACCCGCTTCGCCGAGCGTGTACGCCAGGAGTCGGAGATCGCCACCGGCACCGTTGGCATGATCACCGAGCCGGCCCAGGCCGAGCACATCCTGCGGACCGGGCAAGCCGACATCATCCTGCTCGCCCGTGAACTGCTGCGCGACCCCTACTGGCCACTGCACGCCGACGACGACCTGGGCGGCAACAAAGCCACCTGGCCCGCCCAATACCAGCGCGCGACCAGCCGGTCGAGCCCGATACACGAGTCTGATTTGCGCGATTGAGGTTTTGCGGGGGCGGTGCAGGTCTTGAGGTATGCAGCGCTGCCGGGGTGTGCGCTGCGTGTTTGCAGCGCCGCTGCCCGATGCGTCTCAAGGCACGTAACATCCCGAAGCACATCCGTTAAGCCGCACTTCAGCCAATGCCCCTAATCTGAACCTTTGTTTCCCTGCAAGGAGATTCCAGATGAACACCCGTGGCTTGCTCGACCAGTTGCTCAAATCCGGCCAGGACCTGTTGCAGAACCAGCAAGGCAAAGGCGTGGCCGGCAAGATCCCGGGACTGGGCGACCTGCTTGGTGGCGGCAAGGGCCCAGGCAAATCCGGCGGCGGACTGGGCGGGATGCTCTCCGGGGCCGGTGGCGGCGCGTTGGCCGCCAGCGCCATGGGCATGCTGCTGGGCAACAAGAGCGCCCGCAAGTATGGCGGCAAGGCACTGGCCTATGGTGGCCTGGCGGCGCTCGGGGTGCTGGCCTACAAGGCCTATGGCAACTGGCAGGCAAGCCAGGGCAACGGCACCGCCGCCGAGCCACAGACGCTCGACCGCCTGCCACCGGCTCAGGTGGAACAGCACAGCCAGGCGATCCTCAAGGCGCTGGTGGCGGCGGCCAAGGCCGACGGCCATATCGACGAGCGTGAACGCGCACTGATCGAGGGCGAATTCAGCAAGCTCGACAACGACCGGGAGCTGCAGACCTGGCTGCACGCCGAGCTGAACAAGCCCCTCGACCCGGCCGACGTCGCCCGTGCCGCGCAGACCCCCGAGATGGCTGCCGAGATGTACATCGCCAGCCACATGCTGGTCGATGAGCAGAACTTCATGGAGCGCAGCTATCTCGACGAGCTGGCCCGCCAGCTCAAGCTCGAGCCGGGCCTGCGCGAGGAACTCGAAAGCCAGGTCAGGCTCGCCGCGACGCCGTAAAGCGTCTGTCCCGGGACGTCCCAGGGCACGGATGCCCGATATTCCCTTCAAGCCAACGTAGATGAACGGGGCTGTGGGCTATACTCTGCCCCATTTTCCCGCTCGTAGTGAATTCTTGAGGGTTGTCTGTGAAGAACTGGACGTTGCGCCAAAGGATCCTGGCAAGTTTCGCCGTGATCATCGCCATCATGCTGCTGATGATCGTGGCCGCCTACTCGCGGTTGGTGACGATCGAGTCAAGCGAGCAGGAAGTAGGCTCCGACAGCATTCCGGGGGTCTACTACAGCTCGATGATCCGCAGCGCCTGGGTCGACAGTTATGTCACCAGCCAGCAACTCGTAGGACTCAGCGATCACCGTCCGTTCACCACGGCCGACCAGGACCTCTACAAGAGCTTCGAAGACCGCCTCAAGCAGCACATGGCCAGTTACCAGGGCACCATCAGCACGCCGGAGGACCAGGCCGGCTTCGACGAGTTCGTGCGGCTCGAGCAGGCCTATCTCAAGGCTATCGACCAGGTCCTGACCGTGTACAGGCAAGGCGACTATGCCCAGGCCGAGCGGCTGATCGCCGATGTCCTCACGCCCGCCTGGCTCACCGGGCGCAAGCACCTGAACGCGGTGATCGAACGCAACCGCGAGACCGCCGACCAGGCCACTGATGCGATCGTCAGCGCCGTCGCCACGGCCAAGGGCAGCATGATCGTCTCGTTGGTCCTCGCCATGCTTGCCGCCGGCATCTGCGGATTGATGCTGATGCGCGCAATTACCGCGCCCATGCAGCGTTTCGTCAGGGCGCTCGACAAGCTGCGCTCGGGTGATCTCAGCGTGCGCCTGAACCTGGACCGCAAGGACGAGTTCGGCGCTATCGAGACCGGCTTCAACGACATGATGGAAGCCCTGACCGGTCTGGTCTCCCAGGCCCAGCGCTCTTCGGTGCAGGTGACCACCTCGGTGACCGAGATCGCCGCCACCTCCAAGCAACAGCAGGCCACGGCCACCGAAACGGCGGCCACCACCACCGAGATCGGCGCCACGTCACGCGAGATCGCCGCGACGTCCCGCGACCTCGTGCGCACCATGACCGAAGTCACCAGCGCGGCAGACCAGGCCTCGATCCTGGCAGGCTCGGGCCAGCAGGGCCTGTCACGCATGGAAGAGACCATGCACCAGGTGATGGGCGCAGCCGACCTGGTGAATGCCAAGCTGGGCATCCTCAACGAGAAAGCCAGCAACATCAACCAGGTGGTGGTGACCATCGTCAAGGTCGCCGACCAGACCAACCTGCTCTCGCTCAACGCCGCCATCGAGGCCGAGAAGGCCGGGGAGTATGGCCGTGGTTTCGCCGTGGTCGCCACCGAGGTGCGGCGCCTGGCCGACCAGACCGCCGTCGCCACTTACGACATCGAACAGATGGTGCGCGAGATCCAGTCGTCCGTCTCGGCGGGCGTAATGGGCATGGACAAGTTCTCCGAGGAAGTGCGGCGCGGCATGTTCGAGGTGCAGCAGGTCGGTGAACAGCTCAGCCAGATCATCCACCAGGTACAGGCCCTGGCGCCGCGGGTGCTGATGGTCAACGAGGGCATGCAGGCCCAGGCCACCGGCGCCGAGCAGATCAACCATGCCCTGGCCCAGCTCAGCGATGCCAGCACCCAGACCGTCGAGTCGCTGCGCCAGGCAAGCTTTGCCATCGACGAGCTCAGCCAGGTGGCCGCCGGCCTGCGCGGCGGTGTCTCGCGGTTCAAAGTCTGATTCGATGACCGATATCCAGCCTCGTCAGACCCCGGCGGCCGCTGCCAAGGGCGTGCTGTATCTTCTGTTCCAGCTTGCTGGTCAGCGCTTCGCCCTGGATGTGCGCGAGGTGGTCGAGGTGCTGCCGCTGCGTGTGCTCAAGCCGATCGCCCAGGCCCCTCACTGGGTCGCGGGGATTCTCGCCCATCGCGGGGTGCTGGTGCCGGTCATCGACATCGGCGCGCTGGCATTTGGCGCGCCGGCTCCCCAGCGCACCAGTACGCGGCTGGTGCTGGTGCATTACCGCGCGGATCCAGAGCGGCCCGACCTGCAACTGGGGCTGATCCTGGAACAGGCCACCAACACCCTGCGTTGCCAACCTGACGAATTTCGCCCCTACGGCCTGGACAATGCCGATGCGCCCTACTTGGGGCCGGTGCGCCAGGATGCCCTGGGGCTGCTGCAACGCATCCGCGTCGATGAGCTGGTGCCTGCGCAGAGTCGCGCGCTGCTGTTTCCCGCCGAGCCTGCGAAGGTATCGCCATGAGCAGCGAGCAACGGTTCTTTCATTTTCTCAAGGAGCGCATCGGCCTGGACGTCGAGTCGATCGGTGCGCCCATGGTTGAGCGCGCACTGCGCCAGCGCAGCGCGGCCCTTGAGGCACGCGACCTGGACGACTACTGGCTGCGCCTGCAGCAATCGAGCGACGAGCAGCAGGCGTTGATCGAAGCGGTGATCGTCCCCGAGACCTGGTTCTTCCGGTACCCGCAGTCCTTCAACGCCTTGGTGATCCTGGCCCAGAAACGCCTGATGGCGCTGGCGGGCTCGCGCCCGCTGCGCATCCTCAGCCTGCCGTGTTCCACCGGCGAAGAGCCTTATTCGATTGCCATGGCGCTGCTCGATGCGGGCCTGCCCGCCGGTGCGTTTCGTATTGACGGCATGGACATCAGCCCCCTTTCCATCGCCCGCGGGCAACGGGCGGTATACGGCCGCAATTCTTTTCGCGGCGAAGCCCTCGAGTTTCGCGAGCGGCACTTCATGGATACACCCGAAGGCCATCGCCTGCGCGATCAGGTACGCCAGCAGGTCAGCCTGCAGCCTGGCAATGTGCTGGACCCTGCCCTCAAGGCCCGGGAAGGCCTGTATGACGTCGTGTTCTGCCGCAACCTGCTGATCTATTTCGACATACCGACCCAGCAACGGGTCTTCGAAGTGCTCAAGTGCCTGGCTCATCCTCAGGGTGTGTTGTTCATCGGCCCTGCCGAAGGCAGCCTGCTGGCGCGCCTTGGCATGCGTCCAGTGGGTATTGCCCAGTCGTTCGCATACGTGCGCCAGGACGAGGTCGCGCGCGCGGCCGTGGCCCCCGTGAGCCAGTCGCCGCGCCTTGCGGCCGCCACTGCGTATCTGCCACGTCAGGCCGCCACGCTGCCACGGACCTTGCGCCCCTTTCCCGGCAAGGTAGTGGTCACCCCGCGCCCTGGTGGCGAAGGCGAATTGCTCAGGCAGATCGGCCTGCTGGCCGATGCCGGCAACAGCCAGGAGGCACGGGCCGCCTGTGAGCGCTACCTGCGCGAGTTTGCCCCCAAGGCGCAGGTCTACTACTGGCTGGGCTTGCTCAGTGACACCGCCGGCGACGCCCAGCAAGCATTGGGACACTACCGCAAGGCGCTGTACCTCGAACCCCAGCACCACGAGGCCCTTGTCCACCTGGCGGCGCTGTTGGCTTCCCAGGGCGACGAAGCCGGCGCCCGCCGCCTGCAGGCCCGCGCGGCGCGGGCTGGACGCGGAGCTGATCAATGAGCACGGAGCATCAGGTGCGACTCGTCACGCATAGCGAAGACACGATAGACGACTGCTGGAACCGCATCGGCGTGCATGGCAACAAGCAATGCCCGCTGCTTGAACAGCACATTCATTGCCGCAATTGTGAAGTCCACGCCGCCGCGGCAACCCGCCTGCTCGACCGCTACGCCTTGCTGCAGGACGAACAGGCAGAGGCGCCCGAACGTGAAGAAGGCGGCCCACGGCGCTCCATGCTGCTGTTCCGCCTGGGCGAGGAATGGCTGGCGCTGGCCACGGCCTGCCTTGCCGAGATTGCCCCGCTGCAACCGGTCCACTCGTTGCCGCATCAGCGCTCGCGGGTGCTGCAGGGCGTGGCCAATGTGCGTGGCGCCCTGGTGCCCTGCCTGTCGTTGGCCGACTTGCTTGGCCAGGAGCGTCTGGCGAAGACCGGCGAAGGCCCCCGGGTGATACCGCGCATGCTGATTCTGGCAGCCGAAGGCGGTGCCGTGGTGCTGCCGGTGGACGAGGTCGACGGCATACATGGCCTGGACCCGGCGCGGCTGGAGGTTGAACAGAAAGCGGCGCAATTCACCGCGGCGGTCCTCCAGTGGCGTGGTCGCAGCGTGCGGGTGCTGGATGAGCGACAACTTCTGTCCGCGGTGAACCGGAGCCTTTCATGACCCCAGAGCAAATGCGCGATGCGTCGCTGCTGGAACTGTTCAGCCTGGAGGCCGAAGCCCAGACCCAGGTGCTGAGCGCCGGCCTGCTGGCCCTGGAGCGAAATCCGGCCCAGGCCGATCAGCTTGAGGCGTGCATGCGCGCGGCCCATTCGCTCAAGGGCGCGGCGCGTATCGTGGGAGTCGACGCTGGCGTCAGTGTCGCCCATGTCATGGAAGACTTCCTGGTCGCGGCCCAGGAGGGTCGCCTGGCGCTCCGGGCCCAGCACATCGACGCCCTGCTGCAAGGCACCGACCTGCTGATGCGTATCGCGACCCCGGGAGACGCCCAGGGCGAGACTGCGGTGCCGGGTTTCCTGGTACTGATGGCCGCACTGCTCGACCCACGGGGGGCGCCGCCAGCCAGCCTGCCTGCTGCGGTTGCGGTATCCGTGGCGTCTCCGACGGTATCACCTGCCGCCCCCATGGCCGCTCCCGCGGCACCTGCTGCCCAAGCCTCGGCGCCACCGCTGCGGGGCAAACAGACGATCGAAAACGGCGAGCGAGTCCTGCGGGTGACCGCCGAGCGGCTGAACAGCCTGCTCGACCTATCGAGCAAGTCGCTGGTGGAAACCCAGCGCCTGAAGCCCTACCTGGCTAGCCTGCAACGCCTCAAGCGCATGCACGGCCAGGGGATGCGTGCCCTGGATGGCCTGAAGACCCAGCTTGAAGCCAGCGGGCAGGGCGCCGAAGCGCTTGAAGCACTGGTCCAGACCCAACGCCTGCTGGGCGAGACCCAGCAGGTCCTGCAGCAGCAAGCCATCGACCTCGACGAGTTTGGCTGGCAGGCCAGCCAGCGGGCGCAATTGCTCTACGACACCGCACTGGCCTGCCGCATGCGCCCCTTCGCCGATGTCCTGTCGGGACAGAGCCGGATGGTGCGTGACCTTGGACGCTCGCTGGGCAAGCAGGTGAGCCTGCGGATCGAAGGCGAGAAAACCCAGGTCGACCGCGATGTGCTGGAAAAGCTCGAGGCACCGCTGACGCACCTGCTGCGCAACGCCGTCGACCATGGCATCGAATCACCCGAGCAGCGCCTGCTGGCCGGCAAGCCCAGCGATGGAGTGATCCGCCTGCGTGCCTCGCACCAGGCTGGCTTGCTGGTCCTCGAACTGAGCGATGACGGCGCCGGTGTCGACCTTGAGCGCCTGCGCCGCAGCATCGTCGAGCGGGCGCTGTCGCCCGCCGAGACCGTGGCGCAGATGAGCGAAGCCGAACTGCTGACCTTCCTGTTCCTCCCAGGCTTCAGCCTGCGCGACAAGGTCACCGAGGTCTCGGGCCGTGGCGTGGGGCTCGATGCCGTGCAGCACATGGTCCGTGAGCTGAGGGGCTCGATCGAGCTCACCCAGGTGCCGGGGCAGGGCAGCTGTTTCCACCTGGAGGTACCGCTGACCCTGTCGGTGGTGCGCAGCCTGGTAGTCGAGGTGGGCGGTGAAGCCTATGCCTTCCCCTTGGCACATATCGAACGCACCCTTGACGTGCCCGCGCAGGCCATCGTGCAGATCGAGGGCCGCCAGCATTTCTGGCACGATCAACGGCACATCGGCCTGGTGTCCGCCAGCCAGCTGCTCAACCGGCCGACCACGCCGGGCGAGGAACAGAACATCCGCGTGGTAGTGATCCGCGAGCGAGAGCAGCTGTATGGCGTCGCTGTCGAGCGGCTGATCGGCGAACGGGTGCTGGTGGTGATGCCGCTCGACCCGCGCCTGGGCAAGGTCCAGGACATCTCGGCCGGGGCCTTGCTCGACGACGGCTCGGTGGTGTTGATCATCGACGTCGAAGACTTGCTGCGCTCGGTCGAGAAGCTGCTCAGTACCGGCCGCCTGGAGCGCATCGAGCGCGGATCAGCGGGCGCACGTGGCGCGCCGCGCAAGCGCGTGCTGGTGGTCGACGACTCGCTCACGGTACGCGAGCTGCAACGCAAGTTGCTGGGCAATCGCGGCTACGACGTGGCTGTGGCGGTCGACGGCATGGATGGCTGGAACGCCCTGCGAGGCGAAGACTTCGACCTGCTGATCACCGACATCGACATGCCGCGCATGGACGGCATCGAACTGGTGAGCCTGGTACGCCGCGACCATCGCCTGCAATCGTTGCCGGTCATGGTGGTGTCCTACAAGGACCGCGAGGAAGACCGCCGACGTGGACTGGATGCCGGGGCCGACTACTATTTGGCAAAGGCCAGTTTCCATGATGATGCGTTGCTGGATGCCGTGGTGGAGTTGATTGGAGGTGCACAGGGATGAGGATCGCCATCGTCAACGATATGCCCATGGCTGTGGAAGCGTTGCGCCGGGCGCTGGCATTCGAGCCGGCGCACCAGGTGGTCTGGGTGGCCGCCGACGGTGCCGAGGCGGTACAACGTTGCAGTGAATTGGCCCCCGACCTGATCCTCATGGACCTGATCATGCCGGTGATGGATGGAGTGGAAGCCACCCGGCAGATCATGGCCCGCACGCCGTGCGCCATCGTCATCGTCACCGTCGACCGCAAGCAGAACGTGCACCGGGTGTTCGAGGCCATGGGCCACGGCGCCCTGGATGTGGTCGATACCCCCGCTCTCGGTGCTGGCGACCCGCGGGAGGCAGCGGCGCCCCTGTTGCGCAAGATCCTCAATATCGGCTGGCTGATCGGCCAGCAGCACACCAGCACCTCAAGCCCGCTGGGCGCACCGCCGCGTGTCGCGGCCCAACGGCCCGGGCTGGTGGCGATCGGTTCATCGGCAGGTGGGCCAGCGGCGCTGGAACTGCTGCTCGGGCGCTTGCCACGCGACTTTCCTGCAGCCATCGTGCTGGTCCAGCATGTCGACCAGGTCTTCGCCGCCGGCATGGCCGAGTGGCTCAGCAGCGCATGCGGACTACCGGTACGGCTGGCCTGCGAGGGCGAGCCTCCGCAGCCTGGGCAGGTGTTGCTGGCTGGCACCAATCATCACATCCGCCTGTTGAAAAATGGCCTGCTGGCCTACACCGCCGAGCCGGTCAATGAAATCTACCGCCCCTCGATCGACGTGTTCTTCGAAAGCGTTGCCCGTTTCTGGTCGGGCGACGCCGTGGGGGTGCTGCTGACGGGCATGGGCCGCGATGGTGCCCAGGGTCTCAAGCTGATGCGCCAGCAGGGTTACCTGACCATTGCCCAGGACCAGCAGAGCAGCGCGGTGTATGGCATGCCCAAGGCAGCCGCGGCGATCGACGCGGCGGTGGAAGTCCGACCGCTCGAGCGTATCGCCGCCCGGCTGATGGACATCTTTCCCAAATGACGACACGTATTTTTTCACGCCGCCTGGGCGGCAGTGACCTGGTGACTATGCATGAATGATCTACCGATCAACGGTTTCACGACCACCAATGAAAATTCGGCGATGGTCCTGCTGGTCGACGACCAGGCGATGATCGGTGAGGCGGTGCGTCGTGGCCTGGTCCATCAAGAGAACATCGATTTTCACTTCTGCGCCGATCCCCACCAGGCAATTGCCCAGGCGATTCGGATCAAGCCGACGGTCATTCTCCAGGACTTGATCATGCCCGGCCTTGACGGCCTGACGCTGGTGCGCGAGTACCGCAACAACCCGGCCACCCGGGACATCCCGATCATCGTGCTGTCGACCAAGGAAGACCCGCTCGTCAAGAGCGCGGCCTTTGCCGCGGGCGCCAACGACTACCTGGTCAAGCTCCCGGACACCATCGAGCTGGTCGCGCGTATCCGCTACCACTCGCGCTCCTACCTGACCCTGCTGCAGCGTGACGAGGCCTACCGCGCCTTGCGTGTGAGCCAGCAGCAGCTGCTCGATACCAACCTGGTGCTGCAACGGCTGATGAACTCCGACGGCCTGACCGGACTGTCCAACCGCCGCCACTTCGATGAATACCTTGAGCTGGAATGGCGCCGGGCCATGCGCGAGCAGACCCAGCTGTCGCTGCTGATGATCGACGTCGACTATTTCAAGTCGTACAACGACACCTACGGCCACCTGGCCGGCGACGAAGCTCTGCGCCGGGTGGCGGAGGCCATCCGCGGTTCCTGCTCGCGGCCCACCGACCTGTCGGCGCGCTACGGCGGCGAAGAGTTCGCGCTGGTACTGCCCAACACCTCGCCGGGCGGCGCACGGCTGATTGCCGAGAAACTGCGCCTGATGGTGCTCGCTCTGAACATCCCGCATACCGCGCCCACTGCCGATTCCAGGCTCACCGCAAGCATTGGCCTGGCGACCCAGACGCCGGCCATCGGTACTCAATGCCGGCAATTGATCTCCGCGGCGGACAAGGGGCTGTACATGGCCAAGAACCAAGGGCGCAACCAGGTCGGGATCGCTTGACGGCAGCTTCAGGTCTGAAGCGGGGCAGGTCATCTTGTCGCTTGTGGCTTGGCGCTTGGCGCGTGAAGTCAGTTATAATCATCGGCTTTTCACCGAATCCCGCACGAGAGCTGCCCGCCCATGGAAATCAATCCGATCCTGAACACCATCAAGGACCTGACCGAGCGTTCCGAGTCAATTCGGGGGTATCTTTGACTACGATCAACGGCATGATCGCCTGATCGAAGTCAACCGCGAGCTCGAAGACCCCAACGTTTGGAACAAGCCCGAGTACGCCCAGGAACTGGGCCGCGAGCGCGCCGCACTGGCGCAGATCGTCGAGACCCTGGACAAGCTGTCCGGCGGCCTGGCCGATTGCCGCGACCTGCTCGACATGGCCGTCGAAGAAGATGACGAAACCGCCGTGGGCGATGTGGTCAGCGAGCTCGAGAGCCTGGAGTCGGCCCTGGCCCAGCTCGAGTTCCGCCGCATGTTCAGTGGCGAGATGGACATGAACAACGCCTACCTGGACATCCAGGCCGGCTCCGGCGGCACCGAAGCGCAGGACTGGGCCAACATCCTGCTGCGCATGTACCTGCGCTGGGCCGACAAGCGCGGTTTCGACACCACCATCATGGAGCTTTCCGAGGGTGAGGTCGCCGGCATCAAGGGCGCTACCTTGCACATCAAGGGCGAGTACGCCTTCGGCTGGCTGCGTACCGAGATCGGCGTGCACCGCCTGGTCCGCAAAAGCCCGTTCGACTCCGGTAACCGCCGTCATACCTCGTTCTCTGCGGTGTTCGTATCGCCCGAGATCGATGACAAGGTCGAGATCGAGATCAACCCGTCGGACCTGCGCATCGACACCTATCGCTCCTCCGGTGCCGGTGGCCAGCACGTGAACACCACCGACTCCGCGGTGCGTATCACTCACGTGCCGACCAACACCGTGGTCAGCTGCCAGAACGAACGCTCCCAGCACGCCAACAAGGACACCGCCATGAAAATGCTGCGGGCCAAGTTGTACGAGCAGGAAATGCAGAAGCGCAACGCCGCCTCCCAGGCCCTGGAAGACACCAAGTCCGACATCGGCTGGGGTCACCAGATCCGCTCGTACGTGCTCGACGCGTCGCGGATCAAGGACCTGCGTACCGGCGTCGAGCGCAGCGACTGCGACAAGGTGCTCGACGGCGACATCGACGAATACCTCGAAGCCAGCCTCAAACAGGGGTTGTAAGCTTCACACCCCCTGCAAGACCCTCGCCCGCGGGCGAGGGCAATGAATCCCTGATGGAAGATGTGACGACATGAGCGACCTCAAACTCGACCCGCAAGACCTGCAACAGGAAGAAAACGCCCTGATCGCCCTGCGCAAGGAAAAACTTGCTGCCGAGCGCGCCAAGGGCCAGGCCTTCCCCAATGACTTCCGCCGCGACAGCTACTGCGATGACCTGCAGAAGCAGTACGTGGACAAGACCAAGGAAGAACTGGAAGCTGCAGCGATCCCGGTCAAGGTTGCCGGCCGCATCATGCTCAACCGTGGCTCGTTCATGGTGATCCAGGACATGACCGGACGCATCCAGGTCTACGTCAACCGCAAGACCCTGCCCGAGGAAACCCTGGCTGCAGTCAAGACGTGGGACATGGGCGACATCATCGCCGCCGAAGGTACCCTGGCCCGTTCCGGCAAGGGCGACCTGTACGTCGAGATGACCACCGTGCGGCTGCTGACCAAGTCGCTGCGCCCGCTGCCAGACAAGCATCACGGCCTGACCGACACCGAGCAGCGCTACCGTCAGCGCTATGTCGACCTGATGGTCAACGAGGACACCCGCCACACCTTCCGTGTGCGTTCGCAGGTGATCTCGCACATCCGCAGCTTCCTCGCCCAGCGCGACTTCCTCGAAGTCGAGACGCCGATGCTGCAGACCATCCCTGGCGGCGCGGCGGCCAAGCCGTTCGAGACGCACCACAATGCGCTGGACATGGCCATGTTCCTGCGGATCGCTCCAGAACTCTACCTCAAGCGGCTGGTGGTCGGTGGTTTCGAGAAGGTCTTCGAGATCAACCGCAACTTCCGTAACGAAGGCGTTTCGACCCGGCACAACCCCGAGTTCACCATGCTCGAGTTCTACCAGGCCTACGCCGACTACGAAGACAACATGGACCTCACCGAAGAGTTGTTCCGCGAGCTGGCGCAGCTGGTCCTGGGCAGCACCGACGTGCCTTATGGCGACAAGGTGTTCCACTTCGGCGAGCCGTTCGTGCGCCTGTCGGTGTTCGACTCGATCCTCAAGTACAACCCCGAGCTGACCGCTGCCGACCTGCAAGACGTCGACAAGGCCCGCGCCATCGCCAAGAAGGCCGGCGCCAAGGTGCTGGGCCATGAAGGCCTGGGCAAGCTGCAGGTGATGATTTTCGAAGAGCTGGTCGAGCACAAGCTGGAACAGCCGCACTTCATTACCGAGTACCCGTTCGAAGTGTCGCCGCTGGCGCGCCGCAACGACCACAACCCCAACGTTACCGACCGCTTCGAGCTGTTCATCGGTGGCCGCGAGATCGCCAACGCCTACTCCGAGCTCAACGATGCCGAAGACCAGGCAGAGCGCTTCCTGGCCCAGGTGGCCGAGAAGGACGCGGGTGACGACGAAGCCATGCACTTCGACGCCGATTTCGTCCGCGCCCTGGAGTACGGCATGCCGCCTACCGCGGGCGAAGGCATCGGCATCGACCGCCTGGTGATGTTGCTGACCAACTCGCCGTCGATCCGCGATGTGATCCTGTTCCCGCACATGCGCCCGCAGGCCTGAGCAGTCTGAACAAGCCGCCTACATGGCGGCTTTTTCTTGCCTTGCAAAGGCCAGAACATGATGAGGTACCCATGACCCCCGCAACTGCCCACCAAGGCGCCGCCGGCATTGCCAGCGCCGTCGCCCAGAGCGTGCAATACCAGGGCCGCAAGACCCGCCGCCAGGGCAGCGAGGAGCGGCGCCAGCAGATCCTCGATGCCGCCATGCGCATCGTCGTGCGCGATGGCGTGCGCGGCGTGCGGCATCGTGCGGTGGCGGCCGAGGCTGGCGTGCCGCTGTCGGCCACCACCTACTACTTCAAAGACATCGAAGACCTCCTGACCGACACCTTCGCCCAGTACGTCGAGCGCAGCGCGGCCTACATGGCCAAGCTCTGGGCCAACACCGAGGTAGTGCTGCGCCAGTTGCTGTCCCAAGGCGACGGCAGCCCGCAGTGGCGCGCCCGCCTGGCCGATGAAGTGGCCCGCATGACCACCGACTATGTCACCCGCCAGCTGAGCAACCGGCGTGACTTTCTCATGGCCGAACAGGGCTTTCGCCAGGAGGCGCTGCTGTGCCCGCGCCTGGCCGAACTGGTGCGCTCCCACGAGCAGATCCTGTTGCACGGCGCCCGGCAGATGCTGCAGGTGGTAGGCTCGCGTCAGCCCGAGCAGGACGCGCTGGTGTTGACGGCGATTATCGAGCAGATGGAATATCAGGGACTGCTCAAGGACGCGAATGCGCAAGCCGATGGGCAGATGCTCGCTAACCTTACCCGTTACCTTCACCTGGTGCTGGCGGCGGCGTGAAGCGCGGCTGACCTCTTCAAGGAGAACCTGATGAAAGCCTGGCGTGTGCTGTTGAGCCTGTCGTTCCTGCTACTGGGCGGCTGTCTGGTGACCTTCAACGAACCGCTGCCGAGCAATCAGGCGGCGCCCAAGGCCCTGCTGGGCCAATGGAGCAGCAAGGACGCCTGGGGCGAGCCGCTGCGCCTCAGCATCAGCCGTCTGGGCGGCAATGCCTACAAGGCGGTGGCGCGGGGCAAGGACAACAAGGCCGAGGAATATGTCTTCAGCGTCTCCCGGCATGGCAATCGCTGGTACCTCTCGGCGGGCGTGCCCAAGCGCCTGGGCGGTAATTTCCTGATCGGCGGTTTCGATGTGATCGACGGCAAGCAACTGGTGCTCTACAACCTCGACGCCGGGCAGGTCCGCCAGGCGGTGGACAACAAGGAGCTTACCGGGCGCAGCACCGAAGTGCCCGAGGACAATGGAGAGGGCGTACTGATCGACAGCACTCCGGCGCGGGTGCTGGCTTATTTGGATGATCCGGCCAATTCGGACCTGTTCATCGAAGTGGCGCGTTTCCAACGGGCCGGCAAGTAAACGATCCGAATCCAGGAGTGTGTGTGGACGAGTACCAGCAGACAGTACGCGCGTTGTCCGACCGGATAGTCATCGCGCAGACGCCTATCCGCGTGCTCGACGCGGTGAAGTGGGACGACAGCATCCGCCAGGGTTTCTTCGAGAACGGGGGCAGGGAGCCACCGGCGGTGGACCGCGCCTATTACCAGGCGCGGCCGTTGTCGTTCGACTCGGGCGCGGTGAAGTCCGAATTCCAGAGCATCGAGCGCGACATCACCCGCCAGCTCGGCCAGTTCAACCCCGTCGGGCAGATCATGCGGCGCATGTGCAAGGAGTACCGCATGGTCGTGCGCATGCTAGAAGCGCGCGGCACCGAGGATTTCGGACTGATTTCGCAAGAGCTCTACGGCGCCGCCTCCGATGCGTTCCATGCCGGCGACCCGACCCTGGCCGACCTGGGCCTGATGCTCTCTGACTACCTCAACAACATCGATGGGCGAGGGGACCTGAAGGACGAGCCCAAGAGCCTGACGGCCAAGGAGGCGGTGGATATCCTCCAGAGCCGCCTGAACAAGGTGTTCGGCGAGGCCGAGGGCACCATCCGCGTGTTCGAGTCCGACGGCATTGTCGCCGACGCTGCGGCGGGCGCCGACTACATCAAGATCCGCGCCGATGCCATGTTCAATTCCCGCGATGTGCGTGCCCTGGAGGTCCATGAAGGGCTGGTGCACGTCGGTACTACCCTCAACGGCTTGAGCCAGCCCATCTGCACCTTCCTGGCCAAGGGCCCGCCTTCGTCGACCGTGACCCAGGAAGGCCTGGCGATCCTCATGGAAGTCATTGCCTTTGCCTCCTACCCCAGTCGCCTGCGCAAGCTGACCAACCGTACCCGGGCCATCCACATGGTCGAGGAGGGCGCGGACTTCATGCAGGTCTACGAGTTCTTCCGTGGCCAGGGCTTCGAGATGGGCGAAAGCTATGGCAACGCCAGCCGGGTGTTCCGCGGATCGGTGCCCAATGGCCTGCCATTCACCAAGGACCTGTCCTATCTCAAGGGCTTCATCATGGTCTACAACTACATCCAGCTGGCCGTGAAGAAGGGCAAGCTGGAGCAGATCCCCTTGCTGTTCTGCGGCAAGACCACGCTTGAAGACATGCGTACCCTGCGCCAGCTGGTCGATGAGGGCCTGGTGGAACCGCCAAAGTACCTGCCCGAGCAGTTTCGCGACCTCAACGCGCTGTCGGCCTGGATGTGCTTCTCCAACTTCCTCAACCACCTGAGCCTGGATCGCATTGAAGCCGACTATGCGAACATTCTCTGAGGCCTGCCGGGGCCTGCTGCTGGCATGCCTGCTCATGGGCACCGCCGGTTGCAGCAGCCTGCTGTTCTATCCCGAGCCGGGCCAGCCGTTTACCCCGGCGCGGGCCAAGGTGGCCTTTCGCGAACTGACCCTGACCGCCGCCGACGGCACGCGCCTGCATGCCTGGTGGCTACCCGCCAAGCCTGGCGTCGCGGTCAAGGGCACCGTGCTGCACCTGCATGGCAACGGTGGCAACCTTGCCTGGCACCTGGGCGGCAGCTACTGGCTGCCAGAGCAGGGCTATCAGGTGCTGATGCTCGATTACCGCGGCTACGGTCTGTCCGAAGGCAAGGCCAGCCTGCCAGCGGTCTATCAGGACATCGGCGCGGCGCTGGATTGGCTGGGGCAGGCACCCGAAGTCCAGGGCAAGCCACTGGTGCTGCTGGGACAGAGTCTTGGCGGGGCCATGGGTATTCACTACCTGGCGGCGCATCCCCAGCAGCGCCAGCGTTTCCAGGCCTTGGTGTTCGATGGCGTGCCGGCCAGCTATCGAGAGATCGGCCGCTTTGCCTTGGGTAATACATGGTTCACCTGGCCCTTGCAGGTGCCGCTGTCATGGCTGGTGCCCGACGGCGACAGCGCGATCGGTTCTGTCGAACGCCTGGACAGCCCGCCCAAGCTGTTCTTCCACAGCATCGACGACGCGCTGGTGCCGATGGCCAGCGGCATCCGCCTGTACCAGCATGCGCCGCCCCCACGCGTACTGCAGCTGACCCGCGGCGGCCACGTGCAGACCTTCGCCGACCCGACATGGCGCCAGGTCATGCTGCGCTTTCTCGACGATCCGACCCATTTCAACGGTTTGCGGCGCCTGGGCGAAGTGCCCAACTACCCTGACGAGAACAACAAGCAATGAGTGAAGAACGCAACGCCATCCCCCTGATCCTGACCGGCGTCGGGAGTATCGTCGTGACGGTCGGGGCCCTTTGGTACTACGGTTACCTGCACTTCGCCAAGCCCCAGGATGCTCTGCTGCTGTCGGACTTCACCATGCTCAAGACCGTGCCTGGCGAGGACTACAAAGTGTCGCTGGGTCCTGCGCCGCAGGTAGCCCAGTGTATCGATGGGGTGCTGGTGTTGTTCGATACCCAGCACAAAGGCCTGACTGGGGTGCTGGTGGATCGCAAGAAGCAGGCTGTTCGGTGCATGGGGCAGGAGACGCCGCAGCAGGTGCGGTAATGTGCAAGACAATAAAAAACCCCGCCATCTGGCGGGGTCTTTGGCTCAGCAGCGGTAACGCTTAACGCTGGCTCACCGAGCGAGGAGCAACTGGCTGGTTGTCATTGGAAATGGTGACTTCCACTCGACGGTTCTGCGCACGGCCCGAGTTGCTGGAGTTGTCGGCAACCGGGTATTCCTTGCCGTAACCCTGGGCAACCACACGCGCTGGGTCGACACCTGCGCGCAGCAGCGAGCGGCGGACCGACTCTGCGCGGCGTTCTGACAGGCTCTGGTTGTAGCTCGCCGAGCCAACGGAGTCGGTGTAACCCTCGACGATCACCTTGCGGTCAGGGTTTTCCTGCAGGAAGGCGGCCAGGGTGGTGATGTTCGGCAGGGCACTGCTTTTCAGGTCGGCCTTGTTGAAGTCGAACAGCACGTCACCGAAGGTCACCAGGGTGCCACGGTCGGTCTGCTTGGCGTTCATGCTTTCCTGAAGCTTCTTGATCTGCGCGTCACGGGCATCCAGGCGGGCCTGGGCACGTTGGGCGGCAGCGTTTTTCAGGCTGGCTTCGGAGCCGCGCAGGGCGATGGTCTGCTTGGCCACTTCGATGCGCTGGTTGGTCAGGTAGGCCAGCTGGTCGACCTTCTTGTCATCGTCGCGGTCCAGGTAGGCCTTGTCGGCCTTGTTCAGCCAGTCCTGGGCATCCTTGGTCTCGAGGGCCGCGACCTTGCTCGCCTGCGGATCGCTCTGCAGGGCGGAGAAGTTGGTACGGGCCGACTCAAGGTTCGGGTTTGGCTGGTGCGAGCAGGCGGCCAGGCCGACACTCAGGGCCAGCAGGGCGGGAATCATGACGTGTTTACGCATAGTGGTTCATCCTTTGATCGATAACGAATGCATGGGTCGGGAGGGCAGGCTTATTCAGCGCTGCGCATGCCTTCCTCACGCAGGTCCTGGACACCTTGGCGGGCATCTTGTACGGCCTTGTCGGCCTTGGCGGCCTGCGCCTTGCGCTCGGCGACGCGGGCGTCCCATTCGGCCTGTTCGGCCAGAAGCTTGGCTTCGTCATACTTCTTGTCGTGCATGGCGATTTCGGCTTTCTTGAACTTGTCCTGAGCCGCTTTCATTTCAACGGCCGCGAACTCGGTACCGCCCGCACTTACCGCAGAGTTGACCGCCGACTGGGTCACGGCGTACTGCTCGGTGGGCGGATTGCCAGCACAACCTGCCAGCACGAAGCTGCTGCCCAGAGCCAGGGCGGCCAGCTTGATACTGCGCAGGTGAGTGATTGACGATTTCTCGGTGCGGGTCTTCATGGTGGTCAACTCCATTGGATCACTCCTGATAAACGACGATGTCCGTAGCATTCCATCGCATTCCCTGACGGTTCCGGGCGCTTTCGGCGATAGCGCGGCAAGGGCCCGTGATTGCAGGGTTCTACCGTGATGGCTTATTGGCTCGGACTGAGACGTTTTGCGGATAGTTCAGAAAAATCTGGCATTCCCCCGTTTTTTTTCTGACTCAACGGTCAGCGTAGAACGGGGCGAGAATCAGTCTTCCTCCCTGCTGCGAGCCTGGCTCAGGTCGTGCAGGTGACGCCGCGAAAGCGCCAGGAAACGCGGGGTCGCGCCGATGTCTTCGTACAGCGGATCGCCTTCTTCGTCAGTGGCAATCACATGCTGCCCCTGGATATACGGGAAGCTCGCTTCGAGCTCCTCGAGGGCGGCGCCGACCAGTTCGCCGAGCAATTCTTCGATATGGCGCTTGGGGTACATCTCGGCCAGCGCGGCCAGACGCGCCTCGGCCTCCAGGTCCAGGTGCAGGAGATGGCCGGTGGCGCTGAGGTGGCCTTTGGCGTTCTCTTCCCAGTGCTGGGCAAGCTCTCGGATTTTCATGGCGGCCTCTGTTCTCGATGTGCGCTGCGGGGAATGATTCGTAACCTTCCCTGCGGTTGACCGCGCAGCCTGCAAGACGTTTTACCGCGTATGCGTGCCTTGAAAGCCGCGGCGGCAGGCGGCACTCTGTCGACAGTGCTGTTTCCTGAGCTGGTGCGCGGCAGGCCGCGCTGGAGAGAAGGCCCGATGACCGATATTGATCTGCGCTTGCGTGAAGATGTGCATCTGTTGGGAGAGCTGCTGGGCGATACCATCCGCCAGCAGTACGGCGAGGCGTTTCTCGGCAAGATCGAGGACATCCGCCATGGCGCCAAGGCTGACAGGCGCGGGGGCGCCGAGCAGCTCGAATCGGCCCTGGATGACCTGGCCGAAGAAGACCTGCTACCCGTCGCCCGGGCCTTCAACCAGTTCCTGAACCTTGCCAATATCGCCGAGCAGTACCAGTTGATCCGCCGCCGCGATGCCGGTCAGCCAGAGCCTTTCGAGGCCCGCGTGCTGCCCGAGCTGCTGGCCCGTCTCAAGCAGGCCGGCCACAGTGGCGATGCGCTGGCGCGGCAAGTGGGCAAGCTGGATATCCAGCTGGTGCTGACCGCCCACCCCACCGAGGTGGCCCGCCGCACGTTGATCCAGAAGTACGACGCCATTGCCGCGCAACTGGCCGCCCAGGACCATCGCGACCTGGCGCCCGCCGAGCGCGAGCAGGTGCGCGAGCGGCTGCGCCGGTTGATCGCCGAAGCCTGGCACACCGAGGAGATCCGCCGCACCCGGCCGACGCCGGTCGACGAGGCCAAGTGGGGCTTTGCGGTGATCGAGCATTCCTTGTGGCAGGCCATCCCCAGCCATCTGCGCAAGGTCGACATGGCCTTGTTCGAGGCGACCGGCCTGCGCTTGCCCCTGGAAGCCGCGCCGGTGCGCTTTGCATCGTGGATGGGCGGTGACCGCGACGGCAATCCCAATGTCACTGCCGCGGTCACCCGCGAGGTGCTGCTGCTGGCGCGCTGGATGGCCGCCGACCTGTTCTTGCGCGACATCGACTACCTGGCCGCGGAGTTGTCAATGCAACAGGCGAGCGCTGCGCTGCGTGAGCGGGTGGGCGACAGCGCCGAACCCTATCGCAGCCTGCTCAAGCAGCTGCGCGAACGCCTGCGTGCCACGCGCAGCTGGGCCCACGCGTCGCTGGCGGGCCCCCAGCCGGTCGGACCCGAGGTCCTGGCAGACAGCCGGCAGCTGATCGAACCGCTGCAGCTCTGTTACCAGTCGCTGCATGAATGCGGCATGGGGGTTATCGCCGATGGGCCGTTGCTCGACTGCCTGCGGCGGGCAGTGACCTTCGGGCTGTTCCTGGTGCGCCTGGATGTGCGTCAGGATGCTGCCCGGCACAGCGCTGCGTTGTCGGAGATCACCGACTACCTGGGCCTGGGCCGCTATGAAGACTGGGACGAAGCGCAGCGTATCCGCTTCCTGCAGGACGAGCTGAAAAACCGCAGGCCCTTGCTTCCCGCGCACTTCAGGCCTCAGGACGACACCGCCGAGGTACTGGCGACCTGCCGCGAGATTGCCGCGGCACCCGCCGCATCATTGGGCTCCTATGTGATCTCCATGGCCGGCGCCGCCTCGGACGTGCTGGCGGTGCAGTTGCTGCTCAAGGAGGCCGGGCTGACCCGGCCGATGCGGGTGGTGCCGCTGTTCGAGACCCTGGCCGACCTGGACAACGCTGGACCTGTCATGGAGTGCCTGCTGCAGCTGCCGGGCTACCGCGCCAGCCTGCATGGCCCGCAGGAGGTGATGATCGGCTACTCCGATTCGGCCAAGGATGCGGGTACCACGGCGGCTGCGTGGGCCCAATACCGTGCGCAGGAAGACCTGGTGCGCATCTGCCGCGAGCACGATGTCGAACTGCTGTTGTTCCATGGCCGTGGCGGTACCGTGGGCCGCGGCGGCGGTCCGGCCCATGCGGCCATCCTTTCACAGCCCCCTGGCTCGGTCGCTGGGCGGTTCCGCACCACCGAGCAGGGCGAGATGATCCGCTTCAAGTTCGGCCTGCCGGGGATCGCCGAGCAGAACCTCAACCTGTACCTGGCGGCGGTGCTGGAGGCGACACTGCTGCCACCGCCGCCGCCGCAGCCGGCCTGGCGCAAGCTGATGGACGAGCTGGCCGCCGATGGCGTCCAGGCCTACCGCGCGGTGGTGCGCGAGAATCCCGACTTCGTCGAGTATTTCCGCCAATCCACCCCCGAACAGGAGCTGGGCCGCTTGCCGCTGGGCAGCCGGCCGGCCAAGCGCCGCGCCGGGGGCATCGAGAGCCTGCGGGCCATTCCGTGGATCTTCGGCTGGACCCAGACGCGACTGATGCTGCCGGCGTGGCTGGGCTGGGAGACGGCACTGGGCAACGCCCTGGCGCGCGGGGAGAGTGCGCTGCTGGGCGAGATGCGCGAACAGTGGCCTTTTTTCCGCACACGCATCGATATGCTCGAGATGGTCCTGGCCAAGGCGGACGCCGAAATCGCCCAGGCCTACGACCAACGTCTGGTGCAACCCGATCTGCTTCCTTTAGGTGCACAATTGCGCGACCTATTGTCGCAGTCGTGCCAGGTGGTGCTGGGCCTGACCGGGCAGCAGGTGCTACTGGCGCATAGTCCCGAGACGCTTGAATTCATCCGCCTGCGCAACACCTACCTCGACCCGCTGCATCGCCTGCAGGCCGAGCTGCTGGCCCGCTCGCGGGATCGTCAGGCCGCTCTGGACAGCCCATTGGAGCAGGCCTTGTTGGTGACGGTGGCCGGCATCGCCGCAGGGCTGCGCAACACCGGCTGAGGGCGTCTGCCAGGGCAGGGCAAGGGGTGCGGGACAGGGCAACGAGCACGGTCAGTGGGTTGGTTGCGCCGGGTGCAACCAACCCGCAAACCCTGCGCAAGCGGGGTGGCGTTCCTGCCTGGGGATGCTTGTATGGGTGTCGGGCGCTGTGTATCTTGAGCAGCCTTTTGACCCATTTGTGGTCAATACCCGTTTTCCGGACTTGGCCCTTGCTGCCGAATCCATTGATTTGCTTACAAAAAATTGAGGAGCACAAGATGCGCGTTATTCTGCTGGGAGCTCCCGGGGCCGGTAAAGGTACTCAGGCAAAATTCATCACCGAAAAGTTCGGTATTCCACAGGTTTCCACCGGTGACATGCTGCGCGCCGCCGTCAAGGCTGGCACCCCGCTGGGCCTGGAAGCCAAGGCCGTCATGGACGCTGGCAAGCTGGTCTCCGATGAGCTGATCATCAACCTGGTCAAGGACCGTATCGCCCAGCCAGACTGCGCCAATGGTTTCCTGTTCGACGGCTTCCCGCGCACCATCCCGCAGGCTGAAGCCCTGGTTGCTGCCGGTGTCGAGCTCGATGCCGTGGTCGAGATCGCCGTGGCTGACGAAGAAATCGTCCAGCGTATCGCCGGCCGCCGTGTTCACGAGGCCTCTGGCCGCGTCTACCACATCGTCTACAACCCGCCGAAGACCGAAGGCAAGGACGACGACAGCGGTGACGATCTCGTGCAGCGCAAGGACGATACCGAAGAGACCGTGCGTCATCGCCTGTCGGTCTACCACGATCAGACCAAGCCGCTGGTGGAGTTCTACCAGAATCTGTCGAACGCCAATGGCGGTAAACCGAAGTACAGCCACATCGAAGGTGTCGGCTCGGTCGAAGCGATCACCGCCAAGGTGCTGGCAGCCCTGAGCTGATCCGTCCCTGATGCACACAACGGCCCGCTTGCGGGCCGTTGTCGTTTATACTGGCGCTCCTTTTTCCCTCGCCTGAGACCGCTTTCGATGACCACCTTGCTGGCCCTGGATACCGCCACTGAAGCCTGCTCCGTTGCCTTGCTGCATGAGGGGCGGGTCAGCAGCCATTATGAGGTGATCCCCCGTCAGCACGCGCAGAAGCTGTTGCCCATGATCCAGGCGCTGCTGGCCGACGCCGGCATCGGCTTGAACGCCCTCGATGCGATCGCCTTCGGCCGCGGCCCCGGCGCTTTTACTGGCGTGCGTATTGCCATCGGTGTGGTCCAGGGGCTGGCCTTTGCGCTGGACCGCCCGGTGCTGCCGGTGTCCAACCTGGCGGCCCTGGCCCAGGGCGCCTTGCGTGAGCGCGGCGCGCTGCAGGTGGCGGCCGCCATCGATGCGCGCATGGACGAAGTCTATTGGGGCTGCTACCAGGCGCACGACGGCGAGATGCGTCTGTGCGGCCAGGAGACGGTGATTGCTCCGGAGCGCGTCAGCTTGCCGCAGGATTGCGCCGGTGAATGGTTCGGCGCCGGTACCGGCTGGGGCTACGCCGAGCGTCTGGCAGTACAGGCTTCGGCCAGTGATGCCAGTCTGTTGCCCAATGCGCTCGACCTGTTGAGCCTGGCGAGGTTCGCATGGGCGCGGGGTGAAGCGATCGCGGCCGATCAGGCGCAGCCGGTCTACCTGCGCGACAACGTGGCCACGCCCAAGGCGCGTTGAGCGCAGTTCGTCGGTATCGCGGCGCGCTATAAAACCTTTTGTCTGATCTGTGGTCCAGTTATCAGGCAGGCATTAGCGAACGGACTCTGATGCTGCTAAATTGCCATCACTGATCCCGAGTAGCTTTTATGCGTATCGACGGTTTTTCATCACCCTCTTATCCCGTCAAGCGTGCCCCGCGTAAAGCGCCGGTGCGTGACGAGAGCGTGGAAGATGCCGAGCTGGTCGGTGAGCCGGAACTGGCCCAGCCGGCCAGGAGCAGTCGCCAGGCGGGCGGGCTGCCTGCCCGTCAGCAGGACATGATCCACCCCCGTGCCCAGGACCGGCGCACGGCCACTGCCCTGGCCAGTTACCTCAGCACTGCGGGTTTCGTGGACTGGGAGATAGAAGTGATGGGGCTGGACCTGTACATTTGACGCATGACTGCGTCTCCTCTGCCTTATTTCCTCGGTTGCCCCTCGTGGAGCGAAAACGCCTGGCGCGAGTATCTCTATCCCGCCGACGCTCGTCCCGCCGACTTTCTCGCGTTGTACAGCCAGGTCTTCAATGCTGTTGAAGGCAACACCACCTTCTATGCCCGTCCCGCCCCCTCAACGGTAGAGCGCTGGGCCCAGGTGATGCCGGTGCACTTTCGCTTCACGGCCAAATTCCCGCGTGATATCAGCCATGCCGGTGATCTGCGCGAGCGGGTGGACGCGGCATTCGACTTCATGCGCCTGCTTGCACCGTTGGGCCACCGCGTCGCGCCCTACTGGCTGCAACTGCCCGCGGCGTTCGGCCCCAGCAGGGTTGGCGAACTGATGCATTTTCTCGACGAGGTCGGTGCGCCACTGGCGGTGGAGGTGCGCAACGAGGCGTTCTTTGCCCGTGGCGAACCCGAGCGCCAGCTCAACCGCCTGCTGCATGACCGCGGCGTGGAGCGCATCTGCCTCGATCCCCGCGCGCTGTTCAGCTGCACTTCGCGCGAGACTGGCGTGCTGCACGCGCAGGCCAAGAAGCCCAACGTGCCGCCGCGCCCGGCGGCGTTCAGCCAGCATCCGCAGGTGCGCTTCATCGGTCATCCGCTGCTGGAGGCCAACGAGCCGTTCCTGCTGCCGTGGCTGGACAAGGTTGCTGCCTGGGTCGAAGAGGGCCGCAGTCCCTATGTGTTCCTGCATACCGCTGACAACCTGCAGGCCGCGGCGCTCGCCAGGCTGTTTCACCAACGATTGATGGAGCGGCTGCCCGGGCTTGCGCCTCTGGCGGAATTGCCCCGCGCGCCTGAGGTCGAACAACTGGGACTACTCTGACGACTCATTTCATCTGCCTGAGGTTGTGACCATGGATGTGCAAACCCTGCGTGCCGAAGCGTTCAAGGCGCTGCATGAGCGAGACGGCGCCTTCGTCATCCCCAACCCCTGGGACGCAGGCTCCGCCCGGTTGCTCGCCAGCCTGGGCTTCGAAGCCCTGGCAACCACCAGCGCAGGACTGGCCTTTTCCCTGGGCCGCCCGGATGCCGAAGCCGCGATGAGCCTGGAGGAAACGCTTGCCAACGCCCAAGCCATCGTCGACGCCACGCCGTTGCCGGTGGCGGCTGATCTGGAAAACGGTTTTTCCGACCAGCCCGAAGGCTGCGCCGAGGCCATCCTGCGCGCTGCGCAGGCCGGGCTGGTGGGCGGATCCATCGAAGACGCCAGCGGGCGAGCCGAGGCCCCTATCTACGACTTCGGCCGCGCAGTGGAACGGGTACGGGCCTCCGTCGAGGCCGCCCGCAGCCTGCCGTTTCCCTTCACCCTGTGTGCACGCGCCGAAAACCTGCTGCACGGACGGCTCGACCTGGATGACACCATCAAGCGCTTGCAGGCCTTCGCCGAAGCGGGCGCCGATGTGCTTTATGCACCGGGGCTGCGCAGCGTCGAGGAGATTCGCGCGGTGGTCCAGGCGGTTGCGCCAAAACCGGTCAATGTGCTGATGGGCATGAGTGGTGTGCCGCTGTCCGTCAACCAGCTGCAGGACCTGGGCGTACGCCGCATCAGTGTCGGCTCGTCCCTGGCGCGGGCAGCCTTCGGCACACTGCAGCGTGCGGCGCTGGAGATACGTGACCAGGGGACGTTCGGCTACGGCGAGCAGGCCTTGCCGTTCAGCGAGCTCAACGACCTGTTCCGACGCTGAGGGCCCATGCGTCCTTCACTGGTGCTGCTGCTCATCGTACTGGTGGCGGCAGGGGTGGCCTGGTTCCAGGGGTGGCGTCTGCCAGACGCCTGGAACCCGTGGGCCCCATTGAACGTCCAGCAGCCGCCCGACCTGCTGACCGCCTACAAACTGTCGCGGCTGCGCGCTGATCCGCAGCTCTGCGAGCAGGCGTTGGCAACCTCGTCGCTGCGCTACCGCAAGCAGGCCGACAGTCCGGCCTCAGCCAAGTGTCCGTTGAGCAACGTCCTGCGTATAGAAACGGGTCAGGCACGTCTTTCCAGCAGTTTTCTCGCCAGTTGCCCGCTCGCGGTGGCCTATGCCCTGTTCGAGCATCATGGCCTGCAACCCGCAGCGCAACGGGCCTTTGGCCAGCGCGTCACCCAGGTCGATCATCTGGGCAGCTTTGCCTGCCGCAACGTCTATAACCGCACGCAGGGACGACTCAGCCAGCACGCCACGGCCAACGCCCTGGACATCAGCGGCTTTCGCCTGGCGGACGGCCAGCGCATCGTGCTATCCAGGGACTGGCAGGGGGAGGGGACGAAGGCGCAGTTCCTGCGCGAGGTGCAGAAGGCAGGCTGCGAGAGTTTCAGCACGGTGCTGGGACCTGACTACAATGCCGCGCACCACAATCACTTTCACCTGGACATGGGCCGCTGGCAGATCTGCCGCTGACCTCAGGCGTGGACGCGCACGTTGTTGAGTACTACCGGACGCGCCCAATGGTTGTCGAAATCCAGTGCCGACTGCTGGGCGGCGAGAGTGGGTTCGTCATAGGGCTCCGGGGCGTTGTCCAGCAGGCTCGTCTCGAACTCGGCGATCGGCAGGAACAGCGGCCGCGGGGCCGGGCCCGGACCCGGTTCGGCAACCGCCTGGCCCTGGCTCATGACCACCGGGCGTAGCCAGCTGTTGTTCAGGTCGAGCTGGCGTTGCTGCTCGATCAGTTCGGCCGCGCTGAACGGCTCGGGCGCCGGGTCCAGCAGGTCCATCTCGAATTCGGCCTTGGGCAGGAACAGCGGCTCGGGTGGCGCCACCACGGTATCGCGCACCTGGCACAGGCGCTGGGTATTGATCTGGGCCAGTACCCGCGCACCGCCGATGGGCTCGCCGCTGACCTTGTCGAATGGCTCGGCGGCCGGGGCCGCGCTGCCTGCTTCCTCACCTTGCTGCTCGGCCAGCGCCCGGGCAAAGAAGTCCTGCCACAGATGGCTGACGCCGCCCAATGCCTGGGTGTTGTGCCGGCCATAGTCGCCAACGGGCGAAAGATAGGCCGAGCCAATGGGAAGTGTGTCTGTCATGGCAGTCGCGGGTGTAGGGCTCTGGCACAATAGCGGATACTGCGTGTATCGGCCCAGGCCGGGGATTTCTTGAATTTTTTCTGAGTGCGTGAACTGATGGACGAGCAAGAGCAGGTAGGCGGCATCCGGGTCGAAGCCCTGGCACCCGAGTTTCAGGCCCAGGCCAGCGAGTGGGCGCAGCGCCTGGGGTTGCCGCTGATGGATGCCCAGGCCGGATTTGCCGTGCAGGTCGGTGCCGATGGCCTGCAGATCCAGCAACTGGGTCCCCAGGCGCCGGGCCCAGTGCGTGTGGACTTCGTCGAAGGTCAGGCCGCGCACCGCCGTCTGTTCGGGGGCGGCAACGGGCAGATGATCGCCAAGGCCGTGGGCATCGCCCAAGGCGTGCGCCCGCAGGTGCTCGACTGCACGGCAGGCCTGGGCAAGGATGCATTCGTGCTGGCCAGCCTGGGCTGCCAGATGACGCTTATCGAACGCCAACCGTTGATTGCCGCATTGCTGGAGGACGGGCTGGCGCGGGCCCGTGGCGACGACGAGATCGGGCCGATCGTGGCCCGGATGAGGCTCCTGACCGGCAACGCCATCGAGCACATGTGCCAGTGGCAGGGCGAGCCGCCGCAGGTGATCTACCTGGACCCGATGTTCCCGCATCGCGAGAAAAGCGCGCTGGTGAAGAAGGAAATGCGCGTATTTCGCCCGCTCGTCGGGGACGACCTGGATGCGCCCGCATTGCTTGAGGCTGCGTTGGCGCTGGCCACCCACCGGGTGGTGGTGAAGCGCCCGCGCAAGGCGCCGATCATCGAGGGCGCCAAGCCCAGTCATAGCCTGGAGGGCAAGTCGAGCCGTTACGATATCTATTCCAAGAAGGCCCTCAAGGCCTGACGTGGCAGACAGGGCAAGGGGGCAGCCGGGTCAGGCCCGGTAAGCCCGCATGAACACGCCCACCACTTCCCGCACATGCGCCTCGGCGTCCGCGCCCTCCAGGGCCGGGGCGCAGCCCAGCAGCAAGCGGTAATCCGGCGCTCCCTTGATCAGGCAGAGAAAATGCTCGGCGGCGCGCGCGGGACTGTCGATGCGCAACAGTCCCCGCGCGTCGACATCGCGCAGCAGCGTCTGCATTTCCGCCAGCACCCGCTTGGGACCCGCTTCATAGAAGTAGTGCCCGAACCCCGGATCCTGGTTGCCCAGAGCAATGATCAATCGGCTGAGCTTGACCGCTTCGTCGCTGCTGACCAGCGCCTGGAAGCTGCGCGCGATGTTCAGCAGCACGTCCTCGACCGGCACCGCTTCGGGCAGTTCGAAGATCATCTCCGGCAACTGCGCCTGGCAGGTCGCCATTACTGCTGACTCGAACAAGGTCTGCTTGTCGGTGAAGTGGCTGTAGACCGTGAGTTTCGATACACCTGCCGCCGTAGCGACCGCATCCATGCTGGTGTTGGCATAGCCGAGGCTGAGAAACAGGACCTTGGCGGCTTCGAGAATGGCCTCGCGCTTGGCCATGTCCTTTGGCCGGCCTGGGCCGTTGGGTGCGTCGTTGGGCATTGTGGTGTGCATTGGCTGGAAAAGGTCGCTCATGGTACCGGGTTGGGGAGGTGACTGCTCTAACCGGCTGCCGGTTGGTCAGAACGATCTTTCTCGCAGGCACCGGCTTCCGCGCTCCGGTTCCCTGGATTAATATACTGGCCAGTATAAATATTCGAAATGCCCCTCGCAGAAGGCCATTCACCATGTTCCGCCATGCCTTGCCCATTGCTCTGCCCACTGCCTTCGCGCTATTGCTCGCCGCCTGCGGGGAGCAGCCGGCGCCGCCCGCCGCGCCGCGCCCTGCTCTGGTGGTTCAGCCCCAGCCGGCCAGCGCCACGTCCGACAGCTACCCAGGGGAAGTGCGCGCGCGCTTCGAACCTGAGCTTGCCTTCCGCATCGCGGGCAAGGTCAGCAAGCGCCTGGTGGAGGAGGGGCAGCGGGTCAAGGCCGAGCAACCGCTGGCCGAGCTCGACCCGCAGGACGTGCGCCTGCAGCTGGAGGCCAACCGCGCCCAGCTCGCCGCAGCCGAGGCCAACCTGAGCCTGGTGCGCGCCGAGCGTGACCGCTACCAGAAGCTGCTCGACCGGCAGATGGTCAGCCACTCCCAGTACGACAGCGCCGAAAATCTCTACCGTGCCGGCATGGCGCGGCTCAAGCAGGCGCGGGCCGAAGCCGACGTGGCGGGCAACCAGGCCGGTTATGCCGTGCTGCGGGCGCCCCGCGACGGGGTGATCGCCAAGCGCCTCGTCGAGGTCGGCCAGGTCGTTGCCGCCGGCCAGAGCGTGTTCATCCTGGCCGCCGATGGCGAGCGCGAGGTGGCGATCGGGATTCCCGAGCAGCAGTTCGGCCGCTTCATGTTAGGACAGCCCGTGAACGTCGAGCTGTGGTCGCAGCCAGACCAGCGATTCGCCGGGCACATCCGCGAACTGTCGCCGGCCGCCGATCCGCGTTCGCGCACGTTCGCGGCGCGCATCGCCTTCACCGCCAGCACGGTCCCTGCGCAGCTGGGGCAGAGCGCCCGGGTGTTCATCGCCCAGGCTGAACGGCCGGCACTGGCGGTGCCGCTGTCGGCAGTGACCGCCGAGAATGGCCAGGCCTATGTCTGGCGGGTTTCCCCTGACAATCGCCTGGAGCGTGTAGTGGTGCGGCTTGGGGCGTATGGCGCCGACAGCGTGCCGGTGCTCGAGGGGCTGGAGGCCAGCGACTGGGTGGTCGCGGCCGGTGGCCATGTGTTGCAGGAAGGCCAGCAGGTGCGGCCGGTGGACCGCACCAATCGAATGGTGAACGTGGCGGCCAAGGAGTAAGTCACGATGGGTTTCAACCTTTCCGCCTGGGCGCTGCGCAATCGCCAGATCGTACTGTTCCTGATGATTCTGCTGGCTGCGATGGGCGTCATGTCGTACAGCAAGCTGGGGCAGAGTGAAGATCCGCCCTTCACCTTCAAGGCCATGGTGATCCGTACCCTGTGGCCCGGCGCCAGCGCCGAGGAAGTCTCGCGCCAGGTCACCGAGCGCATCGAGAAGAAACTGATGGAGACGGGCGAGTACGAGAAGATCGTCTCGTTCTCGCGTCCGGGCGAATCGCAGGTCACCTTCATGGCCCGCGACTCGCTGCACTCGGCCGACATCCCCGAGCTCTGGTACCAGATCCGCAAGAAGGTCGCCGATATCCGCCAGACCTTGCCGGCTGGCGTGCAGGGGCCGTTCTTCAACGATGAATTCGGCACCACCTTTGGCAACATCTACGCCCTGTCGGGTGCCGGTTTCGACTATGCGGTGCTCAAGGATTACGCAGACCGCATCCAGGTCCAGCTGCAGCGGGTCAAGGACGTCGGCAAGGTCGAGCTCCTCGGCCTGCAGGACGAGAAGATCTGGATCGAGCTGTCCAACGTCAAGCTGGCTACCCTCGGCGTGCCGCTGGCTGCGGTGCAGCAAGCCCTTGAAGAGCAGAACGCGGTCAGCGCGGCCGGGTTCTTCGAGACGCCCAGCGAACGCCTGCAGTTGCGGGTCAGCGGGCGCTTCGACAGCGTCGAGCAGATCGAGCATTTCCCAATCCGGGTAGCTGACCGGACCTTCCGCATCGGTGATGTAGCACAGGTGCACCGTGGCTTCAACGACCCACCCGCGCCGCGCATGCGGTTCATGGGCGAGGACGCGATCGGGCTCGCCGTGTCGATGAAGGACGGCGGTGACATCCTCGTCCTGGGCAAGGCGCTGGAAGTGGAGTTCGCCCGGCTGTCTCACAACCTGCCGGCCGGCATGGAGCTGCGCAAGGTGTCCGACCAGCCCGCCGCGGTGAAGGCGGGCGTAGGCGAATTCGTCCAGGTGCTGGTCGAGGCGCTGGCCATCGTGCTGCTGGTGAGCTTTTTCTCGCTGGGAATGCGCACCGGCCTGGTGGTGGCCCTGGCGATTCCGCTGGTGCTGGCGATGACCTTCGCCACCATGCATTACCTGGGCATCGGCCTGCACAAGATTTCCCTTGGGGCACTGGTGCTTGCGCTGGGCCTGTTGGTGGATGACGCGATCATCGCGGTGGAGATGATGGCGATCAAGATGGAACAGGGTTTTGACCGACTCAAGGCGGCCAGCTACGCCTGGTCGAGCACGGCCTTTCCGATGCTCACCGGGACCCTGATCACCGCCGCGGGTTTCTTGCCAATTGCCACGGCTCAATCGAGTACCGGCGAGTACACCCGCTCGATCTTCCAGGTAGTGACCATCGCCTTGCTGACCTCCTGGGTTGCGGCGGTGGTGTTCGTGCCCTACCTGGGCGAACGCCTGCTGCCAGATCTAGCCAAGCGTCATGCGGCCCGGCATGGTAGCGCCGAGGGGGCGGCGGACCCCTACGCCACGCCGTTCTACCAGCGAGTGCGGCGAGTGGTGGAGTGGTGCGTGCGGCGGCGCAAGACGGTGATCCTGCTGACCATCGCTGCTTTCATCGGCAGCATCCTGCTGTTTCGCTTCGTACCCCAGCAGTTCTTCCCGGCCTCCGGCCGCCCCGAGCTGATGGTCGACCTGAAACTGGCCGAAGGCGCTTCGCTGAGCCACACCACCGAACAGGTCCAGCGGCTGGAAGGGTTGCTGAAGGCACGGGCGGGCATCGATAACTACGTGGCCTACGTGGGCACCGGCTCGCCACGCTTCTACCTGCCGCTGGACCAGCAATTGCCTGCCGCCAGCTTCGCCCAGTTCGTGGTGCTGGCCAGCAGCATCGAGGACCGCGAGGCCTTGCGCAGCTGGTTGATCGCGACGCTGGATGAGCAGTTTCCTGACCTGCGCGCCCGGGTCACGCGCCTGGAGAACGGCCCGCCCGTGGGCTACCCGGTGCAGTTCCGCGTCACCGGCGAGCACATCGAGCAGGTGCGCGCCCTGGCCCGCCAGGTGGCGGCCAAGGTGCGCGAGAACCCCCATGTGGTGAACGTGCACCTGGACTGGGAAGAACCAAGCAAGGTGATCCTGCTCGACATCGACCAGGACCGCGCCCGTGCCCTGGGCGTGACTACGGCGCAGCTGTCGCGCTTTCTGCAGGGTTCGCTGACCGGCTCCACGGTGAGCCAGTACCGCGAGGACAACGAGCTGATCGAGATCCTGTTGCGTGGGACCCAGCGTGAGCGCAGCGAACTGGAGCGCCTGGGCAGCCTGGCCGTACCCACCAGCAACGGGCAGAGCGTGGCGCTGTCGCAAGTGGCGACCCTGGAGTACGGCTTCGAGGAAGGCATCATCTGGCACCGTAACCGCCTGCCCACGGTCACGGTGCGCGCCGATATCTACGGCAAGGACCAGCCTGCCAGCCTGGTGCGGCAGATCCTCCCGACCCTGGAGCCGGTGCGGGCGCAGCTGCCAGATGGCTATCTGCTGGAAGTCGGCGGCACCGTCGAGGACTCCGAGCGGGGGCAGAGGTCGGTGAACGCCGGGATGCCGCTGTTCATCGTCGTCGTGCTCAGCTTGCTGATGCTGCAGCTGCGCAGTTTCTCGCGCACGGTGATGGTGTTCCTGACGGCGCCCCTGGGATTGATCGGGGTGACGCTGTTCCTGTTGGTGTTCCGCCAGCCATTCGGTTTCGTCGCCATGCTCGGCACCATCGCACTGGCAGGCATGATCATGCGCAACTCGGTGATCCTGGTGGACCAGATCGAGCAGGACATCGCTGGGGGGCTGGACCGGTGGCAGGCGATCATCGAGGCCACGGTACGGCGCTTCAGGCCTATCGTGCTCACGGCGCTGGCGGCCGTGCTGGCGATGATCCCGTTGTCGCGCAGCGTGTTCTACGGGCCGATGGCGGTAGCGATCATGGGCGGCCTGATCGTGGCCACGGCGCTGACCTTGCTGTTCTTGCCGGCGTTGTATGCGGCCTGGTTCAGGGTCAGGAAGGAAGGCTGAAAGCAAGCGGCCGAAGCAGGTGCTTCGGCCGCTTGGTCCATCGGCGTTTCAGCTACGCGCAAGCTTGAGCCCGATGACCTCGGTTTCGGCATCCGGACCGACGCTGAACTCCCGCGCATCGCCATAAACCTCGCCTTGGCCATCCGTGATGCGCACCGTGATGCGGTACTGGTTGCCGAACTTCATGTGGCCTTCATTCAACGCGAAGTCATACGTGAAGGGTGAAGGCAGGACTGCGTTGCCGCCGTGGCTGAAAACAGCCGCAGGCTTCGAGGCGAGGGTGATGTCGAGCAGCTCGATCTGAAAACCTCTGCCGTCGGCAGGGTCGACCGGGTGGACAATGTTCAGTTCGATGGTTTTGCGGATGCTCATGTACGGCTCCAGAGTGAATGCGCTGTAGTGCGCCGTGTCACTCTGGAGGCTCGGGTGCTGGCGGTGAATCGGGAAGCCGTTGCCTACTGCCTGCAATTGCTCAGAGGGCGCCGAAGACCTTCTTGGCCAGGCTGGTAGCCGCGGCTGCCGGGTTTTCGCGGATGCTCGACTCTTGTTGCGCGATCATCCTGAACAGGCCATCGAGCGCTTGCTCGGTGACGTAGTTCTCGACGTTGGCGGTTTTCGCGCTGCCAATGCCCAAGCCCGCGGCCTGGCCGGCGAAGCTGTTGTACTGCTGTACCAGGCCGACCTTGTCGGTGGCTTGCTTGACGATCGGCAGGAACTTGGCGCGGATCTGCTCGCGGCTGGTCTTGTCGAGGTACTGCGTTGCCGAATCATCGGCGCCGCCGAGAATGCCCTTGGCATCGGTCACCGACATGTTCTTCACCGCCTCGACCAGAATCGCCTGGGCTTGTGGCACGGCAGCTTCGGCGGCCTTGTTCATGCTCGCCTCGAGCGCTTCGACCTGCTCGCCCTTGCCGAACATCTTCATGGCCTTGGCCGCCTTGCCCAGGTTGCCCGGCAGCTCGATGCGCACCTCGGGATTGTTGCTGAAGCCACCGGCGGTGCCCAGTTGCTTGACGGCGATCTGCGCGCCTTGGGTCAGGGCGTCCTTCAGGCCACCAGTGGCGTCTTTCTGGGTCAGGTCGCCCAGCGACAGGGCCAGGGCGCTGGCGGACAGCACCAGGCCGGCGCACAGGGTGGTAAAGCGCAGGGAAGATCGGATCATGACAGCATCCTTATGAATGAAGTGGACGAAAATCAGCGAACCTGATCGACCTTGACCCGCACAGGCTGCGGATCACTGCCATCAAGCTTTACGCCATGGTGTTCGGTGTTGATGAACAGCAGCTTGCCGTCCAGCTCGATGCGAGCGCTGATGGCATAGCGATGGCCTGGCTTGACCTGCGCAGGGTCGTAGGACAGATGGAAGGGCAAGGGGACGTTGCCTTTGACTGGACCACTCTGGCTGGCCAGGGTCACGGCGGCGGTGTCCATCAGCGAAACATCCTGCAGGCTGACGCTCAACGTAGCGCTCGGTGGCAGGGCGATCCGCTGCAGGTAGAAGACCTCGCCTTGCAGCGAGGCCTTGTGATCGGCGGGTGTGCTTGAACAGGCTGCCAGCAGGGATGCGCAGCACAGCAGAAAGAGTTTTCTCATGGAGTCTCCCGGGTTCTTGAGAAGGGCGCGTAGCCAACCAGAGGGACTTTAACGGATTTTCCCGCCAGAGGCCTCCGGCAATCCCCGCGCCACGCCAACGGTTACACCGCTGGCGTCTCTCGGTGCAGGGCCACCTGGCGGATCGACAAGCGCAACTCCGCTGGCAATACCCGCTTGGCCACGCCTTCGGCCAGCTCGGCCAGCTTGTCGTGGTAACCCAGCTTGCCGTTGCTGTCAGGGCGCAGCACGCCCTGTCCGATCAGCGTCTGGATAAAGTGGCGGAACAGGCTCTTGTCGAAGAACTCCGGCGCATTCAGCCCATGCAGGATCGACAGCCGCTGGGCCATCATCACGCAGAGGTCCTCGAGCTCCTCGGCCGTCAGGCTGTGCTGGCCGCTGTTGAGCAGCAAGGAGGTGGCCATGTAGAAGCGCTGCAAGGTCTGGGTGATGGTGCGCGCCAGCAGCGTGAGCAGCACGAACTGCCGGGAGCTGGGTGCCGGACGCAGATAGACGCCGTTTTCGAAGCGCAGCAGGCCTTGTTCGACCAAGGCTTCCAGCCACTGGTCGATCACCTCGTCCAGCTGCTCGGGCTCCCAGCGCAAGAACAGCTCGGCCTGCAGGTACGGATACAGGGCGCGAGTGTATTGGCCGATCAGTTCGCGGCTGATGCGCGAGCTGCTCTGGAAGAAACTCGCGAGCAGCCCTGGAAGGGCGAAGATATGCAGGATGTTGTTGCGGTAGTAGGTCATCAGTACCGCGTTGGCCTCATCCAGATAAAGGATGCGTCCCAGGGCGTCCTGCTGCTCGGCCACCAGGCCCATGCCCTTGACGTGGCCGATCAGGCCCAGCGCGTCGCCATCGGGAAGGGTGGAATGTGAGGAGTACGGCACTTTGCGCAGCAGCGTCAGGTACAGGTCCAGCACCCTGGTGAGGGCGCTTTCGTCCAGCGCCATGCGGCTGGTCGAGAGCAGCGCCAGCGCCATCAGGTTGACCGGGTTGACGGCGGCCGCTTCGTTCATGCGGCGGGCGACGGTCTCGCCCAGGCGTGTCGTGGCCTGGTTGAGCCAGGCCGGACGGAACTGCGGGCCAAGTTCCTGCTCGCGCCAGCCAGGCTGCTGCTGGTCGAGAAAGCCCGCCAGGCGGATCGGCTCGCCGAAGTTGACGTAGACCTGGCCGAAGCGCTGCCGCAGGGCACCGATGACCTTGAAGATGTCGAAGATCGACTCCTTCTTCTTGCTCGCGCCACGCAGTTCGCCCAGGTAGGTACGGCCTTCCAGCACCCGTTCATAGCCGATGTACACCGGCACGAAGACGATGGGCGTGCGCGAGGAGCGCAGGAAGCTGCGCAGGGTAATGGCCAGCATGCCGGTCTTGGGATGCAGCATGCGACCGGTGCGCGAGCGCCCGCCTTCGACGAAGTACTCGACCGGGAAGCCCTTGGTGAACAGCGTGTGCAAGTATTCGTTGAACACTGCCGTGTACAGCGGGTTGCCCTTGAAGGTGCGGCGCATGAAGAACGCACCGCCACGGCGCAGCAGGCTGCCGATCACCGGCATGTTGAGGTTGATGCCCGCTGCGACGTGGGGCGGCGTCAGGCCGTTGCGGAACAGCAGGTAGGACAGCAGCAGGTAGTCGATGTGGCTGCGGTGGCAGGGCACGTAGATCACCTCGTGGCCTGGTGCGATGCCTTGCACCTGCTCGATGTGGTTGACCTTGATGCCGTCGTAGATCTTGTTCCAGAACCAGCTGAGCACCACTTCGAGGAAGCGGATGGCGGTGTAGGTGTAGTCCGAGGCGATTTCGTTGCCATAGCGCAGGGCCAGGGCTTCGGCCTTGGCCAGCGGAATCTTTTCGCGCTCGGTCTCATCGCTGATGGCCTGGCGGACCAGCGGCGCGTGGACCAGGCCCTTGACCAGGTTGCGGCGGTGCGAAATGTCCGGGCCGATGACGGCGGTCTTCAGGTTGCGAAAATGCACGCGCAACAGGCGCTGGGCCATGCGCACCGTGCGCTCGTGCCCCTTGTTGTGCTGCACCAGCTCGCGCAGGTGGATGGGCGCCGAAAACTGCACGCGGGTCTTGCGCCCCAGCATCAGCACGGTCAGCAGGCGGCGCAGGCGCCCAGTCACCGCCCAGCTGTCGGCGAACAGCAGCTTCCAGGGGCTCGACTCGCTCGCTGGCGTCTGCCCCCAGAACACGCTCACCGGAATGACCTGCGCATCTTCCTCGGCATGCTGGCTTATCGCGCCTACCAGGCGTTGCAGGGCCGGCGGTGCTCCGCGCTTGTCCTGACGGCCGATCCAGTCCGGCTCGGGCGTCAGGTAGAAGAAGGCGGCGGGCTCTTGCAGCGGCCCTACGGAAACGGGCAGCACCGGGCGGGGCAGTCCCGCTTTGGTGCATTCGTGGTCGAGTACGGCAAGGTCGGTAAGCGACGGCGAGGGCAGGGCGTAGAACACCGGACGGCTGCGGTCGAGCTGCAGGCCCAGGGAGGACTGGTTGATGGTTTCAGACCGCACCCACAGGTACAGCAGGCGGCGCAGCGCGCCGAAGATCAGGCGGTGCAAGGGGGAACGGGTCATACGGTGAGTGCCCTGGATGAGGAGTTTCGAGTTGCGGCTTGGGCCGAGCAGTGTGCCGTATCTGCACGGGTTCAGCAAAAACCTCCCACGTCATGAAAATTCTTTATTGCCTGACCTATACTCGGTCCGCCGCTTGCAGGAGATTTCAGCAAGCGGCGTCGGCACGGGGGGTGACCCTGTGCCTGCAAGGCGATTTTCACAATAAAAATCCGGAGTAGTTCAGATGTCGTCTCGTGAGACTGGAAACGTAAAGTGGTTCAACGATGCCAAGGGCTATGGCTTCATCCAGCGTGAAGGGGGCGCGGACGTGTTCGTCCACTTCCGCGCGATTCGCGGCGAAGGGCATCGCACCCTGACCGAAGGTCAGCAAGTGGAATACGCCCTGGTCGAAGGCCAGAAAGGCCTCCAGGCCGAAGACGTCGTCGGGCTCTAGCGGCCTCCAGCTGCAAGCTTCAAGCTGCAAGCCTCAAGCTGACCGCGGGGCCTGCAGCCGAAGCTTTCGCTCTGGCTTCTGCTCTTGCTTGCAGCTTGCAACTTGCAGCTGCCGTCAGGTCCGCCAGGTGATCTGTTCTTCGCCGTCGGCGCTGATGCGGATCCAGCGATCGGCGTCAGCCTCGCCTTCTTCCTCGATCCAGCTGCCCGGTGCGCAGCGCACTTCGACCTGCAAGGCCGCATGGGCGGCGCGTGCGCAGGCGATGTCGTCTTCCCACGGGGTCTTGTCGCTTTCCAGGAACAGGCTGTTCCATTTCCCTACAGCTTTAGGTAACCAGGTAACCGGAATGTTACCGGCCTTGCACTTCCAGGTCTGACCTTTCTGTACCCAGTCGTCGCACGGGCCCACGGCCTCGTTGAGCCAGGCAGTCACTTGCTTGTGGTCGACGTCGGCGTCCTTGAGGTAGATCTCGATATCAGGTTGGCGCATTTGGGGCTCCGGGTGCTCAGTCTTGACGCACGAAATAGTCGTATCGCATGGAAACCGTGACTTCGAACGGCTCGGGCTGTTCGATGACCTGCGTCCGGCGCTCGGCGCTGGCGCGCCAGCCGTGCGGGGTCATGGCCAGCAGGTTGGCGCGGGCGCTGGGCTCGGCCAGTTGCAGGCGCAACTCGAGGGTTTCGCCATGGGCATGCTGCATCCCCTCGGGGACCAGGGCCAGATGTTTGTCGTCGGCGTAGGGGCGCACCTCATCGTAGAGCACCTGGCGCAGTTCCATCAGGTGATTGCTGGTCGGGCCGACGCGCATCAGGCCGCCGCCGGGGCTCAGCAAGCGCCGGGCCTCCTGCCAGTCGAGCGGGCTGAAGACGCTGGCGATGAACTGGCAGCTGGCATCGGCCAGGGGCACGCGGGCCATGCTGGCGACCATCCAGGTCACCGACGGATCACGGCGGCAGGCGCGCTTGACCGCCTCACGCGAGATATCCAGGGCAAAGCCTTCGGCCTCGGGCAGCGCCTTGGCGATCTGCGCGGTGTAGTAGCCCTCACCGCAGCCGATGTCCAGCCAGCGCCCCGGCTGGCGCTCGGCGGCCAGTTGCGCCAGGCGCTGGGCCACCGGCGCGTAGTGGCCGGCGTCGAGAAAGTCGCGGCGTGCCTCGACCATGGCCTGGTTGTCGCCCGGGTCACGGCTGTTCTTGTGCTGCACTGGCAGCAGGTTCAGGTAGCCCTGGCGGGCACGGTCGAAACGGTGCCCCGCCGGGCACACCACGCCGTTGTCGAGGCGGGTGAGGGCAGCGCTGCACAGCGGACAGGTGAGCATCAGGCGAGCAACCGTACCAGGGTCTGGTAGTAGATTTCGGTCAGCACGTCGAGGTCGCTGGCCAGGACCCGCTCGTTGACCTGGTGAATGGTCGCGTTGACGGGGCCAAGCTCGACCACCTGGGTACCCATGGTCGCGATGAAGCGGCCATCGGAGGTGCCGCCGCTGGTCGATGCCTGGGTTTCACGGCCTGTGACACCCTTGATGCTGGCCGACACCGCGTCGAGCAGTTCGCCCGGTTCGGTGAGGAAAGGCAGCCCGGAAAGGGCCCATTCGATCGTCCACTGCAACTGGTGCTTGTCGAGAATCGCGGCGACGCGCGCCTGAAGGTCTTCGACAGTCGACTCGGTGGAGAAACGGAAATTGAACAGCGCCGTCAGCTCGCCCGGTACCACGTTGGTGGCGCCGGTTCCCGAGTTGAGGTTGGAGATCTGGAAGCTGGTCGGCGGGAAGAAGGCATTGCCCTCGTCCCAGTGCTCGGCGGCGAGTTCCGCCAGCGCGGGCGCGGCCAGGTGGATCGGGTTGCGCGCAAGGTGCGGATAGGCAACATGGCCCTGGATGCCCTGCACGGTCAACTTGGCGCCGAGCGAGCCACGGCGGCCGTTCTTGACCACGTCACCGACCAGCCGGGTGCTCGACGGCTCGCCGACGATGCACCAGTCCAGGCGCTCGCCGCGCGCGACCAGGCGCTCCACCACGGCCTTGGTGCCATGGTGAGCCGGGCCTTCTTCGTCGCTGGTGATCAGGAACGTGACTTTGCCGCGGTGGTCGGGATGGTCAGCGACGAAGCGCTCGCAGGCCACGACCATGGCCGCGAGGCTGCCCTTCATGTCAGCCGCACCGCGTCCGCAGAGCATGCCTTCGGCGTCGATCAGCGCATCGAAAGGCTCATGCTGCCAGGCCTGCACCGGGCCAGTCGGGACCACATCGGTGTGGCCAGCGAAGCACAGCACCGGACCGTCCTGGGTGCCATGGGACGCCCAGAAATTGTCCACATCCTCGATCCGCATCGGTTCCAGCGCAAAACCGGCATCGCCCAGGCGCTGCATCATCTGTTTCTGGCAATCGGCATCGATCGGGGTCACCGAAGGGCGACGGATCAGGTCGCAGGCCAGTTGCAGGGTTGGCGAGAGGTCGGCGGGTGCCGTCATGTAGGACTCCGGGCAAGGCAAGGCGGGAAAAAACTGGGGCGTTATCTTATAGCAAACAGCAGGGCCGCGCATGGCTGCGGGAGCGTTGGTGAGCTCCGTCCCAGGGATCAGCGCCGAATCTGATGAAATGGCCCTCCCGGGCCTCCCCAGCGGGAGCGGCTTTAGCCGCGAACACCGGCGAAGCCGGTGCCGGACACCGCATCAACCTCTTCGCGGCTGAAGTTGCTCCCACCTGATCTCCCACAGGTAAAGCGGTGATCTCAGGCTTGCGCCGTACCTGTGGGCGATCAGGTGGCCGTCGCCTCCTGCACCCGCTCCCCAGGTTTTGGCAGCGACGACAGGAACGCCATGATCAACGCCGCCAGATAGGGCAGCGACTGCACCAGCAGCATGATCACCCAGAAGCGCATGTCCGAACTCGGCAGCCCTTGCACCAGGTAGATCCCACCTGCCGCGCCCCACAGCAACAGCATGATGAACAACTCCTCCCGCGCCTCGGAAATCGCCACCAGCAAGCCATGGCTGTCGGCGTTCTTGGGCGTGCGGAAAAACGGCATGCTGCTGGTGAAGAAACCGTACAGCACGGCCTTGGCAATGGTGTGCGACAGGGCCAGGCCCGCCAGTGCGGCAGAGAAGGCGTCCTTGAGATTGACGCCCACCGCCCGGCGGTAAAGGAAGACGATCTTGCCCACTTTGAACACGAACAGCGCCAACGGCGGAATCGCGAAGATCAACAACGGCGGATCGACCCGCTGGGGCACGATGATCATCGCTGCCGACCAGAGCAGGGCGCCGACGGTGAAGAAGATGTTCATGCCATCGGCCACCCAGGGTAGCCAGCCCGCCAGGAAGTGGTAGCGCTGGCCGCGGGTCAGCTCGCTGCCTTTGCCGCGCAACAGCTGCGCAGTGTGGTGCTTGATGATCTGGATCGCCCCATAGGCCCAGCGGAAGCGCTGCTTCTTGAAGTCGATGAAGGTGTCGGGCATCAAGCCCTTGCCATAGCTGTTGTGGGAATAGGCTGCGGACAGGCCTTTCTCGAACACGCGCAGGCCAAGTTCGGCATCCTCGCAGATGCACCAGTCCGCCCAGCCGAGCTCTTCGAGCACTGAGCGCCGGGTCATGGTCATGGTGCCGTGCTGGATGATCGCGTCACGGTCGTTGCGGGTGACCATGCCGATATGGAAGAAGCCCTTGTACTCGCTGTAGCACAGCTTCTTGAAGGTGCTCTCGTTCTGGTCGCGGTAATCCTGCGGCGACTGCACCACGGCAATCTTCGGGTCGGCGAAGTGCGGCACCATGTGCTTGAGCCAGTTGCGGTCGACGCAGTAGTCCGAATCGATCACCGCGATCACCTCGGCATCCTTGGCGGTGTGCGGGATCAGGTAGTTCAGCGCGCCGCCCTTGAAGCCTGCCAGGGGCGCGACGTGGAAGAACCTGAAGCGCTCGCCGAGCAGCTCGCAGTGGGCCTTGAGCGGCTCCCACACGGCCGGGTCCTTGGTGTTGTTGTCGATGACCAGGACCTCGAAGTCCGGGTAATCGAGAGCGGCGAGGGCGTCGAGGGTCTGCTTGACCATCTCCGGCGGCTCGTTGTAGCACGGCACATGCACCGACACCTTGGGCCGGTAGGCGCTGTCGGCCTGGACGGGCAGGAATTCCCGGCGGCGCTTGTGGGTCCAGACCGCCTCGGCGAGTTCATGGGCCTCCGTGAGCAGCACGATGAACACGCCGAGCGCCCCAAGGGCCAGGAGGAACCCAACGGTGAGACTGAACCAGGTGCTGTATTGCTGGCTGTAGTCGTAGCCGATCCACACCAGTACCGACCCGCACAGGAACGCGGTGAAGGTGAGGAAGGTCCGGCCACGCTGGCGCAGGGCGGAGCCATCGATGAGCAGCAGGGTGAGGGCCAGCATTGCCAGCACTACCGAGCCGACCGCCAGGGCGCGCCACTGCGGGATCGCGACCACGGGTCCCTCGAAATTGAATTTCTGCTGGCGCTCGGCATTGAACACGCCCCAGTAGGCGCCCACCGAACCTTCGTCGCTGGCCTTCCACGGCTGGTCGTAGGCCTCGATGATGAAGTAGTTGTAACCGCGGCGGTTGAGTGTGTTGGCCAGGGTGCGCAGATAGATGGCCTGGTCGGCCTGGGTCGCATCGGCACCGCCACGCATGCGGCCGTTGCTCGGCCAGCCAACCTCCGACAGCAGCAGCGACTTGCGCGGGAACTGCTGCTTGAGTTCACGTGCGCGATCGAGCACGAATTCCACCGAATCGCTCATGGGCACGAATTCCCAGTAGGGCAGGATGTGCGCGGCGATCAGGTCGACATGGTCGGCAAGCTCGGGGTGTTCTTTCCAGATGTGCCACTGCTCGCTGGTGGTCACTGGCACCTTGACGGCCGCCCGTACCCGGTCCAGGTACTGCATCAGCCCTTCGGGCGTGACTTCCTCGCGGAACAGCGCCTCGTTGCCGACCACCACGCGCACCACGCTGCGCGAGGTGTTGGCCAGTTCGATGGCCTTGGCGATCTCGCGTTCGTTGCGCTCCAGGTCCGGGCTGATCCAGACCCCGAGGGTTACCCGCAGGCCGAGCTCTTCGGCCAGGCGCGGGATCTGGTCCTGGGTGCCTTCGACCGTGTAGATGCGGATGCTGTCGGTCAGCTTGCTCATCTGCTCGAGGTCTTCGCGCAGCTGGGCTTCGTCGGGATACTGACCCTTCTGCGGACTCTGGCCCAGGCGGAACGGAGAATAGGAGAAGCCGGAAATCTGTTCCGGCCACGCAGGAGCGGTTACCGGGCGGTTGATCAGAGCCCAGAACCCGGTGAACAGCGCGGCGATGGCCAGGACCACCACCAGGTTGATTCCAAATTTACGCGATGACATAGGGTGCAAGGGTTCCGAAGGCGGGAACGGACGGGCGCTGCCGGATCGCGAGAGCTAAGCGTATCCGGGAGACTCAAGAGTTGGATTTTCTGCGTGGGCCGAAGTTCTTCGCACGTTCGGTTGTAGTCCAAATCTATCAATTACGTGGGACATTAAAGCATTGGATCGGCCATTACCAATCCGCCTGCGCGGCGTTGATGTCATCGCCTGCTTGGCGGCCTATAATGCGCGCCGGTTTTTTCGGGGTGACACCATGAGTACAGAAGATCCACGCTTTGCCGGCGTCGCCCGGCTGTACGGCGATGAAGGCTTGCAGCGCTTGCGCCAGGCCCACGTGGCGATCGTCGGTATCGGCGGCGTCGGCTCATGGGCGGCCGAGGCCATGGCACGCAGTGGCGTGGGCGAGATCTCGCTGTTCGACCTGGACGACGTCTGCGTCAGCAACGTCAATCGCCAGGCCCATGCCTTGGACGGGCAGGTAGGTCGGCCCAAGGTCGAGGTCATGGCCGAACGGCTGCGCGCGATCAACCCGGCGTGCACGGTGCACGCGGTTGCGGATTTCGTCACCCGCGACACCATGAGCCAATACATCACCGAACAGATGGACTGCGTGATCGACTGCATCGACAGCGTGATGGCCAAGGCAGCCCTGATTGCCTGGTGCCGTCGGCGCAAGATCGCCGTGGTCAGCACCGGCGGCGCGGGTGGGCAGATCGACCCGACCCAGGTACAGGTCTGCGACCTCAACAAGACCTTCAATGATCCGCTGGCCTCGCGGGTGCGCTCGACCTTGCGCCGCGACTACAACTTCTCGCGCAATGTCAGCCGTAACTACGGCGTGGCCTGTGTGTTCTCATCCGAGCAGCTGCGCTACCCCAAGGGTGATGGCAGCGTCTGCCTGCAGAAGAGCTTTGTCGGGGAAGGGGTACGACTGGACTGCTCGGGTGGCTTCGGCGCGGTGATGATGGTGACCGCGACCTTTGGCATGGTGGCGGCCAGCAAGGCGGTGGAAAAACTCGTGGCGGGCGCCCGGCGGCCATCCGAGCGCCAGGCTCAGGCGCCCGACGCCAGCTGAGCCATGCGCTGCAGCACGGCATGCAGGCCGTTGCTGCGCGACGGCGAGAGTTGCCGTTCGAGCCCCAGCTGGGTGAACCAGTCGCGCAAGTCCAGCTGCGCCAGCGCGGCGCTGTCCAGGCCTTGTACACGGACCAGCAGCAACGCAAGCAGGCCGCGCAGCAGACGCGCGTCGCTGCTGGCCTTGAAGCGCCACTGGCCGTCGCGTTGCTCGGCCACCAGCCAGACCAGGCTTTCGCAGCCATGCACACGGTGGGTATCGACCTTTTCGGCGTCGTCCAGGGGCGCCAGGCGTTCACCCCACTGCATCAGCAGGCGCGCGCGCTGTTCCCAGCCACGGGCCTGCTCGAAGCTCTCGAGTGCCTGGCTCGCTTCAACGCAGAGGCTCATCGCAGCAGCTCCAGGCCCTGGTCCAGTGCATCGAAGAAACGCTGAAGGTCGTCGCTGTCGTTGTACAGGGCCAGCGATACGCGGATCGCGCCGTCGAGCCCGAAGCCTTGAAGCAGGGGCATCGCGCAGTGGTGCCCGGCCCGCACGGCAATCCCTTGTTCGGTCAGCAGGTGCGCGATGTCGGCATTGTGTACCCCACCGATGACAAAGCTGGCCAGGGCGCTCTGCGGCGAACCCAGCAGGCGTACGCCCTCGCGCTCGCCAAGGCCGCGCAGCAACTGCTGGTGCAGGCGGGCTTCGTGGGCAGCTACCGCATTGGCGTCCAGGCTGCCCAGGTAATCGAGGGTCGCGCCCAGGCCGATAACGGCGGCTATCGGTGGGGTCCCGGCCTCGAACCCCAGCGGAGCGGGGCGGAAGCTGGCGCTGTGGTAATCGGCGATCTGCACCATCTCGCCACCGAACTGCCAATGGCGCAAACGCTCAAGGGCCTGAGGTTGGCCGTGGATCACGCCGACGCCATCGGGGCCATAGAGCTTGTGGCTCGAGAACACATAGAAGTCGCACCCCAGCTGCTGCACATCGTGGCGCCCATGGACGACGCCCTGGGCGCCATCGACGATGGTCAGCGTACCTTGCGCACGGGCATGGGCCAGCAACGGTGCCAGCGGCTGCCAGGTTCCCAGCACGTTGGACAGCTGGCTGACAGCCAGCAGGCGCGTGCGCGGGCCGATCAGCTGCAACGCCTGCTCCAGGTCGATGCGCCCCTGCCTATCCAGGGGCAGCACGACCAGGCGGGCACCCCGGCGCCGCGCCAGCTGCTGCCAGGGCAGTAGGTTGGCATGGTGCTCCAGGGCGCTGATGGCGATCTCGTCGCCGGCCTCGAACAGGTATTCCAGGCCGTAGGCCAAGAGGTTCAACGCCGAGGTGGCGCCATGGGTGAAGATGATCTGCTGCGCATCGGCGGCGTTCAGCCAGGCGGCGGCCTTTTCGCGGCTGGCTTCGAAGGCCTGTGTCGCCAGGGCGCCAGGCAGGTGCTGGGCACGGTGCACGTTGGCTGCGCCATGGGCGTAGTAATGAGTGAGGGCGTCGAGCAGCGCCTGGGGTTTCTGCGTGGTGGCAGCGTTGTCCAGGTAGGTCTGGTGCTGCCGCTGCAGGGCGTCGATGGCGGGGAAGTCAGCGCGCCAGGGGGAAGGTTGCAACATGATCTTGGGACCTGAAATCGGGCCTGGCAGTAGGCCAGGCCCAATATTACCACTTCAGCCCGTATCAGTTGTGGGCGTGAAGGGCTTCGTTCAGTTCGATGGCCGACTTGTGGGTCTTGCACTCCACTGCGCCACTGACCGAATTGCGGCGGAACAGCAGGTCCGTCTGGCCGGCCAGGTCGCGTGCCTTGACCACCTTGACCAGTTGGTTCTGCTCGTCGAGCAGCTGCACCTTGGTGCCCGCGGTGATGTACAGACCGGCTTCGACGGTGTTGCGGTCACCCAGCGGGATGCCGATACCGGCGTTGGCGCCGATCAGGCAGCCTTCGCCGACCTTGATGACAATGTTGCCGCCGCCCGACAGGGTACCCATGGTCGAGCAACCGCCGCCCAGATCCGAACCCTTGCCGACGAACACGCCCGCCGAGACGCGGCCTTCGATCATGCCCGGGCCTTCGGTGCCGGCGTTAAAGTTGACGAAGCCTTCGTGCATGATGGTGGTGCCTTCGCCGATGTAGGCGCCCAGGCGCACACGGGCGCTGTCGGCGATACGCACGCCGGCCGGGACCACGTAGTCGGTCATCTTGGGGAACTTGTCCACCGAGAACACTTCCAGCAGCTCGCCCTTCAGGCGCGCTTCGAGCTGTTGCTCGGCCAGTTCGCCCAGGTCGATGGCGCCCTGGCTGGTCCAGGCAACGTTGGGCAGCAGCGGGAAGATGCCGGCCAGGCTCACGCCATGCGGCTTGACCAGGCGATGCGACAGCAGGTGCAGCTTGAGGTAGGCCTCTGGCGTCGAGGTCAGCGTGGTGTCTTCGGCCAGCAGGGTGGCGACCACCGGCTTGTGGCTTTCGGCCAGGCGGGTCAGCAGCGCGGACTGGGTGGCATCGATGTGCTTCAGGGCGTCGGCCAGTTGCGAGGCTTGGGCCGGGCTGAACGAGATCGCCTGGTTGCCGCCTTCGTAGCCCAGGATCGGCGTCACCGCCTCGATCAGCTCGGCGGCCGGATCGAGCAGGGGTTGCGCGTAGAAGACTTCCAGCCAGGTGCCCTGGCGGTTCTGGGTGCCGACACCGAAGGCCAGGCTGAACAGAGTAGTGGACATGCAGTTACCTCTTGCGAACAGGGGGTGGAAGCGGGGGCAGTCTCAGCTCAGGGCTGCCGCGTACAGGTCCGGCTTGAAGCCGACCAGGGTGCGGCCGCCGAGGTCGAGTACCGGGCGCTTGATCATCGAAGGTTGCTCGAGCATCAGCTCGACCGCCCTGGCCTGGTCGAGACCGGCCTTGCTGGCGTCGTCGAGCTTGCGGAACGTAGTGCCGGCGCGATTGAGGACGACTTCCCAGCCATGCTCCTCGCACCAGCGGTCAAGGCTGTCACGGTCGATGCCTTGGGTCTTGTAGTCGTGGAACGCGTAATCGATGGCGTGTTCTTCAAGCCAGGTGCGTGCCTTTTTCATCGTGTCGCAGGCTTTGATGCCGTAGAGAGTGTGAGCCATTGAATTTACTGAGGAAGACTGGGTTTCAGGCTTTCTCGAGATCTCCCGGAAATTCGATGCCCGATTATGCGGCATCGGTCCATTTGGCGCCACGGGTGTGCGCTTGAGGCTTTGTGGCGCCGCTGAGATCGAGCGCCACAGGCCCCAAGCGCACGCTTCGCGAAGCGCCGCGCGGGCGGCGCTCGATCTGCGCAGCACCACATGGCCCCAACGCGTACACCTCGCAACCCCCTTGCAACTCTCACCCCACCCCAAAGGTCCATTCTTGGCAACACCGTGTTACAGATCCCTGCACCCGCTGCGACTTTCGTGCAGCGGCCAGCCTGTGCTGTTCCCATTAACATATTGTTTCAAATGGCCATGTCCATCCCAGTAGCACCGCTGATCCACACCCGATTCAGAGGAACCTCGCCGCATGCAATCTGCCTACACCGTCCTTATCCTGCTGATGCTGGTAAGCGTCTCCAAGCTGGTCGGGCGGGTGCTCCCCCTGCCATTGCCACTGGTACAGATCGGCGCCGGGGCGCTGCTGGCCTGGCCGAACCTGGGCTTGCATGTGGCCCTGGACCCGGAGTTGTTCCTGTTCCTGTTCCTGCCTCCGCTGCTGTTCGTCGATGGCTGGCGCATGCCCAAGCGTGAACTATGGCGACTGCGCGGGCCGGTGCTGACGCTGGCGGTGGGGCTGGTGCTGTTCACCGTCGTCGGGGCGGGGTATTTCATCCACTGGATCTTGCCGAGCATTCCGCTGCCGGTGGCGTTCGCCCTGGCAGCCGTACTCTCGCCCACCGATGCCGTGGCGGTCTCGGCGATTACCCAGGGTCGGCTGCCGACCCCCCTGATGCACATGCTTCAGGGCGAGGCCCTGCTCAATGACGCATCGGGCCTGGTGACGTTCAAGTTTGCCCTGGCGGCGGCGATCACGGGTGTGTTCTCGCTGACCGAAGCCAGCCTGACCTTCGTACTGGTGGCACTGGGCGGCCTGGCGGTGGGCGTTGCCCTGAGCTGGCTGGTCGGCCGTCTGCGGATGTGGATGATCGCCCGCGGCTGGGATGATCCGGCGACTCACGTGGTGTTCATGCTGCTGCTGCCGTTCGCGGCCTATGTGCTGGCCGAGCGCCTGGGTGCGTCGGGCATCCTGTCGGCGGTGGCGGCCGGCATGATGCAGAGCTGGCTCGACCTGTTGCCGCGCCAGACCAGCACACGCCTGCTCAACCGCAGTGTCTGGTCGTTGCTGGAATTTGCCTTCAACGGCCTGATCTTTCTGCTGCTGGGCCTGCAGTTGCCGGACATCGTCAAGGCCGTGGCCAGCCATGAGCCTTCGCTGTGGCCGACGCTGGCCTATCGCTGCCTTGATGTACTCGCGATCTTTGGTGTGCTGATCCTGCTGCGCTTTGTCTGGGTGCAGAGCATCTGGCGGGCGATCGGGGTGATCCGCCGCTGGAGGGGCAAGCCCGATCTGGTGCTGGTGCCTACCGCGCGCTCCTGCTGGCTGCTGACGTTGGGCGGCGTGCGCGGAGCAGTGACCCTGGCGGGTGTGATGTCGGTGCCGTTGCTGATCGCGGCCGGGGCGCCGTTTCCGGAGCGCGACCTGCTGATCTTCATCGCCGCCGGCGTGATCCTGCTGTCGCTGGTATCAGCCTGTGTCGCACTGCCGCTGTTGCTGCGAGGGGTGGACAGGAGCCCGGACGAAACCCTGCAGCAGGAGGTTCAGGAGGCGTGGAAGCGCACCGCCGAGGCCGCCATTCATGCGCTGGAAGCGGAAGACGTGGTGGAGGCCGGTGCGCCCCAGGATGCGGCTCAGGCAGCAATGGCCGCCGAGCTGAAGGGGCGGTTGATGGCCGAGTATCGCGAAGAGCTGGAGAGCTACAACGACAGCGATGAAGCCCGCGCCCTTGCCGAGCAGATGGACCAGCTCGAACGCCGCCTGCGCCTCAAGGCCGTGCGCGCCCAACGCCTTGAACTCTACAACCTGCATCGCCAGCACCTGGTCGGAGACGATGTGGTGCGCAAGGTGCTGGGTGAGCTGGACATGAGCGAGGCGAACCTCGGGCATGGCAGGTAGCGCCCGTTCTATGGGTGGACAGCTCCACAGGTGCAGCAGTGTTCCCAGGCCTGCGCCGGACCTGGGAGCGGCTTCAGCCGCGAAGAGGTCGATGCGGAACCTGGCACCGGCTGCGCCGGTGTTCGCGGCTGAAGCCGCTCCCAGGAATTCCAGCACCACACAAGGTGAGTGGACTATTTGTCCAACAGGAACGCCCGGATCCGCTGCGCGGCCTCGATGCACTCGGCCAGCGGCGCGACCAGCGCCATGCGCACTCGGCCGGCCCCAGGGTTGACGCCGTCAACCTCGCGTGACAGGTACGAGCCCGGCACGACGGTCACATGCTGCGACTCGAACAGGTCACGGCAGAACTCGGCATCGTTACCCGGGACCTTCGCCCACAGGTAGAAACTGCCATCGGGACGCTGCACGTCCATCACCGGCTGCAGGATCTCCAGCACCGCATCGTACTTGGCCCGGTACTGGTCGCGGTTGGCGCGCACGTGGGCTTCGTCCTGCCAGGCGGCAATGCTCGCCAGCTGGGTCTGCACCGGCATGGCGCAGCCGTGGTAGGTGCGGTACAGCAGGAACGGCTTGATGATCTGCGCGTCACCCGCCACGAAGCCCGAACGCAGGCCTGGCAGGTTGGAGCGCTTGGACAGGCTGTGGAATACCACGCAACGGGCGAAATCGCTGCGGCCCAGCTCGGCACAGGCACTGAGGAGTCCCGGTGGCGGGTTTTCCTCGTCGAAGTACAGCTCGCTGTAGCACTCGTCGGCGGCGATCACGAAGTCATGCTCGTCGGCCAGGGCGATCAGTTGCTTCAGGGTGTCCATTGGCACCAGGGCGCCCGTGGGATTGCCTGGGGAACACAGGAACAGGATCTGGCAACGCTGCCATACCTCGGCGGGCACGGCGTCGAAATCGGGGTTGAAGCCATTGCTGTCCAGGCAGGGCAGGTAGTGCGGGGTCGCACCGGCCAGCAGGGCCGCGCCTTCGTAGATCTGATAGAACGGGTTCGGGCTGATCACCAGGCCGTCGTCGGCACGATTGACCACCGCCTGGGTAAAGGCAAACAGCGCTTCGCGGGTGCCATTGACCGGCAGCACATGGCGATCGGCGTCCAGCCAGCCGGCCGGCACGCCAAAGCGGCGCTCACACCAATGGCCGATGGCCTGGCGCAAGGCGGGCAGGCCCAGGGTGCTGGGGTACACCGCCAGCTTGTCCAGGTTGTCGGCCAGGGCCTTGGCCACGAAGGCCGGCGATTCGTGCTTCGGCTCGCCGATCGACAGGGCGATGGCGCGTTTGTCCGCCGCGGGCGTCACGCTGCCAAGCAGGGCGCGCAATTTCTCGAACGGGTAGGGCTGAAGCTGGGTCAAGGCATGATTCATCGGCGCGGGGTCTCGTCAAACGTTAAAAAGTCACGCGGGCAGGGTTGGCATCGCTGCTCTGGCAAGCCTGCAGCTGCTGCACGATGGCCTCTTGCAGGCGGGCGCACAGTTGCGGGTCGGACAGCGGCTGGTTGTCGGCGTCGGTGATGAAGAACACGTCCTCCACGCGCTCGCCCAAGGTTGCGATCTTGGCATTCTGCAGCGACAGGTCGAACTCCAGGAAAATCCTGCCGATACGTGCCAGCAGACCGGGGCGATCGGGTGCAGTCAGTTCGAGGACGGTCACCGGACGCTGGGCATCGTTGTGGATGGTCACCTGGGGCGCGAAGGTAAAGTGCTTGAGCTGGCGCGGTACCCGGCGCTGGATGATCGTCGGGTAGTCCTCGGGGTTGCGCAGGGCCTCGGTCAGGCCATCGCGGATCTGCCGGACCCGCACAGGGTTGTCGCCGATCGAACCGCCGTCATTGTCGAGCACGATATAGGTGTCCAGGGTGAACTGGCTGCTCGAGGTGATGATGCGGGCGTCATGGATGTTCAGGTTGAGCTGCGACATCGCCGCCACCGTCACCGCGAAGAAATCATGCTGGTCCGGGGCGTAGATGAAAATCTGCGTGCCGCCCTCGAACTCGCGCTGGGTGGTTTCCTTGATCAGCACCAACGGGCCACCGTCGGCCGGCTGCTGCAGGATCGCGTCGGTGTGCCAGGCCACGTCGGCAGCGGTATGACGCATGAAGTAGTCATCCCCCAGCTGCGACCACAGCTGCTCGACGTCGTCCGGGTCGGTGCCCTCGCGAATGAGCGTGTCCAGAGCGGCGCTCTGGGTCTGGCGGATCTGCTCCTCGCGCTCCAGTGGGTTCTCCAGGCCACGGCGCAGCGCGCGCTTGGTCTCGGTGTAGAGCTGGCGCAGCAGGCTCGCGCGCCATGAATTCCACAGGCTGGGGTTGGTCGCGTTGATGTCGGCCACGGTCAGCACGTAGAGATAATCCAGATGGGTCTCGTCGCCGACCAGCAGGGCGAAATCGTTGATCACCTGCGGATCGGAAAGGTCCTTGCGCTGGGCGGTGGTCGACATGCCCAGGTGGTTCTGTACCAGCCAGACGATCAGCCGGCTGTCCCAGGCGGGCAACTGGTGACGCTCGCAGAACGCTTGCGCGTCGACCGCACCGAGCTCCGAGTGGTCGCCCTGGCGGCCCTTGCCGATGTCGTGGTACAGACCGGCCAGGTAGATCAGCTCGGGCTTGGGCAGGCGGCACATGAGCTTGCTGGCGAGCGGGAATTTCTCCGATACCGGCGTGTACTGCAGCTTGCGCAGGTGCTTGATCAGGTTGAGCGTGTGCGCATCGACGGTATAGATATGGAACAGGTCGTGCTGCATCTGCCCGACGATCAGCCCGAACTCGGGCAGGTAGCGTCCGAGGATGCCGTAGCGGTTCATCCGGCGCAGGTTGCGGTGGATCCCGATCTCGCATTTGAACAGCTCGATGAACAGGCTGGTGTTGCGGATATCGTTGCGGAAATTGTCGTCGATCAGGTGACGATGCTCGCGCAGCAGGCGCACGGTATCGGCCCGCACACCCTTGATCTCCGGATGCTGGGCCATCAGTACGAAGATCTCGAGCATGGCGAACGGCGTACGCTTGAACACGTTCGCCTTGACCGCCTCGATGTAGCCATCATGCAGGCGGAAGCGGGCGTTGAGCGGCTGGGTGCTGCCGTTGTCATCGGCGAGGATGACTTCCTCGAAGTGCTGGATGATCAGGTCGCACAACTGGCTGATGCTCATCACCACCCGGTAGTACTGCTGCATGAACTGCTCGATGGCGCGCTTGGGGCTTTCGTCGCAAAAGCCCAGCAGCGCGGCGATGCTGCGCTGGTGGTCGAACAGTAGGCGGTCCTCGGCGCGCCCGGCAAGCATGTGCAAGGCATAGCGCACCTTCCACAGAAACTCCTGGGAGGAGGCGAGCAGCTCGTTCTCGCTCTCCAGCAGGAAACCTTCGCCTGCCAGTGCATGCAGGTTGAGGGTGCCGTACTGGCGGCGGGCGACCCAGAGCACGGTCTGGATGTCGCGCAGGCCGCCCGGTGAGCCCTTCACGTTGGGCTCAAGGTTGTATTCGGTGTCGTTGTACTTGTGGTGGCGTGCCTTGAGCTCGGCACGCTTGGCCAGGAAGAATTCCTTGCTGGGCCACACGTGCTCGGTGCTGGTGGCTTCCAGCATGCGCTGGCGCAGGGCCTCGGGGCCCGCGATCGTGCGGCTCTCCATCAGGTTGGTGATGACCGTCAGGTCGGCTCGCGCCTGCTCGACGCATTCCTCGACCGTGCGCACGCTCTGTCCCACTTCCAGGCCGATATCCCACAGCAGGGTAAGAAAACCCTCGATGGACTCGCGATAAAGCTCGTGCTCCGCGCTGTCGAGCAGGATCAGCAGGTCGATGTCCGATCCTGGGTGCAGCTCGCCGCGGCCATAACCGCCGACGGCAACCAGGGCGATGCCGGCCTTGTCATGCCAGCCGAACTGCTTCCAGGCCTGCTGCAGGATGTTGTCGACGAACCAGGCGCGATCCTCGATCAGCCGGCGGATCTCGCGGCCGCTGCGAAAGCGCGCGTCAAGCACCTCGCCAGCCCGGCGGATAGCCTTCTTGAAGGCCGGGATGGGGCTTGCCTTGAGGGCCAGTTCCGCCTGGAACTGGCCGCGGTCGAACAGATCGGGATCCACCTGGGGCATCTAATCGCGTTCCTGGAAAAGGTCAGGCCGACGTGCGGGCAATGGTGTCGTCTTTGCGCAGGGTGAAGATTTCGTAGCCGGTGGCGGTGACAACCAGGGTGTGTTCCCACTGGGCCGAGAGCTTGCGGTCCTTGGTGATCGCGGTCCAGCCGTCGCCCAGCACCTTGGTGTCGGCCTTGCCCTGGTTGATCATCGGCTCGATGGTGAAGGTCATGCCTTCCTTGAGCTCCATGCCGGTACCGGCACGGCCGTAGTGGAGGATCTGCGGCTCTTCGTGGAACACCTTGCCGATGCCGTGGCCGCAGAACTCGCGCACTACCGAAAAGCCATTCTTCTCGGCATGCTTCTGGATCACCTCGCCGATGTCGCCCAGGCGGCAGCCCGGCCTGACCAGCTCGATGGCCTTGTACAGGCACTCCTGGGTGACGCTGGACAGGCGCTCGGCCCAGACCGGCACGCTGCCGACATGGAACATGCGGCTGGTGTCACCGTGGTAGCCGTCCTTGATCACGGTCACGTCGATGTTCAGCGTGTCGCCATCCTTGAGCGGCTTGTCGCCGGGGATGCCGTGGCACACCACGTGGTTGATCGAGGTGCAGATCGACTTGGGAAAGCCCTTGTAGTTGAGCGGCGCGGGAATGGCCTTCTGCACGTTGACGATATGGTCGTGGCACAGGCGGTCGAGCTCTTCGGTGGTGACACCGGGCCTGACGTGTTCCTCGATCATTTCCAGGACTTCGGCGGCCAGGCGGCCGGCGATGCGCATCTTCTCGATGTCTTCGGCGGTTTTGATGGTTACGGTCATTACAGGCTCTCTACGGCGCCGCGCGGGGCGCAAACAAACAGGAAAGGCCCGATTCTAGCAGAGCAGGGTGGCGATCTGGGCGACAATGCACGGGCCACTGACCAGATGCGGTGATCCGTGTTCCGTTTGCAGGCGCTCTGTGGTATAACATGCGCCGCTTTCGGGGATGACCCCGCGAGCCCTAACCCACACACGTGTCGACACGATGGCCTGGGTGCCCCGGTTCCGCTGGAATCGCGGGTTGGTCATTGGGATACGTGGAGGCCCAACCCGACTTATCAAGGAACTATCATGTCCCAAGTCAACATGCGCGATATGCTGAAGGCCGGTGTGCACTTCGGCCACCAGACCCGTTACTGGAACCCGAAAATGGGCAAGTACATTTTCGGCGCGCGCAACAAGATCCACATCATCAACCTGGAAAAAACCCTGCCGATGTTCAACGACGCTCTGTCGTTCGTCGAGCGCCTGGCCCAGGGCAAGAACAAGATCATGTTCGTCGGCACCAAGCGTTCCGCCGGCAAGATCGTCGCCGAGCAAGCTGCTCGTTGCGGTTCGCCATACGTTGACCACCGTTGGTTGGGCGGCATGCTGACCAACTACAAGACCATCCGTGCATCGATCAAGCGCCTGCGCGACCTGGAAGTCCAGGCCGAAGACGGCACTTTCACCAAGCTGACCAAGAAGGAAGCGCTGATGCGCTCCCGTGATCTGGAAAAACTGGATCGCAGCCTGGGTGGTATCAAGGACATGGGCGGCCTGCCTGATGCCCTGTTCGTGATCGACGTTGACCACGAGCGCATCGCGATCACCGAAGCCAACAAGCTGGGCATCCCGGTCATCGGCATCGTCGATACCAACAGCAGCCCTGAAGGTGTCGACTACGTGATCCCAGGTAACGATGACGCCATCCGCGCCATCGAGCTGTACATGACTTCGATGGCTGACGCTGTCATCCGCGGCCGCAACCATGTTGCCGGCGGCACCGAAGTCTTCGCTGAAGAAGCGGCAGCACCTGCAGCCGAGTAATTGACGCCTGGCGTCTACTTGGCACGCAAAAAGGGGGCTTCGCCCCCTTTTTGCCACCTTGAAATCCTGCTGTCAGCAAGGGTCCCGCATCATGGGCCTGCTGAGATGAAGTCAGCGGATTCGCAGAATTGAACGCCCGTGATGAGCGGGTGGAATGGTTGAAAAACTTTCCAAGAGGATTTTGAAATGGCAGCAATTACTGCAGCGCTGGTCAAAGAACTGCGCGAGCGTACCGGCGAAGGCATGATGGATTGCAAGAAGGCCCTGGAAAAGGCCGGCGGCGACATCGAGAAAGCCATTGACGACATGCGTGCCTCGGGCGCCATCAAGGCCGCCAAGAAGGCTGGCAACGTCGCAGCCGAAGGCGCCATCGCCATCAAGGCAGACGACAAGTCCGCCGTTCTGCTGGAAGTGAACTCGCAGACCGACTTCCTGGCCCTGCAAGACGACTTCAAGAACTTCGTCGCTGAAAGCGTCGAGCAGGCCTTCTCCGAGAAGCTGACCGATGCCGCTCCACTGATCGCTTCCCGTGAAGCGGCTCGTGAAGCGCTGGTTGCCAAGGTTGGCGAGAACGTCAACATCCGTCGCCTGGTGCGCGTCGAGGGTGACGTTGTCGGTACCTACCTGCACGGCAACAAGATCGGTGTTGCCGTTGTCCTGAAGGGCGGCGACGTTCAGCTGGCCAAGGAAATCGCCATGCACGTGGCTGCCAGCAACCCAGAGTTCCTGCTGCCGTCGGAAGTCTCGGCCGAAGCCATCGAGCGCGAGAAGGGCGTCTTCCTGACTCTCAACGAAGAGAAGATCAAGGGCAAGCCTGAGAATATCGTCGAGAACATGGTCAAAGGCCGTATCTCCAAGTTCCTGGCCGAAGCCAGCCTGGTTGAACAGGCCTTCGTCATGAACCCGGAAATCAAGGTCGGCGAGCTGGCCAAGAAAGCCGGTGCTGAAATCGTTTCGTTCACCTACTTCAAGGTAGGCGAAGGCATCGAGAAGCCGGTCGACAACTTCGCTGAAGAAGTTGCTGCCCAGCTGGCTGCTGCCAAGCAGTAAGACAGACCCGTCTGTCGCCACAAAGAGGCTGCCCGCTCACGCGCGCAGCCTCTTTGTCAAACCGGAGGCAGGTTTGTCGAACCTATCTCCGCTGGCGCTGAAGCAGCGCCACGCTACAGTTAGCTGGCTATACACAGCCCGCGCAGAATTTTATTGAAAACGCCGCAGGAGAGACTCGCAATGGCTCAGCAGGTGAGTGGTCGCCAACCTCGCTATAAACGCATTTTGCTCAAACTTAGCGGCGAAGCCCTGATGGGTTCGGAAGAGTTCGGGATCGACCCGAAAGTACTGGACCGCATGGCCCTCGAAGTGGGTCAGCTGGTCGGCATCGGTGTCCAGGTCGGCCTGGTGATCGGTGGTGGCAACCTGTTCCGTGGTGCGGCGCTCAGCGCAGCCGGCATGGACCGGGTCACCGGCGACCACATGGGTATGCTGGCAACCGTGATGAACGGCCTGGCGATGCGCGATGCGCTGGAGCGCTCGAACATCCCGGCCCTGGTCATGTCCGCGATTTCCATGGTCGGCGTTACCGATCATTACGACCGTCGCAAAGCTATCCGTCACCTTAACTCCGGTGATGTGGTAATTTTCTCCGCCGGTACCGGCAACCCGTTCTTCACCACCGACTCGGCTGCCTGCCTGCGAGGTATCGAAATCGATGCCGACGTGGTGCTGAAGGCGACCAAGGTCGATGGTGTGTACACTGCCGATCCATTCAAGGACCCGCACGCCGAGAAGTTCGACCATCTGACGTACGATGAAGTACTGGACCGCAAGCTTGGCGTGATGGACCTGACCGCAATCTGCCTGTGCCGCGACCACAAGATGCCATTGCGGGTATTCAACATGAACAAGCCTGGCGCCCTGCTGAACATCGTGGTGGGTGGCGCTGAAGGAACCCTGATCGAGGAAGGCCAAGCATGATCAACGAAATCAAGAAAGACGCCCAGGAGCGGATGAACAAGTCGCTGGAGTCCCTCCAGCACGCATTCGGCCGTATCCGTACCGGTGTCGCGCACCCGAGCATCCTGGAAGGTGTCATGGTGCCTTACTACGGCTCGGACACGCCTATCAAGCAAGTGGCCAACATCACGGTCAAGGATTCGCGCACCCTGCAGGTCGTGGCTTTCGAGCGCAACATGCTCTCAGCGGTCGACAAGGCGATCGGTAGCGCTGGCCTGAACCTGAACCCGACCAACCTGGGTGAAATGCTGCTGATCACCATGCCTGCGCTGACCGAGGAAACCCGCAAGGGCTTCACCAAGCAGGCGCGCGACGCTGCCGAAGACGGCCGCATCGCAGTGCGCAACATTCGCCGTGACGCCTTGAGCCAGCTCAAGGACCTGGTCAAGGAGAAGGAAATCAGCGAGGACGAAGAGCGTCGCGCCGCTGATGACATCCAGAAGCTGACCGACAAGTTCGTGGCCGACATCGAAGTTGCTGTGAAGGCGAAGGAAAAGGACTTGATGGCCGTCTGAGGTCAGAACTTTTCATGGATAAGACCAAGCTGGCGGCATCGTCTTCGGTGCCGCGTCATGTCGCGATCATCATGGACGGTAACAATCGCTGGGCGAAGAAGCGCCTGCTGCCCGGCGTTGCCGGGCACAAGGCCGGCGTCGATGCGGTACGCGCGGTGATCGAAGTGTGTGCCGAGGCCAAGGTCGAGGTGCTGACCCTGTTCGCCTTCTCCAGCGAGAACTGGCAGCGCCCGGCCGATGAGGTCGGTGCGCTGATGGAGTTGTTCTTCTCGGCCTTGCGCCGCGAGGCCAGGCGCCTCAATGACAACAACATCAGCTTGCGCATCATCGGTGACCGCTCGCGCTTTCACCCTGAGCTGCAAGCCGCCATGCGCGAGGCCGAAGCGCTGACCGCGGGCAATGGCCGGTTCATCCTGCAGATCGCCGCCAACTACGGTGGCCAGTGGGACATCGCCCAGGCTGCACAGCGCCTGGCGCGTGAAGTCCAGGCCGGGCACCTGCGTCCGGAGGACATTACCCCCGGACTGCTGCAGACCTGTCTTGCCACCGGCGACCTGCCGTTGCCGGACTTGTGCATCCGCACGGGTGGAGAGCGCCGTATCAGCAATTTCCTGCTGTGGCAGCTCGCCTACGCCGAGCTGTATTTCTCCGACCTCTACTGGCCGGACTTCAAACACGAGGCCATGCGCAATGCCCTGGCCGATTTCGCTTCACGCCAGCGCCGCTTCGGGAAAACCAGCGAGCAGGTTGAAGCTGGAGCTCGTGCTTAATGCTTAAACATCGCATCATTACCGCGCTGATCCTGTTACCGATCGCACTGGGTGGTTTCTTCCTGCTCAACGGCGGGAATTTCGCACTCTTCATCGGCTTTGTGGTGACCGTGGGCGCCTGGGAATGGGCGCGGCTCGCCGGCCTGATGACCCAGCCATTGCGCTGTGCCTACGCCGCCGTGGTGGCCGGGGCATTGATGCTGCTCTACCTGATGCCGGACCTTGCACCCTGGGTGCTGGGTGCCTCGGTGATCTGGTGGGCGCTCGCCACCTGGCTGGTGCTGACCTACCCGCGCAGCAGCGAATTATGGGCCAGTGCCGCGTGCCGTCTGCTGATCGGCCTGCTGGTGCTGTTGCCCGCCTGGCAAGGCCTGGTGCTGCTCAAGCACTGGCCGCTGGGCAACTGGCTGATCCTCGCGGTGATGGTGCTGGTGTGGGGCGCCGACATCGGCGCCTACTTCTCGGGCAGGGCTTTGGGCAAGCGCAAGCTGGCACCTCAGGTAAGTCCGGGCAAGAGCTGGGAGGGTGTCTATGGCGGCCTCGCGGCCAGCCTGCTGATCACCCTGGGTGTCGGCCTGTGGCGCGACTGGAGCATCGGCGCGCTGTTGCTGGGCCTGATGGGCGCCGCAGTGGTGGTGATGGCTTCGGTGGTCGGTGACCTCACCGAAAGCATGTTCAAGCGCCGCTCGGGGATCAAGGACAGCAGCAACCTGTTGCCCGGCCATGGTGGCGTGCTCGACCGCATCGACAGCCTGACGGCAGCGATCCCATTGTTTGCCGTGCTGCTCTGGGCGGCGGAATGGGGTGTCATGTGAGTGGTGTCCAGCGCATTACCGTGCTGGGGGCCACTGGCTCCATCGGCCTGAGCACCCTGGATGTCATCGCCCGTCACCCCGGGCAGTACCAGGTGTTCGCGCTGAGCGGCTATTCACGGCTGGACGAACTGCTGCAGCTTTGCCTGCTGCACCGTCCGGCGTTTGCCGTGGTGCCCACTGCCCAGGGCGCGGCCCAGCTGCGCGAAGGGCTGCGCAGCGCAGGCAGCGCCACCGAGGTGCTGGAGGGCGAAGCCGGGCTGTGCCAGGTGGCTGCCGCTCCCGAGGTCGACGCGGTCATGGCTGCGATCGTTGGCGCTGCCGGCTTGCGGCCCACCCTGGCGGCGGTCGAGGCCGGCAAGAAGGTGCTGCTGGCCAACAAGGAAGCCCTGGTGATGTCGGGCGCGCTGTTCATGGACGCGGTACGCCGCAGTGGCGCGATACTGCTGCCCATCGACAGCGAGCACAACGCGATTTTCCAGTGCCTGCCGGGTGACTACGCCCGCGGGCTGGCCGAGGTCGGGGTGCGGCGCATCCTGCTGACCGCCTCGGGTGGTCCGTTCCGCGAAACGCCGCAGTCGGAGCTGGCGCACGTCACGCCCGAGCAGGCCTGTGCCCACCCGAACTGGTCCATGGGCCGCAAGATTTCAGTCGACTCGGCGAGCATGATGAACAAGGGCCTCGAGCTGATCGAAGCCTGCTGGCTGTTCGATGCGGTGCCTGCCAAGGTAGAAGTGGTGGTGCACCCGCAGAGCGTGATCCATTCGCTGGTCGACTATATAGACGGCTCGGTGCTGGCACAGCTGGGCAACCCGGACATGCGCACCCCGATTGCCAACGCCCTGGCCTGGCCAAGGCGGATCGAATCCGGGGTAGCACCGCTCGACCTGTTCGCCATCGCGCGGCTTGATTTCCAGGCCCCCGACGAACAGCGCTTTCCTTGCCTGCGCCTGGCGCGGCAGGCTGCCGAGGCCGGCAACAGCGCTCCGGCGATACTCAATGCCGCCAACGAGGTGGCCGTCGAGGCGTTTCTCCAGCGGCGCATCCGCTTCCCGGAGATCGCGAGTATGATCGAACAAGTGCTCGACCAGGAGCCCGTGGTGCCGGTACCTTCGCTCGCTGCGGTGTTCGCCGCCGACCAGCGTGCGCGCGAGCTGTCCCGGGAATGGTTGAGTCGTCACGGCCGCTGATGCCCATCGCCCGCGTGCGTTGCGCCAGGCACCGCTGAACGTCATCTGGAGAAAGACATGACTGCGCTCTACATGATCATCGGCACCCTGGTCGCACTGGGCGTGCTGGTTACCTTCCACGAATTCGGCCACTTCTGGGTGGCCCGTCGCTGCGGCGTCAAGGTCCTGCGGTTTTCCGTAGGCTTTGGTACGCCGCTGCTGCGCTGGCACGACCGCCAGGGCACCGAGTTCGTGATCGCCGCCATTCCCCTGGGCGGCTACGTCAAGATGCTCGACGAGCGCGAGGGCGAAGTGCCCGCCGCGCTGGCCGACCAGTCGTTCAATCGCAAGACCGTGGGCCAGCGCATCGCCATTGTCGCGGCGGGGCCTGTCGCCAACTTCCTGTTGGCGATCCTGTTCTTCTGGCTGCTCGCGATGATGGGTACCCAGCAGATCCGTCCGATCATCGGCGCGGTCGAGCCCGACAGCCTGGCCGCGACCGCAGGCCTGACGGCGGGGCAGGAAATTGTTTCTATTGATGGCAAGCCAACCAGTGGCTGGTCGGCGGTCAACCTGCAGCTGGTGCGCCGCCTGGGCGAGAGCGGTACCTTGCAGGTCGGTGTGCGGGAAGAGGGCGCCACTGCCGAGCGCCAGCATCAACTGGTGCTCAAGAGCTGGCTCAAGGGTTCCGACGAGCCTGACCCGATCCAGTCGCTGGGCCTGCGCCCGTGGCGCCCGGCGATTACCCCAGTGCTTGCAGAGATCGACCCCAAGGGCCCGGCCGCTGCCGCCGGTCTGAAATCAGGCGACCGCCTGCTGGCCCTCGATGGCCAGGCGCTCAACGACTGGCAGCAGGTGGTCGACAGCGTGCGTGGGCGCGCCGACAGCAAAGTCCAGATACGAATCGAGCGCGATGCCCAGGTGCTGGATATCCCGGTGACCCTGGCCAGGCGTGGCGAGGGCAAGGCCGCCGGTGGCTACCTGGGCGCCGGGGTCAAAGGTGTCGAATGGCCAGCCAACATGCTGCGCGAGGTCAGCTATGGCCCACTGGACGCCGTGGGCCAAGGCCTGTCGCGGACCTGGGACATGAGCATCCTGACCCTTGAATCGCTGAAGAAAATGCTCTTCGGCGAGCTCTCGGTAAAAAACTTGAGCGGACCGATAACCATTGCTAAAGTGGCGGGCGCTTCAGCCCAGTCCGGCGTTGGGGATTTCCTGAATTTCCTTGCCTACCTGAGCATAAGCCTAGGGGTTCTTAACTTGCTGCCCATTCCAGTACTGGATGGGGGGCATTTGCTGTTTTACCTGATCGAATGGGCGCGCGGTCGTCCGGTGTCGGATCGGGTGCAAGGTTGGGGGGTCCAGATCGGTATCAGTTTGGTCATCGGGGTAATGCTGCTCGCCTTGATCAACGATCTGGGTCGTCTTTAACGCTTAGCTCAATTGCAAACCTGCCGCCCCCTTGGCGGCGGGTTGTTTATTGCCAGTTGGAATAAAAAAGGACTTCATGAAACGTCTGCTGCTAACTGCGGTCCTCTCCGCACTGATGATCGCTGAAGTTCACGCCGAGTCCTTCACCATCTCCGATATCCGCGTCAACGGTCTGCAGCGGGTTTCCGCCGGCAGCGTGTTCGGCGCGCTGCCCCTGAACGTTGGCGACCAGGCGGATGACAGCCGCCTGGTGGAGTCCACCCGTTCGCTGTTCAAGACCGGGTTCTTCCAGGACATCGAACTGAGCCGTGATGGCAACATCCTGATCATCAACGTGGTCGAGCGCCCATCGGTGTCGAGCATCGAGATCGAAGGCAACAAGGCGATCAGCACCGAAGACCTGATGAAGGGCCTGAAACAGTCGGGCCTGGCCGAAGGCGAGATCTTCCAGCGTGCCACCCTCGAAGGCGTGCGCAACGAGCTGCAGCGCCAGTACGTGGCCCAGGGCCGCTACTCGGCCGAGGTCAACGCCGAGGTGGTGCCGCAGCCGCGCAACCGTGTCGGCCTGAAGATCAACATCAACGAAGGCACCGTCGCCGCGATCCAGCACATCAACGTGGTGGGCAACAACGTCTTCGACGACGATGAGCTGGCGAGCCTGTTCGAGCTCAAGACCACCAACTGGCTGTCGTTCTTCAAGAACGACGACAAGTACGCCCGCGAAAAGCTCTCCGGTGACCTGGAGCGCCTGCGTTCCTACTACCTGGACCGCGGCTACATCAACATGGACATCGCCTCTACCCAGGTGTCGATCACCCCGGACAAGAAGCACGTCTACATCACCGTCAACATCAACGAGGGTGAGAAGTACACCGTCCGCGACGTGAAGCTGTCCGGTGACCTCAAGGTGCCCGAGGACCAGGTCAAGTCGCTGCTGCTGGTGCAGCCTGGCCAGGTGTTCTCGCGCAAGGTGATGACCACCACCTCCGAGCTGATCACCCGCCGCCTGGGCAACGAAGGCTACACCTTCGCCAACGTCAACGGCGTGCCTCAGCCCAATGACGAGGATCACACCGTCGACATCATGTTCGTCGTCGATCCGGGCAAGCGTGCCTACGTCAACCGCATCAACTTCCGCGGCAACACCAAGTCCGAGGACGAAGTGCTGCGTCGTGAAATGCGCCAGATGGAAGGCGGCTGGGCTTCGACCTACCTGATCGACCAGTCCAAGACCCGCCTCGAGCGCCTGGGCTTCTTCAAGGACGTGAACGTCGAGACCCCGCCGGTGCCAGGCACCGACGACCAGGTCGACGTCAACTACAGCGTCGAGGAGCAGGCTTCCGGCTCGATCACCGCCAGCGTCGGTTTCGCGCAGAGCGCCGGCCTGATCCTGGGTGGCTCGATCAGCCAGAACAACTTCCTCGGTACCGGCAACAAGGTCTCCATCGGCCTGACCCGTAGCGAATACCAGACCCGGTACAACTTCGGCTTCGTCGACCCCTACTGGACCGCCGATGGTGTCAGCCTGGGCTACAACGCCTTCTACCGCAGCACCGACTACGATGACCTCGACGTCGACGTGGCAAGCTACGCGGTCGACAGCCTCGGTGCTGGCGTCAGCGTCGGTTACCCGATCAGCGAAACCTCGCGCCTGACCTTCGGCCTGACCGTGCAGAATGACGAGATCAAGACCGGCCGCTACACCGTCGACGAGATCTTCGACTTCGTCAAACAGGAAGGCGACAGCTACCTGAACTTCAAGGCCTCGGCCGGCTGGTCCGAGTCGACCCTGAACAAGGGCGTGCTGGCCACCCGTGGTCACTCCCAGAGCTTCACGGTCGAAGCGACCACGCCGGGCAGCGACCTGTCGTTCTTCAAGCTCGACTACCGTGGCCAGCTGTTCAAGCCGATCAACAACGACTACACCCTGCGCCTGCATACCGAGCTGGGCTATGGTGATGGTTTCGGTTCGACTTCGGGCCTGCCGTTCTACGAGAACTACTACGCCGGTGGCTTCAACTCGGTCCGTGGTTTCAAGGACAGCAGCCTGGGTCCACGCAGCACGCCTAGCCGCGGTGCGGATGTTACCGGCAACCAAGGTACCATTGCCGACCCGGACCAGGATCCGTTGCCGTTCGGTGGCAACGTGCTCGTGCAGGGCGGCGTCGAGCTGCTGTTCCCGCTGCCGTTCGTCAAGGACCAGCGTTCGCTGCGTACCTCGGTCTTCTGGGACGTGGGTAACGTGTTCGACACCAACTGCGGCTCGCAGCCGGACTGCGAGAAGGTCGGCCTGGGTGGCCTGGCCAGCTCCGTTGGCGTCGGTGTGACCTGGATCACCGCCCTCGGCCCGTTGAGCTTCAGCCTGGCGATGCCGGTCAAGAAGCCGGACGAGGCCGATACCCAGGTGTTCCAATTCTCTCTGGGCCAGACCTTCTAAGGTCTGCCCCTTGCTATCGACAACGGATTTTCCAGGAGTGCATCGTGCGTAACGTGATCAAAATGGCCGTCGTGGCCGCGGCGCTGGTCGCCACCCCGGCTTTCGCCGAAATGAAGGTTGCGGTGCTGAACTACCAGATGGCCCTGCTCGAGTCGGACGCAGCCAAGAAGTACGCTGTCGATGCCGAGAAGAAATTCGGTCCGCAGCTGACCAAGCTGAAAACCCTCGAAAGCAGCGCCAAGACCATTCAGGACCGCATCCTGAAGGGCGGTGACAAGATGAACCAGCAGGAGCGTGAGCGCCTGGAGCTGGAATTCAAGCAGAAAGCCCGTGACTTCCAGTTCCAGTCCAAGGAACTGAACGAAGCCAAGGCCGTTGCCGACCGCGACATGCTCAAGCAACTCAAGCCCAAGCTGGACGGCGCTGTCGAGGAAGTGATCAAGAAAGGCGGCTTCGATCTGGTGCTCGAGCGCGGTGCGGTCATTGATGTCAAACCTCAGTACGACATCACCCGCCAAGTCATCGAGCGCATGAACCAAGCTCGCTGATCATGACCGTGACCACGATGACACTCGGCCAGTTGGCCGAGGCACTCGGAGCTACCCTCAAGGGCTCCGAGGCGCTTGAAATCACTGGCCTGGCCACCTTGCAGGAGGCCGGGGCAGGGCAGTTGAGCTTTCTTGCCAACCCCCAGTACCGCAAGTACCTGGCGGATACCCATGCCTCGGCGGTGCTGCTCAAGGCTGCCGACGCCGAGGATTTCGCCGGCAATGCGCTGATCGTTGCCGATCCGTACCTGGCCTACGCCCGCATCTCCCACCTGTTCGATCCCAAGCCCAAGGCTGTGGCGGGGATTCATCCCAGCGCCGTGGTTGCCGAAGACGCCCAGGTGGATGCCCTTGCTTGCGTGGGCCCCTTTGCAGTGATCGAGAGCGGTGCGAAGATCGGCCCAGGCGTGACCATCGGTGCCCACTGCTTCATCGGCGCGCGCTGCGTGATCGGCGAGGGCGGCTGGCTGGCGCCTCGGGTCACCCTGTATCACGATGTACGCGTCGGTGAGCGCGTGGTGATTCAGTCGGGCGCAGTCATTGGCGGCGAGGGCTTCGGCTTCGCCAACGAGAAAGGTAACTGGCGCAAGATTGCGCAGATCGGTGGTGTGATCATCGGTGATGACGTGGAAATCGGCGTGAATACCGCCGTTGACCGCGGCGCCCTGGCGGACACGCGGATCGGGGACGGGGTCAAGCTCGACAACCAGATCCAGATCGCCCACAACGTGCAGATCGGCGACCACACGGCCATGGCGGCCTGCGTGGGTATTTCCGGCAGCACCCGTATCGGCAAGCATTGCACCATCGCTGGCGGTGTCGGCATGGTCGGCCACATCGACGTTTGTGACGGCGTGTTCGTTTCCGGGATGACCATGGTCACCCGTTCGATTACCGAGCCGGGCGCCTATTCTTCCGGTACGGCCATGCAGCCGTTGGCCGATTGGCGCAAGAGTGCCGCGCGAATTCGCCAGCTGGACGACATGGCCAAGCGCCTCCAGCAGTTGGAAAAACGTGTCGAGACCGTGACCTCAGGTGGCCAGCCTTCATCAGAAGGCTGATACCATTTCCTGAGCAAGAGTGAACAGTCGCTAGCTGGCCCTCTCCGGATTTGCAAAAAGGAGCGCCTGGTCAGCAGCTGCGCTCACTATTCTTACTACAGGCTTCCCCCCGAAATGATGGACATCAACGAGATTCGCGAATACCTGCCTCACCGTTACCCGTTCCTGCTGGTGGACCGGGTAGTGGAGCTGGACTTCGAGGCCCAGAGCATTCGTGCCTACAAGAATGTCAGCATCAACGAGCCGTTCTTCAATGGCCATTTCCCCGGTCACCCTGTCATGCCGGGCGTTCTGATCATCGAGGCCATGGCCCAGGCGGCCGGTATTCTCGGATTCAAGATGCTCGATGCCAAGCCGGCAGACGGCACCCTGTACTACTTCTGTGGCTCCGACAAGCTACGCTTCCGCCAGCCGGTCGTGCCGGGTGATCAGCTGATCCTCGAAGCCCAGTTCATCGGGCGCAAGAGCACCATCTGGAAGTTTGCCTGCCGGGCGCTGGTCGATGGCAAGCCGGTCTGCTCGGCTGAAATCACCTGCGCGGAACGCAAGCTATGAATTTGATTGATCCTCGGGCGATCATCGATCCCTCGGCCAGGCTGGCCGAGGGTGTCGAAGTCGGCCCTTGGTCGATCGTTGGCCCCGGTGTCGAGATCGGGGAAGGCACCGTCATCGGTCCGCACGTGGTGCTCAGGGGGCCGACCCATATCGGCAAGCACAACCGTATCTACCAGTTTTCCTCGATTGGCGAAGACACCCCTGACCTCAAGTACAAGGGTGAGCCCACGCGCCTGGTAATCGGCGATCACAACGTCATCCGCGAGGGTGTCACGATTCATCGCGGCACCGTGCAGGACCGTTCCGAGACCACCCTGGGCGATCACAACCTGATCATGGCCTACGCCCATATCGGGCACGACAGTGTCATCGGCAACCACTGCATCCTGGTCAACAACACCGCGTTGGCGGGTCACGTGCATGTGGGCGACTGGGCGATCCTCTCGGGGTTCACCCTGGTTCACCAGTACTGCCATATCGGCGCCCACAGCTTCTCGGGCATGGGCACGGCGATCGGCAAGGACGTCCCGGCGTTCGTCACCGTGTTCGGCAGCCCGGCCGAAGCGCGCAGCATGAATTTCGAAGGCATGCGCCGCCGTGGTTTCAGCGACGAAGTCATCCAGGCCCTGCGCCGCGCCTACAAGATCGTCTATCGCCAAGGCCTGACCGTGGAAGAGGCGATCAATGAGCTGGCCGAGCTGGCCGGCCAACACAGCGAAGTCGACCTGTTCATGCAGTCGATCCAGAACTCCGCTCGCGGCATCACCCGCTGACATGGCCCAGCTCTGTGTAGCCCTGGTCGCGGGTGAGGCCAGCGGCGATATCCTGGGTTCCGGTCTCATGCGTGCCCTGAAGACGCGCCATCCAGACGTGCGTTTCATCGGTGTCGGTGGGCCGCTGATGGAGGCCGAGGGCCTGCAGTCCTACTTCCCGATGGAACGCCTGGCAGTCATGGGCCTGGTCGAGGTTCTGGGCCGCCTGCGTGAACTGCTCAAGCGGCGCAAGGACCTGATCCAGACCCTGCTGGCGGAAAAGCCTGAGGTCTTCATCGGTATCGACGCGCCGGACTTCACCCTCAACATCGAGCTGCAACTGCGCAAGGCCGGCATCAAGACCGTGCACTACGTCAGCCCGTCGGTGTGGGCATGGCGGCAGAAGCGCGTGCTGAAGATCCGCGAAGGCTGCGACCTGATGCTCACGCTGCTGCCGTTCGAAGCCAGGTTTTATGAAGAACAGGGCGTGCCGGTGCGGTTTGTCGGCCACCCGCTGGCCGACACCATCCCGCTCGATGCCGACCGGCGGGCCGCACGTGCCGTCCTCGGTTTGTCCGAGGGACCGCTGGTGGCCCTGATGCCGGGCAGCCGCGGCGGCGAAGTCGGGCGCCTGGGCGCTTTGTTCCTGGACGCCGCCGAGCGCTTGCGCACGCTGGTGCCGGGTGTACGTTTCGTGTCGCCTTGCGCCAACCCGACGCGGCGTGCCCAGCTGGAACAGATGCTGGAGGGACGAGACCTGCCTGTGACCCTGCTCGATGGCCAGTCGCACCAGGCCCTGGCTGCCTGCGACGCAGTGCTCATCGCCTCGGGGACTGCAACGCTGGAAGCCTTGTTGTTCAAGCGTCCGATGGTGGTGGCCTACCGTTTGGCGCCGCTGACCTTCTGGATTCTCAAGCGCATGGTAAAAAGCCCCTACGTGTCGCTGCCCAACCTGCTTGCCCAGCGTCAGCTGGTGCCTGAGCTGCTGCAGGATGCGGCCACCAGCGAAGCGCTGGCCCAGGCCCTGGCGCCCCTCGTGACCGATGGCGCGCAGCAGACCGAAGGCTTCGACCAGATTCACCGTACCTTGCGCCGCGACGCCTCCAACCAGGCGGCCGAGGCGGTACTGGCACTGCTGGGGGCCCGCTAGATGCAGATAGGACTGGACTTCAACCTGGTCGAAGACCTGGTCGCCGGGGTCGATGAAGTGGGCCGCGGACCGCTCTGCGGCGCCGTGGTCACTGCAGCGGTCATCCTTGATCCTGCGCGCCCGATCCTGGGCCTGAACGACTCCAAGAAACTCACCGAGGCGCGGCGCGAGCTGCTGTTCGAGGAAATCTGCGAGAAGGCCTTGAGCTTCTGCATTGCCCGGGCCGAAGTCGAGGAGATCGACAAGCTGAACATCCTCCACGCGACCATGCTTGCCATGCAGCGCGCGGTCGAGGGTTTGTCGATCATCCCGAAGCTTGCGCTGATCGATGGCAACCGTTGCCCCAAGCTGGCGGTGCCCTCGGCACCCGTGATCAAGGGCGACAGCAAGGTGCCGGCGATCGCTGCGGCCTCCATCCTGGCCAAGGTCAGCCGCGACCGGGAGATGAGCGCTTTCGAGTTGATCTACCCCGGCTATGGCATCGGCGGGCACAAGGGCTATTCCACGCCTGTGCACCTCGAAGCCCTGGCTCGCCTGGGCCCCACGCCCATTCATCGGCGTTCGTTCGCGCCGGTACGGGCAGCCTATGAGGCCCGTGAAGGCCTGATCGGCTCACTGCTCGAGTTCTGACTTCATCCCGCCGTCGAAGGGCGGCTGCTGTTTTGTTCGGGGCCCGGTACAATCCGGGCCTTGTTGTCTTGTGCTGCTATAGGATCATCCATGTCGGTTTCCTTCGTTCACCTCCGCGTGCATTCCGAGTTCTCGCTGGTCGACGGCCTGGTGCGGATCAAACCGCTGGCCAAGGCCCTGGCCGCGATGGGCATGCCGGCGGTGGCGATCACCGACCAGAGCAACATGTGCTCGCTGGTGAAGTTCTACAAGACGGCCATGGGCGCAGGCATCAAGCCGATCTGCGGCGCCGACCTGTGGCTGGCCGGCACGGACCCCGACGCGCCGCTCTCGCGCATCTGTTTGCTGGCGATGAATGCCAAGGGCTATCGCAACCTGACCGAATTGATCTCCCGGGGATGGGTCGAGGGCCAGCGCAATGGCCTGGTGATTCTCGAGCGCGAATGGATCGCCCCTGCCAGCGAAGGGTTGATCGCCCTGTCCGCGGCGCGCGAAGGCGATATCGGCATGGCCTTGCTCGGCAACGACCCCGAGGAGGCCGAGTCGCTGCTGCGCGACTGGATGGCCATGTTCGGCGATCGTTTCTACGTGGAAGTGCAGCGCACCAACCGTGCCGGCGACGAGCAGTACCTGCATGCCGCCGTGGCCCTGGCCGACCGGCTGGGCGCGCCACTGGTCGCCACCAACGATGTGCGTTTTCTCAAGCAGACCGACTTCGACGCCCATGAAACCCGCGTCTGCATCGGCGAGGGCAGGGTACTGGACGACCCGCGCCGCCCGCGCAACTTCAGCGACCAGCAGTACCTCAAGAGCGCGGAAGAAATGGCCGAGCTGTTCAGCGACCTGCCCGAGGCGCTGGAAAACACGGTCGAGATTGCCAAGCGCTGCAACATCGAAGTGCAGCTGGGCAAGCACTTCCTGCCTGATTTCCCGACACCCAACGGCATGGGCATCGATGACTACCTGCGTCATGTGTCTCACGAGGGCCTCGAAGAGCGCCTCGCCGTGCTGTGGCCCAGGGAGACCACGCCGAACTACGAGGAAAAGCGCCAGGTCTACCTGGACCGCCTGAAGTTCGAGCTGGATATCATCATCCAGATGGGCTTCCCCGGTTACTTCCTGATCGTCATGGACTTCATCAAGTGGGCCAAGAACAACGGCGTGCCGGTGGGCCCAGGCCGGGGTTCGGGCGCGGGCTCGCTGGTCGCCTACGTGTTGAAGATCACCGACCTCGACCCGCTGGCCTACGACCTGCTGTTCGAGCGCTTCCTCAACCCTGAACGGGTCTCGATGCCCGACTTCGACGTCGACTTCTGCATGGACGGCCGCGACCGGGTCATCGAGTACGTGGCCGACGCCTATGGCCGCAATGCGGTCAGCCAGATCATCACCTTCGGCACCATGGCCGCCAAGGCAGTGGTGCGTGACGTGGCGCGGGTGCAGGGCAAGTCCTATGGCCTGGCCGACCGCCTGTCGAAGATGATCCCCTTCGAAGTCGGCATGACCCTCGAGAAAGCCTACGAGCAGGAGGAAGTGCTGCGCGACTTCCTCAAGAGCGACGAGGACGGCCGCGAGATCTGGGACATGGCGCTCAAGCTCGAAGGCGTCTGCCGGGGTACCGGCAAGCACGCCGGTGGCGTGGTGATCGCGCCGACCAAGCTGACCGATTTCTCGCCGATTGCCTGCGACGAAGAGGGCGGCGGCCTGGTGACCCAGTTCGACAAGGATGACGTCGAGGCCGCGGGCCTGGTGAAGTTCGACTTCCTTGGCCTGCGTACGCTCACCATCATCAAGTGGGCGATGGAGACCATCAACCGCGAGCAGGCCAAGCAGGGCCTCGATGACCTGAACATCGACTTCATCCCGCTCGATGACAAGCGGACCTTCGAGCTGTTGCAGCGCGCCGAGACCACGGCCGTGTTCCAGCTTGAATCGCGCGGCATGAAGGAGCTGATCAAGAAGCTCAAGCCCGACTGCCTCGAAGACCTTATCGCACTGGTGGCGCTATTCCGCCCGGGCCCGCTGCAATCGGGCATGGTGGACGACTTCATCAACCGCAAGCACGGCCGCGCCGAGCTGGCCTATCCGCACCCCGACTACCAGTACGACGGCCTGCAGCCGGTACTGGCGCCGACCTACGGCATCATCCTGTACCAGGAACAGGTGATGCAGATCGCCCAGGTGATGGCGGGCTACACCCTTGGCGGCGCGGACATGCTGCGCCGGGCGATGGGCAAGAAGAAGCCCGAGGAGATGGCCAAGCAGCGCGGCGGCTTCATCGAGGGTTGTGCGAACAACGGCATCGATGGGGAGCTGGCGGGCAACATCTTTGACCTGGTGGAAAAGTTCGCCGGCTACGGCTTCAACAAGTCCCACTCGGCCGCCTATGGCCTGGTCTCTTACCAGACCGCCTGGCTCAAGACCCACTTCCCGGCGCCGTTCATGGCCGCGGTACTGTCTGCCGACATGCACAACACCGACAAGGTCGTGGTGCTGATCGAAGAAGTGCGCAACATGAAGCTGCGCCTCGATGCGCCGGACGTGAACAACTCCGAGTACAAGTTCACCGTCAACGAGGATGGCCGGATCGTCTACGGCCTGGGCGCCATCAAGGGCGTCGGCGAGGGCCCGGTGGAGGCGATCGTCGAGGCGCGTGCCGAGGGCGGTCCGTTCAGCGACCTGTTCGACTTCTGCGACCGTGTCGACCTCAAGCGCATCAACAAGCGCACGCTCGATGCGCTGATCCGCAGCGGCGCGCTCGACCGTCTCGGGCCATTCTTCTTCGACGAGATCAAGGCCTACCAGGCCAATATCGACATCAATCGCGCGGTACTGCTGGCTGCCCTGGAAGAGGCGATCAAGTCCGCCGAGCAGACCGCGCGGACCGCCGACAGTGGCCATGCCGACCTGTTTGGCGGGCTGTTCGTGGAAGCGGATGCCGATGTCTATGCCAACCACCGCAAGGCGCGCGAACTGACCCTCAAGGAGCGTCTGCGCGGCGAGAAGGACACCCTTGGCCTGTACCTCACCGGTCACCCGATCGATGAATACGAAGGCGAGATCCGCCGCTTTGCCCGCCAGCGCATCATCGACCTCAAGCCTGCGCGTGATACCCAGACGGTCGCGGGGATGATCATTGCCCTGCGAGTGATGAAGAACAAGAAGGGCGACAAGATGGGCTTTGTCACCCTTGACGACCGCTCGGGAAGGATCGAGGCCTCGCTGTTCGCCGATTCCTTCATGGCCGCCCAGGCCCTGCTGCAGACTGACGCGATGGTGGTGGTCGAGGGCGAGGTCAGCAACGATGATTTCTCCGGTGGCCTGCGCCTGCGGGTCAAGCGGGTGATGAGCATGGAAGATGCACGCACCAACCTTGCCGAGAGCCTGCGCCTCAAGGTGAGCCGCGATGCGCTCAAGGGCGACCGGCTGAACTGGCTGGGCGAGCTGTTCACCCGCCATCGCGGCGCCTGCCCGATCACCCTGGAATACACCGGCAGCGATGCGCGGGCCATGCTGCAGTTTGGCGAAACCTGGCGAATCGACCCGGCTGATGGCTTGATTCAGGCCCTGCGTGACCAGTTCGGGCGTGAGAACGTCTTTTTGCAATATCGATGAATTTTTAATCTCGACCTGAATGCGCCTGATCCCTTAAGGTAGGGCGCCAAACGGATCAACCGGCCGGCCGCCTGGCCGTCGACCCTAGACGGATGCCTATGAACCCGAATTTCCTGGATTTCGAACAGCCGATCGCCGACCTGCAAGCCAAGATCGAAGAGCTTCGCCTGGTTGGTAACGACAATTCGCTGAACATCGGCGATGAGATCGGCCGTCTGCAAGACAAGAGCAGCGCCCTGACCGAAAGCATCTTCGGCAGCCTGACCAGCTGGCAGATCGCCCGCCTGGCCCGTCACCCGCGCCGCCCGTACACCCTGGACTACCTGCAGCACATCTTCACCGAATTCGAAGAGCTGCACGGCGACCGTCATTTCTCCGATGACGCCGCGATCGTTGGCGGCACTGCACGCCTCGACGGCCGCGCGGTCATGGTCATCGGCCACCAGAAGGGCCGTGAAGTGCGCGAGAAGGTTCGCCGCAACTTCGGCATGCCGCGCCCCGAGGGCTATCGCAAGGCTTGCCGCCTGATGGAAATGGCCGAGCGTTTCAAGATGCCGATCCTGACCTTCATCGACACCCCGGGCGCCTACCCAGGCATCGATGCCGAAGAACGCAACCAGAGCGAAGCCATTGCCTGGAACCTGCGCGTCATGGCGCGCCTCAAGACCCCGATCATCGCCACCGTCATTGGCGAAGGTGGTTCGGGTGGTGCGTTGGCCATTGGTGTCTGCGACCAGCTGAACATGCTTCAGTACTCCACCTACTCGGTGATTTCGCCTGAAGGCTGTGCCTCGATTCTGTGGAAGACCGCCGAGAAGGCCCCGGATGCCGCCGAAGCCATGGGCGTGACCGCCGAGCGCCTGAGCAGCCTGGGTATCGTCGACCAGGTCATCGGCGAGCCGCTGGGCGGCGCGCACCGCAACCCGGCGGCCATGGCCGAGAGCATCCGTGCCGAACTGGTCCAGCAGCTCGACATGCTGGGCAAGTTCGATCATGAAGCACTGCTCAAGCGCCGTTACGACCGCCTGATGAGCTACGGCCTGTAATACTGCCAGGGAGATGGGCTTGCCCGCCCATCTCTGCAGGCTCCATGCTCCAGTTCAAGCTTCCTCCCATGAAATCTGCTGTGCCGGTGCCAGCGAACCCGGCGAAGCCGGGCCATACACTTGCTGTGTCCAGGCCAGCCTTTTCGCTGGCAAGCCGGACCCTGCATCGTTTTACCGGGGTTTCCATGATCGACCTCACTCCCTGGCTCGACGCGCCCGCCTGGTACATTGCCTTTTCCGGCGGCCTCGACTCCACTGTCCTGCTGCACCTCCTGGCGCATCACCGCCTGCAACACCAGACACCGACCCTGCGTGCATTGCATGTCCACCACGGCCTGCAAGCGGCCGCCGATGCCTGGCCTGCCCACTGTCAGCAGGTATGCGATGAGCTGGGTGTGGAGTTGCGTGTCCTCCATGTTCAGGTCGCACCCGGCGCCAGTCTTGAACAAGCTGCCCGCAACGCCCGCTACGCAGCATTCGTCGACGCGATGGTCCCCGACGCGGTGCTGTTCACCGGCCAGCACCGCGACGACCAGGCCGAAACCCTGCTGCTGCAGCTGCTGCGGGGCGCTGGCGTGCGCGGCCTGGCCGGCATGCCAGGCGAACGGTCGCTAGGGCAGGGTGCGCTGGTTCGGCCGCTTCTGGGCCTGTCGCGGTCGCAACTGCAGGACTATGCGCGGGCACATGGCCTGCGCTGGATCGAAGACCCGTCCAACGCCGATACCGAGCATGCCCGCAATTACCTGCGTCATCATGTGGTCCCGGTGCTGCAGCAACGCTGGCCCCAGGCGACGCAGACCCTTGCGCGCAGCGCCGAGCATCTGGGCGAAGCGCTGGGGCTGCTCGACGAACTGGCCTGCGCCGACCTCGCCCAGGCCAGCACCGCGAGCCCCTACGACTGGCTGAAACTTGACTCGCTGCAGCTTCCCGCGCTGTCCGCGCTGTCCCCGGCCCGCCAACGCAACGCCTTGCAGCATTGGCTGGCGGGGCGCACCCGGCTGCCCGACAGCCGGCACTGGGCAGGCTGGGAGGCGCTGCGCGACGCTGCCCAGGACGCCCAGCCGCTGTGGTGCCTGACAGACGGCCTGCTGCAGCGCAGCCATCAGCGTATCTGGTGGCTGGCCGGGGAGTGGCTGCAGTCACCCGCGGGTCAGGTACCTTGGCCTGATCCACGCGTGCCGCTGGTACTGCCGGGCAATGGCAGCGTGCGGCTCAGCGGCAATCTGCCTCAGGGGCCGCTTTGCATCGGCTACCGCCAGGGTGGCGAAAGCCTGCAGATGGGTGGGCGAGGGCGGCGTGACCTCAAGCGCCTGCTCAACGAATTGCAGGTGCCGCACTTTGCCCGCGGCCGTCTGCCACTGCTGTTTCAGGGGGATTGGCTGCTGGCGGTGGGCAATCTGCCTGTGCTGAGCCAGGGTGAGTGGCAGTTGCACTGGGAGCCGCCGACCAGCGCGCAAGGTTTGAGATGAAAGGCACATTCGGGTAGACTACGCTCCCTTCTTGATACAGCTTCTGTGCTTTCATCGAAATCACGGGAGTTGCCGATTACCAAGCAGTTTTTTGCTGGGCGATTTTCTAAAAATGTTTAGCGAGCTCCATGCCGGGTCAACGACCCCCGGTCTGTCCAGACGCGGCAGTTTTTCAAGGTGCACTGTGATTGACGCTGGTGATCGGGGGCTTCGGCCTTCCTTCGCTTACCTCGGCGGCGCTGGCCGCTTTAACGCAGACTTCTAGGGTTTTTCATGACGCGCTACATATTCGTCACGGGCGGTGTTGTTTCTTCATTGGGGAAAGGCATTGCCTCGGCCTCCCTGGCGGCCATCCTGGAGGCGCGGGGGCTCAAGGTCACCATGCTCAAGCTGGATCCGTACATCAACGTCGATCCCGGCACCATGAGCCCGTTCCAGCACGGTGAAGTGTTCGTCACCCACGACGGTGCAGAGACCGACCTTGACCTGGGCCACTACGAGCGGTTCATCCGCACGACCATGACCCAGAACAACAACTTCACCACTGGCCGCGTCTACGAGCACGTGCTGCGCAAGGAGCGCCGCGGCGACTACCTGGGCGCGACCATCCAGGTCATCCCGCACATCACCGACGAGATCAAGCGCCGCATCATCAAGGGCGCCGGCGATGCCGACGTGGCCATGGTCGAGATCGGCGGCACCGTGGGCGACATCGAGTCGCAACCGTTCCTCGAAGCCATCCGCCAGCTGCGTTTCGAAGTCGGCGCCAAGCGCGCGATGCTGATGCACCTGACCCTGGTGCCGTACATCGCCACCGCCGGCGAGACCAAGACCAAGCCTACCCAGCACTCGGTCAAGGAGCTGCGCTCCATCGGCCTGCAGCCTGACGTGCTGGTGTGCCGTTCCGATCACCCGATCGACAGCTCGTCGCGCCGCAAGATCGCCCAGTTCACCAACGTCGAAGAGCGTGCGGTGATCGCGCTGGAAGACGCCGACACCATCTACAAGATCCCGGGCATCCTGCATTCCCAGGGCCTGGACGATTTCGTCGTCGAGCGTTTCGGCCTGCAGTGCGACAGCGCCGACCTGTCCGAGTGGGACGCGGTGGTCGATGCCAAGCTCAACCCCGAGCAGGAAGTCACCATCGCCATGGTCGGCAAGTACATGGAGCTGCTCGATGCCTACAAGTCGCTGATCGAAGCGATGAGCCATGCTGGCATCAGCAACCGCACCAAGGTCAACCTGCGCTACATCGACTCCGAAGACATCGAGAACCAGGGCACCGGCCTGCTCGAAGGCGTCGACGCGATCCTGGTACCGGGCGGTTTCGGCCTGCGCGGTGTCGAAGGCAAGATCACTGCCGTGCAGTACGCCCGTGAAAACAAGGTGCCGTACCTGGGCATCTGCCTCGGCATGCAGGTGGCGGTCATCGAGTTCGCCCGTAACGTGCTGGGCTGGAAAGACGCCAACTCCACCGAGTTCGACCGCAACAGCGGCCACCCGGTAGTCGGCCTGATCACCGAATGGGCCGACTCCACCGGCGCCGTCGAGACCCGCACCGAAGCGTCCGACCTGGGCGGCACCATGCGCCTGGGCGCCCAGGAGTGCCAGCTCTCCAGCGGTTCCAAGGTTCATGCCTGCTACGGCAAGGATGTGATCGTCGAGCGTCACCGCCACCGCTACGAGGTCAACAACAACCTGCTGCCGCAGATGATGGACGCCGGCCTGCAGGTGTCCGGCCGCTCCGGTGACGGTGCCCTGGTCGAAGTGGTCGAGTCCAAGGATCATCCTTGGTTCGTCGCGTGCCAGTTCCACCCGGAATTCACCTCCACGCCGCGTGACGGTCATCCGCTGTTCAGCGGTTTCGTCAAGGCGGCACTTGCGCAGAAGAACAAGGCCTGACTCCATGACCCAGAAGATCATTCGCGTCGGTAACATCGAGATCGCCAACGACAAGCCGTTCGTGCTGTTCGGCGGCGTCAACGTGCTGGAATCCCGTGACCTGGCCATGAAGGTCTGCGAAGAGTACGTGCGTGTCACCGAGAAGCTCGGTATCCCGTACGTGTTCAAGGCAAGCTTCGACAAGGCCAACCGCTCCTCCGTCACCTCCTTCCGTGGCCCGGGCCTGGAAGAGGGGATGAAGATCTTCGAAGAGATCAAGCAGACCTTCAAGGTCCCGGTGATCACCGACGTGCACGAGCCTTTCCAGGCCGAGGCCGTCGCCAAGGTCTGCGACATCATCCAGCTGCCCGCCTTCCTCTCGCGCCAGACCGATCTGGTGGTGGCAATGGCCAAGACCGGCGCGGTGATCAATATCAAGAAGGCGCAGTTCCTCGCGCCCCAGGAAATGAAACATATCCTGGCCAAGTGCGAGGAAGCCGGTAACGATCAACTGATCCTCTGCGAGCGTGGTTCGAGCTTCGGCTACAACAACCTGGTCGTGGACATGCTCGGCTTTGGCATCATGAAGCAGTTCGAGTACCCGGTGTTCTTCGACGTTACCCACGCCCTGCAGATGCCGGGCGGCCGTTCGGACTCGGCCGGTGGCCGCCGTGCGCAGGTCACCGACCTTGCCAAGGCTGGCATCAGCCAAGGCCTGGCCGGGCTGTTCCTCGAGGCCCACCCGGATCCGGACAACGCCAAGTGCGACGGTCCGTGCGCCCTGCGCCTGGACAAGCTGGAGCCATTCCTGACCCAGCTCAAGCAACTGGATGACCTGGTTAAGAGTTTTCCGACGGTAGAAACCGCATAAAAGCTCTTTTCTCGGGTAAAGTACCGCCCGTTCCACCCCTGACCTGCCGGTCAGGGGCTGCCTTCACCCGGCCTGCCCTTTGCAAATCCGCCTGGTGAACGGCCCGAATTTCCCAAGCTGCGTTGTTTTCGTCAATTTCGGAGTGCTTACAACAATGGCAAAAATAGTCGACATCAAAGGTCGTGAAGTTCTCGATTCGCGTGGCAACCCCACCGTGGAAGCCGACGTACTGCTCGACAACGGCATCATCGGCAGCGCTTGCGCGCCGTCCGGTGCTTCCACCGGCTCGCGCGAAGCGCTCGAGCTGCGTGATGGCGACAAGAGCCGTTACATGGGCAAGGGTGTACTGAAGGCCATCGGCAACATCAATGGCCCGATCCGCGACCTGCTGCTGGGCAAGGATCCTTCGGACCAGAAAGCCCTCGACCGCGCCATGATCGAACTGGACGGTACCGAGAACAAGGCCAAGCTGGGCGCCAACGCGATCCTCGCCGTGTCCCTGGCTGCCGCCAAGGCCGCCGCCCAGGACCAAGACCTGCCGCTGTACGCGCACATCGCCAACCTGAACGGCACTCCAGGCGAGTACTCGATGCCTGTGCCGATGATGAACATCATCAACGGCGGCGAGCACGCCGACAACAACGTGGATATCCAGGAGTTCATGGTCCAGCCAGTCGGCGCCAAGACCTTCTCCGATGGCCTGCGCATGGGCACCGAAATCTTCCACCACCTCAAGGCCGTGCTCAAGGCCCGTGGCCTGAACACCGCCGTGGGTGACGAAGGTGGCTTCGCGCCAAACCTTGCTTCCAACGAAGACGCCCTGTCGGCGATCGCCGAGGCAGTGGCCAACGCCGGCTACACCCTGGGCACCGACGTGACCCTGGCCCTGGACTGCGCCGCGAGCGAGTTCTACGAAGACGGCAAGTACAACCTGTCTGGCGAAGGCAAGTCGTTCGACGCCGAAGGCTTTGCCGACTACCTCAAGGGCCTTACCGAGCGCTTCCCGATCATCTCGATCGAAGACGGCCTGGACGAGTCCGACTGGGCTGGCTGGAAGATCCTGACCGACAAGATCGGCGAGAAGGTGCAACTGGTAGGCGACGACCTGTTCGTGACCAACACCAAGATCCTCAAGGAAGGCATCGACAAGGGCATCGGTAACTCGATCCTGATCAAGTTCAACCAGATCGGCTCGCTGACCGAAACCCTGGAAGCCATCCAGATGGCCAAGGCCGCCGGCTACACTGCGGTCATCTCGCACCGTTCGGGTGAAACCGAAGACTCCACCATCGCCGACCTGGCCGTGGGTACTGCTGCCGGCCAGATCAAGACCGGTTCGCTGTGCCGCTCCGACCGCGTGTCCAAGTACAACCAGCTGCTGCGCATCGAAGAGCAACTGGGTGCCAAGGCGGTATACCGTGGTCGTGCCGAGTTTCGCGCCTGAGCAAGAGATGGTAAAAAGACAGCAGCTGCGGCAGGCTGAACCTTCGTCCCATTGAAGGTTCAGAACCCTCTTGCAGGTTTCTGTCAATGAAGCCTGGCCTCGGCCAGGCTTCGTGCTATCCGAAGCCTGCATCTGGAAGCTTCGGTGCGGCGGTCTTTAACCCTGGATAACGTGATGCGCAGTCCCTATTGGTTGTTTCTCATCCTGCTCCTGCTATTGGGTGGCCTGCAGTACCGCCTCTGGGTGGGTAACGGCAGCCTGGCGCAAGCGGCCGACCTGCAGAAGCAGATTGCCGAACAGCACACCGAGAACGAGCGGCTGCTCGAGCGCAACCGCGTGCTCGATGCTGAGGTCCTGGAGTTGAAGAAAGGCATGGAAACCGTGGAAGAACGGGCCCGCCACGAGCTGGGGATGGTGAAGGAGGGCGAGACCCTCTACCAGCTGCCACAATGACCCAGACCTTGCCGGCCTTCTGGGCCGTGATTCCTGCCGCGGGCGTAGGCGCGCGCATGGCTGCCGACCGTCCCAAGCAGTACCTGCAACTGGGCGGGCAGACCCTTCTCGAGCACAGCCTCGACTGTTTTCTCGATCACCCCTCGCTCAAGGGGGTGATTGTCAGCATTGCTGACCAAGACCCGTACTGGCCCGGCCTGCGTTGCGCCCGCGACTCGCGCATCCAGCGTGCCGCGGGCGGTGAGCAGCGTGCCGATTCGGTGCTCAACGCACTCCTGCTGTTGCATGCCCAGGGTGCCGCGGACAGCGACTGGGTGCTGGTGCACGACGCCGCGCGTCCGAACCTGGCACGCAGCGACCTGGACCGCTTGCTCGCGGAGCTGGCCGATGATCCGGTGGGTGGACTGCTCGCGGTCCAGGCCCGCGACACGCTCAAGCGTGCCGATGGCAATGGCCGTGTCAGCGCCACCGTCGACCGCAGTACCATCTGGCAGGCCTATACGCCGCAGATGTTCCGCCTTGGGGCCTTGCATCGGGCATTGGCCGAGTGCCTCGTGTCCGATGTGGTGGTTACCGATGAGGCCTCGGCCATTGAATGGTCCGGGCAGGCGCCGCGGCTGATCGAGGGGCGCAGCGACAATATCAAGGTCACCCGGCCGGAAGACCTGGAGTGGTTGAGGCAGCGCTGGGCTGGGAGGCGCTGAAATCGTCATCCTGCGCCGGCCTCTTTGCGGCTAGATCCGCGCCCAGGATCTCCACCGAGCCTGAAGTCTGTGCGATCCCTGTGAGAGCGGGTTTACCCGCGAAGAGGCCAGTTGATCCAGCACATCTCTTCAGCCTTGCTGATACTCCGGCAACCCCGCCAACCCGGCCTTCAGATAATCCACCAGCCGTCTGACCTTCGGCGACAGGTGCCGCTGCTGCGGATAGAGCGCCCAGACTGCGGTATTGGGCGGCTGGTGCGCCTCGAGCAATGAGACCAGTGCGCCGCTGTGCAGATGCTCACGCACGTAATAGTCCGGCAGCTGACACAGGCCCACGCCCTGCAACGCGGCATCCAGCACTGCCTGGCCACTGTTGCAGCGCCAGTTGCCCTGCACCCGCTGGCTCAACTCCCGCCCTTGCTGCTGCAATGACCAGATATCCGAGCTCCCGATCAGGCAGTTGTGACGGGCCAGCTCCGACAGGCTATGCGGCCGCCCATAGCGCTCCAGGTACGATGGCGAGGCGCACAGGTACATGCGCCGGGGCGCCAGGCGAGTGGCGACCAGCCGCGAATCCTGCAAGCGCCCCAGGCGAATCGCCAGGTCCATGCCTTCATGCAGGAGATCGAGCGAACGGTTGCTCAGTTCGACGTCTATGCGCAACTGCGGGTACAGCGCCATGAAGCGCGTCACCAGTGGCACGATGAAGCGTTCGCCATAGGCCACCGCGCAGGTCATGCGCAGCAGGCCCTTGGGTTCACTGGCCAGGTCACCCATGGCACGCAGCGCCTCCTCGTGGCCATCCTGCAGGCGCTGGCAGTGCTGCAGGAAGGTCTGTCCGGCTTCGCTCAAGGTAACCCGGCGCGTACTGCGGTACAGAAGGCGCGTTTGCAGGCGCTCTTCCAGGCGGGCGATCTGCCGGCTGACATGCGAGGAGGACACACCCAGGCGCTCTGCCGCCGCCGTGAACTGGCCGGACTCGGCCACGGCAACGAATTCGTCGATACCCTCCCAGCGATTACTCATGGATTGTCCCAGTACGGCAATAATGTTTTGAGTTTGGCCGTATTATTCATCAAAAGCGGGTGAATTACACTGTGGGACTGAATTCTCATACCCTGGAGACCTTTGATGATCAAGTCCCGTGCCGCTGTCGCCTTCGAGGCCAAGAAACCCCTGGAAATCGTCGAAGTCGACGTCGCCATGCCCAAGGCCGGAGAAGTGCTGCTGCGGGTAGTCGCCAGCGGTGTCTGCCATACCGACGCCTATACCCTCTCGGGCGCTGATCCGGAGGGCATCTTCCCATCGATTCTCGGCCACGAAGGCGGCGCGATCGTCGAGGCGGTGGGCGAGGGCGTCACTTCGGTGGCGGTCGGTGACCATGTGATCCCGCTGTACACCCCCGAGTGCGGCCAGTGCAAATTCTGCCGCTCCGGCAAGACCAACCTGTGCCAGGCGATCCGCGCCACCCAGGGCAAAGGCCTGATGCCTGATGGCACCACGCGCTTCTCCTACAAAGGTCAGCAGCTGTTCCACTACATGGGCACCTCGACCTTTTCCGAATACACCGTGCTGCCGGAAATCTCCGTTGCCAAGATCCAGAAAGAAGCCCCGCTCGAGAAGGTCTGCCTGCTCGGCTGTGGCGTAACCACCGGCATCGGTGCGGTGCTCAACACCGCCAAGGTCAAGCCGGGCGACACCGTGGCCATCTTCGGCCTGGGTGGCATCGGCCTGTCGGCGATCATCGGCGCAGTGAAGGCCAAGGCGTCGCGGATCATCGCGATCGACATCAACCCGGCCAAGTTCGAGATCGCCAAGCAGCTCGGCGCCACCGACTGCATCAATCCGAAGGAATACGACCGTCCGATCCAGGAAGTGATTGTCGACTTGACCGACGGCGGCGTGGACTTTTCCTTCGAGTGCATCGGCAATGTCCAGCTGATGCGCGCAGCGCTGGAGTGCTGCCACAAGGGCTGGGGCGAGTCGGTGATCATCGGCGTCGCCGGTGCTGGCCAGGAAATCGCCACCCGGCCATTCCAGTTGGTGACCGGCCGCGTCTGGCGCGGTTCGGCGTTCGGCGGCGTGCGAGGCCGCAGCGAACTGCCAAGCTACGTGGCCATGGCTGAAACCGGCGAGATCCCGCTGGATACCTTCATCACCCATACCATGGGCCTGGAGGACATCAACAAGGCCTTCGACCTGATGCACGAAGGCAAGAGCATCCGCAGCGTGATCCACTTCTGAGGTCAGTCATGAGCCTGGAAAACATCTCTTGCCAGAAAAGCTTCGGCGGCTGGCACAAACGCTACAGGCATCCTTCGCAGACACTGGGCTGCGACATGGTGTTCGCCGTGTACCTGCCGCCTCAGGCCGAGCAGGGTGAGAAGCTGCCGGTGCTCTACTGGCTCAGCGGCCTGACCTGTACGGACGAGAACTTCATGCAGAAGGCAGGCGCCCATCGGCTTGCCGCGGAGCTTGGGCTGATCATCGTGGCTCCGGACACCAGCCCGCGCGGCGAACAGGTGCCCGGAGACCCGGACGGCGCGTGGGACTTCGGCAAGGGGGCTGGCTTCTATCTCAATGCCACCCAGCAGCCGTGGGCCAAGCACTACCGCATGCACGACTACGTGGTGGCCGAGTTGCCCGCATTGATCGAGGCGCACTTCCCGGCCTCGGATCAGCGCAGCATCAGTGGCCACTCCATGGGCGGGCATGGCGCGTTGGTGTCGGCGCTGCGCAACCCTGGGCGCTACCGCTCGGTGTCAGCGTTCTCGCCCATCTGCAATCCGCTGGATTGCCCGTGGGGCGAGAAGGCATTTTCCCGTTACCTGGGAGACGACCGTGCGCGCTGGCGCGAATGGGATGCCAGCGTGCTGCTGGCCGAGACCCCGGCCGGGCAGTGTCCGCCGCTGCTGGTGGACCAGGGTGACCGCGATGATTTCCTGGTCACCCAGCTCAAGCCCGAGGCACTGGAGCAGGCCGCGAAGAAAGGTGGCCATGAGCTGACCCTGCGTTTGCAGCCAGGCTACGACCACAGCTACTGCTTCATCGCCAGCTTCATCGATGAGCACCTGCGCCATCACGCTGTGGCGCTGGGGCGCCTGTAGGCGGACAAAGCCCGCCCAAGGCGGGGCAAAGCAGGTAGAATCACGCCCTGACTCAATCAGGGCGTTTTTCTATGCGTATTGGCCACGGCTACGATGTGCACCGCTTCACGGATGGCGATTTCATTACCTTGGGCGGCGTGCGCATCGCGCACAAATCCGGCCTGCTTGCCCACTCCGACGGCGATGTCGTATTGCACGCCCTGAGCGACGCACTGCTGGGCGCCGCTGCGCTGGGCGATATCGGCAAGCATTTTCCCGACACCGATCCGCAGTTCAAGGGTGCCGACAGCCGCGTGTTGCTGCGCCATGTGGTCAAGGTGGTCCTGGCCAAGGGCTGGAAGGTTGGCAATGTCGACGCCACCATCGTTGCCCAGGCGCCGAAGATGGCCCCGCACATCGAAACCATGCGCCAGCTGATCGCCCAGGACCTGAACGTCGAACTCGACCAGGTCAACGTCAAGGCCACCACCACCGAGAAGCTGGGCTTCGCCGGTCGCGAGGAGGGTATCGCCGTGCACGCGGTTGCCCTGCTGCTGCCAGCATGACCGAATTCGAACTGCTGGGGCCGCGTGCCTGCGGCGAAGCGCTGGGCACCGCCGTGCTCAAGGCGGTCGCCGAAGACTTCCAGGTCGACGAGGTGCTGGACATCCCGCTGTCGGGGCAAGGCGAGCACCTGTGGCTGTGGGTCGAAAAGCGCGAGCTCAATACCGAAGAAGCGGCCCGGCGGCTGGCGCGGGCGTCAGGCGTGCCGCTGCGCAACATCAGCTATGCCGGTCTCAAGGACCGTCAGGCGCTGACCCGTCAGTGGTTCAGCCTGCATCTGCCCGGCAAGGCCGACCCTGACCTGTCGCGCGCCGAAGACGCCAGCCTGCGCATCCTCAAGCAGGTGCGCCACTCGCGCAAACTCCAGCGTGGCGCCCATTCCGCCAACGGCTTCACCCTGCGTCTCACCGCCCTGGCCGCGGATCACCAGGCGCTGGATGCCCGCCTTGCGCAGATCAAGCAGCAGGGCGTGCCGAACTACTTCGGCAGCCAGCGCTTCGGCCATGCCGGCGGCAACCTCGTCGATGCCCGCGACTGGGCCGCCCGTGCAGCCCTTCCCGAGCAGCGCAACGTGCGTTCGCGCCTGCTCTCGACCGCGCGCAGCCATCTCTTCAACCAGGTGCTCGCGGCGCGGGTTGCCGAGGGTAGCTGGCACACGGCGCAGGTCGGCGATCTGCTGGCGTTCACCGACAGCCGTAGTTTCTTTCCCGCAGGTGTGCAGGAATGTTCCGATCCTCGCCTGGCCATTCTCGACTTGCACCCGACGGGGCCGCTGTGGGGCGAGGGTCCTACACCCACGCAGGGCGTGACGGCGCTGGTGGAACAGCGAATTGGCGATGAAAATTCGGCACTGTGCCAGTGGTTGGCCCGGGCGGGCATGGGTCACGAACGCCGCATACTGCGGCTCCCTATTGGTGAGCTGACGTGGCATTATCCGGAGCCTGATATCCTGCAACTGCAATTCGTCCTGCCGGCCGGATGCTTCGCCACCGTCGTGGTGCGCGAGCTTGTCGATCTGGTGCCTGCAGGGCAGACGGACAGCCCATGCGTATTCTGATTTCGAATGACGACGGTGTGACCGCACCCGGACTCGCCGCGTTGCATGCCGCGCTGGCGGATTATGCCGATTGCGTGGTCATCGCCCCGGATCAAGACAAAAGTGGCGCCGGCAGCTCGCTGACGCTCGACCGGCCTCTGTGCCCGCAGACCCTGGCCAACGGCTTCATCAGCCTCAACGGTACGCCAACCGATTGCGTGCACCTTGGGTTGAACGGCCTGCTTGAGCCGACCCCCGAGATGGTGGTGTCGGGCATCAACCTGGGCGCCAACCTGGGCGATGACGTGCTGTATTCGGGTACCGTTGCCGCAGCGCTGGAGGGACGCTTCCTGGGCGGCACCTCGCTGGCCTTTTCGCTGGTGTCGCGGCTGCCGGACAACCTGCCGACGGCGGCGCACATCGCCCGTCGCCTGGTGGAGGCGCAGTCACGCCTCGAGCTGCCTGCGCGCACCGTGCTGAACGTGAACATCCCTAACCTGCCGCTGGAGCACATCCGCGGCATCCAGCTGACCCGCCTGGGACATCGGGCCCGGGCTGCCGCGCCCACGCGGGTGGTCAATCCGCGGGGCAAGGAAGGCTACTGGATCGCGGTGGCCGGGGACGCCGAGGATGGCGGGCCCGGCACCGATTTTCATGCAGTGATGCAGGGCTATGTGTCGATCACCCCGTTGCAGCTCGACCGTACCTTCAGTGATGCGTTCGAGCGTTTCGACGGCTGGCTGGAGGGGCTGTTGTGAAGCGTGAACAGGACGACCTGCTGCGCCGTGGCATCGGCATGACTTCCCAGCGCACCCGCGAGCGCCTGATCCAGCGCCTGATGGAGGAGGGCGTGTCGAGCCCCCAGGTACTCGACGTGCTGCGCCGTACGCCGCGCCACCTGTTCGTCGACGAAGCCCTGGCGCACCGCGCCTACGAAGACACCGCGTTGCCCATCGGGCACAACCAGACCATCTCGCAACCCTTCATGGTCGCGCACATGAGCGAGTTGCTGCTCGAGGCCGGCCCGCTGGACAAGGTGCTGGAGATCGGCACGGGTTCCGGCTACCAGACCGCGATCCTCGCCCAACTGGTCGAGCGAGTGTTCTCGGTGGAGCGGATCAAGGTCCTGCAGGACCGCGCCAAGGAGCGCCTGGTCGAACTGAACCTGCGCAACGTGGTGTTTCGCTGGGGCGATGGCTGCGAGGGCTGGCCGGCGCTGGCGCCCTATAACGGCATCATCGTCACCGCAGTCGCGCCTGAGGTACCGCAGGCCCTGCTGGATCAGCTTGCGCCTGGAGGGCGCATGGTGATTCCGGTCGGCGCGGCGGGGGAGCTGCAGCACCTGATGCTCATCGTGCGCGAAGAGCAAGGTTTCTCGCGGCGAGTGCTGGGCGCCGTGCGATTCGTGCCCCTGCTCAACGGGCCCCTGGCCTGACCGGCGCCGTTAATATTTACAGCGACTGCGAATTCTCCAAGCGTTGCCCTGTCTATCTGGCGGGGCCATTGAAACAATATTGCACTTCGTAAAGTCACCATGAGAGGAAGCGGCGGGTGGGGCATACAATCATTCAGCAGCGCAGGGATCGATCGAGCTTCAGGCTTCTGGTGATTGCACTGGCCACGGGCATGCTGCTGGCCGGCTGCTCCAGCACCCCCTCCGGCGGTGCGCGGGTAGTCGACCGCAACAGCGCGGCGCCCAAGCGCCCGACGGTGACCTCGGGGCAATACGTTGTCCGGCCGGGGGACACGTTGTTCTCCATCGCGTTCCGCTATGGCTGGGACTACAAGGAGCTGGCCGCACGCAATGGCATCCCTGCGCCGTACACCATCCGGCCAGGCCAGCCGATACGCTTCAGCAGCGGGGCGGGAGGGAGCACCACGGTGGTCTCCGGGCCTTCGTCATCGAGCACGACAACCGTCATTCGTCGGCCAGTGGCCACTACGTCAACCCCTGTTTCCAGCGCCAGCAAATCGGCGTCAAAAGTAGCCATTGCCACGCCAGCCGCTTCAGCTCAGGTGCCCGCTGCAGAGCGATCCGCCGGGGGATGGGTGTGGCCCGCAAACGGCGTGGTAATTGGCAAATTTGCTTCAAACGGTAGTTTGAATAAAGGCGTTGATATCGCGGGTGATTTGGGACAGCCTGTTTTTGCTGCTGCAAATGGATCAGTGGTTTACGCCGGGAGTGGCTTGCGGGGCTACGGCGAGCTGATCATCATCAAGCACAGCGATACCTATGTCAGTGCCTACGGCCACAACCGCAGGCTTTTGGTTCGGGAGGGGCAGCAAGTCAAGGTTGGTCAGACTATTGCCGAGATGGGTTCCACGGGCGCGGATCGGGTGAAGCTGCATTTCGAGATTCGCCGCCAGGGTAAACCCGTCGATCCACTGCAGTTTCTGCCAAGCCGTTGATTTGTTCCTGACCTGTTCCTGACATGGAGGGGACAGGCTTCAGCGCTGCCAGGGAAATAGGCGCCGCTTGAGTCTGAGTTCGAACTCAGCAAAGGACTATAACAATGGCTCTCAGTAAAGAAGTGCCGGAGTTTGACATCGACGATGACGTTCTCCTGATGGAGACGGGCATCGTTTTGGAAACGGATGTGGTGTCAGACGAACCTGCTGTACCTTCGGTTCGGACCAGGGCCAAACAAGGCTCGTCGCTCAAGCAGCACAAGTACATCGACTACACTCGTGCACTTGATGCTACCCAGCTTTATCTCAATGAAATCGGTTTTTCGCCTCTTCTGTCGCCAGAAGAGGAAGTGTATTTCGCGCGGCTGTCGCAACGGGGTGATGCGGCCGGGCGTAAACGCATGATCGAGAGCAACCTTCGGCTGGTGGTGAAGATTGCACGGCGGTATGTGAACCGGGGCCTGTCCCTGCTCGACCTGATCGAGGAAGGCAACCTGGGGCTGATCCGCGCCGTGGAGAAGTTCGATCCCGAGCGTGGGTTCCGTTTCTCGACCTATGCGACCTGGTGGATCCGCCAGACCATCGAGCGGGCGATCATGAACCAGACCCGCACCATCCGCCTGCCAATCCATGTGGTCAAGGAGCTCAACGTCTACCTGCGGGCAGCGCGTGAACTCACCCAGAAGCTCGACCATGAACCCTCTCCTGAAGAAATCGCCAGCCTGCTGGAAAAGCCGGTTGCCGAGGTCAAGCGCATGCTCGGGCTCAACGAGCGTGTCTCTTCGGTGGACGTGTCCCTGGGCCCGGACTCCGACAAGACCCTGCTTGATACCCTGACCGACGACAGACCTACCGATCCTTGCGAGCTGCTACAGGACGATGACCTGTCCCAGAGTATCGATCAATGGCTGGGAGAGCTGACCGACAAGCAACGCGAAGTGGTGATCCGCCGCTTTGGGCTGCGCGGGCATGAGAGCAGCACGCTTGAAGATGTAGGACTGGAAATCGGCCTTACCCGCGAGCGGGTGCGGCAGATCCAGGTCGAGGGCCTCAAGCGCCTTCGCGAGATTCTTGAAAAGAATGGCCTGTCCAGCGAGTCGCTGTTCCAGTAACGGCCCCTGCTGCGCAAGACGCCTCGATGAATTCGGGGCGTTTTTGTTTCCGGAGGAAGCGTTTCATCCGCTACCTTGGTTGCATTTCCTGTAGGTGATCGCTTACTCGTTGTGTAAGTCATTACAGCAAGGATGAGTAAATCATTAGCGTTTCCAGCCGTGTATTTTTACTAAGTCGCTGTTTTTTATAGGCTTCTAGAAAATGGGTAGGTGTGGCTCTGGAAGCTTCTTGAGAGGTTTTGCGCTTGTCCGGGGCGGTGGAATCGCTAGTATCTGAACTGTGTCTACGGACTGACACGGGCTTTCAAGGATGACGGCCAGGGACATCGCAGGATGCGATTCATCAGGATGATGAGCAAGGACTACAGGGACTACGGAAAAAAATGTGGGCGGGTCATACCGCCCCTTTTTTTGTCTGCAGAAAATGAAAAAGGCCCGCGAGGGGCCTTTAAAGTGAAACGCTGAAATTCAACGTTCCAGGTCGGCGATCTTGCCAGGCTTGCCATCCCACTCTTCAGCGTCTGGCAGGGCATCCTTCTTCTCGGTGATATTCGGCCAGATCTCAGCCAGCTCGGTGTTCAGCTCGATGAAGTTCTCCATGCCGGCAGGCACCTCATCTTCCGAGAAAATGGCTTGGGCAGGGCACTCAGGCTCGCACAGTGCACAGTCGATGCACTCATCCGGGTGAATGACCAGGAAGTTCGGCCCTTCGTAGAAGCAGTCCACCGGACACACTTCTACGCAGTCGGTGTACTTGCACTTGATGCAGTTGTCGGTGACGACGAAGGTCATTTCTAATTCTCTCCTCAGGCTACGGCAGCGTGCCCATCCTTACAGGGCAGCGCGGTGTACAGGTGTGGCTGCAGGCCAGGCTAGGAGCCTGCAGCACCGGCAAACCGCGCGGGATTCTATCAGCTTGTGTGTCGGCGCGTTATAACAGAGTCTTCAGTGCATAGAGCATTTCGATAGCTTGACGGGGGGTCAGGTTGTCGATGTCCACCTTGCCAAGCTTGTCGATGACCGGATGCGGCAGGTTGGCGAACAGATCACTCTGGTGCGGGACATTGGGCGCGCCCCCGGCAGCAAGCGGTGCATCCTGCGGCAGGCTGGCGGTTTCCAGGCGACCCAGGTGCTCGCGTGCGCGCTGGATCACCGGCCCCGGGACGCCAGCGAGCTGCGCCACCGCCAGGCCATAGCTCTGGCTGGCGGGCCCTGGGAGCACATGGTGCAGGAAGACGATGCGCTCCTTGTGCTCGGTGGCGCTCAGGTGCACGTTGGCCACCAACGGCTCGCTCTCCGGCAACACCGTGAGCTCGAAGTAATGTGTGGCGAACAGCGTGTAGGCGCGCAGCTTGGCCAGGCGCTCGGCGGCTGCCCAGGCCAGTGACAGGCCGTCGAAGGTGCTGGTGCCGCGGCCCACTTCGTCCATCAGCACCAGGCTGCGATCGGTGGCATTGTGCAGGATGTTGGCGGTTTCGCTCATCTCGACCATGAAGGTCGAGCGGCCGCCCGCCAGGTCATCGCTGGAGCCAATTCGGGTGAAGATGCGATCGACCAGCGAAAGCTCGCAGCGCGCTGCCGGCACGAAGCTGCCGATGTGCGCCATGAGCACGATCAGCGCTGTCTGGCGCATGTAGGTCGATTTACCGCCCATGTTGGGGCCGGTGATGACCAGCATGCGCGTGCTGTCGTCGAGTGTCAGGTCGTTGGCCACGAACGGTGTGGTCAGGACCTGCTCGACGACCGGGTGCCGGCCTTGTTCGATGCGCAGGCAAGGCTCGTCGACAAAGCCTGGGCAGTTCAGGTCCAGCGTCAGCGCACGTTCGGACAGGTTGCTCAGCACATCCAGCTCGGCCAGCGCCGCAGCGGTATCCTGCAGGGGTGCCAGGTGACCGATGAGGTTTTCGAGCAGCGCGTCATAGAGCATTTTTTCACGCGCCAGGGCGCGGCTCTTGGCCGATAGCGCCTTGTCCTCGAACGCCTTGAGCTCGGGGGTGATGAAGCGCTCGGCACCCTTGAGCGTCTGGCGCCGGATATAGTCGCCTGGCGCCTGCTCGGCCTGCTTGCTCGGCAGCTCGATGAAGTAGCCGTGCACGCGGTTGTAGCCCACCTTCAGGTTGGCAAGGCCGGTGCGGGCCTTTTCCCGCGCCTCCAGGTCAATGAGGAACTGGCCGGCGTTCTCGCTCATGGACTGCAGTTCGTCCAGCTCGGTGTCGTAGCCGGTCTTCAGAACACCACCGTCGCGGATCACTGCGGGTGGATTGTCGATGACCGCCCGTTCGAGCAGGCCGGACAATTCCGGATAAGTACCGGCGATGGCGGCCAGGCGCGCCAGGTGCGGCGCCTCCAGTTCGGCCATGCCGTTCTGCAGCTCGGGCAGGGCGCCCAGGGCATCGCGCAGGCGCGCCAGATCGCGCGGGCGAGCGTTGCGCAGGCCGATACGGGCAAGGATCCGCTCGATATCGCCAATGTCCTTGAGCTGTGGTTGCAGCTTTTCGAAACGGTAGCCGTCGAGCAGGCAGCGGATCGAACCCTGGCGGGCCTGCAACACCTTGAGATCGCGCAGGGGGCGGTTCAGCCAGCGGGTCAGCAAACGGCTGCCCATGGCGGTCTGGCAGCGGTCGATCACCGACTGCAGGGTATTGTCGCGCCCGCCGGCCAGGTTGATATCCAGCTCCAGGTTGCGGCGGCTGGCACCATCGAGCACCACGGTATCGTCCAGCCGCTCGTGACGCAGGCTGCGCAGATGGGGCAGGGCGGTGCGCTGGGTTTCCTTGGCATAGGTCAGCAGGCATCCGGCGGCGCCGATGGCCAGGGTCAGCTTCTCGCAGCCGAAGCCCTTCAGGTCCTGGGTCGCGAATTGCTGGCACAGGCCCTTGCGTGCCGAATCACGGTCGAAGTCCCATGGCGCACGGCGGCGGCTGCCCCGGCGTTTCTCGGCTGGCAGGCCCTGTGGCCAGTCATCCGGGAACAGCAGTTCCACCGGATTGATGCGGTCCAGCTCGGCCAGCAGGTTTTCCCAGCCCTTGATTTCCTGCACCGTGAAATTGCCGCTGGTGATGTCCAGCACCGCCAGGCCGAACAGGCGCTCGTCACCGAGCAGCGCCGCGATCAGGTTGTCGCGGCGCTCGTCGAGCAGCGCCTCGTCACTGACTGTCCCCGGCGTGATGATACGCACGACCTGACGCTCGACCGGCCCCTTGCTGGTGGCCGGATCACCGATCTGTTCGCAGATCACCACCGACTCGCCAAGCTTGACCAGCTTGGCCAGGTAGCCCTCCGCCGAGTGGAACGGAATACCGCACATGGGAATCGACTGGCCCGCCGACTGGCCGCGGGCGGTCAGGGTGATATCCAGCAGTTTCGCGGCTTTCTTCGCGTCTTCGTAGAAGATCTCGTAGAAATCGCCCATGCGGTAGAACATCAGCTGGTCTGGGTGCTGATTTTTCAGCCGCCAGTATTGTTGCATCATCGGGGTATGTGCGGAGAGGTCAGACATTCAGGGCCTTACAGCGGTGTGTGTCTAATAGACGATTGCGGATGGGGGCGGATTCTACAGGTTTTGAGGGGGGCTTGGGGCGTACGCTCGGGTTTTGCAGCGCCGCGAATATCGAGCGCCGCCCGCGCGGCGCTTCGCGGCTGAAGCCCACATTTGTTGCAACGTGCCATGGCCTGACACACCGCGGTCTTAGCCTTTGTTTATACGGCGAAGGTCTTGAGGCGAGCACACCTGCCCCCGCCAGTCTGTCGCCATGCACTACCGGCCCCACAAATCTGTCGCCATGCACCAAGGCTGACAACCCAAACCCATCAGGCCATGGTACGTTGCAACAAATGTGGGAGCTTCAGCCGCGAAGCGCCGCGCGGGCGGCGCTCGATATCCGCGGCGCTGCAAGAATCAAGCGCACGCCTCGCGAAGCGCCGCGCGGGCGGCGCTCGATATCCGCGGCGCTGCAAGAATCAAGCGCACGCCTCGCGAAGCGCCGCGCGGGCGGCGCTCGATATCCGCGGCGCTGCAAGAATCAAGCGCACGCTTCGCGAAAGCGCCGCTCGATCTCCACAGCGGCACAAGACCCAAGCGCACCCCCAAGGAGCCCCCATGGACCCGATCACCCTTCTTGCCACCCGCCTGGGTGAACATTTGCGCGATCTGAATGCCCAAGTAAGCACGGCCGAGTCGTGCACCGGTGGTGGTATCGCCGAGGCGATCACCCGCGTTCCAGGCAGCTCGGCCTGGTTCGAGGCAGGTTATGTCACCTACTCCAACGCACAGAAGACCCGCCAGCTTCAGGTCGCCCCGGCCTTGTTCGATTCGGTCGGGGCGGTCAGCGAGGAGGTGGTGCGGGCAATGGCCACTGGCGCCCAGGCGGCCAGTGGCGCGCGCTTTGCCGTGGCCGTCAGTGGTGTCGCCGGGCCCGATGGAGGCTCGCCCGCAAAGCCCGTGGGCACCGTGTGGCTCGCCTGGGCCGATGGCCCCCACGTACGCTGCGAACGCCGTCAGTTCGACGGTGATCGCGAGGCGGTGCGCCGACAAACGGTGATCGCCGCGCTAGAAGGCTTGTTACAGCTTGGCGTGGAGTAAATGGTGAACGGGGGTAGGCGGAAACGAATCCCTGTGGAATAATACTGGCTACTTATACAGTTATTCAGGCCGAAAGGCCCCAGTCAATTACGTGAGGACTTCAATGGACGACAACAAGAAGCGCGCCTTGGCTGCGGCCCTGGGTCAGATCGAACGTCAGTTCGGCAAGGGCGCGGTCATGCGCATGGGCGACCACGAGCGCCAGGCAATTCCTGCCATTTCCACCGGCTCCCTGGGCCTGGATATCGCGCTTGGCATTGGCGGCCTGCCCAAGGGCCGTATCGTCGAAATCTACGGTCCAGAATCATCGGGCAAGACGACCCTGACCCTCTCGGTCATCGCCGCAGCCCAGCGCAGCGGCGCTACCTGCGCCTTCGTCGACGCCGAGCATGCCCTGGACCCGGAGTACGCCGGCAAGCTGGGCGTCAACGTCGACGACCTGCTGGTCTCGCAGCCGGACACCGGTGAACAGGCCCTGGAAATCACCGACATGCTGGTGCGCTCCAACGCGGTCGACGTCATCATCATCGACTCCGTGGCAGCCCTGGTGCCCAAGGCCGAGATCGAAGGCGAGATGGGCGACATGCACGTGGGCCTGCAGGCCCGCCTGATGTCCCAGGCGCTGCGTAAAATCACCGGTAACATCAAGAACGCCAACTGCCTGGTCATTTTCATCAACCAGATCCGCATGAAGATCGGCGTGATGTTCGGCAGCCCGGAAACCACCACCGGTGGTAACGCGCTGAAGTTCTACGCCTCGGTGCGCCTGGACATCCGCCGTACCGGCGCGGTCAAGGAAGGCGACGAGGTGGTGGGCAGCGAAACCCGCGTCAAGGTCGTCAAGAACAAGGTTTCCCCGCCGTTCCGCCAGGCTGAGTTCCAGATTCTGTACGGCAAGGGCATCTACCTCAACGGCGAGATCATCGACCTGGGCGTGACCCATGGCTTTGTCGAGAAGTCGGGCGCCTGGTACAGCTATCAGGGCAACAAGATCGGTCAGGGCAAGGCCAACTCGGCCAAGTTCCTGCAAGAGAACCCAGCCATCGGTGCCGAAATCGAGAAGCTGATCCGTGACAAGCTGCTCAACGCCGGTGCTGTAGCTGCCGCCGGGGCCGCAGGCAAGGCCGCTGCCGGTAACAAAGCCGACGACCTGGCTGACGCCGACGCCGGTTATTGATTGACCCCATGCCCGCCGTACTCGACACCCCCGTCGCCGTTCGGCGGACAGCCATGGACCTGCTCGCGCGACGCGAGCATGGTCGCGTCGAGCTGACGCGCAAACTGCGTCAGCGAGGCGCCACCGACGAGTTGATCGAGCCTGCGCTCGATCGCCTTGCCGAAGAAGGCCTTCTCAGCGAGGCCCGCTACCTCGAAAGTTTCATCTCCTACCGTTCAAGTTCCGGCTACGGCCCTGCGCGGATTCGCGAAGAGCTGAGCCAGCGTGGACTCAACCGTGGCGACATTGATCAGGCCCTGCGCGACAGCGGGATAAACTGGTCAGCTCGGCTTCAAGACGTCTGGCAACGCAAATATGACGGACTTCGTCCGGCTGATCCGCGCACCCGCGCACAGCAAACGCGTTTTCTCGCTTACCGTGGCTTCGGGCTGGACATGATCGGCCGCCTCTTGAGCGGCCGAGGGCTGGATGACTAGCTTCACGTCACCCTGAGCGCTTCCCGGGCGCGCTGGGTGGTGTGCATGGGCTGGGGCTTGGCCCAGTTTTCAGGCAGGTTGATGAAGTCCACCAATTCCCGCAGGCGACCTTGGTCACGGCCGTTGAAGGCGAAGGTCAGGCGCGTCAGATGACGGAAGCTGGCTTCATCATGTTCGGCGCCCGTATCGGCATGCTGGTGATACTTGCCGCTCAGGCGCAGGTCGGCGAAGCCATCCTGCAGGTCATGCAATGCCGCATCGCTGAGTGGATGGTGCATGCGCATCACGAACTGATTCTTCAGCCAGCGGCTTGAGTGATAGTTGCTGTAGAACTGGTTGATCTCGTCCACGGCTTCCTCGGCGCTGTGGACCAGGCGCAGCAGCTTCATGTCGCTGGGCAGGATGTAACGGTTCTCTTCAAGTTGACGGGTGATGAAGTTGAGGCAGTCCTGCCAGAAGCTGCCGCCGGGCGAATCCAGCAGCACCACCGGCACCAGTGGGCTTTTGCCGGTCTGGATCAGGGTCAGCACCTCCAGCGCCTCGTCCAGCGTGCCGAAGCCGCCAGGACAGAGCACCAGCGCGTCGGCCTCTTTCACGAAAAACAGTTTGCGAATGAAGAAGAAGTGGAAAGGCAGCAGCTTGTCGGTGCCGTCCACCGTGGCGTTGGCGTGTTGCTCGAAGGGCAGGGTGATATTGAAGCCCAGGCTGTGCTCCGCCCCGGCGCCTTCATGGGCGGCAGCCATGATTCCGCCGCCTGCGCCGGTGATGACCATCAGGTCTGAACGCGCCAGGCTGGCGCCCAGCTCCCGGGCCAGGGCATACATGGGATGTTCGAGTGGGGTACGGGCGGAGCCGAACACAGTGACCTTGCGCCGGCCTTTGTAGCGTTCCAGCGAGCGGAAGGCATGGTCGAGTTCGCGCAAGGCCTGGAGGGTGATCTTGGCATTCCAGCGATTGCGGTCATCGTGGGCCATGCGCAACACGGTCAGCATCATGTCCCGATAGAGGGGAAGGTTGGGGCTGTCGGGCGCGACCAGTCGCAGTTGCTCGTCAATCTTGCTCAGGTCGATTCCGCTGTCCCTGAAATGGTTGAACAGTAGCTCGTTAGGTTGATAGGGCATTCAACGTCTCCTTCTGCAGCAAACCTCCGACCGGGACCGATAGCCTGTCCCGGCCGCGCCCTGTGCGGGCCGGAAAAATCGGGGAGTGTTGATATCAATCTAGACCTTGACGGCTGTTCGTGCAGAACGGTCGAGCCTGGCTGTTCGCCTGGCCAGATCGGAGACCGGGCCAGGGTAGTCACGCAGCCTGATTATCGCTTTTTGCCACCGGCGACACAGCTGGCGGCGTCGAACGGCTGGTCCATGACCGGACGGTTGCTCTTGTAGACGGTAAAGCGATAGACCAGCACCGCGCCACGTGACAGCAACTGGCGGAAACCGTTGTTGCGGCAGACGCTGTCGCCCAGTTGGCTGCGGACCTGGTCCGGGTTGGCAAGCATTTTCTGGGCGTGGCTCTCGCGCACGCTGAGGTGATTGATCAAGGCTTTGCCCTCGACCGTGTAGCCTTGATCCATGATGTCTTCATTGATCGCACGGGGGGTGCCGACGCTGCTTTCCTTGGCGACCTTCTGCAGCGTTTGGGTGAGCTCGTATTCCTGCTTGGACGCCGCCTGGGCAGCCAGGGGCAGGGCGAGCAGCAGACTCAGGGTCGGGATGATAAGGCGCAGCATGGATCTCTCCTGGTTCGATGACTGGCGCTTTGACCGGCGCCTGCCCACAGTGTTCCACGGTTCGAACACCGGGTCTGCGATTAAGTGAGCTGTGGGCTTCGCTGCACGGCAAATACCCGGCCCTCTGATAGACTGCCGGCCTGTTTTCCTTGCGAGTCACCGTAGTGCCGATCTCATCTGTCCAGCGTGGCTGCACGCCATGAGCCATGCCGTGTCACGCCTGCGCGCCGAGCGCCTGGCGCGCAGCGTCAAACCCTTTGTCGCCCGAGGTTCGCGGGCCGAACGCTGTCCCCGCTGCCGGGTGATCGCCAGCCACTGCCTGTGCGCCTGGCGGCCTACCGTGGCTGCCGAATCGGGCATGTGCCTGCTGATGCACGATACCGAGCCGTTGAAGCCGACCAACACAGGTTGGCTGATCGCTGACCTGATCGACGATACCTCGGCCTTCGGCTGGCAGCGCACAGAGGTCGACGAGCGCTTGCTGGCATTGCTCGACAACCCGCAGTGGCAGCCCTATATCGTGTTCCCGGGCGAATTCGTCGCGCCGCAGCGGGTCGTGACCGAGGTGAGCCGCGAGCCGGGCAAGCGCCCGCTGTTCATTCTGCTCGATGCCACCTGGACCGAAGCGCGCAAGATGTTTCGCAAGAGCCCTTATCTCGACCGCTTCCCGGTCCTGAGCCTGCAGCCCGAGCAGATGTCACGCTACCGGCTGCGCCGGTCCAAGCGCGATGACCATTTCTGCACCGCGGAGGTGGCGGCCATGTGCCTGGAGCTGGCCGGCGACCAGCACGCAGCCCAGGCGCTGGACGCGTACCTCGATGTCTTCAGCACTCACTACCTGAGCGCCAAGCGGCATTGGCCGCTGGATGAGCAGGACAGTGTTCATCAGCGTTTGCACACCTTCCTATAGTCCTACGGCAGCGGCAAGCTTTAAGCGTTAAGCTACAGGCTTGAAGCTCCAGCCGCCCTGGGTTGGCTTTGTTTTTACTTGCAGCGTGTAGCTTGCAACTTCAAGTTTGCCGCTTGAGCTGCCGAAAGGATCCGAGATCGATGGCAACGTACGAAATCCTGATAGCCGATGACCACCCGTTGTTTCGCAGCGCATTGCGCCAAGCCGTTACCCTCGGGCTCGGGCCGGATGTACGCCTGGTCGAAGTGGCGAGCATTGCCGAGCTGGAAGCCCGTCTGACCGAGAAGGCCGACTGGGACCTGGTCCTGCTGGACCTGAACATGCCCGGTGCCTACGGGTTCTCCGGCCTGGTACTGCTGCGCGGGCAATATCCGCAGGTGCCGGTGGTCATGGTCTCGGCGCAGGAGGAGGCGGCGGTGGTAGTCAAGTCGCGCGAGTTCGGCGCCAGCGGTTTCATCCCCAAGTCGAGTGATTTGAAGGTGATCCAGGATGCGGTGCAGAAGGTGTTGGACGGCGAGGTCTGGTGGCCGCCCCAGGCATTCGAGAAGGTCGATGTCTCGCCTGAGGCCAAGGCCGCCAGCGCGGGCCTGGCCAGCTTGACGCCGCAGCAGTTCCGGGTGCTCACCATGGTCTGCGAAGGCCTGCTGAACAAGCAGATCGCCTACGAGCTGAGCGTGTCGGAAGCGACCATCAAGGCCCACGTTACCGCGATCTTCCGCAAGCTCAACGTCCGTACCCGCACCCAGGCGGCGCTGCTGTTGCAACAACTGGAATCGGTTTCCCAGGGTTAAGGCATTTTGCCTTCACGCTTTTTTGACTCCGCGTGCATTATTGTGCAGCGCTTTAACGGGGTGAAGTGACTCTCCATGTCGCCATTCAAGGGCCAGACCGGCCTAAAACGAATCTTCAACGCCGCTGGGTATTCGCTCGATGGCCTGCGGGCTGCCTTCAAGGGCGAGGCTGCGTTTCGTCAGCTGGTGTTGCTCAATGTATTGCTGGTCCCGCTGGCCTTCTGGTTGCCGGTCAGCCGCGCCGAGCGGGCGATCCTGATTGCCGTGAGCATGCTCGGCCTGATCGTCGAGCTGTTCAATTCGGCGGTGGAGGCGGCCATTGACCGCATCTCCCTTGACCGCCACCCGCTGTCGAAGAATGCCAAGGACATGGGCAGTGCTGCGCAATTGGTGGCCCTGACCATGATCGCGCTGGTCTGGGGCGTGATCCTGCTCTGAGCGTCAGGCGATCGGCGGCAGGACGATTTCGTCGCTGCGCCGCACGCCTGCGGTGAAGCTGCGGCACAGTTCCAGAAATTCTCGCATGGCCGAGGTCTGGTACTTCTGTTTGTGCCAGATGAAGTAGAACTGCCGCGCCAGATCGAGCTCGGGGGTTTCCACCGGCACCAGGCTGCCGCGGCGGAACGCATCCCGCAGGGCCAGGCGAGAGATGCAGCCGATACCCAGCCCCGACTCCACGGCACGCTTGATCGCTTCGGTGTGCTCCAGCTCAAGACGGATATTGAGGTTGGCGCGATGATGACGCATGGCCTGGTCAAAGGTCAGCCGGGTGCCCGAGCCCTGCTCGCGCAGGATCCAGGCCTCGCGGGAGAGCGCCTCGATGTCCGCGCGGCCGATCTTCGCCAAGGGGTGCTGAGGCGCGCAGAACACCACCAGTTCATCCTCGACCCAGGATTGCACTTCCAGGTTCGGGTGGTTGCAATCGCCCTCGATCAGGCCCAGGTCAATTTCATAATGGGCGACCTGGTGCACGATGTGCGCAGTGTTCTGCACATGCAGCTTGACCTGGCTCTCGGGGTGTTTCTGCATGAAGCTGCCGATCAGCAGCGTGGCCAGGTAGTTGCCGATGGTCAGGGTTGCACCGACGGCGAGCGAGCCGAAGGCAGACTTGCCGTTGAGCAGGTCTTCGATCTCCTTGGCCTGGTCGAGCAGGGCCACGGCCTGGGGCAGCAACTGGTGCCCCAGGGCGTTGAGGCTCAGGCGCTTGCCCGCGCGATCGAACAATTGGCAGCTTGATTGACGCTCGAGTTCGGTGATCGACGTACTCGCCGCCGACTGCGACAGCGCGAGCATGCCAGCAGCCCGTGACACGCTCTGGTGCTGGGCGACGGCGACGAATACTTGCAGTTGTCGAAGAGTAAATCGCATATCTATATAACCGATAACACATATCTTGATAATTCATTTAACAGATATTGTCGCTGCCTCTACACTATCGCGCAATCGCGCTCTTGGTCAGCGCAGCGTTTTTTTTCAGGAGCCCGTACATGAGCAACATGAACCACGAACGTGTCCTCAGTGTTCATCACTGGAATGACACCCTGTTCAGCTTCAAGTGCACCCGCGATCCCGGCCTGCGCTTCGAGAACGGTCAGTTCGTGATGATCGGCCTGCAACAGCCTAACGGCCGCCCGCTCATGCGCGCCTACTCGATCGCCAGCCCTAACTGGGAAGAGCATCTGGAATTCTTCAGCATCAAGGTGCCAGACGGCCCGCTGACTTCCCAGCTGCAGCACCTCAAGGAAGGCGACGAGGTCATCATCAGCAAGAAGCCTACCGGCACCCTGGTGCTTGACGACCTCAATCCGGGCAAGCACCTGTACCTGCTGAGCACCGGCACTGGCCTGGCGCCATTCATGAGCGTCATCCAGGACCCGGAGACCTACGAGCGCTTCGAAAAAGTGATCCTGGTGCACGGTGTGCGCTACGTCAACGAAGTGGCCTACCGCGAGTTCATCACCGAGCACCTGCCGCAGAACGAGTTCTTTGGTGAGTCCCTGCGTGACAAGCTGATCTACTACCCGACTGTCACCCGCGAGCCGTTCGAGAACCAGGGCCGCCTGACCGACCTGATGCGCAGCGGCAAGCTGTTCAGCGACATCGGCCTGCCACCGATCAACCCGCAGGACGACCGCGCGATGATCTGCGGCAGCCCGAGCATGCTCGATGAGACCAGCGAAGTGCTCGACAGCTTCGGCCTGAAGATCTCGGCGCGGATGCGCGAGCCGGGCGATTACCTGATCGAGCGTGCCTTCGTCGAGAAGTAAGCGGCCAAGTCGCCCAGGAAACCACTGACTGGGGCCGCTCTGCGGCCCATCGATGGCAAGTCGGAGTGTCGAACCGCAGCTACCACAGGTACAGCAGTGCTCTCAGGCTGTGCCGGACCTGTGGGCTTCAGCCGCGAAGAAGTTGACGCGGTGCCTGGCACCGGCTGCGCCGGTGTTCGCGGCTGAAGTTGCTCCCCACGAATTGGATTGCTCCCAATACGGTGTTGCGCAATCCAGATCACCCCTCAAGTACCACTTCCAGCACCCGGATCCGGTCCGGCTGTGGATAGTGCCAGCGCACCTGCACATCCCAGAACTTCACCCCATATACCCGCTCAGGCGCAGGGACCTGATACGCCGGCCGCGGATCCTGCGCCAGGCACTGCTCGATCAGTTCCACCAGCGGCTCTTCCAGGCGCAGCGCATGCTCGCGGGCCTGGGGCAGGGCGATATCACTCCACGCCACGGCAATGGGCTCGGGCGCCTGGCTGGCCATCTGGTTGCAGGCATCGACGATGCTGTCCGCGTAGGGGACGTAGGGCTTGATGTCGAGCACCGGCGTACCGTCAAGCAAGTCGATCCCCGAGAGCAGCAAGCGCCCCGGCTCGACGCCCTCGAGGCGGACCACCGATTGACCGATGCCATTGGGCCGGTGCGTGGCCCGCGTGGCGAATACCCCCATCGTCTTGTTGCCGCCCAGGCGCGGCGGACGCACCTTCAACCGTGGCTTGTCTTCCAGCGCCTGGTGAAACAGGAACAGCAGCCACACATGGCTGACCTGCTCAAGTCCCGCCACCGCGTCCCCCTGGTCGAACGGCGGCAGCAGTTCCAGCACGCCGCGCGCCGCCGGTGCCAGTTGCGGCTGCCTGGGAATGGCGAACTTTTCCTTGAAGCAGGAGCGAACGATGCCGACCGGCGAAACGCTATGGGTCATCAGGGCTCAGCCGCGCACGCGCAGGGTCAGGCCCTTGAGGAAGTTGCGCAGCAGCTGGTCGCCGCAGGGGCGGTAGTTCTCATGGCCGACCTTGCGGAACAGCGCGCTCAGCTCCGGCTTGGACACGGGGAAGTTCGCGGCCTTGAGCACCGCGTGCAGGTCGTCTTCCTTGAGCTCGAAGGCAACCCGCAGCTTCTTGAGAATGCTGTTGTTGGTCACGGGGACTTCAACCGGCTGTGGCGGGCGGCTGTTGTCTCGGCCGCGCTTGTGGATCACCAGGCCATCGAGGAAGTGGGCCATGACCCGGTCTGGGCAGCGCACGAAGCCCGGCTCTTCTTCTTTCTTCAGGTAGGTGAGCACGTCCTCGAGAGAGACTTCGAGTCCCGAGAGGCCGATGATCGCGACCACCTGGGCATCATTGACGTTGATCATGTAGCGAAGGCTACGCAGTACATCGTTGTGAGTCATAAACCAATCCTGTTCGAGAGCCGCGCCTGCGTGGCGCGGCCGTATTGCTAGAATCTTTCGGTGCTGGCCACGTAGCGCCATTGGCCCAGTGGCAGCTTGCCCATGCTCACGCCGCCCAGGCGGATCCGGCGCATGCCGACCACCTCGAGTCCCAGGCCTGCGCACAGTTCGGCGATCTGGCCGGGCAACGGGTTTTTCACCGCCAGGCGCAGGTGGGTCTCGTTCTGCCAGCTGGCCTTGGCCTTGGGCAGTTCACGGCCCTTGCGCACCACGCCACGGGCCAGGCGTTCGAGCGCCTGCGGGGAGGCTTGGCCACGTACCTCGACGATGTATTCCTGCTCGAGGCGCGCGAGGTCGGCGTTGATCTTGCGAGTGACCCGCCAGTCCTGGGTGAAGATCTGCAGGCCGCTCGCGCCAGGCTGCAGCGGCGCAATGCACTCCTGGCGCAGGAAATGCCCATGCAGCGGGCGCACGGTCTGAACATGGGTCTGTGACAGGTTGGTCATGTTCATGCTGTCGCGGGCCGCTTCGACGCCCAGTTCCACCGGCTGGTTGAGCAACAGGGTCACAGGTTCCAGGGCATCGGCGCGTGCACCGGGCAACAGCTCGACGCGCTGGTCTTCGACCTTGAACTGCGGCTGCTCGACCACCACGCCATCCACCGAGACCCAGCCCCCCTCGATATACAACTCGGCTTCACGGCGGGAGCAGCCGAGCTGTTCGATAAGGCGTTTGGAGAGGCGGACGGGTTCAGACATGAGGGCGGTCGCAGTGCAGGGGATAAGGCGCTCATTGTACCTGCCTTGGCTGCTTAGAGGCCGGGAACCTGCACGGTTTGCACGCTTTATCGACTGGCTGGGGATTTTCGGACGGCGCTTACGTCTTCCTAGGCCATGGTCCTAGGACTCTGTAGGAATTAGCCGCATGTGGAGTAGGGGATACGGCTGACCCAAGCCATCCGTTTCCGAGCGGCCTGTCACTTCGAACCCCTGCCGCAAGTAGAAGCCCAGCGCATGGATGTTCTGCTCGTTGACGTCCAGGCTGCGGACGTCGAGTTCCCGGACTGCATGGCGCAGCAGGCGCTTGCCAATACCCCGGCCGTGGTCCTGCGGCGCGACGAACAGCATGTCGAGACGTCCGTTGGCTACCCCGGCGAAGCCGCAGATACGTGCGCCGTCCCTGCAGCAGACCAGCATGACCGCATCCAGGTATCGGCTCAGCACGTGGTCGCGCAGCACCTGGATGTAATAGTCGGGCAGGAATTCATGGGTTGCGCGCACCGAGGCTTCCCATAACCGGGTCAGTTCGGGGTAATCGCCCAAGTGGGGCGTCTGCAGGGTCAGCGGGCAGGACATCGGCGCATTCCTCAAGGGGCATGATGAGAAACCATAGATGCAAAAAGCCCCGCCAGTGGGCGGGGCCTGTTGTCAGGAAAAGCCTCAGACAGGCTCGGCCCACAGGTCATACTCGTCGGCATCGACCACCCGGCAGCGCACCTTGTCGCCTGGCTTGAAGCCGTGGTCGCCATCGATGAACACGCTGCCGTCGATTTCCGGGGCATCGAAGAAGCTGCGGCCCACGGAGCCCTGTTCCTCGACTTCGTCGATCAGTACCTCGATCTCCCGGCCGATGCGCTGCTGCAGGCGCGCGGCGCTGATCGCCTGCTGGTGAGCCATGAAGCGGTCCCAGCGGTCCTGCTTGATCTCGTCCGGCACCTCGGTGAGGCCCAGGTCATTGGCCGGCGCGCCTTCGACCGGCGAATACTGGAAGCAGCCGACGCGGTCGAGCTGGGCTTCGCTGAGCCAGTCGAGCAGGTACTGGAAGTCTTCTTCGGTCTCGCCCGGGAAGCCGACGATGAAGGTCGAACGGATGATCAGCTCAGGGCACTGCTCGCGCCACTTCTTGATGCGCGCCAGGGTCTTGTCTTCGAAGGCAGGACGCTTCATCGACTTGAGCACTTTCGGGCTGGCATGCTGGAACGGAATGTCCAGGTACGGCAGGATCTTGCCGGCGGCCATCAACGGGATCACATCGTCGACGTTCGGGTACGGGTACACGTAGTGCAGGCGAACCCAGGCACCCAGGCTGCTCAGTGCCTCGCACAGCTCGAGCATGCGCGTCTTGACCGGGCGGCCGTTCCAGAAATCGGTCTTGTACTTGACGTCGACGCCATAGGCGCTGGTGTCCTGGGAAATCACCAGGATCTCCTTGACGCCGGCCTTGACCAGGCGCTCGGCCTCGCTCAGCACTTCACCGACCGGGCGGCTCACCAGCTTGCCGCGCATCGAAGGGATGATGCAGAAGCTGCAGCTGTGGTTGCAGCCTTCGGAAATCTTCAGGTAGGCGTAGTGGCGTGGGGTCAGCTTGACGCCCTGTGGCGGTACCAGGTCGATCAGCGGGTTGTGGTCGGTGCGTGGCGGCACCACCTGGTGCACCGCATTGACCACTTGCTCGTATTGCTGGGGGCCGGTGACCGAAAGCACGCTTGGGTGCACATCACGAATGCTGCCTTCCTCGACGCCCATGCAGCCGGTGACGATGACCTTGCCGTTTTCCTTGATGGCTTCGCCGATCACTTCAAGGGATTCGGCCTTGGCGCTGTCGATGAAGCCGCAGGTGTTGACCACCACGACATCGGCGTCCTCGTAGGTGGGCACGACTTCGTAGCCTTCCATGCGCAGCTGGGTCAGGATACGTTCGGAGTCGACCAAGGCCTTCGGGCAGCCGAGTGATACGAATCCTACCTTTGGCGTGGTGGGCGTAGGGGTGGTGGACATGACTAACCTCGGTATTGAATAAGGCTGCCTGGTGTCGATGACGGGGCAGTCCTGGTGGGCGCTGTGCGCGCCTCTGATCAAAAAGTGCGCAATTCTAGCGAGCGCACTGTCACTTGACCAGCAGAAAAGCGACGAACGCTGCGCTATGCTTCGCCGCGTCACGCCCGGCGGTTGCAGGGGTGGCAATATCGATGTGAATTGCTTCAGGCCTGCGGGCCGTTCGTGGGAGTGGTCGATGGTTCAGGCAAGCAGTCAGGCCGATACCGGGCATAAGGCAGCAAAGCCGTTGAGCCTGCTTGTGGCAGCGGTCGGGGTGGTCTATGGCGATATCGGCACCAGCCCTTTGTATACCCTCAAGGAAGTCTTCTCGGGCAGTTATGGCGTTCCGGTCAATCATGACGGGGTGCTGGGCATTCTCGCGCTGATCTTCTGGTCACTGATCTGGGTGGTCTCGTTCAAGTACATGGCGTTCATCCTGCGCGCCGACAACCAGGGCGAAGGCGGCACCATGGCGTTGACCGCCCTGGCACGGCGGGCATCGGCGCCGTACCCCAGGCTGCGCATGCTGATGGTCGCCTGCGGGCTGGTCGGGGCCGCGCTGTTCTACGGCGACAGCATGATCACGCCGGCGATCTCAGTGCTCTCGGCGGTAGAAGGCATGGGGCTGGCCTTCGAGGGCATCGATCACTGGGTAGTGCCGATCGCGGTGGTGGTGCTGGTGGCGCTTTTCCTGATCCAGAAGCACGGCACCGCGCGCATCGGGATTCTCTTCGGGCCGGTGATGGTCACCTGGTTCCTGGTGCTGGCGGCGCTTGGCGTGCATGGAATCATGCAGAGCCCGGAAGTGCTCAAGGCGCTGAACCCTGCCTGGGCGGTGCGCTTTTTCATCGTCCATCCAGGCATTGGCGTGGCGGTGCTCGGTGCCGTGGTACTGGCGCTGACCGGCGCAGAGGCGCTGTACGCCGACATGGGTCACTTCGGCCGCAAGCCGATCGCCCGTGCCTGGTTTGCCCTGGTGCTGCCAGCGCTGGTGCTCAACTACTTCGGCCAGGGCGCGATGCTGTTGCAGAACCCCGAGGCTGCGCGCAATCCCTTCTACCTGCTGGCGCCGACCTGGGCGTTGCTGCCGTTGGTGGGCCTGGCCACCTTGGCCACGGTGATCGCCTCGCAGGCGGTGATCTCCGGGGCCTTTTCGCTGACACGACAGGCGATTCAGCTGGGCTATATCCCGCGCATGCAGATCCAGCACACCTCGAGCCACGAGCAGGGGCAGATCTACATCCCTGCGGTGAACTGGGCGCTGATGGTCGGCGTGGTGCTGCTGGTGCTGGGCTTCGAGTCTTCCGGAGCACTGGCCTCGGCGTACGGCGTCGCGGTGACCGGGACCATGCTGATGACCACCTTGCTGATGTCGTCGGTCATGCTGCTGCTGTGGAAGTGGCCGCCTGTGCTGGCGGTGCCGGTATTGATCGGCTGCCTGCTGGTCGATGGCCTGTTCTTCGCGGCCAACGTGCCGAAGATCGTGCAGGGCGGGGCGTTTCCGGTGCTGGCGGGGATCGTGCTGTTCGTCCTGATGACGACCTGGAAGCGCGGCAGACAGATTCTTGTGGAGCGCATCGACGAGGGCAGCCTGCCGCTGCCGTTGTTCATCAGCAGCATCAGCGTGCAGCCGCCTCACCGCGTCGAAGGCACCGCGATCTTCCTCACTGCCCGGCCGGATGCCGTGCCTCACGCGCTCTTGCACAACCTGCTGCATAACCAGGTGCTGCATTCACAGGTGGTGCTGTTGACCGTGGTCAGCGAGGACCGGCCCAGGGTGCCGCCGCAGGAGCAGTTCGAAGTCGAATCCTACGGAGAGGGCTTCTTCCGGGTACTGCTGCATTTCGGCTTCATGGATGAGCCCGACGTGCCCGCGGCGCTCAAGTTGTGCCACCTGGAGGCGTTGGATTTCAGTCCCATGCGCACGACCTACTTCCTCAGCCGCGAGACGGTGATCGCCTCGCGCCTGGAAGGCATGTCCCGCTGGCGCGGGGCGCTGTTCGCCTTCCTGCTGAAGAATGCCAACGGCAACCTGCGCTTCTTCAACCTGCCGCTGAACCGGGTGATCGAGCTGGGGACGCAGGTGGAGATCTGAGCTCAGGAGCTGCGCTTGCCCTGGCGGCTTTCGATCTCGCCGATCAGGCGCTTGGCCAGGGCAGGGTAGTCTTCGTCGAAATGGTGGCCGCCCGGCAGCTCGACCCGCTCGCCCACGGCGGTGTGCTCGGTGCAGCCGCTCTCGTCGGTTTCCTCCGTGCCATAGATGCACACCACCTTGGACGCTGGCAGCCTGGCCATCTCCGGGCCGGTCGGTGCTTCCTTGCCGGCATTGCCAAGCCAGCCTTCGACCTCGATCTCGAAACTGCCGCTGCGGGCGAAGGCCAGCAGGATCACGGCGTCGACCCGCTGCTGGTCTTCGTCCGGCAACCGGTTGTAGAGGGCCGGCAAGACATCGGCGCCGAAGGAATACCCCGTGAGCACGAAGCGTTTGGTGCCCCATTTCTGACGGTAGTGATGCATCAGCTCCGACAGGTCCGCAGCGCTTTGTTCAGGTGTCTTGTGCTGCCAGTAGTAGCGCAGCGTGTCGATGCCCACCACCGGATAACCGAGCTTGGCCATCTCGCCTGCCACGTCGCGGTCCAGGTCACGCCAGCCGCCGTCGCCTGACAGGAACAAGGTGACGGTGTCCGTGGTTTGTCCTGCGGGCACTTCCACCACGGGAATGTCCAGTGCGCTGCCGTCCTGTCCGACCAGGGCCTGGGTCAACTGGCCCTTGAGCACCTGAGGCAGATGAATGTCGTAGTCGCTGATGCTGGTCTCGGCATTGGCCTGGTCCCGTACGAAGGCGGCGCTGGCGTCATCCGGATTGTCGTTCCAGGCTACGCTCCAGTGGCCGTGGGGCGCACTCTTGGGCAGCGCTGCCGGGCAGCCGGGCTGCTCCAGGGTGAAGCCTACGGAGATGGCGCGGGCGTGATCGCTTCGTTGTCCAGCCAGCCAGCGCCAGGCCTGTGCTGCGCCAGGGCCGATGCCGGCGACCAGGGTGGGCGCTCCGGCCAGCTGCCCGATGGCCTGCTGCACCGCCTGTTGCTGCTTGAGACAGTCATCACCCGGCAGCTCCACCTGAACCAGCTGGGCCTGGCCAGCCTGGCTCAGGCCGAGCAGCTGCCGGTCACTGAGGTGCTGGCCGGGCGGTACGGCAATCGCCACCCGTGCCTTTGCCTGGGTGCCAGGGGTGACCAGGGTCAGGCTGCTGCCATCATCGAGGGTAAGGTGCTCCAGGTGGGCCGGCGGCGCTGGCCGGGTCCATAGCCAAAAACCAAGGGCCGCGGCGAGCAGGGCAAGCAACAAGGGGAATAGTGCATACAGCCAGTAGCGTCGAGTCATCAGCGTTTTACCAATCCAGTCAGGCCACCGGCAATCAGTGCGGCGGTGTCAGCCAGTGCAACCAGCGGGTCGAGCCCGGCCGGCACGGCCATGTATCGAGGTTCCCAGTCCGGCTGGAACTTGTCCTTGAAGCGCCGCAGGCCCTGGAAGTTGTAGAGCTGTTCGCCGCGCTGGAACACCATCGAGCCCAGGCGCTGGGTCAGCGGCGCGCCGCGCCGTGGCTGCAGGCCCGAAAGCGGCACCATGCCCAGGCTGAAGCGCGCGTAGTCATGGCCCTTGTAGTGCAGGATCAGGCCGATCATCAGGAACTCCATGGTCAGCTTCGGCGCCTGCGGATGAGCGCGCATCAGGTCCAGGCTGGCCAGTTCGCGGCCCTGGGTTTCCAGCAGGTTGGCAAACGCCACGGGGCGGCCCTGGAAACGGATCAGAGCGATACGAAAATGCGCCAGGTACTCGGGACTGAAACGACCGAGCGAAAAGCCCTTCTCGCGCACATTCTTGCCGCTGAGCCAGGCATCGGAAATGGCCTTGAGGTCGTCCAGGGGCGCCTGGCCCGGTTCATGGATCTCAAGGCTCAGGCCGTCACGGCCACCGCGATTCCAGGTGTAGCGCAGGTCTTTCATTTCCTTGCCCTTGGCCTCCAGGTCAAAGCCGCGCAGGTCGACCCGGGCTTCCTCGCCCAGCTTGATCGCGGTCAGCCCGATGTCCATGTAGAAGGGCAGGTTCTCGGCACGCACCTGGTAGAACACCGGGCGGGCGTGGTGGACATCGCACAGGTCGCGGAACTGCCAGATCATCTCCGCGCGTTCCTCGGCCGGCCCGATCGGATCGTAGAGCGCCACCAGGCTGCGTCCGCGTCGTGCATACATGAGAAAGGCAGTACCCTGCGGATGGAACAGCAGGGCCTTGTCGCCGGTCAGGGCCAGGCCTCCGTCGGGCTGCTCCGAGGCCTGCAGGATCTGCCGGGCACGCTGCAGCTCCTCAGCGCTGGGCAGGTGGATCACCGGTCGCGCGGTGCGCAGCAGCCAGGTCAAGGCAACAGCCACCAGCAGTACCGCGCTGCCCAGCGCCGAACGCAGCCCGCGGGGTGCATCGGCGTCCAGGGTGAACTGCCACCACAGCTCGTGGCTGTACGGCACATCCTGGTAGGCGAACAGCAAGAGCCAGATCGAGGCGCCGACCACGCAGGCGCTGGCGACGACATACACCGGCGAGAAGGGCAGTTCGAGCAGCCGGCTGGGACGGTAGAACGAACGACGGAACAGGGCCAGCAGGCAGGCGGTGAACGTCAGGATGCACGCCTCTTCCCAATCGAAGCCCTTGAGCAGTGACAGCAGTGCGCCCATCAGCAGAAGCACCGTGGTCAGCAGCCAGGCGGCCGACAGGCGGCGGCGCAGGCCTTGGGCAAGCAGCAGGCAGAGCACGCCGATAAGGCTGGCGCCGAAGTGCGAAGCGTCGATCAACCGGTGCGGCACCAGAAAGCCCAGGTGCTCAAGCCGTGTATCGATCTCCGGCGTAGCGCCGGAAAACAGCAACACCACGCCCGAGAGAAACACCAGCACCGCCAGCACCGGGGCGGCCAATCCGGATGCAGCCTTGATCGCCTGCCGGGCAAACAGCAGGCGGCGCGCCTCGTTGGCCAACAGCAGCACGCAGGCCACCAGCAGCGGCAGCACTACATAGATAAGCCGGTACATCAGCAACGCCGCCGCCAGGGGCGCGGCCCCGAGCTGATCGGCAAAGGCCGCCAGCAACACCGCCTCGAACACGCCGACACCACCGGGCACGTGGCTGAGCACACCCGCCGCCAGGGCGAGCAGGTAGACCAGCATAAAGGCCGCGAAGGGCGGGGCCTCGGGCAGCAGCAGGTAGAGTACGGTGGCTGCCGCGGCCACATCCAGGGCGGTGATCAGCAGTTGCAGGGCAGCCAGGCGTCCGGAGGGCAAGCGCAGGGTCCGCCGTCCGAGTCGAACCAGCAGGGTGGAGGTAAAGGGCTGCTCGGGCAGTCGTCGGCGATACAGGCCATGGATGAGCGCGGTCGTCAGCAGCAGGACGGCACTTGCCATGCTGCCCAGCAGCAATGGCGGCAGGCCCAGTGCCATGGCGGCCGCTGGCAGGTCGGCCAGGGTGGCCAGCGCCGCCAGGGGCGGCAGCGCGCAGCCCAGCGAAAGGCTGGCGAAGACTGTCATCCGGGCTATCTCGCCCGCCCCCAGGCCATGCCGGCTGTAGAGGCGATAGCGCACCGAGCCGCCGGACAGCATCGACAAGCCGATGGCATTGCCAATGGCAAAGGCGCTGAAGCCGCCCATGACCAGCGTGGCTGGCGGCACTTTGACCGCGGCGTAGCGGGTGGCCGACCATTCATAGCCGAGCAGAATGACGAAGCCGATCAGCGTAGCGGTCAGGGCGCCGGTCATGGCGCTGGCCGGCATGCCGAGCACGGCGTCATGCAAGGTATTGATATCCAGCTCGCTCAGCAGATGCCGGCAGGCAATCAGGCCAATGGCGAACAGCAGCAACGTCATCGCCAGGCCCAGCGGCTGGCGATACCGGCTCAGACGCTCGAGCCAGGGCAGCTTGCTCGCGGCCGCAGGCAGCGCCGCAGTCACAGGGACCGGTGCATCAGGTGTCGGGGAGTTCATCATTCACCTCGGACGAGGTGGGGGAGGGAGGCAGGCAAGTGGCAATTCCTGTGGGAATACTCGTGCCGGCAATAGTAGCTCGACCCCCGCGGGTGCCATGCTTAAACAAGTTTCATGATCTGTGCGCCGGGCACAGCCTGTCGAGTTGTCAGAACCCCAGAAACAACAAACCCCGCACTGCTGAAAGCAGGCGGGGTCTGTTCTGACGAATATGGTTGCGGGAGCCGGATTTGAACCGACGACCTTCGGGTTATGAGCCCGACGAGCTACCAGACTGCTCCATCCCGCGTCAGAGGGGCGCATTCTACAGCTATCCGGCAGGGCGTCAACCCTAATGCTTGAATTATCTGCATTTCTTTTTCTGGCACAACAAAAAAGGCCACTGTGTGAACAGTGGCCTTTCTTTTGTATCTGGTTGCGGGAGCCGGATTTGAACCGACGACCTTCGGGTTATGAGCCCGACGAGCTACCAGACTGCTCCATCCCGCGTCTGTGGGGCGCATTCTACAGCTATCCGCCATGGCGTCAATCTAAATGATTGAATTGCAGAAAGTTTTTTCCTACCGCATTAAACGGACGCAACAAAAAAGGCCACTGTGTGAACAGTGGCCTTTCTTTTGTATCTGGTTGCGGGAGCCGGATTTGAACCGACGACCTTCGGGTTATGAGCCCGACGAGCTACCAGACTGCTCCATCCCGCGTCTGTGAGATCGAATTCTACGGATTTATGCTGCGGTGTCAATCCTTTTCAACAGAAAACCCGTTTTTGTTCAGTCTCTTAGCGTTTCATTCTGGCCCGCGGGCCAGGCGCGGCGTGGATTCCAGGGCGCGGGACCGCTCTCGCGCGCGAGTGGAAGCGGTTCCAGTGTTCGAATAAGATAGTATCTGTATGAATTTACAGTACTGACGGTCATCCATGTCCTTGCGCAAGATCATCCACATCGACTGCGACTGCTTCTATGCTGCGATCGAGATGCGTGACGACCCGCGTCTTGCCGGTCGGCCCATGGCCGTGGGCGGTTCGGCGGAGCGTCGTGGGGTGATCGCCACCTGCAACTATGAGGCGCGTGCGTATGGCGTACGCTCGGCGATGTCTTCCCGGCATGCGCTCAAGCTGTGCCCGGACCTGCTGATCGTCAAGCCGCGCTTCGATGCCTATAAGGAAGCTTCTCGCGAGATCCATGCGATCTTTCGCGACTACACCGATCTGATCGAGCCGCTGTCGCTGGACGAGGCCTTCCTGGATGTTTCCGAGAGCCAGTGGTTCGCCGGCAGCGCCACGCGGATCGCCGAAGACATCCGCCGCCGGGTTGCGCGCACGTTGCACATCACCGTGTCGGCAGGGGTGGCGCCCAACAAGTTTCTTGCCAAGATCGCCAGCGACTGGCGCAAGCCCAACGGGCTGTTCGTGATCACGCCACCGCAAGTGGAGGCGTTCGTGGCGGCCCTGCCCGTGGCCAAGCTTCACGGAGTGGGCAAGGTCACGGCTGACAAGCTGGCACGCCTGGGCATCACCACGTGCCTGGAGCTGCGCGAGTGGCCCAGGCTCTCATTGGTGCGCGAGTTCGGCAGCTTCGGCGAACGTCTGTTTGGGCTGGCGCGAGGGGTGGACGAGCGGATCGTGCACAACGACAGCCGACGTCAATCCGTCAGCGTCGAAAATACCTATGACACCGACCTGCCCGACCTGCCCAGCTGCCTGGAGAAGCTCCCGGAACTGCTGCTCACCCTGAATGAACGCGTGGGGAGGATGGACAGCAGCTATCGAGCGGGCAAGCCCTTCGTCAAGGTCAAGTTCCACGACTTCAGTCAGACCACGCTTGAGCAGTCCGGGGCAGGGCGGGACCTGGAGAGTTACCGGCAACTGCTCAGCCAGGCCTATGCCCGCGGCGACAAGCCGGTGCGATTGCTGGGGGTTGGGGTGCGTCTGCTCGACCTGCGCGGTGCCCATGAACAGCTGGAGCTGTTCGAGAACACCTGACAAGGCCGGCGTCGGAACGACACCGGCCTGGTACATCATCTTGCGCCCGGATCGGCGACCAGGCGGCCTGCATTGCGGGTCAGCGCCTGGAGAAACTCCTGCTGGAGTTCCGGATCGTTGCGCGTGAGCTCGATCAGGCTCTGTTCCAGCTCGCTTGCTTCCTCTTCAAGGCCAAGTTCGGAAAGACGCTTGACCCGGTGTACCCACTGGCCAACCTCGTCGTCTTCGAGGTCGTCGAAGATCAGGGTGTGCGCTTCGACCAGCTTGCTGCGCAGGTCGCCGCTGACCAGCAGGCTGGCGTCGGCGCGAACCCCGTTGTCCTCGTCGACCACCTGCAGGTGAAGGGTACCGACGTGATTGAGGTTCTGCTCCGAAAACGGGGCGTCCAGCAGGTTCAGGCGCAGTACGCCATTGCTGTCGGTAGCCAGCTCGTGGGTCAGCTTGCCGGCCTTGACTTCAACCAGGCGCTCGCTCCACGGCAGGGTGGTGTACTCCTGGCGCTTGTCCTTCTGAACGTCGTCGGTGCCGGCCAGGTTTTGCTGGGCCCGGCCATTGGACTGCACGTTCATGAACGGGTTGAGCCCGGCCACGCCGTAGCTCAGCCAATCCTGTGTGACGCTGTCGGGCAGGTTGCCCAGCGCCAGGATATTCACCACATTGGCGCCGATCCCGGCCACCACGGCCACCGCGCCCAGTGGAATTTCGTAGATTTCCCGCCAGGGTTGGTAAGGCGTGTAGCGGTCGTAGTGCCGGCTGACCTCGAACTCGGTCACCTCGAAGTGCTTCTGCTCCTGAACGCGTACGCGCCGCTGGGGCAGTTCAAGCACCTTCGGTTCCCCGACATCGATCTGCAGGCTGTGTGAGAGCAATTTGCGCTCGACGCGCTCCTCATGTTCGCTGCGCTGGGACATCTGGTTGGCGCAGCCGCTGACGAGCAGGGTGGCGCCCAGCGCGGCGCCCCCCAGGGTAATGCTACTTCGCTTGAACATGATCACTCGCGCATTGGCAGTCAGCGGCGGATACGGGATTGCAGGAACGACAGTACCTCGGCCACGGGCAGGGGTTGTGCGTCCTGTTCGGTGCGGTGCTTGTACTCGAGGTTGCCTTCGGCCAGGCCGCGGTCGCTGACCACGATGCGGTGCGGAATACCGATCAGTTCCATGTCGGCGAACTTGATGCCAGGGCTGGTCTTCTTGTCGCGGTCATCGAGCAGGACTTCGAAGCCTGCAGCGGTCAGTTCGGCGTAGAGCTTGTCGGTCGCCTCGCGGACCACTTCGGTTTCGTAGCGCAGCGGTACCAGGGCGATCTGGAAAGGCGCCAGGGCGTCGTTCCAGATGATGCCCTTGTCGTCATAGCTCTGCTCGATGGCGGCGGCGACCACGCGGGACACGCCGATACCGTAGCAGCCCATGGACAGGACGACAGGCTTGCCGTTCTCGCCGAGCACCTGGCACTTGAGCGCTTCGCTGTACTTGGTGCCGAGCTGGAAGATATGCCCGACTTCGATGCCGCGCTTGATCACCAGGGTGCCCTGGCCATCCGGGCTCGGGTCGCCGGCGACGACATTGCGCAGGTCGGCGACCTGAGGCACCGGCAGGTCGCGTTCCCAGTTCACGCCGAAGTAGTGCTTGTCGTCGATGTTGGCGCCAATGCCGAAGTCGCTCATCAGCGCGACAGAACGGTCGATGATGCATTCGAGCGGCAGGTTCAGCGGACCCAGGGAGCCCGCGCCGGCGCCAATCGCGGCACGCAGGTCGGCGTCGGTGGCCATGACCAGCGGGCTCGCCACCTGCTCCAGGTTGGCTGCCTTGATTTCGTTGAGCTCATGGTCGCCGCGCACGATCAGCGCGATCAGCTTGCCTTCCTCGGCGCCGCGCACGATCAGGGTCTTGACGGTCTTCTCGATCGGCAGGCCGTGGTTCTCGACCAGCTGGGCGATGGTCTTGGCCTCTGGGGTGTCGACCAGGCGCAGCTCTTCGGTAGGGGCGGCGCGCACGGTTTCGCGCGGGATGGCCTCGGCCTTCTCGATATTGGCCGCGTAGTCGGAGCTGTCGCTGAAGATCACGTCATCCTCGCCGGATTCGGCCAGGACGTGGAATTCATGGGAATAGCTGCCACCGATCGAGCCGGTGTCGGCCTGCACTGGGCGGAAGTCCAGGCCCAGGCGGGTAAAGATGTTGGAATAGGCCTGGTGCATGCGGTCGTAGGTTTCCTGCAGGGAAGCCTGGTCGGCATGGAAGGAGTAGGCATCCTTCATGATGAACTCGCGGCCACGCATCAAGCCGAAGCGCGGACGGATCTCGTCACGGAACTTGGTCTGGATCTGGTACATGTTCAACGGCAGCTGCTTGTAGCTGGACAGCTCATTGCGGGCCATGTCGGTGATGACTTCTTCGTGGGTAGGGCCCACGCAGAAATCGCGGCCATGGCGGTCCTTCAGGCGCAGCAGCTCGGGGCCGTACTGCTCCCAGCGGCCGGATTCCTGCCACAACTCGGCGGGCTGGATGCTGGGCATCAGCACTTCAAGGGCACCGGCGGCGTTCATTTCCTCGCGTACCACGGTCTCGACCTTGCGCATCACCCGCAGGCCCATCGGCAGCCAGGTGTAGAGGCCGGACGCCAGTTTGCGGATCATGCCGGCGCGCAGCATGAGCTGGTGGCTGGTGACCACTGCATCGGCAGGGGTTTCTTTCTGGGTGGCGAGCAAATATTGACTGGTGCGCATGTTTGGCCGTTGTCGGTTGCGTAAGACATTGAATGAGCCCGCATTGTACGGGCGCGAGTCGAAGGCGTACAGGATGCCCCAGGGCGTCCCGCTTGTCAGCCAAGAAAAAGCCCGGCATCGCTGCCGGGCTTTTCATTGCAGGGCATCGCAAGCCAGGGCTTACAGGATGCTCAGCGGGTACTCGACGATCAGGCGCAGCTCGTCCAGCGATGGGGAGCCGTAGTAGACGCCATCGGCGGAACGGTAGGTGGCCTGGCGGACACGGAAGCTGAGGTCCTTGGCCGGGCCGTCCTGCAGGACGTACTTGATGTCGATGTCGCGTTCCCATTCCTTGCCGTTGTCGGTGCCTTCGACGTTGGCGCCGGTACCGCGGACATAACGGGTCATGAAGCTCAGGCCCGGAATGCCGTACTCCGCGAAGTTCAGGTCGTAGCGCAACTGCCACGAACGCTCGTCTTCGGCGTTGAAGTCGGAACGGGCAATCGAGTTGGCCACGAATACCGAGCCACCACCGTCCACGCCATAGGCGTAGTCGCCGTCACCGGTCACGCGCTGGCCGGCAACAGTGAAGGTGTGCGCGCCGATGTTCCAGGCGGCCGAGAGGCTGAAGATGGTGTTGTCCAGCTTGTCGCCGTCGTAGGCGCGAACCAGGTCCGCACCATCACCCTTGGTGTTGTAGGCGTTGAAGTCGAACACCAGACCTTGCGTGTCGGAGATCGGCAGTGCCCAGTTGATGTTCGCGTAGATCTTGCGCCAGTAGTCTTCGACCTTCGAGTAGTAGAGGCTGGTGCTCAGGCTGTCGGTAAAGGCATAGGTACCGCCCACTACGTCGGCTTCCTTCAGGCGGAAGCTGTCGCGGTTGGTCTGCTCTTGCGCCGTCAGGCTGGTGAAGCGGCCGGCATGCAGGGTCAGGCCTTTGATTTCGCTGCTGGTGATCAGCGCGCCCTGGGCCATTTCAGGCAGCAGGCGGCTGTCGTCGGTAGCGAATACCGGAAGTGCGGTGAACTGGTCGCCGACCTTCAGGACGGTGTCGGATACGCGGAATTTGACCGCTGCGCCGGCCTTCGAATAGTCGTCCTCCGGACGCCCGTCCGACCCCACCGGGAACAGACCGGTGTTGGTGGTGCCACGGCCGCCGTCAAGCTTGATGCCAAGCATGCCGATGGCGTCTACGCCTACACCGATGGTGCCCTGGGTGAAGCCGGACTCGAAAGTACCGATGAAGCCTTGGCCCCACTCCGCGCGGCGGCTCTGATCGGGGCTTTCGTTGTTGCGGAAGTCACGGCTGAAGTACAGATTGCGCAGCTTTACATTCAATTGGCTGTCTTCGACGAAACCTTTGGCTTCATCTTGCGAAGAGGCGACTGCCAACTGCGAGGTCCCCGCCGCAACGGCCAGGGCGATCATGCTCCACTTCATCACGCGCATCGTGATTTGCTCCTTTGGTTTTTTTAGGAAGAGTACCGCTGCACCCAAGTGTTTTAGTTATATGGGGCAGCTCTTTCTTGTTATGTCGGCGAAAATGTATATCACGCTGACCAGCTTTGGCGATATGGAGAAACAATGCCTTACGGAACTTTATTTCCATGTCGCTTACGGTTAACTCTGTGTCGCAAATCACACTGTCTTTCAGGCTGCAGGTGTCATGCCGACCCTGGTTCAGGCAAATGCAACAAGCGTGCTCAAAATGACCCCCAGTTGATGAAATTTTCACATTCGTCGGGAGCGCCGGTGGCGAAGTGCCGTAATTGCTAGGGGGGAGCTGTCTGATGGTGTGCCAGGGGCGGTGTGATGGCCAGGCTGAGAAGCTGCCTTTTCAGTCAAGGCGTTACCGCCGACTGTTCAACCTGAGTAGTTTGTACATAGCTCAATGAGGTTCTGCCTCTGTGGAGGCCTCCTTTTGGTGCGAAAAGTAGCGCTGTGTTACTTGGGGGCGCGAAAGGAGGTCTTCGCGAAGACGCAAAAGAGTGCGCAGGAGGCCGTGCGATGGTTCGCACGATGCTCTTCAGTGACAAGGAAGGTATCCTTGGCGCCTGTGTCTGCATCGCGCAGGCCGTCAAAGGTTTCGAGGAGGTTTGATCGTGTTTGCTCTGGATTCACGGCTTCAGCAGGACACTGTCGTCCTGGGGGATTTTCCGTTGTGCCGCCTGCTGCTGAGCAAGGACGCCAACTACCCTTGGTTCATCCTGGTGCCGCGGCGTGCCGGGATCAGCGAGCTGTTCGAGCTCGAGGCTGCCGACCAGCAGCAACTCTGGAAGGAAACCACGCGCCTGGCCGAGGTGCTCCAGGGTGCCTTTGCCGCCGACAAGATGAATGTCGCGACGCTGGGCAACGTGGTCAGCCAACTGCACATGCACGTTATCGTCCGCCGTCGGGATGACGCCGCATGGCCGGCTCCGGTCTGGGGGAAAGTACCGGCGAGCGAGTACGACAGTGCCGGTCTGGAGGTGATTGGCCAGCGGCTGCGCGCCGTGCTGTCCGACGATTTCACCTTCCAGGAGGCTTGAGTCATGTCGCTGGAATCACGGGTTACCGAGCTTGAAAGCCGCCAGGCGTTCCAGGATGACACCATCCAGTCCCTCAACGATGTGCTCGTCGAGCAAAGCCGGGTGGTCGAACGCCTGCAGATGCAGATGGCCGCCTTGCTCAAGCGATACGAAGAGATGGTGGGCCAGTATTCGGCCGACGAGGATGAGGCGCCGCCGCCCCATTATTGATGCCTGAAAACAGAACAGGCCCGCGAAGGGCCTGTTTTGTCATTGCACAAGCGGGGCTTCAGCGTCGCGGCGCGGCAATCACGTCTTCGGCCTGCAGGCCTTTGTCGCGGTGCATCACCGAAAACTCCACACGCTGGCCTTCGACCAGGACCCGGTGGCCTTCGCCACGAATGGCGCGGAAGTGCACGAAGATATCGTCACCGGAGTCGCGGGAAATAAAGCCGAAGCCTTTGGACGTGTTGAACCACTTCACGGTGCCCGTATCGCGCTTGCTCTCATCGTATTGCGAGCTGGCAGCGCTGCGCGCCTTGTTGCCGGCCGGAGCGAAGCCTGCCGCCAGGTGCAGAGCAACGGCCAGCAGGGCACAGCCCAGCGCCGGCAGGTCGCCAAGCTCCGGGCGAGCCAGCAGCGTCACGGTCTGCAAAACGACCGAGAGCACCAGCAATGCACTTGCAAGTCGCTGCAGGTGGCTGCGGGCACCTTGGTAGTACTGCGGCACCACGGGGGCGAGGATCAGGTTGAGAAGGCCGAGCAGGGCGAGGTAGACGGCCTGCGGTTGTTCCAGCAGTGGAATTGCATCGGTTCTGAGGCTGGGAATGAACGATAGCAGCAAGGCTGCCACGCCCGTCACCAGATGGACGATCTTGAACATAGGGGTTGGCTCACATTTGATAAGGCTGCTCACAGGAAGAGCTGGCAGCACGGTGCGCAGGGTTAAGAAGCGCAAAAACGTGAACGCCAGCCTATGCACCCGGGCAATTGCAGACCGCACGGGTGGCACGCTGCCTATTTAACAGCAAAGGCGCAGGGTTCTCAAATCACCGGGCGACTGGCGTGAAGAATTGGTACAGTGTTTTGTCATGCTTGAGCATCAAGTCATCTGGAAAGGAGAACTTCATGGCAATCGACATCGGTATCAGCGAAGAAGACCGCAAATCCATCGTCGACGGGCTGTCCCGCCTGCTGTCGGATACGTACGTGCTGTACCTGAAAACCCATAATTTCCACTGGAACGTCACCGGTCCGTCATTCCGTACCTTGCACCTGATGTTCGAGGAGCAGTACAACGAACTGGCGCTGGCGGTGGACTCCATCGCAGAGCGTATCCGCGCCCTGGGCTTCCCGGCCCCAGGCTCGTATGCCTTCTATGCCCGTCATTCCTCCATCAAGGAAGAAGACGGCGTACCGGCCGCCGACGAAATGATCCGTCAGTTGGTGCAGGGCCAGGAAGCGGTCGTGCGCACCGCCCGCAGCATCTTCCCGGTAGTGGACAAGGTCAGCGACGAGCCTACGGCCGACCTGCTCACCCAGCGCATGCAGGTGCATGAGAAGACGGCGTGGATGCTGCGCGTGCTGCTGGACGAGAAGTAAGGGCGTATCGACCGGCTGAGTCAGGCCGGCCATGTACCTTTGAAACAGGAATGCCCGGGCCCTCTGGCCCGGGCATTGCTGTTCATGGAGGAAGGGTTTTCCGCTGGTTCGCCGCACGCTCGCAGCGCTTCATTGGGAGCAGGACTTCGCGCAGCAGGCGAAGGATTTGGTTCCCATGGGTATGGAGAGATGCAATGGAAGCGATGCGAGCCGTGATCAAGCGAGGTGTCTGCACAGGGCCTTGGCCTGGCAAGGACTGTGTAGACCCGTTCACCGCAGGATTCGACATGGAGCAGGTGCGTCCTGTCTCACGCTCGGTGAGGCTCAACGGCTTTGCCACCTGTCTGCGCCTGGAGACTATCTATTGGCGCATCCTGCAGCTGATCGCCGAGGCCAACAGCTGCTCGATCAGCGCAGTATTGTCGTACGTCGACCGCGAGGTGCACCTGCGCCAGGGCGGGGTGAAGAATTTCAGCGGGCTCATCCGGGTGATCTGCGTGACGTGGCTGATGAATCCCCCCGCGGGGCGCTGATCGGCTGGCGGGCTGCACAGCACTCCCTAACCATATATAATCCCGCTTTTTGCTGCCCCCAGGCAGCCTGCGTTGTGGTTGACGAGAGACGCTCCATGCCCCTTTATGACTACCAATGTACCTCCTGCAATCACCAGATGGAGAAATTGCAGAAGATCAGCGCGGCGCCGCTGACCGATTGCCCGGCCTGCCAGGCGCCCGCGCTGAAGAAGCTGCTGTCGGGGCCCGGCTTTCGGCTGAGCGGCACCGGCTGGTACGAAACCGACTTCAAGACCGGTGCGAAAAAGAACCTTGCAGGCGGCGACAAGTCCGACTGAGTTGAATTGCCCCGTCCGGGTCTTGCACTATTAGCCGCCTTGGGCGGCCAAGACCTCCCCGAATACACGAATCACGAGAAGCGAAAACACCATCATGATGCGCAGCCATTATTGCGGCCAACTGAACGAGAGCCTGGACGGCCAGGAAATCACCCTTTGCGGCTGGGTACATCGTCGCCGCGACCACGGCGGGGTGATCTTCCTCGACATCCGTGACCGCGAAGGCATGGCCCAGGTCGTCTTCGACCCGGATCGCGCAGACAGCTTCGCCGCTGCCGACCGCGTGCGCAGCGAGTACGTGGTGCAGATCACCGGCAAGGTGCGTCCGCGTCCGGCCGGTGCGGTCAATCCGAACATGGCGTCGGGTGCCATCGAAGTACTGGGCTACGAGCTGACCGTCCTCAACGAGGCCGAGACTCCGCCGTTCCCGCTGAACGAATTCTCCGATGTTGGCGAAGAAACCCGCCTGCGCTACCGCTTCATCGACCTGCGCCGTCCGGAGATGGCCGAGAAGCTGCGTCTGCGCTCGCGCATCACCACCAGCATCCGCCGCTTCCTCGATGAAAACGGCTTCCTCGACGTCGAGACGCCGATCCTGACCCGCGCCACGCCAGAAGGCGCCCGCGACTACCTGGTGCCGAGCCGCACCCATGCTGGCAGCTTCTTCGCACTGCCGCAGTCGCCACAGCTGTTCAAGCAGCTGCTGATGGTTGCCGGTTTCGACCGCTACTACCAGATCGCCAAGTGCTTCCGCGACGAAGACCTGCGCGCCGACCGCCAGCCCGAGTTCACCCAGATCGACATCGAGACCAGCTTCCTCGACGAGTCCGAGATCATGGGCCTGACCGAAAGCATGATCCGCAAGCTGTTCAAGGAAGTCCTGGACCTGGAGTTCGGCGACTTCCCGCACATGACCTTCGAAGAAGCCATGCGCCGCTACGGTTCCGACAAGCCAGACCTGCGCAACCCGCTTGAGCTGGTGGACGTGGCCGATCAGCTCAAGGACGTCGAGTTCAAGGTGTTCAGCGGTCCGGCCAACGATGCGAAGAGCCGCGTTGCCGCCCTGCGCGTTCCAGGTGGCGCGAGCATGCCGCGCAGCCGTATCGACGAGTACACCAAGTTCGTCGGCATCTACGGTGCCCGCGGCCTGGCCTACATCAAGGTCAACGAGCGCGCCAAGGGCGTCGAGGGCCTGCAGTCGCCGATCGTCAAGAACATCCCCGAGGCCAACCTGAACGTGATCCTCGATCGCGTTGGCGCGGTCGATGGCGATATCGTGTTCTTCGGTGCGGACAAGGCCAAGATCGTCAGCGAAGCCCTGGGCGCGCTGCGCATCAAGGTCGGCAACGATTTCAACCTGCACACCTGCGAGTGGGCGCCAATGTGGGTCGTCGACTTCCCGATGTTCGAAGAGAACGACGACGGCAGCTTCAGCGCGCTGCACCACCCGTTCACTGCACCCAAGTGCACCCCGGCGGAGCTGGAGGCCAACCCGGCCACCGCGCTGTCGCGTGCCTACGACATGGTGCTCAACGGCACCGAACTGGGTGGCGGTTCGATCCGTATCCACCGCAAGGAAATGCAACAGGCGGTCTTCCGCCTGCTGGGTATCGAAGCGGCGGAACAGGAAGAGAAGTTCGGCTTCCTGCTCGACGCACTGAAGTTCGGCGCGCCGCCACACGGTGGCCTGGCCTTTGGCCTGGACCGCCTGGTCATGCTGATGACCGGCGCCCAGTCGATCCGCGAAGTGATCGCCTTCCCGAAGACCCAGAGCGCCGCATGCGTCATGACCCAGGCCCCGGGCCTGGTGGATGCCAAGGCACTGCGCGAGCTGCATATCCGTCTGCGCGAACAGCCCAAGGCTGAATAAGCGGACCCCGGGCGCATCCATATGGATGCGCCTTTGCGTTGGGGCAGGGAATTTTCTGACGTTCCGCCTTTCTGGGCGGGACATGGTTGTGATTCAAAGGATTCGGAGTGCGTTATGGCTGGTCATTCCAAGTGGGCGAACATCAAGCACCGCAAAGAGCGCCAGGATGCCAAGAGAGGCAAGATCTTCACCAAGTGGATTCGCGAGCTGACCGTCGCCGCCAAGCAGGGCGGTGGTGATCCGGCGTCCAACCCGCGCCTGCGCCTGGCGCTGGACAAGGCGCTGGGCGCCAACATGAGCCGCGACATCATCGACCGGGCGGTTGCCCGGGGTGCCGGCACCGCCGAGAGCGACGACGTCGAGGAGCTCACCTACGAAGGCTACGGTCCCGGTGGCGTGGCGATCATGGTCGAGGCCATGACCGACAACCGTAACCGTACCGCTGCCGCCGTGCGCCACGCATTCAGCAAGTGCGGTGGCAACCTGGGCACCGACGGTTCGGTGGCCTACCTGTTCGAGCGCAAGGGGCAGATCAGCTTTGCCGCCGGGCTCGAAGAGGACGCCTTGATGGAGGCGGCAATGGAAGCCGACGCCGACGACGTGGTCGCCAACGACGACGGGTCCTTTGACGTCTTTACCTCGTTCAGCGGCTTCTATGCGGTGCGCAGCGCCCTCGAAGAGGCTGGGTTCAAGGCTGCTGACGCCGAGATCGTCATGCAGCCGACCACCAGCGCCGAGCTCGACCTGGAAGGTGCGCAGAAAGTGCTCAAGCTTATCGACATGCTCGAAGACCTGGACGACGTGCAGAACGTCTATTCCAATGCCGAAATCCCGGACGAGGTCATGGAACAGCTCGGCTGAGGTTGACCCCAGACTCTTCGAGGCCGGAGCCGCCACCGGGTGCCATGCACCCCTGGCGGCTCCGGCTTCTGTTTTTTTACAGCGGCGCCCCGGCGCCCTTTGCATGCAGGCGTTATGACTCTGATTCTTGGTATCGACCCCGGCTCGCGGATCACCGGCTACGGCGTGGTGCTCCAGACTGCGCGCGGCTGCGAGTACGTGGCGTCGGGTTGTATCCGCACCGGCACCGGCGAGCTGCACGAGCGCTTGCAGGTGGTGTTTCGCGGGGTGCGTGACATCATCAGGCAGCATGGTCCCGTGACCATGGGCATCGAGCGGGTCTTCATGGCGCGCAATGCCGACTCGGCGCTCAAGCTGGGCCAGGCCCGCGGCGCGGCCATCGTGGCCGCGATGGAGGAGGGCCTGGAGATCGCCGAGTACAGCGCGACGCAGGTCAAGCAGGCGGTGGCCGGCTCTGGCGGTGCCAACAAGGAGCAGGTGCAGCTGATGGTCATGCACCTGCTCAAGCTCGTGCAGAAGCCCCAGATCGACGCCTCCGACGCCCTGGCCATCGCCCTGTGCCACGCCCACACCCGCTCGAGCCTGGTGCCCCACGGCCTGTCCACTGCACGCCGGCGCGGCGGGCGCTTGCGTCTTTAGGCGCTTCATGCCCAGATACACATTTTGTGCGGGTGAAATGCTCACCCCTTGCATTTGCTGATAGGGTTTACCGGTCGCTGGCCGGTACCCGGGAAAAGGATTGGAACGTGATTGGACGTTTGCGCGGTACCCTGGCGGAAAAACAACCGCCGCACCTGATTGTCGATGTAAACGGCGTGGGCTACGAGCTGGAGGTGCCGATGACGACCTTGTACCGCCTGCCCAGGGTCGGCGAGCCCGTGACCCTGCACACCCACCAGGTGGTGCGCGAGGATGCCCACCTGCTCTATGGTTTCCATGAAAAGCGCGAGCGTGAACTGTTCCGCGAGCTGATCCGCCTCAATGGCGTCGGCCCCAAGCTGGCCCTGGCGCTCATGTCGGGCCTGGAAGTCGATGAGCTGGTGCGCTGCGTGCAGGCCCAGGACGCGTCCGTCCTGGTGCGCGTCCCCGGCGTCGGCAAGAAGACTGCCGAGCGCCTGCTGGTCGAGCTCAAGGACCGCTTCAAGGCCTGGGAAACCTCCCCGGCCATGTTCGCCCTGGTCTCCGACGGGCCATCGCCCGCCGCAAGCGCCTCCAGCGCCGAGGCCGATGCGGTCAGCGCGCTCATCTCGCTCGGCTACAAGCCGCAGGAGGCCAGCAAGGCCGTCGCCGCCATCCCGAACAAGTCTGGCCTGAGCAGTGAAGAACTGATCCGCAGCAGCCTGAAGGGAATGATCTCCAAGTGATCGATGCCGACCGTTTGATAGCCGCTGCCGGGCGTGACCGCGAAGAGGTCCAGGACCGCGCGATCCGTCCGTTGAGCCTGGAGGACTACATCGGCCAGCCGGTGGTGCGCGAACAGATGTCGCTGTTCATCCAGGCGGCCCGCGCACGCAACGAATCCCTCGACCACACCCTGATCTTCGGCCCGCCGGGGCTGGGCAAGACCACCTTGGCGAACATCATCGCCCAGGAGATGGGCGTGGCGATCAAGAGCACCTCGGGGCCGATCCTCGAGCGGCCGGGCGACCTCGCCGCGCTGCTGACCAACCTCGAACCCCACGACGTACTGTTCATCGACGAGATCCACCGGCTGTCTCCCGTGGTCGAGGAAGTGCTGTACCCGGCCATGGAAGACTTCCAGCTCGACATCATGATCGGCGAGGGGCCTGCGGCGCGGTCGATCAAGCTCGACCTGCCGCCGTTCACCCTGGTCGGCGCGACCACCCGGGCCGGCATGCTGACCAACCCGCTGCGCGACCGCTTCGGCATCGTCCAGCGCCTGGAGTTCTACAACACCGAGGACCTGGCGACCATCGTCAGCCGCTCGGGCAGCATCCTGGGCCTTGCCATCGAAGACCAGGGCGCCTTCGAGATCGCCCGCCGTGCCCGTGGCACGCCGCGGATCGCCAACCGCCTGCTGCGCCGCGTGCGCGACTACGCCGAGGTGCGAGGCAAGGGCCACATCACCAAGGCCGTCGCGGACATGGCGCTGAACCTGCTGGATGTCGACGAGCGTGGTTTCGACCACCAGGACCGGCGCCTGCTGCTGACCATGATCGAGAAGTTCGACGGCGGCCCGGTGGGCGTCGACAACCTCGCGGCGGCCATCAGCGAAGAGCGCCACACCATCGAGGACGTGCTCGAGCCCTACCTGATCCAGCAGGGCTACATCATGCGCACGCCACGAGGACGCGTGGTGACCCGTCACGCCTACCTGCACTTCGGGCTGAACATCCCGGGACGGCTTGGCGATCCGGCAGAAAATTGCGCCCCAGGCGATGAATGACAGATCAAAACCCGCTTTTCGTGGTCCTACCGCAGGCACTGGATGTCTGCGCTGGCACTACGACATTATTGATGAAAAAACAGTTGCCGGGGCGGATTGGCAAGCTGAGGAGTAAGCACTAGAGTATGCGCGCGCAAAATGGGCTTGAGCCGTTCGCATATCGTTGTCGCGTCTACTACGAAGACACCGATGCGGGCGGCGTTGTTTATTACGTCAATTACCTCAAATACATGGAGCGTGCGCGCACCGAGCGGCTGCGTCACCTGGGCTTTGCCCAGTCGGAACTGGCAGGGCAGAACCTGCTGTTCGTGGTCCATTCCGCGCAGGCGCGCTACCACGCGCCGGCCCGCCTGGACGATGAGCTGCGGGTCACCGCGCAAGTCATTGAATTGAACCGTGCCAGCCTGCGCTTCGTGCAGCAGGTCTGGCGCGAAAAAGATGCAACGCTGCTCTGCGAAGGGCAGTTCCTGGTGGCCGCCGTGCGCGCCGACACTTTCAAACCCCGGGCCATTCCCCCTGAGCTGCGTGACGCCTTCATGGCGGACGGCCCGGGTACTCAATCGAACGCAGGAGATTAAAGCGTGGAAGCTAACGTCGTCGACCATACCTCCATGTGGAGCCTGGTCAGCAATGCCAGCATTGTGGTGCAGCTGGTAATGCTGATTCTGGTGGCAGCATCGGTGACCTCATGGATCATGATTTTCCAGCGCAGCACCATGCTGCGTGCTGGTCGTCGTGCGCTGGAAAGTTTTGAAGAACGCTTCTGGTCGGGTATCGACCTGTCCAAGCTGTACCGCCAGGCAGGCAGCAACCCCGACCCGGACTCGGGTGTCGAGCAGGTCTTCCGGGCCGGCTTCAAGGAGTTCTCGCGCCTGCGCCAGCAGCCAGGTGTCGACCCGGATGCGGTCATGGAAGGTGTCGGCCGTGCGATGCGCGTTGCCATCTCCCGCGAGGAAGAAAAGCTCGAGCAGAGCCTGCCGTTCCTGGCCACCGTCGGTTCCACCAGCCCGTACATCGGCCTGTTCGGTACCGTGTGGGGGATCATGAACTCCTTCCGCGGCCTGGCCAGCGCCCAGCAGGCGACCCTGGCCACCGTGGCACCCGGCATCGCCGAGGCGCTGATCGCCACCGCCATCGGCCTGTTCGCAGCGATTCCGGCGGTCATCGCCTACAACCGTTTTGCCGCGCGCAGCGAAGTGCTGATCGGTCGTTACTACACCTTCGCCGACGAGTTCCAGGCGATCCTGCACCGTAAAGTGCACACCAGCGAAGACTGATCAGGTAGAGACCCATGGCTCGAGTTCGCCAAAAACGCAAGCCGGTCGCCGAGATGAACGTGGTGCCCTACATCGACGTGATGCTGGTGCTGCTGGTCATCTTCATGGTGACCGCCCCCATGCTCAACCAGGGCGTGAAGGTCGACCTGCCCAAGGTTTCCAGCGAAGCCTTGCCGCAGGACAACAACGTTCAGGTGCTGACCATCTCGATCAAGGCTGACAAGACCTACTTCTGGAACCTTGGCAGCGAAGTCGACACCGAAAAACAGATGGACAAGGCCATGACCTTGCCCGACATGACCAACGCGGTGACCAAGATCATTGCCGCCGGCCGTGACCAGGGCAAGCAGACCCAGGTCTTCATCCGTGGCGACAAGTCCGTCGACTACGGAGCGGTCATGGGCGCCATGGGCGGGTTGCAGAAGGCCGGTGTCGGTAACGTTGGCCTGATTACCGAGGCGCCCTGATGCAGCAGCGTGAGCCATCCGCCTCGGAAAGCTATTTCTGGCCCAGTGTCTGGGCCATTGGCCTGCACGTGCTGGTATTCGGCATGCTGTTCGTCAGCTTTGCCATGACGCCTGAGCTGCCGCCGTCCAAGCCGATCGTCCAGGCGACCCTGTATCAGCTCAAGTCCAAGAGCCAGGCCACTACCCAGACCAATCAGAAGATTGCCGGGGAAGCGAAGAAGACTGCCTCGCGCCAGACCGAGGTCGAGCAGCTCGAGCAGAAGAAGGTCGAGCAAGAGGCCGTGAAGGCGGCGGAACAAAAGAAAGAGCAGGCTGCTCAAAAGGCCGAAGAGGCGCGCGCCGCCGCCGAGTCCAAGAAGGCCGAGCAAGCCCAGAAGGCCGCCGAGTCCAAGAAAGCCGCAGAAGCCAAGAAGGCCGAAGAAGCGAAGAAGACCGAAGAGACGAAGAAAGCCGCTGAAAAGCAGCAGGCCGACATCGCCAAGAAGAAGGCTGAGGAAGAAGCCAAGAAGAAAGCCGACGAGGAGGCCAAGAAGCAGGCCGCCGAAGAGGCCAAGAAGAAAGCTGCCGAGGACGCCAAGAAGACAGCCGCCGAAGACGCGAAGAAAAAAGCAGCCGAGGACGCCAAGAAGAAAGCGGCGGCCGAGGATGCCAAGAAAAAGGCCGCAGAAGAGGCGAAGAAGAAAGCCTCAGCCGATGCAGCCAAGAAAAAGGCACAGGACGCAGCCCGCAAGGCGGCCGAAGACAAGAAAGCCCAGGCACTCGCCGAGCTTCTGTCCGATACCACCGAGCGTCAGCAAGCGCTGGCCGATGAACAGGGCGACCAGGTAGCCGGTGACTTCGACGACCTGATCCGCATGCGTGCTGCCGAAGGTTGGGCCCGTCCGCCGTCGGCTCGCAAGAACATGACAGTGGTACTGCAGATCAACATGCTGCCCGATGGCACCATCACCAGCGTGAGCGTTTCGCGCTCCAGTGGTGACGGTCCGTTCGACAGCTCGGCGGTTGCCGCAGTCAAGAACATTGGTCGTTTGACCGAAATGCAGGGCTTGAAGCCGAGCGATTTCAATGCCTACCGCTCATTCAAGATGACATTTACACCTGAGGATCTTGCGTTGTGATTAAACATCTTCGAGGACTGCTCGTCATGCTCTGCTGCGTGGCAGGTGTGGCCATGGCAGAGGAAAAGAACATCCTGGTCACCAGCGGCAGCGACCGGGCAACGCCCATCGCGGTAGTGCCGTTCGGCCTGCAGGGTGGCAGCGTGCTGCCAGAGGACATGGCCGATATCATCGGTAACGACCTGCGCAACTCCGGTTACTATTCACCGATCCCGCGGCAGAACATGATCAGCCAGCCAAGCCAGGCCAGCGAAGTCATCTTCCGTGACTGGAAAGCCCTGGGCGCCCAGTACGTGATGGTCGGCAGCATCGTGCCGTCCGGTGGCCGCCTGCAGGTGCAGTACGCCCTGTTCAACGTCGCCACCGAGCAGCAAGTGCTGACCGGCAGCGTCACCGGCGGCGTCGATCAGCTGCGCGACATGTCGCACTACATCGCCGACCAGTCGTTCGAGAAACTCACCGGCATCAAGGGTGCGTTCTCCACCCGCATGCTGTACGTGACCGCAGAACGCTTCTCGACCAACAATACCCGCTACACCCTGCAGCGTTCGGATTACGACGGTGCCCGTGCGGTTACCCTGCTGCAGTCGCGTGAGCCGATCCTGTCGCCGCGCTTCGCGCCGGATGGCAAGCGCATCGCCTATGTGTCGTTCGAGCAGCGCCGCCCGCGCATCTTCGTGCAGCACATCGACACCGGCCGCCGCGAGCAGATCACCAACTTCGAAGGCCTGAACGGCGCGCCAGCCTGGTCGCCCGACGGTTCGCGCCTGGCGTTCGTGCTGTCCAAGGACGGCAACCCGGACATCTACGTGATGAACATGGCTTCGCGCCAGATCAGCCGCGTGACTTCCGGCCCGGGCATCAATACCGAGCCTTTCTGGGGCAAGGACGGCAATACCCTGTACTTCACTTCCGACCGTGGCGGCAAACCACAGATCTACAAGTCGAGTGTGAGTGGTGGTGGCGCCGAGCGTGTAACTTTCGTGGGTAACTACAACGCCAACCCTAAATTGTCGGCGGATGAAAAGACCCTGGTGATGATTCATCGCCAACAAGGTTTTACCAACTTCAAAGTCGCCGCGCAGGACTTGGAACGGGGAAGTGTAAAGATTCTTTCCGAAACAAGTCTTGATGAGTCGCCTACTGTTGCGCCCAACGGCACCATGCTAATCTACGCCACCCGCCAGCAGGGCCGGGGAGTCTTGATGCTCGTCTCTCTCAACGGACGCGTGAGGCTCCCGCTTCCTACCGCTCAAGGCGAAGTCAGAGAACCGTCCTGGTCCCCTTACCTGAACTGATGCGGCGTAATTGCTTTACGTTTTTCTTAACACACTGGGGTTCACAAGGAGTTTCACGATGGAAATGCTGAAGTTTGGTAAATTTGCTGCGCTGGCTCTGGCCATGGCTGTAGCTGTAGGTTGCTCCTCCAAGGGCGGTGACAATGCTGGCGAAGGCGCCACGGCTGTAGATCCTAACGCTGGCTACGGCGCCAACACTGGTGCTGTCGACGGCAGCCTGAGCGAAGAAGCTGCTCTGCGCGCAATCACCACCTTCTACTTCGAATACGACAGCTCGGACCTGAAGCCAGAAGCCATGCGCGCTCTGGACGTTCACGCCAAGGACCTGAAGTCCAACGGCAGCCGTGTTGTCCTGGAAGGCAACACCGACGAGCGCGGCACCCGCGAGTACAACATGGCTCTGGGTGAGCGTCGCGCCAAGGCTGTTCAGCGTTACCTGGTTCTGCAGGGTGTTTCCCCTGCTCAGCTGGAACTGGTTTCCTACGGTGAAGAGCGTCCAGTTGCTACCGGCAACGACGAGCAATCCTGGGCCCAGAACCGTCGCGTCGAACTGCGTAAGTAATTCGATATGCGAATCTGCCGTCGTGTCGTAACCGTCCTCGCACTCAGCCTGCCGCTCGCGGCTTGGGCTGCGGTTCCCGTAGTTGATGACAACGCAGGCTCTAGCGGCGCAAGCAGCTATCCGCCAGCGGGTTATGGCACGAACGGCGCCTATGCCGGGGGAGGGGTCTCAACCCCTGCCTCGGCACAGGGTCAGCTGTTCATGCAGCTGCAACAGATGCAAGACCAGATTGCACGGCAACAAGGCGTCATCGAAGAGCTGCAGAATGATGTGGCCCGCATGAAACAGGAAAGCCTGGAGCGTTACCAGGACCTGGATCGGCGCATCGGAACCGGTGTGGCACCTGCCGCAACCCCCGACAATTCCTCCACTGGTGGCGCGCCTGACGCAGCCGCCGGTGCCGCTGCAGGTGCTGCCGCCGCGCAGCAACCGGCAGCCAGCAGTGAACCTGGCGATCCCGCGAAAGAAAAGCTCTACTACGACGCTGCTTTCGACCTGATCAAAGCCAAGGATTTCGACAAGGCCAGCCAGGCGTTCGCCGCCTTCCTGCGCAAGTACCCAAACAGCCAGTACGCCGGCAACGCGCAGTACTGGCTTGGCGAAGTGAACCTGGCCAAGGGCGACCTGCAAGGCGCCGGGCAGGCATTCGCCAAGGTCAGCCAGCTTTACCCCAAGCACAGCAAGGTGCCTGACTCCCTGTACAAGCTGGCCGACGTGGAACGTCGTCTGGGCCATACGGACAAGGTCAAGGGCATCCTGCAGCAGGTTGTCACACAGTACCCTGGCACTTCCGCCGCGCAACTCGCGCAACGGGACCTGCAAAAGCTCTGAAATCGACTGCTGGAAAAGAAACCCGCGCTTGCCGCGGGTTTTTTCGTTAGAATCTGTGCCCTTTTTATTCACTACGCTGCTGCGGATAACGCAATGCCGGGTTCGCAGCGGTGCCTGACGGAGGCGGACAGCCTGTTCAGCTGTTACGCCCGTGGCGATTATGCAAGACACATTACGCATTACCGAAGTCTTCTACTCCTTGCAGGGTGAGACGCGGACGGCGGGTCTTCCGACCGTGTTCGTCCGGCTCACCGGCTGCCCGCTGCGCTGCCAGTACTGCGACAGCGCCTACGCCTTCACCGGCGGCACTCTCCGTACACTCGATTCGATCCTCGAGCAGGTAGCGGCTTTCAAGCCGCGCTATGTGTGCGTGACCGGTGGCGAGCCACTGGCCCAGCCCAACGCACTGCCCTTGCTTGAAAGACTCTGCGACGCAGGCTACGAGGTCTCGCTGGAGACCAGCGGCGCCCTGGACATTTCACGGGTGGACACCCGTGTGAGCCGTGTGGTCGACCTCAAGACGCCAGGCTCCGAGGAGATGCACCGTAACCGCTACGAGAACATCGAATTCCTGACGCCCAATGATCAGGTCAAGTTCGTCATCTGCTCGCGCGAAGACTATGACTGGGCGGTGTCCAAGCTGATCCAGCACGGTCTGGAGCGGCGCGCGGGCGAGGTGCTGTTCTCGCCCAGCCACCAGCAGGTGAGCGCTTCGCAGCTGGCCGACTGGATCGTTGCCGACAACTTGCCGGTCCGCTTCCAGCTGCAGTTGCACAAGCTGCTGTGGAACGACGAACCCGGACGCTGACAGAAGAGACCTGAACATGACTGAGAAACGCGCGGTAATCCTGCTTTCCGGCGGCCTGGACTCGGCCACCGTAGTCGCCATGGCCCAGGCCGAAGGCTACAGCTGCTACACCATGAGCTTCGACTACGGCCAGCGTCATCGCGCCGAGCTCGACGCCGCGGCACGTGTCGCCCGTGACCTGGGTGTGGTCGAGCACAAGGTCATCGGGCTGAACCTCGACGGCATCGGTGGCTCGGCGCTGACCGACAGCAGCATCGATGTACCCGAGACTCCCGGTGAAGGCATTCCCGTCACCTACGTGCCGGCGCGCAATACGGTGTTCCTGTCCCTGGCGCTTGGCTGGGCAGAAGTACTGGAGGCACGTGACATCTTCATTGGCGTCAACGCGGTGGACTACTCCGGCTACCCAGACTGCCGTCCCGAGTTCGTCGAGGCGTTCGAGCGCATGGCCAACCTTGCGACCAAGGCCGGTGTCGAAGGGCAGGGGTTCCGCATCCAGGCGCCGTTGCAGAACATGAGCAAGGCCCAGATCATCCAGGCGGGTATGGCGCGTGGTGTCGACTACAGCCTCACGGTGTCGTGCTACCAGGCCGACGATCAAGGCCGGGCCTGCGCCAAATGCGACAGCTGCCGCCTGCGCGCCGAAGGCTTCAATGCGGCCGGTGTTCAGGACCCGACACGTTATTTCTGATTTTTTTTGCGATGAGGTGTTGATTTCCCGTTAGAAATCAGTATTATACGCGTCATCCAACGGGTCGTTAGCTCAGTTGGTAGAGCAGTTGGCTTTTAACCAATTGGTCGTAGGTTCGAATCCTACACGACCCACCATACGCAGTAGAGAGAGCCCGCTTCCGGCAACGGAAGCGGGCTTTTTCGTTTCTACGGCACTGGCCTGGGGTGGTAACCTTCGGGCCCAGGCCATTTCACGGCCTGCTTTTTTCCCCTATGGACAGCAATCGGTCGGATTCATGAAGAAAATCACAGGTGTACTCTCGGGTCTGGTAATAGCCATCGCAGCGGTCGCCACCGCAGGCGCCTGGTATACCGGCAAACAGCTGCCCGCCGAGCTCGATCGCTCCCTCGCCGTGGTCAACCAGCAGCTCAAGCAGGCCCTGATCGGATCAGGGGGCAGCATGACGATCGAGCTGGTTTCGCTGGATCAGCACCTGTTCACCAGCACTGCCCACTATCGCCTCAAGGGCACCGATATCCAGTCTGGCGGCGCGCCGGTCGATTTCGAAGCCGGTGTGGTCGACACGCTCGAGCATGGCCCGTTTCCGTGGTCGCGGGTCAAGGCCCTGAAGCTGATGCCCGTCATGGTCGCCAGTAACGCCGAGTTGCAGAAGGGCGAGAGCATCGCCGCCTGGTTCGCTGCCGCGGGCGAGCAGTCGCCGCTGCGCACGCACTTCAGCATGGGCTATGGTGGAAGCGTCGATGGCAAGGTCACGCTGCTGCCGTTGAGACTGGATGAGGCCGACGGCAACAAGCTCGACTTCTCGGGTCTTGAACTGCGGTCCAGCAGCGACCGCGATGGCAAGAACATCGAGCTCCATGGCACGGCTGGCAAACTGGACCTGACCGTCGTGGGCGAGGATCATCCACCGGTCAAGATGCTGTTCAGGGGCCTGAGTATCGATGGCGACCTGACCAGCACCGGGCATGCCATGGTGTATGGCGGATCGTTCAATGCGGCGGTCGCAGAGAGTCAGCTCACCCTTGGCCCGCAGCAGGACGTGGCGGTCTTGAAAGGGCTTGAAGTCAGCAGCCTCTCGACCGTGGCCGGCGACAAGATGGACGGGCGGATCCAGTACAAGCTTGGCGGCATGACCTATAACGGCCGCGCCGTGGGCTCGGGCGAAATGGTCTTCTCGATGAAGCGCTACGACATCCCGGCGTTCCAGTCGCTGATGGAGTGGTACGCGACCAAGCTGCCGCAGGTGCAGGCTGCCCAGGCGGCAGGCGTTCCCTTCCCCGAGCTCGACATGACCGAGCAGGAGCGCACCAAGGTCCATGCAGACCTGGCGCAACTGTTGTCCGCCAAGCCGCAGTTCGCCTTGGAAAACCTTTCCTTCAAGACTGCCAACGGCGAAAGCCGTCTGAACCTCACCGTGGACCTGGCCAATCCGAGCTCCTTCGACCTGCCGCCTGACCAGCTGGGCAAGCAGCTGGTCTCCCAGGTGCAGGGCAAGCTGACCCTCTCCAAACCGATGATCGGAGACCTGGCGACCCTGCAAGCGCTGCTGCAGAACCAGGGTGACCCCCAGGCCATCGCCCAGCAGGCGGGCCAGGCGGGCGAAATGGTCGGCATGATGGCGGTTCAGAGCGGCCTGGCGACGGTGCAGGGCAACGATGTCGTGGCAAGCCTGCACTACGCCGATGGCATGGTCGATTTCAATGGCCAGAAGATGACCGTCGAAGCATTCGCGATGATGCTGGCGGGCCTGTTGCAGGGCGCTGTCGGTCCCCGCGGCTAAGCTATCCGCCACCCCGGGCGGGTGCTTGGCGCGCCCGGGTCAGGCGTTTTAAAAAACGCTTTTGAATTCATCTGATTGGCTGTAGCCTTCGGCGTCCGATAATAATCCGGGACCGCGGAATGCCTATCCGCCAGGGCCCGGTGATACACTCGACTGACGCGCAAGCGCGCCCGCAGGTCCAGCGATCATGACCCAGATTTCCGAACGCCTGTTGGTTCAAGCTCACCTTGATGCCAAGCAGCCCCACCCCCTGACGCCCGAGCAGGAGGCCGAATACCGTGCGGCCATCGCTGCCGAGCTCAAGGCCCAGGACGCCGTCCTGGTCGCCCACTTCTATTGCGATCCGGTGATCCAGGCCCTGGCCGAGGAAACCGGCGGCTGCGTGTCCGACTCCCTCGAGATGGCCCGCTTCGGCAAGAACCACTCCGCCAGTACCGTGGTAGTGGCCGGCGTGCGCTTCATGGGCGAGACGGCAAAAATCCTGACCCCCGAAAAGCGCGTGCTGATGCCCACGCTCGAAGCCACCTGCTCGCTCGACCTGGGCTGCCCGGTGGACGAGTTCTCGGCCTTCTGCGACCAGCATCCGGAGCGCACCGTGGTGGTCTATGCCAACACCTCGGCGGCGGTCAAGGCGCGTGCCGACTGGGTGGTGACGTCCAGTTGCGCCCTCGAGATCGTCGAAACCCTGATGGACAACGGCGAGACCATCATCTGGGGACCGGACCAGCACCTGGGCCGCTATATCCAGAAGAAGACCGGCGCCGACATGCTGCTGTGGGACGGTGCCTGCATCGTCCACGAGGAGTTCAAGTCGCGCCAGCTGGCCGACATGAAGGCCTTGTATCCTGATGCGGCGATTCTCGTGCACCCGGAGTCGCCCGAGTCGGTAATCGACCTGGCCGACGCTGTCGGCTCGACCAGCCAGCTGATTGCCGCCGCGCAGACCCTGCCGAACAAGACATTCATCGTCGCCACCGACCGCGGCATCTTCTACAAGATGCAGCAGCTGTGTCCCGACAAGGTCTTCATCGAAGCCCCTACCGCCGGCAACGGCGCCGCGTGCCGCAGCTGCGCCCACTGCCCGTGGATGGCCATGAACACCCTCGAGCGCACCCTGGATTGCCTGCGCAAGGGCAGCAACGAGATCTTCGTCGAGCCCTCGCTGATTCCCAAGGCGATCAAACCCCTCAAGCGCATGCTGGACTTCACCCAGGCTGCGCGGTTGAAGCTGTCGGGTAATGCCTGAGGGCGGGGCAGGCTATCGCGGGCTTGCCTACTGATCTCCCAAGGGTTGGATTTTTTGTCCAACTTCTTGGGGGCAGTCCAAATTCGTGGGAGCAACTGTCTTTGAGGTTTTTTTCCAAGCGACCTCTTCAGACATGGCTTCGCCAGCGATACCGCGTAGCGGTGTCGCTGGCGAAGCCCGCGTGTCAGCAGATTGATCCTCGCTTGTTATCA
>NZ_CABVIX010000002.1 GCF_902498185.1 Pseudomonas fluorescens | reverse complement strand
CTGATCAAGCAGCTCCTTTGGAAGCTTCGGCAGCTCTCGCACCGGTTGGCGCGCAGGTTTCTTTTTGGTTGGCATACATGCACCTCTTACTCATGTTATGCCCGAACACAAAATTTCTGACACCCCCGCATGCACCGACACACTCCCTGACAACTCTCCCAAGCACCCGCCGCAACAGTGCCTAGGCTTGAATTTCCTTATAGCCAGGCAAGGAAGCCGGCCATGACTCGAAGCCTTCTCGCCCTTGCTTTACTGATCCTCTGCCTGCCGACACTGCAGGCCCAACCTTGCCCACCCTGGCCATCCGAGCGGGCCCGCGAAGAACTCCACCAATTACGCAAGACCCTCGCCCGATGGGACGACCAGTACCACCGCCTCGGCGTCTCGCAGGTCGCCGACGAGATCTACGACCAGAGCCGCACACGCCTGGAACACCTGCAGCACTGCTTCTCCGACACGACCCAAGCCAACCCCCTCGCAACCGCCACCGGCCCGGTCGCGCATCCCATACCGCATACCGGCGTCGGCAAGCTGGCGGATGAACGCGCCGTGAAGGCCTGGATGAGTGGGAAGCAGGACGTCTGGATCCAGCCCAAGGTCGATGGCGTCGCGGTCTCGCTGGTGTACCAGGAGGGTCGGCCGGTGCGCCTGCTCAGCCGGGGCGATGGCGTCCATGGCCATGACTGGAGCCGGCATCTGCCGAGATTGCAGGCCATCCCGGCACAACTGCCGCAGCCACTGGACCTGGTCCTGCAGGGTGAACTGTACTGGCGTCTCGACGACCACGTGCAAGCCACTGCGGGGAGCGTCAATGCGCGCGGCATCATCGCCGGCCTGATGGCTCGCAAAAACGTGACTGTCACTCAAGGCGAAGGGGTCGGCCTGTTCATCTGGGACTGGCCGGCAGGCCCGGCCACCCAGCAAGAGCGTCTGGCGCAGCTGCAAGCGCTGGGGTTTGCCGACAGTACGCGTTTCAGCCTGCCGGTGCAGGACGTCGATGAGGCCGCAAAGAGGCGTGCCCATTGGTACCGCTCGCCTCTGCCCTTCGCCACCGATGGCGTCATTCTGCGACAGGGCCAGCGACCGCCTGCAACCCGCTGGAAGGCGCAGGCGCCCTATTGGATCGCCGCCTGGAAGCATCCATTCGCAACGGCGATGACTGAAGTCCGGGAGGTACATTTCAAGGTCGGGCGGACCGGCCGGATCACCCCGCTGCTGCGCCTGCAGCCGTTTACCCTGGATGATCGTCGCGTCACTCAGGTCAGCCTGGGTTCGGTGGCGCGTTGGCGCAGCCTGGATATCCGCCCTGGCGACCAGGTTGCCATCAGCCTGGCCGGCCTGACCCTCCCACGGCTGGACCGTGTGGTGCACCGCAGCAGCGAGCGGGTTCCCGTGGAACCACCGCCCAAAGGGCGCTTTCATGCCTTGAGCTGCTGGCAGGCGAGCCCCGGTTGCGAGGAGCAATTCATCGCCCGGCTGACCTGGCTCGGCGGTAAGCAGGGGCTGGCTTTGCCCCACGTGGGGCCAGGCATATGGCGCAGTCTGGTGCAGGCGGGACGAGTCAACTCCCTGGCCGACTGGCTGCAGCTACGCGAAGAAGACCTGCTGCCCCTGACCGACTTCGGCCCGGCGCGCGCCAGCCGGGTACTGCAAAGCTTCGCCGAAGCCCGGTCGCGCCCGTTCGCACAATGGCTGCGCGCTATCGGCCCCCCCGCGCCCCGCGGCCTCGCACTGCCTGGCGACTGGGCCGGGCTGGAGGCCAGAAATACCCCGCAATGGAAAAAAGAACCCGGTATCGGCACGCATCGCGCCGAACAACTGCAGCGTTTTTTCCATGACAAGTCTGTTCAGGTACTGGTGCAAACCCTGCGTTCGGAGGGCATCGACGGCTTTCAGGCAGCGGAGGCGTTTTCTGATGGTTTCCCGGAAAATTCCACGAAGGGTTTATAAATCGCACGAATCAGGGCAGGATTTCCTCCATTAATTTTTGCTGCCCTGCCCCGCTGAGGAGCCCCTCATGAAACTGCTTTGCACTCTCGCCTTGTTCTCCGCCTTCGGCCTCGCTGCCGGCCCGCTCCAGGCGGCACAGCCCGATCCTGGCCTGACCGGCTGCGCCGCCAAGCGCAGCGCCATCGAAAACCAGCTCAAGGAAGCCCGTGCGCACCAAAACAAGGGCCAGATCGACGGCCTGGAGACCGCTTTGAAGGAACAGACGGAGCATTGCACCGATAGCAGCCTGCGCAAACAGCGCGAGCAAAAGGTGCTTGATGCCCGGCACGAGGTTTCCCAACGTGAGCGGGACCTGGAAAAAGCCATGAAAAAGGGCGATTCGGAGAAGATCAACAAGCGCAAGGACAAGCTGGCCGAGTCGCGCAAGGAGCTGAAGGACGCCAAGGATGAACTGGACAAATAACACCCTGTATCAGTAACGTCCAAGCCCACAAGGATTCGCCCCTCATGAAATCTGCTCTGCGCCAACTCGCCTGGGCGCTCCCGGCACTGGCTCTGCTTGTCGGCTGCAACGGCAAGGACAAGGAAGCCGCAAAACCTGAACCCCACGCGGTGGCTACCTACGCCAGCGCCGACTGGAAAGACCTGCCCACGGTCAGCGACGGCGACCTGCTGGCAGGTTTCGAGGCCTGGCGCAGCGCCTGCGAGCGTCTCAAGCGCGATGCTGTCTGGGCTGATACGTGCCAAGCGGCGGTGCAAGTACCGGCTGATGCAAGCCAGGTGCGCGCCTTCATGGAGCGCCAGCTTCAGGTCTACGGCCTGCGCTCGGCCCAGAACAGCGCCAATGGCCTCGTCACTGGCTACTACGAACCTGTCTACCCCGGCAGCCTGACGGCCACCGATGCTGCACAGGTCCCGGTCTACGGCGTGCCGGACGACATGGTGGTGGTCGCCCTCGACAGCGTCTATCCCGAACTCAAGGGCAAGCGCCTGCGCGGCAGGCTGGATGGCCGGGTCCTGAAACCCTATGACACCGCCGAAGTGATCAACCGCGAGGGCGCCAAGGCCCCGGTGCTGGCCTGGCTGACCGACCCCATGGACCTGCAGTTTCTGCAGATCCAGGGCTCTGGCCGCATTCAGCTCAACGATGGCCGCCAGCTGCGCATTGGCTACGCCGACCAGAACGGCCACCCCTACCGGCCGATCGGCCGCTGGCTGGTGGAGCAGGGTCAGCTGAAAAAGGAAGAGGTCACCATGGGCAGCATCCACGCCTGGGCACAGGCCAACCCGGCACGGGTGCCGGAATTGCTGGCCAGCAACCCCAGCTATGTGTTCTTCAGCACCCGTCCGGACAGCAACGAGGGCCCGCGTGGCTCGCTGAACGTGCCGTTGACCGCAGGTTACAGCGTGGCCATCGACCGCAAGGTCATTCCGCTGGGCAGCCTGCTCTGGCTCTCAACCACGCGGCCTGATGGCAGCCCGGTGGTACGCCCTGTAGCGGCGCAGGACACCGGCGGCGCAATCACCGGCGAAGTCCGCGCGGATCTGTTCTGGGGCACCGGCAGCGAAGCCGGCCAGCTCGCGGGGGACATGAAGCAGCAAGGGCAGATCTGGCTGCTGTGGCCAAAAGGCGCGGCGCTGCCAGACTCACCCAAAGTGCTGTGATCTACGCCGAGATCACGAAGAACGAAACGATCAGGCCCAGGCCGGCGAACCACACCAGCGAACGCAGTGCGGCCCAGTCGGCCAGATAACAGATGATGTAGAGCAGACGGCTGGTGATGTACAGGACCGCCAGTACATCCTGGGTGACCTGGTCGGCATTGCCGACCAGGTCGGCGACCAGCACGGCAGCGGCGAACGCCGGAAAGGCTTCGTAGCCGTTCTGCTGGGCGGCATGGGCCCGGCGCGGCAGGCCTTCGAGCTTTTCCAGGAAGGCACGCGGGTCATGGTTATGGCCCATGCGGAACTTGCCGCTGCTGAGCTTGGCGGTCAGCGCGCAAAGCGGCGGCAGGAAGATCGCGATCAATACACACCACAGGGCAACGGTCATGGAGATTTCCTTGTCAGAGGGTCGGTTTCAGAGCTTCATCACCAGCATGCCTGCCAGTACCAGCCCGCAGGCTAAGAGCCTCGGGCCGCCAAAAGGTTCTTTGAGATAACGCATGCCCAGCAGCACCACCAGGATCACGCTCAGCTCCCGCAACGCCGCCGCTTCGGCCACCGAACCCAGGTGCATGGCCCACAGCACCAGCGCATAGCTGAGCAACACGCATACTCCCACCGCCAACCCCAGCCGCCATTGCAGGCGCCAGAACAGCACGAACGGCGTCCGGCGCGCCACGCTCGCCAGCAACGGAAAGGGCCAGGCACTGAGCAGGGTCAACCAGACCAGGTAGTCGAACGGCTTTCCCCACAGCCGCACGGCCTGGCCGTCGAACCACGTGTAGCAGCCGATGCAGAGTCCGATCAGCGCCACCACCGGCAACATCGACCACGGCAGCCGCTCGCCACCCCCGCCCTGCCATAGCAGACACGCCATGCCACATGGAATCAGCAGGATACCGATGATCTGCTGACCGCTCAGCGGCTCGCCTGCAAATGCCAAGGTCAGGCCTAGCACCACCAGCGGCGATAGACCGCGCATCAGAGGATAGACCAGCCCCAGGTCGCCAACCCGATAGGCGCGGATCAACAGCGCCCGGTACAACTGCTCTGCCAATGCCGAGGCGATCAGCGACGGCCAGACAGTCTCAGGCGGCAGCTCGACGAACGCCACCGCAGCCACCGCGAACACCAGCGCCACCGTATCCATGCTGGCAATCACCAAGAGGCGCTCGCCGCTGAACTTGATCAGGGTGTTCCAGGTGGCATGCAGCAGAGCAGCGATCAGTACCAGCGAAGTGGCTAACACGCGTAGGTCCTTGTCGATGACGCGGAATCGGCGGGGACTATCGAGCACTCTGCGAACGAATTCAATTAACACGGTCAAAAAACTGTGTCCCGAAACGCATCTGCAGTCATCAAACACCTGCCCGAGCCTTTCGGGTACCGGCTTGGATTCCCTTTGTTACAGGACCTCGGATGCTTGAGATTGTTGCTGTCTTTATTTGCCTGACCACCCTCCTTACCTACGTCAACTACCGGTTCATCGGGTTGCCGCCCGCCATCGGTGTGATGGTAACCGCGCTGCTTTTTTCCCTGATGCTGCAGGGCCTGAGCCTGATCGGCTACCCCGGCCTGGAGGCGCGGGTCGAAGGCCTGATGAACCAGATCGACTTCAACGACCTGCTGATGCACTGGATGTTGTCGTTCCTGCTGTTTGCCGGTGCGCTGCACGTCAACCTCAGCGACCTGCGCAGCCATCGCTGGCCGATCGGGCTGCTGGCCACCGTGGGCGTGCTGATCGCCACCGTGGTGATCGGCTATCTGGCGCACTGGATCTTCGCGCTCTTCGGCTGGCACGTCAGCATGCTCTACTGCCTGCTGTTCGGTGCGCTGATCTCGCCCACCGACCCGATCGCGGTGCTCGGCGCGCTACGCACCGCCAACGCATCGAAGCCGCTGAAAACCACCATCGTCGGCGAATCGCTGTTCAACGACGGCACCGCGGTCGTGGTGTTTACCGTGCTCCTGGGCATCGCGCAGCTGGGTGAAACTCCGAGCGTTGCCGACACGGCCATGCTGTTCGTGCGTGAAGCTGTTGGCGGCGTGGCATTTGGCGCGGTGATCGGCTATGCCATCTACCGCATGATCAAGAGCATCGAGCAGTACCAGGTCGAAGTCATGCTGACCCTGGCGCTGGTGATCGGCGGTTCGGCCCTCGCTTACGAGCTTCACGTTTCAGCGCCGATCGCGATGGTGGTGGCGGGCCTGATCATCGGCAACCTGGGGCGCAACCTGGCGATGAACGACATGACCCGCCGGTACCTCGATGGCTTCTGGGAGCTGATCGATGACATGCTCAATGCCCTGCTGTTCGCGCTGATCGGCCTGGAGCTGTTGCTGCTGCCGTTCAACTGGCTGCATGTGGCGGCGGCGACCAGTCTCGCGTTAGCGATCCTGCTGTCGCGCCTGCTGACCGTGGCCCCGGCCATCGTGCTGCTGCGCCGCTGGCGGCCGGTTCCTAGCGGCACGATTCGCGTGCTGACCTGGGGCGGCCTGCGCGGTGGTGTGTCGGTGGCCCTCGCCCTGTCGCTGCCTGCCGGCGAGGAACGTGATCTGCTGTTGAGCATCACCTACATCGTGGTGCTGCTGTCGATCCTGATCCAGGGCCTGAGCATCGGCCGGGTGGTGCGCGGGGTGACCGGGCAGAAAGAGGCTCCGGTCACACACGGCTAGCGCGTCACTCAGGGGCGATGTCGAACTGATCCTGGATGTACTTGATCTCGGTCCGCCCGTGCGCTGCGGGCAGGCCGTCTTCACCGAGGTTGACGAAGACCATCTTGTCCACGGTGAGGATGCTCTTGCGAGTGATCTTGTTGCGCACTTCGCACTTGAGGGTGATGGAGGTGCGGCCGAACTCGGTGGCCGTGATGCCCAGCTCGATGATATCTCCCTGGCGCGAGGCGCTGACGAAGTTGATCTCCGAGATGTACTTGGTGACCACGCGCTGGTTGCCCAGCTGGACAATGGCGTAGATGGCCGCTTCTTCGTCGATCCAGCGCAGAAGGCTGCCACCGAACAGCGTGCCATTGGGATTGAGGTCTTCGGGTTTTACCCATTTGCGGGTGTGGAAGTTCATCATTGCTCCTGACCGGTTTGCCAATCGTGCAGACATGATGGCAGAGCCGTTCCTCGCACTCCATTGGCCATCGACTATCGTCTCGATTAATCGACAGAAAACCTTGGGCGCCAGCGCTCGCCACGGCTATAATCGCCCACGTTTCACATGGCCGCCCGCAGCGGGGCCATGCCCGCCACCTGTCCGAGGGGCGCTGCAGCAGGCTCGGCCTGTCAGGCTCGGATGGGGCGTTGTCCGTCTCGCGGACGCTTAACGCACAACGGCGCCCATTCGCACACTACGAATGGAGGCTCATCATGAGCGCTGTAAACACGCCTGCAGATTTTACCGATTTCAAAGTCGCTGACATGTCCCTGGCTGCCTGGGGCCGTCGCGAAACCATCATCGCCGAGTCCGAAATGCCGGCACTGATGGGCCTGCGCCGCAAATACCTGCACGAGCAACCGCTCAAGGGTGCCAAGATTCTCGGCTGCATCCATATGACCATCCAGACCGCCGTGCTCATCGAGACCCTGGTTGCCCTGGGTGCCGAAGTACGCTGGTCGTCCTGCAACATCTTCTCGACTCAAGACCAGGCCGCTGCGTCCATCGCCGCCGCCGGCATCCCGGTATTTGCCTGGAAAGGCGAGACCGAGCAAGAGTACGAGTGGTGCCTGGAGCAGACCATCCTCAAGGATGGCCAGCCATGGGACGCCAACATGATCCTTGACGACGGCGGCGACCTGACCGAGCTGCTGCACAAGAAGTACCCGGCCGTGCTTGAAAACGTCCACGGCGTCACCGAGGAAACCACCACCGGTGTGCACCGTCTGCTCGACATGCTGGCCAAGGGCGAGCTGAAAGTCCCGGCGATCAACGTCAACGACTCGGTGACCAAGAGCAAGAACGACAACAAGTACGGCTGCCGTCACAGCCTGAACGACGCCATCAAGCGCGGCACCGACCACCTGCTGTCGGGCAAGCAGGCCCTGGTGATCGGCTACGGTGACGTGGGCAAGGGCTCGGCCCAGTCGCTGCGTCAGGAAGGCATGATCGTCAAGGTCTCCGAAGTCGATCCGATCTGCGCCATGCAAGCCTGCATGGACGGCTTCGAGCTGGTTTCGCCATTCACCGACGGTATCAACGATGGTACCGAGGCCTGCGTCGACAAGGCCCTGCTGGGCAAGATCGACCTGATCGTCACCACCACCGGCAACGTCAACGTCTGCGACGCCAACATGCTCAAGGCCCTGAAGAAGCGTGCCGTGGTCTGCAACATCGGCCACTTCGACAACGAGATCGACACGGCCTTCATGCGCAAGAACTGGGCATGGGAAGAGGTCAAGCCGCAGGTGCACAAGATCCACCGCACCGGCCACGGCGACTTCGACCCGCAGAACGACGACTACCTGATCCTGCTGGCCGAAGGCCGCCTGGTCAACCTGGGTAACGCCACCGGTCACCCGAGCCGCATCATGGACGGTTCGTTCGCCAACCAGGTGCTGGCACAGATCTTCCTGTTCGAGCAAAAGTTCGCCACCCTGCCAGCCGCGCAGAAAGCCGAGCGCCTGACGGTCGAAGTGCTGCCCAAGAAGCTTGACGAAGAAGTGGCCCTGGAAATGGTTCGCGGCTTCGGCGGCGTGGTCACCCAGCTGACCCAGCAGCAAGCCGAGTACATCGGCGTGACTGTCGAAGGCCCGTTCAAGCCGGACGCCTACCGGTACTAAGCCGCTACGCGGGAAGTTGCAAGCTGCAAGCCGCAGGTCAGGGCAGTCCGTGCCTGGCCATGGTTTGCAGCTTGATGCTAGACGCTTGACGCTTGCAGCTCCGAGGAATGCCTGATGTCTGAAGAACGCCGTTACAGTTTCGAATTCTTTCCAACCAAGACCGACGCTGGCCACGAAAAGCTGATGGGCGTGGCCCGTCAACTGGCCACCTACAACCCTGATTTCTTCTCCTGCACCTATGGCGCGGGCGGCTCGACCCGCGACCGCACGCTCAATACCGTGCTGCAGCTGGAAAACGAGATCAAGGTCCCCGCCGCCCCGCACCTGTCGTGCGTTGGTGACAGCAAGGAAGACCTGCGCAGCCTGCTGGCCCAGTACAAGGAAGCCGGCATCAAGCGCATCGTTGCCCTGCGCGGCGACCTGCCATCGGGCATGGGCATGGCCAGCGGCGAGCTGCGCCACGCCAATGACCTGGTCGAGTTCATCCGTCGGGAAACCGGTGACCACTTCCACCTGGAAGTCGCCGCTTACCCGGAGATGCACCCGCAGGCGCGCAATTTCGAGGATGACCTCGCCAATTTCGTGCGCAAGGTCAAGGCCGGTTCCGACAGCGCCATCACCCAGTACTTTTTTAACGCCGACAGCTATTTCTACTTCGTCGAGCGTGTGCAGCAGATGGGCGTGGACATTCCTGTCGTCCCGGGGATCATGCCAATCACCAACTACAGCAAGCTGGCGCGCTTCTCCGATGCATGCGGCGCCGAGATCCCACGCTGGATCCGCAAGCAGCTCGAAGCCTATGGCGATGATGTGAACAGCATCCAGTCCTTTGGCGAAGAGGTGATCACCCGCATGTGCGAGCAATTGCTCCAAGGCGGGGCTCCGGGGTTGCATTTCTATACGCTGAACCAGGCTGAGCCTAGTCTGGCGGTATGGAACAATCTGAAGTTGCCGCGGTAGGAGTACGCCTCGGTTTTTATCGACCCTGAGATCGAGCGCCGCCCGCGCGGCGCTCGATCGTTGAAGCGGCTCGGGGCTGCCGTGAACATTCCTCACGCCGTTGAGCAGCAGGAAAGCGGCACGCCGTGATTGCTCTGTTATACTCGGGCCTTCCCGCCAGGCTCACGCCCGGACGCTCGGCCTTGCAGCAGGCATCCCGACCGGTTATGAAGGCGCGCCAAGTGCCCGCCCGCCGCTTCCCGGATGCACGTCAAAGCCCTGCTGGACCGGACGCGATCGCATCCCTCCGATGCTTGTCGCGCCAGGCACGATCATCCCATCGGGCCCAGCCCACACTAGAACAGGATTGCCCATGTCCTTTGCTTCCCTCGGTCTCTCCGAGGCTTTAGTCCGCGCTATCGAGGCAGCGGGCTATACCCAGCCCACTCCGGTGCAACAGCGGGCCATTCCCGCCGTGTTGCAGGGCAGCGACCTGATGGTCGCCGCCCAGACAGGTACTGGCAAAACCGGCGGCTTCGCCCTGCCGATCCTCGAGCGCCTGTTTCCGGGCGGTCATCCGGACAAATCCCACCGTCATGGTCCGCGCCAACCCCGCGTGCTGGTCCTGACCCCGACCCGCGAACTGGCAGCCCAGGTCCATGACAGCTTCAAGGTCTATGCACGTGACCTGAAACTGGTCAGCGCCTGCATCTTCGGCGGCGTCGGCATGAACCCGCAGATCCAGGCCATGTCCCGGGGCGTCGATGTCCTGGTGGCCTGTCCAGGCCGCCTGCTGGATCTTGCAGGCCAAGGCCATGTCGACCTGTCCCACGTTGAGATCCTGGTACTGGACGAAGCCGACCGCATGCTCGACATGGGCTTTATCCATGACGTGAAGAAGGTCCTGGCCCGCCTGCCAGGCAAGCGCCAGAACCTGCTGTTCTCGGCGACCTTCTCCAAGGACATCACCGACCTCGCCGACAAGCTCCTGCGCAACCCGGAGCGTATCGAGGTCACGCCGCCCAACACCACGGTCGAGCGCATCGAGCAACGCGTCTACCGGCTGGCTTCCAGCCACAAGCGCTCGCTGCTGGCTCACCTGATCACCCTCGGTGCCTGGGAACAGGTGCTGGTGTTCACTCGTACCAAGCACGGCGCCAACCGCCTGGCCGAATACCTTGAAAAACACGGCCTTACCGCCGCGGCGATTCACGGTAACAAGAGCCAGAATGCCCGTACCAAGGCCTTGGCCGACTTCAAGGCTGGCAGCGTACGCATCCTCGTGGCGACCGATATCGCTGCCCGTGGCCTGGACATCGACCAGCTGCCGCACGTGGTCAACTTCGAGCTGCCAAACGTCGAGGAAGACTACGTACACCGTATCGGTCGTACCGGCCGTGCCGGTCGCTCGGGCGAAGCCATCTCGCTGGTAGCGCCGGACGAAGAAAAACTGCTCAAGAGCATCGAGCGCGTCACTCGCCAGAAGATCGCCGACGGCGACCTGATGGGCTTTGATGCGAGCAAGGTCGAGGCCGAGAAGCCGGAAGTGCGCGAGCGCCCACAGGTCAGCGGCCGCGGCGCGCGTAGCCCGCGCGGCGAAGGCAGCAATGCCGGCAGCGGTGGCCGCAAGGACAAGGGCAAGGACAAAGGCCGTGAAAAGACAGCGGCCGAGAAACCGGCGGAAAAAGCTGCAGGCCAGCAGCCACGTCCAGAGCGCAAGCCGCGCAACAGGAAGCCGAGCCAGCCGCAGTCGGCTCAGCAAGGCGCTCCGTCGGCTCCCGCCAATCGCGACCCTGAAACCTTCCTGGACGACGACGTCGACAATTTTGGTAACCGCGCCGACTACGTCAGCCCGTACCAGAACAAGAACCAGGGTCGTAATCGTCGCCCAGGTGGCGGTGCAGGACAGCAAACCCAAGGCGGCAGTCAGCGCCAGGGATCCGGCACCGGCGCTAGCCAGCCCCGTGGGGGTCAGCCGCGTACCGGTGGTGCTGCTGCCGGCAGTGGCGACAAGCGTCCGCGCAGCAACAACGGCGGTGGTCGTCGTGACGCAGGTGGCGGTGGCCGCCAGTCGTCGCGCAACGACCAGTCGCGCCAGGAACCTGCTGTTCGCGGACCACGCGACAGCCAGGGCCAGGCCCAGCCGAAGATCGTGCACAAGGAATCAAAGCTCGACCGTTTCCCGACCGCCGAGCAACTTGAAGACCTGCCAAGCCGCCCACGCGGTGAGCGCCCTGCGCTGCTGACCCGCAATCGCTGACCAGCCGCGTAAACAACAACGCCGCCCCTAGGGGCGGCGTTGTTGTTTACGGTCAGCTAAATTACTTCTGCTTGACGCCTTCGAGGCTGATGTCCAGGTCGAGTGTCTGAGAGGTCGGGCCTGGGCCCTTGATGCCGAAGTCGGACAGGTTCAGCGTAGTCTTGGCATTGAAGCCAGCACGCTCACCGCCCCACGGATCCTTGCCTTCGCCGTTGAACTCGGCCTTGAAGGTAACCGGCTTGGTCACGCCGTGCAGGGTCAGGTTACCCGTCACATCGGCGGTTTTTTCACCGGTCGACTTGACTGCGGTGGAAACGAACTTGGCCTCGGGATACTTCTTCACATCGAGGAAGTCGGCACTGGCGATGTGCTTGTCGCGCTCTGCATGGTTGGACCACAGGCTGGCAGTCTTCAGGTCGACGGCAATCTTGCTGGACTCAGGCTGGGCCTTGTCCCACGAGAAGGTGCCGTCGAAATCCTTGAACGTGCCGTGGATGAAGCTGTAGCCCAGGTGGCTGATCTTCCAGTCGACGAAAGCGTGCTGGCCTTCCTTGTCGATCTTGTAATCCGCTGCCATGGCCTGGCCGGCCGAAAGCAGTGCGGTACCCAGTGCCAGCGCGGCGAAAGTCTTTTTCAACATCCTTCGATTCCTTTGCAATTGAGGTTGGGAGTCAAGCTTTGCGGCCCAGCATGCGTGTCAGGGTCGCGTCACGGTCGATGAAATGGTGCTTGAGGGCGGCCAGGGCATGCAGGCCGGAAAAAACCACCAATCCCCAGGCCAGGTAGAAATGGATCACACCTGCAAGGTCTGCCTGGTCGGGCAGGTTGCTCACCACGGCCGGCACCTCGAACCAACCGAACACCGGGATGCCTACGCCATCAGCGGTGGAGATCAGGTAACCGGCGATCATCACGGCAAACAGCCCGAAGTACAGCACAGCATGGCCAAGTTTGGCGGCCACTCGGGTAAATGAGCCGTGGGTAGCAGGCGCAGGGGGAGGTGGGCTGATGAAGCGCCAGACCACCCGCACCACCATCACCCCGAGCAACAGCAGGCCGATGCTCTTGTGCAGGTCTGGGGCCTCCTTGCGCCATGGGCTGTAGTAGTCGAGACCGACCATCCACAGGCCCAGGGCGAACAGGCCATAGACCGCAAGCGCCACGCTCCAGTGCAGGAGCATGCTGACCGAACCATAGCGAGCGGGTGTATTGCGCAGTTGCATGCCTGTTTCCCTGTAAGAACTGTCCACAAGACTAACGCGAAACGTATCGAAAAAAAGCGGAAAAAACTGCTCTGGGATATCGAACTACCTGATGGATATGCTGAAATCCGTCAATTAAGAAAACATTAACGTGGACGCGACCTGCGCAGCGGGCCGCTTACTTGGCCTTGGCCACAGGCTCCTCAGCGTTACCGAACAACCGCGCGAAGAAGCCAGGCGTGCTCTGCTTTTCAGTCTCTGCCTTGGCCGGGGTCTTTTCAGACGAGCCTCCGAACAGATCCGAGAAGAACCCGCCCTTGTCTTTCTCGACCGCTTTGGGCGTCGTGGCAGCTACCGCCTTGGCAGGCTCGAAAGACTTGCCCGCCGCAAGGTCCTGCACCTGGCCTGCAGCACGCTGGCCACTGCGCAGTGCGCCTTCAAGCGTACCTGGATACAACGCGTCGGTATGTTCACCGGCGAAGGCCACACGTTGCACCGGACGCTCCCACAGGCGCCAGTACTTGCTGATCTGGCCGGGGCCATAGGCAAGGTATGCGCCACCCATCCCCGCATCCGTGCTGTACCGGCGGATCTCGTAACCGGTGAACGCGCCCCGTGCCTTCGGATAGAAGTTGTGCATGCGGATCAGCACCTGGTCGACCATCTGCTTGTCACCAAAGGCCTGGAGCAATCGCGCGTTATCACCCGACAGGTTGATCACCACGTTGGCGCCGCCCTTGAGCGCAGGCTCGATCCACAGCATGCCAAGGCCGGTATTGCTGAAAATCTCGCCCGACATGCGCGAGCGGCTCTCCCACACCGGGGTCTTGAACTTGAGCAGCAGCTGGTCACGCCAGCCGTAGTTGGTACCCTTGAGCGCCGCCAGGTGCTGGTTGTCCAGGCCCGGCGTCATCTGGATCTTGGCCAGCGCCCGAAGCGGTACGGCCATTACCAGGTAATCGGCCTGGTAGCCGACGCTGCCGACCTTCACCGTGACCCCGTCCTTGTCCTGCACGATGGACGTGACTGGCGAGCTGGTCTTGATGGTTTTCAATTGTTTGACAAAGGCTTGGGCCAGCACTGGGCTGCCCCCCGGAAGGCGAGCGGCCCGCAGGTCGCGGTCGCTGACGCCACGGTAGACTCGGGTCTGCTGGGCAAAGTACAGCAGCGACAGGCGCGATGGCTCGTCATAACGGGTACGGATCTGCTGGTTGATCAGCTGCCGCGCTGTGGACGGCAGCTGCAGCTTGTCGAGCCACGCCGATACGTTGATCTGGTCGAGGGCGAACAGCGTGCTGTTGGCCGCAGGGGTCAGCGGATCGTCGATCGACCGGGCCAGGTCGTCGAGCGTTTTCTCGTAGCGCTTGAGCGCCTCGGCGGTGGCCGGCTGCTTGGTCGCCAGGTCCGCAGCGCTGAAATAGTCGCCATCGATGAGGTAGCTCGGAGTACGCACGAATTCGGGCGCGGGCAAGGTCGTGAGCTTGAACTGATCCAGGTACTGGTTGAGCACCGGCTGCGCCTTGCTGTTGCCTATCCACTCGCTGGTCGCCAGGCCCGACCGGCCACCCATCCCGCCCTTGGCTTCGAGCAGCGTGACTTGCCAGCCCTTGGCCTGCAGCTCGTAGGCTGCTGTCAGACCCGCCAGGCCGCCGCCCACCACGATCGCCGAAGCAGTCTTGCCCTGCGCCAGCGCGGCACCGCCGGACAAACCACCAATCATTACCAACGCGCACAGGCGCAGCCAAGCAGCAGCCATTTCGGCGAACTCCGGATCAGAAAAAACCAGTAAAAGAAGGGGATGGACATCCCAGGGGGTAATACATCAAGAATACGTCACCCTCAGGTGCCGTGCCAGCGAACTGACATCAAACACGGCAGGTTGTCCTGCCCGGCAGCATTGCTTAGGCTTACGCGGTCTATAGAAGCCGCGTCGCCAGGAGAAGTGCCCATGGGCCTCAACGATCAGTGGATGCAACGGGACCTCAAGGTCTTGTGGCACCCCTGCACCCAGATGAAAGACCACGAACAGCTGCCGCTGATCCCAATCAAGCGCGGCGAAGGCGTGTGGCTGGAGGACTTCGAGGGCAAGCGCTACCTGGATGCCGTCAGCTCCTGGTGGGTCAACGTGTTTGGCCATGCCAACCCGCGCATCAACCAGCGCATCAAGGACCAGGTCGACCAGCTCGAGCACGTGATCCTTGCCGGTTTCAGTCATCAGCCTGTGATCGAGCTGTCCGAGCGCCTGGTCAGCATGACGCCGGCGGGCCTGGACCGCTGCTTCTACGCCGATAACGGCTCGTCATGCATCGAAGTTGCGCTGAAGATGAGCTTCCACTACTGGCTCAACAAGGGCCAGCCGCAGAAGAAGCGCTTCGTCACCCTGACCAACAGCTACCACGGCGAAACCATTGCCGCGATGTCGGTGGGTGATGTGCCGCTGTTCACCGAAACCTACAAGGCCCTGTTGCTCGAGACCCTCAAGGTGCCGAGCCCGGACTGCTACCTGCGCCCCGAGGGCATGGGCTGGGAAGAGCACTCGCGCAACATGTTCGCCGCCATGGAACAGACCCTGGCCGAGCATCACGCAAGCATCGCCGCCGTGATCGTCGAGCCGCTGATCCAGGGCGCGGGTGGCATGCGCATGTACCACCCGGTCTACCTCAAGCTGCTGCGCGAGGCCTGCGACCGCTACGGCGTGCACCTGATCCACGACGAGATCGCTGTCGGATTCGGCCGTACCGGCACGATGTTCGCGTGCGAGCAGGCCGGCATCCGGCCGGACTTCCTCTGCCTGTCGAAGGCATTGACCGGTGGCTACCTGCCTCTGGCGGCGTGCCTGACCACCGAGGATGTCTACCAGGCCTTCTACGATGACTACCCGACCCTGCGGGCCTTCCTGCACTCGCACAGCTACACCGGCAACCCGCTGGCCTGCGCCGCTGCCTTGGCGACGCTGGATATCTTCGAGCAGGACAACGTGATCGAGGCCAACAAGGCCCTGGCCCAGCGCATGGCAAGCGCCACCGCGCACCTGACCGACCACCCGCATGTGGCCGAAGTGCGCCAGACTGGCATGGCCCTGGCCGTGGAGATGGTCAAGGACAAGGCCACCAAGACCGCCTATCCCTGGCAGGAACGCCGCGGCCTCAAGGTCTTCGAGCATGCCCTGACCCGCGGTGCGCTGCTGCGTCCGCTGGGCAGCGTGGTGTACTTCCTGCCGCCGTACGTAATCACCCCCGAGCAGATCGACTTCCTGGCCGAGGTGGCGACCGAAGGCATCGATATCGCCACGCGCAGCAGCGTCAGCGTGGCAGTGCCCAAGGACTTCCACCCCGATTTCCGGGATCCGGGCTAAACGCGATTCACCACGCACACGAGCACCGCGCACACGCAGTCAATCAAATTTCTGAGCCACCCTATGCGACTATCCCGCTTTTTCATCGACGCCCCCCTGAGCCTTGGCGAGCATGACCTCCCCGAGGCCCAGGCCCATTACATCGGCCGGGTCCTGCGCATGGCGCCAGGTGATGCCGTGCAACTGTTCGACGGCAGCGGCCAGGAGTTTCTCGGCCAGTTATTGGAAGTCGGCAAGAAAACCGTACGCGTCACCCTCGACCAGGCGCTGCCCGGCCAGGCCGAATCGCCCTTGCACATCCACCTCGGCCAGGGCCTCTCGCGGGGCGAGCGAATGGACTGGGCCATCCAGAAAGCCACCGAACTTGGCGCCAATGAGATCACTCCGATCGTCAGTGAACGCTGCGAGGTACGCCTGAAGGACGAACGCGCTGACAAGCGCCTGGCCCATTGGCGCCAGGTCGCCATCAGCGCCTGCGAGCAATGCGGGCGCTCACGCCTGCCAGTGATCCACCCGCCCGTCCCCTTGGCCGAGTGGATCAAGGCCGCCGACGCCGCGCTGAAGCTTGTGCTGCACCCTGTTGCCGAACCACTGGTCAGCCACGCGCGCCCTGACACGCTGGCCTTCCTGATCGGCCCCGAAGGTGGCCTGAGCGATGCTGAAGTCGAACAGGCCAAGTCCGCCGGCTTCCACGCCGCCCGCCTTGGCCCGCGGGTACTGCGCACGGAAACCGCGCCCGTGGTGGCGCTGTCGGTGGCGCAGCAACTGTGGGGTGATTTCTAGAGCACATAGAAAAACATGGCGATGAAGTGCAGCACGCTACCGGCAATCACGAACAGGTGCCAGATGCCATGCCAGTGGCGAAAGCGTCGGTCGTAGGCGAAAAAGATGATGCCTACGGTGTAGAGCACACCGCCCGCCGCCAGCCAGGCGAAGCCGGCAGTGCCCAAGGTACGCAGCAGAGGATTGACCGCCACCAGCACGATCCAGCCCATCAGGGCATAGATCACGATCGACATCACCCGCGCTTCCGAGCGCGGCTTGATCTCTTGCAACATGCCGATCAATGCCAGCCCCCAGACCACCCCGAACAGGCTCCACCCCCACGGGCCGCGCAGGCTGACCAGGCAAAACGGGGTGTAGCTGCCCGCGATCAGCAGGTAGATGGACAAGTGATCGAGCTTGCGCATGATCACCTTCGCCCGCCCGCGCGTGCTGTGGTAAAGGGTCGAAACACTGTAGAGCGTCAGCAGCGTAACGCCGTAGATGGAAAAGCTGACGATCTTCCACGGATCGCCCTGCAATCCCGCCGCAATGATGAGCCAGATGGCACCGATAGCGGCCAGTACCGCACCAACCAGGTGCGTCCAGGCATTGAAGCGTTCACCGTAATACATGCGTTAATGACCTTTTGCGCTCCAGCTGGGTTCCCCGGGGCGTGCGATCAAGCCAACGCCGCTTCATGAACCAGGCGCTCAAGCCCGGGGAGATCGGGCACCCGGACCACCTGATCGCCGACCTGGACAGCCGCCAGTTCCAGCGGCGCAAGCGGGACATCGACGTAGTTGAGCTGGCTGTCGACCTTGCATGAGCGCGGGATGCCCTGCACAAGCAGCGCCAGGTAGCGCAGGCCGGTATCGCCCAGCGCGTTGAGCACCACGATGCGGGCCCGCTCACCGCACGGCGTATGCCCGCCACAGGCAGCCTCGAAGCCGATCAGCGGCAGACGTTGCTGGCGCCAGTCGACCCAACCCAGGTGCCAAGGGGTTTCCCCAGGCTCGCAGCTGACCGCACGCTGGCCGATCAGCTCGGCCACGGCGACGTTGGGCAGCACCAGCGTGCGGTCGCCCAATGGCAACAGCAGGCCGGTGAGGCTGACGCGCTGGCCAGCCAGATGGTCAAGCATTGGCGTTGCTCCATTGGGCGATGCTCTGCAGCAGGACCGACTCCTGGTAGGGCTTGCCGAGATAGTCGTTGACACCGATTGCCATTGCCCGCTCGCGATGCTTCTGCCCGGTGCGCGAAGTGACCATGATGATAGGCAGATCCTTGAAGCGCTCATCGCTGCGTACTCGAGTCGCTACCTCAAAGCCGTCCATGCGCGGCATTTCGATGTCCAGCAGGAGTACGTCGGGACGATGCTGGTCGAGCAAGGCCATCGCATCGACACCATCCTTGGCGGTGAGCACATTCATGCCGTGCCGTTCGAGCAGGCGCCCGGTGACCTTGCGCATGGTCACCGAATCGTCGACCACCATCACCAGCAGGGGACGGCGCGGCACCTGGCCAAGCAACAGCGTGCGTTCGCCCGTGCCCCCCGGCAGGTGCGTACGCCGCCGCTGCAGTCCGCGCAGCTGGCCGAGCAGGTCGAGGATCAGCACCACCCGGCCGTCACCGAGCAAGGTCGCGCCAGACAAGCCCGGCACCGCGGCAAACTGCGGTCCCAGGCTCTTGACCACGATCTCTCGGCTGGGAGAAAAACTGTCGACCTGCACCGCGAAAGACTGCTCTTGCGAATGCACCAGCAGCACTGGCAGCGGCACGCTCTGCCCCAGCAGGCGCGGTGAGCGGGTCCCCTGCACCAGCTCACCGAGGTAGCGGAGCTCGTATCGGTGACCCGCGTAGGTGTAGTACGGCGCCTCGCCCTGGTAGCAGGCCTGCAGCTCGCCTGGCGGCACCCGCACAATGCCTTCGATGGTATTGAGCGGGATCGCGAACTGCTCCTCGCCCAGATTGACCATCAACGCCCGGTTGATCGACACGGTAAACGGCAGGCGAATCAGAAAGCGTGCGCCCTCGCCCGGGCTCGACTCGATGCTCATCGAGCCGCCCAACTGCTTGACCTCCTCGTGAACGACGTCCATGCCCAGGCCGCGCCCCGAGATCTGAGTGATCTTCTCGGCGGTGGAAAACCCGGGCCGCAGGATGAACTGCATGATCTCGTGGTCGGACAGGTGGGCCTCGGGGTCGAGCAGGCCGCGCTTGACTGCCTTGCGGCGCACAGCCTCCAGCGGTACGCCGGCGCCATCGTCGGTCATCTCGATGACGATGTCGGCGCCTTCATGCAGCAGGTTGAGACTGATCGTGCCTTGCTCGGGCTTGCCTGCCGCCAGACGTGTTGCGCCCGTTTCCAGGCCATGGTCGACGGCATTGCGCAGCATATGCTCGAGAGGGGCGACCATGCGTTCGAGCACGCTGCGGTCCAGTTCACCCTCGGCGTTGCCCACCACCAGCTCGACCTGCTTGCCCAGCTCGCTCGCCACCTGGCGCACCACCCGCTGCAGGCGCGGCACCAGCCGCTCGAACGGCACCATGCGGGTGCCGGTAAGCCCCTCTTGCAACTGGCTGTTCACCCGCGCCTGCTGCTGCAGCAGGCTGTAGGACTGTTGCGCCTGCTGGGTCAGGGTTTCCTTTAGATCGAGCAGATCGGAGGCCGACTCGAACAAGGCTCGCGACAGCTGCTGCAACTGGGAATGACGGTCCAGCTCCAGTGGATCGAAGTCTTCGTAGGCATCGCGCTCGGCCTGCTGGCGGCTGGAGATCTGTCCTTGAGTCTCCGTGTCGAGACGGCGCAGCTGGTCGCGCATGCGCTCCAGGGTGGTTTCCATTTCGCCGAGGGCGACCTGGGCATCGTTCACCTGCTGCTCGATTCGCCCACGGATGATCGAGTGCTCGCCCGCCAGGTTGCCCAGGTTGTCGAGCAGCTCGGCAGCCACCTTGACCATGTCGCCCGGCGCCCGCTCGTGTACTGCGGCGGGGGTCTCGGCGGGCCCGGGGTCGCGTTTTCCCTGCCCCGCGGCGGTGTCGGCCAGAGCCGCGCTACTGAAGTTGCGGATGTAGTCGATCAGCGCCGTGGCCGCATGCAGCGGCTGCCCAAGGCGCACAGCGTCGAGCATCTGCGCCAGGCGGTCATGGCAGCTCTGCAGCAGGCTGAACAGCGCCAGGCTGGGCGGCAGCTGCCCAGCGGCCAGCAGTTCGTAGAGAAATTCCAGCTCATGGGCCAAGTCGCCGATCGCGGCGATCTCGACCATGCGTGCCCCACCCTTGAGCGTGTGCAGGTCGCGCAGCAGGTTTTCGACCTCGACCAGGTTGCGCGGCTCAGCCTGCCAACGCCCCAGCGCGGCGCCCGCGCTTTCGACGATGTCCGAGCTTTCGTCGAGAAAGATATCCAGCAGCTCGTTGTCGCCGGGGGCCTTGCTGTCCTCCGGCAACGGCACGCCCAGCGCCATCGCGCTTGCCCGGCTCAGTTCGGTGACGCCATTGTCGCGGCTGACCAGGCCGGTGGCCGACGGCGCCAGGCCCTCGCCCAGCAGCCCGCGCAGGGCCTCCAGGCACTCAGGCCGCGCCGTCACCTCCTGGCCTGCGGCAATCTCGTCAAGCATGTCGATGAGCGCTTCATGAGCGTGCTGCGCCTGCGCGAAGAACCTCGCGCTGGCACCCAGGCTGCCCTCCTCGACCGCGCCATAGAGGTCAAGCAAGGCTTCGCAGACTTCGTCCACCTGCCACAGGTCGGCCAGGTGCGCGCCTTGGCCGAGGGTGGTCAGCTCGTCGAGCAGGGCATCGAGTTCCTGACGCTCGCCCGGGTGCTCCTGCCAGCGCGAGAGCAACGACTCGGCATCGAGCAGAATGTCCATGCCCTGGGCCAGAAAGCTTGCGATCAACTGCGGATCTCGCCGAGGCCGGCGGGCTTGGTCAGGCGTGTCTTGCAGCGCCAGCAACCGCATGTCGACGGCCTCGTCGACCTGCTCGATCAAGTGTTCGGCACCGGCAATCGGAGCCAGCGGCGTGCTGCCGAGCTGCGCCAGTCCTCGCCGCAGCAACCTGAGTGCCTCTTCCAGCAGCTCGAGATCGTCGGGCAGCAGGCTCAGCTGATGCGCTTTGTATTCGCGGGCCAGACGGTCGAGGGCGGTCGCCAGTTGGGCGACAGGCACGACCCCCGCCATGGCCGCGCTGCCCTTGAGGGTATGCAGGGCCCGCTGCAGGTTGTCGGTGATGACAGACACGCCATGCCTAACGGCTTCCTCCAGGACGCCTTCGAGCGTGGCCAGGTGCCCGTTTGCCTCATTGTGGAAAATATCAAGCAGCTGCGGGTCAAGCCCGGAGTCGACTTCGACTACCAGACCGGCATCGCTGATTGCCAGCACCTGAAGGGTGTTGGAGAGCACGCCGGTGCTTTTCCTCACCTCACACCTCACACCGAGGGCCGAAAGCGCCTGGCGCGCCTGTTCGACAAAGCCTGCGGTGTCGGCCAGCGGGTCGGCGATCAGCCATTGCAGGCAGCATTCGCTGGCGCTTAGAGCATTCGCCAGGTGCTCCAGCTCTGGTGCCGTCAGCGCCTCGGTGCGGCCGAGCAACTCGTTGCGAGCATACTGGGCACAGCCACCCAGGACGGCGGCCGCGCCGGGCAGCATCAGCATGGTCATGGCCCCGCGGATCTGCTGCAGCAGGTCCGGGAGTGCCTGCAGTCGCTGCCGCGACCAACCCGACTCCAGGCAATCGCCGATCAGTTCCTTTGCTTGCTGCAGCACCGTCAGTGCCTCGGCCAGCACCAACTGACGGATCTCGGCCAGGCCGGTGCCCGGTAGCTGCCCACCCTCCTCCAGCGGTCCGACCATGCCGTTGAGTGTCGCCTCGACGTACAGCAAGGCTCCGGCCACGTCCATCAGCAGGGCATCGTCCGGGGCGCGCTGGCCCAAGGCCAGGCTCTGCACGGCGAGAACCTGATTGATGATTACCCGCCGTGGTTGCTGAAATCCCAGCACCGCCAGGGTATCGGCCACCTGGCGCAGCGGCGCCAGCAACGGTTCCAACTGGCCGTGCTGCTGGCGATCGCCACGCCCGTACACGTCCAGGCGCTCCTTGATGCGCATCAGGTCATCGCACAGCGCCCGCACCACCGACCTCAGGGCATCACGTCCTTGGCCAGCCTCCATGTGCTCACGCCAGCCGCCCAGCGGCAGGTCGAGGTTGGCCAGGTCTTCCGGACCGGCCAGCACCTGGCCGGGCTGCACCCCGCCCATGAGACTGCCCTGGGCCAGGGGCTCGACGCCTCGGCAGCCACGCAGCTGGTTGAGCAGCGGCAGCATCACCAGAGGCAGGTCGTGGCGAGCGCTGCGCAGCCGCTCCAGGTAGGCCGGCAGCTGTTCAAGCCCGCGGAACAGCGCACCCAGGCAATCGCCACGGGGCAGGATCTGCTCCTCGGCAAACGCCTTCCCGAGCAGCTCCATCTCTTCGGCCAGACACGTCGCACCGGGCAGCTCCAGCATGCGCAGGCACCCGTGGACCTGATGCAGGTTGTCGAGAAAGACCTTCAGCACCGCAGTGTCCGCAGGCGCGCCAGCAAACTGTTCAAGGGCCTGACGGGCCTGGACCAGGCACTCGAGGATGGCGGGCTTGGTCCACGCCAGGGCCACCGTGTCGTGCCGCAACGGGACCTGTGCTGCATTGGCCATGCTCAATTCCTCAAGGGCGTTCGGCCGGGGCCGGCAAGGTGAAACCCGACACCGAGCGACGCATTTCGCTCGCCATGCGTGCCAGGTGACGGATGCTGTCGGCTGTCGCAGTGGAGCCTGCGGAGGTTTGCGCCGTGATCTGCTGGATCACCGCCATGGTATGGGAAATCTGCCCGGCCGAGGACGTCTGCAGCTGGGCAGCATCGGAGATGCTGTGGATAAGTTCGGCGAGCGTCTGCGAGACGCCTTCGATCTCGGCCAGGGAAACCCCGGCGTCCTGTGCCAGGCGCGCACCGCGAACCACCTCGGCGGTGGTCTGCTCCATGGAGATCACTGCTTCGTTGGTGTCGGCCTGGATGGCCCGCACCAAGGCCTCGATCTGGCGGGTGGCGGAGGACGAACGCTCGGCCAGGCGCTGCACCTCGTCGGCGACCACGGCAAAGCCGCGCCCTGCTTCACCGGCGAGCGAGGCCTGGATGGCGGCATTGAGCGCAAGGATATTGGTCTGGTCGGCAATGTCATCGATCAGGCTGACGATGTCACCAATCTCCTGGGAGGACTCGCCCAGACGCTTGATCCGTTTGGCGGTGTCCTGGATCTGCTCGCGGATGTTGTCCATGCCGTTGATGGTGTTGTGCACCACTTCGTTGCCTTTGTTGGCGATGGCCACCGAACGCTCGGCCACCTTCGCCGACTCGTAGGCATGCGCCGATACCCGGTCGATCGACTCCACCATATCGCCGACGGCAACCGAGGCCTCGCTGATCTGTTCGGCCTGATGCTCGGAAGCCTTGACCAGCAGGCGCGCGGTGTTCTTGGTGTCCTGCACGGCGCTGGCCACCTGCACGGCGCTGTGGTTGATGGTCGCCACCAGGTCGCGCAACTGGTCGACCGAGTAGTTGATGGAGTCGGCAATGGCACCGGTGAATTCTTCGGTGACTGACACGGTGACGGTCAGGTCGCCGTCGGCCAGCTCTTCGATCTCGTCGAGCAGGCGCATGATCGCTCGCTGGTTGCGTTCGTTCTTCTCGGCGGTCTCGCGCAGCTGGCGGCGGGTAGTGCGCACCATGACCAGGCCGATGAGGATGATCGATGCGAGCGCCAGCAGGCCCAGCGCGTAGCCGCCGACAGTATCGAGGGTGCGTCCGCTGGCCAGGTTCTCGAAGCTGTTGGCCAAGTGCGAGGCTTCGTCCAGCAAGGTCTGCGACAGGCTGAAGATATTTCCGGCGGCCTCGCGTACGCGCAGCAGTTCGGGCGAAGTCTCGAGGATTTCATCGACCGAGCCCGCGACGAACTGGAACAGTTCGGCGATTTCGGCCAGGCGTGCCCGGGCGTCGGCGTCCTCGACGCGGGTCACCTGAATAGTCGAGCTGCCGCCCAACATGCCTTCCAGTACCTGTCCGAAGCGGTTGGCGTCGCGGCCAAACGCGTCGGCGGCCTGCACCGAGGTATCGTCGCCGGCCAGCACGGTATTCACCGAGCCCAGAATGCGCTCGGCCAGCAACAACTGGCGCTGGGCGACGGCCACCTGACTGGCCGGCGCGCCGCTCTTCAGCAGAATCTCGACGACCTTTTCATACTCGACCTGCAGCTGCGGCACGGTCTCGGCCAGGGTCGCGGCAACCTGGTGCAAAGACAGCACGGTCTGCTCGCTGGCCAGGATCGTATCGGTGTTCTTGCGCAGGTTTTCCCAGTCGCGCTTGACCGCGTCCATCTCATCGCGCACCCCGGCCGGTGCCTCTGGCAGCCCGGTCGCCCGGTCGCCCTGGCGCAAATAGCCCCAGCGCCGCTCGAAGTCGTTGCGCGCGTCGCTCAGCAGCTTGAACGCCAGACCCTTGCCTGCGGCCGCCTCGGTCGCGTTCTTGGCGATGCGCTGGGACAGCACGCGCAGCTCGCCGGCATGACCGATGTACTGCTTGTCGTAGTTGGACTGGGTGTTCAGGTAGGCAAAATTGGCGAACAACAGGATGATCGACAGGATCAGCACGATGAACAGCACGGCAATCTGCGCGGTGCTGCGCAGGCGCGGGTTTGCGGACGGGCTGGGGGGTTGGCTCACGGTCGATTAGTCCTCTACAACGCCACATCGAGAAAGCCCGGCGCCTGGGCCAGGGCCAGCGGGCTGAAGATCGCCCAGTCGCGCTCGCGGGCAAAATACCCCTGCACGAACGGCGCCGCAGCGCTGATCAACAGGCGCGGCGGCGAGAGCTCCAGGCTCTGCAGGGCAAAATGCTGGAGGCCCAGCACCTCGTCTACCAGAAGCCCGGCGAACAGTCCTTCGGTGTCGAGCACCAGCACCCGGCGCTGTTTGCCCGGGGCGCACGAGCCAAGCCCAAAGAAGCCGCTCAGGTCCATCACCGGCAGCAGCCGCCCTCGCAGGTTGGCGACCCCGCAGACCCAGGGCTGAACCCCGGGCACCCGGCTGCTGCGCGGTTCGTGCAGCACTTCGGCGATTTCGCCCATGGGCGCCACGAACCACTGGCCGGCCACGCGAAAACCGATGCCGCTCCAGTGCTCGAGGCGTGTTTCCTGAGGGGGCGGGTCGGCCACCAGAAAGCGGCAGCGCCGATCGATGTCGAGCAGCAGTTCGAAGGCCGTCAGCGACGTCCCTTGTGGGCGGGTGGTCAAGCTGGCAGCACACCTTTGAGCTTCCTGATCAGGGTGTCTTCGTCGACCGGCTTGACCAGATAGTCGCGAGCACCCTGTCGCTCGCCCCAGACCTTGTCGGTTTCCTGGTCCTTGGTGGTGACGATGATGACCGGGATGCCTTTGGTGTCCGGGTCCTTGCTGAGCTGGCGGGTGGCCTGGAAGCCATTCATGCCGGGCATGACGATGTCCATCAAGACCGCATCGGGCTTTTCCTGGCGTGCCAGGGCGACTCCATCGGCGCCGTTGACCGCCTTGAGCACCTGGTGGCCGTGCTTTTCGAGCATCGCGCTCAGTTTGTACATTTCTGTCGGCGAGTCGTCGACAATCAGAACTCGGGCCATGCTGTTTCCCCATGAAGGAAAAAGACGCCGCCCGGGCGGGCGATGTCAGGGTGCGTGTTGTTCTTGCGCGGTGAACCCGGGCACATGGGCCTTGATCGCATCGAGCAGCTCGTCCTTGCTGAAGGGTTTGGTGAGGAACTGATCGGACCCCACCATCCGTCCGCGGGCCTTGTCGAACAGGCCGTCACGCGAGGACAGGAGGATCACCGGTACATCCTTGAAGGCGCTGTTGTGCTTGATCAGGGCGCAAGTCTGATAACCATCCAGGCGCGGCATCAGCACATCGACAAAGATGATCCGGGGCTGGTGGTCGACGATCTTGGCCAGGGCATCGAAGCCGTCGCAGGCGGTTATCACCTCGCAGCCTGCTTCGCCGAGCAACATCTGGGCGGTGCGGCGGATCGTGCGCGAGTCGTCGATCACCATCACCTTCAGTGGCTGTTCCATATTTGCGCTACCATCGCTGCCCGCTGCGAGCTGCAAGCCTCAAGCTGCAAGAGAAAAAGCGAGTCGATACCGGACAGGCTCTTCCTTGCAGCTTGCAGCTCGAAGCTTGCCGCTGAATTGGGTCTTTTTAGCATACTCCGGGATGGCATTCCATTGGCCCACGGGCCCGCGACGCGCTGCCCCTTGACCATCCGCGCCGCGAGCGCCACCCTGACGCCACTTTTCATTCGAACTACCGCGGCGCACGCCGCCCAGAGGAATCACCCATGAGCGTTCGCCTCGGGATTGTCATGGACCCCATTGCGGGCATCTCCTACAAGAAGGACAGCTCGCTGGCCATGCTGCTGGCCGCCCAGGAGCGCGGCTGGTCGCTGTTCTACATGGAGCAGCGCGACCTCTATCAGGGCGCCGGCCAGGCGCGCGCCCGCATGCGCCCACTGAAGGTGTTCGCCGATCCGGCACGCTGGTTCGAGCTGGGCGAGGAGCAGGACAGCGCGCTGAGCGAGCTGGATACCCTCCTGATGCGCAAGGATCCGCCCTTCGACATGGAGTTTGTCTACAGCACCTACCTGCTGGAGCAAGCCGAGGCCGAGGGCGTGCTGGTGGTCAACCGCCCGCAGAGCCTGCGCGATTGCAATGAAAAACTCTTCGCCACGCGTTTTCCCCAGTGCATGGCGCCGACCCTGGTCAGCCGCCGCGCCGATATCCTGCGTGAATTCGCCGCCACCCATGGTGACGTGATCCTCAAGCCGCTGGACGGCATGGGCGGCGCGTCGGTATTCCGCCATCGCCAGGGCGATCCCAACCTCTCGGTGATTCTCGAAACCCTCACCCAGCACGGCCAGCAGCAGATCATGGCACAAGCCTTCCTGCCCGCGATCAAGGACGGTGACAAGCGCATCCTGATGATCGACGGCGAGCCGGTGCCTTACTGCCTGGCACGTATTCCGGCCAGCGGCGAAACCCGCGGCAACCTGGCTGCGGGCGGGCGGGGCGAGGCGCGCGAGCTGAGCGAGCGCGATCGCTGGATCGCCGCCCAGGTCGGTCCGACCTTGCGTGAAAAGGGCCTTTTGTTCGTCGGCCTGGACGTGATCGGTGACTATCTCACCGAAATCAACGTGACCAGCCCGACCTGCATCCGCGAAATCGACAACGCCTATGGCACGCGGATCGGCGCGCAATTGATGGACGCCATTGATCGCCAGCTCAAGGCGCGCAGCAGCAGCCCCAAGGCATAAGCTGTAAGCTGCAGGCAAGAGCACCCAATGCAAAACCCGCTTTTACTTGCAGCTTGAAGCTTGAAGCTTGTATCTGCTCCTTGGACATTCGATGACCCTGCCTGCTGACATCCCTGCCGAACTGACTCCACCCCGCATACGCCCGGCGGACCGGCTCGGCTTTACCCTGTTTCTTGCGGCCCTGGTACACCTGGCGCTGATCCTGGGGGTTGGTTTTTCGTTCACCAAGCCCACCGAGATCCGCCGCACCATGGAGATCACCCTGGCTACCTTCAAAAGCGAGAAGGCGCCAGAGAAAGCCGATTTCCAGGCCCAGGAAAACCAGCAAGGCAGCGGCACCCTGGACAAGAAGGCCGTGCCTACCACCACGGAGGTGGCACCCTTCCAGGACAGCAAGATCAACAAGGTCACCCCGCCACCGGCCGCCCGGCCCGACGTGCGAACGCCAACCCACGCCAAGTCGGCCGTGACGACCCAGGCGCCCAAGGCCCACAAGGTCGAGACCACGCCGAAGGAAAGCAAGCCGCAGCCCAAGCCCCAGGCGGCCGTACCCGAATTCGACAGCTCGCAGCTGTCCAGCCAGATCGCCAGCCTCGAGGCAGAGCTGTCGAACGAGCAGCAGATGTATGCCAAGCGACCGCGCATCCACCGCCTGAATGCCGCCTCGACCATGCGCGACAAGGGCGCCTGGTACAAGGAAGAGTGGCGCAAGAAGGTCGAGCGGGTCGGCAACCTCAACTACCCGGATGAAGCGCGCCGCCAGCAGATCTACGGCAGCTTGCGGATGATGGTGTCGATCAACCGCGATGGCTCGCTGTTCGAAGTACTGGTCCTTGAGTCGTCCGGCCAGCCGCTGCTGGACCAGGCGGCCCAGCGCATCGTGCGCCTCGCCGCGCCGTTCGCGCCGTTCACCGGAGACCTCGCCGAGTTTGACCGGTTGGAGATCATCCGCACCTGGCGCTTCGCACGCGGCGACCGGCTATCTAGCAACTAGGGTCTACAGCCATCTTGTCAGCCTCGCCAGTCGACGCCACACTATCAGGCATGAAGACCCTCAGCCCGAGCTACCTCAAGCATCAGTTCCTGATCGCCATGCCGCACATGGCGGATCCGAACTTTGCCCAGACCCTCACCTACATCGTCGAGCACACCGCCAATGGTGCCATGGGCCTGGTGGTCAACCGGCCGCAGGAACTCAACCTGGCCGATATTCTCGAGCAGCTGCGCCCCGAAACCGAACCGCCGGCCAGTTGCTTGCGTGTGCCGATCTACGGCGGCGGGCCGGTGCAGACCGACCGTGGCTTCGTGCTGCATTCCAGCGAATGCAGCTTCCAGGCGACGGTCGAGCTGGGCGGGCTGTCGCTGTCCACCTCTCAGGATGTGCTGTTTGCGATCGCCGATGGCCTGGGCCCGAAAAAAAGCCTGATCACCCTTGGCTATGCCGGCTGGGAAGCGGGCCAGCTTGAAGCGGAGCTGGCCGACAACGCCTGGCTCAACTGCCCTTTCGACCCCGAGATTCTCTTCGCAACGGCCAGCGAGCTCCGCCTTGACGCAGCCGCCGCCAGCCTGGGTATCAACCTGAGCCTGCTGACCAGCCAAGCGGGTCACGCCTGATGGCTCAATTGCGCCTGTTACTGGGCTTTGACTATGGCACCCGGCAAATCGGCGTCGCCGTCGCCCAGATGATCACCGGCCAGGCTCGCGAGCTGTGCACCCTGAAGGCACAGAACGGCGTACCGGACTGGGACCAGGTTGAAAAACTGATCAAGGAGTGGCAGCCCGACGCCATCGTCGTGGGCCTGCCGCTCAACATGGACGGAACCCCCAGCGAGATGAGCGCCCGCGCCGAAAAGTTCGCTCGCCGTCTCAATGGCCGCTTCAACCTGCCCGTGCACACCCACGATGAACGCCTGACCACCTTCGAGGCCAAGGGCGAACGCCTGGCCCGCGGTGGCCAGCGTGGCAGCTATCGGGACAATCCGGTCGATGCCATCGCCGCCGCCCTGCTCCTGCAAGGCTGGCTGGATGCCAACAGCGGGCAGTAACCCATCGGTTTCAAGCCGGAGCTACCCGGCGTCTTGAGGAGCAAGCATGAGCCTACCCAACCCCGCCGAGCTGATCCGGCAGATGGCCGTCGACCTGCGCGCGCACCTGGCCCGGCGCGGCATCACCGAGCCGCGCTTCATCGGCATCCGCACGGGCGGCGTCTGGGTCGCCCAGGCCCTGCTCGAAGCACTGGGCAGCGACAGCCCCCTGGGCACCCTGGACGTCTCGTTCTACCGCGACGACTTCAGCCAGAATGGCCTGCACCCGCAGGTGCGCCCCTCGCAACTGCCGTTCGAAATCGAGGGCCAGCACCTGGTGCTGGTCGATGACGTGCTGATGAGCGGGCGCACTATCCGCGCCGCACTCAACGAACTGTTCGATTACGGCCGCCCGGCCAGCGTAACCCTGGTCTGCCTGCTCGATCTGGACGCCGGCGAACTGCCGATCCGGCCAAACGTGCTCGGTGCCACCCTGTCGCTGGCCCCCCATGAACGGGTAAAATTGACCGGACCCGCACCGCTCGCCCTCGAGCGCCAGGACTACGCCTGCGCTTCCGCCCTTTAAAGAGTCCCCCGCGATGACGCCAATCGACGCCAAGCGCCCGCTGCAGCTCAACGATCAGGGCCAGCTACGCCACTTTCTCTCCCTCGACGGCTTGCCCCGCGAACTGTTGACCGAGATCCTCGACACCGCAGACTCCTTCCTCGAAGTGGGCGCTCGGGCCGTGAAAAAAGTCCCGTTGCTGCGCGGCAAGACCGTCTGCAACGTGTTCTTCGAGAACTCCACCCGCACCCGCACCACCTTCGAACTGGCCGCCCAGCGGCTGTCGGCCGATGTGATCACGCTGAACGTGTCGACCTCTTCGACCAGCAAGGGCGAAACGCTGTTCGACACCCTGCGCAACCTCGAAGCCATGGCCGCCGACATGTTTGTCGTGCGCCATGCCGACTCCGGCGCCGCTCATTTCATTGCCGAGCATGTCTGCCCGGACGTGGCCATCATCAACGGTGGCGATGGCCGCCACGCGCACCCGACCCAGGGCATGCTCGACATGCTTACCATCCGTCGGCACAAGGGCAGCTTCGAGAACCTGTCAGTGGCGATCGTCGGTGACATTCTGCACTCGCGGGTCGCACGCTCGAACATGCTCGCGCTCAGGGCGCTCGGTTGCCCGGATATCCGTGTGATTGGCCCCAAGACGCTGCTGCCGATCGGCATCGAGCAATACGGAGTCAAGGTCTACACCGACCTGACCGAAGGCCTCAAGGACGTCGACGTGGTGATCATGTTGCGTCTGCAGCGTGAGCGCATGGCTGGCGGCCTGCTTCCCAGCGAAGGCGAGTTCTACCGCCTGTTCGGCCTGACCACCGCGCGCCTGGCCGGCGCCAAGCCAGACGCCATCGTCATGCACCCGGGGCCGATCAATCGCGGCGTGGAGATCGAGTCGGCCGTCGCCGACGGCGCCCATTCGGTGATTCTCAACCAGGTGACCTACGGCATCGCCGTGCGCATGGCCGTGCTGTCCATGGCCATGAGCGGACAGACCGCGCAACGACAACTGGACCAGGAGAACGCCCAGTGAGCATCAGTATTCTCGGCGCCCGGGTCATCGATCCTGCCAGCGGCCTCGACCAGGTCAGCGACCTGCACCTGGATGGCGACAAGATCATCGCCATCGGTGCCGCCCCGGCTGGTTTCAGTGCCAGCCGTACCCTCGACGCCCATGGTCTGGTGGCAGCACCCGGCCTGGTCGACCTCGACGTCGCCCTGCGCGAACCGGGCTACAGCCGCAAGGGCAACATCGCCAGCGAGACCCGCGCCGCGGCCGCCGGTGGCGTGACCAGCCTGTGCTGTCCGCCGCAGACCCGTCCAGTACTCGACACCTCGGCCGTGGCGGAACTGATCCTCGACCGCGCCCGTGAAGCGGGCCACAGCAAGGTCTACCCGATCGGCGCGCTGACCAAGGGCCTGGAAGGCGAGCAACTGGCCGAGCTGGTTGCCCTGCGCGACACCGGCTGCGTGGCCTTCGGCAACGGCCTGAACAGCATCGGCAACAACCGTACCCTGGCCCGCGCCCTGGAATACGCCGCCACGTTCGACCTGACGGTAGTGTTTCACTCCCAGGACCGGGACCTGTCCCAGGGTGGCCTCGCCCATGAAGGCCCGATGGCAAGCTTTCTTGGCCTCCCGGGTATTCCTGAAACCGCCGAGACCGTCGCCCTGGCGCGCAACCTGTTGCTGGTCGAGCAGACCGGCGTGCGCGCGCACTTCAGTCAGCTGACCAGCGCCCGCGGCGCGCGCCTGATCGCCCAGGCCCAGGCACTCGGCCTGCCGGTAACCGCCGACGTCGCCCTGTACCAGCTGATCCTCACCGACGAAGCCTTGCGTGACTTCTCCAGCCTGTACCACGTGCAACCACCGTTACGGACCCAGGCAGACCGCGATGGCCTGCGCGAGGCGGTGAAGTCGGGCGTCATCCAGGCGATTTCCAGCCATCACCAGCCCCACGAACGCGATGCCAAGCTGGCACCGTTCGGCGCTACGGAGCCAGGTATCAGCAGCGTCGAGCTGTTGTTGCCGCTGGCCATGACCCTGGTGGAGGATGGCCTGCTCGACCTGCCGACCTTGCTGGCACGGCTGTCCAGCGGCCCGGCCGAGGCCATGCGGCTGCCAGCGGGCGAGCTGAAGGTGGGCGGCGCGGCGGACCTTGTACTGTTCGACCCTAAGGCGTCCACCGTGGCCGGTGAGCAATGGTATTCGCGCGGCGATAACTGCCCGTTCATCGGACACTGCCTGCCGAGCGCGGTGCGCTACACGCTCGTCGACGGCCACGTCTGCCACGAGGCATGAAGCAGCTTTAAGACATGATCCACAAGCTGCAAGTAAAGCAGGATCGGTGCACGCCGGCTTTTCTTGTAGCTTGCAGCTTCAAGCTCGCAGCTTGAAAGAGTTGAAATCCTTCCCCCCCTCCCCCATATGAGTCTGCATCAGGCATTTTCGCCCCGCTGCGTGGAGACTCTCCCTTGACCACCATCGTTTCAGTTCGCCGCCACGGCAAAGTCGTCATGGCGGGCGACGGCCAGGTTTCCCTCGGCAATACCGTGATGAAAGGCAATGCCAAGAAGGTTCGCCGCCTGTACCACGGTCAGGTCATCGCAGGTTTTGCCGGTGCCACCGCCGACGCCTTCACTCTCTTCGAGCGCTTCGAAGGCCAGCTGGAAAAACACCAGGGCCACCTCGTCCGCGCCGCCGTCGAGCTTGCCAAGGAGTGGCGTACCGACCGCTCCCTGAGCCGCCTCGAGGCCATGCTGGCCGTGGCCAACAAGGACGCGTCGCTGATCATCACCGGCAACGGTGACGTGGTCGAGCCCGAAGACGGCCTGATCGCCATGGGCTCCGGTGGCGCCTTTGCCCAGGCCGCCGCGCGCGCCCTGCTGAACAAGACCGACCTGTCGGCCCGCGAGATCGCCGAGACCGCCCTGAATATCGCCGGTGACATCTGCGTGTTCACCAATCACAACCTGACCATCGAGGAGCAGGACCTGGCCGAGTGATCAGCTGTTCTGGCGCCCGGCCCCGACGGCCGGGCTTTTCCACGCTGACCCACTGCGTCCGAGGACCATCATTACCATGTCCATGACCCCCCGCGAGATCGTCCACGAACTCAACCGCCACATCATCGGCCAGGACGACGCCAAGCGCGCCGTCGCCATTGCCTTGCGCAACCGCTGGCGGCGCATGCAGCTCCCTGCAGAGCTGCGTGTCGAAGTGACCCCGAAGAACATCCTGATGATCGGCCCTACCGGTGTCGGCAAGACCGAGATCGCCCGGCGCCTGGCCAAGCTGGCCCATGCCCCGTTCATCAAGGTCGAAGCCACCAAGTTCACTGAAGTCGGGTATGTCGGCCGCGACGTCGAGTCGATCATTCGCGACCTGGCCGATGCCTCGATCAAGATGCTTCGCGAGCAGGAGATCATCCGCGTGCGCCACCGCGCCGAAGATGCCGCCGAAGATCGCATCCTCGATGCCCTCCTGCCCCAGGCGCGCACCAGCGGTTTTGCCGAAGAGGCCGCGGCGTCGAGCAGCGATACCAACACTCGCCAGCTGTTCCGCAAGCGCCTGCGCGAAGGCCAGCTCGATGACAAGGAAATCGAGATCGAAGTGGCCGAGTCCGTTGGCGTCGAGATCGCCGCACCGCCTGGCATGGAAGAGATGACCAGCCAACTGCAGAACCTCTTCGCCAACATGGGCAAAGGCAAGCGCAAGTCGCGCAAGCTCAAGGTCAAGGAAGCGCTGAAGATGGTCCGCGACGAAGAAGCAGGCCGCCTGGTGAACGAAGACGAGCTCAAGGCCAAGGCCCTGGAAGCGGTCGAGCAGCACGGTATCGTGTTCATCGACGAAATCGACAAAGTGGCCAAGCGCGGCAATGTCGGCGGCGCCGATGTGTCCCGTGAAGGCGTGCAGCGCGACCTGCTGCCGCTGATCGAAGGCTGCACCGTCAACACCAAGCTGGGCATGGTCAAGACCGATCACATCCTGTTCATCGCGTCGGGTGCCTTCCACCTGAGCAAGCCGAGCGATCTGGTGCCTGAACTGCAAGGCCGCCTGCCGATCCGCGTCGAGCTCAAGGCCCTGACCCCGGGCGATTTCGAGCGCATCCTGAGCGAGCCGCATGCCTCATTGACCGAGCAATACCGCGAGTTGCTCAAGACCGAGGGCCTGGACATCGAGTTCATGCCAGAGGGCATCAAGCGCCTGGCCGAGATCGCCTACCAGGTGAACGAGAAGACCGAGAACATCGGTGCCCGCCGCCTGCACACCCTGCTCGAGCGCCTGCTCGAAGAGGTGTCGTTCAGTGCCGGTGACCTGGCCAGCGCGCACAGCGAAGCGCCGATCCGCATCGATGCCGAGTACGTCAACAGCCACTTGGGCGAGCTGGCGCAGAACGAGGACCTGTCGCGGTATATTCTGTAGACCGTATGGGGCCGCTTTGCGGCCCTTCTACCTGCAGAGAACACCAAGCCATGCCCAGACTCCCCACTGCAATCAACCTTCACAAAGCCTCCAAGACCCTTCGTCTCACCTACGGCCCCGACGAATCCTATGACCTGCCCGCAGAGTTCCTGCGCGTGCACTCCCCCTCCGCCGAGGTCCAGGGCCACGGCAACCCCATCCTGCAGTTCGGTAAGCTCGGCGTTGGCCTTGTCGGCCTCGAGCCCGCTGGACAATACGCACTCAAGCTGACCTTCGACGATGGCCACGACAGCGGCCTCTTCACCTGGGAGTACCTCGAACAGTTGTGCCTGCGCCAGCAACAGCTGTGGGCCGAATATCTCGACGAATTGCACAAGGCGGGGAAATCCCGCGATCCGTCAGAATCCGCCGTCAAGCTCATGCTCTAGGGTAACGTTTCCGAGGGTTAGAGCGCATTTTCTAATCTCATCTGCTTGAATGTCGTCTTGACAGCCAATGACTGGCTGTCTTGCGCATTACATGAAAGTCGGGTAACCAATGGAGCTGGCAAGTTCCCTGCGTTGTTTCCGCGGTTTTCAAGAGCGGGTGGGGCCAGGCCGGCACCGGCGGCCGGTCGCGCCACCGCTGTTCGTTATCACTGGTCACCCGAGCAGTAGTACCGGGCATCTGCCTGTGCCACAAAGCACAGCGCCGGTACTCGTCTCAGGACAATGGAGCGTCGTAGATGAGTAACAAGAACAACGATGAACTGCAGCGCCAGGCCTCGGAGAACACCCTGGGTCTGAACCCGGTCATCGGCATCCGTCGCAAAGATCTGCTGACCACGGCGCGTACGGTGCTGCGCCAGGCCATTCGCCAGCCGCTGCACAGCGCGAAGCACGTAGCGCACTTTGGACTGGAGCTCAAAGACGTCTTGCTCGGCAAGTCGTCCCTGGCTCCGGCAAGCGACGACAAGCGCTTCAACGATCCGGCCTGGAGCCAGAACCCGATGTATCGCCGGTACCTGCAGACTTACCTCGCCTGGCGCAAGGAGCTGCACGACTGGATTGGCAACAGCAACCTGTCGGAGCAGGACATCAATCGCGGGCACTTCGTCATCAACCTGATGACCGAGGCCATGGCGCCCACCAATACTGCGGCCAACCCTGCAGCGGTAAAACGCTTTTTCGAGACAGGCGGCAAGAGTCTGCTCGACGGTCTGTCCAACCTGGCCAAGGATGTGGTCAACAACGGCGGCATGCCCAGTCAGGTCAACATGGACGCCTTCGAGGTCGGCAAGAACCTGGGCACCAGCGAAGGCTCGGTGGTGTACCGCAATGATGTGCTGGAGCTGATCCAGTACCGGCCGATCACCGAACAGGTGTACCAGCGCCCGCTGCTGGTGGTGCCACCGCAGATCAACAAGTTCTACGTCTTCGACCTGAGCCCGGAAAAGAGCCTGGCGCGGTACTGCCTGCGCTCCAACCAGCAGACTTTCATCATCAGCTGGCGCAACCCGACCAAGGCGCAGCGCGAGTGGGGCCTGTCGACCTACATCGACGCCCTAAAGGAAGCCGTCGACGCGGTGCTGTCGATCACCGGCAGCAAGGACCTGAACATGCTCGGCGCCTGCTCGGGTGGCATTACCTGCACGGCGCTGGTGGGGCACTACGCCGCCCTGGGTCAGAACAAGGTCAATGCCTTGACCCTGCTGGTCAGCGTGCTCGACACCACGATCGACACCCAGGTCGCGCTGTTCGTCGACGAGCAGACCCTGGAAACGGCCAAGCGGCACTCCTACCAGGCCGGAGTGCTCGAAGGCAGCGAGATGGCCAAGGTGTTCGCCTGGATGCGTCCAAACGACCTTATCTGGAACTACTGGGTCAACAATTACCTGCTGGGCAACGAGCCGCCGGTCTTCGACATTCTGTTCTGGAACAACGACACCACACGCCTGCCGGCCGCCTTCCATGGCGACCTGATCGAGATGTTCAAGAACAACCCGCTGATCCGCTCCAACGGCCTGGAAGTCTGCGGCACCTCCATCGACCTGAAGAACGTTACCTGCGATATCTACAGCGTTGCCGGCACCGCGGACCACATCACCCCGTGGCACTCGTGCTACCGCTCGGCGCATCTGTTCGGCGGCAAAGTCGAATTCGTGCTGTCCAACAGTGGTCACATCCAGAGCATCCTCAACCCACCCGGCAACCCCAAGGGCCGCTACATGACGGGCACCGAGCAGCCCGCCGACCCGCTGGCCTGGCAGGAAAGCGCCATCAAGCACACTGATTCCTGGTGGCTGCACTGGCACGCCTGGCTGGGTGAGCGCGCCGGCGAGATGAAGAAAGCGCCGACGCGGCTGGGCAATCGGACCTACGCAGCCGGGGAAGCCGCACCGGGAACTTACGTTCACGAGCGTTGAGTGTCACGCCGTGGCGGCCCAGGCCCCACGGCGACTTATCCACCACAGGGTTTCGCGCATGCCGCATCCGTACATTCTCAGGACCGTCGAGCTGGATGGCCAGTCCATCCGCACCGCTGTCCGTCCCGGCAAGCCGCACCTGACGCCATTGCTGATCTTCAATGGCATCGGCGCCAACCTGGAGCTGGTCTATCCGTTCATCGAAGCCCTGGACCCAGACCTTGAGGTGATCGCTTTCGACGTCCCTGGTGTCGGAGGTTCATCGACGCCCAGGCAGCCCTATCGCTTTCCTGGCCTGGCAAAACTGACCGCGAGAATGCTCGACTACCTCGACTATGGGCAAGTGAATGCCATCGGCGTGTCGTGGGGCGGTGCGCTGGCCCAGCAGTTCGCCTTCGATTACCCCGAGCGCTGCCGCAAGCTGGTGCTGGCGGCCACGGCGGCCGGCGCCTTCATGGTACCGGGAAAGCCCAGGGTGCTGTGGATGATGGCAAGTCCCCGGCGGTACGTGCAGCCTTCGCATGTGATCCGCATCGCCCCGGAGATCTATGGCGGTGGCTTTCGCCGGAACCCTGACCTGGCTCTGTCGCACGCCTCCAAGGTGCGCTCCGGGGGCAAGCTGGGCTACTACTGGCAGTTGTTCGCGGGCCTCGGCTGGACCAGCATCCACTGGCTGCACAAGATCCATCAGCCCACCCTGGTGCTGGCGGGCGACGATGACCCGCTGATTCCGCTGATCAACATGCGCCTGCTGGCCTGGCGAATTCCCAATGCCCAGCTACACATAATCGACGACGGCCACCTGTTTCTGATCACCCGAGCCGAGGCCGTCGCCCCGATCATCATGAAGTTCCTCCAGCAAGAGCGCCAACGCGCGGTCATGCACCCACGGCCTGCCACGGGTGGCTGATGCCGTATTGATCTGATCGTGGAAAGGCCTGACGAGGGAGTGTTGCCTGATGAACGAGAGACCGGCGAAAGGGGCTCGAACCGTCCCTGTCACGACAATGAACGTCCAGAACGCGATCACCGGCCTGCGAGGCCGCGACCTGATCTCGACCCTGCGCCAGGTCGGCCGCCACGGTGTGCTCAACCCCCTGCATACCGCCCGGCACATGTTGGCCCTGGGCGCTCAGCTGGGCCGGGTAATGCTTGGCGACACACCTTGCCAGCCGCATGCCCGTGACAATCGATTCCAGGATCCGACGTGGAGCCAGAATCCGTTCTACCGCCGCGGTCTGCAAGCGTACCTGGCCTGGCAGAAGCAGAGCCGCCTGTGGATCGAGGAAAGCCAGCTGTCGCCAGATGACCGGGCCCGCGCCCAGTTCGTGGTCAACCTGCTGAACGACGCCCTGGCGCCGAGCAATTCTCTGCTCAACCCGCTGGCGGTCAAGGAGCTGCTCAACACCGGCGGGATGAGCCTGGTGCGCGGCGCTGGCAATCTGCTGGACGACCTGCGGCACAACGACGGCCTGCCGCGGCAGGTCGATCAGGACGCATTCAAGGTGGGTGCCAGCCTGGCCGCGACCCCTGGTGCTGTGGTCTTTCGCAATGACCTGCTGGAGCTTATCCAGTACCGGCCGATGAGCGAGAAACACTATGCCCGGCCGCTGATCGTGGTGCCGCCACAGATCAACAAGTACTACATTTTCGATCTGCGGCCGACCAACAGCTATGTCCAGTACATGCTCAAGAACGGCCTGCAGGTGTTCATGGTCAGTTGGCGCAACCCCGAGGCACGTCATCGCGAGTGGGGTTTGTCCAGCTATGTGCAGGCATTGGAAGAGGCCCTCAATGCCTGCCGGAGCATTACCGGCAGCCGTGACCCGAACCTGCTGGGCGCCTGCGCGGGAGGCCTGACCATGGCGGCACTGCAAGGACATCTGCAGGCCAAGCACCAACTGCGCCGGGTACGCAGTGCCACCTATCTGGTCAGTCTGCTCGACAGCCGGTTCGAAAGCCCCGCCACTCTGTTCGCCGACGAGCAGAGCGTGGAGGCGGCAAAGCGCCGCTCCTATCAGCGCGGGGTGCTCGATGGCGGCGAGGTGGCGCGGATTTTCGCCTGGATGCGTCCCAACGACCTGATCTGGAACTACTGGATCAACAACTATCTGCTCGGCAAGACGCCGCCGGCCTTCGACATCCTCTATTGGAACGCAGACCACACACGCCTGCCCGCCGCCTTGCATGGCGACCTTCTGGACTTCTTCAAGCACAACCCGCTCACCCACCCGACCGGCCTCGAGGTCTGCGGCACGCCCATCGACCTCAAGCAGGTCGACCTGGACACCTTCACCGTGGCCGGCAGCAATGACCACATCACGCCGTGGGACGCGGTCTACCGTTCAGCGCTCTTGCTGGGCGGCAACCGTCGTTTCGTGCTGGCCAACAGCGGGCATATCCAGAGCATCATCAACCCTCCGGGCAATCCCAAGGCGTACTACCTGGACAACCTGAGGCTTTCCAGCGACCCGCGCGCCTGGTTCCATGATGCCAAGCGCACCGACGGCAGCTGGTGGCCACTGTGGCTGGAATGGATCAGCCAGCGGTCTGGTGCGTTGAAGGAAGCGCGCGGCGAGCTCGGCAACAAGGTATATCCACCTGCAGACGCCGCGCCCGGCACCTACGTGATGGCCCGCTGAGCGCATGGCCCGGATAAAAACTCGCGATCGCATCCTCGATTGTGCGCTGCAGCTGTTCAACCAGCAGGGCGAGCCGAATGTCTCGACCCTGGAGATCGCCAATGAATTGGGGATCAGCCCAGGCAATCTGTATTACCACTTCCATGGCAAGGAACCGGTGGTGCTGGGTCTGTTCGAGCGGTTCGAGGAAACGCTGCTACCGCTGCTCGATCCGCCCATGGACGTACGGCTGGATGCCGAGGATTACTGGTTGTTCCTGCATCTGATCGTCGAGCGCATGGCCCAGTACCGCTTCCTGTTCCAGGACCTGTCGAACCTTACGGGGCGCCTGCCCAAGCTGGCCCGTGGCGTGCGCAACCTGATCAACGCCGTCAAACGCGCCCTGGCGGCGCTGCTCGCCAGCCTCAAGGCGCAGGGCCAGGTGCAGAGCGACACCCAGGCACTGGGGCAACTGGTCGAGCAGATAACCCTGACGCTGCTGTTCTCCCTGGATTACCAGCGAGTGCTAGCCCGGCAGGGGGATGTGGGAGTGGTGGTCTATCAAGTGATGATGCTGGTGGCGCCGCATTTGCGACAGCCCTCGCGCCAGGCGGCGGAGAAGATGGCGGTGCGGTATCTGGAGGGATGATGGTGTCCTCGCGGACACCATCGCGAGAATCAAGCCTGGCTGGCTTGACCCGCCGACTCGCTTGCCGGTGCGCTGGACGACGCGCTGTTCGAGCCGGCAGCCGAATTACCCGACGACGCTGCGTTCGAAGCCGGTGCCTCGGACTTGGCCGGCGCCTTCTTCACCGCAGGTTTTCTGGGCGTTGCGGGCTTCTTGGCCGCTGCAGGCTTGGCCGCTGCAGCTCTCTTCTCGGTCTTGGCAACCGCCGACTTCGCCGTCGCGACCACTTTTTCCGCAGGCTTGGCCGCCGCTTTGGTCACGGCCTTGGCCAGTGGCCGGGCGGCGGCCTTGCTGGCAGCGACGGACCTGGACGATACCGGCTTGACCGAGGCGCCGGTCAACCGTTCGATCTGCTTGGTCAGGGTATCGACTTGCTGGTGCAGGGCCTTGATCTCGTTCCGGCTAGGCACACCCAGGCGGGAGATAGCGCTGTTCAAGCGCTTGTCGAACGCCTCTTCGAGCTCTCCCCACTTGCCCTTGGCGCGCTCCTTCACGTCGGATACCCGCGAGGTACTGGCCTTGGCGCTGTCCTTTGCAGAATCAACGGCGTCCTTGGCCTGCTTCTCGGCCTTTTCGCCATCCTTCACCAGAGAATCGAACAGTTTGCTGCCGTCCTGATCGACCTTGGAGTAGATACCCAGGCCAGCCAGCCAGATCTTGCGGGAATACTTTTCGATCCCGCCAACCCAGGAGCTGCCTTCCTTTTCGATGTTCTTCTTGCCAGCCATCCTGCTCTCCTTATTGTTTGCGAGCGACGCGCTCGAGCAACGCCGTCAGCTCATCGAGCTTGATGGACAATGCCTCAACGTCATGTTTAGACGGAATACCGATACGATTCAAGGCGCTGCCGACGCGCGCATCGAATGCTCTTTCGATCTTGTCGAGGCGAACCTCGAACCGGCTGCGTACCACGGTGAGCTCACGCTCGGCCTCGTGCAGCTGGCTGTTGGCGGCGTCCAGGCCTTGGTCGACGGCTTCCTCGATACGCTGCTCGCCGCGTTTCTCCACGCCCTCACCCGCCTTGACCAGCTCTTTGAAGTACTCCGTGCCTTCCTGACCGACGCGGGTGTAGGCACCCAGGCCTGCCAGCCAGATCTTGCGCGCGTAGCCGCGCACCTCGCCCAGGGGACTGTCCTGGGCGGTGTCGACTTTTTTCTTCAGGGTCGTTTTGTTGGCCATGCTCTGCACCTCACGCTCGTAGGGAATGTCGGGCTTGAGCACAAGGTAGGAGGAAAAATTAGAATGATCACCCTAAGAGCAGCTATCGGATGGGGCCTAGGCGAGCGCCTTGTCCAACGCGCGCTCGATTCCGCTCTTGATGCTGGCGCTCATCATCGACAGCATCATCCCCAGCTTGAGTTCGACACGGATGCTGTCGTCGCCGATCAACACGCTGCCCTTGGCGCCACTGCGCGATACGTCGACACGGTCGCCCTGCCACTGGGCCTTGAGGTCGTATTCCTGCGACAGCTTCTCCACCAGCGACTCGGCCTTGGCGCGCGCGGCCTCGCGGCCGAGGCTGTGTTTGCGTTCAACGCTGATCTGGGTCATGGGGTAATCCTGAAGACTAAGACAATGCCGACATTATGCCCCCGCCCGCGCCGGCGACACACCCCGCCAAGACAAATCCGCCCGTTCACCCTAGAATGGCGGTAATTTTTTCCCGGTGAAGCGAAATGACCGATCAGCGCAAAGGCGACCAGGCCGAACCTACCACCCATTTCGGCTACAAGAACGTTCGTGAGAGCGAGAAAGCGGCGAAAGTCGCCGAGGTCTTCCACTCGGTAGCCGCCAAGTACGACCTGATGAACGACGTCCTGTCCGGTGGCATGCACCGGCTGTGGAAGCGCTTCACGATCGAGCTTTCCGGCGTGCGCAGCGGTAACCGCGTGCTGGACATCGCGGGTGGCACGGGTGACCTGGCGGCCAAGTTCTCGCGCCTGGTAGGCCCGACCGGCCAGGTGGTGCTGGCCGACATCAACGAGTCGATGCTCAAGGTAGGCCGCGACCGCCTGCTCGACCGCGGCGTGGCGGGCAATATCGAGTTCGTCCAGGCCGATGCCGAGAAGCTGCCCTTCCCGGACAACCACTTCGACTGCGTGACCATTGCCTTCGGGCTGCGCAACGTCACCCACAAGGAAGACGCCCTGCGCTCGATGCTGCGCGTGCTCAAGCCCGGCGGCCGCCTGCTGGTGCTGGAGTTCTCCAAGCCGACCAATGCCTTCATGTCCAAGGCCTACGACGCCTATTCGTTCGCTTTCATGCCCCTGGCCGGCAAGCTGATCACCAATGACTCGGAAAGCTACCGTTACCTGGCCGAGTCGATCCGCATGCACCCCGACCAGGAAACGCTCAAGGCCATGATGGTCCAGGCCGGCTTTGACCGTGTCACCTACCACAACATGACCAGCGGCATCGTCGCGCTGCACCGGGGTATCAAGCCCTGATGCTGCTGGCCGGCCTTCTCGCAAGCGTCGAACACGGGCTCAACCGTGTGCTGCGCATGGACAGCACGGCCATGCCGCGCCTGGCCGCGCTGGAGGGCAAGGTGATTGCCATCGACTGCCGCCAGCCGTCGTTCTCGGTCTTCATCCTCCCAGATGAGGACGGCCTGATGCTTGCCGCCCACTGGGAAGGGGAGGTCGACTGCACACTGCGCGCGCCTGCGGGCAGCTTGGTGCAACTGGCCTTTGCCGGCGACAAGAACGCCGTGCTGCACAGTCCGCAGGTCGAACTGCACGGCGACAGCGCGGTGCTCCTCGACCTGTTCGGTATCCTCCAGGACCTGGAGCTGGACTGGGAATACGAGCTGTCGCGCTGGCTGGGTCCGGTGCCTACTGCCCTGCTGGCCGGCCACCTGCGCCTGCGCGCCCGCTGGACACGGGAAGGGCTGGCGCGTTTCAGCCAGAACCTGTCCGAATACCTTGCCGAAGAAGCCCGTACCCTGGTCGGCCAGCGCGAGGCCGAAGCGGCCTTCCGCGAACTCGACTCGCTAAAGCTCGACATTGAACGCCTTGAGGCGCGCATCCAGCGCCTGGCCCGATCCCGCTCACTTGATACCAGCGATAACGCATGAAGCTGCTCGCCGTCCGCCGTCTGTTGCGCATTCAGCGCGTCGTGATCCGCTACCGTCTCGATGACCTGCTGTTCGATCTGCCCTTGCCCTGGTGGTTGAGGAGCCTGCGCCTGCTCATGCCCTGGCGATGGCTGCCGCGCAAGCCCTCCCCGCTCAACCGCGGCGCCCGCCTGCGCCTTGCCTTGCAGGACCTGGGGCCGATCTTCATCAAGTTCGGCCAGCTGCTTTCGACCCGCCGCGACCTGATGCCCACGGACATCGCGGACGAGCTGATGCTGCTGCAGGACCGGGTGCCGCCATTCGACTCGAAACAGGCGGTGGCGCTGATCGAGGAGCAACTCGGGGCGACTGTCGGCGAGGTGTTCAGCCGCTTCGACGTCGAGCCTCTGGCCTCCGCCTCGGTGGCGCAGGTACATGGCGCCCGGCTCAAGACCGGTGAAGAGGTAGTGGTCAAGGTGGTGCGTCCCGGCCTGAAGCCGGTCATCGCCCAGGATCTTGCCTGGCTGTTCCTGATCGCCAAGGGCGCCGAGCGAGTGTCCGCCGATGCGCGCCTGCTGCACCCGGTCGAGGTGGTCAAGGACTACGAGAAAACCATCTTCGACGAGCTCGACCTGCTCCGCGAGGCTGCCAACTCCAGCCAGCTGCGGCGCAACTTCGAAGGCTCGGACATGCTCTACGTGCCCCAGGTCTACTGGGACCTGTGCCGCCCGAAGGTGCTGGTGATGGAGCGCATCTACGGCGTGCCGGTGACTGACCTGGCCGCGTTGGCCGACCAGCGCACCGACATGAAGATTCTCGCCGAGCGCGGCGTGGAGCTGTTTTTCACCCAAGTGTTCCGCGACAGCTTCTTCCACGCCGACATGCACCCGGGCAACATCTTCGTCAGTACCGTGCGGCCGTGGAGCCCACAGTACATCGCCATCGACTGCGGCATTGTCGGCAGCCTCACCCCCGAGGACCAGGACTATCTGGCGCGCAACCTGTTCGCCTTCTTCAAGCGCGACTACCGGCGCGTCGCCCAGTTGCACATCGACTCGGGCTGGGTACCGGCGCAGACCAAGCTCAACGAGTTCGAGGCGGCGATCCGCACGGTGTGCGAGCCGATCTTCGAGAAGCCGCTCAAGGACATCTCCTTCGGCCAGGTGCTGATGCGCCTGTTCCAGACGGCCCGCCGCTTCAACATGGAAGTGCAGCCCCAGCTGGTGTTGCTGCAGAAGACCCTGCTCAACATCGAGGGACTGGGGCGCCAGCTGTACCCGGACCTCGACCTGTGGAGCACCGCGCAGCCGTTCCTCGAGCGCTGGATGCGCGAGCGCATGAGCCCGCGCACCGTGCTGGGCAACCTGCACAGCCAGGTGGAACAACTGCCGCACCTGGCCGGCATGACCCGCGACCTGCTCGAACGCCTGTCGCAGCCCCACCTGAACGATCCTGAGATGCCCCGGCGCCGGGACCACGACGGCTGGGCCCTGCGCCTTCTGGGTGGCAGCCTGCTCGCCGGTGGCGCGACGCTGGCCACCGCCGCCGCAAGCCTCAGCGCCCCGGCCGCCTGGCCCGCGTGGCTGATGCTCGCAGCCGGGCTGTACCTGATCGTGCGCCGATAGCCAGCCGCGCTGCTGGCTGGCACACTAGCGCAAGGGCCCGGCAGACCAGGGCCCGGTTTTGGAGTCGACAATGAAAGACTGGCTGGACGAGATCAAGTGGAACAGCGATGGCCTGGTACCGGCCATCGCCCAGGATCACAAGACCGGGCGCGTACTGATGATGGCCTGGATGAACCGTGAATCCCTGGCGCTGACCGCCGCGCAACAACGTGCCATATACTGGTCGCGTTCGCGGGGCAAGTTGTGGCGCAAGGGCGAAGAGTCGGGCCATGTGCAGAAACTGCACGAGATGCGACTGGACTGCGATGCCGACGTGATCATCCTGATGGTCGAGCAACTGGGTCATATCGCCTGCCATACCGGCCGCGAAAGCTGCTTCTACCGCGTCTATGAAAACGGCCAGTGGCAAACCGTCGACCCGGTCCTCAAGGACCCGGATGCCATCTACAGCGCAGGACACTGACATGAGCGATACCCTTACCCGCCTCGCCGAAGTGCTCGAAGGCCGCAAGAACGCGGCGCCCGACAGCTCCTACGTGGCCAGCCTGTATCACAAGGGTCTGAACAAGATTCTCGAAAAGCTCGGCGAAGAATCGGTCGAGACGATCATCGCCGCCAAGGACGCCGCCCACAGTGGCGACTGCACCGATGTCATCTACGAGACCGCTGACCTCTGGTTTCACAGCCTGGTCATGCTCAGTGCGCTGGGCCAGCACCCACAAGCCGTGCTCGATGAACTCGAGCGCCGCTTCGGCCTGTCCGGCCACGACGAAAAAGCCGCGCGCCAGCCATCGGCCTGATCAACCTGTAGGCGCGCCGGTTCGGCGCTCCGACTTGCCCGCGATAGCGCCCGAACAGTCACCACATTATTCTGGCAAGCACACATTTCACGGAGTCCATCATGGGAATTTTTGACTGGAAACACTGGATCGTCCTGCTGGTCGTCGTGGTCCTGGTCTTCGGCACCAAGAAGCTGAAGAACTTTGGCGGCGACCTGGGCGAATCGATCAAGGGCTTTCGCAAGGCCATGAGCGACGAAGAGACCAAGCCCGCCGAGCCAACCGCACCGCCAGCCCAGCCAGTGCCGCCCGTGCACGCCCAGCCGCAAGCGCAGAACACCGCGCCGCTGAGCCAGCCGCACACCATCGACGGCCAGGCGACGCCGGTCCAAGACCCGCTCCGGAAAGACTGACCCATGTTCGGGATCAGCTTCAGCGAGCTGTTGCTCGTCGGCCTTGTAGCCCTGCTGGTGCTCGGCCCCGAGCGCCTGCCAGGCGCCGCGCGTACTGCGGGCCTGTGGATCGGCCGTCTCAAGCGCAGCTTCAACAGCATCAAGATGGAAGTCGAGCGCGAAATCGGCGCCGACGACATCCGCCGCCAGCTGCACAACGAGCACATCCTCTCAATGGAGCAGGAGGCGCGGCGCATTCTCGACCCGAAGGCCACTCAAGCTACTCCAGCCAGCCCGACACCGGCCACGCCTGCGCCTGAACATGCCAGCAGCACGCCGGCAACACTGCCTGCCAATGCCCCCGAGCCGCCTCAACCGCCAAGAGCCCCATGAGCGAAATCCCGGAACACGACCAGCCCATGCCGCTGGTCTCGCACTTGACTGAGCTGCGCACCCGCCTGTTGCGCTGCGTGGCCGCCATCTTCCTGATCTTCATCGGGCTCTTCGCCTTCGCGCAGCAGATCTACACCCTGGTGTCGCAACCGCTGCGCGATCACCTGCCGCCGAACGCGACGATGATCGCCACCGATGTGGCCTCGCCGTTCCTGACGCCATTCAAGCTGACCATGATCGTCTCGCTGTTCCTGGCGATGCCGGTTATCCTTCAGCAGGTCTGGGGCTTCATCGCACCGGGGCTGTACCGTCACGAAAAGCGCATCGCAATTCCGCTGCTGATCTCCAGCATCATCCTGTTCTACGCCGGCATGGCCTTCGCCTATTTCCTGGTGTTCCCGCTGATCTTCGGCTTCTTTGCCAGCGCAACGCCAGAGGGCGTTTCGATGATGACGGACATCGCCAGTTACCTGGACTTCGTCATGACGCTGTTCTTCGCCTTTGGCGTAGCGTTCGAGATCCCGGTGGCGGTCGTGCTGCTGGTGTGGATCGGTGTGGTCGATGTGAAGTACCTGAAGAAGATCCGCCCGTATGTGATCATCGGCTGCTTCGTGGTCGGAATGGTCCTGACACCGCCAGACATCTTCTCGCAGACCCTGCTGGCCGTGCCCATGTGGCTGCTGTTCGAGATCGGCGTGCTGTTCGGCGGTCTGATACGCAAGCGCAGCGAGTCGAAGGACAACGCCGCCGAAGACCATGACGACCAGCCGCCAGCGACCCAACCATGAACCTGCTGCTGCTCGAAGAGGCCGATTTCATCGCGGCCGACCGTGTGGTGCTGGCTGATCGGCGCTTCACCCATATGCAGGAGATCCACCGCGTGGCGGTGGGTGACAGCCTGCGCGTCGGCCGCCTGGGCGGCCAGATGGGCCAGGCTACGGTGATGCGGCTCGAGGGTCATGAAGCGGAACTGGAGGTGGCGTTCGACCAGCCACCGCCTGCCAAGCTGCCACTGACCCTGGTACTCGCCCTGCCCCGCCCGAAGATGCTGCGCCGGGTGTTCCAGACCGTCGCCACCCTGGGGGTGCCGCGCCTGGTCTTGGTCAACAGTTACCGGGTCGAGAAGAGCTTCTGGCAAACGCCTTTCCTCACCCCAGCGGCCATACGTGAACAGCTGGTGCTCGGCCTCGAGCAGGGCCGCGATACGGTGCTGCCCGAAGTCGTTATCGAGAAGCGCTTCAAGCCCTTCGTCGAAGACCGCCTGCCCGCCATGGCCGAGGGCACCCTGGGCCTGGTCGGTCATCCAGGGCCCTACCCGGCCTGTCCGCGTGCAGTGACTGAGCCCGTCACCCTGGCGATCGGCCCCGAAGGTGGCTGGATCCCCTACGAAGTCGAGCTGCTGGGCAAGGCGGGGCTGCAGCCGGTGCAGCTTGGTGAGCGCATCCTGCGGGTAGAAACTGCCGTTACCGCACTGCTGTCGCGGATTTTCTGACCGCTCGACCAAGCTACCCCTGTCAAGTTTTTTATCCTGGCGCCGATATGCTGGCCATACAGCAATAGCCAGCCATGCCGGGCGCCAGGGAGTAAACCATGTCTCGTGGGTTGAATCAGTTTTTGGGCAACATGAGCGTCAATCGAAAACTGGGCTTTGGCTTCGGCCTGGTCCTGCTTTTGACGCTCGCCATCACCGCTACCGGCTGGACAGGCCTCAACGGGGTGATCAGCCAAGGCAACAAGCTCGGCAGTATCTCCGTGGTGCATCAGAGCACTCAAGAACTGCGCATCGCGCGCCTGCAGTATGATCATAACCGTGACGCCGCCAGCCTGGCCGCGATGGAGCAGGTGCTTGAACAGCTCGACCGCCGGCTTGAAGGGATCGCCCAGCAGATCGAGCAGCCTGCCGATCAACAGCGCGTGCAGCTTCAGCGCGAGGCTGTAAGCCGGTACCGTGAGGCCTTCGCCGCCCTGCGCCAGGCCAGCCAGGTACCCTCCGGCACCAGCGACACCCAGTCGAGTCCGCTGATTGCCCAGGCGCTGCAGCACATGGCCGCGCAAGGCCAGGTGCTCATCGACAACAGTCAGGCCCTGACCCTCTCGCAGACCCAGGTGCGCGATGCTGATACCCGGCAGGCCAAGGCCACGCTGGCCGGGGCCACAGCGCTGGCCTTGCTGCTGGGTATGCTCGCTGCTTGGGTGATTACCCGACAGATCGTCCTGCCGCTACGCCAGACCCTCACCGCCGCCGAACGCGTGGCCAATGGCGACCTGCGCCTGGACATGACGTTCGAGCGCCGCGACGAGCTGGGCCAACTGCAAGCCAGCATGCAGCGCATGACCCTTAACCTGCGTGAGCTGATTGGCGGAATTGGCGACGGCGTCACCCAGATCGCCAGCGCCGCGGAAGAGCTGTCCGCCGTCACCGAGCAGACCAGTGCCGGGGTCAACAACCAAAAGGTAGAGACCGACCAGGTGGCCACCGCCATGAACCAGATGGCGGCAACCGTTCACGAAGTCGCGCGTAACGCCGAGCAGGCCTCGGAGGCCGCGTTGATGGCTGACCAGCAGTCCCGCGAAGGCGACCGCGTGGTAGGCGAGGCAATCGCCCAGATCGAGCGGCTGGCGAACGAGGTGGCGAATTCCACCGAAGCCATGGCCCAGCTCAAGAGCGAAAGCACCAAGATTGGCAGCGTACTGGACGTGATCAAGTCAGTCGCCCAGCAGACCAACCTGTTGGCGCTCAATGCCGCTATCGAGGCCGCCCGCGCGGGCGAGGCAGGTCGAGGCTTTGCCGTGGTCGCCGATGAGGTGCGCAGCCTGGCGCAGCGCACGCAGAAGTCCACCGAGGAGATCGAAGAGCTGATCGCTGGCCTGCAGCATGGCACCCAGCAGGTGGCCAGCGTGATGGACAGCAGCCGCAGCCTGACCGACAGCAGCGTCGAGCTGACACGTCGTGCCGGCGCCTCGCTTCACACCATCACCACGACCGTATCGTCGATCCAGGCGATGAACCAGCAGATCGCCACCGCCGCCGAACAACAGAGCGCCGTGGCCGAAGAGATCAACCGCAGCGTGATGAACGTGCGAGACATCTCCGACCAGACCTCGGCCGCAAGTGAAGAAACCGCCGCGTCGAGCGTAGAGCTGGCGCGGCTGGGCACGCACCTGCAGGGGCTGGTGGGCAAGTTCCGGCTGTAGCCGCCGTCCACACTGCAGTACCTGTGCGATCAGAGCACCTGGCGCAGGAAGGCTTGGGCGCGGGGGTCTTTGGGTGCTGTGAAGAACTCCTTCGGCGGTGAGTCTTCCAGCAGCTTGCCGTGGTCGAAGAACAGCACGCGGTCGGCCACTTCGCGGGCAAAGCCCATCTCATGCGTCACGCAGACCATCGTCATGCCTTCCTGGGCCAGGGTCTTCATGACATCCAGCACCTCGCCGACCATCTCTGGATCGAGCGCCGAAGTCGGCTCATCGAACAGCATGACCTTGGGGTCCATCGCCAGCGCCCGGGCAATGGCCACGCGCTGCTGCTGACCTCCAGACAGGCGCGAGGGGTACTCGTTGGCCTTCTGGCTGATACCGACTTTTTCCAGCAGCGCGCGTGCCTTGGCTTCGCGCTCGGCCTTGCCGCGCTTGCGCACCACCTTTTGCGCCAGGCACAGGTTTTCCAGCACGGTCATGTGCGGGAACAGGTTGAAGTGCTGGAACACCATGCCGACTTCGCGCCGATACGCGTTGATGTCGGTGGCCGGATCGTCAAGCTGCAGGCCATCGATGGACACATGGCCCTGGTCGAAATCCTCCAGTCCATTCAGGCAACGCAGGAAGGTCGACTTGCCTGAGCCCGAAGGACCCAGCACGACTACGACTTCGGCCTTGGCCACTTGCGTGGTGACGTTGTCGACCGCGCGCACTACCTGGCCGCGGGTGTCGAACACTTTCAGCAGGTCACGGACTTCAATCACTTTGCGCAAGCCTCCGCTCGAGCCGGCTGGCGATGTGCGACAGCGGCAGGTTGATCAGCAGGTACAGGCCTGCCACGCAGAACCAGATCTCGAACGTCGAGAACGAGGTGGTGATGGCCTCGCGGCCGCTCTTGGTCAGCTCGGTGATGGCGATCACCGACACCAGCGAGGTGTCCTTGACCAGGCTGATGAACTGCCCTGCCAATGGAGGCAGCACACGCTTGAACGCCTGCGGCAGGATCACATGGCGCATCGACTGGCTGCTGTTCAGGCCCAGCGACCGGGCCGCCTCGCCCTGCCCCTTGGCGATCGACTGTACGCCCGCACGCACGATCTCGGCGACATAGGCACCGGTAAACAGCGCCAGCGCCGCCACCCCGGCGAACTCGCGGGACAGGTTGAGCACGGTGCCGATGAAAAAGTAGAAAATGAAGATCTGCACCAGCAACGGCGTACCCCGCACCAGCTCGACATAGACCGTCGACAGGTCGCGCACGGTGGGGTTGTTCGACAGCCGACACAGCCCCGCGCACAGGCCGATCACCAGGCCAAAGGCACCGGAGACCACCGACAGCCACAGCGTGGTCCACAGTCCCCAGGCCAGCGGCCCTGCGGCCCAGTGACGGGTGACGCCCACTACATCGCCTTCGGCGACATCGTCGCCCCTGCTGATCTGCAGGCTGTCTTGCGCAACGTCGAGCACCTGCTCGCCGCCGTCCTCGTCACGCAGGGTGACGCGGGCGGTGTCGCCCTGGCTGACAATGTCCTGCACGGTGCCGTAACTGGCGGCGCGCTGGGCATCCTCGGCCTGATAGGCGAAATACTGCGGAACGCGGTTCCAGCGCCACTCGTAGGAAATCATCGAGGTGGCGAAGTACAGGCTCAGCGCCAGGCCCAACAGGACCAGGGCGGTCAGCCCGTGCCAGGGCCACTGGGCTTTCTTGTGTTTGATCACGTCGGGTAGTTCCGTAAATGCGAACGCGCAGGGTTGGCCTGCGCGTCGGGGTCAAAGCCTGGGCGGATGGCCCGAAGCCTTTATTCCATTTCCTTCAGCCAGGCGGTGTTCTTGAACCACTTGTCGTGGATTCGATCGTAGGTACCGTCGTGCTTGATCTGGTGAAGGAAGTTGTTGATGAAGTTGATGCTGTCGTAGTCACCCTTCTTCAGGCCGAACGCCAGCGGCTCGTAGGTGAACGGCTCGTCGAGGAACAGCAGCTTGCCGGCACCCGCCTTGTTTACCGCGACCACGTTGTAGGGAGCATCGTAGACAAAGGCATCGGCCTTGCCGTTGACCACGTCCATGACCGCTTCCTGTTCGTTGTCATAGCCGTGGTACTTGGCCTTGCTGATCAGCTTCTTGGCGACCATCTCGCCGGTGGTCCCCAGCTTGGAAGTGATACGGTACTTGTCGCTGTTCAGGTCCTTGTAGGACTTGATCTCGCCTGCGAGCTCCTTGCGGATCAGCAGGGTCTGGCCGACCACGATGAAGGGATCGCTGAAGTTCAGGCGCAGGTTGCGTTCCTGGGTCAGGGTCATGCCGCTGCCGATGAAGTCGAACTTGTCGGTCAGCAGGGCCGGGATGATGCCGTCATAGGCAGTGGAGACGGTTTCGAGCTTGACGCCCATCGACTTGGCCATGGCCTTGAGGATGTCCACCTCGAAGCCGATGATCTCGCCACGCTTGTTGGTCATCTCGAACGGCATGTAGGTAGGGTCCATGCCCACCCGCAGAGTGCCCCGCTTGACCGCGTCATCGATGGCGCCCGCCTGGGCGGCACTCACCGCGACCAGCGCGGTGGCAGCGACCAGCAGTCGCGACAGGTATTTCTTCATCATCACCAGGTCCCCTAACAAGAAAGAGTACGCATTTTATTGTTGGCAGCGAACGGCCGGCAGGCCGATGCGAAATATCGGAGGGGATGCTAACGCATGCGGGCCTCAGGACCTAGAGGCGGGGGGAGTTTGTTGCGCGGGGGAACAGGCGCCGACCCCGTGCGGGATCGGCGTCGCTGGGTCAGGCGCCGACCAACGCCGGCTGCGCCTGACCCTCCGGGTGGAGAGGCAGCAGCGGCGAGTGCGGGTCGTTGCTGATCGAACTGCGCCATACATCAAGCCACTCGGCCTTCTGCTCGGCCCAGACCCGCTCGTGCAGGCGCGCCAGGGCGACCGGGTCGCTCAGCAGGGCCAGGCGGGCAGCCCCGTTCAGACCTTGCGGACCCACTTCCAGCGCCTTGGCGACGTGCTCGGCACGCATCTTCTCGATCGGCTCGGCAAGACCATGACGGGCAGTGGCCATGGCACAGGCCAGGGCATTCTGCCGAGGATCGACCACCGAGCGGACGAAGCCGTCCTTGAGCGCATGCCAGCGATTTTCATGGGTGTACTGGTCGGTGGCGAGCAGCTCGTGCGGCGTCGCGTATTCCTCGGGTATGAGGAACAGTTTCTCGTCCTTGGCTCGCAACCCCAGCTTGGTCCGGCTGGAGATCACCGAAACAGGGATCGACAGCATCAACGAGCCTACGATCGGCACCAGCCACCACAGGAAGCTTGGGTTCAGCCACGCAACCAGCAGTGCCCAGGCAGCGCCCAGCAGGGTCTGCGGGCCATGGCGGCGTACCGCTTCGCCCCACGGCGTGGAGTCGTCGTCACGTTGCGGCGAGTTCCAGGTCGCGGCCCAGCCCAGGAAAGCGGCCAGCACGAAGCGGGTGTGGAAGATCATGCGCACCGGCGCCAGCAGCATGGAGAACAGCATCTCCAGCAGCATCGACAGGGTAACCTTGATCCGCCCGCCAAACTCCCTGGAGCCCTTGGCCCAGATCAGGATGATGCTCAACAGCTTGGGCAGGAACAGCAGCACGATGGTGGTGGAGAACAACGCGATCGCTTTTTCCGGGTGCCACTGAGGCCATAGCGGGTAAAGCTGGAACGGCTCGAGGAAGTACTGCGGCTCCATCAGCGTGTTGGTCGCCAGCAGCGCCGTCGACAGCACCAGGAAGAAGAACCACAGTGGCGCCGACAGGTACGACATCACGCCGGTAAGGAACACCGCACGGTGCACCGGGTGCATGCCCTTGACCAGGAACAGGCGGAAGTTCATCAGGTTGCCGTGGCACCAGCGGCGGTCGCGCTTGAGTTCGTCAAGCAGGTTGGGCGGCAGCTCTTCATAGCTGCCCGGCAGGTCGTATGCGATCCACACGCCCCAGCCGGCACGGCGCATCAGCGCGGCTTCGACGAAGTCGTGAGACAGGATCGCACCGGCGAAGGCCCCCTTGCCCGGCAACGGCGCCAAGGCGCAGTGCTCGATGAAGGGCTTCATGCGGATGATTGCGTTATGGCCCCAGTAGTGCGACTCGCCCAGCTGCCAGAAATGCAGGCCGGCGGTGAACAGCGGGCCGTACACACGCGTGGCGAACTGCTGCATGCGCGCATACAGGGTGTCCATGCCCGACGCTCTCGGCGCGGTCTGGACGATACCGGCATCCGGGTTCGCCTCCATCAGGCGAACCAGGCTGGTCAGGCATTCACCGCTCATCACACTGTCGGCGTCGAGGACCACCATGTAGCGGTATTCGCCACCCCAGCGACGGCAGAAGTCGTCGAGGTTGCCGCTCTTGCGCTTGACCCGGCGGCGGCGGCGGCGATAGAAGATGCGCCCGAAGCCCTTGGACTCACGGCAGACCTCGAGCCACGCCTGTTGCTCGGCCACGGCGATGTCGGTGTCGTTGGTGTCGCTGAGCACGAAGAAGTCGAAACGGTCCAGGTCGCCTGTGGCGGCCACCGACTCGAACGTCGCGCGCAGGCCGGCGAACACTCGGGGAACGTCTTCGTTGCAGATCGGCATGACGATGGCTGTGCGGGCACCGGGCTCGATCGGCTCATCGCCCGCGCTGCTGCCCGAGATGCGGTACTTGTCACGCCCGGTAAGCAGCTCCAGGAAGCCCATCAGCGCAGTCCAGAAGCCCGCCGAGACCCAGCAGAACAGGATGCCGAACAAGATCAGGATGCTGGTCTGCAAGGCGTACGGCCAGACTTGGATAATGGTGTCCAACACCGGCTGACGGGTGATTTCGTCCAGGTCGACGAAGGACCAGCCCTGATACGGCAGGATGCCTTTCATGTACCAGCCGGCCACCAGCGTCTGGCCCAGCATCAGAGCCAGCAGGATATACCGGCGCATCGACCCGACCCAGCGCCAGCGTGCCGATGGCAGCTCGCGCTGGGGCGGTTGCGCCGGGTTGGTGCGTCCGGTCATGCGGCGCCAGGCGCGGATCAGGATATTGGTCCGCCACGGCTCGGGGATCACCCGCGTGCGCTGGATCGGCGGCGCGATCTTCAGGCACAGTCGCCCGCTGCCGTCGACACCGAGCATCTCGGCGTCTTCGAGCTCACCGGCGCTGCCCAGGGTCAGGCGGCTGCCTACCGATGCCTGAACGGCATCGGCCGGATCGGTCGAGTCCCGGGAAGACAGACGTTGGTGCAGCTCGCTGAACGAGGTGCAGCTCGCCAGTTCGGCGCGCTGCTCATCGCTCAGAGGGAGGTGAGCCAGGTACTCGACAAGCGATTCTGGCCGCGGACTTGAATTACTCATCGGCAGGCAACTGGTAGCTCCAGGTTTCGGTCAGCACCTGTTCGGTGGTGGCCGGGGTCCCGGTGGTGGATGCCGCATCTGCGACGGGTTGCTCGGCTGATTTCTGCGCCTTGGCGGTTTCAACCTTGGCGTGCTTGGCCGCAGGCTTGTCCTGGACAGCCGGCTTGGCCTGCTCGACCGGTACGTCACGCACCAGCGCGGCGCGCATCTGGACCGACTTGGCCGGGTCCTTGAGCTTCATCCGCAGGGTCAGGCGCCAGCCCTTGGTCTCAGGGTTGTAGCGCAGGTTGTTCTCGACCAGCTCGGCATTGTCGTCCAGGCTGATCTGGCTGCGCACGGCGGCATCTTCTGGCAGCTTGGCCAGCACCGGCCCCTCGAAGTCGACCAGGAAGGCCACGCTGCCGTCAGGCTGGCGGATCAGGTTGGACTGCTTGACGTCGCCGGTCGAGCGCATGGTGCGCTTGACCCAGCCCAGGTCAGGCGAGTGGAACGCCGACTCGTCGATGGTCCAGTGCAGGCGGTAGTCGAACTCGGCCGGCTGGCCTGGCTCTGGCAATTTCTCCGGGCTCCAGAAAGCAACGATGTTGTCGTTGGTCTCGTCGGCGGTCGGGATCTCGACCAGGTCGACGGTGCCTTTGCCCCAGTCGCCACGTGGTTCGATCCAGGCGCTTGGACGCTTCTGGTAGTTGTCATCCAGGTCTTCGTACTGGCTGAACTCGCGCTGGCGCTGGAGCAGGCCGAAACCACGCGGGTTCTCGACGCTGAAGTTGCTCACCGCCAAGTGTTTCGGATTGTTCAGCGGGCGCCACAGCCACTCGCCGTTGCCGGCATGGATCGACAAGCCTTCGGAGTCATGCAGGGCCGGACGGTAGTTGAGCACCTTGGACGGCTGGTTGCTGCCGAACAGGAACATGCTCGTCAACGGCGCGATGCCCAGCCGGCTGACGTGGTCACGCAGGTACACCCGCGATTTGACGTCGACGATGGTGTCGCTGCCTGGACGCAGGGTCAGCTTGTAGGCACCGGTGGAGCGCGGCGAGTCGAGCAGCGCGTAGATCACCAGGTGCTTGTCAGTGGGTTTGGGCCGCTCGATCCAGAACTCGGTGAACCTCGGGAATTCTTCACCCGATGGCAGCGCGGTATCAATGGCCAGGCCGCGGGCAGACAGACCGTACACGTGGCCCTTGCCGACCACGCGGAAATAGCTGGCCCCAAGCAGGGTCATGATTTCGTCCTGCTTGTCGGCCTTGTTGATCGGGTAGAGCACGCGGAAACCGGCGTAACCGAGGTTTTCGGTGGCCTTGGCGTCGTGCGGTACATCACCGAAATCGAAGCGGCTCGGGTCATACTTGATTTCTTCGACCGTGGTCGCGGTGACTTCGTTGATCTTCACCGGCGTGTCGAAGTGCATGCCCTGATGATAGAAGGACAGCTTGAAGGGGGTCTTTTCGCCCGCCCATTCGGCCTTTTCCTGGAGGAAACGGATCTTCTGATAGTCGGCGTACTTCATGTCGCGGAAGACGGCGGGCAGATTGCTCTTCGGCGCCTCGAACTTCTGGCCCGCGAGATCCTTTGCCTTGGCTGCAACATCATCAAGATTGAACGCCCACAGCTGGCCCGCGCTCAACAGACCGAGCAGGGTCGCGCTTGCCAACAGGGCTCTGCGCAGCCGTTTGCCGGGGATTCTTGGTGCGTTATGGGGACTTACAATCACGAGCAACCCTCGCCGAAAACAGATCATAGAACCAACGGCCAGCGACAAATGCCGGGTTGGCGAGCACTGTTCGGACCCCATTTGGACGTAATGATTCCCCACGGGGTGCCGGACGGTGCTCAATTCAGGGTGATACGAACCCGCGAACGCGGGCTCAAGCAGCCCGCGATTATCCAGCAGGCTGCGTGACAACGCATCAGGTGGGGATAACTATTTATTCTGAAAGTCAGGACTTTTCATGATCCCTGAGAGGTTTGGAGCTTCAAGTTTGTAACATAAATGTTACAGGGCCATCATTGACCAGATGAACCTGCATGTCGGCACCGAAGCGGCCACTGGCAACCGGGGCATGCTCGTCCTGCGCCTTGTCCAGCAGATAGTCGAACAGCTCGGCGCCCAACGCAGGAGGCGCGGCCGTGGAGAAGCCTGGGCGCATGCCACTGCGGGTATCCGCCGCCAGGGTGAACTGGGACACCAGCAGCAGGCCGCCACCGATATCCCTGAGCGACAGGTTCATCTTCCCTTCAGCATCGCTGAACACCCGGTAGTTGAGCAGCTTGTGCAACAGCTTGTCGGCCTGTTCGCGGGTATCGCCGGGTTCGACCGCCACCAGCACCAGCAGTCCCTGGTCGATGGCGCCGACAATCTCGCCCTCCACTTCCACGCGCGCGCCTCGCACGCGCTGCAACAGCCCCTTCATGCTTCTTCCAGGGGCAGATCGAGCAGGCGGCGCGCCATCTGGTCGGCAGCACGCACCAAGGCATCGGTGATACCCGGCTCGGAGGCCGCGTGCCCCGCGTCGCGGATGACTTTCAGCTCACTGTTCGGCCAGGCCTGGTGCAGTTCCCAGGCATTGTCGAGCGGGCAGATCACGTCGTACCGCCCGTGCACGATGACCGCCGGCAAATGGGCGATCTTTGGCATGTCGCGGATCAGCTGGTTGGGTTGCAGGAAAGCATTGTTGACGAAGTAGTGGCATTCGATGCGCGCGATCGACAACGCCCGCTGCGGCTCGGAGAAGCGGTCGACCACCAGTGGGTTGGGACGCAGGGTCGCAGTACGACCTTCCCAGGTCGACCAGGCCTTGGCGGCGTGCATCTGGGCGATCTGGTCGTTGCCGGTCAGCCGCTTGTGAAAGGCCTTGAGCATGTCGCCACGCTCTTCTGGCGGGATCGGCGCGATGTAGTCCTGCCAGTAGTCAGGGAACAGGCGGCTGGCACCTGCCTGGTAGAACCATTCTATCTCCTGCGGGCGGCACAGGAAAATGCCCCGCAGGATCAGGCCGTGGACCCGCTCCGGATGCGCCTGGGCATAGGCCAGGGCCAGGGTCGAACCCCAGGAGCCGCCGAACAGCAGCCACTTGTCGATCCCCAAGTGCGCGCGGATGCGCTCCAGGTCTTGAACCAGGTGCCAGGTAGTGTTGTTCTCGAGGCTGGCGTGCGGGGTCGAGCGCCCACAGCCACGCTGGTCGAAGGTGATGATGCGGTAGATGTTAGGGTCGAAATAGCAGCGGCTTTGCGCATCGCAACCGGCGCCCGGGCCACCGTGGATGAATACCACCGGCAGACCCTCGGGCGAGCCGCTCTCGTCTACATACAACACATGCGGCGCTTCCACGGCCAGATCGTGCCGGGCGTAGGGTTTGATCTGCGGGTACAAGGTCTGCATTGCGCACTCCGTGTGGGGATTTATTCTGCCGTTGGGCATCATAAACCTGAATTGCGCTTTGAGCATGTCCCTGTGCGTCCGCGCAGCAGCTGATCGCCGGCAGATGATCGCCAGCGTCAGGCCAGCGGTGCCTGGAACCTTCGACCAGGGCGGGGCAAGGCGGCTATGCAATGGGTATCAAACATATATTTTATCCATTGCAATTTCAATTGAGCCCAGGGCAAATTTGATTGGCAATTTGAATTATTCTTGCAACTCGCGCGACATTATTATCGAGCCGAACTTATGGACGAGGCTCCCTGATGACAAACTCCGCGACACTACTTGTAACTACTCCAAGCCCATCCGACAAATCCAGCATTCATTTCAGTACAATAAAGAGCAAGATCCCCGAGTGGCTTGTAACTTCCCCACCAGAAATATTACGGGCATTGCGCAATTCAATCGAAATGCCACTTCCAGGGTTCGAACGGTCGTACCGTGAAATGCCCGAAATCGCCCGGCAATTGCAGCTCGAACATGCCCGCCATCGTACCCACGAGAAACAACTGGGCAGTGTTCGTGAACGGCTTGCGGCAGTGGATGTGTTTGCCGAACCGCTGCTGACCGAGGCTATCGAAGCGCGCTTCGGTTTGAAGGTCGATGTGCGAAGAACCTTTCTGTTTCACGCTAGACGGGCCCAGGTGGACCAGTCGTTCGCCGGCGCCTCCGCCGATCCGCTGGTCGCGCTGCAAAAAGCCCTCAAGGGCGCCAGCCAGACCCTGCTCAGCGCGGCCCTGCAAAACTTCGAGGCTGCAGAGGCCGAGCCCGGCGGCATGGACCAGGATGAGCGACGCAAAGCCGCCGTCTACCGCGACGACCCTGTCAAGGGTATTGCCGTGACCGGCGAAGTCGTCGATATCGCTGCGCACGAATTCGCAGCCCTGTGCCGGGAACTGGACTTGGGCGGCAAGTACCAGGCCTTGATCGAGACCACCTTCAATCCACCGTCCGCCCCTGGCGACGCCGCCGATGCGGCGGCCTATGCCTTGCAGGGCCAGATGAAAAGCGCGCAGCAGTCCGCCTTCGTCTGGCACGTGCACCTGGCCTACCTGAAAAAACAGATCGGCACAGCCATGTACCAGATGCTGCTCGAAGTGGCACAGAACAAAGCCGTGCACCGTGACGGCAGCCGGGTGACATGCAGTTTCCTGCAGCTTTGGCAGATCGACCTCACCGCTATTGTCGTCATCGGCAAGGACCGTGAGGCGGCAAGCCAGGCTCAGCCGGTGGCAGTCTACATCCCCGGAGACCCGGTCTCCCCGCTCAAGGAATATGCCTCGACCCTGGAATTTGCCAAGTCGTTGCGCGAACGAATGCTGCTCGAAGGCTATCTGGACTTTTTCCAGCGTTTCATTCCTGCCCGGCACCGTAGCGAGTTGTCGAGCAAGTTGCTGGACACTTTGCGGCCGCTGACCTGGAATGAGCAGAAACGCTGGCGTGAACGTCAGACAGACAACAATGCAAAACTGCACTTGCGCGAACGTGCATTTACCGGCTCGTTTCTTTCGGAACTTGTCAGGCAAAAGATCCAGATACTCAAGGTCGACGCGTTGTTCCACGCCGTGCCTACAGCTGTTGAAGACCAGAAGACCTTTGACGAACGGGTGCAATACTTCCAGGCCAGCATTTTACAGGCCCTCAACATCGCAGCGTTTTTCGTGCCGGGGTTGGGCGAGACCATGCTGGCCGTGACCGCGCTGCAACTGGGGTATGAAACCTACGAAGGCTTGGAAAGCTGGACACGGGGCGAGCAGGAGCAAGCATGGAGCTACCTGCTGGACGTGGTGGAAAACATCGCGTTGATCGCGGCCCTCGCCGCCACCGGGGGCGAGGGCGCGATACCTGCGAGCGAAAGGATCCCCGTGGAAACGCCGTCGTTCATCGAGGATCTGGGGCCGGTCGAACTCCCCGATGGGAGCACTCGCCTGTGGAAACCTGACCTGGCGCCCTTTGCCCACGACGTGATATTGCCTGCAGGCTTGCAACCCGACGAACTCGGGCTGTACCACTACCAAGGCAAGACCTGGCTGGCGCTCGAGGACAAGGTGTACTCGGTGAAGCAGGCGCCCGGCCAGGCCGGTTATCGTCTCGAGCACCCGACCAGATCAGCGGCCTACGAGCCCTCGGTTCGCCACAACGACGCCGGTGCCTGGCAGCATGAACTCGAGCGTCCCCAGCAATGGGAAGGCCTGACGCTGTTTCGGCGCCTGGGTCATTACGCCTCGGCGTTCTCCGATGTGGATGCGCAGCGCATCCTGTGGGTCAGCGATACCCGAGAGGCCGTCCTGCGCCAGGCACTCAGCGAAAACCAGCGCCCACCGGCGCTGCTGCAAGATACCCTGCAGCGTTTCAGCCTTGATCGGCAACTCGTGCAAGCCACCCTGGACGATCCGGCTGCCAGAACGACGCAGTTCGAAACGCGCTATCAGGCGTTGTCGCTGAGCATGGACCCGGCCACCTTGCCGATTACCCGTATCTATCCCGGCTTGCCGACCGTGATCGCCGACGAGCTGGTGCGGCACGCCAGCGGCATGGAACTTCAGCAACTGGCGCAAGGCAAGGTGCCTGCCCGCATTGCCGAAGAAATCCGCAGCTACCAGCAGCAGGTCCGGCTGGCGCGCGCCTGCGAAGGCCTGTATCTGGAATCGGTAAGCAATCCTGATAGCGACAAGCTGATCCTGCATACCTTGCCTCGTCTCGAGGGCTGGTCGCCCGAGGTGCGGCTGGAGGTGCGCGACGGCTCGTTTCGAGGCGTGCGGATCGACAGCGTGGGCGCCGATGACGCGCCGATCCGCAAGGTCCTGGTCAGACACCCTGACGGGTATGAAACCTACGACGCCCACGGGCTCAGCCTGCACGGGCGCGACACTCTCTATGCGGCTGTGATGCATGCGCTGCCCGATGCGCAACGTGCCGCACTTGGCATACCCAATGCCTGGGACGCCCCCGCGCTCAAACGCAAGGTCCAGCAACAGGACCTGCTGCCCCGCCAATCACTCAGGCGCCTGCTCCAGATGCAGCCTAGCAAGCCCGCCAGCAGGTCCCCCATGCGCCTTGCCGATGGCCGGGTTGGCTACCCGCTGAGCGGCAGAGGCGCACTGGGCGCATACATCACCCGTGACACGCTGCTGGACATGATTCGCTGGATTGGGCTGCAGGACCCGACGTTGCAATCGGCCGAGGAGGTGCTTGGCGCGCTGGAAGCGGCGGGCTTGCGCCGTGAACAGATCCACATCCGGCTGACCGAACTGTTGACCGAGCAGCAGAGCTTGACAGCGGCACTCGATAGCTGGGGCGATACCTCGGCCTCGCTTGCCGACCTGACCGAGCGAGCGGCCAGCCGGGCGCATATCCATGATGCGATCTGGCAGCACTGGTTTGACAACAACCTGCCCGAGATCGGCAGAAGCACTGCGCCTTTGCGCCTGCGCAGGCTGTACCTGATCGACTTTCCCGAACACTTGCCCGATTTCGTCTATCAGCGGACCCATCACCTGCAGCTGCTGGACATGTCGATTGGCACCTGGCCCGCTACGTTCGATAATTGGAACAATGATGCCAACGCACTGCGCACATTCTCCCGGCCATTCAACCAGGTCACCGCACTGCAGATCGGCCTGGCGCCAAGGTTGCCACACCTGTTGTACGGGGCCTCTACTCAGCTCTGGACCATTGCCAGCTATTTCCCGTCACTCAGGGCGCTGAGCGTGGCCGACCAGAACCTTGCCTTGAATTCGATCAATGTCCGAACACTGACGCATCTGGAGAGGCTCGATCTTAGCGGCAACACCGTCGACTTGTTGCTTGCCTCCCCCCTTGGCGGCCTGCGCTTACGCTACCTGGGCCTGGATCGCACGGGTCTGGATTTCTGGCCTGACTGGCTCGACAGTCAGGCCTTGCACTCGATCGAAGAGGTTTCGCTGCGTGACAACCGGATCACCGCCCTGCCAGAGTTCCTTCTGCGCAACGAAACGGCGTCTGACCAGCGTACGGTCATCGCCTTGGAAGGTAACTCCCTGCTACCGACCCACCTTATCCGGATTCGCCTGGATCAGGGCACGGCAAACAACCGGTTCGTGTTTGAACTTGATTTCCCGCCTGCCCTCCAGGCACAGCTCGATACACGTCTTCAGGAGCGCACCGTACTGCGCGAAGCCCTCGACAGCTGGGCCCACGCTTCCAGCTCGACGGGCACCCTGAGCGCTACGACGGTGCAGGCCAGAGGCCGGATCAGCGAAGCGATCCTGCAGTTCTGGCGTGCCTACAGCGAGGGCAAGACGTTTTCCCCCCTGCACCTCGAAGATGTTGCGATGGTGGATTTCCCCACGCACCTGCCAGCGTTTTTCCATGCCCAGGTTCGTAACCTGAGTCTGGTCCGGGTCGACGCCGACGTCGCGGCGCTCGATGCTTTCCTCAGGCCTTTCCGGCAACTTACGGAGCTCACACTCGAAGGTCACGTACAGCCGATGACCGCGCTGCCCCCTGCGCTGCTGGAGCTGCCAGAACTCGAAACACTGAGCTTGCAGGACCAAGGGCTTCTGGTGGATCAGGACGCCATGACCCTGTTCGGGCAAATGTCCAGCCTCAGCTCGCTGGACCTGAGCGGCAACCGTTTCGGCGAGATCACCCATGTCGCGGCGCTGGGCCGGCATCTGAACCGCCTGTACCTGGCCAACACCGGGTTGCAGCATTGGCCCGCGTGGCTCGACAACCTGCTGCCGCTGGGGTCACTGGTACTCGACGATAATGCGATAATCGAGCTGCCGGAGCACATCCTGTACAACCCGCGAAATGACGATGCGGTTACCGAAATCTCCCTCCTGGGCAATCCGCTGGACTACCACGTCATGCTCCGGGCGCATGTTTCCGAAGGCTACAACCGCTCTTTCACGTTCGACATGGACCTGCCTGACGACATTCGCGCGCTTGACCAGGAAGGGCACGAATCGGACTCAGGCTCTTCTGGCCACGGTCACAGCCCTGCACCGTCCTCGGACGAAGAAGCACCTGATGTAGAGCAATGGTTGCTGGGGACACCGGAGGAGAACCAGACCCATCGCACCGTCTGGGCACAGCTCGAGGACGCCCAAGACGCTGGCAACCTGCTGGACCTGGTGGGCCGCCTGACGCAAACGGCGCCTTACCGGACAGCGCGCACCCGCGCCGACTTCAGCGAGCGGGTGTGGCGGGTGCTGGAGGTCGCAGCCCAGGATACCGCGTCGCGCGGGCTCTTCAACGGGATGGCCGAAGAGGCGCTGGTACAGGCCGACACGGGAGACCAGACCTGCCACGACGGCGCCTGGCTGGTGTTCAACCAGATCGAGATTCAGGTGTTCACCGAGCAGTCGCTCAAGGATGTGCCCGAAGCGCTGCGCGGGCAAACGTTGTATCGGCTGACCTTGCGCCTCTACCGCCTGCATGAACTTGACGTGATCGCCCGTGAGCAGGCGGGTACCCGCGACGAGGCAGAGGTACGCCTGGCGTATCGTCTGCGTTGGGCCCAAGAGCTGGATCTGCCCCTGGCGCCCGCCAGCATGTTGTACCAGGCGCACGCCAGCATCCGGCCAGGCGAACTGGAAACCGCGCTGGCACGTGTGCAGCAGGGGGAAAACGGCGAAGCGTTCATCCGCTACGCGGGCGAGCGGGATTTCTGGGTGGCCTACCTGCGTGAGGCCTATCCGGCACGCTTCGCGGCACTGGAACAGGCTTACCAGGAGCGCGTACTGGCCGTTCCCGACCGCTTTCCGGGGCGGTCAATCGATGAACTGGCAGAGGAATATGCTGCGCTCGAGCGCCAGTTCGAGAGCGAAACCCAGCACCTTGTCCGTCAGCTGACTATCGAGGAGGGGGCGGCCCTGCTCTGACCCGCTCCCCAGGCCAGCATGGCCTGCAGCAATCGGCGCAGCACCCTCTGGGTCGGCTGCGCGAGATCCTCGCGGTAAGCGAACGGCTGCGCCTCTTGCATGTAGGTGCTTTGCGCCAGCTCCAGCTGCACCGCATGGACATGGTTGCACGGATCACCATGATGACGTGTGATATGGCCGCCCTTGAAGCGGCCATTGAGTACATGGGTAGGCTCGCCAGGCGCCTGTGCGCAGATCTCTTGCAGGCGTTCGCCCAGGGATACCGCGCAACTGGCGCCGTTGAAGGTGCCCAGATTGAAATCCGGCAGTTTGCCTTCGAACAGGCGCGGCACTCGCGAGCGGATCGAGTGGGCATCCCACAGCAGCGCATAGCCGTGTATCGCGCGCAAGCGCGCCAGTTCGCGCCGTAGCAACTGATGGTACGGCCGCCAGATGCGCTCCAGATAGATCGACCGCTCGTGCGCATCTGGCTCAAGTCCGTGCCTGAACAGCGGCTCGCCATCGAACGACACATCCGGGTACAAGCCGGTGGTCGCCCCCTTGTAAAGAGGGCTGTCGTCCTCCGGGCGGTTGAGGTCGATGACGTAGCGCGAATATCGTCCCGCTATCAGGCTGACGCCCAGCCCACGGGCAAAGCCGTAGAGCCGTGGCAAATGCCAGTCGGTATCGGGCAGGCTCCGCGCCCCCTCCACAAGCCCCTCGGCCACTACCGGGGTCAGCTTCAACCCGGCATGCGGCATGCTCACCAGCAGCGGCAGGTGCCCTTGATGAAAACTCAGCACGTGGTCCATGAGGCTCACTCAATCGATGATTTCTGACCCGTGCCGAACCACCCGCCTGGGCAGCTCCCCACCGAGCCAGTAGACAAGGTCGGCGGGGCGCTCGACCTGCCAGCTGATGAAGTCGGCCACCCTGCCCTGCTCCAGCGAGCCATGACTGTGGCCAAGGCCCAGTGCCATGGCTGCATGCCAGGTGACGCCGGCCAAGGCTTGTTCGGCTGTCATGTGAAACAGCGTGCATGCCATGTTCATCACCAATCGCAATGACAATACCGGTGACGTGCCAGGATTGAGGTCGCTGGCCAGGGCGATTTTCACTCCATGCCTGTGTAACGCCTGCAAAGGCGGCCGCCGGGTCTCGCGCAAGAAATAGAACGCACCGGGGAGCAATACCGCGACGGTGCCTGCCTGGGCCATGGCCAGGGCATCATCGTCAGTCATGAACTCCAGGTGATCGGCCGACAGGGCCTGGTACCGAGCCGCCAGGCTTGAACCTCGCAACGATGACAGTTGTTCGGCATGCAGCTTGACCGGCAGGCCCAACTCGCGTGCCTTGATGAACACCCGCTCGACCTGCGCGGGGGAAAACGCAAGGTGCTCGCAAAATGCGTCCACGGCATCCATCAGTCCTTCGTCAGCGAGGGCCGGAAGCATCTGGTCGCAAACGTGCGTGATGTACTCATCAGCGCGCCCAGCGTATTCCGGGGGTAAAGCGTGTGCGGCCAGACAGGTGCTGCGCACGGTCACCGGCAGCACCTGGCCCAGGCGGCGGATGACACGCAGCATCTTGCGTTCGTTGGCCAGGTCCAGTCCATAGCCGGACTTGATCTCCAGCGTGGTGACACCATCGCGCATCAGCGCCAGCACCCGCTGCCGGGCGCTGGCGAACAGCTCCTCCTCGCTTGCCGCGCGGGTCGCGCGCACGGTGCTGGCGATGCCGCCTCCGGCGGCGGCGATCTGTGCGTAGCTCAGGCCCTGCAAGCGCTGCTCGAACTCGCCGCTGCGGTTGCCGGCGAAGACGGCGTGTGTGTGGCAGTCGATGAGCCCAGGGGTCACCCAGCCGCCCTCCAGGTCAACGCGCCTTTCGATGCCGGCCTGCGGCAGGTCGCGGCGCGGCCCGACCCACTCGATCGACCCTCCAGAGGTAACGATTGCCGCATCCTCGATGATCGAGTAGTTGCCTTGGGCCATGCTTGCCACATGGCAGTTGTGCCAGAGGGTTCTCATTGGTTTCTCCGTAACGCAGCGGTCGCGGGCAAGCCTGCGATCAACGCTGCGGATCATTCACAGACTGGCAAAGACGCCCGCCGGCAGCAGCCCTGTCAAACGCCGCTCGGCCAGCAACCGCACCGCCACCTCGATGTCCGGCGCAAAGAACCGGTCCTTGTCGTAATGGGCTACCTCGCGTCGCAGTATCTGCCGCGCCTGCTCAAGCTTGACCGAGGACTTGAGCCCGTCGCGCAGGTCCAGCCCCTGGCACGCGCCAAGCCACTCGATGGCCAGCACGCCGCGGGTGTTCTCGGCCATCTCCCACAGCCGCTTGCCGGCAGCAGGCGCCATGGACACATGGTCTTCCTGGTTGGCGGACGTCGGCAGGCTGTCGACGCTGTGCGGATGCGACAGAGCCTTGTTCTCGCTGGCCAGCGCAGCGGCGGTGACCTGGGCGATCATGAAGCCTGAGTTGACGCCGCCGTTCTCGACCAGAAACGGCGGCAGCTGCGACATGTGCTTGTCCATCATCAGCGAAATGCGCCGCTCGCTGAGGGCGCCGATCTCGGCGATGGCCAGGGCCATGTTGTCCGATGCCATGGCCACGGGCTCCGCATGGAAGTTGCCGCCAGAGACCACATCGCCCTCCTCGGCGAACACCAGTGGGTTGTCCGACACCGCGTTGGCTTCGACCGCCAGCACCTCGGCCGCCTGGCGCAGCTGGGTCAGGCAGGCGCCCATCACCTGCGGCTGGCAGCGCAAGGAATAGGGGTCCTGGACCTTGCCGCAGTGCTCATGCGAGGCTGATACCTCGCTGCCCTCGCCCAGCAGGTCGCGGTAGCAGGCGGCGGCATCGATCTGGCCACGCTGGCCGCGGGCGTCATGGATACGCGCGTCGAACGGCGCACGTGAGCCCAGCACCGCTTCGACGGTCAGGCCGCCGCAGGCAATGGCAGCCGCGAACAGGTCCTCGGCTTCGAATAATCCGCGCAAGGCGTAGGCTGTGGAGGCCTGTGTGCCATTGAGCAAGGCAAGGCCTTCCTTGGCGGCCAGGGTCAGCGGCTCGAGGCCAGCGACAGCGAGCGCCTCGCTTGCCGGCAGCCACTGGCCCCGGTGGCGTGCCTTGCTTTCGCCGAGCAATACCAGCGACATGTGCGCCAGCGGCGCCAGGTCGCCGGAGGCCCCCACCGAGCCCTTGAGCGGAATGTGTGGATAGACCTCGGCATTGACCAGGGCGATCAGCGCGTCGATGACCTTGCGCCGGATGCCGGAAAAGCCGCGGCCAAGGCTGTTGATCTTCAGCACCATGATCAGCCGCACCATCGCGTCGTCCAGCGGCGCGCCGATACCGGCGGCATGGGACAGCACCAGCGAACGTTGCAGGCTTTCCAGGTCATGGCTGGCGATGCGGGTCGAGGCCAGCAGCCCGAAACCGGTATTGATGCCATAGGCGGTACGGTCTTCAGCGAGGATACGCTCGACGCAGGCAACACTGGCAGCGATGCCCGCGTCGGCGCTGGCATCCAGCTTGATCCGCTGCGGTCGATGGTAGAGGGCGCGCAGCTCGGCCAGGGTCAGTGTGCCGGGCTTGAGAGTCAGTTCAGTCACGTCGGTGCTCCGTCTCATGGGTTCCAGGCCCCTTCTTATTGTTCAGTATCGATCATCGGCAGCTTCAGGCCTTGCTCATTGGCGCAATCGATGGCGGCCTGATAACCGGCATCGGCATGCCGCATGACCCCCGTAGCCGGGTCGTTGTGCAGGACCCGCGCGATGCGCTCGGCGGCCGCATCGGTACCGTCGCAGACAATCACCATCCCGGCGTGCTGGGAAAAGCCCATGCCCACGCCACCACCATGGTGCAGCGAGACCCAGGTGGCACCACTGGCGGTGTTGAGCAGCGCATTGAGCAGTGGCCAGTCCGACACGGCGTCAGAGCCATCGCGCATCGCCTCGGTTTCGCGGTTGGGGCTGGCGACCGAACCCGAATCCAAGTGATCACGGCCGATGACGATGGGTGCCGACAGTTCGCCGCTGCGCACCATTTCGTTGAATGCCAGGCCCAGCCTGGCGCGCTGGCCCAGCCCGACCCAGCAGATCCGCGCGGGCAGGCCCTGGAAGCTGATGCGTTCCCGGGCCATGTCCAGCCAGCGGTGCAAATGCGCGTCGTCGGGGATCAGCTGCCTGACCTTGGCATCCGTCTTGTAGATATCCTCGGGATCGCCCGACAGCGCCACCCAGCGGAACGGGCCGATGCCACGGCAGAACAGCGGGCGGATGTAGGCCGGGACGAAGCCAGGAAAATCGAAGGCGTTGCTCACGCCTTCGTCCTTGGCCATCTGGCGGATGTTGTTGCCGTAGTCGAAGGTGGGGATGCCCTGGCTCTGGAAGTCGAGCATGGCCTGCACGTGCACGGCCATGGACTGCTTCGCCGCCGTGACCACCGCCGCAGGGTCGGTCTGCGCGCGGTCGCGGTACTGTGTCCAGGTCCAGCCAGCGGGCAAGTAGCCATTGAGCGGGTCGTGGGCGCTGGTCTGGTCGGTTACCAGGTCCGGGCGCACGCCGCGCCTGACCAGCTCGGGCAGGATTTCGGCGGCATTGCCGTGCAAGGCGATGGAGATAGCCTTGTCTTCGGCGGTGTAGCGGGCGATGCGGTCCAGGGCATCATCCAGATTGGCGGCCTGTTCGTCGACGTAGCGGGTGCCGAGGCGAAAATCGATGCGGCTCTGCTGGCATTCGATGTTCAGCGAGCAGGCACCGGCCAAGGTCGCGGCCAGCGGCTGGGCGCCACCCATGCCGCCCAGGCCCGCGGTCAATACCCATTTGCCCTTGAGGCTGCCGGCATAGTGCTGGCGGCCGGCCTCGACGAAGGTTTCATAGGTGCCCTGGACGATGCCCTGGCTGCCGATGTAGATCCAGCTGCCGGCGGTCATCTGGCCGTACATGGCCAGGCCGCGGGCATCCAGTTCGTTGAAATGCTCCCAGGTGGCCCAGTGCGGCACCAGGTTGGAGTTGGCGATCAGGACACGTGGTGCATTGGCGTGGGTCTTGAATACGCCGACCGGCTTACCTGACTGAACCAGGAGGGTTTCGTCGTCTTCGAGATGGGTCAGCGACTCGACGATCTGGTCGTAGCAGGCCCAGTTGCGGGCGGCGCGGCCGATGCCGCCGTAGACCACCAGTTCACTGGGGTTTTCGGCGACCTGCGGGTCGAGGTTGTTCATCAGCATGCGCAGTGGCGCTTCGGTCAGCCAGCTCTTGGCAGTCAACTGGGTGCCACGTGGGGCGCGGATTTCGACGTCACGGTATTTATTGTTGTCAGTCACGGAAGAGACCTCAGCGATCGAGTCGGTGAGGTAAATACAAGCACAGCCGCACTTGTATGTACAAGTACAGCCAAGCGCTTTATTTGTTGAACCGGCCCTCCAGGCGATGACGTGACCCGGGATGAATCAGCCGCGCGCAAGTCACCGGCTGGCGACCGGACCAGGTGCGGCGGCGGATCAGCAGGCAGGGCTCCGCGCGGTCGATCTGCAGCAGACGGCATTCATCCGCCTCGGCCAGGATCGCCTCGACCACGTGCTCGCCCTCGGTCAGCGGCGCGACCTGGGTCAGGTAGGCGTAGGGGGTCTGCCGGGTGAAGTCCTGCCTGAGGTAGTCAGGGGCAGCCTGGGCGTTGACGTAGCGGTCCTCGATCTGCACTGGCACGCCGTTCTCCAAGTGCACGATCAGGGAGTGGAATACCCGTTGGCCTTCGCGCATGTCCAGGGCCAGGGCGCGCTCTGAGCCAGCGGCTTCTTCGGCGAGAATGATCACTTGGCAACTGTGCTGATGGCCGCGCGCGGCGATCTCGTCCGCGATGTTATTGACTTCGAACAGCGCCGAGCGCGTCTTGGGTTCGGCAACGAAAGTGCCGACGCCCTGCATGCGTACCAGCAGACCCTCGGCGGTGAGCTCGCGCAGGGCACGATTGATGGTCATGCGGCTGAAACCCAGCTGGTTGACCAGTTCGCTCTCTGAAGGCACCCGCTGATGAGGCGGCCAGCTACCGCTTTCGATCTGCTGGGTGATCATCTGCTTGACCCGGGCATAGAGCGGCGCCGGCCCCTCGCCCAAGGGGGCAACCAGCGCGGAGACGGGAGGTGTCGGCACGGCGTGTGATCCTTGATCGGTTGAATGACCGGTAGCTTGGCGGAGTTTACCGGCCAGTTAAACCTCTGTATATGTATATACAACCGATCCCAGATCCAGGATTGACCGTGATGCGTGCTTATTTTGCCGAACGCGCCCTCCTGCCCACGGGCTGGGCTGCCAACGTCCGACTCGAGATCGCCGCCGACGGTATGCTGGCCGCGATTACAGCGGATGGATCTGCCGAGGGCGCCGAACGCGTCGGCGGTCCCTTGCTGCCAGGCATGCCGAACCTGCATTCCCACGCCTTCCAGCGCGCCATGGCAGGACTTGCAGAGGTAGCCGGCAATCCCCAGGACAGCTTCTGGACCTGGCGTGAACTGATGTACCGCATGGTCGGCAGGATTACCCCCGAGCGACTGCAGGTCATTACCCGCCAGGTGTATATCGAGATGCTCAAGGCAGGCTACACCTCGGTGGCCGAGTTTCACTATCTCCATCACCAGAGCGATGGCCGCGCCTATGCCAACCCGAACGAGCTGTCGCAGCGCATCAGCGCCGCTGCCAATGCAAGCGGCATCGGCCTGACACTGTTACCGGTGCTGTACAGCCATGCCGGTTTCGGCGGCCAGCCGCCCAGTGAGGGCCAGCGTCGCTTCATCAACAGCAGCGAGCAGTACCTGCGCCTGCAGGACAGCCTCGCACCCCTGTTCGCCGCGCAACCGGCGCAACGCCTGGGGCTCTGCTTCCACTCATTGCGCGCGGTCACCCCGGAGCAGATTCGCGACGTACTGCAGGCCAGTGACGTGGCATGTCCGGTGCACATCCATATCGCAGAACAACAGAAGGAGGTCGACGACTGCCTTGCCTGGAGCGGCCTGCGCCCCTTGCAGTGGCTGCATGAGCATATCGAGGTGGACCCGCGCTGGTGCCTGGTCCACGCCACCCATGTGCATGCCGACGAGGTCAGCGCGATGGCGCGCAGCGGTGCGGTCGCGGGGCTGTGCCTGACCACCGAGGCCAACCTGGGCGACGGAATCTTCCCGGCGGTGGAGTACCTGGCCCAGGGCGGACGCATGGGGATTGGCTCTGACAGCCATGTTTCACTGAGCGTGGTCGAGGAACTGCGCTGGCTTGAGTACGGTCAGCGGTTGCGTGACCAGCGGCGAAACCGGCTTCACCGAAGTGACCAGCCGATGATCGGTCGCACCTTGTTCGATGCCGCCCTGACAGGCGGCGCCCAGGCGCTGGGCCAGCCGGTCGGCGCGCTGGCGGTGGGCAGGCGGGCGGACTGGCTGGTGCTCGATGGCCAGGACCCTTATCTCGCGACGGCCAGTGCAGACGCCATCCTCAATCGCTGGCTGTTTGCTGGCGGCGACCGTCAGGTGCGCGATGTCATGGTCAACGGACAGTGGGTGGTGCGGCAAGGACGGCATGCGGATGAGGAAGAAAGCGCACGGGCTTTTGCAGCGGTCTTGCGGGAACTACTCGCGTAGATGGTTGAAGATGTTTGGTCGATCCATCGCTACCGCTCGATATCCCGGTCCGATACCCGCCACACCAGCCGCGAGGTGTCATAGCCTTGCTGCCGTGCCTTGGCCAGCAGGCCTTCACGCACCACGGCCGTGACGGTTGGGGTACGGGTCAGGATCCACAGATACTTGCGGTTCGGGTTGCCGACCAGGGCCGTCTGGTAGCGGTCATCCACGTACAAGACCCAGTACTCGCCCTTGGCCACGCCCGGCACCAGGCGGGTGAACCAATTGTCGAACTCGACCCACAGCTTGTCGGTATGACCGGGTTCCTGCGGGCGCGCGTTGCCTTGCGCGCGAAGCCACTCGCCGTCGAGGGTGCGGCAGCGGTTGAGCACGCCCAGGCTGCCATCTGGCTTGACGTTATAGTGCGCCTCGGACTGGGCGCAGTCGTTCTGGAAGTACATCGGCAGGTGGGCCTGCTCGAACCACTTGCCCTGGTACCGCTTGAGGTTGATCTCGCCCGCCGTCTTCGGCGCCAGTGAATCGCCGCCAGGGCTGGCACAGCCGCTCAGCAGCAGCGCCGCGCACATTCCGAGCAACAGGTGCATCCGGGTCATTTGAGGCCCTGCCCCGAGTACATCAGCACCTGGTCGGCTGCGTACTGGATACTGATGAAGCTCTTCTCGTCACCCCAGGTACAGCTGCTCATGCCAAGGGCGCCGGAACATTCGGTAGGCGCGCCGAGCAGCTGCTCGACCTGGACCTTGGTCATGCCGGATTTGAGCTTGGAATAGTTCTCCTGGTTGATCTTGCTGCAAGCAGCCAGAAAAACGCACAAGGACAACAGGGCGAGGGGTCGCAACGACATGAGAGTCACTCCTGGGGTTGAAAACGCAGGCATGGAGACCTGCAGAGCCCTTGGAGGGGGAAAAGGCTCCCAGGTTCCCCAGAGGGGCAAGCTTTTCTTCGCCAGACGAAACGAAAACGGGGCAATCCGGAGGTAGCGGTTGAGCGCCCCCGGATTGCCCCGTTTTCAGTTCGACGTTCTAGAAGCGCGAACCTGGCTCCAGCAGAAAGTCCATTTCTTCGTCGGTGCTCGGGCGGTCCAGCACCAGGTTGCGGTGCGGGAAACGTCCAAAGCGCTCGATTACCCGCTGGTGTTGCTCAGCGTAATCGAGGAAGCCTTCGAACAGACGGCGGTTGAACTCCGGCTGCTCGTCGAGCAAGGTCTGGTAACGCTCGACGCACAGGTTCTGCCAGTCGAGTACCTCGGCATGCTCGAGCACCAGCAGGATGAACACCCGCTGGATCGGCAGCAGCTGGAAGTCCCAGTCTTTCTGCAGCCCTTGCATCGCCACCACCTGAGCACGCCGGTCGCCTTCGAAGGCGCGCGATGTGTCGCGATGGATCATGCGTGGCAGCTGGTCCAGCAACAGGATCAGGCCCAGCCAGCCCTGCGGGCTCTGCTGCCACTCGTCCAGACCACCGGCCAGCGCCTGCTCGACCAGGTCGCCGAAAAGCGCCTGAGCTTCGGCATCGTGCTGCTTGCCGAACCACAAGGTGCTTTTCTCGTCGGTCACGGCCTGGGCACTGCGGCCCCAACCGAACCACCACTCAAGCAACGGCTGCCAAGGTGCGAGCATGGCTTACTCCTTGTGATACGCAGTGACGCGCTCGACCTCTTCCTTCGAGCCCAGGATCACCGACACCCGCTGGTGCAGGCTGTCTGGCTGGATATCGAGGATGCGCTGGTTGCCGTCGGTGGATGCACCGCCGGCCTGTTCGATGATGAACGACATCGGGTTGGCTTCATACATCAGGCGCAGCTTGCCCGGCTTGGACGGGTCACGGGCATCGCGCGGATACATGAACAGGCCGCCGCGGGTCAGGATACGGTGCACGTCGGCAACCATCGAGGCGATCCAGCGCATGTTGTAGTTCTTTTTCAGCGGGCCGGTCTCACCTGCCAGCAGCTCGCTCACGTAGCGCTGCACCGGTGCTTCCCAGTGACGCTGGTTGGACATGTTGATGGCGAACTCGGCGGTGGTCTCAGGCACCTGGATGTTCTCGTGGGTCAGCACGAAGCTGCCCAGCTCACGGTCCAGGGTGAAGCCCTTGACGCCGTTGCCAAGAGTCAGGATCAGCATGGTCTGCGGGCCATAGATGGCGTAGCCGGCGGCGACTTGCTCGGTACCTGGCTGGTGGAAGGCTTTCTCGTCCAGGCTTTCGTTCTGGCTCAGGTATTCGTTAGGGCAGCGCAGCACCGAGAAGATGGTGCCGACCGAGACGTTGACGTCGATGTTCGACGAGCCGTCCAGGGGGTCGAAGACCAGCAGGTAGGCACCCTTGGGGTACTTGCCCGGGATCTGGTAGGCGTTGTCCATTTCCTCGGAGGCCATGCCGGCCAGGTGGCCGCCCCACTCGTTGGCCTCGAGCAGGATTTCGTTGGAAATCACGTCGAGCTTCTTCTGCACTTCGCCCTGCACGTTTTCAGTGCCCATGCTGCCCAGGACACCGCCCAGGGCACCTTTGGAGACGTTGTGGCTGATTTCCTTGCACGCACGCGCCACCACTTCGATCAGGAAGCGCAGATCGGCAGGGGTGTTGTTGCTACGGGTCTGCTCAATCAAATAGCGACTCAGGGTAACGCGGGACATGTATGGCTCCGAAGGCATGGGGGAGAAAACCCCCGCAGTTTACAGTGAGAGTTCAAGGCTAGCGAGTAAAGAGACGCGCCTGGCCGATCAGACGGCCAGAGGGGTCATTGGTTCAGGGCCGGCGGTCTGCCGCAGAAGTGTAGCGCGACCCATCGCCAGCAAGCCCGCTCCTGCGCCTGCAGGAGCGGCGGTTCGGCGTCCCGACTTGCCCGCGATCGACCGCGCAGCCCGATCAAGGTCTAGTCCAGAGCCTTCCAGATGTCAGTGGCATATTCACGGATCGTCCGGTCCGACGAGAACCATCCCATGTTCGCGGTATTGAGCACCGCCATGCGCCACCACGCCTCGGTGTCATGCCACAGGTCCTCGACCCGTTGCTGGGCATCCCAGTACGCATCGAAGTCCGCGCAGACCAGGAAGCGGTCATGCGCCACCAGCGAGTCCACCAGCCCGGTATAGCGCGCCGGATCGTCTGGCGAGAACACCCCGCCACGGATTGCCTGCAGTACGTCATTGAGCCGGTGCGAAGCGCTGACCGCCGCGCTGGCGCCAAAATCGCCACCGCGCCGGCGTGCTTCCACCTGTTGGGCGGTCAGGCCGAAGATGAACATGTTGTCCACGCCGACCTGCTCGCTCATCTCGACGTTGGCGCCATCGAGCGTGCCGATGGTCAGCGCGCCATTGAGGCCGAACTTCATGTTGCTGGTGCCGGATGCCTCGTAGCCGGCGGTCGATATCTGCTCCGAGAGATCCGCCGCCGGGATGATGCTTTCGGCCAGGCTGACATTGTAGTTGGGCAGGAACACCACCTTGAGCAGCCCGCGCACGGTCGGGTCGTTATTGACCACCCGAGCGATGTCGTTGGACAGCTTGATGATCAGCTTGGCCTGGTGATAACTGGCCGCTGCCTTGCCGGCGAAGATCTTCACCCGGGGCGCCCAGTTGGTGCCGGGTTCGGCGCGGATGGCCTGGTACAGGGCAACGGTATGCAGCAGGTTGAGCAACTGGCGCTTGTATTCGTGGATACGCTTTACCTGCACATCGAACATCGCCTCGGGATTGATGGTGATGCCCAGGCGCTCCTGGATGATGATGGCCAGGGCACGCTTGCTCTGCAGTCGCTGGGCGGCGAACTGCTTGCGGAAATCGCGGCTCTCGGCAAATGGCGCCAGACGGGGCAACAAGCCCTGCGGATCGTCAAGCACCTCAGCGCCCAAGGCCTCGACCAGCATGGCGGTCAATGCCGGGTTGGCCTGGTACAGCCAGCGGCGCAACGTGACGCCATTGGTCTTGTTGTTGATCCGCTGCGGATAGAGCTTGTGCAGTTCGCTGAACACGGTATTGCGCATCAACCGGGTGTGCAGCGCCGAGACGCCATTGATACTGTGCGAACCCAGGAACGCCAGGTTGCCCATGCGCACGCGGCGGCCGTTGTCTTCCTCGATGAGCGACACCGCGCGCAATACATCGAAATCGTGGATGCCCTTGGCGCGCATGGCGTCGATATGGAAAGCATTGATCAGGTAGATGATCTGCATGTGCCGCGGCAACATGCGCTCCATCAGGCCGACCGGCCACGTCTCCAGCGCCTCGGGCAGCAGGGTGTGGTTGGTGTAGGCCAGGGTATTGACGGTCAGCTCCCAAGCGGTCTCCCACGGGATTTCGTGCTGGTCGACCAGCAGGCGCATAAGCTCGGCGACGGCGATCGAGGGGTGTGTGTCGTTGAGCTGGATGGCCGCCTGGTCAGGCAGGTTGAGCAGCGAATCGTGCATGTTCAGGTGTCGGCGCAGCAGGTCTTGCAGTGAAGCCGAGACAAAGAAGTACTCCTGGCGCAGACGCAGCTCCTGGCCAGCCTCAGTGCTGTCCGCAGGGTACAGGACTCGCGAGATGCTCTCGGCGCGAGCGACCTCCGCCACGGCGCCCAGGTGATCACCGGCGTTGAAGCGTTCGAGATGCAGTTCTTCAAGCGCACGTGCACGCCACAGCCGCAGGGTGTTGACACTGGAGCCGCGCCACCCGACCACGGGAGTGTCGTAGGCCACCGCCCGTACCGTCTCGCCGGGCCACCAGACCTGGCGCTGCTGGCCGTTGCCGTCGTCCACGGTCTCGACGCTGCCACCGAAGCTGATCGGATAGATCACCTCGGCGCGCTCGAATTCCCAGGGGTTGCCGAAGTCGAGCCAGTTCTCGGTCTGCTCCTGCTGCCAGCCATCGACTACCGCCTGGCGAAACAGGCCGTGCTCGTAGCGAATGCCGTAGCCGTGGGCAGCGATGCCCAGAGTCGACATGCTTTCCATGAAGCAGGCCGCCAGGCGACCCAGGCCACCGTTGCCCAGGGCCGCATCGGGCTCGAGCAGGCGGATTCGGTCAAGGTCGACGTCGAGGCCAACCATCGCTTCCCGGGCGATGTCGAGCAGGCCCAGGTTGCTCAGGCTGTCGTAGAGCAGCCGACCGATCAGGAATTCCAGGGAGAGGTAGTAGACCCGTTTCTGGCTCTTGCGATAAACCTGGCGGGTGTGGTCCATCCAGTGGTCGACCATGTGGTCGCGGGCGGCCAGGGCAACGGCTTCGAACCAGTCATGCTCGAAGGCGTGCTCGGGGTCCTTGCCCACGGCATAGGTCAGCTTGGCCAGTACGGCGGCACGAAATTCGGCCACTTCGACTTCACGGGCGGTGGATTCCTGAGACATGCGCAGTCCTCGGGTGTACATAAGCGGATGGAAAAGGTTCAGCCTAGACGCTTCGACACAGAGCGACAGCCCGCGTTCGCGGATTTATTGGTTGGCGGGTGAAACCGGCAAAAGGTTGTTCACAAATTGAGCAACTCCGGTATCATCGCGCGCCCAACCGACCGTCACTAGCCTTATATAAATGAAAACAACCCTGATCGCCGCCGCCGAAGTCGACCGCCTGGATACCTGGCAACGTTATGCCAGCCACAACTGCGGGGGGTGTCACTCGACCTGCTGCACTTTGCCGGTCGAGGTCAAGATCAAGGATTTGATCCGCATCGGGGTGGTGGATGATTTCGAGAAGGATGAGCCGCCGAAGAACATCGCCAAGCGCCTGCAGAAGGACGGCATCATCGAGCGCTTCAACCAGAAGTCGGGAATTTTCACCCTGACCCGGATGAGCAACGATGATTGCCTGTACCTGGATCGCAAGAGCCGGTTGTGCACGATTTATGAGAAGCGGCCGGATACGTGCCGGAATCATCCGCGTGTAGGGCCTAGGCCTGGGTATTGCGCCTATAAACCGAAGATGGCTGTGCGCTGATCCTTCGGGCCTCTTCGCTGCCAGTCGGAGCGCCGAACCGCAGCGAAGAAGCCATGATTGACACCCACACAAACAAAAACGCCCCCGGTCTTCCGACCGGGGGCGTTTTTGTTCAACCTAGGCTGTTACATCAAGCCTTGGCTTTCTTGGCAGCGCGGGTACGCTCGCTTTCGTCCAGGATCTTCTTGCGAAGACGGATGGACTTAGGCGTGACTTCACACAGCTCGTCTTCCTGGATGTATTCCAGAGCCTGCTCCAGGGTGAAGCGAACAGGCGGAACCAGTGCGATGGTTTCGTCTTTGCCCGAAGCACGCATGTTGTCGAGCTTCTTGCCCTTGGTAGGGTTGACGCCCAGGTCGTTGTCGCGGCTGTTCTGGCCGACGATCTGACCGTTGTAGATCTCCTGGCCATGCTCGACGAACAGCTTGCCGCGCGCCTGCAGGGTTTCCAGGGAATAGGTCAGTGCCTTGCCGGTTTCAACCGAAACCAGAACGCCGTTCTGACGGCCGGACATGTGGCCCGACTTGACGGTGTCGTAGCGATCGAAGATCGAGGTCAGGATGCCAGCACCGTTGGTCAGGGTCAGGAACTGGTTACGGAAACCGATCAGACCGCGAGCAGGGATGTTGTATTCCAGACGAACACGGCCCTTGCCATCCGGCACCATGTTGGTCAGGTCGCCCTTACGCAGGCCCATCTCTTCCATGACCTTGCCCTGTGAATCTTCAGGGATGTCGATGGTGACGTTCTCGAACGGTTCCTGCTTCACGCCGTTCACTTCGCGGATGATCACTTCAGGACGGCCCAGGGCCAGCTCGAAGCCTTCGCGACGCATGGTTTCGATCAGTACCGACAGGTGCAGCTCACCACGGCCGGAAACCTTGAACTTGTCAGCCGAATCGCCTTCTTCAACGCGCAGTGCAACGTTGTACAGCAGCTCTTTGTCCAGACGGTCCTTGATGTTGCGGGACGTCACGAACTTGCCTTCCTTACCGCAGAATGGCGAGTCGTTGACCTGGAAGGTCATGGAAACGGTTGGCTCGTCAACGGTCAGCGGCTTCATCGCTTCGACGTTCAACGGGTCGCACAGGGTGTCGGAGATGAACAGCTCGTCGAAGCCGCTGATGCAGACGATGTCGCCGGCCGCTGCTTCTTCGACGTCAACGCGGTGCAGACCGTGGTGACCCATCAGCTTCAGGATACGACCGTTGCGGCGCTTGCCGTCGGCGTCGATGGCAACGACCGGGGTGTTAGGCTTGACGCGGCCACGGGCGATACGGCCAACACCGATGACACCCAGGAAGCTGTTGTAGTCCAGTGCCGAGATCTGCATCTGGAACGAACCATCACGGTCAACGGCGGGCGCCGGAACGTGATCGACAACCGCTTGGTACAGCGCGGTCATGTCTTCGCCCATGGCGGTGTGGTCCAGACCGGCAATACCGTTCAGGGCCGAAGCGTAGACGACCTGGAAGTCTAGTTGTTCGTCGGTAGCACCCAGGTTGTCGAACAGGTCGAAGATCTGGTCCAGAACCCAGTCAGGACGTGCACCTGGACGGTCGACCTTGTTGATGACCACGATCGGCTTCAAGCCGGCTTCGAAAGCCTTCTTGGTCACGAAACGGGTTTGCGGCATAGGGCCGTCCTGGGCGTCGACCAGCAGCAGCACGGAGTCGACCATCGACATCACACGCTCAACCTCGCCACCGAAGTCGGCGTGGCCGGGGGTGTCTACGATGTTGATGTGGTAGCCGTTCCAGTTGATGGCGGTGTTTTTCGCCAGAATGGTAATACCGCGCTCTTTTTCCTGGTCGTTGGAGTCCATGACGCGCTCGTCGTTGAGCTCGTTACGTTCCAGGGTGCCGGACTGACGCAGGAGTTTGTCGACCAGAGTGGTTTTACCATGGTCAACGTGGGCGATGATGGCGATGTTACGCAGATTTTCGATCACAAATGTATCTCGATCAGAGGATTCGGGCTGCCGCCCATTCTAGGCGGCCAATATGAATGAACAAGGCTCAGCGGGCCCGTCGGTCGGGAGGGCGATGGCGGATACTGCCGCCATACAGCCCCGGCGTCTTATGTCGGACGATAAACACGCACATTGGCATGTCCCTCACTGAGCAGGTGATGCGCATGCAGACGGCTCATCACACCTTTGTCGCAATACAGCAGGTACTGCCGGTTGCCATCAAGGTGCTTGAAGCGGCTGTTGAGCGCATAAAACGGCAAAACCTGCACCTCGACACCGTCGAGCACCAGCGGCTCGTCTTCCTGGGCATCGGGGTGGCGGATGTCGATGACGATCTGTCCAGGCATGGCCTGGGCAACTTCTTCGACGTGGATATCCTGGCCCAGCTCATCGATGACGTTGTCGATCGAGATGAAGCGGGCGCGTTCCAGGGCGCGCTCCAGCACGGCCATGTCGAACTTGTTCTCTTCCTGCGCGACGCGGTGCGGCTTGGCGCAGGTAGTCGGGTTCACCGAGATGACGCCGCAGTACTCCGGCATGTGCTTGGCGAACTCGGCGGTACCTATCTGGTATGCCGTGTCGATGATGTCCTGCTTGTGGCTGGCCAGCAGCGGGCGCAGGACCAGCTTGTCGGTGGCCTGGTCGATCACGGCCAGGTTGGGCAGGGTCTGGCTCGATACCTGGGAAATCGCCTCGCCGGTTACCAGCGCATCGATCTGCAGGCGCTCGGCAACCTTGGCCGAGGCGCGCAGCATCATGCGCTTGAGCGTTACGCCCATATAGCTGTTGTCGACCTTGCCCAGGATCTCGCCGAGCACTTCCTCGAACGGCACGCTGATGAACAGCACACGCTGGCTGCTGCCGTATTTCTTCCACAGGTAGTGCGCGACTTCCATCACGCCCAGCTCGTGGGCACGGCCACCGAGGTTGAAGAAGCAGAAGTGGGTCATAAGGCCGCGGCGCATCATCTGGTAGGCGGCCACGGTGGAGTCGAAGCCACCGGACATCAGTACAAGCGTCTGCTCCAGCGAGCCCAGCGGATAGCCGCCGATGCCCTGGTGCTGGTTGTGGATGATGTACAGGCGCTGATTGCGGATCTCCAGGCGCACCAGGACTTCAGGATTGCGCAGGTCGATACCGGCGGCGCCACACTGCTGGCGCAGCTGGCTGCCGACGTAGCGATCGACGTCCATCGAGCTGAAGTCATGATGACCGCCGCGCTTGCAGCGTACGGCAAAGCGCTTGCCCGCCAGCAGGTGGCCGAAGTAGTCCTTGCACTTGGCGACGATGTCGTCGAAGTCGCCCAGCGGGTGTTCATCGACCTGCAGGAAATGGACGATGCCCGGCATGCAGCTCAGGCGCTCGACCATCTCGCGCAGGACCTTCTCGTCTTCAATGTGGGTGACCACTTCGAGATTGTCCCAGACGCCATCGACCTTCAGCTCCGGATCCAGATCCTTGAGCACGACACGGATGTTCTTGCCCAATTGACGGATGAAGCGCTTGCGCACCGGCCGGCTCTTGATGGTGATTTCTGGAAAGACTTTGACGATTAGTTTCATGGTCTACAGCGCGCGAATGGCCAGCTGAAAAAGAAGGGCGCGAATTATAGCGGAAATTGCTCAAGGTTTGAGCAACTTTTGTACAGAAGGTTTCGAGCGCTCTATTTTGGTGCGCCTGCGGCATCGCGCGCCTCTTATAGGTGCAGAAAACCACAGAGTGGATGCCTTCCATCTCCCGATAGCGCCGTGCTTGGCGCAAGTTGGCCATTTTTGGGCACTGGCATGCAATTTGCTCCCTTGTGAGGCAGGTAAGCTTGGCCGACTATGCGCGCCCAGCGTCACCCATTTTGCAGGGCAACGGCCTACCGTTCCCTAGACCATCCGGAGGACAACATGTCGAAGTCGGTTCAGCTCATCAAAGATCATGACGTCAAGTGGATTGATCTGCGTTTCACGGACACCAAAGGCAAGCAGCAACACGTCACCATGCCAGCTCGCGATGCGCTGGATGATGAGTTCTTCGAAGCCGGCAAGATGTTCGACGGCTCGTCGATCGAAGGCTGGAAAGGCATCGAAGCTTCCGACATGATCCTGCTGCCGGATGACAGCACCGCCGTGCTGGACCCGTTCACCGAAGAGCCGACCCTGATCCTGGTCTGCGACGTGATCGAGCCGTCCACCATGCAAGGCTACGACCGCGACCCGCGCGCCATTGCACGCCGCGCCGAAGAGTACCTGAAGACTACCGGTATCGGTGACACCGTCTTCGTCGGCCCAGAGCCTGAATTCTTCATCTTCGACGACGTCAAGTTCAAGTCCGACATCTCGGGCTCGATGTTCAAGATCTTCTCCGAACAAGGTTCGTGGATGACCGACCAGGACGTCGAAGGCGGCAACAAAGGCCACCGTCCAGGCGTCAAAGGCGGTTACTTCCCGCTTCCGCCGGTCGACCACGACCACGAAATCCGTACTGCCATGTGCAACGCCCTCGAAGAAATGGGCCAGGTCGTCGAAGTTCACCACCACGAAGTGGCGACTGCCGGCCAGAACGAAATCGGCGTCAAGTTCAACACCCTGGTTGCCAAGGCCGACGAAGTCCAGACCTTGAAGTACTGCGTGCACAACGTGGCCGATGCCTACGGCCGCACCGCTACCTTCATGCCCAAGCCACTGTACGGCGATAACGGCTCGGGCATGCACGTCCACATGTCGATCTCCAAGGAAGGCAAGAACACCTTCGCTGGCGAAGGCTATGCCGGCCTGTCGGAAACCGCCCTGTACTTCATCGGCGGTATCATCAAGCACGGCAAGGCCCTGAACGGCTTCACCAACCCGGCCACCAACTCCTACAAGCGTCTGGTGCCAGGCTTCGAAGCCCCGGTCATGCTGGCCTACTCGGCTCGCAACCGTTCGGCCTCGATCCGTATCCCTTACGTTTCCAGCCCGAAAGCCCGCCGTATCGAGGCACGCTTCCCGGACCCGGCAGCCAACCCGTACCTGTGCTTCGCCGCGCTGCTGATGGCCGGCCTGGACGGTATCCAGAACAAGATCCACCCAGGCGATGCCGCCGACAAGAACCTGTACGACCTGCCGCCTGAAGAGGCCAAGGAAATCCCGCAGGTCTGTGGCAGCCTGAAAGAAGCCCTGGAAGAGCTGGACAAGGGCCGTGCGTTCCTGACCAAGGGCGGCGTGTTCTCCGACGACTTCATCGATGCCTACATCGACCTGAAATCGGAAGAAGAAATTCGCGTACGCACCTTCGTTCACCCGCTGGAATACGATCTGTACTACAGCGTTTGATGTTGACGCAGTAGCAGCACAGAAATGGCCTCCTTTATGGAGGCCATTTTTTTTGTGAGGGGGATAGTGCGCTTGGGGCGTCGTGGCGTCGCGCGGCCGGCGCTCGATCAATGAACACCGAACCGCCATGCCATACACCTCGCAACCCAGCACAAAACGTCCACCTACCCCATGCTCTATATTGGTGCGATAACAGCCTGAACTGAACACAGCAAACCCCAACTTGGTTCACATAAATCGATAAAGCAGCCTTCCGACGCACGAAATCGCGCGGACTCTGCCTCCAAAGCGTAAATCCCGCTTCTTTTCGGAGCCTTGGTTTGGTTTTTGCATTTTCTTCGTATCAGCGGATTTCAGCGTGCCCGCCCCTGGCCCAGCCCGGGACGCCCATGTGCCAAAAGAGGTCAACGACGCCCCATGACCATCAGCGACGCTCAGCACCGTCTGCTTCTCGACAACCTGACCACTGCCACACTCCTGCTCAACGCCGACCTGCGCCTGGAATACATGAATCCGGCGGCGGAGATGCTGCTCGCCATCAGCGGCCAGCGTAGCCATGGGCAGTTCATCAGCGAGTTGTTCACCGAGTCGGCCGAGGCGCTCAACTCCCTGCGCCAGGCAGTGGAACAGGCGCATCCCTTCACCAAGCGTGAAGCCCAGCTGACCTCGCTGACCGGCCAGAGCCTGATCGTCGACTACGCCGTCACGCCGATTCCCAACCAGGGCCAGACCCTGCTGTTGCTCGAGGTTCACCCGCGCGACCGGTTGCTGCGCATCACCAAGGAAGAGGCCCAGCTGTCCAAGCAGGAAACCACCAAGATGCTGGTGCGGGGCCTCGCCCACGAGATCAAGAACCCCTTGGGCGGGATCCGCGGCGCGGCGCAGCTGCTGGCGCGCGAACTGCCCGAGGAAGAGTTGCGCGACTACACCAACGTGATCATCGAGGAAGCTGACCGCCTGCGAAACCTGGTCGACCGCATGCTGGGCTCGAACAAGCTGCCCTCGCTGGCAATGACCAATATCCATGAGGTCCTGGAGCGTGTGTGCAGCCTGGTGGATGCCGAGAGCCAGGGCTGCATCACGCTGGTCCGCGACTACGACCCGAGCCTGCCCGATGTGCTGATAGACCGCGAGCAGATGATTCAGGCGGTGCTCAACATCGTGCGCAACGCGATGCAGGCCATCAGCAGCCAGAACGAGCTGCGCCTGGGCCGCATCACTTTGCGCAGCCGCGCCATGCGCCAGTTCACCATCGGCCACACCCGGCATCGGCTGGTGGCCCGCGTCGAGCTGATCGACAACGGCCCCGGGATCCCGGCGGAACTGCAAGACACCCTCTTCTATCCCATGGTCAGCGGGCGTCCGGACGGTACCGGGCTCGGCCTGGCCATTACCCAGAACATCATCAGCCAGCACCAGGGCCTGATCGAATGTGACAGCCACCCCGGCCACACCACATTCTCGATCTTCCTGCCTCTGGAACAAGGAGCCACTGCCTCATGAGCCGAAGTGAAACCGTCTGGATCGTCGACGATGATCGCTCAATCCGCTGGGTACTCGAAAAAGCCCTGCAACAGGAAGGCATGACCACCCAGAGCTTCGACAGCGCCGACGGCGTCATGGGCCGCCTGGCCCGGCAGCAGCCGGACGTGATCATCTCCGATATCCGCATGCCTGGCGCCAGCGGCCTGGACCTGCTCGCGCAGATCCGTGAACAGCACCCGCGCCTGCCGGTCATCATCATGACCGCCCATTCTGACCTCGACAGTGCCGTGGCCTCCTACCAGGGAGGCGCTTTCGAGTACCTGCCCAAGCCGTTCGATGTCGACGAAGCCGTGTCACTGGTCAAGCGCGCGAACCAGCATGCCCAGGAGCAACAAGGCCTGCACACGGCGCCGAGCCTCACCCGGACCCCGGAGATCATTGGCGAAGCTCCGGCGATGCAGGAAGTCTTCCGCGCGATCGGCCGCCTGAGCCACTCCAACATCACCGTGCTGATCAACGGTGAGTCGGGCACCGGCAAGGAGTTGGTCGCCCACGCCCTGCACCGCCATAGTCCGCGCGCAGCCTCGCCGTTCATCGCCTTGAACATGGCAGCGATCCCCAAGGACTTGATGGAATCCGAACTGTTCGGCCATGAAAAAGGGGCTTTCACCGGCGCAGCCAACCTGCGCCGGGGGCGCTTCGAGCAGGCCGACGGCGGTACGCTGTTTCTCGACGAGATCGGCGACATGCCGGCTGACACCCAGACCCGTCTGCTACGTGTACTGGCCGACGGCGAGTTCTACCGCGTGGGCGGCCATGTGCCGGTCAAGGTCGACGTCCGGATCATCGCCGCCACACACCAGAACCTCGAAACGCTGGTGCAGGCCGGCAAGTTCCGGGAGGACCTGTTCCACCGGCTGAACGTGATCCGCATTCACATTCCACGCCTTGCCGATCGCCGCGAAGACATTCCGGCCCTGGCCAGGCACTTCCTGGGCCGCGCGGCGCAGGAACTGTCGGTCGAGCCGAAGCTGCTCAAGCCGGAAACCGAAGAATTCATGCGCAACTTGCCGTGGCCCGGCAACGTGCGTCAGATGGAGAATACCTGCCGCTGGATCACCGTGATGGCGTCTAGCCGAGAGGTGCTGGTCGGTGACCTGCCGCCCGAGCTGCTCAACCTGCCTCAGGACGCCATTCCCGTCACCAATTGGGAACAGGCGCTGCGTCAGTGGGCCGACCAGGCCCTGGCACGCGGCCAGTCGAACCTGCTCGACAGCGCGGTGCCGAGCTTCGAGCGCATCATGATAGAGACCGCACTCAAGCACACCGCTGGCCGGCGCCGCGATGCAGCGGTGCTGCTGGGCTGGGGCCGCAATACCTTGACCCGCAAGATCAAGGAACTGGGGATGAAGGTCGACGGCGGGGATGATGACGAGGGCGAAGATCATTGATGAACACCGGGGCCGCGTCGCGGCCCTGGCTCATGCACCGATCCTGTGCCCGGTGCACTGCCGCAACGCACGAATCCACCTGCAACCTTGCTGAAAACCTCCCAGAGCGCCCATTTCCCGGCTTTTGCAAACCTGGCACGACACCTGCAACAACCTTGGTACATCCAGTTTTGGGGACCTCGGTACAGGCAGGCCGGGAATCCCCTCTTTTATTCGTGCAGCCTCACCTGCACTCGCCAGCGCCCAGCGTCCTGCGCAGCGGTCCACTCACCGCGCAGGGCACGCGCGGCAACCAGCGTCACCAGCAGCCCGCCATCGCTGTTCTGCACCCTCCAGCTGACCGGCTTGCCCTGCATCCGCAACTGACCCTGCTGAACCTTGCCCTTGGCCTCGAAAAGCAACGCCAGCGTACCGTCGACATTCTCTCCGTGCAGCTGGGGTTCTTCATTGAACCATAGGTCCAGCCCCGCCTCGACCACGTCCACCTGCTCCAGCATCCGCTCCTCTGGCGCGGTCAGCCGGCCGATCATCAGGCCGACCAGCAGGCCGAACAAGGCCAGCGAGAACAGCACGCGTGGCCAGGCCTTAGAACGCGGGTCCGGTTCAGGGGTAGAATGCTCGCCATCTTCACGCTCGGAGCCGTGCATGTTTCACGTCATCCTTTTTCAACCAGAAATTCCGCCGAATACCGGCAACATTATCCGGCTCTGCGCCAACAGCGGCTGCGACCTGCACCTGATCGAACCCATCGGGTTCGAGCTTGATGACAAGCGCCTGCGCCGGGCAGGGCTGGACTACCACGAGTATGCCACGCTCAAGCGCCATGAGAGCCTGGCCGCATGCCTGGAAAGCCTTGGGCAGCCCAGACTGTTCGCGTTCACCACCAAGGCTTCGCATCCTTATCACGAGGTAGCGTTCCAGCCGGGGGATGCATTTTTGTTCGGACCGGAAAGCCGGGGCTTGCCTGCCGATGTGCTGGACAGCCTGCCAGCGGAGCAGCGCTTGCGCTTGCCGATGCAACCCGGGTGCCGGAGCCTGAACCTGTCCAATACCGTGGCGGTGACGGTGTATGAGGCGTGGCGTCAGCAGGGGTTTGCCTGAGGGTCGAGTAGTGTCATCCGGGCCTCTTCGCTGGCCTGCCAGCGAAAGGGCCCGGATGGGCCCCCACAAAAAAAAGCGCCTGGAAAGGCGCTTTTCTGATCACCGTACTACCGCTTACTGCAGCGACGGCGCTTCGCCCGCTTCCTGCATGCGCTGCATTTCCTGCGCGTACAGGGCGTCGAAGTTGACCGGCGACAGCATCAGCGCCGGGAACGAGCCACGGGTGACCAGGCTGTCCAGCGTCTCGCGGGCGTACGGGAACAGGATGTTCGGGCAGAACGCACCCAGCGTGTGGCTCATCGACGAAGCATCGAGGTTCTTGATCAGGAAGATACCCGCCTGCTGCACTTCAGCGATGAACGCAACTTCTTCACCGTTCTTGACGGTTACCGAGAGAGTCAGCACCACTTCATGGAAGTCGCCTTCCAGGGCTTTCTGCTTGGTGTTCAGGTCCAGCGCGACGCTCGGCTCCCATTGCTGGCGGAAGATCGCCGGGCTTTTCGGGGCTTCGAACGACAGGTCACGCACGTAGATGCGCTGCATCGAAAACTGTGGGGAGGTGTCGTCGGCTGCGGCGGCGCCGTTGTTCTGTTGCTCAGTCATGGCAGATCCTTCGTTCTAAGGTCTTGGAGTAGTGTGAAATCAACCCTTGAGCAGCGCATCGAGCTTGCCGGCGCGCTCCAGGGCAAACAGGTCATCGCAACCCCCGACGTGGGTGTCGCCGATCCAGATCTGCGGCACCGACGTGCGGCCCGCTTTCTGGCTCATCTCGGCACGCAGTTGCGGCTTGCCGTCGACCTTGATCTCTTCGAAGGCCACGTCCTTGCTCTGGAGCAGGTACTTGGCGCGCGAGCAGTACGGGCAGTAGTCGCTGGAGTAGACGATGACGGGCTTCATGTCACTTCACCAGCGGCAGGTTATCGGCTTTCCAGCTGGAAACGCCACCGCTCAGCTTGGCGGCGGTGAAGCCTGCCTTGATCAGCTCACCAGCGACGCCGCCCGAATGCTGACCCATGTTGTCGACGATGATCAGGGTCTTGGACTTGTGCTTCTCGAGCTCGCCCATGCGGTTGGTCAACTTGTCCTGCGGGATGCTCACGGCGCCCACGATATGACCTGCCGCGTACTCCTTGGCCGGACGGATATCGACGACCAGGCCCTTGTCGCTGTTGACCAGCGAGGTCAGCTCGCCGTTGCTCAGGCTGCGGCCACCCTTGCGGGCCTCATTGAGAATGAGCAGCACCAGCAGAACGACGAAGATGGCTACCAGAATGTAGTGTTCTGTCGCAAATCGAATCAGGTTATCAACCATCGGGGGTGTTCCAGGCCATTGAAAATGCTGGCCAGTATACACAGCCCCAAAGGTCGGCCAAAGTCTGGCCGACGGCCTCGAGGCCGCTGCCGGTTGCTGCCCGTCCCCCCGCCTGGCAGGCGGCGTGAGGATTATTCGTCACGGCTGGCGGAATTGCCCTAAAATGCGTGTCTTTATCATCTTGAGCAACCGTGAGAGGGATTGATGACGAGCACGCCCAAACCCCTGGTCCTGATCATCCTTGATGGTTTCGGTCACAGCGAAAGCCCCGAGTACAATGCCATCTACTCCGCCACGACGCCGGTCTACGACCGCCTGCGCGCCACACGGCCGCACGGACTGATCTCCGGTTCCGGCATGGACGTAGGCCTCCCGGACGGCCAGATGGGCAATTCCGAGGTCGGTCACATGAACCTCGGCGCCGGGCGTGTGGTGTATCAGGACTTCACGCGAGTGACCAAGGCCATCCGTGACGGCGAGTTCTTCCACAATCCGGTCCTCACCGGCACGGTCGACAAGGCCGTTGGCGCTGGCAAGGCCGTCCACATCCTCGGCCTGCTGTCCGACGGCGGCGTGCACAGCCACCAGGATCACCTGGTCGCCATGGCCGAACTGGCCGCGCAACGGGGCGCCGAGAGGATCTACCTGCACGCCTTCCTGGACGGCCGTGACACCCCGCCACGCAGCGCCCAGTCGTCTCTCGAGCTGCTCGACAGCACCTTCGCCCGCCTGGGCAAGGGCCGTATCGCAAGCATCATCGGACGCTACTTCGCCATGGACCGCGACAACCGTTGGGATCGCGTCAGCGCAGCCTACAACCTGATCGTCGACAGCGTTGCCGAGCACACCGCCGACACCGCCCTGGCGGGTCTGGAAGCGGCCTATGCGCGGGACGAAAGCGACGAGTTCGTCAAGGCCACGCGCATTGGCGAAGCGGTCAAGGTCGAAGATGGCGACGCGGTGGTGTTCATGAACTTCCGCGCCGACCGCGCCCGCGAATTGTCGCGAGCGTTCGTCGAGCCCGACTTCAACGAGTTCCCGCGGGCCCGCCTGCCCAAGGTCGCGGCGTTCATCGGCCTGACTCAGTATTCGGCGAAAATCGCAGCGCCAGCCGCCTTTGCACCCTCGAGCCTGGACAACGTGCTGGGCGAGTACCTGGCCAAGAACGGCAAGACCCAGCTGCGCATTGCCGAGACCGAGAAGTACGCCCACGTCACCTTCTTCTTCTCGGGCGGACGTGAAGAACCGTTCGAAGGCGAAGAGCGCCTTCTCATACCGTCGCCCAAGGTCGCCACCTACGACCTGCAGCCCGAGATGAATGCGCCCGAGGTCACCGACCGGATTGTCGAGGCCATCGAGCAGCAGCGCTATGACGTGATCGTGGTCAACTATGCCAACGGCGACATGGTCGGCCACACCGGTGTGTTCGAGGCAGCCGTCAAGGCCGTCGAGGCGCTGGACCATTGCGTCGGCCGTATCGTCGATGCACTGGAGCAGGTCGGCGGCGAGGCCTTGATCACCGCGGACCACGGCAACGTCGAGCAGATGGAAGACGAGTGCACTGGCCAGGCGCATACCGCTCACACTACCGAGCCTGTGCCGTTCATCTATGTGGGCAAGCGGGCGCTGAAGGTGCGCGAAGGTGGCGTGCTGGCGGACGTGGCGCCTACCATGCTCAAGCTCCTGGGCATGGACGTGCCGGCGGAAATGACCGGAACTTCGATTCTGGTCGACGCTTGAACCCCAGCTGCAGGCTGCAAGAGAAAGCGGATCGCATCGATCCGTCTTGCAGCTTGTAGCTTGTGGCTTGCAGCTTGTTTTGTTTGCAGCCCCGGGCGGGCATACTAGGCCAGTCTCCATCCCGGGTATCCCCATTCCATGCTCCGCGCCCTGATCCTCCTAGCCCTGTCCTGCCTGCTCAGCCCGGCCTTCGCCGACGAGCGGATACAGACCCAGCAGAAACTCGACGCCACCCGCCAGGATATCGCCGAGCTGCAGAAGATGCTGGGCAAACTCCAGGACGAAAAATCCGGCGTGCAGAAAGACCTGCGCGCAACCGAAACCGACATCGGCACGCTGGAGAAGCAGGTGGAGGCCCTGCAGCAGGAACTAAAAAAGACCGAAGGCGAGCTGGAGCGCCTCGATAACGAGAAAAAAAAACTCCAGAGCGCCCGCATTGAACAGCAACGACTGATCGCCATCCAGGCTCGATCGGCCTACCAGAACGGCCGCGAGGAATACCTCAAGCTGCTGCTCAACCAGCAGAACCCCGAGAAATTCGCCCGCACCCTCACCTACTACGACTACCTCAGCCAAGCGCGCCTGGAACAACTGCGCAGCTTCAACGAAACCCTGACCAGGCTGGCCGGCGTCGAACAGGATATCGCCCGTCAACAGGCGGGGCTGCTGGCCCAGCAAGGCAATCTCGACAGCCGTCGCCATGAGCTTGAAGCTGTGCGCCAGGAGCGTCAGAAGGTGCTGGCCAAGCTCAATACCGACCTCAAGGCCCGCGACCAGAAACTGCAGTCGCGCCAGCAAGACCAGGCCGAGCTGGGCCGTGTGCTCAAGACCATCGAGGAAACCCTGGCGCGCCAGGCCCGCGAAGCAGAGGAAGCCCGCAAGCGTGCCTTGCTCGCCGAACAGGAGGCCCAGAAGCAACGTCAGCGCGAGGCCCAGGCCAGCAACGTCCAGGCTCCGAAAAAGCCGAAAGTCACTCTTGGACCCATGGTTTCGAGCAATGGTGAAACCTACGGCGGGGCTTTTTCTGCCGCACGGGGCAAACTTCCATGGCCGGTCAATGGTCGATTGCTTGCACGTTTTGGTGAAGCACGCGGGGATGACTCGCGGGCCAGGTGGGACGGCGTGATGATCAGCGCCTCCGTTGGCAGCCAGGTACGCGCGGTGCATGGTGGCCGGGTAGTCTTCGCCGACTGGTTGCGCGGGGCCGGACTTCTGGTCATTCTCGACCATGGCAATGGTTACCTCAGCCTCTACGGTCACAATCAAAGCCTGCTCAAGCGCGCCGGTGACATCGTCAAGGCAGGCGATGCCATTTCCACCGTTGGCGACAGTGGTGGCCAAGACAACGCAGGCTTGTACTTCGCCATCCGCCAGCAGGGCCGCCCCAGCGACCCCGCGCAATGGTGCCGTGCCCAGGGATAGGCACTTTCCTATATTTGACGGCGTAGCGCAGTCCGTTACTGCGCCGGGGCTCCACGCGGAGCGTCTACAGGATCAGGAGTTCGTTCGACATGCTGCAATCGCCCCGCCTCACCTCACTGGCCCTGACCATCGCCCTGGTTGTCGGCGCGCCCTTGGCCCTCGCGGCCGAGCCCGCTGCTGCGCCTGCCCCGGCCGCAAGCGCACAAGGCCCGCTGCCACTGGAGGAATTGCGTACTTTTGCCGAAGTCATGGACCGGATCAAGGCAGCCTACGTCGAACCTGTAGATGACAAGACGCTGCTGGAAAATGCCATCAAAGGCATGCTCAGCAACCTCGACCCGCATTCGGCGTATCTTGGCCCTGAAGACTTCCAGGAGCTGCAGGAAAGCACCAGTGGCGAGTTTGGTGGCCTGGGCATCGAGGTCGGTCTTGAAGACGGCTTTGTCAAAGTCGTCTCGCCCATCGACGACACCCCGGCCTCGCGTGCGGGCATCGAAGCCGGTGACCTGATCGTGAAGATCAACGGCCAGCCGACCCGTGGCCAATCCATGACCGAAGCCGTGGACAAGATGCGCGGCAAGATCGGCGAAAAGATCACCCTGACCCTGGTGCGCGATGGCGGCCAGCCGTTCGACGTGACCCTCGCCCGTGCGGTAATCCAGGTAAAGAGCGTCAAGAGCCAGCTGCTCGAAGACAACTACGGCTATATTCGCATCACCCAGTTCCAGGTCAAGACCGGCGAAGAAGTCGGCAAGGCTCTGGCGAAGATGCGCAAGGACAACGGCAAGAAGCTCCGCGGCCTGGTACTCGACCTGCGCAACAACCCGGGCGGCGTGCTGCAGACCGCCGTGGAAGTGGCTGATCACTTCCTGACCAAGGGCCTGATCGTCTACACCAAGGGCCGCATCGCCAACTCCGAACTGCGCTTCTCCGCCGACCCGGCCGACGCCAGCGAAGGCGTGCCGCTGGTGGTGCTGATCAACGGTGGCAGCGCCTCGGCCTCGGAGATCGTCGCCGGCGCCCTGCAAGACCAGAAGCGCGGCGTGCTGATGGGCACCGACAGCTTTGGCAAAGGCTCGGTGCAGACTGTGTTGCCGCTGAACAACGACCGTGCGCTCAAGCTCACCACCGCGCTGTACTACACCCCCAACGGCCGCTCTATCCAGGCCCAGGGCATCGTGCCCGACATCGAGGTGCGCCCGGCCAAGCTTACCGCCGAAGCCGACAGCGAGACCTTCAAGGAAGCCGATCTGCAAGGCCACCTGGGCAATGGCAATGGCGGTGCGGAACGTCCGACCAGCGGCGCCAAGCGCAAGGAGCGCCCGCAGGACGACGACTTCCAGCTGAGCCAGGCCTTGAGCCTGCTCAAGGGCCTGAGCATCACCCAGAACAAGTGATGCCTGGAATGCGCTGCCTGCTGTTGCTGCTTGGCCTGATCGGCACCGGTGTCGCCCTGGCGGCACCGGCTCAGCCAGCCAAAGCCTACATGACGGTGATCATTGACGATCTTGGCCAGAACACCGAGCGCGACAACCGCGTGCTCGCCCTGCCCGGCCCGGTCACCCTGGCGATCATGCCCGACACCCCTCACGCCAGCGACTTCGCCCGTCAGGGCCACCGTGCCGGCAAGACGGTCATCCTGCACATGCCCATGGACCCGGCCACCGGGCCCTATGCCTGGCATCCCGGCACTCCGCTGCCGGAGCTGGGCCGGCGCCTGGAAGCCGCCTTGGCCAAGGTTCCCTATGCAGTTGGCATCAATAATCACATGGGCAGCCGCATGACTTCGCAGGCCGAGCCCATGGCCTGGTTGATGGCTGAACTGCAGCGTCGCCACCTGTTCTTTGTCGACAGCCGCACCAGCGCTGCCACCGTGGCTGCGGCCCGCGCCCAGGCCATTGGCCTGGCGCAGGTCTCGCGGGATGTCTTCCTCGACGACGTCGCCACCACCGATGCTATTGCCGGGCAGTTGCACCTGGGCATCGAACTGGCCCACCGGCAGGGTTCGGCCGTGCTGATCGGCCACCCCTATCCGCAGACCCTGGAGGTGCTGGAGCGCGAGCTGCCGCGCCTGAAGAGCCTGGGCATCGAGCTCATCGCCTTGCCCCAGATGATTGCCGAGCGCAGTAACCTGGCCATGCCTGCCCATGGTGCACATGGCCTATACCACAACCGCTGAAACGCGGGTCAGTCGAATGGAATGATGCCGTCGACCTGGCTCAGGCGCAGGTCACCCCGATAGATTGCCAGCAGGCTATGCCCCGACACTGCGGCGCGCAACTGCGCCTCGCGCCCCAAGCTACGCTGGGACCAGAGCTTGAGGTGACCCTTGGCGAACTCACGGCCAGGCGTCGCCGCCGTGGGATAATGGAAATGCGCTTCCCATAGACCTTCGCCCCGGCTCCGTCCCCGCTGGGGCAAGCGGCGAACCTCATAGACATCCAGAAAATCGGTGGGCGTCAGGGCTTTGCGCTGCACGCTCCGATGCACCGTCACCTGCTGCTCCTCCACCAGGAACCTCAGGCTAGCGGCCGTGGGGTGACTGCTCGTCAGGTAGAGGCTGGTCAGCAGGTCCCGCTGCGCCGCTTGAAGGCGCTCGATGTTTTCCTCCAGCTGCGCGCCTAGTTCATCGCTGCCTTTGGCGCTGGCCAACGACCGCCTGGCTTCACGCAACTTGTCGATATGCCCTTCGAGTACCGATGACAGGCCGATAGGCTCGTCCGCACGGATGTAGCGCTTGGCCAGGCCAATCACCGATTCGACCTGGGCCAACACCGTGCGCGCCTTCGCGGCAGCGGCAGCGGCGTCGCCAGGAGCAGGCGACAGTACCTCCTCGGCCGGGTCGGCATTGGCGTCTTCCACCCACTCGGAGCCTTGCCGGTGAAAGGTCTTGAGTACCTTGCCGCTCGCGGCCTCGTGCTGCTGGATGACCGAGGCGCCGTCGATTTCCACCTCCTGGCCGATGATGCTGCGCCCGCGCTGGGTCTGTACCACACGGCGCCGACCTGGCCGTTGCTGGTACAGGCTCGATTTTGGTACGTGCACCTGGGCCAGTTCCTGCTCGCGTACCGCTTCGGCGAAGTCGCGTTCGGCGGCCTGGACCAGCGCCGCCAGGCTCTGCCGGTAGTGCTGAAGACGGCCCGCATTGATCGCCGCCCCACCGGTGTTCGCCAGGTAACTGGCATGGGCGCTGGCAATGTTGTAGTCCTCGAGCACGCCGGCCAGCACCGCCAGACGGTCGGCCAGCGCAGGCTCGTAGCCGGCAAGTTCGGCGTGGGCGCTGCCGGCACTCTTGAGGTCGGGTCCACAGAGGTAATGCTGGTAACGCATGAGCACCTTTTCATCCACACCCGACAGACGCTCCAGGGCCAGCTCTCCCAGCTCGATCAGACGCCGTACCCGCAGGTCGATCTCGTTGAGCCGTCTGCGCTCGATGATGCCGCTGAGCATCATCTCCTTGTTCAGCCGCGTGCCGTCCTGCTCTCTGAAGATGATGTCGTCGTCTCGCAGGGTCTGCGGCAGGAGCTGGTCCAGTGCCTCCGACACTTGCAGGAGTTCGGCAAGCAGGCCGACCTGCTTGTCCAGCAGGCGACGCAGGGTACGGTACTGAGCGATTTCCTGCGGCGTTTCCGGACGCACCGCCAAGTTGTCGAAGGACGCAGCTGAGTCGAGTTTGTTGATGAACTCCACCGCCTCGTTGTAGTACACCACGCTGCGGTCGATCAGTTCCTGGCGAATGGTGCTGCGTTGCTGCTTGATCACGGGTGCGATCAGCTGGTTGGCAAAACGGGGCTCGCACATTTGCCTGAGCAGGTTGTCCATGCGCGTGTCGGAATCGATCAACGCACGCAAATCATCGAGAGCCTGCTCCTTGGCCTGTTCGAGCGACGCCTGGGCTTGGCTGATCTTCTCATCCAGAGAGGCCAGCAGTACCTCACCACCTGCCTGGCTGGTGGTTCGCTCGCGAAGGGTCTGCAGCTTGCCCAGTTGCCCGGCCTGGTCGTGCAATTTCTGGGTGCTGAGTTCGTACACACGGGCCAGGGTGTTGTGCACGCGCACCGCTGAGGCTTCCTCCAGCTGCAGGGCGGCGAACGCATCCTGATTCTGCTGGCGAATGGCATCGGCCCGGCGCTTGGGCCCGCCCCCTCGCAGGCGCAGCCCACCATCGACCCGCCACTGCCCATGCTCATGGATCAGCCAAGGTCCCGGCATGCCAGCGGCCTGTACGATGCGCGCACCTTGTTCGCCCAGCTCGACATGATAGACGTCGCCGGCCAGGCTTGCGTAATAGCGGCCATCGACCCGGTACAGACCCTGCGCAGCCCCCGTCGCCTCTGGCTGCACGTCGTTGAGCGACACGTCGCGGCGCAGCAGGCGCAGTGCCGCACGCTGCTGTGTGTCCAGTAGGTTGAACCCCTGCAGGCCGCGCCAGGAAAAGTCGACGCGCAGGGCAGGCTGGTCCTTGAGCGCCCCTGGCAGGAACACCTTGCCTTGGGTGGGTGGCGGCAAGTCCTGTACGGGCGATACGCCAACGGCCAGCGTGGAGGTCTCGACAGCAACGGGCACCTGCGCCAGGTGCAAGTGAAACAACGCCATGCCGGTGTTGAGCAGCAGGTCCAGCACCGCATGAAAGCGCTGCGAAGCCTCGCCATGGCTCAATGCCGGCAGATCCTTGTCCAGCGCCGCGATAGCCTGGACCATCCACGCAAGGCTGGCCACAGGTCCACGCACCACCAGGCTCGCCACATCGAACAACAGCCATGCGCCCTGGGTGAGGATGCTCCAGCGGCTTTCGGCATTGGACAACGACTCGCGATCGGCCAGCTCGATCAGCAGTTGCCGATTGGCGGCATACAGTCGGGCATCCGCATCGATGTGCCAGAATTGTGCGGCGAAGCTGGAAGGCTTGGGGCGCGGGGGTGATTGCAGCGTATCGTCTATCGGCCGCAGCAGATGGGGCTCTGCAAAGCCGCCATGGGCGTAGACGCGCCGCGCGCCCGGCGTCATCCAGTCAAGGATGCTCTGCTGCAGCGCGCCGGATTCACGGATCGCCGCCATCATGGCGTCGGGGCTGGAAAATTCCAGAATCGGCCGCTCGCTGTAAAGCGGGCGATACAGCAGCGTTAGCCGCGGTGCGGCGCAGTACAACACGAACATGCCGGCCACAGGGTCTATTTCGCCGGCCTGTTGCTCGGACCTGAATGCCAACGGCATGAGCATGGTCGTGGGCAACTGCGCGTCGATCCTGCCGCGGCTGTAGTCGGCAACGCAGTGATAGGCCGCGGCGCTGAGGACACCGTCTACTTTGGACTTGAGCGCGGTAAACAGCAGGCTGCTGCGCCATTCCCGGGCGAAGCGGCGCACGCGCTCGGGCCGCAGCGGGTCGTCGAGCGCCTGGGCCACATAGCGGGGGTAGTTGCCGCCAATATTGACCGTTTCGACCAGGTGGCGCAGGTAGTCGGGCGTCAGCCAATCCATGATCAGCTGTTGCTCACGATGATCGATGGCGCTGAGGACCGCGCCTTGCAGCGACGCCAGGTTACCGATCGCGAACTCGGTGAGCGTCAGGGTACGCCGCTGCACCACGCCGTCCCCGGCACCCACCCCTGCACCCCCTGGCACGCCACGTGCGGTGGTGAGCGTAAGCAGCAGGTCATCAGGGAAATAATTGGCCTCGTCCGGATGGTCCTCGAGCAGCTGCTCGCGCAGGCGTTCGCGGGTATACGCCTGCAAGTCGAGTATGCCGGCCAGCGCGCTGGCGCCTTCGCAGGCCGCCTGGTCCAGCGCCAGGTCGAGCAGGGCGCGCTGGTACTCGAAACAGTCGTCGCTCGATGCATTTTCCAACCACGCCGGCAGGGCAGCGCCCTCGGCACCGGGATTGGCCACATAACCCTCGATGAAGGCTTGGGACAGGTCGCTCAAGGCGGCAAAGGCCTGCTCTTGTGCCTGCAACCTCCCCTGCGCGCCGATACCTGCAGGGTCGAGCTTGATCAGCATGTCATCGAGCAGGATTGCGCTCTGGTACGCGAACGCATCGCCCTGCAGTTCGAAGCGGTTGAAGTGCATCGAGTCAAAGCGCAACCGCCCGGCCAGTTCCTGCTGCAGTGCCACGGCGAACTCATCGAGCGACTCGAAGCCACGCACCACGCTTGAAGGCGCGCACCAGAGGATCACCGTGCGCTCGTCCCATTCGCCCATGACCAGCAGGTTCGGTAATCGCTCGGTGTGGCGCACCCCGTCGCGTTCGCAAACCGCCTCGACCACAAACACCGGCGGCATCTGCGCGCCACCTGCCACCAGCCCGCGGATACAGGCCTGCTGCTGGGTATCGAGCCGCTGCAGGCCGAGATTGTGCAGCAAGGCCGTACGCAAGGTCTGTTGCAACCATCGGTCGCGGCTGACCCCGGCGCTGCCGAGCGCTCTCCAGTAGTCCACCAAGGCCTGGCGAAACAGCTCTGGCAGCAATGCCAGAAGGTCGTTGAAATCGTCGTTGAGCCGTTCAAGAACGATGCGTACCTGCGCGATGGCCTGCGTTGCGTCAATGCTCTGGCTGGCATCGAAACGCTGCGGCGGATGCAGGCTGAGGCGGTGGTCAAGGCCGTCGACGTCGCGCAAATCCAGGGCCTTGCCGCTGAAAAGCGCTTGCAACAGCACATCGACAAAGGGCACCACGTCCCAGCCGCCCCGCCCGTTGGGCCGCATCAACTGCAGGGGCGCCGCGCTGGTGAGGTTCGGATAGGATGTGGCAATCAGAGGGTACCGGGCGACCAGCACGTGCAAGGCTCTTTGCCCGGTGATATGGCGCAGGGTAGGACGGGTGGCGAACTGCAGGGCCACGGCGTGTTTGAAATCAGGCATTGCAGGGGTCATGAAACAACGTCTCCGTGCCGGTCGAAAGGGGACGAGGTCAGGAAGGCGGCTCGTCCCATGGGGGGCGACGATAGGCACATGACTTGGGCTGACTGAGGTAAATAAGCAATGCCAAGTGGTCTGCTGGACATTGTTTGCGCCGGTATGTGAGTGCGCCGGCTGGAAAAAAGCTGCAGCCCCGGCGATTCGCGGTTTTCAGGTATGGAGAAAAAACATTTGCGCGGGCAAAATCGAAAAAGGCCATATATGACCTTTTAACGCTAGATTTTCCATCTGACAGGCCCTGTATGGACTCCTTGGTTCTTCGGCCAGCACACCGGTGAGCTAACCGTCCTGAAAAACGGCGTGAAGGTCGGAGCGCTTTTCAAAGCTGCCGGGAGGGGATCTACCTCGCTTACGACCAAGGCTGGCTGGCCACTGGGCTGGGGCATGTTGCTCATGGAAAGATTCTTCAATAGCACCTTCGGTGACGGCACGCGTCTCACAGTCACCGCCCTGGACCGCCTTGCTTACATGGGCGACAGGGCCATGGGAGCCTTTGAGTATCAACCAAAGGGCGAAAAAAACGGAGATGAGCGGCCCTGTTGAGATATACCAGCTCTATGAAGCCTCTATCGAGGTTCAGGAGGGCGAGAAACAAACAGTACTGCAACAGCTACGGCTAGCTGGTGGTTCGCCAGGCGGTGCACGGCCTAAGGCGATTGTTGCATTGTCCGAAGTGACATCGGCATTTGGGCCTTTGTCTGAGTGCTATGCCCACTGAATCGTCAAATTCAGAGCTTTGGACGAGCCGGTGGAGACGGGAGGCATCGAGTTTGCCTACGCAGAGATGGCTAGGGCAGCTGGTGTGACAATCGGTGAGCCAATTTGGCTAGGCTGGCTGAGTCGCTAGCATATGCTTGGAGCCCCACAACATTCTGACGATCTCCTACATGATGAACAAGGTAAGTGAAAGCGTAATAGCAAGGCCGCAAGGGTTGAACAGCCAAGTGGGGATTTACCCCGACAAGGTTGAACAGAAGGCGAAATAGCCGGCGTATCCCGCCCCCATGATCAGGTTGGTGCAGGCATTCGCGTTGTTCATCAGTTTTCGTTCAGAGCCGGGCTCATTTCGCCTCCTTAGATGGTCCGCACAATGATCGCTGCAGATCGATCAAGCCTTGCTCACCAGTCTCAGGTGCATGCGCTTGAACATCTGCTCGAATGCTCCTTGGTTTCGCCAGCCCTGAAAACGTTGACCACGGGCCAAAGCGTCCCTCCATCTCTCGCGACGCAGCACCCGAACAGCGTACCCAGAGCACGCCTTCGAGCAGCAGGCGGTCGCTCAGGCGCGCCCCCCCCCCGACCATGCGTCTCGAAGAAGAGATCGACGATCGTTCGCACGACGATACATTAATGCATTTCCATGCCATTGCATTAGTGCATTCAAATGCCTAAAGCAAACAGCATCTGGCAGATGCCGTTTGCAGATATGCATCAGGTCAGCGCATCTTTCAGATTTCAAAGGAGATTTACAGATGGCACAAAATGGATTTGTTCCTAGGGGCACTGTAGTACTCGAACCCCTGATTATCACTCCGGATCGTCGACAGACCTACGGCCCTGGCGGCGGCGGTGGCTACATCGACAGCAGCGGCGGTTGGGGCCTTCAGGAGGGGCCGCGCCGTGGCGAAGGCAGGGGCAGCACGCATCACGAGATCGGTGGCCCCAATGTCATGGCCGAGTTCATGAATGAACAGATCGCGAACCAGAAGGAGATTGACGCGACTTACATAGTCCGCTTCAAGACCCTCACCGCCGATACCGAACGTGAGCTGGAACAGAAGAAAGTGGCAGCCAAGGCCGGCCAGAACCTTGCCCCAGCGCAGGCGGCGGCGGCCGAGCAGAAGGCTGTTGTAGAGCTGATCGCGGCGAAGAAGGCCCTGTATATTACCGTCGTGACGCAGATGTACGGTATGCACGGTCAGAGCCCGTACTTCCTCATGTCGGTATTGCCGCCGCAGATGATGCACGAGTTCCTCAATTCCGGGAAAGTCACCCCCGACGGCCTGGTGAAGCTGTGGGCTTTGTACGACGATGTCTACAAGGCCGCTCTAGAGGCTAAGTCGCTGTCGCTGGCCGTGAGCGTTATCGCCGGGAAGCTTGCCGGGTTGGCACAACAGCGTGATCAGATTGACGCACAGGCGGTGCCGACGGTGCAGCAGCAGGACCAGCGCCTGGCTCTGATCGCCCAGGAACGGGATATCCATTTCCAGCAGCTGCCAGAATTCCTGCAGACCGAGGTAGTAAAGAGCGCGGGTGTGGTGGAGAACATGTCGACCGCCCAGGCGCTGAACCACTACAAAATGCTCATGCAGCAGTTGGCGGCCGCCAACCTGGCAGCCGTCGGACCAATCGTGGCGCCGCCACCCTACAGCCGTGGTGGCATTACCGTCACATTCCCAGCGAACAACCCGAAGATCAATGCCCCCTTGAGCCAGCCCGAGCTGGAAGCGCTTAAGGAGCTAGTGTTCCTGCAGAACAACACTAAGCTTGGTCGCAAGTGGGTGAGCTACCATGATGCGCTACTCAAGCAGGAGTCGGCGCGTCAGTTGAATGAAACGGCGGCGGCTCTCGGTGGCTTGGCCGATCGAGCGGCGGATGCCGACCAGATCAAGGATGCGCTGAAGTTCACTGCCGACTTCTACAAAGAGGTGACGGCCAAGTACGGCGAAAAGGCCTCTGCCTTGGCCAAGGAACTGGCCGACAAGGCCCAGGGCAAGCGCATCCGCAATGCTCAGCAGGCACTCAACGCGTTCGACCAGTACAAGGGCGTCCTCGACAAGAAGTTCAGCGTCAAGGACCGTCAGGCCATCGCCAATACCCTCGAAGCCCTGGACAACGAGCGCATGTCCAAGGATCTGGCACGTTTGAGCAAAGCCTTCGGCTCGGTGGGGAACGTGATGGACTTCGTGGACCTGGCGACGGAAGCCAGGAAAGCCACGCAGACTGGAAACTGGTTACCCTTCTTCATCAAGGCCGAGACCATTCTGGCAGGCAAGGGAGCTACGGCGGCAGTGGCGGCAGTATTCGGCATGATGACTGGCGCCACCCTTGGGTTACTGGGCTTCGCCTTACTGATGGCGGTGGCCAGCGCACTGGTAACGGATGAGCGGGTGACCGAACTCAACGATTTCATCCTGGCCCTGTAAGCCAAGCGAGCGGATCAGCCTTTGCGAGTCAACCGGAACAGCACGTAGGCCACACCCAGTGGGATGGCGAACAGCATGCACAGGAAGGAAAACAAGGCGCGCAGGCCCGGGCTGTTCACATCCTCCACAAAGAACCCGCGAGTCCAGAATGTCGGGCTGGTCACGCGGTAAGCACTTGCCTGTACTAGGTACCTGGCACAGGGATAGAGCAGGGTGCTAGATACCATGACCGCTACCAGCCAGTGTGATTCGTAAAAAGCGTCACCGCTGGCAGACCAGGCAATGCTCACCGCAATCAGGTAGATGCAGCCGATAAGCAGATGGCGGGTGTAGTACTGTCGATCCATCGGGTTCTCGTCGATACAGGGGGCGCCGGTTCCTATCGGGACCGGCGCTTTCTTCGTGTGTGGGGGGATGATTGCAGGGTCGGGCGAGGATTAAAACCTGGGCGACACCTCTGGCATAGCAGAAATGATAACTATTTCCACAATAATTTTCTCGCCATTGCGAAGATGTGGGTGCCAACGGTAGGTCGCGTGAGGTCAAGTGCTAGACCTAGCACTATCAATGAGACTCAACCTGTCAGCTATACACACGCCCCAGCAACTGCCGATGGCTCTCGAACTGATCCATCACGTCCCGCACGATCTGATCCGGCGCGAAGCCCATCAGGTCGTACTCCTGGCTGCCATCGTGCAGGTACACCTCGGCGCGGTAGAAGCGCTGGCGTACTTCGGGCTCGCCTTCAACGGGCGCTTCGCTCGGCGGGGCCATGTAGCCGTCCAGGCTCACTTCATAGACGAAGGGGTTGCCCTCCTCCATCATCACCCGCAAGCCCATCGATGAACGCGACTGGCCAAGGCGGCTTTCGACATCAAAGCCCAGGGTCTGCAACTGGACCGCGGCTTCCCTCAGCGCAGGGGTGACATGCTTGTCCATGAAACGCTGCACCACCGGCTGGGTCGGCTGCAGGTCCCTCTGCGTCAGCCGTTCGCTGAAGCCGCGGCGGCCACGGGCGGCCAGTTCGGCGCGCTCCTGCTCGGCCTGGCTGTCTTGCTTCATGGCCTTGTACAGGCCGAACATGAACAGCACCAGCACCACCGAGAACGGCAGCCCGGCCAGCACCACCATGGTCTGCATGGCTTCGAAGTTGCCCGCGAACAGCAAGCCGATGGTTACCAGGGTAATCACCGCCGACCAGAAGATACGCAGCCAGTGCGGGGCATCCTCATCCACGTGGCCGCCTTTGCATGACAGGTTGGCCATCATCACCGCGCCAGAATCGGCGGGGGTCAGGAACAACACGAAGCCGACGAACACCGCCACGCCGACGACAATCCTGGCCGCCGGGAAGTACTCGAGCAGCTGATAGATCGACATCGAGGGTTGCTCGAGCGCGGTCTTGCCCAGTTCCACCGCGCCCTGGTTGATCACAAGGTCCAGCGCCGTGTTGCCGAAGATCGACAGCCAGGCCAGGGTGAAGCCCAACGGGATCAACAGCACCCCGGCCACCAGCTCGCGCACGGTACGGCCCTTGGAGATACGCGCGATGAACATGCCCACGAACGGGCCCCAGGAAATCCACCAGGCCCAGTAGAACACGGTCCACAGGCCCAGCCAACGCTCGGACTTGGCGCCGTCCTCGTACACGTAGAGGTCGAAGGTCTTGAGCACGATGCCATTGAGGTAGTCGCCCATGTTCTGTACGAAGCCGTTGAGCAGGTCCAGGGTCTGGCCGAACATCAGCACGAACAGCAGCAGGCCGCTGAACAGCAGGATGTTCAGGTTGGACAGGCGGCGGATGCCGTTTTCCACGCCCGACACCGCCGCGATGGTGGCCACGGTGCTCATGACCAGGATCACCATCAGCAGGTTGGTCTTGCTGTGGTCCATGCCGAACAGGTACTCAAGGCCCGAGGACACCTGCATCGATCCGATGCCAAGGTTGGTCACCAGGCCCAGCAGGGTCACGAACATGCCGAAGATGTCGACGGCATGCCCCGCCCCACCCTTGACCCAGCGCTCCCCCACCAGCGGGTACAGCGCCGAACGCAAGGCCAGCGGCTGGTTGTGGCGGTAGGCGAAGTAGGCCACCGACAGCCCGACCAGCGCATAGATGGCCCAGCCGTGCAGGCCCCAGTGCAGGAAGGTGAGCTGAAGCCCGTGGCGAGCGGCTTCCATGCTGGCGGGCGTGCCTTCCGGGGGATTGTAATAGTGATCCAGCGGCTCGGAGGCGCCGAAGTACAACAGCGAGATGCCGATGCCGGATGAAAACAGCATGCCGGCCCAGGCGCCGTAGCTGAAGTCGGGACTGTCTTCCTTGCCGCCAAGCTTGAGCTTGCCGAAATCGGAAAAAGCCAAGGTTACGACAAACACCAGGTAGGCGCAGATAACCACCATGTAGTACCAGCCGAAAGTGCGCGTCAGCCAGGCTTGGGCAGCGCCCAGCACACGGCCCGCAGTTTCGGGAACAGCGATCAGCAAGGCAGTCAACAACAGGATCAGCAGCGCGGAGGTATAGAACACCATGCTGTTGACCCGGACCCTCTCGGCAGGGGTCTTGGTCAGGGAAGCAGAACTCATTGCAAATGCTCCGGGCAGTGCGGGAGGTGGAGGCTAATCGGTGTTTACACTGCGCAATCGGTGCAATAGCCCTACTGCGTCAGGTGTTATAAAGACACGTTGAAAACCGTGATCCCGAATCAAAACGTTGCAGCAAACAGAATTCCAAAGCCCCGCTCCGAGGTGGCCGCGCAGCGCATGACCGCCCGGCAGAATCTGTCCAACGCCTCGTTTGCACCCTTCAACGCCCTGTATTCCGGGGTTTCACGATTTCATGGAGTGTCGATTCGTTGCCCTCGAGGCCGCCTTTAGCGGTGTCAATGGAACAAATTGTCGCAGAGCATATTCTTTGTTGATTGAACGTTCAATCAAAACAAAATAGACTGGTCTTCGCCGAGTCAGCCGCACGTCGACTGCCCGAAGGCCTGAGGAGATGCAAGAAATGCCCAAGGTCGGTATGCAGCCCATCCGCCGTCAGCAGTTGATCGAAGCCACGTTGCTGGCTGTTGACCAGGTTGGACTGGGGGACGCCAGCATTGCGCTGATCGCCCGTTTGGCCGGTGTGTCGAACGGCATCATCAGTCACTACTTTCGGGACAAGAACGGCCTGATCGCAGCGACCATGCGCTACATCATGAGCATGCTCAACGAAGGCGTGGCGGCGCGTCGCCTTGCACTGACGGATGACAGCCCGCGTGCCCACCTCGGCGTGATCATCGAAGGCAACTTCGACGCCAGCCAGGTGAACGGCCCGGCGATGAAAACCTGGTTGGCCTTCTGGGCGTCCAGCATGCACCAACCGTCCTTGCACAGGTTGCAGCGGATCAACGATCACCGCTTGTTTTCCAACCTGTGCTGCCAGTTCCGCCGGGTGCTGCCGCTTGGCGAAGCACGCACGGCGGCACGCGGACTGGCCGCCCTGATCGACGGCCTGTGGCTGCGCGGGGCGCTGTCGGGAGATGCCTTCGATACCGCCCAGGCGATACGGATCGCCTACGAATACATGGAACTACAACTGGCGAAGCAGCGCCCGGACATTGAATTCCAGGCCTCTGAACCACCGCGTGCGGCCATTGCCCAGCAGGCAGGAGCCCGGCGCGGATAGTCAAAACTCACTGCACTTGCGAGGACACTATGGCCCGTTTTGAAACGCAAAAACTCTACATTGATGGCGGTTACGTCGACGCTGGCACCGATGCCACCTTCGAGGCCATCAACCCGGCCACCGGCGAAGTCCTCGCCCAAGTGCAGCGTGCCACCCAGGCCGACGTCGAACGCGCCGTTGAAAGCGCCGAGCGCGGCCAGAAAGTCTGGGCCGCCATGACCGCCATGCAGCGTTCGCGCATCCTGCGCCGCGCCGTTGACATCCTGCGCGAGCGCAACGATGAGCTGGCGATGCTGGAGACCCTGGACACCGGCAAGTCCTACTCCGAAACCCGCTACGTCGACATCGTCACCGGTGCCGACGTACTCGAATACTATGCAGGCCTGGTGCCGGCCATCGAGGGCGAGCAGATCCCGCTGCGTGACAGCTCGTTCGTCTATACCCGCCGCGAGCCCCTGGGCGTGACCGTCGGTATCGGCGCCTGGAACTACCCGATCCAGATCGCCCTGTGGAAATCCGCCCCGGCCCTGGCCGCTGGCAACGCGATGATCTTCAAGCCAAGCGAGGTCACCTCGCTGACCACTCTCAAGCTGGCCGAGATCTACACCCAGGCCGGTCTGCCTGACGGTGTGTTCAACGTGCTGACCGGCAGCGGCCGTGAAGTCGGCACCTGGCTGACCGAGCATCCGCGCATCGAGAAAGTCTCGTTCACCGGCGGCACCACCACCGGCAAGAAAGTCATGGCCAGCGCGTCCAGCTCCTCGCTCAAGGAAGTCACCATGGAACTGGGCGGCAAGTCGCCGCTGATCATCTGCGACGATGCCGACCTGGACCGCGCCGCCGACATCGCCATGATGGCCAACTTCTACAGCTCCGGTCAGGTCTGCACCAACGGCACCCGTGTGTTCGTGCCCGCCTCGCTCAAGTCTGCCTTTGAAGCCAAGATCGTCGAGCGCGTGGCGCGCATCCGCGCTGGTAATCCTGAAGACGAGAACACCAACTTCGGCCCACTAGTGAGCTTCGCCCACATGGAAAGCGTGCTGGGCTACATCGCCAAGGGCAAGGAACAAGGTGCCCGCGTGTTGTGTGGCGGCGAGCGCCTGACCGAAGGCGACTTCGCCAAGGGTGCGTTCGTGGCACCGACCGTGTTCACCGACTGCCGCGATGATATGACTATCGTTCAGGAAGAGATCTTTGGCCCGGTGATGAGCATCCTCGACTACGAGACCGAGGAAGAAGTCATCCGCCGCGCCAACGACACCGAATACGGTCTGGCCGCAGGCGTGTGCACCAACGACATCAGCCGCGCGCACCGGATCATCCACAAGCTCGAAGCGGGCATCTGCTGGATCAACGCCTGGGGCGAGTCCCCGGCCGAAATGCCGGTTGGCGGCTACAAGCAGTCGGGCGTCGGCCGCGAAAACGGCATCAGCTCGCTGGCGCAGTACACCCGCATCAAATCGGTCCAGGTTGAGCTGGGCGACTACGCGTCGGTTTTCTAAGCACCGGCTGTAGTCGCGCCCGTGCCCTTGCGCACGGGCGTTCCCGCTCCCCGACCACTGCCAGGAGAAACTCGTCATGGCTCACGAATTCGATTACATCATCGTCGGTGCCGGCTCGGCCGGTAACACGATTGCCACTCGCCTGACCGAAGACGCCGGTGTCACTGTCCTGCTGCTCGAAGCCGGCGGCCCGGACTACCGCGCCGACTTCCGCACCCAGATGCCAGCCGCCCTCGCCTTCCCGCTGCAGGGCCGCCGCTACAACTGGGCCTACGAGACGGACCCGGAGCCGCACATGGACGGCCGCCGGATGGAATGTGGCCGCGGCAAGGGCCTGGGTGGCTCTTCGCTGATCAATGGCATGTGCTACATCCGCGGTAACGCCATGGACTTCGACGGCTGGGCCAAACTGCCTGGCCTTGAAGACTGGAGCTACCTCGACTGCCTGCCATACTTCCGCAAGGCCGAGACCCGCGACATCGGCCCCAACGACTGGCACGGCGGCGAAGGTCCGGTCAGCGTGACGACGCCCAAGGCCGGTAACAATCCGCTGTTCCACGCCATGGTCGAGGCCGGTGTACAAGCGGGCTACCCGCGCACCGAAGACCTCAACGGCTACCAGCAGGAAGGCTTCGGCCCGATGGACCGCACCGTGACGCCCAACGGCCGCCGCGCCAGCACCGCCCGCGGCTACCTGGATCAAGCCAAGAAGCGCTCGACCCTGACCATCGTCACTCACGCCCTGAGCGACCGGGTGCTGTTCGAGGGCAAGCGCGCCGTCGGCGTGACCTACCTGGTAGGCGACAGCGAAGAGCGCGTCGAAGCCCGGGCGCGCAAGGAAGTCATCGTCTGCAGTGGCGCCATCGCCTCGCCGCAGCTGCTGCAGCGTTCTGGCGTCGGCGCCCGCGAGCTGCTCGAAAGCCTCGATATTCCGGTCGTCCATGACCTCCCGGGCGTTGGGGAGAACCTGCAGGACCACCTGGAGTTGTACCTGCAGTACTCCTGCACCCAGCCCGTGTCCCTGTATCCATCGCTGCTGTGGTGGAACCAGCCGGCCATTGGCGCCGAATGGATGTTCAAAGGCACCGGCATCGGCGCCAGCAACCAGTTCGAGGCGGGCGGCTTCATCCGCACCCGTCCTGAGTTCGAGTGGCCGAACATCCAGTATCACTTCCTGCCTGTAGCCATCAACTACAACGGCAGCAACGGTGTGAAGGAGCATGGTTTCCAGGCGCACATGGGTTCCATGCGCTCGCCGAGCCGTGGCCGTATCCAGGCCAAGTCCAAGGATCCGCGCCAGCACCCGAGCATCCTGTTCAACTACATGGCCACCGAGCAGGACTGGCAGGAGTTCCGCGACGGCATCCGCCTGACACGCGAGATCATGGCCCAGCCGGCGCTGGACCAGTACCGTGGCCGCGAGATCAGCCCGGGCGAGCACGTGCAGAGCGACGAAGAGCTGGACACCTTCATCCGTGAGCATGCCGAAACCGCGTTCCACCCGTCCTGCTCGTGCAAGATGGGCGACGATGACATGGCTGTAGTCGATGGCGAAGGCCGCGTACATGGCATGCAAGGGCTGCGCGTAGTCGATGCGTCGATCATGCCGATCATCATCACCGGCAACCTCAACGCCACCACGATCATGATCGCCGAGAAAATCTCCGACAGGATCCGTGGCCGCCAGCCGCTGGCGCGCAGTACTGCCAAGTACTATGTAGCCAATGGCGCGCCAGTGAAGGGCAAGCCCATGCGGGAAGTGAAGCAGGGCTGATCTGCTGGCCGCAGTCTCAAAGGCACCCTCCGCGGGTGCCTTTTCTACATCTGTAGAAACGCTTTACAGCTAGCCAATTCATCAGGTTAGAATCAGTTGGCACGCGACCTGCTAGTCAAGGTCCTCTTTCTCCCCGTTGTTCCGGAGTACTGCCCTTGGATGCAAGCACCATCAATAGCCTGTTCTTGATCGGTGCATTGCTAGTGGGTGCAAGTATCCTGGTCAGCTCGCTGTCATCCCGCCTGGGCATACCTATCCTGGTGATCATCCTGGCCGTGGGCATGGTCGCCGGCGTCGATGGCGGCGGCATCATCTTCAACAACTACCCGACCGCCTATCTGGTAGGCAACCTCGCCCTGGCCGTGATCCTGCTCGACGGTGGGCTGCGCACGCGGGTGGCGAGCTTTCGCGTGGCGTTGTGGCCAGCGCTGTCGCTGGCCACGGTGGGTGTACTGATCACCACCGGGCTGACGGGCATGGTCGCAGCCTGGCTGTTCGACCTGAGTCTGATCCAGGGCCTGCTGATTGGCGCAATCGTCGGCTCCACCGACGCTGCAGCGGTGTTTTCGCTGCTCGGCGGCAAAGGCCTGAACGAACGGGTCACCGCCACGCTTGAAATCGAGTCGGGCAGCAACGACCCGATGGCGGTGTTTCTCACCGTGACGCTGATCGACATGATCGCCAGCGGCCAGACTGGCCTGCACTGGAGCCTCCTGACCCACCTGCTGCGCGAGTTCGGCATCGGCGGCGTGGTGGGCCTGGGCGGCGGCTGGGTGATGCTGCAACTGGTCAATCGCATCAACCTGGCCGGCGGGCTCTATCCGATACTGGTGGTCGCGGGGGGGCTGGTGGTGTTCTCGCTGACCAACGCCTTGCACGGCAGCGGCTTCCTCGCGGTCTACCTGTGCGGCCTGGTGCTGGGCAACCGGCCGATTCGCAGCCGCCATGGCATCCTGCACATGCTCGACGGCATGGCCTGGCTGGCGCAGATCGGCATGTTCCTGGTGCTGGGCCTGCTGGTCACGCCGCATGACCTGCTGCCGATCGCCGTCCCCGCCCTGGGCCTGGCGCTGTGGATGATCCTGATCGCCCGCCCGCTCTCGGTAGCAGTCAGCCTGTTGCCGTTCAAGGCGTTCCATGGCCGCGAAAAAGGCTTTATCTCGTGGGTGGGTCTGCGCGGCGCGGTACCGATCATTCTGGCCGTATTCCCGCTGATGGCCGGTCTGCCCGACGCCCAGCTGTTCTTCAACCTGGCGTTCTTCATCGTGCTGGTGTCGCTGCTGGTTCAAGGCACCAGCCTGCCGTGGATGGCCAAGCTGCTCAAGGTCACGGTGCCGCCAGACCCTGCGCCGATTTCCCGCTCGGCCCTGGAAGTGCATGTCACCAGTGAGTGGGAGCTGTTCGTCTATCGCCTGGGCGCTGAAAAATGGTGCATCGGCGCCGCACTGCGCGAGCTGAAAATGCCCGAGGGCACCCGCATCGCGGCCCTGTTCCGAGGCCGGCAACTGCTCCATCCGTCGGGAAGTACCGTACTGGAGGTGGGTGATCTGCTCTGCGTGATCGGCCATGAACATGACCTTTCTGCACTCGGCAAGCTGTTCAGCCAGCCTCCGCAACGCGGTCTGGACCTGCGCTTCTTTGGTGACTTCGTGCTCGAAGGTGACGCTGAACTGGGCGCCGTAGCCGCGTTGTACGGTCTCCAGCTCGACGGCCAGGATGCGAAAATGCCGCTGGCGCAGTTCATTCGGCAGAAGGTCGGCGGTGCGCCGATCGTTGGCGACCAGATCGAGTGGAACAACACCTTGTGGACCGTGGCCGTCATGGACGGGAACAAGATCCTCAAAGTCGGCGTCAAATTCCCCGAAGGTACTCGACCCGGCCCGGGGCTGTTCCTTTAAACTCCGATTTTTTTCGCCCCAGCGCCCAAGAATTTTTCGCCTATGTCCCTGCGTGTGTATCTCTGCGCAGCCCTGCTCGGGCTGTGCATGTCCGTCTCTTTCGCCAGCTGGTCGGCCGAACCGCCCACCAGCGCCAGCATCCAGCAAAGCCTCGACAAGATCGCCGAGCGCAAGCTTCCCGAAGCCGAACAGAAAGCCCTGCAGCAGGTCCTTGAACAGACCCTGGCGCTGCTTTCCGGCAAGCAAGACAGCGAGCGCAAGCTCGCCACGCTCAAGCAGCAGCTCAGCGATGCCCCCCGGCTGATCACCGAGAGCCAGCGCGAGCTGACCAAGCTCAAGGACAGCAAAAGCGTCCCGGTGGCCCAACGCTACGCCAACACCAGCATTGCGCAGCTCGAGCAGATGCTCAGCGAGCGCAGCACCCAGCAGGGCGAGCTGCAAAAGGCGCTGTCGGAGGCCAACAGCCTGATCATCAATGCGCAGACCCGTCCCGAGCGGTCCCAGGCCGAGATCAGCAATAACCAGACGCGCATCCAGCAGATCAACAACACCCTGAAGCTTGGCAAGGACAACGGCAAGGCACTGACCGCCGACCTGCGCAACCAGCTCAATGCCGAACAGGCGGCGCTCAGCGCCCAGACCTTGCTGCGCCGCCAGGAACTGGCCGGCAACAGCCTGCTGCAGGACATGGGCAATGCCCAGCACGACCTGCTGATCGAGCGCGCCACCCGCCTTGAGCAAGAGATCCAGGACTTGCAGACGCTGATCAACAGCAAGCGCCTGGCCCATTCCCAGCAAACCGTCACCGAGCAGTCCATCGAAGCGCAAAAGGCCGGCGGCAGCACGTTGCTGGCCAACGAAAGCTCGGCCAACCTCAAGCTCTCGGACTACCTGCTCAAGAGCACCGACCGGCTCAACGAACTGACCCAGCAGAACCTGCGCACCAAGCAGCAGCTCGACAGCCTGACCCAGGCCGACAGTGCACTGGACGAGCAGATCAACGTGCTCAAGGGCAGCCTGCTGCTGTCCAAGATCCTCTACAAGCAGAAGCAGAGCCTGCCGCACCTGAAGCTCGACCGCGACCTGGCCGACCAGATCGCCGACATCCGCCTGTACCAGTTCGAGGTCAATCAGCAGCGCGAGCAGATCACCAGCCCGAGCAGCTACGTCGACAGGCTTCTGGCCAACCAGCCCGAGGAAAACGTCACCCCGCAGCTGCGCAAGGCCTTGCTCGAAGTGGCCATTACCCGCAGCGACCTGCTGGAACGCCTGAACCGAGAGCTCAGCGGACTGCTCAACGAATCCATCACCCTGCAACTGAACCAGAAGCAACTGCTCAGCACCGCCCAGAACCTGCGCACCACCCTGGACGAGCAGATGTTCTGGATCCCCAGCAACAAACCGCTGGACTGGGAGTGGCTGAGCACCGTACCGCAGCGCCTGGCGACCCAGGTGGCCAGTCTTCCGTGGGTTTCGGGCATCAAGGAGCTGGCCCAGGGCCTGGGCCAGCGTCCCCTGCTGTTCCTGCCGCTGCTACTGCTGATCGGCGCACTGTTGTGGCGCCGCACCTACCTGTACGAGCGGTTGAGGAGGGTTCACCAGGATATCGGTCACTTCAAGCGTGACAGCCAGTGGCACACGCCCCAGGCGATCCTGATCAACATTCTGCTGGCCATGCCCCTGAGCCTGGCCCTGGCGCTGTGCAGCTATATCCTGCAAAGCGACGCGCGTGGGCAGAACGCCAACCTCAGCGCCGCGCTGTGGCAGATCTCCCAGGCCTGGCTGGTGTTCTACACCGCCTACCGCATCCTCGCCCCGGGCGGGGTGGCGGAGCTGCATTTCCGCTGGCACAAGCCGCAGGTAGAGTTCCTGCGTGGCTGGGTGCGCCGCCTAGGCACCGTGGTGCTGGCGCTGGTGGGCGTGGTGGCGGTGGCCGAGCACCAGCCCTCGGCGCTGGCCGACGATGTGCTCGGCATCGGGGTGGTGCTGACATGCTACGCGCTGATGGCCTGGCTGCTCAGCCGCCTGCTGCTCAGCAGTCCGGCGCACAGCGATACCTCGCTGTTCCGCAGGGCAGTCGGCGTGGCGTTCACTGCCTTGCCCATCGCCTTGTTCGTTGCGGTGTGCTTCGGCTACTACTACACCGCGCTCAAGCTCACTGACCGCCTGATCTACACCCTGTACCTGCTGCTGTTCTGGCTGGTCACCGAAGCCGCGTTCGTCCGCGGCCTGGCTGTTGCGGCACGGCGCCTGGCCTACCAGCGCGCGCTGAGCAAGCGCCAGGCGACCAAGGAAGGCCTGGATGGCGAGTTGCTCAGTGAAGAGCCGACCCTTGACATCGAGCAGGTCAACCAGCAGTCCCTGCGGCTGATCCGCCTGGCGCTGCTCGGCGGCTTCATCGGCGGCCTTTACTGGGTCTGGTCCGACCTGATCAGCGTGTTCGCCTACCTCAACAACATCATCCTCTACGAGTACACCAGCGGCACGGGCGCGGCGGCGAGCATGGTGCCGATCAGCCTCGGCGACTTCCTCGGCGCAGTGGTCATCATCGGCATCACCTTCGCCCTGGCCGGCAACCTCCCCGGCCTGCTCGAGGTCCTGGTGCTGTCCCGGCTGAACCTGGCCCAGGGCAGTGCCTACGCCACCACCACGCTGCTGTCGTACGCCATTGCGGGCATCGGTTTTGTCAGCACCCTGTCTACCCTCGGGGTGAGCTGGGACAAGCTGCAGTGGCTGGTCGCCGCCCTGTCGGTAGGCCTGGGGTTCGGCATGCAGGAGATCTTCGCCAACTTCATCTCGGGCATCATGATTCTGTTCGAGCGCCCGGTGCGCATCGGCGACACCATCACCATCGGCAACCTGTCGGGCACGGTGAGCAAGATCCGCATCCGTGCCACCACCATCACCGACTTCGACCGCAAGGACATCATTGTCCCCAACAAGACGTTCATTACCGGCCAGCTGATCAACTGGTCGCTGACCGACACGGTCACCCGGGTCACGCTCAAGCTGGGCATCGACTATGGCTCGGACCTCGACCTTGTGCGCGAGCTGCTGCTCAAGGCCGCCCATGACAACCCGCGGGTGCTCAAGGATCCAGAGCCATTGGTGTACTTCCTCAACTTTGGCGAGAGCTCCCTGGACCATGAGCTGCGCATGCACGTACGAGACCTTGGCGACCGCAACCCGGTGCTGGACGAGATCAACCGGTACATCAACAAAGAGTTCAAGGCACGGGACATCAAGATCTCCGTGCGTCAGGTCGAGGTCTTCCTGATGGACAGGCTGGGCAACAAGGAACAGCTGATTCCGCTTGAGAAAACAGATGGCACTCGACCGGCATGACCGCGATCATACGAATCATGCGCCCCAGCCTGCGAATCTCGCACTTAGGAGACGGCCTTTGAAAGCCCTCGATGAACTGATCTTCGACAACCGCTTCGCCCTGCTGGGCGATGCGTTCTCCACCCAGGTGCTGCCCGAGCCGATCGCCGAGCCGCGCCTGGTGGTGGTCAGCGAGTCGGCCATGGCGCTGATCGACCTCGAATCCTCAGAGGCGCAGACGCCGCTCTTCGCGGAAATCTTTGGCGGCCACAAGCTGTGGCAGGAAGCCGATCCTCGGGCGATGGTCTACTCGGGCCACCAGTTCGGCGGCTACAGCCCGCGCCTGGGCGATGGCCGCGGCCTGCTGCTGGGCGAGGTGCTGAACGATGCTGGCGACCACTGGGACCTGCACCTCAAGGGTGCCGGGCAAACCCCGTACTCTCGCATGGGCGACGGCCGCGCCGTACTGCGCTCCTCTATCCGCGAATTTCTCGCCTCCGAAGCCCTGCATGCCTTGGGCATCCCCAGCAGCCGTGCCCTGTGCGTGATCGGCTCCAGCACCCCGGTCTGGCGCGAGACCCGGGAAAGTGCCGCCATGCTGCTGCGCATGGCCAAGAGCCACATCCGCTTTGGTCACTTCGAATACTTCTACTACACCCGCCAGCCCGAGCAGCAACAGTTGCTGATCGACCACGTGCTGACCCTGCACTATCCCGAATGTGCCGGTGCCGAGCAGCCCTACCTGGCAATGTTCCGCACCATTGTCGAGCGCAATGCCGAGCTGATCGCCCGCTGGCAGGCCTACGGTTTCTGTCATGGCGTGATGAACACGGACAACATGTCCATTCTGGGCATCACCTTCGACTTCGGCCCGTTTGCCTTCCTCGATGACTTCGACGCCAACTTCATCTGCAACCATTCCGATGACAGCGGCCGCTACAGCTATAGCAACCAGGTCCCCATTGCCCACTGGAACCTCAGTGCACTGGCGCAGGCGCTGACACCGTTCATCGAAGTCGAAGCGTTGAAAGAAGCACTGGGACTCTTCCTGCCGCTCTACGAGGCCCAGTACCTTGACCTCATGCGCCGTCGCCTTGGCTTCACCACGGCCGAGGCGGACGACAAGCAACTGATCGAGCGTCTGCTGCAGCTGATGCAACCGGGCGCCGTGGACTACACCCTGTTCTTCCGCAAGCTGGGCGAGCAACCGGTGGATGCCGCATTGAACGTGGTGCGCGACGACTTCATCGATCTCGCCGGTTTCGACGCCTGGGGTGTCGACTACCAGGCCCGCTGCGCCCGCGAGCCCGGCAACGCCGAGGGCCGCCGCGAGCGCATGCATGCCGTCAACCCGCTGTACATCCTGCGCAACTACCTCGCCCAGCGCGCCATCGAAGCGGCAGAGCGTGGGGACTACAGCGAGGTGCGGCAATTGCACGAGGTACTGCGCCGGCCGTTCGAGGAGCAACCCGGCATGCAGGCTTACGCCGAACGACCGCCGGAGTGGGGCAAGCATCTGGAGATCAGCTGTTCATCGTGAGGCCTCGAGCGGTCTCGTCAAAGGCTATCGCTCAAGCAGGTCGTGCAACTCCACAAACTGCTGCGTCAGCTTGTGCCTCGGATCCAGATGAATCAGCGGTCTGCTCGCATGGTGCGATTCGCGCATCTTCACTGAAGTGCCGAGGTAGACGGGTAGCACCGGTAAACCTTCCGCAAGCAGTTCGTCGAGCATCTGCTGGGGCAGGCTGGCCCGGGACTGGAATTGGTTGACCACGATCCCTTCGACCTGAAGCGCCTCGTTGTGATCATCCTTGAGCTCGTCGATCTCGGCGAGCAGGCCATACAGCGCCTGGCGGGAAAAGCTGTCGCAATCGAAGGGGATCAATACGCGGTCGGCGGCGATCAGTGCCGATACTGCATAGAAGTTCAGCGCAGGCGGGGTGTCGATATAGATCCGGTCGTAATCCTCGTCCAGCTCGTCGAGCAGCTTTCGCAGCTTGTTGATCTTGTGCTTGGCCTCGAGCTTGGGCTGCAGGTCGGCCAGCTCGGCGGTGGCGGTGACCACGTGGAGGTTGTCGAATGGGGTCTCGTAGATGTCGACCTTGCTCTTCTTCGAGAATGGCCCGCTGGACAGGGACTGCTTGAAGAAGTCGGCGATGCCCATGGGGATATCGTCGCCGGTCAGGCCAGTCAGGTACTGGGTCGAGTTGGCCTGGGCATCCAGGTCGATCAGCAGGGTCCGGTAGCCTTCACTGGCACTCACCGCCGCAAGATTGCACGCGATGCTCGACTTGCCCACGCCACCTTTCTGATTGAACACAACGCGCCGCATGGAAAGACCTCCGTGTGTGTCAGGGAGGCTCGAGTATGTGGTCAGCGTACCGGTTTAGCCAGCACCATCGGCTATGCCCGCTCGTCAGCAATTCATTGAAATCATGGGCCACGGCCGACCTTGAGACTTGGCGGCGCAGTCGAACAATATGTTGGAACTTATCGTTAGCGAGCTATATGATTTTTTCATTGCATGACTGGCCGCCGTGCCAAGGTATCCCTTGAAAACTGTAGCGCGCCGCTTCCCGCCAATGCTGTACCCGCAACGAGCCCTGTTTTGAACGACATCTGGATCGAAAAAGGCACGCCTGCCTTCCTCAAGACCGTGCTTGCCCTGTTCAGCGGCGGCTTCGCCACCTTCGCCCTGCTCTACTGCGTGCAGCCGATGATGCCGCTGTTGTCGGAGGAATTCTCGATCAACGCGGCTCAGAGCAGTTTGGTGCTGTCGATCTCGACGGGCCTGCTGGCCATCGGCCTGTTGATCACCGGCCCCATTTCCGACCGCATCGGGCGCAAGCCGGTCATGGTCTTTGCCCTGGTCTGCGCGGCCCTGAGCACCCTGGTGAGCGCGGTCATGCCAAGCTGGGAACTGGTGCTCGCCACCCGCGCGCTGGTCGGCCTGTCGCTCAGCGGACTGGCGGCGGTCGCCATGACCTACCTTAGCGAGGAAATCCATCCCCAGCACATCGGCCTGGCCATGGGGCTGTATATCGGCGGCAATGCCATCGGCGGCATGAGCGGGCGGTTGATCGCCGGGGTGCTGATCGATTTTGTCAGCTGGCACACGGCGATGCTGGTGATTGGCAGCCTGGCGCTGGCTGCGGCGGTGGTGTTCTGGAAGGTGTTGCCCGAGTCTCGCAACTTCCGCCCACAGGCGATGAACCCGCGCAGCCTGCTCGATGGCTTCACCGTGCATTTTCGCGACGCGGGGTTGCCTTGGCTTTTCCTCGAAGCCTTCCTGCTGATGGGCGCTTTCGTCACCTTGTTCAACTACATCGGCTACCGCCTGCTGGCCGCGCCGTACCACATGGACCAGGCCTGGGTAGGCCTGCTGTCGGTGGTGTACCTGGCGGGGATCTACAGCTCCGCGCAGGTCGGCGCCCTGGCCGACAGGCTGGGCCGTCGCAAGGTGTTCTGGGCAAGCATCCTGGTGATGGCGAGCGGCATGCTGCTGACCCTCGCAAGCCCGCTGGCGCTGGTGATCGTCGGGATGCTGGTATTCACCTTCGGCTTCTTCGGCGCGCATTCGGTGGCCAGCAGCTGGATCGGCCGCCGAGCGCTGCAGGCCAGGGGGCAGGCGTCGTCTCTGTATCTGTTCTGCTACTACGCGGGTTCAAGCGTGGCCGGGACGGTGGGGGGAGTGTTCTGGCATTACGGTGGCTGGAACGGAATCGGCCTATTCATCGGCGGACTGCTGGCGGTGGCGTTGCTCGTGGCGCTGCATCTGAGCCGGTTGCCACCGAAGGGTTGAAGACGTTTTGCCGCCCCATGCAGGGGCGGCATTCGCATCACTTCAAGATTTCGACCACATCCACATCCACTTCACGGCTCATCAGGTTCTTCTCGACTTCACCGGTCAGCTTGACCCTGGTCTTGTCATTGAACGGCGTGGCCGGCAGGTCTTCGTTGTCGATCTCGACGCTGATGGTACCGGTGTCGTCCTTGAACTCGTACTTGTCGTCGTTGTTGATCTTCTTGGTCACGAAGCCTTGCAGCTGTACCGGCGTATCGTCGGCGGCTTCGTTGGCGGCGGCGACAGTGGTCACTGGCTGGGCGCCAGGGCCGGTGTAGCTGGTGGCCAGGGCAGCGTTACTGAACAGAGGGGCAAGCAGGAGGGCGAGGTAACGGGTTTTCATCAGGGTAACTCCTGTTGGTTTCGATAGAGCCAGATTAACGCGACAGGCTGAAATGAAGCTTAATCACCTGTCACCTGCTCGGGCTCCATGCATGGCAGGAGGTCGATGCCGTCGTCAGTATCCTGAGGTGGCCTCAGATGGACATTCGTCGCAGGATGTTCCGTCCGCGCAGCTGATGCAGGCAGACCGCCGCAATGTGCAGCAGCACCAGCGCTGCCAGCATGAAACAGCTGGCGATATGAACCGTGAACCAGTAACCCTGCCAGGTCGTGTCTGACAGCAGGGCAGGAATCTGGAACCAGTCGAAGACGTTGATGGCCCGGTCCATCATGAGAACACCCGATAGCAGCACGAGGGCTGTCGTCCAGTACAGAGCTTCATGCGCGAAGCGTGCAGCCAGACGGTCCACCCGGTCCTGGTTGAAGCAGGCCGGTGACGGCTTGAGCAGGCGACAAAGACAGCGCAGCGCAAATATCGGTATGTACACGGTGGTGAGCGAGACATTCACCCAGGCCACTCGCGCGAACACCACGTCCGGGACAACGGCATACGCGACATAAAAGCCGCTTATCAATACCCAGACGATGATGGCGGCAGAGACCCAGTGCAACAGCACCTGTTCCCAGCAATATTTTTCGACGTTTGTGTTCTTGTTCATACAGGCCCTGGCAAGCAATGTGCGATGACAACCGGCGTACTGCGCAGTCCTGAAGCACGCACGGAGAAGCGCACTGCCCGGTCGACAGCGCGGCAGCTTATAGAGGCCGCCTGGGAGGTTCTGTAGGAAAAAGTGACAGCTGGGGGGATTAATCAAGATACAAACAAAGTGTTCCTCGCCAACCCTTTGCAGGTTGGCGAGGCGCCGGTTCAAGGGTTCGAATCAGCGGTGGTACTGTGCCGACAGCTCATGCACGGCATGGATGAACGCGCCGGCATGTTCCGGATCGACCTCCGGGGTGATGCCATGGCCCAGGTTGAACACATGGCCACTACCCTGGCCATAGCTCTCGAGGATGCGCCCTACCTCCTGGCGGATCGCCTCGGGCTTGGCGTAGAGCACGGTCGGGTCCATGTTGCCCTGCAGCGCGACCTTGTCCCCCACGCGGCGGCGAGCGTCGCCGATGTCGCAGGTCCAGTCCAGACCCAGGGCATCGGCGCCAGCCTCGGCAATGCTTTCCAGCCACAGGCCGCCGTTCTTGGTGAACAGGATCACCGGCACCTTGCGCCCGTCGTGCTCGCGGACCAGGCCACTGACGATCTTGCGCATGTAGGCCAGCGAGAACTCCTGGTAGGCCGCGGCCGAGAGGTTGCCGCCCCAGGTATCGAAGATCTGCACCGCCTGGGCACCTGCCTCGATCTGGCCATTGAGATAGCAGGTGACCGATTGCGCTAGCTTGTCGAGCAGCAGGTGCATGGCCTGGGGGTTGTCGTAGAGCATGGCCTTGGTCTTGCGGAAGTCTTTCGACGAGCCGCCTTCGACCATGTAGGTGGCCAGGGTCCAGGGGCTGCCGGAGAAACCGATCAGCGGCACGCGGCCGTTGAGCTCGCGGCGGATGGTGCTGACGGCGTCCATGACATAGCCCAGGTCCTTGTGCGGATCGGGAATCGGCAGGGCTTCGATGTCGGCCAGGGTGCTGACGACCTTCCTGAAGCGCGGGCCTTCGCCAGTCTCGAAGTACAGGCCCTGGCCCATGGCGTCGGGGATGGTGAGGATGTCGGAGAACAGGATCGCGGCGTCCAGCGGGTAGCGGTCCAGTGGCTGCAGGGTGACTTCGCAGGCGAACTGCGGGTTCATGCAAAGGCTCATGAAGTCACCGGCCTTGGCGCGGCTGGCGCGGTACTCCGGCAGGTAGCGCCCGGCCTGGCGCATCATCCAGACAGGGGTCACGTCCACGGGTTGCTTGAGCAGCGCACGCAGGAAACGATCGTTCTTCAGGGCAGTCATGTCGGCATCCGGCAGAAAAGTGCAGGCATTTTCTCAGACACCAACGCAAAAGGCACGGTGGTTACCGTGCCTTTTGTCTATCGACTTGATTGGATCAATAGATTTAGCCTTAAACCTCCAGGTAATCCAGGATCCCCTCTGCCGCGGTGCGCCCTTCGAAGATCGCCGTCACCACCAGGTCCGAACCCCGGACCATGTCGCCGCCCGCAAAGATCTTCGGGTGGCTGGTCTGGTGCTTGAAGGCGCCCTTCTCCGGCGCCACCACGCGGCCCTGGCTGTCGGTCTGGATACCGAACTGCTCGAACCACGGAGCCGGGCTAGGACGGAAACCGAAGGCAATGACCACGGCATCGGCCGGCAGGATCTCCTCGGAACCAGGAATCGGCTCGGGGCTGCGACGGCCACGGGCATCAGGCTCGCCGAGACGGGTCTCGACCACTTTCACGCCTTCGACCCTGTCCTCACCCACGATCGCGATCGGCTGGCGGTTATAGAGGAACTTCACCCCTTCTTCCTTGGCGTTCTTCACCTCTTTGCGCGAGCCGGGCATGTTCGCCTCGTCTCGACGATAGGCACAGGTGACCTGCTTGGCGCCCTGACGGATCGAGGTGCGGTTGCAGTCCATCGCGGTGTCGCCACCGCCCAGAACCACCACCTTCTTGCCCTGCATGTCGATGAAGTCTTCAGGCGACTTCTCGAAACCCAGGTTGCGGTTGACGTTGGCCACCAGGAAATCCAGCGCGTCATGCACACCTGGCAGGTCTTCGCCGGGGAAGCCGCCCTTCATGTAGGTGTAGGTGCCCATGCCCATGAACACGGCGTCGTATTCGGCAAGCAGCTGCTCCAGGGTGATGTCCTTGCCCACCTCTACATTGAGGCGGAACTCGATGCCCATGCCAGTGAAGACTTCGCGGCGATTGCTCAGCACGGTCTTTTCCAGCTTGAACTCGGGAATGCCGAAGGTCAGCAGGCCACCGATCTCAGGGTTGCGGTCGAATACCACCGGGGTTACCCCGGCGCGCACCAGCACGTCGGCGCAGCCCAGGCCCGCGGGGCCTGCACCGATCACCGCAACGCGCTTGCCGGTCGGTTTGACCTTGGACATGTCCGGACGCCAGCCCATGGCGAAGGCAGTGTCGGTGATGTACTTCTCGACCGAACCGATGGTGACTGCGCCGAAACCGTCGTTGAGGGTGCAGGCACCTTCGCACAGGCGGTCTTGCGGGCACACGCGGCCGCAGACTTCCGGCAGGGTGTTGGTCTGGTGCGACAGCTCGGCCGCGGCCAGGATGTTGCCTTCCGACACCAGCTTGAGCCAGTTGGGAATGAAGTTGTGTACCGGGCACTTCCACTCGCAGTACGGGTTGCCGCAACCCAGGCAGCGGTGCGCCTGTTCGGTCGACTGCTGCGGCTTGAAGGGCTCGTAGATCTCGACGAACTCTTTCTTGCGCTGGCGCAGCAGCTTCTTCTTCGGGTCTTTACGCCCGACCTCGATGAACTGGAAGTCGTTACTCAGACGTTCAGCCATTTTTCAAAACCTCTTAACAGCAGCTGCAAGCTTCTAGCTGCCAGCTGCAAGACGATCACGTAAGCCCGGCAAACCTCGTACTGCGTTACTCGCAGCTCGAGGCTTGCCACTTGCAGCTGTTCTTACTGCGGGTTGGCACGGGTGCTGGACAGCAGTTGCTTCAGATTGGCCGCCTTGGGCTTGACCAGCCAGAAGCGCCGCACGTAGTCGTCCAGGTTCTCGAAGAGCTCACGCCCCCACTCGCTGCCGGTCTCTTCCACATATTCGCCAAGGACACGCGCCAGGTGGCTGCGGTACGCCTCCATCGCTTCACCACTGATACGCTGGATTTCCACCAGCTCGTGGTTGAGCTTGTCGAAGAAGCTGTTGTCCATGTCGAGCACGTAGGCGAAGCCGCCAGTCATGCCAGAACCGAAGTTGTAACCGGTCTTGCCCAGGATGCAGACAAAGCCACCGGTCATGTATTCACAGCAGTGATCGCCCGTGCCCTCGACGACGGCATGGGCACCGGAGTTGCGCACGGCGAATCGCTCACCTGCGGTACCAGCAGCGAACAGCTTGCCACCTGTGGCGCCGTACAGGCAGGTGTTGCCGATAATGGCACTGTGCTGGGTTTCGAACGGGCTGCCGGCAGGCGGTACGATCGTCACTTTGCCACCGGTCATGCCCTTGCCGACGTAATCGTTGGCGTCGCCTTCCAGATGCAGGTTCAGGCCACCGGCGTTCCACACACCAAAGCTCTGACCGGCAGTGCCGTTGAAGCGGAAGGTGACAGGCGCCGATGCCATGCCCTGGTTGCCGTGAAGGCGGGCGATCTCGCCGGAGATCCGCGCGCCGATCGAACGGTCGCAGTTGCAGATATCCAGGCTGAACTCGCCACCGGAACGGTCGCGAATGGCCGGCAAGGCCATCTCGACCATCTTCTCGGCCAGCTCACCCTTGTCGAACGGCGGATTGCGCTCGACCTGGCAGAACTGCGGCTTGTCGGCCGGCACGTGGGGGCTGCCCAGCAGCGGGCTAAGGTCCAGGTGCTGCTGCTTCTCGGTTTCACCGGGGAGCATTTCCAGCAGGTCGGTACGCCCGATCAGCTCGCCCAGGCTGCGCACGCCCAGCTTGGCCAGCCACTCGCGGGTCTCCTCGGCGACGAAGGTGAAGAAGTTGATCACCATGTCGACGGTGCCGATGTAATGATCCTTGCGCAGCTTGTCGTTCTGGGTCGCGACGCCTGTGGCGCAGTTGTTCAGATGGCAGATGCGCAGGTACTTGCAGCCCAGGGCGATCATTGGCGCGGTGCCGAAGCCGAAGCTTTCGGCGCCAAGTATGGCCGCCTTGATTACATCGAGACCGGTCTTCAGGCCGCCATCGGTCTGTACCCGAACCTTGCCGCGCAGGTCGTTGCCGCGCAGGGTCTGGTGGGTTTCAGCCAGGCCAAGTTCCCACGGCGCGCCAGCGTACTTGATGGACGTCAGCGGCGAGGCGCCGGTGCCGCCGTCGTAGCCAGAGATGGTGATCAGGTCGGCGTAAGCCTTGGCAACGCCCGCGGCGATGGTGCCGACACCGGCCTCCGCCACCAGCTTGACCGACACCAGGGCCTTTGGATTGACCTGCTTGAGGTCGTAGATCAGCTGCGCCAGGTCTTCGATCGAGTAGATGTCATGGTGCGGCGGTGGCGAGATCAGCGTCACGCCCGGCACTGCATAGCGCAGGCGAGCGATCAGCCCGTTGACCTTGCCGCCCGGCAACTGGCCGCCTTCGCCAGGCTTGGCGCCCTGGGCAACCTTGATCTGCAGCACCTCGGCGTTGACCAGGTATTCAGGCGTGACGCCGAAGCGGCCGGTCGCCACTTGCTTGATCTTGGAGCTGCGAATGGTGCCGTAGCGGGACGGGTCTTCGCCGCCCTCGCCGGAGTTCGAGCGCGCGCCCAGGCGGTTCATGGCCTCGGCCAGGGCCTCGTGGGCTTCCGGTGACAGCGCGCCCAGGGAAATACCGGCGGAATCGAAACGCTTGAGTATCGCTTCGAGCGGCTCGACTTCTTCGATGGCCAGCGGCTGGTCGGCAACCTTGACCTTGAGCAGGTCGCGGATCATCGATACCGGGCGCTGGTCGACCAGCGTGGTGTATTCCTTGAACTTGGAGAAGTCGCCCTGCTGCACGGCAGCCTGCAGGGTGTTGACCACATCTGGGTTGTAAGCGTGGTACTCGCCGCCGTGCACGAACTTCAACAGGCCGCCTTGCTGGATCGGCTTGCGCGCACTCCAGGCCTCGTTGGCGAGCAGTTTCTGCTCGTTCTCGATGTCGACGAAACGCGCGCCCTTGATGCGGCTGGCAACGCCGCGGAAGCTCATGCCGACCACTTCATCCGACAGGCCGACAGCTTCGAACAGCTGCGCGCCGCGGTAAGAGCCGACGGTAGAGATGCCCATCTTCGAGAGGATCTTCAGCAGACCCTTGGAGATGCCTTTGCGGTAGTACTTGAAGACTTCATCCAGATCGCCCAGCACTTCGCCGGTACGGATCAGGTCGGCCAGCACTTCATAGGCCAGGTATGGGTAGACGGCCGAGGCACCAAAGCCGAGCAGCACGGCAAAGTGATGCGGGTCACGGGCGGTGGCGGTCTCGACCAGGATGTTGCTGTCGCAGCGCAGGCCCTGTTCGGTCAGTCGGTGGTGAACCGCACCAACGGCCAGCGACGCATGCGCCGGCAACTTGCCCGGGGCGATGTTGCGGTCGCTCAGTACCAACTGGGTCTTGCCGGCCCGCACCGCTTCCTCGGCTTGATCGGCAATGTTGCGAATGGCCGCTTCCAGGCCCAGGCCTTGCTCGTAGTTGAGGTCGATCAGCTGGCGATCGAAGCCTTCGCGCTCCAGGTTCATCAACGAGCGCCACTTGGCCGGCGAGATGACTGGGGAGCTGAGGATAACCCGCGACGCATGTTCCGGGGACTCCTGGAAAATGTTGCGCTCGGCGCCCAGGCAGATCTCCAGCGACATCACGATTGCTTCGCGCAGCGGGTCGATCGGCGGGTTGGTGACCTGCGCGAACTGCTGGCGGAAGTAGTCGTAAGGCGAACGCACGCGCTGGGACAGAATCGCCATCGGCGTGTCATCGCCCATTGAGCCTACGGCTTCCTGGCCTTGCTCGCCGAGCGGGCGCAGCACTTGGTCACGCTCCTCGAAGGTGACCTGGAACATTTTCATGTACTGCTTGAGCTGGTCGGCGTCGTAGCTCGCCGGGCCCTGGTCGTCGCTGAGGGTCGCCTGGATGCGCATGGCGTTCTGGCGCAACCAGCGCTTGTACGGATGGCGCGACTTGAGGCGGTTGTCGATCGCATCGGTGTCGAGGATCTGGCCGGTTTCGGTATCGACGGCAAAGATCTGGCCCGGACCCACGCGGCCCTTGGCGATAACGTCCTCGGGCTTGTAGTCCCACACGCCGATTTCCGACGCCAGGGTGATATAGCCGTTGGTGGTGGTGACCCAGCGCGCCGGGCGCAAGCCGTTGCGGTCAAGCAGGCAGACCGCGTGGCGGCCTTCGGTCATGACCACGCCAGCCGGGCCGTCCCACGGTTCCATGTGCATGGAGTTGTATTCGTAGAAGGCGCGCAGGTCCGCGTCCATCGTCTCGACGTTCTGCCACGCTGGCGGAATGATCATGCGCACGCCGCGGAACAGGTCGATGCCACCGGTGACCATCAGCTCGAGCATGTTGTCCATGCTCGAGGAGTCGGAGCCCACGCGGTTGACCAGCGGGCCGAGTTCCTCGAGGTCGGGGATCAGCTCGTTGGTGAACTTGGTGCGACGGGCCACCGCCCAGTTGCGGTTACCGGTGATGGTGTTGATCTCGCCGTTATGGGCGAGGAAACGGAATGGCTGCGCCAGCGGCCATTTCGGCAGGGTATTGGTGGAGAAGCGCTGGTGGAACACGCAAATCGCGGTCTGCAGGCGCTCATCGCCCAGGTCTGGATAGAAGGCGGCAAGGTCTGCCGGCATCATCAGGCCTTTGTAGATGATGGTCTTGTGCGAGAAGCTGCAGATGTAGTGATCGCTGTCTTCGGCATTGGCCACCGAGGAGCGCCGACGGGCGCTGAACAGCTTGATGGCAAATTCCTGGTCGCTCAGGCCATCGCCGGCGATGAACACCTGCTCGATCTGCGGCAGGCGTTCGAGGGCCAGGCGACCGAGGACGCTGGTATCGATCGGCACCTTGCGCCAGCCCACCAGTTGCAGGCCGGCCGCGAGAATTTCGCGGTCCATGTTGGCACGGGCGGCTTCGGCGCGCACCGGATCCTGATTGAAAAACACCATGCCGACGGCGTACTGCTTGGGCAGCTCGACGGCAAAGTGCTCCTGGGCCTTGGCGCGCAGGAAACGATCAGGCTTTTGCATCAGCAGGCCGCAGCCGTCGCCGGTCTTGCCGTCAGCATTGATCCCACCACGGTGGGTCATGCACGTCAGCGCCTGCATGGCAGTTTGCAAAAGGTGGTGGCTCGGTTCGCCCGTCATGTGGGCAATCAGGCCGAAACCACAGTTATCCTTGAATTCTTCGGGATGGTACAGACCTGTTTTCATAGACACTTTCTCACCAGGTTCGCCTCTCGACGAAGGCAAATCTTCTTTTAGTACAACCACTTACCATCCACGCCGATCAAATGCCAGCTTTTTGCGGTGGTCATGGGCAACCATTGTTGCACAGCGACGGGCGCGCTCACAAATTTTCATGGCGCACCATTGAAAGCTTGTGTCGCAATTTTGAATGTTTTTAGGCTGCTGCCGTGTTATGGAACAGCCGGAGTCTGAAGCGTTTCAGCCTGGACTGCAACAGAGGCTTGTGGCCGGCAGTCTGGGACAGACAAGCCTGCCGCGCTTTAGCGCAGCAGGCTTGACGAAATTCAGGAGTCGCTCAGCAACAGGGCGGCGGGGGTGATGCCGCCCGGAAGGGATCTCAGCGAGCTGTCGCGAGCTCTTGTTGGACGCTGGCGACAGTACGAGGCCAAGGTTTACCAGCCTGGACCTTCGCTGGCAAGTTTTTGATTGCAGCCAATGCTGCATCACGGCTGGCGAAGCTGCCGTATGTGACCACGTAAAGCGGCTTGCCCTGCAGGGTCTTCTTGAAATAGCGATACTCGCCACCCTGCGCTTTGACATACGACTGTGCCGATGTCTCCGAGCTGGTGCCAAGGATCTGCACAACGTAGTTGCCCGGTTTCTGAGCCGAATACCAGCCGCCACCGGCAGCCGCCGCCTGGGCAGGCTTGGCGCTGGCAATCTGGGTCGGAGCTGGCGCCGGCGCGGGTTTCGCAGCGGGTGCGACTGGCTTGGCTGGCGGCGCCGCTGCCGGTTTCTCGGCAGGCACTGTCGGCTGTACAGGCTGGGCCGCAGGCGCCTGGGTGGGAGCAGGGCCTGCCGCCATGCCCTGAGGCGGCGCGGTAGTGGTGACGGTCGGTGGCTGCAGCGCGGTCTCGCCAGCCGGGCTGCTTTCTTCACCCTCGCCCATGCCCGCGGCCTGGGCCAGCGGCTCGCGCATCACTGGCTGCGACTGGCCTTCCAGGGGTAGGGGCCGCGGCTGCGACGAGCCGGAGAATTCGATGGCGGGATTGCCGTTGTTGGATTGGGCATTGCCAGGCGTGCCCTCACCCAGCGGCAGCTGAGCCTGCTGCGCAGGTGCATCGGTCGGCGCCTGGTCACCTTTCTTGGGCATCAGCACCGCTGCGGCAACAGCGACGACAACGACAGCGGACAGTGCCAGTACGTGTTTCTTAGGCATATTGAACCCCATGGATGGTCGCTTGGCCGAGTTACGGCTGGCGAGCATGGCTTCGATCAAGGTATCACGGGCGACCTGGTTGATTGCCCCAGGCCAGCCATCGGAGTGTTCGTGGATCTCGGCGATCTGCTCACGGGTGAACACCTCGATTCCCCGCCCGGCGCCTTCCAGGCGCTGTTCGAGGTACTCGCGGGTCTCTTCTTCGCTGTATGGGGCAAGCTCGATGACATGGATACGTTCCTGATCCGCATTGAGCTCATCCAGGTCAGCGATCAGTGAGGGTTCGCCAAACAGGAACACGTGCGGACGCCCTTCAGGAGTGCCCGCCGCCAGCTCCAGCAACGCTTGGAGTGCCGACTCGTCGAGTTGTTCCGCATCATCCACCAGCAAATAGACTTCCTGGCCGGTCAGCGCCAGCTGGACCACTTGGCTGAGGATGGGGGTGACTTCCGCCTGGGCGACCTTTAGCGACTGGGCCACCTGCCCCAGAACGCTGGCCGCATCGGTCACGCCACGGGTGGATACCACCACGCTCTGCACCGATTGCTTGTTCGTGCTGGCCACCAGGGCCTGGCGCAACAGCGTCTTGCCGCTGCCCAAGGGGCCTGTGACCACCAGCATCAGCTGGCTGTAACGTGCCAGGTGATGCAATTGCCCCAGCACCGGTTTGCGCTGGGCCGGAAAGAACTTGAAACCTGGTACCCGAGCTGCAAACGGGTCGTGGTTCAACTGGTAGTGGCCAAGAAAGGCCTCATCGGCATGCAAACTAGTCATCGCGCTGTCACAACCTCAAAGCTGGGCCACAATCGCGCGGTAATCCGCGGCCAGGGTGGCCTGAAGAATCTCTTTCGGATAGTCGTCGGTGATCACGGCCTCGCCCAACTGGCGCAACAGCACCAGGCGCAGGCGGCCATCGAGGACCTTCTTGTCGACTGCCATATGCTCCATGAAATGCGCCGGGGTCATTTCCTCTGGCGGCACCACCGGCAAACCTGCATCCTTGAGCAGGCGAATACCGCGATCACGCGCCTGCTGGTCGATCCAGCCCAGGCGCATCGACATCTCCAGCGCCATGACGGTGCCTGCCGACACCGCTTCACCGTGCAGCCAGACGCCATAGCCCATGTGGGTTTCGATGGCATGGCCAAAGGTGTGGCCCAGGTTCAGTGTGGCCCGCACGCCCGACTCACGTTCGTCCGCGCCAACCACAGCCGCCTTGGCGGCGCAGGAGCGGCGAATGGCCTCGGTCAGCGCAGCGGTATCGAGCCCGCGCAGCGCTGTCATGTGTTCTTCGAGCCAACCCATGAAGGGCTCATCGCAGATCAGGCCGTACTTGATGACTTCCGCCAGGCCCGCCGACAGCTCGCGCTCTGGCAAGGTGGCCAGGCTGGTGGTGTCGATCAGCACGGCGTTGGGCTGGTAGAACGCCCCGACCATGTTCTTGCCCAGCGGATGATTGATGCCGGTCTTGCCACCCACCGAGGAATCGACCTGGGACAACAGGGTGGTCGGCACCTGGATAAAGTCCACGCCACGCTGATAACAGGCCGCCGCGAACCCCGCCATGTCACCGATGACGCCGCCGCCGAGGGCGACAACCGTGGTGCGCCGGTCATGCCGCGCAGTCAGCAGCGCGTCGAAGATCAGTTGCAGGGTTTCCCAGTTCTTGTAGGCCTCGCCGTCGGGCAGCACCACGGGCAATACCGAATAGGCGCCCAGGGTACGGGACAGACGTTCGAGATAGAGGGGCGCGACAGTCTCGTTGGAGACGATGGCAACCTGCCGCCCCGCGATGTGCGGGGCCAGCAGCTCGGACTGGTCCAGCAAGCCTTCGCCAATGTAGATCGGGTAGCTACGTTCGCCCAGGTCGACCTTAAGTGTCTGCATGTATCCCCACAATGAACTAGGGCGCGGCATCGACGCTCGACCCGCGCGGTAACGTTGAGCCCCGCCTCGGCTTGGCAGGTCGCCGAGAATAGTCCCGGCTTATCGGGGGGGCAACTGCTGCAAGCGATCCAGGATATCGAGCACTACCATGCGTGGCGGCCGCTCGTCGGTTTCCACCACCAGATCGGCGATCTCGCGGTACAGCGGGTCGCGCGTCTCCAGCAAGGCGCGCAAGGTTGCCTCGGGATTGGCGGTTCGCAGCAAGGGCCGGTTGCGGTCGCGGGCAGTGCGTCCCACCTGCTGCTCGACCGACGCGTGCAGGTAGACGACCCGTCCGCCGGCATGCAGCGCACGGCGATTGGCCTCACGCATCACGGCTCCGCCACCAGTGGCCAGCACCACGCCATCGAGGCCGCAGAGTTCGGCAATCATCGCCTGCTCGCGGTCGCGAAAGCCCGGCTCGCCTTCCTTGTCGAAGATCCACGGGATATTGGCGCCGGTTCGCAGTTCGATTTCCTTGTCGGAATCCTTGAACAGCAGGCGCAGCTCTTTGGCCAACAGGCGCCCAATGGTGCTTTTGCCAGCGCCCATCGGCCCTACAAGTATCAAATTTCGCACAGAATCAACGACTCACAGCAATCGCCTGGTCACCCATGATACGCGGAGTCAGGAAGACCAGCAGCTCGGATTTTTTCTCTTGTAATGCATCGCGTCGAAACAGCCGCCCAACATACGGCAGATCGCCCAGAAATGGCACCTTGTCGACTACATTACTTTGCACCGTCGAGTAGACGCCGCCGATGACGATGGTCTGGCCATCGCCCACGCTGACCTTTGCATTGACCTCGTTCTTGCGGATTGCCGGTACGTTGCCCTGTGCATTGAGGTAGTCAGGCTCGTCCTTGGTCACCTTTACCGCCATGATCACCCGGTTGCCCGGAGTTATCTGCGGCGTCACCTCAAGGGAGAGCGACGCTTCGCGAAACGAGATCGACGTGGCACCGCTGCCGCTGGTTTCCTGATATGGCACCTCTGTGCCCTTGAGAATCCTGGCAGTTTCCTTGTCCGCAGTGACCACCTTGGGCTGTGAGATGATTTCGCCGTTGCCGCTTTTTTCCATGGCGCTGAGCTCAAGGTCGAGCAGCACATCGCTGCGCAGCAGCCCGACCCCAACGCTGGCGGCAGCTCGTTCGGCGCCCAGGTCAACGAACACATCGCCACCCAGGCCGCTGCCCCCAGGCTTGAGCGACCGCCCCCAGCGCACACCCAGGCTGCGCTCATAATCGACATTGGCCTCGACGATGCGCGCCTCGATCATCACCTGGCGCAGCGGGACGTCGAGCTGCGCCACCAGCTGGCGCAGCTCGACGAGCCGGTCGACGGGCTGGGTGGCTACCAGCGTGTTGGTACGCGCATCGACGCTCAGGCTGCCGCGGCCGGCGAGAATGCCATCGTCGGCCAATGCGGCGAGCAGCAGCTCGGCGAGATCACCGGCGTTGGCATGATGGATAGGCAGCAGCTCGCGCTGCAACGGCTGCAACTGGGCGTCCAGCTCGAGGCCGAGCCGGGCCTCCCGCGCCTGTTCGGCCAGCTCGGCAGCGGGCGCGACCAGCATCACGTTGCCCTCCTCCCGCCTGCCAAGCCCTTTGCTGCGCAGCACCAGGTCCAACGCCCGCTCCCAGGGCACGTCCTGCAAGCGCAGGGTGATATTGCCTTGCACCGAGTCACTGGCCACCAGGTTGATTCCGGCAAAGTCTGCAAGCACCTGCAACACCGAACGCACCTCCACGTCCTGGAAGTTCAACGACAGCAGCTCATCCGCTGTGACCTGTGTCGCCGTCGTTGCCCGCATCGGCAAGGTTGCCAGCAACACCATCATCGCCATGCCCTTCAAGCTCATCCGTGACCTCCATGACCGTTCTCTTCCTGAGAACGAGATACCGCGCTTGCTCCAGCCAGCCCTGGCCCTCGACAAACCCCGGTTCAAGCACTTCTACCTGCTGTTCGTCTATCCGACTGACCCGGCCCCCGGCACCTCCGACTGGGTCCCCTACTCGCACCCGATGCACCGCGCCGGCCAAGCGCAGCAACGCCTGGTGCTCGCCATGCCGGGCAAGGCTGCCGACCATCTCCAGCTGTTCGAGTGGAACGCTTGCAAGCGAGTTGGCGATGACCTGCCCAGTCTTTCGACGGAACGGGTCGATGACCGGCAACCGGCCTTCGCCACGAGCGGCCTCGGCAGCCAGTGACCGCGGGATTCCGAGACCCTGTTGGTCCGCATGGTAGGCGTTGACGGCCATATGCATGCGCAGCCGGCCCGTCTCTCCGTCCACCGCGCCAATACGCAAGTGTTGCACGCGCAGCAGCCGCAGTTGGCCCAGCCATTGGTCAAGCCACAGGCGCAGGGCCGGGTAGCGGCCGACCATTTGCAAGGTCAGGGGGACCGTTCGATACCCAGCGCCGTCGGACGACTCCAGCGCGTCAACCTGCTCGAACAGCAGGCCATGCTCACGCCCCAGCCTGGAGAGGTCTTCAAGCAGCTCGGCCATGTCTCCACCGGCCGCGAGCCGCCAACGGGTGTCCTGCAGCTGCTGGCGTGAGCACTCCAGTGCGGCCTGCAACTCGGTGAACCGCCGCGCCTGCTGGTCTTTGCCCATCCGCTGCGCGTGCAGATCCCGGGCATGACCGGCAGCTATGTCCAGCTCCACGCGCAATGCATCAAGCCGCACGCAGTATCCGAGCCCCAGCACACCCAGTATTACCAACGCCAGCAAAGCGGCCTTGAACAGCGTTGAACGCTCGGCAAGCCCTTGCCAGTCGGGATGCAGACTGAAGCTCATGATCCGGGCGCCAGCATCCTGGCCGACAAGCGGAAAGCCTCGCCCCTGGGTTCGCTACGCAACTGCTGCAGATCGACCTCATGCAGCAACGGTGCGGTCTGCAGGCTGCGCATCAGTTGGGCTACCAGGCTCCCCGACGTGGCGATGCCCTGCAACTGCACGTCAGCGCCCTTGAGTGCCAGGCCCGTCAGATAGACCCCCTCGGGCAATACTTGCTCAAGTTGCTCGAAAAAGGCCAACGCATCGCCCTTCCCAGCGCGCAAGCCAGCAAGCACGGCTTGCTCCTCATGCACGTCGGCAAGAGTCTGTTCGAGGGCGGCCATTTCGGACAACCGCCGCTCCAGCGTTACCAGCTCCGCCTGGGCACGATCGTGGGCCAGAGCCTGTAGCTGCAAGCGCTGGCGCCCGATCTGGTCAAGCGCCAGGACACCACAGAGCGCCAACAGCGCGGCGGCCACCAGCGAAGCCTGGAGGCGGCGGACTGCGGCCAGGCGTCGGCGCTCCCGCCAAGGCAGCAGGTTCAGTCGCAGCATCAGCGCAGCCCTCCCATGGCCAGACCGCAGGCCGTGGCCATTGCCCCCCGCGCCAGCGTGAGGTCATCGGCGTCTGGCAAGGCCGTCAGATCGAGCCCTGTCAGCGGCTCAAGCCTTCGCGTGGGGATGCCCAGGCGGTCCTGCAGGAATCCGCGCAAACTTGCGCAAGCGCCCCCGGCACCGGCCAACAGCAGGACATCGACCCGCGCACCCTGCAATACACATCGGAGCCACTGCTCGATGCTCTCCGGCGTTATCGGCACCGCGTGCAGCTCCTGGCGCATGGGGATCGGACCTGCGTGCCATGCATGCAGTACCACCCGGCCCATCTCCAGTTGCACCACAGCCCGGGTCTGCGGCGCGCTGGGCAAGACGCGCTGCAACGCCAGGCTGTCGACATCCACCAGCCGCGCCTGCAGGCCCGCCTGCGCGAGGATCTGCTCCAGCGGATCAAGATGGCTTTGCCGACAGGCGGCGACCGCTACGTCAACCCAGCCTGGCTGATCGAGGCTAGGCCCCAGCACTTGGAAATCCAGCGCGGTATCATCGAGGGGAAAGGGTATGAACTGGTCAGCTTCGGCCAGCACTTGCGCTTCCATCTGCACATCGTTGAGACCCGCCGACAAACGGCGGACCTTGCTGATGACCTGTGATCCAGGCAGTGCGATGGCCACTCGCCGCTGCTTGCTTCCCGTGCGCTGGTGGGCCCTGCGCAAGGCGGCTACCACGGGTGCCGGATCGCTGGCCCAAGCGTCGCGCAGCGGACCGCCATCGAGCGGTTCCAGCGCCCAGGCGCTGACTTGGCAATGCCCGCGCCGGCGCTGTAATTGAAGCATTCGAATGGAGTCCGGGGCTATTTCCAGCCCGAGGAGTGAACCGGCATCCTTGCCGAGGCGTCCAAGCATCGTTTATCCCTTTTTGTCACCGCAAATAGCCATCGATCGCCAAGCGCCTTGAAGGCTGCCGCGATCCACGCACCTCCCCGCCGGTCACCCGGAGGGGGCAAAAATGCTTATAATGCCCAGCGTTTTTTCCCTGTCCGCCGGACCGCGTGCAACCCACTCTTCAACCTGGACACCCAAAAGCCTTGATACGCCTGCTGAAGTTCTTCTGGTGGTCTTTCGTCGCAGTCATCTGCGCGCTCGTACTCGGTGTGAGCGGCGCGTTTCTGTATCTTAGCCCCACCCTGCCGTCCGTCGACTCGCTCCGAAGCATCCAGTTGCAGATTCCGCTGAGGGTCTACAGCAGCGACGACAAGTTGATTGCCGAGTTTGGCGAGATGCGCCGCTCGCCGATTCGATTCGCGGAAATTCCCCCACAGTTCATTCAGGCGCTTCTGTCAGCCGAGGACGATAATTTCCTCAATCATTACGGCGTCGACCCGAGCAGCCTGATGCGGGCGGCCACGCAACTGGTCAAGACCGGGCATATCCAGACCGGTGGCAGCACCATCACCATGCAGGTGGCGAAGAACTTTTTCCTGAGCAGCGAACGAAGCTTCTCACGCAAAACCACGGAAATTCTGCTGGCCCTGCAGATCGAGCGCCAGCTGACCAAGGACGAGATCCTTGAGCTCTACGTCAACAAGATCTACCTGGGTAACCGCGCCTACGGCATCGATGCGGCGGCGCAGGTGTACTACGGCAAGTCGATTCGCGACGTAAGCCTCGCGCAGATGGCCATGATCGCCGGCCTGCCCAAGGCGCCCTCGCGGTTCAATCCCCTCGCCAACCCGGTACGCGCGAAAGAACGTCGCGACTGGATCCTCGGCCGCATGTACAGGCTTGGCAAGATCGACGAAGCGAGCTACAAGGCTGCGCTGGCGGAGAAGTTGAATGCCAGCTACCACGTGCCTGCTCCCGAGGTAAACGCTCCATATATCGCTGAAATGGCCCGCGCCGAAATGGTCGGCCGCTACGGCAGCGAGGCCTATACCGAAGGTTTTCGCGTCACCACCACGGTGCCGAGCAACCTGCAGGACATGGCCAACCGCGCCGTGCTCGATGGCCTTACCGCCTACGACGAACGCCACGGCTACCGGGGTCCGGAAACCCGCTTCCCAGGCAAGACCCGCGAGGCCTGGCTGCAGGAAATGTCTCGTCAGCGTCCGCTCGGCGGCCTGGAGCCTGCCATCGTTACCCAGGTGGACAAGGCCGGTCTCACGGTCCTGACCCGGTCGGGCAAGGATGAAACCGTCGCCTGGGAAACCATGAAGTGGGCTCGCCCCTACCTCAACAACAACAGCCAGGGCCGCGCACCTCAGCAACCCTCCGACGTTGCCCAGGTGGGCGACCTGGTGCGGTTGCAGCGCCTTGATGACGGCAGCCTGAAGTTCAGCCAGGTGCCGGGCGCGCAAAGTGCGCTGGTGACCCTTGACCCCAACAATGGCGCGATCCGTGCGCTGGTCGGTGGCTTCTCGTTCGAACAGAGCAATTACAACCGCGCCATGCAGGCCAAGCGCCAGCCGGGCTCGAGCTTCAAGCCGTTCGTCTATAGCGCCGCGCTGGACAGCGGCTATACCGCCTCAAGCCTGGTCAACGACGCACCGATCGTGTTCGTCGACGAGTACCTGGACAAGGTCTGGCGCCCGAAGAACGATACCAATACCTTCCTCGGTCCGATCCGCATGCGCGAAGCGTTGTACAAGTCGCGCAACCTGGTATCGATCCGCCTGTTGCAGGCCATGGGTGTCGACCGCACCATCGATTACATTTCCAAGTTCGGCTTCAACAAGCAGGACCTGCCGCGCAATCTGTCGCTAGCCCTGGGTACCGCCACGCTGACTCCGATGGAAATCGCCACGGGCTGGAGCACCTTCGCCAATGGCGGCTACAAGATCACGCCATACCTGATCGACCGCATCGACAGTCGCAGTGGCGAGAACCTCTTCACCGCCAACCCGCCCAGCGTGCCCCAGGGCACCCAGGACCAGGCCGGTCTGGCCGCGCCAGAGCAGCCGATCGACATCCAGCCTCCAGGCGAAGCAGCGGCCACGACCGATCAGCCCGGCGGCGCGTTCCAGGTCCCGGCTGTTGCCGAACGCATCATCGATGGACGCACCACCTACATCCTCACCAGCATGCTGCAGGACGTGATCAAGCGTGGCACCGGCCGACGCGCCATGGCCTTGGGCCGTACTGATCTGGCGGGCAAGACCGGTACCACCAACGAGTCCAAGGACGCCTGGTTCTCCGGCTACAACGCTGACTACGTCACCACCGTGTGGAGCGGTTTCGACCAGCCTGAGACGCTCGGCCGCCGCGAGTACGGCGGCACCGTGGCCTTGCCGATCTGGATGAGCTTCATGGGTGCCGCCCTCAAGGACAAGCCCGCCCATACCCCGGCAGAGCCAGAAGGCATCCTCAGCCTGCGCGTCGACCCCATCAGCGGCCGTGCCGCCACACCGAGCACCCCGAACGCCTACTTCGAGTTGTTCAAGGCCGAGGACTCGCCGCCATCGGTGAACGAACTGGGCAATGGCGCAGCACCCGGCAGCCCCCTGCCAGCGGATGAAGCGGCGCCGATAGATCTGTTCTAGGCCTCGGCGGCATAAGCCACCCAGCAAGCACAAAAAAGCCCCGGCTCTCACAAGCCGGGGCTTTTCATTTCACGCTACAACGGCTCAGCCGTTGAACACGTCATCCACGCTCTTGAGCGGGTAGTTCGTCGGATACGGCAGGGTCGCCACACCGGTCTCGATCGCGGCCTTGGCCACGGCATCGGATACCAGGGTGATCAGGCGTGCGTCCATCGGCTTCGGAATGATGTACTCACGGCCGAATTCCAGGGAGTCAACGCCATACGCTTCGCAGACTTCCTTCGGTACCGGCAGCTTGGCCAGGTCTTTCAGGGCGTTGGCGGCGGCGATCTTCATTTCTTCGTTGATGCGCTTGGCGCGTACGTCCAGGGCGCCGCGGAAGATGAAGGGGAAGCCCAGGACGTTGTTGACCTGGTTCGGGTAGTCGGAACGACCGGTGGCCATGATCACGTCGCTGCGGGTGGCGTGAGCCAGTTCCGGGGAGATCTCCGGATCCGGGTTGGAGCAGGCGAAGACGATCGGGTTTGGCGCCATCGACTTGAGGCCTTCGGCGCTCAGCAGGTTCGGGCCGGACAGGCCGACGAACACATCGGCACCGTCCAGGGCGTCAGCCAGGGTGCGCTTGTCGGTGGCATGGGCGAACACGGCCTTGTACTGGTTCAGGTCGTCGCGGCCAGCATGGATCACACCGCTGCGGTCGATCATGAAGATGTTCTCGACCTTCGCGCCCATGCTGACCAGCAGCTTCATGCAGGAGATGGCGGCAGCGCCGGCGCCCAGGCAGACGATTTTCGCGTCTTCGAGGGTTTTGCCTGCGATTTCCAGGGCGTTGATCATGCCGGCGGCGGTGACGATCGCGGTGCCGTGCTGGTCATCGTGGAAAACCGGGATGTCACACTGCTCGATCAGGGTGCGCTCGATCTCGAAGCACTCTGGTGCTTTGATGTCTTCGAGGTTGATGCCGCCGAAGGTGATGGAGATGCGGCGCACGGTGTCGATGAAGGCTTGCGGGCTTTCGGATTCGACTTCGATGTCGAAAACGTCGATGCCGGCGAAACGCTTGAACAGAACGCCCTTGCCTTCCATGACCGGCTTGGAAGCCAGTGGGCCGAGGTTACCCAGGCCTAGAATGGCGGTACCGTCGGAAATCACTGCGACCAGGTTGCCCTTGCCAGTGTATTTGTAGGCGAGTTCCGGATCACGACCGATCTCGCGTACAGGCTCGGCAACACCTGGGCTGTAGGCCAGCGACAGGTCGCGGGCGGTGGAGGTCGGTTTGGTGAGCTCGACGCTCAGTTTACCCGGACGAGGCTGGGCGTGATATTCGAGAGCGGCGGTTTTCAAGTCTGACATGGTGGGCATTCCGCTATTTAGCTGTTCTGACGGACCGCCGAGGATACGCAAAGTGCCCGGGAGCGACAAGACTGCCCGGTCACTTGTGTCAAGGCCTTGGACCTACGACTTTACGCTATTACCCACGCGGCATAACGAGCACATTGTGTACAATCTTATATCGTAATGTCTACATTATTTGCACGATTCCAGGGATGCATTCAGAGCAAGCTGAAGAAACCAGAGACTTTGAGTCTAGTCGCGTTGCAGCATGCTGGGATCGGTAAGCGGCAACAGCCAGCGTCGCTGGCCTGGCTTGAGGCCACCCTTGCGGGAGCGATCGGTGACCCAACCGCGGGCTTCGACCTGACGTCCCTTGAGGTCATTCACGAATCGCGCAGGGAAAGCGCGTTGCAGACGTGGAGGCACCTGAAGGACCATCGCGCTATCAAGTTCGAGCCAGATACCGCCCCTGTTACGCTCGATCTTCTGTACTCGCCCCGCAACCACGGCGAAGCCTGAGTGCCGTATGTCGGCAGGACGCTGCACAGGTGAGTGCCGCCAGAGCCCTGACCTCGCCTTGCGTGCTGCCTGTTCGGCGGAGTGCTGACAGCCCGCCAGCCGAACGTTCGGTGCCACTGCCACGCGATAGCCGAGCCCCTCGCCAAGCAAGACCGCTTCAAGATTGTCGCCGTTGCGCCCGTAGAGATGCGCCAGGGTACGGCCGTACTTGTCCTTCCCCTGAACGCCACGCACCAGCCCCACCTTGCCGTCGCTGGCCTTGACCAGCGCCTGCAATCTTCGCCGGGCAGCGTCGGCAAACGGTTCGCTGATACGTCCTTTACGGCCGATTTCCGGGGCATTGATACCGATCAGGCGAACACTGCGGCCGTCTGTCAGGCGCACCGTATCGCCATCGATCACCTGGCGCACCGCCACCTGCTGCGCCCGCTCGGGCAGCGGACAGAAAGCCAGGGCCGGCAGATGCCAGATCGCGCCCATAAAAAAAGCGCCCACAAGGGGCGCTTTTTTCAGCAACAACGCGAAGCCCGAAGGATTCGCCCTGCGCATTCTTACTTCTTGGCACCGAACATGCCGAAGCGGTCTGCGAACTTCTGTACGCGGCCGCCGGTGTCCAGCACTTTCTGCTTACCGGTGTAGAACGGGTGGCACTGCGAGCACACGTCGATCGACAGTGGCTTGGCCAGGGTCGAACGAGTTTCGAACTTGCTGCCGCAGCTGCAGGTGACTGCAACTACTTCGTAATTCGGGTGAATATTGTCTTTCATGGTCGCTTCCTCAGCTGCGTGCCGCCATCCAACACCATTGTTGAATACCGCACGTAATCAGGCGGCGAATAATACCAGAGCCTGCCGTCAGCGCAAGTTGTCGCTTGCACCGACCGTCGTCTGCTAGGCTCGCCGGATTCCCGACAACCCTGCCAGAGAGCCTCTCGCGTGTCCGACGTCATCCTGCGCCTAGCCTTGCCCTCGCCCCTGCGTCGCCTGTTCGACTACCGGGCCACAGCAAGCATGGCGCGCCAGGCCCTGACCCCGGGCATGCGCATACGCGTGCCGTTTGGCCGCCGCGAGATGATCGGCGTGCTGGTAGAGGTGTGTGCCGAGAGCGAAGTGCCGGCCGACAAGCTCAAGCCGGCCGTGGCCGTGCTGGACCCCGTCTCGCCGGTGCCGCCGGCGCTGTTCAGGCTGTGCCTGTGGACAGCCCAGTACTACCAGCACAGCCTCGGGGACACCCTTAGCTGGGCCCTGCCGACGCTGCTGCGCCAGGGCGAGCCAGCCGAGGCGCGGCAAGAGCGGTTCTGGCAGATCGCCCCCGGTGCACGCATGGACGACCCACGCATCGCGCGCGCGCCCCGCCAGCGAGAAGCGTTGCAGACCTTGGGTCAGCATCCCCACGGGGTGGCCCACGCCGTACTGACCAAGCTGGGCCTGAGCAAGGACAGCCTCGACCTGCTGCTGGCCAAGGAGCTGGTGCAGGTCGAGGTGCGCCGCCACCTGCCCCAGGCTCGTCACGAGCGCTGGCTGGCCCAACCGGAGCTGCGGCTGAACGATGAGCAACAGGCGGCATTCAGTGCGGTGCGCTCGAGCTTTGGCAGTTTCCATGCCTTTTTACTGGCCGGTGTCACCGGCAGCGGCAAGACCGAGGTCTACCTGCAGCTGATCCGTGAAACACTCGAGGCGGGCAAGCAGGCGCTGATCCTGATCCCGGAAATCAACCTCGGCCCGCAGACCCTGGCGCGCTTCGAGCAGCGCTTCAACGCCCGTATCGCCTTGCTGCACTCGGCGGTCAACGACCGCGAGCGCCTCGACGCCTGGCTGGCGGCGCGCGACGGTGAGGCCGACATCATCATCGGCACCCGTTCGGCGCTGTTCACGCCGATGAAAAATCCTGGACTGATCATCATCGACGAGGAGCACGACGGCTCCTATAAACAGCAGGAAGGCCTGCGCTATCACGCCCGCGACCTGGCGCTGGTGCGGGCTCACCAGGAGAACATCCCGATCCTGCTGGGCTCGGCCACCCCTTCGCTTGAAAGTCTGCATAACGCCCACACCGGCCGCTACGGCCTGCTGCGCATGAACCAGCGCGCTGGCGGGGCGCACCAGCCACGCTTCCTGCGCCTGGACGTAAAGAGCCGTCCCTTGGACAGCGGCATCAGCGGCCCCTTGCAGCAGGCCATCGGCCAGACACTGGCGGCCGGCCAGCAGGTACTGGTATTCCTCAACCGCCGCGGCTTTGCCCCGACCTTGCTGTGCCACGACTGTGGCTGGCTCTGCGAATGCCCTCGCTGTGATGCGCGCATGACCGTACATCAACGCTCTGGCGTGCTGCGCTGCCATCATTGCGGGTACGACGAGCGCCTGCCGCGTCAGTGCCCGCAGTGCAATCATGTGGACCTGAGGCCCGTGGGCGCCGGTACCGAGCGCGCCGAAGAGCGCTTGCAGATTCTTTTCCCGGAGTTTCCAGTGCTGCGGGTCGATCGTGACAGCACCTCGCGCAAGGACGCGATGCAAAACCTGTTCACCACCATCCAGCGCGGCCAGCCGTGCATCCTGGTCGGCACCCAGATGCTGGCCAAGGGTCACCATTTTCCCCGGGTAACCTTGGTGGCTGTCCTGGATGCCGATGGAGGGCTGTTTTCCGGAGATTTTCGCGCCGCCGAGCGGATGGCCCAGCTGATCGTCCAGGTAGCGGGCCGGGCTGGACGTGCGGAAGAGCCCGGCAAGGTCATTGTCCAGACCCACCTGGCCGATCATCCGCTGCTGGTGCAACTGACCGAGCAGGGCTACTTCGCCTTTGCAGAGCAAGCCTTGAGCGAGCGCCGCGCAGCCGGTCTGCCCCCGTTCGCGCATCTCGCCCTGCTGCGTGCCGAGGCGCACAAGCCGGGCCAGGCCGAAAGCTTCCTGGACGAAGCCTGCGCCGCCGCCGAGCGATTGCTGGTCGAGCACGGGCTGAGCGGGATCGAGCTGCTCGGCCCGGTGCCTGCCCCCATGGAACGGCGCGCGGGCAAGTTTCGCGCGCAGCTGTTGCTGCAGGCCAACGCACGCGCGCCCTTGCATCGCCTTATCAGTGCCTGGTTGCTGCTGTTGGAGCAGATGCCGTCAGGACGGCAGGTCCGCTGGTCGGTCGATGTGGATCCGATGGATCTTTATTGAAGGGCAGCGGCAAGCTTGAGACTGCCAAAGGTTGGCAACCCGTCCCCAGCAACGGATAATGCCCAGTTTTTCCACCTGCGCATCAAAGCGCTGCCGCGCTTGCGGTTGAAAAGAGAATCCCATGAAAGACACCATTCGCCAGCTGATCCAGCAAGCCCTCACCCAACTCGTCACCGATGGTGTGCTGCCTGAAGGGCTGACGCCGGCGATCCAGGTGGAAAACGCCCGGGACAAGACCCACGGCGACTTCGCCAGCAACATCGCGATGATGCTGGCCAAGCCGGCCGGCATGAAGCCGCGCGACCTGGCCGAAAAGCTGATCAACGCCTTGCCGGCCAGCGACGACATCACCAAGGTCGAGATCGCAGGTCCGGGCTTCCTCAATTTCTTCCAGAATACCCAGGCCCTGGCCAACCGTCTCGACGCAGCCCTGGCCGATGCCGCGCTGGGCGTACGCAAGGCGGGTGCCGCGCAGAAGGTGGTGGTCGACCTCTCCGCCCCGAACCTGGCCAAGGAGATGCACGTCGGCCACCTGCGCTCGACCATCATTGGCGACAGCGTCGCCCGAGTGCTGGAGTTCCTGGGCGACACGGTGATCCGCCAGAACCACGTGGGCGACTGGGGCACCCAGTTCGGCATGCTGATGGCCTATCTCGAAGAAAACCCGATCACCAGCGACGAACTCTCGGACCTCGAGAACTTCTACCGTGCAGCGAAGAAACGCTTCGACGAATCGGAAGACTTCGCCACCCGCGCCCGCGGCCTGGTGGTCAAGCTGCAGGCTGGCGACCCGGACTGCCTGGCCCTGTGGACGCGCTTCAAGGACATCTCCCTGTCGCACTGCCAGAAGACCTACGAGCTGCTCAACGTCAAGCTGAGCATGGCCGACGTCATGGGCGAAAGCGCCTACAACGCCGACCTCGCCAATGTAGTCGCCGACCTCAAGGCCGCCGGCCTGCTGGTCGAAAGCCAGGGCGCGCAGTGCGTGTTCCTTGACGAGTTCAAGAACGCCGAGGGCGAGCCGCTGCCGGTGATCGTGCAGAAGGCCGACGGCGGCTACCTGTATGCCACCACCGACCTCGCCGCTGTGCGCTATCGCAGCAACGTGCTGAAGGCCGATCGCGCACTCTACTTCGTCGACCAGCGCCAGGCCCTGCATTTCAACCAGGTGTTCGAGGTAGCGCGGCGCGCCGGTTTCGTCGGCCATCCGATGCAGATGGAGCACATGGGCTTCGGCACCATGAATGGCGCCGACGGCCGCCCATTCAAGACCCGTGATGGCGGCACCGTCAAGCTGGTCGACCTGCTCACCGAAGCCACGGAGCGCGCCTACGCCCTGGTGAAGGAAAAGAACCCTGCACTGGCCGAGGACGAACTGCGCACCATTGGCGAAGTGGTCGGCATCGGCGCGGTCAAGTACGCCGACCTCTCCAAGCACCGCACCAGTGACTACAGCTTCAACTTCGAGCTGATGCTCAATTTCGAAGGCAATACCGCGCCGTACCTGTTGTACGCCTACACCCGCGTGGCCGGCGTATTCCGCAAGCTGGGCAAAGGCTTCGACGAGGTTGACGGCCAGATCGTCCTGCAGGCGCCCCATGAGCAGGACCTGGCGGCCCGCCTGGCGCAGTTTGGCGAAGTATTGAACAGCGTCGCCGACAAGGGCACCCCGCACGTGCTGTGCACTTATCTATACGATGTTGCCGGCCTGTTCTCGAGCTTCTACGAAAACTGCCCGATCCTTGCCGCCGAAACCCCCGAGCAACAGCAGAGCCGCCTGCGCCTGGCCGCCCTGACCGGCCGCACCCTCAAGCAAGGCCTGGAGCTGCTCGGCCTGGAAACACTGGAGCGCATGTAAGTTGGCCGCCAAGAAAAAACCCGCCCCCAAACGCGGCGCCAGCCGGCACCAGGCCCCGGCCAAAGCGCCGATCCCTGGCTGGATCTGGCTGGCTGTCGGCCTGTCCGTAGGCGCTTTCATCGTCTTCCTGATGAAGCTGGAACCCGGCAGTGCCGATATCCAGCGCACCAAGCCCGAGCAGCAGAAGGCCGAGAAAATCGCCGAGGCCAACAAGACCGCGCCCAGCCCCCAGCAGCCGGTCAAGCCCAAGTACGATTTCTATACGCTGCTGCCCGAGTCCGAGGTCATCGTGCCGCCCGAAGCGGTCCCGGAGAAGACCCCGCCCGTTCCTGCGCAGCCGGTCACTCCGGTGACGCCTGCCGAAGCCGCGAAGATCGACACCGCGCGCGCTCAAGCCGCATTGCTGGGCGAGACTCCACCGCCGGCGCCCCCCGTGGTCAAGCCGGCCGCGACCACACAGTTCTTCCTGCAGGCTGGTTCGTTCCGCAAGCAGGCCGATGCCGACAAGGTCCGTGCGCAGATCATCCTGCTCGGCCAGGCGGTCAAGGTGGAATCGGGAACAGTGAAGGATGAAACCTGGTACCGCGTGCTCGTGGGCCCGTTCAGCAACCGTGAACAACTGACCGTTGCGCAGAAGCAGCTGGCTGGCAGCGGCTTCAGCAACCTGCTGTTGCAGCAGCGGCAGATCCGGCAGTAACGCCGGGAAAAGGCCCTGTCGCCTCAAGGCGGCAGGGCCTTTGTGCATTCAGCGGTATTGGTTGTTGCGCTCGGATATCTGGGTGTTGAGGGTGAGGAAGTCGTACAGCACCCCGACCAGGAACAGGCCGCCGGTGAACAGATAGACAACGCCGGAAATCCATTTCGCCTGGTAGAAGCGGTGCAGGCCGAAGATCCCGGTGAAGGTCAGCAGCAACCACGCCACGTTGTAGTCCAGACGGCCCGGCAGGAAACGCCGGTCTGCTTCGCGATCCATCGCGGGAATCAGAAAGAGGTCGATCAGCCAGCCGATACCCAGCAGACCGAATGTGAAGAACCACAGGGTCCCCGTCACAGGCTTGCCGTAGTAGAAACGGTGCGAGCCGGTGAAGCCGAAAATCCACAGCAGATAACCGATGATCTTGCTGTGTGTGTCGTGTTGCGGTGCTGCAGGTTGATACGTATTCATTGATGCCCCTCGCGGGTTAGCTCAAAATTTTCTAAAGAAATATGTGACTTTTCGTTGATGTGGCGACGGTTGACAGTGTTCCAATCGACAGACGGATCATTTTTTGATCAAAAAGCTGTTATAAAGTTGCGCGCCAACAGATCAACACAACAATCAAGAGCTTCGCCTATGCCACCCTTGTTCAAGACATGGCTGACCCTCTGCCTATTATTGCCCCTGGCCGCCCACGCCACCAATCGTGAGCAACGTCTTCCCAACGGCTTCACCGCCTATAGCACCAACGCCATGGTGAAGCGTGCACCTGCGCCGCAGGTCACCCAACGTGCTCGCCCGGCCAATGCGGCCAAGGCGGTGACCCTGTCGGTTGCCTCGGCCTCGGCCAAACAGAGCAGCGCTGTGCTCAGCCGCGCCGTGAACATGCTCGGCACGCCCTATCGCTGGGGCGGCAGCACTCCAGCCAAGGGCTTTGATTGCAGCGGGCTGGTCAAGTATGCCTTCAACGACGTCCAGAACGTCGACCTGCCGCGCACCTCCAACGCCATGGCCCAGGGCCACGGCGTCAAGGTAGCACGCAAGGACCTGAAGCCTGGCGACCTGATCTTTTTCAACATCAAGAGCCGCAGGGTCAATCACGTTGCCATCTACCTGGGCAACGACCGCTTCATCCATGCTCCGCGCCGTGGCAAGCGCGTCAGCATCGACACGCTGAACAAGCCGTACTGGAAGAAGCACTACGTGGTCGCCAAACGCGTGCTGCCTAAAGAGCAGCCGGGCGGGCTGCGCCTGGTCAATCGCTAACCTGCCCCGAGGGCCTGGACCTGTTCCGGGCCGATCACCCCCTGGGCGAGCAGACATCGCAAGGCCGCCTCCAGTGTCTGCATCCCCATGGCTGCCCCACCCTGCATCGCCGACGGCAACTGCGCCATCCGCCCCTCGCGGATCAGGTTGCGCACGGCGGGCGTGGCCACCAGCACTTCCCGGGCCGCTACCCGGCCGCCGCCGATCCGCTTCAATAGCTGTTGCGAGACCACCAGACGCAGCGATTCGGCCAGCATCATCCGCACCAAGGGCTTTTCTTCGGCGGCAAAGACTTCGACCAGTCGATCGATGCTGCTGACCGCCGAGCGCGTGTGCACGGTCGCCAGCACCAGGTGGCCGGTTTCGGCGGCGCGCAGCGCCAGGCGGATGGTCTCCAGGTCGCGCAGTTCGCCGATCATGATCACGTCGGGGTCCTGGCGCAGGGCACTGCGCAGGCCTTGGGCGAAGTCACGGCTGTGGCGGCCTATCTCGCGCTGGTTGACCAGGCTGCGGTGCCTGCTGTGGATAACTTCGATGGGGTCCTCGAGCGTGATGATGTGCAGAGGGCGCTCCCGGTTCAATTGATCGACCAAGGCCGCCAGGCTGGTGCTCTTGCCACTGCCAGTGGGGCCACCGACCAGCACCAGTCCACTGCTGAACCGTGCAATGAGCCGAAACACTTCTTCGAGGCCCAATTCAGCCAGCGTGGGCACGCGCGAGGGAATGACCCTCAAGCAGGCCGCAGGACCCTTGAGCTGCTCATACAGGTTCAGGCGAAAGCGCCCAAGGCCGGGTAACTCCAGCGCCACATCAAGCTCCCGGCCCTTTTCGGCCCAAGGCTGCCCGGCCTGCTCGAGCAACTGCACCAGCCCTTCACGCAAGGCCGTCGCCTCCAGTGGCGGCAAGTCAAGGCGCCGCAGATCGCCATCCAGGCGCAGTATCGGTGCTTCACCCGCGGCCAGGTGCAGGTCCGAAGCCTGTGCCCCAACCGCCTGGGCCAAGAGTTCGGTCACGTCCATGAGACTCCCCAAAGGCTGCCAAGCAGGTAGAATGCCGCAGTCTTCAGAAGCCCTCGGCGCCGATCAATGTCCACCATAGCAGACAATATTCTTGCCCTTGCCAGCCGTATCGAAAGCGCGGCGAAAGCGGCCGGGCGCGACGCATCCACGGTGCAGCTGCTGGCCGTGAGCAAGACCAAACCAGCGAACGCAATTCGCGAAGCCTTTGCCGCTGGAGCGCGCGACGTGGGCGAGAACTACCTGCAAGAGGCCTTGGCCAAGCAGGAAGAATTGTCCGACCTGGCCTTGATCTGGCACTTCATCGGCCCCATTCAGTCGAACAAGACGCGAGCGATCGCCGAACATTTCGATTGGGTACATTCCGTGGACCGCCTGAAGATCGCTCAACGCCTTTCCGAGCAGCGCCCGGCCGATCTTGCGCCGCTCAACATCTGCCTGCAGGTCAATGTCAGTGGTGAAGCGAGCAAGTCGGGCTGCGAACCTGCCGAGCTGCCTGCGCTCGCCAGCGCCGTTGCCGTCCTGCCTGGCCTGCGCCTGCGCGGCTTGATGGCGATTCCGGAGCCCACTGATGACCGCGCCACCCAGGAAGCCGCATTTGCCGCCCTGCGCGAGTTGCAGGAGCGCCTCGGCCTGGGCCTGGATACCTTGTCCATGGGCATGAGCCACGATCTGGAAGCCGCCATTGCTCAAGGGGCGACCTGGGTCCGCATTGGCACCGCCCTGTTCGGTGCGCGTGACTATGGCCCGGCCTGAACCATGCTTTACTCACTCTTTCCCTCAAGGACCTGACATGAGCAAGACGCGTATTGCCTTTATTGGCGCCGGCAACATGGCCGCCAGTCTGATCGGCGGGCTGCGGGCCCAGGGCCTGGATGCTTCGCAGATCCGTGCCAGTGATCCCGGTGCAGAGACCCGTACCAGGCTGCAGGCCGAACACGGTATCGAGGTATTCGAAGACAACGCCCAGGCCATCGACGGCGCCGACGTCGTCGTTCTGGCGGTCAAGCCGCAGGTCATGAAGGCCGTGTGCCTGGCCCTGCAACCGCACCTTGCCTCCAACCAGCTGATCGTCTCGATTGCCGCCGGTATCACCTGCGCCAGCATGAACGCCTGGCTCGGTGCCCAGCCGATCGTGCGCTGCATGCCCAACACCCCGGCACTGCTGCGCAAGGGCGTCAGCGGCTTGTATGCCACCGCCGAGGTGTCCCCGGCCCAACGCGAGCAGGCCGAGCAACTGCTGACGGCCGTGGGCCTGGCCCTGTGGCTGGAGCAAGAGCAGCAACTGGACGCGGTGACCGCGGTTTCGGGCAGTGGCCCGGCGTACTTCTTCCTGCTGATCGAGGCGATGACTGCTGCGGGCGAGAAACTCGGACTGCCCCGCGAGACGGCCTCGCAATTGACCCTGCAGACCGCCCTTGGCGCTGCGAACATGGCGGTGGCCAGCGACGTCGATGCAGCCGAGCTGCGCCGCCGCGTGACGTCGCCTGCCGGCACCACTGAGGCGGCGATCAAGTCGTTTCAGGCCAACGGATTCGAACACCTGGTCGAGCAGGCACTGGAAGCCGCCGCGCGGCGCTCCGCCGAGCTGGCCGAACAACTGGGCAAATAAGGAGCTCTAGATGAATGCACTGTCTGGCGCCATGATTTTCGTGGTGCAAACCCTGGTCAGCCTGTATCTGGTGATCGTCCTGCTGCGCTTCGTGCTGCAGCTGGTCAAGGCCGACTTCTACAACCCGCTGAGCCAGTTCGCCGTCCGCGCGACCCAACCGCTGCTCAAGCCCATCCGGCGCATCGTGCCGAGCATTGCCGGCCTTGACACCTCATCCCTGTTGTTGGCGGTCATCATCCAGGCGCTGCTGATGGCCTTCGTGCTGATGGTCACCTATGGCACCTTCGGCAACGTGCTGCCCCTGCTGATGTGGGCGATCATCGGCATCACCTCGCTGTTCCTGAAGATCTTCTGGGTCGCGATGATCGTCATGGTAATCGTCTCGTGGGTCGCGCCCAACAGCCATAACCCGGCTGCCGAGCTCGCCTACCAGATCAGCGAGCCGGTGCTCGCGCCGTTCCGCAAGCTGATCCCCAACCTGGGCGGCATGGACATTTCGCCGATCTTCGCTTTCCTGGCGATCCAGGTGATCCAGTCGTTCGTGATGCCCCCACTGGCAGCCTATGCCGGCATGCCGCAGGAACTGTGGCGCATGATCTGATCCTGCCTTTACCTCCAGCGGCAAGCTGTTGCTTGCCGCTGGGGGTAGCGGTCTTTAGACTTACGCCTCATTCACGCGTGAGCAGGGTCGATGTCCACTGTCTTTCCCGAAGATTCCGTCGGTCTGGTAACACCTCAGCTGGTGCAATTCGATGAGCCGCTGGCCCTGGCCTGTGGCCGGTCGCTGGCTTCCTACGAGCTGATCTACGAAACCTATGGCACCCTCAACAGCACCGCGAGCAACGCAGTGCTGATCTGCCATGCGTTGTCGGGTCACCACCACGCCGCGGGCTACCACAGCGCCACCGACCGCAAGCCAGGCTGGTGGGACAGCTGCATCGGCCCGGGCAAGCCGATCGACACCAATCGCTTCTTCGTGGTCAGCCTGAACAACCTCGGTGGCTGCAACGGCAGCACGGGCCCCAGCAGCCCGAACCCGGCGACCGGCAAGCCCTACGGCGCCGACTTTCCGGTATTGACCGTCGAAGACTGGGTACACAGCCAGGCACGCCTGGCCGATCGCCTGGGCATTGGCCAATGGGCCGCCGTGGTGGGAGGCAGCCTGGGCGGCATGCAGGCCCTGCAGTGGACCATCACCTATCCGGACCGCGTGCGCCACTGTGTCGACATCGCCTCGGCGCCCAAGTTGTCGGCGCAGAACATAGCCTTCAATGAAGTTGCCCGCCAGGCGATCCTCACAGACCCGGAATTTCACGGCGGCTCATTCCAGGACCAGGGCGTGATCCCCAAGCGCGGCCTGATGCTGGCGCGCATGGTCGGCCATATCACCTACCTGTCCGATGACTCGATGGGCGAAAAATTCGGCCGTGAGCTCAAGAGCGACAAGCTCAACTACGACTTCCACAGTGTCGAGTTCCAGGTCGAAAGCTATCTGCGCTACCAGGGCGAGGAGTTTTCCGGTCGTTTCGACGCCAATACCTACCTGCTCATGACCAAGGCCCTGGACTACTTCGACCCGGCCGCCAGCCACGACGGCGACCTGGCCGCGACCCTGGCCGGGGTCACCGCCCAGTACTGCATCATGTCGTTCACCACCGACTGGCGCTTCTCGCCTGCCCGCTCGCGGGAGATGGTCGACGCCCTGATGGCCGCGCGCAAGAACGTCTGCTACCTGGAGATCGAATCGCCTTATGGCCACGATGCCTTCCTGATTCCCACGCAACGCTACATGCAGGGTTTCTCGAACTACATGAACCGCATCGCACTTTGAGGACAGCATGAGAGCCGATCTGGAAATCATCCAACAATGGATCCCCGCCGGCAGCCGGGTACTTGACCTGGGCTGCGGCAACGGTGAACTGCTGGCCTCGTTGCGCGACCGCAAGCAGGTCACGGGCTATGGCCTGGAGATCGACGCCGAGAACATCGCCGCCTGCGTCGCCAAGGGCGTCAATGTCATCGAGCAGGACCTGGACAAGGGCCTGGGCAACTTCGCCAGCAACAGCTTCGATGTGGTGGTCATGACCCAGGCCCTGCAAGCCGTGGAGTACCCTGACCGGATCCTCGACGAGATGCTGCGCGTGGGCCGCCAGTGCATCATCACCTTCCCCAACTTCGGTCACTGGCGCTGCCGCTGGTACCTGGCGACGAAGGGGCGGATGCCGGTGTCGGACTTCATGCCGTATACCTGGTACAACACACCGAACATCCACTTCTGCACCTTTGAAGACTTCGAGGCCCTCTGCAGCGAGCGCCACGCCCAGGTCATCGACCGCCTGGCCGTCGACCGCCTGCACCGTAATGGGTGGGGCGGCCGGCTTTGGCCTAATCTTCTTGGAGAAATCGGCATCTATCGCGTCAGCAGCCCTGGTTTGCAGGAGCATCAGGTCGCGGTCTGACGCGCCTGTTGGAGGAATCGGATCATGCGTCGTCTTGTCCTGCTTCTGTTCAGCCTGTGCCTGGCCCTGCCGGTACTGGCGGCCGACGCCGCCCGGCCCGACCGCAAGGAAGTCTTCGGCGACGTCACCGTCCACTACAGCGCCTTCACCTCCAGCATGTTGCAACCCGAAGTGGCCACGGCCACGGGCCTGTTGCGCAGCAAGAATCAGGGGGTGCTCAACATCGCCGTGGTCAAGGACGGCAAGCCGGGCATGGCGGTGGTCAGCGGCACGGTGAAGGAGCTCACCGGGCGCAGCAGCCCGCTGTCGTTCCGACAGATTACCGATCACGGCGCCGTGTACTACATCGCCCAGTTCAACATCGAGCAGCCGCAGGTTCTGACCTTCGACCTGAATGTCGAAACCGGCGGGCTCGGCCATCAATTCAGCTTCAACCAGGAAGTCTTCCCAGGCCAATGATCAATCTTCAGCAACTCGTACTGGCCAGCCACAACGCTGGCAAACTCAAAGAACTGCAGGCCATGCTGGGCGCGTCCGTACAATTGCGTTCGATTGGCGAATTCAGCGCTGTCGAGCCTGAAGAAACCGGTCTGTCGTTTGTCGAGAACGCCATCCTCAAGGCGCGCAATGCCGCGCGCATCTCCGGCCTGCCGGCACTGGCCGATGATTCGGGGTTGGCGGTGGACTTTCTCGGCGGCGCACCCGGCATCTACTCCGCGCGCTATGCCGACGGCCAGGGCGACGCCGCCAACAACGCCAAGCTGCTCGACGTGCTCAAGGACGTGCCCGAAGACCAACGTGGCGCGCAGTTCGTCTGCGTGCTGGCCCTGGTGCGCCATGCCGACGACCCGCTGCCGATCCTGTGTGAAGGCCTCTGGCATGGACGTATCCTCCACCAGGCCAGCGGCGAGCACGGCTTTGGCTATGATCCGCTGTTCTGGGTGCCCGAGCGCGACTGCTCCAGCGCCGAACTGGGCCCGGTAGAGAAAAACCAGCTCAGCCACCGCGCCCGTGCCATGGCGCTGCTGCGCCAGCGACTGGGACTGGCATGACCGAGCGCCCTGCCATCCAGTTGCTGCACCCTGGCGCGGCTGGCTTCAGCACGCAAGCCCCGCGCGTGGCCCTGCCACAACTGCCGCCGCTGTCGCTGTATATCCATATCCCGTGGTGCGTGCGCAAGTGCCCGTACTGCGACTTCAATTCCCACGCAGCGACGCCCGAGCTGCCTGAGGAAGCCTACGTCGATGCGCTGCTGGACGACCTCGACGAGGAACTGCACGCCGTATACGGCCGGCCGATCAGCTCGATCTTCTTCGGCGGCGGCACGCCCAGCCTGTTCAGCGCCCACGCGCTGGGCCGGCTGCTGGCGGGTGTCGAGCAGCGTATCCCGTTCGCGCCCGACATCGAGATCACCCTGGAAGCCAACCCGGGGACCTTCGAGCAGGAGAAGTTCAAGGCCTATCGCCAGCTGGGCATCAATAGGCTGTCGATCGGCGTGCAGAGTTTCCAGCAGGCCAAGCTTGAGGCCCTGGGCCGCATCCACAATGGCGATGAGGCCGTGCGAGCAGCCGGCATGGCCCGCGCCGCCGGCTTCGACAACTTCAACCTCGACCTGATGCATGGCTTGCCGGACCAGTCGCTGGACGACGCGCTGGGCGACCTGCACCAGGCCATCGACCTTGGGCCCACGCACTTGTCGTGGTACCAGCTGACTCTGGAGCCGAACACGGTGTTCTGGAACCAGCCACCTGAGCTGCCCGAAGACGACATTCTCTGGGACATCCAGGAAGCCGGACAGACGCTGATGGCCGAGCATGGTTTCGGCCAGTACGAGGTGTCTGCCTACGCCAAGCCAGGACGCGCCGCACGGCACAACCTGAACTACTGGAGCTTCGGCGACTTCATCGGCATCGGCGCCGGTGCCCACGGCAAGCTCAGTCATCCGGACGGGCGCATCCTGCGCACCTGGAAAACCCGCCTGCCCAAGGACTACCTCAATCCGGTCAAGCCATTCAAGGCCGGCGAGAAGCTGCTACCCGTGGACGAGCTGCCGTTCGAGTTCCTGATGAACGCCCTGCGCCTTACCCAAGGCGTGGACGCCGAACTGTTCACCTTGCGCACCGGCCTGCCCATGGAACAGCTCGCCGCCGCACGCCGCGAGGCCGAACAAAGAGGCCTTTTGCAGGTCGAAGCGGATCGACTGGTGGCCACGCCGCGCGGCCAGCTGTTCCTCAACGACTTGCTGCAGTATTTCCTGACCTGAAGGATGACCCATGGACATGGTTTTTGATCTGCTCGCGACCGCTTCTCGCTGGAGCCGCGGCAACTTGTCGGAGATTTCGCTGGCGTTGGTGGGCTGTGTGCTGGTGTTGTTCGGCAGCGACATCAAGGGCTGGGCAGAACAGCGCATGGGCGGGCTGACAGGCGCCCTGAGGGTGCCCTTCATGGCCTTGCTGGTGACCATCGGCAGCGGCGCGGCGCTGATTCATGCGACGCCGTGGGTGGTGAAGGGACTGAGTCAGTTCAACAACTACGCGCTGGGCCCGGTCTTGCTGGTGGTGCTGGTGTTGATCGGCGTCGTGGCTGACCGCCGGGGGTGATCCAGAGCACCGCCGGCCTGAACGGACGGCGGTGCCTTGCGGATGTTCAGTCGATCTTCTCGAACTTCAAATCCCATACCCCATGGCCCAAGCGCTCGCCGCGGCGCTCGAACTTGGTGTTTGGACGCTCTTCGGGACGTGGCACGTAGGTACCGTCCGCGGACTGGTTGCGATAACCCGGCGCGGCGTTCATCACTTCAAGCATGTGCTCGGCATATTGCTCCCAGTCAGTCGCCATGTGGAATACGCCGCCGGCCTTGAGCTTGCTGCGCACCAGCTCCGCGAAGCCCGGCTGGACGATGCGGCGCTTGTGATGACGGCTCTTGTGCCATGGATCCGGGAAAAACAGCATCAGCCGGTCGAGGCTGTTGTCAGCCACGCAGCGGTTGAGCACTTCGATGGCGTCGCAGTCATACACCCGCAGGTTCTTCAGGTCCTGGGTCAGCACGCCATTGAGCAGCGCGCCGACACCGGGACGGTGCACTTCGACACCGATGAAGTCCTGGTCGGGGGCAGCAGCAGCCATCTCCAGCAGGGAATGTCCCATGCCGAATCCGATTTCCAGGGTGCGCGGCGCCGAGCGGCCGAACACCTGGTCGTAATCCACCGGACTGTCGACCAGGGGCAGGATGAACAGGGGGCCGCCCTGGTCCAGGCCGCGTTGCTGGCCTTCGGTCATGCGCCCGGCGCGCATCACGAAACTCTTGATGCGGCGCTGCGGGCGCGCTTCGCCCTCGGGGGTGATCGGCGTTTCTTGCGATTCTGTCATCAGGGGCTCTTACTTGATCAGACCATCCAGCGGCGAAGAGGCGCTGGCATAGAGTTTCTTCGGCATGCGCCCGGCAAGGTAAGCCAGGCGACCGGCGACGATGGCATGCTTCATGGCCTCGGCCATCATGACGGGTTGCCGGGCGTGGGCAATCGCAGAGTTCATCAGCACGGCCTCACAGCCCATTTCCATGGCGATAGTGGCATCGGAGGCAGTCCCGACGCCGGCATCGACCAGCACCGGAACCTTGGATTCTTCAAGGATGATCTGCAGGTTGTACGGATTGCAGATACCCAGGCCAGTACCGATCAGGCCAGCGAGCGGCATGATCGCGATGCAGCCGGCTTCGGCCAGCTGGCGGGCGATGATCGGGTCATCGCTGGTGTAGACCATCACGTCGAAGCCGTCCTTGACCAGCACTTCGGCGGCCTTGAGGGTTTCGATCACGTTGGGGAACAGGGTCTTCTGGTCGGCCAGGACTTCGAGCTTGACCAGATTATGTCCGTCGAGCAGTTCACGGGCCAGGCGGCAGGTGCGCACGGCTTCGACCGCGTCAAAGCAACCGGCGGTGTTCGGGAGGATCGTATAACGGTCTGGCGGCAATACGTCGAGCAGGTTCGGCTCGCCCGGATTCTGGCCAATGTTGGTGCGGCGCACGGCAACGGTAACGATCTCGGCACCCGAGGCTTCGATGGCCAGGCGGGTTTCTTCCATGTCACGGTACTTGCCGGTGCCGACCAGCAGGCGCGACTGGAAGGTGCGTCCGGCCAGGGTAAAGGGCTTGTCGCTAGGAACGTTGCTCATCGGTAATCCTCTGTAAGGTTGAAGGGTTTGCAGGTCGTTCGGCAGGGCCTAGCCGCCGCCGATGGCGTGTACCACCTCGACCTGGTCGCCTTCGTTCAACAGGGTGCTTTCGTGCTGGCTGCGCGGCACGATATCCAGGTTGAGCTCTACTGCCACACGGCGCCCGACCAGCTCAAGCCGGCCCAGCAACGCGGCGACGCTCTCGCCCTGGGGCACTTCGTAGGGTTCACCGTTCAGTTGAATGCGCATGCACACGGCCACCGTTGTTCTTTGGGGCCCGCATTCTAGCCCCGATCACGGCTCGAACCCAAGGGTGGCCAACACCATTCGTCCCGATAATGGACCGTACGGTCAGCCCAGGCGCCAGGCCGCAAGGCCAAGGCACAGCCAGCCCGCGAGGAAGCACAGGCCGCCGATCGGGGTGATGATCCCCAGCTTGCCGACGCCGCTGAGGGTCAACAGGTAGAGGCTACCGGAGAACAGCACGATGCCCAGCACGAACAGACCGCCGGCCCAGCCAACCAGGCGGCCTGGCAGATGGGCAGCGAGCAATGCGACGCCGAACAGCGCCAGGGCATGCACCAGCTGATAGGTGACGCCGGTCTGGAAAATCGCCAGGTAGTCGGCGCTCAGGCGGCTCTTCAGGCCGTGAGCGGCGAAGGCGCCGAGAGCGACCCCGGTAAAAGCGAAAAATGCGGCAAGCATCAGGAAGCTGCGAAGCATGGGACGACTCCGGGGAAGGGGTCTGTATAATGGCCCGTTCCATCAGTCCGGCCAAGCGATTGCCCATGCTGTCATCCCTTCTCCGCCGCCTTTTCCTTGCCTTGGCCTGGTTTGCCGCTGGCAGTATCGTGCTGGTCCTGGTACTGCGGTGGGTGCCGCCGCCTGGCACGGCACTGATGGTCGAGCGCAAGATCGAGTCCTGGATCGATCGCCAGCCCATCGACCTCCAGCGCGACTGGGAACCCTGGGAGCAGATTTCCGATGAGCTCAAGGTCGCGGTCATCGCGGGCGAGGACCAGAAGTTCGCCAGTCATTGGGGCTTTGACATTCCCGCTATCCAGGCGGCCTTTGCCCACAACGAACGCGGCGGCAACCTGCGCGGCGCCAGCACCCTCAGCCAGCAGGTCGCCAAGAACCAGTTCCTGTGGTCGGGCCGCAGCTGGCTGCGCAAAGGGCTGGAGGCCTGGTTCACGGGGTTGATCGAACTGTTCTGGTCGAAAGAACGGATACTCGAGGTTTACCTGAACAGTGCCGAATGGGGTGAAGGTGTGTTTGGCGCCCAAGCTGCGGCGAACCATCACTTCGGCGTCGATGCCAGCCGCTTGAGCCTGCAACAGGCCAGCCAACTGGCAGCGGTGCTCCCCAGCCCATTGAACTGGAGCGCCAGCCGGCCCAGTGCCTATGTGGCGCGGCGGGCCAGCTGGATTCGCCAGCAGGTGCGGCAGTTGGGTGGAACGGGTTATCTGGTGCAGCTGGAGCATGCCCGCGGGCCGTGAGGCCGGCGCCGCCCGCTGCTTGCAAGCATGAAAAAGCCGCTTGGCCCTCACGGGACAAGCGGCTTTTGCAAGGCGCGAAGATCAGACCGCGATCAACGCCTTCACCTTGTTCATCGCATTCTTCTCGAGCTGACGAATCCGCTCGGCAGACACGCTGTACTTCTCGGCCAGCTCATGCAGGGTGGCCTTCTCTTCGGCCAGCCAGCGCTGATACAGGATATCGCGGCTGCGATCATCCAGGCCTTGAAGTGCCTCGTGCAGGTTGCTGTTGGAGTTGTCGCTCCAGTCGGCATCCTCCAACTGCAGGGCCGGGTCGTAGCGATGATCTTCCAGATAGTGCGCAGGCGACTGGAAGGCGCTGTCGTCATCGGCCTCGGCGGCTGGGTCGAACGCCATGTCGTGCCCGCTCAGGCGGCTTTCCATCTCGCGCACTTCACGGGGCTCGACCCCCAGGCTCTCGGCCACACGATGGACTTCATCGTTGTTGAGCCAGGCCAGGCGTTTTTTCTGGCTGCGCAGGTTGAAGAACAGCTTGCGCTGCGCCTTGGTGGTCGCGACCTTGACGATGCGCCAGTTACGCAGGATGAACTCGTGGATCTCGGCCTTGATCCAGTGCACGGCGAACGACACCAGGCGCACGCCCATCTCGGGATTGAAGCGCTTGACGGCCTTCATCAGGCCAACGTTGCCTTCTTGCACCAGGTCGGCTTGTGCCAGGCCATAGCCGGCATAGCTGCGGGCGATGTGCACGACGAAACGCAGGTGGGCCATTACCATTTGCCGAGCGGCCCCAAGATCCTGCTCGTAATAAAGACGCTCGGCCAGATCACGCTCCTGCTCGGGCGTCAGCAGTGGAATGCTGTTGACCGTGTGCACGTAGGCTTCCAGGTTTGCACCGGGAACCAAGGCATAGGCAGGTTGCAACGAAGTGGTCATGCGAAAACCTCCGACTCACTGAACTCGTGCCCTCAGGCACTGCCAACATTGACCGGACTGTACCAGGCAAGTTCCCGGAACAGGCCAATGCTGGCCAAAAAACATTATCGTGGTGCCAGCTCATTCAAGTGGCGGGCTACCGCGATCCATGCACCGATATACCCTAACAATACTGCCCCAATCAAGAGGGACAGACCATCGGACCCTGGCACGCCTGCCAGGGCGAAATCGCTGCCATACAGTCCCGAGAGCCCTATCACGGCATCATTGAGCCAGTTCAGGCCAAATGCCAGGATCCCCCAGGCCAGCACCCCGGCACCCAGGCCATAGAGCGCGCCCATGTAGAGGAAAGGCCGCCGCACATAGCTGTCGGTACCCCCGACCAGCTTGATCACTTCGATCTCGGTGCGGCGGTTCTCGATGTGTAGACGAATTGTGTTACCAATTACCAACAGCAGCGCGGAAACCAGCAGAACGGTCAGGCCGAACACGAAACGGTCACCCAGCTTGAGAATGGCCGCCAGACGCTCGACCCACACCAGGTCCAGCTGTGCCACTTCTACCCGGGGCAGCTCCGCAAGGCGCTGGCGCAGTGCTTCGAGCGCAGGCTTGTCGACTTCACTCGGGGTAACCACCACCACGCCGGGCAACGGATTCTCGGGCAGTTCACGCAGTGCCTCGCCGAGGCCCGATTGCTGCTGGAACTCCTCGAGCGCCTGCTCGCGGCTGACATAATCAGCTTCGGCAACGCCCGGCATGCCCTTGATCTGCTCACGCAGAGCCTCGCCATCAGCGCTGCTGGCATCGAGCTTGAGGTACAGCGAGATCTGCGCGGCGCGCTGCCAGGATCCGCCCAGGCGCTCGACATTGTTGAGTAGCAGCGAGAGGCCCATTGGCAGGCTCAGGGCCACGGCCATTACCAGGCAGGTAAAGAAGCTGCCGATCGGCTGCTTGCCCAGGCGGCGCAGACTGTCGACCACGCTGGCGCGATGGCTTTCGAGCCAGGCATTGAACAGGGTACGAAAATCCGGACCGTCGTCGTCATGACCGCCGCGCTTCTTCTGCTTCTGCGGTTGTTCGTCGGCGGCCTTGGGCGCGACGCGCTCGGACACCTTTGGACTGCGTGTACTCATTGCCCGGCCTCCCCGTCGCCGATCAGTCGGCCGCGCTGCAAGGTCAGCATGCGGTGGCGCATGCGGGCGATCAGGGCCAGGTCGTGGCTGGCGATGAGCACGCTGGTGCCCAGGCGGTTGATGTCTTCGAACACGCCCATGATTTCCGCCGCCAGGCGCGGGTCGAGGTTACCGGTAGGCTCGTCCGCCAACAGCAACGCAGGACGATGAACGATAGCGCGGGCGATGCCAACACGCTGCTGTTGCCCGGTCGACAGATCGCCTGGGAACAGCTCGGCCTTGTCGGCCAGCGACACGCGCTCCAGCGCCGAGTCGACACGCTTGGCGATCTCCACCTTGGACAGGCCGAGAATCTGCAGGGGCAGGGCTACGTTGTTGAACACCGTGCGGTCGAACAGCAACTGGTGGTTCTGGAACACCACGCCGATCTGACGCCGCAGAAACGGAATCTGAGCGTTGCTGATCTGGCCGAGGTCCTGTCCTGCCAGCAACAGCTTGCCGCTGGTCGGCCGCTCCATGGCCAGAAGCAGGCGCAGCAACGTGCTCTTGCCAGCGCCGGAATGGCCGGTCACGAACAGGAACTCGCCCCGGCGCACCCGAAAACTCAACTCATGCAGGCCTACGTGGCCATTGGGGTAGCGCTTGGCGACCTGTTCGAATCGAATCATGGATGCTCCCGCTCGGCAAACAAGGCTTTGACAAAGGACTCGGCCTCGAACGTGCGCAGGTCATCGATGCCCTCGCCCACGCCGATATAACGGATAGGCAAGCCGAACTGCTTGGCCAGGGCGAAGATCACTCCGCCCTTGGCGGTGCCGTCAAGCTTGGTCAGGGCAAGACCGGTCAACTCCACGCTCTGGTTGAAGTGCTTGGCCTGGTTGATGGCGTTCTGGCCGGTACCGGCATCCAGCACCAGCAGCACTTCATGCGGAGCATCCGCATCGAGCTTGCCGATGACCCGACGGACTTTCTTGAGTTCTTCCATCAGGTTGTCTTTGGTATGCAGGCGACCGGCGGTGTCGGCGATCAGCACGTCGACACCACGGGCCTTGGCAGCCTGCACGGCATCGAAGATGACCGACGCGGAGTCGGCGCCGGTGTGCTGGGCGATGACCGGGATGTGGTTGCGCTCACCCCAGACTTGCAACTGCTCGACCGCTGCGGCGCGGAAGGTATCGCCCGCCGCCAGCATGACTTTCTTGCCTTCGAGCTGCAGCTTCTTCGCCAGCTTGCCGATGGTCGTGGTCTTGCCAGCACCGTTGACGCCGACCACCAGGATCACGAATGGCTGGGCCTGGGCGTGGATCTGCAGCGGTTTCTCGACCGGGCGCAGCACGCCGGCCAGCTCATCCTGCAAGGATCTGTACAGCGCGTCACTGTCGGCCAGTTGCTTGCGCGCGACCTTCTGGGTCAGGTTCTGGACGATGGCGGTGGTGGCCTCGACGCCGACGTCGGCGGTCAGCAGACGAGTCTCGATTTCCTCGAGCAGGTCATCATCGATGGCTTTCTTGCCCAGGAACAGGCTCGCCATGCCTTCGCCGATGCTGGCGCTGGTCTTGGACAGGCCCTGCTTGAGACGGGCGAAGAAGCCGCCCTTGCTCTCTTCGGCAGCGACCGCGGCCTTCACAGGCTCGGGTGTTGCGGCCACGGCAGGGACGACAGCCTCGGGGAGGGGTACCGGACGCTCTGGGATCACAGGCGGGGTGTGGGGCTGGAGGTCTTCAACCAGGGCGACCGGCTCTTCCTCGACCGGCAGTACCAGGTTGCTGACAGGCGGCGCAGGCGGCTCGACCACAGGCGGGGCGACCGGCTCCGCAACCATGGCAGCGGCAGGCGGTGGCATGGGGGCGGCAGGGGCCGGTTCGACACGCTCGACCACCGGAGGCGGGACCGGCGTGGCAGGCACAGGCGCAGGTGGGACGGGTGCAGGCACAGGCGCGGGGATTGGCGCAGCAACAGGCACCTCGGCCACCGGGCTCGACGCTACTGGCGCGGCCTCGGGGACAGGGACGTGTACCGGCTCGGGCACGCGCTGCGGCTGCGGCTCTGGCTCTGGCTGCAGCTCCGGCACAGCAGCTTCGCGCACCACCTCGGCAGGGGCGCACGCCTGCTCGGCCGGCGCCTCGGGGGCTAGCGGCCCGGGGGTCTGCGGCTGTTCGGCGACAGGTTCCTGCGGCTTCTTGCGAAACCAGCTGAACAGGCCTTTCTTCTCGCCAGCGGCGGCCGGCGTTTTCTTGTCGTCGTTGGAACCAAACATGGAGGACGGCTATCTCAGGCTAGCGATGCGCCACCAGCGGCGCACCGGGAATTCTTTCAACGCAGAACAGACTATTTCGAATCCGGCTGGTTCATGCGCAATAATTTGTCGTGAGGCCTGCGGGCCAGATCCGCGACAGGCATGGTCGGCAGGCAACCGGATCAGTATCCTAGCACCTCCAGGCCCGCCGACGCTAAACCCACGCGGGCCGTCCTACAGGTTAACAATTGTATGAATGCTCTAGCCCGCCGCGCTGCTGGCCTGCTGCTCAGCACACTTTGTCTGCCGTTCGCGGCCTTTGCCGCCGATACGCAACCCACCCACGAGTTCATCCTCGACAATGGCCTCAAGGTGGTCGTGCGCGAAGACCATCGCGCGCCCGTGGTGGTCTCGCAGATCTGGTACAAGGTCGGCTCCAGCTACGAGACCCCGGGCCAGACGGGCCTGTCCCACGCGCTCGAACACATGATGTTCAAGGGTAGCGCCAAAGTCGGCCCTGGCGAGGGCTCGCGGATCCTGCGTGATCTGGGCGCAGAGGAAAATGCCTTTACCAGTGACGACTACACCGCGTATTACCAGGTCCTGGCCCGCGACCGCCTGCCCGTTGCCTTCGAGCTCGAAGCCGACCGCTTGGCGAGCCTGCGCCTGCCGGCCGACGAGTTCAGCCGCGAAATCGAGGTCATCAAGGAAGAGCGCCGCCTGCGCACCGACGACCAGCCCAACGCCAAGGCCTTCGAGCTGTTCCGCGCCATGGCCTACCCGGCCAGCGGCTACCACACCCCGACCATCGGCTGGATGGCCGACCTCGAACGCATGAAGGTCGAAGAGCTGCGCCACTGGTACGAGTCCTGGTATGCCCCGAACAACGCCACCCTGGTAGTGGTGGGCGATGTGACTGTCGAGGAGATCAAGGGGCTGGCGCAGAAGTACTTCGGCGCCATCCCCAAGCGCGCCGTGCCACCGGCCAAGCTGCCGCTGGAACTGGGCGAACCGGGTATGCGCCAGCTCACCCTGCACGTGCAGACCCAACTGCCGAGCCTGATCTACGGCTTCAACGTGCCGGGCCTGGCCACCGCCAAGGACCCGCGCAGCGTGCACGCTCTGCGACTGATCTCCGCCCTGCTCGACGGCGGCTACAGCGCGCGCCTGCCAGCACGGCTGGAGCGCGGCCAGGAACTGGTGGCTGGCGCATCGTCCGGCTACGACCCGTTCACCCGCGGCGACAGCCTGTTCCTGCTCTCGGCGACCCCCAACGTGCAGAAGCAGAAGACCCTGGCCGACGTCGAGAAAGGCTTCTGGACGCTCCTCGACGAGCTCAAGACCACCCCGCCGTCAGCCGAGGAACTCGAGCGGGTGCGCGCCCAGGTGATCGCCGGACTGGTCTACGATCGCGACTCCATCAGCAGCCAGGCCACCACCATCGGCCAGCTCGAGACGGTCGGCCTGTCGTGGAAACTGATCGACAGCGAGCTGGATGAGCTCAAGCAGGTCACCCCGCAAGACATCCAGAACGCCGCCCGCACCTACTTCACCCGTGAACGCCTGAGCGTTGCCCACGTATTGCCCGAGGAGTCCGCTCATGAGTGACCGCCGCGCATCACGCCACCCCCTGCTGGGCCTCGGCACCCTGGTGCCGGTGTTCGCCATGGCCCTGTTCATGGCGCGGCCGACGCTCGCCGATGACGTCGCTGCCCGCCCGGCCAACACGCTGCAATCGCTGGCCGAGCTCGACGGCAAGGCGCCCAGCCGCCGTCAGCTGAACATCCAGAGCTGGAACACCGCCGAGGGCGCCCGCGTACTGTTCGTCGAGGCTCGCGAGTTGCCGATGTTCGACCTGCGCGTGACCTTTGCCGCCGGCAGCAGTCAGGACAGCGGCACGCCAGGCCTCGCCACGCTGACCAACGCGATGCTCAACGAGGGCGTGGCAGGCAAGGACGTCACCGCCATTGCCCAGGGCTTCGAAGGCCTGGGCGCCGACTTTGGCAACGGTTCCTACCGCGACATGGCCGTGGCCACGCTGCGCAGCCTCAGCGCCGCCGACAAGCGCGAGCCCGCGCTCAAGCTGTTCGCCGAAGTCGTGGGCAAGCCGACCTTCCCAGAGGACGCCCTCAAGCGCATCAAGAACCAGCTGCTGGCAGGTTTCGAGTACGAGAAGCAGAACCCTGCCAAGCTCGCCAGCAAGGCCTTGTTCGCGCGTCTCTACGGCGACCACCCCTACGCAGGCCCAAGCGAAGGTACCGCCGAAAGCATCCCGCCGATCACGCTTGAGCAGCTACGCGCTTTCCATGCCAAGGCGTATGCCGCGGGCAACGCGGTCATCGCGCTGGTCGGCGACCTCAGCCGCAGCGACGCTGAGGCTATCGCCTCGCAAGTGTCGTCCGCGCTGCCCAAAGGGCCCGCCCTGGCCAAGCCGGCGCAGCCCGTCGAGCCCAAGGCAGGTCTCACGCATATCGATTTCCCGTCCAAGCAGACCCACCTGATGCTCGCCGAGCTCGGCATCGACCGGACCGACCCGGACTACGCGGCGCTGTCGCTCGGTAACCAGATCCTCGGGGGTGGCGCTTTCGGCACCCGCCTGATGACCGAAGTGCGTGAAAAACGTGGCCTGACCTACGGCGTCTACTCGGTGTTCAGCCCGATGCAGGTGCGCGGTCCGTTCATGATCAACCTGCAGACCCGCGCCGAGCTCAGCGAAGGTACGCTCAAGCTGGTACAGGATATTCTCGCGGGCTACCTCAAGACCGGCCCGAGCCAGCAAGAGCTCGACGATGCCAAGCGCGAGCTGGCCGGCAGCTTCCCGCTGTCCAATGCCAGCAATGCCAGCATCGTCGGCCAACTGGGTGCCATCGGCTTCTACAACCTGCCGCTGACCTGGATCGAGGACTTCATGCAGCAGTCCCAGAGCCTGACCGCCGAGCAGGTCAAGACCGCGCTGAACAAACACCTGGCGGCCGACAAGCTGGTGATCGTCACGGCCGGCCCCAAGGTGGCGCAGAAACCCCTGCCACCGCCAACTGACAAACCCGCCGAGCAGCCGCTTGGCGTACCGGAGCATTAATGGCCAAGCCATCCCAACCCGCCCGACCCAGCCAGGGCCAGGGTCACCTGCGCATCATCGCCGGGGAATGGCGCAGCCGCCGCCTGCCGGTTCCCGCCGGGGAAGGCTTGCGCCCGACACCGGACCGGGTCCGCGAGACTTTGTTCAACTGGCTCGCGCCCCATATCGAGGGCGCCCATGTGCTGGACGCCTTCACCGGCAGCGGCGCCTTGTACCTCGAGGCCCTGTCGCGCGGCGCGGCCGATGCCGTCGCCCTCGACAGCAATCCTGCCGCCATCGCCAACCTGCGTGACAACCTCGAAGTGCTGCGCTGCCCGCGCGGCAAGGTGATCCAGAGCGACGCCCTGCGTTACCTGCAGGGCGACGTGAAGCAGCAGTTCGACCTGGTGTTCCTCGACCCACCCTTCCATCAGGACCTGCTGGCCAACACCTGCAGCCTGCTCGAAGACCGTGGCTGGCTGCATGACAACGCCTGGATCTATACCGAAAGCGAGGCGGCGCCCTCCTCGTTGCAGATGCCGGGTAGCTGGAGGCTGCATCGGGAGAAAAAGACCGGGCAGGTCCATTACGCCTTGTGGCAACGCGGCTGACCACGCGCTTCTGAAAGCCTGCCTGCAGCTCTAAGTACCGCAGGCAGATACCCACTTCCACCGAGACTGCTCCGACCCCATTGCTCGGAGCAGCCTCGTCATGCCTTCACAACCGTTAGAAAGTCCACCCCCCGTACCTTCTGCGACTCCCCTCCCCTTGCATCGCTTCATCCTTGCCAACGGGCTGAAGGTCTACCTTCGCGAAGATCACCGAGCGCCCTTGGTAAGCGCACAGATGTGGTACCACGTGGGCTCGAGCTACGAACCCGCCGGTCACAGCGGACTTTCCCATGCCCTGGAACACCTGATATTCGAGGGCAGCAGCAAACTCGCGCCTGGGCAGTATTCCGCCCTGATCAGCCGCCTGGGTGGCGAACCCAACGCGTTCACCCACCGCGACGCCACGGTCTTTCCGGTGACCCTGCCGGCCAGCCGCGTGGAAATCGCGCTCGAGGTCATGGCCGATGCCATGGCCAGTGCCAGGCTTGGCGAAGCAGCATTCACCCGCGAGATCGAGGTGATCAAGGCTGAACGGCGCACGAGGCTCGATAGCACGCCGTATGCCCTGGCAGTAGAACGGGCCCGGTTGCTCGCCCACGGGGACAGCCGCTACGCGACGCCCATCATTGGCCACCTTCAAGACCTTGAACAGATGTCCTATGCGAACGTGCGGATCTGGTATCAAAGCTGGTACCACCCAAACAACGCCTCCCTGGTGGTGGTTGGCGCTATCAGCGCCGAGCGCTTGCGGATCCTGGTCGACCGCCATTTCGCCGGGCTGCAGGCCAATCGCCTTCCAGACAGTGAAACGCCCACGCAAAGCGCTGCGCTGGAACAGCGCAGCCAGACAGTCGCAGCGCCCGGCATGCGACCGGGGGTGATCATGGCCTTCAATACCCCTAGCCAAGTCACTGCCCGGACCGCTGAAGAAGTCTTGGCGCTGCGTCTGCTGGCTGTGGTGCTCGCGGTTGGCGCCAGCTCGCGGCTTTACCGCTGCCTCGTGCGCGGCGCAAAGGCGCTGGCCGTCAAGGCCGAATATGAGTTCCTGCAACGTGGCGACGGCTTGTTCATGATCAGCGCGTTTTCCAAAGGCGCAGCCGAGGAGATGGTCGCTCTGATCTGGGGTGAGCTTGAGATGCTCCGCCAGACGCCGCCTGGCGAACAAGAGCTCGAGCGGGCCAAGGCAAGCCTGCTGAGCGCTCTGGTCTTCGAACAGGATGACATCGCCCGGCAGGCATCGACCATCGGCACCTATGCCAGCAGCGGCCTGGACCCTGATCTGCCAGGCACCGAGCTGCAAGCGATCGGGAGCCTCACGGGTGAGCGCCTGCGCCAGGCAGCCCATGAATACTTCACCCGAAGTCGCCTGACGGTCACCTACATGCAGGACAAGGAGCGCGCGCATGAATGACTCGATCCAGCCCACGCAAGGCTTCGCCGCCATCGATGAGCAAGCGCTGTTCGCCAACCTTGTCTCCGCCCAGGGCATCGACCTTGATCAGCTCGAGCCCATTGGCACGCAGGTGCACACCTGGCAAGCCGCCACCGGCACCTGGGTCACCTTTGTACAGTCGCGTGATCAACCGGTCGTCGACCTGGTAGCGCGCTTCAACGCCGGCACCCAACTCGACGGCGATACCAGCGGCCTGGCGGCCCTGACACTGCACATGCTCGGGCACGGCACCCGCCACCTGGACGCGGAACGATTCGCCGAGCGCATCGAGCAATCGGGAGTGCGGATCGACAAACGCGTGCGGCTGACCCACGCGACGCTCAGCCTGCGCGCACTGAGTCAGCAGGCGCTGCTCGACCCCGCCATCGAGTTGTTCACTGAAATGCTCGGGTATCCCGCCCTGCACGCCACTGACCTCGCTGTCATCAAGCCGCGGCTACTGGCTTATCATGCCGCTCGCAAAGCCCACCCCGGGACCAGAGCCCGCCTCGAAGCTCATGCCCACCTCTTTGCCGGGCACCCTTACGCCAATGCCTCAGGCAGCACAGCCCAGGGCGTGGAATCCATCACCGAGGGGGACCTCGGGAGGTTTCACCAACGCGCCTATAGCGCCAACAACCTGAGACTGTCCTTGGTCGGCGATCTGTCGCGCGAACAAGCCGAGTCCATCGTCGAACGCATCACCCGGGCGCTGCCCCAAGGCTGGGCTGCCGCCCAACTCCCCGAGGCACCGTTCGCGTCAGGCGGGACCCTGCATGTGGACCAAGCCGGCATGAACTCTGCCGTGGTGTTGGCCATGCCAATCCGGATTACCCTGGCAGATCCGGACTATCCGGCGCTGATGCTGGCGCACGTGGTGCTGGGATCGGGTTTCGAGTCTCGCCTCATGCAGGAATTGCGTCTGCGTCGAGGCCTTACCTACGACATAAGCTCCGAGCTGTTCCCGTACGAGGCGGGCGGTGTGCTGAGCATCGACTGGGAGATCGACCCTCAGTACGTAGAGGGCTCGCAGCAGCTGGTGGCCAGTGTGCTGCGCGAGTTCATCGAGCGCGGGCCGACAAAGGCCGAACTGCAACACGCCCGGCAGCAGGTTGCAGGCAGACTGTTACGTGGCGTGGCGCGCAACCAGTCGCTCGCTGCCGTACTGGTCGAGCTGAATCAGCAGCCTTTCATTCAATTCGATACCTATCTGCATCACCTCGACGAGATCACGCCGCAGGCGGTGCAGGAGGTCTTGCAGAATCACCTCGATCCGACACGCATGGTGTTCACCAGCGCGGGGCCGGCCACCCCCCAGCTACCATTGCCGGACGTACCGGCACCTTGAAGAGCACGATGCACAGGCGGTGTTTCCATGGCAAGCTAGGCGGGTCATCTCGAGTCACCTAGCATGCCAAGCCCTACCACTGCCTTCCGCCCCGCTATCGGCCTAGCCAACCCCCACCTGCAAACGCTGTGGGGCCCCTTATGGCGCAGGATCCCCGAGCTGCCTCGCACCCGGGAGCGCTTGTGGCTTGTCGATGGCGATTTTCTCGACCTTGACTGGCACGGCCCGCACCAGCCCGACGCACCACTGGTCCTGGTACTGCATGGCCTGACAGGATCGTCCGGCTCGCCCTACGTCAAAGGCCTGCAGCTCGCGTTGCAGCAACGCGGCTGGGCGAGTGTCGCGGTGAACTGGCGCGGTTGCTCGGGTGAGCCCAACCTGCTAGCGCGCAGCTACCATTCCGGAGCGAGCGAGGACCTTGCCGAAACCATCGCTCACCTGCGCGCCCAGCGCCCGCTCGCGCCGCTGTACGCGGTGGGCTACTCGCTTGGCGGGAACATCCTGCTCAAGTACCTGGGCGAGAGTGGCTCGGCCAGCCAGCTGCAAGCCGCGGTAGCCGTCTCGGTGCCGTTTCGCCTGGATGAATGCGCCGACCGCATCGGGCTGGGATTCTCACGGGTGTACCAGGCGCATTTCATGCGCGCCATGCTGACCTACGTGAAGGACAAGCAGCGCCACTTCCAGCACCTTGGCCACCACGAGCACCTGGCCACGCTGGCGCGTCTGGGCGAGTTGCGCAAGCTGCGCAATTTCTGGGACTTCGATGGCCGGGTGACAGCGCCGCTCAACGGTTTCCAGGATGCCCACGACTACTACCGCCGCTCATCGAGCCGGTACTACCTGGGGCAAAACCGTACGCCAACACTGATCATCCAGTCCAGCGACGACCCCTTCGTGTTCAGCCATAGCCTGCCGAGCGCTGGCGAACTTGCGCCGCAGACCCATTTCGAGCTGCACAGCCGGGGCGGCCATGTCGGTTTCGTCGACGGCAGCCTGCGCAACCCCGGCTACTACCTGGAGCGGCGCATTCCGCAGTGGCTGGTCGAGGGCGCTTGAGGCGGTCAGTCGCCCTTGGCCACCCCATGCGCCGGATCATTGATCCACTCGCTCCACGAGCCTGCATACAAGCGCGCCAGTGGATACCCGGCCAGACACAGCGCAAACAGGTTGTGGCAGGCCGTCACGCCTGACCCGCAATAGGCCACCAGCTGCTGCGGGGGCCGGTCCCCAAGCTTTTCAGCGAAGCGCCTGCGCAGTTGATCGGCAGGCAGGAATCGGCCGTCGTCGCCCAGGTTGTCGGTGAAGGCTGCGCATTGGGCACCGGGGATATGCCCGGCTACCGGGTCAATGGGCTCGACTTCACCGCGAAAGCGCGGCAAGGCACGTGCATCGAGCAGGGTCAACCCAGGTTTTCCGAGGCGCTTGGCCAACTGCCCGGCGTCGACCAGCAGGTCCATGTCAGGCTTGCCGACGAACGCGCCCTCGCGCTTGGGCGGCGAGTCCAGGCTCAGCGGCAGGTGCGCGGCATGCCAGGCCTTCAGGCCACCGTCGAGAATGCTCACACCGTCGCGCTTGCCCAGCCAGGCCAGCAGCCACCAGGCCCGGGCAGCGAATGCAGCGGGACCATCGTCATACAGCACCACTTCACTGTCATGGTCCAGCCCGAAGCTGCGCAGGCGCTCGACCAGCCGCTCAGGCGCGGGCAAAGGATGCCGGCCAGAATGGCCCTTGATCACTCGGCCGCTCAGATCCCGTTCCAGATCGGCGAAATGCGCGCCAGCGATATGCCCTTCGGCATAGCTGCGCTGGCCGTAATCCACGTCCTCCAGAGCAAACCGGCAGTCGAGGATCACCAGGCCGGGCGTCTCCAGGCGCTCGGCCAACTGCTGGGGGGTGATCAATTGCGCAAGGGGCATGACAATCTCCTGATGAAAGAACCTGTCCTGAGTCTATAGTGCCTTGAGTCGGCATGCGTGACTTGGCCGGGCGCGGTCGCTGCGCTACCATCCGAGTCGCCAACGCACTCCAGCCAGGATGACGTATGAACCGAGTGTTGTACCCGGGTACTTTCGACCCCATTACCAAAGGCCATGGCGATCTGGTCGAGCGTGCCTCGCGACTGTTCGACCATGTGATCATTGCCGTGGCGGCCAGCCCCAAGAAAAATCCACTGTTCCCGTTGGAGCAACGGGTAGCCCTGGCGCGCGAGGTCACCCAGCACCTGCCCAACGTCGAGGTCATCGGTTTCTCCAGCCTGCTGGCGCATTTTGCCAAGGAGCAAGGTGCGAATGTTCTCTTGCGGGGCCTGCGTGCGGTGTCCGACTTCGAGTACGAGTTCCAGCTGGCCAACATGAACCGGCAACTCGCACCCGACGTCGAGAGCCTCTTCCTTACGCCGTCCGAGCGCTATTCATTCATTTCCTCGACCCTGGTCCGGGAAATCGCCGCGCTGGGTGGTGACATCGCCAAGTTCGTCCACCCGGTGGTGGCTGAGGCTCTGACCGAGCGCTTCAAGAAGTAGCCTGTTCGCGCCAATGCGAAGCGCCCGCGTGCACTGCGGGCGCGAATGCGGCACAATTGTGCCCATTGGTATTGAAATGCCCGGGCTCCCAGCCCCGGCCGGAGTCCCCATGTCCCTGATCATCACCGACGATTGCATCAACTGCGACGTCTGCGAACCCGAGTGCCCGAACGCCGCCATCTCCCAGGGCGAAGAGATCTACGTGATCGACCCGAACCTGTGCACCCAGTGTGTCGGTCATTACGACGAACCCCAGTGCCAGCAGGTCTGCCCGGTCGACTGCATTCCGCTGGATGAAGCTCATCCTGAAAGCGAAGACGACCTGATGGCCAAGTACCGGCGTATCACTGGCAAGGCGTGAGGCGCTGTACCTATCGCTGACAACGCGGGCAGAACACACTGGCCCGCTGTCCCAGCTTGACCTCGCGAAGTTCGGTGCCACATACCTTGCAGGGCTGGCCGTCCCTGCCGTAGGCGAACAATTCCTGCTGGAAGTAGCCAGGCTGTCCATCACCGCCAAAGAAGTCCCGCAGCGTCGTACCGCCGCGTTCGATGGCATAGGCCAGGATCCGTTTGATCTCGACCCCCAGCTTGAGATACCGCGCCCTCGAAATGCCTCCCGCCGCTCGCCGCGGGTCGATACCTGCTGCAAACAGTGCTTCGGTCGCGTAGATATTGCCGACACCCACCACCACCGCGTTGTCCATGATGAACGGCTTGACCGCCATCGCCCGGCCGCGCGACAGCTGGAACAAGCGCTCGCCGTCGAACAGGTCGGTCAAAGGCTCCGGTCCAAGATGCGCCAGCAGCGCGTGGTTGTGCGGGTCGTGGCTCCAGAGCATGGCGCCGAAGCGCCGGGGATCGGTGTAGCGCAGGGCCAGGCCCGACTCCAGCTCGATGTCCACATGCTCGTGCTTGGCGGGCGCCAGCCCCAGTTCGACCAGGCGCAGGTTGCCCGACATGCCCAGGTGGCTTATCAACGTGCCGGCCTCGGCATTGATCAACAGATACTTGGCCCGCCGTTCGACGGTCACGATGCGCTGGCCCGACAGGCGCACATCGAGGTCTTCGGGGATCGGCCAGCGCAAGCGGCTGTCGCGCACGATCACGCGGCTGACGCGCTGGCCCTCCAGGTAGGGGGCGATGCCCCGGCGGGTGGTTTCGACTTCTGGCAACTCTGGCATATCAGTGCCCGCTCATGTCTCGAAGGGTCTGTTTGAGGCTTTCGAAGTCATACTCCGACAGCCCTATGTAATCGAGCACATAAGGGGCCACCGCGTTCCACTCGTGATCCACGCTCTGGTTGCCCAGCACCCGGTAGGACGCGCAGACGTGCTCGGCCATTTTCAATACCGCAAGCAGGTTTTTCAGCTGGGCATTGCGCGAAGATCCGTCACGGAACACCGCCAAGGCATTGTGGTGGTTGGCGATGGCCGCCGTGATGTGCTCGGGCAGGCGCCACGACTTCGCCGTGAAGTAGCCCACCACCGAGTGGTTGGTGTTGAAGACCTGGTTTTCGGTGTCGACTACGCGGTGGTCGGGGCCCGCACTGGCGTAGGCGTCTTCCAGCACGCTCATGTATTCGGGAAAGCGCTTGAGCATCAGTGGCACGCCACAGTCGTGGAACAGCCCCAACGTATACGCCTCATCAACTGCCTGCAGGCCCGTGCGCTTGGCCAACGTCAGGCAGGTTTCAGCCACGTCCTGGGCGGTGTCCCAGAAGCGGTTGAGGGTCACGATGGTCTCGTCGCTCATCTCGCCCTTGATCGATTGGGCATTGATCAGGTTGATGATCGAGCGGCTGCCCAGCAGATTCACCGCCTGCTGAATCGAACCGATCTTGTTGCTCAGCCCGAAGTGCGGCGAGTTCACCAGCTTGAGCAAGGCGCCAGACAACCCCGGGTCCTGCGAGATCAGCTTGGCGATGGTTTCCAGGTCAGGATCGGGCATGTACTGCTCGAACTGCAGGTCGACCATGATCTGCGGCTGGGGCGCAATACTGATCCCTTGCAAGGCTTGCTGGATCAGTTCGGCGGTGAGTTCCTGGGACATACGTGCACACTCGGGGATGAGCGGTAATTTTAACCCTTTAGTCCATTCGGGCAGCAACCACTGATAGAGCCCGCAGGAACTTTCCTCTGCACTCTGGGGCCTCTTTTCTCATGCCCATTCAGAAAAGGAGTACACCCATGAGCACATCCCTGAGCGGTAAGCGTGTCGCGATTCTGGTCACTGACGGTTTTGAGCAGGCGGAGCTGACCGGTCCGCGCGATGCCTTGAAGCAAAGCGGCGCCACTGTCGATATCCTCAGTGAGAAAACCGGCAAGGTGCGGGGCTGGAACCATGACAAACCCGCTGATGAATTCGAGGTGGACGCTACCTTCGACGCGGCCAGCCAGAATGTCTACGACGCAATCGTGCTGCCGGGCGGCGTACAGAATTCCGACACCATCCGGCTGATCCCGGGTGCGCAGAAGCTGGTCAAGTCCCATGACTCGGAGGGCAAGCCCCTGGCCGTGATCTGTCACGGTGGCTGGCTACTGGTGTCCTGCAAACTGGTCAAGGGCCGTCGCCTGACCAGCTACAAGACCCTTCAGGACGACCTGCAGAATGCCGGTGCCGAGTGGGTCGACGAAGAAGTGGTCGTGGATGGCAACCTCATTACCAGCCGCCAACCCGATGATATCCCGGCCTTCAACCAGAAGCTCATCGAAGCCCTCTCAGGCTGATACCGCTGTTTGTCGTTGGTCGCGCCAGGTGCGCGGCCAACGCGCTATACTCCCGCTCTTTTTTCCCGGAGCGACGTCATGTCCCTGCCCAGCCTTCGCCTCAAAGCCAACGCCGACCGCCGCCTGCGCGCCGGCCACCTGTGGGTCTACAGCAATGAGATCGACGTCGCCGCGACCCCGCTGCAAGGCTTTCGCGCCGGAGAGCAGGCGATCCTCGAAGCGGCCAACGGCAAGGCCCTGGGCGTCGTGGCGCTGAGCCCTAACAACCTGATCTGCGCCCGCCTGCTGTCGCGTGACGCCAAGCTCGCGCTGGACAAGTCCTTGCTGGTGCATCGCCTCAACGTCGCCCTGTCGCTGCGCGAGCGCCTGTTCGACAAGCCTTGCTACCGCCTGGTGTACGGCGATTCCGACCTGCTGCCAGGCCTGGTGGTCGATCGCTTCTTCGACATCCTCGTGGTGCAACTGGCCTCGGCCACCATGGAGCAGCACAAGGACGACGTCATCGCCGCCCTGGTGCAGGTGCTCAAGCCAAGCGGCATCCTGTTCAAGAACGATTCGGCAGCACGTGACGCCGAAGGCCTGGGCCGCTATGTCGAGACCGTCTACGGCGAAGTCCCGGACTGGGTTGCCCTGGAAGAAAACGGCGTGAAGTTCGAAGCCCCCGTACGCGAAGGCCAGAAGACCGGCTGGTTCTACGACCACCGCATGAACCGCGCGCGCCTGGCCCCGTACGTCAAGGGCAAGCGCGTGCTCGACCTGTTCAGCTACATCGGTGGCTGGGGCGTGCAGGCCGGTGCCTTCGGCGCCAGCGAAGTGTTCTGCGTCGACGCCTCGGCCTTCGCCCTCGATGGCGTCGAGCGCAACGCCGGGCTCAACGGCATCGCCGAAAAGCTCACCTGCATCGAAGGCGACGTGTTCGAAGCCCTCAAGGAGCTCAAGGCCGCCGAAGAGCGCTTCGACGTCATCGTCGCCGACCCGCCCGCCTTCATCAAGCGCAAGAAAGACCTGAAGAACGGCGAGGCCGCCTACCGCCGCCTCAACGAGCAGGCCATGCGCCTGCTGACCAAGGACGGCATCCTCGTCAGCGCCTCGTGCTCGATGCACCTGCCCGAGGACGACCTCAACGGCATCCTGCTGACCAGCGCCCGCCACCTGGACCGCAACCTGCAGCTGCTCGAGCGCGGCGGCCAGGGCCCGGACCATCCGGTGCACCCGGCGATTGCGGAGACCCGGTATATCAAGAGCATTACTTGCCGGTTGTTGCCTAATAGCTGATAGACGGTAGTGGGGCTGCTTTGCAGTCCCACAGATCTCTACCGAAAAAGAAATTTCCTACGCCACGATCAGACCGTGCCACATCAAATTTGAAGAAGGTCAGCGCTAACGTTCAGCTTTTCCGCTCTTGAAAAGAAGAACAACAATGGCCCCGAGAACCGTCCTGCTCCTGCTCCTCATGAGCCTGCTGGGTGTATTTCCGCTCGACGTCATCCTCCCTTCCTTTCCGGCCCTGGCCACCACATTCGATGTGGACATCTCAGATATCGCGCTATCGATCAGCCTCTTTGCCGTAAGCGTGGGGCTATCACAATCCCTCATCGGCCCTCTGTCTGATGTATTAGGACGCAAACGGCTGCTTATGGCGGGTCTGATCATCGCCATCGCGGGCGCACAGGGTTGCAGGCTGGCGACTGAATACCCAGCGTTCATTGCCTGCCGGATCATTCAGGCACTGGGGTGTGGATGCTTCGTGCTTAGTCAGGCGTTGGTCCAGGACATCTTCAACGGCGCGCAGCGCAACCGCATGCGGATACTTCTGGCGAGTGCCAGCGGCGTGTTCATCTCACTGTCTCCGCTTGCCGGCAGCGTGTTGCAAGGGGCATTCGGCTGGACTGCGAGTTTCAGCGTCTTCACTGGCCTGGCAATCGGAGCGCTATGGCTCTGCTCGATAACACTGCCGAGCAGCATCAATGAGCCGCTTGTTTGCGGCGGGATCCTCCACAGCTACCGGGTACTGGCGAGAGACCGAGGTTTTCTAGCGTACTGCGCGTTATCCGCCATGGCCTTCGCCTGCCACTTCAGCTTTATCGTCACCTCTCCTCTTCTACTGATGCAATTGCTGGAGCTAAGCGAGTATGAGTTTTCGCTCGTGTTCATCGGGTATGGAGCGGCCTACATCACGTGCGGGGTTGTTGCGGGTGCTATCAATACGGAAGTCACCGTCAATACTCAGATCGGAATCGGCCTGGCACTAATCGGCAGCGCAGGCTTGCTGCTGCGGGCCTGGCTTCTGGTCGAGGAGTTATCCGTAACGGCCGTCCTGCTGGCGATGATGGTCTGCACCGCCGGCACAACCATCATCCGCCCTGCTGCCACCACCTGCGCGCTCGAACGCCACCCCGAAAGAGCAGGTGCCGCAGCCGCGCTCAACAACACGCTGCTGTTCGCCACCGGGGGCGCAGCCAGCGGTCTGATCGCGCTGGTGGATACCGGCCTGCCCCTCAACCTTGCCCTGGCTTTCATTGTCATCAGCCTGTCCGGCGCATTCATACTGAGGCTGCTCGCGTGCCATCGAACCCACTGGACGAGCGGCCGAAAATCGGCCAATCCACCGCGGTAAAGCGGCCAGCCATCCACATCGCCATTCCCTCATCGCGCCAGCGGTGTAGAATCGGGCTATTCATCGCCAGACATCCCCGGCGGGTTTATGAGCTCTGGCCGAACACGCGGCGATCCCGCGGTCCTTCGGCCTCATCCGTGCCAGTGGCAACCGGCCTTCGGTGCAAAGGACAAGAGAAGCTCACTCCCCTTTCTGTGACCTGATTCAGCCGCCAGGAGTGCTTCATGCCTGATTACCGTTCCAAGACTTCCACACACGGCCGCAACATGGCCGGTGCCCGTGCCTTGTGGCGCGCCACCGGGATGAAGGACGACGACTTCAAGAAACCGATCATCGCCATCGCCAACTCGTTCACCCAGTTCGTCCCGGGGCACGTGCACCTGAAGGACCTGGGCCAGCTGGTCGCCCGCGAGATCGAGCGCGCCGGTGGCGTGGCCAAGGAATTCAACACCATCGCGGTCGATGACGGCATCGCCATGGGCCATGACGGCATGCTGTATTCGCTGCCGAGCCGCGAGATCATCGCCGACTCCGTCGAGTACATGGTCAATGCCCACTGCGCCGACGCCATCGTCTGCATCTCCAACTGCGACAAGATCACCCCCGGCATGCTGATGGCCGCCTTGCGCCTGAACATCCCGGTGATCTTCGTGTCCGGCGGCCCGATGGAAGCCGGCAAGACCAAGCTGGCGAGCCACGGCCTGGACCTGGTCGATGCCATGGTCATCGCCGCGGACTCCACCGCCAGCGACGAGAAAGTCGCCGAATACGAGCGCAGCGCCTGCCCGACCTGTGGTTCGTGCTCCGGCATGTTCACCGCCAACTCGATGAACTGCCTGACCGAGGCCCTGGGCCTGGCCCTGCCGGGCAACGGCTCGACCCTGGCCACCCACTCCGACCGCGAACAGCTGTTCCTGCGGGCCGGCCGTACCATCGTCGAGCTGTGCAAGCGCTACTATGGCGAGAACGACGAGTCGGTGCTGCCGCGCAACATCGCCAACTTCAAGGCGTTCGAGAACGCCATGATGCTCGACATCGCCATGGGCGGGTCCACCAACACCATCCTGCACCTGCTGGCCGCGGCCCAGGAAGCGGAGATCGAGTTCGACCTGCGCGACATCGATCGCCTGTCGCGCAACGTGCCGCAGCTGTGCAAGGTCGCGCCGAACATCCAGAAGTACCACATGGAAGACGTCCACCGTGCCGGCGGCATCTTCAGCATCCTCGGCTCGCTGGCCCGTGGCGGCCTGCTGCATACCGACCTGCCGACCGTGCACAGCCGCAGCATGGAAGAGGCTATCGCCAAGTGGGACATCACCCAGACCGACGACGAAGCGGTGCATCACTTCTTCAAGGCCGGTCCTGCGGGCATCCCGACCCAGACCGCTTTCAGCCAGTCGACCCGCTGGGAGACCCTGGACGACGACCGCGAAAACGGCTGCATCCGCAGCTTCGAGCATGCCTATTCGAAAGAAGGTGGCCTGGCCGTGCTGTACGGCAACATCGCGCTCGATGGTTGCGTGGTGAAAACCGCCGGTGTCGACGAGTCGATCCACGTGTTCGAAGGCAACGCGAAGATCTTCGAGAGCCAGGACAGCGCTGTGCGCGGCATCCTTGCCGATGAAGTGCAGGCGGGCGACATCGTGATCATCCGCTACGAAGGTCCGAAAGGCGGCCCGGGCATGCAGGAAATGCTCTATCCGACCTCGTACCTGAAGTCCAAGGGCCTGGGCAAGGCCTGCGCCCTGCTCACCGACGGCCGCTTCTCGGGCGGTACCTCAGGGCTGTCGATCGGCCATGCCTCACCGGAAGCCGCAGCCGGTGGTGCCATCGGCCTGGTGCGGGATGGCGACAAGGTGCTTATCGACATCCCTAACCGCACCATCAACCTGCTGGTCAGCGATGAAGAGCTGTCGCATCGCCGCATCGAGCAGGACAAGAAGGGCTGGAAGCCTGTCGAAGTACGCCCCCGCAAAGTGACGACCGCTCTCAAGGCGTACGCACTGCTGGCGACCAGCGCCGACAAAGGCGCGGTGCGTAACAAAGCAATGTTGGACGGTTTGTAGGAAACGTCTGAAAAGCAAAAACCGGCGCCTGGTGCGCCGGTTTTTTTATGGGTCGGGATGTAGGCTTGAATCCTGGGCGCAGCGCGACTTATTCCTAGACGTTATAAGCAAATTCCATCTAGATATAATTTCCTTCGTTTTCAGGCTGTTAGCATTTGCGTTCGCAATCGCGCATAGAGGCGATGCTCACCTTTCTGCTTTTCCGGAGCTTCAATGAACCTGCCGTTGTCACTTAACCTGCTAGCGTTCCTGGCCCTGTTGCTGGGCGTGGCGAAATTCCCTCGTACCGACTGGAGCCTGGCGAAGAAGGTCCTTCTGGGCCTGATCCTGGGCGTTATCTTCGGTGCGGTGCTGCATGCTGTCTACGGCGCCGGCCATCCGGTGCTCAAGGCGACCATTGGCTGGCTGGACCTGGTCGGCGTGGGCTATGTCCAGCTGCTGCAGATGATCGTCATGCCGCTGATCTTCGCCTCGATCCTCAGCGCGGTGGCGCGCTTGCACAACACCTCGTCGCTGGGGCGGATCAGCGTGCTGAGCATCGGTACACTGCTGCTGACCACCGCCATTGCGGCCTTGATCGGCATCGTGCTGACCAACCTGTTCGGCCTCAGTGCCGAAGGACTGGTCGCCGGGACTCAGGAAATGGCCCGCATGCAGGCCATCCAGAGCGATTACGCGGGCAAGGTCGCCGACCTCAATATCCCGCAGCTGCTGCTGTCGTTCCTGCCGAGCAATCCCGTAGGCGACCTGGCCCGCGCCAAGCCGACCTCGATCATCAGCGTGGTGATCTTCGCCGTATTCCTGGGGATGGCCGCGTTGCAACTGCTCAAGGATGACGCCGAAAAGGGCAACCGCGTGCTCGCCGCCATCGATACCCTGCAAGCCTGGGTAATGCGCCTGGTGCGCCTGGTGATGAAACTGACACCCTACGGCGTGCTGGCGCTGATGACCAAGGTGGTGGCCAGCTCCAACCTGGACGACATTCTCAAGCTGGGCAGTTTCGTGGTGGTGTCCTATCTCGGGCTGGGCCTGATGTTCCTGGTCCACGGTGTGATTCTCGCCGCGACCGGCGTCAGCCCGCTGCGCTTCCTGCGCAAGGTATGGCCGGTGCTGACCTTTGCTTTCACCAGCCGCTCCAGCGCCGCCAGCATCCCGCTGAACATCGAAGCGCAGACCCTGCGCCTGGGCGTGCCACCGTCGATCGCAAGCTTTTCCGCATCGTTTGGCACCACCATTGGCCAGAATGGCTGCGCCGGCCTCTACCCTGCCATGCTGGCGGTGATGGTCGCCCCGGCGGTGGGCATCGATACCTTCGATCCACTGTGGATCGCCACCCTGGTGGCCATTGTCACCTTGAGCTCGGCAGGCGTGGCTGGCGTAGGTGGCGGCGCGACCTTCGCGGCGCTGATCGTGCTGCCGGCGATGGGCCTGCCCGTCGAGCTGGTGGCGCTGCTGATCTCGGTCGAGCCCCTGATCGACATGGGCCGTACAGCGCTCAACGTGAACGGTTCGATGACGGCAGGCGTGGTGACGAGCCAGTTGCTCAAGCAGACGGACCGTGACGTGATGGGGTCCGAGGATCATGCGCAACTGAGCCGGACCTGACCCTGGTGACCGCCGCCCCTGCTGGGGGCGGTGGTCCACCTTCTAGCGCTTGTCCCAGACCTCGAAATGATAGGCAGTCCCTGCAGGTGCCTGCGCCTCGCTCGACATCAGCTCCCAAGCGTCTTTGTCGAACTCGGGAAACCACGCATCCCCCTCCGGGCTCAGCTCGACCCGCGTCAGGTACATGCGGCTGACCAGCCCACGCTCCAGCGCCTGGCCATAAAGCTGCGCACCACCGATCAGCATCAGCTCGCCCGCACCCTGCTGCAACGCCCACTGCTCGGCGCGAACGAGTGCATGCTCCAGCGAGTCGAACACCTCGGCACCCTCGAGCACCAATCCAGGCTGACGGCTGACCACGATGTTCAACCGCCCCGGCAACGGGCGGCCGAGCGAGTCCCAGGTCTTGCGGCCCATGATGATCGGCTTGCCCAGGGTGGTGGCCTTGAAATACTTGAAATCCCCCGGCAGGTGCCAGGGCATGCTGTTGTCGATGCCAATGACGCGGTTCTCGGCGAGGGCCGCGATCAGGCTGAGGGGGAGAGATGTGTTCATGTCGGCGAGGATAGCAAAGCCCGCCCCCGGATGCCTGGGTTATGCTTTCCCATTGAACTGCCCAACGGAAGACCCTGTGACTGGACTGACTGAACTCGACAAGCGCTGGCTCACCGAAGCGGTGCGCCTGCGCGAGGAACATGCAGGCCCCTTGGAAGACCAGGAAGCCAACCGCCAGGCTCGTCAGCAGGGCGGCGACCTGGCGGCACGCATTCAACGCCGCGCCTTGGCGCTGGCCGACCGCGATGGCATGACCATCGCCTTGCGTCACTGGAAACAAGGCGCGCGGCTCTCCGTACTGGCGTTGATGCTGCTCGCGCTGCTCAGCGGAGCGGGCCTGGCCTTCGCCGCGCTGGGCGATGGGCAGCGTCCGGTCAATGTGTTCTGGGCCCTGGGCAGTCTGCTTGGGTTGAATCTGTTGCTCCTGCTGGGTTGGGGCCTAGGGTTTTTCCTTGCGGGAGAGCACGGCGGCGGCCTCGGCCGCTTGTGGCTGTGGCTGAGCGAACGCTTCGCCCGCGATGCCAAGGCCGTTCATCTCGCACCGGCGCTGCTGGTGCTGTTGCAGCGCCGCCGCCTGAATCGATGGTTGCTCGGCCTGCTGGTACACAGCCTGTGGGTACTGGCCCTCGGCACGGCGCTGGTCATGCTGTTGACGCTGCTCGCCACCCGGCGCTATGGCTTTGTCTGGGAAACCACCATTCTGGGTGCCGATGCGTTCGTCGGCCTGACCCAGGCACTCGGCGTCCTGCCCGCCCTGCTCGGTTTCAGCGTACCTGACGTGGCGATGATCCGCGCCAGCGGCGACAGCCTGCCCGCGCTCGATGCCGCTCGCCAGGCCTGGGCTGGCTGGTTGCTAGGCGTGCTGCTGGTGTACGGCATCCTGCCCCGGGTGATCCTGGCGCTGCTGTGCCTGTGGCGCTGGCGCCGGGGCCGTGCACGCCTGACCCTCGACCTCAGCCTGCCCGGCTACAGCCAGCTGCGGGGCAGCCTGATGCCCAGCAGCGAACGCCTCGGCGTGCAGGACGCCGCCCCCGAGACCCTGCCCCATTTCGAGGTCGGGCAGCATGAAAACGGCAACAGTGGCGCGGTGCTGGTAGGCCTGGAGCTGGATGACCAACGCCCTTGGCCACCGGCCTTGCCCGAGGCCGTCAAGGATGCCGGTATCCTGGACAGCCGCGAGTCACGCAACCGCCTGCTGGAACAGCTCAGCCGCTTTCCGCCGGCGCGCCTGGCCATCGCCTGCGATCCGCTGCGCTCACCTGATCGTGGCAGCCTGGCGCTGCTTGCCGAGCTCGCACGCAACGCCGGTGCCACCCGGATCTGGCTTCTGCAGGCCGCGCCCGGCCAGGCACTGGATAGCGCACGCCTCGGAGACTGGCACCAGGCGCTGGAGCAACTGGGCCTGGCCCATGCCGACACGGCGCCGCTGAGCTGGCTGGAGCATGGGCATGACTGAGCCGCTGAAACTGGCCGTGGTCGGCCATACCAACGTTGGCAAGACCTCGCTGCTGCGAACCCTGACCCGCGATGTCGGCTTCGGCGAGGTGTCGCATCGGCCCAGCACCACGCGTCACGTCGAAGGCGCGCGTCTGTCCGTGGACGGCCAGCCACTGCTTGAGCTCTACGACACGCCGGGCCTTGAAGACGCCATCGCGCTGCTCGACTACCTCGAGCGCCTCGAGCAACCCGGCGAACGGCTCGACGGTCCGGCACGGCTGGAGCGTTTTCTCAACGGCAGCGAAGCGCGCCAGCGCTTTGAACAGGAAGCCAAGGTGCTGCGCCAGCTGCAGGCGAGCAACGCCGGGCTGTACGTCATCGACGCCCGCGAGCCGGTGCTGGCCAAGTACCGCGACGAGCTCGAAGTGCTCGCCGGGTGCGGCAAACCACTGCTGCCGGTACTCAATTTCGTCGCCAGCAGCCAGCACCGCGAGCCCGAATGGCGTGACGCGCTGGCCCGCCTGGGCCTGCATGCACTGGTGCGCTTCGACAGCGTCGCGCCACCTGAGGACGGCGAGCGGCGCTTGTATGAAAGCCTGGCCCTGCTGCTCGAAACGGCCCGGCCCGCGCTGCAGCGGTTGATAGACGACCAGCAGGCCCAACGCCTGGCCCGGCGCCAGAGCGGCAAGCACCTGATCGCCGAGCTGCTGCTCGACTGCGCCGCATGCCGGCGCAGCGTCGTGGCCGAGCCCGCCGCCGAAGCCAAGGCGATTGAAACCCTGCGTAGTGAAGTGCGCCAGCGCGAGCAGCGGTGCGTCGAAGCACTGTTGAAACTCCATGGGTTTCGCCGCGAAGACGCCAATGCCGGCGACCTCCCGCTGCTCGATGGCCGATGGGGCGACGACCTTTTCAATCCCGAGACACTCAAGCTGCTCGGCGTACGCCTGGGCAGCGGCGTGGCAGCGGGCGCAGCGGCCGGGGCCGGAGTCGATCTGCTCGTCGGCGGCCTCACCCTCGGCGCTGCGGCCCTGGCCGGCGCACTGGCCGGTGGGGCGCTGCAGACTGCGCGCAATTACGGCTCGCGGCTGATGGGCAAGCTCAAAGGCCAGCGCGAACTGACCGTGGACGACGCCGTGCTGCGCCTGCTCGCCCTGCGACAGCAGCAACTGATGCATGCGCTCGACGCGCGTGGCCACGCCGCCCAGGACAGCATCCGCCTTGAGGCGCCGCAAGAGCAGACCTGGCGCAAGGGCAGGCTTCCCGAGGCGCTGACCAGAGCCCGCGCGCACCCGCAGTGGTCGTCGCTCAATGAGGGCGCGCGAGTCAATCAGGCGGAGCGCCAGGAGCAGATCGAGGCGTTGGCTCTAGAGCTCTGATCCATGACCGCAAGCCCCGGTGCACAGCACCGGGGCTTGCCTGCCACACCCCCTATTTGCGCAGCAGGCGCAGGCCGTTGAATACCACCAACAGGCTCACGCCCATGTCGGCGAACACGGCCATCCACATGGTCGCCATGCCTGCGAACGTGAAGCCCAGGAAAATCGCCTTGATGCCCAGCGCCAGCACGATGTTCTGGGTTAGGATCGCCGCCGTTTGACGCGACAGCCGGACGAAGGCCGGGATCTTGCGCAGATCGTCGTCCATCAGCGCCACGTCGGCCGTTTCAATCGCCGTGTCGGTGCCGGCGGCGGCCATGGCAAAGCCGATTTCGGCGCGGGCCAGGGCTGGAGCGTCATTGATGCCGTCACCGACCATGCCGACCCGGTGGCCTTGGGTGTAGAGCGATTCGATGGCCTCCAGCTTGTCGGCGGGCAGCATGTCGCCACGGGCCTGGTCGATGCCCACGTGGGCGGCGATCGCCTCGGCGGTATGGGGATTGTCGCCGGTCAGCATGACGGTCTTGATGCCCAGCGCGTGCAGTTCGGCGATCGCCTGACGACTGCTGTCCTTGACCGTGTCGGCCACCGCGAACACAGCGAGCGGGCCCGAGGTGTCGAGCAAGAGGACGACGGTCTTGCCTTGCCGCTCCAGCTGGTCAAGCTCGGTTTCGAGCTCGGGCGAGCAGAGTCCCAATTCCTCGACCAGACGGTGGTTGCCCAGATGATAGGCCCGGCCGTCGATGTTGCCGCGCACGCCGCGCCCAGGCAAGGCAGCGTATTCGCTGACTTCACTCAAGGCCACGCCCTGCTCGGCCGCCAACACCGCGATAGCACCTGATACCGGATGATCGGAGCGCGCCGCCAGGCTTGCGGCCAACGCTTGGGAACGGCCTTCGAACGCGGGGGCCAGCACCTTGAAGTCAGTCTGTACAGGCTTGCCATGGGTCAGGGTGCCGGTCTTGTCCAGGGCCAGGAAATCCAGCTTGCGCCCACCCTCCAGATAGACGCCACCCTTGACCAGAATACCCTTGCGCGCAGCCGCCGCCAGGCCGCTGACGATAGTCACCGGCGTCGAGATCACCAGTGCGCAAGGGCAGGCGACTACCAGCAGCACCAGGGCGCGGTAGATCCAGTCGAACCAGGCCCCGGCCATGAACAGTGGCGGCAGGATCGCCACCGCCAGGGCCACGGCGAATACGGCCGGGGTGTAGATGCGCGAGAAGCGGTCGACGAAGCGCTGAGTGGGCGCGCGTGCGCCCTGGGCCTCCTCGACGGCCTTGATGATACGCGCCAGGGTCGAATGCCCCGCCGCCGCAGTGACTCGATACTCGAGGGCGCCTGCCTGATTGATGGTGCCTGCGAACAATTTGTCGCCAGCACCCTTCTCCACGGGCAGGCTTTCGCCGGTGATCGGTGCCTGGTCGACAGTGGACCGTCCACTGACGACCTGGCCGTCCAGGCCGATACGTTCACCCGGGCGCACACGCACGAGGGCTTCAAGCGCTACCTCACGTACCTCGACTTCATGCCACTGGCCATCCGCCTGCTGCACGGTGGCCATGTCCGGGGTCAATTGCATCAGGCCGCCAATGGCATTGCGCGCCCGGTCCAGCGAGCGGGCCTCGATCAGCTCGGCGACAGTGAACAGCACCATGACCATGGCTGCCTCGGGCCACTGGCCGATCAGCACGGCGCCGGTCACGGCGATGCTCATCAAGGCATTGATGTTGAGATTGCGGTTCTTGAGGGCAATCCAGCCTTTTTTGTAGGTGCCCAGGCCGCACCCCAGAATCGCCGCCAGGGCGAGCAACGCTACCAGCCATTCAGGGGCCAGCGCGGTGAAGTGCACCACCTCGGCCGCTACTGCCGCCAGGCCTGAAAGTACCAGCGGCCACCAGCGCGTCTTCGCGGCAGGTGGCGCGGCGGGGGTGTCGCTGTCGGCCAAGGGGTCGGCGTGCATGCCCAGATCGCCTATGGCCTTCTCGATGCCGACGGTATCGCCCAAGGTATGACGTACGCCCAGCACGCGGTTGATCAGGTTGAACTCCAGCTGCTCGATGCCCGCCAGCTTGCCCAGCTTGTCCTGGATCAGCGTCTGCTCGGTAGGGCAGTCCATGGCTTGGATGCGAAAGCGGCTCAGGCGCGCGTCGCTGCTGGCGGACTCGCTCATCTGCACCACCGCGGGTGGGACCTCACTGGAGCAACAGGCGTGGGCGTGGGCATGCGCGTGATCATGATCAGGTGAATGCTGGTGGGGATCGTGGCTGACAGGCTGGTTCATGGGTTCATCCTTAAGAGTGCCTGTTGCCAAGTGAACACCCTGTAGCCACTATAGGGTCAAGCCACTTGTGGGGGACAAGTCATGAAGATTGGAGAACTGGCCAAGGCAACCGACTGCGCCGTGGAGACCATCCGCTATTACGAGCGGGAGCGGTTGTTGCCGGAGCCGGCGCGCAGTGACGGCAATTACCGGCTCTACACCCAGGCCCACGTGGAGCGGCTGACGTTCATCCGCAATTGCCGCACGCTGGACATGACGCTGGACGAGATCCGCAGCTTGCAGAGGCTTCGCGACAGCCCTGACGATCAGTGCGAGAGCGTCAACGCACTGATCGACGAGCATATCGAGCATGTGCAGGCCCGTATCGATGGATTGCTGGCGTTGCAGACGCAGCTGGTCGAGCTACGTCAGCATTGCCATCCGAAGGAGGCGCAGTGCTCGATCCTGCAGCACCTGGAAGTGAACGGCGCCGTGACAGCGCCGGAGGCAGAGCATTCACATGTGGGGAGAAGTCACGGGCATTGAATGCCCAGTCCTCTGAAAGCGGCCTTCAGACCGCCATCGGCGCGGTCATTGGCGCGTGGTGCTCGTATCCTTCCAGACTGAAATCACTCGGTTCGATCTGCTCCAGCCACTGCGGCTCGTATACACCCGTTTCGGCAAATGCAGGCACACGGTCGCTGATCACCAGCTTCGGCGCCTCGAGCGGCTCGCGCTTGAGCTGCTCGTTGAGCATGTCCAGGTGGTTTTCATAGACGTGCGCGTCGCCGATGAAGTAGGTGAACCAGCGCGGTGTGTAGCCGGTCAGTCGCCCGAACAGCGACAGCAGTGCCGCGCCTTCGGTGAGATTGAAAGGTGTGCCCAGGCCCAGGTCGTTCGAGCGGATGTAGAGGGTCAGCGAAAGCTCCTTCGTCTCGACATTCGGGTGGAACTGGTACAGCAGATGGCAGGGCGGGAGGGCCATTTCATCGAGCTGGGCGCAGTTCCAGCCGTGGAACAGGATTCGGCGGCTGCCCGGGTCGTTGATGATGGTGTCCAGGCACTGACGCACCTGGTCGATGGCCTTGTACAGCACGACAAAGGCTTCGCCGCCCTCCTCGTCCTCGGCGATCCTGCGGAAACCTTGCTGCTCGGCCAGGGCGATGGCCGCCGGGTTGCTCAGCGGGACGCGTTTGAAACCGGGCCACTGGCGCCACTGCACGCCGTAGATCTCGCCAAGGTCGTCATGCCCCTGGCGGAACGGGTTGGCCAGCCACTGGGCGTTCTCGTTGGCATTCTGGTCCCAGACCTTGCAGCCCAGCTCGCGGAACTCACCGGCATTTTTCACGCCGCGCAGAAAACCGACCATCTCGCCGATCGCCGACTTGAACGCCAGCCTGCGGGTGGTGATCGCCGGAAAGCCCTTCTGCAGGTCAAAACGCAGCATGGCGCCGGGCAGGCTGATGGTGCGCACGCCGGTGCGGTTACCCTGAAGGGTGCCGTTCTCGATGACGTCGCGAACCAGATCTAGATACTGTTTCATGCTTTACCTGTAACGAAGACGGCAGGGGAGTTGCCCCTGCCGTGGAAAATCAGACGGCGGGCGTCGCCGTTGGCTTGCGATTATAAGCCCACCAGATGAGGCCGAGGCCGCCGATGATCATCGGCAGGCAAAGTAGCTGACCCATGGTCAGCCAGCCGAAGGCGATATAACCGAGCTGCGCGTCTGGAACCCGTACGAACTCAACGATGAAGCGGAAGATCCCGTAGAACAGTGCGAACATGCCCGACACTGCCATGGTAGGCCGTGGCTTGCGTGAAAACGCCCACAGGATCACGAACAGCGCCACGCCCTCGAGGGCGAACTGATACAGCTGCGAAGGGTGACGCGGCAGCTGGGCGGGGTCGCTGAACGGTGGGAAGACCATGGCCCATGGCACGTCAGTGGCCTTGCCCCACAGCTCGGCGTTGATGAAATTGCCGATACGCCCGGCACCCAGTCCGATCGGCACCATTGGCGCGACAAAATCCATCAGTTCGAAGAACGACTTGTTGTTGCGCTTGCCGAACCACAGCGCCGCCAGCATCACACCGATGAAGCCGCCGTGGAACGACATGCCGCCCTTCCAGACCTCCAGGATAAGGGTCGGGTCGGCCAGGTAGGCATGCAGGTCGTAGAACAGCACATAGCCCAGGCGCCCGCCGACGATCACGCCCATGGACAGCCAGAACACCAGGTCGGACAGTTTATCGCGACTCCAGGTCGGATCGAACCGGTTGAGCCGACGCGAGGCCAGCAGCCAGGCGCCGCCGATGCCGATCAGGTACATCAATCCGTACCAGTGGATTTTCAGCGGCCCGATGGCCAGCGCCACGGGGTCGATCTGCGGGTAAGGCAGCATGGTGATTCCTCTCGTTTAAAGCAGAAAGCTCAGGCCGACGCTGAACAGCAGCGCGGCGAACAGACGTTTGAGCAGGCGCGGCGACAGCTTGTGTGCCAGACGCGCGCCATAGCGGGCGAAAAACATGCTGGTGGCAGCGATGCCGACCAGTGCCGGCAGGTAGACAAACCCCAGGCTGTGGTCCGGCAGTTGCGCTTCGTGCCAGCCCAGGATCATGAAACTCAGCGCGCTGGCCAAGGCGATCGGCAGGCCACAGGCCGAAGAGGTCGCCACGGCCTGCTGCATGGGCAGGCCGCGCCAGGTAAGCAGCGGCACGGTCAGCGAGCCGCCACCGATGCCGAAGATCGCCGAGGCCCAGCCCACCACGACGCCTGCAAGGGTCAACCCAGGCTTGCCGGGAATGCCACGGCTTGCCTTGGGCTTGAGGTCCAGCGCCATCTGCACGGCGACAATCAAGGCGAACACGCCGATGATTTTCTGCAGCATCGGGCCCTGGATCAGCGAAGCGGTCTTGGCACCGATGCCCGCGCCGACAAGAATGCCTACGGTCATCCAGGCAAAGACCGGCCATTGCACAGCGCCACGCCGATGGTGCTCGATGATGGCGTTGATCGAAGTGAAGACGATGGTCGCAAGCGATGTGCCCACTGCCAGGTGAGTCAGCACCGAGGGCTCGAAGCCCTGCAAGGTGAAGCTGAACACCAGTACCGGGACGATGATGATGCCGCCGCCCACGCCGAACAGCCCGGCCAGCACGCCGGCACAGGCTCCCAACAGCACATAGAGTACGAACTCCATACGACGTCCCCTGGAAAAACGATCCGGCATGGTAACGGAAGCGGGCACTGGGCCTCTAGTGAAGAGTCGGACAGCGTATGGATGGATGTGTCGGCTATGAGTAAAGTGAGCGAAAACACAGAGGTCAACCTATGTGCCTGATCGTCTTTGCCTGGCGGCCCGGGAATGCCCTGCCGCTGGTGGTTGCGGCCAACCGCGACGAGTTTCATGCGCGCCCTGCGCAGGCCTTGGCGGCCTGGGAAGATGCGCCCGGCGTGTACGCCGGGCGCGACCTCGAAGCAGGCGGCACCTGGCTCGGGGTCGGGCCAGGTGGACGCTTTGCCGCGCTGACCAATATCCGTGATCCTCAGCAACCGCCGGGGGCCCGGTCACGTGGCGAGCTGGTAGCGGCGTATCTGCGCGGGGAGCTGGGGGTCGAAGACTATCTTGACGAAGTCGCCCAGCGCAGTGCGCAGTACTCCGGGTTCAACCTGCTGATCGGGGATACGCGGCAGCTGGGCTTCCTGCACGCGCAGGACGTGGCGCCACGGTTGCTGGAGCCAGGCGTGTACGGGCTGTCGAACGCCGGGCTCGACACGCCCTGGCCCAAGCTGCTCAAGGCCCGTGAGGGCTTGCGGGAAGTACTGGACGATCCCCGGGCACAGCGCTTGATGAACCTGCTGGCCGATGACACGCAAGTGGCCGATGCCGAGCTGCCGCAGACCGGCGTTGGCCTTGCGACCGAACGGTTGTTGTCGAGCGTGTTCATTGCCAGCCAGAACTACGGGACGCGGGCCAGTACGGTGCTGATTGTCGATGCTAAAGGACGCCGTCAGCTGATCGAGCGCAGCTTCGGGCCATTCGGCGGGCACTTGGGCGAAATCGAGTTGACGGTGTGACGCGATGCCTTGCGTGTGCCTGGGCTAGAGAGGCCTGTCCGCCCCAGGCCCGATCATCCTCGCCAGCCCCAGATTCTTTAGCGCCAGCTGCAGCGAGCTGTGGATAACCTGCGGGTTGTCGTGGCTCATGGCTTCGGCCAGCAAATCCCGGGCCTTGCTCATGTTGATCTGGCGCAGCATCCACTTCACCTTGGGCAGGTTGGTGGAGTTCATCGACAAACTGTCGAAGCCCATGGCCATCAACAGTACGGCAGCAGCGGGATCGCCGGCCATCTCGCCACAGATGCTCACCGGCTTGCCTTCGGCATGGGCATCGCGAACCACGGCCTGCAAGGCCTGCAGCACCGCAGGGTGCATGTAGTCGTAAAGGTCGGCGACACGCGGGTTGTTGCGGTCGACGGCCAGCAGGTACTGGGTCAGGTCGTTCGAGCCCACCGACAGGAAGTCCACCTGGCGCGCCAGCTCCCGCGTCTGGTACACCGCGGCGGGGATCTCGACCATCACCCCGACCGGTGGCATCGGCACGTCGGTGCCTTCGTCGCGAACCTCGCCCCAGGCGCGATGGATCAGGTGCAGGGCTTCTTCGAGCTCGTGGATGCCAGAGATCATCGGAAGCAGGATACGCAGGTTGTTCAAGCCTTCGCTGGCCTTGAGCATGGCGCGCGTCTGCACGAGGAAAATTTCTGGGTGGTCAAGCGTAACGCGGATACCCCGCCAGCCGAGGAAAGGATTGTCTTCCTTGATCGGGAAATACGACAGCGCCTTGTCGCCGCCGATATCGAGGCTGCGCATGGTGACCGGCAGCGGGTGGAAAGCCGCCAGCTGCTCACGGTAGATTGCCAGCTGCTCTTTCTCGCTCGGGAAGCGCTGGTTGATCATGAAGGGCACTTCGGTGCGGTACAGGCCAACGCCTTCGGCGCCGCGCTGCTGGGCGCGGGCTACGTCGGCGAGCAGCCCGGTGTTGACCCACAGCGGCATGCGGTGGCCATCGGGGGTGATACACGGCAGCTCGCGCAGCGCGTCCAGGCCCTGGGCCAGCTGGCGCTCTTCCTCGACGACTTCGCTGTACTGCTTGCGCAGCGCTTCGCTGGGGTTGGTGAACACCTCGCCCTTGTAGCCGTCGACGATCATGTCGATGCCGTCGACCTTCGAATACGGCAGATCGACCACGCCCATCACCGTGGGGATACCCATGGCCCGGGCCAGGATCGCGACGTGGGAGTTGCCCGACCCGAGCACCGAGACCAGGCCGACCAGCTTGCCCTCGGGCACCTCGCCAAGCATGGCGGGAGTAAGCTCTTCGCTGATCAGGATGGAGTTGTCGGGATAGACCAGCGACAGCTGGCGGGCTTCCTGCAGGTAGGCCAGCAGGCGCCGGCCCAGGTCCTTGACGTCGGAGGCCCGCTCGCGCAGATAGGCATCGTCCATCAGTTCGAAGCGGTTGACGTGCTCGGTCACCACCTGACGCAAGGCACCCTGGGCCCACTGGCCAGTCTTGATGACCTGCACCACCTCGCCACCGAGGGCGGCGTCTTCGAGCATCATCAGGTAGACATCGAACAGCGCGCGCTCTTCGGGCCGCAGCTGGGTGGCCAGCTTGGCCGACAGCTTGCGCATGTCTTCGCGCACGCCTTCCAGTGCGGTGTTGAACAGCGTGAGTTCGGCGTCGATGTCATCCACGGACTTGTCCGGCACCACATCGAGGTCGGCGGGTGGCAGCATCACCACGGCGCGGCCGACGGCGGCACCCGGCGAGCCCGGCACCCCGACGAAACGCGCCTCCTGGATGCCCTTGCCCTGGCGTCCCAGGCCACGAATCGAGCCCGTGGCCTCCGCATGGGCGATAACCCCTGCGAGCTGCGCGCTCATGGTCACCAGGAAGGCTTCCTCACCTTCGTCGAACTGGCGGCGCTCTTTCTGCTGGATGACCAGCACGCCCACCACTCTGCGGTGGTGGATGATCGGTGCACCCAGGAAGGACGCGAAACGCTCCTCGCCGGTTTCGGCGAAATAACGGTAACGCGGGTGACCGGCGGCGTTCTCGAGGTTGAGCGGCTCCTCGCGTGTTCCTACAAGGCCTACCAGACCCTCGTTGGACGCCATGCTCACCTTGCCGATCGAACGCTTGTTGAGGCCTTCGGAGGCCATCAGCACGAACCGGTTGGTCTCGGGATCGAGCAGGTACACCGAGCAGACCTGGCTTGCCATGGCCTCCTTCACGCGCAAGACAATGATCCCCAACGCCGTCTTGAGATCTTTGGCGGAGTTCACTTCCTGGACGATCTTGCGCAGCGTATTGAGCATGGCTCGGGGTCGAACTCCGTCGTCAGTCGCGCGTCAGAAGACGCGGGGCAAGCTCTTTGAGGGCGCGTCGGTAGACCTCGCGCTTGAATGTCACCACCTGGCCCAGCGGATACCAGTAGCTGACCCAGCGCCAGCCATCGAACTCCGGCTTTGGCGTCAGGTCCATCCGCACTCGCTGCTCGTTGGACACCAGGCGCAGCAGGAACCACTTCTGTTTCTGGCCGATACACAGCGGCTGGCTGTGCGTGCGCACCAGACGCTGGGGTAAACGATAACGCAACCAGCCGCGGGTGCAGGCAAGAATCTCGACGTCCTCGCGCTCCAGGCCCACCTCTTCGTTCAGCTCGCGGTACAGGGCATCTTCCGGCGATTCCTCGGGGTTTATCCCCCCTTGCGGGAATTGCCAGGCATCCTGGTTGATCCGCCGAGCCCATAACACCTGTCCGGCATCATTCGTCAGAATGATCCCGACATTTGGGCGAAAACCATCCGGGTCGATCACGGCAGCAATCTCGAAAACGCATGTCACCGCATTGTTCCACAAAGCCTGCGAGCGCAGCAACGCACCGCCACAGCTTATGTGCGGCGAGGTGAAAAGACCGTAATGTCCGCGTCCGGCGCGTGGTCAGACTGGCCTGGCACCCATAAGCCCGGCAATGGCGAGAAAGCAAAGCGCGCTGATCACTGCAAGCACCAGGGTAAAGCGCAACCCCAAGGGCTCGCCCCGCCGCAGGCGGTTCAACCTGACCACCAGCCACCACAGGCTGAACGCGCCGATCGTGTACAGCACGCTGGACCCCAGGATCCACGCTTGCCCCAGCGGCCAGCCGACCAGATGCACCAGCCACCAGCCGGTGAACGGCATGCCGACGATGCACAGACCCATCAGCAGCCACCAGAACAGCCGAGGCCGATGCAGCAACCTGCCTGGGACGCCAGCAGCGCCTGCCTGCCGTGCGCGCCAGGTCCACAGGGCCAGGCCCAGCGCGCTGCCGAGCAGCAGCACGAGGCTGAGTACGTGCAAGGTCTTCAGCGTGGTGAGCAGGTCCATGTCATTGCGTCCTCGTGGGTTGCAGCAAGCGTAGCCGCTCAGCCCAGGAACAGCCGGTACGCCGGGTTGTCGGTCTCGTCCCAGTATGGATAGCCAATCGCCTCCAGTGCCGCAGGCACCTGATGACGCTCGTCGTCGGGCACCTGCAGGCCCGCCACCACACGCCCATCGGCCGCGCCATGGTTGCGGTAGTGGAACATCGAGATGTTCCAGCGCCCGCCGAGCTTGTTGAGGAAGTTGAACAGCGCGCCGGGGCGCTCGGGAAATTCGAAGCGCAGCACGATCTCGTCGACCGCGCCTTCCGAATGCCCACCCACCATGTGCCGGATGTGCAGCTTGGCGAGTTCGTTGTCGGTGAGGTCGATCACCGGGAAACCTTGCTCGGTCAGCTGCCGGACCAGTGCCACCCGCGGGTCGTTTTCCGGATGGGTCTGCACGCCGACAAAGATGTGGGCCTCGCCCTCGGCATGGTAGCGGTAGTTGAATTCGGTAATCTGGCGCTTGCCGATGGCCTCGCAGAAGGCCTTGAAGCTGCCAGGCCGCTCGGGGATGGTCACGGCGATGATCGCCTCGCGGCCTTCCCCCAGTTCGGCGCGCTCGGCCACATGGCGAAGCCGGTCGAAGTTGACGTTGGCGCCCGACTCGATGGCGACCAGCGTCTGGCCGCTCACGCCGTGGAGCTCGACATATTTCTTGATACCGGCAACACCCAGTGCGCCGGCAGGCTCGGTTATCGAGCGGGTATCGTCGTAGATATCCTTGATCGCTGCGCAGATCTCATCGGTACTGACAGTGATCACTTCATCCACATGGTGCCTGCAGATCTCGAAGGTGTGGTAACCGATCTGCGCCACCGCCACGCCGTCCGCGAACAGCCCGACCTGCGGCAGCACCACGCGCTCGCCTGCGGCCATGGCCGCCTGCAGGCAGTTGGAGTCGTCCGGCTCGACACCAATCACTTTGATCTCGGGCCGCAGGTACTTCACATAGGCCGCAATACCAGCGATCAGGCCGCCGCCACCCACCGGCACGAAGATCGCGTCCAGCTGGCCTGGATGCTGGCGCAGGATTTCCATGGCCACGGTGCCTTGACCGGCGATGGTGTGCGGGTCGTCGTAGGGATGGATGTAGACAAAGCCCTTTTCCTCGACCAGCTTGAGCGAATAGGCCAGCGCCTCGGGGAACGAGTCGCCATGCAGCAGCACCTTTCCACCGCGCGAACGCACGCCCTCGACCTTGATCTCGGGGGTGGTCTTGGGCATGACGATAGTGGCCTTGATGCCCAGCTCGCGGGCCGCGAGCGCCAGGCCCTGGGCGTGATTGCCCGCCGATGCGGTGACCACGCCGCGCGCGAGTTCCTCGGGGCTCAGCTGCGCGAGCTTGTTGTACGCGCCGCGGATCTTGAAGGAAAACACCGGCTGCAGGTCTTCGCGCTTGAGCAGCACCTGGTTGCCCAGGCGCTTGCTCAGCTGCCCGGCGGCGTGCAGCGGGGTTTCGACGGCAACGTCGTAGACGCGCGAGGTGAGGATCTTCTTGACGTACTGTTCGAGCATCGGGAAAGCATCACTGGGCCGCGGAACGAGGCCTGCGAGTCTACCCCAGCGTCGCGTCGGGCGACCACAGCAAAGCCGAGGTTTTGCCGCCACTTGCCGGTATACTAGGCCGCTTTCAGTACTCCCGCCCCTTCCGGAGCCCGCATGACCCAGGACCAACTCAAACAGGCTGTCGCTCAGGCCGCTGTCGACTACATTCTGCCCAAGCTCGATGCCAAGAGCATCGTTGGCGTCGGCACCGGCTCGACCGCCAACTGCTTCATCGACGCCCTGGCCCAGCACAGGACCGCCTTCGACGGCGCGGTCGCCAGCTCCGAAGCGACCGCGGCCCGCCTCAAGGGCCACGGCATCCCGGTCTACGAACTCAACACCGTCAGCGATCTGGAGTTCTACGTCGACGGCGCCGATGAAAGCGACGAGCGCCTGAACCTGATCAAGGGCGGCGGCGCAGCCCTGACCCGTGAGAAGATCGTCGCGGCCGTGGCCAAGACTTTCATCTGCATCGCCGACTCCAGCAAGCTGGTGCCAGTACTGGGCGCCTTTCCGCTGCCGGTCGAAGTGATCCCGATGGCCCGCAGCCATGTGGCGCGCGAACTGGTCAAGCTGGGCGGTGACCCGGTCTACCGTGAGGGCGTGGTGACCGACAACGGTAACGTGATACTTGACGTGTACAACATGCAGATCATCGATCCGGTAGGACTGGAGAGCCAGATCAACGGTATCGTGGGCGTCGTGACCAACGGCCTGTTCGCGGCGCGGCCTGCGGACCTGTTGTTGCTGGGGACCCCCGAAGGCGTCAAGACCCTGAAGGTCTGATCAGTGCCTGTGTGAGCTGGCGCGCCAGCTCACACAGGCACGATCGAGAGCCGATGATCATTCGGCGGGCTTGCTGAACACATAGAACAGGTTCGGCTCGCTCACCAGATAGATCGTCCCCGCCCCGTCCATCGCGATGCCTTCGGCCTGCGGCACAGTCCGCTTGAGCCCTTGGTAACCCTGGCGCAACGACAGAGTGCTCAGCGGCCTCCCCTTCACATCAAGCTCCAGCACCAGCCGCGACTCGTCCGAGAGCGCCAGCAAATGCCCGCTGCGCTCGTCGAAATGCAGGCTCGAAAGGTCCCTCACAAACAACCGCGAATCCCGCCTGGAATCCTGCACCACGCTCACGGCGTAGGGTTGCCCGGGGTTGTCGTGGGGAAAACCACTCACCTCGTAGATCTGCATCGGATCACGCTCCTTGGCCACGAACAGCCGTTTGCCTGCCGAATCGTACGCCAGGCCTTCGAAGCCCTTGTTGCCGTTCAGGCCGATACCCAGGGCCAGCTCTTCAGCATCCTTGGCATCGAGCAGGGTCGTGTCGTCGTGCAGGCGTACCCGAATCAGGCGCTGCTGGCGCTCGTCGGTGATCACATAGGTATTGGGCCCCACGTACTCCACCGCCTCCGGGTCGCCAAAGCCGGTCAGCGGCACGCGGCGCAATATGCGCCCGGCCAGGGACAGTTCGATCAGTTCGGAGCGGGCGTTGGTGACGGTGAACAGGCTCTTGCGGTCCGGATCGTAGGTCAGCGCGGAGAGATCGTCATCCACCCCGTCGACGACCTGCGCCTCGATCACTACCCGGTAGCGGTCCAGTGCCATGCTGTCTTCGGCCGGCTGCCACCAGGTCTTGAGATTGAACCAGTTCCGTTCGAACAAGCGGAACTCCTGCCCGGCCACCCCACCCAGCAGAAGGGCGAGCAGGACAATGAAGAGCAGGACACGAGGCAGACGGAACACAGGGCGCATGAGGGAAGACTCGGTTGGAGGTGGACGAATCTAACCACGCGTCAGCTGAAGTAAAGCTTAATGCCACTATGCGAAAAATCTGATGATGCTGTCAGTTCTTGCGGAAACGGTAGAACAGGTTCGGTTCGCTGACCATGTAGAGGTCGCCCTGCCCATCCATGGCCACGCCTTCGGCACGCGGCAAGGTGTCGCTCAGGCCATTGAAACCGCCCAGCAAGGTCATGAAGCTGACCTGCTCACCGTGCTCATCGAGCTCGAGCAGCATGTTCGAGTCGGCGGAAAGTATCAGCAAGTGCCCGGTCCGCGGATCGACGCTCAGCGCGGAGAGGTTGCGCAGGTCCAACTCGGTGCTGGGGAGGTGGCGCTTCTCGCCCGCCAGCGGGCTGCGGCCATCGCTGTCCAGTACGTAGAGCTTGGGGGGGCGCTCTTCGCCGATCACGATACGTTGGCGCGCCGGGTCCCAGGCCACTGCCTCGAAGCCCTTGTTGCTCTTGACCGACTCCCCCAGGTCATAGGGCGTGTAGTCGGCGCGGTTGAGCGTGGTGGTGCGGGCATCGACCCTGACCACGGTCATGTCGTGGCGACGCTCATCGACGATCGCCACCTGCCCGCCTTCGAGCACGGCCACACCTTCGGGGTTGCTCCAGCCGAGCAGCGGGATCTTGCGCAGCACATCGCCGTCCAGGGTCAGCTCGACCAGAAACGGGTGCTTGCCCATGACAGCAAACAGCGTGCGGGTCTGCGGATTGTAGGAAAGATCAGACGCCTCATCGTCCTCCATGCCCGGCAGCACCTTGGCGTCGATATCGACATGATAGTCGGGCAGCCAGATACTCTCTTTCTGAGTCACCGGGCCTTCGAAACCCTCTTTCACCCACAGCAGTCCGCGGTCGTCCCAGTGCATGGCAATCGCCACGCCGTAGCCAATGACCGCTGCAGCTGCCAGCCAGAGCAGCCAGCGTCGAAAGGGTCGGCGCTTGTGCGCGCCAGGCTTGGAAGCACTGGAAGGGAAAGCCATGATGAAGAATGTTCCTGAGGGTTCTTGCCGGTCTTTTCACAGCACTTCGCCGGCATGGGCACGTGACACAACCAGAGTATTATCCGGCAAGTTGGTGAAAAAAGTGGCAAAAGCCTCAGGAAGTAGGGAAAAAGGATGACAGCACAAGGCTGTCACCCCATGTCAGGTCAGAGAACCCGGCTCTCGAAACGGCTGGCGCCTGGCAGCTCCAGCACCAGTTCATCGCCCGGGTTCAGCGGGCCGACGCCCACCGGCGTGCCGGTCAGGATCACATCACCAGGCTGCAGGGAAAAGTGCGTGGCGATGTGCTGGATGATCGGGACAATCGGATTGAGCATCAGCGCGCTGTTGCCGTCCTGACGCACTTCGCCATTGATGGTCAGGCGAATGCCAATGTCGGTCAGGTCCTCGAAGGTACCGGCGGCGATGAAGGGCGGCAGCACGCAGGCTCCGTCGAAGCACTTGGACAGCTCCCACGGCAGGCCCTTTTCCTTGAGCTTGGCCTGTACGTCACGCAGGGTCAGGTCGAGTGCCGGTGCAAAACCGGAGATGGCATCGAGCACCTCTTCCTCGGTGGGATGCTGCGACAGTGGCTTGCCCAGCAGCACCGCAATTTCGGCCTCATAGTGCACCGAACCACGGTCAGTCGGAATCTTGAAGCCGCCCACGAGCGGCACCACGCAACTGCCGGGCTTGATGAAGAGCAGCGGCTCGCTCGGGATCGGGTTGTCCAACTCCTTGGCATGCTCGGCATAGTTGCGGCCTATGCACACCACCTTGCCCAGCGGAAAGTGAATATGCGTGCCGTCCAGATACTGGTGCTGATAGCTCATTGCCGACTCCTGGCGCTGTAGAAACTGCTGTTATTCCGGGGCGAAGATCTTCCCTGGGTTCATGATCCCGTTGGGGTCGAACACCTGCTTGATGGCTTTCATGTAGGCGATTTCAGCGGGCGAGCGGCTGTAGGCCAGGTAGTCGCGCTTGGTCATGCCCACGCCGTGCTCCGCGGAGATCGAACCGTTGTAACGCTCGACGATCTCGAACACCCACTTGTTGACCTTGGCGCACGTGGCGAAGAACAGCTGCTTGTCCATCGCTTCGGGCTTGAGGATGTTCAGGTGCAGGTTGCCGTCGCCGATATGGCCGTACCAGACCACTTCGAAATCAGGGTAATGACGGGCGACGATCGCATCGATGTCGCGCAGGAAGGCCGGGACCTTCGAGACAGTCACCGAAATATCGTTCTTATAGGGCGTCCAGTGGGAGATGGTCTCGGAAATGTACTCGCGCAGCTTCCACAGGTTCTGCAACTGGGTATCGCTCTGGCTCATCACGCCATCCAGCACCCAACCCTGCTCGACGCAATGTTCGAAGGTGGCCAGGGCGTCGCTTGCGACTTCTTCGCTGCTGGCTTCGAATTCCAGCAATGCATAGAAAGGGCAGCTCGTTTCGAACGGAGCCGGCACGTCACCGCGGCCAAGGACCTTGGCCAGCGCCTTGTCGGAAAAGAACTCGAAAGCCGTCAGATCAAGCTTGTCCTGAAACGCGTGCAGCACGGGCATGATCGAGTCGAAGTCAGGCGTCCCCAGCACCATGGCCGTAAGGTTGCGCGGCGCACGGTCGAGGCGCATGGTCGCCTCGACCACGAAGCCCAAGGTGCCCTCGGCGCCGATGAACAGCTGCCGCAGGTCGTAGCCGGTGGCATTCTTGATCAGGTCCTTGTTCAGCTCGAGCAGGTCGCCCTTGCCGGTCACGACCTTGAGCCCCGCGACCCAGTTGCGGGTCATGCCATAGCGGATCACCTTGATGCCACCGGCATTGGTGCCGATGTTGCCGCCGATCTGGCTTGAGCCCGAAGACGCGAAATCGACCGGGTAGTACAAGCCCTGCTCCTCGGCGAACAGCTGCAGCTGCCGTGTCACGACGCCTGGCTGGCAGGTGACGGTGCGATCGGATGCGTTGAAGTCGAGGATCCTGTTCATGTAGTCGAACGACACCACCACTTCGCCATTGGCGGCTACGGCGGCGGCTGACAGCCCGGTACGCCCGCCCGACGGCACCAGCGCCACACCGTGGGCATTGGCCCAGCGGACGATGGCCTGCACCTGTTCGGTGCTCTTGGGAAAGACGATCGCCTTGGGCGCCGGGGGGAAATGCTTGGTCCAGTCCTTGCCGTAGGCTTCGAGTGAAGCGGCGTCGGTAAGGACCTTGCCAGGGTCGACCAGGGTCATCAGCTCATCAAGTACCGCGGTATGGGTCATCGCTTGAACTCTCGAATGATTCATAGTCACCCTGAGCACTCTTCACCTGTCGGATCGAGCTGATCGGGAGTCGCCTATGCTAGCATAGCGACCCCGCCATTCGTGCTATAGGCCGATGCCGCGACGCTTCATTTCCCTGCCATTTTTTCTCCGGGACACAGGTTTACGCAGATGAGCAAGACTTCTCTCGACAAGAGCAAGATCAGGTTCCTTCTTCTTGAAGGCGTCCACCAGAACGCAGTGGATACCCTCAAGGCTGCCGGGTATACCAACATCGAGTACCTCACGGGTTCCGTGCCGGAAGCCCTGCTGAAGGAAAAGATCGCCGACGCTCACTTCATCGGCATCCGCTCGCGCACCCAGCTGACCGAAGAGGTCTTCGATTGCGCCAAGAAACTGGTCGCCGTCGGCTGTTTCTGCATCGGCACCAACCAGGTCGACCTGGATGCGGCCCGTGAGCGCGGCATCGCGGTGTTCAATGCCCCGTACTCCAACACCCGTTCGGTCGCCGAGCTGGTACTGGCCCAGGCCATCCTGCTGCTGCGCGGCATCCCCGAGAAAAACGCTTCCTGCCACCGTGGCGGCTGGATCAAGAGCGCGGCCAACTCCTTCGAGATCCGTGGCAAGAAGCTCGGTATCATCGGCTACGGCTCGATCGGCACCCAGCTGTCGGTGCTGGCCGAAGGCCTGGGCATGCAGGTGTTCTTCTACGACACCATCACCAAGCTGCCGCTGGGCAACGCCACCCAGGTAGGCGACCTGCACGAGCTGCTGGGCATGGCCGACATCGTCTCGCTGCACGTGCCCGAGCTGCCATCCACCCAGTGGATGATCGGCGAGAAGGAAATCCGCGCCATGAAAAAGGGCGGCATCCTGATCAACGCCGCCCGTGGCACCGTGGTCGAGCTCGATCACCTGGCCAACGCCATCAAGGACAAGCACCTGATCGGTGCCGCCATCGACGTGTTCCCGGTCGAGCCGCGTTCCAACGATGAAGAGTTCGAGAGCCCGCTGCGCGGCCTGGACAATGTCATCCTGACTCCGCACATCGGTGGCTCCACCGCCGAAGCCCAGGCCAACATCGGCCTGGAAGTCGCCGAGAAGCTGGTCAAGTACAGCGATAACGGTACTTCGGTCTCGTCGGTCAACTTCCCCGAGGTGGCCCTGCCAGCTCACCCAGGCAAGCACCGCCTGCTGCACATCCACGAAAACATCCCGGGCGTGCTCAGCGAGATCAACAAGGTCTTCGCCGAGAACGGGATCAACATCTCGGGTCAGTTCCTGCAGACCAACGAGAAAGTGGGCTACGTTGTCATCGACGTCGATGCCGACTACTCGGACCTGGCGCAGGAAAAGCTGCAGCAGGTCAAGGGCACCATCCGGTCCCGCGTACTGTTCTGATTCTGGTAGCAGCCTGAAAAAAGGGAGGCCCCAGTGGGCCTCCCTTTTTTTTGCCTTGAGCTAAACATTGTGAGGGAGCCGGGGTCAGAGCCTGCGTTCAGAATCCACCGCCAAGAAGAAAAAGGTATAGCCATGCGTTCGACCCTGCTCCTCCTCCTCGCCCTGATTGCCAGCCCTTGGGCCCAGGCAGAGCTGATCGACGAAGTGAACGACCGCGGTGAGCTGCGCATCGCGGTGCAGGCCGACACTCCGCCGTTCAGCTACAAGGAAAATGACCGCCTGACCGGCTTTGCGATCGAGCTGGGACAGGTGCTGGCCGGTGAACTGGATGTACGAGCCGAGTTCATCGAAATACCCGCCGACGAGGTCGTGCCAGGTGTTGAAAGCGGCAAATACGACATCGCTCTCGATCAGGTTAACGCCAGCGAGCAATTCGATGGACGCGTCGATGTGAGTCAGCCCTACAAGACCGCTGAAGACGGCAAGCCGTCGCTGGTCATTCCTTTCCAGAAGGGTAACCCTGCGTTTCGTAGCGCCGTGGACAACGCCTTGCAGCGCATCAAGGACGACGGCCGTCTGACCGCCCTGCAACAGAAGTGGCTCGAGAAAAAGGACGACGCGCCAGCGCAGCCGTAGCCGTAGCCTAGCCCGTCAGACCTGACAGAAAATCCTGCGCTTCATCGAGTTCCAGTTCACTGAACACCCATACGCCCTCGCGGCGCAGCAAGGCCGTGGTCACCCCCTCGCCTGGGACTTTGGCGCCACTGAAGCTGCCGTCGTAGGTCAGCCGATTGCCGCATGACGGGCTGCCGGACTTGAGCACGGCAACACGGATGCCATGCCGACGCACCAGCGCCAGGGCGTGGTGCGCACCTTCCAGGAAGGCATCACTGACGTCCTCGCCCAGCACCGTCAGCACTTGTGTGTCACCGCCGAGCACCGAACCGCCCTGCCCGCCCGTTATCTCGGCGGGCGGCCTTGGCGTCGGCAGGCCTCCGGCCACCTCCGGGCACAGCGGCACAACCCGGCCCTCGGCCTGCCAGCGCTGCAGCAGATCGGGATGCCCGCTGGCACGCCCGTCGTAGCGCACCGGCTGCCCCAGCAGGCAAGCGCTGACCAATACCCGCGGCAGCTCAGAACGGCTCATTGCCACGACGCCGGAACCAGCCGGTCAGGGACAGGCGATCACGCTGAGCCGGCAGTACTTCATGGGGAATGTCGCCAGACAGAAACACCACCAGGCAACCGGCGCAGGGCCGCACATCGTGCACCACGCCATCGGCCAGGCTCATGCGCAGCTGGCCCCCATCGTCGGGCTGCCAGCCCTCGTTGAGGTAGATGATCGCCGATACCATGCGCCGGTCATCGTCGCGAAAACGGTCCAGGTGCTGGCGATAGAAGGCGCCCGGCGGGTACATCGCGAAATGGCACTCGAAGTCTTCGACCCCCAGGAACAACCCCCGATTGAGCGCCTGGCGCAGGCTCTCCATGACACCCAGGTAACGGTCGCAGACCTCGGCCTGGCCGGGCTCGATCCATTGGATGTGGTCACCCCGGATACGCTCCACCACCTCCTGGGCAGCACCGCGTCCGACACTGGCCGGCGCGAGTTCGCCCTCGGCGGCGCGTTGCAGGCATTCGGCCGCAAGCGCCAGGCTAAAGTCCTGGGGCAGGAACACGTCGTGCTGCGACCAGCCACGGGTGGCCAGGTCATCGACGATACGCAACAGCGAGGGGTGATCGGGGGAGATGTGCATGGCGCGCATAGTATCCATCTGCCACACAAACCGACAGCGCCACTTGGCCGAGAGTGCGCAATGGTATCTCGACAAACGCAGGCCCTGTTACGGACAATGGCTGCCTGCCGACAGGAGTCTTGAATGCGCCGTTTGTTTTGCTTGCTGCTGATGCTGTGCTGCACCATGCCTGTCTGGGCAGACAGCCTTGACCAACTGTACAAGGCCGCCGGCTGGCCCGACCAGCGCGCCCACTTCATCGATGCCCTCGGTGCCGCCCAGCAGCGCTATCGCAACAGCCTGCCGCCTGCGGTTTACCAGGCACTGGTCAACAACAGCAACCAGCGCTTCCAGGCCCAGGCGATAGACCGCCGCGCCCTGGCGCAGCTGCGCGCGAACCTCAAGGACCCGCAGCCCGCGCTGGGCTTCTTCCAGTCGCCGCTGGGTCGCAAGGTGGTCGCTGCCGAACTGCTGGCGACCCGACGCGACCAGTTGGCCAAGCATGCCGAGGGACTGCCCAAGGTCACCGCAAGCGACAACCGCACGCTGACCATCGGCCACCTGGCCAAGGCCCTGCCAGCCCGAGAAGCCGGCGCCGAGGTCAGCCTTGCGATCGCAGGCGTCGCGGCAGACAGTCTCAGCTCGATGCTCCCCGGCCTGTTCGGCGGCGGCCAGGCCCAGGGGATGCTCGAAGGCCAGCGCCAGCGCCTGATGCAGCAGATCGGCGATGACCTCTCCAATACGCTGCTGTATGTCTACCGCGACCTGTCTGACGCCGAGCTCGAAGAGTTCGCCACCTTTGCCGAATCGCCCCAGGGCGAGGCGTACTACAAGGCCGCCTTGGCCGCGATCCGCGCAGGGCTCGCGGTCGGCCAGAACGCTGCCGACCTCAGGTGATCAGCCCAGCCGCTGGTCGATAAAGGTGAAATAGCGCTCGCGAATGTCGGGTAGCTCGTTAGCCAGGTGGTGCCGTGCCTCGGGCAGCATCAGGATCTGCGGATCAGCGAACTTGGCCTTCAGCACCTTCAGGTTGTAGGGCCAGTCCACCGTTCCATCCGCCTCGCCTTGCACGATCAGCGGCCGCCGCAAGCTGCTCGGCGCCGACTCGATTCGCTCGACCCAGTTCACCAGCGCCCCGACCCAAGCCGTCGGGAGGCGCCTCGGCTGAAGCGGATCGGCCTGAAGAAACGGCAGAAACTGCGGATCGTTGCTGTTCTCGCTGAAGCGCCGGTCGATGCCATTGACGAAATGGCGCAATACCCGATAACTCAGCTTCGACCAGTACCAGGCCCGAGGCCGTACCAGCGGCGCTAGCAGAATCGCCTGCCCGTCCGCCGGGCTGCGCTCCCCTTCATGCAGCAGGTGATCGATCACGATGGCGCCGCCTGTGCTCTGCCCGCACAGGTGCCAAGGCCGCGGCAATTCGAGCAGCCGTGCCTGCTCGAACAGCGCCTGCAGCATGTGCTGGTAGACCAGAAAGTCGTCGATGCTGGCCCGCTCGCCACTGGACAGGCCATGCCCCGGCAAGTCGCAGGCGATGACCGCAAAACCCTGGCCCAGCGCCCACTCGATGACATGCCGGTAGAGGCCCATGTGGTCATAGAAGCCATGCAGCAGAAACAGCGTTGCTACCGGCGCTTCGGGCAACCATACCTGCCCGGCCAGGTCGAAACCGTCGATGTGCAGGCTCCCCAGCCAGCCATGGCTTGGAAGGCTGTAGAAACGCTGGTAGTTCAGCGCCTGGACCGACAACGGCTGGCGCGCCGCCAATGGCGCAAGGCTGGCGCGCAGCAGGTCGGGATGGAAAGACGCAGGCATCGGTGGAATCCGCAACGAATGAACGGGAATATTCAGGTCTGAGCTGCGCCGTGGCAAGCTGGCGGCACTTCAACGCGGTGATTTCTGTGAGCGCGAATATGATGCAGACCCTGGGCGACGCTCGAATGCACAAGGACTCACGATGAAACGCAGCCTGATCTTAACGGCACTGGTTGTGGCCGTCGCCGCCGGGGGCGGTTACTGGTATGTGCAGGGCAAGCTTCCCCAGCGTGAGGGCGAGGTGGCCATCGCGGGCCTGCAGGAGCCGGTGAGCGTGCACTTCGATTCGCGCGCAGTGGCGCACATCGAGGCGCGCAACGAGCCCGATATGTACCGCGCGCTCGGCTACGTGCACGCCCAGGACCGATTGTTCCAGATGGAAATCGTCCGGCGCCTGGCCCGTGGCGAGCTGGCCGAGGTGCTGGGCAGCAAGCTGCTGCCTACCGATACCTTGTTCCGCAGCCTGCGCATCCGTGAGCAGGCCGAGCGCATGGTCGAGCGCCAGGACAAGCAATCGCCGGCCTGGCTGGCCCTGCAGGCTTACCTGGAGGGCATCAATGCCTGGCAGGCCAGCCATCCCAAGCCCGTGGAGTTCGACCTGCTTGGCATCAGTGCGCGTCCCTTCACTGCCCAGGACACTCTGAGCGTTGCCGGGTATCTGGCCTACAGCTTTGCCGCGGCCTTTCGGACAGAGCCTGCGCTGACGTTCATTCGCGACCAGCTGGGAGCCGAGTACCTGCACATCTTCGACCTCGACTGGCAGCCAGACGGCGCGCTGAACCCCACAGCCCTGGCAGCCGCAGATTGGCGCGGGCTGGAGCAGCTGGCGCGGCTGAGCCACGAGGCGCTGCGCGATGCGGGGGTGGCGCAGTTCGAAGGCAGCAATGCCTGGGTTGTGTCCGGCAGCCGTACCCGCAGCGGCAAGCCGCTGCTCGCGGGCGACCCACACATCGGCTTCGCCGTACCTGCCGTGTGGTACGAGGCCGAACTGAGCGCGCCGGGCTTCAATCTCTACGGCTATCACCAGGCGCTCAACCCCTTTGCCTCCCTGGGACACAATCGCGACTTCGGCTGGAGCCTCACGATGTTCCAGAACGACGACGTCGACCTGATTGCCGAACGCGTCAACCCTGACAACCCCGAGCAAGTCATGGTCGACGGCCAGTGGCGAGACCTGGAGCGGGTCGAGGAGCAGATCGGGGTCAAGGGCGAGTCCCCCGTCAGCATCACGCTGCGCCGCTCGCCCCATGGTCCGATCGTCAATCCGGTGATAGGCGATGCCGCCGGGCCCACGCCTATCGCGTTGTGGTGGGCTTTCCTGGAGACCGAAAACCCGATTCTCGACGGCTTCTATCAGGTCAATCGCGCCGACACCCTGGTCAAGATGCGCGCGGCGGCGGCCAGGATCCAGGCACCGGGACTCAACCTGGTCTGGGCCAACGCCGCTGGCGATATCGGCTGGTGGGCGGCGGCGCAACTGCCGGTGCGGCCTGCCGGCGTCAACCCGACGTTCATCCTGGACGGCGCCAGCGATCAGGCACACAAGGCCGGTTTCCAACCTTTCAGCGTTAACCCGCAGCAAGAGAATCCCGCCAGCGGGTATATCGTCTCGGCCAATTTCCAGCCGCCCTCGGCCATTCCCGTCCCGGGCTACTACAACCTGCCCGACCGGGGACGCCAGCTCGACCGGCAGCTGGCCAACCCCGACATTCGTTGGGACGTGCAGAACAGCCAGGCGCTGCAACTGGACACCGCCACCGACTATGGTCCCCGTACCCTGGGCCCTCTCATGAGCACTCTGCGCGACATCGCCGGGGACGATCAGGAGAAGGCGCTGGTCGAGGAGCTCGCCGCCTGGCGTGGCGATTATCCGCTGGACTCCACCAGCGCCACGCTGTTCAACCAGTTCCTGTACGAGCTGGCCTATACCGCCCTGCACGATGACCTTGGCGATACCTGGTTTGGCGTGCTGATCAATACTCGCGCCATCGATGCCGCGTTGCCTCGCCTCGCGGCCGATCCGGAGTCACCCTGGTGGAACCAGCACGGCAGCACAGAGCGCAGCGACCGTACCTACGTGGTACGCCAGGCCTGGCAACGCACCCTGATGCACCTGCGCGAACGCTTTGGCGACGACCCTGCGGCATGGCAGTGGGGCAAAGCTCACACCCTGACCCACAATCACCCGCTAGGCATGCAGGAGCCGTTGAACCTGCTGTTCAATGTCGGTCCGTTCGCGGCACCTGGCAGCCATGAAGTGCCTCACAACCTGTCGGCGAAGATCGGCCCCGCGCCCTGGCCGGTCACCTACGGCCCCTCCACCCGCCGCCTGATCGACTTCGCCGACGCCGGGCAGGCGCTGACCATCAACCCGGTCGGGCAAAGCGGGGTGCTGTTCGACGCACACTATGGCGATCAAGCGCGCGATTATGTCGAGGGCAAATACCACAAGGCGCAGATGGGAGCCAGCCCGGCCGGCACTGCCTTGCAGCTTGTCCCGGCGAGGTAATGCCCGGCGCGGATGCGCAGGCATGAAAAAGCCGGCGCAGGCGCCGGCTTTTTCATGCCCCAGTGTGAATCAGAACGCCGGCAACACCGCGCCGCTGTACTTCTTCTCGATGAAGGCTTTGACCTCAGGGCTGGTCAGGGCCTTGGCCAGTTTCTGGATGGCTTCGCTGTTCTTGTTGTCAGGGCGGGCCACCAGGAAGTTCACGTACGGCGAGTCGCTGCCTTCGATCACCAAGGCGTCCTTGGCCGGGTTCAAGCCGGCTTCCAGGGCGTAGTTGGTGTTGATCATGTCCAGGTCGACCTGGTCCAGTACGCGCGGCAGCATGGCCGATTCCAGCTCGCGGAACTTGAGGTTCTTCGGGTTCTCGGCGATGTCTTTCGGCGTCGCCAGGGCGTTGCTCGGATCCTTCAGGGTGATCAGGCCAGCCTTCTGCAGCAGGATCAGGGCACGGCCACTGTTGCTGCCCTCGTTCGGAATGGCCACCGTGGCGCCGTCCTTCAGCTCGGCCAGGCTCTTGACCTTCTTCGAGTAGCCGCCAAACGGTTCTACGTGAACGCCGATCACGGTCTCCAGGTGGGTGCCCTTGCCTTCGTTGAAGCTCTTGAGGTACGGCAGGGTCTGGAAGTAGTTGGCATCCAGACGCTTCTGGTCGACCTGCACGTTAGGCTGCACGTAGTCGGTGAAAACCTTGATCTCCAGGTCCACGCCCTGCTTGGCCAGTGTCGGCTTGATCAGCTCGAGGATCTCGGCATGCGGCACCGGGGTGGCGGCTACAACCAGTTTCTCAGCCGCTTGGGCAAAGCCAGCCACCGACAGAGCGGCAGCCAGGGCAGTCAACAACAGAGCCTTTTTCATGGAATTCCTTATTTGAAAACGGGAGCCATCGAAGGACGGCGAAATCGGTGCCAACCGGTGTCGCGGTGGGCGTGACGCGGACGATACCGTGATTTTTTATGCCGCATAAATATCTTTTATTTAGCTACTTATTCCAAAAAACCCTATGAATACACCCTCCGTCCATGAGTCCCCGTGACGGGCTCTAGCGCGTGAGGTTGGTCAGCTGGTCCAGTGCGTTTTCAAGAACCTGTCGCAGGGCTGAACGTGACTCGGGACCTGCCAGGCTCAACTGTTGCAGTTGCGTCGCGAGGTTGGCCAGAGGGTCGGTGTCCGGAAGACTGAGGTGTTCCGCCAGCACCTCTTCGCCTTGGCCCACCAGCAACGCGAAGTGGATCACGTTTTCCAGCTCGCGTGTGTTGCCCGGCCAGCTGTGAGCTTCCAGCGCCAGTTGTGCCGCCTCGCTGATAAGCGGCACAGGGCGGTCCAGGCGCGGGCTGTAGATACCGACAAAGTACTCGGCCAGCGGCAGGATATCGCCCACCCGCTCACGCAGAGCCGGCAGCTCCAGCTGGCCCTCGCGCAGATAGAGATACAACCGCTCGTTGAAACGTCCCGCCTGCACGGCCTTGGCCAGGTCGATGCTCGACGCGGCCACCAGCCGCACATCCACCGCTTGCGGGTGATGTGCACCGACGCGGGTGACCTCGCGATTTTCCAGTGCCGCCAGCAGCTTGACCTGAATGGCCTGTGGCAGATCGGCAATCTCGTCCAGATAGAGCGTGCCGCCGTTGGCCGAGCCGAACCAGCCGGCACGACTGCTGGCGGTGCCGCCGTGGACACCGGCGCTGTAGCCGAACAGTTCGGCGTCGGCATAGGTGGGACTGATGGCCGCGCAGTTGACCGAGACAAACAGCCCGCCGCGGTCGCTGGCCCGATGAATCTGGCGCGCCAGCAACTCCTTGCCGGTGCCGGTCTCACCGCGAATCAGCACAGGCAAGGGCTGCGGTGCCAGCCGTTCAAGCGCCAGGCGCACTTGCTGCGAGCGCGGGTCGACGAACACCAGGGCTTTGGCACGGATGCTCAGCGGGCTCTTGTCCAGTTCAGGGAAAGTCAGCAGAGGCTGGCCAAAGGTGCTGTGAAAACTCATGACGAACTCCCGCCCCGGTACCGCGCAGGGCCGGGCGTTATCAGTGAAGCGGATAGGCGGCCGGCTCAGGCACGGCGCAGTGCCCGCTGCTCGATCCGGCCCTGAAGGCGGAACAGGTAGGCAAAGCCCTGCTCCCAGCGCTCATGCCCGGACTTGACGTTGATATGCCCCGCGCTGGCCAGTACCCCGGCCTCGGCATCCCAGGTACGCGCGAGGTGCATCGCACGCGGCACGCTGACAGCCGGGTCGTTGTCGGAGCTGACTACTTGGCTTGGGAACGGTAAAGCCTGCAGCGGAATCGGCGCGAAGTTGCGCAGCGCTGCCGGGCAGGCGGGCCGCTCGACGTCCGCAGGCGCCACCAGCAGGGCGCCGCGCACCAGATCGAGCAAGGCCGGGCTGGCCTGGGCAGCCCAATGGGCAACCGTGATGCAGCCGAGGCTGTGGGCAATCAGGATCACTGGCGTGTGCTCTGCCGCGATAGCCAGCTCAAGCGCCTGCACCCAGTCGTGACGCTGCGGCGTCAACCAATCGTGCGGCTCGATACGGGCGCTGTTGGGCAGGCTGCGCTGCCAGTGACTCTGCCAATGATTTTCTGGCGATCCTTGCCAGCCCGGCACAATCAGGTAACGAATGGATTCATTGCGCATGGGGACGCCTCTTGTGAGGTTTGCGTGCTTGGGAACAAGTATAGGGAGCGGGTTATATTCGTAAAGGAATAAGAAGCTATTTGTTAATAACCTTTTTATATACATGCCCCGCCCTGAACGGTGGTGAATCCTGTCACTTCGGTGTGTCAGATTGATTGCGGTCAGGCAGGTTTTCTTGAGTCCCAAAAAAAAGGCCATTTCCCTGCCAAGGTGAAATGGCCTGAAGCACTTGCCTGAGAACTGTTGCTCAACGCGCCGTGATCACCGCCAGCTTGGTGATCCCTGCCCGTTCGATGGCCGCCATGGCGCGCGCCACTTCGCCGTAATTCACGCCATCATCAGCCTGCAGTTGCACACGCAGTTCGGCATCCTTTGCCTTGGCTGCCTGCAGGTTGGTTTCCAGCAGGTCGGGCTGGATCTCGTCCTTGTTGATGAACAGCTTGCCCTCGCCATCGATGCTCACCACCAACGGATCCTTCTGCTCCACGGGGGCCACAGCCTCCGTTCTGGGCAGGTTGATCGGGATGGCATTGGTCAGCAGCGGCGCGGTGACGATGAACACCACCAGCAGCACCAGCATGACGTCCACCAAGGGGGTGACGTTGATTTCACTGAGGACTTCGTCGTTGTCCTGGGTCGAGAAGGCCATGTCAGGACGCCTCTTTCACAGGCTGGGTGAAACCGGCCTGGACCTTGTTCACGGCCGGGTGGACCAGCACGCGGAAGGCACTCTTCTGCGCCAGGCTGTAGAAGTCGTGGGCGAAGTCGTCGAGGTCGGCAGCCGTCAGCTTGAGGCGGCGCAGGAAGTAGTTGTAGACCAGCACCGCAGGCACCGCGACGGCGATACCGACACCGGTGGCGACCAATGCCGCGCCGATCGGGCCGGCCACGGTTTCCAGGCTCGCAGAGCCCGCTGCGCTGATGCCCTTGAGGGCTTCCATGATGCCCCACACAGTACCGAACAGACCGATGAAGGGGGAAGTGCTGCCGACACTGGCGACCACCGCCAGGCCGGTTTCCAGTGAGCGACGTTCACGCACGATCTGCTGGCGCAAGGCGCGCTCCAGGCGGTCCTGGTGGTTGATCGCATGGGCCAGATCAGCGGCATGGCCGGGCTCGCCGACCGCGATGGCGGCGTAGCCGGCCTGCGCAACCCGCGCCGCAGGACCCGGCTGCTCATGGCTGATCTGCGCGGCCGAGTCCAGGCTTGAGGCGGCCCAGAAATGCTGGTGGAAGCGTTTGTCCTGATTCTTGAGCCGCATGAACTGCACGGCCTTGACCAGGGCCAGCGCCCAGGTCGCAACGGAAAAACCGATCAGCAGCCAGATGACAGCGCTTTCAACGGATTCGAGTGGGGATGCCAGTAAGCTCATGATGAATACTCTCCAGGTTCGGTCGTTTTTCGCGAATTAACGAAGCTTGAAATCGATCGGCACGCTGACCCAGCCCACCTGGGCCAGCTCACCCTGCTTGGCAGGCACGAAGCTCCAGCGCTTGACGGCCGCCAGGGCGGCGTCATCAAGGGCAGCGCGGCCACTGCTCTTCTGGATCTCGATCTGCCCCGGCTTGCCACTCGGCAGGACCTGGACACGCAGTTGAACAGTGCCTTCCCAACCGCGGCGCTGGGCCATCTGCGGGTATTGCGGTGCTGGGTTCTTCAGGTAGGCGGCGTTGGCCGAAGCCGGAGTCACCGGTGCCGGAGCAGGTGGAACGGGCGGTGCCGGCGCTGCAACCGGCGGCGGCGGTGCCTCGACCGGTTGGGGCCGAGGTAGCGGCTTGGTGACGGGCTTGGTGACGGGCTTGGGCACAGGCTTGGGTTTCGGCACCGGCTTGGGCGCGGGCTTGGCGGCCAGCTCGTCGACAACGGGTGGTGGTGGTGGCTCGACCACGGACGGTGCCGGTGCTGGCGGCGGAGGTTCAGGCGGGGGCGGCGCGGGGGCGGCGAACTCGATGGTCATCGGTGGGATTTCTGGAGGAATCACCGGCAACGGCGGGGTTCGGGTCTGACTGACCCAGTAGGCCAGCGCACCGTGCAGGGCCAGCACCAGCAGCCCGAGGACAACCTTGTCGCGCCGTCCCAGGCCGCTCTGGGGCGTGCGCTGCAGGCGCAGCTGCGCCAGCGGCAGCCGTAGCGTGCGGCCAAGGTCGACCAGATCGCCACCCGGCGCCTGGCGCCATGGCGGGTCGTAGACCTTGATGGCCGTCTGGACATTACCCATTGATCAACTCCTGGGGGTCGTGAAGCGAGTCATGGGGGCTCATTCAAGCCCTTCGCATGGCTGAATCATCGGCGCCAGACGCATATCTCATAAAGTAATGTTTATTTTTAAATTTAGATTTTTTTGGAATATCGAGTTTTATAGATCATGCCCAGCCCTTGCTGTTCAAGGGCTGCAGCGGCGCGTGCAGAAAGCCATGCCGCACAGGCATCATAAATATTCGCGCAAGGCATTGGCTCATGTAGTGCAGGCAAAAAAATCCCGGGACCGGCCCGGGATTTTCGAATCAGAGGTCTTGAACCTTCTGCCACACCTTCGGCTTGAAGAACAATGTCTCTCCCCGCGCCAATCCAGTCAGGCTGTCATGGTCCTTGACCACTTCGGCCTCGATCAGCTCGCTCTGCCCTTCGACCTTGAGCGTCACCCGCGTGGTAGCCCCCAGCGGCCGGATATCCCGTACCTGCGCCGGGTGATGGCCTTCGACCTCATGCCGCGACAGCGACACCTCATGCGGGCGGAACAGCACGTGGTGGCCTTCGTTCAGGTGCAGGCGGTTGGAATCGCCCAGGAAGTGATACACGAAGTCGTTGGCCGGCTTCTCGTACACTTCGCCGGGCGAGCCGATCTGCTCGATCACCCCCTTGTTCATCACCACGATCCGGTCGGCGACTTCCATGGCCTCTTCCTGGTCGTGGGTCACGAACACCGATGTCAGGTTGATGTCCTCGTGCAGGCGAGCCAGCCAGCGGCGCAGTTCCTTGCGCACCTTGGCATCGAGGGCCCCGAAAGGCTCGTCGAGCAGCAACACCTTGGGCTCCACGGCCAAGGCACGGGCCAGGGCGATACGCTGGCGCTGGCCACCGGAAAGCTGCTCGGGATAGCGGTCGGACAGCCAGTCGAGCTGGACCATGTTCAGTAGCTCATGGACCTTCTCGGCAATCTTGCTCTCGTTCGGACGCTCACCCTTGGGCTTCATGCGCAGGCCGAAAGCGACGTTGTCGAACACGCTCATGTGGCGGAACAGTGCGTAGTGCTGGAACACGAAACCGACGTTTCGGTCACGCACGTCGTGCCCGGACACATCCTCTCCATGAAACACGATGCTGCCCTGGTCAGGTGTCTCGAGCCCGGCAATGATCCGCAGCAAGGTGGTCTTGCCACAGCCCGACGGGCCAAGCAGGGCCACCAGCTCGCCGCTGTGGATATCCAGGTTGATGGTGTTCAGGGCCTGGAAGGCGTTGAAACGCTTGCTGACGTTACGAACTTCGATCGACATGAATTATTCCTCCGCTGCGCTATGGCGCAGGCGGTCAATGCGGGATTCGCTCCACTGCTTGAGCAGCAGGATGAACAGCGCCAGGATCAGCAGCAGGCTGGCCACGCTGAAGGCCGCAACATGGTTGTACTCGTTGTAGAGGATCTCGACGTGCAGCGGCAAGGTGTTGGTGACGCCGCGGATATGCCCCGACACCACCGACACCGCGCCAAACTCGCCCATTGCCCGCGCGGTACACAGCACCACGCCATAGATCAGCCCCCACTTGATGTTGGGCACGGTCACGTGCCAGAACATCTGCCAGCCGTTGGCGCCCAGCAGGCGCGCGGCTTCTTCTTCCTGGGTGCCCTGCTCCTGCATCAGCGGGATCAGCTCGCGCGCCACGAATGGCACCGTCACGAAGATGGTCGCCAGCACGATGCCCGGCAAGGCGAACACGATCTGGATATCGTGGTCTTGCAGCCACGGGCCGAAAAAGCCCTGCGCGCCAAACATCAGCACATACACCAGGCCCGCGATCACCGGCGAGACCGAGAACGGCAGGTCGATCAGCGTCACCAGGATGCTTTTGCCACGAAAATCGTATTTGCTCACGCACCAGGCCGCACTCACCCCGAACAGCAGGTTCAGCGGCACCGAGATCGCCACGGCGAGCAAAGTCAGCTTCAACGCCGACAAGGCGTCGGCTTCGAAGATCGCCTCGAAGAAGGTCCCGAAGCCCATCTTCAGGGCCTGGGATACCACGATGACCAGGGGCAACAACAGGAACAGCGCAAACACCAGCCAGGCTGAAACGATCAGCACACGGCGGGAAGTGGCGCTGCCACGGCGGGCGGCATTGGCCGAAGCGGCCGCGCCCAGACTAGTCGTAGACATTCAAGGCCTCCTTCAAGGGGTTTCGATGCGCCGCTGCAGCAGGTTGATCAGCAGCAGCAGGATGAAGGAAACCACCAGCATCAGCACGCCGATGGCGGTGGCGCCGGTGTAGTCGTACTGGTCGAGCTTGACCATGATCAGCAGCGGCAAAATCTCTGTTTTCATCGGCATGTTGCCGGCGATGAAAATCACCGAACCGTACTCACCCACCCCACGCGCGAAGGCCAGGGCAAAGCCCGTCAGCCATGCCGGGAGCAGCGCCGGCGCCAGCACATGGCGAAACACCTGCAGCGGCTTGGCACCCAGGCAGGCGGCAGCTTCCTCGACCTCGCGCGGAATGTCGGCCAGCACCGGCTGCACCGTACGCACCACGAACGGCAAGGTGACGAAGGTCAGCGCCAGGGTGATACCCAGCGGGGTATAGGCGATCTTGAAGCCCAGGTCGGTGGCCAATTGCCCAACCCAGCCGGCCGGCGCGTACAGCGCGGTCAGCGCGATACCGGCCACGGCGGTAGGCAGTGCGAAGGGCAGGTCGATCATCGCATCGATGATCTTGCGTCCCGGGAAGGTGTAGCGCACCAGGACCCAGGCCAGCAGCGTGCCGATCACACCGTTGATGATGGCCGCGAACAGCGCGGTGCCGAAGCTCAGCCTGAGCGCGGCGATCACCCGGGGAGCGCTGATGATGTTCCAGAATTGATCCCAGGTAAGCTGGGCGGCATGCACGAACATGGCCGCCAGCGGGATGAGCACAATCAGGCTGAGGTACACCAAGGTGTAGCCCAGTGTCAGCCCGAAGCCGGGTATGACAGGGGAGATACGACGTGACATAGAAGTCCCTGGTTGAACGCACGAAGCCCGGGACTAAGTCCCGGGCCCATGCTGGCTACTGATGAGTATCGCGCCCGGAGGGCACAGATTACTGCGCCGTGTAGATCTGGTCGAACACGCCACCATCGTTGAAGAACTTGGGTTGGGCAGTTTTCCAGCCGCCAAAGTCTTTGTCGATGGTCACCAGGTCGAGTTTCGGGAACTGCTTGCCGGATTCGGCGGCGACCTTTTCGTCACGCGGACGGTAGAAGTTTTCGGCAGCGATTTTCTGCGCGGCCGGGCTGTACAGGTGCTTGAGGTATTCGGCGGCGATCGCAGTGTTGCCCTTCTTCTCGGCGTTCTTGTCGACCACGGCCACTGGCGGCTCGGCGAGGATCGACAGGGACGGCACCACGATCTCGAACTTGTCGTTGCCGCCGTCTTCCTTGAGGGCCAGGAACGCTTCGTTTTCCCACGCCAACAGCACATCGCCCTGACCGTTGTTGACGAAGGTGATGGTTGAACCACGGGCGCCGGTGTCCAGAATCGGCACGTGCTTGAACAGCGCTTGCACGTACTCCTGAGCCTTGGCTTCGCTACCACCCGCCTTCAGGCCATAAGCCCAGGCGGCGAGGAAGTTCCAGCGGGCGCCGCCGGAGGTCTTCGGGTTGGGCGTGATCACCGACACGTCTTTCTTGATCAGGTCGCCCCAGTCCTTGATGCCTTTCGGATTGCCCTTGCGCACCAGGAACACGATGGTCGAGGTGTATGGAGTACTGGCGTCCGGCAGGCGGGTCTGCCAGTTGTCGGGCAGGGTCTTGCCGAGCTTGGCGATCTCGTCGATGTCGCCGGCCAGGGCCAGGGTCACCACGTCGGCACGCAGGCCATCGATGACCGCACGGCCTTGCTTGCCCGAGCCACCATGGGATTGCTGGATCTTCACCTTGTCGTCCGGATGGGTGGCCTGCCAGTGCTTGACGAACTCGGCGTTGTACTGCTGGTACAGCTCACGGGTTGGGTCGTAGGACACGTTCAGCAGTTCGTAGTCCTTGGCGATGGCGGAACCGGCAAAAACGGCACTGGCCAGAGCGGCAAGCGCATAACGGCGGATGGACATGGTGAAGCTCCCGATTGGCATTTTTCTAGTTGGAAGTGATGCGTTCTCAGCCGGACTTGTTGCCAGGCTGTTGCAGGCGGAACTTCTCCTTGCGTTCGATCTGCACGACCTGGGCGTTATGCACGGTGATTTCCACCGCGCCGAAACGCAGGTCGCGCAGTGCGCTCTGGATTTCGCGCAGAATGGTGGCTTCGTCCTGACCGTCGATGCTGCGCAGCGATGCACTCATGCTCGTTCTCCTGTGAGATAGGGTGCCGGGCAGAGTAGGTGGTGGGACAGCGCCTGGCGTGAGGGCCATAGTAGAGAGCCGCGGATATTCTTAAAAATACTGTTTAAGAATTTTTATATAACCAAAATATTATTCTACAGAGGTGCACCTGTTTTCTTCAGGACGGCTGCAGTGCTGCGGCCGGCACTGGCCTGCCAAACCAGTATCCCTGGCCCAGCTGGCAGTCATGTTCAAGCAGGAACGACGCCTGTTCCGCCTGCTCGATCCCCTCGGCATGCACCTGCATGTTCATGCTCCGGGCCAGCGCGATGATTACCCGGACGATGGCGATGTCGTCCTCGTCGCAGGGCAAGCCGGCGACGAAGCCCTGGTCGATCTTGAGCTTCTGCACCGGCAGGCGCTTGAGCCGCAGCAACGACGAGTAGCCCGTGCCGAAATCGTCGATCGCCAGGCGCAGGCCCAGCTCGCGCAGGCGATGCATCTGCTCCAGCGATACCTCGGGGTCTTCCATGACCGCGCTTTCGGTCACCTCCAGTTCCAGCAGGCCTGGGTCCATGCCGGTGTCATGCAACACCGTGCCTACCTGCTGGTACAGCTCGCGATGGCCAAACAGACGGCTGGAGATGTTCACCGCGACGAACTCCAGCGCACGCCCCTCGCTTTGCCAGCGGACCATCTGCCGGCAAGCCTCGCGCAGTACCCAGGTGTCGATCTCGGCGATCAGCCCGGTGCGCTCGGCGATCGGGATGAACTCGCCCGGCGGCACCAGCCCGCGCTGCGGGTGCTGCCAGCGCACCAGCGCCTCGACGCCGACCCTGCGCCCGCTGAGCAGGTCATGCACGGGCTGGTAGAACACCCGCAACTCGTCCTGCTCGAGGGCGCGGCGCAGTTCGCCGGCGGTTTCGACGCGGTGCTGGGCGTGGGCCGTGAGCTCTTCGGTGTAGAGCGCGTATCCGGCACGGCCGTTGCCCTTGGCCTTGAACAACGCCGAATCGGCATTGCGCAACAGCTGCTCCGCGCTCAGGGCATCGCTGGGGAACAGGCTGATGCCGATGCTGGCGCTGATGAACAGGCGGTTGTCCTCCAGGAGAAAAGGCTCGCGCAGGTGCTCGATGATGCCTTGGGCCAAGGTGGCCGCCTGGCCGACCTGCTGGCAGTTCTCGGCCAGCACCCCGAATTCGTCGCCGCCCAGCCGCGCAAGGGTCATTCCAGGGCCAAGCTGAGTGTGCAGACGCTCGCCTACCTGCTTGAGCAACTGATCGCCGATGTTGTGCCCCAGGCTGTCGTTGATGCTCTGGAAATGATCCAGGTCGAGCAATAGCAGCGTGCAACCACGCTTGCTGGCCTGGGCCGCGGCCAGCGCTTGTTCGGCACGGTCGTTGAACAGCAGACGGTTGGGCAGGCCGGTGAGTGGGTCATGGTGCGCAAGGTAGGCCAACTCGCGTTCCGAATGCTTCATTGCGCTGATGTCGCTGAACACCGCCACGTAATGGCTGACGGCATTGTCGTCATCACGAATGGCGCGGATCGTTTGCCATTGTGGATAGATCTCGCCACTTTTGCGGCGATTCCAGATTTCTCCGCTCCACTCACCCTTGTCGCCCAGCGCCGCAAAGATCTGCTGGTAGAAATCGACGCCATGGCGCCCGGACTTGAATTTGTTCGGGCGATGGCCCAGCACCTCGTCCTCGCTATACCCAGTGATCCGCATGAACGCCCGGTTGACGTGCACGATCACCCCGTCGAGCCTCGTCACCAACACCCCTTCCAGCGTGCTGTCGAACACTGCCGCGGCCATGCGCAGGCGCTCGCGGTCGGCGCTGCGAAGGCGCGCGCCCACGCCGATCGACTTGAGCAGGCGAGCGCGCGAGACACATATCAGCATGGCGCTGAGCATCACCCACACAAAGGCACTGGCCTGATGACCGAAGGCCAGCGCCACCGGTTCAGCTGTGAAGTTGCGCAGAAGCTGGTCGGAAACGATCAGCCAGAGTATCGACAGCACCAGGTAAAGCGCGGCCATGCGCAGCGAGTCGCGAACGGATACAGACATGTCGGGTGGGTAAGCCCCTGAAAATTAAAGGGCATTATAAAGGCTGAAACATTCCGTGACTTCCCATGAATCGGGCTGACTGGTTTTATTTCCTCATGGGAGGATAATGCCCCGGCTGCTCCCCTACCTTGCCTGCGAGGGCCCCAATGCCTATGTGGTACAACGGTTTGCTCGATCTGTCGGCCTGGCAGCTCCTCGCCGTCACGCTGGTCATGACGCATGTGACAATTGTCAGTGTCACCGTCTATCTGCACCGCTACTCCGCGCACCGCTCGCTGGAGTTGAATGCGGGACTCAAACACTTCTTCCGCTTCTGGCTGTGGCTGACCACGGCACAGAACACCCGCGAGTGGACCGCCATCCACCGCAAGCACCACGCCAAGTGCGAAACAGTCGACGATCCGCACAGCCCGGTGATCAAGGGCTTGTCCACGGTGCTGCGCAAGGGTGCCGAGCTGTACCGCGAAGAAGCGCGCAACCCTGAGACACTGCGGATCTATGGCAAGAACTGCCCCGAGGACTGGATCGAGCGCAACCTGTATTCGCGCTACAAGCACGCCGGTATCGTGCTGATGGCCGTGATCGACCTGCTGCTGTTCGGCACCATCGGCATCACCATCTGGGCCGTGCAGATGATGTGGATTCCCTTCTGGGCAGCCGGCGTGGTCAATGGCCTGGGCCATGCGGTCGGCTATCGCAACTTCGAGTGCCGCGACGCTGCCACCAACCTGGTGCCGTGGGGCATCATCATTGGCGGCGAAGAGCTGCACAACAATCACCATACCTACCCCAACTCGGCCAAGCTCTCGGTCAAGCGCTGGGAGTTCGACATGGGCTGGGCCTGGATACGCCTGTTCTGCCTGTTGCGCCTGGCCAAGGTGCAGCGGGTCGCGCCCATCGCCCACCGCGTCGAAGGCAAGGGCAGCCTGGACATGGACACCGCCATGGCGATCCTCAATAACCGCTTCCAGATCATGGCCCAGTATCGCAACCTGGTGATCGGCCCCCTGGTCAAGCAGGAGCTGGCGCGGGTCGATGATTCGGTGCGGCACCAGTTCCGCCGTGCCAAGCGGCTGTTGTCGCGCGAGACCAGTCTGCTTGAAGACCGTCATCACGTGCGCATCGAATCGATGCTTGCCCACAGCCAGGCACTCAAGACCATCTATGAAAAGCGCCTGGCGCTGCAGCAGATCTGGGCCCGCACCAGCGCCAACGGCCACGACCTGCTGGCCGCCATGAAAGACTGGATACACGAAGCCGAGGCCAGCGGCATCCAGTCGTTGCGCGACTTTGCCGGCCAGCTCAAGACCTACTCCCTGCGTCCAGCCAACGCCTGACGCCGTTGATCGACATGCTCCGCAATGGGGCATGTGGCTTGGAACTTTAGGCTAGCGTATTTACTCAAACCGCTTATCGCCCGCGTGGCGGGCGAATCGCGCCGCACGCTCCCTCGCCGAGAGAAACACCGTGCACATGGTCAAGATCGATTCCCCTTCCTTTCCTGGCGCCCAGCCGCCCGAAACCGCGCAGACCCTGCTCGCGTTGCTGCATGCTCAAGGTGAAGTGGCCCGCCTGAGCGAGCGCGAGCAGCTGTACAGCTCGCTGCTCGACAGCGTCAACGCGGTACTCTGGGCATTCGACTGGGAAAGCCGCCAGGTGCTCTACGTGAGCCCGGCGTACGAGCGCATCTTCGGCCGTCCCGCCAGCCTGGTGCTGGCCGACTTCAACGAGTGGCGCGACAGCATCTACCCTGACGACGTCGATCATGCCGAGCGCAGCATGGCCCAGGTGCTGGTCACCGGCGCCGTCGAAGACCGCGAGTACCGCATCATCACCCCCGACGGCCAAGTGCGCTGGCTCAGCGACAAGTGCTTCATCAACCAGCAGAACGAGCCAGGCCAGCGGGTGATCATTGTCGGGATCGCCGAAGACATCACCGAGAAAAAGCAGCTGGAAGGTGAACTTCAGCGCCTGGCCACCACCGACGTACTGACCCAGAGCAGCAACCGCCGGCACTTCTTCGACTGCGCCCGCCAAGCCTTCGACAAAGCCCGTGAAGAGGGCGAGCCCTTGTCATTCCTGTTGCTGGATATCGATGATTTCAAGCAGATCAACGACAGCTATGGCCATCAGGAAGGAGACCAGGTGTTGCAGCGGATCGCCGACAGTGGCAAGGCCGTCCTGCGCCGTGGAGATTTGTTTGGGCGTATTGGCGGCGAGGAATTCGCCGCCGTGTTCCCAGGCTGCACCGCCCTCGTCGCCGAGCAGATCGCCGAGCGGTTGCAGCGCGAGATCCAGCGGCTGAGCTTCAGCCATGGGCAGCAGGTGTATGGCGTCACGGTGAGCCAGGGGCTGACCGGGTTAACGGATGACGACGCCGACCTCGACACCCTGTTCGCGCGGGCCGATGCGGCGATGTATAGCGCCAAGCGGCAGGGGAAGAATCAGATCGTTCGGGGGTAGGCGGGTCTGGCTGGCCTTCAAATTCTCACTCTGATTGACACCCTGTTCGAAGACGAATAGCGTTGCTCCTGAGCGCGAAACCAGTGGCCTTCAGCGGCAATGACTGGCGTAGGAACCCCGGCGATGGTTGAACATCGGCGTAGGGTGAGACCTCTACACCCCTGCTTGAGGGTGTATATGAATATCAAGCTCTGAATTTCGATCGCCTGGGAGGTGGGTCTGCCTGGTCGATTCGTGGGAAAGCCGATTCCTCCAGGTTGTGTTCCCTTCAACCACCGAGTTGTCTGGTTGGTCTGCGCCCCGGCGAGGGCTTTGCACTCGTTTCGCGAAAGGGCCGCGCAGCGGCCCCAAAACCGCAAGACCGCTGCAGCCCTTCCTGACCGCACCTAATACCCGACGCTGTAAGACAAATCTGAATCTCACATCAAAAGCTTTAGCGCTGATTACCTTCGGAAGTATCCTACAGCCGCTTCGGAAGCTTCCGTCTTGGCAGGGAAATACCACAGGGTTAACGTCGTCGGGTTGCCATTTGGCGATCGGGTGTGAGAAGCCTGGGCGGTACCTACGAAGCTTCCAGTAATGGTAGCCGGGCACGAGCAGACCTCGGTCTGGCCGTGGTTTCGTGGGCACGGTCTTCTCACCTCGGGTCCGGCTACCACCCTATCTGTGAGAAGGGTAGGTGTGTGGCTATCTACAGCTACTCACGAAGGTTGCACAATGAAAAAGATCGTCCCCGATCCACCCGCAAAGCTCATCACCACCCCCTACTTCTCCATCCACTCCGAGATGATCCCCCCAGACGCCCTGGCCCACGCCAGCGAGCTTTTGCGTGGCGTCGAAGACACCCTCGATCAGTACCGCCGCGGCCATGCAGCGGAACCCCGCCTGAACATGCTGGCCAACGTGCTGCACTCGACCGAGATGGCCCGAGTGCTCGTCGAGCATGCACTGCAGAAGATGTGATCAAGGAGTGATGGAATGACCAACGCCGCAATCACCTGTACGACCGCAGGCGAGACAAACTTCCTCGAGCTGTTTTGCATTCAGCCCGGTATCCCGTTCGATCGAGCCTTCGACGAGCTGTCGGTGCTGCTCGGCTGCATCCGGCACCTGACCTTCGAAGCCGAGATGGAAAAGGACGCCATCGCAATCAGCTCCGCCCATTACCTCAGCGCATTCGCCAAGGCGCTCATCAACGACATGGAGCTCGCTCGACAGCGGAGTCGCTGAGTCAGTAACGGCCTCTTCGCGGCGGTTCGGCGCCCGACAAGCCTGCGAAGAGGCTCCAGCATTCGTCACGGCATTCAGAAACCATGCGCCATGGGCCGAGCGTTCAACCAGCCAGCCGCCCCAACACCCCCGCCTCCAGCTTCAACAACCGCGCCGTCTTCCCCTCCGCCAGCCGCTCAGCCCCCACACCTTCAGGCAACCGGGCCATCTGCCCCGCCAGGTTCATCGCCAGGATCTCTCGCGAATACACTCCTCCACCGAGCTGATAGATCGCCGCGATCAGCTCACGCAGGGTCAGTGGCAACCGCCAGCGGGTACGCAACGCCGAGCCTAGTGCCGCGCCGAAGTCTTCAAGCGACTTCTTGATATCGCGTTCATCCAGCTCCCCACCCGCCAGTTGCCACTCCTGCAAGCAGCGCAGTACCGCCAGGTCCCCCAGGCAATGCAGCAACCCAGCGCAATAGCAGCGCTCCTGGTCAAGGCCGAGCTGGCGGGCCAGGCTGCTGGCGAATTCTGCAGTGCGCAACGAGAGATTCCAGTAATGCTCGGCATGCCGGGCCAGCTCCGGATCGTTGAGCCGGGCACTGCGCTTGAGGGTCAGGCCGAGGATGAGGTTCATGCTCTGGACGGTGCCGAGCTTGTTAAGCGCCTGCAGCAGGCCAGTTACCGAGCCTTCGCGGTGCAGGGCCGCGCTGTTGGCGGCGGCGATGAGCACGGCGGTAATCTGGGGATCGTTGCGCACTTCGGCTTCAAGCACCTTGAGGTCGAGCCCCTGGGGATTGAGCGCACGCTTGAGCGCGGTCTGGACGTCGGCAAACAGCGGCCCGCCATCGGCAGTCGCGCGCTTTTGTTCGAGAAAACGCGGCAACGTGATGCCGGCCTGCAAGGGAGGCACGGGGCAGGCGATCTGTTCGCCCACCTGCACCAGGAGTGTTTCCAGGCGCTGGCGAAGGGAATCCATGTTGAGCGGCTTGCTCAGGTAGGCAGTTGGCGCCAGCGGCAGCACCTCGCGCACGCTGGCGCTGTCGCTACGGTTGCTCATGAGAATGAAAGGGAGGGCGGGCTTGCGGCCTTTGCCGCGCACGCTGCGCAACAAGTCGAGGCCGTCCAGGCCGGGCAGCTCGCGGGCTGCAATGATCAGGTCGGGCTGGCTGGCCAGGGCGGCGAGGGCCTGGGAGCCATCGGCGCAGACCTGCACGCGGGCATCGCAACGCACGCTGAGCAACATCTGGCTCAGCATGTCACGTACCCAGGGGTCACCCTCGGCTATCAGTACGCAAGGGGGAACGGGGTCTGCAGCGCTCATGGGTCGATCTCCAGGCAAGCCTCAACGTGCACTCCTGTGCACTTCCAGGTAAATCCTGCGACAACATTAGCGTTCCGCGCTTTGCTTGGGCACAAAAAAACCCGCCGAAGCGGGTTTTTTTAACGCGTTACAGCTCAGGCCAGCTCAGCGAAGCACTCTTCGATGATTGCCAGGCCCTTGTCCAGCTGCTCGTCCGGTGCGGTCAGCGGCACCAGGATACGCAGGACGTTGCCGTAGGTGCCGCAAGACAACAGGATCAGGCCCTTCTCGCGCGCCTTGGCGACAACCTGGTTGACGGCAGCGGCGTTCGGGGTCAGGGAACCCTTGGCATCGAAGACTTCGACCGCAATCATCGAACCCAGGCCACGCACGTCACCGATGATCGGGTGCTTGTCCTGAATCTGCTTCAGGCCAGCGATCAAGTGCTCGCCAACAGCCTTGCTGCGATCGAGCAGGTTCTCTTCTTCGAACACTTCGATCACGGCCAGGGCCGCGGCGCAGGCGATAGGGCTACCGGCGTAGGTGCCGCCCAGGCCACCTGGCGCGATGGCGTCCATGTACTCGGCCTTGCCGCACACACCGGCCAGCGGGAAGCCGCCAGCGATGGACTTGGCGAAGGTGGTCAGGTCAGGCGCGACGCCCATCTGCTCCATGGCGAAGAAGGTACCGGTACGGCCAGCGCCGGTCTGTACTTCGTCGGCGATCAGCAGGATGCCGTGCTGGTCGCACAGGGCGCGCAGGCGCTGCATGAACGCTTTGGGCGCGGTGATGAAACCACCTTCACCCTGCACTGGCTCGATGATGATCGCAGCGATGTCACGCGGCTCGGCATCGTTCTTGAACACGCGCTCGATGGAAGCGATCGAGTCGTCGATGCTGATGCCATGCAGCTCGTTCGGGAACAGCGCGCGGAACACACCGCCAGGCATCAGGCCCATGCCGGCCGAGTACGGGACGACCTTGCCAGTCAGGCCCAGGGTCATCATGGTACGGCCATGGTAGCCGCCGGTGAAGGCGATCACGCCAGCGCGGCCAGTGGCGGCACGGGCGATCTTGACGGCGTTTTCAACGGCTTCGGAGCCGGAAGTGACCAGCAGGGTCTTCTTCTCGAAGTCGCCTGGAACCTTGGCGTTGATCTTCTCGCACAGCTCGACGTATGGCTCGTAGGCCAGCACCTGGAAGCAGGTATGGCTGACCTTGGTCAGCTGCTGCTGCACGGCGGCAACGACTTTTGGATGCAGGTGACCGGTGTTGAGCACCGCGATGCCACCGGCGAAGTCGATGAACTCGCGGCCTTCGACGTCGATGACGGTGGCGTTGCTCGCGGTATCGACGAAGATCGGGTGGATCTGGCCAACGCCACGTGGGACGGCGTTGACGCGGCGTTGCATCAGGGATTCGTTGGTCTTGCTCATAGTGCCCTCATTGCGCCACGACTCGGCGGCGCTTTTATTCGGGGGTAGCTGGGATTCGATTGCACGCAGCATGCGTTGATCGACCGGCGCAATGGCCCTTGCCACCTGGTGACGCGGTATAAAAAAGGCCAGCGAGACGTCGCTCTCGCGCCCCGCTGGCAGAGGTGAAACCTTAGTGTGCGATCAGATGCTCAGGCACAGGTACTTGATCTCGAGGTAGTCCTCGATGCCGTACTTGGAACCCTCGCGACCCAGGCCCGAAGCCTTGATACCGCCAAACGGCGCGACTTCGTTGGAGATCAGGCCGGTGTTGATACCCACCATGCCGTATTCCAGGGCCTCGGCAACACGGAACACACGGCTCATGTCGCGGGCATAGAAGTACGAAGCCAGGCCGAATTCGGTGTCGTTGGACATGGCGATGACTTCGGCCTCGTCCTTGAAGCGGAACAACGGCGCCAGCGGGCCAAAGGTCTCTTCCTTGGCGACGGCGGCGGTCTTCGGCACGTCGACCAGGATGGTCGGCTCGAAGAAGTTGCCTTCGATCAGGTTGCCGCCAGACAGCACCTTGGCGCCTTTGCTGACCGCGTCCTGGATGTGCTCCTGGACCTTGGCGACTGCCTTGCCATCGATCAACGGACCGGTGGTGGTGCCATCGTCCAGGCCGTTGCCGATCTTCAGCTTGGCGACTGCGGCCTTGAGCTTCTCGGCGAACGCGTCGTAGACGCCGTCCTGCACGTAGATACGGTTGGCGCAGACGCAGGTCTGGCCGTTGTTGCGGTACTTGGAGATGATCGCGCCTTCGACTGCCTTGTCCAGGTCAGCGTCGTCGAACACGATGAAGGGAGCGTTGCCGCCCAGCTCCAGGGATACTTTCTTGATGTCCTTGGCGCATTCCTGCATCAGCTGGCGACCGATTTCGGTCGAGCCGGTGAAGGACAGCTTGCGCACGATGGAGTTGCCGGTCAGCTCGGTGCCGATGTCGCCAGCGCTGCCGGTGACGACGCTGAAGACGCCAGCCGGGATACCGGCGCGGGTGGCCAGCTCGGCCAGGGCCAGGGCCGAGTACGGGGTCTGCGAGGCAGGCTTGAGCACCATGGTGCAGCCAGCGGCCAGGGCCGGGCCGGCTTTACGGGTGATCATTGCCGCCGGGAAGTTCCACGGGGTGATGGCCGCGGTAACACCGATCGGCTGCTTGATGACGATCAGGCGCTTGTCAGGCTGGTGACCTGGAATGGTGTCGCCATAGACGCGCTTGGCTTCCTCGGCGAACCACTCGATGAACGAGGCGGCATAGGCGATTTCGCCCTTGGCTTCGGCCAGTGGCTTGCCCTGCTCGGTGGTCATCAGGCGGGCCAGGTCGTCCTGGTTCTCGATCATCAGCTCGAACCAGCGGCGCAGCTTGTTCGAACGCTCCTTGGCGGTCAGCGCACGCCAGGCCGGCAGGGCCTTGTCGGCCGCCTCGATGGCGCGGCGGGTTTCGGCGGCGCCCATCTTCGGCACGGTACCGATGACTTCACCGGTGGCCGGGTTGGTGACCTTGATGGTCTGACCGCTGTCCGCATCCAGCCATTCACCGTTGACGAAGGCTTGCTGGCGGAACAACTGAGCGTCTTTAAGCTGCATGTCGGCTTCCCTTAACAGCCCCGTGCTGGCACGGAGCGAATTATAGATTGTTGAAAGTCACACACCGGGCTGAAGTGTTCAGCACCCGTTTGAAATCTCAAACGAATCCTAGGGTCTGCTGGGGTAAAGGACAATAGTCTGTTCGAAAAAAAGAACGAACGGTGGTCAAGCGCCCGCCGCCGACCACGTTCGGTGCAGTGTTCTAGAACGCCCGGTCCAGGTCGATCACCAAGGCCCGATAGCCGACACTCCCCGGCTGGCGGCTGTGCACCTTGAGCTCCACCTGCACTTCCTGTGTACCGCGCTTCACTTCATTGAGCACGGTGGTAGTGAGTTTCTCCGGCGTGAGGTAATTCACCGAGGCAGAATAGATGAACTGCGTGTCGGTATCCGCCCGGTACGCCACCACGGAGGTAATCGGGCTGTACCACTCGTCCCCGCGCTCCTTGCCGTACTGCCACAGCTGCTCGACCGTGCCCTTGGCTTCATCGATACGGTATTCGACCGCGCGGCTGTAGTTGCCGTTGAGCTTGGTCGCTTCGAAATCACGGCCCCAGCCATTGTCGAACACGGTCAGGGTGCCGCGCCCGGTCAGCCAGGCGGTGTGCTGGGTCCATGACCACTCGAAGCCTTCACCCACCGGCGTCAGCACCTTGGCCTGCAGGTGCGTCGGCCACCCTTGTGGCGAGGCAAGAATCCACTTCACCTGCTTGTCCCGACCAATCTTGACCACGCCTTGGTGCCGCGCCGAGATGATGATGCTGTCGTCGCTGCTGTCATGGTCGATGGCGTTGACGTGCGCCCAATTGCGCCCGGTGCCCACGCCTGGGGTATCGCCGAACGGCAGGTCGCCTTCGAGCAGTTCGTTGGCCAGCAGGCTCTCCTGTTTCTGCACACCGTCGGGCAGCTGGATGGCCGCCTTGCCGAGGGTTTCGAGCAGGGCACCGCGGTACGGGTCGAGGATCTGGTTGAGGTCCCAGAAGTCGAGCACGTCACCGGCTTCGTCGACCTCGATGATGTGATCACGGATCGAGCGCACGCGCTTGCCATCCGGGCGGCGGTAGTCGCTGGTGCCGACCCGCAGCAGGTAGGTGCCGTTGCCGGTCTCGCGGATCTCGTGGGAAAAGTCGGCAAACTTGTCGGGCAGGTTGCGCTGCCAGATGCGCCGGCCCAGCAGGTCGAACTTGGAGTACGTCTGGCCCTGCCCCCAGATCAGCTTGCCATCGCGGGTCTGCTGGAAGCCCATGGTGCCGCCCAGGCTGTCCCGGCGGTTGGAATCGTGGATCTGTTCGATGTCCAGGTACCAGCGCACGTCGCCATGGGTGTCGGTGATCCAGTTGTTGCCGACCTGGTCCCACTCGGCGGCGCCACCCAGCGCGTTCCACTTGAAGGCACGGCCACCGGGAATGTCACCAAGCAGGTGATTGAACAGGTACAGGCGCTTCTCGAAGCCTGGCGCCACCTTCACCGGCTCCACCTCGGGCAGCGCCGCGGTCTGGCGCGCCACCACCGGTAGCCGTACAGCCGGTGCATAGATTTCGTACTGCTCGCGCAGACGTTCACCCTCGAGCTTGTAGGTGACTTCCACCTGATTGACGTGATCCGGATAGAGGCCGAACACCGGGATGCCGCCGTAGGTCCAGAGCGAGCGGTCCGACACCTCGTAACTGATGTCGACCCCGTGCTCGCCACGGCCCAGCACCCGCACATGCACGGCGCTGAGGGCGCGCCCACCGTCGCGGATGATCGCCGTCAGCGGCGCCAGCCGGTAAGGGTTGACCACCACATCGCCGAGCACGGCCTGGTTGCGCTCGGGGACCTTGGCGGTAATGCACGCGCCTTCTGGCAGCGCGGGGGTTTCGGTCTTGGCATTCATGGCAAAGCTCCTTGTGGTCAGAAGTCGTAGCGGGCGGTGGCGCCCACGGTGCGAGGGGTGCCGAGCACGCCGGCATAGCCGCCGTTGGCGGAGTTCCAGAGGCTGGTGAAGTAGGTCTTGTCGCCGGCGTTCTTCACCCACAGCGACAGGTCGAGCAGGCCATCGCCCTGGTCAAGGCGCACGCCGGCCGAGAGGTTGACCAGCGCGTAGCTGGGGATCTGCCCGAAGTCGGAATCATCCACCGTGCCCACCGCACGTGAGCGAAAGGCGTAGCTGGCGGTGAGGTAGGGTTCGATGCGGTCGGTCAGCTGCCACTGGTACTGGGCGTTGAGGTTGGCGATGTACTTGGAGGCGCCGACCACTTGATGGCCGGACAGGTCGCAGGTAGCGGTCGCGTTGGCCAGGCTCGCTTCGGGCGGGCATGGCGCGTCGTCGTACTCGGTGTAGCGCACATCGTTCCACGAGCCGTTGAAGTTGACGGTCAGGCCGCGAACCGGCAGCGCGGTAGCCTCGAACTCCACGCCGCGCGAGCGCACGCTGCCGGCATTCGCCAGGTACTGCACGCGGTTGACCTGGTCGTAGACGTTGGCCTGGTAGCCGTGCACCTGGGCCCAGAACACGTTGGCGTTGAGCAGCAGGCGGCTGTCGAGCAGTGTGGTCTTGAGGCCGAGCTCGGCGTTGTTGATGCGCTCGGTGCCGACCAGCAGCGAATCGGTGCCCAGCCGCGGGGCGGCACCGACCGTCAGGTTGATGCCGCCTGACTTCTCGCCATGGGAGAGCGAGGCGTAGCCCAGCACGTTGGGGTTGAAACGGTAGCTGAGGCTGAGCAAGCCGGAAGGGCTGAAGCTGTACTGGGTCAGGTCGCCGGAATCATAGGCCCCTACCCTGCCCTGGCGCGCCGTGGCTGCCGCGCCGGTGACCGCGACGCCACCCGCGGGGGCGTCGCGCTCGATCCAGGCATTCTTCTCTTCATAGGTGCCGCGGACGCCGGCCGTGAAATCGAGTTTGTCGGTGAGGTGCCAGGTGCCCTGGGCGAACAACGCATAGCTGTCCGTATCGATGTGCCCGTCGCCCAGGCTGGTGACATTGGCCAGCGCGCCTGCAGGAGTGGCGTTCCAGATATCGGCCTGGGGACCGTACTCATTGAAGGAGTGGTTATCCAGGTCCTGCTTGAAATAGTAGGCGCCCAGCACGTAGTCGAAGGCGCCACCCGTGGGTGAGGCCAGGCGGATCTCCTGCGAGTACTGCTTGTCGCGTACCGCTACCCCGGCGTTGTAGGACGCTGGCACATCGAGGCCGTCATCGTTGCTCGGGGTGAAGTCCCACCAGCGGTAGGCGGTGATGGAGGTCAGGGTGAAGTCGTTGGGCAGGGTCCAGTTGGCCTCGACCGACGTGCCGCCCTGGAACACCGTCACCTGCTGGTCGGCATCGAAATTGACCTTGCGGTCCTTCCCGGACACCAACGTCGCCCCTGCGGCGGCGGCCAGGGTTTCGTAGCGGTTCACGCCATTGATGGTCGGCCCGGTGCTGTACAGGCTGAGGATGCCGTTGTTCGAGTCCTCTTCGTTGTATTCGCCAATCCAGCGAAGGTTGAAGGTGTCGCTCGGCTGGAACAGCAGCTGGGTACGAAAGCCTTGGCGCTTGCCGCCGTTGAGGTCATCACCGTCATGGACGTTTTTCACGTAGCCGTCGTCCTCGGTGCGGTAGGCACTGATACGCCCGGCGAGGGTGTCGGTGAGCGGGCCGGAAAAACTGCCCTGGGTCTGCCAGTAACCGTCTTCGCCCAGGGAAGACTGCACGCTGCCTTCGGTGTTGAAGGTGGGCTTGCGCGTGGTGATGTTGAGTACCCCGGCGGTGGTGTTCTTGCCGAACAGCGTGCCCTGCGGGCCACGCAGCACTTCGAGCTGCTCGACGTCGAGGAGGTCGAACACGGCCATGCCCGGGCGGCCCAGGTAGACGTTGTCCAGATAGATGCCGACGCTGCCCTCGAGGCCATCGCTGGCCGGATTGTTGCCCAGGCCACGGATCGAGATGCTCGACTGGCGGGCATGCACATAGGCGACGTTGGTGCTGGGTACCAGTTGCTGCAGGTCTTGCACGCGATAGATGCGTTGGGTTTCCAGCGTTTCGCTACTGAGCACGCTGATAGGGGTCGGGACGCTCTGCGACGTTTCTTCGCGGCGCCGGGCGTTGACCGTCACAGTGCCAAGCTTGGCGTCCTGCTCGGCGGCAGGTGATTGCATCGGGGCTTCATCGGCGAGGCTGGGCACACTGGCACCCGCAGCGGCCAGCAGCACGCCAATGGCCAAGGGTTGCAGGGGAAACACCGACACACGTGCCGGCCGGGTGGACAGTCGAGGCATGAAACGCTCCTTGGGCATGAGCCTTGGCGAGCATTTCCGTTAGCGGAACCGAATCGCATGGCAGATGCTTATTCGTTATAAGAATATAAATATGTTTAATTCATATTTTGTGGAATAAGAAGATCCCTTTATAAGGGTGCAGACCCTAAGCAGCAATTGCATTTCACCGAATAAACAAATGTAGAAAATGCATATAGACCTAAGGCAACTCCGCCACTTCATCGCGCTGGTCGAGCACCGCAGTTTCGTTGCGGCGGCCACGGCCGTGAATCTCTCGCAATCGGCGTTCAGCCGCAGCATCCAGACGCTTGAGCACAACGTCGGCTGCCGCCTGGTCGACCGCGCCAGCAAAGAGCTGCAGCCCACTCGCCAGGGTCTTCTGGTGCTCGAGCATTCCCGGCGCCTTGTGCATGGCGCACATGATCTCGCCAACGAGATCAATCAGTTCAATGGTGCGACCACGGGCGTGGTGCGCTTCGGCTCCGGGCCGGCGCCCGCAGGCGGCCTGGTACCGCGTGCGGTGGCGCGGTTTGTCGGCGAGTACCCGCAAGCGCGGACGTGCTTCCAGGTGGATAACTGGCAGGTCCTGAACCGGCGCCTGATCGCCGAGGACATAGAATTCTTCGTTGCCGACACGCGCCAGTTCGAGGCCGATCCGGACTACCAGGTGCACAAGCTGACGCCGCAGCGCTGGCATTTCTGCTGCCGTGCCGGGCACCCGTTGACCAAGCTCGGTCAGGTGCAGGCGATCGACCTGTTCGATTATCCCCTGGCAGCCACATTCCGCCCGCCGAACATCCGCAAGGTGCTGGCTGATCTCAGCGGCCGCCAGGACTTTGCGCCGAGCGTGGAGTGCGAGCACGGGTATGCGCTGCTGAACGTGGTGCTGCATTCGGACACCATCGGCATCGCCTGCAGCGGGAATCTGCGGCCGTATCAGATGGAAGGAGGGCTGGTGGCGCTTGAGCTGGTGGATCTTGCGGTGGAGCAGGATGCGTTTTATACCCGGTATGGGATTGTCAGCCGGGTGGGATATGGATTGTCGCCGCTGGCGCAGGGCCTGGTACGCCAGCTGATTGCGTGTGATGCGCACGACTGTTGAGCCGTGCGCAGTTACAGCGTGAGGCTGAAATGGTTATCGAATCTCACCCCTTGCGTGTTGTCCGGCTCGATTGCCCCTCCACGCCTACCGGCACCTCACCCGCCAACGTCACCCGGCGCACGGTACGCGGCTGCGTGCCATAGTCGTCCACCGCGTAATGCTGGGTCGAGCGGTTGTCCCAGATCGCCACATCGCCCGCTTGCCAGCGCCAGCGCACAGTGTTTTCCAGCCGCGTCACATGGCTCTGCAACACCGCGAACAGGTGCGCCGAATCGCTCGATGAATAACCTTTGATACGTTTGACGAAGTGCCCCAGCAACAGGCTGCGCTCACCGCTGACGGGGTGTACGCGTACCACTGGGTGCTCGGTTTCATAAACGGTCGAAGTGAAGACCTTGCGGTACCGCTCCTGCTTTTCGACGCTCACGTCGGGCCGGATGCTGGCGTAGTCGTATTCGTTGCTGTGCACCGCCCAGAGCTTGTCCGCCAGTTCACGCAATGGCTCGGACAGCTCCTGGTAAGCGGTGGCGGTGTTGGCCCAGACGGTGTCACCGCCCGAGACCGGCGCCACCACGCTGCGCAGGATAGAGGCCTTGGGGTAGGCGTCGACGAAGGTGACGTCCGTGTGCCAGGAGTTGGCCCGCTGGCCTTCGGCGCCGTCGAGCTGCAGCAGGAAGCTGCTGCCTTCATGCACGGGCACTGTTGGGTGGGCGACAGGCTCGCCGAGCAGTTTGGCGAAGGCTTCCTGGGAAGGGTCGTCCAGATGGGACTGGCCACGGAAAAAGATCACCTTGTGCTCGACCAGCGCGGCCTGAATGGCCTCGATGATGGCTGCATCCAGGTCGGCTGAAAGCGTGACGCCGTGGATCTCGGCGCCGATGCGTCCGGCAATCGGCTGAATGTCCAGCGCGGCGGGGTGGAGCTGGGTAGCCAGTGCAGCAGTGCTCATGGTGTGTCCTCACAGTCAGGGGTTGGGTACAGAAGCGGTCAGGGGCTCAGCGGGCAGCTTGCACGGCCTGTTCGCCATGCAATGCGGCATCGAGAAATCGCGGCTCGATCCATTCCGATACCTGGAAGCCGCGGCGAATCAGGCGTTCCTTGGCGGCCAGGTCCACGCCTTGCTGCAGCAGGCCGACAAACTCGGCATCCAGCTGCGGATTGAAGTAGCGAGACAGGTCTTCCTGGGCCAGGTCACTGGCCAAGATCATCTTGGGATAGCTGGCAAGGCCCGAGACTAGATCGACATAGGCCTCGCGGTTGTTTTCGTCGCGCAGCCAGGCCACGGCCTGTTGCTGCACTTTGACAAGGCGCCCGACGAGATCCGGATGCTGGCGGATGAAGTCGCCGGTGCCCAGCAGCATCGCCTGGGTGCTGCCCGCCCCTTCAAGGTCGCGGGAGTTGACCGGCAGCTCGACCAGCCCGCGCTCACGCAGCGACAGCAGGCTCGACAGGCCCCAGGTCGCATCGATCTGCCGCGCGGCGATGGCGGCATTGGCCGCATTGAAATCGAGGTTGATGACTTTCAGGTCTCGCTCGCTCAGGCCCTGGCTGGCCAAGGCGCTGGCGAACGACAACTGGTTGGCGGTGCCGCGGAACACGGCGACGCGCTTGCCCCTCAGGTCATCGAGGGTCTTGATCCCCGAACCCGGCACCACACCCAGGTAGCTCTTGACCCCACGCACCCCTGCCGCCAACACGCGGGTGTCCAGACCGTTGGCCTTGCCGACAATGGCGGCAAGGTCACCCAGGTAAGCGAAGTCCGCCTGTCCATTGGCCAACGCTTCGTTGATTACCGGCCCCGCTCCCTTGAAAAAGTGCCAGTCAATGCGGATACCGTCCTTGGCAAACTCCTTTTCAAGCAGTTGCTGGCTGCGCAACACATCCACTACCCCACCGGCGCTGTGCTGGCTCCCCGCACTGAGGTCGGGCACGGCAATGCGGATGGACTCGGGTTGTGCTGCGTGAGCGGCAAGAGTCACCGCGCCCAGCAGGCCGACCGTCAGGGACGCTCTGAGCAAATGATTGAAGAAGGTTTTCATGGGGGAGGCTCCTTGGCAGGCTGCCACCGGCAATGACCGGCGCTATGGCCTGAACGCTAGGCCCACGGCCTGGCTCCACCAAAGATTAAAAATGAATTTTTTAGTAACAGTTTGGAATAAATCAGCAGTGGCGTGGCTTCTGGCGGTGGTTGCGTGAAACGCATCCAAAATATGAGCAAAACGCAATGTCCAAGCCTTTTCCCAGCGTCCCACCCCATGCTCTTATCTCTTGAGGTCATTAATGGAGATTTTTTATTCCATAAATGAATATCTAAACAACCCTAATCCGAGAGAGTCCCGATGAGCCGAATCCTGGTACCAGGGCGTGCCCTTCCTGACCTGCCGCGCTTGCGCCTGCATACGGAGCGCCTGCTGCCATGGCTGCTGCCGCTGGCCGTGGGGGTGCTCTGGGTTACCGCGAGCCGCTTGCACTGGATGAGCGAACAGACTCTTCCGGCGCCGTCGCTCGTCTGGGAAAGCGCCGTCGAATTCGGCTCCGGCGAACTCTGGGGGCACATGTGGATAAGTCTTCAGCGCCTGGTGTTCGGGCTGCTGGCAGGTATCGCCGCAGGCCTGCTGCTGGGGACCTGGCTGGGCGCTTCGAGACGCGCCGAGACGCTGGTCTACCCAACGTTCGTAGCGCTGGCGCAAATCCCAACCTTGGCCTGGATACCCTTGTTCATGCTGTTTTTCGGGATCGGCGAATTGCTCAAGCTGGTAGTGCTGGTAAAGGCCGTGGTGGTGCCGGTCACCCTTCATACCCTGGTGGGCATTCGTGATGCGCAGCCGAAATTGCGCGAGGCAGCCGCCACCCTGCGCCTGCCACCTCATCTGCTGTTCCTGCGCTTGCTGCTGCCCGCTGCCCTGCCCGCTTTCCTGGCCGGTGTGCGCCTGGCCCTGGCAGCCGGCTGGACTTCGCTGCTGGCCGTGGAGCTGCTGGCGTCCAGCGAAGGGATTGGCTACCTGATGGTCTGGGGCCGCCAGCTGTTCATGCTCGACCTGGTGTTTCTGTGCATCTTGCTGATCGGCCTGGTCGGTGCCTTTATGGACCGTGGCTTCGGCGTCCTGGAAAAGCGCCTGCTGTTCTGGCCGCAACCGGCTACCGGAGAGCAGCGCCAGCGCACCCGCGCTCAAGGCTGGCAAGGGCTGCTGCTGCCGTTGGCGCTGCTGGGGCTGTGGCAGGCGTGCAACAGTCTTGGCTGGATCGACGGCAATATCCTCACCTCGCCGCTTGAAGTGGTGCGCTGCCTCGCAGCCGGGCTGGCCGACGGTTCGCTGCCCGAGGCCCTGCGCATGAGCCTTCAACGCACCCTGAGCGGATTGCTGGTCGGCGGCAGCGCGGGCTTTGTCCTGGGCCTGCTGCTAGGACTGTCGGGCACGGCCGAGCGGATGCTCGGCCCTGGCCTCTCGGCGTTGCGCCAGGTGGCGATCTTTGCCTGGGTGCCATTGCTCACGGCCTGGTTCGGCCTCGGTGAAGGCGCCAAGGTGGTGTTTGTCAGTCTGGCGGCGTTCTTCCCGCTGTTCATCGCCACCCAGCGCGGCATCGCCAGCCTCTCGCCGCAGCTGGGGGAAGCTGCGCGGGCATTGCGCCTGGGCTTTCCCCACCGCCTGCGCCTGCTGGTGCTGCCCGGGGCTGCGCCGGCCATTTTCGCCGGCCTGCGCCTGTCGCTCATCTACGCCTGGCTGGGCACCATCGGCGCCGAATACTTCATGCCATCGGACGGCGGCATCGCCAGCCTGATGATCGGCGCCCAGCAGCTGTTTCGCATGGACCAGGTGATGGCCGCGATGGTCTTGATCGGCCTGATCGGCGCCCTGCTAGGCACCCTCGGACAACGCATCGAATCGCGCGCCACGCGCTGGAGACACGCATGAATGCCTTCAATACCTCGGCCCTGCAAGCGGCCAACCAGCCCGATCCGACTCCGCCCCTGGTCAGCTTCGACCGGATCGGCAAAGTGTTTACCGTGGACGGCCAGACCTTCGAGGCCATCCATGATTTCAGCCTGGCCATCAACGAAGGCGAGTTCATTGCCATCGTCGGCTCCAGCGGCTGTGGCAAGTCCACCCTGCTGCGCCTGCTGATCGGCCTGGATACCGACTACAGCGGCAGTGTCCGGGTGGACGGCGCGGAGGTAGCCGGCATCGGTGGCGAGCGCGGTATCGTCTTCCAGGAACCTCGGCTGTTCCCGTGGCTGACCGTGACCCAGAACATCGAGCTGGGCCTGGTCAACGAAGCGCTGACCCAGGGCGAGCGCGCCCGCAAGGTTCATGAATTCGTCGTGATGGTGGGGCTGACGGGCTTTGAATCAGCGTATCCGCATCAGCTTTCCGGGGGCATGGCCCAGCGGGTGGCGATTGCCCGGGGCCTGGTGGCCAATCCACGGATCCTGCTGCTGGACGAGCCTTTTGGCGCCCTTGACGCATTGACCCGCCAGCAATTGCAGGATGAATTGCTGGACATCCGCGAACGCTCGGGCGTGACCATCTTGCTCGTCACCCACGATGCCGAGGAGGCCACCTACCTGGCCGACCGCGTGGTCGTGCTGGAGCCGCGCCCCGGGCGGATCAAGTCAGTGGTCGACATCGACCTGCCCCATCCGCGCCAGCGCACAGGGGTGGCGTTGCATGCGCTGCGCGAGAAGCTGCTGCATCAGCTGACGGGGGATGGGCATTACCTGCCGCCGGTAGTGCGCCGCATAGAGGGCGTGCGTCCCGAGTTCATCGCATCATGAATGTCGCTCGGGAAAAACCGCTCCACCAGCGCTTGATCATTCACTCGCCCTGCCCAGGCTTGGCGGTCGAACAGATCACCCGTGCGCAGGTCGTACACCGGCTCGCCCTCTGGCCGTTCCACTTCACGCAGCCTGACTTTGACGAAATGGTAGGTTTCACCCCGCACCTGCCTGACCGTTTCGATCCTGAAATACCGACCCGGTGTGAACAGCACCTCGGCTTCAACGCCGTGCAGGGACAAGGGCGCCACCGGAATGCCGCTGCTCATGCCCTTGACCACCAGCTCGTAAACCACCGAAGTTTCGTCGAATACGTTGGCAAACCGGTCCTGACCAACCGCCTTGCGCGGTGCAACGAACGCACGCAGCACATAGGGGTTCTCTGTGAACGACGTGACATCGGTACTTACCAGCACGTCACCCGCACCGAGCTCGCCGTTGCGGTAACTGACGCCTCCGGTCAGGCGGTGATTGCTGCCTCCGCGCCAGAGCCGAATCGCCGTGCTGCGCGGCAATGGTTCGAGTGAGTCGAACAGCGTTCGCAGGTAGGCATGCAGGTCGCCATCACCGGCACTGAGGCCCAGCGCCACCCCGTGGCGGAACAAGGCGTTCGCCGGCACCAACGCATCGCTGTACAGCTGAACGAGCTCGTTGTGCAGGCGGTTACCCTGGCGATAGGTATACGACCGGTGCCCATCGACTTCGGCATACCGGTAACCGTGAGCGTCGAGCAGGGGCTGGGCGTCGTCGGCGAGGGTTGGCAGCCCCGACTGCTCCAGCACCGCCCACTGACGCTCGAGTACGGCTGCCGACAGCTCCTGGCGCAAGACTTCGTTGTCCTGCATGTACAGGTCCCAGAAGGGCGAGACCACCAGGTCGAGCCCTGGGGTGACCACGCCAGACGGCGCGGGGAGATCCATGAGCTGCCATCGACCGTCCTCGACGACGCGTAACGGCACCGTAGGCAGGAAGGCGAATGGGTCTTCGTCGTCCACCGCCAGCCAGTGCCGCGTTTCCGGGCTATAGCGCACGCGCAGAGTCAGATCGCGCATCTCGATCCAGGTCGCACCATCGTCCGTCACGCTGATGCCGTGCAGGTATCCTCGACCGCTGTGGGGCGCCGGAAGAATCTCGTTGGCATCCAGATCGGACAGCTCGTCGCCCTGGCTTTCGACCGGGGTCCATAGCTGCGGATCGGCCAGGCGTTCGTGGGGTGGCGCGCGATACAACAACGCCTTGGTGCCCAGCCCCACGTCGATGATGCCGAACACCACCACTGCGGCATCGGCGATTGCAGACAGCAGCGCCCCGTTGTGTTGTGCGGCCGATCTCGCGCCGACCGCCGCTTGGATGTCCAGCGCCACCCGCGCGGCGCCCGCCCCGATCAAGGCAAGGCCGACAGGCCAGGCTAACGGCGCGGTGCCTGCAAACACTTGCAGGAAGGCGCCCAGATAACCACGCCATAGCGCGCGGCGCAGCTCGGTGTTGGTCACCAGCACGGCGTGCTGGACAAAGGTGTCGTCCCTGGCCCATGCCTTGAGCGCCAGGAAAAGGTCCTGGCTGAGCAGCGTACCCGTCCCGAACGGCCAACGCGGGGCCTCGGCAGTGCCGCTCCTCTGGCGCAGGTAGTCCAGCTCGCTCTGCAGCATCTCGGTCGAGGTGCGCAGGTCGACCCGGTACAACGCCTTCACCCATTCAAGGGCAGTGGCTGAGGCCAACTGCTCGTGAATCCAGGCAAGCAGGCTTTGATGATCGGCAAATCCCTTGAGGGGATGGAGTGCGGTCGGGGTGTACAACACCAGACGCCTATCGCGCGCTTGCAGCAGAAGCAGGTGCGCATGGCCGCCCAGGGCAAACTGCCTGACGCTGAATATGCCTGGGACGATGTCTGCCTGAAGCGCCGCCAGCGTAACAGGCCGCAAGGGATCGAGCCCCAGGTACTGGCGCAGGTGCAGGCGGTCGAGCGCTGCCAGCTCGCCCCGGTCGAGCGCGTCGTCGATATCCGCCAGCAGGCGCACCTTGGCCAGCGCCACGAAGTCCTTGCCCTGCTGGTTCCAGAATCGCTCGGTACGCTGCCGGACTACTCCTGCGAAGTCCAATGCCCAGAAGTCGTCCATGACCTTCTGCGCATCCAGTTCCACCTGGTTATGCTCGCCGTACTGGCGGGCGCCGGGACCTTGGTCGTAGAAGCCGGCGTAGACCGGCAAGACATCGGGCGCTTGCTGAAAACCGCCGCTGAAGCGCTGGATCAGCAGCTCGGTAAAGGTCACTGAGGTCAGGGGCGGTCCGGAGTGCCGCCACCCCGTGAAGCTCGGCGCGCCGACTGCCGTGTCGAACACGTTCCACCAGACCTGGTCCGGGTCCAGCGGCAGGCCAGTGTGTTCCAGCAGGTAGCCTGCAGCGGTCCTGCGCGCGATGGCGTAAACGTCGGGCCAGGACTGCAGGTACAGACGGGCCCTGTCGAGCACGGCGCGCGCCTCGCCCAGCGAGCCGAGACTGCGTTCGAGATGTTCAAGGTCGATTGCCATCGTGAAGATCCTTTGACTGAAAACGGACCTTCATTGGGCGGGAGCAGGCCGAGCCGGGGGTGGTAGATAGGCGCCGCCCCCCGTAGCAAAAACACCTACAGTTCAAGGCGATGGACGACACCCGCGGAGATGGGTATCATTGCGCCCCGTTGCACTCGTAGCTCAGCTGGATAGAGTACTGCCCTCCGAAGGCAGGGGTCGTGGGTTCGAATCCCGCCGAGTGCGCCATATCGATGAAAAAGCCCAGGCATCTGCCTGGGCTTTTTTGTGTGCGCGACGTAACATCCCAGAACGATAACCAGGCGGCCCGGATTGGCCTGCGACCGAGGCGCCACTACGGAAATGCTTTCTGCCGAGCTCAAGTCCTTCCACATGGTCGCACGCCTGGGCAGCATCACCCATGCCGCGAAGAAGCTCGGCCTCAGCCAGCCCACCGTCACGACCCAGATTCGCAATCTGGAGGCCCAGTACGGCGTCGAGCTGTTCTACCGGGGTGGACGGCGGCTGACCCTGAGCGAAGATGGCACGCGCCTGCTGCCAATGGTGCAGAAGCTGCTGCTGCAGGAAGCCGATATCGAATTCTTCCTGCGCAACTGTGGCCAGTCGCAGGGAAGCCTGCGCATCGCCGCAACCGCTCCCTACTATGTCCTTGACCTCGTCAGGCGCTTTCGCGAGCGCATGCCGCAGATTCAGGTGACGCTGGAAGTCGGCAATTCCCAGCAGGTCATCGAGGCGCTGGAGGAATATCGAGTCGATCTGGCCGCTTCTTCGCAGTTCGAGGAGGACGCCCGCTTTACCCGCTTGCTGCTAGGCGAAGATCCACTGGTCCTGGCCGTGCATCGCAGCCACCCGCTGGCCAATCACGATCGACTGCCGGCCTCGGCTCTCGCGGGCCACTGCCTGCTGATGCGCGAAGTGGGCTCGACCACACGCTTGCTGACCGAGCAGATGCTGCGAGAATCCAGCGTCGCGCCAGGCCCATTGCTGGAAATCGGCAGCCGCGAGTCGATTCGCGAAGCAGTGCTGCGCAATATAGGCATCAGTGTGATAGCCCGCCACGAGGTGCCGGACAACCAGGCCCTGAAGGTCATAGCCCTGGATGACGCACCCGTGATCCCGGAATACCTCTACTGCCTGCGAGACCGCCGACAGGCACGCCTGCCAGCTGCCTTCCTGGCAATCGCCCGCGAATACACCGAGGCCTGACCCGCGGCGTTGCCTTCGCAAAAACGCTGATACCACTATCGGCGGCTTTTGCCCAACTGCCATAAAGCCTTCGCAAGCGGCACCCAAGATGACACTCGTTCGATTCCAAACGAGGTTCACGACATGGCTACCGTCGACTTGCAACTGCGCGACATTCACAAAGGCTTCGGCGCCCTCAAGGCGCTGGATGGGGTATCGCTGGATGTCAAGGCCGGTGAGCTGGTCTGCCTGCTGGGCCCTTCCGGTTGTGGCAAGACTACTTTGCTGCGCTGCATCGCGGGCCTGGAGCGCCAGCAGCAGGGAAGCCTGCACTTCGCCGGGCGAGATGTTTCAACAATGCCGCCGCAAGCAAGGGACTACGGCATTCTATTCCAGTCCTACGCGCTGTTTCCCAACCTCACGGTCAGCCAGAACATCGCCTACGGACTGGGCAGCCAAGCTCGACGTGCAGTGAGTCGACGCGTCGATGAAATGCTCGAACTGGTCAGCCTGACCGGCAGCGGGCAGAAGTACCCCGCGCAGCTCTCAGGAGGACAACAGCAGCGTGTCGCACTGGCCCGCGCACTGGCGCCGAGCCCTTCGCTGCTGTTGCTCGACGAGCCCATGTCGGCCCTCGATGCCCAGGTGCGCGAACACCTGTGCGGCGAGTTGCGCAGCCTGCAGCGCCAGCTCGGCATCACCACCCTGATGGTCACTCACAACCAGGAAGAGGCCATGCTGATGGCCGACCGCATTGCGGTCATGAACGACGGCCGGATCGAGCAATACGATACCCCCCAGACTGTCTACAACGCGCCAGCGACGCCCTTTGTCGCGCAGTTCGTGGGCCAGGGCAACTGGCTGCCGTTCGTACGTGATGGCGCCTTCGCTCGCGTCGGCCAGCTGAACATGCGCCTGGCCGATGCCACGCACGGCGCGGTCGGTCGCCTGTTCTGCCGCCCCGAGGCGATTCTGATCAACCCAGAGCTCGAACAGGACAATCTGTTTCCGGCACGGCTGCACGAGATGACTTTTCTTGGAAACCGCTGTCGCGTGAGCTTCGAGCTGGACGCTCTGCCGGGCCATGCGCTGCTGGCCGAAACGGCCCCCGAAGCGTTGCCGCGCTTGCACGGCATTCAGATTCGCGTGGCATTGCCGCCGCGCAGCCTGCAGGTATTCGCCTGATGGAACAGGTCGCGACGATGAGACCTGCTGCAGAATACCCGCAGCGTACGACGCATATTGCCGACCGGCTGTTCGTGCTGGGAGGACAGGGGTTGCTGCTGGCCTTGCTGGTACTGGCCGTTTTGCTGCCACTGCTGGCGATGCTATGGCGTGGATTGGCGGGCGATCCGCAGCAGGGTGGCGGCCTGGCTGCGGCGGCGCAGCTGTTTGGAAGCGTCAGTTTCCGTTGGTTGCTGGGCAACAGCCTGGCCACCGCGCTGGCGGTGGTGGCGATCGTGCTGCCGCTGGCCTATGGCTTTGCCTACGGCCTGTTGCGCACCTGCCTGCCAGGCAAGGGGCTGTGGCGCGGCCTGTCACTGCTTCCCCTGCTGGCACCCTCGATGCTGCCAGGCATCGCGCTGATCTACCTGTTTGGCAACCAGGGACTGCTGCGCGACTGGATACCCGACAACATCTACGGTTTCTGGGGCATCGTGCTGGGCCAGGCCATCTTCACGTTTCCCCATGCCCTGATGGTGCTGATCAGCGCCCTGGCCCTGGCGGACGCTCGCCTGTTCGACGCCGCTTCGAGCATGGGCGCATCCCCCTGGCATGCCTTTCGCAGCATCACCTGGCCCGGTAGCAGGCAGGGCGTATTCGCCGCTGGCTGCCTGGTGTTCACCCTGTGCATCACCGATTTCGGCGTGCCCGTGGTGGTCGGTGGGGATTACCAGGTGCTGGCGCTGGAAGCGTACAAGGCGGTGCTCGGCCAGCAGCAATTTGGCCGTGGCGCCCTGATAGGCCTGTTCCTGCTCCTGCCAGCGTTGTTCAGCTTCGCCGTGGACTTCTGGTTGCGCCGGCGCCAGCGCGATGCCATGAGCGGCCGTGCCCAGGTGTATCACCCACAGCCCCGGCGTGGCCGCGACGCCGCCTTCCTGTTGCTGCTCGCGCTGGTGTGCGCGGTTCTGCTCGGGGTGTTCGGCATGGCGGTGTACTCCTCGCTGGTCAAGTTCTGGCCTTACGACCTGTCCTTGTCATTGCACAATTACGCATTCTCCGACCTGCCCGGCGGCTGGCTGGCCTACCGCAACAGCCTGTTGCTGGCGACGAGCACCGCGCTGTTCGGCAGCGCGCTGATCTTCACAGGCAGCTACCTCCTGGAAAAGACCCGGCAAAACCCGCTGACCCAGGTGCTGCGCCTGCTGTGCTTCATTCCCATGGCCGTACCCGGCCTGGTGCTCGGACTGGGCTATGTATTCTTCTTCAACCTCCCGGCCAACCCTATGCATGGGCTCTACGGCAGTCTGGCACTGCTGGTGATGTGCACCGTAGCGCATTTTTTGACCACCGCGCAGATGACCGCCGCCGCCGCGCTACGTCAGCTCGATGGCGAGTTCGAGTCCGCCGCGCTGTCGCTCAAAGTGCCGCTGCTACGCCACTTCCTGCGGGTGACCATGCCGATCTGCCTGCCGGCGCTGCTGGATATCGTCCGGTACCTGTTCGTCTCGGCGATGACCACGGTGTCGGCGGTGATCTTCCTCTACAGCCCGGACAGCGTGGTGGCATCCGTCGCCGTACTGAACATGGACGATGCCGGCAACGTGGGCGGTGCCGCCGCCATGTCGACCCTCATTCTTCTCACCTCCGCCAGCGTGTCGCTCCTGCTGGCCTGGGCTTCGCGCGGCTTGCTGCGGCGCTCCCAGGCTTGGCGTGCGGCGCCTGGCCACTGATCCCTCGGAGCACTTGCATGCACTACCAGCACCCCGATCAACTGCAGGCCGTCATTCTCGATTGGGCGGGTACCGTGGTCGATTTCGGCTCCTTTGCCCCGACACGCATCTTCGTCGAGGCATTCGCCGAGTTCGACATACAGATCAGCCTCGCCGAAGCCCGCGGGCCCATGGGCATGGGCAAGTGGGATCACATCCGGACCCTGTGCGACCAGCCAGCCGTGGCCGAACGCTTCCATCAGCGTTTCGGCCGCCTGCCAAGCGATGCCGACGTGACGGCCCTCTATGAGCGCTTCATGCCCCTGCAGATCGCCAAGGTGGGCGAGCACTGCGCGCCGATTCCCGGTGCCCTGGAGGCGGTGGCGAGCTTGCGCGAACGCGGCCTGAAGATCGGCAGCTGCTCAGGCTATCCGCTCATCGTCATGCAGCAGGTTGTCGAGCTCGCGGCTGTGGCCGGCTATCGCCCCGACCATGTGGTGGCCACCGATGAAGTGCCCGTGGGCCGCCCGAGCCCTGCCCAGGCGCTGGCGAACGTCATCGCCCTGGGACTCGACGACGTGGCTGCCTGCGTCAAGGTCGATGACACCGAGCCTGGCATTCTCGAGGGGCGCGCCGCCGGCATGTGGACGGTAGCGCTGCGTTTCTCGGGTAATTTCCTCGGCCTCACATGGGAGCAATACCAGGCGCTGTCCAGCCAGCGGCTGGAGGCCGAGCGCCAACGTATCGATGCGCTGTTCGCCGACAGCCGGCCCCATTACCTGATCGATACGCTGGCCGACTTGCCGCCGGTCATCGATGCCATCAATGCCCGTCTGGCCCGCGGCGAAAGCCCGCAAGGATGCTGAGCCTGTCCACTCCATCCGTATGCCCCTCCTCCGCACACAGGAACCTGATCATGTTCAAGCGCATCGCCCTTGCCGCTGCCCTGCTCGCGGCTGGCGCCCTGCAGGCCCACGCCGACACCGAATTGACTGTCTACAGCGCGCTCGAAGTCGAGCAGCTCAAGCCTTACCAACAGGCGTTCGAAAAGCTGCATCCCGATATCCGCATCAGGTGGGTGCGTGACTCCACCGGGATCGTCACCGCCAAGCTGCTGGCCGAGAAGGATCGCCCGCAGGCCGATGCGGTCTGGGGCCTGGCGGGGTCAAGCCTGGCCATCCTCAAGCAGCAGGGAATGCTTGAAGCCTATGCTCCGGCCAGTCTGGACAAGATCGGCGTCAACTACCGTGACAGCGACAACCCGCCATCCTGGGTGGGCATGGACGTATGGGCCGCCAGTATCTGCTTCAACACCATCGAAGCCGAAAAACAGGGCCTGCCCAAGCCAACCAAGTGGGAAGACCTGGCCAATCCGGTGTACCAGGGCAAGATTGTCATGCCCAACCCAGCGTCCTCCGGGACCGGCTACCTGGATGTCAGCGCCTGGCTGCAGATCTTTGGCGAGGACAGTGGCTGGGCATTCATGGACAGGCTGCACCAGAACATCGGCCAGTACACCCATTCTGGCTCCAAGCCTTGCAAGCAGGCCGCGGCTGGCGAGTTCCCGATCGGCATTTCCTTTGAATACCCGGCCGTTCAACTCAAACGCAAAGGCGCTCCGCTGGACATCGTCCTGCCCAAGGAGGGCCTGGGCTGGGAGATCGAGGCAAGCGCAATCATCAAGGGCACCCGACATCTGGATGCCGCCAGGAAACTCGCTGACTTCGCGGCCAGCCGGGAAGCGATGGAGTTGTACAAGGCCAACTTCGCCGTACTGGCCCAGCCGGGCATCGCCGAGCGCTTCCAAGAGCTGCCGGCCGACTATGAACAACGTCTGATCAAGAACGATTTCAACTGGGCGTCGGAGAACCGCGATCGCGTTCTGGCCGAGTGGCGCAAGCGTTACGACGGTAAATCCGAGTCGGTGAAACAGTAGTTCTTGTCTTTCACGTCTCTCACTTCCAATGTTGCTGGCCGCTCCGGCGGCCACCTCCCCTCTCGAGGAGTTTTCATGAGTCAGCACAACTGTGACCTGCTGATCGTAGGCGCCGGCATTCTGGGACTTGCTCATGCCTGGGCGGGTGTTCGTCGCGGCCTCAAAGTTCGCGTGTTCGAGCGCAGCCACACGCCACTGGGTGCCTCCATTCGCAATTTCGGCCAGGCCCTGGTCACGGGCCAGGCCCCCGGCCCGATGCTCGACCTCGCTCGCCAGTCCCATGGCCTCTGGGCAGAGCTCGGCAGCGCCGCCGGGCTGGCGATCAAGCAACAGGGTTCCCTGGTGCTTGCCCGCACCGAGGCCGAAGAGGCCATGCTTGAGGCCTTCAGTGCCGGTCGGGGCCGTGCGCTTGGCTATCGCACCGAGCTACTGCGTGGGGTGGCACTCGAGAGCCTCTATGACGGCCGATTCACCCACCACCGCGCAGCCCTCCACGGACTGGACGACCAGCAGCTGTTCTCCAGGGAAGCGCTGCCGCAGATCATCGATTACCTGGCCAGCCAAGGCGTCGAGTTTCACTTTTCAACGCTGGTACGGGACGTTGAGCCAGGCTACGCCCTGACCACCGCAGGACGCTTCTCGGCGCGCCACATCGTCGTCTGCTCCGGCCACGACTACCAGACCTTGCTGGCCGAGCAGATGGCGACGTTGCGGCCATCGGTATGCCGTCTACAGATGTTGCGGGCACGGCTGTTGCAGCCTCTGGATCTGCACCACGCCGTGCTCACGGGGCTTAGTTGCGTACACTACGGAGCGTTCTGCGACCTGCCCGAGGCCGAGGCGATTCGTGCCGAGATACGCCGCGATCATCCCGTGCTGGAAGACCACGGCATTCATCTCCTGATCAGCCCGACGCCCCGGGGAGAGCTGATCATCGGAGACTCCCACGACTATGGCAGCGATGCCGCGCCTTTCAATGCCGAAGGTGTGGACCAGTTGCTGATAGACCTGGCCGAGCACACCCTGGGCGGGCGGTTGCAGGTGCTCGAGCGGTGGCAAGGCGTGTACGGCGCAAGAGGGCCCGCCCCATTCAGCGTCAAGCCGGCAGCCGACGGGGTGACCGCGGTCTTGATGCACACCGGGCTGGGCATGAGCGTGGGCCTGGCCTTGGGAGAGCGAACCGTCGCCGCACTGCTGGGCGAAGGCGAGTGGCCCGAAGCGCTCTCGGCGTGATCGACCCCAGTCAGTCCGATACCGCGTACCCGCCCCGCTGTTTGACGGCAGCCGGGCTCATGACGTTTTTCAATCGCATCAATGCCGCTTTCATTCTTGCCGAGCCGCTGTCCTTGCACGATTCTGTACGCATGTGCCGCCACCCCGCACCCATTGCTTGCAGAGGCCTGTATGAAAAACGTGGAAGAACTGCTCAAGACCAAATCCCAGCACCACGAGGTCTACACCATCAGCCCGGATGACTCGGTGCTCGATGCGCTGAAACTGCTGGCCGAGGTGAATATCGGTGCATTGCCGGTGATCGAAAACGGTGAAGTGGTCGGCATCGTCAGTGAGCGCGACTACGCGCGCAAGCTGGTGCTCAAGGGGCGCTCGTCCGCCGCCACGCCAGTGCGGGAGATCATGAGCGCGCCGGTGATCACGGTCGAACCCAAGCACAACCTCGAATACTGCATGAGCCTCATGACCAATCGCCACCTGCGCCACTTGCCGGTGGTGAAGAACGGCGAGCTGATCGGCCTGCTGTCGATCGGTGACCTGGTCAAGGAAACCATCGCCGAACAGGCCAACCTGATTCTGCAGCTGGAGCAGTACATCCGCGGCGAGTGATCAGTGGTACTGACGCTCAAGCTCGTCGAGCTGATGGTCAAACGTGCGCAACCGGGCCGACCAGGTGTACACCAGCACTTCCAGGTCGCGGTTGAGCACGGCGGTGCCGTGGCCGCCGCTTTGCTGTGAGTCGCACAAGTCGAGCTGATAACGCTCTCGGGCCATGGCCGTGGCGACATTGGACAGTTCACGGGCATTGCCGACCCAGCGGTGGTGGTGGTCGTGGATTTTGCGGTCGAGCTCGCGGCACTGGCGTTTGAGGGCGTCCAGGCTCTGCTCGAGAGGAGTACCCTGCAACTCGCCCATGACCTCCTGGAACGTGCGCCCGGGCTGCCAGTAGCTCCCCCAGAAATACCGGTCGAACACCGTCTCGACACGGCGCAAGGCAACCTTGGTGTTCCAGATCGCTACAAGCGTACGTCCCTGAACCACTTCGCGCCGGTTCAGGTGCAGCTGTTGCCAGGCTATCCACGTCAGAATCGCCAGCGACGCCGCCGCGACCAGCGCCGCGGCGGCGTACAGAAACTGCAGCGCCTGGCCCATCTGATGGGTGTGCCGGATACCGTAGAAGTAACCGGCGGTCAGGGTTCCCAGGATCGTCACGGAGCACCAGAACGCGGGTGCATAGGGATCTTTCATTGCGCTATCCCCTGTTGTTTCACTGAGCATAGCCGCGCCGAAATCACCCATCAGGTGCCGCTCGGCGATTATTTTTTCGGACGCCTCAACGCTTCGTTGAGTTGATCGAAAGGTACCGCCCAATCGGCATCGTCAAGCACGGCTTCCTTGAGAAACTCCCGCTGGCTGTCGGACCAGAATGGTGCATCCACCAGCTTGATCTCGTTCTTGAGCGGCGAGTGGCTGGTAATGAACTGATCGATGCTGGTGGCATCGTCAGCAAGGCCCAGTTGCTTGAACAGGTCGGAAAACTCGTGTTTCGTTGGTTCCATGATTCACTCCTCGGGCCAGGCCAGACGTCCACGACGCCGACCCGGCAGGTGGTTGACGATCATCAGCAGAGTTCGCGCACTTCGGCATGGGGTACCAGCTTCAGGTACTGCTCCATGCTCATGTGGATCAGGTGATCATGATCACCCGCCTCAAGGTAGACATCACCTTGGCGGGTCAAGGTCGGGTCAAGGAGCATTTTTATTTTGTAGACTTCCCCAAGGGCCGGAATGGCGCCACGCTCGCAGCCCTCGAACAGCTGTGGCAGGCCGCTTTCGTGGGTGAGTTGCCAAGCGCCGGTCATGCGCACTTTGCTCATGTCCAGATGGCGATTGGCCGGCAGCACGGCCATCAGGTAGTTGCCACGCCGGTCGTCGAGCATTACCGACTTGGCGACGCGGTCGGCGGGTACCCCGGCCGTGCGCGCCGACTCAAGGCTGGTGGATGAGTGGGGATGAGGAACGATGTCATAGTCGCAGCGCGCCTGGTCCAAGCGCTGCTGCAGGTTGCTTGCGATTCGCATGATGCACCTCCAGTTTGCCCCCTCATCAAGTTTAGGCCGTGCGCGGCGCTGCACGGCTAAACTTAAGGGAGAGCCTACTGACCGGTACCTCCAGGTGATCGCTCGCTGCTGCTGTCTGCTGTTGATGCTCTTGCTCGGCGCCGTACCGGCTGGCCATGCGGCGACCGGTGGCAGCGTGTGGGTGCTGGCAATCGATGACGCGATAGGCCCCGCCAGCGCGGACTATGTGGTCCGCGGCCTGGACCAGGCCGTGGAGCAGAACGCGCAGCTGGTGGTGATCCGCATGGACACGCCAGGCGGGCTGGACAGTTCCATGCGCCAGATCGTCAAGGCCATCCTCGCCAGCTCCGTGCCGGTAGCAAGCTACGTGGCGCCAGGCGGCGCGCGGGCCGCCAGCGCGGGCACCTATATCCTCTACGCCAGCCACGTAGCAGCCATGGCGCCCGGCACCAACCTGGGCGCAGCGACTCCAGTGCAGATGGGTGGGCCAGGCGCCAAGCCCACCTCCCCCGCCGAGCCCTCGGCCGACAAGAAGACCATGCCCGACGACCAGGACACCATGACCCGCAAGCAGGTCAACGACGCTGCCGCCTATATCCGCGGGCTCGCGCAGCTGCGCGGGCGTAATGCCGAATGGGCCGAGCAGGCCGTGCGAGAATCGGTCAGCGTACCTGCCACCGAGGCCCTACGCTTGAAGGTGATCGACCACATCGCGGGCGACCTTCCCGAACTCCTGCGCCAGGTCGACGGCAAGACCCTGGTCGCCGCCGGCCAGCCTCGCCGGTTGCAGACTCACGGCGCGATGCTGGTTGAACACGCCCCGGACTGGCGCACGCGCCTGTTGGCAGTGATCACCAATCCCAGCGTGGCGCTGATTCTGATCATGATCGGTATCTATGGCCTGCTGTTCGAGTTCATGAACCCAGGGTCCAGCGTCGGTGGCGTGGTGGGTGGCATCTGCCTGCTGCTGGCGCTCTATGCCCTGCAACTGCTGCCAGTGAGCTACGCCGGTGTCGCGCTGATCTTGCTCGGGGTGGCGTTCATGGTTGCCGAGGCGTTCTTGCCAAGCTTCGGCGTGGTCGGCTTTGGCGGCATCGTCGCCTTTGTAGTCGGGGCGGTGATCCTGATGGACACCGACGTCCCCGGCTACGGCATTCCGCTGCCGCTGATCGTCACCTTGGCGGTACTTTCGGCACTGCTGCTCGGCGGCGTGCTCGGCATGGCGCTGAAAGCGCGCCAGCGTGCGCTGGTCAGTGGCGACGCAGGGCTGGTCGGCAGCCTGGTAACCGTCACCGATGTGGTGCCTGGCAACCCGTTCTGCGGCTCGGTCCAGGCGCAGGGCGAACAATGGCAAGTCCAGTGCGCGACGCCGCTGCAACCTGGCCAGCATGTGCAGGTGGTCGCCCGTCGCGGCCTGTCGCTGGACGTCAGCGCCCTATCGACAGCCGTATCGCGAGGAGAGTGACGATGTTCATGCAATTCGGTTTTGGCGCCCTGCTGGTGCTGATCGGGGTCGTGCTGCTCTCGGCTTTTCGTATCCTGCGCGAGTACGAGCGAGGAGTAGTGTTCCAGCTCGGGCGCTTCTGGCAGGTCAAGGGGCCGGGGCTGATCCTGTTGATCCCGGTGGTGCAGCAGATGGTCAGGGTGGACCTGCGCACGGTGGTGCTCGACGTGCCGACGCAGGATGTGATCACCCGCGACAACGTCTCCGTCAAGGTCAATGCCGTGGTGTACTTTCGCGTGCTCGACCCCCAGAAAGCCATCATCCAGGTCGAAGATTTTCTCAACGCCACCAGCCAGCTGGCGCAGACCACGCTGCGGGCAGTGCTGGGCAAGCATGAGCTGGACGAGCTGCTGGCGGAGCGTGAACGCCTGAACATGGACATTCGCCAGGTGCTCGACGCGCAGACCGACGCATGGGGCATCAAGGTCGCGAATGTCGAGATCAAGCATGTCGATCTCAACGAGTCGATGATTCGCGCCATTGCCCGTCAGGCAGAAGCCGAGCGCGAGCGGCGGGCCAAGGTGATCCATGCCGAGGGTGAGCTGCAGGCGTCGGAGAAGCTGATGCAGGCTGCGCAGATGCTCGGCAAGGAGCCTGGGGCGATGCAGCTGCGGTACATGCAGACGCTGGGCAGCATTGCCAGCGACAAGACCACGACGATCGTGTTTCCGGTGCCGGTGGATCTGTTGAAGGGGCTGGCAGAGAAATGAGCTGCAGAAAGGGGCGCCCTGCGGACGCCCGTTCCATCACAGCGGCGCGCGGCGGATAGTGGCCAGCAATGTCGCGGCACCCAGGAACAGGCCGGCGAAGGTGCGGTTCATGCGCCGTTGCTGTCTGGGCGTGCGCAGCAGGCGCAGCACACGGGCGGCCAGGCCCGTGTAGCCCGCCATCACCAGCAGGTCGACGGCGACCATGGTGCCGGCGATGGTCAGGTACTGGGGCACCAGCGCTGCATGCGGATTGATGAACTGCGGCAGCACCGCGAGCATGAAGATCAGCGCCTTGGGGTTGCTGACGTTCACCAGGAATCCGCGAAACACCAGGTTCAATGGCTTGCCGATCGGACGCACGGCCGTTTCGTCGGTGACGTCGGCGGGCAACGCACGCCATTGCTTTACCGCGAGGTAGACCAGGTACGCAACACCGAACCATTTGATGACCTGGAATGCAGTCGCGGAAGCCGCAAGTATGGCGCCCACGCCTGCTGCGATGATGGCGATCTGCAGGACAAGCCCCAACTGCAGGCCCAGGGCGTTCCAGTAACCACGCCAGAAGCCGTATTGCAGCCCGCAGGACATCGAAGCGATGGCCCCGGCACCCGGCGACAGGCTGATCACCCAGCACGCGGCAAAAAAGGCCAACCAGGTTTCCATCGACATCACACACCTCGCCTAGTAAATATCCAGAAAAATATTAAGCCAGTGCGAGGGCGATGACCAGGGAGACATTTCCTGGGAGAACGGGCCCTCAGGACAGCGCTTCCAACTCCGCCTGCATCGACTCGAGCGTTTCCAGCGCCTCCATCCAGCGTTCTTCCAGGTTCCCTTCGCGCACCTTCAACTTGCTCTGGCGACCGAGCAGATCACGCAGCTCGTCCTTGCGCGCGGCCTCGTACAGCCCGCTGTCGCCCAGCGACGTTTCAATCTGCGCGAGTTGGACATGAACCTCACCCAGTTCGCGTTCGAGCTTGTCGGCTTCTCGCTTGTGTGGTGCCAGTTGCTGACGCAAGGCCGCGGCGGCCTGGCGCTGGGCCTTCTTGTCGGTCTTGTCGGGGTTGACCGGAGTACTGCTGACCGGCGCGTTGCGCTGTCGGTAGTCGATCAGCCAGCGGCTGTAGTCTTCCAGGTCGCCGTCGAAGGTTTCGACCTTGCCATCAGCGACCAGCAGGAAGTCATCGGTGGTGCTCTTGAGCAGGTGACGGTCGTGGGAAACCACCACCACCGCCCCACTGAACTCCTGAAGCGCCATGGTCAGGGCCAGGCGCATCTCGAGGTCCAGGTGGTTGGTCGGTTCGTCGAGCAGCAGCAGGTTCGGCCGCTCCCAGGCGATCAGCGCCAACGCCAGGCGGGCTTTTTCACCCCCGGAGAAGTTGATCACCGGCTCGTCGATGCGGTTGCCACGGAAATCGAAGCCGCCCAGGAAGTCGCGCAAGGTCTGCTCGCGCTCGGACGGCGCGAGGCGCTGCAGATGCAGCAGTGGACTGGCCTTGTCGTCCAGGGAATCGAGCTGATGCTGGGCGAAGTAGCCGACAGCGAGGTTCTCGCCGCGTACCAGACGCCCGGAGATCGGTTCGAGCTCGCCGGCGAGGTTCTTGATCAGGGTCGACTTGCCTGCGCCGTTGGGACCCAGAAGGCCGATCCGCGCGCCGGGAGTGAGCTGCAGCTTGACCTTCTCGAGGATCGCCTTGTCGCCGTAGCCCAGGCGGCCTTCGGAAAGGTCCAGCAGGGGGCTGGAGATCTTTTGCGATTCGCGGAAGACAAAGTCGAACGGCGAATCCACGTGCGCCGCCGACAACTCCTCCATGCGCTCGAGGGCCTTGATGCGGCTCTGTGCCTGGCGGGCCTTGGTGGCCTGGGCCTTGAAACGGGCGATGTACTTTTCCATGTGCGCGCGTTGCGCCTGCTGTTTCTCGTACGCCTGCTGCTGCTGCGCCAGGCGTTCGGCGCGGGTGCGCTCGAAGGCGCTGTAGCCGCCGCGGTAGACGTTCAGCTTGCACTGCTCGACATGCACGACATGATCGACCACGGCATCGAGGAAGTCGCGGTCGTGGGAGATCAGCAGCAAGGTGCCGGGATAGCCCTTGAGCCACTCTTCGAGCCAGAGGATAGCGTCCAGGTCGAGGTGGTTGGTGGGCTCATCGAGCAGCAGCAGGTCGGAGGGGCACATCAGGGCCTGGGCCAGGTTCAGGCGCATCCGCCAGCCACCGGAGAAGTCGCCGACGCGGCGGTCCATCTGCTCGTTCGAAAAGCCAAGGCCGGCCAGCAGCTTGCGGGCGCGGGCGTCGGCGGTGTAGCCCTCGGCACTGTCGAGCTCGATGTGCAGGCGCGCCAGTGCGCTGCCGTCATGGGCGGCTTCGGCGCAAGCGAGCTCGGCCTGGACCTTGCGCAGACGGATATCGCCGTCGAGCACATAGTCGACAGCCAGGCGATCCAGGGTCTCGATCTCCTGGCGCATGTGGGCGATACGCCAGTCAGCCGGCAACTTGCAGTCGCCGCCATCGGGCGTGAGCTCACCGCGCAGCATGGCGAACAGGCTGGATTTGCCGGCGCCGTTGGCACCGATCAGGCCGGCCTTGTGGCCAGCGTGCAGGGTCATCTCGGCGCTGTCTAGCAAGCGCTGTGGACCACGCTGTAAAGTGAGGTTCGATAGTCTGATCATAATGGCCGCGGAGTCTACCAGCTTCCTCAGTCACTGGCGCGAGTTGAACCATGCACACCGACCTGTGGAATTACGCCCTGACCGTGTACGCCCGCCCAGGCGTCGAGGCTGCCTGCCTGCGCTTGCAGGAGCAAGGAGGGGATGTTTGCCTGCTGCTCTGCGGCGCCTGGCTGCAGGCGCGGCAAGTGGGTATCAGCGAGGCGCGGGCGGGGGCCTTGTGCGCGATCGCCGAACCCTGGCAGCGCGAGGTGATTGCCCCGCTGCGCCGACTGCGCCAGCAATGGCGCGAGCAGGCAAGAAGCGACCCGCAGCTGACAGCGCTACGCGAGCAAGTGAAGGGGCTGGAACTTGAGGCCGAACGCGGCCTGTTGAATCGCCTGGAACAGCTGGCGGCTGGATGGCCACGGGACTTGAGCGAGGAGCGCGGGGATTGGCTGGCCCGGCTCATGCCGGGCCCTGCCAGGGCCGATCACGCGCTGCAGCAGCTGCGCGTCTCGGCTCAGGGGCTTCAGGAGGAAGAGGACGTCGGCTGAGCGGGGGTGCTGGGGGTGGTGCCCGTCGAGGCCGGCGCTGCGGAGTGGGTGTTCGTTACTGGCGAATCGTCGCTGGAAGCACCTGTTTTGACGGGCGCTTTCGCCGCTGCTGGCTTGGCGACTCGGGTAGCCGCTGGCTTGGCCGGAGTCTTGGCGGTGGCAGCACGGGCTGCAGGTTTGGCAGCGCCAGCCCTGGCCGGGGCCTTGATTGCGGCTGGCTTGGCGGCAGGTTTCGCGGCGGTGGCTTTCGCCGGCGCTTTGTCCGCAGCTGGCGTGGCCGCAGCGGTGCGGGCCGAGGTTTGGGCAGCAGCGGGCTTGGCGGCTGTCTTGGCAGGCGTGGCGCGCGACGAGACCCGCTTGGCAGCGGCAACCTTGGTCGGCGCTTGCGTTTCAGTGGCAGCCGTGACTGTGGACTTGGCAGCCTTGGCGGGCTTGGCGGGCTTGCTGACCGGGGCCTCAATGGCACTCTTGGCAGGCGCCTTGGTCGAGCGCAGCTCCAGCGCCTTGGAGGCTGCTTCGCGCACCTTGCCTACCCCTTGAGCCAGCTTCAGGCTCTCCTGGGCATCGCGCTTGAGTTGCTGGATATAGGTGCGGGTCTGCGACTGACGATCCTTGAGCGAATCGAGCAGCTCTTCAAGTTCATCCACAGCCGACTTGGCCTTGGCCTGGGCCTTGGACTTGCCGGCAGTGGCGGCATCTTGCAACTTGGTGCGGGAACCGTGCAGTTTTTCCTGCGCCTTGCCCCGCTGTTTTTCCAACTTGGCCAGCAGCTTCTCTGCATCAGCCAGCGCTTGCGAGCAGGCCTCTTCCAAATGTTCGAGCAGGCTGCCCGAAAGTTGCTGAAGCAGGTGCAACGGCGTACTTACTGGCTTCTTCTTGGCCGACATGGTTTACCTCCTGGCTGACGAGAATGCGGGTCATACTATGCTTGTGCTGAGATCGCCGCTAGGGCATGGGACAGTCCGAGGGGCGCCGCGTTGCATGCCTGGGCAAAGTTGTTATTGTGCAACTCACTTGCAATTGTAATTGGCGCAGCTCGTCATCATCGCCCAGGAGTTCACCGTGATCCGTTTTGTACTTGTCGGGCTGAGCCTGGCCGCGCCATTGGCTATGGCTGAGGCGCCGCCGGCACCCGCCAGTGAGCACGATCTTTCCTACAGTGTCGGTGCCAGCCTCGGCGAACGCCTGCGCGAAGAAGTGCCTGGACTTGAGCTTGATGCCTTGGTCCAAGGCCTGCGGGAGGCCTACCGCAAAGAACCACTGAAGATAGACGCTGCGCGACGTGAGGCGATTCTCCAGCAGCACGACGAGCAAGCCAGCGCGGCGGCCACCGAGTCGCAGATCAAGAAGATGCAGGCCGCCGAAACGCGTTTCATGGCCAATGAGCGAGGCCGCGCCGGGGTGCACGAATTGCCGGATGGGCTGCTCTACAGCGAACTGGCGAGCGGCAACGGCGCGCAGCCACGTGCAGAGGGCAAGGTGCAGGTTCGGTACGTGGGGAGATTGCCGGACGGCACGGTATTCGACCAGAATCTGCAACCCCAGTGGTTCAAGCTGGACTCGGTGATCGAGGGTTGGCAAGTGGCATTGCCACGGATGAAGACAGGCGCGAAGTGGCGAGTGGTGATCCCGTCGGCGCAAGCCTACGGTGCCGAGGGCGCTGGTGACCTGATCGCGCCCTATACCCCGCTGGTGTTCGAGATAGAACTGCTCGCCGTAGCCGATTGAAATCGGCCGTCAGGCTTCAACAGCGTCTTCTTCCTTGTGCGCGTTGTGCAGCACTTCGATCAGGCAGTCTTCCAGTTCGAAACGTTCGTGCAGCACGCTGCCCAGTTCATTGAGCTTCTTGGCGAAACGCTCGGTGTCGCTGCAATCGCCCTTGTCGCAATGATCGTTGAACGCCAGGGCGATCTGAGTGATGTCGTCGATGCGCGGGCTGATCTGGGTCGCGAGCTCCAGGCCGCGCTGGTCTCCAAATGCCTTGGCCTCGCTGACGAGCTGCTCGCTGATCTCGAAATGCCAGGCAGACACGTAGTCCACCAGGACCGCACAGAAGTCGCGGTTCTTGTCCTTGTCGGCGAAGGCAGGCTTGGCGTCGCGCAAGAGAGCGAAGGCCTGTACCAGCTCTTCGCGCTCCTTGAGCCAGCGATCGATCAGTTGATGAACCCCACCCCAACGTTCCTGTGCATTCTGACAACTATCGAGCATGGCGATATCTTCCATTCTTGGTAATGCCGCTGCAACTCGCTTCCTGACACTGCAGCACTGAGGATGCGTGCGCGAAACGGCATCGGGCCGTTGTGTTTCTAGTATGCGTGCAGGGAGAGTATTCCCGTGCGCCTCGGCCTTCAAGGTACGCAGAGGACTAAGTTCGTACAAGCGTTTAATACCCACGGGGGGTGCCGCTTGTCGTGAGAGGGCCGGCGGGCTTGAGCCGGGTCAGCCCTTGCCCGGATGCGCCAACGCGCTGAATCGATACGTCAGCAAGCGTGTCACCGGCATGATGGCCAGCATCAGGAAGGCCAGCAGGGTCCACTCGGGCAGCGTGAGGTCGAGAAAGCTCCAGTGGATGGACATGCAGTCGGCACTGCCGACCAGCATGGCCTTGATGGCTTGGCACCACGGCATGCTGTCAAGCACGGGGGCAAAGCTCGGGGTGCAGATGTCCGCGATCGGCAGCGCCCCCTGTAGCCACACCTGCCTGCCCGCTACCAGCGCACCGGCAGCTGCGAGCAGCAAGGACAACAGCGCATAGATTCGCATGCCCAGTGCGCCCGGCGCATGGCAAACCGCAGACAGGCTGACCAACGAAAAGCCCGCCAGGAAAAACTGCTGACCATAGCCGAGCGGGCACGGCGCCAGCCCGAAGCCGAGCTCGACGGCGTGAACCACGGCCAGAATCGACATCGAGGCCACGAAAGCTGGAAGAAACGGTGAGTACAAGCGCGCCGAGGGCATAGCGTGTCCCGGTCAGGTGGGCAGGGTTACAGACGGTAGTGGAAAGCCAGGCTTTGTTTCAAGGCACTACAACTGAGACACGTCCCTGTCTGAAAGGGGAAACGGATGAGGGGCTTGTAGGAAGTTTCCGTCCTGGGCACGGGCATTTCTGAAAGCGCACATTCGTGGGGCTTTCAGGGAGTGTTTCGAACGGGGATACAGGAGACTGCAGCCCGCGTCGGGGACGCGGGCCGAGGATCGGTCAGGCAGGCGTGCCATCAGGCAACGGCAGTGCCAGCAGGCGCTCGTCGAGCAGCCCCAGGCCTTCCTGGAACAGCTGGTTGCTGCGCTCGGTATCGCCAAGGCTGGCGAGCAGGCGGGCAAGCTCGGCACATGTCTCGGGATCGCGCTGCTGACGCAGGCTGCTTTCCAGATAGTCACGTGCCTTGCCCCACAGCCGGTTCTGCAGGCTCAGGCGGCCAAGGGTCAGCAACAGGCTAGGGTCGGTGCCGTGGTCCTTGAGCCAGCCTTCGGCGGCTTGCAGCTGGCGTGCGGGATCGTTGCCACGAACCAGACCGTAGAGGCGCGCCAGGTGGCTTTCGTAGTGCTTCTTGAGTGCCGTGCGCAGTACCTCTTCGGCCTCGCCCTGAGCCCCCAGCTGGCGCAGTTGCTCCGCGTACGCCAGCACCAGTTGCGGCTCCTGACGCTGGGCTGAGGTCAGTTGCTGCCACGCCCGTTCCAAGGACTGACGGGCGCTCTGCAGGTCCTCGCCCCGGGTTGATGCCAGGCTCAGGTTCTCGCCCCATGCGCGTTTTTCGAGCGTGGCAAGTTCGTCCGCCGAGAGCACCTTGCCCTTGCGCAGCTCGGGCAGCAGGCGAATCAGCGCAGGCCATTCGCCGCGCTCTCGATGCAGCCGTTGCAGCAGTCGCAGCACCTGTGCGTTCTGTGGATAGCGCTCTTGCATCGCCTCCAGGGTCACCAGTGCCGCATCGGTGTCGCCGCGCTCCATCTGCAGTTGGGCATGGGTCAATGCAACCGCAAGCTCGGCCTCCGGCTGACGCTCCAGAGCACGCTCGAGCAGCTGGTCGCTGTCCTCGATACGGCCTTGCTCGTTCGCCGCACGGGCGGCACCGAGGTAGTACAGGAGGGGATGGCGCTCATGCTCGGCGGCACGGTGCAGGTGGCGCTGGGCGCTGGCCCAGCGGCCCTCGGCGAGGTCCAGCTGGCCCTGTTCGATGGCGATGCGGGTACGCCGGCTACGATTGCGCCGCGACCAAGGGTTGACCACGCCGGTGGAGGTCAGTACCAGGCTGATCAGGTAGCGCACCAGCAACAGCACCAGGACAATCGCCAGCAGCGCACCCAGCGCCGCCCACAGGCCGGACTGGTAGCGGAAGCCGCCATAGGCGATCAGCACGTAGCCGCTGTGCTTGGCGATGGCGATACCCAGCGCGGCCGCCACGGCGATCGCCACCACCGCAAGGAGGTAGACGCGCTTCATGGCTTGGCCCCTTCTTCGACCCGCAGATGACGGCGTTCGATGTAGGCCTGCACTGCGTTCAGGCTTTCGCTCAGGTCGGGCACCACCACCGAAACCGGCTCCTGGGCCAAGGCGTTGAGGCTGTCGAGCATGGCCTTGCTCTGCGGATTGTCGGCGTTGAAGTTCGCCAGCAGCACGCTGCGCGCGTCGTCCAGGGCTTGGGTATAGACCTTGGCCTCACCATTGAGAGCGGCCCACTGGGCCTGCTCGATGGTCAGGCTCAGGGCCAGGCGCAGCTGGTTCAGCGATTGCCCGGACAGCAACGGCCGGACATTGTCGTCGGCATTGAAGTCGATTTCGAAGTACTTGGAGATCTCGGCCCACCACTGCGAAAGGCGGCTCGGGCCATCGCCGTCGGCGGCCAGCGCACCCAGGGCGTCGGCGTTGGTGTCGAACTCGGGCGCCACGGCATTGAGCTGCTGCACTTGCTCACGCTGGGCGGCCAGCCTCAGGAACAGACCGGTGCGGTCGGGTTGCTTGACGCTGGTGAGCGTGGCGAGGCTGCGGGCCAGTTGTTCGCGTGCGGCAAAGGAACCGGGGTCGCTCTGCTCGCGCAGGATCTCGTCGGCACCCTCGACAAGGGCGCGGGCGCTGCTGATGTCCTGCAATGCCGAAAGACGCAAGGTCGCCAGGCGCAGAAGGTGCTCTGCTTCAGCCAGGCGCCAGTCCTTGCGGCTTGCACCGAGGACGGTTTCGAGCCGCTGGCTGAGGCGCTGCTGGTCGCCTTGCAGCTGCGCGACCAGGCGGCGGCGGTCTTCGAGTTCGCTGGCCGCTGGCAGCGAGGACAGCTGCGCGGTCATCTGTTGTTCGCGCTGCTGCAGCGACTCGGTGCGTTCATTGAGCACTTGCAGATGCTGCCCCTGCCCTTGTTCGCTGCCCTGCAGCTGGCGCACCTGCCAGACACCCCAGCCGCCGACGGCGACACCGGCGGCGCCCAGCAGCAGCGCCAGGATCGCCAGGCCGTTGCCCGAGCGCCGGGCGGGCGCGGCGGCAATCGGTTCGGGCGCCTCGGGCGCCGTGTGCTGTTCATTGTTGGACAAGACAGTTTCGCTCACGTATCCATCCTTTGCATTGGGGCGCCGGCTTCGGCTCGACGCCTTAAGGGGCAGGTGCAGCAGTCTGCTGCACGGCTGCCAGCAAGGCCGTGGCACTCGCGCCACGGCAATCCACAACATGCTGCGCGCCACCGGCCCGAGCCTGGTCGGCGACTCGCGGACTGGGCACGAACAGCGGCAATCGCGCCAGCCATGGCCAATCGGCGCCAGCCAATTGTTGCAAGTGTTCAAGACCTTGCCCACTGCTGACCACCAGCCCGTTCAGGCGTTCCACCTCGATGGTGCGCACCAGGGCGTGGACCGGGTAGCTCGGCAGTCGACGGCGATACAGTTCCAGATAATCGACACTAGCACCTTGCTCGGCAAGACGCTCGGCCAGCCATTCGCGACCTCCCTCGCCCCGCACGATCAATACGCGCGCGGCCGGAGCGGCAATGGCCTGACCCAATGCGGGCAACGCCAGCAAGGCTTCACTGTCATCGCCGTCTCGGGGAAAGCTGACGTCGAGGCCCTGCTCGCTCAGCACCTGGGCAGACGCCGCGCCTACCGTGAACCAAGCCAGCCGCGGTGCCTGCGGGTGCAGGTGCGCCAGCACGGCGAGGAGTGCCCGCGCCGCTGGTTTACTGACCACGATCGCAGCCTGGTAGCGATCGATCTGGCGGACTTTCTCCAGCTCATGCTCGGCCAGGGGCCGGGGTTCGATCTCCAGCAGGGGCAGGCTGCTACTCTGGATTCCCGCGTCGGCCAGCGTCTGCGCCAGCGCTGCGCAGTCCTCGGCAGGCCGGGTCAGCAGCAGGCGCCACCCGCTCACGAGTGACCGGCCTCGCCATAGACTTCCTTGAGAATCGCCTCGGCGCCCTGCGCCAGCAGGTCTTCGGCAACCTGGACACCCAGGGCCTGGGCCTGGCTGCGCGGTGCGCGGGCCTGAGCGACCAGGACGGTGCCGCCGTCGGGATGTCCCACCAGGCCGCGCAACCAGAGCTGGTCATCCTCCAGTACCGCATAGCAGGCGATCGGCACCTGGCAGCCGCCGTTCAGGCGCTTGTTGAGCGCCCGCTCGGCGACCACGCGGTCAGCGGAATCGGCATGGTGCAAGGGCGCCAGCAAGGCATGGATCTCGGTGTCGGCCGTGCGGCATTCGATGCCCACCGCGCCCTGCCCGCCCGCTGGCAGGCTGTCATCGACACTGAGGTTGTCGGTGATCCGATCTTCGAAGCCCAAACGGATCAGTCCCGCCGATGCCAGGATGATCGCGTCGTACTCGCCGGCATCGAGCTTGGCCAGGCGGGTGTTGACGTTGCCCCGCAAAAAGCGGATCTGCAGGTCAGGCCGGCGCGCCAGCAACTGGGTCTGGCGACGCAGGCTGGAGGTACCGACGATGCTGCCCGCAGGCAATGCGGCCAGGTTGGCGAAGGTGTTGGATACGAATGCGTCGCGGGGGTCTTCGCGCTCGCAGATGCAGAACAGTCCAAGGCCTTCGGGGAAGTCCATCGGCACATCCTTCATGGAATGCACGGCAATGTCGGCCTGCTGGTCGAGCAGCGCGGTTTCGAGTTCCTTGACGAACAAGCCCTTGCCGCCGATTTTCGACAACGGCGAGTCGAGCAGCTTGTCGCCGCGGCTGACCATGGGCACCAGGCTGACCTTGAGACCGGGATGGGCTTGCTCCAGCCGGGCTTTGACGTATTCGGCCTGCCAGAGGGCCAAGGCGCTTTTGCGAGTGGCGATACGGATTTCGCGAGTGGACATGCACAGCCCCGAACGAGAGAAATGCCGCCGATGATAACAGCTCCAAGGGCGCGCTCAGCAGATCAAGGTCAGAGGATGGCCATCCATGGCCCGTCGTGGGGTTCGGTCAGAGACTCTGCATCATCTTGCGCACACCGGCCACATGGCGCCGGCTGACGGTAAGGGCGTCGCCCTCGAGTCCCCTGAGAAACAGCTGGAAATGCCCAAGCGGAGTGCGTTGCAGGCGCTCGATGCGCTCGCGGGCGACCAGCGCATTGCGGTGGATACGCACGAAGCGGTCACCGAATTCGTCTTCCAGAGCCTTGAGAGGCTCGTCCAGCAACACCTCGCCCGCCTCGTGGCGCAAGGTGACGTACTTGTGGTCGGCGATGAAATAGATGACCTGGGGCAAGGGGATCAATTCGATGCCCTTACGCGTTCGTGCGCTGATATGGCTGCGCGGTCCGGCGCCGCTTTCGACAGCGGGACGGGTCAGGGCCGCCAGTTGCGTACGGTTGGGGCGTTCGGCCTTGCGCAGGGCATCGCGCAAGTGTTGGGGCTGGGCCTGCTTGGCTACATGGCTCATGGTGCTGTCCTTGAAGGACTCGTCGGTAAATTCGTCACTGGTGCAGAACACCACCGCTGGCGGGGCTTCACGCTCGCATAGCCGGGCGGCTACCTGCAGGCCATCGAGCCCGGGCATGCCGATGTCCAGCAAGACCACGTCGGGCTTGAGACTGTCGATCAGCGCCAGGGCTTCTTCGCCGTTGGTGGCACTGGGCTCCAGCACGGTGTAGCCCTCCAGTTCGCCGAGCAGACGGCTCAGGCGCTCACGGACTTGGGGTTCGTCATCAACGATCAGGACATTCATATAGCGCTGGATTCCTGAGTGAGTCTCGCACAAGGATAGCGTAGACAGGTGAGGGTTCGACGCTCACGGCGATCCACGCTGAGACTCGTGCGATAGCTAAAGATTCACTGGTTCGGCGGCAAATACCGCTGATCCTCTGTCCAACTGTAGACGGTTGCCAGAGCGCTGCCGTTCAATCGGCAAATATCCTTTCGCAGAGCCCTGGCCGTGTCACGCCCGCGTCATGGGCCTGTATTTCTCTCGACCGGCGTCCTGCGGCAGGCATCCCAACCCTGCTATTATCGGCGCCACTTTTTTCTCACGCCTTCAACGAGTGAACCCATGAGCACCGACAAGACCAATCAGTCCTGGGGCGGCCGCTTCAGTGAACCCGTCGACGCCTTCGTCGCCCGTTTCACCGCTTCGGTCAACTTCGACCAGCGCCTGTACCGCCACGACATCATGGGTTCGATTGCCCACGCCACCATGCTGGCCAAGGTCGGCGTACTCACCGATGCCGAACGTGACACCATCATCGATGGCCTGAACACCATTCAGGCCGAGATCGAGGCCGGAAACTTCGACTGGCGCGTCGATCTCGAAGACGTGCACATGAACATCGAAGCGCGCCTGACCGACCGCATCGGCGTCACCGGCAAGAAGCTGCACACCGGCCGTAGCCGCAACGATCAGGTAGCCACCGACATCCGCCTGTGGCTGCGCGACGAGATCGACCTGATCCTGGCCGAAATCACCCGTCTGCAGCAGGGTCTGCTGGAGCAGGCCGAGCGTGAAGCCGAGACCATCATGCCTGGCTTCACCCACCTGCAGACCGCGCAGCCCGTGACCTTCGGCCACCACCTGCTGGCCTGGTTCGAGATGCTGAGCCGCGATCATGAGCGCCTGGTCGACTGCCGCAAGCGCACCAACCGCATGCCCCTGGGCAGCGCTGCGCTGGCAGGCACCACGTACCCGATCGACCGCCAGCTCACCTGCGAGCTGCTGGGCTTCGAAGCTGTGGCCGGCAACTCGCTGGACGGCGTTTCGGACCGTGACTTCGCCATTGAATTCTGCGCTGCCGCCAGCATCGCCATGATGCACCTGTCGCGCTTCTCCGAAGAGCTGGTCTTGTGGACCAGTGCGCAGTTCCAGTTCGTCGACCTGCCCGACCGCTTCTGCACTGGCAGTTCGATCATGCCGCAGAAAAAGAACCCGGACGTCCCGGAGCTGGTGCGTGGCAAGAGCGGCCGCGTGTTCGGCGCCCTGACCGGCCTGCTGACCCTGATGAAAGGCCAGCCGCTGGCCTACAACAAGGACAACCAGGAAGACAAGGAACCGCTGTTCGACGCCGCCGACACCCTGCGTGACTCGCTGCGTGCCTTTGCCGACATGATTCCGGCAATCAAGCCACGCCACGCCATCATGCGTGAGGCTGCGCTGCGTGGTTTCTCGACCGCCACCGACCTTGCCGACTACCTGGTCCGCCGTGGCCTGCCGTTCCGCGATTGCCACGAGATCGTGGGTCATGCCGTCAAGTACGGCGTGGACACCGGCAAGGACCTGGCCGAGATGAGCCTGGACGAGCTGCGCCAGTTCAGCGATCAGATCGAGCAGGATGTGTTTGCGGTGCTGACCCTGGAAGGTTCGGTCAACGCGCGTGACCACATTGGTGGTACCGCACCTGCGCAGGTGCGGGCGGCTGTGGTACGGGGCCGGGAGTTGCTGGGCCGCCGTTGAAAGTGTTGGGGCCGCCTTGCGGCCCCGACTGACTATCCCTTCCTGCTGCGCATCATTTCCAGAAACTTCGGCATCAGCGCTTCCTTGTCCGCCAGGATCTTCTTCATGTGCGGGTCGCCCGCCAGTCTCTCCAGCAGCTCCCGGGCCTGCGGGAACCCATCGAGCAGATCAATCCCCAGCACCTTCTTGCCGACCGCGCTGGCCAGGTCCACAGAGAAGCCGAACATCAGGTCTGCAAGGGTCAGCTGCTCCCCTGCCACATAGGGCGCGAACTTGCCGTTACGCTTGAGCGTGGCAAAACCTGCCAGGAGGTCGGCGCGGGCCTTCTCCTTCACCAGCGGCTCGACCTGCATGCCGAAGAACGCCTCTGCATAGCAGGTGCGCGCTGGCAGCTCGATGTACAGCTCGATTTCCTTGAGCAGCTCACGCACCTTGGCCTGGCCAAAGGCGTCCGCGGGCAACAGCGGCGTGCCGCCCTGGGTCTGCTCGATATAGTCGAGGATCACGCTGGTCTCGCTGAGAAAACCATGCTCGGTCTCCAGCACCGGCACCTTGCCGCGCGGGCTGATCGCCAGCGCTTGCGGTGTCTGCTCGGCGAAGAACAGCACCTCCTCGAAAGGCACGCCTTTTTCCAGCAACGCCAGCTTGACCATGTTGTAGTAGTTGCTGACTGCGAATCCATGAAGCTTGAGCATGTGAGACAGCCTCCAGGCCGTAAGGGGATGGCCGGCCAGTTATAGACCGGTTGCCCCTGCCCTGGCCAGCTTCATGCGCGCGGTCAATGCCCAGGCATTGCCGGGCAAGGCGTGGCAAACTGTGCGTCCATTTCCCAGGAGTAGCGCCATGAGCGAGCCCACCGATATCGACAACGACGATGAAGAAGCCTTCGCCGAGGCGACCCTGACCGAAGCCATCGAGAACCAGATCGAGAGCGACAACCCGCCCGCCGCCAAGGCCACGTTCAACAAGCTCACCCTGGTGGGCTATGAGAAAGAGGACATCATCAACCTGATGGCCCACGTGCTGGCGTTCGAAATCGACGCAATGCTCAAGGAAGACCGGGCATTCAACACCGAGTGGTACGAAGCCGCACTGCGCAATCTGCCGGAGCTTCCTCCTGAGGAAGATCAAGGCAACGCCTGAAAACCCTGTCTACACTGCAAGACCAGGCACCGGTATCGGTGCCCCGTCCTTGTCTGGAAGTCAGGAGTCATCATGTCCTTCACCCCCGAACTGATTGCCGAACTCGAAGTGCTTGCCCTGTTCAACCTGGACAACCACCAGGAGGGCATCAAGGTGCACGCCACCGCCTCACCTGAGCTGGTGGCCGCTGCCCGGCGGCTGTACGAAAAAGAACTGACCGACCAGCCCGATGGCGGCTACCTGACCAGTCTTGGCCAGGACGCGGCCGAGCAGGCGCAAAAACTGCTGATCATCCTCAACGTGGCAGAAACGGCATGAGATCGATGGCGCTTGCACATTGGCGTCAGCGATCAAATACCGCTTAATCCGACCCCGCCACTCAGGCTAGACTCGCGACAGCTGTCCCGCCCTGCCTGAGTGTGCGATGAAACACCCCCAAGAACTCTCTTCCGACCTGGATGAAGGCATCGACCGCCAGGCGCTTAGCCGACTGCGTGGGCGTTTCTTGCAGCTCAATCAAGGTCGGCTTGCGCGGGCCCTGCAGGGGTTATCCAGCCGTCAGCAGCGGGTACTGAAGCTCTTACCGCTGTTTTTTCATATCAATCATCCGTTGCTACCAGGCTATGTATCCGGCGCGACGCCCGCCGGGGTCTCAGGCCTGGAACCCGAAGCCGCCGTGCTGGCCGAAGCGCGGCGCCTGAGCCGCTCGTTTACCTACAAGCCCTGCCATGACAATCCCCCAAGGCCGATCCATGGGCTGTACCTGATGGGCAGCCTGGGCACCCTGGCTCAAGCCGAGCAGAGCGACATGGACCTGTGGGTCTGCCATGATGCGCACTTGAGCGATACGGAGCGCGATGAACTGCGCCGCAAATGCCTGCGCCTCGAAGCCTGGGCCGCGAGCCTGGGCGCCGAGGTCCACCTGTATCTGGTCGAGTCGCGGGGCTTGGTGCCGGGACAGCGCGAGGGTGAGCTGAGCTCGGACGATTGCGGCACCACCCGGCACTGCCTCTTGCTCGACGAGTTCTATCGTACCGCCATCTGGCTGGCGGGCCGTACTCCGCTGTGGTGGCTGGTGCCGGCATGTCAGGAGAGGGACTATCACACCTACACGCAGAACCTGCTGTCCAAGCGCTTGGTTCGCGCCGAAGACAACCTGGACCTGGGGCACCTGGCGCACATGCCGCCAGGCGAGTTCGTCGGCGCGGGACTCTGGCAGTTGTTCAAAGGCGTCCACTCGCCCCACAAGTCGGTGCTCAAGCTGCTGCTGACCGAGGTCTATGCGAGCGAGCACCCGCGCGTGCACTGCCTGAGCCTGGCCTTCAAGGAGGCCGTGTTCGCCAACCAGCTGGACCTGGACGCGCTCGACCCCTACATCATGGTCTACCGGCGTATCGAGCAGTACCTCAAGCACCATGACCAGCCCGAGCGCCTCGAACTGGTGCGGCGCAGCCTGTACCTGAAGGTGGGCAAGAAACTCAGCGGCCTGGGCGGGCCATGCGACGACTGCTGGCAACGCCGGATGCTGCGGCGACTGACTTGCGAATGGGGATGGGATGACAAGCAACTGGCCATGCTCGACAGCCGCAGCCAGTGGAGGGTGGCCATCGAGCGCGGCGAGCTGGTGGCCGAACTGAACCGCAGCTACCAGTTTCTCAATCGGTTCGCCCACCACCTGAACGCCGACAGCCGCGCCGGCCAGCGTGACCTGGAGGCCTGGGCCAGGCGCTGCCTGCGTACACGGGCAGAAGGTACCGCGCCCTCTTAGAGATCAAAGTCCCCGGCAGCCTCGGGCTGGTATTCGACCTCAAGCAACTTGAGCTTCAGCGTCTTGCCGCCCGGGGCCGGCCAGTCGATCTGCGCGCCTACCGACAGCCCCAGCAGCGCGCAGCCGATCGGGGCAAGGATCGACACCTTGCCCTCGCCGCCCGCATCCTTCGGATAGACCAGGGTCAGGTGATAGTCCTTGCCACTGGCTTCTTCGCGGCAGTGCACGCGCGAATTCATGGTTACCACGCCAGCCGGGACCTCCTCATGACCGACCACCTGCTCTGCGCGGTCCAGCTCGTCCTGCAAGGCGAGTACACCCGGCGTCTCTTCGCCGAGGCTTTCGATCAGGTGCTCAAGACGCTGTACGTCCAGTCGGGTGAGGATAAGGGAAGGCTTGGTGCTCATGATCCAGTCAGGCTCCTTTGCAAAGGTGTGAAATGTACCGGGCATATAAAGCAAAACCCCGCCCAAGGGCGGGGTTTGCGTGTCAATCGGCGGTGCCGATGCAAGTTCGACACTACCACAGCGCAGTAAATACACAAGGGCATGCGGTTCAGTGCAGCGCGGTCTTGCCGCGCCTGGACTGTGCCTCCTGACAGATCTGGCGGCGGCGCTGGTCATCGGCCGAACGCCACTCGCGGATATGCTCGACCGGGCGCTGGCACCCCGTGCAGACCTTGTGCTCGTCCAGCCGGCAGACGTTGATGCACGGCGAAGGCACCGCAGGGCTGACGTTGCTGTAAAGCGGCTTGGGTGGCCGGGCTGGACTCGTCATCTCAGATCTCTTCGAAGTCCAGCTTGACGCCCGCGCGCTCCAGGACGATGCGCTCGAGCATTTCGCCCAGCAGCTCCTCGGTCTTCTCGCAGGTCCACTTGCCGTTTTCCTGGTCGTAATCGAAATGGAAACCACCCGAACGGTCGGCCAGCCACAACTGGCGCAACGGCTCCTGGCGGCTGAAGATCAGCTGGTTGCCATTCTCGAATCTGACGGTCAGCACCCCGGCGGAATTTTCCATGTCCAGGTCCAGATCACTCTCGTCGAACAGGTCTTCGAGGGCCTGTTGGGTCACGTCGACCAGGTCGTGAAAACGCGCTTCGCTCAAACTCATTGCAAGAACCTCGAAAATGACTGCACACACGCAAGTCCGGCACGATACGAGCGCCAGGCCACGATTGCAAAGGATAACACCCGCCGCCCGGCGGGCCGGTGGCTGCATAGGCAAGCAGGCAGGCGCTCGGTATACTCGGGCGCAATACTGCTTATTTCAAAGGATTTCGCCATGAAGCGCCTGATTTCCTCCCTCGCGGCGCTGGTCGCGGTTGCCTGCCTGGTCTCGGCCTGCGGCCAAAAGGGCCCTCTGTACCTGCCTGACGACAGCAAGGACGGCAAGAAGTCGCAACAGCACCAGCACCAATAAGGGATACCCATGGACGCTTTCAACTACCGCGACGGTGAACTGCTCGCGGAAGGCGTGGCCTTGTCGGCCATCGCCGAACAATTCGGCACGCCAACCTACGTCTACTCGCGCGCTCACATCGAAGCCCAGTACCGCAGCTACGCCGATGCCCTGCAGGGTGTCTCGCACCTGGTGTGCTTTGCCGTCAAGGCCAACTCCAACCTCGGCGTGCTGAACGTGCTGGCCCGTCTGGGCGCAGGTTTCGACATCGTGTCCGGTGGCGAGCTCGAGCGTGTGCTCGCCGCTGGCGGGCGTGCCGACCGCGTGGTCTTCTCTGGCGTCGGCAAGACCCGTGAAGACATGCGCCGCGCCCTCGAAGTGGGCGTGCATTGCTTCAACGTAGAATCCACCGACGAGCTGGAGCGCCTGCAGGTCGTCGCCGCCGAGATGGGCCTGCGCGCCCCGGTGTCGTTGCGCGTCAACCCGGACGTCGATGCCGGCACGCACCCGTACATCTCGACCGGCCTGAAAGAAAACAAGTTCGGCATCGCCATCGCCGACGCCGAAGAGGTGTACATCCGCGCGGCACAGCTGCCGAACCTTGAAGTGGTCGGTGTCGACTGCCACATCGGCTCGCAACTGACCACCCTCGAACCTTTCCTCGATGCGCTCGACCGCCTGCTCGACCTGATCGACCGCCTCGGCGATTGCGGCATTCACCTGCGGCACCTGGACCTGGGTGGCGGCGTCGGCGTGCGCTACCGCGACGAAGAGCCGCCGCTGGCGGGCGACTACATCAAGGCCATTCGCGAGCGCGTCGGCGACCGCGACCTGGCACTGGTGTTCGAGCCGGGCCGCTACATCGTGGCCAACGCCGGTGTCCTGCTGACCCGCGTCGAGTACCTCAAGCACACCGAGCACAAGGACTTCGCCATCGTCGATGCGGCGATGAACGACCTGATCCGTCCGGCGCTGTACCAGGCCTGGATGGACGTCAACGCCGTGCAGCCCCGCGATGGCGAAGGCCGCACCTATGACGTGGTCGGCCCGATCTGCGAGACCGGCGACTTCCTGGCCAAGGACCGCGTGCTGAACCTGGCCGAAGGTGACCTGCTGGCCGTGCACTCGGCCGGTGCCTATGGCTTTGTCATGAGCTCGAACTACAACACCCGTGGCCGCTGCGCCGAAGTACTGGTCGATGGCGACCAGGCCTTCGAAGTACGCCGCCGTGAGTCTGTAGCCGAGCTGTACGCTGGCGAAAGCCTGCTGCCGGAGTGAGTCCATGCTGCTGCGTTTTACCAAGATGCACGGGCTGGGCAACGACTTCATGGTCCTTGACCTGGTCAGCCAGCACGCTCATATCCAGCCCAAGCACGCCAAGCAATGGGGCGACCGTCATACCGGCATAGGTTTCGACCAGCTGCTGATCGTCGAGGCGCCAAGCAATCCGGAGGTGGACTTCCGCTACCGGATCTTCAACTCGGACGGCTCGGAAGTCGAACAGTGCGGCAACGGTGCGCGCTGCTTCGCGCGCTTCGTGCTCGACAAGCGCCTGACCGCGAAGAAGCGCATCCGCGTGGAAACCAAGGGCGGCATCATCGAGCTGGACGTGCGCAACGATGGCCAGATCTGTGTCGACATGGGCCCTCCTCGCCTGGTCCCCGCAGATGTGCCGTTCGAAGCGCCCGCGCAGGCCTTGAGCTATCCGTTGGACGTTGCCGGTCAACGCGTCGAGCTGGCCGCCGTCTCCATGGGCAATCCCCATGCCGTGCTGCGCGTCGATGACGTCATCACAGCCCCGGTGCACGAGCTCGGGCCGAAAATCGAACATCACCCGCGCTTCCCGCAGCGGGTCAACGTCGGTTTTCTCCAGGTGATCGACCGCCATCGCGCCAATTTGCGTGTGTGGGAGCGCGGTGCCGGTGAGACCCAGGCGTGCGGTACCGGCGCCTGCGCGGCGGCGGTGGCGGCAATCAGCCAAGGCTGGATGGATTCGCCCGTGACGATCGAACTGCCAGGTGGCCGCCTGTCCATCGAGTGGGGAGGCCCCGGCAAGCCGGTGCTGATGACAGGCCCTGCGGTACGCGTGTTCGAAGGACAGGTTCGACTCTAGACGAGGCTCCGCCATGACCGATCAGCACCAGGCTACAAACGCGCAGGCCAGCGACCTCGATGACGAGGCAGTGGCACGCTACCTGCGCGCCAACCCGACCTTCTTCGCCGGGCATGACGAATTGCTCGGCGAACTGCACATCCCCCATCAGCGCGGCGACAGCGTGTCGCTGGTGGAGCGTCAGCTCAAGCTGCTGCGTGATCGCAATATCGAGATGCGTCATCGCCTGTCGCAGCTGATGGACGTGGCCCGCGACAACGACCGGCTGTTCGACAAGACCCGTCGGCTGATCCTCGACCTGCTCGACGCCAACAGCCTCGAGGAGGTGGTCATGGCCGTCGAAGATAGCCTGCGCCAGGAGTTCAAGGTGCCCTTCGTCAGCTTGATACTGTTCGGTGAAAACGCTACCCCGGTGGGCCGCTGGGTCAACAGCGCCGAGGCGCACCAGGCCATCGGCGGGCTGCTGGGCAGCGGCAAGACGGTCAGCGGCAACCTGCGCGACCACGAACTGGACTTTCTGTTCGGTGCAGATCAACGCAAGGAGGTCGGCTCCAGTGCCGTCGCAACCTTGGATTACCAGGGCTTGCACGGGGTATTGGCGATCGGCAGCCATGACCCGCAGCACTACAAGAGCAGCGTCGGCACACTGTTTCTGAGCTACATCGCTGAAGTCCTGGGCCGCGTTGTACCGCGCTTCACCCAGACCCTGCGTTCGGTGCGCTGATGAAAGGCCAGCTGGAGGCTTATTGTGCTCATCTGCGCAATGAGCGCCAGGTGTCCGTGCACACCCAACTGGCCTACCGCCGCGATCTCGACAAGGTCGTCGACTACTGCGACACACAAGGCATTGCCCGCTGGAACGACCTGCAGGTGCAACAGCTGCGCCAGCTGGTGGCGCGCCAGCACCATCACGGCCAGTCCCCGCGCAGCCTTGCCCGGCTGCTGTCGGCGGTGCGCGGGCTCTACCGCTACCTCAATCGCGAAGGCCACTGCCAGCACGATCCGGCCAATGGCCTGTCGCCGCCCAAGGGCGAGCGGCGTCTGCCCAAGACCCTGGACACCGACCGCGCCCTGCAACTGCTCGACGGCGGTGTGGACGATGACTTCATCGCCCGCCGCGATCACGCCATTCTCGAGCTGTTCTATTCATCCGGCCTGCGCCTGTCGGAGCTGACCAGTCTCGACCTGGATCAGCTCGACCTCGCCGCCGGCCTGGTCCAGGTGCATGGCAAGGGCAGCAAGACTCGAGTCCTGCCGGTGGGCCGCAAGGCCCGCGAGGCGCTGGAACAGTGGCTCAAGCTACGCGGTATCAGTGCCCCGCAGGATCGCGCGGTGTTCGTCAGCCGTCAGGGCCGCCGCCTGGGGCCGCGCGCCATTCAGCTGCGTGTGCAGGCGGCCGGCGAGCGCGAGCTCGGACAGCACCTGCACCCGCACATGCTCCGCCATTCCTTCGCCAGCCATTTGCTGGAGTCCTCCCAGGACCTGCGGGCCGTGCAAGAGATGCTCGGCCACGCCGACATCGCCACCACGCAGATCTACACTCACCTGGACTTCCAGCACCTGGCCGCGGTGTACGACAGCGCCCATCCACGGGCTAAACGCAGCAAAGGCAGCGACTCATGACCATCAAGCTGATCACCTTCGACCTGGACGACACCCTGTGGGACACCGCGCCAGTGATAGCCAGCGCCGAAGTCGTGCTGCGCGACTGGCTGGAGGCCAATGCGCCGACCCTTGGCGGCGTGCCGGTAGAGCACCTGTATGCCATCCGCGAGCGCCTGGTGCAGGCCGAGCCAGGCCTCAAGCACCGCATCAGCGCCCTGCGCCGGCGCGTGCTGTTCCATGCGCTCGAAGAGGTCGGCTACAGCGAGAAACACGCCCAGGAGCTGGCCAACGAAGGCTTCGAGGTGTTCCTGCATGCCCGTCATCAGGTCGAAGTCTTTCCCGAGGTGCAGCCCGTCCTGGAGATCCTGCGCCACCATTACATTCTGGGCGTGGTCACCAACGGCAACGCCGACGTAGGCCGGCTGGGGTTGGCGGACTATTTCAAGTTTGCACTGTGCGCCGAGGACCTGGGCATCGGCAAGCCTGATCCCGCCCCGTTCCGCGAGGCCCTGCGACGTGCCGACGTGGATGCTGGCGCCGCCGTGCACATCGGTGATCACCCGGGTGACGACATCGCCGGCGCCCAGCGCGCCGGGCTGCGCGCAGTGTGGTTCAACCCGCAGCACAAGGCCTGGACCACCGAGACCCCGCCCGACGCCGAGATCCAGCGGCTCTCGCAGCTGCCCGACGTCCTCGCCCGCTGGCGCTGACAAGCCCATCTAGCTGGCACAAAAAAGCCCGCAGCGACGGCGGGCTTCCTTGCATGCGGCACGCCTCAGATAGGGCGGCTGCCGTACTTGTTATCCGGCTTCTTGGGCGGATCGGCCACCACGTTGGCCTCGACTTCCTGAACCTTGCCACCGCGGTTCAGAAACTCTTCCATCGCCCTGGCCAGCGCATCGCGCTCCTTCTGCTTGGCTTCCATGCTGGGCATCTCGTCAACCGAGACAGCAGCCTTGGCCTTGCCCTTGGCAACCGGGGTCGGGCTGTCGTCGTCGCCTGCGTCCGACGCTACGTCGTCAGCCGCGTTCTCCAGACCCTCATCACCATCGTCTTCGTCGCCTACTTCGAGGTCATCGTTTTCCAGATCATCGTCGCTCATGTTCTACCTCATGACTTGCGAAAAGCAGATTAGTTATAGACCAGTGTTGCCGTAGACCGACAGTCACCAGCGAAAATTCAAAGGCTGTGGGGTGGCCACCGCCTGGGGCATCCCCCTGGTGTACCAAGGGGGCACCGTGCAGGCCCTGCTCCTGGCAAGGCCCGACAAAAAAGAATCAGCGCCACCGGCCTCGACACGCTGGCTGCACGCATCAGGGCGGAGCGCCCAGCGGCAAGCCTGGCAAACGGGTGGCGAAGTGTGCGGACAGGTCGTCAACACCCTTCCGCGCGCATTCTAGCGTGCCCGCAGAAAAAGCAAAGTCCCTAAACCACACTCCCGCTTGTAAGTTTTCTACCCACTGCCACGAAGCCCCGCGCGCCGCGCGCAAATGGCTGCAGGAAACCGTTTGCCCCTGGCTCCCAAGGCAAAATCCAGGCAAAAAAATGCCCGGCTAACCGGGCATGTTTTTCAAGGACGGTTACAGGTTGTAGCCGCGCTCGTTGTGCTGAGCCAGGTCGAGGCCCACCGACTCGGTTTCGTCGTTGACCCGCAGGCCCATCACCTTGTCGAGCACCTTGAGGATCACGTAGGTGACGATCGCGGTGTAGACCACGGTGAAGATCACGCCCTTGGTCTGGATCCAGACCTGCGCGCCGATGTCCACTACCTCACCAAAGCCGCCCAGGGCGGGTGCCGCGAACACGCCGGTGAGGATCGCGCCGACGATACCGCCGATACCGTGTACACCAAAGGCGTCCAGCGAATCGTCATAGCCGAGTTTGCGCTTGAGGCTGGTGGCGCAGAAGTAGCAGATCACACCTGAAGCCAGGCCGATCACCAGGGCGCCCATCGGGCCCACGGTACCGGCGGCCGGCGTGATGGCGACCAGGCCGGCGACCACACCCGAGGCGATGCCCAGAGCGCTTGGCTTACCGTGGCCGATCCACTCGGCGAACATCCAGCCCAGGGCAGCGGCGGCAGTAGCGATCTGGGTGACCAGCATGGCCATGCCTGCGGTGCCATTGGCCGCTGCGGCCGAGCCTGCGTTGAAGCCGAACCAGCCGATCCACAGCATGGCGGCGCCCATCAAGGTGTAGCCCAGGTTGTGCGGGGCCATCGGGGTGGTCGGGTAGCCTTTGCGCTTGCCCAATACCAGGCACGCCACCAAACCCGCGATACCGGCGTTGATGTGCACCACGGTGCCGCCAGCGAAGTCCAGCACGCCCCAGTCCCACATCAGTGCGCCGTCGCCGCTCCAGACCATGTGCGCGATGGGTGCGTACACCAGGGTGAACCAGATGGCCATGAAGATCAGCATCGCCGAGAACTTCATGCGTTCGGCGAAGGCACCGACGATCAGTGCCGGGGTGATGATGGCGAAGGTCATCTGGAAGGTGACGAAGACCGCTTCAGGGAACGCTGCGGTCAGGCTGTCTGGCGTGACGCCGCTCAGAAACGCCTTGGAAAACCCGCCCACGAAGGAATTGAGGTTGATCACGCCCTGCTCCATACCGGTGGTATCGAACGCCAGGCTGTAGCCGTAGACCACCCACAGGATGCTCATCAGGCCGGTGATGGCGAAGCATTGCATCATCACCGAGAGCACGTTCTTGGACCGCACCATGCCGCCGTAGAACAGGGCGAGGCCGGGAATCGTCATGAACAGCACCAACGCTGTCGCGGTCAGCATCCAGGCGGTGTCGCCGGAGTTCAGCACAGGGGTTGCCTCCTCTGCCAGGGCAAGGCCGGGCACTGCGAGGGACAATAGGGCTCCTAGCCCTGCGAGCTTGCGCAGAGTCATGTTGTTTTCTCCTGGGGCGTTGGGGTTTGGTGAGGCGTGTTATCAGATCGCGTCGGTATCGGTTTCGCCGGTACGGATGCGGATCGCCTGCTCCAGATTGACCACGAAAATCTTGCCATCACCGATCTTGCCGGTGTTGGCTGCCTTGGTGATGGCCTCGATCACCCGGTCCAGGTCCTTGTCATCGATGGCGACATCGATCTTGACCTTGGGCAGGAAATCGACGACGTACTCGGCGCCGCGATACAGCTCGGTATGACCCTTCTGCCGCCCGAAGCCTTTGACCTCGGTAACGGTAATGCCCTGCACGCCGATTTCCGACAGCGACTCGCGCACGTCGTCCAGCTTGAACGGCTTGATGATGGCAGTGACTAGCTTCATGAAACTCTCTCCCGAAATGGTGGACTTGCCCCAGGAAAACAAACCCGTCTCAAGTCTAAGCGCAGCGCCTGGCTTTGTAACGCATCGTCGGCTGCAATCCCTTGCCGAAGCGCGCTGGTCACGGCGGACTGCATCAGTGCATGGCTCCTTCAGGTCTGTGCAGAAAGCTTGCCAGCTTGCAGAAACTCAAGTGAAACAATGGGTTGAGAGCAATCTCCAGACTTGGCAACTCGCCAGCATGGGTATCACGCACAATTTCGGTGCACCGCTGCCGGGCAGCATGCGCAAAAAGTGTGCAGCCCGGGGAGAGGTGGGCCCCGTGCTACAATCCGGGGCCTTTCACTGATTATCGGAATGCCGAACATGCTTGCGCCCAAAGCTCTTCTCGACGCCCTGAGCGACCAGGCGTCGCGCCTGTTCAGTGGCGAAACCGCCCAACCGCGCGCCGAGCTCGAAGGCCAGTTCAAGGCCCTGATGCAGAGCGCCTTCAGCAAGCTCGACCTGGTCAGCCGCGAAGAATTCGACAGCCAGATGGTCGTCCTGGCGCGCACCCGAGCTCGCCTGGAGGCCTTGGAAGCCCAGGTCGCCGAGCTCGATGCACGGATGAACCCGCCTGCCACCCCGCCCGCTTCGGAGTGATCCCCATGCAAGCGTCACGCGACTATCCCGTGCTGCTGTTCTCCTACGGCACCCTGCAGGACAAGGCCGTGCAACTGGCAAGCTTCGCCCGTGAGCTGACTGGCCAGGCGGACCGCATGCCCGGCTACCGCCAGGACTGGGTCGAGATCACCGACCCCGCCGTCCTCGCCACCAGTGGCAAAAGCCACCACCCCATCGTGTCACCGAGCGGCGATGCAGCTGATGGTGTCGACGGTATGGTGTTCCAGATCACTGAAGAAGAGCTGGCGGCGGCTGACCGGTATGAGGTGGCGGATTACAAGCGGGTGGCGGTGGTGCTCGGGTCTGGTCTGACGGCTTGGGTTTACGTAAAGGCTTAAGCGGGCCCGCTCTGCAGTCAATGCAACACCTGCCCCAGGAACAGTCGTGTGCGCTCATTCTTCGGGCTATCGAAGAACGTGTCCGGCGGCGCCTGCTCCACGATCTCGCCCTTGTCCATGAAGATCACCCGGTTGGCCACGGTTCGCGCGAAGCCCATTTCGTGGGTCACGCAGACCATGGTCATGCCGTCTTCGGCCAGGCCGACCATGGTGTCGAGCACTTCCTTGACCATCTCGGGATCCAGTGCTGACGTCGGCTCATCGAACAGCATGATCTTGGGCTTCATGCACAGCGCTCGGGCGATCGCTACCCGCTGTTGCTGGCCTCCGGAAAGCTGCCCTGGATACTTGTGCGCCTGCTCGGGGATGCGCACGCGCTCCAGGTAGTGCATCGCCGTCTGCGCAGCCTCTTTTTTCGACAGCTTGCGCACCCAGGTCGGCGCCAGCATGCAGTTCTGCAGGATGGTCAGGTGCGGAAACAGATTGAAGTGCTGGAACACCATGCCGACTTCACGGCGGATGGTTTCGATCCTGTGCTTGTCAGCCGTCAGCTCGGTGCCGTCGATGACAATCTTCCCTTGCTGATACGCCTCCAGATGATTGAGGCAGCGGATGGTCGTCGACTTGCCCGACCCCGATGGCCCGCACAGCACGATGCGCTCGCCCTGGTGCACATTGAGGTTGATGTCCTTGAGGACATGAAAATCGGCGTACCACTTATGCACGCCCTCCATCCGGATAATCCCGTCGGTACAGTTGCCTGGCTCTTTCATGATCCGTTTCCCCAATACATAAAGGCTAATGAAGGACGCTCTGCAGGAACTGCCGGGTACGCGCTTCCATGGGTGCCGTGAATATCTGCGCCGGCGGCCCCATCTCGACAATCCGGCCGCCATCGAAGAACACCACCCGGTCGGCCACTTCCCGCGCAAAACCCATCTCATGGGTGACGATGATCATGGTCATGCCCTCGGCAGCCAGGCCCTTCATCACGTTCAGTACATCACCCACGGTTTCCGGGTCGAGCGCCGAGGTGGGCTCATCGAACAGCAGCAGCTTGGGCTTCATCGCCAGCGCACGGACGATCGCCACCCGCTGCTGCTGGCCGCCCGATAGCTCCGAGGGATAGCCCTCAGCCTTGTGACGCAGCCCGACGCGGTCGAGCAGGGCCAGCGCAGTGCGTTGCGCCTCATCTTTGGAAGAGCGCTTGAGCTTGACGGGCGCCAGCGTCATGTTCGCCATCACGGTCATGTGGGGAAACAGGGTGTAGTCCTGGAACACCATGCCCACCTCCTCCCGCAGCCTGGCCAGGGCCTTGCGGTCGCCCGCCTTGATCGACTCGCCGCCGCCGATGACCACGCTCCCTGCACTGGGCTCCTCGAGACTGTTAAGGCAGCGGATGAACGTGGATTTGCCCGATCCACTGGGCCCAATGATCACCACCACCTCGCCCTCGCGTACGTCCAGGTCCACACCCTTGACCACTTCATGCTGGTCGAAGCGCTTGTGCAGGCCGCGGACGGTCAGCATGGTGCTCATGAGTCGGCCTGCGCGCGAGTCAGTTCCTGCAGGGTGCGATTGGCCGCGCTCAAGCGCTCGCGACGTGCCTGGTTGGCCTTGCGGTCGGCAGCAATGCGCTGTTCGGCACGGGCCAGGCTCGGCTTCAAGGACGACAGCGAGGGCCCACCCGAAGACATCCGGGCTTGCACGTTGGCGGTCGGATCAAGACAGTCGCGGACCTTATGCGCGGGCAGGTTGAGTGCGTGCCCGAGCTGCTCGATGGCGCAGGCATCAACCATCCTGGTATCGATCTGGTGAGCCAGCAGCCCGGCGTCCATGGCCATGCGCACGGCGCCGCCGACCACGTGATGCGCCTCGCGGAATGACAAGTCCGCTTCACGCACGATGAGGTCGGCAAGGCCGGTCGCCGTCGAGAAGTCCTCACCCGCGCGCTTGACGGCCAAGGTAGCGTTGGGCACTGCCGTGCGCAGCACCAGGTTCAGCAGCTTCAAGCAGCGCAGGCTCTCCTCTGCGGCCTCCCAGAAGCCGCGGGTGCCCTCGCGGTTGGCGTCTCCGGTGTGGGAAAAGTTGGTGCCCTTGATGGATACGCTTGCGCCCATCAGCAGCCCGAGGATGTGCCCGCTGCGCCCTTTGAGGTACTCGAGCACTGTCGGATTCTTCTTCTGGGGCATGATGCTCGACGTTGCCGCGACGCTGTCGGGGAAGTCGATGAGGCTGAACTCGTGGGTGCTCCAGACAAAGTAATCCTGCGCGATCCGGCTCCAGAACACTGACAGCAGGCTCAAGTGCGAAAGGCTCTCCAGGATGAAGTCGCGCGAGCCCACCGCATCCAGGGCGTTATCCAGGTAGCCATCGAAACCCAGCAGCTGCGCCGTACGTGCACGGTCGATATCGAACGGGGTCCCCGCGAAGGCAGCAGCTCCCATGGGGCTCTGGTTCATCGTCTCCAAAGTGTGGGTCAGACGGCTGCAATCGCGCTCCAGCGCCTGCTCTACCGCCGACAGGTAGAAGCCATAGGTGATCGGCTGCGCGGGCTGCAGGTGGGTATAGCCGGGCATCACCACTTCGGCATAAAGAGCCGCCTGGCTGATGGCGGTTGCCCGGATCTGCACGAGTTCGTCGACGAGGTCCATCAGGACCTCGCGGCAGCGCATGCGATCGAGGGTCGCCAGCAGGTCGTTACGGCTGCGCCCGGTGTGCAGTCGGCCGCCAACGTCCGCGCCGATCTGTTCGATCAAATGCGCTTCATAGTTGAAGTAGGCGTCCTCGCGTGAAGGATCGAGCGGGACCACGTCGGGTCCTGCCTCCTCCATGTCCAGCACTCCCTTGGCCAACGTAGCCGCGTGCTCGCTGCGGATCAGCCCGCGTTCGGCAAGCATGACGATGTGAGCCTTGTTGATGTCGCCCAGCAGGCCGAAGCCTTCCGAAAAGCCCTGCAGGCGCGGCCGATAGATGAACTCGTTGACTTCCGGGGCCGTGGTTTCCTTCAGGCGCCGGCTGACTTTGGACTCTTGCATGTTGCCCCCTCATCAATTGTGGCTCGCGTCACCGGGCGACCCAGCCGACGTTCGAGATAACGGCTGAACCAGCTCAGCAATGAACAGATAACGAAATACACCAGCAGGACCACGCCATAGACGGCAAAGGCGGGGCTGACGCCAGTCATCACCGTCTCGCGTTCGATGATGATCTGGCCAACTTTGAGAAACTCGCTCACCCCTACCAGCGCCCCAAGGGATGTGGCTTGCACCAGCATGGTCAGGAGACCGGTGTATGCGGGCAGGATCGCTCGCATCGACTGCGGGGCAATGACGTGCAGGTAGATCTGCCACGGCCGCAGGCCCAGTGCCCATGCGCTCTTCCACTGATGTCGCGACACCGACTCCAGGCCGCCACGCACGATCTCGATCCCATTGGCGCTGCCCCACAAGGTGAGTCCCGTGGTGACCGCGGCGAATGGGCTGAGGTCCAGCCCGAACATGGGCGCACCAAAGAAGATGAAGAACACGTTGACGATCAGCGGGATCGACCTGAACAGCTCGACATAGCCATGGATCGTCCACCACAACAGCCTGTTCTTCAGGGTGGCAAGCACCCCCAGCACCGTGGAAATGATCGTGGTGAACAGCAGCACCACCAGCGCCAGGCGCAGGGTCATCCACAGGCCTTTGCCGACAAAGGCCCAGTTCTCGACTAGAAAATTCATGCTCGCCTCACTGCCGGAAAGGGCGTTGCAAGTGGGCCGAAAGCCGACCGGTCAACAGCGCCAGGATCCCTACCAGCACCAGGTACATCACACAGATCGCACTGAACATCTCGATCGCCCTGAAATCCGTGGCGATGCGATCGACCGCGACGAAAGTCAGTTCGGCAAGCCCGATCGCTTGCAGGTACGAGGAGTTTTTCAACAACGAGATGGACGTGTTGAGCACCGCAGGCAAACTGGTCCGAAAGGCGATCGGCATGGCGACCAGGCAGAAGTAATGGCTGGTCTTCAGGCTCAAGGCATTGCTGGCCTCGCGCATGCCGTGCTCCACCGTTGCCAGGCCGCCGCGCATGTTCTCGATCTGGTACGCCCCGGCCCACAGCGACAGGCACAGCACCCCGGACCAGAACAGCGACAGTTCCATCCCCACCGCTGGCAGGCCATAGAAGATGAAAAACAGCTGCACCAGGATCGGGGTATTGCGGATCAGCTCGACGTACCCCACCACGAACTGGCTCAGCACCGGGACCTTGAGCACCCGGGCGGCACCGCCCAGCACCCCGATGAGCAGCGAGCAGACGATCGCCAGCAGCGTCACCTGCAGCGTCATCAGTACGCCATCGAGCAGCGCAGGCCACTGCGCCGCCAGGTAGTCGATATCGAAGTCCATGCGCGGCGCCCGGTCAGAGGGCTTCGGCAGGTTTTGCCTGCTCGAAGACGCTGATGTAGTAACCCTGGATGTTCTGCGGCACGAACTGCTGCACCCAGCCGCGGAACAGATGCTCTTCGCGCATCCTGGATACCGAGGCACTCAGGAAATCACGCCAGGCTTCGCTGTTCTTGCGCACGCCGATGGCCGCGTCGGAAATCTGGAACGGCTCGTTCAGCAGGCGTGCATCCTTGTCGTTGTCTGCGACCACCACCAGCGTCGCCGCGTCATGGGTGTAGGCGTCCGCGCGGCCCTGACGGAAGGTCTGCAGCGCATCGGCGGCGCTGTTCATGCGCAGTGTCTTGACCTCGGGCATGTGATCCTCGAACCACTTGGCCTGTACCGATCCCTTGAGGGTGGCGAGGGTCTTGCCGTTGAGGTCGGCGATCTTGCGGACCGGGCTGTCCTTCTTCACTACCACATCACTCGCGCCCCAGCGGTAGGGCGTGGTGAAGTCGATCACCCGCATCCGCTCCGGGGTGACACCCAGGGTCGCGATCAGGAAGTCGACCTTGCGGCCAAGCAACTGGGGCACGCGGTTTTCGGCGGTGACGCAAGTGAAGGTCACCTTGTCCTTCGAGCCCAAGGCCCACAGCGCGATCTGCTTGGCCATCTCCACTTCGACGCCGGCGAATTCGCCGCTGCCATCCTGGAACCCATACGGTGGCTGGTCACAGCGCACACCGGCGCGCAATTGGCCTGCTTCTTTTATCTCTTCAGGTACCGCTGGAAGCTCGACGGCAGAAGCCTGCATCGAAGCCGTCATCGCTACGCACGAAAACGCCAACGCACTACCAAGGATCTTGAAAGTAAACGACATGATGCCTCCCGGTTTACATATCAGCGTCGTTCAGCGCGAATCGCTTTGCGACACCATGAATACAAGGGCAGAGACAGAGTGATGAGCAGCAGTGTTTTTTGTGATTCTTCACTGCCCGGTGCTCGAATTGCATCGCGCCCGTCTGTGCGGTGACGTCGATGTGATATCTGTTATAAAGCGTTCAGTTCATGCAAACAAATGACAGTTCGACAATCGGCCATACCGGATTGATATGGGCAACCCATGAATTTCAAACAAGTCGAAGCGTTCCGCGCGGTGATGCTCAGTGGCTCGATGACGGCCGCTGCCGAGCACCTGCATACCTCACAACCCAACATCAGCCGGCTGATCGCACAGCTGGAGCGCAGCAGTGGTTTCAAGCTGTTCGAGCGCATAGGCGGCAGGCTGTTGCCCACTGATGAAGGCGCAGCGTTGTTCGCCGATGTCGAGCGGGCATTCATCGGGCTGCAGAGCCTGGAGTCCTCCGCGCGCAACATCCGGCGCGGCGGCACCGGGCGTCTGCGTATCGGAGCGGTACCTTCGCTGACGCTGACGGTGCTGCCGCGAGTGATCCAGCGTTTTCGCCAGCAGAACCCTGATGTAGCAATTTCCATTCACACCAACGACTCGCCGACGGTCGGCCATTGGGCCGCCTCGCAGTTCTGCGACCTGGGGCTGGCGTCGTATGTGGGAGAAGCCATGCCAGGCGTCGAGACCCAGGTCATCTGCGACGTCCCGGGGGTGTGCGTGTTCCCGATTGGTCATCGTCTTGGCGCGCTGAGCGCCGTGAAGCCGGAAGATCTGAAAGGCGAGGAATTCATCTCGCTCTCGCAGAACGATGGTTCGCGCAAGCGGATCGACCGGTGTTTTCCGGACGACAGGCTGTACCGCAAGATGAACCTGGAAACGCACCACGCTGCCACGGTGTGTTCGCTAGTGGGGCTGGGGCTCGGGGTGAGCATCGTCAGCCCGCTGGTGGCGGCCGAGTATCGGCATGTCGGAATTGAAACGCGGCCATTCTTGCCAGAGATCCGCTTCACGACTTATCTGCTGCTGCCGGCGGACCGCCCGCAAAGCCTGCTGACGCAACGGTTCGGGCAGTTGATACACGAGATGATGACAACGGCTGCGGGGGCGTTGGGGTAGGAAGCAGGAATGAAAGATCCGGACGCAGTCTTTCCATTGCGCGAGGCAGCCGTTCCCCTACCCTTCAAGAGCCGCAGGACGCGGTCCTTTCCCCTGATCATGGAGTGTTCATGTCCCTCGCCCTTGTCCACAGCCGCGCCCAGGTGGGCGTTCTGGCCCCGGCTGTCAGCGTTGAAACCCATCTGGCCAACGGCCTGCCCCATCTGACCCTGGTCGGCCTGCCAGAGACCACGGTCAAGGAAAGCAAGGACCGGGTGCGCAGCGCCATCATCAACTCAGGGCTGAACTACCCGGCACGGCGCATCACGCAGAACCTGGCACCGGCCGACCTGCCCAAGGACGGCGGCCGTTACGACCTGGCCATCGCCCTGGGCATTCTCGCCGCCAGCGGCCAGGTGCCGGTCGGTACCCTGTGCGAGTTCGAATGCCTGGGCGAGCTGGCGCTGTCGGGGGTACTCAGACCCGTGCAGGGCGTGCTGCCGGCGGCGCTCGCCGCGCGGGAGGCTGGCCGGGCGCTGATCGTGCCGAGGGAGAACGCCGAGGAAGCCTGCCTGGCGTCGGGCCTGGTCGTGTATGCGGCTGGCAGCCTGATGGAGCTGGTGACCCACCTCACCGGGCATACGCCGCTGCAGCCCTATGCGGCCAACGGTCTGGTGCTGCACAGCCGGCCCTATCCCGACCTCAGCGAAGTCCAGGGTCAGCTTGCTGCCAAGCGTGCGCTGCTGGTGGCTGCGGCCGGGGCTCACAATCTGCTGTTCACAGGGCCGCCCGGCACCGGCAAGACCCTTCTCGCCAGTCGCCTGCCAGGGCTGCTGCCGCCCCTTGGCGAGCATGAAGCGCTGGAGGTGGCGGCCATCCAGTCCGTCAGCGGGCACGCGCCGCTGAACAGCTGGCCTCAGCGGCCGTTTCGTCATCCCCACCACTCGGCTTCAGGCGCGGCGCTGGTGGGCGGCGGCGGCCGTCCGCAGCCTGGAGAAATCACCCTCGCCCACCACGGCGTGCTGTTTCTCGATGAACTGCCAGAGTTCGAACGGCGCGTGCTGGAGGTGCTGCGCGAGCCCTTGGAAAGCGGAGAGATCGTGGTGGCACGAGCCAGGGACAAGGTCCGCTTTCCAGCTCGTTTCCAGCTGGTGGCAGCGATGAACCCATGCCCATGCGGCTACCTGGGCGACCCTACCGGCCGCTGCCGCTGCAGCACCGAGCAAGTGCAGCGCTATCGCAACAAGCTGTCCGGCCCGCTGCTCGATCGCATCGACCTGCACCTGACCGTGGCTCGGGAGAGCACCGTGCTGTCGGAGCAGCCAAGCGGCGAGACCAGCATCAGCGTCGCCAAGGTGGTGGCCGCGGCGCGAGAACGGCAGCAAGCGCGGCAAGGCTGCGCCAACGCGTTTCTCGATCTCAAGGCGCTACGACGTCATTGTTCCTTGACTGCCGAGGATCAGAAATGGCTGGAGACGGCCTGCGAGCGGCTGACGCTATCCTTGCGCGCAGCCCATCGCCTGCTCAAGGTGGCCCGCACCCTCGCGGACCTCGAGCAGGTCGATGCCATTGGCCGCTGTCATCTTGCCGAGGCCTTGCAATACCGTCCTGGCTGAGTGGCATGCTCGCTACAGCGTCGTAGACAGGCCACACCAGGCAAGCACCCCTGCGCCGAAGAAATTATGAAACATCTTGCAACGCTTACGTGATAATTTAGTTGTACGACGTCCTACCTACTGTGGTCGACTTCCCCTGCTCTCACTACAAAAATAACGGAGACACCTCGATGACGAGCATTCCTTCTGCCGAGGGCAAGACTGTCATGCCTTCCCAAAGCCGCCTTTCCCGGGCGGTGAAACTGCTTGGACCAGGCATCATCGCCGTGTTGTCCTGGCTGGGCGCAGGTGATCTGATTACTTCCTCCGTCGCCGGCGCCAACTACGGTTACGCCATGATGTGGGTACTGGCGGTCTCGCTGTTGCTGCGCTACCTGATCGTCAACATCATTGCCCGCTTCCAGCTATGCAATAACCAGGGCATGACCATCCTGCAGGGCTATGCCCAGCTGCATCCGGTGTTCGCATGGTTCATGCTGGGATACGCGCTGATCATGGGCCACCTGATGAACGCCTACATGATCAAGGGGGCCGGCGAGTCCCTGGCGATGCTGTTGCGCATCGACTACCCACTGCTGTGCTCGATGGCGGTGGTCCTGGCGGTGTGGATGCTGGTCGGTCGCAACATCTACTCGATGATCGAAGGCGTGATGAAAGTCTTGCTGGCGGTCATGACCCTGGCATTCCTGGCCCTGGCGGTCATGTCCGGCCCGGACGTGGTCGGTATCGTCAAAGGTACCATCGGCTTCAGCATCCCTGCCGACGAGGGCATGCATGGCGCCATGCTGGTGGCGGTTTCAGTGATCGGCGCGGTGGCCGGCTCCGTGGCAAACTTCGTGCATCCGTACGTGATGCGCCAGAAAGGCTGGGTCGGCCCCCAGCACAAGCGCATGCAGCGCAACGACCTGCTGTTCGCCGTGTTCGTGGGTATTGTCATCAACCTGGCCATCTGGATCGTCGGCGCGGAAATCCTGCGGCCCAACGGCATCCAGGTGAATACCTTGGGTGACCTTGGCAAGGCGCTGGAGATGTTCTTCGGCCCGATCGGCTGGTACATCTTCTTCATCGGCGTCTTCGCCACGCTGTTCGCGAGCATCTCGGGCAAGACCACGGCGTTCCCCATGCTCATCACCGACGCCTTCCAGCACGTGCGTCCAGAGCGTCGCGAGCGTTTTGGCAAGGAGTTCCACAAGGACCCGATGCACAGGTGGTTCATGCTGTTCATCCTGGTGACGCCGCTGGTCTGGTCGATTCCGGGCATGCCCGACTTCGTGACCCTGACCATCGGCGTGAGCGCGCTTAATATCGTCGGCTTGCCGGTCATCTCGCTGGGCTTGTTGATCATGTCCAACCAGAAGTCGCTGCTGAGCAAGGAATACCGCAACAACCTGTTCGAGAACCTGGCGCTGGCCTTTGCCACCGGCCTGGCACTGTGGGTTGCCTTCCAGCTTGCAGTCGACTTGTTCAGCTGAGTCATCGTACAACAGCGTCCGGAGTTGCCTCTCAGCCTTCTGGACGCTGTGCGGTTTTCTCCTGCTTCAGTTTGTATCCGACTCGAACAGCCGCGCCAGTTCTACCCGTGCCTCCTGGGCGTTCTGCATCACCTTGGCGCGGTCGTCTCGCACGCGGCCTTGTGCTTCCAGCACCTGTTCATCATGCTCGGTGAATCGCTGGATACGATCGGCGGCCTGCTCGCTGGAAAGCCCCAGGCCGATCAGGGCCTGGCGGGTCATCTCGAGGCTTGAATGGAATGTCTCGCGGATAGGCTCGGCGCCGACGTCGATCAACTTGTGCACATGCTGTCGGTTACGCGCCCGGGCGAGGACCTTCAGGTGTGGGTACAGGCGCTTGACCCGTTCGGCGGTCCGGGTAGTGATGTCGGGATCATCGGTGGTGATCACGAAGTACTCAGCCTCGCCCACCTTGGCAGCATGCAGGACTTCGGGGCGCAGCGGGTCACCGTAGAACACCGGAGCCTGTTCGAAGGTGCGGGTCAGCTCGATGGCGTCCACCGAGGTATCGAGCGCGATGAACGGAATCTTCTGCGCACGGAGGATGCGCGAGACGACCTGGCCCATGCGGCCCATGCCTACGATCACCACCCGGGGAGCGTCGGTTACGATCGCCTTGTACTGCTCAGGGACTTCGCGGGCCGGCTGCGAGCGCTTCAGCAGGCGGGCGCAGCCCAGCAGCAACAGCGGGGTAGCAGCCATCGACAGGGTAATGGCCATCAGCAACAGGTCATAGGCATGGGCGTCGAACAGGCCCTGGTCCTTGCCCAGCTTGAAGACCACGAAGGCAAATTCGCCGCCTGCGGCCAATACCACGCCCAGGCGCAATGCATTGCCGGTGTTCAGGCCGCCGGCCAGGCGACCGACCAGCATTAGCACGGGCAGTTTCACCAATACCAGCAACAGCGTCAGGCCAAGCAGCAGGCCTGGTGTCTCCAGCAGCAGGCGCAAGTTGGCACCCATGCCGACGCTCATGAAGAACAGGCCCAGTAGCAAGCCCTTGAACGGCTCGATCTGCGATTCCAGCTCGTGACGATATTCGGAGTCGGCCAGCAGCAGGCCGGCCAGAAACGCGCCCAGGGCCATGGAGATCCCGGCCTGCTCCATCAGCCAGGCAGTGCCGATCACCACCAGCAATGCGGTGGCGGTGGAGACCTCGGGCAGGCCGGTACGGGCCACGATGCGAAATACCGGGCGCAGCAGGTAGCGGCCGCCGACGATGACGATGGCGATGCTGGCGAAAATCTTCAGGCCGTGTTCCAGACTGTCGCCATCGCTGGCGTTCGCGCCACTCGCCGCCAGCAGGGGTACCAGGGCGATCAATGGAATGGCGGCGATGTCCTGGAACAGCAGGATGGCAAAGGCCAGGCGCCCGTGCGGTGCATTGAGCTGTTTGCTTTCGGCGAGGCTCTGCAGGCCCAGGGCCGTGGACGACAAGGCCAGGCCCAGGCCCGCGACCACGGCGGCAGGTATTGATTGACCAAAGCCGAACAGGGCAATGCCACCCAGCAGCGCACCGGTCAGCAGCACCTGGGCCAGCCCGACGCCGAATACCGATTTGCGCATCAGCCACAACCGTTTCGGCGAGAGCTCAAGGCCAATGATGAACAACAGCAGGACTACGCCCAGTTCCGAGATGTGCGAGACGCTCTCGGTATCGTGAATCAGCCCCAGAGCCTGGGGCCCGATGGCCACGCCGGCCAGCAGGTAGCCGATGACAGCGCCTAGCTGCAGGCGCTTGGCCAGTGGAACCGCAATGACGGCGGCTAGCAGGAAGATGACTGCGGTTTGCAGAAGGCTGCCTTCGTGTGGCATTGCTCGTACTCCATGAGCGGCGTTGAGTTGAGTGTCGCATTGAGGGGTACAGATTAAATTCATCACTTTTGGTAGGGTAGACGGCAAAAAACAGTCTTAGCGTTCCATTTGGAGAACGATTCGTTGGAAGACCTCAACTCTCTCTACTTCTTTACCCAGGTGGTGGAGCACGGCGGTTTCGCCCCGGCAGGCCGCGCGCTGAACATGCCCAAGTCCAAGCTCAGCCGACGTATCGCCGAACTGGAGGACCGCCTTGGCGTACGCCTGCTGCACCGCACCAGCCGGCACTGTTCGCTGACCGAGATCGGCCAGTCCTATTACCAGCGGTGCCTGGCCATGCGGGTGGAGGCGGAAGGCGCGGCCGAGATCATCGAGCGCAACCTCAGCGAGCCGAGGGGCCTGGTGCGCATCAGTTGCCCCACGACCTTGCTCAACGCCTGGGTCGGGCCGATGCTGACCCGCTACATGCTCAAGTACCCACGGGTAGAGCTGTTCATCGAAAGCACCAACCGCCGGGTCGATCTGCTGCACGAAGGCTTCGACGTGGCTCTGCGCGTACGCTTCCCGCCGCTGGAAAATACCGACATGGTGATGAAGGTGCTGAGCAACAGTACCCAGTGCCTGGTTGGCGAGCCGTCGCTCCTAGCCCAGCTACCCGAGGGCTTCGAGCCGCGCCAGCTTGGCCAACTCCCCAGCGTGCACTGGGGTGGCGCCCAACGTGAATACCACTGGGAGCTGTTCCAGGGTGAGGACATGGCCACCAGCATCGTGATCCCGCACACGCCACGCATGGTCACCGACGACCTGTTCGCCCTGCGCCACTTCGTCATCGCCGGTGTAGGCATCGCGCATCTGCCGCGAGTCGCAGTGCGCGAGGACCTGGCGTCAGGACGGTTGGTGGAATTGCTGCCGGGTTGGCATCCCCGCTGCGGTATCGTCCATGCGATCTTCCCCTCGCGCCGGGGCCTGCTGCCCTCGGTACGCTCGCTGATCGACCACCTGGCGGAGGAGTTCTCGGTCAGCGACATGGCCTGAAGGCCATCACGCCGATGGGAAAAGGGGCACCGAGGCGAAAGCCCGTGTAGGAGCGGGTTTACCCGCGAACACCGGCAGAGCGGTGCCAGACACCGCGTCAGCTTCTTCGCGGCTGAAGCCGCACACGTTGGCTCCCGCTCAACCTGTGGCAGCGGGTTTGTCAGGGCGTCGAACCGCCGCGAAGAGGCCGGTACTGACTCAGCGACTCCGCTGTCGGGCGAGCTCCATGTCGTTGATGAGCGCCTTGGCGAATGCGCTCAGGTAATGGGCGGAGCTGATTGCGATGGCGTCCTTTTCCATCTCGGCTTCGAAGGTCAGGTGCCGGATGCAGCCCAGCAGCACCGATAATTCCTCGAAGGCGCGATCGAACGGGATACCGGGCTGGATGCAAAACAGCTCGAGGAAGTTTGTCTCGCCTACGGTCGTGCAGGTGATTGCGGCGTTGGTCATCCCATCACTCCTTGATCACATCTTCTGCAGGGCATGCTCGACGAGCACTCGGGCCATCTCGGTCGTGTGCAGCACGTTGGCGAGCATGTTCAGGCCGGGTTCGGCCCCGTGTTCGCGACGCTACTGGTCGAGGGTGTCTTCGGCGCCGCGCAACAGCTCGCTGGCGTGGGCCAGGGCGTCCGGGGGGATCATTTCGGAGTCGATGGAGAAGTAGGGGGTGGTGATGAGGTTTGCGGGTGGATCGGGGACGATCTTTTTCATTTTTGACTTCCACGTGTGACAAGGAAGGCACACACCCATCTCTTCTCACGGATAGGGTGGCAACCGGACGCGAGGTGAGAAGAACCGTGCACGCGGAATCACGGCCAGACCGGAGTCTGCTCGCGTACGGCTGCCATTACTGGAAGCATTCCACATGTACCGCCCGGGCTTCTCACACCCGATCGCCAAAATGGCGACCCGGCGACGTTAACCCTGCGGTATTTCCCTGCCAAGATGGAAGCTTCCGAAGCGGCTGTAGGATACTTCCGAAGGTAATCAGCGCTAAAGCTTTTGATGTGAGATTCAGATTTGTCTTACGCAGTATCAGCGCGGCACCTGTAGGAGTGCCCTTGCCCGATGAAACCGGGCAAGAGGCTTATACGTCCCCTGCGTCAGTCAGAACGCAAAGCAGGAACAGCCCATTGTCCCCCAGATCCCCTGGAAGTCACTGACCGGGACGCTGGAATGGCGCGCTTTCTCATGGCTGTGAGCGTGCACACCGCATGGCCCCGAGCACTGGTGCACGGCTGCTGCCAGCGACGGCGTGCCCACGCGCCAATGCCCGGGCACCTTGGCCACGGGCGACCACTCGGGAAGTACCGGCACCTGCGGCGGGCCGAGGCGCTCGAATTCGCCAGCGGCGTACACGACCTTGCCGTCTACGATCGTCAGGACCGACTCGATGCCCTTGATCGCTTCTTCCTCGACGTTGACATCCTCCCCCACCTCGCCTTGATAGGCGCCAGCTTTCGCCGCAAAGGAGGGGGATTCCCTACTGCGTCAGTCGGCGTGAGCCGGCTGCTCGCTTCGATGGGTTCCTGCTGCTGGCGGCACTGAAACACCCCTCACTTCACAGGCGATCCGGCCAATTGTCCTGGCCTTTGGGCTATTCAATCCACGCCCTCGGATATTCTTCGAAGCCACCAGATCCGCATTCTCGGTGTGGCCGCAGGCCACGCATAGAAACACGCTTTGACTCTTTCTGTTTTCAGCGCAGGTATGGCCACAGACCGGGCACTCGCGACTGGTATTCGCCGGTGGAACTGCCACCAACCAACCACCTTTCCATGCGGACTTGTAGTCGAGCTGACGGCCAAATTCGCCCCAGCCCTGATCCAGGATCGACTTGTTCAGACCCGACTTGGCCCGGACGTTCCGACCTGGCTCAACCAGATTGCCACTGGCCGAACGACTCATGTTCTTGACCTGCAGATCCTCGACAACAATCATCGCGTGGTTTTTGCTGATGATGTGTGAGGTCTTGTGCAGGAAGTCGTTGCGGGCGTTGGCAATCTGGCTGTGGATGCGCTGGACGCGGGCTTTAGCGCGCTTCCAGTTGCTGCTGAATTTGACCTTGCGGCTCATCTGGCGCTGAGCCTTGGCCAGGCGAACTTCGTGTCGCTTGAAGCTCGACAGCGGCTGGATCACGGTCTCTTTCTGGCCGTCCCACAGCGTGGCGAAACGAACCACACCCAGATCGATCCCTGCCACTGTCGTGGCAGGATGGCAGGGCTCTGCTACCTTGCGCTCGGTCTGGATTGAAACGTACCAGTGCCCGGCCTTGAGACTGACAGTGACATTTCTGACCAGACCCTGAACCTTTCGGCTTCTTCGATAATTCAGCCAGCCCAGCTTGGGCAGGAGAATCCGCTCACCCGCCTGGTCGAGCCTGATTGATTTCGGCTGGGGAAATCGAAAGCTGTCCCGAGCCCCTTTCTTCTTGAATCGAGGGAAATCGGACAGCTTGTCGAAGAAGCGCTTGTAGGCAGTCTCGAGGTCTCGCAGAATCTGCTGCTCGACGTCGACGGAAGCCTCGGCCAACCAGGGTGTTTCAGGGTCGTTTCGCCAGGCTGTCAGCTCCTTGCAGAGCCCTGCGTAGCCCAATTTTTTCTCGCCGGCTTGATAACGAGCCTGCTGAAGAGCCAGGCCTTTGTTCCAGACCACACGAACGCAACCGGCGAATTTCCTGAGCAGAATTCGCTGCTGGAATGTGGGTTCGAGCCGGAATTTATAGGCCTGAAGACGCTTCATCATGAATACTGTCTGGATATACAGTTAAACCATATCACCGCTTCGCGGTGAGCGCTATCCCTCCCCGCCCTGAAGGACGGAGCTTCCCGGCGCTATTGGTGAACAGGTTGTAGGCGATGCGCACGGTCAGCTGGTTGTTATCTGCCAGTTCCTGGATCACCGAGTAGTCGTCGGGGAAGTTCTGGTAGCCGCCGCCGTCGTCCGGGCGGATCACGTTTACATCCAGATGGCCCGGCTGGTGGCGAGCGGCATGCACCGTGCGCTTGATCCACTGCTCGTATTCGCCGAGCGCCTGGGGACGCACTTTGTGCTGGATGACCAACGTCACTACGTTGCGGTTGTCTTGGGGGGTGGTGTTCATCTGCTTTCCCTGGAGCCGGAGCTGGCCAGTGCCCACGGTGCAGCAGTGGGCAGGCGCTGGATTGGACGGTTGTGCTGTGTGCGCTGGGCTCAGCGACCGGCGGTCAGGGCGTTGTAGCTAGTCATCAGGTTGCGGTAGTCAGGGATGTGGTTCGAGCACAGCGCCGCCAGGCCCTCGACATCGTTGCGCCAGTCGCGGTGCAGCTCACAGGCCACGCCGAACCAGGTCATCATCTGCGCACCGGCGGCGATCATGCGGCTGTGCGCGGCGTCGCGGGTCATCTCGTTGAAGGTACCGGAGGCGTCCGTGACCACGAATACCTCGAACTCTTCCTCCAGGGCCGCCAATGCCGGGAACGCTACGCATACTTCAGTCACCACCCCGGCGATGATCAGCTGCTTCTTGCCGGTCGCCTTGACTGCCTTGACGAAGTCCTCGTTGTCCCAGGCGTTGATCTGGCCAGGACGAGCGATGTAGGGCGCGTCCGGGAACAGTGCCTTGAGTTCTGGCACCAGCGGGCCGTTGGGGCCGCTTTCAAAGCTGGTGGTGAGGATGGTCGGCAGCTTGAAGAACTTGGCAAGGTCCGCCAGGGCCAGCACGTTGTTCTTGAAGCGGTCCGGCTCGATGTCGCGGACCAGGGACAGCAGGCCAGCCTGGTGGTCGACCAGCAGGACAGCGGCGTTGTTGACGTCGAGGCGGTTGTATTTGAAGTGGGCCATGTCAGTGCTCCTGAAGGTGAGGTTGTTTTCATCAAGTGGGGTGTTTCGCGTTGATGAGTAAAGATTAAAACCAACACCTTTGTCGCACTAGATAGCAAAATTCAGCTTTAGCGTTCCATTCTATGAACGATGCTTTTGGGCAGGGATATCGCTTGAGGGTGGGACGAGAGATACAGGTCGGCCTGCGCCGGACCTGTGGGAGCGGTTTGAGCCGCGAAGAGGTCGATGCGGTGTCTGGCACCGGCTGCGCCGGTGTTCGCGGCTGAAGCCGCTCCCACGAATTCCAGCACTACACGAGGTGAGGCACGGCTCCATCCGGCTCTAGAGCACTACGCGCAAGCACTGCCCGGCGTGATACAGCGAGAAGCCCGACTCGTAGAACGCCGTGCGCAGCGACGTCCTGCTGACTACCTTCATCGGCGAGAACGGTACCGGCAGCGTGTCCGGGTCGTCCTTGAGCAGGAACTCGGCGAAGGCCTTGCCAATCACCGTGCCCGTGGTATTGCCGCGACCATTGTAGCCAGTCACCGCGACCAGCCCAGGCGCCGGCTCGAACAGGCGCATGAGGTGATCGGGGGTGAAGTCGATGCAGCCGGTCCAGTGCATCTGCCAGTCGACCTTGCCCAACTTCGGGAAGTAGTGGCTCTGGATGCGGTCGGCCCAACTGCGCACGAACCAGGCCGGCTTGTTGTCAACGCGGCCCAGGCTGCCCAGCAGCAGCCTGCCCTGGTCGTCACGGCGAATGCTGCTGAGCACGGTGCGGGTGTCCCATGAGCCTTGGCCATGAGGCAGGACCTTGTCGGCGGCAGCGCCCGCCAGGGGAGCCGAAGCGACTTGATAGTAGTAGCCGCGGAAGTAGTGTTTCTGCAGGTTGCTCCAGTCACCCTCGGTGTAGGCACCGGTGGAGATCACCACCTTGTCGGCCTTCACCGATCCGCGCGCGGTGTTGACCCGCCAGGCATCACTCTCGCGCGCCAGTCCCTGCACCGCGGACTGCTGGAACAGCCGTCCGCCCAGACGCACTACGGCAGCGGCCAGGCCCTGGGTATAAGCCATGGGGTTGATGGTACCGGCGCGGTGGTCGAGCAGCGCGGCGGAAATCTTGTCGGTACCGCAATATTCCTGGCACTGGGCCCCGGTGAGCAGCTCGACGTCCGCACCGCGCCGGCTCCACTGCTCGTGGCGTGCCTGCAGGTCGGCAAGACCCGTGGCATTGTGCGCCATGTGCAGGGTGCCCTTGTGCTGCGCCTGGCAGTCGATGCCCAAACGCTCGATCATCGCGAACACCTCGCCCGGCGCTTCGCCGAGCACCTTGTTCAAGCGGCTGCCCTGCTGCTGTCCCAGAGTGGTTTCGACATCGTCGGGGCGAATCCAGGTGCCAGCGTTGACCAATCCCACGTTGCGCCCCGATCCACCCTGGCCGACCTTCCAGGCTTCCAGCACGATCACCGACTTGCCCTGCTCGAGCAGATGGATGGCTGCCGAAAGGCCGGTGATGCCGGCGCCGATGATGCAGACATCGACCTTGTGCTCACCGGCCAGCGCCAGGGTGGCAATGGACGGCTTGGTGACATGTTCCCACAGACATTCTTGTCGCAGTTCGGGCATGGCCGGCTCCAGCTGTTGTTATTTTTAGCAGGTAGATCCAAGCAGGCTGTCGTCCCCAATCGCGTCCCGACTTGGCCGCGACTGGGGCGACGCATCAATCAGTCAAACACGATACCTTGAGCCAGCGGCAGCTCGCGCGAGTAGTTGACCGTGTTGGTCTGGCGACGCATATAGCCTTTCCAGGCATCAGAGCCGGATTCACGACCGCCGCCGGTCTCTTTCTCGCCACCAAAGGCACCGCCGATCTCGGCGCCGCTGGTGCCGATATTGACGTTGGCAATGCCGCAGTCGCTACCCGAGGCACTCTGGAAGCGCTCGGCCTCGCGCAGGTCGGTGGTGAAGATGCACGAGGACAGGCCTTGCGGCACTTCGTTGTTCAGGCGCAGGGCCTCCTCGAAATCATCGTAGGCCAGCACGTACAGGATCGGCGCGAAAGTCTCGTGGCGCACCACATCGCTCTGCGCAGGCATTTCGGCGATGGCCGGCGATACGTAGTAGGCGTTCGGGTACTCGGACGCCAATTGGCGCTCACCGCCAAATACCTGGCCGCCTTCGTCCCGGGCCTTGGCCAACGCGCCTTGCATCGCATCGAACGACTGCTTGTCGATCAGCGGGCCGACCAGGTTGTCCTTGCGCGGGTCACCGATGCGCACCTTGGCGTAGGCCGCCTTCACACGGGCAACCACTTCATCCTTGATCGAGCGGTGCGCGATCAGGCGGCGCAGGGTGGTGCAGCGCTGGCCGGCGGTGCCGACAGCCGAGAACAGGATGCCGCGCACGGCCAGGTCCAGGTCGGCGCTCGGGGCGAGGATCATGGCGTTGTTGCCGCCCAGCTCCAGGATGCTGCGGCCAAAGCGCGCGGCCACCCGTGGGCCCACCTCACGGCCCATGCGGGTGCTGCCAGTGGCGCTGACCAGTGCCACACGCGAGTCGTCGACCAGTGCTTCGCCCGCTTCGCGGCCGCCGATCACCAGCTGGGCCAAGCCTTCTGGAGCGTCGCCGAATGCCTTCAGGGCTTTTTCGAACAGCGCCTGGCAGGCCAGTGCGGTCAGCGGGGTCTTTTCAGACGGTTTCCAGACCACGGCATTACCGGTCACCAGTGCCAGGGCGGTGTTCCAGGCCCACACGGCGACCGGGAAGTTGAACGCGCTGATCACACCCACAACGCCCAGCGGGTGCCAGGTTTCACGCATGTGGTGGCCAGGACGCTCGGAGGCGATGGTCAGACCGTACAGCTGACGCGACAGGCCGACGGCGAAGTCGCAGATATCGATCATTTCCTGCACTTCGCCCAAACCTTCCTGGGTGATCTTGCCGGCTTCGACCGACACCAGTTCGCCCAGGTCGGCCTTGTGCGCACGCAGCACTTCTCCGAACAGGCGCACCAGCTCGCCACGACGCGGGGCCGGAACAGTGCGCCATGCCTCGAAGGCTTGATGGGCCTGTTCGATGCGGGCAACTACTTTCGCCTTCTCTTCCAGTGTCACCGAGGCGATCTGGCTGCCGTCGATCGGAGTATGTACAGGGTAGTCACCCTGGGTGAAGGCTTGGGCCGGTACACCAAGGCGCTCGAGCAATGCCGCAACCATGTTCGTCTCCTACATCGTGTGAATAAGTGAAAATCCGATGGGGTCAGTATTAATCCGATCACCAACGCTCAACAAACGACCTTTATTCCGCATATCATTCCTCCAGGTAATGATTATTTCGTGCGAGAAGCCCCTATGTCCAAACGCCTGGTTCCATCGATGGCTGCCCTGCAGTGCTTCGAGGCCGCAGCCCGCCACCTGAGCTTCACCCGCGCCGCCGAAGAGTTGCACCTGACCCAGAGCGCCGTGAGCAAACAGGTCGCGCAGCTCGAGGACATGCTGCGTCATCACCTGTTCCTGCGCATCCGCCGGCGTCTGCAACTGACTCCGGCCGGAGCCCTGTACCTGGCCGAGGTCAACAAGATCCTCACCCAGGTCGACATGTCCAGCCGCTACATCCTCTCGTACGGCGAACAGACCGAAGTCTTGAAGGTAGCCACTCAACCGAGTTTTGGCGTGCGCTGGCTGATCCCGCATCTCAAGGGATTTGGCAAGCGCTACCCGAACATCCACCTGGACATCCGCAACGAGATGGAGCCCTTCGCCCTGCTCCAGGCCACAGCTGACGTGGTGTTCTTCTACGGCCAGGGGACATGGCCCGGAGCGGCCTGCATCGAGCTCTTTCGCGAAGAGGTCGTCCCGGTGTGCGCGCCGGAACTGCTGCAGGGCCGCGCTCTGCAAAGCGCCAGCGAGGTCGCCGAGCTGGTATTGATGCAGAGTACTTCGCGCCCGGAGGCCTGGCATGAATGGTTCCTGGAGCAGGGCCTGCATACCGCCAACAGCTATCACGGGCCGCGCTTCGACACGTTCTACATGGCGCTGAGCGCAGCCGAGGCCGGCTGCGGCGTGGCGCTGGTGCCGCGTTACCTGGTGGCGCGGGAACTGGCCGATGGCAGCCTCATCGTGCCGTGGGATCACGCGATGCGCAGCAGTGGCGCGCACTATGTGGCCTTTGCCGAGCATGCGGCAGAGGTGCCGAAGGTACGGGCGCTGGTGGACTGGGTGGGTCACCAACTGCAGACGGACGGATAGTTGATAGAAAAAGGAATGATACCTCTACTTTTTTTCGCTTGCGCGCCGAGTCCATTCCTCGCTTTCATGTAAACATCCCATTTACTTCAGGAAGCTAGCGATGCCCGCTCATGATTTCGTCAGCCCCGACAGCATTCGCGCGCAGTTCTCTGCCGCCATGTCGCTCATGTACAAACAGGAAGTGCCGCTCTACGGCACGCTGCTGGAGCTGGTGAGCGAAATCAACCAGCAGGTGATGGCCCAGCAACCGGAAATCGCCCGCGCCCTGCGCTGGACCGGCGAGATCGAGCGCCTTGACCAGGAGCGTCACGGCGCCATCCGTGTCGGCACCGCCGAGGAGCTCGCGACCATTGCCCGCCTCTTCGCGGTCATGGGCATGCAACCCGTGGGCTACTACGACCTGAGCTCGGCAGGTGTGCCGGTGCACTCCACCGCGTTTCGCGCGGTGCACGAGCAGTCGCTGCACATCAGCCCGTTTCGCGTGTTCACCTCGCTGCTGCGCCTGGAGCTGATCGATAACCCGCAGCTGCGCGAGCTGGCAGGCGAGATCCTGGCCAAACGGCAGATCTTCACCCCCACAGCACTTGAGCTTATCTTCCAGCACGAGCGCGAGGGTGGCCTGAACGCGGCAGATGCTCAGCGCTTCGTCGCAGAGGCGCTGCAGACATTCCGCTGGCACCAGGACGCCACGGTCACCGCCGCGCAGTACCGGCAATTGCACGACCAGCACCGCCTGATCGCCGACGTAGTGGCCTTCAGGGGCCCGCACATCAATCACCTGACCCCGCGTACCCTGGACATCGATGCGATCCAGCAGAGTATGCCAGCCAGGAACATCCCGCCCAAGGCCGTGGTCGAAGGCCCGCCTGCCCGTCGTCATCCGATCCTGCTGCGCCAGACCAGCTTCAAGGCCCTGCAGGAAAAGGTCGCCTTCAGCGACCAGCAAGCCGGCGCAGGTGGCAGTCATACCGCCCGCTTCGGCGAAATCGAACAGCGCGGCGCGGCGCTGACGCCCAAGGGGCGGGCGCTGTACGACCAATTGCTCGATGCCGCGCGGGTGAGCCTGGGCGGCGCGCCGAGCGAGGCCAATGCCGAGCACTACAACATGCTGCTTGAAGAGCACTTCGCAGCGTTCCCTGATGACCTGGCGCAGATGCGTGAACAGGGATTGGCGTATTTCCGCTACTTCGCCACCGACAAGGGCCTGGCGGCGAGGGAACTGGCCGAACGCCCGGACAGCCTTCAAGCATTGATCGATGCCGGGCATGTGCATTATGAGGCGCTGGTGTACGAGGACTTCTTGCCCGTCAGCGCGGCAGGCATCTTCCAGTCGAACCTCGGGGATGAGGCGCACGACTATGGCAGCAATGCCAACCGCGATGCCTTCGAGCAGGCGCTGGGGCTCAAGGTGCAGGATGAGCTGGCGTTGTATGCGCAGAGCGAGCAGCGGTCGCTGCAGAGCTGTGCGCAAGCCCTCGACCTGAGCTTCGCCTGACGACAGGATCCGCTCCTCGTGCAGGAGCGGATCCCCGCAGTTTCAGGAAACCCGGAACCGGTCCACTTCCTGCCGCAGCTGTCCTGCCAATCCTTCCAGCTCCTGCGCCGTGGCCGCCAGCTCATTGGCCACGTCACGCTGCTCACTGTTGGCCAGGGCGATGCTCTGCAGATTACGGCTGAGCACCGTCGCCGTGCTGCTCTGCTCCTGAGTCGCGGTGCTGATCGCCGCAAACTGCTCACCTGCCGAGCGGCTCTGCTCATCGATGCTCGCCAGCGCGGCGGCGACCTTGGCGTTGCGCTCGAGGCCTTCCTGCATCAAGCGGTTGCCCTGCTCCATGGTGCTGATGGCGTGGCCGGTCTGCTGCTGGATACTGGCGATCATGGTGGAGATCTCTTCGGTCGCCTGGCGGGTGCGCGAGGCCAGGCTGCGCACTTCATCGGCTACCACGGCAAACCCACGGCCCTGCTCGCCCGCACGCGCCGCTTCGATGGCCGCGTTGAGCGCCAGCAGATTGGTCTGGTCGGCAATGGCCGTGATCACCCCGACGATGCCGCCAATCTCTTGGGATCGGGCTCCCAGGGTGTCCATCACTTGCGCGGTGCCGCTTAACGCTTCGGCGATCTGCTGCAGCGAGGCAGACGCCTCGTCCATGGCGCTGCGGCCGATACGGGTCTGCTGGACATTGTCACGGGCCATGCGCTCGGTGCTGCCCATGTTGTCAGCGATGTTCATCGAGGTGGCGCTGAACTCCTCGACAGCGCCCGCCATGCTGGTGATCTCTCCGGACTGCTGCTCCATGCCCTCGCACGCTCCCGACGACAGGCCGGACAATGAACGCGCCCGCCCACTTACCTGCTCGGAGGCGCCGCGGATATGCTCGACCATGGTCGCCAGAGCATCGCCCATCTGGTTGAAGCTGCGCGCCAGCTGGCCAATTTCGTCATTGCTGGAGACCGCCAGGCGCGCCTGCAGGTCGCCTGCGCCAAGGGCCTGCGCCTGGCGTACCAGGTCGCCCAGCGGGCGCAGCCTGCGCCGCAGCAGCCAGAGGGTCGCGGCGACCGCCAGCAGCATCGCCAGCAGGCTGCCAATGGCCAGGCGCAAGCCGACGCTCCACGTGACCGCGCGGATCTCGGTCTCGGGCATGCTCGCCACCACGGTCCATGGGCCTTCGGCGAACGGCATGGTGACGCTGTACAGCGTGCTGCCGGCGTTGTCCCAGAAGCTGCCCTGGCCTGGCCGGCCGGCAAGGCCTTTGACCGTGAGACCCGCTGCCACTTCGTCGCTTGCCCCCGCTGGGCTCACCAGCCAGTGCCCTTGCTCGTCGAGCAGCGCCAGCGAGCCGGTATGGCCAATGCGGAACCGCTCGAGATTGGCGAACTGGGTGTTCTGCGCATCGGTGTAGTCGAAGCCGACGAACAGCACGGCGATCACTCGCCCGCCGGCGTCGCGCACCGGCACATAGCGGGTCATGTAGTTGCGCTCGAACAGCAGCGCCCGGCCGACATAGGCCTGGCCGGCCATCAGGCGCGGGTAGGCCGGGTGCTGGCGGTCGAGCTGAGTACCGATGGCACGGCTGCCGTCCTGCTTGGTCAGCGAGGTGCTGATGCGCACGAAGTCGTCGCCGCTGCGCACGAACAATGTCGCCACCCCGGCCGTCATCTGCTGGAACTCGTCGACTTGCTCGAAATCATTGTTGAGCAGGCGATCGCCCAGATACAGAGCCGGAGTGGGCACCCCGGCCACGGTGATGCTCTGGCCGGCATCTACCCGCAGGTTCGAGGCGAAACGTCGCTCGAACAGGCCGCTGAGGCGCTGGGTGTTGTCCTTGAGCGAGGTGTGGAAAGTGTCGAGCTGGTCGGCCAGCAACCTTGCTTCACTGGCCAGGTGCTCCTGGCGGGTTGTCAGGTTGGCGCTGTCGAGCGAGCGCAGGGCGAACAAGGTGCTGCCGGTGATGACCACCGCCAATACGGCGGCAAGGGCGACACCGAGCTGCGAGGCAATTCGGGCAGGTGATCGAGACATGCAAGCTCCAGACAAGGGGCGCCTCTTGAGGGGCGCTGATGTCTCTGATTCGGCCTGGAAGGGGAATACTTGAGTGCCGCGTGCGGTTATCCGCCGCAATCCATGGCATAGAACCTTTTTGACATCCTCCCCCACCTCGCCTTGATAGGCGCCAGCTTTCGCCGGAAAGCAGGGGGATTCCCTACTGCGTCAGTCGGCGTGAGCCGGCTGCTCGCTTCGATGGGTTCCTGCTGCTGGCGGCACTGAAACACCCCTCACTTCACAGGCGATCCGCCAATTGTCCTGGCCTTTGGGCTATTCAATCCAAGCCCTCGGATGAATACTGTCTGGATATACAGTTAAAACATATCACCGCTTCGCGGTGAGCGCTATCCCTCCCCGCCCTGAAGGACGGAGCTTTCCCGCGCTACTGGTGAATACCTGACCAAAGCCTCAGAATCCTCTCCCTGCCCAGCACAAGGACTTCCCCAATGCACGTTGCGCCCGCCACCGAACTCAAGGCCCTGCTGCGCCTGGCCGGGCCGCTGGTCGCCTCGCAGTTGGCGCACATGCTGATGCTGCTGACCGATACCCTGATGATGGCCCGCATCAGCCCGCAGGCCCTGGCGGGGGGCGGGCTGGGCGCGGCGAGCTATTCGTTCGTGTCGATTTTCTGCCTGGGGGTGATCGCGGCGGTCGGCACCCTGGTAGCGATTCGCAAGGGTTCTGGCGACCGTGACGGCGCGACCCGGCTGACCCAGGCCGGGCTATGGCTGGCATGGGGGCTGGCAGCGGGCGCGGCGCTGGTGCTGTGGAACATCCAGCCGGTGTTGCTGCAATTGGGGCAAAGTCCGGAAAACGTCGAGCTGGCGGGCCAGTTCCTGATACTGCTGCCCCTGGCGCTGCCCGGCTACCTGAGTTTCATGGCCTTGCGCGGTTTCACCAGCGCCCTGGGCCGCTCGACGCCGGTGATGATCATCAGCATGGTCGGCACGGTGCTCAACTACCTGCTCAATCATGCGCTGATCGAAGGAATGTTCGGGCTGCCGAAGCTGGGGCTGATGGGTATCGGCCTGGTCACGGCGCTGGTCTCGACCGGCATGGCCATCGCCCTGGCCCTGTACATCCGCTGGCACCCGGCCTATGCGCCCTACCCCATCCGCCAGGGCCTGAGCCGCCCTTGCTGGCCCGCGCTGCGCGAGCTATGGCGCCTCGGCCTGCCAATCGGCGGTACCTACATGGTGGAAGTCGGCCTGTTCGCCTTTGCCGCGTTGCTCATGGGCGTGCTGGGCAGCACCGAGCTTGCGGCGCACCAGATCGCCCTGCAGATCGTCTCGACTGCCTTCATGGTACCGACAGGCCTGTCGTATGCCGTGACCATGCGCGTAGGCCTGTACTACGGCGCTGGAAAGCTGCTGGCAGCGCGTAGCGCCGGACGCGTCGGGATCGTGTTTGGCGGGCTGGTGATGTTTGCCTTCGCGGCGCTGTTCTGGTTGCAGCCCGAGGCGCTGGTGGGCTTGTTCCTCGACCAGGATGACCCAGCGTTTGCCGACATCATCACGCTGGCCGTGAGTCTGATCATGGTCGCGGCCTGGTTCGAGCTGTTCGATGGCATTCAGACCATCGCCATGGGCGCAATCCGCGGGCTCAAGGACGCCAAGACCACCTTCCTGGTTGGACTGGGTTGCTACTGGCTGATCGGCGCGCCGTGCGCCTGGCTGTTCGCCTTCAACCTGGGCAGCGGCGCGGTTGGCGTATGGTGGGGTCTGGCGCTGGGGCTGGCGTGCGCGGCAGTAAGCCTGACACTCGCGTTCGAGTGGCGGATGCGCCGGCTGCTGGCATCCGCCCCGATCAGCAACTGAGCACCCGGCCTTGCGCATCAGCCCGCAGAAACGCCAGCAACTCATCCACCGGCAATGCACGGCTGATCAGGAAACCCTGCACCTGGTCACATCCGTAGGCCCGCAACAGCGCCATCTGTTCCGCGGTTTCGACACCCTCGGCCACCACCTGCAGGTTGAGGTTGTGCGCCAGGTTGATCATGGCGTGCACCAGCTTGCGGTTTTCTTCGCGTTTTTCCATGCCGCCGACAAAGCTGCGGTCGACCTTGAGCAAGGTGATGGGCAGGCTATCCAAGTGCACGAATGACGAAAACCCGGTCCCGAAATCGTCCAGCGAAAAGCGCACTCCCAGACGGCTCAGGGCATCCATCGTCTGCTGAACCAGGTCGCTGCGGCGCATGACCGCGGTTTCGGTAAGTTCGAACTCCAGCCAGCGGGCATCGACGCCATTCTCGATGATCAACCGGCTCAGGGTCGCCAGCAGCTGGCTGTCCTGGAACTGACGAAAACTGAGGTTCACGGCCATGTGCAGCGGCGCCAGACCGCATTCGCGCAGCGTCTGCATGTCTCGCAGGGCACGAGAGATCACCCAGTATCCCAACGGTACGATCAGCCCGCTCTGCTCGGCAAGGGGCACGAAGTCGCACGGTGGCAGCAAGCCGCGCTCGGGATGGCGCCAGCGCACCAGCGCTTCGAGGCCGACGATACGCCCATGGGCCAGGTCCAGGCGCGGCTGGTAGTGCAGCTCGAGTTCGTCTCGGCGCAGCGCCCGGCGCAACTCGCTCTCAAGGTCCGCCAGGCTGCGCGCGCTGTGATTGATTCGCTCATTGAAGACGTGAAAGGTGCAGCCTTCGGCACCCTTGGCCTGCTGCATGGCAATGTGCGCATGCCACATCAACGGGTCGGCGCCGCAGCTCGCACGGGCATGGGCTATGCCCAGGCTACAGCCCAGAAGCAGACTCTCGCCATCGATCCAGTAAGGTTCGCCCAACGCTTCGACCATGCGCTCGGCCATCCATTCGGCCCGCTGCGGGTCGCGACGGGTGTCGATCAGCAGGGCAAATTCGTCACTGCCCAGGCGAGCGATCTGATCGCCCGCCTCCAGCTGGCCTTTCAGACGCGCGACCACCTGCAGGATCAGCCGGTCACCCGCCTGGTGCCCCAGGGCGTCGTTGGCATGGCGAAAGTTGTCGAGGTCCAGGTGGCCGAGAGCGACACCGCGCCCGTCGTGGTCGGCCAGACGCGCGGCGAGCAAGGTCTGGAAACCCTGGCGGTTGGCGATGCCGGTCAGCGGATCCTGCTCGGCCAGGCGTTGCAAGGTCGCCTCCAGCACGCCGCGCTCGCGCACATGGCGCAGGCAACGGCGCAGCATGTCGGTGCCCAGCTGCGAACGTACAAGCCAGTCGCTGGCGCCGGGCGGCGAGTGCTCGGGTTCCTGCTCGAGCAGCAGCACCGTCGGCAGCAGGCACCGCTGCGGTGCGGGCTGCAGGGCGGGCGTGGCCAGCACTATCGCCTGCCGGTCGTGGGCAAACAGGCTGTCGACTGCCTCCCAGTTGGGGGCAGTCAGCAGGACCGCTCCGCCACTCAACGGCGCCAGGCACTCGCGCAGCACGGCGGCCCACTCCGGCTCATCGGCCAACAGCAGCAAACGCAAGGGTTCGACGGGCGTTGACAAACAAGCTCCTTAGGACGTGAACACAGTCACATTGACGTTACGGGACCAAAGCCGGGCACCTTGCCGCATGAGTGCAAATGATTCTCAGGCACGCATGCTATCTCAATGCCAGCAGCTACGACAGATCATGTCGTGCATCCTGATCGAAAGTTGCCTGCCCGGCAAATCCGGATGAACCCGCGACACGCGGTCAGACGGTCGCGCCACAAAGGGCCCATGCCTGCTAAAATGCCCGGCTATTTTCTGCACACCCCCGGTTTCCAGCATGTCCCGACTCAATCCCCGGCAACAAGAAGCCGTGAACTACGTCGGCGGCCCTCTTTTGGTGCTCGCCGGTGCAGGCTCCGGCAAGACCAGCGTGATCACCCGCAAGATCGCGCACCTGATCCAGAACTGTGGCATCCGCGCACAGTACATCGTGGCCATGACCTTCACCAACAAGGCCGCGCGGGAAATGAAAGAGCGAGTCGGCACCCTGCTTCGCGCCGGCGAAGGCCGGGGCCTTACGGTGTGTACCTTCCATAATCTGGGCCTGAACATCATCCGCAAGGAGCACAAGCGCCTGGGCTACAAGCCGGGGTTCTCGATTTTCGACGAGACCGACATCAAGGCCCTGCTCACCGACATCATGCAGAAGGAATACTCGGGCGACGACGGTGTCGACGAGATCAAGAACATGATCGGTGCCTGGAAAAACGACTTGATCCTGCCGCCTGAGGCCCTTGAAAAGGCCCGCAACCCTCGCGAACAGACCGCTGCCATCGTCTACACCCACTACCAGCGCACGCTCAAGGCGTTCAACGCGGTAGATTTCGACGACCTGATCCTCCTGCCGGTGAAGCTGTTCGAGGAAAACCCCGACGTCCTCGAAAAATGGCAGAACCGCGTGCGGTACCTGCTGGTGGACGAATATCAGGACACGAACGCCAGCCAGTACCTGCTGGTGAAGATGCTGATCGGCCAGCGCAACCAGTTCACCGTGGTGGGCGATGACGACCAGTCGATCTACGCCTGGCGTGGCGCGCGCCCCGAGAACCTGATGCTGCTCAAGGACGACTACCCCTCCTTGAAGGTGGTGATGCTGGAGCAGAACTACCGCTCCACCAGCCGTATCCTGCGCTGCGCCAACGTGCTGATCGCCAACAACCCGCATGCTTTCGAGAAACAGCTGTGGAGCGACATGGGCCATGGTGACGAGATCCGCGTGATCCGCTGCAAGAACGAGGACAGCGAAGCCGAGCGCGTGGCCATGGAAATCCTCAGCCTGCACTTGCGCACAGACCGGCCCTACAGCGATTTCGCGATTCTCTACCGGGGCAATTACCAGGCCAAGCTGATCGAGCTGAAGCTGCAGCACCACCAGGTGCCGTATCGCCTGTCGGGCGGCAACAGCTTCTTCGGCCGCCAGGAGGTGAAGGACCTGATGGCCTACCTGCGCCTGCTGGTCAACCCGGATGACGACAATGCCTACCTGCGCGTCATCAACGTGCCGCGTCGGGAAATCGGCTCGACCACCCTCGAAAAGCTCGGTAACTACTCCACCGAGCGGGGCGTGTCGATGTACGCCGCCAGTGAAGAGCTGGGCCTGGGCGAGTTTCTCGACAGCCGTTTCACCGAACGCCTGCAGCGCTTCAAGCACTGGCTCGACGGGGTACGCCAGCGTGTCGCCCTGGAAGACCCGATCGCCGCGCTGCGCGGCATGGTCGCCGATATCGACTACGAAAACTGGATTCGTCAGAATACCTCCAGCGACAAGGCCGCCGATTTTCGTATCAGCAACGTCTGGTTTCTCATCGATGCCCTGAAAAACACCCTCGAGAAAGACGAAGAGGGTGACATGACCATCGAGGATGCCATCGGCAAGCTGGTGCTGCGCGACATGCTCGAACGCCAGCAGGAAGAGGAAGAAAACGCCGAAGGCGTGCAGATGATGACCCTGCATGCCTCCAAGGGCCTGGAGTTTCCCTATGTGTTCATCATGGGCATGGAAGAGGAAATCCTCCCGCACCGTTCCAGCATCGAGGCCGACACTATCGAGGAAGAGCGCCGCCTGGCGTATGTGGGGATTACCCGCGCGCGCCAGACCCTGGCGTTCACCTTTGCCGCCAAGCGCAAGCAGTACGGCGAGATCATCGACTGCTCCCCTAGCCGTTTTCTCGACGAACTGCCGCCGGACGACCTGGCGTGGGAAGGCCTTGACGATGCACCGGTCGAAGTAAAAGCCGCACGCGGCAACAACGCACTGGCCGATATCCGGGCCATGCTCAAACGCTAGAACATCAACCTTTGCCGCGGTCCTGTGCCGTGGCGACCTTTGCTACATCGAGGAATTACCACAGTGGAAGCACTGCACCAGAAGATTCGCGAAGAAGGCATCGTGCTTTCCGATCAGGTTCTCAAAGTCGATGCGTTTCTCAACCATCAGATCGACCCGGCGCTGATGCAGCTGATCGGCGACGAGTTTGCTCGCCTGTTCGCCGACTCGGGCGTGACCAAGATCGTCACCATTGAAGCCTCGGGCATTGCCCCGGCGATCATGACCGGGCTGAAGCTCGGCGTGCCGGTGATCTTTGCCCGCAAGCACCAGTCGTTGACCCTGACCGAAAACCTGCTGACCGCGTCGGTGTACTCCTTCACCAAACAGACCGAAAACACCATCGCCATATCGCCGCGTCACCTGAACAGCAGCGACCGCGTGCTGGTGATCGACGACTTCCTGGCCAACGGCAAGGCATCGCAGGCGCTGATCTCGATCATCAAGCAGGCCGGCGCCACAGTGGCGGGCCTGGGTATCGTCATCGAGAAGTCGTTCCAGGGCGGCCGCGCCGAGCTGGATGCCCAGGGTTATCGGGTGGAATCGCTCGCGCGGGTGAAATCGCTGGTGGGCGGGGAAGTCACGTTCATCGAGTGACCAGCGCCCAGAGATTCGGCGCTGGTCTCAAGGACGAAGCGAACCTGCAGGAGCGGCTTTAGCCGCGAAGAAATCGACGCGGTGTCTGGCACCGGCTCCGCCGGTGTCCGCAGCGGTCCGGCGCTTCGACAAGCCCGCTCACAAGAGCCTCGTCACTGGCGTGTCGCCTGCAGTCCCGCCAGCACCAGCCGTTGATACAGCTCGTCCTTGAGTCCCTGGGGCTGCCACAGCCCCATGCGCGCCAGCTGTCGGGAATATTCCTCGGGTGGCGGCGCATCCAGCGCGGCCTTGCCCAGCTCCAGCACCTCGCTGAGCTTGAACTTGCTCTTGAGCCAGTTCAGCGCCCGCAGCAAGTCGCGCTCTTCGGGCGTGAAGTCACTCCCTAGCGGATACTCGGCAAACAACCGTGCATGACGCGTGCGCAGCGCTTCCAGCCGCTGGGGCGTGTTGTCGGTGAAGCGCGCGTCGAGCACGAAGTCGCGCGGCAGCTTGCCGGCGTCCCTGGCCTGTTCCATCAGCCCGTTCTGGAAACGTGAGTCGGTGATCGCCAGCAAGCGGACAATCACCTCGCTGTCGGTCTGCCCGCGCAGGTCGGCAATGCCGTACTCGGTGATGACGATGTCGCGCAGGTGCCGCGGGATGGTGCAGTGGCCATAGGTCCAGAGCAGGTTCGAGCTGACGTCGCCGCCGGATTCGCGCCAGCTGCGCAGCAGCAGGATCGAGCGGGCGCCTTCCAGCGCATGGCCTTGGGCGACGAAGTTGTACTGCCCGCCCACTCCACTGAGCACTCGACCGTCTTCAAGCTGGTCTGCCACCCCGGCGCCAAGCATTGTCATGCTGAATACCGTGTTGAGAAAACGCGCATCACGGCGCTGGCGGCGCTTCAATGCTTCCTGGCCATACAGCTCGTTGATGAAACTGATGCCGGTCATGGCGAACATGCGGCGCTTTTCCAGGGGCATCTCGCGAAGCCGCTGATAGAACGCCTGAGGCCCCAGAAAGAAACCGCCATGCACCAGCACGCCCTGCTCGTCCGCAGCGCGGCGTACGACGCCCGCCTCGACAAGAGCCAGCAGACCGTTGACGAACATCTCGCTGCAGCCGTACAAGCCCTGGGCGAACGCCTCGAGGCCGCCCTCGCGCTCGATCAGGCCTTGCCAAGGGCTCAGGTCCATCTCGTCGAGCAAAGCGTGGTAGCCCGGGTTGTCGCCCTGGCGCGCAAGCAGGGCTGCGGCCACTGCATCGCCCATTGCACCAATGCCGATCTGCAGCGTGCCGCCATCACGCACCAGGGCGCTGGCATGCAGGCCGATGAAATGATCCTGGGTGGTTACCGGCATGTTCGGGGTCGAGAACAGGCGGCGGTGTTCGGGCGTATCGATGAGAATGTCGAAGTCCTCCCCAGGTAGCTCCGAGTCGCCCGGCATGTAGGGCAGTTCGGCATGCACCTGGCCCAGCAGGAGGAGGGTCTCGCCTGCCGCGCGGCGACGGGCGAGCATCGGCAGCAGGTCGAGGGTGATGTCCGGGTTGCAGCTCAGGCTCAGGTAACCGGGCCGTTCGGGGGTATCGGCGACCAGTTGGGCGATCAGGTTCAGGCCCTTGGCGTTGATGTCGCGAGCGGCATGGCTATAGTTGCTGCTGACGTAGTCCTGCTGCGCCGCCTCGCTGTTGAGCAGGCTGCCCGGCTGCATGAAGAACTGCTCGACACGGATATTGCCCGGAAGTGTGCCGCGCTGCAGGTCAGCGAGGTAGTCGAGCTCTTCATAGTCGGCGAAGACCCGTTCGACAAAGGGCTCCAGAAAACGCCGCTGCAGACCGTCGCCCAGCGGAGGACGGCCCAGGCTCAAGGCGGTATAGACCGTCAGACGCCGTTCGGGCAGCGCGCGGATGCGGGCATACAGTGCGTTGACGAAAGCATTGGGCTTGCCCAGGCCAAGCGGCAGCCCCATGTGGATATGCGCGGGCAGACGCGCCAGCACCTCATCTACCGCGTGTTCGATCGAGCAGCTCTGGGCCATCTTGGTCTCCCCTGACATCCGTGCGTGCAGGCGATTGGACCAGGACAGGGTCCGCTAAATTCAAAGCCCGGACATTTTCTGGATCGCCGCCTTCAGGTCTTCGTCCGAACAGTCCGTGCAGGTGCCTTTGGGCGGCATGGCGTTGATGCCCGTAATGGCCTTGGCGAGGATGCCGTCGAGGCCGCCCTGGTGGTCGGCGCGTTCTTTCCAGGCAGCGGTATCACCGACCTTCGGTGCTCCCAGCAGCCCAGGCCCATGACAGGCATTGCAGTGCTTGGCGACGATCTCGTCCGGCGTTCTGGCAGCGCCGGCCGAGGCCGAGGCAGTCACCGCCATGCCCTTGCATTCCTGTCCCTGGACGCACACCTGCCCCACCGGCTCCAGGCGCTTGGCAATCTCGTCATTGGTCGCTGCGTGTGTATTGAAGGCCCAAAGGGCGACTACCGCTGCTGGTATGGCCAGCATGTTCTTGATCTGGTTCACGCGTACACCCTCATGGTGGCTAATCACGCCCGCGACCACGGTTTTGCGGGCGTTGAGAAGTATAGCGAGAAGCCGTAAGCGGTGGAACAACCACACACTATGAATGGGTATTGGCGCGACGATCCGCCGCGCGCCGCTTCAGAAGTTGGCAGGTGTGGCGGCGCTGATAAGCCGGGCCGGTTCATCGAAGGGATTGCGGAAGCGATGCGGGCGGGTGCTTTCAAAGTAATAACTATCGCCCGCTTCGAGAATGAAGGTCTCCAGGCCCACAACGAGCTCAAGCCGACCCTCGAGAAGGATGCCGGTCTCTTCGCCATCATGGGTAAGCATCTCTTCGCCGGTATCGGCACCGGGCGGATAGATCTCGTTGAGGAAAGCAATGGCGCGGCTGGGATGGGCCTTGCCGACCAGCTTCATGGTCACGGCCCCGTCCGAAATGTCGATCAGCTCATGGGCCTTGTACACCACCTGGGCGACGCCCTCGGGCTCGATCTCGGCCGAAAAGAATTCGACCATGGATATCGGAATACCGCTCAGCACCTTGCGCAGGGAGCTGATCGAAGGGCTCACGCTGTTCTTCTCGATCATCGAGATGGTGCTGTTTGTCACCCCCGCGCGCTTGGCGAGTTCCCGCTGGGACAGGCCCTTCAGCTTGCGGATGGCTTGTAGTCGTTCACCGACGTCCAAAGCATGAGCCTCCTGATACGAACGGGTGGGGTCGGGTGTGAACGATATCATGGCAACAGCGTTCAGAATTTACAACACACGACCCCAGCCCATTCGCACTGTCGCGTTCAGCCGCCGCAGTAGTCCAGAGGTACTCGCTTGAGATTGCAGAACATCTGGTAGGGGATCATGCCGGCCTGGAGGGCGATATCACTGGCCAGCACCTGCTTGCCCCACAGCTCTACCGGACTGCCGAGCCCGGCTTCTGGCACATCGGTCAGGTCGATGCACAGCATGTCCATCGACACGCGCCCGATCAACGACGCGCGCTTGCCGGCCACCATCACGGGCGTGCCGGTCGGGGCCTGACGCGGATAACCGTCGGCGTAGCCCATCGCAACCACACCCACGCGCGTTGGCCTGGGGCTGACGAAGCGGGCGCCATAGCCCACGGGTTCGCCTGCAGGCAGCTCGCGAATACTGATGACCCGTGACTGCAGGGTCATCACCGGTTGCAGGCGTGCGGCCTGGGCCTGCGGCACCTCGAAGGGCGTGGCGCCGTAAAGCATGATGCCGGGACGCACCCAGTCGCTGGGTATCTGCGGCCAGCCTAGTACTGCCGGCGAATTGCGCAGGCTGCATTCGGCGGCCAGGCCTTGGCGCGCAGCCTCGAACACCGCGACCTGCTCCTCGCTGGCAGGGCTGTCGAGCTCATCGGCGCGGGCGAAGTGGCTCATCAGCACGATGCGCGCCACTTTGCCGCTGGCCAGCAGGCGCTGATAGGCGTCGTGGTAGTCCTTGGGGTGCAGTCCGACGCGGTGCATGCCGGTGTCGAGCTTTAGCCAGATGGTCAGGGGTTTGTGCAGCTGCATTTTCTCGATCGCTTCGAGCTGCCACAACGAGTGCACCACGCACCACAGGTCATGCTGGGCAATCTGCGGCAGCTCGCTGGCCTCGAAGAATCCCTCGAGGAGCAATACCGGGGCCTTGATGCCCGCTGCGCGCAACTCCAGCGCTTCCTCGATGCAGGCCACGGCAAACCCGTCTGCCTCGGTCTCCAGCGCGAGGGCGCAGCGCACCGCGCCGTGGCCGTAGGCGTCGGCCTTGATCACGGCCAACGCCTTGGCGTTGGTCAGTTCACGGGCAAGACGATAGTTGTGGCGCAGGGCCTGGAGGTCGATCAGGGCACGAGCAGGACGCATGACGGCAGCCTTCTGGCAGTCGGGTTATAAGTAGAGCTTGCAGCTGGAGCCTCGCAACCTGCGGCTTCAGGCAGTCGCAGGTTTGGTCTGCTTGGCGGTCTCATGGTGCTGTCCATAGCGGGAAATATCGAGCCCCTCGGCGCTGATCTGTGGCGTGCGCCGGGCGATCAGGTCGGCCAGGAGGCGGCCCGAGCCGCATGCCATGGTCCAGCCCAGCGTGCCGTGGCCGGTGTTGAGATACAGGTTGCGGAACGCCGTGGCGCCCACGATCGGCGTACCGTCGGGCGTGGCCGGGCGCAGGCCTGTCCAGAAGCTGGCTTGGCTCAGGTCACCGCCGCGAGGATAAAGATCGTTGACGATCATCTCCAGTGTTTCGCGTCGACGTGGGTTCAGCGACAGGTCGAAGCCTGCGATTTCGGCCATGCCGCCTACGCGGATGCGGTTGTCGAAACGGGTGATTGCGACCTTGTAGGTTTCATCGAGAATGGTCGAGGTCGGTGCCATGGCCGCGTCGGTGATCGGCACGGTCAGCGAGTAGCCCTTGAGCGGATACACCGGGGCCTTGATGCCCATCGGCTTGAGCAACTGCGGGGAGTAGCTGCCGAGCGCCAGCACGTAGCGGTCAGCGGTTTCCAGCTTGCCGTCGATCCACACGCCGTTGATACGGTCACCGGCAAAGTCCAGCCGCTCGATGTTCTGGCCAAAGCGGAACTCGACACCCAGCTGCAGGGCCATTTCGGCAAGCCGGGTGGTGAACAGCTGGCAATCGCCGGTCTGGTCGTTGGGCAGGCGCAGGCCACCGGCGAGGATATTCTTGACCCCCTCCAGGGCAGGTTCGACACGGGCAATGCCGTCGCGGTCGAGCAGCTCGTAGGGAACACCGGACTGCTCCAGCACGGCAATGTCCTTGGCCGCGGAGTCAACCTGGGCCTGGGTGCGGAAAATCTGCGTGGTACCCAGGGTGCGGCTCTCGTAGGCAATGCCGGTCTCGGCACGCAGCTCGTCGAGGCAGTCGCGGCTGTATTCGGACAACCGGACCATGCGCTCCTTGTTCACGGCGTAGCGATTGGCCGTACAGTTGCGCAGCATCTGCGCCATCCACAGGTACTGGTCGATATCGCCGGTGGCCTTGATGGCCAACGGGGCGTGGCGTTCGAGCAGCCATTTGACGGCCTTCAAGGGCACGCCAGGGGCGGCCCAGGGCGAGGCATAGCCCGGCGAGATCTGGCCAGCGTTGGCAAAACTGGTTTCCATGGCGACCGCTGGCTGACGGTCCACGACGACCACTTCAAAACCTTGCCTGGCCAGATAATAAGCACTGGCGGTACCGATCACACCGCTGCCAAGCACCAGAACTCGCATGTTGTATCCCTCGCACGCGGCGCACCGCAGACTTTTATTGAAATGGCATGGATGCGCGCAGTATAAGGACGACACACCAGTGCTTTTCACTATATAAAGGCCTATATTTGGCGAGAATTCTCGGCAGAGTGGCCTTTTATGGAGGGGCATCCACTATGAGAACCCAGCATCAAACCAAGCGGGAACTGGACAAGATCGACCGCAATATCCTGCGGATCCTGCAGGCAGATGGCCGGATCTCGTTCACTGAGCTCGGCGAGAAAGTCGGTCTTTCCACGACTCCCTGCACCGAACGCGTCCGGCGCCTGGAGCGCGAAGGCATCATCATGGGCTACAACGCCCGGCTCAATCCGCAGCACCTGAAGGGCAGCCTGCTGGTGTTCGTCGAGATCAGCCTTGACTACAAGTCCGGGGATACCTTCGAAGAGTTTCGGCGCGCCGTGCTCAAGCTGCCGCATGTGCTGGAGTGTCATCTGGTGTCGGGCGATTTCGACTATCTGGTGAAGGCGCGGATCTCGGAGATGGCGTCCTACCGCAAGCTGCTGGGCGATATCCTGCTCAAGCTGCCGCACGTGCGCGAGTCGAAGAGCTATATCGTGATGGAAGAAGTGAAAGAGAGCCTCAACCTGCCGATTCCTGACTGAGGATCAGACCAGCACCTGACGGGTGGTGGCGATGAACTGATGCACCAGTTGCTCGGCCTCGGGCTCGATCATCCGCACCGGCCGCTGACCCCGCGGGCACGGCAGGCGCGGGGTGGTGCCGAACAGGCGGCAGATCATCGGCCGCTCCTCGTAGACCGTGCAGCCCTGCGGACCGAGGTGCACGCAGTCCAGATGATCCATCGCCGCTTGCTGCTCGGCTTCGGTCTTGCGCGGCAAGCGCGACATTTCATCCGTCGAGGTGGTGACCGGGCCACAGCAGTCATGGCAGCCGGGCACGCAATCGAACGACGGAATGAGCTCGCGCAGGAAGTGGATCTTGTGGCGGTTGCAGGACATGGTTGGCGCTACGGTCGGCAAATCGAGCCTTATTCTGCCTGAAACCGCTATTTCCTGTGTCCACGAGGTTGGTTGCCTGGGGGGGTGGCCCGACTTATCCTGCATCGTATTTTCTCCAGCCCCAGGATTCCCAATGACCGTACATGCCGCGTCCTACTACGCCGCCAGCAGCGCCCCGCAACCGGACCATCCGGTCTTGCAAGAGGAGCTCAGCTGCGACGTGTGCATCATCGGCGGCGGCTACTCCGGGCTCAATACCGCGATCGAGCTGGCCGAGCGCGGGTTCAGGGTTGTCTTGCTCGAAGCGCACAAGGTCGGCTGGGGCGCCAGTGGCCGCAATGGGGGGCAGCTGATCCGCGGAGTGGGCCATGGCCTGGAGCAGTTCTTGCCGCTGCTCGGTGAGGAAGGAGTACGCAGCCTCAAGCTGATGGGCCTGGAAGCCGTGGAAATCGTCCGCGAGCGGGTCGAACGCCACGCCATTGCCTGCGACCTGACCTGGGGCTACTGCGACCTGGCCAACAAGCCGGCTGAACTCGAGGGCTTTGCAGGCGACGCCGAGGAGCTGCGAAACCTGGGTTATCGTCATGAGCTGCGCCTGGTGAAGGCCACAGAGATCCACAGCGTGGTCGGCTCCGACCGCTACGTCGGCGGCCTGATCGACATGGGCTCGGGCCACCTGCACCCGCTCAACCTGGCCCTGGGCGAAGCTGCCGTGGCCAGCCGCCTGGGCGTGCAGCTGTTCGAGCAATCGGCCGTCACGCGCATCGACTACGGCAGTCAGGTGCAGGTCCACACCGCTCAAGGCCGGGTCCGGGCCCAGACGCTGGTACTGTGCTGCAACGCCTACCTCAACGACCTCAACCGCGAGATCGGCGGCAAGGTGCTGCCTGCCGGCAGCTACATCATTGCAACCGAGCCCCTGGACGAAGCCCTGGCGAATCAGTTGCTCCCGGAGAACATGGCGGTCTGCGACCAGCGCGTGGCCTTGGATTACTACCGTCTCTCGGCCGACCGCCGGCTGCTGTTCGGCGGCGCCTGCCACTATTCGGGTCGCGACCCGAAGGACATCGCGGCGTATATGCGGCCAAAGATGCTCAAGGTCTTCCCGCAACTGGCCAGCGTGCGGATCGATTACCAGTGGGGCGGCATGATCGGCATCGGCGCCAACCGCCTGCCGCAGATCGGTCGGTTGGCCCATCAGCCCAATGTCTATTTTGCCCAGGCCTACTCCGGCCATGGCCTGAACGCCACCCACCTGGCCGCACGCCTGCTCGGCGAGGCTATCAGCGGACAGGCCAGCGGGCGTTTCGACCTGTTCGCCAAGGTGCCCCACGTGACCTTCCCCGGCGGCAGGCACCTGCGCTCGCCGCTGTTGGCACTCGGCATGCTCTGGCACCGGCTCAAGGAGCTGGTCTAGGCGCGCCGCGCGCCGATTGGGCGACCCTGCAAACGGCGGGTAACTTTACGTGGCCTTGCGTGGTCCATATCCCAACGCTTCTGCCGTACAGGACAATCCACCCTTGAGATTCCAGCGCGCTCTGCCTCTGCTGCTGGCGCTTTTGCTCGGCCTCAACGGCTGCGCCAGCGTCAGCGGCCCCCGCGAAGTCAGCCAGGCCCTGCCCGCCAGTCAATCTGCCTTCGGCCGTTCGGTGCAGCGCCAGGCCGAGCCTCACGAAGGCCGCTCCGGCTTTCGATTGCTGCCCAACAGCAACGAGGCTTTCAGGGCGCGTGCCGAGCTGATCCGGCACGCGCAGACGAGCATCGATGTGCAGTACTACATTGTCCACGACGGCTTGAGCACCCGCGCGCTGGTGCATGAGCTCCTGGCCGCAGCCGATCGCGGCGTCCGCGTGCGCATCCTGCTCGACGATACCACCAGCGACGGGCTGGATACCCTGATCGGTACCCTTGCCGTCCACCCGAACATCGACATCCGGGTATTCAACCCCCTGCACCTGGGCCGGACCACGGGTGCAACCCGGGCCATGGGACGCCTGTTCAACCTGTCGCGCCAGCATCGGCGCATGCATAACAAGCTGTTCCTGGTCGACAACAGCATGTCCATCGTGGGAGGACGCAACCTGGGCGACGAGTATTTCGATGCCGAGCCCAACCTGAATTTCACCGATATCGACTTGCTGGGCATTGGCCCCGTGGCCGAGCAACTGGGACACAGTTTCGACCAGTACTGGAACAGCGCCTTGAGCCGCCCGATCGGTGATTTTCTCTGGCGCCAGCCAGATGCCGAGGACCTGCGCGACAGCCGCCGACGCCTGGAAGTCTCCCTTGCCGAGGCACGGATCAAGCGCAAGGCACTGTATGACCGATTGATGGCGTACCAGTCGCAACCGCGACTGGATGTGTGGCGAAACGAGTTGATCTGGGCTCATAGCCAGGCTCTCTGGGACGCGCCCAGCAAGGTGCTTGCCAGCGACGAGCCAGACCCGCAGCTGCTGATGACCCGGCAACTGGCGCCCGACCTCAACAGCGTCGAGCACGAGCTCATTCTCGTGTCGGCCTACTTCGTGCCGGGCGAGCCGGGCCTGCTGTACCTGACCCGTCACGCCGACGCCGGTATCTCGGTCAGGCTGCTGACCAATTCCCTCGAAGCGACCGATGTGCCCGCCGTGCACGGCGGTTACGCGCCGTACCGCCGGGCCCTGCTGGAACATGGTGTAAAGCTGTTCGAGCTGCGCCGCCAGCCAGGTGATCCCAGCGCGGGCAACCTGAATTTCCAGGGCGGCTCCGATTCAAGCCTGCACAGCAAGGCCATCGTGCTGGACCGGCGCAAGACGTTTATCGGCTCCTTCAACTTCGACCCCCGCTCGGTGCTGTGGAATACGGAGGTCGGGGTGATGGTGGACAGCCCGAAGCTGTCCGAGTACACCCGCGAGCTGGCGCTCCAGGGCATGGCACCGGCGCTGAGCTATCAGCCACAGCTGATCGGCGACAAGCTGGTCTGGGTGACCGAAGACAATGAACGGATGCACACCCTTGTCACCGAGCCGGGTGGGTTGTGGCGGCGGTTCAATGCCTGGGTGAGCAAGGCAGTGGGGTTGGAGAAGATGCTGTAGCTGCGCCGGCTCAAGCAGGCGCAGGCTCGAATGCATCCCGCCGTCTTGTGAGCAACACCAGGCCAAACGCCCCTGCCGCCATCAGCAGCGGCAAGGCGTGCCCGCTGATCCACTGGCTGCCAGCCCCTGCCAGCAAAGGCCCAAGCAAGCATCCGATGCCCCACAGCTGCGCTACATGCGCATTGGCCCGAACCAGCGCGTCGTCACGGTATCGTTCTCCAATGAGCACCAGTGACAGGGTGAACAGTCCCCCCGCACTTGCGCCAAACAATACCCAAAGCGGCCAGATTCCAGGCGTATGCAGCAGTACCGGAATCATCAGGCTCGACACCAGCAGCGTCAGCGCACAGCCGCTGAACAGCGTGCGCCGCGATATGCGGTCAGCCAGCGCGCCAATCGGCAGTTGCAGCACCGCATCCCCCACTACGACGGTGCTGACCATGAACAGCGCCACTTCCGTGGTGAACCCTTGCTGCAGGCAGTACACCGGCAACAACGTCAGGATCATCGCCTCGAACGCGGCGAACAGGGCAATGGCCCAGGCGATCACTGGCAAGCGTCGGCAGAAACCGGCCAGATCGCGCAAGGTCACGCTGCAGGCCTCGGTGCTGGGTGCGCCGCCGCGTCCCAGCAGCAGCAATGGCGCGCAGACCAACAGGCTGGTCGCCGACCAGAAGCCGAAGTCATCCTCGGAGCCGAGAAACCCTAGCACCAGCGGACCTGCCAGCTGGCTCAGTGCGTAGCTGCTGCCATACAGCGCCACCAGGCGCCCACGCCAGTGCTCCACCACCAGCTGGTTGATCCAGCTTTCCCCGAGAATGAACACCACCGTCAGGGACATGCCGATCAACAGGCGCAGGCCCAGCCACACGGGGTAGCTGGGCAGCAGCGCCAGCAGGCCGATCGACAGCGCACCACCCCACAGGCACAGGCGCATCGCGCTGGGCACCCCGACCCAAGCGGCCAGGCGACTGGCGAGACTCGCTCCCAGCAATACGCCGATGGCCGGCATCGCCGCCATGACGCCGATCGCAAAGCTGCCGTAGCCCCAGTTTTCCAGGCGCAACGATACCAGCGGCATGCTCACGCCCAGCGCCAGGCCGACGCTGAGCACCGACGCGAGCACGGCAAAATAGCTTCCCCAACGCATCAAAGCCTCCCAGACCTTGCGCAGCAGAAACAGAACAGCCGGGACGGCAAAGGCCGGCCCGGCTGTATCAGCCTCCAGCGATCAGACCTACAGCTTGATCCAGGTGGCCTTGAGCTCGGTGTACTTGTCGAGCGCGTGCAGCGACTTGTCACGGCCGTTGCCCGATTGCTTGAAACCGCCGAACGGCGCGGTCATGTCGCCACCGTCGTACTGGTTGACCCAGACGCTGCCGGCCCGCAGGGCGCGCGCGGTCAGGTGAGCCTTGGAGATGTCGGCAGTCCACACGCCGGCAGCCAGGCCATAAGGGGTGTCGTTGGCGATGGCGATGGCTTCTTCGGCGGTGTCGAAGGTCAGTACAGAAAGGACCGGGCCGAAGATTTCTTCCTGGGCGATCTTCATGGCGTTGCTCACGCCGTCGAAGATGGTCGGCTCGACATAGGTACCACCGGTTTCCTCAAGGATACGCTTGCCGCCGATCAGCAGCTTGGCGCCATCGCTGTGGCCCGCTTCGATATAGGACAGCACGGTGTTCATCTGCTGGGTATCGACCAGGGCACCGACAGTAGTGGCAGGATCCAGCGGGTTACCGGGTTTCCACGCCTTCAGGGCCTCGACCACCATGGGCAGGAACTGGTCCTTGATCGAACGCTCGACCAACAGACGCGAGCCCGCAGTGCAGACCTCGCCCTGGTTGAAGGCGATGGCGCTGGCCGCTGCCTCGGCGGCGGCTTTCAGGTCGGGGGCGTCGGCGAACACGATGTTCGGGCTCTTGCCGCCGGCTTCGAGCCAGACACGCTTCATGTTCGACTCGCCCGCATAGATCATCAACTGCTTGGCGATCTTGGTCGAGCCGGTGAACACCAAGGTATCCACGTCCATGTGCAGGGCCAGGGCCTTGCCAACCGTGTGGCCGTAGCCAGGCAGCACGTTCAGCACACCGGCCGGGATACCCGCCTCGATGGCCAGCTGGGCGATGCGGATGGCGGTCAGCGGAGATTTTTCGGACGGCTTGAGCACCACCGAGTTACCGGTGGCCAATGCCGGGCCGAGTTTCCAGCTGGCCATTAGCAAGGGGAAGTTCCAGGGCACGATGGCTGCGACCACGCCTACCGGCTCGCGGGTGACCAGGCCTAGCTGGTCATGAGGGGTCGGCGCTACCTCGTCGTAGACCTTGTCGATGGCTTCTGCGGTCCAGCGCAGGGCCCCGGCAGCGCCGGGAATGTCGATGGCCGAGGAGTCACCGATCGGCTTGCCCATGTCGAGGGTTTCGAGCAGCGCGAGCTCTTCGACGTTCTGCCGCAGCAGGTCGGAGAAGCGGATCAGCACGGCCTTTCGCTTGGCCGGTGCCAGGCGTGACCACACGCCGGAATCGAAGGTAGCGCGAGCGTTTTCAACGGCACGCTGGGCGTCGGCGGCGTCACAACTGGCGACCTTGGCCAGGAAGCGGCCATCGACCGGGCTGACGCACTCGAAGGTTTCACCGGATGCGGCGGCGGTGTACTCGCCATTGATGAAAGCACGGCCTTCGATGTTCAATTGTTGGGCACGCTGTTCCCAGTCCGCTCGCGTCAGGGTGGTCATACGAAACTCCTCTGTTGTGAAGGTGCAACGCCGCACTGAGGACTCACGGGCGCTGTCAGAAATTCGGACCTGGCGACGAACGCGCAACAGGCCAGTGCTACCCTAAACCACCCTGTGTGAACTATCAATATATTTGACACAAACCGCTGTAAAGCCGTCATATGTGCATTTTATTAAACAACAAGCGGACACTCTCATGAGTATCGACACCATTATCGACTTCGCCCATGCCCTCACCGAAGCCGAACGCTACCGCCCAGCCGCCGAGAAGATCCTCAAGGGCAACCCGGACCAGGTTGTCTACAACCACTACGCCAGTCCGTGTGGTCAGTTCGCCGCAGGGGTGTGGGAAGGCGCGGTGGGCCAATGGACGGTGAACTATACCGAGCATGAGTACTGCGAGATCGTCCAGGGCGTTTCCGTGCTGCGAGATGAGGCGGGTGGCGCCAAGACCCTGCGCAGCGGCGACCGTTTCGTCATCCCGGCGGGATTCAAGGGCACATGGGAAGTGCTCGAGCCCTGCCGCAAGATCTATGCGATGTTCGAGCGGGCCTGATCGATAGTTATATACGGCGCGGGTGAGACCCCCCACTTACACAATGAAAGCGCTCCAGATCCAGGAGCGCCACCTTGTGAGGATCTCACCATGGAAAGCTGCATCGATCTTCTCGGCCCTGTCAGGCACCTGATCGGCACGCGTTATGTACCAAGCGTCAAGACCTACATCCTGGAAATGACCGGGATGTCCATCGTTGTGGGCCCGACCGACCCGGCCACCCACGACAAAAGAGGTGACCGGGTATTCGTCCTTGTCGACGAAGGCTTCATCACCGATCTGCGAATCGGCTGACCCGCCCTCGTTCGATGCAAAAAAAAACCCGCATTCAATGAATGCGGGTTTTTCTGGTCGCCGGATCAATTACTTGATCTTGGCTTCCTTGTACGCCACGTGCTTACGGACGACCGGATCATATTTCTTGATCTCGATCTTGTCCGGAGTAGTGCGCTTGTTCTTGTCGGTGGTGTAGAAGTGGCCAGTGCCAGCACTCGATACCAGACGGATCAATTCACGCATGATTGTCTCCCTTAAACCTTGGCGCCGTTACGGCGAATTTCGACCAGTACGACATCAATGCCGCGCTTGTCGATGATACGCATGCCCTTGGCGGAAACGCGCAGACGCACGAAACGCTTCTCAGACTCGACCCAGAAGCGATGATGCTGCAGGTTCGGCAGGAAACGACGACGGGTTTTGTTGTTTGCGTGGGAAATATTGTTCCCAGTTACCGGACCCTTACCGGTAACTTGACAGACTCTCGACATGCCTCAGCCCTCTAAAACCACATGCCCAACCCGGCATGGGTTGGCCGCTTAATCTCTCAGTCTTTGGCGCCAGGCGCCGTGTTTCGTCGGGGTCTTATCGACCGGATTCGCGCAAGCGACAGGCCGAGCCCCTAGAAAAGAGCGCTGCTTTATACCAGAAAGACTACGCCACAACAACAGAATATCTGTTTTTGCCCAGAGGCAGGACGCGCCCGGCCAGCATAGCGACACGGCTGCAGGACTGTCGACCGCTCGTCGCAGGATTTGTAAAAAAGGGTGTGGTCATTTGCCAATGCGCACTCTAGGGTAGGACGTTTCCAGACTGCACTGGCAGATGGGCCATTGATCAGCCAAGGAGCCACCATGCGCGCCGCCGCCCTTCCCCTCTTGTTCACCACCCTGTTCGCCTCTGCGGCTGCCATCGCCGGCCCCCTGAGCGTCTGCACCGAGGCCAGCCCCGAAGGGTTCGATGTGGTCCAGTACAACTCGCTGACCACCACCAACGCCTCGGCCGATGTACTGATGAACCGCCTGGTCGAGTTCGACGCCGGGCAAGGCAAGGTGGTACCCAGCCTGGCGGAAAGCTGGACGGTGTCGAACGATGGCCTGGTCTACGACTTCAAGCTGCGCCCGGAGGTGAAATTCCACACCGCGAAGTACTTCAAGCCGACCCGCGCGCTCAACGCCGACGACGTGCTGTTCAGCTTCGAGCGCATGCTGTTCCCCGCCCACGCATGGCATAAACTCGCCGCGGCCGGCTACCCGCATGCCCAGTCCCTGCAACTGCCGAGCCTGATCAAGTCGATCGAGGCGCCCGACCCGCAGACCGTGCGCTTTACCCTGGATCACCCCGATGCGACCTTCCTCGCAACCCTGAGCATGGGCTTTGCCTCGATCTACTCCGCCGAGTACGCAAACCAGCTGCTCAAGGCCGGCACCCCGGAAAAACTCAACAGCCAGCCGATCGGCACCGGGCCGTTCGTGTTCCAGCGCTTCCAGAAGGACGCGGTGGTGCGCTACCGCGCCAACCCGGACTACTTTGCCGGCAAGCCTGCGGTCGACCCGCTCATCTTCGCCATCACACCGGACGCCAACGTGCGCCTGCAGAAGCTCAAGCGCAATGAGTGCCAGATCGCGCTCTCGCCCAAGCCGCTGGACATCGCCGAGGCCGGCAAGGACACCAGCCTGAAGGTCGAGAGCACCCCGGCCTTCATGACCGCGTTCGTCGCCATCAACAGCCAGCATCCGCCGCTGGACAAGCCCGAGGTGCGTCAGGCGATCAACCTGGCGTTCGACAAGCCGAGCTACCTCAAGGCCGTGTTCGAGGATACCGGCACCGCGGCCAGTGGCCCGTACCCGCCCAATACCTGGAGCTATGCCAAGGACCTGCCCGGCTACAGCACCGACCTGAAAAAAGCCCAGGTACTGCTAGCCAAGGCCGGCCTGCCCGATGGCTTCAGCACCACGATCTGGACCCGCCCGTCGGGCAGCCTGCTCAATCCCAACCCGAACCTGGGGGCTCAATTGCTGCAGGCCGACCTTGCCAAGGTCGGCATCAAGGCCGAGATCCGCGTGATCGAGTGGGGCGAACTGATCCGCCGTGCCAAGGCGGGTGAGCATGACTTGCTGTTCATGGGCTGGGCGGGCGACAACGGTGACCCGGACAACTTCCTGACCCCGCAATTCGCCTGCTCGGCGGTCAAGTCCGGCACCAACTTCGCCCGCTACTGCGACAACCGCCTGGACCAGCTGATCAGCGCTGGCCGCACCACCAACGACCAGAGCGTACGCAGCCGCCTGTACCAGCAGGCCCAGGCGCTGATTCAGCAGCAGGCCCTGTGGCTCCCCCTCGCGCACCCGACCGCGGCGGTCCTGGCTCGCCAGGGCGTCGAGGGGTACAAGGTGAGTCCGTTTGGGCGCCAGGACTTTTCCACGGTTTCGGCCACCCGCTAGGCCATGGCCGCCCACGAGGGAAGATAGAGCCGTTTCTCGATCCGGTCGTTTGGTTTCTCTCGCCATCGCTGAAGATTTCTTCGGCGATGGCCGAATGCCAAAATTATAAGCGCACCTGACCCCAAACTACTACGAGCATTGTTTACTGACGCATCTATGCGGGTTTTTAATTGGCATGTAGGTATAATCCTGCGTTCCTCGGCCCGCTTTAGACACTATGTTTAAAATCACCACAAACACTGTGTAATTTTCTCTTGGGACCGGTATAAACATGCATCCGCATGTTAACGGCTCCACATCTTCGACCACAGCTCTGTACCCTTCGATTTGACGCTAAACGCCCGGTTTCAGGCGCCCCACTCTCTTCGGGCTTACTCCAAATGCTCATATTCGGACTGCATCTGAGGCAAGTCCTATCCACATCAGCCTGCTGTCTTGATTGACTTTGATGGCTCAGGGGAAGACGGTTACAGCTGATGAAATTCAGAGCCACATTTAGCAAAACTGATTATCGATGAATTAATCGGCAAACACAGCTCAATGACTTAAATTTCCGCCCACTATTACAGGATGTAGGCGTAAGCGGGCGAACAACAAGTAATCATCCTGGAGGCAAGGATGCATAGCCCTGCGACGTCTGACCCTACTGCTCACTCCTGTATTCATCATCTATTCGAGGCACAGGTTGCACGCGACCCCGAGTCCACGGCGCTGGTCTTCGAAGGAGAGCCTCTCAGCTATGGTGAACTCAACGCCAGGGCTAATCGGCTCGCGCACCGGCTGATTGCGTTGGGTATCAGGCCAGATCAGCGCGTAGCGATCTGCGTCGAGCGCTCCCCGGCGATGATCGTCGGCCTGATGGCGATCCTGAAGGCAGGCGGCGCCTATGTCCCACTCGATCCGGAGAACACGGGTGAGCGACTGGCGTTCATGCTCGCCGATGCGGCTCCGGTACTCGTGCTGGCTGACACGGCCGGGCGCCGCGCACTCAGGGCTGCCCTGCAGGGCCACACCGTGCTCGATCCCTGTGACATCTACGGTGAGGTCGCTATCAACCCCGAGGTTGTCGACCTGCGCTCTAGTCATCTCGCTTATATCATCTACACCTCGGGTTCCACCGGGCAACCGAAAGGGGTCATGGTCGAGCATGCTCAAGTCGTGCGCTTGTTCGACACCACACACTCCGCCTTTGATTTCGGCTCCGGCGACATCTGGTGCTTTTTCCACTCGTTTGCCTTTGACTTTTCTGTCTGGGAACTGTGGGGAGCCCTTCGCTATGGGGGCACGTTAGTGCTGGTGCCCCAGGCCATCACCCGCGCGCCAGAAGCGTTCTATCAGTTGATTCGCGAGCAAGGCATCACTGTCCTGAACCAGACCCCCAGTGCCTTTGCCGCTTTGATGGAACATATGAAGCCCTCGATGGACCAGCTGCGCTTCGTCATCCTTGGCGGCGAGGCGCTTGCGTCATCGACTCTGCGCAAGTGGTATGAGGGACGGGATGGGGCCGTGCCGCAGTTGGTTAACATGTATGGGATCACTGAAACCACGGTTCATGTCACCTACTACCCATTGTCTCGCGCCGACGCACAGCAAGCCGACAGTGTGATCGGTCGATGCCTGCCGGATTTGAATCTTTATCTTCTGGACACCGATGGCAAGCCTGTCCCGCTGGGAGACGTCGGCGAGATGTACATAGGAGGCGCCGGTGTTGCGCGCGGCTACCTGAACCGCCCCGCGCTGACAGAGGAAAGGTTTCTGCACGACCCCTTCGCGGACAGACGTGATGCACGCATGTACCGCTCAGGAGACTTGGCCCGTTATCTGGCAAACGGCGAACTGGCGTTCATGGGCCGCAACGACGATCAAGTCAAAATTCGGGGATTTCGGATCGAGCTGGGTGAAATTGCGGCCCGATTGACCGAGCACCCCTCGGTGCGTGAGGCGGTGGTGGTGGCGCAAGGCGAGGAAAGCGACAAGCGACTGGTTGCGTACATCGTGGCCCAGAGTACCGGGCCCGGGACGCAACCGACAGGAGTGCTGCGTGATTATCTGAGTGGCGTTTTACCTGACTACATGGTGCCGACCGCCTACGTACGCATGGACAGCTTCCCCCTGACGACCAATGGAAAGCTTGATCGCAAGGCGTTGCCATCGCCGCAGGAGGATGCATTCGCCCATGCACCCTACCAGGCCCCGTCAGGCGAGATTGAGGTCGCCCTTGCCAGAATCTGGTCAGAGTTGCTAGGAGTTGATCAGGTGGGTCGCCATGACAACTTCTTTGCCCTGGGCGGACACTCACTCTTGGCTGTGCGGCTGCGCAGCCGGATAGCCAACTTGGGCGCTGACTTGCAGCTCGCCATATTGTTCGCTGCCCCAACGCTTGAGGCGATTGCTTTGGCGATCGAGACCCAGCGCCATGCTGGCGCCGTGGTACACCCATCGATCAGACCCTTCACGCGCGACAAGCCGCTGCTGCCGTCTTTTGCTCAGCAGAGGCTGTGGTTTCTTGCGCAACTCGACAGTAGCATCAGCGACGCTTACCACATTCCTTTGGCTCTGAAGTTGCGCGGCCAACTGGACGTCATCGCCTTGCAGCAGGCGCTGGATGCACTATGGTCGCGTCATGAAGTACTGCGCTCGGTCTTCGCCATCAGAGAGGGCGAGGTCGAAGTCCGGCTATTGGCCTGTGATCCGGGTTTGCCGTTACGCCGTATCAACCTCCCTGAAACGAGCAAGCGAACGGGCGCCGAGACGGCGCTTGCGATACTTTGCACCGACGAAGCTCAGGCTCCCTTTGACCTGGAGACAGGGCCGCTGATTCGAGCATGCCTGGTCCGGGCATCCGTCGACTCATCCACCGATGAACACGTCTTGCTGATCACGCAGCATCACATTGTCTCGGATGGCTGGTCACTCGGCATTCTGCTGGCTGAGTTGAGTTCTCTGTACACCGCTTTCAGCCGCCATCAGGCCAATCCACTGCCACCGCTGGCGATTCAGTATCCGGACTATGCTGCCTGGCAGAGGCTATGGCTGTCTGGGGATCGCTTGAATGAGCAGGCTGCCTATTGGAAGCAGGCGCTGATCGATGCTCCGGCGCTGCTCGATCTGCCAACGGATCAGCGTCGGCCTGAGCAACAGTGTCTGACTGGCGCTTCTGTGCCAATTGCAGTGAGCGCAACGCTGACAAGCGCGCTCAAGCGCTTTGGTGAGCAACAGGGTGTGACACTGTTCATGACCCTGCTGTCGGCATGGGCGGTAGTTCTCTCGCGTCTGTCGGGCCAAGAAGATATTGTCATTGGGGTGCCGAGTGCCAACCGGAGCCACGGCGAGATCGAGCCGTTGCTCGGCTTTTTCGTCAATACTCTGGCACTGCGAGTTGATCTTGGTGACAACCCCAGCGTTGCGCAGCTCATCGAGCGAGTGCGCAGGCGGGTTTTGGAGGCCCAGGATCATCAGGATCTGCCCTTTGAGCAGGTGGTAGAGATCACGCAGCCTCCAAGGGGATTGAGCCATACGCCACTGTTCCAAGTGGTATTTGCTTGGCAAACCCACGATGCAGGCAAATGGACCTCACCAGGACTTGAAACCAGCCCCGTTGATTCTGCCTATGAGGTGGCCCGCTTCGACCTGGAACTGAGCCTAGCCCCGGTAGAGGATCACATCGTTGGGGCTCTCACGTATTCGACTGCGTTGTTCGACGCTGCCACCGTCGAGCGCCATGTGGGCTACCTGATGACCGTTCTCGCCGCGATGGCCAAGGATGAGCGCCAGCCGGTAAACCAGTTAGACCTGATCGATGACTCTGAACGCAGATTGCTACTCGAGAGGTGGACCTTGAGAGATGAGACCTCTCCACCCCACTCGTGCATCCATGAGCTGTTCGAGGCACACGTTGCACGCAGTCCTGAAGCCACGGCGGTGGTGTTTGAAGAACACACGCTCAGCTATGACGAGCTTAATGCCAGGGCTAATCGGCTAGCACACCGGCTGATGGCGCTGGGCGTCAGGCCTGAGCACCGGATAGTGATCTGCGTCGAGCGCTCCCCGGCGATGGTTGTCGCCCTGATAGCGGTCCTGAAGGCAGGCGGCGCCTATGTGCCGTTCGATCCGGAGAATGCGAAAGAGCGACTGACGTTCATGCTCGCCGATACAGCGCCGGTACTGGTACTGGCTGATGCGACTGGGCGACGGGTGCTCGGGGAGGCGCTGCAGGATCATCTCGTGCTCGATCCTCGTGAAGTCTTCGCTGAGGCAGACGCCAACCCTGAAGTGCCCGGCCTTACCCCCGGCAACCTTGCTTACATCATCTACACCTCAGGCTCGACCGGACAGCCCAAAGGGGTGATGGTTGAACATGCTCAGCTGGTACGCCTGTTCGACACGACACACTCCGCATTCGGTTTTAGCTCCAGCGACACCTGGTGCCTGTTCCACTCCTTTGCCTTCGACTTCTCGGTCTGGGAACTATGGGGAGCGCTTCGCCACGGAGGCAAGGTGGTGTTGGTGCCGCAGGCCATCACCCGCGCGCCAGAGGCGTTCTATCGGCTGATAGACGAGCAGGGCATCACTGTCTTGAACCAGACCCCCAGTGCCTTCACCGCTTTGATCGAGCATGTAAAACCGTCATCGGACTCATTGCGCTACGTCATCTTTGGAGGCGAAGCGCTGCAGCCGTCGACCCTGCGCGACTGGTACCAGGGACGCGATGAATTCATGCCACAACTGGTGAACATGTATGGAATCACGGAAACCACGGTCCACGTCACCTGGTACCCAGTGTCTTCAACCGATGCGGAGCACATCGATAGCGTAATCGGTCGATGCTTGCCGGATTTGAATCTTTATCTTCTGGACGCCGATGGCAAGCCTGTTCCGATAGGGGTTGTGGGTGAAATGTACATAGGAGGCGCCGGTGTGGCGCGTGGATACCTGAATCGTCCTGGTCTAACGGCAGAGCGCTTCCTGAACGACCCTTTCGTGGGCAAGGCTGGCGCTCGCATGTACCGGTCTGGAGACTTGGCCCGTTACCTTGCGAACGGCAATCTGGCATTCATGGGCCGTAATGATGACCAGGTCAAGATCCGCGGATACCGGATCGAGCTGGGTGAAATCGCGGCCCGGTTGGCCAAGCATCCATCCGTTTACCAGGCAGTGGTGGTGGCGCAAGGACGAACTGACGACAAGCGGCTGGTTGCATACATCGTGGAGCATGACACGCCAGTGGATGCTGAGCATGGCTTGGCATTGACCCAAACACTCCGTGATTATCTGAGTGCAGGTCTACCCCAATACATGGTGCCATCTGCCTACGTACGCCTGGATAACTTACCACTGACGGCCAACGGCAAACTCGATCGCAAGGCGTTGCCGGTTCCTTCGCAGGCCACATTTGCCCATGCGGCCTACGAGGCGCCACAGGACAAGATGGAAGCCGTCCTCGCCGGAGCCTGGTCAGAGCTGCTTGGCGTTGACCAGGTGGGTCGACATGACAACTTTTTCGCGCTCGGCGGGCATTCGCTCATGGCCGTACGCCTGCTTGAGCGGCTACGCCGCCAAGGCCTGAGCCTTGCCGTACGTGATGTGTTCCAGAAGCCCGTGTTGTCGGTTCTGGCCAGCACTCTCAGGCAGCACGAAGAGGTGCTGGTCCCGCCAAACCTCATCGAGCCTGGAACGTCAGTCATCACGCCGGAACTGCTGCCGTTGGTAGATCTCACCCAGTCTGACATCGACCTGATCACTTCAAGGGTTCCTGGCGGGGCAGCGAACATCCAGGATATTTACGCGCTCTCACCCATGCAAGACGGCATCCTGTTCCACCACATGTTGGCGAAAGACGGCGATCCCTATCTGCTGGTTACACAAATGGCCTTTGCCGATCGTGAAGTATTGGAACGGTATCTGGACGCAGTTCAACAGGTCGTGAACCGTCATGATATTTTGCGTACGGCGTTTGTCTGGGAAGGATTGTCCCAGGCTGTGCAAGTCGTCTGGCGGCAAGCGCCCTTGTCAGTCACCGAGGTCGTCCTCGATCTGGCCGACGGCCCCGTTGCCGAACAACTGTCATGGCGCTTTGATTCATGCCGGCATCGCATTGACCTGACCCAGGCGCCAGTGCTGCGCTTCATTGTTGCCCGCGATCCTGCAGCAGACCGTTTCATGCTGATGCAGCTGCAGCATCACCTGATTGACGATGCATCCTCCCTGCAGTTCTTCTATCTCGAAGTTAAAGCTTTCCTTACCAATCGTGGTGAGACGCTGTCTTCGCCTCAGCCGTTCCGTAATCTGATCGGCCAGGTGAGATCGGGCAAGCGTGTAGATGATCATGAGCGCTTTTTCAAATCGATGCTGGTCGACGTGGAAGAGCCGACGCTGCCATTTGGATTGGCGCAAGTGCATCTGGACGGTGCACAGGTCAATCAGACCCACCGCAGTGTCTCGGCCCAACTCAATGATCGACTGCGGGCCCAAGCCAAGCGCTTGAATGTGAGTCTCGCCAGCCTGTGTCACGTCGCCTTTGCTCAGGTGCTCGCACGCATCAGCGGCCAGGAAAAGGTCGTATTTGGTACGGTACTGTTTGGACGCATGCATGCGGGTCATGGATCAGACAGTGCCATGGGGATGTTCATCAACACCCTGCCGATCCGACTTGACTCTGGCGACATCGATACCACCACAAGTGTTCACCAGGCACATGCTCGACTTGCTGAGTTACTTGCCCATGAACACGCGTCGCTGGCATTGGCACAGCGATGCAGTGGGGTAATTACGGGCACACCTCTGTTCAGCGCATTGCTCAATTATCGGCACAATGATCTGTCGGGCGAGAACACCCTTGCCCAAGTCTTGGAACGACTACCAGGCGCCGCATGTTTGAATGAGCAGGAACGGACCAACTATCCCTTCACAGTGTCCGTGGAAGATGTCCGCCACTCACTGGGATTGACAGCCCAGGTTGTCACGCCGTTCGACCCCGATCGGGTCTGCGGCTATATGGAGCGGGCTCTGGAGAGCCTGGCGCAGGCTTTGGAACACTCGCCGCAGCTCCCGGTTCGACAGCTGGACATTCTGCCGCTGCATGAGCGTACCTTGCTACTCAATACGTGGAACGCGACGGATGCCCCCTATCCGAACAATGCATGCATTCACCATCTGTTTGAAGCGCAGGTGGCGCGTAGTCCAGAGGCGATGGCATTGATATTCGAGGGAGGAACCCTCAGTTACGGTGAGCTCAATGCCAGAGCCAATCGACTGGCACACGGGCTGGTCGAGCTAGGGATTAGGCCAGACCAACGTATAGCAATCTGTGTCGAGCGTCCTGCGGACATGATCGTTGGTCTCATGGCGGCCCTGAAAGCAGGCGGCGCTTACGTGCCCCTGGACCCGGCCTATCCCGGCGATCGGCTGACTTACATGCTTGCCGATGCCGCACCGGTCCTGGTACTGGTCGATGCGGTTGGGCGGCAGGCGCTGGGCGACGCATTGCAGCTTCATACCGTGCTTGATTTCAATGACACACTGACAAACCCATTGACTCACGCGGATGCCGATCTTCGGCTACCCGGCCTCACATCCCGCCATCTCGCTTACATCATCTACACCTCAGGTTCGACAGGACAACCCAAGGGCGTAATGATCGAACACCGTGGATTGATCACCTCGACGCTGGCAAGAACGACGCTCTACAAGACAACGCCGGACAGCGTCTTTTTGCTCCTGTCATCAATGGCATTCGACAGTTCCGCAGCAGGCATCTTCGGAACGCTGACGACTGGGGGTGCCTTATGTCTAGTCCAGCGCAAAACCATCGTGGACCCTTACAGCATTAGTCGCCTGTTGAGTGAGAACCACGCTACCTCGGTGCTGCTGGTACCATCGCTGGCCAGAGCGCTCCTGCCGCACGTCGCCAAATTCGGGGTTGGATTACTTCGTCACATGATCGTGGCAGGTGAAGAATGTCCAGCCTCCTTGATTCAAGACCTTAGATCAGCATTGCCAGGAGTTGCGCTGTTCAATGAATACGGCCCGACCGAGGCGACCATCTGGGCTGCGGTCCATCGTTGCTGCGCTGATGACGTCGACCCGGTCCCGATAGGCCGTCCAATTCCGAACACACGCATTTACCTGCTGGACACGCGAGGTGAACCTGTCCCGATGGGAGCGGTGGGAGAGATGTATATCGGAGGAATGGGAGTCGCGCGTGGCTATTTGAATCTTGCGAAACCAACGGCTGAACGGTTCTTGCTGGATCCGTTCGCAGGCAAGCCCAACGCACGCATGTACAAGACAGGTGACCTGGCCCGCTACCTGGCCAATGGAGACCTGGTGTTTCTGGGTCGCAATGACGATCAGGTCAAGCTACGGGGCTTGCGGATCGAGCCAGCTGAAATCGCCGCCAGGCTGACCCAGCATTCCTCGATCCACGAGGCGTTTGTCGAGGTGCAAGGTGTGGATCCAGACAAGCGCTTGGTCGCTTATGTAGTGGCCAAGCCTGACGCTTTCAAATCCACTAGCTGTTCAACGTCGAGTTCACCGCTTGCAGGACACCTTCGTGATTATCTAAGTGAGCGCTTGCCCGACTATATGGTGCCATCTGCTTTCGTACTCATTGAACAATTGCCGCTCACACCTAATGGCAAGCTGGATCGGCGCGCGTTACCGGTTCCTGATGGCGAAGCCTTTGCCCATTCAGCGTTTGAGGCCCCTCAAGGTGAAACCGAGACGCTCTTGGCTGCGCTCTGGTCTGGATTGCTGGGCGTCGAGCGTGTCAGTCGACATGACCACTTCTTCGCGCTTGGCGGTCATTCCCTCAACGCTGTGCAATTGATCCAAAACGTCAGGAATTATGGCTTGGGATGTTCGCTGAGCGACCTTTTCGACTATCCGCGATTAGCTGACTTTGCCTCAAACATGGCGCAGCGGTGTGTATTCAATCCGCCTGCCGGATCAATCACCGTGCGCGCTGCAGGGACCGAGCCCTCTCTCTTCTTCGTTCCCTCGGGGTTGGCTGATTACTCGTATGCAGTTGCCCTGGCGCAACAAATTCGTACTGACTGTCCGATTCATGTATTGCCATGGTCGGCCATTGGCGACCCTCTTCCCCGGTCAATGGAAGAGATGGCGCAAAGAATGATTTCTGTCATCCAGGCGATCCAGCCTGACGGGCCTTACCGGATTGCGGGGTATTCATCTGGGGGAATCCTCGCGCATGCCATGGCGCATACACTGGTGCGCGCCAGGGAAAATGTCACTTTTTTGGGCCTTATTGATGTCCCCGCACCACATCAGCTGCCTTATAACAACCACGGTGATAAACGCTATTTCATTGCCCATGCCAAAACGGCGATGCCTGCAGCCGAACGCCATAAGCTCGACGCTTTGGATGAAGGCGATGAATGGGTGGATCTGATCACAAAAGCACAGCAGCTCGGGGGCTACGATTCAAACGCAGTTCCTTCGATGGAAGTGCATAAGTGGAAATCTATTCATCACTTTTCACGGATGGCTTGCGCGTATAAGCCAACACTTCTCCCTTTCAGTGTTCATTATTTTCATGCCTTGGAATGTGCAAGACTTGATATGGAAGAGGGCTGGAAGACACTTTTACCAGACATTGCGATGACCTCAATTTCCATTCCGGGCAATCATCTGACGATGATGCAAGACGTCAACAACCGAAAATACTTGGCCGACGCCTTCAGCCATATGCTTATGCAAGGCGAGAGCCCCCATGACTAATCCCTACCGCGAACTCCTGACGACTCCCGGGGTCAAGGGCTTGATAATTGCGAGCTCCATCGCCCGCCTCCCCCAGGCAATGATCGGCATCGGTATCATCACCATGCTAGTGCAGCAGACGGGACTGTATTGGCTGGCGGGGTCCGTGGCTGGCACCTTCACACTGGCGAATGCACTTATCGGCCCACAAGTGTCGAAACTCGTTGATCGGCTTGGCCAACGCCGAGTATTGCCCTGCGTCACCGCCTTGAGCACTGGCATGCTGCTGGCGCTGATTGCTGCCGCTTACCTGAAAGCCCCGGCGTTTATGCTTTTTGTACTGGCGGCATCGGCGGGCCTGATGCCCAGTATGCCCGCCATGACAAGAGCACGCTGGACACAGCTCTTCCGTGGTAACCAGAAATTACACACCGCCTTCTCACTGGACACGGTGCTCACTGAACTCGCTTTTATTATCGGCCCACCTCTGGCAATCGTTCTGAGCACACGTTTTCTTGCAGAAGCCGGTCCACTTGTTGCTGCGCTGCTGCTGGTCATCGGCGTGGCGGCTTTTTTATCTCAACGACAGACTGAACCGAAGGTCGTCTTGGCCATTGCGGGGAACGCCAGATCAACCCTGCTTATCCCCGGTGTCCGGACTATCGTTCTGGCTCTCATGACGATGGGCATGATTGGCGGATCAATCGACGTGGCGGTGGTTGCCTTTGCCAATGCACAAGGCTGGCCAGAATCGGCCAGTTTCATCCTGGCAGCCTATGCGCTCGGCTCGATGATCGCAGGCTTGACGTTCGGCGCATTCAAAGTGTCCTTGCCCATTGAAAAGCAATTCCTGGTTGGCGTGCTGGTAACGGCAGCAACAGCCGCATTACCCATCTTCTCGCCAGACGTCTACCTTCTTTCCGTGATGCTCTTTGTGGCAGGTGTGTCGTTTGCGCCGACGATGGTTGTGGTCATGAATCTCGGTACGATCATTCTTCCAGCGGCCCGGATCACCGAAGGCTTCACATGGATGACGACGGGCATCAGCATCGGCGTAGCGCTCGGGGGCGTATTTGCGGGACTGGTCATTGACGCCTATGGCGCACGGGCAGGGTTTGGTATAGCCATAGGTGCAGGGTTAATCATGGTGGTGATCGTGCTCTTCGGTCTGCGTACACTTCGTGCTACATCAGCCGTCTGCGTCGTACCCAGCCTTCAGTAGAAGGCCGGAATCCGCAAGACAGCGTTCAGATCAACTTTCGCTCTGCCATCGACAGCGGCTCTGCGTCACCGATGATGATGTGGTCGAGTACGCGCACGTCGACAATGCTCAAGGCCTTCTTGAGCACAAGGGTGATGTCTACGTCAGCCTGACTGGGAGTCGAATCTCCTGAGGGGTGATTGTGACAAAGGATCACAGCCGCGGCATTGTGCGTCAGCGAGCGCCGGACCACCTCGCGTGGGTGGACAGTAGCGTAGTTGATGGTGCCTCGAAAGAGGATTTCGAAGTCCAGTGGGCGATGCTTGTTGTCCAGGAACAGGCAGCCAAAGGCCTCGCTAGGCTCATGCCGTAGCATGGACTTGAGGTAGTGCTTGACCGCAGTGGCGCTCTCCAAGGCTGAAACCTTTTCGATATTTCCACGCAAATGCCGCCGTCCGATCTCCATCACCGCCTGCAACTGGCTGTACCTGACCGGTCCCAGGCCAGCCTCACGCAACAGCGCGGATTTGTCGGCCTCCAGAAACTGCCTCAACCCGCCGAATCGCGCCAGCAGCCCGCGTGCCAGGTCCACCACGTTCAGTCCCGGCACCCCCGACCCCAGAAACACCGCCAGCAACTCGGCATCCGACAGGCTCGACGCACCCTGCTTCAGCAACTTTTCCCTTGGCCGCTCGGTCGGCGGCCACTCCCTGATCTGCATACACGCTCCTTTGGGTTACTGCGGCGCGTTTGGGCGCTGTGTTAATCTACTTCGTCCCGTTTACAGCGACGATCTGCCGCAGGTAGCGCTCGTCGTCGCGTGCTTTCACTGAACAAAAGGCAAAGCCTATGCAGCGGCTGTATCGCAAACGCATCGTTCTCGGCGTGGGTGGCGGCATTGCCGCCTACAAAAGTGCCGAGCTGATCCGCCGGCTCCTGGAACATGGCGCGCAAGTGCGTGTCGTCATGACCCGTGGCGGCGCCGAGTTCATCACCCCGCTGACCCTGCAGGCGCTGTCCGGTCACCCAGTCCACATGGACCTGCTCGACCCGGCCGCCGAAGCGGCCATGGGGCATATCGAGCTGGCCAAGTGGGCCGACCTGGTGCTGATCGCCCCCGCCACCGCCGACCTCATGGCGCGCATGGCGCAGGGCATGGCCGACGACCTGCTGACCACTCTGGTGCTGGCCACCGACGCCACCGTGGCCGTCGCCCCGGCGATGAACCAGGCCATGTGGCGCGACCCGGCTACCCAGGCCAACCTGGAACTGCTGCAAAGCCGAGGCATCCAGGTGTTCGGCCCGGCCTCCGGCAGCCAGGCCTGTGGCGATGTCGGCCTGGGACGCATGCTCGAGGCGACCGACCTCGCCTGGTGCGCGGCCGAAACCTTCAAGCGCCAGTCACTGACCGGCAAGCATGTACTGATCACGGCGGGACCTACCCAGGAAAACATCGATCCGGTGCGCTACATCACCAATCATAGCTCTGGGAAGATGGGCTTTGCGCTGGCCGAAGCGGCCGCGGAAGCCGGTGCCCGGGTGACCCTCGTGACGGGGCCGGTACACCTGTCGACCCCTGACCGGGTCAACCGCATCGACGTGGTGAGCGCGCGGGATATGCTCGCGGCGTGCGAAGCGGCCATGCCGTGCGACCTGCTGATCGCTTCTGCAGCGGTTGCGGACTACCGCCCCGAGGTCGTTGCCTCGCAGAAACTCAAGAAAGACCCTACGACCGGCGACGGCTTGCTGCTGCAGATGGTGCGCAATCCGGATATCCTTGCCACCATTGCCGGTCGCCCCGACCGTCCGTTCAGCGTCGGCTTTGCCGCCGAGACCGAACATCTGCTCGATTACGCAACGCGCAAGCTCAAGGACAAGAACCTCGACCTGATCGTCGCCAATGATGTGGCCAACCCCAGCATCGGCTTCAACAGCGAGGAAAACGCCCTGACCGTGATCGACCGCCAGCAGCACGAAACCCTCTTTGCGCAGACCAGCAAGGGCAAGATCGCCCGCCAGCTGGTCGCCTTCATCGCCGAACGGCTCAATCAGGTCTGATACGTTTACATGCACGCTCTACAAGCCAAGATTCTCGACCCGCGCATCGGCGGCGACTTCCCGCTGCCGCAGTACGCCACCCCCGGCTCCGCCGGCCTCGACCTGCGCGCGATGCTCCAGCAGGACACCGTGCTCGAGCCAGGCCAGACCCTGCTCATCCCTACCGGGCTGTCGATCTACATCGGCGATCCAGGCCTTGCCGCGCTGATCCTGCCGCGCTCGGGGCTCGGTCACAAGCACGGCATCGTGCTGGGCAACCTGGTCGGCCTGATCGACTCGGACTACCAGGGCGAGCTGATGGTCTCCTGCTGGAACCGCGGCCAGACCCCGTTCACCATCGCCGTCGGCGAGCGCATTGCGCAGCTGGTGCTGGTGCCCGTGGTACAGGCGCATTTCGACATCGTCGAGGCCTTCGACGAAAGCCAGCGCGGTGCTGGCGGCTTCGGTCATTCGGGCAGTCACTGAGCCGCTGGCACGACCATTGGGGCCATGGATGGCGAACTCTCTGGCCAAAACGTCGTCCAAGCGTTCAGTTTTTGTCCGCCCGGACAGCCTTTGACTATTGGAGCTTCCAGAGATGAACGACATGGCCCAACCGGCACCCGCGCTGCCCGACAGCATCTTCCGCGCCTATGACATCCGTGGCGTGGTTGGAAAGACGCTGACCGGCGAGACGGCCTACTGGATCGGCCGCGCCATTGGCGCCCAGAGCTTGGCCCAGGGAGAGCCCCAGGTTTCGGTCGGCCGTGATGGCCGCCTCTCGGGCCCGATGCTGGTCGAACAGCTGATCAAGGGCCTGGCCGAGGCCGGTTGCCAGGTCAGCGATGTCGGCCTGGTGCCGACACCTGCCCTGTACTACGCCGCCAACGTGCTGGCGGGCAAATCCGGGGTGATGCTGACCGGCAGCCACAATCCGCCTGACTACAACGGCTTCAAGATCGTCATCGCCGGCGACACGCTCGCCAACGAGCAGATCCAGGCCCTGCTGACCCGTCTGCGCACCAACGACCTGTCCCGCGGCGAAGGCCGTGTCGAAAAGGTCGAGATTCTCGAGCGCTACTTCCAGCAGATCACCGCCGACATCAAGCTGGCCAAGCCGCTGAAGGTCGTGGTCGACTGCGGCAACGGCGCCGCCGGGGTCATCGCCCCCCAGCTGATCGAAGCCTTGGGCTGCGAGGTCATCCCACTGTTCTGCGACGTCGATGGCAGCTTCCCCAATCACCATCCCGACCCGGGCAAGCCTGAAAACCTCGTCGACCTGATCGCCAAGGTCAAGGAAACCGGTGCCGATATCGGCCTGGCGTTCGACGGCGACGGCGACCGCGTGGGCGTGGTGACCAACACCGGCAACATCGTCTATCCCGACCGTCTGCTGATGCTGTTTGCCCAGGATGTACTCGAGCGCAACCCGGGCGCCGAGATCATCTTCGACGTCAAATGCACCCGCCGCCTGACACCGTTGATCGAGCAGTACGGTGGCCGCGCCTTGATGTGGAAGACCGGTCACTCGCTGATCAAGAAAAAAATGAAAGAGACCGGCTCGCTGCTGGCCGGTGAAATGAGCGGGCACATCTTCATCAAGGAGCGCTGGTACGGTTTCGACGACGGTATCTACAGCGCCGTGCGCCTGCTGGAGATCCTCAGCAAGGCTGGCCAGGACGCCGAAACCTTGTTCGCCGCGTTCCCGAACGATATTTCCACCCCCGAAATCAACATTGATGTGACCGACGAGGGTAAATTCAGCATCATTGATGCGCTGCAACGCGACGCTGCCTGGGGTGATGCCAGCCTGACCACCATCGATGGTGTGCGGGTTGACTACGCCAACGGCTGGGGCCTGGTCCGCGCGTCCAACACCACGCCGGTGCTGGTGCTGCGCTTCGAGGCCGACAGCGACGCCGAGCTGCAACGTATCAAGGATGTTTTCCGCGAACAGTTGCTCAAGGTTGCCCCTGAGCTGCAACTGCCGTTCTGACCGATTAACTGTTGCTCACTGGAGCCCTGCATGACCCTCGATCGCGATGCCGCTTCCCATGTCGCCCAGGTACTGTCCGAAGCGCTGCCATACATTCGCCGCTTTGTCGGCAAGACCCTGGTGATCAAGTACGGCGGCAACGCGATGGAGAGCGAAGAGCTCAAGACCGGCTTTGCCCGTGACATCGTGCTGATGAAGGCCGTGGGTATCAACCCGGTGGTCGTGCATGGCGGCGGCCCGCAGATCGGAGACCTGCTCAAGCGCCTGTCGATCGAAAGCCACTTCATCGATGGCATGCGCGTCACCGACGCGCAGACCATGGACGTGGTCGAGATGGTGCTGGGTGGCCAGGTCAACAAGGACATCGTCAACCTGATCAACCGCCACGGCGGCAGCGCCATTGGCCTGACCGGCAAGGACGCGGAGCTGATCCGCGCCAAGAAACTGACCGTCTCGCGCCAGACGCCAGAAATGACCACGCCTGAAATCATCGACATCGGCCACGTGGGCGAAGTCGTGGGCGTGAACACCGAGCTGCTGAACATGCTGGTCCGGGGCGATTTCATCCCGGTGATCGCGCCGATCGGCGTGGGCGCCAACGGTGAGTCGTACAACATCAATGCCGACCTGGTGGCGGGCAAGGTGGCCGAGGCGCTGCAAGCAGAGAAGCTGATGCTGCTGACCAACATCGCCGGCCTGATGGACAAGCAGGGACAGGTGCTGACCGGCCTGACCACCGAGCAGGTGGACGAGCTGATCGCCGACGGCACCATCTACGGCGGCATGCTGCCGAAGATCAAGTGCGCGCTCGAGGCGGTACAGGGTGGGGTCAACAGCTCGCACATCATCGATGGCCGCGTACCGAATGCTGTTCTGCTGGAAATCTTCACCGATAGCGGTGTGGGTACCTTGATCAGCAATCGCAAGCGGCACTGACGCCGCAAAAAAAAGGCGACCTGCCAAGGTCGCCTTTTTTATTCCCGCAATTTCAGATCCCGTACTGCTCGCGATACGCCTGCACTGCCGGCAGGTGCTGCTTGAGCTGCGGATCATCGGCCAGGAACTCCAGCACCTGGGTCAGCGACACAATGCTGACTACCGGGATGCCGAAGTCACGTTCCACTTCCTGGATGGCCGACAACTCGCCATTGCCGCGCTCTTCGCGGTTCAAGGCGATCAGCACGCCCGCGGCCTTGGCCTGCTGGGCGGCGATGATCTGCATCACCTCACGGATCGCGGTACCGGCGGTGATCACGTCGTCGATGATCAGCACGTCGCCTTCCAGCGGCGCGCCAACCAGACTGCCGCCTTCGCCGTGGGCCTTGGCTTCCTTGCGGTTGAAGCACCACGGCAGGTCGAGGTCATGGTGCTCGGCCAGGGCGACGGCGGTGGCGGCGGCCAGGGGAATACCCTTGTAGGCCGGGCCGAACAGGACGTCGAAGGGGATCTTGCTGTCGACGATCGCCGCGGCATAGAAACGCCCCAGCTGGGCCAGGGCCGAGCCGCTGTTGAACAGGCCGGCGTTGAAGAAATAAGGGCTGGTGCGCCCCGACTTGAGGGTGAACTCACCGAAACGCAGAACACCGCGATCGATGGCAAAACGAATGAAGTCGCGCTGATACGGCTGCATGAGAAGTCCCGGATAACCACGGATTTAGCTAAATGAGTTGAGCTCGGGTATCATACACGCACGTGATTTTTGGGGCCATTTATGCGGATCATCAGTGTGAACGTAAATGGCATTCAGGCTGCGGCCGAGCGTGGATTGCTCAGCTGGCTACAAGCCCAGAATGCCGACGTCATCTGTCTTCAGGATACCCGCGCCTCGGCCTTTGAACTCGACGACCCAGCTTTTCAGCTAGATGGCTATTTCCTTTATGCCTGCGATGCCGAAGTGCCTGCCCAAGGGGGCGTGGCTCTTTATTCGCGGTTGCAGCCCAAGGCAGTCATCACAGGCCTGGGCTTCGAGACAGCCGACCGTTACGGGCGTTACCTGCAGGCCGATTTCGACAAGGTAAGCATCGCAACCTTGCTGCTGCCATCGGGTATGAACGGCGACGACGACTTGAACCAGAAATTCAAGTTGATGGACGACTTCGCCAAGTACCTCGACAAGCAGCGACGCAAGCGTCGCGAATATATCTACTGCGGCTCGCTTTATGTGGCGCAGCAGAAACTCGACATCAAGAACTGGCGCGACAGCCAGCAGTCGCCAGGCTTCTTGCCGCCAGAGCGTGCCTGGATGGACGCGATCATTGGCGACATGGGCTACGTCGATGCCCTGCGCGAAGTCAGCCGTGAGGGCGATCAGTACAGCTGGTGGCCGGACAACGAACAGGCTGAAATGCTCAACCTGGGCTATCGCTTCGACTACCAGGTGCTCACACCCGGCCTGCGCCGCTTCGTACGCAGCGCCCGGTTGCCGCGTCAGCCGCGCTTCTCCCAGCACGCGCCGCTGATCGTGGACTACGACTGGACGCTGACCATCTGACGATGGGACAAGAGCCACGAAAAAGCCGACTTCGCGTCGGCTTTTTCGTGTCTGGCGTGACCTTGTCGATCAGTCGGCCAACGACGCTTTCTGCATGTCGAACAGGTCGGTCATGCCTTTCTGCGCCAGCGCCAGCATGGCGTTGAGTTCTTCAGGCTGGAACGGGGCGCCTTCGGCAGTACCCTGGACTTCGATGAAGCCGCCAGCGCTGGTCATGACCACGTTGAGGTCAGTCTCGGCAGCCGAGTCCTCGAGATAGTCGAGGTCGAGCACCGCCTCACCCTGGTACATGCCTACCGATACAGCAGCGATCATGTGCTTGAGCGGATCGCCGCCCTTGAGGCCGCCACGCTTCTTGACCACGCGCAGAGCGTCGACCAGGGCGACCATGGCGCCAGTGATCGAGGCGGTGCGGGTGCCACCATCGGCCTGGATCACGTCGCAGTCGACGTACAGTGTAATTTCGCCCAGCTTGCTCATGTCGAGAGCGGCGCGCAGCGAACGGCCGATCAGGCGCTGGATCTCGAGGGTGCGGCCCCCCTGCTTGCCACGGCTGGCCTCGCGCTGGTTACGCTCGCCAGTGGAGCGCGGCAGCATGCCGTACTCGGCCGTTACCCAGCCCTGGCCCTTGCCCTTGAGGAAGCGGGGTACACCATTTTCGACGCTGACCGTGCAGACGACCTTGGTGTCGCCGAACTCGACCAGTACCGACCCCTCGGCGTGCTTGGTGTAGTTGCGGGTGATGCGGATCGAGCGGAGCTGATCGGCGGCGCGACCACTTGGACGTTTCATCTGGGATACCTGTACTGGGACGTAAATCTCCCAGCCATTATAAAGCCCCAGGTGCCGTGAGGACATGCCTATTGTCGCAGGACCGTGCCCGAAGGGGCTTTTGCACAGCCTTTGGGCAGGTTTGTAGCGCCCCATGATTGGGCGCTGGCGCCGCACTGCGCTACAATCCTGCGCCTTGCAGCCCCAAGGGCTCACCCTGTTCATCGACTTCGCGAGGTAATCCCCATGGTGCACAGCATGACCGCTTTTGCTCGTGTAGAGCGCGCTGGCAGCCAAGGCACCCTGGTCTGGGAGCTCCGTTCGGTCAACCATCGCTACCTGGAACCTCACCTGCGCCTGCCCGAGGCCCTGCGCGAGCTCGAGGGCGCGGTTCGCGAAGGCCTACGCCAGGGCGTGTCGCGCGGCAAGGTGGAATGCACCCTGCGCCTGAACGAAGACAGCACCGGCAAGCCGCTGCAGGTCGACCGCGAGCGTGCCGCGCAGCTGGTGGCTGCCGCCGAGACCGTGGCCAGCCTGATCAAGCAGCCCGCTGCGCTCAACCCGCTGGAAGTCCTGGCTTGGCCAGGCGTGCTGGTGGCCGACGCCAGCGACCCGCAGGCGCTCAATGCCGAGGCGATCGCGCTGTTCGAGGAAGCGCTGAAAGAGCTCAAGGCAGGCCGCAGTCGTGAAGGGGCGGAACTTGCCCGGCTGATCAACGAGCGGCTCGACAACATGGCCACCGAGGTCACCACCCTGCGCGCCCTGGTACCGCAGATGCTGGCGGCCCAGCGGCAGAAGATCATCGACCGCTTCGGCGACCTGAAGGCCGAGCTGGACCCGCAGCGCCTGGAGCAGGAAATGGTCCTGCTCGCGCAGAAGAGTGATGTTGCCGAAGAGCTCGACCGCCTCAGCACCCACGTTACCGAAGTACGCCGGGTGCTCAAGTCCGGCGGTGCTGCCGGACGGCGCCTCGATTTCCTGATGCAAGAGCTCAACCGTGAAGCGAATACCCTCGGCTCCAAGGCCTTTGACCCACGCAGCACGCAGGCAGCGGTCAACCTCAAGGTGCTGATCGAACAAATGCGTGAACAAGTACAGAACATCGAGTAAGGCCACCCCCATCATGAATCACAGCAGCGGTACTCTCTACATCGTCTCCGCGCCCTCGGGCGCCGGCAAGACCAGCCTGGTCAAGGCCCTCACCGACGCCGACCGGAACATCCGCGTCTCGGTTTCCCACACCACCCGCGCCATGCGCCCGGGCGAGGCGCACGGGGTGAATTACCACTTCGTCGAGCACGTGGAGTTCAAGTCGCTGATCGCAATGGGCGACTTCCTGGAACACGCCGAGGTGTTTGGCAACTTCTATGGCACCTCCCGCAGCGCGCTGCAGCAGACCCTTGACCAAGGCATCGACCTGATCCTGGAAATCGACTGGCAAGGCGCCCAGCAAGTGCGCAAGTTGATGCCCCAAGCCCGCTCGATCTTCATTCTGCCGCCCAGCCAGCAGGCCCTGCGCCAGCGTCTGAACAACCGCGGCCAGGACAGCGACGAGATCATCGAAGGGCGCATGAAGGAAGCGGTCAGCGAAATGGCGCATTTTGATGAGTACGACTACCTCATCATCAATGATGAGTTCGCTGATGCCCTCGAGGACTTGAAGGCGGTGTTCCGCGCCAACCGTCTGCAGCAGAAGGTGCAGCAGCAGCGGCATGCCGCGCTGCTGGGTGAGCTCCTGGCCTGATCCCGAGGTGCCCCATTCGCCGGCAAGCCAGCGAATGGGGCACCGCGGTCTCGGATACCTACACCCGCACCGGCACCGTCGCCTGCTGATGCAACGTGGCCCCCAGGAAGTACGCCGGCGCCCGCCAGCGTGACAGCACCATCAGCACGATCCCAAGCAGCGAGATGATCAACGCGATCACGAACACCAATCCCAGACCGCCTACGTGCGAACCGCTGCCAAAGTCCGGTGATGCGCTGTCGACGGCCGTCTGCAGGAAGATCACCGACAGGATCGCACCTCCCACCAGCGGGCAAACGCCCCGCATCAGAAAGTGCCGGACACTGTCGAACAGGCTACGCCGGAAGTACCAGACGCAGGCAAAGGCCGTCAGCGAGTAGTAGAAGCAGATCATCATGCCCAGCGCCGTGATGGTGTCGGCCAGCACGTTTTCGCTGAGGGTACGCATGGTCACGTAGAACACTGCGGCCGCGACTCCTGCACAGATCGTTGCGTAGCGCGGGGTCTGCGAACGCGGGCAGACGCTGGCGAAACGCTGCGGCACGGCGCCGTAATAACCCATGGCCAGGAGCGTGCGCGCTGGCGAGACGAAGGTCGACTGCAGCGAGGCCGCAGTACTTGCCAGCACGGCGATGGACATCAGGATCGCCAGCGGCCCCATCACCGGCCCCGCCAGATGCGCAAAGACGTTTTCCTGGATACGCGGATTTCCAAGCCCCAGCCCCATGTCACCAATGCCTGCGAACTGCAGCGTGGCAATGCCGGTGACCAGGTAGAGTCCGAGAATCAACAATACGGTCAGGGTGGCAGCCTTGCCCGGCACCTCTTCGCTGCCCACCGACTCTTCGCTGACGGTCAGGCATACGTCCCAGCCCCAGAAAATGAAGATCGACAGTGAAAGGCCTGCGGTGAAGGCCGAGAACGACTCGACGCCAAAGGGGTTGAACCAGTCAAGATCGAACTGCAGCGGCGGCGGCGCGGTGGTTTCCCCGAACGCTGCCATGGCAAAGCCGATCAGCACCACCAGCTGCAGTGCGACCAGGCCGTACTGCACCGTCATCGTCGTGCCCATGCCGCGACAACAGATCCACACTGCCAGGGCGATGAACACGCAGCAGGTACTGATATTGACCAGCAGGTTGTCGCTGAGCGCAGCCACCTCGTGGCTGCCGGTAATCTGCCCGAGAAACAGATAGAAGAAGTCGACCGCGACGCCTGCGAGGTTCGACAGCACGATCGTGGTGGCGGTTACCAGCCCCCACCCGCCGATCCAGCCGATCATTGGCCCGAAGGCCCGTGCCGACCAGGTAAAAGACGTGCCGCTGTCAGGCTCGGCCGCGTTGAGTTCGCGGTAGCCCAGGGCGACCAGCAGCATCGGCAGGAAGCCGACGATGAACACCGCCGGCAAGTGGGCGCCGACCTCCCGCACGGTGGGGCCGAGGGCGCCGGTCAGGGTGTAGACCGGTGCAATCGTGGAAATGCCCAGCACTACGCTGGCCAGCAGGCCGAGGCGGCCCTTGGCCAGGCCTTTGCCGGAGGCTTGGCCAGTACTGCCCGCCTGACCACCCGCATCGGGAGGTCGGGCGGCTTCAGTGTATTCGCTCATGAGTATTTGCCATCGATATTGGTATTGTTTTCAAAGGCCTCCCGTGGAAGGCGCTTTCACTCATTGAAAGCTTGCTGCAAGGGTGAGGAGGTGAGGCCTGCGATTCGCGCGCAATGATGGCTGATGCTGTTGTTATTGGCGATTCCCATCGTGGGGAATGCTTGCCCAGGTGCGGACACCTGCACAAACCTGTGACATCCGTATGAATTGATTACCGGATGCCGTTTCACTATAAAATGGCCCCAACGCAACAGACATTGGCATTTTGGCAAGCAGAGCGTGCGCCCATGCAATACCAGATCACCCATGCCGACCTCTCTCTCGTCCTCGCCCTGGAACGCGGCCGCTCCTTGGCCAAGGCCGCCGAGTTGCTGAAGGTCGATGTTTCGACGGTGTTCCGCTCGATCAGACGGCTGGAGTCAGCGCTGGGCACGGCACTGTTCGTCAAGAGCCGCAAGGGCTACCTGCCGACCGATACCGCCAAGGCGTTGGCCGAACAGGCAGAGCGCGCCGAACAGGCCCTGGAGGCCGCGCGCATCGCCCTCACCTGCGGCGAGCAGGTGGTCAGCGGCACCGTGCGCGTGACCTGCACCGAAGCCGTGCTGCACAGCCTGCTGCTACCGGCGCTGGCGAGCTTCATGCCCAGCTACCCTGCCCTGTCGCTGGAAATGGGCACGTCCAACACCTTCGCCAACCTCAGCCGACGCGATGCCGACATCGCCCTGCGCCTGACCAATACGCCGCCAGAGCATCTGGTGGGCCGCTGCCTGGGCTCGACCTCCTACGTGATCTGCGGCAGGCCGGAGTTTCGTCAGCGTCTGGCCGAATCACCCACCAGCGTGCCGTGGATCGGCCCGGACGACGCCATGCAGGACCACCCCACGGTGGTCTGGCGCAATCAGCAGTTCCCTGGCCTGATCCCGCGTTACCACTGCAGCGGCATGTCTACCATTGCCCAACTCGTGACCAAGGGCATGGGCGTGGCGGCACTGGCCGACTACATGGTGCAGGGCCTGCCGGGCGTGGAGGCGCTGAGCCAGCCGCTGCCCGGCTGCGATACCCAGCTGTGGCTGCTGACGCGCCCGGACTGCCGCGCGCTGCGCTCGGTGCAGACGCTGTTTGAAGAACTCACCCCACGGCTGCGCGACGCGATGACGCGTTAGCGCTCGGCAGTGGTTGTGCTGCGGCCCTGGAAGCCGGTATTGTCGGCCTCACGCTGTGCACCGCAGCCCCAGGGCGACGGCGGAACTGAAATCAGTCCTTCCCTAATGGCTGGTGATTTTTTAAACTATCGAGTCCGCCCGCCCATTCTGGGCACTGCGCATATTGTATTTGCTACGAGGAAGACCATGGCCCGCGTAACCGTTGAAGATTGCCTAGAACACGTGGATAACCGCTTTGAGCTGGTCATGCTGTCTACCAAGCGTGCCCGTCAGCTGGCCACCGGTGGTAAAGAGCCACGCGTGGCATGGGAAAACGACAAGCCTACCGTTGTTGCCCTGCGTGAAATCGCCGAAGGCATCGTGACGCCAGAATTCATCGCTGCTGAAGATATCGTCACCGAAGATCCGGTATTCGCCGCGTTCGAGGACGAGACCAACGAGGCCGTCTAAGCCTATGCCTGGTCGACGTTGTGCGGCGCAGGTCCCCGTTCCTCGGCTGGAGGTGATCCCGTGCCGAGCATAGATGTCCTCGCCGATCGTCTGTCGGCCTACCTCGGCGCCGACCAGGTCAACCTGGTGCGCCGGGCATATTTCTACGCTGAACAAGCCCACGACGGCCAACGCCGTCGCAGCGGCGAAGCCTATGTGACGCACCCGCTGGCGGTGGCCAGCATCCTCGCTGACATGCACATGGACCATCAGAGCCTGATGGCCGCCATGCTGCACGATGTGATCGAAGACACCGGCATCGCCAAAGAGGCTCTTTGCTCGCAGTTTGGCGAAACCGTTGCCGAACTGGTCGACGGGGTCAGCAAGCTGACCCAGATGAACTTCGAGACCAAGGCCGAGGCCCAGGCCGAGAACTTCCAGAAGATGGCCATGGCCATGGCGCGCGACATCCGCGTGATCCTGGTCAAGCTGGCCGACCGCCTGCACAACATGCGCACCCTTGAAGTGCTGTCGGGTGAAAAGCGCCGGCGCATCGCCAAGGAAACCCTCGAGATCTACGCCCCCATCGCCAATCGTCTTGGCATGCATAGCGTGCGCGTCGAATTCGAGGACCTGGGCTTCAAGGCCATGCACCCGATGCGCTCGGCACGCATCTACCAGGCCGTCAAGCGCGCCCGCGGCAACCGCAAGGAAATCGTCAACAAGATCGAGCAGTCCCTGGCCCATTGCCTGGCCGTGGACAACATCGAGGGCGAGGTCAGCGGCCGGCAGAAGCACCTCTATGGCATCTACAAGAAGATGCGCGGCAAGCGCCGTGCCTTCAACGAGATCATGGACGTGTACGCGTTCCGCATCATCGTTGACAAGGTCGACACCTGCTATCGCGTGCTCGGCGCCGTGCACAACCTGTACAAGCCGCTGCCGGGCCGCTTCAAGGACTACATCGCGATTCCCAAGGCCAACGGCTACCAGTCGCTGCATACCACGCTGTTCGGCATGCACGGTGTGCCCATCGAAATCCAGATCCGCACCCGCGAGATGGAGGAGATGGCCAACAACGGCATCGCCGCGCACTGGCTGTACAAGTCCAGCGACGACGAGCAGCCCAAGAGCAGTCATGCCCGTGCCCGTCAGTGGGTCAAGGGCGTGCTGGAAATGCAGCAGCGTGCCGGCAACTCCCTCGAATTCATCGAAAGCGTGAAGATCGACCTGTTCCCGGACGAGGTCTACGTATTCACGCCCAAGGGACGCATCATGGAGCTGCCCAAAGGCTCCACCGCGGTCGACTTCGCTTACGCGGTGCACACCGACGTCGGCAACAGCTGCATCGCATGCCGCATCAACCGGCGCCTGGCGCCGCTGTCCGAAGCCCTGCAGAGTGGCTCGACAGTGGAGATCGTCAGCGCACCGGGCGCGCGCCCCAATCCCGCCTGGCTCAACTTCGTGGTCACTGGCAAGGCACGCACGCACATCCGCCATGCGCTCAAGCAGCAGCGACGTTCAGAGTCGATAAACCTGGGCGAGCGCTTGCTCAACAAGGTGCTGACCGGCTTCGACAGCAACCTCGACAAGATCGCGCACGAGCGCATCCAGGCCATTCTGATCGAATACCGCCTGGAGCTGATCGAGGATCTGCTCGAGGACATCGGCCTGGGCAACCGCATGGCCTATGTGGTCGCCCGCCGCCTGCTGTCCGCGGAAGGCGAGCAGCTGCAGAGTCCCGAAAGCCCGCTGGCCATCCGCGGTACCGAGGGCCTGGTACTCAGCTACGCCAAGTGCTGCACGCCGATTCCGGGTGACCCGATCGTCGGTCATCTGTCGGCGGGCAAAGGCATGGTGGTGCACCTCGAGAATTGCCGCAATATCAGCGAAATCCGACACAATCCGGAAAAGTGCCTGCAGCTTTCATGGGCCAAGGACGTTACCGGAGAGTTCAATGTCGAGCTGCGCGTCGAGCTTGAACACCAGCGCGGCCTGATTGCGCTGCTGGCAAGCAGCGTCAATGCCGCCGACGGCAACATCGAAAAAATCAGCATGGACGAACGCGATGGTCGAATAAGCGTGGTCCAGTTGGTGGTCAGCGTACACGACCGCGTGCACCTGGCCCGCGTGATCAAGAAACTGCGTACATTGACCGGCGTGATCCGCATCACCCGGATGCGTACGTAGTCCGCCCACCGCAAGGAGTCAACATGACCAAGACCGTCATCACCAGCGACAAGGCACCTGCCGCCATCGGTACCTATTCCCAGGCGATCAAGGCCGGCAACACCGTCTACATGTCTGGCCAGATCCCGCTGGATCCGAAAACCATGGAGCTGGTCGAGGGTTTCGAAGCCCAGACAGTGCAGGTCTTCGAGAACCTCAAGGCAGTGGCCGAGGCCGCAGGTGGTTCGTTCAAGGATATCGTCAAGCTGAACATCTTCCTGACCGACCTTGGCCACTTCGCCAAGGTCAATGAGGTCATGGGCCGCTACTTCGAGCAGCCCTACCCGGCACGCGCCGCGATTGGCGTGGCAGCCCTGCCACGTGGTTCGCAAGTCGAAATGGACGCCATCCTGGTCCTCGAGTAAAGCCCTTGGGCAGCGGGCTTCGATGCTCGCTGCCGCTCTCTCCTTGAGGCCCCCTCATGCGCCATGCACTGACCCTCTCGCTGGCAGCCCTGCTCCTGGGCGGCTGCGCCAGCCACAAGCCCGAAGACTACAATGGCACCTGGATCAACCAGGGCGCCATCGATGCTGCCGCCAAGGGCGTAGGCCTGCGCCAGGCCCTGGCCAGCAACGGTCCGAATTTCGAATGGAAGGTGGACACGGCCAACCAGCGCGCCATCTTCAGCAATGGCTTCGAGGTCGTCGAAGGCCAGTTGAACGCCGTTGATAAACAATGGCAGGTGGCGTTCGGCGGCGAGCACAGCGAACAACTTGCGCTTGACGGTGACGAACTGGTCCAGGCGGCTGGGCAGAGCACGCCCGAGCAGCAGTTCGAGAAAGCATCGGTGTTGGCGCCCGCAGGTGCACCGGTGGGCAGCAGTTTCGAGAAAGCCCTGTACGGCGCCTACCTGGGCGGTGAGTGGAAAATCGTCGAAGGACCTGGCAAAGGTGGCACGGTCCGTTTCGCCGACAACGGCGGCGTGGACGGCCTGCCAGACCTAAACCGTTACGCCCTGTGCCTGGCAGGCGACTGCGCCAGCATCAGCGGCCAGCACGACAGCCTCTGGCTGGAGCGTAACCAGCAGGGCAATCCGTGGATTTTCACCCGTGACGGAGACACCCTGGAGATATTCCAGGCTCTCAACGCCGCGCGGCCCGACGAAATGCCGCAGCTGAAGCCGGGTGCGCGGCAGTGGTTGCTGGAACGGTATTGATCCGTCACCGCCGCTCGCACACGAAGCGATTCCGGAGTCACGCCAGGATCGCAGCGTAACCTTCCTTGTAGGTCGGATACTGCGGCGCCCATCCCAGCGCGCGGGCCTTCGCGTTGCTGCAACGCTTGCTGCCCGTGCGCCGCACCCGCTGCTGGTCTGACCATTCGGTAACGCCCAGGTACTCGCGCAACCAGCCTACAACCTCGGCCAGCGGTGCTGGCGCGTCGTCCACGCCTATATAGCCTTCGTCCAGTTCCACGCCCCGTGCATCGGCCTGGAGCAGATAAGCCAGCAACCCCGCCGCATCCTGCGCGTGAATACGATTGCCATACAGGGGAGGATCTTCAGCGACTCTATAGCCCTGCCGCACCTGACTGAGCAGCCATTCCCTGCCTGGCCCGTAGATGCCCGTCAAACGGACCCAGGTGGCGGGGAAACCGCTGTGCAAAGCGAGCTGTTCTGCTTCCAGCATGAGTCGGCCCGAATATCCCGCAGGCTCGGTAGCAGAGGTCTCATCGACCCACTCCCCGTCTTGCTGGGCGTACACGCTGCTGCTGGAGACAAACAGCAAGCGCCGCGGACGCTGGCCCTTCTCTTCCAGCCAGCGCAGCACATTGCGCAACCCATCAACGTAGGCCGTCTGATAGCCTGCCTCATCATGCTGGCTGGCGGCGACGCAATAGACGACGTAGTCAGGTGATTTCGCTGGCCAGGCATCCGGACAGTCAGGATCGGCCAGGTCGGCGCGAATCGGTTGGATACCCTTCGGCAGCTCCTCGACGGTCCGGCGCATACCGCCGACCTGCCAGTTCTCCGCTAACAAAAGCTGGCCCAGCCTACCGCCAACATCGCCACATCCCACGATTAGTGCAGAAAACTCTGACATCAAAATACTCCTGATCCCTCGTTCCAGACCGACCAATCAGACGATAAACGGCCGGTCATTGGTAAAAAAAGTAACTTTATTACTTCTGCTAACAAGAATTAATTGCAATAATGGCGGCCTCATTTTGTTCTCGGCCTGCCTCGAGGCCTTGAAGGACATCCACTCTTTCTCTTCATCAGGTCCGGCCAGCATGACACGTACTCAACCCTCCGCTTCGCCAACCACATCGCGCGCCTGGCGCGCCATCGCCGCGCTGATGTTCAGCCTGGTGCTGGCCCCCGCTGCGATGGCCGAAGAGCCAGTCGCGCCGGCAGCCAATGCACCGACCGAAGCCGCAGCGCCAGCTGCCGCCAATGCTGCTGCACCGGTGACTGCCGCTGCTCCCGCCGCCCCCGTGGACGGCGCAGCACCTGCAGCAGGCGAGAACGTTGAAGCCCTGGTCGAAGATACCACCCTGGGCATGGCACATGACCTGTCGCCATGGGGCATGTACAAAAACGCTGATATCGTCGTCAAGATCGTGATGATCGGCCTGGCTATTGCCTCGATCATTACCTGGACCATCTGGATCGCGAAGGGCTTCGAACTGATGGGTGCCAAGCGTCGCCTGCGTGGCGAGATCGCCGTGCTGAAGAAGTCCGCCAGTCTCAAGCAAGCCAGCGAAGTCTCCAACAAGGAAGGCACCCTGGCGCACTTGCTGGTCCATGATGCCCTCGAAGAAATGCGTCTGTCGGTCAATGCCCGCGAGAAAGAAGGCATCAAGGAACGTGTGAGCTTCCGTCTGGAACGCCTCGTCGCCGCGAGCGGCCGCAACATGAGCAGCGGCACCGGCGTGCTGGCTACCATCGGCTCCACCGCGCCATTCGTCGGCCTGTTCGGTACCGTATGGGGCATCATGAACAGCTTCATTGGGATCGCCAAGACCCAGACCACCAACCTGGCCGTGGTCGCCCCCGGTATCGCCGAAGCCCTGCTGGCGACTGCCCTGGGCCTGGTCGCCGCGATCCCTGCCGTGGTCATCTACAACGTCTTCGCCCGCTCCATCGCCGGCTACAAGGCACAGGTGTCCGACGCTTCGGCGCAGGTGCTGCTGCTGGTCAGCCGCGACCTGGACCATCAGTCCAGCGAGCGCTCCGCTCCGCACATGGTGAAAGTGGGGTAAGCCATGGGCCTGCATCTGAACGAAGGTGGCGACGACCTCGCCGAAAACCACGAGATCAACGTTACGCCCTTCATCGATGTGATGCTGGTGCTGTTGATCATCTTCATGGTCGCCGCCCCGCTGGCCACGGTCGACATCAAGGTCGACCTGCCCGCCTCGACGGCCAAGCCCGCACAAAGACCGGAAAAACCGGTGTTCGTCAGCGTCAAGGCCGATCAGAAACTGTATGTCGGCGATGATCAGGTTGCGCAAGCCAGCCAGCTTGGCGCGATGCTCGATGCCAAGACCAAGGGCGACAAGGAAACCACCATTTTCTTCCAGGCCGACAAGGGTGTGGATTACGGTGACCTGATGGAAGTGATGAACACCATGCGTGCGGCCGGCTACCTCAAGGTCGGTCTGGTCGGACTCGAGACGGCAGCCAAGAAATGACAAAGTCGCGGCATATTCTGGCGCGTTATAGCGGTAGCCTGGCGATTGTGCTGGGTCTTCATGCCGTCGCGGTGCTGCTCGCGCTCAACTGGTCGGTGCCCCAGGCTGTCGAACTGCCTCCGGCAGCCATGATGGTCGAACTGGCCCCGCTCCCCGAGCCGGCGCCGCCTCCGCCACCGAAGGTCGTCACGCCTCAACCTCCCGCGCCGGTCGAAGAGCCGCCGCTGCCCAAGCTGGTGGAGGCCCCGAAGCCAAAGATCGCTGTCGCCAAGCCAGTAAAGCCCAAGGCCAAACCGCAGCCGCCCAAGCCCGAGAAGAAACCTGAGCCGCCGCAGGAAAAGCCACCGGCAGAAGAAGTGGTCGACACGCCGCCAAGCACCGCGCCACCGCAGAAGTCCCAGGCACCGGCTCCGAGCATTGCGTCCAACAGCAAGGCCCTGCCGACCTGGCAGAGCGATCTGCTACGCCACCTGAGCAAGTACAAGCGTTACCCCGAAGACGCGCGTCGCCGCGGCCTGCAGGGTATCAACCGGCTTCGATTCGTGGTCGACGGCGAAGGCAAGATCCTGTCGTACTCGCTCGCCGGTGGCTCGGGCAGTGCGGCGCTCGACCGGGCGACGCTTGAAATGATCCGCAAGGCCCAGCCGGTACCCAAACCGCCGCAGGAGCTGTTGAACAACGGCAGTATTGAAGTGGTAGCACCCTTCGTCTACTCGCTGGACAGACGCTGATACTTTGCGTCTGTCACGTAACGGCAAGTCTGATAACGTGCGTCTATCGATTGCAGCCGCTATGCTGGGGCCGCAACTTCATGGACGCACGTTATGACCCTCACAGAACTACGCTACATCGTCACCCTCGCCCAAGAGCAGCACTTCGGCCATGCCGCCGAACGTTGCCACGTCAGCCAGCCGACCCTGTCGGTCGGGGTGAAGAAGCTTGAGGACGAGCTGGGCGTACTGATCTTCGAGCGCAGCAAGAGCGCGGTACGCCTGACGCCGGTCGGCGAAGGCATCGTCGCCCAGGCGCAGAAGGTGCTGGAGCAGGCCCAAGGTATCCGCGAGCTCGCCCAGGCCGGCAAGAACCAGCTGACCGCCCCCTTGAAAGTGGGTGCCATCTATACCGTCGGCCCCTATCTCTTCCCGCACCTTATCCCGCAGCTGCACCGGGTCGCCCCGCAGATGCCGCTGTACATCGAGGAAAACTTCACCCACGTGCTGCGCGACAAGCTGCGCAACGGTGAACTGGACGCGGTGATCATTGCCCTGCCGTTCAACGAAGCCGATGTCCTGACCTTGCCGCTGTACGACGAACCCTTCTACGTGCTGATGCCGAGCGAGCATCCATGGACCAGGAAGGAGAGCATCGATGCGGCGTTGCTCAACGACAAGAGCCTGCTCCTGCTCGGCGAGGGCCACTGCTTCCGCGACCAGGTACTGGAAGCCTGCCCCACCCTGACCAAAGGCAGCGAAGGCGCGCGGCACACCACGGTCGAGTCCAGTTCGCTGGAAACCATTCGCCACATGGTGGCGTCCGGCCTGGGCGTGTCGATCCTGCCGCTGTCGGCGGTGCACAGCCATCACTATGCCCCCGGCGTGATCGAGGTGCGTCCGCTGACCCCTCCCGCGCCATTTCGCACCGTGGCCATTGCCTGGCGCGCGAGCTTCCCGCGGCCGAAGGCCATCGAGATCCTCGCCGACTCGATCCGCCTGTGCTCGGTCGCCAAACCACCGGCAGACCAGTAGGCCCACCCCATGACCGAGTTGTCGAAGGTGGCCGTCACCGAGCTCAAGGGCGTTGGCGGGGCCATGGCTGAAAAGCTCGCGAAGGTAGGCCTGGAGAATCTCCAGGACCTGCTCTTCCATCTGCCCCTGCGTTACCAGGACCGCACCCGCGTGGTGCCCATCGGCGCACTGCGCCCGGGGCAGGACGCAGTGATCGAAGGCGTAGTGAGTGGCGCTGACGTAGTGATGGGCAAGCGCCGCAGCCTGGTGGTACGGCTGGGTGACGGAACTGGCGTGCTCAGCCTGCGCTTCTACCATTTCAGCACCGCACAGAAGGATGGCCTCAAGCGCGGCACCCATGTGCGCTGCTACGGAGAAGCCCGACCAGGAGCGTCGGGGCTCGAGATCTATCACCCCGAGTACCGCGCCCTCAATGGCGAGGAGCCGGCGCCGCCGGTCGAGCAGACACTGACCCCGATCTACCCGACCACCGAAGGACTGACCCAGCAACGGCTGCGCCTGTTGTGCCAGCAAAGCCTGGCGATGCTGGGCCCACGCAGCTTGCCCGACTGGTTGCCGGCCGAGATGGCGAGTGATTACCAGTTGGCACCGCTGGATGACGCTATCCGCTACCTGCACAACCCGCCTGCCGACGCCGATGTCGATGAACTCGCCGAAGGCCAGCATTGGGCGCAGTACCGCCTGGCGTTCGAAGAGCTGCTGACCCACCAACTGTCGCAGCAACGCCTGCGCGAAAGCCTGCGCAGCCTGCACGCGCCGGTGCTGCCAAAGGCCAGTCGCCTGCCCGCGCAGTATCTGGCCAATCTTGGTTTCAGTCCGACCGGTGCCCAGCGACGGGTCGGCAACGAGATCGCCTATGACCTCAGCCAGCCAGAGCCCATGATGCGGCTGGTGCAGGGGGATGTTGGCGCCGGCAAGACCGTGGTGGCCGCCCTGGCGGCCCTGCAGGCACTGGAAGCCGGCTATCAGGTGGCGCTGATGGCGCCGACCGAGATTCTCGCCGAACAGCACTACATCACCTTCAAGCGCTGGCTCGAACCATTGGGTCTCGAAGTCGCCTGGCTGGCCGGCAAGCTCAAGGGCAAGGCACGCGTAAGTGCTCTGCAGCAGATCGCCAGCGGCGTGCCCATGGTGGTAGGCACGCACGCGCTGTTCCAGGAAGAAGTCAAATTCAAGCGTCTGGCCTTGGCGATCATCGATGAGCAGCATCGCTTCGGCGTCCAGCAACGCCTGGCCCTGCGCCAGAAAGGCGTGGATGGCCGTCTCTGCCCGCACCAACTGATCATGACCGCCACGCCTATCCCCCGCACCTTGGCGATGAGCGCCTATGCCGACCTGGACACTTCCGTCCTCGACGAGCTGCCGCCTGGGCGAACCCCGGTGAATACCGTGCTGGTCGCTGACAGCCGCCGCTTCGAGGTGGTCGAGCGGGTCCGCGCCGCCTGTGCCGAGGGCCGTCAGGCATACTGGGTCTGCACCCTGATCGAAGAATCCGAAGAACTCACCTGCCAGGCTGCCGAAAGTACGTTCGAGGAGTTGGGCAGCGCCCTTGGCGAGCTGCGCGTGGGCCTGATCCATGGGCGTATGAAACCGGCCGAGAAAGCCGCCATCATGGCCGAATTCAAGGCGGGCGAGCTGCAGTTGCTGGTGGCCACGACAGTGATCGAAGTCGGCGTCGACGTTCCCAACTCCAGCCTGATGATCATCGAGAACCCCGAGCGCCTGGGCCTTGCCCAGCTGCACCAGCTGCGCGGACGTGTCGGCCGTGGCAGCGCGGTCAGCCACTGCGTGCTGCTCTACCATCCGCCGCTGTCGCAGATCGGCCGCGAGCGCCTGGGCATCATGCGCGAGACCAACGATGGTTTCGTCATTGCCGAGAAAGACCTTCAATTGCGTGGTCCCGGTGAAATGCTCGGGACACGCCAGACAGGCCTGCTACAGTTCAAGGTCGCCGACCTGATGCGCGACGCCGACTTGCTCCCCGCCGTGCGCGATGCCGCCCAGGCCCTGCTCGCCCGCTGGCCTGAGCATGTCAGCCCGCTGCTTGACCGCTGGCTTCGCCATGGCCAGCAATACGGCCAGGTGTGATGCCTGCCCCTGAACGGACCCAGCTCCCCGGCGGAGCTGATACTAATTTGCGATTGTTGAACATATGGATACAGACCATGACTGAAGTTGCCCTGGACGCCGCAACCCCACACGCTCCTTCAGTCATTCGGCTGTTGCTCGAAAAGCTTGGGATCGCCTACCGCGAAGTACCCGAGCACACGCATCTGCCCGCCGCTGCGAAGGTGCAGGCGGTGTTGCTTGATGACGAGGTGGGAGCATTGATGGTGCTCTTCCCGCAAAGCCAGTTACTGGACCTCAAGCGTCTGGCCGAACTCACCGGCCGCACGCTGGTGGCAGTGCCGCTGGCACGCCTGAAACAGATGCTCGACAAGCACGGGCTCAAGAACCTGCCAGCTATTCCGGCGCTCACCAGTTCGCCCTGCCTGTACGAGGAATCCTTGCTCAAGGCTGACAAGCTGCTGATTCAGTCGGGCCAGGCAGGCCTGCTGCTCGAGATCGAGCGTGATGCTTTGCGCAAGATGCTCAGCAAGGCCAGCGCCGGCACCTTTGGTGAGAAGGTCATGGATATCCGTCCCAACCTCGACCGCCCGCACGACGACCGCGCGGAGATCACCCAGGCCGTACGAGCCTTTACCGCTCGGCGCATCCAGCAGCGCCTGGAGCAGACCATCGAGATCCCGCCGCTGGCCGACACCGCGCAAAAAATCGTCAAGCTGCGCGTAGACCCCAACGCCAGCATCGATGACATCACCAACGTGGTCGAAACCGATCCGGCGCTGGCGGCCCAGGTGGTCAGCTGGGCCGCATCGCCTTACTACGCCTCGCCGGGCAAGATACGCTCGGTCGAAGACGCGATCGTGCGCGTGCTGGGTTTCGATCTGGTGATCAACCTGGCCCTGGGCCTGGCGCTAGGCAAGACCCTCGCGTTGCCCAAGGATCATCCGCAGCAGGCTACACCCTACTGGCACCAGTCGATCTACACCGCCGCAGTGATCGAGGGCCTGACCCGCGCCATTCCCCGTGCCGAACGTCCAGAAGCGGGGCTGACCTACCTTGCCGGCCTGCTGCATAACTTCGGCTACCTGCTGCTCGCGCACGTATTTCCGCCGCATTTCTCGTTGATCTGCCGTCATCTGGAGGTCAACCCGCACCTGGGCCACAGCTACGTGGAGCAGCACCTGCTGGGTATCAGCCGCGAGCAGATCGGCGCCTGGCTGATGGGTCTGTGGGACATGCCCCAGGAACTCACCACCGCGTTGCGCTTCCAACACGACCCGTCCTATAACGGTGAGCATGCGGCGTACCCGAATCTGGTCTGCCTGGCCGTAAGCCTGCTGCGTTCACGGGGCATTGGCTCGGGGCCGGAAATGCCGATTCCCGATGAGCTGTTTGCGCGCCTGAACCTGACCCGGGAGAAGGCCGAGAGCGTTGTCACCAAAGTGCTGGAGGCCGAGACGCTGCTGCGTGAAATGGCTTCCCAGTTCAATCCGCACTGAAGGCCGTCAGGCTTTCGTTCTGGGCTTGAGGTATTTCATCAAGCCTTGGAACCAGATCACCAGGGCGGGGTTGCCCTTGATCTGGATATGCTTTTCCTGAATGCCCTGCATGAAGGCCAGTTGCTTGTTACTGGCCTGAAGTGTGGCAAAGCCGTACGCGGCATCCCTGAACGCGATGGCGAAGGCAGGCTGTGGGTGCAAGCCGCCCTTGCTGGTGATCCGCAGGTTGCGGACAAAGAAATGCCGCGCGACCTTGCCGTCCAGCGTCTGCATCTGGAAAACCAGGTCCTTGTCTTTGAGTTGCTGCTGAAAAGCTGGGTTGTTGCGGCTGGCCCGGGCCATCAGCAAACCCATGGCCCAGAGAAGAAAGCGAAACTTCATGCACGCGCCTCGACACAAAAGTGACTAAAGCTGGCAGTTTATCCTTTTATCGAACGAAAACTCACGCCGAAAATATAACGGGCACTCCAGGTGCCCGTTCGTTTTTGCGTGACGCAGTGCCAGCGATTACTTGGCGGTTTTTTTCTTGCCTGCGGGTTTCGCGGTGCCGACGCTGTCCTTCAGGAACTTGCCGGGTTTGAACGCGACGGTGTTCGAGGCGCGGATCTGCACCGGTTCGCCGGTTTGCGGGTTCTTGCCAGTACGGGCACCACGGTGACGGCCGACGAATGTACCGAAGCCGACCAGAGTTACGCTGTCCTTGTTGCCGAGCGCGCCGGTGATTTCATCCAGGATGGCATTGAGTACGGCATTGGCCTTTTCCTTGGTGAGATCGGCTTTTTCAGCGATGGCTGCGGCGAGTTCTGGTTTACGCATGAGTGAAGCCTCTTGGACGGAATTTTTGTTGTTATTGCCGTGCTGCCCAGCGGAGCAGGGCTCAGGCACCGCAGGCTCTGAACTGCGGCAGACCGGATTGAGAATGGCATGCCGCCAGGGGCCGCGCCAGTCTCTGGCCGGCCAATGTCGCAGCCAGAACAGAGGAAATCCGACAGAACGCTTCTGGATCAGGCCATCAGGGGTTGCAGTTGCCGGTTCAGCGCCAGCTTTTCCATGACCGCCGCGCCCGTCAGCGCGTAGCCCAGCAACTGGCCATTGGCGTCGTGGCACAGGACCTTGAGGTCCGCGCCTTCGCCTTCGATTTGCCAGGTGCCGTCGTGTCCTTGCGCGGGCGGCGAGACCACCAATGGGCACGCCGGGGTCTTGACGGTGATCGGCATGGGCCCATAGGCCACGGCGCTCGGGTTGCCGGCAAGGGACTGCGCCAGTGCCCGCGCGCAGCCCATCAGCGGCATCACGTACAGCAGGTTCAGACCGTCGACCTCGGCGCAGTCGCCCAGGGCATAGATATTGGCGTGCGAGGTACGCAGTTGCCGGTCGACGACCACCCCGCGATTGACCATCAGTCCGGCGGCGGCAGCAAGCTCGGTACGCGGGCGCAGGCCGACGGCAGAGACCACCAGGTCGCATTTGATCACGCGGCCGTCGGACAGATGGGCCTCCAGGCCCTCAGGCTCGCGCTGCAGGCGTGTCAGCACCGGGCCGAGGTGCAGGCGCACCCCCAGCCCCTCCAGTGCGCGCTGCACGGCCCCTGCAGCCGCAGGATGCAGCAACGTCGGCATGACCTGCTCACAGGGCGCCACCATCTCGACCTGGTATCCGCCGAGGCACATGTCGTTGGCGAACTCGCAGCCAATCAGGCCAGCGCCCAGGATCAGCACGCGCTGCTTGCCGGCCGCGGCAGCGCGAAAGCGTGCGTAGTCCTCGAGGTCGTTGATCGGGAACACCGCATCGGCGGCATTGCCTTCCAGCGGCACTTGCACGGTCTGCGCACCCCAGGCGAGCACCAGATCGCGGTACGGCACTGCTTCCTCGCCAATCCACAAGCGCTTATGGCCCGGATCGATGCCGCTGATGCGGGTATGGGTGCGGATTTCGGCCTTGAGCTGCTCTGCCATCGCACCTGGCTCGGCCATGCACAAGCCATCGGCGTCCTTGTGCTTGGAAAAGCCGGTGGAGAGCATGGGTTTTGAGTAGGAGCGACCGTCGTCGGCCGTGATCAACAGCAGCGGTGTTTCGCCATCGAGCTTGCGAAACTCCCGGGCCAGGTTATAGCCCGCAAGGCCGGTACCAATGATTACCACGGGGGACGTCATGTCGCGCTTCCTCTGTACGTTTGGAAATCAACCGATGGCGATCATTTCGAAATCGCTCTTGCCGACACCACAGTCTGGGCACAGCCAGTCCTCGGGTACATCCTCCCAGCGGGTACCGGGCGCGATGCCGTCGTCCGGCCAACCATCGGCTTCGTCATAGATCAGGCCACAGACAATGCACTGCCACTTCTTCATCACAGATTCCTCGAACGACTCAGGCTTGGGCGTGGCCGCTCTACCGGGGGGCCATCACCTGGGCTTTGTACTGACCCTGCCCCCAGTATGCAAGCAGTCGAGGCAACATGCTAAGCTCGCCGCCTCTCTGGCCTGTAACAGCATACCTAACGTGCCGTACGAAACCCCGCAAGCAGCCGCTGTCGCGTGGCTGCCGTATTCGCAGCTGGCTGCCGACGTCGACCAGCCGACCCTCGACTGGCTGTTCGACGAGGGCTCCCTGACCCGCCGCCTGACGCGCCTGTCCAATGATCATTTCTCGGTTACCCCGCTTTGCGAGGGCTGGCAGCCGCTGCGTGATGACGAGTGCCTGGCGCTCGGCCTGCCACCAGGCGAGGAAGGCTGGGTACGCGAAGTGTACCTGCGTGGCCATGGCCAGCCGTGGGTCTTCGCCCGTAGCGTGGCGGCCCGTAGTGCTCTGTTGCGCGGCGGCCTGGACCTCGAGGCCCTGGGCAGCCGGTCGTTGGGCGAGCTGCTGTTCTGCGACCAGGCCTTTACCCGCCATCCCCTCGAGGTGTGCAGTTATCCACAGCCCTGGCTGCCGGCCGATGCGTACTGCGAAGGGCTCTGGGGCCGGCGCTCGCGCTTCGAGCGCGAAGGGTTGAGCCTGCTGGTGGCAGAGGTGTTCCTGCCGGCCCTGTGGCAGGCGGCGTCTCTGCCGGAGACTCGCTGATGTACGTGCAACTGCTCAAGTCGCTCAACCGCCTGCATCCCCGTGCCTGGGACTTCATCCAGCTGAGCCGGATGGACCGCCCGATCGGCATCTACCTGCTGCTGTGGCCGACCCTGTCGGCAGTGTGGATCGCCGCTGGCGGCTCGCCAACCCTGGCCAACGTGCTGATCTTCGGCCTCGGCGTGGTGCTGATGCGCGCCGCGGGCTGCGCCATCAATGACTTCGCCGACCGCAAGGTCGACGGCCACGTCAAGCGCACCGCCGACCGGCCCCTGGCAAGTGGCCGGATCAAGCCGCGCGAGGCGCTGGTGCTGTTCGCGATACTGTTGGGAATGAGCTTCCTGCTGGTGCTGTGTACCAATAGCCGGACGGTATTGCTGTCGTTCGGCGCCGTGGCGCTGGCTGCTTGCTACCCGTTCATGAAGCGCTACACCTACTACCCGCAGGTGGTGCTGGGCGCCGCGTATTCGTGGGGAATCCCCATGGCGTTCACGGCGGCGGGCGGCGAACTGCCAGCCAGCGCCTGGCTGCTGTACATCGCCAACTTGCTGTGGACAGTGGGTTACGATACCTATTACGCGATGGTCGACCGCGATGACGACCTCAAGATCGGCGTGAAATCCACGGCGATCCTGTTTGGCGAGGCCGACCGAGTCATCATTCTCAGCTTGCAGATGCTCTCGCTGGGGTGCCTGCTGCTGGCGGGCAGCCAGTTCGAGCTGGGCGGGTGGTTCCACCTGGGGTTGCTGGCAGCGGCCGCATGCTTTGCGTGGGAGTTCTGGTCGACGCGCGGGTTGGACCGGGAGTCGTGCTTCAAGGCGTTCCTGCACAACCACTGGGCGGGATTGCTGATTTTTGCCGGGGTAGTGCTCGACTACGCGTTTAGTTGAATGCTGGGGGGCGCACCGCCCCCCAGAATCCTCAACTCATGGCTTGGCCAGGTGCCATACATCCTTCATGCCGTCGCCTGTCGTGTCGCCCGCCTTCTTGTCCTTGATGAAGGTATACAGCGGCTTGCCAGCATACGCCCACTGCATCGCACCGTCGTCGCGCCGTACCTGAGTCCACTTGCCCTTGGCGGCCTCGTCACCCGGCTTGACCAGCAACGGTGGCCAGTTCTTGGCGCATTCACCGTTGCACGCCGACTTGTTCTCGGTGTCCTTGTCGAAGGTGTACAAGGTCATGTCCGCATCATCGACCCATACCCCGTTCTTCTCCTCGGCATGTTGGGCAAAGGCGACCCCCGGTGATGCCAACACCGCCAGAAGCGCCATCGAGGTCAGCGAATTTCGAGTCATTGGATTCACCGTTTTTCTTGGGGGATGGGATTCTCAAGCCTAGCTCAGTAACCAGGTGTTGCTACGCATTCCCCTACATGTCACACGACTGCAATAATTCCGTTATCTAATGCGGGCCAAAGACCCAGATCCCAGGAGAGGTATCGAGCATGGTAGGCAGGAACATTCTGATCGTTGACGACGAAGCGCCCATTCGCGAGATGATCGCCGTTGCATTGGAAATGGCCGGCTATGACTGCCTGGAAGCTGAGAACTCGCAACAGGCCCACGCTATCATTGTCGACCGCAAGCCTGACCTGATCCTGCTCGACTGGATGCTCCCGGGCACCTCGGGCATCGAGCTGGCCCGACGCTTGAAGCGCGATGAGCTGACCGGTGATATTCCGATCATCATGCTCACTGCCAAGGGCGAGGAAGACAACAAGATCCAGGGCCTGGAAGTCGGCGCCGACGACTACATCACCAAGCCGTTCTCGCCCCGCGAGCTGGTGGCCCGGCTCAAGGCGGTGCTGCGCCGCGCGGGCCCGAGCGACACCGAAGCGCCGATCGAGGTGGGTGGCCTGCTGCTCGACCCCATCAGCCACCGCGTGACCATCGACGGCAAGCCGGCCGAGATGGGACCTACCGAATACCGTCTGCTGCAGTTTTTCATGACCCACCAGGAACGGGCCTACACCCGTGGGCAGCTGCTCGACCAGGTCTGGGGCGGCAACGTGTATGTCGAGGAGCGTACGGTGGACGTGCATATCCGCCGTCTGCGCAAGGCATTGGGTGAGACCTACGAGAATCTGGTACAAACCGTCCGGGGCACGGGCTACCGTTTTTCGACCAAGAGCTGATCATAGCCGCGAGCGATACGCTGCAAGCCGCTGTACAAGGACCGTAAATTGAACCAGAACTGGCACGCGACCCTGATTCGTCACATGCTGCTGCTGATCACTGTCTGCTTGCTGGGTGGGCTGGTCACTGGCCATTATGGCTGGAGCCTGGCCGTGGGCCTGGCGCTCTACCTGGGCTGGACACTCAAGCAGCTGCTGCGCCTGCATGAATGGCTGCGCCATCACAAGCCCGACCAGGCTCCGCCTGACGGCTACGGCCTATGGGGCGAAGTGTTCGACGGCATCTACCACCTGCAGCGCCGCGACCAACGCGTGCGTGGGCGCCTGCAGGCTGTGATCGACCGGGTGCAGGAATCTACCGCGGCCCTGCGCGATGCAGTGATCATGCTCGACAGCGACGGCAACCTTGAATGGTGGAACCGCGCCGCGGAAACCCTGCTGGGCCTGAAGACTCCGCAGGATGGCGGCCAGCCCGTAACCAACCTGGTGCGCCACCCCCGCTTCAAGGAATATTTCGAGCAGGAAAACTATGTCGAGCCCCTGGAAATCCCGTCGCCGATCAACGACCGCCTGCGGGTGCAACTGCATATAACCCGCTACGGCAATAACGAACACCTGATGCTGGTGCGTGACGTGACCCGCATCCACCAGCTCGAGCAGATGCGCAAGGATTTCGTCGCCAACGTGTCCCATGAGCTGCGCACCCCGCTGACGGTGATCGCCGGCTACCTGGAAACCCTGCTCGACAACGTCGAAGCGGTCAATCCGCGTTGGGTCCGGGCACTGCAGCAGATGCACCAGCAAGGTGACCGCATGCAGACGTTGCTCAACGACCTGCTGCTGCTGGCCAAGCTCGAAGCCACCGACTACCCCTCCGACAACCAGCCCGTGGACATCGATGCGCTGCTGCAGTCGGTAAAAAGCGATGCTCAGGCCCTCTCCGGGCAACGCAACCAGCGAATTACCCTGGACGCCGAACCAGGCGTACGCCTGAAGGGCAGCGAGGCTGAGCTTCGCAGTGCGTTCTCGAACCTGGTCTTCAACGCTGTGAAGTACACCCAGGACGAAGGGCAGATCCATATCCGCTGGTGGACCGACGGCCAGGGCGCTCACCTGAGCGTGCAGGATTCGGGCATGGGTATAGACGCCAAGCACTTGTCGCGTCTTACCGAGCGTTTCTACCGGGTCGATTCGAGCCGCGCCTCCAATACCGGCGGCACGGGCCTGGGCCTGGCGATCGTCAAGCATGTGCTGCTGCGCCACCGCGCGCGCCTGGAGATCAGCAGCGTGCCCGGCCATGGCAGCACCTTTACCTGCCACTTCGCGCCCGTGCAGATTGCTGTCGGCAATACCGCCTGATCCACAGCCCTTTGCAATTGCGGCGCCAGCCGCTACATTGGCGCTCTTGTGCCAGCGAATGCTGGCACCGCTTTTTTCCCTTTTCCTGAAGACGGACCCCGTAAAACTCCATCATGGACCCTTCCCCTGGTATCAGCTTCTCCTCGCTTTTTGCCGATTTCGGCATGATCCTTTTTGCACTTCTCCTCGTGCTCCTCAACGGATTCTTCGTTGCGGCCGAGTTTGCCATGGTCAAGCTCCGCTCGACCCGGGTGGACTCGATCGCCGAGCTGCATGGCTGGCGCGGCAGCATCCTGCGCAAGGTCCACAACCAGCTCGACGCCTACCTCTCGGCCTGCCAGCTGGGTATCACCCTCGCCTCCCTGGGCCTGGGCTGGGTCGGCGAGCCGGCCTTTGCCCACCTGCTCGAGCCGCTGCTCGCAGCGTTGGGTGTGGATTCCCCGGAAGTGATCAAGGGCGTCTCGTTCTTTACCGCGTTCTTCGTGATCTCATACCTGCACATCGTGGTCGGTGAGCTGGCGCCCAAGTCATGGGCGATTCGCAAGCCCGAGCTGCTTTCACTGTGGACGGCCGTGCCGCTGTACCTGTTCTACTGGGCAATGTACCCGGCCATCTACCTGCTCAACGCCAGCGCCAACGCCATCCTGCGTGTTGCCGGCCAAGGCGAGCCGGGCCCCCACCACGAGCATCACTACAGCCGGGATGAGCTCAAGCTGATCCTGCATTCGAGCCGTGGCCAGGACCCGAGCGACCAAGGCATGCGCGTGCTCGCCTCGGCCGTCGAGATGGGTGAGCTCGAGGTGGTCGACTGGGCAAACTCCCGCGAGGACATGATCAGCCTGGACGCTCATGCGCCGCTCAAGGAAATCCTCGCGATGTTCCGTCGGCACAAGTTCAGCCGTTACCCGGTGTTCGACAACGTACGGGGCGAATACACAGGTCTGTTGCACATCAAGGATCTGCTGCTGGAGCTGGCCGAGCCCGATCATGCTCCACAGACCCTCGACCTGGCCGAGCTCATTCGCCCGCTTGAGCGCGTGTCCCGGCACATGCCGCTGTCGCAGCTGCTTGAGCAGTTCCGCAAGGGCGGCGCTCACTTCGTGCTGGTCGAGGAAGCCGACGGCAAGGTCATCGGCTACCTGACCATGGAAGACGTGCTCGAAGTGCTGGTGGGGGACATCCAGGACGAACATCGCAAGGCCGAGCGCGGCATCCTGGCCTACCAGCCGGGCAAGCTGCTGGTGCGGGGCGACACGCCATTGTTCAAGGTCGAGCGCCTGCTGGGCCTGGACCTGGACCATATCGAGGCAGAAACCCTCGCAGGCCTGGTGTACGAGACGCTCAAGCGCGTGCCCGAGGAGGAGGAAGTGCTGGAGGTCGAAGGTTTGCGCATCATCATCAAGAAGATGAAAGGACCGAAGATCGTACTGGCCAAGGTGCTCAAGCTCGACTGATCGGCTGGACCTGCAGGAGCAGGCTAGTCGGGGCACCGAACCGCCGCTCCTGCAGATGTCATGGATTGCCGGCGGTAAAGTCCGGCAATGGGGCCAGGGGCCGCTCGAACTGGTACGGGATCGACTCCATCGCCAGTCCGACAGCGCGCTGCACCACGAAATGCAGGTGCGGCCCGCTGCTGCGGCCAGTATTGCCCGACCTCGCCAGCAACTCCCCCTGCGCTACGCGCTGGCCCTCACCTACCGCCACCGAGCCCTGCAGCAGGTGCAGGTACACGCCCATGGTGCCGTCGGGGTGCAGGATTCTCACGAAGTTGCCTGAAGGGTGCGTGCCGCGCCCGGCCTGCAGGTTCTCCGTCTTGATCACCACCCCGCCACGCGCCGCGATGATTGGAGTGCCTTCGGGCATGGCGATGTCCATTGCGTAGCGCCCTTCGCGGGTGAAATGGCTATAGCCGCCCAGCGGGCCTTGGGACAGCCGGAAAGGCCCGCCGCGCCATGGGTAACGATAACGGAACGCGTGCGGCTGCTTGGCCGACCCGCCTGGGACCGCTGGGCGAAAGGAGAATGCCTTGGCGCCAGGGCCAGGCTTGTCGGAATAGGTCACCACGCCCTGCGCGTCTGTGGTCTTGTAGATGGTCACGGCCAGGCTTGGCGCCGAGGCGATGAGCAACAGACAGAACAGCAGCGCAGGTGCTGGCATGGTCGTGGCTGCCTGGCGGATTCGATCCTTCGAAGCCTAGCAGGCGATTTTCCTGCCAGGACGGCAAGTGATCGGCGGCGCTTGCGGACCCTGGACTACGCGCCGGGCACGAAATGCTTCTGCGCAGTGCCGCGGGCAATCAGGCGCGACAGGTAATCGAGCTTCTGCACATCCTGATCGACAAACTTGAAGGTCAGCTGCAACCAGTCGCTATCAGGCCTGGGTTCGAGCGCGGCGACCGCATGCAGGTAACCGTTGAGCCGGGCGATTTCAGCTTGCTCGCCCTGCTCAAGATCCAGCACGGCACCTTCGAGCACCTGGGGCAGCACTTCGCCGCGACGCACCACCAACAGCGCTTCCTTGAGGCTCAGGGCCTTGATCACGCAAGGCTGGGTGCCACTGGACAAGCGCAGTTGTCCCTGCCCCCGGCCGGCTGGCGCCGCAGCCGCAGGCCTGCCCGCAGAGCGCGGTGCCGCAACGGTCGGACTTGCCTTGACGGTTTCGGCACGCCCGCCGGTCAATGCATTGAGCGAGTCGTTGGCAAAAGCCGAGTTCACACGCGCCGGGCCGTGTGCAACCAGGCTGTCGAGCTTGCCAACACGGGTCAGGGCTTTCTTGACCTTGGTCAGCAGCTGCTCGTTGGTGAACGGCTTGCCGACGAAGTCCGAAACGCCGGCCTGGATGGCCTGCACCACGTTCTCCTTGTCGCCACGGCTGGTCACCATGATGAACTGCAGCGCTTTCATCGAGGGCTGTTCGCGGCACCAGGTCAACAGCTCAAGGCCGGACATCTCTGGCATTTCCCAGTCGCACAGCACCAGGTCGAAGCTTTCGCGAGACAGCAGGGCCTGGGCCTTGCGGCCGTTGACCGCATCCTCGATCGCCACGCCCGGGAAGGCATTGCGCAAGCACTTCTTCACCAAGTCACGGATGAAGGGCGCATCATCCACAACCAGCACATTGACTCTACTCATCGCCATTCCTCTTGAATCCCGACTGCAGCGCAAACGAAAAGCCCGGCCAAAGGCCGGGCGTCGATGCTCGGGGGGCAGCTCTATTTATCGTCCGGAGACGCCGGAACATTAGCGATTTCGGCAGCAGTTTCTCGAGTTCCTTCAACTTCGGCCTTCATGCGCTTGAGACCCAGGTGACGTACGTCCGTACCGCGCACCAGGTAGATCACCAGTTCCGAGATGTTGCGCGCGTGGTCGCCGATACGCTCCAGCGAGCGGAGCGCCCAGATCACGCTGAGAACCCGCGAGATCGAGCGCGGGTCTTCCATCATGTAGGTCACGAGCTCGCGCAGGGCAGTCTTGTACTCGCGGTCGATGGTCTTGTCGTACTGCGCCACCGACAGGGCCAGGTCGGCATCGAAACGGGCAAACGCGTCCAGTGCGTCGCGGACCATGTTGCGTACCTGGTCGCCGATATGCCGCACTTCGACATAGCCACGGGGCGACTCGCCCTCTTCGCAGAGCTGGATGGCGCGGCGGGCGATCTTGGTCGACTCGTCGCCAATGCGCTCCAGGTCGATCACCGACTTGGAAATGCTGATGATCAGACGCAGGTCGGAGGCCGCTGGCTGGCGGCGGGCGAGAATGCGCACGCATTCCTCGTCGATGTTGCGTTCCATCTGGTTGATCTGTTCATCGACATCACGCACCTGCTGCGCCAGGCCCGAGTCGGCCTCGATCAGCGCGGTGACCGCGTCGTTGACCTGCTTCTCGACCAGGCCACCCATCGCCAGGAGGTGGCTGCGCACCTCTTCAAGCTCGGCGTTGAACTGCTGGGAGATGTGATGGGTAAGGCTGTCTTTGTTGATCATGCTTTCGCTCCGCACATAAGCTGCAAGCTTCAAGCCGCAAGCTTCAAGTAGTCCGTGTCGTTCTTCGGCTTAATGCTCGCCGCTGCTGCTAGCCATAGCGACCGGTGATGTAGTCTTCGGTCTGCTTCTTGGCCGGGTTGGTGAACAGCGTATCGGTGTCGCCGAATTCGATCAGTTTGCCCATGTACATGAACGCGGTGTAGTCCGAGACTCGCGCCGCCTGCTGCATGTTGTGGGTCACGATGACGATGGTGTACTTGGATTTCAACTCGTAGATCAGTTCTTCGACCTTCAGGGTCGAGATCGGGTCGAGGGCCGAGCAGGGTTCGTCGAGCAGCAGCACTTCGGGCTCCACTGCGATGGTGCGGGCGATCACCAGACGCTGCTGCTGGCCACCGGACAGACCGAGCGCCGACTCATGCAGACGGTCCTTGACCTCGTCCCAGAGTGCCGCGCCCTTGAGTGCCCACTCCACGGCTTCATCGAGCACGCGCTTCTTGTTGATGCCCTGGATGCGCAGGCCGTAGACCACGTTTTCGTAGATGGTCTTGGGGAACGGGTTGGGCTTCTGGAACACCATGCCCACCCGGCGACGCAGCTCGGCCACGTCTTCGCCCTTGCGGTAGATGTTGTTGCCATACAGGTTGATCGCACCATCGACGCGGCAGCCATCGACCAGGTCGTTCATGCGGTTGAAGGTCCGCAGCAGGGTCGACTTGCCGCAGCCGGACGGGCCAATGAAGGCGGTCACGCGCTGCTTGGGTATGTTCATGCTGACGTCGAACAGCGCCTGCTTCTCGCCGTAGTACAGGCTCAGGCCAGGCACTTCGATGGCGACGGTTTCTTCGGCCAGGCGCAGGCTCTGCTTGTCGCGGCCCAGGGCAGACATGTCGATGCCGTGGGTATGAGTGTCGTGTTGCATAATCTTACTCCGTTTTAGCTGCAAGCTTTGAAGCTGCAAGCTGCAAGTGGGGCAAAGCGGCAATCTGCTTGTAGCTTGTAGCTTGCCGCTTGTGGCTTGAAGCTCAAGTCAGCTGTCCAGCGCCTTGTACTTCTCGCGCAAGTGGTTACGGATCCAGACCGCCGAGAGGTTCAACGTGGCGATGACCATCACTAGCAGCAGTGCGGTGGCGTACACCAGGGGCCGCGCGGCCTCGACGTTCGGGCTCTGGAAGCCGACGTCGTAGATGTGGAAGCCCAGGTGCATGATCTTCTGGTCAAGGTGCAGGTACGGGTAGTTGCCGTCCAGGGGCAGCGAAGGTGCCAGCTTGACCACGCCTACCAGCATCAGCGGAGCGACTTCGCCCGCCGCGCGGGCCACGGCCAGGATCATGCCCGTCATCATTGCCGGGCTTGCCATCGGCAACACGATTTTCCAGAGCGTCTCGGCCTTGGTCGCGCCGAGGGCCAGGGAGCCTTCGCGTACGGTCCGCGGGATCCGCGCCAGGCCCTCTTCGGTGGCGACGATCACCACCGGCACCGCCAGCAGCGCCAGGGTCAGCGAGGCCCACAGCAGGCCTGGAGTACCGAGGGTCGGTGCCGGCAGGGCTTCAGGGAAGAACAACCGGTCGAGCGAGCCGCCAAGCACATAGACAAAGAAGCCCAGGCCGAACACGCCGTACACGATCGCCGGGACACCGGCCAGGTTGTTGACCGCGATGCGGATCAGGCGGGTCACCGGGCCCTGGCGAGCATATTCACGCAGGTAGATAGCGGCCAGCACACCGAATGGAGTGACGATGACAGCCATGATCAGGGTCATCATGACCGTGCCGAAGATGGCGGGGAAAATACCGCCCTCGGTATTGGCTTCACGCGGGTCGTCGCTCAGGAACTCCCAGATCTTGGCGAAGTAGGTGCCAAGCTTGGTGAAGCTGCTCATGGCGTTAGGCTGATAAGCGTGGACCACCTTGTCGAGGTTGATCTCGATCTCGCGGCCGTTGCCGTCACGCGCCACCAGGCTGTCGCGGCTGAAGTCGCTGTGCAGGTCACCCAGGCGCTCTTCGATGGCCTTGTAGCGGCTGTTCAGCGCAGCTCGCTCAACCTCGATATCAGCCTGCGCGGCGGCGTCCAGCTTGCCGTCCAGCTCAAGCTTGCGGGTTTTCAGGCGCAGGCGTTCGAGGCCGTGGTTGATCGCACCGATATCTTTCTTCTCGAGGCGTTGCAGTTCGCCGGCAAGCTTGCTGGTGCGCGCCAGGCGCGCCTGCAGCTCGGACCACGCGGCCTGCCCTTCGGCGACCACCTGGCCATTTTGCTTGATGCTGACCAGGTAGCCATAGAAGTTGCCCCACTCGCGACGCTCCAGGGCGATCAGATCGACCGGGGTCTTCTGATCGACCAGCCAGTCACCGATGATCCAGCTGAAATCGCTGCCGTTGAGGTCGCGGTTACCGACCTTGACCAGCTCGCGGGTCATGAACTCCGGGCCGTCATCAGGCACCGGCAGACCGGCACCCTTCAGGCGCGCCAGCGGTACTTGCTCCTTCTGCACCACTTCGCCGACTACAACATGGTCAGCCTGGCCAGGCACCTTGTAGGTGGCCTGGATCAGATCGGCAGGCCAGAAGTGGCCCAGGCCGCGGACGGCGATCACTGCAAGCAGACCCACGGTCATGATGACGGCGATGGCGACTGCGCCACCGCTCATCCAGACACCGGGGGCGCCGCTCTTGAACCAGCCCTTGAGGGAATCCTTTTTCACGGATCTCTACCTTTCTATCAAAGCGACGAGTATTTCTTGCGCAGACGCTGGCGAATCAGCTCGGCCAAGGTGTTCATCACAAAGGTGAACATCAGCAGCACAAGCGCTGCGAGGAACAGCACGCGGTAGTGGCTGCCGCCGACTTCCGACTCAGGCATTTCCACCGCTACGTTGGCCGCCAGGGTGCGCATGCCTTCGAACAGGTTCATCTCCATGACCGGGGTGTTGCCGGTGGCCATCAGCACGATCATGGTTTCGCCGACGGCGCGGCCCATGCCGATCATCAGTGCCGAGAAAATGCCCGGACTGGCGGTCAGGATGACCACGCGGGTCAGGGTCTGCCAAGGCGTGGCACCCAATGCCAGGGAGCCCAGGGTCAGGCTGCGCGGCACGCTGAACACGGCGTCTTCGGCGATGGAATAGATATTCGGGATGACCGCGAAGCCCATGGCGATACCCACCACCAGAGCGTTGCGCTGGTCGTAGGTGATGCCCAGGTCGTTGGTGATCCACAGGCGCATGTCGCCGCCGAAGAACCAGGTTTCCAGGAACGGGCTCATGGTCAGCGCGAACCAGCCGGTGAACAGGATCACCGGAATCAGGATCGCCGCTTCCCAGCCATCCGGTACGCGCAGGCGCAGCGACTCGGGCAGGCGACTCCAGGCAAAGCCGGCCACGAGGATGCCGATCGGCATCAGCATGAACAGGCTGAACACACCCGGCAGGTGGCCTTCAAGATAGGGCGCCAGGAACAGACCGGCGAAGAAGCCCAGGATGACCGTTGGCATCGCTTCCATCAGCTCGATCACCGGCTTGACCTTGCGGCGCATGCCGGGCGCCATGAAGTAGGCGGTGTAGATGGCGGCTGCAATGGCCAGCGGCGCTGCCAGAATCATCGCGTAGAACGCGGCCTTGAGCGTGCCGAAGGTCAATGGCGACAGGCTCAGCTTGGGTTCGAAGTCGGTGTTGGAGGCGGTCGACTGCCAGACGTACTTGGGTTCGTCGTAGTTCTCGTACCAGACTTTGCTCCACAGTGCGCTCCAGGACACCTCAGGGTGCGGGTTGCGCAGGCTCAACGGCTGCAGCTTGCCACCTTCTTCGATGAGGATGCGGTTGGCACGTGGCGAAAACGCCAGCACGCCAGCGCCCTCGGTGGCCTGCTCGACCAGCAGAGTACGGTGGGCGGTACTGTGGAACACGCCGAGCTTGCCGTCGTTGTCCAGGGCGATGAAGCCCTTGCGGCGTTCTTCGGCATCGATCTGGACGATCGGCGCGCTGCCCATCTGGAAGGACCGGATGTGCTTGAAACGCTGCTCGCCATCGGGGTCGCGGGCCATGAACCACTGCTGCAGGCCGCCCTTGGAATCACCAAAGATCAGCGAGATGCCGCCCACCAACTGGGCACTGGCGGTGATCTGCGCCTGGCCATCGTCCAGCAGCTTGTAGCGGCCATTGAGGCTGTTGTCACGCAGGCTGAACACGTCTGCCTGGGCGCGGCCGTTGATCACGTACAGCCACTGCTGGCGGGGGTCGATGAAGATCGACTTCACGGTCTCGGTCATCTGTGGCAGATCGATACGGTTCTGCTCGGTGCTGACTTCGCCGGTCATCATGTTTTCTTCGCGCGCCAGCGACATGACCTGCAGGTGCGAGCCCGTGGAACCGGCGACCACCAGGGTGTCGCCGTTGACGTTCAGGCTCACGTGTTCAAGCGCGCGGCCCTGCTCGTCCAGGTTGAAGGGCTCCTGGCCGTAGGGGTAGCCGATGCCGGCGGTGATGGTCTTCTTGTTGTCCGGGTAGGTGATCTTGTAGGTGTGATTGAACACGAGCGCCTGGCCGTTGCTCAGGCCCAGGACCACCAGCGGGCTGCCCGGCTGGTCGGTGCCGATCGAGCTGACCTGGGTGCCAGGTGGCAGCGGCAGGTCAACGCGCTTGATCTCGGCGGCGGTCTTGGTATCGAAGAACAATGCCTGGCCCTTGTCGGACACACGCATCCCCACAAGATTCTGCTCTTCAAGCGCAATCAGCAGCGGCTTGCCGGCATCCTGCTGCAGCCAGGTCGGCTCCAGGGCCTTCTTGCTGGTCAGCTCGGCGCCCTGGAACAGCGGCAGCACCACGTAGGCCAGGTAGAAGAAGATCAGGGTAATGGCTGCCAGCACGGCAAGCCCGCCCACCAGCACGTACCAGCGGGTGAAGCGATCCTTGAACGCACGTATGCGGCGCTTGCGTTGAAGTTCCGGCGTATTGAAATCAATCCGCGCGGGAGGAGAATTTTGGGTCATGGTGGAGTTGGCCAGATCATTCATGCGCACACCCTAGCGGTCCCGTATTACAAAAACATGACAATGCAGTGACGCAAAAAAGCCCGCCGCTCAGAGGACCTGGCCACGGACTGCAATTTGTAGGCGATGGCTGGTTTCAGCCTGCCATCGCCCGATGACGCTTAGTGCTTGGCGATGTTCGCCGATTGCTCCAGGCCCAGGTCAGCCAGTGCCTTGGCGGCAACCTTGGCTGGCAGTGGGATATAGCCATCTTTCACCACGACTTGCTGGCCCGCCTGGGACAGGACCAGTTTCACGAACTCGGCTTCCAGCGGGGCCAGAGGCTTGTTCGGTGCCTTGTTGATATAGACGTAGAGGAAACGCGACAGCGGGTAGGTGCCGTTCAGGGCATTGGATTCGTTGTCTTCAACGAACTCGGCGCCTTCCTTCTTGGCCAGAGGCACGGTCTTGACGCTGGCGGTCTTGTAGCCGATGCCCGAGTAGCCAATGCCGTTCAGCGAGCTGCTGATCGACTGCACGACCGAAGCCGAGCCAGGCTGCTCGTTGACGTTAGGCTTGAAGTCGCCTTTGCACAGGGCTTCTTCCTTGAAGTAGCCGTAGGTGCCCGACACCGAGTTGCGGCCGAACAGCTGCACTGGCTTGTTGGCCAGGTCGCCGGTCACGCCCAGGTCACCCCAGGTCTTGACGTCAGCCTTGGCGCCGCACAGGCGGGTAACGGAGAAGATCGCGTCGACCTGGGCCATGGTCAGGCCCTTGATCGGGTTGTCCTTGTGCACGAACACAGCCAGGGCGTCGACGGCAACCGGGATGGCGGTAGGCTTGTAGCCGTACTTCTGCTCGAACGCCTGCAGCTCGACGTCCTTCATCTTGCGGCTCATCGGGCCCAGGTTGGCGGTGCCTTCGGTCAGCGCGGGTGGCGCAGTGGAAGAGCCGGCAGCCTGGATCTGGATGTTTACGTTCGGGTATTCCTTCTTGTAGGCCTCGGCCCACAGGGTCATCAGGTTGGCCAGGGTGTCGGAACCGACACTGGAGAGGTTGCCCGATACACCGGTGGTCTTGGTGTAGGTCGGGATGGCTGGGTCGACAGCGGCGACCGCATTGGCGGTTGCAACGCCAGCGGCGGCAAAGGTCAGGGCCGCCATCAAACGCTTCAGTTTCATGCCTTGCTCCTAGCACAGATAATTGGGGTGTGAAGATGGAACGGGCCCAAGTATCTGCAGGCCGTATGAAGACTCTATGACCCGAATGTGACAATTGGATGAAAGGCCATCACCACTAAAGTGGGATGGCCTTTACAGGATGTTGCGAGCGCGATGGCAGACGGGGTTTCAGCGTTTTCTGGCAAGCAGGAACAGCCCTACGAGCAGACCAATGGTGCAGATACCCGCCACATAATACGCGGGCGCCATCGGACTGAACTTGAGCAGGGCCGTGACCACCATCGGCGTAAGGCCGCCAAAGATGGCGTACGCCAGGTTGTAGGAAAACGACAGGCCACTGAACCGCACCACCGGTGGGAAGGCCTTGACCATCACGTAGGGGACGGCGCCAACGATGCCGACGCACAGGCCGGTCAGCGCATACATCGGGAACAGCAGCTCGGGATGGCTCCCCAGGGTGTGGTAGAAGGTCCACGACGAAGCCAGCAGCGCCAGGCTGCCGACCACAAAGATCCGACCCGCGCCAAAGCGGTCGGCCAGGGAGCCCGCGAGGATACAGCCGATGCTCAGCAGCACGATGGCGAGGCTATTGGCCAGCAGCGAATCGGTCGGGCTCACCTGGTAGAGGCTCTGCAGCAGCGCGGGGGTCATCAGGATGATCACCACGATGCCCGCCGACAACAGCCAGGTCAGCAGCATCGACAGCACGATGGCGCCGCGATGATCGCGCAGCACCGCGCGCAGCGGCACTTCGTCGGCCAAGGCCTTGCGCGCCTGCATCTCGGCGAATACCGGAGTCTCGTGCAGCCAGCGCCGCAGATAGACCGCAAACAGCCCGAACACGCCGCCCAGCAGGAACGGGATACGCCAGGCGTAGTCGGCGACCTCTTCGGCGCTATAGACCGAGTTGATCAGCGTGGCCACCAGCGAGCCGAGCAGGATGCCCGAGGTAAGCCCTGCCGTGAGCGTGCCGCAGGCATAGCCGGTATTGCGCGCTGGCACATGCTCTGACACGAACACCCAGGCCCCCGGCACTTCACCACCGATCGCCGCACCCTGGATGACCCGCATCACCAGCAGCAGCACTGGCGCCCAGAGGCCGATCTGCGCGTAGGTAGGCAGCAGGCCCATGATCAGCGTCGGCACGGCCATCATGAAGATGCTCAAGGTGAACATCTTCTTGCGCCCGAGCAGGTCGCCGAAGTGCGCCATGACGATGCCGCCGAGCGGGCGCGCCAGGTATCCGGCGGCGAAGATCCCGAAGGTCTGCATCAGGCGTAGCCATTCGGGCATGTCCGCCGGGAAGAACAGTTTGCCCACCACGGTCGCGAAGAAGACGAAGATGATGAAGTCGTAGAATTCCAGCGCACCGCCAAGGGCGGACAACGACAACGTCTTGTAGTCACTGCGGGTCAATGGCCGCGATGGCTGTTCGGTACTGCTGGGCACGGAGGTCATCGGTGATCTCTTGTAGGGCATGCGGGCCGCTTGGGGCGCGGCTTCTGGCTTGTGGACAGGTGAAGATAACAAATTGCCCGCCAAGGCTCATAGCGATACAAAACCGGACAGTTATTCGTCCTGACACGGTCGTCGCTGCTGACATGGGTCTATATACTGGCGCTTTGCAGGAAAATGTTGCATCCCGGGTGGGATGTTGTGCGAAAGCGCCGGTCGGTATGCTCAGACAGGCTCGCAACGTTTTCCTTGGGCCTGCGGCAAAGGGAAAACAGCGTAGTATGGTGCGGCTGAATCGTTTTTCACGGCGTGATCCTAGCGCCAACTCAAAAAGCGTCACGGGTCAGAGGCCCCTCGGCATGATTGAACTCGAACAAGAAGATCCCATTCCCCAAGGCGATCTGGCCTTGCAGATCACCGCATTGCCTCGTGAAACCAATGGTTTCGGCGACATTTTCGGCGGTTGGCTGGTCGCCCAGATGGACCTGGCCGGCACGGCCATGGCGAGCCGAGTCGCTGGCGGTCGGGTTGCCACCGTGGCGATCGATCGCATGGCGTTCCTGGTACCCGTTGCGGTCGGCGCGCAGCTGTCCTTCTACACCCAGACCGTGGAGATCGGTCGCAGCTCGATCCAGATGATGGTCGAGGTGTGGAGCGACGACCCGCTGTCGAGCGAATGGCGCAAGGTCACCGAGGCAGTGTTCGTCTTCGTCGCCATCGACGGCAGTGGCCGCACCCGTTCTGTTCCTCGTCGCTGATCGGAGCACGCGCTAAACTCGTTGCCAGGCACAAGGTCCAAGGCCCTACGTCAAACCAACGAGACACGCGCATGGCTACCCCCAAGGTCGAAACGGAAAAACACGGCGAACTGAACTGCTGGCGCATTACCAGCGACCACGCCGAACTGCTGATCGCGCAGCAAGGCGCCCAGGTGCTGAGTTATCAGCGGCTTGGGGAGCCACCGCTGCTGTGGCTGAGCGACGAGGCTATCTTCAAGCAGGGCAAATCCGTGCGTGCCGGGGTACCGGTGTGCTGGCCCTGGTTTGGCAACCTGCAGCGCAACCCCCCAGCCGTGCAAGCCATGTTCGGTGGCGAGCAGGCCCCGGCCCACGGACTGGTTCGCGGCCGCGACTGGCAGTTGCTGGGTATCGATGGCGACGGCGATGCGCTATGCATCGAGTTTGGTCTTCCCCAGGCCCAGGGCGACTTGCCGGGCTGGCCGCACAACGTCGAGCTCAAGCTGCTGATCGAGCTGGGCGAGCAGCTCACCCTGACGCTCACCAGCTACAACCTGGGCAGTGACCGCGTGACTATCAGTCAGGCGCTGCACAGCTACTTTGCGGTCAGCGATGTGCGCCAGGCGCGGGTCGAGGGCGTGGACGGGCTTGGCTACATCGAGACCCTGGCCGATTGGGCGCAGCGAGAGCAGCAAGGGGACCTGGATTTTGCCGGGGAAACCGATCGTATCTACCTGCAGGCGCCGGCTCGCCTGGCGATTGTCGATGCGCACTGGAACCGGCGGATCACCTTGAACAGTACCGGCTCGCGCTCGGCGGTGATCTGGAACCCCTGGACCGACCGGGCCCGCGAGCTGCCGGACATGGCGGACGATGGCTGGCAGCGCATGCTGTGCATCGAGACGGCGAACGTGTGGGATAACGTGGTGACGCTCAAGCCTGGTGCAACACATGCGCTGAGTGTCACGATCGGCAGCGAGCCGCTCTGATCACCCACGGGAGCGGCAGCGCAGAACGCTGTCGCTACAGGTCTGCCTCTTCCACCACCCTCACCTTCCCCGCATCCAGTGCATACGCTGCGTCGGCAAGCTCATTGCTGACCTTTTCCACCTTCAGCGTTCCGCTGACCCACAGCGGGGTATAGATGTCGTCGATCTTCAGGCCCCGGGGATAGCGCACCAGCACCAGTTGATTGGGGGGCGGTGGCGGGACGTGGATGCAGGCGCCGGGGTACGGCACCAGGAAGAACAGCGTGCTGTTACCCTTGGCATCACTTTCCAGCGGAACCGGATATCCGCCCAGGCGGATCTGCTTGCCGTTCATGGCGGCCACGGTCTTGGTCGAATACATCACCGCAGGCAGGCCCTTGCTCTGTTTCAAACCGCCCTTGTCGGTGAAAGTGCCCGTCGCTTCCGGGGAGTCGTGGTCGATTTCAGGCATCTGTTCCAGCGCACGCTGGTCCGACGTGGGCATCAGCTCGAGCCAGTCGGTTTCAGGAAGCTCGGCCCAGGCCAGGCTGCTGGCCAGCAGCAGAGGGATGATAAAAAACGCACGCATAAAAAAATGCTCGGCAACACAGGGAGGGTGCCGAGCATTCTAGCGTGCAATCAGCGTTTCTTGATGAGACCGTAGATCACCAGAAGCACGATGGCACCGATCAGGGCTCCGAGGAAACCTGCGCCTTCGCCGGCCCGGTAGATCCCCAGCGCCTGGCCGCCATAGGTTGCCGCCAGCGAGCCGGCGATACCCAGCAGGATGGTCATGATCCAGCCCATGCTGTCGTCCCCGGGCTTGAGGAAGCGTGCGAGCAGACCGACGATGAGGCCGATGAAGATGGTTCCGATGATTCCCATGGCTATCCCTCTGAATGGAAGTGGAACTTGCCAAAGCCTGGTAAGCGCTTTGCCATACTGCCATTCAGAGGGTTCGCGGGCGGCAGAGGTTCAATCAGCCTGCGATCAGACCTTCGACTTCGGCGATCTTCTGCTCAAGGCTGGCCATGTCCGCGCAGCGCAGTGTGGCATGGCCAACCTTGCGGCCGACCTTGAAGGCCTTGCCGTAGTGATGCAGATGGCACTCGTCGATAGCTGCAACCTTGTCCACCGCCGGTACTTCACCGATGAAGTTGAGCATGGCGCTCTCGCCGACCTTCGCGGTCGAGCCAAGCGGCAGGCCGGCAACGGCGCGCAGGTGGTTCTCGAACTGGCTGCACTCGGCGCCTTCGATGGTCCAGTGACCCGAGTTGTGGACTCGCGGGGCGATTTCGTTGGCTTTGAGGCCGCCGTCGACTTCGAAGAACTCGAACGCCATGACGCCGACATAGTCCAGCTGCTTGAGCACGCGGCTGGCGTAGTCTTCGGCCAAGGTCTGCAGCGGATGTGACTGGCTGGCCACCGAAAGGCGCAGAATGCCGCTCTCGTGGGTGTTGTGCACCAACGGGTAGAAGCGGGTTTCACCATCACGGGCACGCACCGAGATCAGGGAGACCTCGCCGGTGAACGGCACGAAGCCTTCGAGCAGGCATGGCACGCTGCCCAGTTCGGCGAAGGTACCGACGACGTCCTCTGCAGTGCGCAGCACCTTCTGGCCCTTGCCGTCGTAACCCAAGGTGCGGGTCTTGAGCACGGCTGGCAGGCCGATGCTGGCCACGGCGGCGTCGAGGTCACCCTGAGACTGGATGTCGGCGAACTCAGGGGTCGGAATGTCCAGGTTCTTGAACATGCTCTTTTCGAACCAGCGGTCGCGGGCGATGCGCAGTGCATCGGCGCTTGGATACACCGGAACGAACTGGGAGAGGAAGGCTACGGTTTCAGCCGGGACGCTCTCGAACTCGAAGGTCACGAGGTCGACTTCGTCAGCCAGCTGGCGCAGGTGCTCCTGGTCACCGTAATCGGCGCGCAGGTGTTTGCCCAGGGGCGCTGCGCACGCATCCGGCGCGGGGTCGAGGAAAGCGAAGTTCATGCCCAGCGGGGTGCCCGCCAAGGCCAGCATGCGGCCCAACTGGCCACCACCGATTACACCGATTTTCATGCTCTTGACCTCAAGCCTGACGCGGATCTGGATTGTCCAGAACAGTATCGGTCTGCTCGGTGCGGAACTGCTTGAGCGCCGCGTGATACTCGGGGTACTTGGCACCCAGGATGCTCGCCGAGAGCAGCGCGGCGTTGATCGCGCCTGCACGGCCGATGGCCAGGGTGGCAACCGGCACGCCCGCAGGCATCTGCACGATCGACAGCAGCGAGTCGACGCCCGACAGCATCGACGACTGCACCGGCACGCCCAGCACCGGCAGGTGAGTCTTGGCGGCGCACATGCCCGGCAGGTGGGCGGCGCCACCGGCACCGGCAATGATCACCTCGATGCCACGCGCTTCGGCCTCTTCGGCGTACTGGAACAGCAGGTCCGGGGTACGGTGGGCGGAAACCACCTTCACCTCGTAGGGAATGCCGAGCTTTTCCAGCATATCGGCGGTGTGGCTAAGGGTGGACCAATCGGACTTGGAGCCCATGATCACGCCAACCAGTGCACTCATCGTCGAGCCTCTTCGCTTGTGCGCCCGCGGGCGCGTCAAAAAACAACAAGCCACGCGGGATGACCGGCGTGGCTTGTTATGCTAATTCGAGGTCGGGCGAGCCGACCGAAGGCCGCGCAGTATAACGTAACGAAGTGCATTTAAGGCACCCCGGCGACCAACTGTCAGGCCTTATTTTTCGGGGCTTTGGCTGACTTTCAGGTCAGGCGTGCCGGCAGGATTGCCTTCGAGCTTGCGCCAGAGCAACCGCACGTTCGCCTTGCGCACCAGAGCGCAACGATACAGGCGAATCTCCAGCGGCACGTGCCACTGGCCCTGCCCGCAGATCACCAGCTCCCCGCGCTCGAGCTCGCCACGCAGCGACAGGCGCGGCACCCAGGCGATGCCCAGGCCTTCGAGCGCCATGCTCTTGAGGCTGTCGGCCATGGCGGTCTCATAGACAGTGGTGTAGCGCAGGTTTCGCTGGCGCACCAGCAAGTTGACCGAGCGGCCGAGGAAGGCTCCGGCACTGTAGGCCAACAGCGGCACGCTGCCCTCGCCCTCCAGGTCGAACAACGGACGGCCTTCGGCATCGGCTGCACACACCGGCACCATCTCGGTGTGGCCCATGTGCAGCGAGGGGAAGATCTCCGAGTCCATCTGCAGCGCAGCGTCCGGATCATAGAAAGCCAGCATCAGGTCGCAGCCACCTTCGCGAAGGGCGTGCACGGCATCACCGACGTTGGTCGCCACCAGACGGGTCGCCAGATTCATGCCGTCGTTGCGCAACTGCGCTACCCAACGGGGGAAAAAGCCCAGCGCCAAGGAGTGCGCGGCGGCGACCTGAATCACCTCTCCCTGCCCGCCTTCGAGATGATGAAGATGCCGTAGAACTTCGCCCAACTGGTCGACAACGGTACGAGCCGTGACCAGAAACAACTGTCCTGCCTCGGTCAGCTCGACCGGAGTGCGGGAACGATTCACCAACGTTAGTCCCAACGCAGCTTCGAGGCTACGTATCCGGCGGCTGAAAGCCGGCTGGGTCACGAAGCGCCGCTCGGCCGCCTTGGAAAAACTGCGGGTAGCGGCCAGGGCGCTGAAATCTTCCAGCCATTTGCTCTCGAGGTTCACTGTCTTCTCCCGGCGCGCACCAAAATGGAACACGCACGAATGTCTGTTGGCGTCACATGAATCATTATGCCGTTTGCGCATAGGTTAGCGACTAACAGCATTGGCCGCGAAATTGGCCCAGGCCTAGCATTGGCGGCATTCCGGCATGTGCCGGGCCAACACCGAGATGATATCCGTCATGTCCTCCGTTGCATCGTTCCGCGTCGAAAAAGACCTGCTTGGTACCCTTGAAGTCCCTGCCGATGCCTACTTCGGCATCCAGACTCTGCGCGCCGCCAACAACTTCCACCTCTCCGGTGTGCCGCTGTCGCACTACCCCAAGCTGGTCGTGGCCCTGGCCATGGTCAAGCAGGCGGCAGCTGACGCCAACCGGGAGCTGGGTCACCTGAGCGATGCCAAGCACGCTGCCATCAGCGAGGCCTGTGCCCGTCTGATCCGCGGCGACTACCACGAGCAGTTCGTGGTGGACATGATCCAGGGCGGCGCTGGTACTTCTACCAACATGAACGCCAACGAAGTCATCGCCAACATCGCGCTGGAGGCCATGGGCCATCAGAAGGGCGAGTACCAGTACCTGCATCCGAACAATGACGTGAACATGGCGCAGTCGACCAACGACGCCTACCCGACCGCGATCCGCCTGGGTCTGCTGCTCGGTCACGACGCCTTGCTGGCCAGTCTCGACAGCCTGATCCAGGCCTTCGCTGCCAAGGGCCAGGAATTCGACCACGTACTGAAGATGGGCCGTACCCAGCTGCAGGACGCCGTGCCGATGACCCTGGGCCAAGAATTCCGCGCCTTCGCCACTACCATGACCGAAGACCTGAACCGCCTGCGCACCCTGGCGCCTGAGCTGCTGACCGAAATCAACCTGGGCGGCACCGCCATCGGTACCGGCATCAACGCCGACCCTGGCTACCAGATGCTGGCCGTCCAGCGCCTGGCACTGATCAGCGGTCAACCGCTGGTTCCGGCTGCGGACCTGATCGAAGCCACCTCGGACATGGGCGCCTTCGTGCTGTTCTCCGGCATGCTCAAGCGTACCGCGGTCAAGCTGTCGAAGATCTGCAACGACCTGCGCCTGCTGTCGAGCGGCCCACGTACCGGCATCAACGAAATCAACCTGCCAGCGCGCCAGCCGGGCAGCTCGATCATGCCAGGCAAGGTCAACCCGGTGATCCCGGAGGCCGTCAACCAGGTGGCCTTCGCCATCATCGGCAACGACATTGCCCTGACTTTCGCAGCCGAAGGCGGCCAATTGCAGCTGAACGTCATGGAGCCGCTGATCGCCTACAAGATCTTCGACTCGATCCGCCTGCTGCAACGCGCGATGGACATGCTGCGCGAGCACTGCATCGTCGGCATCACCGCCAACGAACAGCGCTGCCGTGAACTCGTCGAGCACTCGATCGGCCTGGTCACCGCCCTGAACCCGTACATCGGCTACGAGAACGCTACCCGTATTGCCCGTATCGCACTCGAAAGCGGCCGCGGTGTGCTGGAACTGGTACGCGAGGAAGGCCTGCTGGACGAAGCGATGCTCAACGACATCCTGCGTCCTGAAAACATGATTGCTCCACGTCTGGTACCGCTGAAGGCGTAACCGACTGCGGCAAATGCTCACCAGGTTTGAGGGACTAGACACCTCTCGACCCTTTGAGGCCCGAAGCGAAAGCTTCGGGCCTTTTTTTTGTACAGGCGATGCCAAACCTGTAACCCATGAATCGTTCAATCCTCGACAGCACCCGCCAGAATCAGTTTGTGCGATTCATCAATCACTAGAGATTTTTCTACGCTTTGTTCCAGGCTTTACGCAGCCGCAGGAGAGCTTCCGCGATGTCGCGCTCCGGTACCGCAGCGAAACCGAGGACCAGTCCGGCGCGGTTATCCACAGGGGTGTCGGAGTCGTCCAGCCAGTAGCTGCTCAGCGGGTTGATCTCTACGCCGACAGCTTCGGCCTTCGCTACAAGCTCTTGTTCGCGGCTGAAGTTATCCACATCCACTTTCACGTGCAGTCCAGCATCTACCGCCGGCATCGGCCCAACCCCGGGAATATCCGTAGGCCATCCAGCCTTGAGCACATCACGCCGCGCCAAGGCCGCACGGCGCATACGGCGAATATGCCGCTGGAAATGCCCCTGGGCCATGAACTGCGCCATCACTACTTGGGTGCTGACCTCGGAATGCCTGACCGCCAATGCCCGTGCTTGCGAGAAAGGCTGTGCCAATTGCAGCGGCAGGACCAGATAACCGAGGCGTAACGCCGGAAAGGCGATCTTTCCGAAAGTGCCGACATAGATCACTCGCCCCTGCCGATCGAGCGCGGCGAGTGGCGCCAGTGGTGCGCCTGTATAGCGATATTCGCCGTCGTAATCGTCCTCGATGATCCAGCCATCGTTACGCTCGGCCCAGGCCAGCAGCGCCAGGCGCCGGGCCAGGCTCATGGTCACCCCGGTCGGGTATTGGTGAGCCGGGGTGACGTACGCGAGGCGGCACTCGCCCAGTTCAGCCAACCGCTCACAGTCCAACCCTTCGTTATCCACAGGCACACCGTGGACGTGTGCACCTGTCATTGCAAACGCATTGCCCGCAGCCCGATAGCCGGGATTCTCCACTGCCACCCGGTCTCCAGGTACTAGCAGCGACTGTGCACAAAGGCTGATGGCCTGCTGTGCGCCACTGGTGATCACAATTTGTTCAGCAGTGCATGACAGACCACGAGATCGCCGCATGTACGTGGCGATCAATTCGCGCAGCAGCCGTTCCCCTGCTGGGTCTCCATACCCCAACTGCGCAGGATCCGGATTTCGCCAGTACGCCGCTTGTAGCTTGGCCCATATCGGAAAAGGAAATAAGTCGAAGGCAGGCACACCCACCCGAAATGCACGGGGATTACCTGATTTGGGCGCCGGCAGATGGTGATTTTTCACACGCTCAAGTGGTTCAGAAGCTGCCACTAAGCTGGATAAATCCTCAGTATCATCTGAAGAAATTGTGGATAAACCTGTTGATAACGCAGGGTATAACCCTGTGGACAATTGTGTGGATAGTTTTGGAAGCTGGCTCACATAGGTCCCATCCCCTACCCGGCTTTCGATAAAGCCTTCTGCATACAACTGCTCATAAGCACGAACCACACTATTGCGGGACAACTCCAGAATGGTGGCCATGTCGCGAGTAGCAGGCAGCCGGGCACTGCTGCTCAACCGCCCATCCAGAATCCGCAAGCGCAGAGCTTGATACAGCTGGTTGCTCAAGCCTCTGCGACGGTCCAGCACGATACCCGCAGGATCGAATGGCAGCATGAGGGGAGCCTTAGTCACGATATTGGACCTATGAAATCAACGGTAAATGGATCTTACCCAGAACCAATAGCCTGTCTAGCATGGAGCGATTCGACAAGGACACTCCCATGTATAACGCCAAAGCCCATGAAGAGAATGACCTCGAACGCCTGCACCAGCAGATGTTGCAGACCCGCCTTGCCATACTGGTAACCCATGGCGAGCAAGGCTTGCTGGCAAGCCATATACCGGTACTGCTCGTGCCCGACGAGGGCTCCAATGGCACGATCTACGCTCATCTGGCCCGTGCCAATCGACAGTGGCTGGAGCTGGGCAGGGGCGGCGAGACCCTGCTGGTGTTTCCAGGCCCGGACGCGTATGTCAGCCCGGGCTATTACCCAAGCAAAGCGCAGGATCCACGTACAGTGCCAACCTGGAACTACCTGGCGGTGCACGCCTATGGCCACGCCGAGGTCATCCAGGAGGGCCCGCGCCTGCTGAACATCGTCCGCCGTCTGACTGACCGCCACGAGCAAGGCCGCCGCGATCCATGGCAGGTCAGCGACGCGCCCGCCGACTACATTGAAGGAATGCTGCGCGCCATCATCGGCGTGCGGTTGCCCATCGAACGTTTGCAGGGCGCGCGCAAGCTCAGCCAGAACCGTTCTGCCCCCGACATCGAAGGCGTGCGCGCTGGGCTGGCCGCCAGCACCGATCCACTGGACAACCAACTTTCGGCGCATATGCGCCCGCTGTGAAGGAACTACCCCATGCCAGAAATCACCCTCCGCCCGGTCAATATCAACGATCACGCTGCCTGGCTGCCGCTGTGGCAGGCCTACCTGCGTTTCTATGAAGCCCGCCTGGCGGACGAAGTCAGCGCCAGCACCTGGCAACGTCTGCTCGATCCCACCGAACCTACCCACTCGACACTTGCCTGGGTCGATGGCAAGGCGGTGGGCATGGCCAACTGGATCTATCATCGTTCCAACTGGAGCATCGAGAACTCCTGCTACCTGCAAGACCTTTTTGTCGACAGCCAGGCACGGGGCCTGGGGATCGGCCGCCAGCTGATCGAGCATGTCTATGCACAGGCCAAGGAACTCGGGTGCACCAAGGTGCATTGGCTGACCCACGAGAGCAATGCCACGGCGATCGGATTGTATGAACAAGTGGCCGAACGCCCAGGCTTCATCCAGTTTCGCAAAGCTATCTGAGCCAGGAGCCAATCATGAATGATGCGTTACAGTGGAAACCCGCCAGGGTGCCTCAGCCCCAGACCCTCGCTGGCCGTTTCATCCGCCTTGAAAAGCTCGACCCGCGGCGCGACATCGATGCGTTGTGGGAGGTGTTCCAGGGCGAGCATGCCGACCCGGCGCTGTGGAAGTACCTGGCCTATGGGCCCTTTACCGAGCGGGAAGGTTTCGGCGACTGGCTCGATAGCAACGCTGCCAGCCGTGATCCACTGTTCTTCAGTGTCATCGACCTGGTGAGCGGCAAGGCCCAGGGCATACTCAGCCTGATGTCGATCGTGCCGGAGCAGGGCCGTATCGAGATCGGTCATGTCACCTTCGGCGCTGCCATGCAGCGCACCCCGAAGGGTACCGAAGCCATTTACCTGCTCGCCAAGCTGGCTTTCGAGCTGGGCAACCGGCGTCTGGAATGGAAGTGCAACAACGACAATGCCCGCTCGAAGCGCACTGCCGAGCGGTGTGGATTTACCCTTGAAGGGGTGTTCCGCAAGCACATGGTCATCAAGGACCGTAACCGCGACACCGCGTGGTACTCGATCACCGATGATGAGTGGCCAGCAATCGCGGCAGGGTTTGAACAATGGCTGAGCCCGGAGAACCAGGCTGCTGGTGGGCAGCTGAAGTCTCTGGAAAGCTGCCGCAAGCCATAAAAAAGGGGAGCAGCGCTCCCCAGAGGTAAAACATTTTCAGATGAGACCCTCGATCAGCCCTCGATCTCGATCAGGATCTCGCCTGGGTTGACCCGGTCACCCTTGGCCACGTGGATGGCAGTGACCTTGCCGGCAATAGCCGCCTGGACCTCGGTCTCCATCTTCATCGCTTCGGTGATCAATACCGCCTGGCCAACCTTGACCGTGTCGCCCTCCTTGACCAGCACATCGACGATGTTGCCTGGCATGGTGGTACTGACGTGCCCCGGCGCGCTGGCCTGCTTGCGCTTGCTGCTGCCGCCGCTGACAAACTCGTTGAGCGGCTCGAACACCACTTCCTCAGGCATGCCGTCGATCGACAGGTAGAAATGACGCTTGCCCTCGGCCTTGACACCGACACCGGTGATGTCGACGCGGTAGGTTTCGCCGTGCACATCGATGACGAACTCGGTCGGTACGCCTTCGCCACCGGCCGACGCCACGGCGCCAGCCTCGGGGATGGGCAGCAGCACTTCGGGAACAAGGGTGCCGGCTTGACGCTCTTCGAAGAACTTGCGCCCGATATCCGGGAACATGGCGTAGGTCAGCACGTCTTCTTCGTTGCGGGCCAGCTCGCCGATGTCGCCGCGCAGCTTGCTCATCTCTGGCTTGAGGAGATCGGCCGGGCGTACGTCGATCACTTCTTCGCTGCCGATGGCCTGGCGGCGCAGTTTCTCGTTGACCACGCCAGGCGCCTTGCCGTAACCGCCTTGCAGGTACAGCTTCACTTCGTTGGTGATGGTCTTGTAGCGCTCGCCGGCCAGTACGTTGAAGAACGCCTGGGTGCCAACGATCTGCGAGGTGGGGGTCACCAGCGGCGGGAAACCGAGGTCCTCGCGCACCCGTGGAATTTCCGCGAGCACTTCGCCCATGCGATTGAGCGCGCCCTGCTCCTTGAGCTGGTTGGCGAGGTTGGAAATCATCCCGCCCGGCACCTGGTTGACCTGCACGCGCGTGTCAACGGAGGTGAATTCGCTTTCGAACTGGTGATATTTCTTACGTACTGCGTAGAAGTACAGGCCGATTTCCTGCAGCAGCTCCAGGTCCAGGCCGGTGTCGAACTCGCTGCCTTTGAGCGCGGCGACCATCGACTCGGTACCCGGATGGCTGGTGCCCCAGGCGAAGCTGGAAATGGCGGTGTCGATGTGATCGGCGCCGTTCTCGACTGCCTTGAGCTGGCACATCGCGGCCAGGCCAGCGGTGTCATGGGAATGGATGAACACCGGCAGCGACTGCTCGGCCTTCAGCGCCTTGACCAGTTCGCCGGTGGCGTAAGGGGTCAGCAGGCCAGCCATGTCCTTGATCGCCACCGAGTCGCAACCCATGGCTTCCATCTTCTTGGCCTGGGCGACAAAGGCGTCGATGGTGTGTACGGGGCTGGTGGTGTATGCAATGGTGCCTTGGGCATGTTTGCCTGAGGCCTTCACTGCTTCGATCGCCACGCGCAGGTTACGCACGTCGTTCATGGCGTCGAAGATACGGAACACGTCAATGCCGTTGACCGCTGCCTTGGCCACGAACGCCCTGACCACGTCGTCGCTGTAGTGGCGGTAACCGAGCAGGTTCTGGCCGCGCAGGAGCATCTGCAGGCGGGTGTTGGGCAAGGCGGCGCGCAGCTTGCGCAGACGCTCCCAAGGGTCTTCCTTGAGGAAGCGCAAGCAGGCATCGAAGGTCGCGCCACCCCAGCATTCCAGCGACCAGTAGCCGACCTTGTCGAGCTTGTCGCAGATCGGCAGCATGTCTTCGGTACGCATGCGGGTAGCCAGCAGGGACTGGTGGGCGTCGCGCAGGATTGTGTCGGTTACGAAAATTTTCTTGGACATCATGGGTTCCTCACAGGCCTGCGTGGGCGGCGATGGCGGCGGCGATGGCCAGGGCCAGCTCTTCGGGTTTGCGCTTGATCGAGTAGTTGGTCAGTTCAGGATGGCTTTCGACAAAGCTGGTATTGAACTGGCCGCTACGGAATTCCGGGTTGCGCAGGATTTCCTGGTAATAGGCGGCGGTGGTTTTCACACCTTGCACGCGCATGTCGTCCAGCGCCCGCAGGCCGCGGTCCATGGCTTCTTCCCAGGTCAATGCCCAGACCACCAGCTTCAGGCACATCGAATCGTAGAACGGTGGAATGGTGTAGCCGGTATAGATCGCGGTATCGGTACGCACCCCGGGGCCGCCGGGCGCGTAGTAGCGGGTGATCTTGCCGAAGCTGGGCAGGAAGTTGTTCTTCGGGTCTTCGGCATTGATACGAAACTGCAGGGCGTAGCCGCGGTGCTGGATGTCTTCCTGCTTGATCGACAGCGCCAGGCCCGAGGCAATACGGATCTGCTCGCGGACGATATCGATGCCGGTGATTTCTTCGGTGATGGTGTGTTCCACCTGCACACGGGTGTTCATCTCCATGAAGTACACCTCGCCATCAGCGAGCAGGAACTCCACGGTACCGGCGTTTTCGTAGCCGACCGCCTTGGCCGCGCGGACCGACAGGTCGCCGATGTAGGCGCGCTGTTCGGGTGTCAGCTGGGGGCTTGGGGCAATCTCGATGAGCTTCTGGTTACGCCGCTGGATCGAGCAGTCACGCTCGAACAGGTGTACCACGTTGCCAAAGCTGTCACCGAGGATCTGCGCTTCGATGTGCTTGGGATTGACGATGCATTTTTCGAGAAACACTTCGGCCGAGCCAAAGGCCTTGGTAGCCTCGGAGATGACCCGAGGGAAGGCCTGTTCCAGCTCTTCGGCACTGTTGCAGCGGCGAATGCCGCGCCCGCCGCCACCGGACGTGGCCTTGAGCATCACCGGATAACCGATGCGCTGCCCCTCTTGAAGGGCTTCGTGGATGTCGGCAACGTTGCCTTCGGTGCCCGGGGTTACCGGTACACCGGCCTTGATCATGCTGCGGCGCGCTTCGGTCTTGTCGCCCATGCGGCGAATGACTTCGGCGGCCGGGCCGATGAATTTGATCCCGCGCTCTACGCAGATTTCCGCCAGTTCGGCGTTTTCCGACAAGAAGCCATACCCGGGATGCAGTGCATCGCAACCGGTCTCCACCGCCAGGTTCACCAGCTTGCGCGGGTTGAGGTAGCCGGCCAGCGGCTCCGCCCCGATGCTGTAGGCCTCATCGGCACGCTTGACGTGCAAGGCATGACGGTCGGCGTCGGAAAAGATCGCAACAGAGCGAATGCCCATCTCGGCGCAAGCGCGCACGATCCGAACTGCAATTTCACCCCGGTTGGCGATCAGGATTTTTTTTATCACTTGGATTCTTCCCAAAGCCGATGGAACACACGAGCCGGCAACACCGGTCGGCGCGGGACCAGACGTCGCTGGCCAGTCGCATAATCACCCTAGCGCTGAAGATGGATAAACAAAAATCAATATTTGTTAGAGGCTGCATAAGCAAAAACTTATACTGCTGTTACAAGGTTTTGCCGGAGAGTGAGAAAAATGCGTAAGTCATTGATGCGTATGACATTGCGTCAGTTGCAGATCTTCAATGAAGTATGTGATTTGCGCTCTTATAGCCGGGCGGCAGAGGAAATGTCGCTGACACAACCGGCTGTGAGTCTACAGATCAGACAGCTCGAGGAGCTGGTCGGGCAACCTCTTTTCGAATATGTCGGCAAGAAGCTGTACCTCACCGAGGCCGCAGAAGCGCTGCAGCGAGCGAGCCGGGATATCTTCGGCCGACTCGAGAACCTGGACATGCAGTTGTCGGACATGCAGGGATCATTGCAGGGACAGCTCAAACTCGCGGTCGAATCCAGCGCCAAGTACTTCGTGCCACACCTGTTCGCCGCTTTCAAGCAACTCCACCCTGAGGTCAATCTGACTCTGACCGTCGTCAACCGCGCCCAGGCGATCCGTAGGCTTTCGGACAATCGCGACGACCTGATCATCATGTCCATGGTGCCCCAGGACATGGGCCTGGAATTCTTGCCCTTTCTCAATAACCCGATAGTTGCCGTGGCGCCCCCCGATCATCCGTTGTGCAAGCTCGAACGCCTGCGCCTGCAAGACCTGGAGCCTCATACCCTGCTGATCCGCGAACAAGGCTCGGGGACGCGCAAGGCCTGCGAGGAGTACTTCAAGGACAAGCGCGTGCATTTTACCCAGACGCTGGAGGTGGCCTCGGCCGATGCACAGCGCGAGTGCGTGATCGCAGGGCTGGGCATTGCCCTGCTGACGCGTCATGCGCTCAATCTGGAACTGGCAACCGGCATGCTGCGCGAATTGCCGGTCGAGGAGCTGCCGTTGTACCGAAGCTGGTGCGTCGTGCAGTCCAAGGCCAAGCGGCAGTCGCCGGTGGCCTTGGCGTTTCTGGCGTTCATTCGCAACGAACGGGCAAAGATCAGTGTGCTGGTCGAGCGCTTTTCGGGGACGTTGCCGCCGATACCTGCCACACCGTGAAGTCCCTGAACTCCGAATAATCCGCCAGCTCTCGCAGCAGCTGGCGCTGCTCGCAATAACTTTCTATCGCGCGGCGATACTCCATGCGGCGCTGGTCTTTTTCCTGCTGCTTGCGCGCCTTGGCGCCGGGTTGGTACGAGCCATCGAATTCACGAGCCATTGCCTGTCTCCCTGGTCGAGTGCGGGAGCTTCAGACTGGCGCGGGTATTTTACGGTTTGGTGCACACCCGGTGACAAATTCGTGAAATGGGGCGCCAGGAGGGAGGTCAGTCGTCCGTCGCCTTGATCGACTTGGGCGACAGGCGCAGGCTGCGCAAGCTGCGCTTGACGCTCTTCAGGTGGTTGACCAGGCTCGGGCCGCGGGCCATGGCCACGCCCATCGCCAGAACATCGATCACGACCAGATGGGCGATACGCGAGGTCAGCGGGGTGTAGATTTCGGTGTCTTCGTGCACATCGATCGCCAGGTTGACGCTCGACAGCTCCGCCAGTGGCGTCTGGCTAGGGCAGAGGGTGATCAGCGTGGCGCCGCTTTCACGCACCAGGTTGGCGGTGATCAGCAGATCCTTGGAGCGGCCCGACTGGGAAATACAGACCGCTACGTCGCCCGGTTTCAACGTGACGGCCGACATGGCCTGCATGTGCGGGTCGGAGTAGGCCGCCGCGGTCAGCAGAAGGCGGAAGAACTTGTGCTGGGCGTCGGCCGCGACCGCGCCGGACGCGCCGAAACCATAGAACTCCACGCGCTGCGCCTGGGCCATGGCGGTCACCGCACGTTGCAGGGCGGCGGCATCGAGCTGCTCGCGCACCTCCATCAGGGTGTGCAACGTGGTGTCGAAGATCTTCAGGCTGTAGTCGGCGACCGAGTCGTCCTCGTGGATCGCGAACTGGCCAAAACTGGCGCCAGCGGCCAGGCTCTGGGCCAGCTTGAGCTTGAGATCCTGAAACCCGGTACAGCCGATGGCGCGGCAGAAGCGCACGATGGTGGGCTCGCTGATACCCACGTTATGGGCCAGATCAGCCATTGAACTGTGCATGACCGCAGCCGGGTCCAACAGCACGTGATCGGCGACTTTGAGTTCCGATTTGCGCAGCAGGTGGCGCGATTGGGTGATGTGTTGCAACAGATTCACGTGCTGGACTCGATTATGTTCGACTGGCCGGGTTGTAGCTTTCTTGTAGTTATACTACATGACCGACAACCCGCCCAGCTAAACGATCCAGTAGACATGATGGTCGCGAGCCCAGGCAAGTCGATGAGCGGCAGATCCGTACTGCAAGATTTTTCCGAGTGATGTTTGCCCCAGTCCCGCCCCCGCCCTAGAATGGCGAGATGCGCGATGATGACCTCTCCTTACTGCTTAACTCCCTCAACGACGCCCAACGCCAGGCCGTAGCTGCCAAGGTCGGGCGTCAGTTGGTCCTGGCTGGCGCCGGCTCCGGTAAAACCCGGGTGCTGGTGCACCGTATCGCCTGGCTGATCCAGGTCGAGCATGCCTCGCCTCATTCGATCCTGTCGGTGACCTTCACCAACAAGGCTGCGGCCGAGATGCGCCATCGGATCGAACAGCTGCTGGGCATCAACCCGGCGGGCATGTGGGTCGGGACCTTCCACGGCCTGGCCCACCGCCTGCTGCGGGCGCACTGGCAGGAAGCCGGCTTGAGCCAGAACTTCCAGATCCTCGACAGCGACGACCAGCAGCGCCTGGTCAAGCGGGTCATGCGCGAGCTGGGCCTGGACGAGCAGCGCTGGCCGGCCCGCCAGGCCCAGTGGTTCATCAATGGGCAGAAGGACGAGGGCCTGCGCCCCAAACATATCCAGGTCAACGGCGACCTGTTCCTGGGTACCATGCGCAGCGTCTACGAGGCCTACGAGGACGCGTGCCAACGCGCCGGGGTCATCGACTTTTCCGAGCTGCTGCTGCGTGCGCTGGACCTGTGGCGGGACCAGCCCGACCTGCTCAGGCACTACCAGCGGCGCTTCCGACATCTGCTGGTCGATGAGTTCCAGGACACCAACGCCGTACAATACGCCTGGCTGCGCCTGCTCGCCGCCGGGGGCGACAGCCTGATGGCCGTGGGCGACGACGACCAGTCCATCTACGGCTGGCGCGGCGCCAAGATCGAGAACATTCATCAGTACACAGCGGATTTTCCCGACGCCGAGCTGATCCGCCTGGAGCAGAACTACCGCTCCACCGCCGGTATCCTCAAGGCCGCCAACGCCCTGATTGCCAACAACAGCGGACGTCTGGGCAAGGAGCTGTGGACCGACGTCGGCGATGGCGAGCCACTGAGCCTGTACGCGGCCTACAACGAACACGACGAAGCCCGCTACGTGGTGGAAACCATCGAGAGCGTCGTCAAGGCCGGCGCCACCCGCAATGACATAGCGATCCTGTATCGCTCCAACGCCCAGTCGCGGGTGCTCGAAGAGGCCTTGCTGCGCGAACGCATTCCGTACCGCATCTATGGCGGCCAGCGCTTCTTCGAGCGGGCCGAGATCAAGAACGCCATGGCTTACCTGCGTTTGCTCGAAGGGCGTGGCAACGACGCTGCACTGGAGCGGGTGATCAATGTGCCGCCGCGGGGCATTGGCGAAAAGACCGTCGAGGCCCTTCGCGAGCACGCTCGTCACGGTCGCCTGTCCATGTGGGAGTCCATGTGCCAGCTGCTGGCCAACAAAGCCCTCAAGGGCCGCGCTGCAAGTGCGCTGGGCGCTTTTATCGAGCTGATTGAAAACCTCTCGGCCAAGGTCAAGGACATGCCCTTGCACCTGATGACCCAGACGGTCATCGAGCAGTCGGGCCTGATCGTCTATCACCAGGAAGAAAAAGGTGAAAAGGGGCAGGCACGGGTAGAAAACCTTGAGGAACTGGTCAGCGCCGCGCGCAACTTCGAGACCACGGAGGACGACGCCGACCTGACGCCGCTTTCCGCCTTCCTTGGCCATGCCTCGCTCGAAGCCGGTGACACTCAGGCCGACGAGCATGAAGACAGCATCCAGCTGATGACCCTGCACAGCGCCAAGGGCCTGGAATTCCCCTATGTGTTCCTGGTGGGCATGGAAGAAGGCCTGTTCCCGCACAAGATGAGCCTCGAGGAGCCTGGGCGTCTTGAGGAAGAGCGTCGGCTGGCCTATGTCGGCATTACCCGGGCCATGCGCCAGCTGGTGATGACCTATGCCGAGACGCGCCGTTTATATGGCAGCGAGACTTACAACAAGGTGTCGCGCTTCGTACGGGAGATTCCCCCTGGACTGGTGCAGGAAGTGCGCCTGTCCAACAGCGTCAGCCGCCCCTTCAGCAATACCCAGACGAAAGCCAGCAGCCTGTTTGCCAATGCCAACATTCCACAGACGGCATTCAACCTGGGCCAGCGTGTCTCGCATTCGGTGTTTGGCGAGGGCGTGATTCTCAACTTCGAAGGCTCAGGTCCCCAGGCACGGGTGCAGGTCAATTTCGATGAGGGCAGCAAGTGGCTGATGCTGGGTTACGCCAAGCTCGAAGCCATCTGACTTTTCACACTATGTTTCAGGGTCTTTCCTACACCCATTGCTGAAAGGCCCTAAGCATCTCCAGCACTATCCAGGCAAAAGCTGGAAACATTATGTTGCTGGTCATGTGTCATACAACCTGTGCAACATGACGCGCGTGCAATCCACAAAACGGGAATACCCTTCTATGCAACGTTTTCTTAGCATCGCCATGGCGCTGTGCATCGGCTTGACGCTGAGCATCGACGCCAACGCCAAGCGCTTCGGCGGCGGCAAGAGCTCGGGCGCCGCGCCGACCCATCAGACTCGCCAGGCTGCACCGGCTTCTCCTGCCGCTGCTCCAACTGCTCCTGGCCGTGCCCCCGCTGCCGCCAGCGGTGCTTCGCGCTGGCTGGGCCCACTGGCAGGCATCGCCGCGGGTGGTCTGCTCGCCTCCATGTTCATGGGTGACGGTTTCGAAGGCATGCAGATCTTCGACATCCTGATCATGGCGCTGATCGCCTTCCTGGTGTTCCGCTTCATCGCAGCGCGTCGTCGCCAGCAACAGCCGAAGATGGCCGCTGCCGGTCACGCGCCCTTCCAGCGTGAATCCCATGCCCCACAGGCCCAACCGTCGATCTTCGGAGGCTCCGCCGCACCAGCCGCTGCCCCGGTGATCAATGCCCCTGCCTGGTTCAACGAGCAGAACTTCCTGGCAGCCGCGCGCAACCACTTCCAGTCGCTGCAGCAGCACTGGGATGCCAACGAGATGGACAAGATCTCCGAGTTCGTTACCCCGCAGATGCTTGATTTCCTCAAGCGCGAGCGTGCCGAGCTGGGTGATGGCTTCCAGTCCACCTATATCGACAACCTCCAGGTACAGCTGGAAGGTGTCGACGACCGTGCCGACAAGACGCTCGCTACCCTGACCTTCCATGGCGTGTCGAAGACCTCGCGCTTCGATGAGGGCGAGCCGTTCAGCGAAAGCTGGAACATGGAACGTGCACAGGGCGAAAACCAACCCTGGATGCTTGCAGGTATCCGCCAGAACGGCTGATCCTGAGGCGTTGCACAAAAAACCCCGGGCCTGCCTGGGGTTTTTGCTTTTAGCAGACCGGGCTACTAGGGTATAACCCGCCCCGTGTGATCTAGGTAGAGAGGACGTGAACCGTGGAAGAAGTGATCGAACAACTGCGTGAAGCCAATGAACCCGTACCGGTTCCCCTTGAGCTTCCGGACGAAGATCAGCTGGTGGAAATCGAAGAGCAGCTGTTCATCAATATTCCGTTCGTCTTCAAGGAATACCTGCTGACCGTCAGCGACGTGGTCTATGGCAGCCTGGAGCCGGTGACGGTAACTGACCCGCAGGCCCATACGCACCTGCCCGACGTGGCAGCCAACGCCTGGGATGCCGGCGTGCCTCGGGACCTGATCCCTATCTGCCAGGACGGCGACGATTACTACTGCGTGGAAGAAGACGGCACCGTAGTGCTGTGGTCGGGCGAAGAAGAAATCGTCACCGAGGAAAGCTGGGAATCGGTATGGCACTGGGTGCGTGATGTGTGGCTGGAAAGCTGACAGCCTGACCTGCGCTGGCTGATGATCATCAGAATGGCCAGGCTCCGCGAGCCTGGCCACCTGCTGCACGGCGTCCCTCAGTGAGTCTGGTCCCGATTGTTGTCAAGCGTTTCCAGCAGCGCGATCTGCATGCGCGTGTGCACACGGATGAACCAGCGCCATAGCAGCGCCACCACGCCCGCCGCCACGACCGCTATCACCAGCAGCAGCTCGTTGGTCGGCAAGATGCTCGCGGACAGCGCGGACAACAGCAGGAAAATCACCAATAGCGATAGCAAAGGGATCACTTCGGCGATCACTCGGCGCACACGCTGGGTATGGCGGCCGGCCATCTCCGGCTTGACCCCCATCTCGGCCAGCAACATCGACAGCGCCTTGAGCTTGCGGTACGCAGCGATCAGGAAAGGCAGCGACAGCAGCAGCGCAGCGCCCCAGATCAGCGCCTTCTGCAGGCTGATATCGGTCACCCATTCGCTCAGATACGTGCCGAGGCGCTCGGCGAAATAGCCACCAGTGAAGAAGATAGCGACTACCAGAGCCAGGTTGACCCCGACCTGCAGCAGAATCCGCCTGATCATCGAGGCCAGCATGGCCCCCTCGCCGTGCGGCTGGATACTGCGCAACCACTCCCCGTACAGCGAGAGCACTCGGGACAGTCGCGCCGGCATGGCCCGGCCGAGCTTGATCGAAAGCGGGTCTGCCGCTCGGATCAGATAAGGCGTGAGCAAGGTGGTGATCGCCGATACCGCCACTGCCACAGGGTAAAGGAAGTCGCTGGTGACCTGCAGTGTCATCCCCAACGCCGCGATGATGAACGAAAACTCCCCAATCTGCGAAAGCCCCATGCCGACCCGCAGCGAAGTGCGTCCGTCATTCCCCGCGATAAACGCTCCCAGGCCGCAGGAAAGCATCTTGCCCAGCACCACGGCCAACGTTATCACCACGATCGGCCAGGCGTAGTCGACCAGTACCTGCGGGTCGATCATCAAGCCGATGGCAACGAAGAAGATGGCGCTGAACAGGTCGCGAACCGGCTCGATCAGGCTCTCGATTTTCAGCAACTGCCGAGATTCGGCCATGATCGCGCCGATCAGGAAGGCACCCAGGACCATGCTGTATTCCAGCTTGACCACCAGCAGGCAGAAACCGAAGCACAAGCCCAGCACGGTAATCAGGAGCATCTCGTTGCTCTCGAACTTCGCCACGTAGGCGAGCAGCCTGGGAACCAGCAGGATGCCGATAACCAGTGCCACGATCATGAACAGCGACAGCTTGCCGACGGTAGAAAAGACTTCGCCGGAGCTGACCGTGCCGCTGACAGCGATACCGGACAGCAAGGCAATGATGCCGATACCCAGGATGTCTTCGACTATCAGCACGCCGAAAATGAGCTGGGCAAAGCGCTCGTTCTTCATCTTCAGGTCGTTGAGTGCCTTGACGATGATGGTGGTGGAGGAGATAGCCAGGATCGCGCCGAGAAACAGCGAGTCCATGGTGCTCCACTCGAACCAGCGGCCGATCTCGAAACCGATCCAGATCATCAGGATGATTTCCAGGAACGCCGCGATGAACGCCGTGGCCCCCACCTTGAACAACTTGCGCAGGCTGAACTCGAGCCCCAGGCAGAACATCAGGAAGATCACCCCGAGCTCGGCAAGGATCTTGATAGTGTCTTCGTCGTGAATCAGGCCGAACGGTGGGGTGTGCGGGCCTATGATGAAGCCGGCCACGATATAGCCGAGCACCACGGGTTGCTTGAAACGGTGAAACAAGATCGTGACCACACCGGCGACCAGCATGATCACTGCCAGGTCCTGGATGAAGCTGATGGCATGCACGGCGTGGTACTCCTTGTCTCAATGCACGGGACAGACCGCTCCTCTGTAAGCCAGACCGTCGGCTGCCAGCGAGTACATACTGTTCTGAATGTAGTAAAGGCCCGGATACGTGGGCGTACTCAGGTTAACATCGCGCCTTGTTACATATGTCCGATGCAATATGTAGAAACAGATCGGCAGGCTCATCCTCAGGCAGTGGCACGAAGCACGTGACGATAACGCGCCGGTCGGCGTCCCGTTTCTGGATGCAAATATCACCAAGGGGAATAGAAGTGTCCGCAGATGCCAGCCCCGTACCCGCGCAACCCTACCGTGAGCACACTATGGAACCTGGAAACGCCCAGTTGTCGATGACCGTCCTGATGACCCCGGACATGGCCAACTTTTCTGGAAACGTACACGGGGGCACCTTGCTGAAATACCTCGATGAGGTCGCCTACGCATGTGCGAGCCGCTACGCCGGTACCTATGTCGTGACGCTGTCGGTCGACCAGGTGATCTTCCGTGAGCCGGTGCATGTCGGCGAGCTGGTGACCTTTCTGGCATCGGTCAACTACACCGGTACTACCTCGATGGAGGTCGGCATAAAGGTGGTCACCGAGAACATCCGCGAACGCTCGGTGCGCCATTCCAACAGCTGCTTCTTCACGATGGTCGCCGTTGACGACAACCGCAAGCCGGTTCCGGTACCGTCGCGTCAGCCCGAAACCAGTGAGGAAAAGCGCCGTTTCGTGCAAGGCAAGCAACGCCGACTGATTCGCCAGGAACTGGAAAAGCGTTACCGGGACCTCAAGACCGACACGCTCTAGGGAGTCACCCGCTGCCTCACGATATTGGCTCGAATGTGGCCTGTACGACAGGCCAGCAAGACAGTTAAGCTGGATCGACCTGGCTGGAGCATACGCAAATGTTGACCCTCGAGAATCTCTTCGTGCTGATGGTGCTGGCAACGGCGGGTGCCTGGCTATGGCATAGCCATGGGCTGCGTGAAAAAGCGCTGGAGAGGGTCAAGCAGCACTGCGCCAAGCTCGAACTCGAGCTGCTTGATGGCAACGTGGCGCTCAAGCGCATCGGCTTTGTCCGCGATGCCAACGGCCGCAAGCGCCTGGCCCGAATCTATGGGTTCGAGTTCACCGTGACTGGCGAGCAACGCCATCCAGGGACGGTCACCCAGTTCGGCGCTCACACGGTGCAGATAGAACTGGCGCCCTACCCGTTTGAAATCAAGACGCCGCCACAGATCGACAACGTGATCGAAATGAACCAGTGGCGCCAGGAACACAACCGCTGGCGCCACTGATCAGTCGGCGAGACAGTCTTGCAGGGCCTGTTGCAAGGCAACTGGCGTCTGGGGCTGGTCGAAGATCAGCTCGATTCTTGAGTCCTTGCGCCACTCAGTGGTTTGCCAACTGGATGCCTGGCCATCCAGCGCATTGAGGGATTGCCAGCCCGCTGTGCTGTGGATAACCATCTTCGCGCGCCGCCAGCTCCAACGCCTCAGAAAGTTATCCACAGCCGCTGATTCAAAGCGCTGGGAAGGGTGCCATCGCCATCCAATGCTCCAGCCACCGTCACCAGGCTGGAAAACACAAAGTGGGATTCCAGGGTTTATCCACAGGCCTCCTTGAGGCCCTGTGTCGCTGGAGAATGGAAGCTTATCAACAGTGGATAGATCAGCCTGTTGATATTTATTACGGGGGAGATTATCCACATTAACGTAGCCATCGTCTGTCCACAGGCTAGGAATCTGAGGGAGTGACCGACTTATCAAAGCATGCTCAGACTTATCAACAGCTGACGATTTGTTGATAACTATCAGTTTCGCAAGCTCCAATGCCTGCCGCTGAGCTTCGGAAAGCGATCTCCCCGCTGTCAATGCCATGGCATCGAGCACCATCACCAAAGGCTGCAGGTCGAGAACACCCGTCCAGGGCGAACGCCCCAGCTGCATGATCAGCTCAGCTGGATGCCCCAGACCAGAGGGTTCGATCAACAATCGGTCCGGCCGCGCCTTGCGCAACAATCGGCCTAGTCCGACTTGAAACGGCACGCCATTGACGCAGCACAGACAGCCCCCAGCCACCTCGCTGATGGTAATGCCATCGGCATCGCAGCTCAGCAATGCCGCATCAAGACCAATCTGCCCAAACTCGTTGACCAGGACCGCCCAGCGCTCGCCCTCAGGCCGTTGCGCCAGCAAGTGCCGGATGAGACTGGTCTTGCCCGCGCCGAGCGGTCCGGCGATGACATGAGTCGGGATGTACTTGAGCATGAGAGAGGGTCTTCGGGATTTGCTTAACTATGCCGCCTCAGGCCAGCCAGTCAAGACTCCCTCGCGCCACAGCGCGCATCAGGCAGCATCCTCGTGTTGCCACGGTCCGAACGGGTCGGCTAGCGCTTCCCAGGCCTGTTGGCCCAGGGACTGCTCGCTATCGCTCAGCAAGCAGGCTTCGAGCTCGTCATGAAGGGACTGAAACACGATGCCCTGGCCGATAAACACAAGCTCCTGCCGGCGATCACTGAAGTCAGGCGCCCAGTGTCCGGCGAAGCCATAACGCATCATGCCGCCAGCCTGGGACCAACTGCCAGCATCCTGGTGCTTGCTGGCAAGCCAGAAAAATCCCTTGGATCGCAGCAATCGTCCATTGACCCAAGGCTTGTGGATAAACTCGAAGAAGCGCTGAGGATGCAACGGCCTTTGCGCCTGCCAGGTACCCGTCACAATTCCATATTCCTCGCTCTCAGGCACCTGCTCTGCGCGCAGCACCTTAAGCCATCCAGGTGCAACGGCAGCCTGCTCGAAGTCAAACAGTCCTGTGTTGATAATCCGCGCCAGCGCTACCTCACCCATTACCATGGGCAGGATCTGAGCCTTGGCATTCAGCCCGCGCAAGATCGCCATGAGCTCCTCGCGATCGAGCTGGCTGATCAAGTCGATCTTGCTCAGCAGGATCACGTCGGCAAATTCGACCTGCTCGATGAGGAGATCACTGATTGATCGCTCATCGTCTTCGTCTACTGTTTCGTCATGGGTGGCGAGGCTGTCAGCCGCGCTGAAGTCGCGCAGGAAGTTCAGCCCGTCGACCACAGTGACCATGGTGTCCAGGCGCGCCAGATCCGAGAGGCTGCGACCTTGGTCATCACGGAAGGTGAATGTCTCGGCGACCGGCAGTGGTTCGGAGATACCCGTGGATTCAATCAGCAGGTAATCGAACCGGCCCTCCTCGGCGAGGCGCGCAACTTCTTCGAGCAGGTCCTCACGCAAAGTGCAGCAGATGCAGCCGTTGCTCATTTCGATCAGTTTTTCCTCGGCATGGTTGAGGCTGACGTTGCGCTGAACTTCACTCGCGTCGATGTTGATCTCGCTCATGTCATTGACGATGACGGCTACCCGCAGGTTATCGCGGTTGCGCAAGACATGGTTGAGCAGTGTGCTCTTGCCAGCTCCTAGAAATCCAGAGAGCACGGTAACGGGAAGACGGTGTGGCATGGCGGATCCTAATCAGGACAACGCATTCGAACGATGCGCTGAGGATGTTATACTATAACTTAATACATCCACCAAGAGAGTAAACCGAGATCTGAACAGAGTGTTCCACGTGGAACATGCTGAAAGTCTGCATGCCCACGATGCTGGCGCAACAAGTCTGTGGAACTGCTAAACCTATGTTCAGGTGCGTGGCTTGATCGCACCGCAGTCCGCCCCGAGCCAGACAGCTCGGGTGTTCATGCTGCCTTGCTGCTGAACACCGGACACATTGAAAGTGCCGTTGACGCGGGTATTGAACTCGCGATCATTGAGAAAAGTGGCTTCGCCATTTCCCTGAGCCTTGGGACAGCTGAATTCGAATTTCCATACATCGCCCTTACGCTCGGTGATCCGTTGAGTGCATCCCGACTGCGGGTCCTGCAGCGGTATGTCGTTGGTTTTCACCTGCTCAGGGGTCAGGCAGGAGCGAACACCGTTGCCGGCCAGCGTGATCCCCTGCTTGGACAAGACACTTTCCATCTTCGCCCGCTGCTCCGGCGGAAGATTTTTCAGCTGGCCCAGCATGAATGCCATGTCAGGCAAAGGCTTGCCGTCCACTTCCATGTTACTGGTGGTCAACTCCCAGAGTCCGGGTTGCAGCATCTGTGCATTCACCAATGGGCTGCAGAGACCAATCATCAGGGCGAACACTGGACGGCGAATATTCATCTGGAGCTCCTCGATATACCGGCCCCACGCCGGACACGATGTTAGACGGGTATTTTTGCTTTCGGTTGCAACCGGTATCCGGATCATGCTCTGTTAGCGGCAGTGCTCATCGACAGCAGGAAGCGTATGGATTACCACAGCCCCTACTTTTTCGGTTACCTCGTTGGTCTGGTTCACCTGCTGGGAGGCGCTGCCGCGTTGCACGCCGTATTCACCGTTCGCACCGCTCAAGGTGCAATCGCCTGGGCACTGTCCCTGCTGTTCATTCCCTACCTGACACTGGTGCCTTACCTGGTATTCGGCGCCCGTTCGTTCAATGCCTATATCCAGGCCAGGCGACAGGCTAACCAGGAAATGCACGTCGCCATGGCCAGCCTCAATTGGCGGCCGTGGGTCGAAGAAGCATTGGCGGCCCGGCAGTCCAGTTCCTATGTCGCGTTGCGTGCGATGCCCAAGCTTGGGCGCATGCCCTGCCTCGCCAATAATCAGGTGCAACTGTTGAAAGATGGCGAGGCAACGTTCGGTGCCATATTCAAGGCAATCGCCAATGCGCGGGAAACGGTGCTGGTACAGTTTTTTATCATCCATGACGATGCGATCGGCCGTGAGTTGCAACAACTGCTGCTGCGCCGGGCAGCCGAAGGCGTGCGGGTATTTGTACTCTATGACAGCATCGGTTCTCACGCCCTGCCAGGCCGCTACATCCAGGAACTGCGCGACGGCGGTGTCGAAGCCCGAGGCTTCTCCACACGCCGGGGTTGGTTCAATCGTTTCCAGGTCAACTTTCGTAATCACCGTAAGATCGTGGTGGTCGATGGCCTGGTAGGGTTCCTCGGCGGGCTCAATGTGGGTGATGAGTATTTGGGCGGCAATCCCAAGTTATCGCCATGGCGGGATACCCATCTGCAAGTGAGTGGCCCGGTGCTCGCATGCCTGCAGGAGTCTTTTGCCGAGGACTGGTATTGGGCGACCCGCCAATTGCCCCCGCTGATTCTCCAGGACACCTACCCTGATGACGGCGTCCTCTGCCAGGTACTTGCCAGCGGTCCGGCCGACCCTCAGGAAACGTGTGCGTTGTTTTTCGTTGAGGCAATTCATTCCGCTACAAGCCGCGTGTGGATCACCAGCCCCTACTTCATTCCGGATGAAGCCGTGTTCGCCGCCCTACGCCTCGCTGTGTTGCGCGGTGTCGACGTAAGGATCCTCATCCCCTCTCGCCCCGACCACCGGATTGTCTATGCTGCCTCAAGTCTCTTCGCTTTCGAAGCAGTGCGGGCTGGCGTGCGCATGTTCCGCTACGGCCCAGGTTTTATGCATCAGAAGGTAGTGCTTATCGATGGTGAAGTGAGCGCAATCGGAAGTGCCAACCTTGATAACCGATCATTCCGTCTCAACTTTGAAATCATGCTGCTGACCGTCGACCGAGACTTTGCCGATCAGGTCGAAGCCATGCTCCTGCACGACTTCGACCAGTCCAAGGAAATCACCCACGAAGACACTCGTGATACTCACCGCCTGCAACAGCTAGGGATGCGCGTTGCGCGGTTGATCTCCCCGATACTTTGACCTAGCGGTAGAGATCTTCGCGGGTCCAGGGCAGATCGTGATGCCCATCATCGTAGGTTTTGACCGCCAGGATCTGGTGAAGGTTGATCCAGCCTTTGCTGAAGGCATAGGCACAGCCTGCGAGGTACAGGCGCCAAATGCGCAGGGCCTTGTCCGGGACCAAGCCGGCTGCCTTGTGCAATTGATGTTCCAATCGCTCGCTCCAGAGATTCAGGGTCTTGGCGTAGTGCAGCCGCAGGCTCTCGACATCAACCACCTCCAGACCCGCCTCACACAATTGCGCACTGATCATCGACAGGTGAGGCAGTTCGCCATGGGGAAAGACATAGCGGTGGATGAACGCCCCCGCACCCCGCCCTACGGGGCGGCCATCTACATGCCTGGCGGTGATGCCGTGGTTCATCACCAGGCCACCTTCGCGCACGGCGCCAAACAGGCGCTGGCAGTAGAGCGCCAGGTTGGCATGCCCAACGTGCTCGAACATACCCACGCTGACGACCTTGTCGAAGCGGCCATCTTGCGGCAAGTCCCGGTAATCGAGAATCTGCAGCTCGACCCTGCCAGTCAGTCCTTCATCCTCGACCCGTTGTCGTGCAAGCTTAAGCTGCTCCTTGCTGAGGGTGATGCCAAATACCCTGGCGCCGTACTCACGCGCGGCAAAGCGCGCCAGCCCGCCCCAGCCGCAGCCCACGTCCAGCAGGTACTCCCCGCCCTGCAAGCGCAGCTTCCGGCAAAGGTGGTCGAACTTGTCTTGCTGGGCATCATCGAGGGTGTTGTCCTGTTCCTTGAAATAGGCACAAGAGTAGGCCATATCCTGGTCCAGCCACAGCTGGTAGAACTCGTTGGACAGGTCGTAATGATAGGAAATCGCCTCGGCATCTGTCTCTTTGTCGTGGGCCGTGCGCTGTGGATTCGAATCGACTTCGCCCTTGAGCAGCGCTTCACTGAGTTCATCGCAGACCCGGATGACTTCGCTGATGCTGCCTTCGAGCTCAAGCTTGCCCTCGACAAATGCAGCGCCCAGTTCATTCAGGCTGGGATGCGTCAGCTGTTGAATGAGCTGCGGCTCCTTGATCAGGATGGTCACCTGCGGGCTAGGACCGAGGTCAATATGATTGCCATCCCATAGCTTCAGACGCAGTGGCAGTTGTAGGCTTTGCAACGCAGGGGGAAGTTGCGCAAGCATCAATGAACCCTCCCATCGATCTCGGACGTATGCAGCAATGGTAGTCCATCCCTGAAAGCTTTCCGGGCGAGACGACGGGCTTTGTCGTACGTCCGTTGCGCGTCGCCACGGAAATTTGTTGGAACTGATCCGCTTGCGTGCCACTCAGCTTAATAGCAGCCGAGATTCATCAAAGGTAACGAGCGGTTTATGGATAACTTCAACACCCCTCCTGGCGACGAGCCGATACCCGTCCTGGAAGAAGTCGCGACTGTGGTGAAGCGTACTGTCACGACAGGTGTGACCACTGTCGAAAAGCAGGTTCACTCTCAGGACTATGTGGTGTCCGAGAGCCTGCAGACTCACAGCGCATCCGTTGAAAGAGTGCCAATCGGTACCGAGGTGGACGCTTCGAACCCGCCTCAGGTCCGAACTGAAAATGGCCTCACCATAATTCCTGTCCTTGAAGAAATCCTTGTCGTTGAGAAGCGTCTGGTTCTCAAGGAAGAGCTGCATATTCGGCAACATGTGGAGGAAGCGCCTTCTGCTCAGGCAGTGACACTGCGCTCTGAATCGGTAGTGCTGAGGCACCGTGAAGTACGTGCCGCTGACCGAACTGAGAACACTCCTGATCTTCACGACCAACCTTTTCCCCTTAGCAACGAGAGAGAGATACCCATGACTCATACACTGGTTGCAGCATTCGATACCCTGGCTGAAGCTCAGACCGCGAAGACACAGCTGCTGGCTCAGCGCGTGCAGGAAAGCGACATCCAACTGTCGTCGTCCGAATTGCATGCATCGGGCGCCGGCGCTGCTGTGCATACCGAGCCGCACGATGACTCGTTCATGCACAAGGTCAGCCACTTCTTTGGCTCGCTCTTTGGCAGCGATGATGATGACAGCAATAAGCCTCACCGCTACGCCACTGCCTATCCCGAAGCCTATCGCCGGGGCGCTGCGGTGTTGACGGTGACTGCTGCGACCGAAGTGCAGGCAGAGCTCGTCGAAGAGATCCTCGAGCGAAACGGAGCGATCGATATCGACGAACGCGTTGCCGCCTGGGGTAATGAGGAGACGGGTTCGATGCATGTGGCGGGGACCCATCTGGGTGCTGATCGCGCCGAGGTGGTGGATCGCCGGACAGATGACCTGACCGGGCGTACCGCCATTCCCGTGATCGAGGAAAACCTGCGCGTGGGCAAACGCGAGCTGAACACCGGTCGCGTTCGAGTTGTGTCCCGCATCAGCGAACGCCCTGTGGAAGAGACCGTCAATCTGCACGAAGAACATGCACACATTGAACGGCGCCCGGTGGATCGTGCAGCTACCCCAGGCGAGCTGAACAGCTTCAAGGAAGGCTCGATCGAGATCCAGGAAACCGCTGAAGAGGTCGTGGTCGAGAAGTCGGCACGCGTGGTCGAAGAAGTGACTGTGGGCAAACAGTCTTCGGATCACAAGGAAACGGTTCGTGACACCGTGCGCCGCACCGATGTTGATGTGCAAAGCGAACCTGGGTCAGTGACAGACCACGAGACACTCGTCAAAAACCCCAATGATCCACTGAAAAATCGTTGATAGCCAAGCCAATGGCCACCCGTCATCAGGTGACGGGAGGGGCCGCTCCTAACCGATAACTTGAGGAACATACCATGAGTCTTTTCGGCACCATCTTGAGCAAACTCGGCATCGGCAACCACGCCAAGGCTGACACGCAAACTCCGGCCGGTACGCCAACCGCTGCTGGAACAGCGCCCGCCTCCCCTGCTGCTCCCGCTTCGGCGCCTTCATCTGCGCCTGCATCTGCGCAGACTGCGGCTGCGCCCGTGGATGTCAGTGCGAAGCTTGACGGTCTGGCGGCGCAAAGCGCGGAGAAGCTGAACTGGAAAACTTCGATCGTGGATCTTATGAAGCTCCTGAACATCGACAGCAGCCTGGCCAATCGCAAGGAGCTGGCGAAAGAGCTCAACTACACGGGCTCGACCGAAGATTCTGCAGCCATGAACATCTGGCTGCATAAAGCGGTGCTGACCAAGCTTTCCCAGAACGGTGGGCAAGTGCCGCAGGATCTGCTCGACTGAAGTTGAGTGTGCTTGAGTGTTCCGAGCACCTCGCAGAATAGAAAACGCCCCGCAAACTGCGGGGCGTTTTTCATCGTCCCTAAATCCTTAATCTGGATTGCCAGGACAGATAGCAGAAAAGTAAAGCTGACGGCGACGACCCTATTGGTAACCCTGCTTACTTTGGCTACGAAAAGGCACATGATCCGCAGTAGGGATGGCCGACCCTTCAGCCAATACCTGTCAGTCTGACTCGCCACATACCGTATCGCGCGAGATGCAACTGCGACAGAGGCTGAACGTCGATGTGATGGAATGCTGCCAGTGGGCTTTGCAGTACATGCATCATCGCCGCACGAACAATCATCGGGTGTGTCACCGCGCACCAGTTACCTGATTCGGTAAAGCCATCCAGCCAAAGGGCGACGCGCCGACAAACGTCGGCAATTGACTCACCCCCATGGGGAGCGGCGTGAGGATTAGTCAGCCACTCCTGCAAGAGCGCCGGCTCCTCTCGCTGCAACGCCTTTAGCGACAGGCCGTCCCACCGACCAAAATCGCAATCGCGCAAAGCAGTCTCAACGGTAGGACACTGCCCCAGCAAGCTGGCCGTCTGAGTAGTACGCAATTCAGGGCCGGCCAGCAGGGTTGTGTCGTTTTCGAAGAAAAATGACTTGCCCGCAGAGTCGAGCACTGCATCAGCATCGACATGGAAACGGCCCAATCGCTGAGCTTCGGTCGGCCCATGACTGAATAGCGTGAGGTGGGTGGCCTTCATGGGTGAACCTTAATGAGCTGAAATCCCGACAAGGTGTATCATTTGTTACGAACTGGGAAGCCGGTGAAAGCCCGGCGCGGTCGCGCCACTGTAATCGATATCCGAGAGCCAGACCCCAGTATTCGATAACCCTAAAATCCTGACCGAACGCGTCATTCTCCAGGAGCTTCGCATGTCCACCACCGTTGTCACTACCCCTGAAAGCGATCTGTCGCTGCCCTCACTTCCACTCAGCGAAATCCTGCCTTGGGCGATCTTCGCCGGTCTGCTTCTGCTGCTGGCCCTCTACTTCATCGGTGCCGAACAAGGCGCAACTGCGCTGATCTCGGGTACCTATGTGCACGAGTTCGTGCATGACGGTCGGCACCTGCTGGGCTTCCCCTGCCACTGAACAAGGAGCGTGACATGATAGGAAAACTCCTGCTGCGCGGCATGCTTGCCGGGCTGTTGGCGGGCTTCCTCGCCTTTGGTTTTGCCACAGTCTTTGGCGAACCTTCGGTGGACCAGGCCATCGCCTTCGAAGAAAGCATGGGGCACAGCCATCACCATGGCGACGGCGCCTCGGACGTGGAAGAAGAGCTGGTCAGCCGCGAAGTGCAGAGCACCGTGGGACTATTCACTGGTGTCGTGATCTACAGCGTGTCCGTCGGCGGCATCTTCGCCCTGGTGTTCGCATTTGCCATGGGACGCATGGGAGGCTTGAAAGTCGGCCCTCGGGGTCTGGCAGCGATCCTCGCGGTGCTGGCATTCATCAGTGTGTTTCTGGTGCCAGGGCTCAAATATCCGGCAAACCCGCCAGCCGTGGGTGATCCTGAAACCATTCGCCAGCGCACCAAGCTGTTCTTCCTGATGATGATGGTGTCGATCTCCGCGCTTGTGGTGGCGATCAACCTGTTCCGCAAACTGCTGCTCCGTCACGGCGGCTGGAACGCAGCCGTGTTCGCCATCGTGCTTTATGTGGTGATCATGGCGGTGGCCGGCAAACTGTTCCCGGCGATCAACGAGGTACCAACAGCGTTCTCAGCCTCATTGCTGTGGAACTTCCGTGTCGCCTCGCTCGGCATCCACGTGGTGCTGTGGACGGTCCTGGGCCTGGTGTTCGGCTTGTTTGCCCAAGGTCCGGTACTGACGCCTCGCACCCATCACAACGCCAAGCTGCAATCTTGAAGGCGTAGCTCCAAGGAAAAGAAAGACGCCTGATGGACAAACCAGGCGTCTTTTTCATCCAGGTTCCCTGTCCATAGTGGACTCAGAGACTACGTAGTTCAACCTGGCACATCGGCGGATCGTCGTGGGCTCAGCGACAGCTTCGGCGGTCGGGTCAGGCACGCTCGGTGCGGGACGAACGCTGCGTACGCGAATTAAGTAACGCGGGATCGGGGACTGAAGCGACATGAACGGTTCGTGCAGGGAAGGCAAATTTCGCTTCGAGGTCAGCGACCGCTTCCATGATCTCCAGGTTGATTCTTTGCTGGACATCCATGTAGACGTTATAGCTAGGGTCCAGGACGATATAGACCGTCTCGAATTCCAGCGCGCTCTCACCAAAACTTCTAAAATGACATCGATCAAACCTGGCTTGATCTTCATTCTTGATGATCGCTTCAACCCGCTGCGTCATCTGCCTGACCTGCTCGGTTGAACATTCATACGTCAGCCGAAACTCGAAAACAATCCGCCGCTCCTGCAGGCGCTTGTAGTTCTGAATGGTGCTGCCGATCATGTCGGCGTTCGCCATGACGATTTGTTCGCCACCGAGACTTCTTATCCGAGTCGTCTTCAAGCCAACGTGCTCAACCGTACCGGCAAGCGAACCCACCACGATGAAATCGCCAACTTCAAATGGCTTGTCAACGGCAATCGAGAGCGAGGCGAACACATCTCCAAGAATGTTTTGAACCGCGAGCGCCACTGCGATACCGCCCACGCCGAGACTTGCTACGAAAGCGGTGATGTTGACGCCCACGTTCGATAGCATCGCGAGCAGAACCACAGCCCATAACAGCACCCTGGCTCCCCAGATACTCAGGGTCGCCAAGGCACTTGCCTGGAACGTCCCATTCTCGCTATGGCGAGAAAAATAGCGATGCAGCGCAAGCGCCATGGCTCGGTTTGTCCACAGACCGACCTGCAAAGCCGCTACGACGAACCAGAGGCTGCTGACACGGCTGAGCCAGCGCTCGGGCAAATCAAGTACACCGATACCAATCAGGATCGATGCCAGCAGCAATAACGTGTTGCTGGTCGCAGACAGGACCTCGCTCGCAAGGTAACTGAAATGACGGTTGCCCGCGGTTGCCCTTGCCTGAATTTTTCTGAAAACGAAGCGGATCGCGGTCCTTGCAAACACATAACTGAGTGCAGCAGCGCTGAATGCGAAGATCCAGCTAGCCAGCGAAATGCCTAAAATCGTATGTGTCGTGAACAGTTCTGCGAAATCCTCAGTCATCGAAACCCCCTTGCAATGCTGCGGCTGCAGCTGGCACCGCGCGCCGCGGCCAGGTAAACGCCGCTTGATCATGTTCTGAAAGCAAGTGGCCTGTTGGGGTTAGTCTGTATGAGGACCGCGCTGTTCAATGCAATGGTTGCGCGGTCCGGTACGAATCGATTTTGTATTCGACCAGGCGATTCCGGCTGCGCTGCCCGCCGACGTAACTAGTTGGCCGGTGGCCATGTAAAGCACATCTAGTCTACCTCGATGTTGGGATAGCGAGCCGCCGGATCATCTGTATATCACCAGTGGGTCGGGGCGCGCCTAACGTCCAGCAGGCCCACGGCCGCGAGTCCGTGTACCCTTGAACGGATAGGCGTGGTGGCGCCTGAAGGTGGAGGATTCAATTGTTGAAGGGGCCGCGAACGGCGCCCTTCATTGAGCGACAGTTTTGGGAGTTTCGGTTTTTACTGCAGCGACGGTTCTGATTCCTCAAATCCAAGATATATTTCTGTTGCCGATTAATAAACTTTGTCACAAAGTCTCTTGCATTTCGCGGCCTAGCGAGGAGGCTGCTTCTAGGGAAGCAAAAATAAAGGTTGTCACAAAGCATAATTTTTCAAAATTTCTCGGGCTTTTTCGTTTAATAAAGGTTGTCACAGCAAAGGTTCAGCCAGAAAAAATCACAGGAAGGACCCCGTGCTAAAACCCCAAAAAAATTATGATGGTATCTTTTTGGGGCGTGGTAACCGGTGCGAGCGCTCCTGGCTGGGAGCCCCCTACAAATCGTTGGGTTGGGCATGGATTTCTCTGAGATACATCTTGGAGGGGTTGCTGCTTTTCCGAGCGCAGACGCGCCAACCAGACTGACTGTTTTCCGCTACCAGGCAGGTTTAAAACCGTCCAAGGATACGCCTGTATCCTCACTCATGAAGTCGCTCAATCATGCCGGGCCCAGGGCTCGCCATCTTCAGGGCGCCGCAGGACTCAGTGAAATTCGTGGAGGCGAGTTCCCTGAGGTGACACCGAGTTCATGTCGCCAGATCCTTCACCATATAGACCGCAGAGGTCGGACAAAGGCTCTTGAACTCCTCCGAACTGGAAATTGCCTTTGGGGCTTGAGATCGGTCTCTGTGCTCATATCCCCGAGCCTCGAAGAAGTCGGGTGCTGTTGTGGTCAGCAGATGAAGGCTCTGGGCTCCGTCAGCTTCCGCTATTCGCTCAAGTGCTCTGAGCAGCAGGGTACCGATCCCTGACTTTCGCTGGGCCGGTACGACAACCAGTGAGCGAATCAGACGAGTCCGACCAGTTCCTTCAATGCCCCCGTATCCCAGCTCCGTTTCTCCCCGATGAAAGGAATAGAACATTCGGTCGGGCTGCAAAAGGTCTTGGGTCGGCAAGCCCGCTGCAGTCAGATGCGCAGCCAGGCCTTGGATTTGATCGGTACCAAGCAATCGGACAGAGATATCAGACTGGTTCATTGGGGACTCTGGGGATGGTATCGACGGCCAGTATAGGGCCCAAAGCGAGGGCTTTTTCCAGTTTTATGACGTCCCGTAAGGCGAGGCGAGTGTAAATATCTGCTTTACCGTATATTCGAATTGGCATATATTCGGATTTCCAGATATTGGCCGTACACGCATTCCCCAGGAGGTCACATGCGGGAAACACTGACTCCCCCCATCGTTTTCAAATGCCTGGCTGATGACACCCGGGCCCGGATGACCCTGCTGATCGCCCGTGAAGGCGAACTCTGTGTCTGCGAACTTACCCACGCGCTGGAGCTGAGCCAGCCGAAGATCTCCCGGCATCTTGCCCAGTTGCGCGAGGCTGGAATCCTGATGGATCGCCGCAAGGGTCAATGGGTGTACTACCGACTGCACCCCGAACTGCCGCAGTGGGTGGACGCGATGCTGAAGGGAGTGGTCGATGCCAACCAGGAATGGTTGAGCCCCGATGCATTGCGCCTTGCCGAAATGGGCGAGCGGCCGCAGAGCCCTGTTGCTTGTGCTTGAGAATTCCCTTCGCTGATTGAGTTGTAGTCATGCTGATCGCATTTTTGATTTTCCTGGTGACGATCGTTCTCGTCATCTGGCAGCCCAAAGGCCTGGGCGTGGGCTGGAGCGCCGCACTGGGGGCCGTCGTGGCGCTGCTGGCGGGCGTCGTGAGCCTGTCCGATATTCCCGTGGTCTGGCAGATCGTCTGGAACGCTACCGCCACTTTCATCGCCGTCATCATCATCAGCCTGCTGCTGGATGAGGCGGGGTTCTTCGAGTGGGCGGCATTGCACGTGGCCCGCTGGGGCAATGGCAGCAGCCGCAAGCTGTTCGCCTTCATCATCCTGCTGGGCGCCGCCGTCTCGGCGCTGTTCGCTAACGACGGTGCGGCACTGATCCTGACCCCGATCGTCATCGCCATGCTGCTGGCCCTGCGCTTCTCCCCGGCGGCGACGCTGGCATTCGTCATGGCGGCGGGCTTCATCGCCGATACCGCGAGCTTGCCGCTGGTGGTGTCCAACCTGGTGAACATCGTTTCCGCCGACTACTTTGGCATTGGCTTCAGCGAATACGCCTCGGTCATGGTGCCGGTGAACCTGGTCAGCATCGCCGCCACCCTGGGAATGCTGCTGTGGTTCTTCCGCAAGGACCTGCCGCGTACCTATGAACTCGACCAACTGAAGGCTCCCGAAGCCGCTATCCGCGACAAGGCGACGTTCGTTGCCGGCTGGTGGGTGCTTGCGCTGTTGCTGGTTGGCTTCTTCGCCATCGAGCCGCTGGGCGTTCCGATCAGCGCCATCGCTGCTGCCTGTGCGCTGATCCTCTACCTGATCGCCGCGCGTGGGCACGTGATTTCAACCCGCAAGGTGCTCAAGGACGCGCCTTGGCAGGTCGTGGTGTTCTCGCTTGGCATGTACCTTGTGGTGTATGGCCTGCGTAACGCCGGCCTCACCGACTACCTGACGCAGATCCTCAATGTCTTCGCTGGCTACGGAATCTGGGGCGCATCCCTCGGGACGGGGCTGCTCGCCGCTGGCCTGTCGTCGGTCATGAACAACATGCCCACTGTGTTGGTAGGGGCCTTGTCGATCCATTCCGCCGAGGCCACCGGCATCGTGCGCGAGGCCATGATCTACGCCAACGTCATCGGCTGTGACCTCGGTCCGAAAATCACCCCCATCGGCAGCCTGGCCACCTTGCTGTGGCTACACGTGCTGGCCCGCAAGAACATCGTCATCACCTGGGGTTACTACTTCCGCACCGGCATCGTCCTGACGCTGCCGATCCTGCTTGCCACCTTGGCCGCATTGGCCATCCGCCTGAGCTTTTGAACCGGAGATACCTGATGAAAGTCTTGTTCATGTGCACCCACAACAGCTGCCGCAGCATCCTGTCCGAGGCGCTGTTCAATCACCTGGCCCCAGAGGGTATGGAAGCTGTGAGCTCGGGCAGCTTCCCAAGCGGCAAGGTCAATGAGCGGGCACTGAATACCCTGGAAGCCGCCGGTATCCCCACCGCAGGTCTTTCAAGCAAGGCCTCGGATGCCTTCGAGAGCTCTCCTCCCGACATCGTTGTCACCGTGTGCGACCGCGCTGCCGGCGAAGCCTGCCCGATCTTCTTCGGTCCATCGCTCAAAGCCCACTGGGGCCTGGCCGACCCTTCGGCGGTCACCGGGAGTGAGGCAGAAATCGAAGAAGCCTTCCAGACAACACTTGCGAAGATTGATGAGCGCGTGCGCGCCTTCATTGCGCTGCCTTTCTCGCAACTGAGCCAGGACGAACTGAAAGCCGAACTTGCCCGCATCGGCGCGCTGTAGGCCCTGGATCAATGGAGACCGAAATGAACGACCACCTGCCCAATGTCCAACCAGAACTTATTGATCTGCCGTCGCTGGAGCGGCTGGCGCCGAAGGATCCTTCCACACACAAACCGCGCATCCTGCTGCTGTACGGATCGACCCGCGAACGCTCATTCAGCCGCTTGATGGTCCAGGAGGCTGCGCGCCTGCTGGAAGAGTTCGGCGCCGAAACCCGAATCTTTGATCCTTCCGGCCTACCGCTGCCGGATGACGCTCCGGACTCTCACGAGAAGGTGCTGGAACTCCGCGAGCTGATGCAATGGTCCGAGGGCCAGGTGTGGTGCTCGCCCGAGCGTCACGGCTCAATGAGTGCTGTCTTCAAGGCGCAGATCGATTGGGTACCGCTGGCCATGGGCGCGGTTCGCCCAACCCAGGGCAAGACCCTCGCGGTGATGCAGGTATGTGGAGGCTCGCAGTCCTTTAACGTGGTGAACCAACTGCGCGTGCTTGGCCGCTGGATGCGTATGTTTACCATCCCGAACCAGTCGTCGGTGCCGAAAGCCTTCCTGGAGTTCGATGAAGCCGGGCGCATGAAGCCGTCTTCTTTCTACGATCGACTGGTCGACGTGATGGAGGAACTGACCAAGTTCACGCTCCTGCTGCGTGATCGCCAGGATTATTTGGTAGACCGCTACTCCGAGCGCAAAGAGTCGGCGGAAGAACTATCCAAGCGAGTCAATATTCGGTCTATCTGAGGTCATGAGCATGTCGCATCCTTACTCATTGAAATCGTTGCCCCATGCTCCGGGTGTGCTGATTTTTACGCCTTGTCCGGGCACCCAGACCAGCGGTCTCGCTGAAAGCCTGGATACGCTCAAGAAGGCCGGTGCCGTGGCGCTGGTTACGCTGATGTCGGACGCAGAGCTTCAGGAAAACGGAGTTGCCCAGCTTGGCGTCGCGGCCAAGCAGCATGGGTTGGAGTGGTACCAACTGCCGATCAAGGATGATCATGCTCCGGATAAAAACTTCGAGGTCGGGCTGGGAGAGATCCGCCACCAGTTGAACGCTTTGCTCGCATCCAACAAGGCCCTGGCCATCCACTGCAAGGGCGGCTCCGGCCGCACCGGGCTGTTCGCTGCCCGTCTGCTGATCGAGTCCGGAATGCCGCGCCGCGAGGCGATTGCATGGGTGCAGGATCTTCGCCCACGGGCGATTCAGAAGCCTGCGCACATCAACTACATCAACCAGTTCGGCGAAGGCTGAGCGCTCCAGCCAGACAGGAGAAACCATGGCCACCGAAGGCGAGCTACTCGATGTCATCGTGATTGGCGGCGGGCAGTCCGCGCTGACGGTGGCCTATTTTCTCAAGCGGGCCAAGCTCTCGTTCCTGCTGCTTGACGCTGAAGAGGCTGCGGGCGGGGCGTGGCGCCATGGCTGGCACTCGCTGACGCTGTTCTCGCCCTCCGCTTGGAGCTCCATCGCGGGCTGGCCGATGCCGCCAGTCACCGAAGGTAATCCTGATAGGGATCACGTGGTCAGCTACCTGGAGCAGTACGAGGCGCGCTACGGGTTTCCTATCGTTCGCCCCGTCAGCATCACGGCGGTGGAGCGGACCGCACGTGGTCTTCGTGTGCGCTCGAAGGACCGCAACTGGGAAGCCCGTGCCGTCATCAGCGCAACGGGGACCTGGAGCAAGCCCAATGTTCCGGCCTATCCGGGGATAGAGCTGTTCCAGGGGCAGCAGATTCACTCCGCCCAGTACCAGTTACCAGAGGCTTTCCAAGGAAAACGCGTGCTGGTCGTTGGTGGTGGCAACTCGGGGGCGCAAATCTACGCGGAGCTGTCCGAGATCGCCGACGCAACGTGGGTAACCACGAAGGAACCGGCGTTTCTGCCTGATGACGTGGATGGCCGGGTGCTGTTCGAACGGGCTACCGAGCGCCTCAAGGCTCAACAGGAGGGCCGTGTTATCGACGCACAGGTCGGTGGGCTTGGTGATATCGTCATGGTGCCCTCAGTAGTCCGGGCTCGCGAGCGCGGGGCCCTTCGTGCTGTAAGGCCTTTCACCTCATTTACGTCGGATGGGGTCGTCTGGCCCAACGGTGAGAAAACCCAGGTCGATGTGGTGGTCTGGTGTACTGGATTCCGGCCGGCACTGGATCACCTTAAGGCACTGGACGTGCTGGATGACTACGGAAGGGTCGAGGTTGATGGGGGGCGTTCTATTCGCGAGCCGCGCCTCTGGCTGGTCGGATATGGCGACTGGACCGGCTTGGCCTCGGCGACGTTGATTGGCGTCACCCGTACCGCGCGCAGCACAGTTAACGAAGTAGTCGAACACCTGAACAGCTTGGAGCAGTCGGATGCATAGCGGAATCGAAATTCGTGTCGCCAGACCAGAGGATGCAGAAGAGATCCAGATCATCTACGCGCCCATCGTACTCAACACGGCCATCTCATTCGAAGAGGCAGTGCCGAGCGTGGAGCAAATGTGTGAGCGTATCTCCACGACGCTGCAAACCTATCCGTAGCTGGTGGCTGTGCGAGAAGGACGGGTAGTCGGCTATGCCTACGCCAGTCAGCACCGGGCGCGTGCGGCGTACCGGTGGGCGGTGGATGTGACGGTGTATGTCGCCGAGGGGCAGCGCCGCAGCGGAATTGCTCGGCAGCTCTATGACGTGCTGCTGCCGGTTCTGAAGCGTCTGGGATATCGCTCGGCGTATGCCGGTATCGCCTTGCCGAATGAAGGCAGTGTCGGGCTGCACGAACGACTCGGTTTTCAGCACATCGGTACGTTTCCGCAGGTCGGATTCAAGCTCGATGCTTGGCATGATGTGGGGTATTGGCGGTTTGAGTTCGGTGACGACGGCCTTCGACCCGAGGCTCCAATGAGCTTCGTATCCTAAACCCGAATGCCACGCTAGAGCGTCCCAGCCCGCGCCGTTGCTGGCTGCGACAGCACTAATCCTCCAACACATGTGAGTAAACCTGAATCGTCCCAGTTTTGTAGACACCTCCAAACCTAATAATGATGCCCAAAGATTGGTGAAATGGTGCTTGCACTACAGGGGGCTAGTTGAAAAGGGCCAAGAAACGGCTGAAATTGACAGCGGCAATGGCAAGGCCGCTCAGTACGATAACTGTCGTGTAGATCGGGTGGTCTTTGACGATTTCAATTAACACAACAGGATGCACCCCGTTCCGCTCGTACCATTTGGATTTTGTCTTCAAGGACTTTTCATGTGTACGCTCGAAGAAGTTCGCAAACATATCGAGCTTCCTTAGGGTCGATTGATGCATTTTTATGTACTCAGCGTTCACAAAGGCGGCAGCCTCATCAGCGCCGGGCAGTGCGTCTTGGTCGCTGGCATTATTGAGTTCAGCCAATGCCATGATCCTGCCTTTCCTTCCCCTACTATCGGCATGCGGGGCATAGTTTCTTCCATATAACGCAACCAGCTCACGCGCAAGGTCAACCTTCTTGTCATCCGGCAGCTCTACGGGTTTGCCCCCGAGCACCCGAAAGCGATGCTCAAGCGCAAAGAACCCGAAATTTTCGTCTCGCATGTTCCAATGCAGGAACCGACAATCCTTGTGCTTATCAAGCCATTGGAAAAAACCTTTCAGCATCGACTTTTCGAATTTATTGAGCTCTGCTTGCATGCTGGAGAGCTGTTTGCTGAGCTCTGCTTCTTTATGGATGGACCACGATTTGGTTTGGCCGGTTTTTAGGTTCCGTGTGGCGATGGATGTCACACGTTTCGACTCCCCCGTATCATTTTCATAAAACGATTCGCAGGAGTAGTGAATTACGTAAACTCGGTTCGCGTCCAGGTAGAGGTCTTCGATTAACGCTCTGCTCCTTTTGCGATCCTTTACCCGATCTAGCTCTGCTCCCACACCTTTCCCCTCAACCCAATGCACTGTAGGCGAAGCTGGTGATTTTGCCCTCAAATGTGGGTACCCGCTAGATTCACCCCTAGCTTTGCCTTTGACTCTTCCTGAGGGTATACCGCTTGGGGATAATCAGCCGGCTTTGTCTTGGTGGATTGCCCTACAAATCGACGTGGCCTTCACCAAGCCGCTCCCAATGCCGGCCGTCAGAACGTAGGACCATTCGCTTCCGCCGAAGCGGGCTGGTGGGCGTGAGCCAACAGGCGTATCCTACAAGTGCTTGCTCCGAGACTTGTTGGCCTACAGCCTCCCCTTGGAGACATCTGATAGCCCGCCGCTGAGGCGGGCTTCTTTGCTATCGGGTCGCAGCGCCTTTGGTTTGCTAGCTTCCCAAGCTAGGCTCTGCCAGGGCGCATGCCCATCAGCGGTCTACCCGCCTCCCTAAGCACGACGATTATCGACGTACCCAAATCCTTAATCAGGCGCATGGAAAGCAGGCGGAGGTTTGGCGAAATTCGCTTACGCAGCCATTGCTTCGCAGGATTCTGCGCAGGTCATGCAGGCCTGGGCGCATTGCTGACAGTGGTCTGCCTTATGCTTACCGCACTCCTCCCCGCAGGCCCGGCAAATTTTGGCGCATAGGGCACAAAGCTCTTTGGCCAGCATGCTTTCTCGTGCCATCAAGGTAGCCGCAAGGTTGCACATATCTGCGCAATCTCTGTCCAGCTTGATGCAGTCAGCCATCATTTTTACATCTTGTTCTTGTAGGCAGGCTGACGCACAGCCTTCACAGGCCAGCGCACAGCGCAGGCATTCCGAGATGCATTCTTCAAAGCGACTGTTCATGGTCATATCTCCGGTATCGGGTCGATTTGATGCCAGTGCACCGTCTCATGACGGTATGTAGCGTTCGGCCTGACGGGGTCCTGAAGATTGATTACATTTCTGTAAGCTTGTCCGAATCCTCTCGGTGTGAAGGCGTGCCCGATCATTTAAGGCTGGAACATCACTGCTTATGAATGCTCACGATCTTCGCGACGCTTCCTTCCATACGGAACCCAAATTTCACCTTGTCTCCTACGTTCAAGCCCTTCAGCTGTGCAGGCTCAGCATGGAAACCCATGGTCATCGCCGGCCATTTGAGCTCTGCTACCGGGCCGTGGGCCAATGTGATTTTTCCGCTTTGAGGATCCAGCGCCTTTATTGCCCCTTCAGCATGCGCGGTGGGTGCCGCCTGGGTGCCTTGGCCTCCTTCGGCGGAAGCTGGCATGTTCTTCATGTCCATACCATCCATGTCCTGGGCATGCACACTGGCGGCGAAAGCTGTGACCAGGGCTGCGATGACGATTAGCTTTTTCATTGGTTTTCTCCTGAGGGGTTGGGGGTAGTGACAGTAAGTTCGCGGCGACGGATCAGCCAGTACGCCGCAGGTATTACAAACAGGGAGAGCAACGGAGCGGTTAGCATGCCGCCGACCATGGGCACCGCGATGCGACTCATGACCTCGCTGCCGGTACCGCTGCTCCAGAGGATGGGCAGCAGGCCTGCAACGATGACCGCCACGGTCATTGCCTTGGGTCTGATGCGCTGCACCGCACCCTCACGGATTGCGCCGAGCAGCGCTGCTCGTGTGGTTTCGCCACTGGCCTGACGCTCAGCCCAAGCGTTATTCAGGTAAATGAGCATAATCACGCCAAACTCCGCCGCTACGCCGGCCAAGGCAATGAAACCAACGCCTGTGGCCACCGACAGGTTGTAGCCCAGCAAGTACAGCAGCCAAACGCCTCCGGTTAGCGCGAACGGTAGCGTGCCCATGATGAGTAGCGCCTCACCGAGGCGCCCAAAAGTCAGGTAGAGCAGCACGAAGATGATGGCCAGCGTCGCCGGCACCACCCAGGCCAGGCGTGCGTTAGCGCGCTCCAAGTATTCGAACTGCCCGGAGTAACTCAAGCTCATGCCCGGATCTAGCTTTACCTCGGTGTCGATCACCTGCCGCAGGTCTGCCACAACAGACGATAGGTCTCTGCCGCGCACATCGACGTACACCCAGCCCGAGGGGCGAGCATTTTCGCTCTTGAGCATGGGCGGGCCATCGGCAATACGTATGCGGGCCACGGTGCCAAGCGTCAGCTGGCCCCCCTGCGACGTGTAGATCGGCAGCTGACGCAACGCCTCCACGGAATCACGCCATTCACGTGGATAGCGCACGCTAATGGGAAAGCGAGCTAACCCTTCAACCGTTTCCCCAATGGTTTCGCCACCTATGGCACCGGCTACAATAGCCTGTACGTCGGTAATGTTCAGGCCATAACGCGCAGCGGCATGGCGGTCGATGTCCAAATCAATGTAGCGACCGCCAGTCAAACGCTCTGCCAGGGCCGAAGTCACTCCAGGCACCTTTATCGCTGCCCGCTCTACAGCAAGGGTAGCCCGGTCTATCTGGTTCAGATCGCTGCCGGCAACCTTGACGCCGATCGGACTCTTGATGCCGGTGGCCAGCATGTCAATCCGATTGCGGATAGGCGGAATCCAGATATTGGTGAGCCCAGGCACACGCACGATACGGTCAAGCTCTTCGATTAGCTTCTCAGTGGTCATACCTGGACGCCATTCACTCTTGGGCTTGAGCCGCACGGTGGTCTCGAACATCTCCAGCGGTGCAGGGTCAGTGGCCGATTCGGCGCGGCCGGCCTTACCAAAGACGCTGGCTACCTCGGGGACTGTACGAATCAAGCGATCCGTTCGCTGCAACAGCTCTGAAGCTTTCTGCGCGGAGAGTCCAGGCAAGGCTGAAGGCATGTAGAGCAGATCACCTTCATCAAGTGGGGGAAGAAACTCGCCACCCAGATGGTTCAAGGGCCACAGACTGCTGAGCAGGATGAGCAATGCTCCAGCGAGGGTAAGCAAGGGCCGGCGCAGGACGACCTCCAATGCCGGACGGTACAGCCGGATGAGGCCCCGGTTGAGCGGGTTGCGCTGTTCCGCAGGCAGTGGCCCTCTGATCCAGTACCCCATCAGCACCGGTATCAGGGTCACCGATAGCGCAGCCGCCGCTGCCATCGCGTAGGTCTTGGTAAAGGCCAGGGGGGCAAAGAGGCGGCCCTCCTGGGCTTGCAGCGTGAACACCGGGATGAACGAGAGCGTGATGATCATGAGGCTGAAGAACAGCGCTGGTCCAACCTCGACGGCCGCCTCCGTCATTACGTTCCAATGCGCTTCGCCCCGCAAAGGTTGACCAGGATGCTGGGCATGCCAGGCCTCTACACGTTTGTGGGCGTTCTCGATCATGACCACGGCAGCGTCCACCATTGCACCGATGGCAATAGCGATTCCGCCAAGGGACATGATGTTGGCGTTGATGCCCTGATGACGCATGACGATCAGCGCAATCAGGATTCCCACGGGCAGCGACACGATGGCCACCAGCGACGAGCGCAGGTGCCAGAGAAACGCTGCGCATACCAACGCCACTACCACAAACTCCTCGACCAGTTTGTGACTGAGGTTCTCCACAGCACGGTCGATCAGCTGGCTGCGGTCGTAGACGGTGACAAGCTCCACCCCGGCAGGCAGGCCTTTCTTCAGGGTTTCGAGCTTGGCCTTGACGTGCGCGATGGCCTCACGAGCATTCTTGCCGCTGCGCAGGATAACCACTCCACCTACGGCTTCACCGAGGCCGTCCAGTTCACCTATGCCTCTGCGGGCTTCCGGACCTATCTGCACCGTAGCGACATCGCCTAAGTTCACCGGCACGCCCTTGGTAGCCAGTCGCAGAGGGATCGCTCTGAAATCGTCCAGCGATCCTAGGTAGCCGGCCGCACGAACCATGAATTCTGCTTCGCCTTGCTCCAGCACACCACCGCCGGTCTCCTGGTTGGCCTTACCTATAGCCTCTATCACCTCAGCTTGGGTGATACCGAGGCTGGCCATGCGAAGCGGATCGAGGAGGACTTGGTATTGCTTGACCATACCGCCGATGGTGGCCACCTCAGCGACATCCGGCAGGGTCTTGAGCTCATAGCGCAGGAACCAGTCCTGCAGGCTGCGCAGTTGCGACAGGTCATGGCCACCGTTGCGATCGACCAGCGCATACTGAAAAATCCACCCGACTCCGGTGGCGTCCGGTCCGAGTACCGGCTTGGCTGCCGCAGGTAATCGCGATTGTGCCTGGCTCAGGTACTCAAGAACCCGAGAGCGCGCCCAATACAGATCGGTGCCGTCCTCGAACAGCACGTAGACGAAGCTGTCACCGAAGGCGGAGAAGCCGCGTACCGTTTTGGCCTCCGGAACCGAGAGCATTGTGGTGGTCAGCGGATAGGTCACCTGATTCTCAACGATCTGAGGAGCCTGACCTGGGTAGGACGTGCGGATGATCACCTGTACATCCGACAGGTCGGGCAAGGCGTCGATTGGCAGACTGCGCACCGAGACGAAGCCCCATGCCACCAGAAACAGCGTAGCGAGCAGCACCAGTACCCGGTTGCCTACCGACCAGCGGATCAGTTTGGCAATCATGGTTGGCCCTCCAACACTTTGATCTGCTCAACCACCATGCCCTCGTCGCGTTCGCGTATCCCAAAGCGAATCTGTGCACCGACCTTGAGGCCATCAAGGAGCGACTGATCAGCCACCGGGAAGGTCATGGTCATCCCAGGCATACCCAGGGTGAGGAAGGGACCATGGTCAACGGTGAGCTGGGCTCCGTCTATCTGCACGATACGGCCGTTCGCTTCATGTAAGGCGGGCCCCGCTTTTGGCTGAGCGTCTTGCGCCGTCGCCGCTTCGATGCCTTTCAAATTAGCTTCGGAGTCCAGTAGGAATTGCCCCGACGCTACGATGCGCTGACCTGCCTGAAGGCCCTGCAACACCGCAACTTGCCCCTTGCTCTCCTGACCCAACACGACTTCCACCGGTCGGAAGCGACCACCTTCTTCAGCCAGCATCACCAGATCCCGCTTGCCGGTACGTATGACCGCCTCGGCAGGCACCAAGAGGCTCTGCTCGGCAGACACGCCGGGATTGAGAGCCACTTGAGCGGTCATCCCAGGACGAAGCCGTCCATCCGGGTTGGGCAACTCGATACGCAGGCGCAACGTGCGGCTTTGCAAATCGGCATCAGCCAACAGCGCGGTCAACTTGCCCGGTACCGGATCGCCTGGGAAAGCTGGCAATTGCGCTTGCACAGGCTGGCCTTCGCGCAGGCCTTGAGCCTGGGCTTCTGGCACAGCGGCTTCCAGCCAGACGTTGGCCACTCCGTTGATCCTTGCCAAGGTAGTCCCCGGCGTCAGCGTCATGCCGGGTCGCAGATCGAGAACCTGGATGACACCGGCAGTGGGCGCGGAAAGTGTGACCGAGAGCTGTACCTTTCCAGTGCTCGCGACCCGGTTGATCAGGTAGACCGGCATGCCGGAGAGCAGGAGCCGCTGTCGTGCCGCCGCTGTCAGTTGAGCGTCGCCGGAATGCCGCAACGCCAGATATTCCTCCTGCAAACCAGCCCACTCCGGGGTCAGCACATCGGCTAGGGGAGCCCCTTTAGCAACTATATCCCCCGCCGCCCGGCCATATACGCGTTCGACGTAACCGCCAGTACGGGCCTGCAACACGCTGAAGTCGCGTTCGTCGAACGCCAGAACGCCGCTCACGCTCAGGGATCGTTCAAGCCTGCCAGCCATCACCGTTGCCAATCGCATCCCGAGATTTTGCTGGAGCCCAGCCGAGACCTGAACCGCAGGCTGCCCCTTGTCATCCGTCTCGCCTGAATACTTGGGCACGAGCGGCATGTCCATGAACGGCGACTTTCCGGGTGCCGGGAAATGCTGCTGGGGATACATCGGGTCGTACCAATACAGCGCTTTTTGCTCACCTACTGGCTGCGATGGGGTAACCGTGCCCCGTCCACCTAGCCAGAAGCCCGCGCCTGCTCCAATAGCAAGGGCAGCAGCCACAACCAACCCAATCGACCTATTCCTCATGCCCGCACCTCTCCATATACGAAATGCAGACGCGCTGCTGTTGCAGCCAACTGTCCTTGCAGATCCACATCCTGTAACAGCGCTTCCACGCGTTGCCGACGTGCCGACAGCACTTCACTCAACGGCGACTTACCGGCGCGGTAGTCCGCCAGAGCGAGGCGTACCCGGTCCTCGGCCAGAGGTAGAAGCGTCTCGCGACTGCGCCGCACCGCCCGCTGCAAACGTTGGTACTCGGCAAGGTCTGTTTCAAGCTGGGCTTGATGCTCGCGCAGGGCTGCATCCTGCTCATCCTCCAACTGACGAACTTGCGCGCGTCGTGCCGCAATCATCGGGTCTTGCCGGGAGCCGGTGAACAACGGCAGCTGGAAGCTGACTTGCAAGCTGACCATGTTGCTGAAGTCCGGGCCACGACGCTGATAATCCACCCCCCAAGACCAATCCGACTTCTTTTCTGCCTGGGCCTGGTGTACCTGGGCTTGCGCCTCGCGTGTCATGGCGTTGTAGGTATTGAGCTCCGGGTGGGCATGTACGGAGTGCAGGTATTCAGCTGCGTCTACAGGCCAGAGTGGGAACGTCGGCGCCCCTACTTCGGCGTCCTGCCCAATCCAGCGCTTCAGCGCGGATCGCGCTTGAGCTGCCTGACTCAATAAAACATCCTTCTGCTCGTCCAGCTGCGCCAATTCCTGTTTCGGAGCCAGCGTATCGGTCGTCGAGCCTGCGCCACCGGCCAGGCGCGCCCGCACCGTAGAAGCCAGCAGCTGGTTTTCTTTGTAGAAAGCGTCGAACTGTTCAAGTTTTCGCTGCACGGTGTACGCATTAACCCAAGCCTGCGCGGTTGCCGCTCGAATCTTCAGGCGCTCGAAGACCGCCTCAGCATCGGCTCGCTCGACCGTGGCCTGAGCTGTCTCTACGCGAGCTTTACGTTTGTCCCGGTTCGGTACGTCCTGGGACAGGCCAACCACCTGCATGGTCATGAAGTCTCTGTTCAAGCTCCAGCGATCAGCGCCTTCAATCGGCAGGTTTTGTACTCCAAGATTCAGGCGCGGATCGGGTAGTTCGCCCGCTGGAATGACCAAGTTGCGCGCAGCTGATGCCTGCTCTTGGCGGGCTTGTAGAGAGGGAGCGTTGCGTTCAGCCAGTTGCAGCGCTTCATCCAGCGGCAGCGTTGTCGCCTGTGCTGAGACAGCCGGCAGCAGTATGAAAAGGACGGCAGTGGGAGTTCGTCCCTGAAAACGTTGGGGAGTCATGAGAATGATTCCTCGAAAGATCAGCGCCCAGGCGCGTGCCATCGGCCCGCTGCTAGGCAGAACGATGGTGTGAAATTAAGAGGGAGTCAGACGCGGGGAGGACGCCATGGATCGGGGGGAGAACCTGTTGCTATGCCTACAGCGTAGGTATCGGCAGGTCGTGGCTTGGCATAGGTCAGTCCAGGCGTCAGGAAGCTGAGCTGCACTGTGCTGGCAGTTCTGCACTCCTGGCCTACCTTGCAGGATTTGGCATGGTCACCAGTCTTGCCCGGCTCTTGGTCCTGGCAGCAGTCATGGTCCATGCCCGCCATCATTTCCATGCCCATGGTCTGCATTGGGCAAGGTTCAGTCGCCGAATCGATGCCCGCCATCCCGTTAAGCGGAAGCGCCACGATAAGCATCAGGATGGTGAGCAGTCGAATGAAGCGTTTCATGATGGGCGAATATAGGTTACCGGGATGAATTCAGCATTAAGAGGCTTCACCAAACAACCGCTTGGAGGCTGGAAGGCTGATGTAAAAGGTTGTGAATCCCTCCGCTGAAGTACACCAAATTCGTCCGCTGTGAGCCTCGATGATGGAGCGTGTTATCGACAGGCCCAGGCCTGCATTGCTTGGTCCGCCTTCGCGTCTGGCTGGATCAGCCCGATAGAACCGGTCGAAGATCTTGCCAATGTGCTGAGGATCGATGGTTACTCCGCTGTTACGTATGGACAACGTCACGTTTTCACGTGTTTGCTCGATCTGCACTGATATCTCGTTGCCTTCCGGGGTGTAGCGCAACGCGTTCGATAAAAGGTTGGAAAGCGCTCGGTCAATCATCAAGAGATCGCCACGAACCTTGCCACGACCTTGGAGGGTCAGCTGGATGCCTTGATCCTCAGCCAGAAACTGGTAGTACTCGAACAGCTTGGATACGAGTTCGGAGAGCTCCACATCAATCTGCTCAGGCACGATCAGACCGTTATCCGCCTTCGCGAGGAAAAGCATGTCGTCGATCATGCGCGACATGCGCTTGAGGTCTTCAAGGTTCGAATAGAGGTTTTCCTCATAGGCATCCAGGTCACGCTTCTTGGTGAGCACCACTTCGGTATGGGTAAGTAGGTTGCTGACCGGCGTTCTCAACTCATGAGCGATATCGGCAGAGAAGTTGGACAACCGAACGAATGCATCCTCCAACCGTCCCAGCATCCCGTTGAAAGACAGGATGAGCTCCTGAAGCTCTAGCGGTACGGGCTCCAGCGGAATGCGCTCGCGGAGCGATCTTGCCGACATCCCGGTGGCCACTTTGGTGATTTGCCCGACAGGCCGAAGCCCACTCTTGGCAACGACCCAGCCCAAGCCTGCGCTCACAATCGCGCTGATCACCAAGCCGATGCCGAACCACCATTGCAGGGTGACAAAGAAATGCGCGTGAGTGGTGACATCGAGCATCAGCACGGCCGTCACCGGTTCCGGCTCGCCCGCGATGGTCATCTGGGCGGTGATACCGCGGAAGTTCTGCGATTCATCCTGCCACTCCCAGACCGCACCCTGGCGCGCCTGCTCGAACCGCTGAGGAATTTGGGAGGCTTTGGAGTCTGAAAAAAGGGTCGTTCCGTCAGCCTTGGTGATTTTCGCCGAAAGATCCTGATGTGCGCCGAGCAATGCCCGCAGCTGCTGCTCCTGATCGCCGAGCTCGCCTCGCGCTGCTGAAATGGACAGAATATGACGCGTTGACTCCAGCTTTTCGGAGAGCGCCTGCTCATCCAGCATCCGGAAATGGTGCTGGCTGAGCCCGTAGAAAGCCACGCCGGCAACGACCAAGACAGCAGTCACCGCGAACATGAACATCAGGGTCAGTCGCTTGACGAGCGATGATTGCGGGCGCATCACTCTGCCACATCCATCATGTAGCCCATGCCTCGGGCGGTATGGATGAGCTTTGGCGCGAAGTCGTCATCAATCTTGGCCCGCAGTCGGCGAATCGCGACCTCGATCACGTTGGTGTCACTGTCGAAGTTCATGTCCCAGACCTGAGAAGCGATCAGCGACTTGGGGAGCACCTCCCCGCGTCGGCGCATGAGCAGCTCCAAAAGGGCAAACTCCTTGGCAGTAAGGTCGATCCGCTTGCCGTTTCGCGTAGCCCGGCGCTTGAGCAGGTCAACCTCAAGGTCCGCCATCTTCATGGTGGTTTGAGCAGAACCACCGTTGCCTCTGCGCAGCAGTGTGCGGACCCGAGCCAACAGCTCAGAGAACGCAAAGGGCTTCACAAGGTAGTCATCAGCACCCAGCTCCAAGCCTTTAACGCGATCATCTACGCCATCACGGGCCGTGAGAAAGAGGACCGGCACGTCTTTCCCCGCTGCCCGGATCTTGCGCAGGACCTCCCAGCCATCGAGCCCCGGCATCATTACGTCCAAGATCAGCAAGTCATACGCTTCGCTCTGCGCCTGTTGCAGGGCGTCAGTGCCTGTCATCACCCGGTCTACAGTGAAGCCAGCCTCTGTTAGGCCTTGCTGGAGGTAGACACCGGTTTTCGGCTCATCTTCGGCTACGAGTAATTTCATCTGCTCTCATCCACGCGGAGTGCATCTCCAGTTTGCAGGAAAAAAGACGCCCAACCAGAAGCTGACGGAAAAGTAATGTCGCGATCAGTTTTCTGACAGCACCGCGAGGCTAATTTGACCCTGTACCTGACGCCATGAGGCGCAGAACCCACTGAGGATCTCCAGATGAACATGGTCAAAGCAATTGTGGTGGTCGTTACCTTCGGCATGGCAGGCATCGCCCTGGCAGAGGGCGGCGCGGACCGGACCTTTGCGCGGATGGAAGCGGCTCGCCAAAACTCCATGCAGGCCTATCAGGTTGCGCAGCAGGAGAAAGAGCAGCCGCCGGTCGCCGCACAGTCCAGCAAGCATGTCGGCCACGAGAGCTGCTGATCCGAGCTTACAGAAATGTAATCACTCCGGAATCTGAACTATGGCAGTTTCAGACTACGGCCTCTCATCAGCCTCGCGCAGTAGCGAAAGTCTACGAGACTGGTGAGAGCTCCAACGAACCCAAGGGCTGCGCCATCGAGCAGCCTGGATATCAGCGATCTACCTGACTGGACGCAACGGCATGCAAAGCAAAACCACGAGACGATCATTCGTCAAAGGCCTGGCCGCTACCGGACTTCTGGGTGGGCTCGGCATGTGGCGCGCGCCGGTCTGGGCTGTGACCAGCCCTGGCCAACCGAACGTGCTCAGCGGCAATGAATTCGACCTGTATATCGGTGAACTGCCCGTCAACATTACGGGGGCAGCTCGTACGGCCATGGCCATCAACGGCTCCGTGCCTGGGCCGATCCTGCGATGGCGCGAAGGCGACACCGTGACGCTGCGTGTACGCAACCGGTTGAAACAGGACACCTCCATTCACTGGCACGGCATAATCCTGCCCGCCAATATGGACGGTGTGCCGGGCTTGAGCTTTCACGGCATCGCTCCCGATGGCATGTACGAATACAAGTTCAAGGTCCACCAGAACGGCACTTACTGGTATCACAGCCACTCAGGCCTCCAAGAGCAGTCTGGGGTCTATGGCGCACTGGTGATCGATGCTAAGGATCCCGAGCCGTTTGTATATGACCGCGATTACGTCGTCATGCTCAGCGATTGGACGGATGAGGACCCGGCGCGGGTGCTCTCCAAACTCAAGAAGCAGTCCGACTATTACAACTTCCACAAGCGCACGGTCAGCGACTTCGTTGACGACGTGAGCGAGAAAGGCTGGTCGGCCGCTGTAGCGGATCGGAAGATGTGGGCTGAAATGAAGATGAGCCCCACCGACCTCGCAGATGTGAGCGGGTATACCTACACCTACCTCATGAACGGCCAAGCTCCGAACGGCAACTGGACGGGTATCTTCAAGCCCGGCGAGAAGATCCGCCTGCGATTCATCAACGGCTCGGCCATGACCTATTTCGATGTCCGGATTCCTGGGCTCAAGATGACGGTTGTGGCTGCCGACGGCCAGTACGTCAAACCCGTATCGGTCGATGAGTTCCGGATCGCCGTTGCTGAAACCTACGATGTCATCGTCGAGCCTGAAAACGAACAGGCCTATACGATTTTCGCGCAATCCATGGACCGTACCGGGTATTCCCGAGGCACCCTGGCAGTTCGCGAAGGCTTGCAAGCGCCCGTACCGGCGGTAGATCCACGCCCGATCATCGCCATGAGCGATATGGGCATGGACCACGGCAGCATGGGCGGAATGGATCATGGCAGCATGGCTGGCATGGACCAGGGCAGCATGGCCGGCATGGATCACAGCAAGATGGCTGGAATGGACCACGGCAGCATGGCCGGTATGGACCACAGCAAGATGACTGGGATGGGCAATGAAGGCATGGCCGGCATGAGCGGCGCAATGCAAAGCCATCCGGCTTCCGAGACCAACAACCCACTGGTCGATATGCAGACTATGTCGCCAACGCCAAAGCTGAACGATCCGGGAATTGGCCTACGCAACAACGGGCGTCGAGTGCTGACGTACGCCGATCTGCGGAGCACCTTCATCGATCCCGATGGTCGAGAGCCTGGACGGACAATCGAACTGCACCTTACCGGCCACATGGAGAAGTTCGCGTGGTCGTTCGACGGTATCAAATTCTCCGACGCTGAACCGCTGCGGTTGAAATATGGCGAGCGTCTTCGCATCACCTTGGTCAACGACACCATGATGACTCACCCCATCCACCTCCACGGTATGTGGAGTGATCTGGAGGACGAGAACGGCAACTTCATGGTTCGCAAGCACACCATCGACATGCCACCTGGCTCAAAACGAAGCTATCGCGTCACCGCAGATGCCTTGGGACGTTGGGCCTATCACTGTCACCTACTGTTCCACATGGAAATGGGCATGTTCCGAGAAGTACGTGTGGACGAATGAACTGGAGATTTGAGATGAGCAAACCAATGAAACGAAGCGCCTTTTTCCTTTCTGCTGCGATGGTAGGCATTCTGGCTGTTTATGCCCCGTCGTCGTGGTCCAGCGACAATCATGATCAGCATTCCCAGAAAACCACAGAGGCCGGCAAAGCCAAAGGCTCGCAGGACAAGCAGGGCCAGGGGATGAACCATGAAGGCATGGACCATGGTTCCATGGAAGGTATGGACCACGGCTCGATGAAGGGAATGGACCATGGCTCGATGGAAGGCATGGACCACGACAAAATGATGAAATCGCATGGCAGCGACAAAGCTAAGGCAGGGAAAGATGGCCAATAGCCTCGGGCGGCCTTCGCTGCTGGCTCTGACCGTTTCGATCAGCATGCTGGGCGTAACGCCCAGCTTCGCTGCTGAAGAAATGGATCACTCGGGCATGGATCATTCGAAAATGGGGCACGGCTCCATGCAAATGGATGCTGCTCCATCCGAATCGATGCCGGCGATGGATCACAGCAAGATGGGGATGGGCAAACAGCAGAAAAAGCCTGCCCCTGTTGATCACAGCCAGATGGGGCATGCTCAAAGCAAGAGTAAATCCAGCCCGGTGGACCACAACAAGATGGACCACAGCAAAATGAACCATGGAAACATGCAGGGCATGGATCACGGCTCTATGAAGGGCATGGACCATTCCCAGATGAACCATAGCTCAGCGACTTCTCCGACCACGACGAGCCGCACGCCGATTCCAGTGCTCACTGATGCGGATCGCGAGTCGGCCTTTCCGCCCCTGGGTGGCCACCAAGTGCACGACAGCGGAATCAACAGCTTCTTCCTGTTGGACCAGCTCGAATACCAGGACGCCGATGAGGGCAGCACCCTGGCCTGGGACGCATCAGGCTGGATAGGCGGCGACATTAATCGCCTCTGGCTTCGTTCGGAAGGCGAGCGCACCAATGGGGTAACCGAAGATGCTGAGCTGCAACTCCTGTACGGGCGCTCGGTCAGCCCTTGGTGGGATGTGGTCGCCGGGGTCCGCCAGGATTTCAAACCGGAATCCCCACAGACCTGGGCAGCCTTTGGTATTCAGGGCATGGCTCTGTATGACTTCGAGGCCGAAGCCACGGCGTTTATAGGCGAGAACGGTCAGACTGCTGCGCGTCTTGAGGGCGAATACGACATCCTGCTGACCAATCGCTTGATTTTGCAGCCCACGGCCGAGGTCAATTTCTATGGCAAGAACGATCCTGAGCGCGGCGTTGGCTCGGGCCTTGCCAATACCGAAGTCGGGCTGCGCCTACGGTATGAAATTGTCCGCCAGTTTGCTCCATACATAGGCGTTACCTGGAGCCGCTCCTACGGCAACACCGCTGACTTCATCCGAGACGAGGGTGGAGATGTTGATGAGGCACGCTTCGTTGCCGGTATCCGGATGTGGTTCTGAGAATTCCAACATGAAAAAAACAATTACAACGCTGCTTGGGGCCGGTGCTGTCGGAAGTGCTGCGGTATTGGGCACAGCCTATTTCGGTCTGGTGAATGTCGGCGCTGATGATCCTCACTTCCCGGCAGTCCATTCCTTTCTCGCCATGGCTCGTGATCGGTCTATTGAGGTTCGAGCGCGAGACATCGAAGTCCCTGATCTGAAGGAAGCCGCGTTGATCAAAGCGGGGGCGGGCAACTACAACGCCATGTGTATAGGCTGTCACCTTGCCCCTGGCGTTGGGAAGACTGAGCTAAGCCAAGCGCTATACCCGTCGCCACCCGACCTCACCAAGGTGGGTGTCGGAGGCGATCCAGCCGCCGCATTCTGGACAATCAAGCACGGTATCAAAGCCACGGGCATGCCCGCCTGGGGCAAGAGCATGGGCGATGAGTACATCTGGGGAATCGTCGCGTTCCTGGATCAACTGCCCCAGATGAATGCCGAGCAGTACAAGGCCTTGGTGGCCACGAGCGGCGGCCACCAGCACGGCGGCGGTGAAAGCGATATGCACAACCATGAGGGCCAGCACGGCGGGAGCGGTCGTGCCGAGCATGGTGATCACGATGAAGCGGCAGACGACGATCATGCCCAGGCAGCTCACGACCATGGAGCTGCACCCGCAGGCTCCGCTCAAGCGGCAGATCATCACGGTGACCACAATGCGGCCGAGGCCCATTCGGATGCCCACCCGACATCGTCGCCAAAGACGCATGTTCACAAAGACGGTAAGGAGCACACTCATGCCAACTAACCGGATATTCGTTCGGCTAGCCGCTATCGCTGGGCTTCTGGTGACCTCGGCGGCCTATGCTGCCGAGCCATTGTCCATCGACGTTCACCGAGACGCGAACTGCGGTTGCTGCAAGAAGTGGATCGCGCACCTGGAAGCCAATGGTTTCAAAGTGACCGACCATGTTGAGACGGACATGAGCGCAGTGAAACAGAAGCTGGGCGTAGCGCCACGGTTAGCGTCCTGCCACACAGCTGTGATCGACGGAAAGTTTGTTGAAGGTCACGTGCCAGCTGAGCAGATTCGAGAACTCAGGGGGCGGAACGATCTAGTCGGGATCGCCGTACCAGGAATGCCAGCTGGGTCCCCAGGCATGGAGGTTGATGGCGTAAGCCATGCCTACCAAGTCATTGGTTTAATCAAAAGCGGCGAGGACCAAGTAGTCGCCAACTATCCAGCCAAATAACGCACCTACCAGGAGGACGGCGGTAGGCTGACTGCCGTCCCTTATTCCCCCGCTAGAAAGCTTCATCAGCTCAACAGGACGACAGAGAGGGGCTACAAAGGGTAGCTAGTCAGATTCACGGCGCTCGCGGACTGGCTTGAGTACGATATCGCCGTTGATGAGCTCGATGGAGAGTCTGTCGCCCGTCGTGACCCCGAGCTCGCGCAAAATGTCATCGGGTAATTCCACAATCACATCGCCGGAGCCGTCGCCGGGATCTAGGCACTTTACCGTGGTGCGCGCTGATTGAGTCATTGGACTCTCCTGCCTGAGCTACCAGTCCTCATCGTACTCCACCAGTCATGAAAGCCGGTGACCAGGCGATCTATTGCCGGAATTGACGCTTCAACCCGGCGTTTTATCAGAGTAAGTCCTGTCCACTCGCTCAGTGCTCAGTTCTGGCCCCGGCAACCGACTCCAGCGGTCCGGTATTCAAGGATTTTCACGTCTCCGTTGGAATCCTCGTAATTCATCTGTGCCGGCATCACGTCACAGCTCGCCTTGGTCGACGTCATGCTGATCACCTTCGCCACGTCGAGCCGCATCCCGTAGCGATAGTGGATCACCTCCGGTGGGTTCTTTCCCTTGGCAGCGGCATAAGCTCGCATAGCTTGCTCATTGGCCTGAATCATCTTTCCATGCAGACGGTCGGATCCTCCTTCGGCGAGTACGGCTGACGAAGCCACTAGGGCCAGGATAGCGGTGATACTTTTGATGACTTTCATTTCAATCACTCCAATAAACGTGACTGAAGATTAGGGGTTGATCGCTGTCAATTGAGTGATACGGGAATTACAAGGTTGTAAGTCCCGCATGTAAAAAGAGGTAGCGTTGCCTCCTCGCCGCATACCAACCTCGCCCTCAGGCAAGCTACTGGTAGACACCCAAGCGTATACGCTCAAGATAGTCCGCTACGACGCTGAACCCGAGCGACGTGTCGAGCATCTCGAAGGGTACAAACCCCAACAAACGGCCGCACGGCCGACAAAGCCACTGCTCCGCGAGCATCTGAGAGCCAAATACCTTCGATGCAAGCTCCAGTCCTTTCGCATACTGGAACGCCACCGCGCTCTGCTGGGCATCCAGACGATGGGCCTGAGCGGGATGGCTCAGACGGTGAATGCTTCTGGTCGATCTTCCTGTGATTCGCCCGACGAGGTTACGAGCCTTGAACAGGCTCGATGACTCGACCATGCACTTCACGTCGCTGAAAAAGAATCCTGTTTGGACTAGACTCAGGAGCTCCAGCTGGCTCAACCCGTCGGGGTGGGTATGAACCAGGTGGAACGTTGGTGGAAAGGCCTGCGATTCAACAGGTGGGCGAGTGCTTGTAGGATTCACTGCATCGACCTCCTCTTGTGCGTTGGCTGCCAGACTAGCCATTTTGATTCCCAAGCACGTCCGGCGCCCTTCCACCTTCACAATAGCCCAATACGGTCACCAATGTGGATGCGATACCGGTGACTTCTAACTAAAATGGCATACCGCCCGTCTAGCAACGTGTACAAGCACTTCAATTAATGAGAATTTTCGCACCATTACCTGGAGAATATGTCGCATCAGCGCTTAAGCGAGGCAATGAGCTTCTAGGTATTAAATCTCTAAAAACTGAAGATTTCTATATAAAACCGATACCTCGTGTTGGCTTTGGGATTAGTAAAACCTTAAGCACCGTGCAAGCAGAGTGGCGGCCGCATCAAGAATTTTATTACCCAAAACTGCTAGACGACCACAAAATTTCCGAACTAGTCCTAAACGACCACACTTTGTATCCTATGATAGCTGCGCTTGGTCGTCATCGAGCGACCGCAATCGTCACACCAAAGACTTGGCAGAAAGTTTGTCCAGATTGCGTTCTCGAAGACTTGAATAACTGCGGAAGCCCCTATATTCATTGCAGGCACGTGTTGGGTTCCGTACAGGTTTGCAGTACTCATGCTTGCACTCTAATCGAAACATGTCCGGCCTGCTCAATGCCACTGAAAAAGCACGAGATTGGTCACCTAGCCAAGTGCAGCAAGCAGGGCAAATGGTCAAGACGTCAAAAGCGAGAATTCGGATCAACCCGTCATATGTACGCCAAATTTGTCGCAGATCTTCTGGGCTACCGCGGCCCGATGATACATGATGGAACGGCAGACTTTATCGCATATGCAAGCCTCATGATTAATCGCACTAGAGAATTCGAACGCACCGAGCTGGATATTTCCAAACTGATTTACAAAGAAATGGGGATTACGTCGAGACTTACCACGAGCAGTATCTCCACCAGTGACAAATTTCCTATGTATGTATTTTTAGGATGTCACACCGCTGAGAATTATTTAAATTTGCTAGCGAACCAAGATGAGCAAGACCTCCTGCGAGAGAAGAAAAAATCCATATTCAATAAACTCTTGCACGAAGCCAATAGAACTAGTCCATATCGTCACGTATCTGCATGAGGATTTCATCTTCGGATACGCGAGATATCCGTATTCCGGCATAACGGTAGAGAACACTCATGGCACAGTGTTCAGTCAGAGAGTATTCTCGGATTGCCCACCGGATTTTACGCAGCTGGTGGTCATGAGTAGACTCAAGCAAATCCGCCATCAACCTTATGCTCCTCGGAAAATGTTCCGGCATTTTAAGGAAAGCGTGGGCGTTTACCACAAGCCTGCATAGAGCAGCGCGGGTGACCTGCTGAGGCTTTCCGTGTACAGAAAGTAAGATCGCCCTAGCTTTAGCGAGCTCTGACGCAAGGGTGAAGTCCCTGGATTGCCAGTCGATTCGAATCTTTCGATCTCTGAGGTAGGGGTTTGCAGCAACATAGTTGACCAACCATTCCCTGTCGTGGCGGTACAACCACTGATAGCCCGGCTTGTCATGACATTTGGGGTTAGCACTGTTTGCAAAGGCTAACCGGCGGGCTTGGAGGTCATTGTCATCAGTAAGGTTATTCGGCCTATCACGACAGACCATAACACCAGCGGATATATCGGCCTCTGGACAGTAGGTCTTGAGGTGTTCCAGCTCCAGATCGAGGAGCCAGCAGAGGAAATAGAACTTGAAGGGCTGCACGATTCGCTCTCGTCGCCGTATGATCTGCAAAACCCAGTCACAGGACCGAACCATTTCTTCAAACTCGGCAGCGCTAGGACTGCACCGAAGTCGCCTGGTTAAGAACTCTCTCAGCATTCCCTCTCTAATTCGACCAGACCTAATAAAACTCATCTCGTCCAAACGGGTCCTGAAAAAATTTCCAGCCTGGATCGCTTTGATCTCATCGGGGTGGTCGAGCCCCCATAGCTGCATACGGGCAATCGCAATGGCCGCGCTGTGTTCTCCACAGTCCATAACCGGCGTTCCACCTGATTCGCCCGGTAGCAACATGCAACGCCAATCTGCCCCTTTGGGAAATCTCATCGCCTGTAGCACTTCGCTGTGGCGCGGACAGACGCAAGTGCCCGAAGCTTGATGAATACGATGCCAGTAGGCTAAGCCGCACTCCAGAATGTCCTGTCCGACGCAGCTCTCGCAATATCTAAACGAGGCGTGTTGGAGGAAACGCGACGCTGTTATGCCCAAGGCCATCTTGAGTCCTGTACCCCGATTACCTCCCATTAGAACAACGGCATCGCGGCCCTTCTGTGCATTCAAAAACGGCAAATAAAGCGGTAAAAGTGTGAAGCGATTGATCAACTCTCCTACGGGAATGGCGCCTCCCAGACGCTCAGACAGAGCCCCTAAGCAGCATGGCAAAATGGAACCACAGGTACGCGAGTAGCTACCGAAGAGCTCGTGGCTTGACACGCGGTATCCTGGATTGGCCGCTAGCTTGTGATAGCGCACGGCCAGGCTGTAGAGCGACTCATCCGGGAACGGCTGGGGGAAGAACAGAAGGTTAGCCACTGCCTTGAGCTCCCGATCCTCATGTCACCAGGAGGAATCCCTATCCACCCAGCCGCGCTGTTCGAGCTGAGCCTGAAGGTCTTCGTCCTTCGAAAAATGCACGTTAGCTAATGCTCCGTCAGCAACCGGGACCACGGTACGACCCGTAGCCTTCGATGCCGATTTATCCTTGGCTTGAGGTGGAGGAGTGATCGCGGCCTGGGTAAGTAGCGAAAGATGAGCTCTGTCGGCCCGGCGAGCCAAGTCGTAGTTCATCATCTGGGCGATCTGGTCTTTTGTAGGCATCATGTCCTCGAAGTCAGCAATCTGAAGAGGATCACCGCTTCGTAGAGCCTCGATGGGCTTGTGTAGAAGCCTCATTTGATTGTCATACACCTGCTGAAGCACCGCTGGCGTAATAGCGTCGAGGCCCTCCCAAATTACATGACGCTGCGCAAGCATAAGCAGTTTCGCTAGGAAATCAGTATTGCCTTGGGCGAGATCATAGATCTTGGACAAGAGCTCCTTCGTCAGGGGGGCGCATGATGCCGTCCAGTCATAGGCCCAGAGTTGGGACACCAAGTGCTCCCAAAACGGATCGTCTTCGCTGAATCGGTCAAAAGCGATGGGTCCCATCCCCGCCGCTCTTCGGGCGTTGCGCAGCACACCAGAAAACAGCGGGAGCATTGCGTTGGTCCCTACATACACCAGCGGAACGCCTGCATCGTTGGATAAAGTTACGAAGAAATTCAGCAACTTTTCCCGATCCTGTCCCCCCCGCGAGGAGCAAAGATGCTGCATTTCATCAATGATCAAAGCACCAATGAAAAAGGTTTTGCACAGCTGACTGATGTGCTGGAGCATTACGCTGATGCTGTTGCCAGAACCGCCCCTGCGCGAGTATTTGTCGACTCCTAACGCAGCATCCAACGCTGAGAAGAATGCTGCACAGAAACCGCGCAACGAGCCGTCATGAGGGCACTCAATCTTTAGCCACACGACCTGGGTTTCGATGAGAATGGCGTCTTTATATCTGCTGTGGCTGATCACCTGCGGATAAAGCCTTGCGATGGAATTGAGCGCTGTGGTCTTACCCATACCACTCAAGCCGATGAGCGTCATCGTCTCAGCGGTGGACATGAATCCGTGGCCCTTGGCCTCCGCTGAGGAAGGCAGCCGATGCCTAACAGATGAGGCCAACAGCGGATTGCGTCCCATATATCCGTAGCGAATCAGCTGGCTGAAAAGGTCTTCAAGGCGCAGGTGAATTTCGAATGGAACAACAACATCTTTCAGCCGGTTGATCCCATGACCGCGAAGCTTCGGTGGCAACGCTCGTTCGGCCTCGTCGGGCTTCGGCGGAAGGTTCCCAACGCGCCTGACCACATCTACATCCGACAGAATTCTAGGCAAGCATTCGATCAGCGGGTTGCCATCGTACTGAGGCATGCCTGTAGGAATGTATTCTGCGGGGGAGAACGTCAAATCGTTCATGTCTCAGCCTCGCTTCCCTCGCTGACGACTAGTTTCAGAAACGCCGCGCTTCTCGCGGAACTGGGCCTGCCGGTGACTAGCTTAGAATTTTCTGCCACAGGAGGTATGTTATCCACAACGCGTAGCTGATTCAGATCAGCGGTATGGGAATCGCGCTCGGTCTGAGCTTCGGTAGCACGCTTGGCACGTTTGTCCCGCTTGAAATCTGCATTCGATTTCGGGTCACCCTGAGCGACACGTTTGGATTTGGCCCGGTCAAAGATTTCCTCTTGCCGCCCCCTTACCAGCGCCGCAGTATTATCACTGTCATAACGGGCATCCGGCGAAACTTGGTTCAGGACATGGATCATATCAAGAACCTCCTCCATACGGAGTCCACCATATTTCTGCCGTTGCTGCGGTACAATAGTTAAAGCCTCAAAACCTGCTTCTGACTTGATCCAACAATTTTCAATAGAGTTAGGATCATAGAATACTCGAACATATTTCGTCCGCAGGTTGTGCGAGCGCTCCAACCACTCCTCGCGTAACGCTGTTTGACATGTATACTGTACGCCTTGGAAAACAATACCGCCTCGACTTATACGACACTCCTGAGAGGGCAATAGAGCGATTTTCAACTCAGCCGGCGATACTACTTTTGAATTTATAGGGCTATTATCCTTCGACCAATTCCAAATCGCTATAGGCGTTGCTTCCACTCCGCCGGCAATCATCTCGCGATTTAAAAGGTGTGGTATCCGCAGGCTCTTATTGTGAGCCAAGACTCCTACAATAACCATTTCGGTGAACTCGTCGATATCCAAAATGGCATCGAGTTGGTAGTCCCTATCGCCGCGCTCCATTTTACGAGCATCCACTCCGCCTGGAACGAACTTCAAGTCGAGGTGTTCATTGATCAGACGGAAACGGCTTTCGATGATCCCTTTCCAATCAGGCCTGAAAGGAGGCAAAATTTGCACCCCAAGCCCCAAGCTTTGGGAGAGCGTTGCCCCCGCCTCGCTTAGAAGTTCAGCCCGGTCAGCCACAATTTCGACTGGCAAATGCGAGCATGGCCAGTCAGCTTCCTCAATGTCTACGTTGTATCGTTTGCAAAACTCAACCTTTGAGGTGCAAGCGTTGTATATCGCGTGTCTAGCCCCATTCCAGCTGGGCCCCTCAAGGCCCACGTGAATTCCTACAATCATTCTGGTGTAGGTATCGACGACTACATAAAGTATCGGACGCCCAATGAGCCACAGCCTATTAACGCGATGCACTAAATAGACATCAGCGATGGTGGAATCTATCTCATATCGCTGCGTCGAGCCTATCAGGCCTTGGGATGCTGAGCCAACGATAGCCCGATGGTCTTTGTTGTACCTGATAGAACCGCCACGCACCTTGAGCTTATACAGGTCATCGAAAAATAATTTACCGTGATATCTAAGCTGTGCAGTAGTCGGGTAACTGCCGCGTACAATATTTCCTTTCGATCCGTCAGGGAGAGTCGCTCTATAAAATTTGTTTAACATCCACTTATGTGCATCTTTCAGGGTGCCACACTTGCCGCTAGCGACTCGCCCGTAAGCCAAACGGATATGAGAGAGATGGCGCTGTTCGAGCGGGATGGCACCACCATCATTGACAACGACACCAAGATACTTACGCGGCCGACCGGGGATAATACCTGAGGACCGATCCTTTTTCTTCCCACGTCCGCCGCAAGCGCTTGTGTTCCAAAGAAACGCGTTAGGTGTCTGACCCATACTCCAATAGCGGTATAGAAGCCGGTATATCTGCTTACGCTCTACCCCTGTCTCTATGGCATGCGTCGCAACAAGCTTCCCAAAACCAGGACCAAGAATATCCAAGGCAGAGCGATCTTCTACTAAACTTCTTATAAGACTCCAATTTCGATTTCGGCTCGCCTTTTCATTTTCACTAATTTCATCGTCGCTTCTGAGCAGATGTAAAGGAACCATTTCTGGACTTAAGACCGCGCGCCCTGAATCAATTTCGTCAATTAAAACTGACTTATCAATCTGCCACGGCTTGCCTGGATTCATATTCAGCTCAATCACGATAACAGTATCATTATTTATGCCTAAGACCCTAACTGCCTTTTTTAGTAAGCTCGGTTCTTCGCCGGGAGAAACAATGCTGTTAATTTGAAAATCAAGCATGATGAGAAACCTCGGTTGGCGGAGACAAAGCCGCTGACCGATGGCTCGGCCATACGTGCAACGGCTGCGACAAGCTTATTATTTTCGAGGTAATATCAGACTCTAAACGGCCGATCCATAGCAGGTGATGGAAGAGCCGCTTCACGCTCATATAGTCAATATAGATATCACGTGACGCCTTTTCCAAAAGAGCTTTTAAGGGTATTTGATCCGTCTTTGACCCCGCGATGTATTCAAGTAAGTTCCCTATATTTTTCTCAGTCGGCAACGAGGGATGGATATTGGCATAAGTCCTGAGAACTCTGAGGTTCGCTAATCTAATCTTCGAGAGGTTTTCGTGCAGGACCAGCTTCCAGTCCACGCCCCTCATTGACCAGTATTTTTCCTCAATAGCGAGCTTTTCAGCTATTCGATTCCGCACATGAAGATCAGCCTGCTCAAATTCCTTTCTATATTTTACTGAGCGAGCAGCTAACCTCGTTTCACCAGAGGGATCCAAGAAGGTGATGAGAAAGTCCGTCGTCATAACGACAGGTATCTGCGTCCCAGGATATACAGGGTGACGACAATTTATGCTTGAGGCAATTGCTTGAGTCTCAGCCTGTGTAAGCAGGGGGTACTGCTCTCGGATATCAATGATCGAGGCGTCGTGCTCAAGTACAGTGAGGTAATCTCGCTCCGCATTGGACAGCAGGTGATGAGTGCGGAAAATCTTAACTCCCGCAATCATATGGGAGACACCCTTTGATTTGATTTCCCACACCTTGATCCATGGTTTATAGGAATCTCTCACTCCACTTCCACGGCTTGATTTAATTTTTTTATCTATTTTTGATTGGGTCATCAGCTGGCGGTGGGCAGCCTTGACCGGAGCTACGGGCGCAGATGCCATGTTCAAGTCGCTCATGATTGGGCGACCCACTCGAACGGAACGAGGCTGGTGTGTCGTGTAAAGAGGACACGCCAGCGAGCGGGCTCAGCCAGGACAACAGTCACAGCGGTGCGTAGAGGATTGTCACCCAAATCTCCAAGGCCTGGCTCCGGCCTGATGTGCGGTCGGGGCCAGCCTTGTGACAACCTTTATTACGTTGTGACAACCTTTATTGTTTTGTGACAACCTTTATTAATCAAAAACAATATTTCAGAACCACAGCGGCCCATTACTCGACAGTCACTGACTTCGCCAGGTTACGCGGCTGATCCACATCGGTCCCTTTGAGCACGGCGACGTAGTACGACAGCAGTTGCAACGGGATGGTGTACAGAATCGGCGCCAGCGCATCGATGATATGCGGGACCTTGATGACGTAGGTGCCCTCGCCGTTGCTCAGACCGGCCTGTTCATCAGCAAACACGACCAACTGGCCACCGCGCGCGCGGACTTCCTGCAAGTTCGACTTGAGCTTTTCCAGCAGCTCGTTGTTCGGCGCGACGGTCACCACCGGCATGTCATTGTCGACCAGCGCCAGCGGACCATGCTTGAGCTCGCCGGCTGGGTAAGCTTCGGCGTGGATGTAGGAAATCTCCTTGAGTTTGAGCGCTCCTTCCATGGCCACCGGGAACTGGGCGCCACGGCCCAGGAACAGGGTGTGGTGCTTGTCGGCGAACAGCTCGGCGGTCTTCTCGACCGTGGTGTCCATGGCCAGCGCTTCACCCAGGCGGGTAGGCAGGCGGCGCAGTTCTTCTACCAGCTCGGCTTCGACGCCCGCTTCGAGAGTGCCACGGACTTGGCCGAGGGCCAGGGTGAGCAGCATCAACGAAACCAGCTGGGTAGTGAAGGCCTTGGTCGAGGCGACACCGATCTCCGGGCCGGCCAGGGTCAGCAAGGTCAGGTCGGATTCGCGAACCAACGAGCTGATGCCCACGTTGCAGATCGCCAGGCTGCCGAGGAAGCCCAGCTCTTTGGCGTTGCGCAGCGCGGCAAGTGTGTCGGCGGTTTCGCCGGACTGGGAGATGGAGACGAACAGGGTGTCAGGCTGCACGACTACCTTGCGGTAGCGGAACTCGCTGGCCACTTCGACCTGGCAAGGAATGCCAGCCAGGCTCTCGAGCCAGTAACGGGCGACCATGCCGGCGTGGTAGCTGGTGCCGCAGGCGACGATCTGCACGTTGCGCACTTTGGCGAACAACTCAGCGGCTTGCGGGCCGAAGGCCTGGACGAGCACGTGGTCCTTGCCCAGGCGTCCTTCCAGGGTGCGCTGGACAACCGCAGGCTGCTCATGGATTTCCTTGAGCATGAAGTGACGGTAGGCGCCCTTGTCGGCCGCTTCGGCACCTTCGTGGTATTGCACGGTTTCGCGCTGGACGAGTTGGCCGGCCTGGTCCCAGATGGTGACCTGGTCACGGCGGATCTCGGCGATGTCGCCCTCCTCCAGGTACATGAAACGGTCGGTGACCTGGCGCAAGGCCAACTGATCAGAGGCCAGGAAGTTCTCGCCGTGACCGAGGCCGATTACCAGCGGGCTGCCGCTGCGGGCGGCCACCAGGCGGTCTGGCTGTTCCAGGTTGATGACGGCCAGGCCATAGGCACCGTGCAGCTGCTTGACCGCTGCCTTGAGGGCCTCGGTCAGGTCAGGTATGGACTTGAGGGTGTGGTGCAGCAGGTGAACGATGACCTCGGTATCGGTCTCGGAGCTGAACACATAGCCCAGGTCCTTGAGCTCATGGCGCAAGGCTTCATGGTTCTCGATGATACCGTTGTGCACAACGGCGACCTGGTGACCGGAGAAGTGCGGGTGGGCGTTATGTTCGCTCGGTGCGCCATGAGTGGCCCAACGAGTGTGAGCGATGCCCAGCTGGCCTGTCAGGGGATCGGCGGCAACGGCCGCTTCCAGCTCGCTGACCTTGCCGATACGGCGGCGGCGTTCCAGCTCGCCTTGCTGGCTGAAGACGGCCAGGCCAGCACTGTCATAACCCCGATACTCCAAGCGCTTCAGGCCTTCGATCAGGATACTTGTGATGTTGCGCTCGGCGACGGCACCAACGATTCCACACATATGATGTTGCTCCTAGCTGATAGCGGCACAGATCAGGTTGATGCCGCGGGCTTGAATGTGTTCGCGTGCCTCGGCGGGCAGGCGTTCGTCTGTAATAAGGGTATTCACGCTGCTCCACGGCAGCTCGAGATTGGGTATCTTGCGACCGACCTTGTCGGACTCGACCATGACGATTACCTCGCGGGCGACCTCCGCCATGACCCGGGAAAGACCCAGCAGCTCGTTGAAGGTGGTGGTGCCACGGTCCAGGTCGATCCCGTCAGCGCCGATGAACAATTGGTCGAAATCGTACGAGCGCAGTACCTGCTCGGCGACCTGGCCCTGGAACGATTCGGAGTGCGGATCCCAGGTACCACCTGTCATCAGCAGAACGGGCTCATGCTCCAGGTCGCCGAGCGCGCGGGCGACATTCAGCGAGTTGGTCATGACCACCAGCCCCGGCTGATGGCCCAGCTCGGGAATCATGGCGGCGGTGGTACTGCCGCTGTCGACGATGATTCGCGCGTGCTCGCGGATGCGCCCCACCGCTGCCTTGGCAATCGCCTGTTTGTAGAGGGATACAGGCTGGGCCGCATCACCGATCAGCTCCTGAGGCATGGTCACAGCGCCCCCGTAACGGCGTAACAGCAGGCCATTAGTTTCGAGAGCTGCCAGATCCTTGCGAATTGTCACCTCGGAAGTCTCGAAGCGCTTGGCCAAGGCGTCGACGCTCACCTCGCCCTGTTCATTGAGCAAAGCGAGAATATTGTGACGACGTTGGGGGGTGTTACGCTTCGACATGGCGCGCTAAGTTTCGTTTCGAAAGATAATAGTTGCAATCAAAACCTATGCCGGGCAGTTCGTCAAGTCGAGGGGCAGTCAGCGGATACAAAAAAGCCGACTTATTCTCATAAGCCGGCCGGTTGCACCTGTGGATAACTTCAGTCTTTCTTGATCTTCACAGGCCGTGTCCAACCGTCGATGTTGCGCTGATGCGCACGCGCCACTGCCAACTGCTGGGTTTCAACATCCTGGGTGATGGTCGACCCTGCCGCTGTGGTGGCCCCGGCCCGGATATCCACAGGTGCTACCAGGGAGTTGTTCGACCCGATGAACACATCCTCGCCCAGGATGGTCTTGAACTTGTTGGCGCCATCGTAGTTGCAGGTGATGGTACCGGCACCGATATTAGTGCGTGCGCCTACCTCGGCGTCACCCAGATAGGTCAGGTGTCCGGCCTTGGCACCCTCGCCCAGATGGGCGTTCTTCAGCTCGACGAAGTTACCCACATGGGCCTTGGCTTCCAATACGGTGCCAGGACGAATACGGGCAAACGGACCTGCGTCGCTGCCTTCACCCAGCACGGCACCGTCGATATGACTGTTGGCCTTGATCACCACGCCCTTGCGCAGGGTGCTGTCCTTGATCACGCAGTTGGCACCGATCTGCACGTCGTCCTCGATGACGACCTTGCCTTCGAGGATGACGTTGATGTCGATCAGCACGTCGCGGCCCACAATCACTTCGCCGCGTACGTCAAAGCGCGCCGGGTCGCGCAAGGTGACGCCCTGTGCCATGAGGCGGCGGCCTTCACGCAACTGGTAGTGGCGCTCGAGCTCGGCGAGCTGGCGGCGGTCGTTGGCGCCCTGCACTTCCATCGGATCGAGCGGCTGTTCGGTCGCCACCACCAGGCCATCGGCAACCGCCATGGCGATCACGTCGGTCAGGTAGTACTCACCCTGGGCGTTGTTGTTGGACAGGCGACCCAGCCAGTCACTCAGGCGCGCGGCAGGCACGGCGAGGATCCCGGTGTTGCCCTCCTTGATCGCCTTCTGTGCATCACTGGCATCCTTGTGCTCGACGATCGCCTCCACCTTGCCCTGGCCGTCACGCACGATACGGCCGTAGCCGGTCGGGTCTGCGAGATTGACGGTCAGCAGGCCCAGCTGCTCGTTATTGACCTTGGCCAACAGGCGCTGCAGGGTCTCCACTTCGATCAGCGGGACATCGCCATACAGGATCAATACCGTCTCGGCACTCAATGCCGGCAGTGCCTGGGCCACGGCATGGCCAGTACCCAGCTGCTTGTCCTGCAGGACGAAATTCAGGTCAGCAGCGCTCAGTTGCTCACGCACACGCTCGGCACCGTGGCCGATCACCACGTGGATGCCTTGAGGCTGCAGTCGACGCGCGCTGTGGATAACGTGACCGAGCATGGAATTGCCGGCAACCGGGTGCAGTACCTTGGGCAGCGCGGAGCGCATGCGAGTCCCTTGGCCAGCGGCAAGAATAACGATATCGAGTGACATTGACTGGCTACCAATCCTGGGCGGTCAGTTGAGTGACCGGATGAAATTCGGAAAAGAAAAAGGGTAGCCGAGGCTACCCCTTAACTCAATCGCAATGAAAGTATCCGACCGGGGCCAGATTACTTGCCCTTGCGCATTTGCTGGACGGTACGCAGCTGGGCTGCGGCCTCGGCCAGACGTGCGGCTGCGGCGCCGTAGTCGAACTCCGCGCCTTTTGCATTCAGGGCGTTCTCGGCAGCCTTGAGAGCTTCCTGAGCCTGAGCTTCGTCCAGGTCTGCAGCACGTTGCACGGTATCGGCAAGCACCTTGACCATGTTCGGCTGGACCTCGAGGAAACCACCAGAGATGTAGAACACCTCTTGGGCGCCACCCTGCTTGGTCAGCGTGATCGGACCAGGCTTGAGATTGGTGATCAGCGGCGCGTGGCCCGGGGCGATACCAAGATCACCCAGGTTACCGTGCGCAACCACCATCTCGACCAGACCGGAGAAGATTTCCCCTTCCGCGCTGACGATATCGCAATGGACTGTCATAGCCATCTGCTTGCCTCAACCTGATAGCGCCCCTTGCGGGGCGCCGGGATTACAGTTTCTTGGCTTTCTCGACCGCTTCTTCGATGCTGCCGACCATGTAGAACGCTTGTTCTGGCAAGTGGTCGTAGTCACCTTTGAGGATGCCGCTGAAGCCTGCGATGGTGTCTTTCAGGGAAACGTATTTGCCTGGAGAACCGGTGAAGACTTCTGCCACGAAGAACGGCTGGGACAGGAAGCGCTGGATCTTACGAGCACGGGATACCAGCTGCTTGTCGGTTTCGGACAGTTCGTCCATACCGAGGATCGCAATGATGTCCTTCAGCTCTTTGTAGCGCTGCAGCACGTACTGAACGCCGCGAGCGGTGTCGTAGTGCTCGTTGCCGATCACGTTCGGGTCCAGCTGGCGCGAAGTCGAGTCCAGTGGATCGACCGCTGGGTAGATACCCAGGGAGGCGATGTCACGGGACAGTACGACGGTGGCGTCCAAGTGGGCGAAGGTGGTCGCTGGCGACGGGTCGGTCAGGTCGTCCGCAGGTACGTATACGGCCTGGATCGAGGTGATCGAACCTTCCTTGGTCGAAGTGATACGCTCTTGCAGAACGCCCATCTCTTCAGCCAGGGTCGGCTGGTAACCTACTGCCGAAGGCATACGGCCCAGCAGTGCGGATACTTCGGTACCGGCCAGGGTGTAACGGTAGATGTTGTCGACGAACAGCAGAACGTCGTTACCTTCGTCACGGAACTTCTCGGCCATGGTCAGGCCGGTCAGCGCTACGCGCAGGCGGTTTCCTGGTGGCTCGTTCATCTGACCGTAGACCAGGGCAACCTTGTCCAGAACGTTGGAGTCCTTCATCTCGTGGTAGAAGTCGTTACCCTCACGAGTACGCTCACCCACACCCGCGAACACGGAATAACCGCTGTGCTCGATGGCGATGTTACGGATCAGTTCCATCATGTTGACGGTCTTGCCAACACCGGCACCACCGAACAGACCGACTTTACCACCCTTGGCGAACGGGCAGACCAGGTCGATGACCTTGATGCCGGTTTCCAGCAGGTCGTTGCCGCCTGCCTGGTCAGCGAAGGAAGGAGCGTCGCGGTGAATACCCCAGCGCTCTTCTTCACCAATCGGGCCAGCTTCGTCGATCGGGTTGCCGAGGACGTCCATGATACGGCCCAGGGTCGCTTTACCGACCGGGACGGAAATGGCTGCGCCAGTATCGACAACGTCCAGACCGCGCTTCAAGCCTTCGGTCGAGCCCATCGCAATAGTACGAACCACGCCGTCGCCCAGCTGCTGCTGGACTTCGAGGGTGGTTTCCGCGCCTTGTACTTTCAGCGCGTTATAAACACTCGGTACGACGTCACGTGGGAATTCCACGTCAATGACGGCGCCGATGATCTGAACGATACGTCCGCTACTCATAGCTGGATCCTCTGAATATTTGAACCGTTAAACCGCGGCAGCGCCGCCGACGATTTCCGAGATCTCCTGGGTGATCGCAGCCTGACGCGCCTTGTTGTAGATCAGCTGCAATTCGCTGATCAAATCACCGGCGTTATCCGTGGCGTTCTTCATCGCGATCATCCGGGCAGCCTGTTCGGCCGCGTTGTTCTCGACCACCGCCTGGTAGACCTGCGACTCCACGTAACGCACCATCAGGCCGTCAAGCAGCTCTTTGGCGTCAGGTTCGTAGAGGTAGTCCCAGTGGTGCTTGAGTTCTTGATCCGGGGTTGCCACCAACGGTACCAATTGCTCGACCGTCGGTTGTTGCGTCATGGTATTGATAAACTTGTTCGACACCACGGACAGGCGGTCGATACGACCGTCCAGGTAGGCATCCAGCATGACCTTGACGCTGCCGATCAGATCATTGATCGATGGCTCTTCGCCCAGGTGGCTGATTGCCGCAACGACGTTACCGCCGAAGCTGCGGAAGAAAGCCGCACCTTTGCTGCCGATCACGCACAGGTCGATTTCGACGGCCTGTTCGCGGTTGGCGTTCATGTCCTTGACCAAGGCCTTGAACAGGTTGGTGTTCAAGCCACCGCACAGACCACGGTCACTGCTCACCACGACATAACCGACGCGCTTTACTTCGCGATCGAGCATGAACGGGTGGCGGTATTCCGGGTTGGCGTTGGCCAGATGACCGATCACCTGGCGGATACGCTCCGCATAGGGACGGCTAGCAGCCATGCGCATTTGAGCCTTGCGCATCTTGCTGACCGCCACTTTTTCCATGGCGCTGGTAATCTTTTGCGTGCTTTTGATGCTCGCAATCTTACTGCGAATCTCTTTTGCGCCTGCCATGTATCACCTATCAGGTTAGCAAGCGGGGGCCGAGGCCCCCGCCGCGGCTTACCAGGTTTGGGTGGCCTTGAACTTCTCGATACCGGCTTTGATGCCAGCGTCGATTTCGTCGTTGAAGTCACCCTTCACGTTGATCTTGGCCATCAGTTCGGCGTGATCACGGTTGAAGAAGGCGATCAGCGCTTGTTCGAAGCTGCCGATCTTGGCGATTTCAACGTCGGTCAGGAACCCACGCTCAGCGGCATACAGCGACAGCGCCATGTCCGCGATGGACATTGGAGCGTATTGCTTCTGCTTCATCAGCTCGGTAACACGTTGGCCGTGCTCGAGCTGCTTGCGGGTGGCTTCGTCCAGGTCAGATGCGAACTGGGCGAATGCCGCCAGTTCACGGTACTGAGCCAGAGCGGTACGGATGCCACCGGACAGCTTCTTGATGATCTTGGTCTGAGCGGCACCACCTACACGCGATACCGAAACACCGGCGTTCACTGCTGGGCGGATGCCCGAGTTGAACATGGCCGATTCCAGGAAGATCTGACCGTCGGTGATCGAGATCACGTTGGTCGGAACGAACGCCGAAACGTCGCCAGCCTGGGTTTCGATGATCGGCAGAGCGGTCAGGGAACCGGTCTTGCCGGTGACTGCACCGTTGGTGAACTTCTCTACGTACTCTTCGGAAACGCGCGATGCACGCTCCAGCAGACGGGAGTGGAGATAGAACACGTCGCCTGGGTACGCTTCACGTCCTGGTGGACGGCGCAGCAGCAGGGAGATCTGACGGTAGGCAACGGCCTGCTTGGACAGGTCATCGTAGACGATCAGCGCATCTTCACCGCGGTCACGGAAGAACTCGCCCATGGTGCAACCGGCGTAAGGCGCCAGGAATTGCAGTGCGGCGGATTCCGAAGCACTGGCAACCACCACGATGGTGTTGGCCATTGCGCCGTTTTCTTCCAGCTTGCGAACGATGTTGGCAACGGTGGAACGCTTCTGGCCGACGGCTACATAAACACAGAAAATACCGCTGTCTTTCTGGTTGATGATGGCGTCGATCGCCATGGCGGTCTTACCGATCTGACGGTCACCGATGATCAGCTCGCGCTGGCCACGGCCGACAGGGATCATCGCGTCCACGGATTTGTAACCAGTCTGTACAGGCTGGTCTACCGACTTACGCCAGATCACGCCCGGAGCAACTTTCTCGACCGCGTCGGTCTCGGTGTTGCCCAATGGGCCTTTGCCGTCGATTGGGTTGCCCAGTGCGTCGACAACGCGACCCAGCAGTTCCTTACCAACAGGAACCTCCAGGATGCGGCCGGTGCACTTGGCGCTCATGCCTTCGGCGAGGGTGTCGTATGCGCCCAGTACTACCGCACCAACGGAGTCTTGCTCCAGGTTGAGGGCCATACCGAACACGCCACCCGGAAACTCGATCATTTCGCCGTACATGACGTCGGCCAGACCGTGAATCCGCACGATACCGTCAGAAACGCTGACGACGGTACCTTCGTTGCGGGCTTGAGAGGTGACATCGAGTTTCTCGATGCGACCCTTGATGATTTCACTTATTTCGGAAGGATTGAGTTGCTGCATTGCTCTGCTGCCCCTTCAAACTCAAGATTTCAATGCTTCGGCCAGTTTCGCGATTTTGCCGCGAACAGAGCCATCGATTACCAGGTCGCCGGCGCGGATAACGACGCCGCCGATCAGGCTGGCATCCTCCGTCGCATGCAGGCGCACTTCCCGGCTGAGCCGTGCACTGAGAACCTTGGCGAGTTTGTCTTGCTGTTCTTGGTTCAACGCAAAAGCACTGGTGACTTCCACGTCCACGGATTTTTCCTGCTCGGCCTTGTACAGGTCGAACAAGGCGGCAATCTCCGGCAACAGCAGGAGACGGTCGTTTTCCGCGGCAACATGAATGAAATTCTGTGCCTGTACATCAAACTTGTCACCGCACACGTCAATAAACGCGGCGGCCTTTTCTGCGCTCGTCAGTCGCGGGGCCTTGAGCAGGCGCTGCATGGTGCCGTCTTGCGACACCGCAGCAGCCAGGCCGAGCATGGCTGACCAATTGGCCAGTTGCTGATGGGCCTGGGCGTGCTCGAAGGCTGCCTTAGCGTAAGGTCGGGCCAACGTGGTCAGTTCTGCCATGATCGCCCTCGCTTAAATTTCAGCGGCCAGTTTGTCAACCAGCTCCGCATGCGCGTTTCGATCGATTGTGGCGCCCAGGATCTTCTCGGCACCGCCGACGGCCAGGCTACCCACTTGGGCGCGCAGCGCGTCTTTGACGCTGTTGATTTCCTGTTCGATCTCGGCTTGAGCCTGAGCCTTCACACGGTCAGCTTCGACGCGGGCCTGGTCACGGGCTTCCTCGACGATCTGGGCACCGCGTTTCTTGGCTTGCTCAATGATTTCGGCTGCCTGAGTTTTAGCTTCGCGCAGTTGCTGACCCACTTTATCTTGGGCCAGCTCCAGGTCGCGAGCTGCTCGGTTGGCAGCGTCCAATCCATCCGCGATCTTTTTCTGGCGTTCTTGCAGAGCCGCGATGACCGGAGGCCACACGAACTTCATGCAGAACAGCACAAAGATAAAGAACGCAACGGACTGGCCAATCAGGGTTGCATTAATGTTCACGCCAACACCTCGCTCGTTCTTAGTCCATCACACCGCAAATCACCTCGTTGAAAACGAGTGATTAGCCGGCGATTTGACCGACGAAGGGGTTCGCGAAGGTGAAGAACAGTGCGATACCAACACCGATCATGGTTACGGCGTCGAGCAGGCCGGCAACGATGAACATCTTGACCTGCAGCATCGGAACCATTTCTGGTTGACGAGCAGCGCCTTCCAGGAACTTGCCGCCCAGCAGGCCGAAACCAATGGCGGTGCCCAGAGCACCCAGACCGATCAGCAGAGCAACAGCGATAGCGGTAAGACCAACTACAGTTTCCATCTTTCCTCCCGACTTTTACGTCGTATTGGTTAGGTTTTTAATTTGAAGCGGTAAAACAAATCGTTTTGTACAACTGCCCTTGCGGACTTTTTAAGCCCTCCCCCATGCGGGCGGGAAGGCTATCAGACACGCCAGGCGGTCTTAATGGTTATCTTCGTGAGCCATCGACAGGTAGACGATGGTGAGCATCATGAAGATGAAAGCTTGCAGGGTGATGATCAGGATGTGGAACACCGCCCACGCCCATTGCAGCACCACGCCCAGGCCGCTGAGCCACAGCAGGCCGGAGCCGAACATGACTGCGATCAGGATGAATACCAGTTCGCCAGCATACATGTTGCCGAAGAGACGCAGGGCCAGCGAGATCGGCTTGGCGATCAGGGTAACGAACTCGAGCAGGAAGTTGACCGGGATCAACAGGATCTGCAGGAAGATGTTCTTGCTGCCGAACGGGTGCAGGGTGAGTTCACCCAGGAAGCCGCCCAGGCCCTTGATCTTGATGCTGTAGAAAATGATCAGGGCGAACACGCAGAACGCCATCGCCAGGGTCGCGTTCGGGTCAGTGGTCGATACGGCACGGAACGGAATATGCGAATCACCGGTGATCATGATCGCCAGCTGTGGAATCCAGTCGACCGGTATCAGGTCGACGGCGTTCATCAGGAACACCCAGACGAAGATGGTCAGTGCCAGCGGGGCAATGACCGCGCTGCGGCCATGGAACGAGTCCTTGACGCTACCGTGGACGAATTCGACCAGCACCTCGACGAAGTTCTGCAGGCCGCCAGGCTGGCCAGAGGTCGCCTTCTTCGCCGCCATGCGGAACAACAGGATGAAGATCAGACCCAGTGCAACGGACCAGCCCAGGGTGTCCACGTGGAACGCCCAGAAGCCCATTGCCTTGGCTTCTGCAGCCGAATGGGCAAAGCCCCAGCCGCCGTCTGGTAGTTGACCGTAGGTCAGGTTCTGCAAGTGGTGCTGGATATAGCCCGAAGCGGTTTCTTCTGCCATGGTTGCCTCAAACGCCCTAAGGTCTCGAAAGTCTTTTATTCATCAGCAGGGGCGCGAACCAGCTGACCAATAGGGTCAGCACGAAGACGCCGAAGACTGCTAACGGCGCCAGTGGCTTCACTCCTGCGAAGGTCAGTGCGAACAGCACTGCCGTCAAAATCAATTTGCCTGCCTCGCCTGCGTAGAACGACCTGACGATGGCCTGTGCTGCCCTGGCCCCGCTGAAGCGAAATGCCTTCCAGGCGAAATACACATTGGGTAGCCAGGCAATCAGCCCTCCACAGAGACCTGAATATCCACTGACCACCCCTTGCCACTGCCACAACACCAAAGTTGCCAGCAGAAATACCACGCATTGAGTCAGCAGTACCGGGAAAACTTCCCAGCGATGGAAAGGCAGGCGGTTTGGCGTGCGGGTTTCCATCACTACTGCTCCTCGTAAGTCGACCTTCCAGTCAGCAATGACTTGGCATAATTTGTGCCGACAAAATGCGCGCAGAGTATAGGGGTGGATTAACCCCTATTCAACTATCGGGTAGTGATTTCCGACTGCGCGCTACAATGGGAATTGTTTCAGCGGATGTGAGCAAGGACGCCTTGCAACTCATCGAGCGAGTTGTAGCGGATAACCAGCTGGCCCTTGCCCTTGTTTCCGTGACGGATCTGTACAGCCGAGCCCAGGCGCTCTGCGAGACGCTGTTCAAGGCGTGTGATATCCGGATCCGGTTTGCCCGCTTCGACCGCCTCAGGCTTGCCGTTGAGCCACTGGCGAACCAGTGCTTCAGTCTGGCGCACGGTCAGTCCACGTGCGACAACATGACGCGCCCCGTCGACCTGCTGATCTTCGCCCAGACCGAGCAAAGCACGCGCGTGGCCCATCTCGAGATCACCATGGGCAAGCAGCGTCTTGATCTCTTCGGGGAGCGAAATCAGTCGCAGCAGGTTGGCCACGGTCACCCGCGACTTGCCCACGGCGTCGGCCACCTGCTGCTGAGTCAGTTCGAACTCCTGCTGCAGGCGCTGCAAGGCCATGGCCTCTTCCAACGGGTTGAGGTCTTCGCGCTGGATGTTCTCGATCAGGGCCATGGCAATCGCGGCCTCGTCGGGCACTTCACGGACCATGGCCGGAACGGTATCCAGGCCCGCCAGCTGGGTGGCGCGCCAGCGACGCTCACCGGCAATGATTTCAAAGCGGTTGTCGCCGATCGGACGAACCACGATCGGTTGCATCACGCCTTGGCAGCGGATCGAGTTAGCCAGCTCTTCGAGCGCTTCCGGGTCCATGTCGCGGCGCGGCTGGTACTTGCCGCGTTGAATCAGCTCGACCGGCAGATGTTGCAGTTCTTTCTGGTCGACCTTGTCAGCCTGCTCTTCGAGTGAGCTGACGGTAGGACCACTGAGCAGTGCATCCAACCCACGTCCGAGACCTCGTTTCTTAACGGCCATGCGGATTCCTCAAGTTGTCTGCGCAGTGCGAGTGGGTCGGCGCTGACGGCGTACAAGCTCACCGGCCAGGGCCAGGTAAGCCAGCGCACCACGCGATTGCTTGTCGTAGGCCAGGGCAGGCATGCCAAAGCTCGGTGCCTCGGCCAGGCGGATATTACGCGGGATCACCGTGTCGTAGAGCTGCTCGCCGAAGTGTTCCTTGAGCTGCGCGGACACATCGTTGTTCAGGCTCAGGCGCGGGTCGAACATCGTCCGCAGCAGGCCTTCGATCCTCAGCTCCGGATTGAGGCGTTCACCGATTCGCTTGATGTTGTCCACAAGGTCGCTCAAACCCTCGAGCGCGTAGTACTCGCACTGCATCGGAATGATCACGCCATCGGCGGCGACCAGGCCGTTGAGGGTCAGCATCGACATCGACGGTGGGCAGTCGATGAGAATGAAGTCGTAGTTCTCGCGGATAGGCGCCAGCGCCGTGCGCAGGCGGCTTTCCTTCATCTGCATCTCCAGCAGCACCACTTCCGCGGCCGTGAGGTCGCGGTTGGCGGGGAGCAGCTGATAACCACCGTGCTCGGAGACGTGCATGGCCTGGGCGAGATCGCATTCACCGATCAGCAGGTCATAGACCGAATGCTCCAGGTCGTGCTTGTCCACGCCACTACCCGTGGTGGCGTTGCCCTGTGGGTCGAGATCGATCAGCAGCACGCGTCGCTTGGTCGCGACCAGCGATGCGGCGAGATTGATACAGGTGGTGGTCTTGCCCACACCACCTTTCTGGTTCGCTATTGCGAATACCTTAGCCATTGTTGCGTGTGTTCCCCATCAAGCCGTGCGGCGCAGTATCAGCAGATGGCGCTGGCCTTGGCAACCCGGAACGGTCAAGGCACGCTCGCTCTCTACTGTGAAGTCTGCCGGCAATGCTACCAGTTCGTCGGCAGGATGGAGGCCTTTCATTGCCAGCCATGCTGTTTGGGTATCGCCCAGGTGCCGCGTCCAGCTGGTGAAGTTCTCCATGCTGCTGAACGCTCGGGAGACGATACCGCTGAACGGCTGGGCTGGCTGGAACTCCTCGACCCGCTTGTGGATAACCTGCAGGTTGTCCAGCTTGAGTTCCATTTTCACCTGAGTGAGGAAACGGGTCTTCTTGCCGTTGCTGTCCAGCACGGTCACCTGCTTGTCCCGATGCAGGATAGCCAAGGGAATCCCGGGCATGCCACCACCACTGCCGACATCCAGCCAACTTTTGCTACTGCTGTGGATAAACGGCATGACGCTGAGGCTGTCGAGGAGATGGCGGGAAACCATCTCGTCGGGATCGCGCACCGCGGTCAGGTTGTAGGCCTTGTTCCATTTGATCAACAGGGCCAGATAGGCCAGCAGTTGTTCATGCTGCGTTGCGCTCAGCGCGACGCCGAGCTGGCGTGCGCCTGTGGACAACTCTTCGGCGTGTTGCGGGGTGACCAGGAAACTCAAGCGGTTTGCTCCAACTCGCGACCAGCGCCGCGTTTTTTCAGGTGAATCAGCAAGAGGGAAATCGCCGCCGGGGTGACGCCGGGGATGCGCGAGGCCTGGCCCAGGGTCTCCGGACGGGTTTGGCCGAGCTTGCCCTGGATCTCCTTGGACAAGCCGGAAATCCCGGTGTAGTCGATATCCACAGGCAGGCGGGTGTCCTCGCTGGCGCGCAACCGGGCGATCTCGTCCTGCTGGCGGTCGATGTAACCGGCGTACTTGGTCTTGATCTCGACCTGTTCGGCTACCTGGGGATCGGCGGGCTGACCGCCGGTCGCCTCGATCAGCCCGGCATAGTCGACTTCCGGCCGGGTCAGCAGGCTGAGCAGATTGTACTCATGGGTAAGCGGCGTGCCGAATTTCTCGGTGATGGCCTGGCCATGGGCGGTATCCGGGCGAACCCAGGTGGATTTCAGGCGCTGTTCCTCGCGCTCGATGCCATCGCGCTTGGCGCAGAAAGCTGCCCAGCGCTGGTCGTCGATGAGGCCGAGCTCGCGGCCTTTCTCGGTGAGACGCAGGTCGGCGTTGTCTTCGCGCAGGATCAGCCGGTATTCGGCACGCGAGGTGAACATGCGGTACGGCTCCTGGGTACCCAGGGTGATCAGGTCGTCGACCAGCACGCCGATGTACGCCTCGTCACGACGCGGGCACCAGCTGTCACGGCCCTGGGCGCGGAGCGCCGCGTTGGTGCCGGCCAGCAGCCCTTGGGCGCCGGCTTCTTCGTAGCCAGTGGTGCCGTTGATCTGCCCGGCGAAGAACAGGCCGCCGATGACCTTGGTCTCCAGGCTGTACTTCAGGTCGCGCGGATCGAAGTAGTCGTACTCGATGGCGTAGCCCGGACGCACAATGTGCGCGTTTTCCATGCCCTGGATGGACCGCACGATCTGCAGCTGCACATCGAACGGCAGGGAAGTGGAAATGCCGTTGGGGTACAGCTCATGGGTGTTCAGGCCTTCGGGCTCGATGAACACCTGATGGCTCTGCTTGTCCGCGAAGCGATGGATCTTGTCCTCGATCGACGGGCAATACCGGGGACCCACCCCTTCGATCACGCCCGAGTACATCGGCGAACGGTCGAGGTTCGAGGCAATGATCTCGTGGGTGCGCGCGTTCGTGTGGGTAATCCAGCAGCTGACCTGACGCGGGTGCATTTCCTTCGAGCCCATGAAGGACATCACCGGGATCGGCGTATCGCCTGGCTGTTCGGTCATGACCGAAAAGTCCACCGAGCGGCCGTCGATCCGCGGCGGAGTCCCGGTTTTCAGCCGGCCCACGCGCAGCGGCAGTTCACGCATGCGGTGAGCCAGGGCCATTGCGGGTGGATCACCTGCACGGCCACCGGAATAGTTCTGCATCCCGATGTGGATAAGTCCGGCCAGGAAGGTCCCGGTGGTCAATACCACGGAATCGGCCAGAAAACGCAGACCCATCTGCGTGACTACACCGCGTACCTGGTCCTGCTCGACGATCAGGTCATCACAGGACTGCTGGAATATCCACAGATTGGGCTGGTTCTCGAGGATCTCGCGCACCACCGCTTTGTAGATGGCGCGGTCCGCCTGGGCGCGGGTAGCGCGCACGGCCGGGCCCTTGCGGTTGTTCAAGACGCGGAACTGGATGCCGCTCTTGTCGGTGGCAAGCGCCATGGCGCCGCCGAGCGCATCGATCTCCTTGACCAGATGGCTCTTGCCGATGCCACCGATGGCGGGGTTGCAGCTCATGTGACCGAGGGTTTCCACGTTATGGGTCAGCAGCAGGGTTTTCACACCCATGCGTGCTGACGCAAGCGCAGCCTCGGTACCGGCATGGCCGCCGCCGATGACGATCACTTCAAAACGGGAAGGGAAATCCACCACGCACCTCGTGCCTGTTTTTGCGAATAGAGAAAGGTAAGCCGACAAGTATAGGGACTTACCCCCCTTCAAAGGAACCTTTTGCGCAAAATTTGACCAGCCTGTGGATGAGTGGAGCAATAGAAACAAAAAGAGAGAAATTTATAAAAGCTTTGTTTTTATGTTTATTCTTACACAGACACATTTCTGTGGATAAGTATCCGTAAGCCATATAGTACGTAGTGTATAGCGTTTCAAAACCCTGTGCAGCACTGCGGATGAGGGTTCTGGATAAGCGGATTAAGCCTGTGGATGGAATGGCTATTTACCCACAGGCAGATTTATCTCCAATTTTGGAGCGTGGTTATCAACTGAGCTCAGCTAGAGTTTTCCACAGGGCTTATCCTGTCCACAGGCGTGCAAATTCACGCTCTGAGAAGCGTGAAGCAGAAGTAAAAAGGGATTCGGAAGGTCAGACGGACAATGCGTCTGTGGATGAAACGTGCGAAAACGGCATGAGACCGCTTGGAGGAAAGGTTATCCACCGGCTGGGGCTGCCGGTGGACCGGTTATGCTATTTGCCGATGCAGAAGCTGGAGAAGATACGTCCAAGCAGATCATCGGAGCTGAACGCGCCCGTGATTTCACCGAGCGCGTGTTGCGCCTGACGCAGATCTTCAGCCAGCAGCTCGCCGGCGCCCGCCAGGGTGAGCTGCGCACGTCCGTGCTCCAGATGCGTGCTGGCCTGGCGCAACGCCTCCAGGTGCCGGCGGCGTGCACTGAAGCTGCTCTCGGCGGTCTGCTCGAAGCCCATGCAGGCCTTGAGGTGGTCACGCAGCAGCTCCAGGCCTGTGTCGGCATCCCTGGCGCTCAATGTAATCGTGACGTGGCCGTCCTCGCTGTGCTCCAGCGCGACCTGTTCGCCACTGAGGTCTGCCTTGTTGCGAATCAGGGTGACCTTGGCAGGATCCGGGCGACGATCCAGGAATTCTGGCCACAAGGCAAATGGGTCGGACGCCTCGGGTGCGGTCGAGTCGACGACCAGCAACACCCGGTCCGCTTCGCCAATCGCCTTGAGAGCGCGCTCGACACCGATCTTTTCCACATGGTCGTCGGTATCACGCAACCCGGCCGTGTCCACGACGTGCAATGGCATGCCGTCGATGTGGATATGTTCGCGGAGGATGTCCCGAGTAGTGCCGGCGATGTCGGTGACGATGGCTGCCTCCCGACCCGCCAGCACGTTGAGCAGGCTAGACTTGCCTGCATTCGGACGGCCGGCGATGACCACCGTCATGCCGTCACGCAGCAAGGCCCCTTGCCCGGCTTCGCGCTGTACTGTGGACAAGTCGCTGCGCACGGTATCAAGCATGCTCAACACATGGCCGTCAGCGAGAAAGTCGATTTCCTCTTCCGGGAAGTCGATCGCAGCTTCCACATAGATTCGCAGTGCGATCAGTGCCTCGGTGAGCTTATCCACACGTCGGGAGAACGCCCCCTGAAGCGAGCGTAATGCGTTGCGGGCGGCCTGGGCGGAACTGGCCTCGATGAGGTCGGCGATGGCCTCGGCCTGCGCCAGGTCGAGCTTGTCATTGAGAAACGCGCGCTCGCTGAACTCGCCAGGACGCGCCAGTCGGCACCCGAGCTGCACGCACTGCTGCAGGAGCATGTCCATGACGACCGGCCCGCCGTGGCCCTGTAGCTCGAGCACATCCTCGCCGGTGAATGAGTTGGGCCCGGGGAAGAACAGCGCAATGCCTTCGTCCAGCACACGCCCCGCCTCGTCCCTGAACGGCCCGTAGTGGGCATGCCGCGGGGTCAGGGTACGTCCGGTAAGGGCAACGCCCGCCTGGGTCGCCAAAGGACCGGAAAGACGCACGATACCCACACCTCCGCGTCCCTGAGCGGTAGCAATCGCGGCAATGGTTTCACGCACAATGTTCATGCTGGATGCCTCAACAAATAAAACGACAGATAGCAAAAACGCCCCACTAGGGGGCGTTTTTATACACAGGCTAGTGGATCAGCCCGTCACGCAGAAGCTTTTTTACTGGCTCCCACGATACCGCGGGTGATGTACCACTGCTGAGTGATCGACAGGCAGTTGTTCACAACCCAGTACAGCACCAGACCAGCCGGGAACCACAGGAAGAAGAAGGTGAAGATGATCGGCATCAGCTTCATCACCTTGGCTTGCATCGGATCCGGTGGAGTCGGGTTCAGACGCTGCTGGATGAACATGGTCGCGCCCATGATGATCGGCAGGATGAAGAACGGATCCTTGATCGACAGGTCGGTGATCCAGAACATCCAAGGAGCCTGACGCATCTCGACGCTTTCCAGCAGTACCCAGTACAGCGCCAGGAACACCGGCATCTGCACGAGGATCGGCAGGCAGCCACCCAGTGGGTTGATCTTCTCTTTCTTGTACAGCTCCATCATCGCCTGGGACATCTTCTGGCGATCGTCACCGAACTGCTCCTTGAGCGAAGCGAGCTTCGGTGCAACGGCACGCATGCGCGCCATGGAGCGGTAGCTGGCAGCCGACAGCGGGAAGAACAGGCCTTTGATGAGCATCGTCAGAACGATGATCGACCAGCCCCAGTTACCGAGCAGGCTGTGGATATGTTGTAGCAGCCAGAAAATCGGCTGGGCAATGAACCAGAGAATGCCGTAGTCGACGGTCAATTCCAGGCCTGGGGACAACTCTTTCAGCTTGTCCTGGCTTTTCGGACCGGCGTACAGCATGGCGCTGGTTTCGGCCGTGGCGCCTGGCGCTACGTTCAGCGCTGGACCGGTAAAGCCGATGATGTAGTTGCCCTGGCTGTCCTTGCGTGTCTGGACGACGTTGTTATCCGAGCTTTTCGGGATCCAGGCGGTCACGAAGTAGTGCTGCAACCATGCGACCCAGCCGCCGGACACATTTTCTTTCAGACTACCTTTGTCGATGTCCTTCATGGACACCTTCTTGTACGGCTCCGAACTTGTCCACAGGGCCGCGCCGAGGTAGGTGGCGGTGCCAGTGGCGGTGCTCGACGACGGATCAGAGCTGGCATCACGCTTGAGCTGGGCAAACAGGTTACCGCTCCAGGCCTGGCCACTCTGGTTGTCGATCAGATACGACACGGACAGGTCATATTCACCGCGCTTGAAGGCAAAGCGCTTGATGTAGTTGACCCCGTTGTCGCTGAACTTCAGGTCGACGACCAGCTGCTCCTGACCATCGGCCAGTTGATAGCTGCGCTGCTCGGCGGCGTATAGCGGCCGGCCACTGGATCGGGCATCCGGACCGTTGGCGCCGGTCAGACCGCTTTGCGCCAGATAGGTACGCTCATTACCGTTGTCGAACAACTGGAACGGAATGTCCGGATGATCCTGGCGGCGTGGGTACTTGGGCAGGTTCAGCTGGACGATATCACCGCCGACAGGGTCGATAGCCAAGTCCAGGACATCGGTCTTGATCCGGATCAGGTCCTTGCTTACGGCAACTGGCGCAAGCTCCGCTGGGCTGGAATCAGCATTGGTGCTAGGCACATCGGCATTTGCACCGGAATTGCCGGCCCGCGCGGTGTCCGGCAGTGCCGGGGCACCATTGCTGGCGGCAGCATGCTGAGTCGGCAGGGCAGCCTGTCCATAGTCCTGGTTCCATTTGAGGACCATGACGTAGGACACGATTGCCAGGGCGACGATCAGGATCGTGCGTTTAATATCCATGATTACTCGGCTATCGAAGAATTTCGGGAGGAAGGAGCTGGCGGAGCCGGATCGAAACCGCCCGCGTTCCACGGATGGCAACGCCCCAGGCGACGAACGGCTAGCCACCCGCCACGCAGAAGGCCATGCGATTCGATGGCTTCTTGGGCGTAACAGGAGCAGCTGGGGTAGAAACGACAGTGACTGGCCATCAGTGGACTAATGGCATAACGGTAAAACTGGATCGGAACGAGTGCCAGTTTACGCATCGTGACTGTCTACCCCTGCAGAATCGGCGTTAACCGCTGGAGAAGGCCGACTGCGTGCGAGCCGCTTCCAGAGCTTGCCAAAATGTTGGTGCAATTCTGGGTTTTCAATCTCGCCCAACCCCTTGCGCGCGACGATCACGATATCCCAACCGGCAAGCATTTGCTGGTGCAGGCGAAAGGAATCGCGCATCAAACGTTTAAGGCGATTGCGTTGAACGGAGAGCTTGACGCTCTTCTTGCCGATCACCAGGCCCAGGCGGGGGTGATCAAAACCGTTCTCGCGGGCAAGGATAAGCAGGTTTTTCCCTGGAACCTTGCCGGTTGGGGAGTCGAAGACCGCTTTGAAATGCCGGGGTGTAAGCAGACGCTTATCCCGACTGAAGTCCTGACTCACCACCTGTGCCGAAAAATCAAATGGCCAGACGCTTACGGCCTTTGGCACGACGACGCGACAGTACGGCGCGGCCGTTCTTGGTAGCCATACGGGCACGGAAACCGTGAGTGCGCGCGCGCTTGATGGTGCTTGGTTGGAAAGTACGTTTCATGGCGTGTTACCTGGTTCGTCGACAACGGGCCGGAATGGCCCCCGTTTTAAGAGATCGGCGATTCTAGAGAAAGCAAGACGATAGGTCAATTTCCAACCAGCGTTTCCTTTATCGATTGACGTGAATCGACAGGCAGGCTCGACGAGCTGTCGACGGTCATACGGGCGAATAAATATAGAAAAAAGAAAGAAGGATTTTATAAAGCTTTTTTGAAGATCTTATAAAGCTTATGTGGACAACTTTCTGTGGATAGATCTCCACAGGCCATAGGATGCGTGCTGTACAGAGAACCAAAACCCTGTCGGTAACAGGTGCTCCGGCTGTGCTGGGCCTTCGGAAAAGCTGTGGATCAAATCGTACCTTATCCACAGGGGTGTTATCCACAGACTTCAAGGCAGGGTTGTGCATAGAGCTCATGCGCGGTTATCCACAGAGCTTATGCACATGTGGCCGAGGTCGTTTTAGACGCTAAATTGCTGATTTGTCGTACTTCAAGTCTTACCTGCATGTGGATAACTGCGCGTGCGCTCGGTACAATGGCTGCTTGTTTTTGCCTCACCGGCTTTCAAACTCAGGGGATATCCGTGTCAGTGGAACTTTGGCAGCAGTGCGTGGAGCTTTTGCGCGATGAGCTGCCTGCCCAGCAATTCAACACCTGGATCCGTCCGCTACAGGTCGAAGCCGAAGGCAACGAGTTGCGCGTCTATGCGCCCAACCGTTTCGTTCTCGACTGGGTCAACGAAAAGTACCTCGGCCGGCTTCTCGAGCTCTTGGGCGAGAAAGGCAACGGCATGGCGCCCGCGCTTTCCTTGTTAATAGGCAGCCGCCGCAGTTCGGCAGCGCGCGCTGCGCCTACTGCCCCGGTGAGCGCCGCCATGGCGGCCTCCCAGGCGCAAGCCGCGCAAGTGGCCTCCCCCAGCGAACCGGTCGTGTCTCAGGTTGCCGCGGCTGTACCCGCTAGCGTGATCGAGCAAGCACCTTCGCGTGAGAGCTTCGACGCCATGGGAGATTCATCGCCTGCGCCTGTTGCAGCCAGCCGTGCCGAACAGCGCACCGTGCAGGTAGAGGGTGCGCTCAAGCACACCAGTTATCTCAACCGGACCTTTACCTTCGAGACGTTTGTCGAGGGTAAATCCAACCAGCTGGCCAGGGCAGCTGCCTGGCAGGTGGCGGATAACCCTAAGCATGGCTACAACCCGCTTTTCCTTTATGGCGGCGTAGGCCTGGGTAAAACGCACTTGATGCATGCTGTTGGTAACCATCTGCTGAAGAAGAACCCAAACGCCAAGGTGGTGTACCTTCATTCAGAGCGTTTCGTGGCCGATATGGTCAAGGCGCTGCAGCTGAACGCAATCAACGAATTCAAGCGCTTCTACCGCTCGGTGGACGCGTTGCTGATCGATGACATCCAGTTCTTCGCGCGTAAAGAGCGTTCGCAGGAAGAGTTTTTCCACACTTTCAATGCCTTGCTTGAAGGCGGCCAGCAGGTGATTCTGACCAGCGACCGCTATCCGAAGGAAATCGAAGGCCTGGAGGAGCGTTTGAAATCGCGCTTCGGCTGGGGCCTTACAGTGGCGGTAGAGCCGCCAGAGCTTGAGACTCGCGTGGCGATCCTCATGAAGAAGGCCGACCAGGCCAAGGTCGATCTGCCCCACGACGCTGCATTTTTCATTGCCCAGCGCATTCGGTCCAACGTGCGTGAGCTTGAAGGTGCCTTGAAGCGTGTGATCGCGCACTCTCACTTCATGGGCCGCGATATCACGATCGAGCTGATTCGCGAGTCTCTCAAGGACCTGCTGGCGTTGCAGGACAAGCTGGTGAGTGTGGATAACATTCAGCGTACCGTCGCTGAGTACTACAAGATCAAGATTTCCGATCTGCTGTCCAAGCGACGGTCTCGCTCGGTGGCCCGGCCGCGTCAGGTTGCCATGGCGTTGTCCAAGGAGCTCACCAACCACAGCCTGCCTGAAATCGGCGATGTGTTTGGAGGCCGGGACCATACGACCGTTCTGCACGCCTGCCGCAAGATCAACGAACTCAAGGAGTCCGACGCGGACATCCGCGAGGACTACAAGAACCTGCTGCGCACGCTCACGACTTGATGGGCGTCGGCGCACCCTTTATGAAAGCAAGGGACTAGACCATGCATTTCACCATTCAACGCGAAGCCCTGTTGAAACCCCTGCAACTGGTCGCAGGCGTCGTAGAGCGACGTCAGACCTTGCCGGTACTGTCCAATGTGCTGCTGGTCGTGCAAGGCCAGCAGTTATCGCTGACGGGTACGGACTTGGAAGTCGAACTGGTAGGCCGCGTACAGCTCGAAGAGCCGGCCGAGCCAGGCGAGATTACCGTGCCTGCGCGCAAGCTCATGGACATTTGCAAGAGCCTGCCCAGCGATGTACTGATCGACATCAAGCTTGATGAGCAAAAGCTGGTGGTCAAGGCCGGACGTAGTCGCTTCACCCTGTCGACGCTGCCAGCCAATGACTTCCCTACGGTTGAAGAAGGCCCGGGTTCGCTGACCTGTAGTCTGGAGCAGAGCAGACTGCGCCGCCTGATCGAACGCACCAGTTTCGCCATGGCGCAGCAGGATGTGCGCTACTACCTCAACGGTATGCTGCTGGAGGTTTCGACCGATACCCTGCGCGCCGTGGCTACTGACGGCCACCGCCTTGCCATGTGCTCGATGCAGGCGGCTATCGGTCAGGCCGACCGTCATCAGGTGATTGTTCCACGCAAGGGTATCCTTGAATTGGCTCGACTGCTGACCGATCCAGAAGGCATGGTCAGCATCGTCCTGGGTCAACACCATATCCGTGCGACCACTGGCGAGTTCACCTTTACCTCCAAGCTGGTAGATGGCAAGTTCCCTGACTACGAACGCGTCCTCCCCAAAGGTGGCGACAAGTTGGTGATTGGCGATCGGCAAGCGTTGCGCGAAGCGTTCAGCCGGACTGCTATTCTCTCCAACGAGAAGTATCGTGGTATTCGTCTCCAGCTCGCCGCAAGCCAGTTGAAGATCCAGGCGAACAACCCCGAACAGGAAGAGGCAGAAGAAGAGATCGGCGTCGACTACAACGGCGGGTCGTTGGAAATCGGTTTCAACGTCAGCTACTTGCTGGATGTCCTGGGTGTCATGACGACGGAGCAGGTTCGCTTGATCCTGTCTGACTCCAATAGCAGTGCGCTGCTACAGGAAGCCGGCAATGATGACTCTGCTTACGTTGTCATGCCGATGCGCCTGTAAAGCCGAGCCTCGATGTCCCTCCTACGCGTCTCAGTCACCGCGGTGCGCAACCTGCACCCGGTGACTTTCTCTCCCTCCCCCCGCATTAATATCCTGTACGGCGCCAATGGCAGCGGAAAGACCAGCGTGCTGGAAGCTGTTCACCTTTTGGGCCTGGCCCGCTCCTTCCGCAGTACGCGACTGACCCCTGTCATCCAGTATGAGCAACCCATCTGTACTGTATTTGGGCAGGTTGAAACTGGTGACGGCGGTTCCAGCAATCTCGGTGTGTCCCGCGAACGCCAGGGTGACTTCACCATCCGTATCGACGGGCAGAATGCCCGGAGCGCCGCACAGCTTGCAGAGTTGCTCCCGCTGCAGCTGATCAACCCAGACAGCTTCCGGCTTCTTGAAGGTGCCCCCAAGATTCGAAGGCAGTTCCTGGATTGGGGAGTGTTCCACGTGGAACCTCGCTTCATGCCCACTTGGCAGCGCCTGCAGAAGGCCCTGCGGCAGCGAAACTCGTGGTTGCGGCATGGTACACTTGACGCTGTTTCGCAAGCCGCCTGGGACCGGGAATTGACCCTCGCGAGCGCTGAAATAGATGAATACCGACGCAACTACATCATGGCCCTCAAGCCTGTCTTTGAGCGGACCCTGAGCGAATTAGTAGAGCTGGATGGCTTGACCCTGAGTTACTACAGAGGCTGGGACAAGGATCGCGAACTTGGTGATGTACTTACTGCTTCGTTGATGCGGGATCAGCAGATGGGGCACACCCAAGCGGGTCCTCAGCGGGCCGATTTGCGACTGCGCCTCGGCGCTCATAACGCCGCTGACATCCTTTCTCGGGGCCAGCAGAAGCTTGTAGTCTGCGCGCTGCGTATCGCCCAAGGGCATCTCGTCAGTCAGGTGCGCCGCGGCCAATGTATTTATCTTGTAGATGACTTGCCTTCCGAGCTGGATGAGCAACATCGCCGCGCATTATGTCGCTTGCTAGAAGAATTGAACTGCCAGGTATTTATCACCTGCGTAGACCACGAATTACTGAGGGGTTGCTGGCGGACGGATACGCCAGTCGCTTTGTTCCACGTGGAACAAGGCCGTATCACCCAGACCCACGACCATCGGGAGTGAAGGCATGAGCGAAAATCAAACGTACGACTCTTCCAGCATCAAGGTGCTGAAAGGTCTGGATGCCGTGCGTAAGCGCCCTGGCATGTACATTGGCGACACCGATGATGGCAGCGGACTGCACCACATGGTGTTCGAGGTGCTCGACAACTCGATCGACGAAGCCCTCGCGGGTCACTGCGATGACATCACCGTTATCATTCACCCGGACGAATCGATCAGTGTTCGCGACAACGGTCGCGGCATCCCGGTTGACGTGCACAAAGAAGAAGGCGTATCCGCAGCTGAAGTCATCATGACCGTACTGCACGCTGGCGGTAAGTTCGACGACAACTCCTACAAGGTGTCTGGCGGTCTGCATGGCGTGGGCGTTTCCGTAGTGAACGCCTTGTCAGAAAAGCTGGTGCTGACAGTACGCCGTAGCGGCAAGATCTGGGAACAGACCTATGTCCATGGCGTGCCTCAGGCCCCGATGGCGATCGTTGGCGAAAGTGAAACCACTGGTACTCACATCCTGTTCATGCCGTCGGCTGAAACCTTCAAGAACATCCATTTCAGCTGGGACATTCTTGCCAAGCGAATCCGTGAGTTGTCTTTCCTTAACTCCGGCGTCGGCATCCTGCTGAAGGACGAACGTAGCGGCAAGGAAGAGTACTTCAAATATGAAGGCGGGCTGCGCGCATTCGTGGACTACCTGAACACCAACAAGACTCCGGTCAACTCTCAGGTATTCCATTTCAACGTCCAGCGTGATGATGGCGTGGGCGTGGAGATCGCGCTGCAGTGGAACGACAGCTTCAATGAGAACCTGTTGTGCTTCACCAACAACATTCCACAGCGTGACGGCGGTACCCACCTCGTTGGCTTCCGGTCTGCACTGACGCGGAACCTGAACAACTACATCGAGCAGGAAGGCCTGGCCAAGAAGAACAAGGTCTCGACTACCGGCGACGATGCACGTGAAGGCCTCACCGCGATCATTTCGGTCAAGGTGCCAGATCCAAAGTTCAGCTCTCAGACCAAAGACAAGTTGGTGTCGTCTGAGGTCAAGACTGCGGTCGAGCAGGAAATGGGTAAGTATTTCTCTGACTTCCTGCTGGAAAACCCTGCAGAAGCCAAGGCCGTCGTTGGCAAGATGATCGACGCCGCCCGTGCCCGTGAGGCAGCTCGCAAGGCGCGGGAAATGACTCGACGTAAAGGCGCATTGGACATCGCTGGCCTGCCTGGCAAGCTTGCCGACTGCCAGGAGAAAGACCCTGCCCTTTCCGAACTTTACCTGGTGGAGGGTGACTCCGCAGGCGGTTCGGCCAAGCAAGGCCGTAACCGCAAGACCCAGGCCATCCTGCCGCTGAAAGGCAAGATCCTCAACGTCGAAAAAGCACGCTTCGACAAGATGATCTCTTCGCAGGAAGTGGGCACGCTGATCACCGCCTTGGGCTGTGGTATCGGTCGAGATGAGTACAACATTGACAAGCTGCGCTATCACAACATCATCATCATGACCGATGCTGACGTTGACGGTTCGCACATCCGTACCCTGCTGCTGACCTTCTTCTTCCGTCAGCTGCCAGAGTTGGTCGAGCGTGGTTACATCTACATCGCTCAACCGCCGCTGTACAAGGTCAAGCGTGGCAAGCAGGAGCAGTACATCAAGGACGACGAAGCCATGGAAGAGTACATGACCCAGTCGGCCCTGGAAGATGCCAGCCTGCACCTGGACGAAGATGCACCGCCCGTTTCGGGCGTTGAGCTCGAGCGCCTGGTGAACGACTTCCGTTCGGTGATGAAAACCCTCAAGCGTCTCTCGCGCCTTTACCCGCAAGAGTTGACCGAGCACTTTATCTACCTGCCGGAAGTGAGCCTTGAGCAGCTGGGCGATCACGGCGTAATGCAGGACTGGCTGAACAAGCTGCAGGCACGTCTCAGCACCAGCGAGAAGTCAGGCCTGGCGTACAAGGTCAGCTTGCGTGAAGACAAGGAGCGTAGTGTCTGGCTGCCGGAAGTGGAAATCACCTCCCACGGTCTGGCCAGTTACATCACCTTCAACCGTGACTTCTTCGGCAGTAACGACTACCGCACTGTTACCGCCCTGGGCTTCAAGCTCAGCACCCTGTTGGGCGAAGGTGCCTACGTGCAGCGCGGCGAGCGCAGGAAAGCCGTGGTCGAGTTCAAGGAAGCGCTGGAATGGCTGATGAACGAAACCGCCAAGCGACACACAATTCAGCGATACAAAGGTCTGGGCGAGATGAACCCTGACCAGCTCTGGGAAACCACCATGGATCCGACGGTACGTCGCATGCTGAAAGTGACGATCGAAGACGCCATCGGTGCCGACCAGATCTTCAACACCCTGATGGGCGATGCGGTAGAACCTCGCCGCGAGTTCATCGAAAGCAACGCACTGTCGGTGTCCAACCTGGACTTCTGACAAGCAGCGCTGTTGAAACGCAACCCCGGCCCCGGCCGGGGTTTTTCGTTCAGTAGCTTTACCTGATGTAGGTCATGGCGTGTATCCCTATAACCCGGCAGTCTCGAACGACCGCTTTCAACAGGCCGAGGCACTAGACTGGAGTCAGGTACAACAAGGAGACTGGCAATGAACATCGGCCGCAACATGCAGGTTGAAGCCCTGTTTGACAAGGCGACCTCTACCATCAGCTACCTGGTCATGGACCGTGCCTCGAAGCAGTGTGCGCTTATCGACAGTGTGCTCGGCTTCGATGCCAAGTCCGGTCGCACCGACACCGTCTGCGCAGACAGCCTGATCGAACGGGTCAAGGAGTTGGACGGCGAAGTGCAGTGGATTCTGGAGACACATGTGCATGCCGATCACCTGTCGGCCGGCGCTTACCTGAAGTCTAAGCTGGGCGGTGAGATAGCCATCGGCAGCCGTATCACCCAGGTGCAGAAGGTTTTCGGAGCGCTGTTCAATGCCGAGGTAGGGTTTGCTCGCGATGGAAGCCAGTTCGATGTCTTGTTCGACGACGACCAGACATTCAGTATCGGTACCCTTCAAGTCCGTGCCCTGCATACTCCCGGTCATACGCCGGCCTGCATGACGTATCTGGTGGAAGACGCTGGCGAGCACGCCGCTTTTGTCGGCGATACCCTGTTCATGCCTGACTACGGCACCGCGCGTTGTGACTTTCCGGGTGCCGACGCCCGCACGCTGTATCGCTCTATCCAGCGTATCCTCGCCCTCCCCTGCGATACCCAGCTGTTCATGTGCCATGACTATCTGCCAGGTGGCCGCGAGATGCGATTTGTGACGACCGTTGCCGAGCAGCGCGCGGGCAATATCCACATCCATGAGGGTGTCAGCGAAGACAGTTTTGTAGCCATGCGCGAGGCGCGTGACGCTACCTTGGACATGCCTGTGCTGATTCTGCCCTCGGTGCAGGTCAACATGCGCAGTGGTCAGTTACCTGAGCCTGAAGCCAACGGCGTGCGTTACCTGAAAATCCCACTGAATGTGCTTTGATGGAAAAATGTCTGCATGATTGTTGAGGTGTTGCTGGGCATGATCATCGGCGCTGTACTAGCACTGACAGGTGCTGGCGGCGGGATACTTGCGGTGCCCCTGCTGGTCTTCGGGCTGGGCTTGCCCATAGTCCAAGCCGCCCCGATTGGTCTGCTCGCAGTTGGCCTGGCAGCATCGGTGGGAGCCTTGCTGGGCCTGCGTCAGGGGGTGGTGCGTTATCGCGCTGCACTGTTTGTTGCGCTGATTGGAGTTGCGGCGTCGCCCTTCGGGCTGTTGCTGGCTCATCGTTTACCTAATGCTCCGCTCATGCTGCTGTTCTCGACGGTGCTCGCGTATGCCTGCCTGCGCATGTGGCGCAAGTCCATTCGGGAGCTTCACGGTGAATCGCCCTGCGGACCTCGCCACCTCATGCCATGTGTATTGAACCCGCAGCAAGGAAGGTTGCGTTGGACCCTGCCCTGCGCTCGCGCGCTGGCCTGTACGGGCCTCTTGTCAGGCCTCATGTCCGGGCTGCTCGGCGTGGGCGGCGGTTTCGTGATCATCCCGGCGTTGAATCGCTACACCAATCTGGAGATGAGGAGCATCGTTGCAACTTCACTGGCCGTGATTGCCCTGGTCTCGACCGGTAGTGTGATCACGGCCAGCCTGGTAGGCGCCATGCAGTGGGAGGTCGGCGCGCCTTTCGCCGCAGGCGCCGTGCTGGGCCTGCTGCTGGCGCGCCCGCTGTCCATCAAGCTGGCGGGCCCGCGGCTTCAGCAGCTGTTTGCCTTCAGTGGCCTTGCTGCCGCTTTGTTGCTGGTTGGCAAGGTCCTGCTTGGCTGAAGTCACTCTGCGAGAAGGACGGCCTGCTCTTGGGCACACAGAGCAATCAGGTAGTCCCAGACCACACGCAAACGGACCGACTTGTGAAGCTCCCGGCGCGTGCAGATCCAGTAGCTGCGCTGGATCGTCTCGCTGGGCAGCACCCGCGCCAGTTGCGGGTCATGCCGGGCCATGTAGTTGGGCAGCACCGCGATGCCCAACCCTGCCCTCGCCGCCTGCTGCTGGGCGATCACGCTGGTGCTGCGAAACGCCACGCTCGGCGTTCGGCAGAAGCTGTTGAGAAACAGCAGTTCCTGACTGAACAGCAGGTCATCGACGTAGCCGATCCAGCTGTGCCGTGCCAGGTCCTCGCGCTGCTCCAACGCTGGAGCCTTTGCCAGATATTCACGGCTGGCGTACAGCGCCAGGCGGTAGTCGGTGAGCTTGCGAGTGATCAGCAGATCAGCGTTGGGCCGCTCCAGGTGAATACTGATTTCGGCCTCACGATTGAGAATGCTGACGAAACGCGGCACCGCCACCAGCTCTACTTCCAGCCCTGGGTAGCGCTCGAACAACGCGCTCATACGTGGCGTAAAGAACATGATGCCAATGCCCTCGGTCACGCCGAGGCGGATCTTGCCCAGCGGCGTTATGGCCTGAGTGATTTCCTCCTGCGCCAGCAAGGCGACGTTCTCCATGGCCTCGGCATGCTTCAACAGCGCCTGGCCTGCTGGCGTCAACTCGTATCCCTGAGCGTGCTGGACAAAGAGGGCCGTGCCCAGACTTTGCTCGATATTCTCGATATGTCGGGCGACGGTGCTGTGGGTGGTGTTGAGACGCTTGGCTGCCGAAAGGAGTCGGCCGCTGCGCTGCAACTCGAGGAAAAACCGCAGATCATTCCAGTCGAACATGCTTTTCCTTGTGAATCAGGCATTCACGAGCATTGTGCTAAAACGCACAGCAGTTGCGCGAAATCTAACGTTTCCTTCGCGAAAATAATCAATAAGATGGACCGAGACAAGAACAATAATCAGGCGCGAGGTTGCAGATGCCATCAGCCGATTTCGTCTTCGACTACGTTATAGTTGGCGCGGGCCCCGCCGGGTGTCTGCTCGCCAATCGTCTGTCCGCAGACCCCTCCAGCCGTGTGCTGTTGCTCGAAGCGGGCGGACGCGACAACTATCACTGGATCCATATCCCTGTCGGCTACCTCTACTGCATCGGTAATCCGCGCACCGATTGGTGCCTGAAGACCGAAGCCCAGCCCGGCCTGGGCGGTCGAAGCCTGGGGTACCCCCGTGGCAAGGTCCTGGGGGGCTGCTCGTCGATCAACGGCATGATCTACATGCGTGGGCAGTCAGCCGACTACGACGCCTGGGCTGACGAGGGCAATGCCGGTTGGGCATGGAAAGACGTGCTGCCCCTTTTCAAGTCCTGCGAGAGCCACTACGGCGGTGCCAGTGACAGCCACGGCGCCATGGGTGAATGGCGCGTCGAACAGCAACGCTTCGCCTGGCCAATTCTCGATGCGTTTCGTGAGGCGGCGGCTCAGTCCGGTATCGCCAGCGTTGGCGACTTCAACACCGGTGACAACGAAGGCTGTGGATACTTCCAGGTCAACCAGCGCAGTGGCATTCGCTGGAACTCGGCCAAGGCTTTTCTTCGGCCCATTGCCCAGCGCCCTAACCTGACCCTACTGACCGGCGTACAAGTCGACAAGGTGCTGCTGGATAACACACGAGCCTGTGCCGTGAAAGCGCATTGGCAAGGCCAGTGGCAGGAATTCTCCGTACGCCGCGAGATTATCCTGTGCGCAGGGGCGGTCGGTTCCCCCGGTATCCTTCAACGCTCCGGCATCGGCCCGCGCACACTCCTGGAAGGCCTGGGTATCGGTGTTCGTCATGAGCTGCCTGGGGTGGGCGGCAACTTGCAGGATCACCTGCAGCTGCGACTGATTTATCAGATTCGCAATGCGCGGACCCTTAACCAGATGGCCAACAGCCTATGGGGCAAGATGGGCATGGGGCTGCGCTACCTGTATGACCGCAGCGGACCGCTGGCCATGGCACCCAGCCAACTGGGCGCGTTTGTGCGCTCTGACCCCGGCCAGCCGACTGCCAACCTGCAATATCACGTGCAGCCATTGTCATTGGAGCGTTTCGGCGAGCCACTGCACCGTTTCCCGGCGTTTACCGCCTCGGTATGCAATCTGCGTCCACGCAGCCGTGGGCGGATTGATATCCGCTCAGCTCATATGACTGACGCCCCGCTCATCGATCCCAACTACCTGAGTGATCCTGAGGATCTGCGAGTTGCTGCTCAGTCGATCCGCATCACCCGTGCCATCGTGCAGGCGCCGGCCCTGGCGGCGTTCTCACCTAAAGAGTACCTGCCGGGTGCGGCGCTGCAGAGCGAAGAACAGCTTCGCGATGCGGCTGGCAAGATCGGCACTACCATCTTCCATCCCGTCGGCACGTGCCGCATGGGCAATGGCGTGCTGGATGTAGTGGATGACCAGCTGCGCGTGCATGGCGTACCCGGCCTGCGCGTGGTGGATGCCTCGATCATGCCGCAGATTGTCTCGGGCAATACCTGTTCACCCACGCTGATGATCGCCGAGAAAGCGGCACAACTCATCCTGAAGGGAGCGGCCACTCAGTTCAATTTCAACGACGCGAGCGCATTACCGACGCCCTGACCAGGGTGCGCGCAATACCGGCAGCCCAGCCGTCAGTGGCTGCCGACAGTGGAACAAAAAGAATAATCACTGTGGCCCTGCGGGCCGAGGACTGCAACGATGTCGGACTACATTCAGGAACAAGGCGCGACAGTCAAGACAACGAGCCGGCGCGAGGAGCGCAAGATCATTTTCGCGTCATCCCTCGGGACTGTGTTCGAGTGGTATGACTTTTTTCTCTACGGGGCACTGGCCGCGGTCATCAGCAAGCAGTTCTTTGCCGGGGTGAACGACACCACTGCCTTCATCTTTGCCTTGATGGCGTTTGCAGCAGGCTTCCTGGTGCGGCCATTCGGCGCCTTGGTCTTCGGTCGCCTGGGGGACATGATCGGGCGCAAGTACACATTCCTGATCACCATCGTGCTGATGGGGCTGTCTACCTTCGCTGTGGGCTTGCTGCCGACCTATGCGAGCATCGGAATCGCGGCGCCCATCATCCTTGTGGTGCTTCGCATGCTCCAGGGCTTGGCACTGGGTGGTGAATATGGTGGAGCGGCTACCTATGTGGCCGAGCATGCGCCAGCCGGCAAGCGTGGGTTCCACACCGGTTTCATCCAGTCCACGGCCACCCTCGGCTTGCTGCTATCGCTGGTGGTCGTGCTGGGCAGCCGCTATATCAGCGGCGATGAGTTCGAGACCTGGGGCTGGCGTCTGCCGTTCCTGCTGTCGATCGTGCTGTTGGGCATTTCCACCTGGATCCGCATGAGCATGCATGAGTCGCCTGCCTTCGTGAAGATGAAGGCCCAAGGCAAGATCAGCAAGTCGCCGATTCGCGAATCCTTTACCTCTTGGCCGAACCTCAAGGTAGTGCTGACGGCGTTGTTCAGCATCAATGCCGGGCAGGCCGTGACGTTCTATACCGCGCAGTTCTACGTGCTGTTCTTCATGACCCAGATGCTCAAGGTCGATCCTGCCCAGGCCAATACCCTGCTGATCATCAGCGTGGTGATCGGGGCACCGTTCTTCGTGTTCTTTGGCTGGCTGTCGGACCGCATTGGGCGCAAGCCGATACTGATGGTCGGCCTGCTGCTGGCGACCGTGTGCTACTTCCCGATGTTCAAGGCCCTGAGTCACTACGCAAACCCGCAGATCGACGCTGCCAGCCGCCAAGCGCCGATCGTCGTCATCGCCGATCCAAAGGGCTGCACCTTCCAGTTCGATCCTGTGGGCAAAGCCCGTTTCGACAGCCCGTGCGACAAGGTCAAGACGTTCCTGGTCAAGCAGGGCCTGCCGTACAGCTCGGTCAGCGCAGCAAGCGGCAGCGACGTTGTGGTAAGCGTGGGGGAACAGAAGATCAATGGATTCGACGAGGCGGCCATGCGTGCGGCCATCGACCAGGCGGGTTATCCCGCCAAGGCAGATCCAGGCCAGGTCAATCAGTTCATGGTGGTAGTGATCATCGTGGCGATGATCTTGATTGCGACCATGACTTACGGACCGTTGGCAGCAGTGATGGTCGAGCTGTTCCCGACACGCATCCGTTACACGTCCATGTCCCTCCCCTACCACATCGGCAATGGCTGGTTCGGCGGCTTCCTGCCTACGGTGTCTTTCGCGCTGGTGGTGTATACCGGGGATATCTTCTACGGGTTGTGGTATCCGGTGTTGATCACGGGAGTAAGCCTGGTGGTAGGGATATTCTGTCTGAAAGAAACCCGTGATGTAGACATCGACAAGGTCTGAGGCTTACGCAAAAAAAAACCGGCTTAAAAGCCGGTTTTTTTATGCTCTGAAAAAACTTATGCACGATTTTCGAAAAATGGTCATACAGAGAAATAAATTGATTTATCAATAACTTACGACGTTTTCTAGCAGTTAATCCAAAAACTACACACATCTTATCCACAGAAGAGTCATGCAGTCCCTTCCGCTGGATTCTCTGCCGTCGCCGGCAGCGATCCCAGCGCTCGCTGAGTCTGCGTGTTCCACGCCGCCACCCGGTCATTGAGCTCGGCTACCGCTCGTGGGCCGGAACCTTCGGCGTACATGGGGGCACCGATTACCAACTCGATCGTCCCCGGTCGCTTGCCCCAGCCATCCTTCGGCCAGAACTTGCCAGCGTTGTGAGCAATCGGCAGTACAGGCATGCCGGCATTGACCGCGAGGGCGCTGCCGCTGCGGGTAAACTTGCCGATCTGGCCATAGGGCACTCGAGTGCCTTCAGGGAAGATCAGCACCCAGACCTTTTCCTTGAGCAGCTTGTCACCTTTGCTGGCAACCTGGCGCAACGCTTCCTTGGGGTTGTCGCGATCGATCGCGATCGGCCGCAGCATGGCCATCGCCCAGCCGAAGAACGGCACGTACAACAGCTCGCGCTTCAGTACCTGGCTCAGGGGCTGGAAGTGCGCCGAGAGGAAGAACGTTTCCCAGGTGCTCTGGTGATTCGAGACGATCACGCACGGCTGCGTGGGAATGTTCTCAGCCCCTGTGACCTTGACATTGATGCCCAGGAATACCCGCGTCAGCAGCAGCGCGAAACGGCACCAGTAGACGTTGATGAATCGATAGCGCCCGCGAAACGATAGAAAGGGCGCGATAAAGAAGCTAAGGGTGCACCACAGGAGCGAACTGGTACCCAACAGCAGGTAAAAAAGAAAAATTCTGATCGCCTGCAGCATCGACATAGTGGCATGTACCGTTGCGGGTCGTGCCCGCTTAAAGGAAAGTGCGCCAGCGAGGCGCACTATTGTTGAATAAGTTGTCTGGCGATGGCTGCCAGATCATCGAACACCAAGGTGTCTTCCGGAATCCCCTTGCTCAGGGTCCGTTGGCCTTTTCCGGTTTTTACCAGAACAGGTTGTGCATCGACGGCGCTCGCGGCGTTCAGGTCACCGCTGCTGTCGCCCACGAACCATACACCGCCCAGGGCTACCCGGTAATGCTCGCCGATCACCCGCAGCATGCCAGGCTTGGGCTTGCGGCAATCGCATCCCTCGTCAGGGCCGTGTGGGCAATAGACGATCAATCCCATCTCACCGCCAGCCTCGGCCACTAGCTCGCGCAGGCGCTCATGCATGGCCTCGAGCGTGGCAAGCGGGTAGTAACCCCGAGCAATGCCGGACTGGTTGGTGGCCACGGCCACCGTCCAGCCCGCCTTGCTCAACTGCGCGATTGCCTCGATCGAGCCGGGAATGGGAATCCACTCTTCCAGCGACTTGATGTAAGCGTCGGAGTCGTGATTGATCACGCCGTCCCGATCAAGTATCAGCAGTTTCAAGACTTACCCCAGCAGCGAGATGTCGGCCACACCCAGGAACAGACCGCGCAGGCGGCTGAGCAGGGCATAACGGTTGGCGCGCACGTTGGCGTCCTCGGCGTTGACCATCACCGCCTCGAAGAAGGCGTCCACCGGCTCGCGCAGCGCTGCCAGGCGGGCCAGCGCTTCGCTGTACTGGCGTGCGGCAGCCATCGGGCCTACGGCCTGGTCTGCCTGCTGGATCGCCGAATACAGCGAGAACTCGTTAGCGTTGTCGAAGTACTTCGGCTCCACCTGGGCAGCAACTGCACCTTCGGCCTTGCCCAGCAGGTTCGACACGCGCTTGTTCACCGCGGCCAGGGCCTCGGCTTCGGGCAGCTTGCGGAACGCCTGAACGGCCTGCACACGCTGATCGAAGTCCAGCGCCGAACCTGGCTTGAGGGCACGCACCGAAAGGTAGGTGGCGACGTCGATGCCTTCGTCTTCATAACGCGCACGCAGGCGGTCGAAGATGAACTCCAGCACCAGCTCGGCCAGGCCGGCGGACTTGACGTTGTTGCCGAATTGCACCACGGCGAAGCTCACCGCGTCGGTCAGGTCGAGGTCCAGCTGCTTGTCGATCAGGATGCGCAGGATGCCCAGGGCGGCGCGGCGCAAGGCGTACGGGTCTTTGCTGCCGGTAGGCAGCATGCCGATGCCGAAAATGCCGACCAGGGTGTCGAGCTTGTCGGCGATCGCCACGGCAGCACCGGTGAGGGTCTGCGGCAGCTCGGCGCCAGCACCGCGCGGCATGTACTGCTCGTTCAGGGCCAGGGCGACGTCTTGCGGCTCACCGTCGTTGAGGGCGTAGTAGTAGCCTGCCACGCCTTGCATCTCGGGGAACTCGCCGACCATTTCGGTGGCCAGGTCGCACTTGGAGAGCAGGCCGGCACGCGTCGCGCGCTGGGCGTCGCCACCGATGTGCGGAGCAATGAACGCAGCCAGCCTGGAGACACGCTCGGCCTTGTCGAAGACGCTGCCCAGCTGAGCCTGGAAGATGACGTTCTTCAGACGCTCGTTGAAGCTTTCGAGCGGCTGCTTCTTGTCCTGCTTGAAGAAGAACTCGGCATCGGTCAGGCGTGGACGCACGACCTTTTCGTTGCCCAGCACGATCTGCTGCGGGTCGCGGCTCTCGACGTTGGCGACAGTGATGAAGCGCGGCAGCAGCCTGCCTTCGCTGTCGAGCAGGCAGAAGTACTTCTGGTTGTCCTGCATGGTGGTGATCAGCGCTTCCTGCGGTACGTCCAGGAAACGCTCTTCGAAGGAGCACACCAGCGGCACCGGCCATTCGACCAGGGCGGTGACTTCATCGAGCAGCGCTGGCGGCACGATCGCAGTGCCTTCCTGCTGCATTGCGAGTTCGGCGGTACGCTTGCTGATCAGCTCGCGGCGCTCGGCGAAGTCAGCCAGCACGTAGGCCTTGCGCAGGTCCTCGGCGTAGTTGGCCGGGGCGCTGATGGTGACGTCTTCCGGATGGTGGAAACGGTGACCACGGGAAACACGTCCGGATTTCTGCGCAAGCAGGGTGCAGTCGATCACCTCGTCGCCCAGCAGCATTACCAGCCACTGGGTCGGGCGCACGAATTCTTCCTTGCGCGCACCCCAGCGCATACGCTTGGGAATCGGCAAGTCGTTGAGCGAATCCTCGACGATGGTCGGCAGCAGGCTTGCGGTGGCCTTGCCCGCAATATGCTGGGAGAAGCGCAGCTTGGCACCGCTCTGATCGATTTCCGACAGGTCGACACCGCACTTCTTGGCGAAGCCCAGGGCTGCCTGGGTAGGTTTGCCTTCTGCATCAAAGGCAGCCTGGCGCGGAGGTCCGTCAACGTTGATGCTGCGGTCAGGCTGCTGGGTATCGAGCGCGGTGAGCAGCACGGCCAGGCGGCGGGGCGCTGCATAGACACGCTTGCCGGTGTAGTTCAGGCCGGCGGCCTGCAGGCCTTTCTCGATGCCTGCAAGGAAGGCATCGCCGAGATTGGCGAGAGCCTTGGGTGGCAGCTCTTCGGTGCCCAGTTCAACCAGGAAATCTTGAGCACTCATTGTGCAGCCTCCAGCTTGGCCAACGCTTCATCACGCAATTCAGGGGACGCCATCGGGAAGCCCAGCTTGGCGCGGGCCTGCAGGTAGCTCTGCGCCACGGCCCGGGCCAGGGTCCGTACGCGCAGGATGTAGCGCTGGCGCTCGGTTACCGAGATGGCGCGGCGGGCGTCGAGCAGGTTGAAGGTATGCGAGGCCTTCAGGACCATTTCGTAGGTCGGCAGCGGCAGTTCGAGCTCGATCAGCCGGTTGGCTTCGCTTTCATAGAAATCGAACAGCTCGAACAGCTTCTCGACGTTGGCGTGCTCGAAGTTGTAGGTGGACTGCTCCACTTCGTTCTGGTGGAACACGTCGCCGTAGGTGACCTTGCCGAATGGACCGTCGGTCCAGACCAGGTCATAGACCGAGTCGACACCCTGCAGGTACATCGCCAGGCGCTCGAGGCCGTAGGTGATTTCGCCGGTGACCGGCATGCATTCGATGCCGCCCACTTGCTGGAAGTAGGTGAACTGCGTGACTTCCATGCCGTTGAGCCAGATTTCCCAGCCCAGGCCCCAGGCGCCAAGGGTCGGCGATTCCCAGTTGTCTTCGACGAAGCGCACATCATGCACCAGCGGATCGAGGCCGATGGCTTTGAGCGAACCCAGGTACAGCTCCTGGAAGTTGGCCGGGTTCGGCTTGAGCACCACCTGGAACTGGTAGTAGTGCTGCAGGCGATTGGGGTTTTCCCCGTAGCGGCCGTCAGCAGGACGACGGCTGGGCTGCACGTAGGCGGCGTTCCAGTTTTCTGGACCGATCGCGCGCAGGAACGTGGCGGTATGGAAAGTGCCGGCGCCTACTTCCATATCGTAGGGCTGAAGTACCACACAACCTTGCTCCGCCCAGTACTGTTGCAGGGCGAGGATCAGGTCTTGGAAGGTACGCACGGCTGGCGTAGGCTGGCTCACGAAATTCACCTGTATCTAGGGCTGCGAATATAAAGAGCGGGAGTATAACCCGATTCGCTCGGCCCTCTACCCATGGAGCCCTATGCCACGCTGCTTTTGGTGTACCGACGATCCGCTTTACCAGGCCTACCATGACCAGGAGTGGGGCACGCCGCAACGAGACCCGGCGGCGCTGTTCGAGATGCTCCTGCTCGAAGGTTTCCAGGCGGGATTGTCCTGGATCACCGTATTGAAAAAGCGCGAGCGCTACCGGGAGGTGTTGCACGGCTTCGATCCTCAGCATCTGGCGCAGATGAGTGATGAACGCATCGAGGAGCTGATGCTCGACGCCGGCATCATCCGCAATCGCCTCAAGCTCAACGCCGCCCGGCGCAATGCCCGGGCATGGCTGGCGCTGGATGACCCTGGCGAATGGCTGTGGTCATTTACAGGCGGCAAACCTCTGATCAACCATTTCAGCGCGAGAGCCGAGATACCCGCAGTCACCGAAGAGGCCACGGCCATGAGCAAGGCCCTGCGCAAGGCCGGCTTCACATTTGTCGGTCCGACCATCTGCTACGCCTTCATGCAGGCTACCGGCATGGTCATGGACCACACCACCGATTGCGATCGCTACGCCGCACTCCTGCGCTGAAGGTTTACAATGCGCGGCTTGCAATAAAAGGAATCAGCCTGTGGAAAAGTTCAAGGGCGCCCTGATGGTCGGAGCGTTGCGATTGTTCGCCAAGCTTCCCTGGGGGGCTGTGCAGCGGGTCGGTGCGGGTATCGGCTGGCTGATGTGGAAGGTCCCCAACGGTTCGCGCAACGTGGTGCGGATCAATCTTGCCAAGTGCTTCCCGGAAATGGACCCTGCTGCCCGCGAGCGGTTGGTGGGCCGTGCCTTGATGGATATCGGCAAGTCGTTCACCGAAAGTGCCTGCGCCTGGATCTGGCCGGCGCACCGCTCGCTGGCGCTGGTGCGCGAAGTGCAGGGGCTGGAGGTGCTGGAGAAGGCGCTGGCCTCGGGCAAGGGTGTGGTTGGCATCACCAGTCACCTGGGCAACTGGGAAGTGCTCAACCACTTCTATTGCGCCCAGTGCAAACCGATCATCTTCTACCGTCCGCCCAAGCTCAAGGCGGTCGATGACCTGTTGCGCGAGCAGCGAGTGCAGATGGGCAACCGAGTGGCGCCGTCGACCAAGGAAGGCATTCTGAGCATCATCAAGGAAGTGCGGCGCGGTGGTCAGGTGGGTATTCCTGCAGATCCGGAGCCGGCGGAATCGGCCGGGTTCTTCGTGCCCTTTCTCGGTACCCAGGCGCTGACCAGCAAGTTCGTGCCGAACATGCTGTCCGGTGGCAAGGCGGTGGGCGTATTCCTGCATGCGCTGCGGCTGCCGGATGGTTCGGGGTTCAAGGTGATCCTCGAAGCGGCACCCGAAGCCATGTACAGCGAAGACACCGCTACCGCGACGGCAGCCATGAGCCAGGTGGTGGAGCGATACGTGCGTGAGTACCCGAGCCAGTACATGTGGAGCATGAAACGCTTCAAGAAGCGGCCGGCCGGAGAAGCTCGCTGGTATTGAGACCGGTACCGCGGGCAATCCCGCTCCTGAGAGACCCTGGTGCCCTTGCAGGAGCGGCGGTTCGGCGTCCCGACTTGCCCGCGATGAATTCAACGCGGTATCAGGCTTTATCCAGCTTCTTCAGGAACACCGCCATCTCCTTTTCGGCCTGCTTGTCACCCTGCGCGCGGGCCGCCTCCAGGCCCTGCTCCCAGGCGCGCCGTGCGCCCGCTGCATCCCCCTGCACCTGATACGCCTTGCCCAACAGCTTCCAGGCTGCCGAGTACTTCGGATCAAAGGCCACGCACTTGCTCAAGTGCACCGCCGCCTCGGCGCCGTTGCCCTCATCGAGCCAGGCCTTGCCCAGGCCGAAGCGCAGCAGGGGGTTATCCACACCCTTGGCCAGCATCATTTCCAGCGATTCACGCATCTCGGGTTCTCCTAGAAAAAGCTCAGGCCCACGTGGAAGAGCTTCTCGACGTCGCGGATGTATTTTTTATCCACAACGAAAAGAATCACATGGTCACCAGCCTCGATCACCGTGTGGTCGTGGGCGATCAGCACCTCGTCAGCGCGAATGATCGCGCCGATGGTAGTGCCGTGGGGCAAGGCAATCTCGCCGATGCCCTTGCCGATCACCTTGCTCGACTTGGAATCGCCATGGGCGATGGCTTCGATGGCCTCCGCCGCCCCGCGGCGCAATGAATGCACGCTGACGATATCGCCCCGGCGCACGTGGGCAAGCAAGGTGCCGATGGTCGCCAACTGCGGGCTGATGGCGATGTCGATCTCCCCGCCCTGGACCAGGTCGACATATGCCGGGTTGTTGATCAGCGTCATGACCTTGCGCGCGCCCAGGCGCTTGGCCAGCAGCGAGGACATGATATTGGCCTCGTCGTCGTTGGTCAGGGCCAGGAAGATATCGGCCTCGGCGATGTTCTCTTCGAGCATCAGGTCCCTGTCCGAGGCGCTGCCCTGCAGCACCACCGTGCTTTCGAGGTTGTCCGACAGGTGTCGGCAGCGCGCCGGGCTCTTCTCGATGATCTTGACCTGGTAACGGCTTTCGATGGCTTCGGCCAGGCGTTCGCCAATCTGCCCGCCGCCCGCGATGACCACGCGTTTGTTGGTTTCGTCGATGCTGCGCAGCTCACCCATCACGGCGCGGATGTGAGCCTTGGCAGCAATGAAGAACACTTCATCGTCAGCTTCGATGACTGTATCGCCCTGGGGCTTGATCGGCCGGTCACGACGGAAGATCGCCGCCACCCGGGTGTCGACGTTGGGCATGTGCGAACGCAACTGGCGCAGCTGCTGCCCCACCAGCGGGCCGCCATGGTAGGCCTTGACCGCCACCAGCTGCGCCTTGCCGTCGGCGAAATCGATCACCTGCAGGGCGCCCGGATGTTCGATCAGGCGCTTGATGTAGTGGGTAACCACTTGCTCCGGGCTGATCAGCACATCCACCGGGATGGCCTCGTTGTCGAACAGGCCGGCGCGGGTCAGGTAGGCCGCCTCGCGCACCCGGGCGATCTTGGTCGGGGTATGGAACAGTGTATAGGCGACCTGGCAGGCCACCATATTGGTCTCGTCGCTGTTGGTCACCGCCACCAGCATGTCGGCATCGTCGGCGCCCGCCTGGCGCAGCACCGTGGGGAACGACCCGCGTCCTTGAACGGTACGGATGTCGAGACGATCGCCGAGGTCTCGAAGGCGGTCGCCGTCGGTATCGACCACCGTGATGTCGTTGGCTTCACTGGCCAGGTGCTCGGCCAGCGTGCCGCCGACCTGCCCTGCACCGAGGATGATGATTTTCATCCGCTACTCCTACCGTTAACCGCGCGAGGCGGCGATCTTGATCAGCTTGGCATAGTAGAAACCATCGTGGCCGCCTTCCTGGGCCAGCAGTTGGCGGCCATGGGGCTGGCGCAGGCCGGCTTCGATGGCCATGTCCAGCTCGCGGGCACCCGGCGTACGAGCAAGGAACGCCTCGATCACTTCGGTGTTTTCCGTTGGCAGGCTGGAGCAGGTCGCGTAGAGCAGCAGCCCACCCACCGCAAGGGTCGGCCACAAGGCATCGAGCAGCTCGCCTTGCAGGCTGGCCAGGGCCGGAATGTCATCGGCCTGGCGGGTCAGCTTGATGTCCGGGTGACGGCGGATGACGCCGGTTGCCGAGCACGGGGCATCGAGCAGGATGCGCTGGAATGGCTTGCCGTCCCACCAGGTAGCGGTCTCGCGAGCATCGCAGGCGATCAGTTCGGCATCCAGTCCCAGGCGATCGAGGTTTTCGCGAACGCGGGTCAGACGCTTGGCTTCCAGGTCGATCGCCACGACCTGGTCCAGATCGCCTTGCGCCTCGAGCAGGTGGCAGGTTTTCCCGCCGGGAGCGCAGCACGCATCGAGTACGCGCTGTCCTGGGGCAAGGTCGAGCAGGTCGGCAGCCAGCTGCGCAGCTTCGTCCTGGACGCTGACCCAGCCCTCGGCAAAGCCCGGCAGAGTGCGCACATCGCAGGCCTCGGTAAGCACGATGCCGTCCTGGCTGTAGCGGCAGGCACTGGCGCCGATGCCGGCATCGGCCAGCAGGGCAAGGTAGGCGTCGCGGCGGTGGTGGCGGCGGTTGACCCGCAGGATCATTGGCGGATGGGCGTTGTTCGCAGCACAGATGGCTTCCCACTGCTCGGGCCAGAACGCTTTGAGCGACTTCTGCAGCCAGCGTGGATGAGCGGTACGCACCACCGGATCACGTTCCATGCCGGCAAGCAGCGCTTCGCCCTCGCGCTGGGCGCGGCGCAGCACGGCATTGAGCAGACCCTTGGCCCAAGGCTTCTTCAGTTTTTCGGCGCAGCCGACGGTCTCACCAATCGCCGCATGAGCCGGGATCCGCGTGTAGAACAGCTGATACAGGCCTACCAGCAACAATGCCTGGACATCGCTGTCGGCACTCTTGAACGGCTTCTGCAGCAATTGCTCGGCCAGCAGGGCCAGGCGCGGTTCCCAACGGGCGGTGCCGAAGGCCAGGTCCTGAGTCAGGCCACGGTCGCGCTCGTCGACCTTGTCCAGTTGCATGGGCAGGGCGCTGTTCAGCGAGGCTTTGCCGCTGAGCACGGAGGCCAGGGCGCGGGCGGCAGCCAGACGCGGGTTCATTGGCCAAGCACCGTGCCGGTGGCGAATTTTTCGCGGCGGCTGTTGAACAGGTCACTGAAGTTCAGCGGCTTGCCGCCTGGCAATTGCAGGCGGGTCAGGCACAGTGTCTGCTCGCCACAGGCCACCACCAGGCCGTCCTTGCTGGCGCCGAGAATCTCGCCAGGCGCGCCCTGCCCTGTGGACACGGTCGCGGCCAGTACCTTCACGCTTTCACTGTCCAGTGTGCTGTGGCACACCGGCCATGGGTTGAAGGCGCGCACCAGGCGCTCCAGCTCGACGGCCGGGCGACTCCAGTCGATGCGCGCTTCGTCCTTGTTCAGCTTGTGTGCATACGTGGCCAGCGCATCGTCCTGCACCTCACCCTGCAGCGTACCTGCGGCCAGACCCGCGATGGCCTCGAGCACTGCGGGCGGGCCCATCCTGGCGAGGCGGTCGTGCAGGCTGCCACCGGTATCATCGGCGCCGATCGGTGTGCTGACCTTGAGCAGCATCGGCCCGGTATCGAGCCCGGCTTCCATGCGCATTACGGTTACGCCGCTTTCGGCATCGCCCGCTTGCACCGCGCGCTGGATCGGCGCGGCACCGCGCCAGCGTGGCAACAGCGAGGCATGGCTGTTGATGCAGCCCAGGCGCGGGATGTCGAGCACGGCCTGGGGCAGGATCAGGCCATAGGCAACCACCACCATCAGGTCAGGCTGAAGGGCCGCGAGTTCGGCCTGGGCCTCGGCACTGCGCAGGGTCGGCGGTTGCAGCACCGGAATGTCGTGCGCCGCCGCCAACTGCTTCACCGGGCTGGGCGCAAGCTTTTGCCCGCGTCCAGCCGGACGGTCTGGCTGGGTGTAGACGGCCACGATCTCGTAAGGGCTGTCGAGCAGGGCCTTCAAGTGTTCGGCGGCAAACTCTGGGGTGCCTGCGAAGACAATGCGCATGGAGTTCTCGCTAGAAAAGAAAAAGGCTTGCCGGAGCAAGCCTTGAAAGTCGGCGGGATCAGGCTTGCTGGCGGTGCTGCTTTTCCAGTTTCTTCTTGATCCGGTCGCGTTTGAGCTGGGACAGGTAGTCGACGAACAGCTTGCCGTTGAGGTGATCGCATTCGTGCTGGATGCACACAGCGAGCAGGCCTTCGGCAACCAGCTCGTAGGGCTTGCCGTCGCGGTCCAGCGCCTTGACCCGGACTTGCAGCGGACGGTCTACGTTTTCGTAGAAGCCGGGTACCGACAGGCAGCCTTCCTGGTATTGACCCATGTCATGGGTCAGCTCTTCGATCACAGGGTTGATGAATACCCGTGGCTCGCTGCGGTCTTCGCTCAGGTCCATGACCACCACGCGCTTGTGCACGTCGACCTGAGTGGCCGCGAGGCCGATGCCAGGCGCTTCGTACATGGTTTCAAACATGTCATCGATCAGCTGGCGCAGGGCATCGTCTACTTCTGTCACCGGTTTGGCGACGGTGCGAAGACGCGGGTCCGGGAATTCGAGGATGTTCAAGATAGCCATAGGGGTCTGAGCAGTACTGTGCGTTCGGTTGCAAACATGGATTCACATAATAAAGGGATTCGCCGCGTTCAGCACCTGCCAAAGCTTGGCTAGGGTGTGAATGGACACCTGTAGGCCGCTTCGATCGACAGGTTGTCAAACTATTATCAACACAGTTATCCACAGGTTGTGCCAACTGGATGACCGCCTGCCGATCAAGGATGAATCCGCATGACGCCCCTCTCCTGCCCCGCTTGCCCGCCAGCTGAACTGGAAGCCCGATTGCGTCTTCATCGCCTGCCGCAGATAGGCGGACAGCGGTTTCGCACACTCATCAAGGCCTTCGGCAGCGCCTCCAGCGCGCTCAGCGCACCGGCCGCTGCATGGCATTCGCTGGGCCTGCCCGCAGCCTGCAGCGAGGCTCGGCGCAGTGCCGATGCGCGCGACGGGGCCGCCGCCGCAATGGCCTGGCTAGAGCATCCGGGCCAGCATTTGCTGATGTGGGACAGCCCTGGATACCCCGCCCTGCTTGCGGAAGTGGACGATTCGCCTCCGCTGCTTTTTGTCGCAGGCAATCCAGGAATTCTGGAGCAACCACAGCTGGCCATCATCGGCAGCCGCCGGGCTTCTCCCCCCGCGCTCGATACTGCGGCGGGGTTTGCGCGGTGCCTGGCCCAAGCCGGTTTCACCATCACCAGCGGGCTCGCTCTGGGGGTAGACGGCGTTGCTCATCGGGCTGCGCTAGATGCCTGCGGGCAAACAATTGGAGTCTTGGGTACCGGGCTGCAAAAACTTTATCCACAGAGCCATCGTTCACTGGCCAGGGCAATGATCGAGAGCGGCAGCGCAGTGGTCTCGGAATTCCCACTCGACGCTGGCCCCTTGCCGGGCAACTTTCCACGGCGCAATCGGATCATCAGTGGTCTTTCCCTCGGCGTCCTGGTGGTCGAAGCCAGCCTTGCCAGCGGCTCGTTGATCACGGCCCGCCTGGCCGCCGAACAAGGCAGGGAGGTATACGCCATTCCAGGTTCGATTCACCATCCGGGTGCCAAAGGTTGCCACCAGCTGATCCGCGACGGGGCCCTGCTGGTCGAGAGCGTCGGCCAGATCATCGATAGCCTGCGGGGTTGGCAGAACCTGCCTGCCGCGCCTGTGGCCAAGGCTGGGCATCCGTTGCTGAAGTTGCTTTTGGCAGCCCCGCAGACCAGCGAAGGTCTGGCCCGCAGCAGTGGCCTGCCGCTGGCCCAGGTGCTGGCAAGCCTCACCGAGCTTGAACTCGATGGCCGGGTCAGCAATGCAGCCGGGCGTTGGTTTGCCCGTTGCGGCTAAGTACACTGCTCACCAGCCTTATATGCGGAGAACAGCAATGGTGAGCAGTTGGCGTGTGCAACAAGCCGCGCGCGAGATCCGGGCGGGCGCGGTCATCGCCTACCCTACCGAAGCGGTCTGGGGCCTGGGCTGTGACCCTTGGAACGAAGAGGCGGTGGACCGCCTGCTGGCAATCAAGTCTCGCTCGGTGGACAAGGGATTGATCCTGATCGCCGACAATATCCGCCAGTTCGACTTCCTTTTCGAGGATTTTCCTGAGGACTGGCTCGACCGCATGTCCAGCACCTGGCCTGGCCCCAACACCTGGCTGGTGCCTCATCAGGGCCTGTTGCCAGAATGGGTGACCGGCGTGCATGACACGGTGGCCTTGCGGGTCAGCGACCATCCGGTGGTGCGCGACCTGTGCGCGCTGGTTGGTCCGCTGATCTCGACTTCGGCCAATCCGCAGGGCAGGCCGGCGGCCAAGTCCCGGCTGCGGGTAGAGCAGTACTTCCGCGGGCAGGTGGATCTGGTGCTGGGTGGGGCATTGGGTGGCAGGCGTAATCCGAGCGTGATCCGCGACCTGGCCACGGGCGAGATCGTCCGGCCGGGCTGAGCCTCTTGTGGGAACGGGCCTGATTCACAATGACCCGGTCCCACCAGGACTGCATGCGATCTGTCAGGGCAGCAGGATGGTCGAGCCTACCGTCCGGCGTGCCGACAGCTCGGTCTGCGCCTTGGCCGCCTCGGTCAGGGGGTAACGCTGCTGGATATCCACCTGGAGCTGCCCGCTGCTGATCATGGCGAACAGGTCATCCGCCATCGCCTGGGTGCTTTCAGCCGTATTGGCGTAAGTCGCCAGGGTCGGGCGAGTCACGTACAGCGATCCCTTCTGCGCAAGAATCCCCAGGTTCACGCCGCTGACGGCGCCCGAGGCGTTGCCGAAGCTGACCATCAGGCCGCGAGGCTGCAGGCAGTCCAGCGACGTCAGCCAGGTGTCGGCGCCCACGCCGTCATAGACCACTGTGCACTTCTTGCCATCGGTCAGCTCGAGCACGCGCTGGGCGACATCTTCACGGCTGTAGTCGATGGTTTCCCAAGCGCCCAGGGCCTTGGCGCGCTCGGCTTTCCCGGCGGAGCTCACGGTGCCGATGAGCTTGGCGCCAATAGCGTTGGCCCACTGGCACGCGAGCGAGCCGACTCCTCCAGCAGCAGCGTGGAAAAGGATGGTGTCGCCTGGCTGCAGGGCGTAGGTCTGCTTGAACAGGTACTGCACCGTGAGGCCTTTGAGCATGACCGCCGCAGCCTGCTCGAAGCTAATGCTGTCGGGCAGCTTGACCAGGTTGGCCTCGGGCAGCGTGTGCACTTCGCTGTAGGCACCCAGCGGGCCGCCGCCATAGGCGACGCGGTCACCGACCTTGAGCCGGCTGACTTGCTCGCCGACGGCCTCGACCACGCCCGCCCCTTCCGTACCCAGGCCCGAGGGCAAGGATGGCGGTGCATAGAGGCCGCTGCGAAAGTAAGTGTCGATGAAGTTTAGGCCGATCGCCTGGTTGCGCACGCGAACCTGCTGCGGGCCGGGTGCAGCGGGCTCGAAGTCGAGCAATTGCAGAACCTCAGGGCCACCGTGCTGGCTGAACTGTATACGCTTGGCCATCTCTCACTCCTGTTGTCGGCATTGGGCAAACCGTTATCGGACGCCTTTGCGTGACCGCCGTCAACTGCGGCGTGCCGGTTGCCGGTGGTATGCTACGCGGCGAAATCTGCCCAGCCCCACCCAGGTGACCTGATGACTAGCCGCACCGAGGCCGTGAAAGCCTATCTGCTCGACCTGCAAGACCGAATCTGTACTGCGCTCGAAACCGAGGACGGTGGCGCCCGCTTCGTCGAGGACGCCTGGGTGCGGGAAGCCGGCGGTGGTGGCCGTACGCGAGTGATCGGCGAGGGCAAGCTGATCGAAAAAGGCGGCGTCAATTTCTCTCACGTCTTCGGCAAGGGGCTGCCGCCCTCGGCCAGCGCGCACCGTCCGGAACTCGCGGGGCGCGGCTTCGAGGCGCTCGGCGTGTCGCTGGTGATCCATCCGCATAATCCCCACGTGCCGACCTCCCATGCCAACGTGCGTTTCTTCATCGCCGAGAAGGAAGGCGAAGAAGCGGTCTGGTGGTTCGGCGGTGGCTTCGACCTCACGCCCTACTACGGCCACGAGGAAGACTGCGTGCATTGGCACCGGGTAGCCGAACGCGCCTGCGCGCCCTTCGGCGCCGATGTCTATCCGCGTTACAAGGCCTGGTGCGACCGCTACTTCCATCTCAAGCACCGCGGCGAGCCGCGCGGTATCGGTGGTCTGTTCTTCGATGACCTGAACGAGTGGGATTTCGACACCTGCTTCGCTTTCATCCGGGCCATCGGCGACGCCTTCATGGAGGCCTATCTGCCCATCGTCCAGCGCCGCAGGAACACCCCGTTCACTGCCGAGCAACGCGAATTTCAGGAATACCGGCGCGGGCGCTATGTCGAGTTCAACCTGGTCTACGACCGCGGCACCCTGTTCGGCCTGCAGTCAGGCGGGCGTACCGAGTCGATCCTGATGTCGCTACCGCCGCAGGTCCGCTGGGGCTACGATTGGAAGGCCGCGCCCGGCAGCGAGGAAGCGCGTCTGACCGACTATTACCTGCAGGACCGCGACTGGCTCGGCCAGGCCGGCAACCCAACGCTGTGATCTGAAACGCCCAGGAGCTTTGTCCATGGACCAGTACGTTGTTTTCGGCAACCCGATCGGCCACAGCAAGTCGCCGTTGATTCACCGCCTGTTCGCTGACCAGACCGGCGAAGACCTGGAGTACAGCACGCTGCTTGCCCCACTGGATAACTTCAGCGATTGCGCGCGTGGCTTCTTCAAGCAGGGCCATGGCGCCAACGTCACAGTGCCGTTCAAGGAAGAGGCGTTTCGTCTCGCCGATATCCTGACCCCGCGCGCGCGACGCGCTGGCGCGGTCAACACCCTGACGGAACTCGACGACGGCACCCTGGAAGGTGACAACACCGATGGCGCAGGCCTGGTGCGCGACCTGACGGTAAACGCAGGGGTGGAGCTTGCGGGCAAGCGAATCCTCATTCTAGGTGCCGGCGGCGCGGTGCGCGGTGTGCTGGAGCCGATCCTGGCGCAAAGGCCCCAGTCGCTGGTGATCGCCAACCGCACGGTGGAGAAGGCCGAGCAACTGGCGCGTGAGTTTGCCGACCTGGGCCCAGTGGCCGCCAGCGGTTTTGCCTGGCTGCAAGAGCCCGTCGATCTGATCATCAATGCCACCTCGGCAAGCCTGGCAGGCGAGATGCCGCCGATTGCCGAAAGCCTGGTGCAGCCCGGGCTGACCGTGTGCTACGACATGATGTACGCAAAGGAGCCCACGCCTTTCTGCGCCTGGGCCAGCAACCTGGGCGCGGCCAAGGTGCTCGATGGCATGGGCATGCTGGTCGAGCAGGCCGCCGAAGCCTTCTATCTCTGGCGCGATGTGCGCCCGGACACTGCGCCAGTGTTGGCCGAGCTGCGTCGCCAGCTGGCGCGCTAATCCTCGAAACGAATGGGGCACAGCGCTGCCCCTTCAAGCTTGTGCAGATCTTCGATCACCTGTGGCCGGGCGTGATGTAGCGTCAGGCTGCCTCCTGCGCGCGCCAGGCGGCGGGCTTCACGGTGCAGCATGTCGACGCCTGAATAGTCGATGAAGTTGATCTGACGTGCGTCGATCACCACGTCCGGGCCTTCGCAACGTTGCAGGCGAACCTGCAGGTAGTGGCTGGCGCCAAAGAAGATCGAACCGCCCACCCGCAACACATCTGACCCCCCTTCGCGTGACTGCTGCACCCGCGGCCGCGAGGTGCGCTTGAGGTAGAAGAACAAGGAGGCCAGGACCCCGGCATAGATGGCGGTCTGCAGCTCGAGCAGCAAAGTGGCCACAGCGGTCAGCGCCATGACCAGAAACTCCGAACGGCTGACCCTGAACAGAGCGCGCATGCCATTATGGTCGACCAGCCCCCAGCAGATCAGCAGGATACTGCCGGCCATGGCCGGGAGGGGCAGATGCGCGATCAGCCCTGCGCCGGTCACCGCGAACAGCGTTACCCACAGCGCCGAAAAGACACCTGCCAGCGGTGAATTCGCGCCCGCCTCATAGCTCAACCCCGAACGGGTGAACGAGCCCGAGGACAAGTACCCGGAAAAGAACGCGCCAACCATGTTCGACAGGCCCTGGGCACGGATTTCCTGGTTGGCATCGATCAGTTGTTCGGAGCGGGCAGACAGGGAGCGGGCAATCGACAGGCTGGTGACCAGGCCGAGCATGCCCACCGCAACGGCGCTGGGGAGCAGGCGTAAAATCGCCTCAAGGTCCAACAGCGGTATGGGGCTCAGCGGTGGCAGTTGGCCGATGAAGCCCGGCACTCGCTGCACATGACCGAAATATCCTGGCAGCAGCCACGCTACCAGGCTGACCGTTGCCAGACTTATCAACAGCCCCGGCCAACGCGGACGCCAGAGCTTGAAGGCCATGCCGACTCCCAGCGTGGCCAGACCAAGCACGAGGGATGGAATATCCACATCCCCTGCGTGATCGAGCAGATCTTGCACTGTCTTGAGCGCGGTTGCCTGGCCGGACAGATTCATGCCGAGCAGGTTGGGCATCTGGCCCAAGGCGATCACGACCGCCGCCCCAAGAGTGAAACCGAGCACCACCGAATGGGATACGAAGTTGACCAAGGCCCCGAAGCGCAGCAGCCCGAGCAGCAACTGGAACACGCCACCCAGGAATGTCACGAGCAGGACCAGCGTGATGTAGTCATCGCTCCCGCTGACGGCCAGCGGGCTGACGCTGGCATACAGCACGATGGAGATGGCGGCGGTCGGACCGCAGATCAGGTGCCATGACGATCCCCAGAGGCAGGCGATCAGCACCGGCACGATGGCTGCGTAGAGACCGTATTCGGCGGGCAGGCCAGCGATCAGGGCGTAGGCAATGGATTGCGGCAAGGCCAGAATCGCACCACTCAGGCCCACCAGCAGATCGCGGCGCACGCTGCTGCGGGACTGCCGGGGGAGCCAGCTCAGGAAGGGTATCAAACGGTCGAGCCTGGGCATGCGGGTTCTCATGGACGGCCTAAAAAAGTCCGGTGCAGGCTGCGAGTCATAACGTGGCGGATACCGCTGCCTTGGCATCGGCTCCATCGCGGGTGGTGACACCGCCGAGCCATCCATCAAGCCGCTCGGGATGCGCCTTTACCCATGCCTTGGCCGCAGCATCGAAGCTCACTTTCTTATCCACAACCTCTGCCATGATGGCGTTTTCCATGTCCAGTGTGAAATTCAGATTACCCAGCAATCTTGCGACGTTCGGGCACGCCTGTGGATAACCCTCGCGCGTCAGGGTAAACACCTCGCCCTTGCTGCCAAACCACTTCTCCCCTCCGGTAAGGTAATGCATCTTCAGCTTTACGTTCATCGGGTGCGGGGTCCAGCCAAGAAAAGTGATGAACTGCTTTTTCTGAGTGGCGCGCTGCACCTGGGCGAGCATGGCCTGTTCGCTGGATTCGACCAGTTTCCAGCTGCCCAGGTCGAATTCATTCTTGTCGATGATCTCCTTGAGCGACAGATTGGCCGGGGCACCGGAGCCGATACCATAAATCTTCTGGTCGAACGCGCTGGCATGCTTGTGCAGGTCGGCGAATGACTTCACGCCGGCGTTCCATACGTAATCCGGAACCGCGAGCGTGAATTCGGTGCCCTCCAGGTTACGGCTCAACTGCTTGACGTCACCCGTGGCGATGAACTTGTCGTGGAATCCCTGGTGGGCCGGCATCCAGTTGCCGAGGAAAGCGTCGACCTTGCCGTCCTTGAGACCGCCATAGATGATCGGCACGGCCAGGGTGTCGATTTTCACCTGATAACCCAGGCTTTCCAGCAGCAAGCGGGCGACGGCGTTGGTGGAGGCGATGTCGCTCCAGCCGGGGTCGGCCAGCTTCACTGTGCTGCAGCTGGCGTCTTCGGCGCTGGCCGAGGCACTGGCCAGACTCAGGACTAGGGCAATCGCGGCTGTGGACAAGTGTTTCATCGCGGTCTCTCTGCTCAATTACGGGGCGGGCTGTGGATAACGGGCCTTGCGCTCGAGGTCGTCGAGATCGATGTGATTACGCATGTACTGTTGACTGGCATCCACCCTGGGTTGGTGGTCCCAACTCTTCAGCGCGCCGATGGACAGGGCCTCGGCCACCAGGCGGCGGCGGCGTTGGCTGGCCAGGACTTGCTCGCGCAGGCTGGGGATATCCCAGCGCTGGCGAGCTTCATCGGCAAATGCCTGCAGCAGCGCCTGGTGATCGGGGCTGCTGGCGAGATTCTCCCGCTCGTGCGGGTCGTGGCTCAGGTCATAGAGTAGCCAAGGGTCTTCCTCGCTGTACACGAACTTGTAGGCGCCTCGGCGGATCATCATCAGCGGACCGACCGTCCCCTCCGCCATGTATTCGCCAATCACCTCATCATGACCGCCCTCCCCCTGCAGGTGGCCGAGCAACGAGCGCCCATCGAGCGGCAGGTTGGCCTCGACGCTACCGCCAGCAAGCTCCACCAGCGTTGGCAGCAGGTCGCAGGTCGATACCGCCGCGCCAACCCGGCCCGGCGCGAACTGTCCTGGCGCGTGGACCAGCAGCGGTACCCGTGCCGACATCTCGAACCAGTGCATCTTGTACCAGAGCCCCCGCTCGCCAAGCATGTCCCCGTGATCGCCGGAAAACACGATCAAGGTGTCGTCCGCCAGGCCGGTTTCATCCAGTGCCTCCAGGAGTTTGCCGATGTTGTCATCGACATAGCTGCAGGCGCCGAAGTACGCGCGGCGGGCATCGCGGATCTTCTCCGCAGGCAGCGGTTTGTCCCACAGGTCGTAGACCTTGAGCAGGCGTTGCGCGTGGGGGTCCTGCTCGTGCTGGGCCAGCGGGTAGACCGGCATCGGGATGTCGACGTCCTGGTACAGGTCCCACCAGCGCTTGGGGATGGTGTAGGGATCATGCGGGTGGGTCATCGACACGGTGAGGCAGAACGGCCGGCCGTCCGCCTCGCGCACATGGTCGTAGAGGTACTGCCGGGCCTTGAACACCGTTTCCTCGTCGAAATCCAGCTGGTTGGTCCGCACGCAGGGCCCGGCCTGGAGTACCGAGGACATGTTGTGATACCAGCTGGGCCGCTCATCCGGGGCGTCCCAGTTGACGGCCCAGCCGTAGTCGGCGGGATAGATGTCGCTGGTCAACCGCTGCTCGTAGCCGTGCAACTGGTCCGGGCCGCAGAAGTGCATCTTGCCTGACAGCGCGGTGCGGTAGCCCAGGCGGCGCAGGTAGTGGGCATAGGTAGGTACATCGCCTGGGAAGTCGGCGGCGTTGTCGTAGGCGCCGATGCGGCTGGGTAACTGGCCGCTGACGAGCGTGAAGCGCGACGGCGCGCAGAGTGGGCTGTTGCAATACGCGGCATCGAATACCACGGCCTGCTCGGCCAGGCGGCTGAGGTGGGGCATCTTGACTGGCGACGGGCCGTAGATCGGCAGCAAGGGAGCGGCCATCTGGTCGGCCATGATGAACAGGATATTCTTGCGCTTCATGAGGCTGCTTCCATCGTCGTGGATTATGTAATTCATCTGTTAACGAGAATGCAGCTGGCGCTAACATGGGTAAAGCCCATGGCGGGCAATGACTGGGATTAGCAAGGCTTATGCTTGAGCAGCTTGGACAGGTGTCGCTGGATAGCCTGCGGGTATTTGAATCCGCAGCGCGCTTGCGCGGGTTCACAGCTGCTGCGCTTGAGCTGGGTACCACGCAGCCGGCGATCAGCCAGCAGGTCAAACGGCTTGAAGCGCAACTGGAGACCCGGCTGTTCGACCGAATCTACCGTGGCATACAACTCACCGACGCGGGCCAGCTGCTGTTCGAACAGGTTCATCAGGGCTTGCTGGCCATCGACGATGGCATTGCCCAGGCGCGTGGTCATAATCAGCGCGAAGTGCTGCAGGTCGCCACTGACTTCGCGTTTGCCGCTTTCTGGCTGATGCCGCGGCTGCAACGCTTCCATGCGGCCAATCCACAGGTAGATGTGAGCCTGGTCACGGGTGAGCGGAGCCAGGCGATGCTGCGTCCGGATATCGACGTGGCACTGCTGTTTGGTGACGGCCGCTTTCATCAGGGTGAAAGTCAGTGGCTGTTCGACGAGGAAGTCTTCCCGGTCTGCAGCCCGCGGCTGATCAGTGGCAAGGTCTTGTCCCGCGAAGGGTTGCAACGCATGCCGTTGCTTCATCTGCGCGGCGAGCAGGCCAGTCGCTGGTTCGACTGGGCTGGAGTGTTTCGCGAGCTGGGGCTGGCCAGTCCACCGGCGCCGGGGCAACTGCGCTTCGACAACTACACCCTGTTGATACAGGCGGCGATTGCCGGGCAAGGCGTAGCGATTGGCTGGGCTCATCTGGTCGATGCCCTGGTCGAGCAAGGCCTGTTGTGCCGGCCCTTGGAAGGTAGCTTGCGCTCAGCGCGCGGCTATTATGTAGTCTTGCCACCACGCAAGCGTCGAGGTGCGCTGATCCAGCGCTTTGTCGAATGGCTGGCCGAAGAGCGGCGTCGCTAGGGCTTATTCATATCAGGAGAAGTTGTGCAGAGGATCAAGGGGTACCACGCCCACGTCTACTACGACGCAGGCACGCTCGAGCGGGCGCGTGAGCTGTGCGAGGAAGCGGCGCGGCTGTTTCCCGTGACCATGGGGCGCATGCACCAGAAACCGGTCGGCCCGCATCCGGACTGGAGCTGCCAACTGTCCTTCGGGCCGGAGGTGGTGGGTGTGGTCTTGCCGTGGCTGGCCCTGTATCGGCGCGGGTTGGTGGTGTTTCTGCATCCGCTGACCGGGGATGAGCTTGCGGATCACCGGGATCATGCGATCTGGATGGGCGCCGTGCGGCCACTGAAGCTGGAGCTGTTTGGCGGCTGAGCACATCCTGCGGTTGCACGCGATCCGCTGGGGGGCATACAGCGGATCGCGGTGCTGAATCAGGTTCTGCGTGCGCCGCGCACACCTTCGGCGAGGGACGAACACAGCGCAAGTACATCGCTGACAGCCTGATCGGCATGCCTGGCCTGGGCGATCTTGTCGATCAGCGCCGACCCTACCACTACACCATCGGCCAGCCGGGCAATCGCCGCGGCCTGTTCCGGGGTGCGGATACCGAAGCCGACACTCACCGGCAGATCGGTATGGCGCCGAAGGCGGGCGATCGCTTCCCCGACATGCTCGGTGGTCGCCGAGCCTGCGCCAGTCACACCGGCAACGGACACGTAATAGACGAACCCGGAGCTTCGCTCGAGCACCCGCGGCAGGCGTGCGTCATCGGTGGTCGGCGTGGTCAGGCGGATAAAGTCGATGCCAGCGGCCTGGGCCGGAGTGGCCAATTCGGCATCGTGCTCTGGCGGCAGGTCGACGATGATCAGGCCATCGACGCCCGCTTCCTTGGCTTGGGCCACAAAGTTATCCACACCGAAGCGGTGGATCGGGTTGTAGTAACCCATCAGCACGATGGGGGTGGCTTTGTCGTCTGCCCGAAACTCGCGGACCATCTGCAGGGTTTTCGCCAGGGTCTGCCCGGCTTCCAGCGCACGCAGGGTGGCCAGCTGGATGGCCACGCCGTCAGCCATCGGGTCGGTGAACGGCATGCCCAACTCGATCACGTCGGCGCCGGCTGCGGGCAGGCCCTTGAGGATAGCCAGCGAGGCGTCATAGCCCGGATCGCCCGCAGTGATGAAGGTAACCAGCGCGGAGCGGCCTTCGGCTTTCAGGTCGGCGAAGCGTTGTTCGAGACGGCTCATGCCTGTTTCTCCTGGGCGGCCATGTGGTTCATCACGGTTTGCATGTCTTTGTCGCCGCGCCCGGACAGGCACACCACCATCAGGTGGTCCTTGGGCAGGGTCGGCGCGCGCTTGATGGCCTCGGCCAGGGCATGAGAGGTCTCCAGCGCCGGGATGATGCCTTCGAGACGGCAAGTGGCATGGAAGGCATCCAGGGCCTCGTCGTCGGTAATGCTGACGTAGTCGACACGCTTCACCTCGTGGAGGTGGGCATGTTCAGGGCCGATGCCAGGGTAGTCCAGGCCGGCTGAGATGGAGTGGGCGTCGGTGATCTGACCGTCTTCATCCTGCAGAAGATAGGTGCGGTTGCCGTGCAGCACGCCCGGCACGCCGCCATTGAGACTGGCGGCATGCTTGTCGGTGTGCACGCCATGGCCACCGGCTTCGACGCCGACGATCTGCACGCTGGCATCATCGAGGAACTCATGGAACAGGCCCATGGCGTTGGAGCCGCCACCGACACAGGCGATCAGGCTATCCGGCAGGCGGCCTTCCTTTTCCTGCAGCTGGGCGCGGGTTTCCTTGCCGATGATCGACTGGAAGTCTCGCACCATCGCAGGGTACGGGTGGGGACCCGCCACGGTGCCGATCAGGTAGAAGGTGTCTTCGACGTTGGTGACCCAGTCGCGAAGGGCCTCATTCATGGCGTCCTTGAGGGTCCCGGTGCCAGCAGTCACCGGGACGATCTCGGCGCCCAGCAGCTTCATGCGGAACACGTTGGCTTGCTGGCGCTCGATGTCGGTGGCGCCCATGTAGATCACGCAGGGCAGGCCGAAGCGTGCGGCAACGGTGGCCGTGGCCACGCCATGCATGCCTGCGCCGGTTTCGGCGATCAGGCGTTTCTTGCCCATGCGACGGGCCAGCAACACCTGGCCGATGCAGTTGTTCACCTTGTGCGCGCCAGTGTGGTTGAGCTCTTCGCGCTTGAAGAAGATCTTCGCGCCGCCGCAGTGTTCGGTCAGGCGTTCGGCGAAATACAACGGATTGGGGCGGCCGATGTAGTCGCGCTGGAAGTACGCCAACTCTTCGAGGAATTGCGGATCGGCCTTGGCGGCTTCGTATTCGCGGGCCAGGTCGAGCACCAATGGCATCAGGGTCTCTGCGACGTAGCGGCCGCCGAACGAGCCGAACAGGCCATTGGCATCGGGGCCGGCGCGGAAGTTGGTCTGGGTCATGGGTCGCTCCAGGGCGTGACGGATAAGGTATGGGCTTTACTGTACCCACGACGCTCACGTCTGAAAACCGATAAGATTGCGTAAACCTGTCAGGAAAACTCACAAGTCCCATGCGCCAGGATCTTCCTCCCCTCAATGCCCTGCGAGCCTTCGAGGCCGCCGCCCGGTTAAACAGCGTCAGCCAGGCGGCCGAACACTTGCACGTGACTCACGGCGCCATCAGCCGGCAGATCAAGGTGCTGGAGGAGCATCTCGGGATCAGCCTCTTCGTCAAGGAAGGGCGCGGCGTGAAACTCACAGATGCCGGTACTCGCCTGCGCGATGCAACAGGCGAGGCGTTCGAGCGGTTGCGCGAGGTGTGCGGCGAACTGAGCCGTGACAGCAGCGAAGCGCCGTTCGTGCTGGGGTGCTCGGGCAGCTTGCTGGCGCGCTGGTTCATCCCTCGCCTGGGACGTCTCAAGGCTGACCTTCCACAGCTTCGGCTGCATCTGTCGGCGGGTGAAGGCGATCTCGATCCGCGCCGGCCTGGGCTCGATGCCTTGCTGGTGTTCGCCGAGCCGCCATGGCCGGCCGACATGCGAGTGCATGTGCTGGCCGAGGAGCGTATCGGGCCCGTGCTCAGCCCGCACTTCGCAGGCTTTGCCCGGCTGCAGGCCGCGCCCGCCAGTGCCTTGCTCGATGAAGCCCTGCTGCAGACCACGTCGCGGCCGCAGGCGTGGCCGACATGGGCACGCGAGCAGGACTTCGATCCGGCGGACTTGAAGTTCGGCCAGGATTTCGAGCATTTGTATTATTTGCTTGAAGCCGCCGTAGCGGGCCTTGGGGTAGCCATCGCGCCGCAACCCCTGGTTGCCGATGACCTGCGAGCTGGACGCTTGACCGCCCCATGGGGCTTCAGCCCGACGCCAGCAGCGCTGGCGCTCTGGGTGCCTCGGCGCGCCGCGGATGGGCGCGCCGAGCAACTGGCGCAGTGGCTACGCGCGGAACTCGCGCGCCAGGCTGCTTAGTGATTGCGCTTGCACAGCAGCCAGGCAGCGACCAGGCCTAGTGCACCGACCGCTACACCGGCGGTAGTCCAAGGATGGTCCTGAGCATAATCGCGGGTAGCGATGCCGGTCTGCTTGGTGCGGGTCTTGACCTCGGCATAGGCGTCGGTCAGCAGGCTGCGCGAATGCTGAAGAGCATTTTCGGCGTTGCTCTTGAGTGCCTTGAGAGATTTGGTGGACTCGTCCGAGGCATCGCCCTTCATGGACTCCAGTGTCTTGAGCAGGCTAACGATCTCGGCTTCCATGCTTTCCAGCGACGTCTTGCGCAGCGGGTTATGGGCCATGGTGTCTCTCCTTCGCAGTGGGATGGGCTGTGTAAGGATGCGACTGTGGGTTGGCGGGAAAGTGCAATCGAACTTTGTACGCTGCGCGTCGCTCGCAGGTAAATCGGCCCTGCGCTGCTAGGCTCTATTCCACCGCTAAATCAGGAGAGTACCCATGAGTGATCATCGCACCTACAAGCAGATCGAACTGGTTGGATCCTCGGCGACCAGCATCGATGATGCTATCCGCAACGCCATCGCCGAAGCCGGCAAGAGCATCAAGTTACTGGAGTGGTTTGAAGTGGTCGAGACGCGTGGCCATATCGAGAACAACCAGGTTGCGCACTTCCAGGTGACCCTGAAGGTGGGCTTCCGCATTGCCAACAGCTGATTCCAGCGGACTGAAATCTGAACAGGGAATGCGTTCGATGAAAAAGATGATATTGGCCTTGGGCCTGATGACGATGGCAGGTTCGGTGCTGGCTGCTGGCACGCCCTGCGACGAGATCAAGGCAGAGATTGCCGGCAAGCTCGATGCCAAGGGCGTGCAGGGGTATACCCTGGAAGTCGTCGACCAGGGCACTCCGGCCGGAAAAGTGGTCGGTAGTTGCGAGGCCGGGAGCAAGGAGATCGTGTACCGGCGCGACTGAGGCCTGTTGGAGCGGGCGAACCGGTGTCCTGGCAAGCCCGCCCCATACCCGTCACTCCTGGCGCAGGGCCTGCGCCAGCAGCTCGTAGGATTTCACGCGGTCCGCATGCTCATACAGGTCACACGTAAAGATCAGCTCGTCCGCCCCCGTCTGCTCCAGCAACACTTCCACCTTTGCCCGCACTTTCTGTGGGCTGCCGATCATCGCCAAGCCCAGGAAGCTGCTCACCGCATCGCGCTCATGCGGCAGCCACAGGCCGTCCATGCTGTCCACTGGGGGCCGCTGCATCAGGCTTTGTCCGCGGATCAGGGCGAGTATTCGCTGGTACACCGAGGTGGCCAGATAGTTGGCCTGCTCGTCGGTTTCGGCGACCACCATGGGCACACCCAGCATCACGTACGGCTTGTCGAGCACTGCCGAGGGCTGGAAATGGTCGCGGTAGATTCGAATCGCCTCGTGCATGTAGCGCGGCGCGAAGTGCGAGGCGAAGGCATAGGGCAAGCCGCGCATGCCTGCCAGCTGTGCGCTGAACAGGCTTGAACCAAGCAGCCAGATCGGCACTTCGGTGCCATGCCCCGGCACGGCAATGACGCGCTGGTCCGGGGTGCGCGGGCCTAGGTAGCGCACCAGTTCTTCGACGTCGTCCGGGAAGTCATCGGCGCTGCCGGAGCGTTCGCGGCGCAGGGCGCGGGCGGTCATCTGGTCGGATCCCGGGGCACGGCCAAGCCCCAGGTCAATGCGCCCGGGGTAAAGGCTGGCCAGCGTACCGAACTGTTCGGCGATCACCAGCGGCGCATGGTTGGGCAGCATCACGCCGCCAGCACCCACGCGGATGGTCGAAGTACCGCCCGCGAGGTAACCCAGCAGTACCGAAGTGGCGGAACTCGCAATGCCGTCCATGTTGTGATGCTCGGCTACCCAGAAGCGGTTGTAGCCCAGTCGCTCGGCATGCTGCGCCAGATCGAGGGAGTTGCGCAGCGATTGGGCGGGCCCGGCGTCGTCGCGCACGGGCACCAGGTCGAGGGTCGAGATTTTCAGGTCGCGTAAATTTGTCATGGGCGTACAGCCTCCAGGAAGTGGGTCGGCCATCGGCCTTTAGGGTTCTGTATGGGCACATTTGGAGGATTCAATGGCAAGGGGCAGATTCCTCTGAACTTGCCATAGGCCATGTCCTCTGAATTTTATGTATTCATTCATAACCCCGGAGGCAATATGAAAAAGACAGCATCGGCTATCTGGCAAGGCGGTCTAAAGGATGGCAAAGGCCTGCTTTCCACCGAGAGCGGCGCGCTCAAGCAGAATCCCTATGGCTTCAATACCCGTTTCGAAGGGTCGCCAGGCACCAATCCTGAAGAGCTGATCGGTGCGGCACACGCTGGCTGCTTTTCCATGGCGCTGTCGATGATCCTGGGCGAGTCTGGGCTTACGCCTGATCGCATCGACACCATTGCCGAGGTGACCTTGGACAAGCAGCCCGACGGCTTTGCCATCACGGCTGTGCACCTGATTCTCAAGGCCAAGGTCCCAGGCGCCAGCGAGGCGCAATTCATCGAGATCGCGAACAAGGCCAAGGCTGGCTGCCCGGTGTCGAAGGTACTCAAAGCCACCATCACGCTCGACGCGACCCTGGTGTCCTAGGGCGCAACGGGCCAGGGATGTTGTGGTCAAATGGGAGCCGGCAGACCGAATGCCGTCACGAGGAGCTTTCCCATGATTCGTATTGCTCTAGCCCTTGCCGGTACTCTCCTGGCAACAGCTGCCCTGGCCGCTCCCAAGCCCTGCGAAGAGCTCAAGGCCGAGATCGAAGCCAAGATCCAGGCCAGGGGCGTGACCGCCTATACGCTTGAAATCGTGCCCAACGCCGAGGTCCGCGACCAGAACATGGTCGTGGGGAGTTGTGACGGCGGCACCAGGAAGATCATTTACCAGAAAAATGATCGATAGCTGTCAGGGTATGCAGAAGACCTTGCTCGGCTCGTCTACCACCAGGGTGCGCTGCGCATCATAAAGATGGACGGTCGGCTGCATCACCGGCGCACGCGCCTCCAGGCGATAACGTTGCCCCGCCTGGAAATTGTCGTACGTCACCGTGAGGTAGCAGGTCCGTTCGGTGGGATCGGTGGTGAAACCACCTGAATAGACTTCGAAGTCAAACCGGACTATCAGTTCGTGCTTCCCAGGGCTGACCTGAAAGTAGCGGCCATCCTCAAGGCGCTGGCCATCGAGCCTGTCGGCCATGACCAGCCTGCCGGGGGTGATCGTGTAGAGGTCGATCCACGCCTGTTTCGGGTCGGAGGGCGGCAAGGGGCTGGCGCAGGCCCCCAGTGCACTGAGGGCGATCAGCATCATCGGCTGGCGCATGGCGAAACTCCCGCTTGCGAACTACACGCTACAAGCATAGCGCCGTTCAGGTTGTTCAGGTGCGCTGGCAGCCGGCTGGCAAGCCCTGCCCCACGAGTTGACGCTTGTCGTCATAGAGCTTGAGCCACGGCCTGAAGCCGATGCTGCCCGCCTGCAACTGGTAGCGCTGACCGGCATCGAAGTCCTTGAATTTCACGTTGAGCTGGCAATCGCGCCACAAGGGCTCGCTGCTCGGGCCGATATTGGTGGGCGCTACCTCGAACAGATAACGCACGGTCAGCTCATGGCTGCCCGGGGGGACTTCGAAATAACGCTTGTCCGCCCAATCACGCTCATCGACCTGCACCGCATGCAGCGCGGTGTCCTGGTGGGGCGCCAAATCGATCCAGGCCTGGCTCGGGTCTGGATCCGGCAGGCTGGAGCAACCTCCCAGCAATCCCAAAGCACTGATCACAAACAGTGTACGCATGGCGAAAGTACCCCCTGGCAAGATAGTCTTGGAGTGCACCGGCACTTGAGCGAGATGAGTTTCCCGATGTTCCGACCTTATCCATTGCTGCGCTCAAGCCAGGCACTCGACCTCATTTTCAGGTGGTTTGTTCCCGTGCTGGGCGCTGTCCTGCTGAGCGGTTGTTCGAGTGTCAGCTATTACGGGCAATTGGCCGAAGGGCAGTGGCAACTGCTGCGGGCCCGCACCTCCGTCGCCGCGCTGGTGGAAGATCCTGCAACCGATTCTGCATTGCGCCAGCGCCTGCTGCAGGCAGAGCAGGCGAGGCTATTTGCCAGTGCCCGGTTGCAATTGCCAGACAACCGCAGCTACCGCGTCTATGCCGACCTGGGTCGGCCCTATGTGGTTTGGAACGTGTTTGCCACGCCCGAGCTGTCGCTCGATCCACAAACCCATTGTTTTCCCATCGCAGGCTGCGTGGCGTATCGCGGCTACTACCGTCAAGGCGCCGCACGGGGCGCGGCGGCATTGCTGCGTCAGGAAGGGCTGGATGTATATGTCGGCGGCGTGGAAGCCTACTCGACCCTCGGCTGGTTCGATGATCCGCTGTTGGCGCCGATGCTGGGATGGAGCGATGAGCGGCTGGCGTCGCTGATTTTCCATGAGCTGGCGCATCAGCGTGTCTATGTGCAGGACGACACCGCGTTCAACGAATCTTTCGCCACTTTTGTCGAGCAGGAAGGCAGCCGGCAGTGGCGCGCCGCGCGCGGACTGCCGGCATCGACCGATGACGGTTTGCGTCAGCGGGAGCAGTTCATCCGGCTGGTGCTGGCCAGTCGCGAACGGCTCCAGGTGATCTATGCGGGGACCTTGAGTGTCGGAGCCAAGCGTGCGGGAAAGCAGGCGGAGTTCGCGCGGCTGCGGGCTGAGTATCGGCAACTGCGGGACGCTGAGTGGGGTGGGTCTGGCAGGTATGACGCCTGGGTGAACGGGCCGTTGAACAACGCCAAGCTGCTGCCGTTTGGGTTGTATGACCAATGGGTGCCAGCGTTTGCGGAGATTTTCAGGCAGGTAGGCGGGGATTGGAAACGCTTTTATCAACGCGTTGAAGCGCTTGGGACACTCCCCGCAGATCAGCGCAAAGGTGCGTTGACCGAATCTGCAAGCCAGCGCCCCTAGCTGCTGTGTCAGCCGCGGTTCGGCATCCCGATTGGCCCGCGCTGGGGCCCGTTACCCTTGCACAAACGCCCGGTGCATCTCGGCCAGGGTCGGGAAATGGAAGGCCGGCGCTTCGGCCACCAGCTCTTCCTCGCTGCCAAATCCATACCCCACTGCCACTGCCTGCACGCCGTTGCTGCGCGCGCCGATCAGGTCGTGCTTGCGGTCGCCGATCATCAGCGTCTGCGCGGGGTCCAGGCCTTCGATATCCAAGAGGTGCTTGATCAGCTCGACCTTGTTGGTGCGCGTGCCGTCCAGCTCGCTGCCGTAGATCACCTTGAAGTGCTGGTCGAAGGCAAAGTGACGTGCGATCTCGCGGGCGAACTCCCACGGTTTGGAGGTGGCGATGTAAAGTGTGCGCCCCTGGGCATTGAGCGCTTCGAGCAACTCAGGCACGCCCTCGAACACTTCGTTCTCGTAAAGGCCGGTCACCTTGAACCGCTCACGATAGAAATTCACCGCTTCCCATGCCTTGGTTTCGTCGAAACCGTAGAACTGCATGAAGGCCTGCAGCAAAGGCGGGCCAATGAAGTGCTCCAGCTTCGCCAGGTCGGGCTCGTCGATGCCCAACTTGGCCAAGGCGTACTGAATTGAGCGGGTGATACCCAGGCGCGGGTCGGTGAGGGTGCCGTCGAGGTCGAAAAGAATGTTCTGATGGTGCATGGCAGTCTCGAAAAAAGCGGATGTCATTCGGGGCGGTCATAGCCTTCGGCCAGATGCTGGTCCTTGAGCTTGACGTAATTGCCGGCGGAATAGGGGAAAAAGGCTCGTTCCTTGTCGGTCAGCGGCCGGGACTGTCTGACCGGGCTCCCTACATACAGAAAGCCGCTCTCAAGGCGCTTGCCGGGCGGTACCAGGCTGCCGGCGCCGATGATGACGTCATCCTCGACCACCGCGCCGTCCATGATGGTGCTGCCCATTCCGACCAGAATGCGGTTGCCCAGGGTACAGCCATGAAGCATCACCTTATGGCCGATGGTCACTTCGTCGCCGATTAGCAGGGGAAAACCCTCGGGGTTGAACGGCCCGGCATGGGTGATGTGCAGCACGCTGGCATCCTGCACGCTGGTACGCGCGCCGATGCGGATGCGGTGCATGTCACCGCGGATCACCGTAAGCGGCCAGACCGAGCTGTCTTCGCCGATCTCGACATCACCCAGGACCACTGCGGAACGGTCGACGAACGCGCGGTCACCTAGCTTGGGAGTGTGTTGCTGAAAGTTGCGTATGGCCATGATAGCGCCCCTCTTGGGTAGGGATAGGCAGGCTGCTTGCTGCGGACGGCGTCGATTGTAATTAAGATGGGCACGTGTTTCTTCTGCCAAGGTGTCTAACCGTGAGTGCGAACAACCCGCTTCTGCAAGCCTACGATCTGCCGCCCTTCTCGGCGATCCGTGCCGAACACGTGCTGCCGGCCATCGAACAGATCCTGGCCGACAACCGCAAAGCCATTGCCGAAATCCTCCAGACCCAAGGCCAGAATCCTACCTGGGCTGGCCTGGTACTGGCGATGGACGAGCTCAACGACCGCCTGGGTGCGGCCTGGAGCCCGGTCAGCCATCTCAATGCAGTGTGCAACAGCCCAGAGCTGCGCGAAGCCTACGAGTCCTGCCTGCCCGCCCTGAGCGCCTACTCCACCGAGCTGGGGCAGAACCGCGAGCTGTTCGAGGCCTATGAGGCACTGGCCAAAAGTCCCGAGGCCGCAGGTTTCGACATTGCGCAAAAAACCATTCTCGAGCATGCCCTGCGTGATTTCCGCCTGTCGGGTGTCGACCTGCCGGCCGACAAGCAGCAGCGCTACGCCCAGGTGCAGAGCAAGCTGAGCGAGCTGGGCAGCCGCTTTTCCAACCAGTTGCTCGACGCCACCCAGGCCTGGACAAAGCTGATCACCGACGAGGCCGGGCTTGCCGGGTTGACCGACTCGGCCAAGGCGCAGATGGCCGCCGCCGCCGAGGCCAAGGGCCTCGAAGGCTGGCTGGTATCGCTGGAGTTCCCCAGCTACTACGCCGTGATGACCTACGCCGAAGATCGCGCACTGCGCGAGGAAATCTACGCCGCCTACTGCACCCGCGCCTCGGACCAGGGCCCCAATGCCGGGCAGCACGACAACGGCCCGGTCATGCGTGAAATCCTCGACCTGCGCCAGGAGCTGGCCGAACTTCTCGGCTACGCCAACTTCGCCGAACTGAGCCTTGCCACCAAGATGGCCGAGTCCAGCGACCAGGTGCTGAGCTTCCTGCGCGACCTTGCCAAGCGCAGCAAGCCGTTCGCTACCCAGGACCTCGCCCAGCTCAAGGCGTATGCCGCCGAGCAAGGCTGCGCGGATCTCAAGAGCTGGGACAGCGGCTTCTTTGGCGAAAAACTGCGCGAACAGCGCTACAGCGTTTCGCAGGAAACACTGCGCGCCTATTTCCCGATCGACAAGGTGCTATCGGGGCTGTTCTCCATCGTCCAGCGCCTGTATGGCATCGAGATCGCCGAGCTCAAGGGCTTCGACACCTGGCATCCCGACGTGCGCCTGTTCGAGATCAAGGAAAACGGCCAGCATGTCGGCCGCTTCTTCTTTGACCTGTACGCCCGCGCCAACAAGCGCGGCGGTGCCTGGATGGATGGCGCCCGCGACCGTCGCCGCACGGCCACAGGCGACCTGCAGAGCCCGGTGGCCAACCTGGTATGCAACTTCACACCCGCCGCACCCGGCAAGCCCGCACTGCTGACCCATGACGAAGTCACCACGCTGTTCCACGAGTTCGGCCATGGCCTGCATCACCTGCTGACCCGCATCGAGCATGCCGGTGTCTCCGGCATCAACGGCGTGGCCTGGGATGCGGTCGAGCTGCCGAGCCAGTTCATGGAGAACTGGTGCTGGGAACCCGAAGGCCTGGCGTTTATCTCGGGTCACTATGAAAGCGGCCAACCTCTGCCCCAGGACCTGCTGGAGAAGATGCTGGCGGCCAAGAATTTCCAGTCCGGCCTGATGATGGTGCGCCAGCTGGAATTCTCGCTGTTCGACTTCGAGCTGCATGCCAGCCATGGCGACGGGCGCAGCGTGCTCGAGGTGCTCGAAGGCGTGCGTGACGAGGTGTCGGTAATGCGGCCTCCAGCCTACAACCGCTTCCCCAACAGTTTCGCGCACATCTTTGCCGGCGGTTACGCGGCGGGCTACTACAGCTACAAGTGGGCCGAGGTGCTGTCGGCCGATGCCTTCTCGCGTTTCGAGGAAGAAGGCGTGCTCAACGAGCAGACTGGCCGTGCCTTCCGCGATGCGGTGCTGGCCCGTGGCGGCTCGCGCGAGCCGATGCTGCTGTTCGTCGACTTCCGTGGCCGTGAGCCGTCGATCGATGCACTCTTGCGTCATAGCGGCCTCTCCGAGGACGTGGCGGCATGAGTGAGGTGAGCGTGAGCAAGACGAAGAAACGCTTTGTCGCCGGGGCGGTCTGCCCGGCGTGCAGTGAGATCGACAAGCTCAAGATGTGGAGCGAGGACGGTGTGCCGCATCGTGAGTGCGTGGCCTGCGGGTTCTCCGATACCTTGAATGAACAGGGGCTGTCGGTACCCAAGGAGCTGGATACACGGGTCAACCACCTGGCGCCCGCGAAACCGGCCGCCACAGTGCAGACGGTGCAGTTCTTTCCGAATCCAAAGCTGAAAAAGCCGACGGAATAAGGCGTGATGTTCGGCCCGGGGCGCCCTGCCCCGGGCTTCCTGGCGAATGCCTCGTGCGGCATTGGGCTACCGTTGCGGTCCGGCCCCGGCCTCCCACACTCCGGTCTTTACCGACCTGAGAAAAGCGCCATGAGTACAACCAATCCATTTCTGACCACCGGGCTCGTCGATTACAGCGCAGCCACTGTGGATCACGCACGCCAAGCCATCGAACATGTTGTCACCTCGCACCAGACCGGTATCGAGCGCATCATCGTCCACCAGCAGCGGCTACCCACCTGGGATGACCTGGTGTTGGCGGTGGATGAACTCGATGCAAACCTTCAGGGGGTGTTCTACTCGCTTGCGCCGCTGGTGTTCAGGGGGGGTGAATGGGAAGCAGTGGTACATGAAGCCTACACCCGGGTGGATGTGCGCTTTCGGCAGAAGCTGACCAATTCCTCACTCTTCGACCTGTACGAGCGCCTTGCCAACAGTGCCGTGGGAAAGAATCTCGATTCCCGTCAGCGCACCACCTTGCGCAAGGCGCTGGAAGCGTTCCGTCTTGCCGGCGTGGCGCTGGATACCGCGGGGCGTCAACGGGTCGAGCAGCTTGAGCAGCAGATCCGCGAACTCGAAGACCGGTTTTCCGCAAACGTGGCGCGCTCTGTCGAACAGTCAAGTATCCATATCATCGACCACCAGCGCATGGAGGGGGTACCTGCGCGCCTCCTTGCCGAGATGGCTGCACAGGCGAGCGCGGCATCGATGACTGGTTGGCTCATTACCTGCGATGAAGCGTCCTGCAAGGCCATTCTTGAATATGCCAGCGACCGTGCCCTGCGCGAGCAGGTCTATCGTGCCTATACCACGCGAGGTTGGAGTGCCGACTTCAAGCACGACAACGGCCCAGTGCTTGAGCGACTCGCCCAGGCGAGGCAGGAGAAGGCGCGCGAACTCGGTTTTTCCAGCCACGTTGCTTTCAGCCTGCAGAGCAAGAGCGCAGGCTCGGAAAAGCAGGTAAGAGCATTTCTCGACGATTTGGCGATGCGGATCAGCGCCCCCTTGCAGACCTGGCAGGAAGAACTGCGCCAGGCGGGGCGCGATGCCGGTATTGCCGACGTCGCACCGTGGGACCTTGCCTACCTGCAGGCCGCAGCCGGAGGGACCCGGCAGGACACCGAACCGGCCACCCTGGCTGATTTCTTCCCGCTCGACAACGTGCTGCATGCGCTTGTGAGTCTGGCCGGTCAGCTCTTCGGGCTGACACTGCAGCGTCTCGATAGGCCAGCGGCCTGGGACCCGGAGGTGATGACCTTCGAGGTATCGCAGGATCATGCGCGAATCGGCTACCTCTATGTGGACGCTCTCCAACGCACCAGCAAACAGAGTGGCAGCGTCTTCACATCGTATATCCGGACCCGCCGTATCGATGCCGAGGGTCTTTACCACGGCGCTGTCGCTGCGGTATTCACTGATGTGGCCCCAGGCCGGCACGGGCAGCCCCCGCTGCTTGATCACTTGGCCCTACGCAAGCTCTACCATGAGTTTGGCCACGCCTTGCAACACTTGCTGGTGCGAACGGACAATCACCTCTTGTCGGACCTGCGCCGACTCGGCACCGATGGAGTAGAGGTATCGGGCAAGCTGTTGGAGCGCTGGGTGTGGGACGCGGACTACCTGGCCGGTGTCTCGTCCCATTACCAGAGCGGCGCGCAGCTCTCCCCCGAGCACATGCGGCATCTGCTTACGGCCCTGCAAGGCAATGGCCTGCAAGAATGCGCAAGCCTTCTCAGTACGGCGCTGTTCGATCTGGACCTGCATAGCGAACCAAACGACGGCAGGTCCATCGAGCAACGCGTCGAGTACAGTTTCAGGCAAGCATCGCGCTGGCCTCTGGCCGGTTTCGAGCGCCCGCTGCATGCGCTGGAACATCTGGTCGGTGGCTACGACGCCGGCTACTACGCCTACCTTTGGTCGGACATCCAGGCCTTCGACCTCTTTACCCGTTTTCAAGCCAGCGGCTTGCTCGATGCCCGCACAGGCCACGAGCTGCAGACCGATCTTTTTGCGCCAGCCGGCTCCAGGTCTCTGGCACAAAGCATCGAAGCATTCCTCGGCCGACCCGCCAGTGCGCAGCCCTATCTGCAATGGCATGGCCTGAGTGGGTCTGTGAGCGACTGACAAAAGGGTCTGGAACAAACCAACGCCAACGACTACTGTATGCAGATACAGTAGTCAGGTGGCGAAATGTTCACTCCAGCACCCCAGCGCGGCCGTGGCACGACCCACAATCCCCACAACCGTTTCTCTGCGAGCCGATCGGTCATCGAGGACGACGGCTGGCACCAGGAGGTCCCGCTCACCCAGGGGACCGAGGTGCGCGTCGAGACTGCCAAGACCATCATCACCCGCAACAACTCGCCCGACTTGCCCTTCGACCGTTCGATCAACCCATACCGCGGCTGCGAGCACGGTTGCATCTACTGCTATGCGCGGCCGAGCCATGCCTATTGGGATCTTTCTCCGGGGCTGGACTTCGAGACGCGGCTTATCGCCAAGACCAACGCGGCTGAAGTGCTGGAGCAGCAACTGAGCAAGCCGGGCTATAGGTGCGCGCCGGTCAACCTGGGCTCGAACACCGATCCCTACCAACCCATCGAGCGGGAGCAGCAACTCACCCGTCGCCTGCTTGAAGTACTGCTGCGTTACCGCCATCCGGTGACCATCGTTACCAAAGGGTCGCTGATCCTTCGCGACCTCGACCTGCTGGCCGAACTTGCCAGCCAGCGGCTGGCGGCGGTGATGATCAGCCTGACCACGCTCGATGACGAGCTCAAGCGCACCCTCGAGCCACGGGCCGCAGCTCCCAGTGCGCGCTTGCGGGCCATTCGTGTACTGCGCGGGGCGGGCGTGCCTGTGGGTGTCTTGTGCTCGCCAATGATCCCGATGATCAACGACAGCGAGCTGGAACGCCTGCTCGAAGCGGCGAAGGATGCTGGAGCACAAAGTGCGGCTTACATGATGCTGCGCCTGCCATTGGAAGTCGCACCGCTGTTCGAGCAGTGGTTGCAGGATCACTATCCGCAGCGTGCCGCGCATGTATTGAGCCTGATCCGCCAGAGCCGTGGCGGCGAGCTCTACGACAGCCGCTTTGGTGCACGCATGCGGGGTGAGGGTGTGTTTGCTGAATTGCTGGCCCAGCGGTTCAGCAAGGCGATCCGCCGGCTGGAGCTGAACCGGCGCGAAGGGTATGAACTCGATTGCAGCGCATTTTGCCCACCAGGGGGGCAGATGGCGTTGTTTTAGGGATTGTGGCGGGGGCATGTCTGGGAATGTGCAGCGCTGCGTAATTCGATCGCCGCCCGGGCGGCTTTCGATCTCAAGGGCAGTATAACTTTCCAGACGTGCACTCCCTAACTCCACTAATACCTGCTATTAAATCCATTAAAGGGTATTGCCTGATAATGTTTTTTTGCTACCATTCCAGTCCCCTCTCATGAAGCTAGAACGCTCGTTCTAGAGCCTTCAAATTCAGTTTCAGTTAAGTTTTCCCCGGTAGCGTAGGAACTCAGTCCAGAGAGACTGTGATTAATAGTCCGCGTCTGTCATCTAAATGCCATGCGATACCGGAATCTTTACCGGTAAAATGAATTTTCCTACAAAACCGTCAAGAGGATGAATCATGCCCGTCAAGGACCCCTCTAAGGCCGTCCCGGCAGAGCCTGCCGAAAGCGCCGATGCCGCATTCAAGCACATCGTCGACGGCTTCCTGCGGTTTCATCACGATGTCTTCCCCGAGCAGCAAGAGCTGTTCAAGAAGCTCGCCACCGCACAGAAACCGCGTGCGATGTTCATTACCTGCGCCGATTCGCGCATCGTTCCAGAGCTGATCACTCAGAGCTCGCCTGGCGACCTGTTCGTGACACGCAATGTGGGTAACGTTGTACCGCCCTATGGGCAGATGAATGGCGGCGTTTCCACCGCCATCGAATATGCGGTGCTGGCCTTGGGCGTACACCACATCATTATCTGCGGTCATTCGGACTGCGGCGCGATGCGTGCGGTGCTCAACCCGCAGAGCCTGGAAAAGATGCCGACGGTGAAGGCCTGGCTGCGCCATGCTGAAGTCGCCCGCACCGTGGTCGAGGACAATTGTGCCTGTGGTACCGAGCACGAGAGCATGCAAGTGCTGACCAAGGAAAACGTCATCGCCCAGTTGCAGCACCTGCGCACCCACCCTTCTGTCGCCTCGCGGCTGGCGGCCGGCCAACTGCATATTCACGGCTGGATCTACGATATCGAATCGAGCCAGATCGAGGCGTATGACGCTTCCAGTGACCGCTTCCTGCCCCTGACAGCCGAAGAGCCATTCCCCTGCGCCTCGCCGAGAGGACGCTACTAAGCGTCCCGATCACCCCGTTTAAAGGCTGAATGACGGCCGCACCCCTTGTGGTGCGGCCTGGTCTTCGGCTGCCTTGAATCTTCCCTGACTGCCTTGCCGGCTTGCTGGCGGCTCGCGGCTGTCCGTGTGTCAGGGGTTCGTCCTATCGGCCAGTGGAATGGCCGTGAATTTCCCAATGGAGCGTCATGGTGAACAAGACACAGATCAAAGCGGCCCTGCCGCGCGAGTTGCTGGCGTCGGTAGTGGTCTTTCTGGTGGCCCTGCCGTTGTGCATGGGCATTGCAATTGCGTCGGGCATGCCGCCGGCCAAAGGTTTGATCACCGGGATCATTGGCGGTGTGGTGGTGGGCTTTCTGGCGGGCTCGCCATTACAGGTCAGTGGCCCAGCAGCAGGACTGGCGGTGCTGGTGTTCGAACTGGTGCGCCAGCACGGCATGGAAATGCTCGGACCGATCCTGCTGTTGGCCGGCGTGCTGCAACTGCTGGCCGGTCGCCTGAAGCTGGGCTGCTGGTTCCGTGTCACGGCGCCGGCTGTGGTGTATGGCATGCTTGCGGGCATCGGGGTGCTGATCGTGCTGTCCCAGGTACATGTGATGTTCGACACGGCGCCACAGCCCTCGGGTATGCAGAACCTGCTGGGTTTCCCGGCCACGCTCGCCTCTGCGCTGCCAGCGGAAAGCGGCAGTGGTGTCTGGCAGGCCGGTGCGCTGGGCCTGGGCACCATCGCCGTGATGTGGGGATGGGAACGATTGCGGCCGCAGCGCCTGAGGTTCATTCCAGGCGCTTTGCTGGGCGTGGCGCTGATGACGGCCATCAGCATGTGGCTGGCATTGCCGGTCAATCGCGTGCAGGTTCCGGCGGACCTCAGCGAGGCGATCGACTGGTTACGCCCCGACGACCTGCTAAAGCTGGCTGACCCGAGCCTGCTGGTCGCGGCCTTTGCCCTGGCCTTTATCGCCAGCGCCGAGACCTTGCTCTCGGCGGCGGCGGTGGACCGCATGCACAGCGGCCAACGTTCGGACTTCGATCGCGAATTATCTGCCCAGGGCATTGGCAACATGCTCTGCGGCTTGCTCGGCGCCTTGCCAATGACCGGCGTTATCGTGCGCAGCTCGGCCAATGTCCAGGCTGGCGCGCAGACCCGTGCCTCGGCCATCCTGCATGGGCTGTGGCTGCTGGCGTTCGTGGTGATGTTGAGCAGCGTGCTGCAACAGATCCCGGTGGCGAGCCTGGCGGGCGTGCTGGTGTTTACCGGCTTCAAGCTGGTCGATTTCAAGGCATTTCGCGGGCTGGGCCGGTATGGGCGCATGCCGATGTTCACCTATGCGGCGACTGCGCTGGCGATTGTCTTCACAGACCTGTTGACCGGTGTGTTGCTGGGCTTTGCCCTGACGTTGCTGAAGCTGGCGTTCAAGGCGGCCCGGTTGAAGATCAACCTGATCAGCCTCGCCACGCCGCAGCATATGGAATTGCGACTGAGCGGAGCGGCGACCTTTCTCAAGGTCCCGGCACTGACCCAGGTGCTCGACAGCGTACCTGCAGGCACTACGCTGCGTGTGCCGTTGGCCAACCTCAGCTATATCGACCACTCCTGCCTGGAGCTATTGGAAGACTGGGGACGGAGCAACGAGGCCAACGGCTCGACGTTGGTGATCGAGCACCGGCGCTTGAAGCGCCGGGTCGAGGGGAGGTTACGGACAACGGCAGGGGTTGGAGCCTGAATACCAGGAACAGCGTTGTGCCAGATATCGGCCTACGCCGACTGACCCAGCTCCACGCCTAGCTGTCGCGACAGACATGGCCAGCGTCTCCACGCCTCGCCAGTGGCCGGGCTGGTCAGCGCGTCGCGATAGGCTTCGACCGACTCCACGGCGAAGCTCTCTTCATCGAGCATCTCATCGACCGAATGGTGCACCACTTCATCGAGCTGATTGGCGAAAGTCTCGCCGATCAGTTGGTGGGCGATCAGGTTGGCCACGGTGGTGTCCACCGGGATCAGCGGCTGCTGGAAATGCCGGATGTACAGGTCGTTGACCTCCTCGACCAGGCGATGGGCGAGGTAGGCCTCATCCAGCAGGCAATCGAGCCCGATATGGCCAGCCATTACCTCGGGTGGCTGTACGAAATAAGCCTCGGCGATCTTCAGCACAGGCGTGACCTGCGACTCGATACCGGCTTCGCGTGCCACGGCATGCGCGGCTTCGAGCACTTCCGGCACTTGATCGATGTAAGCGGTGACAAACCTTGTCAGAGTGCCTTGTGCGTCGTCCTTGGGTAGCTGAATCGAGGGGTGCAGGTGCGGCAGTTGTTGCTCAAGACGAAGCTTGAGTTGAGCGGTCTGGCTCTCATGTTGATGGGCAAGGATGATCTGCTCGCGTAAAGCAGCAATGTTCATGACAACTCCAGGGACATGGCATTACAAACGGAAGACACTAAGTTAGCTGTTATACGCAAACGTTTAAGACGTATTTGTTATAACTGTCATCGCCTACCGCTGTATTGGTTCTATCAATGTGCCACCATTGTGCTCCAGCCCAGTTGTCACGCGGCTTGTAGGCAAATTCCTTATTTGATGAAAGCCTTTTTATACGCGCCGTGGCGGTCAGGAAGCCGCTGTCTATACTGCGGTTGAACGTGATTCGTTGATGAGGCCCGACTGCAGTCTGCAGGGGCTCGGCCGTCAGAGTTCGCAGTCTTGACCCCCGCTCCCTCCGCTCAGGTCCACGCCTCCGGGACAACAAGAACGATAAAGGGGACCCGCAATGAAGCGACATCCACCTGTCTGGATGGGCCTGCTGTTGTGGTTGACGATGGGTCCCGCGCACGCTGCGTGGACCGTGAACATGGCGCCAGGGGCGACGGAAGTCAGCAACGCCGTGTTCGATCTGCACATGATCATTTTCTGGATATGCGTGATCATCGGTGTCGTGGTCTTCGGGGCGATGTTCTGGTCGATGGTCATCCACCGGCGCTCCACCGGGCAGCAGCCGGCCAGTTTTCATGAGCACACGTGGGTGGAGATCCTCTGGACCGTCGTGCCTTTCCTTATCCTGGTGGCCATGGCGATTCCGGCTACCAAGACGCTCATCGACATCTATGACGCCAGCGACTCGGACATCGACATCCAGGTCACCGGCTACCAGTGGAAATGGCACTACAAGTACCTGGGCCAGGACGTCGAGTTCTTCAGCAACCTTTCAACCCCTGCCGAACAGATCCGCAATGACTCGCCCAAGGGGGAGCACTACCTGCTTGAAGTCGACCAGCCGCTGGTGCTGCCGGTCGGCGCCAAGGTGCGTTTCCTGATCACGGCCGCCGACGTCATTCATTCCTGGTGGGTGCCGGCCTTCGCGGTCAAGCGTGACGCGATTCCCGGCTTTGTCAACGAGGCCTGGACACGTATTGAAAAGCCAGGCGTCTACCGCGGCCAGTGCACCGAGCTGTGTGGGAAAGACCATGGCTTCATGCCGGTAGTGGTCGAGGTCAAGTCCAAGGCCGATTACGACACCTGGCTAGGCGAGCGCAAGGCCGAGGCGGCCAAGCTCAAGGAACTGACCAGCAAGGAGTGGACCCTGCAGGAGCTGGTCGAGCGCGGCGACAAGGTCTACCACACCACTTGCGTGGCCTGTCACCAGGCCGAGGGCCAGGGCTTGCCGCCGATGTTCCCGGCACTCAAGGGCTCGAAGATCGCCACCGGGCCCATCAGCGAGCACCTGGGCATCGTCTTCCACGGCAAGGCCGGCACCGCCATGGCCGCCTTCGGCAGGCAGCTTTCAGAAGTGGACATCGCCGCCGTGGTGACCTACGAGCGCAACGCCTGGGGCAACAACAAAGGTGACATGGTCACGCCCAAGGATGTGCTCGCGCTCAAGCAGGCAGAAGGCCAATGAGCCGCTCCGCCCGCCACCCGATTGCAGGAGACAGGACATGAGTGCAGTGATTGACGAGCATGGCCACGGCCATGAACATGCCCACGGGCCGGCCAAGGGACTCATGCGCTGGGTGCTGACCACCAACCACAAGGACATCGGTACGATGTACCTGTGGTTCAGCTTCACGATGTTCCTGCTGGGCGGATCCTTCGCAATGGTGATTCGCGCCGAGCTGTTCCAGCCGGGATTGCAGATCGTGGAACCGGCATTCTTCAACCAGATGACCACCATGCATGGCCTGATCATGGTCTTCGGCGCGGTGATGCCCGCCTTCGTCGGCCTGGCCAACTGGATGATCCCGCTGATGATCGGCGCGCCCGACATGGCGCTGCCGCGGATGAACAACTTCAGTTTCTGGCTGCTGCCGGCGGCGTTCCTGCTGCTGGTATCGACGCTGTTCAGCCCGGGCGGCGGGCCCAACTTCGGCTGGACGTTCTACGCCCCGCTGTCCACCACCTACGCACCGGAGAGCGTGACCTTCTTCATCTTCGCCATCCACCTCATGGGTATCAGCTCGATCATGGGCGCGATCAACGTGATCGCCACCATTCTCAACCTGCGCGCCCCCGGCATGACGCTGATGAAGATGCCACTGTTTGTCTGGACCTGGCTGATCACCGCGTTCCTGCTGATCGCGGTGATGCCAGTGCTGGCCGGCGTGGTGACCATGATGCTGATGGACATCCACTTCGGCACCAGCTTCTTCAGCGCCGCCGGCGGGGGCGACCCGGTGCTGTTCCAGCATGTGTTCTGGTTCTTTGGCCACCCCGAGGTCTACATCATGATCCTGCCGGCCTTTGGCGCGGTCAGCTCGATCATCCCGGCGTTTTCACGCAAGCCGCTGTTCGGTTATACCTCGATGGTCTACGCCACTGGTGCCATTGCCTTCCTTTCGTTCATCGTCTGGGCCCACCATATGTTCGTGGTCGGCATCCCGGTGGTCGGCGAACTGTTCTTCATGTACGCCACCATGCTGATCGCGGTGCCGACCGGTGTGAAAGTATTCAACTGGGTAAGCACCATGTGGCAGGGGGCGATGACCTTCGAGACACCGATGCTGTTTGCCATAGCCTTTGTCATCCTGTTCACCATCGGCGGCTTTTCCGGATTGATGCTGGCCATCGCCCCGGCCGACTTCCAGTACCACGACACCTACTTCGTAGTGGCGCATTTCCATTACGTACTGGTTCCGGGAGCGATCTTCGGGATCTTCGCCTCGGCCTACTACTGGCTGCCGAAGTGGACCGGCCACATGTATGACGAAACCCTCGGCAAGCTGCACTTCTGGCTGTCGTTCATCGGCATGAACATGGCCTTTTTTCCGATGCACTTCGTGGGCCTGGCGGGCATGCCGCGGCGGGTGCCGGACTACAATCTGCAGTTCGCCGACTTCAACATGGTCTCCTCGATCGGGGCGTTCACCTTTGGCGCTACGCAGATATTCTTCCTGTTCATTGTCATCAAGTGCATCCGCGGCGGCGAGCCGGCCCCGGCCAAGCCGTGGGATGGCGCCGACGGATTGGAGTGGTCGGTTCCCTCGCCCGCGCCCTACCACACCTTCCAGACACCTCCGGAAGTGAAATGAGATGAACGACAGGGCTCCGCTGCGCCGCCTGGTGCTTCGCCTCGGCTTGCTGAGCGTGGCGATGTTTGCCTTCGGCTTTGCCCTGGTGCCGATCTACGACGTGATGTGCCGGGCCTTCGGAATCAATGGCAAGACAGGCGGGCAGTACGAGGGCAGCCAGGTCAGCGACCCCTCGCGGACCGTGCGGGTGCAGTTCATGTCGACCACTGCGCGTGACATGGTCTGGGAGTTTCATTCCACGGCCGACCAGTTGGAGGTCAATCCGGGCGCGGTGAACCAGATGATATTCGTCGCCCGCAACCCGACAGACCGGCCGATGACCGCCCAGGCTATCCCCAGCATCACACCAGCCGAGGCCGCGGCGTATTTCCACAAGACCGAATGCTTCTGCTTTGGCCAACAGGTGTTGCAGCCCGGTGAGCGCATCGAGATGCCGGTGCGTTTCATCGTCGATCGCGACCTGCCCGGCAGCGTGAAGCACCTGACCCTGGCCTACACCTTGTTCGATATCACCGCACGCACGCCTGCGGCGGCGCGATAAGGAGAACAGCAATGGCAAGTCACGAGCGGTACTACGTTCCGGCACAGAGCAAGTGGCCGATCATCGCCACGCTGGGCCTGTTGATCACCGTGTTCGGCCTTGGGACCTGGTTCAACGATCTCAAGGCCGGTCATGAACAGTCCCACGGGCCGTGGATCTTTTTCGCAGGTGCGCTGTGCCTGGCCTACATGCTGTTCGGTTGGTTCGGCGCGGTGGTCAAGGAGAGCCACGCCGGACTCTACAGCGCGCAGCTCGATCGCTCGTTCCGCTGGGGCATGTCGTGGTTCATCTTTTCGGAGGTGATGTTCTTCTTCGCCTTCTTTGGGGTGCTGTTCTATGTGCGGGTGCTGGCTGGCCCCTGGCTCGGGGGCGAAGGCCACAAGGGTGTATCGCACATGCTCTGGCCGAGCTTCGAGTTCGCCTGGCCGCTGCTGCATACGCCTGATCCGAAGCTCTTCCCGCCGCCCCGTGAGGTGATCGACCCGTGGCACTTGCCGCTGATCAACACCATTTTGCTGGTCAGCTCCAGCGTGACCATCACCATTGCCCACCACGCCTTGCGCAAGGATCATCGCGGCCCGCTGAAACTGTGGCTCGGCGTGACCATCCTGCTTGGCCTGCTGTTCTTGCTGTTGCAGGCGTACGAGTACCACGAGGCCTACAACGAATTGGGGCTGACGCTAGGGTCGGGGATCTATGGGGCGACCTTCTTCATGCTTACGGGTTTCCACGGTGCCCACGTGACCATGGGCACGCTGATCCTCAGCGTGATGCTGGTGCGTATTCTGCGTGGGCACTTCAGTCCCGAGAAACACTTCGGCTTCGAGGCAGCCAGCTGGTACTGGCACTTCGTCGATGTGGTCTGGGTCGGCTTGTTCATTTTCGTCTACGTACTGTAGTCCGCTTCAGAAGGGCGCGTGGGACACCAGCTGTCCACTGTAGAGGCCCCAGGTGATGAGCGCCAAGGTCAGCGCAGCCAAGGTCACGCGTACGGTCAAGGCCTTGAGCAGGCGGGTGGAATTGCCGTCGTCCTTGACCAGAAACACCAGGCCACTGAACAGGCTGGCGATGGTGGCCAGCAGCAGCAGGACAATCGCGGCTTTGAGCATGGCGCGGCTCCAGGGGGACACGGTGATGACTGTCAGTATAGCGGGGCCTCGATGAGGCCCTTTCGACCGGGCCTGGTGCCGAGCCTGGTGGTGGCGCTGCTGCTGCCCGGGCTGATTGGCCTCGGCTGCTGGCAACTCGGGCGGGCCGAGCAGAAACGCGAGCTGCTGGCGATGCAGGCCGAGCGGCAAATCGAAGCGCCGGTGTCTGTTGGACAGCTGTCTGCAGCGTCTGACGTGGCGTATCGCCGGGTTCACCTGGAGGGTACCTTCGATGGCGGGCACAGCCTGTTGTTGGACAACCGCCTGCGTGATGGCCAGGTGGGTGTCGAGCTGCTGCAGCCATTCCAGGACCAGGCCAGCGGATTGTGGCTGCTGATCAACCGTGGCTGGCTGCCCTGGCCTGACCGTCGTGTGCCGGTGGCGATCGATACACCAGCGCACAGCCTTGCGCTGAACGCCTGGATCTACGTGGCCCCGGGCAGCGCATTCCAGCTGCGCGCCGATCCGGTTGGTGGCCGCTGGCCGCATTTGCTGACCGCCATCGACGCCCGCCAGCTGTGGCCACAGCTGCAACGCGAGGGCTTTGCCCACGAACTGCGCCTGGAACCCGGCCCCGCCAGCTACCGACTGGACTGGCCAATCGTCGCCATGGGCCCGGAAAAGCACCTGGGCTATGCGGTGCAGTGGTTCGCCCTGGCTGCGGCGTTGGTACTGCTCTACCTCTATTTTGGCTGGCACAACCACAAGGAGCGCCCTCATGGCAGCGGCCACAAGTCCACCCGACACGCGTGAAAAAACCAGGTCGCAGGCCCGGGGGCGCCTGCAGCTGATCCTTATCCTGTTGGTGGTGCTGGGCCCCATGATCCTGGCCACCAGCATGTACCGGATGCAGTTCTGGGTGCCGGACAGCCGCAGCTACCACGGGCAGATGATCGGTGACGGCGTGAGCCGCAGTGATCTTGGCGTGGATGCCGGCGAGCAGCGCTGGCAGCTGCTGGTCAGTGCCCCTGCCGAGTGCGATCAGGACTGCCGGCAGCTGGTGTACCTGGCGCGGCAGATCCAGATCGGCCTGGGGCGTGACGCCAGCCGCGCCAGCCATGCCCTCGCGGCTGCGCAGCCATTGCCGTCCGACTACCAGGCACTGCTTGCCCAGGAGTACCCGCAGTTGCAGCGCTATCCGCTGGATCTCGCGCGTTACAGCCGGCGCGTCAGCCAGCCGGGTCCGCAGCTATGGATCGTCGACCCCCACGGCAACCTGGTGCTGCGGTATGACGCCAGGGTCAACGGCAAGCATGTACTCGGCGACCTGCGCCACCTGCTCAAGCTGTCCAATATCGGCTAGGAGCCCACCATGGCCAGACCCGGTTTCCGCCTTGCCGTGTTCGCTACCCTGCTGGCACTGCTTGTCGTACTGCTCGGGGCCTATACCCGCCTGACGCACGCCGGGCTCGGCTGCCCCGACTGGCCGGGGTGCTACGGCTTCATCAGCGTGCCCAAGACCCAAGCCCAGCTTGCGCATGCCGAGCTGCATTTTCCCGATGCCCCGGTAGAGGCGCACAAAGGCTGGGCGGAGATGACCCACCGCTACTTTGCAGGCACCCTCGCGCTGGTCATCGCCGCGCTGGCGGCGCAAGCCGTGCGCCGGCGTGCCGAGAGCGGCCAGCCGTGCCGCTTGCCGCTGCTGTTGCTGGGCGTGGTGCTGGCGCAGGCGGCGTTCGGCATGTGGACGGTAACGCTCAAGCTTTGGCCGCAGGTAGTGACTGCGCATCTGCTGGGCGGGTTCATGACCTTGAGCCTGCTGTTCTTGCTGAGCCTGCGTCTGTCAGGGGCGTTTGCTCCGCTGCCCCGGCTACCCCTGAGCGTGCGGCGCCTCGCGGCCCTGGCCCTGCTGATGGTGATCGGACAGATCGCGCTGGGCGGGTGGGTCAGCGCCAACTATGCGGCCGTGGCCTGCATCGACCTGCCCACCTGCCATGGCGAGTGGTGGCCGGCAGCGGATTTCACCAATGGGTTTCACCTCACCCAGCACATCGGCCCCAACTACCTGGGTGGCCAGCTGGACAGCGATGCGCGCACGGCCATTCACATCAGCCATCGCCTGGGCGCGGTGCTGGTCACCGGCGTGCTGCTGTTGCTGAGCTACAGGCTCTACCGCCATGGTCTATATGGGCTATCGCGCCTGGTGCTGCTGGGCCTGGCGGTGCAGCTGGGACTGGGCATCAGCAATGTGCTGTTTCACCTGCCGCTCGCGGTGGCGGTGGCGCACAACGCCGGTGGCGCGGCCTTGCTGCTGGGAATGGTGCTGGTCAACCACCGCATCCGAGTGGCCGACAAGGTACGGCTTGGCCAAGGCTCTCGCGTGGCGGCGCTTGGCAATAACCCTGCCGCACCCGGGCTGGGTGATGTACCGTGACAGCCAGCCGCCTACCGACCACTACTGCTGCCAGACTATGATGACCCGAACCCAGAAAACCGTATTCATCCTCGTTGCCCTGGTCACGCTGATCATGGGCCTTACCGTCAACAAGGTGCTCACCGGCCGCAGCGAGGGCAATCCGGCCGAGCTCATCGATGCCGGTATCATCCTGCTGCCCCAGAGCCGCACGGTCCCCGCCGTGCAGATGACCGATGAGAAAGGCCAACCGGTGGCGCTCGACGAACTCAAGGGCAAATGGTCACTGCTATTTTTTGGCTACACCTACTGCCCGGACATCTGCCCCACCACCCTGGCCCAGTTGCGCCAGGTGAAGAGCGAGCTGCCCAAGGAGGCCGTGGACCGGTTGCAGGTCGTGTTGGTGAGTGTCGATCCGGACCGCGATACGCCGGAGCAGCTGAGGCAGTACCTGGGGTATTTCGACAAGGATTTTCGCGGGCTGACTGGCTCGATTGACAGCACCCAGAAGCTGGCCAACGGCGTGAGTATTCCATTCATCCCGGCCGACACCAGCAAGCCGGGGTACACGGTGGATCACAGCGGGAACCTGGCCATCGTGGGGCCGGATGGGCGGCAGCGTGGGTTCATTCGAGCCCCGTTCAACAACCAGAAAATGGTGGCGCAGTTGCCGAAGCTGGTGCAGAAGGAATAGACCCACGCTAAATGCCGGGATGAATCAGAACGCCGGAATCACCGCGCCTTTGTACTTCTCGTTGATGAACTGCTTCACCTCGGGGGAATGCAATGCTGCAGCGAGCTTCTTCATGGCATCCGAGTCCTTGTTGTCTGGACGGGCAACCAGGATGTTCACGTAAGGCGAGTCGCTGCCTTCGATGACCAGGGCGTCCTTCTCGGGGTTGAGCTTGGCTTCCAGCGCATAGTTGGTGTTGATCAGCGCCAGGTCGACCTGGGTCAGCACGCGCGGGATGGTGGCGGCTTCGAGCTCGCGGAACTTGAGGTTCTTGCTGTTCTCGGCAATGTCCTTGACGGTCGACAGGATATTGCCGCCGTCCTTGAGCCTGATCACGCCCGCCTTATTCAGCAGCAGCAGGGCACGGCCACCGTTGGTGGCGTCGTTGGGGATGACCACGGTGGCGCCGGACGGCAGCTCGGCGAGCGTCTTGATCTTGCTCGAGTAGGCACCCAGCGGCTCCAGGTGCACACCGGCCACGCTCACCAGCGAAGTACCCTTGGCCTTGTTGAACTCATCCAGGTACGGCTGGTGCTGGAAGAAGTTGGCATCCAGGCGTTTCTCGGCAACCTGCACGTTCGGCTGGATGTAGTCGGTGAACTCCTTGACCTTCAGCTCCACGCCCTCCTTGGCCAGTTGCGGCTGGACGAACTTGAGGATTTCGGCGTGCGGTACCGGGGTGGCAGCGACGGTCAAGGACTCGGCATTGGCCGAGAAGGCCGCGACTGCGGCGACGACAGCAAGCAGTTTTTTCATGAATCACTCCTTGTGAGGGCCATGCCGACCCCATCGGGTTATTTACGGGAAAAGTGAACGACCAGTTTGTCGCCGACGCTTTGCAGCACTTGAACCAGGATCAGCAGCAGCACCACGGTAACCACCATCACGTCGGTCTGGAAACGCTGATAGCCAAAGCGGATCGCCAGGTCGCCCAGGCCACCCGCGCCCACCACACCGGCCATCGCGGTATAGGACACCAGAGTGATTGCCGTGACAGTAATGGCTGCGAAAATGCCCGGACGAGCCTCTGGCAACAGCGCATTCGTGATGATCTGGCGAGTGGTGGCGCCCATCGACTGGGTCGCCTCGATGATCCCGCGGTCCACTTCGCGCAGCGCGGTTTCCACCAGGCGGGCAAAGAACGGCGTGGCACCGACTACCAGCGGCGGAATAGCGCCTGCGACGCCCAGCGAGGTGCCGGTGATCAGCACCGTGAACGGGATCATCACGATCAGCAGGATGATGAACGGCAGCGAGCGCAGGATATTCACCACCAGCGACAGCAGCGCATAGACGCCTTTCTGCTCGAACATCTGCCGCGGCCCGCACAGGAACAGCAGCACGCCCAGCGGCAAGCCCAGCAGTACGGTGAAGAACAGCGAGCCGAACAGCATGATCATGGTGTCGACGGTGGCGAGCCAGATTTCGGCCCAGTCGACGTTGGCAAAGAAACCAAGGACGTCCATCAACGCAATACCTCCATATGAACATCAGCTGCAGAGAAGCGCGCGAACGCCGCGTCCATGTCGCCGCCGGTGACGGCCAGGGTCAATTGCCCATAGGGGGTGTCCTTGATGCGGTCGATACGCCCGGCCAGGATGCTGTAGTCCACACCGGTTTCACGGGCCACGGTGCCCAGTAGCGGCGCGTAGGTGGCGTCACCCTGGAAGGTCAGACGCACGATGCGTCCTGGCACGTGGGCGAAGTCGTCGCGTTGCTCGGCTTCATCGACCTGCTCGTCTTCCTGGACAAAGCGTTTGGTGGTGGGGTGCTGCGGGTGCAGGAACACATCGGCCACCGGACCCTGCTCGACGATCCGGCCCGCATCCATCACGGCCACGCGGTCGCAGACCCGGCGGATCACATCCATTTCGTGGGTGATCAGAACGATGGTCAGCTTCAGTTCGCGGTTGATCTCGGCCAGCAGCTGCAGCACCGAGGCGGTGGTCTGCGGGTCGAGGGCGCTGGTAGCCTCGTCGCACAGCAGGATCTTCGGCCGCGTGGCCAGAGCGCGGGCGATACCGACGCGCTGCTTCTGGCCGCCGGACAGCTGCGCCGGGTACTTTCTGGCATGCTCGGCGAGGCCGACACGGGCCAGCAGCTCGTCGACGCGCCGGTCGATCTCGCCACGCGACAACTCGGCGGCCAGGATCAGCGGCAAGGCCACGTTGTCGGCGACGGTCTTGGACGCCAGCAGATTGAAGTGCTGGAAGATCATCCCGACCTGCTGGCGGAAGGCGCGCAGATCATTGGCATTGAATGCGGTGACATCCTCGCCATCGACGATGATCTTGCCGCCGCTCGGCGCTTCGAGTCGGTTGATCAGGCGCAGCAGGGTACTTTTGCCTGCGCCGGAATGGCCGATCAGGCCGAACACCTGGCCGTTTTCGACGGTCAGGCTGGTCGGGTGCAGGGCGGGGATATCCCTACCGGCGACGCGGTAGGTCTTATGGACGTTTTGAAACTCGATCACTTAGCGAACCTTGTGGGGCGCATGAATTAGGGTCAGCGGTTAGCCGGGCCGGCATTTTAGCCTTTTCGAATCGCAGTTCTTAGCATTTATTTCGTAATCATCCAATGCAACGGGCATAACGCGACAGCTGGCAACTCGGATTGAACGCTTGGAGGCGGTCTCCAGTCACTAACAGGACAAGCCCTGAACGGGCGCCCTGATGATTGATGAGGAGACTCGGACATGCCCAGCAACAAGACCGACGCGCCGAAGCAAAGCGAACTTGCGGGAACTCAGACACCGGACCGTGCCAACGTCAATGCCAAGCTGCAAAGCCTGGAGGACGTACGCAGCGACGCCACGGGCGAGGCTCTGCGCACCAATCAGGGCGTCAAGATTTCCGACAACCAGAACACCTTGAAGGCTGGCGCGCGCGGTCCGTCGCTGCTCGAAGACTTCATCATGCGCGAGAAGATCACCCACTTCGACCATGAGCGCATCCCTGAGCGCATCGTTCATGCCCGCGGTACCGGTGCCCACGGCTTTTTCCAGAGCTACGGTAATCATGCCGAACTGACCAAAGCCGGTTTCCTTCAGGATCCGGAAAAGATCACTCCGGTATTCGTGCGTTTCTCCACCGTTCAAGGCCCGCGCGGTTCAGGTGATACCGTGCGCGATGTGCGCGGTTTTGCTACCAAGTTCTATACCGACGAAGGTATTTTTGACCTGGTCGGCAACAATATGCCGGTGTTCTTCATCCAGGACGCAATCAAGTTTCCCGATTTCGTCCATGCGGTCAAACCCGAGCCACACAACGAGATACCGACCGGTGGCTCGGCTCATGACACCTTCTGGGACTTCGTCTCGCTGGTGCCGGAGTCGGCGCACATGGTCATCTGGGCGATGTCCGACAGGGCCATCCCGCGCAGCCTGCGGATGATGGAAGGCTTCGGCGTGCATACCTTCCGCCTGATCAATGCCCAAGGCGTGGCAACGTTCGTCAAGTTCCACTGGAAGCCCAAGCAGGGCGTGCACTCTGTATTGTGGGACGAGGCGCAGAAGCTGGCAGGCAAGGACACCGACTATCATCGCCGTGACCTGTGGGAAGCGATCGAGACCGGTCACTACCCAGAGTGGGAACTTGGCGTGCAGATCGTGCCAGAGGCTGACGAACACAAGTTCGATTTCGACCTCCTCGATCCGACCAAGATCATCCCGGAAGAACTGGTGCCGGTAACACCGCTCGGCAAGATGGTACTCAACCGCAACCCGGACAACTTCTTCGCCGAGGTCGAGCAGATCGCATTCTGCCCTGGCCATATCGTACCGGGCATCGACTTTACCAACGACCCGCTGCTGCAGGGTCGGCTGTTTTCGTATACCGATACACAGATCAGCCGTCTGGGCGGCCCGAACTTCCACGAGATCCCGATCAATCGCCCGCTGGCGCCCAATCATAATGGTCAGCGCGATGGCATGCACCGCCAGCGCATAGACTTGGGGCGTACCTCCTACGAGCCGAACTCGATCGATGGCGGCTGGCCGAAGGAGACCCCGGCCGGCCCGCAGGACGGCGGCTTCGAGACGTACCAGGAGCGTGTCGATGCGCACAAGATCCGCGAACGCAGCGAATCGTTCTCCGATCACTTCTCCCAGGCCCGGCTGTTCTTCCAGAGCATGAGCCCCAACGAGCAGCAACACATCATCAATGCCTACAGCTTCGAGCTGGGCAAGGTAGAGCGTGAGCACATCCGTGTGCGTGAGGTGAACGAGATCCTGGCCAATATCGACCTGACCCTGGCGGCCGGGGTAGCGGCGAAGCTCGGCCTGCCCGCGCCCACCAGCGGCACGGTGCAGGTACCAACGCTGAAACTGACCAAGTCACCTGCCCTGAGCCAGATGAACCATCCTGGCACCATCGGCATCAGCGGACGCAAGATCGCCATATTGGTGGCTGATGGCGTAGATGGCGCCAGCGTCGATCGGCTGGTCAAGGCAATGGAAGCCGAGCGTGCACAGCCCCTCTTGCTCGGCCCGACCTCGGCGCCTGTAAAAACGGCTGACGGCCAAGCGCTGAAAGTCGATGCCTCGATGGAAGGCATGCCGTCGGTGATGTTCGATGGAGTGCTGGTGCCCGCGGGGGCGCAGGCGCTGGAAGCTGTGAGCAAGAGCGGGCTGGCGATCCATTTCCTGCTTGAGGCCTACAAGCATCTCAAGCCGATGGCGTTGGATGCGGCGGCCAAGCCGTTGCTCGACAGGGTGGGACTTGTAGCCGATAAAGGCTTGTTGCTGGGCGATGACAAGACCACGGTTGCTGCCTTTATCAAGGCTGTGGAACAGCACCGGGTCTGGGATCGGGAGGCTGCGGCAGAGGCAATTCCGGCGTAAGGCCGATGGCCCTGTCGCGGGCAAGCCTGCGACAGGGTTATTCTGCGCGATGCGGGATCAACACCACCTGAGCGGGTAGCGCGCGCTGGATCTCGTGGCGCTGTACCAGCTTGAAACCATCATCCAGCTTGCTTACACGCTTGCTCAGCAGCGTCTTCAGCCAAGGCGCATCCTGGGAGCGCGGCACCTGGAAGACCACCTCGCACCGATAATTCACCACATCCGCCGCGATGTCATCGAGCTGACGGCGCATATCCGCAATTTCAGTGGTCGTCAACGCGATCACCGTACTCGGCGCGGTCGGATCTATCAGGCGTGCTGCAGGCTTGGCCTCGGCAGCCTTCAGCGCCGCTTCGGCTTGTTCCAGTTCGGCCTTGCGCGCGGTACTGATGGCGCCATTGACGCCGCCCGTCAATGCAGGCGCCTGGGGCATCAACACGCGGGCGCGCGCCAACGCAGTGGCGGCGGCATTCACGTCGCCCTTCTGCAGCACGATCTGGCTGCGTTGCAGGTAGGCTTCGGCCAGCTGGCGCTGGTACTGCTCCAGGCGCTGGTCGTCCGGCGACTGGGCCTGAAGACGGGTCAATTGGTCTTCGGCGGTAGCCAGCTCATTGCTGGCGATGGTCTGCTCCAGCTGTTGCCAGGCATCGGGCTGGGCCGGGCCGGCCGCCTGCTCGACTGGGGCGCTGGAGCACGCAGCCAGAATCAGGGAAAACGCGGCAAGGAGCAGATAACGTGAGGCGGACGGCTTCATTCCTGCAACTCTCTATTTGCGCAAAAAGCGAGCCAGTCTACACCGAGGTGCGCATGCTCGAAAATAAGTCTTACAGACCCTTTACCCTGGAAATGGTTGCAGGATGCGCCAGGCGCGCACCCTGCCCCTCAGCGCTTGGGCAGCGCCAGGCTCAGCAAGAATAGCATCGCCGCGCAGACCACGATCGACGGACCCGCCGGTGTGTCCTTGAACCAGGACAGCGCCAGGCCGCCGCACACCGCCGTGACCCCGATCAGGCTGGCGCCCAGGGCCATCTGCTCAGGCGAGCGGGCGTGACGTTGCGCCGCGGCGGCGGGAATGATCAGCAGCGAGGTGATGAGCAGCACGCCGACGATCTTCATGGCGACCGCGATGACCACCGCGATCAGCAGCATCAGTGCCATGCGCAGCGCCGCTACCGGGAGGCCTTCGACCATGGCCAGCTCTTCGTGAACGGTAACCGCCAGCAACGGCCGCCACAGCGCCGCCAGCAGGACCAGCACCAGCGCGCTGCCGCCCAGGATCCAGCCCAGGTCGCCGGGACTGATGGCCAGGAGGTCGCCAAACAGGTAGGCCATCAGATCAATGCGCACATCGTGCATGAAACTCAACACCACCAGCCCCAGCGAAAGGGTGCTTGGCGCCAGGATGCCCAGCAGGGTGTCCGAGGCCAGAGGCTGGCGCTGCTGCAAGGTTACCAAGAGGATTGCCAGGAGCAGGCAGCCGACGGTTACCGCCAGGGCCGGGCTTACGTCCAGCACAAAGCCCAGGGCCACGCCAAGCAGCGCGGCGTGTGAAAGCGTGTCGCCGAAATAGGCCATGCGCCGCCAGACCACGAACGATCCCAATGGGCCAGCCACCAAAGCCAGGGCCAGTCCTGCAAGCAGGGCGTAAAGAAGAAAATCAGCCATGCTTGCAATGCTCTCCGTGAACATGGGTGCCCTGCCCGGGCGCGACCACCGAGCCATGCAGGTCATGGCTGTGGTCATGGTGGTGGTGATAGATGGCCAGGGTCGCGGCGTTGTTGCCGAACAGCTCGACAAAGGCCGGATCGCCGCTGACCTGCTCCGGATGCCCCGAGCAGCAGACATGGCGGTTCAGACAGACCACCTGGTCGGTGGTGCTCATGACCAGGTGCAGGTCATGGGACACCATCAATACGCCGCAGCGGTGGCGGTCGCGCAGGCGGGTGATCAGGCCGTACAGCTCTGACTGCCCGGCGACGTCAACGCCCTGCACGGGCTCATCGAGTACCAGCAGCTCTGGCTTGCGCAACAGCGCGCGGGCCAGCAGCACGCGTTGCATTTCGCCTCCGGAGACGGTCTGCACCGGGCTGTCGATGACCTGCTCGGCGCCAACTTCCTTGAGCGCGGCCAGCGCGGCGGCGCGTTCTACCCCGGGCACCAGGCGCAGGAAGCGCAGCACCGACAGCGGCAAGGTGGCATCGACCTGGATCTTCTGCGGCATGTAGCCAATTCGCAGACGCGGTTTGCGCCAGACACTGCCCCGGTGCGGCTTGAGCAAGCCGAGCACGGCCTTGACCAGGGTAGTCTTGCCAGCGCCGTTGGGGCCGATCAGCGTGACGATCTGACCCGGCGCGACGCTCAGATCGATGTTATCGAGCACTGCCTCGCCAGCATAGGTCACACCGACCTGCTCCAGTCGGATCAGCGCATCGCTCATGCAGCGCTCCGGCAATTGCCGCACAGGCCGACCACTTCGACGGTCTGCGCCTCGACGGTGAAGCCCACGGTGCTGGCGCTGGCGAGGATCGCATCGCTGATGCTCGCCTGCTCCAGCTCGACGGCCACGTGGCATTCCCGGCAGATCAGGAACTGACTCTGGTGCGAGTGCTCGGGATGGCTGCAGCCGATAAAGGCGTTGAGCGAGGCAATGCGGTGGACCAGACCGTTTTCCAGCAGAAAATCGAGCGCCCGGTAGACGGTCGGCGGCGCGGCGCGGCGCCCATCCTGCTCGCTCAGCACCGCCAGGATATCGTAGGCCCCCAGCGGCTTGTGGCTTTGCCAGACAAGCTCAAGCACACGGCGGCGCAGAGCCGTCAGGCGCAAGCCCAAGCGCGCGCAAATGGTATCGGCCTCGGTCAGCGCACTGTGGACGCAACGAGAGTGATCATGGGGGCGATGAGCCAGATGGATGATAGACATGGGCAGCGACGGTTCTGGATGGAGACGTTATTATGTTACCTGTTTCTGACCTGTCGAGTGTTCATCATGTCCCGATTCCTAGCCCTTTTTGTCGCATTCGTCACCTTTGCCGGAGTGAGCCAGGCACAGGCCGAGGTGCGTGTGCTGACCAGCATCAAGCCGCTTCAGCAGATAGCCGCTGCGGTCCAGGAGGGTGTCGGCAGCCCTGGTGTGCTATTGCCGCCCAGCGCTTCGCCGCACCACTATGCCTTGCGCCCATCCGATGTGCGGCGCGTGGCGGATGCCGACCTGTTGTACTGGATCGGCCCGGACATGGAGGGCTTTCTGCCTCGCGTGCTGGGCAACCGGAGCAAGCCCAGCGTGGCCGTGCAGGTCTTGCCAGGGCTGCAGCTGCGCCACTTCGGCGAGGATAGCCACTCCCACGACGAAGGTGCCGACGAGCATGACCATGATCATCGCCCCGGCAGCCTGGACGCTCATCTGTGGTTGTCGTCGGTGAATGCGCGGGTCATCGCCGCGAAGATGGCGGCTGACCTGGTCGCCGTTGATCCTGCCAATGCCGCGCGCTATCAAGCCAACCTGAAAGCCTTCGACGAACGCCTCGATGCCCTGGACCAGCGCATCAAGGAGCGGGTCTCGAGGATCGCCGACAAGCCGTATTTCGTTTTCCACGAGGCGTTCGATTACTTCGAGTCAGCGTATGGCCTGAAGCACACTGGCGTGTTCAGCGTGGCGGCCGAAGTGCAGCCTGGGGCGCAGCATGTGGCCGCGATGCGCAAGCGGTTGCAGGAAGTGGGCAAGACCTGTGTCTTCAGCGAGCCACCGCTGCGGCCGCGCCTGGCCGAGACCCTGGTGGCGGGATTGCCGGTCAAGCTGGCGGAGCTGGATGCTCTGGGTGGGAGCGAGGCAGCCAGTGCCCGCGGGTATGAGCAATTGCTGGAGAAGCTGGGCAAGGATCTGGCGGGGTGTCTGGAGCAGTTGTAGAGCGCTGCGGCCACATTGCGGGCAAGCCCGCGATGTGGCCGTGACAGTTACAGCGCAAACGATAGCGCCAGCTTCACATCCTGCCGCGCCGCGAGGCGCACTTCGAACTCGGCGGGGTCGTGGATCATGACGTCCATGCCGGCAAACGACTCGGCGGCGATCAGACGCGAGAGCCAGAAACGCACGCAGGCCACACGCAACATCACTGGCCACAACTCGGCTTCGGCGGCGCTGAACGGGCGCAGTGCCGCATACGCGCCCAGCAGAGCCTGGGCCCGTGGTACGTCGATCGCGCTGTGCTCGTCGCTGCACCAGTCGTTCAGGGTAATGGCCAAGTCATAGAGCATCGGGCCGGAACAGGCGTTGTAGAAGTCGATCACTCCGGTCAGATGCGTGCCTTCGAACATCACGTTGTCGCGGAACAGGTCGGCGTGCAGGTTGGCCTTGGGCAGGGCCAGGATCTTCGCCTTGTGGGCATTGATCTCGTCCAGGCTGGCCTGCAGCAGACGGCCCTGCTCCGGCGTCAGGCGCGGCAGCAGTTCGGCACCGGTGTCCAGCATCCAGTCCAGGCCGCGATCGGTCTTGCGCGTGATGATCCGGTCGCGGGTGGCCAGGTGGATATGCGCGAGCAATTCGCCGACCTGGGCGCAGTGCTGGTTGTTCGGCGCCTTGATGTGCTTGCCCGAGAGGCGCGGTTGCAACAGCGCCGGCTTGCCCGCGAGCTCGCGCAGGGCGTTGCCGTCGCGGTCGCGCAGCGCATAGGGCACCGGCATGTCGGCCTCGTGGAGCACGTCGAGCAACTCGATGAAGAACGGCATGTCTTCGATCGGTCCACGTTCAACCAGCGTCAGAACGTACTCCCCTTGTTCCAGGCTGATGAAGAAATTGCTGTTCTCTGTACCTGCGGCAATGCCTTGGAAGTCGAGCAGACGGCCCAGGCCATAGGGCGCCAGAAAGGTTTCCAGCTCCGGCCGGGTCACGGGGGTGAAGACTGACATGATCAAAAAACGCCCATACGGGCACTTCCGACGGGAAGTGCCAGGTTGATGTTAAGGGTACGCGCTACCTTACCACTCGAAGATCTTCCACGATGGAATCAGCATGTCCGGCTGGTCGGAACGTACGAAGTTGCCTTCCGAACCGTCGGCGCGTACCAGAAAATAAGGCTTGCCGGTTTTCGGCGTGACCTTGATCGCATACAGGAAACCGTTCTGGCGGTACTCCTGGATGGTTTTGTCGCCTTCCGTGCGAATGGTCACCTCGGGATCGGCCGAGGGGGCGTCGTCCGCCGCCAGGGTGACGACAGGCGTGGTTGCCAACAGGCCGAGCAGTAACAGGCGATTGAGTGTCCGCATGATAACCTTGTCCCTTTGTCGTCCAGTTTTCCGGATATTCTAGCGCCGGACCCGTCGAAAAGGTTGATTCTGCTCATGAGCCTAGCGCCCCTCGTCCTAGTGGACGGCTCCTCCTACCTGTACCGCGCCTTTCACGCGCTGCCCCCGCTCACCACTTCCAAGGGCATGCCGACGGGTGCGGTCAAGGGCGTGCTGAACATGCTCAAGAGCCTGCGCAAGCAATACCCGGACGGTCTGTTCGCGGTGGTCTTCGACGCCAAGGGCGGTACCTTCCGCGACGCCATGTTTGCCGAGTACAAGGCCAATCGCCCCAGCATGCCCGATGACCTGCGCGTGCAGATCGAGCCGCTGCACGCCAGCGTGCGCGCCCTGGGCTACCCGCTGCTATGTGTCGAAGGCGTCGAGGCCGACGATGTGATCGGCACCCTGGCCCGCAGCAGCGCAGCGGCCGGCCGGCCGGTGGTCATCTCCACCGGCGACAAGGACATGGCGCAACTGGTCGACGGCCATATCACCCTGGTCAACACCATGACGGGCAGCGTGCTGGACGTGGCCGGGGTGCACGAGAAGTTCGGCGTCGGTCCCGAGCACATCATCGATTTCCTGGCGCTGATGGGCGACAAGGTCGACAACATTCCGGGCGTGCCCGGTGTCGGCGAGAAAACCGCCGTGGGCCTGCTGACCGGCATTGGCGGCGGCCTGCGCGAGGTGTACGAGAACCTCGACAAGGTCGCAGGCCTGTCCGTGCGTGGCGCCAAGTCGTTGGCAGCCAAGCTTGAGGAGCATCGCGACGCGGCGTTCCTGTCCTATGAGCTGGCGACCATCAAGATCGATGTGCCGCTGGACGTCGAGGTCGAGGCGCTGGTGTGCGGCGAGCCTGACCGCGAGGCGTTGCTGGCGTTGTACAACGAGATGGAGTTCCGTAGCTGGATCGCCGATGTGCAGCGTGACGCCGCGCGCTCCGGTGAGTCAGTGCCGGAGGCCGCCGAGGTGGTCCCTGCCGCTGAAGCCGTCGAGGCGAGGTACGAAACCATTCTCGACCAGGCCCGCTTCGACGCCTGGCTCGAAAAGCTGCGCCAGGCTCCGCTGTTCGCCTTTGACACCGAGACGACTGGCCTGGACGCCCAGCGTGCTCAGCTGGTCGGCCTGTCGTTTGCGGTCCAGGCCCACGAGGCGGCCTACGTGCCGCTGACCCATGACTACGCCGACGCACCCCAGCAGCTGGACCGCGACAGCGTGCTGCTGGCGCTCAAGCCCCTGCTCGAAGACCCGTCCAAGGCCAAGATCGGCCAGAACGCCAAGTACGACATCAATATCCTCGCCAACTGCGCCATCGGCGGCGACGCGTCCCAGGGTATCCACCTGCGCGGCGTGGCGTACGACACCATGCTTGAGTCCTACGTGCTGGATTCGACGGCCACCCGCCATGACATGGACAGCCTGGCGCTCAAGTACCTGGGCCATACCACCATTGCCTTTCAGGATGTCGCCGGCAAGGGCGCCAAACAGCTGACCTTCAACCAGATTCCACTGGAACTGGCGGGTCCTTACGCCGCCGAAGACGCCGATATCACCCTGCGTCTGCACCAGGCCCTGCAGGCACGCCTGGAAAAAACGCCGAGCGTGCAACCGGTACTGGCTGGCATCGAGATGCCGCTGGTGCCGGTGCTGGCAAAGATCGAGCGCCAGGGCGCGCTGGTTGATGCGGCGCTGCTGGGCATCCAGAGTCAGGAGCTGGGGGTGAAGATGGCCCAACTGGAGCGTGAGGCCTACGAAATTGCCGGTGAAGAGTTCAACCTTGGCTCTCCCAAGCAACTGGGCGTGATTCTCTACGACAAGCTGGGGATGCCGGTGCTGAGCAAGACCGCCAAGGGCCAGGCTTCCACCGCCGAGGCCGTGCTGGCGGAGCTGGCCGAGCAGGACTACCCACTGCCCAGGGTGCTGATGCAGTACCGCTCGTTGAGCAAGCTCAAGAGCACTTATACCGATCGCCTGCCGGAGCAGATCAACCCTCGCACCGGGCGAATCCACACGTCCTATCAGCAGGCCGTGGCCGCGACCGGGCGCTTGTCGTCCAGCGATCCGAACCTGCAGAACATCCCGATCCGCACAGCCGAAGGACGGCGCATCCGCCAGGCCTTCGTCGCCAGCCCCGGCTACCGCCTGCTGGCCGCGGACTACTCGCAGATCGAGCTGCGCATCATGGCCCACCTGGCCAAGGACGAAGGCTTGCTGCACGCCTTCCGCAACGATCTGGACGTGCACCGGGCCACTGCCGCCGAGGTATTCGGCGTTGAACTGGAGGCGGTCACCAACGATCAGCGCCGCAGTGCCAAGGCGATCAACTTTGGCCTGATCTATGGCATGAGCGCCTTCGGCCTCGCCAAGCAGATAGGCGTCGACCGCAAACAGTCCCAGGATTACATCGACCGCTACTTCGCCCGCTACCCTGGCGTGCTCGCCTATATGGAACGCACCCGTACCCAGGCTGCCGAGCAAGGCTTCGTCGAGACATTGTTTGGGCGGCGCTTGTACTTGCCAGACATCAATGCCAAGAACCAGGCCCTGCGCAAGGGCGCCGAACGCACGGCGATCAACGCGCCGATGCAGGGCACCGCAGCCGATATCATCAAGCGCGCCATGGTCGCGGTGGACAGCTGGCTGAGCGAGTCGGGCCTGGATGCACGGGTCATCTTGCAGGTACACGACGAACTCGTGCTGGAGGTTCGCGAAGACCTGGTAGAGCAGGTCAAGGCAGAGATCCGCCCGTACATGAGCAATGCCGCGCAACTTGATGTGCCGCTGCTGGTGGAAGTTGGCGTAGGCGCGAATTGGGATGAGGCGCATTGACCCACCGCAAATAGTTTTCAGTTCGCTGGAACTTTCGCGACGTGTCGTGACTCTGAGCTATCGATTGGCTGGTGAAGCCTTTCGATGCTCCTATGTTGTGTTAAGTGTTGGCAGATATTCGGACCCCGCCCTAGCGGTCCGAACTTGGACCCCGAACTTCCCCCTCCCCATATGAAGTCCGGGGTTTTTTTTGCCTGCGATCCGGCCCGAGGAGCGGGCACGCCGGGAGGCCGAACCGCCGCTCCTGCAGGATGCAAGCCCTCACGCCTCCGGCTTGTCCTCGAGTTCCATCCACCCCGCCAGCACCCCATAGGCCTCTTCCAGCCCCTGACGCTTGGGCGCCGAGAACAGCTGGATGCTCACGCTTTCGCCCCAGCCCTTGCGGATCTCGGTCTGCACCTTGAGCAAGGTGTTCTTCGCCGCGCCGAAGGTCAGCTTGTCGGCCTTGGTGAGCAGGATGTGCATCGGCATGCCGCTGGCCAGCGACCAGTCGAGCATCATCTTGTCGAAGTCGGTCATCGGGTGGCGCACATCCATCATCAGGATCAGGCCCTTCAGGCATTCGCGGCTGCCCAGATACGCCTCGAGGTGGCGCTGCCAGTGCTGCTTGAGCGGGATCGGCACTTTCGCGTAACCGTAGCCCGGCAAGTCGACCAAACGCCGTTCATCGTCCAGACTGAAGAAATTCAGCAGCTGGGTGCGGCCCGGAGTTTTCGAGGTACGTGCCAGGCTGGCGTGGGTCAGGGTGTTGAGGGCGCTTGACTTGCCGGCGTTGGAACGGCCAGCGAACGCTACCTCGTAACCCTGGTCGTCCGGGCATTGGTCGACCTTGGCCGCGCTGATGGCGAATGTAGCTTTCTGGCAGAGGCCGAGGATGGGGTTTTTGACTTGCATGCGATATCCGATGTGGGTGTTGCCAAGGCCTTGCCCGGCAAGCGGTGTCGTTTCCGTTTGGATGACGGAAGTATATAATGCCGTAGTTTTTGTGTGCGCATTATCCCAGCGTAGGACGATGTGCACAGGAGGCCGGTTTCAAGCTTGCGCAGCAGAACGCAGCTCGGTCTCCAACCCTGAAGGTCATTGCAAATGACCAGATGGCTGATGGTCGTCGGTGTCTTGATACCGTTTTTCAGTGCGCAGGCTACACAGGATCCCGTGGCGTTGTACAACCGCACGTGCGCGGCTTGTCACGCCGGGCAGTTGCCACAGGCACCTCGAATGGGTGACCGGGCGGCCTGGGAGCCAAGGCTGGCGCAGGGTATGGAGGTACTGGTGGCGCATGTTACCCAGGGTTTCAAGGCTATGCCGCCGCGTGGATTGTGCATGGACTGTAGTACCGACGACTACCGCGCAGTCATCCAGTGGATGAGCGGCAGCCCCGGCACATAACATTTCACCCTTAGCCGTGTTGGATTAGCTGATGAACAAGACAATCGTGAGTCTGCTCTTGACCTTGGGGGTCGCAGGTGCGGCCAATGCCGCGCCAGTCATTCAAGGCGATGCCACCGCCGGCCAGACCAAGTCAGTGGTCTGCGGCGCCTGTCACAACCCTGATGGAAACAGCCTGGCACCGAACTTCCCGAAACTGGCCGGCCAGGGCCAGCGTTACCTCGAAAAACAACTGCATGACATCAAGTCAGGCAAGCGCGTCGTGCTGGAGATGACCGGCATGCTCGCTCCCTTCGACGAGCAGGACCTGGCAGACATCGCCGCCTACTTCTCCAGTCAGAAAGGCAGTGTCGGCGCGGCCGATCCGCAACTGGTCGAGCGCGGCCGTGCCCTGTTCAACGGTGGTGATCTGACAAAGGGCATGCCCGCCTGCACCGGTTGTCACTCACCCAACGGCGCAGGCTTGGCCCTGGCCGGTTTTCCCCACCTGAGCGGCCAGCACGCGCAATACGTGGTCAAGCAATTGACCGACTTTCGCGAGGGCAACCGCACCAACGACGGCGACGCGATGACCATGCGTTCGATCGCCGCCAAGCTCAGCAACAAGGACATCGAGGCCCTGTCCAGCTATATCCAGGGCCTGCATTGACGGGGTTAACCCTGCGTTAATACTGCCGGGGCGATGATGAAAAGGGTGGCGCGAGCCGCCCTTTTTCATGTCCACTGCCGTTACACTAAAGAACTCGAGCCCTTCATGACCTGTCTGAATACAGGTCGTGCAGAGGCGACCTTTGAATGCTCAGGAGTAAAGCATGCGTAAACTGATTCTCAGCGCTGCGCTGGTCGCCGCCAGCGCGTTCGGTATGGCCACCGTCCAGGCCGCCGAGCCTGCCAAGGCTGGCGAACAATATATCGAGCTGAGCACCCCGGTCGCGGTCTCACAGCCGGGCAAGATCGAGGTGGTGGAGCTGTTCTGGTACGGTTGCCCCCACTGCTATCATTTCGAACCGACGATCAATCCGTGGGCCGAGAAGCTGCCTGCCGACGTCAATTTCAAGCGCATTCCTGCCATGTTCGGCGGCCCTTGGGACGCCCACGGCCAGATGTTCCTCACCCTTGAAGCCATGGGCGTGGAGCACAGCGTGCATGCGGCTGTATTCGATGCCATCCAGAACCAGCGCAAGCAACTGACCAAGCCTGACGACATGGCCGAGTTCCTCGCCACCCAAGGCGTCGACAAGGACAAGTTCCTGGCGACCTTCAACTCCTTCGCCATCAAGGGCCAGGTACAGAAGGCCAAGGAGCTTGCGAAGAAGTACGAGATCACCGGCGTGCCAAGCATGGTCGTCAACGGCAAGTACCGCTTCGACCTGGGCACCGCGGGCGGGCCTGACGGCGTCCTTGAGGTTGCCGATCAGCTGATCGCCAAGGAGCGCGCCGCTAAGTAAGCGGCGTCGACCATGCGACGCTGGAGAGCTCCGCGCATCGTTGGCCTTCATGAGCCGAAGGTCAACGAAGACCATCTCACAGCCTCTGGCCTGCCTGAGAATGGCCGCTTGCGGCTGCTCAGCTTCAATATCCAGGTTGGCATCAGCACCGAGCGTTACCGGCATTACCTGACCCGCAGCTGGCAGCACCTGTTGCCGCACATGGGCCGTGCCGGCAACCTGCAGAAAATTGGCGAGCTGCTGAGCGACTTCGACCTGGTAGCCCTGCAAGAAGCCGATGGCGGCAGCATGCGCTCGGGCTACGTCAACCAGGTCGAGCACCTGGCCCAGCTGGGATCCTTCCCTTACTGGTACCAGCAGCTCAACCGCAACCTTGGGCGATTTGCCCAGCACAGCAATGGCGTGCTCAGCCGTCTCAAGCCGCAGCTGCTCGAGGACCATCCCCTGCCCGGCCCGGCCGGTCGCGGGGCGATTCTGGTGCGGTTTGGCGAAGGCAAGGACGCTCTGATCGTGGTAATGATGCATCTGGCTCTGGGCTCCAAGACCCGCGCTCGGCAGCTGGCGTATATTCGCGAGCTGATCGGCGGGTATCGCCATCAGGTGCTGATGGGCGACATGAACACCCATGCCAACGACCTGCTGCTGCACTCCCCGTTGCGCGACCTGGGCCTGATCGCTCCCCAGGCCGAGGCGACCTTCCCCAGTTGGCGTCCCCAGCGCTGCCTGGATCATATTTTGCTAAGCCCAACCCTCACTCTCGAGCGTTTCGAGGTGCTGGCCCATCCGATTTCCGACCATCTTCCGGTCGCCGTCGAGATTCGTTTGCCTGATGCCCTGACTGTGGATACGCTGCCGGTTTTGAGCTAATTGCCATTACCCCTTGCGGACTCAAGGCATGACCGAAGAAGCCGAGCGCTGGAAAGAAAAATACCTAAAGAGCCTCGAACAACAGGAAAAGCAGGAGCGCCGCTGGGCGGCCCGTCTCGACTTGCTGCGCCGTGGCCTGGTGCGCAGCACCCTGGCGGCCGAAGGCACTGACCGGGCAGTGGACGAGTGCATGAAGGAAATGCGCGACGTCATCCGCAGCGACAACATGGATGCTTCCCTGGCCGGGCTGATTCCGCGGTTGGAAAGGGCTGTGCTCGCCTCCGAGCAGCGTCGTGAGACGCGTATCGGCCAGGTAACAACGGCGTTGACGACGCTGGTTGCGCAACTACAGTCGCTGCCACTGCCTGGCGAGATCAGCCGACCTCTGAAGAAATTCGCCAAGCAGCTCGAGGGGCGCATCACCCAGCCCCGCGAAATGCCGCTGTTGCTGAGCGAGCTCAGTGGTTTGCAAGGCCGCGCCTTGTCGGCCCTGGACCGCACGGAAGAAGCCGCCCGCCCCAGTCTGCTACAGCGGCTGTTTGGTGGCCGCGAAGGCGAGGCGCCGGCTGCTCACGAGCCTGCGGCTGCGCTGCTTGAAACAGTCCCATCCGCGCCGACTTCGGTAGTCGCCGACCCTGATTCCGAAATGTCGCTGCCTGAGCGGGAGCAGCCGCTCGATGCCGATGGGCTTCGGCCAACGGCAGAGCCCCAGCAAGACACGGGCTCGAACGTACAAGAGGCGGCTACTGACCCGTCCGCGCATGAGCCGCTCGACGTCCCCGCTGAACTGCTCGTATCCACAGAGCCCTTGCCGTACATCGAGCCTGATTCCGACGAGGACGCCCTCTATGCCCTCCCCGATGCCCGCGAGCCGTCCTATAGCTCGGTAGCCACTCACATCGAACAAACCCTGGTCGGCCTGCTCGACAAGCTTGATTTGCCTGAGCGCCACCAGGCCCAGGCCCAGGCCATGCGCGAACGCGTGGTACACGGGCTGAACTGGTACGAACTGATTCCGGTGCTCGACGATCTGGCAGTACTGATGCTCGCCATCAACGACAGCGGCCAGCACGAGTTCGAGGCCTATCTGCAGCAGCTCAACGAGCGCCTGGAGTCATTCCAGAGTCACCTGCAGGAAGCCAGCGCCGGACATGCCGACAACACCTGCGCCGGGCGTGACCTCGACAGCGAGTTGCGTGAGCAGGTCGATGGCCTGCAAACCAGTGTGCAGGGCGCCGCCGATCTCGCCGGATTGCGGCAGGTGCTGGACAACCGCCTGGAAGGCCTGCTGGATACCATGGATGACCACCGACTCAAGCGCGACCAGCGCGAGCAGGAGCTGGCCGAACGCCTGCACGGTCTGGCCGAACGGGTCGCGGACATGGAGCAGGAGGCGATGGGCTACCGCGAGCATCTAGAAGAACAACGGCAGAAGGCACTGGTCGATCCATTGACCGGGCTGCCCAACCGTGCCGGCTGGACCGAACAGGTCGAGCAGCAGATGCGGGCCTGGCAGGCTGACGGCGGTCATCTGCTGATGGCGATTCTTGACCTGGATCACTTCAAGCGGATCAACGACGGTTATGGGCACCTGGCCGGTGACAAAGTGCTGAAGATCGTCGCCAACGTGCTGCGCAAACACCTGCGTGGCCGTGACTTCATCGCCCGCTTCGGCGGCGAGGAGTTTGTGCTGCTCCTGCCGCAGACGCCTCTGGCGACGGGTACCCAGTTGGTCGAAACCCTGCGCACCGCGATCGAGGCGTGCCCCTTCCACTTCAAGGGCGAGCGTGTGGTGGTTACGCTGTCGATCGGCATCAGCGCATTTCGCCTGGGCGATCGTGCCGACAGCGTGCTCAAGCGTGCGGACGAAGCGTTGTACATCGCCAAGGACCGCGGTCGAAACCGCGTCGAACATAAATAGAGACGAATGGCCATGCCAGGGGAACAGGCTTGGCGCTGCGCGTTAGCCACTCTGCACGTTATACTGTAGCGATTTCGCGCTGACCATGATGTGTTCTTCTCAATGAAAAGACTTCTCGCCGCTTTGCTTTTGCTTACCCTTGCTGGCTGTTCGAGCGGCCTGCGCATCGACCGCAGCCATCCCTCGGCCAACCAGGACAACCGCATCCAGTTCGTGGTGCTGCACTACACCAACGCATCGCTGGAGCGCTCGCTGGCGCTGCTCACCCATGGCGAGGTCAGCAGCCATTACCTGATCGGCGACGGCCCGGCCAAGATCTACCAGCTAGTGGACGAAAGCCGGCGCGCCTGGCATGCCGGCGACAGTCAGTGGGACGGCCGCACCTGGCTCAACTCCAGCTCCATCGGCATCGAGATCGTCAACCCAGGCTTCACCGATACGCCTACCGGCCGTTTGTGGCACCCGTATAGCGAAGCCCAGGTACAGTCGTTGATTGCCTTGCTCAGGGACATCGTCCAGCGCAACGGCATCAACCCCCGCTATATCATCGGCCATAGCGACATCGCGCCAGCGCGCAAGCTCGACCCGGGTCCCATGTTCCCCTGGAAACGACTAGCCGATGCCGGCCTGGGTGTCTGGCCGGATGCCCGCGCGGTCGCGCAGCAGCAGGCGCGTTTCAATGTCACTCTCCCCAGCATCCTGTGGTACCAGCAGCAGTTGCTGCGCTTCGGCTACGCCATCGAGCAGACCGGCGAGCTTGACGTCAGTACCCGGCATATCCTTGCGGCCTTCCAGATGCGCTTCCGCCCGCAGCGCTTCGACGGTACGCCAGACGCACAGACCGCAGCGATGCTCCAGGTACTCAACCGCAAGCGCTGAGGCGCCGCCCAACGGCGACGCTATTTTGCGCACCAGTTGCTATACCTCATGGTACTCAACTGGATGCCTGCAGATGTCACCCACCCTCGCCACTCTGCGCCATGTGTTCTACAGACCCTGGCTGCTGGCCTTTCTTGCGGCCTTGGCCAGTGCGGGGTTGCTGCTTTTCGCGAGCGTCGGGGTGGTTCTGCACCAGGCGCGTGAAAGCGAAAGTGAGCGGATGAACGCGCGGGGCGAGCGTTTTCTGGCGCGTCTCGAGCAGGTCTTCGGTCAGCTGCGCGAAGGTGTCGACCAGCTTCAGGGGCAACCGTTGCGAGGTTGCGACGCATACATGCTGTCGGCCCTGCAGCAGATTGGCCTGAGCTCACGCTTCATTTACGAGGCCGCGTATGTGGATGGCAATGTCGCCTGCTCCAACCGGGTGGGCGAGCACCTGATACGCCCCATGCGCACCCCTGACATCCAGGGGCCCACCTACAGTTACTGGCTGAACACCACGATCGAACCCGATGACAACCTGGCCGCCCTGATGCTCGGCCGGGGCCGGTTCATGGTCTCGACCTCGCGCGGGCACCTGGCCGATGTCGTGGACTTGCCGCCCGGCGGCAGTCTGCTCGTCGTACTCGACCGGGGTGGCCGGGCAATCCCGGTACTCGGTCCGGCCCAACCCTTGCCGCCGCAGGCCGAATGGCGGTCGGACAAGTCGTTGCTGCAAACCCCCGACCGCCTGGTCTACCGCATGCCGACCAACTCGCCGGATTATCAGCTGGCGCTGATCGTCCCGCGGGCGAGCATGCCCTTGAAGATGCACGGCATGCTCTGGCTGATGTTTCCCGGCAGCCTGATCCTGGCCAGCTGCATTGGCTGGCTGGTGCTGCAACTGATCCGTCAGCGCCACTCGATGAGCGCCGAGCTTCAGGGCGCGTTGCGCCGTGGCGAGCTGCAGGTCCTCTACCAGCCGATCTTCGAGCTCGAGAGCCGACGCTGTGTCGGCGCCGAAGCGTTGGTCCGCTGGCGTCGGCATGACGGCACCCTGACCAGCCCGGAGTTGTTCATCCCACTGGCGGAGAACACCGGGCAGATCCGCGAGATCACCGACTTCGTGCTGCAGCGGGTACTCGAACAGCTCGGCCAGTTGCTGCGCAGCAATCGCCACCTCTATATCTCGGTCAACCTCGCGGCCTGTGATGTGATGGTGCCACGTATCGGCATGGTGGCCGCGCGGCTGCTGGCCATCCATCACGTCTGCGCCAACCAGATCGCCTTCGAGGTGACTGAGCGCGGGCTGATCGATGTGGTGGTGGCGCGCGATAATCTGCAAGCGTTGCGCTCGGTGGGGCATCAAGTGCTGATCGATGACTTTGGCACCGGCTACTGCAGCCTTGCGTATCTGCAGACCTTGCCGGTGGACTGCCTCAAGATCGACAAGGCGTTCATCGATGCGCTCGGCCACGACGCTGCCAGCAGTGGCGTGGCGCCGCATATCATCCGTATGGCACATGCCCTGCAACTACGGGTAATCGCCGAGGGCATCGAATACGAGGATCAGGCCGAACTGCTTAACAGCGAGGGCGTCAATTACGGCCAGGGCTGGCTGTTCGCCCATCCGCTCAGTGCGCGGCAGTTCTGCGAGCTGATTACCCGTGGCCGGCGCATGGGCGCCAGGCGCTTTGGCGACGAGGCCTGAGCTCTCTCAGGCCGGTAGCGCCATGTAGAACTGGGTACCTTGGCCGGGCCGGGAGAACACGCCCATGCGCCCGCCATGCAACTGCACGATCTCCTTGCACAGCGCCAAACCCAATCCAGCCCCGCCCTTCTTGCGCCCAACCTGCACGAAAGGCTCGAAAATACGTCCCTGCTGGCCATAGGCGATGCCTTCGCCGTTGTCCTCGACGCTGATGATGACCCGTTCGGCATGACGCCGGGCGTGCAGGCGAATGCGACCACCGTTGGCTGTATGACGGATAGCGTTATGCAGCAGGTTGTCCAGCACGCGATCGAGCTGCGCCATGTCTGCCTGGATACGCGGCAACGGCTCTTCGAGTTCGTTGATCAGTTCAATCTGCTTGCCTGCGGCCTGGTCAGCGAATCTCGACCGGGCCCGGTCAAGCAGCTCATCGATAACGCAGGGCGACAGATCAAGCTTCTGCAACCCGCTCTGGTAGCGCGAGAAATTCAGCAGGTCGTTGATCAGCTGGGTGAGCCGCTGCATCTCCTCGCCGATGGTTTCGAACAGGTCGTGCTCGCGGGAGTCGACGCCAAATTTCACGCGTTCGCTGAGCAGGCCGAAAGCCATGTGCATGCCTGTCACCGGCGTGCGCAGCTCATGAGAGGCGCGCAGGACGAACTCGCTGCGCACCCGTTCGAAGGCACGCTGTTCGGTGACATCATGCAGCACCATCACAGCGCCAAGGATCGGGCCTTGGGGATGACTCACCGGAGTCAGGCTGTAGGTCAGCAGGCGGGACTCGTCTTCGACCTCCAGGCAGAGGTCGTCAGGCAGCCGGTCGAGGGTGCCGCCGCGCAGCACCTGGCGCAGTTGCTCGTCCAGTTCGGGCCGCTGCAAGGCATCGCCCAGGCCGCTGCCCAGGCGGCTGTCATCCCAGCCCAACTGGCGTTGGGCAACCGGATTGAGGTGTTCCAGGCGGCCCTGGCGATCGATGATCAGCAAGCCGTCGTCAATGCTGTCGAGCACCGCCTGCAGGCGCTGCTGGCCGGCCAGGAGTTCGTCGATGTTGGTGGCCTGGTGCTTGCGCAGCGCCTGGGCCATCAAGCCGAAGCGCCGGGTCAGCTGGTTGAGTTCGGTGGCCTGGGTCACCGGCAGAGTCACCTCGAAATTGCCCTGGCCGACCTGGTCAGCGGCCTGAGCGAGTGCCTCTATGGGCTGGCCAAAGCGGCGAGCAATGCTATGGGCAGTGATAAAGCCCAGGATCAGCACGGCCAGGCCCATCAGGCCAAGCATCCCACCAATCAGCAGGGCCCGGTCACGGGCTTGCTCCTCACTCCGGCTGATATGCTCCAGAACCTGCTTGTGCGATTCGATCAGGTCGGTGCGTACCTGGTTGAAGGCAGCACCCAAGGGCTGGTTGACGCCCATGCTGTCAGCGGGGACCGGGGTGTTGCGGTAAGCCTGCAAGAAGGTCTGGTAGTTGCTGCTGGTCTTGCTCAGGCCGGTCCGCTCGCCGCCTTGCTCAAGCCCCTGATCCAGCAACTGCTGGAAGCCACCCTGCAAGGCGTCGAGACTCTTCGGATCGGGTGTGTCATCGAGGATAAGAATCAGCTGCTCGCCAAGGTTCTGCCGCAGCTTCAGGCCGAGCTCCAGCACATGCGTGGCGTCACGCACCAGGGTCTGTTGCGAGCTTGCCATCTGCAGCACGCTGACCAGTCCGATCAGCAGTCCCAGCAAGGCCACGGTAATCAGCGCCGAGATGCTCAGGAAAAGCCGCGTGCGCAGCTTCATCGCCCACTTCACAGGTTGTACTGCTTGCGTTTGCGATAAAGCGTGGAGGCATCGATACCCAACGTCCGTGCAGCCTGGTCAAGCGTGTCGCTGGTAGCCAGCACCGCACCGATGTGCGCCCGTTCAAGCTCGTCCAGGCTCAGCGCCGCGCCCACGCGAGGTGCGTTGCCAGCAGGTTGTTCGCCCATGCCCAGGTGCGAGATTTCTACCCGCTCCTGCGCACAGATGATGCTGGCCCGCTCGATCACGTTGCGCAGTTCTCGTATGTTGCCCGGCCAGCGATAGTTGAGCAGCGCTGCGCGCGCCTCTTCGCTGAAGCCCCGGGCTGGTCGCGAATACTCCTTCACAAAGCGCGCCAGGAAGCGTTCGGCAAGGGTGAGGATGTCTTCGCTGCGCTCGCGCAGCGGCGGCAGGTGCAAGGTGATGACGTTCAGGCGATACAGCAAGTCCTCACGGAAACGCCCTTCGCGGACCATGTCCTCCAAGTTGAGGTTGGTAGCCGCGAGAATGCGTACATCGGCCCGGCGCGTGACAGGATCGCCAACCCGTTCGTATTCCTTGTCCTGGATAAAACGCAGCAGCTTGGGCTGCAGGGTCAGCGGGAAGTCGCCGATTTCATCCAGGAACAAAGTACCGCCATCGGCCTGGTTGACCCGTCCCAGCGTGCTTTCGCTGGCGCCGGTGAATGCACCGCGGCTATGACCGAACAGCTCGCTTTCCATCAGTTCCGCGGTCAGCGACGGGCAATTGATGGTCACGCACGACTTGCGTGCGCGCTTGCTCCAGCCATGGATTGCGCGGGCCAGCTCGCCTTTGCCGGTACCCGACTCGCCGAGAATCAGGATGTTGGCGTCGGTGGTGGCCACCTGCCGCGCGGTTTCAAGCACCGCCATCATCGCTGGACTGTGGGAGTCCAGGCCGTCCTTGGGTTTGCGCACTTCGCCTTCGAGGGCTTCAAGCCGCGCCGACAGTTGACGCACCTCCAGCTGCTTGGCCGTGGCCAGGCGTAGTTGATCGGGGCTGCAAGGCTTGACCAGATAGTCGGCGGCGCCAGCCTGGATGGCGTCCACGGCAGTGTCGATCGCCGAGTGAGCGGTCACGATGACCACACGCATCCAGGGTGCCTGGATACGCATCTGCGCCAGTACGTCCAGACCATTGTCTTCACCCAGGCGAAGGTCAAGGAAACACAGGTCGAAGACTTGGCGCTGCAGCAGCGTTTCGGCTTGTGCCGCGCTGTTGGCGGTCGCCACGCTGTAGCCCTCATCCTCCAGGCAATAACGAAAGGTCCGCAGAATGGCGGACTCGTCATCCACCAACAGAATACGGCCTTTGTTGTCCTGGGCTGATTCCATTTCCTACGCTCCTTTGGGATAGATCTTGGTTAGTGTCGGAAAGATCGGGCAAGTTGCATGGTCAATTCTGATTGATTTTCTTGCTTGCATGCTAGTCGCTTGCTCAAGGATTCGCTAACTACTTGAAAAACAACAGGTTCTGCGCAGCACTGCATTTGGCATGTAGGTTGCGAGGATCTTGGGTTTTTAACGCTAAGGAGGAGGTTCCATGCTCGTTCCCCATCGATTGGCCGCAGCGGCTGCCGCTGTATTGCTGGGTCAGGCCTTGTTGTCGCCCATGGCGAATGCAGACGGCGTACAGGATGCGCGGCGCGAAGGTGCACTGCAGACGGCCCTGACGCTCAATCGTGTGCTCAATGCCTTGCGCATCGAGGTCCAGGTCCAGGACCAGATGGCACGCTTGAGCGGTGAAGTGGAAAACCAGGTGGAGCGTGACCTGGCTGAGCGCGTCGCACTGGCGACCCAGGGTATCGAACAGGTGGATAACCAGCTGCAGGTCAACCCGGAGCTGGTGGAGCAGCCGCTTGAGCTGCGTGCCTACGCCCAACGCCTGGAGGACGCCACCTTGGGAGCGGTCATCCGTTCTCGCCTGTTGTGGAGCCGCATCACACATGAAGCGCCGATCGAGGTTGAAAGCCGCGAAGGCGTGGTGACCTTGCGCGGAAAGGTGGCCAGCCCTGAAGCCAAGGAACTGGCCGGTGTGCTGGCACGCTCGACAGAGGGCGTGTACCTGGTCAACAACCTGGTGAGCATGGACACCGCCGCCATGGCCAAGGCCCGCGATACGCCCGTGGATGCGCCAAAAGGCCCGCAGCCTGGGGATAACTGGATCATCGACAAGATCCAGACAAGCTATCGCTTCAGCCGCAATCTTGATGGCCTGAACATCAAGGTCACCAGTCAGGACGGTCTGGTTCGTCTCTCTGGAGAAGTGGTCAGTGCCGAGCAGAAATCCATTGCCAGTGAAGTCGCCCGGCAGATCATCGGTGTAAGGGGGGTGGACGCCGATTTGCTCAAGGTGGCAACCAAGGTCGAAGGCTGATCATGCAAATCGCACGACCTCGCGGGGGCCATCGTGCAGGATACGTCCCCGCAGGGCTCGCCTATCTACCATAAGCCATTGAATTGTAAGGAATTTTGATTGTTTCAAAAGCTGGCATGCAGGCTGCACTACTTCTATCAGGTTTCATAAAAAGTACAGCAGGAGGAGCCGGCATGAACCGCCAGAATGTCAACACCACGCAGATCACCACACTGCCTTTGCGCCAGGTCCTTTTTCTGACCTTGGCGCTGATGTTGACACTGGTTGCCGGGCAGCTCTACCACAGCTGGCAGACCGCCCGGTTGGCCGATCAGGTCGCCGCACAGACCGCCTTGCTGGCCCAGATTCAATCCACGCGAGCCAGCACCTTGGTGCAAGCCGCCGACCGGCTGCCAGAAACAAATGCCGCGCCGGCCACGTTGAACACTGTCGTACCCCAGGAGCGCTGGGTTTTCTAAGCGCCGTCCCGAAATGATTTCGGAAAATAGAGAGTAAGGAGAATCACCATGCTGAGTTGGGCCATTACCTTCCTGATCATCGCCATTGTCGCCGCCGTATTGGGCTTCGGTGGTATCGCCGGCGCCGCTACCGGTATCGCGAAGATTCTGTTCATCGTCTTCCTGGTCCTGTTCGTGGCTTCCTTCTTCTTCGGACGTCGCGGTCGAGGTTGACCATGGTTAGAACGTTTTGCGCAGCCCTGACCACTGCTGTGCTGCTCGGCAGTGGTTCAGCGGCCATGGCGTCCAATGACGGCCAGATCCGTGTCAACCAGCTGTTGGGCACGGACCCCGAGTATCGGGAAACCTGGCAAGACGTGGTCAAACAGGAGGAGCGCCTCCCCGATTGGGTGATCAACCTGAGCGGTAGCTCTGAACAGCAGATGTCCGCCGTGGAAGAAGATGGCGACAAATACCTGGTTGGGCCGGTGTGCGAGACTCAGCAGAACTGCTTGCACAAGCGCCTGATCGTAGCGTTCAGCTGGGACAAGGATGAAGCCTACGGCATGCTGGTAGAAGTGCCGGAGGGACTGCCCGCTGACAAGTCTCCAACGCGTCATGCCCAATACCGCTGGCTCGGCGAGCCCGATGAGGGCATGCAGGCCTTGCTTCGCGAACAGCTCAAGCGCGATCCGAACTGGTACTGAGCAGATTCATCAGGTTGTAACTGAATAGAAGCCGGAGATTCATGCATTCGCGTTTCTATGGTGCGTCACTTGAAGAAAGTCGATGCATGACCAAGGGGTCGGGCTGTTCTGGTTGTAACAGGACCGGAGTGGCCTAGGGGTACAGGGAGTGCCTCCGTTGCGGGCCGGGTCAGGTAGGGTGGCATCGGAAGTTTCAGGTCAGCAACTCAGCAATGATACTTTGCTGACCTGACTTCCGAGGCACTTGTCTCGTGTAGTTTCCAAGCCCTACGTAGGAATTATCCTACAAGACACATTTCGGCCTGACCGTACATCGATATTTTTTGGTGTACGGCACGCGTGTGAATGTGGCGCTCGGCTACCATTCGGATTGTCGAACACTCTTCTTATAACGCGAACGCGTTCGGACAAATCTGCCGGAATATGGCGCTAAGGCCATGTTCGGAAAACCGAATGGCCAATCTTCTTCCTTTGCAGCTCGCCACTTTTACGTCTCTGTCTTATGCCTAATCGGCATGGGGTAGTCGTTTCCGGCATTAGACTGACCCTCCTCCCATGGCAATAGTTGCGGCCTTTTTCGCGGGCCAAAGCGCGGTCGTGTTCGCCTGCGACGACCTTCTGCACAGTTGCCGGGCGCTGTGCCATACGTCCGCAGGATGCCTAGGATGGCTCTAGGACAATGGTCAGCGCCAGGTTGGTGTGTTCACTTGAAGTAAAGGTAATGACATGAAGAAGGCAAAACTAAGCCTCGCCTGGCAGATCCTCATCGGCCTCGTCCTCGGCGTCGCGATTGGCGCTCTGCTGAACCATTTCAGTGCGGAAAAGGCATGGTGGATCGGTAATGTACTGCAGCCTGCCGGCGACATCTTCATCCGACTGATCAAGATGATTGTCATCCCGATCGTGATCTCCTCGCTGATCGTGGGGATCGCTGGGGTGGGCGACGCGAAGAAACTGGGCAGCATCGGTCTCAAGACCATCATCTACTTTGAAATCGTGACAACCATCGCGATCGTGGTAGGCCTGGGGCTGGCCAACGTGTTCCATCCGGGCAGCGGCATCGACATGAGCACCCTGGGTACGGTGGACATCTCCAAGTACCAGGCCACCGCCGCCGAGGTGCAACATGAACACGCGTTTATCGAAACCCTGCTGAACCTGATCCCATCGAATATCTTCGCAGCGCTGATGCGTGGTGAAATGCTGCCGATCATCTTCTTCTCGGTGCTGTTCGGTCTGGGCCTTTCCAGCTTGCAGGCCGACCTGCGCGAGCCGCTGGTACGCACCTTCCAGGGTGTATCGGAAGCCATGTTCAAGGTCACCCACATGATCATGAACTATGCGCCGATCGGCGTGTTCGCTCTGATTGCAGTGACCGTGGCCAACTTTGGCTTCGCCTCGCTGCTGCCGCTGGCCAAGCTGGTGCTCCTGGTGTACTTCGCCATCGCCTTCTTTGCCTTCATGGTGCTGGGCCTGGTGGCACGCCTGTTCGGCTTCTCGATCATCAAGATCATGCGCATCATGAAAGACGAACTGGTGCTGGCGTACTCGACGTCAAGCTCCGAGACCGTGCTGCCGCGCGTGATCGAGAAGATGGAGGCCTACGGTGCGCCCAAGGCTATCTGCAGCTTCGTGGTCCCGACCGGCTACTCGTTCAACCTTGACGGCTCGACCCTGTACCAGAGCATCGCGGCGATCTTCATCGCCCAGCTGTACGGCATCGACCTGTCGTGGAGTCAGCAACTGCTGCTGGTCCTGACCTTGATGGTCACCTCCAAGGGTATCGCTGGCGTGCCGGGCGTTTCGTTCGTGGTATTGCTGGCCACCCTTGGCAGTGTCGGCATCCCGCTGGAAGGCCTGGCATTCATCGCCGGTGTCGACCGCATCATGGACATGGCCCGTACCGCGCTGAACGTGATCGGCAACGCCCTTGCCGTGCTGGTCGTCTCCCGCTGGGAAGGCATGTACGACGCCGCCAAGGGCGAGCGCTACTGGAACTCCCTGCCGCACTCGCGTGGCAAGCAGACGGCAGTGGTTGGCGAGACTGCAAAACGCTAGGCCATCCCTGAGCTGAGCCAGAAGCCCCGACTCGTCGGGGCTTTTTGCTTCCCATTGGGGGCGAACCCCGCGCCCCGATACGCTATGATCCCACCCATTTTCCAGGGGGACTTTCGGATGCTCAACGGCCTTTGGCTCGGCTTTTTCCTGGTGGCTGCCGTCTCTGCCATGGCGCAGTGGCTGATCGGGGGCAACGCGGGCATTTTCGCGGCGATGGTCGAAAGCATCTTTGCCATGGCCAAGCTGTCGGTCGAGGTCATGGTCCTGCTGTTCGGCACGCTGACGCTGTGGCTGGGTTTCCTGAAGATCGCTGAGAAAGCCGGCATCGTCGAATGGCTGGCCAAGGTGCTCGGCCCCCTGTTCGCGCGCCTGATGCCCGAGGTACCGCCGGGCCACCCTGCCCTGGGCCTGATCACCTTGAACTTTGCTGCCAATGGCCTGGGACTGGACAACGCGGCCACGCCCATCGGCCTCAAGGCCATGCGCGCATTGCAGGAGCTGAACCCCAGCAGCTCGACGGCGAGCAACGCGCAGATCCTTTTTCTGGTGCTCAATGCCTCGTCCCTGACCCTGCTGCCGGTGACGATCTTCATGTACCGCGCCCAGCAAGGGGCGATGGACCCGACGCTAGTGTTCCTGCCCATCCTGCTGGCGACCAGTTGCTCGACCCTGGTCGGCCTGCTCTCGGTCGCAGTCATGCAGCGGCTGCGTCTGTGGGATCCCGTGGTGCTGGCGTACCTGATCCCCGGCGCGGTGCTGCTGGGGCTGTTCATGGCTTTTCTCGGCACCTTGTCAGCCGCAGCGCTGGCCAGCCTGTCATCGATCCTTGGCAATCTGACCCTGTTCGGCCTGATCGTGCTGTTTCTGGTCATCGGGGCGTTGAAGCGGGTCAAGGTGTACGAGACCTTCGTGGAGGGCGCACGCGAAGGCTTCGATGTGGCCAAGAGCCTGTTGCCGTACCTGGTCGCCATGCTCTGCGCTGTAGGTGTGCTGAGGGCCTCGGGAGCGCTGGAACTGGCGCTCGATGGCATCCGCCATGCGGTGGAATGGATGGGGATGGACACCCGGTTCGTCGAAGGCCTCCCGACAGCACTGGTCAAGCCGTTTTCAGGCAGTGCCGCGCGCGCGATGCTGATCGAGACCATGCAGACCCATGGGGTGGACAGTTTCCCGGCCCTGGTGGCGGCGACGATCCAGGGCAGCACCGAAACCACCTTCTATGTGCTGGCGGTGTACTTCGGTGCAGTGGGCATCCAGCGTGCCCGCCACGCCGTCGGTTGCGCGCTGCTGGCCGAGCTGTCGGGCGTGATCGCCGCGATCCTGGTCTGCTACTGGTTCTTTGCCTGAGCCTTGCCCTGGGCGGCTGGTGCGTCGCCCACCACCTTGAAGCGCAGCACGCCGATCACCTGGCCATCCTCGGTCAGCACCCGCACCTGCCAGCGGCCGATCGGGTTGGGCGGGAAGTTCTGCTTGTGGGTCCAGGCACGGTAGCCTTCCTTGCGCCCGCCCTTGATGTCGAGAGCGATGCGATCGACCTCTTTGCCGTTGAGCTGCCATACATGGTAGATGCGCTCGTTCAGGCCCCGCGGGGCATTGATCGCGGTGTAGGCGTACAGGCCGGCATTGAGGATGCGGCTGGCGGCCACCTCGTCGAGCGAGTCTCCCGGAGTACGGTTCTGCAACTCGGTGCTCACCGCCACTTCGGTCATCCACAAGGTCGCGGGCGGTACCCAGGAGCGCAGCAGCCAGCCGCAGCCACCGACAGCCAGCGTCAGCGCTACCAAGCCTACGCCGCGCCGCCAGTCGGTGATCGGGAAGCTGGTCGCCAGGCTCGGGAATGACAGCACCATGGCCGCAATCAACGCCAACTTGAAACTCTGCGAGGTAGTCAGGTGCAGGATGATCGGCAGCGCCGTGAGCAGGGCCGCGAACAGTGTCAGCGTATGCAAGGCCATGAACAGCCAGCGCCGTGGGGCCAGCCAGCGGTAGTACAGCGGGTCGATGATGGAGATCAGTCCCGCCGCGCCGAGCAGTCCCGTGAACAGCAGCTGGCCGCTGTTCCAGGTAGTGGTGATGAAGAAGAATGGCAGGACGAAGAACAGACTTTCCTGGTGGATCATCTGCGTTGCATACCGCAGCAGCGGTTGCGGGATCTCGCGGTTGAACGTGCGGCTGAACATGCGTGTGACGGTGTTCTCCAGCATCAGCCAGACCCAGCTGACCAGCATCATTACCGCGATCCAGCTGGCCAGCCCGGCCTGGCGGTCAACCAGGATGAAACTGCCGATGCCCGAAAGGAAACCACCCAGGGCGATGACCCCGGGGTAGCGCTTGAGCAGTTCGATCACGCGCTGGATGAGTTGCGGTATTGGGGGCATGGGGGGCCGTCTGGATTAAGTACCTGCACAGGATACCGTTGATTCATCGATCCCGTGTAGCGCCGCTCGGGGGCGTCGGTGTGTGGCGCCGACGGCGTAGCAGGCCGGCGGCGAGAATCAGCCCCAGCACCAGTGCCACCATGCCGTACAGCTCGTCATAGCCAAGTAACGGCTTCTCGATGCGCAGGTAGCCTGGCTCCTTGAGCAAGCCGTCCAGCGCCTCATTGGCTTCCTTGAGGGTGACCTGGCGCAGCTTCTTGACCGGGTCCGTGAAACGCCCATCGTTGTAGTCGTTGAGCGCGCCCCAGTAATAGTCGGCCAGGGCGCTGTTACCCTGGGTTGTCCAGCTCTCACGGGCTAAAGCCGCTTGCTTGATGCGCTCGAAGGTATCGGGGTCGAGCCCGTCCTTGCGCAGTTGCTCGAACAACGCTTCCAGTACCTTCACAGCCTTGTCGAGGTCCTGGCGTTCAAGGTCGGCGTTCAGGCTCAGCATGCCGCTGTTGCCAAAGCTCTCGCGCTGGATGCTCGGCCCATAGGACAGCCCATTGCGTAGCCGGAGCTGGTCGTACAGGGCCCAGTCCATGTAGCGAGACAGCAGCTCGAGGGTCTGGTCGTGGGCGTTGTCGAGCACCGGCTCGATGAACAGCCAGTGCAGCTTGACGCTGTCGCCCACCCAGCCGCGGGTCAGGTCGCGGCGGTGCTCGGCCTGCTGGGTGATGGTTTCCAGGTCGCGGCGCTCGGCAGGTTCCACCGCAGGCAACTCGCCAAAGGTGCGTTCCAGGTAGGCCGGCAGCAAGCGGTCGAACCCTCCCACCATGATCAAGGTCATGTTGTTGGCGGCGTACCAGTGGTTGCGCAAGGTCTCGACCTGCTCAAGGGTCATGTCTTCAAGCGAAGAACGCTCGGGGCACTTGAGGCCGAGCTCGATCGCCAGTTGATCACTGGCGCGATGGCCGATGTCCTGGCGGTCCAGCCAGCGCTGCAGATGGCCATAGTGGCCGCCGTCCTCGCGTTCGATGATCTTCTTGGCCGTGGCCAGCGCCTTGGCGTCGATGCGGGTGTCGTGGATCACCGCAAGCAGCAGGTCGAGGACCTTGCGCTGATTGCGCGCCGGCGCCTCGATTACGAAGGTGGTATCGGTACTGCTGGTGTAGGCGTTCCATTCCCCACCCAGCGCCTGCATGCGGGCCTCGAGGCCACCTTCGCCGGTTTCATCGATACCGCTGAACAGCAGATGTTCGAGCAGGTGCGGCAGCTCTTTCTGCTCACAGTTGAAGTCGTCCAGGCCGACCCCGACCACCAGGCGGATAGCTACGTGATCACGTTCGTAGCCGGGCTTGAGAATCACCTGCAGGCCATTGGGCAACAGGTAACCCTCGGTCCGTGTACGGTCGAGGGCAAAGCCCGGAAGGCTGAAGATCAGCAGGCAGATCAACGACAGACAGCGCATGAAATCTTCCAGGCCGGTATTCGAAAAATGTACAGGTCAGGACAGGCGGACCTCGTCCGGCACGCTGTCGAGCATGAGCCCGCCGGTGTCCGCGCCCCCCAGTACCACATAGGCACTGCTGCAGAACAAAGAGTTCAAACGTTTCATGTCTGCAATCAGCTCCAGGTGCAGCGAGCTGGTCTCGATGCTCTGCACCACCTTGCGCTGCAGACGGCTGACGTGTGCATGCGCCAGGCGCCGCTCGTGGGCGCGAAACCGGCGCTTCTCGCGCAGCAGCTGGCGGGCGCTTTCGGGGTCGGCGCTGAGGAACACCGACAGGCCCAGGCGCAAGTTGGCCAGCAGTTGCTCCTGCAGTCCGGACAGCTCCTGCAGGCCGACTTCGGAGAACTCACGGCGCTGAGAGGTCTTCTGCTGCTGGACCTTGCGCAGCATGCGCTCGATCAGGTCGGTGGCCAGCTTGAGGTTGATCGCAAGCTCGATGATCTCTGCCCAACGGCGGTTGTCCTGCTCGCTGAGGTCTTCGCGCGGCATCTGTGCCAGGTAGAGCTTGATAGCGTTGTACAGAGCCTCAGCGTCTTCGGCTAGGGCACGCACCTGCTGCGGCAGGGCCGACTGGGTGCCGCGCAGGGCTCCGAGCACGGCCTCCAGCAGGCTGTCGACGATATCGCCCAGGCGCAGGGTCTCGCGTACCGCGTTGGCCAACGCCAGGCTCGGTGTCACCAGCGCAGTGGGATCCAGGTGGCGCGGACGGGCGCGGCCGTTGCTGTCTTCACGGTCGGGAAGCAACCAGGTACACAGCCGCGCCATGGGAGTAACGGTGGGCAGCATCAACAGGCAGCGCAAGGTGTTGTAGAGCAGGTGAAAGCCGATCACCAGCTCTTGCGGGCTGAAGCGCAACTGGTCCATCCAGCGCACCAGTGGGTCGAGTACCGGGATCACCAGCAGCAGGCCGATCAGCTTGTACAGCAGGCTGCCCAGGGCGACGCGGCGCCCCGCCGAGTTCTGCATGCTGGTGCTCAGAAATGCCAGCAGGCCGCTGCCGATGTTGGCCCCGATCACCAGGCCGATCGCCACCGGCAGGCTGATCAGCTCGGCCCCGGCCAGGGTCGCGGTCAGCAGCACCGCTGCCAGGCTCGAGTAGGAGATCAAGGCAAACATCGCACCGACCAGGGCATCGAGCAGGATATCGCCAGTCAGCGAGGCGAACAGTACCTTCACGCCCTGCGCCTGGGTAATGGGTGCAGCGGCTTCGACGATGAGCTGCAAGGCCAGGATGATCAGACCCAGGCCGATACCTACCCGGCCAAGCTGGCCAGCGCGGGTCTGCTTGCGCGAGAGGAAGAAGATCACGCCCAGGAAGATCAGCAGCGGCGACAGCCACGACAGATCGAACGTCAGCACCCGCGCCATCAGCGCCGTACCCACGTCGGCGCCAAGCATGATCGCCATGGCAGGCGTCATCGCCATCAGGCCCTGGCCGACAAAGGACGTCACCAGCATGGCGGTGGCGTTGCTGCTTTGCACCAGTGCGGTGACCAGGATCCCGGCAATGAAGGCCAGCGGACGCCTGGACATGTTGTGGCTCAGTACTCTTCGCAGGTTCGACCCGTAGACCCTGAGGACACCGGTCCGCACGATATGCGTGCCCCAGATCAGCAAGGTCACGGCGGAGAGCAGGTTGAGCAGGGTGAGCATAAGGCAGGCCCCCTGTTGAATGACGCCGTGGGCCATGCCTGGCCATGGGCGTTCTTCTTGGTGTAGTCGGCTCAAGGCCGTGGCGCCAGCATCGCACAGGCTGAAACATTTTTGAAACACACTGCGGATCGGTGTGATGCCCTGGCACGAAAAAGGCCCCGAAGGGCCTTTTTCTCACCGCTGTCCGAAAGCTTATTGCCCCGGGATATCCTTGCGCAGCTTGACCGCCTCGCGGTCCATGCCGCGTTTGCGGGCCAACGCGGTACGCATGCGGATGTTGATGGCTTCGACCGCCAGCGAGAAGGCCATGGCGAAGTAGACGTAGCCCTTGGGTACATGCACGTCGAAGGATTCGGCGATAAGCACCGTACCCACCACGATCAGGAACGACAGCGCCAGCATCTTCAGCGACGGGTGCTTGTCGATGAAGTTGCTGATGGCGCCTGCGCACAGCATCATCACCAGTACCGCCACGATGATCGCGGCGATCATCACCGGTACATGCGAGACCATGCCCACGGCGGTGATCACCGAGTCGAGCGAGAACACGATGTCGATGATGGCGATCTGGATGATGGTGTAGAGAAACTTGCCCCCTGCGCCCTTCGGGTCTTCGCTGCTTTCGTCGTCACCTTCCAGGCCGTGATAGATCTCTTGCGAGCTCTTCCACAACAGGAACAGGCCACCGAAGAACAGGATCAGGTCGCGGCCGGAGATGCCTTGGCCGAATACTTCGAACAGGTCGGCCGTCAGGCGCATGACCCAGGTGATCGAGAGCAGCAGCAGGATACGCGTGACCATCGCCAGGGCCAGGCCGAAGATCCGGGTACGTGGCTGCATGTGCTTGGGCATGCGGCTGACCAGGATCGAGATCATGATGATGTTGTCGATACCGAGAACGATTTCGAGCGCTGTGAGGGTGAAAAAGGCAACCCAGATTTCCGGGCTGGTCAGCCATTCCATGTCTATTCCTTCGAACGATAAAGGCAATGCGCCCGGCATGGGGCGCATCGCGGAGATGATGCGGGCTTTCTAGAGACTGCTGAACAGCGGGAAAATGCCCATGAGCAGCGCGGCGAGCATTATGCACAGGCAGACCAGCACTGCCCACTTGAGGGTGAAACGCTGGTGATCGCCAAACTCGATGCCCGCCAGGGCAACCAGCAGATAGGTAGAGGGTACCAAGGGGCTGAGCAGGTGTACCGGCTGTCCGACGATCGACGCGCGGGCCATCTCGACGGGGGTGATGCCGTAGTGGGCCGCCGCTTCGGTAAGCACTGGCAGCACGCCGTAGTAGAAGGCGTCATTGGACATGAAGAAGGTGAACGGCATGCTCACAAGCGCCGTGATCACCGCCAGGTACGGGCCGAGCGCGTCGGGAATCACCGACAGCAGGCTCTTGGACATGGCGTCTACCATGCCGGTGCCCGACAGGATGCCAGTGAAGATACCCGCAGCGAAGATCAGCCCGGTCACGGCCAGTACGCTGCCGGAATGGGCGGCGATACGGTCTTTCTGCTGCTGCAGGCACGGATAGTTGACGATCATGGCAATGCTGAAGGCGATCATGAACAGCACGGGCAGTGGCAGCACCCCGCTGACCAGGGCAACCATCAGGGCCAGGGTCAGGGCGCCGTTGAAGTAGATCAGCTTGGGGCGGCGGGCGTCAGGGAACTGCGACACGCTGATCTCGCTGTGATCCACCTCATCACCGGGCAGGTGCAGTTCGCCCAGGCGGGCACGTTCGCGCTTGCCGTACATGTAGGCGATGGCCAGGATCGCGCAGACACCAAACAGCATGGCCGGGATCATCGGTACGAAGATGTCCGATGGGTCTACATGCAGAGCGCTGGCAGCGCGCGCGGTGGGACCGCCCCACGGGGTCATGTTCATCACGCCACCGGCCAGGATGATCAGGCCGGCCATGATCCGCGGGCTCATGCCCAGACGGCTGTACATCGGCAGCATGGCGGCCACGCAGATCATGTAGGTAGTGGCGCCATCACCGTCCAGGGAGACCACCAGGGCCAGCACGGCGGTGCCGACCGAGACCTTGAGCGGGTCACCCTTGACCATCTTCAGGATCTTGCGCACGGCCGGGTCGAACAGGCCGGAGTCGATCATCAGGGCGAAGTAGAGGATCGCGAACATCAGCATCACGCCGGTGGGCGCAAGCTTGCTGATGCCTTGCAGCATCATCGGGCCGATATCGGAGTAGAAGCCACCGAACAGGGCGAACAGGATGGGTACCAGGATCAACGCGATCAAGGCCGACAGGCGCTTGGTCATGATCAGGTACATGAAGGTGATGACCATGGCAAAGCCGAGGAAGGTCAGCATGGCGGTACTCCAGGCGTGGCGCGGCGAACGGGAAGGACGTTTCGGGCGGAGGGAGTCAGCGCGGGCAGCGCTGCGCAAGGAGTCGCAAAGGGGGTACGAAGAGAAGGCGGGCGCGGAAAGACATCAGTATCACCATTGTTGTTGTTCATCGGGCCGGGCGCGGTATTTTCCGACTGCCCTGGCTGACCGGTCTTACGCCGGTAGTGACGCTATCCTAAGAGCGGAAGCTTTCAGCCAGCTTTCGGCCAACACCTAATCTGCATACACACCAGGAGCGCACCGTCCTGGGGCATCACTCGGGAGGTAGATGAATGCAATTCCACGAAGGCGGATGCCACTGCGGCAACTTGCGCTATCGGCTGGAGGGGGACCTGGACGATGTCGCCCACTGCCATTGCTCGATCTGCCGAAAGGTCAGCGGCGGCCTGCTGGTGACCTGGATCACCCTTCCCTACCCGCGCTTCCAGTGGCTGTGTGGCACGCCCAGGGCCTACCGGGCCCCTGGCAGCTGCACGCGCTACTTTTGCGGCAAGTGCGGAGCCCACGTGGCGTTGATCACCCTGCACAGCCCGCAGACCATCGACATCACCGTTGCCACGCTGGACGAACCGGAGCTGGCCCCGCCGCAGCGGCATATCTGGACCGACAGCCGCCTGCCCTGGCTGCACCTGGATGAGAACCTGCCCGGCGAGGGTCGCGAGTCGCAGTAGGCACCGCTCAGGGAAGTTGCAGCCCGCCAGCGGCCTTGTGGAGAGCACGAAGGTGTTCACCAATCTGCTTTACGTTGGTTTCGACGGCAGCGATTTCCTTGGCTCGAGCAGGTTCGAGCAAGGTGCGTGCTTCTTTGTCCAGATCGGCGCTGAGGCGGTGCAGCTGTGCCTGGCGCTCGCTGCTGGACTTCTGCAACTGACGACGCTCATCGGCCTGGGGCAGGCCGTAACCCTGGGTGCCGAGCAGTTCGGCCGGTCGGCTGAGGAAGCCGCTGTTGGCAAGGATCTGCTGGAGGGTCTCGTTGGCCTTGGCGATGCTGCCGTCGTTCTGCGCCCGCGCATTGAAGTAGCGCTGCTTGACCTCGTCCTGGGCCAGCAGCAACTGGCGGCGCAGGCTGGCTTGTTCGAGTAGCAGCAATGCGGCACTGGTGCGCAAGTCTGCCTGGGCAAACCACTGCCGACGCTGCTCGGCGTTTTGCTCCAGCCAGCCCTCGACTGTTGTCTGCGGGATCGGCAGTTGCTGCTTGAGCACATGGAACATGGCTTGGTAGCGGTCGCGGTAGGAATCGAAGCGGTAGCCCATGCGCAGCGCCTCGCGCGGGTCGTCGAGCACGCTGGTATCGGCCAGACCGCGGCCCTTGAGCACTTCGAGCAGACCGTTGGGCACGATGCTGTCCAGGTCGGCCAGGCGTGGATTGGCGCTGCCACTGCGCAGCAGCTTGAGGGTTTCCACCGCGCAGTTGTTGGACAGGAAATAGTAGTTGCCGTCGTAGCTCCAGTGCATCTCGGCGGCCTGACGTACCAGGTTCTCGATCTCCAGTCGGCTGAACTTGAGGGGGATCGAGGCAAGACTGCGCAGTTCGGTCTTGGTGTACTCATCGATCACCTGACCCAACGGCAGGACGAACAGGCGTGACGGATAGGCTCCCGTGAGGCCATCCCAGCTCGACAGTTGCAGGTCGTTGACGAACGCGCGGTACGACAGCACCAGGTGCTGGTCCAGGTCCAGGCGGCAATCAGGGCCGCGTGGGCGCCCTGGCGCGCATATCACCAGGCGCAGCATGCTGTGGCCCCAGCGGCTGACCCAGTTCTGATTGGCTTCGGCCAGCAGGTAGTCGACCGAATAGACCCGCTCGGGGTCGATCTCACCGAGGGGCTGGCGGGCAAAGTCATTGCCTGCGTTGAGGAAGGGCAAGCCTTTGGCGCAGCTGGATTGAGCCGGTGCCCAGGCAAAGTGCTCGCTCAGGTAGCGGTTGATGGCCGGACGGCGGCAGGCAAAGCTCGGGTCGAGGAGAAAGTATTCCATGTTGACCGCGATGAATTCCTTGGGGGTGCTCAGCTCGTAGGTGTCGGGGCTGCGCACCCATTGGCGGTTGTGCTGCTCGCGCTCGCCGCGCCTGCCAACGTACTGCGGCCAGCCGGCGAGGTCGAGCAGGCGGGGGTCGTCGCTCAGGGTGAAGCGGCGCTCGGTCTGGCCACGGCACTCCTGCGGCAAGCCGATGTCACCCACGCTCGATTGCTGGCGCTTGCAGCGGGTTATCAGCCGCCCCTCCGGGCTTGGCCAGAGGCGGGCGCGGTCGTAGATATGGGTCAGTTCGTGGAGGACGGTGGCCAGCAGCTCCTGGCGAACCGTGCCGTGCGGCCGTCCAGTCTGCTGGCGTGCAGCGCTGCCGTCGACCAGGCCGGGTAACAGCCGACGATTGAGTTCAAGTGTGGAAACGAGCGAGGCCTGGCCGTAGGCATCAGTGCGCATGTCATTGCGCCAGCTGACCGTGACATGCCGGTCCAGTTGCTGCCTGAACAGAGGCGGCAGTTTGCCAAGGGCTTCGTCGAGGAGTTCCTGGGTAGCGTGCTGCTGTTGCGGGTCAAGACCTGCAGCCTGCAGCTCGAGCTGCAGGTCGGCCAGGGCGGGTGTACCGAGCAGCGTCAGGACGCAGCCAAGCAGCCAGGCACGCAGGCGATTCACAGGGCGAGAATGGCTTCGGCCAGGACCTGGTCACTGGCGTCGCGAGCCTCGGGCACGCGCTGGCGCACGGTATCGAATGCGGCTTCGAGCTGGGCGCCACGGATATCGCCGTTGCTGGCGACGAAGCTTGCGGCGTCGTCGTGCGCATCGCGCACCACTTTGGAGTCGCGGATCGAGGTAGTGGTGTCAGAAGTGAAGTCGATCGACCGGCCGAATGCGCGGACAATGATGTTGCTGGTGGCCACCAGGGTTTGCGCCTGGGCCACATCGGCCAGCACAAGGAAGCCGAGGGTGGCGGCGATCAGCGTTTTACGCATGGAGCATCTCCGGGTAATACAGGGAGTCGGGGGAATGGTCATTGGACGAGAATCGCCCGCGCCAGTTCAAGGTCGTCGGCAGATTGCCTGGGATAGCGTTCGTGCAGCGAGGTCAGTGCAGCCTGCAGGCGGGCGCCGCGGATTCGGCCATCACTGGCGATAAAGGCGGCGGCATCGTCGCGAGCCTCCAGCACAAGCTTGCGGTCGAAGGGCGCAGTGGTCACCTGGCTGGTGACATAGCCGCTCATGACCAGGGTCTGGGTGGTGACGTCCATGGCATGGGCAGTGCCCATACCTGCAATCGCGAACAGCAGTGGCAGCAAATAACGCATGGGTCTCTAAGACTGATTTCAAAGGGCGCCAAGGCTACCCCGAATGCGCCGGCCCAGGCCAGCGCACTGGGGCATGCATCAGATGGCCAGGATGGCCTGGGCCAGCTGAGCATCGCTGGACTGGAGGTCAGGCATCTGCCGGCGGATGTGGTCGAAGGCGCTTTCCAGCTTCACGCCACGGATGGCTCCTGCGCTGCCGACGAAGCTTGCCGCATCGTCCCGGGCCGCACGGACGACCTTGTCATCTCGCAGCGACGAGGTCATGTCGGAAGTGGCATCGGTGGACTCGGCGACCGCACCGACAACCGCGTCCGTCGTAACGATGAAACTCGTGGCATTGGCGGCACCGGCCAGGGACAACAGCAACGCGGCGCCAAACAAATGGGTACGGAACATGATCGATTGACTCCTGCATGGGCTGAGGGTGGTTCTTGCTTTCAGACGCACTCACAGCTTGTTGCGGTACTTTTTACCCAAGCTGGTGGGGAATAAGCGTACCACGAGGTGAGAAAGTTCATGCTCCAAGCGTGGTTATCCGTACAATTTAAAATTCTGAGAAAGCGACAGGTACAGTTTTTTCACCACCATAAAAAAACCCGTCGCAGTCATCTGTGACGGGTTTTCGAATTCGGTGCCGACCTTAGCCGGCGAGCCAGGCTTAACGCCAGAACGGCTTGCTCAGCTCTTCGTAGCGCTGGGCTTCGCTGATACCGGCATCTGCCAGCAGGCGGGCGTCCAGGCGGGCCAGTTGACGGCGGCTCGAGAGGCGGCGTTGCCAGAGCAGCATGTTGGCCAGTACGCGCAGAGGCAGCGAGGCGTGGGACTGTTGAGCGTTGCTTTCAAAAACCATGTCGGAACTGAGGGTACGTTCCATGATGTCATCCTTCCGCTTATGGCGGCATTAGATAGTGATTTAACTGGTGCCAATGATCCTCCTCTCACGTCCATTACAGTAGATACAGTTCAACAGTAAAGCGATCACTCAGTTAACTGATAGACCCTACTGTTGCACTCGAAAATGGCGCAACTGTACCGGTACGCTCCTTCATGGTGCGTTTTCACCGAAGCGCCAGTGGTCATGCTGGTTTGAAGGGGGGATTAAAGCAGTACAGTAGTACAGTTAAGCGTATTTCAGTTTGATCAGTTATCCGGCAGATGCGCATTGCACGTCAACGGCCGGACATCTGTTCTGGATCAGACGGCGATCATGCGTCCTGTCTCCTCCAGATTGTCATGCCAGGCCAGAGCTTCGCGCAGGATGTGCGGGGTATGGCCGCCCCGCTGACTTGCACGCTCGAAGTAGTCATTCAGCGCGTCGCGGTAGTCCGGGTGCACGCAATTGTCGATGATCACCCGTGCGCGTTCGCGGGGTGCCAGGCCACGCAAATCGGCAAGGCCCTGCTCGGTGACAAGGATGTCCACATCGTGCTCGGTATGGTCCACATGGCTGACCATCGGCACCACGCTGGAAATCGCGCCACCCTTGGCGATCGACTTGGTGACGAAGATCGCCAGGTGAGCATTGCGGGCAAAGTCGCCTGAGCCACCGATGCCGTTCATCATTCGGGTGCCACAGACATGAGTGGAGTTGACGTTACCGTACAGGTCGAACTCCAACGCTGTGTTGATGCCGATGATGCCCAGGCGGCGTACCACTTCAGGATGGTTGGAGATTTCCTGCGGACGCAGCACCAGCTTGTCCTTGTAGCGCTCCAGATTGCCGAACACGTCCGCGTTGCGGCGGCTAGACAGGGTGATCGAACTGCCCGAGGCAAAGCTCATCTTGCCAGCGTCTATCAGGTCGAAGGTCGAGTCCTGCAGCACTTCGGAGTACATGGTCAGGTCTTCGAATGGCGAGTCGATCAGGCCGCACATCACTGCATTGGCGATGCTGCCGATACCGGCCTGCAGCGGACCGAGCCTGTTGGTCATGCGCCCGGCCGCCACTTCCTGCTTGAAGAAGTCGATCAGGTGATTGGCGATGCCCTGGGTCTCGCGATCCGGCGGCAGCACGGTCGAGGGTGAGTCAGGCTGTTCGCTGATCACGATGCCGACAATCTTGGCCGGGTCGATCGGGATGGCGGCGCTGCCGATGCGATCATCGACCTGCACCAGCGGGATCGGCGTGCGAGTCGGGCGGTAGGTGGGGATATAGATGTCGTGCAGGCCTTCGAGATTGGCGTTGTGCGCCAGGTTGATCTCGACGATCACGTGCTTGGCGAAGATCGCGAAGCTGGCCGAGTTGCCCACCGAGGTGGTCGGCACGATATGTCCCTGCTCGGTGATGGCGACTGCTTCGATGACCGCGATGTCCGGCAGAGTCAGCTGTTTGTTGCGCAGCTGCTCGACGGTTTCCGACAGGTGCTGGTCGATGAACATCACCTGGCCTTCGTTGATGGCTTTGCGCAGCGTGCTGTCGACCTGGAACGGCATGCGGCGGGCCAGCACACCGGCCTCGGTCAGCTGCTTGTCGAGGTCGTTGCCCAGGCTTGCGCCGGTCATCAAGCTGATTTTAAGGGGCGAGTGCCTGGCGCGCTCGGCCAGTGCAAGAGGGACGGCCTTGGCTTCGCCGGCGCGGGTGAAGCCGCTCATGCCGACGGTCATGCCGTCCTCGATCAGACCAGCGGCTTCGGCCGCACTCATTACCTTGCTATGCAGGGAGGACAAGCGGATACGATCACGGTACATGGATTGTTATCTCGGGCTACTGAAGCTAGATGCGCAGTCTAGTGTTTTAGCCCCGCCCCGTCCCACGACCAAGGTCGAATGCCGGCCTTCTGCAAGGAAAGCCGGGCAACACCGCCCTACTCCACCGCCTTGACCATGTCCTCGATCACTTTTTTCGCATCCCCGAACACCATCATCGTCTTGTCCAGGTAGAACAGCTCGTTATCGAGCCCGGCATACCCGCTGGCCATCGAGCGTTTGTTGACGATGATGGTCTTGGCCTTGAACGCCTCGAGGATCGGCATCCCCGCGATCGGCGAGGTGGGGTCGTTCTTTGCTGCCGGGTTCACTACGTCATTGGCCCCCAGCACCAGCACCACGTCGGCCTGGCCGAACTCGGCGTTGATGTCGTCCATCTCGAATACCTGGTCATAGGGCACCTCGGCTTCGGCCAGCAGCACGTTCATGTGCCCCGGCATGCGCCCGGCCACTGGGTGGATCGCGTACTTCACGGTCACGCCGTTGTGGGTGAGCTTCTCGGTCAGCTCCTTGAGCGCATGCTGGGCCCGCGCCACCGCCAGGCCGTAGCCGGGGACGATGATCACGGTGTCGGCGTTGCTCAGGAGGAAGGTGGCATCGTCAGCCGAGCCCGACTTCACCGGGCGCGCTTCCTGGCTGCCGCCCGCAGAGGCCGCGGCCGTGGCGCCGCCGAAGCCGCCGAGCAATACATTGAAGAACGAGCGGTTCATGGCCTTGCACATGATGTACGACAGAATCGCACCGCTCGATCCGACCAGCGAGCCTGCGATGATCAGCATGGAGTTGTTCAGCGAGAAGCCGATGCCTGCTGCCGCCCACCCCGAGTAGCTGTTGAGCATCGACACCACCACCGGCATGTCGGCGCCGCCGATCGGGATGATGATCAGCACGCCCATGACGAACGCCAGGAGCAGCATCAAGGTAAAGGCGCTGTAATGGCCGGTGAAGGTGAACAGCAGCCCCAGGACCAGGGTGGTGACGCCCAGGATCAGGTTCAGCTTGTGCTGGCCGTTGAATTGCACCGGCGCGCCCTGGAACAGGCGGAACTTGTACTTGCCCGACAGCTTGCCAAAGGCGATGACCGAGCCCGAGAAGGTGATAGCGCCAATGGCCGCGCCCAGGAACAGCTCCAGCCGGTTGCCTGCGGGAATCGGGTCGCTGATGCTGGCAACGATCCCCAGCGACTGCGGTTCGAGTACCGCGGCAATGGCGATGAAGACGGCCGCCAGGCCGATCATGCTATGCATGAAGGCGACCAGTTCAGGCATCTTGGTCATCTCGACGCGCTTGGCCATGATCGAGCCAGCCGCTGCGCCGATCAGCAGGCCGAGGATCACATAGCCGATGCCGCCGGCGCCAAGCTCGGCCCCAAGCTTGTAGATCAGCCCCACCGTCGTGATGATCGCCAGCGCCATGCCAAGCATGCCGAAGACATTGCCACGCCGCGACGTGTTCGGATGCGAGAGGCCCTTGAGGGCCTGGATGAAGCAGACTGACGCGACAAGGTAGAGAAGTGTGACCAGGTTCATGCTCATCTTTACTTGCGCCCCTCAGTCTTTACAGCTTTTTTCTTGAACATCTCCAGCATGCGCCGGGTGACGAGGAAACCACCGAAAACGTTGACCGCCGCCAGGGCCACGGCCAGGGTGCCCATGATCTTGCCCGCCGTGGTCACGGTCAGTGCGGCGGCAAGCATGGCGCCAACGATGACGATGGCCGAAATGGCGTTGGTGACCGCCATCAGCGGGGTGTGCAAGGCCGGGGTGACGTTCCACACCACGTGGTAACCCACGTAGATCGCCAGCACGAAGATGATCAGGTTGTAGATGCCGTCCGAAATCAGCATGTCTTCCATTGTGTTGCTCCTTACCCGTTCTTGCGGATGACCTGGCCGTCACGGCACATCAGGCACGCGGCGACGATGTCGTCTTCGAGGTTGATCGACAGCGCGGCTTGCGGGGTGCAGATCAGCTTGAGGAAGTCCAGCAGGTTGCGCGCATACAGCGCCGAGGCATCGGCCGCCACCTGGGCCGGCAGGTTGGTCGGGCCGACGATGGTCACGCCCTGCTCCACCACCACCTGGTCAGCCACGGTCAGCGGACAGTTGCCACCCTGTGCCGCCGCCAGGTCGATCACCACCGAGCCCGGCTTCATCTGCGCCACGGTCTCGGCGCTGAGCAGCGTGGGCGCCCTGCGGCCAGGGATCAGCGCGGTGGTGATGACGATATCGGCCTGCCGGGCGCGCTCATGCACTGCCTGGGCCTGGCGCTGCATCCAGCTGGCTGGCATCGGCCGGGCGTAGCCACCCACGCCTTCGGCGCACTCACGCTCCTCGTCGGTCTCGTAGGGCACATCGATGAATTTGGCGCCGAGCGATTCGATCTGCTCCTTGACCGCCGGGCGCACATCGGAAGCTTCGATCACCGCGCCCAGGCGCTTGGCCGTGGCAATGGCCTGAAGGCCCGCGACGCCCGCGCCCAGGATCAGCACGCGCGCCGCTTTGACCGTGCCGGCGGCGGTCATCAGCATCGGCATGAACCGCGGGTAATGATGAGCGGCCAGCAACACAGCCTTGTAACCGGCGATGTTGGCCTGGGATGACAGTACGTCCAGGCTCTGGGCGCGTGAGGTTCGCGGCGCTGCCTCCAGAGCGAAGACGGTGATGCCCCGCTCGGCCATCCTGGCGATGAGTTCGCTGTTGAACGGATTGAGCATGCCGACCACAACGGCGCCGCTGTTGAGCTGCGCGAGTTCGCTGTCTTGCGGGGCTACCACCTTGAGCACCAGTTCCGCGCCGAACGCATCGGCGGCGCTGCCAATGGAGGCACCTGCGGCTTCATAGGCAGAGTCCAGGATGCTGGCCCTGACGCCGGCATCTCGCTGGACGGTGACCTGGTGACCTTGGGCGACCAGCTTCTTGATGGTCTCAGGGGTGGCGGCAACCCGTGCCTCGCCCGTGTGCGTTTCGAGGGGAACACCAATGTGCACGACTTATCTCCTGCGTGACCTTGTTCTTGTTTGGGTAAAGCGGCGCCCTGACTGCGGATGGTGCGTCTGGGGCGGCCGATCAGCACAGGCTACTCGCAGCTTAGGGGAAAAAATCAGAAGCATTGGACAGAGTTCGCCCATGCGTTCACTGAGGTCGTAATCGGCGTGAAACCCCCGGTATTGCTGGGTTTAAACCAGCATTTTCCCCAACTTGAGAGAAATTCACTTTGGTTTCAAAAGCTTACCCCAGGCCGTTTAATATAATTGACTAGCGGTTCATACGGGCTAGAGGCCCTTGTGAGCGGTGGCATATCGGTGCGCCTGCTCTACCAGCCAGTCCCGAAAAGCTCGAAGCGAGGCGGACTCGACCTTGCGGTCGGGAATCATCAGGTAATAGGCCTTGGGGCTGGAGAGCGCCTCAGTGTTGGCGATGACCAGTCTGCCCTCCTCCAGCTCCCGCTGGATCAGGAACGGCGGGATCAGCGCGATGCCCATCTCATGCATGGCCGCCTGGCCCAGCATCGAGAATAGTTCATACCGTGGGCCTGTCATGTCGCGGTCGACAGTCATTCCCTGACTGTCGAACCACTGCCGCCAGGCATAAGGACGGGTGGTCTGCTGCAGCAGCGGCAGCTGGGCGATCCGCTCGGCGCCAAGGGTATCGTGGGCTTCTAGCAGTGCCGGGCTGCATACGGGCATCGGGTTCTCGCCCATGAGGCGGTGGGACTGGGTACCGGACCAGTCGGCATCGCCGAAATAGATGGCTGCGTCGAAGGTAGTGTCGGCAAACAGGAAGGGTCGAGTGCGGTTGGTAAGGTTGACCGTGACCTCCGGGTGCAGCCGCTGGAAGTCCTTCAGTCGTGGCAGCAGCCATTGGGTGCCGAAAGTCGGGACTACTGCCAGCTCGATCACATTGGCACCTTGCTGGCGCATCACCGAGAGCGTGTCGCGCTCCACGGCATCCAGTTGCGCGGCAACTTGGCGGCTATAGGAGAGCCCGGCCTCGGTCAGCTTCACACCTCGGTGTGAGCGGCGGAACAGTTCGACATTGAGAAAGGCCTCCAGCCCGCCGATCTGACGACAGACGGCGCCTTGAGTCAGGGCCAGTTCGTGAGCGGCCTTGGTAAAGCTTTCGTGGCGGGCTGCGGCCTCGAAGCAGATCAATGCAGTGGTGTTGGGGATTTTTCGGCGCATGTACGTCTACCTCACTCTTAAAGCTTTCATAAGCCGCAAATTGGTAGCATGGAGTGATAGATCTTCACAGGGGCGTGCGCAATCCTCGTTTGTCGCCTCCCTTGATCGCGCCTAGGATCAATGCACAAGAACTCTGTGCCCTATTTCGAGGAATCCGCTCATGGCCGGTAAAGCAAGCTTTAACTGGATCGACCCGCTGCTGCTCGATCAGCAGCTCACTGATGAAGAGCGCATGGTGCGTGAAAGCGCTTATCAGTTCGCCCAGGACAAGCTCGCTCCACGCGTGCTCGAAGCTTTCCGCCACGAGCGGACCGATCCGGCGATCTTCCGCGAGATGGGTGAGGTCGGCTTGCTGGGTGCGACTATCCCTGAACAGTACGGTGGCAGTGGCCTCAACTATGTGTGCTATGGCCTGATTGCCCGTGAAGTGGAGCGTATCGACTCGGGCTACCGGTCGATGATGAGTGTGCAGTCATCGCTGGTGATGGTACCGATTAACGAATTCGGCAGCGAAGCTCAGAAGCAGAAGTACCTGCCCAAGCTCGCCAGCGGCGAGTGGATTGGTTGTTTCGGTCTCACCGAGCCCAACCACGGCTCTGACCCGGGGGCGATGATCACCCGTGCCAGGAAGGTCGATGGCGGCTATCGCCTGAGTGGCAGCAAGATGTGGATCACCAACAGCCCGATCGCCGATGTGTTCGTGGTCTGGGCCAAGGATGACGCTGGCGACATTCGTGGATTCATCCTCGAGAAGGGCTGGCAGGGGCTGAGCGCTCCGGCGATTCATGGCAAGGTCGGCCTGCGTGCGTCGATCACAGGCGAAATCGTGATGGATAGCGTCTTTGTGCCAGAGGAAAACGCCTTCCCGGATGTCCGCGGCCTCAAAGGCCCTTTCACTTGCCTCAATTCGGCACGCTATGGCATCTCCTGGGGTGCCCTCGGCGCTGCAGAGGCTTGCTGGCACACTGCGCGTCAGTACACTCTCGACCGCCAGCAGTTCGGCCGCCCGCTGGCAGCCAATCAGCTGATCCAGAAAAAGCTGGCGGACATGCAGACCGAAATCACTCTGGGCCTGCAAGGCTGCCTGCGTCTGGGCCGCATGAAGGACGAAGGCACCGCGGCGGTGGAAATCACTTCGCTCATGAAGCGCAACTCTTGCGGCAAGGCGCTGGATATCGCGCGCCTGGCCCGTGACATGCTTGGTGGCAACGGTATCTCCGATGAATTCGGCGTGGCTCGTCATCTGGTGAACCTGGAGGTGGTCAACACCTATGAAGGTACACACGATGTGCATGCGCTCATTCTCGGCCGTGCGCAAACCGGCATTCAGGCGTTCTATTGATAGAGGAGGCCGGTCATGGGTGCGCTATCACATCTGCGTGTGCTGGACCTTTCGCGCGTGTTGGCGGGCCCGTGGGCTGGTCAGATCCTGGCCGACCTTGGGGCTGATGTCATCAAGGTGGAACGCCCAGGCAGCGGTGACGATACGCGTGCCTGGGGGCCGCCCTTTCTCAAGGATGCCCAGGGCGAGAACACCAGCGAGGCCGCCTACTACCTGGCAGCCAACCGCAACAAGCGTTCGGTGACGCTCGATTTCACTCAGCCGGAGGGCCAGCGTCTGGTACGCGAGCTGGCCGCCAAGTCCGATATCGTCATCGAGAACTTCAAGGTAGGTGGACTGGCGGCGTATGGACTGGATTACAACAGCCTCAAGGCGGTCAATCCGAAGCTGATCTATTGCTCCATTACCGGCTTCGGCCAGACCGGGCCTTACGCCAAGCGCGCCGGCTACGACTTCATGATCCAGGGCCTGGGAGGGCTGATGAGCCTGACCGGGCGCCCTGAGGGCGAAGATGGAGCGGGGCCTGTGAAGGTGGGCGTCGCGCTGACCGACATCCTCACGGGGTTGTATTCGACCGTGGCAATCCTTGCCGCGCTTGCGCACCGGGACCAGCAAGGCATCGGACAACATATAGATATGGCCTTGCTGGATGTGCAGGTGGCTTGCCTGGCCAATCAGGCCATGAACTACCTGACCACGGGGGCCTCGCCTCAGCGTCTGGGTAACGCCCATCCCAATATTGTGCCGTACCAGGACTTTCCCACCGCGGATGGCGACTTCATCCTTACAGTGGGCAACGATGGGCAGTTCCGCAGATTTGCAGAAGTTGCCGGGCAACCACAGTGGGCAGACGATCCGCGCTTTGCTACTAATAAGCAGCGTGTAGCTCACCGCGCGGAGCTCGTGGTGCTGATCCGCCAGGCTACTGTGTTCAAGACGACCGCTGAATGGGTGAGTCAACTGGAAGCGGCGGGTGTGCCGTGTGGGCCGATCAATAACCTGGAGCAGATGTTCCAGGATCCCCAGGTAAAGGCACGGGGGTTGGCAGTAAGCCTCGCGCATCCCTTGGCTGGCAGCGTGCCGCAAGTGGCCAGCCCCATCAGGCTTTCCGAGACACCCGTGCAGTACCGGCACGCACCTCCTTTACTAGGTGAGCATACCGAGGCGGTGCTGAGTGAGCTGTTGGATCTGGATGCTGGTCATCTGCAGCAATTGCGCGAAACCGGGGTGCTTTGAAGTATTTGAAACATTTATGAAATAAGTCCTTGACCGGATTTCGAATCCCCTTATAATGCGCCCCACTTCCAGCGTAGTTGGAACGGAAAACTCCTTGAGAATCAACGAGTTGAACGTTCAGGACAGCAGCCGGAAGTGGCTCCGGTCGAAAGATCGGTAGCGGTGAAAAAGGTGGTTGACAGCAGATTGAAACGCTGTAGAATTCGCCTCCCGCTAGCAGCAATGCAGCGAGTCAAGTGTTTGAAGTTAAACAGCTTTCTGGTTAAAAACTTCAAAATAAACGCTTGACAGGCTTAGAGGAAAGCGTAGAATGCGCACCTCGGTTCAGCAAGCCAAGCGCTTCGAACCAACCGCTCTTTAACAATTGAATCAAGCAATTCGTGTGGGTGCTTGTGAGTACGGACTGATAGTCTGCAAGATTATCAGCATCACAAGTGACCACATGAGTAATCATAGTAGTCATTTGAGATTGCTGAGCCAA
>NZ_CABVIX010000001.1 GCF_902498185.1 Pseudomonas fluorescens | reverse complement strand
GGGATCGCGTGATTCCCTTCTTTGTGTTCCCGCCCGCCATCCGGAAGGTGATCTACACCACCAATGCCATCGAGAGTATCAATGCTCAGCTGCGCAAGATCATCAAGACCCGTGGCCACTTCCCGAATGACGACGCGGCCACCAAACTGATCTGGCTGGGGCTTCGAAACATCACAGCAAACTGGGGCTCGGCGGCGCATGATTGGAAAAGTGCAATGAATCAATTTGCGGTTTTGTACGGAGATCGGTTCATCAGGCCGACCTGGTGAATCAAGGCCTGCCTGACGGCAGGCCGTTACCGGCCCGCACACAAAAAATCTGACAGTCCCCTGCGGCACAGCTCAGCCCTTGTACTTCCCGACCTCGATTTTCCCAATCGCCGCCCGATGCACCTCATCCGGCCCATCCGCCAGGCGCAATGTGCGCTGCATCGCATACATGTACGCCAGCGGAAAATCACCGCTCACCCCCGCCCCGCCATGCATCTGGATCGCGCGGTCAATCACCCGCAACGCGACGTTGGGCGCGACTACCTTGATCTGCGCGATCTCGCTGCGGGCGACCTTGTTGCCGACGGTGTCCATCATGTAGGCGGCCTTGAGGGTCAGAAGCCGCGCCATGTCGATTTCCATGCGCGAGTCGGCGATCTTGTCGATATTGCCACCCAGGCGCGCCAGGGGTTGGCCGAAAGCGCGGCGCTCGACCGAACGCTTGCACATCAATTCGAGCGCACGCTCGGCCATGCCGACTGAGCGCATGCAGTGGTGGATACGACCAGGGCCAAGGCGGCCCTGGGCGATCTCGAAGCCTCGGCCTTCGCCGAGCAGGACGTTTTCATACGGCACGCGGACATCCTCGAACAGCACCTCCGCATGCCCATGTGGGGCATCGTCGTAACCGAACACCGGCAGCGGGCGGACGATCTTCACGCCCGGCGCGTCGGTGGGCACGAGGATCATCGAGTGCTGCTGGTGGCGCGGGCCTTCGGGATTGCTCAGGCCCATGAAGATCATGATCTTGCAGCGTGGATCGCAGGCCCCCGAGGTCCACCACTTGCGCCCGTTGATCACCCATTCGCCGCCGTCGCGCACGGCGGTGGCGGCCATGTTGGTGGCGTCCGAGGAAGCGACTTCGGGTTCCGTCATGGCAAAGGCGGAACGAATCTCGCCACCTAACAGCGGCTCGAGCCACTGGCGTTTCTGCATATCACTGGCATAGCGCACCAGCACCTCCATGTTGCCGGTGTCGGGCGCCGAGCAGTTGAACGGCTCGGGGCCCAGCAGCGAGCGGCCCATGATTTCGGCAAGCGGAGCGTATTCAAGATTGGTCAGGCCAGCGCCGTACGCCGACTCGGGCAGAAACAGGTTCCAGAGCCCTTCGGCCCGCGCCTTCTCCTTGAGTTCTTCCATGATCGCAGTGGGCTGCCAGCGGTCACCTTCGGCCACCTGGCGTTCGAATACGGTTTCGGCGGGATAGACATACGCATCCATGAACGCGGTAACGCGTTCGCACAGCTGCTGGACCTTGGGCGAATAGGCGAAATCCATGGGTGCACCTCACGAGATCAGAATCATGGGCAAAGCCTAGATCAGCGAACCCGATCCACCTAACCTATTTTCTACGTGTATTACCATTCATAACCCATATAAGATCGGCCGATAAGATCAACAACGAGCGGCGCCCATGAACCTCAGCAAAGTCGACCTGAACCTGTTTATCGTCTTTGACGCGATCTACACCGAAGCCAATCTCACCCGTGCAGGTCAGATTGTCGGCATTACCCAGCCTGCGGTATCCAACGCTTTGTCCCGGCTGCGCGAAACCTTCAACGACCCGCTGTTCGTGCGCACCGCCCAAGGCATGGTGCCTACCCCGATGGCGCAGAACATCATCGGTCCGGTCCGCAATGCCCTGGCCCTGCTGCGTATCTCGGTGCAGGAAAGCCGCATTTTCAACCCGCTGCAGGCCAACAAGACGTTTCGCATCAGCATGACCGACCTGACCGAGGCGGTGATCCTGCCGCCGCTGTTCCAGCGCCTACGGCGGTTGGCCCCTGCCCTGGTAATCGAGAGTTTTTCATGCAAGCGCCGCGAGACCACCAAAGAACTGGCTGCGGGGCGTCTCGACTTCGCCATTGACGCCCCGCTCAACACCGATCCGCAGGTACGCCACGTCAGGCTCATGCAGGACCGCTACGTGTGCGCCATGCGCCCCGGTCACCCGTTGACCGGCACTCAGCTGACCCTGGAGCGCTACCTGGGCCTGACCCACATCCATATCTCCAGCCGCCGCAACGGGCTCGGCTACGTGGACCTGGCGCTGGGCAAGATGGGGGTGCAGCGCCGGATCGCCCTGCGTTCGCAGCATTACCTGATGGCCTCCCAGGTGCTGCAGCAAACCGACATGGTGATGACCGTCCCCGAGCGCTTCGCCCGCCGTCACCAGCTGCGCTACCTGGGTCTGCCGGTAGAGGTACCAGCACTCGAGACACATCTTTACTGGCATGAGAGCACTGACCAGGACCCGGCCAACCGCTGGATGCGCGAGCAGATCATCGAACTGTGTCAGGTGGTCGTGGCGCGGGAAGAGCAAGAGGCTTAGGAGGCCCGGCTCTGGAAGTCACAACGTCTGAAAGCGCACCAACTATCATATAACTACAAGGAATATAGATTTATAGAAAACATCAAACCTGGAAATTATTTTCTTCTCCAGCGCCAAAAGAAGGAAACATATTTCGCATTTATCAGCTTTCAGCTGATGAAATAATAAATATTTCCAGCGGCAGGCTAGTACCATTTTTCCATCGATCGCCGGACAACGGCGTCCTGACCTCCAAGGGATCCGCCGCCGCCATGACCAAGCCCCCGCTTTATTTCGACTACGCCGCCACCACTCCCGTTGACGAGAGGGTCATCGAGACCATGGTCGCCTGTCTGGGCCGGCAGTCCAACTTCGGCAACCCTGCCTCCAGCGGCCATGCTTTCGGCCAGGCTGCGCGAACGCTCGTCGAGCAGGCTCGCCAGCAGGTTGCCGAGCGTGTGGGTGCCAGGCCAGAGGACGTGGTGTGGACTTCCGGGGCTACCGAATCGAACAACCTCGCCCTCAAGGGCATCGCCCAGAGCGCGGGCGCACGCCGCCATCTGATTACCAGTGTGCTGGAACACAAGGCCGTGCTGGATACCGTCTATGAGCTCGAACGGCTTGGCTTTGCGGTCACACGGCTGGCGCCGGATGCACAGGGGCTGATCCAGCCGGAGGCTGTCTGCGCCGCATTGCGGCCAGAAACCGTGCTGGTGTCGCTGATGGCGGTAAACAACGAGCTCGGAACGATCACCGACTTCGCCAGCATTGGCGACATTGTCCGTGAACACGGTGCACTCTTGCATGTGGATGCCGCTCAGGCCGTAGGCAAGGTGCTGATCGACCTGGGGCAGGTACCGGTGGACCTGATGTCGTTTTCCGCCCACAAGGTTTATGGCCCCAAGGGCATAGGCGCGCTGTATGTCGGACCCCGTGCGCGTCCGGCGCTGCGGGCGCAGATCCACGGGGGCGGACATGAAGGCGGCTTACGCTCGGGTACCCTGGCCACCCATCAGATCGTCGGCATGGGCAGCGCCTTCGCCCTCGCCGGCCAGCCCGGTGACCGCGAATGCCAGCGCATTGCTCAGCTCAGCCAGCGACTGCGCGAAGGCTTGCTCAGCCTGCCTGGGGTCACGCTTAACGGCAGCCCTGAACAGCGCATTGCGCACACCCTGAACCTGCGTATCGAGGCCAAGGGTTTCAACAGCACTGCCCTGGCGGGCGACCTGGCACTGTCTTCGACCTCGGCCTGCAATTCCGCCGCCAACGCCGCCTCCCATGTGCTGCTCGCCCTGGGTCTCGATGAAGCCCAGGCACGCAGCAGCGTGCGGCTGAGCCTCGGGCGCTATACCGACCTGGCGCAGGTGGATGAGGCGATCAGGGTGTTCAAGCGGGTGATCGGCGCAGGTGCGACGGCGCTCTGGTAGCCGTCATACCGCGTCGACCGGCGGTTGCAGGAGAAATTCGGTCAAGGTCGCGGCGCAGGCCTTGATACCCTCATACAGAACCATCTCGAAACCATGGGTGTTTTCGGTCGGGATGGCCAGGCAGCCCGCCCGTGCCACGGTGCCCTGGCTCATCACGGCACTGGCATCGGACGCGAAATCCACCAGCAGAGCCACCTGCGGCTCGTAGCCCGCTCGGCGGCTGGCAGCGATCAGTGCATTGACCACCGAGCGGGTGTAGTAGTCCTTCTGGTCACCGACATTGATGATCGGGTCCGCCGACAGCTGCGTGCCGTACTCCTCAAGCACCGGCCCCACTTCCACCGCCAGGGTGGTATCGCCGGGCACTCGGGAGGCTGCGTACATGGCGCCCGCGTTGGACTCTTCTTCAAGCGTGGTAAAGACAAACCACACGTCCTGTGCAAGCTCTGCCCTTCGTTTTCCTAGCTGCCGCGCGGCCAGCAGCACGGCCGCCATGGGCGCGCGGTCATCAAGAAAGTGCGCCGCCACGCAGTCCTTTACGTTGAAAGGCCGGCGCCAGTGCCGGGCCAGCACCACACGGCTGCCGGGCCGCACGCCTTGTGCCTCGAGCTCCGCGGATGAACACCGGGTGACCACATGCACGTATTGCCACTGCACGTTACCCGCCAGCACATCGCGTCCGCTTGGCGTACAGCCGCTGTTGTGCATGGAGCCGTAGGACAGCACCCCTGGCAGGCATCCCGTATCGCCGAGGATCTCGACCGGGCAGACGCCAAAGCAGATCGGCTCGGCGCCGCCCAGCGCAACCACCTCAAGGGTGCCGTCGGACCTGACCTTACGGACCATCATGGCGATTTCGTCCAGATGCGCCATGACCCGGATCGCCGTCTCGGGATCAGGACTGCCAGCGCCGCGGATCACGCCGCGGACATTGCCCGCTCGGTCGACCATGACCTCGTCGCAGAGGGGCGCGAGTTCACGTTGGCAGATCATCCGGACCTCGTCCTCCTGGCCTCCGGGGCCACGGGCAAGCAAGAGTTCCTCGAGCAGGTTTTCCAGGTTGGGCATGACAACAGATCCTTGTGCGAATGCCCAGTCAGAGACCCTGATCACGCCCGCACCGTTCAATTCCAATGTATCCAGAGGACAACCTCCTCAACGCGCCCCAACCACCGCCACGCCTGCAAATCGCTCCTGCAGGGCTTGCATCTCCACCCACAGCGGATGGAAAGCAGCCCGCTCGCCTTGCCCATCCGGATACCCGAACACACCCGCAGGACAGTACCGCTCATCATCCCAGCCCGGATAATCCAGCCACGGATACCAGCATACCCCCACCACCGGCAGCCCCCGTTGCAGCGCCAACGCCAGTTGCTCAGCCACATACCGCAGCCACGGCACGCGCAAGATGTCCTCGGCACCCGTTTCAGCCAGCAGGATCGGCCGCCGATAACGCGCATACAGCTCGCTCAGCATGCCTGCCAGCGGTCGAAACTGCGGATCCCCGAACGCGATCTTGCTGCCATTGTGAACCCACTGGTTGTAGGGATAGACATTGGCGCCGAGGATATCCAGGTACTCTTCCCGCCCCCCCAGCCCTGGCCAGAGCCTGCCCGTCAACAAGTCCCACGTCTCGAACTGTGCCAGCCGATACCCTTCCGCTGCATCGATGTCATCGACGCGGTGCGACGAGGGCAGGACATTGATCAAGGGATCGCACTGGACCAGCCGCGCGCTGGGCACGACTTCACGGATAGCTTCGATCGCCGCGATGCTGGCACGCACCAGATGATGCTTGAGCTCTTGACCACGCCCATGGCCCCCGGGGTTGAAGTAGGCAACATCGCCACCGGCCCAGCTCCAGAAGGAAATCTCGTTGATCGGCGAATAGAACGGCGTCTCGATGCCCTCCTCGCGCATCACCCGTGCGACCGCGCCAGCGAAGCGCGCGAACCGCTCGACAAAGGCCGGCCGCCAGATGTCCAGGTCATCGGGATAGCCGTAATGGCACAGGTCCCAGACCACCTGCACCCCACTGTTCCTTGCAGCCCGAAGCATGGGCAGAAAACTGCTCCAGTCATAGCCTGCGCCCGGGCGGTCGATCAGGTGCCACCGCAACCCGTCACGGGCACAGCGCACTCCCAGTTCTGCCAGCTGACGGTAATCGCGTTCCGCCCACTGTGCGTGACCAGTGGCCTGGAGCAAGTCCAGCCGCTGGCCATCACGCCGCCGGTGCGTCGAGCACTCGTAGCCCGCCATCAGGAAGCTCTGGAACAGCCCTCCCGACAGCGGGAGGCCTGCTTCGCCCATGCCAGTCAACCGGGCTCGACCTCGTGGGGCTCCAACGCAACGCCCGCCGCTTGGGCAATGCGCTGGTACAAGGCCAGTGCCTGCCCTACCACCTGGTCCATGTTGTAGTACTTGTAGGTCCCCAGGCGCCCCAGGAACGTGACCCCCGGGGTCTCATCGGCCAGGGCCTTGTAGCGTTTGTAGAGCGCTGCGTTTTCCGGGCGTGGTACCGGGTAATACGGGTCGCCATCGGCACAAGGATACTCACGGGTGACACTGGTATGCCGATGCACCTGGCCGGTAAGGTGCTTGTATTCGGTGATGCGCGTGTAGGGCACGGCCTCGTCTGGATAATTGACCACGGCCACCGGCTGGAACTGTTCCTGCTCCAGGGTCGCATGTTCAAAACGCAACGAGCGGTAGGGCAAGCGCCCGAAGCAGTAGTCGAAATACTCGTCGACCGGCCCGCAAAACACCAGATGGCGATACTCCACCCGGTCACGCACGGCTTTGAAATCGGTGCCCAGTAGCACGTCGATGGCCGGCAGATCCAGCATGCGCTCGAACATCCGCGTATAACCCTGCAGTGGCATGATCTGGAAGCGGTCGGTGAAATAGCGGTCATCGGTGTCGGTACGGGTCGGCACGCGCGAGGTCACCGAGCGGTCCAGCTGCGAAGGATCGAGCCCCCACTGTTTGCGGGTGTAGCCGCGGAAAAACTTCTCGTACAGTTCCTGGCCGATCTGGTTGATCACCACATCCTCGGAAGTCTGGATCGACGCGACCGGTTCTGCCCGTTGGGCAAGAAACGCCTGGGCCTCGATCTCGTTCATCGACAGTCCGTACAGGATGTTCAGCGTGGTGAGGTTGATCGGGATGGGCACCCGCTGCCCATCCACCTCGGCCAGTACCCGGTGCTCATAGGGCCGCCACTCGGTAAAGCGCGACAGGTAGTCGACGATACGGGCCGCATTGGTGTGAAAGATATGCGGCCCGTAGCGGTGCACCAGAATGCCGGCTTCGTCCAGATGATCGTAGGCGTTTCCGCCAATGTGCGGGCGCCGGTCGATCAGCAGCACGGTGCGGTTCATGCCGGCGGCAAGCCGCTCGGCCAGCACGCTGCCGGCAAAGCCCGCGCCCACGATCAGGTAGTCGTAGCCTTGCGCGGCCGGACACTGGGAGGGGCCGTCAATGGCCGATTCAAGGGTTATCTGTGGCATTCGATCCGCTCCTTCATCGAGGCGCAGGTCTTGTCCCACGACTTGCCGTCCAAGGCCTTGTCAGCCCGCTGGACGAATGCTTGGGCATCAGCATTGACGTCTAGCGCGGCCTCGATGGCAACGATGAACGCCTCGGGCGAGTCGGCGATGCTGACGACTCCACTGTCGCCATAGCCTGTGATCACATCGCGGATCGGCGTGGATACGACCGGACAGCCGCCGGCGAGGTATTCAGGCGTCTTGGTCGGGCTGATGAAGCGGGTCGACTCGTTCAGGGCAAACGGCATCAGCGCCACATCCCAGCCAGACAGGTACGCCGGTAACTCGTCGTATTGCTTGCCGCCCAGATAGTGGAGGTTCGGGGCGCGCGGCAGCGTGTCGGGGTCGATCTTGACGACCGGCCCGAGCAGCACGATCTGCCAGTCGGGACGCTGCGCCGCGAGCTCGCGTACCAGCTCGATGTCGAAACGTTCGTCGATCACCCCGAAGAAACCCAGCCTGGGACGGCCGATGCCCGCCTGGTCGGCGGGCTCGGGCAAGCTGCCCCGTGCCTTGCCGAAGTGGGCGATATCCACGCTGCTGGGCATGGGATGGACATTGTCATGGTGCTCGCGCTTGGCCTCCCACAGGCTGTAGCCACCGGTAAATACCACGTCGGCGCGGGCCAGCAGTTCTCGCTCCATGTCCAGAAGCGCGGTAGGAGCGTTCTTGAAGGCCGAGAGCTCGTCCATGCAGTCGAATATCACCACCCGGCCTTGCAGGTGCCGGGTGAACGCCAGGCTCATCGGGGTGATGTACCACAGCAACAGCTCGCAGCTGCCCTGCTGTGAAAGGCGGACGTCGAGCAAGCCTCGCAGGGCCGCATTGATCTGCGACTCATCCAGGCCGTGGGGCAATCTGGGTACCAGAACGCTGACGCCGTCGGCGCCGCGATAGGACTCGAGCCACGGTGTGGGCGTGTCCTCGAACAGCGGCTCTTCGAAAAACAGCACGTCATAGTCGCGGGCCAGCCGCGACATCACATGCTGCGGGCGCTGGTAGACAAAGCCCCAGCGCAGATGAGAAAGGCACAACAATGTCGGGCGCAACGCGACGGCCTGGACAGGCTTTGGATTGGTGATGCGGGGGTCAGGCTGCAAAAGATGTTCTGGCTGATTCATGCGCGCTTCCTTTGTATGAATATCAATACCGGGGACGTCCCGACACCGCGAGATCAATCCTTGCGCTGAGCGCTGCGGGCACCACGATCCCTGCACCTCCATGTAAGCAGTTGGAGCCATCGCCCCGAGCGGGCGTTCAGCGTGCTTTTCACTCACCCGATGAGCTGCATTGCCCGCCTGTCAAACTGCCTTGAACTCCTGCCGCGCCGCGAAGCCCTCTGCATAACAAGCCGCAGTCTCGAACGTGCGCATGGATGCGAGTCCGCCAACTGGCGGCATGCCGATGACAACGGTCCCTGGCAAACAAGGAGGCTTATCGATGATTCTGGTGACCGGAGGTACAGGCTACATAGGCGCTCATGTGGCCGTAGAACTGCTGAACAATGGCGACGAGGTGCTTATCCTCGACAACCTGTGCAACAGCTCAAGGACGACGCTGGGCCTGATAGCCAGCGTAGCTGGCAAAACGCCAGGCTTCGTGCAGGCGGACGTGCGGCAACGACGTACGCTCGATCGCCTGTTCAGGGAATACCCCATCGAGGCGGTGGTGCACTGCGCCGGGCTCAAGGCCGTCGGCGAGAGCGTGCGCGAGCCGCTGCGCTACTACGCGACCAATGTCGGCGGCAGTGTCACGCTGTGCCAGGCAATGGCCGATGCGGGGGTGTTTCGGCTGGTGTTCAGCTCATCCGCCACGGTCTATGGCGACTGCCCGCACATGCCTATCGCCGAGACCTGTCCCACCGGTCAGCCCACCAATCCCTATGGCCAGTCGAAGCTCATGGCCGAGCATGTGATGCGTAGCACCGCCGCATCGGATTCGCGCTGGTCGGTGGGATTGCTGCGCTATTTCAATCCGATCGGGGCGCACCGCTCCGGCAAGCTGGGCGAGCGGCCCAACGACACGCCCAACAATCTCCTGCCCTATCTGCTCCAGGTGGCGGCCCGCGAGCGCGCGGTGCTCAAGGTATTCGGCAACGATTATCCAACGCCCGACGGCACCGGCGTGCGGGATTATGTGCATGTGGCGGACCTGGCCGACGGGCATGTGCGTGCCCTGGACTACCTGAGCCATGAAACCGGCGTGCACGTCTGGAATTTCGGCACGGGCCGTGGCTATTCGGTGCTGGAGGTGGTGAAGGCGTTCGAACAGGCTTCGGGGATCAGGATACCCTTGAGTTTCGAAGCGCGGCGGGAGGGGGATATTGCCCGCTGCTGGGCGGACCCGGCCAAGGCGGCGCTCCAGATCGGCTGGAAAGCCCGGCATGGCCTGCAACAGATGCTTGAAGATGCCTGGCGCTGGCAGTGCTGCAGCCGGGCGCGCGATCAGGCGAGTATGCTGGCGAACCTGCCGGCCACTGGCCGTTGAGTCCGCCCGCGAACGGAAACCGGCCCTGAGCGGGCCGGTGGCGTCAGTCAGGCCAGACGCTTGGCGCTGCGGTACTGGTGAATCACTCCCATCAGCACAACTACCAGAGCTGCGATGCCAGTGGAAACCACCAGAATCTGGTAGTCAGGCATGAAGGCCATTACCACCAGGCAGGTCACGATGAAGGCGATCACCAGGTAGGTGAGCCACGGGAACAGCCACATCTTCAAGCGGATCTCCTTGCCCTCGGCCAGCAGCTTGCGGCGCATGCGCAACTGCGAGAAGGCAATGACCAGGTACACCAGCAACGCGATCATGCCGGTGGTGTTCATCAGCGTATCGAGTACATCCTTGGGACGCAGCGCTTCGCTGAAGTTGATCAGGGCACAGACTACCGCCACGGCGCATGAGCCGATGATGGCGAACACCGGTACACCCGTGCCGGCGCGAGTGATCTTGAAGAACGACGGCGCATCGCCACGCTGGGCCAGGGAGAACAGCATCCGCGAGGCCGTGTAGTGGCCCGAGATCAGACAGCTGCTCACCGAGGTCAGCACCACGAAGTTCATCAGCAGCTCGGCATACGGCACGCCCAGCAGCTCAAGGGTACGGCGGTAGGCACCATAGCCCGAAACGCCCAGATGCGGGTCGTTCCACGGCACCAGGCAGACGATCAGGAAGATCGAACCGACGTAGAACAGGCACACACGCCACACCACCGAGTTGGTGGCCTTGACGATCTGGCCGGCCGGGTCCTTGGATTCGGAGGCGGCGATGGTCACGATCTCGGCGCCCAGGAAGGCGAACATCACCCCGAGCAACGCGCCGATCACCGTTGTGATGCCGTTGGGCATGAAGCCCTCAGCCGTCAGGTGGGTGATGCCGCGCACCTCGCCAAACTGCCAGATGTTCAGTACCGCAGAGCCGCAGACGATCAGGAAGCAGACGATCGCGATCACCTTGATCAAGGCGAACCAGAACTCGAATTCACCGTAATGCTTGACGTTGAAGAAGTTGACGGTGATCAGCAGCAAGGTCGTGGCCAGCACGAAGACATTGACGCTCACCCCCGGGAAGAAGCCATGCAGGATCTTGCCCGCCACATAGGCTTCCCAGGCCATCAGGATGACCCAGTACCACCAGTACAGCCAACCGATGGTGAAACCGGCCCAGCGGCCGATGGCACGGTCAGCGTAAGTGGAGAAGGAGCCGGTGTCGGGCGAGGACGTGGCCATTTCGCCAAGCATGCGCATGATCAGCACCACCAGGATGCCGCCCGCGAGGTACGCCAGCACGGCCGCAGGGCCGGCGCTGTGGATTACGCTGCCGGAGCCGACGAAGAGTGCGCCGCCGATGACCCCGGCGATCGACATCATCGTCAGGTGGCGCGGCTTGAGCGAAGCATTCAGCTTGCTCTCCGACGCCCCCTTGGCGCTGGATATGGTTGTTGATGTTGCGTCCATCAGTAGTCTACCCCGTGTTTCTTTTTATCCAAGGAAACTCGCAAAACCGCGCAAGTGGCGGTTTCACCCATTCATCAGTGCTGTGTGAGCAGGATGGCGTGCACGACCGCGCGCCCAGGCCTTCCGTGGCGGCAAGCCTGCTACGCGGCCGAAGCGAAGACCTCGGGCCGACCGAACGGTGCAATGGCAGGACGGGAAACGTTCGTGGCAGAGCGGCCCGTCGTGTCGAAAGAAGTGAAGGGGAACAGCCCCATCGGTAAAGCAGCGGTTGCATTGTGATTGTTCATGACGCTATGTCGTGCTTTATCTGGCGATATCTGGCACCTAATGTAAAAATGTATGACACATAGAGCCATGCACAGCGCAGTGAAATCTGAGCTGCACTGTACAGGCCGCCAATGCAATACACCCGCGTTTACCTGCAGGCGCTTGGCGTTACGCAACCCTGAAGGCAGCTCCCGAATGCTCGAACTACGCCCAGATTCCTCGACCCCGCTGGTCAACCAGATCATCGATGGGTTGCGTGAACTGATCGAAACCCAGACCCTCAAGCCCGGTGCCAAGGTCCCCTCCATCCGGGCATTTGCCGCAACCTATTCGGTGAGCACCTTTACCGTGGTGGAGGCCTACGACCGCTTGGTAGCCCAGGGTCTTCTGGTCAGCCGTGGCAATGCAGGGTTCTTCGTCAACCGGGCGGCAGGCGAAATACGTGAAAGCCAGAACCTGACAGCAGGCCCTGCCCGGCCGACGTTCAATTCCGAATGGTACCTGCAGCAGATCTTCGAAACCCGCCAGCTGGCGTACAAGCCCGGATGTGGATGGCTGCCCAACGCCTGGATGTACGAGGACGGCCTGCGCCGCGGCCTGCGCCAAGTGGCAGGAAGCCCCATGGAGCTTACCGGCTATGGTGACCCCATGGGCTTGCCGGAACTGCGCACGCTGACCGCGCAAAACCTGCAGCAGGACCTGAGCATCGTCGCCAACCCAGCCCAGCTGATGCTCACCCACGGAGCCAGCCAGGCGCTGGACCTGGCGGTTCGCACCTTGGTTCGCCCCGGTGACGTGGTACTGGTGGACGACCCCGGCTATCCGAACCTCATGAGTATCCTGCGTTTCCAGGGCGCGACCCTGATCGGCGTGCCGCGCACGCCGGCCGGCTACGATCTCGATCAGCTTGAGCGGCTGCTGGCGGATCACCGGCCGACGGTATTCTTCACCCAGCCGCACCTGCACAGCCCTACCTGCTCGCGCACGCCGCTGGCGCAGCTGCACCGCCTGTTGCAGCTGGCCAACCAGCACGGATTCCGGTTGGTGGAAAACAACTTGTATGCCGACATGATCAGTGAGCCGCAGCCCTGCCTGACCAGCCTCGACCACCTGGGGCAGGTGGTCTATGTGGGCAGCTACTCGAAAAGCATCTCGCCCAACGTGCGTGTTGGCTACCTGCTGGCCAACCCCGACCTGATGCAGCAGCTGCTGCGCCTGAAGATGCGCTCCGGGCTGACCACCTCCCAGGTCATGGAGCGCGTGGTGTATGCCGCGATCATCGACGGCCGCTGGCGCAAGCACCTCAAGCGGCTGCGCCAACGCCTGGCCGAAGCCCACCAGGAGGTCGGCCGGCAATTGCACCGGCTGGGCTTCGAGCTGTTTGTCGAGTCGGACGAGGGCATGTATATCTGGACCCACCACCCCGCCATCCCCGACAGCGCCGCTTTGCTCGACGACGCCCTTGAGCAAGGCATCATGCTCGGCCCTGGCCAACTGTTCATGGTCGACGCCCAGGCCACCGGCTGGATGCGGTTCAATGTGGCGTTCAGTACGGATCCTGTGATGTGGGAGGTACTGGAGAAGCTGCTGGTCAAGCACGTGCGTCAGGCTGCACTCTGAAAAAAGGAGTGGCTCTGAAAAGATACAAATGATAATGACTCGTAGTAATATCCCCCGCCTTCTCCTGTCCAGCCCAGACCGTCCATGCCCCTCAGCCCTCCCGGGTGATCACATTGATCACCCCGCCGATCACATCCGAGCCGAACAGCGACGACATCGGTCCGCGCACCACCTCGATACGTTCGATGGCAGCGGCCGGCGGCACGAAGCTCTGCTCGTAGCCCGAGTTGTGACAGGTCAAGCCGCGTTGTTAACCTGCAGGCGCTTGGCGGTATGCAACCCTAGCCCCCCACTCTCAATGGTCCTCCAATAGGGACATAGCAAACGGGCGTATCGGCCGGAAACATGACGATCTCGTCCTCGCCATAGCCAAAGCCCTCTTCCTTGAGGTTGATCGAGTGCACGCTGTGCTCCCGCGCGTGTCGATCACTGAGCTTGGTAAAGAGGCGGTCATCCGTGGCAGTGGTAAATCGATCGCCCGGGTACAGGGACAGGAATGTCAGGTCTGTGGGACGGGTATTCATGCTGACCCCTCTTCTGCAGTTTGGATGGTTTGCCTGGGATCGACACCATGTCCGGCAGGGGAATTCACCGTGTCGGATAGGCGGGATCATCCGTGACCAGGGGCTGCCTTCAGCACAGGTCGATCCAAGGCCGATCTCAATCGGTCGGGGGATTGTCGAACACCTCGATCTGCGTCAGCCCGACCCGCTCGGCCTGCTCCAGGATCTCCTGTGCCGTCGCGTCCGCGGCAGGCACGACAAGGCCGTTTTCTGCATCGCCAAAATGTAGCTGCAACAGATGCAATGCTGCCTCGTAGGGGGACAACTCAGGCTGCTTGAGTGCCAGATGGTAGGTGCGCGCTTCCCCTGTGAAGAGGTACTTCAGGGTGTAGTCATGCATGCGGCGATCCTCAGGCGAAAGTTAGGCATCCGAGTAGCTGATCAAGCGACAGCACCACTGTTACAGTAAATACCTTAGATGATAATCATTCCACCCAAAGTCCGTTATGCAGAGAACGCATACCGAACTTCAAACTTCTGATTTTACGTAAAAGAACATCTCTGAGAGTATCGAGAGCACGTCAAGGGACGATACATAAGAATAAGTACGCCGCCCGACAGTTCGACTACCGTTGTGCCTATTCTATGTCTGCCCAAGATCTGTGCTCACCGCCTGAGAGGAATAGACTCTATGAAATGTAGTCAAACTGCATCGGTCCCGGTCGCAATCGCCTTGCTTGCAACGCTCGCATCTCCCCTCTTGTCACTGAATGCCCAGGCAGCAGAAGACCGCCTTGCCGAGATTGTCGAGCGCGGCGTCCTGAGGGTTGGAGTCCAGGGCTCGTTCAAGCCCTGGTCCTATCCGGCTACCGACGGCTCGATGCAAGGCATCGAGGTGGATCTGGCCAAGGACGTGGCCGACCACCTGGGCGTCAAGCTCGAGCCGGTGGTAGTGACATCGGCCAACCGCATGCACTTCCTCGAGCAAGGTAAGGTCGACCTGCTCCTGGCGGGGATGTACGACACGCCGGAGCGCCGCAAGGTGGTGGGCATCATCGAACCCGCCTATTGGACCTCCGGCCCCACCATGATGGCCAGGCAAGGCGTGATCAAGGACTGGAAGGACATCGCCGGCAAGCCGGTTTGCGCCAAGCAGGGCGTGGTCTACAACAAGAAAGTGGAGCAGCAGTACAAGACCAGGATCGTCGCGTTCACAGGCAACCCCGAAGGCAAGGAGGCGCTGCGCTCGGGCAAGTGCGTGGCCTGGCTCTACGACGACGTGGGCATCCAGGCCGACCTGAAGCTGCCAGAGTGGGCGGGCTATGAAATGCCCGTTGACGTGCTTTACAACAATCCCTGGGGCGCCGCGGTCGCTCTCCAGGACCTGGACAAGCCCTGGGGCGTGTTCATGTCCGGCATGGCCTATCGCTGGCATACAAGCGGCAAGCTGATAGCGCTTGAAAAGACCTATGAGCTCAAGCCAGCCGCATGGTTCGCGCAACAGCATGAAAAACATCTCCAGGACAACCCTGAACAATAGCTCGTCGATTGGAAAAAATTGATTCCCGTTGCCTGAGTTGTCGGAGGGGATATGGTTGAAGCTATTGCAGAGTTCTTTCGAGACTTGTACGAAAAGACCGGGCTGAATTTCAACGTGTTCTATGATGCGTACGAGTTCGACCGATTCGTTTCCGGAGCCCTTACTTCACTTCAACTGATGTTCTGCGTGATCGTTATTTCCGTGATGATCGGGCTGGGCGGGACTACCCTGCAACGGTCGAGGATCGCGGTTGTCAGGATAGCAGTCGAGGCCTATGTCCAGGTCTTTCGAAACACGCCGCCGATGGTGCAGTTGCTGTTCTTCTATTTTGGCCTGGGCAGTCTTACGCCACAGGTCGACATGGGGGGATACAGCCAACCGCTGGTGTCTTCGTTCGCCTGGGCAGTCATTGCGCTCGGTGCATTCGGCGGTGCCTACAATATCGAGATCTTCAGGGCCGGCATCGAGGCTGTGCCCAGGTCGACGCTCGAGGCGTGCGAAAGCCTGAGCCTCAGTCGCTGGCAGATCAACCGCCATGTGTTGTTGCCATTGGCGCTCAGGACATCCTTCCCTTCCCTGGTCTCCAACATCATCAGTCTGGCAAAGACCACGTCGCTCGCCTATGTCATTTCCGTGCCTGAAATGACCTATGTGCTGAATCAGGTCTGGTCCGATAACGTCAATGTGCCGGAGATGATCATCGTTCTGTTTGTCTTCTACATCGCAGTCATCGCGATTATCGCAAGAGTGGCTGCGCGGGTTGAGAAGAAACTCAAGGTGCCGGGGTTCGGACAATGACAGAAGAACGAGTCCAGGAAGGCGCAAAGCGCTTCGAACTGCGTCTGGGGAGCGTGAAGTGGTACCACGCGGTCGCCTTGCTGGTGGTCGCTGTGGTCGCGTATGGGGTACTAAAGGCAGGAGCTTCCGCTCAAGACAGCGCCATCCTGATCCTGTGGAAATGGACGCCCTACATCCTCCAGGGCTATGGGCTGAACCTGCTGATGAGCTTTGCCGCCATGGCTCTCGCCACGTTGCTGGGAGTTCCCCTGGGGGTGGCACAGACCAGTCGTTTCTACCTGGTCAGGAAGTGCGCCTCGGGGCTTACCAATTTGTTCAGAAACACCCCTTGGCTGGTCTTCCTGTTTGCGGTCATGTACTTGCTGCCAATGCAGGTCGACATCGGTACCGGGACGGTGTATCTGCCCGACTGGCTCAAGGCGACCTTCGCCTTCACGTTGCCGGTCATGGGGAACCTGAGCGAAGTGGTGAGAGGCGCCATCGCCTCGATCCCCAGCGGCCAGTGGGAATCCGCCAACAGCCTGGGGCTCAGCCGCTACCAGACGATGACGCATGTGATCCTGCCGCAATGCATCAAGCGCGCACTGCCTTCATGGATGAACTGGTATTCACTGCTGGCGCTCGCGACGCCCATGGCGGCGATCATCGGCGTGCGTGAAGCCGTCGGCAGCGCGCAGGCGGCCATGGAAGCCGCTGGTGGACGCCCGGACTTCCTGATTCCCTTCTATCTCTTCTTGCTGGCGCTCTTTTTCATCTATATCTATCCGATTGCGCTGCTGACTAAAAGACTGGAAAGAAAATACTCGGTGAAATGAGTATCTTCCGGCGAGGGTTAAGATGATGAATGCTTCCAAACCAATCGTTTCGATTCGAGGCGTGAAGAAAGCCTACGGTAGCCTGCAAGTATTGAAAGGGGTCTCCCTGGATGTGCGCAAGGGCGAGGTCGTCTGCATCATCGGGCCTTCGGGCTCCGGAAAGTCGACATTGATTCGCTGCATCAATGGCCTGAGCGACATCCAGGAAGGCTCGATCAATGTAGACGGCATCGAGGTCAATGATGCAAGGCTGGATACTGCGCAACTGCGAAGAAAAGTAGGCATCGTCTTCCAGCAGTACAACCTGTTTCCCCACAAGACCGTGCTGGAAAACGTGATGCTCGCTCCGCTGCTGGTGTTGAAGGAACCAGAAGCTTCAGCACGGCAACGTGCGGGTAAGTTGTTGAGGAAGGTCAAGCTCGACGGGAAAGAACATGCCTATCCTGGCGAGTTGTCCGGCGGACAACAACAGCGCGTCGCCATCGCCCGGAGCCTGGCGATGCAACCTGAAGTCATGTTGTTCGACGAAGTCACCGCGGCACTGGACCCCGAGACGGTAAAGGAAGTGCTGGTGACCATCAAGGAACTTGCCGCCGAGGGCATGACCTGCATTCTGGTCACTCATGAAATGGGTTTTGCGCGCGAGGTCGCGGACCATGTCTATTTCACCGATGGTGGTTTGATCGTCGAGCACGGCGCGCCAGACCAGATATTCAATGAAGCAAAAGACCCTCGAACACGGCAGTTCCTGAGCCAGGTTCTCTAGTCTTCCAACCCGCTTTGCAATGCCTCCCGGAACCTTCAAGTTCCAGGTGATACTCCCGGCTGCCAGAAGGAAACTTTCATGGACAACATCATCGCCTCTTCGAAAAAGAATGACCCGCTGCTGCAGCCGCTCAAAATCAAGAACCTGGTGCTCAGGAACAGGATAATGAGTACCAGTCACGCCTGTGGCCTCGAGGAAGGAGGCATGCCCACGACCGCTTACCAGTTGTACCACGCGGAAAAGGCCAAGGGCGGGTTGGCGCTGTCGATGTTCGGAGGGTCCTCGAACATCGATCGCGACTCTCCCAACATCTTTCGGCAACTGAATGTTGGCACCGACGAGATCATTCCTCATTTCCAGGCGTTCTCCAGTCGCCTGCATGCGCAAGGCGCCGCACTGATGTGTCAGATCACTCACCTGGGCCGCAGGGGGGACTCGTTTGCCGGCGATCGACTGCCCACCATCGCGCCCTCGGTCATCCGCGAGACGCTCCACCGAAGCATTCCCAAGGAAATGGATGAACACGATATCGCGCGGGTGGTGAAGGCTTATGCCGCCGCAGCGGTGCGGTGCAAGGAAGGCGGACTCGACGGTATCGAGACACTTGCCGGCGGCCATCTGATCGGGCAGTTCTTCTCGCCATTGACCAACCGGCGGACCGACCGGTTTGGCGGCAGCCTGGACAATCGTTGTCGATTCGCCCTCATGGTGCATGAAGCGATTCGCAAGGCGGTGGGGGATGACTTCATCGTCGGCATCCGCATGAGCGTGGACGAGGGCACGGCCGGTGGCCTTGCGCTCGAAGACTGCATCGAGATCGGTATCAGGTTGCAGAGGGAGGGCGCGGTCGACTTCTTCAACGCTGTGTATGGGGGGATGGACACTATCCGCGGCCTGGTCATGGAGAACATGCCGGGCATGGGCGCGCCCCTTGCGCCCTGGGTCGAAGCCATCGGGCAGTTCAAGCAGGCGGTGCAACTGCCGGTGTTCCATGCCGCGCGGCTGGCCGATGTCGCCTCGGCACGCTACGCCGTTTCGCAGGGCAAGATCGACATGGCGGCGATGACCCGCGCGCAGATCGCCGATCCCTACCTGGTCGAGAAGATCATCTCGGGCCGGGAGGAGGAAATCCGGCCATGTATCGGTGCGTCCCATTGCCAGTCCGCGCAGCGGCCGTCCTGCCTGCACAATCCCGTGAGTGGCCGGGAGACCACGCTGTCCCACAAGATCGCCAGGACTGATGGGCCAGCCAAGCGGGTCATCGTCGTGGGTGGAGGCCCGGCGGGGCTCGAGGCCGCCAGGGTCTGTGCGCAGAGGGGCCACGAGGTGACACTGCATGAAGCGGCATCGCAACTGGGCGGGCAAGTCCTGCTGGGGGCGGGGGGCAGCTGGCGCCGGGACCTGATCGGGATCGTCGACTGGCGAGTTGCCGAACTCGACCGGCTGGGTGTCCGGACGCACACCGACTCCTACCTTGAGAGTGCCGACATTGCAGCGCTCGGCGCCGATGTGGTGATCCTGGCTACCGGTGGGCTTCCCAACATCTCGCTGGCTGCCGGTGCCGACCTCTGCCATTCGACATGGGACGTGGTGTCTGGAAACCTCAATCCGCGTCCCCACCAGCGGGTGCTGGTCTTCGACGGTACCGGACGCAATCCTGGGCCGTTGGCCGCAGAGCGTCTTGCAGGGCTGGGTGTGGAAGTCTGCTATCGCTCGATCGATGGCCAGCTTGCCGAGGAAGTCACCTATGCCGAGCGGTACCGGTGGAAAAGGCGCTTCGTGGAGCTGAGCATTTCACCGGAGTTCGAGTCCAGGCTGGTCGCGGTGGCTCGGTCGGGTGACCGTCTGGTTGCCACGCTGTGCAACGAGCTGACTGCCCGTGAACAACAGCTCGAAGTCGATGTCGTGGTGGTGGAACAAGGCACCCTTCCCTTCGACGATATCTACCACGAGCTCAGGGCGAGTTCTGCCAATGACGGTGTCATCGACCTCGATGCCTTTGTGGCGGGGCGCGCGCAGCCTCTTTCCGGCGACGATGCCTTCGCGCTGTATCGCATCGGCGATGCTGTCTCCAGCCGTAATATCAACACCGCCATATTGGATGCCTATCGGCTGTGCAGTAACCTGTAGGCGAGCGACGCGCCCGGGAAATCCCTGGGCCAGGTCGCGGCAAACAACGATGATAATGAGCTGTCATGGACTGGCCCGGTCGTGGGCCCGTAGGATGCCTGAACGATGAACCTCAATTATTTCGCGGCGTTCAGAGCGGTCATGCTGTCGGGTACGGTCAGTGGCGCGGCCGTGATCCTCGGTCGCAGCCAGCCGGCCGTCAGTCGTCTCCTGGACAAGCTCGAGCACGAGCTTGGCGTTCAACTGTTCGAGCGCAGGAAAGGATTGGTCACCCCAACCAAACATGCGCATGACCTCATGGCAGACGTGCAGAGGGCCTATATTTCGCTCGATTCGCTACGTCAATCGGCGTTTCGCCTGGGCAAGGGCCAGGACTCCCATATCACAATCGCCTCGATGCCGGCCCTGGGTCTGGATTTCGTGCCCTACGCGATGTCCGAGTTCAACAAAGCCCATCCCACTATCAAGGTCACCCTCAGCGTACAAACCTCCGGCAGGGTCGAGGAGTACGCCACGGCACAACAGATCGATTTCGGCTTCGTCGAAATGCCGTACCAGACGGCTGGCCTGAAGATCGAGACATTCAGCACGTCCCCGTACGTCGTGGCCGTTCCTGTCGACCACCCGTTCGCGCTCAAGAGCAGCGTCTCGCTCGAGGACCTGGCACGCACGGACTACATTTGCTATTCATCCTTCGCGCCGGTACGACAGTTCATCGACCACGTGGCCCGCGAGTCGGGAATCCATCCCAGCTATACCTATGAAACGAATGTATCCGCCTCGGCATTGGCCATGGTGAGGCGCGGACTGGGCGTGGCCATCATCGATCCATTCACCGCCATGCTCAATGGCTCGGCTGACATCAAGTTCCTGCCCCTGGTGCCCTTGATCCCGTTCAAGGTCTCATTGTTGAGGCCGCAAGCACGAACCAGTATTCCCGCGCTCGAGGAACTGATCGAGATCATGTGGGCACTGAAGTCCAGACTGCTACAGGATCTACCGTCCTAGGGGGTCATACCGGTGGTATGCATCACTGACTCATCTTCAATCCCATCATCAGGCAGGTAAAGACATGGCGTTCATTGCGGTGAATATTCGGGCAACAAAGGTCTACCATGGTTACGACAGCGACAGACAATTGATCATTGTCGACCTTCCCCCTGCGCCATGGGTCAGGAAACTCATCAAGGTCGATCGCATACTGTCTGTGACCGAGGACTACATCTTCATCGAGTGCCCGCATGACACCGTCCAGACCTGGGAATACGAAGGTTCTCTGGCTGACTTCATGACCAGGCTCGCTGCTGCAGGTGTCGCGGCCGTGTAGCCTGCTTACCTGCCGGTCGTAGGGCCGCCTGCGGTCCCTGCCGTGCTGGTCACTCTTGCGCCAGGCAATACCTCCTGGCAGGGCTCTGGAGCCGCCTCTGGTAGACCGGCCACCCGCCCCCCGGTAGGTCTTACGCCATGCCCAGGGTAACCGCGCAAGCCGTGGCCCAACTCAGCTTACCCCCGCCCTTCCAACCCCATCTGCCAGAAATCCGCTTCCAGCTTGGAGGCTTGCGCGAAGATCCCTGCGAGCTCGACGAACCGTTGCTCGGTCATGCTGCGCGCCGCCAGTTCGTCCAGGTGCTGGCGCGCTGCGCTGGCCACGCCCTGGTAACCGTTGCCGGCGTACTCGCCGATCCATTCGCGATACGGGTGCTGGGCCAGGTCGACGCCGGCCGACAGGTTGCGGCCGATTTCGGCGTAACCGATCACGCAGGGGGCCAGCGCAACATGCAGGTCGAGCAGGTCGCCGGCGGCGCCGCAGTCAAGGACGAAGCGGGTGTAGGCCACGGTGGCCTGGTGTTCCGGTGCGGCTTCGATGTCGGCCTGCGAGAGATCCCAGCGGACGCACAGGCGCAGGTGCAGGTCGGTCTCGTCGAGAATCGCCGCCAACCCCGCCTGGGCGGCGCGGATATCGGTCGGGCGGCGGCTCTTGTAGGCGGCCAGGGCCCAGGCTCGGGCGAACTGGATGAGGAACAGGTAGTCCTGCACCAGATACGTCCGGAAGGCATCCTCGGCCAAGGTGCCGTCCCCCATCTGCCGCACGAAGGCGTGGTTGACGTAGCTGTCCCATTGTGGCGCGCAGGCGGCCTTGAGGCGGTCGAAGATATCCATGGTTACGCCTCCCCTTCGTAGACGGCGTCGAAGAATGCACGCTCCAGCGCCACGGTGCGCAGGAAGAAGTCGGTGGTGACCGCTGCCTGCCTGGGTCCGACGCGGTCCAGCTCGGCACGCAGGAACCCTACGAAATCGCGGAATGCCGGGTTGTCGTGGAGCGTGATCCATTCGGCATGGACGAAGTTCTTCGGCAACGGCTGCGGCGCTTTGACCGCCCAGTCCAGGTAGAGCCATTCGGCCACGTTCAGCACCGCCAGCGCCGCCGCGTACGAGCGGGTCGCCGCGGCTTCGCGCATGATCGACTTGAAGCCTGCGGTCGGGAGCGTGTCTTGCGGCTGCTCGCGCTCCGCGGGACTGACGCCCAGCGCCTCGAAGGCGCGCAGGAAGTAGGTGTTTTCCTCGCCCGAGATCATCCCGGCGAAGCGTCCCAGCCGCAGCCGCGCCTCGAAGGTGTCCGCCGTCGCGATGGCTGCGCCCAGCAGGGTCAGGAAGCTGTCGAGGAAGCGATGGTCTTGCACCAGGTAGCGGACCATCACGGCGTCCGGCACTCGGCCCTCGAAGAGTTCGTTGACAAAGCGGTGCTCGACCGCCGCTGTCCAGGAGGGCTCGCTCTGGCGTCGCAGGGTTTCGGTGAAGCGTTCGGTCACGGTGCTGTCCTCGGGAAAGTGGCAGCGAGACCGCAGGTAACGGGCATGGAACGGCCTCGCAATGAGACCGGCAAAGAAGGCAGGTTGGCTATCCCATCCCTTCGCCGGCATGATCCGGATCAGGTTCGAAGGGTCACCGCGCTGCGAAGTGCCAGCGGTTTCTCAGCCCGTTGCAGGGCTCCCCTTGGTAGGCGTCATGTATACAGCAGGTGAAGGGCGGCTGTCATCCAGGGCACGTCCACGAAGCGCCGCCAGGCGGCGCTCGTGCTCCGGATCTCGTGGAGCCGCTACTTGCGGGCCTCCAGTATCAGATTGAAAGGCGTCTGGGCCGCGCGCCGGAAGTGGCTGAACCCCGCCTGCGCAAACACCTCGCGCAAGCGCGTTTCACCGGCTTGCGCGCCGAGCCCGAGGCCAACTTCCTGGGACAGCGAGTTGGGCGTGCAGATGAACGTCGATGCCGCGTAGAACAGCCTCCCGACCGGGTTGATGTTGTCGTCAAGCGTATCCTCGGCGTAAGGCTCGACGAGCAACACCGTACCGTCGGCCTTCAACGACTGATAGGCGTGGCGCGCGGCGCCAACCGGATCCCCCATGTCGTGCAGGCAATCGAAGTAGCACACCAGGTCGTAATCGTTGCCGGGATAGTCCTTGGCTGCGCCCTGCTCGAAGCGGACGTGCTCGCTGACCCCGCCCTCCCTCGCCCGCTCGGAGGCGATGGTGATGGACGGTGCGTGGTAATCGAAACCGACAAACCGTGAAGCGGGAAACGCCTTGGCCATGACGATGGTCGAGGCGCCATGCCCGCAGCCGACGTCGGCGACCTTGACGCCCGCCTTGAGTTTCTCGACCACGCCCTCCAGGGCAGGCAGCCACTCGGCCACCAGGAAGGCCTTGTAGCCTGGCCGGAAGAAACGCTCGGTGCCGCTGAACATGCAAGGGTGATGGTCTCCCCAGGCCAAGCCACCGTCGCCGCGCATGGCGGCCACCAGCTTGTCCTTGTCGTGGAACAGCGAGGCAATCACCATCGCGCCGCCGGCGATGTAGACCGGTGAGTCCTCCACGGCCAGCGCCAGGGCCTGTTCTTCGGGCAGCACGAAAGTCCCGTCGTGGTGTTCCATGTAACCCGAGGCCACCTGGGCGCTGAGCCACTCACGGACCAGGCGTGGGTGACAACCGGTCTTGGCGGCCAGCGCGTCCGGGGTAATCGGCTGGCTATCGGCCATGGCTTTGTACAGGCCCAGTTCATCACCGAGGATGACGTTGGCCAGGATGGCTGCAGCGCCCATGTCGGTCACCAGTCTGCCCATGAATTCGTGAAGCTTGGCTTCGTCCATGTCATGCCCTCCTGCACAGGATGAAGGGACACTAAGTCTAGTTCGCGGCACGGCGTGTGATGCATCAGGCGGACAAACGTCGCGTTCTGCTGTCGAGACCGTTTGTCGTGACGTCTCGTGTTTATGCCAACCGCCGCGCCGGTTCCTGCTCTAAACAGGTGTACTCATCAACATCGTCTCAAGGAGAGCTCCATGCCTGTGTCCCATGATCTTTACCAGGATCTGCACTATCCCCGCGAAATCGTCCAGCAGCGCCGACAGCAGGACCCCGAGCTCGATCGCCTGCTCGACGAATACGTGGACATCGACAATCAGGTACTGGCGGCGGAGTCGATTTCGGCGGGCAACTTCGAGGATGACGACCTGCGTCGGTTGAAAGAGCGCCGCCTGGCGACCAAATACCGTATCGAGCTGCAGCTGGACAAGAGTACCAAGGCCCGGGCCGGCTCATGACCCGCAAGGATCATTTCGACCTGGAGCGCTTCGTCGAGGCGCAGGATCCTGTGTTCGACCGTGTGATGGAGGAGCTGCGCGCGGGGTCCAAGCGCAGCCACTGGATGTGGTTCGTGTTTCCTCAGATCCAGGGCCTGGGCCACAGTACGATGGCTGAGCGGTATGCCATTTCCTCTGTAACCGAGGCACGGGCATACCTGCACCATGACGTGCTAGGGCCCAGGCTTCGGGGCTGTGTCGAAGCCCTGCAGCTGCATGCGGAGAAAAGCGCGCTACAGATCCTCGGGCATCCGGATGACTTGAAGCTGCGGTCCTCGCTGACGCTGTTTGCGGGGCTCGAACCCGAGGGCTCGGTATTTCACCAGGCCCTCGATCGCTTCTTCGAAGCAAAGCCAGACGAAAGAACTCTCCAGCGAATGCGCTCAGTGCACTGAATCAATAACGGTCGTCAGCTGCTGACCAGGGCGCTCGCCCCTGCATGGGCAACCAATGCGTCCTGGTCGGGCTTGACGCCGGAAACCCCGACGGCCCCCACCACCTGCCCATCCACCACCACCGGTACCCCACCCTCCAGAGAGGTCAGCAACGGCGCAGAGAGAAATGCACTGCGCCCGCCATTGACCATGTCTTCATACCCCTTCGTTTCCCGGCGCCCCAATGCCGCCGTACGAGCCTTTTCAGTCGCGATGTAGGCGCCGATCGGCGCGCAGCCGTCCAGCCGCTCGAGGGCCAGCGGGTGACCGCCCTCATCGACCACGGCAATCGCCACGTTCCACTGATTGGCGTGGGCCTGCGCACGGGCCGCGTGCAGGATCTGCAGGGCATCGCTCAGGCTGAGTACGGCTTTGGTAAACATGGCAAGTCCTCGAAAAAAACCTAAGAGTAGCGGGTCAGGCCATGGCTTGGTCGACCAGTTCGATCCAATGCCTGACCGGGGTGCGGCCCGCGCTGTCCAGATGGGCCTGGCAGCCGATATTGGCGGTGGCGATTACCTGCGGTCGGCCACTCTCCAAGGCGTTGAGCTTGTTGTCACGCAACTGTCGCGACAGTGTCGGCTGGGTCAGTGAGTAAGTGCCGGCCGATCCGCAGCACAGGTGAGCGTCAGGAACGGCGGTCAGGTGGAAGCCCAGCCGGGTCAGCACCGACTCCACGGCACCACCCAGCTTTTGTGCGTGCTGCAGGGTACAGGGGCAGTGGAAAGCCAGGCTCGGTTCGGCATGCACGCCGAGGTGTTCCAGCGGCGCGTCCCGCAGCACTTCCACCAGGTCCTTGGCCAGTTCGCTGACACGCCGGGCCTTGTCCGCGTACTGCGGATCATGCTCAAGCAGATGGCCATAGTCCTTGATGAACGCGCCGCACCCGCTGGCGGTCTGCACGATTGCCTCGGCACCGGCTTCAATGGCCGGCCACCAGGCATCGATGTTGTGCCGGGCACGGTCCAGCCCCGCTTGCTGGGCATTGAGATGGTAGTCCACCGCCCCGCAGCAGCCGGCCTGCCGCACCGGCTCCACGCTGACCTGCAGGCGATCGAGCACCCGCGCCGCGGCAGCGTTGGTATTGGGCGACAGCCCCGGTTGCACGCAGCCTTCGAGCATCAACATGCGCCGCGCATGACGCAGCGCCGGGCGCACGCCGGCCGGATGCACCTGGCGCGGCAGCTTGGCCTTGAAGAATCCTGGCAGGACGGGCCGCAGCAGGCTGCCAGTGTCGACCAATACCTTGAACAGCCCGGCATGCGGTACCACCGCCCGCACCCCGGCGCGCAGCATTCGATCGCCCAGGGTGCGCGGAACCTGCTGCTCGACCACCTCGCGGCCAATGTCCAGCAGATTGTGGTACTGCACCCCTGAGGGACAGGTGGTTTCGCAGTTGCGGCAGGTCAGGCAGCGGTCGAGGTGCTCGAGGGTGCTAGCCGTGGGCGTGTGGCCCTCCATGACCTGCTTCATCAGGTAGATGCGCCCACGCGGGCCGTCCAGCTCGTCGCCCAGCAACTGGTAGGTAGGGCATGTGGCGTTGCAGAAACCGCAGTGCACGCAGCTGCGCAGGATGGCTTCGGCTTCCTCGCCGCGCGGCAGTGCGCGGGCCTGTTCACTCAGATGGGTTTGCATGGTTGGCCTCAGAAGTCTGCGTACATCCGCCCAGGGTTGAAGATACCCTGCGGGTCCAGTTGCGCCTTGAGCTGGCGGTGGTAGCGCAGCAGCAGCCCGGGCAGCGGGTGAAACGGGCTGTCGCCCCCGTCCAGGCACGTTGCATGACCGCCGGCGCGGCTGGCGATGGCGCGAATCGGCTCGGCCTGGGCGTCACTCTTGAGCCAACGCTGAGCGCCGCCCCAGTCGATAAGCTGCGTGCCGGGCAGGTCCAGGGGCGGCGTGGCGTGTGGCAGGCTCAGTCGCCAGAGCGGCCTTGGGTCGTCGAAAAAGGCCAGGCGCTGCTCGCGCAAGGCCTCCCAGAAACCGGGTTCGACAGCCTCACAGCCAAGCCGCTCACGGGCGGCCGCGACCGAGCCCTCCCCACCCTCGAGGCGCAGGTGCAGGGCCTGGCCGTCATGGCAGGCTGCGCTCAGCGGCAGAGGTTGCTGGCCCCATTCGGCAAGCCGGCGCAGGGCCTCGCTGGCGTCGACGGCCAGGCGCAGGTTGGCCACTGCGCGCGGCTTGGGCAGCACCTTGAGCGACACTTCGGTGATCACGCCCAGGCAGCCAAAGCTGCCCGCCATCAGCCGCGAAAGATCATATCCAGCAACGTTTTTCATCACCTCGCCCCCAAAGCGCAGGTGCTTGCCGTGGCCGGTGATCAGCCGGGTGCCGAGCACGAAGTCGCGCACCGAACCGGCCCAAGGCCGGCGTGGCCCAGACAACCCCGCCGCGACCATGCCCCCCACAGTGGCGCCCGGCCCCAGATGCGGCGCCTCGCAGGGCAGGCACTGACCCTGGGCGTCCAGTGCCTGCTCCAGTTCCCGCAGCGGCGTGCCAGCGCGTGCGGTCACGACCAGCTCGGTCGGATCGTAGCTGACAATGCCACAGTGAGCCCGGGTGTCCAGGGTTTCGCCGTTCACCGCCCGGCCAAGCCCGGCCTTGCTGTCGCTGCCCTGGATACGCAAGGCGCGTCCTCCCGCCAGGGCATCCTGGACCTGCTCCAGCAATGATGCGCTGGCATCACATGCGCTGCTCATCAAAAACGCTCCAGTTCAGGAAATGGCAGCTTGCCGAGGTGCACGTGCATGGCACCGAATTCGGCGCAGCGGTGCAAGGTGGGGATGTTCTTGCCCAGGTTGAGCAGCCCGCCTGGATCAAAGGCCGCCTTGACTCCGTGGAACAGCGTGATCTCATCGGCACTGAACTGCGCGCACATCTGGTTGATCTTCTCGCGGCCCACGCCATGCTCGCCAGTGATGCTGCCCCCGACCGCCACGCACAGTTCCAGTATCTTCCCGCCCAGCGCTTCGGCGCGCTCCAGCTCGCCGGGCTGGTTGGCATCGAAGAGGATGAGCGGGTGCATGTTGCCGTCCCCTGCATGAAACACGTTGGCCACACGCAGGCCGTATTCGCTGGCAAGCTCGGAGATGCCCTGCAGTACGCCCGGGAGCTCGCGCCGTGGAATGGTGCCGTCCATGCAGTAGTAGTCCGGAGACAGACGCCCTACGGCCGGAAAGGCATTCTTGCGTCCCGCCCAGAAGCGCACGCGCTCGGCCTCATCGCGGGCCAGCCGCACTTCGGTGGCACCCGCGCGCTCGAGCACCTGGCCCACACGCACGCAATCTTCGTGCACATCGGCTTCAACGCCATCGAGCTCGCACAACAGGATGGCCTCGGCCTCGACCGGATAACCGGCGTGGATAAAGTCCTCGGCGGCGCGAATCGCCAGGTTGTCCATCATCTCCAGGCCCCCGGGAATGATGCCCGCGGCAATGATATCGGCCACGGCGGCACCGGCTTTTTCGACCGAATCGAACGCTGCCAGCAGCACCTTGGCCACCTGGGGCTTGGGCAGCAGCTTGACCGTCACCTCGGTGATCACGCCCAGCATGCCCTCGGAGCCGGTGAATAGTGCCAGCAGGTCGAAGCCCGGGCTGTCGAGCGCATCAGTGCCCAGGGTCAACGGCTCGCCTTCGACGGTGAGGATATCGACCTTGAGCAGGTTGTGCACGGTCAGGCCGTACTTCAGGCAGTGCACGCCGCCTGCGTTCTCGGCCACGTTGCCGCCAATCGAACAGGCGATCTGCGAGGACGGGTCGGGGGCGTAGTACAGGTCGAAAGGCGCGGCGGCCTGGGAAATGGCGAGGTTGCGCACTCCGGGCTGGACCCGGGCGTAGCGCCCTGCAGGGTTGACCTCGAGAATCCGGTTGAAGCGCGCCATTACCAGCAATACGCCCTGCTCCAGCGGCAGCGCGCCTCCCGAAAGGCCCGTGCCCGCACCGCGCGCCACCACCGGCACGTGTTTCTCATGGCACAGCCTGAGCAGCGCTTGCACCTGCTCGATGCGCTGGGGCAGCGCCACCAGCAGGGGCGTGGTCCGGTAGGCCGAAAGACCGTCGCACTCGTAGGGCCGCAGGTCCTCCTCACGGTGCAGGATGTCGAGATCGGGCAGGCGTTCATGCAGCGTCGCAAGAAACTCCGCCTTGTTCACTTCTGGCAGTGCACCATCGACGCGTTCGTCATAGAGGATGTTCATGGCAGGCTCTGAGGTCCTGTTGTTATCGGTGGCCGTATCCTCTGAGTGTAGCGGTAACGGTTTTCACCGGGCGCAGCATGGGCCAGACATTTGCTGTGTCGATCCAGGCCTCATCACGGGCAGACGCACCAGCGACCACCCTGCCTCGGACTGTGCCAGCGCCAGGCGCACACCATCCTGTGGCACCGTGTCGAGCAATTCGACGGCCAGGTCGCCCACCATCCAGTTGGCGGTGTTGGAGGCGATCACGCGGCCATCGGCGGAGAGCAGTACAGCCTCATGCTCCAGGCGCATCAGACTGCGTACCAGCAGGCGTTCGACGTTATGCAATGACAGGTCCAGCCCGGCCACACCGATGAAGCGTCCGTGAACCATGATCGGAATCGTGAAGGTCAGCACGTACATGTTGGTGCCGTAGAGGTCCACGTACGGCCCTTCCACCACTGGCTTGCCGCTGTCACGCGGGCGGCTGTACCAGGGCATGGCGGTGTAGTCGTAGTAGTTCTCTCGACGCCGGTCGAAGTTGGGGCGCAGCGGCAGGGTCTTGTTCGCGTCGGCCAGGTACCACCATTCCAGGTGCATCTCCCGGTCCGCCAGACACCCCGGCTCGAGAATCACCCCGCCACCACAGCCAAACGCTCCCGTGGCCAGCAATTGCCGGTCAATGGCCGGGCGCAGCCTGGCAAGGTCCTTGGCGCCTGGCTGGCGGCCTTCGGAGAGGACACGCTCCCAGAGCGCCTGGGTTTCATCCACCAACTGGCGGGCCTGGCTGAAAATCGTCTCCAGGGTCGTGTCGAGCTGGCGGGCACACACCGCCAGCGGGTCATTATCGCTCAGGGCAAACATGGCATCACCTCACGCCGATTCGGCTTTCTTGTTATGTAGAGCGGCAGAGCACGCAAATACCTCGCCAGCCTGGCGTGCATAGGTCTCAAGCATCGTCGGTTCCAGCCAGCAACTGCAGGCGCAGGCTGATCAGGCGCTTGATGCCCCGGCTGACATGAGCCTCGGCCAGTGCGCCGGCAAGCACCGCGTCCCCCCCGACCAGTGCCTGCAAGATCGCCCGGTGCTCCTTCTCGACCACCTCCACATCGCCGCCACCGGCAGCCTCCAGCCACAAGAGCTCACCGACTTCTGACTGCAGGCGCATTTCGGCATGGGTGAGGCGCAGGGACTGGGCGGCGGCCGCCACCTCGATGTGAAAGCGCGCATCGGCGCGGTGCCGGGCCAGGCGCGTGCCCGCCTGGTGCAGCGTCTCGATATGCTGGGCAATGCGCGATTGCTGCTCGCGCGTGCTGCGCTTGGCAGCCAGCCGCGCCGCAGTGCCGGAGATGGCCGTCTGCTCGTCGCCCAGGTCGCGCAGATCCGGCCCGCTCATCTCGCGCAGGCGTTGCAGCAGATGTGCCTCGGGCAATTCGACGGGCGCGCACACGAAACTGCCGCCATTGCGTCCGCGCCGGGTCTCGATCAACCCGCGCTGGCGCAGCACCACCAGCGCCTCGCGCAAAGTGACCGTGGCCACGCCCAGCTGCAGCGCCAGCTCCGATTCGCTGGGCAACTGCTGGCCCTCGGCAAACAGACCGAGTTCGATGGCTTCCACCAGCCGACGTGCCACTTCATCGGTACGCCCTTCCTGGCGCAGCCGAATGAAAGCAGTATTACGAGCAGTGTTCAGGGCATTCATTGCCTCTCCTCATCGAGCGGTGCAAGGCTTGGCTGACGGGCCTCGGTTAAAAGGTTGGTTTCGCATCTTATAGCTAACCGCTTGCCTGGCGATAGCACTGAACCGTGACGTGGAGCGCCCGAATGTAACAGTTGGCAACATGCAGAGTTTAAGATATGGTTTTATAGGTTTACTGATTTTCCCAGGCGAAGCGTTTTGAAGCTCCCTGCGCACGCGACTTTCCAATTACAAGACCGACCAAGGAATACGCCATGCAAACCAAACTTCTGATCGACGGCCAGATGGTCGAAGGCCAAGGCAATCCCTATGCCGTCTACAACCCCTCCGAGGGGTCGGTGCTGGTGAACATCCGCGAGGCCAGCAGCGCCCAGGTCGATGCCGCGGTCCAGGCCGCCGACCGCGCATTCGAGGGCTGGTCGCAGACGCCGCCAAAGGAACGCGCACTGTTGCTGCTCAAGTTGGCCGACCGTATCGAAGCCGAGGCGCAGACCCTTGCCCGCCTTGAGTCGCAGAACTGCGGCAAGCCTCTTCAGGCCGCGCTCAACGACGAAATCCCTGCAATTGCCGATGTGTTCCGCTATTTCGCGGGTGCCAGCCGCTGCCTGTCGGGCTCGGCGGGTGGCGAGTATCTACCCGGGCACACCTCGATGATTCGCCGTGACCCGCTCGGCGTGGTCGCCTCCATTGCCCCGTGGAACTACCCGCTGATGATGGTCGCCTGGAAGATCGCTCCAGCGCTCGCGGCCGGTAACTGCGTGGTGCTCAAACCGTCCGAGCAGACCCCGTTGACCGCACTGGAGCTGGGCCGCATCATCGCCGACCTGTTCCCGGCCGGCGTGGTCAACATCCTGTTCGGCCGCGGCCCAAGCGTTGGCGAGCCTCTGGTCAATCATCCCAAGGTGCGCCTGGTATCCCTGACGGGTTCGATTGCCACCGGTGCGCGCATCATCTCCAGCACCGCTGCCAGCGTGAAACGCACCCACATGGAACTGGGCGGCAAGGCCCCAGTACTGATCTTCGACGATGCCGACATCGACGCCGCTGTCGAAGGCATCCGTGCCTTCGGCTTCTACAATGCCGGCCAGGATTGCACTGCCGCCTGCCGACTGTATGTACAGCAAGGCGTCTACGACCGTTTTGTCAGCAAGCTTGGCGAGGCGGTGGCCAGCCTGCGCCATGGGATGCAGGACGACCCGCAGACCGAACTCGGCCCATTGATCACCCGCGAGCACCTGGAGCGCGTCGAAGGTTTTGTCGAGCGCGCCAAGGCCCAGCCACACATCCGCGTGGTCACCGGCGGCAAGCGTGTCGAAGGTCCGGGCTTCTTCTTCGAGCCGACCGTGCTGGCCGACGCCCGCCAGGATGACGAGATTGTCCAGCGTGAGGTCTTCGGTCCGGTCGTGAGCGTTACGTCCTTCACCGACGAAGCTCAGGCTTTGGCGTTCGCCAACGACTCTGAATATGGCCTCGCCTCCTCCGTGTGGACGCGTGACGTCGGGCGTGCGAACCGCCTGGCGGCGCGCCTGCAGTACGGCTGCACCTGGGTGAACACCCACTTCATGCTGGTGAGCGAAATGCCTCATGGCGGCATGAAGCAGTCGGGCTATGGCAAGGACATGTCCATGTACGGCCTGGAAGACTACACCTGCGTGCGCCATGTGATGTTCAAGCACTGATCCCGCCCCGCGACGCACCTCACCGGTGCGCCGCGCACTCGTCCAGTGCCTTGTCCTGAACTGATGACCCTGAAAGACCTGAAGATAACGCCCTGATTCAGCGTCCGGTATAAAACATATAAAACCATAGGCAATATGGCATGGGGCCTGCTTGGTTCCCTGCATGAGTCTTGAACCAGCCGACTTTGTTACCGCCGGGCACATCCGGGGTAACGGCTTACGAGGTGTGTCACCATGCTAATCACCGGCATCAAGAGCCGCCCGGTCTACGACCAGCTGCACCCCATGACAGGCGGCCTGCGTCACCTGGTTGCGGGCCAGGGCAGTGGCGGCGCCGCCATGCTGCGATTGATCGCAGACATGTCGCCTTCCCAGCGCCAGCGCAGCACCCTGCTCTATTCCACTGAGTCCTTCTCTGGCCACGACCACCTGCGCGCGTTGCAGACCGTCGAGGCTGCGGGCCTTGAGGTGTTTCCCAGCAACCAGGCCCTGATCGATGCCCTGCACCTGCACCTGGGCGCCGCCCACATGGGCACCCGGCTGTACCTGAGCGGTTCGGAAAGCTTTATCGGTACCGCCATGCAAGCGGCCAATGCGGTAGACCTGAACCGTGATGAAGTGCTGCGCGAACACAGCGGCACCCTCGTACGCCGAGTGTGGTGCGCGCACTGCGATACCTACACCGAGAACGTCACCCACCGTGTGTTCACCTGCCCCGGCTGCCAGCTCAGCCTGGTGGTGCGTGACCACTACTCGCGTCGCCTGGCCGCCTTCCAGGGCATCAAGGCCGACGGCGAAGTTCCGGGTGAAATGCCAGCTGCCGAGGAGCTCGACACATGAATACCCATAACGGCACCTTGAGCGTGCGCGTGGCCCGCATCGAGTCGATGACCCCGGAGATAAAGCGTTTCACCCTGGTCGACCCGCAGGGCAAGCACTTGCCCGCGTTTTCAGGCGGCAGCCACGTGGTGGTCGTGCTGGAAGCGGGCGACAAGACCCACCGCAATGCCTACTCGCTGATGAGCTCGCCCTACGATTCCAGCGCCTACCAGATCGCTGTTCGCCGGGTGTGCGAAGGACGCGGCGGCTCGCGTCACCTGCACGATCAGGTGGTGGAAGGCGACCTGCTGCAGATCCTGCAGCCCGCCAACCTGTTCCCGCTGGCCAAGCACGCCCGCCAGCACCTGTTCATTGCCGGGGGCGTAGGCATCACGCCGGTGTATTCGCAACTCGAAGAGCTGCAGATCAAGCAGGCGGCTTTCGAGCTGCATCTGGCCGTGCGAGGGCCGGAGCACACCGCGCTGGGCCTGGAACTCAAGGCGCGCTTCGGCGAGCGGGTGCACCTTTATGTACAAGGCCACGGCGCCCGCCTGAATATCCGTGACGTGCTGGCAGCGCGCCCCTTGGGCAGCCACGTGTATGTGTGCGGTCCGGACAGCATGATCGACGACACCCTCGACAGCGCGCACGCCCTGGGCTGGACCGACAGTCACATCCATTACGAGCGCTTTGTCGAGCAAGGTTCCAGCGGCCAGCCGTTCAGCGTCACCCTGGCGCGCCAGGGTGTGACGATCGAGGTGCCGGCCGAGCAGTCGCTGCTCGAAGCCGCCGAACAGGCCGGCTACAAGGTGCCCTACCTGTGCCGCGGCGGCGCCTGTGGCTACTGCGAAACCGAAGTGCTCGAAGTCGAGGGCGAACTCGACCACCGCGATGACTGGCTCAGTGAGGAAGACAAGTCGAGCCGCCGCAAATTCATGCCTTGCGTATCCCGCGCCAACTGCAGCCGCCTGGTCGTAGACCTCTGAAACAGGACAATAACAAGATGACCGTTTTCAAGCCGATCGAAACCTACGCCGACGTTGGCGAGCACACCTACTCCAACAGCTGCGACGCCGTGTTGCGCCTGCCGTTCCCGTACCCCGAAGACCAGTACATGTACTCGATGAACGTCGAGCCGCATGTGCCCTTTGGCACCGGTGCGCTGCGCGCGCAGTTCGATATCGACGAGCATTACATCTCCGAGTGTCATCACCGGGCGCAGACGCTCGATGGCCAGCCCGGTGTGCACTACGCAGCGCTGCCGCACATGATGGAGGCACAGTGGGACCTGCTCGAACTGCTCATGGAATCGTACTCACGCGATTTTCCCGAGCATTTCACCTTGGAAAAAAAGGGCAGCCAGTGGCACTGGATCAACCGCCCGCTGCAGATCGACCAGACCTTCACGTTCGGTGACGCCAGCACCTTGCCGATGGACCCGATGGAGTACATCACCCGACAGGCGCAAGGCGAGTTCATCCTGCTCGAAGAGCGCGATGAGACCCTGGTGATGGGCGCGGGCATGGCCACCCAGCGCGCGGATTATTCGCTGCGCTTCAACCTTGGCATGAGCTTCATGGAGTTTCACGGTCCGGTGCCCAAGCTGCATGAAATGGGCATCCTGCAGCGCGCGCTGAAGTTCTTGCTGCGCCTGCGCCCGGGCCACCCGGTACGTCGTACCAACTGGTCGATCACCGTCAATCCGCGCCTTGAGACCTCGGCCGAGACCCTGCCTGACTGGGCGCCGGACCGCACGGTGGTCACTGCCGAAAACGTGGGCCAGCTGGTCAACCTGCGCGTCGAGCTGCAGCCGCTGCACCGCCTGCCACGCAGCAACGCCGTGCTGTTCCCGGTGCGCACCTACCTTGTCAGCCTCGAGCAATTGGCCGAGTTCGCGCCGCAATGGGCCAAGCGGATGCACCGGGTCATCCGCGACCTTGACCAGGAGCTGGTGGACTACAAGGGCTTCACTCGCTATCGCGATGCCATGGTTGCCTGGCTCTCGCAATACGACGACGGCACCCCGGTCGACGAGAGCCAGCAGTAACACTTTCACAGGCGCGCCCGCGCGGTGCGCCGCTACCCATCGATGTGCTTGCCATCCAGGGATCACCCATGAAAACAATACGAAATTTCCTGCCTGAGAGCTGGAGCCTGGTGTTCTCCGCCGCAGCATCTGCCTACGGCGTCGGCCTGCTGGGGCTGTGGGCCTTGCCCTTCCTGATCAGCGCGATCATTCATGACCTTGCGCTCAACGAGGCCCAGGCCGGACTCCTGATGTCCGCCGAATTCGGCTTCACCATGCTCGCCTCGTTGCTGATCGCCCCGTTCATGGGTCGTGCGCCACGCAGGACGCTTGCGCTCGGCGGTACCCTGCTGGCCATCCTGGCCAACATTGCGAGCGCCAACATAGGGGATATCTACGCCCTGGCGGCCGTGCGTTGCCTGGCCGGGCTCGGTGCAGGCCTGGCGCTGGCCTGCGGTAACGCCGCGGTGTCGAGTGCCCGGCATCCGGACCGCATCGCCGGGCACATGAACGTGCTGTCGGTGCTGCTGATGATTGTGGTCATGCTCGGCTACGCCAAAGTCATGGCGCTGTATGGCCTGCCGGGGCTGTACTACGCCATGGCCGCAACCATGGCGGTGATGCTGCTGGCCATCCCCATGCTCGCGCAACGCGCACCCGTCGCCGAGGCCGTCCCGTTGGCCGGTGCACGCAAGGGCGGTTCGGGCAACGTGCTGCTGAGCCTGCCGGCCATCTGCATGATGCTCGCGATGTTCGTTTTCCAGGCCCGTGACACCATGGGCTGGGCATTTGTCGAGCGCATCGGCACCCTGGTCGGCTACACCGGTGACGAGCTCGGCGTGCTGCTGTCGGTGCAATCGGTAGTCGGCCTGATCGGCCCATTGGTCGCCGCGATGATCGGCAAGCGCTTCGGGATGAGCACCCCGGTGATTCTCGCGATCCTGCTGACCGGTGGGACCAGCCTCAGCTACGTGCTTGGGGAGCACTCCAAGACCTTGTATACCGCGGGAGTCATGACCATCTGCGTCACCTACTTCTACGCCCTGAGCTACCTCACTGGCCTGGCCGCGGAGCTCGACCGCGAAGGCCGCGTCGTGGCGGCGGCCAGCAGCTTCCTGAGCCTGGGCCTGGCAGTGGGGCCGGCGATTTCCGGCGGATTGATCTCAGTGGGTGGGTTCAGCCTGGCGGCCTGGGGGATTGGCGTGACCGTGGTACTGACCCTGCTGCTGGTGATCGTGCCGTTGGCCAGTGTTCGCCGGGAGTCGGTGCAGATGTCGCCAGCGATAGCGGTGTAAGGCAGGAGCGACCTCATCGCCGCGGTTCGGCGCGATGAGGCCGCCCTGACCCACAGGTACGGCAGCCCCGATCACCCCCGCGCGCGCAACATTCCCCGCTCGACGATGAAATCGATCACCGCCTGCAACCCTTGCCCCGTCTTCAGGTTGGTAAACGCCCAGGGCCGCTCAGGGCGCATCCGGTGGGTGTCCTTTTCCATGACTTCCAGCGAAGCCCCGACATAGGGCGCCAGGTCGATCTTGTTGATCACCAGGAAGTCCGACTTGGTAATGCCCGGCCCGCCCTTGCGCGGGATCTTCTCGCCTTCGGCCACGTCGATCACGTACACCGTCAGGTCGGCAAGCTCAGGGCTGAAGGTGGCGCTGAGGTTGTCTCCCCCGCTCTCGACAAAGATGACTTCGAGGTTGCCGAACTTGCGCGCCAGGTCCTCGACCGCCGCGAGGTTCATGGAGGCATCCTCGCGGATGGCGGTGTGCGGGCAGCCACCGGTTTCGACACCGACGATGCGCTCAGGCGCCAGGGCGCCGGCTTCGGTGAGGATGCGCTGGTCTTCCTTGGTGTAGATGTCGTTGGTCACCACGGCGATTTCATAGTGGTCGCGCATGGCCTTGCACAGGGCTTCGAGCAACGCGGTCTTGCCGGAGCCGACAGGGCCGCCGACGCCGACGCGCAGGGGTTGTTGGTAGCTTTGCATGGGGGCAGTCCTCAAGAACGGAACAATCGGGTGTATTGGGTTTCGTGTCGCGCCGAGGCGATGGCCAGCAGCGGCAGGCTGCCGCCAAGCTGGTCGTCGCCCAGCGCCAGTGCCTGGTCGAGCACCTCGGGCAGCGCTTGGCTGAGGTCACGCAGCAAGGTCTGGGCAGCCTGCTGGCCAAAGGGCACCAGCTTGACCCCGGCCATGACCGCGCCCTCAAGCCAGGCAAAGCCATGGCCGAGAGAGAGGTCACGCAGGGGAACGTTCCAGTGCGCACCCAACCAAGCCATACCGGCAAGCTGGCTCTGCACGAGACTGTCGCGCCAGGCCGGATCCTGTGCCAGTTGCCAGCCATCGAGCAGGCGTGCCATGGCGCTGCCGCGCTGGCGCTCTTCAAGGCGCAGCTCGGCGGTCTCTCGGTTGGCCAGCAAGAATCGCGTCCAATGTGCGAAGGCCTGGATATCGTCGGCCTGGCAGGCGCGGTACAGGCGCGCCAGTACGGGCCAGTCGAGACAACCCAGGGTGTCGTGCAACTGCTCGCGCTGCCAGGCGCAAAAGCCAGCGGTGTCAGCCACCCACCCCGCCTCGACGGCCCATTCCAGACCTTGCGAGTAAGTGAAGCCGCCCACTGGCAAGCCGGGGCTGGCCAGCTGCAGCACGCGCAACAGTGCCAGATCAGCTTGCATCAGCCGGCCAGTACCAGCGCCGCGCCCGCCAGCAGGCCGCCACCGAAGGCTTGCTGCAAGCGAGCATGGCGACGTAGCAGGACACCTGCGCCGAAGCCCGCCGCCAGCAACAGGCCGCTGACCGCCACGAAGCCTGCACTGAACAACCAGAACGCGCCGGGGCTGGCTTCCACGCCATGGGCCCAGCCATGGAACAGCGCGAACAGCGGCATGGCCAGGGCAAGCAGCAGCTGACGGCCAGGCACCAGCAAAGCGGCGGCCGCCACCAGCAGCGAGCCAATGATCATCTGTTCCATGCCGATCACGCCGCCGAACAGGTGCCCGAGCATGGCGCCGCCGAACATCGCGCCCAAGGTCATCAGCGGTAGGGTCAAGGTGCGGCCGGTCAGCGCGGCGAGTACGCCGGTGCCCAGCAACATGAGCAGGTGGTCGAGGCCGGTAAGTGGGTGCAGCAGACCGTCCTGCAGCGGATGCGTGTCATGGCCGGGATGGGCGAAGGCAGGTACGCAGACCAGCAGGAGGATCAGGACGAGGGATTTTTTCATGGCGGTTTCTTCTTCGGGTGGAGATCAGGAGTGAGCGTGGCCAGGGAGCCGCACGAAAGGATGATCCTGGCCGTGATCATGGCCGTGACTGTGACCGTGCGGGGCGCTCTGGTAGGCGCCGGCCTCGGGCTCGAACGGCGCCTGCTCGGTCTCGGCCGCGAGGCCCAGGCCGCGCAGCATGTCGTCCAGCACGTGGTCGTGCTGGTAGCGCAGCAAGCCGGACTCGATCTGCAGCGGCACGTGCCGGTTCCCCAGGTGGTAGGCGGCGCGGGCCAGCAGCAACGGGTCGGCGCAGCGTACGGTGGATACCGCTTCGTTTGCTGCGAGCACGCGGATCACGTGGACGCCGTGCTCGTCGCTGAGCAGTTCGCCGCCACGCAACAGGTGGCCACGTTCAAGCATCAGCCCAGCGTCGCGACCATCGTCGAGCTGCACGCGCAGGCGGCTCTTGATGCGCGCGTCCACGCTCAGCGTGACGCTGCCGGTGGTCGCGGCCCCCTCGGTGATACGACGGGTCAGAACAATCATGTAGCCTCCATCAGAACAGGAAATAACGCTGGGCCAGCGGCAACTGGGTAGCCGGCTCGCACACCAGCAACTCGCCGTCGGCGCGCACCTGGTAGGTTTGCGAGTCGACTTCGATCACCGGTTGCAGACTGTTGTGGACCATGTCGGCCTTGCGCACCTGGCGACAGCCCTTGGCCACGCCGATCAGACTGCGCAGGCCGAGTTCCCCGGCAAGCCCACGGTCCATCGCGGCCTGGGACAGGAAGGTCATGCGCGTGGCATGGCGGGCCGCGCCAAGGCTGCCGAACATGGGCCGGTAGTGGACCGGTTGGGGAGTCGGGATCGAGCCGTTGACGTCGCCCATGGGCGCCGTGGCGATCATCCCGCCCTTGATCACCAGCGCCGGTTTCACCGCGAAGAACGCCGGCGCCCAGAGCACCAGGTCGGCCAGCTTGCCCACTTCGATCGAGCCCACCTCATGGGCGATGCCATGGGTCAGCGCCGGGTTGAGGGTGTACTTGGCGATGTAGCGCTTGACCCGGAAGTTGTCGCTGTAGTCGCTGTCAGGCTTCAACGGCCCCCGGCGCAGTTTCATCTGGTGTGCGACCTGCCAGGTGCGCAGCACCACTTCGCCAACCCGGCCCATGGCCTGGGAGTCGGACGAGGTCATGGAAAACGCCCCCATGTCGTGCAGGATGTCTTCGGCGGCGATGGTTTCGCGGCGGATGCGCGACTCGGCGAAGGCCACGTCTTCAGGAATGCTGGGGTCCAGGTGGTGGCAGACCATGAGCATGTCCAGGTGCTCGTCCACGGTGTTGATCGTGTACGGCAACGTCGGATTGGTCGAGGACGGCAGCACATTGGCCTGACCTGCTGCGCGGATGATGTCCGGCGCATGGCCGCCGCCCGCGCCTTCGGTATGGAAGGTGTGGATCGTGCGGTCGCCGATGGCCGCCAAGGTGTCTTCGATGCAGCCGGACTCGTTGAGCGTGTCGGTGTGGATCGCCACCTGCACATCCATTTCTTCGGCCACGCTCAGGCAGCAGTCGATGGCTGCCGGGGACGAGCCCCAGTCTTCGTGCAGCTTCATGCCCACGGCGCCAGCGTCGATCTGCTCGCGCAGGGCTTCAGGGCGCGAGGCATTCCCCTTGCCCAGCAGGCCGATGTTGATCGGCAGGCTGTCTGCGGCCTGGAGCATCCGTGCCAGGTACCAGGGGCCCGGCGTGCAGGTAGTGGCGTTGGTGCCGGTGGCCGGCCCCGTGCCGCCGCCGATGAACGTGGTGATGCCGCTGGTCAGCGCCTCTTCCACCTGCTGCGGGCAGATGAAATGGATGTGCGAGTCGACGCCGCCCGCGGTGACGATCTTGCCTTCGGCGGCGATGACCTCAGTGCCCGGCCCCACTGGCACGGTCACGCCCGGCTGCACATCAGGATTGCCAGCCTTGCCGATCGCGGCGATACGCCCGGCCTTCATGCCAATGTCCGCCTTGACGATGCCCCAGTGGTCGATGATCAGGGCGTTGGTCAATACCAGGTCCATGCACTCGGCCGAGGGCATCTGCCCCTGCCCCATGCCGTCGCGGATCACCTTGCCGCCGCCGAACTTGACCTCCTCGCCATAGATCGTGAAATCCTGTTCAACTTCCACCCACAGGGCGGTATCGGCCAGACGCAGACGGTCGCCGACCGTGGGCCCGAACATGTCGGCGTAGGCTCGACGCGATAGGCGGCTCATGCTTGCTCCTCCAGCGGCCCCATCACCCTGCCCTGAAAGCCGTAGACCTCTCGTTTGCCTGCATAGGCCACCAGTTGCACGGTGCGAGCCTGGCCTGGCTCGAAGCGGATCGCGGTGCCGGCGGGAATGTCCAGCCGGTAACCACGGGCTGCGGCACGGTCGAACACCAGCGCGTCGTTGACCTCGAAAAAGTGATAGTGCGAGCCGACCTGCACCGGTCGGTCGCCATGGTTGGCCACGCTGACGCTGGAGGTCGGGCGACCGGCGTTGAGTTCGATGTCGCCGGGGGCGACCTGGACTTCTCCTGGGATCATGCTGTGCTCCTGCGGCTGTCAGACGATGGGGTCATGCACGGTCACCAGTTTCGTGCCGTCGGGAAATGTGGCTTCGACCTGGACGTCGTGGATCATCTCGGGGACCCCCTCCATGACCTGCTCGCGGGTGAGCACGTCGCGCCCCAGGCTCATCAGCTCTGCCACGGTGCGGCCATCGCGCGCGCCTTCCAGCACCGCAGCACTGATCAAGGCCACGGCTTCGGGATAGTTGAGCTTCACGCCACGGTCGCGGCGACGCTCGGCCAGCAAGGCTGCGGTGAACAGCAGCAGCTTGTCTTTCTCTCTAGGGGTCAGCTCCATCGTGCCTCTCTCAGGTAGCCCAGATACGCGGCGGGCATGGCGCCAAACCGATCACGGCCGGGCGCAGCACATGCCACAAGCGTTGCAAGGTGCGTTGCAGATGTTGGTTGTCGTGGTCGAGCAGGCGGATCACCAGCAACTGCCCTAGCAATGTGGCGCCAGCGGGTGTCGTCACGTCTTCGAGTTCGGCGCGCACGAGGTCCAGCGTGGTGGCGTCGGCGGGCGCGGCGCAGAAAGTGGCCAGCAGTGGGTAGCCGGCTAGTTTGTTCAGGTTTCCGCCCTCAAGACGCAGACGTTCATGCAGGCCGGGGTCGCCGGGCATGTCGATGATCAGCCGGCTGTCGAGCGTGCCGTGGCTGAACGTCTCGTTCATTACTGGACGTCCCAGGCACAGGGTTTCCCAGGCCAGCAGGCGGGCATTGGGCGCCAGCGTGAAGCGGCTCTGCAGCGCAGCGCGGGCACCGGCGAAGAAGATGCTGTCCTGCGGCAGCCACTCCAGGGTGCTGCCCTGCTCCAGTCGGAAATGCTGCGTAAGCTGGGAGGTGGGCCCGGCACTGCGGTAGAACTTGCTGGCCCCCGGCATCGTCAGCAACGCATGGCTGCCCTCCTCCAGATGGATATCCAGGGCCAGACGATCGCCACCCACAATGCCTCCTGGCGGGTGCAGGACATAGACATGGCAGGGCGCGCCCTCGGGGTAAAAGGGTCGCTGCACCAAAAGAGGTCCGAAGTGTGCGCGCGCACCAATACGGGTCTCGCGCTCGCGGCGAACGAAGCGCAGCTTTAGCTCCGCGCTCCAGCCTGACTGCGTATCCTGATGCGTGATGGTTTCCGGCAGCGACATGCCTTAAAGTCCCGGTGGACACGGCGCATTGGGCGCCATGGTTGAACAACCCGCATACGCCCGAGAGCGTATGCCTGACCAATCGATCAGTAATCGACAGTCAGGCGTTTGCAGGTTGCGGGCCAACTCGGCAAACGCCCTGGTGCGAGGCATTCACCGCCGTTGCGCGGGTGCGCGAACGCACCATTGCGGAGCGCTTGCCACCCCACTTGCCACTTCAAAGGATTTGAAAACATGCAATTTGCCCCTGCCATCCCGGTGCTGCGTATCTTCTGCGTCGATAAAGCCAAAGCGTTCTACCTGGATTTTCTCGGCTTCACGCTGGACTGGGAGCACCGCTTTGCCGAAGACCTGCCTCTTTATGCACAGATCCACCGCGACGGATTGATCCTGCACCTGAGCGAGCATCATGGTGATGCCACCCCAGGCTCCACGGTCTTCGCGCGGGTTGAAGACCTGGTGGCGCTCGAGCAGGAACTGCTTGCCAAGCGCTATACCTATTCCCGTCCCCAGGCACAGCGCGTGGACTGGGGGTTGCAGATGGAGATCGCCGATCCGTTCGGGAATCGGCTGCGGTTTTGTGAACAGCAAGGGTAAGGGGCGGACTCGGTTTCGAGAGCACCGGTGCCCAATTCGTTTCTGGCCGTTTCCGATCCGTGGCGGATGTATTATCGTGGCGAGGTGCGCAAATAATGGCGGCCTGAGCGATCAGGTATCAGCAAGACAATCGAGGGTGTCATGAGTAACGAGATCAACTGGGACAAACTGGGCTTCGACTACATCAAGACTGACAAGCGCTACCTGTCCTACTGGCGCAATGGCGAGTGGGACCAGGGCACCCTGACCGAAGACAACCAGCTGCACATCAGTGAAGGCTCGACTGCCCTGCACTATGGCCAGCAATGCTTCGAGGGTCTCAAGGCCTATCGCTGCAAGGACGGTTCGATCAACCTGTTCCGCCCGGACCAGAACGCCGCGCGCATGCAGCGCAGCTGCGCCCGCCTGCTGATGCCCCATGTGTCCACCGAGGCATTCATCGAGGCGTGCAAGCAGGTGGTCAAGGCCAACGAGCGTTTCGTCCCGCCGCACGGCAAGGGTGCCCTCTACCTGCGTCCATTCGTCATCGGCGTCGGTGACAACATTGGTGTGCGCACTGCACCCGAGTTCATCTTCTCGATCTTCGCCATCCCGGTCGGCTCGTACTTCAAGGGCGGCATGAAGCCGCACAACTTCCAGATCTCCAGCTTCGACCGCGCTGCCCCGCAAGGCACCGGTGCCGCCAAGGTCGGTGGCAACTATGCCGCCAGCCTGCACCCAGGCGCCGAAGCGAAGAAAGCCAACTTCGCCGATGCGATCTACCTCGACCCGCTAACCCACACCAAGATCGAAGAGGTCGGCTCGGCCAACTTCTTCGGTATCACGGCCGACAACAAGTTCATCACGCCGAAGTCCGCTTCGGTACTGCCAGGCATCACCCGCCTGTCGTTGATGGAGCTGGCGCAGTCGCGTCTGGGCCTGACCGTGGTCGAAGGCGACGTACTGATCGACAAGCTCGACCAGTTCAAGGAAGCCGGCGCCTGCGGTACCGCTGCGGTGATCACGCCGATCGGTGGCATCGAGTTCGACGGCAAGCTGCATGTGTTCTACAGCGAAAGCGAGGTCGGGCCGGTGACCCAGAAGCTCTATGACGAGCTGACTGGCATTCAGAGCGGGGATGTCGAAGCGCCAGCTGGATGGATCGTCAAGGTCGACTGAGTCGGGCGCATGATCCAGATCGCGGCGGTTCGGCGCCCCGACTAGCCCGCTCCTACGGACCTGTAGGGGCGGGCTGGTCGGGGCGGCGAACCGCCGCGATGCTTTTGACACCCACATGAATTTTTCTTAAACCGGGCGCTGTCTATTCTTTGGCACAATCAGACTTCTACTCGCTGCCCAGGTATTAGCATGCCCCGCGTACTGACCATCGAAGACGACGCCGTCACCGCCCAGGAAATCGTTGCCGAGCTCACCAGCCATGGCCTGGAAGTGGACTGGGCCGACAACGGCCGCGAGGGTCTGGCCAAGGCCATTGCCGGTGGTTTCGACCTGATCACCCTGGACCGCATGCTCCCGGAGGTCGATGGCCTTACCATTGTCACTACCCTGCGCACCCTCAAGATCACCACGCCGATCCTGATGATCAGCGCGCTCTCCGATGTCGATGAGCGGGTGCGCGGCCTGCGCGCCGGGGGCGACGACTACCTGACCAAACCGTTCGCCTCCGACGAGATGGCCGCGCGCGTCGAGGTGTTGTTACGGCGCAACAGCGTGCCGATGACCCAGACCCGCCTGCAGGTCGCCGACCTCGAGCTAGACCTCATCAGCCACGAGGCGCGGCGCGGCGCGCAGACGCTCAACCTGCTGCCCACCGAATACAAGCTGCTGGAATTCCTCATGCGTCACGCCGGGCAGGTCATCACGCGGATGATGATCTTCGAGGAAGTCTGGGGTTATCACTTCGACCCGGGCACCAACCTGATCGACGTGCATATCGGCCGCTTGCGCAAGAAGATCGACGCCCCCGGACAGACGGCACTGATTCGCACCGTGCGGGGCTCGGGCTATGCCATTGCTGAACCCGTCTAAGGGCTGGAGCTCGTCGACCAGCCGCCTGCTGGCCTTGTACAGCTTCCTGTTCGTGGCCTGGAGCAGCATCCTGATGGGCGTGCTGTATTTCGAGGTGTCGAGCTACCTCAACAAGCTCACACGGCACTCGATGCTGCAACGCCAGCACTTGTTCGCGCACATGAGCGGCAAGCAGCTGGACGATGCATTGATCGCCAGCCAGGCATTCGAAGACCGCAGCTTCGATGCCTACGGGCTGTTCGATGCCCAGCTCAATCCGATCGGTGGCCGTATCCGGCAGATTCCAACGGAGCTGCGACTGGACGGCCAGGTACACGAGCTCAAGCGCTGCCTTGACGCCGACGACCCTCACCTGCCGCGCGATAGCTGCGACGCCGTGGCGATCAAGGCCAATGACGGCCGTTGGCTGGTACTGGTGCGCGACAACGGGTCGTTGTTCGTGGTCACGCGGATTATCCTGCATGCCCTGCTCTGGGGCCTCTCGCTGACTATCATCCCCGGCGTCGCAGGCTGGTACCTGTTGCGCAGGCGGCCACTCAAGCGCATCCGTGCAGTGCAGGCAAGTGCCGAGCTGATCGTCGCCGGCGACCTCACCCGGCGCCTGCCGCTGTCTGCCCGGCGCGACGAGCTGGACATGCTGGCCGCGATCGTCAATGTCATGCTCGACCGCATCGAGCGCCTGATGCACGAGGTCAAGGGCGTGTGCGACAACATTGCCCATGACCTGCGCACCCCGCTTACCCGCTTGCGCGCCCAGCTGTATCGCATTCGCCAGCAAAGTGGTGACGACGGGCCCCAGGCCGAGGCGCTGGAGCAGGCCATCGGCGAGACGGACACACTGATGGCGCGCTTTCGTGGCCTGCTGCGCATCAGCGAACTCGAAGACCGCCAACGCCGGGCGGGTTTCGTCGACCTCGACCCGCACGCGCTGCTCACCGAACTGCATGACTTCTATCTACCCTTGGCCGAGGACGGCGAGATCCGTCTGGAGCTTGAGCAGCCGGCGCAGTTGCCAGCGCTGCATGGGGATCGTGAGTTGCTGTTCGAGGCACTGGCCAACCTGCTCGGCAATGCGATCAAGTTCACGCCAGAGGGTGGTGTGGTGCGCTTGCGCGCCAGCCAGGATGCGTCAGGGGTACACATCGCCGTGGAGGACAGCGGGCCGGGTATACCCGAGCAAGAGCGGGAGGCGGTGTTGAAGCGCTTTTACCGTAGCGAGGAAGGCCACCGGCATGCGGGCTTCGGGCTGGGGTTGTCGATCGTTTCGGCGATCGTTGACCTGCACGGGTTCAAGCTGGAAGTGGGGAACAGCGAACTGGGTGGGGCGGGGTTGGTGCTGCATTGTCCGGCTGGGGGTCCCAGGTAGACCCCATTGCGGCGGGTGAGACAAACCCGCCGCAATGAGTCGGCCGCCGGTCAGTCGGCCAGGCGCCAGGTCGTTCCGCCCTTACCGTCTTCGAGCACCACGCCCATGGCCGTGAGCTGATCACGAATCCGGTCGGACTCGCCCCAGTTCTTCGCCGCGCGGGCATCCAGGCGGGCCTGGATCAAGGCTTCGACCTCGGCCGCATCGACCTTGCCTTCAGCCCCAGCACGCAAGAAGTCATCGGCATCAAGCTGCAATACGCCAAGCACGTCCGCCAATTCGCGCAACCGCGCGGCAAGCCCTGCGGCGGCCTCTGGCTCGCTCTCGCGCAGGCGGTTGATCTCGCGGACCAGGTCGAACAGCACGGCGCAGGCTTCGGGGGTGCCGAAGTCGTCGTTCATCGCGACCTTGAAGCGCTCCACGTAGGCCTCGCCACCCTGCGCAGCCACGCGAGGCAAGCCGCGCAGCGCATGATAGAAACGCTCGAGCGCGCCCTTGGCGTCGCGCAGGCTGTCCTCGGAGTAGTTGATCGCGCTGCGGTAGTGGCTGGCCACCAACAGGTAGCGGACCACCTCGGGGTGATACTTGTCGAGCACGTCGCGGATGGTGAAGAAGTTGTTCAAGGACTTGGACATCTTCTCGCCATTGATGCGGATCATGCCGCAGTGCATCCAGGCATTGGCGTACGGCTTGCCGGTGGCGGCCTCGCTCTGGGCGATCTCGTTCTCGTGGTGCGGGAATTCCAGGTCACTGCCGCCGCCATGAATGTCGAAGCTCTCGCCCAGGCAGCAGGTCGACATCACCGAGCACTCGATATGCCAACCCGGACGGCCTGCGCCCCATGGCGACTCCCAGCTCGGCTCGCCGGGCTTGGCAGCCTTCCAGAGGACGAAGTCGAGCGGATCCTGCTTGGCTTCGTCGACCTCGATGCGCGCACCGATGCGCAGGTCTTCGATCTTGCGCCGCGACAGCTTGCCGTAGCCGACGAACTTGCCCACGCGGTAGTACACGTCGCCATTCCCCGGCGCGTAGGCGTAGCCCTTGTCGATCAGCGTCTGGATCATCGCGTGCATGCCCGCGATATGGTCGGTAGCGCGAGGCTCCTGGTCCGGGGGCAGGATGTTCAGGCGCCGCTCGTCCTCGTGCATGGCATCGATCATGCGCGCGGTGAGGGCATCGAATGCCTCCCCGTTGTCGTTGGCACGGTTGATGATCTTGTCATCGATGTCGGTGATGTTGCGCACGTACGTCAGGTCGTAGCCGCTGAAACGCAACCAGCGGGTGACCAGGTCGAAGGCCACCATGCTGCGGCCGTGGCCCAGGTGGCAGTAGTCGTACACGGTCATGCCGCAGACGTACATGCGCACCTTGTTGCCTTCAAGCGGCTTGAAGACTTCCTTGGCCTTGCTCAGAGTGTTGTAGATGGTAAGCACGAAAATTCCTTAGCTGCCCCACGAGTCGCGCAGGGTCACGGTGCGGTTGAACACCGGGCGGCCCGGCTGGGTGTCCTTCAGGTCGGCGCAGAAATAGCCTTCGCGCTCGAACTGGAAACGGTCTTCAGGCTGGGCATTGCCCAACGAAGGCTCGGCACGACATCCGGTGAGCACCTGCAGCGAATCAGGGTTGATGTTGTCCAGGAAGCTGCCGCCCTCCTCGGTCTTCTCAGGATTGGCCGAGCGGAACAGACGGTCGTACAGGCGCACTTCGCACTCGACGCTGTCCTGGGCCGGCACCCAGTGGATCACGCCCTTGACCTTGCGGCCCTCGGGGTTCTTGCCCAGGGTGTCGGGGTCGAACGAGCAGCGCAGCTCGACGATGTTGCCGTCGGCGTCCTTGATGGCCTCGTCGGCGCGGATCACATAGCTGCCACGCAAGCGAACTTCACCGGCTGGCTCCAGGCGCTTGTAGCCCTTTGGCGGCTCTTCCATGAAGTCGTCGCGGTCGATGTAGATCTCGCGGGCGAAGGGCAATACGCGCACGCCCATGTCTTCCTTGGGGTGGCGCGGCAGTTCGAGCTGCTCGACCTGGCCTTCGGGGTAGTTGGTGATGACCACCTTGAGCGGGCGCAGTACACACATGGCACGCGGCGCGGTGCGGTCGAGGTCGTCGCGGATGCTGAACTCGAGCATGCCCATGTCGACCACGCCGTCGGAGCGGTTGGTGCCGATCATCTCGCAGAAGTTGCGGATCGAGGCCGGGGTGTAGCCGCGGCGGCGGAAGCCCGACAGGGTCGACATGCGCGGGTCGTCCCAGGCATGGACATGCTGCTCGTCGACCAGTTGCTTGAGCTTGCGCTTGCTGGTGATGGTGTAGTTCAGGTTGAGGCGGCTGAACTCGTACTGGCGCGGCTTGGCCGGCACCGGCAGGTTGTCGAGGAACCACTCGTACAGTGGGCGATGGCCCTCGAACTCCAGGGTGCAGATCGAGTGGGTGATGCCTTCGATGGCATCCGACTGACCATGGGTGAAGTCGTAGTTGGGGTAGATGCACCACGCATCACCCGTCTGGTGGTGGTGAGCATGGCGGATGCGGTAGAGGATCGGGTCGCGCAGGTTCATGTTCGGCGAGGCCATGTCGATCCTGGCGCGCAGCACACGCTCGCCATCCTTGAACTCGCCTGCCTTCATGCGGGCGAACAGGTCGAGGTTCTCTTCGACGCTGCGTTCGCGGAACGGGCTGTCCTTGCCTGGCTCGGTCAGGCTGCCGCGGTACTGGCGGGCCTGCTCTGGGGTCAGGTCGCAGACATAGGCCTTGCCGGCCTTGACCAGCTCGACCGCCCAGTCGTGCAGCTGGCCGAAGTATTCGGAGGCATAGCGCACCGGGCCCGTCCATTCGAAGCCCAGCCACTTGACGTCGCTCTGGATGGCGTCGATGTACTCCTGGTCTTCCTTGGCCGGGTTGGTGTCATCGAAGCGCAGGTGGCAGGCACCGCCGAATTCCTTGGCCAGGCCGAAGTTCACGCAGATCGACTTGGCATGGCCGATGTGCAGGTAACCGTTGGGCTCAGGCGGGAAACGGGTGACGATACTGCTGTGCTTGCCCGCGTCCAGGTCGGCCTGCACGATCGGGCGCAGGAAGTTCGCAGGGACGGCTGGGGCGCCTTTGGCAGGGGCGTTGGGAGCGGTGTCGGCGGTGGGCTTGCTCATAGGATCCTTGAATACCGGTACACGGCCTGGGTAGGCCGACTGAATCAAAGCGCTTATCATAGCCGAACCAGTCAAGCTGCCGACACCTCGACGCCGACAAACTGGCGCGTTTTATTGCCGCCTGTGCAAAATATCGTTCGCGTGCGTTGTGTCGTCACTGCCCGGCTGTGCGTCAGGTGGTTGTAGGCAACGTTTTGCACACCTTTTCCAAATGCCTTGAAAGAGCGAATTTCAGCATGTCCAAAGTCAAATTGAGCACCAACCACGGCGTGATCGTCCTGCAACTGGACGCCGAAAAAGCCCCCAAGACCGTTGAGAACTTTGTTCAGTACGTCAAGGAAGGCCACTTCGACAACACCGTGTTCCACCGTGTGATCAAGGGCTTCATGATCCAGGGCGGCGGTTTCGAGCCTGGCATGAGCCAGAAGAAAACCCGCGCCAGCATCCAGAACGAAGCTGACAACGGCCTGAAGAACACCAAGTACAGCGTCGCCATGGCCCGCACCATGGAACCGCATTCGGCCTCGGCGCAGTTCTTCATCAATGCCTCGGACAACGATTTCCTCAACCACAGCGGCAAGAACGTGCAGGGTTGGGGCTACGCCGTGTTTGGCGCAGTGAGCGAAGGCCGTGAAGTGGTCGACGCCATCGAAGCCGTGCGCACCGGCTCCAAGGCCGGCCACCAGGACGTCCCGAGCGAGGACGTGATCATCGAGAAAGCAGAGATCATTGAGTGATTCTGCTGATCTCTGATCTGCACCTGCAAGAAGAGCGCCCGGATATCACCCGGGCGTTTCTTGATCTGCTCGGCGGGCGTGCGCTGCACGCCCGTGCGCTGTACATCCTCGGCGATTTTTTCGAGGCCTGGATCGGCGATGACGCCATGTCGCCCTTCCAGCAACAGATCTGTCAGGCCTTGCGCTGTCTCAGCGACAAGGGCACGGCGATCTACCTGATGCATGGCAACCGCGATTTCATGATCGGCAAGGCCTTCTGCAAGGCGGCCGGTTGCACCTTGCTGGCCGACCCTAGCGTGGTCGAGCTGGGCGGCGAACAGGTATTGCTGATGCACGGTGACAGCCTGTGCACCCGCGACCTGGCCTACATGAAGCTGCGCCGTTACCTGCGTAATCCGCTGACGCTATGGATTCTTCGGCATCTGCCCCAGCGCAGCCGCCAGAAGCTCGCGCGCAAGCTGCGCAGTGAAAGCCGCGCGCAAACGCGGATGAAGGCGACCGATATCGTTGACGTCACCCCCGAGGAAATCCCCCGGGTGATGCGCGAGCATGGCGTACGCACGCTGGTGCACGGCCACACCCATCGTCCGGCGATACACAAGCTGATGGTCGATGACCAGCCCGCCCGACGCATCGTGCTGGGGGACTGGGATCGGGAAGGTTGGGCGTTGCAGGTGGATGAGCAAGGTTTTCATCTGGCCCCGTTTGCTTTCTGAATCACCCGCCCCGTTCGTGCATGAAACGGGGCGTGGTGCTCAATGACGTATCACTTGGCTGCCACAGGCGCCTTGTCCTTTTCACTGATCGCATACGCCTGATACTGGGGATCAGCCTTTATCTGCGCTTCGGTGAATGGAATCGGCTGCCACTGCTTGGCCGAGAACGCGCGGGTCTGGTCGCTGGCGTGTGCCGATCCGGCTTCGCTGGACAACGAAAACGCCAGCAAGCCCTGCGCTTGCGGCCCCTGGTCGGTAAAGCTCACCACTTGCAGGTAGCTGGTGCCACTGACCACCAGGCGCTTGCCCTGGGCCTGCGGCACGCTCTGGATCGCGTTGTAGACTCCAAGCGATTGCGGACCGCCATGCACGGCGGTGCCGTCGGCCGCCTGCTGGATCTGCCCCCAACGGCTGTCAGCAGCAAGCCCCGCCTCGGCGACCATCTGCAGCGATTTCCGGGCCGCCGCTTCGAGCTGCTTGCGCACTGCCGCCTGCTCGACCGCCAGCCCGCGCGGGGTATGCTGCGGATCGGCCGGGTCGAAGGCGACGCGCCAGAAGTCCGGGTGTTCGAGCAGCGCCTGGAGGATATTCTGGAAATGCACCAGGCCAATGCCGCTGTCCACGTCAGCCTTGCCGTTCCAGACCTTGAGACTGCCGCACAGCGGCTGCAGCGTGGCATCGACGCCCTGGCACCAGTCCAGCAGGTCAGGCAGCACAAGGCTGGTCATGTACACCTCGTCATCCATCACCAGGCGTTGCAGGTCACCTGCGTCGATCTTCGCCGAACCACCCAGACGTTCCAGCGCGAAGCGCCCGCGCATGCTCAACGGCTGGTCGGCGCGGCTCACCAACGGCGAAAAACCGGTCAGCGGCTGCGCAGGGTTGGCCATCCATGCCGGGTCGTTGGAATTCTGCACGAAGTCGGCGCGCTCCAGGGTTGGTAACTGGTGCGCCGGGAAGATGCCGGGCTGGGCGGCCTGGGGGTCAGTCTTCCACTGGCACGCGCTGCGCGAACCATCGAGCACCACCATGGGCTGCCCCGCCGCTGCCGGGTCGCTGCACTGGGCCAGCAGGTGCTGGTCGACGTAGGGCACGACCGACTGGTTCATGTAGAGCGCCTTGCCGGCAGCGTCCACCGCCAGAGTGTTCACCCACGGGATGCCCTGCAGCTGCTGCACCGACGCCTTGAGCGCATCCAGACTGTCGGCGCGGTTGATGCGATACCACTGCTCCAGCACGCGCGTGTTGTCCAGGTTGGCATCGCGCAGGCTGTAGGCGTGGCGCGCGTCCCAGTCCAGCCGACCAGGCCATTGCACCACCGGGCCGAAGCTTGAGCTATAGACCTCACGTTCGACAGTGGTCAACTGTCCATCTTTGTCCTTGACCTTGACCGCGAGGGTCTGCCGGGCCAGCGGCAGCGACTTGCCATCGAGCAGGTAACGGGCCGGGTCTTTCGGGTCGAGCTCCAGGCGATAGAGGGTGAAGTGCTTGGAGGTGTCGACCGTATGCGTCCAGGCCATGTGCTGGTTGAAACCGATATTGATCACCGGCAGGCCCGGCAAGGCAGCGCCCATGACGTCCAGTTGGCCTGGGATGGTCAGCTGCATCTGATAGAAACGCAGGCCACCCATCCAAGGGAAGTGCGGGTTGGCCAGCAGCAGCCCGCGGCCATTGGCGGAACGTTGCCCACCCACCGCCACGGCGTTGCTGCCGCGCTCCACGGCAAAGCCGGCTTGCCGGGCGGCAATCACGCCAAAGTCAGCGGTCGAGCGCTGCGCGGTGGCCTTTGGTGGGGTCGCCGCCACCAGCGCCTCGGCGAACTGGCCAACACCGCCCTCGACCAGCAGCCGCCTGGTCAGCTTGACCAGATCGAGCGCGGTGATCGGCCGCGCCCAGTCGCCCTCGCCGCATTCATGCGGGAGGCCCTTTGATTTACGTTCAGCCAGGGCGCGGTTGTAGCCGCTGGCGTAGCCCTCGAGCAACGCGCGCACCTCCTGAGGCTGCGCCTGCCAGAAGCCGAACACCGACGCCGGGGTGTTGAGCCAGGTGAAGAACAGGTCACTGTCGAGGTTCCTGCGCCGTTCGAAGGTGGTCTGCGACGGACCGAAATAGCGCGAGCGCTCGCCATTGACGGTGAGCATCTCGTTGGCCAGCAGGCACAGGTTGTCCTGGGCGTAGGCATAGCCTATGCCATAGCCCAGCCCGCGCTCATCCTTGGCCACGATATGGGGGACGCCAAAGCTGGTGCGGCGGATCTGCGCCGAGGCCTCACCGCTGGCCTCGCGCGCCTGCGCGGCGAGGCTGCAAGCGACCAGGGCGGCCGCCAGGCCGAGGGTCGCCAGGGGACGAAAATGGGGGATCACGGGCACTCCTGCGGATTCAAGGGTCATCCCGACCAGACGAAAACCAGACAGGAAATTTTACGCAAAAGACACGGCCCGGACGTCTTGGAAAGGGAGTGGCGAATTATTTTCACCCGGCACTGCAGTTTTCGGGTGCTCATTCGTCTTAATAAGTGAGGCCCTCACCGTTTCTTCGGGACAGTCCACGAAAAGGAGCATTCACATGTACAACTCTCAAGCTGCACCAGAGGCCGGCGAATGCCCCACCGCGCCCAGGACACAGCAGCCCGCCAGCCTTGATGAGCGGGTCGGCAACGAACAGATTCGGGAGCTGTTGCGGGTGTACGGCCTGCGCACCAGCCTGATTCGCCTGAAGGTCATCGATGCGTTGCACAACGCTGGCCGCAACGGGCGCAGCATCGGCGTGCGGGGGGTGCACACGCAACTTGAGCAGCTGGACATCCCGCTTTCGTTTCTAAGCGTACGCGAGGTGCTCAAGCGCCTGTGCGCCGAGGGCGTCATCAGCCTGGGCAGCGACAAGTGCTACAGCTTGAACCCTCAAGCCCGGGCAGTGCTGGAGCAGCCTTCCTCGCGCTGAAAGACTGGCCGGCGGACGCCGGCCATGCCCTGAGGGCCTCAGGGTTTTACCTTGCGCCGCAGCAGACCGTTGATCACCACCACGATGACCGCAACGGCTATCGCGATGTACTGGAAGGTCTGTTCGCTGATCGTCCCCTGTTTTTGCAGGTGGGACAGACCAAGCATGATGCCCAGTACCACCAGGATGATCAGGACGGAGTATTTCAGGCGCTGCACGTGTGTCATCGAAAATTCCTTGCGACATCAGGGACAAAAGGCTCGTTTCGAACCGTCGCCATCATACAACGCCACTCCCCTGCCGCGGAGCATTTCCCGCTGCCTGGCTGCCCGTGAGCGCTGCCAGCCTTGACTCCCCTGCCATGAGTTATGGGTAGGCGAATCAGCGCAGGCCAGGCACATTGGGGCGCGGTGCATTCAAGGGCCTCCAGGGGACGAATGTGGGGAAGTCCTACGCAGGCGGTACACGCTGCTCTCACAACGTCGATCAATAAGGCTACATGTGCCGGTTCGCTTGGCCCCTAGTCACGAAAAGAGCCGCTGGTCGAGAATCGACTGAAGCCATTTCACAGCTCGAAGCGTGATGGCTTTCAACGCTCGGCACGGAAGTCCGGGCACTGCGTTGCCTTACCCTCGCCCCAGGGAGTCACCATGGAACTGCATGACCTCACCCGCATCGATGTCGCGCAACTGCCTCACTCGCTGCAGTCGCTGATCGAGTGCATCGGCATCGAGAACGCCTACCGCCTGACCTGCGCCTACGGCGGGCGGCCCAAATACATACCCAAGCACCGCGAGCGCACCCGGCTGGTGGAGGTTCTCCCGCCCGACGCCCTTGACGCCTTGATCAAGCGCTTTGCTGGCATGGCGCTGGAGATACCCAAGGCCGATCACTTCCTGCGACAGCTACGCAACCAGCAGATCCAGCTGGAGAGTGCCAATGGGCTTTCCCGCAGCCTGTTGGCAGACAAGTACGGATTGAGTTTGCGGCAGATAGGTAATATTCGACGGCAGGAGTAGGCTTCAACCTGGACAAGTTGTTCCACCAACAATGAAACAACACGCACTCCCGCTCGCCCCTCATGCATGTGACAGCGGTTACGAGAATGAATGGTTTGAAATCTGCCTATATTGAGTCGATAGCGGTCGGTAAATAACTGCCAGACGTCGACCCAATATAGGCGAGTGGACTTAATGCGACGATCTGTTTTCCACCGCAAACGGAGCCGCCCAATTGCTTGACCCTGCCTCCTGCAGTTGCCGGAAATTACCTGAAATCGTGTCGATCAGTTCCGAGTCGTCGATCGGGTCCATTCCCGGATAAGGCCTGCCATTGTACTCGCCGTTATGAGTCAGCACGGCCTCCACGTTCCCACCGTTGTCCTTGTACAACCGCTTTATCATTTGGGCCTCCAGATGCTTGCTGTCGCTGCAACGCAGCGCATAGTGAACGGCAAGGGCTGCCCCGAAGGCCAGCGCAGGCGTCTGGATGCCATGCTTGCGTGCAAGATCGATGCTGCTCAGGATGCGCTCGTTGCGTTGCAGTTTGCGCAACGGATCGCGCCCTACACGGGCGCAAGGATCTTTGAAGGACGTTCTGCAGCGTTCCAAGAAGGTATCGGCAAAACTGCTGACCGCCTCTGACATATGGGCATTTTCAGCGATCAGTGCGGGCGCGACTTCCTGGCTGATCAAGCGCTCGGCCAGCGCACTCACTCGAGCATCTCCCATGCCCTGCCCTACCCAGTCATAGCCCAGCAGGCTCGCGTACCAGGCGATGATGGCATGTGGACCATTCCACAGCCGGTTCTTTATGGTTTGAATCTGAGCGATGTCCGTGACCGTTTTCACCTGGCGCAGACGTTCCAGCAGGTCGCTTCCGCGCTCTACATACAGTGGCATGTCGGGTTCACTGTTGAACAGGATCAGATGCAGTTGGCTCATCGCGCTGCTGGACTGCGCAAAGGGCCTGAACCGCCCGATCAGACGTTCGTATTCAGGTGGCGGCGTCGATGGCTTACTGGCCACCGCAGGTTCGTCTTCGAGACTGTTCTGGAACATCTGGGACTTGATACGCAGTTGTCGAAGCAGCGCATCATTGCTGATCTTCGAAACGATGCGGCTGACCACCGTTTCGGCGAAGTGGGTCTTCTGCAATATCTGCTTGCTGATATCTGGCGGACACAGCAGCTCGAGTTCTGCCTGTACATGCAGGCGCACGAACGCAGCGCCGCCAATCTTGTTCAGTACAATCAGAATGGTCAGATCGCGGCCACTGTGCTCGAAGCGTCGCAGCAGACCCATGGCGATGACCTGGGCCTGTTTGCGGATAGCCTGCTCGGGCAGACTCAGCCCGATGATTTCAGCAACGTTGTACATGTCGATGACCGCGGCATCATCGTCCATGTCGATCATGCGAACATTCTCGATCGTCTGGTCGAACGACGTCGCCCCGTAACGCACGCTGTAACGGCCAAGCGCCGAGACGGTCTCCCTCAGCATGCGAGAACGGGTCGCGGCAATGATTTCACACGGCCGGGTATAACCATCCCAATGGGAAAACACCTGGGTCAGGTAACCGCCACCAATGGCCCCGAAACCATGGATGCCAACACGAAACTGGTTCAGCGAGGAAGGAAACGGTTCATTGAGCTCTGGCGTGCCCAGATCAGAAACGCACTCGCTCAAGTCGGCCAGGAATTCATTCATGCTGCGGTAGGCCTTGAGCGCGCCAGCCTTGACCTCCGGCGCCGGCGGCTTGATGTCTTCGATCAGAATCGCCTGCCCTTCGGCTCGTATTGCCGAAAGCATGCCGTTTTCCGAGTCTTCGACCATGAAGCATTGGCCTGGCTCGCGATTGAGCGCACGCGCTGCACGCAGGAATATCTCGGGATGGGGTTTACCTTGGCTGACTTCATCGCCACAGACGGTGATATCGAAATACTTGAGCACATTGGCGTTGATCAAGTACTCCTCGGCAATGGCCCGGCGACTGGAAGTGGCGACTGCCATCGTCAAGCCAGACTTGCGTAGCCGTTCCAGTACTTCCAGCAAGCCGGCCTTGATCGGCACGCCATGATTGCGCACATGTTCCAGCTCCAACTCATCGGCGCGCTTGCGAATCTGCGCGTAAGGAAAGTCTTCACCGTTGTGCGCCTTGGCAAGTGCTTCGGCCTTCTTCGCGCTCAGGCCCAGCGAACCAATCAACGTCTGTTCGCTCAACGCCTTGCCGAAGATTTCCATGGAAGCTTGTTTCAACGTCTTGAAACGCAGGCGCTCGGTATCGAACATGGTTCCGTCCATGTCGAAAATAGCGCTGAAAATTCTTTTGCCCTGAAAAAAGATCATCGGATGACACCCTTTGATTTCGTGAACTCTCTCGCCTTCAAAATACATACCAGCGAGCACTGCGAAACAACGACAGCAAGAGCCGTCAGGTAGGGGGTATACGACTGGCAGGGCCACGCACCGGCGGCACGTAGAGGTAAGGCGGGACTGGGCGGGGAGTACAGAGGAAGTTTGCGAGCTTCGAGGCAATGCGAAAGGCTTGTTGGAGTTCAACTTCACGCCCACTGTCTGCGACTTGATGTGCAGACAGTGAGCGCAAGTAGCGATGGATACGTGTGATTCCAAGCATAAGGTGCTTTGTTTCCTGTGAAGTTACCGGGACTCTTTTTAGCCTTGCACGTATGGGCGATTGGATGCAAGCCTCGATCATGGCCGCTTTGACAAGGCGACGCCCCTTCATGCAGCCTGCAAAGGGGCGTCTGGACAAGCTCAAGTTCAACGCGGATCAGAAATCGCGCTTGTAGAAGATATCCAGCGAACTGGCCACGCCACTGGCTGCTTCCAGGTAGACCTTCTTGCTCAGCTTGTAGCGCAAGGCAATGGTATTGGCTGGCTCGAACACCCCCACCCCATAACGCAAGCTGAGTTTCTCGGTCAGGTTGCCGCTGGCCACCACGCTGGTGGTGTTGCCGCTGCCTTCGGTGTCGAGCTGGAAATCCTCGATGCCCAGGTTCGTGGCCAGGCTGCCAGTGATCCCGGCGCTGCCCGCCAGTCCCAGGCCGAGCGCTGCTTGCGCGAGCATGTTGTTGTCCTCACCGGTGGTGCCCAGCGGCCTGCCCAGCACCAGGTAGGACAGCGCCTGCTCCTGGCTCATGGCCGGCTCCGCGAAGATCTGGGTGGTCGGTTGCTCGGCACTGCCGCTCAGGCGGATCCCGGCGGTCACGTCATCGACCTGGCGAATCGCCTCGATGTCCAGGTACGGCTGGGCGATGGGACCGGCGAACAGCAGCCGCGCACGGCGAATGGTCAGGCGCTGGCCATAGGCACGGTAACGCCCGTCGGCCAGCCGGAGTTCGCCGCGGGTATCCATGTTGTCGCCGATGTGCACCTGTCCGAGCAGGTTGGCTGTCAGGCCGAAACCGCTGAACGACAGCCGCTCCTGGCCCACTTCGACGTCGATATCCATGGCCATGGCCATTGGCGGCGTGCCTTCCTCGGTCTGGTGACCGACGATCACCGTGTCTTCGGACACCTTGACCGTCGAGGGCGGCAGTTCACGTACGATGATCTTGCCCTTGGGCACCAGCACCTTGCCGGTGACCGCGAGCTTGTTGTCGATCAGGCGGATATTGAGATCGGGAGCGACCTCCAGCTCTGCGTAGGGCTCGACGGTGACCGGCAGTTGCTGGCCCCGCAAACGCAAGTCGACAGCCAGGGCCTGACCCCAGGTGATGCTGCCACCCAGCTGGCCACGTCCGGCGGTACCACTGCGCCAGCCACCATTGAGCTGGATCTGCTCGCCTGCGATCAGCGCCTGCAGCGAAAGGTCTTGCAGACTGACCGGCAACTCGCCGCCGCTGACCTCGCCACCGGTGAGATTGAGGCTGCCGTTGACCTGCGGTGCCATCAAGGTACCGGACAACTGGCCGCTGCCGTTGAGCTGCCCGGTCAGCCGCTCGACCATCGGCACGAACGGCCGGGCGATCGACAAGTCAAGGCCGGCCAGGCGGAAGTCGCCGGAGATTGGCTTGCTGTCGGCCACCGGATCGATGCGCGTGTTCAGCGTCAGCTCGCCCAGGCCTTCGCCGCGGAACGCCAGACGGGTGTCGACCCGGCGCGGGGTAAGCGTACTGTCCACACGCAGGGTCTGGTAAGGGAAGTCCAGCCAGCGGTCCTTGTCACGCATGCGCAAGGTGCCGCCACTGGCGTCGATCATGAAGGTACCCTTGGGGCCGCTGGCCGGAATGTCGAGGTTGACGTCGGCATTGAGCCTCCCTTTCCAGGCGAAGTCCTTGGGCATCCATTGGGCCAGGCTCTCGATCGGGAACTGCTTGAGGTGATAGCGCAGGCGTGGATCCGGGGCCAGGCGCTGGTCTTCGCCACACAGGCTGGCCTGCCCCGAGCGCCAGCAATGGGCACCGAAGTCCAGCTGGCCGCTGGCCAGGCGCTGCAATTTGGCCGGCGCCTGCAGCTGCCAGTCCTGACCACCAGCACGAATACGCCCGGTGGCCAGACGTCCACGCCAGTCGCCTTTGTCCAGAGTGCCGTCCAGAGCGACGTCGACCTTGAGCTGCGGGCCGTTCAACGCCAGCGTCATGGCCTGCTGGCGGATGTTTCCCTTGCCGGTGGCGAGCAAGTCGCCCAGGCTGGTCTCGCCCAGGCGGATGTTGCCGACTTTCAACGCGAGTACTCCCCGCTGAGCGTTGTCGAGCCCGGCGTCGAGGCTTACGATCTGCACGCGGTTTTCGCCCTGGGCCAACTGCTGGCCCTTCAGGGTCATGGTGCCTTCGGGCTTGTCCAGGGTACCCGCCACATCCAGGCGGCCCTTGACCTGTCCTTGCAAGCGTGGCCAGAGCTGGCCAAGCCGTGGCAGGTCAAGATCGACACGGCCGGCCAGCCGCTGCTGCAGGCTGCCGCTGCCGGTAATCCGGTTGTCGCCCAGCTGCACCGCCAGCGTGCCAAGGGTCCAGTTCTGCCCTGCACCGTCTGCCTCGACCTTGAACACGGCCGGTTGCCCGCGCAGGCGCCCTTTGAGATCGAGCTGGGCATCCAGGGTCAATTGTTCGTTTTTCATTTCGCCCTTGCTGCGCAGCGGCCCGGCCAGAGTGCCGGGGAGCTCGGCTACCCAGTAGGCCGGATCGAGCGCCGACAGCTGCAGGTCGAGGTCCCAGGCAAGCTGGTCGGCAAAACGTACGGCAACACTGCCAGCGGCCTTGCCCTGTCCGGCGGTCAACGCCAGTTGCGGCAAGCGGACCTGGGTCAGGTCGCCATCGAACGGACTCGCGACGCTGAAGGCACCCGCAGGTCCGTCGAGATCGCCCTTGAAGTTGCCCTGGTAATTGCCGTCACGGTATTTCACCTGGGCATTGAAGCGCCGCAGGTTGACCTGTGGGGCTTCTTCGAGCGGATACAGTCGCAGCCAGGGGAAATCCAGCCAGTCGATCGTCGCATCAGCGCTCAGGCCTTGCTGCCAATCGGCACTGGCCTGCAGCTTGAGCCGCTGCTGCTCGCTGGCGGTCAGGTCAAGGCCTGCGACCTGCGCACCCTTGGCGTCCACCCGGCCGGCAAGGACCAAGGCGATCGGCGCTTGCTCGGCTGGCAGGCTGGCCGAACCCTTGAGCTCATAGCCTTTGTCGAGATCACCGCTGGCATTGAGCAGCAGCTTGTTGAGCTGGAGGGTATCGGGCAGCGTTCCGGCGGGCTTGAAGGTATCGGCACGGATCTGCAAGGTGGCAGGCAGGTGTTCTGCCAGCGCTTGGACTTCGCCCACGAGTTCCGCATTGAGGTAGCCGCTGCTGTTGCCCTTGAGGGACAGGGTTTTCTGCAGCTCGCCCGCCAGTTGCAGATCGAGCTGCCACGGTTTGTCCTCGACCTTGGGCAGTTGTACCTGGCCACTGAGCTGCACCGGCCAATCGCCTTCGGGTTGCAACGTGCCTTGCAGATCAAGCTGCAGGTCATCGCGCTTGAGGTGCAGGCTGTCAATGCGCATGCCCTCGCCCGTCCAGTGCGCGGCCAGTTGCAGGTCGCCCAGCAGATCGCTGCCGCCCAGGCGCAGCTGTCCGACGCGTAACTCGCCCAATTCGATGCCGAGCGGCAGGCGCAAGGACGGCAGCAGCAACGGACTGCTCTCGGTCGTCTCGGCGGACGGCGCAAAGGCCATGTCGATGCGCTCGGCCTCGAGCCTGCGGATGCACAGGGTCGAGCGCAGCAGGCACGCAGGCGTCCAGTCCAGTTGCGGGGCCAGTAACTCGATCCTGGTTTCACCTTGCGTCCAGCGCAGCTGGCCAGCGTGCCAGCGACCGCCCAGCCGGCCACTGAAGTCGTCCACCTCGAGCCCCGGTACCATCCCGAGCACCCAGCGGCTGCCCGCCTGGGTGCCCAGAACCAGGCCAAGGGCCAGGGACACCAGCAGCAGTACGGCCAGCAGCGTCAGCAGCAGCGGCTTGAGCACCCGCCTCACAGTTCCGGCCCCATGGAGAAGTGCAGGCGGATCCCGCCATCGTCATCCAGCGCCTTGGCCAGATCCAGGCGCAACGGCCCGACAGGCGAAATCCAGCGCACACCGACGCCAACGCCCGTCTTGAGGCTGGGCAGTTCCAGCGTGTTGAAGGAGTTGCCCTGGTCAATAAAGGTCGCCACGCGCCATTTCTCTGCAATCGAATATTGATACTCGGCACTGCCGGCCACCAGGTAACGACCGCCGATGCGGTCGCCGTCGCTGTTTTCAGGCGACAGCGTCTGGTAGTCGTACCCGCGCACGCTCTGGTCACCACCGGCGAAGAAGCGCAACGAGGGCGGAATGTTGTTCTTGTATCCATTGGTGGCGCTGCCACCAAACTGCAGGCGCCCGAGGATGCGATGGTTCTGCCCCAAGGTTTTCAGTCCCTTGAGCAGGACATTGCCATGCAGCAGGTTGGTGTCCGAGACCAGTCCTTCCTTGGCCACCCGCACGTCGAACTGCAGGCGGTAGCCATTGTGCGGGTCAATGCGATTGTCGCTGCGCAGGTAGGAATAGCTCACCCCGGGCATCAGCAGGTTGCTCAGACCCGAGTCGTCGCCCAGGCGATATTCTTCACGCTGGTACTTGAGCGAGATCACCCGCTGCCAGCCGCTGGGCAACTTGCTGTGCCACTCGGGGCCGACGGTCAGCAACTTGCTGAGGGTGTCGGTGCCGGCGATCTCTTCATACTGGTAGCCGCCAGCGAAACGCAGCTTGTCGGTCAGCGGCGGATCGAGCGGGATGTCATACCACAGGCCGACGTTCTGGCGCGGCGCCGACAGTTCGGTTTCCCAGCCGTAGCTGTGACCCTGGGGATTGACCCAGTGCCGCGTCCAGTTGGCTTTGCCGCGTGGGCCGACGTCGGTCGAATAGCCCAGGCCGAGACCCATGGTGCGCGGCTTGCGGGTCTCCAGCTGGACGGCGACCGGAATCTGCTCGCCGACCGCGGCGGTGGGTGCGGCATCGACCCGCACGCCTTCGAAGTAGCCGCTGGACTGCAGATCGTTGTTGAGTTCGGCGATCAGCTCGGAATCGTAGGGAGTGCCTGCCTTGAAGGGCACCATGCGTTGCAGAAGGTCGTTGTCCAGCGGCGTGTCACCGCCAAAGGTGACGGCGCCAAGGCGATAGCGCGGCCCGCTCTGGTAGACCAGTTCGATGTCCGCCACCCCCGCCTGGGGATCGACCGCCAGGCGTTGCTGCGCAAAACGCCCGCCGAAAAAGCCATAGCGCGAGGCCTGGTTCTGGATCATCCGCTTGGCGTCTTCGTAGTTCCCGTGGTTCAGCACGGCGCCCGAGCGCAGGGACTTGCCGTCGGGCACACGAAACGACTTGAGTTCGCTGGCCTCGCCTTCGATGCGCACGCTGACATTGCGCAGGCGTATCGGCTCGCCTGGCTCGATGCGAATGATCAGTTGAGTCGGTTGGTCGGCGCGGGCAGAGGGCTTGACCTCGGTATCGATCTGCGCCTGGTAGTAACCCAGCGCCTGGGCGGCCTTGCGCGCCTGCTCCTCGGCGCCGCGACTGAAACGCAGCAGCGCGTCTTCATCGCGGTCGCCAAGGCTACCGATATACCCTTCGACATTGGCCCTGAGCGCCTTGTTGGCGGGTTTGACCCGCACGACCAATTCGCTCTGTGCCCAACCTGCGGTGCTGGCGACCATGAAAACAAGGCCCCAGGCAAATTTTCCTGAATACGTCATGCGGCGCATGCTACCAGAGCTTGATGCCCCGACACACCGCGCATCAGGCCAGCGCTGCCACAGAGGGCGCTGGAGCGGGATGGAAAAACACCCGTTCACGGATCGGTCCCACGGCAACTTCGCCAATTTCCTCGTAGCCTTGACGTTGATAGAACGCCAGATAGTCCTCGTTGCCAGTGTCCAGGACCACGCCTTGGGTGTGGGGGTCTTCGGCGCACCAGTCGTGCACGGCTTGCAGCAGCTGCTCGCCGTACTGCTGTCCCTGGAACTGCGGATGAATGCCCAGCAGTGGCAGGACGTGCACCTGATCGGTGGGCAGGCAGCTCGCCAGCGCGGCCTGGTAGGCGAGGTAACGCCGAGTGCCACGCACGCCGACCCCTAGAATCATGCGCAGCCGCCAGGCCCAGCTGTCGGTCACGCCCAGGCGCCGCTGCGGCGGTACGATCAGCGCGATCCCGACCAGACGGTCATCGACCAGCAGGCCAATGGCGGGCAGCTGCATGAAGAAATGCTGCCGCACGCGCTCGCGTACCACCGCCCGCAGGCGGCGTTCATAGCCAGGGCGCTGGGCCTCGAACAGGTACTCGAACGTCGGTTCATGGCGGTAGGCTTCGTACAGCAGTGCGCGCGCTTCACGACGGTAGCCGTCATCGAGCTGGCAGGTGCGGGCCTGGCTTGCGGTGGGTTCGGACATGGTTGGCAGACCTCCTGGAATGAGCGTTCATGGGGGTTTGAGGCTGGGCGCGGCGCAACGTTCCCGGCACTGTGCTGGTCGCGAGAGCCGATGTCGGCTAGCATCCTGGCTTTTACCAGGATTGTGTCTCCAATGAAGATCGTCTCGTTCAACATCAATGGCCTGCGTGCCCGACCTCACCAGCTCGCGGCGGTGATCGAAAAGCACCAGCCCGATGTGATCGGCCTGCAGGAAACCAAGGTCAGCGACGAGCAGTTCCCGCTGGCCGACATCCAGGCCTTGGGTTATCACGTGCATTACCATGGCCAGAAAGGCCACTACGGCGTCGCCCTGATGTCACGCCAGGCGCCGCTGACCCTGCACAAAGGCTTTGCCAGCGATGAGGAAGATGCCCAGCGTCGCTTCATCTGGGGTACCTTCGCCGATGCCGCCGGCACGCCGGTCACCATCATGAACGGCTACTTCCCCCAGGGTGAAAGCCGCGACCATCCCACCAAGTTCCCCGCCAAGCAGCGCTTCTACAGTGACCTGCAAATCCTGCTCGAGGGTCAGTTCAGCAACGACCAGCCGTTGGTGGTGATGGGCGACGTGAACATCTCGCCGGAAGACTGCGACATCGGCATCGGTCCCGACAACGCCAAACGCTGGCTCAAGACCGGCAAATGCAGCTTCCTGCCCGAAGAGCGCGAGTGGATGGCACGCCTGAAGAACTGGGGCCTGACCGACAGCTTCCGTCACCTTTACCCTGATGTCAGCGACCGTTTCAGCTGGTTCGACTATCGCAGCCGCGGCTTCGAGGACGAACCCAAGCGCGGTCTGCGCATCGACGTGATTCTTGCGTCCCACGGCTTGCTGCCGCGGGTGAAGGGGGCTGGGGTCGACTATGACCTGCGTGCGATGGAGAAGCCGTCCGATCACGCGCCGATCTGGCTCGAACTGGGCGATTGAATCAGAGACTGACCCCCAGCGCCTGCCGCACCCCCTCCCCGCGCTCATCTCCTGCAGCGCTCACCAAGGCAAAGTTGTACGCACCATGGGACCAGTAGCGAGCCTGCAACGACCCCTCCGTGCGCTGCCCGCTCGGCATCCGCGCGTAGCGCTCGCTGGGCGACCGCAGGAACAGGCTGATGCGCTGCCCATCGCGGTCCTGGAACACCACCAAGGCCGCAGGCCCCTGCTCGTTGCTGAGCAGGCGCGCGCCCACCGGCTCGAAACCGTAACGGCCCAGGTCCGGCAACTGGCCTACCTGGCTGAAATGCCGTCCCAGCCAGGCCTGCAGCTGTGCCGGGGCACTGGCGGTAAGGTCGAGGGCGGTGGCATCGGCAAACAGGCGGTGTGCCTGAACCGCATCGGCCATCGGGGCGTTGTCGGTGAGGGTGACCTGGCGCGCCTGCCAGCCACCTAGACCACCCACACCCAACGTCAGCAGCAGTACCGCTGCGGTGGCGAGTCGCCGATGACGTCGCTGGCGCAGCCGCTGGCTGAGGTGGCTGAGGTCGAGTTGGCGGCTGCCGGGCAGCTCGTCCAGCCCCGCCAGAGCCACGCGCAGGCGACGAGCATCGCTGCGCCATGCCTCGACCCGCGCGGCGTCCTCGGGGTGTGCCGCCAGCCAGGCCTGCACTTCTGTCCGGCGACGACTCTCCAATCGATCATCGACATAGGCGTGCAGCTCTTGCTCGCTAGGTATCAGGCGCGTCATTTCAGTCTCCGCAAGGCCGGTGGCGTCGGGCTGCCCTCGGTCAGTTCACGCAGGGCGCCGCGGGCGCGCGACAGGCGCGACATCACGGTGCCAATAGGTACATCCAGGGCCAAGGCGGCCTCCTTGTAGCTCAGGCCCTCGACGCTGACCAGCAGCAACAGCGCACGCTGCTCGGCCGACAGCCGGGCGAAGGCTTCGAGCCCGGCCTGCGCCTGAACGATGGCTTCGGTTTCGGCGCCGGCTTCCTCCGCACGCCCGAACCAGGCCAGCCAGCGCGCGTGACGGCGCTCCCGCCGCTTGCCATCGATAAAGAGGCGGTAAAGGATGGCAAACAGCCAAGGACGCAGGCTATCTCCATCGCGCCGCTGCCCACTGCGGCTCAGCGCACGTTCGACCGTGGCCTGGACCAGGTCGTCGGCGCTGCTCGCCTCGCGGGTCAGCCACAGGGCGAAGCGGCGTAGGCGCTGGAGCATCTCGCGCCATTGGTGGTCGTCTAGTTTGTGCATGGCGGGCGTCCGGCTGTTCGGCAATCAGTCTACGAAGCAGACGCCTGCGCAGCGAATTTATTCCACGGCGTTGGAATAAAACCCCGTGGATGACGTCGTACCCGCTCATTCACCGACCGGATTCAATCATGAGCACTCCACTGAACCGCTCCGCCAAGGCGCTGCGCCTGGCGGGCATCGGCCTCGGCCTGGCCGGCCTGGGCGCGCTCTTCGTCTATGCTGGCGGAGGCTTCGGCAGTGCCGGGCTGACCCCGCAGCGCATCATCGACACCTTCGAGGCGCAGGCCGGTCACCATCCCGGCTACCGCAAGAATCATGCGAAGGGCCTGTGCGTCAGCGGCTATTTCCAGAGCAGCGGCCTGGCCGAGCCGCTGTCCACCGCGCGGGTATTCAGCCAGACGAGGGTGCCGGTGACCGGCCGCTTCGCCATCGGCGGCGCCAACCCGCACAGCCCTGATACTGCCGTGCCTACACGCAGCATGGCCCTCGAATGGCGTAGCGACGACGGTCAGGTGTGGCGTTCCGGGATGAACAACCCCCCAGTCCTGGCGGTGAGTACGCCGCAGGCTTTCTATGATCAGGTGCTGGCCTCTACGCCAGACCCAGCCACTGGCAAACCCGATCCTGCGCGGCAACAGGCGTTCTTCGCCGCTCATCCGGAAAGCGCGGCCTTTCGCCAATGGGCCGCGGCCTACAGGCCCAGCGACAGCTTCGCCAACACCGACTACAACAGCATCAATGCCTTCAAGCTGATCGACGCCACCGGAACCGCTCATCCGGTGCGTTGGCGGATGGTGGCGCAGACGCCCTTTACCCCGTTGCCCGGCCAGGTCGATGACAAGCAATACCTGCAGCACGACCTGGCCCAGCGGCTAGAGCAGGGTCCCCTGCGCTGGACCCTGCGCCTGACCCTGGCCGAACCTGGTGACCCCATCGACGACCCGGCGCACGCCTGGCCTGGCGAACGGCGCAGCATCGATGCCGGCACCCTGGTGATCGAACGGGTCGACGCGCCCGAGCAAGGCGCCTGCCGGGACCTCAATTTCGACCCGCTGATCCTGCCACAGGGCATAGAGCCCTCCGGCGACCCGATTCTTGCCGCCCGCTCTGCCGCCTATGCAGACTCCTTCAACCGTCGCAGCCGCGAGTCGCTGCAGTCGCAGGTACAGCCATGAAATCCGCCCCCTCCGTGTTCCATCCCCTTGCCCGCCTGCTGCACTGGGGCATGGCCGTGCTGATCCTGGCCATGCTGTTCATCGGCGTGAGCATGGTCGGCGACCTGTCGCCACGCCATACCCTGTTCATTCAGTTGCACAAGGCAACTGGCCTGACGTTGCTGGTCCTGGTGCTGATCCGCATCGGCGTGCGCCTGAGCGTGCCGCACCCGCCCCTGCCACGCGACATTCCCGCACTGCAGCGCCTGGCCGCTGGCGCCTCGCACCTGCTGCTCTATGGCCTGATGCTGGGCATGCCCTTGCTGGGTTGGGCCATGCAATCCGCCGGTGGCTACCCACTGCCGCTGCAACTGCCAGCCATCGCACCGCACGATCTTCGGCTCTATTCAATCTTGCGTCAGGCTCATGGAGCCCTGGGTTACCTGCTGTTCGCGACCATCCTGCTGCACCTCGGTGCCGCCTTGATGCACGCGCTGGTGCGCAGGGATGGCGTGTTGCGAACCATGTGGCCAACGCCGGCGCCGCGCCCCGACCAGCGTCGCTGAGAAGCACAGCGCCACGCCGCACGGAGTGTGTTTTAATGCGTCGCTCATTATTTTTGACACCTCCTCTTCTCTGATAAAAAGGCGGCTATGGACACCGGGACACGACTCAAGCTGGTGCGTGAACGCAACAACCTCTCGCAACGGGAACTGGCCCGCCGCAGTGGCCTGACCAACTCGACGATCTCCCAGATCGAACAGAACCGCGTCAGTCCCTCGGTCAGTTCCCTGAAAAAGCTGCTTGAAGGCATTCCCATGAGCCTGGCGGAGTTTTTCAGCTTCGACGCGCCACCCCGTGAAGAGCGTTACGTGTTCCGCGCTGGCGAACAGCCCGACCTGGGCAGCAACGGCCTGCGCATGCTGCTGGTCGGCGCCGATGTCGAAGGCAGGCAGATGCGCATGCTGCGCGAGCTGTACGCACCAGGCGCCGACTCCGGCGAGCCGATCGTGCACGCAGAGGGCGAGGAATGCGGCCTGGTTACCCGGGGCACCATCGAGCTCTGGGTCGACGGCCAGGTCAGCGTGCTCAGTTCCGGTGACGGCTACTACTTCCCCACCACCCTGCCCCACAGCTTCAAGAACATCGGCCAGGACGAGGCCGAGATCATCAGCGCCAACACCCCGGCGAACTTCTGATCCTCGACTGACACGCCGGCGCTGAACGGCCGCGAGAGCGAGCGGCCGTCAGCGCGATGGACTCAGGAAACCACTGCGCCCCGCTCCTGCTCCTCGACACGCGCTGCATAGCGCTGCGCCAATACCGCGCACACCATCAGCTGAATCTGGTGAAACAGCATCAACGGCAGGATCATCGCGCCTATTCCCGTGCCCACGAACAGCACCTGGGCCATCGGCACACCCGTCGCCATGCTCTTCTTCGAACCGGCGAACAGAATGGTGATCCGGTCTTCGAGGCTGAAGCCCAGCCAGCGCCCCAGCAGGCGCGTCGCGACCAGCACCGCGGCAAGCAGGATGCCGCACACGGCGAACAATCCAGCCAGGTGCTGCGGCGAAACACTGTTCCACAGGCCGCTGACAACGGCATCACTGAACGCGGTGTAGACCACCAGCAGGATCGAACCCTGGTCGACGATCTTAAGCCAGCGGGCGTTGCGCTGGACCCAGGCGCCGATCCAGCGGCGGGCGATCTGCCCGGCGACGAAGGGCACCAATAGCTGCAAGACGATCTTGAGCACTGCGTCGAGGCCAGACCCGGTTTCGCCCTCCGCGCCAAGCAGCAGCATGACCAGCAGTGGGGTGAGAAAAATACCGATCAGGCTGGAGGCCGCGGCGCTGCAGATGGCCGCCGGAACATTGCCGCGGGCCAGCGATGTGAATGCGATCGCCGATTGCACCGTGGCCGGCAAGGCGCAGAGGTACAGCACCCCCAGGTACAGCTCATTGCCTACCAGTGGCAGGAACAAGGGTTTGAACGCCAGCCCCAGCAGAGGGAACATCACGAAGGTGCAGCAGAACACCAGGAGGTGCAGGCGCCAGTGCCCTGCCCCGGCGATGATCGCCTCGCGCGACAGCTTGGCGCCGTGGAGAAAGAACAGCAGGCCGATGGCCAGGTTGGTTGCCCAGCCAAACAGCAGGGCGCCGTTGCCTTCGCAAGGTAACAGGGTGGCAATCAACACTACCCCAAGCAGCATCAGGGTGAACTTGTCGAAAAGCATTCGCAGGTACTTCATGGCACGTTCCGGCTCCTTGTTTGTGTAGGGGCAGACCATACCGGTTAGTTGCCTGAGTTGCTAACGTTCGACGTGCTCACCATGGTGCTGTAAGGACAAGCTGGTGCGCTCTCGCAAGTGCCTTGCAGAGGATTGTCAGACAATATGTAGTGACTAAAAATATTCACTACAAAACGGTTGACGACGTTAATTGCCCTTCGGCATGATGAGGTCGTCTCCCTGATCGGGAGCGGTGGCACGGGTATTCCAGACGGCCTGCGCGGTAACGCAGGCCGTTCGTGGAGAGGGAACTGTCCAAAAGGCAGCGTGTAGAAAGCCCCTGTTGCGATGCTGATGTAGCAGCTTTGGTGGTGCGCTACATGATGGTGGCGCCAAACGTGAAATGACCAACCAATGGGTAATAGGGGGCTTTATGATGAATCTGAACGATCAACCCACAATCGATCAACTGGCCGAGTTGTTCGCGGCGCGCAAGGACAGCCTGGACGACCACCTGCTGTGGGTCAACCAGACCGGCGAGGTGCGCCTCGACCGGCTGCCGCCGAATGTGATCGAGGCCGAATTCGAAGAGCACATGCCCAGCATGCGAGCCCGCTTCAAGGTCTACCGCCGCGGCCAGGGCTACGTTGGCAAGAAGGCCGCCGCCGACACCGAGTTCGTCGGCCGGGTGCTGCAGACCCTGCAACAGGAATGGCCAACTGCCCGAGAGCAGCAGGCCGTCACGGTGATCGACCCGCTCCACTGAGCCGCTCACCGTCCAGTTCGCCCGGCCCGCAAGGCCGGGCTTTTTCATGCCCGCGCCCGGGACCTCTGGCGTTCCCGCCGCTGGATAGGCAAGGCGCCGGTAGCCAACGCCCTTGCCCGGTCCACTCCCCAGACCAGCGCGCGGGTCATGCTTTCGCCTGGGCGCGTGGGGTAGTACTCCTCCACCAATGCCGCCCCTTTGCGGGCATACAACCCGAGGAACAGCTGCGTGGCACCCACGCGCGACAGCCGCACCTGCACATCGATGCTGGTGCCGTCGCACAGCTCTTCATCATGGCAACGGCTGTGCAACTGGGCGTCGGCCCATCGCCAATAAGTTTCTTCCCTGATACGCATGGAATCCAATCCTCCTGTAATTTGCCATGACAGTAAGGCACGGCCATGCCGATCCGGCGAGCGCTACCCGCCGATATCATGAGCGAGATCAATCAAGACGAAATAAAACCCCGCCGTTGGGCGGGGCGTCGGGCTTGGGCGACTCAGCGCTTGATGGGCACACGAGGGGTGAAGCGGCCCTTCTTGATGCGCTGCAGGTGACCAGGCTTGAGCTGCTCCGATTCATCCAGCGTCATGTTGGCAAAGCCCAGTCGCATCGCCGTCTGGCCGCAGCGCACCTGGCTGTTGATCGGATACTCCTCACTCAGGTCTTCGAAAAAGGATTCGCTCATGCCCTATCTCCCTCCGATGCGAACCCGTGTCGGCAAGCAGACGGTTTGCCAAGGAAAACACAGGTTTCATAAAGCGGAGACTAGTCGGTCATTTGCAGACCAGCCGGACAAAACAACAGGACCCGACCAGTGGCCAAGTAGTGGCAATCCTATCCGAGCCGTGCTCGCAGGTGCTGCCGCAAGCGTGGACCAAACACGTTTATCAGCAGGCCAAGCATTACCAGGAGCGCCCCCCAGCCCTGCAACGGGCTCAGCCGTTCGCCCAGCAACCAGGCCGACGAGCTCAGGCCGATCACCGGCACCAGCAGGGAGAATGGCGCCACCTTGCCGGCCGGGTGGCGTGACAGCAACGTGCTCCACAGGCTGTAGCCCAGCATCGTGGCGACGAAGGCCAGATAGGCCAGCGCCAGCACCGAGCTCCAGCCGATATTCAACAGCGCCTGGCTGATGAGTTCCGGGCCCTCGAGCCACCATGACAGCCCCAGGAACGGCAACGGCGGGACCAAGCCGCCCCAGACCACCAGCGCCACCAGGTTCACTGAGCCAAACCGCCGGGTGATGATGTTGCCTATCCCCCACATCGCACCGGCGCACAGCGTCAGCACCAGCGCCAGCAACGGCACATGGCTGCTGTTTTCGCTGCCGATCAGTACCAGTCCACCAGCCGCCACCAGCAGGCCCATCACGCTGGCCGGGCGCATGCGTTCCCCGAGGAAGACTGCGGCGAAGCACAAGGTGAAAAACGCCTGGGATTGCAGTACCAGAGATGCCAGGCCTGGCGGCATGCCGCTGTACATCGCCTGGAAGAGGAATGCGAACTGGCCGAGGGAGATGGTTGCGCCGTAGGCAATCAGCCAGCGCCACGGGAGCTGCGGGCGCTTGATAAGGAAGACTGCGGGGAACGCCACCAGCAAGAACCTGAGAGCGCCCAGCAACATGGGAGGAAGGCCGTCCAGGCCGACCTTGATGACCACGAAGTTGACGCCCCAGGCGATGATGACTACCAGGGCGAGCAGCAGATCCTTGAGTGGCATTGCGCCTCCTTGACTTCGAAAGGTGAAATATTCGGCGACATCATAGGCGAAGTTGCCAACAGGATTATTCCCGCACCATCGTGGTTCACACGTCCTGCCCATGCACATCCCATGGGAATCCGTGGGCTCAGTTCAGGGCTGCTGCATCATGGAAGCCCTACAGGAGGTGGCACAAACGGCTGGCACGCCATGTGCTTGAGGTACCCCTTGCGCTTTCGCAGGACATAAGTTTTTTAAGGTTTATGGGTACATATTTACTAATTTATTCTTCCCCGCGCACTGCTCAAGATCTCTCCAACAAGAAGTCGTCCCTGGCCGACGCTCATCGAAGTACGACCCCGTACTCACCCTTGCCCTGGAGTTCGTCATGACCCGTGCAACAACATCGGCACCCCTCATAGAAAAACACACGATCGGATACGTGCCGCCCGAAGACCGCCACGGAAAGGTGAGGGATCTGTTCACGCTCTGGTTCGGTGGCAATATCGCGCCATTGCCCATCGTCACCGGCGCCTTGGGTGTACAACTGTTTCACCTGAACCTGGTCTGGGGCATCGTCGCCATTCTGGTCGGTCATCTGGTCGGTGGAGTGCTGATGGCGCTGCACTCCGCCCAGGGCCCGCAGATGGGCATTCCGCAGATGATCCAGAGCCGCGCCCAGTTCGGCTCGCTTGGCGCACTGCTGGTAGTGGTGATCGCCGGAGTGATGTACATCGGTTTCTTCGCCTCCAACATCGTGCTGGCCGGCAAGTCGCTGCACGGTGTGGTCGACAGCGTGCCGGTACCGGTGGGCATTGTCGTCGGGGCGCTGGGTTCGGGCGTCATCGGCATCATCGGCTACCGCTTCATCCACGTGCTCAACCGCATCGGCACCTGGGTGCTCGGGGTGGGCATCGTGCTAGGCTTCGGCTACATCCTCACGCACATCCAGACCGATGATTTCCTGACTCGCGGAAGCTTCAACATTTCTGGTTGGCTGGCCACCGTATCGCTTGCAGCACTGTGGCAGATCGCCTTTGCACCCTATGTATCGGATTATTCGCGCTACCTGCCGGCAGACGTGAAAGTCTCGTCGACCTTCTGGACCACCTACCTGGGTTCGGCGCTCGGTTCGAGCCTGTCGTTTGCCTTCGGTGCCGTCGCCGTGCTGGCCACCCCGGTCGGCATGGACACCATGGACGCGGTCAAGCTCGCGACCGGTGCAATCGGTCCATTGATGCTGGTGCTGTTCCTGCTCAGCGTGATCAGTCACAACGCACTCAACCTGTATGGCGCAGTGCTGTCGATCATCACCCTGGTACAGACCTTCGCCTACCGCTGGATCCCCACCGCGCGCAGCCGCGCCGTGCTCTCGCTGGTCGTGCTGCTGGGTTGCTCGGTGGTGGCGGTGTTCGCCTCGGCGGACTTCATCGGACACTTCGTCGACATGGTGCTGGTCCTGTTGGTAGTGCTGGTGCCCTGGACGGCGATCAACCTGATCGACTTCTATGCCATCCACAAGGGTGACTACGACATCGGCTCGATCTTCAAGGTCGATGGCGGCATCTACGGTCGCTACAACCCGCAAGCCTTGCTTGCGTATGCAATCGGCATCGCGGTGCAGATCCCGTTCATGAACACCCCTCTGTATGTGGGCCCGGTGGCCGAGCACATCAACGGTGCGGACCTGTCGTGGCTGGTCGGTCTGCTGGTGACCTCGCCGCTGTACTTCTGGCTGGCGAGCCGGGACAGTGCGTATCGCCGTCGGCAGACCAGCGCCAGGCTGGCTGTTGCCCACTGATCCACGCCGACCTCGTGGCAAGACCGCCGGCTCTGCCGGCGGTACCCTTCCCAACACTGCACTTGCCCCGGCACGCGGTTCGAACCGCTTGGACAGCTCCAGATCCTGCCTGGTGATGGCAGCCGGGCGCCGCCCGTTCTGTGCGTCGTCGTAGAAACCCTGCTCCGCTACTGATGACTTGCCGTCTTTCAGTGCAGAAGATGTCAAAGGGTGCACCAGGCGAAAGCAACCACCTTACAGGGGTGGTATAGAATTCCTACCCCGATAATGGAAACCGGCTGCTCAGCGGTACCGCTCCAACCAATGTGCATACGGCGCCGGCAAGGTCCAGGAGGCCTTGTCCACGCCCAGTTCCTTGGCCGCGACATACGCCCAGTGCGGATCCGCCAGGTGCGCACGTCCTACCGACACCAGGTCCAGCTGGCCCGCGTTCAGCGCACCTTCCGCCAATTGCGGCGTACCAAAGCCCCAGGCCGAGGTGACCGGGATAGCCGCCTCGCGGCGCACGCGCTCGGCGATCTCGCCCATGAACGCCGGGCCCCACGGGATATTGGTCTCGGGAATGGTGAAGCCCACGCTCACGCTCAACAGATCCAGGCCTGCGGCCTTGAATCGCCGTGCCAGCTCGATGGACTCGGCCAGAGTCTGCTCGTCGCGCCCGTCATACTCCAGTACCCCGAAACGCGCCGTCAGCGGCAGGTGCTCAGGCCAGACTTCGCGCACGGCCGCCAGGGTTTCCAGCAAGAAGCGGCTGCGGTTGTCGAAACTGCCGCCGTAGGCGTCGGTACGCTGGTTGGAATGCTCGGAGAAAAAGCTCTGGCCCAGATAACCATGAGCGAAATGCAACTCGATCCATTCAAAGCCTGCATCACGTGCGCGGCGAGCGGCGTCGACAAAGTTCTGCTGAACCCTGGCAATGTCCTCCAGGGTCATCGCGCGCGGGACCTTGGGCAGGTTGGCGCCAAAAGCGATGGCCGACGGGGCGATGGTCTCCCAGCCGCGTGGATCGTCCTCGGCGATGTGATCATCCCCTTCCCATGGGCGATTGGCGCTTGCCTTGCGGCCGGCGTGGGCGATCTGGATGCCAGGCACCGAGCCCGCCGCCTTGATGGCCTTGACCATGGGCACGAAGGCCTGGGCCTGCTCGTCGTTCCAGAGGCCGGCGCAGCCAGGTGTGATACGACCCTCGGGTGCCACTGCGGTGGCCTCGACCACCAGCAGGCCTGCCCCGCCACGCGCCAGGCCCGCCAGGTGCACATGGTGCCAGTCGTTGACCACGCCATCTTCCGCCAGGTACTGGCACATGGGCGGAATGGCGATGCGATTGCGCAGGGTAACGTCTTTGAGGGTGTAGGGTTCGAACAAGGCTGACATGAAGATCTCCGGGAGCAGATATTTACGATAGTTCGATCATAATCGAACTATGGCAATTTATGAAAGCCCCGCTATCATGTCGGCCATGCGAGCCTATACCCATCCCAGCCCTGAAGACCTGAATCTTGAACGCGTGCTGTACGCCTTGAGCGACCCTGTACGCCTGGAAATCGTGCGCTGCCTGGCCCGCGTCAGTGAAGCCACCTGCGGCGAACTGGACGGCGGCCGGCCCAAATCGAGCATGTCCCACCACTTCCGGGTACTGCGCGATGCAGGCCTGGTGCACACCCGCAACGTGGGTACCACCCACATGAACTCGTTGCGCACAGCCGAGCTCGACGGCCGCTTCCCCGGTTTGCTGGGCAGCATTCTCTCGCAGGCGTAGAACGGCTGGTCGCCACGTCACGCCTCCCGCTGTACAGGCACGCGACGCTAGCGGTTACGCCTGGCGCACTCGCTCTCGGCGTCCGCCCGTGTCGGGTAGCTGGGTTTGAGGCGGTACTTTTCCAGTGTGTCGTAGATATCGTACCCCCCAAACACAGCGCTCGAATACATGCGAACAGTCGTTTGAACCTTTTCCTTCTCAACAGGCACAGCCGGAACGATCACGAATCGTGGTTGCATTTCAGAGCCTCCCCAGGCAAGCCATTAACTATTAGTCTGCTGCATGACAGGTAGCAAGCAGCCTAATGCTGGGGCGACAGACGGCAGTGGCCCATTGCCAGTTTCCGCGACGAGGGATTCGACTCTAAGGCCACTTTGCAGTTATCGAGCAGTAAGGATCCGCTTGCCCCTCTGGCCCCCAACCTCCACCGCCTGCCCATCCCGCTGCTTACCCTGCCGCGCCTGCCCTACCAGCCGGGGAATCAAGTCCCCTTCGGGCAAATGCTGCCAGAAACGACCAGGCATATGCTGCCGCAGGGCATCAGGATTCAACCGGGCCGGATTGAAGATATGCCGGTAATAGGTGCGCCAAAGCTCAGCGCCAGGGTCATCAGCGTAGCGCGCCCACTCCTGCCACTGCGGCGGACAACGCCGGCGATAGTCCAGTGTCTTGCCATCGAAACGGATGCCATCAAGAGGCGTCGCGATCAGCCAGCGCTGGCGGCCAAGACGCTCGGCAAAATGCCCGCTGGCACTTTCAAGAATATCGTGGGCCGGTTCGTGAAAGGCCACGAGATCAAGCTGCAACTGGTCAGCCAGCACTACAGGCAACGGCACGAAGCGGGCAAAGGCATGCAGATGATGCGCCTCGCGGCCGACCTGCTTGATCCGCCGCTGCAATTCGCTGCCCAGGCGCTCGCCCGCGAGCATGGCGGTGCGGTCTCCATGGGCGACACGCCACAATACTTCATACAGCAGATTCCAACGCTGCTCGCCCCGGTAACGCGCGGCCTGTTCGAGTTGCGCCAGCAAGGCCGCAGGTACCCGCGCGCGAAACGGTCCTGGGCCCTCGGGCAAAGGCGCCGGCACTGCCAGCAGATCATCCATCGGCCCCTGGGCCCATGTCACTTGCGAAGGGTCGATGCCATGGCCCAGCAACGCACGCGCCTGGTCGCGCCAGACGGCGAAAACATCGTCGCAGTCGAGGGCAATCATCCCCAAAGACCCATCTGCACCGGCGCCTGCGGCTCCCGCAAGCGTGATCGCAACAGGCTGCTGCGCATCTCCGATTCGGGCGGGCGATAGTCGCTGGTGACAATGAACGGCCGGGCCTTGTCGAGTACACAGCGCAGCTGGATCAGATCGTCATAACGGATCCGCCGTTCACGGCGCAGCGCCACCAGGCGTTGCACGCTGCGCAGGCCGATACCGGGTATGCGTGCCAGCAGAGCAGGCTCGGCGCGGTTCAAGTCCAGTGGGAAGACCTCGCGATTGGCCAGCGCCCAGGCGAGCTTGGGATCGATGTCCAACGCCAGGTTGCCCGAGGCGGCGAGCAACTCGCCTGCCTTGTAGCCGTACCCGCGCATGAGAAAATCCGCCTGGTACAGGCGGTGCTCTCGCAGCAGCGGCGGTGCCGCCAGCGGCACACTGCTCGGGCTGTCGGGGATAGGGCTGAATGCCGAATAGTAGACCCGCTTGAGGGCAAAGCCCTGATAGAGCGACTCGGCGTTATGCAGGATGGTACGGTCGTCGGTGGCGTCGGCCCCGACGATCATCTGGGTGCTCTGGCCTGCGGGGGTGAAGCGCGGCGCGCGCGGCTCGCCCGCCACCGCCTGCTGGCCCAGGTGAATGGTATTCATGGCCTGGCGGATGGTGCGAGCCTGTTTCTCGGGCGCCAGCCGCTGCAAGCTCTCATCGGTGGGCAATTCGATGTTCACGCTCAGCCGGTCGGCCAGGCGCCCTGCCTCTTCGATCAGCAACGGATCGGCATCGGGAATGGTCTTGAGATGGATGTAGCCGCGAAAGTTGTGCTCTTCACGCAGCAGTCGCGCCACCCGCACCAGCTGCTCCATCGTGTAGTCGGCCGAGCGGATGATCCCCGAACTCAGGAACAACCCGCTGATGCAGTTGCGCCGGTAGAAATCCAGTGTGAGGCGTACCACTTCCTCGGGCGTGAAACGCGCACGTGGCACGTTGCTGGAGCGGCGGTTGACGCAGTACTGGCAGTCGTACAGACAAAAATTGGTCAACAGCACCTTGAGCAGAGAAACGCACCGCCCGTCCGGGGTATAGCTGTGGCAGATCCCCATGCCGTTGGTCGCGCCGAGCCCGTCCCGCCCTCGTGAGCTGCGCTTGGGCGCGCCGCTGCTGGCGCACGAGGCATCGTACTTGGCGGCATCGGCGAGGATGCCGAGCTTGGCGATCAATTGCATGGGCGCTGACTCTGTACTGAGGATACATACAGTATTTGCACTCGCGTCCTGCTGCAAGTACCCCTCATCGCCTACCGCGAGAAAGACTCAAGACCACAACACATGTTCACGCCGACCGATTGACCTGAAAGAAGCGCTAAAGATCAGGAATCCTTGGCCGATAGTATTAGTTATGACTCAAGTGCCACTAGTCGGAAACTAATCCAAAAGCATTGCCTTGATAGTGGCACAAGGCCATATTAATCCCTCCCCAACCTTCTTTCGAACGTCCCATCATGCTCAGAACCGTACCTTGCCTGACAGCATTGACGCTGCTCAGTGGGTGCAATGGAATGCCGTCGAATTTTGTCTCAGATCCGCTGTACGACCAGGCCTTTGTCGTGACCTCGGGCGCACCGCTGCCGATGTTGCTGATGGCCACCGCCATCCAGTGGAACGAAGATTACGCCGTTACCGCCAAGCACACCCCCTTTCTGAAGGATGTGGTGCATGAAGGCGTGGGTGACGTCGTGTTCTTCAAGCACAAGGCCAGCCGGGCCCCACTGTGGCGCCAGTCGGTAACAGGCGAAGCGGTCACCGCGGTAGGCTTCAACAGCTTCATGATGCCGGTCAAGGGCGCGGGGCATACCCTGCCGGGCCTGGTGCGGCTCGAAGGAACCAAGGGCGGTGTGTTTTATTCGGTGCATGACGGCCCGACGGTAAAGGGCATGTCGGGAGGCCCGGTCTTCGCCCAGGATGGCAAGGTGGTCGGGATCACCATCGCCTTCATTTCCAACAGCGACGTTTCCAGGCTCAAGCGGCCCGATCTGGCGGGCGCCCAGCACCTGAGCGTGTTCATGCCCTACAGTGAAATCGACCAGGAATGGCAACGGTACCAGTACCGCCTGGCACGCAATGCCCAGCCGATGACGCCGCCACAACCTGTCCGAGGCTTTGTCGCAACGACTGCCAAGTGACCCTGGCCAGGGCCATTTCTTGGCCGATCCTGAGGATAGAACCTATTCTCAGGGGCTCATGGCAAGGAAGCCATCGTCTGGCGCAGCAGTGCGGCCACCCAAGGAGCCTGTGAACACCACCTACATCACAGAGGAGCAGCGATCATGGGGTATGTCACGACCGGCGACGGTGTCGAAATCTTCTACAAGGACTGGGGTCCACGAGACGCCGACGTCCTTTTCTTCCATCACGGTTGGCCGTTGAGCGCCGATGACTGGGATGCCCAGTTGCTGTTCTTCCTGCAGCAGGGCTTTCGCGTCATTGCCCATGACCGGCGCGGCCACGGCCGTTCGAGCCAGGTCTGGGACGGCCACGACATGGACCATTATGCCGACGATGTCGCCGCCGTGGTACGGCATCTGGCCCTCGGCAAGACGGTGCATATCGGCCACTCGACCGGCGGTGGTGAAGTGGTCCGCTACATCGCGCGCCATGGCGAGGAACGGGTCGCCAAGGCCGTGCTGATCGCCGCAGTGCCGCCGTTGATGGTGCGCACGGAAAACAACCCCGGCGGCCTTCCCAAATCGGTGTTCGACGATTTTCAGCTCCAAGTGGCGACCAACCGGGCGCAGTTCTACCAGGATGTGCCGGCGGGGCCGTTCTATGGCTACAACCGGCCTGGGAGCGAGGTGCACGAAGGGGTGATCCGCAACTGGTGGCGCCAGGGCATGATGGGCAGCGCCAAGGCTCATCATGATGGCGTCGTTGCCTTCTCGCAGACCGATTTCAGCAATGACTTGCGCGGCATCTCCGTGCCGGTACTGGTGATGCATGGAGACGATGACCAGATCGTGCCCTACGGGAACTCCGGCCCGCTGTCGGCGCAGCTGCTGCGCAACGGCACGTTGAAGACCTATGCTGGATTCCCGCACGGCATGCCTACCACCCATGCCGATATCATCAATGCCGATCTGCTGGCATTCATTGGCAGCTAGCGCCGTCGGCCGCCGGCGGCAAAGCTGTCGGAAGGTTGCGCTACCCAGCGAAAAAACCGCAGCAAAGGCTTACAATCGCGCGACATTCTCGACAGTCATACAGGCCCCCGGTCATGCCGCTCGACCCACCCACGATGTTGATGCTCACGATCGCCCTTGCCGCCGCTGCGGCGCTGTACCTGGCGATCGAGTGGGGCGTTGTCCGTGAGCCTTCGTTGCTGTTCTGGAGCGCGGGCTTCGCAACCATCAGCGTGGGCTGCACCCTGGCACTGCTGCGCAGCAACGGACTGCTGCTCATCGGCATCTGGTTCGCCAATGGATTGCTGGTAACAGCGCACTGGCTGTTCCTGCTGGGGGTCGCGCGCTTTACCCAGACACGCCTGTCCCGAGCCTGGTATCTGGTCTTCGCCGTCTGGGCCGCAATGTTGTGGCTGCCTGAAGACCCGGCATGGTCGAAGGTCATGCTGGTGGTCAACTCGCTGCTGGTAGCCATACAGATGCTCAAGGCCAGCTTCCTCCTGCGCCCGCATGGGCGCTCACTGAGCGTCGGCGCGGTGCAGTTGCGCTATGTGCTGCTGGTGCACGGGGTGTTCTATGTGGTGAAGGCCCTGACAGCCATGGTGCCGGGCACGGTGATCGACCTGGCGGCCTTTCGGGGGGAAATCATCCAGATCTCGCTGGTCGAGGGGGTGATGGCGGTCATGCTGATCGCGCTGTCGATGACCGGCACCGAGCGTTATCGCCGCGAGCGACGTATTGCCCGCCTGGCCGCCCGCGACCCACTGACCGCCCTGTACAACCGCCGCGCGCTCGAGGTCCGCGCGCCGCGCCTGCTGGAAGAGGTCTCGGCGAAGCGACCGGGCGCACTGCTGCTGATCGATATCGACAACTTCAAGTTGGTCAATGACCAGTACGGGCATACGGCTGGCGACCGCCTGCTGATCGCACTCAGCGAGATGATCCGTTCAGTACTGCCCGAAGGCTCGCTCGCCGCACGACTGGGCGGTGACGAATTCATTATCCTGCTGCGCGATGCTTCCAGCGAGCAGATCGTCGCGATCGGCAATGCGCTGCGCTTCCAATTCCAGGAAAGCGCCTCGCTCACCTTCGCCACGCCTGCTGCGGTAACCCTGAGCATTGGGGCCAGCCTTTTCGACCATCCGCCCGCGAGCCTGGCGGCGCTGATCGAGCAAGGCGACTCGGCGTTGTATGAGTCCAAGCGTGGGGGCCGGGACCGCATCCGCCTGGTGGACCGTACCGTGCAGGAGCGGACCGCGTAGCACTGCGGTGGGTGGCTGTGACAAGATGAGCGTCAGCCCATTTGGGCTGGCTTGCCAGCCCATTGATGACCGACATCATTCGCAATGATATTAACCTTCGCCTCGTTCGATTCGTTCCCGTCGCCCGCGCCCGCCAGAATCCGCCCACTATCTCTATACATTGGCGGATTCCTCCATGGAACAATCACTCAAACCCTTGCGCTATCCCCTGGCTGCCCTGGCAGTGCTGGTGATCAGCGCCTGCGGCCGGACGCCGGAGGCCGTGCAGGCTCCCGCAGCACCGAAGGTCACCGTGGCCAAGGTCATCGAACAGCCCATCAACGAATGGGACGAGTTCACCGGCCGTCTCGAAGCCCCGGAGACCGTTGAAGTCCGTCCTCGGGTTTCCGGCCAGATTGACCAGGTGGCCTTCACCGAGGGTGCCCAGGTCAACAAGGGTGACTTGCTGTTCCAGATCGATCCGCGTCCGTTCCAGGCCGAGGTCCGCCGTCTCGAAGCCCAGGTACAGCAAGCCCGCGCGACCGCCGTGCGCAGCGAAAACGAAGCCCGCCGCGGCGAGCGGCTGCGTGACAGCAATGCGATTTCCGCCGAACTGGCCGAGTCGCGCAGCAGCGCAGCCACCGAGGCCCGTGCCGGGGTTGCCGCCATTCAGGCCCAGCTGGACCTGGCACGCCTGAACCTGAGCTTCACCCGCGTCACTGCCCCCATCAGCGGCCGCGCCAGCCGCGCCCAGTTCACCGCGGGCAACATCGTCACCGCCGACGTCACGCCGCTCACCAGCGTGGTCTCAACCGACAAGGTCTACGCCTACTTCGACGCCGACGAGCGCGTCTACCTCAAGTACACCCAGCTCGCCCGCGACGGCCAGCGCGGCCAGAGCACCCCGGTATACCTGGGCCTGTCCAACGAAAGCGGCAACCCGCACCTGGGCCAGATGAACTTCGTCGACAACCAGGTCAATCCGCGCACCGGCACCATCCGCGGCCGCGCCGTGTTCGACAACCGCGACGGGCAATTCACCCCAGGTCTCTATGCACGCCTGAAGCTGGTCGGCAGTGCCACCTACTCGGCCATGCTGATCAACGACGAGGCCGTGGGTACCGACCTCGGCAAGAAGTTCGTGCTGGTGATGGACCAGGACAACAAGGCCGCCTACCGCGCCGTCGAGCTGGGCCCGAAACTCGAAGGCCTGCGCATCGTGCGCGAGGGCCTGCACAAGGATGACCGCATCGTGGTCAAGGGCCTGCAGCGGGTGCGTCCAGGTTCGCAAGTCGCGCCCGAGGACACCCCGATGGCCAGCGAGGCTACCCTTGCCACCCTCGCCCGTCAGCGCCAGGCGCTCGAAGCCAGCAATCCGGCCCCGATCAGCTCCAGCGTGAAACTTGCCAGCGCCTCCGCGCCGCGCGGTTAAGAGACCAGACCCATGAATTTCTCAAAATTCTTCATCACCCGGCCGATCTTCGCCGCCGTGCTGTCGCTGTTGACCCTGATCGCCGGCAGCATCGCGCTGTTCCAGCTGCCGATCAGCGAGTACCCGGAAGTCGTGCCACCGACCGTGGTGGTGCGTGCCAACTTCCCGGGCGCCAACCCCAAGGTCATCGGCGAGACCGTCGCCGCGCCACTCGAGCAGGCCATCACCGGGGTGGAGAACATGCTCTACATGTCCTCCCAGTCCACCGCCGATGGCAAGCTGACGCTGACCATCACCTTTGCCCTGGGCACTGACCTGGACAACGCGCAGGTGCAGGTGCAGAACCGCGTCACCCGCACCCAGCCCAAACTGCCCGAGGAAGTGACACGTATCGGTATCACCGTCGACAAGGCCTCGCCCGACCTGACCATGGTCGTGCACCTGACCTCGCCGGATAACCGCTACGACATGCTCTACCTGTCCAACTACGCCATCCTCAACATCAAGGATGAGCTGGCGCGCCTGGGCGGCGTCGGTGACGTGCAGATGTTCGGCATGGGCGACTACTCGCTGCGGGTGTGGCTCGACCCGAACAAGACCGCCTCGCGCAACCTCACCGCGAGCGACGTGGTCACGGCCATTCGCGAGCAGAACCGCCAGGTAGCGGCCGGCCAGCTAGGCTCGCCACCCGCGCCGGGCACCACCAGCTTCCAGCTGTCGATCAATACCCAGGGCCGTCTGGTCAACGAGGAAGAGTTCGAGAACATCATCATTCGCGCTGGCGCCGACGGCGAGATCACCCGTCTCAAGGACATTGCCCGGGTCGAGTTGGGCTCCAGCCAATACGCCCTGCGCTCGCTGCTGAACAACCAGCCAGCGGTGGCCATCCCGATCTTCCAGCGCCCTGGCTCCAACGCCATCGACATCTCCGATGAGGTGCGGGCGAAAATGGCCGAGTTGAAGAAGTCCTTCCCCGAAGGCATGGACTACAGCATCGTCTACGACCCGACCGTGTTCGTGCGTGGCTCGATCGAGGCCGTCGTGCATACCCTGTTCGAGGCGCTGATCCTGGTTGTGCTGGTGGTGATCCTGTTCCTGCAGACCTGGCGCGCTTCGATCATTCCGTTGCTGGCCGTGCCCGTATCGCTGATCGGTACCTTTGCGGTGATGCATCTGTTCGGCTTCTCGCTCAACGCCCTGTCGCTGTTCGGGCTGGTGCTGGCGATCGGGATCGTGGTGGACGACGCCATCGTCGTCGTGGAAAACGTAGAGCGCAACATCGGTCTCGGGCTCAAGCCCATCGAGGCTACGCAAAAGGCCATGAGCGAAGTCACCGGGCCTATCGTCGCCACCGCCCTGGTACTGTGTGCAGTGTTCGTGCCTGCGGCGTTCATCTCGGGCCTGACGGGTCAGTTCTACAAGCAGTTCGCCCTGACCATCGCCATCTCGACCGTGATCTCGGCGTTCAACTCGCTGACCCTGTCGCCTGCCCTGGCCGCCGTGCTGCTCAAGGAACACCATGCACCGAAGGACCGTTTCTCGCTGTTGCTGGAGCGCCTGCTGGGCGGCTGGCTGTTCGCGCCATTCAACCGCTTCTTCGACCGCGCCAGCCATGGCTATGTAGGCGGCGTGCGCCGGGTCATCCGGGGCAGCGGGATTGCGCTGTTTGTCTATGCGGGCCTGATCGGCCTGACGTACCTTGGCTTCTCGTCGACGCCAACCGGCTTCGTGCCGGCACAGGACAAGCAGTACCTGGTCGCCTTCGCCCAATTGCCTGACGCCGCCAGCCTCGACCGCACCGAGGCAGTGATCAAGAAGATGAGCGAGATTGCCCTCAAGCAACCGGGCGTTGCCGACTCGGTGGCTTTTCCGGGCCTCTCGATCAATGGTTTCACCAACAGCCCCAACAGCGGCATCGTGTTCACCCCGCTCAAGCCGTTCGACGAGCGCAAGGACCCGAGCCAGTCGGCCCAGGCCATCGCCGCCGCGCTCAACGCGCAGTTCGCGGATATCCAGGACGCGTACATCGCCATCTTCCCTCCGCCGCCGGTACAGGGATTGGGCACCATCGGCGGCTTCCGCCTGCAGATCGAAGACCGCGGCAACCTGGGCTACGAGGCGCTGTACAAGGAAACCCAGAACATCATCGCCAAGAGCCAGAACGTGCCGGAGCTGGCCGGGCTGTTCACCAGCTACCAGGTCAACGTGCCTCAGGTCGATGCCGCCATCGACCGGGAAAAGGCCAAGACCCACGGCGTGGCGATCAACGACATCTTCGACACCCTGCAGATCTACCTGGGCTCGCTGTACACCAACGACTTCAACCGCTTTGGCCGCACCTACCAGGTCAACGTCCAGGCCGAGCAGCAGTTCCGTCTCGATGCCGAGCAGATCGGCCAGCTCAAGGTGCGCAACAACCGGGGCGAGATGATCCCGCTGGCGACCTTCCTGAAGGTCAGCGACACGTCCGGGCCTGACCGGGTCATGCACTACAACGGCTTCATCACCGCCGAGATCAATGGTGCGGCCGCGCCGGGCTATAGCTCAGGCCAGGCCGAGCAGGCGATCGAGAAGCTGCTGCGCCAGGAGCTGCCCAACGGCATGACGTTCGAGTGGACCGAGCTGACCTACCAGCAGATCCTGTCGGGCAACACCGCGCTGTTCGTCTTCCCGCTGTGCGTACTGTTGGCCTTCCTGGTGCTGGCGGCGCAGTACGAAAGCTGGAGCCTGCCGCTGGCGGTGATCCTGATCGTGCCGATGACCCTGCTCTCGGCCATCACCGGGGTGATCCTGACGGGCAGCGACAACAACATCTTCACCCAGATCGGCCTGATCGTACTGGTGGGGCTGGCCTGCAAGAACGCGATCCTGATCGTCGAGTTCGCCAAGGACAAGCAGGCCGAAGGGCTGGACCCTCTGGCTGCGGTGCTCGAAGCCTGCCGCCTGCGCTTGAGACCGATCCTGATGACCTCGATTGCCTTCATCATGGGCGTGGTGCCGCTGGTGTTCTCCTCCGGTGCCGGTGCCGAAATGCGCCATGCCATGGGTGTCGCGGTGTTCTCGGGGATGATTGGTGTGACGGTGTTCGGGCTGTTCCTGACCCCTGTGTTCTTTGTCCTGATCCGCCGTCGCGTGGAGCGTCGCGAGGCCCGAAAGGCTGCCGCAGCGCTGGCGCTGGAGACCCACGCATGAAGCTGCTCAAACCCTTGACCCCAAGCTTGCTGGCACTGGCCCTGGCCGCCTGCGCCGTCGGCCCCGACTATAAGTCGCCTCACACCGCGCCGGCGTCCATCGGCGCCACGGGACAGCCAAGCAAGGCCTATGACCGCAGCCGCTTCGAGAGCAGTTGGTGGCGTCAGTTCGACGACCCGGTGCTCAATCAGCTCGTGCAGGCCTCGCTGGCCGGCAACCGCGACCTGCGCGTAGCGTTCGCCCGGCTCAAGTCGGCCCGCTCGATCCGCGAGGACGTCGACAATGATGCCTTGCCGACCGTCACCAGCCGCGCCAGCAGCGACATCGGCAAAGGCCAGGTGCCCGGCCAGACCGACCGCCGGGTCAACAGCGAACGCTATGACCTGGGGCTGGACATGATCTGGGAGCTCGACCTGTTCGGCCGTATCCAGCGCCAGCTGGAAGCGAGCGAAGCCCAGGAAGCCGCCGCCGAGGCCGATCTGCAAGCGCTGCAGGTCAGCCTGATCGCCGAGCTGGTCGATGCCTACGGCCAGCTGCGGGGTGCGCAACTGCGTGAAAAGATCGCCTTGGCCAACCTCAAGACCCAGCAGGACTCGCGCCGCATTACCAAAACCCTGCGCGACGCAGGCGTCGGCAACGAACTCGACGTGGTCCGCGCCGACGCTCGCCTGGCGGCGGTCGAAGCCACCGTGCCGCAGTTGCAGGCCGAGCAGGCGCGAGCGCGTCATCGCATCGCGACCTTGCTGGGGCAACGGCCCGACAGCCTGGGTGTCGACCTTTCGCCATCGCAGTTGCCGGCGATTGCCAAGGCCCTGCCGATTGGCGATCCGGGGGAATTGCTGCGCCGCCGGCCTGACATCCGCAGCGCCGAACGCCAGCTCGCCGCCGCCACTGCCAATGTCGGCGTGGCCACCGCCGACCTGTTCCCTCGGGTCAGCCTCAGCGGCTTCCTGGGCTTTACCGCAGCGCGCGGATCGCAACTGGGTTCGTCCGCCGCCAACGCCTGGTCGCTCGGCCCGAGCATTACCTGGGCCGCCTTCGACCTCGGCAGCGTCCGCGCCCGCCTGCGCGGTGCCGAGGCGGATGCCGATGGCGCCCTGGCCAGCTACGAGCAGCAAGTGTTGCTGGCGCTCGAAGAGTCGGCCAACGCATTCAGCGACTACGGCAAGCGCCAGCAACGCCTGCTCGCGCTGATGCGCCAGAGCGACGCCAGCCGCAAGGCGGCGGACCTGGCCTCGGTGCGGTATCGCGAGGGCACTGTCGATTATCTGGTGTTACTCGATGCCGAGCGCGAACGCCTGAGCGCGGAGGACGCCCAGGCGCTGGGTGAGGTCGAGCTGTATCGGGGGATTGTGGAGATCTACAAAGCGCTGGGGGGTGGCTGGCAGGCCGAGGCGGTTGCGGGCTAGCGCACGCATAACCTCGATTTACCTGCATCGAACGTTCAGCCGGCAAGCCGAAAGGGTTGCCGGCTGAACGCGTTGAGCCATAGGTGGTACCGGAATTCCGGGTCAACACCGGCGTGGATTCATCCAGAAGGAAGAGGTCCGCGTTCAGCGTCAGAAGTGACAGTGTGAAAATCGCGGTATTTCTTGGCTTTTATTTTGAACATCTTTCTTAATATGCTGAAAACCCCCGGACTTGTAATCCTGGCAAGCCCTACTGATGTGTGCACCAAGGGCTCTTCTTCAAAATTCAAGATTTCATAATTGCATACTTTTATTTTTCTCATGACGTTTACCTTATAGGGTGCTTGCAAATAATTTTCACGAGCACCCTCCTGGTTAGTTTTTTGATGCGTCATCAGTCAGAGCATTATCGCCAAGCCGCCGTTGACCCACTGCACCCAGCGCCACCCTGCAGCGAAAGCTCAAGCACAGTATCGCCATAGTGTGTATCCACAATAATTTCCTTCTGTTGAAAGCCCCCTTGATTGGGGTGTTAGAGTTTTAGTTTCTAATATCCTGTGCGTCAAACATCAAGAGCACTGCTCTACTACCCTTCGTTTATCCGTATGTTTATTCAAGCAGAGGATTTACAGAATTTTCTTCGGACCGCTCTTTCGACACTTTCTTTTTTTAACGTAGGAATTTTCCGTTTCAACCTGCTTTAAGCTTGCTCTTTAATTTGCAAGCATGCTGGATCCTTTATTCAGGAGTGAACCGTCCGGGAATCTTGTAGGAAAAGGAGTTTGGAAAAAGCGCGCCTCAATGCAACTGCACATGAGGTTTTTACGGAGACAGTTCGTTATTGTGACCCAGTTCACATTTTCTCAGCGGTGCTCCGCCTCGGGACAGCCCGCTGACTGCCCGCACGCTTTGCGCTCGAACTCCAACCTGCTTCACCATTTGCTTTTAACCCCCCACCTGTCCCAAGCTCTTGCCTTCCCTCCTGCGCGGAAGCCCTCATGCCTAAACGCCGCCTCTACCTGATCGCCTTGCTGTCGCTGATCGTGGGGCTTTGCGTGTTCGGCTATCTGCGCGACGACAACAGTCCCGCCCCATCGACTGTGCCGAGCTACAGCTACAGCAAGGCGCTGCGCCAGGCTCATGACGGCTTGCCCGGTGCGGCGAGGGTGTTGTACCAGCAACTGCAACGCTCCGACCTGACGCCGATTCGCCGCGCGGCGCTCTACGCGGAACTGCCCAATTACCCCTCACCCTCCGCGCTGAAGCTGGCGAGTCAGGACCTCAAGCATGAAGACCCGATGGTGCGCCGCGCAGCCATCGCCTGCATCGCACGCATGCTGCCCGAGGCGCAGCGCAGCCTGGTACTGGGACCGATGCTCGAGGATCAGGATCAGGGCGTACGCTTTGCCGGGGTCGATGCCTTGCTGGGCCTGGGGCCGGATGACATCGGCCTCTATATAGGGACGTTGCAGACCGCGCTGGAGCAATACCGCCAGGCGCTGCAAATCCAGCCGGACGACGCCGCCGCGCAATTGCACCTGGCGAGGCTGTACCTGCACGATGATGACTTCGAACAGGCGGCGGCGGCCTTGCAGCAAAGCCTGCGCACAGCGCCTGACAGCCTGGACGCCCTGGCTACCCAGGTGCTGCTGCTGGAGCGCCAGGGACACCATGATGCCTCGCGCCAGGTACTGGCCAAGGCATTGGCACTGCAGCCTGATTCCGCCTTTCTGCAACATGAGCTGGGTCTGTGGCTGACCCGCCATGACCAGGATGAATACGCCCTGCTGGCGTTCTCCCGCGCGGCCGAGCTGGAGCCGGACAATACCGCCTACCGGCAAGCGCTGGCGATCGCCTTGCATGGCCTGGACCAACTCGATGCTGCGCAGCGCCAACTCGAAACCGTGCTCAGCCAGCAACCGGCCAACCGTCAGGCGCGGGTCTTGCTGATCGAGTACTCGAAGGAGACCGGGCAGTTGCAGAATGTCCAGGTGCTGCTGGCCCAGCTTGAGCAGCAAAACCCGGATGATCCGCTGGTCCAGCAGGGCCTTTAGCGCCTCCGGAAAACGGGGTTGAACCGCAGCGTTCGGCGTGTGGTCCAGAGATCATGGCAGTAGCAAAGGCACGTGCCTATGGCGTGCCCATGATCACAGGAGATTCACCTTGGCCGTTTCGTTGTCGCTGGACGAACGCGCCCTGATCCTTGCACCAGCAACCCTGGGAGGCGAGACCTCTCGGCATTTGCTGAGCGCAGGCATCGGGAGCCTTCACGCGACTGACATTCTCCACTTCGAGCAATTGCTGGCAGAAGGCGTTGGTGTCGCAATCATCGCCCATGAATCTCTTCCCGCGAACGGTCAGACCCCTGTTCATCGATTCATTCAACAGCAGCCGCAATGGTCGGATGTTCCGGTATTGCTCCTGGGGCCGGCGCCACCTGCCGCGCCTGCCAATGATGACCGGTCTTGCGTCGAGGCCTTGGGCAATCTGTTCCGCCTGCACTCCCCCCTCGATCCCGGGCAACTGGTGCACCTGGCCGAAAGTGCGTTGCGCGCTCGGCGTCGCCAGTATCAGGCTCGCGACCAGGAAGCACGTCTGCAGGCGTTGCTGCACGAGCAAAACCAACGCCTGAAGGCCGAAGCCCAGGCACTGCATCAAACGCGCAAGATGGAGGCCATCGGCCAACTGGCCGGCGGCGTTGCACATGATTTCAACAACCTGCTCACCAGCATCGGTGGCAGCCTCGAATTGATCGGCAAGCGCCTGGATCGCGGTCAGACCGAGGGTCTGCAACCGCTGTTGGGTCTGGGCAGGGATGCCGTGGGCCGCGCCGCGCGGCTGACCCATCGTCTGCTGGCCTTCTCCAGTCGCCAGTCCCTGGCGAGCGAGGCGATCGACCTCAATGCAGTGTTGCTGAGCCAGAAACTGACCGAAACCCCCGACACCCCTGTCAGTCTGGACGTTCAGATGGAACCCGGCCTCTGGTATGTCGAAGCCGACGGCCCGCAGTTGCAGGTTGCACTGGACAACCTCTTGCACAACGCTTGCGAGGCGATGCCTAACGGCGGCCATCTGCAGATCACCGCGAGCAATCAGCACATCGATCATGACACCTTCGCCGATCACAGCCTGCCCAGCGGGGAATACCTGCGCCTGAGCATCACCGATGACGGCCAGGGCATGTCGCAAAGCACGCTCGATCGCGCGTTCGAGCCGTTTTTCACCACCAAGCCGGTCGGACAGGGCATCGGCATGGGCCTGTCCATGGTCTATGGGTTCAGCAAGCAGTCACGCGGCCATGTGATCTTGCACAGCGAGATAGGCCGCGGCACTCGCGTGGATCTTTATCTGCCGCGTTTTCATGGCGATGCTCCGCGTCCCAGCGTGGCTGCCAGGATCGTCAATCCTTCGGCAAGCCGGGAGGTGCTGATCGTAGAGGATGATCCCGAAGTCCGGCAGATCGTCTACCAGGCGCTGAGCGAAGAAGGCTACCAGTGCTCATTGGCGAGCGATGCCAGCGAGGCGTTGCCCACGCTGCGCTCCACGCGGCCGGTCGCGCTGCTGATCAGCGACGTCGGCCTGCCGGGGATGAACGGCCGGCAACTGGCAGAGATCGCGCGCAAACTGCGGCCCAACCTGCAGATCCTGTTCATCACCGGCTTCGCAGAGACCGCCATGGCACGTACCGGCTTTCTCGACCCAGGTATGCAACTTATCTGCAAACCGTTCGAACTCAGTCTGCTGCAGGAGACGGTTGCGCGGATCATTGGCAGTCCGCGAACCCCTGAGGCCAAGCCAAGCTGAACGCCCCCTCGCTAGCGGCCGATGTCTTCATTCCACAACTGCGGCTGGGCCGCGATGAAGTCCTGCATGAGTGCCTGGCAGTCGTGCGATTGCACCACCGTGACCTCCACGCCCCGCGATTTCAGCAGCGCTTCTTCACCGAGGAAGGTCTGGTTTTCACCCACCACCACCTTGCCGATTCCATACAGCAGGATCGCGCCGCTGCACATCGGACAGGGAGACAAGGTGGTGTAGAGCGTGGCCGCCTGATAGACACTGGCAGGCTGCCGGCCTGCGTTTTCCAGCGCGTCCATCTCGCCGTGAAGAATCGCACTGCCCGACTGCACCCGCCGGTTATGCCCACGGCCGATGATGCGGCCCTCATGCACCAGCACCGAGCCGATAGGAATGCCGCCCTCCTCCAGGCCCAGGCGGGCCTCGTCGATCGCAGCCTGCATGAATTGATCCGGGGTAATCCTGTCCATCCTGATCCTCGTTCTGGGTCCGTTTTCCGCAGGCTAGCATACCGCCAGCCTGGCATGGCAGAGCGTCAGCCGACGACTATGCTGATTAGGCTTTCGCCCGCGCCCCGAAGCTCGCGGGACGATCACAGTCATGGGAGTCTGGTCATGAGCAAGAAATTCCTGGTGGTGCTGACCAACACGGCCAAGTACCCGACGATCAAGCGTGCCACGGGGCTGTGGCTGGGCGAGGCGGTACACTTCGTCGATGAGGTCGAAAAGGCGGGGCATGGTGTCGATTACGTCAGCCCGGACGGAGGCTACGTGCCGGTCGACCCCCACAGTCTTCAACTGGCGGCCGATATCGACTGGCAATGGTACGCCGACAAGACATTCATGGACCGCCTGGGCGATACGATGAGCCCCGGGAAGGTCAAGGCTGCCGACTACTGCGCCATCTACTACACCGGCGGGCACGGGGTGATCTGGGATTTCCCCGACAACCACGCGCTGCAGGAGCTGGCACGGCAAATTTTCGAACAGGGCGGCGTGATATCGGCGGTATGCCATGGTGCGGTGGGCCTGCTCAACATCAAGCTCAGCGATCACAGCCTGCTGGTCAGAGATCGGCTGGTGACGGGTTTTTCCAATATCGAGGAGAAGCTCGCCGAACTGGACAAGGTTGTGCCTTACCTGACGGAAAACGAGCTGGTTGCTCGCGGCGGACTGTACGCCAAGGCCGAGGAGCCCTGGGCGCCATTTGCCGTGGCCGATGGGCGGTTGGTTACCGGCCAGAATCCGGCTTCCGCGCGGCTGGTGGCACAGAAGGTCCTGCAAACCCTCGACAGCAAGGACAGGACTGACGCGCCGTCGTCCTGAATCCCGGACACAGGTCTACCCGGACTACAGCCATTGCCGACGGCCTGCGCTTAAGCTTGAGCCTCTCGTCCCCGAGGCCAGCGCCTTGGGGCTCATGCCGGCGGGGGAAAGTCCATGTCTTTCAAATGTTGCGCAGGCCGCAGTCTGCTGGACCTTGTGTTGCTCATCGCGATCGGCCTGGCACCGGTGCTCTGCGGCATGCTGGTCATGCTGATACAAGTCGACAGGAAACTGGACGAGCTCTCGCGGTTTGCCGCCATCGAAGCGGTGCACCGAGTCGATCAGGTGATTGACATGCTGCACGAAAGCAGCAGCCGTAACGTGCACCTTGCCGGCCGGTCCTGTCTGGAGGTGGCGCAGCAACTGCGCAGTCACGTGGCCGCTATTCCCAATCTGCGCGCGCTGGCACTGACCAGTGGCAACAAGCGGTATTGCGATTCGGTCGATGGCGAGCAGTCCCAGCTCATCGAGTCCAAGCGGTTTTCAAAGCACCGGCTGTGGCTCGAACACGGCTACAGCAAAGTGTCCGACGCGCCGATCCTCAATTACTGGCTGCGTGAGCAACCCAACGGGGTAATCGCACAAGCAGACGCCCGCACGCTGGTCGGTGAACTGGAAGGCTTCGAAAATGGCATCCTGCTAAGACTCGAATTCGGTCAGGACTACCTCTGGCCGCAACACAGCGAAGCCGACGCTCTGCTCCCCGATCAGCGGGAGCACCGGGCGAGGGCCATCTCGGACCAGTTCGGTTATTCGGTACAGGCTGGCTACCCGCTTGGGCACTCCCGCAACGAGATGAAGCAATGGATCATCATGACGCTGCCGTCACTGATCCTGGTCGGTATCCTGACAGGCGGAATCGGCTACTGGGGCATGTTCCGGCAAGGACCACGGCGCCGAACAGCCCCGCGTGTACATACGCGGGACTGACCGGCGGCGCCAGTTACTCGACGCTCAGGACGCCGCGGCGCACCTGGTCGCGTTCGATCGATTCGAACAAGGCTTTGAAGTTGCCCTCGCCGAAGCCGTCATCACCCTTGCGCTGGATGAACTCGAAGAACACCGGGCCCATCAGGGTTTCCGAGAAAATCTGCAGCAGCAGCCGCTTGTCGCCCGAGTCAGCCGCGCCGTCGAGCAGGATCCCGCGGGACTGAAGCTGGTCAACCGGCTCCCCATGGCCGGGCAGGCGACCTTCGAGCATTTCATAGTAGGTGTCGGGAGGTGCGGTCATGAAGCGCATGCCCAGTGCCTTGAGCCGATCCCAGGTGTCGACCAGGTCATCGGTGAGAAAGGCCACGTGCTGGATGCCCTCGCCATTGAACTGCATCAGGAATTCTTCGATCTGCCCGGCGCCCTTGGACGATTCCTCGTTCAGCGGGATGCGGATCATGCCATCGGGGGCGGTCATGGCCTTGGACGTCAGGCCGGTGTACTCGCCCTTGATATCGAAGTAACGGATCTCGCGGAAGTTGAACAGCTTCTCGTAGAAGCCAGCCCAGTAGGCCATGCGCCCGCGATAGACGTTGTGCGTCAGGTGATCGATGATCTTGAGACCGGCGCCCTGGGGATGACGCTCGACGCCTTCCAGGTAGTTGAAGTCGATGTCGTAGATCGAGCTGCCTTCCTCGAAACGGTCGATCAGGTACAGCGGCGCACCGCCGATGCCCTTGATTGCTGGCAGGCGCAGCTCCATCGGGCCGGTTTCGATCTCGACGGGCTGGGCACCCAGTTCCAGCGCACGGGCATAGGCTTCATGGGCGTTGCGCACGCGAAACGCCATGCCGCAGACCGACGGGCCATGCTCGGCGGCAAAGTAGGAGGCAATGCTCTTGGGTTCGTTGTTCAGGATGAGATTGATCGCCCCTTGGCGATACAGGTGCACATCCTTTGAACGATGGGTAGCGACCTTGGTGAAACCCATGATCTGGAAAATCGGCTCGAGCACGCCAGGAGTCGGCGAGGCGAACTCGATGAATTCGAAGCCGGTCAGCCCCATCGGGTTTTCGTAGATATCAGCCATGTAGGTGTCCTCATCAAAAGCGGTAATAAAGGGTCAACGCTTGCTGTCGATGCGGAACACAGGTGGGGCGCAGGGGATTCCCCGCACGCTGCGTGCAAGGTAGTCACCGTAGATAAGCTTGAACCCAAGGCATTTCATAAGACCCGGTCTCGGCAGTTGGTTTCTCCAGGGACTGGAGAACCTTATTGTTGTATTCGTAACTCGATTCTACATTGCGTAAACCAGTTTGTCGCAGTGTAGTTCACCCATTGCATGCGACGAACGGCTATCCTCTTGCCAAGATTCTTCCTACAAGGTTAGCCCGCATGCCTCTCACGGTGAAACGCCCATCGCGCTGGAGCTGGCGCTCCTTGTTGCCCTGGTGCGTGGGGGTGCTCCCGCTGATCTGCGGCCTGGCCGTAGCGCGCTGGCAAACTGAACGCGACCTGCAGGAGGCCAGTCTTGTGACCGCCCAGCAGGTGGTCACACAGATCGAGCGCATCCTCGACAATGTCTCAGGCGCCGCGATTGCGCTGATGCCCTTGGCAGGTCGCTCCTGCGGCGACGTCACCCTGGCGCTGCGCGAGCAGGTGACACGCAACTCCTTTGTGCGCTCCACTGCCCTGTTCAACAACGACAGGCTCTATTGCAGCTCGCTGTTCGGCGACTACGACGAAGCGGTCAACACTGCAGATTACACCGGTGGCCTGCTGTGGCTGATGCAGGGCAACGTGGTCACTCCCGGCAGTGCATTGCTGGTCTACCGGGCAGGCCAGGACGGTCGCGGCGCACTGGCCGCGGTCCACGGCGACCACTTGCTCACTGCACTGCGCCTGATCGGTCCGTCCAGCGAGCTGCGCCTGCAGGTCGGGCCCCACTGGATGGACAAGGACGGCCAGGTGCATGTCGGCACGGCGCCCTCCTCGGCCTCGGCGGCCATTGCCTTGGCGTCGGCGCGCTACCCGTTTACCGTGGCCGGCGGCTTCCAGGCCGGCAGGCCGGGCGAACTCATGCGTAGCCAGTACCCGGCGCTGCTCGGTCTGCTGCTGGTGCTCGGGGTGCTGGCCGGGCTGGCCTGCCGTTGGCAGATCCGCCGGGCGCAGTCGCCCCGGGCCGAGCTGCAGCGGGCACTGGAAGCTGGCGAGTTCCTGCCCTACTTCCAACCTGTAGTGCGCAAAGGCGACTACCGCTGGTCCGGGGTGGAGGTGCTGATGCGCTGGCAGCATCCCCGCGAGGGCCTGGTGCGCCCCGACCTGTTCATCCCCTATGCCGAGCACAGTGGCCACATCGTCGCCATGACCCGCGCGCTGATGCTGCGCACCGCCGAAGCGATCGCGCCCTACGCCGCCTTGCTCGACGACGGCTTTCACATCGGCATCAACATCACCGCCGACCATTGCCGCGACCTGGAGCTGCTCGACGACTGCCAGAGCTTTCTCGAGCACTTCCCGCCAGGTCGCGTGGTCCTGACCCTGGAGCTGACCGAGCGCAAACTGATCGAGGCGACGCCCATCACCCTCGAACTGTTCGAGAAACTGCATGCCTTGGGCGTGATGATCGCCCTGGACGACTTCGGCACAGGCCAGTCGAGTCTCAGCTACCTGCACCAGTTCAAGATCGACTACCTGAAGATCGACCAGAGCTTCGTCGCCATGATCGGCAGCGATGCCCTGTCCCAGCACATTCTGGACAGCATCATCGAGCTCTCGGCCAAGCTTGGGCTGGGTATTGTTGCCGAAGGGGTGGAAACCCTGGTGCAACGCGATTACCTGGCGCGACATGGCGTGGACTTCCAGCAGGGCTACCTGTTTGCCCGGCCAATGACCTACGAGGCGCTGTTGAAGGCTCTGGCGGGTCAGCCCGGCAGTTCGAGGTTGCCGCAGGGGGCGCGTGCCTGAGATCATGCGCGGTTGATCGCTCCCGCCCCATCCCTGCAACCGAGGCATACGTGTCAAAAGGCATTCTTTCATCAGTCACGGCGTCTTGTCTGTTCGCCGCGATGTACTTCTATACCTCCCTGCTGTCGCCACTGGACGGCGAGGAAATCTTTGGCTGGCGTACCTTGCTGACCCTGCCCTGCCTGACGGTGTTCATGCTGCTGAGCAAGGACTGGCCACTGGTGGGCAAGCTGCTGCGCCGGGTGCGGGAAAACCCGGTACTGCTGCTGGGCATGATCGGCACATCGTGGCTGCTCGGCGTTCAGCTGTGGCTGTTCCTGTGGGCGCCATTGCATGGGCGCAGCCTTGAAGTGTCGCTGGGCTACTTCCTGCTGCCGCTGACGATGGTCCTGACAGCCAGGCTGGTATACGGCGAACGCTTGTCCTACCTGCAGAAAGTGGCGGTGCTGTGTGCCACGTGCGGGGTCGGGCACGAGTTCTACCAGCATGGCAGCTTTGCCTGGGAGACCGTAGTGGTCGCCACGGGGTATCCGATCTACTTCGTGCTGCGGCGCAAATGCCGTAACGATAACCTGGGCGGGCTATGGAGCGACATGTTCCTGTTGCTGCCGCCAGCCCTCTATTTCGTCATCAAGGGCCCACTGTCCGCCGCTGACATGGCCAGCCACCCCGCGCTGTACGGGCTGATCCCGCTGCTTGGGGTGATCAGCGCCCTGGCGCTGGTCAGCTACGTGCTGGCCAGCCGCCTGTTGCCGTTCGGCCTGTTCGGCCTGCTCAGTTATGTCGAACCCGTGCTGCTGGTGGGCGTGGCCCTGCTACTGGGCGAGACCATCAGTCGCGACCAGTGGCTGACCTACCTGCCCATCTGGGCCGCTGTGCTGGTGCTGATCCTTGAAGGATTCAAGCACCTGCTGCGCCAGCGTCGGCGAGCGGTGTAAGGCGCACCTGGCGCACCCGCCGCTCCTCCACCGCCACCACGATCATGTTCCAGCCGTTCCAGGACAGGTGGTCACCGACCACCGGCAGGCGGTCCAGCAGGCTCATCACCAGGCCCGCGAGGGTCTGGTAGTCGTCGGTGGCACGGGCGGCGAAACCAGTCTGTGCCTGCACCTGGCTGAGGTTGAGGGCACCGCTGACCACGAAGCCCTCGTCGTCCTTGACGATGCCAGGACCTTCCACCTCACTGGCATCGGGCAGCTCACCAGCGATCGACTCGAGAATGTCGGTCATGGTCAGCAGCCCGGTGAAGTCGCCAAACTCGTTGACCACAAAGGCGATGTGCGTCGACTGAGCGCGCATCTGCTCCAGCGCGTTGAGGATGCTGAAGCTCTCCAGCAGGTTCAACGGTGCCTTGGCGATGTTCTCGAGGTCTGGCGTGTGGCCGGCCAGCAGCTCGTGCAGCAGCTCCTTCTTGTGCACAAACCCCAGCGGCTCGTCGATCCGGCCGCCGCGAATCAGTGGCAGGCGTGAGTACGGCGAGTTCAGCAGCGCCTGGGCGATGTCTTCGGCACTCTGGTCGAGCTCGATGGCATCGACGTCGGTCCGCACCGTCATCACCGTGCGGATCGGACGCTCGGCCAGGTTCAGCACACCGCTGATCATCACCCGCTCACGGCGGTCGAACAGCACGTGTTCCTCGCTGCCCTCGACCATGTCGGCAATCTCCTCGCCCACCTCGTCGGCCTCGACCCGCCGGCCACCCAGCAGGCGCAGCACGGCATACGCGGTACGTTCGCGCAGCGGCCGATGCTGTTGCACGCTACGCTTGCGACGGGCGCGGGCCAGCTGGTTGAACAGCTCGATCAGGATCGAGAAACCGATCGCCGCGTACAGATAGCCTTTCGGGATGTGGAAGCCCAGGCCTTCGGCGGTCAGGCTGAAGCCGATCATCATCAGGAAGCCCAGGCACAGCATGATCACCGTCGGGTGGGCGTTGACGAAGCGCGTCAGCGGCTTGCTGGCGACGATCATGATGCCCATCGAGAAGACCACCGCGATCATCATCACCGACAGGTGCTCGACCATGCCCACGGCCGTGATCACCGCGTCCAGCGAGAACACCGCATCGAGCACGACGATCTGCGCGACGATCGGCCAGAACGCCGAATGGCGCACCGGGCCGGTGGCCTGGACCACATGGCCTTCCAGTCGTTCGTGCAGCTCCATGGTGGCCTTGAACAGCAGGAACACACCACCGAACAGCATGATCAGGTCACGCCCCGAGAAGCTCTTGTCGAACACCTCGAACAGCGGCGCCGTCAGCGTAACCATCCACGAGATACTGGCCAGCAGGCCCAGGCGCATGACCATCGCCATCGTCAGACCGATCACCCGCGCGCGGTCGCGCTGGTGCGGTGGAAGCTTGTCGGCGAGGATGGCGATGAACACCAGGTTATCGATACCCAGTACCAGTTCGAGCACGATCAGCGTGGCAAGGCCCAGCCAGGCCGTGGGGTCGGCTAGCCATTCCATGGGCGGGTACTCATGCGCAGGGCGTTAGAAGAACGCGGAGAGGATGACCGGGACGGCCAGCTACTGGGGGGCTCCGAGAAGGTGCTCATGTCTACCTGATATCAGTTTGGGATTGAGATCCTACAATCGAAGCAGGTTTTTCTTACAGCGCAAAACTATTACAAAACCTGTAACAAGATGCTCCGGGAGCTCTCCCGTACCGCGACCGGGCCCAAACGGGCCCTCGGGTAGCCAGTCAGCTCAAAGCTTCCAATCCAGACTCACCATCAATGTCCGCGGCTCACCGTTGTACACCCCGTTATAGAACCCCACATTGTTGTAGTAGTGCTCATCGAACAGGTTCTTCACGTTCACCGACCCTGCCAGGTGCTCGTCGAACTGATACCTGGCCATCAGGCCGACCACCGAGAACGCCCGCTGGCCAATGCTGTCGCGTACGGTGGTGGGGTCGCCGCTGGCATCACGCGCCGGGCGATTACCCAGGCGGTAGTTGGCGCTTTGCCAGTCGAGGGTGCCGCCTACCGTGAGCACCGGGGTAACCTTGTAGGTGCTGGAGAATCGCACAAGGTTGAGCGGTTGCTCGGTGTTCTTGCGTTTCTTCTCGGCATCCGCGGCATGGGTGTAGCTGTAGCCCAGGCTCATGTTCCAGTCCGGCATCACCTCACCGGCGATCTCCGCTTCGAAGCCTTCGACGACAATGCCCTTGCCACCAGACTTGTAGTACTGCTCGCCATTGGGGCCCATCGGGATCGAGTCATCGATCTCGGCGACGTTGTCCTGCTTGCTGCGATACACCGCCGTGCTCAGGTTGACGCGATCATCGAAGAGGCTGCCCTTGAGGCCCATTTCGTACACCTTTCCCACCACCGGCTCGATGTACTGCTCGTTGACGTCCTTGGCTGTCTGCGGGTTGAAGATATCGGTGTAGCTGGCATATACCGTGAATTGTTCGGTCAGGTCGTAGAGCACACCGGCGTAGGGCGTCCACTGGTCATTCTGGATCTGGCTGCTGGAGGTCTGGCCGGTGACGTTGAGGTCGGCGTCGTACTTCCACGACCGGCTGCTGGTCTCCCAGCTGCCATAACGGCTGCCGATCACCAGGTGCAGGCTGTCGGTGAGGTTCAGCCGGGTAGCGATGTAACCGGCCTTCTGCTCGGTACTCGAACGCGATAGGTCCCGGCTGGTCACGGTGTCCGAGAACTTGGGCGTCGAGCTCATGTTCTTCCAGTCGGCAATGGTTGTATAGCCGGGGGGCACAGCGCCCGCGATGATGTAGGGCGAGTCGTTGCGCCGTTCCGATTCGCCATAGCCCATCATGAACTCGTGACTGCGCCCGAACAGTTGGTACGGCCCTGCCACGTTGAAATCGACGGCGCCCATCTTTTCCCCGCCGGCCATATGGCTCTTCCAGGCCGTCATGCCACTGCGATCCGTGTCCGGGAAGCCATTACCGCCGTAGTAGACCTTGCCATCGGTATCAGTCTGCCGATGGGTGTAGGCCGCCTTGAACAGCCAGTCGTCGCCCAATCGCTGATCGAGGGTGACGAACACCGTCTGGTCCTTCAATGGCCAGGAGGACCAGGGCGCCGCCAGGTTGGTCGAGCGCGGCAGGTTGGCCTTGCTGCCGTCGGCGTTCCAGTACGGCACCGAGCCCCACGAGGCACCTTGCACATGCTTGTTCTGGTAGTCATACCCTACCGCGAGCACCGTGCTGTCTGTCAGGTCTGCTTCCAGGATTCCGTAGGCCACTTCGCGCTGGGACTGATAATGGTCCATGTAGGACTTGTTGTCGCGATACGCCAGCACCGTGCGCCCACGCAGACGTCCATCTAACGCCAGCGGCCCGCCCACGTCCACATAGCTGTAGTAGTTGTCGTAGGTGCCACCACTGATGCCTGAGCTCACCGCCAGCTGATGGGTCGGACGCTTGCGCATCATCGAGATGGTTCCGGACGGATCCCCCGCTCCCGTCGTTAGCCCCGTGGCGCCGCGCACGACTTCGATACGGTCGTAGATGATCGGGTCCGAGTCCGATTTCAAGCCCGAGAAGGTGTTGAGCATCCCATCGATCTGGAAGTTGTTGATCGCATACCCGCGCGAGTAATACGCCGGACGCTCCGAATCGTTGCGCTGCACAGTAATGCCCGTCACATGCGCCATGGCTTCCGACAGGGAGCCCAGCTTGAAGTCGTCCAGTTGCTGGCGAGTGATCACCGAGACCGACTGCGGCGTTTCCTTGATCGACAGGTTCAAGCGCGTTGCGGTGCTCATACTGCCGGTGGTGTAGGCGCCGGTGTGCTCGGTGGTGGCGCCCAGGCCCTGGGCGAGGATTTCGGTGGAGCCCAGTTCCAGGACGCCGTCCTCAGAGGTCGATTCGCCAGTAGTGTCAGCCAGAGACAGCGGGGCGAATGTGCCAGCGCACAGGCCCAGGGTCAGGGTCATGGAGCGGGTGATAGGGGCAAGCATTGCGGAGGCGTTCCTTGTTCTCTGAGAGAAATCCGTTTCGGCCAGGAGTGGCTCAGGGATAGGAACGAATGGCTGGCGCGAGGAATTAAGCGCGAGCGAGCGCCTAAGCATCGTCGAGGCTTCGCGGATACGAATGATAAAGGAAGCCGACTACGAGGAAGGCTGCCCGATCGCTCATGAAGTTGGCAATCTCGCACTACTCAATTTGCACTGGAGCGATGGGCTAGGTTTCGGCACAGAAAAGAACCGCGCCGCCTTTGCAATACGCGTCGTGGAGAGCATTCACTCAAAGGGAGGACTGGCGACCAATATGGGCTCGGAACAGTGCAAGCGTCTGTTCAAGAAAAAACCGTATTTCGCCCATGCTTATCTCTCGGAGCTCGCGCTCTTGCATGGCAATCTGTTCCCAGACCAAAAGAGTGAGTGGTCAAGACTGCTTCTCCACCCGAACATAAAGGCTATCAGCGCGCCTCTTCACGCTCCGGACGGCTCACCGATTCTCCAAGGCTTAACCCGAAAACTGGAAAATCAAGATGATGCCGCCCACAAAGTGCAGGATTGAGAGTCAGCAAGCGAGATCATCAGGCCCACTTACCGTAATGCATCAGAGAAGCAGCCATTGAACCGATGCCTAAAATGTCATCTTCTTCACATCATCCGCCACGATCAGCTTGCCCGCCGTCCTCTCGATAACCTCCTCGATACTCACCCCGGGCGCGGTTTCACGCAGGATGAAAGCGCCGTTGTCGATCTCCAGGTACGCAAGGTCGGTCAGCACCTTGCGGATACACCCTGCCCCCGTCAGCGGCAGGCTGCAGCGCGTCAGCAGTTTTGACTCGCCGTCCTTGGAGGCGTGGGTCATGGTCACGATGATGTTCTCGGCGCCCGCCACCAGGTCCATCGCGCCGCCCATGCCCTTGACCAGCTTGCCGGGGATCATCCAGGAGGCGATGTTGCCTTCGACGTCGACTTCAAAGGCGCCCAGTACGGTGAGGTCCACGTGTCCGCCGCGGATCATGGCGAAGGAATCCGCGGAATTGAAGATCGAGGCGCCGCGGCGGGCGGTAACGGTCTGCTTGCCGGCGTTGATCATGTCGGCGTCAAGCTGCTTCTCGGTGGGAAACTCGCCCATGCCCAGCAGGCCGTTTTCCGATTGCAGCATCACGTCCATGTCGGCCGGCACGTAGTTGGCCACCAGAGTCGGAATGCCGATGCCAAGGTTGACGTAGTAGCCGTCCTTGAGTTCACGGGCGACGCGTTGCGCCATTTGTTCGCGGGTCAGTGCCATGGTCTGGGTCTCTTTACTGTTCTGTGCGAAGGCCGGTCAGGCGTTGACGGTGCGTTTTTCGATGCGCTTCTCGAAGGTGCCGACAATGACACGGTCGACGAAGATGCCCGGGGTGTGGATTTCGCTGGGCAGCAGCACGCCGGGTTCGACGATTTCCTCGACCTCGACCACGGTGATGCGCCCGGCGGTGGCAGCCAGCGGGTTGAAGTTTTGCGCAGTATTGCGGTACACCACGTTGCCGTAGTGATCGGCCTTCCAGCCTTTGACGATGGCGAAATCGCCGGTGATGGCTTCTTCAAGAATGTACTTGCGGCCGTTGAAGTCACGCACTTCCTTGCCTTCGGCGACCGGGGTGCCGTAGCCGGTGGCCGTGAAGAAAGCTGGAATGCCGGCGCCGCCCGCACGCATCTTCTCGGCAAGGGTGCCTTGCGGGGTGAGCTCCACCTCGAGCTCACCGCTGAGCAACTGGCGCTCGAATTCGGCATTTTCGCCGACGTAGGAAGCGACCATCTTGCGGATCTGCCGGTCCTTGAGCAGTACCCCAAGACCAAAGTCGTCGACCCCGCAGTTGTTGGAGACTACGGTCAGCCCCTTGACCCTGCGGCGGCGAATCTCGGCGATGAGGTTTTCAGGAATGCCGCACAGGCCGAACCCGCCGGCCAGGACTGTCATGTCATCGGTCAGGCCGTCGAGGGCCTGCTCATAGGTTGATACGCGCTTGTCCAGTCCGGCCATGCTGTTTCGCCTTTTGTAGTTGTGGACCGACGGAGGTGTCGGGGAGCGTCGAGCTCATCTTCCCCCGCACCCACTAATTTGTTAATTTTGATTTATTCATCGATTGATAAATTTTCCAAAACAACGGTCAAGCAGCCATGAACGTCAAGCAATTGCGTGCCTTTGTCACCGTGGCCAAGTACCAGAGCTTCGTCCAGGCCGGCGAGCACCTGCATATTTCGCAACCCGCCTTGAGCCTTGCCATCAAGGCGCTTGAAGACAACCTCGGGGGTGCCCTGCTTACCCGCACCACCCGCAGCGTCAGCCTGACACCGGAGGGCGAAGTGCTCTTGCCCCTGGCACGGCGCCTGCTGGTCGATTGGGACGATACCGAGGAACTGCTGCGCCAGCGCTTCACCCTGCAGCTGGGGCGCGTGGCCATCGCCGCGATGCCAGCGTTTGCCGGCAACCTGCTGCCGGCGTCGCTCAAGGTGTTTCGCCAACGCTATCCGCGTGTCAATGTCACCGTGCACGACGTGATCAACGAACAGGTACTGGAACTGGTGCGTCACCGGCGCGTCGAACTGGGCATCGGCTTTGAGCCCGACAGTGGTGATGCGCTGCACTTCGAGCCGCTGTACCTGGACCGCTTTGTGGCGGTGGTGCCGGCTGATTCAGCCCTTGCCGTGCAGGCGCAGGTGACCTGGCGAGAGCTGCTGGCGGAGGATTTCATTGCCCTGCAACGACCGTCGGCGGTGCGCTTGCTGCTTGAAGAGCAGGTTGCGGTCGAGCACGGCAAACTGATGGTTGCGTTCGAGAGCCACCAGCTCACCACCATCGGCCGCATGGTTGCCAATGGCTTGGGCGTAAGCGCTGTGCCAGCGCTGTGCATCGGCCAGATGCAGGAACTCGGGGCGCGCTGCGTGCCCTTGGTCGAACCCAGCGTCGAAAGGCGCATCGGCGTGATCTCGCTGGGCGATCATGAACTGTCCACGGCGGCCCAGGCGATGCTTGACGTGCTGCTGACCCATACCCGCCCCCAGGAGGTGACATGCGTACCCTGAAACTTGCAGGCTCAAGCGTCCCGGCCATTGGCCAGGGCACCTGGTACATGGGAGAAGATCCCGCTCAGAGGGCCCGCGAAGTTGCGGCGCTGCAATACGGCATCGAGCTTGGCCTGACGCTGATCGACACTGCCGAGATGTATGCCGAGGGCGGTGCCGAAGAGGTAGTAGGCGAGGCCATCGCAGGACGTCGGGACGAGGTATTTCTGGTCAGCAAGGTCTATCCGCACAATGCCAGCCGCAAGGGCGTGCCGGCGGCCTGCGAACGCAGCTTGCAGCGCCTGGGCACTGACTGCATCGACCTGTACCTGCTGCACTGGCGCGGGCAGTATCCGCTTGAGGAAACGGTCGAAGCGTTCGAGCGCCTTCGAGAAGCGGGCAAGATACGCCGCTGGGGCGTGTCCAACTTCGATGTGGACGACCTGATCGAGCTGGATAGCCCTGAGTGCGCGGTCAATCAGGTGCTGTACAACCCGGCTCAACGGGGCATCGAGTTCGACCTGCTGCCGTGGAGCCAGGCCCGTGGCTTGCCGACCATGGCGTACTGTCCTCTGGCCCAGGCGGGAAGACTGCTTGGGCATCCGGTGCTTTCACAGGTCGCCGAGCGTCATGGTGTGACTCCGGCGCAGGTCAGCCTGGCGTGGGTGACGCGGGATGATGGGGTGATCGCCATCCCCAAGGCCGTTTCGCCTGAGCATGTGCAGCTCAATGCGGGGGCGGGTGAATTGGTGCTTGATGCTGACGATTTGCGGGCGATCGACGAGGCGTTTGCGCCGCCGATGCGCAAGCAGGGGTTAGCGATGGTTTGATGTAATGATTGACGCAAGGGCGTTTATTCCATCGAATGAAGGCTCAATGAAAATCTCGGCTGCGCACATCCAGCCCTTGCAGCAACACGCTGACGTCTTCCAACCGCTTGGCGATCAGGTGGCGCACGCCGTTTTCTTGCTCCAGCCGTCCGTACACCTTCAGCAGGCGTGAACCTACCAGCGCGCGGCGCTGGCGCTCGGCCAGGTCGCGCCAGACCACGACGTTGACCATGCCGTATTCATCCTCGAGCGTCACGAAGGTCACGCCGCTCGCGGTCCCTGGGCGCTGGCGGCCGACCACGATGCCCGCGACGCTGACGCTGTCACCGTGCTGCACTTCGGCGAGTTCGTGGGAGCTGCGGCAACCGCGGGCCACGAGGCGTGGGCGCAACAAGGTCAGTGGGTGCGGACCCAGGGTAGTGCCGAGGGTGGCGTAGTCGGCAACCAGGTCTTCGCCGACCGAGGGCGTGGGCAGCTCGACCGTCTTCTCCGGTGCAGCCTCGACCTGGGCGAACAACGGCAGTTGCGCCTGAACTGCCGCCACTTGCCAGCGCGCCTGGTGCCGGTCCCGTGCAAGCCCGCGCAGGGCGCCGGCATCGGCCAGGCGCTCGCGGGCCCGGCTGTCGAGCCCTGCGCGCAAGCACAGGTCCTCGATGTCGCGCCAAGGCCGCTCTGCCCGCCTTTGCTCCAGGCGCAGCGCATCGATTTCGGCAAAGCCGCGAATCTGCCGCAGGCCGATGCGAATGGCCAGCACCTCATCGCCTTCCAGCGTGCAGTCCCAGGTGCTGTGGCAAACGTCCACCGGGCGAACCTCGATACCTTGGCGTCGGGCATCCTGCAGCAACTGGTCAGGCGAGTAGAAGCCCATGGGCCAGCTGTTGATCAGCGCGCAGATGAAGATCGCCGGTTCATGGCATTTGAGCCAGCTGCTGGCATAGGTGAGCAAGGCGAAGCTGGCGGCGTGGGACTCGGGAAAGCCGTAGCTGCCAAAGCCCTTGATCTGCTCGAAGATGCGCTCGGCAAAGCTTACCTCGTAACCATTGCGCAACATGCCTTCGATCAGCCGCACGCGATGCGGCTCGAGCCCGCCGGTACGCTTCCAGGCGGCCATGCTGCGGCGCAACTGGTCGGCCTCGCCGGCACTGTAGTCGGCGGCGACCATGGCCAGTTCCATCACCTGCTCCTGAAACAGCGGTACCCCCAGGGTACGCTTGAACACCGCCTCCAGCGCCTTTGACGGATAAGTGATGGGTTCTTTCCCAAGGCGCCTGCGCAGGTAGGGATGGACCATGTCCCCCTGGATCGGCCCAGGCCGGACGATCGCGACCTCGATCACCAGGTCGTAGAACTCGCGCGGCTTCAACCTGGGCAGCATCGCCATCTGCGCGCGGGATTCGATCTGGAACACGCCGATGGTCTCGGCCCGGCTGATCATGTCGTAGGTAGGGCCATCATCGGCCGGAATGCTTGCCAGGGTCAGGCGCCGGCCACGGTGGCGATCGATCAGGTCGAAGCAGCGGCGCAGCGCGCTGAGCATCCCCAGGGCGAGCACATCGACCTTGAGCAGCCCGACCGCATCAAGGTCGTCCTTGTCCCACTGAATGACGGTGCGTTCCTCCATGGCAGCGTTTTCCACCGGCACCAACTGGTCCAGGGGCTGCTCGGAGATGACAAACCCACCCGGATGCTGGGACAGGTGCCGGGGAAAGCCGATCAGTTCCCCCGCCAGTACCAGAATGCGCCGCAATGACGGGCTCTGCGCCTCGAAACCGGCCTCCTGCAATTGCTCAGGCGATGGGATGCGATCGGTCCAGCGCCCACAGCACTTGGCCAGTGCATCAATCTGATCGGAAGGCAGGCCCAGCACGCGGGCGATGTCGCGTACCGCCCCGGCGGCGTGGTAGGTGCTGACCACTGCGGTCAAAGCCGCCCGGTGACGGCCGTAGCGCCGGAACACGTACTGGATCACTTCCTCGCGGCGGTCATGCTCGAAGTCGACGTCGATGTCGGGCGGCTCGTCGCGCTCACGCGACAGGAAGCGTTCGAACAGCAACTTGGTCTGCATGGGATCGAGTTCGGTGATGCCCAGCACGAAACACACCACCGAGTTGGCCGCCGATCCCCTGCCTTGGCAAAGAATATGCTGGCTGCGGGCAAAGCTGACAATGTCATGAACGGTCAGAAAGTAGCTTTCGTAGCCCAGCTCGGCAATCAGCGCCAGCTCTCGCTCCAGGGTCTCGCGTACCGCTGGGCTAGGCCCGTCAGGCCAGCGCTGGGGCAGATGGCGCTCGCACAGGGCGCGCAGCCAGGTGCTCGGGGTCTGTCCTGCGGGCACGACCTCGTGGGGGTACTGGTAACGCAACTGGCTCAGGTCGAACTGGCAGCGTTCGGCAAGCACCTGTGTACGGGAAAGCAGCGCGGGGGGATACAGCTCGGCCAGTTGCGCCATGGGCCGAAGGTGCCGCTCACCATTGGCGAACAGCAACTGCCCGGCTTCGGCCACCGTGGTGTGATGGCGGATGGCGCTCATGCAGTCCTGCAGGGCGCGCCGACCCCGGGCGTGCATGTGCACATCGCCGCACGCGACGGCCGCGGTTCCCAGTTGCTCGGCCATGTTCAGCAGGTGCGCCAGGCGGCTGGCGTCATCGCAGCTCCGATGCAGGTGGACCCCCAGATAGAGGCGTTCGCCAAAGTGCTGCTGCAGCCATTGCCCAGGGGTGATGTCCTGGGCGTCGTCGGGCACCCACAGCGCCAGCAGGCCCTGGTGACAGGCCACGAGGTCATCCGGCAGCACGCGGTACTCGCCTTTTTTCGCCCGGCGGCGGGCTCGGGTGATCAGCGCGCACAGGTTCTGGTAACCGACAAGGTCCTGCACCAGCAAGACCAGCCGCGGGCCTTCCTGGACGCGCACTTCACTGCCGACGATCAGGCGGACGTCATGCGCCTTCGCGGCCTGCCAGGCACGCACGATCCCGGACAGGGTGCATTCATCGGTGATCGCCAGGGCCTGGTAGCCCAGCTCGGCCGCCCGGCGAAACAACTCATCGGCGCTGGAGGCGCCCCGCTGGAAACTGAAATTGGACAGGCAGTGCAATTCGGCATAGCGCTGCGTGTTCATGAAAACCAGCCTTGCAACCACAATGGTCCGGCCTCGACCAGGTCACGGTAGGCCCAGCCCTGCTGGCCTGCTGGCGTCTCGATGCGGTAGTAGTCGCGGCGCACGTCGGCACCATCCCACCAGCCCGACTCGATGCGCTCGGCATGCCCAAGTAGGCGCAGGCCGGTCTCGGGAATGGGCTGGGCCTGTGGCAGCAGCCATCCCGGGCGGCTGTCCGGCGCCACCGGCATGCGCCCCGGACTGCCCTCGCTCGCCCCTTGCCAGGCGCATTCAGGGCGATGGTCGGCGCGGACTTGCAGGCCTTGCACGGCATCGTCGCCCAAGCGTGCGCGCAGGCGCTCACGCAACTGTGCCCAGGGCTGGACCTGCTGTGCCCGGGCATCGAACAGCGCCTGGTGCTGGGGCACGAAGGCCGGCAGGTCATCGGCAAGCAAACGCAGGTTGCGTACCGGCGCCGTGATGCGCAGCGGCTCGAGGCGCCCCCGCGCCAGCTCGAACAGTATCGAGGGCTCGCGCTCGGCTGACAGCAGCCCGACCTGCAGACAGGTATCGGAACCCTCGGCATGCTCGAGGAACAGCGCAAAACGCTGCACACCGCAATCCCGGCCGGCGAGGAAGGCGGCCAGGTCGTTGACCAGGCGCCGCAGGGGAAACAGCAGGGCCTGATGGGACTCGACGTCGAAATTGAGCTCGAGCCGCGCCTCGAAGCGATCTGGCGGCTGGTAGAACGCAAGGCCCAGGCTGCGCAACCCGAGCAGCTGGTCCAGGTGCAATTGCACCTGGGAGGCGAAACGTCGCGCCAGGGACTCGCGCGGCAAGGCCAAGACCTGCCCCAGCTGGCGCAAGCCCATGCGTGCGAAGGCCTCGGCCGCTTCAGGCGGCAGGCCGACACGCTCGACGGGCATGCGCGCCAGGGCTGACGTGGTGTCTTCACGCGCTGGCACCGCCAGGCCGTCATGCCCGTTGGCGAGCATCCGCGCGGCGACCGGATTGCTGGCCAGGACAATCCGGTGACGAAGGCCAAGCCCGCGCAGCTCTTCACGCAAGCGCGCCTCGAACAGCGGCCAGGGGCCAAACAGCTGCAGGCTGGAGCCGACCTCCATGAGTACAGCCCGTGGATAATGCAGGCTGACCTGGGCACTGAACCGATACGCCCATGCAGCCAGCAATTGCTGCATGTGCTCGATGCTGGCGGCGTCAGCCTCCACGCAGGTAAAGCCATCGGCCAGAGCCCGGGCGGCATTGAGAGTTTGCCCGGCGCGCAAGCCTAGCGCCGCGGCCGCCGGGTTGACCGCCTGCAGCACTCGTCGCTGCACCGGACCACCGAGCAGTGCCAGAGGTGCGTCAGGGTTGTCGCGTGCGCGCAGAACGGTGTCGAGCGCCAGTTGTGGCAGAAGAATGCAGGCCCACAGCATGGCGCATCATCCCCGCCCGCTTGCAGCGACAGGCGAGCTGGGCGGCAGGCCGCCCCGGCACTTGAGCACCCGCCATTGCGCGGGCCGGGTATCGACGGCAATTCGCAAGGCAGCGGGTGAAGGGTTCAGCGATACCTGTTGCGCGCGGCAGGCAAACGCCAGCGCCTGTCCAGTCTCGGCAGCCACCTGCAGCCGGCGCAAGGCGCGGTCATCCGCGCGTTCGGGCCAGCACAGCACCGCCGCACAGCTGCCCGAGCGCAGGCATTGCTCCGCCGCCCACAAGACTTCACCCGGCTGCGCCTCGACCTGGGCCAGCCAGCGCAGGTCAATGCCTGCCGCCTGCCATGCCGGCGCATACGGAATGAACGGCGGTGCTACCAGCACCACCCGCCCTCCCTCCGCTGTCAGGCGCGCCAGGCTTGGCCACAACAATTGCAGCTCGCCGCAGCCGGGGGCAGCCAACAGCAGTTCGATCAGCGAGGCAGCCGGCCAGCCCCCATCGGGCAGGCAGGCATCAAGCGCCGCATGCCCGGTCGGCTGCAGGCCCTGCGGCCGCGACTGGGCCTGACGCCCGCGCCATATCCGGCGCTGGTCGAGCAGCCCGTCGAGGTCGACAACCGCGCCCATCAATCGCGCCTCAGCAGGCCACAGAACACTCCTTCGATCATGAAGTCGCGTTCAGGTCCTACCTCGATGGGCGCGAAGGCCGGATTGCGGGGCAGCAGCCGATAACGGCCAGCGGCGCGCTGCAGGCGCTTGATGGTCACTTCGCCGTCGAGCCGGGCAACGACGATCTGGCCGTCGCTGGCCTCGGCCTGCTGGCGGATGCCGACCAGGTCGCCGTCGAGGATGCCGTCGAGAATCATCGAGTCGCCACGCACCTTGAGCAGGTAGTCGGGCGTACGGCGGAAAAGGCTCGGGTCGACCAGCAGTTGTTCGTGGATGTCCAGGTCGGGACCTATGGGCGCCCCCGCGGCTACTTGGCCAAGGACCGGAATTTCGAGGATTTCCGGACGGCGCAGTGGCTCGGCCAGGCGGATGCCACGTGCCTGGTTCGGCGTGACGTCGATGAGGCCGGCCTGGCACAGGGCAACGATGTGCTTTCGCGCAACGCTGCGCGAGGCAAAACCGAAGCGGCTGGCGATATCGGCCAGGCTCGGTGGCTGGCCATGTTCTGCGATACGCTCGCGGATGAATTCGAGAATCGCGCGGCGTTTGGGGGATAATCTGTCCATGGAGCACATTTGTACTCTTTTTGCCTGAACATGACCAGCCCCCTTTCGTCGCTGCTTTTTTCGGTATTATCGCGAAGGACTTTCTCATCACACGGATGCCCCATGCTGAACGCCCTGCTGTTCGACCTCGACGGAACCCTTACCGACACCGATACCCTGCATCTGCAAGCGTTCCGCCACCTGATGGAGGAACATGGACGCACACTGAGCCAGGCCGAGTTCGAAGCCCAGGTCAGCGGCCGTGCCAATGGCGAGCTGTTCGCCGAGCTGTTTCCGCAGTCCAGCCCGGAGCAGCAAAAAGCCCTCGCAGACCGCAAGGAAGCACTGTTTCGCGACCTGTCTCCCGAGCTTGAGCCCATGCCTGGCTTGCTGCGCCTGCTCGAGCATGCTTCGACGCAAGCGATCGGCGTGTGCGTGGTGACCAACGCCCCGCGCCACAATGCCGAGCACATGTTGAGCGCGATGGGCCTGGGCGGGCATTTCGAGCATGTCGTGGTGGCCGAGGAACTGGCCCGTGCCAAGCCCGACCCGCTGCCCTACCTGACCGGGCTGCAACGACTGAACGCAACGGCCGTGCAGGCGCTGGCCTTCGAGGACTCGGTTCCAGGCATCATCGCCGCCAGCAACGCGGGAATCTTCACCGTGGGAGTGGCCACCAGCCTGCCGGCCGAACGTCTGCTGGCAGCAGGTGCGCAATTGGTCATCGATGATTTCGAAGATCCATTGCTCTGGGCGCTGATCGACGAGATGCGGGGCTGACCCACACGAAGGTCGCATGCGCCCTGCGATGCCCCTCCATTCGTCGGCCAGCCGATGTGCATTGTCGAACGCTTGCGACGTCGTTCGACCATGAGCACATCCCCGCGTGGAGCGACATCCATGGACACTCCAGACAAACCCGAAGTGGCCTCGCGCAACGAATGGCTGGCTGCCCGCCGCCAGTTGTGGCTGCGCGAAAAAGCCTTTACCCATGAGCGCGACGAGCTGTCTGCTGCGCGCCGGGCGCTGCCCTGGCTCAGGGTGGACACGCCCTACCGCTTCCAGGGACCGGATGGAGAACTGAGCCTGGCGGACCTGTTCGCCGGCCGCAGCCAGTTGCTGGTCTACCACTTCATGTTCGTCGAGGGCTGGAGCGAGGGGTGCCCGGGGTGCTCGTTCCTCGCCGATCATTTCGACGGCGCGAACCTGCACCTGGCTCATCATGACGTCTCGCTGGTCGCGGTGTCCGGGGCCCCCTACGATCAATTCCAGGCCTTCAGGTCACGCATGGGCTGGCGCTTTGACTGGTATTCGGCCCATGACAGTACCTTCAACCGCGACTTCGGGGTAAGCGTGCCCACCGACGGCAGCGGCCAGTACAACTACGAGGCCTACCAGGGAGAGGAAGGCGAGCTTCCCGGGCTCAGCGTGTTCTATCGAGATGACGACGGCGTCATCTACCACACGTACTCGACCTATGCCCGTGGCCTGGACATCCTGGTCGGCACCTACAACTTCCTCGACCTCATGCCCTTGGGCCGCAACGAGAAGGGAACCATGGACTGGGTGCGGTACCACGATCGCTACGAAGGCGCCGAAGACAAGGCGCATTGCTGCCGCGATTGAACATCCGTGCCGGGCCCTCAGCGCTTCATGCAGCGCTGGTAGCGCTCATCCACCCGGCCTGCGAACCACGCCGTGGTCAGCTTGCGGGTGATCTTCGGACTCTTGAGCTCGATGCCTGGCAGCACCGCACGTGGCAACGGCTTGCCAGCGGCCGCATCGGCAAGCGCGAACACGCCCTGATACAGGTCAGTGTCTTCGAAATCGAGACTATCGCCCTGCCCCAGATGGTTGCGGATTACCGGGTTGCGCAGCCCCAGCTTCGGCCCCAGGCGGCGAGCGGCTTTCTCGGTGGTGCCCGGCATGATCGCCCCTGGCGCGACCAGGTCGCCATCGAGTGCCAGCTCGACGCCGCTGGCGCGGCTTAGCGCATTCTGGAAAGCGGCATTGCGGCTGGCGTACCAGCCCGCATTGAAGTCGGCGAAACGGTAGCGCTGCTGAGAATAGTGCGTCGGATAGCCGAGCAGGTGCGCGATCCCGAAATACATGCCTCCACGCCGGGAGAAGACTTCCTGGCGTATCGTGCCGTTGAACGCGTAGGGATAATCCTTGGCATGCGCTTGCGCGAACGCGATGCTGACCTGCATGGGGCCGCCGGTATGCACCGGATTCAGGCCTCCGAGCAAGGTGCGGCCGAGCGGCAGCGTGCCGATCAGCTCATCGAACAAGGCGCTCAGCTCTTTCTCGCTGCGCACCGCCTGCAGTCGTTGCTGATAGGTCTTGCCGTTACTCGAGCGGGTCTTCAGGCCGCTGTCCACCAGCAGCCTGGGGATATGCAGGCGGGCGGCGCGCCGGTCGATCTCTTCATGGGCGATACGCCCCAGTCCCGGCACTTGGGGGTCGGCCTGGAAGGTCGACTCCTGCTCGGTCACCGCCAGCACCGCACACAGGTTGCTCTTGCTCGGGGTGATCTGCTGTGTCGTGAAGGCCGTCTGGATGTCCTTGGCCCAGCCCGCGCGATCGCGGGTCGAGGCCGGCAGCAGGCGCATCAGGTCGGCGCGAACCTTGGCAGGGTCGGCCTCAGGCTCGGGCGGCTTGCTCACGCAACCTTGCAGCAATGCCAGTAGTGCTGCGCCCGCCAGCGCTGAACGCCACGCCATGTCCACTCCTCCAGATGCTGTCGATAGGCGCACCCTAACAGCCGGCGGGCGTTTCAGGACAGCTCCATGCGCTCACTCTGCCGGATGATCGCTGGGGACTCGCCTTCGACGAGCAGAGAAGACAACCGTTCAAGCACCCGCTGCTCCTGCTCATGGATGAAAAAGTGACCACCCTGAAACAGGTGCAGCGAAAACCGACCTGTCGTCTCGCGACGCCAGGCCGACAGTTGATCCTCGCTGGCGCGATCATCCTCGCCACCCAGCACATGCAGCGCACAGGTCAAGGCCTGCCGCTTGCGGTAGGTGTAGCGTCCGCAGAGCAGAAAATCGGCTCGCAGGACCGGCAAGGTGATGCTCATCAGCTCCTTGTTGGCGAGCACCTCTTCGGGGGTGCCATTGAGCTCGCGCAGATCATTGATCAGCTCGGCATCGTCCTTCGGGTTGCGCCAGCCATCGCCGTCATACCCTTCGCGCCGGGTGGGCGCTGCGGTGCCGCACGCAAACAGCGCCACCGGCTCAGGGCAGCCAAGGGCACGCAACTCGTGGGCCAGCTCGAAAGCCAGCAAAGCGCCGAGGCTGTGGCCCAGGATGGCGTATGGGGCAGTGGCGTTCAGTCGCTGCTCGTCCGCCAGTTGCCGGGCCAGTACCTGCATGTCGGTTTGCAAGGGCTCACCCATGCGTGCCCCGCGGCCGGGCAGCTCGACGGGACGCACCTGCAGCCACGCCGGCAGCGTGCGCCGCCAGCGGCTGTAGACCATGGCGCTGGCGCCGGAGTACGGCAGGCACAGCAAGGTCACTTGGGACATGCGATAGCCCTTACTGGGCAGCTGCGGTTTCGGCCATCTTCTGGCGCAGGCTCAAGGGACGCATGTCGGTCCACACTTCGTCGATGTAGGCCAGGCAGTCCTTTTTCAGCCCGCTCTTGCCCACGGCGCGCCAGCCTGCAGGGATGGCCTTGTAGTCGGGCCAGATGGAGTATTGTTCTTCGTGGTTGACCACTACCTGGAACACGATGTCGTCGCGGTCGAAAACGGAAGTCATTGCCTGTCTCCTTGAGGGTAAGTACGCACGAGGCCCACGGGCGTTCGGCGGCTACAGACAAAGACGAAAGGCATGTGGGAAAAATTACTAGAGCCGGTCAGGCATCCCGCAACAGGTCATGCTCGTTCAGCAACCCGAATGCCACCTCAGGGTTGCGCTCGAGGCCCCGGCGAATCGCTGCCGGTATGGCCTGGCGGGTCTTGCGGCACAGGCCGGGCTGTTCTTCCAGCTCGATCTGGATGCCGCGCATGGTGCGTACTTCGTTGAAACCCGGGGCGATGCGCACACGAATGCCCAATTGCTCGTAAAGACGCTGCTGCAGACGCACAAGGTCGTCCAGGCTTTTAACGTTTTCAAGGCGATCGAGCAGGCGCTTTTCTTCTTCGCGGGTCAGCAAAAGGATGCGCAGGGCAGCTCCGGTCCCGTCATCCAGCCGTTCGCGCCCGCAGTTGCAGGCGCCCGGCGGGCAGGGTTGGCGAAGCGGCAGGTTGGCGTTCATGAGGCCAAGCATAGCCCGAGGCTGTCGCGACCACATCGGCCTGTATGCAGCACCCCATGATTATCGGTATGGTGATGCCCAAGTAGGAAGTTTGTCCCGCACAGGAAAACCCAGCATGCACCAACGCAATGTCATCAACGCATCCGTCAGCCCCAAAGGCAGCCTGGAGACGCTGTCGCAACGTGAAGTCCAGCAACTGAGTGAAGTCGGTACCGGCACCCTGTACACCCTGTTCCGCCAGTGCGCGCTGGCCATCCTCAATACGGGCGCGCATGTGGACAACGCCAAGACCATCCTTGAGGCCTACAAGGACTTCGAGGTCCGTATCCACCAGCAGGACCGCGGCGTGCGCCTCGAACTGCTGAATGCCCCGGGCGCTGCCTTCGTCGATGGCGAGATGATCGCCAGCACCCGCGAGATGCTCTTCAGTGCGCTGCGCGACATCGTCTACACCGAGAGCGAGCTGGCCAGCCAGCGAATCGACCTTGAAAGCTCCCAGGGCATCACCGATTACGTTTTCCACCTGCTGCGCAACGCCCGCACCCTGCGCCCCGGCGTAGAGCCCAAGTTGGTGGTGTGCTGGGGCGGGCACTCGATCAGCAGCGAGGAATACCAATACACCAAGAAGGTCGGCCATGAGCTGGGCCTGCGCAAGCTGGATGTGTGCACCGGCTGCGGCCCGGGCGTGATGAAGGGCCCGATGAAGGGCGCGACCATCGCCCACGCCAAGCAGCGCATGCACGGCAGCCGCTACCTGGGCCTGACCGAACCGGGCATCATCGCCGCCGAGGCGCCGAACCCGATCGTCAACGAGCTGGTGATTCTCCCGGACATCGAGAAGCGCCTCGAGGCGTTTGTCCGTGTCGGCCACGGCATCATCATCTTCCCCGGTGGCGCCGGAACTGCCGAGGAGTTCCTCTACCTGCTCGGCATCCTGATGCATCCGGACAACCAGGACCTGCCCTTCCCGGTGGTGCTTACCGGGCCGAAAAGCGCCGAGCCCTACCTGCAGCAGCTGCACGATTTTGTGGGTTCCACCTTGGGCCAAGAAGCACAGCGCCATTATTCGATCATCATCGACGACCCGGCCGAAGTGGCCCGACGCATGGTCGACGGGCTCAAGGAGGTCAAGCAGTTCCGCCGCGAGCGCAACGATGCCTTCCACTTCAACTGGCTGCTGAAGATCGAAGAAAGCTTCCAGCGTCCTTTCGATCCCACTCACGAGAACATGGCCAACCTCGCCTTGCACCGCGAGTTGCCCGCCCATGAGCTGGCCGCCAACCTGCGCAGGGCGTTCTCTGGCATCGTCGCCGGCAACGTCAAGGACAAGGGTATCCGCCTGATCGAAGACCACGGCCCTTACCAGATCCGCGGCGACAGCGCGGTGCTCGACCCGCTGGGCAGGTTGCTGCAGGCGTTTGTCGAGCAGCACCGGATGAAGCTGCCGGGCGGTGCGGACTACGTGCCGTGCTACCAGGTCACGACCTGATCCCAAGGTTGCGGGCACGCCCTGTGCCCGCAACATTTCGCAGGATCTTTCCTACACTGGTCAGTGAACCAGCCTCGATAAATGCGGTCTTTGGCTGACGGTCAAACCTTCTGACCGGTTCAGCGGCCCCGTCCTCGGGCCTACATTTGTCCTGTAGATGCGAAGAACCCATGCCTGATTCCCGTCCTGCCATCCTTGCCTTCCCTGCCCTGCGCGGCAGCCTGATCGGCGCGCTGTTGCTGCTTGCCGGCCCGTTGCACGCCGAAGAAGCCGCCAGCGATGCGCGCTGGGTCAGCGACAGCCTGAGCACCTACGTGCGCAGCGGCCCGACCGATGGTCACCGGATTGTCGGCAACCTCAAGTCAGGGCAGAAGGTGACCTTGATCGGCACCCAGGGCAACTACAGCCAGGTGCGCGGCGAGAGTGGCAGCGTGGTATGGATCTCGACCAGCGATCTGCAGGAGGTTCCGGGCCAGGCCGAGCGCCTGCCGCAGCTCGACAGCCAGGTGGCGCAGCTGAGCGAGCAGCTCAAGACCATCGACGACAGCTGGAAGACTCGCGTGCAGGGCATGCAGGAGACCCTGGATTCGCGCAAGGCGCTTATCGATGAGCTGGAAACCCGCAACAAATCCCTGAACGAAGAACTCGGCATGGCCCAGTCCGAATTGCGCAGCACCCAGGCGCGCCTGGGCGACGAGAACAAGCAGGTGATGATGCGCTACATGGTCTACGGCGGTGGCATCGCGGGTGCAGGCCTGCTCGCCGGGCTGATCCTGCCGCTGCTGAGCCGCGGCCGCAAGCGCAATGACCGCTGGTTCTGAGGCTGTTCAGCGGGCCTGATTGGTCACGCCGAACGGAATGTGCACCGACGGCACCACGGTGCTGGTGCTTTTCAGGTGCGCTGACTGGTCGTCGAAAAAAATATGCGGCTTGAGCACCTGCAATACCCGGCGCTTCTCGATGCCGCCAAGAAAGAATGCATCGTTGGCCATCACGCCCCAGCTTTTCAGCGTATTGAGCGCGCGCTCGTGTGACGGCGCGCTGCGGGCGGTGACGATGGACACGCGCAAACGGTTCTCGTAGCCGGGATTGGTGATCTTGTGCTGTTCTTCCGCCGCCTGGATCCGCGCGATCCGTACGAAGAATTCCTTGAGCGGGCCAGGGTTGTGCGGCTGGGCGACGTTCAGCACCTCATGGGCGTGAAAGCTGTCCAGCCCCGCGCTCTGCATCACCGCCTCTGACTCATCACCGGCCAGCACGCCATCGAAGTCGAAGGCAATGCGCAGGCTGGGGTCGTCCTCATCGTCGTCGAACTGAGAGTCAAGCACCTGGCCTGCGGGGTAGCCGGCCTTGATCGCCGCGTCCACGTCCGGTTTGCTGGCCGACAGGAACAGCGCGATGTTCAGCGCCGGGATGAATTCGTACGGCGACCGGCCCTGCATGAAGATCGCCCGGGTCATGCCCAGGCCGTGGTGTTCGATGGTCTTCATCACCCGCAGGCCGGTGTCGGGATCGTTCTGTGAAAGCAGCACCACTTCGACCAGCGGGTCTTCTGGGTCGCTGCACAGGTCGTTCAAGGCCAGCAGGCGCTTGATGAAAGGAAAAGCGATGCCCTTGCCCAGCGGCGAGTGCAGGTGCTGCTCCTGGTACTTGCGGTACTGGGCTTCGCCTTCACGGCGGAACACCGCGTCTGATTCGCCAAGGTCGAATACCGCGCTCGAGGCGACGCCGATCACCAGGCGGTTTTCCAGTTCGTAGGGCATTCAAAGTTCCTTGTTCAGATCAGGGCTCTTTGAGGATACCGCGAAGCGCGAGCTCTGTCGGCGCGATGCAAGCGCAGAGCCGGATCTGCAAAACCGGTTAGACTGTGCAACCCCGCGCCGACCTGGCGCGGGCTGCCTCAACAGCCGGAGCCCTGTTACCGATGTTCATCCTCCGCCGCCTCGACGGCATGCCCCCGGAAAGTTTCCAGAATCAGATCCGCCAACTGGTGATCGACCATGTCAGCGAGCTGAGCAGCGTGGCCATTGCCACGGTCAATCCACTGTATCCCCTCTATCAATATGGCGTGGGCCTTGAGGTGCACCAGTACCTGCAAGCCATGGACGGCTCGCGCGGCCTGGCGGTGGACGTGGTGCTGGCCCTCGATGCCGATGCCCCCGATATCCTCCTCGGCTTTGCGATCGCCCTGCCCGCCCAGGATGATCCGCAAGCCTGCGCGGTGGCGTTTCTTGCCGTGGATCCGGCTCATCGGCGCAAGGGTATTGCCCGCGCCATGGTGGCCGAGGTCGGCAAGCGCCATGCCTGTGTCGAGCTCAACTGCTTTGTACAGCAAGTGCCGTGGTTCGAGGCCATGGGACTGCAGGTGGTCGCGGCGGCGGGCACGCAGGTGCTGATGAGCAGCACCGGCAAGGCCAGTGGCGCGTTGATCGGACGGTTGGATATCGCCCCGATCTACCGCACCCTGGAGGTAGGTCAGATCCATGCCTATCTGGTCAAGCAGCATGGGGACGAGGCGATGATCGAGGCGGAGAAAGAGCGAGATCAGCGGCTCGACCAGCTGGCCTGGCAGGCCCAGGAGTTCGTGCGACAGCGGCGAATGGTGCACTAGGGCCAGGGCACGTCTACGGTTCCACCTGCCGCACCGCAATATCCCCACCCTTGCCTTCACGGCGCTCGGTCATCCAGTCGTTTACCTGCTCGCCAAACACCGCTGGCGCCTTGCGCCCGAAGCGACGGGCAAGGTCGAGGGGACCGTGAACTCAAGCTGCATGGCAGTGAGGGCAAGACGCTGAAGCGGCAGATCAACACCGAGTGGATCTACCCACCTGCCGCCGACCGGGGTCTCGCGCTGGCCGCCGCTGACCCCTTGATCCCGATCGTCGCCTGACCCGCTACCTGCACCGCTTCATGGCCTTGAGTGGCTAGGTATGGATAGTAGCATCATGGCATCATCCCACAAAAAATACCTGAAGGTTGACATCCTCCCCCACCTCGCCTTGATAGGCGCCAGCTTTCACCGGAAAGGAGGGGGATTCCCTACTGCGTCAGTCGGCGTGAGCCGGCTGCTGGGTTCCTGCTGCTGGCGGCACTGAAACACCACTCACTTCACAGGCGATCCGGCCAATTGTCCTGGCCTTTGGGCTATTCAATCCACGCCCTCGGATATTCTTCGAAGCCACCAGATCCGCATTCTCGGTGTGGCCGCAGGCCACGCATAGAAACACGCTTTGGCTCTTTCTGTTTTCAGCACAAGTGTGGCCACAGACCGGGCACTCGCGACTGGTATTCGCCGGTGGAACTGCCACCAGCCAACCACCTTGCCAAGCGGACTTGTAGTCCAACTGGCGGCGGAATTCCCCCCAGCCCTGATCCAGGATCGACTTGTTCAGACCCGACTTGGCCCGGACGTTCCGACCGGGTTCAGCCAGATTGCCACTGGCCGAACGACTCATGTTTTTGACCTGCAGATCCTCGACGACAATCATCGCGTGGTTTTTGCTGATGACGTGTGAGGTCTTGTGCAGGAAGTCGTTTCGGGAGTTGGCAATCTGGCTGTGGATGCGCTGGACGCGGGCTTTAGCGCGCTTCCAGTTGCTGCTGAATTTGACCTTGCGGCTCATCTGACGCTGAGCCTTGGCCAGCCGAACTTCATGTCGCTTGAAGCTCGACAGCGGCTGGATCACGGTCTCTTTCTGGCCGTCCCACAGCGTGGCGAAGCGGACAATGCCCATGTCGATGCCAACCGCTGTGACGGCTGGATGGCAGGGCTCTGCCACTTTTCGCTCCGTCTGGATGGACACGTACCAGTGGCCATCTTTCAGGCTGACTGTGACGTTTCTGACCAGACCCAGAACCTTACGGCTGCTTCTGTATTTCAGCCAACCGAGCTTCGGCAGAAGGATTCTTTCGCCAGCCTGGTCAAGCTTGATTGATTTCGGCTGAGGGAATCGAAAGCTGTCTCGAGTGCCCTTTTTCTTGAATTTCGGGAAGTCAGAAAGCTTGTCGAAGAAGCGTTTGTAGGCGGTTTCGAGGTCTCGCAAAATCTGTTGCTCGACGTCGACTGAAGCCTCGGCAAGCCATGGAGTATCAGGGTCGTTGCGCCAGGCTGTGAGCGCTTTGCAGAGCCCCGCATAACCCAGTTTTTTCTCGCCTGTCTCATGTCTGGCCTGCTGAAGGGCCAGGCCTTTGTTCCAGACCACACGAACGCAACCGGCGAATTTCCTGAGGAGCATTCGCTGCTGGAATCTGGGTTCGAGTCGGAATTTATAGGCCTGAAGACGCTTCATCATGGATACTGTTTGGATATACAGTTAAACCATATCACCGCTTCGCGGTGAGCGCTATCCCTCCCCGCCTTGAAGGACGGAGCTTCCCGCGCTAGTGGTGAATATCCGTTGCTGCGGTGGCGCTTGGTACCTGTGCAAGCTGGCTTGCCAGCGAACCGGAAGCCCACCACTGCCCCGGACTTCGAAGATACTCCCGACCTGGCGCCCCGGAAACGACAAGGCCGCTCTGTCTAACCAGAGCGGCCTTGCCTGCAGGTACACCAGCGCTCGAATCAGCCGTTCACGCTGACCACCTGAGCAGCCTTCTGCCGCTGACCACGGGTCGCCAGGCAGTAATACAGTGGGCAGGTCACCAGCAGGCCAAACACCCAGGACAGGTCCGCGCCTTCCACCAGATTGGAATACGGCCCCACGTACAGCGCCGTATTGGCAAACGGCAGCTGCACCAGGATCCCGCAGGCATAGGCAATGATCGCGTGGCTGTTGAAGCGCCCATAGATCCCGCCGTCAGCACTGAAGATCGAGGCGATGTCGTAGTTACCCTTCTTGATCAGGTAGAAGTCGATCAGGTTGATCGATGCCCAGGGCACCAGCACAACCAGCAGCGCCAGGATCAGCCCGATGAATTGCGAGATGAAATCGGCCGAAGCACTCAGCGCAACCAACCCGCAACCCACCAGGATCACCGTGGCCAACACCACACGTACCTTGATGCTCGGTGTCCATTTGGCAGCGAAGGTCTGGATCGCGGTCACGATCGACAACACCGCGCCGTACAGGTTGAGGGCGTTGTGGCTGATGATGTTGAGCAGGAACAGCACCATCAGGATCGGACCCAGCCAGCCGGTGGCCTGCTCGACCGCAGCCATGGCGTCGGTCCCTTCCGGCACCGCCAGCACGGCGATGGCGCCGAAGCTGAAGCACAGGATGGTGCCAAGCGTGGCGCCGAAGTAGGTGGCCCAGAACGGCTTGGCGATGCCGACTTCACGCGGCAGGTAGCGCGAGTAGTCGGAGGTGTAAGGCGAAAAGCTGATCTGCCAGATCACCCCCAGCGACACGGTGGCGATCCAGCCCGACAGGTTGAAGCTGCCGCGGCTGAAGAAGTCGGCCGGCAGGTCCTGGGCGAACATCATCGCGAACCCTGCCAGCAGCGCCGAGCCCATTACCCAGGTACCGATGCGGTTGAGGGTGTGAATGAAGCGATAGCCGATCACGCCAATGGCCGTGGCGCTCAGGGCGCCGATGACGATTGCCGTGGGCATGGGCACGCTCGGGGCGATGCCATGGATCGACTTGCCCGCCAGTACGATATTGGAGATGAAGAAGCCGACATAGATAAGCGCAGTGAAGAACACGATCAGCAAGGCGCCGTAGCGGCCAAACTGGCCTCGGCTCTGGACCATCTGCGGAATGCCCATCTGCGGCCCCTGGGCCGACGCCAGCGCGATGACCACGCCACCGAGCAGGTGCCCGAGGACGATGGCGATCAGGCCCCACAGCAGGTTCAGGTGGAACACCTGGACCACCATGGCGCCGGTGACGATCGGCAGTGGAGCGATGTTGGTACTGAACCAGAGCGTGAACAGATCCCGCGCCTTCCCATGGCGCTGGGCGGGTGGAACGTATTCGACCGTATTGTTCTCGACAAGCTGGTTTTGCGACGACGATTGGGACATAGGTCTGAGCTCGAAAGGTTCTGTTTTTATCTTTGTAGGAAACCGCATCTAGGCGGCCTCTCAGCTGCGGACCATATTATGGTATTCCAAGCTTTTGACAACACTGATCCGCACTAAAAAAGCCCTTCTGCACTGCACACTCTCTTCCCCAGACCTCCTCCTATATAGACGAAGCCCAATGAATACGGGGCTTTTAGCCGTTCATCGAGTCAGGCCGGTGTAGGAAAATTCCGCTTGCAAAACGAGTATTACGGTATACCATCAGACACATCAACGATAAAAACGCGGACCACCGCTGCTCTTCCGAGGACCACGCCATGATCGACGCAACCGTCTACAAGAACGTTCTGGGCTCCTTCCCGTCCGGCGTCACGGTGATCACCACGCTGGACGACGACGGCTCGATCGTCGGCCTGACTGCCAGTGCCTTCAGCTCTCTTTCCATGGACCCGCCGCTGGTCCTGTTCTGCCCTAACTACAGCTCCGACTCCTACCCTGTACTGATCCGCAACAAGCGCTTTGCCATCCACCTGCTTTCTGGCGAACAACAGGCCGAGGCCTATGCGTTCGCCCGTAAGGGCAAGGATAAAGCCGAAGGGATCGAGTGGACCCTGAGCGAGCTGGGCAACCCGCTGCTGGCCAATGCCACCGCGATCATCGAGTGCGAGCTGTGGCGCGAGTACGAAGGTGGCGACCACGCCATCATGGTCGGCGCTGTGCACAACCTGATCGTCCCAGAGCAGGCGCCACGGCCGATGATCTACTGCCGCGGCAAGATGGCCAGCCTGCCGGCTTTCGCCTGACACTTATCCATTCGTGTGGCGGGTGCCAGGCGCCCGTCGAGACTCCGGTCGCCGGCATCCACAGGCGACACTTTTCAGATCCGAGGAATGCACCATGAAATTTTCGTTGTTCGTGCACATGGAACGTTGGGATGAACAGGTCAGCCACCGCCAGTTGTTCGAAGACCTTACCGAACTGACCCTGATGGCCGAGAACGGCGGTTTCAGCACCGTGTGGATCGGCGAACATCACGCCATGGAATACACCATCTCGCCAAGCCCGATGCCGCTGCTGGCGTACCTCGCCGCGCGCACCGAGAAGATCCGCCTGGGCGCCGGCACCATCATCGCGCCCTTCTGGAACCCGATACGCGTAGCGGGCGAATGTGCCCTGCTCGACGTGATCAGCAACGGACGCATGGAAGTGGGCCTGGCCCGTGGCGCCTACCAGTTCGAATTCGACCGCATGGCCAATGGCATGCCTGCCACCGACGGCGGCAAGGCGCTGCGCGAGATGGTCCCGGCAGTGCGCGAACTGTGGAAAGGCGATTACGCCCATGAAGGCGAAATCTACAATTTTCCGACTTCCACCAGTGTGCCGAAGCCGGTGCAACAAGGCATGCCACCGATGTGGATTGCCGCCCGCGACCCAGACTCGCACAACTTCGCGGTCAAGAACGGCTGCAACGTCATGGTCACCCCATTGATGAAGGGTGATGAAGAAGTGCTGGACCTGAAGAACAAGTTCCAGGCTGCCCTGGACAACAACCCGGATGTGCCACGCCCGCAACTGATGGTGCTGCGCCACACCCACGTGCATAGCCCGTCCGAGCCGGAAGGCTGGAAAGTCGGTGCCCAGGCCATTTCGCGCTTCTACCGCACCTTCGATGCCTGGTTCGGCAACAAGACCGTCCCGGCCAACGGCTTCCTGGAGCCAAGCCCTGAGTCGAAGTTCGCCGAAGTGCCGGCTTTCGCGCTGGAGAATATCCGCAAGAACACCATGATCGGCACCCCGCAAGAGATCATCGCGCGCATCAAGTACTACCAGGAACTGGGGGTCGACGAGTTCAGCTTCTGGTGCGACAACAGCCTGCCGCACGCCGAGAAGAAGAAGTCCCTGGAACTGTTCATCAAGGAAGTGGTGCCGGCGTTCAGCTGAACTGCTTGTTTGCAGCATCGCGGGACCAGCCCGCTCGCGCGGGTTGTATCGCCCGCGAGAGCGGGCTTTTTTGTGGCTTCTGCAGTGATCTTACCGGCCTCTTCGCGGGCACAGGCAAGCACCTTTCGTCCCCCGCCCGCAGAAATTTCCTGCACCCTCTTGCAGAACAAATATTATGGTATACCATCAGACAACAAGATCTGATCACCTACCCAGGAGCCGTTCATGAGTTTCGAAATCCGCAAGATCGTCACCTACTCCGAAGAAACCCGCATCGAAGGCGGCAAGGCCACCGACAAGCCGGTGACCATGGTTGGCCTGGCCGTCGTGATCAAGAACCCGTGGGCTGGCCGTGGCTTCGTTGATGACCTCAAGCCGGAAATCCGTGCCAACTGCTCCGAGCTGGGCGCACTGATGGTCGAGCGTCTGATCGCCGCCATCGGCGGTGCCGACAAGATCGAAGCCTATGGCAAGGCCGCAGTAGTCGGCGCCGATGGCGAGATCGAGCACGCTTCCGCCGTGATCCACACCCTGCGCTTCGGCAATCACTATCGTGAAGCGGTCCAGGCCAAGAGTTACCTGAGCTTCACCAACAAGCGCGGCGGTCCAGGCACTTCTATCCAGATCCCGATGATGCAGAAGGACGACGAAGGCCTGCGTTCGCACTACATCACCCTGGAAATGCAGATCGAAGACGCGCCGCGAGCCGACGAGATCGTCGTGGTCCTGGGCGCTGCCGACGGCGGCCGCCTGCACCCACGCATCGGCAACCGCTACATCGACCTTGAAGAACTGGCAGCCGAAAAAGCTCAATAACAACAACGTGAACGGGCCGGGGCGTGCCGTGTGAAGCGCCACGCCCGACCTTCAAGGAGCGCCCATCCATGATTCAGCCTGTAGCTGAACGTACACCCGCCGGGACCAGCTACCTGGCACTCGGCCAAGGCCAGCCCGTGGTACTGATCCACGGTGTGGGCTTGAACAAGGAAATGTGGGGCGGCCAATTCGTCGGCCTTTCCAGCGACTACCGGGTAATCGCCTACGACATGCTCGGCCACGGCCAGAGCCCGCGTCCGGACGCCGGTACCGACCTGCAAGGCTATGCCGCGCAGCTGGCCGAACTGCTCGACCACCTGCAGATTGCGCAGGCCACGGTGATCGGTTTCTCGATGGGCGGCCTGGTCGCCCGCGCCTTTGCCCTGCACTACCCGCAGCGCCTGAATGCGCTGGTGGTGCTCAACAGCGTGTTCAACCGCACCCCGGAGCAGAGCGCCGGTGTCATCGCCCGCGCGGCCCAGGCTGCCGAACTCGGCCCCGACGCCAACGTCGATGCCGCCCTGGACCGCTGGTTCAGCCGCGAGTACAAGGCCGCCAACCCAGCCCAGGTCGCCGCCATTCGCCAGATCCTGGCCGGTAACGACCCCCAGGGTTATCACACCACCTATTCGCTGTTCGCCACCCAGGACATGTATCGCGCCGACGATCTGGAAAGCATCCAGGTGCCGACGCTGATCGCCACCGGCGAACTCGACTCGGGCTCGACCCCGGCCATGACCCGCCAACTCGCCGCGCGCATTCCCGGCGCCCAGTGCGTGGTCCTGGCCGAGCAACGGCACATGATGCCGGTCGAAGCGCCGCGTGAAGTCAACCGCATGCTGCTCGACTTCCTCAGCCACGCCCGTACCCTCTCCGACTCTGCAAAGGGGATTGTTGCATGACCCTCCACCGTTTCCAGATGTGCATCGACGGCCAATGGTGCGATGCGCAAAGCGGCAAGACGTTCGACAGCCTCAACCCGGCCACCGCCCAGGCCTGGGCGCAATTGCCCGACGCCGCCGAAGCCGATGTCGAGCTCGCCGTGCAGGCGGCACAGCGCGCCTTCGAAAGCCCGGCCTGGCGTAGTATTACCGCCACTGCCCGGGGCAAGCTGCTACGCCGCCTGGGCGACCTGATCGCCGACAACAAGGAGCACCTGGCCCAGCTCGAAAGCCGCGACAACGGCAAGCTGATCCGCGAGACCCGCGGCCAGGTCGGCTATCTGCCAGAGTTCTTCCACTACACCGCCGGCCTTGCCGACAAGATCGAAGGCGGCACGCTGCCGCTCGACAAGCCGGACCTGTTCGCCTACACGGTGCACGAGCCAATCGGCGTGGTGGCCGGTATCATTCCCTGGAACAGCCCGCTGTACCTGACCGCGATCAAGCTTGCCCCGGCCCTGGCCGCCGGCAACACCATCGTGCTCAAGCCGTCCGAGCACGCCTCGGCGACCATTCTCGAGCTGGCCCGCCTGGCGCTCGAAGCCGGCTTCCCCGCCGGCGTGGTCAACGTGGTCACGGGCTACGGTCCCACCACCGGCGCGGCGCTCACCCGCCACCCGCTGGTGCGCAAGATCGCCTTCACTGGCGGCGCGGCCACCGCACGCCACGTGGTGCGCAGCAGCGCCGAGAACTTCGCCAAGCTGTCGCTCGAGCTGGGCGGCAAGTCTCCGAACATCGTCTTCGCCGACGCCGACCTCGACAGCGCCATCAACGGCGCGGTGGCGGGCATCTATGCCGCCTCCGGCCAGAGCTGCGTGGCCGGTTCGCGCCTGCTGGTGCAGGACGAGATCTTCGACGAGTTCGTCGCCCGCCTGGTAGAGCGCGCCAAGCGCATCCGCATCGGCAACCCCCAGGATGAGCACAGCGAAATGGGCCCGATGGCCACCGCCCAGCAACTGGCCGTGGTCGAAGGCCTGGTCGCCGCGGCCAAGGCCGAGGGCGCCAAGCTGCACCTGGGTGGCAAGCGCGCCGAGGTCGAGGGTGAAGGCTGGTACTACGAGCCGACCCTGTTCGAGTGCGACAGCAACTCGATGACCATCATGCAGGAAGAAGTGTTCGGCCCCGTGGCCTCGGTGATCCGCTTCAAGACCGAGGAAGAGGCCCTCGCGATCGCCAACGACTCGCAGTTCGGCCTGGCCGCCGGCATCTGGACCCGCGACCTGGGCCGCGCCCATCGCCTGGCCCGAGACGTGCGCTCCGGCATCATCTGGGTCAACACCTACCGTGCCGTGTCGGCCATGGCGCCGATCGGTGGCTTCAAGAACAGCGGCTACGGCCGTGAGAGCGGCATCGATTCGGTGCTGGCCTATACCGAGCTGAAGACCGTGTGGATCAATCTGTCCACCGCGCCCATGCCCGACCCCTTTGTCATGCGTTAGGAGACCCGCGCCATGATCGAACCCGGCATCTACAAAGACGTGATGGGCTCCTTCCCGTCCGGTGTCACCGTGGTCACCACGCTTGACCCGACGGGGGCCATCGTCGGCATCACCGCCAGCGCGTTCAGCGCGCTGTCGATCGACCCGGCGCTGGTGCTGTTCTGCCCCAACTACGCATCGGACACCTACCCGATCCTGCGTGACAGCAAGCAGTTCGCGATTCACCTGCTGTCGGCCGACCAGACCGCCGAGGCCTATGCCTTCGCCGGCAAGGGCAAGGACAAGGCCCAGGGCATCGACTGGCACCTGAGCGAACTGGGCAACCCCTTGCTGCCCAAGGCCACGGCGATCATCGAGTGCGAACTGTGGCGCGAGTACGATGGCGGTGATCACGCGATCATCGTCGGCGCTGTGAAAAACCTGGTGCTGCCCGATAACCCCGTGACCCCGATGGTCTACCACCGGGGCAAGCTGGGCGCCCTGCCCCCGCTGGGCTGATTTTCCCTTTATGGGGGCTGCGCCGTTCTTCACCCTCGGTTGCGGCCCCCTTTTTCTTTGCGGGCCTGTATGCGCCCACCCAGGAGCACGGCAATGAGTAACGAAAAGTACGAGAGAGGCCTGGCGATCCGCACGCAAGTGCTGGGCGAGGCTTACGTGCAGAAATCGATCGATAACGCGGACGACTTCACCAAGCCGCTGCAGGAACTGGTCACCGAGTACTGCTGGGGACATGTCTGGGGCCGCGACGGCTTATCGCTCAAAGAGCGCAGCATGATAAACTTGGCCATGATTTCCGCGCTCAACCGTCCCCACGAACTCAAGCTGCATATCCGTGGCGCCTTGCGTAATGGCCTGAGCCGTGAACAGATTCGCGAAATACTGCTCCAGGTCGGCATCTATTGCGGCGTGCCTGCGGCGGTGGACAGCTTCCGCCTGGCGCGCGAGGCCTTCGCCGAGGCCGATGCGGAGTCAACCCGTTAACACCGGGCTGTTCGAACCCTTGCATGGAGCACCCCAGGTTCGCGGTGCTCCTGCGGGTATGGCGCAACAGCCTCATTCAGAGCGCACACGATGAAACGCCAGCCACTCGACGACAGTTTCAAGGTCAACCGCAACCCCGTAACCCTGCGTGAAATCGTGCTCGACAAGCTGCGCGGCGCGATCATGAACTTCCACCTGCTGCCGGGCGACCGCCTGGTCGAGCGCGACCTCTGCGACCGCCTCGGTGTCAGCCGCACATCGGTCCGTGAAGCCCTGCGTCACCTGGAATCCGAAGGCCTGGTGGAGTTCGCCGACGCCAAGGGTCCGCGCGTGGCGATCATCACCCTTGAAGATGCCCGTGACATCTATGAGCTACGCTGTGTGCTCGAAGGCCTGATCGTCCAACTGTTCACCCTCAACGCCAAGGCCAAGGACATCCGCGCCCTGGAGCGCGCCCTCGAGGAAAACCGCGAGGCGCTCGAAGAAGGTGAGCTGCAGCAGGTGCTCGACTCGGTGCAGGGTTTCTACGACGTGCTGCTAGAGGGCTCCGGCAACCACGTGGCCGCCACTCAGTTGCGTCAGCTGCAGGCGCGTATCAGCTATCTGCGTGCCACATCGGTCTCCCAGGAAAACCGCCGCGGCGCCAGCAACCGTGAAATGGAAAAGATCGTCGAGGCGATCAAGGGCGGCGACCCGCTCGTTGCCCACCAGGCCTCGGTCGATCACGTCCGCGCCGCCGCCAAGGTCGCCCTGGACTACCTGCGCCAGAAGCAGGATGACAACAGCAAGGTGCGCGACATCATCGCCCCCATTGCCCTCAAAGAACCTCGCATAGGTCGCTGAACATGCCCATTGCCCCGCGCTATTGCCCGCATTGCACTGTCGAGCTCGCCCGGGGCACACCTGCCGGGGACACCCACGAGCGCCTGCTCTGCCCCGGCTGCGGCTATATCCACTACATCAACCCGAAGATCATCGCCGGCTGCATCATCGAGCGCGACGGCAAGTACCTTTTGTGCCAGCGCGCCATCCCACCGCGCCCTGGTACCTGGACGCTGCCGGCCGGCTTCATGGAGCGCGGCGAGACCACCGAAGACGCGGCCCTGCGGGAAGTATGGGAAGAGACCGGCGTGCGCGCCGATGTGGTCTGCCCCTACTCGATCTTCAGCGTGCCGAAGATCAGCGAGGTGTACATCATCTTCCGCGCCAGCGTGATCGAGGAGACCGGTTCGTTCGGGCCCGAGACGCTCGACTACCGCTTCTTCGCGCCCGACGAGATTCCCTGGGACGAGATCTACTACCCCGCTATCCGGCAGATTCTCGAGCGCTACATCACCGAGCGGCTGGCGGGGGTATATGGGATCTACATGGGCAATGACGATAGCGGCAAGGTGCATTTCATCCGGTAGCACCCCCTGTGCCTGGACCGGCTCTTCGCTGGCAAGTCGGAGCGCCGAACCGCAGCTCCCAGAGCTACAGCAGTGCTCTCAGGCCTGCGCCGCTCCCATGAATCTCCAGCACCACACCAGGTGAGGCACGTTTCCATCCGGTGGGAGCACCTCTCTTTGATGAGGCCAGGCACCGCAGACCATGAGGCCGCAGCTCAGGGCTCGTAACCCTCGACGATTATCACCTCGGCGTTGGCCACGCCCTGGCGATGCTTGCATGCCTCCTGATACTGCGCCGATCGGTAGCACGCCACCGCCTGGTCATACGATTCGAACTCGATCACCACGCTGCGCTGGGGCGTCGCCCGCCCTTCCATGGCCTCGCTGCGCCCGCCACGTGCCAATAGCTTGCCGCCAAACGCGGCGAACGCCGCCGGGGCCCGCTGGGTGTACTGCTGGTATTGCTCGAGGTCGGTGACGTCGACGTGGGCGATCCAGTAAGCCTTCATCCGCTTCTCTCCTGCGATGGGTTATTGTGTATTATGGTATACCACAAAAAATTCATTACCACAGTGAGCGTGCAGCATGGCTTTCAACAGCATCGAAGAAATCCTCGAGGACTACCGCCAGGGCAAGATGGTCCTCCTGGTGGACGATGAAGACCGGGAGAACGAAGGCGACCTGCTGATCGCCGCCGAGCGCTGTGATGCCAAGGCCATCAGTTTCATGGCCTGCGAAGCGCGGGGCCTGATCTGCCTGACCCTGACCGACGACCACTGCCAGCGCCTGGGCCTCGAGCAGATGGTGCCCGCCAACGGCAGCGCCTTCAGCACGGCCTTCACCGTGTCGATCGAGGCCGCCCAGGGCGTCACCACCGGCATCTCCGCCGCCGACCGCGCCTGCACCGTCGCCGCTGCCGTGGCGCCGGGCGCCCGTGCCGAGGACCTGGTACAACCTGGCCACATCTTCCCCCTCCGCGCCCGCGAAGGGGGCGTACTGACCCGCGCCGGCCACACCGAAGCCGGTTGCGACCTCGCCCGCCTCGCCGGCTTCACCCCCGCCTCGGTGATCGTCGAAGTGCTCAACGACGACGGCACGATGGCCCGCCGTCCGGACCTTGAAGTGTTTGCTGCCCGCCACAGCATCAAGATCGGCACCATCGCCGACCTTATCCACTACCGTCTCAGCACCGAACAGACCGTCAAGCGCATCGGCGAACGCGAGCTGCCCACCGTGCACGGCAACTTCCGCCTGGTGACCTATGAAGACCGCATCGAAGGTGGCGTACACATGGCGATGGTCATGGGCGACATCAAGCGTGAAGAGCCGACACTGGTGCGCGTGCATGTCATCGACCCGCTGCGCGACCTGGTCGGGGCCGAATATGCCGGGCCGGCGAACTGGACCCTGTGGGCAGCGCTGCAGAAGGTCGCCGCCGAAGGCAAGGGCGTTGTCGTGGTGCTGGCCAACCACGAATCGTCCCAGGCGCTGCTGGAGCGCGTGCCGCAGCTGACCCAGCCGCCGCGGCCGTATCAGCGCGGGCAGTCGAAGATCTATTCCGAGGTCGGGACCGGCGCGCAGATTCTTCAGGACCTGGGCGTGGGCAAGTTGCGCCACCTCGGCCCGCCGCTCAAATATGCAGGATTGGCGGGGTACGAGCTGGAAGTCGTCCAAAGCGTGCCGTTCGAGCCCCCGATGCCGACGTGAGCGGGTCATCCTGCCGTCGTTTCATCTCGGGAGCCCTGTCCGCTCGCGCCCGTCCCCCTTGGTTACGGCCGGCAGAACCCGCAGGCTGGCATAAGCTCGCTCGTCCCCATCAAGCTGCAGTGAGGCCGAGCGCACGTGCAGGTAGTAGGCGCCGGATTTTTGCAGGGACAGCGGCGCGGCATAGATCCCCTCCCCGACTTCCTTGGCAAGGACTTGCTGCGGCAGAGCCGAGGGGGCCAGGAAGTAGCGAATCTGCAGGTCTTCGATCCCGCGCAAGGGTTCGCCGCCAGCGCCCTTGGCGACCCTTAACCGGACCATCACCGGCTCGTTGCCCACCGGCACGCTCGGCGAATCGAACAAGAACTCGACTTCAGCACGGTCGCGCAGTTTCGCCAGTTCGGGGTTGGGCTGGACTTCTGCGGTGAAGCAGTGCGTCATCTGCGGCTGGTTGAGCATGAAGGCCACATCAAGCCGGCCGGCTGCCGGCAGCTTGACGCGTGCAGTGAATTCGCCGGGGCTCACTTCGCGCAAGCTTCGATTGATGACCATGGCAGCACGTGAGCTATGGCCGCGGTTGAGATATCCCGACATCGGCGCATTCATACCCTCCATATAGAAGTACGCCGTGTTGTCCACCGGGTTGACCACGAACACAGCTGCCTCGTCCCGTGCAGGCGCCAGGCTGTCAGCCAGCGGCAGATTGCCTGCAAGCTTGGGCGCGGATGGGCCCGCATCGAACGCCTGCACGATGGGCTGCTTGCCTTGACCCAACGAGGCGAGGTTGATCATGCTCACCCGTGACGAGGCCAGCCCCCGCACATACGCGAAGGCCCGGGTGAAGATCACTTGATAGGGCTCGGCGCTGACCTTCAAGGTGTGGATGAGTTGGTCATTGCTTGCATCGATCACCTGGGCGCTGTCCTCCAGGAGATTAAGCGCCACGCCGTAGCGCCCGTCCGGGGTAAAACGCATCGGCCCTGCCCCCTGGCCAACCTCGATCACTTTGCGCACGCCGAGGCTGCGGGCGTCGATGACGCTGATGGTGCCGGCCTTGCCATCCGTGACGTAGACCGCTTTGGACAACGGTGAATAGGCGACCGACAGCGGGGTTGGTCCTGTCGTGATGTCGCGCAGATGCCGCCGGTTGGCGACGTCGAACACACTCAAGGTGCCGCTGTCGCGATTGGTGATGAACGCACGGGTGGAATCCTCACTGAAGGCAATCTCATGGTGGCCGCGGCCCGTAGGTACGCTCAAGACCGTCTCCAGCGTGCCGGTGTCGATTACCGTCACGCCGCTAGCGGCCTCCTGAGCCGCGTTGTTGCCCACCCACAGATAGCGGCCGTCCGGTTGCAAGGCCACACGCACCGGGTTGCGTCCGGCAGCGATATAGCGCAATACCTGGAAGCTCTCCGTGTCGATCACTGCGATTTCATCGGCGTCCGGCAGGGTGACATACAGGCGCTTGCCTGCCTGGCTGGCCGTCCAGTCCATGGGTATGCGCTTGAGTGCAATGCGGCTCAGGGTGCTGGTGATGCCGCCCACCGAAACAGACGGGTCGATGACCGAGATACTCGGATCCTTGTTGAGCAGGAGCAGGTAATAGCTGTTCAGATCAAGCAGCGGACGCGCGCCCATGACGCCCTTGAGGTACACGCCAACCCGCGCCTTGCAGTCCAGCTGCCGGCCATCCCGCGTGCCGACTTCGCGCACCAGGGCCGGGTCCATCCAGGCCCCTGGGGCCAGGCCCGCCAGTGGCTGGCCGGTCACGGCGCTGCGGATCTGAAAGCGTACATCCGCCAGCGTGCCCTCGACGAGTTGCCCGTCGGGATTCAGCGCCAGCATCTGGAAGTCGATCGCCACCCCGTCGCGCTCCAGGTGCTGAAGTTCGCCCGTCAATGCCTCATCCGGCGCAGTGGGCGATGCGCCATGCTGGCGTAAGGCTGCATAAAGGCCCGCCCCCGAGAGAAGCACGACGGCAACGATCACAGCCATCCAACGTTTTCCTGCAGCACCCATCGCTCGCTCCTCCGTGCTCACCCGCCCCCTGGATCACCAGGGGGGCGTCATCGTCCACCGCTACTGAGCAACCGGTGGCGGCTCCGGTTCGTCACTCACCCGCAACAACCCCCACATGCCCCCCACGTTGCCAAAGGCGGCGTAGTCCCGGTACAGGTAGTCACCAGGGATCCGGTTGCTGCCACCAGCCGAGGGGAACATGAAGCTGAAGTGCGCGGCAGGCAATACGCTTTCCTGGGCGCCGATGTACATGGCCAGCGGATTGAATCCGAACCGTACAGAACCAATGCCTGGGTCGCGCACTGGATAACCGGAGAGATCGACCCGCTGCGCCTGGAACGGGTTGAAGGCCCAGATGTGACCATCGAGTTGGAAGGTCGCACCGCGGCTACCGCCCGAAGGCATCATCACGTGGGTGCGGAACGGCTCACCCGGCTTGACCCGCAGGATCGGCGTTACCGGATCGCCGCCGACCAAGGCGTTGCTGTAGGCCAAGTGCGCATTGGGCACCGCACCCAGGCCATTGCCGCCAGCCAGACCAAACGGCGCGTTAGGTGCTCGGGCGAAGCGATACCAGAGAGGCTCGGTCTTGTAGTTGATGGCCATGTCCGAGTTGTCCTTCGGGTCGTTCGGGATGCCTGGCCCCTCCGACGACATGTTCTCGACCGGCTGGCCGCTGGCCCAGCGCATGTTCAGGGATTTTTGCCAGACCATGGCAAAGTCACGGTAGGCGCTTGATCCAGCAGGCTTCACCGTCGCAGAAGCACGCGAGCGCGCATCCTCTTGCCAGCTTGCCCCCTGGGGCACGATCGACATGGCGCCCACCAGCCCCTTCTGCGGCTGCTTGATCGGGTCGGCCGGCATGAGGTTCAGACCGCCGTACTCGATGGCGGTAGCCTCAATGTTGTCGACGTTGCGCCCCAGCTGCGAGGCCACCGGCTGGCCGGCGCGCTCGAAATGCCCGGCATAGTACTGGTAGGTACGGCTTGGCCAGGCACCGCTGTTGCCCAGGCGCGGTGCAACCGTCTGCACCGGGTTGATGCCGACGTTGAAGCCGTCCGACTTGGTGACGTCGTAGGTCAACAGCTGCGCATGCAAGCCGACATGGCTGGAGGGACGCATCAGGTTGTTGTTGAAGGTGGTCGAGCCTTGCGCGCCATGGCGATCGCGTTTCACCGTGCCTTGCATCACCGCAAAGTTGGGCAGGTCGGGCATGACCACCGGCAGGCGGTTTTCCAGGGTGATATTGATGCAGTCGCCCGCCGCTGCGCGCAGTACCAGGGGCTCCACGGGCACGCCTGGCTTCAGCTTGCCAGTGACGGGGTCCAGGTCGGCCTTGCGTACATAGAGGATCGCCGTCGGATCGTGCAACGGGCCCGATTGCCCTCCGATGGTGAAGGTCTCGCCATCCTCTGGATCGAAGACGGTAACCTGGGGAATGGTCACCGGCCGAGGGTTGTAGACCAGCGTACCGCCCTGGGGATCGAGTGCCCCTCCGACGTGCTGGCCTGCGCCCGTCGGATCGCCGACGGTCAGGTTCAACGGGTTGGCAAGAATGTCATTGGCCAGCGCCGCGACGATTTCATAGTCGCGCTGCACGGTAGGCCGGGTACCGACGCCGTTGGCGTTGGCCGTGGTCCGTGGGCACACGCCGTTGAAATTCACCGTATTGCGCCCTACTACCGGCCGCGGGTTGTTGGGCACCGGGAACAAGTCATTGCGCGGCAGGGTGTAGTTGCGCATGACGCCCCACAACCCGCTCCAGTAGCCCTCGAGCGAAGCATCCATGGAATACAGGTAGTCCCCGGTATCCTGGCTGGCGCTGGACATCATCGTCACCGGAGCCATGAACCCGAGCTGCTCGGAGATGCCCACCATCTGCGCGGCCTTCCAACCGGTATTGGAGCTGTTGCCGAAACCGCTACCGGAATGCAGCCATTTCACGCCGTGAAGCGTGACGTTGTGTTCCTCCTCATGGCCCCCGGCGTTGATCCGCAACCGCACATTGTCGCCTGAATAGGTGCGCAACATCGGCGTGAACGGATCGCCCGGCAGGTCGCCACGGTTGACGTGGGGCGGGAATCGCGTGCTCCCGCCGGTCGGCCCCGTCGCCTCGGTGATTGTGCTCGGTGCCATGTTCATCGCAGGGATCACGCGGTCGGTACGGCTTTGCAGGGCGTGGGCGAGGTCGCCACCCAGGCCATCGGCCTGCATGCCGGGCTTACCGTCGGGCGCCGTTTTACCTGGATGATAGATGCGCATCCCTAAAGGCTCATGGCGGTAGTTGACCACGAAGATGCCTGGGTCAGAGGCGGAGATAGCCTGCGGACAAGGTCGCAGCGGGCACGTCAGCAGTGCGCCACTGGCAGCCTCCAATACCGAGTCGAGCAGGTTGGCGGCGTTGATTCGTCCCGGTGGGTTGATGGCAAAGCGGAAGCTGTCCGCGGTGGCCGGGTAGGCTGCCGGGTTAGGGATCCCATCAGGGCCTGCACCCACATACACCCCTGCTTCATAGGCATGCTGATAGTCGCTGTATTCCAGGAAGAACTCGCGGAAGCTGTCGTTCTTGCCATCGCCGTTGAGATCGCCGGTAGAAATCACTGCCTGCCAGGAAGTCGGACCGCCGTCCTGGCGACCACCGCCATTGTATAAAGGCTCGCCCGTCTCTGCGTGGAACCAGCTGGAACCGGCAGGTTCGGCGAGCACGGTGGCATAGAGGCCGATCTGCTGATGGGTGGAGGGACCGAAATGGTCATGGGTGAAAATGTTGCCCAGACCACGGTCGATGTTGTGGGCGTTCACCACGGGATCCGCGAACCATCGCTGCAGAGTGGTGCGCGCGCCCAGCCAGTCAGCGCGGTTGAACTGCCCGAAGTACGGATGGGCCTTGGCGACTGGACAGTCTTGCGTCGCCTCGCGTGAATCTCCAGCTGTGCAACCGTTGTAGGCCCTGATGGCATGAATACGTTCGACAACGCTTGAGGGCGATAACACCCCATCTTCATAGTTCCAGCCATTGGCCGCGCCATCGGCGGAGGTCAGGTCCCATTTTGGCAGGTGGATGTGCTGGCCGATGATGTCGGTGGGGGTGCGGACCTGGTAGTCATCCATCTCGTACACCGCCGGCACCAGGTTGGTGTGCTGGTACATGGTGCAGTCAAAGGTGTTCATGCGCATGACCAGAGGTTCAGGTGGACGCTGCTTGTTGATCACTGGCCAAGCGTCTTCCCACAGTGTCAGGATCCGGGTTTGCGGGAAGTGATAGCCGACCTTGTTGAACACCGCGTCGAACTGGATGTTGGCCCCTTTGTACACGCGCGGATGGTCGGCACTGTAGGTGGAGAAACCGCTGAAGGACTGGCCGTCCAGCCGCTCGCCGCTGTTGAAGAAGCCTGCCCCGGCGCTGCGGGTCAGGCGCTTTTGCCGATCATCCATGCACGGCTCGAAAAATGGCGCCCCTGCGACCGGCGGCGCGCCGTTGGTGAGGAAATTACGCGCCTGAAATTCACCGTTAGGCAATGCGGCATAGCTGGCATGCGCAGGTTGTGCGTGGAACGACATCGCCGATTGCTCGACCTCTGTGCCCTCCTCGGGGAAATAAACAGGCTTGGCGCGGAGCACTTCCTTGCTCATGTCCAGCGCACTGGTTGCCACGTGCGCCTCGCCCCCCGCCGCCCAGCCATCGAGTGCATGCCGAGGCAGGCCACCGTCCCAGCCACCTGCCTGGGCAGGGTCGAGCGCCGCCCAGAGTGCCTTGCCTGAATCGCGCAAGGATTGGGCCTTCTGCGCGTCGAGCATGTCCAGTGGCGGCGTGGGCGGTCGTTGGCCAACGGTGCTTTCCAGGCCACCGATCCAGAATGGATAACCGGGGTTTTTCAGGCTGCCATCGGCATTGCGGTTGGCGTCGTTGCGCTCGACCAATGCCAACGACCCGACGACACGCCCCTGGCCATCCTCGTCAGGGTCGGCACCTGCGACCTGCTCGGTGCTGAACTTGGGAACCACCACAACTTTGCCAGGCATCGGCGGCATGGCCTTGCCGGGCAACGGCACAATGGCGGGGATTGGCGTGCCGGCGACGATCTCGCCATCTGGCAGGGCTCGCGATTGCTGGGCCGGAAGGCCGCTGCGCAAGCCAAAGGGTTCCTCATGGTAGCCCCTCTTGCCGTCATCGCTGACGGCCAGCCGAGTGCCCTCCTCGAATACATCGTGGATGCGCCACATTGCCCACATGCCTTGGGCGAAGTGTGGGTAGAAATGGCAGTGGTAGATGGCATCGCCCACCACCCGGTTGCGGTTGCCCGACCCGCCGTTGGCGATTTCATAGGTATAGCCCGACCCCGGCCCGATCCCCTGGGCATCCATGTAGTCGGAGTTGTCATCGTTGGGGTTGAACAGCCACTGATGCCCATGCAGGTGGAACACATGCTGCTCGTAACCCACGCTGATATTGCGGAACTTGACCGCATCGCCCAGGTAGCTGTGATTGACGTTGGAGGGTTCGGCGGGATACAGCGCCATGCTTGCCTTGATACCAACGCTTTGCGCCGCTGGCACCTGCCCAGGGGCCAGCTGTTCGAGACCGACGTTGGCGGGCACGTCAACCAGCATGGCGATATCACCCACCGTGTGCGCACTGAGGAAGAATTCTTCGTACGAGCAGGACAGGCAGTCATGCATCGGCCCGACGCCCAGGCGGTTGGCGATCACCTCGGCGCCCATGCCGCCAGAACCATAGTTGACCATGAACGCATCGCGCGCAGGGTCGAGCATCTGGCCAAATACCGGGTCGGCCCAATAGCCGGGAAATGCCTGGACCACCGCCGACTGGTCATGGAACGCTGAGGCAAAGTCGCGGAACGGTTCCAATCGGTTGGGAATCGAGGGGTTGCGCTTGCCCTGGCTCTCCAGCGGATAGGTAGACGCGGGGAAACGCCCGTCGCTGTTCGGGCCCATGACCACGGCATCGGCATTGCTGGCAATGATCTCGCTGCCGTCGACCATGTTGAGGATCGGCTTGCCGGCCCGGCCTTCCGACAACCACGGTTCACGGGTCGGGTAGCGCGCTTCATAATTGATGATCGGCTGCCCGGCGGGTGTGCGCCCGCGCGTGGCCAGGCGCATGTCTTCCTCGGTCACCGTATTGCGGTAGGCACGCCCTCCCTTGGGCAGGACCACCAACTGGCCAAACAGGCCATTGCTCACGTTGCCTGCCGTACCCTCGCCGCCGAAGGTCGCGCCGTAGCTGGTGGCCACGAAAGTGCCCTCGCGCTCGGCATGCAGGGTATAGCTTCGGCTTTCACCTGGTGCGAGCAACGTGTTGTCGTTGCGCCCGGTGTTGGCGGCGATGTCATTGATCGAATTTACAGCCTGCAGGCCGGTGACCTGAAAGCCGACATGGCGGTCCAGCACCTGGTTGTCGACGTGTAGCTCCCCGCCGACTTCGCCCGCCGGGTGATCTTCGCCATTTGGGTTGGCCTCGAAGGCGAGCAGGTTCTGCAAATTGACCTTGAGGCAATCACCAGCGGCGACCCGCAGTACCAAGGGCCGTGGGCGCTTGTCCGCGCGCAGGATGACCTGCCCTGGAACCGCCGCGCCGCCCTGGGTCAGCAAAACCCCATTGGTGTCCACGACATCCTGGCGCAAGGCGTACATCATGCCATTGACGTTCTGCGCCCCAAGCCGGTTGAACATCAGCGGCTGGTCCATGGCCACCACATTCGCCACCAATGTTCGCTGACACTGGATCTCGGCATGCGCCGAGGGGGTGCCTACAAGCCCCAGGGCACCGATCAGCCCAGCCAGGATCGGCAGTTTCAACCCAGCCCCGCGATGGGACGCTTGCCTAGCCATTGTCTGTGTCCTCCAGGTCGTTGATGCCTTGGAATAAACAGACGACAAGCAAGCTTCACGCCAGATAAAAGATCATGTAATTCAAGAGGCTAGAAGAAACCCCCTGAATAACTGCGTTCTTTCACCCCCCACTACCCAGTGGTGGGCAAGGTTGGGTGATAGCCGGTCACGCGACACCCCTTGCCAAAATCTTGGAATACCATAATATGATATCCCGTAGACCTTAAATTTGCAGGCCGGTAACTACAATCTCACCGGCCACCAGACACTTTGTACAAGCTGCTCCCCGAACACATGGCGGGTGACAGACACCCGCCTCGAATAACAAAAGTCACGAGGGCGTAACCATGCTGTTGAGCAAACGTGTAAGCGCAGTGCTGTCCGCCAGCCTGCTGACCCTGTCGTGCCAGGCCGCACTGGCCGCCGACAGCCTTAACTTCGTCAGCTGGGGTGGCTCTACCCAGGACGCCCAGAAGCAGGCATGGGCCGAGCCGTTCACCGACAGCAGCAAGATCAAGGTCGTGCAGGACGGCCCTACCGACTACGGCAAGCTCAAAGCCATGGTCGAGAGCGGCAACGTGCAGTGGGACGTGGTCGACGTCGAAGCCGACTTTGCCCTGCGCGCCGCCGCCGAGGGCCTGCTCGAACCCCTCGATTTCAACACCATCAAGCGCGATCGCATCGACCCGCGTTTCGTGTCCGACCATGGCGTCGGCTCGTTCTTCTTCTCCTTTGTCCTCGGCTACAACGAAGGCAAGCTCGGTGCCAACAAGCCCGTCGACTGGTCGGCGCTGTTCGACACCAAGACCTACCCCGGCAAGCGCGCGCTCTACAAATGGCCAAGCCCTGGCGTGCTGGAGCTGGCGTTGCTGGCCGACGGCGTGGCCGCAGACAAGCTCTACCCACTGGACCTGGACCGCGCCTTCAAGAAGCTCGACACCATCAAGAAAGACATCGTCTGGTGGGGCGGCGGCGCGCAGTCGCAGCAGCTGCTGGCCTCGGGTGAAGCATCCCTCGGCCAGTTCTGGAACGGCCGCGTCTACGCCCTGCAGCAGGATGGCGCGCCGGTCGGCGTGAGCTGGAAGCAGAACCTGGTCATGGCTGATTTCCTGGTCATCCCCAAGGGGGCCAAGAACAAGGACGCCGCCATGAAGTTCCTGGCCAACGCCAGCAGCCCCGAAGGCCAGGCCGAGTTTGCCAACCTCACGGCCTACGCGCCGGTCAACCTGGACAGCGTGCCGAAGCTCAAGTCCGACCTTGCCGCCAACCTGCCGACCGCCTACGCACAGGACCAAGTGACCCTGGACTTCGCCTACTGGGCGAAGAACGGCCAGGCCATCGCCGCGCGCTGGAATGAGTGGCTGGTCAAATGAAAGTCGCCATCAACGCCCTGCAAAACGCGCAAGGTGCCCCCACGGGCGCCGGCACGCCGGGAACGGCCCCACGCCGTGTGAGCATGGGCCAACGCTGGAAAGGCAGCCGCAACCTGCTGCCGGCCTTGCTGTTTCTTGGCTTGTTCTTCTTCGCCCCGCTAATTGGCCTGCTGCTGCGCGGAGTGCTGGAGCCCGTGCCCGGCCTGGGCAACTACGAGCAGTTGTTCGCCAACTCGGCCTATGCCCGAGTGCTGTTCAACACCTTCTCGGTGGCCGGTGTGGTGACGCTGATCAGCGTACTTCTGGGTTTCCCGCTCGCCTGGGCGATTACCCTCGTGCCCAACGGCTGGGGACGCTGGCTGTTGAACATCGTGCTGTTGTCGATGTGGACCAGCCTGCTGGCGCGCACCTACTCCTGGCTGGTGCTGCTGCAGAGCTCGGGGGTGATCAACAAGGCGTTGATGGCCATGGGTATCATCGATACCCCGCTGGAAATGGTGCACAACCTGACTGGCGTGGTGATCGGCATGAGCTACATCATGATCCCGTTCATCGTGCTGCCGCTGCAGGCGACCATGCACGCCATCGACCCGATGGTGCTGCAGGCCGGTTCCATCTGCGGCGCCAGCCCCTGGACCAACTTCTGGAAAGTGTTCCTGCCGCTGTGCCGCTCGGGGCTGTTCTCCGGCGCGCTGATGGTGTTCGTGATGTCGCTCGGCTACTACGTGACCCCGGCGCTGCTGGGTGGGGCGCAGAACATGATGCTGCCCGAGTTCATCATCCAGCAGGTGCAGTCGTTCCTCAACTGGGGCCTGGCCAGCGCCGCCGCCGCACTGCTGGTGGTGATCACCCTGGTGCTCTTCTATCTGTACCTGAAGCTGCAGCCGGAATCCCCGGTCGGCAACGCGAGGTAATCCACCATGCTCCTTTCACCCAATGCCATGGGTCGCCCGCTGCGTACGGGCCTGTACCTGACCACCGGAGTCATCGCCGCCTTCCTGCTGCTGCCCGTGGTGTTCATCGTGTTGCTGTCGTTCGGATCCTCGCAGTGGCTGGTCTTCCCGCCACCAGGCTGGACCTTCAAGTGGTACGGCCAGTTCTTCTCCAACCCCGAGTGGATGGATGCCGCCCTGGCCAGCCTCAAGGTCGCCGTGCTCACCACCCTCGCTGCCGTGCTACTGGGCCTGCCCACTGCATTCGCGCTGGTGCGTGGACGCTTCCCGGGACGCGAGATGCTCTACGGCCTGTTCACCATGCCGATGATCGTGCCGCTGGTGATCATCGCCGTGGCGGTGTACGCGCTGTTCCTCAAGCTCGGCTACACCGGCACGCTGTTCGCCTTCGTGGTCAGCCATGTGATCGTCGCCCTGCCCTTCACCATCATCTCGATCATCAACTCGCTCAAGCTGTTCGACCAGTCGATCGAAGATGCCGCAGTGATCTGTGGTGCCTCGCGCCTGCAGGCGATCTTCAAGGTGACGTTCCCGGCGATTCGCCCGGGGATGATTGCCGGCGGCCTGTTCGCCTTTCTCGTCTCGTGGGATGAAGTGGTGCTCAGCGTGATGATGGCGAGCCCCGAACTGCAGACCCTGCCGGTGAAGATGTGGACCACCCTGCGCCAGGACCTTAGCCCGGTCATTGCCGTCGCCTCGACGCTGCTGATCGGCCTGTCGCTTCTCGTCATGGTGATTGCCGCCGCCTTGCGCCGGCGCACCGAAGTCAACGCCTGAGTGCGCGGAGAAAACAATAATGAGTGCAGTGATCAAAGACAGCGCGCACGACAAGACCCTGGTCAGCCTGCGCGGCCTGAACAAGCACTACGGCGACTTTGCCGCCGTGGACAATCTCGACCTGGAGATCCAGGACGGCGAGTTCCTGACCTTTCTTGGCTCCAGCGGCTCGGGCAAGTCGACCACCCTGTCGATGCTGGCCGGCTTCGAGACCCCGAGCAGCGGCGAGATCCTGGTCGAGGGCCAGTCGCTGGTGAATGTGCCACCGCACAAGCGCGACATCGGCATGGTGTTCCAGCGCTACTCGTTGTTCCCGCACCTGAACGTGCGCGACAACATTGCGTTTCCCTTGGCCATCCGCAAACTGGCCTCCGCGGAGATCAACAAGCGCGTGGACGCCATGCTCAAGCTGGTGCAGCTGGATAAGTTCGCCCACCGCAAGCCCTCGCAGATGTCGGGTGGGCAACAGCAACGCGTGGCGATCGCTCGTGCGCTGGTCTATGAGCCACGCATTCTGCTGATGGACGAACCGCTTGGCGCCCTGGACAAGAAGCTGCGTGAAGACCTCCAGGACGAGCTGCGCCTGCTGCACCGGCGCCTGGGCATCACCATCGTCTACGTGACCCATGACCAGGAAGAAGCCATGCGCCTGTCCCAGCGCATCGCCATCTTCAGCCATGGCAAGATCGTCGGACTGGGCAGCGGCTATGACCTCTACCAGAGTCCGCCCAATGCCTTCGTCGCCTCGTTCCTGGGCAACTCCAACTTCCTGCGGATCAAGGCCAACAGCAATGGCGCGGCCAGCTTCGAAGGCCAGCCCGTGTCGATCCGACTGACCCCGGGCCTGGCGGCGCAACAGGACGTACTGCTGATGGTACGTCCCGAGAAGGCGCTGGCGCTGAGCGTCGAGCAAGCCGCGCGCGAACCGCTGCCGTCCGGCTGGAACGAAGTGTCGGCCAAGGTTGGCGAGGTGTTGTTCCTGGGTGAAAGCCAGACCTGCCACGTGGTAACGGTGGGAGGAACCGAGATGACGGTCAAGGCGCTGTCGGCGGCGGGTATGCCGATGCAGTCGGGGGAAACGGTGAAGGTGCGCTGGGCGACGGCGGATGCCTGCGTGTATACCGAATGGGCCGAAAGCGACCTCAGCAAGGCCGCCGGCGCGCATTGATCCTGGGAGCAACCTGGGAGCGGCTTTAGCCGCGAAGAAGTTGACGCGGTGTCTGGCACCGGCTCTGCCGGTGTTCGCGGGTAAACCCGCTCCCACAGATTCTGTGGTGATCCGCAGGTCGGAGCCAACATGGCTGGCTCCTGGGATGACCTGGGTGCAAGACAGCTGCTTCCACAAGGATGATTCTACTCAGTCAGACAGGCCAACATACACGTTCTGCACGTCATCGTTGTCGTCGATGTTGCCCAGGAACTCTTCGACCTCGGCCAACTGCTCGGCGCTGAGGCTGGCGGCGCTGACCGGGTTTTTCGGGGTGTAGCCGATCTTCGCCGCACTGACCTTGAAGCCGAATTCCGGCAGGGCCTTCTGCACGGCGTCCAGGTCGGTGGTTTCGGTGATGAACAGGGTCGAGCCCTCTTCCTCGCCCGGCTCGAAGTCCTGGGCACCGGCTTCGATGGCGGCAAGTTCCGCATCGGCATCGGCTACCTCGGGGCTTGCCTCGATCAGGCCGACATGGTTGAAGTCCCAGGCCACCGAACCGCTGGCACCCAGCTGGCCCTTGCGGAACAGCACGCGGATCTGCGCGACGGTACGGTTGACGTTGTCGGTGAGGCATTCGACGATCAGCGGCACCTGGTGCGGCGCGAACCCTTCGTAGGTCACGGCGGTGTATTGCACCTGGTCGCCGTCCAGGCCTGCGCCCTTGCGGATCGCCCGTTCCAGGGTCTCGCGGGTCATCGAGGCCTTCTTGGCCTGCTCCACGGCCAGGCGCAGGCGCGGGTTCATGTCCGGATCGGCGCCGGATTTGGCGGCGATCTGAATTTCCTTGGCCAGCTTGCCCATGATCTTGCCCTTGGCATTGGCTGCGGCTTCTCTATGCTTGGCTTTCCACTGTGCGCCCATCTCGGTTCTCTTGCTCCTGGTGCCGGTTCAGGAAGCGACCGGCAAAGTAGTGGAGTTTAATCGCTGGTGGGAATTTCGCCTACTACGAGGAGGCCACGATGCTGATCCGCCTCACCGCCGACGCGCTTGTGCTCCTGCACCTGGCCTTCATCCTGCTGGTGCTGCTCGGTGGCCTGCTGGTACTCAGATGGCGCGGTGCATTGTTCGTCCATCTTCCCGCGCTGGCCTGGGGAATGGCGGTGGAGTGCCTGCACCTGGGTTGCCCGTTGACCGACTGGGAAAACCGCACCCGCCTGGCCGCGGGCCAGGCCGGCTATCAGGGCGGGTTCGTCGACCACTATATATGGCCGCTGATCTATCCCGCCGGCCTGACGCCGCAGGTCCAGGTGCTGCTGGGCGCATTCGTGCTGCTGCTCAACCTGGGCGTCTACGGCTATGTGATCTGGCGCTGGCGCCGCTGACGGGACGCGATAAGGGACCTGCCGGCGCCACAGCCGACCGGTGATGTTGCTCAAATGTTCTAAATCTCCTGGTTCCTGGCGCGGTATCCTTCCAGCCCCCCACGCACCCGGAGCCCGGACCGTGCCTTCGCGCAACTGGATCGACCTCAGCCAGGACGCCGACACCGGCATCGAGTCGCTGCGCGCGCATTTCACCGGGCACGCCTACGATCCGCACTGGCACGACAGCTACCTGATCGGGGTCACCGAACAGGGCGTCCAGCAGTTCAATTGCCGGCGCGAACGGCACAACAGCACGCCCGGGCAGGTGTTCATGCTCGAACCGGGCGAACTCCACGACGGCCAGGCGCCGACCGAGGATGGCTTCACCTACTCGATGCTCTACCTCGACCCGAACTGGCTGGAGCGTGAGGTGCGCGTGTTGTTCGAGCAGGCGCCGGCCAACGCCCTGCCCAGCTTCGGCGCCACCCTGCTGCGCGATGGGCAACTGGCGGCCGCCACGTTCAACGCATTCCAGGCGCTGCACGGGCAAGAGGCGCGCATGGTCCGCCAGGCGGCACTGGACGCGCTGCTCGTCACGCTCACCCAGCACCTGCACTGGCGCAAACGCCTGAACCCTGACCCGCGACTGCCAAGGGTCGCGCAGGTGGCCCGCGATTACCTGCACGCACATCTGGATCGCGATATCGGCCTGGACGAACTGGCACACGCCTGCGGGGTCGATCGTTTTCGCCTGAGCCGCGCGTTCAAGAGCGCCTTCGGCCTGGCGCCGCACGCCTATCTGATCCAGCTGCGCCTGGCCCATGCGCGCCAGCGGCTGGCACGTGGCGAGGGCCCGGCCCTGGTCGCCATGGCGCTCGGCTTCGCCGACCAGAGCCACCTGGGCCGCTGGTTTCGCCGCGCCTATCAGCTGACTCCGGCCGACTACCGCCGCCGCTGCTCAAAGCTTCCAGACTGAGCTTGAAGCCGGGCTCAACATGGCAGGCTCATTCTCCGGAGCCCGCCTGTCATGTTGCCCAACCTCCTGCCCTTTACCCTGTTCGCCCTGGTCGCCACGCTCACGCCAGGGCCAACCAACCTGCTGATCCTCGGCCATGGCGCGCACTTCGGCCTGCGTGCCACCTTGCCGCTGGTGCTGGCCGCGTGCCTGGCCGCAGCCGCCATCGTGCTGATGGTCGGGCTGGGGCTCGGCGAAGTGCTGCTACGCTACCCGCGGGTGCAGGAGGTGATGAGCTGGCTGGGCGTGCTCTGGCTCAGCTGGCTGGCCTGGCAGCTGTGGCGGGCGGCGGGCGAGCCGTTGCAAGCTGCACGCCAGCGTAACCTGGGCGCCGCGGGTGCAGCCCTGCTGCAAGTGGTCAACCCGAAGGTATGGTTGATGGCGGTCGCGGTGATCGGCGTGTTCGCCGGTCATCAGGACAACAGCGCCCGGGTGCTGCAGCTGTCGCTGATATTCCTGCTGATGGCCTTGCCTTGCATGACCGTCTGGGCGCTGTTGGGGGTTGGCAGCGCCCGCTGGCTGCAGTCGCCGCAGCGATTGCGACGGTTCAATCAGCTTCTGGCCTTGCTGCTGCTGGCCTCAGCGTGGATGGCAATGGTGCTTTGAACCAAACGGCGATAGGGTTCAGCCTTGCTGGGCCGCCCCCGCGAAGCGCCGCCTGGCGCTCAGGCACAGCAGCAATCCGCCCACCGCCAGCGCACCGCCCACCAGTCCGATATTGGCGACGCCGATCTGGCTGCTGACGATGCTGCCCAGCAGCGCGCCACCACCGATGCCGATGTTGTAGATGCCCGAGAACAGCGCCATGGCCACGTCCGTGGCATCGTTCGCCAGCTTGAGGGTGCGCGACTGCAAGGCCAGGCTGAAGCTCAAGATGGAAATGCCCCAGAACACGCTGACGGTTGCCAGGCTGAAGAAGCTTGCCGACAGCGGCAGCAGCAACAGCAGGCACGCCGCCAGCCCGGCGATCGAACCAATCAGGAAGCCCTGCGGGAAGCGGTCGCTGTAGCGGCTGAACAATACCGAACCCACCAGCCCGGCGCCGCCGAATAGCAGCAGCATCAGCGTGATGCGGTCGCCACTGATGTGCGCGACATGCAGCGCGAAGGGCTCGATGTAGCTGTAGGCGGTGAACTGCGCGGTGATCACCAGTGCCACCAGCACATACACGGTCACCAGCGCCGGCCGCTTGAACAGCATCGGCAGGCTGCGCAGCGATCCCGAGTTCTGGCTTGGCAGCAGGGGCAGCGACTTGAGCAGGCACAGCATGGTCGCCAGCGCTACGCCAGAGATGCACAGAAAGGTCACCCGCCATCCCAACGCTTCGCCCACCACACGCCCCAGGGGAATGCCCAGGACCATGGCCAGCGTGGTGCCGGTGGCCAGCAGGCCGAGCGCCTTTGACTGCTGGCCCGGCGGTGCGACGCGCACGGCAAGCGAGGCCGTGATGGCCCAGAACACTGCATGGGACAAGGCGATGCCGATACGGCTGACCAGCAGCATGGCGAAACTCTGCGCCAGCCATGACAGCAGGTGACTGACGATGAACACCCCGAACACCAGCATCAGCAGGCGCCGGCGCTCCATGTTGCGGGTGAGCAGCATCATCGGCAGCGAGGCCAGCGCCACCACCCAGGCATAGATGGTCAGCATCAGCCCGACCTGGGCCGTGGTCATGTCAAAGCTGCGGCCGATGTCGCTGAGCAAGGCCACCGGGACGAATTCGGTGGTATTGAAGATGAACGCGGCGAGAGCCAGGGCGATGACGCTCAGCCAGCTTCCGGCGTGGGCGGGTGTGGAACTGTTCATGGTTTGCGCTGAGGACTCCGGAAACAGGACAGACAAACGCTCGCCGCCAGGTCTGGAGACAGGGCAGGCGAGCGTCGGTTGATTATTGGAAGGATGGCCGGCATGGTACGCGCCCCCTTCCCACCTCACAACCTCAGCCTTCAGCGGGAGCGTATGGCTCAGGCCTTCAGCGTAGCCATGTCTATCACGAAACGGTACTTCACATCACCGGCGATCATCCGGGTATACGCCTCGTTGATGTTGCGGATGTCGAGCATCTCGATGTCGCAGGTGATCCCGTGCTCGGCGCAGAAGTCCAGCACTTCCTGGGTCTCGGCGATGCCGCCGATCAACGAACCGGCCAGCACGCGGCGCTTCATCACCAGGTTGGCGGCGTGCAGCGCCGGGTCGACCGGTTCGATCAGGCCGACGAGAATGTGCACGCCGTCGAACTTGAGGGTTTCCAGGTACGGGTTCAGGTCATGCTGGACCGGGATGGTGTCGAGCAGGAAGTCGAAACGACCGGCCGCATCGCGCATCTGCGACACATCGGTGGACACGATCACATGGTCGGCGCCTTGGCGGCGGGCTTCCTCGGCCTTGGCCTGGGAGCGGGTGAACAGGGTCACTTCGGCGCCCATGGCCTTGGCGAACTTGATGCCCATGTGACCCAGGCCGCCCATGCCGAGGATGCCGACCTTGTGGCCCGGCTTGACGCCGTAGTGCTTGAGCGGCGAGTAGGTGGTGATGCCAGCGCAGAGGATCGGCGCGGCGCTTGGCAGGTCGAGGGCGGCAGGAATGCGCACCACGAAATGCTCGCTGACCACGATGCTGCTCGAGTACCCGCCCATGGTGTTGCTGCCGTCGACCCGGTCTGGGGTGGCGTAGGTCATGGTCGGGCCTTCGAGGCAGTACTGCTCCAGGTCCGCAGCGCAGGCCTCGCAGTGGCGGCAGGAGTCGACCATGCAGCCGACACCGACCAGGTCACCGACCCGATACTGACTGACGCTGGAGCCGACCGCGGTTACCCGGCCGACGATCTCGTGGCCCGGCATCAGCGGGTAGACCGCGATGCCCCACTCGTTGCGCGCCTGGTGGATGTCGGAGTGGCAGACGCCGCAATAGAGGATGTCGATGGCGACGTCGTCGGCACGCGGGCTGCGGCGCTCGAAGGTCATGGGCGCCAGGGGGGCGGTGGGCGACTGGGCGGCGTAACCGATGGCTGTGTACATGCAAAACCTCGCAAGGCATGAATAATCGAGGCGGCGCATTGTGCGCGCGATGCGCTTCCAGGCCCACAGCGAATTCTCCGGCAGTCATGCCTGATTCTCCGAACCTCGTCGGCGCGAGCTGCCAGCAAGCGGCAAGTCTGCGATGATGCAACTGTCTGATTCTCTGCCCGAAGCCACCATGCACCTGACCCGTCATCTCGATGCCAACGCCGCCCTCTGCGCCCTGATCGAACCTCTGGCCCTGCGCCAGGGCTTCGTCGACACCGCCCTGCCCGGCGTGCAGGTGTTGTCGTGGAGTCACTACGTGGCGAGCAGCCCGCAGATCTACGAGCCCAGCCTGATGATCCTCGCCCAGGGCAGCAAGCTCGCGCGCCTGGGCCCGCGCACGCTGGAGTACGGTGCCGGGCATTACCTGGTACAGGCGCTGTCCGTGCCATTCATGTGCGAAACCTTCGCCACCCCCGAAGAGCCGCTGCTCGGGATCGCGGTGGACATCGACCGGGCCGTGCTCGGCGAGCTGGTGCAAAGCATGGGTCTGCCACCCGATCCGGCGGTGCAGGCGCAGACCCCTCATTCCATGACCTCTGCAGCGCTGGATACTGCCATGCGCGACAGCGTCGAGCGATTGCTGCAGTGCCTGCAAGATCCTCTTGATGCCCAGATGCTCGGCCCGGGCCGGGTGCGCGAAGTGCTCTACACCGCCTTGCGCGGTCCACAGGCCGGTGTATTGCGGGCCCTGGTGGAACAACAAGGCCACTTTGCCCGCATCGGCGCAGCCCTCGCCCACCTGCGCGAGCATTATGCCGACCCCCTGGGCGTGGAAGAGCTTGCCAGCCGTGCCAACATGAGCGTCTCGACGTTCCATGAGCATTTCAAGCGCTGCACCGACATGGCGCCGATGCAGTATCTCAAGCGCCTGCGCCTGCTCAAGGCTCAGCAGATGCTGGTTGGCGAAGGCCTGGGCGTGGCACAGGTGGCGCACCGGGTGGGCTACCAGAGCACTTCGCAGTTCAGCCGCGAGTACAAGCGCCAGTTCGAGCGCAGTCCGGGGGAAGAACAGCCCTACCAGAGCATGCCGGTCTAGCGACACCTCGCAGCGATCGATTGCAGTCTCTCGGGCACCCCGGCTACTATTGAGAACGATTTACACTCACGCCCGGATACCACTCGGTGGACAACACCTCGACCCGCAAGCTCGGTTTCTTCTTCAGCGACCATCACCGTTGGCTGCTGCAGCATGTGCACAAGCGCTTGCGCAACCGTGCCGATGCCGAGGACACCGCAGCCGAAGCCTTTTGCCAGATGCTCAACGCGCGGGTCGATCCGGACGGTATCCAGCAGCCGCGCGCCTACCTGTCGACCATCGCCCGGCGGCTGATATTCGACCGTCACCGCCGCCGCCAGCTGGAACAGGCCTACCTCGAGCGTCTGGCGCTGCTGCCCGAACAGGTCGCGCCGTCAGCCGAAGAACAATTGCTGCTGATCGAGGCACTGCTCACCCTCGACCAGATGCTCGACGGCCTGCCTGCCGTCGTCAAGGCAGCCTTCCTCTATAGTCAGCTCGATGGCATGAGCTACGTGGACATCGCCGCCAGGCTATCGCTGTCCGAGCGCACCGTCAGCCGCTACATGAAACAAGCGCTGCGCCAGTGCTACCTGAGCCAATCGCAATCATGACCGCCCGCACCCTGGACCCTGTGGCCGAGCAGGCGATCGACTGGATGGTCGAGCTCAACGCCCGCGCCCCCGACAGCGTCCTGTTGCAGCGCCTGGAGCACTGGCTGCGGCAGGATCCGGCCCACCAGCAGGCCTGGGACCGGCTGCAACAGCGCCTGGGCACGTCCTGCGCGGCGCTTCGCGAGCTGGAGCGACACGCAGGCGGCCAGGCCATCGGCACGCGCCGCCTGCTGCTGCAACCCACCCGATCTCGGCGCGAGGTGTTGCGCAGCCTGGCCGGTCTCGGCCTGCTCGGGAGTGGGCTATGGGCCGGCTGGCGTAGCGACACGGTGCAGAATCGGCTCGCTGACGTGCACACCGCCAGCGGCGAGCGGCGCACCGTCACCCTGGCCGATGGCAGCCGCTTGAGCCTGAACAGCGCCAGCGCCGTCGACCTGCGCTTCGACGGCCATCAACGCCTGGTGCTGCTGCTGCGTGGCGAACTGTTGATCCAGGTGGCCGCCGACCCGCTTCGCCCTTTGCGCGTGAAAACCGCGCACGGCCAGGTGCAGGCACTGGGCACGCGCTTCCTGGTCAGCCAGGAAACCCACGCCACCCGCGTGGTAGTGCTTGAGCATAGCGTGCGCGCCAGTCTTGCCGATGAGCGTCATGAGGACCTGCTCCAAGGCCAGGCAGCGTTGCTCAGCGCAACCGGCATCGAGCGCCTGAACACCGACCAGCGATATCGTGCCGCCTGGCTTGAAGGCAAGCTCGAGGTGCTCGACGTGCCATTGCACGCGGTGATCGATGCGCTGCGTCCCTACCAGCCCGGCTACTTGCGCATCGCCCCCGAAATACACGGGCTACGGGTGCAAGGTGTGTTCCCCCTGGACCAGCCGCAAAGGGCCTTGTCAGCCTTGGCCGAAACCTTGCCGATCCGCGTGGAGCGCTACGGCCCATGGCTGACGCTGATCAGCCCGCAGGCTCCTGTGAAAAATAAAGAGTGAAAATCATTCGCAGGCATGTCCGGTTTTTGCCTCTCGTTGCACCTATCTCCTGACAGCCAATTCAATCGGGAGATAACCGTGCACAACCCCTGGCCCCGCGCCCTGCCCGTCGTCCTCGCCTTGAGCAGCCTCAGCACGCTCGCACAGGCCCAGACCTTCTCATTCAACCTGCCCGCAGCGAGCCTTGCCAGTACGCTCAACCGCATCGCCAGCCAGAGCAGCCAGATCATCGCCCTGGAGCCTGAGCTGGTACGCGGCAAGCAGGCGCCTGCAGTGGTAGGCAACATGACCGCTGAGCAAGCCCTTGGCGCAGCACTAGCGGGCAGCGGCTTGCAACTGCGGGTTACCGCCGGCGGCCATCTCAGCGTCGCGCCCATCCCCCAGGCCGACGGCGTCCTGGAACTGGGCAGCACCAGCATCACCAGCGGTTACCGGGACGCCACCACCGAAGGCAGCGGCGCCTACGCCGCCCGCGCAGTGACGCTGGGCAAGGGCACCCATAGCCTCAAGGAAATTCCCCAGTCGGTCACCGTCATCACCCGTCAGCAGCTGGACGACCAGGGCATCACCGACCTCAAGGACGCGGTCAACCGCACCACCGGCCTGGTCGGCGCCCAGGGCATCGGTCCCGGCATGGTGGTGACTTCACGAGGTTTCCAGATCGACGACTGGCAATACGACGGCGTGCCAATCCAGCGCAACAACTATTCGCTGGGCAACTGGGCTACGCAGGACCTGATATTTTTCGACCGCGTCGAGATTTTGCGCGGCGCTTCCGGCCTCTTGCAGGGCACCGGCAGTCCCGGTGGCGCGATCAATCTGGTGCGCAAGCGCGGTCAAGCATCCCCCGTTGTCAGCCTGACCGCCAAGGCAGGCTCCTGGGACCACTACGGCCTGCAGCTGGATGCGGGCGGCCCCTTGACCGACGACGGCAGGATCCGCGGCCGTCTGGTGGCGGACGAAGACCAGAGCGACAGTTTCATCGACTACCAGTGGGGCAAGACCCACTCGCTGTACGGCGCCCTGGACTTCGACCTCAGCGACGCCACTACCCTGGGCGTTGGTGTCAGCTACAGCCGCGAAGACTCGCGGCCGATGCTGCGCGGCATTCCCCGCTACGCCACCGGCAAGCCGGTCGACCTGCCCCGCTCGACCTACACCGGCGCACGCTGGAACCGCGCCGAAACCGAGGTCACCACCTGGTACGCGGACCTCGAACACCGCTTCAACGATGACTGGACTTTCAAGGCTGCGGCGCTGCGCATGGGCGAGACCAACACCTCCACCCACCAGCGCACCCAGACGGTCAACGAAGGCCTGGAGCCCGATGGCAGCGGCATCGAGTACGCCGACTGGATCACCGATTTCCATTCCACCAAGCTGGGCCTGGACATGAACCTGGTAGGTCACTTCGACACAGGTTCGGTCAGCCACGAAGTGACCGTGGGCAGCAACTACGCGCAGCTCGAATCCGATGATGGTTACTGGCGCAACTTCGGTGGTAACGACAGCGTCTTCGACATCGACCATGATCGCCCCGAACCCAGCCGGGACAGCCTGCTCGCTGCCGCCAACGGGCGGGGCGCCCGGACCGGCTATGATGTTCGCCAGAAGGGCGTGTACGGGGCGTGGCGGGTCAACCCTGTCGAGCGCCTGTCCCTGGTGCTGGGTTCACGGGTCAGCTGGTACGACTACCGCTACGACGACACCGTCTACCGCAGCCCGACCGACCCGGGCACGGTCAGCCCGACCAGCCGCATGACCGAAAGCGGACAGGTGACGCCCTACGCCGGCATCGTCTACGACCTGACCCGCGAGTGGGCCTGGTACGCCAGTTATACCGATGTCTTCCAGCCGCAGAGCGAGCGCACGGCCAGTGGCTCGGTGCTTGAGCCGGTGCTGGGCAGCAACTACGAGACCGGCCTGAAGGGCGAGCTGCTCGATGGCAAGGTGAATGCCTCGCTGGCGCTGTTTCGCTATGACCAGGAAAACCGCGCCGTCACCGACACGGCATCGGGCTTCGCCTGTGACGGCTGGTACTGCTCGACGGCCTCGGGCAAGGTGCGCAGCCAGGGCGTGGAGGCCGAGATCAGCGGCGAGGTGATCCGCGGCCTGCAGCTGTTCGCTGGCTACACCTACAACACCACCAAGTTTCTCGACGACCCCGAGCTCAAGGGCCGGGTGTTCAGCCAGTGGACGCCCAAGCACATGCTGCGCGCCTGGGCCGACTACAAGCTGCCCGTCGACGGCCAGCGCTGGAGCACGGGGCTGGGCTTCACCAGCCAGAGCCATACCCTGGGCTACGAGCGTACCTATGAGGTCCCCGGCTACACCGTATGGAATGCCCGCGTGGCCTATCAGCTGACGCCGGAGGTCAACCTGGCGGTCAACGCCAACAACCTGTTCGACAAGCACTATTGGGTAGCGGGCTTCAACCAGCTCAATGGCAGCAACAACTACGGCGAACCGCGCAACTTCCTGCTCACGGTCAAGTACACGCCGCAGCTGTGAACCTGCCGGTCACTGCCCCAGGGTCCACCGGCCGAGGGGCCAGTAGCGGCCCTTGCGTGACTCGAACAAGGTGAAGTGACAGGCGGCGAGGAAGAACTCGGGCGCGCTGCCGGCTTCCGGCACTTCGCCGCGGAATTCGCGCGACAACGTCAGGTGCGGGCGGAACTCGCGGGCCTGTCCGGCAAAGCCAAAGGGCAGCAGCGCCTGTTGCAGGGCATACACCAGTTGGCGCAAAGCCGGCGGGGTCTGCTGAGGCGCCAGCACCAGGACATTGGCGCGTGGCCAGCTCTGCAACTGATCCAGTACCAGGCGCAGCGGCGCCGATGGCAGCTTGAGGCTGTCGACTGCCGCGCAGATGGCAGGCACCTGAGCGGCGTCCACGTCACCCAGGAACAGCAAGGTCAGGTGAAAATTTTCCGTGGGCACCGGCCTGCCGCTACGCAGGCCCAGCTCACGCCGCCACTGGGCGATCGTGCGGCGCTGGGGCTCGGCGCAGTCGAGTGCGAAAAACAGGCGCTTGAAAGGCTCGCCCTTGTCTCGGGTTATCAGTGCCATGGTCTGCATGCTCTGCCGGTAGGCCTTGATTCAATGGACAACGCTGCCTTGGGAAACGCTCAAGCGTGTGCCTGGGGGTTATGTCACCCGTCGTGCCCGAGCGGGCCAGCGAGACGCAAACCTTTGCGACTAGCACTAATGTCTGACTTTGATGACATAACATTTACTACAAACCCTTTGGACGATTGTTTATGCTGGCGGGCTCATGCCATGGCGCAAAGCCACACGACCCCATATCCGCCCATGAAAATCGCACTTGTCCTTCTCTTCGTGTTCTCGATCGCTTACGTGCATCTGCGCGGCCGAGTACGCCACAAGCTGACGCGCCAGCTCGGCGACCACTCCAGCTTCCTGGCGCCGATCAACACCTTGCTCTACCTCTGCTCGCGGCTACCGGCCAGGCCCTACCTGCCCGTGGAGGCATTCCCCGAACTGCAGCCCCTCAAGACCAACTGGCAGGAGATACGCGCCGAGGCACAGGCGCTGCTGCACGTCGGCGAGATCAAGAAATCCGACAATTTTGACGATGTCGGCTTCAATTCGTTCTTCAAGAGCGGCTGGAAGCGCTTCTACCTGAAGTGGTACGGCGAAAGCCATCCTTCGGCAATGAAGCTGTGCCCTCGCACCACCGAGCTGTTGCAGGGTATCGGCACCGTCAAGGCGGCCATGTTCGCCACCCTGCCGCCCGGCGCGAAGCTGGTGCGTCACCGCGATCCATATGCCGGCTCCTACCGCTTTCACCTGGGCCTCGACACGCCCAACGACGATGGCTGCTACATCGACGTGGATGGCCAGAAGTATTCGTGGCGCGATGGCGAGGGGGTGATCTTCGACGAAACCTACATCCACTACGCCGCCAATACCACCGACCACAACCGCATCATCCTGTTCTGCGACATCGAGCGGCCGCTCAAGTACCGCTGGGCTTCTGCGTTCAACCGCTGGTTCAGCCGCAAGGTCATGGCGGCCGCCGCGGCACCCAACGACGCCAACGACAAGACCGGCGGCATCAACCGCCTGTTCACCCGCATCTACAGGATCCGCGCCCGCGGCAAGGCGCTGAAGAAGCGCAACCGGACGCGTTATTACCTGGAAAAGTGGGCGGTGGTAGCGGGTCTGTTGCTGGTCTTCATCTATATCTGACGCCTGCCCGTCCTCGAGAGCCCCCAATGATCCACATTCGCCCCATGACCGACGCCGACTTCGAGCGCTTCTGGCCAACCTTCCAGGCCATCGTCCAGGCCCGCGAGACCTACGCCCTCGACCCATCGTTGAGCATCGAGCAGGCACGCCAGCTATGGCTGCAGATGCCCCTCCACGCACGCGTGGCCGAGGCCGAGGGCGAACTGCTTGGCGCCTATTACCTCAAGGCCAACGCCGCCGGGCCTGGCGGGCACGTGAGCAATTGCGGCTACATGGTCTGTGAGGCGGCGCGCGGGCGCGGAGTGGCCAGGCTGATGTGCGAGCACTCGCAAAAGCTGGCGCGCCAGGAAGGCTTCCTGGCGATGCAGTTCAACTCGGTGGTGGCGAGCAATGAAGTGGCCGTGGCCCTGTGGCACAAGCTCGGTTTCGAGACGGTGGGGCGCTTGCCGCGTGCCTACCGCCACGCCCGGCTGGGGCTGGTGGACTGCCTGGTGATGTACAAGTGGCTCGCCGACGAGCCGGTGACCGAAAAGCCCAGCCTGCTAATCGGGCGCAAGAACATCGAGGCCAAGGTGTCACGCAAGCGCGGGCGCTGACGCCGCCTCAGCGAAGCGCCTGCAGGCCCTGGAAGCTCGGCATCACGGCACATGACCGGCACTGCCCGGCGGCCGGCCAGGCCGCCGACAGCGACGTATAAAGCACGATCAGCAACGTCAGAACAGGTACACAATAGGCGCGGCGGATTCTTGTTTTCATTATCGGCACTCCTGCGGTCCACCAAAAGGAACATGCCGGCATCGACAGGTGGGGGTCGACACCGGCCTGCCCGTCGACTCAGCGTTCGTCGACGGTCACGATCTCGCGACGCTCGGCCATGCTCGCCGGCACCAGGTCTTCATCGGTGAAGAACTGCTCGTACCATTCGCGCAGCTGGTACACCGGGCCGTCGTTCTCCGCCAGCACCGGCTTGTCGATGCGGATCTTGTGCTTCCAGATGTCGACATCCTGGTAGAACGAGGCCCGGTTACCCATCACATAGGCCTGGGCGACTTCGCGGTTCTGCTCCTCGCTCCAGCCGGGGACGCGCTTGACCATGCAGCCAAAACGCAGCTGGAAGCTGTCGGGCGTCACCGGCACGTGACTGTTGAGCAGGATGGCGTGAACGCGGGCGTCGCCGAACATCGAGCTCAGGTGCGTGAAGTGGGTGGCGGGCCCGTAGTAGGCCGATGGCGCGATCAGATCGCCACCCAGGCGCTCCGAATCGCCATGGAAGATCTGCCGCCCGATATGGCCTTCGAAGACGTTCGCGAAGTATTTGGTCGGGGTACCGTGCACGGGGCCGAAGTGCTGGGCATCGACCAGATTGTCGACCAGCTCGCGTGGGTTGGTCTCGATAAGCATGGTGTCGATGTTCCACTCATGGATCCACTCATCGTCGTCCATCTCCTCGAGGTGCGGGATGACCACGCCCTCCTTGGGCGGCCGGCCCTCGGGGTTGTTCCAGACAAACAACAGGTTGTTCTGCTCGCAGGTCAACCAGCTGCGGGTCTTGGCCTTGGGCGGTATGCGCTTGCAGTACGGGATCTCCACGCACTTGCCGCTGGTGTCGTACTTCCAGTGGTGGAAGGGGCAGACCACGGTGTCGTTCTCGATGGTGCCCTGGGAGAGGTCAGCGCCCATGTGCGGGCAAAAGGCATCGAGGATGCTGATCTTGCCTTGGCTGTCGGCGAAGGCCACCAGGCGCGTGCCAAAGATATTCAGGGTGTGAAGTTTGCCATCACGGTAGTCATGGGCATCACCGAGACAGTGCCAGCCGCGCGCATAGCGATGGGTGCGCTGGGTGCTTTCGATGCTCAATTGTGCGAGTTTCGTCATGTTCTTGTTCTTCCTCGGGTGGAAACTCTGGGTCGCGCGGTGCATGCGCGACGAACCCATGTCCGACATGATCGAGCAGCCCATCGGGCTGCTCATCCTTCAAATGGACTAGGCCGGTGCCTGTTCGCTATTGGCCCGCCCGGCGGGCAGCTTCCGGACCAAAGTCGCGCGGGGTGAAGCCCCCCTTGTTGAGCACATAGCCGTTGCGTTGCTCGTTGATCAGGTTGAAGGCCAGGTAGCTGCCCGCGTTGAGGTCGTGATACAGCCCTACCCCGGCTTGCGGCACCTGGCTCTCATAGGCGTAGAAGTAATTGAGCATTGAGGTGCGCCACAGCTCGCCGCGGGTGTCGTAGTTGTCGGCGAGCATCGGGAACCAGGTGTCCTCGTCGATGTACAGCTTGCGTTTGCCATAGAGGTGGCGGTAACCCGGCTTGAGCGTGCCTTCCAGCTCCCACACCCGGTGACGCTCGTAACGCATGGCCTCGGGGTTGATGTGCCCTGGGGTGAGCAGATCGGCGTACTTGAGATTGCTCTGGTGCAGGCGGTAGGTGTTGTAGGGGATGAACATTTCCCGCTTGCCGACGATCTTCCAGTCGTAGCGCTGCCCGGAGCCGTTGAACAGCCGTACCTCGTCCACGGTGATCGAGCCCCCGGAACCCGGGAATGCCATGTCGAAGCCATAGCCCGGCGACTGGCGTACGCGGCGCGTGCCCGGGTCATAGCGCCAGCTCTGGCGGGGCTCGGTCTTGTCATTCCAGAACTCGGTGCCGGTGTTGATCTCGCCCTTGTCGCGCTGCGGCAGCAGGGTTTCGTTGAGGTAGAACGAGGAGTTGCCCACCGTGTCGCCGATCTTGCCCGGTTGCAGCGCCGGGGCCAGGTTGCGCGAATGCACGCGACCCCAGTTGACGTTACCGTTCTTCAACACGTAGGCGTTGTCGGAAATGTACTCCTCGGTCCAGGCGCGCAGGCTGAAGGTGGACGCGTTCTTCAGCAGCTCAAGGCCGCTGCGCGGTACCGGGAAAGGCACCCCGCCCGTCTTGCCGACGACCCCCTCGCCGTCATCCACCAACTTGGCGACCTTGGCGTTCTCGCGGGTGGCCTGGCAGACCGAATCGGCAAAGCGGAAGTCGCGGTGCGTCGGGTAGACAGGCATCTTGAAGGTGTCTGGGTACAGCTTGAACAGCGCTTTCTGGCCGTCGGACAGGTAGTCTGCATGGTCTGCGAGGTTCGCCGCCGTGATCACGAACAACGGCTTTTCCTGCGGATAGGGATCGACCGGATGATGGCCGGTCCCCTTGAACTCCACATGCGGGGGCACGCCCAGCCATTGGCCGACATACGGCCCGATGCTGCCATCCGCGTTACCCTGCTTGTCGGCGCCGACGCAGGTCAGCTCTTGCCCAAGACGCGCCACATCCTCCGGTGCCGCGTGACCTGGGCCGGCAGCGAGGCTGCCCAGGAGCAACGCCACGAGTACCCACTGGCGACGGTCATCGTGAGGCTTGCAAGCGCGGTCTGTACGCTCGGTCATTGTTGTTCTCCGTGGTTTTCCGATAGCGGTGGCCCAGTATCGTCAGCGCGGCAAAAGCCAGGCATCGTCTGCTCGGACTACCGCATTCAGACCGCCGTCTTCATCCCGGCCGGCACGGCGCCGGGCGGCCCCAGGGCGACCACGCTGTTGAGCAGGATGCGCACCAGTTCGGTCTGGCGCCGTACGCCGGTCTTGGAGAAGATCGAGCGCAGATGGGCACGGGCCGTATTGCGTCGGATACCCAGCACTTCGGACGCTTCCTCAAGCGACATGCCGTTCGCCAGCTCCAGTGCAAGCGCGGTTTCCGCAGGGGTCAGGTTGTACAGCTGGGCGGTGGCCATGCCGCTGACCAGAGACTTGCCGACGGCATCGCGCACATAGACCACTACCGTGGGCTGGCCCCTGCCCTCCACCCGCTCCTGCGAAGGAATCAACTCCACCACCACGCCCAGGCTGACCTGCCCGGAAGGGCGCGAGATCGACAGGGCTTCGGCGCTGTAACCCTCGGCAGGGCTCTGTCTCGCTCGCTGGAACGCATTGCGCACCAGGCGCGTCAGCTCGCGGTTGTCACTGGGGTAGGTTGCTTCAAGACGCCCGCCCACCAGCTTGAGCCCGTCATTGCTGTCGAGAATATTGCTGGCCACCGGATTCAGTTGCAGCACGCTGCCGCTCTCGTCGAGCACGATGGTCGCCACCGACAACCGATTGATCGCCTGGAAATACAAGCTCCCGAGCGACTCACTGCGGTCCAGCAGCGCGTGCAGGTGCAGGGCCCGTCGCAGATGCGGCACCAACATCGCGCAGAACGCCCGTTCCGCCTCAGAGAACCTGGGCTGTTCACGACGGCGGTTGACCCGAAAACGCAGCTTGCCGCCGTCGGGCATGCTGATATCGGCGCCGAGCATCTGGAAGCACCCGTAAGGTTGGCAATACAGCAGGTAAAAGGAGGAGCCCAGCCATTGCTCCTCGCTCATCAGGTCATCGATGGTGAACACGCGGTCCAGGGGCAGGCTGTTGAACGGCGTGGACTTGCTGTAATACGCGTAGTGCTGGATCTCCCCGGCGCCGTTCACGTCCCCCACCGCAAGCATCGGCGACAGGTACGGCTCATCCACCGCACGCAGGATCAGGGTGACGATGTTGGCCTGGAAAATCTCCTGAAGCCGCCGCAGGGAGTGCGCAACCCTGCGGGTATCCAGCGCGCCCTCGTAGAGATTGCCAATGAGTTCCTCATAGGCTTCCAGGTCAAGACCCATCAGCGCCAGTGCCTGCGCATTCGACATGTGGCTTTGCATGGGCATGCTCCTGTAGGTCTAGCGGCCAGACAATTCGAACAATCCGGCGGCGCCCATGCCCCCACCAATGCACATGGCCACCACCACATACCGCGCACCGCGCCGACGGCCTTCGAGCAGGGCATGGCCCACCATGCGCGCCCCCGACATGCCGAACGGATGCCCGATCGCGATGGCGCCGCCATTGACGTTCAACCGGTCAGGCGAGATGCCCAGCGCGTCCTGGCAATGCAGCACCTGGCACGCAAAGGCCTCGTTGATCTCCCAGAGGTCGATATCAGCCACGCTCAGGCCGAAGCGCTTGAGCAGCCGGGGCACGGCCACTACCGGGCCGATGCCCATCTCCTCGGGGGCGCAGCCCGCCACGGCAATCCCGCGATAGATACCCAGCGGCGTCAGGCCCCGCCGGCGGGCCTCAGCGCGGCTCATCAGCAGGCTTGCCGACGCGCCGTCGGAAAACTGCGAGGCGTTGCCCGCCGTCACGTAGGCGCCCTGTTCGATCCACTGACCGTCCTTCCAGACCGGCTTGAGCGTGGCCAGGTCCTCCAGCCGGGTCCCCGGACGGTTGCATTCGTCCCGGTCGACCCACACCGACTCATGCCCGGCCGGCTTGCCCTCCTTGTCCAGGAACAGCTTGCTGACGTGCAATCCGGCGATTTCCTCGTCGAACAGGCCGGCTTGCTGAGCGGCCGCGGTGCGTTGCTGGCTGCGCAGGCTGTACTCGTCCTGGGCAGCGCGGCTGATGCCGTAGCGCCGGGAGACGATCTCGGCGGTTTCGATCATCTGGATGTAGGCGCTGGGCATGACCTCCAGCACCGCCTCGGAACGCGCACGGTAGCTGTTCTTGTGCTTGTTCTGGGTGAGTGACAGCGATTCCACGCCGCCGCCGATGGCGATGTTCATCTCGCCGGCGAGAATGCCCTTGGCCGCGACGCCGATACTCATCAGCCCCGACGCACACATGCGGTCCAGCGCCATGCCGGGGACGCTGTCAGGCAGCCCGCCGGTGTAGGCGCACAGGCGCCCGATGTTGTAGCCCTGGGTGCCCTGCTGCACCGCCGCGCCCATGATCACGTCCTCGACCGCGTCAGCTTCGATGCCGGCGCGGTCGAGCACGGCGCGTACCACGTGGCCACCCAGGACCGGCGCCTCGGTGTCGTTGAACGAACCGCGAAAGGATTTGGCCAGGCCCGTTCGGGCAGTGGCGACAATGACGACTTCTTGCTGATCCATGGGCAGGTTCACTCGCTGACAGAATTGAAGGTGTAGCGGCTGATGGTGTCGACCACACAGCCAGGGCGGTCTTCGCCCTCGATTTCCACGCTGATGCGCACCACCAGCTGCACCGCGGCGCCGACCGCGTCGGCGCGCAGCACCTCGCCACGCCCCCGCACCCGGGAGCCCACCCGCACCGGGGCGGGAAAGCGCACGCGCTCGCAACCGTAGTTGACGCCCATGGCCAGGTTTTCGACGCGCATCAGCTGAGGCATGAACAGGTTGGCCAGCGCCTGGGTCAGGTAGCCATGGGCGATGCAGGCACCAAAGGGACCCGCCGCCGCGCGCTGCGGGTCGACGTGAATCCACTGGTGGTCGCCCGTGGCTTCGGCGAAAAGATCGATGCGCTGCTGGCTGATGCCCAGCCAGTCGGTGGCGCCAAGGCTCAGTCCGGGCGCTTCGAGCAGCGCCTGTGCGCTGGTGAATACATGGGTCATGAAGGTCTCCTCACGCCTGTTGGGAACTGACCGACAGCACTTCGCCGACCATGTAGGAGGCATAATCGCTGGCCAGGAACATCATCACATTGGCCACCTCCCACACCTCGGCGGCACGGCCAAAAGCCTCGCGCTGTGCCAGGCTGGACAGCAGCTCTTGGCTGGCGGCCTTCTTGAGAAAATCATGCAGCGCGATGGAAGGCGCCACGGCATTGATCCGCACCCCGAACTCGGCGGCCTCCAGGGCGCTGCAGCGGGTCAGGGCCATGACCCCGGCCTTGGCTGCGGCGTAATGGGCCTGCTCCTTCTGTGCGCGCCAGCCCAGCACCGATGCGTTGTTGACGATCACGCCCGCGCCGCGCCGCTGCATCGGACCGAGCATGGCGCGGGTCATGCGGAACGTACCGGTCAGGGTCACGTCGAGCACCCGCAGCCATTCCTGGTCGGTCATCTCGATCAGCGCCTTCTGACCGCCCAGGCCGGCATTGTTGATCAGCACGTCCACGCCTTGCAGGCAGTCCTCGGCGCCTGCTACCAGTGCCTGGACCTGTTCTTCCTGGGTGACGTCGCACAGCTGGCCAAAGACTGATTGCAGTCCGGTTTCGGCCTTCAAGCGTTCCACCGCCTCTTCCAGGCGGCGCGGGTGGACGTCGGAGATCATCAGCGCCCGGCAGCCTTCTTCGGCGCTTCGCCGGGCAGCGGCGTAACCGATACCGCCACCGGCGGCGGCGGTAATGAGCACGGATTTGCCAGCCAGCAACTGATGCCCGGGGACATAAGGGGGTGCGTGTTTCACTTGGCGTTACCTCGCAAGAAAAGACAGCGCCAGATATAACCGTGCCCCGCACAGCCCGGCATCGTCAAAACGGACGTGTCGGGTGCTCAACCGCCCCAGACGCGCTGCGCCGGGGGGGCTTGCGCCACGAGGGCATCGAGCACCTCGCCCACCTCCTCCACCTGCCAGCGTCCGCCCTTGTCGCGCGTGACACCGGTGCGCCAGCCATCGGCCAGCGAGATCCGGCCGCCCTGGCTTTCGATGACCTGGCCGGTGACATGCGCGGACGCCGCGCTGCCGAGCCAGACCACCAGGGGCGCGACGTTCTCCGGCGCCCAGGCATCGAAGCTGCCGTCCTCGGGTTTTTTCACCAACTCCGGCATGGCGCCCTCGGTCATGGCGGTGCGTGCGGCCGGGGCCAAGGCGTTGGCAGTCACGCCGTAGCGTGCGAGCTCTGCCGCCTGCACCAGAGTAAGCGCGGCAATCCCGCCCTTGGCCGCCGAATAGTTGGACTGGCCGATCGAGCCTTGCAGGCCGGCACCGGAGCTGGTGTTGATGATGCGTCCGCCGACTACAGTCCCCGCCTTGGCAAGGTCGCGCCAGCGCCGAGCCAGCAGGTTGGCCAGGCAGTAATGGCCCTTGAGGTGCACCTGCATCACCGTGTCCCAGTCCTCTTCGCTGAGGCTGAGAAACAACCGGTCACGCAGGACGCCTGCGTTGTTCACCAGCACGTGCACTTCGCCGAAGGCGGCCAATGCGGCGTCGACGATACGTTGGGCACTGGCCAGCGTGGTGATGTCGTCACTGTTGGCGATGGCCTGGCCCCCGCTGGCGTGGATCTGCCCGACCACGTCGCGGGCTGCTTCGCCGCGGATATCATTGACCACCACATTGGCGCCTTCGGCGGCGAACGCCAGCGCGTAGGCACGGCCCAGGCCACCCCCGGCCCCGGTGATGATGACGGTACGACCGCTACACATTGCCATACGGCACTCCTTCTCTAGAGACGTTCGATGATGCTGACGTTGGCCTGGCCACCGCCTTCGCACATGGTTTGCAGGCCGTAGCGGCTACCGCTGCATTCAAGCTCGTTGAGCAGCGTGGTCATCAGCCGTATCCCGGTCGCGCCCAACGGGTGCCCCAGGGCGATGGCGCCGCCATTGACGTTGGTCCGCGCCGGGTCGTAGTCCAGCTCCTTGGCCCAGGCCATGACCACCGAGGCAAAGGCCTCGTTGATTTCCACCCGATCGATGTCGCTCATGCTCAGGCCCGCCTTCTGCAGTGCCTTGCGGGTCGCAGCGATCGGCGCGGTGAGGTGCCAGATCGGGTCATCGCCCAACACCGTCAGGTGATGGATGCGCGCCCGTGGCGTCAGGTCGTAGCGTTTGAGCGCCGCCTCCGAGACGATCAGCAACGCAGCCGAGGCATCGCAGGTCTGGCTGGACACGGCCGCAGTGATCAGCGGATAGCGTGGATCGACCGGCTCCAGGCCGGCCATCTTCTCAAGACTGGTCTGACGTGGTGTTTCGTCTTGGCGCAGCGCCTGGTACGCCACGATCTCGCGGTCGAAGCGGCCACTGTGCACCGCCGCAAGGGCGCGCCGATGGCTCTCCAGCGCAAAGCCTTCCATGTGTTCACGGCTCAGCTGCCAATGCTCGGCGATGCGCTGGGCGGCGTAGAACTGGTTCACCGGCTGATCGCCAAAGCGGGCGCGCCAACCGGCACTGCCACTGAACGGATCGGAAAAGCCCAGTGGCTGGCCCGCGAGCATCGCGGCGCCGATGGGAATGCTCGTCATGGTCTGCACACCGCCCACGGCGATCACATCCTGGGTGCCGCTCATCACGGCCTGGGCAGCAAAATGCAACGCCTGTTGCGACGAACCGCATTGACGGTCCACGGTGGTGCCGGGCACGCACAGGGGCAGCCCCGCGGCGAGCCAGCTGGTGCGGGCGATATCGCCCGCCTGGGCGCCGACGGTGTCGACGCAGCCAAAGATCACATCGTCGTAATCCTCGGCAGGGATGCCGTTGCGCGCCACCAGCGCCTTGAGCACATGCGCGCCCAGGTCGATGGCGTGAACCTCGGATAACGCCCCCTTGCGCTTGCCCGTCGGTGTGCGCAGGGCATCGATGATATAGGCCTGGGCCATGGTTCAGTCCTCGAAGGTATGGCCCGGGCCAAGCCGGGCGCCAGCGGCGAACAGGTACTCGCCGACACGGGATTTATGGAATCCACGATCGCCCCAGGCCGCATCCAGCGACCACGCTCGCTTCATGAACATCTGCAGGTCGACCTCCCAGGTGTACCCCATTGCGCCGTGCACCTGGATCGCCTTGCGCGCTGCCAGCCAGCTGGCTTCGCAGCAGGCCAGGCGCGCCTGGGACACCCAGCGCCCGGCACTCGCCTCGTCTTGCGCCAGCCCATGGGCGCCGCGGTACAGCACCGGCTTGGCGTGCTCGATCTGCCGGGCGACGTCGGCCAGGTGATGCTTGACCGCCTGGAAGCTGCCGATGGGCTTGCCGAACTGTTTGCGCTGGGCCACATAGTCCACGGACAGGTCCAGCATGCGCTGGGCGAGACCCAGCAGTTGCCCGGCCACCGACAAAGCGCCGCGGTCGAGCATGCGCGCCTGCAACGCCCTGCCCTGCTCGCCGCTGACCAGCAAGGTAGCGGGGCTCGGGCGCCAGCTCACCTTGCCCAGGCGACGTGAGGCGTCGATGCTCGGGTTGGCCTGAACATCCACTTCGCTGCGGGGCACCGCATGCGCGGCATCGCCCTCGAACAGAATCAGGATTTCGGCCAGCTGAGCGTCGCTCACCAGCGGATTGACCGGATGGCCGACCGCCATGCGCACGCTGCCTTCGGCGATGCGTGGCAGCAGACGCGAACGCGCCGGATGGCCGGGCTCCAGTGCGCTCAGAAGCCCCGCCGCGACATAGGCGGTGTCGGCCAGAGAGTCGGGAATGGCGTAGTAGCCCAGCTCCTGGGTCATCAGTGACCAGGCCACATCGTCCATGCCCAGCCCGCCCTCGGCCTCGGGCACCGACAAGGCGGTGAGGCCCTGGGCGGCGATCTTGTTGCGCAGGTCCGGCGAGCGGCCGGCGTCGGTGTCCCAGATCTCCCGGAGCATCTCCGGGGCCGCTTCGGTCATCAGGAAACGGCTGATGGCCTCGCGAAACGTGAGTTGGTCATCGCTGAAAGTGAAGTCCATGGCCTGCTCCTACTTCGGCAAACCGAGCATCCGCTCGGCAATGATGTTGCGCTGGATTTCGTTGGTGCCGGCGTAGATAGGCCCGGACTGGGCAAACAGGAAACCTTCCAGCCAGCCCGCCGCATCCCCGGCGGCAGGCGCACTGGCGAGTAGTTCGCCGCGCGCGCCGAGCAGGCGCATGGCCGTGTCATGCATCTTCAGGTCCAGCTCCGACCAGATGATCTTGTTGATGCTCGACTCGGCGCCGATCTGCGCACCCTGGCTCAGGCGTCCTACCGTGTGATAGGCGCTGAGGGCATAGGCCTCGGCTGCCATCCAGCAGTCCTGCACGGCGTCGCGCAGACCCGGATCACGGTCGGCGCTGTCGCGGTGCGCCTGGTACAGTTCCACCAGCCGGCGGGCGGTGTACTGGAAACGCGCGGGCGAGCGCAGCAGCAAGCCGCGCTCGAAGCCCGCCGTGGCCATCGCTACGTGCCACCCTTCGCCTTGCGCGCCAATGCGGTTTTCCAGCGGCACCCGCACCTCGTCGAAAAACACTTCGGCAAAGGCGTCCTTGCCGTTGAGGGCCTTGATCGGGCGGATGCTCACGCCTGGGGCATCCAGCGGCACCATCAGGAACGACAGACCGTGGTGACGGCTCGAACCCGGCTCGCTGCGGAACAGGCCGAACAGCCAGTCGGCGAAGGTCGCACGGGTGGACCAGGTCTTCTGCCCGCTCAGCACATAGCTGTCGCCGTCGAGCACCGCCTTGCTGGTGATCGCGGCCATGTCCGAACCCGCGTTGGGCTCCGACCAGCCTTGGGCCCACATGTCCAGGCTGGCCGCCATGCGTGGCAGAAAGCGCTGTTTCTGCGCCTGGGTGCCGAACTCCATGAGGGTCGGGCCGAGCAGCAACTGGCCGTTCTGGTTGACCCGCATGGGCGCGCCGGCGCCGTAGTATTCTTCCTCGAAGATCAGCCATTCGATCAGGCCGCAACCACGCCCGCCAAGGTCGGCCGGCCACATCACCATGGAGAGGCGGCTCTCGAACAGCTTGGCCTCCCAGGCGCGGTGCTGCTCGAAGCCCTCACGGGTGTCATAACTGGCCAAGGGCTGCTTGGGCAGATTGTGCTTGAGCCAGGCGCGCACTTCGGCGCGAAAGTCGATCTGTTCAGGTGTATAGGTAAGCTGCATGGCGCGCCCTCAGAACTTCGCGTCGCGTTTTTCGACGAAGGCCCGGCGCGTCTCCGCCGAATCCGGGCTGTTGTAGGCCTGCAAGGTGAAGCCCTGCTCCCAGCGGTACTTGTCCTCCAGGTTCCCGTCCTCAATGCCGTTGAGCGCTTCCTTGGCGATGCGGATCATGGCTGAGCTCTTGCTGGCGATACGCGCCGCGATTTCCAGCGCGGTCTCGCGCAACTGCTCGCGCGGCACGACCCGCTCGATGAAGCCGTAGCGGCTGGCTTCCTGGGCGCCGATGCTGTCGCCGGTGAAGAACAGGTAGCGCACCTTCTGCACGCCGAACAGCCGCTGCAGGTGGGCGCCGCCGCCCATGGCGCCGCGGTCGACTTCCGGCAGCGCGAACGTGGCGCAGTCGGCCGCCACGACGATGTCCGCAGCCCCGGTGATGCCAATGCCGCCGCCCAGCACATAACCGTGCACGGCAGCGATCACCGGCACCGGGCTGCGGTGCACGGCCTTGAACGTTGCGTAGTTGCCCGCATTGACCGCAACGATCCGCTCAGGATGGGCGTCGAGCTCCTTGATATCGACGCCGGCGCAAAAGCCGCGGCCTTCGGCGCGAATCACGATGACGCGCACCTCGGGATCGGCGCCGAGGGCGTCGATCTGCTCTGCCAGGGCCTGCCATTGCTGGCTGTCCAGCGCATTGACCGGTGGGTTGGCGATCACCAGCTCGGCGACGCCCGCGTTCAGTTCAGTGGTAAAGGCGGCATTCACAAGGCTTCTCCAGTGTTCGCCAGGCGAACGGACCATGAGGGTTCACATACCGGCCCGCGCCGGGCGATGAGCGCGTCCAGGCAACGCCCGGCATCGCGGGCGATGCCTTCGATCACGTCGGCGCAACTGAGCAGTTCATCGATGGCCGCCGCCACCTGCCCGCTCGGCAAGATGCCTTCATCGGGCAGGCCGTCGACCATCGAGCGTTGAAGCAAGACCGGCTGGTTCGCCGCCATGACCAGCTCCGACAGGGCGGCGGGGTCTTCGCGCAGGCCGCGCAACAGCACCTTCAACAGATGGCCGGCGCTCATGCCGGTGTGCTGCTTCCACTGCCAGGCACTGCTCAGGGCGATGCGCAGGCGCGTGAAGGATCCGGCCTGTTCGAGGCGGTTGATGAATGGGTTTTCGATCATTCGGTGACGCATGCCGTCCACCGCGGTGGTCACCCGCACGTGCTGGGGGTCGGCGACCGCCAGGTAACGCGCCAGGGTCGAGGCCGGGGTAGGCGATTCGCGGGTCATGAGAAAGCGCGTGCCCATGGCGATGCCGCTCGCGCCCGCCGCCAGGGCCGCGGCCAGGCCGCGGCCGGTGGAATAGCCACCGGCCGCGATCACCGGCACTTCGACCGCATCAAGCACCTGGGGCAGCAGGATCGAGCTGGGCACACCGCCGGTATGGCCACCGCCCTCGCCGCCCTGGATGGTGATCAGATCGGCGCCCAGCGCCTGGGCCTTGAGCGCGTGCTTGAGCGCCCCGACCGTGGGGATGCACAGCACCTTGGCGGCCTTGAAGCGGGCGATGGTCTGGGCATCCGGGCCCCGCCCGTAACTGACCGCGCGCAGGCGATAACGGATGGCCAGGTCCACGCACTGCGCGGCGTTGTCCTGGAACATGTGAAAGTTGAGGCCGAAGTTACTGCTCCCGGTGGCATCGAGGACCTTGCGGATCTCGCCTTCGAGGTCTTTGCTGGCCAAGGTCGCCGCCGCTAAAAAGCCGAAACCGCCTGCGTGGGTGGTGGCAATCACCATGTTGGCATCGGCCACCCAGCCCATGGCTGTCTGCACGATCGGGTAACGGCAACCCAGGGCCTCGGTGAGCGCCGTGTGCATCCAGGCACCCATCACGAACGCTCCTGGCGGTTGGCCTGGGCCATGGCCTTGGCATCGAAACCGGCGAGCTTGTCACCGGACAGCAGCTCATTGTGCGCATGGGCAAAATGGTGCCAGGCGAATGCCGCATCCATGCCCGCCCGCTTGCCTTGCAGGTCTTCAACATGGTTGATCGCCTGCTTGGTCAGCGCCAGGCCCATGCGCGGCTGGCGTGCGACGTTGGCGGCCAGGGCGTAGGTGGCGGCCTCGAGCTCGGCGGCCGGGACGATCCGGTTGACCATGCCCATCGCATGGGCACGTGCCGCGGTCATGCGCTCGCCGGTGAACAGGAACTCCTTGGCGATACGCGGGTTGAGCTCGTAGGGATGCGCAAAATACTCCACGCCCGGGATCCCCATGCGCACGACCGGGTCCTGGAAGAACGCATCGTCGCTTGCGACGATCAGGTCGCAGACCCAGGCCAGCATCAGCCCGCCGGCGATACAGGCACCGTGGACCATGGCGATGGTGGGCTTGGGCAAGTCGCGCCAACGCCGGCACATGCCCAGGTAGACCTCCTGCTCGCGGGCGTACAGCTGCTCGCCCCCGGGCTTGTTGGTGTGGTCCCACCACAGATGGGCGCGCTCGAACGGTTTGTCGATGTCCCGCCCGGGCGTGCCGATGTCGTGCCCGGCGCAGAAATGCTTGCCGGCGCCCCGCAGCACAATGACCTTGACCTGGTCATCGTCGACCGCCTGGCGCAGCGCGGCATCAAGCGCGTAGGTCATCTGCGAGTTCTGCGCGTTGTGGAAATCGGGGCGGTTCAGGGTCAGCGTGGCGATGTGCTCGCTCACGCTGTAGAGCACGGGGGCGTCGGTCTCGTAGACCGCCCGGTCCTCGCGGACCACGAACGGGCTGTCGCTGCTGTGCATGATGGCGCTCCTCGGGTTCAGGCGGTGCGGATGCCGGGCGGGTTGCCCTTGATCGCGGCGCCACGGTAGTCGTGCGGATCGAGCCGGCGAATCAGCGCCAGCTGCTCGGCGCTCGGGTGCGCGGTTTCCTGCACCGTTGGCGAGCGCAGCAAGGGGAAGCCGGTCTTGTCCTGGACCTCGTCGAAGCTCACCCCAGGGTGCAGCGTGCGGACCTGCGCCGCGCGCTCGGGGCCGTCGAAGTCCAGGGTGCAGAGGTCGGTCACCACGCAGCGGATGTCCATCAGGTCGCGCCGTACTCCCTCGGGCCAGCGCTCGGCCTTGAAGCCGACGCCCGACACCATGTCCACCTCGCCCGAGACGAACACCCGGGTGTTGTGATTGGGCACGAAGAAGGAATTGAGGTGATTGATGCTGTTGCCCGGCAGGCCGCGCACACCGAGGATCGCCGTCCTGGGTTTCTGGTAGTCGCCGATGCAGGACAAGTTGGTCTGGCCCCAGCGGTCGACCTGGCTAGGGCCGATCATCGCGTGACGGCGCCCGCCCCAGACGCATTCGAATACCCGCTCGAACGACAGATAGCCTGAATAGCGCGGCGGCTCGCCCTCCCTCGGCCCCAACGGTACCGGCTCTTCGACCAGAAACGCTTCACTGTCGGTCATCAGCAGGTGCGGGCTGTGGGTGAGCTTGGCCAGGCTTGCACCCAGGCGCGGGATAACCCCGAGGCCCGAGGCAATCACTTCGCCATCGCCGCGCCAGGCTTCGGACGCTGCGACGATCATCAGTTCGGCGAGGGTGAACTCACAGTTGGCAGACATTGTTCAATTCTCCTCAGAACACAGGCAGGGGCAGTGCGCCCATGCGTGCAGCGCCACCATTGGCGTCTTGGTAGGCCTGTTCGCCTGGGGCCACGTAGGTCTTCACGTACTCGGCCCAGCCCTGCTCTTGCTGGCTGCTGGCGACGTAGGCCTTGAGGTGCGACATGTCCCAGCCGTAGTCCGACGGGCAGGAGGTCGGATGCGCGCCCAGCGGCGCATGCACCACACCGGTCACCAGGTAGCGCTCGAAGGTATTGCCCCGCGCCTGCTCGGCCGTCAGGGACAAGCGCTCCTCCAGCCGCTCACAGGACACAAAGCACTGCTGTGCAGCGCGGGCGAACAGGTGATCGAAGTACGGGTCGGGGCCGCTGACAAGGCAGTTGCCGAGGCGGTCGGCCACGTTGACGTGGAGAAACGCCACGTCGAGTTCAAGCGCCGGCATCGCCAGCAGGACTTCGCCGTCGGCATAGGGCGAGGCCACGGTCTTGAGGGCGGGATTGAGCCGCGTGACATCGGTGGCCAGGCCGCACCGGGTAGGCAGGAACGGCAAGCGCATGCCCGCGGCGCGAAGGCCCCACTGGAACATGCCCTCGTCGAGCTCCAGCAGCTCCAGTTCGCCCGCCTCGCGCGCCTTGCGGTAGTGAGGCTCCAGTGGAATGGCGTCGAGCGTGACAAAGCCGAAGACCAGTTTGCGCACTTTGCCGGCTGCGCACAGCATGCCCACTTCCGGCCCCCCGTAGGCGACCACGGTGAGGTCCTTGAGCGGTGAGCGCAGGATCTCGCGGACAATCGCCATCGGCTTGCGCCGAGGCCCCCAGCCACCAAAGCCGATGGTCATGCCATCGCGCAGTTGCGCGACAGCGTCCGCCGCCGTCAATTGTTTGTTCATGTGCAGGTTCCTTACTGTTGGCCGACCGAAAAGTCGTGACCCCAGATGCTCACGCGGGTGAATTCGAAAGCCGAATGCTCGGCCCAGTCGACTTGCAGGCCACCAAATCCGTACTCCAGGTCGAACGCCGACGGGGTCTTCATGTAGAAGCTGGTCATGCGGTCGTTCAGGTGCTGGCCCAGGGTTGCCGAGAGGCGCACGTCATGGGCAAGCAGGCGGTCATGGGCACGGCCGACCTCGGTCATCGAGTCGACCTCGACCATCACGTGCACGCAGCCCGAGGGCACCGGGTATTCGGCCAGTGCCAGGCTGTGATGGCGGGCGTTGCGGCAATGCAGGAAATGGATGCGGATCGGCGCGGCCGACGGGTCGGGGCGGAAGTTGAAGATGTCCGAAAGCTCGAAGCCGAGCACGTCCTTGGCGAAGGCCAGGGTGGCGTCGAACTGGGGCGCTGGCAGCACCGTGTGGCCCAGCCCCATGTCGCCGGTGATGAAGCGCGGCACACCTTGGGGCGAGGTGAACGGCTGGCAGTCGGAGCGATGCCCCCAGCTCAGCTCATGACGGTTGCCGGAGGGGTCGGCGAGGCTGACCAATGCCTGCACACCGCGCTGTTCGATCTGCTCGGCGCTGCCCGCTTGCCATTCGATGCCGCAGGCATCCAGATGAGCAAGGGCAGTCTCGAACGCCGCTTGCGAGGCGAGCTCCCAGCCCGAGGCCAGATAACGCGGTTCGCTGCCCTCCTCGATGAGCATCCGAAACGGACGCTCATCCATCTTCACGTACAGCCCGCCCGCTGGCGCCGGGCTCACCTGCATGCCCAACACTTCCACGGCATAGCGCTGCCACTGGCTGAGGTCTGCGCACTGGGCGACGAAGTAGCTCAAACCGCGAATCTCGATCATGCCGCTGCTCCTGGATGGCAGAGTGGGGATATGCCGCCATTGTGCGAATCACGGCCACTGCCCTCATCGTCCGTTGAGACTACGCAGCCAAGGCCCGCGGCCTGGCGGGGGTCTAGTCCGTTTCAATGATTCGGCCGCCCGAGCAGCGCTCCTAGACTCGGGTCTTCCTCCGCCGTACCAGAGACCAACGCTTATGGAGTTCGCATTCAACGAAGAACAACGGATGATTCAGGACAGCGCCGCCCGCTTTCTGGCCCAGGCCAGCGATTCGCAGGCGGTGCGCGCGGCCATGGCCCGGCCCGAGGGACATGACCGGCAGGTGTGGCAGCAGATCGCGCAGGAGCTGTGCTGGCCGGCGCTGATCGTTCCCGAGCGCTTTGGCGGACTGGGACAAGGGTTCGTGGACCTTGCGATCCTGCTGGAGCAGAGCGGCCGCCATCTGCTGTGCGGGCCGCTGCTGGCCACCACGTGCCTGGCCACGCCGGCGCTGCTGCTGGCCGAGAACCCTGCGGCACAGGAACGCTGGCTCGGCGAAATTGCCGCCGGCGCTACGGCCACGCTGGCCTTCGCCAGCCAGCCGGGGCTCGAATCCGAGAGCGTGCAGGCGCTGGCCGTGCCCGGTGAAGATGGTTACCGCCTGAGCGGCACGTACCTTCAGGTACTCGACGGCGGTGACGCCCAGCTGCTGATCGTCGCCGCACGTTCGCCGGGCAGCGAGGGTCAGGCCGGCATCAGCCTGTTCGCCGTGCCCGCCGAGAGTGCCGGCATCAGTCACCGCACGCTGCCCACCCTCGACCAGACCCGCCGCCTGGCCAACCTGGAGTTCCTGGACGTGGCCGTGAGCGAAGCGCAGTTGCTCTGCAGCGCAGGCCAAGGGTGGCCGCTGCTGCGTGACACGCTGCTGATCGCCGGGATCGGCCTTGCCGCCGAGCAGACCGGTGGGGCGCAGCACGCCTTGGACCTGACGCTCGCCTACACCGCCCAGCGCCAGCAGTTCGGCCGTCCGATCGCCAGTTTCCAGGCAGTCAAGCATCGTTGCGCCGACCTGATGCTGGAGCTCGAGTGCGCGCGCTCCGCCAGCTGGTACGCCGCTTGCGTGGCCCAGGAGCGTCTCGACCCGCAAGGCGACCCTGCCGTGGCCGAAGAACTGCTGGAGGCGTGCGCTACCGCGCAGATCCACGCCAGCGAGGCGTTTTTCCACTGCGCGGCCGAGTCGATCCAGTTGCACGGCGGGGTCGGCTTTACCTGGGAATACGACCCCCATCTGTATTTCAAACGCGCCCGCGCCAGCGAGCAACTGCTCGGCAGCCCGGCGCTGCACCGTGAGCGCCTGGCGTCGCGGATTCTTGGAGACTCACTATGAAAATCGGATTCAACGCCGAGGATGAAGCCTTTCGCAAGGAGGTCGCGCACTGGCTGAGCGAACACCTGCGCGGTGATTTCACCGCCCTTCGCTTTCGCGGCGGGCCGGGCGACGAACACAGCTTTTCCAGCGAACGCAAAGCCTGGGAACGCGAACTGGCGGCGGGCGGCTGGGTCGGCGTGGGCTGGTCCGAAGAGGACGGCGGCCGGGGTTTGAGCCTGCCTCGCCAGGTGATTTTCCATGAGGAGTACGCCCGCGCTGGCGGCCCGGGACGCATGGGGCATATTGGCGAAGGCCTGGTGGGCCCGACGCTTGCCGCGTTCGGCACCGCAGCGCAGAAACAACGCTTCCTGCCAGGCATCCTGTCGGGCACGCAGTACTGGTGCCAAGGCTATTCGGAGCCTGGTGCCGGGTCGGACCTGGCCAATGTACAGACCCGCGCGCGCCTCGATGAGCGCGGCGAGCACTGGCTGATCAGCGGGCAGAAGGTCTGGACTTCACTGGCCCATGAGTCCGACTGGTGCTTCGTGCTGGCGCGCACCGAGCCCGGCAGCCGTGGTCACCATGGCCTGTCGTTCCTGCTGGTGCCCATGGACCAGGCGCAGGTGCGCGTACAACCGATCCAGCAGCTGACCGGCAGCAGCGAATTCAACGAAGTGTTCTTCGACCAGGCGCGCACGGGCGTGGACAACATGGTCGGCCAGCCCGGCGAAGGGTGGAAGATCGCCATGGCCTTGCTGGGCTTTGAGCGCGGCGCCTCGACTCTGGGGCAGCAGATGCAGTTTCACAACGAGCTCGCGCAGGTGATCGAGGTGGCACGGCGCAACGGCGCGGAGCGCGACCCGCTCCTGCGCCAACGCATCGCCCAGGCGTGGGCCGGCTTGAAAGTCTTGCGCTACAACTCGCTGCGCATGTTGTCTGGCCCCCAGGATGGCAGCCTGCGGCGCGAGGCGATGATCTACAAGCTGGCCTGGTCGACCTGGCATGCCGAACTGGGCAAGCTGGCCATGGATGTGCTGGGCGATGAGGCAGAACTGCTCGAAGGCGAGCCGTACCAGCTCAGCCGGCTGCAGGCGTTGTTCCTGTTCAGCCGGGCCGACACGCTGTACGGCGGGAGTAATGAAATCCAGCGCAACATCATTGCGGAGCGGGCACTGGGAATGCCACGCGAACCCCGCGCCTGAGCAAGACAGCGGGGCAGCCCGGACTGCCCCGCTACCCCACTACCAGCGTTACCTGACGCGTATCCGGGGATCTCCTGCGCCCTGGCGCATCGTCGCCAGGAACCGCTCCACAGGCGCGGGCTCGGCGATCTGCGGCAGGCTGTCCTTGTCTGGCCGCTGCGCCCAGAACACATCCCAAGAGGGAAACAGCTCATGGAAGCTGCCGGCATAAGGCTCCCGTCCCGGCCAGCGCATCTTCATCCCGCCAATGGGCGGCCTGTTCAGGTCCGTCGCATACCAGTAGCAGGGCAAGCGGCGACGGAAGCACCAGCGGCCGTCGACCCGCTGGTAATCGTCCCAGTAGAGCATCTGCATGATCACCCACTCAGGCCCGGTCTCATGCTCGTTCTTCGAATACACCACGCCGGTGGCATGGTCGGCATCGGTGAACTCGATGATGTGCTGGCCCAGGTGATGCGAGGTGCCATGGAACTGGCGGCGCATGGTGTCGTCCAGCCATGCCTTGAGGTGCACCCTGCCGCGCTTGTCCCGGCCGACTTTCACATCGGGCACGAAGCAGTTGGCCATGGCATCCATGTCGCGCATGTCGAGGGCCAGCGCGTACTTGCCCGCCAACTGCCGGATGGCGTCGAGCGACTCCAGGCGCTCGATGCGCGCCTCGAGCGAAACCGTCTCCAGGCTCATCACTCGAGCACCGTGTACAGGTCCGAACTGCGCCCGCCATCCACCGCCAGGCTGGCGCCGGTGACATAGGACGCTTCATCGCTGGCCAGGAACAGGATCGCGTTGGCAAGCTCCACCGGCAGCCCGACGCGCTTCATGGGGATCACCTTCTCGGTGTTGGCGCGGGTTTTCTCATCGCCTAGCATGCCTGCCGTGGCCGGCGTGTCGACTACCCCGGGAATCACCACGTTGCAGCGGATCCCGTGGCAGGCGCCCTCGCTGGCCGCCGCGCGGCTGAAGTTGATGACCGCGGCCTTGGCGGCCGAGTAGCCGGCCATCCAGGCGGTGCCGAACAGGCCGCAGATCGAGGCGATGTTGACGATGGCGCCGCCGCCCTGGTCCTTCATCAGGCGCATGGCGGTACGGGTTCCCCAGAACGTGCCATCGACGGTGGTGGCGAAGTTGGCGTGCCAGTCGGCGGTGGACAGGCTGTCGATGCCGCCCCAGGTGTAGGCCATGGCGTTGTTGACCAGGATATCCAGGCGCCCGTGGCGCTGCGCGGCGGCTTCCAGCGCGCCGACATAGGCCTTCTCGTCGCTCACGTCGGCCACGGCGATGTCGCCCTGCCCGCCCGCCGCGCGGATCTGCTCCAGCACCTGTTCCAGAGGCTGTGCGCGCCGCCCGCAGAGCACCACGATGGCGCCCTCCTCGGCAAATCTCAACGCCGTGGCCTGGCCGATCCCGGAACCTGCGCCGGTGATGAAAGCGATCTTGCCCTGCAGTCGTCTGCTCATCGTGCGTTCCCCTTAGATGAAGGCCATGCCGCCGTTGACGGCGATGTTCTGCCCGGTGATGAAACTGGCATCGTCGCTGGCCAGGAACACCGCCACGCTGGCGATCTCATCGGTTTCGCACAGCCGGCCCAGGGGCACATTCCTGAGCATCGCCTGCATGTGCTCCTCGGCGACGCCGGCCATCATCGGGGTGTTGGTCGGGCCCGGTACCAGCGTGTTCACGCGAATACCCGACGGCGCCAGTTCCCGGGCGATCGAGCGGGTCAGGCCCATCACTGCGGCCTTCGAGGCGCAGTAGTGGCTTGGTCCTTCGCCGGTGAGCGCGGCGGTACTCGAGAGGTTTATGATCACCCCTTTGCGCTGGCCCTTGACCATCAGGCGCGCGCCTTCACGGCAGCACAGGAAGGTACCGCCGAGGTTGACCCCAAGCACGCGTGCCCAGCTTTCGTCCGAGGTTTCCAGGAAGCTGTCGAAAGCACCGACGCCTGCGTTGTTGATCAGGATATCCAGCCCGCCAAAGCGCGTTTCGACCTGGCCCATGGCATCGGCGACACAGGCCCCGTCCGCGACATTGCAGGCCAGGGCCAGGACACGGTCCTGCAGGTCCGCGAGATCGCCCAGGCTTTCGACCAGGGCCGCCTGGTCGAGATCGACCGCGACAACCCTGGCGCCTTCGGTGACGAAGCGGCGCACCATGGCCTGCCCCATGCCCTGCGCCGCCCCCGTGACAAACACAACTTTGTTCAGCAACTTCATAGCGTTCTCCTGCGGTGCGTTGGAGCCTGTCGACCAGCGACAGGCCGTTCGCCTGCATGATTGGCCGTGCCCGCGCCCCAGGCATCGTCCGATAGGACTAACGCCGCCCCACCGGGCCGTGGTCTGAACGGACGATGCCGGGCCTATCCATGAAACGGATCATCCAGGGGCGCGACCCAGGCACCGCGACCCGCTCATCCGGGCCGGACCTTCGCCCCCCTTTCAGCCGATCCGGAGACCCGACATGAGCCAATCCGAAGACTTGCCGCTACCTACCGGCCATTACCTGACGCTGCCCAGCGGCCTGCGCCTGCACTACCTGGACGAGGGCACAGGCCCGGTGGTGGTCTGGCTGCACGGCAGCGGCCCAGGAGCCAGCGGCTTCAGCAACTTCAAGGGCAACTATCCGCAGTTCACCGATGCCGGCTACCGCAACCTGGTGGTCGACCTGCCCGGGTTCGGGCGTTCCGACAAGCCCGAGGACGTGCAGTATGATTTGGCGTTTTTCATCGACAGCGTGACCGGCCTGCTCGATGCACTGGACATCGACCGCTGCACCGTGCTCGGCAATTCCCTGGGCGGCGCGATTGCCCTGGGCATGGCGCTGCGCCTGCCCTCGCGGATCGAACGCCTGATCCTGCTGGCACCCGGCGGTGTCGAGGAGCGCGAGACGTACTTCAGGATGGAAGGCATCGTGCGCATGGTCAGCCTGTTCAACGCAGGCCCCGTCGGGCTTGAAGAGATGCGCAGCATGATGCGCCTGCAGCTGTTCGATGACTCGATCCTGCCGCAGAGCCTGCTGCTCGAACGCGTGGCGGTCGCGCGCACCCAGCCGAAGACTCTGTTCAGTACCATGCAGGTACCGAACATGGAATCGCGCCTGGGCGAGCTGCAGTGTCCGATCCTCGGTTTCTGGGGAAGCAACGACAACTTCAACCCGGTCGGCGGTGCCCAGCGCATCATTGACCGCGCGCCGCACGCTCGTTTCATCGTGCTCAACCGCTGCGGGCACTGGGTGCAGGTGGAGCACCGCGACCTGTTCAACCGCAGCTGCCTGGAGTTCCTGCGCCACGGTTGAAACCTGAAAGGCAGCCTTCACCGGCGAAACCGGCGATGGCTGCCGGGCTTCAGCCAGCCTTCAGGACAACCCCGGCCGGTTGCCGGTTGAGTTCGGCATCACCTGGCTTGCCGAGCACACAGGACGTCCCGCCCGGGGTGTACATCATCGCCACGCAACGGTTGCAGGCGGTGCAGATCGAGTCCTTGCTGGCGCCGCTGGCAAGCTTCTCGACATAGTCCTTCTCGGCCAGCAGCACGCGGCCCATGGCGACCATGTCGAAGCCTTCGGCCAGCACCTGCTCGATGCTCTGCAAGCTCCTGGCACCGCCCAGGTACGCCAGCGGCATCTTCACCGCCGCCCTCACCTTGCGTGCATGTTCGAGCAGGTACAGTTCGCGAAACTCGACCTGCGGGTCGCGTAGGCGCTGGATCTTCATCGCCAGGGCGATGACCGGGTTCTTCTGCTGGACGCGGTTTTCCTTGGGGAAGGAGGAGCCAAACATGGTGGTGATCGACTCGGCGTTCATGCCTGCGCTGAGCACCAGCAGGTGGGCGCCCTCCTGTTCGAGCATGCGCGCGATCTGTGCGCCGTCCTCGGCGCTGTTGCCGGCCCGCACGCCTTCGGTGACGCTGTACTTGCAGATCACCGCCAGGTCGCGGCCGACCGCATCGAGCACGGCCCGCAGCACACGGCGCGGAAAGCGCAGGCGGTTTTCCAGGCTGCCGCCGTACTGGTCGCGCCGCTTGTTGTACATCGGCGAGATGAACTGGCTGAGCAGGTAACCGTGGCCCATGTGGATTTCCACGGCATCGAACCCTGCCTCGCGGGCCGTGCGGGCGCCCTGTGCAAAGTCCTGCACCACCTGGCGCATGTCGTCTTCGGTCATGGCCTGCTTGAAGAACATGCCGCTCATCATGCCGATCTTGTTGAAACCGCCGCTGGCCGACAGCGGGTAGCGGGTGGCGCGCTCGCGAATGAACGTGAAGCAGCCACCGTGGGTGATCTGCGCGCTGGCCAACCCGCCCTCGCGGTGAACCTCATCGGTCAGGGCCTTGAAATGCGGCAGGCTCTCACGGGTCAGTGACAGTTGATTGGGCAAGGTGCGGCCATCCTGGCTGACCGCGCAGTAGGCCACGGTGGTCAGCGCCACGCCGCCACGGGCAAGGTCGGCATGCAGCTTGACCAACTGTCGCGAAGGCAGGCCCTGGGTGCTCATGCCCTCGTTTGTGGCGGCCTTGATGAAGCGGTTCTTGAGGGTGAGCGGGCCCAGGGTAATCGGGCTGAACGGGGACGTGTGCATGGCAGGGCCCTTGTTATCAGAAAGTGTATTTGGTGTTGAACGACAGGTAGTCGCGGTCCGCGAGCATGCGTCCCTGGGCAATGTCCGGCGAGCTGAGGTAGGCCACGTAGGTCAGGCCGACCTGGAAGTTGCCCAGGTACTTGATGTCGCCACCCACGGTCAGGCGTTTCTCATCGCGGCCCAGTCCCTGATAGGCACTGCCGTCGAGATTCTGTGTCCAGGACACGCGCGTGATCAGGTCGAAGCCATCGGCGATGCCCGGGTGTTCCATGAACGCGCTGACGCCGAGCAAGGTCTGGCCGCGGGTCTGGGTGGCGGACTCGAACTGATTGAAACTGCCATCCACGCCCGGGCCGCCACCGCTGATGTGCACGGTATCAACGCCCTGGATATGCTGGTGCACGACCTCGGCCATGAAGGTGGTCTGCTGGGCCAGGAAGCTTGGGCCAAGGATGTAGCTGCCATTGAGGTTGCCTTGCCAGATCTGGCCCCGCGCGGGCGCACCGTTGTTCAGGTACACCGCCGCGCCGTCACGGTAGCTCAGGTCGCCCGCGAACTGCACTGAATCGCCCAGCTTGGAACTGAAGCTCATCCCGGTCAATTCCACATCGTCCAGGTACCCCAGGCGATACACCGGACCACTGCCTGCGCTGGCATAACGGCCGATGTCGTCCAGCGATGAATACTGGGTCTGCCCGCTGAAGTCGAAGAACAGGGACCCCACGCGCTCGTGGTAGCGATAGTGGAACAGGCCGACCTCGGTGTTGTCGGTCACTCGATAACGAACGCCCAGCCCCCACTGGCCGCTGTCGCGGGGCTCGACATCGCCCGCATAGGCCACGGCCTGCGCAGCGGGCAGGCTGTCGACCACGCCAGCCCCGAGCCGGTAGAACTCGGCGCCGGGGCCAAAGGTATCGCTGCCGAAGAAGTCGCCGACCGGGTTCAGCTGGGTCTTTTCCCACTCGTACTGGTAGAAACCGACCAGGGTCAGGTCTTCGTTCAGCGACCAGGACGCCGACACCTGGCCAACCGGCAGGTAGGCATCCTTGGCTTCGGTCCCCGGGACGTTGAACTTGGTAGCGTCCACAGGCGCCTGGCCCTGGCTGATGTTGGCCCAGAACAGGCTCTCGCCCCAGGCGACCAGATGGCGGCCGACCTTGAGCGACAGGTACTGATTGTCGGCGACGTCGAAGTTGCCGTAGACGTAGGCGTCCAGCAGGCGCGCCTTGCTGCCGCTCAGGTGCCGGGTGTCCTCGCTGAAGCCGTTGGCACGGCCGATCTTGTTCACCGTGCCGGGCGAGTCGTTGTCGTTGAGGTCGTGGTAGACGTCGTCGTAGAAGTGACTGCCACGCAACACCGCTCCGAGGTTGTCGTGCTTGAGCAGCATCTCGCCGAACACGCTGACGCGATTGTTGACCAGCGAGCCCCGCTTGAAATTGCGCGAGCCGTCATCGTTGTTCGGGTCGCCGAGGTATTGCTGCGCAGGTTTGGCGGTGCGCATCGAGGCCGTGTAGTTGACGGTCAGCGAGGTATCCAGGGTAGTGTTCTCGCCCAGTTCCAGCCGCGGACCGGCATTGGCCTGGGTACAGGCCACTGCCAGTGTCAGCAACGCCGCGCCGGGGAATACGTCCTTGCAGATACGTGAGTCGTGCCTAGCCATGCAGGTTTCCTTGTTCTTGTTGTGGGTCGCCGGCGCAGCGTGGAGCGCCGGCGGCGCGCAGGCATCATCCATCTGGCCTAGGCGGGTTGGCTGGCGCTCGCTGCGAGCAATGTGCGCAGCTCGTTCTTGGCCACCTTCGCCGAAGGATTGAGCGGCAACGACGCCATGAAGCGCACCTGCCGGGGCACCTTGTAGTTGGCCATGCGCTCCCGGCTCCAGGCGACCAGCTCCTGGGCCTGCAGCTGCTGGCCTTCGCGCAGCACCACACAGGCACACCCCACCTCGCCCATGCGCTCGTCGGCCACGCCCACCACCGCCACCTGGGCGATCGCCGGGTGATCGATCAAGGTGGCTTCGATCTCCGCCGGGTAGCAGTTGAAACCGCCCACGATGAACAGGTCCTTGAGGCGGTCGGTGATGATCAGGTTGCCCGAAGCGTCCAGGCGCCCGACATCCCCGGTGTGCAGCCAGCCCTCGCTGTCGATGGCTTCGGCGGTCGCTGCGCGGTCCTCAAAGTACCCCTGCATCACATGGAAGCCACGCAGGCAGATCTCGCCGGTTTCACCTGTGGGCAGCGCCTGGCTACTCGGGTCGCGGATACTCACTTCGGTGCCTGCCAGCGCCCGTCCGCTGGTGGTAGCGATGGTCTCGGCCGAGTCCCGGGGATCGCACAGCGTTGCCAGGCCGCCGCACTCGGTCAGGCCATAGGCGGTGATGACGCAACTGAAGCCCAGTTCGCCGCGCATTCGCTCGATCAGGCTCGGGGGGATACTGGCCGAGCCGGTCACGGCGATGCGCAGGCTCGACAGATCGGTCTCGCGCAGGCGCGGATGCGCCAGCAACGACAGGTACAAGGTTGGCGCACCGGGCAACACGCTGATGCGGTCGCGGGCGATCCGCTGGAACACTGCGTCGGCGTCGAAGACGGCGTGCGGCAGGACGGTCGCGCCGGCAAGCAGGCACGTCAGCCAGCCTGCCTTGTAGCCGAAGGCATGGAAGAACGGGTTGACGATGAGGTAGCGGTCCCCAGGCACCAGGCCGATCACCCGCACGTATTCACTGAAGGCACGCAGGCAGGCGCCATGCCCGCTCATCACGCCCTTGGGCTTGCCCGTGGTGCCCGAGGTGAACAACAGGTCGCAGACCGCCTCCGGCTGGATGGACAGGGCCCGGCGCTGGGCGGTCAGTGCCTCGACTGTCACGGCCCCGGCCTTGAATTGCTCGAAGGTCAGGTCGCAGTGCTCACGCGGTGAATCGCTGCCGAACACCACCAGGTGGGCGAGGCTGTGGGGACGAAAGGGTTGCAGCATCGCGGGATAGTCGGTGGCAAGGAAGCGTTGCTGGACGAAAAGCACCCGGCAACCGCTGCGCGCGAGCACATCGGCAGCTTCGTTCCCCTTGGCGCGGGTATTGAGCGGCACCAGAACGGCGCCCGCGCAATGAATGCCCAGGGCGGTGATGATCCAGTCGCGCCCGTTGGGCGCCCACACGCCAACCCGCTCGCCTGGCTGGATGCCCAGCGCCATCAGGCCGCGCGTGACCTCCAGCGCCAGCGCCGGCAACTGCGCGTAGTCGATGCAGATGCCGTCGTCTTCGATCGCGGTGCGGCCGGCGAAACGCTGGGCGCTGTCGAACAGCAGACGGGGGATGGTGGCCGGCACCGCGGCCGGGCTCAGGTCACTGCTCACGCTTGGGGTCATGACTGGGTCGTTCATAGGCATCACTCGGGAAATCGGATACGCAGGTGCGCACTGGTGGGGACGGCCTGGCAGGCCAGGATCCAGCCCTCGGCCAGTTCGCCGGCCTCCAGTGCATCGTTGAGCAGCAGTTCAATGTCGCCACTTTCAAGAGTGCACATGCATGAGGCGCAACCGCCCACCCTGCAGGCACTGGGTGGCTTGAGGCCGGCCCGTTCCATGGCCGCCAGGACGGTTTCGCCGCTGGCACAGTCGAGCTGGTGATCCTCGCCGTCCAGGCGCACGGCCAGCTGTGCTGCCACCGCCGCCTCACTGGCGTGCACCTGCACCGCCTCCCCCTCTCCCGGCAACGAGACAAAGCGTTCCACATGCACCCGATTGGCCGGAACACCCAGGCTCTTCAGAGCGCTGACCGCGGTGTCCATGAACGGCCCAGGGCCGCAGATGAACGCCTCGGCGTCGATGAAGGGCCGGGCCAGCGTCGCCAACTGCCGCGCGCACGGTATGCCCTGGACTGCATCGAGCCAGTGCACCACCTGCAGGCGCTCGGGATGGGCGCTGGCGAGCAGCTGCAGTTCGTCCCGGAAAATCACCGAGGCTTCATTGCGGTTGGCGTAGATCAGCAGGATCCGCCCCTGGCCGGCCAAGAGCGCCGACCGCAGGATCGACAGCACCGGCGTCACGCCGCTGCCACCGCCGAACAACAGCAGGTCGGCGTCCAGGTTGCGCGGCACGAACACGCCTGCCGGCGGCAGCACTTGCAGGGTCTGGCCCTCCTGGAGTTGGCCGCACAGCCAGTTTGAAGCGCGTCCATCGCGGACCCGCTTGACCGTCACCCGCAACGGCTCATCGAGCAACGGTGTGCTCGACAGCGAATAACAGCGCGGCAGCCAGTCATCCGCGTAGGGGATGCGCAGGGTCAGGAACTGCCCAGGCTGATAGCGAAAGCGCTCGGTGAGGTGCTCGGGCACATCGAAGATCAGCGAGCAGGCATCGGCCGTTTCCTCGACCACCCGCGCCACGCGCAAGGCAAGAAAGTCATTCATGGCTCAAGCTCTCAAGGTGCCCGCCCCGTGACAGGCGGGCAAAGGCGTCAAACGTACGGATCCGGGTTGGGCAAGCCCAACTGCACCGCGCCCAAGGTGCGGCCATAGGCCTGGAAGTTGTTGGCAATATGCCCGCGCGCCTGGTGCAGGTCGCGGAACAGGCGCGCCACCGGGTTGGTGTTGTAGAGCCCGGAGGCGGCCATGCAGCGCAACAGTTCGTTGACCTTCTCGGCGCACAGGTTTGTGACGTACGCGGACTGGTAGCGGTACAGCAGGCGGGTTTCCACATCAGGCATTTCACCGGCACGCGCCAACTGCATCAGGTGCTCATAGTTGCGTTCGAGCACCAGCCTGAGGCTGTCGACGGTGATCGTGGCGTCGGCCACGGCCGTCTGCGCCGCCGGGTCGTCGGCCGTGCGCGAGCCGTGCTTGCCGATGTGCTGGGCCGCATTGGCGCGGAACAGATCGATCGCGCCCTGCAGGGCGCCGATGGCCGAGGTCGATACAGCCCTGGAAAACACCTGGGCAAAGGGAATTGCATAGATAGGGTTGGTGTTGACCAGCCGTCCGGGGGTGGCCTCCAGGGCGCAGTTGTTGGTGCGCTGGACGCGGTGCGCGGGCACGAAGACGTCTTCGACCAGGATGTCGTGGCTGCCGGTACCGCGCAGTCCCAGCACGTCCCAGTTGCGTTCGATGCGGTAGTCGCTACGCGGCAGCAGGAACGTGCCGTGCTCGGCGGCCTGCTCCCCGTCCGCCGGCAGGATCCCGCCCAGCAATGCCCACTGACAGTGTTCGCTGCCACTGGAAAAGCCCCAGCGCCCGCTGATCCGGTAGCCACCTTCCACGACCGTGACCTTGGCGGTCGGCATATAGGTGGAGGACACCAGCGTGTCAGGGTCCTGCCCCCATACCTCGCGCTGGGCCTCGACCGGGTAGCGGGCCAGCTGCCAAGGGTGCACGCCCATGACCCCGTACACCCAGGCGGTGGACATGCAGCCTTCGGCCAGGATCATCTGGATCTCGAAAAACGTGCGCGGGTCCACCTCGAAGCCACCAAAGGCGCGCGGCTGCAGCGCCCGCAGCAGCCCCGCCGCCTTCAGGTCGGCGATGGTGTCGTCGGCGACCTTGAGCTCGCGGTCACCTTGCGCCGAGCGTTCGCGCAGGGCGGGCAGCAGCTGGCGTGCCCGCTCTAGCAGTTGGATTTCGTCCGCGGTCTTTTCTCGCATGCTGTGCATCCTTCTGTTCTCCCGATCTCGTTGCGCCAATGCGCGAGCCATGACCGATCATCCCGCCGCAGCGCCTGGGGATCATCGTCAATGCGGACTAGAGCAGCGCAGGCCTCGGCGGGCGGGGCGCGGCGTTAGTCCATTGAGACGATGCCGACCCGTTGGTCAGGGGAAATACTCGACACATCGAATGCCCCATGGGTCTGCCCAGGCTTAAGGAAGGATGAGTCGAATGAGTATCCTGCAACGTTTCCAGTTACCCGGCCGCGTGGCCATCGTCACCGGCAGCGGGCGTGGCATTGGCCGCGCCATTGCCTTGGCCTACGCTGAAGCGGGCGCCGACGTGGTGTGCAGCGCGCGCAGCATCGAGGACATCGAACAGGTCGCCGAAGAGGTCCGCAGGCTCGGGCGAGGAGCCCTGGCCATCGCCTGCGATGTCAACGACGCTGAGCAGCGCCAGGCCCTGGTCCGTTGCAGCCAGGAGCACTTCGGGCGCATCACCCACCTGGTCAACAATGCTGGCGGCGGCGGCCCCAACGACGCCCTTGCCCTGAGCCCCGAGCAGTTCGAGGACATCCTGCGCTTCAACGTGTCCAGCGCCTATGCCCTGTGCCAGCTGTGCGTGCCACTGATGCGCGAGGCGGGAGGCGGCAATATCGTCAACGTCAGCTCGGTGGCGGCGCGCTATGCGCAGCGCCATTTCAGCGCCTACGGCACGGCCAAGGCGGCGCTGAGCCACCTGACGCGCTTGCTCGCCCAGGACTTCGCGCCCCAGGTGCGGGTCAACGCCGTGGCGCCCGGCCCGACCCTGACCGAGGCCTTGAGCAAAGTGATGCCGGCGGCCATGCGCCAGACCATGGAAGTCAACACGCCGCTCGGCTGCCTGGGCAGCCCGGAGGATATCGCCGCGGCAGCCCTGTACCTGGCCAGTCCCGCCTCTGGCTGGGTCACCGGCAAGATCATCGATGTCGACGGCGGCGCTGACAGCAGCGTGTGGCCGGGCTGAACCCTTTTCTCGCCGGCGCCCTGGACCCTTGGGACCGGCTTTTTTATTTCCCATGCCACGAGCGAAGCCACCATGGATGCCTCATTGATCACCGCCCTGGGCGATGAACTGTTCACTGCATTGCGGGGGCGCACCACCCTCGCCCCACTGACCCAGCGCCATCCGGGCATCAGCCTGGAGCAGGCCTACCGGATTTCCCTACGGATCCTTCAGCGCCGCGAGGCGCTGGGCGAACAGCTGGTGGGCAAGAAGATCGGGGTCACCAGCCCCGCCGTCCAGCAGATGCTCGACGTGCACCAGCCCGACTTCGGTTTTCTCACCAATGCCATGCAGGTGCCCGATGGCAGCGAAGTGAGCTTCGCCCGTCACCAGCTGATCCAGCCCCGCGCGGAAGGCGAGATCGCATTCATTCTCGGCGACGACCTGCAAGGCCCCGGGATCAGTGCCCAGGACGTGCTGGCCGCGACCCAGGAGGTGGCGCCGTGCTTCGAGATCGTCGATTCGCGCATCGACAACTGGCAGATCCGTATCCAGGACACCGTGGCCGACAATGCCTCCTGCGGGGTGTTTTCCCTCGGCGAGGCGCGCATCGACCCGCGCGAGCTGGATCTGGCCCGGGTCGAGATGCACATACTGAAAAATGGCCAACCGGCCGGCAGTGGGCTGGGTTCGGCAGTGCAGGGGCACCCCTGTGAAGCCGTCGCATGGCTCGCCAACACACTGGGCAAGCTGGGCATGCCCTTGCGCCGTGGCGAAATCATTCTGTCCGGCGCCCTGGCGCCGCTGATACCGCTGGTGCCGGGCGACCGCATCACGCTGTCGATGAGCGGCCTGGGCAATGCCAGCCTGCGCTTCGCTGCCTGAGCCGGCCCACCCCTTCCCCCTCCTTGGAGTGATCGACAATGAGCAAGAAGATCAAATGCGCGCTGATCGGCCCGGGTAACATCGGCACCGACCTGCTCTACAAACTGATGCGCAGCGAGGTGCTCGAGCCGGTCTGGATGGTGGGCATCGATGACGCTTCCGACGGCCTGCAGCGCGCGCGCGAGCTGGGCCTGAAGACCACCGCGCTGGGCGTCGACGGCCTGTTGCCGCATGTGCTCGAGGACCAGGTGCAGATCGCCTTCGACGCAACCTCCGCCTACGTGCATGCCGAGAACTCGCGCAAGCTCAACGCCCTCGGCGTGCTGATGATCGACCTCACCCCGTGCGCCATCGGTCCCTACTGCGTGCCGCCGGTCAATCTCGAGGCCAACCTGGCGCGTGGCGAGATGAACGTCAACATGGTCACCTGTGGTGGCCAGGCGACCATTCCCCTGGTCGCCGCAGTGTCGAGCGTGCAAGCGGTGGACTACGCCGAGATCATCGCGACCGCGGCGTCGAAATCGGTAGGACCGGGAACGCGCAAGAACATCGACGAGTTCACCCGCACCACCGCCCGCGCGGTGGAACAGGTGGGCGGCGCGAAACAGGGCAAGGCGATCATCATCGTCAACCCCGCCGAGCCGCCGCTGATCATGCGCGACACCGTGCATTGCATCACCGCCCAGGCGCCAGACGAAGCCGCCATCCGCGCCGCCATCGACGCCATGATCCTCGAGGTGCAGCGCTACGTGCCGGGCTACAAGCTGGTCAACGGCCCGGTCTTCGATGGCAATCGCGTCTCGATCTTCATGGAGGTCGAAGGCCTGGGCGACTACCTGCCCAAGTACGCCGGCAACCTCGACATCATGACCGCCGCCGCGGCGCGCACCGCCGAACTGTTCGCCGAGGACATCCTCAAGGGCGACCGGCTGCTGCACGTCTCCACCGCCCAACCTGCCACCGCCTGAAGGAATGCCCATGGAACTTCGCGGCAAGAAAATCACCGTTCACGACATGTGCCTGCGCGACGGCATGCACCCCAAGCAGCACCGCATCAGCCTGGAACAGATGAAAAGCATCGCCAGCGGCCTGGACCAGGCCGGTGTGCCCTTGATCGAGGTCACCCATGGCGATGGGCTGGGGGGCAGCTCGGTGAACTACGGCTTCCCCGCGCACACGGACGAGGAGTACCTGTCGGCGGTCGTACCGTTGATGAAAAAGGCCAAGGTCTCGGCGCTGCTGCTGCCCGGCATCGGCACCGTCGACCACCTGCAGATGGCCTTCGAGCTGGGGGTCAGCACCATCCGCGTGGCGACCCATTGCACCGAGGCCGATGTCAGCGAGCAGCACATCGCCCACGCCCGCACGCTGGGCATGGACACCGTCGGCTTCCTGATGATGGCGCACATGAACAGCCCCGAAGGCCTGGTCCGGCAAGGCTTGCTGATGGAAAGCTACGGCGCCAACTGCATCTACCTCACCGACTCGGCCGGCTACCTGCTGCCCCACGACGTGGGCGCACGGGTGGCCGCGATGCGCGCGGCGCTCAGGCCGGAGACCGAGATCGGTTTCCATGGCCATCACAACCTGTCGATGGGCGTCGCCAACTCCATCGCCGCGATCGCGGCGGGCGCCACGCGCATCGATGCTGCCTGCGCGGGACTGGGTGCCGGTGCCGGCAACACACCGATGGAAGTGCTGGTCGCGGTGTGCGACCGCATGGGCATCGAGACCGGGGTGAGCGTGTTCGGTATCCAGGATGTGGCAGAAGACCTGGTGGTGCCGATCATGGACTTCCCGATCCGCAGCGACCGGGACGCGTTGACCATGGGCTATGCAGGGGTCTATGGCTCGTTCCTGCTGTTTGCCAAGCGTGCCGAGCGCAAGTACGGCGTGCCGGCCCGGGAGATCCTGGTGGAGATGGGCAGGCGCGGCATGGTCGGCGGGCAGGAGGACATGATCGAGGATACGGCAATGACCCTGGCGCGCCAGCGGGCCAGCGCCTGACGCCTCGCTGAAGTCGTAGGCGCACCTGTCGCCGGCAATGCCGGCGACAGGACGCGGGGGACAGCGCGCTACCCTTCCCGCCAGTCGGCCACGATCTTGTGCTCCAGCGCAAACGCCTGGGCAGCAAGGGTCCGCCGCTGATAGCGCGGCGCCTCGGGTGAAGTGGCCAGCCACAGCATGACCGCGGCCGGTACCTGTGGCGGTGCGATCCCGGCCCGCAGGGCAATCACGCCCTGATCGCCAATGGTCGCCTTCAGCGCCTCGGTGCTGACCACGCCAGGATTGAGGGTGTAGGCACGAATGCCCTGCTCTCCCAGTTCCACCGCCAACACGCCGGAGAGGCGCGACACCGCCGCCTTGCCGGCCCCATACGCATACCCCCAGCCGCCCTTGTCGGCCGCCACCGGAGGATCGCTCTCACCGGCGCCGGAGGTGACGTTGATCACCACCCCTCCACCCTGCCCGATCATCTGTTCAACCACCGCGCGGGTCAGCAGGAACGGGGTCAGCACATAGCCCTGGAATACCCTTTCGAGGGTCTGCGGCTGCAGCACAAGGAACCCGCTGTTGAGATCCTGCCCCTGGTAGATCGCGTTGTTGACCAGCACATCGATGCGGCCGAACTCGGCGATGACCTTGCCACAGGCATCCAGCGCCGAGGCACTGTCCAGCAGGTCCATGGGTACGACCAATACCCGGCGGCCCAGCTCACGGATCGCCTCGGCCGTGCTGTTCAGGCTGCCCGCCAGTGGCTCGCCTGCCGCATCGCGCAGGGCATGCCGGTGCTGCTCGCCTTCCTCGACGGTGCGGGCACTGATCGCCACGTCGAAGCCCGCGCGCGCAAATGCCAGCGCCGTCTCACGGCCAATGCCACGGCTGGCGCCGGTAATAAATGCCACTTTGTTCATGGGATTTCCTTCTAGAAGCGTTGCGGGCGGACCATGGCATCCATGCCGCCATCGATGAACACCACGCTGCCGTGGATGAACGCCGCCTGTGCCGACTGGAGGAACCCGACCAGGGCGGCGATTTCCTCTGGATGCCCGGAGCGGCCAAGTGGCGCGACGAACTCGCGCACCGCCTTGCCGAACCGCGCGTCGTCCAGGGAAGCCTGGTGCAGGGGCGTCTGCACCGCGCCCGGCGCCACCACGTTGAGGCGGATGCCTTGAGCAGCCCAGGCCTTGGACACGCGGCGTGCGTGCTGGGTGATGGCATATTTCGAGCAGGCGTAGGCGACATGGGGCTGAGCCAGCGCTTCGGCCAGTGCGCAAGCGCCGGCTTCGTCATTGGCCAGCAATGCCTCGGTCATCGGCTGCTGCTCCGAGCCAGGCTGGGTCGCGGCGACCGAGCCGATCACCAGCGCGGCCGGTTGACTGCCTTTGCCCAAGGCGCCCGCCAGACCTTCGAGCAAAGCACTGACGCCGAAGTAGTTGACCGACAGAATCAGGCCGCTCGAGGGCGCGGTGACGCCGATGCCCGCGCAGCACACCAGGCCATCGAGAACGCCTTCGCAGCGCTCCAGAACCGCCGTGACCGCTGCAGCGCGGCCCTCGTTCGTGGACAGATCGGCAATGACCTCGGCATCGGACCGGTCGATGCCGATCACCTGGTGTCCGGCCTCGCGCAGGCGCTTGCTGACTGCAGCGCCGATACCCGAGGCACTGCCGCTGATCGCTGTAACTGGCATGGGGGAATCTCCATCAATGGGGAGGAGCAGTATCGGCAGCCCTGCCCCGCCCCGGCATCGTCCGGGCGGACTACGCTTGCCGACGTGCCGCGAGGGTCAAGGGCGGCACCTGTACGGTGGATCTGGCAGGGACTTTGAGCGGTGCCTGGGGCTTGCCCAGCGCCACGACGCTGTTGAGCAGGATGCGCACCAGCTCGGTCTGGCGACGCACGCCTGTCTTGGAGAAGATCGAGCGCAGATGCGCCCGGGCCGTGTTGCGGCGGATGCTGAGCAGCTGCGCGGCGTCCTCGAGCGACAGGCCGTTGGCCAGTTCCATGGCCAGGGCCGTCTCGGCCTTGGTCAGGTTGAACAGCTGCTTGGTCACCACCTCGCTGGCCAGCGACTTGCTCGCCGCATCGCGAATGTACACCAGCGCAGCGGGCTTGCCCTTTTCATCCGCCCAGTCCATCGACGGGATCGGCTCGACCACCAGGCCCAGGTTGACCTGCCCCGAGGGACGGGTAACCGACATCGCCTCGGCGGTTTTCAGGGTGTCCTGGCCGAAGGCCCCGCGGATCAGGCGCTGCAGCTCGCGGTTGTCGCTCGGATAGGTGGCTTCGAGCCGACCACCGACCAGCTTCAGGCCATCGCCGGTGGCGAGGATCCCCTGCGCCACCGGGTTGATGCGCAGCACACTACCGCTCTCGTCGAGCACCAGGGTGGCGACCGACAGGCGGCTGATGGCCTGGGCGTACAGCTCGCTGAGCGACTCGCTACGGTCCAGCAGGTTGTGAATGTTCAGCGCCCGGCGAAGGTGTGGCAGGAACATCGCGCACAGCGCCCGTTCGTTGCTCGAGAAGCCCGGCGACGACTTCGGCCGGGTGATGCGGAAACGCAGCTTGCCGCCGTCCGGCGTGGAGATGTCGGAGCCCATGACGTGGTAGACGCCCTGCGGCCCGCAGTACATCTTGAAGTAGGCGCTGTGCTCCCACTCGGTCGAGGTCATGATGTCGTCGACGGTGAAGACCCGGTCCAGGGGCTGGTTGGCAAAGGGGGTATTGGTCTGCGGGTAGGCCATGTAGATGACCTCGCCTTCGCCTTCGATGTCGCCCGCGACGATCATCACGCCCATGTCCGGCTGGTCGGGCACTCGCAGGATCAGCGTGACGTAGTTGGCGTGGAAGGCTTCGCGCAGGTTGGCCAGTGTGCGCGCCATCGGCTTGGGGTCGAGTGCGCCATCGTAGATATCGCCGACCAGGCGGTCATAGCCGGCAAGGTCCAGGCCCAGTTCGGCCAGTGCAGCCTGGTGCAGAACGCAATTTTCCACAGTCGTCTCCTTGCTCGGGTGAGGCCCGGGGGGCCTCCCTTATTGTTTTTATTGTTCCGGCTGGGGCCAGCGCCCCCTTGTCAGTGCAACGCTGGCCAGTCTCCGATCCGCACCTTGCCACGACAAGAGGCTCAGGGTGTTAAATTTTGTTTCAATGTACATCCCGGGCGGCAGGATTGTTCCTCAGGGTGTACTGGCCCTGGGGGGTGGGCGGCGGCACCGGTCGTGCGGGCACCAGTCGACGACCTCGGTTGAACCAGGCCGCCAGGGCCGGTAGCAGGAAGATGGCACCCAGCACGTTGACCAGGAACATGAACGACAGCAGCAACCCCATGTCGGCCTGGAACTTGAGCGGCGCGAAGGCCCAAGTCACCACGCCGATGGACATGGTCAGGGCGGTGAACACCGCCGCCGTGCCGCGCTGGCACATCGCCTGGTAGAAGGCTTCGCGCAGGTCGGCGCCATCTTCCATCTCGTGCTGGATGCGCTCGTACAGGTAGATGCCGTAGTCCACCCCGACCCCGACGCCCAGCGCCATCACCGGCAAGGTGGCGACCTTCAGGCCGATACCCAGCAGCGCCATCAGGGCGTTGCAGAGGATGGCCACGATCGCCAGCGGCACCAGGATGCACAGCACCGCGCGGATCGAGCGGAAGGTGACCCAGCAGAACAGCGCCACCGAGCCGAACAAGGCGGCGAGCATGAACACCTCGGCGTGCTTGACCGCTTCGTTGGACGCCGCCATCACCCCGACGTTGCCGCCGGCCAGGTAGAAGGTCAGCTCAGGAGCCCCGACTTGCTCGATGATCCGCTGGGCCTCGCCCAGGACATGGCTGACGGTGGCGCCTTCATGATCGGTGAGAAACACCAGGATCTGCATCTGCTGGCAGCCCTCGGTGACCAAGCCGTCATCCGGCATGTAGGCGCGTGCGCCTTGGCTCAGGCCGCGCGCGGAACCCGGGATGGCCGCCCAGCGCGGGTTGCCTTCGTTGTTTCCGGCGATCACCCGCTTGCCCATGCCGGCCACGCTCTGCACCGACTGCACGCCGCTGACCGCGCGCATGCGGAAATCGAAGGCCTCGACTGAACGCATCACTGCAGGTGACAGGCAGCCCTCCTCGATCCCGTTGACCTCGACGAACACCGAGAGCACGTCCAGGCCGATGGAATAGCTGCTCACGATCTTCTGGTTATCCAGGTTGTAGCGCGAGTCGGCACGCAGCTCCGGCGCCCCCAGGCCGATATCACCAACGGCCAGGTCGCGGGACTTGTACGCCCCGGCGGCGAGGAGCAGCAGGCTGATCGCGAACACACTCAAGGCCGGTCCAGGCTCGGCCAGCGCCGACAGCCGCCACCACACGCGATGACGGGCGCCGCCGCGGCGCTGGCCACGCTTCATGACCGCGGGTTCCAGGCGAAGATAGGCGATGATCACCGGCAACATCAGTTTGTTGGTAGCGATCATCAGCATCACGCCGATGCAGGCCGTGACGCCGAGTTCGTGGACGATAGGGATGTCGATCATCATGATCACGGCGAAGCCGAGGGCATTCATCAGCAACGCCAGGGAGCCCGGAATGAAGATCTTGCAGAACGCCGCATGCGCGGCCTGGACCGAATCGCGCCCCGCCAGCACCTCCTGCTTCCAGGCATTGGTCATCTGCACCGCATGGGACACGCCGATGGAGAAGATCAGAAACGGCACCAGGATCGACATCGGGTCGATTCCCAGGCCCAGCAGGGGCAACAGGCCAAGCAGCCACACCACTGGCAGCAAGGCGACCACCAGCGCCACCAGGGTCAGGCGCCAGGAGCGCGAGTACAGCCACAACAGCAGGCCGGTGATCAGGAAGGCGATGACGAAAAAGCCGATCACCGTGGTCAGCCCTTCGACCACATCGCCCACCAGCTTGGCGAAGCCGACGATATTGATCTCGATCTGCTCGTTGCCGTAGCGCGCACGGATATCCTCCAGGCGCTGGGCGACCTCGGCGTAGTTCACCGGCTGGCCGGTCCTGGGGTCCAGGTCCTGCAGGTCGGCACGCACCATGGCCGATCTGAGGTCATTGGCCACCAGCGCGCCCACCTGGCCGGAAGCCGCGGCATTGCTGCGCACCTGGGCCAGGTCGCGGGCCGATCCGTCGAAGCGGGGCGGCACCACCACGTCGCCAAAGAACCCTTCCTCGGTGATCTCGATGTAGCGCACGTTGGCGGTAAACAACGACGTCACGCTGGCGCGGTTGACGCCGGAGATGAAGAACACCTCATCGCTGACCTTGCGCAGCGTTTCCAGGAACTGGGCATTGTAGATATCGCCCTCGCCTTTCCACTGCACGCTGACCAGGAACCGATTGGCGCCGGTGAAGTACTGGCTGAAACGCAGGAAGTTGACCATGAATTCATGACGCACCGGGATCTGCTTGCTGAAGCCGGGATCCAGGCGGGTATGCGTGGCGCTGTAGGCGAGGCCCAGCGTGATCAGCACAAACAGCAGCAGCAGCGCCCTGCGCCATGCCATCAGACAGTCGGCGATGCATTCGACGCTGCGCGTCACCCGGCCTTTAGCTTGATTCATTGCCCGCCTCTCACTTGCTCAGGGCGGCAACGTTGCCACCCGAATCCTGGAATACGCCTCGTTCGCCACCGAGCAGCAGCCGCGAGCCAAGCATGATCACCGAGGTCAGCGTGCCGGCACCCGGCAGGCGGCTGACGCTTACCAGTTCGCCCTGGCCGTTCAGCCGCAACAGCGACCCGCCAGCCCCGACGATCAGCAGGCCACCCTGATCGGGCACGACCGCATGCCCGTAGAGTGGTTGCTTGTTGCCCACCTCGAGCTGGCGCCAATTGTCCCCGAAATCACGGCTGACAAAGACATGGCCGCGCATGCCATAGCTCACCCAGAGGCCGGCATCGAGCCGGACCACCCCAAACAGCGAGCCCTGGTAAAAGGCCGGCAGCGTCTGCCAGTGCTGGCCACCGTCATGGCTGCGCAGCACCAGGCCCTGCTCCCCGACCAGCATCCGCTGGCCGTCCGTGCCCCCGTCCATGCCGTTGAGGTGCGCGCTGTCCACTTCCAGCTCCAGGCTGCGCCAGGACAGGCCTGCATCATCGGACTGGTAGAACTTGCCGAAGCTGCCGTAGGCCAGGACTCGCTCCCCGCCTGCCGACCACGCGCCCAGCAGCGGTTCCCCGAGACTGGCGTCATGGCGGACTTCCTGCCAACGGCCGCCCGCATCGTCCGAGCGCAGGATCCACCCGTCGTGCCCCACGGCCAGCAGGCGCTGGTTGCCCAGATCGATAAGTGCCGTCAGGGCAGCGTCCCGTTGAGGTTCCACAGAAGCGGAGCGCCAGCTCACCCCCTGATCGTCGCTGAGCAGAATGCTGCCCCGCTCACCCACCGCCACCACCCGGCTGCCCTGCTTGAGCAAGGCATTGACCTGGACCCGGTCAGGGCGAAGTGGCTCGTCGCCGGGCTGCGGGACAGCGCGAGGGGCAAAGGCGAAGGCAATGGTCACAGCCACCACCAGGCAGACCGCATAACCCATCAGAGAGCGCATAGGCACGGCTCCGTGTCATGACGCAGGTAGACAACGACATTCATGGGGCCAATCCTCTTGTTATTTTCGGGGCCTGGACCCGATAGTCACGTTCAGACGCCTAAGACACATCGTCCAAATGGGTTATGGGTTTCGCCGCGCGGCGGCGCTCGATCTCCCGCGCCTTCCCCCAATCACCCCTGGTAGAGAATCACCAGATCATTGATCACCGAAGGTCTCTCCTGCCCCAGCACATGCGTATGCAACTCCAGAACCACCTGAGTCCCCCGCCCCTGCACCTGGACCGACTTCACCCGTGCCCGCGCATGAATCCGCGCGCCCGCAGGCACCGGCGCCGGAAACCGCAGCCGGTCCGAGCCGTAGTTGATCTGAGTAGTAAACCCGGTGATCTCGAACCCCAACTCAAGCTTCATGCGCGACTGCAGCACCTGCACCAGCGCCCCATGGGCGATGGTCCCGCCGAAAGGACTCTGCAGCCGAGCCTTCTGCGGATCGGTGTGAATCCAGTAGTCATCCCCACTGAGCTCCGCGAATGCGTCGATCAGCGCCTGGTCCACCAGCACACTGTTGCTCCACTCGCTGAAGTGCTCACTAACCAGCGCCTGCAGCCCCTCAAGGTCATCCAGGGCCACCTGCCGCACCGCCGTTTGAACGGCGCTCGGCACGGGGGCCGTGGTGCCCTGGGCCTCCATGTTCAACGGATCCTTGTCCACACCGGTAAAGCGCAACAGGCGCGTACCTTGTTCATCCACCTGCGCGAACACTGGCCGCAGGTGCATCCCGACATGGATTTCTTCCTCCGCCAGCCCCACCAGGTTGGTGTTGATCCTCACCCCTTCCTCCAGCTCGACCACCGCCAGCATCTGCGGCATCTCATCGGCAAAGTCAGGCAGGGTGGCGATACGCGTCACCGTGTAGCTGTACAACGTCGCGGCCCCACGCACTTCGCGCCAGCTCAAGTCGTGGGCCAGGCAGCTCGGACAATGGCGGCGCGGATAGAAGATCCAGCCCTCGCAGGCATTGCATTGCTGAATCAGCAGCTGCCGGGCCTTCAGGCCTTCCCAGTACGGCGCGGAAATCTCGGTGGCCAGTGGCATCGGTTTGTTGTTGGACATGGTGATCAGGCTCCCTGGAGAATCAATGCGCCCTGCTCGCTCATCACGCCACCAGTACCGGAGACGTAGACGTTGTCGCAGCGCGCCAGCTGGCGTTCACCGGCAGTACCGGCAATCTGGGTCACCGCTTCGATGACCTGCGACATGCCACCGGCGGAACCGGCCTGGCCGAAGCTGAGCTGCCCCCCGTGGGTGTTCATGGGGAAATCACCGCGCCAGGTCAGGTCGTGGTCGCGCACGAAGGCCATGCCTTCGCCCTTGCCACAGAAGCCGGCGTCTTCGAGGGTCAGCAGGGCGGTAATGGTGTAGCAGTCGTAGATCTGCGCCGCGTGCATGTCCGCAGGACGCAGGCCGGCCATGCCGAAGGCGCGGCGCGAGGCCGGTCCTATCGGGGTGTCCAGCATGTTCTTGGCGTAGGACGGCGACTTGAACGCAAGGTGCTCGCCAAATCCTGTGATGAATGCCGGGCGTTTGCGGGTGCGCGCCGCCACCTCGCGGGAGGTCACGATCAGCGCTGCACCGCCAGCCACCGGCATGACGATCTCCAGCACATGCAGCGGGTCAGCCACGCGTTTGCTGGCCAGCACCTGTTCGATGCTGAGCGGCTGGCCGAAGAACATCGCCTGGTCATTGGCCTGGGCGTTGCTGCGCTGGTCCACGGCGATCTTGGCCATGGCCCTGGGGTCGTAGCCATACTGCGCGGCATAACGCTGGGCGATCATCGCGTAGCCAGTGTTCTGGCCCATGTGCCCATAAGGCAGATCGAACTCGGCCTCCGGCGCGCCATAGGCAGTACTGTGCCCCCCGAAGCGCATGGCGCGCGCCATCCAGCTCGGGTCTTCGTCCGGCCCCAGCGGCGCCATGCGCGCCGGCAGCACGCAGAGCACCGCCTGGCACAGGCCCAGCTCGATCGCGGCCGCCGCGCGCCAGACCATGCCCACCGAGGTGCAGCCCCCAAGGTCGACCACCTCGGCGAAGTTGAGGGTCAGCCCCAGGTACTCGGCCGCCATGGCCGGCACGAACACCGAGGCCTCGTGGAACTGCGGGCCATTGATCACCAGGCCATCGATGTCCGTTGCCTTGAGGCCTGCATCGCGCAACGCCTGGGCGGCCAGGTCGGCCACCTGTTCGAGGTGAAACATGCGCGGCGCCGTGGCGTATTTTTCAGGCTTGTACTGAGCACAGCCGACAATCGCGGCCTGTCCATTGAGTCCCATGGTGCCTCCTTCAGAAGGTGTATTTCATCGAGAATGTGGCGTAGTCGCGGTCAGCCATCGGCCGCTTCAGCGGGTCAGGCGAGCCCAGGTAGCCGACCACCGCGAACGCCACTTCCAGGTTGCTCAGGTACTTGAACGTGGTACCGACGCTGTAGCGGCGGTCGCCCTGCACGCCGGCGATGCTGCCGGCCATGGGTGACGCCCCGCTGAACACGCTGGAGAAGCGCAGCGGCACCTCCAGATCCCAGCCCGGGAAAATTCCCGGATAACTGAACGAGGCCCCCAGGGTGTAGGCGCTGGAACTCCTGCTGCGCCAGGCTGAACCGGTGTCGTAGGTGTAGTCATCGGAATCTCCCACCAGCGGGGCAAGGGAAGGCAGCAGGTTCACGCCCTGCAGGTTGCCGGCCGCCGAGGCCGAGTCGGCGCTGTCCACGCGCACGTGGACCACTTCGGCGGTCAGCGTGGTCTGGCTCGCCCAGGGTCGATCGCCAAGGATCCGCATGGCCGAGAGCTGCATCTGCTGCCCCTTGCCCCGGGCCGGCACCGGCCCCAGTCCTGTGTTGACCATGACCGGCGCGCCATCGCGGTACGACCATTCGGCGCCTATCTGGGTATCGCCCAGCTTGGTCGACAGGCTCAGGCCGGTCAGCTTGATGTCCTCGAAGTAGTGCACGCGGTAGCCGTTGGTGGCGAACGCGAACTGGCCATTGCCCAACGGCACGGGGTTGTAGCCCACCAGTGCGGTGGCCGGGTTCTTGTCGTGGTAATTGACATGGAACAGCGCCAGCTCGATCGCCGGTACCGGCCGATAGCGCAGCTGCACGCCCCATTGCCCGCTGTCGCGCGGCTCGTCGGTGCCGTGGTACGGGACGATTCCAGTGGCGGTGCGGATGAACTCGCGGCCGGGGCCTATCACGTCGCTGCCGGACAGGTAGCTGCCCACCGGCGGCAGCTCGGTGCCCTTCCATTCATACTGCACATAGGCGCCAAAGGTGATCTGCGGGTTGAGCCGGTAGGAGGCGGAGAATTGTCCCACCGGCAGCAGGATCTCTTTGACTTCGACCCCAGGCTGGGCAGCCTTGACCGCATCGGAAGGGTTCTGCACGCCATTGACGCCAGGGTAGTAAAGGCTCTCGCCCCAGGACTCGATATGCCGCCCGGCCTTGACGTCGAGCATGGTGTCGTTGTCGAAGCGCCAGCCACCGAAGACATAGGCGTCCAGCAAGCGGGTGCGGCCACCGCTGTAGTAGCGGGTGCGGCTGGTGAATTCGTCGTTGCGCCCGTCCTTGTTCACGGTCGCGGGTGAATCGTTGTCGTTGTCCTGGTGGTAGACGTCGTCGTAGAAGGTGCTGGCGCGCACCACTGCTCCGTAGTTGTCCTTGCGCAGGATCATCTCCCCCAGCGCGCCGATGCGGTTGGTGGTCAGGCTGCCCTCGTTGAAGTTGCGGTTGGCGTCATCGGCGTTGGGCGTCATCAGCCGGTCGCTGGGCTTGCCCAGCCGCACCCCCATGCCATAGCTGGTGGTCACCGACCAGTCGAGGGTCGCGCCGTTGTCGAACTCGATGGTTTCACCCGCCCATGCGGGCACTGCCGCCAGCGCGACAGCCACGGCAAGCCCGGCGGCCTGGAACCCGTGGCCGCCCATGCCAGTACAATTATTGTTGTTCTTGTCGTTCACACGGACTCTCCTGATAGGCAACCGCCAGGTTGCCTGGACTGTTCACCACGACCGCTGCCCGGGTGCGCTCAGAACACTGCTTGCGGATCGGGAGCCGAGGCTCCCGTCGGAGCCTGCCGGTACCACAGCAGTCCCCCGCGTTCCTCGCGCACCAGGGCGCCTTCGGCCATGAGGTAGTTGGCATGCGCCAAGGTCTCGCCCAGGGCCATCAGCTCATCGAAGCTGCCTGACGCTCTGGGAAACAGCAGCGCCATCAGGTCGAGCGCATTGCGCGGCTCGACACAGTGGGCCAGCATCCGCGCCAGGTGACCCTGGTGATGGGCCTGCAACTGATCCAGGCGCTGATGCAGATTGAAGAAAGGCCGCTCATGGGCCGGCAGGACCAGCACGGTGTCGGGCACCGCGCGCAACTGCTCGATAGACGTCAGCCAGTCCTGCAGCGGGTTGGCCTCGGGTTCGGTGGGCTGGACGCCCACGGTGGAGGTGATCCGCGGCAGCACCTGGTCGCCGGAAATCAGCAGGCCATCGTCCGCGGCGTACAGGCAGGCATGTTCAGGCGAATGGCCGCTGCCCACCTGCACCGTCCAGTTGCGCCCACCGATACGCAGCCGGCTGCCCTGGCGCAGGCGCCGGAAACCGGTGCAGGGCAAAGGGCGAAAGTGCGTGTTCTGGATGGCGGCGTGCAGCGCATCGATACGCTCCTGGTCGAACCCCGCCTTGCGGTAGAAGTCCACGAACGCCCAGGACGCTTCCCCATCGGGCGCGCGCACGTGAAGCCACTGGAACTCGCCAGCGGTCATGTACAATGCGCAGCGAAAACGCTCGGTGAGCCAGGCCGCAAGCCCCGCGTGATCGCTGTGAAAGTGCGTGCAGATCACCGCGAGCACGGGCTCTCCTGCACACACCTCGGTCAGTACACGGGTCCAGGTGGCGCGCGTTTCGGCAGTGTTCATGCCTGTGTCGACCACCACCCATCCCGCCTCGTGGCGCAGCAGGTACAGGTTGATGTGATCGAGCCGGAACGGCAGGGGCATGCGCAGCCACCACACGCCACTGGCGACTTCCAGCACCTGGCCGCCGGCCGGCGGCTGCGGCCAGGGGTAGCGCAGGCCGTCGCGCAGCTCGCCCTCGGCACGGCGGGCATCGAGGTCAGTCATGGCGGGCACTCTCGCAGGGCTGCAAGCCCGCGCGCTGCAGTGCCTCCAGCGAATACGGCAGGTAGGTGCGGGCCTGCTCGTCGCGTACGAACAGCGGGTCCTGGCAGCTGACGGGGCAATAGCCCTGGCGTTGCAGATCGACCTTGCGCAACTTGAAGGTGCTGGTCAGGTCGGCAGCGGCGCTGACCCGCACGAACACCGGCGCCGCATAGCGCGGCAGGCAACGTTCGCTGAGGGCGAACAGCGCCTGCGGGTCGAAGGCTACGCCTGCCTGCATCAGTACCGCGGCCATGCCGGCACGGCCTTCATGGCCTGGCACCTGTACACCGTAGATGTTGATCAGTTCAAGCCCCGGCAAGTCATCCAGGGCTGCCGCGACCTCCTGGGTCGAGACGTTCTCGCTTTTCCAGCGGAAGGTGTCGCCGATGCGATCGACGAAGTAGCAGTAGCCCTCGGCGTCCTGGCGCAGCAGATCACCTGAGCTCCAGTAGGCATCGCCCGTACTCAGGACATTACGGCGGATCTTGCTCTCGCTGGCCTCGGCCGAGGTATAGCCTTCGAAGCGCCCGCCGCCGATGTCCGGATGATCGATGATCAAGCCCATCGCTTCACCGACCTCGCCGACCTCGCAGAGCTGGTAGAACCCCTGCGCATCGCGCGGGTGACAGTCGTTCTCGACGTCGTAGCGCACCAGGCGCAGGTTGGTGCGGCTCCAGTCCGGCACGCGCCCACAGGCGCCTGGGTAGTTGTCGACGTTGATCAGGTTGGTGTTGGCCTCGGTGGCGCCCCAGCCCTCGAAAATCTGCACCGGACCGAAGCGTTCGGTCCAGCGCTGCCAGGTCTCGGGGGTCAGCCCAGCGCCCAGCATGCAGCGCAAGCCGTGGTCGCGCTCTCCCGTGACCACCGGCTGATTGAGCAGGTACCGGCAGATTTCACCGATGTACTGGAAGACGCTGACCCGGTGCAGCCGAACGTCGTCCCAGAACGCCCGCACGCTGAACTTGCGACGTACCACGATGCTGGCGCCGGCGCTCAGCGCGGTGGACGTGACGGACGTAGCAGCGGCGCCGTGGTACAGCGGCAGGCAGCAATAGAACACGTCCTCACAGGTGGCGGGCAGGGTCACCTGCATCACGTCTCCTGACGACATCCAGCGCATATGGCTATAGCGAGCAGCCTTGGGCAGTCCGGTGGTGCCGGACGTGAAGATCAGTAGGGTCGTGTCCTGGGCCTGCACCGCCGCGCGCATGTCTCGCGCAAAGGCGCTGGCAGGCGCACTTTCCAGGCGCGCGGCAAAGTGCCCGTCGACGCCGCCCGGCAGCGCGCCCGGCCAGGGATTCTGCGGATCAGGCAGCAACCAGAACGCCAGTTTCGGCAGTGGTGAAGTGGCTTGCAGGTTGGCCAGACATTCCTCGCCGACCACCACGCATTTGGCGGCGGTTGTCTGCACGGCATGCAGCAGTGCTTTGCCGCTGACCTGGGTGTTGATGAAGGCGACCACCACGCCGAGCTTCACCAGGCCGAACCAGGTGCAGAAGAATTCGGGGCGATTCTCCACTAGCAAGGCGCAGACATCTCCGGCGCGCAGGCCGTTGGCATGGAAGGTATGTGCCATCTGATTGGCCCGGGCGTCCACCTGGGCGTAGCTGAGCCGCTCGTTGCCGTAGATCAGAAAAGGTCTGTCGGCATGCAGGCGCGCCTGCGCTTCAAGGCGGTCGGCCAAGGTGTAGCAGTCGCGGGGCTTGATCTTCGCACTGGCGGCCGCGCGGCGATCGAGCAGCGCCTGGGTGTGCTCACGCGCCACCGGAATACCGGCGAGTGCGTTCTGGGCTGGCTGCGCCGCGTTCATGGCGTCACCTCCAGGGTGCCCTGGTAGGCGGGATAGTCCGAATAGCCCCGGGCGCCGGGGGTATAGAGCGTATGCCGGTCGAAACCGGCCAGGGGCAGGCCCTGGCGAAGGCGCTCGACTAGATCCGGGTTGGCGATGAAGTGCCGGGCGAACGACACGGCATCGCCCGTCCCCGCTGCCACTGCGGCCGCGGCCGACTCACCATCGAAGCCGTCATTGAGGATCAGCCCTGCGGCGCCGTGCCCGCGCGCCAACGCGAAGGCATCGAGGCCTGGCACAGGCGAGCGCATGATGTGCAGGTAGGCCAGGCCCAAGGGCGAGACTGCGGCGCACAGGGCGGCGGCCGTCGCGGCAGGGTCCGCGTCCTCGATATCGTTGTAGCTGTTGCCAGGGCACTGGCGGTAGCCAACGCGGCCAGCGCCGATCGCACCCGCCATCGACTCCAGCACTTGCTGGGCGAAGCGCACACGGTTCAGTGCGCTGCCGCCGTACTGGTCCTCGCGCAGGTTGCTGCCCGAAGCCATGAACTGCATGGGCAGGTAGCCGCTTGTGCAGTGCAGCTCGACGCCGTCGAAGCCCGCTTCTCGCGCGTTGACCGCAGCCTGGCGATACTCCTCGACCACCGCTTCGATACCTGCCAGCGTCAGGGCCTGCGGCTCGTCTGCATCCACCATGCCGGCCGTATCGGTGAACAGCCGGGTGCGCGCGCGCTGTGCCGAAGGGGCCACGGTGTGCGCATCCTTGGGCTTGTTGTGATGACTGGCGGCGCGGCCGACGTGCATCAGTTGCAGGACAATACGACCGCCCTCCCCGTGCACGGCCTGGGTGACCCGGCGCCAGGCGCTGATCTGCTGCGCGCTGTAGATCGCCGGGGTGCGGCAATAACCCATCCCTGCGGCGGACGGCGCGGTACCCTCGGCAATGATCAGCCCGGCACTGGCGCGCTGACGGTAATACTCGACCATCTCCGCGCTGGGCACACCGTCGCCGCCAGCGCGACTGCGGGTCATCGGCGCCATGACGATGCGGTTGGCGAGTTGCAGGTCGCCCAGGGCCAACGGCTCGAACAAGATGCTCATTTCAGCTCCTTCACTTCTTGGGATTTGCCGGACATGCCAGAATCCAGCCGCTCGGCGACGAGGGACGCCGTGCTACCGGTAATGAGCAGATGATTGATGCCAGACGTTGCCGAAACATCGTCCGTCGAGACTAGGTTTCGCAGCCCCTTGCCCGGTGCTGCGCAATTGGTCTGAACGGACGATGAAAATTGGCCGGAGCGGGCAGACGATCACGCACACCAAAACAAGACCGGGAGCGACCCGCAGTGAACACTTCCAACCCAGTAACCTGGCGAACGCACTACGCGCTGTTCGTGCTCGCCGCCATCTACGTCTTCAACTACATCGACCGCCAGCTGATGGCGATCCTGATCGAGCCGGTAAAACTCGAATTCGGCATCTCTGACACCGGTATCGGGCTGCTTTCGGGGGTCACCTTCGCGGTGTTCTACACCGTGTTCGGCTTCCCGCTCGGGCGGTTGTCCGACCGCATAGGCCGCAAGCCGGTGATCGCCCTGAGCTGTATCGCCTGGAGCGTGATGACCATGATGTGCGGGCTGGCCGGCAGCTTCCTGATGCTGGTGCTGGCGCGCATTGGCGTGGCGGTGGGTGAAGCCGGGGGCACGGCCCCGTCGGTGGCCATGGTGTCGGAGCTGTATCCGGCGCGGCGACGCTCCACTGCGCTGGCGGTGCTGATGCTCGGCTCGAGCCTGGGCGCCATCGTCGGTCTCGGTCTCGGTGGCTGGATTGCCCAGCATCATGGCTGGCGGCTCGCGTTCCTGTTGATCGGCGCGCCGGGCATCTTTCTCGGGCTGCTCCTGCTGTTCACCGTGCGTACCGCCAAGCCGGCGGCCCTGCCCACGCACCCGGACGGGACCGAGGTCCGCGAAGGCTGGTTGCAGACATTGCTGGAGCTGCTGAAGACGCCCTCGTTCCTGTGGTTGGTGCTCACGGGTGGCACGGCCGCGATCGCTGGCTACGCCATCGGCACCTGGAGCCCGAGCTTTCTGATCCGCTCCCATGGTCTGAATGTGCAGCAAGCCGGTTTTCTGGTCGGCGTGGTCGGCGGCACCGGCGCGACGCTGGGTACTTTGGTCTGCGGTATCGTCACCGACCGCATGGCCCGGCGCGATGCAGGCTGGCAGATCGGGGTGCCGCTGCTGGGCACGCTGATCAGCATTCCGTTTGCCCTGGCCTACTTCCTCTGGCCAGCGGGCCCAGCGCTGCAGATAAGCGGCATCGCCGTGCCCCAGGCGTTCGTCTTCTACAGCATGTTCGCCTTCTTTGGCGTGTGGTGGGCAACGCCCTGCCTGGGCGCGATCACCCACTTGTTCCCGGCCAACCGGCTTGCCCAGGCCACAGCGATCTTCGTCATGGCGATGACCTTGCTCGGGGTGGGTATCGGGCCGCTGCTGATCGGACTGCTGAGTGACCTGTTCCTGCCGACCCTGGGTGCCGAATCGCTACGCTATGCGCTGGCGGCGTCGGTCTCGATGCTGGTGCTGGCGGCGATCTTCCTGGGCCTGGCGTTGCCGGGGTATCGGCGTCAGCTGGCACAGTCGGTGGATGTGGCGGTAGTGCCTGCGCGGGCGGCGACCGTAGCCTAGGCCAACGCGCAGCGCTTGCATGCCCCATACGAAAACGCCCGGCCAATTGGCCGGGCGTTCTCTTTACAGCGCCATCAACGCCCGATCGCCCTCGCTGCGTCCGAGGTGTACATGTCCGGAGTGAACTTGGCTTCGTTGAGGATCGGCCCCTTCTTCGCTTCGTTGGTCATCCCGTAGCCGGTGTACTGCCCGGAGTTGAGGTCCATGAAGAACTGCGAACCGGCCTGCCAGGCACTCATGTCAGGGTGGTAGTAGTAGTTGATCAGCGCATGCTTCCACAACTGCCCACGACTGTCGTAGTTGTCGGCCATCACCGCGTTCCAGGTGTCTTCATCGACAAACAGCACGCGCTTGCCATACACATGGCGGAACCCTTCCTTCAACTGCGCCTCGACCACCCAGACCCGACGCAGCTCGAACCGCAGGAACTCGGGGTTGGGATGGTTGGGCGTCAACAGATCGGCGTACTTGACCCCCGCCCCGTTGGCCTTGAACGCGTTGGCCGGGCTGTAGATTTCACGCTTGCCGATCAGCTTCCAGGTGTAGCGCTCGGGCCCGCCATTGAACAGGCGGTCTTCGTCGACGATCATCGTGCCGTTGGTGCCGATCATGGGCTGGTCGTAACCGTAGCCTGGCAACTGCCGCACACGCCGGGTAGACGGGCTGTAGTTCCAGGCCTGGCGCGCTTCGGTGGCGAAGTTGTAGGGCTCATGGGCAATGCTGATCACGCCGTTGTCACGGGCCGGCTTGAGCGTGGTGTTGTAGCTCATCGCCTGGATCTTGTCCTCGGTCCTGGGCTCCTTGGTCGGCGAGTTGGCCTGCGACAGGTTGCGCGCATGGGCGCGTCCCCAGCCGATACTGCCGTTAGGCAGCACGGACGCCAGGTCACTGATCTTCTCCTCGGTGTAGGCGCGCGCTGGCAACTGGTGGTTCCACAGCACCTCCATGCCGTTCTTGGGGATTGGGAACGGGACCTGGCCAAGGCCTTCGATGCCCAGGCCGTCGTTGACCAGCTTGGCGTTGAGGGCGTTGGACTTGACCCGCTCGCAGACATAGTCCGGGTAGCGGAAATCGCGATGCCCAGGATAGATATTCATCTTGTAGGTGCTGGGGTACTTCTTCAGCAGGGCCTTCTGGCCCTCGGTCAGGTGGGCCTCGTACTGCGCCATGTTCTGCGCGGTGATCACCGCGATGGGCTTCTCGGCCGCATAGGGGTCCACCGGCTGGTCGCCGGAAAACTTCACATGCTTCCAGCCCGGTACTTCGCCCAGGTACTTGCCGGTGTACGGTGGAATGGTGCCTGCGGCGTTACCCGCCTGCTCCGCACCGACACAGGTCAGTTCCTTGCCCAGCTTTTCCGCCTCCTGCGGGGACACCTGGGCCGATGCGCTGCTGATCAGTCCGGTATTGGCCACTAACGTGGCTGCGAGCACGACACCTGTTGTTGTTATTTTCATGTATTGCCTCCTTCGCTGAAAAAGCTTTCAAGTGAGCCTCATTCTTCGGGTTCTGGCAGGGCATTCATCGTCTGGAAAGACTAAGAATCCATGGCATCGACAACTTTTCGCAGCTCGGCCTTGAGCACTTTGCCGGTGGCGTTGCGTGGCAGCGCCCGGGTCTGCATGAACACCCGGGCCGGGACCTTGTAGCCCGCCAGCCGCCGAGCGATGAAATCGCGGATCGACGCTTCGTCGAGCCCGGGCTGCGCGCGTACCGCCAAGGCCACCGCCTCGCCCAGTTGCACGTCGGGGATGGCAAATGCCGCGGCTTCTTCCACGCCGGGCATCTCGCAGATGCACGCCTCGACCTCGGCCGCCGACACCTTTTCACCACCCCGGTTGATCAAGTCCTTGACCCGGCCGCTGATGTACAAGAAGCCTTCGTCGTCGACATAGCCGGTGTCTCCGGTATCGAGCCAGCCATCACACAACGTGTCGGCGCTTTCTTCAGGCAGGTTCCAGTACCCTGCCATCAGGGTGGGCGAGCGCAGCCAGATCACGCCGGGTTGCCCCGCAGGCAGCGGGCGCCCGGGGTGATCGCCGATGCGCAGATCAACGATCGGCAAGGGCCAGCCGCAACTGCCAGGCTTGTAGACAAACAGGTCGCCGCCAATGGCTGCGCCGATCCCGTTGCTCTCCGTCAGGCCGTAGCCGCTGCCGCCGATGGCGTCCGGCTTGCGCTCGATCATGCCGGCGAGCAGCGTGCTTGAAGATGCGCCACCGCCCAGGCCCAGCCCGAACAGACTGGTGGTGTCGGCCCCGCCAAAGCGCGTCGAGGCAAGCAGTTGCTGCATCATGACCGGCGCACCATTGAACTGGGTACAGCGCTCGTCGCGTATCAGGTCCAGCGCACGCTCGACCTCCCATTTGTACATCAGTACCAGGCGCCGGCCCGCGCGCAGGGCCAGGAGGAACTGCGCATGCAAACCGCTGACGTGGAACAGCGGCACTGCCATCAATGTCGTGGGAGGCAGGCCGCTGTTGATCACCGGGCCGATGCGCTCGGGCGAACTCAGCGCGCAGAACGCGCCCTGGAACTCCAGCGCGGTCAGCGCCTGGCAGATCGCCCGGTGGCTGGACACCACGCCCTTGGCTCGCCGGGTGGTGCCCGAGGTGTAGAGGATCAGGGCCGCGCTGTCGGGGTCTGGCTGGAGCGCCGGCACGGGCAGCCACTCGGCGGCCAGGAGGTACTCGTAGCGGTGGCAGTACGCCGGCAGCGCCTGCCGAGGGGCAGCCCCAACCACGATGGTGGGCAGCCCCAGGGTGTCCAGGTCCGCCACCAGCACCTCCCTGCGGGTGTCATCGCATACCAGCAGGCGCGCGCCGCTGTCTTCCAGGCCGTGGACCAGTTCGTCCCGAAGCCCCCAGCTGTTGAGAGGCACGCACACCGCGCCGCACCGCTGCACGGCCGCGAACGCCACCAGCCAGGCCGGCTGGTTACGCAGGGCGATGGCCACGCGCTCGCCGGGCTTGAGGCCGAACGTGTGGGCCAGTTGCCCCGCCAGGCGGTCGACCTGTTCGAAGTAGTCGGCGAAGGTCAGGCGTTGGTCCTGCCAGACCAGAAATTCCCGATCTCCATGCACGCGCCCTGCTTCAAGGACACTGAGCAGGTCAGGGGCGGTGTGACGGAAATGGCGCGGCCCGCCCTCGGCGGGCGCCACCACTTCGAAGGGCGAGCCCGGCGCGATCAACTGCGCCCAGGCACTGTGCCAACGTTGCTCGGTCATGCTTTTCTCCTTCTCGTCAGGCGCAGGCCAGGGTCAGGTCGGCGTAGCGCTGACACTGGAAATCACGATCACCCAGGCTTGCCTGAGCCACCCGGATACGCTTTAGGTACAGCCCGACATCGAGCTCATCGGTGACGCCGATGCCGCCGTGCATCTGCACCGCTTCGTTGCTGACCTTGAGCGCGGTATCACCGGCCTTCCATTTCGCCAGGCTGACCAGTCGTCCCCGCGAAGAGGCGTCGAGGTTGTTGTCGTCCAGTGCCGCGAGCGCCGCCATGACCGCGCTGCGGCTCAGCGCCAGGTCGACATGCAGCTGTGCGCAGCGGTGCTGCAGGGCCTGGAAGCTGCCAATCGGGGTGTCGAACTGGACGCGGGTCTTGAGGTACTCGAGAGTGGTCTCGAAGAGATGTTCGGCAGCGCCCAGAAGCTCGGCGGCCAGGCAGGCGCGGCCACGGTCCAGCGCAAGATCGAGGCCAGTCCACCCCTGGCCCGGCTGGCCGAGCAATGCCTGTGGCCCTACCCGCACCTGCTCAAGGTGCAGGCGCGCACAATTGCGTGCGTCGATCAGCGGCAATCTGCTGCACGAGAGCCCCGGCGTGTCGGCGGGCAGCAGGAACAGGCCGATGCCCTGCGCGTCGCCCGCCTGACCCGAGACCCGGGCGGCAACCACATAGGCATCCGCCCCCACGCCATCAAGCACCCAGTACTTGTTGCCCTGCAGGCAATAGCCATCGCCATCCGCCTGGGCCAGCAGCGCCGTGCCGCGTGGGTCATGACGCGCGTGTTCGTCCAATGCGAGCGCCAGGCGCCGCTCGCCGCTGATGCTCGGCACCAGCCACTGCTCCTGCTGCGCGGGCGTCCCGCACAGGTGAAGCAGCGAGCCACTGACCACCACGCTGGACAGCAGGGGCGTGGCCGAGAGGTTGCGGCCGATTGCCTCGAATACCGGTCCCAGCCCCATGCAGCCGAAGTCCAGCCCGCCGAACTGTTCGGGAAACGGAATGGCGCTCCAGCCCAGCGCCACCGCATCGCGCCAGACGTCAGGATCGTAGCCCTGGATACTGGCCTCGTCGCGCAGGCGACGCTGGGCAGCGACCGGGCTTCGGGCAGCGAGAAAGTCCCGGGCGCTGTCGGCCAGCAGACGCTGCTCGTCGCTATAGACCAGGTTCATTGCATCACTCCTTTCTTTGCATCGGGCAGGCCAAGCACACGCTTGGCGATCACATTGAGCTGGACTTCCGAAGCGCCGCCGGAAATCGTCAGGGCATAGCTGTTGAGCCAGCCCCGGGTGATGGCCAGTTGTTGCTCGCTGAAGGTCTCGCTCTCCCAGCCCATGGCATGGCCGCCCATGAGATCGAGCAGCACTTCGAACTTGTCCCGTTCCTGTTCGGTATGCACCAGTTTCATGATCGCCATCAGGCCACTGACGTCGTCGCCCGCCTGGGCACACTGCGCCATGCGCTGCACGGTGAGGCCGTAGCAGCGCTCGTTCATCGCGCAGGCAACGGCGCGCGCGCGCAATGCGTGCTCCCCCTGGCCGCGCGGCGCGGGCAGGTAGGTCTGCACCAGGGCCAGCAGGTCGACATGCGAAGGCAGGCTGATCTCGCCAAAGGTGGACATTGCCTTACGCTCGTGTTGAAGCAAGCGCTTGGCGAGGTTCCAGCCGCCATTGAGCGGCCCGATCAACTGGTGCCGGGGCACCTTCACCGCATCGAAGAACACTTGGCAGAAGGCCGATTTGCCGCTGATCAGGTCGATCGGCACGGCGTTCACCCCGGGGCTGCGCATGTCCAGCACGATCAGGCTGATGCCCTCGTGCTTGGGCACCGTCGGATCGGTGCGCACCAGCGCGTACATCCAGTCCGACTTGTCACCGTAGGAAGTCCAGATCTTGCTGCCATCGACGATGAAGTGATCACCGCCATCGCGCGCGCTCATCTTCAGGCTGGCAAGGTCGGAGCCGGCATTGGGCTCGGAGAAGCCTTGGCACCAGCGGACCTCGCCACGGGCCATCGGCGGCAGCAAGTCACGCTTCTGGTCCTCGCTGCCGAATTCGAGCAGGACCGGGCCAAGCATCCATACGCCCAGGTTGATCTGTGGCGGGCGGCAGCGCAGGCGGCGCATTTCATCCAGCAGCACCGCTGTCTGTTCCGGGCCCAACCCGGCGCCGCCATAGGCCTCGGGCCAGTCGGGGCAGAACCAGCGCCTGTCGCGCATGGCCTCGAACCAGCGGCGCGCATCCTCGCTGGGAAATGTGGGCTGCTGCGCGCCCCAGACCACATCGCCCTCGCCCATGGCGGTGCGCATCGATGGCGGGCAGTTGGCCTCAAGCCACGCCCGGGTGTCGTGCCTGAATTGCTCGATGGTGCTCATGATCGTGTCCTCGGCCCGCCCCCGGGCATGCCGGAGGGGTCCTCTTGTTGTTATGTCGGTGCGAGCGGGCCGCGTGGACCCTAGCGCTGCGGCCGTGGCATGCCCAGGCCGAACTGGGCGATCAGTTCTCGCTGGATTTCATTGGTGCCGCCTCCGAAGGTCATCGTCACCGAGGCACGCACTTCGTACTCCAGCTCGCCGTGCAGCAAGGCCGCGGCCGAGCCGCTGCGCAGCGCCCCGTTAGCGCCGACGATGGCGGCAAGTCGGCGCAGGATCTCGATGGCTGACTCGGAGCCATACACCTTGGTGGTCGAAGCCAGCGCCACATCGATGTGCTCCTGCTCCAGGTCAGCGGCAATCCGGAAGTTGATCAGGCGCATGGCTTCGAGGCGCGTGTAGCACTCCGCCAGTGAGGTGCGCACCCAGGTCTTGTCCATCGCCCGGCGTCCCTGCTCGTCGCGGTTGCGCGCCCAGAGGTAGACGCGCCTGAACAGCCCCGCCACCTTGTCCGCCCAGGACCCCAGGCCCAGGCGCTCGTGGTTGAGCTGCGCGGTGATAAGTTTCCAGCCGCCATTGAGCTCGCCCACCAGCATGTCCTCGGGGACGCGCACGTTGTCGTAGTAGGTGGCAGCGGTCGGATTGCTCGTGGTCGGGATCACCGTGCTGGAGAAGCCGGGCAACTGGGTGTCCAGGATCAGGATCGACACGCCCTTGTGCCGCGCCAGGTTCGGATCGGTGCGAGCAGCGAGCCAGATGAAGTCGGCCGACTCGGCGCCGGAGGTCCACAGCTTGTTGCCGTTGACCACGAAATGCCCGTCCTCGGGCCGCGCGGTGGTCTTGAGCACGGCCAGGTCACTGCCCGCGCCGGGTTCGGAATAGCCGATGGCGAACATGATCTCGCCACCGGCGATGCCCGGCAGGAATCGTTCTTTCTGCAGTGCGCTGCCGTGGGCGATCAACGCGGGGCCCACGGTACTGATGGTGACAAAGGGCAATGGCGCGCCCGCGATGTTGGCTTCCTCGAAGAAGATCAACTGCTCGGTCGCGGCGTAACCCTGCCCGCCATGCTCTTCAGGCCAGCCCACCGCCAGCCAGCCGTCGCGGCCCATCTGGCGGATAGTCTGACGAAACAGCTCGCCACCCTCCTGGCCGCGCAGCTGCTCGCGCAATTGCGGGGTCATCAGGGCCTGGAAGTAATCGCGCACTTCGTAGCGCAGTGCGTGTTGCTCGGGAGTCAGATCGACGAACATGGTTATCTTCCTAGGCTGCGCCAAGAATCAGGCCGCTGGTGGGCACGCCGGTACCGGCGGTGACCAGCACGTTGCGCACATCGTCGACCTGGTTGACCGCGCTTCCACGCACCTGCCGAACCGCTTCGGCGACACCGTTCATGCCATGGATGTAGGCCTCGCCCAGCTGCCCGCCGTGGGTATTGATCGGCAACTTGCCGCCACGGGCGTGATGCCCGGCGCGGATGAACTCCTTGGCCTCGCCGCGTGGGACAAGGCCGAATTCTTCCAGCTGGGGCAACACGAACGGGGTGAAATGGTCATAGATCACCGCGGTCTGCAGGTCGTCCGGGGCCAGGCCGGACTGGCGGTACAACTCGCGCGCGACCACGCCCATCTCTGGCAGGCCGGTGATGTCGTCACGGTAGAACGAGGTCATGATCTGCTGGCCGCTGGTGATGCCTTGCGAGCCGGCCTTGATGACCACGGGCTTGTTCGGCAGGTCACGGGCACGCTCGGCGGAGGTGATCACCATGGCGACGGCGCCATCGGATTCCTGGCAGCAGTCGAGCAGGTGCAGGGGCTCGCAGATCCAGCGCGAGGCCTGGTGTTCTTCAAGGGTGATCGGCTTGCCATGGAAGAACGCCGCCGGGTTGGTCGCGGCGAAGTCGCGCACCGCCACCGCCACCCGGCCAAAGTCCTCAGAGGTGGCGCCATAGGTGTGCATGTAGCGCTGCGCGAACATGCCGACCCAGGCGGCCGGGGTGTGGAAACCGTGCGGCATGTACCAGCCGTAGTTGACGTTCTCGAAGATAGGCGTCGACGCAAAGCCGTAGGTGCCGGTGCCGAAGCGGTACCAGGAGCGTTCGTTCATCGCCCGGTAGACCACTACCACCTTGGCCACGCCGGTGGCCACCGCCATGGCGGCATGCATCACCGGGCCACAGGCGGCGCCGCCGCCATGGGGAACCTGGGAGAAGAACTTCACGTCCTTGCAGCCCAGCAGCCGGGCGATCTCGTATTCGGGCACCTTGTCCACCGAGTACGAGCTGAATCCTTCGACCTCGCTCGGATCGATCCCGGCATCCTTGAGGGCGCCGAGGGTGGCTTCGAGGGCCAGGCGCAATTCGGTGCGCCCGGAATTCTTGGAAAACTCGGTGGCGCCCAGGCCAACAATGGCGGCCCGTCCGCTAAACGATGAATCGGTCATCTTCAGTCTCCGCCTGTCAGGGCAGGATCAGCGCGACCGTACCGGTCACGTGATTGCCCATGGAATTCTTGCCGCTGAGGGCCACCTGGACCGTGGAGGTCGCAGGGTCGTGGCTTGTCACGCTGGCGTTGAAGGTCATGCTGTCGCCGGGATAATTGGGTGCGCCGAGCTTGATCTTCAGCGACACGAACTGCGCCAGTGGCCCGGCCCAGCCTTCGACGTAACGCTGCACCAGGCCGTTGGTGGTGAGGATGTTCATGAAGATGTCGGGCGAGCCCAGCGCCTTGGCCGCTGCCAGGTCGTGATGCCCGGGGAAGTAGTCGCGGGTTGCGATCGCACCGCCGGCGATCAGGCCCACGGTGATCGGGATCACCAGCTCCGGCAGCGCGTCGCCGGGGCGTACGTCTTCAAAGCGCTTGGTGTTCTTCGAGGTCATATTTCCATCCCAGCTTGTCGTTGTCGCCCAGCCAGTCGCCGAGCCGTTCCAGGCATGCAGCCGATCCTCCCTGGGCAAGACCCAGGGCACGGCTCCAGTAGAGATAGCGGTGGATCGGGTACGTCAAGTCGACGCCGATACCGCCGTGCACGTGCTGCGCGTTGTGACCGATGCGGTGTCCGGCTTCGCAGGCCAGGTAGCCCGTGGTCAGGGCCTGCGCTGGGGCCGGCAAGCCGGCATCGAGCCGGTAGCACAGTTGCCACAGCGCACTGCGCAAGGCTTCAAGCGCGATGTGGGCATCGGCCATGCCCATTTGCACCGCCTGGAAGCTGCCGATCGGCCGACCGAACTGCTCACGCTCGTTGACGTAGGCCACGGTGCGCCGGATGTGCTCCTCGCTGACGCCCAGCTGCAGCGCCGCGAGGGCTGCCTGCGCGCGAGGTTCCAGCCAGTCCAGGGCAGTGCCCGGCAACAGCTGCTCGGCGCTGATGCGCAGGCCTTCGACCTCCACTTCGGCAACCGGCTCGCCATGGCTGAGCACGCCGGGTATGCGGCGGACCCCGGGAGCGGCGAGGTCCAGCAGGACAAGCCTGGGTTGGCCTTCGGCCTCGGCCAGCACCAGTGCGGCATGCGCCTGGAGGCCGAAGGCAAGGGCCGACACGCGGCCCGTCAGCAGCCAGCCGCCCTCGCAAGGGTGCGCCTTCAGTTCGATCCCGCAGGCGCTGCTGTGGGCGTCGATGCCCAGGCTCAGGATCTGCTCTGCCGCGCCAGCCCGGGCGGCGTATGCCGCGCCCTCGCCAAGGGCGAAGTTCGCCAGGGTCGCCGCCGCCAGCTGGTGACGCCACAGCGGCACTTGCGCCAGGCTGCGGCCCTGGGCCCGAAGCACCAGCATCAGCTCGGTCATGCCCAGATCGCTGCCACCGGCCTGTTCGGGAATGGCCAGGGCATGCAGACCGGTGTCCACGCACAGTTGCCAGAGCGCGCTCATCATGGGCTCGCCGCCTTGCTCCCACTGGCGCAGGCCGTCGTCGTCACAATGGTCGGCAAACAGACCGTCGGCCATCTCGGCGATGGCGCGCTGGTCATCGCTCAGTTTGAAGTCCATGCGGCCTCCGCGGCGACAGGCCGGAACAGCGGTAACGTCTGTTGCTCATCGAAGGTCTGGAACTCCACCTGCAGCGCCTGTCCGATCTGCAACTGGGACGTGTCTACGCCTACCAGCCCCGCGATCAGCCGAACCCCCTCTTCCAGCTCAACCAGTCCGATCGGGTTGGGGTGCTCGAAGGGTGCGACCACGGGGTAGTGCATCACCACGAAGGAGTACAGGGTGCCGCGGCCGCTGGCCTGCACCGTGTCCCAGTCAAAGCTGTGGCAGCCAATGCATACCGGCGCCGGCGGATGGCGCAAGGTCGCGCAGGATGTGCAGCGCTGGATCAGCAACTGCCCCTTGGCGCAGCCCTCCCAGAAGAAGCGGGTGTCGTCGCTGATGCCGGGCAGTGGCCGCGTGGCCTTGACCGGGGCATCGGGCGCGGGCGCCTGTGGGTTGGCCGGACGGAACTTGAACACGCGGAACAACAGCTCGCCCACCGGTTCGTCGCCACCAGGCTTCTCGACGAAATGGCTCATCACCAGGGTGACAAAAAAGCCCGTGCCAAGGCCTGTGGTCTTCTCGTCACCGACCGACTCGAGGCGTGTGGTGTAGTAGAGTTTCTCGCCCAGGCGCAAGGGCCGGGTGAAGCTCAGTTCGGAATTGACCGCCACCACCGAGTGGTAGCCATGCTGCTCGAACAGCTTGAGCACTTCATAGGGGTTCTCGTCGGTCGAGCCTGGCGGATAGTTGTTGGCGTGGAAGCCCTCGAGTGTCCAGACCTGAAGCATCGCCGGCGGCGCGATCAGGCCCTCGTGAACACTCGCGAGCGCGGCGGCGGGATCGGTGTAGAGGGGGTTGTCCACGCCCATGATCTCGCACCACTGGCGGATCATCGGTGCGTTGACCTCATCCCAGGCATACACCCGCCCGTACTGGCGCCCCACCAGGGCGCTTACCTTGGACAGCAATTGTGGATCTGCCACAGTCGTCTCCTGCAAAGTGAGGGCAGCGCCGACCCGCGCGCTGCCGGATCGGTCAGGCCGGCTGCACCTGGGCCGCGTCGAGAAATGCCGGGCGCTCGCCGCCTCCATGCAGCAGCAGGTTGCAGCCGCTGGCATAGGCGGCCATTGGCGAGGCCATGTACAGGCACGCGTTGGCGATGTCTTCGGCAGCGGCCATGCGTCCGGCTGGAATACCGGCGCTCACCGCGGCGATACCCGCCTCGCTGCCGTAATGAAGGTGCGCCTGCTCGGTCAGCACCAGCCCCGGGCTGACCGCCACCACGCGCACCTTGGGCGCCCACTCCACCGCCAGCGACTGCACCAATGCCAGCACCCCGGCCTTGGCCGCGCCGTATGCCGCGGTGCCAGGGGACGCGCGCAATGCGCTGATGCTGCCGATGAACAGGATGCAGCCGCCCGACACTTGCCGTTGCATCAACCTGTTGGCCTGCTGCGCGACATTGAAGGGGGCGATCAGGTTGAGCCGGATGATGCTTTCGTGAAAACGCGGCGAGGCCTCGGCGGCGTCCGCGTTCGGGCTGCCGCCCGCATTGTTGACGAGCACGTCGAGGCGCCCGTGCTCCAGGGCGACAGTCTCGAACAGCGCCTGCAGCGAGTCGCTGTCGCGTACATCCGCGGCAATGAACACCGCACGCTTGTCCCCATGTGTCGGCACCTCAGAGGGCGCGTTCCGGGCACACACGATCACCTGTGCGCCGGCCGCCAGAAATGCGCTGGCGATGCCCGCGCCGATGCCCTTGGTGCCGCCGGTGACGAGCACCACCTTGCCGCTGAAGTCCAACCCTGTGTGCTGCCCCATGCTGTGCTCCTCGTACACTGACAAGGGTCACTCTAGGGCCAAGCCCGCCGGCAAACTTCGTCTGAACGGACGATGAATCGCCGCCATCGACGCATGACACTGGGCGCTCCCCAGCTGCGCGCACGAGGCTTTGCATGATCGATTCCAACGCTCCGCCGGTTCTGCTCGACCACCCGCTGCCGGGGGTCGCGCGCCTGCGCCTGAACCGGCCGCAGGCCACCAATGCGCTGAGCCTGGCACTGCAGGCCGAGCTCTCGGCGCATTTCGCCGACCTGGGCCAGTCCAGCGAGGTGCGTTGCATCCTGCTCACGGGCGGGAACAAGGTGTTCGCTGCCGGGGGTGACATCACCAGCATGGCCGGCGTGGGCCCGATCGATATCTACAAGCGCCATACCGAGCGGCTCTGGGCACCGATTCAGGACTGTCCGAAACCGGTGATCGCCGCCGTGTGCGGCTATGCCTACGGCGGCGGCTGCGAACTGGCGATGCTCGCCGACCTGATCGTCGCGGGGCGCGGTGCGCGCTTCTGCCAGCCGGAGATCCGCATCGGCATCATGCCCGGCATCGGCGGGACCCAGCGCCTGGTGCGGGCGGTAGGCAAGGCCAAGGCGATGCGCATGGCGCTGACCGGGCAGCCGATCAGCGCTGAAGAGGCCTGGGTCGCAGGACTGGTCAGCGACCTGGTGGACGATGATCAGGTCCAGGCCAAGGCACTGGAGCTGGCCGCCGTCATCGCCGCGATGCCTGCGCTGGCGGCCGAGCAGATCAAGGAAGTCATCCTGGCCGGCATGGATGCGCCACTGCAGGCCGGGCTGGCCCTGGAGCGCAAGGCCAATGCCCTGTTGTTTGCCTCGCGCGACCAGAAGGAAGGCATGCAGGCGTTCATCGACAAGCGCCCTGCGCGGTTCGAGGGGCATTGAGCCCCCTCGCCAGCGCTTCAGATACTCATCAGCAATTGCCCGCTGTCGATACGCAGTTCCATGCCGTTGATGGCGCGGGATTCGTCGCTGGCCAGAAACAGCACGCTGGCCGCAATGTCTTCGGGCAGACACATGCGCTGCATGGGGTCACTGTCGATGGTCATGCGCTCAGGATCGAGGCCTTCGGGCCAGCTGGCGCGCGTCATGGCGGTCAGCACGCTGTCCGGGTGCAGGGTGTTGCAGCGGATGCGGTACTTGCGCTGGCGGCAGTGCACCGCCACTGAGCGCGACAAGGCTGCCACCGCGCCCTTCGATGCGCTGTACGCCAGGTAGTCGCCGCGTCCACCGAGGGCGGCGATCGAGGACATGTTGATGATCGAGCCGCCGGTGGCCTTCATCAGCGTGATCGCTTCGCGGCAACCAAGGAACACACTGTCGCTGTTGACCCGCAGCAGCTTGTGCCAATCCGCCAGGCCGGTGTCCTCGATCGAACCACTGCGCAGGATCCCGGCATTGTTGAACAGGATGTCCAGACGCCCATACCCCGCGCGCACATGGGCCATGACCCTCTGCCACTGGGATTCACTGCTGGCGTCGTGATGGATGAACGAGGCCGAGACGCCGATTTCCGCCGCCAGGGCCTGCCCGGCCGCTTCATCGATATCGCTGATCAACACTCTGGCACCCTGCGCCGCCAGCAGCCGCGCGCAGGCGCGCCCGATGCCATTGGCCCCGCCCGTTACCAGGGCGACCTTGCCTTCCACGCGTGCATTCATGCTCTGCTCCTCACAGGTTGACGATTTTCCGGGTCAGGGGGACCTGCACGGCGTGGGCAACCGCGGCACCGGCGCGGCGGCCGGAAAACACGCAATCGGCCAGCGAAAGGCCGCTGATGTAAAGGTGCGAAGGAATGCCCACCGCTGTGCGTCCGGCGGCGTACAGGCCGGCAATCGCCTGGCCATGCTCATCCAGCGCGGCGCCGGTGGTTTCATCGACCTTCAAGCCGCCCAGGGTCAGGGCACCGAGCGGAAACACCGGGTTGGTGACCGAGATGTCGCAGGCGTACCAAGGCCCCTGGTCCAACACTTGGCGACTGCCCAAGGACTTGCCAAAGGCATCTTCCTGTTCACCCCGCGCGGCGGCGTTGTAGGCCTGCAGCGCCTCGGACAGGATCCCTGGCTGCATGCCCGCGGCCTGTGCCAGCTGGGCGGGTGTCTTGCCCTTGCGCAGCTTGAACAGCATCAGCACCAGCGCAGGCAGGCTCTGGAACCACCAGTAACCGCCAAACAGCGCCTGCCCGATGGCCTTGCGGCGCAAGCGGGCATCGAGCACCAGCCAGGCATGACCGCCCTGCTCTTCCATCAGCGGCTGGCCCAGGGTCGCGCCGTACACCTCCTCGTTGCAGAAGCGCCGCCCGTCGCGGTTGACCACGATACCTTTGGGCCAACAGTGCGGCGGGTTGATGAAGCGCCACGCGGAGACCCGCGCAAGGCCTGCGCTGGCGGCACCGACGCTGTGGCCCAGGCGCAGACCGCTGCCGTCGCAACCGGTGGCGCCGACCTTGAAGGTGCGGCGAAACGCAGGCGCATGCTGGCGTACCAGGTCCCGATTGAAAATGAAACCGCCGGTGCTCAGGATCACGCCCTCGCGCGCGCGTACCCGGTAGAGCCGCGCATGTTCCTGTTCGAGCCTGGCAAGGCGCTGGCGCAATGTGTCGCAGTAACCTGGCGCCAGGTTCTGCCAGCGCTCGGCCCGCGCGGCCAGACGCGCGTGGGTGCGGGCGGCCTTGCTGGCCGGTGGCAGGCGCCACAGCTCGGCACCGATGACGCGCCCCTGTGCGTCTTGAATCAGCCGCTTGGCCGCCGCCTGCAGCAGCGGCCGCACGCCCGCCCGCAGACACGCCGCCTTGAGGTGGCCGTAAAGCACCGCGCCACACTGTCCTTTGCCCACGGTGCGGTGGCCACGGGGCGCCGGTGGGTGGCGCCCCGTGTGGGACTGCACCAGTTCGTTGCCCGAGTAGTAGAGAAAATAGCCATCGGCCGGATACGAGGTCTTGCCGCCTGGCGGCATCGTGTGTCCATAGGGCGCACCATGGCCCTGCAACCACCCAAGGTTGGCTACGCTCTGCTCGCAGAAGCGCCGCAGGGTGGCATCGGCGACCACCCCGCAGGTCTCATGCTTGAGATAGTCGAACATCGCCTCGGGCGTATCGCTGATGCCGGCTGCCTGCTGCTGGGGTGTACCCCCGCCCGCATAGACCACCCCACCGCTCTTGGCACTGGCGCCGCCGCCGGTGAAGCGATCGGCGACCAGTACGTCGACGCCCGCGGCGCGCGCCTCGAGCGCGGCGCAGGCCCCTGCCGCGCCCCAGCCGATGACCAGCACATCGCAGTGCTCATCCCACTGCAGCGCCTGGCCGTCTGCCACGCGCAAGGCGCCGAGGACGCTGGTGCAGGCGTCAGGACTGGACATGATGCCTCCCGGCCTTGGCGGCAAGGTGATTGGCAGCGACATAGGCAAAGGTCAGCGCAGGGCCAAGGGTACCGCCGGCACCCGGATAGCTGGTGCCCATCACCGACGATGAGCAGTTGCCGATGGCGTACAGGCCCGCGATAGGCAGGCCATCGTCGCGCACCACTTGGGCATCGGCGTTGGTCAACAGTCCACCCTTGGTGCCTATGTCGCCGGCATCCATGCGCATGGCGTAGTACGGCCCCTTGCGCAGTGGTGCCAGACAAGGGTTGGGTTTCACATTGCTGTCGCCGTAATAGCGGTCGAATACGTTGCCGCCGCGGGCGAAGTCTGCATCGATGCCAGTGCGGGCATAGTCGTTGACCTTGGCCACGGTGCTCTCGAGGCCGGCGCCATCTACGCCGATCAGTTGCGCGAGTTCGGCGAGGGTGTCGGCTTTCCAGTACAACGCGTTGCGCCATTCCTTGCGCAGCCGGCTGTCTGGCATGACCTGGGCGGGCATCAGCGGGCCCATGGCGTAGTGATAGCGGAAATGTCCATCGAAGATCACCCAGGCTGGCACGCTCTTGCCGCCGGTGACCTGGTCATCGCGGTACATGGCGTCGACGAATTCGAGGTAAGGGGCGGCTTCGTTGACAAAGCGCTGGCCTGCGCCGTTGACCACGATGGCCCCCGGGAAGGCACGCTCGGCGAAGATACCGCGCGGTTTGTCCTCGCCCGGCACGGCGATGGTCGGTGCCCACCAGGCCCAGTCCATCAATGCGGTCGCGGCGCCCTGGGCCATGCCGGCCTGCAGCGCTGCGCCGGTGTTGTTGCCGGGCGGCGTCGCGCTCCAGGCCATCCGGGTAGGCTGTGGCAGATAGCGTTCGCGCAGCGCCTGGCTCTGCTCGAATCCTCCCGAGCCCAGGATCACCCCATGGCGCGCCTGCAGCGTGTGCTCGCGCCCATCGCGCATCACACTGACGCCGGTCACGCGGCCCTGATCGCTCAACAGGCCGGTGAAATCGGTGTTGAGCCAGAGTGGAACGCCGCGGTCCATCAGCGAGCGGCGCAGTGCCGCCACCAGCGAGCTGCCCAGGGCCGCGCGGCGATCCTGCTTGCTCTTGCGCCGCCACTTCAGGTCGAGCTTGTAGCGCAGCATCAGTCCCAGAATCAGCAACTGCCAGCCCAGCCCGCGGGCCATGGCCTTGTGCGCGTGGCGGGCGGTCCAGGCGATGCGGCCCATCAGCAGGGTCGAGGGCGAGGGCTTGCGCAGGTTGTCCAGTTCGTCTCCAAGCAGGCTGGTATCGAACAGTTCCGGGTCCAGGGTTCGCCCGCCGGGCAGCGAACCTGGCAGATGGGGGTAGTAGTCGGGGTATTTTTCAGCGACCGCGTAGCGCACCCGGCTGGTCCGGGTGAGCGTCTCGATCATCTTCGGTGCATTGTCCAGATAAGCCTGCAGGCGGCTCTCGTCCACCGCGTCGCCGGCGGCGGCCTTGAGGTATTGCAGCGCCAGTTCGGCGCTGTCATGGCCGCCCTTGCGCGCGAAGAAATGGTTGTTCGGGATCCAGATGCCCCCCCCGGAAATCGCTGAGGTGCCGCCGTACTTGTCGCTTTTTTCCACGATCAGCACGCTTAGACCGTGATCGCTGAGAAAAACCGCCGAGGCCATCGCACCGGCACCGGAGCCGACGACTATCACGTCATAGGCGCTGTGAGACTGAACTTGAGCCGTCATTGTTGTTATGCCATTCGCTGAGGGTCAGAGAGATCGCCGGCAGCCTTTCGCGCGTGCGGGCGATGTATCTCATGATCGGGCGGCGGCTGGCGGGGCTTCATCGTCAAAGCGGACTAGACATGCACGGTGCCGGGCGAGATCAGACCAGCGCCCGCTTGCCCGCCCAAGGCTGCGACTGCTCGAGCTGCCGCGCCATGCGCAGCAGCACATCCTCGGCACCGAGCCGGGCAGTGAACATCATGCCCACCGGCAACCCCTGCTCGCTCCAGCCCAGCGGCAGCGAAATCGCCGGCTGCCCGCTGACATTGGCCAGCACGGTGAAACCGGCGCTGCCCATGGCGTGCTGGGCGTAGCTGTCCCATGCCTGGTCGAGCGTCAACAGGCCGATAGGCGGCGTGACGGTGGCGGTCACCGGCGAGAGGATCAGGTCGAAGCGCTCGAACTGGCTTTCCATGACCGCGCCGATGGATTCGAACGCCTGCCGCGCGCGATAGAGCCCCTCCCCCGTGGTACTGCGCGCCCGCTCCAGCACCACCTGGGTGATCTGCTCCAGATCCTGCGCATTGAGCGCACGCCCCAGCGCCTGCTCGCGGTCACGCACCAGGGTAGTGAGCGCAGTGCCTATGACGGTGCCATGAGCACCGAACAGCTGCCTTGGATCGACTGCCAGCGACAGTTCCTCGAGTTCATGGCCCAGCCCGGTGAGCTGCTTGATCGTCTGCTCAAGGGTTGCAGCGATCGCCGGATCCAGAGGCGCACCGGTCAGCGACTGGCGCACCACGCCGACACGAAACACTCCGGGATCGCGTTTCAGCTCCTCGACATACGGCCGCTGCAGGGGTGCGGACCAGTACGGGCTGCCCGCTTCGTGTCCTTGGCCTGCGTCGAGAAACAGCGCCGTGTCGCGCACGCTGCGCGTCACCACATTGCCCACGCTGGCCCCGAACCATCCCTCGAAGTGGCCCGGTCCGCTCGGCGTGCGGTAGCGGCTGGGTTTCAAGCCAACCAGCCCACAGTACGACGCTGGAATCCGGATCGAACCGCCACCGTCGGTGGCGTGGGCCACTGGCACGATCCCGGCCGCCACGGCGCTGGCCGCGCCTCCAGACGAGCCGCCGGCGCTGTGCTCGAGATTCCAGGGATTGCGGGTCTGACCCCAGAGCAGCGATTCGGTGGTGGTGGTCAGGCCGAACTCGGGGCAGGTGGTCTTGCCGAACGGCACCGCGCCAGCCTGTTCATAGCGGTCGATCAACGTGCTGGTGCGAGCGGCGGGCGGTGCATCCTTGAACAATCGGCTGCCGTTGCTGGTTGTGGTGCCTTGCAGATAGGTATTCAGGTCCTTGATCAGCAATGGCACGCCCGCCAACGCGCCCTGCCGCTGGGTGCCGGAGTGCACGCGCCGCTTCAGCAACGCGTCTGCGTACTCCTCATGCAACAGATTGACCGCCTTGACCTTGCCGTTTACCAGCGCGCAGCGCGCGAGGGCCGCGGCGAGCAGGTCTTGGCCGCTGAGCTCGCCCTTGCGCACCGCTTCGCCCATGGCCCAGGCGTCCAGGTTCTGGTACTCCTCAGGCGACAGGCCGGCCGTGCGTGCATCGGCGAATCGTCCGAGAAGACCGGCGCCCACCGCCAGGGCCCCCGCCTTGAGGACGCCGCGGCGCGGCCAGGTGGCAGGTTGCTCGGAGGCTGGGGCGGGCAAGGTGTGATCGGTCATGGTTGCTTCCTGAACATTGGGGGAAATGTGACGGGTAGTATCAGTCTGCCGTGACCATGGCAATCATGGCCGCCAGATAGTGCTCGCCATAGGGAGGCAGTACACCCCACTCCCGACGCGGATCATGGGCCGGGGCCTTGAACACGGTGCGCATGTGGCTGAACTCCAGAAAACCCTCGCGGCCGTGATAGTGCCCCAGTCCGGAGGCGCCGACACCGCCAAAGGGCGCGTCGTGCATGGCCGCGTGCATCATCACCTCGTTGATCGTCACCCCGCCGGACAGGCTGTGCTCCAGCACATGGCGCTGCTCGTCGGGGTCGGCACCGAAGTAATAGAGCGCTAGTGGCCGGGGCCGTGCGTTGATATCGGCGAGCACCGGGGCGAGGGCCTGGTAGGTCAGCACCACCAGCGCGGGCCCAAAGATCTCCTCGCGCATGATCAGGCTGTCACGCGGCGGGTTGACCACCACCTGCAACGGCCGCCTGCGATCCTGGGTGTCGACCGGCACGGCTTCGGGCAGGCACTCGACCCGAGCGCCCAGGTCCCTCGCTTCCTGAACATAGCTCTCGACTCGATCCACATGCCGCTGGTTGACCACCGCGACAACATCGGGGTTGCCCGGCACCGTGGGGTTGAGTTCGCAGTACGCGCTGCGCAGCCTGACCAGAAACGGCTCCAGCTGGGCTTCTGGCACATAGACCAGATCCGGGTTGATACAGATCTGGCCGCCGTTGCTGGCCTTGGCGACGGCAATACTGAACGCGGCGCGGTCCAGATCGGCGGTGGGCGCCACGATCACCGGTGACTTGCCGCCCAGTTCAAGGGTGACCGGCACGAGGTTCTGCGCCGCGTTACGCATCACCGAGCGACCCACTTCGGTACTACCGGTGAACACCAGGTGATCGAACGGCTGGCCGGAAAACGCCTTGGCGACCGAGGAGTCCCCGGTGATGACCGCGATTACCAGGGGATCGACATACCGCGCGAACAATTGCTGAAGCAGCGCGGCGGTGCGCGGCACCACATCGGAGGGCTTGAGCACTGCCCGGTTACCCGCCGCCAGGGCCGAGGCCAGCGGACTGAGCAAGGTGTACAGCGGCGCATTCCAGGTGCCGATGATCCCCACGCTGCCCTTGGGCTGGTGCATCACCCAGGCTTGGGCGCCGAGCAGGTCGTAGGGCGCGAACGGCTGGCGCCGCTCGTCCTGCATCCAGCCTTGCAGATGATCGCGGGCATGCTTGAGCGAGCCCAGGGCGCCCAGCACATCGTTCATCAGCGAGAACCCGGCGGGACGTCCGCCGAAATCCAGGTCGATGGCCTCGGTTAGCTCGGCGTGGTGGCTGACCAGCAGCTCGATCACCTGCTGCAGGCGCTGGCGGCGGGTGGCTGCGTCAACCGCGCCCTCGGCGTTGAACGCGGCTTTCTGACGGGCCAGCACGCAGCTCAGCTCATCTACGGTCGGGCAGCTTGAATGCATTGTTTTTCCCTTGCTCAGACGGTCGGATGTCCGGGCGGCGCCCGTGACGGCAGGCCCCGACACTAGCGTGGCGGGAGCGTCCGCGCCTCGTCCGATCGGACGAGAATCGAGCAAGCGCGTTAGTCCGTTGAGACGATGTGTGGCAAGGGCTGGACGCCGATACTGCGAGTACGAAAACACCACCCCATGAGGTCCGTCATGGCAACGCCCAACACCGGTTTCGACCCCCAGGCCTTTCGGGCCGCGCTAGGCACCTTCACCACAGGGGTCACGATCATCACCACCCAGGCCGAGGACGGCTCGCCGGTGGGTATCACCGCCAACAGCTTCAACTCGGTGTCGCTCAACCCGCCGCTGGTGCTCTGGAGCTTGTCGAAAAAAGCCCGCAGCCTGCCCGTGTTCAGCGGTGGCAAGCACTGGAACGTGCACGTGCTGTCGACCGAGCAAGAGTCGCTGTCGGGCCGTTTCGCGACCCAGGGCGAGGACAAGTTCGCCGAGGTCCCGTTCGACAATGGGGTCAGCGAAGCCCCCTTGTTGCAGGACTGCACGGCACGCTTCCAATGCCGCACGGCGTTCCAGTACGAGGGGGGCGACCATGTAATCTTCGTGGGCGAAGTGCTTGCCTTCGATCACAGTGAGCGCGCGCCTCTGGCGTTCCAGAGCGGTCAATACGCCTTGGCCATGCGCAAGCCACGCAGCGAGCTGCGCCTGGCCACCACACCGCCGCCTGAATGCAGCTACACCGAAGACCTGCTCGGCTACCTGCTGGGACGCGCGCATTACCAGCTGCTCAACGCTCTGCGCCGCCTGCTCGACAACCAGCAACTGGACGAACAGGCGTTCTACATCCTTTCAGTGCTGTGCATACGCGACAATCTCAGCCTGGAAGAGATCAATACCTTCGTCAGCTACACCGGCCACGAGGTGACGCTGCCGAGCATGCGCTTCCTGGAACGGCAGAACCTGCTCGCCATCGAGGGTGAACCGGGGCAGCCACGTTTCGTGCTCACGGCAAAGGGCCGCGAGGCCTCCTTGCATCAACTGGCACTGGCCAAGATGGTGGAGGAAGAGCTGGCCGCCAAGCTGGACGCGGCCGATGCACAGGCGCTGAAGGTGCTGCTCAAGCGCCTGATCATGGTCAGCGATCCCGGCCTGCCAGACTTGTGGGCGCCACGTTGACCGCCGGAGCGCCTGGACTGCCGCCGGCCCGCGCCGGCTGGCGCAGCCATGGATTGCTGCTGTTGCTGGCCATGGCGTTTGCCGACAATTTCGTCGGCCGGCAGATCCTGGCGGTGATGATCGATCCGATCAAGGCCGAGTTCGGCGTCAGCGACACCGCCATGGGGCTGATCTCGGGCCTGGCCTTCGCCGCCGTATATGCCGTGCTGGGCTTGCCCGCCGGACGCTTGGTGGACCGCGTGCCGCGCACCCGCCTGCTAGCGCTGTCATGCCTGCTCTGGGCGCTGGCAACCATGGCCTGCGGCCTGGCGGGCGGCTTCATCGCCCTGGCGGTCGCGCGGATGCTGGTGGCGGTCAGTGAGGCGCCGACCACCTCGGCGTCGTTGTCGCTGATCGCCGACCTGTATCCAGCGCACCGGCGCTCGTTCGCCATCAGCTGCTTTACAGCGGCGCCGACCTTTTCCTCGATCATTGGCCTGAGCCTGGGCGCCTGGGTGGTCGAGCACTTTGGCTGGCGCAGCGCTTTCTTTGCGCTGGGCGTGCCGGCACTGCTGTTCAGTGCGCTGCTGGCCCTGGCCCGCGACCCGTTGCGCGGCCGCTGGGATGTGCCCAGCGCCGCACCCGCCGCGCCGTTGCTGGGGTTGCGCAGTGAAGCGCGCAAGCTCTGGGCCCTGCCGTCCTATCGTTGCCTGATCCTGGCGGGCGGCCTGACCACCTTGAGCTCCTATGCCATCGGCATGTGGAATACCAGCTTCCTGATCCGCTCCCACGGCCTGTCACTGCAACACGCGGGCATGCTGGCCGGGGTGATCTGCGGCGTTGCCGCGGGCATCGGTGGGCTGTTCGCTGGCTGGCTCAACGACCGGCTCAGCCCCCGCAGCGCGCATTGGCAGGTCATCATCCCCGTGCTGGGCAATCTCACCGCCCTGCTCGCCCTGATCATCTACCTGCTGTGGCCTGCAGGCATCCTGGCCCATGTCGCTGGCGTGCCGGTGCCGGAGGCCATGCTCTGGTGTGCGCTATACAGTTTTTTCGTGGTGTGGTGGGTTGCGCCGTCCTTCAACCTCGTCACTCAACTGGTTCCTTCCAGTCGCCGTGGCACGGCAATGGCACTGCAGACCATCGTCAGCACCTTGCTGGGTGTCGGGATCGGTCCGCTGCTGACCGGCGCGTTCAGTGACGCGCTGACGCCGCTGCTGGGCGAACAAGCGCTGCGCCATGCCCTGCTGCTGGTCAGCCTGCCGCTGCTCGGGTCAGTGGCGCTGCTGCTGCGCACCGCGGTGCATGCAAGTCCCACTCACTACGGGCGCGCCATGACGCCCGTTTTCCCCGCGCAGGTTCCGAAAGAAAAAGGTAGCTCATGAACGACGTGTTTCGCACAGTGCACGATGGCGTACTGACCCTCACGTTCAACCGTCCTTCCAGGCTCAATGCAGTGGACGAGCAGATGTACGCGCAACTGGCCGACTGGATACACGCGGCGGCTCACGACCCGTTGATCGCCGTGGTGCTTATCACAGGCGGCCCGAAGTGCTTCACTGCGGGTAACGATCTCTCTGACTTGCGCATGCATCCTGTGCAATGCCTTGACGCGCCGTTGTTCCGCCTTATGGCCGCGGTGACCGCGCTGGACAAACCCTTGATCGCCGCCGTCTGCGGCCCGGCGATCGGTATAGGCGCCACGCTGCTGCTGCACTGCGACCAGGTCTTCGTCAGCCGCTCGGCCTGCCTGCAAATGCCATTCGTGGCGCTTGGCCTGTGTCCGGAATTCGGCTCGAGCCTGTTGCTTGCACGCCGCATCGGGCAGGTGCGAGCTGCCCGGCTGCTGCTGTGCAACGAGCGGATCAGCGCTGAACAAGCCGTCGACTGGGCGCTGGCCAACGAACTGCATGAAGACGCCGACGCCTGCCTTGACGCGGCGCGGCACATGGCCGTGCGGCTCAAGGACCTGCCACAGCAGGCGCTGAGGCTGAGCAAACGGTTGATCAAGGAGGGCTGCCAGGCCGAGCTGGCGGCGGCGATGCTGCGCGAAGGACAGTGCCTGATTGAACAGCTGCAAGGCAGTGAGGCGAAAGCAGCGCTGGGGGTGTCGAAACTACCGGCATGACAGCAGGCGCGGACCGTGCCGCGCCTGCAGTCTGATCAGAACGCCAGACCTACCTTGAAGCCGTACTCGTCACGCTTGAGCTTGGTGTTGTCCGCCACATCCGAGTCTCCGTCGAGCTTGTACTCGGTACGGGTGTAGTAGACACCGGCGTGAATCGGCATGCCTTTCTGGTTCATCAGCAGGCTGACTTCAGCGTACGGGTTGGTGCGGTCCTTGAGATCGACGCTGTCGCTGCCGAAATCATCGACTTTCAGACGGGCGCGGCCGTCGATGGTGTGACGGGCGCCCACTTCGACACGCAGGGTCGAGTTGTCGAACTGGTGGTTGTAGCCCACTGCCGCCTTGGCAAATGGCGACTTGGCGGTCAGGCGGGTGTCGAGATCGTTGATCTCCGGCTCATAGCGCGTCCATGAATAACCACCACCCACGGTCAGGTCGACGAAGTTGCGCGCGTCCAGCGCCGCACGGAAACCGACATCCAGATCAGCCTGGGCTTCCTTGAGCTTGTTGTCGTCCTTTTCGCCGTACTTGGCTTCGGCACCGACTTGGTAGATCAGGCCCGATTCGGCGGTCATCTTGTTGCCGAACGTAGCGAACACACCGCCCTGGCCCAGATCGTCCTTGTCAGAGTCGCTACCGCCCTCGAACTTGAATTCGCTGTAGCTGCCCTGCAGGCCCAGCGTGAAGATCGGATCGGTCGGCGGCGCGGCAAAAGCGCTCAGCGGTGCGCTCGCCAGGGCCAGGATGCAGGTAGTGCGCAGCAGGTTGCGAGTAGCCATTCGCAGGTATCTCCATGATAGAAAGTGGCAGTCAAATGCAAACGGTTCGAAACACGGGCATTGAAAAAGTTCTGAAAAGAATGTGAAAAAATCGTTTTTTCGCGTCGGACCTTTCGCAGGCGGATGAAATAGTTATAAGATAACGTTTCATTTGACGCCAACCCCTTGCCTGCGATCCCCCTCCATGACAAGCGCCTCCGCCACCCCCACCCTGGTCACCCAGCGCCTGCAGAGCATCGACGCCCTGCGCGGCCTGGTGATCCTGTTCATGCTCCTGGACCACGTCCGAGAAACCTTTTTCCTGCACCGTCAGGTCAGCGATCCAATGGTGATCGACACCACCGACCCGACGCTGTTCTTCAGCCGCACCCTGGCGCACCTCTGCGCGCCGGTGTTCGTACTGCTGACCGGGCTGTCGGCCTGCCTCTATGGTGAAAAGCACCAGGGCCGCAGCGACGTCTCGGCCTTCCTGTTCAAGCGCGGCCTGTTCCTGGTACTGCTCGAGTTCACCCTGGTCAACTTCGCCTGGACCTTCCAGCTGCCGCCAAGCGTGATCTACTTGCAGGTGATCTGGGCCATCGGCGTGAGCATGATCGCCCTCGCCGGCCTGGTCTGGCTGCCGCGTGCCTGGCTGCTGGTGATCGGCGTGGCGATCGTCGCTGGCCATAACCTGCTTGACGGGCTGCACTTCGCGCCGGGGTCGGCCATGCACGTGCCCTGGGCGATTTTGCATGACCGCGGCTGGCTCGAGGTGTCCGACAGCCTGCGCCTGCGTACGTCGTACCCGGTGCTGCCGTGGATCGGCGTGATCAGCCTGGGTTACGTGCTCGGCCCCTGGTTCACCCGCGCCAGCCAACCCGCCGAGCGCCAGCATCGACTGCTGCTGCTCGGGGCCAGCGCCCTGGTCTGCTTTGTCGCCTTGCGCATGATCAATGGCTATGGCGAGGCGCCGTGGTCGGGTTACCCGAGCGCGACGCAGACCCTGATGAGCTTCTTCAACATCACCAAGTATCCGCCGTCGCTGCTGTTCCTGACCCTGACGCTGGGCACGGGCCTGTTGTTGCTGCGCGCGTTCGAGCGCGCCGGGCAAGCCCGTTGGGTCACGGCCCTGGCCGTGTTTGGTGCGGCGCCGATGTTCTTCTACCTGCTGCACCTGTACGTGCTCAAGCTGATGTACCTGGCCAGCGTTGCCCTGTTCGGCCTCAACCAGGGCGACTATTTCGGCTTCGACGGCATCGGCGGCGTGTGGCTGGTGGCGGTGCTGCTGAGCGTGGCGCTGTACCTGCCGGTGCGCCGCTTCGCGCGGCTCAAGGCGCGCCGGCGCGACATCACCTGGCTCAAGTACTTCTGAGCCCAGGCCATTCCCTTCCGGAGGGCGGATGGTCTACCATGCCGCCGCCGGTTTCCACACGGAACTAACAGGGAATCCCCGGCCCGCCATGCGCGGGCCAAACGGAACTGCCCCCGCAACTGTAAGTGCCGAGCCCGCTCCATCGATGCCACTGGGTTGATCCCCGGGAAGGCCGGAGCCGGGCCGTGACGCACCAGTCAGGAGACCTGCCGGCAAACAATCACCAACCGGCGGGGTGTCCGGGATGGCCATCTTCACTGTGCGCGGCTTGCCCGCGCCCGGTACTGCCCTGCCTGCGCGCAGGGTGGGCGATGCCTGTCCGTGCGTACCCTCCGTGTACTGTCCGATAGGAGATCGACCCATCATGCTGCCCCGTTTCGTCACCCTGCTCGCCGGCCTTGGCCTGAGCGGCCTTGCCCAGGCTGCCGCCACCCACTACCCGCTGACGGTCGACAACTGCGGCATGCCGCAGACCTTCGAGCACGCCCCCGAGCGCGCGGTGACCATCGGCCAGGCCGGCACCGAAATGCTCTACGCCCTGGGCCTGGGCGACAAGCTGGTCGGCACCTCGCTCTGGTTCAACAATGTGCTGCCCGAATACCAGGCGCTGAACGCCAAGGTAGAGCGCCTGGCCGACAACGACCCAAGCTTCGAGTCGGTGATCGGCAAGCGCCCGCAACTGCTGGCCGTGCAATTCGAGTGGATGGTCGGCGCCCAGGGCGTGGTCGGCACCCGCGAGCAGTTCCATGAGCTGAAGATTCCTACCTACCTGCTGCCCTCGGACTGCGAAGGCAAGGACAACCTGGTCGGCGCCGACGGTACCCGCCTGCAGCCCTTCCAGGTCGACAGCATCTACAAGAGTGTCAGCCAGCTGGCCGCGATCTTCGATGTGCAGGACCGCGGCGCCGCACTCAACACCGACCTCAAGAGCCGCCTGGACACTGCCAAGGCACGCCTGGCCGGCAAGGACCTGAGCGATACGTCCGCGCTGTTCTGGTTCTCCAGCGCCGACCTGGACATCGACCCGTACGTCGCGGGTCGCAAAGGCGTCGCCGACTACATGCTGCAAACCCTGGGCGTGCGCAACGTCGTCGAGTCCAACGAGGAATGGCCGACCGTAGGGTGGGAGACCCTGGCCAAGGCCAATCCGACCTGGCTGATCATTGCCCGCATGGACCGTCGCCGCTTCCCGGCCGACGACTTCGAGAAGAAGCTTGAATTCCTGCGCAACGACCCTGTGACCAAAAACATGGAGGCGGTGAAGCACAACCGCATCGTGGTGCTCGACGCCGACGCCATGCAGGCCGGCATTCGCCTGTTCCGCGGCCTGGACACCCTGTCCCAGGCCTTCGCTTCCGGTCAAGCGCCACAACCATGATGCGTCTGCTGCCCCTTTACGCCCTGGCACTGGCCGCGCTGATCGCGGCCTTGCTTGCCGGTGTCGCCATCGGCGAAGCCAATGTGTCGCCGACGGTGGTCTATCAGGTGCTGGCCAACCATCTCTGGAATGCCGGCTACACGGTCGACCCCATTGACCAGGGCATCGTCTGGAACTACCGCCTGACCCGCACCCTGGTCGCGGCCGCCTGCGGCTCGGGCCTGGCAACCTGCGGAGTGATCCTGCAGGCGCTGCTGCGCAACCCGCTCGCCGAACCCTACTTGCTCGGCTTGTCGGCGGGCGCTTCGACCGGTGCCGTGATGGTCGCCTTGCTCGGCTTCGGCGCAGGCGCGCTGAGCCTGTCTGGCGGCGCCTTCATCGGCGCGCTGGCGGCGTTCGCGCTGGTATTGCTGCTGGCCCGAGCCAGCGGCCCAAGCAGCAACAATGCCCAGGTGATTCTTGCCGGGATCGCCGGCTCGCAGCTGTTCAACGCCCTTACCGCGTTCCTGATCACCAAGTCGGCCAGTGCCGAACAGGCCCGCGGCATTCTGTTCTGGCTGCTCGGCAACCTCAGCGGCGTGCGCTGGCCGTCGGTCTGGCTGGCCGTGCCGGTGGCCGGGATCGGCCTGCTGATATGCCTGTGGCATCGCCGCGCGCTCGATGCCTTTACCTTCGGCGCCGACTCAGCCGCCTCGCTGGGTATCCCGGTGCGCCGGGTGCAACTGCTGCTCATCACCTGCGCGGCATTGGTGACCGCGGTGATGGTATCGATCGTCGGCTCCATCGGCTTTGTAGGACTGGTCATCCCCCACGCTCTGCGGCTGCTGCTCGGCGGCAGCCACAGCCGCCTGCTGCCGGCCAGTGCGCTGGGCGGCGCGCTGTTCCTGATTGCCGCGGACGTACTGTCGCGCACCCTGATCCCTGGCCAGGTGATCCCGGTCGGCGTGGTCACCGCGCTGATCGGCGCCCCCGTGTTCGCGCTGATCCTGATCAGCCGCAGGAGTCAACGATGAATGCCATGACCCCGCCCCTGGAGACCGCCCTGCTCAGCTGCCAGGGCCTGGGCTTTCGCGTGCGCGACACCCAGCTGCTGTATGACATCAACCTGGCGGTGAATCCCCGCGAAACCCTGGGCATCGTCGGTCCCAACGGCTCTGGCAAGTCGACCCTGCTCAAGCTGCTTGCCGGCCTGCGCACGCCCAGCAGCGGCCGCGTGCAGCTGCTCGCCCAGCCCTTGGCGCGCCAGCCCCGGCGCCAGATCGCCCAGAGCCTCGCCCTGGTCGAGCAGCAAGCCGACACCAACGATGCCATCAGCGTGTTCGACGCCGTGGCCCTCGGCCGCACGCCGTGGCTGTCGGCGCTGTCGCCGTTTTCGGCCGAAGACACTGGCATCGTCGACCAGGCCCTGGCCGACGTCGACGCCCTGCACCTGCGCCAGCGTACCTGGAGCAGCCTGTCCGGCGGCGAGCGCCAACGCGTGCACATCGCCCGCGCCCTGGCCCAGCGGCCGCAATTGCTGCTGCTCGATGAACCCACCAACCACCTGGACATCCAGCACCAGCTGAGCATCCTGCAGCGTGTGCAAGCGCTTCCGGTAACGACCCTGATCGCCCTGCACGACCTCAACCAGGCGCTCACCTGCGACCGCCTCGCTGTGCTCGACCGGGGCCGCCTGGTCGCCCTTGGCAAGCCGCTGGACGTGCTTACCCCCGAGCGTCTGCTAAGCACGTTTGGCGTACACGCCCACTACCTGACCGACCCCTTCGATGGCGCGCGCATCCTGCGCTTTCGCGCCCCCTGATGCTGGAAGCCTGACCGATGCCGTTGCGTCCCTTTGCCCTGCTGCTGTCCGCCGCCCTGCTCGCTCCCGCCGCGCTGGCCGATGTCCATGAAGTGAAAATGCTCAACCGCGGACCGGGCGGCGCCATGGTCTACGAGCCCGACCACCTGCGCATCGCCCCCGGCGACACGGTCCGCTTCCTGCCGACCCAGAGCGGCCACAACGCGGCCAGCCTGCCTGCCCTGCTGCCGGCCGGCGCCGACGCGTTCAAGAGCAAGATCAACCAGCCGCTGGAGCAGACCTTCAGCGTGCCTGGGCTGTATGGCATCCAGTGCATTCCGCACCTGGCCATGGGCATGGTGATGCTGATCCAGGTGGGCGAGCCGGGTGTTGCGTCCCTGCCGAGCGGCTTGCCGCCCCGCGCTCAGGAGCGGTTCAGCGCGCAGCTCAAGCAACTGGAGGCCGGTCAATGATTGCCTCACCGCAACGCTCCGCCTTGCTGCTCGCCCTGCTTGGCGTCAGCCCGCTGGCTTTGGGAGAGTCGGCACAGTCGCGCTCCGAAGGTTTTGTCGAAGACAGTTCCTGGAGCGTGCTCAACCGCAGCGTCTTCGACCAGCGCGACTACCGCCACGGCGCCAGTAACAGTGGCGCCCGCAACGCCTACAAGCCGCGCAGCGAGCGCAACGGCAAGGCCGAGGAATGGGCGTACGGGCTCATGGGCACATTCCAGTCCGGTTTCACCCAGGGCCTGGTCGGCGTCGGCGTCGATGCCCACGCCTACCTCGGCGTGCAACTCGACAGCGGCGGCGGCCGGGCGGGCAAGGCGCGTCTGCTGGGGCTGGACAATGACGGTCATCCCAAGAACGAGTTCAGCCGCGGCGGTGCGGCGCTCAAGCTGCGGATGTCCGACACCGTGCTCTCCTACGGCGAGCAGCGGGTCAAGACGCCCGTGTTCAGCTCGTCCGACAGCCGCTTGTTGCCTGAAACGGCGACCGGATTTTTCGTGACCAGCAGTGAAATCGACAAGCTGAGGCTCGTCGCCGGTCACTTCAACGAGAGCACCGACCGCAACGCCAGCAGTCATGACCAAGGGTTCGTGGTCAACTATTCCAACGGGCGCAAGGGCAACAGTTTCGACCTGGCCGGCGCGGTGTACAGCCCCACCAGCAACTTCAGCGCCAGCCTCTACACCTCGCGTTATGAAGACAGCTGGAATCAACACTACCTGGGCAGCACCTTTACCCAGGTCATCGATGACCAGCGCAGCCTGACGTTCGACCTGAACCTGTACCGCACCACCGACACCGGCAAGGCATTGTCCGGGCGTATCGACAACACCACCTGGAGCCTGGTATCGCGCTTCAACCAAGGACCGCACGGATTCAGCGTCGGTTATCAGCAGGTGGACGGCAATACGCCGTTCGACTACGTGACACGCGGGGCGATCTTCATTGGCAACGCCGTGCAGATGTCCGACTTCAACGCGCCCAACGAGAAGTCCTGGCAGGCCCGGTACGATCTCAGCATGAGCGCCTACGGCGTGCCAGGGCTGACGCTGACGGCGCTGTATGTGCGTGGGTTCGATATTGATGGAACGCATGTCGATCCCTCCGGCGGGTATGCGTACCTGGGGTATGGCAAGGATGGCAAGCACTGGGAGCGGGATCTGGAAGCGCGGTATGTGGTGCAGGGCGGCAAGGCCAAGGGGCTGGCGTTTTCGGTGAGGCATAACGTGCATCGAGGGGATACGGCACAGGCGGAGCTGGATGGGGATCAGGTACGGGTGGCTGTGGAATGGCCGTTTAGTGGGGGGTTCTGATAGGCCAAGGCCGTGAATTCAGAGTGATCAGCGCTCTACCTGTAGTAGCGGGCTTGTCGGGACGCCTAACCGCCGCGACCCCGGGCCTAGCCCGGGCGATACGCTCGCGGAATCAGCAATGGTCTCATCGCGGGCAAGCCGGCTCCTACAAATATAGTTGCCGACCGAGCCGCCGGCGGCGCCCAGGCCGGTGAAGCGGGAAGATATTGGCTGCTGCTCGGCTGCCCCGGCCTCGGCCTGCGGGTAGCGCGCGGCTAAATTGCGGGAGGCCCTCCGTCCTGGCCGGGTTGGCGAGGTCCTATACCCAAGCCTCTTGAATGCTTTTAGGATCTAGCATTGAGTAAACCCATACCTTTCCTTCTTTCCTTTTCTTGAACAGCTTGAGCTCAACCAGGCCGTTCAGAACGCTGGCGGCCGTATTGTACGAGCACCCGAGGTTCATCTTGACGTTGTTGACAGTAAAGTGACGCGCTCTGTTGCTGTTCGCGACGTTGAACACCATGCGTTGCTTGTCTGAGAGCTTGCCATACAAACCCGAATCGAACAGGAATTTTTCAAAGTCTTTGATCGATCTCACGGCAACATCATAGTTGCTCTGGAAAAGCTCGATGGCCTCGGTGATTATGCGGCACTGGTGGTCGATGAAATAGGTCAGATCCATTTCATCGGTTTCGGTATACATATAGCTCATGCCGTACTTGACCGGAGCCCGTTTCAGCAGCGAACTGATGGCAATGTACCTGAAAGCTGGGAATCCTTCTTTGAAGACGTACCAGTAGAAAAGCGACCTTGCTACTCGACCGTTACCATCGTGGAACGGATGCTCGAAGCCTACGGCGAAGTGAATGATGATCGCCTTGATGACCGGATGAATGTAGCTGGCTGTGTTCGTCGTGGCATGGTCCGAGTTTACCCATTGGATGAGCGATTCCAGCCGATGCTCAAGCGTGATAGCGGGTGGGGGTTGGTGGGCAATCCCTCCATTACCATCGCCCACTACGACATCATCGGTATTCTTGAAAGCGCCGGGGCGGTAGTGATCATCATCGATCCCCTCGACGCCCTCCCGATGCAGATCTTGAATCAGCTTCAGAGAGAGAGGCTGATCTCTTAGCTCCCAAGCGCACTGCATCATCTTGTAGTTCCCGATGATCATTTTCTCATCGGGAGTTCTCGCGCCCCGCTGGGTCGACAGCAGGAGTTTCGCGACCTTCGTCGTAGTAGCCGATCCCTCAAGCTGACTACTGCTGATGGCCTCTTCATCAATCAGATCGTTCAGCAGATATTCGAGCTGCTTTCCCTCCCCGATCTGATTTGTCATGTACCTGAGCACAGCGGTAGTCGTCTTCTGATCGCAGAGGGACACTGCTTTCTGGATTGCAGGTGTAGACACAAACCAGCAGGGCTTCGAAGGCTCGCCCAGGGTGATGATCGGCGATAACTGCCCCCGTCTAGCCATCTTTACCACGGACCACGCAAGAGCGCGGTCAAGACGCCTGGGAATCTTGTGGCGCATCTGGTCGAAATGGAGGTACCTGCCTTCTTTATCGATCACCTGATGGAAGACAATGTAATCAGCTACGTCATTCGGGTGCCGATCCATGATGGCTTCGAAGGGCTCTGGATGTACCTCTGGGGGACGCTTGAACATGATCTCAAATACCGCTGAATTTGAAACGAGCATAGCCTGCATGAGGGGTTCATTTCAATTTGATCATGAATTGAGATACAGGTGGCTGCTTCCTCCGGAGACCTCAGCCAGCTCGGTTCGACAGGTGCTGCCCCTGCTTGAAACTCTACCTTGTCCAGGCTACCCTGCCCGGGTCGCTGTCAGTCCAGCGACGTGGGCTTGGCGGCCCAGAACGAAGGCGCAAAGCGCCCATATCACCTTCGCAGGCGCTTTTTTTGTGCCCGCGAAGATGCTTTATGGCGGGCTGCGCATGGACTTCTTCGGAAGTGCCGGTTCCTTCGTACCGGTCCGCCAACCTTGCGTAGTCCGTCACCCTCACCTGCTTGGCGGCAGGCAGTGGCGGATTCCTCCCATACGAAGGAGTTCTACCATGACCAAAGGACTACCCGACCCACCCGAAGAGCATTCGCTCAAACGCCTCACCTTCGGTACCTGCAATGGCCATCACGAGCCGATCTTCACCGTGCGCCCGGGCGTGTTGGCAGAGGATGCGTTGGTCCATACCCTTCATCTGCTCCAGGGCGCTTATCAATCCGTCACCCTCGCCCGCGAGGATGCACGCGGTGATGCGCGGCGGCTGCTATGGGGCTCGCAGACGTCGCTGGAAATGGCGGAGGCGCTGGTGCACAAGGTGCTGGATGGATTGGTGCTGTTGCCGACCGAGCCGCCAGCGGCGCCCAGGCCGGAGGCGCAGGTACGGCCGGTGAAGCGGGAAGATATTGACTGACGTTGTATGTGGCCGCACGTGCGGCCTTCTCTGGCAGCTTGTATTCGCTCAGACAGTTCAAGAAGCATTACAGATAAGATTACTGCTTTGGTTTGCATGGGGTTTTTGGCGTGCTATCAGGAATGAACTCGACCGGCGCCCTGCATATGCACCTATTATCCCAGTCAATAGAATCCAAATAAATAAATTTTTAATTGTAATCAGCAATTCTGCTTTTCTGTGTGATCCTTCGCGAAAAAGACTATGGTCAGCGATGAGTACGGAGACATTAGATAAAACGTACTGGTATAACAATCACCTTATGGTGGCTGACACAGGCAATATAGTAATCTACGACGGGCGTAATGGTGAAGTTCGCTGGGCGCGTGTAGGATTTGAACCGGGACGTCTTCCTAAACCGAGGTTAATTGGGCATACTTATCATGAGCCCTCGCCAATTTACAAGTTGTCTCACTCCCTCTTTGAATGACACATTAAAATAACTTTTCAAATTTTCGGTGTTATTCTTAGCCACTGGAAACAGTTACACGCAAGATAGGTACATTACCCTGAGCATACAACGATGGTCCAGGCGCCGTGCCGACTGAAGGCACGGCGCCACTCATGCATCCTTGCTTAGCGCAACTGGCCTTTGCTCGTCAGCCTTGAGTTAATAAGTTTTACACAATAATCACAACACCAACAGCGAGCGCTCACCACGATGGACTTTGCCACTCTGCTCATCTTCGTACCGGCATGCTTTGCCCTGAATCTCGCGCCTGGGCCGAACAACCTGCTGTCCCTGAACAATGCGGCGAGCTACGGGTTCGGAGCCTCTTGCCTTGCAGGTATCGGGAGGCTGGTTGCTTTCGCGGCAATGATCGCCCTGGCGTCAGCGGGGCTGGCGGCGGTGATCGTTGCCTCGGAAACTCTCTTCAATGCTATCCGGATCGTGGGGGCGGTGTATCTGATCTATATCGCGATCCAGCTCTGGAGAAGTACCACGAGGGGAGCTGACGCGAAACTGGAGAGGGCCAAAGCGAATATAGTTCAGCTGATGCGCAGGGAGTTCATCGTCGCGGCAGGGAATCCCAAGGCGATCCTGATCTTCACAGCGTTTCTGCCGCAGTTCGTTTCGCAGGAAAAGCCGGTCGGGATGCAGTTCCTGCACCTTGGGGTGGTGTTTCTGGTGCTCGAGTGGCTGGCTATCGCGTTTTATGGGTACGCAGGGCTGCACCTGCAACGGCTACTGGCGACGCCAAGGGCTCAGACGTATTTCAACAGGATCTGCGGATCGCTGCTGGGGGTTGCCGGGATTGCGTTGCTGGTGGGCCGCAAGGCCTGAGACTCGATGGTTTACTTGTGGAAGAAGCAGTCTTGTACCCAGGTCAGCGTAAGGGCCAGCCATGTTGGCTCCGCCCTCGGGATCAGCCCGCCCCCGCTGCGCTGGGCGGGCAGCGTGTACCAGGCGCCGTGCCGGTCGCAGGCTCGGCTGCCCTCATGGCGCTGAAGCCGGTAGCACCGAGGGTGCGAGCCTGAGGTGCATGTGCGTCGTCTGCCACACCAGGTCCGCTTCCACATCCACGATCTCGAAACCTTGCCGCTCCCAGAAGGCAATCGCGCCTGGCAGGAAGGGGTGGGTGTGCAGGTACAGGCATTCGACGCCCTGGTCCTGGGCGTGATCCTTCAGTGCGCCGAACAGCTTCGCCGCCAGGCCACTTCGGCGGTACTCAGGGAGGACGAAGAGGCGCACAACTTCCACGACCTTCGCGGCCCGGTAGTCGAGCTGCCCGAAGCGGTGGTCATACGGCAGGTAGCCGATCACGGCGATAAGCTTGCCTTGGTCACGGGCGGTCAGGCAGCACCCGGGGCCTTCGAGGTAGACGGCCGGGAAGCGGGCCAGGTCGTCGGGGACCGGGGAGTTGGCGAGCATCGGGAAGAGGTCGCGGCGGGCTGTGTTGGTGAAGGCGACGATCTCGTCGGCGGCTTCAGGTGCGGCGGGGATGATGGTGACTGGCATTGCGGCGGAAAGGCTCCGGGATTCAGGTCGTGGCGGGTGGCGTTTTCGCTGGCAAGTTCAACACATCATTCGACTGACCCACAACTATCGCTGCCAGAGCGGAGAAACAACATCCGCATCAACCTCGACGAGCTCACTTCGGGCCATCTGCTCATACTCCAGTTCGATCCACGCTCGCTTTAGATACCGCTGTATCCGGAGATCCCGTGACTGCGCGGTGCGAATCCCATCGAGCACAAGGGTGACGATGACTGTGATCGAGGCTACTGCCCAGATATAGACGAGGCCGCGCTCAGCCCAGTCGGCGGTGCCCTGGAGATAGTTGATGAACAATCCGATCAGCACCGAGCTCAGCGCCAGCGTGAGGAAATGCTGGTTGATCTGAAAGGGCTTGGGCAGCGGCCCCAGCGTTTGCGCGTAGTCGGCGATCGCCTTCAATTGCTCGGCCGTATACCCCTCCTCCGTCATCCGCTGCCTGAACAGTGCGTAGCAGAGAAAATCGAGGCGCTTGGAGAACGGCTGGCGGGAGATACTGTAGTGGGCGTACTCATGGGAATACCGCCGCGCGGCGATCCGGTCCATGCAACTGAAGCACAGCAGCATCAGTACCGAAACGGCCAGAATGCAGACGACTGGCCATAGCGCCAAGGCGACACGAGAAACCGAAGCCGCCACGGCCACCATCAGCGCAAACGTCAGCGCCAGCGGCACCAGTTCGCGCCGGGGCCCACCTCGCCACAGCCTGACCGGGCTGAGGGCCCGATTGGCCTGCACATAGGCTTGATTGATGTTCATCCACTGTTGATGCATTGGCTCAAGCCCCCTGTAAGTGAAAGGGGGACGCTACGGGATACATCACCACAAAGTATGCAGGAAATTTCCTAAAGTTACGGACGGCTGTGGGACCGGAACCGTCTCATGGCATTGGCGGTCCACCCCTTCATGGGCCGGATCGAACGCCGGCAATCCCCAAGACATCGGAAGCGCAGACAGATGACCCTTCACAACCTCACCGTCACCCGCGCCACCGAAGCCGATCTGGACGGCATCCTCCAGCTCCAGGCGCAGAACCAGCTCGACCACGGCGGCTCGCTGGCTTCCAGCCTGTCGCCCGCGCGCATCCTGGCCATGTTGCTGGCGATGCCGGTGGTCGTGGCGCGCGACGGCGACGAAGTCATCGGCTTCCTGCTGACTGCCGCCCGCGACATGAACGACGACTACCCCCTGGTCAAGGCGATGCTCGAAGCCTATTCGGCGTCGCCGGACACCTACATCTACGGCCCGATCTGCGTCACCGAACACGAGCGTGGCCATGGCCTGGCACAGCTGATGTTCGATGAACTGTGCCGCCTGGAGCCCGATCGGGAGGGCATTCTCTTCGTGGGCAAGAGCAATGAAGCCTCGATGCACGCACATCTGAAAATGGGCATGCGGGAGGTCGCCAACTTTACCCATGAAGGGAGCGAATTCGCGGTGTTTTCTTTCAGAGGCAAGCGTGTAACCCCTGGGGCGCCATGATGGCAATTCCGGGGCACCTTTAGCCCCTGGCCGAAGTCTCAAGCAATACCCTCCCCTCTGATCACACAAGGCCTCATCCATGCAACGTTTCGCCAAACTGCTGTTGCCCCTGTTAATGGCCGGTGCCCTGGTCGCGTGCGATCAGAAGGAAGACCGCGAGGACAAGATCGTCGCCAACCTGCCGATTCAGCAGGCCTACGAGAACAACGTCGAGAAAATGGCAACCGTGCTCGAGGAAACCCACCCGCGCGTGCCGAAGGAGAAGATCAAGGAGGTGCTGCGCAGTCACCTGACTGTCCAGGACCAGCACCGCGACCTGTTCAAGCTCTACAGCGAGAAGAACTTCACCGACGCCGAGTTCGACACCATCGTCGAAGTCACCCACGACCCGGTCAAGGCCCGTGACCTGAACAGTACCGAGCAAGGCAAGCAGCTGAGCACCAAGCTCACCAAGCTGATGATCGAAAGCGCCGAGGACCCCAAGACCCAGGCCGAAGCGACGATGCGCATGCAGCAGGTCGAGAAAGACCTGGCAGCGCTCGAGAAGGCTACCCCATGACCCGCCCTCGCCTGGGCTTTGCCTGCAAATACCGCCATAGCCTGCACAGCCTGTCGGTAAAGCAGCTGGGGGTGATCGAAAAAGCCTTCAATCCGCGCACCACCACCTTGCGCTGGCTGTCGGGTGTGAGCGTGCAGGCCGCGAAAGCCAAGCTGATCGAGCTGGTCGAGCATAACCTCGAGTCGCAGCTGCGCCTGATCGACTACGTGGCAGGCCTGCCGCCGGTGCTGCACATGCTCAGGCTGAGCAGCGACCTGCTGCCGCTCTACAGTCACCCGGACGTAGCGCACTTCTATCAGGACCCTGCCATGCAAGCACGACTGCAGGCGGGATTCGCCGCCATCGGCGAACGTGCCCGCGCGGCGGACATACGCCTGTCGTTTCATCCGGGACAGTACTGCGTGCTGGGGTCGGACAAGCCACAGGTGGTCGAAAACAGCCTCGCCGAGTTCGAGTACCACGCGGACATGATCCGCATGATGGGCTACGGCCAGCGCTTCCAGGATTTCAAGTGCAACGTGCACATCGCCGGACGCCTGGGCGCCGAAGGCACGCGCGCTATCTGGCCACGGCTGTCGCAGGAGGCACGCAATACCATTACCTTCGAGAACGAAGAAAAGACCTACGGCGTGAACGATTGCCTGCAACTGGCCGACCTTGCGCCGGTGGTGCTGGACATCCATCACTGCTGGATCAACGAGAACGACTACATCGCCCCGGATGACCCACGGGTATCGCGCATCATCGACAGCTGGCGCGGCGTGCGCCCGGTGATGCACTTTTCGCAGCCACCCGAATCGCTGATGGACGCGGGCTTCACGGCGCAGCAGAAGCTGGAGATGCCCGCGCTGCTGGCAAAGGTCAACAAGCGTGACCTTTACCTGCACAGCGCGCGCATGTGGAACGACTGGACCAACCGCTACGCCCTTGAATTCCTCGATCGCTTCGACATCATGTTCGAGGCCAAGGACAAGAACCTGGCGACGCTGGAATTCTACCTGCGCTACGGGGATGCGCTGCCGAACCCCTGAGAGGCGGTCCGGCAGCACACTCTTACTCGTCGTTAGGCTTCAAGGCCTTCTCCCCGATGTCATGCTCACCCAGCTTTTCCCTCACGGCATGCACCAGCTCAGGCGACACGGCCGAGCCGTTGTTCGACCACCCCTGGCGAACGAAGGTGGCAAGCTCGGCCACTTCCGCGTCATCCAGACGCTGGGCAAACCCAGGCATTGGCAGTACCGACGGCGCCCGCTCGGTGGAGGGCGTTTGCGCGCCTGCGAGGATCACGTGGACCAGGGCGGTAGCGTTCTCGGCGTTGACGATGGAAGCGCCGTCCAGACGAGGGAACACTTGCTCCGCGCCCTGCCCCGCCACAAAGTGGCACGCGCCGCAGTTGTCGATGTACAGCCGCTCGCCCAGGGTCAGATCCTTCGCGGCGGTGAGCTTGCGGGTAGAGGCTTGACTGCGCTCGGCGACATGCGAGTGGACGGGCTGGCCGTCCGCGGCAAGGGACTTGAGGTAGACGGCCATGGCCAGCAGGTCTTCGTCGCTCATGTGCGAGGTGCTGTTGGCGACCACGTCTTTCATTTCACCGGCGACGGAAGCCTTGCTATTGCGGCCACTGCCCAGGTACTCGACGATGTCCTGCTCGGACCAATGCTGCATGCCGCGCAGCGCGGGCACGGCCCAGCCGTTGAGCTCGGCGCCGGTCAGGTAGCCGCTGGCGTTTTCGTCGAGGCCTTTTTCCTGCATGGTCAGTGCGCGTGGCGTGTGGCACGAGCCACAGTGGCCAAGGCCCTGCACCAGGTAAGCGCCGCGAACGAGCTGGGCGTCGGCGTCGGCCTGGGCGGCGGTGGTCTTGGACGCTGGCAGCGGCGAGAACAGGCTGCGCCAGTAGGCCAGGGGCCAGCGGATCGACAGCGGCCAGGGGATGTCGTTGGCCTTGTTGGCCTGCTCGACCGGCGCCACGCCCTTCATGAAGTAGGCATACAGCGCCTGCAGGTCGGCATCGCTGACCTTGGCGTAGGACGGATACGGCATCGCTGGGTACAGTGCGCTGCCGTCATGGCCGATGCCGCGGCGCATGGCGCGTTCGAACTCGCCGTAGCTCCAGCCGCCGATGCCGGTGGCCTTGTCCGAGGTGATGTTGGTCGAATAGATCGTGCCGATCGGCGACTCGATACCCAACCCGCCGGCGAAAGGCTTGCCGCCATCGTGGCGGGTGTGACATGCCACGCAGTCACCCGCGCGCGCCAGGTATTCACCCTTGCTCACCAGCTCGGGAGTGATCGGCTGGGTCAGCTGTGCGGTGGGGTCGCCCGTGCGGTTGAGCACGAAGCTCATCGCCCAGGCCAGCAGTGCGAGCAGTATGGCCAGCACCAGCAGGACCAGCAGTAAGGAACGTGACTTGGATTTCATCTGCGCGCGCCTCATGCCTGCACCAGCGGACCAGGGTTCTTGATGTACTGATCCTTGATCGCCTGGGCGGCGAACAGGGTCAGTGCGCCGATCAGCGCGGTTGGGTTGGCCTGGAAGTTCTGCGGGAAGGCGTTGCCGCCCGGCACGAACACGTTGTGTACGTCCCAGCTCTGCAGGTAGCGGTTGAGCGCGCTGGTTTCCGGCGAGTCACCCATGATCGCGCCACCCACGTTGTGGGTGGAGACGTACTTGGTGATGTCCCAGTGCGAGTCCATCGACAGGAAGCTCTCGCTGTAGCTGTCCGGACCAAGCTCCTTGGTGATGTCCTGGACGATGGTGCGCAGGTACTGCTGCAGCCTGAGCTCGTTCTGTTTCCAGTCGAAGGTGATGCGCAGCAGCGGCTGGCCCCACGGGTCCTTGTAGTTCGGATCGAGGTCCAGGTAGTGGTCGCGATACGACATGCAGCCGGTCGAGATGCTGATCTTCATCGAGTGGCCGTACCAGTCCTGCATGCCCTCCTTCCAGCCCTGGCCCCACTCCGGGGTGCCGCCTGGCAGTGCGGTGCCGATCGGCGTGCCGGTGGCCTGGGAGCTGTGGATCTTGGCACCGCCGATCACGCCGTGGGCCGGGCCGTCCCAGTTGCCTGGGGAGATGTCGTTGAACATCTGCCCGGTGGCGCCGGCGGTGGCGAACGGGTTGAACTGCTTGTCCTTGAAGAACAGCGTGTTGCCGCCAACGCTCAGGAAAGCGTAGTTGCGCCCGATGGTACCGGTGCCGGTCAGCGGGTCGTACGGCTTGCCGATGCCCGACAGCAGCATCAGGCGCACGTTGACGAACTGGAAGCCCGCCAGCACAACGATCTTCGCGGGCTGGAACACCTCATTGCCCTGGGCGTCGGCATAGGTGACGCCCTTTGCGGTCTTGCCGTCGGCGTGCAGGTCGACGCGCAGCACGTTGGCGTGGGTGCGGTAGTCGAAGTTGGGCATGCGCTTGAGCGAGTCCATCACCGCGGTCTGCGGCGAGGCCTTCGAGTAGTTCAGGCACGGGTACTTGCTGCAGTAGCCGCAGTAGTTGCACGGCGCGATCTGGTTGCCGTAGGGGTTTTTCCAGGCGCGTGACACGTTGGCCGACGGGTTGGGAAACGGGTGGTAGCCCAGCTTGCGCGCGGCCTCGGCGAACATCGTGTTGTTGAGCGTGTCTTCCAGCGCGGGCAGCGGGAAAGGATTGGAACGTGGCCCTTCGAAAGGATCGCCGCCTTCGACGATGCGCCCTTGCAGGTTGCCAGTATTGCCCGACAGACCGCAGATCTTGTCGAATTTATCCAGGTACGGCTCGATCTCTTCCCAGGTGAAGGGGTAATCGCGGATCTGCATGCCTTCTTCGAGCTGACCACGGGTGTAGGCCTGGTCGGCGTAGGTCTTGAGCTTGATATCGGTCGGCGTGGGACGGATCAGCACACCGGTCCAGTGCAGGCCCGAGCCGCCGACACCAGTGCCGGGCACGAAGGCGCCCCACTGGCGGGTCGGCAGCGCCGTCTGGCTGCTGTTGTGACGCACGGTAAGCGCGCCGTCCTTGGGCGTGACCATGATCTTGTTGCGCACGCCATAGGCATACTGGTCGGCGGGCTTGGGATAGGTGAAGTCAGCGTTGTTGCGGTCTTCACCGCGCTCCAGGGCGCGGACCTTGAGACCTGCCTGAGCGAGCTCGATGCTCATCAGCGAGCCGGCCCAACCGAGGCCGACTACGACGACATCGACTTCGTCATTGGTAATGTTCGACATAAAAAACCTTTGCTTGGCTCTGGGCGTGGCGAATGGTCAGCCGCGATCGCCGCTGAGGCTGACCGGCCCGAGGGGGTACTGGACGTTGTGCTGGGCGACCCACTCCAGGTAGCTGGCACGCGCGCCCGGGAAGCCGATGGCGATCCAGGCCTTCATGCCCTTGTTGCCGCCGTAGATGGGGTCGGCCATGTAGCCTTGGCGCGTGTGGTTGAGCAGCTCGCTGAAGAAGGCCTTGCAGTTGAGGATGTCCTCGCCATAGGCGGCAAAGTTCACCTCTCCGGCCTGCAGCTGCTTGAGCACCTGGTCCTGGGTGGCGGCGTCGAGCAGCGCGAAGCGCTTGCCGTGGGTGGCCTGGCACCAGGCCTCGGTGGCGGCGATACCCTTGTGGTAGATCTCTTGCGGCAGGTACGGCAGCTGGTAGCCCATCGTCGCCGGGGCTTTGACGTCGAACGGGCCTTCGAGGTAGATCTCGCTGCCCAGGTCGCTGGCCAGCTGCTGGTCGAGGAAGATCGGCACGTTGGTTTCCAGCGCGCCGGGGCCGCGCCCTTCGGACGGGATCAGGCGATCACAGGCCGACAGGATGAAAGGCCACTCGACAGGGCTGAAAAAGGTCGGTGAATAGCCTTCGAGGCTCGGGGCCACCATATCGGCGGCCATGGCCGCGCTAAGGCCCTTGACGGTCACGCCCAGCGCAGGCAGGGCGATCAGGGAAGAAAGCAGAAACTTTCTTCGTGATGTTGGCTTGGACAACAGCATGTAGAGGTCACCTATGACTGCTCACAGAAAACCCGGGACAAGCATGGCAAATCCGTTGCAAAACCCTGAGCACAGCCGACTTCACCCTGGTCAGAGGGGATGGCTTCTGGCGTTCGTGGTCCGCGTCGGGACCGGGGCTGGCGAGCCTTGCTGGCTGCTCTACTTGTAGTGGTTGTGCAACGGGGCGGCTGGTGGACCAGCTCTGCATGGAGGGTGCGATACCTTCAGGTACCGGCTGCTCATCACGGGACCGGAATCGTATCAGCTTTGAGACGCAATGTAACAATTCGTTTCAAGTGTTTTGTCAAGGTGACAATTGTCGCAGCCCATCGACCGTCGCGTCAGACCTCCCTGACTTAAAACTGTAACTTTTCAGACATACGATTGACTCAGCTCTGACACATATTTCCCCGGTCGGCCTTTGGGCCTTATTACATGGATGAACCGTCTCATGCGTCGTGTCGTATTCAATCAGAAAGGTGGCGTAGGCAAGTCCAGCATCGCCTGCAACCTGGCCGCGGTGAGTGCCGCCGAAGGCTATCGGACGCTGCTGGTTGATCTTGATCCCCAGGCCAACTCGACCCAGTACCTCACTGGGCTGGCCAACGACGACATACCGGCCGGTATCGCCGACTTCTTCAAGCAGACCCTCTCCAGCAATGCCGCTGGCAAGAGAAACCGCGTGGCCATTACCGCCACTGGGTACGACAATCTCGACCTGATCACCGCCAGCCCCGAGCTTGCAGACTTGCAAACCAAGCTCGAGAGCAAGTTCAAGATCAACAAGCTGCGCAAGTTGCTGGTGGAGCTGTCCGAGGACTACGAGCGCATCTACATCGACACCCCGCCTTCGCTCAATTTCTACACCTTCAGCGCGCTGGTGGCCGCCGACCGCTTGTTGATCCCGTTCGATTGCGACAGCTTTTCGCGCCAGGCCCTGCTGAGCGTGATCGCCCAGGTGGACGATCTGCGCCAGGATCACAACGAGAAGCTGGAGATCGAAGGTGTGGTGGTCAACCAGTTCACCTCCCGTACCAGCTTGCACCAGGGGCTGGTGGATGAGCTGCTGGCCGAGGGCGTGCCGGTGCTGCCGGTGTACCTGAGCAGCTCGGTGAAGATGCGCGAATCGCATGAGGCCTCGGTGCCCCTGGTGCATCTGGCGCCGCGGCACAAATTGTCGTTGGAGTTCGTGGATCTGCTCGGCGCGCTCGAGCGCGCAGCCTGATATTCCACCCCGCGCGCCGCTGCACGCACGCACCCAACGCGGGGTTCTGGCGCTGTAGAGCCTGGCATTGGTCTACGCTCAGGGAATCTGTACTGGCGGAGAGCTCCATGAAGATCGTGATGACGAGCGTACTGGTCGACGACCAGGCCAAGGCACTGACCTTTTACCGGTACGTGCTGGGCTTTGACATCAAGCAGGATATTCCCATGGGCCAGCATCGCTGGATCACCCTCACCTCATCGGCGGATCCGGGGGGTGTCGAGCTGGTGCTCGAGCCCGATACCCACCCGGCGGCAAAGGCCTTCAAGGCGGCGCTCAAGTCCGATTCCATTCCCTATACCTCCTTTGGCGTCAGAAGCGTCGAGGCAGAGTACGAGCGGCTGTGCGCCGCCGGCGTGCACTTCACCCAACCGCCGACCGACCTGGGACAGGTCACGGTCGCGGTGTTCGATGACACGTGCGGCAATCTGATTCAGATCATGCACAAGCACGTGCATCGCTAAGCCGTTAACGGATGGATGCCAAAGGATCGTAAGCTTTGCCCATGAAAATTGGCATCCTCTCCGACACCCACGGCCTCCTGCGCCCCGAAGCCCTTGCCGCCCTCGAAGGCTGCGAGCAGCTCATCCATGCCGGCGACATCGGCAAGCCGGAGATACTCGAACAACTCACCGCCCTCGCCCCGCTCCACGTGGTGCGGGGAACAACGATATCAATGCCCCCTGGGCGGCGGACATTGCCGACTCCCTGCGGCTTGACCTTGACGGCTGGCAGACTTTGCTCGTCCACGACATCGCCGACGTACCGGCCCTGCTCGACAGCGACACTAGGCTGGTCATCACCGGGCATTCGCACAAGCCGTTGTTCGACTGGCGCGGCGCTTGCCTGTACCTCAATCCGGGCAGCGCGGGACCGCGGCGCTTCAAGCTGCCGGTAACCCTCGCACTGGTCGACGTACTGCCCATGGGGCTGGTGCCACGGCTGGTCCATCTGCTCGATTGAGCACAAGCGTGACCGAGCCGTGATGGCACAAACCTCGAACCAACGCCCACTTTACACAGTCGGTAGTTATAGAGGGGCATTGTGCCAGCGGGGTCTACCCGACCGGCAATGCCCTGCTGTCGAACCGTTAAAACGTGGGGTCCCATGAATAAACCGCTTGTGCTTTCACATCAGCAAGGCGCGCCTGTGCGTGATGAAGACGGCTACCTACCCTTGGAAGGCTATGGCGCGCTGGGCGATGGACGATCGGTGGCACTGGTCGGATGGGATGGTTCGATCGACTGGTGGTGCGTACCGCACATGGACTCTCCGCCATTGTTCGACCGCTTGCTGGCACCGGATTCGGGCGGCTTCTTCCAGGTGTGCCCCGAGCAGCCGTACACGGTCGAGCGCCGCTATCGTCCTGACAGCAACGTGCTGGAAACCGTCTTCACCACTGCCGACGGCCGCGCACGGATGGTCGAGTCGCTGAACAGCGGACCGGCGGGCCGCCTGCCCTGGGCCGAACTCGGGCGCCGCCTCGAGGGCATCGAAGGCGAGGTGGTATTCAAGGTAGACATCGATTTCGGCACCCAGGCTGACAAGGTCTGCCCCTACCTGTCGCCCAACGATAACGGCTGCGTGTTTCACGCCGGCAAGATCCTCGGCATGTTCCTGCACAGCGATCGCCTGCAGGTCGAGCGACAGGACGACCTCGGGGTGCGCGCACGCCTGCACATCGGTGCCGGAGAACGGGAAGTCGTGGCGATGGTCGCCGGGCGCGACGAGCCGCTGGTGGTGCCGCCGCTCGAGCTGATCGATGAGCGCATCGACGGCTCGGACCGCGAATGGCGGCAATGGACCGAAGGCCTTACCTACAACGGCGACTACAAAGCCCTGGTCACGCGCAGTGCGCTGGCGCTCAAGCTGCTGCTGTCCTCGCCCAGCGGTTCGATCATGGCCGCGGCCACCACCTCGCTGCCCGAGCGCATCGGTGGTGACAAGAACTACGACTACCGCTTCGCCTGGATCCGCGATGCGGGCTATACCATCGAGGCGTTCCTGAGCATCGGCGCGCAGCCTGAGGCCAAGGCGGCGTTCACCTGGCTGATCCATCGCCTGGGCGAGCATGGCCCGCACGTCTGCTACACCCTGGACGGCTGCCTTGGGACAGTCACGGAAAACATCGACCTGCCGGGATACAAGCACTCGCCGCCGGTCAAGGGCAATGACGCGGTGGACCAGATGCAGCACGGGATCTATGGCGATATCTTCGAGACCGCTCGTTGCTTCATCGATTCGGGCAACATTCTCGACTCGCGCAGCGCGATGATCCTGGCGGAGCTGGCCGACAAGTGTGCAGATGGCTGGCGACTCAGGGACTCTGGCATCTGGGAACTGCCCGAGAAGCAGCACTACACGATGTCCAAGATCAGTTGCTGGCAGGCGTTGAGCCGCGCGGTGGAGCTGGCCGAAGGCGGACATCTGCCCACCACCTGCTGCGAACGCTGGGACCGCGAGCGCCAGCGGATCCTGGAGTGGATCGACGAGCATTGCTGGTGTGAAAAACGTCAGGCCTACGTGTTCTATCCCGACAGCGAGCGGCTGGATGCTTCCATCGCCATGGCCGTGCGTTTCGGTTTCCCGCGCAAGGAGCGGCTGCTTGCCACCGTGGAGGCGATCGAAGAAGAACTTGCCTGCGGGGCATTCCACTACCGCTACAGCGAGGTGCACAAGGAGGAAGGCTGCTTCCTGGCCTGTACCTTCTGGTTGGCCGAAGCCAATGTACTGCTGGGCCGCAAGGAGCGGGGAACGGCGATGTTCCTTGACGCGGTCGAGGGGCTGAACCGTGGAGTGGGCATCTACTCGGAAATGGTCGACCCCGATACGCTGCAATACCTGGGCAATCTGCCCCAAGGCTTGACGCACCTGGCGTTGCTGGGCACTGCCTGCACACTGACGGGCTGCAGCCGCCAGCGCTGAAGGGAAAGCGTGGCGCAGCTGCGGTGTGGCAGCTCCGCCAGGACGTTACTCGGTAGGATCTTCGGTGTCGACGTAGTCCGGCTTCTTCGCCAGCGGGAACTGCCGTTGCTGGTCAAGGCTCGCGCGGCGCTTCGCAGGCAAGGGTTCCAACGGCTGGGCCTTGCCGGTTTCCAGCGCCTTTTCGATGGCCATCAGCACCCTCACGTCGCGCCAGCCCTCATCGCCGTCTGGCTCTGGAGGCACATCGTTGAGAATGCAGTCGGAGAAGTAGGCCGTCTCGCCGGCGAACTGGTCCACCACCGGGTGGACATGCTCCTGGGTGTCATCGCCGATGCTTGCGCGATAACTGATGGAAACGCCCTCGCCATAGCCGAAGCAAGGCGACGCGTCGATCTGGCCTTCACACCCGAGCAACTGGAAGCGCTCGCTGTCGGGCAAGGTGTAGCTGACCGTGAACTGCGCAAGGCGCTCGCCCGGGAAGCGCAGGGAGACAGTGACCGTGTCCCAGGTGCTCATCTTGCTGCCAGGGGCCTTGGTGCCCAGGGCGCTGACCTCTATCGGCTCGCTGCCGAACAGCTGACGTACCATGTTCAACGGATACGGGCCCATGTCGGTCACCGGCCCCGCGGCAAAGCCATGCTCGGTGCGGTGGTTGCTGGGCTTGACGGTCTGGGTGAAGGTCGAGGTGAACAACCGGGGATCGCCAAAATCGCCATCCTGCACGCGCCGGATCATCTCCAGTGTGCCCGGCTCGCAATGCAGCCTGTAGGCGATCATCAACTTGGCGCTGGAGGCATTGGCGGCCCTGATCATGGCCTGGCAATCATCCTCGTTGGTGGCCATGGGCTTTTCCAGCAGCACATGGATGCCGGCCTCGAGGGCCGGCACGACGAATTCGCGGTGGAGGAAGTTCGGTGTGGCCACATAGACCGCGTCGAGTTCGCCAGAGCCCAGCAGCGTGGCATAGTCCTCGTAGCGGTAGCTCTTGATCCGGTACGCCTTGGCCAGCTTGTCGGCTTTCTCCGGGTCGCCGGTTACCAGGGCGGTGATGACCGAGTTCTGCGTCTGTCCGACGCCGGGCATGAAAGCGCCTTGGGAAATCGAACCGCCGCCGACAACGGCGTAACGAATCCTGCCTTCGGAATCAGGCATTCGGGAATCTCCTTGTCGATGGGCAGACGACTGACTGCCCCTTCAGGATTGGCCGTCCGATACGCTGTGAGTTCATTTTGTATGGCCGCGGCTCCCCTCGCCTGCAACCAACCTGTAGCTGGCTTGCCTGCGATCGGCCCCGAAGGGTTCGTGAAACCTGTACACGCGATAACCCTGAAGGAATTATCCCACCGTCCCAACGCTCCTTACTTGACCACACTCACATCCCGAGGAGCCCCTCATGACCACTTCATTCAAAGTCGGCGACGCCGTCAGCTGGAACTCCGAAGCCGGTGTCATCCACGGCAAGATCACCAAGGTCCACACCCAGGAAGTCGAGTTCAAGGGCCGCAAACGGCATGCCTCCAAGGAAAAGCCCCAGTACGAGGTCGAAAGCGAAAAGACTGGCCACCATGCCATGCACTACGGGGACGCGCTGAAGCACAGCTAGGCCGGCACCCCCAGGGACGTCGGGCGTGGCTACTGCGGAGCCTCGCCAGTGTCGGCGTCGAACAATCCCTTGATGGTCTCCGCCACGCGCATGCGCACAGGCTCGGGCATCGGTTTGTTCGACAAGGCTTCGTACATCCACAAGCCATCCGCGGCAAGGCGGGCTATGAAGCGCGTCAGCGCCGCTGGATCATCGAGGTCGTCGGGCGCGGGAGCTGCCCAGGTATCGAGGAGGCGGTCCCAAGGTGGCGTCAGGTCGGGGTTCTTGGCGCCTTCGAGGCAGAACAGCAGCTCGGCACGGGTCGCCAGCCGGGCCGAATTACGCACGAAAGCGACGTAACGCTCTGTCGCTGTCGCGGCCTCTGCCGGCTTGCCGGCGTTCACCACCAGGCTCGCTTCCCATCGATCGGCCAGGTACTGGTTGATGGCCTGGATCAGCGCATCGCGCGACTTGAAGTGGTACATCATGCCGCCGCGCGTCACGCCGGCCTCGCCTGCGACCGAGTCGAACGTCACGGCGGTGATGCCGTCCCGGTCGATGACTCGGATGGCGGCTTCGAGGATCTTGTCGCGGTTACTCACGCGCATGGTCAGGCTCCTTGGCGATCAATGGGTGGCGGCCGTGTAGGCATGCGAGCCCGGACCATGACGACGCAGCAGCAGCGATGTCACCAGCGTACCAATGGCCAGTACCCCGGCTATGACGTACATCACCATCCGGTAGCTATGGTCGAAGGCCTGCGAGGCGGCCTTGGCCAAGGCTGCCCCGTCTACGCCATCAGCGCGGGCAAGGTGCATCGCCTCGGCAATCCCAACGCGCGCAGCGTCCGCCGTGCCTGCTGGCAGTTGCACGTTGGCTGAATACAGCGCTCCGAGCAGGCTGCCCAGCAGCGCGACGGCGAACAGACTGCCGAACTCGTAGGCCACCTCCTCCACCGAAGACGCCATGCCTGCGCGATTGGCAGGTGCATTACCGACAATGGCACTGGAGGCTACCGACATGACGGCTCCCAGTCCAAGGCCCAGCAGGGCCAGGCCGCCCACGACCCAGGTCAAGCCGAGGTCGAGTCCCTGGCTCGCGACCAGCACCCCCACGGTGGCGACCAGCAAGCCGCCACCAATCAGCGGCAACAGCCCGACGCGGTGCAGCAGGGCACCCCCGAGCAGCGCACTGGGCAAGCATGCGAGGGCCGACGCCGAGACCAGCAGGCCCGCCTGCAAGGGGCTGAAACCTGCGACCAGCTGGAAGCGCTGGGTGGTGATCAACTGCACGCCGCTCATGGCGAACAACGTGAATACGGCAGCGAGCACACCCGCTAGAAAGGCCGGATTGCGGAAAATGGCAACGTCCAGCAACGGATACGTCAAGCGACGCTGGCGCCGGGAAAAGCAGCCACCAGCGACGATCGCCAGTCCCCCGGCCACTGCGGCCATCAGCCAGGATGGCTGGGCATTGACGGCTTCCTTGATGGCGTAGACCAGTCCAGAGAGCGCTACCAGAGCCTGCAGCGACGAGGTCAGGTCCCAAGGGCGCGACGCGTCCGTTGCGCTGTGCGGAGTCACGGCCACGCCTACGGCAAAGGCCACCACGACCACAGGCACGTTGATCAGAAACACCGAGCCCCACCAGAAACGCTCCAGCAAGAGACCGCCCAGGATCGGGCCGAGGGCACTGCCGACGACCGCCAGGGAGCCCCAGACCGCAATGGCCAGATTGCGTTCGCGGTCGTCCTCGAAAGTGATGCGGATCAGCGCCAGCGTTGCGGGCATCATGGCTGCCGCGCCTACGGCAAGAAACGCGCGCGCGGCAATCAGAAGCGGCGCAGTGGACGCGAAGGCCGCGCAGAGCGAGGCCAGCCCGAACACCAACAGCCCGCTGAGAAACATCTGACGGTGACCGATGCGATCGCCCAAGGTCCCCGCGCCAAGCAACAGCCCGGCCGTAACCAGCGGATAGGCATTGATGATCCACAGTCCTTGGGTAGTGCTGGCACCAAGCTCGCGCAACAACGTAGGCAATGTTGTATAGAGCACTGAGTGATCGAGAGTGATAAGCAGCAATGCCGCCCCGACCGTGGCGAGCACGATCCAGCGTCGACATTGCGTAAGTGGGCTGAGCTGCGTGTTCTGCATGGCCGTGCACCTCGCTGAGACGAGGCAAACTGTACATTCTAGAATGTATAGTTACAACGACTTTGCAGAATGTGCCCGACCAGCGTATCGGGTGTGTTCAGAGTGAGGCGAGCAACTTGCTGATTTCACTTTTCACGCGGTTCATGTCATCACGGCCATACCAGCGGCACTGCGCAATCTCATTCCGCGGCCGCGCACGGACACTACCGCCGAGCGTGACACGATAGATGTAGTGTTCCCGGCGGGCCGAGCGGTAGCGCTTGACGAAACGGAAGCTGCGGGCCTTGATGCCGGTTTCCTCGCGTAGTTCACGGAACGCAGCGTCCATGGGTTTTTCACCCGCCTCGATGGTGCCGCCCGGCAAGGTCCAGTCCGCCTTGTGCTTGCGCACGCAGAGCAGCTTCTTGCCTTGATAGCAGAGCACCGTGGCTCGTTTTTTCAGTTCTTTCATCCGTTGAGGCGCCCCTGGGTGAGTCGACCTGACATCTGACGGTCCCACCCACCGAGGGTTCAGCCGCCGTGCGCATCCTTGCTCCACGGATGGCCAGATGGGTGATCACTGGCTGGCAAGGGATTTCATGAAGGTCGCCTTGAACATCTCCATTTGCTCACCCAGCGCCTCGAGTTCTTCTTTCTTCATCAGCTTGCGGGCCTGAGGGAACATCTCACCTTCCTCTTCCTCGATATGATGTTCGAGCAGTTCCTTGACCACCTTGACCCGGCCGGTGAACTCCACGGTTGCCGGATCCGTATTCTTCAGGTCTGGCAGCACCAGGCTATCGACGGTGCGGTGCTCTTCCTTGGCCTCGTGGTACATGATGGCCTGGTCCTTGCCGCCGGCTTCCTTGAACGCGGGATAGAGAATCTCCTCCTCCAGCTTGGTATGCAGCGTCAGCTCCATCTCCAGCTTGGCCAGCAGATCAGTGCGTTTCTTCACCCCACGTTCGGTGGATTCACTGAGCTGGGCAAGGATACCCTTGACGCGTTCATGGTCGGCTACGAGCAGTTCGATGGCATTCATGGTGGACTCCTGATGGTTCGGACCTTATTCCATCAGGAAGCTGCAGCTTCGGTGCCAGCTCGTCAAAGTTAGGAATATCCCGGGAGATCAATGACTTGAGCATTAATTCGATGCGGGTTGGTCGTGCAGTTTGCACGATCAACCCGCTACTGCCATGCAGTTTGGAAGACTTGAGGTCAGCCGCGCACGGAGTCACTCGTGCCCGCTGACACGTCGTCGGCCTCGCGGGCCTTCGGCGCGACGCGCATCAGCAGACAACCCACCACTGCCGACACCAACGAGCCGAGGAGGATGCCGATCTTGGCTTCGTCCACCAGCTCCGGGTGCGCCGGAAACGCGAGGCCGCTGATGAACAGGCTCATGGTGAAACCGATGCCGCACAGGATGGATACCGCATAGATCTGTACCCAGGTTGCGCCCTGTGGCTTGGCCGCAAGGCCCGATTTGACCGCCAGGAGCACACCGCAGAAAACGCCCAGCTGCTTGCCCAGGAACAGGCCCACGGCGATGCCCATGGGCAACGGCGCGAAGACATCACTCCAGCTCAGCCCGCCGAACGACACGCCGGCATTGGCGAAGCCGAACACCGGCACGATGATGAACCCGACCCAAGGCGAGATGGCGTGCTCGAGCCGGTGCAGCGGCGAGAGTTCACTGCCCTCCTCGTCTGCCCAGTACGGCAGCAGAAATGCTCCAACCACTCCGGCCACGGTGGCATGCACACCCGACAACAAGGTGAAGTACCACAACAGTGCCACACCGATGATGTACGGCCACAGGGTGAAGACCCGCGCCCGACGCAGCAGCAGCATGGCCACTATCACCATCCCGGCGGCGGCCAGCGCGACCAGATTGAGCGAGGCGGTATAGAACACCGCAATGATCGCCACCGCGCCCATGTCATCCAGAATCGCCACGGCCACCAGCATCAGCTTGAGCGACAACGGCGCATGCTTGCCCATCAGCGCCAAGGCGGCGATTGCAAAGGCGATATCGGTTGCCGCCGGGATCGCCCAGCCGTTGGCAAGCTCGGCGTCGCCACCAGCCAGGTAGAGGTAGATCAGCGCCGGGAAGGCCATGCCCATCAAGGCCGGCACTGCAGGCAAGCGGCGTTGCTGCCAGGATGCCAGGCGCCCATCGACCAGCTCGCGGCGGATCTCAAGGCCCACCAGCAGGAAGAAAACAGCCATCAGGCCGTCGTTGATCCACAGGTGCACGCTCATGGGGCCGAGCTTTTCGCTGAGGGTCACACCGGTAGAGGCATGGATCAGGTGGTGGTAGGCCTCGGCCAGAGGGCTGTTGGCGATGATCAGCGCCAGCGCGGCAGCGATCATCAGCAGGATCCCGCCGGCGGTCTCGCTGGCGAGAAACCGCTGCAAGGTCGAGGACAGTGGGGGTTGTGGAGCGGTCATGAGTGTTTCGCCTCGTGCAAAGGGTTGCCCGGGACGCACAGGTCTTGGACAGCAGACATGCGGACGACAGGACGCCAGGGCCGAGCGGCTCGGGCCCATCCGGGCAAGAAATTCAGGGAGGTCGTAGCAAGGACGCTGTTCGCAGGAAACAGGACCAGGCATAGGAATTGACGCAGGGACGCTGCAGCAGCCATGGGAAGCCTCACGGAAAACGAATGAACGTTCTCCGTATACGGGGATGGTCCCCGGGCGCACGCAGCACACGCCGAGTGGCAAGCCTAGCAAAATGCACGATTGCGCGGCAAGCCCCTGGCGCTGGCGGCTAGAGCATGCGCTTGAGCAGGCGCTCCAGGCGGCTGTAGCGCAGCCTGCGCAGGAAGCGACGCACCAGTTTCGGGTAGCTGCGGGCAGCCTCGAGCTCGGTGAACAGAGAAATACGCTGCACGCCGGCCTTGAGCGCATTCAGCTCGGCGTCACGCTGGGCCTGCCATTCCCCCTGTGGGTCGTCGATCAGCAATGCGTTTTCAAGGTCCAGGCTGAAGCCCCGCGGGTTGAGGTTGTTGCCGGTCAGCAGGGTGTAGCGCTGATCGATCCAGATGCCCTTGGAATGGAAGCTGTGCCCCGGATCGTTCCACAGCAGCAGGTTGAGGCGGCGGCGAATGATCGCGACCTGATGGCGCCTGGCGAAAGCACGCAGGTTGTTTTCGTAGAGATAGGGCAGCACGGCGCTGGCCGAGAACTTCTGGTCGGGGGCGACGTAGAAGTCGTTGGCGGTCTTGTCGCCGACAATGATGTCGACGGTGACACCGCGTTGCAACGCACGCTCGATTTCGTGCAGCAACACCTTGGGCGGGTTGAAGTACGGGGTGCACAGCGTGATACGCGTATGGCTGGCGGCGATCAGCTCGCAGATCACTCGATTGAGCGGGTTGTGGCGGCCCACTCCCAGCAGCGGAGTGACCTTCAGGCCAGCCGTACGCTCGGTGACAGCCGTGTCGTATTGCGTATCGCGCAGGCGGGCGCGCAGCCGCCGGATGTCATCGCGCAGGGTGCGGGTGGCAGGCAGGTTCGGCAGGTCCAGGCGGTGGGTGGCCTGCGAGTCCAGCATGTTGTAGACGAGGTTGGCCATGGAGTCGGCCAGCGCCTTGCTGTCGAGAAGGTGGTAGCGATCTAGCCGGTACTTGTCGAAACGGTGCAGGTAGACGTTGTTCAGGCTGGCGCCGGTATAGATCACGCTGTCATCGATGATGCTGCCTTTGAGGTGCAGTACCCCGAACAGCTCGCGCGACTGCACCGGCACACCGTGAATCGGCACCTCCAGCGCATGGCGCTGGCGCTCGGCGTTGTACCAGGCAGCATTGCCTGGCTGCTTGGCCTGCCCCATCAGGCCGCGCTGCGCCCTGAACCAGTCGACCACCACCACGATGTCCAGCGTCGGACGCGCCGCCTTGGCGCGGTACAACGCATCAAGAATCTCCTGCCCTGCCTCGTCTTCCTGCAGATACAGGGCAACGATCACGATCCGCCGCTGCGCCGCCTCGATGCGCTCGAGCAGGCAGGCGCGGTAGGCCGCAGCGCTGGGAATGACCTGGATAGCCTGGGGCGAGAGGCTGAATCCTTCGAGAGTGGCGAGCGTAGGGGCTGGTTTCAACGTGGATGACCTCGGATGTCGGTTGCTTGCCAGAATAGCTGTCCGGCGGCCGACTGTCGGATGATACTCATGTTGAAACATTTCCCCTACCCACTCCCCAAGCCGTTTTGCCCCGCTTGCAAGGATCTATCTCAGGTCAAACCTGTCGAGCTCCATCACTTTCACCCATGCCGCGACAAAGTCCTTCACGAACTTGTCCTTGCCATCGCGGCTGCCGTACACCTCGGCCAGCGCTCGCAACTGGGCATTGGAGCCGAATACCAGGTCAACCCGGGTGGCCGTCCACTTCGGCTGCCCACCCCTGCGGTCGCTCGCCTGGTAGACGTCCGGGTCTTCCTCGGTCGGCTTCCACTCCACCCCCATGTCGAGCAAGTGAGTGAAGAAATCGTTGCTCAGGGTCCCGGGGCGGTCGGTGAACGCCCCGTGTTGGCTGCCAGGGGCATTGGCGCCGAGCACCCGCAAGCCACCCACCAGTGCGGTCATCTCTGGCGCGGTGAGCGTGAGCAACTGGGCTTTGTCGATCAACAGCGACTCGGCGGAGAACCGGTACTTGCCCTTGCTGTAATTGCGGAAACCGTCGGCGACAGGTTCAAGAAAACCAAACGACTCGACGTCGGTCTGCTCCTGGGTCGCGTCGGTGCGCCCGGGTGTGAAGGGCACATTGATGCTGTGGCCGGCGCTTCTGGCCGCCTGTTCCACCGCAGCGCTGCCGGCAAGCACGATCAGGTCGGCGATGGAGATCTTCTTGCCCCCGCCTTGCGCACCATTGAACTCACCCTGGATGCGTTCGAGAACGCCTAGCACCTTGTCCAGCTGCTCCGGCTGGTTGGCCTGCCAGAAACGCTGGGGTGAGAGGCGCAGCCGTCCGCCATTGGCCCCGCCGCGCTTGTCGGAACCACGGAAGCTCGAAGCCGCCGCCCAGGCAGTCGAGACCAGTTCCGACACGCTCAGGCCCGAGTCCAGCAGCTTGGCCTTGAGCCCGCTGATGTCGTTGTCATCGACCAGTGGATGATCGACATCAGGTAGCGGATCCTGCCACAGCAGTTCTTCCTGCGGCAGCTCCGGGCCCAGGTAGCGCGACAGCGGGCCCATGTCGCGGTGGATCAGTTTGTACCAGGCGCGCGCGAAGGCATCGGCCAGTTGCTCGGGATTGTCCTTGAAGCGCCGGGCGATTGGCTCGTAGATGGGGTCGAAGCGCAGGGCCAGGTCGGAGGTAAGCATCGACGGTGCATGACGCTTGCTCGAATCGAAAGCGTCGGGGATCTGCCCGGCACCCTCTCCGTTCTTCGGCCGCCATTGGTTGGCACCGGCCGGGCTCTTGGTCAGTTCCCAGTCGAACTTGAAGATGTTTTCCAGGTACTCGTTGCTCCACTGGGTCGGGGTCGAGGTCCAGGTCACTTCAAGACCGCTGGTGATGGTGTCCGGCCCCTTGCCGCTGCCATGGCTGCTGCGCCACCCCAGGCCCTGCTGCTCCAGGCCCGCGGCCTCGGGCTCGGCGCCGACGGCGGTGGCGGGCCCTGCCCCGTGGGTCTTGCCAAAGGCGTGCCCGCCGGCGATCAGCGCCACGGTTTCTTCATCGTTCATGGCCATGCGGCCAAAGGTTTCACGAATGTCCTTGGCGGATGCTACCGGATCGGGATTGCCTTCAGGTCCTTCCGGATTGACGTAGATCAGGCCCATCTGCACGGCCGCCAGTGGGTTTTCCAGGTCGCGGCCCGGCGCCTCGTTGCGGCTTTCCTCGGTGCCATGCAGCTGAGGCTCGGCCACCAGCGGGCCATCGCCGGTGCCTGCGTACCGCACATCGCCGCCCAGCCAGGTTTTCTCCGAACCCCAGTAGATATCCTCATCGGGTGCCCACACATCCGGGCGTCCGCCAGAAAAGCCGAAAGTCTTGAAACCCATGGACTCGAGGGCCACGTTGCCGGTGAGCACGATCAGGTCGGCCCAGGAGATGTTCTGTCCGTATTTCTGCTTGATCGGCCAGAGCAGCCGACGTGCCTTGTCCAGGCTGACGTTGTCGGGCCAGCTATTGAGCGGCGCGAAACGTTGCTGGCCGGACCCCGCGCCCCCACGCCCGTCCGCGGTGCGGTACGTGCCCGCGCTGTGCCAGGCCATGCGGATGAACAGCGGGCCATAGTTGCCGAAGTCCGCTGGCCACCACTCCTGGGAGTCGGTCATCAAGGCGCGCAGGTCTGCCTTGAGCGCCTGGAAGTCCAGGCTCTTGAACGCCTTGGCATAGTCGAAGTCCGCGTCCATTGGATCGGACAGGGACGAGTGCTGGTGGAGAATCTTCACGTTCAGCTGGTTGGGCCACCAGTCACGGTTGGTGGTCCCGCCGCCTGCGCCTTGATGAAACGGGCATTTCGATTCGGTCGACATCTGCTGGTACCTTTAGGTCGTTTTCAGGAGCGTCGGTCTACGCCGGCGTGGGCCTGCGAACGTTAAGGATAGTTCAGCCAGTGCCGGGATCTAATAGAGGCGCTATTAGGTGTTGATAGGCTGAGTCTGTCAGGCGATACAGGGCAACGGAGCGCACCCGGCGGCGATCTTCCATGACTTGTCCCGCACGTTATAGGGGCTACGCCCCGTCCAATGTCATAGGTCCCTCCAGCTGAACGCCAGGGACACATCCATGTGAGTAAATGGGACATCCCGGACGGCGCGTTTTGACCTGCCTGCTCTTCATCAGTCGATAGGCTTTGAACTATTCACTACGCAGCGGGCAGTCTTATCGCTAAGAAACAGCATAGGCGACCCATCAAAATTGATGCCCAGCATGTTCGCATCGGGGCTCCTGTAATCTCTTACCATGTTCGTAGCAGCTCCCCATTGAGGGTCCGCTATATCCACGCCACGAAGTACTTTCGCGTACTGGTTAGCGGTTGATTCATCCTTGAATACTGGTCCCTCCGGCCCTTGAGGATCTTTATGTGGCGAATACTTGTAATAATCAGGATCATACCAATCCTTGACCCACTCCAAACCGTCATCGGACATCGAGTATAAACCTAATGGATTGGGCGGAAACTTATCGACGGGCAGTGGGGTTAAGGTACCTAAATGCCATCCCTTCTCTGCGGCATATGCTTTTCGATCCCACCCTGTCGATATATTTATACCTCTGGGACCATACCTGCCACCCTCGCTCACTGGGTCATCCGTTATCTTGTAAGTTCCATCATCCGTGGCGACATGGAGAAACTGACCGCGGCTACGTGCTGCATATTCCCATTGCGCTTCCGTGGGCAGAGCGAAGGGCACGCCACTGATTTCCGCGAGCCAGGCACAGTAATCATTTGCCTCATACCAGTCCATATTCGCTCCAAGATTCGGCGTCGCGGATACGCTAGCCCAGTCTTTCCTATAGCTGATACTTGGCAAGCGCAAAGGAAGACCTCTGCTTTTCAAGTAAAGCTGATAGTGTTTATTCATAACCTTGAATTGACTCATCGAGTAGCTGCTAAGCTCAACTTTGTGCAGCGGGTTATTGTTGGTGGAAGTTTGCAAGTAAGAAAGATCAAGACCATCGTACCCATCATTATGGCCCATCAGGAACTCTCCACCCTCGACGAATACAAGCTGCTCTTTTTGCTCTGAGACAAACCTCTCCAGCTCCTGCACAGAGATCGCAACGTCAACCACCTTGAACCTTTCTGACTGAGCATCACAGCTCGCCAGCAATGCAATAAGGACAAACCTTATAAAGCACGCATCCGCCTTCATTATATTGACCTTAATCGATAATCAAGCAAGACTGCCACTACCTAAATAGTAAGGATGTGATTTATCGTTTAGTTTGTAATAAATGGCATCATTCATAGTAAGAGCGAACCCGCTAGCGGGTTCCGATTTCAAACGCTCAAATATGGCAACCAACTCTTGCTTGGCTCGATGGAGGTCCTGGTCACGATTGAAGCCCATCCGAAGAAAATCCACTAAATAACGTTCTTGCAGCTGAATAACATCTACTTCGCTGTCCTCAGAAGCCATACTTTCGCCGCTTGCTGTAATTCGGCAGAAAATCTTTCGCCACTCGGCGCGAGTTTGGATGCTTTTCAGAACTAGCGTTACTGCTTCCTTGCGTAGCTGGTAGAAATCAAGAATCAAACCATTACCACGATTTTCTGAGTCCAATATATCCCAAGCATCGTAGCGCGTCAGTGTATAGATGGTTATTCCCTTGGCTTCCGGGGTAAAGTTTAAAAGCTTAAGCGGATTATTCACTAGATTTTTCGCTAATTTATTACGCCTTTTTGACGAGCCCAACGATCTTCTATTCTCATCAATAACTTCTTCCAAAAAAAAATCAAACGCCTCTGTGATAATTTTGGTCCCACCACGCCAACCTGCATATCTCTTGTAAATGTCAAGCTCCAGATCCAGCATTTGCAAAACACAATATTTGCCATAGGCGAGAAAAGAATCTTCCCGCACCACATCAAAATATCTATAGTTCAGCAAATACAACTGATAAACCAACCAAGAACCAAACTCCAAAATCTTATCCGTACCAACCTCAAAAATAATGCCGCCCTTGGCACCCACGCCCCAGCAGATACTGGCTGCCACATGAAAGCAAAACCTCCCATTGATGAACGCGCAGTAAAACTTCCCCCCCAGAGCCAACCCACCAAGTCCCCCAATGCTCGCGCTGACACTGCACAAATCTGTGAACTTGCCGGGAGCTGTAGGCACACTGACGATGCCATTTCTAGCGTCCACCGGCTCTTCGGGCTTTAGCCATTGCAGGCTTCCCTTGAGACCTCCCTCCAGACGTCCGCCGATCTCTACTGCGCCGGTCAGTCGAAGTCCCTCATCCTCTTCGGCCATTTGCTGATGGAATACCGCGCCTCGGGTCCTGGTCTCCCTGAAGCGCGGCAGTCGCCCACCCGACTGGCCTGCAAGGAACTGCTTTTCGCCTTTTACAACGACTTGCATCTGCTCCTCGACGATCACCGACGCCCCAATGAATCCCGTCAGTTCGGGACTCATGACCAGGCGAAACATGCCCAGGTCAAAGACGCCGCCCCGGCGATCTGTATACGAGAAGGAACATCCCAAGCGATTCGGGACGTAGATCGTCGTACCGAGGGTCGCTGACGCCACTGTGAAACTTGCCGAACCGTGGCTGATGAGGGAGGCGGTTCCCTTGTTGGGATCGAGCTCTGCCCTGCCGCCGACATTGGAGGCGTACCGCATGAATTGAGCGCCCGCGGACACATCCACATGTGCGCCGAACTCTTCGTGGTAATCCAGACTCTCGTTCCAACGCTCGGCCCAGTCGAAGAGCACTCCATCGGCCTTCAGCGTCTCGGGATCGAAATCCGATCCGGTCCATTTCAGGATGTCCTTCAACTCCACCTTTATTTTCGGCCATTGCAGGTCAGTCAGCTGCTGGGCGAGTTTCTGCGGGTCAATGCGTGTGTTGCCGTGCTTGTTCTTGCGGATGATGCTTTCGGCACCGCCCTTCTTGTCCCCGCTTTTGAGGGAGACAGCGTGCAGCTTCCTGCCCTGCTCTGTTTTACTGAAATACCCTTTCTTGACATAGACGAGTCCAGGCGACTTGCCCCTTCCTTTTCTATTCCCGCCCTGTCCTGCAACGGGAAGGAGTTCTATGACATCGTCATACCTCATCTTTGTCTGTGAAAAATCTCCCAGCTTGTTCTGTAGCGCCGCCCGGTTCGCTTCCAGCTCCCGCTCTGCCGCTTCGACCGGATCTTCCTCGCGGCCGGCTGCAGGACTCTGGATACCAGGCTGCATGCCCTGCGCATACATCTCGAGCGCACTGGAGTAATGAGCACGCGCCGTGTGAAACGCGTCCATGCTCGTCAACATTTCCCGCCAATGGGTTTCGAAATTGCCGGCTTCATCATCTGCAACAAACACAAACTCTTCCGTATCCGGACGGAAGTAGCATTGCGCTGACTGGTGATGGACGATCACTTCGGAGTCCATCTTGCTGGTTTTACTTTCCGCGTCGGGTGTGCTGCCCTGGTCCATTTCCTTGAACTCCCTGCTCATTCGAAGACAAACTTCATCGTATGCGGATCGGAGCCGTGATCTTGAGGTGGTAAAAGCCCAGGGTGTGCAGGATGAAGTTGCCGCTTTTATTGACACCGAACAAAAAACCCCTGTACGAAGATGGCCAGGCCCGTAGTTAACCGCCCTGGCCGCACCGCGAAATACAGTGAGGTATAACGGGAAGTTCTTCCAGCCCTACAGGACAAAAAAGAAGCTTCCTACATGAAGCCTGGATAAATCCACTGAAGGACTTCACTTTTAAATGTATAAACAGCCTGGTTATAGAAAGTTGCTAAACAGGGAAAATTCTTCATTCCGGAGGAATAACCAGACATGAGATACAACTACGGCCCTTCCCCGTCGGCGTTGCACCGCCGGGGAAGTCTTTCACGTTCAAGCTCAAATCCTGCCAGAGACGCTCATGTGCCGCGCTTGACCTCACTCCTGTGCCAGGCTGCGCCGCACCTTCTCGAGCAATTCGCTGATCTGGAACGGCTTGACCAGCATGTCCATGCCTTCATCGAGGAACAGCTGCCGGTTGGTGGCGGTTTCGGCGTAGCCGGTCATGAACAGCACCGGCAGCTTCGGGCGATGCTGGCGGGCATGGTCGGCGAGTTCGCGGCCGTTCATGCGCGGCAGGCCGACGTCGGTGAGCAGCAGGTCGATGGTCGGATCGTTGCGCAAGCGGTCGAGTGCGTCGTCGATGTCTTCCACCGCGGTGCAGCGGAACCCGGCATCCACCAGCACTTCGTTGACGAACATGCGCACCGAGGCCATGTCCTCGACGATCAGCAGGTGCTCGCCAGCCCCCTGCTGATCCTCCAGCACGCGCGTGGTCTCGACCATGGCCGGATCGCTGCTGGCCGGCAGCATCAAGGTGACTTCGGTGCCGCGCCCGGCCACGCTGCGGATACTGGCGTAGCCGCCGGACTGGCGGGCAAAACCGTAGATGGTCGACAGCCCGAGTCCGGTGCCCTGCCCCAGGGGCTTGGTGGTGAAGAATGGGTCGAAGACCTTGTCGAGCAGGGTGTGATCGATACCGGTACCGTCGTCTCGCACCGTCAGCACCACGTAGGGCCCGTCGGCCAGGTTCGGGTTGCCCTTGGTCCAGGCCGAGTAGGTGTTGACCCAGATATTGCCACCCAGTGGCAGCGCGTCGCGGGCATTGATCACCAGGTTGAGCACCGCGCTCTCCAGCTGGATCGGGTCGACCAGGGCAATCGCGGGCTTGTTGGTGAGTTCGAGCTTGAGCACGATGCGCTCGCCGATGGTGCGCGAGAGCAGTTCCTCCAGCGAACGCACATGTTCGTTGATGTCCACCGGGCGGGTATCGAGGGGCTGCTGGCGGGCGAACGCCAGCAGGCGGTGAGTCAGCGAAGCGGCGCTCATGGCCGAGCTCAGGGCCGCCTCGGCGTAGCCCTGGACCTTTTCATAGCGTCCGTCGGCAATGCGCTTCTTGGTCAGTTCAAGACTGGTGATGATGCCCGTGAGCAGGTTGTTGAAGTCGTGGGCGATGCCGCCGGTAAGGCTGCCCAGGGCATCCATTTTCTGCACCTGCAGCAACTGCGCTTCGGTGCGCGCCCGTTCGGCGACTTCCTTGGCCAGCTGGGTGGTGGCATCGTCCAGTCGTGCCAGGTGCGAGCGCTCGCGGTGGCGGTGCTCGGTGACATCCTCGACGAACACCAGGCTCAGGCCCGGGGTGCGGTAGGGCGAAAGCTGCCACTCGGTCTCCCGGGTGAGCCCCTCGACGCACATGTTCAGCGTGCCCTGCCAGCGCTCGCCGGCTTCCAGGCGCAGGCGCAGCTCGTCCAGCACACCCTGCTGGTCAGCCGCGAAACACTCGCGCAGACGCTCCGGGTCCCGGTTGTCCAGGATCAGCTGGGTAAATGCCTGGTTGCACTCATGCACCTTGAAGCCGGCATCGAGCACGGCGATGGGTGCCGAGACATTGACAAAAATCTCGCGGAAACGCGCCTCGCTTTCGCGCAGGGCATTTTCGGCATCCCGCACCCGCAGCAACGTGCGCAAGGTCGCGAGCAGCACATCGGCGTCTACCGGGTGGATGAGGTAGGCATCGGCGCCAGCGTTGAGGCCCGTGATGATGTCCCCGGTCTGGATCGAGGCAGCCGACACATGGATCACCGGCAACAACGCGGTGCGGCCCTCGGCGCGTAGCGTGCGGACGATGTCGAAGCCGCTCATGTCGGGCAGGTTGACATCCAGGATCAGCGCATCGGGTGCCTGCGCGGCGATCATCGCCAAGCCGTCGCGGCCGGTGCCCGCCTCCGCGACCAGGTAACCGTGCTGTTCCAGGCGCCGGCGCAGGGCATAGCGGGTGGCGACGTTGTCATCGACGATCAGCAAGCGGATGTCACGTTTCATCGGCGGGCTCCTGGGCAATGGCCAGCGGGATGATCACGAAAAAGCTGGAACCCATGCCCGGCGAGCTCTCCAGCCCTACCTCGCCACCCAGCAGGCTGGCAAAGCGCTTGCACAGCGACAGCCCCAGGCCAGTGCCGCGCAGGCGCTTCTGCAACGGTGAGTCGACCTGGGTGAAGTCCTCGAACAGGCTGGCGTGCAGCTCCGGCGCGATGCCGATGCCGGTGTCGCTGACGGCGAAGCGGATACAGTGACTGCCTTCCAGACGCGCCGACACCCGCACTTCGCCCCGCGTGGTGAACTTCAAGGCGTTGGAAATGAAGTTGCGCAAGATCTGCGCAAGCTTCTGGTCATCGGTGTAGAGGCGTGGCAAGCCCACGGGCTCTTCGAAGATCAGGTCCACGGACGAGGCATCGACGATGGGCCGGAACATCCCGCGCAGGGCAGCGAACAGGTCGAACATGTCGAACCAGGCCGGCGAAATGGTAATGCGCCCTGCCTCGATCTTGGCCAGGTCGAGCAGGTCGTCGACCATGTCGCTGAGCTCGCGCGCCGCGGTGCTGACAAACGCCACCTGCTTGTGCTGCTCGGGGCTCAACGGCCCGTCCAGCTCGTCGGACAGCAGGCTGGTAATGCTCAGGATCGAGCCCAGCGGGGTACGGAACTCGTGGCTCATGTACGACAGGAACCGGCTCTTGAGGTCCGAGGCCTGGCGCAATTGGTCAGCCTGGATGTCGAGCTCGGCATAGAGCGCAAGCACGCCCTGGTTGGTTTCCTCGAGCTCGTCGCGCAAGGCGGCGTTGTCCGCTTGCAAGCGGGCCACCAGGGCGGCGTGCTGCGGGGTCGGTTCGGGCTCAGCCATGGGCAGGCTCCAGGGCAATGACCAGCACCGTCACATCGTCACGGCCGCGGGAGAAGTCCCGGTGCAGAACGCTGGCGATGACAGAAGGGTGGCGGTGGACCAGGCCAGGGTACTGCGAGAGGCTCCAACGCGATTGCAGGCCGTCGCTGTGCATGATCAACAGATGTCCGTTTACGTGAGCATAGTCAAAGCGCTGGGCTTTCCGGTACTGACCACCGACGATACCCGGCTGCGAGGCCAGGCCGCGGGACTTTTCGGCGTTCAGCAGGGTACCGGAAATATTGCCGATCCCGGTGAAGCCCAAGGCGCCGCTGACAGCGTCGTACTGGGCAAGCGCCAGCGCCCCGCCGCGGGTACCGGTCATGGCGTGGTGCATGTCGGCGAGCGACGTAAGCGAGTCGGCGAAGGGGGCCTGGGCAAACGCCGCCTCCCCTGCCCGCGCGGCACGTTCGGCTTCCTCGCCGTGGCCAAGCCCATCAATCACCAAGGCGCTGAAGCCCAGGTCGTTGATGGCCAGGTGCCACACATCGCCGCAGGCCGGGTCGTCGTGGAGCGAATGCTGGCTGACGCCGAAACGCAAGTCGGGCTCGCGGTCACTGCGGGGGAAAAAGCGCGCGAGCAACACCGCGCCGCGGGCATCGGCATACACATCGAACACCTCGGCCTGGCGGGATATGGCGCCCAGGCCGATACCCTGGGTGCCGCCGGTGGAGTAGCCATCCGTCAGGCAAGCCTGCAGGTCGAAGCCCTGCGCCCGGTCAACCGCCAGCATCTCGACGCCAAAGCCGCCAAGCGGGCGCGGCAGCGCGCGCAGGTGCATTTCCCCGCGCCCGGCGTGCTTGAGCAGGTTGCTCGAAAGCTCCGTCGCCACCAGGGCCACGCGACCGGCATCGCGCTCGTCGAAGCCATGCTGCTCGGCCAGGCGCTGCGCGGTGCGCCGTGCGTGGCCAACCTGGCTGAGGTCGTCAATGCTGAGCACCTGGGTCAGGGTCCCACTGATTCTCATGTCCATCGTGTGATCGTTATGCGCGTGCCCTGGCCTGGGGCCGTGTCCAGTTCGAACTCGTCGACCAGCCGCTTGGCGCCGGTCAGGCCAAGGCCAAGGCCACCGCCCGACGTCCAGCCATCGGTCATCGCCAGCTTGAGATCCGGGATGCCGGGGCCTTCGTCGCGAAACAGCAACCGCAGGCCGACCCGGCCGTGGTCGTCGAGAATTTCCCAGTCCATGTCGCCGCCACCGCCGTAAACCACAGTGTTGCGCGCCAGCTCACTGACTGCGGTAACCATCTTGGTCAGGTCGACCAGCCGCATGCCGCATTCGGTGGCCAGCTTGCGCGCCGTCTGGCGCGCCAGCACCACGTCCTGCTCGATGCGGACCGGTTGGGTACCGCTGCTGCGCAGGTTCATTGCTCGCGTACCCGGTCCTGAAGCAGTTTCATGCCCCGCTCTACGTTGAGCGCCGTGATCACGCCGGGCAGGGTCATGCCCAGTTCCACCAGGGTGATCGCCACCGAGGGCTGCATGCCGACCAGCACGGTCTCGGCGTCCATGATCTTGGACAGGCCAGAGATGGTGCCGATCATGCGGCCGATGAACGAATCGACCATGTCCAGGGCCGAGATGTCGATCAGCACGCCGCGCGCGGAGGTGCGGCTGATGCGTTCGGACAGATCGTCCTGCAAGGTCAGGGCGAGCTGGTCATGCATGTCGACCTGGATGGTCACCAGCAGGAAGTCGCCCATCTGCAAAATCGGAATGCGCTCCATGGGCTCAGTTCGCCTTGCTCAGGCTCACGCCAAGTCGCGCCAGGGCCAGTTTCAGGGCGTCGGCAAGGTTCGCCTTGGTCACCACGCCCTGCAGGTCAAGGCCCAGGTGCACGATGGTCTGGGCAATCTGCGGACGCACGCCGCTGATGATGCAGTCGGCGCCCATCAGGCGGATCGCCGTGACGGTCTTGAGCAGGTGCTGGGCGACCAGGGTGTCGACGGTCGGCACGCCGGTGATGTCGATGATGGCGATTTCCGAACCGGTGTCGATAATGCGCTGCAACAGCGATTCCATCACGACCTGGGTACGTTGCGAGTCCAGTGTGCCGATCATTGGCAGCGCCAGGACGCCGTCCCAGAGCTTGACGACGGGAGTCGACAGCTCCAGCAATTCTTCCTGCTGGCGCTTGATCACCGACTCGCGGGATTTCTGGAAGGTGCGCACGGTGTGCATGCCCAGCGTGTCCAGCAGTTCGGAGATCTGCATCAACTGGTCGGCGAGCAGTGCCGGCTCGTCGCTGTAGCGGCTTTGCAGCAGGTTGAACAGCGGGCCTTTGAGCGCAAAGATGAAGTAGGCGGTCTGGTGTGAATCGTGGCCAAGCAGCGCGCGGCTGGTGGACAGCTTTTCAAGGAACAGGCGAACGTTGTCCCAGCCTTGGCCCGAGATATTGCTGCCGCTGTTGGTCTCGATAGCCTGCAGCAGCAGGCGCAGGAAGTCGGCGGTCTGTTGCTTGAGCTCGTCGGACTTGAGATTGCGGGTAGCGCCAGCGGCTTCCTGGCTGCTGATCCAATCGCTGAGCAGTTGTGCCTGATTGCCTTTGATTGCTTCCAACGTGCTGTTCTGCAGTGCTGCCATGTGCGTCTTGCTCCTGAACGTATACGAACCGGCACCCAGAAATCGTCCGGCTCGGGAAACAGTGACATTTATTAGTGAAAATAGTTGTTCAGGCGGTGTAGGAAATTTCGCCTGTGCGTAATAGCTGGTGCTAGGTAGCACAATGATTTCACCGTATGCAAGCGTTACCGCGCCTGCGCGGTCGAATACGCCCCTGCACCGATTCTTACCCTGCCCATGAGCCGCACCAGCGCATCGTTGTCTATCGGCTTGCTGAGCAGGAAACCCTGCACTTCATGGCATTGGTCGGCACTGAGCAGATTGAGCTGGTCCTCGGTCTCGACGCCTTCGGCGGTAACGGTCATGCCCATGGCATTGCCCAGGTTGATGATGGCCTGTACCACACTGCGGTCGCTTTCGCTCTTGCCCAGGGACTGCACGAAGCGTTTGTCGATCTTGATGCTGTCGAACGGATAGGTGCGCAGGTAGCCAAGCGAGGAGTAACCGGTGCCAAAGTCGTCCATGTTCAGGCGCACGCCGAGCTCCTTGAGGGCGTTCATGGTGTGCAGCGCGCCTTCGATGTCGTTGAGCATGACGTTCTCGGTGATCTCCAGCTCCAGGCGGTGAGCCGGCAACTGGGTTTCGATCAGCGCCTCACGCACGTCCCTGACCACATCGCTGCGGCTGAACTGGGCCGGCGACATGTTGACCGAGACCATCACCTCCAGCGGCCAATCGCGGGCCCGCGCGCAGGCTTCACGGATCACCCAGTTGCCCAGCAGCACGATCAGATCGGACTCCTCGGCCAGGGCGATGAATTCATCAGGCCGCATCAGGCCACGTTGCGGATGCTGCCAGCGCACCAGCGCCTCGGCCGAAGCCACGGTAACCCCGTCCACCTTGAAGCGCGGCTGGAAGTGCAGCACCAGCTGCCCCCTGGCGATCCCTTCGCGCAGCTCGCGTTCCAGGGTGCGTTTGCCGAGCAGCGCTTCGTTGTGCTGCGCTGAAAAATAGCGCCAGGTGCCCTTGCCCGCCGCTTTGGCGCTGTACAAGGCCAGGTCGGCGTACTTGATCAGGTCGGCCGGTTGGCCACCGTGTTCCCGCGACAGCACCAGGCCCAGGCTTGCGCTGATGCGCACCTGCTGTTCCTCCAGCACGAGCGGCGCACGCAGGCTCTGGATAAGCCGTTCGCAGAACCGGTCCAGAGACTCGCGCGACCCCGGCTGGGTAAGCACCACGATGAACTCGTCACCGCCCAGGCGCGCCACGAGGTCGGCGCCACGCGTCACGCCGTTGAGACGTGTTGCTACCTCGATCAGCACCGCGTCGCCGGCTGAATGGCCGAGGGTATCGTTGATCGGCTTGAAGTTGTCGAGGTCGAGCATCAGCACCGCCAACTGTGGATCGTCTCCGGTCTGCATGGCCTGCTCGATAAACCGGAACAGCTTGTTGCGGTTGGGCAGGCCGGTAAGCGCGTCGTGCTGGGACAGGTGCTGGATCTGCGCATGGGCCGCGACTTCGTCGGTGATGTCCGTGCTGGTGCCGCGAAACCCTTCGTGCTCGCCGCCGTGCAGGATTGCCCGCGCCGATATCCGGCAAATGCGCAGCTGCCCCAGGCTGTCGTGGTATTGGCAGCGCAGGCTGCCGGCCGCGCCAGAGACCGCCAGTTGCTGCAACCAGTGTGCGACGCGGCCGGTGTCGCACTCGAGCAGGTCTTTGATGGACCGGCCTATCCAGGCATCGACGGAGTGCCCGGTCAGCTGCGCGAAGCGTGCCGACAGGTAGGTGATCTGCAGGTGTGCGTCACTTTCCCAGATCCAGTCCGAGGCGCTTTCGGCCACGGCCTTGAAGCGTTCTTCGCTGATTTCCAACGCATCCCGGGACTCGGCCAACTGCTGGTAGCTGCGGTCGATGCGGGCACTGCTGCGCACGGCATAGCGTCCCAGCACGCTCATCATTACCAGAATGAATGCCAAGGCCACGGCCAGCGGCGGCACCACGGCCCACACCAGTTCGCTGCCGGGGCGGTGTATGTCCCAAGTCAATCCATGGCCGGTCTCCGCCAGGGCCAGGTAGCCTCGGGCAGGCGTAGCAGCGCCCGCCGGGCTCACCGCAAACCCTTGAAGGCCCACGCTCTCGCCCAGCGGTTCAAGGACGGCCGGGGCCAGCGGGCGAATGAATGTCATCACCGAGCGGGGTGCTGGCAGATGGTGCTGCATCGCAGGAGGACGGATGACCGCAGCAACGAACAGCGCTGGCTGGCCTCGGAACATCACGAAACCGGAGGCGGCCTGATCGCGCTGCGAAGCCACCCGGGCCTGCTGGAGGATCTGCGCCTTGGCCTCGGTGAACTGTTCGATCGGCGCGTCGCTGAGCTGTCCATCGAGCATCGCGTAGCCGGTCTTACCGTCGTCGATGACGAATACACCTTCATAGCCACTGTTGTTGTAAAGCGTCGGGCCGACATTGTCCTCGTCGTAGGCCCAGTGGCGGTTGACCGTACCTTCGAGATGATCGTATCCCACTTGCCAGAAGGCATAGCTGAGCAGAAACGCCTGCTGGGTTTTCTGAAAGCCTTGCAGTGCCGACTGGGCGTAGAAACGGCTTTGCCTGGCCTCGCGCTCATCCAGCGTGCCCGCGATGCGGTACAAGGACGCGACACCCACCGCCAGGGCCAGGCCCATCAGGCCTGCGAATATCAGGATCAACCGTCGCGTGACCACTTGGCGGCTCGACGTGCGCTTCCCGCTGACTGCTTCCATTCGTTCACCTTTGCCCTTGCTGTCCTGGGGTTGACCGGTGTCAAGCGCGTGCGCTCCCGGCAACTGACGAGAGGTGCCAGGTCCTTCAGGCCGTTGCGAGCCCGGCCTGCACCTGTAGCGCGTTGCCCAGCGCCGCGCCCGCTGCCGTGTTGTCGAAGATGCACCAGGTGGGAATACCCGCCTCGAGGCTCTGGCACAGTTGATTGCCAAGCCGCTGTATGAACTCGGGGCCGTAGTCGCTGTAATAGATGCGTGGCGATCCATGCAGGCGCCAGTACTGCAAGCCGGTCCAGCCGCCAGGCAGGCTGTCTGCGCCGATCCGTGCAGGGTCCGCGGCAACCTGCGCGATATGAAGGTCAGCGAGCAATGGCGCGGCCTGGAGCCAGGAGGGATGACGCGGCTCCAGCGCAACGCCACCGATATAGCGCTGGCGCAACGCCCGCAGGAATCTGCCCGCCTCGCCGGGTACGAACGCTAGCGAGGGCGGCAGTTGCACCAGCAGGCAGCCCAGCCGATCGCCCAGTTCGCCGCACTCGTCCAGAAACGCCTGGAGCAGGGACTCGCACTCGACCAGACCCTGGATATGGGTGATCTCCCTGGGTACCTTCACCGAAAAGCGAAAGTGCTCGGGCACGGCGTCGGCCCAGCGGCGGTAGGTTTCGGGTTTGTGCGGGCGGTAGAACGAGGTGTTGATCTCCACCGCCGGCAAGGTTGCGGCATACCGCTGCAAGTGCGAACCCTGCTCGGGAAACGCCGCCAGATAAGCGCGCGACAGGCTCCAGCCCGCGCAGCCGAGGTGAAGAGCGGCCTTGCCGCTCATCGATAGGCCCTACCCCTTGGTCTGCCGGGGGTCGGCAGACCGCGGATAAGTACGCTCCTCCTGGAGGGTGCCGTCCTGGAGGTGGATTTTCACCGAGGCAGTCTTGCCTTCGAAAAAGCCCGGAAGCAAGTTGAGCAGCTCATCCTTGGTGGCGGCTTGCTTGGAGGCCCGTTCGGCTCCGACCCTTTTCAAGATCCAGCCACTTTCGGTATGAGTGACGTGATAGGAATCCATGTAGTGCTCCTTTTTTCATCAGTCTTTACGAACAGAAGTTGCATAAGCAGTGACAGCGCCAATGCCGCAGGGGTTTCGAAAAATGCGCAGGCTCAACGAAACGCTTTGAGGATTGATCGGCCAAAGGCTTGTGCGTGATGTACCGTGACGCCGTCTAACCAGGAGGTTCGTTCATGAGCAAGACCCCATATGTACCGCCCAAGGTCTGGAAGCCCGCCCCCGCCACCGGTGGGTTCGCCAGCATCAACCGCCCGGTTGCCGGCCCGACCCACGACAAGGTCCTGCCTGTCGGCGAGCACCCGCTGCAACTGTATTCGCTGGCCACGCCCAACGGCGTGAAGGTGACCATTGTGCTTGAAGAGCTGCTGGCGCTGGGGCACACCGAGGCTGACTACGACGCCTGGCTGATCCGCATCGGCGAGGGCGACCAGTTTTCCAGCGGCTTTGTCGAGGTCAATCCCAACTCGAAGATCCCGGCTCTGCTCGACTACAGCGTGCAGCCGCCGCAGCGGGTGTTCGAGTCGGGCTCGATCCTGTTGTATCTGGCTGAAAAATTTGGCGAGTTTCTGCCCAAGGATCCGGCCGGGCGCACCGAGACGCTCAACTGGCTGTTCTGGCAGATGGGCGCGGCGCCTTACCTGGGCGGCGGCTTCGGGCATTTCTATGCCTATGCGCCTGAAAAGTTCGAGTACCCGATCAACCGCTTCACCATGGAGGCCAAGCGTCAGCTGGATGTGCTTGACCGGCGGCTGGCAGAAAGCCGGTACCTGGCGGGTGACAGCTATACGATCGCCGACATCGCAGTGTGGCCTTGGTATGGGCAGCTGGTGCGCAACAACGTGTATTCGGCGGCGGAATTCCTCGATGCCCAGTCATATAAGCATGTGATGCGCTGGGCCGACGAGATCGCCGAGCGGCCAGCGGTGCAGCGCGGGCAGCGGGTGAACAGAACCTGGGGGGATGAAGCGCTCCAGGTGCCGGAGCGGCATGGGGCGCGGGATCTCGACTGAGTGGGGTTCGAGGGCCGCTATGCGGCCCTCTATCCTGGCTACCCCACCAGATGCAGGAAATGCATGTGCCGCTCGTAGTGATCCAGAATGTCGCCGATCACTTCATCCTTCGACCAGCCCATCACGTCATGATCCTGCCCACCTTCACGCAGGTGTACTTCGGCACGGAAGTATTTGCGCTCTTCGCTCGGCGAATCACTCATGACAAAGCTGGGCGTGGCATACGCATGTGGCCTGATTTCGTAGATGAACTGCTCCTCGGCAGGCCCGACCTTGAGGCTGACACTGCCCTCCTCGCCGTCCTCCACCGTGCAGTCATACCCCTGCCGACGCCATTCCTCGGCCACCGACAGACACGCCGGCCGCGCGACCTCGGTGATGAAGCGCTCCACATGGGACCGCCGCGGGAACATCGCCAAGGTGCGCAGACGCCGCTGCCAGTTGCCGGCACCCCGGGAAGCGGTAGGCGAAATCGCCAGCGCCTGATGGCGCAGGCCGCGCTTGGTGGCATCGAGCTTGAGCGCCTTGAGCAGCCCGCGCATGCTGAACAGCAAGCAGATGGTAAAAGGTAACGCACTGGCGATGGTCGCCGTCTGCAAGGCCTTGAGTCCGTCGGCAAGCAGCAGCGCAATTGCCACCAGGCCCATGCTCGACGCCCAGAAGATACGCTGGCGCACCGGGGTGTTCTCCTCGCCGCCCGAGGCCAGCATGTCGACCACCATGGCGCCCGAGTCAGCCGAGGTCACGAAGAACACCACCACCATCACCATTGCCAGCATGCTGATCACGCTTGAGAACGGGAAATGCTGCAGGAAGGCGAACAGTGCCAGCGAGGTGTCCTGCTCGACCGCTGCGGCCAGGTCGCTGAAGCCGTCGGTGAGGATCATGTGGATCGCGGTGTTGCCGAAAACGGTCATCCACAGCAGGGTGAAGGCCGTTGGCACCAGCAGTACGCCGGTGACGAACTCGCGGATGGTGCGGCCTCGCGAGATGCGCGCGATGAACAGCCCCACGAAGGGCGACCAGGCCAGCCACCAGCCCCAGTAGAACAGGGTCCAGCCGCCGATCCAGTCACTGGGCTGGTAGGCATAGAGGTTGAGCGTGCGGCTGACGATCTCGCTCAGGTAGCCGCCGGTGTTCTGCACGAAGGTCTGCAGGATCAGTACGGTCGGGCCGAGCAGGATCACCATCAGCATCAGCAGCACGGCCAGGCCCAGGTTGAGCTCGGACAGCCGGCGGATGCCCTTGTCCAGCCCCGCCACCACCGACAATGTGGCAAGCGCGGTGGTGCCGATGATCAGCGCGATCTGCACCGGTACCGAGACCGGCACCCCGAACAGCGAATTGAGGCCTGTGTTGATCTGTGCCACGCCAAACCCCAGCGAAGTGGCCACGCCCAGCACGGTGCCAATGATCGCGAAAATGTCCACGGCATGGCCAATGGGACCATGGATACGCTCGCCGATCAGCGGGTAGAGCGCCGAGCGCAAGGTCAGTGGCAGGCCATGGCGGAAGCTGAAGTAGGCCAGGATCAGCGCGACGATAGCGTAGACCGCCCAGGCGTGCAGGCCCCAGTGGAAGAAGGTGATCTTCATCGCCTCGCCCGCCGCGGCCACGGTGCCGCCGTCTTCTATCGGCGGCTTGAGGAAGTGCATGACCGGCTCTGCCACGCCGAAGAACATCAGGCCGATGCCCATGCCGGCCGAGAACAGCATGGCGAACCAGGTGGTGCTGCTGTAGTCCGGGGTGCTGTGGTCCGGACCCAGCTTGATATCGCCATAACGGCTGACACCTAGAAACACCACGGTGCAGAGGATGACTGCCACGGCAAGGATGTAGAACCAGCTGACATTGGTGATGATCCAGTCCTGGATCACGCTGAACAGCGCCTGGGCGCTTTCGTGGAAGACACTGGCGTAGACCACCAGCAGCAGCAAAAGGACCGCCGAGATCCAGAAGACCGGCGGGTTGACGGTGGACGGTGTGGCTTCAAGGTCATTCTTGTTGGGCATGTAGGGGTGTCTCCTCGACAGTGTTGCAGGCATTCCCTGGAATCGCTCCAGCCTATCCTCTGACAGGCGATAGCCGCCAGGGTTTAACCACTGGCGTCGAGGGGACCTGAAAACATCTACACTGGCTTCCACAGCCCCGCCCCTGTAGGCGTGGCCTGGCGTATGCCCCGACAATTCAAAAAACGAGGGTTTCCCATGCACCAGCACACCACCGCCCTGCTCAGCGCCATGACCCTCTCCCTGCTTGCCAGCACCAGCCTGCAGGCCGCCGGCCTGCCCACGTCGGTCGGCGCCGGTGAGGGGCAGCTGGATATCATCGCCTGGCCGGGCTATATCGAGCGGGGCGAGAGCGACAAGCGCTACGACTGGGTCACCGGTTTTGAAAAAGAGACCGGTTGCAAACTCAACGTCAAGACCGCGGCAACCTCCGACGAGATGGTCAGCTTGATGACCAAGGGCGGCTTCGACCTGGTCACCGCCTCCGGCGACGCCTCGCTGCGGCTGATCGCCGGCAAGCGCGTGCAGCCGATCAACACCGCGCTGATCTCGCGCTGGGACAGCATCGACCCGCGCCTCAAGGGCGCACCCTGGTACACCGTCAACCAGCAGACCTATGGGACGCCCTACCAATGGGGGCCTAACGTACTGCTCTATAACACCGAGACCTTCAAGACCCCGCCCACCAGCTGGGGCGTGATCTTCGATGCGCAGAACCTGCCCGACGGCAAGCCGAACAAAGGCCGCGTACAGGCCTACGATGGTCCGATCTACATCGCCGACGCGGCGCTCTATCTCAAGAGCATCAAGCCGGAACTGGGCATCCAGAACCCCTACGAGCTCAACGAGACCCAGTACAAGGCCGTGCTCGACCTGCTGCGCGCCCAGCACACCCTGATCCACCGCTATTGGCACGATGCGACGGTGCAGATGAGCGATGTGAAAAACGAAGGCGTGGTTGCCACCAGCTCGTGGGCCTACATGGTCAACGGCCTGAAGGCGGAAAAGCAGCCCGTGGCCTCGACCATTCCCAAGGAAGGTGCCACCGGCTGGGCCGACACCACCATGCTGCACGCCGAGGCGCGCCACCCCAACTGCGCCTACAAATGGATGGACTGGTCGCTGCAAGCCAAGGTGCAAGGCGACGTTGCGGCCTGGTTCGGGTCTCTGCCGGCGGTGCCGGCCGCGTGCCAGGGCAACGAGCTGCTGGGCGCCGAAGGCTGCAAGGCCAATGGCGTCGACCAGTTCGACAAGATCGCCTTCTGGAAGACCCCGCAGGCCGAGGGCGGCAAGTTCGTGCCGTACAGCCGCTGGACCCAGGACTACATTGCGATCATGGGTGGCCGCTGAATGCCCCTGGCCGTCCAGTTCACCGGGGTGTCCCGGGTCTTTGGCGAGGTAAAGGCCGTCGACCAGGTGTCGATCGACATCGAGGACGGCGAGTTCTTTTCGATGCTCGGGCCCTCGGGCTCGGGCAAGACCACTTGCCTGCGCCTGATCGCAGGGTTCGAGCAGCCCAGTGGCGGGTCCATCCGCATCCATGGCGCCGAGGCGGGGGGCCTGCCGCCCTATCAGCGCGATGTGAACACGGTGTTCCAGGACTATGCCCTGTTTCCACACATGAACGTGCTCGACAACGTCGCCTATGGGCTGAAGGTGAAAGGCGTGGCCAGGACCGAGCGCCTTGGCCGCGCCGAGGAAGCCCTGGCCATGGTTGCCCTGGCCGGCTACGGGCAGCGCAAGCCGGTGCAGCTCTCCGGTGGGCAGCGCCAGCGCGTGGCCCTGGCGCGAGCGCTGGTCAACCGGCCGCGGGTGCTGTTGCTGGACGAGCCCTTGGGCGCGCTGGACCTCAAGCTGCGCGAGCAGATGCAGGGCGAGTTGAAGAAGCTGCAGCGCCAGCTGGGCATCACTTTCATCTTCGTGACTCACGACCAGACCGAAGCGCTCTCAATGTCGGACCGCGTGGCGGTATTCAACAAGGGCCGCATCGAGCAGGTCGACAGTCCACGCGAGTTGTACATGAAGCCTGCGACTACTTTTGTCGCCCAGTTCGTCGGCAGCTCCAACGTGCTGCGCGGTGAGCTCGCCCGGCAGCTCAGTGGCAGCGATCAGCCGTTTTCGATCCGCCCGGAGCATATCCGCTTCAGTGAGGCGGACGTGGGCCATGAGGTGCAGGTAAGCGGCGTCCTGCACGACATCCAGTACCAGGGCAGTTCGACCCGCTTCGAGTTGCGCCTGGACAGCGGCCAATTGCTGGCCGTGAGCCTCGCCAACGATCAGTGGCAGACCGCCGCCAGCCCCCTGCAGACCGGCCAGCGCCTGACCGCCCGCTGGCCCCGCGAAGCCATGACCACGCTGCGTGACACCGAGGGCTCGCCCTGATGACCAGCGCCGCGCCAGCGCGCCCGTCGCGGCGCCTGTGGGACCTGCTGTACCGCCGGCCCAATCTCTACCTGTCCTTGCTGCTGGTGCCGCCGCTGCTGTGGTTTGGCGTGATCTACCTGGGTTCGCTGCTGGGCCTGCTGTGGCAGGGTTTCTATACTTTCGACGACTTCAGCATGACGGTCACGCCGGACCTGACCCTGGCCAACTTCGTCGCGCTGTTCAACCCGTCGAACCTGGACATTATCCTGCGCACCCTGGGCATGGCCGTGACGGTGTCGATCGCCAGCGCCGTGCTGGCCTTTCCGATCGCCTACTACATGGCGCGCCACACCACCGGCAAGACCAAGGCGTTTTTCTATATCGCGGTGATGCTGCCGATGTGGGCCAGCTACATCGTCAAGGCCTACGCCTGGACGCTGCTGCTGGCCAAGGGGGGCGTGGCCCAGTGGTTTGTCCAGCAGCTGGGGCTGGGGACCGTGCTGCAATGGCTGCTCAGCGTGCCGGGGGTGGGCGGCAGTACCTTGTCGACCTCGCACCTGGGGCGCTTTCTGGTGTTCGTGTACATCTGGCTACCGTTCATGATCCTGCCGGTCCAGGCTGCGCTCGAGCGCCTGCCGCCGTCGTTGCTGCAAGCCTCGGCTGACCTCGGCGCGCGCCCCTGGCAGACGTTCGTGCAGGTGATCCTGCCGCTGTCGGTGCCGGGTATCGCGGCGGGGTCGATCTTTACCTTTTCGCTCACCCTGGGCGACTTCATCGTGCCTCAGCTGGTCGGCCCGCCTGGGTACTTCATCGGCAGCATGGTCTATGCCCAGCAAGGGGCCATCGGCAACCTGCCCATGGCCGCGGCGTTCACCGTCGTACCGATCCTGCTGATCGCCGTCTACCTGTCGATCGTCAAGCGCCTGGGGGCTTTCGATGCACTCTGACAAGGCGTCGATAGGGCTGCGCATCGCCGCGTGGGGCGGGCTGCTGTTCCTGCATTTTCCAATCTTCATCATCTTTCTCTACGCCTTCAACACCGAGAATGCCGCGTTCAGCTTTCCGCCCCAGGGACTGACCTTGAAATGGTTCGCGGTGGCCTTCGCGCGCAACGATGTGCTGGACGCCATCGTGCTGTCGCTGCAGGTGGCCTGCATCGCCACGCTGACCGCCCTGGTACTGGGGACACTGGCAGCGGCGGCGCTGTACCGGCGGGCATTCTTCGGCAAGGAGAGCCTGTCATTGATGCTCATCCTGCCGATCGCCCTGCCCGGCATCGTCACCGGCATCGCGCTGCTGTCGGCGTTCAAGGCGCTGGGGATCGAGCCAGGCGTGCTGACCATCGTCATCGGCCACGCGACCTTCTGCGTGGTCATCGTCTACAACAACGTCATCGCCCGCCTGCGCCGCACCTCGCACAACCTGATCGAAGCATCGATGGACCTGGGCGCCGACGGCTGGCAGACCTTTCGCTACATCATCCTGCCAAACCTCGGCTCCGCGCTGCTGGCCGGGGGCATGCTGGCATTCGCCTTGTCGTTCGACGAGATCATCGTCACCACCTTTACCGCAGGCCATGAGCGGACCCTGCCCATCTGGCTGCTCAACCAGCTCAGTCGCCCGCGCGATGTACCGGTGACCAACGTGGTGGCCATGCTGGTGATGCTGGTGACCATGCTGCCGATCCTCGGCGCCTACTACCTCACCCGAGGCGGCGACAGCGTGGCCGGCAGCGGCGGCAAGTAACCATCGGCTATGCGGCAAGGCCTGGGGTCACTTGCACGGATGCACGGCTGCGACGGTTGCAAAATCGGCCGCCACAGTTGTTAATCCAGCACCTGCCGCGCATTGCCGCGCCACGAACACAGATACGAGAAGCAAGATGATCGAAGTCACCGAGGTTTCCATCGCCCAACTGCGTGCCGCGCTCGAGTCCGGCCAGACCACTGCGGTCGAGCTGGTCACGGCCTACCTGGCCCGGATCGATGCCTACGACGCCCCCGGCACCGCCACCGCGCTCAATGCAGTGATCGTGCGCAATCCCGAAGCGCTGAAGGAGGCCGAGGCCTCCGACGCCCGCCGTGCCCAGGGGAAGGCCCTCGGCCCGCTGGACGGCATCCCGTACACCGCCAAGGACAGTTACCTGGTCAAGGGCCTGACCGCCGCGTCCGGCAGCCCGGCCTTCGCCGAACTGGTCGCGCAACGGGACGCCTTCACCATCGAGCGCCTGCGTGCTGGCGGCGCCATCTGCCTGGGCAAGACCAACATGCCGCCGATGGCCAATGGCGGCATGCAGCGCGGGGTCTATGGCCGTGCCGAGAGCCCCTACAACGCCGCTTTCCTGACCGCCCCGTTCGCCTCGGGTTCATCCAATGGGGCGGGTACCGCGACTGCCGCCAGCTTCTCGGCCTTTGGCCTGGCCGAAGAGACCTGGTCCAGCGGCCGTGGCCCCGCCTCGAACAACGGGCTGTGCGCCTACACCCCCTCCCGCGGGGTGATCTCGGTGCGCGGCAACTGGCCGCTGACACCGACCATGGACGTGGTCGTGCCCTACGCCCGTACCATGCAAGACCTGCTCGAAGTGCTGGACGTGATCGTCGCCGACGACGCCGATACCCGTGGCGACCTGTGGCGTCTGCAGCCGTGGGTGCCGATCCCGAGCGCGTCATCGGTGCGTCCGCGATCCTATCTGGAGCTCGCGGCCAAGCCTGACGCCCTGGCCGGGAAGCGCTTTGGCGTGCCGCGGATGTTCATCAACAAGGACGAACAGGCCGGCACCAGCGAAGCACCTGGCATTGGCGGCCCGACCGGGCAGCGCATCCATACCCGCCCCACCTTGATCGCCCTTTGGGAGCAGGCGCGCCAAGCCCTTGAAGCGGCCGGTGCCGAAGTGCTGGAAGTGGACTTCCCGCTGGTCTCGAACTGCGAGGGCGACCGTCCAGGTGCGCCGACCGTGTTCAATCGCGGGCTGGTCTCCGAAGCGTTTCTGCACCATGAACTCTGGGACTTGTCCGCCTGGGCCTTCGATGATTTCCTGCGCGCCAACGGCGACCCCAAGCTCAACCGCCTGGTCGACGTTGACGGACCGAAGATCTTCCCGCACGACCCGGGCACCCTGCCTAACCGCGAAGGCGACCTGGCGGCGGGCATGGACGAATACGTGCGCATGGCCGAGCGCGGCATCACCCCGTGGAATGAAATCCCGACCCTGCCCGACGGCCTGCGCGGCCTGGAGCAGACCCGCCGGATCGACCTCGAGGACTGGATGCAGACGCTGGGCCTTGACGCCGTGCTGTTCCCCACCGTCGCCGATGTGGCGCCCGCGGACTCGGACGTGAACCCGCAGTCTGCCGACATCGCCTGGAGCAACGGCGTGTGGGTGGCCAACGGCAACCTCGCCATCCGCCACCTGGGCGTGCCGACCGTCACCGTGCCCATGGGCATCATGGCCGACATCGGCATGCCAGCCGGCCTGACCTTCGCCGGCCGCGCATACGAGGACTCCGCGCTCCTGCGCTTTGCCGCGGCGTTCGAAGCCACCGGCTCGCGGCGCCAGGTGCCATCGCGTACACCGGCGCTGGGAGGGGTCCAGGGAAATTGATCTGAATCATCGGCAATGGCCAGTGGTCACTATCAGGGAGAGCAGGAAGAAGCCAACGCAACGGAGGTAATCCATGAGCCTTGCAATGACCCTCTTCAGCCTGATTGCCGCCTGGTTTTCCGTAGCCTTGGCAATGCTATGGGGCGTAATGCGGATCTTGCGGTGGCACCAACCGCCGGTGGTGCAACGTCCCCGCGCGCAGAAGCCACGGCAGCTGGCTTACCAGCACTGACCCGACTCCATCGAGCAAGACCCGCCTGATCCCGCCCGGCAATGCCAGGCGGGATTTCGGCTTGCGCGAGAGATCCGCTGGTGCCCAGCAGATCATCAGCCTGCCGCTTGGCCCTCGTGTGTATACGCTTATCCCTTCGATTGAACTCTTGCACCGCTTGTCCCGTCCCCCTAATGAACACCCAAAAAACCGTCGCTGGGCAATCTGCGTTGTATGCCTGCGTTCTATCAGCAACAGGGAGACAGTAATGGACAAGACAGACCATCCAGTGTCAACGCCACCTACCGATGCCGATGCCGCGAAGGACCATCTGCAGAACATCGCCGGTGAGGCGAGCTCGTTGCTTACCGAAGCCAAGGAACAAGGCAGCGAGCAGTTCGAGCATTATCGGGACTTTGCTGCCGAACAACTCGATACGCTGGTGGAGGGCGCACAGTCGGCCGCCTCCGCGCTGGAGGGCAAGGACAGTCTCGGCTTGTCGAGCTACCTTGGCGATCTGGCCCGCTACCTGGGCGAGTTCTCCCATCAAGTGCGGGACCAGAGCGCCGAGCAGCTGCTGCAAAAGGGCACGCAACTGGCGCGCGACAATCCGGCGGTGTTTCTCGCCGGCAGCGTAGCGATCGGTTTCGGGCTGTCGCGATTCCTGCGGGCCAGTTCCAGCCACGGACCCTCCTCCAGCGGTTCGTCATCGGGGGCTTCGTCGTCTTCTCCTCCCAGCGCCTATGGCGCCACCAAGCCCTATCAGTCGCCGGTTCCCAAAACACCACAGGTGAACCCGGGCCGGTCGAGCGATGTGTCGACCCATGAGCCGTTCACACCGGTCGATCCGTTGGGGACGGGTGTGGGCACGCCAGGTGACGGGCCGGTCAAGAACGATCCTTACAAAGGAGGTGTGTAATGAATCGCGACCCGCTCAACAATCCCGGCGCTCCGCTGGACAGCCCCGCCGCGCATGACAATGGTTCGATTGGCGGCCTGCTGCGCCAGCTGATGCACGAGGTGCCCGAGCTGTTCACCAAGGAACTGGCGCTTGCCAAGTCCGAACTGCAGCACAATCTCAATACGCTCAAGGCGGGCACCGCCGCTGTAGCCAGCGGCGCGATCGTCGTTCTGGCCGGCTTCATCATCCTGCTGCTATCGGCCGTGTACGGCTTGGCCACGGTGGTTGCGCCCTGGTTGGCCGCGCTGATCGTAGGCGTGGTAACCCTGGTGGTCGGCTTCATCATGCTGCAGTCGGGCAAGAAGCAGTTCGAGCCATCGCACCTCACCCCCGACCGCACCCTCAATGCCATGCAGCAAGACAAGGAAGCCTTGAAGAGGAAACTGCCATGAGTACCACGATCGACCATGAATCGCAGAAAGACCCTGATGTGCTCGAGCAGGAGATCAATGCCAAGCGCGAGCGCATCAGCGATATCGTCGACTCGCTTGAAAGCCGCCTGAGTCCAGGTCAGCTGTTCGACCAGGCGCTGGCCTATACCAAGGGCAATGGCGGTGAGTTCTTCGGCAACCTGGGCACGACCCTGAAAAACAACCCCGTTCCCACGGCGCTTACTGCCGTAGGCCTGGCGTGGCTGGCGATGAACCAGAATCGTCCATTCAATCCCGGTTCTGCAAGCCATGGCCCGGGCCTCGGCGACACGCTCAGTGGGGCGGTAGACGCCGTCAAGGGTGCCTTCTCGCAGGCGGGAGAACGACTGCACAGTGCTACCGACAGCGCCAAGGACGCCCTCTCGCATGCAGGTGACCGTCTGCACAGTGCCACCGACAGCGCCAAGTCCAAGGCCTACGGGCTCAAGGACAAGGCCAGCGACCTGACCCACAGCACCAGCGACTCGCTAGGCCAGACCACCCAGTCGATGCGCCGCAGCGCGCATGATGCCCGTGACCAGATCAACCATGGAGCTGACGTTGTGAAAAGCCAGTTTGACTACCTGCTCAAAGAACAGCCTCTGGTGCTCGCGGCGCTGGGCATCGCATTGGGCGCCGCGATCGGTGCCGCCCTGCCTTCGACCCGCAAGGAAGACGAGTTGCTGGGCGATGCCAGCGACAAGCTGACGGGTACGCTCAAGGCCAAGGGTGAGGAGGTTTACAGCCAGGCCAAAGAGACGGTGAAGCAGACGGTCAACACCGAGAACGAGCCGCCTCGTACCGGGCCGGGCAGCCAGACCGGGCCGGGTAGCACCACCTCCGGGCCAGGCAGCAGTCCGACCGGGCCAGGTAGCTCGACTACGGGTGCAGGTGGGACTGATCTGTCGTCGGGGTTGGGGTTCAACGAGAAGTAATGAGTGAACTCATCGCGGCGGTTCGGCGTACCGACAAGCCCGCGCCTACGCACCTGTAGGCGCGGGCTTGTCGGTACGCCGAACCGCCGCGATGAGGCACCGATGGCCGCTGCAGACCGCCCTACTCCCCCAGCAACTCACTCACCCGGGCAACCAGTGCATCCGCCGTAAACGGCTTGGTCAACACCCGCATGCCCGGTTCCAGGTGCCCGTGCCCGACTGCGGCGCTTTCGGCATACCCGGTGATGAACAAGGTCCTCAGGTTCGCCCGGAGCTCACGCCCTGCATCCGCCACCTGCCGGCCATTCATACCGCCCGGCAGTCCCACATCCGTCACCAGCAGATCGATCCGCGCATCCGAGCGCAGTAACCTCAGTCCGGCCAGACTGTCGTTGGCTTCGATCACTGTATAGCCAAGATCCCCCAGCACATCGGCCAGCAACATGCGTACCGTGGGCTCATCGTCGACGACCAGGATCGTCTCGCCGCTGTCCGCAAGGGCCGTCAGTGGAGCCTGGGTGTCGCCCTCCTCCTCAGCCGCCTCGCCAGTGTACTTTGGCAGATAGATGGTGACCGTTGCGCCTTTCCCGACCTCGGAATGGATACGCGCCTGCCCCCCAGACTGCCGGGCAAACCCGTAGATCATCGAGAGCCCAAGTCCCGTCCCCTGCCCGATCGGCTTGGTGGTGAAGAACGGGTCGAAGGCCTTGGCGATCACCTCTGGGGTCATCCCGGTGCCGGTATCGGCCACGCACAGCGACAGGTATTGCCCCTCGGGGACGTCATAGATATGCGCTGCCGCAGCATCGACCCATCGGTTGGCCGAGGTAATGGTGATGCGCCCGCCCTCCGGCATGGCATCGCGGGCATTGATGCACAGGTTCAGGAGCGCATTCTCGAGCTGGCTGGCATCCACCAGGATCGGCCACAGGCCCGGTGAACTGTCGGTTTCAACCACGATGCCCGGCCCTACCGTGCGCTGGATCATCTCGGTCATGCCGGCCACCAGGGCGGCGACATCGGTGGGCCGTGGGTCGAGCGTCTGGCGGCGCGAGAATGCCAGCAGACGATGAGTCAGCGACGCGGCTCGCTTGGCGGCGCCCTGGGCCGCCGCCATGTACTTGTCGACCTCCGTCAGGCGCCCTTGGCGGATGCGCATGGCCATCAGTTCAAGCGAGCCGGAGATGCCCGCGAGCAGGTTGTTGAAGTCATGCGCAAGCCCCCCGGTCAACTGCCCGACGGCTTCCATTTTCTGCGACTGACGCAGCTTCTCTTCAGCTTGCATCAGCTCGGCTGTCCGCGTAGCCACGCGCTGCTCCAGGGTCTCGGTAATCGCCCGCAGCGCGGCGGTGGCGCGGTCACGTTCCGCCTCCATCACGCGGCGGTCCTGCACGTCGATCAGCACGCCCGGAAAGCTCAGTGGCGTGCCATCCTCTGCCTGGTCTACCCGCCCGTTGGCCTCGATCCAGTAATACTTGCCGTCCTCGCGCCTGACCCGGTACTGGTGCGCATAGGCGCCGCCTCGGACCGCCGCCTCATTGATGGCAACGATCAGCGCGTCCCGGTCGTCAGGGTGAACCGTCTCGACCACCTGTGTCAGGCTGATGCCGTTGCGGCCCAGCTCTGGATCAAGACCAAAAGCGCGCGCGAAGGCTTCGTCGACCGTGAAGCGATCGCCCGGCATATCCCAGTGCCAGGTGCCGATGATGGCCCCGGCCGCCAAGGCCAGCTGGACGCGCTCGATGTTCTCGCGTGCCAGCGCCTCACTCGCGCGCAGGCGCTCCTGGGCACTTCGCCGCTCGGTGACATCGCTGAAAAACAGACCGATCTGCCGATCCGCAGGGTCGCCAACCCGCACGGCGCGCACATCGAACCAGCGCTCGAACGCCTCGGCATAGTTCTCGAAATTGGCCGGCTCGCCGGTCTTGGCAACGTGCCCATACGCCTCGAACCAGAACGGCTCCAGGTCGGGAGCGTACTCCGTTACCCACTTGCCGCGCAGATCCACGCCCGCCTGACGCTCGAACGCCGGGTTGACCTCGACGAAGCGGTAGTCCACGGGATGATCATCGGCATCGAACTTGACCTCGACGATGGCAAACGCCGCCTCGATCGAATCCACGATCGCCTTGTAGCGCTCTTCGCTCTTGCGCAGCGCGTTTTCGACGGTGCGCACGCGCGTCAGATCAAGCATCGCCCCGATCATGCGCAGGGCCCGGCCCTTGCCGTCGCGAATCACGTGACCCCGGTCCAGCACCTCGGCGTACGAGCCGTCCCAGCGGCGGAAGCGGTAGCCATCGGTCCAGGCCGTACCGTCTCCATCGATCACCGCATGGATGGAGGTGAAGATCCGCTCACGGTCTTCGGGATGGATGTTGGCGATCCACCAGTCGCCGGACAGGTCGGCGTCGGCCAGGCGGTGCCCGTAGGCCTCTCCCAGCGCGTCGTTCCACAGCACCTGATTGCTGCTCAGGTCCCAGTCCCAGATCGCATCGTTGGTGGCCTTGGCCGCCAGTCGATACCGCTCTTGGGTCTGCTCGACGGCAAGGCCCGCCACGTGCGCCTGCGTGCGCTCATGGAGGGCCGATGGCGCCCATTGCGAGGAAGGATCGGGCTGCCCCACACGTTGCGCATCGATGCCTGCATCTGCAAGAACGGAGTGCAGACGCGCGACCTCTGCCTCAAGTTCTTCCCGGGTAAGATGTTTCAGAAACAGGCCCATCCGTGCGTGAGTAATACTGGCGAATAAGTTAATCGTTTTTTCAGCGGGCCGCCATGCAGCTCCATCGGATCTTGCCAGGAAAGACGTGGTCTGATCCCAGCTCGTCTCGGCCGGGAGAATTGTCCACGACAGATTCATTACGAATTGAGTCATGAGTTAGGATGTGCCCCTGACCCAGGACGATCGAGCCCTAAGGGCTCTCAAGGACGTTGATGAACCAGCAAGATATCGTGCGGTACTGGCATGCGGTGGAGCTGCTGCAACCGCAGTCTGTTCCCAAGCTGATAAGCCGGGGCAAGAACGACCTCCATCAACCCTTCTACCATGACATCGATGCCGAGCAGGCCGTGATGCCCTGGTTGCCCGCGAGCCTGCTGAGTCAGCAGAAGCTACCCGAGAAGCGTGTGTGGAGCCATACCCTTTATGTGCACCTCTACGACAACCGCGATGTCGCGCTGAAACTGGCTGAACTCTATGGCGCCGACCAGGGCTACAAGGAACCGCAGTCCAAGGAAACCGCACTCTACGCCTTGAAATTCACCGACACCGGCACGATGGTGGCTGACAGTCTGGTGCTGTCCACCGAGGCCTGGTTTCTTGGCCGCGCGATGGCAAAATCCGACTGGACCCATGGTTTCGAAGCGGCCCAGGAGGATGCCCGGCATCAGGCAAAGGTATTGTTCGGCAACGAAGCGACCGCCGAAGGGCTTCAGGCGCTCACCCAGTCCATTCGCGAAAGTCTCGGGCTGGGCGGGTTTTTCGGTGATCAGGCCTCGCATAAGCATCGCTGCCGCTCGGCGCCGATCAACCCGGACAAGCCCGTCCAGGAAGATGACCCGCTCAACAGTTTCCTGCTGTCAGACCTCGCCCATGTAGCTTCCGCGCTGGCGGCAGGCGATACCAGCGCCCCGCTGGATCTGTACCTCCAGCAACACTCGACGAGCAAGCGCCTGGACCTCGACCAGGACTGCGCGTCCCTCCCGCTGATCGAGCAACTGTCCCCTGAGCGCTATCCGCGAGGGTGCTGGCCCACCGAGCACCATCTCGGCCTGGTGCATTCGCAGCAGTTGGCCGTCAATACCCTGCTCGATACGCTGACCGATTCGTCCGGCATCCTCGGCGTCAACGGGCCGCCGGGCACTGGCAAGACCACCCTGCTACGCGACCTGATCGCCGCAGTCGTAACCCAGCGCGCGGACGTGCTCGCCTCGCTCGACCGGGCCGCCCATGCATTCGTCACAGATGGACGCGAAGTCGCCAACGACAGCGGCCGGGAGCAGACGGCCTTCCGCCTGATTCCCGAGCTGTTCGGCTTCGAGATGGTCGTGGCGTCGTCGAACAACGGCGCCGTCGAAAACGTCACCCTGGAACTGCCGCAGCGCGACAAGATCGACGAGTCCTGGCTGCCTGACATCGATTATTTTGCGGACCTTGGCGAGCTCACCACCGGCAAGCCCGCGTGGGGCATGATCTCTGCTGCGCTCGGCAGCAAGGCCAAGCGCACACGCTTCGTCAACCGTTTCTTCTATGGCGAGACGCCGGCCAAACCCGACGCCCCAAAGAAGACCGACGAGGTCGACCTCGAAGTCGCTGCGGCACTGGCGCAGGACGAAGACCTGTACGTCGCCGAGCTTGAGCAATTGCAAGGCACCGTGGAAGAAAACACCTCCAGTTCAGCCCCCGCACCCAAAGGGTTCCTGGGATGGCTCACCGAACAGAGCAAAGTCACCTGGACGTCCTCCGAACGGCTGAGTACCTGGCAGGCCGCCGTCACCCGTTACCAACAAGCCAAGTCCGGCACCGAAGCGCTCACCGCTCAGGCCTCGCAGATCAGCGCGCTCATCGAGGCGCTGAATGCCACCAAGGCGCAAGTCGCGGCAAGCGAACATGAGCGCCAGGCACATCTTGAAAAGAGCCTGCAGATCGATGCCGAACAGGCCGAGTTGGAAAGCACCACACTTCGCCCTGCCTGCATGGCTCTCCAAACCCAAGTGCAAGTGCTGCAGTCGCATCTGGCGCAGAAGCCCGGCTGGCTCGCCAACCTGCTGAGCCTTGGAAGCGCCGCCCGCAGCTGGTCGACAAAGAAGACGTTGCTCGACAGCAGCCATGCCTTGGCCAAAGGCACCTTCGATGCCGCCGAACGCACGGCTGCGCGCCTGTCCGCTCAGCGTACAGAGCTCAGCCAGCAACTGACCCGCGACGAAAAAGCACTCAGCGCCCTCCATGAGCGACTAGCTCAACACATCACCACACTGCGTCAAGTGGCCCTGGAGGGTGGCGCCAAACACCTGCTCGAATGGCTCGACAGCGGGGTGATCGGCCGCGGCGACGAAATCGAGCTGCTCGAGCCCTGGAAAATCGAAGGCTGGCGCCAGGCTCGCGCCAAAGTCTTCATTGAGGCGCTGAACCTGCACCGCACTTTCTTCCGGCTTGAAGCCAAGCGGCTGCTCTGCAACCTGTACTTCGTCATCAGTACCCTCGGCGGCGGCCGCTACCAGGGCATGTCCCGAGAACTGGTTCGCTCGGCCTGGGCTTCGCTGTTCATGGTGGTGCCGGTGCTGAGCAGCACCTTTTCATCCTTCGCACGATCGTTTGGCAGTCTCAACAGCGGCGAAATCGGCTGGCTGCTGGTGGACGAAGCAGGTCAGGTCACGCCCCAGGCCGCAGTCGGTGCCCTGTGGCGTGCACGGCGCGCGGTGCTTGTGGGCGACCCCATGCAACTCAAGCCGATCGTGTCCGTTTCGGACGCCGTGCTCGAACACATGCGCACCTGCTACAAGGTCGACCCCCACTGGCTGTGCAATCGCCAGTCCGCCCAGACCCTCGCCGACCAGGCTACGCCCTGGGGCAAGCTGCTGGGCCCCCAGGGCCAGAAAAACTGGGTCGGCCTGCCACTCGTCGTCCACCGGCGCTGCGACCGGCCCATGTTCGAGCTGGCCAACCGCATCGCCTACGACGGCGCCATGGTCTACGGCACCCTCGCCCCCTCTGCCAGCAAGGAAACCCTTGCCAGCGTCGCCACCGGCTGGATTCATGCACCGGGGCAATCCCATGGTAACAACTGGGTACGAGACGAAGGCATCGCGCTCAAGCGCTTGCTGGAAACATTGAAAACCGACGGCGTCACGGAAGACAGCATCGCAGTCATCACGCCGTTTCAGGATGTGCGCGGAAAGTTGGCCGCGTTTCTGTCGCCCAGGATGGTCTACGGCACGGTCCACACCATGCAGGGCAAGGAAGCACAGGTGATCATTCTGATTCTGGGCGGCAGCAGCGAAGCACCTGGGGCTCGGGACTGGGTGGTGGAAGAGCCCAACCTGCTCAATGTCGCGGTTACCCGGGCCAAGCGGCGCTTGTATGTGATCGGGGACCGGGAGGACTGGAAGCAGCGGTCGCTGTTCTGTGAAGTGATGGGGTTGTTGCCGAGCCAGCAGTACAAGAGCGAGGCCGCGGCAAGCAACGCCTCGGCCTGATGCAGGCTGCTGCGGCTTGTCAAAGACGAGCCGCAGCAGCGGTGTCCTGTGTCAGCCCCCCAGGGTCCCGAGCCACGCAGCCAGAATCACCGGCAACAACACGAACGACAGCACCGTCGAACACATCACCAGGTTCGCCACCTGCTCGGGAGAGCGATTGGCCCGTACCGCCATCAGGTAGTTGAACACTGCCACCGGCATCGACGACTGCACCACCAGCACCGCATGCGCCAGGGGCTCCAGCCCCAGTGCAAGGCCCAGCCCCCACCCAACCCCGGCGCCGAGGACAATCCGGGCGCCACCCAGCAGCATTCCCTTGCCGACATGATTGAGCTTGATACTTGCCAGTGACACCCCGAGCGTCAGCAGCATCAATGGGATCGTCATTCCACCCAGCAAGTCGACCGTATTGCCTAGCCAGCGTGGCAGTTCGAGGTCCAGGAAGATCACCGGCAGTGAAATCGCCAGGCTGATCACGATCGGATTGCGGATCAGGTCCCGCGCCGAAGTCGCCCCACCTGAAAGCGCGATGCCCACAGTGAACTGGAAGATCGACAACGTCAGGAAAAACGCCACCGCCAGTGCCAGACCGTGTTCGCCGAAGGCATAGAGGCTGATCGGCAAGCCCATGTTGCCTGTATTGGGAAACATGAACGCCGGCACCAGCACCCGCCAGTCCTGGCGAAACAGCCGGCTCAACAGCGTGCCCAGAATCCCCATGCTCACCATCGCCAGCATGCAGGCGATTGCCATGCTGGCGAACGCCTTGGCATCCAGCTCGGTGCGCGCAAGAGTGGAAAGCACGAGGCTCGGCGTGCCGATGGTCATGACCAGGCGCGCGATGAAATCGGTGGGATAGGCATGACCGCTACGGGCCCAGGCGTAGCCGATGCCGGCGACGATGAAGACGGGAGCGAGTACCGCGAACAACTCAGCCAGCATGGCAGTGCATCTCCGGGAAAACGGCCATCCTAGAAGCTGATTGCAGGATGTTGCAAGATGAGTAATGAGCGAGACCCTTCATATGCAAGAGAAGGCCGCCTTGGCGAGCCTTTCTTGCATCAACTGAGTGCTCGCCGAGCGGTCAGATCTAACGCACGGGCCCCGTCATCATCCCGTGCGCCACGTCCTCGACCAGCGCCTTGGCCATCCCGCTGAGGTAATGCGCCCCCCAGACCATCTGGCCGTTGCCGTCGACCCCAGCGTCCAGGGTCATGTTGTAGACGCAGTCCAACAACACCGATGCCTGCTCCAGCGCATATTCCGCGTCGTGCCCCGGCTGGACCTTGAACAATCGGTCCGCGATCTTCCCGCCGACGCCCTCGCCGAAGGTGCCGATGCCAGTAGTTTTCAGTTCTTTAAGCTTCATGTTGCTGCTCATACCTAACCTCCAAACGTGCGTACAGGCCAGATACCTCTACCCTGCCGCACGGATTGCCGTAGGAGCGGGCGTGTCGGAACGCCGAACCGCCGCAATATCCAACACGGATCGGAATCAGTGCACCGCCCGCACCCGACTCAGTGCCATCTCTACCAAGGTGTGAGCATTTTCAATCTCGTGCATCGCCGCCAAGGTCATCACCTGCCCGGCAGGTTTGGGATGGAGCAGCACCGTCTGCTGCGCAACGGTCAGGGCGCAGACCAGGTATTCGGAGGTTTGAAGAAGCAGGGCTTCGATGGAGGGGCTTGAATCTGTTTCAAAAGGAGGATCTGGAACGATCTTCAACATGATGGAGCTCCTGTTGGTTGTCTGGAGCCAACACACATCTGCTGTCAAACAGAAAGGTGGCAGCTATACGCGGGTTGACAGACCGGCAACAGGAGAACCGGCGCACAGAAGTGCCCCACGTACAGCCGCCATAGCATGGAGCGCACGTGACCTGTAGATGAATCCGGTCTGTCAAAACCGATCGTTGAATTGCAACGACCGGCCGAGACTAGACCCGCAATATCATCACCGCAAGCGCTCGAAGGCGGTGGCAGGATAATTCGGAAATGTCCTACACGATAGAGAATAAGTCTGAAGATTTTTGCATTTTTATCGACCCTTTCCTTGTTTCTGTAGGGCGCGTTAAACGGAGGCGAGCGAGCAGTGTTTATAGCTCGGCAAGTCCCACAGAAACGACACTCCATTCTCCATTCGCGTCCTGCACGGACAGGCGCACAATCCGTGAATGGCTAGTCAAGTGAAGATGAGCTATGGCTTAGAGACACGCATTGCGTAAGAAATGGAGGAAACGAGAATGGCCAAATGCCCAAAGTGCCAAGCAGAAATCCCCGACTCCAGCGACCTGAAAGCCGGCGAAGCAGCCTGCCCGAAATGCGCCGCGCAACAGGATCGCAAGTGGGTCGAGTCACTTCCAGGCAGCAGTGCGCGGAAGAAGGAAAAACCCACGCCGGACTGACTTTCAGGCTTACGACCTGATCGCTCCCAAGGCAGCAATGAGCCGTTCTGCCGCACGCCCCTCGACCAGCCCTTCCTCGGCGCCTATACCGGCCACAGCGCAGGTCGCCTCGTGGTCGCCGTCTGCACAGTGATAAACCGCGATCACGCTGCCCGGTCCGACTCCTGTATGGCCAAGAAACAGATGCGCGCTGTGGGTCTTGCCGACCATCAATCCCAGGCCATAGCCAGGAGCCGCCCAAGGCCGACCTGCAAGCGGCCCGCCCAGAGCGATTGAATCACGCATTTGCTTGAGTAACGACCCGGGCAACAGGTCTGCGGTCAGCAATCTATTCAGCATAAGCGCGGCCTCTGAGACTGGGCCCACCAGCAGGCCATGATAGACCCAGCCGGGATCGTAAGAGCCTATGGATTCGAGATGAACCCCGTCCAGGTCCTCGCGGCTTTTCATGAGCCGGACACGCGTCAGCCCGAGGGGCGAAAATACGCGCTGAGCCAGTGCCTCATCGATGCAGAGGCCAGTCGCCTGCTCGATCAGGTTGGAGACGAGCATGTAGCCCACGTTGGAATATCGCCAGCCGGTCCCCGGCGCATAGCGCAATCTCTGGCCGTCGAGTCGTTGCATCATTTCCTCGGCCGGCCAGGGAGTCTGCTGCCCGGCAACTGCCGCGTGGTATTCCTTGAGCTCCGAATAGTCCGCCAGACCGGCTTGGTGCTTGAGCATCTGTCGAAGCGAGAACTCGCGGCCGGGAACAAGATCATCAAGCTTGATCAGACGATCGCGAACGAGCGTTAGCGCTGCCGCGGCCAGTACCGTTTTGGTGAAGCTCCACCAAGGGACGACTTCATGCGAATGTTCCGTGGGTGATTGCTGGCCGTTCACTATGATCGAACAGAACATACCAATGCTTCCTTGTTATAGAGCCAACACGAGCCAGCTTGGCGACCTGCATCGGCCCCCTGCAATCCTATTGGTTTGACGCGAACGCAAAAGCCCGACTTGAGCCGGGCTTTTGCGTTCGATGAGACTCAGGCGTGAGCAGTATGCTGCTCAGCTTGATAGTGCCGCGTTTGAAAGGGCATCAGAGCCTGCACCTTCAAGCCCAGGCCCTCATTCAGTCCCCATGAGACAGCCAACTCATCACGACGATGCCGGAGGGGTACAGCGGCCAAAGGCTGCACGCTCTGCTTGGGCACCGCAAGCAAGAAAAGCTCGAGGGCATCAAACGCTTCCGCGACGCGGTTATCCGAAATGCACGAAAAACGGGTGAACTTTTCAAGTAGGTACCCAGCGCGGCGCATCTCGAGCTCATCGGTGTAATGACTGAGAAAGGCCTTTGCCTCACTCACCAGGCTTGATTCTGAATACCAGACAGCCTTAGCTGCGCTGACGAGAGCATCGTCATCTGCCTGACTCAACGGATATTGGGCCAGTTTGCCCAGCGTGGACGAGAGGACGTGGCCATCAAAGCGCTTCGCCATCTGGATACTCCAAGAATTCTTGCAAGAGACTGGTAAGCACCGACGTCGGTGGTTCCTTGTTGCCAACATACACATCAATCGCCTCCAGAGCCAGGCGGCGCAGCTCAGTGGTCAGGATAAAGCCTGCCCTGAGCAGGGCCCTGATGTCGCTAAGGTCTTGATCTGTTGCCCTACCAAGCTTTGAAATAGCGAGATCGACAGGAGCTGCGATGTGTAAGTGTAGCGGCGATGTTTCCGGGAATTCTCCTAGCGGAATGCTGCGATCCCAGTAGTCCTCATGGAGCGGACCAAACCCGGTGCTGTACTGGAGATCGTAGTGCAGCTCCATTACGCGGCCAGAGCGCTGGTCTACGAAACGTTCAGGAATCTCTGCGAGCAGCGCGCGCAGGTGGAACCCTGCAGGAATGGTTGCCTCATAAATTTCAGCATCAACGTCCGTTGAAACGCGGTGATGGGTATAGAGGTGGACTGCACAACCACCAAATATGATGATTTTGACCGCCCCAGGCCCTGCCCCTTCCAATTCGAGCTCGGCCTCAACTGATTTGAACATGGAAATCAGCGCCCCACCCAGAGGGGTGCTGGCATCAAGCCGAGGAGGAACTACATTCGGATACTCCATTTAGAACCTCTGGTCGCACGTTGAGCGGCAATGGGCAGCGTGGTGGAGAAAGTACGTCTGTGTGGGGGAAGGCTCAAGAGCTCAACTATTACCATAGGTAAATAACGCCACGAGGCTCCCGACCGTACTTCATGAGTAGGAAAGGTCTATCTGGATCCGCAGAAAGTCTGATGGATAACGACCCTTCCCGGGACAAGCACTGACGCCAGTACCTGCCCCGTCAAAGACATCGTTCGTTGGTCGATGCCCAGCGTACAGTCGACCCCGGCGCGGCAACCCGGCATCAAGCCCTGGCAGTCGGCACATCGTCCATCAGCTTCTCAAGGCTGATGGGCAGGTCCCGCACACGCTTGCCGGTCGCGTGGTACACCGCGTTCGCCACTGCCGCAGCAAGTCCGGTCACGCCGATCTCCCCTACCCCACGGGCACCAAACTCATTGAGGTTGTAGTCCGGATAGTCCAGGAAGATAACGTCGATCTCCGGCTGATCGGCATGCACCGGCACGACATACTCGGCGTAGTTGTTGTTGACGGGCATCGCGTTGCGTTCGTCGTAGTCCGTCACCTCGAACAGCGCCATGCCAATGGCCATGACGATCGCGCCTTCGACCTGGTTGCGCGCTGTCAGGGGATTGATGACCCTACCGACATCGATGGCGCTGACCACTCGCGACACCCGTAACCGTGAAATCCCCGGATCCCAGCGTACCTCCACGAAATGGGCACCGAATGAGCTGAATGCATGTTTCGCGGTGTCAGCCATGCCAGTGTGTGCTTCGCCTTCGGCACTGGCGATTTTCAGTCGATTGAGGACATCGGCAAAACCGAGGCTGGTAGTACCGTCCTCCAGCCTGCCATTGCTGACCTTGATCGCTTCCGGTTTGGCGTTGGCCAGCCCGCCCTGCGCCGATGCAGCAAAGCTCTTGAGTTGCGTCAGCGCCGCGCGGGTAGCTTCTGCGACCGCTGGCAGAACACTGGCCGTCAGCCACGAACCACCAGAGACAGGCGCGGGTGGGTAGGACGAATTGCCAAGCTCTACCGTGATCTTTTCCAGCGGCAGACCGGTAATGTCGGCGACGCACTGCGCGATGATGGTATAGGTTCCCGTGCCGATGTCCTGAGCACCGCAATACACTTGAGCACGGCCATCGGCCTTCAACGACACACGAGCCTTCGCGGGGGTACGGAAGGCATCCCAGTTGCACTGGGCCATGCCGTAGCCGATCACCTCGTGGCCCGCTCGCATGCTGCCGATGCCCGGTGTCCGGCTGGCCCATCCGAAGCGCTCGGCGCCTTGAGCCAACGCTTCACGCAAGTGGTTGCCGGACCACGGCAATTTTTCCTGTTCGTTCTGCCCGGCCCAATTCAGCTGGCGGAACGCGAGTGGATCCATCTGGCACTTTTCAGCCAGCTCATCGATGGCTGACTCCAGCGCGAACAATCCAGGGGCTGCGCCAGGCGCACGCATCGAAGTCGGTGCGCCACGGTTCACCTGGACGATACCGTGAGTGATTTCAACGTTGGCGCAGGAGTAGAGACTGGCGCTCATGCCGCCGCAGTTCTCGACATAGCGGTCACCGAAACCGGTGGTGTTGAGCGACTCGTGCCGAAGGGATACCAGCTTGCCGTTGGAGTCTGCGGCCAGGCGCATGCGTTGCCGGGTTTCCGGGCGATGCCCTACCGTGGTGAACATCTGCGCCCGCGGCACGACCAACTGCACCGGTCGGCCTACCACCTTGGCAGCGGCGCACGCGGCCACGGAGTGAGGCCACATCCAGAGCTTGCCGCCGAATCCGGAGCCAATGAACGGCGCCCTGACTTCCACATGCTCGGTCGGCAGTCCGAACGCCTGGGCAAGGGTATTGCGGTGGACGACGACCGACTGAGTGGATTCATGAACCACCAACCTGCCGTTTTCCCACAACGCGACCGTGGCATGCATTTCCATCGGGTTATGCGTTTCGACCGGGGTGCTGTAGGTCGCATCGAGCGTCCGCGTACCGCGATCGAACGCTGCGCCAGGATCACCCCGTTTGTGGCCTTGCCCACCGTCTGCCGGAGCACCTCGCTTGAGCCCCTGCTCCAGGTTGGCAAATGAGGGGCTATCGGCATAGCTGACCTTCACTTTATAGGCCGCTTCACGGGCGTGCTCGAAGGTATCGGCGATCACCAGGGCCACGAACTGCCCAGCGTAACGAATGACATTGTCTTCGAAAGGCAGGCGCTTCTCGTCCGTTCGCGAGCCGGTGAGGACGCCCGCCAGAGAAAACGGCACGGGCGAGGTATGAAAGGCCTGGGGGAAGTTGCCATGGTGAAGAATGTCGATCACGCCGGGCGAGCGGCGAGCGGCTTCGATGTCCAGCGATGTGATCGAGCCGCTTGCCACGGTGCTGTAGACGCCGTAGGCGAACACCATGCCCTTGGGATGCTGATCAGCCGCATAGTGCGCACGGCCGGTGACTTTCAGGCGACCATCGATGCGGCGTGAGGGCGCCCCCATGATGGTGTCGTTCACGCTGCATCTCCTGTGGCCAGTGTCGTCAGGTTGCGCACGATGGCCTGCTGTCCCAGTGGGATCTTGTAGCCGTTGTGCGAATAAGGCACCGCACCCTGCAGGGCTATCGCGGCTGCCTTGGAGAAGTTGGCAGGGGTAGCGGCGGATCCTCGCAATGCGCGCTCTGCTTCGAGTGCGCGCCATGGCTTGGTCCCTACGCCGCCCAATGCGACGCGTGCCTCGCGTATGACCTGGCCATCCATCAGCAGGATCACGGCGCTGGAGGCCAAGGCGAACTGATAGGAAGCGCGGTCACGCAGTTTCAGGTAGCCAGACGTACTGCCCCGCAGCGGTGCGTCCAAGGTCACGTGGGTGATCAGTTCATCAGGTTTGAGCGCATGTTCCTTCCAGGGCGTGGTGCCGGGCAGCAGGTGGAAGTCCAGGAAATCGATTTCCCGTTTGCCTGCCGGGCCCTGGACCTCCACGGTGGCACCGATGGCCGCCATGGCGACACACATGTCGGAGGGATGGGTGGCGATACAGCTATCGCTGGTGCCCAGCACCGCATGCACGCTGCGGTTATGACCACCGATAGCCGCACAACCTGAGCCCGGTGTGCGCTTGTTGCAGGGCGAGACGCCATCGCGAAAATAGTTGCACCGCACGCGCTGCATGACGTTGCCGCCTGTGGTGGCCTTGTTGCGCAGTTGCGTGGTGGCGCCGGACAGCAACGCTTGCGAGAGCACGGCGTAGTCATTCCTGATTCGCGGATGGTAGGCCAGCTCGGTATTGGTGACCATGGCGCCAATGCGCGTGCGCCCGTCCGCCAAGGTCTCGATCCGGTTCAGCCCCAGCGTGTGGACATCGACCACGCGGTCAGGCTGCATGATGTCGAGCTTGACGAGGTCGAGCAGCGTTGTGCCGCCGGCCAGAAAGGCGGTGGCCTCGCTACTCGAATGCAGGGAAATCGCCTGCTCGGGACTGGCTACACGGGTGTATTCCAAGGCTCTCATCAGCTGACTCCTTGTACTTTGGCACGGGCATCCTGCACGGCGGCCAGGATGTTCTTGTACGCACCGCAGCGGCAGATATTCCCGCTCATGGCCTCCCGGACACTGGCATCGTCAGCGCCGATGTTCGGGTCCTTGATGATTGCTGCGGCAGTCATCATCTGCCCCGAAGTGCAGTAGCCGCACTGAAACGCATCGTGGGCCCAGAACGCTTCCTGGATGGGATGCAACTGACCATTTTGCTCAAGGCCCTCGATCGTGGTGATTTCATCACCCTGGTGCATGGCCGCCAGCGACAGACAGCTGTTCACCGGCTGGCCATTGACATGCAAGGTGCACGCTCCGCACTGGCCGTGGTCGCAGCCCTTCTTGGTGCCGGTGAGTTGCAAGCGGTCTCGCAGCACGTCGAGCAGTACCGCATTGCCAGGGACGTTGAGCGTATGTGCCTGCCCATTCACCTTGAGTGTGATGCGCTGCTCGCCCTTGGCCAGCGGCTTTTCGCTGTCATCGATGGAGGCCTGCAGCTGCGCGGCTTGCGCCCAGACGGGAGCAGTGGCCGCAGCCATGCCGGAGATACCGATAGTGCGCAGGAAATTGCGTCGTGATGGGGTAACCAGTTCGTGGAACAGTGGAGCCTCGGCCTTCTTGCCGGGAGAATCCTTTTCACTCGAATCGCTCATGATGCAGCCCTCATCGGTCATACGGTTTGAAGTCACCGGGCAGCCTTCGATGGGCGCCCTGGCGGGAGAACGCAGGCGTTCGCACTACTTCGAACAGGGTCAGATCATCCAGACTAGATCATGGTTCAGCTTGACAACCGACAGGTTATTGCCTGTTCCTCCCCATGCGCGGGGTTCAAGGCCTCATCTGAGTACGCAAACAGTGAACGAACTTGCCCGCGCGCCTAACGCAACTGCCTAGACCTGGAGGTGCTCCACCAGGAAGTCGACGAACACCCGAACCCGCGCCGGCATGGCCGGACCGCCCACGAACACTGCATTGATCGGTTCCCTGTCGCCGGGGTTCCGTGCCTCCAGCAATGGCACCAGATCGCCCCGCTGCAAGTCCTCAGCCACGCTGAACTCGCCGATGCGCGCGATTCCGGCACCTACCCGAGCCAGCTGCGCCAGCGCTTCGCCACTACTGCACTCGATGTTGCCCCTGACCTTGAGGGAAAACTCGCTGCCGTCGCGGGTAAAGGACCAGTTGGATTCGGCGCGCCGGAAGTTGAAGCGCAGGCAGTTGTGCCGCAGCAGATCTTCCGGTTCCTGGGGCGTGCCATGGCGCTGAAGATATTCAGGTGAAGCGACCACCACCTGGCCGGTGTCGCCGAGAAGGCGTGCGGACAGCGGACTGTCTGGCAGGTGGCCAAATCGCACCGCCACATCGGCCTCGCCGCCCAGAATGTCGACGACTTCGTCGCCCAGGCTGAGGTCGACGGTGATATTCGGATAGCGGGCGCTGAAGGCCGCCACCAGTGGCACGATGGCCAAGCGACCGTGGCCGAGGGCGGCGCTCACTCGCAAACGGCCCTTGGGCACGCCCTGATCGGCGACGGCATCCTCGACCTCTGCCATGTCGGCCAGGATGCGCCGGGCGCCACGCAGGTAGGTCTCGCCCTCGGTGGTAAGGCTGATCGCCCGGGTGGTACGAAGCAGCAGGCGGGTGCCCAGACGTTGTTCGGTGCGTGCGATGACCCGGCTGACAGCCGAGGGCGTCAGCCCCAGTTCCCGCGCGGCAGCCGACAAGCTGCCCTGCTGCGCCACTGTGGCAAATACCGCCATCTCTCCCGACCTGCCGCTGAAATCCATTTATGCCTCTCGCGCAAAGGTGTTTGTCCACAACCCAGTCTACCGGCGCCATAGGAGGGATTGTAAAATTTGCGGCATGAATCAGGAGGTCTCCATGCGTATCAACCCACCCTTGTTAGCGCTCGCCACCGGTGCCTTCGGCATAGGCGTTACAGAATTCGCCCCCATGGGCATGTTGCCGGGCATCGCTGCCGATCTGGGCGTTTCCATTCCCGCTGCTGGCCTGTTGGTCAGCGCTTATGCCATCGGGGTACTGCTGGGCGCGCCACTGATGACCCTGACGACGGGCAAGATCCCCCGGCGTTACCTGCTGATCGGGCTCATGGCGATTTTCACGCTGGGTAACCTGATGTCAGCCTTGGCGACCGATTACTACAGCCTGCTGGTCGCCCGCGTCGTCACCTCACTCAACCACGGCGCGTTCTTTGGCGTGGGTGCCATCGTAGCGGCCAGCGTGGTCGCCCCGGACAAACGTGCAGGTGCAGTCGCCGCGATGTTCATGGGACTCACACTGGCAACCATCGGAGGGGTGCCCCTGGCTACCTGGTTTGGTGAGTTGCTCGGCTGGCGCACTGCGTTCTGGGGGATCGCCGGCCTGGGTCTGGTGACCATGGCCGCGCTGTGGTTCGCCTTGCCCAATGTGCCCCTGCCGAAAAGCAACGGTGTGCTGGCCGAAATCCGGGTATTGGGCCGCGGGCCGGTACTGGCGGCGCTGGCCCTGACCGTGGTCGGCTCGGGAGCGATGTTTACCGTCTTCACTTACATAGCGCCGATCCTGAGCAGCGAGACCCACGCCTCCACGACCTTCATCACCGCCATGCTGGTGCTGTTCGGCGTGGGCTTGACCTTGGGCAACGTATGGGGGGGCAAGGCTGCGGACCGTTCGATCGACCGCACCCTGATCGTCTCGCTGAGCGTGCTGATGCTTGTGTTGCTGGCATTCACCCTGCTGATGCGCTGGCCGCTCCCGGCTGCCGTGAGCATCCTGGTATGGGGGGTTGCCAGCTTTGCCCTGGTGCCTCCGCTTCAGATGCGTGTAATGGAAGCCGCCAAGGACGCCCCCAATCTGGCCTCGGCGGTGAACATCGGCGCCTTCAACCTTGGCAATGCGCTGGGTGCCGCGCTCGGCGGCGCGGTGATCAACGCCGGGCTGGGCTTTGCGGCGATCTCCCTGGCCGGAGCCGCCATGGCCGGCCTGGGCCTGCTGATGGTCCTGGCCTTCGCCTGGCGCTCCAGAGCCGTTCTGGCTGTGGCGGCATAGGCCTTCCACCCTGTCCAGGCCCGCCGCACCCGGGGCCCTGATCAGAAAACCGCTGGCCACAAACTGAAAATACATTTAACCAGCACGCCTTGTGGGTCGCCCTTGCGAGTAACAGCGGGAAAACCCTTCGCTGTTTCCACTCATTCAAGGAACGCCCTCATGGCCCTGACCGTCCATACCAACTACTCATCGCTGCTGACCCAGACCAACCTCAACAAGACCAACAACGCCCTGGCCATCAACCAGCAGCGCCTGGGCACCGGCCTGCGCATCAACTCGGCCTCCGACGACGCTGCCGGCCTGCAGATCGCTACTCGCCTGAGCGCTCAGACCAAAGGCATGGCCGTGGCCATGCGCAACGTCAGCGACGCCTCCTCGCTGCTGCAGACCGCCGATGGCGCGTTCAGCGAAATGACCGACATCCTGCAGCGCATGAAAGACCTCGCCACTCAATCGGCGAACGGAACCAACAGCGATGACGACCGCAAGTCGATGCAGGCCGAGTATGACGAGCTGGGTAAAGAGCTCGGCAACATCATGGAAAACACCTCTTACGCCGGCGAGAAACTGTTCAACAAAGATGGTTCCGGCGGCAAGTTCGGCAGTGCCATCCAGTTCCAGATCGGTGCAACCGCTACTGAAACACTGAAGATGAACGTCAGTAGCGGTACCACAGAGCTGGGTAATAGCCTGACTGCCGTGTCGAGCAACTACAAGGGCACCGCAGTCGGTACCGAAATTGACCACGTGAGCGGTGCCAACGACATGATTGGCAAATTGACTACCGCATTGGACAACGTTGGCAAGCTGCGCGGCCAGTTCGGTGCCAACATCAATCGCCTGAACCACACCGCCAACAACCTGGCCAACATGAAAGACAACACCGAGATGGCCCGCGGCCGGATCATGGATGCGGACTTCGCCAGCGAGAGTTCGATGATGAGCAAGAACTCGATGCTGATGCAGTCGGGCATCTCGATGCTCAAGCAGACCGGGCAGATGCCAGGCATGGTGATGTCCCTGCTGGGCTAAGCCGGACCGCTTCATCTGTTGATAGTGCTTCACGAAAAACGCCCCTCTTCATCCAGGGGCGTTTTTTACGGGCTCAGTCCGCCAGCCAGGCTCTCTGCCATTCGCCCAGCGCGCGCTCGTCGAGCATCCAGTCACGCTTGACCGCCTCGCGCAGCGTGTCTCCCGCCAGCGCCGCGGCATCCAGGTCGTTCAGGTGCATGCGGATCGCCTCCACCCAGTCACGGAAGCGATTACGCACCGTTGTCACCGGCAGGTCCCCGCGGTAACAGACCAGGTCGCTGCACACCACCGGCACGCCGCAGATGCCGTATTCCAGCAGGCGCAGATTACTCTTGCAGGCGTTGAACAGGTTGTCCTCCAAGGGTGCAAGCGCCAGGTCGAGGTTCAGCCTCGCGAGCGCCGCCGGGTACAGATCGATACGAACCCCTGGATGAAACTCTTTCACAAAGGGTCGCAAGCGCTCAGGGCACATGCCGAAGAATACCCAATCGACTTCATCGGCCAATGCCTCGACCACCCCCGCGATCAGCTCCAGATCGCCCGTATGCCCCGACCCTCCGGCCCAACCGACCCTGGCCCGCGCCGCAGTGCGCCGTTGGCTGAGGGGCAAGTTGCCCCACCAGCCCGGATCCAGGCGATTCCTGACCACCTGGATGTGCGGATGGAAGTCTCGCAGCTCGTGGGCCAGTACGTCCGTGGAGACCACGAAACGATCGACATAACTCAGGCCCTTGCGCAACGAACGGGTGATGTCCTTGGGCATCCTGGCCCGGTGCACACTGCGCACTGGCACGTTGGGCAGGTAGTCGTCGAGCTCGTAGACCTTGAACACCTGACTGAAGGCGTGGACCCGTTGCAGCGCAGCCAGGCTCTGCTCGCCCACTGGCCGTTGCAGCACCAGCGTATCCGGTGCATAACGCTCCAGGTGCATGGGCTCGGGCACGCGATAGACCAGCGCGCCGTCCGCTCGGCCGGAGGCCTTCAAGGCATCCAGCGGCTGGATCACCCGGTAGTGCCCGCAGCCGTGTACATCGCCTGCCCTGGCCAGAATCACCGGCAGCGGTTTCCATGCAAGCGGCCGCCAGGACAATTGCGCATCCGCCAGCTTGAAACCGCCACTGTCGGTCAGGGACAGGCTGCTGTTGTAAGCGGGATCCCTTGGCAGTTGCGGACCCCAGCGCCGTACGAACGCCTCGCGCAATGCCTCGGGCACTGCGGGCGTTGGGGTGTCGTGGACTAGCGCGGCGTGTGGGGTCCATACGGTCAGGTAACCCTGGTGGGCGACCCGCAGGCACAGATCGATATCGGCACCGCCTTGATCGAACGCATCGCTGTCCAGGCCCTCTACGGCGTCAAAGACGTCCTTGCGGATCAGCAGGCAGACGTCAGAGACGGCGCTGTAGTTCTGGTCCACCAGCAGCCGGTCCAGGTAGCCCGGCGAGTGCATGGCCTGGCCGACAAAGGCGTGACCGGCGCTGTTTTCCAGGCCTAGGACGATCCCGGCGTGGGTCACCTTACGCGCTGTGGAAATGGTCTTGGCGCCGACAATCCCGACCTCGGGGCGCTGCCCATGGTTGAGCAACTCGTCCAGCCACCGGTCCTGCATGAACACCGTGTCGCCACGCAACAGCAGCAGGTATTCGCCCGTGGCCTGCTGCGCGCCCAGGTTCAGCGCACCGGCACGCCCCGTGCTGCGGTCCGCGCTGACCACTTGCAAGCGAGCCCCCAGCAACTGTTGCGTCGCGTCAAGCCAAGGCTGTGCAGCGGGGTCCGTGCACCCGTGGTCCACCACGACGAGGTCGTAATGCGGGTAGCGGGTGTGTTCCAGGAGACTGATAAGGCAGCGTTGCAAGGCCGGCACATCCTCATCGAGCACCACCACGATCGATACCTGGGGCAGATGTTGATGGCCGTAGTCGATCTTCAGGTGCCCCGGCCGTGGGCTGGTGACCGATGCCTGCAGGTAACCGCGCGCCTGCAGATGCCCGCAGACGGCTTCGCAGAGCAGCGTGCTGTCGTCAGGGACGGCCAGTTGATTGATCACTAACGGTTCGCTGACGTGCCCAAAGCCCACCAGCCCCTGCTGATTGATCATGCGCAGGATCAGTTCGAACTCCAGGTGCGGCGCGAACCGCGGGTCGAAGCCGCCCGCCTCGTCCAGCGCCTGGCAGTTGTACAGCCAGTTGCGGGCCATCAGTCCGGGCCTGCTGAGCAGGTAATCCAGGTTGAAACCAGGCCGCAGTGCCGGGCTGGGTGTATCGTCCTGCGCCAGCATCGCATCGGCGTAGATCGCCCGGCACTGCGGGTCGTCGAGCAGCTCCAGGCCTATCAGCGGCAAGCCACTGGCCGTCAGGCAGTCGCCCGCATCCAGCAGCATCAGCCAGCGACAGCCCGACTGCCCGCCAATGCGGTTGATCTGGGCGGTGAAGTCCGCAGCGGCAAGGCACGTGTACTGTACCTGCGGGTCTGTCTCGCCCCATTGCGAGGCTGTGCTGAGTACAAAGACTCGCAACGCGCCGTACTGGCGGCGTGCCGCTTCGAGGCTCTTCAACGTGCGGGTCAAGGCCTCAGCCTGGCTCAAGGGGTCAAGCACCACCACAGCGATCAGCGGCCCCCCCTGGAAGCTGGCGAGGCGCTGTTCGATCAGTTTCGTCTGAACCGGGCTGGGTACGCGGCTGGCGTACCAGTGCCGTTGTTCTTGCCGATTGATCTGCGTTTGATAAGCGTGATGCAGGCACTGCGACAGGTCCACCGCCTGTACGGCCTCGGGGTGCCTCAAGGGCGAGACCGGTACGGCCCCGCCCAGGTCCTGGTACCAGCCGAGGGCGCGGACCTGCTGGCGAAAATCCTCGTGTCCCTGCTGACCAATGCCCGGCTGATCGCGACCCAATTGGCTGAACTGCTCGGTAGAGACGCGAAAATCGGTCAGGGGCCGCGCTACGAATGCCAGGTCGCCCAGTTGCAGCAGCTTGGCGTACACGCTCAAGTCGCCAACCCAGTGGATCAACCGGCCGTTGAGGGACATCAGCTGATCACCGAACGCCAGGACATCGCTGCGCCGACACAGGACACAACTGGGCTCGCCGATAAAGTTGAGGGTGTCGTCGACCAGGTGTGACACCAGTGCCTTGCCGTCGATCCGCACGTCTTCGGCAAACGGGAAGGTGGTGGCGAGAATATCGGCCAGCGGCTGGCCGTGCTCGTCTATCCGCCGGCGGCGTGAAGAGGCCATGGCAATCCCTGGCGCTGCCTCGATGGCCCGTACCAAGAGCGCGACGCTGTCAGGATCCAGCACGTCATCGTCATGAAGGAACTTGAGGTAGTGACCGCGGGCCTGCTGGATGCACTTCACCGTGTTGTGCAATTCGCCCAGCGCCTGCGGATTGCGTTGGTAACGAATGCACGCCGTGCTGGTGTCCTGCACGCGCTGGACCACGGCTGCGATCCGCTCGTCGGCGCTGTCATCGCAGATGACGATTTCCAGGTGGGCGTAGGTCTGGCTGCAGGCACTGGCCAGAGCCGCCTCGAACCAGGTGGGCTTGTAGGCGGGAATAACGATGCTGACCAAGGCATTTTCGGTGTCAGGCAAACTCACAGGAACCTCTGATGGAAGGCCCGCCCGAGCAGGAAACGGCGCTGGACGATGACCCTGGAAACCGGGTGCCATAGCAGGGGCCGTGCCAAGTTTTTTTCAACGCCCGTGTCCGCTGGAAACGGGCGGGTTCTGGACCGCCGCCGACGCTTACCGACCGTGGGGCTTCCGGCACGAACGCCTACCTGCCCGGCAAGGGGAAGCGACGCTTCCCGGGTCCGAGCCAAAAAACAAATTGGGCAAAAGGCTTAACGAGCGTGGGCAAAGCGTCGCCTTGACACTCAGCAGGCACCTATCGCCCGCCTCGCCCATTTGACTTGAAGGAAATTGCCACATGGCCTTGACCGTCCACACCAACTACTCATCGCTGCTGACCCAGACCAACCTCAACAAGACCAACAACGCCCTGGCCATCAACCAGCAGCGCCTGGGCACCGGCCTGCGCATCAACTCGGCGTCCGACGACGCTGCCGGCCTGCAGATCGCCACCCGCCTGAGCGCCCAGACCAAGGGCATGGCCGTGGCCATGCGCAACGTCAGCGACGCTTCCTCGCTGCTGCAGACCGCCGATGGCGCGTTCAGCGAAATGACCGACATCCTGCAGCGCATGAAAGACCTCGCCACTCAATCGGCGAACGGAACCAACAGCGATGACGACCGCAAGTCGATGCAGGCCGAGTACGACGAGCTGGGCAGGGAGCTGGGCAACATCATGGAAAACACCTCATACGCCGGCGAGAAACTGTTTGGCGAAATGGGTAATACAGGCAAATTCAAAGGTGAAGTCCAGTTCCAGATTGGCGCCACTGCCGACGAGACCTTGAAATTGGACGTCAGCACTTCCGCATCAGATCTGGGTACCGCACTGGCCGGCTTGTCGAAGAATTACAAGGCCACCGGCGGCACCCCCGGCGACGAGGTCTCCAGCGGAAAGGCAAGCACAACCATCACTGACTTGTCCAAGGCGCTGGACAAGGTGGGCAAGCTGCGCGGCCAGTTCGGTGCCAACATCAACCGCCTGAACCACACCGCCAACAACCTGGCCAACATGAAAGACAACACCGAGATGGCCCGAGGCCGGATCATGGATGCAGACTTCGCCAGCGAGAGTTCGATGATGAGCAAGAACTCGATGCTGATGCAGTCGGGTATCTCCATGCTCAAGCAGACCGGGCAGATGCCAGGCATGGTCATGTCGCTGTTGGGCTAAGCCCTGCCTGATGCATGACAGAAAGCGCCCCGGACACGATTCGGGGCGCTTTTCTTGTGGCCGTAAAACCCGGCGCAGAGCATAAGTGACGATTTTTCCTACATAAAATGTGTAGCCAAAATGGAAAAATCCTACCACCCAAAATCTGATCTTCCCTGACACTTGATGAACTCACCCTCTGCGAACATGAAGACTGGACATCCGGACCAGCCCGCTTACTTCTGCCCGGTGCTCTACAAGCTGACCCTGTTCAAGAGTGATGCCCCCCAGACCCTGGAACTGGGCTTTTCCGGCGGCCGCGTGCTGGAGCGGCTGATGCAGGAACCTGGGCAAGTCATTGACCGCCAGACGCTGATTGCCCATGCCTGGCAAGACCGCGTGGTCGGTCCGGGCAGCCTCAACCAGCAGATCCATACCCTGCGCAAGATTCTCGGCGACGAGAAAGAGCGCCAGATCATCCAGACCGTTGCCCGCCGCGGCTACCGTTTCAACCCTGCATTCGTGCTGCCGCCGCCCGCCGCGCACGTCCCTGAACAAGCAGCGCAACCGCCAGCGGAAGCTGTGGCCTTGCCGCCCCGACCCGCTGTCAAGCGTCGCAGGTGGACGCTGGGGATTGTTGTCGCGACGGTGCTGGTGGGCAACTTCTTCACGACCCTGCCGACGCAACTGCATGCGAGCCGCCAGCAGGTCGGTGAGAACAGTGTGGTGTACGTTGAGAGCAAGCATCCCCAACTGCATGGATTGATCCAGCACACCCATCAGTTGAGCCGGCGCATCCTGGCCTTGAGCGACACGCCGGTGGACCTGGCGATCGTGGGCGGGGGCAATGGTTACTACCATATCTACTGCGCCCCGCAGGGTCGCGAAAGCCACAGGATCACCGTGCACCACGATCAGATCCGCCAGGTCAGCGACAGCCAACTGCGTCACTGCATCGAGTGACGCACGCAGCCGGCGCTCAGGGTTCCAGCGCCCTGACATAGTCCGCCGAGGCCCCTGAGTAGCGCACGTAATCCTCACTGAACAACCGGCGATACAAGGCCTCGGCCTGGCGCGTCAGCAGCAGCAGTTCGATGCGCCGGTTCGCCCCGTTGAGCGGGTCTTCGGGCCGCAGCGGCATCACGTCGGCCTGGGCCGAGACCTGCAGCACGCCCGCCATCGGCAATCCAGCCGCGACCAGCACCGACCGCGCCTGCAGCGCCCGCTCGCCCGACAGGTTCCAGTTGTCATAACGGCCATTGCCGCGATAGGGCGTGGCATCGGTATGGCCACTGATGATCAGCTTGTTCTCGACCTTGACCAGTTCTTGCGCCAGGGCGGCCAGCAGCTGGCGAAAGTGCGGACTGAGGCTGGCGCTGCCACGCTCGAACATGAAGCGCTCGGGATCATCCTTGATCAGGATCCGCAGGCCCTGGGGCACCACATGCGCCTCGACATTGGCCAACGCATCGGCGCGCTCGGCGAGCAGGCGCATCAGCTCGGCCAATGACTCCAACTGTTCCGGGCTGTCGTAGTGATCGCTACCCGGCTGGACATCCACGTCGGCCACTGCGGGCTCCGGCTCTGGCGGCTTGATCGGCGCCACGGCGACATAGTCGAGCGGCACGCGGCTGATGCCATCGAAGATCCCGGCGCCCGCATCCACAACCAGCGATTCGCTGTCACTGGTCTGCGCAAGGCGCAGCCCGTCGGCCTGGGGCTGGATGATCCACAGCACCATGAACAAGGCCATCATCGCCAGGGTAAAGTCGGCGAAGGCGACCTTCCAGGCGCCGGTCTGCTCCTCCCCCTGCCAGCGCTTGCTACGGCGCTTGACGATGATCTTGTCGTTCTGATCGTTGCGCCGCCTCATTCGCTACCTCGCCCGTCCTCGAAATTGGTCACCCATTTTTCAAGGTGCTTGAAGGCCGGCTTGACGTCCTGTTCGATCAGCTTGCGCCCGGCGTCGACCGCCAGCAGCGTCGGCTTGCCCGCGACATGCGCGACCAGGGTGGTGCGCACGCATTCCAGGGCCGACAGCTCGGTACGGATACGCTGGGCCATGGCGTTGCTCAAGGGCTCCATCAGGCAGTAGCAGAAGAAGATACCCAGGAAGGTACCCACCAGCGCCGCTGCCACGTGCGCGCCAATCTCGGCCACCGAGCCGCCAATACTGTCCATGGTGATGATGATGCCGAGGATCGCGGCCAGGATGCCGAACCCTGGCATCGCTTCGCCCACCTTGTGCAGCGAGCGCGAAGGCAGCAGCAGGGCCTCATGCATGGCGTCCAGTTCCTGCTCGAGAAAGCCTTCGAGCTCGTGGGCGTTGATCTTGCCCATGGCCATCAGGCGGAAGTTGTCGGCGATGAACGCCATCAGGTTCTTTTCCTGAAGAATCAGCGGGTACTTGCTGAACAGATCGCTTTGCTCAGGCTCCTCGATATGCGCGTCCAGCGCCTTCAGGCCACCCATCTCGACGGTTTCCAGCAGCTCGTACAACAGCATCAGCAGTTCACGCTGGAACTCCTCGCCACGGCGCTTGAAGGAAAAGATGCCTTTGATCTGCACGCACATTTCAATCAGCACCTCCTTGGGATTGCCGATGATCAGGCTGCCCAGCGCCGCGCCGACCACGATCAGCATCTCGGACGGTTGCCACAGTACGCCCAGCCCGCCCCCGGACAGTACGAAACCGCCCAGCACGCAGCCGATGATGATTAATGCTCCGAAAAATTTCTGCACGTCCTAGCTTCTCTTGGTTAAAAAAGTGCGGGCCTTATCGATGGCCTGCTTGCTCAATTGGCATACCCGGGCATCGCTGATGTCGAGCACCAGGCCGATTTCCTTGAGGTTCAGTTCATGTTGGTAATACAGCGTGAGCACCAGGCGCTCGCGCTCGTTGAGCTGCTCGAGCGCCTGGGCGAGCAGCCGCTCGCTGTGGACACGGCCCTCGACACTGCTGCCTCCCTGACCGAGGTCACGCTCTCCCCCCTCGAGCAACAGGGCATCCAGGCTCTCGATCGCTTCACCGGCCTCGTGCCGCAGATGGGCCTGAAACTGTGCCGCACTCAAGCCGGTGGCCGCGAGCGCCTCGGACTCGCAGGGCTGACGCCCCAGTTGCCGGGCCAACTGGCGCAGTACGTCGCGGACCTTGTGCGCTCGCTGGCGCACCTGGCGCGGCCGCCAGTCCAGACGGCGCAGCTCGTCGAGAATCGCGCCGCGCACCCGCAGCGCGGCAAAGCGGGCGAAATGCTCATCGGGCACGCCATAGCGGCGCAGTCCTTCGAGCAACCCCATCAGGCCGATCTGCTCCATGTCCTGGCGGTCCATTGCCTGACTGGCCTGCAGGGAGAGTTGATTGACGATCCGCTTGACCAGCGGCAAGTACTCCATCAACCAGCGCTGTTCCGCGCCCGGCGCCAGCAACGGTGGCCTGGTGACGACCGGGTTGGGGCTGTAGTCGGCCAATGAGTCGTTCATGGGCCGGGTTACTGCACCAGCAGCTTGCTGATCAGGACCCCGCTGAACGGCAGGTCCAGGCCCTGGGCCGCGAAGTCCTTGCCCAGGTCCAGGTCTAGGCGGGCTTGCAACTCCGCAATGGACATTGCCCGAAGTTCGGCGAACGTGAGCCTCGACAGGGAGGCAATCACCGAGTTGCGCACCATCGGCTCGATCTGCTTGAAGGTGCTGGCATGAGCCTTGTTATCCACTTGCAGCGCCAGGTCGAGGACAAAGTAGTGCTCGCGGTTTTCTCCGGGCAGGTTCACCACGATCTTCTCGATCGGGTAGAACGCATATTCGGAGATCGCCCGCCGCGCGCCCTCCACCGGGGCAGGCGCTGCCTGGGCGCCGCCCAAGCGACCACTGTAATGGAGATAGCCGAAGACGGCGCCCCCAAGGGTAATCACCGTGTTAAGCCCCACAACCAGCAAAATGACTCGCGACATCGACATGAGCGTCTTTCAATCCAGATAAGTTTCAGTTTCAGCGTTGGCGTCGGGACGCCAGGGGCGGCTAGACCGTGACCAGCACATCGCTGGTGCGGTGTTTTCTCGAGTGGGGCATGCCCTGTGCCTCCTGGACTGCCTCGGCGATCTCGGGCTCCTGCCGGTGACGCGACGAGTCGCGTTCGGCATGCCCTTGGGAATCGCTGGAAATCTGCACGTTGACCTGCAACGTGTTCTGCTCCACCAGCTCCTGGCGCAGGCGGTCGCTGGTGTGCAGCAACAGGCGCGCGACATCGCCCTGGGCGGCCGAGATCTGTACGCTCAAGCGGCCCGGCTCCTGGGTGATGAAAATCTCCAGGCTGCCCAGTTCCGGCGGATCCAGGCGAATGGTCGCTTGCTGGAAGCGCTGCTGGACCTGTACCTGCACGGTCTCACGCAGGGCGTGGAGCATCTGCTCGCCCCAGCGTGCTTGCGGCGCCGCAAGCTTCAGGCCGCGTTCGAGCACCGGTTCCTGCGCTGCGAGCGTGGCTGGCAGCGGCGTGAGGTCGTCGGCAGCAGGCGCGGTGCCCAGTGTCAGAAGCGCCGGGCCCGCGTGGGGCAATGCAACCACAAGCCCTGCGGCGTTACGCTCGGCGGGCTGCGCCAGTGCCGCCTGCACGCCGTGCCAGGTCTGCTGCGCAGGCTTGCACAGCGCTATCGGATCGGGACTTTCGTCCCCGAGCACGACAATCCTGGCCTGCAGGGGCAAGCGCGACAGTACGCGCTCAGCCCCCGCCTCGGCCGAACCGGCGTCGGTCAAGCCGCGGGCCTGTACCTGCACCGCCTGTTGGTCGAGCATGGCGATCAACCACTGCTGGGGATCCACAGCAAGGTCCTCGGACACGGGCTCCGGTTCCTCCCGCAGCGCGGCCTCGAGCACTTCCGGCAACGGCTGCAGCTGCGGGTCCAACTGCATGAACACCTGCTCGGCCAGACCGTCCAGCGGCGCCTGCGCGTCACTTGGCAGCGCAGGCGCCGACTCGGCGGCCGGGCTGAACCCGGCCGTCAGGGCAATCAACGATGTCATGGACTAGTGCTCTCCCTGGACAATGTCGGCCAGCGAGTAAGCCTGGCGGCCTTCACCAAACGACGTATGGCGGTCAAGGATGGTCTTGAGCCGGTGACACTCGTCGGCACAAGCCCCGAGCGCGCGGCCATGCAAGCGCTTGAGCGGCGCCAGTTCCGCCAGCACCTGCTCGGTCAGTGCGCCGCTGCTGTGCAGACGGCGCATGCACTGTCCGATGAGCGTGTCGAGTTCGCCTATTCGCGTCCAGTCTTGCGCAATCAGGGCCTCGGCCAGCAGCACCTCAAGGCGCGACAGGCGACGGCGATCAACCTCGGGCGGCATGCACACCCTCCCAGCCTTCGCGGATCTGCCCCAGCAGATGCACCACTTCATCCAGCCCCGAGAGCGACAGCGAAACGCTGACCTCGACCAGCCGGTGCAGACAGTAGTCATAGAGCCTCGACAGGCCCTCGACCACCTCACCGCCGTTGTCGAAGTCCAGGGTGCTGTTGAGTGCATTGATGATGTTCATGCACTTTTCCAGCGATTGGCCCTTGAGCTCGTAGCGCTTGCCTTCGATGTGCCCGCGCGCCCGGCTGAGCTCGTCCAGCAGGCCATCGAACAGCACCAGGACCAGTTCATAAGGCGAGGCCGAGCACGCGCGGGTCTCCAGGTCGACCGCGCGGTAGCTCTCATAGCTTTCATTCATGGGTACATCATCCGAACATGCTGAAGGTTTGTTCCATCGACGCCATCACCTGCGCCAGACTGGTGTACTGCTTGAGGTAGCGCTGGTAATGCGCCTGGTATTTGGTTTCAAGGGCTTCGAACTTGTCTTCCACTCCCCGCAACTGGGTATTGATGGCGTCCTTGCGCGCCTTCATCGATCCGGTACTGCCGCTGGTGAAAGGGGCGAGTTTCTTGCCGAGGGTGTCGATCAGGTTGTCCTTGTCGGAGAACAGCTTTTCGAAGGCCTCGGGATTGGCGTCGAGCATCTTTTCAAAGGACTTATCGTCCAGCTTCAGCTTGCCGTCGGCACCGGCGAGGATCCCGTACTCCATCAAGCTCACACCGCCGAACGGCTCGCGCAGCACCGAATTGATCATGGCCTCGACCGAACGGATGCTGGAGTCACCGGCCAGAGGGCCACGCTCGCCCTTCTCACCGCCGGGACCGGTCAGCGTATCGAAGGTGCCGAGCAGTGCGTTGACGGCGGTGATGAACTCGTTGACCTTGTCTCTGGTCGCGCTCTGGTCGCGGCTGATGTCCACGGTCAGTGGCTCATCGCCGGGGGCATGTACCTTGGAAAACGTCAGGCTGACGCCGTCGATCACGTCCTTGAAGGTGTTGGTGCTTTGCTCCAGGAGCATGCCGTTGTTATCGGCGCCCAGGTAGACCTTTGCGTTCCGGGCTTCGGACAGTTCCTTGGGATTATTGACGGCCTGTTCGAGGGCGGTTCCGGCGGCGGTGGTGCTCAGCTCGATCTTCGAATCCGCACCGGTTTCCTCGGCGGTCAGCACCATGGTCACTTCGCCACCGCTGCGGACCAGGGTGGCCTTGACGCCCTTGTTATCGGCGTGGTTGTTGATCGCGGCCGCCAGTTCTTCCTGGCTCAGGTTGCCGTCGCTGTCTGCATCGGCCGCTGCCAGGTCGATGTCGAACGCCACGCCGTTCTGCGTGATGGTCAGGCTGCCGCCATCGGCTGCATCACTGCCCAGGCCACCGAGCGCCAGCTGATGACGGCTGGCCAACTGCTCGACGAAAAACTGGTAGCTGCCTTCCTTGGCACCGGAGCCAACGGTGGCGCTGGCCATGCCTTCCTTGCTGAAGGCGGCGGCGTTGATCACCATGCTCTTGTCGGTGCCCTTGAGACCCTTGACCGCGGTCCCGAAGGCCTTGAGTGCCGTGTCGAGCGCGGTCACGGCGGCCAGCTGAGCCTTGTACTTGGTCTCGTTACGCTGGGCCTGGAGCAACTCACGCTGTACTTCGTACTCGGCGAGCAGCTTTGCCTGGGACTGGATGTAGCCGGTATCAATTGCCATGTCAGGGATCTCCTTGGGCAGTGGATAGCAAGACCGATGCCAACCACTAACTGACTGTTTTCATTAGGTTTTTTTCTTGAAGCCAGCGAATCGGCCCTTCCGCATCCGGGCCTCGGGCGGCGACAGAGGGAAGCGCGGCTTCCGCGTGGATGAGAACGTGCCGGATGGCGCCGCTCAGAGGCTGGGCTGGTAGATGTTCTCCGGCTGCCGGTTGAACAGCTGATGCAGGATGTCGCTGTGCAGGGCCAGCAGCTTGCCGTTGCGCTCATTGAGTTGGCGGCAATGAGCCACCCGATCCGTGAGCGTGTTCCAGGCGTCTTGCAGCCGTGCAGTGCGGGCCGGGGCCAGCAGTGTGAACAGCTGCGGCATCGCTCCGCTGCCGTCGGCCAGGCGCAGGGCCTGCAACACCTTGCTGCGGCGGCGAGCGCGCAGGGAAGCGGCATCCAGCAACTCGCTGATCTGCTGGTTGGCCAGATCGATCTGCGGGCAGTCACGGGCCATCAGGTACCCATAGAGACGGGTCATCCACTGCGCCAAGTGCTCATAACCACCCAGGTCGTCGGCCAGGTCCAGCTCGATGACCCGCAGCAACTGGGCTTTCTGGCTCATCGATCAGTGCCGCGGTGATAGCTCAGCATGGCGGCGGCCAAACTGGCGCTGTCGTTGGCCAGCTCGCCACTGGCCAGCGCAGCCTTGATCGCAGCGACTTTCTCGAGGTCGACCTGTGGCAACTGTCCCAGCGCAGACTGGATCTGCTCCAACGCGGGCTTGATCGCCGTCACACCCGTGACTGGGCCGGTCGGGCCAGTGCTGTCGGGCGCTTGGACGCTCGGGGCGGTGGCTTGTCGGGTACCGTTCAAACCCGGGTGAGGCGGTCGAGTGATTTCCATGATGAGGTCCAGAACGTGGTGATACTTGACCAAGGCGACCCTTCGGGGCGCTGGCTTAAATCGAATTCGGAGAATCTTTCATGGTGGCCTGGTTGCGCCACCAGGCCTGGCTGGCCAGCCCATCCTGGATTTTCTGCTCCTGGCGCGTCAGCTCGGCCTGCCAGACCCTGACCTTGCCCTCGATGACCTGGGCCAGGACTTTCTCCTGGCGCATGGCCGCCAGCAGTTCGTCCTGGATGCGCTGCAGGGTCTGTTCGGCCAGCTGCAGTTCGCGGGTCTGCAGGTTGGTCATGGCGTGCAAGGTGGCTTTGTACTGCTGCTGGTTGTGCCGTTGCAGGGGCGTGGTGGTGGCGCTGCTGTATCCGCACAGGCGCGCCAGGGCGGCAATGTTGTTGCGATAGCGCTGGCAGAGATTCTGCTGATAGGTCACCCGGGCCATGACCTGACGCATCTGGATGGCGCGCAAGTCGGCCAGGCGGCTGAGCACCTCGATTCTGTCTTTCATCCAGGCGTGCTCACTTGACGATGCTTTGCAGCGTCGCCACGCACAGGGCGAGTTCGGCACTGGCACCCACGTCCTGGCGCAGGAAGCGCTCCAGGCTCGGGGCCAGCTTGACCGCGCGGTCCGTGCCGGGGTCCATGCCGGGGGTATAGCCGCCCAGCGGAATCAGGTCCTTGATCCGCTCGTACAGACCGGAAAATTCCTTGAACGCCCGCGCGGCGCGCTGGTGCTTCTGATCGACCACCTGGCTCATGCAGCGGCTGACCGACGCCGCCACATCGATGGCTGGGTAGTGGCCGACATCGGCCAGTTTGCGCGACAGCACGATATGCCCGTCGAGAATCGCCCGGGCACAGTCGACAATCGGGTCCTGCTGGTCATCGCCTTCGGCAAGCACGGTGTACAGGGCACTGAGGCTGCCGGTGGCGCTTTCGCCATTGCCGGCGCTCTCGACCAGCTCCGGCAGCATGCCGAACACCGAGGGCGGATACCCCTTGGTGGCCGGCGGCTCGCCCAGGGCCAGGGCGATCTCGCGCTGGGCCATGGCGTAGCGGGTCAGGGAGTCGACCAGCAGCAGGACATCGTTGCCCTGATCACGAAAATAGGCGGCGATGCTATGGCACAGCTCGGCGGCCTTGAGGCGCATCAAGGGCGACTCGTTGGCCGGTGCCACCACCACCACGGCCTTGCGCAGGCCTTCGGAACCGAGGGAATGGGTGATGAATTCCTGCACTTCGCGACCGCGCTCGCCAATCAGCCCGACCACCACCACGTCGGCCTTGGTCTGCCGGGTAATCATGCCCAGCAACACGCTCTTGCCCACGCCGCTGCCCGCGAACAACCCGACCCGCTGGCCCTTCCCCAGGGTCAGCAGCGCGTTGATCGCGCGCACGCCGACGTCCAGCGGCTCGCTGACCGGCTGGCGCTTGAGGGGGTTGACCTTGGGCAGTTCGACCGACAGTACGTCACGTCCGCTCAACTTGCCCAGTTCGTCCATCGGTTCGCCAAGCCCATTGACCACGCGGCCGAGCCAGGACCCGTCGATGTGCAATGCCGCTTCGTCACGCACGGCAAACACCCGTGAGCCGGAGCTCAGCCCCACGGGTTTCTTGAAGGGCATCAGGTAGGTGATATCCCGGTTGAAACCCACCACCTGCGCATCCAGCAGGCCGCCGTCGGCCTGTTCGATGCAGCAGCGCTGGCCGGTGACCCGTTGACAGCCCAGGCTCTCGAGCAGCATCCCCGACATGCGCACCAGCCGCCCACTGACCTTGGCCAATTGCACGGTGTCCAGCGAACGCAATGCCTCATCCAGCTCGAAGCGCTTGAGCATGACTCAGTCCTCGATGAGCAGGAGGTGTTCGGAGAGTGTCTGCACGCAGGCGTCCAGGCGCTGCTGACAGCCGACATCCACTTCCGCCTGGGTGCTGACAATGCGGCACTCGCCCAAGGCCAGCGACTCGTCGGCCACCAGGCGCCAGGCCGCAGCGCGGTCGGGGGCCAGGTCCTTGATCCGCGCGAACTCCTGCGGATGCAGCTGGACATGCACGTCTTCGGGTTCGAGCGGCATGCCGGCCAGAGCCTCGTCGACCAGGGTCAGCAGCTGCGTCGGGTTCAAGGTCAGCTCGCAGCGGATAACCTGTTCGGAGACTTTCTTGACCAGCGCCAGCAGCTCACGGCGGCGCTTGAGCTCGAACTCGGCCATGAACGCGCGGAGCTTCTGGTTCATGATCTCCAGGGGCTCGCTGGCCTGATCGAACGCCTGGCGGCCTTCCGATATCCCCTGGGCGATGCCTTCGCGGCGTCCCTCTTCGCGGCCGGCGGCGATCCCTTCGCGCCTGCCTTGCTCGCGCCCTTGCTCAAGCCCTTCCAGATAGCCCTTTTCGTTGCCCTCCTGGAACCCGTCGGCGATGGCCCGCTGCAGGGCGATCGGATCATCGCTGAACGGCGGCGTCTCACGCTCGGGCAACGGCGGAAACCGGTAGGGCCGCCAGTCACGGCCCTTGGCCTTTAACACTTTGATCGACACGCGATAGCCCTCACTCGACCGTCTGCTCACGGAACAGCTGCACGGCCAGGCCGCCTTCGATGGCCATGTCCCGGACCACCCCCATGATGTCCTTGCGCACCTGTTCCACCCGGCTCAACGGCACGGGGCCCTGGCGGCGGTTCTGCGCTTCCATCTGCTGCATCTGGCGCCGCGGCATGGCGCCCTGGATCGCCTTGACCACCGCAGGCTCAGCGCCCTTGAGCGCGACCACCCATTCGCTGAGCGGGATGGCCTCGAGCAATGCCTGGAGCACTTCGTCGCTCTGGCGCGAGAGGATGAAGAAGTCATACATCTCGTCTTCGATGCGCTCGACCAAGGTGTTGTCGTGGGCGCGCAGCAGCTCGAACATCTGGTCGCGGTCGCCCTTGTAGCGGTTCATGATGTCGGCGGCCTGCTTGATCCCGCGCACCTGCGAGCCCTGGTTGGACAGCACCGACAGACTGCGCTCGATCAACAGTTCCAGCTCCTTGATCACGTCGCTGTTGATTTCACTGAGGTTGGCGATCCGATACAGCAGCTCGTCCTGGCGCCAGCTGGGCATGCTTTCCAGCACCTCGCTGGCCATGCCAGGCGGCAGGAAGGCCAGGAACACCGCCTGCATCTGCGCGTGCTCCTTGGCGATCAGGGTGCCGAACTGCTTGGGGTCGACCCATTCGAGCTTGGCCATCTTGGCGCGGATTTCCTCACCGTAGATGCTGTCGAGCAGGCTGCGGGTGATCTCGTTGCCCAGGGCCTTGCCGAGCATGCCCGACAAATAGCTGCGCGAAGCGCCCTTGATACTGCTCTGCTCCTTGTAGTCTTCGAAAAACCGGCTGATGACCTCGGTCACCATGGGCTGCTTGACGTTGTTCAAGCGCGCCATGGCCTGGCTGATGATGACGATCTCTTCGCGGGAGAAATGCCGCAACACCCCGGCCGATACGCTGTCACCCATGCTCAGCATGAGAATCGATGCCTGTTCGAGCGAGCTCATCGAACGGTTCTGGGCCGTGCGTGCGCGCAGCTCCTGCATGACGTCAGTTTTGCGAGGGGACGTTGCTTTCATTGCGACCTATCCATTGTTTGATCACTTCCGACACACGTTCGGGATCATTTTTGGCCAGCATCTGCAGATGCTCGACCTGCAGTTCCAGGCCCGAGCCCGGTGCCGGCAGGCAGATCTCCGAGAGGGGGTTGAGCTCGCCAAGCATGTTGACGAAGGTGCTGTCGTCCTTGCCCGGTGGCAAGGCCTGGGCGGGTAGCTCACTGCCCAGGCTCGGCGCGGCAGGCTCCCCGCCTTTCAGCGCAGCCTGGGCATCGGCGCCCTTGAGCAGGCGGCTGAGTGCCGGACGCACTACCAGCAGCAGCAACAGCAGGCTGAACAGGGCAAACACGCCGAGCTTGAGCAGGTCGTGAAGCTGGTCGTCCTGCCACCAGTCGGCTGCGGTGCGCGACAGGTCAGTGGCGGCGAAGGGGAACACGCTCAGGGTCAGCACATCGCCACGTTCGGCATTGAAGCCCACCGCACTCTTGAGCAGGACTTCAAGCTGCTCCCGGGCCGGCGCAGGCCAGCCGCCCTCCTCGGCGTCACTGGCGTTCAACACCACGGCGATGCTCTGGCTACGCAGGTTGAACGCAGAGTGCTTGACGTGGGTGACGCTCTGGTCGTAGTCGAGCTTGCGTGTGGACTCCTTGCGCAGCGAGGTCGCGCCCTTGTCGGCGGTCTGGGCTTCGCTGCCCTTGGGCGGCGCCTGCCCACCGGCTGGAGGTACGGGCCGATTGCTCAATGATCCGGGCACGCCAAGGGCCAGCCGGTCGAGCGTGCTTTCGTCCTGCAGCACTTCGTTGCGCAAGCGCGGGGTATCACCGAACGCCTGGACGGTTTCTTCCTTCTGGCTGAAGTCGATGTCGGCCGCAACGCTGATGCGGTAGTTGCCACTGCCCAGGATCGGCGCCAGCACCTGCTCGACGTTGGCCGAGGCCTTCTGCTGGTAGTCATCCACCACTTGCCAGTTCTGCACCGGGCCACCGCCGGCATTGATGCCACGGGACAGCAGCACGCCGTACTGGTCGACCACGCTGACATCGGCCAGCTGCAACTTGGGCACGCTGTTGGCGACCAGGTTGACGATGGCGCCTACCTGCTCAGGGGTCAACTTGAAGCCGGGGCTCATCTGCAGCATGACCGACGCCTTGGCCGGGTCGCGATTGCTGACCACAAAGGAGTTGCTCTCCTGCAAGGCCAGATGGACACGTGCGCTGTCGATGCCCTTGAGGGTCATGACCGTGCGCGCCAGTTCGCCTTCCAGGCTGCGCTTGAGCCGGATGTCCTGGACGAACTGGCTGGTGCCCAGCGGCTCGTCCTTGTCGAACAGGTCGTACCCTACCGGCACCGCCACCTGCACGCCCTTGGCGCTGAGCAGCATGCGCGCCCGGCCAAGCTCGGTCTCGCGCACCAGGATCTGGCCGCTCTGTGGGTGCAGCTGGTAGCGGATCTGCTCGGCGTCCAGCACCTGCATCACCTCTGCCGCGGGGTAGGGTTCACCCGCGCCATACAGTGGACGCAGGGCCCCCTGATCACGCCACAGGTACATCACCACCCCGATCGCCAGCAAGCCGGCGGCCGCTGCCATCGCGCCCAGGCCGATGCGTGGGTCCAGCTTCAACCGACTCAGCTGGGCCCTGATTTTATCGTTGATTTCTTGCAGCACCTTGAGCACTCACCTTCAGTTACAGCGGCATTCTCATCACGTCATCAAATGCCGTGGTCAATTTGTTACGCACCTGCAGCAGGGCACTGAACGCCACGCTGGCTTTCTGGCTTTCGATCATCGCGCCGGCCAGGTCGTCGCTCTGGCCGCTGTCGACCGCAGCCATGGCGCCACTGGCGACATGCTGTTGGGCATCCACCGCACGCATGGCCTCTTCGAACGCCACGCCGATGCCCTGCTCGGGCATCTGCTGGAACAGCGCCGCCGGCTGGATGACCGGCGCTTGCATCAGGCTCTTGGCCTGGTCCATCTGGTCTAGCAAGTGTTGCTGGACGTTCATGATTGAATTCACGGGTATTTCTCCACGCTGGAAAGGCCGAGGGGCTGGCAGGTCAAGGGAACGGTATCGGCACACCCTGCTCGCGCATCGCGCTGAGGCGGTAGCGCAGGGCGCGGGGGGTCATGCCAAGGCTCTCGGCAGCCTTGGTCTTATGGCCGCCGAATCTACTGATGGTGTCGAGCACATGCTGGTGCTCGGCCCACTTGCCCGTGGCGCGCAACGCAGCCTTGCCCTGAGGGGCCGATGGAGCCGCGGCGGGCTCCGGGCAGACACTGGGGCCCAAGTCGTCTGGCAGGATGTACATGCCTCTGCGCAGCACCAGCGCCCGCTGCAGGGTGTTTTCCAGTTCGCGCACATTGCCTGGCCAGGTGTGCTGCACCAGCGCCTGGCAGGCCGCTGGGGTCAGCAGGCACTCATCATGTTCATTGGGTGCGTAGCGGCTGATGAAACGCCGTGCCAGTGCCAGCACGTCTTCAGGACGCTCGCGCAGCGGCGTGATATGCAGCGCCAGTACGTCGAGGCGAAACAGCAGGTCGGCCCGGAACCGTCCTTCGGCCACCTCGACCGTCAAGTCGCGGTTGGTCGCCGCAATCACTCGCACATCCAGCCGGATTTCGCGGGTGGCGCCGAGACGCTCGACCCGCCGCTCCTGGAGCACACGCAGCAGTTTTGCCTGCAAGCCCAGCGGCAGCTCACCGATCTCGTCGAGCAGCAAGGTTCCGCCGTTGGCCTGCTCGAACTTGCCGGGCTGGGCATTGACCGCGCCGGTGAAGGCGCCCCGCTCATGGCCGAACAATAGCGATTCGAGCATCTGCTCGGGAATTGCCGCGCAGTTCACGGCAACGAACGGGGCATTGTCGCTGGTAGCGAAACGGTGAACATAACGGGCCAGCATTTCCTTGCCGGTGCCGGTTTCACCGGTAATCAGGATCGGCGCACGGGTTGCAGCAACCCGCTGGGCCATCGCCAGCAGGCGCCGCCCAGCGTGGGAGCAGGCAACGAAACTTGCCTGGGCGGCCACGGCCGCTTCCTGGCGCTGCAGCAAGGCGCTGACCTGTGCGGGACTGAACGGCGCCAGCAGGTAATCCACGCAACCGTTCTCCAGCAGCGTGGCGGCGCGCTCTTGTTCGGCGTATTCAACGATGGGAATAACGCTGATATGTCCGGCGCGGCGAATCAACCTATCGATCTGCATGCGCAAGGCGTGGTGGGTAAAACTGCCGACAAGTACAAATATTACCGTGGCCTTGGCCAGCAAAGGTTCTTGCAGTTCGTCGCAACTTTCATGACAGACCACCGGCCGCTGTTGCTGCTGCAAACAGGCAATCAATGCTTGATAGCCACTTTCCTGTGGATTGCCAACCACAATGACTTCCGGTTGCTCATTGCGACCGAGGGGCACGACGACACTGGGGCTGAACACTTTATTTACCGACCTCACCGTTTATACCTGCCATAAGGACCGTCACTGTCGAGCGCTGGGCGCACGTTTACCTCGAAAATCCTAGTACCAGGGGGGGATACATGGGAAATCAGTAAGCCTCAAAACCGCTGAAAAGCTTCTCAAAAAGGCTTTTGACAGCTTTTGATTTAACAGCGCCGGCGCCGGTTTCTATACTCGCGGCGCTTGCTTGGTCACTTGTCCGCCTAGCCGTTTCAGGAATAGAGCATTCACATGATTGGTCATAAGAAAATTCTGCATCGGGTGCCTGCCGAGCAACTCACGTTCTTGAAACCCCAGAAGTTGGGCCGGCACTACCATAAAGTCCCTGCGTACATAAAAGAACTGATTGGCAAGTACCCAAAAGTCATCAGCGATTACGTACTGACGCATTACCGGATCAATATGGACCTGTGCGATGTGCGCGTGGATGAACACTTCAGCGGCGTGCCGGAGTGTCGCTATCGCTCGACCATCGGCAAGATCGGTTTCAGCATCGACCGGCCGCTGCTGACCGAGTTGCTGGAAAGCTATTACGGCGGCACCACCCTTCCCTCGCAGGATGCGCCGCCGGTCAGCACTTCGGAAGACCGCATGCGCGAACGGTTGGGTGTCGATATCGCCAAACTCTGTGCCCGGATGATGCTTGGCGGCGTTTCCCTGGAGCATATCGACGCATCTGTCAGCGCGTATGAAGAAGTCCACTGGGGCTATCGCGTCGAACTTCGCTACCGCAGCCAGGCCAGCGGCTGCGAGTCGTCGATCTGCCTGTACCTGGACGGCGCGGTGGGCGACGAACTGACCCGCCGGCTCACCGACGCCCACCCTCCCACCGCTGCAGAACCCACCGTGCACCGGATCCACGAGCTGCCCGTGCAGCTGGACTGCATCCTGGCCATTGCCCAGATGCCTTTGGCCAGCGTACTGGCCTTGCAACTCGATGACATCCTGGTGATGCGCCTGCTGGACCGCTGCGAGGTGCACATCGGGCAGCAAAAGCTGTTCCACGGGGCCATTTCCGAAAGCGACGGTTCCCTGTTTCTAACTTCCATGGATAGCGTGAAAAGCCAATGACCTCCTCCCTTTCCGATGCCGCCTTCGACACGCTGCTGAACGATCCCGAGCTGGGCTTCGATATCGAGGCGGCCCCGCCGGCTGCCGAACCCGCCGCACCTGTGCTGCCTCAGCAGGACATCAAGTTTTTCGGCAAGATTCCGGTCACCGTTACGCTGGAGGTGGCCTCGACGGAAATCTCTCTGCGTGAGCTGATGGACGTCGACACCAGCAGCGTCATCGCCCTCGACAAACTCGCTGGTGCGCCCCTGGACGTCAAGGTCAACGGCGCGCTGTTCGCCAAGGCCGAAGTGGTGGTGATCAACGGCAACTATGGCCTGCGTATCGTCGAGCTCAGTGGCTCCACGCTGAGCGATCTGACCAGATGAACAGGCTTACGCGACACCTGATCAGCGGCCTGGCGCTGCTGGCCCTGTGGTTTCCACAGTACGCATGGTCCGCGAACGGGGAGATTTCGCTGTTCAGTCTCAATGACAGTGAAACCGGCCAGGTGTTGAGCATCAAGCTGCAGATCCTGATCATGATGACCTTGCTGGGCTTCTTGCCGGCGATGCTCATGATGATGACCAGCTTCACCCGCTTCATCATCGTCCTGGCCATCCTGCGCCAGGCGATGGGCTTGCAACAGAGCCCGCCCAACCAGATCCTGATCGGCATCGCCCTGTGCCTGACGATGCTGGTGATGCGCCCGGTCTGGCAGGAGATCTATCACGAGGCGTACGAGCCGTTCCAGAGCGATGCCATTTCCATGGACCAGGGCCTGCACGTGGCGAAGCAGAGCCTCAGCGGCTTCATGCTTGCGCAGACCAACAAGGCGTCTCTGGAAACCATGGTCTCCCTGGCCGGCGAGGAACTGCCGCAGAATCTGGATGAACTGGACTTTTCCCTGCTGCTGCCAGCATTCGTGCTCAGCGAAGTGAAGGCGGCGTTCCAGCTCGGGTTCATGATTTTTCTGCCGTTCCTGGTCATCGACCTTGTGGTCGCCAGCGTGCTGATGGCGATGGGCATGATGATGCTGTCGCCGATGATGATTTCCCTGCCGTTCAAATTGATGGTGTTTGTCCTGGTGGATGGTTGGGCGCTGCTGATGGGCACCCTGACCTCTAGTATCCAGCCGTTTGGGGGTGCCTGATGCTGACGCCGGAACTCGCCGCAGGCCTGGTAGGCAACGCGATCCAGATCACCGCGCTGATCGTCTGTGTGCTGGTGGTGCCAAGCCTGCTGGGCGGGCTGGTGGTGAGCGTGTTCCAGGCTGCCACGCAGATCAACGAACAGATGTTGAGCTTTCTGCCCCGGTTGCTGATCACCCTGAGCATGCTGATCTTCGGTGGCCACTGGATCCTGCGTACGCTTAGCGACTTGTTCATCGAGACCTTCAAACACGCCGGCAAGCTGGTGGGCTGAGCAGATGCCTGCCTCCGAGCCGCTGATGCAAGCCAGTCAGTACCTGCAGGCACTGCAAGGCTACTGGTGGACCTTCTGCCGGTTGCTGGCGGTGTTCAGCACTGCGCCGCTGTTCAATCACAAGGGCATGTCCCGGCAGGTTCGGGTGATGCTGGCCCTGGTGGTGACGCTGGCCATCGGTGGGTCGCTGCCGCCAACGCCGCCGATCGATCCGCTGTCCGCCGAGGGCGCGTTGACTGCGCTGGAGCAGGTGGCGTTCGGGCTGATCCTGGGACTCTCGCTGCAGCTGGTGTTCACCGTGTTCAGTGTCGCCGGTGAAGTGGTATCGGCCCAGATGGGCATGAGCATGGCCCGCTATAACGATCCGGTAAACGGCGTCTCGTCTTCCTCCATCGTCTACCAGCTGTATTTTGTCTTGCTGGCGTTTCTGTTTCTGGCAATCGACGGGCACTTGCTGGTGCTCAGCGTGCTGTACAAGAGCTTCAGCCATTGGCCGGTCGGCAGCGGCTTGAGCTATCAGAGTTTCGCCGCCTTCCTGCACGGCATCGCCTGGGTGTTCAGCGCCGCCGTGCTGCTGACCTTGCCCATGGTGTTCTGCATGGTGCTGGTGCAGTTCTGCTTTGGCCTGCTCAACCGCATCTCGCCGTCGATGAACCTGTTTTCCCTCGGGTTCCCGATCACTATCCTGCTCGGGCTGTTGTGCATCTATCTGTCGATTCCGAACCTGCCGGAACACTACCTGCACCTGACCCGTGAGCTGCTGGACAACATTGGTCTGATGATGCGGGAAGACACCGGTGTCCAATAACAGTGCCCAGGAAAAAACCGAAGAGGCATCGGCGCAGAAGTTGCGCAAGAGCCGCGACGACGGCCAGGTCACGCGCTCCAAGGACCTGTCGACCACGGTGTCGCTGCTGGCGACGCTGCTGATCCTGAAGTTCAGCTTCATGGGGTTCTACGAGGGCCTGCTGGAGAGCTTCCGCCTGTCGTTCCTGAACTTCAACGCCAGCGAAGTCAGCCAGGAAGACCTGCGCCTGATCCTGACCCACAACCTGGTGCTGTTCATCAGGATGCTGCTGCCGCTGGTGCTGACCAGCGTACTGGTGATCACGTTCTCGCTGGTGCCTGGTGGCTGGCTGTTCGTGGCGAAGAACTTCTTCCCCAAGTTCAGCAAGCTCAACCCGATCACCGGCCTGGCGCGGATTGTCTCGGCGCAGAACTGGGTGGAGCTGCTCAAGTCGCTGGCCAAGATCGCCCTGCTGATCACGGTGGCCTGGATGCTGGTGAGCGATGCGATCCCGCACTTGCTGGCACTGCAGCGAACCAACCTGCCAACGGCCATCGGCAGTGCCTTCGCGCTGCTGTTCGACACGCTGCTGAGCCTGCTCGGGGTTTTCGTGGTGTTCGCGCTGATCGATGTGCCGATCCAGAAGTACTTCTTCCTCAAGAAGCTGCGCATGACCAAGCAGGAGCGCAAGGAGGAGCACCGCAACCAGGAGGGCCGTCCCGAGGTAAAGGCGCGGATCAAGCGGATCCAGCGCCAGATGTCCCAGGGACAGATCGGCAAGGTGATGAAGGATGCCGACGCAATCATCGTCAATCCGCAGCACTACGCCGTGGCGATCAAGTACGACGTGAAGAAGGCCCAGGCGCCCTACGTGATTGCCAAGGGCGTCGATGACATGGCCCTGTTCATTCGCAAGATGGCCATGTCGCACAACCTGGAAGTGCTGGAGATCCCGCCCTTGGCGCGGGCGATCTACTTCACCACCCAGGTCAACCAGCAGATCCCGGCGCCGCTATATGCCGCCGTGGCGCATGTGCTGACCTACATCCTGCAGTTGAAAGCTTACAAAAGCGGACTGCGCGCCAGACCGGAGCTGCCGCGCGACCTGCCCATACCCGAACGCATGGCGAACAAGGCGTAATCATGAACCTACTGCACACCTTCCTACCGACCTTGCGCAGCGGGCGCATCGGAATCCCAGTGGTCATCCTGTCGATCCTGGCGATGATTATCCTGCCCTTGCCGCCGCTGCTGCTGGATATCCTGTTCACCTTCAACATCGCCATGGCGATCCTGGTGCTGATGGTCAGCGTGTCATCGAAAAGTCCGCTGGATTTCTCGCTGTTCCCCACCATCATCCTGATTACCACGTTGCTGCGCCTGACCCTCAACGTGGCTTCGACGCGCATCGTGCTCCTCGAGGGGCATACCGGCACGGGCGCTGCGGGCAAGGTCATCGAGGCCTTTGGCGAAGTGGTGATCGGCGGCAACTTCATTGTCGGCATGATCGTGTTCGTGATCCTCATGATCATCAACTTCATGGTGGTCACCAAGGGTGGAGAGCGTATCTCCGAGGTGACCGCGCGCTTTACGCTCGATGCTTTGCCAGGCAAGCAGATGGCGATCGATGCCGATCTCAATGCCGGGCTGATTACTCAGGAGCAAGCCAAGCATCGACGCCAGACAATTTCCAAGGAAGCGGATTTCTACGGTGCCATGGACGGGGCCTCGAAGTTTGTCCGCGGCGATGCCATCGCCGGCATCCTGATCCTGGCCATCAACCTGTTCGGCGGTTTCGCCATTGGCATGTTCGTCTACGATCTGCCGGCCGGCCTGGCGTTCCAGCAGTTTGCCCTGCTGACAATCGGTGATGGCCTGGTCGCGCAGATTCCGGCGTTGCTGCTGTCCACGGCCGCGGCCTTGATCGTGACGCGTATCAATGAGTCCGCCGAGATCACCACCCAGGTCCGGCGTCAGCTGCTGGCATCGCCAAGTCTGTTGTTCACCGTGGCCGGAATCCTGCTGGTGCTGGGGCTGGTGCCTGGCATGCCGCATCTGGCCTTCCTCGGTTTTGCCGCGGTGGTGGGGTTCCTGGGGCTGTGCGTCCTGCGCTACCAGCCACCGGCACAGGCCGACGAGCTGGAGGCGGTGGATGCCCTGAGCAGCGCCATGCAGCAGGAGAAGGCGCAGGGACTGGGCTGGGAGGACATTCCGCAGGTCGAGCGCCTGTCGGTATCGCTGGGCTACAAGCTGGTGGGCCTGGTCAACGAAGCGGCCGGTGCCCCGTTGACCCAGCGCGTGCGCGGCTTGCGCCAGACCCTGTCGGAGTCGTTGGGCTTCCTGCTGCCGGAAATTCAGATCCGCGACAGCCTGCGTCTGAAGGCTGCCAACTACTCGATCCACATCAACGGCGAACAACTCGATGGCGCCGAGCTTCATGCCGAGCGCCTGATGGCGATCCCCTCGGCCGATCTCTATGGTGAGGTCGACGGCATTCTGGGTGTCGACCCGGCCTACCGCATGCCGGTGGTGTGGATTCTGCCCGCAGACAAGAGCCGGGCGCTGAACCTTGGGTATCAGGTGATCGACTGTGCCGGGGTCATTGCCACGCACCTGAACAAGGTGATCCGTGACAATCTGGCCGACCTGTTCAAGCACGATGACGTCGACAGCCTGATGCAGCGCTTGAACGAACAGGCGCCCAAGCTTGCCGAAAGCCTGAAGAGCCAATTGACCTATACCCAGCAGCATCGGGTGTATCGGCAGTTGTTGGTGGAGAACGTTTCCCTGCGCGATATCGTGACAGTCGCCACGGCGCTGGTGGAAAGCAGCGAAAGCACCAAGGATCCGGTGCTGTTGGCGGCCGACGTGCGCTACGCCTTGCGCCGCACTATCGTTGCCAGCATCGCGGGGCGGCGTGAAGAGATCAGTGTGTTTGTGCTGGACAACGCCTTGGAAAACACCTTGCTGGGCGCCCTGAGCATTGCGCAGCAAGCGGGTCCGGTCAGCCTGGACAGCGTCCCGGTCGAGCCTAACCTGCTCAATCAGTTGCAGAATGCGATGCCGGCGGTCAAGGAAAAGCTGCGCAAGGATGGCCATCCACCGGTACTGACCGTGATGCCGCAACTGCGCCCGTTGCTGGCACGCTATGCCCGGGTGTTCAGCCCCGGCCTGCATGTGCTGTCGCAGAACGAGATACCGGAAAACGTGAGCGTGAATATCATTGGGACGTTGGGGTAAGGGGAGTCTCCACAGTAGCTGAGGCACGGTTCCCGTGGGAGCTTCAGCCGCGAAGAAGTTGACGCGGTGTCTGGCACCGGCTTTGCCGGTGTTCGCGGGTAAACCCGCTCCCACAGGTACGGCGCTGATCTCGAGGATGGAGCCAGCCGGTGTGCTGGCCCACAGATCAGGCCATCAGGCCCAGCACGGTGTGGCGGGAGACATGGGACTGCGCCATGACCATCTGCGCAACGCGCTTGAACTGCACGGGTGACTCATCTCGAGCAAACGCGCGGCCGACGAAGTCATGGGCCCAGCGCTTTTCTTCCCTGCTCTCTTGGCGCCCCAACTGGTCCAGGGCCTGGGCCTGGTGCTGGTGGAGCTGGTCGATCACGCCGTTGATACGCTGCAGGCCCTGGTTGGCGATGTCCAGCAACGCACCCAGGTCGGCCCGCCCCTCCTGAGGCGTGGGCAGCGGCGTGCCCAGCAGGTTGTCTTCCTGGCTCACGACCGGGGTGAAGCCGCCCTTGGCGAACAGCTTGTCCTCGCCTTGCACCGAGAGCTGCCCCTTGAGCGTATTCCAACGCGATTCAACGGCCGAAAACTGCAGGCGCCCGCCTTCATCCGGTTCGACATGCAACCCGGCCGGCGCCAGGCCGACGTTGAAGCGGCGCAGGGTTTGCGCGTCGCTCATCCCGTCATCCAGGACGACCGCCATTGGTCCCGGCAGGTGGCGCCCGGCATTGAACAGCAAGGTTTCACTGCCCGAAGCCTGGATGCCTTGCAGCGATTCCAGGCCCTTGATGCTGAAACGGCTGCGTTGCGGCTCATCGAAGTTGACGTCCAGGTGCGCATCCAGGCCCGTGCCCGAGATCCTCGCGCGGCTGTCCAGCAACGCGTTGAGCTGGGTGACGGAACGGGCGATGGACGCGTTGTCCGGCGCACCGCTGGCCGAGCCGTTCAGGGCACGGCCCAGGTCGCGCTTGAAGTCGTTCAGGTGCGTGGCGAGCCGGCCCAGGTAGACCTGGGCAGACTGCATGGATGACTGCTGCTGGTTGAGTTCCAAGGCCTGGCTGGCAAGCGTGCCCTGCTGCAGCGGGCGGCTGCTTGCCAGGGCCGCACGGGTATCGGACCTGGGACCCTGAGCAGCGCCGTCGCGCGGCTGTGCCCGGGGGCGGCGGTCAATGTCGTAGGAGGCAAGGGCCGACCGCTCTTGACGAATGTGCATCGCTGACTCCAGTGCTTACATCAGGTCGAACAAGGAAATGGTCGCCACTCGGCTATAGACCTTCTGGCTGGCTTGCATCGCCAGCTCATAGGCACTGACTTCGAGGAACGCGCCCCCCATGTCCAGGTGCGAGAGATCGCCCTGCACTTTCTGGTTGACCAGCGAGACATCCGCGTTGCTCTCGGCCATCAGTGTCAGGGTGTTCTGACGGCCGCCCATGTCGGTCATGGCCCCGAGCAGATTGCCATGCGTCGCATCCAGCTGTTCGAGGGTGTCCTTGATCTGCGCGAGGGTGGCGGGATCGGACGGTGCGGTCTTCAGGCTGTCGACCAGGGCATGCAGGTCATTCAGCAGGTCGGCGCCAGGCCCCAGGATTTCCCGGGCGGTGACGTTATCGCCAATCAAGACACCGTTGCCCACCACCGCCTGGCGGTGCTCGTCGTTGCCGGTCATCACGTACTTGCCGGTGGCGGGATCAAGGGTGACGGCTGGGCTGTCGTTACGGGTGCCGGAAAACAGATAATTGCCGGATTCGTCCTTGGCATTGAAGAAACTCACCAGGCTGTCTTCCAGGCTCGACAACTGGCTGGCAATCGCCGACAGGTCCTCGCCACTGTTGCTGCCATTGCCGGCCCATAGCAACAGGTCGCGGATGCTGCCCATCGCATCGGAACTCGATTGCAGATGCGTCTCCTGGATCCGCAGGTTGTCGGAGACTTTGCCGATGTTATCGTTGTATTGCTTGATGCTCGCTTCTTCGCGCTGAATGCGCAGCAGCCGGGCAGCGGCGACGGGATCGTCGGACGGCAGCTGCAGACGTTGACCTGAGCCGATCTGCGACTGCAGCCGGGCAATGGCCTCGGCGTTGCGGTTCATGTTGCTGTGCATCATGGCACTGGTTTGTGCGTTGGAAATTCGCATCGCGGTAGACCTTGGGTGGACTTGGGGGAACGCGCCTCAAAGGGCCGCAAGGATGGTGTCGAACAGCTCGTTGGCCGTCTGGATGACCTTCATGTTGGCCTGCAACGCCTTGTTGTAGTCCATGACGGCCTGCGCCTCTTCGGTGTCGCTCACCGCGCTGACGCTGTCGCGCTGGCTCTGGGCCTGCTCGGCCACGGCGGTCGCCGACTTGAGGTCGGCCTTGTTCTGCCGGCTGGCGCTGGCAACTTCGCCGAGCATGCCGCTGTAGGCTTCGCTCAAGGTGACGGTATTGCCGTTGACCGTGACCTTCTTGTTCTTCAGCTCGATCATCGCCAGCAACACGGTGTTGTCGCCCGGCTCGCCGGCCTTTGCGGAGAACGCCAGTTCTTCGGGTTTCACATCGTTCATCTGCAGCAACCCGGTGACGCTGTTGGGGTTGAGCGTGAGCAGGGGCTGGCCCGGGTTGCCGGCCAGATCGAAGCCGGTGGCAAGGGTGTCATTGACCATGGTGGCCAGGGCTTGCGCCATTTCTCCAAGCTGGGCCTTGGCGGGCAGGAGTTGGTTGTGCTCCACGTCATGCAGGCCGCCGAAGGCACCACCCAGGTTGTCCTGGCGCAACGGGAAACTGGTGCCGGCGAAACTCAACGCCACTTCCTGTTGGCCTGCAGCATTGGTGGTGACGGTCAGCTGGCCGGCCGTGCTGCCGGCGACCAGAGGCTGGCCGTTGGACAACGCGATGGTCAGCGAGCCGTCCCGCGCTTCGTTGACCCGCACGTCGGCGTACTTGCTCAATTCGCCGACCAGCAGCTCGCGGTGGTCGCGCAGCGAGGCACTGTCGCCGCCGGTGGATTCGGCCTCGACGATCTTCTGGTTCAGCAGCGCCAGGTTATTGGCCAGGCCATTGATCTCGTTGCCCATGGCCGAACGTTGTTCGTGCAGGGCATCGAGCTGGTTGCCGATATTGGTATTGAGGCCGTTGAAGCGCTGGGTGAGGTTTTTCATCTCCGCCAGGATCTGCTGACGCAGCGGAATGTCGGCAGGCCGGTCGCTGGCCGCGCTGAGGGCAGCATAGAAGTTGTCCAGGCCAGTACTGATGTTCGAGCCCTCACCTGCCATCACCCCTTCCAGGGAGCTGAGGTAGTCCTGGCCAGCCTGGTAGTAATGCATGTCGGTGGTGGTGCGCCACAACTGCTGGGTCTTGAAGTCGTCACTCATGCGCCGTACGGCCGTCACCACGACGCCGCCGCCGATCTGTTGGCTGCTGGTGCCGGCCACAGAACCCATGACCGTGTTCAGGCGGCTATAGCCTGGGGTGAACATGTTGGCGACGTTCTGCGCCGAGGTATTCAGGGCGATCTGGGCGGCTGCCATGCCCGAGTAGCCAATCTGGCTCATTAGACTCACGATTCAATCTCCTTGGGCACCTGCCGCACGTTCGGGGCAAAGGCCGCTGAGCGAAGGACGGGGGTGCTGTTGACGGCGGAAGTTAGCGCGTCTGTATCCAGGGCGACCGGATGCGGCGGCGGCTTAAGCGGCGCTTGCGAGGGTTCGCTCTGCGCGAGCCTGGCCAGGATGTTCCGGGTGTACTGGCGGGTTTCCCTGTACGGAATGCGCTCGACCCATTGCTGCTCGGTGACTTGGCCCAGGCGCGGATCGCCAATGCTCTCGAGCCAATCGTCCACGCGGCCGGGACCTGCGTTGTAGGCGGCCAGGGCCAGCGCTGTGACGCCGTCATAACGGTCGATCAGCGAGCTCAGGTAGGTGGTGCCCAGGCGCTGGTTGTAGGCGGGGTCGGTGGTCAGGCGCTGCTCGCTGTAGGGCAGGTTCAGCCGCTCGGCCATTTCCCGGGCAGTGCCGGGCATCAGTTGCATCAGGCCGCGGGCACCCTTGGGAGAGACTGCCGCGACCCGCCCCCCGGATTCGTGGGCGATCACTTGATTGACCAGCGCCTTGAGCCCGACCGCACCACGTTCGAGGTGTTCAACACCGCGCTGCCAGGTATGAACGATCGGCGCCAACAGGCTCTGGCCCAGCGGCGGGGTCGCGGCAGCGGGGGGCATGTCGTGGTGCAGCGCCCGAGCACTGTGCGGTGCTACCGGCGCATCACCGCGTGAAAGTTGCCGCACCAGCATGTCGGCAATCCCGGACTGGCGGTGTGTGGCCAGGGTATCGGCCAGGGCTTCGTCATGGAGTTCGCGCAGTGTGTCGGTCTGGCGGCTGCGCATCGAACTGCCCTCGGACAATACGTCTCCGGCCTTGCGCATCTGCTTGAGGATCTGTCGCAGGAACATCGCCTCGAATTGCTCTGCGGCCGACTCCAGACGGGCCTGACGGGCCATGGCGGGATCCTGCGCAGCGCTAGGTGCAGCCGAGTGCTGCGCGGTTGGGATGATACTCATGGAGGACGACCTCAGATCACGATCAGTTCGGCGTTCAATGCGCCCGCTTCTGCCAGGGCCTGGAGGATGCTCATCACATCGTCCGGGGTAGCGCCAAGGCTGTTGACAGTCTTGATGATGCTGTCGAGGTCGGCGCCTTCGGGCCAGGCGAACATCGCGTTGCGTTGCTGGGTGACATCCACGTCCGAGCGCGGCACCACGGCGGTCTGTCCGCCTGAGAACGGCCCGGGCTGGCTGACCTGTGGCGTCTCACTGATGGTCACGGTCAGCGTCCCATGGGACACTGCCGCGGCCTTGACGCGCACACCCTGGCCAACCACCACGGTGCCGGTGCGGCTGTTGAACACGACCTTGGGACGCGTGCGGCCTTCCTGCACGTCAACCATCTCGAGCATGGCCATGTAGCTGATGCGCTGGCTGCTGGACACCGGCGCCCGCACTGAAACCTGGGTAGCATTCAGGGCCTTGGCGCTGCCGGCACCGAAGCGTTCCTCTACCGCTGCGACCACGCGGGTAGCGGTCTGGAAGCTCGGTTGGCGCAGGTTCAGCATGATGTCGCTGCGCTCGCTGAAGTCACTGGGGATCATCCGCTCCATGGTCGCGCCATTGGCGATCAGCCCGGTGTTGGCGCTGTTGATCGCTACGCTTGAACCACTGCGCCCTTCGGCCTTGAGGCCCCCGACCACCAGCGCGCCCTGGGCCAGGCCGTAGATTTCGCCGTCCACCCCGGCCAGCGGGGTCATCAGCAACTGACCGCCGCGCAAGCTTTTCGCATCCCCCAGCGAGGACACGGTGACGTCAACGGTCTGGCCCACGCTGTAGGACGGCGGCACGATGGCTGTCACTGTGACCGCCGCGACGTTCTTGAGCTTGGGGTCGACGTTGGGCGGCAGGTTGACGCCGAACTGCTTGATCAGGTTGGCCACCGACTGGTTGGTGAACTTGACCTGGTTCTTGTCCCCGGTGCCGTCCAGGCCCACCACCAGTCCATAGCCGATCAGCTGGTTGCCACGGATGCCTTCCACGTCCACCAGGTCCATCAGCGGGGCAGCCTGCAAGGGCGCCATGAGCAGCCAGGCACCGGCGGCCATCAAGGTGTTAAAAACGCATCGCATAAGGTTTTCCACTCACAGGGGGAATAAAGGGTGGGTGAAAAAACGCGACAGCCATCCCGCGGAGTTGCTGTCATTGAGCACGCCGCGCCCGGCGTAGGAAATCCGCGCGTTGGCCACACTTTGCGACGACACCTGGTTGTAGCGATTGATGTCGTCTACACGCACCAGGCCAGCCAGACGAATGAACTCGTCGCCCTGGTTCAGGCGCAGCGATTTCTCGCCCTTGACCAGCAACGTGCCGTTGGGCAGCACTTTGTGCACCGTGACTGCAATGGCGCCGCGCAGGGTGTTCTGCTGGGAGCTTTTCGCCGCCCCGTCAAAATCCCGGGAGGCTGCGGCCGAGGCCTCCAGCTGGGCATAGGGCTTGCCCAGCACGGTCGGCGCATCGATGCCGATGCTTGAGTTCTTGCCGAAACTGGTCCCGGCGCTCTTGCTCGACTGCGTGGATTCATCCAGGACGATGGTGAGGATGTCACCCACCCGCAGCGCCCGTTTGTCCTGGTACAAGGAACCGGCGTAACCACTGCGGTACAACCCGCCGCCCTTGGCAGGCGGCAGGGTGTAGTCCAGGGGCAGCGGCGCGTAGGCGCTGGAGTCTTCGTCGGGCAACATTTCGATGAAGCTATGGCAGCCGGACAGCACCAGCGTCAGCACCAGCAGGATAAAGTTATGCATTACCCTGCTCAGACCGTCTGATTGAGGAACTGCAACATGCCGGACGAGGCATCCAGAACCTTGGCATTGGCTTCATAGGCGCGCTGGATCGCCATCATCGAGACCATGGCTTCAACCACCTCGACGTTGGAGCCTTCCAGCTGCCCTTGCTTGATCGTCCCGAGCCCGTCCTCACCGGCAACGCCTTCGACCGGCTCGCCGCTGGCGACCGTCTCCTGGTACAGGTTGCCGCCCAGGGCTTGCAGGCCCGAGGGATTGGCAAAATTCACCAGGGTGATCTGCCCCAGCTCCACCGGCTCGGTGTCCCCCGGCAAGATAGCCGTGACGATGCCGTCGGTGCCGACCTTGAAGTCCTTGTAACCCACCGGCAATTCGATCGCGGGCGATAAAGGCAAGCCTTGGGTGTTCACCAGAAGGCGCTCGCCGTTCGGCTGCAACTGGCCGTTTTCGGTGTAGTAGATGTCGCCATTGGGGGCTTCCACCTGGAAGAAACCAGGGCCGCTGATGGCCAGGTCCATGGGCTGGCCGGTGGCCTGGGTGTTGCCCTCGGTGAAGACCTTTTGCGTACCGACCACGCGTACACCGCTGCCCAGCTGAATGCCGGTCGGCACGGTGTTGACTTCATCGGCCTGGGCGCCCGGCGGGACTTCGATGGTGTAGAAGAGGTCTTCGAACACCACCCGGTCGCTCTTGAAGCCGACGGTGTTGACGTTGGCCAGGTTGTTGGCCACGGTGGACATGGCCTTGTCTTGCGCGGCCAGGCCTGTCTTGCTGATCCAGAGTGCAGAACTCATGTGTTATTTCCTGGCGGGCATCACGCGCCGCGAATCATGCTGTTACCCGCCGAGGACAGATCCTCGGCGGCTTTCATCATCTTGACCTGGGTCTCGAACAGGCGGCTCAAGCTCATGGTGCCGACCAATTGGTCGATGGCCGACACGTTGCTGGACTCCAGGAATCCCGAGGCCAAGGTCACGTTCTCGTCCTGCGGCGCCACTGCGCCATCACGGCTGACCAGCAACCCGGCGCTGTCTTTCTGCAACTGCGCAGCGGGCAGGTCGACCAGCTTGATCCGGTCGACTTCGACCATCAGAGGCTCGCCCCTGGGCAGCACCGAGATCCGGCCATCGCTGGCGATGTGCAGCGTGTCGAATTCCGGCAGCTCGATCGCACCGCCCTCCCCCAACACGGCTCGGCCATTGACGGTCAGTTGCATGTCGGCATCGACCTGCAGGCTGCCATGACGGGTATAGGCCTCGCCGCCGGCGCCCTGTACCGCAATGAGCCCTGGGCCTTGAATGGCAAAATCCAGCTCCCTGCCTGTGGCCATCAATGCCCCTGGCGCCATGCTCACGCCATTGCTCTCGACCAGCGCCAAGTGGCGGGTGTCATAGCCTTGACCTGACACCTGCACACTGGTCGCCTGCTCAAGGTCGGTACGAAAGCCTGGAGTGTTGACGTTGGCCAGGTTATTGGCGCGCACGCCCAGCGCCGTCATGGTGCGGCTGGCGGCGGTCATTGCCGTGTATCCCAAACGGTCCATGGATCAGCCTCAGATCGAGTTGAACAGCACTTGGGTGAGCTCTTTGTCCGTGGACAACACCTTGCTGTTGGCCTGGTAGTTGCGCTGGCCTTCCATGAGGCCGACCAGTTGCTGGGTCATGTCGACGTTGGAATTTTCCAACGCGCCGGATTTGAGATCGCCAAGCAGACCGACGCCTGGGGTGCCGATCAGCGGGTTGCCCGATTCGCCTGTCGCACTCCAGCGGGTTGCGTCTTCGTTCTTCAGACCATTGAGGTTGGCGAAGTTGGCCATCACCACCTGGCCCTGCAGCAAGCGCTCACCGTTGCTGTACGTGGCGTAGACCTTGCCATCGGTTTCGATCTTGACCCCTGTGTTTTCCCCAGCTGCATAGCCGGTAGGGTCGTTGGTGGTCACGACGAAGTCCGAGGCGTTCTGGGTGCTGCGGGTATAGTTGATATCGATGCTGGCGGTCTCGGCGCCCGGCAGGTTGAACGTGATGTTGACCGGGGTCAGCGGCGACTGCAGGCCACCACTGCTGTCGAATTCCATTGCCTGTGGAGTGCCCACTCTCTGCTTGTCGACGTAGTAATGGACTTCCCACTCGTTGTCAGCGGTTTTCACGAAGTACTGGGTCAGGGAGTGTTGCTTGCCCTTGGAGTCATAGATCGGCGTGGTCTGGGAGTCGTTGTAGCTTTCGATCACGTCAGGATCAAAGGGGACGGTGGGCGGCTCATTGTTGTCATCGAGGTTGGCCACGAAGTCGATGCCATCGGTGGCCTTGGCCGGCAGGTTGGCGCTTTGCAGGCGCAGGTCGCCCACGGTCCCCACCATCAGGTTGCCGGCAGCGTCCACCGGGTAGCCTTGGAGGTACTGGCCGGAGGCATCGGTGAGGAAGTTGTCGCGGTCCTTGCCGAATGCGCCGGCTCGGGTGTAGCTGATATCGCCCGACGCACTGCGGGTGACGAAGAAACCACCACCGGCAATCGCCATGTTCAGCGCATCGCCGGTGGCGACGTGGGAGCCACCTACGCTCATGCTCTGCTTGAGCCCCAGCACGCCCACACCCATTGCCTGGGTGCCGGAGTACAGGCTGCCGAACTCGGTTCGCGAGGACTTGAACCCGACGGTGCCGACGTTGGCAATGTTGTTACTGATGGTATTGAGTTGTTCAGTGACGGCGTTCAAACCGGTCAGGGCAATGTTAAAACTCATGGCGTTGGCCTTGTGCAGAAGGGTTGAGGGCGCGTGAAGCGGCAGTGCCTTGAGGCGGCATCATCAGATTGGCGAGCAACGACGCCTCGCTGAATTCGGTGATCTCGTAGAACGGCACCGAGCCGACCCCGACCACATCGAGTACCGGACCGTCGGCCCCCAGGCGTACATTGCTGACCTTGCCCTTGACTTCCACCACCAGCGTCTCGTCGCTGGCGGACTTGACCTCGATGTCGTACTTGCCAGGTTTGAGGCCCAGCTTTACCGGGTCGATCTCGAACGCCACGCGCCCAGGTTCGCTGGCGGGCAGTGGGATCTCGGTCTTCACGCCGTTGGCATCGGTCAGGGTCGCGACCAGCTCATTGGCGCTATGCTCGAGGTCGACTTCGGCCTGTACTGGCTGGTCGTCCAGGTCCAGTTCGTCAGCGCGCACCTTGACCGTCTGGCCCACCAGGCTTGCAGCGCTGAGGTATTGCAGGTTCTCCAGCAAGACCATGTTGTTCTGTGTCAGCAGCGACATTTTTTCCAGGCTCTGCACCTGGGACATCGAGGCGAACTGGCTGAGGAACTCGCTGCTGTCGACCGGCTTGGTCGGGTCCTGGTTACGGATCTGCGCCACCATCAACTGAATGAAGGTGTTCTGCATCTCGCTGGCATCCGAGTTGGGCATGACCTGGGCGCGGCCCTGCTGGTTGCCATAGGTATCGTTTTGCACCGTATTCATCAGGCTTCTCCCAGCTTGAGCAGGCCTTGCTGCATGCTCTTGATTCGATTGAGGACCTCAACGCCGGTCTCAAAGCTGCGCGTGGCCGACATCATGTCGGTCATTTCCTCGATCTCGTTGATGTCGGGGTAGAACACATAACCGCTGCGGTCGGCCAACGGATGGTCGGGTTCGTAGCGCTTTTTCGCATCGCGCCCGGAAGTCACCACGTCCAGCACCTGCACATGCGCGCCGCCCATGCCAACACGCCGGGTCATCTGGTCGTTTTCGTAGACGGCGGCAAAAACCGGCTTGCGCGACTGGTAGGCATCCTTGGCGCTACCGGCGGCCGAGTCGGCGTTGGCCAGGTTGCTCGCCACTGTGTTGAGCCGCACGGTCTGCGCATTCATCGCAGAGCCGGCAATGTGGTAGATCGCATCAAAAGCCATGAGCGTCAGCGTCCTTCTATGGCCTGCTTGAGGCCCCGGAATTTCATGTTGAGAAAGGTCAGGCTGGTCTGGAAATCAGAGGTGCTTTTGGAGAACGCGGCTTGCTCGACGCTCAGCTCAACCGTGTTGCCGTCCTGGGAGGGCTGTGACGGCACCCGGTACATCAGTTGTGCATGACTGCGCTCGCCGAAGCGCGGCGCCTCACCCTGGCGCCTCATTTCACTGGCAAAATCCAGGTCACGTGCCTGGAAGCCCGGCGTGTCTTCGTTCGCCAGATTTGCTGCAAGAATTTCGCTGCGCTGCATATGCAACCCGAGGGCACGCATATGCACACCCATCGCGTCTTCAATCCGTATACTCATTGCCCGGCACCCTTGATCTAGTTCAGCTGAGGGCTGCGATTGCACGAACTGTGCCTACCTGCAAAAAAATTCAACTAGCTGATTTACAAGGGTTTTATGAGCATCAACGCACAGCGCTGCACGCCTTTGCTTCCGCTTTTGGCGAGAACGGTTTCACGACTCGGAAGCACGGGTTCCGCCCTCGCGCTAGCGCTCTGGCTGACGCCCACGGCGGTCAGGGCCGCCGATACGTTGCCTGCGCAAATTGACCAGGCCGTACAGCAGCATTTCAGCCAACGCCTGGCGCAACAGGCCGAGCGCGAGGGTTGGCAAGGCATGCGTTTCACCCTCAAAAGCGTGGTCCTGCCTGACGACACCCCTACCCAGCCGTGCGCCCAGGCGTTGCAAGTGCGCGACGAAGACGGCAGGGCCTCAGCCCTCACCCGCCAGCGCCTGACCGTGCATTGCCCAGACGCGCCAGGCTGGAAGCTGGTCGTCACCACCCAGGCCAATGTCTATGTCCAGGCCGTAGTCACCACCCAGGTGCTGGAGCGCGGCCAGACCATCACACCCGCGATGCTGGAGCGCCAGGAGGTCAACCTGGTCAAGCAGCGCCGGGAAGTGATCGCGGCAGTCGAAGACGTGGCAGGGCTCAGCGCCAAACGCCGCATCCGCGCGCAGCAGGTGCTCAGCAACGACATGCTCGTCTCGCCCTGGCTGGTGCGGCGCGGCGACAAGGTGAAGGTGACTGCCCGCCACGGAGAGATTCAGGCGGCGATCGAAGGTGTGGCCATGGAAGATGGGCAATTGGGGGCGGTGGTGCGGGTGAGGAATCCGGGGAGTGGAAAGGTGATTGATGCGAAGGTGATGGGGGCTGGGGTGGTTAGCAGTACGTTCTGAAGGGGGACAGCCGATGCGCAAGGCGCTCCATAGAGAAGACATTTTTACGGCGGCTGCATTCCCGTAGAGAACGGCTCGCCTTTGGGCCGGGTTCCGCTCCTTGATCCCTTATTCATTTGAGTCCACCATGGACAAAATAGCCATGCATGGTTTCGAGCTCCTCCCTTGCTCAGGTCAGGGGATCTGCGCTCCCACATTTCAGCCTTTGATAGAAGATGAATATAGAAAATTACAAGGCAATATCTGACAGCATTGCGTTACTTTTCTTCCCTCATGCGGAGGTCATCGTCCATGAGGTAAAAAGCCAGAGAGTCGTTCACATAGCCAACAACTTTTCGAAGCGCACGCTAGGGGACGATTCGGCATTGGACCAGGAGTTAGGGGACTTCCGAAGCTGCGCCAGCATCGGCCCGTACGAGAAGATCAACTGGAATGGGCAGAAAATCCGATCGATCACCACTGTGTTGTACGACCAGAACGGAACTCCTGAATACCTTCTCTGCATCAACTTGAATTTCTCAGTGCTGGAACAAGCCCGAGAAGCGCTTGATGCCTTCTTTCAGGTCAGCCGCTTGATCCCGCAACCAGACTCGCTCTTCAAAGATGATTGGCAAGAGCGGATCAATACATTTTTACACACGTGGCTCAAGCAGAATAACCTGTCACTGCGAACACTGAAGATAAAAGACAAGCGCACCCTGGTCGAGGCGCTGCATGCAGAAGGAGCATTCAAAGGCCGCACGGGCGCTGACTACGTGGCCAACGTCCTCAGCATGGGTCGGGCAACCGTCTACAAGTATCTGAAAGAGCTGAAAGCGTAGCTCTCGAGGCCCCATGGGACCGCCTACGCGTAGGCGGCCTGCTCTACCTGTACTAGCGCATGACGCTTGATTGCGGGTTGTCATTCCAAGCTTGCGCTTCACATACCTGGGTTGGCCCCACGTAAGCGGATGGCGAACACACCTACCAAACTCCACACCTCATTGGTCAACTCGCCGGGCTCTGGCATGCCGGCTACAGATGCAAGATTACCTGATTCGTGCGCTTAATCCCGCCGCGGCACCGAATTACAGAGCACCGGGGGACGAGTCATGCATGGGCTACATTGCTGCATAGCTAGCCCATCAAGACGTCGGTCGATTCCTACGCAGCGGTACACTGGCAAAGGCTGAATCAGTTCAACGAAGGGTTAAAGCTTGCGGTCGCTGAGGAAGCTTAACGCGGTGTCCTGGAGTAGTTGACTACTACAATGATCTCCCAAGTCTATAGCGCCCCGCTGAGTGTAATCAGTACAAAATAGCGCAGACCTTTGGCGAGCGTGACAATGATCAGAAAACTCCAGAGCGGCTCACGCATGACGCCTGCGACCATAGTGATGGGGTCACCTACAATGGGCAGCCAGCTAAACAGAAGCACTCCACGCCCGTAACGTCGATAGGTATTCTGAGCTTTGTCGAGATTGCGTTCGCTGACGGGAAACCAGCGGCGGTGTCGAAATCGCTCGATGTAGCGTCCCAAGTACCAGTTAACAACAGAACCCAAAACATTGCCCGCTGTGGCGACCAGCAAGAGCAGCACATTTGTGTAGTGCCCCGAAAGAAGCATACCGACCAATACTGCTTCAGATTGTAGGGGTAGGAGCGTGGCGGCAGCAAACGCCACCATAAAAAGTCCCATATAGCTTGTTAGCTCAAACACAAAAATTTTCCATAAGTGGGGTACTAGATCATAAATTTCGTTGGCCAGCTGTGTTCGCAGGCGCGTCAGGACGTCCTTTAGTAAGCAGATGGCGAACACATCTTTACTTCGCCTACACATCGATCCGCTTCCAACCTCTATAAGGCTCCGTCTTGCCAAGAGGCGTGAGTAGGTCGTGGGAGCGATGCGATCATTTGATCAAGGGCCGCCACCGCATACCGTCCATCAATGCTTTTCAAGGCTGGCATTTCCCAAGGAAAGCCAAATCGCACTCTGCCGGGAAGCACTTTATTCTTAGCTGAGTACCAGGTCAGCAGAGCATGTTGGAGGCGCACGTGTAGCTCGAACGTTTCGTCGGCGTGAACAACCCTCTGGGCCAGAACTGCTTCTCGCAACGCATCAACCAAAGGCTGCAGCTGCACGCCGGTTTGTCCTACCCACTGCGCCAGTGTCGAACGCGGGATCGCCAGGCCTGCGCGGCCAAAGATCTTTTCCTGCCGATACAGCGGCAAGTGATCAGCGAACTTGGCCACCATTACATGAGCCAGCAGGCCTGCCGTAGGTATGCCCTTGTCGATCACCTGGGCCGATACCGGCGCCTGGATCAGCGTTTCGAACTGACGGCAGGCCCACTTGCCGCGCACATGCTGTTCCACGGTGAACACCCCTGGCGTGTAGTCCAGCTTCTCGCTGATGTCTTCGCCGATGCGCTGGAGTTGGCAACCGCAGGAACACTGGGTGTTCTCCAGCTCGTGATTGACCACCGTGCGCGGACGTTGCGGCGGCAGTGGTGCACGCTTGGGTTGTTGGCGAGGTTCTGGTGCAACAGGCTCTGGTCGAAGCGCGTCCAGCTCCGCTTCGATGGCCTCAAGGTCGGTATCGAGCAGGTCGTCGAGCAAGCTGCCTTGCGCTGGGCTGATCTGCTCACTGCGCCTGGCGAACGTGTGTCGTTTGAGGAGGGCGATCTCGTGAAAAAGCTGTTCAATGATCGTTTCATCACGATGGATCTTTCTGCCCATAGTGTCGACCTTCGACAGCAACTTCGCAGTGAGCGTGCGCAGTGGTTCGGGCGTCATTTGGTCGAGATTGGGCGAGGAAGTCATGCCGTGGATTTTACCAAATCGACCCCACGGCTACAGCTAAAAGCGGGTATTAAGCAATGTAATTGCACCGCTCGTGCCGACTCGCTGCCAGGGCAAACCGAGCACCAGCGCCTGGAGCTGTTCATTGTCGAGTTCTACTTCAGTTCCACGCCGAATACCGGGCCAATGGAATTTTCCCTGGTTCAATCGCGCGCAGCGAGCCAGATGCCCACACCGTCATGCACCAGAACTTTCATTCGGTTGGCGCGGCGATTTGCAAAGAGGTAAGCGCAGTGCGGCTTCGCCGCACCGAACACGAAGGCACCTCGATACTGACTGGTGCTCGTTGGTCGGGCTGAGTTCGAGGCTCCAGGTTGATCGGGACGAAAGCGGGCAATGCCGCTGGCAGGCGATCACGATAAGCAGGTATCCACTTTCGAACCAGATTGGCGTTGATGCCGTGGCGTAAGGCTACGCTGGCCATCGACACGCCAGGTTGCAGGCATTCCTGGACGACTTGGGCTTTAAACGGTTTGGGATAAGAAGTTCTTTGGCGCATGGAAATCCTGACGGTAAGGGCGATGGTGTCCACCTATTTTCAAGTGGAGAACATCGCCCTTATCGCAGGCATCGGCTAGGTGACTTTGCCGGACGCTTACGGCCCCACCGCAGCTTTTTCAGATGTGCTATCGACCGGCGCCCATCGTACTGCGGGGCGAACGAAAGTTTCCAATGGAGATTTTTCGTCCACATGAAGATCTTCCATCGCTGGTCTGCTAGAAACCCCGCCATAGAGGCGTGAAACCAGCTCACCGAGCAGATTCGGTCACCAGAATAACCGGCCAAACGCCCTGAAAACCCTTGCCTGCCAGAGATTCAAGGTCTAGAGTGGAATAATATTCCACAACAGAGCCTTGTACTGATGTCGATTCAGACTCGTTTCACGGACCTGCCCCCCCTCGGCCCAGGAAACAGGGTCCGCCTGCTCACACATGAATTCGTGGGTCAAGGTTCCTCTCGTAGCGCATACGTTCAAGCTGGCTTGCATGCTGACGAGCATCCTGGGCTGCTTGCTCTTTGGCACTTGCAGGACATGTTGATGGACCTTCATCAGCAAGGTCGGATCCTGGGCAGGATCGTGATCTGTCCGTTCGCCAATCCCGTTGGGATGACACAGAACGTGCTTGGGTTCTGGACCGGGCGCTTCAACCTGGCTAACGGTGAAAACTTCAACCGCAATTTTCCGGACCTCATTCCGCTGCTAGAAACTCAGCACATCGAGAACGGTCCTGTCGTGCCAGAACAGAAGTTACAGGCCGCGATTGCCGCAGTGCCGGCCTCGGACACTGTCAGTGCGCTGCGCAAGGCGCTCCTGAGTGAGGCACTCCAGCATGACGTCATATTGGATCTGCATTGCGACACTGCGGGTGTTCTGCACCTGTATGCCAATAACGCCCAGCGAGAGCGGGCGACGAGGCTCGCTGCGTGCATGAATATCCAGGTGGTTTTTCTCGAGCATTCAGCGGGTGGTCAACCCTTCGATGAGTCGTGCAACCGCCCATGGAACTGGCTCATCGACCAGGGTTTGAGCCCCCAGGAAGAGCGTCCTTTCGCCGCCAGCATCGAGCTTCGCGGACAAGCCGATGTGAACGACGAGTTAGCCAGGGAGGATGCGAAGGGAATCCTCATGTTCCTGGCAAGCGAAGGGCTTTTGCGTCTCGACGACCAACCCCTGGTGAAATGCTCACCTCATGTGTACCCACTCGAGGGCGCTAGCCATTTGCCCTCTCCTGGACACGGTCTGCTGGCATGGAAAAAACGTCCTGGGGATAACGTATCGAAAGGCGAATTGATCGCCGAACTCGTGCCGATCGATGCCTTGATCGGCACTCCTAGAACTCCCATTCACAGCGATGTAGATGGCGTTCTCGTGGTTCAACCGCTCTTCAAGCTGGTGCGAGCTGGCCAACGCGTTGCACTGCTTGCGGGTATCGAACCGCTTTCCAATCGACGAGCCGGCCAATTGCTCAATCACTTCTGAACTTACGAAGGGTTAAAAAATGACTGTCGACGCCAAGTACCTGTCTTCGCTGTACGAGTCGATTGCCCAAGCGCATCACGCACTGCGCCCGGCAGTGAGCGTTACACCGCTTACCTATAGCGCACGCTTGTCCGCAATCACTGAGTGTGAAGTTTTCCTTAAATGTGAACACCTCCAGCACACGGGCTCCTTCAAGTTCCGCGGTGCCAGTAACAAAATCCGTCTGCTGCCTGAAGCGCAGCGCAAGCTGGGTGTGATCACTGCTTCATCGGGGAACCACGGGCAAGGACTGGCGCTCGCCGGCAAAGTGATGGGCGTACCGGTCACGGTCTACACCACCACGTCTGCATCCGCTTACAAGCTGGATGCCATTCGCGCCCTCGGCGCAGAAGTCGTGAGCCTCGACATGGATCCGCTGAGCGTGGAACTGGAGGCCGCTCGGCAGGCGGAGATCCAAGGCAAACCTTTTGTTTCCCCTTACAACGATCCAGAAATCATCGCAGGTCAGGGCACGATCGGCATCGAGCTTTTCGAACAGGCACCAGACCTGGATGCGCTATTCGTCGCCGTTGGCGGTGGCGGCATGATTTCCGGTATTGGCGCTGCCTTGCGTGCACTGAACCCGACGATCGACATCATTGGTTGCTGGCCGGCTAATGCCCCAACCCTGCAGAAGTCGCTCGAAGCTGGCGAGATCATCGAAATGGAAGAAGACGACACCATTTCCGATGGTACCGCCGGCGGCATTGAGCCGGGCAGCATCACCTTCCCCCTCTGCCAGAGCCTGCTGACGCGCACAGTGCTGGTCAGCGAGGAAGAAATCAAGGCAGCGATGCGCGATGTCGCTGCCTGCGAACGCTGGATCATCGAAGGCGCTGCCGGCGTCGCGGTGGCCAGCATGAAAAAACTGGCCAAGGAATACCGGGGCAAGCGCGTCGCGGTGGTCATTTGCGGCCGCAACATCCTTCTCGAAAAATTCCTTGGGGCCGTTCAATGAAAGTCTTTGGCAAAGAGCAAATCATCTCCCAACTCAACCTGGAACTGGCAGTGCAGCGCCTGGAAGAAGGTTTTATTGCCTTCTCCGCCGGCAAGGTCCAGGTTCCACCGGTCCAGGCATTTGCGTTCACTGCCGCCAATGGTGACTGCTGCGTGAAGTCGGCATACGTGGAAGGCAGCGACACCTTCACCGTGAAGATTTCGACCGGCTTCTACGACAATCCGTCCAAAGGTCTGGAAAGCAACGATGGTCTGATGATGGTGCTGTCTGCCAAGACTGGGCAGCCACTCGCGCTGATGCAGGATGAAGGCTGGCTGACATGCATCCGCACCGCATTGGCTGGGCGTATCGCAGCCCGTCTGTTGGCGCCTGGAAACGTTGGAGCAATCGGTATCCTCGGTACTGGCATGCAGGCGCGGACACAGTTGGAACAGTTGGGTGCAGTGACCACCTGCCGCAAGGTCATCGTATGGGGCCGCAGCGAGTCTGAGCTCGCAGCCTACAAGACCTTTGCCACCGGGCTGGGGTATCAGGTGCAGACGACCAAAGACGCTGCTGATGTCGCTGGCGCAGCGCGCCTGATCGTCAGCGCAACCCCTTCTCGCCAGCCGCTGTTGAAGAGCGAATGGATCCAGCCTGGTACGCATATCACAGCTGTCGGCGCCGACGCTGCGGGTAAGCAGGAACTTGACCCCGCTCTCGTTGCACGTGCGGACCGCATCATCGTCGACTCAATTTACCAGTGCAGCCAATACGGTGAGATTTCCCATGCCCTCAAGGCCGGCCTGATCGGCGAAAGCCAACTGGCTGAACTGGGTGCACTGCTTGCCGGCAAAGTACGTGGCCGTGACAACGACGATCAAATCACTCTGGTTGATCTGACCGGTGTAGCCGTCCAGGACGCTCAGATTTCGAGCTGTGCATTGGCCTCCATGCAAGGCTGAACATCCCTTCCCTTCACATTCCCGCGCACTGTTCATAGGGCGCGGGGTGCACTACTGCTGGAGTTACGTCATGAAAATAAAAAAACTTTCCATCCTCTTCTCAAGTTCCACATTTGCACTTCTCCTGGCATCCCACGCCTTCGCGGCCGACAGCTTGCGCATTGGCATCGAGGCCGCCTATCCGCCCTTCGCATCCAAAACCGGTAACGGCGAGATCGTTGGCTTCGACTACGACATCGGTAATGCTCTATGTGCGCAAATGCAGGTCAAGTGTCAGTGGGTCGAACAGGAGTTCGATGGGCTAATCCCCTCGTTGAAGGTAAGGAAGATCGACGCCATTCTTTCGTCGCTGATCATCAGCGAGGAACGAAGAAGATCCGTTGATTTCACCAATCGTTACTACCAGTCCGCCGGGCGAATCGTGATGAAGGAAGGGGCGAACCTGGGCACCAGTTTCTCAGGGCTGGCGGGTAAACGAGTAGGCGTGCAACGAGCAGGCATTCATGACCGCTTCGCAACAGAGGTACTGGCGCCGATCGGGGCACAGGTCATTCGCTACGCCTCGCTGAATGAAGCATACCTTGACCTGATTGCCGGACGGCTGGATGCCGTACAAGGTGACGATGTGGCCGTGCAGATCGGCTTCCTTGATACCCCCAAAGGCAAAGGCTACGCGTTCGCTGGTCAACCGTTGAGAGACCCTGAATACTTTGGCAACGGCGTAGGTGTCGCTGTGCGCAAAGGTGACACAGCGTTAGCGGACCGCTTCAACCAGGCGCTGGCTGCCATTCGCGCAAACGGCGAGTACAAAGCCATTCAAGATCATTACTTTAAGTTCGACATCTACGGCGAATAAAAAGATCAGTCTTACCGATCCAATAAATTAAGTCGCTGATAACGATAAGTAAGGCAACCTGATGAGCCTTGACGTTTTGGAAGCAACTGCTCTCAACGAAATGCTAGAGTCCTTTGAGCAACACTCCAGCGAAGTGGTGGAACGCCAGATAACTTCTGCAGGCTTCTTCACAGTCATAAAATGTGAAAAATCGATATTGCCTTTTACTCAACAAAGTGAACGAACGTGGCAGTTCTCGCACCCTGACTTGAGAGATGGTGGATTTTTCGTATGCTGGCCACTGAGCGATGTAGAGCTTTGCCTTGAGGCTGTTTCTAACTCTGGGTGCTGGACTTTGAACGTCACGACAATTCAAGCACCACAACATCCTTTGCGATAAATACCAAGGCCGGTTGTCTATGGCGCAGCCGGCCGTCCCTACCCTTCGCTCTTTCAGTGGACAGAACCATATTGGCTACTCGGTTCTCGATCGGTCTCTCAAGACCTGGACTCGAGTTTCGTCGCAATGAATGATGCGACTGTTCAACAGACCGGCACGCATCAGGTCCAGCAGCGGCTGGCAGCATCACCAGTCACTACTCGGGCGCCGCACTGGGGCAGTTTATCGAGGCTGTGAACGGGTATCAGCAACCGACTCGCGCGGACCGGTGCTGACGATTTTGACTAGGAGACAGGCGTAACTATGGGAGAAGTCACGCAAAAGTCACGCACATGAAAAAGGCCAGTTCTCACGAATCTGGCCTAAGTCATTGAAAATAATGGTCGGGACGGAGTGATTCGAACACTCGACCCCTTGCACCCCATGCAAGTGCGCTACCGGGCTGCGCTACGCCCCGACTGGGCTTTGAAGCATGTTCCCAAACCTGCTGAGAACGTTGAAGAATGTACCGCAAGCTTTTGAAAGAAGAAAGCTTTTTTTCAAAATTCTTTCCACTCGTCGGCTCATACGGACTTCTTCAAAACCACCAGCACATCTTCCAGTTCGACAATCATCTGCCGAAGCATCTGCTTGTACTGGTTGTTGTCTTCCTTGGCTTCTTCACTCGACATGCGCAACCGCGCACCGCCGATGGTGAAGCCTTGCTCGTACAAGAGCGCGCGGATCTGGCGGATCATCAGCACGTCCTGGCGCTGATAATACCGGCGGTTACCGCGGCGCTTGACCGGGTTGAGCTGGGGAAATTCCTGCTCCCAGTATCGGAGCACGTGCGGTTTTACGGCACAAAGCTCACTGACTTCACCAATGGTGAAGTAGCGCTTGCCTGGAATGGGCGGAAGCTCGTCGTTATGACTTGGTTCCAGCATAGGCCTCAACCCGGGCCTTCAACTTCTGCCCTGGACGAAAGGTGACGACGCGGCGCGCAGTGATCGGGATCTCTTCCCCTGTCTTGGGGTTGCGACCCGGCCGCTGCCGTTTATCCCGCAGGTCGAAATTGCCAAAACCCGACAATTTGACCTGTTCGTTGTCTTCAAGCGCGTGCCTGATCTCCTCGAAGAAGAGTTCTACCAGCTCTTTGGCCTCACGCTTGTTCAAGCCTAGCTCTTCATAGAGCCGCTCGGCCATCTCAGCTTTCGTCAGAGCACCCATACGCTATTTCCTTAACGTGGTGTTCAACCCTTGTTCGAGCGAGGTGAGAATATTTTGCAGGGTGGCGTTCACCTCATCGTCGTTAAGAGTGCGCGATGGATGCTGCCAGGTCAAGCCGACGGCGAGGCTTTTTCTATCCGGATCAATGCCTTTACCCTGATAGACATCAAAGAGCCTTAGGTCCGTGAGCCATTCACCTGCATTGTCTCGAATAACCTGCAGCACAGCGCTAGAAGCTACATCACGACCTGCGATCAAAGCCAGGTCACGCCTGGTTTCAGGGAACTTGGACAGCTCGCTGAACTTGGGCAGGTGCCCTTGGACAACTTCTTCCAATACCAGCTCGAAGAGGTACACCGGGCGATCCAGGCCCAGGGCTTTCGCGAGCTCTGGGTGCAGGGCGCCGAGGAAGCCGACTTCGCGGCCATCGCGCTCGATACGGGCGGTCTGGCCTGGGTGCAGGGCTGGATGCTTGCCAGCGACAAAGGTGAAGTCGTCGAGGGCACCGGAGTAGCCTAGCACGGCTTCGACATCTGCTTTCACGTCGAAGAAGTCGATGCTGTCACGGGCGTTGGCCCAACCTTCCGGCAGACGGCTGCCGCAGACGACGCCGGCGATCATGGGCTGTTGCTGCAGGTCACCGAGCTGGCCGACGAAGCGTTGGCCGCTTTCGAACAGGCGTACACGGTCTTGCTGGCGGTTGAGGTTGTGCTGCAGGGCTTTTACCAGGCCCGGCCACAAGGTGGCGCGCATGGCAGCCATGTCGCTGGAAATCGGGTTGGCCAGCAGCAGTGGCTCGACGCCTGGGCTGAACAGCTCGAACAGCTTTGGATCGATGAAGCTGTAGGTAATGGCTTCCTGGAAGCCGCGGGCGACCAGCAGGCGGCGCAGGCTTGGCAGCTCGGCGCGGGCTTCTGGCTTGGCTTGCGGGGCCAGGCGCGCTTGCGGGTAACGAACCGGCAGGCGGTTGTAGCCGTACAGGCGTGCAAGCTCTTCGATCAGGTCGACTTCGATGCTGATGTCGAAGCGATGGCTAGGTACTTCGACCTGCCACTGCCCTTCCCCGCTCGTGGTGGTCTTGAGACCAAGACCGTTGAGCAGTTGCTCGACTTCGGCGGCCGGCATCTGCATGCCGAGCATCTGGTCGATGCGCTCGGCGCGCAGGGTGACCGGGGCGATGTCTGGCAGGTGCTGCTCGCTCACGGCCTCGGTGATCGGGCCGGCTTCGCCGCCGACGATTTCCAGCAGCAGCGCGGTGGCGCGCTCCATGGCTTCGCGGGCGAGCTGCGAGTCGACGCCGCGCTCGTAGCGGTGCGAGGCATCAGTGTGCAGGCCGTAGGAACGGGCCTTGCCGGCGATGGCGATCTGGTCGAAGAAGGCACTTTCGAGGAACAGGTCACGCGTCTTGTCGGTGGCGACACCGCTGTGCTCGCCACCCATGACGCCGGCGATGGCCAGCGCGCGGGTGTGGTCGGCGATAACCAGGGTGTCGCCGCGCAGGGCAACTTCCTGGCCGTCGAGCAGGACCAGCTTCTCGCCTTCTTCGGCCATGCGCACGCGGATGCCGCCATTGATTTCGGCGAGGTCGAAGGCGTGCATCGGCTGGCCGAGCTCAAGCATCACGTAGTTGGTGATGTCGACAGCGGCGTCGATGCTGCGTACGTCCGCGCGGCGCAGGCGCTCGACCATCCACAGCGGGGTCGGCCGGGACAGGTCGACGTTGCGGATGACGCGGCCCAGGTAACGCGGACAGGCTGCCGGAGCGAGGATTTCGACCGGGCGAACTTCGTCGTGGGCGGCAACCACGGCCGGGATCAGCGGACGGGTGACCGGGGCGTTGTACAGGGCGCCGACTTCACGGGCCAGGCCTGCCAGCGACAGGCAGTCACCGCGGTTCGGGGTCAGGTCGACTTCGATGCTGGCGTCGTCCAGGTCGAGGTAGACACGAATGTCTTCACCCACTGGAGCGTCAGCGGCGAGCTCGAGCAGGCCGTCGTTTTCTTCGCTGATCTGCAGTTCGGCGGCCGAGCAGAGCATGCCGTTGGACTCGACGCCACGCAGCTTGGCCTTCTTGATCTTGAAGTCGCCTGGCAGCTGGGCGCCGATCATGGCGAACGGAATCTTCAGGCCGGGGCGCACGTTGGGTGCGCCACACACTACCTGGAAGGTCTCGCTGCCGTTGCTGACCTGGCACACACGCAGCTTGTCGGCGTCCGGGTGCTGTTCGGTACTGAGCACTTCGCCGACGATGATGCCGGTGAACTCGCCAGCAGCCAGGGTAACGCTGTCGACCTCGAGGCCGGCCATGGACAGGCGGGCGACGAGTTCGTCACGGTTGACTTGCGGGTTGACCCAACCGCGCAGCCACTTTTCACTGAATTTCATGCTGTTCTCCTGAAAGTTGCGTTACGGGTGCGGACCTAGCGAAATTGCGCGAGGAATCGCAAGTCGTTGTCGAAGAACAGCCGTAGATCGTTGACGCCATAACGCAGCATGGCCAGGCGCTCGGCGCCCATGCCGAAAGCGAAGCCCTGGTACTCTTCAGGGTCGATGCCGGACATGCGCAGCACGTCGGGGTGAACCATGCCGCAGCCCATGACTTCGAGCCAACCGGTCTGTTTGCAGACACGGCAGCCGTTGCCGCTGCACATCACGCACTGGATGTCGACTTCAGCCGAAGGCTCGGTGAAGGGGAAGAACGACGGGCGGAAGCGTACCGACAGCTCTTTTTCGAAGAACACGCGCAGGAATTCTTCGATGGTGCCTTTGAGGTCGGCGAAATTGATCCCACGATCGACCAGCAGGCCTTCGACCTGGTGGAACATCGGCGAGTGGGTAATATCCGAGTCGCAGCGGTAGACGCGGCCCGGGCAGACAATGCGGATTGGCGGCTGGCTCGACTCCATGGTCCGTACCTGCACCGGCGAGGTGTGGGTGCGCAGCAGCATATTGGCATTGAAATAGAAGGTGTCGTGCATCGCCCGGGCCGGGTGGTGGCCGGGAATGTTGAGCGCTTCGAAGTTATGGTAGTCGTCTTCGACCTCAGGGCCTTCGGCGATGCCGTAGCCGATGTGGGTGAAGAACGCTTCGATGCGCTCGAGGGTACGGGTAATCGGGTGCAGGCCACCGGTCGTCTGGCCACGGCCTGGCAGGGTTACATCAATGCATTCGGCGGCCAGACGAGCGCTGAGCTCGGCATGTTCAAAGGCGGCCTTGCGTGCGTTGAGCACTACAGTGACGCGTTCCTTGGCGTCGTTGATCAGCGCGCCAACCTTTGGCCGCTCTTCGGCTGGCAGGTTGCCCAAGGTCTTCATCACCTGGGTCAGCTCGCCTTTCTTGCCGAGGAATTGAACCCGGATCTGTTCCAGGGCATTGATGTCTTCAGCGCGCTCCACGGCCTCCAGGGCTTGGGAGACCAGCGCATCCAGGTTTTCCATGTACAGACTCCAGATACAAAATAGGGGAAGAGCTTTTGAAGGCTCTTCCCCTATCGATGACGTTTAGCACCTGACGACGCTAGCGCCGCCGGGTGATTGTCGTGGGTACTTAAGCCAGAACGGCTTTAGCCTTCTCGACAATCGCAGCAAACGCCGCTTTTTCGTTCACTGCCAGATCAGCCAGAACTTTACGGTCGATTTCGATCGACGCTTTTTTCAGGCCAGCGATCAGGCGGCTGTAGGACAGACCGTTGACGCGAGCACCAGCGTTGATACGAGCGATCCACAGAGCGCGGAACTGACGCTTCTTCTGGCGACGGTCGCGGTAGGCGTATTGGCCTGCCTTGATGACCGCTTGCTTGGCAACACGGAATACGCGCGAGCGTGCACCGTAGTAGCCTTTAGCCAGTTTCAGAATTTTCTTGTGACGCTTACGAGCGATGACGCCACGCTTTACACGAGCCATGAGTAACTTCCTCTATCTTTGACCAGAATTAACGAATGCGCAGCATGCGCTCGACTTTTGCAACGTCCGACGGGTGCAGCAGGCTGCTACCACGAAGTTGACGCTTACGCTTGGTCGACATTTTGGTCAGGATGTGGCTCTTGAAAGCGTGCTTGTGCTTGATGCCGTTTGCCGTTTTCAGGAAACGCTTGGCTGCACCGCTTTTGGTTTTCATTTTTGGCATGTTCGGATACTCCGCATTCAGTTGATAAACATAACCGCAAGGCCTGCCGTGCCCTGGTGGTTATTTCTTTTTCTTGGGGGCGATGACCATCATAAGCTGGCGTCCTTCCATCTTTGGATGCTGTTCAACGGTACCGTATTCGAGCAGGTCACCTTCAACCCGCTTCAACAGTTCCATGCCCAGCTCTTGGTGAGCCATCTCACGGCCGCGGAATCTCAATGAGATCTTGGCCTTATCCCCCTCGCTAAGGAAACGTACCAGGTTGCGTAGTTTTACCTGGTAATCCCCTTCTTCCGTCCCTGGTCGAAACTTGATTTCTTTGATCTGGATCTGCTTTTGATTCTTCTTGGCCTCGTTGGCCTGCTTCTTCTTCTCGAAGAGGTGCTTGCCGTAGTCCATGACTTTACAGACAGGAGGGAGGGCATCAGCAGAAATCTCTACCAGATCCAGCTTCGCTTCTTCAGCGATACGCAGCGCTTCATCAATTGAGACGATGCCAACCTGCTCGCCGTCAGCGCCAATTAACCGAACCTCACGGGCCGAGATATTCTCGTTGATCGGGGCCTTCGGTGCAGCTCGTTTATCGTTTCTCATTTCACGCTTAATAGTAATTACTCCGATTCTTGGCGACCACGCCGGGAAACCGCTTGCGCAAGGAACTCGGCGAATTGGGCGACGGGCATGGAGCCCAGGTCAGCGCCTTCGCGAGTACGCACAGCGACGGTTTGCGTTTCGACTTCGCGGTCCCCTATAACCAAAAGGTACGGGACCTTGAGCAAAGTATGCTCGCGGATTTTAAAGCCGATCTTCTCATTTCTCAAGTCGGACTTGGCACGGAAACCGCCGCCGACGAGAATTTTTTCGACATCGAGGGCAAAATCGGCCTGTTTGTCGGTGATATTGAGGATCACCGCCTGCGTTGGCGCGAGCCAGGCCGGGAATGCACCTTCGTAGTGCTCGATGAGAATTCCGACGAAACGCTCGAACGAACCGAGAATGGCGCGGTGCAGCATCACGGGATGCTTGCGGCCGTTGTCTTCGGTTACATATTCGGCGTCGAGGCGGATCGGCAGGTTGAAGTCGAGCTGCAGGGTACCACACTGCCAGACGCGACCGAGGCAATCCTTCAGGGAGAATTCGATCTTCGGTCCGTAGAAGGCACCTTCACCCGGCTGCAGGTCATAGGCCAGGCCGGCGTTATCCAACGCTGCGGCCAATGCGGCTTCGGCGCGATCCCAGAGCTCGTCGGAACCTACGCGCTTTTCAGGGCGGGTCGACAGCTTGAGCTGGATGTCCTTGAAGCCGAAGTCAGCGTAGACGTCCATGGTCAGCTTGATGAAGTCAGCCGATTCGGACTGCATCTGCTCTTCAGTGCAGAAGATGTGTGCATCGTCCTGGGTAAAGCCACGCACGCGCATGATGCCGTGCAGGGCGCCCGATGGCTCGTTACGGTGGCAGGCACCGAACTCGGCCAGGCGCAGCGGCAGCTCGCGATAGCTCTTCAGGCCCTGGTTGAACACCTGCACGTGGCAAGGGCAGTTCATCGGCTTGATGGCGTAGTCGCGGCTTTCGGACTCGGTGGTGAACATGTTTTCGGAATAGTTGGCCCAGTGGCCGGACTTTTCCCACAGCGAGCGATCGACGACCTGCGGAGTCTTGATCTCCAGGTAGCCATGATCACGCTGTACCTTGCGCATGTATTGCTCGAGCACCTGGTACATCGTCCAGCCGTTGGGGTGCCAGAACACCATTCCAGGCGCTTCTTCCTGAAGGTGGAACAGGCCCAGGCGCTTGCCGATCTTGCGGTGGTCGCGTTTTTCGGCTTCTTCGATGCGCTGGATATAAGCAGCCAGCTGCTTTTTATCAGCCCAGGCAGTGCCGTATACGCGCTGCAGCTGTTCGTTCTTGGCATCGCCGCGCCAGTAGGCGCCGGACAGCTTGGTCAGCTTGAATGCCTTGAGGAAGCGCGTGTTAGGCACGTGCGGGCCGCGGCACATGTCGACATATTCTTCGTGGTAGTAGAGGCCCATGGCCTGCTCTTCAGGCATGTCTTCGACCAGGCGCAGCTTGTAGTCTTCGCCACGGCTCTGGAACACGTCGATGACTTGCGCGCGCGGGGTCACTTTCTTGACGACGTCGTAGTCTTTCTCGATGAGCTGCTGCATGCGCTGCTCGATCGCGGCGAGGTCCTCTGGGGTGAAAGGACGCTCATAGGCGATGTCGTAATAGAAGCCTTCGTCGATGACCGGACCGATGACCATCCTGGCGGTCGGGTACAGCTGCTTGACTGCGTGGCCGATCAAGTGGGCACAGGAGTGACGAATGATCTCTACGCCTGCTTCATCTTTAGGCGTGATGATCTGCACAGTGGCGTCGTGCTCGATCAGGTCGCAGGCATCGACCAGCTTGCCGTCGACCTTGCCGGCCACGGTGGCCTTGGCGAGGCCCGCGCCAATGGAGGCGGCGACTTCGGCTACGGATACGGCGTGGTCGAACGTACGTTGACTGCCATCGGGAAGAGTAATAGTGGGCATGGCGCCTCCTCTCCTAGTGGTGACCCCTACCAAAGGTCACGTGGGTTGGGATGAGCCAGTACAAGATCCGCCCCTGCCTTTGCGTCAGCAAAGCCTGCCTCACAGTGGCAGCAGCCGTAGCCTTTCAGGGTCGAACCAGAGTGACTGGAAATAGGGTTGCACGCCGCACGGGGCAAGCTGCAAGCCGGGCATGCTAGCACGCAGGGTATGGGCGACGGAGAAAATTTTGGAAATCGCACAGTGGCGGTGAACTTGGAGGGAAATTTTTTGTTCAGAGGTTTTGAAGCATCCTACTCTTGATAAGACTTACCCCTAGGAGTGTCTGGTTATGCGACTTCAGTCTCTTCTCGCCCTGACCGCCGCTAGCGCCCTGCTGCTGCCCATGGCAGCACAGGCAGACTGGCCGGCGGGCAAGAAAGGCGCCTATATGCAACAGTGCGCCCAGGTAGCCACCGGTCAGGGCCTCGACGCCAAAGCCGCCGATGCGCACTGCAAATGTGGCGCAGCGGCCATCGAAAAGAATTTTTCCAAGGATGAGATCGAGGATCTCGACAGCAAGGACGGTGTTGACGCCAAGCTGATGCAGCGGGCGCAAACCGTGGTAACACAGGCCTGCGCGCCCAAGAAAAACTGATCCAGGGCACCTTGGATCACATTTTTTTACGTCTGACGCGCATTCAGTTAACGTAAAAGGCGCGACACACGCAAAATTAGACTATGATGTTGCTCGTGCACCTTGTGGCCTCGGCAACATCGCACCATTGAAAAATCATGTTTCTGGAGATTCACCCATGTCCAATCGCCAAACCGGCACCGTCAAATGGTTCAACGATGAGAAAGGCTTCGGCTTCATCACTCCACAAGGTGGCGGCGACGACCTGTTCGTTCACTTCAAAGCCATCGAAACTGACGGCTTCAAGAGCCTGAAAGAAGGCCAGACCGTTTCCTTCGTTGCCGAGAAAGGCCAGAAGGGCATGCAGGCTGCACAGGTTCGCCCGGAGTAATTCGGTAGAGCTTCAAAAAACCCGCCCTGGTGGCGGGTTTTTTGTTGCCTGAAATTCCTCGAATCATCTCGATTCGCAGGCAAGTCAGGTGGCAGGGGCAGCCTGGTGCCGGGTCACCCCTACAGTCAACTAGCCGCAGTTGACGCGATTGACGACCCCTTTGTCGTCGACATTGAGGTTGAGGCGGTCGGAACGGTATTCGAGGGTGACCACGTCGTGGGGCTTGAGGATGCGGGCGGTTTGCGCGCCGCTGGAAGCACGGGCCTGCTCGAGCAGCTCGGCACTGCCTTGCTTGCCAATACTGAAATCGGCGCCGCTGGCTTCGCAACGACCGTCGTTATTGGCCGGCGCCGATGGCGCCCCATTGCCACCACCCTTCGAAGAACCACCAGTGCTGCAACCTGCCAGGACTGCAGCCACCAGCAAGGTCGCCAGGGAAGCACGGGTACGGAACATGAATCCTCCTAATATCGATCACGGGAACTGCCCTATGCGACAGTTCAACAGAGACTTTGTTGCAAAAACGACCAAGTCTGCCTGAATCCAGCATGGCAGTCGTAAAGCAATCGTGTCGGGATTTTGCTATGCCTAAGTGTCAGTGCTCTTGACGCACGGGCATGATTTGCTGCATGAAGTGAGCAGGCAATGTGCCTTCCCCTCGAATGCCAGGGTCAGGCATCCGAATCGTCCATTCCAGGCCCACGCCGAGATCACCATGAGCAGTCATACAATCGTTGCCGATATAAAGGTCAAATGGGCTGAAGGCCAGAGCGCCTACAGCCCGGGCAGTCCGGAAGAGTTACTGTTGATCGCCATCGACCTGCTGGTTCGCGATCGCGGCCACGAGGCGGCGCGCAGTTTCATCGACCAAGTATTCGAGCGCTACTCGCCACACGCGGCTATTGCAGTCGAGCCAGGCGCACGCTGAGCAGGTCGAACAGGCCTTGGGCATCGCCAGTATTGATCCAGTGGACATTGGCTGGCTGCTTGAGCACCCCGTACCAGTCGGCAACAGACTGACCCAAGGTCGGGCCATCGCGGGTATCGATCGTCAGGTGGACGTCGCGACCGCTGAACAGCCCGGGCTTGAGCAGATAGGCGATGACACTGGCATCGTGCACCGGGCCACCGGTCATGCCATACAGGTCAATGTCATGCTGAATGTAGGCGTTGAGGATATTCACCACTTTGCTGCTGGCTTGATTCTTCACCGCGGCCAGTTGCTTCAGGCGGGCGTCACTGGTCAGCAGCTTGTGAGTAACGTCCAGCGGCAAGTAGGTGAGCCTGACACCGCTGGCCAACACCACTTCAGCGGCATGTGGGTCGGCGTACAGATTGAATTCGGCGGCGGGGGTGATATTGCCGCCGTTGAAATGGGCGCCACCCATGACCACCACTTCCTTGATGCCTTTGACGATGTCCGGCTGCTGGATCAGCGCCAAAGCCAGGTTGGTCTGCGGGCCAAGCATGGCGATGGTGACGCTGGCAGGCTCGGCCTGGCTCAAGGTATCGACCAGATACTGCACGGCATTGCCCTTGGCCAGCCCCAGACGCGGCTCGTGGACCGGCACGCCGATCAAACCCTCCTGGCCATGGATCTCGGCGGCATAGATAGGCGCGCGCACCAGCGGCCGCCCTGCCCCGGCGTACACCGGGATTTCCTCTCGACCTCCCCACTCGCGCGCCAGCCGGGCGTTACGCGACGTCTTTTCAAGGCGCACGTTGCCGGCCACGGTGGTGATCGCGCGAATGCTCAGTTCGTCTGGCGAGGCCATGGCCAGCAGCAAAGCCACTACGTCATCGGCACCTGGGTCGGTGTCGATGATCAGATCATGCACGGCGGCATGGGAGGAGGTGGCGCAGAGGACTGACATGAGCAGAGCTCCTTGTAGCAAACGTTTGGCAGCTTGAATCAATATCACGCACTCCTTGTGCCTGGATCTAGAAAGTCACGCCGGCGATCAGGGCAATGTTGCTGTAGGGTTGGCATTCGCCGGTACGCACTACGGCGCGGGCTTTTTTGCAAAGCGCCTTGAGGGCGTCATGGGGCACACATCGACGCAGGCCGATTTGCTGCTGCCCGTGCAGTTGCTCGATAAAGGCAAAGGCCGGCGGCAGGGCCATGAAGATTTCATCGGCCAGCACGTGATGCTCGACCTGCATCTCGCTCAACACCACGCGCAGAGTGCTCGCAAAGTCCGGGATACCGGGCGTGAGGGCCAGGTCGATCAGCTCGATGCCGGTCGGAACTGGCAAACCGGCGTCGCCGATTATCAGGATATCGCCGTGACCAAGGCTGGCGATTGTACGCGACAGTGCGATGTTGAGCAGCGGGGTCTTTTTCATGGCGCCAGCTCCGCAAGACGTGGGATAGAGGGCTGCGCGCCGGCCCGAGTGACGGAGATCGCAGCGGCCCGCTGGCCGAGCCCGATGGCATCGCCCTCTGCCAGCCCTTGCGCCAGGGCTGCCGCGAAGCCCCCCACGAAAGTGTCCCCCGCTGCGGTGGTATCCAGCGCGGCCACCTGGGGCGCCGGGTAATGCTGGCTGCCGCTGCCGTCAGCAAACAGTACGCCTTGTGCGCCCAGCGTGACGATAACCTTGCCCACACCCCAACGGATCAGGCGCTCGGCCGCGCGGCACGCGCTGTGAAGGTCGTGCACCGGCAAGCCGGTCAAGGCCTCGGCCTCGCTTTCGTTAGGGATCAGATAGTCGATGTGGCCAAGCCAGCCCTGGGGCAATGGCCCTGCGGCCGGTGCCGGGTTGAGGATCACTGTCTTGCCTAGTTCGCGACCGCGCTGCAAGGTCCAGGCAACCGTTGCCAAGGGCACTTCCAGCTGGCAAACGATGACCTCGGCGCCCTGCAGCAACGCGTCGAAGCGCTGCACCGACTCCGGCAGCAACTGACCGTTGCCGCCAGGAATGAAGACAATGGCGTTCTGGCTGGTAGCATCCACCACGATCAGTGCCACCCCACTGGAGACACCCTGGCAAACACTCACCGCCTGGCAATCGATCCGCTCCTGCGCCAGCGCCTGGCGCAACTGCTGGCCATACGCGTCATCGCCAACATTGCCGATCATCGCCACCGTGGCGCCGAGCCGCGCCGCAGCCACCGCCTGATTGGCGCCCTTGCCTCCGGGCGCTGTGAAAAACCGCTCGCCGGGCAGGGTCTCGCCGCCGCGCGGCAAGCGTTCGGCCCACGCCACCAGGTCCATGTTGAGACTCCCGACCACTACCACCTTGGCGCTCATGTCAAAACCTCACCGGTAGTCATTGAACAGGCTCGGGCGTGGCCCGGTGGATTCGCGCAGCACGATCTTTGGCGGCACGATGCGTTGTTCAGCCTGGCGCTGGGGCGAGGCGATACGCAGCAGCAGCACTTCGGCGGCGCTCTCGCCGAGTTCGCGAATCGACTGCCCGACGGTGGTCAATGCCGGGTACACATAGCGGCTGAGCTGGATATCGTCGAAACCGATTACCGACAGCTGGCCCGGTACGCTGATGTTGCGCTCGGCGGCGGCGCGCAACACACCGAAGCCGATCATGTCGTTACCGGCGAAAATCGCCGTGGGCGGCCGGTCACCCAGCAGGCGCGCCGCCGCGTCATAGCCGCCATCGCTGGTGAAATCACACTGCAGGAGCCGCTGCTCATCCACCGCCACCCCGGCCTCGGCCATGGCCCGATGGAAACCCGCCAGGCGCAACTGGCCGACACCGGTGTCGGTCGGGCCGCCGATGCAGGCAATATCGCTGTGGCCGAGTTCAAGCAGATGCTGGGTGGCCAGGTAGGCGCCCTGCTCGTGGTCGATGCGCACCAGGTCGGCAGGAACACCCTCAAGCGCGCGGTCGACGATGACCATGGGCGTGCGCACGCAGGCGAGACTGTCGAGCAGGTCGCGGTCTTCGCCTACGGAGGCGACGATCAGACCATCGATACGCTTTTCGAGCAGCACGCGCAGGTAGCTGCGCTGCTTTTGCGGGTTGTCGTCGGAGTTGCAGAGGATCACGCAATAGCCGTTGCGCTCGCAGCCGTCCTCTATGCCTCGCGCCAGTTCGGCGAAATACGGATTGATGCTGTTGGGCACCAGCAGGCCGATAGTGGCGGTACTGCGTGCCCTGAGCGAGCGAGCCACGGCGCTGGGCACGTAGTCGAGCTCGACGATGGCCGCCTCTACCTTGAGCCGCACCTGTTCACTGACCGGGCGGGTCTTGTTCAGCACATGCGAAACCGTTGTGTAGGAAATGCCTGCCAGTGCCGCGACATCTTTTATCGTTGCCATAGTTCAGTTCCGCCGGGCTGCGCGCCGGCTGCGGTAGGTATCGAGTACGACGGCGATCACGATGACCGTCCCGGTGATGATGCGCTTGGTGGGTTCGGAGGCGCCGATCTGCGCAAGGCCCGCAGCCAATACGGAGATGATCAGTACGCCAAAGAAGGTGCTGATGACCGAGCCGCGCCCACCCATGAGGCTTGTGCCGCCGATGACCACGGCGGCGATCACCTGCAGCTCGAGGCCGGAACCGGCGTTGGGGTCGGCGGCTTCGAGGCGCGAGATCTGGAACAGGGCGGCCACGCCCGCGAGCAGCCCCATCAGCGCGAACACCATGACCTTGTAGGGGCGCGGCTCGATACCAGCGAGGCGCACGGCCTCCTCATTGGTGCCGATACCGATCAGGTAACGGCCGAACACGGTACGCGTCAGTACCAGGTGGGCGACGACAATGATCAGCAAGGCGATGATGAACGCTGGCGAGATGCCAAACGCCATCGGATTGGAAAACCAGGCGTAGGCGTCACCGATATAGGCGGTGCGCGAGTCGGTAAACTGGTACGCAAGGCCGCGGGCCATTTCCAGGACCCCGAGCGAGACGATGAACGACGGGATGCGCCAGGCCACGGTGATGGCGCCGGTAACACTGCCAGCCAGTGCGGCAGCGGCCATGCCCAGCAAGGCTGCGGGCACCACGCTCCAGCCCCAGCCGAGAATCGCCACGCTGACGGCTGAAGCCGCCAGCGCCAGCACCGAACCGACCGAGAGGTCGATGCCGCCGATGATCAGCACAAAGGTCATGCCGACCGCCAGCACCATCAGGTCAGGGATCTGGTTGGCCAGGGTGCTGAAGGTACCGTAGGAAAAAAAGTGACTGCTGAGCGATGAAAACAGCACGATCATCGCCAGCAACGCGCCCGCCAGGCCAAGATAAGTGCCAAGGCCAAAAGAGGTTGCAGAGCGGCGCGGCGCTGGGCTGGCCGGTGTCTCGAGGGGTGAGGGTTTCATGGGCCCATCCTGGACGCTGCGGCGTGCAGCAATGCGTCACGTTTCGGGTAGCCAGCGAAAGCGGCGGCCAGAAGCTGGTCCTGACTCCAGCGGTCGCGCTCGAAGGTATCGATCAGCTGCCCCGCCGAGAGCACGGCGATGCGGTCGCAGATCAGCATCAGCTCGCGCAGGTCACTCGACACCACCACCAGGGCCTTGCCCTGACGTGCCAGTTCGGCCAGGAGGCCATAGATGTCGAACTTGGCGCCAACGTCGATGCCCCGGGTCGGTTCGTCGAACAGCAGCACCTGGCAGTCGCGCTCCAGCCAACGACCGATCACCACCTTTTGCTGATTGCCGCCCGACAACTCGCCTACTGCCTGCTCAGGGCCGGCGCTGCGAATGCGCATGGCACTGATCTGGCGATGCGCGAGTGCGCGCTCGGCTTCGTGGTCGAGCACGCCAGCGCAGGACACGGCATCCAGGTTGCCCAAGGCGATGTTGGCGCTGATCGACTGCGACAGCAGCAGGCCTTCGCCCTTGCGGTCTTCGGTGATCAGCGCGATGCCGGCGCGCACGGCGGCCTTGGGGGAATCGATGTCTACAGGGCGCGGCGGCTGCCCCAGCTCGATGCTGCCGCTGTCGGCCAGATCGGCCCCGTATATCAGGCGCAGCAGCTCGGTGCGGCCTGCACCGATCAGGCCGGAGATTCCGAAGATCTCCCCTGCCCTGACCTCGAACGACACGTCGTGCACCTTGTCAGCACGGCTCAGGCCGTTGACCCGCAGCAGCGGCGCACCGATCTGCCGGCGGCCAAGGTCAATGTGCTCGGCAAGCTCGCGCCCGACCATCAGATTGACCAGTTCGCCGCTGCTGTAGCGCTGGATGGGCTCGACACATACCAACTTGCCATCACGCAGCACGGCGATGCGCTGGGCCACGCGCTGCAGCTCTTCGAGGCGATGCGAGATATAGACGATGGCGACCCCGCGCTTGCGCAAGCGCTCGATCTGGATGAACAGCAACTCCACCTCGCGGGCAGTGAGCATGGCGGTGGGCTCGTCGAAGATCAGCACCCGGCAGTCGCCAATGAGATTGCGGGCGATCTCGACCATTTGTTGATGGCCCATGCCCAGCTCCCCCACCGGGGTATCAGGGTCGATGGCGTCCAGGCCGACCTGAGCCATGGCTGCGGTTGCCAGCTGGCGCAGGCGCTTCTGGTTGATCCAGCCAGCGCAACTGGGCAGGTTATCCAGGAACAGGTTTTCGGCGACGGTCAGCGTCGGCAGCAGGTTGAGTTCCTGCATGACCATGCGCACGCCGAGCCGCTCGGCCTCACTGCGGCTGGCAGGGGCGTAGGGTTGTTCCAGGAAGTGCATGCAGCCGGTGCTTGGGGTCTCCAGGCCGCTGATGAGTTTGGATAAAGTGCTCTTGCCGGCGCCGTTCTCGCCGGTCAGCGCCAACACCTCGCCCGCGTGCAGGTTCAACGCGATATCGCCGAGCACGGGCTGTGCGTAGGTCTTGCCCAGGGCGCTGACTGCAAGCACGACATTCGCCGTCACTGACATGGCCGATTCTCCAAGCGCCCGCCGCCGGGGCAGGCGCGCACGTGACGACTAGGGTTGGGTGATCAGCTCGACCGGGGTCTGGATGACGTTGTCGGCATCCACTGCGGGCTTCTCGCCCTTGATCATCTGCAGCGCGGCCTGGATGCCGTACACCGCCTGCCCTGCCCCGTGCTGCTCGAGAGTCGCGAGTACGCGGCCGTCCTTGAGCATCGGCTTGATGGCATTGATATTGTCGTAGCCCACTACCTGCACCTGCCCGGTCTTGCCTGCGGCGCGCACGGCCGACACGGCGCCGAGGGCCATGCTGTCATTGCCGGCGAGCAGCGCCTTGAGCTCGGGATACTCGTTGAGCATGGCGGCGGCGACGGCGTTGCCTTTGTCGATTTCCCAGTTGCCCGACTGCACTGAAACCACGTTCATGCGCGCGGCAGCCATGGCGTCCTGGAAACCCGCAGTGCGCTGCTGGGCGTTGGTGGTGGTCGGCACGCCCTCGATGATGCCGACCTGATCCCCTGCCTTGAGCTTCTGCTGTGCCAGATAGTCGCCGACCAGTTGCGCACCCTTGCGATTGTCGGGGCCTACGAAAGGCACGGAGATGCTCTTGCTCTTGAGCACGTCGGGGTCAAGGCGGTTGTCGATGTTGACCACGGTGATACCAGCATCCATGGCCTTCTTCACCACAGGCACCAAAGCCTTGGAGTCGGCCGGAGCAATGACCAGGGCGGTCACGCCGGACACGATCATCTGCTCGACAATGCGGATCTGGTTGGACGTGTCGGATTCGTCCTTGATGCCGTTGGCGATCAGGTCGAAATCGGTGGAGTGCTCTGTCTGATAGGCCTTGGCGCCGTCTTCCATGGTGCGGAAGAACTCATTGGCGAGGGATTTCATGACCAGCGCAACCTTGGGTTTGTCGTCGGCATGAGCCTGGGACAGGGACAGCGCGGCAAGAACGGCAATGGCCAAAACTCGGCCAGCGAAAGGCAATTGCATGTGTTGACTCCGGATCTTGTGATTTTTTTCGGGTCGCAAACGTTTGCAGGACGTAACTATGGAAACGGGAACGGCATTTGTCAAATCCTGGTGAACCGCCCGGTGCCAGGCGCTGGGATTATCCGAGAAATCTGATGAAAACCGAACAGGCAGAGCAAGAAAAACCTGCCCCCCCACTCTTGAAAGCTTGATTGTGACCACATCGATTGTCACGGGTAACTTGCGCTGACGCAGTATTGCGAAAACGGCCACACTCAAATACTGTATGCGCATACAGCAAAACAAGGAAACAAACTCGTGGCCAAGCCCGCAGCTTCTTCCCCTGGCAGTTATGAACTTCTGGGAATTCGCATCCAGAAGATCATCAACAACCCCATCGCCCAGCGCAGCCGTACAGCATTGCTGATGCGCCTGGACCATGAGTCGCCGGATGACTGGGAAACCCTGCTCGAAGAGATCGCCGAGAACGACAACGTCACCATCGCCCACCGCGATGATGGTGGCGTGCAGATCTTCTGGACCGTTCCCAAGGATGACTGACCGCGCATGAGAGTTTCGCTTTTAGCTACCGCTTGCCTGGTGCTTGCTTTCACCACCGCCCATGCCGATGCCCCGCGCACCTTCAGCGAAGCCAAGAAAGTGGCGTGGCGCCTGTATGCGCCGCAATCGACCGAGTTCTACTGCGGGTGCAAGTACAACGGCAACAAGGTCGACCTCAAGGGCTGCGGCTATGTACCGCGCAAGAACGCCAAGCGCGCGTCGCGCATCGAGTGGGAACACATTGTTCCGGCCTGGCAGATCGGCCATCAGCGCCAGTGCTGGCAGAACGGTGGGCGCAAGAACTGCACGACCCATGACAAGGTGTTCCAGCGCGCCGAGGCCGACTTGCACAACCTGGTGCCCAGCATTGGCGAGGTGAACGGAGACCGCAGCAACTACGGCTTTGGCTGGCTGCCCGTGCAGCAGGGACAATACGGCAGCTGCCTGACCCAGGTCGACTTCAAGGCGCGCAAGGTCATGCCGCGGCCATCGATCCGGGGAATGATCGCGCGCACCTATTTCTACATGAGCAAGCAGTATGACCTGCGCCTGTCGAAGCAGGACCGCCAACTGTACAACGCCTGGAACAAGACCTACCCGCCGCAGGTATGGGAGCACCAGCGCAATCAGCGGGTTGCCTGCCTGATGGGCCGTGGCAACGAATTCGTCGGGCCGGTCGACCTCAACGCTTGCAGCTGAGCCTCAGGCCAGCGCTTGCAGGTAGGCGCTGGCCTGCTGGTAACGGGTCAGTCGATCGAGGTCACTGGCGCCAGGGCATGGAATACGCGAAAGATCACTGTTGTCGGCAAGGTCGGCCAATTTCACTATCCGCGCCAGTGGGTCATCGCCTACGCGCACGACAAAGTCTTCGTAGGCCTCACCCTTTCGCCGGCTCAGGGCGAGCACGGCGGCGAGAATCTTGAGCTTGAAACCCTCGCGGGCAAGGTCCGACAAGGTGATGCCTGAATCTTCCAGCACGTCGTGCAGGACAGCGACGATGCGCTGCTCTGCGGTCTGCACCCGCATCATCACCCGCAGGGGGTGCAGGATGTACGCCGACCCACCTTTGTCGCGCTGCCCTTCATGCGCCCTGGCAGCCACTGCAATAGCCCGCTCCAGCGTAGACATGAAGCCCTCCTGCTTAACGATCGCGTCGTCAATGACGCGCCACGGCACTGGCGACAATTACACCGCCCTCTTACCCAGCATAGTCGGGGAAATTTCCTACAAGTTCAATGCCCTAACGAAGATTCGCAGCTATCGCTCGGCGCCGTGCTGGATGACGATGGTGTCGGTGCCCAGACGGGCCATGACGTCGGCCTTGCGCGCCTCGGCGTCGGCCTTGCTGGGGAACGGTCCCATCAGCACCACGGGCTTGCCGTCGCGGTACTCGACGGATGAAGGGATGCCCTTCTCGATCAGGCGTGCGGTCATGTCGGTGAGGGCGCCCATGTTCGGGCCCTGGACCACTTCGACGTCCCAGCCCTGGGGCGCGGGCTGGCCGGCCAGGGCATCGGCACGGCGCTGCAGGTCGGCGCCGCCACAGCGCTCACGGATGCGCAAGTCGTTGCCGGTGGTGTCGATGATGATGTCGAACTTGCCGTCGTGCTTGACCGCCACGTAACTGCGGTAGGCCTCGAATACACCGGCGTCGTCCTTGCCGCGAACCTGGCCGCAGATGGAGCCGTCGGTGTCGAACCGCACGTTGGCGAACTTGGCTGTCTTGGGGTTCTGCAGATGCTCGGCGACCTGCTTGTGCACGCCTTCGACTTCGTTCTCACAGCCAGCCAGAGCCAGCACCGCCATTACCACCGCCACTTTGCGCACGCGCTTATCTCCTGATTTCGAGCGGCGGATTCTAGCATGCCAGGGGGTGCATTACCCTTGGACGAAGGAGTGGCGCAGTGTCGCGATGTAACGGGCTGTTGCGAATCGCGAGATGCAAAAAGGGCGAACCCTTGCGGGATCGCCCTTTTCAATTTGGTAGGCACAATTGGATTCGAACCAACGACCCCCACCATGTCAAGGTGGTGCTCTAACCAACTGAGCTATGTGCCTGTCGTGTGGGGCGCACTATACTGGCGATACCAGACCCTGTAAAGCGATTTTTCTCAGGATAATCAAAAACTTTGGGCTCGCCGCGATCTGGCTTTGCCTGAGTGCCGCGATATCGCGACGACATCAGGATCGGTGGCGTTGGGACGGCAAAAAGGGCGAACCCTTGCGGGATCGCCCTTTTCAATTTGGTAGGCACAATTGGATTCGAACCAACGACCCCCACCATGTCAAGGTGGTGCTCTAACCAACTGAGCTATGTGCCTGTCGTGTGGCCGCCATTTTACTCATTCCAAAACACGTGTCAACTGTTTTTTTAACCCTAAGCCACTGAATCTAAAAACTATTTCAGCGTGCCGAGCATCGCGGATTTTAAACCAACGACTAGCGGGTGTTTATTATTATTGATAGCATCGGTACATTCGTTAAAAATATCACACAGAGGTTGCACCGAGCATGGCCAACACCCCCTACCCCCAGTCCTACTACGCCGCCTCGGCGAACCCGGTGCCGCCGCGTCCGGCGCTGCAGGGCGAGGTGGAAACCGATGTCTGCGTCATCGGCGCAGGCTACACAGGCCTGTCGAGTGCGCTGTTCCTGCTTGAGAGCGGCTTCAAGGTCACTGTCGTCGAGGCGGCCAGGGTCGGTTTCGGTGCATCCGGCCGTAACGGCGGCCAGATCGTCAATAGCTATAGCCGCGACATCGATGTGATCGAGCGCACGGTCGGCCCCAGGCAAGCCCAGCTGCTAGGCCATATGGCCTTCGAAGGCGGGCGCATCATCCGGGAGCGCGTGGCCAGGTACAACATTCAGTGCGACCTGAAGGACGGCGGCGTGTTCGCTGCCCTGACGTCCAAGCAGATGGGCCACCTGGAGTCGCAACAGCGCCTGTGGGAGCGCTACGGCCATACCCAGCTGGAGCTGATGGACCAGAAGCGCATCCGTGAAGTCGTGGCGTGCGACAGCTATATCGGCGGCATGCTCGACATGAGCGGCGGTCATATCCACCCGCTGAACCTGGCCCTGGGCGAAGCTGCTGCGGTGGAGTCGCTGGGCGGCATTATCCATGAGCAGACCCCGGCAGTGCGAATCGAGCGCGGCGCCAACCCGGTGGTGCACACGCCGCAGGGCAAGGTACGGGCGAAATTCATCATCGTTGCCGGGAACGCCTACCTGGGCAATCTGGTGCCTGAGCTAGCCTCCAAGTCCATGCCGTGCGGCACCCAGGTGATCACGACCGAGCCGCTGGGCGAGGAGCTGGCGCGCACCCTGCTGCCGCAGGACTACTGCGTCGAAGATTGCAACTACCTGCTGGATTACTATCGCCTGACAGGTGACAAGCGCCTGATCTTTGGTGGCGGCGTGGTGTACGGCGCCCGGGATCCGGCGAACATCGAGGCAATAATCCGCCCGAAGATGCTCAAGGCGTTCCCGCAGCTCAAGAACGTGAAAATCGACTATGCCTGGACGGGCAACTTCCTGCTGACCCTGTCGCGCCTGCCTCAGGTCGGCCGCCTGGGTGACAACATCTACTACTCGCAAGGCTGCAGCGGCCACGGCGTCACCTATACCCATCTGGCGGGCAAGGTACTGGCCGAGGCGCTGCGTGGCCAGGCAGAGCGCTTCGATGCGTTTGCCGAACTGCCGCACTACCCCTTCCCCGGCGGGCAGATGCTGCGTGTGCCGTTCAGCGCGCTGGGCGCCTGGTACTACAGCCTGCGCGACCGCCTGGGTTTCTGAGCCTACGCAGTGCCAGCGGTCATTGCCCCAGGGCGCTGACCGCCTGGCGTGCCGCCCGCTCCTGCCCCGCGCGGGACAACTCATCGGCCGCCTGCAACCAGCGCTGACTGTCGACCTGAGCCGGCAGTTGGCTTGGCGGCTGCACCAGGATTGCCCAGCTCCCCTCCTTGGCCCAGGCTGCATTGAATTCGTCAAAATCCATCAACAGACGCCGGCTCATTCCGGAGCGCAGCAGCACCCGCGATTTGTACCGGTCATAGCCAACCAGCAGGGCATAGCGTGGCTCGCTCCAGAAAGCCGAGCCTTCCTGGTAGCGCAGCAGCACCGGATTACCGGCGGCGACCTGTGTCAGCAAGGCGTCCAGGCGCGAATCCAGCTTGTAAACGACCATGCCGTATTCACGGGCCGCGTCAGGAATACGGGTTTGCAGGGTTTCTGCGCCTTGGGGCAGGTCGAGCGGTTTGTCCAGCAAGCCTGGAGTGACCTGCACGCCTTGCTGGGACAGCAACGCGGCAAGGGCCATGGCCCCGCTGTGATTGGCGTTGCCACGATAGAACGGCACGCTGCCCAGTTCGACACGCTGGGGCAGGCCTTGCAGCGAGGATGGAGGCTGGCTGGCGCAACCGGCCAGGCTGGCGGCCACCAGGCATGCGGCCAGCAGGCGGCGCGGCGCGCCGGCGAGAGACTTGGCGGTAACTTGCAACATGGAGACTCGCTTGTACTGTCGCCAGGCAGGCATCGCCCGGCACTGGGGCTGATGATAGGGCGACGGGACGAAAGGCGATAGACCATCGATGAATGGAACGTCACGCACGACCAGCTAGACTTGCAGAGTCCGCAGGGAGGAGGCTTCGATGAGTCTGGCAATGGCAATACTTATGCTTGTTGGCATGTGGGTCAGTGTCGCTGCCGCCATGCTCTGGGGCGTGATGCGCATCGTACGGCGCCATCATCCGCGTCATCAACGCCCCCCGAGAACCGTGCGCCGGCATATGAATGCCCATTGAATCCCGGCGCGGTCCCCCCGTCAGCCTTCGGCAGCCTCGCGCTTCATGCGCGCACGGCGAGTCATGATGTTGAGGATCTCGATCAAGGTCGAGAACGCCATCGCCGCATACACGTAGCCTTTCGGTACATGGGCACCAAAGCCTTCCGCGATCAAGGTCATGCCGATCATGATCAGGAAGCCCAGCGCCAGCATCACCACGGTCGGGTTGTCGTTGATGAAGTCGGCCAGCGGGTCTGCAGCCACCAGCATGACGATCACGGCACTGACCACGGCGATGATCATGATCGGCAAGTGCTCGGTCATGCCCACGGCGGTGATGATGCTATCGACCGAGAAGACGATGTCGAGCAACAGGATCTGGAAGATCGCCGCCCCAAAGCCCAGGGTGATTGCACTCGACACCTTGGCTTCTTCCTTGGCGCCGTGAGGGTCGACGCTTTCATGGATCTCCTTGGTTGCCTTCCACAGCAGGAACAGGCCACCGGCGATCAGGATCATGTCCTTCCACGAGAAGCTCTGGCCGAACACGTCGAACACCGGATCGGTGAGCTGGACGATCCAGGCCACGGTACTGAGCAGCGCCAGGCGCATCACCAAAGCCATGCTGATACCAATGCGCCGCGCCTTGGAGCGATATTGCTCAGGCAGCTTGTTGGTCAGGATGGAGATGAAGATCAGGTTGTCGATGCCCAGCACGATTTCCATGGCCACCAGTGTGGCCAGGGCTATCCAGGCGGTCGGGTTTGAAGCGAGTTCGAGTAGATAATCCATGATTCAATCCTGTATCGGGTCTGGGGTCAGATGTCCTGGGTCTGGTTTTTGTCATCGGCCTCGCGCGGCGACTTGCCAGGCTCGGTTCCGAGCGTGTCGTTCAGTGCCTGCTGAGCAGCCTTGCTGGTCTGGTCGATGGCTTGCCTGGCTGACTCGGCTGCCTGGTCGAGCACCAACTGCGCCGATTTCTCGGCCTGCTCGCAACCAGACATCGACAATGCGGCCAAGAGCACGACCAGGGGTGTACCGATGGATTTGAACTGAAGCATGGATCCCTCTCTTCTTGATAGATCGACAGCGCCATACCGGACGCGCCTGATGGGAAGGCATTCTAGAGAGCGTAATACATCAGTAAAATTCGTATTTTTAGCAGGTATACTTCGGTTTTTACGAATCGGGACCGCCTTTCATGCTCAACTATCGACAGCTGCACTACTTCTGGGTGGTCGCCCGGACCGGCAGCATCGTGCGTGCCAGCGAGCAGCTCAACCTGACTCCACAGACCATCAGCGGGCAGATCGGTTTGTTCGAGCAGACCTACGGCATAGAGCTGTTCCAGCGCGTCGGCCGGCAGCTGGAGCTGACCGAGAGCGGCCGCCAGACCCTGGACTACGCCGAGCAGATGTTCCAGATCGGCAGCGAGCTTGAGACGATGTTGCGGGCAGGGCCAGAGGAGCAGCAGCTCCTGTTCAGGGTAGGCGTGGCCGACGTGGTGCCCAAATCGATTGTCTACCGTCTGCTGGCACCCACCATGGAGGTGGAGAACGGGCTGCGTATCAGCTGCCGCGAAGACAAGCTCGAACGCCTTCTGGCCGACCTGGCGATCCAGCGCCTTGACCTGGTGATATCCGACAGCCCGATGCCAAGCCACCTCGACATCAAGGGCTACAGCCAGAAACTGGGCGAATGCGGCCTGAGCTTTTTTGCCACGGCGGCGCTGGCCCGCAAGCACAGTCAGCCCTTCCCCGCCTGCCTGCACGGCGCGCCGCTGTTGATACCCGGCCAGGAGACCGTAGTGCGCAGCCGGTTGCTGCGCTGGCTCTGCGAGCTGCAGTTGCAGCCGCGGATCATCGGTGAGTTCGATGACAGCGCATTGATGCAGGCGTTTGGCCAGTCGGGCAGTGGAATCTTTGTCGCGCCGAGTGTGATTGCCGACGAGGTGTGCCGGCAGTACGGCGTGCAGTTGATCGGGCACACCGAGGCGGTCAACGAGTCGTTCTATGCGATTTCGGTAGAGCGCAAGGTGAAGCACCCTGGGATTGTCGCGATTACCGAGGGGGCGAGGCGGGAGTTGTTTCACTGGTAGGCGCAAAAGCCCTGGGTGGTCTGTGCTAAAGTCGCGGCCTTTTTTCTACAAGACAGAGATTCTCGACATGTCCTCAGTCCTGCGCCTGTTGAACCGCACCAGCCTGGTGACGCAGATCGTCATCGGCCTGGTGGCCGGCATTGCCTTGGCGCTGCTGGCTCCCTCCGCCGCCGCCAACGTGGCGTTCATTGGCAAGGTGTTCGTCTCCGCCCTCAAGGCCGTGGCACCGATCCTGGTATTCGTGCTGGTGATGGCGTCGATCGCCAATCACCAGCATGGTACCCAGACCCATATGCGTCCGATTCTCTGGCTTTATCTGCTGGGGACATTCTCGGCGGCCGTGGTGGCGGTCGTCGCCAGCATGAGCTTTCCCTCGCACCTGGTGCTCAACACCAGCGAGGTCGCGCTGCGCGCGCCCGAAGGCATCACCGAGGTGTTGCAGGACCTGCTCCTCAGCGCGGTGGACAACCCGGTGCACGCCCTGGTCAATGCCAACTTCATCGGTGTGCTGACCTGGTCGATCGGCTTGGGTATCGCGCTGCGCAGCGCCAGTGACAGCACGCGTCAGGCGGTCGACGACCTGTCCAATGCCGTTACCCGGCTGGTCCGCATGGTGATCCGTTTCGCGCCACTGGGGATCTTCGGCCTGGTGGCCTCGACCCTGGCCCAATCCGGCCTCGACGCGCTGCTGGGCTACCTGCATCTGCTGGGCGTACTGATGGGCTGCATGCTGTTCGTGGCACTGGTGGTCAATCCGCTGATCGTCTACTGGAAGATTCGCCGCAACCCTTTCCCGCTGGTGCTGCTGTGCCTGCGCGAGAGCGGCATCACGGCATTCTTCACCCGGAGCTCGGCGGCCAACATCCCGGTCAACCTGGCGTTGAGCGAGAAGCTCGGCCTGCACGAAGACACCTATTCAGTCTCCATTCCGTTGGGCGCGACCATCAACATGGCGGGCGCGGCGATCACCATCACGGTGCTGTCCCTGGCTGCGGTGCACACGCTGGGCATTTCGGTCGATCTGCCGACCGCGCTGCTGCTGAGCCTGGTGGCGTCGATCTGCGCGTGCGGGGCATCGGGTGTGGCCGGCGGCTCACTGCTGCTGATTCCACTCGCCTGCAGCCTGTTCGGCATTCCTGGCGAGATTGCCATGCAGGTGGTCGCCGTAGGCTTCATCATCGGCGTGCTGCAGGATTCGGCGGAAACCGCGCTCAACTCTTCCACCGATGTGATTTTCACTGCCGCTGCGTGCGAAGCCCAGGCGCGCCAGGCTGCCTGAGGCGCCTTGTTTTTGCCCTGCCAGGCCCCTAGTCTAGGGGCCTTTCCTCGCACAGAGACTGGGCCATGTCAGAACACGATACCGCAGGCGAAGGCCGTTTCAGCAGCGCCGAGATCCGCATCCTCGGCGCGCTGATCGAAAAACAGGCCACCAGCCCGGAAAGCTACCCGTTGACCCTCAATGCCCTGGTGCTGGCCTGTAACCAGAAGACCAGCCGGGAGCCTGTGATGAACCTCTCCCCTGGCCAGGTGGGCCAGGCGCTGCGGGCGTTGGAAGGCCAAGGCATGACCCGCCTGCAGATGGGCAGTCGCGCGGACCGTTGGGAGCAGCGGGTCGACAAGGCCCTCGAGCTGGTGCCAGCGCAGTTGGTGCTGCTGGGGCTGTTGTTCTTGCGTGGGCCGCAGACCATCAACGAACTGTTGACTCGCAGCAATCGCCTGCACGCCTTTGAAGACGCCGATCAGGTTCAGCATCAGCTTGAGCGTCTGATTTCGCGGGAGCTGGCCGTGCACCTGCCGCGCCAGGCCGGACAGCGTGAAGATCGCTATACGCATGCACTGGGGGATCCCGCCGAAATCGAAGCGATTCTGGCGGCACGTCAGCAAGGTGGGGAGCGTAGCGGCAGCGGTGGGGTGCCAGAAGAGCGCATCGACGCGCTGGAAGCCAGGATTGCCGCGCTGGAAGCGCGCCTGGCCGAACTGGAATAATGTCCAGTGGCCTCAAGGCTTGTCGGGCTTGGGGAAGTTCCTGCAGCTCTTGCGCTGGGCCAGTTCCTGGTCACTGGGGCGCTGGTCGACGAACACGGTGCGCCCGTCAGCATGGATCTCCAGATACCCCCATTGCAGGTCCTGCTCCTGCTGCCCAGGCTTGGGCGGCACGAGCCACCAGGGTTCACGGCTTATCAATGTCATCGGGGGGCCTCTGCGTCAGGTGTCCATGTTCACTATAGACACCGTTGGCAAAGGCCCGGATGAGTCTTACGCCGGTGCCGAGGTGCGGATCAGGTGGTCGAAGGCTGCCAGGGAAGCCTTGGCGCCTTCACCCACGGCAATGACGATCTGCTTGTAAGGCACGGTAGTCACGTCACCCGCCGCGAACACACCCGGCACATTGGTCTGGCCCTTGGCATCGACGATGATCTCGCCGCGCGGCGACAGCTCGACCGTGCCCTTGAGCCAGTCAGTGTTGGGCAGCAGGCCGATCTGCACGAAGATACCTTCGAGCTGCACGTCATGCAGTTCATCCGTGGTGCGATCCTTGTAGCGCAGGCCGTTGACCTTCTGGCCATCGCCCAGCACTTCGGTGGTCAGCGCGCTGGTGATCACCTTGACGTTGGGCAGGCTGTGCAGCTTGCGCTGCAGCACGGCGTCGGCACGCAGCTGGCTGTCGAACTCGATCAGGGTCACGTGGGCGACGATGCCGGCCAAGTCGATCGCCGCTTCCACGCCAGAGTTGCCCCCGCCGATCACCGCCACGCGCTTGCCCTTGAACAGCGGGCCATCACAGTGCGGGCAGTAGGCCACGCCACGATTGCGGTAGTCCTTTTCGCCCGGCACGTTCATTTCGCGCCAGCGGGCGCCGGTGGCCAGGATCACGGACTTGGCCTTCAGCGAGGCACCACTGGCCAGGCGTATTTCGTGCAGGCCGCCGTCGGTGGCCGGGATCAGCGCTTCGCCGCGCTGCAGGTTCATGATGTCGACGTCGTACTGCTTGACGTGCTCTTCCAGGGCAGTCGCCAGCTTGGGACCTTCGGTTTCCTGGACCGAGATGAAGTTCTCGATCGCCATGGTGTCGAGTACCTGGCCGCCGAATCGCTCGGCCGCGACACCGGTACGGATGCCCTTGCGCGCCGCATAGATGGCAGCCGCCGCACCAGCAGGGCCACCACCGACCACCAGCACGTCGAAGGCGTCCTTGGCGTTGATCTTCTCGGCCTGGCGCTCACCGGCACTGGTGTCGATCTTGCCGAGGATTTCTTCCAGGCCCATGCGGCCCTGGCCAAACACTTGACCGTTCAGGTAGAGACTCGGCACGGCCATGACCTTGCGCGCCTCGACTTCATCCTGGAACAGCGCACCATCGATGGCCACGTGACGCACGTTGGGGTTGAGCACGGCCATCAGGTTCAGTGCCTGGACCACGTCCGGGCAATTCTGGCAGGACAGCGAGAAGTAGGTCTCGAAATTGAACTCGCCCTTGAGCGATGCGATTTGCGCGATCACATCGGCACTGGCCTTGGAAGGGTGACCGCCGACTTGCAGCAGCGCCAGCACCAGCGAGGTGAATTCGTGGCCCATGGGGATGCCGGCGAAGCGCAGGCTGATATTGCCCCCTGGGCGGTTGAGCGAGAACGATGGGCGACGGGCGTCGTCACCGTCCACGCGCAGGGAAATGTGGTTTGAAAGGCTGGTGATCTCGACCAGCAGGTCGTGCATTTCGCGGGATTTCGCGCCGTCGTCGAGGGATGCAACGATCTCGATCGGCTGGGTGACCCGCTCCAGGTAGGCTTTGAGTTGCGATTTGAGAGTGGCGTCCAACATACGGGCGATTTCCTTTTTCGATTATGCAAATAAAAACGCCCAGGCACAGGTGCCCGGGCGTTCTGGCGGGGCGATGAGAACTTAGAAGTGGCGGCTGCTCACCGCCCGCGGCTGGCTCACGGTCTTAGATCTTGCCGACCAGGTCCAGGGATGGGGCCAGGGTGGCCTCGCCTTCTTTCCACTTGGCCGGGCAGACTTCGCCTGGGTGGGCGGCAACGTACTGGGCAGCCTTGACCTTGCGCAGCAGCTCGGTTGCGTCACGGCCTACACCGCCGTCGTTGAGCTCGACGATCTTGATCTGGCCTTCCGGGTTGATCACGAAGGTACCGCGATCGGCCAGGCCGGCTTCTTCGATCAGCACGTCGAAGTTGCGCGAGATGACGTGGGTCGGGTCACCGATCAGCGGGTACTTGATCTTGCCGATGGTTTCCGAGGTGTCGTGCCAGGCTTTGTGGGTGAAGTGGGTGTCGGTCGACACGCCGTAGATCTCGACGCCGAGTTTCTGGAACTCGTCGTAGTTGTCGGCCAGGTCACCCAGCTCGGTTGGGCAGACAAAGGTGAAGTCGGCTGGGTAGAAGAACACTACCGACCATTTGCCCTTGAGGTTGGCTTCGGACACGTCGACGAACTCGCCGTTGTGGTAAGCGGTAGCGTTGAACGGTTTTACCTGGCTGTTGATGATAGGCATGAGTGACGCTCCTTCAGGGGTTTGGAAAACTTGATGGGAGAATCCTACCCAATGAGGCGGCGCAAGGCTCATTGGCAAAGCTCATGCTGATGATTGGTTTTGGCTATAACAGGAGATTATTAATAGAAGGGATCGAGCTGAGGGCTTGCTCGCGACATGGCCCTCAGCTCAGCGGATCACCGCGTAACCGTACGCATCGTCACAAACTCCTCGGCCGCCGTCGGGTGCACGCCGATGGTCTCGTCGAACTGCTGCTTGGTTGCGCCAGCCTTGAGCGCGATGCCCAGCCCTTGCACGATCTCGCCAGCATCCGGTCCGACCATGTGACAACCGAGCACACGGTCGGTCCGGGCGTCGACCACCAGCTTCATCAGGGTCTTTTCCTGGACGCCGGTCAGGGTCAGCTTCATCGGCCGGAACCGGCTCTCGAACACCTGCACCTGGTGCCCGGCTTCGAGCGCCTGCTCTTCGGTCAGGCCTACGGTGCCAATCGGCGGCTGGCTGAACACGGCGGTGGGAATGTTCTGGTAGTCCACCGGACGGTACTGTTCAGGCTTGAACAGGCGGCATGCCACGGCCATGCCTTCGGCCAGCGCCACAGGCGTGAGCTGAACGCGGCCGATCACATCGCCAATGGCCAGAATCGACGGCTCGGTGGTCTGGTACTGGTCGTCGACGCGAATGTAGCCCTTCTCGTCAAGCTCCACGCCGGTGTTTTCCAGCCCGAGGTTGTCGAGCATCGGGCGTCGGCCGGTGGCATAGAACACGCAGTCGGCGACCAGCTCGCGGCCGTCCTTGAGGGTGGCCTTGAGGCTGCCGTCCTGCTGCTTGTCGATGCGCTGGATGTCGCTGTTGAACTGCAGGTCCAGGCCGCGTTTCTCGAGCTCTTCTTTCAGGTGCGTGCGCACCGAGCCGTCAAAGCCGCGCAGGAACAGCTCCTTGCGGTAGAGCAAGGTCGTGCTGGCGCCCAGGCCTTGGAAAATCCCGGCGAACTCCACGGCGATGTAGCCGCCGCCGACCACCAGCACGCGCCGCGGCAATTCCTTGAGGAAGAACGCCTCATTGGAGCTGATGGCCAGTTCCTTGCCAGCAATGTCAGGTATTTGCGGCCAGCCGCCCACGGCGATGAGAATGCGTTCGGCGCTATAGCGTTTGCCGTCGAGCTCGACCTCATTGGCGCCGGTGATACGGGCGTGGCCTTCAAGCAGGGTCACGCCGCTGTTGACCAGCAAGTTGCGGTAGATGCCATTGAGGCGATCGATCTCGCGGTTCTTGTTGGCGATCAATGTACCCCAGTCGAACTGGGCATCTTCCACCGTCCAGCCAAAGCCAGAAGCCTGCTCGAAGTCGTCGGCGAAATGCGCGCCGTACACCAGCAGTTTCTTCGGCACGCAACCGACGTTGACGCAGGTGCCCCCCAGGTAGCGGCTCTCGGCAACGGCCACCCTTGCGCCGAAGCCTGCGGCAAAGCGCGCAGCGCGTACACCGCCGGACCCGGCACCAATCACGAACAGATCAAAATCGTAGGCCATGTATTCAGTCTCCTTGGCAGGCGCCCAGCATACCGCCGACTGGCGCCAGGAACAAAAAAGCCACCCCTGGGGGTGGCTTCGCAGGCAGGGAACGCGTGGGACTCAGTACGCCTTGCCTGTCTTGTAGAAGTGCTCGAAGCAGAAGTTGGTTGCGTCGATGTAGCCCTCGGCGCCGCCACAGTCAAAGCGCTTGCCCTTGAACTTGTAGGCCATCACGCAGCCGTTTTGCGCCTGCTTCATCAGCGCGTCGGTGATCTGGATTTCACCGCCCTTGCCCGGCTCGGTCTCTTCGATCAGCTTGAAGATGTCAGGAGTCAGGATGTAGCGGCCGATGATCGCCAGGTTCGACGGGGCGTCTTCAGGCTTTGGCTTTTCGACCATGGAGTGAACGCGGTAGATGTCGTCGCGGATCATCTCGCCAGCGATCACGCCGTACTTGTTGGTTTCCTGCGGGTCGACTTCCTGGATGGCGACGATCGAGCAACGGAACTGCTCGTACAACTTGACCATCTGCTTGAGTACGCCGTCACCTTCGAGGTTGACGCACAGGTCGTCCGCCAGCACCACCGCGAAAGGCTCGTCGCCGATCAGCGGGCGGCCGGTCAGAATCGCATGGCCCAGGCCCTTCATTTCGGTCTGGCGGGTGTAGGAGAAGGAGCACTCGTCGAGCAGGCGACGGATGCCGACCAGGTATTTTTCCTTGTCGGTGCCTTTGATCTGGGTTTCGAGCTCGTAGCTGATGTCGAAGTGGTCTTCCAGCGCGCGCTTGCCGCGGCCGGTAACGATGGAGATCTCGCTCAGGCCAGCGTCCAGTGCTTCTTCAACGCCATACTGGATCAGTGGCTTGTTGACCACCGGCAACATTTCCTTGGGCATGGCTTTGGTAGCAGGCAGGAAGCGGGTGCCGTAACCGGCGGCCGGGAACAAGCATTTCTTGATCATATACGTCCTTAACTAGGGGCTTGCCTACGAGGTTCGGCGCAGTCTAATCAGGCGGCGGTCACCTTACAATGCCGCGCCTTGGGCAGAACAACGCCTTGATAGAGACACCCCAGTGTAGATAGTTCCAAAGGTTCGTAAAGATTCGCCACATAAAGAGTTTCGCCGCCGATCAACTGCCGCCCGTTCCCTGCCCGATGAGTACGCCATCCACCTCCTGCCCGTACAGGTTCACGCCATCACTGGCGTGAAACCGGAGCCGGGTCTTTTCCACCGAACCCTCCACCAGCCGCGGGTCCTGGGGCCGTTCGTGACGATTGATCCAGGCGGCTACATCCCATGCCTGCTGATCGCTCAGGCTGTCAGGCTTGCCAAGGGGCATGTTGTGCTTGATGAATGATGCCGCCGTGTTGATCCGGTGCATCCCAGCGCCCCAATTATAGGAGTCCCTGCCCCACAGCGGCGGCATCACGTAGTCGCCTGCCACCTGCTGCCCTTCGCCCTGCTCGCCGTGACAGATCGCGCAGTGCGCCTGGTAGACCTTCTGCCCGCGCTTGAAGTCGTAACCACCCGCTGGCCGAGGGACTTCAGGGTAGCCCCGTCCCGGGGTCTCCACGGCGATCGGCGCCTTGCTCGCCAGCCAGTAGGCATACACGGACAGGGCCGTCATCTGTGGGCTGTCGGCGGCAGGCGGCGTGCCGTTCATGCTGAACTGGAAGCATCCCTGGATACGTTCGGCAAAGGTGTTCACCTTGTCGTTTTTCTTGCGGTAGGCCGGATACATCGGGTAGGCGCCCCAGAGCGGCGCCGAATGGGCCATGCGGCCCTGGTCGAGATGGCAGTTGCTGCAGTTCAAGCCATTACCCACCGACTCAGGCATCAGCCGGCGCGTATCGACGAACAGCGCATGGCCCTCACGGACCATCCGCCCGAAGGCGTTATCCGGAAGTTCACTCTCGGAAGGGGGTGAAAACACCGGCGCAACCTGGCTGCCGGGGACGTTCAGCTGGGACTGATCTTCCATGACCACAGCGGATGCGTGCGCGTAGCCTAGCCCCATCCATGCCAGCAAAAGCATCGAACGCTTCATGGCTTGACCTCCGGACTGGCCAGAGTGGCAAAGTACCGGGCGAGCGACGTGACCTCGGCATCGGTCATTGCCTTGGCGACGCCCGCCATCATCTGGTCAGGGTCGTTGCCGCGGCTGCCGTCGCGCCAGGCATTCAATTGGGCCGCCAGATAGCTTGCCGGCTGACCGGCCAGAGGTGGGAAATGCTCGCCCACCCCGCCGCCACCGAGGCCGTGGCATTGCACGCAGCCCGGAATCTGCCGGCTCCAGTCGCCATAAAGGGCCATTTTCTCGGAGGGGCCAGTGCTCATCTGCTGACGACGCAACGCGGGAGCAGGGTCGGCAGGCATGTTGGCCAACATGGCGCTGACAGCCTCGATTTCCGCATCGCTCAGCGCCTTGGCCAATGGCTCCATGATGGCGTGCTTGCGATTGCCATCGCGAAAGTCATGCAGCTGCTTGTTCAAATAGCCTGCTGGCAGGCCTGCCAGGCGGGGAAAGCCTGCGGCGGCGACCCCCTTGCCGTCAGGACCATGGCAGCCCAGGCAAGCCATGGCGGCAGGGTCTTGCCCACCCTGGGTGAACACTGCCTGGCCGTCGGCTGCATGCGCTGCCGGCCAGGCGCTGACCAGCATGCTGATCAGGAAGCGGCCAAAAAGGGACATCACGGGACTCCATTTCCTCGATATAGACCTACGGATAGTAGGGCTATAGCCTGGCCGGAACAACGCTGGCCAGGCCGGGGAAACGGCAAAGGGACTGCAAACTGCCTATTTGCTGAGCTGGATCAAGAACCGGAGATACAACGGGTTGCCGCGGTGCGCACATCACCCAGGCGCAACGGGAAGTTGTTGAGCCGCTCGAATACCTTGATGCTGCTACCACTGCCACGCTTGTCGATATCCACCAGCGCAGCAGGCCCCGCCCCCAGCTTCTGCGGGACGATCAGGCGCAAGCCGTCGCCACGGACTTCTTCATCCAGCGTTTCGCGCGTCTTGGCGAGGTTCTGCTTGATGCAATCAGCGTACTCGCGCGGCGACTTGCCCGACATCACATCCATCGTTTCATGCGAGCGTTCGAGCTCAGACACGCTGACACACCCACCCAACGTCACTGCCGCCGCTGCCACGACCCACTTCATTCGAACGCCCCCTCTGCCATAAAGAAATTTTTTGACCCTATTCGGACCGTTTTGCTCCCTCGATTGGCAGATTTATCCCTGGCCCAGTACCGAGCGCGGCAGTGTACCCCGACATCGTGGTATCTTTCGCGTTTGCTGAACATTTCCCTTGCGGAGCGCCCAATGAAATTCGTACACCAGCGCGAGCACCTCAACGAGGACGATATCGTCGTTATCGAGTGCACCCAGCGCTGCAACATCCGTCTGATGAACGACGCCAACTTCCGTAGTTTCAAGAATGGCGGCCGCCATACCTACCACGGTGGCGCATTCGTCGACTTCCCCGCCAAGATCACCGTGCCCAGTACCGGTTTCTGGAACATCACCATCGACACCGTAGGCCCGCGTGCCCTCTCGGCGGTGACCAAACCGACCTTCAAGCACAAGATCAAGATCATCCGTCGCTCGTCGTCGAAACTGAGATAAGCCGCCATGACCCAGACCATCAAGTATGTGATCAAGTACAAACTCGACGGCGAGCGCCGCTGGGACTTCGCGCTGTTGCCTGACGCCAGTGAAGAGCAGGCATTGGAAGCGTTGCGCAAGATCCATGGCGAAGACACCGCCAACATCACCGATATTCACGTCAGCAAGGCCTTGTAACCCCCACGCAGGGAATACCGTCATGAGCACCTGGCCCGATCGCCGCATCCTCGACCTTCTGGGCATCGAGGTGCCCATCCTCCAGGCGCCAATGGCGGGTGCCAGCGGCGCTCCCCTGGCCATTGCCGTGGGCAATGCCGGTGGCCTGGGCGCCCTGCCCTGCGCCATGCTGACCCTGGATCAGGTGCGCGCAGAGATCGAGGCTTTTCGGGCGGCCTGCCAAGGCCCGCTCAACCTCAACTTCTTCTGCCACCAGCCCCCAGCGCCCGACACCGGGTGCGATGCGCGCTGGAAGCAGGCGCTCAAACCCTATTACGACGAGCTGGGCGCGGACTTCGCGGCGCCGACGCCGGTGTCCAACCGCGCGCCGTTCGACGAGCAGAGCTGCCAGCTGGTAGAGGCGATGCGCCCGGAGGTGGTGAGCTTTCACTTTGGCCTGCCCGAGGCTGCCCTGCTGCACCGGGTCAAGGCCAGCGGCGCCAGGGTGCTCTCCAGCGCCACGACGGTGGAAGAGGCCGTGTGGCTCGAAGCCCACGGTTGCGACGCGATCATCGCCATGGGCTATGAAGCCGGCGGGCACCGCGGCATGTTCCTGGCCGAAAGCATCCACAGCCAGATCGGCACCTTCGCGCTGGTGCCGCAGGTAGTGGACGCCGTGAAATTGCCGGTGATCGCCGCGGGTGGCATTGGCGATAGTCGTGGCCTGGTCGCCGCGCTCGCCCTCGGTGCTTCGGCGGTGCAGATGGGAACGGCCTATCTGTTCAGCCCTCAAGCCAAGGTGTCGCCCGCCCATCGGCGAGCCTTGGACAGCGCGCCCGCCAGCGAGACGTCGCTGACCAACCTGTTTACCGGACGCCTGGCGCGCGGGATCAACAACCGCATCATGCGCGAGCTTGGACCAGTGAGCGAACTGGCGCCGCGCTTTCCCCTGGCGGGTGGCGCGCTGATGCCCCTGCGCTCGATCAGCGAGCCCCGGGAATCGAGTGATTTCAGCAACCTGTGGGCGGGTCAGGGGTTGCGGCTGGGCGTGGCAATGGATGCGGGAGATTTGACGCGTACGATCGCGCGGCAGGCCCGCGACGCGATCAATGCCTAGAAGTGACACTGCAGAGGATATTCCGTTGTGCAGGGTGTCGTTATATAGTCAACCACATAACGATAACCCGTCTTCGGAGCTGTCTTCATGCGTATCCGCTTTTATCCCCTCGCCCTGGCCTCCTTGTTCACCCTGAACAGCGCCTGGGCCGATGAAGTCCAGGTGGCGGTCGCCGCCAATTTCACGGCCCCTGTACAGGCCTTGGCCAAGGATTTCGAGAAGGACACTGGCCACAAGCTGATAGCTGCGTTTGGCGCGACCGGGCAGTTCTACGCGCAGATCAAGAACGGCGCGCCGTTCGAGGTGTTCCTGGCCGCCGATGACAGCACCCCGGCCAAGCTCGAAGCGGAAAACCAGACCGTGCCAGGCTCGCGCTTCACCTACGCCATCGGCACGCTCGCGTTGTGGTCGGCCAAGCAAGGCTACGTCGACGACAAGGGCGAGGTCCTCAAGGCAAATGCCTTCCAGCATCTGTCCATCGCCAACCCCAAGACAGCCCCCTATGGCCTGGCCGCCACCCAGGTGCTGGACAAGCTCGAGCTGACCGAGGCCACCCGACCCAAGCTGGTCGAGGGCCAGAACATCACCCAGGCCTACCAGTTCGTTTCCACCGGCAACGCCGAACTCGGTTTTGTCGCGCTGTCGCAGATCTTCAAGGACGGCAAGGTGCAAAGCGGTTCGGCCTGGATCGTCCCGGCCCAGCTGCATGAGCCGATTCGCCAGGACGCGGTGATCCTCTCCAAAGGCAAGGACAACCCGGCCGCCAAGGCACTGGTCGAGTACCTCAAGGGACCGAAAGCCGCCGAGGTGATCAGATCCTACGGTTACGAAATCTGATGCCGCTCGATGCCAGCGACCTTGGGGCGATCTGGCTGACGCTGAAACTGGCGAGCCTGACCACGCTGATACTCCTGCTGGTGGGCACGCCGATCGCCTGGTGGCTGGCGCGCACGCGCTCCTGGCTGCGTGGGCCGATCGGCGCGGTGGTGGCGCTACCGCTGGTGCTGCCGCCGACGGTCATCGGCTTCTACCTGCTGATCGCCCTGGGCCCGCACGGGTGGATCGGCCAGGCCACCCAGGCTCTCGGCCTGGGCACCGTGGTATTCAGCTTCGCGGGGCTGGTGATCGGTTCGGTGGTGTATTCCATGCCATTCGTGGTGCAGCCGTTGCAGAACGCCTTCACCGCGATCGGCGAGCGCCCGCTTGAAGTGGCCGCGACCCTGCGCGCCAGCCCGTGGGACACGTTTATCCATGTAGTGCTGCCGCTGGCACGCCCAGGTTTTGTCACGGCGAGCATCCTGGGTTTTGCCCATACCGTCGGTGAATTCGGCGTGGTGCTGATGATCGGGGGAAACATCCCGGACCAGACCCGCGTGGTGTCGGTACAGATATTCGATCACGTCGAGGCCATGGCCTATCCGCAGGCACACTGGCTGGCCGGTGCCATGCTGGTGTTCTCCTTCCTGGTGCTGCTGATGCTGTATGGCGGTCGCCGCACCAAGGCCGGCTGGAGCTGAACATGCGCAATGCGATCATTGTCCGGCTGACCCTCGGCCGAGACGACTTTACCCTGGATGTCGACCTGCGCTTGCCGGGCCGCGGGATCAGCGCCCTGTTCGGCCACTCGGGGTCGGGCAAGACGTCCTGCCTGCGCTGCCTGGCCGGGCTCGAACGCGCGTCCAGTGCCTATATCGAAGTCAACGGCGAGGTGTGGGAAGACGCTGAGCGCGGTTGTTTCCTGCCACCGCACAAGCGCCCAGTGGGCTACGTCTTCCAGGAGCCGAGCCTGTTCGCGCTCATGACGGTGCGCGATAACCTGCTGTTCGGCTGGCGACGCATCGCGCCCCACGAGCGCAGGATCGGTCTTGACCAGGCCTGCCAGCTGCTGGGCATCGGTCACCTGCTCGAGCGCAAGCCCGCCACGCTGTCCGGCGGCGAGGCGCAGCGCGTGGGCATCGCCCGGGCGCTATTGAGCAGCCCGCGCCTGCTGTTGATGGACGAACCCCTGGCGGCGCTGGATGGGCCCCGCAAGCGAGAGATATTGCCTTATCTTGAGCGGCTGCATGGCGAGCTGGATATCCCGCTTGTCTATGTCAGCCACGCCCAGGACGAAGTCGCACGCCTGGCCGATTATCTCGTGCTGCTTGAACAGGGCAAGGTCCAGGCCAGCGGTCCCATCGCCGAAACACTGGCGCGGCTAGACTTGCCGCTTGCCCAGGGCGAAGACGCCGGTGTGGTGCTGGAGGGGCAAGTACGCGGCCATGATCCGCACTATCAGTTGCTCGATCTGCAACTGCCGGGCGATGGCCCGATGCTGCGCATTGCCCATCCGGAGCAGGCCAGCGGCACCCTGCTACGGGTCAAGGTGCAGGCCCGCGATGTGAGCCTTACCCTGACCGAAGACTGCACCTCCAGCATTCTCAACCGCCTGCCGGTGCGGGTCCGCGCGTTCAGGGCCGCTGACAATGCCGCCCATGTGCTGGTCAGCCTCGATGCTGCTGGCAACCAACTGATGGCCCGCATCACCCGCTATTCTGCCGACCAGCTCGGGCTGCATCCAGGGCAGACGTTGTGGGCGCAGATCAAGTCGGTGGCGCTGCTCGGTTGAAATCCGGCACCGCGGCGAAGCGGCGTGGTCCATTGATTAGACTCGCCGTCAACGGATCATGCTCATGCTCGACTGCCCTTTGCCCCAGACCCTGCACTATGTGGACGACACCCAACCGGGCCTGACCCGGCGCCTGTGGCGCGGCCGCTTCATCTATCACGACGCCGACGGCGAACGCGTCACCGACAAGGACACGCTTGCCCGCATCGCTGCCCTGGTGATCCCGCCCGCCTATACCGATGTGTGGATCTGCAGCGACCCCCAGGGACACCTCCAGGCCACAGGGCGGGACGCGCGCGGGCGCAAGCAGTATCGCTACCATGTCCAATGGCGCGAGCATCGAGACGAGCACAAGTACGGACGCATGCTGGCCTTCGCCAAGGTCTTGCCCAAGTTGCGCAAACAGGTAGATACCCACCTGTCCCGGCCAGGACTCGATCGCGAGAAGGTCATGGCCCTGGTGGTAAGCCTGCTTGACAACACCCTGATCCGCATCGGCAACCGCCGATACCTGCGCGACAACAAGTCCTACGGACTCACCACCTTGCGCAACCGTCACGTCGAGGTCAAAGGCAGCACCATCCGCTTCAACTTTCGCGGCAAGCGCGGCGTGGAGCACAATGTCACCTTGCGCAACCGCAGGCTGGCCGGGATCGTGAAGCGCTGCCTGGACTTGCCGGGTCAGGAGCTGTTCCAGTACCTGGACGAGCACGGTCAGCGACACAGCATCGGCTCTAGTGACATCAACCTTTACCTGCAGAGCCTCACAGGCGCTGATTTCACTGCCAAGGACTACCGCACCTGGGCTGGCAGCGCGCTGGCGCTTCACCTGCTGCGGCCGCTGGCCTGGGAGCCGGATACCGAAGCCAAGCGGCAAGTCGCGACGACTGTGCGAGAGGTGGCTGCGCGTCTGGGCAATACACCGGCCGTCTGTCGACGTTGCTACATTCACCCGGCGGTGCTGGAACACTATACGCTCGGGCAGCTGGCCGCTCTGCCGCGCGCCCGTTCGCGCAAGGGCCTGGAGCCCGAGGAAGTTGCTCTTTTGCTGTTTCTGCAAAACCTGCAAGCGGCAATTGTCGCTGATTGATGAAGTCTATGCCCTTCATCATGCAGAGAAATTTCCCATCTGCTTCGAAGCCCCCTATCCTTCCCCTCAGAGCACCTCCGCTGACAGCGCAAACACACTTTGTCTGTCAGCTCCTGCAACTAAAGACAGGCAACAGAATTTGCCTGCGGGGGAATTAATATCCGCCGAAAGCGTCTTTAATGATAAGGAAGAGGGACAGGCCAAGGGGCCCCGCTCCCGGCCGCGCGGCGAGACCACTGCGCGGCACTCTACATCACCAAGGAGAATTACATGCTGATACTCACCCGCAAGGTTGGCGAAAGCATCGTCATCGACGATGACATCAAAGTCACCATTTTGGGCGTAAAAGGGATGCAAGTGAGGATCGGCATCGATGCGCCCAAGGATGTCCAGGTTCATCGTGAAGAAATCTTCAAGCGTATCCAGGCCGGCAATCCCGCGCCGGAAAAGGGAGATGATCAACACTGATCGCTGCTGCTTCAAGCCGCACGGATGCGCTTGACCCGATTGCCCGCCCATGCGGGATCCTGTTTCCAGTCTCAGGTGTCGAGCAGTTCGTGCACCTTGGCAATCATCCTGTCCATGTCGAACGGCTTGTCGAACACTGCGTCGAACAGCTGCGGACGGTTGCGCCCCTGGCTCGCCTGCGCGCCACTCATGAGAATCACCGGCAGGTCGACCAGCTGCAGCTCCTCGCGTATCGCCCGGACCAACTCCTCCCCGTTGAGAACCGGCATCATGTAGTCGGTGATCACCAGTTCCACCCGCTTGTCGCGCAAGGCGTCCAGGGCCTTGCGCCCATTGCTGGCCTTCTCGATCAGAAAGCCTGCGTCCTCAAGGGCGAAGCCCAGGATATCGGCAATCAGGTACTCGTCATCGACGATCAGGATGGTGTGCATTGTCCACTACCTATCATCTACCCACGCTCGCGGGCACCGGTGTACCCGAAAGAACACCACTGACCCCTGCAAAGCTCTGGCGCAGGGTTACGCCATTTTGACTGATTACAAACTCGTGCAGTTCCGGATTGAAGTCACTGTCACGTACCTTGAGCACGGAGAGCATGCGTTTCAGACGCGCATCATGCTCGACGAAACGCATGAGCAGGAGGTTGTCGACGATGCTTGAAAGATCGGGCGCCGGTGCGTTGATCTCCGAGCCGAAAATGTCGCGCATCTCCCAGGTGAGCACCACGGTCACGCCCCGGGCACGTAGCTCACCGGTCAATGCGCAAAAGAACTCGTTGAGCCGCGCCGGATTGTTCGCCAGCCGGTGGAACGCGCCTAGGCTGTCGATCAAGACGCGCTTGATCCCTCGGGTTTGCACCATGTCCAGCAACCGCGCGCCCACCTGGTCAAGCAAGCCCTTGGTGGTCGGTTGCCAGCACAGGTGCAATACGCCCTTGCGCTCGAGCTCCTGGAAGTCGTGACCCAGCGCACTGGCCTTGAGGCGCAGACGCTCGGGCGTCTCGTAGAAACCAAAATGCAGCCCCGGCTCGGCGGCGGTGGAAGCCGCGAGAAAGCCCAGGCCCAAGGACGTCTTGCCGATGCCTGACGGCCCCATCACCAAGGTGATCGCACCCTTGGGAAGGCCACCTGCGAGCACTTGGTCGAGCGACTCGGTGCCACTGGAAGTGCGGGTCACGATGTCAGTGCCAGGATGGCTCGGCAGGCTGTAGAGCGACTCCAGACGCGGGTAGACCTGTAACCCGGACTGGCCGATCTCGAACTCGTGCAGACCCGCCAAAGCGCCGCTGCCACGAGTCTTGCGCAACTGGATCAGACGTACTGAACGGCTGCCGAACAGCTGTTCGCTCAGTTCGATCACTCCGTCCACCATGGTGTGCTCGGGGCTGCCCTCCTCCAGCCGCGAGCTGGTCAGCAGCAGCACGGTACAGCCGGCGAAGGCCGCATGCCCCTGCAGCTCGGAGATGAACTTCTTGGTATCAAGCGAGGTTTCGGCCCGCGACCGGGCATTGAGCAGCCCGTCGACGATCAACAGGCTTGCCTGCTGACGCGCGATCTCCTGACGCAGGATCTTCACTACCTCGCCCAGGCCGTCCTCCTCCAGCACATCGAACGCACTGACGAACTGGATCTGATTGCCGATCATGCTCTGATCGAAGAACTCCAGTGTCGAGAGGTACTGGAACAATCGCTCATGGGACTCGCTCAACAAGGTCGCGACCAGCACCCGCCCCTGCTGCCTGACGTGATTACAGGCCAGTTGGTTGGCCAGGATGGTCTTTCCCGAACCGGGGTGGCCCTGGATGACATAGGAGGATCCAGCTACCAGCCCGCCCTTGAGCAGGTGGTCTAGTCCTGTGATACCCGTGGCAAGGCGTTTCAGTGATTCGACCATCGTCAGTCACCGGTTCAGTTCAGTTGTCGTCGTGCGTTTGCCAGACCGGCAGGTACAGGCTCATGCACGTCCCTATGCCTACCTTGCTGGTCACGGTAATCGCTCCGTTGCTCTGCTTGGCAAAGCCATACACCTGGCTCAACCCGAGCCCAGTGCCTTTACCGAACGCCTTGGTGGTGAAGAATGGCTCGAAGATCCGAGGCAGTATGTGGGTGGGTATGCCGGTGCCTGTGTCCCGCACGTCAAGTCGCACGAAGTGCCCATGCAAGTCGTCCACTTCGCCCCGTAGCTCGCAGGCGGTGACCTGGAGGGTGATGAGCCCCTCCTCGCCGATAGCGTCGCGAGCGTTGAAGATGAGGTTGAGCAGCACCATCTGCAACTGTCCGGCATCGACCTTGATGGCCGGAAGCTCCGCCGCGAGGTCTTCGCGAAGCTCGATGCCAGGCGGCAGGGCGTGGGCCACGAGGCCGCGGGTGGACTCGACCAGCTCGCGGGCATCGATACGGGCAACGCTGAGGTGCTTGTGCCGGGCAAAGCTCAACAGTTGCCCGGTGAGCGCTGAGCCGCGTTCGCCGGCATCGAGAATATGCTCGAGCAGCCGTTCGATGCGCTGGGGATCGCGACTGCCGCGCGCCAGCCTGGCAGAACCCAGGATGATGGTCAGCAGGTTGTTGAAGTCGTGAGCCAGCCCGCCGGTCAACTGTCCCAGCGCTTCAAGTTTCTGCGCGTGAAACAGCTGCGCGCGCATGGCATCCAGCTGCAAGGCCGAGTCGCGCCGGTCAGTGATGTCGCGGGTGACCTTGGCCAGGCCGATGACCTGGCCGTGCTCATCATGGATCACGTCCATCGCCGCCAGCGCCCAGAACTGGGTGCCATCCTTGCGCCGGCGCCAGCCTTCATCCTGCGCAACGCCCGTGGTCAAGGCGAGCTTGAGCAGCCGTTCAGGCCGGCCATCAGCGCAATCCTGCTCGGTAAAGAACAACGAGAAATGCCGGCCGATCACTTCTTCCGCGCGGTAGCCCTTGATGCGCTGCGCGCCCGCATTCCACGACACGACACGACCAGTCGGATCGAGCATATAGATGGCGTAATCGACAACCGATTGGACCAATTGCTCATAGCGGGTAGCGGCCATCACCGGAAGATCTGGGCAGTCTGTCGACACCATGGTGACTCCACAAGGCACTGCAGTTTGTAATGAGCCTAGACAATAGCGCCCGCGGACAACGCCTGGGAAGACAAACTTCCGGTTTCACTTGGTTTACCGCGTCGACGCAGGTCAGGATTTATAGCGAAGAAAGGATGGCTTAATGATATCGCGACGTCAACGAACTCGTTACGTACGGCATACAAGCGCTAGCCGATACCGCAGGAGAAAGGTCGCGCGGTTGACGCACCTATAACGATGGGTTATAAAGCGCGCTTGATTGCGGAGCGAACGCATTGGCTCCTGGGCTCTTCTTTACCGAAGCATGCTGGTCATCGACCCTTTCAAGCGTGCGAGTGTGGTGGAATTGGTATACACAGCAGACTTAAAATCTGCCGGCGTGAGCCTTGCGGGTTCGAGTCCCGCCACTCGCACCATTTTTGACAAAGGCGCCTTGATGGCGCCTTTTTGCTGCCTGGCGTCCGCGAAGGACGCTGCCTGCGGCTAGAGTGGAAGATGACCCCTCTCCACTGGGAATGCCGCCATGCGCTACAGCCTGCTCGAAGGTCAACGCGACGTCATCATTCTGATTGCCCGTGTTTTCATGATGATTCTGTTCATATCAGCCGGCTGGGGAAAGCTTACCGCTTTCGACGGCACGGTCGGCTACCTCGCCTCCCTCGGCGCGCCAGCGCCCACACTGGCAGCGGTAGTAGCCGTGATCATGGAACTGGTGGTCGGAATCTTGCTGGTGCTGGGCTTCTATACCAGGCCGCTGGCGCTATTGTTTGCGCTGTTCGTGATCGGCACCGCACTGATCGGCCATCCCTTCTGGAACATGGTCGATCCTGAGCGCAGCGCCAACACGGTTCAGTTCTTCAAGAACCTGAGCATTGTAGGCGGGCTATTGCTGCTTGCGGTCACCGGCGCAGGGCGTTATTCACTCGATCGCCGCTGAGGCCGCTGGCCCACGACGCGGTCTTGCGCCGCGCCCGCTCATTCGACATCGTCATGCCAGGCGGGGTGGTCCATGCCATCGAGCTCGTCCGCCAACGCTTCGTCCTCCTCCTCATCCAGCGCATCTTCAAAGGAAGAGGCATCCGGCTCCTGCTCTTCGCGCTCGTGGAATTCGTGATCGAGCAGGTGATCGTGCTCCGGCTCGTGGATGTCATCTTCGTCGTGCATGGGCGGCTCCTGTTTCGCTGGCCGCCTGTATAGGCCTAACGAGCCCCGCGGTCAATTACTGACAGGCCAATGGAACTTTATCCGTCGTCTCGGACAAATAGGTAGCGTCTGATTTTTCACCGAGGAGATATACGATGGCTGTAAACATGGACAACTTGACCATCACTACCCCAGTTGCTAAATCCCCGACCAACCCGGTAGCGCTCGAACTCAGCGGCGCGCAGGCCCTGGCGATCTTGCCCGAAGTCATAAAACGTCTTAGCGACGGCTCCGTCCGCATGAGCGCCCCGACCCGGGGCGCCTCCAGCAAGAGTACCCATCGGACCCGCTGTGAGTGGAAGGAAGCTACTTATTGGCCGCTGGCAAGCGCAACAATTCACCGCAACCTGCAGGAAATGACCCTGGAGAAGGTCAACGCCGCGTTGAAAGTGGTGATTTCACAACTGCATGTCAAAGGTGACGACAGCCCTGCCATCAAGGTGTTCTGGAACAAAGGCAAGATCACCCTGGGTTTCCGGCAGGACTTCAACCAGGTCACTCCTGTCAGCAGCAACGTACTTTCAGACGTACCCCTCGGGGCGCGCTTCAGCGTGACCATCGAAGTCACCGGCCAGGGCGTGGCCACGGTTACTGCCAAGTGCAATGGGCGCACGGGAACATCCGGTCCGCTGCAAATGGCGGCAACCTGGCAGGCCCAGACCTTCAACTTCCATGGCGGGGTCTACAACCAGGTTGACTACAGCGACGCCACGTTGGGCGAAGATGGATCCGTGTGTGTGATCAATGACCTGCAGCTGGCGCATGAATAACTCATGCATGCCCTGATGACACGATCTTCACGAATTTACGACAACTAGCCAGGCACACTGACCAGGCTTCGATACGTTCTTTGAACCCGCCTCTGGCGGGTTTTTCTTTGTCTGCCGATTGCTTCCGGTCATTCCGCCCCGGGAGGGATGCCGTCCTTGTTCTTGTCCTTGAGCCGCGCCTTCTCTTCCTCGGTGGAATGCGCGGGGACATTGCTACGCTCTTGCTGAGTCTTGCTCTCGTCCGTCATGGGGATCTCCTCATCGTGTACGAGTATGACCTCCCAGCAGCCCCCGAAGTGCAATCCCGGACTTCATCAAAGGCGTACTGGCAACCCCATCCTGGTCAAACGCAGGAAGGGAGACCGCTTTCAAGTCGAAGCGCTGCAGATCCGCATTGCGGTGAATCCAGAAAAACATGGACCTGGCCTTGGCTTCGGAATCGAAGGTTTCAGCCTCGATCGCAGCGCTACAGACCACCCGCGTTCCGCTGGAGGACAGCCCGGAGCTGTAGAGTACATTGCCTTCACTGTCGGTCAGTTGGACGACCCAAGCCATGTGACCCCCTTGTTTCGGTTTATTGCGAACAAGGAGTAATAGCCCACACCCCGCTTGCCGGCCAATATGACTTGCTTCTATGCAGTCAACTTTTGAGATCGGCCAGTATGAGAGGCCCAAGAAAAAGCCCCGCAAATTTTCATCTGCGGGGCTTTCAAATATGGAGGCCGAGGTCGGAATCGAACCGGCGTAGACGGATTTGCAATCCGGAGCATAACCACTTTGCTACTCGGCCTCAAAGATCGGAAACAGCCGCTTCACGCTTCGCTATCTCCTTGAAAACGCTGAACTTTTTCAAGCTTGCCGCGCTTCAATGGACGCCATTATGTCCGCATTGCAGACAGCTTGCAACCCCTTGAATGGAAAAAATCTTCAAGGGGGTCAAAGCTTTAGCGAAAACGTCCAAGCTTGCTCCACAGGCTGATCAGGGCACTCTCGATCGAACCACTGGCGGCGAGCCCTACACGCTGTTGGAAGCTTTTGCGCTCGGCATAATGCAGGTGGTACAAGTTGGCATTACGGGCACGGTCGCTGAGGTACTCGTCACTGGTACGCAGCTCGTCCACCAGTTGCTTGTTGAGCGCGGCCTCCCCCAGCCAGACTTCGCCAGTGGCGACATCATCGATGTGCAGCTGTGGGCGATAACGAGAAACAAAGTCCTTGAACAGCTTGTGGGTAACGTCGAGGTCGTCCTGGAATTTCTCGCGGCCCTTCTCGGTGTTTTCGCCGAACACGGTCAGGGTGCGCTTGTACTCCCCTGCGGTGAGTACTTCGACGTCGATGTTGTGCTTCTTGAGCAAGCGGTTGACGTTGGGCAGTTGGGCCACCACGCCGATCGAGCCGAGCACGGCGAACGGCGCGCTGATGATCTTCTCGCCGATGCAGGCCATCATGTAGCCGCCGCTCGCGGCCACCTTGTCGATGCAAACGGTCAACGGCACGCCCGCCTGGCGGATACGCGCCAGTTGCGAGGCCGCCAGGCCATAGCTATGCACCAGCCCGCCGCCGCTTTCAAGCCGCAGGACCACCTCATCGCGCGGAGTGGCCAGGGTCAGCAGCGCAGTGATCTCGTTACGAAGGCTCTCGGTGGCCGAGGCCTTGATGTCGCCGTCGAAATCGAGCACGAACACGCGACTCTTCTCGTCGGGCTTTTTCTTCTGCTGCTTGAGCGTCTTGGCCTGTTGCTTGCGCAGCGCCTTGAGCTGGGCCTTGTCGAACAGGCCCGACTCGAGCCGCTCGCGAAGCTCCTTGTAGAAATCGTTCAGGCGGGTGACCTGCAATTGCCCGCCAGGTTTGCGCCGGCCCTTGCTGCGCAAGCCAGCAATGCCCGAGAGGATGATCAGGATGGCGATCACCAGGGTTGCCGTTTTGGCGAGAAAACTTGCGTACTCAGCAAGAAACTCCACGTTGACTCCTTTGATGTACCTGCGCCGTAGCGGCGCGAAACTGTTGCAAGCATACCGGTGCGCCCCACTGGCTGCCAGCATGGGAAAACGCACGCAACACAGTTCAAACGACCTTTTCAAACGCTTGTATGTTTTCTCGTTGACAGCCATCCGGCTGCAACCTAACCTCGCAGCAACCCTCACCACAGCCGGACGACCGACGTGGGCAGCATTTATCTGATTCGACATGGCCAGGCTTCATTCGGCGCCGACGACTACGACGTCCTCTCCCCCGTGGGTGTGCAGCAGAGTCAGGCGCTTGGCGAACACTTGGTCCAGCTCGGCCTGCGCCTGGACCGCTGCCTTGCCGGTGACCTCCGGCGCCAGCAGGACACCGCGCGGCTAACGCTTCAGTGCCTGCACGATGCGGGTCGCCCGGTGCCTGCCATCGAGACGGATCCAGCCTTCAACGAGTTCGATGCCGAAGGGGTCATTCGTGCGTTGCTGCCAGGACTGCTGCCAGAGGAGCCAGCGGCGCCGCATGTGCTGGGCAATGTGTTGCAGAACCGGAGCGAGTTCCAGCGCCTGTTCGCCCTGATGGTGCAGCGCTGGCATGATGGCGACCATCCCAGCGACGGTCTGGAGAGCTGGCAGGCGTTCACTGCCCGCGTCGACGGGGGCCTGCAACGCGTGCTGGAGCAGGCCGGCAACGGCGAGAACATCGCCATCTTCACCTCGGGCGGCACCATCGCCGCCCTGCTCCACCTGGTTACCCGGATTTCACCCAGCCAAGCCTTCGCGCTGAACTGGCAGATCATCAACACGTCGCTGAGCCAGCTCAAGTACCGCGGCCGCGACGTGGCCCTGGCTTCCTTCAACAGCCAAGCCCATGTGCAGCTGTTGAGGGCGCCGGAGCTTGTCACCTATCGATAGGCCCGGCCCATGGCGGCCCATTGGCGGCCGCCACCACCACTAGATAAGGAACGCACCATGAGCGATGTAGCAAAAGCTGTCGAAGCGATGCAAGCCAAGTTCAACCCTGCCGCCGCCGCTGGCCTGGACCTGGTGTTCGGTTTCAACATCACCGATGAAGACAAGCACTACGCGCTGATTATCAAGGACGGCACCTGCGACTTGCAGGAAGGCGAAAACCCTGATGCCAATTGCACCCTGGTGATGGACAGCGAGACCCTCAAGGGCCTGGTCAGCGGCGAGACCGACGGCATGCAGGCCTTCATGGGCGGCAAGCTGCGAGTCGAGGGCGACATGATGCTTTCGATGAAACTCAGCGAGCTGTTCCCAGCCTGAGTAACGGCGACCCGGCCAGGAAGAAAGACCGTAGCGTGATGCGCTTCGGTCTTTTTTTTTGACCGCGTGAACGCACGCATCAGGAGTGTTGATCGATGGGCAACACCCGCGCCAATAAGGCCTAGGGACGCTTGTTCCGATCTCACCCCAGAATTAGATTAGCCAATAGTCACTGACCTACAACAACAAGGCAGATGCATGACGCTCACTGACCAGTCCACCCAGGTACGTCCCGGCGAAGAACTCGATACAGCGGTCATCGACACCTATCTCAAGGCCCGGATCCCGACTCTCTCCGGCGCTCCGGCGATCAGCCAGTTCCCTGGGGGTGCATCCAACCTCACGTACCTGATCCAGTATCCGGGCCAGGAGCTGGTGCTACGCAGACCGCCCTTTGGCCACAAGGCCAAGTCCGCCCACGACATGGGCCGCGAGTACCGCATTCTCAACCAGCTCAATGCAGGCTTTCCCTTCTGCCCCAAAGCCTATGCGCATTGCACCGACGAATCGCTGATCGGCGGCGAGTTCTATGTCATGGAGCGTGTCCAGGGGATTATCCTTCGCGCAGACCTGCCGCCGGATCTGGGGCTGGACGCCAGCCACACCGAGGCCTTGTGCAAGAGCTTCATCGACCGTCTCGTGCAACTGCACCAGGTCGACTACAGCACTTGCGGCCTCGGGGATCTGGGCAAGCCCGAAGGCTATGTGCAACGCCAGATCGAAGGCTGGACCGCACGCTACGCCAAGGCCCTGACCCCGGACGCGCCACGCTGGGAGAAGGTGACTGCCTGGCTGCACGAGAAGATGCCCGAAGACCATCCACACCCGGCCATCGTGCACAACGATTACCGGTTCGACAATGTGATCCTCGACGCCAGCAACCCTATGCAGATCATCGGCGTGCTGGACTGGGAAATGGCCACGATCGGCGATCCGCTGATGGACCTGGGCAACAGCCTTGCCTACTGGATCGAGGCGGGCGACCCGGCGCCGGTGCAACTGATGCGCCGCCAGCCGAGCAACGCCCCAGGCATGCTTACCCGGCGCCAGTTTGTCGATTACTACGCCCAACGCGCAGGCCTCGTCATCGACAACTTCGATTTCTACTACACCTACGGCCTGTTTCGCCTGGCCGGGATCGTGCAGCAGATCTACTACCGCTTCTACCATGGCCAGACCCAGGACAAGCGCTTTGCCCAGTTCATCCACATGAATGCGCTGCTGGAGCAGATGAGCCTGCAGGTCATCGCCAAATCCAGTCTCTGACGACATCCAAACAGGAAAACACCATGTCCAAGACCCAACTGTTCGACCTCGACGGCAAGATCGCCTTTGTGTCCGGCGCCAGCCGCGGTATTGGTGAGTCGATTGCCCGCCTGCTCGCACAACAAGGAGCCCACGTGATCGTCTCCAGCCGCAAGCTCGAGGGGTGCCAGCAGGTCGCCGATGCCATCGTGGCCGCAGGTGGCAAGGCCACAGCGGTGGCGTGCCATATCGGTGAGATGGAGCAGATCGCCCAGACATTTGCCGCTATCCGCGAACAATTCGGGCGCTTGGACATTCTGGTCAACAATGCCGCCACGAACCCGCAGTTCTGCAACGTCCTGGATACAGACCCTGGCGCCTTCCAGAAGACGGTGGACGTGAACATCCGGGGTTATTTCTTCATGTCAGTCGAAGCTGGCAAGCTGATGCGGGAAACGGGCGGCGGCAGCATCATCAACGTAGCGTCGATCAATGGCGTATCGCCCGGGCATTTCCAGGGTATCTACTCGGTCACCAAGGCAGCGGTGATCAACATGACCAAGGTATTCGCCAAGGAATGCGCGCAGTTTGGTATCCGCTGCAACGCGCTGCTGCCGGGCCTGACCGACACCCGGTTTGCCTCGGCGCTGGTGAAAAACGATGCCATCCTCAACGTCGCCCTGCAGCAGATCCCGCTCAGGCGCGTTGCCGACCCGAAGGAAATGGCCGGCGCAGTGCTGTACCTGGCGAGCGATGCGTCCACCTACACCACGGGGGTGGCGCTCAATGTGGACGGTGGTTTCCTGTCCTGATCCAGGACAGGCGTGCTACAGGCAGGTCGCCGCAGCGGCCTTGCGGCGCAGGGCAACGCTGTCGCTTTTCTGGGCGTAGTAATCGACCCGCGTCCCACCGGCTTGCGTGTAGATGTCGGCGAACGACTCGGCATCGCGGGTATAGACGGTGAAGCCGCCCTGCTTGCGCGGTTCCAGGTAGCCACTGGCATCGACTCCGAACACCGCCTCATCCTGCCAACTGAACTGCAGGCACTGGGCGACGATTTCCTGGGCTTTCTGTGAATCCAGTTGCGCGGTCGGCGCGTGGCCGCGTGCTGCTTCCATGGTCGACGACGCACAACCGGCCAGCAGCATCGCTGCAGACAACGCCAGGACAACTCGCATGATGAATCCTCGAAATCAAAGAAGCGGACTCTAGCATTGCTGCGCCGACAAATTGAATTCTTGAGTGCCCCCGGAGGTCGCAATAAAACACGTATTCAGAAGGAAATCTGCATGAACTCTCGCTCGCTCCTGTCCGCCCTGATCCTGGGCACCAGCCTGTCCTACCTGTCTGTGCCGGCCATCGCGGCCCAGCCTTCCGAGGAGAGCATTCAGGAACCGGAAACCCGCAACCGCGAAGTGGAGGTCGGTGACAAGGTGCCCGATCAGTACAAGCGCGATGATGCGGCGTTCGCCGGCTGGAAAGCCAAGGGCCTGCCCGAGCCCAAGAAGGAAAGCCATTGGGTAAAAATGGGCGATCATTACGTGCTGGTGCAAATTACCAACGGGGTAATCCTCGACATCAAGCCCGCCAAGTAGAACATCACCGGCAGGATCGGCGCACGGTGGTGCGCCACCCTGCAGACACCAGAAAATCGATACTGCTCTTTGAGAGACGGTAAAATTTTGCCTGCACGGAAACAAAATGGAGAATTACCGGTCTGAGGTGTTACCAAGGAAACCCTTGCTGATCAAGGACCTATATTGTGCTGAACCGTCTTGCAGGCATTTCGCTGGTAGCCGCCGTCCTGTTGCTTACCGGCTGCCATAGCCACCACTACCATGACCGTGACGGCGGTTATCGTGACGACCACCGTCACAAGCATGACCGCCGTCACGACCGTGACGACGATCGCCGCTATCAAGGCCGTCACAACCGATGATTTCCCCCGGGCCAGCTGCCATTCGCGCGGTGCCCTGTTCCCTGACTGATTTTTTCGAGGTTCACACCATGCGTTTGACTCTGCCTTGTTTCGCGCTGGGCCTGTTGCTGTGCCAGGGCGCACTGGCCGGTGACGGTACTGCTGCCATTGGCGGCGGACTTGGAGGCGTTCTGGGCAACGTCGTTGGCCAGCAAATGGGTGGCAGCGCGGGCGCGGCAATTGGCGCAGGCGTAGGTGGCGCGGCGGGTAGCGCCGTCGGCGCCCGCAAGGGCAACCGCACCGAGGCAGCCATTGGTGGCGGCCTGGGTTCGGCCGGCGGCTCGCTGCTCGGCGGCAAGATGGGCGGCTCCACCGGCTCGACGATCGGCGCGGGCCTGGGAGGCGCTGCGGGGGGTGCGATCGGCAACCACCTGGGTGACAACGGCGGCAGCAAGAAGAAGCACAAGCGCCGTCACCGACATAAATGACAAGAAACCCCGCTTCGGCGGGGTTTTTCATGGACTACTGAGAGGCGACGCACAGCCTCGATAATATCCAATTGACATCAAAGGGCATCTTTACCACACTGCTTGGATCCAAAATTCCAGGTTCCGGAAGATGTCGTGGATTCCACCTCTGCTTGCCGGTCAGCCTTCATGGTAAAGCCCGCCTACTCACGCCTGGCGCCATGGCTGTTACTGCCGAGCTTGACCTTCGGACTGACACTGGCAGGCATTCTGGCCCGCCCGATCGAATCGCTGTCGTTGTTCTGGCCGGTCAATGCGGTCATCGCCGGCGTGCTACTACGCTATCCTCGCCAGGCCAATCCGCTCGGCTTTGCATTGATCTACCTGGCGATGACAGGCGCCGATCTTGCCTGCGGCAGCCCCTGGCAACCCGCACTGTGGCTCAACCTGTGCAACCTCAGCGTGGTCATCACCGTAAGGCAACTCTTGATGCGCCTGCCCCGCGCCCATCGCCGCCTGCGCACGCCCCACGGCGTCTTGTGCCTGTTCGGCGCCTGCGCGGTGGGTGCGGCAGTGGCCGCCAGCCTGGCCTGCGTCATCGCAGCGCCCTGGTTCGAGCAATCGCTGCGCGCCACTTGGCTGGCCTGGTTCAGCGAACAGTTCTCCACCAGTATCCTCATCCTCCCAGCGATGCTTACCGCACCATCCCCCAGCGCCTTGCTGCGTGGCAGCACCCAGCCGATACGCTTTGCTCCCCTGCTGGTGCTGCTGGTCTCGCTGTCGCTGAGCATTGCGCTCGGGGGCCCTGGGGCGATTGCATTCCCGATCGCCGCCCTGCTCTGGTGTGCCTTGACCTATTCGCCGTTTCTGGTTGCCCTGCTGACGCTGCTGGCCGGCAGTGCTCTGATCGTAGCGGTAGCGCAGCACCTCGTGCATTTCAACATTCCGCAATCAGGGCAAGGCATCACGGCGCTGATGTCCGCACGCATGGGTATCGCGATGCTGGTGCTCGGACCTCTGGTAGTGGCCTGTGTCAGCCAGGCGAACCGCAGTCTCCTGCGCCAGCTCAGGCATCGAGCCGACACCGACCATCTGACCAGCGCGCTGAGCCGCAGCGCCTTTACCCTACAGGCCAATGCACTGCTTCAGGCCCGGCAGCAGCACGCCCAGCCATTGCCCCTGGCGGTGCTGATGATGGACATCGACCACTTCAAGGCCATCAACGACCGGTATGGCCATGCCCATGGTGACCAGGTGCTCAGGCTGTTTGCCCAGACCGTCCGCGACCACCTCCACGGCGGCGAGTTGTTCGCACGACTGGGGGGCGAGGAGTTTGTCGTCGTCCTGCCCGGCCAGTCTCCCGAGCAGGGCAGATTCACCGCCGAGCGATTACGCCGCGCCGTGCAGGAGCTCTACGTGGAACAACGCGGTCAAGTCGCACGGATCACGGTGAGCGTCGGCTTGGGCGGTTGCGAAGCCCATGGCAACCTCAGTTCACTCGACACCCTGCTGGCTCAAGCCGACCAGGCCCTTTACCTGGCCAAGGCGCAGGGTCGCAACCGAGTGGTGCTGGCGGGCGCCCAGCGCAGGTTGGGCTGAAGGCACGGTCATCGCGCCTCAAACTGGCCCGATAAGAGTTGTACAATTTCTACACAATTTAACGAAGCCCGCCGCTCATGTGGCTTACAGCGATTTATCCACAGACCTACCCACGATTTTTGTGGACAGTTTTTCCACTGCAACACAGCAGCGTCAGCGCAGACGCAACAACGCCGCATTGGCCTGGCGGACCAGCTCGATCCACTCCCTGGCATTGATCACACCCGAATGCTCCAGAGCCTCGGCGCTGCGCAGTGCCTGGTCATAATCCTCTTCTTGCAGAACACCTTCGCTCAGAAAACGGTTACGCCACTCCAGCATTGCTGCAGTGCCCTTCTTGCATTCCATGTATAGCTCAACTCCACGGCAAATGGCCAGCACGACGTGTGGCCGGGGGTAAAAAGCGCCGGAGATTACACGAGCGGCTCCAACCAGAGGGCCATCAGCGCAGACCGTTGGTCAACGAACATGACCGATCGGTCACAACGACTGACGCAGAGGGGTTGGGGCCCGGGGCGGGAGCCGCGGACCTGACGGAAGGTGCGGTTTCAGCTTGGCGGGATGGTACCCAGGAGGCCGATCAGAATCGTCAGCAACAGAAATCCACCCAGGAAAGCAGCAAGCTTGATCATGATGACCTCATTCAGCATTGGCGGCACGGCAGGCATCTCAGGCCCAGCGCACGCCGCTGAAGGCTGGGCTCAGGACCTATTGTCGAGTGACGGCTGATATGGAAACAGATTCAGATTGGAGGGAAAAAACCAGATCAGATGATTGGCTGATCAGAACTCCATCACCATCTCATCCCACGCCATGCCGCCGTGATCCGAGGTGGAAGGCCTGACGTAGCGATAGCCCATGCGTTCGTAGAGCCCCACATGCCGCTCCTTGCACATCAGGTGAATGCTGCGCTTGCCCGCCTCGCGCATCTGCGCCACGAACCGCGCCATCATCATCAAGGCCAGACCGCGGCCTTGCTGGGCCGGATCGATCACGACCGACATGATGACAACGTTCGGGGCCAGCGGGTCATGGCCGACGAGCTCTTTGAAAGACTCCTGAGACATGACCACCTCATGCGCGCAGCCGCTGTTGATGAAACCGATGACCTCGCCTTCCAGCTCCATCACCAGGAAACCTTCCGGGTACAGGGCAATGCGCGTGGCAATCTTTTCGAGCGTCGCGGCCTCGTCCCCTTCATAGGCGGTGGTTTCGATTTCGAAGCAGCGGGAGGCGTCCTTGGGAGTGGCCTGGCGAAAAAAAGGAGCATTCATGTGGGTCATCCGAGCGCTGGGCACCTGCAGGGGTGCCCGTGGTGAAGTGGCTTCAGGATGATACAAGGCATCGAGACCGCGACACGATCATTCCGGCAGCTTCTTGCCATCCTCGGTCGTGCCTTGCTCTCTTGCCGTGCGCTGCGCCGTGGTCTTCTGATCATCGGGCGCCTGTGGATCGGGCCTGAGCGCATCGTTATCGCGCTCGACCTCGCCCTGCGTGCGCTGGGAAGGCGTGCTGCCGGTGTCTTTGTTCATGTCGGATCTCCGCAACGGGCTGTAGTGCTTCGATCCGAGGCCGACGCTGGAGGTTCAATCGTCCGCCCTCTGCGCGTCAGAACCTAGCTGGTGCATCTGAGCTGCGCAGCCATGACAGGCGCACGCCGCGGGACATGTGGCACACAGTCACCGGCGATCTTTCTCGCCCGTCCCACACCCCAGGCCAGCGCGCGGGTCATGGACTCCCCGGGACGGGTGTCATGTGCCTCCTCGTGCAACGCCATCCCGGATGCGGCATACACGCCGATGAACATCTGCGTCGCCCCCGTACGCGACAGCCGCACCTGCACATCGATGTGCGTGCCATCATCGAAGGTTTCATCGTGCGTACGATGGTGAAGTGTTGGATCTGCCCATGACCAGAAACGGTCCCCACGAATTCTCATTCAGACCCTCCTACGACTCTTGTCTTGTTGATCTTGTCCGCACAGCAACAGTAGCGGAACTGTGGCGCTTGGCAATGGTCGCGGACGGAATCGGAGGGGTATCGGATGATCGGTGCGGATACTTGGACACAAGCTTTTTGGGTGCACAGCTTTTATCACGAGAGAACCGCGGCGTTGCCGGATCCAGGGCTGGTGATGGTGGATCTCCACAGCTTCATCGCCCGCCCTCGTGGACTTTCCGCAGGACCGCTTCAAAAATCGATGTTATCGAGCTCCAGATCGATTGCCCTTTCCGCAGCGAGGGCCTTTTGCGTCGCAAATCCATAATTGATGTACAAGTCCTGGATGGTCAGCCCAGGCGCCCCCTCATGGAATTCGATACACCGCTTCAAGGCATGCTTGATGGCCCCATGGGCCAGGACGTGATCCGCCGCATCCGGCCCGTCAGTTTGAGAGATTCTCTGCTCGATCGCCTCTATCGCCAAAAGCTTCTCTCTTGCTGCTGCCAGGCCATAACTGCCCGCTTCCGGAATCTTTGCCCACCAATGGTCGACTAACAGACTCTTCATAACAGCACCTCACTCCGGCCCAATGCCGGTTAATGGGTAATAGCTCATGGTGGACCTGATTGCCACTATGCGGCCGGCTACAAGAGGTCCCGTCCCTCGGCTGATGCCCTCTCGCGCTCGACGCCATTACTGTCAATTGACTAAGATCACGCCTTTAACGTTTCAGCGTGTTTCGAAAAAGGAATCTGATGTCTATTCATGAAACGCCACCGCTCGCCGTTCCGAAGAGCGCTGTCGTCAAGATGGAAGCCGCCATGGCGTTGGGGAGCTTTGCCATCGGCACAGGCGAATTCGCCATCATGGGCCTGATGCCCGATATCGCCACCAACCTGCAGTTGAGCGAGCCTCAGGTAGGCCATGCCATCAGTGCCTATGCCCTAGGCGTGATGGTCGGTGCGCCGACGTTGGCGATTCTGGGCGCGAAGCTGCTGCGCAAGCACATGCTTGTGCTATTGATGGCGCTGTATGTCCTTGGAAACCTGGCGACCGCATTCGCCCCGTCGTACTCCGGCCTGATTGCATTCCGGTTCATCAGCGGCCTTCCCCATGGCGCGTACTTCGGTATCGCCGCAGTGGTTGCTTCGAGCATGGTGCCAACCAACCAGCGAGCCGGAGCCGTGGCAAGGGTGATGATGGGCCTTACCCTGGCGATGCTGCTGGGCAACCCGATAGCGACCTACCTGGGCCAGTTCTTCGGCTGGCGATCCGCATTTGTGCTGGTAGGCGCGATCGCGCTGTGCACCGTAGCGCTCGTATGGCGCTTCGTTCCGCAACGCCACGATGAGTCGCGCAGCGATCCGCGCAAGGAGCTGCAGGCGTTTCGCCTGCCGCAGGTGTGGATGGCGCTCGCCATCGCTTCCATCGGTTTCGCCGGCATGTTCTGCGTATTCAGTTACCTGGCCCCGACCATCCTCGAGGTCACCAAGGCGTCACCGCAGTGGATTCCAGTAGGCTTGGCGGCATTCGGTATGGGCGGGATCATCGGCAACATTGCGGGAGGCAAGCTGTTCGACCGGCTGCAGTTCCGTGCAGTAGGACTGGTGCTGGTGTGGTCGATCGCAGTGCTCGCGCTCTTCCCCTTCGCTGCCAGTTCGCAGTGGGGAATCCTGCTGAGCATCGGCCTGGTCGGCACCATGATCGCACTGGCAGCCCCCCTGCAGATCCGCCTGATGGACATTGCCCACGAGGCGCCGAGCCTGGCAGCCGCGTCGAACCATGCGGCGTTCAACCTGGCCAATGCACTGGGCCCCTGGTTTGGCGGCATGGCGATTGCCTCCGGGTACGGCTGGACCAGCACCGGTTACATCGGTGCGGCCACGGCACTGGCCGGGCTGGGGCTTTATGTGGTGGCCAGGCGGATGAAGGGCGGAGAATGAATCGCCTTGCGATCGTCATCCGGCCAGAGACGGTCACTGCGCCCTGCACGCCGCTCACGCCCTGCGCCTGAACTTTGCCCATCTTTTGGCTTCACCTGCACAGGCCTCTCGACAATCACGCCTCTGCAGGAGTCCATCATCATGAGAGCATTGACCTACCACGGTGCAAACGATGTCAGGGTAGACACTGTCCCTGACCCGACTATCCAGGCCGCGGACGATATCATCCTGCGGGTGACTGCCACTGCCATCTGCGGTTCGGACCTGCACCTCTACCGGGGCAAGATCCCGGCGACGGAGCACGGCGATATCTTCGGCCATGAATTCATGGGCGTAGTCGAAGACACTGGCAGCGCCGTCACCCACCTCAAGCGCGGGGACCGGGTGGTGATTCCCTTCGTGATCGCATGCGGCAGCTGCTTCTTCTGCCAGCACGACCTCTTTGCGGCCTGCGAAACCACCAACACGGGACGCGGCGCGATCATCAACAAGAAAGCGATACCGCCTGGCGCGGCGTTGTTCGGCTTCAGCCACCTGTATGGTGGCATTCCCGGGGGCCAAGCTGACTATGTCCGCGTGCCTCAGGCCAATGTTGGGCCATTCAAGGTGCCCACAGCCCTGCCGGATGAGAAAGTGCTGTTCCTTTCCGACATCCTGCCCACCGCCTGGCAAGCCGTTATCAATGCGCAAGTCGGGCAGGGTTCGACCTTGGCGATCTACGGCGCCGGGCCCGTTGGCCTGCTGAGCGCCGCGTGCGCGCAGATGCTGGGCGCCCAGACCATCTTCATGGTCGACGGCAACGATTATCGACTGGCCTACGCCCGCGACGCCTACGGTGTGATCCCGATCAACTTCGAGCAGGACGACGACCCTGCAGATAGCATCATCCGCCAGACGCCGGGTATGCGCGGTGTCGACGCGGTGATCGATGCGGTCGGTTTCGAAGCCAAGGGCAGCACCACCGAAACAGTGCTGACTACCCTCAAGCTTGAAGGAAGCAGCGGCAAAGCCCTGCGCCAGGCCATCGCAGCCGTGCGCCGCGGCGGTATCGTGAGCGTACCGGGCGTCTACGCCGGTTTCATCCATGCCTTCATGTTTGGCGACGCCTTCGACAAAGGCCTGACCTTCAAGATGGGTCAGACCCACGTGCACAAGTACCTGCCCGAGCTGCTGGAGCATATCGAGGCCGGGCGGCTGCGTCCGGAGACGATCATCACTCACCGTATGCCCCTGGAAGATGCAGCCATGGGCTACAAGATGTTTGATCAGAAGCAAGATGACTGCCGCAAGGTCATTCTTGTCCCCGGCGCTGCGGCGGGCATCAACGCCTGACCAGGAATGACGGACATGAACCCACCGAAGGGTCGGGTGAGTGTCCGTCTACTCCTTCTGCTTCATCCCGATCCGCTGCTTCATTTCTGAAGAAATCAGCTGCCGAGTCGTGGCCATCTCCGACCAGGGATCATCACCTGCAAGCTCATCCAAGCGTTCATGCAGATTCGTGATATTCCATTTTGCAGCAGACTGCAGGTCCGCTATTTCTTCCCGGAAAATGGGCACGGAGACAGGCAGCCCTTCCCGAGCCCTGGCCGCATAGACATTCGCGGTCGTGGCACCCTTACTGTTGCGCAAGTAATCGATGAAGATCTTGCCGATACGATTCCTGGGCCCCAGCACGGCAGAGAAGCGGTCCGGTATGAGCTTGGCAATGTACTTGACCACGGCCTGGCTGAATGACTTCACTTCTTCCCAGGAAGCCTCCGGCGTCAGCGGGACCATGATATGGATCCCCTTCCCTCCGCTGGTCTTGAGAAAGGACTCGAGGCCAAGCTCGTCCAGCACCACGAGGGTCAGTTGCGTAGCCTCGACCATGGCTTTCCAAGGCAACGCCGGGTCGGGGTCAAGGTCGAGCACGAAGCGGTCAGGCTGGTCGATATGTTCTGTCGTGCCGTTCCAGGAATGCAGTTCGATGGTGCTCATCTGCACCGCGCCTACCAGTGCCTCCACACTGTTGATCACTATCCCTGCCTTGCCAGCGTCGGCTTTCGGTACCGTGGTGATGTTGGGGATGGCCAGTCGGTCAGCATTCTTCTGGAAGAACAGTTCGCCCGTGATTCCGTCTGGGGCCCTCACCAACGCGATAGGACGGTCTTTGAGATGAGGCAGGAGCCATGGGGAAACCTGCGCGTAATATTCCGCGAGATCACGCTTGGTCAAGCCACTGCCAGGATCGATCACGCGTTCCGGATGCGTTATACGAACCTTGCCGCTCGGAGCTTTCATTGCCGTTGTCTTTGCACGCGTCGCTGCCTTGGGTACGGGTGCCGGCTGCTCGATGGTGATGTCCTTGGCGGGTTTGTCTGTGCGGATGCCCTGGAACACCGCATGTCTTACCACGCCATCCGAGGTGATCTCGGCGAAGGTGACCTCCGCAAGAAGCGTCGGCTTCAGCCAGTGAATCCCCCTCGCGTCGACACCCTTCGGTGGGTTGACCACCGGCACCTTCTTCTGCTCAAGCGGCAGCAGCGTCTGCAGGATGGTCGCCAGCGTCGCCTCAGTGAAACCAGTGCCGACCTTGCCGGCGTGCCGAAGCTCACCGCTGGCTTGATCCGTGAGGGCGAGCACAAGCGCGCCAAAGCCGCTGCGGGCGCCCTTCGGATCGGTATAGCCGACGATGACGAACTCCTGGCGGTGCTTGCACTTGAGCTTGATCCAGCTGTCACTTCGCCGGGAGACATAGCTGCTCCCGAGTCGCTTGCCGATGAGTCCTTCCATCCTCATCTGGCAGGCGCTGTTCATCAACCCATCAACGTCTTCGGTGAAGTCTTCCGAAAACCGAAGGATCGGATCGGTTGATTTCTCCATCACCTGCTTGAGCATTTTCCGCCTGACCTCGACCGGAACGTCACGCAGGTCGAGCCCGTTGAGGTAAGGAAGGTCAAACAGGTAGTAGACAATGTCCTGGTTCTTGCCCGCATCGAACGCGTTCTGCAGCATCTGGAAGCTGGGCAGCCCGCTCTCGTCGGTGATCACGATCTCGCCGTCCAACCAGGCGCTCTCCAGATCGAGCGAAGACACCGCAGTGGCCTGCCTGGGCAGCTTGAGCGTCCAGTCGTGGCCGTTACGGGTCAGCAGCCGGATGTCCGCCCCATCCACCCTGCACAGCATGCGATAACCGTCGAACTTGATCTCGTACCGCCAGTCTTCGCTTTGCGGACTGGCTTCGACCAAGGTCGCCAGCTGGGGCGCCAGTGTCTCCGGAAGCGGCGCCGACTTGGCGTTTTCGCTCATCAGCGCGGGGGCGTCGGTGCTGGTCTTTTCGGCAGAAAATGACCTGACCCGGCCACGCTTCCTGGGAATGATCGTCCTGTCGCTGAGTACGCTGTTCGGCTGTTCGCTAACCACGTCGAATTCGGCCAGTGGCCGTGCAGCCTCGTCCTGATGCTTGATCAAAAACCACTGCTCCTGCTTGCCCTCGATGTGGGTGCGAACCAGATTCCACAGGCCAGAGAGCTTCTCGCCCCGCAGCTCGAATTTCAGCCGGCCCTTTCTATAGGCCTCAGCCGGATCTCCCTGGGGAATCCACATGCCCCGGTCCCAGACGATGACGTCGCCCGCGCCGTAGTGCCCCTGGGGGATACTTCCCTCGAAAGTCGCATACTCCAACGGGTGGTCTTCCACATGCACCGACAATCGCTTCACCTTGGGATCGAAGCACGGGCCCTTGGGAATCGCCCAACTCTTGAGAGTGCCGTCCAGCTCCAGGCGAAAATCGTAGTGAAGCCGAGTTGCATCGTGCTTTTGCACGCAGAATTGCAGGGCCTGGGGGGCTGAGCGCTTGGAGGTGCGGGAGGACTTGGCGATGCCAGATGGCTCGGGCGAAGCCTCGAAGTCCCGCATGCGGTTGTACTTCTCGAGGCCAGGCACGTCCGGATTCGACGCCGGATGCTTCTCGCCGTGTTCCAGGGTCGGACCGACTGCTTCCCGAATCAACGCGTCGAGGCTGACGCCCTGAGCTTTTGCCTCGGCGGACAGAATCTGGGCAATCATGGTTTCCCTGAGGTCGGGAAGCGGCTCGCCGGCCTCGGTTGCCTCAGCCTCGGTAAGCGCTCGAACCTGCTCAAGCGCTTCTGGATGGCTACATGCAAAGATCAGAAAAGCCAGGGTCGTATTGTCCATACAACCGCTCCTCGCGCATCCGGATCGGAATAGAACACACTCTGGAACCTTGATACAGGGCGGACTGGGATTGTTCAGTCACCGTAATTGAAGCGCCGCCCCTACAGCTTGAACCGTACTCGAATGGTACTTTTCTCCGAGGCTTCACCGACCGTGACCGCTGCGCTCCCATAACCAGAATAGCTTTTCACCAGTCTCATACCCAGGCCAGTGCCGGTGGGTTTGGGATACGACTCAGGGAAGCCATCACCCTGGTCGGAGACCGTGATAAGCGCATGATCGACCGCTTCTCTTACGCTGACACTGATAGTGCCCTTGCCGTACTTCAGCGAGTTGGTGATCAGCTCGGAAATCACCAGGCCAAGCGGGGCCATGCGCTCGGGCGGCAAGATGAAGGGGTCAGCCTCCAGGAGAATTTCCCGGTCAGCAATGGCTTTGCCCAGATCACCCAGCAACGAGGCAAGGTAGTCCGATGCGGTTACCTGTTGGTTTTCCGCATCCTGATAAAGGCGCTCATGCACGCTGGCGATGGTCACGACTCGGCCTGCGGCTGTCTGCAGCTGGAGCTTGACCGCATCGTCGGCAGCCAGGTTGGCTTGCAGCAGCAGTAATGTGTTCACCAGGTGCAAGCTGTTCTTCACCCGATGGTGAATTTCCTCCAGGTGGAAATCGTTTTCGTTCAATCGACTGTGCTGGGCATCGATCAAGGTCTCCAGCTTGACCTCATGCAGATGACGTTCGGTGATATCCCTGGAGACAGCAATGATCCTTTCCACTTCACCTTCGTTGTCAAAGATCGGTGCCGCGGTAACGTCCCACCACTTTGGCTGCCCTGAAGCGGTCGGGCAGAACCCCTCGAAGCGCGTTGACTCTCCCGCTCTCACTTTCTCGATGGCGTCCAGAACAGCGTCACGCGATTCATCAGGCCACAGCTGCGACCAGGGCTGACCTTGCACATGCGCAAGTTCACCGATATGCATCAGGCACATGCCCGCCTCGTTCATGAACTCGACCTCGCCGCTTCTTGCGAGGATCTTCACGCAATCCGGACTGGCATTGAGCACACTCTCCGAGTACAGGCTCGGTCTTTCATCCTCGGCGCCCGCTGACATTCGTTCGACCGACATGGCGATGACATTCGAGATGCCCTCCATGAATACCAGGTCAGTCTCGATGAAGTCCTCGCCGTCGCCGCTATCGGCTTCCAATACACCGAATGGAGAGGAGGTTCCGCGAATGGGAACGTTGATAGCACGCTCGATGCCGTATTTCTTGAGGAGCGAGGGTGTTCTGAAACGATTTTCCTTACCGAGATGGTTCGAGAGCACCGGGCGATTGGTGGCGATGGCATAGCCCGCCGGACTGGCCTCGTCATTACCTACCCGAGCGTGTCCAATGTCGGAAGTCTCCCAGCCTACCCCGTGAGAAAGGACGAACTCCTCCCCACCCAATACCGGTGTGAGCACCTTGGCGAACCGGGTTTCCATGCCTTGGGCAACGGTTGAGCACGCCTGTGTCAGTAACTCGTCCAAACTCGAGATCCGGAGGGAAGCCACGCCGAACCCCACAACAAGCTCGTGTTGTTTCCGAAGCCTGGCGTGAGACCGTTGCAACGCATTGCGGATAATTTCTTCTGGGGAATTCTGTTGCATCGGTGAGTCCAGGCTGTCGCGGTAGGAATCGGCTGCTCGACGTTCGTGAGCGTCCGCCAGCAGGCTCCAGCGGTAGCCGGGAGTCGTTTGCGGGATGATCTCATAGTCATACCAAAGAAAGTATCACCAAGCTCATCCTGGCCCTCCCAGCGGTAAGGCCAGAGTTAACGTTGTCCAGTCATGAACTAGGCCTGAGCCAGGCGGTCAACCTATGATTCAAGGGACTGCCACGGGATGGGGAAAAGAATGGTCTCTTTTGATCTGCAACGGATGCTCCTGGGCGACTTCCCTCTGACCTTTCTTCTCGAAGTCGCCGTCCGCGTTTTTGCAGCCTTCGCAGCCGTGTTCTTCTTCCTCAAGTTCAGCGGTCGACGCGGAATCAAACAGCTTTCCCGCTTTGAACTCGTAGTCATTCTTACGCTTGGCTCTGCCGCAGGCGATGTCACTTTCTACGAAGACGTGCCACTGCTCCCTGTAGCCCTCGTGTTCCTTACGCTCCTGCTGCTTTATCGCGGCACTGTCTACCTCATGACGCGAAGCAAGGCATGCGAAGCCTGGATCGATGGATTGCCAATAACAGTGGTGAAGGATGGGATGTATGAAATCCACTCCCTGCGGAATTTGAATATCTCATCGAACGAGCTGTTCATGGAGATGCGACAGCAAGGCGTGGAGCACCTGGGTCAAGTTCGACTCGGCCTGTTGGAAACCGATGGCGACATCAGCTTGTACTTTTACGGCCCCGAGGACACTCGCCCTGGGCTGTCGGTGCTCCCTGACGAGCACCGGCCTGAATATTCATCACCACCGAGTGCGGGATTATATTGCTGCGTGAGCTGCGGTTTCCCGACCTACCATGAGGCACAGGACTCTATCGTGTGTCACCGATGCGACCATAATGTGTGGTCACCGGCGCTGGACACTCTCCGCAACCGGTAATCAACCGCTTATAGGCGCCTTTCGGCGCCAGCTCTCTTCAGCTGCCAGCCCTCGACAGCTGAGTTCAGGTGGCAGGTATCAAACACCGTCCTACCCCTGTCTAGATCGACTCCCCGTCGTCCTCGATGTCCTTCTCCGCCTCTGCTGCATCAGTGGCATCAGCGTCATTCAAAGGCGGCGACGACGGCTTTTCCGGATCGTTGATGAAAGGCACGCGGCTAGGGCCTTGTTCTTCAAGTCCTTCGGTTTTTGGTTGCATGGTGGATCCTCCAAGTTATGCGATTTGGAAGGCGCACCGCTTTCAAGGTTCAGTAAATCGAGTCGCAAGATCATTTTTCACGCTCGGTTAAAGCCGTCTCTCTGCCAGCCGATAAACAGGCGCCAAACCACAATTCTCAGGCTGCCATAATGACTCCGACCGTGACTCATGAATTCACGCCAAAGCGCGAGACGTCCAGCGCTAGTTTGGCCAGGGCTTCGCTCCTGGTGCCTACGGGGTTCTTGACGCTGATTCTTCTGGTTGCGAGCGCTGTATCGGTCTATTTTGCGCTCGACCTTGACCGTTCAGAGGCGAAGAAAACTGAATTCCTCGCTACCAAGGCAATTGAATCGCTGTCCGAGCATCTGGTATTGACCACGCGGGACTACGCCTTCTGGGGGGATACTTACAAGAATCTTCACTTGAAGGTTGATACCGACTGGGCGTTTGCGAACGAAAATCTCGGACCCACGCTGTTTCCGGATTTCGGCATCAACGGGCTTTTCGTTATTGCGCAGTCAGACCAGACAGTCTATTCCGTGATCAATGGGAAGCATTCCACGGTCGCCGCAGCAGAATGGCTTGCGCGACCCGTCGCAGACATCCTGGAGGCGGCCCGGGCAGGGGAAGCCCAAGGTAAGCCGATGAACACCTTCGTCAACGTCAACGGCACCCTGGCAGTGATTGCTGCCGCGGCCATTACGCCTGGCACCGACCCAACGGTCGCGCGTGAAGAAGATGGCCAAGCTTCGGTTCTTGTCTTTGCGCAACTGCTCGACAGTGGGCGCCTTGACGCCCTGGGTAACGACTTTGGGATCAGCCACCTGCGATTTATAGGTAGCGCAAGCGCAAACGAGTCGGGACTGAAGCTGGGCTACGACGGCAGTGCCGGGGGCGTCATGTGGGACGCGCCGACTCCGGGGCATGACATGCTTACGTTCATCCTTCCGCTGCTTGGAGTGCTCGGGCTGATCGTCTATTCAATGACGTGGATGGTCTTGCGGCGTACTACGGCCGCTGCCATCTCGCTGGATCTGAGTCATGCCGAAGTGGAGCGTAGCCAGAAAGCATTAGCCGTGAGTGAAGCGCGGTTTCGAGATGTTGCGCAGGCAAGTTCCGACTGGATATGGGAGGTTGACGGCAAGGGGCGCTTCATCTACCTCTCTGACCGCTTCGAGGTGATCACCGGCTTGCAAGTCAAGCGCTGGCTAGGTGCTGCAATTGATGAATTGTTTGTCCGTGACGATGGACCGGTTCTTGACTGGCTCGGCCAACAGTGCAAAGGCGCGAACGCTTCCTTCGAGGTCACTTGCCAGGATCATTGTAAAGCCAAGCGAGTAATACTTGTCACGGCCAAGAGCATGGACGGGAAAGGTTACCGCGGAACTGCAAAGGACATTACTGAAGAAGTCGAAGCTCGAAAGAGAATCGAGTATCTCTCCGAGCATGACGTTCTCACGGGCCTCGCGAACAGAAAAGGCCTGCGCGACTTCCTTGAAGAAAGACTGATATTTTCAGCGCCCAGTACACAGCCGCTGGTAATGCTGAGCATAGACCTTGATCGGTTCAAGCCGGTAAACGACCTGTTAGGTCATGCATTGGGTGATCGTGTCCTCCTTGAGACTGCACGGCGCTTGAAAGACTGTGTGCGTAGCGCAGATCTGGTTGCACGAATAGGTGGAGACGAATTTGTCATAATCGTCACCTCGGCTGTCCAGCACGCGGAAATCGAAACACTTTGCCTCAGATTGATCCACGCCATCGAGCAACCGATTCAACTCGATGAGCAGGACGTTCATATAAGCGCGAGCATAGGAATCGCACTGTCCCCGACCGACGGGTTACAGGCGGCCGAACTCCTTCGATACTCAGACATCGCGCTGTACGAAGCCAAAGCCAGCGGGCGTGGTACCTGGCGCTTCTACGCAGGTGCCATGAATGCCAGGATCATAGAGCGCAGGCGTCTGGAAAGCGATCTTCGCTACGGCATCAAGAATGGCGAATTGCGCTTGCATTTCCAGCCTCGTTACCGGCTCTGCGATGGACGCATGGTAGGCGCGGAAGCACTGGTTCGCTGGCAGCACCCGGATCGAGGCCTGGTGTCACCGGAGACATTCATCCCAATAGCCGAGCAGACCGGGCTCATCACATCGCTGAGTGACTGGGTGCTGCACGCCGCATGCACTAGCGCGCTTGACTGGCCTGAGGATCTTTTTGTTTCGGTGAATCTGTCTTCCAAGGACTTCCAGTCAGAGCAATTGCTCGAGCGTGTGGAGGCCGTGCTGTCGCGCTCAGGCCTGCGGGCTGCGCGTTTGGAGCTTGAACTCACGGAAAGCGTCATGCTCGAGGACGCCGAGGGAGCGCTTGTCATCATGCGCGCACTCAAAGACCTTGGCGTCCGGCTCGCCATGGACGACTTCGGTACAGGCTACTCATCCCTCAGCTATCTAAGGTCATTTCCTTTTGACGGCTTGAAGATCGACAAGAGCTTCGTCAGTCGCCTTGGAGAGACCGAGAGCGATCACTCTATCGTCAAGGCAATCGTCGGACTGGGACATGCTTTGTCGCTCACGGTCACTGCCGAGGGTATTGAAACCGCCGAGCAGCTGGAGCTGTTGAGCTCGCTTACCTGCGATGAAGGACAGGGCTACTACATGAAGCGACCGATGGACGCGGTCAGCTTTCTCGACTGTATGTCGCACCCGGCCCCGGGGAGCACCCAACCTGTAAGGTGGCCAGCAGCCGAAACCCCGGTTTAACCGGGGAGGATGTCAACGGCTATAACGCTTCGTCGCATTATCTGAACTCGACGCGCAACGGGTTTCTATCGATGACCTTAACTATCGAGGACACCGCCATGGCAACTCCACAAGAGAATCTACTGGATTGGCTTCGTGATGCCCATGCTATGGAGCAGCAGGCCGAGAAGATGTTACGTGCTCAATCAGAGCGACTGGAACATTATCCAAAGCTCAAGGCGCGGATAGACCAGCATATCGACGAAACGCTGGGTCAGCAGAAGCTCGTCGAGGAATGCCTGACACGCTTGGGTGGCAGTTCATCGACGTTGAAGGACATCACTGGAAAACTGATGGCCTTTGGACAAGCTGTCGGCGGCTCGCTGATGAGTGATGAGGTGATCAAAGGTGCCATGGCCGGTTACGTCTTCGAAAATGTCGAGATCGCAACCTACACAGTACTGATTGCGGCAGCTGAAGCCGCTGGTGATAGCGGAACGAAAGCGGCGTGCGAGAAGATTCTTCCCCAGGAAATCGCCATGGCCGAGTGGCTCCTGCAGCATCTGCCGGAACTCACCCAGGCATTCATCATTCGTTCGGCAGATCCGGAGCTGGAGGCGAAAAAGTAACCTGCCCTACTACTGCGCTCAAAGAAGCCCCCCGCAGACATAAGTTTGCGGGGTTTCAGAATACAGAAGGGGCTGTGGCTTGCAGATACACCCGCTCGGTTCCTTTCTAAGCAGCCCTCCTGAGCAGGCCACGTGCAAGCACGCGCTTTTTGTCTAATGCGGCAGCTTGAATCCCGGCCCTCTTCGAGACATGTGTGGATTCGGGCTCGCCATCAGACGATGTTCAAAAAATCAGATTTATTAGCTGATCTCGGCAGGCGCCGACCCGAAACGCCGGGATATCCAAGGCAACACACGCTTGATGACCTGTCTGGCGGGCATCGATTTCCCTGGCTGCAGTCTCGAGCACATGATCATGCTGGCCGGCAAGGAAGACCTGAAGGAACACAACGTGTACGGCTACACCCCGTTGGCGCTGTTCTGCGGCCGGGCCGACCAGTTGCATGGCCGCGACCGCGAAAACCCACAGGCCCAGGCGCTGTTCCAGACGCTGCTCAAGGGCAGTGACGTGAATGCCGCGGCCTACGGTGGAGAGACCGCCCTGCACGCCTGCATGGCCCAACGTAAGCACGTCTATGCTCAAGCGCTGGTCGCCGCTGGCGCCAACCTGGATGCCGTAGACCTGGACGGCACCACCCCGCTGGCGGCGGCGTTCATGGAGAACTACCGCGGATCTGCATTGAACCGCATCCTCTGGTCCGAAGACGTGATCCGCTTCGTTGCCGGCTACCAGGGCAAGTCGCAATTCACCTTCGACACGCCGGTGCCGGCGTTCGGCAAGTCGGTTCGCCAGATGGTCCTGGAAAACGGCGATACCGCGACTGCGCGGTTGATCGATTCGCTGGTGGGGACTGCCAAGGGTTGATAGGCGCGCCCTGGAAGCCGGCACCCGGGCTGGTTTCCAGCGCCGCGCGAGGGCCCTTTTTCAGCGTCTGCCAAGGGTCCTGTTACTGCCCCCCGCCGCTCGCGACACGCGGCTTTCAAGCACAAGTAACCTTCGCGCATTCAAGAAACCATCGGCAATTCATCCTGTTTAGGCTGCCCCCAGGCGCTACATGGAATATCCTTGCGCCACGCAATCAACCTCGAAGCAGTGAATTGAACGATGGGTTTTGAACAACTAGCTGGACTACGTGACCGCCTGCGGGCTGAAAAAGAGCAGACAAAGACTGAGCGCGCGGCGCCCCCCAAGCGGAAGCCCTCGCCACAGAAGAAGCCTCGTGAGCAGGATCCGGCGGTGGAAGCGATCTGGCCATTGCAGAAGCATTTTCCATTGGCCTTCCCCGTCAATCCGGCCCCAAAGGTTCCGCTCAAGGAGGGCATTTTCAAGGATGCCGAACAACACCTGGAGCTGCTCGGAATAACCCGCGAACAGCTGAAGCTGGGCATCTCTACCTGGTGCCGGGGCGCTCGGTACTGGGCAAGCATGGTGGAGAACGCGCCGCGCCTGGACTTGAACGGTGAAGCCGCTGGCACTGTGACCGCCGCCCAGGCGATCCATGCGAAGCAGCAGGCTTCGCGGCAACGCAGCCAGGACCGACGAAATCGTGCGAAGGCAAAACCGAGCGTGCCGGCCCCCGCCGTCGATACCGCTGCGCAACAGACTGTGGATTGAGTAAGGTCACACTCTGCCCCGTGCCATCAACCACTCGGGGCAATGGCAAGATGCGTGAGTAAGTGACTGCTTGCCCGCGCGCTTGATGGGCGCGCGATCCGCTGGCAAGGAACTCCGAAGGTATGGGCCAGAGGCGATCGGGCACAAAAAAGCCCTGACAAAATCAGGGCTTCAATGAGAAATGATGGCGGAAGCGTAGAGATTCGAACTCTAGGATAGTTGCCCATCGACGGTTTTCAAGACCGTTGCCTTAAACCACTCGGCCACGCTTCCTTCGTTTTGCGGCGGCCATAATACCGTAATGAAACAAGCTGTCAAACTCTGTGTGTCGCGGGCTGCGGAGGCTCTGATATCATCCTTGCATCTTCACGTTACAAAACCCACAGGAGTGTCGCCATGCGCGAACAGGATTATGCACTGAACCACGGCCAGCAGGTCGAGCAGCAGGAGGTTAGCCGCATCCTGCGCAACACGTACAGCCTGCTGGCACTCACCCTCGCCTTCAGCGGCGTCATGGCTTTCGTCGCCCAGCAGATGCGGGTGGGTTACCCGAACATCTTCGTCGTGCTGATCGGCTTCTACGGTCTGTTCTTCCTGACCAACAAGCTGCGTGATTCGGCCTGGGGCCTGGTCTCGACCTTTGCCCTGACCGGCTTCATGGGCTTCATCCTCGGCCCGATCCTCAACCGCTACCTGGGCATGGCCGGTGGCGCCGAGGTGGTGAGCTCCGCCTTCGCCATGACCGCCCTGGTTTTCGGTGGCCTGTCGGCCTACGTGCTGATCACCCGCAAGGACATGAGCTTCCTCAGCGGTTTCATCACCGCGGGCTTCTTCGTCCTGCTGGGTGCCGTGGTGGCCAGCTTCTTCTTCCAGATCAGCGGCCTGCAACTGGCGATCAGCGCTGGCTTCGTACTCTTCTCGTCGGTCTGCATTCTGTTCCAGACCAGCGCGATCATCCACGGCGGCGAGCGCAACTACATCATGGCGACCATCAGCCTGTATGTATCGATCTACAACCTGTTCGTCAGCCTGCTGCAGCTGTTCGGCATCATGGGTCGTGATGACTGACAGGTAAACGTCTGGAGAAAGCCCGCTTCGGCGGGCTTTTTTGTGGGCGTCTGGTACTACCGCTGCGCGGCATCGGGCCGTAGAATGCGCTCCTTTTTCTGCCGGGGCAGCTTACCCATGAGTTCCATCGAACATGAGCCGAACGCGGCCGCGCCCAACAACGAACTGGTGCTGGGCCTTGAGGACAAGCCTCGGCCGTTGATCGGCATGCTGGCGGCGTTGCAGCACCTGCTGGCGATCATCGTGCCGATCGTCACCCCTGGCCTGCTGATCTGCCAGGCGCTGGGTGTCTCGGCGCGCGATACCAACCTGATCGTCTCGATGTCGCTGGTGATCTCAGGCATCGCGACCTTTGTGCAATGCCGTCGCTTTGGACCATTCGGCGCTGGGCTGCTGATCGTCCAGGGCACCAGCTTCAACTTTGTCGGGCCGCTGATCGCGGGCGGCGCGCTGATGGTCAAGCAAGGCACACCGGTGGAAGGTGTGATGGCCGCGATCTTTGGCGTGGTGATCGCCGGATCCTTCGTGGAGATGGGCGTGTCGCGCATCCTGCCGTTCATCAAGCGGCTGATCACGCCGCTGGTCACCGGCATCGTGGTGCTGATGATCGGCCTGACCCTGATCAAGGTCGGGCTGATCAGCATGGGTGGTGGGTTCACGGCCATGGGCAACGGCACGTTCGCCAACGGCGACAACCTGCTGCTGTCGGGCGTGGTGCTGGCCATCATCGTGGCGCTCAACCGTGTGCCGGTGGTGTGGATGCGCAGCTGCGCCATCGTCATCGCCCTGGCCGTGGGCTATGCGCTTGCGGGCTACATGGGCCGGCTGGACTTCACCGGCATGCATGAGGCCGCGCTGTTCCAGGTGCCGATGCCGCTGCATTTCGGCCTGAGCTTCTCGTGGGCGCTGTTCATTCCGATGCTGGTGATCTACCTGGTGACTTCACTCGAAGCCATTGGCGACGTCACCGCCACCAGCAAGGTGTCGCGCCAGCCGGTCGAAGGGCCGGTGTGGATGCAGCGGATCAAGGGCGGCGTGCTGGTCAACGGTGCCAACTCGCTGCTGGCAGGGTTGTTCAACACCTTCCCGAGCTCGATCTTTGCCCAGAACAATGGAGTGATCCAGCTGACGGGCATCGCCAGCCGCCATATCGGCATCTGGATCGCGGCGATGCTGGTGCTGCTGGGCCTGTTCCCGAGCGTGGCCGGTGTGATCCAGGCGGTGCCGGAGCCAGTGCTCGGCGGCGCGGCCATGGTGATGTTCGGTGCGGTCGCGGCCTCGGGCATCAACATCCTGGCCAGCACCCGCCTGGACCGCCGCGCATTGCTGATCATCGCGGTGTCGCTGGCGCTGGGCCTGGGTGTGGCGCAGGTGCCGGAGTTCCTGGCGCACATGCCGGCGGCGCTGCGCAACGTGCTGGAATCGGGCGTGGCCACGGGCGGCATCTGCGCGGTGGTGCTGAACTGGTTCCTGCCGCAGAGCAAGGAACAGGTCTGACGCCTGCCCCGCTGCGGACACTAGCCCGCGCCTCCAGGTGCGGGCTTTTTGCTTTATCATGGCGGCAGATTCGCTGACAGAGCCCTTCATGAAATTCGCTATCGCGGTTTTTTCCCCGGCCCATGCGCCCTCCTCGCGCCGCGCCCTGCGTTTTGCCCAGGCCGCGCTGGCCGGTGGGCATGAGATTGCCCGGCTGTTCTTCTACCAGGACGGCGTGCACAGCGCTTCTGCCAACGTGGTAGCGCCGCAGGATGAAACGGACATTGCTGCCCAATGGCGCGATTTTGTCACCGAGCAGCAGCTTGATGCCGTGGTGTGCATCGCCGCGGCCCTGCGCCGTGGCGTGCTCAACGACGACGAAGCCAACCGCTACCAGCGACCGGCGGCCAACCTGCCGGGGCCATGGGAACTGAGTGGCCTGGGTCAATTGCACGAGGCGACGCAGCTTGCCGATCGACTGGTCTGTTTTGGAGGCGATTGAGATGGCCAAATCCATATTGATCATCAGCCGCCAGGCGCCGTGGAGCGGCCTGTCGGCGCGCGAGGCGCTGGACATCGCGCTGGCAGGCGGAGCCTTCGACCTGCCCTTGGGGATGCTGTTTCTCGATGACGGTGTATTCCAGCTGAGCGGTGGGCAACAGCCTGCCCTGCTCCAGCAGAAAAACCTGTCCGCCAACTTGCAGGCCTTGCCCATGTTCGGCGTCGACGAGCTGTATGCGTGCGCTCATAGCCTGGCTGAGCGCGGCCTCGAGCACAGCGTGCTGGACCTGCCGGTGCAGGTGCTGGATGCCGCTGCGCTGGCCGCCCTGATAGCCCGATTCGACCAGGTGGTGACCCTCTGATGACGACTCTTCATGTCATTGCCCATTCGCCCTTCGGCGACAATCGCTTGAGCAGCTGCCTGCGCCTGCTGGGGCCCGAGGATGCGCTGTTGCTCTGCGGCGACGCGGTCCATGCCCTGCAACCTGGCAGTACGCCACAGCGGGCGCTGCAGGCTGCGGCGATCGGGCCGCGGTTGTTCGTCCTCGACGAAGACCTCCAGGCCCGTGCCATCAGCACAGACCTCGCCAAGGCGGTCGATTACGCGGCCTTCGTCGGACTGTCGCTTCACTACGACAAGGTCAACACCTGGCTATGACTACCCTGACTGTCGGCGATCGGCAGATCGCCCTGGACAAGGACGGCTTTCTGGCCGACCTGCAAGAGTGGTCTCCTGAAGTGGCCGAGGCCCTGGCCAAACGCGAACAGATCGCCCTGACCCCCGATCACTGGGACATCCTCGAGCTGCTGCGCCAGTTCTACGCGCAGTACCAGCTGTCACCGGCCACCCGTCCGCTGATCAAGTACGCCGCGCTCAAACTGGGCCCGGAAAAGGGCAACAGCCCGCACCTCAATCGCCTGTTCAATGGCACTCCCGCCAAACTTGCCGCCAAGCTGGCGGGCCTGCCGAAGCCGACCAATTGCATATGAACGAACCTCGTCCGCTGACCCTGGAAACCCCGGCTGAACACCCCTTCGCCGAATTCGTGCGCATCCTGGGCAAGGGCAAGCGTGGCGCGCGCGGCCTTGACCGCGAAGAAGCCCGCGCCGCCATGACCCTGTTGCTTGAAGGCAAGGTCGAGGACACCCAGCTGGGTGCCTTCCTCATGCTTCTGCGGCACAAGGAGGAAAGCGCCGACGAGCTGGCGGGCTTCACCGAGGCCCTGCGCGCGCACCTGCAGGCTCCTGCCCTGGCCGTGGACCTGGACTGGCCGACCTACGCCGGCAAGAAACGCCACCTGCCCTGGTATCTGCTGGCGGCCAAATGCCTGGCGGCCAACGGCGTGCGGATCATGATGCATGGCGGCGGTGCTCATACCGCCGGGCGGATGTACAGCGAGCAGTTGCTCGCGCTACTGGAGATTCCGCTGTGCCGCGACTGGGATGCGGTGGCAAAGGCCCTGGATGATCAGTGCCTGGCGTTCTTCCCTCTGCAGGACTGGGCACCCCAGTTGCAACGGATGATCGACCTGCGCAACACCCTGGGCCTGCGCTCGCCGATCCATTCGCTGGCCAGGGTGCTCAACCCGTTGTCGGCGCGTTGCGGCCTGCAGAGTATCTTCCACCCGGGCTACCAGGCCGTGCACCGCGAGGCGAGCCGCCTGCTCGGTGACCGCGCGATCGTGGTGAAGGGAGATGGCGGCGAGATCGAGATCAATCCCGATGTCATCAGCCACCTCTACGGCACCGCCGACGGCGAGGCATGGGACGAGGAGTGGCCGTCCATGAGCGCCCAACGGCACGTCAAGCCGGCGACTCTGCAACCCGAGCACCTGCAGGCGGTCTGGCGTGGTGAAGCCGAGGACAGCTATGGCGAATCGGCGGTGCTGGCAACCATGGCCTTGGCCTTGCGCGGCCTGGGGCAGGATCGCGACGAGGCGTTCGCGACGGCTACCCGCTATTGGGATGCCCGCACTGCCAGCTGAATCATCGAACAAGTCGATCAATACCCTGCAGTCTTTGCGCTAGTTGCCCGAACGATACGCCGTAGACTGGGCTCCAACGAGAATCACCACTCCCAGGAGCTCGGCATGGGCCTTTTGATCGATGGCCGCTGGCATGACCAGTGGTACGAAAACAGCAAGGACGGCGCCTTCCAGCGCGAAAACGCGCAACGGCGCAATCAGCTCCCCGCCGCCGAAGCCGGCCGCTATCACCTCTATGTGTCGCTGGCCTGCCCCTGGGCTCATCGCACGCTGATCCTGCGCGCCTTGAAGGGCCTCGAGCCGTTGATCGATGTCTCGGTGGTCAGCTGGCTGATGGGCGACCACGGCTGGACGTTCGATCAGGACGAGGGCTCCAGCGGCGACCACCTGGACGGCCTCACCTACCTGCACCAGCGCTACACCCTGGACGACCCGCACTACACCGGACGTGTCACCGTCCCGGTGCTGTGGGACAAACACGAACAGCGCATCGTCAACAACGAGTCGGCCGAGATCATCCGCATTTTCAACAGCGCGTTCGACGGGCTGACCGGCAATCGCCTGGATCTTTATCCCGAGCCACTGCGCCCGGTGATCGATGCGCTCAACGAGCGTATCTATCCTGCGGTCAACAATGGGGTCTACCGCGCCGGCTTTGCCACCACGCAACACGCCTATGAAGAGGCGTTCGATGAAGTATTCAGCGAACTCGACCATCTGGAAGAACTGCTGGGCCGCCAGCGCTACCTGGCTGGCGAGTACCTGACCGAGGCCGACGTGCGCCTGTTCACGACCATCGTGCGCTTTGACGCTGTGTATTTCGGGCACTTCAAGTGCAACCTGCGGCGCATTGCCGACTACCCGAACCTCACCCACTGGCTGCGCGAGCTGTACCAATGGCCGGGTATCGCGGAGACCGTGAACCTGGAGCACATCCAGAAGCATTACTACATGAGCCACAAGACCATCAACCCAAATGGCATCGTGCCCAAGGGACCGTCGCAGGATTTCACCGCGCCGCACGACCGGGAGCGCTTGAGCGGCCGGGGCATCTGGCACAAGGGTGGAATCTGAGGACCTGAGGCAATAGGACCAGGCTGGAGGCTGAAGCCAGCCTGGGAATGGAACGGCGCGGTCACTGAGGCAAGCAGTGACGCCATCCCCGCAGCATCATTTCTCCTCCATGACCGCCTTGCCCTTCACCGCCTTCGGTCCACCAATGGCCCAGGCGATCAGACCGACGATGGGTACCCAGACAACGAAGATGATCCAGAGCATCTTGCGCTCCGCCCTGCGTTCACTGCCGATGATGTGCCAGATGGCCCAGATTTCCAGCAGGATCAGCACCGCGGCCAGGATGATCCACATCGTTCCGATTTCCATGAGCGTTCTCCTGTCAGTTATGTAACTGCATTGAGTGCTCAGGTGCGGCAAGGGTTCCGTCGAATCGTCTTGCCCGGGCCAGGTTGCCTGCTGCGCTTGCACCCGTTCGAGGGCCGCCCTGAGCTTGGCGGCGCTGTCGTACTGCTGCTGGGAGATCAGTACGCCTTCCTGCAATTGTAGCCACAGGACCTTGCTTTCGCTGCCAGGATATCATCTCAAACACGCGCCGACCGGTTGCAGATTCCTTGCAAGATACCTCGAAGAAAAAAAGATGAGCGAGTGAGCATGACAGCGGCATGTCAGATACTCCAGAATCAAATCAATCCCAACTAATTCTGACGTCAGTTTATTCTCGCCTGAACTAGGGTTGATTTATTGACGTCAAAACATGTTTATATAAATAAGATAATAATAGTGGCGCTAGGCCACTTAATGAAATACAGTTCACACCATTATAAACAAACACACTAACCCATGAACTACGCCACCCTCATGAAGATGGTTGCGCTGCAACTGTGCTTCGCCACAGGGGTGTATGCGCAAGATGCGGTAAACACCACCAAGTCTCTGTCTGGACAACGCACGCTCAACCGTGCCGAGGTTGCCGGCCTGGTAATGGGACAGACCGTCACGCTGCAGGGCCGAGCGTTCTACGACAGTTTTTCAGCGGCCTGGAACGAGCTGGACGAGTCGGGGCGCTTCACCGTATCCGTCATCGAACGCCCTACGGCGCGCCTGGGCAGCCAGGTGTTCGTCGACTACGGCAATCGCCGCTTGCTGCAATTGTTCTTGCCGCCCAACCGAGCGCAGATTCCTGCCTTGGGTGCCAATGCAGCGGCGCAAGTGTTTCAGGCCATCCTTGATTATCAGGTTGCGCAGTTCTTTGGTGATCCGGACTTGGGCCGTGACGAATTATGAAGGGATCTCAGATGTTTCGTATTTCCGCAGTTTTCCTGAGCCTTGCCATGGGCTCGCTGACAACCAGCCTGGTGCAGGCCAGTGAACTGGTCTACGTGCCGAACAACCCTTCCTTTGGCGGCAATCCGCTCAATGGCCCGGTGCTGTTGAACCAGGCAACCGCGCAAAACAAGTTCACCGAGAAGTCATCCTCGAGTTCGTCGTCGGCACAAACCGCCTTGACCCAGTTCAACAGCATGCTGCAGAGCGCGATTCTCAGCCGGGTTTCCTCGGCGGTGACGTCCAGCATTGTTGGCGAAGATGGCCGCCTGACGCCGGGAACAGTGGAAACCACCGATTTCACGATCAACATCACCAATCTTTCCGGCGGACTGCTGCAGATCGTGACCACCGACAAGACGACGGGACAGACTACGCAGTTTCAGATAAATCAGCCCTGATCTGTTTGATGTAGACCGCCGCTCCACAGCTCTTAGCGCATTGCCTTGCAATCGACGCGCGGGTCCGCTTGCGCACAAAAAACTGAAGAAAGATAAATCTGGAACATAGGAAGGTATCCATGAACGCACGTAAATCGCTTCTGTCCATCGCTGTACTGGTTGCCATGTCCGGCGTTGCCGTCGCTGACAACGGTACAGTCAACACCACTCAGAACGGCGACAAGAACGCCCTGACTGTCGACCAGTCCTTCGCTTCGGGTTCGAAAACCACCATCAACCAGACGGGTACCCAGAACGCCTCTGACGTTGACCAGACTGGCCGTCGCAACACCGCCACCGTGACCCAGGTGTCTGGCGCTGGCGTGACTGGCGATGTCAAGCAAGTTGCCAAGCTGAACCAGGGCGGCCGTGACAACGACGCCACCATCCATCAGGAAGGCACTACTGCCACCAAAGTCACCGCTACCATCAACCAAGGCCTCAATGGCGACAGCTTCAACACTGCCGGCATCACCCAGGTGGCTGGCCGTGGCAATGCCCAGGCGCTGATCAACCAGGGCGGCGACGCCAACAAAGGCTACATCACCCAGAACAAGACCATCGCAGGCTCCGCGACAGTCACCCAGGGTGGTAGCGGCAACTACGGTTCGATCAACCAGAACGACAGCTACATGGGCGAATCGGTCAAGGTGACTCAATCGGGCCTGGCCAACAAAGGCACCATCACCCAGTCCGACACCGACTTCAAGAACTCCAGCATCACCCAGAGCGGCGCCCTCAACGTTGCCACCGTCGAGCAGAGCAACGCCAACTTCGGCAGCGCCGACATCACCCAGAACGCGCTGTACAGCGATGCCACCGCCTACCAGCGCTCGGGCAACAACATGAACGCTACCATCAACCAGACTGGCTTCAGCAACAGCGCTACCACCGACCAGGCGGGTCACAACCATACCGCCACCGTCAAACAGCAGCTGGGCTCGGACGCCGGCCTGGTCTCGGTTACCCAGCGTGGCAACTCGCAGAAAGCCGAAGTGACCCAGACCTGGGGCAGCAACAACGTTGCCTACGTCAGCCAATCCGGCGCGTACAACGAGGAAAACCTGCTGCAGAGCGGTTACAACAACACTGCGACCATCACCCAGACCGGTACCGCCGCTGCTGGCTATGCCAACACCGTCAGCCTGACCCAGAGCGGCAACCTGCAGTCCGCTACCGTCCAACAGTCCGGCGGCGCCAGCAACAGCGCTGTGATCGTTCAGCGTTAATCGCCACCGTTCGGTTTGAAGATGTTGTTCCTCGCCGCGTGCTGCGGCGGGGATTTCCCTGGAGTAGAAGCATGCGCGCCCGCAAACTGTCATTGGTGATCATCGCTGCGTTGCTGGCGAGTGGTTGCGTCACCTCGCGGCCCGCTGGCACCACGTCCGCAGCCAGTATTTCACCGCCCACCGAGAGTACTCGGGACCTGGCGCGGCTACCGGCACCTGCCGGCCCCATTTCCGTCGCGGTATATGGCCTGCGCGACCAGACCGGTCAGTACAAGCCTTCGCCCGACAGCTCATTTTCCACATCGGTTACCCAAGGCGCAGCGTCGCTGCTGGTAACCGCGCTACGCGACTCACGCTGGTTCAAGCCGGTTGAGCGCGAGAACCTGCAGGACGTGCTCACCGAGCGCAAGATCATCCGCGCCCTGGAACAGCCGCAAGACCAGTCGCAGATGCAACTGCCGGCCCTGCGCCCGGCCAACCTGCTGATCAGCGGCGCCATCGTCGCCTATGAAAGCAACGTGCGCACCGGTGGTATCGGCGTGCGGTACCTGGGTATCGGTCCATCGGAGCTCTATCGCCAGGACCAGGTGACGATCAACCTGCGGGCGGTGGATATCCGCAGCGGCGACATCATCCAGAGCGTGACGACCACCAAGACCGTGTTCTCCACCCAAGTGGACTTCGGCATCTTCAAGTTCGTCTCGCTCAAGCACCTGCTGGAAGTCGAGACCGGTTTTTCGCGCAACGAGCCGGTGCAGCAGTGCGTGCGCGAAGCGATTGAAAGCGCGTTGATCCACCTGATTGCCCAGGGTGCGCGCGACGGCAGCTGGAACCTCAAGAATCCTGAGGATCTCAAGCAACCGCTCTTGCAAGGCTACCTGCAGAACTACGACGAGCAGACCATGACCAGGCCCATCAGTGTGTCTGACCAAGGCGTGTTGACCAACGGAGACAAGAATGGCGCACTCTAGGCGTTATGTGGGGACCGCACTGGCTGCGGCCTTGCTGCTGGCCACCACCGTGGGCCAGGCGGCCGACCTGGTGTCCGAGGGCCGCTATGTCGGCCTCGGCGGCGTCAGCCAGCTCGACCTGTCCCAGGCAGGCAGCTACAACGAGACACGTATCGATCAGGCCGGCCCTTCGCAAAGGCTGATGCAGACACAGCAGGGCGTCGCGAACACCGCCCGTATTGCCCAGAGCGGCGCCAGCAACCTGGCCTCTGCCTACCAGGCGGGCTTTGGCAACGACCTGTCGCTGAACCAGTCCGGCAGCTACAACCAGGCAGCCGTCGCCCAGGTCGGCAGCCGCAACCAGGCTTCGGTGGTGCAAAGCGGAGCCTACAATCAGGCCTTCGTCGGCCAGTACGGCCAAGGCAACCAGGCCACCGTGACCCAGAGCGGTTTCGGCGGAACAGTCTCGGTGACCCAGTACGGCAACAACTCCACTGCGACGGTGACCCAGCAATGATCATGGACTACTCGCAACTGGCGGTAGCCATCGACACCGAATACAGGGACACGGCCGTGCTGATCCGGCCGCGCATCGACAACCCCGTCCCGCTCACCCTGGGCTATCGTCTGACCATCAGCCAGACCATGGGTGGCAACACTTCACGGATCAACCAGCAGGGCGAGCTGCATACCGGCGAAGCGTCGTCGAGCGTCCGGCTCAGCCTGCCCGGCGGCGGGACATGCCTGGTGCATCTGGAGGTCTTCGAGCAAGACACCCTGATCAAGACGGTCGAGCGCGACTGCGCGCCAGAGTGACGCAAGGGCCACCCACGGGCCCAGTTGTATTTGCTCTCGCCGCGCCGCACACTCTCGCCGCCCAGCACCCGCTACGGAGTCGAAAGTGCCTACCGCCCGCCAGTTCAGCAAGAAAACCAGCACCTCGAACATGCTGCGGACCAAGTCCGCCGTCGAGGAGGGTCAGGCGCCCTACCGTGTCGGCTTTGTCTTGCTCGAACACTTCTCCATGGCCAGTTTCACCGTGGCCATGGACGTGCTGGTCACGGCCAACCTGCTGCGCGCCGACAGCTTTCGTTTCGCGCCGATATCGCTTACCGGCGAGCGCGCCTTGAGCGACCTTGGCCTGGAACTGATCGCCAGCGAGCTGAACCCTCAGGAGCTGAAGCACCTTGACCTGCTGGTCATTTGCGGCGGCTTGCGCACGCCGCTGAAATACCCGGAGCTCGACCGGCTGCTGGGCGATTGCGCAGCTCATGACATGGCCTTGGGCGGGCTGTGGAACGGCGCGTACTTTCTGGCCCGTGCCGGGGTGCTGGCCGATTACGATTGCAGCATCCACCCCGAGCAACGTGCGAGCCTCGCCGAGCGCAGCCCGCAAAGCCGGCTGATTCCGTCGAGCTTCACCCTGGACCGCGACCGCCTGACCGCCGCGAGCCCCAATGGCGCCATGGAGCTGATGCTCGGACTGGTGCGCCGCCTGCTCGGCGATGCGCTGGCCGAGGGCGTCGAGGAGATACTTTCGTTTTCCGGCGCGCGCTATCGGCAGGTAGGGCCTGGCGCGAAGAAGTCGATGAGCCTGCACCTGCGCACCATCGTCGAGCTGATGGAGAACAACCTGGAAGAAACCCTCAGCCTTGACCAGCTAGCCGCCTACAGCGGCCGCTCGCGGCGGCAGATCGACCGATTGTTCCAGGCCCAGCTTGGCACCTCGCCACGGCGCTACTACATGGAGCTGCGGATCACCAAGAGCCGCCGCCTGCTGCAGTATTCCGACCTGTCGGTGATGGAAGTGGCCGTGGCGTGCGGCTTTGTCTCGGTGTCGCACTTCAGCAAATGCTACGCGGCCTATTTCGGCTATTCGCCGTCGCGCGAGCAGCGCCTGGGCGTGTAGCCGACCGTACCCTGCCGTCAGTCCTCCAGAGGCTTGGGAGGGCCAGATGGTTTGACGGGCTTGGCGGGCTTGGTGTCCTTGGCGGGTTTGGCCGCAGCCGTGCTGGCGACCGGCTCGGGCGCGGTGACGGCTTTTTCGGTGGCTGGCAGGGCATCCACGGCGTCCAGGATGGTTTTCGCCTCGATCCGAGTGGCGCCGTCATCATCCTTGAGCATGTGCCGCTCGCCATCCTTGCCGATCAGAATCACCTTGGTGCCCTTGCTGGCCCCAAGCTTGAGTTCACGGATCAGCGCCATGGTGGTCTGCTGCTCGAGGTTCTTGTCCTCGCGTTTGCCAACCATGCCCGCCACGCTGTAGAGCACCAGGCTGCGCTCCTTGAATGCCGCCTGGGTCGTGGCATCCTTCAAGGCTTCGTTCAGGCTGCGCAGGGTCGGGTCGGCAGAACTGGGCGCAATGACCACCAGTGGCCGTGCCTTGCCAAGGTCCTGGGCCAGGGGGGCATCGCTGTCGGCGGCCAGCACGGGGGCGGCGGCGGCGAACAGGGCGGCGAGGGTCAGTGACCGAACGAACATGCGCATCTCCTTAACGTTTCCGTAACTCAAAGACTACAGATCTTGTCGAAATATCCGACGTGCGAGCCTAAACCAGTCTCTTCATCGAGTGCGCCAGGCAAAGGTAACTTTCGATTACCACGTCCAGACGCCACGGACAGAAGCATTCCCCTGTAACTGAGCATAGTTCAGCCCCTGCCAGATGAGTGGCTGGCCGCGGCGTTGCACTCGGTTCAGAAAAGCGAGATCTGCCGGCTGATCAGCGCCGTGAAGTCATCCTCAACGAACGGCAGGATGGCGTCCGCGATCGGCTTCAGCTGGCGGCTCAGGTAGTGGTCGTAGTCGATCGGCGACTGGCGGTTTTCAAGTGGCTCAGGGCCGGACGTGGTCATCACGTAGCGGATCCAGCCGCCTCGCTGGTATTGCCGGGGGCGCTTGTGCAGCAGATTGTACTCATCGGCCAGGCGCGCGGCGCGCACGTGGGGCGGAACATTGCGCTCATAGTCGGCCAGCGGCCTGCGCAGGCGCTTGCGGTAGATGAGCAGCTCGTCCTGCTCGCCGGCGAGCGTGCAGCGGACGTATTCGCGCAACCAGTCACGATAAGGCAGACGACGGAAGATGCGGCCATACAGCTGCTGCTGGAATTCGCGCGCCAGCGGCGACCAGTCGGTGCGCACCGACTCCAGCCCCTTGAAGACCATCTCGTCCTCGCCTCCGGCACGCTGCACCAGGCCGGCATAGCGCTTCTTGCTGCCTTCGTCGGTGCCACGAATGGTCGGCATCAGAAACCGCTTGTAGTGGGTCTCGAACTGCAGTTCCAGGGCGCAGTCCAGGTCCAGGGTTTCGCGCAGGTGGGCTTGCCACCAGCGGTTGACCTGCTCCACCAGCCCCCGGCCGATACGCGAGGCTTCGTCTTCATCGACCGCGCGCTTGAGCCAGACGAAGGTCGAATCCGTGTCGCCATAGATCACATCGAAGCCCTGCGCCTCGATCAGCTCACGGGTGCGGCGCATGATCTCGTGCCCGCGCAAGGTGATGGACGAGGCCAGGCGCGGGTCGAAGAACCGGCAACCGTTGGAGCCCAGCACGCCGTAGAACGCGTTCATGATGATTTTCAGCGCCTGCGACAGCGGTGCGTTGCCCCCGCGTTTGGCCGCCTCGCGCCCATGCCATACACGCTCGACGATGGCAGGGAGGCTGTGCCGAGTACGCGAGAACCAGGCTCCGCGAAAACCCTCGACCGCATGAGCCGCGTCGGGCTGACGCAACCCCTCGACCAGCCCCACCGGGTCGATCAGGAAGGTGCGGATGATCGAGGGGTACAGGCTCTTGTAGTCCAGCACCAGCACCGACTCGTAGAGGCCAGGCCGCGAATCCATGACAAACCCGCCTGGGCTGGCTTCGTCCGGGCGCGAGCCGAGGTTGGGTGCGACGAATCCCTGGCGATGCATCAGCGGGATGTACAGATGGCAGAACGCGGCCACGGAGCCACCGCTGCGGTCGATCGGCAGGCCGGTGACGGTGGCGCGTTCCAGCAGGAATTCGAGCAGCCGCGTGTGGCCGAAGATCCGCGTGACCAGCTCGCAGTCCTTGAGGTTGTAGCGTGCGAGCGCCGGCTTGTCTTCGCGAAACATCCGGTTGATCTCGTCCATGCGCTGGTACGGCGTGTCGATGGCTTTGCCATCGCCAAGCAGGGTCCGGGAGACGTTCTCCAGGCTGAACGAAGGGAAGCTCCAGGTCGCCGAGCGCAGCGCCTCGACGCCGTCGATGATCAGGCGCCCAGGGACATTGGCGAAGACGTGCGCGCGGCTGCCCTTTTCGCGCAGGGCCAGTGGCGTACCATCGCGACCTAGATACAAAGGCACCTGCAGGCGCGTTGCATGCTCCTGCAGCACACGGATGTCGAACTGCACGACATTCCAGCCGATGATCACGTCCGGGTCGTGCAGGGCCAGCCATTGATTCAGGCGCTCGAGCAGCTGGGCACGGTCGTCGCAGTAGTGCAGGTCGAAGCCCAGCGTGCCCGAGTCGCCGTTGGCGGGGCCGAGCATGTACACCACGCGCTGCCCGCAGCCCTCGAGGCCAATACTGTACAGCTCGCCGCGCTCGGTGGTTTCGATGTCCAGCGAGACCAGGCGCAGGGCCGGACGGTAATCGGCGGCAGGCCTTAGTTGCGCATTGCACAGCGTGCCCTGGGCATCGGGAGCACCGCTGAACTGCACGGGCGCGGTGATGAAACGCTCCATCAGGTAGCGCTCGGGCGGACGGATATCGGCCTCGTACACATCGATCCCCGCGGCGCGCAGGGTTTTCTCGAGCTGCATCATCTGCCGATGTTGAGGACAGTAGAGGCCCATGACCGGACGCTGTTCAAAGTCGCGCAGCTGCAGGGGCCGCAACTCGGCGCCCGGCTCGTCGCGCAGCAGCCCCCTCGCCTTTTCCTCCTGCTCGGCCGCAATGAAAGCCACCGACGTCTGCGGGGCAAGACGCACGCATCGCGGGCCCTGGTCGGTAGCCAGCCAGAACTCCACGCAGGTGCCCTCGGCGGTGTCATGCCAGTGCCGGGTCAGGATGAAGCCCTGCTGTAACTCCGCCACCTCAGCCATAGAGGAAGTCGATGTCCTTGTGGGCTAGCGGCGGCACCTGCCCCAGCAGGAAGTCACGCAGCTTGTGCATCTGCCGGGCCTTGGGGCTGGCCTTGAGCCATGTCATGTAATAGCCATCCTCGGTCGCCACGGCGTGCTTGAAGGGGGCGACCAGGCGCCCTGCGGCAAGGTCGGCACTGGCCAGCACCAGGTCTGTCACGGAAATCCCCAGCCCTTGCTGGGCGGCGGAAATCCCCTGGTCGAGGGTGTCGAACACCTGCCCCTGATCGATGTTGATGTCCAGCGCATCCATGCGTGCCAGCCAACGCCGCCAATCGCGCCGGTCGGGCGAAGGGTGGAGGATTTCGCACTGTTGCAGGGCTGACAGCGCCGGCTCGCTGCTGCTCATGTAGTCGGGATGGCAGACCGGGATCAGCCACTCATCGAACAGCTTGACGCTCTCGACGTCCGCGGGAAAGTGACCGTTGCCCAGCAAGATGGCGCAATCGAAGGGCTCGGAGTAGAAGTCCACGGTATCGATGTCCATCCACACGCTCGCCAGTTGCACGCTGCAACTGTTATCGACTTTCTTGAAACCGTCCAGGGCGCGCAGCAACCAGCGCACAGTGAGCGTGGACGGCGCCTTCAGACGCAGGCCGTAGCGGTCCTGGCGCAACAATGCGCAGGCGTTCTCGATGATCTTGAAGCCTACCTTGAGTTCCTGGGCCAGCAGGCGCCCGTGCTCGGTCAGGTAGAGCTTGGGACCACGGCGCTCGAAGAGATCGCAGCCAAACAGCGACTCGAGGGTCTTGACGTGGTGGCTGACCGCCCCCTGGGTCAGCGCGAGCTCTTGCGCCGCCCGGGTGAAGGAGCCGTAGCGCGATGCCACTTCGAAGGCGCGCAAGGCGTGCAGGGCCTGAATCCGTTCCGACATTGCCGTCTCCGATAATGAGTAAGACTAATAGTAGGTCACAGTTTCAGGCGTTTTACAACGGATTATGATTTTCCGAAAATGCAGCTAAATAATTAATACATATACCAACACTGCATATAACCATTCATAAAGATAAATCTTATCGCTGGGGCAACCATGTTTACGGGTTATGGAAACTGCTACCGCCTGGATGCGCTGGAGCTCGCCGCTGAACATACTGATCATCAGCATCACTGGACGTTCCAGACCGTACAACATTTCAAGACACTGCTCGCCAATCCGGAGTTTCCCTGTCTGTTCGGCCGCAAGGCCGTTGCCGCCAGGACGTGCCACATCGTGTTTGCCCGTGCCGAGCAGCTGGCGGACGATATCGCCATCGGCCTGGCCGACTACATACGCACCATCGAGCCGGTGCCGATCAAGCAACGCATCGGCAGCCCCCTGCTGGCATTTCTCGAAACCCCGGGCCTGAGCACCCTGGCCGAGCAGCAGGCATTGGCCTGGTCAGTACTGCAGAAGGTCCACGCACGCGACCCGCACCCCTGGCCGCAGGCGGTGCCGACCGATCCCGAGAACAACCAGTGGTCGTTCTGTTTCGCCGGCATGCCGCTGTTCATCAACATGAGTTTTCCCGCGCACCTGCAGATGAAAAGCCGCAACTTGGGCAATACCATCGTCTTCGTGATCAACCCGCGCGAAAGTTTCGATGAAGTGGCCAGTGCACAGACCGAGAGTGGCAAGCGGATTCGCGAACGCATCCGCGAACGGGTGCGCCATTACAACGACGGGATCATGCCCGACAGCCTCGGCTTTTTTGGCCAGGACGACAACTTCGAATGGAAGCAGTACCAACTCCAGGAGCCCGGCTCCCTAGACCTGGCCCGGTGCCCCTTCCATAACCGTGCAACGCCTGACACACAGATCGAGAACTGACCGTGAATACTGCCCTGACCGCCACCTATGCCCTCACCGTCCTGCTGCTGATCGCGACCCCCGGGCCAGTGGTCGCGCTGATCGTCAATACCGCGGCCGCCTCCGGGTCACGCAAGGCGCTGTTCACCGCGCTGGGCACCAACTGGGCCTCGCTGGTGCTGATCGGCGCCGCTGCCTGGATCATCATGACCAGCGCGGCCATCGACCGCGCCTGGCTCAGCGCCATGAGCCTGCTCGGATGCCTGTTCATCGGCTATATCGCCCTGTGCACCCTGCGCGAAGCCTGGGACCTGCCTGCGCAAGGTACCGTCGAGCCTGCTGCGAAACCCGATCGCGGCGGCCTGTGGCACGGCTTCATGGTGGGCATCTCGAACCCCAAGGACATCATCTTCTTCATCTCCTTCTTCCCGCAGTTCATCCAGATCACCGAGTCGTTCGGCAAGAGCATGGTGGTGCTGTCGCTGCTCTGGATCGTCATCGACTTCGCGGTGCTCAGCCTCTATATCTTCGCCATCGGCAAGATCGCGTCGCAGCGCAACAACCGCCTGATCAGCCTGGCGTCCGCCGTTGCCTTGCTGCTCATCGCCTGCGTGGGCCTTGCCTATAACGTGCGGGAGCTGACGCTCTGAACTCCGCCCAGCCCCTTCAGCAGGACTACCAGCAGTTCCTGCTGCTGGGGAGCCGCCGCGCCCCGTACACCTTGTACATGCACGAGCGCGGCTACCGATCGGGCACCATCAACACAGATGCCTTGGGCTTTCGATACAGCTACCTGGCGGGCAAGCGCTTCTCGGTGGCAGAGCGCGGCCGCTCGGCGCGCGTCAACCTGCTGGTTGGCGGTTCCACGGCCCTGGGCATCGGCGCCAGCTCCGACGCGAATACGGTGGCGTCCTGCCTGTCGATGCTCACGGGAGAAGTCTGGTTGAGCCTGGCCGGCTGCGGTCACAACGCCACCCAGGAGCTGATGATGTTTCTCGACCATCAGCACCGGTTCGGGCAGATCGGCCAGGTGGTGGTGCTCAGCGGGCTCAACACCCTGGCCCATGAAGCGCTGAGCGACGCCATGGCTGGCGAACCGCATCCGCAGCGCGCACGCGCTTACCAGGATTTCCTCAATACCTTCAACGAAGGGCTGCACCCCTTCGAGCAGGAGCGTCCCGAATCGCTGATGCAGCGACTGCGCCAGGCGCTGGTGCCATCGCGCGGTACCTGCCCTGCACTGGCCATCGAACCCTTGTCGGCCCCGGACAAGCGCCTGACCCGCGCCGCCGACAGCATCGCCCGCACCCTCTTGCAATGGCAGCGCTTGCTGGCTGACAGTCACGCTAGCCTCACCTTCATTCTCCAGCCGCTGCTGCCGTGGTGCCGGGAAACGCCGCTGCCCGGCGAGCAGGACATGCTGAAGAACCTCGACGCCCACCCGAGCAACTTCGACCGCCTGCTGAGCGGGGTGCTCGACAACCAACTGCACGCCGCCTTTTTCCAGCGCATCAGAAACCAGTGCGATCCGGTCGACTGCCATGACATGAACAGCATGCTCAGCAGTTCCCCCGTCTTCGGCGAAAGCCTCTTCGTCGACCGCTTGCACTTCAACGATCTGGGCAACAACGCCTTGGCGAAAGTCATCACCGCCAAGCTCGGCCTGGCCCACCAGAAGTACTTGAATCCAAAGGCCACTTCGATACGGCTCGTTACAGACTGATGGAAGTGGGTTTCGGCGCGCAGCATGCATGGCTAGAATAGGGCCTTGTCGCTTCTGATTCGCCTGAGACGTACAGTACAGCCATGAACATCGAAGTCGTCCATCGCCCGGCCATCGCCGGCTTTCGCATCTTGCCGCAGGCCCAGCAGTGATCTGCGTACGGGTGTTGCCGGCCGTGCTCGCTGCCTGCCTGCCGATCACCAGCCAGGCGCTGGAAGTCAACATCGATCCGCATGCCGACCTGCTGTATCGCCAGGCATTGCCCTTGCTCGAGCAGGCCGACAACCAGGAGGAAGCGAGCCCGCTGCGCGCCACCGACGGCGATCCGGAGCTGAGCCGCCAAGGCCAGGCGATGGCCCGCACCCTGCCTACTGCGGTCGCCCTGCTGAAGAAATCCGTCGCGCTCGGCCATCCGGTCGCGCAGTACCGGCTTGCGCTCTACTACATGACGTACCTGCCGGCCACCCAGATTCCCGAAGCTGCCTGTCCCTTGTTGCAAGCCAGCCTGCAGCAAGGCTTTGCCCCACCAGCACCGGCCATTGCCACCTGGTGTGCGTCCTACCGCGCCAGCAACGCGTACCGCGCATCGATGGAGTCCATCCCGGCCATGGCCACCCTGTATGCACCCTATTATCCGCAGCCGGCCGTACGCCTGGCTTGTAGCCGCAGCCGCCCGCAAGGGCTGCAGATGCAATGGGGAGGACAGCGCGACTACCAGGCAGAAGTCTACCGTTTGCTGGGCGATCTCGACCCGCAGCATCGCCAGGCCTTGCTGCAGAAGGCCGTGGACATCAACGGCTGTAACGCGGCCCAGCAACGGCTGCTGAGCAATCACTGACCGGCGCGCAAGCGCCAGCAGGCATCAATGTCCTCCAGGTCCATCCATACCGGCGAAAGGTTCTACTCGCAGGCAAGATGGCCATGCGCTGCTAAACTGTCAGGGCTGAAATGGAGGATTCCATCATGTCCGCAAAAGAGCTCACGACCCTTTTGACGCTGATCAATCAGCGCCAATCCCGTTTGACCAGCACCTGCAAGGAAATCGCCGACTGGATCGACCGGCAGGGCGATGTGCCCGCCGCTGGCAAGATCCGCGACAACCTGAAGGCGCTGGAAGCTGAAGAGGCGCAAGTGCGGCAGCGCCTGACGTCGTTGAATACCGACCGGCCGCTGCCGCGGTTCCGCTGAGCAGGATTGATGCAACAGCCAGGCTGCCGGAATCAATGCTGGTGCATGTGCTCGTGCCCTGCGCCGGCAGTCAGGGGGCGCACCGGGGCCTGGATTTCCAGCGTCTGACGCTGCCCCTTGCTGTCTTCGATGGTGAGGGTCAGGGGGACTTGCTGGCCTTCCTTGACCTGGTCGACCAGCCCCATGAGCATCACGTGCAGACCGCTCGGATCAAGACTCACCTGCTTGCCGGCAGGCAGCACGACGCTGGGCACTTCGCGCATGCCCATGACGTCGCCGTTCATGGTCATCTCGTGGACCTGTACGGTCCTGGCTACCGGGGATGCGACGCTGAGCAGCTTGCTGTCTTCGCTGGCGGTCAGGGTCATGAAGGCACCCGTGGCTTGCTGATGCGGCACGCTGGCGCGTACCCAGGCGTCGCTGACGGTGGTCTCGGCCAGCGCTGGCAGCGCCAGGGCACACAAGGCCAGGGTTGCCAGGCCACGCTTGAAGGGTTGGATCGACAGCGCCATTTAGCAGATCTCCATGAGAGCGAGCAGGTCTTCGGTGCATTCCTTGGCATTCAGCGAATGGCCGAGGCTCAGGCGCAAGGTGCCGCGTGAATCGTACACGTAGCTGGTGGAGGTGTGCGAGATGGTGTACGTATCGCCCGCCGGAACCTTCTCGTAGAACACCTTGAACTCCTTGGCCACCGCGTCGATTTCTTCCGGGGTACCCGTCAGCGCGGTGAACGAGGGATCGAATGCCTTGACGTAGGCATCGAGCACTTCAGGCGTGTCACGCTCAGGATCAAGGGTAATGAACACCACCTGCAGGAACCCGGCATCGCGGCCCATGAGCTTCTTGATCTGCGCCGCACGCGCCAGGGTGGTCGGGCAGACCATCGGGCACTGGGTGAAACCGAAGAAGAACATCGGCATCGAGCCGTAATAGCTGGACAGCGCTCGCACGTTGCCCTGGGTATCCTTGAGCTTGAAGGAGCGACCGAGAATCTCGTTGCTCATGTTCTTGCCGTACTTGAACTCGAGTCCACGCGCGGGGCTGCAACCGGCCAACATGCCAAGCCCAAGGACTCCCATCCCGGCCACAACGGCGCGCCGGGTCAGTAAATCAGTCATGTAACCATCCTTTGAAGGGAAGGTGCCGACCCCTGGGCAGGGCCGGTCAAAAAGCGGGGACATTCTGGCATGAGGCCCCCCTGCCTTCTACCCGACACAAGGGTGAAGCGCCTGCAGCCCTTGAAAACCGGGCTGCGGCCTGTTGTCGCAGGGGTTGAATCCGTAACAGTTTGTTGCTAGGGAGCCGGATCAGCGCCGATCAGTAATAGGCGTTTTCTTTCTGCGTATGGTCGGTCACGTCACGTACACCCTTGAGCTCGGGAATGCGCTCGAGCAAGGTGCGCTCGATGCCGTCCTTCAAGGTCACGTCGGCCTGGCCGCATCCCTGGCAGCCGCCGCCGAACTGCAGCACGGCGATGCCGTCCTCGACCACGTCGATCAGGCTGACCTGGCCGCCATGACTGGCCAGGCCCGGGTTGATCTCGGTCTGCAGGTAGTAGTTGATGCGCTCGTTGATCGGGCTGTCGGCGTTGACCATCGGCACCTTGGCGTTGGGTGCCTTGATGGTCAGCTGGCCGCCCATGCGGTCGGTGGCGTAGTCAACCAGCGCATCCTCCAGAAACGGCACGCTGACCGAGTCGAGGTAGGCAGTGAAGCTCTTCAGGCCCACGGCCTGGTCCTCGGGTTTTTCTTCGCCAGGCTTGCAATAGGCGATGCAGGTTTCAGCGTACTGGGTGCCCGGCTGGGTAATGAAAACGCGAATGCCAATGCCCGGTGTGTTCTGCTTGGACAGCAGATCGGCCAGGTAATCATGGGCGGCGTCGGTAATGGTTATAGCGCTCATGGAAGTTCCTCTCAGACTTGCCGGCAGTTTACGCCAAGCTGGCCCCTGAACAAAGTCCTAGTAATTGACTCGGGATAAGGCCAGCGCGGGCTCCGCCGTGCGCCGCGCCTCGCACCAGGCACTCATGCGCCGGTACAGTCCGCGCTCCAGCCACACGTAGCTCAGCCGTGAGGCCGCGGCGATCACCGGCACGCATACGGCGAAAGTCGCATAAGGATTGAGCTTGAGCCGCTGACTGGCGAACCAGCCGCCATACAGCACCAGCACGTGGATCAGGTACACCGAATACGAGCAATCACCCAGCGACTTGAGCATCTGGTTGCCCTTGAAGTACGGCTCCAGGGCAACGCATGCCAGTACGATCATTGCGCTAGGCAGGCCCCAGTGCAACAGGCGCATCGAGGCGTCGAGATGGTAGATGGCCAGGCCAGCGGCCACCAGCACCGTCAGCGGCAGCCACAGCCCTTCCAGGATCAGCCCGCGCCGGTAGGCGATGCCGATGCCGATGCCCAGCAGGAACTCGTAGATGATGTTGTTGGCATAGAAATGACTGAGCACACCGACACGACTGAGCACCTCGCTGGCCACCAGCAGCACTGCGGTCACCAGTAGCAGCTGATAACGCTGCCGCACCAGGAACACCAGCGAGAACAGCAGGTAGAAAAACATCTCGAAGTTCAGCGTCCAGCCGACATTGAGCGTCGGATACATGCCATATCCACCCGGATTTTCGGCGGGGATGAACAGCAGAGACAACAGGAAGTGCTGCAACTCGATCGTCTGATGAGGCATCCAGCGACTCGCTACCAGCAACAGAATCCCCATCAGCAGCGTATAGAACCAGTAGGCAGGCACGATGCGCAGCACCCGGTTGAGCAGAAAACGCTGGGGTGCCATGGGTTTGTCGCGGGTCGAAAGGTAGATGACCAGACCGCTGATGACGAAGAACACATCCACCCCGACGGCGCCGCGGTCGCTGAGAAACTGGCCGACGGGCCCTGTGGCGTGGAAGTCGAAGAAGATCTGCATGAAGTGGTGACAAACCACCACCCAGGCGGCGAGCGCCCGAAGTGCCTGAAGCGAATACAGCATGCCATTACCTGCGTTGAAGCCCATTCAAGCCCTGGTGGCAACCAGGGCCGCTCGTGGGGTCGGACCGCAGAATGCCGGCAAAGGTCAGATGACCTTACCGGCGGTCATCGCTTCAGAGGTTTTCGTAGCGGTTCATGTCCAGCACACCGGCCTCCAGCGGCTCTGTTTCCTGGATATAACGGCTGAGGTCATGGAAGTAGGTCCAGAACTGCGGATTCGTGCGTCGCACGCCCCAGCGCCGGACGATGCGCTCGAACCGGGCGGCGTCGTCGCGGACCGCCTCCATGTCCTCGACGAACTCGGGCACCTCGTGCGCAGGGATATTGAACATGAAGTTCGGGTAGCTGCTCAGCACGCCGGGATACAGCGTCAAGGTGTCCAGTCCCGGTTGGTACCGATAGGCCTCCCCCAGCATGAAGGCGACATTGCTGTGGGCGCGGTTGCGCAGCAGGCTGTAGACCAGGCGCTCGCCACCCTGCCCTTCGATGCGCAGCATGGTCGCCTCGGGCAGCTGGTTGATCACCTTGAGGCCCGCAGCGGGCCGCGAAACCAGGCGGCTCAGTGATTGCTCGACGTTACGCATCGGTTCGGAGATTCCGGGCCGCGAGCAATAGGCGCCATTGCAACGGTTGATCGGGTCGGGCGAGGCATTCAGGCTGCCACTGCGCTGCAGCAGCTTGAGGCCGAAGTCGCGCTTGGGATCACGGGCGTCGAGCTTGAGGCCGCTGGGGGTCTCGGTGTCGATCGACTCGTAGTCCATCCACATCTTCACCTTGCCGCTGTTCTGGTACCAATCGCTGAGAATCGCGCCGCGCTGGGCGGCAGGCATCAGGCGCAGGAAATTGACCTCGGCACCGTTGCGGATCAGGTCGAAATACAGGCGGGTCTGCGCCTGGTGCGAGACGTTGCCATACACGTCGAAGTTGACCGCCAGCTGGTAGTAGGTGCGTTCGAGCAAGGGGTAGTCGAACAGCCAGAGAGTCTGCGGCACGTCACCGATCAGTCCCTTGGTCACCGAGGCACTGTCGAAGTGACGGAAGATGCTCAGCAGTGCGTTGTCGCTGCCGGCCCAGAGCGTCGACCACCCCGGCGCTGGCAGCTCTGCATAGGCTTCGCGGCGCAGGTTCTCGTAGTCATTGCGCTTGTCGCGGTAGGCGTGCCACAGGCTCAGGACGCTGCCGACGTCGTCGATCTGCCCAGGCATCGCCAGCAGCGGCGTGGCCTGCCCCCGATACGCGGCATCGGTCACATAGCGGTCATGCGCGGGCTCCTGGAACACCACCCAGAAGTTGTCGCGGATCACGTCGGTGGCGATCTGTCCGCGGCACACGGGGCCGCGAATGAAGGTACGCACGAAGTATTCGGCGTTATCGAGCATGAACTGGTAGCGCGCCACCGCCGGAATCGCCTCGAAGGTCTCGAAGGGATTGGAGCGCCGGCGCGGGCCGTAGCCTGGCAGCGACGTGGCATGCCAGTCACCGCTGTAGAACAGCTGCTTGATGCGCTTGAGCTTCTGCGGGCCCATCGGATAGGTGATGTGGGTCTTGTGTACGATCACGCCCTGCACCGGCATCAGGCGGTAGTAGAAGTCGGTGCCTGGCGGGTCGTTGGGACGGCGCGTAGCGATGATGTCGACCGGCTTGCCGCTCGGCGTGCGCGAGCGCACCCACTGGAAGAAGTGGCCTGGCTCGCCGCCAACGAAGTGAACGTGGGCCAGGAACAGGTGCTCGTACAGCCAGCGCGCGACCAGGGCTTCGGTGGAGCCTGGGCGATTGAACAGCGCTTCCCATTCGGCGATCTGCCGGGCCTCGCCGGCACTGGGCTGGATCGGCGCCTGCTCGACCGGCGCGCCCGCCGCCAGCCAACGCCGCAGGGTCTGGTATTCGGCGTCGGTCAGCCCGGTCACGGCCAGCGGCATGCCTTCCTTGGGATGAGCCCCGGCGTAGCCGTCGAACTCCTGCGGCAGCGGGCACATGTTGGCGCGATCGAGCCCCAGTGCGATGTCATCAGGCAGCTTGGCATTGGGCTCGAGCGGATTCTGGTGGCCCAGTTCAAGCATGCGCGCCATCAGCGCGGCCTGGCTGCCCTGGTTGTCGAGCACCGAATAGAAGCTCTTGCCGCGCCATGCCTGCTCGCCCTGGGCGTCGTAGAACAGGCGAGTAGGGGCTTGCGCCGTACTGCGGTCGCCCTGGTACACCGGAATCTTCGAGGCGCCACGCTGCACGCCTTCGGCACTGCCCAGGTTGAGCTGGCAGGCCGCGTCATTGCAGGCATGGCAGGCGACACATTTCTCGGTGAAGATCGGCTGGATGTCCCGGGTGTAGGAAATAACCGGGCTTGATGGGGGAGCTTGTCCGAGCACCGCGCCGCTGATCAACAGGGCGAAGAGGCCGGCAAGTAAACGATGCACCATGTACCGTGTGTCCTGGATTCTTGAGCTATCACGTTGTCTATCGGCCGGAAGGGTGCGTCAACATGAACAGGATTCATGTAAAAGCCCGACACGCCTAAAAAGCGCGCAGCTTTGCTATTATCCCGCACCTTCTGTTTTTGCCCGACCAGGTAGTCCTATGTCTGACCGCAGCGCTCGTTACCAAGCACTTCAGCACGCCCTCAAAGAGCGCATTCTGATCCTCGATGGCGGCATGGGTACTATGATCCAGAGTTACCGTCTGGAGGAAGCCGACTATCGTGGCACGCGCTTTGCCGATTGGCCAAGCGATGTCAAAGGCAATAACGACCTTTTGCTGCTCAGCCAGCCGGACATCATCGCGGCCATCGAGAAAGCCTACCTGGATGCCGGCGCCGACATTCTCGAGACCAACACCTTCAACGCCACGCAGATCTCCCAGGCCGACTACGGCATGGAAGGCCTGGCGTACGAGCTCAACGTCGAAGGCGCGCGCGTTGCCCGCCAGGTTGCCGACGCCAAGACCCTCGAGACCCCGGACCGCCCGCGCTTCGTCGCCGGCGTCCTCGGCCCGACCAGTCGCACCTGCTCGATCTCCCCGGACGTCAACGACCCGGGTTATCGCAACGTCACCTTCGACGAGCTGGTGGTGAACTACATCGAAGCCACCCGCGGGTTGATCGCCGGCGGCGCCGACCTGATCCTGATCGAGACCATCTTCGATACCCTCAATGCCAAGGCAGCGATCTTTGCCGTGCAGCAGGTATTCGAGGACGACGCCGTCGAGCTGCCGATCATGATCTCCGGCACCATCACCGACGCCTCTGGCCGCACCTTGTCGGGCCAGACCACCGAAGCGTTCTGGAACTCGGTGCGTCATGCCAATCCGATCTCGGTCGGCCTGAACTGCGCCCTGGGTGCCAAGGAACTGCGCCCCTACCTCGAAGAGTTGTCGACCAAGGCCGGCACCCATGTTTCGGCGCACCCCAACGCCGGCCTGCCGAACGCCTTCGGCGAGTACGACGAAACCCCGGCCGAAATGGCGGTAGTGGTCGAGGAGTTCGCGGCCAGCGGCTTCCTCAACATCATTGGCGGTTGCTGCGGCACTACTCCAGGACATATCCAGGCCATCGCCGAAGCCGTGGCCAAGTACGCCCCGCGGCCGATCCCGGACATCCCCAAGGCCTGCCGCCTGTCAGGTCTCGAGCCGTTCACCATCGACCGGGACTCGCTGTTCGTCAACGTCGGGGAGCGCACCAACATCACCGGTTCGGCCAAGTTTGCCCGGCTGATCCGTGAAGAAAACTACACCGAAGCCCTGGAAGTGGCGCTGCAGCAAGTCGAAGCCGGCGCCCAGGTGATCGACATCAACATGGACGAAGGGATGCTCGACTCCCAGGCGGCCATGGTGCGCTTCCTCAACCTGATCGCCGGGGAGCCCGACATCTCCCGCGTGCCGATCATGATCGACTCCTCCAAGTGGGAGGTGATCGAAGCGGGTCTCAAGTGCATCCAGGGCAAGGGCATCGTCAACTCCATCTCGATGAAGGAAGGTGTCGAGGCGTTCAAGCACCACGCCCGCCTGTGCAAGCGCTACGGTGCCGCCGTGGTGGTGATGGCCTTCGACGAAGTGGGCCAGGCCGATACCGCCGCGCGCAAGCGCGAGATCTGCCAGCGCAGCTACGACATCCTGGTCAATGAGGTGGGCTTCCCGCCCGAAGACATCATCTTCGACCCGAACATCTTCGCCGTCGCCACCGGCATCGAAGAGCACAACAACTATGCCGTGGACTTCATCGAGGCCTGCGCCTATATCCGCGACCACCTGCCCTACGCCCTGACCTCGGGCGGCGTGTCCAACGTGTCGTTCTCGTTCCGCGGCAACAATCCGGTGCGCGAGGCGATTCACTCGGTGTTCCTCTACCACGCCATCCAGAACGGCCTGACCATGGGCATCGTCAATGCCGGCCAGCTGGAGATCTACGACGAGATCCCGCCGACGCTGCGCGAGCGGGTCGAGGACGTGGTGCTCAACCGCACCCCGGAAGGGACCGACGCCCTGCTGGCCATCGCCGATGACTACAAGGGTGGCGGTGCTGCCAAGGAAGTCGAGAACGAGGAGTGGCGTTCGCTGCCTGTCGACAAGCGCCTGGAGCACGCGCTGGTCAAGGGCATCACCGCGCACATTGTCGAAGACACCGAGGAGTGCCGCCAGCAGTGCGCACGCCCTATCGAAGTGATCGAAGGCCCGCTGATGAGCGGCATGAACATCGTCGGCGACCTGTTCGGCGCGGGCAAGATGTTCCTGCCCCAGGTGGTCAAGTCGGCGCGGGTGATGAAGCAGGCCGTGGCCCACCTGATCCCGTTCATCGAGGCCGAGAAAGGCGACAAGCCTGAAGCCAAGGGCAAGATCCTCATGGCCACGGTCAAGGGTGACGTGCACGACATCGGCAAGAACATCGTCGGTGTCGTGCTGGGCTGCAACGGCTACGACATCGTCGACCTGGGCGTGATGGTGGCCGCCGAGAAGATCCTGCAGACCGCCCGCGAGCAGAAGTGCGACATCATCGGCCTGTCCGGCCTGATCACTCCCTCGCTCGACGAGATGGTGCACGTCGCCCGCGAGATGCAGCGCCAGGACTTCCACCTGCCACTGATGATCGGCGGCGCGACCACTTCCAAGGCCCACACGGCCGTGAAGATCGAGCCCAAGTACAGCAACGATGCAGTGGTCTACGTCACCGACGCCTCGCGTGCCGTGGGCGTGGCCACCCAGCTGTTGTCCAGGGAACTGAAGCCAGGCTTCGTCGAAAAGACCCGCCTGGACTACATCGAGGTGCGCGAGCGCACCGCCAACCGCAGCGCCCGCACCGAGCGCCTGAACTACGCCCAGTCGGTCGCTGCCAAGCCCAAGTATGACTGGGCCGGTTATACCCCGGCGGTGCCCAGCTTCACCGGCGTGAAGGTGCTGCACGACATCGACCTGCGTACCCTGGCCGAATACATCGACTGGACGCCGTTCTTCATTTCCTGGGACCTGGCCGGCAAGTTCCCACGTATCCTCACCGATGAAGTGGTGGGTGAAGCCGCTACCGCGCTGTACCAGGACGCCCGCGAGATGCTCGACAAGCTGATCGACGAGAAGCTGATCAGCGCGCGCGCGGTGTTCGGCTTCTGGCCGGCGAACCAGGTCAAGGACGACGACATCGAGGTCTACGGCGACGACGGCCAGGCACTGGCGACCCTGCACCACCTGCGCCAGCAGACCATCAAGCCCGACGGCAAGCCCAACTTCTCCCTGGCCGACTTTGTCGCGCCCAAGGACAGCGGTCTCACCGACTATGTCGGCGGCTTCATCACTACCGCCGGCATCGGTGCCGAGGAAGTGGCCAAGGCGTACCAGGACAAGGGCGACGACTACAACTCGATCATGGTCAAAGCGCTTGCCGACCGCCTTGCCGAAGCCTGCGCCGAATGGCTGCACGAGCAGGTGCGCAAGGACTATTGGGGTTATGCCAAGGATGAGCACCTGAGCAACGAAGCGTTGATCAAGGAGCAGTACAGCGGCATCCGCCCTGCCCCGGGTTACCCGGCGTGCCCGGACCACACCGAGAAAGAAACGCTGTTCCGCCTGCTCGATGGCACCGCCATTGGCGAGACCGGCCAGAGCGGCGTGTTCCTGACCGAGCACTTCGCGATGTTCCCTGCAGCAGCGGTCAGCGGCTGGTACTTCGCGCATCCGCAGGCGCAGTATTTCGCCGTGGGGAAGGTCGACAAGGATCAGGTCCAGAGCTACACCGAGCGCAAGGGTCAGGACCTCATTGTCACTGAGCGCTGGCTGGCGCCGAACCTGGGGTATGACAGCTAAGGCGATAAATGCAATCCGCCAGGCCTGGTAGGGGTTGAAAGTTTCATGATCCCTTCGGGCCGCACACCAGGCGACATCGCCGGGTCTACACTGTCTCCTGATCGCCCTGACTCAGGAGCCACGCATGTCAGACCCGGACCCAGGCAAACCCCCAACCTTCTGGCAGATGCTGCATAGCGTCCTCGCCGCCGCCTTCGGCGTGCAGAGCGGCAAGAACCGCGCGCGTGATTTCACCCATGGCAAGGCCAGCCATTTCATCGCACTGGGCGCTGGCTTCACGCTGGTGTTCATTCTGCTATTGATCGGCCTTGTGCAACTGGCCATGCACCTTACTGGTGGCTGACCCAGTACACCGCCGTCACGACGACCAGCACGATCAAGGCAAGAATCGCCCAGGCGTCAACAGTGCTGTCGGACTTGCGGACCTTGGTTGAATTTCCCATTGCATTGCCTCTTGTCGTGTTATCGGAATGCACGTCACCCCCAGCAGTTAAGCGCACGATTGACCACTCCTCAAGCAGGGGAATTACAGGCCAGCAGCAGTTAGTCCATATGGTTCTTTTCATATGCAAAAACATCACTTTAGCGCATAAACGCACCCTGCTATCCTTCCACGGCTCCGCTACGGAGTGCGCGGCCGTGCGCGCGATTAGCTGCATGCAGCCTGAGACAGGACCCTTATGTACGTATATGACGAGTACGATCAGCGGATCATCGAGGACCGCGTCAAGCAGTTCCGTGATCAGACCCGCCGCTATCTGGCCGGTGAACTGAGCGAAGAAGAATTCCGCCCTCTGCGCCTGCAGAACGGCCTATACATCCAGCGTTTTGCCCCGATGCTGCGCGTCGCTGTGCCTTACGGCCAGCTGAACTCGCGCCAAGTCCGTCTGCTGGCGAAGATCGCCCGCGACTACGACAAAGGCTACGCGCACATCAGCACCCGGCAGAACGTGCAGTACAACTGGCCTGCCCTGGAAGACATCCCCGAGATCCTGGCGCAGCTGGCGACCGTGCAGATGCACGCGATCCAGACCAGTGGCAACTGCCTGCGCAACACCACCACCGACCAGTTCGCGGGCGTTGCCGCAGACGAAGTGATCGACCCGCGCCCCTGGTGCGAGATCATCCGTCAGTGGACAACCTTCCACCCGGAATTCGCCTACCTGCCGCGCAAGTTCAAGATCGCCGTGAATGGCTCCAAGGACGACCGCGCCGCCATCGAAGTGCACGACATCGGCCTGGAGCCGGTGTACAACGAGGCCGGCGAGCTGGGCTTCCGCGTGCTGGTCGGCGGCGGCCTGGGCCGTACGCCGGTGGTCGGCTCGTTCATCAACGAGTTCCTGCCGTGGCAGGACCTGATCAGCTACCTGGACGCCATCTTGCGCGTGTACAACCGTTACGGCCGCCGTGACAACAAGTACAAGGCGCGGATCAAGATCCTGGTCAAGGCGCTCACGCCTGAAGTGTTCGCCGAGAAGGTCGAGGCCGAGATGGCTCACCTGCGTGGCGGCAGCAGCACCCTGACCGAGGCCGAAGTACAGCGCGTCTCGCGCCACTTCATCGATCCCGAGTACCTGGCGCTGGAAAATGTCGACTACGCGGAGCAGGACCTGCTAAACCCAGGTTTCGCCCGTTGGCGCTCGCGCAACACCCGCGCGCACAAGCGCCCTGGCTACGTTGCCGTGACCCTGTCGCTCAAGCCAACCGGCGTTGCCCCAGGCGATTTGACCGACAAGCAGCTCGACGCCGTCGCCGAGCTTGCCGACCGCTACAGCTTCGGCTTCCTGCGCACTTCCCACGAGCAGAACATCATTCTGGCCGATGTCGAGCAGCGCCAACTGCACACGCTCTGGTTCGAGCTGCGCGACCTGGGCTTCGCCACGCCGAACATCGGCCTGTTGACCGATATCATCTGCTGCCCGGGCGGCGACTACTGCTCGCTGGCCAACGCCAAGTCGATCCCGATCGCCGAATCCATCCAGCGCCGTTTCGACGACCTGGACTACCTGTTCGACATCGGCGAACTCGACCTGAACATTTCCGGGTGCATGAACGCCTGCGGCCACCATCACGTTGGCCACATCGGTATTCTCGGCGTGGACAAGAAAGGTGAGGAGTTCTACCAGGTCTCGCTCGGTGGCAATGCCGCACGCAATGCAAGCCTTGGCAAGATCCTCGGCCCATCGTTCGCTCAGGACCAGATGGCGGATGTGATCGACAAGCTGATTTCGGTGTATGTCGAGAAGCGCACCGAGGAAGAGCGCTTCATCGACACCTACCAGCGTATCGGCATCGACCCTTTCAAGGAACGCGTCTATGCAGCGAATCATTAAGAACAACCAGTTGGTCGACGAAACCTGGCACCTGCTGCCCAAGGACGTCACCCTGGACGAGTTGACCAACTGTGACGACTACATCGTGCCGCTGCAGTTGTGGCGCGACCATGCCCATGCCCTCAAGGCCCGCGACGGCGGCCTGGGCGTGTGGCTGGACAGCGACGAAGAAGCCGAGGAAATCGGTGAGGACGTCGCGCATTTCCAGGTCATCGCTCTGAACTTCCCGGCCTTCACCGACGGGCGCAACTACTCCAACGCGCGCCTGCTGCGTGACCGCTACAAGTTCACCGGCGAGCTGCGTGCCATCGGTGACGTGCTGCGCGACCAGCTGTTCTACATGGCCCGCTGCGGGTTCGATGCATTCGCCATCCGCCCCGACAAGGACCCGGAGGAAGCGCTGCAAGGGCTGAACGACTTTTCGGTGACCTACCAGGGCGCCGCCGACGAGCCGCTGCCGCTGTTCCGTCGCCGCTGATCGTACCCTGGCTTGACGCACCGGCCCGCCTCCATGGCGGGCCGGTTCGTTTCAGCCGTCAAAGGTCCGGATGCCGGTCATAGGCATGCCGGCTCAGTTTCAGGATGAGAATGCGTTCAGCGGCCATACGCGATTGCGCCACCTCATCCACCTGTTGCAGGTAAGCCTGCTCGTCCATCGCCGCTGCCTGGCCAGCCAGCGCTTCGAGCTGCTCGTGAAACGGCCGGTTCAATGCTTCGAACGCATCGGGCTGCGTGTCATTGAGAAAGTCCACCCAGAAATCGCGCGCTGCAAGCGAGCGGCTCAGCGCGGCGCGGGTTTCGGCACGCAGGACTGCAGCCCTGGCGTTGTCCAACAGCGCTCTGGACACCAGGCTATAGCGTTGGAAATACATGTACTCCGGTTGCCGGGGTAGCCCAAGCGTGTCGGCCAGGCCGATGCGATACGCCAGGTAGACTTCGACGTCATCGGCCTGCGAGATGCCATCGCGTTGCAGTTCGTCGATATACTGCGCCGCGATGCGATTGACCTCATCGAGCCGGAACAGCGAGCGCCCCAGGCGCAGCAATGGCCGTTCGGCATGCAGCCCGTACAGGCCTGCCGTCTCCTGCACGACCAGCAACCGCACCTCGATCGAGCTGAGGATCAACAGGAGCCCGTCGATGCAGCCGCGGGGCTGCGCGGCCAATTCGAATACCGCCTGCCGGGCCTGGGTATTGTGCACGCAGGTATCGACGATGTGCCATACGCGGTCCTGCAAGCCATTGGTGTCGTCGTAATACTCACCCGTCCCGCTCAGGTCCGCTAGGAAACGAAAGAAATCCGCCGAGCCCTCCTCGGCTTGCAATCGCGCCCAGGCCTGGCGTTGGGCGCTGCGCTCGCTCTCGGTGTTGCCGGTGATCCAGCGCTCGCGAATCAGGTTGTCGACGTCGGCATGTTGCCTCTGCCTGGGCGGCGAGGGAGTGTCGCCCTCGGTAAACCGGCGCAGGCGATCGGCGCTTGCCTGGTCCAGAGGATTGTCATGCAACGACCAGCGTTCCAGTCGGCGGCGTTGCACCTCGGAGAGGCTCGCAGGGATGGACCGGATGTGATTGTCGCGCAGGTCCACGCTTTCCAGTTGCGGATGATCGAGCAATGGTATCGGCAGGCTTTGCAGCCCGGTGTTGCGTAACGACAGGCGGCGCAGGCGGATCAGGCCTTCGACGCGAGGGGGCAGCCCCACCGGGTTATGCTTCAGGTCCAGCTCACGCAGCTGGCCCAGGGCAGCAAGGCGTCGATTGGCCTCGGTGTCGAGAACGATGCGGTTGCTGTCCAGGCGCAACTCGGTAAGCCGCGGCAGATGTTCAAGCCCCACTGGCAATCGCGTGAACTCATTATGGCCAAGATCGAGCCGGCTGACCCCGCTGAAGTGCTGCAGCCAGTGCTCATCGAGACTGGCAAGGCGCATGCCGCGCAAGGTGAGATGGGTCACGTGGCTGAAGTCCACATGCCGGTCCAGCAGCGGCAGCTCGCCGATGTCTTCACCTTCGATCATCAGCGACGGATTGCCCTGGATATCCGTCGACTTGCGCCGCCAGGCACGACGGATGCGCTTGGCCACCGTGCGCCGCCGCAGCCGCCGCAGCAAGCCCACCGGCTCGCTTGCCCAGGCGTCCAGTGTGCTCTGCAGGCTGCTCAGCTGACGCTGCAGGTCTCGGTAGTGCTGCCACAGGTCTTCACCTTCACGCAGTTGGATGTCCATGTAGCGCTCAAGCTGGGCATCGGTGTAGGTGGGAAACAACCGGTTCAGGCCACGCCTGATCGCCTGTCGGCTGCTCTCGGAACGGCCGCTCAGCGGATATCCCACGCGCCCGTCCCCCAGGCGCACCGGGGGGCGTATACCGTTGCCCTGTGGCGCCATGCCTAGCAGGGCGGGCAGTTTTTCGCGCTGCTCTGCTGCGCGCATGGCCAACGCCTCGGCCAGTGCCTTGGGCGACTGTGCGCTGTCACCCAGTTGGACCTTTTGCGTCTCGTCCAAGGTGAGCAACAACGCCTGCGGCAGCTCGGGCACAACCGAAGTCCCACCTTGGCCGTCGCTAACGCCGTACCCCTGCGCAGTGCGGACGATCCGCCGCGTCACGCTGGCCGCCCGCGCCTGGGTCTGGGCGATGAGCGCCCCGTCCGCGGAGCCTTGGCGCAGTTCGACACGCACCGTTTGCGGCCAAGGCTGCCACTGATCGAGCAGGGCCAGGAGCAGGGTCTCGCCATCGCGGTTCATTGTCGAGGCCTGGTGCAAACTGCCCAGCGCCCGGTCAATCCGGCTGTCGCGCAGCGCCCAGCGGGCCTGCTCGGCCAGCGCTAGCGGAACGCGCGTGTGATCGATGACCCGCTCAAGCTGCCGCCCGTTGGCGTTGGCGACGATTTCCCGGGCGCAACGCACAGACAATCCGGCGAAGTCGCGCATCAGCACGGCCTCGGCCGCCGACGGCGCCAGCTGCAACTCGGCAAAGCGCGCCTCGAAGGCCTCCCCGCGCAAGGCCTGATGCTGCTCGTGCAGACGGTAGCGCTGCAGGGCATCGAGCAGGCGCGCGGGCGCGGGCGCCTGCTCCAGGTGCAAGCGCCGCAAGCGGTCTTCATCGAATCCAGTGATTGCCAGCAACCGCTCGGCCTGCGCATCGGTCACCTGCGCCAGACTGCTGTCCAGGCGGCGCAGCAACAGGCCGCCGCCTGACAAATGCCGGGCTTGCTCCGGACCGTGCTCAGCGGTGAGCCGCAACTCTCCGGCCGCGGTCGGCACCGGCGTCAAGCCATCGACATGGGGCAGGCGCTCGAGCGCCCTGCCCGCCACCGCCCCCGCGCCGCCGACCAGCGCCATGGACACCACCGTTTGCGCCACCTCGAACGCATGCCCGAGCGCGGCTTCGCGATCGCCCAGCTGCCAGTCCCGGTAGCCCTCGTAGATCCCGTCCGCCACTTGCAATGCCGCGATGCCCAGCAGCGGCAAGCCCAGCCCGGGCACGAAAAATGCGGCAAGGCCGAGCAGGTCAAGGCCTGCCGACAGGTAGCTCTTGAGGCGCAGATCACGCTCGGCGCGATCTACCTCAGCGGTCGGCACGGCCAACACGCTTGCGTCGTCTTGGATCTTGCCCAGCTGCGTGCGCCGCAGATGGTCGAACAAGCGCCCGTGGATGGGAAACGCCCGACCGTCCAGCTCAAGCGCCCCTGAGCCTTGCGCCAGGCGCTCGGCAAATGCCTGGGAGAATGCAACGCGGTCACGCTCGCTGATAAAACGCTGGAAAAACCCACTGTAGCCGGGCAGCCGCATGCGTGCTCCCAGCTCCTGATACAGCTGCGTCCAGGTGCCGTAGCGGGCCAATGCCCCGTGCGGGTCGTCGGGAATCCAGGCGATCACGCCCTGCACCGACGATGAACCGGCATTGCGTACCTCGATCGCCACCACGCCGACAGCCCGCTTCCCCAGCACGCGGACTTCGTGCGCGCGCAGCGCCGCCGTGTCGGAGGGCACCACGGGTCGGGCGGCGATGAGGGGTAACAGCTGCCGGTAGCTGCGCTCATCGATCTCGCCCTTGGCCGCCGCCAACCGCACGGCCGTCTCCATGGCCAAGCGATGCCCTTCCTCGACCAAGGTGTGCAGCATCTTGCCCGCCTCGCCTGCCGGCGCTAGCACGGCCTGCAGGTGAGTGCGGTAGCTGCCGCCGACGTCCAGTGCTCGGCACAGCGCGGCAAAGGCCGGCGGTGCGAGGGCCAGCGCAGCGCCATTGGCGTCAAGCAGCATAGAGCCCGGCGCGTAGGCTTCGTGACGCGTCTCCTCGTTGACGAAGTTGTGCAGGGCCGCAGCCAGCAGGCTCTGCTCGGATGTTTCGGTGACAAAGCCTGCCGGCACACCAGCCACGTAGGATGGGATCTGCGTGGTGGACACGCGCTGCAGACGGGCGCTGCGCACGTCCAGGCGCAAGCCGGCCTGCGCTTGCAGCGCAGCCGCCAGCCGCGGCGCTGCAAACGCGTCGAGCGGTACGACCTGGCTCATTATCGAGCGCAGGCGCTGCTGGACACGTTGCTGTTGCACCAGGCATTGGTGCAGCCTGCGCAGGTGATCGCTGGATGCGCTTGTCATCCAGGCCGGCAACTGCCGGGCAATAAAAGTGTCGATGGAATCGTGGGGTATGGCGGTGGTGTTCATGCTCTGCTGCCTTGGCGAAGTGAGACGCAAGGACAGCAACTGATCGGCCGCAAAGGGTCGTATATATAGCGATGGATTGATCAACACCGCACCCACCGTGCACGCTGCGCCCTTCCCTGACATGGATCGGCATGCAGCAGCTGGCATGCGACTCAGGTCACATGCCAGGCAGTGGGGCTCATGCGCCTGGGGAGTGGCTCAGTGCCGGCCCCGCACTGCCGACGATGCGCAATGACAGGCCTTCGTAACCATCAAGGTTGATGGTCATGTGGCCCGCCTCGCTCAGCTCGCCTTCCAGCCGTTCGTTGATCATGTCGACCACGATGCCCGGCCCGATATCAGGCAGGTACAGCTCTTCGCAGATCGCCTGCGCGCCGAAGTTGAGCGCGGTGATCTGGATGCCCTTGCCGGCTGGCAGCTCGTGCACCATCAACAGCAAGGAAGGGTTGTTCACCTCGGGAATGAGGATCTGCCGGCTGCTGGCCAAGGCATAGGCCTGGCGCACCGCGAGCATTTTCTTCAGGCTGCTGGCGAAGCTGTCAGGGTCCTCCAATTGCTCGTTGAGGCTGCCATAGAGCATGCGCGCCTTGGGCAGCCCTTCCCCCGAAACCTGGGCACCGGGAGCCAGGTCCGCCAGGTCATAGGCGCCCCGGTGGATCCAGCGCGTGTCGCCCTCAACCATCAGCGGCGCCACCTGCTCGGGCACCAGCGGCAGCGCACCGACCAGGTCCCAGCCAGACAGCGCGAAGATACCGGGCTGCAAGGCGTTGTACATGGCCAGCAGAAGATGCACCTTCTGAATCAGCGTTTTCTGCTCTGGGCTGATGCGGGTGAGGTCGCGAATGCCCAAGGCCGCGGTGATGATGCTGACCGTGGTGCACGACACACCGTTGGTGACGAACTTGAGGTTGTACGGCGCATGTTCCCCCGCCAGCGCCTCGTACATCTCGCTGCGGATATGCTCGCGCAGGATATTGCCAGGGAACGTCTGGCCTTTGTACAGGTAGCTGTCGTTGGCATGCAGGGTCCAGAAATGCACCAGCTCCAAGGTCAGCTCGTCATGGTTCTGCAGGGCATGGATCAGCGAGGCCGGGTCGATCTTGAAGGCGTGCATCTGGTGCAGCATCAGGCGCAGGAACTCGGTATCGCCCGTCACCAGCGCGTGCTGGTAGGCAGGACGGGTGACGAAGTCGTAGGACAGGTCGGCACCGCCATGGGACATGTTGGCGATGTCGTCCAGCGTCAGGTTCAGCTCCTGGAAGCTGAAACCGCCGGCCTTGCGGATCATGCCGCCGACCAGCTGGTTGCCGGTCACCGACAGCGGATGGCTTTCCGACCAGGCCGGCCCCTCGGCGCGCCGTTCGACACCGAGAAAACCATTGGCATCCAGGCGCAGGCCACGGGCGCCGAGCACATCGATGGCATGCAGGGCATCGCCGATGATCAGCTGCTGGGCGGCGAAGCTTGGGTCGAGCCAGTTGAGCGAGGGCTGGCCTTCCTTGAAGTAGTGCAGGTACACCCAGCGCCGGTACTTGCCGTCGACGCCGAGCACCGGCGGGGTGGCGCTCCAGTCGGTTTCCTTGACCCCGGGCTCGAAGAAGATCACCCGCTGCAGCTGGCCGACGATGTAGTGCCGGGCCCTGAGCTCGTCGCACATCTGCGGCGTCAGGTTGGCAGCATCGCGCCCCTCGGGGATATCGGGCAGAAGCCCCCAGTCGGACTCGAGGATCTCGACCATGTGGTAGAGCCCGGGATAATCGCCGTAGGCCATCTCCGCGAGGCGATAGTCCGCGCCCTTGCCGGTGTGCGCCGGAATCAGGTCATCGATGGTCACGGCGTTGTGCGCCGAGGCCACCTTGCTCAGGTACACCAGCTCGGCTTCGCTGCCGTAGCGTGGGTCGATGTCCAGGCTGATGCGGTCGAAGTTGCCATCCACGCTGGGCGTGAAGGCGCGCTGGCTGATACCGCCAGAGCGTTTCAAGGGCCCGGTATGCACGCCCTGGATACCCAGCTGCGACAACGAATGCCACAGGCGCTCATGGGCCAGGGCCTGGAGCACCGAGCCATCCTGTTCGGTGATGATCGAGTCTGGGTAGACGGTCAGCCACACCGAGGCGATGGCGCTGGCATCGCGCGCGCGGGTTTCGGCGTAGGGGTGCTGCCACATGCGGGACTGCCCAGAATACAGGTGCACCCGGTCACGGGCAGCCTGCAGCATGGATTGGCCTTTCAGCCACTGAACGTAGTCGTCGTCGCGTTTGCTCATCTCGGGCTCCATCGCGCATTCCTGTCATCTGTCCGCTTTGAAGATGTGAGTAAAGCAAGGCGCAATGGTTCGGATGGTTTAACTTGCGCCCCGTTTCGGTGCAAAAGCCCTAGAATGGGCGACCTCCAACCTTCGAGCACGCGATGGACATCGATCAGGCCCGTACCTTCCTGCAAATCGTGCGTTGCGGCAGCCTGGTCGCGGCGGCCGAACGCCTGCATGTATCACAGACCGCCATCACCGCGCGGGTGCAACGCCTGGAGCAGCAGCTCGGTTGCCTGTTGTTCACCCGCAGCCGCACGGGCGCCAGCCTCACGCGCGACGGAGAGGCGTTCGTGCCCTACGCCAACCTGCTGGTGCAGACCTGGGAAGCAGCCCGCCGTGACCTGCCGCTGCCGCCCGGGCGCCAGCAGGTGCTGCACCTTGGCGGTGAAGTGAGCCTGGGGAATCCGATGATGCTCGACTGGGTCACTGCGCTGCACCGCGAGCTGCCCAGCCACGCGATCCGCAGCGAGGTCAGTGACGGCGAGTCACTGCTGCGCAAGGTCGAGCTCGGCTTGCTCGACGCCGCGCTCGTCTACCAGCCGACCTACGGCCCCGGGCTGCAAGTAGAGCAGCTGATGGAAGAAAAGCTGATCCGCGTGCGCCGGGTCGGCCTGCCTGACCCGTATATCTACATCGACTGGGGGGAGGGGTTCCGGCGCCAGCACGACGCCGCCTTGCCCGACTGCGCGCGCCCGGCCCTGAGTTTCAACCTGGGGCCGTTGGCGCTGCAGTTCATCCTCGACCAGGGCGGCAGCGGTTACTTTCGTACCCGCGTGGTGCAGGCCTACCTGGACAACGGGGTATTCGAACGGGTGCCGCAAGCCCCTGAGTTCACCTACCCGACCTTTCTGGTCTATGCCCGCGAGCACGACAGCGAAGCGCTGCAGGAGGCCTTCAGGCTTTTGCGCGGACTCGTATCGAGCGAGGCCTGTGACTGGTCACAGCGCTGGGACCCGCTGGTCTGAACGCGATGCGCTGCTGAGCAGGTGGCGCTTGAGGCCGGCGATCAGGTCGGTCTGGGTGATGACCCCCACCAGGCTGTCACCGTCGAGCACCGGCAGGCAGTGCAGGCCTTGCTCGCTGAGCAGCGGCAGCAGGCGCACCAGGGGATGCTGGCTGCTGACGCTGACGACCCGACGGCTCATGACCTGTGCCATGCGCACCGGCTTGCGCCGCCAGCCGAACCCGCCACGCGCCATGGCCGAGCCAACGAGGTCGCTGAGACTGACAATACCCACCAAGCGGCCTTCATCGAGCACGGGCAGTGTCTTGAGATGATGGCCCTCGAGCATTTTCCAGGCCTGCACGAGAGTGGTTCGCGGTGAGGCGAATTGCACATCGCGGGACATCACCGAGGCCGCGGTAATACCGCCAAGGCTGCGTTGCAACGCGTGCTCCTCGGTGGCCTGGATGATGCGTTCCAGCTCGTCGCGGGTGACGTCGACGAACTCGCCGATCTCTTCAAGGGCCTGGTCGAGGTCCTCGCCGCTGACACCAACGCGCGCGCCGGGCAATGGATCATGGGTGTGGTGCAGGTCCTTGCGCGGCATTGCCCGCTTGGGATAGCGAACGCCCGTCAGACGGTTGTAGATGATCGCCACGGTGACCAGGATCAAGGCATTGAGCATGATCGGCTGGAGCAGGTGGTCGCCCAGCGACACAAGGCCGGCATCGGCCAGCACCGCACTTACCGCCACACCGCCGCCGGGTGGGTGCAGGCAGCGCAGCACGCACATCATCCCGATGGACAGCCCCAAGGCAGCGGCGGCTACCCACAGCTCGGCACCGAAACCGTAGCGCATGGCCAGGCCCACCGCACCTGCGGTGGCGTAGCTGCCGAGCACCGGCCAAGGTTGCGCCAGGGGCCCGGAATGCACGGCGAACACCAGTACCGCCGAGGCGGCCAACGGCCCGAGCAGGTGCAGCGCCACGGAACTGCCGAAGACCATGCTGCAGAGCCAGCCGGCGAGAAACAGGCCGATCAGGGCGCCGATACCCGCACGCAGCCATTCTTTCGGGGGGATGTTCAGGTGTGGAGGCAACCAGCGTTGCAGGCGACTTGCGGAGCGAGGGGAAGACATGGGGGCGATCGGTTTACCTGGTAAAAAAGAAAGCCCAGCGCAACCTGCCTGGGCTCTGCGCTGCCAGCGGCAGTCGCGCAAAGGGTTCCGTCCGTGGAGATGGAAACTGTGAACATTGCGCGGCGATTGTGCCGGGACGGTGCAGGCAGGGCCAATTCAAAAAAATGCGCCTGGACTGCAATTTTTTTGCAGCCAGGTGCTTGCATGCGGGGTTCAGCGGGCCTTGCGGTGCAGTTCTAGGCTTACCCGCAGCCCTCCAAGAGGGCTTTCGAGCAGGATCAGCCGACCTCCCCAGGCATCGACGATGTCGCGCACGATGCCCAGGCCAAGGCCGTGGCCGTTGACCTGCTCGTCCAGCCGCGAGCCGCGCTCCAGTACCTGCGGGCGCGCCTCCTGCGGGATGCCCGGGCCGTCATCGTCCACCCATAGCTGATAGCCCTGGGCGGTCGCCGCGATGCCAAGGCGCACTTCGCTTTCGGCCCACTTGCAGGCGTTGTCGAGCAGGTTGCCGAGCAGTTCCAGCAGGTCCTCTCGGTCCCACGGCAGGAGCAGTCCTGGGGCAACGTCAGCCTCCAGCATCAGCCCTTCGCCATGGATCATCCTGAGGGTGCCGAGCAGGCCTGGCAGCTCGGCGTCGCAGTCGAACTGCGCGCCGGGCAGTGCATCACCGGCAAGGCGCGCACGGGTGAGCTCGCGCTCCAGGCGCTGCTGGATCTGCTGCAGCTGCTCGCGCATTTGCGCCCGCACTTCGGGCAGGTCACGCAGGCGCTCGCTGGAGGCGAGGCCGAGCAACACCGCCAGGGGGGTTTTCAACGCGTGCCCAAGGTTGCCCAAGGCATTGCGCGAACGACGCAGGCTGTCTTCGGTGTGCGCGAGCAGGTGGTTGATCTGCGCCACCAGCGGTTCAAGCTCGCTGGGAACCTGGGTGTCGAGCTGCGAGCGCTGCCCTTGCTGCAGTTGCGCGATCTGCTCGCGGGCACGATCCAGCGGACGCAGGGAACGTTTGACGGTAATGCGTTGCAGCACCAGGATCAGGAGCAGCGCGAGCAGGCCAAGACCCAGACCGATCTGCTGCATGCGCCGAAAACCGTCGCGCACGGGCGAGTAGTCCTGCGCCACGCTGATCGAGATGGCCTTGCCCAGGCGCCGGTAATCGGCACGCAGCACCAGCAATTGCTGGCCTGCCGGGCCCAGTTCCAGACCCGCTTCCAGGCCGGGCTCGCCTGGGCGGGGCATTTCGAGGTCCCACAGCGAGCGCGAGCGCCAGTGGCCCTCGTCGAAGTCGATGCGAAAGTAGTAGCCCGAAAACGGCCGCTGGTACGCCGAGGAAACACGCCGTTCATCGAGCTGGATGCCATTGGGGCCATGCACCAGTGCCACCAGCAGGTTCTCGCTTTCCTTGCGCAGGCCGGTCTCCAGGTAACGCTGCAGGCCAGCCTCGAACAACCAGAGGCTCAACTGTGCCAGGGCCAGGCCAACGACTACCAGTACCGCGATCAGCCCCAGGCTCAGGCGCGCCTGGATCGACTTCACTCGCCGCTCCCGGCATAGCGGTAGCCTTGACCACGGCGGGTCTCGATGACGCTGCGCCCCAGCTTGCGGCGCAAGTGGTTGACGTGCACTTCAAGCACGTTGGAGTCGCGCTCGGTCTCACCGTCGTAGAGGTGCTCGGCGAGGTGGCTCTTGGAGAGGATCTGCTGGGGGTGCAGCATGAAGTAGCGCAGCAGCCGGAACTCGGCGGCGGTGAGCTGGATGTCGACCCCTTCGCGGGTCACGCACTGGCGGCTCTCATCCAGGTGCAACCCGGCAGCCTCCAGTGTCGGCTGGTTGGCCAGCCCACGGGCGCGGCGCAGCAGGGCCTGGATGCGCAATTGCAGCTCTTCGGGGTGGAAAGGTTTGCTCAGGTAGTCATCGGCACCGGCCTTGAGCCCCTCGATGCGCTCGGCCCATGAGCCGCGTGCGGTGAGGATGAGAACGGGCGTCACCAGGCCCGCGGCACGCCACTGGCTGAGCACCTCGAGCCCTGGCAGACCCGGTAGCCCCAGGTCAAGGATGATCAGATCGTACGGCTCGCTCTGGCCCTGATACACCGCATCACGGCCATCCGCCAGCCAGTCCACGGCGTAGCCCTGGCGCTGCAGGCTGGCGGTCAGTTCGTCGGCAAGGGGGACATTGTCCTCCACCAATAGCAGGCGCATTCAGTCGTCTTCCTCGTCTTTGAGCAATGCCCCGGTGCTGGCGTCGAGCTTGATCTCGCGTACCACGCCGGCGGGTGTCAGCAGTTCGACTTCGTATTCGTAGCGGTCATCGTCCTCTTCGAGTTCCGCCTCCAGCAGCCGCGCCCCGGGATAACGCCCCATGGCGGATTCGAGCAGCTGTTCGAGCGGCAGGATGATGCCCTTCTGCCGCAGCTCAAGGGCCTCGTCCTGGTCAAGGTCGCGGGACAAGGCCAGTGACGAGGCGGTCAGCGTACCGCTGGCCAACAGCGCGGCAACCAGGTACCGCGCCGTGCGGTGCGTTCGGCTCATCAGCTGTCTCGTTCGTCCTTGAGCACTTCAGCGGTCTTGGCGTCGAGATCGACGTCCCATTCGACGTTCTGGCCGTCACGCAGCTCTACCTTGTAGATGTAGCGGCCGTAGCTGTCTTCGAGCTCGGTATCGGTGACGGTCGCGCCGGGGTGCTTGGCCAGGGCCGCGGCCTTGAGCTCATCGAGCGGCTTGATGGTCTTGTCGTTGACCAGCTTGACGGCCTGGTCGAGCTGGACATCCTTGGCCAGGGCAATGTTGGCACCGAAGGCCAGGGTCGCGGCGGTAAACAGGGCAGTCAGGGTTTTCATGATGTGTCTCCATCGAATGGGTCAAGTTGTCTACGGGATCAAGATTACCCTCCCGGCCCTTAACCCAAGCTGAAAACAACTGGCGCCATGATAGCGCATGCATCTGCAACCGCTGTAGCGGTCATGCTGTTAAACTGCAGGCCAGCATTGGTTCTACAGAGTTGATACAGCGTGGAAATCTTCAAGGAATTTACTTTCGAATCGGCCCACCGCCTGCCTAACGTCGCCCCCGGCCACAAGTGCGGCCGCCTGCATGGCCATTCGTTCAAGGTCGCCCTGCACCTGACCGGCCCGCTCGATCCGCACACTGGCTGGATTCGCGATTTCTCCGAGATCAAGGCCGTGTTCAAGCCGATCTACGAGCAGCTGGACCACAACTACCTCAACGATATCCCGGGTCTTGAAAACCCCACCAGCGAAGTCATCGCCAAATGGATCTGGGAACAGGTCAAGCCGCTGCTGCCTGAATTGTCCAAAGTGCGGATCCACGAGACCTGCACCAGCGGCTGCGAATACACCGGCGACTAGTTCCGCCGAGGGCTGGGATGCGGCGGGACCGGCAGGTGGGTGATCTGCAGGATGATTCGCCCCTCCTCGCCATCCTGGGTGTTGAGGTAGTAGCGGTTATCCTCGAACAGCCGCCTGACGTGTCCGCCGTGCAGACTGATCAGCTCGATGTTGCTTATCAGATCGCCAACCGCGGCGGCGCTCGGGTCAAAGCCCTCAAGCCGCCAGATCATGGTCGGGTCCTCCAGCGGGTCTTCCCCGCTCGGAACTCCGGTATGGTAGAAACCCAGGTAGCCGTTGCGGCTTACGTCGAGCCGGCGCTCCAGGTTTGGCCATGCGTTGGCGTTATCGCCGATGTACGCAGTGCGGATCTCATAGTCGTAGGCATCGCCGGTCTGGTAGACCCCGAACCAGAAGTGATTGATTTCAAGTTTCTCGCCTACGAGCCGTTCGGCGAGACTGCGCAAGCGATGGCGACCGGCGAATAACCAGCCATCCTTGGTATCCCACGTCGTGGTGTCGTTGAGCTTTGTCCACAGGGGCTTGAGCCAATCGGTGTCCTTGTCCAGGTCTTTTGGCTGCAAATGATGATCGCTGCTCTGCCAGTAGCATCGGGCGACGAAGCACAGATCGGATTGGAACTCGTAGTAACTCATAGGGAGCGCTCTTGCACGGTTGGGGGCAAGCGCGAAGCTAAGCGGGTGTCGGCACCATAGGCAGCGGGAAACCCGCTACCCCAAGGCATCCTTCAGAAACGAAGGGGCGATATAGCGCTGGTAGTGCGCCTCGGAAAGCAGAAAGAACTCGCGGTCGATGGCATCGCGTAACCGCGGCAGCTCCCAGTCGCGGAATTCCGGCATGAGCACCATGCCGTAGGCTTCGATGTCACGGATCACCCGGGCGCCACGGGCGATCAGCTGGTAGGCCCAGCAATAGGGCGACTGATTGGGCAAGAAGCGGATGACGCGCTGCTCGAGCTGCAGGCGCAGGCGCGCGGTATCGAATATTTCGAGCTTGGCTTCCATTACCTGCACCAGCAGCAATTCAAGGCGCAACCAGACCGCACGTTTTTCGTCCTCGTTGTAGCCATTCCAGTGGATCACTTCGTGGTGGAAACGCTTGCAGCCGCGGCACACCAGATCCCCGTAGACCGTGGAACACAGCCCGACGCAGGGGGTTTTGATTGACTGATTGGACATGGAAAAACAACGGCCTGACGGTGAGACAGGCGCATATGTTAGCCCTTTGTCTAACAGGGGTCACTCATTAAAGTCCTCGCACCTGCCTTACCTTTGTCGAGGTTTTCCCGTAGAATCAGCCGGCCTTTTCAAAGGCAGCAATGTCCGTTGGAAGCTGTTTTCAAAGCGTCACGAGCACAGTTGATCCAGTAGAACGGTGTTGGCCGAAGCAAACGCACAGCGGTTGTTTCGCGCCAGCCCTCATCAGCCCTCCGTTCTGCAGGCGTAAAACTTTGAAAGCAGCTTCTGTAAGGATTTCCTGCAACCCTGGCTGGGCGGCTCAAAAAGCCGTATTGCGCACGGGTGCCGGAATTTCTGGATGAGCGTCCCGGACACTCCTTTGGGACCACTGATGAGGGTAATAACTGTGCTTGAAGCCTACCGCAAACACATCGAAGAGCGTGCCGCCCAGGGTATCGTGCCCCAGCCGCTTAACGCCGAACAAACTGCAGGCCTGGTCGAGCTGCTGAAAAACCCGCCAGCGGGCGAAGAAGCCTTCCTCGTCGACCTGATCACCAACCGCATACCGCCAGGTGTCGACGAAGCTGCCTACGTCAAGGCCGGCTTCCTGTCTGCCGTTGCCAAGGGCGAGACCCAGTCCCCTTTGATCGACCGCAAGCGTGCCACCGAACTGCTGGGCACCATGCAGGGCGGCTACAACATTGCCACCCTGGTCGAGCTGCTGGACGACGCCGAACTGGGCGCCGTCGCCGCCGAACAGCTCAAGTTCACCCTGCTGATGTTCGATGCCTTCCACGACGTCGCCGAAAAAGCCAAGGCGGGCAACGCCCACGCCAAGGCCGTGCTCGACTCCTGGGCTGCTGGCGAGTGGTTCACCGGCAAGCCGGCGATCGCCGACAAGTACACCCTGACCGTGTTCAAGGTCCCTGGCGAAACCAACACCGACGACCTCTCCCCTGCTCCGGATGCCTGGTCGCGCCCTGATATCCCGCTGCACGCACTCGCCATGCTGAAGATGGCCCGCGACGGCATCACTCCAGAACAGCCAGGCTCGATCGGTCCGCTCAAGCAGATCGAGGAAGTGCGTGCCAAAGGCTTCCCCGTCGCCTACGTCGGTGACGTCGTCGGTACGGGTTCGTCGCGTAAATCGGCCACCAACTCGGTGCTGTGGTTCTTCGGCGACGACATCCCGCATGTGCCGAACAAGCGCGCCGGCGGCTTCTGCTTCGGCACCAAGATCGCCCCGATCTTCTACAACACCATGGAAGACGCCGGCGCCCTGCCGATCGAATTCGACTGCACCGACCTGGCCATGGGCGACGTCATCGACGTCTACCCGTACAAGGGCGAAGTACGCCGCCATGGCTCCGACGAGCTGGTGACGACCTTCGCGCTCAAGACCGAGGTGCTGCTCGACGAGGTCCGCGCTGGTGGCCGTATCCCGCTGATCGTCGGCCGCGGCCTGACCGAAAAGGCACGTGCCGAGCTGGGCTTGGGCGCGACCGACCTGTTCAAGCTGCCTGAAGCACCCGTCGATACCGGCAAGGGCTTCACCCTGGCGCAGAAGATGGTCGGCAAGGCCTGCGGCCTGCCTGAAAACCAGGGCGTGCGTCCTGGCACCTACTGCGAGCCGAAGATGACTACCGTCGGTTCCCAGGACACCACCGGCCCGATGACCCGCGACGAGCTGAAGGACCTGGCATGCCTGGGCTTCTCGGCCGATCTGGTCATGCAGTCGTTCTGCCACACCGCGGCCTATCCGAAGCCGATCGACGTCACCACCCACCACACCCTGCCGGATTTCATCCGCACCCGTGGCGGCGTGTCCCTGCGTCCTGGCGACGGCATCATCCACAGCTGGCTGAACCGCATGCTGATGCCGGACACCGTCGGCACCGGTGGCGACTCGCACACTCGCTTCCCGATCGGCATCTCGTTCCCGGCCGGTTCCGGCCTGGTGGCCTTTGCCGCCGCCACCGGCGTCATGCCGCTGGACATGCCAGAGTCCATCCTGGTGCGCTTCAAGGGCAAGCTGCAACCGGGCATCACCCTGCGTGACCTGGTCCACGCGATCCCTTACTACGCTATCCAGAACGGCCTGCTGACTGTCGAGAAGAAGGGCAAGAAAAACGCCTTCTCCGGCCGTATCCTCGAGATCGAAGGCCTGGACGAGCTGACCGTCGAGCAGGCGTTCGAGCTGTCCGACGCTTCGGCCGAGCGTTCCGCTGCAGGCTGCACCATCAAGCTGCCGGAAAAGGCCATCGCCGAGTACCTCACCTCCAACATCACCCTGCTGCGCTGGATGATCGGCGAAGGCTACGGCGACCCACGCACCCTGGAGCGCCGCGCGCAAGCCATGGAAGCCTGGCTGGCCAACCCTGAGCTGCTGTCGGCCGACGCCGATGCGGAATACGCCGAGATCATCGAGATCGACCTGGCCGACGTCAAGGAGCCTGTGCTGTGCGCGCCGAACGACCCGGACGACGCCCGCCTGCTGTCGAGCGTCCAGGGCGAGAAGATCGACGAAGTGTTCATCGGTTCGTGCATGACCAACATCGGCCACTTCCGCGCTGCCGGCAAGTTGCTGGAAAAGGTCAAGGGCGGTATCCCGACTCGCCTGTGGCTGGCCCCGCCAACCAAGATGGACGCCCACCAGCTGACCGAAGAAGGCTACTACGGCATCTACGGCAAGGCTGGCGCTCGCATGGAGATGCCGGGCTGCTCGCTGTGCATGGGTAACCAGGCACGCGTGCAGACCGGCTCCACCGTGGTATCCACCTCGACCCGTAACTTCCCGAACCGCCTGGGTGACGCGACCAACGTCTACCTGGCGTCGGCCGAGCTGGCCGCAGTGGCGTCGATCATCGGCAAACTGCCGACCGTCGAGGAGTACATGGAATACGCGAAGGACATCGACAGCATGGCAGCCGACGTCTACCGCTACCTGAGCTTCGACCAGATCGCCGAGTTCCGTGATGCGGCAGCCAATGCCAACATCCCGGTTGTCCAGGCGTAAGGCGTAGCCTGCAAGACCAGAGCCCCGGCAGCGATGCCGGGGCTTTTTTCATCTGGCTTGTCGGAAGTTCACGCTTGCAGCCAGGTAGCGTGAAACCATGATGTTCGGCCCACTCGTACAACAGGCCTGCTTCCAACTGCCTGTGCACACTGACGGAGAAGCGGCTATGAACCGAGCATCGGTTGCTGCTTTTTCTGCCTCCGGTTTTGCCAATGCATCACACCCGCTGCGACGAATGACGCGAAACTCAGCGTGGAAAAAAATACAATTCCTTCAAGGCATTTCCAGTTTTCCGTTTCGCTCACATATTGCCTGAGCGAAGAGTCATACAATACTTCATCACTTGTCGACAGGCTGCTGACCATTGGACCGGACGCTGCATTTTCGACTTCCACAAACAAAGGCGTAGCCGCATTGATATTGGCTGCATCATAATGCGCCTTGCGCACATAAACTCGGCGCCTGGCTACGTGCCCACCTGGCTCTTTATAAGCAATATTGAATGTGTAAATCGACCTGTCGTACTCCCATTTTTCAGGCTTGGATGCAAGCGAAGCTGGAATTCGCATCAAAGGTGCAGCGATCGACTCGGATTCTTTCTCCCAATTCATCAAGAACAAAGGTACGAAAAGAAGAAAAGCACAACCAGCAAAAAGCATGCACCTGACCCGCTTATGTGGCTCTAACGCCTGCATCATCTTAATCCAGGCCTTCCAGGTTAACATTAATAAGCCACTCCTGATGGAATTTTATTCAGCGGTACTTATCTTGCTGGGGAGCAGAGCAGCAGGCATATTTGTCCTGACCTCCTCCTACCACAGTAGTGATTGAAGGCATTGGCCCTACTGATGGCTGCCCGTTGATGCTTTCGATACCTATCGTTATCGTACTACCACCTCCATTGGCAAGAGGTGGCGCTACAGGTAGATTGATCCCGCCATGCGGCATGACTGGCCGATTGGCTACATATGAATCCAACATTCTAGTATCTAACTTTATTTCCATAGTCCCGGGGTGCCATGTGACGACCCGTATCAACCCACCAAAATGATGCTTTATGGACTCTGGATCAGTAACGGTAAAATTAGATGCAAGTATAGGTGTCGAGACTTCCGTTGCTACATTGTGATTTTTCAGAGAATCGACTATTGGGGCAACTGCATTTTGAATGTTTTTTGCGAGCTCCGAATTATAAACCCCAAACAAAGCTGCACTTAGTGCTACCACTGTAAAAGCACCTGCGATCCCAGGCGCACCCGCCAACAATGCGAAACTCGCAACTACACCAACAACATTACCTACAAGGCTGACAATATCCCCTACGTTTAGCTTGTGGCCGGGCTTGTACTCGGCAACAATTTTCAAGAAGGTCACTGTGCCCGCAAGGGTATTGCTCACGATATTGATAAATGGCACCGCGCCTGCAGTCATCTGAGTAATCGACAATACAGCCGCGACGGCACTGCCGGTCTGAGCGCCTTGTACCACCACTGAAAAGCCCTGATTGTCAGTATTGAATTGATCATGCACTGCGGCGGCTGCGCCTGCTTGAAACCCAGGCATCCCAATCCTGTCTACCATAGCGACAAATATCTCGACCCGATTGCTCATGGCGCGAAATCCTTATTGACTGTCTTGAATGCAATGGTGATGCGAAGGCGATCGCAATCCATGGTTGGAGATTTGGCACGGTGCGGCACTTCACCATTGAAGATTGCGATCCGACCTGGCTTCGGTAGTACTGCAGCACTTACGTCAGTTTTTGCATCATTGCAGAACAAGAGCTCGCCTCCCCATGTCGTGGCCCAGTAGTCGTTGCAAAAAAGGACTGCAGTCTGTCCCGGCTCGCTTGGCAAGTTGTCGCGATGAATCGGACTGTCCTGCCCAAAGCTCTGGCCATTTGCATACACACCGACCAACCTTACGCCCTTCATATGTACAGCACTCAGACGCCTCCAGATGCCGAGAAGAAAACTCCAACGTTCATTTGCTTCCAACTCGCCCTCACAGCATGCCAACAACTCTCGCTTGCTACCCGCAATGAAAAAGTGCCAACAGGGGCGCGCGAAGGGCGTAGAATTAACCGGCCAGTCATATCTCCAAAGAGCACATGCGAACGCGCCGTTAAGCTTGACTTGCTCTTCGGGCGTAATGGCATTCTCCAAAACACTCAAGTCCTCAGATGTAAATTCCTTCTTCATCAGCCACGTCTCCACTTATGCAGATATGCATTGCTTTGTAAGCTGTCAGTCAGCTCAGGACTAGCTGGTAGACGTTAGTGGATCAACGTTGCGCGATCGATAGGATGAGGGAGTTGCTGCTTGAGAAGAGCTTCCGAAACAGATGTAGCCCGTCAACTAAGTGAATGTGGGAATTTTCCATTTTCCCGGCATGTCGGCGCAACAAGCTGCACGAGCGTGCAGCAATCCTCTCATGCCTGAAAGAATCGCCCATTGAGGAAGTATCCACCATGTTTCCGCACACCCGTCAACGAGGTGTCCGGTCTCGCCACCAAGACCAAAGTGACCCGCCGTAAGGGCGGAACCGCCAGTCCAGCCAGCACAGGTATTGGATAAGCTCACAACTCCCAAACCGCCAAGCCCGATCCCGAAATCCCGTGAATAACTTTTTTCTTCCTGTGTTTTTGTTCGGCAGCCTCAGGTCACCAGCAGATCCATGAACCGGTGTACCGGCGTCGCGTGCAGCCGCTCGGGATCCTGGCACAGCGCAACGATCTCATCGCACCGCTGGCCTATGAACCGCGTAGCCAGGTTGGCCCTGAACTTCTGCTCCAGCAACCCGACTCCTTCGGCACGCCGCCGCCGATGCCCGACGGGATACTCCACCGTCACCTGCTCGGTACTGCTGCCATCATTGAAGAACACCTGCACCGCATTGGCGATCGAGCGCTTGTCGGGCTCCAGGTATTCCCGGGTGAACCGCGGGTCCTCGACGATCTCCATCTTTTCCCGCAGGCGATCGATGATCGGGTGGGCAGCGTGGAACTCATACTCGTAATGCTCGGCCACCAGGTTGCCGAATACCAACGGCACGGCGGTCATGTATTGCAGGCAATGGTCCCGATCAGCAGCGTTGGCCAGCTTGCCGACCTTGGAAATGATGCGGATCGCCGACTCCTGGGTGGTGATGACGATCCGCTCGACCTCATGCAGCCGGTTGCGCACCTGGGGATGCAGGGTCACCGCCGCCTCGCAGGCAGTCTGGGCGTGGAACTCGGCGGGAAAACTGATCTTGAACAGCACGTTCTCCATCACGTAGCAGCCGAACGGCTGGACCAGCACGAATGCACGCTGCTCGTCGGGCTTGAGCGCCAGGTCCTTGTTGGTGTGGCTGAACAGCACATCATAGAAGCCCCACTGCGGCGCCGTGAGTACCCCGGGGATGCCCATCTCGCCGCGCATGGCGATATCGGCCAGGCGCACGCCGCGGCTGGAAGCATCGCCCGCCGCCCATGACTTGCGTGAGCCGGCATTGGGCGCGTGGCGGTAGGTGCGCAGGGCCTGGCCATCGACAAAGGCGTGGGACAGCGCCGACAGCAGTTGCTCGCGGTTTGCGCCCATGAGCCTGGCGCACACCGCCGTCGAGGCGACCTTGACCAGCAACACATGGTCCAGGCCGACGCGGTTGAAGGAGTTCTGCAGGGCCAGCACGCCCTGGACTTCGTGCGCCATGACCATGGCGTCGAGCACGGTGCGCATGCTCAGGGGCGGCTCGCCATTGGCCACGCGCTTTTGCGAGAGGTGATCGGCGACTGCAAGAATGCCGCCCAGGTTGTCCGAGGGGTGGCCCCACTCCGCCGCCAGCCAGGTGTCGTTGTAATCGAGCCAGCGCACGATGCAACCAATGTCCCAGGCAGCCTTGACCGGGTCGAGGCGGTAACTGGTGCCTGGAACCCGCGACCCATGCGGCACCACGCTACCCTCGACCAGGGGCCCCAGGTGCTTGCTGCATTCGGCGAAGCGCAGCGCCAGCAGGCCGCAGCCCAGGGTGTCCATCAGGCAGTAGCGAGCGGTATCCAGCGCCAGCGCCGACTCGACCCGGTAGTCGAGCACATAGTCGGCGATGGCCTGCAGCACCCGGTCGTAGTCCGGGCGGTCGTTCAGATCGACATTGGCACTCATCGTACGGCTCCCTGTTGCCTTGGTTAACAACAGAGCCGAGCACCGACCGCGCCTAGAAGGCGTCGGCAGGCACGCGCACCCAGCCCTCCATGAGGACGCGAGCGCTGCGGCTCATGATCGCCTTGGTGACTGTCCACTGGCCGTTCACCTGACGCGCCTGAGCGCCGACACGCAAGGTCCCGGAGGGATGGCCGAAGCGCACCGCGCTGCGCTCGCCGCCGCCCGCCGCCAGGTTGACCAGCGTCCCGGGAATGGCGGCGGCAGTGCCGATGGCCACCGCCGCAGTGCCCATCATGGCGTGGTGCAGCTTGCCCATCGACAGCGCCCGCACCAGCAGGTCGATGTCCTCGGCCTGCACGGTCTTGCCGCTGGAGGCGACATAGCCAAGCGGTGGCGCGACGAAGGCCACCTTGGGGGTGTGCTGGCGTCCCGCGGCCTCCTCGATCGTCCCGATCAGCCCCATGCGCACCGCACCGCAGGCGCGGATGGTCTCGAACAGGGCCAGCGCATCGGCGTCGCCATTGATCGCATCCTGCAGCTCGGTGCCGTTGTAGCCGACCTCGCCCGCATCGACGAAGATGGTCGGGATGCCGGCATTGATCAGGGTGGCCTTGATGGTCCCCAGGCCCGGCACGTCCAGCTCGTCGACCAGGTTGCCGGTAGGGAACATGTCGCCTCCCTGGCCATCGTCGTCGGCGGCAGGATCGAGGAATTCAAGCTGGACCTCGGCTGCCGGGAAGGTCACGCCGTCGAGCTCGAAATCGCCGGTTTCCTGGACCTCGCCCTGGGTCATGGGCACGTGGGCGACGATGGTCTTGCCGATGTTGGCCTGCCAGATGCGCACCGTGGCGATGCCGTCGCGGGGAATGCGCGCGACATCGACCAGGCCCGCGCTGATGGCAAAGGCCCCGACCGCCGCCGAGAGGTTGCCGCAGTTGCCGCTCCAGTCGACGAACGCCTGGTCGATCGAGACCTGGCCGAACAGGTAGTCGACGTCATGGTCGGGGGCACTGCCGGGCGAGACGATCACTGCCTTGCTGGTGCTGGAAGTAGCCCCTCCCATGCCGTCGATCTGCTTGCCATAGGGATCGGGACTGCCGATCACCCGCAGCAACAGCGCATCACGCGCGGCACCGGGAATCTGCGCGGGCTCGGGCAGGTCCTGCAGGCGGAAGAACACGCCCTTGCTGGTACCGCCGCGCATGTAGGTGGCGGGAATCTTCAATTGCGCCGGGGATGTCATGCTTTGCCCTCCAGGAAATCCTGGGCGAAGCGCTGCAGCACCCCGCCCGCTTCATAGATCGAGACTTCTTCGGCGGTATCCAGCCGGCAGGTCACCGGGACCTCCAGGCGCTCGCCGGTCTTGCGCGTAATCACCAGGGCAAGAGTCGCCCGCGGAGTACGCTGGCCAAGTACATCGTAGACTTCACTACCGTCGATGCCCAATGTCTTGCGGTCCACGCCCGGCTTGAACTCCAGCGGCAGCACGCCCATGCCCACCAGGTTGGTGCGGTGGATACGCTCGAAGCCTTCGGCAACGATAGCCTCGACGCCCGCCAGGCGCACGCCCTTGGCGGCCCAGTCGCGCGACGAGCCCTGGCCATAGTCGGCACCGGCCACGATGATCAGCGGCTGCTTGCGCTGCATGTAGGTCTCGATTGCCTCCCACATGCGCGTCACCTGCCCTTCGGGCTCGATGCGCGCCAGCGAGCCCTGCACCACCTTGCCATCGCGCACCACCATTTCATTGAACAGCTTGGGGTTGGCGAAGGTGGCACGCTGGGCGGTCAGGTGATCACCGCGGTGGGTGGCGTAGGAGTTGAAGTCCTCCTCGGGCAGGCCCATTTTCGCCAGGTACTCGCCTGCCGCGCTGTCGGCCATGATGGCGTTGGAAGGCGACAGGTGGTCGGTGGTGATGTTGTCGGGCAGCACCGCCAGCGGGCGCATGCCGGCGAGGGTGCGCTCCCCTGCCAGGGCGCCTTCCCAGTAAGGAGGGCGGCGGATGTAGGTGCTCATCGGGCGCCAGTCGTACAGCGGCGCGACCTTGGGGCCGGTGTCCTGCTCGATGGCGAACATGGGGATGTAGACCTGGCGGAACTGCTCCGGCCTGACGGCGGCGCGCACCACTGTGTCGATTTCCTCGTCGGTGGGCCAGAGGTCCTTCAGGCGGATCTCCTTGCCGTCGACCACGCCCAGCACATCCTTCTCGATATCGAAGCGGATGGTCCCGGCAATGGCATACGCCACCACCAGCGGTGGCGAAGCGAGGAACGCCTGCTTGGCGTAGGGATGGATGCGCCCGTCGAAGTTGCGGTTGCCCGAGAGTACTGCGGTGGCATACAGGTCGCGGTCGATGATCTCCTGCTGGATCGTCGGGTCCAGCGCGCCGGACATGCCATTGCAGGTGGTGCAGGCGAAGCCGACGATACCGAAGCCCAGCTGCTCAAGTTCCTGCTCCAGGCCCGCCGCCTCCAGGTAGAGCTTTACCGTCTTGGAGCCGGGCGCCAGGGACGACTTCACCCAGGGCTTGCGGGTCAGGCCGAGACGGTTGGCATTGCGCGCCAGAAGCCCTGCGGCGATGACGTTGCGCGGGTTGCTGGTATTGGTGCAACTGGTGATAGCGGCGATGATCACGGCGCCATCCGGCATCTGCCCGGGCACGTCGTCCCATGCCCCGGCAATGCCCTTGGCCGCGAGGTCGCTGGTGGCCACGCGCGCGTGGGGGTTGGAGGGTCCTGCCATGTTGCGGACCACGCCGGACAAGTCGAAGCGCAGCACGCGTTCATAGTCGGCATCGACCAGGCTGTCGGCCCACAGGCCAGCGGTCCTGGCGTAGGTCTCGACGAGTTTCACCTGCTGGTCTTCGCGGCCGGTCAGCCTCAGGTAGTCGAGGGTCTGCGGGTCGATGGCGAACATCGCCGCCGTGGCGCCGTATTCCGGGGCCATGTTGGAAATGGTCGCGCGGTCCCCCAGTGTGAGTGCGCGGGCGCCCTCGCCATGGAACTCGAGATAGGCGCCAACCACTCGTTGCTTGCGCAGGAACTCGGTGAGGGCCAGTACCAGGTCGGTGGCGGTAATGCCGGGCTGCAGCTTGCCGGTCAGCTCGACGCCGACGATCTCCGGCAGGCGCATCCACGAGGCGCGGCCGAGCATGACGTTCTCGGCTTCCAGGCCGCCGACACCGATGGCGATCACGCCCAGGGCATCGACGTGCGGGGTATGGCTGTCGGTGCCGACGCAAGTGTCGGGGTAGGCCACGCCGCGATCGCTGTGGATCACCGGCGACATTTTCTCCAGGTTGATCTGGTGCATGATGCCGTTGCCAGGCTGGATCACCTCGACGTTCTTGAAGGCTTTCTTGGTCCAGTCGATGAAGTGGAAGCGGTCTTCATTGCGCCGGTCTTCGATGGCGCGGTTCTTGTCGAACGCCTGCGGATCGAAACCGCCGCACTCGACCGCCAGCGAGTGGTCGACGATCAGCTGCACCGGCACCACCGGGTTGACCTGAGCGGGGTCGCCGCCCATGTCGGCAATGGCGTCACGCAGGCCGGCGAGGTCGACCAGCGCGGTCTGGCCGAGGATGTCATGGCAGACCACGCGCGCGGGAAACCAGGGGAAGTCGAGGTCGCGCTTGCGCTCGATCAGCTGTTCCAGTGAGGCGTCCAGGGTGGCCGGGTCGCACCGGCGCACCAGGTTTTCCGCCAGAACGCGGGAGGTATACGGGAGCCGGTCGTAGGCACCGGGCTTGATCGTCTCGACAGCCGCACGGGCGTCGAAGTAGTCCAAGCCGGTACCTGGAAGATTCTTGCGGTAATTCTGGTTCATGGCACAGGACTCAATCACGGTGGAGGTCAGCGTTGCTCGATTGGTACGAACTTGCGCTGTTCTACGCCGGTGTATTCGGCGCTGGGTCTGATGATGCGGTTATTGGCACGCTGTTCGAACACGTGAGCTGCCCACCCGGTCAGGCGCGAGCAGACAAAGATCGGGGTGAACAGCTTGGTCGGGATGCCCATGAAGTGGTACGCCGAGGCATGATAGAAGTCGGCGTTGGGGAACAACTTCTTCTGCTCCCACATGGTCTGGTCGATGGCTTCGGACACCGGATACAGCACGGTATCGCCTGCCTCGTCGGCCAGCTGCTTCGACCACCCCTTGATCACCTCGTTGCGCGGGTCGGACTCTTTGTAGATCGCATGGCCGAAGCCCATGATCTTGTCCTTGCGCTCAAGCATCCTGAGCAGCTCGGCCACCGCTTCCTGAGGGCTGCCGAAGCGCTCGATCAGCTCCATCGCCGCTTCATTGGCGCCGCCGTGCAGCGGGCCGCGCAGGGTACCGATGGCCGCGGTAACGCAGGAGAACAGGTCGGACAGGGTCGAGGCGCAGACGCGGGCGGTGAACGTCGAGGCGTTGAATTCGTGTTCCGCGTAGAGGATCAGCGAGACGTTCATCACCTTGACGTGCAGCGCACTGGGCTTCTTGCCATGCAGCAGGTGCAGGAAGTGCCCACCCAGCGTGGGCTCGTCACTGGTGCAGGCAATGCGCACGCCGTGATGGCTGAAGCGGTACCAGTAGCACATGATCGCCGGGAACACGGCCAGCAGGCGGTCGGTCTTTTCCCGCTGCAACTCGAAGGTGTGCTCCGGCTCCAGGGTGCCCAGCACCGAGCAGCCGGTGCGCATCACGTCCATCGGGTGGGCAGTGGCGGGGATGCGCTCGAGCACTTCCTTCAGCGCCTGGGGCAGGTCGCGCTGCGCCTTGAGGCGGGTCTTGTACTCGTCCAGCTCGGCCTGACTTGGCAGTTCGCCGTAGAGCAGCAGGTAGGCGACTTCCTCGAATTCGGCGTCGGCAGCGAGCTCGCGCACGTCATAGCCACGGTAGGTCAGGCCGGCGCCGGCCTGGCCCACGGTCGAGAGTGCGGTCTGTCCTGCGACCTGTCCTCGCAGGCCTGCGCCGCTGAGTTGTTTTGCTTCAGCCATGGTGGTTCTCCATTGTTTTTAGATTGTTATGGTGCTTGGCTAATCAGGCCCGCACAGGCTTCCTCAACGCTCAGCCCTTCTTCTGCGCAAACAACGCATCCAGGCTCTGCTCGAACGCGTGATACCCAATGGCGTCGTACAGCTCCATCCGCGTCTGCATGGTGTCGACCACATGCTTCTGCGTGCCATCGCGGCGCAGCGCGGCGTACACGTTCTCGGCCGCCTTGTTCATGGCACGGAACGCCGACAGCGGGTACAACGCCAGCGACACGCCGGCCGAGGCCAGCTCTTCGGTGGTGTACAACGGCGTGGCGCCGAACTCGGTGATGTTGGCCAGGATCGGCGCGCGCACGCGGTCGGCGAAGGTCTGGTACATCGACAGCTCGGTGATCGCCTCGGGGAAAATCATGTCGGCACCGGCTTCGATGCAGGCCGCAGCACGGTCCAGGGCAGCATTGAGGCCCTCCACGGCCAGGGCATCGGTACGCGCCATGATCACGAAACTGTCGTCGAGCCGGGCATCGACGGCGGCCTTGATACGGTCGACCATTTCCTGCTGGCTGACGATCTCCTTGTTGGGACGATGGCCGCAGCGCTTGGCGCCGACCTGATCCTCGATATGAATCGCTGCGGCGCCGAACTTGTTCATCGAGCGCACGGTACGCGCCACATTGAAGGCCGAGGCGCCAAAACCGGTGTCGACATCCACCAGCAGCGGCAGGTCGCACACATCGGTGATGCGCCGCACGTCGGTCAGCACGTCATCCAGGCCGGTGATGCCCAGGTCCGGCAGGCCAAGAGACCCCGCCGCCACGCCACCGCCCGACAGGTAGATGGCCTTGAAGCCTGCGCGCTTGGCGAGCAGGGCGTGGTTGGCGTTGATCGCGCCGACCACCTGCAACGGATGCTCGGCGGCGACCGCGTCGCGAAAGCGCTGGCCGGGACTGCTTTTCTGGGTCATGACTCACCTCGGGCTGTTGTTGTTGGCGTCCTGATAATGACGCTCGATATTGCGCTTGGACGCGCCGATGTGTCGGCGCATCAGGAGTTCGGCCAGTTCGCCGTCACGTTCGGCGATGGCATCGAGAATCCGGTGGTGCTCGGCGAATGCCTGGCGTGGCCGGTTGGGCGTGGCCGAGAACTGGATGCGGTACATGCGCACCAGCTGGTACAGCTCGCCGCAGAGCATCTGCACCAGGGTGCGGTTGCCACTGCCCTGGATGATCCGGTAATGGAAGTCGAAGTCGCCTTCCTGCTGGTAGTAGCCGATGCCGGCCTGGAAGCGTGCATCCTGCTCATGGGTCTCCAGCACCCGGCGCAGCTCATCGATTTCGGCCACGCTCATGCGCTCGGCGGCCAGGCGGCACGCCATGCCTTCGAGCGATTCACGGATTTCGTAGAGTTCGATCAGTTCGGCATGGCTCAGCGACACGACGCGCGCCCCGACATGCGGTATCCGCACCAGCAGGCGCTGGCCCTCCAGGCGATGGATGGCTTCGCGCAGCGGGCCACGGCTGATGCCGTAGGTGCGCGCCAGTTCAGGCTCGGAGATCTTGCTGCCCGGTGCGATCTCGCCCTTGACGATGGCCGACTGGATACGCCGGAAGACGTTTTCGGACAGGGTTTCGGTTTCGTCGTGTCCGGCGAGGACGGCGTGAGTTGCTTCCGACATATTGTCGACACCTTGATGATCAATGGTGTGAAAACTAGCCGCAACCGGGGCCTAAGTCAAAGACAAGTTCGGTATTGTCGACAATCGTCTAATCACGAACTTATCCACCGCCAGTGCTGTCAGATTGCGACCCGCTGGCGTCAATACCTCATCGTGATAGAATGCCGCGCCTCCTACGGAGTATGGATAGTGTGTCTGCCGAGAGTCTCATACTGTCGACAGATCAACGAGGAGCTTGCGCAGTACTGCCCAGTCGCCTTGCCACGAACACCGCACAGCACCGCGCCAGGATTATGAGACTCACACCCCTTCTACTGCTGTTTTGCCTTTCCTTGCTGCCGGCCCTTGGCCAGGCGGTGGAGAAGACCGTGTACGGTCTCAACGAATACGCCCGCCTGGCCGACCTTGACCTCGAAGTCGCCGCCAAGCTCGACACCGGCGCCAAGACCGCCTCGCTCAGCGCCCGCGACATCAAGCGATTCAAGCGCAATGGCGAGAGCTGGGTGCGCTTCTACCTGGCGATTGACGCCGCCCACTCGCATCCGATAGAACGACCGCTGGCCCGCGTGAGCAAGATCAAGCGGCGCGCCGGTGACTTCAACCCGGACGAGGGCAAGGCCTATACCGCCCGCCCCGTGATCGAACTGAACATCTGCATGGGCCGCAACCTGCGCACCATCGAAGTCAACCTCACCGACCGCAGCGCATTCCAGTTCCCGCTGCTGGTTGGTTCAGAGGCGCTCAAGCACTTCGATGCCCTGGTTGACCCAAGCCTTAAATACGCGGCCGGCAAACCTGCCTGTGCCACTGACGCTCACACCGCAGAGTAGATCCGATGCGCTCTCTTACCCTCCATCTGAAAGTCCTGATCACCGTACTGGTGTTGCTGGGCGTAATGGTCACGGCCTATCAGATCTTCTTCCTCGGCATCCCGGTGACCGAGGACGAGACCGACGACCTGTGGAACATCGACGCCAAGGTCGAGTTCGTCGCCAGCTCCAAGGATCCGGTCAAGATCCAGATGTTCGTGCCGCCGCTGAACCGCGACTACGTCAGCCTCAATGAGAGCTTCATCTCCAACAACTATGGCGTGAGCGTCAACCGTGCCGACGGCAACCGCAAGGTGACCTGGTCGGCCCGTCGCGCCAGTGGCAACCAGACCCTCTACTACCGCCTGGTCCTGACCAAGCGCTACAGCACCGAGAAAGCCACGGTCAAAGGTCCGACCTTCCGTGACAGCCTGGCCGTCGAGGGGCCCGAGAAGATCGCAGCCGAGGCCCTGATGGCGCCTATCCGCCAGCACTCGGCCGATGTCGAGACCTTTGTCGGCGAGACCATCAAGCGGGTCAACAACCTCAACGACGACAACGTCAAGCTGCTGCTGGCCGGCGACACTTCGGCCCTGAACAAGGCCAAGGTCATCGACCTGCTGCTGTCCATCGCCCACGTGCCGATGGAAAAGGTCCACACCATCCGCCTGGTTGCCGACGTGCCGCAGACACCCGAACTGTGGCTGCGCAGCTTCAATGGCAACGACTGGCTGTACTTCAACCCGGACACTGGCGAACAGGGCCTGCCTAACGACCGCCTGCTGTGGTGGACGGGTGATGACAACCTGATCACCGTCGATGGCGGCAAGAAAGCCAACGTCACCTTCAGCATGAACAACAGCGAGATGAACGCCATCCGCCTGGCCAAGCTGACCGACGAGAATACCGACGCCGACTTCCTCGAATATTCCCTGTACGGCCTGCCGCTGCAAACGCAGCAGACGTTCATGATCATGGTGATGATCCCGATCGGCGTACTGGTGATCCTGGTGCTGCGCAACCTGGTCGGCCTGCAGACCCTGGGTACGTTTACCCCGGTGCTGATCGCCCTCGCCTTCCGCGAGACCCAGCTGGGCTTCGGCATCATCCTGTTCACGGTGATCACGGCACTGGGTCTGTCGCTACGATCCTATCTCGAGCACCTCAAGCTGCAGATGCTGCCGCGCCTGTCGGTGGTACTGACCTTCGTGGTGGTGCTGATCGCCGCCATCAGCCTGTTCAGCCACAAGCTCGGACTCGAGCGCGGGCTGTCGGTTGCGCTGTTCCCGATGGTGATTCTGACCATGACCATCGAGCGCCTGTCGATCACCTGGGAAGAGCGTGGCGGTGGCCATGCCATGAAGGTGGCGATCGGCACCCTGTTCGCCGCGTCGCTGGCGCACCTGCTGATGATGGTGCCGGAGCTGGTGTACTTCGTCTTCACCTTCCCTGCGGTGCTGCTGGTTCTGGTGGGCTTCATGCTGGCGATGGGCCGCTACCGCGGCTACCGCCTGACCGAGCTCGTTCGCTTCAAGGCTTTCTTGAAGGCTGACGCCTGATGTTTGGCCTGATCAAGACCTGGAAGGCCCTCGAAGCGCGGGGCATCATGGGTATCAACCGGCGCAATGCGGACTATGTCCTCAAGTACAACAAGCGCAATCTGTACCCGATCGTCGACGACAAGATCATCACCAAGGAGCGTGCGCTCGCGGCCGGCATCCATGTGCCGCAGATGTACGGAGTGATCTCCACCGAGAAGGAAATCGACAAGCTCGACGAGATCATCGGCGGGCGCAGCGACTTCGTCATCAAGCCGGCGCAGGGCGCTGGCGGTGACGGCATCCTGGTGATCGCCGACCGTTTCGAGAACCGTTATCGGACGGTGTCGGGCAAGATCATCAGCCACGAGGAGATCGAGCACCAGGTGTCGAGCATCCTCACCGGGCTGTATTCGCTTGGTGGGCACCGCGACCGCGCGCTGATCGAGTACCGGGTTACCCCGGACCAGATCTTCAAGAGCATCAGCTACGAGGGCGTGCCGGATATCCGCATCATCGTGCTGATGGGCTACCCGGTGATGGCCATGCTGCGCCTGCCGACCCGCCAGTCCGGCGGCAAGGCCAACCTGCACCAGGGCGCCATCGGCGTGGGCGTGGACCTGGCCACCGGCGTGACCCTGCGCGGCACCTGGCTGAACAACATCATCAGCAAGCACCCGGACACCACCAATGCGGTCGACGGTGTGCAACTGCCCAACTGGGACGGCTTCATGAAACTGGCCGCGGGCTGCTACGAGCTCTGCGGGCTAGGTTACATCGGTGTCGACATGGTGCTGGACCAGGACAAGGGCCCGCTGATCCTCGAACTCAACGCCCGCCCTGGCCTGAACATCCAGATCGCCAACGACTGCGGCCTGACCCAGCGCACGCATGCGATCGAGGCGCATATCGAGGCGCTGGCCAAGGACGGCGTGACAGAAGATGCCGAGCAGCGCGTACGGGTCGCCCAAGGCCTGTTCGGTCACGTGCCCGGCCTCTGAGCCAGCCATGAACCCGCGCATGCCCACTGGCTGACGCGGGCCATGGGGCCGAATGTCGCGCTCGATGCTAGGGTTTGTACGAAAAGTCGCCGAGCGGCGATCAGGCAAGGCGAAAACAGGCGAGGAACGGCCGGGGTCGCGCTCGACTTTACTGATTGTAAATGAGCATTCCGAGCCTGTTTTCAACGCAGCCTGATCGTCGCGCAGGCACTTTCCGTACAAAGCCTAGGAGCGCGGCACGCGGCAGACTACAATCGCCTCCTCCCCCATTGCCGTCCATTCGCATGCCGACCTGTACGCTCCACCCCCTGCCCTATCAGCCCGACCCTGCCGTCTATTTTGCCCGCCTGCGCCACGAGCCCGGCGCGGTGCTGCTCGACAGTGCCCGCCCGGGCGCCGAGCGCGGCCGCTTCGACCTGCTCAGTGCCTGGCCGCTGCAGCACCTGCAGGCCGCAGCGGATGAAAGCGGACTGACTTACCTGCAGCGCCTGCGCGAAAGCCTGGCGCAGCTGGGTGAGGCGCAGATGCCTGATGGCGTTGAGCTGCCATTTGCTGGCGGGCTGATCGGCTACCTGAGCTACGACTTTGGGCGGCGCCTGGAACAGCTGCCGGACCTTGCCACCGATGACCTCGGGCTGGCGGATGCACAATTGGGGCTGTATGCGTGGGCACTGGCCAGCGACCACCTGATGCGAACCACGCAACTGGTGTTCCATCCAAGCCTCGATGAGGCGGAAAGGCAACGCTTGATAGCCCTGTTCGAAGCACCGCCAGCAGCGCAGATGACGCACTTCAAGCTGCTTTCCCCCATGCTGGGCGACCTGGCGGCGGGTGAGTACCAACACGCCTTCGACCGGGTCCAGCACTACATCCAGGCGGGCGACTGCTACCAGATCAACTTGACCCAACGCTTTCGCGCTCCCTGCCAGGGCGACCCGTGGCACGCCTACCAGGCCCTGCGCAGTGCCTGCCCGACACCGTTTTCCGGCTTCCAGCTACTGGCCGACGGCAGCGCCTTGCTGAGCTTTTCGCCGGAGCGCTTCATTCGTGTCAGCCAGGGCCAGGTCGAAACCCGTCCGATCAAGGGTACCCGCCCACGCGCTGCGGACCCTGCCGAAGACGCACGCAACGCCGCCGAGTTGTTGGACAGCCGCAAGGACCGCTCGGAAAACCTGATGATCGTCGATTTGCTGCGCAATGACCTGGGCCGCACCTGCGAGATCGGTTCGGTGAAGGTGCCGGAGCTGTTCAATCTGGAGAGCTATCCCAACGTGCATCACCTGGTCAGCAGCGTCACCGGGCGCCTGGCCGACGGCAAGGACGCACTGGACCTGATTGGCGGCAGCTTCCCGGGCGGCTCGATCACCGGCGCACCGAAGATTCGCGCCATGCAGATCATCGACGAGCTGGAACCCACGCGCCGCGCGCTGTATTGCGGATCGCTGCTGTACGTAGACGTGCGCGGCGAAATGGACAGCTCCATCGCCATCCGCAGCCTGCTGGTCAAGGACGGACAGGTCTGCTGCTGGGGTGGCGGCGCGGTCGTGGCGGACTCCGAGTGGCAAGCTGAATACGAAGAGTCCATCGCCAAGGTGCGGGTGTTGATGGAAACGCTTCAGGGTTTGTAGGCGAGGCAGGCCTGCGCGCCAATATTTGGTAATATCTGCTCATTACGAGCGCCAAGCGCCACCTCAATGTATGGAAGCCGCCTGATGAGCCAACCGTTCGACGTCGCCGCCCTGGCCGCGACCTATGCCAGCAAGTCTGCGCAAGACATCCTCAAGCTCGCCTTCGAGCACTTCGGCGACGACCTGTGGATTTCCTTCAGCGGTGCCGAAGACGTGGTGCTGGTGGACATGGCCTGGAAGCTCAACAAGCAGGTCAAGGTATTCAGCCTCGACACCGGCCGCCTGCACCCCGAGACCTATCGATTCATCGATCAGGTCCGCGAGCAGTACAACCTGCCGATCGAGATCCTCAGCCCTGACCGCAGCAAGCTGGACCCTTTCGTCAAGGAAAAGGGGTTGTTCAGCTTCTACAAGGACGGGCATGGGGAGTGCTGCGGCATCCGCAAGATCGAGCCGCTGCGGCGCAAGCTGAGCACTGTCCGCGCCTGGGCCACCGGCCAGCGCCGCGACCAGAGCCCAGGAACTCGCAGCCAGGTGCCAGCGCTTGAAATCGACGGCGCCTTCTCCACCCCGGAGCGCCCGCTGTACAAGTTCAACCCCCTGGCCCAGATGACCAGCGCCGAAGTCTGGGGCTATATCCGCATGCTCGAGCTGCCATACAACAGCCTGCACGAGCGCGGCTTCATCAGCATCGGCTGCGAGCCGTGCACCCGGCCGGTCCTGCCGAACCAGCACGAGCGTGAAGGCCGTTGGTGGTGGGAGGAATCCACACAAAAGGAATGCGGGCTGCATGCGGGGAACTTGATCGCCAAGGTTTGAAGGTGTGCACTTGACTCTTGCGGCGCCGCGCAGATCGAGCGCCGACCGCGCGGCGCTCGATCTCAAGGGCGCTATAGCTCTTCAGACACACCCTTCAGTGCACCGGCAACTCGACCCCAGCGAACAGCTCTTCGAGTTCTTGCTTGTTGTGGCATTGGATCGCCTTGGCCATGACTTCGCGGGTCAGGTGCGGCGCGAACTTCTCGATGAAGTCGCACATGAAGCCACGCAGGAAAGTGCCACGCCGGAAGCCGATCTTGGTGATGCTAGGCTCGAACAACTCGCTGGCATCCAGGGCGACCAGGTCGCTGTCGAGCTTGGCGTCGACCGCCATGCCGGCGACGATGCCCACCCCCAGGCCCAGGCGCACGTATGTCTTGATGACGTCGGCGTCGGCGGCGGTGAAGACCACCTTCGGGGTCAGGCCGCGGTGGTTGAACGCCTCATCCAGCTTGGAACGGCCAGTGAAGCCGAACACGTAGGTGACGATGGGGTATTCGGCCACCGCCTCGAGGGTAAGCTTGGGCAGCTTGGCCAGCGGGTGATTCTGGGGTACCACGACGCAGCGATTCCACTTGTAGCACGGCATCATGATCAGGTCGCCGAACAGCTCCAGCGCCTCGGTAGCGATGGCGAAATCGACGGTACCGTCGGCTGCCATCTCGGCGATCTGCATGGGTGAACCCTGGTGCATATGCAAGGCGACTTCCGGGTACTGCTTGATGAAGCCGCTGATTACCGGCGGCAGCGCATAGCGTGCCTGGGTATGGGTAGTGGCGATCGACAGGGTGCCCTTTTTCTCGTTGGAGAATTCCTGTGCGATCTGCTTGATGCTCTCGACCTTGCGCAGAATCTCGCCCGCAGTGGTGATGATGCGCTCACCGGCTGGAGTGACGCGGGTCAGGTGCTTGCCGCTACGGGCAAAGACTTCGACGCCCAGCTCGTCCTCGAGCAGGCGGATCTGTTTGCTGATCCCGGGCTGCGAGGTGTAGAGGCTCTGCGCCGTGGCAGAAACGTTGAGGTCATGGTGCGCTACCTCCCAGATGTAGCGCAGTTGTTGAAGCTTCATAGGTATCCCTCAAATCAGCTGGGTGTCACCGGCGGCAGCGACGCATTTATAACTATATTAGTGGTTTGAAGAATAAATCTAGAACAATTTCGTCAAATGGGCGTTGGGAGTGGCACGGCGCCACTTCACTCTTTTCTCCGCCCCAGATGCTGCGCCAGGGGCACCATATAGATAGGTACCGGTGACAGCTGCAGCAAACGCACCGCCGTGCGCCCCAGTGGAACCTCGGCGCCCGCGCCCTGGCAGTGGCTGCCAAAGATCAACAGGTCGACATCCAGGCGCTGTGCCTGCTCAAGAATCACCGACGCCGGATCGCCCTGGCGCACCCGTACTGCCTTGATCAACGCAAGGTCTGCCTCTTCGCCCAGCTCATCGCGAAAATTGGCCAGCACCCGCTGCTCGATATTGGCCATGACCGTATTGACGCCTTGGCTGTGCAACTGGTCCAGGGTGCGCTCGTCGAGATAGCTTTGCAGGAGGGATTCGGCGAACTGCCCCATCGGTTCTACTGCGTGAATCACGTACAGCTCTGCACCAAAAGTTCTCGCCATCACCAACGCATGCTGCATCACGAATGGCGCATACACACCGAGGTCGGTGGCGTACAACATGGATCGGATCATTCGCCCTCCTCGACTGCCACTGCGGCAGAGCAAGATTGAGCTTAGCAGCGCCATGGACGCTCGACCTGCCGTCTGGCGTGCTGGTACGCCAGTGTGCAAGTGCTGATTTCCCAAGGGCCTTGTCAATCGGACGCCGCCCACGTGCAGCGCATGCTTTCAGTCTTGTGGCGCCCCCTTTAACGCGCTAAGGTTCCGCTCCCCGCTGCGTACATTCTTGCTGCTGGGCCGCACGGGGAACGCTGGCGGCCGGCACCCGTGACCTGACGAGTAGACGATGGCTGATTTACCGATCGACGACCTGAACGTTGCCTCCAACGAGACCTTGATCACCCCCGATCAGCTCAAGAAGGAGATCCCTCTCAGCGCCAAAGCCCTGCAGACCGTGACTGCCGGCCGCGAAGTGGTGCGCAATATCCTCGACGGCAAGGACCATCGCCTGTTCGTGGTGGTCGGCCCCTGCTCGATCCATGACATCAAGGCCGCTCATGAATACGCTGAGCGCCTCAAGGTGCTCGCCGCCGAAGTGTCCGACACCCTCTACCTGGTGATGCGCGTGTACTTCGAGAAGCCGCGCACCACGGTCGGCTGGAAAGGCCTGATCAACGACCCATACCTGGACGACTCCTTCAAGATCCAGGACGGCCTGCACATCGGTCGCCAATTGCTGCTGGACCTGGCTGAAAAGGGCTTGCCAACCGCGACCGAAGCGCTCGACCCGATTTCCCCGCAATACCTGCAGGACCTGATCAGCTGGTCGGCGATCGGCGCGCGCACTACCGAATCCCAGACCCACCGCGAGATGGCCTCCGGCCTGTCCTCGGCGGTAGGCTTCAAGAACGGCACCGACGGCGGCCTGACCGTGGCGATCAACGCCCTGCAGTCGGTATCGAGCCCGCACCGTTTCCTCGGCATCAACCAGGAAGGTGGCGTGTCCATCGTCACTACCAAGGGCAATGCCTATGGCCATGTGGTGCTGCGCGGTGGCAACGGCAAGCCGAACTATGACTCGGTCAGTGTCGCGCTGTGCGAGCAGGCCTTGAACAAGGCGAAGATCAAGCCGAACATCATGGTCGATTGCAGCCATGCGAACTCCAACAAGGACCCGGCCCTGCAGCCGCTGGTGATGGAGAACGTCGCCAACCAGATTCTCGAAGGCAATCAGTCGATCATCGGCCTGATGGTCGAGAGCCACCTGAACTGGGGCTGCCAGGCCATCCCCAGGAACCTGGACGAATTGCAGTACGGCGTTTCGGTCACCGACGCCTGCATCGACTGGAGCGCCACCGAAAACACCCTGCGCAGCATGCACGCCAAGCTAAAAGACGTACTGCCCAAGCGTCAGCGCGCCTGATCGAGCTTCAAAAAAAACGCCGGGCATTTGCCCGGCGTTCTTGCGTGTGGTTGCGTTCAGGCCTTTTTCGAGTGGCGCTGCTGTCGCTCCATGTAACGCTCGACATAGGAGCATGACGGGATCACGGTGTAGCCCATCTGCTCGGCATATTCCAGAGCCTTCTCGGTAAGCGCCGCCGCAATGCCTCGTCCGCGCAGCGCGTTGGGGACGAAGGTGCGATAGATATCCAGCGTCTGCTTGCCCAGGTCCATGTAGGTCAGGTAGGCACGATGACCGTCCACATGGGTCTCGAACTGATGACCGGCCTGGTCATGGTGGATGGTCAACGCTTCGCTCATCACTACTCCTCACAGGCCTGATCTGCAGACCTTTACCTTACCGATTTTGATCCGGCGCAGGAACGCTCACGTCACCTGTTGCCCGCTGGACCGTCCCGCGCAGCCCTTCGTTCTGCAATGTGCGGCCTCTTCGAATAGTAGGCGCCTCAAGCGGAAATGCTCAAGGTGCAAATTCGCAAAAAATGCGATAATGGCAACGCGCCCTGCACGGCCACTAGACTATCTAGAGTAGTGGGATGTTGTTGCAATAAGACGACGGCCGACACTTAAAGTCACCTTTAGTTCAGCAAAAAGTGCACTTGCGACAAGCGCTTGCAATCCCTGTGTCGGGTACGTCACGATTTTGCTACAAAGCCCGTCGCGCGCGCGTTCCAGCGGGATTTTTTTTGCAGTTCTTGCGCTCTGTCAGTTTACTTACTACAAGTAATGGGTACTATGTACGCCGGCCACTTTCTCTTTTCCGAGAGATGGCTATTTAATAGATTAGAAAGTCCTTGAAGGGGAACACGATGAACAACGTTCTGAAATTCTCTGCTCTGGCTCTGGCCGCAGTTCTGGCTACCGGTTGCAGCAGCGTATCCAAAGAAACCGAAGCTCGTCTGACTGCTACCGAAGACGCAGCAGCTCGCGCCCAAGCTCGTGCCGATGAAGCCTATCGCAAGGCTGACGACGCTCTGGCTGCAGCTCAAAAGGCTCAGCAGACTGCTGACGAAGCCAACGAGCGCGCTCTGCGTATGCTGGACAAAGCCAGCCGCAAGTAATAGTCCCTCGGGATTGTTGAGAAGCCGACCCACCTGTGGGTCGGCTTTTTTGTGCCTGCCATGAAGTGCCGCGGTATAAACAACGAGGCCTGCGCGAAGCAGTCCCCGGGAAACAGCACGACGCTTATTGCAGTTCGGGCGGAATGCTCGACACCATCGGCGCGGCGCCAGCCTGCTCGATCGGCACAGCGATCTCGACCGGCATGCCATCTTCGGCCGCGACCACGTCACGCACCATGTCCCAGTTCATGCGCAGGCTGTTGGCCAGCTCTTCACGCTTGAGCAGCGCGTTGATGACTGCCGTGTGCTTGTCGACTACCGAAGGGTCACCCTGTTCGTTCAGCGGTGTATGGGCTTCCAGATAGACCTTTCCACCACTGACGCCAAACTTGTACGGCTCATTGATGATGCGCACCGAGGTTCCCACCGGAACCATCGTCGACAGCTGGAGTACATTGTTGTTGAACATGCGGAAGCAGCCATGGCTGGTTCGCATGCCAATGCCGAACTTCTTGTTCGAGCCATGTATCAGGTAACCCGGCACGCCCAGGGTGAACTTGAACGGGCCCAGCGGGTTGTCGGGACCGGCCGGCACCACGGCCGGCAGGATGTCGCCGTCGGCGGCGTGCTCGGCGCGGATCGAAGCTGGCGGCGTCCAGGTCGGGTTAGGGGTCTTTGCGGTGATCTTGGTGTTGGCGATGGGCGAGCCCCATCCCTCACGGCCGATGCCCAGCGGGAAGGTATGGACAACATTCTCCCCCTTGGGGAAGTAGTACAAGCGATACTCGGCCAGGTTGATCACGATGCCTTCGCGCGGTCCAGGAGGCAAGACGAAGCGGGTCGGCAGGATGATCTCGGTACCCGCCCCCGGCAACCAGGGATCGACACCGGGGTTGGCGGCGATCATCTCCAGGTAGCCCAGATCGTTGGCAGTGCCGATGTCGGCGAAGGTATCTTCGTATTTGGCCTTGATCACCTGGACCTGGCCCACGACGTCTTCGCCGGGGGGGGGCAGGGGCAGCTCCAGCGCAGCGGCAGGGCCGGCTGCCAGCAGGGTAGCCAGGGACAGGCAGCGGGTGACGGCGGGAAAGCGCGGCAACATCCGGGAAATCCTTCGCAAGTTCAGGTAAGTCAGGACGGCAATTGTACACTGGCCCCCTCCCCCAGCGGGAGACAACGGGCCCGTACCTGCACTACAGATGATGAAAGGCGCTCAGAGTTCCGGCCAGATTGGGCGAGTGCCGCGTCGTTGAGCCTCGAGAATCGCGCGGCATAGCGTACACAGGCGACTGTCGCGGTAGACCGTGCGCTCTACCATCGACCAGCGCGGCTGCGCGGGCAGCAGGCCGCCGCAGAGGGTCCGGTCGGCGGCCCCGCCCAGTTCGAGCTGACGGCTCACAAGATGAACGCGGCTCTCCTGGCAGGCGAACAGGTCGAGCTGTTCATCAGGCTCGATCAATTGATAGGCATACAGGGACCAGGCGGGACGCGGCATCGGGGGCTCCAGATCGGGGGCGCAACCTTAGCCGAAACCGGGTCCCGATTAAAGCGTCAGAGCAACGGTTTTATCGCTGGCCAGGCATTTTCCAGCAACTGCCCCTGAGCACCCTGCGCGGGATGGATGCCATCGGCCTGCATCAGTTCCGGAACACCGCCCACGCCCTCGAGAAAGAACGGCACCAGTGGCACCTTTTTTTCGCTCGCCAGGGTTTCATATACCTGGGCAAAGGCGGTGGTGTAGCGAACCCCGTAATTGGGCGGCAAGCGCATACCCAGCAGCAGCACCTTGGCACCCGACGCGCGGGAGCGATCGATCATCGACGCAAGATTTTGTTGCAATTGCTGTGGCGGCTGGCCCCGCAGGCCATCATTGCCACCCAGCTCCAGCACTACGATCTCCGGCTTGTGCTCTGCAAGCAGCGCCGCCAGGCGCGCCTGGCCGCCAGCGCTGGTGTCGCCACTGATCGAGGCATTGACCACCTTGTCGTCGAAACCTTCGTCGCGCAGCCGTTGCTGCAGCAAGGTAACCCAGCCTTGACGGGTATCCAGGCCAAAACCGGCGCTGATACTATCCCCCACAATCAGCAGCGTACCCGCCGCCGCGCTCTGGCTTAGGCAATACAGGGCCAGACCGGCACTCAACCACCACATTCGCATCGGATTCTCCATGGGCCCAAGCATTCTCGTTGCGCAGAACCTTAGCAAAGTGGTCCCCAGCGCGGAAGGCGACCTCACCATCCTCCATCAACTTTCGCTGTCGCTGGACAAGGGCGACAGCCTGGCCATCGTCGGTGCGTCGGGTTCGGGCAAATCGACCCTGCTTGGCTTGCTCGCCGGGCTCGACCGGCCCAGTGCCGGCAGCGTCATACTCGCCGGACAAGATCTCGGACCACTCGATGAAGACCAGCGTGCCCGCGTGCGCGCGGAGCATGTCGGCTTCGTGTTCCAGTCCTTCCAGCTGCTCGACAGCCTCAACGCCCTTGAGAACGTTATGCTGCCGCTGGAGCTCGATGGCCGGCGCGATGCCCGTGAGCAGGCACGCAACCTGCTCGAACGGGTGGGCCTGGGCCAGCGCCTGAGCCACTCGCCGCGCCAGCTGTCGGGGGGCGAACAGCAGCGCGTGGCCATAGCCCGCGCCTTTGCGGCGCAACCGGCGGTGCTGTTTGCCGATGAGCCGACCGGCAACCTCGACAGTCACACCGGTGAACGCATCAGTGACCTGCTGTTCGAACTCAACCAGGAACGTGGCACTACCCTGGTACTGGTCACCCATGACGAACGCCTGGCCCACCGCTGCCGCCGCCTGATCCGCCTGGATGCAGGCCACCTGGTTACCCCCCTGGAGCCCTGATGACGCGATTGCCGTTTATCCGCCTGTGCAGCCTCGCACTGCGCCAACTGCTGCGTGACCTGCGCGCCAGTGAAGTGCGCGTGCTGTTCTTCGCCGTGCTGGTAGCGGTGGCCGCCAGCACCGCCATCGGTTATTTCGGTGCCCGCCTCAACGGGGCGATGCAGTTGCGCGCGAGCGAGTTCCTCGGTGCCGACCTGGTGCTGCAAGGCAGTTCGCCGGCCCAGGCGCCGCAGATCACTGCCGGTACCGCCCTGGGTCTGCGCCACGCCCGGGTGGTGGAGTTCTCGAGCGTGGTAGCCACTGATGAGGGCATTGCACTATCAAGTATCAAGGCCGCGGACAGCGCCTACCCCCTGCGCGGCCAGGTACGCAGCGCCCCTGTTCCTTATGGCGAAGAAACCCCAGGCGGCGGGCCGGCACCCGGAGAGACCTGGGTCGAGCCGCGCTTGCTGGCGGCCCTCGGCCTGCAGATCGGCGACAGCATCGATGTGGGCATGAAGTCCCTGCGCATGAGCCGCGTGCTGACCTACGAGCCAGACCGGGCCAACAACTTCTACAGCCTGACGCCCCGGGTCCTGATCAACCTGGCCGACCTCGAGGCCACCGGCGTGGTGCAGCCCGGCAGCCGGGTGACCTACCGCGACCTGTGGCGCGGCGATGTCGAGGCGCTGGCACAGTACCGCCAGGCCGTCGAGAAAGACCTGGCTGCCAACCAGCGCCTGCGCGACACCCGCGACGGCAACCGGCAGATCGGCGGCGCCTTGGGCAAGGCAGAGCGCTACCTGAACATGGCCAGCCTGGTCGCGGTGCTGCTGGCCGGGGTGGCCGTGGCCCTTTCAGCCAGCCGCTACGCCGCCCGCCGGCTGGACGCCAGTGCCTTGCTGCGTTGCCTGGGCTTGTCGCGGCGACAGGCCTTGGCGCTGTTCAGCCTGCAACTGGCCGTGCTCGGTGGCGTGGCCGCACTGCTCGGCGCCCTGATTGGATGGCTGGCACAGCTGGGCCTGTTCCAACTGCTGCACGGCTTGATGCCCAGTGTCGTACCGCCAGGCGGTGTGGCGCCGGCACTGGCCGGAATCGGCACCGGCCTCGTGGCCCTGGCCGGTTTCGCCCTGCCGCCGCTGGCCGCGCTGGGCAGGGTTCCGCCACTGCGTGTGCTGCGCCGCGACCTGTTGCCAGTGCCGCCCAGCAGCTGGCTGGTCTATGGCGCCGCGCTGCTGGCCCTGGGCCTGATCATGTGGCGGTTGAGCCTGGACCTGTTGCTGACCTTCGCCCTTCTGGGCGGCGGGTTGATCGCCGCGCTGGTACTGGGCGGCCTGCTGCTGCTCGGCCTGCGCAGCCTGCGCCAGCTGCTGGCAGGCTCCCCCCTCGCCTGGCGCCTGGGCCTGGGCCAACTGCTGCGCCATCCACTGGCCGCCGCTGGCCAGGCCCTGGCGTTCGGTCTGATTTTGCTGGCCATGGCCCTGGTCGCCCTGCTGCGGGCCGAGCTGCTGGATACCTGGCAAGACCAGTTGCCCCAGGATGCGCCGAACCATTTCGCCCTCAACATTTTGCCCGACGACCGCGAGCCCTTCGCCCAGCACCTGGCGCAGATCCACGCCAACGCTGCTCCGTTGTATCCGGTGATCCCGGGACGCCTCACCCACATCAACGGCGAACCGGTCCGCGAACTGGTGAGCAAGGAGTCGACCGGCGAGCGCGCCGTGCAGCGCGACCTCAGCCTTACCTGGGCCGCCGAACTGCCCGAGGGCAATGCACTGGAGGCCGGCAACTGGTGGCAGTCGACGCCGATCGACAACCAGCTCCCGGGCGTGTCGGTCGAAAGCGAGCTGGCGACCAGCCTCAAGCTGGTTCTGGGCGATACCCTGACCTTCGACATCGGCGGGCAGGAGCGCCAGGCCCGGGTCACCAGCCTGCGCTCGGTGCACTGGGACAGCTTCCAGCCCAACTTCTACATGATCTTCCAGCCTGGCACCCTGCAGGGATTGCCCACCACGTATCTGACCAGCTTCTATCTTGGCGCCGGTCACGACCAGGAGATCGTCGCGCTGTCACGGGCCTTCCCGGCCGCGACCATCCTGCAGGTCGACGCCCTGCTGGCGCAGCTGCGCAGCATCCTGGCCCAGGTCACCCTGGCGGTGGAATATGTGTTGCTGTTCGTGCTGGCAGCGGGCCTGGCGGTGTTGTTCGCGGGCCTGCAGGCCACGCTGGACGAACGCATTCGCCAGGGTGCGCTGCTCCGCGCCCTGGGTGCCGGGCGGGCACTGCTGGTCAAGTCGCGGCGCATCGAGTTCGGCCTGCTGGGCGCCGCCAGCGGCCTGCTCGCCGCGCTGGGGTGCGAGCTGATCACCTGGGTGCTGTACCGCTACGCGTTCGCGCTGGAGTGGAGTCCGCACCCATGGCTGCTGGTGCTGCCACTGATCGGTGCGCTGCTGGTGGGCGGGGCCGGCGTCTATGGCACCCGCCGGGCGCTCAACGCCAGCCCGTTGACGGTGCTGCGAGAGGGCTGAGACGCGGTTGCCCGGGTCACCTAGAGCTGTGGGTAGGTGATCCGGTTGATCCACCAGAGGTTTTCGCCAGCGGGGGTCTGCACCACGGCTTCGTCACCCTCCTCTTTCTTGAGCAGGGCACGAGCCATGGGCGAGTCGATGGAGATGTAGTCGTTGCGCCCGTAGATTTCGTCATAGCCGACGATCCGAAAGCGCTTCACCTCGCCCTCTTCATTCTCGATCTCGACCCAGGCGCCAAAGAACACCCGCCCCTCCTGCTCAGGCGAGTATTCCACCACCTTGACGTCTTCGAGGCGCTTGCGCAGGTAGCGCACGCGGCGGTCGATCTCTCGCAGCAGCTTCTTGTTGTACTGGTAGTCAGCGTTCTCGCTGCGGTCTCCCAGCGCCGCCGCCCAGGCGACTTTCTGGGTGATCTCGGGACGATAGACGCGCCACAGCTGGTCGAGCTCGGTCTTGAGCGCCAAGTGTCCTTCGGTGGTGATGATATTGGTACTCAACCTGCTGTCTCCTCAGCCTCAACGCAACGTGATCAAGCCCTGGCGCGCGACACGGGTCAGCTGGCCGATCACGGAGGCGGCCTCGGCCGCTGCCGGGGACTGGATCACCGCAAGGTCGAAGCGATCATTGGCGTACTGGCCAAGGCCGGCAGCGCTGTCGGTGAACTGGATCAGAAACGCCCGGGCCTGGCCCTTGCGGCGCGACCAGCCATCAAGATGGCGCAACAAGGTGGGCTGGTGCAGGCCGCCGAGCAGGATGCGCGGCGTGCGCGAGGCCTGAGCGGCAGTCAGGGGGCTCAGGCAGACACTGGTACGTGGGCAACTCATTGGGGGAATCTCCGCCTCGCAAATCCCGCTGGGCAGCGGTGGGAGGCGTCACCGAACCAGCGCTTTAGCGGTATTTCAGAGGGCCCCGAGGCCTCTCCCGCGCCCCGCAAGTAGCTGTTTAAATCGGCGCAAGCAGCATCCTAGAGAAGGCGCGGGCAGACTGTCAACCGAACACGGGCAAAAACCGCACGCCCGCTACCTGCGCCTGGTCGTGCGCTCCAGCTTGCCGCGTTCGCGATTGAAGGCCAGAAAGTACTTGTTCACGCTGTTGACGTAGTTCACCGGCCCCATGCCGACTTGCTCCATGGCGATCCGCTCGGTCTGGAAGAACCACTGGTTGCTGTTCAGCCCGCGCCGCCGCGCTTCGGCGCGCATGGCCTGGACCCGCTCGGGACCAAGGTTGTAGGCCGCGAGAATGAACGCCATGCGCTCGCGCTCGTTGAGCTGGGGACTGGCGAAGAACTTGCGGCGGATCAGTGCCAGGTAGCGGGCGCTGGCCTGCACGTTGCCATCGACGTTGCCGGTGTTGCTGACCCCGACCCGGCGCGCTGCGGCCGGGGTCATCTGCATCAGCCCATGGGCGCCACCCATGCCACGCGCCTTGGGGTTGAGCGTCGACTCCTTGTAGGCCAGCGCCGCCAGGTTGAGCCAGTCCATCTGCTGGGCTGCGGCGTGCTTCTGCAACACCGGCCGCACCGATTCCAGCCGCTTTCGCTCGATGCGCGCCAGGGGGTTGTGGACCCGGTACTGGCGCCGGTAGATGCGCTCGAAGGCCGCGTCCTGGTTGGCCGGCGCACGGTAGCTCTTGAGAAACTGGTCCACGGTTACCAGCAACACGCTGGCATCGCGCCGCACGTACCAGTGCATGGCGTCCGGCGGAGCCAGCTGCAAGCGGGTGTTCAGGCGCAGGCGCGGCATCACGCGCGACCAGCGCTGGGCAATCGGCTGTTCGACCACGGTCAGGTGATAGATGCCTGCCTGCACCATCTCCAGCACGTCCTCGACCGCAAGGGTCGGATCGACCCATTCCACCTTGACCGGGGCACGCTTGCGCTGGACCAGCTTGCGGTTGATTTCCTCCAGCACCGGGCCGGCGGCGCTGGCTGTAGTCAGGGCGATGGTCCGCCCGGAAAGCTGTTCGACCCGGGCGAAGCCGCGCTCGCCTTTGCGCCCCACCAATGTCAGCGAGACAGGGGCCATCAGCGGCGCACTGGCGCTCAAGCCCCGCAGCGACGTGGGGTCGAGCAGCTCGCCTGGCGCGGCCAGATCGCCCTCGCCACGTTGCAGCGCGGCGAGCAGTTGCTCCTTCGCCCGGGGGATCACTTTCACCCGAATGTGCTTGCTGTCGGGAAGGCGCGCATTGAGATAGTGCTCCAGCGCCCGCAAGCGGTGATGCTCTACACCTACCGGCTCACCTTTCACCACACCGGAGCTGTTGCGGCTCTGGTTGACCAGCACGCGAAGCACCTTGCTGCTGCGGATCTGTGCCAGATCCCGGGCCTTGCTGGCCGGCACACTCTGCTGCGGTCCCGGCAGGCGTGCCTCGGCAAGGCCTGGCACCAGCAGGCCCATGCTCACGAACACTGCCAGCAGTAGCTGCAGCACGCGCGATGAAGCCTGCGGATGAAGGATAGACGGCATAGGAAGTATCGGATCGCGGCGGTTGACGGCAGAAGACTCCGTTAAACAGGTGAAGTTCTGGCATTTTGTCGGATTTGCTGCGGCTTTGTTATGCTGCCCGACCCGCGGCACGAGAAATCACCATGCAACTCATCGATATCGGCGTCAACCTCACCAATGCCAGCTTCAAGGACAAGCAGGAGGCAGTGGTCGAACGCGCTGTGGCTGCAGGGGTCGTGCAGATGCTGCTGACCGGCACCAGTCTTGCGGGCAGCGAGGAAGCCGTCGACCTCTGCCAGCGCCTGGATGAGCAAAGCCAGCACCTGTTCAGCACCGCGGGCGTGCACCCCCACGACGCCAAGAGCTGGAACGCCGACAGCAGCCGCCAGCTGCTTCATCTGCTGGAGCATCCACGGGTCAAGGCTGTCGGTGAATGCGGCCTGGATTTCAACCGCGACTTCTCTCCGCGCCCGCAGCAGGAAAAAGCCCTCGAAGCGCAGCTGGCCCTGGCAGTGCAGTTGCAGATGCCGGTGTTTCTGCACGAGCGCGATGCCAGTGAACGCCTGCTGGCAATCCTCAAGGATTACCGCGACCACCTTCCAGCGGCCGTGGTGCACTGCTTCACCGGCGAGCGGGACGCGCTGTTCGGCTACCTGGACATGGACCTGCACATTGGTATCACCGGCTGGATCTGCGACGAGCGCCGCGGCACCCACCTGCATCCGCTGATGAGCAGCATCCCCAGTGGTCGTCTGATGCTGGAAAGCGATGCACCCTACCTGCTGCCACGCAGCCTGCGGCCCAAGCCGAAGAACGGTCGCAACGAGCCGGCCTTCCTGCCAGAAGTGCTGCGCGAAGTAGCCCTGCACCGAGGCGAGAGTGTGGAGCATACCGCCACCCATACCACCGCTTGCGCCCGCGCCTTCTTCGACCTGCCAGAACTATGCCGCCGATAGCCAGCCTGAATTGGCCCCGCTCCCGGGGCCGCACTAAGCTTCAGACATGAGCCAGAGGAACATGTCCATGAGCAGACGCTTGCCCAACCTCCACGCCTGGCAATGGCGTGGCTACCACAACAATCATCGGCACCCGGCCAACCTGGTGCTGCACCTTATCGCCGTGCCGCTGTTCATCCTGGGCGCCTTGCTGGTGCTGTCGGGGTTGTTCGGCCTGGACCTGGGCCAGATGGCGGTCGGCATCATCGCCCTGATCGCGGGCCTGGGCCTGCAGCGTCATGGGCATCGGCTCGAAGCCGAGCAACCTGAACCTTTCGCCAATCGCAACGACGCCCTGAAACGCTTGCTCACCGAGCAATTCATTACCTTCCCCCGCTTCGTGCTGAGCGGCGGGTGGTGGCGTGCCTGGCGCAAGCGCCACAAGCATCGCCGTTAGGCGAATACGGTCACGGTCTGCCGGCTGAGCGCCAAGAGCTCACCTCCGGGCGACCATAGCGCGGCCGCCGCATGTCCGTAGCCATCACGGGCGTACTCGGTCTCGGCACAATACTGGCACCAGTCCAGCGTTGACGGGCGCGACACGCTCTGGATGAATTCGATCGTCCAGGTCAGGCTGCTTCCTGCTGCAGGTTGCTTGAGGTGCGACAGCAGCGTCGGCGGCCAGGCATCGACCAGTGTCAGCAAGTGGGCCTCGCTCAAAGGCTCCTCACCGGCGTCACGCAGGCGAACCCATCCGCCCATGCGCCGTGAACTATCGTGACTGAACGGCATACCGCCTACCGCCCAGCGCAGGGCCAAATGACGCATGAATTCCGGAGTGACGCCTTTGATATAGGGCAGCTCGGGAGCTGCCTGGGCCAGCGGCTTCATGTCGGGTGGCGGCAACGCATCGACCCGCACCACCGACTCACGCGCCGCGCCGAAGCTACCCTGCATCAGCGTGACCACCTCATCGTTCTGCAGGGCTCGGCCCAGCAGCGTAGTGACGGCCTTGCCCTCGCGCAGCACCTCGATCTCGAACCTGATCGGTGCCTCGGGTGCGGCGGGGCCAACGAAGGTGATCGCAAGCGAGCGTACTGGCCGGCCATCTTCAACCTTCTGACGCATGGATTCGTACAGCAGGGCGGCCATCAAGCCACCAAAACTGGCGCGCCCCTGGGCCCAGGAAGCAGGCACGCTGACCTGTTGATCGCCGCTTCGTACCGCTGCCAGCAACTGTGAAAAGTTCATGTCGACCTCGTTCCCGGAAGTTGGAGGCCCGATCTTAACCAGTGGGCTGCCCCGCAGCAGCCCGCATATCGGCCATATCGAGTGACTAGCGGCGCTGGAGTGCCGCCTGCAGGCGATCCAGGGTCGCGTCGGCCGTCTTCTCGCTGTCCGTCAGTTCCTGTGTCCAGACCTCCATGCAGGCGGTGAGGTCCGCGTGCTGCTCGGCTTGCAGCAACCACTGCAGGCGGTCATGCCAGTCGCCAAGGTCTCCTTGGGCGCGCTTGAGCAGGCGTTCGAGCGATTTGCGGGCATGGTCGAGCTGTGGATAGGCCTCATCTGCGTAGCGCACCCGCTTGATCAGCAGACGCAGGCGATGACGGTCATGCGCCGGATCCTTCAATGCCTTCTCAAGCTTTTTCCACTGCTTGTGCAAGCGCTTGTCGATACGCTTGTGCAGACCCCTCACCTGCCCTTCCCGGTCTGCGACGCGCAAAAAGTGCGGGAACACGTCGACGATTGCCAGCACGCGCTGCAGCTGAGAGCTGGCCGCTACGCCAGAGAAGGTGCGCGTCCGGTCTGCCAGCCGCCGCTGACCGGCCGCCTCCTGGCCACGGGCGAGCAACTGCCCGCCGAGCACTTCGCGGTCGCGCAACGGCGTGGTGAGTGTTCCAAGCGCCTTGGCGGCTTCCTCGAGCTGCTCCACGCCCGGCAGGTCGCGCAGTGGGCGCAACAGGCTGCGCAGGCGCCGCAGCGTGGTGCGCAGGTCATGCAGCGCCTCGCTGTCGGTGTCGGCGGCGAGGCGCGCCTGGCAGGCCAGCAAGCGCACCTGCAGGGCAAGTATTCGGGCTACGACATGATCCAGCATTGCAGACATGCGATTCTCCCTGATCAGCGCCCGGCGCGAGATTCACGAATGTAGAAACGCGCTTTCTGCGCCTTGCGCGTGCACCCTTCGAAGCCTTCGAACTGCTGCTGGGTCTTGGCGCCGGTCAGCAGCGACAGCGCCTTGGAATAGCTGACGGTACCGGCGAAGCCTTCGGCCTTCGCAAGGTCCAGCTCCTTCCACGCCCCGTCCAGCTGGGTGGCGCAGCTGTCGCGGTAGGCTGTCTTGCCGGCGCAACCGGCCAGGGCCAGAACAATCAGTGGAAGGCAGATCCAGGCTTTCATCGTTATTACCTCAAAAGTGGGAAGCGTGATGGCTGTTCGACGGCTATCCTCGCCCAAAGTGCCCCGTCAAGCCTAGTCCGGCGCTGCTGGCCATTGAAGACCGCAGGCGACTGAGGCACTGTCAGGGCATCGCCGCATCGGCTGTCCGGGAGGCATCATGAGCAAACGCGTCGCACTGGTACTGGGCTCCGGGGGAGCGCGGGGTTATGCCCACATTGGAGTGATCGAGGAAATCGAACGGCGCGGCTACCAGATCGCCTGCGTGGCAGGCTGCTCGATGGGCGCGGTGGTTGGCGGCATCTATGCCGCAGGCAAGCTGGACGAGTACCGCCGCTGGATCGAGAGCCTGGACTACCTCGACGTGTTGCGCCTGGTGGACGTGAGCTTCCGCCTGGGCGCCATTCGTGGCGAAAAGGTGTTTGGACAGATCCGCAAGATCGTTGGCGAAGTGAACATCGAAAACCTGCGCATCCCCTACACCGCCGTGGCCGCCGATCTTACCAACCAGCAGGAGATCTGGTTCCAGGAAGGCTGCCTGCATCAGGCGATGCGCGCCTCGGCGGCGATTCCGAGCCTGTTCACCCCCGTTGTGCAAGGCAATCGCATGCTGGTGGATGGCGGCATTCTCAATCCTCTGCCGATCATCCCGGTGGTGTCCGCGCACTGCGACCTGATCATCGCGGTCAACCTCAACGCCACCAATCAGAAGCACTATCAGCTGCCCGTCATCGAGCGGCCCGCGGCCTTCAGGCTGCGATTCGACAACCTGATCAACTCGCTGGGTTCGCACTTGCCGTTTCGGCGCAAACCTGCCGAAAAACTGATGCAGCTCGAGCAGGAAATGACCGCCGAGAGCCTGCAGCCGCCCAATCCCTGGCTCAGCGAAGCGGCAAGGCCCGAGGCCCAGCAACCGGCGTCGGCACCTGAAAGCCCCGGCGCGCCCAAGTCAGCCACCGGTTCCTTCATCATCGACAACGTCGGCCCTGCCTCATTGCTCGACCTGATCAACCAGAGCTTCGAGGTCATGCAGACTTCCCTGGCTCAGTACAAGATCGCCGGCTACCCGCCGGATGTACTGATCAACGTTCCCAAGCGGGTCTGCCGTTTTTTCGAGTTCTACAAGGCGCCCGAGCTGATCGCCCTGGGACGGGAAATCGCGCGGGATACGCTCGACAACTATGAGCATGAACGGCGCTGAAGCCGGAAACGAAACAGGCCGCATCAGCGGCCTGTTTCGTTTGGATTCATCACTCAGTAGCGAGTGATGTCCGCAGTGGCTTCCAGCTGCTTGCGCAGCGCCGCGAAGTCTTCGCGACCAGCACGCGAAGCGAGATAGCCGCGGTACTGCGTCTTCTCCTCTTCGGTGGCAGCCGTGCCTTCGTTGACGCCCTTGAGCTGCAGAACCACCAGGCTGCCGTCACCCAGGACCACGTGGCCGTAGACCGGCTTGTCCTTGGCCTGTGGCTTGCCCATGCGGAACAGCGCCTTGAGTGAAGCCGGATCGATACCTTCCTGGCTACGGGTCACGGCTTCGTGGGCCGCCCACTGCTGGCCATCGTGACCCGCATTGGCATCGATGGAACCGTCGCGCAGGCCTTTGATGAGCGTATCGGCCTTGGCCTTGAGCTCAGCGGTGGCCTTTTCCTTGACCAGGTGCGCACGGATGCTGTCGGCCACTGCCTCCAGCGGCAGCTGCGCAGGCTTGCGGTGCTCTTTGGCACGCAGCACGATCACGGTTTCAGGGTCCAGCTCGATGGCGTTGCTGTTGGAGCCTTCGTCGAGCACTTCCTCGCTGAACGCTGCCTGGATCACCGCACGGTTGGCGGTGATGCCTTCGCCGCCTTCACGGCCGAACGGCGCCGCGGTCTGCACCTTCAGTCCCAGTTCATGGGCCGGTTGGGCCAGGTCGGAGGACTCGAATGCGGAATCTTCCAGCTGCTTGGTGACTTCGACGAAGCGCTGCTCGACCTGCTGGGTCTTCAGCTCACGGGTGAGCTTGTCCTTCAGGCTGGCAAAGCTTGGCACTTCAGGCGCCTCGACGCCCAGGAGCTTGATCAGGTGATAGCCAAACTGGGTACGTACCGGCGCGGAAACCTGGTCCTTGTCGAGGGCATAGAGCGCCTCTTCAAAGGCTGGATCGTAGACGCCCTGGCCTGCGAAGCCGAGGTCACCGCCAGTGCTGGCAGAACCCGGATCCTGGGACAGTTGCTTGGCCAGAGTGGCGAAATCTTCACCTTTGGCAACGCGCTGCTGGATCTCTTCGATGCGGGCCTTGGCCTGGGCGTCGTCGACCTTGTCATTGACTTCGATGAGGATGTGAGCGGCGTGACGCTGCTCGGAAAGATTGGCGATCTCCTTCTCGTACAGTGCCTTGAGCTGATCTTCGCTGACCTCGACCTGGTCGAAGTACGCCGACTTCTTGAGCTCGATGTAGTCGATCACCACCTGGTCGGGGCTCATGAACTCCTTCGCATGCTCGTCGTAGTGCGCCTTGATCTCGTCATCGCCGAGCTTCACCGCTGCCGTGTCCGGCTTGAGGGTCAGCGAAGCGAAGTCGCGGGTCTGCTTCTCGAGACGGGCGAAGGCCTCGACCTGCTTGTCAGTGACGAAGCTGCTGCCGGCCAGGCCGGTGCGCAATTGGCCGATGAGCATTTCCTCGGCCAGCATCTCGCGGAACTGCATGCGGCCGTAGCCCATCTGGCGGATGACCTGGTCGAAGCGCTCCGCGCTGAACTTGCCGTCCTCCTGGAACTCCGGCGTTTGCAGGATCAGTTGATCCAACGCGCCTTCGGAGAAGGCGAAGCCCGCATCCTCGGCACCCTGCAAGAGCAACTTGCGTTCGATGAGGCCCTTGAGCGCCGCTTCACGCAGCATCTTCTCGTCGAGCATCGCCGGGTCAAAGTCCTTGCCCAGTTGTTGCATCAGCTGGCGGCGCTGCATGTCCACGGCCTGACTCAGCTCATTCTGGCTGATGGTCTGGCCGTTGACCTTGGCGGCGTCCTGGCTGTGGCTGGCGGCCTGGAAAATGGCGTCGAAGCCGGTCAATGCCATCAATACGACGATAAGGCCGATGATGGTCTTGGCAATCCAGCCTTGTGAATTGTCCCTGATATTTTGCAGCATGCGTCCCCCAGAACGGCTGTACCACTGCGTCGACAACCGCGGAGCGTGGGTAGAAACCTGATAAAAGAAAGGCGCATCCGGAGGGGATGCGCCTTTTCGTAGCGTGCATGCCAGACGGGTGCGTTTGCAGCCCCGCCGTCATGCGACCGGACCCGGCTAGCCAGGTCCCGCTGAAAGAGACGACTTAGTTGACGGCGTCTTTCAGGCCTTTGCCTGCCTTGAAACCTGGAACCTTGGCGGCTGCGATCTTGATCGCCGCGCCGGATTGCGGGTTGCGGCCGGTACGCTCGGCGCGCTCCTTGACGGAGAAGGTGCCGAAGCCGACCAGCACGACGTCGTCGCCTGCCTTCAGGGCATCGGTTACAGAGTCGATCACGGCATCGAGGGCCTTACCTGCGGCGGCTTTCGAAATATCAGCAGATGCGGCGATAGCGTCAATCAGTTCCGACTTGTTCACTCTAAGTCCCCTTATCTCTATTTAAGTATGTTTCTAAGTATGTATAAAGTTTGAAACGCGCGCTGCGTGGCCGGGTGACACTTGGTGGCGCTTGATGGCAAGCCCCCAATAACTGTCAAGAAAAGCCACCCCAGCGAAATTCGTATTAATGCGTGCTGATTCTTTCCTTGGCATCGCTGTCGCGCTTTTCATCCTTGGCGACAATCTCCGGAGCCACATCTGGCAAGGGCTCGGGGGCGTATTGCAGCGCAATTTGCAGGACTTCGTCAATCCATTTGACCGGTTTGATCTGCAGATCCTGTTTGATATTTTCAGGAATTTCCTTCAGATCGCGCACATTCTCTTCCGGAATGATCACGGTCTTGATGCCGCCGCGGTGCGCCGCCAACAGCTTTTCCTTCAATCCGCCAATCGCCAGAACCTGACCACGCAGGGTGATTTCGCCGGTCATCGCGACATCTGCACGGACCGGAATCTGCGTCAGCGCCGAGACCAGCGCGGTGCACATGCCAACGCCAGCGCTCGGGCCGTCCTTGGGCGTCGCCCCTTCAGGCATGTGGATATGCACGTCGTGCTTCTCGTGGAAGTCGGCGGCGATGCCCAGGCTGCGCGCACGGCTGCGCACCACGGTCTGAGCGGCCGTGATCGATTCGACCATGACATCGCCCAGGGAGCCGGTCTTGATCAGCTGCCCCTTGCCAGGGATCACCACCGATTCGATCGTCAGCAGTTCGCCGCCGACCTGGGTCCAGGCGAGGCCGGTTACCTGGCCGATCTGGTCCTGCTGCTCGGCCAGGCCGTAGCGGAATTTGCGCACGCCCAGGTAATGCTCGAGCTGCTCGCCGGCGACCTTGATCGCAGGTGGCTTGTTGCCCGCGTGTTCCTTGACCACCTTGCGGCACACCTTGGCGATCTGGCGCTCCAGTCCTCGCACACCCGCCTCACGGGTGTAATAGCGGATGATGTCGCGAATCGCCGACACCTCGACATCAAGCTCGCCCTTCTTCAGGCCGTTGGCCTTGGTCTGCTTGGGCACGAGGTACTTGATGGCGATGTTGATCTTCTCGTCCTCGGTGTAACCCGGCAGGCGGATGACTTCCATGCGGTCAAGCAGCGCCGGCGGAATGTTCATCGAGTTCGAGGTGCAGAGGAACATCACGTCCGAGAGGTCGTAGTCGACTTCCAGGTAGTGATCGTTGAAGTTGTGGTTCTGCTCGGGGTCGAGCACTTCGAGCAGCGCCGAGGCAGGATCGCCGCGCATGTCGCTGCCCATCTTGTCGATTTCATCGAGCAGGAAGAGCGGGTTGCGCACACCGACCTTGGTCATCTTCTGGATCAGGCGACCCGGCATGGAGCCAATGTAGGTGCGGCGGTGACCGCGGATCTCGGCCTCGTCACGCACACCGCCCAGGGCCATGCGCACGAACTTGCGGTTGGTGGCGCTGGCGATGGACTCGGCCAGGGAGGTCTTGCCGACCCCTGGCGGGCCCACCAGGCAAAGCACCGGGCCGCGAATTTTCTTCACGCGCTTTTGCACCGCGAGGTATTCGAGGATGCGCTCCTTGACCTCTTCCAGGCCGTAGTGGTCGGCATCGAGGATCTCTTCGGCCTTGGCCAGGTCCAGGCGAACCTTGCTCTGGGCTTTCCATGGCACCTGGACCAGCCAGTCGAGGTAGGAACGGACCACCGTGGCCTCGGCCGACATCGGCGACATCTGCTTGAGCTTGTTCAGCTCGGCCTGAGCCTTGGCGTATGCATCCTTCGGCAGGCCAGCGCCGTCGATGCGCTTTTTCAGCTCCTCGACTTCGTTGTGGCCTTCGTCGCCGTCGCCGAGTTCTTTCTGGATGGCCTTCATCTGCTCATTCAGGTAGTACTCGCGCTGACTGCGCTCCATCTGCTTCTTGACGCGTCCACGGATGCGCTTCTCGACCTGCAGCAGGTCGATCTCGGCATCAAGCAGAGCCAGGACATGCTCGACACGGGTCGGCAGGTCGATGATCTCGAGGATTTCCTGCTTCTGCTCGATCTTCAGCGCCATGTGCGCGGCCATGGTATCGACCAGGCGGCCAGGCTCTTCGATGCTGTTGAGCGAAGACAGGACTTCAGCCGGGACTTTCTTGCCCAGCTGCACGTACTGCTCGAACTGCGAAAGCAGGCTGCGCACGAAGACCTCGGACTCGCGCTCGGCAGCGTCCGTCTCGTCGATCAGCGCCACTTCGGCGCGGATGTGCCCTTCCACCTCGCTGAAGCGCTCGACCGAGCCACGCTGCTCACCCTCGACCAGCACCTTGACGGTGCCATCGGGCAGTTTCAGCAGTTGCAGCACGGTGGCAATGGTACCGACACGGTACAGGGCGTCTTCGCCCGGATCATCGTCGGCAGGGTTCTTCTGGGCCAGCAGCAGAATCTGCTTTTCGCCCGTCATTGCGGCCTCGAGGGCCTCGATGGATTTCTCGCGCCCCACGAACAGTGGGATAACCATGTGCGGATATACGACGACATCGCGCAATGGCAAAAGAGGCAAGTCGAGGGTGGTCTTCATGATTTCGCCTCTAACAGCGGCCTTGTGGCCGGAAACCTGTGGAAATTGTGCATGGAGCTAATGTGGGGGCAGCCTCGCAAAAAAACAAGCTTTGCGGCAGTAAAAGCAAAAGGGGCCCGAAGGCCCCTTTTGCGTTGGTGCAGGCACGCGACGACTCAGGCGTCTGGCGCGACCTTGGCCTTCGGCTCGCTGTTTTCATAGATCAACAGCGGCTTGGAAGTACCCTCGATGACGCTCTCGTCGATCACCACCTTGCTGACTTCCTTCTGCGAAGGAATCTCGTACATGGTGTCGAGCAGCACGCCTTCGAGGATCGAGCGCAAGCCACGGGCGCCAGTCTTGCGCTCCAGGGCCTTGCGTGCGACGGCCTTGAGCGCATCGCTGCGGAACTCCAGGTCGACGCTTTCCATCTCGAACAGCTTGCCGTACTGCTTGGTCAACGCGTTCTTCGGCTCGGTGAGGATCTGCATCAGCGCAGCCTCGTCCAGCTCGTCCAGGGTCGCCAGTACAGGCAGACGGCCCACGAACTCGGGGATCAGGCCGAACTTGACCAGATCGTCCGGCTCGACTTCACGCAGCGACTCGCCAACCTTCTTGCCTTCCTGCTTGCTGCGCACTTCGGCACTGAAGCCGATGCCGCCGCCGGTGGAGCGGTTCTGGATGACCTTTTCAAGGCCCGAGAACGCGCCACCGCAGATGAACAGGATGTTGCGGGTGTCGACCTGCAGGAATTCCTGCTGCGGATGCTTGCGGCCCCCTTGCGGAGGCACCGAGGCAACCGTGCCTTCGATCAGCTTCAACAGCGCCTGCTGCACGCCCTCGCCCGAGACGTCACGGGTAATGGACGGGTTGTCCGACTTGCGCGAGATCTTGTCGATCTCGTCGATGTAGACAATGCCCATCTGGGCCTTTTCCACGTCGTAGTCGCACTTCTGCAGCAGTTTCTGGATGATGTTCTCGACGTCTTCGCCGACATAGCCGGCTTCGGTCAAGGTCGTGGCATCCGCGATGGTGAACGGTACGTTCAGCAGGCGTGCCAGGGTTTCGGCGAGCAGGGTCTTGCCCGAGCCGGTTGGCCCGATCAGCAGGATGTTGCTCTTGCCAAGCTCGACTTCGTCGCCCTTCTTGTCACGTTGGTTCAGGCGCTTGTAGTGGTTGTACACCGCTACGGCCAGGACCTTTTTCGCGCGCTCCTGACCAATGACGTACTGGTCCAGGATGCCGCTGATTTCTTTAGGCGAAGGCAATTTATGCGCGCTGCTCTCGGCCTGGGCTTCCTGCACCTCCTCACGGATGATGTCGTTGCACAGGTCGACGCACTCGTCGCAGATAAATACCGAGGGCCCGGCAATCAATTTGCGCACTTCATGCTGGCTTTTGCCGCAGAAGGAGCAATAGAGCAATTTGCCGTTGTCCTCGCCGTTACGGGTGTCAGTCATTCGATCGATCCAATCCGGTAGGCTTGCAACACAAGATGAAGGCAATTGCGGGCTTTTTCAAGTCCGCAGGCAGGCGCGGTGAGCACCTGCCTGCTCTGGCACCTGGAATCAGGACACCAGTTGCCGCTTGTCGTAGACCGAGTCGATCAGGCCGTACTCGGCCGCGCGTTCCGCGCTCATGAAGTTGTCGCGCTCGGTGTCCCGCTTGATGGTCTCCAGGTCCTGACCTGTGTGATAGGCCAGCAGCTCGTTGAGACGCGACTTGATGGAGAGAATCTCCTTCGCGTGGATCTCGATGTCCGTGGCCTGCCCCTGGAAACCGCCCAGTGGCTGGTGGATCATCACGCGGGAGTTGGGCAGGCAGTGACGCTTGCCCTTGGCGCCGGCGGTCAGCAGGAACGCACCCATGCTGCAGGCCTGGCCGATGCAGATGGTCGAGACGTCCGGCTTGATGAACTGCATGGTGTCGTAGATCGACATGCCCGCAGTCACCGAACCGCCCGGAGAGTTGATGTAGAGATGGATGTCCTTGTCCGGGTTTTCCGCTTCAAGGAACAGCAGTTGCGCTGCCACCAGGTTGGCCATGTAGTCCTCTACAGGGCCGATCAGGAAGATCACCCGCTCCTTGAGAAGGCGCGAGTAGATGTCATAGGCGCGCTCGCCACGAGCGGACTGCTCGATAACCATCGGGACCAGGCCGCCTGCGGCCTGGATGTCGGAGTTCTGCTGATAATAAGAATTGCGGGACATGTCCTGCACTCACTCCCAAATAGTCATGTCTTGGATACGCACAAGCCAGCGCGAAGGCTGGCTTGTGGTGTTTTCCTACGAGAGAAGGAAATCAGTCAGCGGCAGGTGCCTGTGCTGGCTTGACAGCTTCTTCGTACGAGACCGACTTGTCGGTCACAGTCGCTTTCTGAAGGACAGTATCCACAACTTGTTCTTCCAGCACAACCGAACGAACCTCGTTCATCTGCTGGTCGTTCTTGTAGTACCAGGCTACGACCTGCTCAGGCTCCTGGTAGGCCGAGGCCATTTCCTGGATCATTTCGCGTACACGGTCTTCGTCCGGCTTCAGCTCGTTCTGCTTGACCACTTCGGCCACGATCAGGCCCAGCACGACACGGCGCTTGGCTTGTTCTTCAAACAGCTCGGCTGGCAGTTGATCAGGCTTGATGTTGCCACCGAACTGCTGGACAGCCTGCACGCGCAGACGGTTGACTTCGTTTTCCAGCAGCGCTTTAGGCACTTCGATCGGGTTGGCGGCCAGCAGACCGTCCATGACCTGGTTCTTGACCTTGGTCTTGATCGCCTGGCGCAGCTCGCGCTCCATGTTCTTGCGAACTTCGGTGCGGAAGCCTTCGAGGGTCGATTCCTTGATGCCGAACTGGGCGAAGAAGGTTTCGTTCAGCTCTGGCAGCTGCGGGGCGGCAACCGCGTTGACGGTGATGGTGAACTCGGCGGCCTTGCCGGCCAGGTCCAGGTTCTGGTAATCCTCGGGGAAGGACAGGGTCAGAACGCGCTCTTCACCGGCCTTGGCGCCAACCAGGCCGTCTTCGAAGCCCGGGATCATGCGGCCGGAACCCAGCACCAGCTGGGTGCCCTGGGCCGAACCGCCAGCGAATGCTTCGCCGTCGATCTTGCCGACGAAATCGATGTTCAGCTGGTCTTCGTTTTCAGCGGCACGCTCGACGGTTTCGAAGCGTACGTTCTGCTTGCGCAGGACTTCGAGCATGTTGTCCAGGTCGGCGTCAGCCACTTCGGCGCCCAGGCGCTCGACAGCGATGGAGTCGAAGCCGGCAACGGTGAACTCAGGGAACACTTCGAAGATGGCGACGAATTCCAGGTCCTTGCCTTTTTCGAAGGATTTCGGCTCGACGGCAGGCGCGCCAGCCGGGTTCAGCTTCTGCTCGACAACGGCCTCATAGAAGGAAGCCTGGACCAGGTCGCCGAAGGCTTCCTGACGGGCTGCGTCTTCATAGCGCTGACGGATCACGCTCATTGGAACCTTGCCAGGACGGAAGCCTGGAACCTTGGCGCGACGGGCGGTCTGCTGCAGACGCTTGTTGACTTCGGTCTCGACGCGCTCGGCCGGAACGGCGATGGTCATGCGGCGCTCGAGAGCGGAGGTGTTTTCAACAGAAACTTGCATGGATATTCCTCGTTGCACAGACGTTAGCCGGCGATAGCCCGACTCCAGAATCAAGGGCAAGCATTCTAGTGACTCATTTACAAGAAGTCACCCCGTTAAGGATCACAGGAGATAACGCCGGTCGATTTCGATTACGGACCTCGGCGGACATACCGTCAGGGCCCGCTCTATAAAGGCTGCACGCCGATAGCCGGCACCTGTGCCGCGATGCAGGCGGGCAGCTGAAAAACCTTGTCAAACTTCAGCAGTCAGGGCGCCGCAGGGTCGATCTCGTTGCACTGACAGTACTCTTCCCAACTCATGCCCAGCGCCTCGGCCACCTCATGGTGCACTTCCAGGCGCATGGCCTGCAGCTCCTCGGCGGAGTCGGCCACCAGCCGCAGCGTAAGCTCCCAAGGCTCCATGCCCTGTTCCTGAGCAGCGTCTTCGAACGCCCACTCGATCTGCTGAGCCTGCTCACGGGCATCCAGCGCGCGAATTTCTTCGAGCAGCTGCGCATTGGCCTCGGCGAAACGTTGCAGCGCCAGAGCCTGGCGCGATTCTTTTGCGATCATGCGACTTTTCCTTCCACAGCGATCTGCGGCCACGTTCCAAGCAGCTGAAATCTATCAGGTTTTGGTGGAGTTTAACCAGAGACGGGCCACACCTGATCGAGGAAACGAAAGATGCCGCTCAAGGCGGCATCTTTCGAGGCTTACATGCACTAGAGCAAACACAGTCTGCGGCACGGGAGCAGAAACAACAAAGGCGCCTGATCCTGTAATCAAGGCGCCTTCGCTAGAATATGGGGTGGACGATGGGGATCGAACCCACGACAACTGGAATCACAATCCAGCGCTCTACCAACTGAGCTACGCCCACCATGTTGCGGTGCTGCATTACAACCAGTTACAACCTTACAGAAGCATGGTGCGGACGAAGAGACTCGAACTCTTACAGCTTGCGCCGCTGGAACCTAAATCCAGTGTGTCTACCAATTTCACCACGTCCGCTTAACGCTTAAAACAAAGGCGCCAGATACAGAATCAAGGCGCCCTTGAAGAATATGGGGTGGACGATGGGAATCGAACCCACGACAACTGGAATCACAATCCAGCGCTCTACCAACTGAGCTACGCCCACCATGACGCAATACAACACTTGCTTGCCCAAGCTGCCTAATGGCGCACCCGGCAGGACTCGAACCTGCGACCATCCGCTTAGAAGGCGGATGCTCTATCCAGCTGAGCTACGGGCGCATAAGCAATCTGCCTAACCGAACGAGAGCTTATCAGACAAGCTGGTAAACCACTCATTCTGCCCGACCTTGCCAACCAGTGCTAGGCCGTGCCCGACAAGTGCGGCGAATGTTAATGGCGAGCTGAAAGGCCGTCAACACTTTTCTCAAAAAAATTCATTTTATTTAAGGGCTTAGGGCATTTGCCGGACCAACCGCCTTTGCCCTCGCGCTGGGTCGTGAGAGAATGCACGCCTCTTTTGTTCTCTTCTCGATGGTTAATCACGCGTCTATGACTGCACACCTTATCGACGGCAAGGCGATCGCCGCCAACCTGCGCCAGCAGATTGCTCAACGTGTCGTGGAGCGTCGCCAGCAGGGCCTGCGCACGCCAGGCCTGGCTGTGATCCTGGTCGGCACCGACCCTGCTTCTCAAGTCTATGTCTCGCACAAACGCAAGGACTGCGAAGAAGTCGGTTTCATCTCCCAGGCCTTCGACCTGCCCAGCGAGACCACGCAGCAAGCCCTCACCGATCTGATCGATCGCCTGAACGATGACCCGGCCGTCGACGGTATTCTCTTGCAATTGCCGCTGCCTGCTCACCTCGACGCCTCGCTGCTGCTCGAGCGTATTCGCCCGGACAAGGACGTCGACGGCTTCCATCCTTATAACGTCGGCCGCCTGGCCCAGCGCATCCCGCTGCTGCGCCCTTGCACCCCCAAAGGCATCATCGCCCTGCTGGAAAGCACCGGCCAGGACCTCTACGGCCTGGATGCGGTGGTGGTGGGTGCCTCGAACATCGTCGGCCGGCCAATGGCCATGGAACTGCTGCTGGCCGGCTGTACCGTCACCGTGACCCACCGCTTCACCAAGGACCTGGCCGCCCATGTCGGCCGCGCCGACCTGGTGGTGGTGGCTGCGGGCAAGCCGGGGCTGGTGAAGGGTGAGTGGATCAAGGAAGGCGCCATCGTCATCGACGTGGGCATCAATCGCCAGGAAGACGGCAAGCTGGTGGGCGACGTGGTCTACGAGACCGCCCTGCCCCGCGCCGGCTGGATCACTCCAGTGCCGGGTGGAGTGGGTCCGATGACGCGGGCTTGTCTGCTGGAAAACACGTTGTATGCGGCCGAGGAGCTGCATAAGTAAGAGCGGTTTGCCAAGCTGTGCGCTTGATATTTGTGGCGGCGCTTCGCGGAGTGTGCGCTTGGGGCCTTGTGGTGCAGCGGATATCGAGCGCCGCGCGGGCGGCGCTCGATTTGCGCGGCGCTGCAACTCTCAAGCGTGCACCTCGGCGATGCGCTGAAGACTCAAAGCATGCTCTCTCAACATCGATGCATGCCCCCTCACTTCCTCCCCGCCTCCCAGGACTTCAGCAACTGCGCATACCCCACCGTCTCCCCCTTCGGCTTCTCATTCGCCAACTTGGGCTTCGGCGCGCCAGGCTGATCGAACCAGTACTGGGCATCGCGCTCCGGATTCAACCTGGGCGCGCAAGTCGCCTGGGCCTTCGACCGCTCCAGCCGCTCAAGAATACGATCCTGGTCACGGGCCAGGCCATCAAGCGCCTGTTGCGGGGTCTTCTCGCCACTGGCGACTTCGGCAATATGACTCCACCACAGCTGCGCCAACCGCGGGTAGTCGGGCACGTTGGTGCCGGTCGGCGTCCACTGCACCCGCGCTGGACTGCGGTAGAACTCCACCAGCCCGCCCAGCTTGGGCGCAAGCTCGGTCATTGCCTGGGAGTTGATGTCCGATTCGCGGATCGGCGTCAGGCCGACGATGGTCTTCTTCAGCGACACTGTCTTGGACGTCACGAACTGCGCATACAACCAGGCCGCGACGCGCTGCTTCTCCGGCGTGGACTTGAGGAAGGTCCATGAACCGGTGTCCTGATACCCCAGCTTCATGCCTTCCTCCCAATACGGCCCCTTGGGTGAGGGCGCCATGCGCCATTTCGGCGTGCCGTCGGCGTTCATCACCGGCAGGCCGGGCTTGGTCATGTCGGCGGTGAAGGCGGTGTACCAGAATATCTGCTGCGCGATATTGCCCTGCGCCGGCACCGGCCCGGCCTCGGAGAAGGTCATGCCCTGGGCCTCCCTGGGCGCGTAGGCGCGCAGCCAGTCGACATACTTTTGCGTCGCATACACCGCTGCCGGGCCGTTGGTGTCGCCCCCGCGGGTCACGCTGGAGCCAACCGGATGGCAGTCCTCGACGCGGATCCCCCATTCATCCACCGGCAGCCCGTTGGGCAGGCCCTTGTCGCCACCGCCTGCCATGGAGAACCAGGCATCGGTGAAGCGCCAGCCCAGCGACGGGTCCTTCTTGCCGTAGTCCATGTGGCCATAGACCCGTTTACCATCGATTTCCTTGACGTCCTCGGTGAAGAACTTGGCGATGTCTTCGTAGGCGGACCAGTTGACCGGCACCCCCAGCTCGTAGCCGTACTTCTCCTTGAACCTGGCCTTTAGCTCTGGCCGCTCGAACCAGTCGGCGCGAAACCAGTACAGATTGGCGAACTGTTGGTCGGGCAACTGGTAGACCTTGCCATCGGGCGCGGTCGTGAAGGAGATGCCGATGAAATCCTTCAGATCAAGCGTCGGCGAGGTGTAGTCCTTGCCTTCATTGGCCATCAGATCGGTAATCGACTGGGTCTTGCCGTAGCGGAAATGCGTGCCGATCAGGTCTGAGTCGTTGACCCAGCCGTCATAGATGTTCTTGTCCGACTGCATCTGCGTCTGCAGCTTCTCCACCACGTCGCCCTCCTGCAGCAGGTCGTGGGTCAGGCGAATGCCGGTGATCTCGCTGAAGGCCTTGGCCAGTACCTTGGCCTCGTACTCGTGGGTAGCGATGGTTTCGGACACCACGTTGATCTTCATGCCACGAAAAGGCTCTGCGGCCCTGATGAACCACTTGAGCTCGTCCATCTGCTGCTGCGGGGTCAGGGTCGAGGGCTTGAACTCGCTGTCGAGCCATTTTTTCGCCGCATCCTCATAAGCATCGGCCCAGGCAGCGGCAGGCAGAGTGCCTAGCAGCAGCGCCGCGAGGGTCAACTGTCGCCGGTTCTTGTTGTTGTCGAACATTGCGATCTCCCGTTTGTGTTATTCCAAGAGGCGCCGAACACCCATGGCTAGCCCCAGCGCATCACCACCATGAGCAGGATTATCGAAAGCAGCGAGGCGACCCACAGCGGCCAGTCGCTGAGCCCGACGACCAGCAGGTGCAGGTATGCGCTGGCCAGCAAGCCAATGAACAGCCGGTCGCCACGCGTCGTGACGATTGGCAACACGCCACGCCGGGCGACACACGGGCGCCGCAGCTCGTACACGGTCATGCCAAGCAGCAACAACCCGATGGCGGAAAAGAACAGCGCCGTCGGCAGGGTCCAGGCCATCCACTCCATCGCCGTGCCTCCTCTACACGCGACCCAGGGCAAAGCCCTTGGCCACGTGATTACGAACGAACCAGATCACCAGCATGCCCGGCAGGATGGTCAGCACCCCAGCCGCCGCCAGCACGCCCCAGTCGATCCCGGAAGCCGAGACCGTGCGGGTCATCACCGCGGCGATCGGCTTCGCGTTCACCGAGGTAAGCGTGCGCGCCAGTAGCAGCTCGACCCAGGAAAACATGAAGCAGAAAAATGCCGTGACGCCGATGCCCGAGCCGATCAGCGGGATAAAGATCTTTACGAAGAACCGCGCAAAGCTGTAGCCATCGATGTAGGCGGTTTCGTCGATTTCCTTGGGCACGCTGGACATGAACCCTTCAAGGATCCACACCGCCAGCGGCACGTTGAACAGGCAGTGGGCCAGCGCCACGGCGATGTGCGTGTCGAACAGGCCGATCGAGGAGTACAGCTGGAAGAAAGGCAGCAGAAACACTGCAGGCGGCGCCATGCGGTTGGTGAGCAGCCAGAAGAACAGGTGCCTGTCGCCCAGGAAGCGATACCGCGAGAAGGCATACGCCGCTGGCAGCGCGACCCCCAGGGAAATCAGTGTATTGAGGCACACGTAGTACAGCGAATTGATGTACCCGGTGTACCAGCTGGGGTCGGTGAAGATCACCCGGTAGTTGTCGAGGGTGAACGCCTGGGGCCACAGGGTCAGCCCGCCCAGGATTTCGGTGTTGCTCTTGAACGACATGTTCAGCAGCCAGTAGATCGGCACCAGCAGGAAGAAGAAGTACAGCAACAAGGGCACAGTCTTGCGCGGGTTCATGGCCTAGTCCTTGTCGGCATGGGTCATGGCGGTATAGAACAGCCAGGACACCAGCAGGATGATCAGGAAGTACACCAGCGAAAACGCCGCGGCCGGCCCCAGGTCGAACTGCCCCACCGCCATTTGCGTCAGGGTCTGGCTGAGGAAGGTGGTGGCATTGCCCGGGCCGCCGCCGGTCAGCACGAAGGGCTCGGTGTAGATCATGAAGCTGTCCATGAAGCGCAGCATCACGGCGATCAGCAGCACGCTCTTGAGCTTGGGCAACTGGATGTGCCGGAACACCGCCCAGGCCGAGGCGCGGTCGATGCGTGCGGCCTGGTAATAGACGTCGGGGATGGCGCGCAGGCCCGAATAGCACAACAGGGCCACCAGCGAAGTCCAGTGCCAGACATCCATCACCAGCACCGTGACCCAGGCGTCCAGCGTATTGCCGGCATAGTTGTAGTTGATCCCCAGCGCGCTCAAGGTCGCGCCCAGCAAGCCGATATCGGCGCGCCCGAAGATCTGCCAGATGGTGCCGACCACGTTCCAGGGGATCAGCAGCGGCATCGCCATGATGATCAGGCATAGCGATGACCAGCGGCCCTTGGCTGGCATGGTCAACGCAATGGCGATGCCCAGCGGGATCTCGATCAGCAGCACACAGCCCGAGTAGACGAACTGGCGCAGCAGCGAGTCATGCAGGCGCGGGTCCCGTAGCACCTGGCGGTACCAGTCGGCACCGACGAAGTAGCGGCTGGACGGGTCGAAAATGTCCTGCAGCGAATAATTGACCACGGTCATCATCGGTACCACGGCGCTGAACGCCACCAGCAGGAACACCGGCAGCACCAGCCACCAGGCCTTGTTGTTCGGCACCCGGTTCATGGCGCGCTCTCCAGCAGCAGATCATCGACGAAGAGCATCAGCCATTGCGCTGGCAAGCTCACCCAGGCCTGTCCCTCGGGCACCGGCCGGTCTTCGCCAAGCCTTGCCTTGAGGGTCGCGCCGCCCAGGTCGAGGGTCAGGATGCGGTAGGTGCCCAGGTCTTCGACGTCGACTACCTGGGCACTCAAGGCGTCATCCAGCGGGCTGTCCCAGACCTGCACGAATTCGGGACGGATGCCTAGCTGTATGCGCCCAGCCGCCTGATGCGCCAGGCGCTGGCGCAAGGTCTCGGGCAGGCTCACATGCACTCCGGCAAAGCCCACCCCGTCCCCCTCCACGCGCACATCGACGAAGTTCATGCCGGGGCTCCCGATGAAATAGCCGACGAAGGTGTGCCGTGGCCGCTCGAACAGCTCGCGCGGGGTACCGAACTGAACGATCTGTCCGCCGTGCATCACCGCGATCCGGTCGGCAAAGGTCGAGGCCTCCAGCTGATCGTGGGTGACGTAGATCATGGTGATGTTGAACTGCTCGTGAATCTGCTTGAGCTTGCGCCGCAGCTTCCATTTCAGGTGCGGGTCGATCACCGTCAGGGGTTCGTCGAAAAGGATCGCCGAGACATCGTCGCGCACCAGGCCGCGGCCCATGGACACCTTCTGCTTCTCGTCGGCGCTGAGGTTGCGTGCTTTCTTCTGCAGCACGCCGGCAAGGTCGAGCACCTCGGCAATCTCCTGCACCTTGGCACGTACCCGCGCGTCGGCCACACCCTGGTTGCGCAGCGGGAAGGCCAGGTTGTCGTACACGCTCATGGTGTCGTAGACCACCGGGAACTGGAACACCTGGGCAATGTTGCGCTGCTGTGCAGACAAGGCGTTGACCACCTTGCCGTCGAACAGCACCTGGCCCCGGGTCGGGCTGATCAGCCCGGAAATGATGTTGAGCAACGTCGACTTGCCGCACCCCGACGGGCCAAGCAAGGCATATGCGCCGCCCTGCTCCCAGACATGATCGAGTTCGCGCAGCGCATAGTCGCCAGCGGAACCTGGATGGCGGCTGTAGCTGTGGGCAAGGTGCTGCAGGCGGATCTCGGCCATCAGGCGGTCCTCGCTTCGCGCAGGCCCGGCGCCTGCACCAGCAGCCCGGCCGTATCGAAGACAAACAGCTTGTGGGTAGGGATGAACACGCGGATCGGCGTATCGACCGGGTACTCGTGCACGCCCGGCAGGTGCAAGACCATCCGCCAGTACTCGTTGCGCACATGCAGGAAGGTTTCCGAACCGCTGATCTCGGCCAGTTCCACCAGCACTGCCAGTTCGAGGTCATCGTCGTTGGAGGGCACCAGGCTGATGTGGCTCGGGCGCACACCGAAGCGGTACTCTCCATCGCCGATGCGGCGCAGGCCGGCGTTCAGGGCAAAGTGCACCGCGCCGGCCAGGCTCACCTCGGCGCCGGCGATGCGCCCAGGGACCAGGTTGATCGGCGGCTCGCCGAACAGCTCCGCAGCCAGGACACTGCCGGGCCGGTGATAGACCTGGGCGGTGGGCCCGCTCTGCACGATGCGCCCTTCATGCAGGACAGTGGTCGTGCCACCCAGGGCCAAGGCCTCGTTCGGCTCGGTGGTGGCGTATACAGCGATACAGTTGCGGGCGGCGAACAGCTTGCGCATTTCCTGGCGCAGCTCCTCACGCAGCTTGTAGTCGAGGTTGACCAGCGGCTCGTCAAACAGGATCAACCCTGCATCCTTGACCAGCGCCCGGGCCATTGCCGTGCGTTGCTGCTGGCCACCGGACAGTTCCAGCGGCAGGCGCGAAAGGCAAGCTTCTATGCGCAGCATGACTGCGGTTTCATGAACCCTGCGCCGGATCTCCTTTTCGGCCAGGCGCGCCTGGCGCAGCGGCGAGGCAATGTTCTCGAAAACGCTCAGGGTCGGGTAATTGATGAACTGCTGGTAGACCATCGAAACGTTGCGCTGGCGTACCGGGCGTCCGGTCACGTCCTCGTCGTTCATCAACACACGGCCCCGGTCTGGCCGATCAAGACCCGCCATCAAGCGCATCAGACTGGTCTTGCCCGCCAGGGTACGGCCCAGCAGCACGTTGAACGAGCCAGGTTCGAAGCGCAGGCAGGCATCGTCGATCCAAACCTGGCCATCGACGCTACGGCAGACATGCTCCAGTACCAGCGACATGGCGTGTCCTTCTTATTGTTGTGGGCAGGCGCGGCTACACCGCGACTGCAGAGCGACATAGCCAGATCCGTGCCAGGCCGCTGCACTGCACATACCTGCGGGTGCGGCCACGCCCAGGGCGCGGCGCTCCCTGTCCAACGGTCTGTACAACTGAACAGTCCTGAACAACACTGAACAGCGGTCGGCAGAAACAACAACCACAAGGACGGGCCCATGGCCGCATCCGCTTCGACCCATGCCCAGCTGATCCAGGCTTCCTGGGCGCGTTGCCGCGGCTACGGCCTCGACCCGCACCGCGCGCCGGACTTCGACAGCCTGAGCCCCGGCGAGCTGCGCGCGCTGCTTGACCGCCAGCAGACCCTGCTACAGATCACCCGCGATGAAGTCATGCCGCAGTACGCCCACCTGCTGGGCAACTCCAGCTACCTGGTCATGCTCAGCGATGCCCAGGGCTGCCTGCTCGATGCCTGGGGCACCCGGCGCTTCATCGACCCGCGCCAGCAGCACGGCTTCGCCGCCGGAGCGCAGTGGCGCGAGCACGGGGTCGGCACCAACGCCATTGGTACCGCGCTGGCCTGTGGCGGGCCGGTGCATGTGGGTCAGGACGAGCATTTCCTCCGGCAGAACCGCTTCATGGCCAGCGCCGCGGCGCCGCTGTTCGACGCCGAGCGGCGCCTGGCAGGGGTGCTGGATGTGTCCAGTGACAGTTACCTGCCCGCCTCGCAGACTCTGGGCCTGGTGCGCATGATGGGCCAGAGCCTGGAGAACCGTCTGATCCTCGCGCGATTCGCCACGCAGTACCGGCAACTGCTCTTCAATACCGGGCCGGACAACCTCGACAGCCCGTGGGCCGGTCTGCTGGTGTTCGATGACCGTGGCCAGGTGCTCGCGGCGAACCACCGCGCCGACAGCCTGCTCGGGCAGAATCCCTTGAAGCGCACCTTGGAGCACTTGTTCCAGACGCCGCTGGCCCAACTTGTCTCCCAGCCCCAGGCTCGGCCTTTCGCCTTGCAGGTCACCGGCCGCAACCGTTTCCACTGCCAGTGGCAGGCCCCGCTCGCCGACTCGGCAGCGAGCCGACCTGTACCGCCCTGCCCGCCGGGCGACGTACGCGTGGCCAAGGTGCTGGTGCAGGCCGGATTACTGCTGGAAAAAGACATTCCTTTGCTGATTCAGGGCGAGACCGGGGTGGGCAAGGATGTTCTCGTCCACGCCCTGCACCGTGGCAGCAGCCGCGCCCATGGCCCCCTGGTAGCCGTGAACTGCGCCGCGATCCCTGCGGAGCTGGTCGAATCCGAGCTGTTCGGCTACGAAAAGGGCGCCTTCACAGGTGCCCACCACAAAGGCAATCCCGGCCTGATCCGCAAGGCCGACCGAGGCATCCTGTTTCTCGACGAGATCGGTGACATGCCGCTGCCCACCCAAGCCCGCCTGCTGCGTGTGCTGCAGTCGCGCAGCATCCAGCCATTGGGCAGCGGGGAGCCGATCGCCGTGGACATCCGGGTGGTTTCGGCGAGCAACCGTGACCTCGCCGCCGAAGTACGCGGTGGCCGTTTCCGCCAGGACTTGTACTACCGTATCGCTGGTCTCACGCTGGTCCTGCCGGCGCTACGCGAACGCAGCGACCGCCGCGCACTGATCGAACAGACCCATGCCCAGTACCGCGAGCCCGGGCAACCCGACTACCTCTGCAGCGAGGTGCTCGATCTGCTGCTGCGCCATCCCTGGCCAGGCAACCTGCGTCAACTGGGCAATGTGCTGCAGGTCGCGCTGGCGCTGGCTGGGCCACGACCGATAGGGCTGGAACATCTGCCGGAGAGTTTCATCGCCGAGTTGCCGGGCGCGCCGCTGGTTGCCAAGGCAGCGGCGGGTCCCGCGCCGACCCATGACCTTGGGATATTGCTGCGTTCGGCGCAGGGCAATGTCTCGTCGCTCGCCCGCAGCCTGGGCATCAGTCGCACCACGTTGTACAAGCGGATGCGCGAACAGGGCCTGGACCCTGCACGCACCGAGGGGTATTAGCGGGGATACCCCAGTCCTCACGCAACTGGTCAGACCGGTCAGCATAAAATCTCCTTCCAGTGCTAATCGGCCTTGCAAACCCTGAAAACCTACGCCTACACTGCAGCCGGACTGGACAAACCGGTAAGACCACAATAATTAAGTCCGCTGCTCTTTGCCCTTCCCAGGCATTGAAGCGAGGACACCGATCAGAGATCCCTCCCATGCTCAAATGGTGCTCGCGTTCGATCTTCCTCCAAGTGGTGCTCGGCCTGCTTCTGGGCGTTGCCTGTGGCTTGAGTGCTCCCGAACTTTCTCTGCAACTCAAACCCCTCGGCGACGGTTTCATCAAGCTGATCAAGATGCTCATCGGCCTGATCGTGTTCTGTGTCGTGGTCAGCGGCATCTCCGGCGCAGGCGACCTGAAAAAGGTCGGGCGCATCGGTCTCAAATCAGTCATCTACTTCGAGGTCCTGACCACCATCGCGCTGGTCATCGGCCTGATATTCGCGTTCAGCACCGGCATCGGCAGCGGCGCGAACATTCATCTGGACCAGCTTTCCAGCGTCGACGCGGGCAACCTGGCCGAGCGCGGCCAGCATATACATGGCGCGTCCGCGTTCTTCATGGACTTGATTCCAACCTCGGTGGTCGGCGCCTTCGCCGACAACAATATCCTTCAGGTACTGCTGTTCTCGGTGCTGTTCGGCAGCGCGCTGAACCTGGTTGGCGAGGCGGCGTCGGGCATTTCGCGGCTGATCAACGAGCTCAGCCATGTGATCTTCCGCATCATGGGCATGATCGTGCGCCTGGCGCCGATCGGCGTGTTCGGCGCGATCGCCTTCACCACCAGCAAATATGGCCTCGAATCGCTGCAACACCTGGGCGGGCTGGTGGCACTGTTCTATGTCACCTGCGCGGGATTCGTACTGGTGGTGCTGGGTACGGTGATGCGCCTGTCGGGTCTCAAGCTGCTGCCCTTCATCAAGTACCTGCGTGAGGAGCTGACCATCGTCCTGGGCACCGCCTCGTCCGACGCCGTGCTGCCGCAGATCATGCGCAAGCTCGAGCACCTGGGCATCGGCAGCTCGACCGTCGGGCTGGTAATCCCGACCGGCTATTCGTTCAACCTCGACGGTTTCTCGATCTACCTGACCCTGGCCATCGTGTTCATCGCCAACGCCACCGGAACGCCGCTGGCCATGACCGACCTCCTGACCATTCTGCTGGTGTCCCTGGTGACCTCCAAAGGGGCCCACGGTATTCCCGGCTCGGCCCTGGTGATTCTCGCCGCAACCCTGACCGCGGTGCCGGCGATCCCGGTCGTGGGCCTGGTGCTGGTGCTTGCAGTGGACTGGTTCATGGGCATCGGCCGGGCGCTGACCAACCTCATCGGCAACTGCGTCGCCACCGTGGCCATTGCCCGCTGGGAACGCGATATCGACCTGGAGCGTGCGCAGAACGTGCTGGCCAACAAGCCAGGCTTCGCGCCCGTGACGCGCAAGCAGCCCAACGCGCATCAACAGGAATTCTGACCGAACAGGGCCGGCAACGGCGCCGGCCCTGTCCAAGGCAATGATGCCAAGGAGCACACCTTGATCAGCTCATCGACCGTCGTCACTTCGGTGGTGGAAAAACTACGCCAGGCCCTGGCAAGCGGCCAGTGGCGCTCTGGAGACATGCTTCCCGGCCAGCGCGAACTGGCCGAGCAACTGGGCATCAGCCGGCCCAGCCTGCGCGAAGCGGTAATCGTGCTGGAAACCCTGGGCCTGGTGCGCTCGCTGCCCGGCAAGGGGGTGCTGGTGCTCGATGCCGACGCCTCTGAACCCGCCTACAGCCAGGACGCAGTGGCCAAGGCGAGCCTTGCCGACGTGCTGCAACTGCGCTACACCCTGGAGCCGTTCATCGTCGGCCTGGTGGCCCAGTCGGCCAGCAGCAAGGACATCGGCCAACTGCGCCTGACACTGATGGACATGCGCGAAGCGCTGGAGGCCCACGACAGCGACGCCGGAGTCAACGCCTACATCGCTTTCCATGAAGAGCTGTTCGCGCTGACGTCCAATCCGATCTTCCAGAGCGTGGTGCAACAGACCGGCAACGCCCTCACGCAGAGCGCCCAGGTACTGCGCAATTCACCGGAACACCTGGCGGCGCGCCTCGCCGAAAACGAGGCAGTAGTGCGTGCCATCCGTGAAAAGAACAGTGCCCAGGCCAGTGCCCGGATGCGGCGGCATATCCTCCAGGAAGGCCTGCGCATGGGGATCGAACTCGACATCCCGGACGATCATCCGGGCCAATGACTCCAGGAGCGAGACGATGAATGCCTGCGCCCAAGCCGCCCTTTCCCTGCCGCCCCTGCTCGCCGCCGGCGAAACCCGCCTGTCGGCCGAACAGATCTATCCACGTCTGTTCGATGCCATTCTCGAACAGCGCCTGCCCCCTGGCAGTCCCCTGCCCGAGCAGGCGCTGGGTGATGCATTCGGGGTCAGCCGCACGGTAATCCGCCGCGTGCTCGGCCGCTTGTCGGACCAGCACGTGGTGGTGCAAAGGCCGAGCCACACTGCGCATCTCGCTGCGCCCGACCCGCAGCAGGCGCGGCAGATTCTCAGTGCCCGGCGCTTGGGCGAGATCACCCTGATCGACCTTGCCACACAGCGCTCGCGCCCTGCGCAGATCCGCCAGCTACGCCAGCTGGTCGAACGCGAACGCCAGCACCATGAGCAAGGTCAGCGCTGCGCCGCCATCCGCCTGGGCGGCGAGTTTCACCTCAAGCTCGCGCAGATCGCAAACAATGCGCCCCTCACCAGATTCCTGAACGGCCTGGTGCCGATGACCTCGCTGATCATCGCCCGCTATGAATCGCATACGTGCGACCACTGTGCCTGGCAAGAGCACGCCGCGATCATCGACGCGGTGGAAGACGGCGATGGCGACGTCGCCCGGTCGCTGATGCACCAGCACCTGGACCGGCTGGAGGCCAAGCTGGAGCTGGCGCTGGATTGACGGCGGACACGGCCAGCGTACCCGGCCCTATACTCATATACCGCCCCGGTCCATGCACAGGGGGACCACGCTCGTGAAGCTGCTCGCCTCGCTCCTGCTCTGCCTGCTCCTGGCACTGGCCGGCTGCGCGGGCAAGCCGCGCACTGCGGCGCCGCCCCCGGTCATTCTCTCGCCTGCCGCCTGGCAGCAGATCGACCAGGAGCTGGTGCAGGCCTCTCTGGGCGCCACGGGGTCGGCCAACGACTACGCCCGGCGCTCGATGCGGGTGTGGAGGGAGCGCGTGCAACAGCGCACCGAAAGCGATTTCATCCCTTGGTTCACTGGCTACTGGACCCAGCAATGGCTGACCCTCAAGGTGGCCTGGTACAGGATGAACAGCGGCGAGGGCCATGAGCCCGCCGAAAAACGACTGGCGCTCTACCTGCAAGCGCAATACATCGACCGGGTCATCGAACCGGTGGCCCGGGAGATCAATCCCGAGGGCATTCGTGACCGCGCCACCGAGCTGTATCTGCAGCTCCTTGGCCAGCAGCTGCCCGCCATCATCAGCCGCTACCGGGCACCGCCCGACCAGTTGAGCCAGCGCCTCAACCGCATACCGGCCATCGCCCTGGGCCCGCCCGCCGCGCGTGATGCCACCCTGTACCAGGTGCTGCGTGCCAAGCCCCTGCAGCAGCTGCCAGCCTACAGCGCGCTGCGCCAGCACCTGCACGATCAAGCCAGCAAGGAGCCCGGCCAGACCCAGGTCGGCTTGTCTTCGGTGGCCACCCGTGCCAGCGAGAAGCTCGGCGCCACACTCGCCCCGCGCGGTATTGCCAGCGCCGTGGCCGCAGCAGTGGGCAAGGCGGCGGGCACGCTGATATCGGTGGCTGCGGCGGGCTACGGCATGATCACCCATGACCGCGAACACCCGGAAATGGTCGAGCAACTGCGGGTGATCCTCAACGTGGCGCTCAACGAGGAATGGCAAGGGTTGATGGAAAACCGCCAGAGCGGTGCCATGTCAGGCGTCTACTACCTGTCGGGGCAGGTCGAGGATGGCCTGATGCGCGGCCCGGTGCCCGCGGTCAATCGCCGCGAACCTCGGGTCATGCGCCTGCCGGTCGGGACGCCTTGAGTCGGTGCAGGCCCTGGTTTGGAAGCCGACTGCACATTGCTGACAGCGCCGTTCGTCGATATTGCACAGAGAAATACGTCCTTGGCTTACATCTTTCGGGGGGTGCGCCGATATCCGTAGCAACAGGACCGTCCACCGCGACACGAGCGCACGGCCGTCCCTCCCCCTAGCAAGACTCAAGGTCTTCGAAACATGAACCTGAAGTTCCGCCACAAGATTCTCCTGAGCGCCTGCGGCGTGGTCGTCCTGGCCTTTGCCCTGTTCACGCTCTACAACGACTACCTGCAACGCAGCACCATCAGCCAGAACATCGAGTCCTCGGTGCGCCAGTCCGGCGCCCTGACCGCCAGCAGCGTGCAGAACTGGATGAGCGGACGTATCCTGGTGCTCGAGAACCTTGCCCAGGACATCGCTCAGCAAGGCGCGGGCGACAACCTGCCGGGCCTGGTCGACCAACCCTCCTACACCCGCAACTTCCTGTTCACCTACCTCGGCCGGGCCGATGGCCAGTTCACCCAGCGTCCCGATGCCACCATGCCCGCTGGCTACGATCCGCGTCAGCGTCCCTGGTACGGCACCGCCGCAACGGCGCGCCAGACAGTGCTCACTGCGCCCTACCAGGGCGCCGTCGGCGGTCTGGTGGTGACCATCGCCACTCCGGTCAGCAGCAAGGCCAACGGCGAGCTGCTTGGGGTGGTCGGTGGCGACGTGAGCCTGGACACTCTGGACGAGATCATCAACTCGGTGGACTTCGGCGGCATCGGCCATGCGTTTCTCGCCGACCGTGACGGTCAGGTGATCGTCAGCCCCGACAAGGGCCAGGCGATGAAAAACCTCAAGGACATCTACCCCGGCGCCAGCCTGCGGGTGGAACCGGGCGTGCAGGAGGCGACCCTGGACGGTCATGAGCGGATCATCTCCTTCACCCCGGTCAGCGGCCTGCCGTCGGCGCAATGGTATATCGGCCTGTCTATCGACAAGGAAAAAGCCTACGCCGCCCTGGATCAGTTCCGTACCTCGGCCATCATCGCCATGCTTATCGCCGTGGCGGCCATCCTTGGCCTGCTGGGCCTGCTGATCCCGGTGCTGATGCGCCCCCTGACCACCATGGGCCGCGCCATGCAGGACATCGCCGAAGGTGAAGGCGACCTCACCCGTCGCCTGGCGGTGCAGAACAAGGACGAGTTCGGTGAACTGGCGACTTCCTTCAACCGCTTTGTCGAACGCATCCATACCTCGATCAGCGAAGTCTCGTCGGTCACCCGCCAGGTGCACGACCTGTCCGAGCGGGTCATGACGGCGTCCAACGCTTCGATCAGCGGCTCCGAAGAGCAAAGCATGCGCACCAACAGCGTGGCGGCGGCCATCAACCAGCTGGGTGCCGCGACCCAGGAGATCGCCCGCAACGCCGCCGATGCCTCGCAGCACGCCAGTGGCGCCAGCGAGCAGGCCAGCGATGGCCGCCAGGTCGTCGAGCAGACCATTGCCAGCATGGCGGCGCTGTCGCAGAAGATCAGCGAGTCCTGCCAGCAGATCGAGACGCTCAACACCAGCACCGACGACATCGGCCAGATCCTCGACGTGATCAAGGGCATTTCACAGCAGACCAACCTGCTGGCGCTCAACGCCGCGATCGAAGCGGCCCGCGCGGGTGAGGCCGGGCGCGGCTTCGCAGTGGTAGCCGACGAAGTGCGCAACCTGGCCCACCGCACCCAGGAGTCGGCCGAAGAGATCCACCGCATGATCACCACCCTGCAGGTCGGCTCGCGCGAGGCCGTGCACACGATGAACGCAAGCCAGGTATCCAGCGAGCAGAGCGTGCAGGTGGCCAACCGTGCCGGTGACCGCCTGTCCAGCGTTACCCAGCGCATCGGCGAGATCGACGGGATGAACCAGTCGGTAGCCGCGGCGACTGAAGAGCAGACGGCGGTAGTCGAAAGCCTGAACATGGACATCAGCCACATCAACGCGCTGAACCAGCAGGGCGTGGAACACCTGAACCAGACCCTGGCCCACTGCGATGCCTTGAGTCAGCAGGCTGGACGCCTGAAACAGCTGGTAGGCAGTTTCAGGATCTGATCTGCGTGCGCCGTCCGTGTCCATGCGGGACGGCGTATCAATCGGCCTCGGTTATAACCTAATAACGAACAAGTCTATTTCGCTATAAAAAAGACCTTTATGCTGGCACGCATCCGATCACGGGCATGTTGGGCGTCGAGTAGCGTATGGATGTTGGTTCTTTCGGTTTCACCCTTGCGGGACTGGTTGTAGGTTTCATCGTTGGCATGACCGGAGTCGGTGGCGGTTCCCTGATGACCCCGATCCTGCTCTGGTTCGGCATTCACCCGGCCACGGCCGTCGGCACCGACCTCCTCTACGCCGCGATCACCAAGGCCAGTGGCGTCTGGGTCCACAGCCGCAACAAGAACATCGACTGGAAGATCACCGGTCTTCTGAGCATGGGCAGCGTCCCCGCCGCAGCCCTGACCTTGTGGTTCCTGAGCACCCTGCATGCCGACACCTCCGCGCTCAATGCGGTGATCAAGCAGGGCCTGGCGGTGGTGCTGATACTCACGGCCCTGGCCATCATGTTCAAGTCGCGCCTGCAGGCGTTCGCCAGCAAGCATGCGGGCGATCACTACCATCTCAGCGACCGCACCCTGAACACCCTCACGGTGCTCACCGGGGTAGTGCTGGGCGTAATGGTCACCCTGACGTCCATCGGCGCGGGCGCCCTGGGCACCGTCGCGCTGTTCCTGCTGTATCCCTTCCTGGTCACCCGCCGCCTGGTCGGCACCGAGATCGCCCATGCCGTACCGCTGACCCTGGTCGCGGGCCTGGGCCATGCCAGCATGGGCAACATGGACTGGTCGCTGCTGGGCTATCTGCTGCTGGGCTCACTGCCGGGGATCTACATGGGCAGCCACCTGACCGGCCGCATCTCCGACAACGTGCTGCGCCCTTGCCTGGCCGGGATGCTGCTGCTGATCGGCTACAAGCTGGCGTTCTGAACCGGTGCAGTGCGAGAGGATGACCCGGCACGACCCGCTTGGTCATCGAACACCCGTTCGAGCGCTGACAGCGGTAGCAGAGGGTCCTCGACGTTAAAGACCATGTGTGGAATTTCCCAGCTTTGCTGTAGGATAAGTCGCTAATCCTGTCTGCACCGAGGTGCGTCGTTCAACCATCTTGCTGCGAGTTCCTGACGATGCCTGACGCATCCGGCAAATCTCCGTCACCCCTGCTCACTGCCTTGCGCCAAGGCACCGGCCCCTGTCACAGGGCGCTGGAAGACCGGCTGCCGTTCTTCGACGAACGCTTCGACCACCCGGCCTACCGGCGCCTGGTCTGCGCCTACTACGGTTTCCACGCCCCGCTCGAGCAGGCCCTGGCCGGCTTCCTGCCCGCCATCGACCCGCAGCGCCGGCTCAAGACGCCCGCGCTGGTCACCGACCTGCAGAACCTCGGACTGACGCCCGCGCAGATCGACGCGCTACCCCTGTGCCGGGATCTGCCCCACATCGCCGACGAAGCCCAGGCCCTCGGCGTTGCCTACGTGCTGGAGGGCTCGACCCTGGGTGGCCAGGTGCTCAAGCGGGCCATGGCCGAACGCCTGGCCATCGGCGCCGGCAACGGCGGTGCCTTTCTCGATGTCTATGGCTCAGAGACCGGATCGCTCTGGCGCGGTTTCCTGCACTATCTCGGGACTGCCCCCGACTCGCCTGCGGACCAGGCACGCGTGGCACAAGCCGCCATCGACACATTCACCTGCTTCGAGCGCTGGCTCGAGAGCCGGGAGGTGCTGCTGTGACGGCTGGCAACAAGGACACTTTCGAGCAGCTGCTGGCCAACTGCGCCGACGAGCCGATCCAGTACCCTGGGGCCATCCAGCCACATGGCGTGCTGATGACACTCAGTGAACCGAACCTCGAGATTGTCCAGGTCAGCGCCAACGTTGGCGAACTGCTCGGTCTTGAAGCCAGCCAGGTGCTGGGCCAGTCACTCGCGGTCCTGCTTGGCGTACGCCTGGCCAGGCAAGTGCGCACGGTGGTCGAGCAGGACCTCGATGAAAGCCTGCAACCTCTGACCCTCAAGGTCAACGGTCGGGTTTTCGAAGGTTTTCTGCACCGTCACCAGGGGTTGCTGATTTTCGAGATGGAGATCCTCGCCCCCGCCAACGGCGATTCGCATGCTCGTCTCAACCGCCTGCTGCAGCGCCTGCAGGCGGCGCGCAGCCTGGACGAGCTGCACCAGCTGAGCGTACGCGAGGTCCAGGCGCTCACCGGTTACGACCGGGTGCTGATCTACCGTTTCGAGGAAGAAGGCCACGGCCAGGTCATCGCAGAGGCGGCAAGCCCGGACATGGAGCTGTTCAACGGCCTGTACTTCCCGGCGTCCGACATCCCTCAACAGGCGCGCAAGCTGTACCAGAGCAATTGGCTGCGGATCATTCCCGATGCAGGCTACCAGCCGGTGCCGATCGTCCCGGCCATGCGCCCCGACACTGAAAGCCCGCTGGACCTGAGCTTCGCGACCCTGCGCAGCGTTTCGCCGATCCATTGCCAGTACATGCAGAACATGGGTGTGCTGTCGTCGATGAGCATTTCGCTGATCAGCGACGGCAAGCTCTGGGGCCTGATCAGTTGCGGCAACCGCGATCCCCTGCATGTGCCCAGTAGCCTGCGCAGTGCCTGCAAGACCATCGGCCAGGTGCTGTCATTGCAGATCAGCGCCCTGGAAGCCTTGAAGCTGGCCACCCAGCGTAACGCCAAGCTCGACACGCTTGCCGAGCTCAGCCAGGCCATGCACGACAGCGCCGGCACCGTATTCGACGGCCTGGCCGGGCAGACCGAGCGGCTTCTGCAACTGGTCGGCGCCAGCGGCGTTGCGATCATCGAAGACGGGCAACTGCGCACTGCGGGCCTGTGCCCGGAGCCTGAGCAGATCCATGCACTGCACCAGTGGATCGGGGCCCAGGGCACCCCGGTCTACGCCTGCGACTCGCTCAGCAGCGTGTACCCGCCAGCGGCGGCCTACCGCACGCTGGCCAGTGGTGTACTCGCGCTGAGCCTGCCCAAGCCAGTCACCAACGGCATGCTCTGGTTCCGCCCCGAGGTCAAGGAAACCCTCAACTGGAGCGGCGACCCAGACAAGCCGCTGCATATGGAGAACTCCGCCGCCGGCCTGCGCTTGCGCCCGCGCACTTCGTTCGAGATCTGGAAGGTCGAGATGCAAGGGATCTCGCGCAAGTGGGAGCACGGCGACCGGTTTGCCGCCAACGACCTGCGCCGCTCGGCGCTGGAGATCGACCTGAGCCACCAGGTGCTCAAGGAACAGGCTGCCGTGCGCGCCCGGGACGAGCTGGTGGCGGTGGTTTCCCACGACCTGCGCAACCCGATGACCATCATTTCGATGCTCTGCGGCATGCTGCAGAAATCCTACAGCGCCGACGGCGCCAACGCTTCGCGGCGCATCTCCACGGCCATCAGCACCATGCAGCAAGCCACCGGCCGCATGAACGCACTGCTCGACGACCTGCTCGACACCTCGAAGATCGAAGCCGGACGCTACACCATCACGCCCAAGCCGCTGGATGTAGGCCACATGTTCGAAGAGGCCAACACCCTGCTTGGCCCCCTGGCCTCCAACAAGTCGGTCGAACTGACCTTCCATGCCGAGCCCGGCCTGCATATCCATGCCGATCCCGAGCGGCTGTTCCAGGTGCTGTCGAACCTGGTCGGCAACGCCATCAAGTTCACCAGCGCCGAGGGCAAGGTCGGGGTCACCGCGGTGGCCGACGGCCCTCATATCGCCTTCAGCGTGCGCGACACCGGCAAGGGCATCCCGCCCGAGCAGCTGCCTCACGTCTTTGACCGCTACTGGACTGCCCGCGAAGGCAACCCCAACGGCACCGGGCTTGGCCTGTACATTTCGCAAGGCATCATCAAGGCCCATGGCGGCGTGATCAGCGCACAGAGTGAGCTGGGCGAAGGCAGCGCCTTCCACTTCACCGTGCCGCGCCACGATAAGGTGTAGCACCCAGTGCTCAGACAATGACCAGCAACAGCAGCCACACCCCTGCCGCCGCGCCAAGCCATACGGCAACCCGCGGCAGGTAGGGCAGCAGCATCACCAGCACCAGGCCCGCCAGCGAAATCACCCCGAACCACCCCACCGGCCCCATCGCCCAGCCCCATGCCGCCACGCAGAGCAGAAAGCTCACTGCCAGCCCCGCCCAGCCCAGCCCCCGCAGCACCCTGCGCTGCCAGACCGTACACGTTCGGCCCCAGACCTGCTTGTAGTGCCGCTCCAGCCCCTGGCACAGCGCGAGCATCGCGCTGTAGGCAAACAGCAGCCCACCCATGAACATCATCCCCATTACCTGACCTCCACTGTCTTGGCACCTACGCGCACTCTTGCCGGCTCATCCCCTGCGACCGCACAACGCCACGCCGCCAGGGCCAGCAATACGCCCAGTGCCAGGCTGCTCAGTTCCAGGACGATTCGCGTGCGATCGGCAATCTCGGTAAAGGCACCCAGCAAGCCCAGGCCGCTGCAGAGCACCGCCGCCACCGCGAGCTGCTCGACCCAGGCGCGCTTCGCCGGGCGGGCCCAGGCATGCAGCAAGGCCAGCGACCACAGCCCGAAGAACGCCCGCACTTCCCAGCCCTGGCGGTGGGCCAGTTCCGCCGGCAACACGCGGCTGGCCCACATCAAGCCGATGCAGGCCACCAATAGCCCGGCGACGAAGGCGACGTTGAACACCTCCGCCACCCGGTACCAGCGCCGGGCCGACGCATCGGCCTTGCTGCCCGCGTACTTGCGTCCGCGCTTGACGCAGAACAGCACCAGGCCGCTGGCGATCATCACGCAGCTGACCAACCCGCAGACAAAGTACAACCAGCGCATGAAATAGCCGCCGAACTGGGCGAAGTGCAGGCCGGACATCACCCGCTGGGTCAGCGGCGCCGGCTGCAGGTCGGGCACATCGCTGAGCAGCTCGCCACTGACACCGTCGAAGACCATCGCCTGGCCCTTGGTCAGGGCAATGCGGTTGCCCAGCACCGGACGAATCTCGACCCGCGCGCCAGCAGTGTTCGGGTTACGCACGTTGACGCCGCCGATCGACCCCATGCGCGCCTCGGCCCGGGCCAGCAATGGCGCCAGCTCGACCAGTTGGGCGGGCTGTCTGAGCGCCTGGCGCGGTTGCTCCACGCGTGCATTGCCCTGCGCCTGGAAGTAGGCACGGGTATCGCCCTCGAACAAGGTGTCGACGGCGGCGGGCATGTAGATCAGCATGAAGATCACCAGCCCCGTGTAGGTGATCATCAGGTGGAACGGCAGCAGCAGCACCGCGCTGGCATTGTGAAAGTCCAGCCAGGAGCGCTGGCCTTTGTTCGGCCTGAAGGTGAAGAACTCCTTGAAGATCTTCTTGTGGATGACGATGCCGGTCACCAGTCCCGCCAGCATCACCATCGCCAGCGCGCCGACCACCCAGATGCCCCAGTTGCGCGGCAGGTTGAGGGTGAAGTGAAAGCGGAAGAAAAAGTTGCCGCCGACGCTCTCGCGCACGTCCAGCACTTCACCGGTCTGTGGATCGAGCTGCACACCGCCACCATGGCGCCGGTCACCGGTGGACACACGTAGCCCTGGCGAGCGGTCGGTCGGCAAACTGATTCCCCAGTTGCCGGCAGTTGGCTCGTGCTCTTGCAGATAGGCGAGCGCCCGCTGCGTGGCCTGGGCCTGGGTAACCTCGGCGGCGGGGATCTCGGGGTGCATCCAGTGATCGATTTCCTTGTCGAACACCGCCAGCGTCCCGGTCACGAAGATCGCATACAGCAGCCAGCCGAAGATCAGCCCCGCCCAGGTATGCAGCCAGGACATGTTCTGGGTAAAAGTCTTGGTCTTCATCTCAAGCCACCCCTACCACAGGCCAGAACGCCACCAGCGCCAGTGGCGCCGCCACCCCCGCCGGCGCCCAGGCCCGCAACGCATCGCGGCTGGCGAACGCCCAGAGCACGGCGCCGGTATAGAACGCAAAGGCCGGCAGCGTCGACACGATCACCGCATCGCTGGCTGATAGCGGCAGCACACGGGCCAGGAAGGCCGTGACCGCGTAGGTAAAGAGGTAACCGCCAAGCAACGCCGCGGCACTGCGCGACAGGATCGCCAGCCAGGCGGGTGTGGACTTGATCATCCATAGCTCCTTTTGGGTGTTTACCTTGATCGGCCGGAAGGCAGGCTACCCCCTCTGCCCGTACTGCGGTCCCGACACGAGAAAAGCCGCCCAGGCCTGGTCGATGCGCGACGAGGCAAGGGCAGCCGGGGTAACGCTGGATCAGGTCAGAACGTGATGTTCAGTGCGGCGAATACCGCACGGCCTGGCTGGTTGTAGGTGTTGGCGCCCGAGCTGCTGGCGTTGCCACCGCGATAGATCTGCTTGTCGAAGACGTTGTTCACGCCCAGGCGCACGTCGTAGTGCTCGTTGATTTTGTAACCGGTGCTGACATCGACCAGGCCGTAGGCTTCGACGTCCTCTTGGGCATCGATGTCGTAGCTTTCCTGGGTGCGGTAGTTGTAGGTCGGCGACTTCTGTTTGCCGAAATAGGTACCGGCGACCTGGAACGACAGCTGCTCGGTGGCTCGCCAGTCAAGGGTAGTATTGACCGTGTACTCCGGGATCACGCTCAGCGGCTCGCCGGTGTCGCGGTTGTCGTTCTTGAGCATCCAGGTGAGGTTGGTATTCCAGTCCAGCGACGGGGTCAGCTCGATGAAGAAGTTGCCTTCCACGCCTTCGACCAGGGCCTTGCCGGCGTTTTCCCACTGAGTCACGCGGCGTCCGGCATTGATGTCGTAGATCACGTCGGTGCCGCCGATGATCTTGTTCTTGTAGTCGTTGCGGAAGTAGGTCGCGCTGGTACGCCAGGTGCCACGGTCGTACAGCAGGCCGATCTCCTTGTTGATGCTGGTTTCAGGGTCGAGGTCGGCATTGCCCTGCAGATAACAGCCGCCGGAGTTGGTCTGCTGGACGCTGCAACCGTTGCCGCGGCTGTAGAGCAGGTAGTTGGAGTTGTACTGGTACAGGTTCGGCGTCTTGTATGCCCGGGCGATGCCGCCCTTGACGGTCAGCGCGTCGGTCAGCTTGTGCGACACGTTCAGGCTCGGGCTGAGGTTGTCACCAAATTCTTCGTGGTGGTCCAGGCGCAGGCCCGGGGTAACCGTGGTGTCGCCAATGAGAATATTGTCTTCGGCGAACAGCGCATAGCTCTTGGCCGTCATCTTGGTCTCGCTGCGGTCGAAGCCATCGATCACATCGCCGCCATTGCCCGACGGGTCGAAGCTCTGGGCGCGGAACGAGCCCTGGTCGTTGAGCGACTCGTAGAGATATTCGCCGCCGAGGGTCATGACATGCTCGGTGTTGCCCATGGCGAACGGCAGGTTCACTTCACTGGCAAGGCGGGTATTGCGCAGACGCGACATGTCAGCGCCCGAATCGTTGATCGAGCCCTCGGGACCGCCGGCCAGGCCTTCGTTCATGCGCCAGTTGCGCACGTACTGGTACGACAGCGAGGTCTTGGTCGAGCCCCAGTCGAAGTCGCCCAGGTGGGTCAGGTCGTAGGTGTTGCGCTGCATGACGTTGGTCTCATGGCCATACAGGCTCGAGATGTAGTCCGGGTTGCTGCCGCCGTTGCTGTTCATGGTGTCGCCGGCGTAGATATTCCCCTGCCGGCTGTAGCCAGCACTCGCTTCCAGACGATGCTCGTCATTGAGCCTCCAGCTCAGCAGGCCGTTGATATCTTTGTTGCGAACGCCTTCGCGGCCGGCGGACAGGGCGCTGTTGGCGTGATCGGCGTTGATGTCGATGTCGTCGGCGTCGCTTTTTGCCAGGCCACCATAGAGGCGGAAACCCAGGTTCTCGGTCAGCCCGCCGCTCAGGTTGAAGTTGGCACGCCGGCTTGCGCCCTCGGCGCTGTCCTCTGGCATCTGGGTGTACAGGTTAAGGCTGCCCTTGAGCTCGTCGGTCGGGCGCTTGGTGATGATGTTCACCACCCCGCCCATGGCACCGGAGCCGTAACGCGCCGCCGCCGGACCGCGCAGGATCTCGATGCGTTCGACCGCCTCGGCCGGCACCCAGTTGGTTTCGCCTCGGGTGTCGCGGTCGCCGTTCCAGCCGTAACGCACCGCGTTGCGTCCGCTCGATGGCTTGCCATCGATCAGGATAAGGGTGTTTTCCGGGCCCATGCCGCGCAGGTCGATCTGACGGTTGTTGCCCCGCGCGCCACTGGCGCTGTTGCCAGTCAGGTTGACGCCCGGCTCGCGGCGGATGATGTCCGACAGGTCATTGGCCGGTGGGCGACGCTTGATGTCCTCCTCGGTGATGACCGAAGACCCCAGCGCCTGCCGGGCTTCTTCCTCAGCAGTGACCATGGTGTTCTGGATCACCAGCGCGTTATCGCTGACCGGGATTTCCAGTACCTCACTGGAGGCGACTTCTTCAGCCTGGACCGAGGTCACGAGCATCACAGGCGATGCCAGCGCGACAAAGGCCAGGGCCAGGCTGTTGGGTGAGGTTCTGGACTGCATTTCTCTACGTCTCCGTGTATTGGGGTAGCCACAGGGACGGTAAATATATTGATTCTCAAATAGGTTTAAATCTTATTTACGAAATTTACATCTTTATCGGGAACTTGTGTCTGCTATTTCCTCCTTGTCTCATCCCAACCGCCAGAGCTGCTCCAACTGCGTCGTATAGCTGCGGCTCATCATCTCCCGTCGCATCGCCCAGTCCGGATCGGCCGGCACCGCCGCCGGGCGCAGCGTACCCCTGCCCCACCGGCCATTGATGCAATCGAGCACTTGCATCACCCGTTCGTCCTTCAGCGGCTGCGAGGCTGTGAACAGGTCGTCCGTGTATTCCCCGCGCTGGCAGAGGTCGAGCAGCAGCACCTCGGCCTTGCTGTACTTGAACCCCGGCCGGTACAGGCGCGCGGTCGCTTCCATCGCCATGCGGGTCAGCAGGCGCACGTCATCGGTGGGATACGGCAACTGCACCACCACACCCTTGGCGTATTTGGCCTCGTCCGGATTGAACATCCCGGTGCGGATGCTCACGCGCATCTTGCGGCACACGGAACCCTGCGCCCGCAGCTTCTCGGAAGCGCGCATCACATACGTGGCGACCGCTTCCTTGATTGGCGCGAGCTCCGCCACGCGCTGGCCGAACATGCGGCTGCAACAGATCTCCTGCTTCGGCGGGTCGGGCTCGTCAAGCTCCAGGCACGGCGTGCCTGCCAGCTCGCGGGCGGTCTTCTCGATCACCACGCTGAAGGTCTTGCGCAGCGTCCAGGGGTCGGCCCGGGACAGGTCCCAGGCGCTGATGATCTTCATCTCGCGCAGGTGCGCGGTCATGCGCCGACCGATGCCCCAGACAGCGGAGACCTCGCACTTTTTCAGCACCCAGTCGCGCTTGGCCGGGTCGCGCAGGTCCACCACCCCGCCGCTCTGCGTCTGCCAGCGCTTGGCGGCATGGTTGGCGAGCTTGGCCAGCGTCTTGGTGCCGGCGATGCCGATGCCGACCGGGATCCCGGTGTCGCGCAACACCTTGGCGCGCAGGTCTCGCCCGAGCATGTCAAGGCTACCTGGCACGCCAGTCAGCTCGGCGAAGGCCTCGTCGATGGAGTAGACCTCCAGGCTGGGGACCATGCCCTCGATCACCGACATGACCCGCTGGCTCATGTCCCCATACAGCGCATAGTTGGACGAGAACGCCACCACCCCGTGCTTGCGCAAGGTGTCCTTGACCAGGAAATACGGCTCGCCCATCTTCACGAACGGCTTGGCATCGGCACTGCGGGCGATGACGCAGCCGTCGTTGTTGCTCAGCACCACGATGGGCGTGCGCAGCAGGTCTGGGCGGAATACCCGTTCGCAGCTCGCGTAGAAGCTGTTGCAGTCGATCAGTGCGAAGACTGTTTCAGGCGAGGTTGTCATGGCTGCGCACACTGAAGGTGACGACGCCCCAGATCAGCAATTCATCGCTTTCGAGGATATAGCGTGGGGGGAAGCGTTTGTTTTCCGACATCAAGGCGACCTGGTGCCCGAGCTTGTGCAGGCGCTTGCACAGCGGCTCGCCATTGATCGCGGCGATCACGATCTGCCCGTGGCGCGCCTCCTGCGAGCGGTCGACCACGATCAGGTCGCCGTCGAAGATACCGGCGCCCTGCATGCTGTCGCCGTCTATCCTCACCAGGTACATGTGTGGCGCGCGGATGTTGAACAGCTCGTCCAGGGAGATCTGCTGCTCCATGTGGTCCGCTGCCGGCGAGGGGAAACCCGCTGGCACTTGAAAGGAATACTGCGCGAGCAACTGCCCGCCCGACGCAATCGCACCGAGAATGGAAACCATGATAAGACGGCCTTGTATTTCTACTGTACATGCATACAGTTAACTAGCTGGCGGGCATCCGGTCAAATTCAACGTGCAAATATCGACAGAAGGAGCAGCGCATGTGCGGACGATTCGTCCAGTCCAGGGACATAACGGATTACCTGCACGAGCTCGATTCCGAGCAGGATGTGATCAGCGGCTACGACCGCACCCCGGTCAACCGCTACAACGTCGCCCCCGGCACCCGCGTACTGATCCTGCACAATGCCGACGACGGCCTGCGCATCGATCCATGCCACTGGGGCTGGGCGCCCTTCTGGGCCGCCAGCAAGCGCCCGGCGCCGATCAACGCCCGGGTCGAGACCGTGACCACCGGCAAGTTCTTCAAGGCGCTCTGGCCCCAGGGCCGCGCGCTGGTGATGGCCGACGGCTGGTACGAATGGGTGAGCGACCCCCGCGACCCCAAGCGCAAGCAGCCCTACTTCATCCGCCTGAAAAGCCAGGCACCCATGTTCATGGCAGCGCTGGCTGAGGTGCATGCCGGGCTCGAGCCGAATGAAGGGGACGGTTTTGTCATCATCACCGCAGCCAGCGACCAGGGGATGCTGGATATCCATGACCGCCGGCCGCTGGTGCTGTCGCCGGAACATGCACGGCAGTGGATCGATCCGTCGCTGACGGCGCGGGAGGCGGAGGAACTGGCGCGCGATGAGTGCTTGCCGGTGGAGGATTTCGAATGGTTCGCAGTGAGCAAGGCGGTAGGGAACGTGCGTAACGAGGGGGCGCAGTTGATCGTGCCGCAGCCATGAAGACTGAAGCAGGAAGGATAGGACTTGGAGTAACAACAACTAGCCGGTAATGGCCGCACCGATGCAACGTTCGAAGATACGTTGCAGTGAAGAGTAATCACAAACTACTGCGTCAATGTTCGCAGAGATCCACTCTTGCTCGTTGACATTCCACCAATTGATTTCGAAACCGGCATTCACAATCAAATGTTCAAAAAAAATTCTCTGCGCACGACCATTTCCCTCACGAAAGGGATGAATCATGTTCAGGTCGCCAAAGCATTCCGCCACGAGCGTAATTAACTTATCCCGCGAGCATCCCCCGTGAAAGCTGTTCGTCGTCTTCGATTCCTAGCTTGTTACGCAGGACTGAAGTGCCTGGATAACAATAGGCATCCTGCCCCGCTCCATACTTGTCCAATATTTACCCCTGTTTACGGTGAGCCTGGACGGCGGCTTCGCGTGAGGGTAGCTCGCGATCGGCGAGGTCAGGGGCGACCTCATAGCCTTCAAGGCGCAGACTTGCCACGTAATTGGAACGGCGTGTTTTCGCACAATAGGCTTTTTTGGCCTGCAAGCTGAGAGCTTTCATGAGACGAGCCTCGTCGTGAATCAGTGACTGGAGATTGTACGCGAACGCAGCAAAAATCGCGCGCCAATGCGATCAGTACTCAGCGCGTGGCCTTGGCATTGTCACGAGGCCAGCTGTCTCCATTCCCCGGCAGTTGTGCTCCCTACTCGCTCGAACAATGCCTCGAACTGCGCGCCATAACCAATGACATCCGGGTGCACCCGGTTGGCGGCCACCCAGGCGAAGACCAGCACGCAGGCTCGCGCCAGCTCGTCGTCGATTTCCCACAAGGCCGTCAGCGCGAAGCCGCCGTAGAGGTCCGGCGCCCACCACGCCAGCAGGAAATCCGCGATATGCCGGGCCTGGGCGGTGTCGCCATCGGCCGCGGCCAGCAGTCGCTCGAGGGCCGCGCGGGTGGTAGCGCCAAGCTCGGGGATGAGGGTCAGCATCGGGTTGCGCTCCTACGACGTACAGGAGATTGGTCAGGATTGTGCGGCTGTATTGGCTATGAGTTGCGCGAGGGTGGAAAAGTGGCATAGATGAAGAAAAAAAGGGTGGAGCCCAATGCCAATCAGTTAAGCAATTGGGCCGCTTTGCGGCCCCAATTGCACGGGCGGTCTAAGCTGAACACCGCTGTTCCCCATCATGGATCGAGGCCCTACCTATGCAGTTGTCCGCCCTGCCCTTCACCGCAGTCCTCGCGCTGTCCATCGCCTGTGTCACGGCCAGCGCCGCCGAGCTGGCGCCCAAGGACCTGCTCAAGCAGGCGCAGGCCGAACGCCCCGCCTACCTGGAAACCCTGAAAACCCTGGTATCGGTCGATACCGGCACCGGCACCCAGCCGGGCCTGACCGAGGTCAGCGCGCTGCTGGTCAAGCGCCTGCAAGCTCTCGGCGCCAAGGTCGAGACCCATCCGGCAACGCCATCGGTGGGCGACAACATCGTCGGCACCTTCAAGGGCACTGGCAGCAAGAACTTCCTTCTCATGGTCCACTACGACACGGTATTCGGCCCCGGCACCGTCGCCAAGCGCCCGTTCCGCACCGAAGGCGAACGCGCCTACGGCCCAGGCGTCGCCGATGCCAAGGGCGGCGTGGCGATGATCCTGCATGCGGTCAAGCTGCTGCAGGATCAGAAATTCGACGGCTACGGCACCTTGACCGTGCTGTTCAACCCGGATGAAGAGATGGGTTCGGCCGGCTCGAAGCAGATCATCACCGAGCTGGCGCGCAAGCATGACTATGTCTTTTCCTACGAGCCACCCGACAAGGACGCTGTCACTGTCGCCACCAACGGCATCAACCGCGTGAACCTGGAGGTCAAGGGCCGCTCCTCCCACGCCGGTTCCGCGCCCGAAGAAGGCCGCAATGCCCTCACCGAGCTGGCGCACCAGATCATCCAGCTCAAGGACCTCGGCGACCCCGCCAAGGGCACCACGGTCAACTGGACCCTGGCCAAGGCCGGTGAAAAAGCCAACATCATTCCCGCCCTGGCCACTGCCGACGCGGACATGCGCTACTCCGACCTCGCCGAGTCCGACCGTGTACTGGCCGATGCCAAGCGCATCGTGCAGAACCGCCTGATCGCCGACACCGAGACCACCGTCACCCTGATCAAAGGCCGCCCACCGCTGGCGAAGAATGAAGGCTCCGAGCGACTGGCCAAGACCGCCCAGCAGCTCTACAGCCAGATCGACCAGAATATCGAACCCATCGCCATGCGCTTCGGTACCGATGCCGGCTACGCCTATGTTCCGGGCAGCGCCAAGCCAGCGGTACTGGAGACGATGGGTGTGGTTGGGGCGGGGTTGCATGCCGATGATGAGTACATCGAGCTGAAGAGCATCGCGCCACGGTTGTATCTGACGGTGGCGATGATCAGGAAATTGGCGGAGTAGGATCAGGTCCGCAACGCCGCATTGCCCGGCTCGCCGGGCCTTGCAATCGACCATCCGACGAGCTGTACCCATCTTCATTGGACTGTCCACACCGCCCGCTTGTCTATCTCTACAGATCCGCTTGGCCAGACCACCCTATCCGAGAAGGAGATTCACCCATGACGGAAATCACCAACGACATCGAGCTGCCCTACGAAGGGCCAGTCCTGCTGACCCTGACCTACAGTGCCGAAAAGGGCGGCGAGGACCGCGAGGCCCGCCATGCCGACCTGGAACTGCTGATCGAGGCGACGGCCACCGAAGGCGCCTACACCGTGGTGCTTGGCCATGCCCTGGGCGGCGACCTGCTCAAGGATCCCGGCCTTTCCTACGCTCATCTGGCGATTCCCAGCGGCGGCACACTGCAAGGCCGAGTCGCCTCCGTGGACCGGCGGGGGTTCCAGCTGGTGCTGGTCGAGGATGAGACCGATAAGCCGATGTGATTGGCAATCGTTGAGCGGCTGGCCACGCTGGCCCCTACCTCACGCGCCTGGTCGCCCAACGTTCATCCACACCATCAGCACCGTCAGCGTTCCAAGAGAACCGAGCGTGGAAATCAGGATCGTGCTGGAGATCAGCCCGGCCTCGCGGCGATAGAACTCGGCCAACATGATATATCCCCAACCTAAAGGAAGGGGTTTTACGCGCGACTTGATAAGTCAAAAATGGGGCGGCGCACTGTGGTCGCCCTCCTACTTTGCCGGTAGCTGCGGCGGCGCCCCCTAAATCATCCGCCAATACATCGAGCAGCAGCAAACGCCGCATTGATTTCCACCGCCGCAAAGGACGGGGCTTGACGCGCACCGGATCAACGTCATCAGCCCCGTATTTCGCCTTCCACTCTTTCAGCAACTTGTTAAGGCGCTAGTGTACTCATGCTCTCGAGCCGCACGGTTGTAGGGTTCGAGCACACTTAGCAACACAGCGCAGGCCAGCAGGTAGCCGCTGGCGCATAACGCTAACGCCCAGCTCAGCGCACTCGCGCCCACAATTCCGTGCAGGCAGTCGCTGAGCAGTCCAACCAGCAATGGCCCAAAGCCCGCACCCAGAGCCATGATGCCGAAATTATAGACCGCGATCAGCGTCGCACGCCGCTGCGGCGCGACCACTTGGGCTATAGCGGCATAGCTGGGCGCCATCCACCACATGCCGAATACCGAAAGGCCAAATATGAACGCTACGGCCTGCGGGACTTTCAACGAGCCGACTAGCCAGTAAGCTTGAACGGGGCTAAAGGCAAAGCCGATCGCCAGAGGGAAGGCCAGTAGCGAACCTATAATTGGCACGCCGAGCTGCCAGCGCGGATCACGTCGTACCAGGCGGGCCGTGATCCAGCCGCTGGAAAGCGTGCCGATGATCGCGGCGGGCCCTGCCGCCAAGCCGATCAGGATGCCCGCGTCTTTGAGCGTCAAGCCGTGGCTGCGAACCAGAAACGCGGTGCTCCAGATGCTGAACGCATAGCCGGAAAAAGCCAGTAGCGCGCCGGCGATGGCAATCCGTACAAACGGGCTGCTGGCCCAGGCGCCGCACAACACTGCCCACAGTGACTCCTGCGCGACAGGGCCGGCCATGTTCGGCTCCCACGTGCCGCGGCGGGGGTCGCGTGTGCTCAGCCACAACACCACTGCGGTCACCAGCCCAGGCAGGGCCATCCACGCAAACGCCGCGCGCCAGCCGTGGTAGTAGGCGATCCAGCCACCTAAACTCATGCCGAGCAGTACGCCGATAGGGGCACCCAGCATGAAAAAGCTGATCGCCATGGCGCGCTGCTTCGGCGGGTACAGGTCGGCAATTATCGAGAGCGAGGCCGCGCCGCTGCCTGACTCACCGGCTGCGACGCCTAAGCGCGCAAGGGCCAACCCCCAGTAGCTGGTTGCCAAACCGCACAGGCCGGTCATGACACTCCAGAACGCGCAGCACAGGCCGATGACATTGCGCCGGTTGGTGCGGTCGGCAAGGCGGCCCATGGGCAGGGCACACAAGCAGTACACCAAGGAAAACCCAAGGCCAGTCAGCAGGCCGATCTGGGTATCGGACACGCCGAACTCGACCTTGATCGGTTCTATGACGATGCCCATGATCTGCCGATCGATCAGGTTGACAGCGGAGACCATGAACAACAAAAACAACGTGTAGTGGTGGCGCAAACGCGTCATGGGACAATGCTCGTTGGGTGATCGTGGATCAAGCGGTTAAAACTGGGCTGGGCTGCAGACCCAAGGGTGCTCGCGCTCCAATTGACCGGCCAGTTGCAACAGGCGGCCTTCCTGGCAATGAGCGGCGGTGAACATCATGCCGATCGGCAGCCCTGCGCAGCTTTGCCCCAGCGGTACCGACATGGACGGTTGCCCACCGACATTGGCCAACACGGTGAAACCGACACTAGCAACGATGTGCTGGAGATAATCGTCATACCGGTTTTGCAGGCTTACGTGGCCGAGCAGTGGCGTCGGCTGGGACGTCACCGGTGACAGCATCAGGTCATATTCATCGAATAGCGCTTCCATCGTCAGCCCGATGCTTTCAAACGTCCGCCGAGCACGGTACAGCTGCTCTGCCGAACCCGTGGATGCCTGCGCCAACAGCTGGCTGCTGATCGGCTCCAACTCTGCTTGCTGCAGGGGGCGACCCCGCGCTGCCTCACGATCACGTACCGCCGTAAGAAGCGCCACGCCAGTGACAGTGCCGTGAGCGCTGTAGAGCTGGTGCGGATCAATCGGCAGTGTCAGTGGGCGCACGTGATGCCCCAAGGCTTGCAACCGTTGTATCGTCTGAGCCAGGATCATCTGCACATCCGGGTGCAGCGCCGCGCCCGTCAGGGCTTGACTGACTACGCCGATGCGCAGGGTGCCAGGCGCTCGCGACACTTCGTCACGAAACGGCCGCTGCGGCTCAGCGAGCCAATACGGACTCCCGCGTTCATGGCCGTGGCTGACATCCAGCAGTAAGGCTGAGTCGCGCACGCTGCGCGACACCACATGCCCGCAACTGGCGCCGAACCAGCCTTCGAAGCTGGCAGGGCCCTGAGGGGTACGATAGCGCGTCGGTTTGAGGCCAAACACTCCGCAATAAGACGCGGGAATGCGGATTGAGCCGCCGCCATCGGTAGCGTGGGCGACCGGCACGATACCCGCGGCGACTGCGGCTGCAGCGCCCCCCGATGACCCACCGGCACTGCAGGCCAAGTTCCAGGGGTTGCAGGTAGGCCCCCACAAAGCTGATTCGGTAGTGGTGGTGAGACCGAATTCCGGGCTGGCAGACTTACCGAAGATAAGCATGCCGGCGGCCAGATAACGCTCGACAATGGTGCTGTTGTGCGTGGCACAGGGTGCGTCGGCCAGCAGCCTTGAACCATTGCTGGTGAAGGTTGTGGCCAACTGCGTGTTGAGGTCTTTGATCAACATCGGTACACCCGCCAGCGGGGCGTGGCTATCTCTGCCCGCGGCCCTGAGGGCAGCCAATTGCTCCCGGGCCAGATCGTCGTGGCGCATGACCACGGCGTTTACCTGCGGATTGATCAAGTCGCATCGGGCGAAGGCGCAACGCAACAACGCGTCGGCTGCCAACGTACCATTACGCACGCCTTCGGCCATGGCGGTGGCATCCAATTCCAGGTAATCGGCTGCGGACAGCGACAATGGGTTCATCAGGTAGCTTCCTTCGGGTGGCTCGGCCAGTTCAGAACAGAACGTTCAGCGATAGCTGTAACAGCAAGGCATCGTCATGAATTGGGGTGAATACCGGGTTATGGGTGTAGGTCAGGCCGCTGATTACGTATACGCCTGGGGTAACTCGGGCAGCATAGGATACGGTTGCTGCCAACGTATAATCGGCGGTATCCAGGTGGTAGCCGGCATAAACGTCGCGTAATGCCTTGCTGTAGTAACTCTTGGTCACACCCACGGCCATCATGTCCGCCGGCCGGCTGGCGAACGGCCCAATGTTGAAGGCGGTGAACTGGATGGCCTTATTGATAGCGTTGACCGAATCCGGGGAGTAGTCGAACTTACTGTCCAGGTACCAGCCCCTAGCATCTGCCCAGGGCTGGCTGACTTGCACGGTGCCCGCAAGGTAGGTGCCGTAATTATTCGCGGATTTGTTGCCGGTCTTGAATTTGGTGTAGTGGCTGGTGTTGTACAAAGTGCCGCCGCGCAACCAGGCCGAGCGCGCACTGGCGCTGGCCTCGCGTTTATAGCCGAATTCGTTGATGAACAGCGCCTTGGCGTCCGGCACGGTCAGGCGAAAGCCGCTGGGGTTGTCTTTGACGTCCTGAGCGATGCCGGCGGGGCTGACGCTACGGGTCACGGCGAAGCTGTTGTAAAACCGCAACGACGGGTCGCGTACGATGACGTTCAAGGTCGGGGTCGGCTCGGTGGCGGACATGCCCACCTGGAAAGGCACCACGCTGCTGGGCCCCAGCGCTGCGGTAGACGCGTTACCGCCGAGGGCGATGCCATAGAACAGCCGTACCCCGGTGATGTAACCGTATTCAAGCTCCAGTTGCCGGTCGTAAAAGGACTGGTTGACTGCCGCGACGCTCATAGTTGCCACGCGCGGATTGGCCGGCGTGTAATTGGCCCCCACCCACTGCGCGGCCAGGGTAAATTGCGCATCGTTGGCCATGCCCAGACGGGTCAGGTCGTAGGTCAGGTATGTGTTGAGCGAAGCGTTGTAACTGGGGTTCTGGCCATTGTAGAGCTGGGGATTGGCGTTGTGACCGAGCACGTCATAGGTGTAGCCATTGTATGACGTGGCGGTAAAGCCCAGGCCGTAGGCAGAGAGTGCCTTGCGCAGTCCGCCTAGCTCTGGGCGGATGCGGGCGCAGATCGGTACCGACCTCACGGCAATTTCGGCGCGGGTCAGGTACTTATCGTAGTGACTGCAGGTGGCATTGGTGAGTGCTCTGGCCTGGCTGTCGAGCTGCGCGGACTGGGCGCTTGCGCAACCGCCCCAGGCCAATGAAATCGAGCCCATCAGCAACGCGTCCAAGCATTTGTGGAGGTGACTTGTATTGGCCATGCGAGCCATCAAGAGGGCGGAAGGTATTAGCACGGACAGGGACTCCAAAGTGCCGCGCGACTACGGTGGTCGGCCACGCTAGGAACGCCATGCTAGAGGGTACAATGCAAATAAATGGGGCCTGCGCGGACAACCTATAGTCTTGGCCGGACAAGCGAGTCAAACCGCAATGGCGAGTGGCCAATCCAGGTCAGAAGCGAGGTAAGCCGACGATGGCTCCGGAAGCGAACAAGCGCCATCGCGCCGCCATTTGCCGGGGCTCGCTCCCGTCCAGCGACGGAACGCGCGATTGAAGCTACTCTGCTCATTGAAGCCCAGCCGGTAGCAGATCTCGGTGATCGAGGCCTGACTCTGACGCAGGTAACTAAAGGCAAGTTGCCTGCGGCAATCATCAAGCAGTGCCTTGAAACTGGTGTCGTGCTTGAGCAAGTGCCGATGCATGTTTCGCGCGCTCATGCCCAATTCGGCAGCAATCTGGCTTTGCTGTACTTCGCCTATTGGCAAGTAATGGCCGATGAGTGCGCGCACGCGCTCGGGCAGGTCAAGCCGAGTTTGCCGCTCTAAGTAATTGCTTAGTACGCCGTCCAAGCCTTTGGCGACTTCAGGGTTGGCGGTACCAAGCGGGACATCAAGCCAACGGTTGCTGTACTCAATGGCGTTCTCACTGGCCCCATAATTTACCGGGCAACCGATCAAGCGTGCCCAGCGCTCTGGATCTTTAGGGGCAGGACGAGTCAGTTGGACGCTCTGCACGACCGGCAGGTCGACCCAGGTCTGACGACTGAAATTCACCGCGTAAGCAATCGAAGCCTCGGTAGCGACCTGCTCGACCTCTGCGCCCGCAGCCAGCGCATAGATCAACCGAGTGGTGCCGGGGCTACGTTCCAGGCTGATAGCCGTTGATGTGCTGATCACCGGCGCAAACCGTACGCCACGCTCAAGTGCCTCGCCCACGGATGTGCTGCTTTGCGCGGCGAAACACAACCCATGAAAGTCGGTCGGATAACTATGCTGGGCAACACGTAAACCGAAGCACTCGTCAGCAGTGATGCGCTGCGCAGCACGCCAAAGCGCGCTCATGGACGCAAGTGCGATGCGTTGGTTGGAGTCATGCAGGTTGCAATGACTGATCCCGGCTTCGCGCAACAACGGCGCAGCGGCGATGCCTTGAGCTTCCAGGGCGCGGGCGATGGCCTGAGCCCGGGTAGCGATGGTGTCGATTGCAGGCAAGGGGGGCTCCGATTCAGATTAATCTCGTCGGGAACGCTCAGATCCAACTATTAGCCGTCGGACGGTGCACCCGCTTAGCGATCATTTAGCGGCCTATGCCAAAAAAACTAAAATAATAAAAAGCCTGTTATATATTCCGTTATGGAATATATAACAGGCTTAGCTTTATTGGCGGGCTGGATGTAGCCCAGCCATTTAAAACAAGATGTAGTCGGTGCGCTGGAGGATGCCTTGATGGTCGCCCACAACTAGGGAGCCGCTGCAAAAATAGCCCGCCCTCGGTCAAGAACCGAGAAGGCAAGCGTGATCCCGAGATGCATCAGGCTAAAAAAGGTAATCAGTGGCACTTCGGAATGAAGGCCCACATTGGCGTCGATGCCACGTCAGGGCTGGTGCCAATCCAGTGTTGCGACGACCGGTTGAATCCGCCCAATAGGTGGCAGCTGTACGCGGGTTGACAGACTGGTAAACGAAGAAACCCGGCGCATCCTGAGGTGCCCCACGCACAGCCGCCATGAACACGGAAGCTATGAGGGATTCCATTTGAAAGGTCTGTCAAAACCCGGTCGCTGATGAGCAACGGCTGGTCGAGAAGGGTGGAAATAATGGAAAAGAATCTCCTCGATCGTCTTGTGGAAGCATGACCCAGATAGATGAGATCGATCGTGGTGAGCGTCAGCCATCGCGTGAATTCCACGTTGACGCGGTTCAGGTCAAGAAGATCCGCCAAGCAACTGGGCTCTCCCAAGCCATGTTTGCTAAACGCATTGATGTAGCAGTGGGAACTCTACGGAATTGGGAGCAAGGACGCCGCGAACCCGAAGGGCCAGCCCGGGCGCTGCTCCAAGCGATCCACAGCAACCCTGAGCATGTACTTGCTGCATTGAATTGATCGATAGCCGAAAAGCCCGCATTCAGCAGGCTTTTGATGGGATGTGGTTTGTGCCGAACGGCCGTCCAGGGCCAGCCTAGGCTCTGTGTCTAATGCCCGTAAATCCATCCAACGCCTATCACCGGCCTCGGTCACGCGCGCCAATTTCCACGTCATCAACCAACGCCTTGGCCATCGAACTCAGATAGTGCGCAGCCCACATCGAGTTGCTCTCATTGTCCATCACCCCAATGAAGGTCAGTTCCCGGACGCAGCCCATCAGCATGGAGGCCTGCTCGAGCGCGTAGTCGCTTGCGATCCCCGGCTCCACGCGAAAGAGCCGCTGCGCGCCTTCGCCCTTACAAAATGTCACCTTCCCTGCCGTCCTCGTCTTGTCTCGCGAATTGCCGTTCATATGCCTTCCTCTGAAAATTCCAGACAACGAAGCCGATCCCGAACCAGGACCGGCCCGCCATCGTCAGCTATTCAATGCCGCGCTTGAACCTGGCTTAGCGCCAGCTCCACAAGTCCATGCGCCGCATCGATTTCATGCATCGTCGCCAGCGCGAGAACCTGCTCGCTAGGTTTGGGGCTCGCCAAAATCACCTGCTGCGCCACAGTGAGCGCACAGACAAGGTATTCGGACGCCTGGACCAGCGTGTCTTCAAGAGTTTGAGGAGAATTGTTGAAACGGGGAGGATCGGGAACGATCTTCAACATGGCGTAGCTCTCGTATGTTCAAGGTGGAGCTGCCACAAGCCTGCTGTCAAACAGAAAGGTGGCAGCTGTACGCGGGTTGACAGACCGGGGAACAAACGAGAAAAGACCGGCGCACCGAAGTGCCCCACGCACAGCCGCCATAACACGGTCGCGCATGCGTTTGGTTCCTATCGGTCTGTCAAAACCGAGTCGTTGTATTTCCAACGACCGGCCGAGACTAGACCCGCAACAAGACCACCGCAAGCGCCTGAAGGCGATAGCAGGATAATTCGGAAATGTCCTACACGATATAGGCGAAGTCTGAACTTTTTACGTTTATTAGGACCTGGTCTATGGAGCAAGCGCTTGGTCAGCTGTCCCGGCAGCCCTAGGAACCTCCAAGCCCGGGATACAGAAACGGTAATGAGACTAGGCATTGAGAGGACCCCGTTCTGCGGGGTCTCCTTCTTTCTGAGGTTTGCTAAATGCTGGCTTTGCTCCAGTGCCGCTGCCCTCTCCTGAAGCCTTATCCTCGCCGCACCAGCCGCAATCTTAGCCACACGCTCACACAAATATGCCTTCGTCTCCAGTTTCCAGAGAACGAAGCCGATCCCGAGCCAAGACCGGCCCATCTTCGTTAGCTATCAGTGCCGTGCTTGCACCTGGCTCAACGCCAGTTCCACAAGCCCATGCGCCGCATCGATTTCATGCATCGTCGCCAGCGCGAGAACCTGTTCACTAGGTTTGGGGCTCGACAAGATCACCTGCTGCGCCACCGTGAGCGCACGGACAAGATATTCGGACGCCTGGACCAGAGTGTCTTCAAGAGATTAAGGAAGTTTGTGGCTTCGCCTTGTTTCTCAAGATTTCGTACAGAGCCTAAGATCTACCGGTGTCTACCAGACTCTTCGCAAATTCAAAGGGAATAACGTTGTCCGGGCTAGCCGCAAACAGCGGCCCAAGCAACCTTGCGTCATTGGTGATGACCGTATAATCCGAAACCAAATCTATCAGCGAATTATCCGTCAAGCCATAAATCAAAAATGAGTCAGAAGCGGCGTCCTTCGATAGATCAACTTCTACCTGCTTGAACTCATCCAACAAAACCCTGACAATCTGAAACGCCGAGTCCCTGGCATATCCATTCAAGTCAATCAGATTCGACACCTCCGCAGCAATATAGGGGGTGATAAAGACATCATTAAATTTACCCATAAACTGGGCAACGACATCAAAGTCGTCCTTGCTATAGGCATTAAGCCTGTTGGAGTTTCGAATATGCCTGCCCTCTTCTACAGACCCTATCACAAGCAGTAGAAGGAGATTGGTGTCAATAATCAGCCCCTTGCTACTCAAGACTACTTCTCCTTGTAGGCCCTGAACCCCCTAAATTCATTATTTCCCGCATCAACCAGAAAAACTTTGTACTCCCTTCTCCGCCCCATCAGGCTCGCAAGCTTCGCGATATTGTCAACAGCGGCTCCGCTGGCGCTATTTTCCCGCTCAAGATCGTAACTAAATGTAATCTCGTAGAGCTTTCCATCGGAAGAGATCATGGCCTCTTCAAGCGTCACATTCTTCGCTTTTGGAACCAGCTTTTCAATATTTGAACGAGCAACAAGAACCGCCGCGTCAAAATTTAATTCAGCCATGATGCCACCTCCTTAAAATGAGCCAAGTATAGAATAGAACGCAGACCGTGAGAAACATCAGTCTCGTATGCTTAAGTGTCTGCATCAGTCACATGCCTTTCACTACCTCAGTATTCAGCTCAGGCCTCCTCTGCTAGACTACCGCACCCTTTTTCAACACACAGACCCGCGCCGGATCCGGGGCGGACCTGTCCTCGCACTCCGCGTGTGCCAGACCCGATGAATCTGCTACACGATGGGTATGAGTTGCTGAAACGTAGCAACGAGGTGTAGCAATTAAGCAAAACCATCGGGCAGTGGTAGTAAACGAGAGAACCGAAATGTCGACGATTCAAGCAGAAAACCCAGCAATCCTAAGCAACCCGGTCGTTAGGAGGTTTTCTGTCGCCCCCATGATGGACTGGACCGACCGCCACTGCCGCTTCTTTCTGCGCCTGCTCTCCCGCCACACCCTGCTCTACACCGAGATGGTCACCACCGGCGCCCTGCTCAACGGCGACGCCCAGCGTTTCCTGCAGCACGACGCCGCCGAATACCCGCTGGCGCTGCAGCTGGGCGGCAGTGTGCCGGCCGACCTGGCAGCCTGCGCACGCCTGGCGCAGACATCGGGCTATGACGAGGTCAACCTCAACGTCGGCTGCCCAAGCGATCGGGTGCAGAACAACATGATCGGCGCTTGCCTCATGGGCCACCCCGCCCTGGTCGCCGACTGCGTGAAGGCAATGCTCGATGCGGTCGAGATCCCGGTGACGGTCAAGCACCGCATCGGTATCAATGGCCGCGACAGCTATGACGAGCTGTGCGACTTCGTCGGCCAGGTGCGCGACGCGGGCTGCCGCAGTTTCACGGTGCACGCGCGCATCGCGATCCTCGAGGGCCTGTCGCCAAAGGAGAACCGTGAGATCCCGCCGCTTCGCTACGACGTTGCAGCAAGGCTGAAGACGGATTTCCCGGACCTGGAATTCGTGCTCAATGGCGGCATCAAGACGCTGGAGGAGTGCGAGGCGCATCTGCAGACCTTCGATGGCGTGATGCTGGGCCGCGAGGCGTATCACAATCCCTATGTGCTGGCCGAAGTGGACCAGCGGCTGTTTGGCAGCGACGCGCCGGTCATCAGCCGCAGCGAAGCGCTGGCCAGGCTGCGGCCGTATATCGTGGCGCACCTGCAGGCTGGCGGCGCGATGCACCACATCACGCGCCATATCCTCGGCCTGGGCCAGGGCTTCCCAGGGGCGCGGCGCTTCCGCCAGATGCTGTCGGCGGACATCCACAAGACCAATGACCCGCTGGGGCTGCTCGACCAGGCCGGCGAATTGTTGCAAGGTCGTTAAGGGGAACCCAGGGCGCGCTTTCCACTCGTATACTGATCCTTCTCCCTACTGCCTCGTCAGCCCCTTGAGCGGCCGACAGGGCTGGGGTAATGTCGAGTCATTGCACAGGACAGAGCACGCCCATGACCTCCAAGCTGGAACAACTCAAGCAGTTCACCACCGTGGTTGCCGACACCGGCGACCTGGATGCGATCACCCGTCTCAAGCCGGTCGATGCCACCACCAACCCGTCGCTGCTGCTCAAGGCTGCTGCCATCCACGGTTATGCCGACCTGCTCAAGCAGGTGAAGGCGGACTCCAAGGGCAATGTAGACCTGGCCTGCGACAAGTTCGCGGTGGCCGTGGGGTCGGGGATTCTCAAGGTCATTCCGGGGCGGATTTCCACCGAGGTGGATGCACGCCTGTCGTTCGATGAGCCGGCGCTGCTGGCCAAGGCGCACCAGCTGATCGAGCTGTACGAAGCTGCAGGCGTGGGCCGTGACCGCGTGCTGATCAAGCTGGCCTCGACCTGGGAAGGCATCCGCGCCGCCGAGAAGCTCGAGCGCGAGGGCATCCAGACCAACCTGACCTTGCTGTTCTCCTTTGCCCAGGCCCAGGCCTGCGCCGACGCGGGTGTGTTCCTGATTTCGCCGTTCGTGGGCCGCATCTACGACTGGTACAAGAAGAGCACCGGCCAGGAATACGTGGGCGCCGAGGACCCGGGCGTGCAGTCGGTCACACGCATCTACGACTACTACAAGGCCAATGGCTACGACACCGTGGTGATGGGTGCGAGCTTCCGCAACCTGGGCCAGATCGAGCACCTGGCCGGCTGCGACCGCCTGACCATCAGCCCTGAACTGCTGCAACAACTCAGCGAAGACCAGGGCGATCTGCCGCGCATACTCAAGCCCGGCAATGCAGGCGAACCGCGCCAGCAACTGAACGAGAGCCAGTTCCGCTGGGCGATGAACGAGGACGCCATGGCGACCGACAAGCTCGCCGAAGGCATTCGCCAGTTCGCGCGGGACCAGGAAAAACTGGAGAAAGTGATGGCTGAAAAAGCCTGATACATATTGGGTTTGCCAGCAGCGGGCTGAATCCCCAGGATTTTTCACCCGCAACGCGCAGGAAGACATCGCGGGGCACGTCGCAAGCCGACGTGCCCCGCGATTGCATTTACCCTCACCCGAGTCAACGATGTCGGATACCACCCCGCTCCCCCAGGTCCTGGCCGGCCCCGTGCTGCGCCGCCTGGAACCCACGCGCCTGGCCATCTGGCTGGTAGGTTCGCGACCGCTGCAACCCGCATTCATCCTGGAGCACCCGGACGTCCAGGCCTCTGTCGACTGCCAGGTGATCCCGGTGGGCGAACGGGCGTTTGTTCACCTGCTCGACATCCGGTTCGCACAACCCCTCCCGGTGGACGTCCAGCTCGATTACGACCTGATGCTGCCAACCGCCGAGGGGAGCAAGGGCATCGCACAATGGGCACCCCACCTGCTCTATCCGGGCACCCAGCGCCCGAGCCTGGTGCTGCGCGGCCGCCTCGAACAGTTGCTCCACGGCTCGTGCCGCAAACCGCATCATCCGGCCGCCGACGGGCTGCTATGTGCTGACCGCCTGCTGCAGGATTGCCAACGCCCCGAGGAGCGCCCTGCCCTGTTGCTGATGACCGGCGACCAGGTATACGCCGACGACGTCGCCGGGCCGATGCTGCGCGCCATCCATGGGCTGATCGAGCGGCTAGGGCTGTTCGGCGAGCAGCTGGAGGGAGCTCTGGTCGGCAACAGTGACGAGCTGTACCGGCATCCGGCGTGCTATTACCACCGCGCCGACCTGCTGCCGGCACTGGAAAGCAACAAGAGCCTGCGCGAGCGCTTCTTTGGTGGCACGCGCAAGCCGATTTTCACCAGCAGCAATGCGGACAACCATCTGGTGACCTTCGCCGAGGTCATGGCCATGTACCTGCTGGTCTGGTCACCAGTGCCCTGGAGCCTGGTGCAGCCGAGCATGCCCAAGGGCCTGACTGCCAAGCGCCAGGCACGCTACCGCCAGGAACAGCCGCTGATCGAGGCCTTCGTGCAGGGGTTGAGCCCGGTGGCACGGGTGCTGGCGCATCTGCCCAGCCTGATGATCTTCGACGATCACGACATCACCGATGACTGGAACCTCTCGGCGCAGTGGGAAGAAACCGCCTACGGCCACCCCTTCTCGCGCCGGATCATTGGCAATGCCCTGCTGGGCTATCTGCTGTGCCAGGGCTGGGGCAATGATCCGGACCGCTGCAGAGGACTGGCCGAACAATGCCGACAGCTAGGCCTGCAGGCGAAAAAGCATGGGCTGGACAGCTTGGCTCAGGATGCCTTGATCGAAGAGTTGCTGCGATTCCAAGGCTGGCAGTTCGAGCTACCGAGCAATCCGCCACTGCTGGTGCTCGATACCCGCACGCGGCGCTGGCGAAGCGAAACCAGCCTCAAGCGGCCTTCAGGCCTGCTCGACTGGGAAGCGCTGAGCGAGCTGCAACAGGCGCTGCTCGACCATCCTTCGGCAATCATCGTGTCACCCGCGCCGATCTTCGGCGTCAAGCTGATCGAATCGGTACAGCAGGTGTTCAGCTGGCTGGGCTTCGCATTGCTGGTGGATGCCGAAAACTGGATGGCCCACCGGGGCACGGCTCAGGTGATTCTCAACATATTCCGCCATTCGCGCACGCCGGGGCACTACGTGATCCTGTCGGGCGACGTGCACTACTCGTTCGTCTATGAAGTGCGCATCCGCCATCGCCAGCGCAGCCCACATCTTTGGCAGATCACCAGCAGCGGCATCAAGAACCAGTTTCCCAAGCGTCTGCTGGATACGTTCGACCGTCTCAACCGCTGGCTCTACGCGCCCCGCTCGCCCCTGAACTGGTTCACCAAGCGCCGTCGCATGGAGGTGGTGCCGCGCACGCCAAGCCACAGCCAGGCCGGCGAGCGGCTATGGAACAGCGCAGGCCTGGGTCAGGTTTTCTTCAATGAAGAGGGTCAGCCGGAACGGGTGCTGCAACATAACGCCGATGGCAGGCCGGCCACCGAGTTTCCCCGGGCTGAGCAGCACTAGCGGATATCAGCGGGATCGGGTCAGCTGCGCTCCAGCGCATGGACCAGGTCGTGGAAGGCTTCGCGGTTGGAATCGTTCAGGCCCATGAGGATCCGGTGAGCCTCGAGCACCTTGGAGCGCACGACATCTTCGTTCTGGTCCTGGGAGGGCAGATCGGTCAGGCACTCGGGGCAAGGGATCGGGCGGTCGACGATATTGAACACCTGCTCGAAACCCATGGACTGCAGGAGCCGGGAAATGTCGGGATTGGTGGTCACCACGGTCGGCAGCAGGCCGACTTTCTGGCGCGACAGGATCGACAGCTTGGCCAGCAAGCCCAGGGTGGTGCTGTCGATGCTTTCGGTCTCGGTGAGGTCGATGACGATGGCCGAGAAGTTCAGCGCGGTGAATATCTTCTCGATCGTCGCATCCAGCGCCGAACACAGGGTCAGGCGCACTTCACCCACGAATTTCAGAACAAAGGTACCGCTCTGCTCGGCGAACTGGATTCTACCGGTACTCATTGAAGGTTCCTGCTTAACACCAATAGGGCGATATCATCCGGCATCTCCCCAAGCGTAGCCAATCCGAATCGTTGGCGCAGCCCGTCCAGGCAGCCCCCGGCGTCCTTGACGATCTCCGGCAATGACGCTTCCTTATCTTTGAGTGTGTCCCCAGGCAAAAGGTCCAGTACGCCATCCGACATCAGGCTCAAGCTGAACTGCGCTGGCAGTTCGAGCACATGGTCCTGGTAGGTGGCTTCCTCGAACAGCCCTACCGGCAGGCCGCGGCCTTCAAGGTAGCGCGTATGGCCTGGAGTGTAGAGCACCGGCAGCGGCAGGTGGCCGCCTACGCTATAGGTCAGCATGCCGGTGTCCTCATCGATGACTCCGCCCACCATGGTCACGTGCTTGCCCAGCTTGCAGTTGATCAGGCCGCGGTTGATATGGCCAAGCACCTCGGAGGGCTTGAACTCGCGCAGCTTGCCGCCGCGCTTGAATTCGAACAGCAAGCGGGTGGTCATGAACTTCAGCAGCACCGTGACGAAGGCCGACGATGCGCCATGGCCCGAGACATCGGCCAGGTAAAACGCAATCCGACGGTCATCGACGCGGAAATAGTCGGTGAAATCGCCCGACAGGTACAGCGACGGAATGATCTGGTGCTCGAACGTCAGGTCACCTGCGTGCCATGGGCTTTCGGGCAGCATGTTCATCTGCACCTGGCGGCCGGCGGTCTGGTCTTCTTGCAACAGGTGCAGGCTCGCCTCGAGCTCGCGGTTGGCTGCTTCGAGTTTTTCGCGGTAGCGCTGGTTTTCGAGCACCAGCCGCGAGCGCTCGAGCGCGCGACGCACCGAGTGCTCGAGCACCGCAAGGTCTTCCAGAGGCTTGATCAGGTAGTCGGCAGCGCCCAGGCGCAAAGCCTCGACCGCATCGCTCATGACGCCTGCACCCGACACCACGATCACCGGCAGTTGCGGCGCGCTTTCGGTCACCTGGCGAATCAGCTCGAGTCCGCCCATCTGGGGCATGCGCAGGTCGCAGATCACGAGATCGGGCTGCTGTGCTGCGAAGACCTGGAGGCCCTGTTGGCCGTTGCCGGCCTGGAGCACACTGAAGCCGCTGTCTTCCAGATACGCGGCGAGGCTCGCACGGACCACGTCGTCGTCATCGATGATCAGCAGCGTTGCACTGGGTTTCTGCATGTGGGCAAACGGCGCCAGAAATAGGTTGGCGTAGCGGGTTCGGCGGGCCGACTCATGGCTACTGGAATTCTGTCTAGCCACTCTCTATCAGAGTTGTAGGACATTAAAGCGTGTCCGGCAAATCACAGAGGTGCCCTGTAAGGCGCAGACGGTACTCCCATCCGCAGAGCGTTTCAAGCGCACAAGAGCAGTCTGGGGCTGGTCTTTGGCGAACACATCGCCGGGAGTTATAAGAAAGGGAATTTCCGCTACCTTATGAAAGGTTCGCGTGAGCCTCGACCCGGTTTTCCCCTTTACATGCAGGCTGTTCGCATTCTCGACTCGCATTGGATGTTACAAAAAAGGCGGCCTGGTGGCCGCCTGAGTGATCCGCTGGAAATCAGAAGTCGTCTTCGACTTCCCCGTCCTTGACCCGGAACTCGCGGTTCTGCAGGTAGGCGTTGCGGATGAAGACGTACTTGTCGCCGCTGATCAGCTTCTCGGCGGAGAGCAGGCTGGCGCGCGTGTCGACCACATCGGCGGCGAGCACCGTGTTGCGGGTCGGTACATGATCGATGTAGCGGTACGGACGGGTGTAGGTATCCGGGTACTTGGCGAAGGCATCGCGCACGGTGCTCGGGCCCAGCAACGGGATGACCACGTAAGGACCGCTGTTCAGGCCCCAGTAGCCAAGGGTCTGGCCGAAGTCTTCATCGTTGCGCTGCAGGCCCATCTGGGTGCCCACATCGAAGAAGCCGCCCAGGCCGAACGTGGTGTTGACGATCAGGCGCGCCGTGTCGACACCCGCCGCATGGGGCTTGAACTGCAGCACGTTGTTGGCCAGGTTGGTGACGTCGCCCAGGTTCTGGAAGACGTTATGGATACCATCCTCGAGAAACTGCGGGGTCACGAACTGATAACCTTGCGCCAGCGGCTTGAGGGCATAGGTGTCGAGGACATCGTTGAACCTGAAGATCGGCCGGTTGACCGCCTCCCAGGGATCTTCCTCGGTGGCCGCCTGGGTGGCGGCCATGGGCGCTAGCAGTAAACCCGCACAGACGCAGGCCTGGGTGACTCGCTCGATCACACCGGCGCCGATCCTACCCATAGATGTCTCTCCATCGAATTTCACGGTGGCAGGCGCCAATGCGCGCTGCAAGGAAGCCAGTATAAAGGCTCGTGTGCTGATAAACAGCGTTACATGGCATTGACACGGATTTAGCAAAGAAGTGTCAAACCGTCACCTGCCGGTAACAGACAGGCACTAGCCTCGGTGTATTTCACGTCAGGGATGCCGACATGCCAGAAACGCCCGCTCTCACCGCTGTGCTGTTCGGCTTGCGTGGCTGCCTGGTGCAGGCGGCCGAGGATTCGCCCTCGCCCATTCCGGGCGCCCTGCAAGCATTGAACGGGCTGCGCCGTCAGCACGTGCCGTGCATCTGGCTCGATGAACGTGACGCCTCCCACGACCAGCGCCTGGTCCTGCCCGACTGGTTGACGGGTCACTCCAGCAGTACATCCCCGTGGCCAGCCCCCGATGCGTGCTGGCAAGCGCTGATGTCCCTGGGCATCGAGCGACTGGAAGGATGCGTGCTGGTCAGCGGCGAGCCGCGCCTGTTGCGCTCAGGACTGAACGCAGGGCTGTGGACGGTAGGCCTCGCCGCGTGTACTCCCCAGTGCGGCCTGCCATTGAGCGAGTGGCAGGCCATGACCCGGCAGGAACAGGACCGGGTACGCGGGAGGTCGACGCTGGCCCTCTTCGAACTGGGCGTACATTCGGTGATCGACCACTTCGAGGCGCTCGAGACCTGCCTTGACGACATCGCCCAGCGTCGCCGCAAGGGCGAAAAGCCCTGATACATCCGGACTGATCCCCGTCATGCAAAGCGCAACGGGCTGGATTACTCTGTAGACATGCAAGAACCTTTGCGCAAGCGCCGAGGTCCATGCTTGTGACTATTCATAGAGGGAGAACACCCATGCCTGCCCGCGAACTGCAAGAGCAACTCGATAGCTTGCGCGAGCAACTGGAACGGAATCCGCCGCTGACGCTGGAAGAGCGGGATGATCTGCACAAGATGATGGAACAGATCGAAGCACAGCTGAAGCTGGAGCAAGCGTCCCACGACAACAACCTGTCAGATGGCGTCAACCTGGCAGTCGAGCGCTTCGAGGCCAAGCATCCGGACCTCACCATCACCCTGCGCAATATCGCCACCTACCTGCACAGCATGGGCATCTGACAGACGCTGCCCACGCAAGGCAAAAGCCCCGTCGCGGGACGGGGCTTACCTGCTACTGGCGTACCAACCGCTGGTTCGCCGGGCTGACAGGCCCAGTGCTGCGATAGGGGTTGATATCCAGCCCGCCGCGGCGCACATAGCGCGCATACACCGTCAGGTGCTCGGGCTTGAGCAGGCCCTTGAGGTCAAGGTAGATGCGCTCGACACACTGCTCATGGAAGTCGGCGTGCTGGCGGAAGCTCACCAGGTAGCTCAGCAGGCTGGTCGGATCCAGGGCCGCTCCCCGGTACTCGACCACCACGCTGCCCCAGTCCGGTTGACCGGTGACCGGACAATTGGACTTGAGCAGGTGGCTATGGAAGGTTTGCTCTACAACCTGCGAAGCATCGCAACGCAAGAGTTCCGGCCGGGGCTGCTCATAGTCGCTCACGCTGATATCCAGCTCATCGATGCACTGCCCCGGCAGGCCGGCAACGCCCTGCGCCTCGACCTCGGCCAGGGTACGAATGCACACGCTTACCGGCTTGCCAGCGGCAGCCGACAGGTCTTTCTCGAGGCACGCCTGCAGGGCGGCCACGGACTCGAAGGGCGTCTGGTTCAGCGAGTTGAGGTAAAGCTTGAACGACTTGGACTCGATGATGTTCGGCGAGTCGGCCGGGATGGCGAACTCACCGATCGCCACCACCGGCTTGCCCGACGGCAGAAGCCAGGACAGCTCGAAGCAGTTCCAGTAGTCGACGCCCTGCCAAGGCAGGGTCTGTGCAGTGACGCCCAGCTCCGCCCACTTGGCAGTGCGCGGGATGGGGAACAGCAAGGAGGGGGTATAGGTGGAGACGTATTCGCTGGACTTGCCCAGCGGGGAATGTTCGGCAGCAGGATGCATGGGTCGGACCTGAAAAAGCGGATGCGCCTAGTCTAGCAATTTTGCATCCCGCCTTGGACCCTGTTGTTACTCAATGGTCAGAGGACCGACCATGCCGGCCTGGTAGTGCCCAGGCACATTGCAGGCGAACTCGATGGGCGCCGACTCGCTGAAGGTCCACGTCAGTTCCCCACGCTGGCCCGGCTGCAGCAGCACGGTATTGTCCGCGTGATGTTCATGGCCGCCGTGACCGGTGAACAGCTTGCCCTGCATGGCGACCATTTCCTTCTGGTGCTCGACGTGCATGGCCTTGCTGCCCAGGTTGAACTCGTGGGGCAGGCTGCCTTCGTTGACCAGCGCGAAGCGCACGGTTTCCCCGGCCTTGACCTTCAGGCTGCCGGGCTCGAAAGCGATGTCCTTGAGCTTTACCTCGACGGTACGGGTGGCTTGGGAAGCCGGGGCAGGCGCGCCGAAGCCATAGCCGTGCGAAGGGCTGGCAACACTGGACAGGCTGGCCAGCATCAAGGCGCTGGCGATCAACAGGTGTTTCATGGGTGGCTCGCTCCGTCTCGGACAAACAGTCTGCGGGGCCGGGCAGGCCCCTTGCGTCATTCATAGCGCAATGCGTACGCCGGCTCCACCTGCGACGCCCTCCACGCGGGGTACAGGGTTGCCAGGAAACTCATCACCAGCCCTGCCGTGCAGATCAGTCCGACATCTCCCCATTGCAGCTCCGAGGGCAGGCTGCTGATGAAGTACACGTCCGACGTGAAGATATGCTGCCCGCTGATCCGCTCCAGCCAGCCTACGATCTGGCTTACATTGATTGCCGCAATCACCCCCAGCACACCCCCGATCAGGGTGCCGACGATACCGATCAGGCTGCCCTGAACCATGAACGTGCCCATGATCTGCGCAGGCGTGGCGCCGATGGTGCGCAGGATGGCGATGTCCGAGCCCTTGTCGTTCACCACCATGATCAACGTGGCGATGATATTGAACGCGGCTACGGCGATGATCATCATCAGCAGCAGGCCGATCATGGTCTTTTCCATCTTCATGGCACTGAACAGGCTACCCTGGGTGTGCGACCAATCGTCTGCCAGATAGCCCTGGCCCATGCCCGTGGCGATGGCCTTCGACACCTGCGGCGCGGCATACAGGTCATGCAGCTTCAGGCGCACGCCCTGTACCTGGCCGGGTGCCCAGCGCTGCATCTCACCGGCATCGGCGATATGGATATAGGCTTGCGAGCCGTCCAGCTCGGCGCCGACCTTGAAGATACCGACCACGGTCAGGCGCTGCATGCGCGGGGTGATGCCGCCGGGCGCCTTGCTGATTTCCGGGACGATCAGGGTCAGCTTGTCACCGGTGTTCAGGCGAAAGCGCCGGGCAGTCAGCTCACCCAGCACCACGCCGTACTCGCCGGGCTGCAGATCCTGCAACCTGCCCTGGACGATGTGCTGGCCAACGATCGAGACATTGCCTTCTTCCGCTGGATCGATGCCGCTCACCTGGATCGGCTGCATTGCCCCCTTGTACGAGAGCATGCCTTCCATTTCGGTCAGCGGGGCTGCGGCCATCACCGCCGGGTTCTTCAGGGCGGCATCGGCAACGCCGCGCCAGTCCTGCAACGGCTGCTCGCCAAGAATGCTGGCATGGGGCACCAGGCCCAGGATGCGCGAGCTCATTTCACGCTGGAAGCCGTTCATTACCGAGAGCACCACGATCATCGCCAGCACGCCAAGGGACAGGCCGATCATCGAGGTCATGGAGATGAACGAGATGAAATGGTTGCGGCGCTTGGCGCGGGTGTAGCGGGCACCGATGAACAAGGGCAAGGGTCTGAACATGTACGAAAACACCCGATGAAGAAGGGGAACGGGGCGCCGACAGCGCCCCGTGGCGTTGACTCAGATCGGCACCAGCTGGCCGTCTTCCAGGCGCAGCACCCGGTCCATCTGACGCGCCAGGGCGAGGTCATGGGTGACCACCAGGAACGCGGTCTGCGAAGAACTGGACAGTTCGCGCATCAGCTCTTGGATACCCTGGGCGGTGTGATGATCGAGGTTGCCGGTCGGCTCGTCGAGCATCACCAGGCCTGGACGGTTGACCAGGGCACGGGCAATGGCCACGCGCTGGCGCTCGCCGCCCGACAGCTCGGACGGCTTGTGGCTGAGCCGGTGACCCAGCCCCACACGCGTCAACAGCGCCTGGGCTCGCTCACGGGCTTCGGGGATCGCCGTGCGGCCGATCAGGAGCGGCATGCACACGTTCTCCAGGGCCGTGAACTCGGGCAACAGGTGGTGGAACTGGTACACAAAGCCCAACGCGCGGTTGCGCAACAGGCCGCGGGCCCGCTCGTTCAGGGCCGACAACTCTTCGCCGGCCAGCCAGACACTGCCCTCGGTCGGGGTGTCCAGCCCCCCCAGCAGGTTGAGCAAGGTACTCTTGCCGGAGCCGGAGCTGCCGACAATGGCGACCCGCTCACCCGGGTGCAGCTCAAGCTGCAGGCCGGCCAGCACCTGCACCGACTCCGGACCCTCGTCGTAGGACTTGCCCAGATTGCGGCAACTCAGTACGGCTTTATCACTCATGCGCGACTCACTCATAACGTAGCGCCTCTGCAGGCTGGGTGCGCGCCGCGCGCCAGGCCGGATACAGGGTGGCGAGGAAACTCAGGACCAGTGCCGCACCGCAGACCATCCACACATCCTGGGCGATGATCTGCGAGGGCAGGTAATCGATGAAGTACACATCGGCATTGAGGAACTTGTGCCCGATAAGCTTCTCGATACCGGCGATCACCGCACTGACATTCAGCGCCGCGATGATCCCCACCACGGCACCGATGAAGGTGCCGACCACACCGATCACCGTGCCCTGGACCATGAAGATCGCCATGATCTGCCCAGGCGTCGAGCCGAGGGTACGTAGAATGGCGATGTCGCCCTTCTTGTCGTTGACCACCATCACCAGCGTGGAAATGATGTTGAAAGCCGCCACGGCGACGATCAGCAACAGCAGCAGGCCGATCATGGCCTTTTCCATACGGATCGCCTGGTACAGGTTGCCGTGGCTGCGGGTCCAGTCGCGGGCGTAGAACTCTTGCTCGCCCAGCTTCTGTGCGATGTCCCACGCTGCGCGCGGCGCCTGGAACAGGTCGTCGAACTTCAGGCGCAGGCCCTGTACCTGGTCGGGCTTCCAGCGATGCAGGCGCGACAGGTCGGAAAGATTGGTCAGGCCCAGGTAGCCGTCGATTTCACCCGCTCCGACATGGAAAGTGCCGACCACGGTGAAGCGCTTCATGCGTGGGAACATGCCGGCCGGGGTCACGCTCACTTCGGGGGCGACGAAGGTCAGCTTGTCGCCGACGCCCACGCCCAGCTTGGCCGCGGCCTTGTCGCCGATCATGATGCCCCACTCGCCCGGCGCCAGCTGTTCGAGCCGGCCCTGGAGAATGAACCGGTCGATGATCGACACCTGGCGCTCGCGCTCGGGGTCGATGCCGTTGAGCAGCACCTTGGACACCTTGCCTTCGTGCGTGAGCAGGCCCTGCATCTGGGTGAAGGGAGCCACCGCCTCGACCTGGGCGTTCTGCTTTACCTGCTCGGCAAGAGCAGGCCAGTTGTCGATGGGCTGGCCGGTTTCCAGCGTCGCGTGAGGAATCATGCCGAGCACCCGGGTGCGCATTTCGTGGTCGAAGCCATTCATGACCGACAACACCACGATCATCACTACCACGCCCAGGGCGAGGCCGATCATCGAGGTCAGGGAAATGAACGAGACGAAATGGTTGCGGCGCTTGGCACGGGTGTAGCGCGTACCGATGAATACGAAAAGAGGTCTGAACATGTCGGGGCTTGTTCGGATGAAAGGGGAACGTCCTTGTGGCGGGGCTTGATGAGCAGCTTTACACTCAGACCACCGCCGCTACCATGGGTTCGCCATGACGACATTGGATGAAGAAGATCGCCGCGAATACTACCGTATCGAGGACAGGATCGCACTGGAAATTAGCCCGCTGAGCGCGGCCGAAGGCCTTGAGGCAGACGTGTTGCAAGATGCGTCACCGCTGTTCAACCTGCTCAGTGAATTGCACCTGAGCGAGTTCGAGTCCCAGCATCTGTTGCGCCAGCTCAGCGACAAGGACCGTACCCTGGCGGCGTTTCTCAAGGCCCAGAACAAACGCATCGACCTGCTCAGCGCCGTGGTCGCCCAGACACTGCTCGGGCAGATTGGCGAGCCGCGTGCGGTGGTGCTGTCCGAAGGCGGCGTCGAATTCGTGCAATCCCACACGGTCGCGCCTGGCACGCGTGTCGCCGTTAAGATGGTCCTGATGCCCCAGGCACTCGGCTTGCTGCTGCGGGCCAGGGTCGTGCACTGCGACGCGCGCCCGGATGGGCAGTTCGAGGTTGGTACCGAATTTATCGAAACCAGCGATGCCCAGCGCCAACTGCTGGCCCGCTACATCCTGCAGCGCCAGCAACAGCAGCGCCGCCAGGCATTGGAACAGAACGCCCCCTGAGCCTCATCACATCCTGAAGGAACGAACGTGACCCTGATTTACGGCCACCGTGGCGCCAAGGGCGAAGCCCCCGAAAACACCCTGACCAGCTTTCGCCAGTGCCTGGAGCACGGCGTGCGCCGATGCGAGCTGGACCTGCACCTGTCGGCTGACAACGAACTGATGGTGATCCATGACCCGACGCTCAAGCGCACCACCGGCCGGCGCGGCAAGGTGGTCGAGCACAGTGCCGCCGACCTTGTCCTGATCGATGCACGCAAGGGCGGGCCGGGCTGGGTACAGCCCTGCCCTGTTCCGCGTCTTGAGGAACTGTTCGAGAAATGCGACTTCGAGCACTGGCAGCTGGAGGTCAAGAGCGCCTCGCGCACTCGTGCGGCCAGCACGGTCCTGGCCATTCGGGAAATGGCCCAGCGCTTTGGCCTGCTCGAGCGCATCACCATCACCTCGAGCTCGCGCGAAGTGCTGGCTGCAGCCCTTGAATTGACCCCGGACATCGCCCGCGGCCTGGTTGCCGAGTACGCCTGGCTCGACCCGCTGAAGGTCGCGCAGAACTACGGCTGCAACCTGCTCGCGCTGAACTGGACGCTGTGCACGCCCGAGCGCCTGCTCAAGGCGCAGCGCCAGGGATTGCACGTGTCGGTCTGGACAGTCAACGAACCGGCGCTGATGCGCAGGCTCGCTGATTTCGGCGTAGACAGCCTGATTACAGACTTTCCCGGTTTGGCCAGTACCACCCTTGGGAAGGGCTGAAATCGTTCTCTCCGGCCGGCTCAGGCCACCGGCCGGAGCCGCTCAAAAAAGCCGGTTGAGGCCGTCGTAGGCGGCAACCCGGTAGGCCTCGGCCATGGTCGGGTAGTTGAAGGTGGTGTTGACGAAATACTTCAGGGTATTTCGATCACCCGGCTGATCCATGATCGCCTGGCCGATGTGCACGATCTCCGAGGCCTGGTAGCCGAAGCAGTGCACGCCCAGGATCTGCAACGTCTCGCGATGGAACAGGATCTTCAGCATGCCCTGGGGCTCACCGGCGATCTGCGCGCGCGCCATGCTCTTGAAGAATGCCTTGCCTACTTCGTAAGGCACCTTCGCCTGGGTCAGCTCCTGCTCGTTCTTGCCGATCGAGCTGATCTCCGGAATGGTGTAGATGCCGGTCGGTACGTCGTTGACGAAGCGCCAGCTGCCATTGTCGACGATGCTGCCCGCGGCGGAGCGGCCCTGGTCGTGGGCGGCACTGGCCAGGCTCGGCCAGCCGATCACGTCTCCGGCGCCATAGATGTTCGGCACCACGGTGCGGTAGGCCTCGTCGACTTCGATCTGGCCCCGGCTGTTGACCTTGATGCCGATGTTCTCCAGGCCCAGCTTGTCGGTATTGCCGGTACGGCCGTTGCACCACAGCAAGGCATCGGCCTTGATCTTCTTGCCCGACTTGAGGTGCAGGATCACCCCGTTGTCCAGCCCTTCGACCCGCTCGTATTCCTCGTTGTGGCGTACGGTGATGTTGTTGTTGCTGAAGTGATAGCTCAGCGCCTGGGAGATTTCCGAATCCAGGAAGCTCAGCAGCTGGCCGCGGTTGTCGACCAGCTCGATCAGCACGCCCAGGCCGCTGAAGATCGACGCGTACTCGCAGCCGATGACCCCGGCGCCATAGACGATCAGCTTTCGCGGGGTGTGGCCCAGGCTGAGGATGGTATCGCTATCGTAGATACGCGGGTGATTGAAGTCGATATCGGCCGGGCGATAAGGGCGCGAGCCGGTGGCGATGATGATGTGCTTGGCCACCAGTTTCTCGACCACGCCGTTGGGGCAGACCACTTCGATGGTCTGCTCGTCGGCGAAGCTGCCGGTGCCGATGAACACGTCGACGCGGTTGCGGGCGTAGTAGCCGGTGCGTGAGGCCACCTGCTTGGAGATCACCTTCTCGGCGCTCTTGAGCACGTCCGGGAACGAGAACCAGCGCGGATCACCAATGGCCCGGAACATCGGGTTGGTGTTGAACTGCATGATCTGGCGCACCGAGTGACGCAGGGCCTTGGACGGGATGGTACCCAGGTGGGTGCAGTTGCCGCCGACCTGACGGCGGCTGTCGACCATCGCGACCTTGCGTCCTGCTTTGGCGGCATTCATTGCCGCGCCTTCTCCGGCCGGGCCGGAACCCAGCACCACTACGTCGTAGTTGTAGACAGCCATGCGTACTCCTTCAGAACTGGCCCGCGGGCCTGACTGGCCGGCGGGGCGCGATCATGCCGCCTGTGGCGTCATGAAAAAATTCGGGTGCAGTCTAATCAAGCGTGAACGCCGCGCACATTAACCCTTGGTCGCGTCGTAGGCTATTTTCGCGTGCACTACATGCCTTGGACAAACATCAACTTGTCCAAAAAACAAGGCGGCATATTGTCCCGGAAAAAACTCGAAGAGTCATCCAGTGCACACTCTCATGCCATGCACCAAGGCTGACAACCCAAATCCAACAGGCCATGGCACGTTGCAACCAATGTGGGAGCGGGTTTACCCGCGAAGCGCCGCGCGGGCGGCGCTCGATTTGCGCGGCGCTGCATGAATCAAGACATGCACCAAAAAAAACGGGAGCCCAGAGGCTCCCGTCTTCACAACGCCAATCGCTTACTGTGGAAACGCCGGCGGATTAACGCCCGACATGTCTTCCATCACACGCACAACCTGGCAGCTGTAACCGAATTCGTTGTCGTACCAGACGTACAGTACAACGCGGTTGTCATTGCAGATGGTCGCTTCGGCGTCGACCACTCCGGCGTGACGCGAGCCGACGAAGTCGGTGGAGACCACTTCCTGGGAGCTCACGTAGTCGATCTGCTTGTGCAGATCGGAATGCATGGCGGTCTGGCGCAGGTACTCGTTGATCTCTTCGCGCGAAGTAGGCTTCTCGAGGTTCAGGTTGAGAATGGCCATGGACACGTTCGGCGTCGGCACGCGGATGGCGTTGCCGGTCAACTTGCCCTTGAGCACTGGCAGTGCCTTGGCGGCTGCAGTGGCAGCACCGGTTTCGGTGATGACCATGTTCAGCGGCGCGGCGCGGCCACGGCGGCTGCCCTTGTGGAAGTTGTCGATCAGGTTCTGGTCGTTGGTGAACGAGTGAACGGTTTCGACGTGACCATTGATGATGCCGTACTGGTCATTGACTGCCTTGAGCACCGGCACGATGGCGTTGGTGGTGCAGGAGGCGGCCGAGACGATCTTGTCGTCAGCGGTGATTTCGCCATGGTTGATGCCATGAACGATGTTCTTCAGCGCGCCCTTGCCAGGTGCGGTGAGGATCACACGGGCGGCGCCCGGGCAGGCCAGGTGCTGGCCCAGGCCGTCGGCGTCACGCCATACGCCGGTGTTGTCGACGATCAGCGCGTTGTCGATGCCGTACTGGGTGTAGTCGACTTCGCTCGGGCTCTTCGCGTAGATCACCTGGATCAGGTTGCCGTTCGCAGTGATGGTGTTGTTGGCTTCATCGATGGTGATGGTGCCATCGAAAGGACCATGCACCGAGTCACGGCGCAGCAGGCTGGCACGCTTGACCAGGTCGTTCTCGGCGCCCTTGCGCACGACGATGGCGCGCAGTCGCAGGCCGTCGCCACCACCGGTCTTCTCGATCAGGATGCGCGCCAGCAGGCGGCCGATGCGGCCGAAACCGTACAGCACAACGTCGGTGCCCTTGCGCGCGCCGCCGTTCTGCTTGCCGACCACCTCAGCCAGCTCTTCACGCACGAACTGCTCGGCGCTGCGGCCGTTGCCCTGTACCTTGAACTTGTTGGCCAGCTTGCCCAGGTCGACCGAAGCGGCGCCCAGTTTCAGCTCGCTCATCGCCTTGAGCAGGGGGAACGTCTCGTGGACGGACAGCTCGGTCTCGTCAGCCTGGCGGTGACGGGCAAAGCGGTGCGCCTTGAGGATCGAGATCACCGAACGGTTGATCAGGCTGCGGCCATAGATCGAGCTCACCACATTGTTATTGCGGTAGAGCTGACCGATAAGCGGGATCATCGCTTCCGCGAGTGCTTCACGATCAATCCACTCACCAAGACACTGGTCGGGCTTCTGAGTCACGGGAACCTTCCACATGTAGGGACAGAAAAAAGGGGCTACATTATGACTTCCCTCAACGGTTCGGGCAATGCGCGCCTATCGCCATCAGCAAAGGCCGCCGCAACGCCCTTGCAAACCTGACAGCAAGCCCCCTGGCCCGGTACAATCGACCTCTTTGCCGCAACGTTGGAGTTCCACCTCCCGTGTCTGTACTGCGCTTACCGAACCTGCCGGCAACCGCTGGCAAACAAACCTGGGGCAGCCTTCCCGGTGCCGCCCTGACCCTGGCCATCGCCGAGGCCGCCAGCAGCGCCAAGCGCTTCACCTTGCTGCTGACCGCCGACAGCCAGGCCGCCGACCGCCTTGAACGGGAGCTGCGCTTCTTCGCTCCTGACCTGCCGGTACTGCCGTTCCCCGACTGGGAAACCCTGCCCTACGACCTGTTCTCGCCGCACCAGGACATCATTTCCCAGCGTATCGCCAGCCTGTACCGGCTGCCGGAGCTCGAACACGGGATCCTGGTGGTGCCGATCACCACTGCCCTGCACCGCCTGGCGCCGACGCGCTTCCTGCTCGGCACCAGCCTGGTGCTGGACATTGGCCAGAAGATCGACGTCGAGCAGATGCGCGCGCGTCTCGAGGCCAGCGGCTACCGCTGCGTCGACACGGTGTACGAGCACGGTGAATTCGCCGTGCGCGGGGCCTTGATCGACCTGTTCCCCATGGGCAGCAAGCTGCCCTACCGCATCGATCTGTTCGACGACGAGATCGAGACCCTGCGCACCTTCGACCCCGAGACCCAGCGCTCGATCGACAAGGTCGACTCGATACGCCTGCTGCCGGCCCGCGAGTTTCCGCTGCAGAAGGAAGAGGTCACCCGCTTCAAGGCACGGTTCCGCGAGCGCTTCGATGTGGACTTCCGTCGCAGCGCGATCTTCCAGGACCTGGCCAGCGGCATCATCCCCGCCGGCATCGAGTACTATCTGCCGCTGTTCTTCGAAGAGACCGCGACCCTCTTCGACTACCTGCCCCAGGACACCCAGGTGTTCTCCCTGCCAGGGGTCGAGCAGGCGGCGGAGCACTTCTGGAATGATGTGCGCGGACGCTATGAAGAACGACGCGGCGACCTGACCCGCCCGCTGCTGCCACCGGCCGAGCTGTTCATGCCGGTCGAGGACTGCTTCGCACTGCTCAAGCAGTGGCCGCGCGTAGTGGTCAGCCCGGAGCCGCTGGATACCGGCAGTGGCCGCCAGAGCTTCCCGGCCAGGCCGTTGCCCAACCTGGCCATCGAAGCCAAGGCCAACCAGCCGCTGGCCGAGCTGGCGGGCTTTCTCGACCAGTTCCCGGGCCGCGTACTGTTCACCGCCGAATCGGCGGGCCGCCGCGAAGTGCTGCTCGAGCTGCTCGAACGCCTCAAGCTGCGCCCGAAGACCGTCGAAGGCTGGACCGACTTCATCACCGGCAGCGAGCGCCTGGCGATCACCATCGCGCCACTCGATGACGGCCTGGTGCTGGACGAACCGGCGCTGGCGCTGATCGCCGAGAGCCCGTTGTTCGGCCAGCGCGTCATGCAGCGCAGGCGCCGCGAAAAACGTGGAGAAGTCGCCAGCGACGCGGTGATCAAGAACCTCACCGAACTGCGCGAAGGCGCTCCAGTCGTGCACATCGACCATGGTGTGGGCCGCTACCTGGGCCTGGCGACCCTCGAAATCGACAACCAGGCCGCCGAGTTCCTGACCCTGGAGTACGCCGAGAACGCCAAGCTCTACGTGCCGGTGGCCAACCTGCACCTGATCGCCCGCTACACCGGCACCGACGATGCCCTTGCCCCGCTGCACAGGCTCGGCTCCGAGGCCTGGCAGAAAGCCAAGCGCAAGGCAGCCGAACAGGTCCGCGACGTGGCCGCCGAGCTGCTCGATATCTATGCCCGCCGCGCCGCCCGCAAGGGCTATGCCTTTGCTGACCCCGCCGGTGACTACGCCACGTTCAGCGCAGGCTTCCCTTTCGAGGAAACCCCCGACCAGCAGAACGCCATCGAGGCCGTGCGCGACGACATGCTCGCCGCCAAGCCGATGGACCGCCTGGTGTGCGGCGACGTGGGCTTCGGCAAGACCGAAGTGGCCATGCGTGCGGCGTTCATTGCCGTGCACAGCGGCCGTCAGGTGGCGGTACTGGTGCCTACCACCCTCCTCGCCCAGCAGCACTACAACAGTTTTCGTGACCGCTTCGCCGACTGGCCGGTAACGGTCGAGGTGATGAGCCGCTTCAAGTCGGCCAAGGAGGTCAACGCCGCCGCCGCGGAACTGGCCGAAGGCAAGATCGACATCCTGATCGGCACCCACAAGCTGCTGCAGGACGACGTGCGCTTCAAGGACCTGGGCCTGGTGGTGATCGACGAAGAACACCGTTTTGGCGTGCGCCAGAAAGAGCAGCTCAAGACCCTGCGCAGCGAAGTCGACATCCTCACGCTCACCGCCACGCCGATTCCGCGGACGCTGAACATGGCCGTGGCCGGCATGCGCGACCTGTCGATCATCGCCACCCCGCCTGCCCGGCGCCTGTCGGTGCGCACCTTCGTCATGGAGCAGAACAAGAGCACGGTCAAGGAGGCCTTGCTGCGTGAACTGCTGCGCGGCGGCCAGGTGTACTACCTGCACAACGACGTCAAGACCATCGAGAAATGCGCCGCCGACCTCGCCGAGCTGGTGCCCGAGGCACGTATCGGCATCGGCCACGGGCAGATGCGCGAGCGCGATCTCGAACAGGTGATGAGCGATTTCTACCACAAGCGCTTCAACGTGCTGATCGCCTCGACCATCATCGAGACAGGCATCGACGTGCCGAGCGCCAACACCATCATCATCGAGCGAGCCGACAAGTTCGGCCTGGCCCAGCTGCACCAGTTGCGCGGCCGGGTCGGGCGCAGCCACCACCAGGCCTACGCCTACCTGCTGACGCCAGCGCGGCAGAAGGTCAGCGCGGACGCTGAAAAACGCCTCGAAGCCATCGCCAATACCCAGGACCTGGGCGCAGGCTTCGTGCTGGCCACCAACGACCTTGAAATCCGCGGCGCGGGCGAGCTGCTGGGCGAAGGCCAGAGCGGACAGATCCAGGCCGTCGGTTTCACCCTGTACATGGAAATGCTCGAACGGGCGGTCAAGGCCATCCGCAAGGGCACCCAGCCGAATCTCGACCAGCCGCTGGGCGGTGGCCCCGAGATCAACCTGCGCCTGCCGGCGCTGATCCCCGAGGACTACCTGCCCGACGTGCATGCCCGCCTGATCCTGTACAAGCGCATCGCCTCGGCGGTGGACGAAGAAGGCCTCAAGGACCTGCAGGTCGAGATGATCGACCGCTTCGGCCTGCTGCCCGATCCCACCAAGAACCTGGTGCGCCTGACGCTGCTCAAGCTGCAGGCCGAGAAGCTCGGCATCAAGAAGGTCGATGCCGGTCCCAACGGCGGCAAGATCGACTTCGAGGCCGAGACCCCGGTCGAGCCGCTGACGCTGATCAAGCTGATCCAGGGCCAGCCCAAGCGCTACAAGTTCGAGGGTGCGACCCAGTTCCGCTTCATGGTGCCGATGGAGCGCGCCGACGAACGCTTCAATACCCTCGAGGCGCTGTTCGAGCGCCTGACACCCGCGTCTGCCTGAAGGAAGATCCATGCGTGCCATCCGTTACCTGACCCTGTCGCTGGCGCTGTTCGCGCCAGCCGCCTTCGCCGAAGGCCTGTATCAGGTGGAAATGATCCTGGTACGGCAGAACGCCGTACCCGCGATCATCAGCCCGTTCGCTCCCGAAGACTGGAGCACCGGCGCGGCGCGCCTGGCCAAGGAGGCCGTGCAACCGACCACCCTCGCGGACGAAGTGACGCGCCTGCAGGCCACACCCAGCTACACCGTGCTGCTGCACAAGGCCTGGCGACAACCCGTGGGCAGCGAGCCGGTGCGCATTGCCCTGGGCGAAGGCGAGGAGCAGTTCGGGCACTTTCCCATCGAAGGCGTCCTGAGCCTGGTGCAGGCGCGCTTCATTGGTGCCGAGGCGACCTTCTGGGTCAACCAGCTCGACGGCAACGGGCGCGTGCTGCAAAGCGAGCAGTTCAGGCAGAGCAACAGCACCCTCAAGACCGGCCAACTGACTTTCCTCGACGGTGGCCACCTCGGGCTGCTGCTCAAGGTAGCCCCTGTGGGGGCGCGCAGGATCCCGACGCTGGACCCCGAGATGATGGAGCAGTGATGTGAAGCAGAGCGAAGCGCAGATCCATGTGCGGGGCAGCGATGGCTGGGCCGCCTGCTTCGAGCGCCGGACCCGTGACCGGGGCTGGGAATACAAGGCGCTGGGCCGAGTGCAGATCCAGTCCATCGATGACCGGGTGATCCATGCGCTGTGCACCGGTTCTGGCGGCGAGCGCTATCGCCAGCAGGTCACCCTTGGCCCGGGCACGGACCGCATGGACGTGCAAGGCACCTGCACCTGCCCGGTCAGGCGCAACTGCAAGCACTGCGCAGCCGTGCTGTTCGAGCTGCAACGTGGCCCGGACTACCCCGAGGGCCATCAGGTCTCGACGCAGGCGGGCACTGGCGCGCCATTGACGCCTGACTTGCAGGACTGGATGACCCTGCTGGAAACGCCCGTCGAGCCCACGGCCTCCAGCAAGCCGGAAACCAAGGGCCGGGCTTTGTACTACCGCCTGGTAGCGAACCGTGACTTCTGCTACCTGAGGGTGCTCAAGGGCACTCGCCAGGCCGACGGCGAGATCAACTTCGGCAAGATCAGCTCGTTCAATGAGCTGATCTACTACCCGCCCCGCTACGTGACCGAGGCTGACACACGCCTGCTCCGGCAGATTGAAGCCCGCCGGCCCAGCGGCGGCATGCCTGACATGGTGAACCTGCGCGATGCGTGGGGAGCCGAACTGCTCGAAGCCGCGCTGGCCACCGGACGGCTAATGTTCGAGAGCTCCGCGGCGAGCCTCTCTCCCGGTCCCGACTGCCCGGCGGAATTTCGCTGGGTGCGGCTGGACAACGGCAACTACCGAGGCGTGTGGCACATCGACAATCGTGCGACCGTTGTCGTACCGCTGGAGCCGTTGTTCTACATCGACGAGCAACGGAACACGGCTGGCAGGCTGCTCCATGCCCTGGACCCATTCATTGCCAGCTCGCTGTCGATTGCCCCGGATGTACCCGAACACCTGGTGGTGCCGCTGAGCCATCGCCTCAACTCTCTCGACCGCCAGGTTCCCACGCCCGCGACAGTGCGCAGCGAGGACCTCGACGGCATCATGCCCGTCGCGCACCTGTCCCTGGGCAGTCTCGAGTTCAGCGCCTACATGCCCAAGACCGGCCGCATGCAACGCCAGTTGCAACACCGTGCCGCGCTGGCCTTCGACTACGACGGCCTGCGCGCCACGGGGAGTGACGAAAAACCCGTGACCCGCGTGCGCGATACCCTCAGCCAGCGCATTCCGCGCCAGCCGGGCGCCGAGCAGGCCCTGCGCAAGGCCCTGCGCGACCTGGGATTCAAGCCCGCGACACGCCAGAGCAAGGCCCTGCCCGACAGCGCTGGCGAGATGTACCAGCTGCCTGATGACGAAGCCTGGCTGCGCTTTGCGCGCAACGACTTGCCACGCTTGCGCGAGGCCGGCTGGAAGATCGATGCGCACCGGGACTTTGCCTTCAACCTGCAAGAGGTGGACGACTGGTACGCATCGCTCGACGAAGCGCCGGGCCATGAGTGGTTCGACCTGGAGCTGGGGATCGAGGTCAATGGCCAGCGCCACAGCCTGCTGCCGATCATCCTCCACCTGCTGCGCAGCAGCCCGGAACTGCTGCGACCCTCGGAGCTCGCCAGGCGCAGCGACGATGAGCACCTGCTGATCGACCTGAACCGCGCCCGCCACGACAGCCCGGCCTTGCGCGTGGCACTGCCCTACGGGCGGATCAAGACAGTGATGAAGACGCTCGGCGAGCTGTACCTGGGTGATGACAGCAGCGGCCCTTCCCTGCGCCTGCCGACCGCCGATGCGCCGCGCCTGAACGACATGGAATCCCTGCCCCTGCAATGGGAAGGTGGCGCCCGCGTGCGCGACCTCGGCCGTCGCCTGCGCGATGCGCGCGAGTGGCAGGTCGAGCCACCGGCAGGGCTCAACGCCACCCTGCGCCCCTACCAGCAGCAAGGCCTGAACTGGCTGCAGGCCCTGCGCGAGCTGGGCATTGGCGGCATCCTGGGCGACGACATGGGCCTGGGCAAGACCTTGCAGACCCTGGCGCACCTGCTGCTGGAAAAACAGGCCGGGCGTCTGCAGCATCCTGCGCTGGCGGTCATGCCGACCAGCCTCGTACCCAACTGGCTAGACGAAGCCCAGCGCTTCGCCCCCGCTCTGCGCGTGCTGGCACTGCAGGGCGCTGGGCGCAACAAGCATTTCAAGTCGCTGCACGACTACGACCTGATCCTGACCACCTATGCCCTGCTCCCACGCGACGTGGCTCACCACAAGGCGCAGCCCTGGCATGTGCTGGTGCTGGATGAAGCGCAGAACATCAAGAACGCCAACAGCAAGGCCGCACTGGCCACGCGCGAACTGACCGCCAACCAGCGCGTGTGCCTGACGGGCACGCCGATGGAAAACAACCTGGGCGAGCTGTGGTCGCTGTTCCACTTCCTGATGCCCGGCTGGCTGGGCGACAGCAAGCGCTTCACCCAGGACTACCGCACGCCGATCGAACGCCATGGCGACCGGGAGCGCATGGCGCACCTGGCCAGCCGCATCCGTCCATTCCTGCTGCGCCGCACCAAGGAGCAGGTGGCCAGCGAACTGCCGCCCAAGACCGAGATGGTGCACTGGGTCGAGCTCAGCGACGCCCAGCGCGATACCTACGAGACCGTACGGGTGGCAATGGACGAGAAAGTCCGCAGTGAAATCGCCCGCAACGGGGCGGCGCGCAGCCAGATCGTGATCCTCGACGCGCTGCTGAAGCTTCGCCAGGTCTGCTGCGACCTGCGGTTGGTCAAAGGGGTCGAGGTGAAGAGTTCGCAGACTGACAAGGGCAAGCTCGGCAGCCTGCTGGAGATGCTCGAAGAGCTGCTCAGCGAAGGCCGCCGGGTGCTGCTGTTTTCCCAGTTCACCGCGATGCTGTCGCTGATCGAGCAGGAGCTGCAGAAACGCCAGGTATCTTATAGCCTGCTGACCGGCGACACCCGGGACCGCCGCGCCCCGGTGCAGGAATTCCAGAACGGCGATACCCGCGTGTTCCTGATCAGCCTCAAGGCTGGCGGCACCGGCCTGAACCTCACCGCCGCAGATACCGTCATCCACTACGACCCTTGGTGGAACCCGGCCAGCGAGAACCAGGCTACCGACCGCGCCTACCGGATCGGTCAGGACAAACCGGTATTCGTGTTCAAGCTGATCACCCGCGGGACGGTGGAGGAGAAGATCCAGAAGCTGCAACAGGAGAAGGCGGCACTGGCGGCCGGACTGCTCGACGGCGGCCAGGCAGGGCAATGGCGGATGGAAGACGAAGAGATCGAAGCCCTCTTCGCCCCCCTGCCCGGCAAGCGGGCCGGGGCGAAGTAATGGGTAACATCGTCATGCCGCAAGCAACGCTCGCTCAATCCACCAGCTGCGCGTCCTTCAACGCTCCGAGCGCCTCCAGCCAGCGCGGCTGCTGGCGGTAATCGGTGCGCGCGAAGCCTTGCCCACGCATCTGCGCGATCCGCGGCGAGGGCTGTACCTTCAGCCGCTGCGCGGCGCTCAGGGCCAGCTCCGCTGCGGCCCGGTCGTTGCACACCAGCCCCATGTCGCAGCCGGCACTGAGCGCGGCCTCGATACGGCTGGCGGCATCGCCAACCACGTGCGCACCCGCCATCGACAGATCGTCGCTGAAGATCACGCCCTTGAAGCCCAACTCACCACGCAGGATGTCCTGCAGCCAGCGACGCGAGAAGCCGGCGGGCTGGTTATCGACCTGCGGGTAGATCACATGGGCGGGCATGACCGCCGCCAACTGGCCGCTCAAACGCGAGAAAGGCAGCAGGTCGGCCTGGCGCAACTGTTCAAGGCTGCGCTCGTCGGTGGGGATGGCCACATGGGAGTCCGCCTCGGCCCAGCCGTGTCCAGGGAAATGCTTGCCGCACGCCGCCATGCCCGCGGCATTCATGCCGCGGATGAAAGCCCCGGCCAGCTGCGTGGCGATCTCGGGATCGCCCTCGAAGGCGCGGCTGCCGACCACGGCGCTGCGCTGGTGATCCAGATCCAGTACCGGAGCAAAGCTCAGGTCCAGGCCAACAGCCAGCACTTCGGTCGCCATCAGCCAGCCGCACTGTTCGGCCAGGGTCTGGGCGTTGTCGTTGTCGGCAATGGCGCGCATCGCAGGCAGACGCACAAAGCCCTGGCGCAGCCGCTGGACCCGGCCACCTTCCTGGTCGACCGCCAGGATCAGCTCCGGGCGTATCGCCCGGATCGAGGCGCACAGCTCACGCACCTGGCGCGGGCTCTCTATATTGCGGGCGAAGATGATCAGGCCGGCCACTTCGGGCTGGCGCAGCAACTGGCGGTCCTCGGCGGTCAGCCAGGTACCGGCGATATCCACCATCAGGGAGCCTTGCAGGCTGACGGTCATAAGGGATCCTTCAAGTTCAGGTGGGGTCTTCAGGCCTTGGCCGGGGCCGACGTACTGGCGGATTTGCCGCGTGGGCGCAACTGCGCTGCAGCCATCGCCTCATGGGTGACGCCGCTGTCGGCACGCATGCCGGCGGCCAGGAACGGCACCATCAGGCGCATGACTTGCTCGATGGAAGTGTCGACGCCGAAGTCGGTCTCTGAAATTGCCCGCAGCGCCTTGATGCCGGACATGCTGAACGCTGCGGCGCCAAGCATGAAATGCACGCGCCAGAAGAGCTCCAGGGGTGGAATGCGCGGGGCCGCTTCGTTGACCAGCAGCATGTAGCGGCGGAACACCTTGCCGTACATGTCTTCAAGGTACCGCCGAAGATGGCCTTGGCTCTGGCTGAAGGCCAGCCCCAGCAGACGCATGAAGATGGACAGGTCATTGCCACTGCGCGGCTGCACCGCCAGGGCTTGCTCGACCAGCATCTCGAGCAGCTCTTCAAGCGATGGTTTCAGCTCAGGGCGTGCCTGGCGGCGCTCGAGTTCGCGCTCGAGGCTCGCGCAGAACGGGCCGAGGAAGCGTGAGAACACCGCCTGGATCAGTGCCTTCTTGGAGCCGAAGTGGTAGTTCACCGCTGCCAGGTTGACGCCGGCCTTGCTGGTGATGAGCCGCAACGAGGTTTCAGCGAAACCTTTTTCCGCGAACAGCTGCTCGGCAGCATCGAGAATGCGTTCAACGGTTTCCGACTGGGCCATGAATAATCCGCCTGACAAACAGTTGTTTGAAACATACGTTTCAGACAGGTACCTGTCAAGGCTTCGTGACTGCCCGGTCGCCATTAAACCACAGCCTTTCACAGCGGCAAGCCTCAAGCGCCAGGCTGCAAGAAGAAGCGTCGCCACGGGCTTTTGCCTGCCACTTGCAGCTTGTCGCTTGCAGCTTCCCAACTACTGTATATAATTCCAGTCACTGTACAAAAAGACAGAGCGCCCGCCATGCTTAAACTGACGCCACGCCAAGCCGAGATCCTTGCATTCATAAAACGCTGCCTGGACGATAACGGCTTCCCGCCGACCCGCGCGGAAATTGCGCAGGAGCTGGGTTTCAAGTCACCCAATGCCGCCGAGGAACACCTCAAGGCACTGGCCCGCAAGGGTGCTATCGAGATGACGCCAGGCGCATCGCGCGGCATCCGCATCCCGGGCCATGAGACCAAGGCCGACGACAGCGGCTTGCCGATCATCGGCCGGGTCGCCGCCGGTGCGCCGATCCTGGCGCAGCAGCACATCGAGGAATCCTGCAACATCAACCCGGCCTTCTTCCATCCCCGCGCCGACTATCTGTTGCGCGTACGCGGCATGAGCATGCGGGATGTCGGCATTGTCGATGGCGACCTGCTGGCCGTGCACACCACCCGCGAAGCCCGCAATGGCCAGATCGTGGTCGCCCGGCTGGGTGACGAAGTGACGGTCAAGCGCTTCAAGCGAGAAGGCAACAGAGTCTGGCTGCTGGCCGAAAACCCCGAATTTGCCCCAATCGAAGTCAACCTGAAAGACCAGGAGCTGGTGATCGAGGGCTTGAGCGTTGGCGTCATACGCCGATAACAGGAGGCGACATGCAGTACACCCACGCACCCCACCAAGCCCAGCTTTCGCTGTTCGAAGCCTTCCTGTCCCAGCCCGTGCTGCCCGGCCTGAAGGTGAGCGAACCTCCACGCCACAGCAACCTGCCAGAGGCGTTCAGCGAACTGTCGTTGCGCGGTGCGCCGGGCCACTGCCACAGCCTGCTCGCGCCTGTGCTGCGCGAGCTTAGCGAAGAACAGGATGCCCGCTGGCTGACCCTGATCGACCCACCCGCCAGCCTGACCCACGCCTGGCTGCGTGACGCCGGGCTGAACCGCGAACGCATCCTGCTGCTCAAGCCGCGCGGCAAACAGAGCGCGCTGCAACTGTCCTGCGAGGCCCTGCGCCTTGGCCGTAGCCACACCGTAGTCAGCTGGCTGGGCGCTCTCAATGCCAGCTCACGCCAACAGCTGGTTCGCGCCGCCGAGACCGGAAACGCACAAAGCCTGAACATCCGCCTCGGCTGATGATCAGGCTTTGCAAGACGGATTTCCCGCCCCGGGGAAATCCGGCGTAAGACTCAATGCAGAACGCGCGGACCTTCGTCGCGTTCGAGCTCACCTTCGGCGAGACGGCCAGCCATCTGAACGCCGACGCTGAGCATGGCCTTGGCCACTTCCACGTGCTGTCCCTGCAGAAACGCCTTGGCATCCTCGGAGAAATCCAGGGTTACCAGAGGACCTTCGTCCTCGGCGCGGCGCAGCTCGATCCGGCCATCAGGCAACTCGACAATTTCAAGAAAGGACGTTGACATAAAGGGCTGTTCTCCACGAAAGGCGGCTAGTGTACCAGCGACCGCCCTGGTCAGCACTCACTCAACGCTTCGCGAAAACGTCGGGTCAGGTCCTTGAGGTTCTGCCGCCAGCTTTCCAGCTCCTCGCGCGAGAGCGGCGCAACGTCGGTTTCGTCCAGGCTCACCGCTTGGATCAGCGGCTGGGTGACATCGCCCTTCGGCGCTTTTTTCGCGACCGGCGGTCGGTACAGGTCGGCATGCGCTTTAAGCAGCTGCGCAAGCCAGGTGTGAGGGTTGCGCGCCAGCTCGACCATCTCGGCCATTTCGGGGATGGCAACGGTGTCGAGCATCTCGTCGCTGAGCAGCAGCTCGGCACGTGTCGCGCCGGCCTGTGGCAGTCGATAGAAACCGGCAATCTCGTGACACAGCCCCAACAGCGCTCCATAGAGATGGAACAGAGCCGCTTCGCGCTCGGCCTGCACCAGGCCCTGGGCATTCATGGCCTGACCGCCCTGCGCCCTGGCCAAGGATTCGAGCGCAAGGCCCGCGAAGAAGAGTTTCTGGTTGGTACGGGTGTAGAGTTCCTGGGCCATGGTGGCGCCCTCCGAAAGGCTGCGAGGCGGCAGATCAGTTTCACGGATTGCAGGATCGCAGGCAAGCCGATCCTGCCCCTGCCGCCCCCAACAAACCTATGGGAGCAGCTTCAGCCGCGAAGAAGTCGACCCGGTGTCTGGTACCGGCTTTGCCGGTGTTCGCGGGTAAACCCGCGCCCACAGATTGGCGGTGGTCCCGAGGACGAAGCCTAGCGCTTGTCTTCGATCTTCCACGCCTTGCCGTCATAGAACGCTTTCCAGCCCGTAGGCTTACCTTCGACTTCGGACTGCACGTACTGCTCCTTGGTCTTGCGGCTATAGCGGATAACGGTCGGACGGCCGTCCGGGTCTTTCTTCGGCGCTTCGCACAGGAAGTGGTACTTCGGATCGATCTCGTCCTTGTGCGGGACAATCTCCATCACCAGCGGCGCACGGGTCTCGCGATTCTTCGGGAACTGGCTGGCAGCCAGGAACAACCCCGAAGCACCATCGCGCAGCACGTAGGTATCGTCCACCTTCTCGCACTTGAGCTCAGGCATCTTCACCGCATCCATCTTGGGCGGCGCTGCCTCACCGCTCTTGAGCAGCTTGCGGGTGTTCTTGCACTCAGGATTGGTACAGCCGAAGAACTTGCCGAAACGGCCAGTCTTGAGCTGCATCTCGCTGCCGCACTTGTCGCACTCCAGGCTCGGCCCTTCGTAGCCCTTGATGCGGTAGCTGCCCTCTTCGATCTCGTAACCGACACAGTCCGGGTTGTTGCCGCAGATGTGCAGCTTGTGCTTCTCGTCGAGCAGGTAGGCATCCATCGCCGTCGCGCAGATCGGGCAGCGGTGCTTGCTGAGCAGCACACGCGATTCCGATTCGCCTTCGTCATCGGCAGCGATCTCGTCGCCCGGCACCAGGTTGACGGTAGCCTTGCAACGTTCCTTCGGCGGCAGGCTGTAGCCTGAGCAGCCAAGGAACACGCCGGTGGACGCAGTACGGATCATCATCGGCCGACCGCATTCCTTGCAGGCGATGCTGGTCAGCGTCGGCTGGTTGGCGCGCATGCCGTTCTCGGCCGACTCGGCGGTCTGCAGCTTCTTGCTGAAGTCGCCGTAGAACTCGTCGAGCACGTTTTTCCAGTCGCGCTCGCCCTGCGCCACGTCGTCGAGGTTTTCTTCCATGCCCGCGGTGAAGCCGTAGTCCATCAGGTCGGAGAAGCTCTCGGACAAGCGCTCGGTGACGATGTCGCCCATCTTTTCCGAATAGAACCGGCGGTTATGCAAGGTGACATAGCCACGGTCCTGGATGGTAGAGATGATCGCCGCATAGGTCGACGGGCGACCGATGCCACGTTTTTCCATTTCCTTGACCAGGCTGGCTTCGGAGAAGCGCGCCGGTGGCTTGGTGAAATGCTGGCTCGGGTCGAGCTGGATCAGCTTGAGCGCCTCGCCCTGGGCCATGTCTGGCAGGACGTCGTCTTCGCCCGGCTTGCTCTGCTGCGGCAGCACTCGGGTATAACCGTCGAACTTGAGGATACGGCCCTTGGCACGCAGCTCGAAGTCGCCTGCCGCGACCGTGACGCTCGTCGACAGGTATTGCGCAGGTGGCATCTGGCAGGCCAGGAACTGGCGCCAGATCAGCTCGTACAGGCGCTCTGCATCACGCTCCATCCCGCTGACCTTGCTCGGATGAGTGTTGACATCCGAAGGCCGGATCGCTTCGTGCGCCTCCTGGGCACCCTCCTTGCTGCCGTAGACCACCGGCCCTTCTGGAAGGTATTGCTTGCCGAATTCCTGCTCGATGTAGGTACGGGCCATTTCCACCGCGTCAGTCGACAGGTTGGTCGAGTCTGTACGCATGTAGGTGATGTAGCCGGCCTCATAGAGACGCTGGGCCATCATCATGGTTTTCTTCACACCGTAGCCCAGACGGTTGCTCGCGGCCTGCTGCAAGGTCGAGGTGATGAACGGCGCCGACGGCTTGCTGCTGGTCGGGCGGTCTTCACGCTTGACGATGCTGTAGCTGGAGCTCTTGAGCTTGTCCACGGCAGCCATGGCCTGGGCTTCGTTGAGCGGCTTGAAGGCCTCGCCCTTTTCGCGAGTGACGTCGAAACGCACCTTGGCGTTCTTGGCGGTGCCCAGGTCAGCGTGGATTTCCCAGTACTCTTCGGGATTGAAGGCGCGGATCTCGCGCTCACGCTCGACCACCAGCTTCACCGCCACCGATTGCACACGGCCGGCCGACAGGCCACGGGCGATCTTCGACCACAGCAGTGGCGAGACCATGTAGCCCACCACGCGGTCGAGGAAGCGCCGCGCCTGCTGGGCGTTGACCCGATGAATATCGAGTTCGCCCGGCTGCGAGAACGCTTCCTGGATGGCTTTCTTGGTGATTTCGTTGAACACCACGCGCTTGTAGCGGCTGTCATCGCCGCCGATGGCTTCGCGCAGGTGCCAGGCAATGGCTTCCCCTTCGCGGTCCAAGTCGGTTGCGAGATAGATGGTGTCGGCATCCTTGGCCAGGCGGCGCAGCTCTTCGATCACCTTTTCCTTGCCGGGAAGGATCTCGTACTTGGCTTTCCAGCCGTGGTCCGGGTCGACCCCCATGCGGGCGATCAGCTGCTTGCGCGCCTTTTCCTTGGGCGACAGTGCCGGCGCCTCGCCCGCCGCAGCCTTGCCACGCTTGGCGGCAGGCTCCTTGGAGGCGCTCGCCGAGCCACTGGTGGGGAGGTCTCGGATATGGCCGATACTCGACTTCACCACGTACTGGGTGCCCAGGTACTTGTTGATGGTCTTGGCCTTAGCCGGGGATTCCACAATGACCAGCGATTTGCCCATGGATCGGAGTATTCCTGAATCTGAAAAATAAAAACACGGCAGGTGCCCTGACGCGGCACCGCTATATATAGTGGCGACAAGGTGAGGTCAAGCGCGATGGCTCAGCCGCCCTCGGCATCCGCACGCTCGAACATACCCTTTTCGGCCTTGACCAGAGCAAAGCGCGGGACCTGTTCGCCGTCAACCTCGACGGATTCGACAAACATCGACAAGGGCCGCACCCAACGTCCGTAATCACCATACAGACACTGGTAGTAGACCACCCATTCCTCGGTCTCGGAGTGCCGTGCGACGTCGAACACACGATACTCAGGCCCCTTGTAATGCCGGTATATGCCTGGCTGTATCTGCATGTCGATAACCCTCTTGAAATAAATCCTGCAAAAAACAAAAACCGGGGCACAAGGCCCCGGCTGCTGTCCATCCCGCGCGGTCAGACGCGTTCGAAGACAGTGGTGATGCCCTGGCCCAGGCCGACGCACATGGTCGCGACCCCCAAGGTACCGCCGTTCTGCTTCATGACATTGAGCAGAGTGCCGGAAATCCGCGCCCCGGAGCAACCGAAAGGGTGCCCCAAAGCGATAGCGCCGCCGTGCAGGTTAACCTTCTCATTCATCTTGTCGAGCACTTTCAGATCCTTGAGCACTGGCAGGGCCTGTGCAGCGAAGGCTTCGTTGAGCTCGATGAAGTCGATATCGGCCATGGTCAGACCCGCGCGCTTGAGCGCCTTGTGGGTCGCTGGCACCGGCCCGTAGCCCATGATTGCGGGGTCGACGCCGGCCACTGCCATCGAGCGGATTACCGCCAGGGGCTGGATGCCGAGGTCCTGGGCGCGCTGCGCCGACATGACAATCATGCACGAGGCGCCGTCGGTGATCTGCGACGAAGTACCGGCAGTCACGGTGCCACCCTTGGGGTTGAAGGCAGGCTTGAGGGACGCCAGGCCTTCGAGGGTGGTTTCCGGGCGGATGGTTTCGTCGTAGTCGAAGACCTTGAGGAAGCCGTTCTCGTCATAGCCCTGCATCGGGATGATCTCGTCCTTGAACTTGCCTTCGACCGTCGCCTGGTGGGCAAGCTGGTGCGAACGCAGGGCAAACTGGTCTTGCTGCTCACGGGTGATGCCATGCATCTTGCCGAGCATCTCGGCGGTCAGGCCCATCATGCCCGAGGCCTTGGCCGCATGCAGCGACATGTGCGGGTTCGGGTCGACGCCGTGCATCATGCTGACATGGCCCATGTGCTCGACGCCGCCAACCACGAAGACATCACCGTTGCCGGTCATGATGGCCTGTGCCGCCGTGTGCAGCGCGCTCATCGACGAGCCGCACAGGCGGCTGACAGTCTGACCCGCCGCAGTATGCGGGATCGGCGTCATCAGCGAGGCCATGCGGGCAATGTTCCAGCCCTGCTCGAGGGTCTGGTTGACACAGCCCCAGATGACGTCCTCGACTTCTGCCGGATTGACCTTGCCGTTGCGCTCGAGCAGCTTGCTGATCAGGTGCGCCGACATGTCTTCGGCGCGGGTGTTGCGGTGCATGCCGTCCTTGGAGCGGCCCATCGGCGTGCGACCGAAGTCGACAATCACCACGTCTCTTGGATTCAGGCTCATATCTGTTCTCTCGCTCTATATCGTTGGGCGCTTAGCCGAAGAAGCGCTGGCCGTTCTTGGCCATTTCACGCAGCTTCGCGGTGGGCTGGTACAGCGGCCCCAGATCGGCGTACCGGTCGGCCAGGGCGACGAACTCGGCAACCCCGATCGAATCGATGTAGCGCAGTGCGCCCCCACGGAAGGGAGGGAAGCCGATGCCGTACACCAGGCCCATGTCGGCCTCGGCGGCGGTTTCGACAATGCCGTCTTCCAGGCAACGAACGGTTTCAAGGCACAGCGGGATCATCATCCAGTTGATGATGTCTTCGTCGCTCACTTCACGCTGTTCGAAGACGATCGGCTTGAGCACTTCGAGCGCCGCCGGGTCGGCCACCTTCTTCGGCTTGCCGCGCTTGTCGGTCTCGTAGGCGTAGAAACCCTTGCCGTTCTTCTGGCCCAGGCGCTCGGCCTCGTACAGGGCGTCGACAGCGGAACGGCGATCGTCCTTCATGCGGTCAGGGAAGCCCTCGGCCATCACGTCCCGGCCATGATGCCCGGTGTCGATGCCCACTACGTCCATGAGATACGCCGGGCCCATCGGCCAGCCGAACTTCTCCATCACTTTGTCGATACGCGCGAAGTCGACGCCCGCACTCACCAGCTTGGCAAAACCACCGAAGTACGGGAACAGCACGCGGTTGACCAGAAAGCCCGGGCAGTCGTTGACCACGATGGGGTTCTTGCCCATCTTCTTGGCGTAGGCCACCGTGGTGGCGACCGCCACGTCACTGGACTTCTCCCCGCGGATCACCTCGACCAGGGGCATCATGTGCACAGGGTTGAAGAAGTGCATGCCGACGAAGTCTTCCGGCCGCTTGAGGGCCTTGGCCAGCAGATTGATGGAGATGGTCGAGGTGTTGGAGGCCAGGATCGTACCCTCCTTGACCTGCCCTTCCACTTCCGCGAGCACTGCCTGCTTGACCTTCGGGTTCTCGACCACGGCTTCGACGACGATGTCGACATTGCCGAAGTCGCCGTACGACAGGGTCGGGCGAATGGCGTTGAGTGCCTCGGCCATCTTCGCAGGGGTCAGGCGCCCCTTCTCCACCCGCTTGCCGAGCAGCTTGGAAGCCTCGTTCAGACCCAGCTGGATAGCGTCTTCGCGAATGTCCTTCATCAGGATCGGCGTACCCTTGACCGCCGACTGATAGGCGATGCCACCGCCCATGATGCCAGCGCCCAGCACGGCGGCCTGCCTCACCGGATTGGCGATCTCGTCGTGGGCCTTGGCCTTGCGCTTGAGTTCCTGGTCATTGAGGAACAGGCCGATCAGGCTCTCGGCAACGGAGGTGCGCGCCAGCTTGGCGAAGCCTGCTGCTTCGACTTCGATGGCCTTGTCACGGCCAAAGTTGGCAGCCTTCTGGATGGTCTTGATAGCTTCGACAGGCGCTGGATAATTCGGCCCTGCCTGGCCGGCCACGAACCCCTTGGCGGTCTCGAACGACATCATCTGCTCGATGGCGTTGAGCTTGAGCTTGTCGAGCTTGGGCTGGCGCTTGGCCTTATGGTCGAACTCGCCCGCAATGGCGCGTTTGATCAGGTCCAGAGCTGCGGCTTGCAGATGTTCAGGCGCCACTACCGCATCGACCGCGCCGACCTTGAGGGCCTCCTCGGCACGGTTTTCCTTGCCGGAGGCAATCCACTCGATGGCGTTGTCCGCACCGATCAGGCGCGGCAGGCGCACGGTGCCGCCGAAGCCCGGGTAGATACCCAGCTTGACTTCCGGCAGGCCGATCTTCGCGGTGCTGGCCATGACGCGGTAATCCGCCGCCAGGCACATCTCCAGCCCACCGCCCAGGGCGATGCCGTTGATAGCGGCCACCGTCGGCAGCTGCAGGTCTTCGAAATCGCTGAAGATCCGGTTGGCTTCCAGGTTGCCGGCTACCAGCTCGGCCTCGGGCAGCTTGAAGTTGTCGACAAACTCGGTGATGTCCGCGCCGACGATGAACACGTCCTTGCCACTGCTGACAATCACACCCTTGATCGCGGCGTCGGCCTTGATGGCGTCCACGGCCTGGCGCAGATCGCCAAGGGTCAGACGGTTGAATTTGTTGACGGACTCACCCTTGAGGTCGAAGCGCAGCTCGACGATGCCGCTTTCAAGAGCCTTAACCGTGATGGCTTTACCTTCGTAAATCATCAACTGATCTCCACGATATGGAAGCTGAAAACTGTACACGCTGATCTCTGGGAGCAAGCCCACCAGGCACACCCGTCAGCGCGATAGTCGGGAAATATGCAGGAGCTGTTCGACATACAAACGCTCAATTCATACGCCCGTTTGATTTGGGTACGCACACATTCACTGAAAAGCCAGACGTTGTCAAATGCTCTCAAGCACGGCGAAAACGCGACTTTCCGGTCATTTTGTGGCGTTCAGGGGCACAGCTCGGTGCTAGCGATAGACACCCGCCATGAGGAAAAAGCTGCAAGGATTTGCAGCGTGATGGCAAGGAGCAGCTATAGTCCTAGTCGAACGAAACGTTCCCGGCCTGCCTGGCCTTGATGGCTATAGTTGAAAACACCGCGGGGCCAGCCCGCTCCCAGAGCCTGGGAGCGGGCTGGCCCCGCGGTGCCGTTTGACGCCCTGACGGGACAGGCTCAAGCGAGTGCTTCAAGTACCTCGGCAATATCCTGCAATACAGATTTCTCGCCCCGCTCGCTCCAGTAGAGGGCGAGCATCTGGGTGCCAGCCTCGACCTTGTAGACGCTCTCGGGCAAGCGCGCGAGCTGGGCCTGCACCCGGGCGTCGTCGCAGGGCTCGCGCCACTGGTTGAGCCATACCCCAGGCGTCAGCTGCCAATAGCACCAGGTGTCGCTTCGCCCTTTGCTCCGTCCGCGATGGTACTGCGGGCAAGGGTCAGGCGCATGCCTGCCCAGCCAGTGCGGCCACTGCTGGGGGGCCAGCTGCATGGCCAGCCCCATGCGCCTGCCCTCCAGACGCAGATTCATCCGCACGCTCTGATTTCGCGAGGGACGCAGCCACGCAAGGGGGCTGAGAATCAAGGCAATGATTGACACAACCAGCCATATCGTCATATCTGTTGTTCCCATAAAGCGTTGCAAATGAGCTGGTTAGCCGAGATTCACAGCGATCAGCCTGAAACCGACCATACTTCAACTATCGCGATTGTCAGGAGAACTGCTCATGTCCTACGAACATATATTGGTTGCCGTAGACCTGACCGAAGAATGCGACCCGGTGATCAAGCGTGCCATGAAGCTCGCCTCGCTCGGCACTACCAAGGTTTCGCTGGTACATATCGTCGAACCCATGGCCATGGCGTTTGGGGGCGATGTGCCGATGGACCTGTCGCAGCTGCAACAGCAGCAGTTCGACCAGGCCAAGGAACGCATGGACCGCCTTTTCGTCAAGTATCCGGACATCCCGCGTGGCGACTCGCATCTTACCTACGGCCAGCCACGCCAGGAGATCCACCAACTGGCCAAGGAGTACCAGTGCGACCTGATCGTGGTCGGCAGCCATGGCCGCCACGGCCTGGCCCTGCTGCTGGGCTCGACCGCCAATGACGTGCTGCACGGCGCGCCGTGCGACGTGCTGGCGGTCCGCTTGCAGAAAAAGGAATGACACCCCGCCACCCGGCGCCTGTGCGCCGGGTGGCGTGTTCGGTCAGCTGTCCAATTCAGCCCAGCGCTCGACCAGGATATCCAGCTCGGCCTGAAGCTTTTCGAGACTCGCCAGCACTGCAGTGGTTTCGCCGATCGGGCGCTGGTAGAAGTTCGATGCGTTGATCTCCTCCTGAACCTGCGCCATCTTCTGCTCTACCTCATCGATCTGCCCAGGCAGGGACTCCAGCTCGCGCTGCAGCTTGTAGCTGAGTTTCTTTTTCGCGGGATCCACGCTTGCCGCAGGCGCAGGCTCGACCACCGGTGCAGCCTCGACCACGGCGCTGTTGAGCGACGACTTGCCCGACTTGCTTTCGCTTACTCCGAGCAGCTTTGGCGAACCGCCCTGGCGGATCCAGTCCTGGTAGCCGCCGACATATTCGCGCACCTTGCCCTCGCCTTCGAACACCAGCGTGCTGGTAACCACGTTATCCAGGAATGCCCGGTCGTGGCTTACCATCAGCACGGTGCCCTTGAACGCCGAGAGCACTTCCTCGAGCAACTCGAGGGTTTCGACGTCCAGGTCGTTGGTCGGTTCGTCGAGCACCAGCAGGTTGGCCGGCTTGCTGAACAGCTTGGCCAGCAGCAGGCGCGCACGTTCACCACCCGACAATGCCTTGACTGGGGTACGTGCACGTTGCGGGCTGAACAGGAAATCGCCCAGGTAGCTGAGTACATGCCGGTTCTGGCCATCGATCTCGATGAAGTCGCGGCCCTCGGCAAGGTTGTCGATCACTGTTTTTTCCAGGTCGAGCTGGTGACGCAACTGGTCGAAGTAGGCCACTTCAAGACGCGTGCCCGACTCGACCTTGCCGCCAGTCGGTTGCAGATCGCCCAGCATCAGCTTGAGCAAGGTGGTCTTGCCGGTACCGTTGGCGCCCAACAGACCAATGCGGTCCTGGCGCTGCAGGACCATGGAAAAGTCCTTGACCAGCTCCGGACCACCGGCATGACTGAAGCTGACGTTTTCCAGCACCATCACCTGCTTGCCGGATTTCTCGGCGACATCCAGCTGGATGTTGGCCTTGCCCTGCCGCTCGCGACGCTCGCCACGCTCGACCCGCAGGGCCTTGAGCGCACGCACCCGGCCTTCGTTGCGGGTGCGGCGAGCCTTGATGCCCTGGCGGATCCAGACCTCTTCCTGGGCCAGCTTCTTGTCGAACAAGGCGTTGGCAGTTTCCTCGGCGGCCAGCGTGGCCTCCTTGTGCACCAGGAAGCTTGCGTAGTCGCCGTTCCAGTCGATCAGCCCGCCGCGGTCCAGTTCCAGGATCCGCGTAGCCAGGTTCTGCAGGAAGGAACGGTCGTGGGTGATGAACAGCACGGCGCCGCCGAAGCCGTTGAGGGCCTCTTCGAGCCAGGCGATCGCACCGATGTCCAGGTGGTTGGTCGGCTCGTCGAGCAGCAGCAGGTCCGGCTCGGACACCAGCGCCTGGGCCAGCAGCACACGGCGGCGCCAGCCACCGGACAGCTCGGCCAGGGTCTTGTCGGCAGGCAGCTGCAAGCGGCTGAGGGTGCTGTCGACCAGTTGCTGCAGGCGCCAGCCATCACGGGCTTCGAGATCCTGCTGAACATGCATCAGCTTGTTCAGGTCTTCGTCGGTGTGGATGTTCTGGCTCAGGTGGTGGTACTCGGCCAGCAGCGCACCCACGCCATCGAGGCCTTCGGCAACCACGTCGAACACCGTGCGCTGGTCGGCCACCGGCAGCTCTTGCGGCAGCTCGCCGATCTTGAGGCCTGGGGCGCGCCAGATCTCACCGTCGTCAGGCTTCTGTTCGCCCTTGATGAGGCGCAGCATGCTCGACTTTCCGGTGCCGTTGCGGCCGATGATGCACACCCGCTCACCACGGGCGATCTGCCAGGACACCTTGTCCAGCAACGGCATGGCGCCGAACGCAAGGGACACATCGCTTAATTTGAGCAGGGTCATGATCTTCTCCAAAAACCGGGCGCGCATTCTACCTGACTTGACCTTCCAGCACATTAAGCACACCTCAGCCGAAGTGCTTTCCTACAAACGGTCGAGTGATTACAACTCGATACAAGCACAATGCTTTCTTCCGCCCGCGCCAACCGGCTAAGCTAAGCAACACAACCCCACAGTGCTGGCCTCGCCGTCACTTTTCATGGTTCAACTGCCCGGACGTATCATGCGCAGCCGCCTGTTTCACATTGTTTCCTGCCTGCTGCTCGCCGCCAGCACCACCAGCGCGGTCCAGGCTGCCGACCTCACTCAGCAACGCCGATACTACGATGAAGCCAAGCGTGCCCTGGCCAAAGGCGACAAGGGCCCGTACCTGCGCTATGCGCAGGAGCTCCGCGACTATCCGCTGACACCCTACCTGGCTTATGACGAGCTCACCGCCCGCCTCAAGACTGCCAGCAACGAAGAGATCGAAGGTTTTCTCGCCAAGCACGGCGACCTGCCCCAGGCCAACTGGATGAAGCTGCGCTGGTTGCGCTGGCTGGCCGAGCGCGGCGACTGGAAGCCTTTCGTCAAGTACTACGACCCCAAGCTGAATTTCACCGAACTGGACTGCCTCAACGGCCAGTACCAGCTCAGCCACGGCCAGCGCGCCGAAGGCTTCGCCAGCGCCGAAAAACTGTGGAACGTCGGCAAGTCGCAACCGGCTGCCTGTGACACCCTCTTCGGGATGTGGGCGGCCGAAGGTCAACTGACCGAGGCCAAACGCTGGCAGCGCGCCAAGCTTGCGGCCCAGGCGCGCAACTACGCACTGGCCAGCAACATGGTGCAGACCCTGACCACCCTCGGCCCGCAAGGCCGCCTGCTGATCGACGTCGCGCAAAAACCGGAGCTGCTCAACCAGCCGTCGCGCTTCAGCCCGGTCAACGAGGCCATGTCGGATGTGGTCAGCCTGGGCCTGCGCCGGCTGGCCCGGCAAGACCCGGAACGTGCCATGCAGCTGCTCGATGACTACGCCCAGCGCATGCACTTCTCCCGTGACGAAAAAGTCGCCATCGCCCGCGAGATCGGCCTGACCCTGGCGCGCCGCTACGACCCTCGCGCCCTCGACCTGATGACCCGCTACGACCCCGAGCTGCGCGACAACACCGTCAGTGAGTGGCGCATGCGCCTGCTGCTGCGCCTGGGTCGCTGGGAAGATGCGTACGAGCTGAGCAAGCGTCTGCCAGAGGACCTGGCCAGCAGCAACCGCTGGAAATACTGGCAAGCCCGCAGCCTTGAACTTGCGCAACCGAAGAACCCGCAGATCCCACTGCTGTACAAGACCGTGGCGCGCGAACGCGACTTCTACGGTTTCCTGGCCGCCGACCGCGTGCAGACCCCTTACCAGCTCAACCACAAGCCACTGGTGCTGAGCCAGCAACTGGTCAACAAGGTTCGCAATACCCCTGGGATCCGTCGCGCGCTTGAATTCCATGCGCGTGGCCAGATCGTCGATGGCCGCCGCGAGTGGTACTACGTCAGCCGTCACTTCAGCCGCGATGAAATGGTCGCCCAGGCACGCCTGGCCTACCAGATGCGCTGGTATTTCCCGGCCATCCGCACCATCAGCCAGGCCCAGTACTGGGATGACCTGGATATTCGCTTCCCGATGGCTCACCGCGAGACACTCGTGCGCGAAGCCAAGGTACGCGGCCTGCACTCGAGCTGGGTGTTCGCCATTACCCGCCAGGAAAGCGCCTTCATGGAAGACGCCCGTTCCAGCGTCGGCGCCAGTGGCCTGATGCAACTGATGCCCGCCACTGCCCGCGAGACCGCGCGCAAGTTCAATATCCCCCTGGCCTCACAGGCTCAGGTGCTCAACCCGGACACGAACATCCAGCTGGGCGCCGCTTACCTCAGCCAGGTGCACAGCCAGTTCAACGGCAACCGCGTGCTGGCCTCGGCGGCCTACAACGCTGGTCCAGGCCGGGTGAGGCAATGGTTGCGTGGCGCCAATCACCTGAGTTTCGACGTGTGGGTCGAATCGATCCCGTTCGACGAGACGCGTCAGTATGTGCAGAACGTGCTGTCGTACTCGGTGATCTATGGGCAGAAGCTCAACTCACCACAGCCGCTGGTGGACTGGCACGAGCGGTTCTTCGACGACCTGTAGAAACCTGTTGTGCCAGGGCCAGCCTCTTCGCTGACAAGCCAGTGAAGAGGCCGGCCCTGGCACACCGCGGTCAGAGCACCTCGACCTCCATGCCCACCTCCAGCACCCCGCTCCCGTCCACCGCGAGGTTCTGGCCGAACAGCACATCGCCGTCCTTCTGCCGATAGTTCTTGAGCGTGGTCAGTGGTTCGCGATCAGGGCTGCGCTCGCCCGTCAGCGGATCCAGGGTAGTGAAGATGCAGCGCACGCTCGGCGCCAGTACGCGAAACTCCAGCGACCCGATACGGATACGCTTCCAGCCGTCCTCGGCAAATGCCGCACTGCCCTCGATCACCAGGTTGGGCCGCAACCGCAGAGCTTCCATGGGCCGGCCCACGCGCACGCTCAGGTCATCGACCGACGCCTGGCCTACCAGCAACAACGGAAACCCATCCGGAAACGCTGCGCGGTCGCTGTTCAGTCCATACCCGCTGGGCAGGTAACGAGCGCGCTGCTCTGGGCAATGCACCAGCCGCACGGGCTTGTCGAGCAACTGGCTAAGCCAGGCCGCCGCCGCATCGCCCGCATCCGGCACGCGCAGCGTGTCACGCCACAGGATTACCCCGCGCAGGTTCTCGTCGGCCATCGGCACCCGTACTTCCAGCGCAGGCTGGCCAGGCGCCTCCAGCAGCAGCTGCCCGGCGTCGCCATGGCGAGCCGCGAGCTGGCTGAGTTTCGGGCAGGCACGCTGGGTCAGAAACCGACCGTTCTGTTCCTCGACCACCATCCAGCGCCGATCACCCTCCAGCCCCAGCAGGTCGACCGGCGACCGCTGCAATGCCTGAGCACGGCAGGACTTCACCGGGTAGTGGTACATCGCACTCAAAAACATCCTTGCCATCCCATGCCAGGTCAAAACCCAAGCTTATACCTGGCGCGGGAGACGGCCTAGACGGTGGTTTCGTCAAGCGCCAGGCGTTGGCGCACCACATCGACGAGCTTGTCGGGCTGGAATTTGGACAGGAAGTTGTCGCAACCGACCTTCTTCACCATCGACTCGTTGAAACTGCCGGACAGCGAGGTATGCAGCACCACGTAGAGACCCCGCAGGCGCGGGTCGTTGCGGATTTCCGTGGTGAGGCGATAGCCGTCCATTTCAGGCATCTCGGCGTCGGTAAAGACCATCAGCAGCTTCTCGCAGATATCTTCACCCGCGTCCGCCCAGCTCTTGAGCAGGCGCAGCGCCTTGAGCCCGTCGCTGGCCACATGCATCTTCACGCCGATCTGCGAGAGCGTGTCGCGCAACTGCGCCAGGGCGACGCTCGAATCATCCACCAGCAATACCTCACGGCCACGGGCACGGGCCAGCAGCGGATCTTCCAGCTTGTCGCGCGAGACCTTGGCGCTGTAGGGAACGATCTCGGCCAGCACCTTCTCCACGTCGATGATCTCGACCAGTTGCTCGTCGACCTTGCTGATCGCTGTCAGATAATGCTGCCGTCCCGCGCTGGTCGGCGGCGGCATGATCGCTTCCCAGTTCATGTTGACGATGCGGTCCACCCCGCCCACCAGAAACGCCTGCACGGAGCGGTTGTACTCGGTGACGATGATGGTGCTGTTGGGCCCCGGCTGCAGGGGGCGCATGCCGATGGCCTGGGACAGGTCGATCACTGGCAGGGTCTGGCCGCGCAAGTTGACCACGCCGCAGACGAAGGGGTGGCGCTGGGGCATCAGGGTCAGCTTGGGCAACTGCAGAACCTCCTGCACCTTGAACACGTTGATCGCGAACAACTGGCGGCCGGCCAGGCGGAACATGAGGATTTCCAGGCGGTTTTCACCCACCAGCTGCGTTCGTTGGTTTACCGCGTCAAGAATGCCAGCCATTGAAAAACCCCAGGACTTATCAGAAAAAGTGAAATCACACGCCCTGTATCGGCCGCATGCCACCCAGCTTGACTCATTGGTCCTGAGATCCTTCGCAGCCCGTCAAGCGCTGGCCTGACCACCCAGCAAGGGCGAGTCGACCGGCAGATGCAGGTGCAGCCCACCCGGCACGGCCTCGAAGCGCAAGCTTTCGCCCTGTAGCGGTTCGCCATCGAGGTTGATATCAAGCCCCTTCGCGCTGCGGATCTCGACCCAGGGCAAGCGTGCCCGCACGAACAGCCCATCGCCTGCCAGCAGGTCGCGCAAGGCCCCGACCACCTCTTGGGGCGCCGGCAGGATGCTGACGTCGAGCAAGCCGTCATCGACCCTCGCCTCGGGACACAGCACATGCCCGCCGCCCGCCTGCCGGCCATTGCCGATACCCAGGGCGAGCAGGTCGCCCTGCCACTGGAAATCCGGGCCATGCAGCTCCACCGACGCCGCCTGCAGCTCGCTGAAGCGCGACAGGCCGGTGAACAGGTACGCCGCGCCGCCCAGGACCTTCTTCAAGTCTTCCGAGGTATTGGCCGTCACCTGGGTGCCGAAGCCGCCGGTGGCCATGTTCAGGAACAACTGGTTGCCGACCCGTCCCAGGTCCACCGGCCGCGCTGGCACGTCGAGCAGCAGCAGGGCTGCCAACGGCTCCAGCGGCACCCCGGCGGCCTTGGCAAAATCGTTGGCCGTGCCCAGCGGCAGCAGCACCAGGCTCGCCGAGGTGCCGGCCAGCCCCATAGTCTCCGCGACATCCCGCAACGTGCCGTCACCGCCGCCTGCGACGATGTGCGTATAACCGGCCGCCAATGCCTCGCCGACCAGCCGCTGGGCGTCGCCGCCCTCCCACGTCACGCGCACGTCCAGGGTCCATCCGAGCTCGCGCACCGTGCCGACCGCGGCACGCACATCCTCGTTCAGTGCCTGCTTGCCATGCAGGATCAGCATTGCCTTGCGCTCTTGCATAACAGTCTCCAGAAATGAGTTCACCCGCAATCTCGACAACCACGGCAGAGGGTTTACTGCACGGCTGCGAAAAATATTGCATGGCGTGCGCACACGCGCCGCAGGCGACGGGACTAACGGCCGCTGAATACCTGGGCGAAGCAGGCTGCCTGCGCTTTACTGATAGCTAAGGACGCGCTCCGAAAAGTCCCGTCGACTGCAGGTCGCGCGTCCCTGCCATACGTCGTCACTGCCCGCCTGACAGGGAGGGATGGGTTCATGCGCATACTCTGGACACTGCCCTACCTGCCCTGGCCCACCACCAGTGGCAGCAAGACCCGCCAATACCACCTGATACGAGCCCTGGCACAACGCGGTCACCGCATCACCTTGCTGGTGCAGTCAAAGGTCCCGCTCAGCGATCCAGCCCGCGAGGCCCTCGAGCCTTGGCTCGAACGCCTGATCGTGCTGCCTCGGCGAGCACTGCACAGCCCCTTGAACCTGGTTGCCTCGCTGATCATCGACTATCCCATGCGCGTGACCATCAACGGACTCGCGCCGCGCCTGCGGCGAGTTTTCGAGCAATTGCTGAACGAGCCCTGGGATGTGATCCAGATCGAGCACAGCTACAGCTTCCAACCTTATGAAAAAGCCCTGCAGGCCCGGGTCGTGCCCTACATGCTCAGCGAGCACACCCTTGAATCGATCGGTGACGCAGCCTGTCATAACCGGCTGCCGCTGTGGTTGCGCCCGATCAACGCGTTCGACCGCTGGCGTCACCGGCGCTGGGAACAGCGCGTGCTGCGTCAGCCCAGCGAGGTAGTGACGGTCAGCGCCATCGATGCCGAACGGATACACCAGGCCAGCGGGCGCGAGGTCAACGTGGTGGTCGATGGCGTCGACTGCACGTACTACGAAAAGGTGCAGCCTGCAGTGCATAGCCAGCGTCTGCTGTTTGTCGGCAATTTCGAGTACGGGGCGAACCTCGAAGCCATCGAGTGGGCCCTGGACGAGATCCTTCCGCAGGTGTGGATGAGCAATCCGGCCGTGCGCCTGGCCATCGCGGGGCATGCCTTGCCTTCAAGCTGGAAACTGCGCTGGAACGACCCACGCATCGAATGGATGGGCTACCGGCCTGACCTGCGCGAACTGCAGCGGCGCTCGGCGGTGTTTTTCGCGCCACTGAAATACGGCGGTGGTTCCAAGGTGAAGATCCTCGAGGCCATGGCCGCCGGACTGCCGGTGATCACCACCGGCAAGGGCGTCTCGGGGCTGCAGGTCAACAACGGAGAGCACTATCTGGGCAGCGACGACGGCGATCAACTCGCCCTGCTGGTCACCCAGTTGCTCAACCAGCCATGGCGCATGTCCCAGCTTTCCCAGGCCGGGCGGGAGTTCGTCCGCCAACGGCATGACTGGAGCGTCGCGGCGCAGGAGCTCGAGGGTGTCTACCTGCGCCTCAAGCAGCAACTGACGCCACATGACGCGCTGCCGCTGGGTGTGCTGTTCGGCCGGTCAGCCGAGTAGCTCGCTCAGGGGAATGAACCGCACAGTGTCGCCGCACTGCGGCGTCTGTCCTTCCCTGACTTCCACCAGGCCCTCGGCCCAGGCAGCGCTGCGCAGCACCCCCGAGCTCTGGTTCTTGTAGATTCGTGCCTGGCCGTCCTCGATACGGCCGCGCAGGTACTCGCGTCGCGTGCCGGCCTTCGGCCAGTCGAAACCGGCGGGAACGTTGAACTGCAACGGCGCAACGGACTGGACGCCTTGGCGGCGCAACAGGTAGGGTCTGGTCAGCAGACCAAAGGTGACCAGGGTCGAAGCCGGATTGCCGGGCAGACCGATCACTGGCACACCGCGGTAATGACCGAAGGTAAGCGGCTTGCCAGGCTTGATCGCCAGCTTCCACAAGGCCAGCTCACCAGCCTCGCGCAGCGCGATGCCGAGGTAATCCGCCTCGCCCACCGAGACACCGCCGGTAGAGAGGATCAGGTCGACATCGCCCAGTCCGGCCAGGCACTGCCGGGTCAGCTCCAGGTCATCGGCGAGGATCCCGACGTCGATCACTTCGCACCCCAGGCGCTGCAACCAGCTGGCCAGCAAGCGGCGGTTGCTGTTGTAGATTTGCCCAGGCCCCAGCGGCAACCCCGGCTCGACCAACTCATCGCCGGTCGAAAGCACGGCAACCCGTACCCGGCGGACTACGTCAAGCTCCGCGTGGCCAAGTGAAGCCGCCAGGCCGAGCTCGATCGGCCCCAGCCGCGTGCCCTTGTCCAGCACGGTTTCGCCCGCGCGGGTTTCCTGGCCTTGTGGCCTGACATTCTGGTCAAGTCTGAGCGGCTGCAGGAAGCGCACGCGCTGATCATCCAGTACCTCGGCGTTTTCCTGCATTTCAACGCAGTCGGCGCCTTCGGGCAGGGGCGCACCGGTGAAGATCCGCGCACAGGTGCCCGGCTGCAAGGCTGCGGGCGCATGGCCTGCGAAAATCCGCTGACTGACCGGCAACGGCTCGCCCTGCCAGTCAGCCAGGCGCAGCGCGTAGCCGTCCATGGCACTGTTCGGCCATGGCGGCAGGTCGAGGCTGGCGACCAGCGCCGAGGCCAGCACCCTGCCTTCGGCGTCAGCCAGCGGCACGCGCTCGACATCCTCGATCGGCGCGGCATCGGCCAGCCCCAGCAAGCGCTCCAGCGCCTGCTCGAGCGGCATCAGCGGCCGTCCCGCACCAGGCTCAGCCACGGCTTTCACACGGCGCTGCCTGCTTCAGGTGAGGGACAAAATTGCACGGCCGATGACGCGCATCGAGCTGCTCGCCCAGAATGCCATCCCAACCGGTGCGCACGGCGTTGGTCGAGCCCGGCAGGCAGCACACCAGGGTACCGTTGGCCAGGCCCGCCAACGCACGCGATTGCACGGTCGAAGTGCCGATATCGGCCACCGAAATCTGCCGGAACAGTTCGCCGAAACCATCGACCTGTTTGTCCAGCAGGCAGGCAACGGCCTCGGGCGTGCTGTCGCGCCCGGTGAAGCCCGTGCCGCCGGTGATCAGCACCACCTGCACCTGTTCGTCGGCGATCCAGGTGGCGACCTGTGCGCGAATCTTGTAGAGGTCGTCCTTGAGCAGCACCCGCGCAGCCAGCGCATGGCCGGCAGCGGTCAGGCGGTCGACAAACATCTGGCCGGACGTATCGGTTTCCAGTGAGCGGGTGTCGCTGACCGTCAGCACGGCGATGTTCAGCGGAACGAAAGGTACATCTGCCTTGGCTTTCATGGGAGGCCTTGGGTCCGTTGCAGGGAATGAATGTCCGCTTTTATATCACAGGGCGCCTGGCGACTGGCCTGGGCCGAGCCTGGCATTGTCATGGATCACTGCCTGGCCTGTGCCGCTATGCTGCACTGGCGCACGGAACTTGCGATGGCGCCCTGCGTCATACAGTCAACTAGCACCGTCGAACTGGAGAAACATGATGAACCAACGGATCCTTCCTGCCTTCATGCTCGCCCTGGGCCTCGCCACCCTCGCCGGCTGTGCATCGCCAACCGTCGTTACTCTCAACGACGGCCGTGAGATCCAGGCGGTGGACAAGCCGAGCTTCGATGACGATTCCGGTTTCTATGAAATCGAGCAGCTCGATGGCAAGCGTACCCGTATCAACAAGGACCAGATCCGCACCGTCAAGGAGCTGTAATCAGGCGACGAGCGCCCCATCCGGCGGGCTTGTCGGCTAATTGCAGGATCGAGTAGGATTTGGTGATCGGAGTGTAGCGCAGCCAGGTAGCGCGTCTCGTTCGGGACGAGAAGGCCGCAGGTTCGAATCCTGTCTCTCCGACCAGACCCCTGCCGAGCTGAAAAAACCCGCCCTGTGCGGGTTTTTTCGGTCTGCGCAGCATCGCGAACTGCATCGGGTCACCTGTTCAAGCACTGAGCCGCGAAGTTACCTGCCCCAGTTGCCCCGATAGCCCATGCAAACGCTGCCCGGCCTGTTCCGTCTCCTGCACGGCCTGTTGGTTGGAAGTGGCAATACGGGTGATTTCCACCAGGTTGCGCGAGATATCCTCCGCCACGCTGGTCTGTTCTTCGGCCGCCGTGGCTATCTGCCGATTCATGTCGCGGATCGCTTCCACCGCCGTGGTGATGCGTTGCAGCATCTGCCCCGCGTGTTGAACCTGCTCCGCCCCTTCCTCGCTGCGCTGCTGCCCGCTCTCGATCGCCTTCACCGCCTCCAATGCGCCTGACTGCACGGCATCGATGATCTGGTTGATCTCGGCAATCGAGGCAGCAGTACGCTGGGCAAGGCTGCGTACTTCATCTGCGACCACTGCGAAGCCTCGACCGGCTTCACCGGCACGGGCGGCTTCGATGGCAGCGTTGAGGGCGAGCAGATTGGTCTGCTCTGCGATGCCGCGAATGACTTCGAGCACCTTGCCTATTCGCGTACTGTCACTTTCCAGGTGGCGGATCACTGCGGCCGTGCCAGCGATTTCCCGATTGACCTGGGCGATGGTGTCGATGGTGGCCTGCATCACCTGTTCGCCCGCCTGGGCGCTGTGATCGGCATCGTCAGCCGCGCGCGCGGCTTCGGCGGCGTGGCGGGCAACCTCCTGAGCGGTGGCGGACATCTCATGCATGGCAGTGGCCACTTGGTCCGTGCGCTGGAACTGATCATCCGTGCCTCGAGCCATGTCGCCGGCAATACTGCGCAACTGCCCGCTGGCGCTCTCCAGCTCGACGGCGTTTTCCTTGAGATGCCCGATACTCTCGGCGAGAAAATCCCGCAGAGTGTTGGCCGCCATGGCCAGGCGGCCCAGTTCGTCCTGGCGGCGACTGTCCACTCGTGCCGCAAAGCGGCCCTGGCTCAACTGTGCAACGTAGTCGATCAGCTCGCGGATCGGCTCGATCACGGTGCGATTGACCAGCCAAAGGCTGAACAGGCCCACCAGCAACCCTGAACCGAGCATCAGCAGCAGCCCCAGCCAGACGGTACGCTCGGCCCCGGCATTGATCCGGGCCGCTCGCTCATGGGCATCAGCCCGAAGCTGCTCGACCAGGGCGCTCATCTGCTCGCTGGCGGCGCGATCCACGCCCTTGACCGCCAGATCCCCTGCCGCGGGCTCGGCCCCGGCGGCGATAAAGGCCTGGCGACCCGCCTGGTACGCCTGCCCCAACTGCCGATGGCTGTCACGCAGTTCGAGCAGGCGGGCCTTGAGCGCGGGCTCACTGCTGTCGATCAATTGCCCAAGCAGCGTCTGGACCTGCTGCTCGCGTGCCTGGAACTGCCGCCAGTACTTGTCCAGCTCGGCCGGCTGACGACCGCGCAACAGCACATTTTTCCATTCCTGGACCTGCACCTTGAACTGCAGGTTGGCCTCGTCGATCATTTGCGACGCCCGCAGCGGTCCATCCACCAGCTCAGCGTAGCCACGCACGCTCGAGGACAGATACTGGAAGCACACCAAGGCGATCAGCAGCATCGCTGCCAGGCTGCCCGCGAGAAGTGCAAGAATCTGGAGTTTCAGGGATTTACGCAACATTACAGCTCTCGGAACAGGGAAGGGAAGCGGCGCCCAAGGCACCGACCGGCAAAGACGTCCTTGTCCTCGTTCGCTGGCGGTCATCACAGGCAAAAAAAAGCTGCCATCGCAAAGGTGGCAGCCGAGTTTCGAGCGTCTCGCAACAGCTGGGGAGATAGTCTCAGGGCATTGCTACAAAAATGTGACAACCCTGTTCAAGCACCACTCTCCACTACGCCGTGGCTCCGAATTGCAGGGCGGCCAGGCGGGCATACAGCGGGCTCTGGCTGATCAGCTGGCGATGGGTCCCGACAGCCACGACCTGCCCTTGATCAATCACCGCGATGCGCTCGGCATGCTGCACCGTGGCCAGACGATGGGCGATCACCAGGGTCGTGCGGCCAGCCATGAGTGTGGGCAGGGCTTGCTGGATCAGGTGTTCGCTCTGGGCATCCAGGGCGCTGGTAGCCTCGTCGAGCAGGAGAATGGGCGCGTCGGTCAGCAGCGCGCGGGCAATGGCCAGGCGTTGGCGCTGACCGCCGGACAGGCCGATGCCGCCCTCCCCGAGCAAGGTCTGATAACCCTGGGGCAATTGCTGGATGAATTCATGGGCGTGGGCACTGCGTGCCGCTGCCTCGACGTCCGCCCAACTTGCCTGCGGGCGTCCGTAGCGGATATTGGCCTCCACGCTGCCACGAAACAGCGCGGGGTTCTGCGCCACCAGTGCGTACTGGCGGCGCAGCTCGGCCGGGTCGAGATCGGTCAACGCCAGGCCATCGAGCAGGATGCGCCCCTGCTGCGGGTCATGGAACCTCAGCAGCAGGTCGAACAGCGTCGACTTGCCCGCGCCCGATGGCCCGACCAGCGCCAGCGTCTGCCCTGGCTCGATGCTCAGGGTGAGCCCATCGATGGCGGCGACGCCCGGCCGTGATGGGTAGGCGAAGCGCACGTCCTGCAGTTCGATACGGCCACCGGCACGCGCCGTGGGCAAACTCGCGGGCTGAACAGGGGCGAGGATGTTGCTGCGCGCCGCCAGCAGCTCGGCGATGCGCTCTGCGGCGCCGGCAGCCCGCTGCAATTCGCCGATGACCTCGCTCAGGGTCCCGAACGCGCTGCCGACAATCAGGCTGTAGAAGACAAAGGCCGCCAGGTCGCCGCCGGAGATGCGCCCGGCTATCACGTCCATGCCACCGACCCAGAGCATCACCCCCACTGCGCCGAGCACCAGCACGATCACCAGGGTGATCAGCCATGCCCGCTGGGCAATGCGCTGGCGCGCTACGCCGAACGCCGCCTCGACGGTGCCAGCGAACAGCTGCCGGTCCAGGGCTTGATGGTTGTAGGCCTGCACGGTCTTGATCTGGCCGAGCGTCTCGGCAACGTAGCTGCCTACGTCAGCGACCCGGTCCTGGCTCTGGCGCGACAGGCTGCGCACCCGGCGCCCGAACAGCAGGATGGGCGCCAGTACCAGCGGCAAGGCCAATACCACGATGCTGGTGAGCTTGGGGTTGGTGATGAACAGCAGGATGATGCCGCCGACCACCATCAGCGCATTGCGCAGGAACATCGACAATGAAGAACCGATCACCGATTGCAGCAGCGTCGTGTCCGCTGTCAGCCGCGACTGGATTTCCGAGCTGCGGTTGTCCTCGAAAAAGCCCGGGTGCAGGTCGATCAGATGATCGAACACCTCGCGTCGGATATCGGCCACGCAGCGCTCGCCGATCCAGCTCACCAGATAGAAGCGGCTGAAAGTACCGACTGCAAGCGCCAGCACCAGCAACATGAACAGGCCAATCGACTGGTTGAGCAGGTGCGGGGAACGGGTCATGAAACCCTGGTCGACCAGCAGCCGGATTCCCTGGCCCATGGACAGCGTGATGGCGGCGGTGACGATCAGCGCCAGCAATGCCAGCAGCGCCTGCTTGCGATAGGGTCGAAGAAAGCGCCAGCCGAGCTTCAAAGCCTGGCGCTGACGTGAAGGAACAGGTTCGAGCATGACGTGCGCCATTCATCCGCAGGTTTGATGCAGGGTAGCACTGACCGTTCGTCGCATGTCGGTGAACTCGTGGCACAGGGCCACGTCGGAACCCAGGCACTGCCCGAAAGCACTGCTACATTGGATATTGCCTAGATCGTTTCGGTCTAAGGTGCCACTGGAGCTTTGTCACACTTTCTGGTGGACTGTGCTCGTCCCACCGTGATGACCGCGGGCGCTGTCACAGGCCCGTCACGGCTCGGGGATACCCTGAATTTGCAACCTGATGAGGAGACAGGAAATGAGCTTGCAACATAGCAGCGAACCGCAAAACACCGCGCCCCAGTCCCAGGCCCAAGTCTGTGGCTCGATCATCGATTCCAAGGGCCATGAGATTCCGATCACCGAGCAGATGATCCAGGAAGCCTGCCAGCACCTGGAGCAGAACCGGGTCGATCTTTCAAAGAAAGGCTGAGCCTCGAATGACTTCGACCCGGCGCATGCGCCGGGTTTTTATTGCCCGCAAAAAAGCCTCAGACGAGCACGGCCCCCAACGCAGTCACCACTTGCGCCAGTTGCGGCGCCTCGCCACGCACCCGCACAGACAACCCCTCGATTTCACGGCGCTCCGGATACCCCTTGCGCAACAGGTCAAATGCCGCTCGCTGCTCGGCCGGATCTTCGCTCAGGCTGCGGCGGAAATCGGCATCGTCCCGGCGTGGGTCGTAGACCGCCCGGCACAGCGCAGCCAACGCCCAGGCAGGCGCAGTGCGCGCATCCAGGTCGACCTGGGCCAGGCTCGGCGGCGGCAACAGGGCCGCCAGGCGCACCAGCTCGGGCTCTCCGCGCCAGCGGCAGAACGCCTGGTACACCTGCGCCGTACCGCGCTGCCGGCCATCGAGGCTGTAGCCGGCAATGTGCGGCGTGGCCAGGGTACACAGGTCGGCCAGGGCGAGATCGACCTGCGGCTCGCCTTCCCACACGTCGAGTACAGCCTGCACATCTTCACGTGCCACCAGCAGTTCGCGCAGGGCCTGGTTATCCACCACCGGCCCGCGGCTGGCATTGATCAGCCAGGCGCCAGTGCGCAAGCGTGCAAGTTGTTCACGCCCCAGCAAATGCCAGGTGGGACCGGGGCCATCACGCAGCAGTGGGGTGTGCAGGCTGATCGCATCGCATTGCTCGATGATTGTCTCGAGGCTGACGAAATCGCCTTCCTCACGGGACTGGCGGGGCGGATCGCAGACCAGCACTTTCCAACCCAGGCCGCGCAGCACGCGTACCAGCCGCTCGCCGACTTGCCCTGCGCCGACCACGCCATAGACCCGGTCCTCCAGCGCCACGCCATCGAGTTCCGCCAGTGTCAGCAGGCTGCCCAGCACATAGTCGACGACGCCTCGGGCATTGCAGCCAGGAGCGCTGCTCCAGTGGATGCCGGCCTGGGCAAAATAATCCAGGTCCAGGTGATCGGTGCCAATGGTGCAGGTGCCGACAAAACGCACCCGGCTGCCCTCGAGCAGCTGCTGATGGACCCGAGTGACCGAACGCACCAGCAGCACATCGGCGTCCTTGACGCAGGCGGCGTCGATGGCCCGGCCCGGATAGCGGCGAATTTCGCCGAAGCCGGCAAAGAAGGCATCGAGCAACGGAATATTCTCGTCGGCAACTATCAGCATGGCGCTCTCCTGTAGGGGAAACGCAGTGTAGGCGCTGCGCGCGTGCTGTTCCAGCCGCTCATGGCATGCCGGCCGAGGCGTCAAGCCCGGCGTCTAGTCGGTTTTCTTGCGGATCCAGTACAGGTAGGTGCCGGCCTGCTCTTGCTGCTCCAGCAACTCATGGCCAAGGAACACACAGAACTTGGGAATATCGCGGCGTGTCGAGGGGTCGGTGGCGATGACCTTGAGCAGGCCGCCAGCGGCCAGGTCGCGAACACGCTGGTGCAGCATCATCACCGGTTCCGGGCAGTTCAGGCCGGTGGCGTCGAGAATGGCGTCAGGGGTGAAATCGGTCATGGGGTACTCCGTGCAAGAGCCGCCATTGTCGCTCATGCCGTCAAGCGCCGCTATCCCAAATGGCCCGGCGCGATGGCACCGGGCCTGAAGGCTCAGTCGGCGTCGACAGCCGCTGCCAAGGCACGGGCAAAGCGCGCCACGACCTCGTCGACCTGCATGGCGGTGATGATCAGCGGGGGTAGGAAACGTACCACCGCGCCATGGCGCCCGCCCAGTTCCAGGATCAGTCCGCGCTTGAGGCACTCGCGCTGCACACGTGGGGCCAGGCTGCGCGACGCGGCCGGATGGCCCAATGCATCGACGGCGCCGTGAGGATCGATCAGCTCGACCCCCAGCATCAAGCCACGGCCACGGATGTCGCCCAGTTGCGGGTAATCGCGCTGCAGCGCCTGCAATTGTCCGCGCAAGCGCTGGCCCATGGCTTCGACGTGAGCGCACACATCATGGTCGAGCAGGTACTGGATCACTGCCGAGCCGGCCGCCATGGCCATCTGGTTGCCACGGAAGGTGCCGGCATGGGCGCCGGGCGCCCAGGTGTCGAGCCACTGGCGATAGACCATTACCGCCAGCGGCAGGCTGCCGCCGATGGCCTTGGACAGCACCACCACATCGGGAACGATACCGGCGTGCTCAAAGGCGAACATCCGTCCTGTACGGCCAAGGCCGCTTTGCACTTCATCGACGATCAGGGCGACACCGGCCTGCTCGGTGATGCGCCGCACGCCACGCAGCCATTGCAGGTCGGCGGGGATCACGCCGCCCTCGCCCTGCACCACTTCGAGAATTACCGCAGCCGGACGCGAAACGCCAGCTTCCGGGTCGCTGAGCAGGTTTTCCAGGTAATGCAGGTTGGCTTGGACGCCCGCTTCGCCGCCCAGGCCGAACGGACAACGGTAGTCGTAGGGATAGGGCATGAACTGCACGCCATTGCTCAGCAACGCGCCCAGAGGCTGCTTCGGCCCCAGGCTGCCCATCAGACTCAGTGCACCCTGGGTCATGCCATGATAGCCCCCTTGGAAAGCCAACACCGTGCTGCGCCCGGTCGCCGTGCGCACCAGCTTGAGCGCGGCCTCGACCGCGTCGGTTCCGGTCGGCCCGCAAAACTGGATCCTTGCCTCGCGCCGCAGTGCCTCGGGCAGCAGGCCGAACAGGTCCTGGACAAAGCGGTCCTTGACCGGCGTGGTCAGGTCCAGGGTGTGCAGCGGAAGCTCGTCGGCCAGCACCTGCTGGATCGCCTCGATCACCACCGGATGGTTATGGCCCAACGCCAACGTCCCGGCGCCCGCCAGGCAATCGATGAACTCACGGCCTTCGACGTCTTCCACGTAAATGCCGCGTGCACGCTTGAGCGCCAACGGCAGACGACGCGGGTAGCTGCGAGCGTTGGACTCCTGTTGTTGCTGACGCACCAGCAGGGGTGAATCAGCGAATTCGTAGAGGCGTTCCGGCTCGGAAACCGGCATTACCTGGGCAAGGCTGGAAGCGGTCGACATGTGAAGCACCTCGGGCATGCAAGCGAAGGGGCCCGCCACTTCCTGTAGCCAGATGTGTGCCGGGTTCGATGCATGGAGAACGCTTCAGGAAGGACAGGATTTAGCGGATTTGCACGCCCCGGCCCTTTCCACCAGACGCAGAGCATCGTCCTAGCCTCTGACAGGCACTCGCAACCAGACCCGCAAGCCATCATTGCCGTTCTCGAACCGCAAGCTACCCGCACAGCGTTGCGCGATCGCCTGAACGATCGCCAGCCCCAGCCCGCAACCTCCACTCTGGCTGGTGCGCCAGAACCGTTCGGTCAGGTGCTCCAGATCATCCGCCGGAATCCCCGGCCCATGGTCGCGCACCAGGAAGCCCACCTGCCCGTCGGCCATCTGCACCTCGAGCTCTACCGGCTCACTCCCGGCGGTATGCCGCAAGGCGTTGTCGAGCAGATTGCGCAGGGCCGCCACGGCCAGGGGAGCCGGCATGCCAAGGTAGATCTGGGCGGCCTCCGCGGGCAACCGCAGGGTGATGCGGCGCTTGTCGCCTCCGCCTGCGTCCTGCACCGCCTGCAAGGCAACCTGTTCGGCGCTGCAGCGCACACCATCGTCGAACGACAGGCTGCCCTCGACCCGCGCCAGCATCAGCAACTGCTCCAAGGTCCGGTGCAGTCGGTCGGTACCTTGCTCGGCGTGCTCCAGGGCCTGCTCGCGTACTGGGCCGTCAGTCATGCGCGCGACTTGCAGGTGGGTCTTGATGGCGGTCAGCGGGCTGCGCAGTTCGTGGGCGGCGTCGTCGGTCAGGCGACGCTCGCGCTCCAGGGTCTGGGCGATACGCAGGAACAGCTGATTCTGAGTCTCGAGCAGAGGTTGCAACTCGCTCGGCAGGCCCGCCACCTGCAGCGGCTCGACGCTGTCGGCGCGCCGCCTGCGCAGGGCATCACGCATGCGGTTGAGTGGCTCGAGACCCTTGCCCAATCCGATCCACAGCAGGCCCAGGCTGCCAAGCAGGGCCATCACCACCGGTGCCGATGCTGCCAGCAAGATCGAGCGATTCAGGGCCTCGCGCTCCATATGGCGGTCGGCGGTGGTGATGCGCACGTCACCCCGGGTATAGGTGAACGTGCGCCACGACGCGCCGTCGATCGTCTGGTCCTGCAAACCGCTGCGCTCGGCATCCATCGAGCCGTCATGCTTGTGGTTGCTGGCGAGGATCTCGCCACGCAGTGAGCTGACCTGGCAGGCCATCCCGTCCGGCACGCTCAGCTGGTCGGCGGCGAACCGCGTCTCCCGGCCCTGGGCGGAAAGTGGCTGGGGCAACTGCTCGATCAGCCCGGCCACCATCCGCGCCGAGGCTACCAGGCGCTGGTCCAGGGAAAACATCATCTGCTGGCGCAGGTCCTGCAGCATCCAGGCCGCTGCCAGGGCCCAGATGAACACAAAGGCGCTGCCCAGGATCAGGCTCAGGCGCACCCGCAGGCTCATGACGAGGCACCTTGCGGTATCTGCGCCGCTCCCAGGCGGTAGCCCAAGCCACGCACCGTCTCGACAATGCCGTTACCCAGCTTGCGGCGCAGATGATGGATGTGCACATTGAGGGCGTTGCTCTCGACCTCGTCGCTGAAGCCGTACACGCAGTCCTTGAGCTGCTCGCTGCTCAGCACGCGGCCGGGATTGTTGAGCAGCGCCTGGAGCAACGCCTGTTCACGACGCGACAGGTCGACCGGCTGGCCGCCAAGGGTCGCGATGCAACTGCTGGGGTCGTAACGCAGCGGGCCATGCTCGATGACGTTCACCGCCCGGCCCACGGCGCGGCGCACCAGGGTATGCAGGCGCGCTGCGAGCTCGCGCAGGTCGAAGGGCTTGAGCAGGTAGTCGTCGCCCCCCGCCTGCAGCCCCTCTACGCGGTCGGTGATGGCGTCGCGGGCAGTCAGAATCAGCACTGGCAGCGTCTCGCCCTGCTGCCGCAGGCGGCGCAGCAGCTTCAGCCCGTCCTCATCGGGCAGGCCCAGGTCCAGCACCATCACGTCGAACTGCGCCGCCTGCAGCAGTGCCCGGGCCGCCGAGGCGGTGCCCACCCGGTCGACGGTCAGCCCCTGGGCAGCAAGGCCCGCGCTGATGCCGCTGGCGATCAGGTCGTCATCCTCGCAAAGCAGGACATGCATGAAGGTGCCTCCAAGGGAAAGGTGCATTGCACAGGCGAGCGATTAAGACAGGATTATGCCCCGCCACGCCTTCGCCGTCGCGGGCCGGGCGACCATTGCGCCAGCGCAGGTTAACCCTCGGTTAATCGAGGCGCATCAGCATGGGCGGCTCAACTGCACTGCCAAGGCGTCGACATGCGCGTTCTTTTTCTTTCACTGATGCTTCTGCTCGCCGGGCCTCTTCAGGCCAATCCCTTTTTCACGCAACCAGACTTCCTGCCCGTGGACAAGGCGTTCGTGCTGTCCCATGACCGTCTTCCCTCGGGCGAAATGCGTGTGCATTTCACGATCAAGGAGGGCTACTACCTCTATCAGAAGCGCCTGAAGTTCGATGGCCTCGCCGCTACGCAGCACCCGCGCCTGCCTGAGGCGCTCAATCACCATGATGAGTTTTTCGGCGACAGCCCGGTCTATCGCGGCGAGCTGGAGCTCGTGGTGCCTGGCAGCGCCAGCGGGCAATTGCGCCTCGGCTGGCAGGGCTGCGCCGATGCCGGCCTGTGCTATCCGCCGCAGACGACCCTGATCGAATTGGGCGCGAATCCGGCTACGGGAGCCAGGGCCGAGCTTGCCGGCGACCAGAGCCTGGCAAGCGGCCTGCGCGAAGCGAGCCTTGCCTGGAGCCTGCTGGCGTTCTTCGGCCTGGGCCTGCTGCTGGCGTTCACACCGTGCTCGCTGCCGATGTTGCCGATCCTCGCCGGGCTGGTCCTGGGCAATGGCGCCAGTGCCCGGCGCGGCTGGCTGCTGGCCGGGGTGTATGTGCTGAGCATGGCGCTGGTATATGCCGCCCTGGGTGTCGTCGCGGCGCTGCTCGGCGCAAGCCTGCAGGCATGGCTGCAGCAACCCTGGCTGCTGGGCAGCCTGGCGGCGCTGTTCGTGCTCCTGGCCCTGCCGATGTTTGGCGCCTTCGAGCTGCAATTGCCCATGGCTCTGCGAGACCGCCTGAACCGCGCGGGCGAAGGCACCCAGGGTGGCAGCCTCTACGGCGCGGGGCTGCTGGGCGCATTGTCCGGGCTGCTCATGGGCCCCTGCATGACCGCGCCCCTGGCTGGCGCGCTGCTGTTCATCGCGCAGAGCGGCGACGTGCTGCAAGGTGCACTCGTACTGTTCAGCCTGGGCCTCGGGATGGGCGTCCCGCTGCTGTTGCTGGTAACCCTGGGCAACCGCTACCTTCCCCGCCCAGGTGCCTGGATGGACCGGGTCAAGGGCCTGTTCGGTTTTGTTTTCCTGGGCATGGCACTGTATACCCTGCGCAGCACGCTGGCGCCTTCGCTGTTCCTGGGCCTGGCAGGTGCGTGGCTGATCGCCCTGGCATGGGCTTCATGGCCCGCGCTGCAACGCCTGCAGGCCTTGCGCGCCCTGCCCCTGCTGGGTGCTTTGTGGGGAGGCCTGTTGCTGGTCGGTGCCGCTGCGGGCGGCAGCGATCCCTGGCAGCCCTTGCAGCCGTTTGCCGCAGGCCCCGCCTCCGCACAGCCCACCCAGGCACACGACGCCTTCATCACTGTCAGCGAGCCTGAGGCACTGCAACGTGAACTCGACGCTGCCAAGGCCCGGAACCAATGGGTGCTGCTGGACTACTATGCCGACTGGTGCGTGTCGTGCAAGGTCATGGAAAAGCAGGTGTTCGCCCGGGACGACGTACAGGCAGGCCTGGCTGGAGTGCATCTGCTGCGCCTGGATGTCACCTCCGATACAGCGGCCAGCCGCGCGCTGCTGCAGCGCTATCAGGTCCCCGGCCCACCCAGCCTGATCTGGATCGGCCCAGGGGGCGATGAACGCCGGCCCCGGCGCATCACTGGCGAGATCGACGCCGCAAGCTTCTTGGAACATTGGACCCAGACACGGAGCCAAGGCTGATGCTGACCCTGACCCTCGGGCCACTGACCATGGCCCTCAACCACCTGCTGTTGCTGTGCGCGCTGCTGATCGCCAGCGTGGTCGGCTGGTGGGTCGGACGCCGCAGCGGACAAAATCCGGAATCGGCGTTATTCAATCTGTTCGTGGTCGGCCTGCTCAGCGCACGCGTAGGGTTTGTGGCGAACTACTGGCCGATGTACCGTGACGACCTGGCCCAGGTAATCGACCTGCGCGACGGGGGCTTTCTGCTCTGGCCCGGCGTACTGGCCGTAGTGTGTGGCGCCGTCTGGTACGGGTGGCGGCATGCCGGCCTGCGGCGTCCGCTGGGCTGGGGACTGTTCTGTGGCGCGCTGTTCTGGATGCTCGGCAGCCTGGCCAGCCATCTCTACAGCCAGGGCACGCAATTGCCGGACCTGACCCTGCGCACTGCCAGCGACCGGCCGGTTGCCCTGGCGCAATACCGGGGACGCCCGCTCGTGGTGAACATCTGGGCCACCTGGTGCCCGCCCTGCCGGCGGGAGATGCCGGTGCTGCAGCAGGCCCAGCACGAGCATCCGGAGGTGACCTTCCTGTTCGTCAACCAGGGTGAAACGCCCCAGACGGTGGCCACCTTTCTCAACACCACCGGGCTGAACCTGGTCCACGTACTCTTCGACGGCAGCGGCCAGCTGGCTCGGCACGTCGGCTCCATGGCCCTGCCCACCACACTCTTCTACAACGCTGAAGGCCATCTGGTCGGCAGCCACATGGGCGAGCTGTCGCGCGCGAGTCTCCAGCATGCGCTGGAACCTCTGGAACGCCCCGCGCCCTCCGCACAAGGAAAGCAATGATGCGCTTGACTCCCCTCCTTCCCCTGGCCTTCGCCTTGCTGGCCGCCCCCATCCTCCAGGCCGAAGAGCTGCCCAAGGCGATCCAGCAGCTGCAAGCCAAAGGTGCCGTGATCAAGGGCAGTTTCGATGCTCCGGGCGGCCTGCGCGGCTACGCTGCCGAGTATCAGAACGACGGAGTCGCCCTCTACCTGACTCCCGATGGCAAACATGTGCTGGTCGGCAGCCTGATGGACGAACAGGGCCAGGACCTCAGCGCCGCCCCCCTGGACAAACTGGTGTACGAGCCGATGAGCAAAGCGGTCTGGGCCAAGCTGCAGACCTCCGCCTGGATCGCCGACGGCAAGGCCGATGCGCCGCGCACGGTGTACGTGTTCAGCGACCCCAACTGCCCCTACTGCAACCTGTTCTGGCAGCAGTCGCGCCCTTGGGTCGACTCAGGCAAGGTGCAGTTGCGGCATATCATGGTAGGGATCATTCGCGAAGACAGCCCGGGCAAGTCGGCAGCCCTGCTGGCGAGCAAGGATCCGGCCCAGGCGCTGCATGCCCATGAGCAGGCAGGCAAGGCCAGTACGCTGACGGCGCTCGAGCAGATACCCGAAGCGGTGCAAGCCCGGCTCGACGGCAACCTTGCGCTGATGGAACAGCTAGGATTGGCAGCGACCCCGGCGATTTTCTATCAGGACGAGAAAGGTCGGCTGCAGAGCCAACAAGGCGCGCCCCGGCCAGAGATGCTGGGGAAGATTCTGGGGCATCAATAAAACAGTGGAGCCGCCGCCTGCTACGGCGGCTCCGGTGCTGCAGCTACTTCAGATCCAGCCGACGCAGGTGGCAGGTAACCTCTTCCCGATCGTGATACAGCTGCTTGCACGCAATCGAAACCTTGACCTTGCGTGCCTTGAACCCTTCTTCGATACGGTCCAGCAACCGCCGAACCTCCGCATACCGCTGCTTCATCGGCAGCTTGAGGTTGACCACTGCCTCACGGCACAAGCCCTCCCCCAGCCAGGTTTCCAGCAATGCCGCGCTGCGGGCAGGCTTCTCGACGATATCGCAGACCATCCAGTCGACCGTCTGTCGCGGCCGCCAGGTAAACCCGTCCGCCATCAGGTGCTGGACCAGCCCGGTGTCCATCAGGCTCTCGGCCATCGGCCCGTTGTCGATCGCAGTTACCAGCATGCCGCGGCGCACCAGTTGATAGGTCCAGCCACCGGGCGCCGCGCCGAGGTCGACGCCGGTCATGTCGCCGGACAGGCGCTGCTCCCACTGCTCGCGCGGGATGAACTGGTGCCAGGCTTCTTCCAGCTTGAGCGTCGAGCGGCTGGGCGCTTCGCGGGGGAACTTGAGCCGGGGAATACCCATGGGCCACAGTGCTGAATTGCCTGCTTCTGCAAGGCCGACAAAGACCCGGCGACCGCTGATGAAGGTCAGCAGCAGGCGTGGGCCCGCGCCGCCGTCAACCAGCCGGCGGGCCTTCTCGAGCGCCTTGCGCAGCGGCACTTCGAACTTGCGGCAGAAGGTTGAGAGCTCCTTGCCGTCGTTGGTGTCGACCACTTCCAGCCACAGGCTTGAACACAGCGGAAGATCGGCGAGATGAGCGAGCAGTATGCTGATACGATCGGTTTCGGGCAGTTCGATAAAGCTGCCACGGGCCCACTGGCGCGGGAAGATCAACTGCGAGAAGCGCAGTTCACGCATCAGCCGTTCGGCGCCTTCGGCCTCGTTGCAGACGAATTCGGCGCAGGCGCTGTGCGGCTTGCCCTTGGCGTAACCGGCAACGCCCAGGCGAGCAGCGTGCTCGCTGATCTCGGCGCAGACTTCGCCCTCGAAGCCGGGCCGACAATGCATGAACAGGGTATTCATTTCTCACTCCACGACGGTTGGCGCGGACTCCGCCAACCTTGACCCGGTGCACAGGCATGCACCGGCAAAGCGGGGAATGATAAAGGAAGATCGGAACCTGCGACACGCCCCGCCGGTCCAGTATTGGGTCGAGGCCGGCAAAGCCGGTCTAACCTGACCATTTCAGCCAGGTCCGTGCCGTGCGGACCCCCACAGAGGCGGTGATACCGGCGACATCCAGAAATTGTCGGCCACCGGCGCAGAAGGAGTTGGCAATGCCCTCGCTCGATAGCCTGAACACCCTCAAGACCCTGACCGTCGCTGGCCGGCCTTATCATTACTTCAGCCTGACAGAGGCTGCCCGTCAGCTTGGCGACCTGCAGACACTGCCCATGTCGCTCAAGGTACTGCTGGAAAACCTGTTGCGCTGGGAGGACGGCAAGACCGTCACCGGCGACGACTTGCGCGCGCTCGCCGGATGGCTCAAGGCACGACGCTCCGATCGCGAGATCCAGTACCGCCCCGCGCGGGTATTGATGCAGGACTTCACCGGCGTACCGGCAGTAGTGGACCTGGCCGCGATGCGCGCGGCCATGGCCAAGGCCGGTGGCGACCCACAGCGCATCAATCCGCTGTCACCGGTCGACCTGGTGATCGACCACTCGGTGATGGTCGACCGCTACGCCAGCCAACAGGCATTCGCCGCCAACGTCGACATCGAGATGCAACGCAACGGTGAGCGCTATGCCTTCCTGCGCTGGGGCCAGAGCGCCTTCGACAATTTCCGCGTGGTGCCGCCGGGCACCGGCATCTGCCACCAGGTCAACCTGGAATACCTGGGCCGCACCGTGTGGACACGTGAGGAGGATGGCCGCACCTATGCCTTCCCCGACACGCTGGTGGGCACCGATTCGCACACCACCATGATCAATGGGCTCGGCGTGCTGGGCTGGGGGGTCGGCGGCATCGAGGCGGAAGCGGCCATGCTCGGCCAGCCGGTATCGATGCTGATCCCCGAAGTGATCGGCTTCAAGCTGACCGGCAAGCTGCGCGAAGGCATCACCGCCACCGACCTGGTACTGACAGTGACGCAGATGCTGCGCAAGAAGGGCGTGGTCGGCAAGTTCGTCGAGTTCTACGGCGATGGCCTGGCCCAATTGCCGCTCGCGGACCGCGCTACTCTCGCCAACATGGCACCGGAATACGGCGCGACCTGCGGGTTCTTCCCGGTCGACGAAGTGACCCTGGAGTACCTGCGCCTTTCGGGGCGCCCGGATGAAACCGTGCAGTTGGTCGAGGCATACTGCAAGGAGCAGGGTCTGTGGCGCCTGCCCGGCCAGGAACCAGTGTTCAGCGATTCGCTGGGCCTGGACATGGGCGAAGTGGTCGCCAGCCTGGCGGGGCCAAAGCGCCCCCAGGACAGGGTCGCGCTGCCCGATGTGGGAAAGGCCTTCGACGGTTTCATGGGCCTTCAGCCCAAGCCGCAGAGCAAGGAAGTCGGTCGTCTGGAAAGCGAGGGTGGTGGCGGCGTGGCGGTCGGCAATGCCGACCAGGCCGGGGAAGTCAGCTTCGAGCATGGCGGCAAGCATCATTCGCTGCGCGACGGCGCCGTGGTCATTGCGGCGATCACTTCCTGCACCAATACCTCCAACCCGAGCGTGATGATGGCGGCAGGCCTGGTGGCTAAGAAGGCGGTGGAAAAAGGCCTGCAGCGCAAGCCTTGGGTCAAGAGTTCGCTGGCTCCCGGTTCCAAGGTCGTGACTGACTACTATGCGGCCGCTGGCCTCACCCCCTATCTGGACCAACTGGGTTTCGACCTGGTCGGCTATGGCTGCACCACCTGCATTGGCAACTCGGGGCCGCTGGACGACGCCATCGAGAAGGCCATCAGCAGCGCCGACCTCACCGTGGCCTCGGTACTCTCAGGCAACCGCAATTTCGAAGGCCGGGTGCACCCGCTGGTGAAAACCAACTGGCTGGCATCGCCGCCCCTGGTAGTGGCCTATGCCTTGGCCGGCAGCGTACGCATCGACCTTTCCAGCGAGCCGCTGGGCACGGGCACCGATGGCGAGCCGGTGTACCTGCGTGACATCTGGCCAAGCCAACAGGAAATCGCCGACGCCGTGGCGCGTGTCGACACGGCAATGTTTCACAAGGAGTACGCCGAGGTCTTCGCCGGTGACGAGCAATGGCAAGCGATCGAAGTGCCGCAAGCCGCGACCTATGTCTGGCAGGACGATTCCACCTACATCCAGCATCCGCCCTTCTTCGACGCCATCGGCGGTCCACCGCCGAGTATCGGCGACGTTCACCAGGCGTATATCCTGGCGCTGCTCGGTGATTCCGTGACCACCGACCACATCTCCCCGGCAGGCAACATCAAGGCCGACAGCCCGGCGGGCCGCTACCTGCGCGACAAGGGTGTCGAACCCCGCGACTTCAACTCCTACGGCTCGCGCCGGGGCAACCATGAAGTGATGATGCGCGGTACGTTCGCCAACATCCGCATTCGCAACGAGATGCTTGGCGGCGAAGAAGGTGGCAATACCGTGCACATGCCCAGTGGCGAAAAAATGGCTATCTATGATGCCGCCATGCGTTACCAGGCCGAGGGCACGCCATTGGTGGTGATCGCCGGCCAGGAATACGGCACCGGTTCCAGCCGCGACTGGGCAGCCAAGGGCACGAACCTGTTGGGGGTCAAAGCGGTTCTCGCCGAAAGCTTCGAGCGCATCCACCGCTCCAACCTGGTTGGCATGGGCGTGCTGCCCCTGCAGTTCACGGCTGGACAGAACCGCAAGAGCCTGGCCCTGACCGGCAAGGAGCGCATCGACATACTCGGCCTGAGCGATGCGCACATCCGGCCCGGCATGAGCCTGCCCCTGCGCATCACTCGCGAAGATGGCCAACAGGAACAGATCGAGGTGCTCTGCCGCATCGATACGCTCAACGAAGTCGAGTACTTCAAGGCCGGCGGGATCCTGCATTATGTGCTGCGGCAGCTGATCGCTGCCTGACCCTTCCGCTCTCCCGCTGCGGGGCGGCTTCGTGCCGCCCCTGCCGGTAATCCTCACAAATATTCCCTCAATAAAGACAGGGACGTGCCGATACCTCTGGAAAGCCCTGCGGATTGAACAACAGATGCGTAACAACCAACCGATTACTCAGCGCGAACGGACTTTCCCTGCCCAGCAGCGGTTGATTTCCACCACCAACACCAAGGGTGTGATCACCTATTGCAACGATGACTTCGTCGACATCAGCGGGTTCACACGCGATGAGCTGATCCACGCGCCGCATAACCTGGTGCGTCATCCGGATGTTCCATCCGCGGTGTTCGAGCATATGTGGAACACCTTGAAGCAGGGCCAGCCCTGGATGGGCGTGGTCAAGAACCGCTGCAAGTCGGGCGATCACTACTGGGTAAACGCCTACGTCACGCCTGTGTTCGAAAACAACCAGGTCGCAGGCTTTGAGTCGGTGCGGGTCAAGCCCACTGCCGAACAGATCCGCCGGGCCGAAGCGCTGTACCAGCGCTTGAACCAGGGCAAGCCTGCGGTGCCGCGTCGTGATCGATGGCTGCCGGTGCTGCAGGACTGGTTGCCGTTCATTCTGATCAGCCAGGTCGGTTTCCTGATCGGCAGCTGGATCGGTCATTCCTGGGGCTTTGCGCTGGCGGCGGCGCTGTCCGTACCGCTCGGCCTGCTGGGCCTTGGCTGGCAGCAGCGGGGCCTCAAGCGTCTTCTGCGCCTGGCGGACCAGACCACCTCCGACCCGCTTATCGCGCAGATGTATACCGATAGCAGAGGCGTGCAGGCTCGCCTGGAAATGGCCATGCTCAGTCAGGACGCACGCATGAAGACTTGCCTCACTCGCTTGCAGGACAGCGCTGAGCACCTCAACGAGCAGGCCCGCCAGTCCGATACCCTGGCTCACAACAGCTCGATGGGCCTGGAGCGCCAGCGCGTCGAAACCGAACAGGTGGCCGCAGCGGTGAACCAGATGGCCGCCACTACCCAGGAGGTGGCCAGCCATGTACAGCGCACTGCCGACGCCACGCAGCAAGCCAATCGCCTGACCAGCCAGGGCCGTGAAATCGCCGGTGAAACCCGCGCGGCCATCCAGCGCCTGTCAGCGGCCGTAGGGGAAACCGGCCAGACCGTGACGCAACTGGCCCGTGACAGTGATGAAATCGGCGGGGTCGTCGATGTGATCAAAGGCATTGCTGACCAGACCAACCTGCTGGCCCTCAACGCCGCCATCGAGGCCGCGCGTGCTGGCGAAATGGGACGCGGCTTTGCCGTGGTCGCCGATGAAGTCCGTCAGTTGGCCCAGCGCACGGCTGAGTCCACCGGCCAGATCCACGGCTTGATCGCCAAACTGCAGCAGACCGCCAGCAACGCTGTGCAGACCATGGAAGCCGGACATCGCCAAGCCGAAGAAGGCGTGGCGCGGGTAATGGAGGCGGACCAGGCGTTGGTCGGGATCAGCGATGCGGTTGCCAACATTACCGACATGACCACCCAGATCGCGGCTGCTACCGAAGAGCAGACGGCCGTTGCGGATGAAATCAGCCGTAATATCACCACCATTGCCGAGCTGGCCGATCATACGTCCGAGCAGGCCCAGCATTCGGCGCAGCTCAGTGAAGAACTGACGCGTACCGCGACCAGCCAGTATTCGTTGGTGGAGCGATTCAACCGGTAGCCACGCGGCTACCTTCCATCTACCACTCCAGGCTCAACCTGCTCTCGAAGCAGCGCTCCTCGCCGGTCAGCGGATCCTTGAACCTGAGGCTCTGCGCCAACAGCTTGAGCGGCCTGGAGTAGTCGTCTTCGACCTTGCGCAGCTCAGGATAGAACGGGTCGTTGCAGATCCCCGCCCCCAGGGCGCTCATGTGAACGCGCAGTTGATGGGTCTTGCCCGTCACCGGCGACAAACCGTAGCGCCACCACTCGCCGTTGCGCTCGAGCACCTCGGCCACAGTCTCGCTGTTGGCGATGCCCGGTACTTCCTGCATGCGAAAGAAGGGCTCGCCGTGGACCAGCCGGCTTTTATGTACCAGAGGAAACCCAAGCGCTGGCAAGGCAGCTGCAATGGCCTGATAGCGCTTGTCGATCTGGCGGTTGGGAAACAACGACTGGTAGGCGGAGCGGCTCTGGGGGTTGGCTGAAAACAGCACCAACCCCGCGGTATGCCGATCGATCCGGTGCAAGGGCACCAGGTGCGGGTTGTCGAGACGGCGGATCAGACGGCGCAGAAGGGTCTGCTCCACATACTCGCCGGTCGGGGTCACGGGCAGGAAATGCGGCTTGTCAGCGACCACCAGATGCTCATCGGCATAGAGAATCGTCTCCTCTACCGGGATCACCTTCTCGTTCGGCACTTCGCGGAAATAGTGGATTCTCAGACCCTGGCGGTATGGCAGGTCGATACTGATGGCCTGGCCCGATGCATCGAGTACACGAGCCCGGGCAATGCGGTCGAGCCACTGCTCGCGGCTGATGGCCTTGAAATGATCACACAGGCAATCAAGCACCGTCGCCCAGTTGCCCGGCGGCAGGCAAAGGGTGCTGGCCTGGTGATGTGCCGGATCGAAAGTGGAGGTCATGGCAAGGCTCGTGGAATCGGGCCGGGCATTATCCTCCAAGCACACCCGCTCAACCAGCGTGAGCGGCGATTTCGCTGTACTCCTTGAGCCAGTGGAAATGGCTTTCAGCGCAGGAAGGCCACCACCTGCTCGGCATCGAACGGCCAGCTCAGCTCTCCGCCCGTGTCGCACCGACGCAGCACCGGGATCGCCAGCGAATAGCGCTGGTACATCGCCTCGCTTTCGGCAATGTCGACCAGCTCCACCAGCAGGCCGTGCTCGACGAACGGCATCAGCAGCGCCTCAGCCACTTCGCACAGATGGCACCCCAGGGTGCCGAACAGTTGGCATTCAGGAAGCATGGGCAAGGTGTCCGCAGTACCAGAGAGATGGATACCTATTCTAGGTCCGGGCGGCACGGGTTGCACGCCGGTTACGTGTACCATCCACCCCGCACTGAACCTTCCGTACACCTCAAGACTCGAAATAGCCACATACATTCACAGGGAGACACACATGGCCAGTACATCGGCAAAGAATGCTCAAGAGATATTGGCGGCTGACTTCCAGGCCTTGGTGCGCGACACCGAAAAACTGCTCGCCGACACGGCTAACCTCGCGGGTGATCAAGCCGAAGAGTTGCGTGGCCAGCTCAACCAGAGCCTGCTGCGCGCTCGTGAGACCTTGCAGGTCACCAAGGAATCGGTTCGCGAGCGAAGCGAAGTCGTCCTGATCGATGCGGAACAGTACGTGAAGGAAAACCCTTGGCAAGCCGTAGGCATCGCTGCGGGCGTGGGCCTGCTGGTCGGCCTGCTCGCCGGTCGCCGTTGAGGATCAGCCATGGATAATGACGCCCTCGGCATTGGCACCTCGAGTACCGGCAAGCGCTTGGGCGCCGCCATACTTGGGCTGCTGCATGGCCACATCGAACTGCTTGGGATCGAACTGCAGGAGCAGAAGGCACGTACGTTGAGCCTGCTGTTGTTCGCCGGCCTGGCCCTGGTATTCGCCCTGCTGCTGCTCACGGCGCTTTCCGGGTTGCTGCTGGTCATGCTGTGGGACAGCTATCGCCTGGCCGGGATCATCGGCCTGTGCGTATTCTACGGACTGGCGGCCCTCTATTGCGGGTTGCGTCTCAAGGCTGCGGTATTCGATGAATCCTCGCCGTTCAATGCCACCCTCGATGAAATCGCCAAGGACCGGGAGCGCCTGTTGCCATGAGCCTTCACGACCTGCCTACCGGCGCCAACCGCCGCGAAATGCGCAAGACCCTGATCCGCCTGCGCCTGGAGATGCATCGCCAGGAAATCCGCAATGAGTCCGCGCAGTTGCTCAGTCCCATCAACCGTCTGCGCGGGGTGGGCAATTCGTTGCACGACGGGCTAGGCGTCAAGCACGCCCCGCTGTGGGGAATCGGCGCGGTCGTCGCGCTGGGCTTTCTCACCGGCAAGGGCGTTCGCGGTGGCCACCTCCCCCGTCTGTTGCAGCTGGGCAGCAGCCTGGCGCCGCTGATCCGCGTGTTCATGCAAGGTGGCGGCCGCTACCGCTGACCGGGAAAACGGTAGTGCCCGCCGCTTGCGCGGGCGCTGCCGAAACGGGAAGCTATGATGATCCACCCCCATGGGAGATCCGGCATTGGATTGGCACACCCTGCTTACCCGCGAACGTCTCGGCAAAGCCCTGTACAGCCCTGAAGAGCTTGGCCGCAGCCCGTTTCACAAAGATCATGACCGCATCATCTTTTCCGGCGCCTTCCGCCGCCTGGGACGCAAGACCCAGGTCCATCCGGTTTCCAGCAATGACCACATCCACACCCGCCTGACCCACTCGCTGGAAGTCAGCTGCGTAGGCCGCTCCCTTGGCATGCGCGTGGGCGAAACCCTGCGCGACCGCCTGCCACAGTGGTGCGAGCCCAGTGACCTGGGCATGGTGGTGCAGTCCGCTTGCCTTGCCCATGACATTGGCAATCCACCGTTTGGACATTCGGGCGAAGACGCCATCCGCCACTGGTTCCAGCAAGCGGCCGGACGCGGCTGGCTGGATGCGATGAGCGATGACGAACGGGCTGATTTCCTCAATTTCGAAGGCAATGCCCAGGGCTTCCGGGTCCTGACCCAGCTTGAATATCACCAGTTCGACGGCGGCACTCGTCTGACCTATGCCACGCTGGGCACTTACCTCAAATATCCCTGGAGCTCGCGCCACGCCGATGCGCTTGGCTACAAGAAGCACAAGTTCGGCTGCTACCAGAGCGAAACCCCGTTACTGGAGCAGATCGCAGGCAAGCTGGGGCTGCCGCAGGTGGACGAACAACGCTGGGCGCGCCATCCGCTGGTTTATCTCATGGAAGCGGCGGATGACATCTGCTACGCCCTGATCGATCTGGAGGACGGCCTGGAGATGGACCTCTTGCACTATGCCGAGGTCGAGTCGTTGCTGCTCAGCCTGGTCGGCGACGACCTGCCTGACACCTATCGCCAGCTGGGACCGGACGATTCCCGGCGGCGCAAGCTGGCTATCCTGCGCGGCAAGGCCATCGAGCACCTCACCAATGCCGCGGCCCGGGCGTTTGTCGAACAGCATGATGCGCTGCTCGCGGGCACGCTGCCTGGCGACCTGGTCGAGCACATGCATGGCCCCGCCAAGCGCTGTGTACTGCAGGCCAAGGACATGGCGCGCAACAAGATCTTCCAGGACAAGCGCAAGACCCTGCACGAAATCGGTGCGTACACCACGCTGGAAATCCTGCTCAACGCCTTTTGCGGGGCCGCCCTGGAGCAGCACGGCGGGCGTGTGCCATCGTTCAAGAGCCGTCGCATTCTCGACCTACTGGGCAATAACGCGCCTGACCCAGGCAGCTCGCTGTACAGCGCGTTCCTGCGAATGATCGACTTCATCGCCGGCATGACGGACAGCTACGCGACCGAAATGGCCCGGGAAATGACGGGCCGTTCAAGTCCTGTCTGATATCCGCCGCTGTCGCGGTGGAGTCCTTCTTCCCGCCGTGGCAGCGTTTGTTGCGCTATTCAAATAAGAAACTTCCTACACCCGTGCAACTCAGATAAACACCGATATAAACATCACCAATAAGTGGTTACTCAACAACGGTTGACAAAGTTCAGGCATAGGAAATTTCGTAATACTACGGCCTTTATTGTGTAAGTCTTTTCTTTTATAGAACTTACTCCCTCTCCGTCTCGTGCCAGCAGACTTTCAAGTGCGATAAGGTGCGGCTCTGTTTCTGACACCTGCCGCCTGGAAAGTTGATTATGCATTCCGTATTTATCGTGGACGATCACCCTGTCATTCGCCTGGCTGTACGCATGCTGCTCGAGAACCAGAGCTACAAGGTCATCGGGGAGTCGGACAATGGCGTCGATGCCATGCAGATGATTCGCGAAGCCAGGCCCGACCTGGTCATTCTCGACATCAGCATTCCCAAGCTGGACGGGCTGGAGGTGCTTTCACGCTTCCAGGCCATGGCCATGCCACTGAAAGTACTCGTGCTCACCGCCCAATCCCCAGCCCTGTTCGCCGTACGCTGCATGCACTCCGGCGCCGCCGGCTATGTGTGCAAGCAGGAAGATCTGAGCGAGCTGCTGAGTGCGATCAAGGCAGTGCTGTCGGGCTACAACTATTTTCCAAGCCAGGCAATCAAGCCGGGCCAGGACGGAAACTGCAGTCATGACCTGGAGCTGTTCCGCAAGGTCAATGACCGCGAACTGATGGTCTTGCAACTTTTTGCCCAAGGGCGCAGCAACAAGGAAATCGCCAAGGGCATGTTTCTCAGCAACAAGACCGTCAGCACCTACAAGAAGCGACTCATGCAAAAGTTGCAGGCCGAATCTCTGGTCGACCTGATCGACATGGCCAAACGCAACGCATTGGTGTGATCCCGGCCATGCGCAAGCGCATCGCCCGCGGATGCCTGCTTTGCCTGTGGCTGGCCGCGGCGGGCGCGCCGGCGGCCGAGACCGGTCAGGCGGCTAGCCATACCTTGCTGGCCCGCTCCAGCGAGGTCCCATCCCCACTCCCGCTGACCACGGAACAACGGCACTGGCTTGCAGGCAAGCAGGTGCTGCTGCTGGGGACCTCGGCGCCAGACTATCCGCCTTTCGATATCACTGCGGGAAACCGCGACTACCAAGGCCTGACCGCTGACTACGCCGGCCTGATCGGCGCCGCGCTGGGCCTGCCCATCAAGGTGGAGCGCTTCGCCTCACGCCAGGAAGCGGTCGACGCGCTGATCCAGGGTCGGATCGACCTGCTGGGCAGCGCCAACGGATTCGAAGCCGCCGATCAGCAGGTGGTGCTGTCGCGCCCGTATGCGATCGATCAGCCGGTGCTGGTCACCCGCGAGGACGAGAATCGTCCTTTGGACATGGGGCTGGAGGGTATGCGGCTGAGCATGCTGTATCACTACCTGCCGCTTGATGAAGTACACGCTGCCTACCCCAAGGCGACCCTGCTCTCCTACCCCTCCTACCAGAACGCGCTCAATGCCGTGGCCTTCGACGAAGCCGATGTATTCATCGGGGATACCATCTCCACCCATTACCTGATCAATCAGGGCCATCTGCCAAACATCAAGATGGCAAACTTCGGCAAGCACGAGCCTGTCGGTTTCAGCTTTGCCGTGCAGCGTGACAACAAGGTGCTGCTGGGTCTGCTCGATGCCACGCTCGACCGCCTCTCCAGTGCCACCCGCGAAGATATCTTCAAACGCTGGAGCGCCGGCAGCGCCAGCCTGCTCACCGACCGCAAGCTGCACCTGTCGCCGCGCGAGGAGCGGTGGCTGCAGAACCACCCGACGATGCGGGTGGTCGTCAACGAGAGCGCGGCGCCGCTGACCTTCTTCGACAACCATGGCAACTTCAGGGGCATCAGCGCTGACCTGCTGGAGCTGATCCGCCTGCGCACCGGCCTGCGTTTCGAGATCCAGTCCGCCTCGGGGGTCAGCGACATGCTCAAGCAGGTCCGCGAAGGACGGGCGGACGTGATCGCGGCCATCTCCTCCGGCGGAGAACGCGGTTCACTGCTGAACATCAGCCGCCCGTATCTGGAGAACTCCTACGTCCTGGTCACTCGCACAGGCACGGGACAGCCGGCGTCGCTCGAGCAGCTGGCCGGACGCAGCATCGCTGTCACCCGCGACAGTCCCATGACCGAGCTGCTGGCCACGCATTACCCGTACGTCCAGCAATCAGTGACGGAAAGCGCGTTCCACTCTTCTACCCTGCTTGCCAGCGGCCAGGTCGATGCCGCGGTCATGGCGCTGATCAACGCCAACTTCGTCGTGGCCAGCAACGCCGGACTGACGATTCGCAACAGCGTGGGCGCCGAGCCTGCCACGTTTTCCATGGCCACCTCGAACCAGGCGCTCGAACTCGCATCAATCCTGGACAAGGCATTGCTGAGCATCTCCCCCGAGGAGCTCGGCGTGATCAACAGCCGCTGGCGCGGCTATAGCGCCCACGACGATGCCTATTGGCAGACCTATCAGCAGCTGATCCTCCAGGTGGTCATCGGCACCAGCCTGATGCTGCTGCTGTCATTGGTCTGGAATGCCCGGCTGCGACGCCAGATCAAGCAACGCCAGGCGGCCGAGCGGGCCTTGAATGACCAGCTCGCGTTCATGCGCGCCCTGCTCAACGGCACACCTCATCCCATGTACGTACGGGATCGCGATGGCTGTCTGCAAAGCTGCAACGACAGCTATCTCGAAGCGGTCAATGCGCAGAGCGAAGAGATCATCGGCAAGCGCCTGCACGACAGCCTGTTCACCCACGGCGACGTGACCCGGCAGATCGAGGCTGACTACTGCAAGGTCATGACCCACGGCAAGCCGCTGATCCAGGACCGTCCCCTACGGCTGCAGGGCCGCGAACTGACGATCTACCACTGGATCCTCCCCTACCACGACTCACTGGGAGAAATACAAGGCATCATCGGTGGCTGGATCGACATCAGCGACCGACGCAAACTGGTCCAGGACCTGAGCCTGGCCAAACAGCAGGCCGACGATGCAAACCGGGCAAAGAGCACCTTCCTGGCAACCATCAGTCACGAGATCCGCACCCCGATGAACGCCGTCATCGGCATGCTGGAGCTCGCCCTCAAACGGGCCGAACAGGGGCTCGTGGACCGTTCGGCCATCGAGGTCGCCTATCACTCGGCCAAGGACATGCTCGGCCTGATCGGCGATATCCTCGACATCGCGCGCATCGAGTCCGGTCACATGACCCTGGCCCCCGAGTCGGTTTCCCTTGATGAACTGGTCGAATCGGTCGGCAGGGTGTTCGACGGCCTGGCGCGCCAGAAGGGCTTGCTGCTGGAGGTGCTGATCGAACCCTCATCACGCCGCCAGGTCCTGCTCGATCCCCTGCGTTTCAAACAAGTGCTGTCCAACCTGGTCAGCAATGCGATCAAGTTCACCGAGCAAGGCTACGTGCGTGTCCACCTGGATGTGCGTGATGCCGAAACCGGTCTGCTGCTGGACCTGAACGTCTGCGACAGCGGCATCGGTATTCATCCGCACGATCAACCTTGCCTGTTCAGCCCGTTTGCCCAGATCGATCCGCACAGCGATACCGGGCGCAGCGGCACCGGGCTTGGCCTGGTGATCAGCCGCAACCTGTGCGAGCTGATGGGTGGGCAATTGAAGCTCGACAGCCTCCAGGGTGTGGGCACTCGGGTCCGGTTGCTGATGCCTCTGCAGGACGTGGATCCGTCCTCTGCCGTTGCACCGCTGCCTCCACGGCGACGGCCACCTGACCCGCGATTGCGCGTGCTGGTAGTCGACGACCACCCGGCCAACCTGCTGCTGATGGCACAGCAACTGAGCTACATGGGCCTGTTCCAGCGGGGCGTGGGAAGCGGCGAGGAAGGCCTTCGGGCCTGGCGCCAAGGCCGCTTCGACGTGCTGATCGTCGACTGCAACATGCCTCGGATGAATGGCTACCAACTGGCTGCCACGGTGCGCAGCGAAGAGCGCCGATCACAGCGAGCACGCTGCACCATCCTTGCATACACAGCCAATGCCCAGCCAGAAGTGCGCCAGCGCTGCCTGGCTGCCGGGATGGATGACTGCCTGCTCAAACCGATCAGCCTGCAGGCCTTGAGCGAGCGCCTGGCGGTTGTACCGGGCCCGGGCCCTGCCGTCGGCTCCCCTGACCCACCCTGCGATCTGCAAGGCCTGAGCGTCATTGTTGGTGACAGCGCCATAGCACGCGGTCGATTGCTGGAAACCCTGCGCCAGAGCCTGGGAGAGGACCTGCGGGTACTGCTGGCCATCGATCCGGACAGCCGCGCGGACGCACTCAAGGATCAGGCGCACAAGATCATCAGTGCCGCGCGTATGCTCGAAGCTTCGCCCTTGGAGCACGCATGCGAAGAACTGCAAGCAGCGTGCGTCAAGCAGCTTCCACCGGCCCTGCTCCGGCAACGGCGGCAACGGGTCGCCAGGCACATGCGACGTGTGGAAAACGCCCTGGCGGGTCAGCTGGACCGTGAGGTCCCCAGGGAGGGCGCAATGCCACACGGCGCGAAACAGGCAGCGATGCGGCTTAGCTGATAGAATCCGCCGCGTATTTACCTAAGAGGATTGTTTCATGGCCACTAACCGTTCCCGCCGTCTGCGCAAAAAACTCTGTGTGGACGAGTTCCAGGAATTGGGTTTCGAATTGAATCTGGATTTCAAAGAAGATCTGGATGACGAGGCAATCGACGCATTCCTCGATGCTTTCCTGACTGAAGCCATGGACGCCAACGGCCTTGATTACGTTGGCGGCGATGATTTCGGCCTGGTCTGCCTGGCCAATCGCGGCTCGGTCAGCGAAGAGCAGCGCGCTGCTGTCGAAGCCTGGCTCAAAGCCCGTGGCGAACTGACCAAGGTCGAAGTCAGCCCGCTGCTGGACGCCTGGTACCCGGACAAGCCGATCAACCCGGCTGTCTGATTACCCGCTGTCGATACATGAAAGAGGCCATCCCTTCGAGGATGGCCTTTTTTTTATCCGGGATCACCGGCCCAGGCCAGCTTTGCGTCGAACGGGACGCACCAGCGCCGCGCTTGGGGCATAATGCGCGCTATATTTTTCAAGGGGGCAGTCATCTTTCCACGCCCCGTCTTTTCACCCCTCGCCTGCAGGGTTTTCGCACAGATGATCAAATCGCTTCGCCCTCTGCTGTTTGCCGGCCTGCTGCTGCCGCTGGCCTTGCCAAGCCAGGCCGCTCCGGTCAACACCACCCTGTCGCCGAAGGTGCAGCAGGCCCTCAAGACCAACAAGTTGCAGGACTCGGCGCTGTCGCTGGTGATGCTGCCGCTTGACGGGCCCGGCACCGCGACCGTGTTCAATGCCGACGTCTCGGTCAATCCGGCTTCGACCATGAAGCTGGTCACCACCTATGCCGCGCTGGAACTGCTTGGCCCGACCCATCAGTGGAAGACCGAATTCTTCACCGACGGCCCACTGAGCAACGGAGTACTGAACGGTAACCTGTACCTCAAGGGCGGTGGCGACCCCAAGCTGAACATGGAAAAGCTCTGGTTGCTGATGCGCGACCTGCGGGCCAATGGCGTGCGCACGATCACCGGCGATCTGGTGCTGGACCGCAGCCACTTCGTGCAACCGAACCTGCCGCATTTCAACGATGATGGCGGCGATGTGAACAAGCCCTTCCTGGTCAAGCCCGATTCGCTGTTGGTCAACCTCAAGGCCCTGCGTTTCGTCGCCCGCAATGACGGCGGCAAGGTCCTGGTCTCGGTGGAGCCGCCGATCGCCAGCATCCGCATCGACAATCAGGTCAAGGCCGTGGCGTCGACGAAGTGCACGGGCGATGTGCGCTACAACCCCGTTACCCAGCCTGGCGGTGTGAGCGTGACTGTAACTGGCCAGCTCGGCGAAGGCTGCAACTCGCAGACCTATCTCGCGCTGCTCGATCACTCAAGCTATGCCGCAGGCGCGGTACGGGCGATCTGGAAAGAGCTGGGCGGCACCATCCAGGGCGCCGACCGCGTCGAGAACGTACCCAAGGGCGCGCGCTTGCTGGCCCGGGCATTCTCGCCCGACCTGGTCGAGATCATCCGCGACATCAACAAGTACAGTAACAACACCATGGCTCAACAGCTGTTCCTGAGCCTGGGTGCGCAGTTCCGTACCGACGCCGATGGCGATGACGCCCGGGCCGCGCAACGTGTGGTCCGCCAGTGGATGGCCAAGAAAGGCATCACCTCGCCGCACCTGGTCATGGAAAACGGCTCGGGACTGTCGCGTGCCGAACGGGTCAGCACCCGCGAGATGGCGGCCCTGCTGCAAGCGGCCTGGAAGAGCCCCTACGCGGCGGAATTCATCAGCTCGATGCCTCTGGCCGGGATGGACGGGACCATGCGCAAGCGACTCAAGCGCACCGCCATGGCCGGCGAGGCGCACATCAAGACCGGCACGCTCAATACGGTGCGTGCCATCGCGGGGTTCAGCCGTGACAGCAATGGGCATACCTGGGCAGTGGCAGCGATCCTCAACGACCCCAAGCCCTGGGGCGCCTCGGCGGTGCTGGACCAGGTGTTGCTGGACCTGTACCGCCAGCCCAAGCTGGTGAACAGCACGGCCGCGACGGCCCCCTGACGCGGTTCCAGGGAGCGGCCCCATCTCGGGCCGCTCCGCCAGGACGACCCTCAGCGCAGTTGCAGGCGCCAGGCTTTGTGGATGCGGCTGTTACGTGAGAAGTCCGGATCCAGGGTCTGGGCACTGATTTCTTCCACCGCGTACCGCTCGCCCAGATGCTCGTCGAGCAGGAACTTGCGGAAGTTGTTGGAGAAATACAGCACGCCGCCAGGCGCCAGCCGGGCCATGGCCAGGTCGATCAGCTCGACATGGTCGCGCTGCACATCGAACACGCCTTCCATACGCTTGGAGTTGGAGAAGGTCGGCGGGTCGATGAAGATCAGGTCGTAGCTTTCCCGGCACTCCTGCATCCAGGCCATCACATCGCCCTGCTCCAGACGGTTCTTGTCAGAGAAACCGTTCAGCGACAGGTTGCGGCGCGCCCAGTCCAGATAAGTCTTGGACAGGTCGACACTGGTGGTGCTGCGCGCACCGCCCTTGGCCGCATGCACGCTCGCAGTGGCGGTGTAGCAGAACAGGTTGAGGAAGCGCTTGCCAGCGGCCTCACGCTGGATGCGCATGCGCATCGGGCGGTGGTCGAGGAACAGGCCGGTGTCCAGGTAATCGGTGAGGTTGACCAGCAGCTTGACGCCACCCTCGCTGACTTCGAGGAACTGGCCTTGAGTGGCCTGACGCTCATACTGGCGCGTGCCGCTCTGACGCTCGCGGCGCTTGAGCACCACGCGGTCCTGGTCGATGCCAAGCGCCAGAGGAATGGCCGCCAAGGCATCGAACAGACGCGCCTGGGCTTTTTCAGGGTCGATGGAACGCGGCGCGGCGTATTCCTGCACATGCACCCAGCCTTCATACAGGTCGACCGCCAAGGCGTACTCGGGCATGTCGGCATCGTACAGGCGATAGCAGCTGACCTGCTCGCGGCGGGCCCACTTGCCCAGCTGCTTGAGATTTTTCTGCAGCCGGTTGGCGAACATCTGCGCACCTTCGCTCAGGCGCGCGGGCTCATGCGCGACGGGTGCCGGACGCGGTGTGTCGCTACCGGCCTGCTCAGGCTGGCGCCGCTCACCGGTGACGAACTGGTCCGCGGTGACCTTGATCAGCAACAGCTTGCACGGCAGCGCGCCGTTCCAGAAGGCGTACTGCTTGTGGCTGCGAATGCCCATGCGCTTGCCCAGTTCCGGCGCGCCGGTGAACACCGCCGCTTCCCAGCCCAGGCACGCCTGGCGCAGGCGCTCGCCCAGGTTCTGGTAGAGATAGAGCAAGCTGGCTTCGTCGCCCAGGCGTTCGCCGTAGGGCGGGTTACTGATGACCAGGCCTTTCTGGTTCTGGTCTGGACGTGGCTCGAAGGTGCCGACTTCACCCTGGTAGATCTTCACCCAGTCGCTCAGACCGGCACGCTCGACGTTGTTGCGTCCTGGCTGGATCAGCCGCGGGTCGGCTTCGTAGCCGCGAATCCACAACGGCGGCTTGGCCATGCCGGCGTGCGCGCGGGCGGTAGCTTCGTCGTGGACCTTGCGCCACAGTGCCGGCACATGCCCCAGCCACGCAGTGAAACCCCAGCGTTCGCGCTTGAGGTTGGGGGCGATATCGGCGGCGATCATCGCGGCCTCCACCAGGAAGGTGCCCACGCCGCACATCGGGTCGGCCAGTGCGCCACCCTCGGCAGCGATGCGTGGCCAGCCGGCACGGATCAGTACTGCGGCCGCCAGGTTTTCCTTGAGCGGCGCGGCGCCCTGCTGCAGGCGATAGCCGCGCTGGTGCAGGCTATGACCGGAAAGGTCCAGCGACAGGATCGCCTCCCCGCGGTCCAGGCGCAGGTGCACGCGCACGTCAGGGTTGAGCTTGTCGACCGAAGGACGCTCGCCCTCGCGGTTGCGCAGCTTGTCGACGATCGCGTCCTTGACCTTCAAGGCGCCGAAGTGGGTGTTGTCGATCCCCGAGCCATGGCCGCTGAACTCCACCGCCAGGGTGCCGTCGCAGGCCATGTGGTCATGCCAGTCAACCTCGTTGACACCGTCGTAGAGGTCGTCGGCGTTTTTCATGTTGAAACGCTTGAGCACCAGCAGGACGCGGTTGCCCAGCCGTGACCAGAGGCACAGGCGATAGGCAGTTTCCATGTCGGCGGTGCCGCGGATGGCCGAGGTGTGTTCACGCACATCCTCAAGGCCCAGGCCGCGAGCTTCTTCAGCTAGCAGGCTTTCCAGGCCCTTGGGGCAGGTAAGGTAAAGTTCGAAACGATCCGACATGAGCAATCCAGAGCCTTGGGCAAGATGAAGTGACAGGGCAACGCATGCCCTGCCAATGTTTGCTCGAACGCCCTTCTTGCAAGCGTTCGAGTGGCACCCTGGCAAACCAGGTGTACCGGGCCGCCGGATAAACCGGCTTTTTGCCAACGGCAAAGAAGCTTTGATTATCCGGCAGAATGAAAATTTCCGCGAAAAGGCCGGATTAATGACCCTTCGTCGCATTACTAATTGTTACCGCCATGGTGCGGAAACAATGGCCAAATGAGCTCACGTATCGACTAAACCCCGGCCATAGCGGGGTTTGCCTCAAACCGAGTTGGGACGCATTTAATTACTTATCCCTTCACCTTTGGAAACATTACGTCCTTATGACAAATCGATCATTCACACTGTGACCCGCATTGGTTAGAACTCGTATCAGGTTGTCACCGCAACGGGGCAACACTACCGCTCGCGACGCCGGCAGCGAGCGCAAACCGGCAGAAAGATTCTGCCCGGCCTCAAAGAGGCCGACGGGACATTACAGTCAACAAGTGAGGGCAACACCCTATGAGAAGACTTAAGCGTGATCCGTTGGAAAGAGCATATTCACGTGGCTACCAGTATGGAGTCACCGGCAAATCCCGCGAGCTTTGCCCTTTTAATCTACCGTCTGTACGCCAGGCATGGATCAATGGCTGGCGCGAAGGACGCGGCGACAACTGGGACGGTATGACCGGCACCGCAGGGATTCACCGACTCAACGAAAATCACGCCGTTGGCTGAACGAGGATCTGATTTCATTCACCATGCGCGCCCCATCCGGGCGGCGGGCTAAGGCCCAGGGGCCCCTTCAAGGGGCCCTTTTTTCATGTCGGCGCTTTCATACCTGCTCGTGACGCGGCAGTGCCGCGATGGCATCCACCGCTTCGCGAATCAGCGCTGGCCCCTTGTAGATGAAGCCCGAGTAGATCTGCACCAGGCTCGCGCCCGCAGCGATCTTCTGAGCGGCATGACGGCCTTCGGTAATCCCCCCTGCCGCGATGATCGGCAGCCTGCCGCCCAGCTCGCCGGCCAGCACCTTGACGATGTGCGTGCTCTTCTCCAGCACTGGCGCGCCCGACAGACCGCCCGCCTCGGCACCATGTTCCAGCCCCTCCACACCTTCGCGACCCAGCGTGGTATTGGTGGCGATTACCGCGTCCATACCCGAGTCCAGCAGCGCCGTGGCCACCAGAGCGGTTTCCTCGTCACTCATGTCCGGGGCGATCTTGATGGCCAGCGGCACACGCTTGCCATGGGTGGCAACCAGTTGCTCACGACGCTCAGCCAGAGCATCGAGCAGTTGCTTGAGCGAATCGCCGAACTGCAGGCTGCGCAGGCCTGGGGTGTTGGGCGAGCTGACGTTGACGGTGATGTAGCTGGCGTGGGCGTAGACCTTTTCCAGGCAGATCAGGTAATCGTCCACTGCGCGCTCGACCGGGGTGTCGAAATTCTTGCCGATATTGATGCCCAGGACGCCGTCGTAGCGCGAGGCGCGTACCCGGTCCAGCAGGTGATCAACGCCCAGGTTGTTGAAGCCCATGCGGTTGATGATGGCCTGTGCCTCGGGCAGCCGGAAGATCCGTGGCTTGGGATTGCCCGGCTGCGCACGCGGGGTGACGGTGCCGATCTCGACAAAGCCGAAGCCTAGCTGGGCGAAGCCGTCGATCGCGGCGCCATTCTTGTCCAGGCCCGCGGCCAGGCCGACCGGGTTGGCGAAGTTCAAGCCCATGACGGTGACCGGCAGCGCGGCCGGCCGCTTGCACAGCATGCCGTTGAGACCGAGGCGGCCCCCGGCGCCGATCAGGTCCAGGGACAGGTCGTGGGAGGTCTCCGGAGAGAGCTTGAACAGCAGCTGGCGGGCCAGGGTATACATGGGCGGGCAAGACTCGACGTGAGTGAGGCGGCGATTATAGCCATCGCGCCGCCTCGGCGACAGGGCCTTGGCATATGGGTTGCTACAGACGTTGCACACTGCCTATCAGTACTGGCGAGGTTTTCGTGAATACAGCACCTCCAGCAACACCCCTGGCCTGGGTCAACGGCAGCGATGCGCCGGAGAAACCCGTCCTCGACATCGGCTTCATGGCCTTGTCCGACTGCGCGTCGGTAGTGGTCGCCGCGACCCAAGGCTTCGCTCAGCCCTATGGCCTGACCCTGAACCTCAAGCGCCAGAGTTCCTGGGCGGGACTGCGCGACAAGCTGGTCAGTGGCGAGCTGGACGCCGCCCACAGCCTCTACGGCCTGGTCTATGCGGTTCACCTGGGCATCGGCGGCGGCGCGGCAACCGAGATGGCGGTGCTCATGGGCCTCAACCAGAACGCCCAGGCCATCAACCTTTCCGCGGCCCTGCAACGCAAGGGCGTGGTCAACCCCGAGGCACTGGCCCACCTTGTGCACCAGAACGGCGCACGACTGACCTTTGCGCAGACCTTTCCCACCGGCACCCACGCCATGTGGTTGTACTACTGGCTAGCCAGTCAAGGCATCCATCCACTGCGCGATGTCGACAGCGTGGTGGTGCCACCGGCACAGATGGTCGCGCACCTGCAGGCCGGCCGCATCGACGGTTTCTGCGTGGGTGAGCCCTGGTCTGCCGATGCCGTGGCCCAGGGCCAGGGTTTTACCCTCGCCACTAGCCAGTCGATCTGGCCCGATCACCCTGAGAAGGTCCTGGGCTGCGCCCGCGCCTTTGTCGAGCAGTATCCCAACAGCGCGCGGGCGCTGGTCAAGGCAATCCTGGCGGCCAGCCGCTTCATAGAACAGAGTCCCGAGAACCGCCGCGGCACCGCGCAATTGCTCAGCGACAGGGCGTACCTGGACACCGCAGCGGGCCGTATCGAGCCCCGGCTGCTCGGCGATTACGAGGATGGCCTTGGCCACCGCTGGCAAGATCCGCATGCCCTGCGCTTTTTCGACCAGGGACGTTGCAACCTGCCCTACCTGTCCGATGGCATGTGGTTCATGACCCAGTTCCGCCGCTGGGGCCTGCTGCGCGACGACCCTGACTATCTCGGCGTCGCCCGTCAGGTCCAGCAGCTGGCGCTGTACCGCGAAGCCGCCGAGGCAGTGGGTGTGCAGTGCAGCCAACTGCCGATGCGCAGCAGCCAGCTGATCGATGGCAGCCGCTGGGACGGCAGCGACCCACACGGCTATGCGCGCAGCTTCCACCTGCATGCCATGAACGACCTGCCGACCGCGCGTGTCGGTCTCTGAAGGGGACATGAGCATGCTGCGTATCCTGCTGATCGACGATACCGAGAAAAAAGTCGGCCGCCTCAAGGCTGCCCTCATCGAGGCCGGCTTCGAAGTGATCGACGCCGCCGGCCTGACTATCGACCTGCCCGCCTGCGTCGAAACGGTGCGCCCGGACGTTGTGCTGATCGATACCGAGTCACCGGGACGGGACGTGATGGAACAAGTGGTACTGGTAAGCCGGGACCAGCCGCGCCCGATCGTGCTGTTCACCGACGAGCATGACCCGGCGGTGATGCGCCAGGCGATCCAGGCTGGCGTCAGCGCCTACATCATCGAAGGCATCCAGGCTACGCGCTTGCAGCCGATTCTCGACGTCGCCATGGCGCGCTTCGAGAGCGATCAGGCGCTCAAGGCCCAGCTGCAGGCGCGCGACCAGCAATTACTGGAGCGCAAGCGGATCGAGCAGGCCAAGGGGTTGCTGATGAAGATGAAGGACTGCAACGAGGAACAGGCCTACACCCTGATGCGCCGCCAGGCGATGAGCAAGCAGCAGAAGCTGGTGCAGGTGGCGGAACAGATCATTGCGATGCAGGAGTTACTGGGCTAGCCAGGACCCTCGAGCATTGGCCCGGCTCTTGCTACATATCCGATACAGGCAACCAACGGCGGTTGCCCACCCAACACGACAAAGACGTCGCATGTCTCTCCCCTGACCGGGAGCTGGCAGCGGCGTCTTTTTTTGTTTGCCTGAGCGAGGTGTCCGATGAATACGAGCTTCTGGAAATCCGGCCATGTGCCCACCCTGTTTGCCGCCTTCCTGTATTTCGACCTGAGCTTCATGGTCTGGTACCTGCTCGGCCCTCTCGCCGTGCAGATCGCCACCGACCTGCAACTGACCCCGCAACAGCGCGGGCTGATGGTGGCGACGCCGATCCTGGCCGGAGCCATCCTGCGCCTGGCCATGGGTGTGCTGGTCGATCGCCTGTCGCCCAAGACCGCTGGCGTGATCGGTCAGGTGATCGTCATCGTGGCCCTGGCCTGCGCCTGGTACCTGGGCATCCATACCTACGAGCAGGCACTGCTGCTGGGCGTGTTCCTGGGCTTTGCCGGCGCCTCGTTCGCCGTTTCGCTGCCGCTGGCTTCGCAGTGGTATCCGCCGCAGCACCAGGGCAAGGCCATGGGCATCGCCGGTGCTGGCAACTCCGGCACGGTGTTCGCCGCCCTGCTCGCCCCGGCGCTGGCCGCAGGCTTTGGCTGGAGCAACGTGTTCGGTTTCGCGCTGATTCCCCTGGTACTGGCGCTGGTAGTCTTTGCGACGCTCGCGCGCAACGCCCCTGAGCGGCCCAAGCCCAAGTCCACCTCGGACTATCTCAAGGCCCTGGGTGACCGGGACAGCTGGTGGTTCATGTTCTTCTACAGTGTCACCTTCGGCGGCTTCATCGGCCTGGCCAGCGCACTGCCCGGCTACTTCAGCGACCAGTACGCATTGAGCCCGATCACCGCTGGCTACTACACCGCCGCCTGCGTCTTCGCCGGCAGCCTGATGCGACCACTGGGTGGCGCCCTGGCCGACCGCTTCGGCGGCATCCGCACCTTGCTGGGCATGTACGCAGTGGCTGCGGTATGCATTGCCGCGGTCGGCTTCAACGTGCCCAGCGCCACCGCCGCCCTGGCCCTGTTCGTCAGCGCCATGCTGGGCCTGGGCGCCGGCAACGGTGCGGTATTCCAGCTGGTGCCACAGCGTTTTCGCCAGGAGATCGGTGTGATGACGGGGTTGATCGGCATGGCAGGCGGTATTGGAGGTTTTCTCCTGGCCGCAGGCTTGGGCACCATCAAGCAACACACCGGCGACTACCAGATGGGCCTCTGGCTGTTCGCCAGCCTAGGCTTGCTGGCATGGTTCGGCCTGTACGGTGTCAAGCAGCGCTGGCGCACCACCTGGGGCTCGGCGGCCGTGACCGCGGCGCGCGTCTGAGCACCTCATGAACCTGCGCTTGAGCTTTGCCCAGGCCAGCGCTACCGGCCCACGCGAGGAAAACCAGGATGCGCTGCGCCTGGTCACGCCCGCACCGGAGCTTGCCGCAAGCAAGGGTTACCTGTTCGCGCTGGCCGACGGTGTCAGCCAGTGTGCCGATGGCGGTCTCGCTGCCCGCGCGAGCCTGCAGGCGCTGGCCATGGACTATTACGCCACCCCGGCCACCTGGGGCGTGGCTCAGGCACTCGACCGGCTGTTGCTGGCCCAAAACCGCTGGCTACGTGCTCAAGGTGCCGGACAGCCCTTGCTGACGACCCTGAGCGCCCTGGTGCTGCGCGGCCGACGCTTCACATTGGCGCACGTCGGGGATTGCCGGGTCTATCGCTGGGCATCAGGGAAGCTGCAATGCCTCAGCGAGGACCATGTCTGGGACCAGCCGGGCATGCAGCATGTGCTCAAGCGCGCCCTGGGTCTGGACCAGCACCTGCTGGTCGATTATCTGGAAGGTGAGCTACAGCCACACGACTGCTTCCTGCTGCTCAGCGATGGCGTCTGGGCGAGCCTGAGCGACCAGCAGATCCAGTCGGTGCTGTGTGATCAACCGGATCTGCAGCAAGCGGCCGACACCCTGGTCAGCACTGCCCACCACAGCGGTAGCCAGGACAATGCCAGCGCCCTGCTGGTGCGCATCGACCAGCTCGGCCCGGTCAACCTTGGCGACACCCTGGCCCAGCTGCAGCAATGGCCGCTGCCGGGGCCCTTGCGCCCGGCGCAGTCGATCGACGGCTGGCAAGTCGATTCGCTTGTAGCCCAAAGCCGTCAGTCGCTGCTCTATCGCGTGCGCGACCCGCAGCAGCACGCCTGGCTGCTGAAGACACTGCCCGCAGCCCGCGAGCAGGAAGCCGGTGCGCTGCAAGGCTTGCTGATGGAGGAATGGTTCCTGCGTCGGGTCGCGGGGCGTCATTTCCCCGAGGTGCATCCGGCCAGTCAGCGCCAGCACCTTTATTACCTGATGCGCGAGTATCCAGGACAGAGCCTGGCGGCGCTCTTTGCCCAGCATGGACCGCTGCCGCTGGCGCAATGGCTGGAGCTGGCGCGCCAGCTGCTGCAGGGGGTGGGCGTGCTGCATCGTCGCAATCTGCTGCACCGGGATATCAAGCCCGAGAACCTGCACCTGGGCGAGGACGGCCAGCTGCGCCTGCTTGACTTCGGCCTGGCGTATTGTCCAGGCCTCTGCGAGGACCGGCCCTGCGAGCTGCCGGGCACGCCTTCATTCATCGCGCCAGAGGCGTTCGACGGACAGCCGCCCAGTTCACGCCAAGACCTGTATGCCGTGGGCGTGACCCTGTATTTCCTGCTGACCGGGCATTATCCCTTCGGCGAGATAGAAGCCTTCCAGCGCCCGCGCTTTGGCACGCCAGTCAGCGCGGCACGCTACCGCCCCGACCTGCCCGACTGGCTGCAACGCAATCTTGAACAAGCAGTGGCGGTCGATCCCGCCCAGCGCTTCGAAACCGCCGAGCAATGGTTGCTGTTGCTCGAACAGGGCGATCGACAGGTGCTCGACAGCCGTCCGCGGCCCCTGCTCGAACGCGAACCGCTGAAAGTCTGGCGCGGGCTGGCACTGCTGTCGCTCGTCCTCAACCTGTTCCTGCTGGTGGTATTGCTCAAGGGCTGAGTCCAGGCCAGGAGCGTCAAATCACAGGCAAAGAAAAACCCGGCCGAGGCCGGGTTTTTCATGAAGCGTCAGACCAATTACTTGGCTTGGGCTTCTACTTGTGCTTCTACGCGACGGTTGACAGCGCGACCTTCTTCGGTGGCGTTGTCAGCAACCGGACGGGTCTCACCGTAACCAACCGAGTCAACACGGCTCGATTCAACACCGTACTGCTGGGTCAGAACCTGCTTGACGGCGCCAGCACGACGCTCGGACAGCTTCTGGTTGTAAGCGTCAGGACCGACGGAGTCAGTGTGACCTTCAACAGTGGTGGTGGTCTGTGGGTACTGCTTCATGAAGTCAGCCAGGTTCTTGATATCACCGTAGCTGTTCGGCTTGACGACCGACTTGTCGAAGTCGAACTTCACGTCCAGCTCGACACGTACGACTTCGGCAACAGCCGGGCAGCCGTCGGCGTCAACGGTAACGTTGGCCGGGGTGTCTGGGCACTTGTCGACGTTGTCGCACACGCCATCGTTGTCGCTGTCGGAGCAGACTTCGGCAACTGGAGCAGGAGCTGGCTCAGCCTGTTGCTTCGGGCTACCGCCGAAGTTCATGCCGATACCGACGCTTGGAGCCCACTCGGTGTCGCCTTGGTCGATGTTGTACTGCGCTTCGACGCCAGCACGAGCGTACAGCATGTCGGTGATGTACCACTTGGCACCGGCGCCGACGTTGGCGAAGGTGGAGTGGTCACGACCGCTGCGGCCGGTCTGGCCCAGGCTCTGGTGCGAGAAACCAGCGGAAACGTACGGACGAATTGCGTCGTACGGGTTGTTGAAGTGGTAGACGGCGTCAAGGGCGGTATCGGAACCCTTGATGTTCTTGCCATCGTCGCCACGAACGTTGTGGACTTCATCGTAGCCCAGGCGCAGTTCGACATCGTCAGTCAGGAAGTAACCGATCGAGCCGCCGAACAGGTTACCGTCGTTCTTGAAGTCGCGCTGGCTGTCGTAGTATTCCTTCTTGTAGAAGATCTCGGTTTCGACCGCGCCTTGGCCTTGTGCCAGAGCGCCGATCGAAGTAGCGGCTACAAGAGAACCAATGGCCAAGCCCAAGGTGTTTTTCAATTTCATCCGTTAAATCCCCATCTGGTGATAGTTAAGCAGTCCCACCAAAATCCGGGGGACAACTCGTCGGCAAGTCTAGCAGACCTCGCCAACTGGTTAGAGATATTTGCATCCCACTAAGTTTCAGTCAGACCGGCAAATTTCTCCCGGAGCTTGTCGAGCGCGCGCTTGTAACGCATTTTCGTCGCGCTCAGCCCCATGTGCATGATGTCTGCAATCTCCTGGAATTCGAGTTCCGCGACAAAGCGCAGCACCAGAATTTCCCGATCGATCGGGTTCACATACACCAGCCATTTGTCCAGCCCGCCTTTTTCTTCGGCCTTTGGTGCCTTCTCCTCGGATGCCTCTTCAACAGGATCCAGGCTCAAGGCGTCCATCAACCGACGCTTGCGTCGCTCCTTGCGGTACTGGGTAATGCACTCGTTGTAGGTGATGCTATAGAGCCAGGTCTTGAACTTGGATTTACCCTCGAAGTTCTTCAACCCGTACAAAACCTTCAGCATCACCTCCTGACAGACATCATCCGCGTCCCGGTCGTTCCCTAAATAACGCGCACAGACGTTAAAAAGGGTCCGTTGGTAGCGCCGCATGAGCTCCTCATAGGCGCGGGTAACGTGAAACAGCTCCTCATGCGAACGCGCCACCAACTCTTCGTCGGTGAGCTCGCGTGGGTCGTAGCGCGTGGGCAGCGAGTGAACTTTATTCAAAACGGATCTGGCCGACAGTCAGGTCAATGTCGCCGCAAGACCCACCCGGGCCAATTTTTGCGGCGGCATACATTAACAGCTTTTGCCCGGTTAGCGGCTATTGACTCGCTGCTCGAGAAGGATCCGGTTAGACAGTGACACCAGGTCGCCATCATCGGTTAGCAAGGTCGTCTTCACCGTACCGATCTCTTCGATCTGTCCTTCAACCTCTCCAATCCGGACCTGCTGGCCCACCTGGTAAAGTTCGCGAACATAGATACCGGCTAAAATCTGACCTGCGATTTCGCGGCTTCCCAGGCCCATGGCCAAGGCAACGGCCAGACCAACGGTTATCAAGCCGATGACGATGACGTGGTTCAGCAGGTCGGTCTTGACTTCGAGCTGGCTGATGGCCACCGAGATCGCGATCAGGATCACCAGCCCTTGGGCGATGCGCCCTACTCCGGCGGCGTAGTCCAGGCCGATGCCTTCGGCGGCTCCGCGCACCAGGCCGTTGACCAACTGGGCAAGCAGCACGCCTGCCAGGAGCACCAGCGCCGCACCAAACACCTTGGGAAGGTACAGGGCGAGCATGTCCAGCGTGGCGGAAACCCGTTCAAGCCCCAGCGACTCAGCCGCCGAAACGAGGAAGATCAGCAGCACGAACCAGTAGACGATCTTGCCGATCAGCGTCGAGATCGGCACCTGAATGCCGACCCGGCTCAACATCTTGGTGAGACCCGTGCCAGCCATCAGGCGGTCCAGGCCCACCTTGGCCAGCAGCTTGGACAACAGGGTATCGAGCAGCTTGGCGACCACAAAACCGAGCAGCACCACGACCAGCGCGCCGAACAGGTTAGGGATGAAGTTCGCGACTTTTGTCCATAGGGCGGTCATGGCGGTGACCAGGCTCTGGGTCCAGAGATCAAGTTCCATATTCAATCAGCCTTATCAGCTTTGCCTGTGGCAGGTTTGCGGCGCACCGGCGACACATGCGCCGAGCCATTGTTCACGGCGATCATCAGTGCCTGGCTCCAGCGGCCCAGCAGGCTGAACAGATCGCCCGCGCCAACCTGGCGGTTGGCGGTTTTCAGGACACGCCCCAGGCAGGCATCGTCGTCGCGGTCGTTACCGGACGGCGGAGCCTGGAGCAGGTCGCGAAGGGATTCTTCAAACGGATCGTGCATGGGCACCTCGCGCAATGTCAGTCAGAGACGAGAGGGAGAGACGCCAGGTCACACCCGCCCGGTGGGTCAGACCCACCGCAGCCGCCGGAAAATCCACCACTGCCCCAAGGCCAGGCCCAGCACCAGCAGGCTTGCATAGAGGAAACCATACGGGCTGTCAGACCCCGGGATCCCGCCGACATTGATGCCCAGCAGGCCGGTGAGGAAGCTCATCGGCAAGAAGATGCAGGTGATGATGCCAAAGCGGTACATGGTGCGGTTCATGCGCTCGTCGCGCTTGCGGTCCTCGGTTTCGAGCACCAGCGCCGCGCGCTCGCGGGTGAGCTCGAGCTCTTCGAGATAGCGGATCAGACTGTTGTTGAGTTCGTTCCAGTAATCGCCGTCATCGTGGGCGAACCAGCTGCATCTGCTACGCGAGAGCTGCGCATAGATGTCGCGCTGCGGTGCCAGGAAACGGCGCAGCCCAGCCGCACGGCGGCGTATCTGCTGGAGAGCGCCCTGGGAGGGCTTGTACCGCTCGTCGGATTCCGCACGTTCTTCTTCGAGATCGGCAAGCTCGGAGAGATCGCTGACCAGCGCCTGGACCTTTTCGGTCAACAGTTCGCCCATCACCAGCAGCAGCTCGGAGGCGGTCTTGGGCCCCCTGCCCTCCGCCAGTTGCTGCAGCATCTCGTCACTCGCGCGCAGGGGACGAAGGCGCAACGAGATCACCCGCTGGGCCTCGGCGAAGATGCGTACCGAGACCATGTCCTCGGGCTCGGCGCCGGGATTGAGGTTGACCCCGCGCAAGAACAGCAGCATCTGCTCGTCTGCCATTGCCAGAAGCCGTGGCCGGGTATTTTCCTCGAGCAAGAGTTCGCAGGCGAACTCGCTGAGGCCGCTCTCCCCCAGCAGCCAGCTGCGCGTCTGCGGGTGACTGCGGTCCCAATGCAGCCAGAGACTCTGCTCCGGTTGCATCTGGAGATCGATCAGCTCGGTGCGCGCGATGGTGCGCGCCCCGCCTTTGCCATCGAGCACCAGGGCATGCACCAGCCCCCACTGCGCGTTGTCTTCCTCGAACATCAATACTCCATCAGCGCGGTTGCGCGTTTACTCCGGCATTTTCAGCGGGGTGGGCGAGACGATCACGCCGTTGTTGTCGGCATACAGGTAGTGGCCTGGGCGAAAGGTCACGCCGGCGAACGTCACGACCACATCCAGGTCGCCAAGCCCGCGCTTTTCGGTCTTCAGGGGATGGCTGGCCAAGGCCTGGATGCCGACATCGGTCTGCGCCAGGACATCGACATCGCGCACGCAGCCGTAGATCAGCAGACCTTCCCAGCCGTTACGGGCCGCTTTTTCGGCGATCATGTCACCCAGCAAGGCGCAGCGCAGCGAGCCACCGCCGTCGACCACCAGCACCTTGCCCTTGCCGTCGAGCTCGGCCTGCTCCTTGACCCGCGAATTGTCTTCGAAGCATTTGAGGGTGACGATCTGGCCACCGAACGAATCACGGCCACCGAAATTGCTGAACATCGGCTCCAGCACCTGAACCAGGTCAGGGTAGGCGTCGCACAGATCGGGGGTTATGTAGTGCTGCATGGGAAGCTCCTGTCAGTCACAACGAAAGTCGGATCTAGCCGGTTCAAGCATCCTAACGTTAACCCAGCGCGGGCGAAACCACCGCTGCCTCACCCAGCAGAGGCTGCAGGGGATCGCGCAGCCAGCGTTCCACCAAGGGCCACACCTGCTCCTGTGCCGCCTTGCTGACCAGCATGTCGACATGCCCGAACGCCTCGAAACCCTGTTCCCGGCCCAGGCACACGAACTGCTTGTGCTCGCTGCCCACCTGCTCGAGCAGTTTGCGGCAGGCCCATGCCGGATCCTGATGGTCCCCCGCCCCGGCCACCGCCAGCACCGGCACCTCGACCTGGGCGAGGCCTGCCCACCAGTCGTCCTTGCCGACGCCGAATCGCCCGAACAAGCCGTGCCAGCGCAGGCTCTCCAACGCCAGGCCGATGGGCTCGTCCTCCGGGCCACGCTTGAGCCGCGAGCCGGACAGGTGGCCAAAGCGCTTGAGCAGCAGGCGGCTGCTCCAGGCCACGGGTGGCACCTTCAGCGGCCAGTAGACGCGGCTGACCTGGCTGCCGAACAGGGCCGCGCTGGCGACCAGGCTGGCGTCCAGGTAATGCCCGCCCAGCGCGGCGGCCAGGGTCGTACCCCCCAGCGAATGGCCTACCCAGTGCGGAGCCTGGCCGGCCTGTTCGCGGACGAAAGCGCCGATGGCGGGCAAATCATAGCGGGCGTAGTCGGCCACACGGTTGTGCTGCCAGCTCTGGTTGCGCGGTGACAGGCCGTGGCCGCGCATCTCGGGAATCCACACATCGAATCCGGCGCGCGCCAGATACGCACCCAGGCCGATGCCCTTGGGTGAATACCAGAACCGCCGGTTGGAAAAACTGCCGTGCAGAAGGATGACCGGCGTGCCAGGGGCACGCCGCTGGTCAGCCAGCCCCAGGCGGGTCACCGCCAGCTTGACGCTGGGATCGGGACTGTTGCCGGCCTTGATGCGGTAAACGTCCTCGCTCAGGTCGCCACGACGTTCGGCGCTGAGCAAGGCCACTGGAAAGAGGGTGCTGCTGCTTTGCATAGGTAGAGTGCACAAAAAAGGGCGGGATCCATCGCTGGAGCTCGCCCTGGAAAAATCAAGCGGGAGCGGCTTTCGGCAAGCCACGCCCGCGTTTATCGCATCAGGCGCTTGCCTGGCCTTCGGCAAGGAAGAACCAGGTCTCGAGCACCGAGTCGGGGTTCAGCGACACGCTCTCGATGCCCTGCTCCATCAGCCACTTGGCGAGGTCCGGGTGGTCCGACGGGCCCTGGCCGCAGATGCCGATGTACTTGCCCGCCTTGTTGCAGGCCTGGATGGCATTGGCCAGCAGCTTCTTCACGGCCGGGTTCCGCTCGTCGAACAGGTGGGCGATGATCCCAGAGTCGCGGTCCAGGCCCAGGGTCAGCTGGGTCAGGTCGTTGGAGCCGATCGAGAAGCCGTCGAAGTACTCGAGGAACTCCTCGGCCAGGATCGCGTTGGACGGCAGCTCGCACATCATGATCACGCGCAGACCGTTGTCGCCACGGGCCAGACCGTTTTCGGCGAGCAGGTCGACGACCTGGCTGGCCTCGCCCAGGGTGCGCACGAACGGCACCATGATCTCGACGTTGGTCAGCCCCATCTCGTCGCGCACGCGCTTGAGGGCGCGGCATTCGAGCTCGAAGCAGTCCCGGAACGACTCGCTGATGTAGCGCGAGGCGCCGCGGAAGCCCAGCATCGGGTTTTCTTCCTCGGGCTCGTACAGCTTGCCGCCGATCAGGTTGGCATACTCGTTGGACTTGAAGTCCGACAGGCGCACGATGACCTTTTTCGGGTAGAAGGCCGCAGCCAGGGTGCTGATGCCTTCGACCAGTTTCTCGACATAGAAGCCGACCGGGTCGCTGTAGCCGGCGATGCGCTTGTCGACGCTGTCCTTGAGCTCTGGTGGCAGGCCGGCGTAGTTGAGCAGCGCCTTGGGGTGCACGCCGATCATGCGGTTGATGATGAACTCCAGGCGCGCCAGGCCCACGCCTTCGTTGGGCAACTGGGCAAAGTCGAAGGCACGGTCGGGGTTGCCGACGTTCATCATGATCTTGAACGGCAGGGCCGGCATGGCGTCCACCGAGTTCTGCTTGATGTCGAAGCCCAGCTCACCTTCGAAGATGAAGCCGGTGTCGCCTTCGGCGCAGGACACGGTCACGCCCTGGCCGTCCTTGAGCAACTGGGTGGCGTTGCCGCAACCGACCACAGCCGGAATACCCAGCTCGCGGGCGATGATCGCCGCGTGGCAGGTGCGCCCGCCGCGGTTGGTGACGATGGCGCTGGCACGCTTCATCACCGGTTCCCAGTCCGGGTCGGTCATGTCCGAGACCAGCACGTCACCGGGCTGGACCTTGTCCATTTCCGAGACGTCCTTGATCACGCGCACCTTGCCGGCGCCGATGCGCTGGCCGATGGCGCGGCCTTCGACCAGCACGGTGCCCTTCTCCTTGAGCAGGTAGCGTTCCATGACATTGGCGCTGGCGCGGCTCTTCACCGTTTCAGGGCGGGCCTGGACGATGTACAGCTTGCCGTCGTCACCGTCCTTGGCCCACTCGATGTCCATCGGGCGCTGGTAGTGCTGCTCGATGATCATGGCCTGCTTGGCCAGTTCGTTGACTTCTTCGTCGCTCAGGCAGAAACGCGCGCGCTCGGCGCGGTCGACATCGACGGTCTTGACCGAACGACCGGCCTTGGCCTCGTCGCCGTAGACCATCTTGATCGCCTTGCTGCCCAGGTTGCGGCGCAGGATCGCCGGGCGGCCAGCCTGCAAGGTGTGCTTGTGCACGTAGAATTCGTCAGGGTTGACCGCGCCCTGCACCACGGTCTCGCCCAGGCCGTAGGCGCCAGTGATGAACACCACGTCGCGGAAACCCGATTCGGTGTCCAGGGTGAACATCACGCCGGCGGTGCCGGTTTCAGAGCGGACCATGCGCTGCACGCCGGCAGACAGGGCGACCAGCTTGTGGTCGAAGCCCTGGTGCACGCGGTAGGCGATGGCACGGTCGTTGAACAGCGAGGCGAAGACTTCCTTCGCCGCGCGGATCACGTTGTCGACGCCGCGGATATTGAGGAAGGTTTCCTGCTGGCCGGCAAACGAGGCATCCGGCAGGTCTTCGGCGGTGGCCGAGGAACGTACGGCGACGGCCATGTTCGGGTTGTCCTTCGACATCTCGGCGAAGGCGACGCGGATTTCCTCGTTCAGACGCTCGGGGAACTCGGCGTCCATCACCCATTGACGAATCTGCGCGCCCGTCTTGGCCAGGGCGTTGACGTCGTCGACATCCAGCGCGTCGAGGGCAGCATGGATGCGGTCGTTGAGGCCGCTCTGCTCGAGAAAGTCACGGTACGCCTGAGCCGTAGTGGCAAAGCCGCCCGGCACGGAGACACCGGCACCTGCGAGGTTACTGATCATCTCGCCGAGGGATGCGTTCTTGCCCCCCACATGCTCCACATCATGGACGCCGAGCTTATCGAGGGAAACTACGTACTCTACCAAGGTGATCTCTCCACTAACTGTGTTGGAAACGCTCATGTCACCCGCCTGCCGTTATGGCCTGGCCGGGCGCTTGTGGCCTGGACCTGGAAAATAAGTGAGAATGCCGGCACGTCGTGTTCGGCAAACCGAACCTATCATATCCAAGAATTGCCAGCAGCTTAAGGCCCCAGGTGCAAATGAAACGATCCGCCTTTTTCATCTCCGATGGCACCGGCATCACGGCCGAAACGCTGGGGCAGAGCCTGCTGGCACAGTTCGATAGCATCGGCTTCCACAAATCCACACGTCCCTATATCGATACGCTGGACAAGGCTCGCACCATGGTCCAGCAGATAAACGCCGCCGCAGAGCGTGACGGGGCGCGCCCGATCATCTTCGACACCATCGTCAACCAGGACATCCGCGAGGTTCTGGCGACCTCCAACGGCTTCATGATCGACATCTTTTCGACGTTTCTGGCGCCGCTGGAACAGGAACTTACCGCTCATTCGTCGTATTCGGTGGGAAAATCGCACTCGATCGGCGGCAACTCCAACTATATGGAGCGCATCGAGGCAGTCAACTTCGCGCTGGACAACGACGACGGCGCGCGCACCCACTACTACGACAAGGCCGACCTGATCCTGGTGGGTGTATCGCGCTGCGGCAAGACCCCGACCTGCCTCTACATGGCCATGCAGTTCGGCATCCGCGCCGCCAACTACCCGTTGACCGAAGACGACATGGAGCACCTGCAGCTGCCCTCGGTGCTTCGCAAATACCAGCACAAACTGTTTGGGCTGACCATCGATGCGGACCGGCTGACCGCCATCCGCCATGAGCGCAAGCCCAACAGCCGGTATTCGAGCTTTGCCCAGTGCGAGTTCGAGGTGCGGGAGGTTGAGAGCCTGTTCCGGCGGGAGAACATTCCGAATATCAATTCGACCCATTTTTCGGTCGAGGAGATCTCGGCGAAAATCCTGGTGGAGAAAGGGGTAGAGCGGCGCTTCAAGTAACAGCGCCGCCCCCCATATCAATTACTGGATCAGGACGGCACAACCACCACCTGCCCGCTCAACGCCAGGTCAACCAGCTCACGGTTGGCGACCGCATACATGGCGTAATCCGTCCCGGTCGCGTTGCGCAGGTCGTCCAGCATGGCGCGCCAGCGCTCGACCATGACACGGTGCTGTTCCAGCCACAGCGCCACGCGCGCGTCCATGTCATCCGGGGCATCGGCCATCTGCAGCACCGAAATGGTGATGGCGCGCTGCTGCAGGTCGATGTCGTCGCGGAAGGCTTCCCGGGCGAGGGCCTGCCAGTTGTTTTCCACCGGCAGGTTGCTGATCTCCTGCAAGTACCAGGCAAGATCCAGCGCGCTGCCGACGGCGAAGAACGCCTTGGCCACCTGGGCCGGATCCTGGCCTGTCACGTCGGACGCCTCGATGATCGGCAGCAAGGTGTACAGGTGCGTGGTCCCGGCCACCATGCGCGCCAGCAACTCAGGCACCCCCGACTGGACGAAGCCCTGGTAGCGGGTCTGCCAGCGGTCGCGGGTCGGGCCTTCCAGCAGCTCGTCGAGCTTGAGCCCCAGCTGGGCAATCTTCGGCCCGAAGTGCGCCACGTCACGGCCCGCGTCCTGCTCGTTGCGGCGGCTGCGCAGGAACCAGCGCGTGGCACGGCGGCCCAGGCGCATCAGTTCGTCCATCAGGGTCAGCTGGATCTCGGCCGGCACCTGGTAATCCAGCGCTTCGATCTGACGGAACCAGTGCGGCAGGTGGAAGATGTCCCGCACGATCACATAGGCCCCAGCCACGTTGGCCGCGCTCATGCCAGTGGACTCCTTGAGCCGCTGCACGAAGGTGATGCCCATGTTGTTGACCAGGTCATTGGCGATCTGGGTACTGACGATCTCGCGCTTGAGGCGGTGGCGGCGCATGGCCTCGGCGAACTTGTTGACCAGCGACGGCGGAAACGCGGTTTCCATGTCGCGGGTCAGATACTCGTCATCAGGCACCTGCGACTTGAGCAACTGCTCCTTGAGGTCGATCTTGCTATAGGAAATGAGCACCGACAGCTCGGCACGGGTCAGACCCTGGTTGGCAGCCAGGCGCTCGGCCAACTGGTCTTCGGACGGCAGGAACTCGATCGCCCGGTCCAGCTTGCCCCGGTTCTCGAGGTCGGCCATCAGGCGCTTGTACTCGGCAATGCGTTCACGGGCACGACGCGCCGCCAGCGACAATGCCTGCGTCTGCTTGTAGTTGTTGCCCAGCACCAAGGATCCCACTTCCTCGGTCATGCTGCCGAGCAGCTGGTTGCGCTGCTTCTCGGTCATGTCCCCGGCATGCACCACTTCGTTGAGCAGGATCTTGATATTGACCTCGTGGTCGGAGCAGTCCACGCCACCGGCGTTGTCGATGAAGTCGGTATTGGTCGCGCCTCCGTTCAGGCCGAATTCGACCCGGCCCAGCTGGGTCATGCCCAGGTTGCCGCCCTCGCCCACCACCTTGCAGCGCAGCTCGTCGCCATTGACGCGCAAGGCGTCGTTGGCCTTGTCGCCGACATCGGCGTGGCTCTCTTCGCTGGACTTGACGTAGGTGCCGATGCCGCCGTTCCAGAGCAGGTCGACCGGTGCCTTGAGCAGCGCGTGCAGCAACTCGGTCGGGGTCAGCTTGTCGGCCTCGATGTCGAAGCGCTGCTTCATCTGCTCGGTGATGGTGATGCTCTTGAGGCTGCGCGGGAAGATACCGCCGCCTTCGGACATGATGCTGGTGTCGTAGTCGGACCAGGCCGAGCGCGGCAGGTCGAACAGGCGCTGGCGCTCGGCGAAGCTGGTGGCGGGATCGGGATTGGGGTCGATGAAGATGTGCAGGTGGTTGAACGCGGCCACCAGCTGCAACTTGTCGGACATCAGCAAGCCATTGCCGAACACGTCGCCGGCCATGTCGCCGACACCAATGACAGTGATCGGGTCTTGCTGCACGTTGATACCGCGCTCGCGGAAGTGCCGCTGCACGCCGACCCAGGCACCACGGGCAGTGATACCCATCTTCTTGTGGTCGTAGCCGGCCGAGCCGCCCGAGGCGAACGCGTCGCCCAGCCAGAAGCCGTAGTCGACGGCAATGCCGTTGGCAATGTCCGAGAAGGTCGCGGTGCCCTTGTCGGCCGCCACTACCAGGTAAGGGTCGTCGTCATCGTGGCGCACCACGTTGACCGGCGGCACCACGCCCCCGTCCTTGAGGTTGTCAGTGATGTCGAGCAGCCCGGAGATGAAGATCCGGTAGCAGGCGATGCCCTCGGCCTGGATCTCGTCGCGGCTGCCGCCCAGCGGCAGGCGCCGCGGCAGGAAGCCGCCCTTGGCACCGACTGGCACGATCACCGAGTTCTTTACCTGCTGTGCCTTCACCAGGCCCAGCACTTCGGTACGGAAGTCCTCTTCGCGGTCCGACCAGCGCAGGCCGCCACGGGCGACGTTGCCAAAGCGCAGGTGCACGCCCTCGACCCGCGGCGAATAGACGAAGATCTCGAATTTGGGCACCGGCTTGGGCAGTTCGGGGATCAGCTTGGGGTTGAACTTGAAGCTGAAGTAGGACTTGGCGTGGCCCTTGGCGTCGGCCTGGTAGAAGTTGGTGCGCAGGGTTGCCTTGATCAGGTCGAGATAGCGGCGCAGGATGCGGTCTTCGTTGAGCACCTGCACATCGTCCAGGGCGGTGAGGATCGCCTGCTCCAGGCGCTGCTGCTTGTCGTTCAGGTCGTCCTGGGTGAGCTTGCGCGCAAGATAGAAGCGGGTCTTGAACAGCCGGGTCAGCTCGCGGGCGATGTCGGTATGGTTGTTCAGCGTGCTGGCGATGTAACCCAGGTCGAAGCCCAGGCGGATCTGCTTGAGGTAGCGGGCATAGGCACGCAGCAGGGCGACGTCCCGCCAAGGCAGGCCAGCGGTCAGCACCAGGCGGTTGAAGGCATCGTTCTCGGCGTCGCCCTGGACGATGTGCACGAATGCATCCTGCAGGGTGTCGTTGAGCTGCTGGATGTCCAGGTCCAGTCCTTCGCTGTAGGTGAAGGCGAAATCATGAATCCAGAACTCCCGGCCGTTGGCGTGGCGCAGGCGATAGGGGAATTCGCCCAGCACGCGCAGGCCGAGGTTTTCCAGAATCGGCAAGACGTCCGACAACGCCAGCGGCGTATCGGCGTGGTAGAGCTTGCAGTGCAGCAGCTGCTTGCCAGTCTGGGTCAGCGGCTGGTAGAAGCTCATCACCAACGGCTTGCGTTCGGACAACTCCAGCACATGCTGCATGTCGACCACCGCCGAATGCGCCGCGAAACGCTCGCGGTAGCCGGCCGGGAAGCCTTTGGGGAAATTGGCCAGGATATCGTTGCCCTGGGCCTCGCCGAAGCCTTCGACCACAAGGCTTGCGTAGTCGTCCTTCCACGAACGGCAGGCCTGGATCACCTCGTTTTCCAGCTGCTGCGGATCGATATCGATGCGGTTTTTCGGATCGACCCGCAGGATCAGCTGCACGCGGGCCAGCACAGACTCGGAGAAGAAGGTCCAGAACTCGCAATCGCTGGCCTTCAGGCGCTCCATCAGTACCTGCTGGATCTTCTGGCGTACCTCGGTGGAATAGATGTCGCGCGGCACGTATGCCAGGCAGTAGCAGAACCGCCCGTACGGATCCTTGCGCAGGAACACACGGATCTTGTTGCGTTCCTGGATCTGCACGATCGACATCACAGTGCTGAACAGTTCATCGATCGGCGTCTGGAACAGGTCGTCACGCGGCAGCACTTCGAGTACCTGGGCCAGTTCCTTGCCCAGGTGAGCCTTCGGGTCGAACAGCGAGCGGCGCTCGACTTCGGCGACCTTGATGCGGATATACGGGATGGCATGCACGCTTTCGCCATACACCGACGAGGTGTACAGGCCCATGAAGCGGCATTCCTTGATGACCCGGCCCTCGGCATCGAGCTGGCGGATCGATACATAGTCGGGATAGGCGGGACGGTGCACGCGGCTCGGCTGCGCGGCCTTGGCGAAGGACAGCAGCAGCGGCTCGTTGAGGTAGTTGACGGCGTAGTCTTCGATGCGCAGGTCATCGGCGCTCAGGCCGGCGCGCAGCAGGCGGGTCAGGCCGAGGAACGACTGCGGGTCATAGACCATCTGACCGCCCTCGGCGTCGGCCGAGACGGTGAACTCTTCATAGCCCAGGAACGTGAAGTGGTTGCCCAGCAGCCACTCCAGGAAGGCCTTGACCTCGGCCTTTTCATTCTGCACCGGCGCGTACGGGCTCTGCTCGACCACGGCCACGATGTCACGCAGCTTGTCCTTCATCGGCTCGAAGTCGGCCACCGCAACCCGCACCTCGGCCAGCACCTGCTCAAGCTCGCGGGCCAGCACGTTGAGTTCGGCAGCGTTGGCGCAACGATCGATCTCCAGGTACATCAGCGACTCATGCTGCACGCCTTCGCCCGAGGTGCCCTTTGGCAGCAGTTCGGTCAGCTCGCCATCCAGGCCGCGGCGCACGCTGAGCACTGTGGTCTGCAGGGTATGGATGCTGTAGCCGCGGCGGTTGAGCTCGGTGCGTACCGAGTCGACCAGGAACGGCAGGTCATGGTGCAGCACCTCGACCGCCGTGTGGGTCGATTGCCAGCCGTGGCGTTCGTAGTCGGGGTTGTAGACCCGCACCTCGGGGTGCTCGAGGTCGAAGCGTTCGATGATGCGCCACGCAGACAGGGTGCAGCCCGCCAGGTCAGAGAGCCTGCGCTGGGTAAGTTCGTCCAGGGATATGATGCCGAAGAACTGCTCGGCGAACAGCGCCACTTGTGGCAGAGACTGTTCGCTGATGTGCTGCGCCAGGACCGCTTGCAGTTGATGCTGGAAGTCGGCCTTGCTGGCTGCGGTGAAAAACGCCATCTGTGGTACTCCGCTTGGTCTTTTGTCATGAGCTTAACGAGTGGCAGGCCGTGGCTGCTTGCGGTGCTGCGACATATTCGGTCAAGACCTGCAACATTGCGTTTATAGAACCCGTCAAGACTGGCAGAATTCCATCTCATCCTCTTGAATTGAGCCCCCCATGCAACTCAAAACCGCCCTGCTCTTCGCCACCCCCTGCGACGATGAAGAAGACAACATGGCCACGCTGTGCTGCCACAGCGACAAGGGCCAGATGTTTCTGCTGACCCGTTATCCGGACGAGGACACGGTGGACCTGACGCTGGATGACGAGCCATCGACGCTGGACGGGTTGAAGGTGACGCTGTGGGCGGACCGGTTGCTGATCGAGGTGGCCGCCGGGGATGCCGATGCGTTGCGGGGGGATGATTTCCTGGAGATTCTGCATGCGACGCCGGCCGGGGATCTGGCGGAGGTGGAATTGACCTTGCGCAATATCTTGCAGGGGACCGGGGTGTTTGTGGTTGAGGTTTGAGATCGAGCGCTGATCTGAAGGGCGCAGCAACACTCAGGCATGCCTCCGGCAGCCCTCATGCAGTCAACACCACCCTGCCCCCTTCGGCCGGCCGATCCAGATACAGCAGGTCCAGCCCACTATTGCGCAGCCCCTTAAGGGGATTCCAATGCGCCGAGGCATGGATATACCGTGCCTGCAGCAATCGAGCCTCTTCGTCGTTGAGCCCGGGCCCGGCTACCCGCTCCAATGCGAAATCCAGCAGTTTGCCGCTGATCGCCTCGAGTTCCCCAGGCAACTCCTCCTTCACCTCGGCAAACGGCACTCCACCCTCGACCGCCAGCTCCCGCATCACCCGCAGATATATCCGGGAAAGATGACCCAGCACCTCCCGCTCCCGGTATAACGCCACATAGACCTGCTTCTGCGGTTCCTCCCGGCGCGCCCGGTGCTGCTCCAGAGGCTGCTCCCAGGTGACGACGCGCGCCGGGGGCCACGGGCCTTCACCTTCCAGCAGAGCAATGACTTCGGCATATGCCGCCGTCCGCTCGACAGGCGTCCCCACCGATACGCGGTTCGAGCGCGGCTTGCACACCAGCACCTGCTCCCGCATCACCTCTGGATAGCCACCGCCGATATCGGCATGCGCGCCGGGCAGTACGATGTCGTATTCACTGCCAACCAATGGAAAATGGTGACGCTGCTCGTCTGCCGCCACCAGCTGAACGGTATGCCGCGCCAGGCCCGCATCGAGTCCAAGGCGCAGATCGCCCATGCCGTTCGTGTCTGTCAGCGGCGAGAAAATGGCGGCTACCGTGTCGAACAGCCCGATGAAATTGATGACGACACCTTCGTCCCACGAGAACCGGTCGCCGGTCAGGCCAGGACATTCCTTCAGGGCGAGCGCGAGCAGGCTGTCTGCCCCGCCGCACAGGTCGTTGGCAAAATCCCTGGCAGCCGCGGCGCCCCGGCTGAAGCCGAACAGGTCGAACTCGAGCGCGCCGATGACCACCGTCGGATCACCCCCAGACAGCGCCTGCAACTGCCGCCCGATGGCCTGCGCCGCTTCGGCCACCCTGGCCTGCACGCCTGTATCCCATCGCCCCGTGGCCTGGGAGAACCACGAGTCCGCCTCTCCCGACAGCGTTCCGATGCCTTCCACATACTGTTTCAGATAAAGACACCCGTCCTGCGGGTACAACGCATGCAACAGTGCGACGTTGGTCTGGGCATTGAGGTAGCTGCCGCCCATGATGCCGGCCGGCGCCTCGTCCGGGCTCTGCAGCCCCTGCACGCTGTTGTCGCGATTGTTGCCGGTGCCGTCGAAAAATACGCCGATGCGTACCGTGACCGCTTGATTTCCCATCGCCTGACCCTCCCGGTCAAAGCTGAATGGGAAGTCATCGAGGCCTCGGCCAAAATCAGCCAGCTCAACAAATCCTGAAAGAAATCTCCCAAACCTCGGCCACGACGAGGTTTTTCAAGATTTTTCCGCGCGGTCATTGGTCGGCACAGGGCCGGATGGATTAAAGTATCAGCCCCGCCCGGGTGGCCGCAGCGCCGCTCACCCTGGCCTACGCCCAGGAATCACCGACGATGGAACACCGTGAAGCGCTCATCGCGCTGCGCACTTTTCTTTCCACCCAGATCCTTGGCCAGGAAAAACTGGTCGAGCGCCTGCTGATCGTGTTGCTGGCCGACGGCCACATGCTGGTCGAGGGGGCCCCGGGCCTGGCCAAGACCAAGGCCATCAAGGAACTGGCCGAGGGCGTCGAGGCGCAGTTCCACCGGATCCAGTTCACCCCTGACCTGCTGCCGGCCGATATCACGGGCACCGAGATCTATCGCCCGGAAACCGGCAGCTTCGTGTTCCAGCAGGGACCGATCTTCCATAACCTGGTGCTGGCCGACGAAATCAACCGCGCGCCGGCCAAGGTGCAGTCGGCGCTGCTCGAGGCCATGGCCGAGCGCCAGGTCAGTGTCGGGCGTAGCACCTACGACCTGTCGCCACTGTTTCTGGTGATGGCTACGCAGAACCCCATCGAGCAGGAAGGCACCTACCCGCTGCCCGAGGCCCAGCTCGACCGCTTCCTGATGCATGTTAAAATCGGCTTCCCCGATGCCGCCGTGGAACGGCGCATCCTGCAACAGGCTCGGGGCGAGGCGCTCAATGGCGAGACCAAGCCGGAGCGGCGGGTCAGCCAGCAGGCAATCTTCGCCGCGCGCAAGGAAATCCTCGGTCTGTACATGGCCGACGCTGTGGAGGAATACCTGGTGCAACTGGTAATGGCCACGCGCACCCCGGCCAAGTTCGACCCGGAGCTGGCGGACTGGATCGCCTATGGCGCCAGTCCACGCGGTTCGATCGCCCTGGACCGCTGCGCGCGCGCCCACGCGTGGCTTGCCGGACGCGACTTCGTCAGCCCCGAGGACATCCAGGCGGTGCTGTTCGACGTGTTGCGTCACCGTATCATCCTGTCGTTCGAGGCCGAGGCTGCCGGGGTCGACCAGGACCGTGTGGTACAGCGCGTCCTTGACGCTGTCGCTGTCGCCTGACCCCATGCCTGCCTCCCAGCTGGTCTTCCCCGGCATTCGCATCAGCCTCGGCGAGCTGATCGAGATGCGCCATCGCGTGCGCGAAATCCAGCTGTTTTCCCGGCCAGGACAGCGCAGCCCGTTGGTCGGCCTGCACCATTCCAAGCTGCGTGGGCGCGGTGTCGACTTCGACCAGGTGCGGGTCTACCAGGCAGGCGACGACGTGCGCAACATCGACTGGCGGGTCACGGCCCGTACCCAGGAGCCGCACACCAAGCTGTTCCACGAGGAACGCGAGCGGCCGATCTTCATCATGGTCGAGCAGAGCCAGCGGCTGTTCTTCGGCTCGGGGCTGATGTTCAAGTCAGTGCTCGCGGCCCAGGCAGCGGCGCTGCTGGGCTGGGCCGCGCTGGGCCACAACGACCGCATCGGTGGCCTGGTGTTCGGCGACAACGAGCACTACGAGGTCAAGCCCCGGCGCAGCAAGCAAAGCCTGCTGCAATTGCTCAACCGCCTGGCGCGGGTCAACCAGTCGCTGCACACCGAGGCCGCGCCGCAGCCCGACAGCCTGGGACTGGCCCTGCGCCGGGCCCGGGAGGTGCTGCGCCCCGGCAGCCTGGCAATCATCATCTGCGACGAGCGCGCGCTGACGCCCGCCGTCGAGCAGCACCTGAGCCTGCTGTCACGCCACTGCGACGTGCTGCTGATGCCACTGTCCGACCCTCTCGACCATGCCCTGCCCGCCGCTGGCCTGCTGCGCTTCGCCCAGCGCGGCGCGCACCTGGAGCTCGATACGCTGGATGCCAACCTGCGCCAGCTCTACCGCCAGCGCAGTGAATCGCGCATCGAGCGCTGGGAGTGGCTGGCGCAGAAGATGCGTGTGGTGCTGATGCCCTTGAGTACCCAGAGCGAAATGGTCGAGCAGCTGCGCGAGTACCTCAAGGCCCAGCGCCCCGGGAGCGGCAAATGAACCCGCTCGACCAGCTGCACCCGCTGATCTCCCCGGCGCATATCGGCCTGTGGCCCCCGGCGCCTGGCTGGTGGGTGCTGCTGGTACTGCTGCCGTTGCTTGGCTGGGGGCTATGGCGCGTGCGTCACTGGCGCCCGGCCAAGCGGCAGGAGGCGCCGGTCGAACAGCCGCTGGACCCGGTCCGCCAGGAGGCCTTGGCCGAGCTGGCCCGGCTGCCGCGTCCCTATGATGGCGCCCATGCAGGGGCCTGGCTGCAGCAGATCAACGCCTTGCTCAAGCGCCTGTGCCGCAACCACTATCCTGGCGCCAACAGCCATACCCTCAACGGCCGCAAGTGGCTGGCGTTCCTCGACAACCGCTGCCCGGCCGCCGGGCTGACCCGCTGGATGGTGCTGGTCGAGGGCGCCTACAAGCCAGAGTGCAAGCTCGACGACAAAGCCATCGCCGGGCTCAGCCAGGCGGTCGAAACCTGGATCCGCAAGCATGTTTGAACTGGCCTGGCCGTGGATCTTCGTACTCCTGCCGCTGCCCTGGCTGGCGCGCGTGCTGCTGCCCGCGGCCGACAGCGGCGAGCCGGTGCTCAAGGTGGGCTTTCTCGACGAGCTCGAAGGCCTGGCCGGGCGCCGTGCCCGCCTCAACCTGCCGACCTGGGATCAGCAGGCGCCCTATGTACTCATCTGGCTGCTCCTGCTGCTGGCCGCGGCGCGCCCGCAGTGGCTGGGGGAGCCAACCCCGATCGCTGCCAGTGGCCGCGACCTGCTGGTAGCCGTGGACGTGTCCGGTTCCATGGATTACCCCGACATGCACTGGCGGGACGAGGACATCAGCCGCCTGAGTCTGGTCAAGGCCCTGCTTGGCGACTTCCTGCAGGACCGCGAGGGCGACCGCGTCGGCCTGATCCTGTTTGGCAGCCAGGCCTACCTGCAGGCGCCGCTGACCTTCGACCGGCGCACGGTGCGGGCCTTTCTCGACGAAGCGCAGATCGGCATCGCCGGCAAGAACACCGCCATCGGCGATGCCGTAGGCCTGGCTGTCAAGCGCCTGCGGCAACGCCCGGCGCAGAGCCGTGTGCTGATCCTCATCACCGACGGCGCCAACAACGGCGGTCAGATCCATCCCCTGACCGCGGCGCGACTGGCCGCCCAGGAGGGTGTGCGCATCTATACCATCGGCATTGGCGCCAACCCCGAGGCCAGCGGCACACCGGGCCTGCTGGGACTAAACCCGAGCCTGGACCTGGACGAAGCTTCGCTCAGGGAAATCGCCGAACTGACCCATGGTGCCTACTTCCGTGCCCATGACGGCGCCGAGCTTGGCAGCATCGGCGACACCCTCGATGAGCTGGAACCGGTCGCCCAGCAGCCCACCCAGGCACGCACCGCCAAGGCCCTGTACGCCTGGCCCCTGGCCTTGGCGCTGCTGCTCAGCGTACTGCTGGTGGTTGCCGCGCTGTGGCCCGACAACCTGCTGCAACGACTGATGCGCCGGCCGCTGTTCCTGCAGCCGCTGCCGCAATGGCGGCAGCGGCTGGAACGCCTGCGCCTGAGGAAGCGCCGATGATTGCCCTCTGGCCACAATGGCTGCGTCCGCTCTGGCTGCTAGTGATCCCGCTGCTTGCCTGGCTGCTGTACAAGCTCTGGCATCGGCGCAAGCGTGCCGGGCGCTGGCAGCTGATCCTGCCGCCGCAGTTCCATGCCGTGCTGCTGGGCGGTGGCAACGGCAGCACCAGCAAGCTACCCTGGATCGCCGTGGGCCTGGCCTGGGCGCTGATGTGCCTGGCCCTGCTCGGGCCAAGCTGGCAGCGCCTTGAGGAAACCCGCCAGCGCCCTGCCGACCCGTTGGTGATCCTGCTGGAAATGACCCCGCAGATGCTCGCCGAGGACAGCGCGCCCAATCGTCTGGAGCAAGCCCGGCGCAAGATCCTCGATCTTCTGGAGCATCGCCGCGACAGCCAGACCGCACTGATCGTCTATGCCGGCAGCGCCCACACGCTGGTGCCGCTTTCCGACGACCTGGCCACCACCCGCAACCTGCTCGAGGCAGTCGACCCCACGATCATGCCGCAGCCCGGCCAGCGCGCCGATCTGGCGGTCGCCAAGGGCCTGGCGCTACTCGCCCAGAGCGGCCTGGGCCAGGGACGGTTGTTACTGATCGGTTCCTCGCTCAGCCCCCCCGAGCGCAACGGCATCCTTCGCGCCCTTGGCCGACAGGGCCCGAGCCTGTTGATGCTGGGCATCGGCAGCAGCGAAGGCGCGCCGGTGCGCCAGGCCAACGGTGAATACCTCAAGGATGAGCAGGGCGGCATCCTCTTGCCGCGTCTGGACGCTGCCAGCCTCAAGCCGTTCATCAACGGCACGGGTGGACGCTATCGTCACGCCCGCATCGATGACCTCGACCTGCGCGGCCTGGGTTTGTTCGACAACCCCCGCAGCCTGAGCAACCAGGGCCAGACCCTGCAACTGGACAGCTGGGCAGACCAGGGCTATTGGCTGTTGCTGCCGCTGTTGCTGCTGGCAGCCTGTGCAGGGCGGCGCGGCTGGCTGTTCTGCCTGCCCTTGCTGTTTGTCCTGCCACAGCCCAGCCAGGCGTTCGAATTCAACGATCTATGGCTGCGCCCCGACCAGCAGGGCGCGCGCTTGCTCCAGCAGCAGCGCCCCATGGAGGCGGCGCGGCATTTTCGCGATCCACAGTGGCAAGGCATGGCGCTCTTCGAGGCAGGCGACTATGCTGCGGCGGCGCGCGCCTTTGCCCAGGGCAACACCGCTGCGGCGCACTTCAACCGGGGCAACGCGCTGGCCCGTGGCGGCGAGCTGGAAGCCGCGCTGGATGCCTACGAGCAGGCGCTCGAACGCCAGCCTGACTTCCAGCCCGCCCTGGACAACCAGGTGCTGGTCGAGCAGCTGCTGCGCCAGCGCGAAGCCAAGGCCCAGGCGCAATCGTCCGGCAGCGACGCCGAGGGCAGCCCGGGCAACGAGACCGAAGGCAACAGCAGCTCGGCCAGCAGCCAGGCCGAAGGCGGCCAGGGCAATCAGGCCGAGGCAGTGCCCCAGGCATCCGGCAATGCCAACGGCAGTTCCCAGGCCCAGGCCGGCAACCAGGCAGGTGGCGACGATGAGGTCATCCACCCGCCAAAGCGTCCGACCTCCACAAGCCTCGACGCCGAACAGCGCCAAGCCCTGGAACAATGGCTGCGCGAGATCCCGGACAACCCCGCGGACCTCTTGCGGCGCAAATTCTGGTATGAACAGCAATTGCATCAGGAAACCCCACGATGAGTCGCCTCGGCGTCCTTCTTCTCAGCCTGCTGTTTGCCCTGCAGGCCCAGGCGGCGCTGCAGGCAAGTGTCGACCGCACACGCCTGGAGGCCGGTGAAACCCTTGAGCTGACCCTCGAAAGCCAGGACGTGACCCAGTTCGGCAAGCCTGACCTCAGCGCCCTCGAGGCCGATTTCGAGGTGCGCGGCACGCGCCAGCTCAACAGCCTGCACACCCTGGACGGCGAGACCCGCGCCAGTACCCGCTGGATCATCACCCTGCTGCCACGGCGCAGCGGCAGCCTGCGAATCCCAGTGTTGCAGCTCGGACAGACGCTCAGCCAGGCCATCGAGCTGCAGGTTCAGGCCGCTGACGCCAGCCGCCCGGACAGCGCCGCGCAGGTGTTCATCGAGGCTACCCTGGACAGCCCCAGCGTCTACGTCCAGGCGCAGGCCATGCTGACCGTGCGGATCTACCATTCGGTGCCGCTGTACAACGACAGCAGCTTCAGCCCGCTGCAACTGGACAATGCCAAGGTCGAACCGCTGGGCGAGTCGCGCACCTATGAAAAGGACATCAACGGCGTGCGCCATGGAGTGATCGAAACGCGCTACGTGGTGTACCCGCAGCAGAGCGGCCCGCTCGACATGCCGCCGCTGACCTTCACCGCCACCGCCGCCGACAGCGGCGAACAGCAGAACGGCATGGCGCGGGTCGGCAAGCAGGTGCAGGTCAGTTCGCTGCCGCTGCGCCTCGAGGTCCGGCCGATTCCCGCCGAATATCCGCCTGGTGCGCCCTGGCTGCCCGCGCGCGGCCTGACGCTCGAGGAACGCTGGAACCCCGATCCGGCCACCCAGCCCACGCAGATCGGTGACTCGCTGACCCGCAGCATCTCCCTGCGCGCCGACGGCCTGTCCAGCACCCAGTTGCCACCGCTGCCGGCCACCGAGGTCAAGGGCCTGCGCCGCTACCCGGACCAGCCGCAGCTGCGCAACGAGGTCAACGACCGCGGCATGACCGCCAACCGCGAGGAGCGCGAGGCGCTGGTGCCGACGCACAGCGGCAGCCTCGAACTGCCCGCCCAGGAGGTCACCTGGTGGAACACCCGCGAGGACCACCTGGAGCACAGCAGCCTGCCGGCGCGCACCCTCAACGTGCTGGACAACCCGGCGCTGGCCGCCGAAACCCCCATTGGCGACAACACCGGGCGTTCCGGCCCGCTCTGGCCTTGGCAACTCAGTACGCTGGTGCTGGCGTTGACCACTGCCCTGGGCTTTGGCCTATGGTGGCGCGCGCGGACCCGACCGGCGGTACAACGTGCCGCGCAGACCGGCCCGAGCCCCCGCAGCCTGCTGGACGACCTCAAGCGCGCCTGCCTGGCGAACGATCCGCAGGCGACGCGCCAGGCCCTGGATGCCTGGGCCCGCCAGCAACCGGAAACCCTGGCCGACATGGCCGCACGTTTCGTACCCTTGTCCGATGCGCTGGATGCCCTCAATGGCGCCCTCTACAGCGAAAGCGGGCAGTATTGGCAAGGCGACGCGCTGTGGCGCGCCATCGGCACCATCCCGCCGGCCGAACAGGCCGAGGCACTGCCCAGCGAGCCTGGCAGCCTGCCGCCGCTGTACCCCAAATGATCTGGAATGCCCAATGCGACTGTTTCACACCTCTGACTGGCACCTGGGCCAGAGCCTGCACGGCCAGGAACGCGACTTCGAACACGCCTGCTTTCTCGACTGGCTGCTCGGCCAGCTGCAGCTGCGCCAGCCCGATGCGCTGCTGATCGCGGGCGACGTCTTCGATACGGTCAACCCACCGGTCAAGTCCCAGGAGCGTCTGTACGACTTCATCGTCCAGGCCCACGAGCAACAGCCCAAGCTGGACATCGTGATGATCGCTGGCAACCACGACTCCGGCTCGCGCATCGAGCTGCCCGCCGCGTTGATGCGCCGCTTGCGTACCCACGCCCTGGGCCGGGTGCACTGGCTCGACGAAGGCCAGCTCGACAGCGAGCGCCTGCTGATCCCGCTGACCAACGCCCGCGGCAAGGTGAGCGCCTGGTGCCTGGCCCTGCCCTTCCTGCGCCCGGCCGAAGTCACCGGGCCGCTGCTCGGTGACGACTACCTCAAGGGCATCGGCCAGGTGCACCAGCAGCTGATCGCCGCCGCCGTGAAAAAGCGCAAGCCCGGACAGGCGCTGATCGCCATCAGTCATGCCCACATGGCCGGCGGTACGGTCTCGGAAGATTCCGAGCGCAGCCTGATCATCGGCAACGCCGAGGCGCTGCCGGCCAAGCTGTTCGACCGTGCCATCAGCTACGTCGCCCTGGGCCACCTGCACAAGCCGCAACGGGTCAACCGCGAAGATCGCATCCGTTACAGCGGCTCACCGATCCCGCTGTCGTTCGCCGAGATCAGCTACCCGCACCAGGTGCTGGAGATCGAACTGGACGGCGCCGAACTGACCAGCATCGAGCCGCGCCTGGTCCCTCGTGCCGTGGCCCTGCAGCGCTTCGGGCCGGCACCACTGGCCGAGCTGCTGGCGGAGCTGGCCGGGCTGCCGGAGCTGGACCTGCTCGAAGACCCGCAGCGACAGCCCTGGCTGGAGGTCCGGGTGCTCCTGGACGAACCTCAGCCAGACCTGCGCCAGCAACTGGAATCGGCGCTGCACGGCAAGGCCGTGCGCCTGGTGCGTATCAGCGCCGAGTACGCCGGTCGCACTGGCCCCGACGATAACGGCTGCGCCCTGATCGAGCTCGGCCAACTGACGCCGCAGGACCTGTTCAGCCGCGCCTGGGAACAAGCCTATGGCAGCGCCGTGGACGAGCAGGTGCTGGCCGACTTCGCCCTGCTGTTGCAGGACGTGCAAAACGAAGAGGAGCAGCCATGAAGATCCTGGCCATCCGCTTGAAGAACCTGGCCTCGCTGGCCGGTCCGGTCGACATCGACTTTACCGCCGAGCCCCTGGCCAGTGCCGGCTTGTTCGCCATCACGGGCCCCACCGGCGCGGGCAAGAGTACCCTGCTTGACGCCCTGTGCCTGGCGTTGTTCGGCGACGTGCCGCGATTGAGCAATGTGTCCAAGGAAGCCAAGGTCCCGGACGCCGACAGCGACCTGTCCAGCGACGACCCCCGCACCCTGTTGCGCCGCGGCAGCGGCAGTGGCTATGCCGAGGTGGATTTCGTCGGCGTCGACGCGCGCCGCTACCGGGCGCGCTGGGAAGCCAACCGCGCCCGCGACAGAGCCAATGGCAAGCTGCAGCTCAGCCGCCAGAGCCTGTTCGACCTCGACAGCGAGCAACTGCTGAGCAACCAGAGCAAGAGCGAGTACAAGCAGCTGATCGAAGCGCGCCTGGGCCTGAACTACATGCAGTTCACCCGCGCGGTGATGCTGGCCCAGAGCGAGTTCAGCGCTTTTCTGAAGGCCAGTGACAAAGAGCGCAGCGAGCTGCTCGAAAAGCTCACCAACACTTCGATCTATACCCGCCTGGGCCAGCGTGCGTTCAGCAAGAGCAAGGAGGCCTCGGACGTTCACCGCGCCCTCGAAGAGCGCGCCAGCTACCTGCTGCCGATGAACGCCGAGGCCCGCAGCGCGCTCGACCTGCGCCTGGAGCAGGCGCAACAGGCGTTCAAGGGCGATCAGGCCCGCGTGCGCCAGCTCGAGCAGCAGCGCCAGTGGCACAGCGAGCAATGCCAGCTGCAAGACCAGCAGGCCGCCGCCGGCCAAGCCTTGCAAGCCGCCGAGCAGCATTGGCTCGGGCTGGCCGATCAGCGCCAGGACGCACTTCGCCTGGAGCAATTGGCGCCACAACGCCACCAGTTCAGCCGCCAGCAAGCCTTGGCCAGCCAGCTGTCCCCGCTGGCCATGGCGATCGCCGAGCAGGTCCGCCAGCAGAGCGAACTGCAGGGCCAGGCCACCCAGCTCGAACGCGCCCTGGAATCCGCCCGCCAGACGCTTGCCGAGGTTCAGGCCAGCCAGGCGCAAAGCGCGCCACAGCTGCGCCAGGCCTTTACCGAACAGCACACCCTGGGCCGTCTCGAACAAGAGTTAAGCAGGGTGCAGGCTTTGGGTGGACAGGCCGATCAGGCAGTCGCCGAAGGCCTGCAGCAGCTGCAGCAGATGGACGCACATCAGCAACGCAGCCAGCAGCAGCTGTCGCAGATCGCCGATGCCCTCGCACTGAGCGCCCACCTCGCCGATCTCACCAGTGCCTGGCAGGCTTATCGCAACCAGCTGCAACAGCTGTTGCTGATCGGCAACCGTCTGAACAAGGGCCGTGAAGAACTGCCGGGCCTGCAGGCACAGGCGAGCCAGGCCAACGCCGAGCTGCAGACCCAGCGCGACGCCCTCGAGTTGCTCTACCGCGAGGTGGGCGCCGAGCCCCATGCCCTGGCCGAACAGATCGACCTGCTTGGCGCCATGCTGCAGGACAACCGCAAGCAGCAGCGCAGCGTCGAATCGATGTCGCGCCTGCACAGCCGCGAACAGGAGCTGGAGCAAAGCCTGCTGGCCCTGCGCGGCCGTCAGCAGACGGCCATGACTCAGCGCCAGAAGCTGATCGGCGAAGGCCAGCAAGCCAAGACCGAGCTCGAGGCCGCTGAACAGGCCCTGACCCTGACCCGCCAACTGCTGGAACGCCAGCGTCTGGCGCGCAACGCCAGTGTCGAGGAGCTGCGCGCCCAGCTGCAGGACGGCGAGCCTTGCCCGGTGTGTGGCAGCGCCGAGCATCCCTGGCACCAGCCCGAGGCGCTGCTCGACAGCCTGGGCCGTCACGACCAGGCCGAGGAAACCACGGCCCTGGCCCGCGCCGATGCGCTCAAGACCCGTCTGGAAGCGCTGCGTGGCCAGGTCGGCATCCTCAACGGCCAGATCAAGGAATTCCAGCACCAGCAGGCGCAACTGGGCGAACAGCAGCAACCGCTGAGCGCGCAATTGGCCGGCCATGCGCTGTGGGCCGCGCTCTGTGTCCAGGACAACCGCAGCGCCTGGCTCGAAGCCCAGCTCAGCCGCCTCGGGCAGGAGATCGAGCGCGACGAACAGCGCCAGGCAACCTTGCTGACCCTGCAAAAGGAGGCCGCGCGCCTGCAACAGCAACTGCAGGCCGCGGCCGAGCGCCAGCAACAGGCCAGGCAGCGTGTCGATCAGCAGCACCAGTCGCTCACTGACGACGAAGAGCGCCTGGAGCAGGCGCTCGCCAGCTTCGCCACCCTGCTACCCGAAGACATCCTTCACGACCTGCGCAGCGAACCGGCCAATGCCTTCCTGGCGCTCGATCAGCAGATCAGCCAGCGCCAACAGCAGCTTGAGCAGCAAAAGGACGAACAGCACGAGCAGACCCAGCGCCAGCAGCAACTCGACCGGCTGCAGACGCAACAGCAGACCCGTCTGCAACGCCAGGACGAGCTGCACCAGCAGATTACCGGACTGGCCGACCAGCAGCGGCAAGCCCGCGACACCCTGAGCGGACTGCTCGGCGAGCACGGCAGCGCCGAGCAGTGGCAGGCTCACCTGGAACAGCAGGTCGAGCAGGCCCGTCAAGGTGAAGCGAGCACTGCGCAGCAGCTGCAGGATGCGCGCACCCGGGCCGTGCAGCTGGCCAGTCAGCTCAAGGCAGATGAACAGCGCCACCACGCGCTGGAGCAGGAGCACCAGCAGCTCAAGGGCGAGATCAGCCAGTGGCGGGCGCAGCATCCCGAGCTGGACGACAACGGCCTGACGCGCTTGCTTGCCATCGACGACACCCAGTTGGGGCAACTGCGCCAGACGCTGCAAGCCGCGGAAAAAGACATCGAACAGGCACGCGTGCTCCTGCAGGAGCGCGAGCAGCGCCTGGCCCAGCACCTGGCGCATGGCAACGGCGAGCTGCCTGCCGAACAGCTTGAACAGACCCTGGCCGAGCTGCAAAAGCTGCTGGCCGGGCACGAACAACAGTGCGCCGAATTGCGCGCCGAGCAGGCCGATGACCAGCGTCGCCAGCAGGCACACCAGGCACTGACCGGGCAGATTGCCCAGGCTTATCAAGAGTGGCAGCGCTGGGCGCGGCTGAGCACGTTGATCGGCTCGGCCAGCGGCGACACCTTCCGCAAGATCGCCCAGGGCTACAACCTCGACCTGTTGCTCCATCACGCCAACGCCCAGTTGCGCCAACTGGCGCGCCGCTACCGCCTCAAGCGCGGCGGCAGCTCGCTTGGGTTGCTGGTGCTCGACACCGAAATGGGCGACGAGCTGCGCTCGGTACATTCGCTGTCCGGTGGGGAGACTTTCCTCGTATCGCTTGCGCTTGCGCTGGGCCTGGCGTCCATGGCCTCGAGCACCATGCGAATCGAGTCGCTGTTCATCGACGAAGGTTTCGGCAGCCTCGACCCCGAATCGCTGCAACTGGCCATGGACGCCCTCGACGGCCTTCAGGCCCAGGGACGCAAAGTGGCGGTGATTTCCCACGTGCAGGAAATGCATGAGCGCATCCCGGTGCAGATCCAGGTGCGGCGGCAGGGGAATGGGTTGAGCGAAGTGGAGGTGTGCGGATGATCCTCTACTCCTTCCGCCGCTGCCCCTGGGCCATGCGTGCGCGCCTCGCGCTGCGCTATGCCGGGTGCCCGGTGGAAGTGCGCGAAGTCAGCCTCAAGGCCAAGCCGCCCGAGTTGCTGGCCTTGTCACCCAAGGGCACCGTGCCGGTGCTCGAGACCGGTGCCGGGGTGCTGGAGGAAAGTCTGGACATCATGCGCTGGGCGCTGGCATTCGATGATCCGCAGGATTGGTTGTTGGCGGCTGATCCTGCGAACGCGGTGCTGGCGGATGAGCTGATCGCACGCAATGACAGCACGTTCAAGGCGCAGGTCAACCTGTACAAGTATGCCGAGCGGTATCCGCAGTTCGACCGCGCGCATTACCGGCGCCAGGCCGAGCCGTGGCTCCAGGAACTGGAGGACTTGCTGGCTGACCGGCCCTGTCTGCTGGCCACGCATCCCAGCCTGGCCGATGCCGCGCTGCTGCCGCTGATGCGGCAGTTCGCGGGAGTGGAACCGCAGTGGTTCGCCGAGGCGCCTTATCCGCGGCTGCGGGGGTGGTTGCAGGGATGGCTGGAGTCACCGTTGTTCAAGGCGATCATGGCCCGATAGCCACGGCATGAAGCTTCGGACGCTCACTTCACGAACTTCAGATCCGACGGCGCGCCCTGGCTGAACACCTGCACCGTCTCCCCGAGCTCCCCGCTGCGCGGATCCCGGCGCATGACGCGGATCTCGTTGCTCTTCTGGTTCGCCACGAGCATGAACTTGCCGCTCGGATCGAGACTGAATTCGCGCGGCTCGTTGCCTTCTACCGAACGCCGCTGTACCAGGTGCAACTGCCCGCTGTCCTCATCGACCGCATACACCACCAGCTCACTGGCGGTGCCCCGGTTGCTGACATACAGGAACCGTCCATCGGCAGACAGGTGCAGTCCCCCGGCAGACTTCGCGGCTGCTTCCTTGCGCTCGGTCAGCGCCACGCGCTGGCGCTCGGCCAGGGCACCCTCGCGCACATCGAACACCACCACCTCGGCGCTCATCTCCAGCGTCAGGTACGCATGCTCCCCTTCGGCATCGAACAGCAGATGCCGCGGCCCGCTGCCGGGCGGCAAAGTGACCGCCGACGGGCTTGCCGGGCTCAGCGGATGCTCGGGGCTGGCCCCGTCGTACCGGTAGATGAATACCTTGTCCGCCCCCAGGTCGCTGGCGTACAGATGACGGCCGTCCGGCGAGAACACCAGCGAGTGCACATGGGCACCGGCCTGGCGCTCGGGGTTGACCTTGCTTGGCGCATGACGCTCCTGCTGGACCACATCCTTGAGCTGGCCATCGCGCCCCACCGGGATCGCCACCAGGCTGCCGCCCGGCTGCGGCTTCGCCGCGTAGTTGGCCACGAACAGATAACGCTGGTCATGGCTCAGGCTCGCGTGGGTCGGCTCATCCCCTCGGCTCAGGGTCTGGTTGAGCGGCGTGATCACACCCTTGTCGTCCAGCTTGAAGGCGCTCGCCTTGCCCTGCCCCTCCCCGCTCTCGTTGACCGCGAACAGCAAGCGCTGGTCGGCCGAGAACACCAGCCAGGAAGGATTGACGCTCCTGACCACCTGCAAGGGGGTCTGGTCGATGCGCCCGTGTTCCGTATCGAAGCGATAGCGGTAGATACCCAGGCTTTCACCATCGGTGTAGCTACCCACCAGCAGGGTCTCGGCGTGTGCGGTCATGGTCAGGGTCATGAGGCTAGCGCTCAGCAGTGTCGTCAGGCGTTTCATCGTCATCCTCTTCGCAGGCGCGCAAGGCACTCACACAGACTAGCCGATGCTCACCGGCCTCATTGCCCAACAGCCACTCATCGCCCAGCGCCACCGCCGCATCCACCTGCGCAACGCTGAACTGCCAGCGCTTGAGCGCGCGCCCGTCCATGCACTCGATCACAAGGCCGGTGTCGTCGAAGGTGAAGTCGAAGGCGTGCAGGCCGTCGATGAGGAGCATGTCGCAGGATTGCAGAGTCTGGGAGAGGAGAGTCATCAGGCATACCATCGTGAAAAAGGGGCGGCAGTATACCTGTAGGAACGTCTCGGACCGCGATGGTGCGATCCGATTAGCGTCCGCGCCAGAGCTTCGGCAACTGAGCAAGTCAATGCGCGAAAATCGACCCGCCCTCCTTGCCCGCCAGCTTCTCCGGCTTGATCAGGAACCGCGCCAGCGCTGGCAGGAGCCACAACGCGCCGAACATGTTCCACAGCAGCATGAAGGTGAGCATCAGGCCCATGTCGGCCTGAAACTTGATGGCCGAGAAGATCCAGGTGCACACGCCGATCGCCAGGCACAACCCGGTGAACAGTACGGCCTTGCCCGTGGAGCGCAGGGTCTGGTAGTAGGCTTCCTGGAGCGGCAGCCCGGCACGCAGGAAGCTCTCGAGGCGGCTGTAGATGTAGATGCCGTAGTCCACGCCGATGCCGACGCCCAGCGCTACCACGGGCAAGGTCGCGACCTTGACGCCGATGCCCATGAAGGCCATCAGGGCGTTGCCGAGGACCGAGGTGAGTACCAGGGGCAGGACGATGCACAGGGTCGCGGCGAATGAGCGGAAGGTGATCATGCACATCACTGCGACACAGAGGTAGACCAGGATGAGGATGGTCAGCTCGGCCGATTTGATCACTTCGTTGGTGGCGGCCTCGATGCCGGCGTTGCCTGCGGCCATGATGAATTCCAGGCCTTCTTTATTGTGGGTGTCGGCAAAGCCCTGGGCAGCGGCGACGACGCGTTCGAGCGTCTCGGCCTTGTGGTCGTTGAGGAACACCAGCACAGGGGCCAGCGAGCAGTCGGCGTTGTACAGGCCGTCGGCGCGGGCGATCGAGTTGTTGAGCACGTCCGGGTTGCGCGAGAGCGTTTCCCATTTCAGGTTGCCCTCGTTCATGCCCTTGATGACCTGCTTGGACACCGTCACCAAGGAAATCGCCGATTGCACGCCGGGGGTGTTTTCCATGGTCCACATCAGTTCATCGATCGGCGCCAGGGTCGAGTGGACCGAGCAGCTCTCCGCCGGGGTCTTGACCATCACCACCAGCACGTCGGAACTGGTCGAGTAGTTGCTGATGATGAAGTTGTTGTCCTGGTTGTAGCGCGAGTCGGGACGCAGTTCGGGCGCGCCCTGGTCGAGGTCGCCGATCTTGAGGTTCTGGCTGTACCAGAGGCCGCCGCCGAACGCCAGCAGTGCCAGCACGATCGATACCGGCGCCACCTTGGGACTGGCGAAGCCGGACAGGAGGCGCCAGAACGGATGCTCGCGGTTGGCGTCGCGCTTGCTGCGCTCGATGGCTTTCTTGCTGATGCCAACGTAGGAAATCGCCACAGGCAGCAGGATCAGGTTGGTGAAGACGATCACTGCCACACCGATGGAAGCACCGATGGCCAGCTCGCGGATCACCCCGATGTCGATGATCAGAAGCGTGATAAAGCCCACGGCGTCGGCCAGGATGGCAATCATCCCCGGCAGGAACAGCTGCCGGAAGGTACGCCGCGCGGCGGTCAGGGCATTGTCGGCGTCACTGGACTGCAGGGCGATGCCATTGATCTTCTGCACCCCGTGGGAAATGCCGATCGCGAAGATCAGGAACGGCACCAGCATCGAGTACGGATCCAGCCCGAAGCCGACCGCGTGCATCAGTCCCAGTTGCCAGACCACCGCCACCAGGGTGGTGATGAGCACCGCGATAGTGCTGCGCAGGCACCAGGTGAACCAGTAGAGCAGGATCCAGGTGATGACCAGGGCGACGCCAAAGAACAGCGCGACCATCATCAGCCCATCGATCAGGTCCCCGACCTTCTTCGCGAAGCCAACGATGTGCACCTTCACGTTGGGGTTCTGGGCCTGGAACTTGTCGCGGATCTTTTCCTCCAGCTGGTGCGAGAACTGCTGGTAGTCGAGCTTGATCTGCTTGCCCTGGTCCTGCGGGTCGGGATAGGACTCGAGCAGGGGCACGTCGACGATACTGGACCTGAAGTTGTTGGCGACCAGGCGCCCCACCTGGCCAGACTTGAGCACGTTGTCGCGCAGCTCATCGAGGCTGTCGTCGGTACCGTTGTAGGTCTGCGGGATCACCTCGCCGCCGGCGAAGCCCTCCTCGGTCACCTCGGTCCAGCGCACGCTGGGGCTCCACAAGGACTTGAGCCCGGCGCGGTCGACGCCCGGAATGTAGAACACCTCGTCATGGATCTGGCGCAGGGTCTCCATGTAGTCCTTGTCGAAAATGTCGCCGTTCACCGCCTCGACCGAGATCCGTACGGTATTGCCCAGGTTGGCCAGGTCATTGCGATGTTCGAGCATCTTCTCGATGAACGGATGCTCCAGGGGGATCATCTTCTCGAAGCTGGTGGACGGACGGATCTGCGTGGCCTGCCAGAACAGGAAGATGCTGACCAGGATGCAGATCGCGATGACTGCCGGGCGGTTGTTGAATATCAGTCGTTCAAGCAAGGTGGCCTTGCCCTGATGGTGCTGCTGGTTCATGTCGAAGCTCTCCCGGCCGGTCATGGCTGCACCTCCTCTGCGCCTTCGGCCGAGGCGATATGCACGCCCCCCTGGCCGACCAGCAGCAAGCCGCCATTGGCCAGCCCGCTGACCCCGGCAAGCGCGATGCGGTCGGCGCGGTTGAAGACCGAGAACGTCTGGCCGTCGTCGTGGCTGCGCAGCACGCTGCCGCCGTTGCCGACCAATATCAGGCTGCCATCATCCAGAAGCGTAGCGCTTGCCAGTCCGAATTCGAGCGCCCCGCGCGTGGCCTTGAGCTCGATCGCTTGCCAGCTGTCGCCAAAGTCGGTGGAGCGAAACAGGTTGCCGCGCAGACCGAAGGCAAGCAGGGTTCTCGGTTGCGCGGTGCCGATCACACCGAACAGCGAGCCCTCGTACGGCCCCTGCACGCGCGACCAGGCCTGGCCGTGGCTGCTGGAGCGGAACATGCTGCCCTGCTCGCCGACGATGAACAGGCCCGCGTCGCGTACGGCGGCGATGCCGTTCAGGTGCAGTTGCTCTTCGTTGTCCAGGCGCTTGGCAACGTCCTGCCAGTGCTGGCCGCCGTCGAGGGTCTCGAGCAGCGCGCCGTAGGCCCCTACCGCGAAACCGTGCTGGGCATCGAGGAACCAGACATCGAGCAGCGGCGCCTCGCGCGACAAATCCTCGAATTGCTGGGTCCAGGTGGCGCCGCCATCGTTGCTGGCAAGGATCTGCGCATCATGACCGACGGCCCAGCCGCGCTTGTCATCGATGAAGAACACCGCGGTGAGCAACTGCCGGGTGGGCACGCGGGCCTGAGTCCAGGACTTGCCCTGGTCGTCGGAGAAGAGGATGTGGCCGCGGTCTCCCACCACCACCAGGCGGTTTCCAGCATGAACGGCGTCGAGCAGCAGGGACTGGCTGGCCTTGGCCGATTCGACCGAGTACTGGTCGGCGGGGATCGCCGTCGTGGCGGCCTGGGCTGGCCCTGAGCCAAATGTCAGCGCCAGCAGCGCGGTTGCAGCCAATGCCCAGGCGTTACGCCGGGCGCTCGCCATCACAGGCTCAGTCATGGAATCGGTCCCCGTTGGTATTGTTATCGTGGGTCGGTCTGGTACGGGGGATGGTATCGAGGCTACCGGCGGACTGACAATTGCGGGGACGTTATGTTTTGTTAAGCGGTGTCAACGCTGTTCTGGGACCGCCTGTGCGACTTGATTCCATGGCTGCAAGACCGACTGGGCATGCACCGATCTTTTCTTGTCCACCCCCGTCTGCCCCGGGATCGACTAGAGTGGAATCACTCTGGATAAAGCCATAACAAGACGCAGAGGTTCCCCATGCGAGTAAAAAGACGCTTCGCCCTGCTGGCCGCCGCCACGTTTGCAATCAGCAGCGCCGCTCAGGCCGCGCCGGTGTTCATCAACATCCTGACCGGCGGAACCAGCGGGGTTTACTACCCGATTGGTGTCGGCTTGTCGCAGATCTACAGCGATGGCATTGCGGGCTCGAAGACTTCGGTCCAAGCCACCAAGGCCTCGGTGGAGAACCTGAACCTGCTGCAAGCCGGCCGGGGCGAGTTGGCACTGGCACTGGGGGATTCGGTTGCCGATGCCAAGAACGGCGTAGAAGACGCCGGTTTCAAGACGCCGCTGAGCAAGCTGCGGGCGATTGGCGGGGCCTATCCCAACTACATTCAGATCGTCGCCAGTCAGGAATCGGGGATCAAGACGCTTGCAGACCTCAAAGGCAAGACCATCTCGGTCGGCGCGCCCAAGTCAGGCACCGAACTCAACGCGCGAGCGATCTTCAAGGCTGCGGGGCTGACCTATGAGGACATGGGCAAGGTGCAATACCTGCCGTTTGCCGAATCGGTCGAACTGATCAAGAACCGGCAACTGGATGCCACATTGCAATCTTCCGGTTTGGGCATGGCGGCCATTCGCGACCTGTCCTCTGTCATGCCGCTGAACTACATCGCCATTCCGGCCGAGGTAGTGACGAAGATCGGCAACCCGGCCTATCAGAGTGCAATGATTCCGGCCAACACGTATGACGGACAAACCGAGGCCGTGCCGACGGTTGCGATCACCAACATTCTGGTGACCCGCGCCGACATGCCTGAAGAAATCGTCCATGAGATGACCAGACTGCTGTTCGAAAACCTGCCACGCCTGGGTAACTCCCATTCGGCAGCCAAGGACATCAAGCTGGAAACTGCCGCCAAGAACCTGCCGATCGCGCTGCATCCAGGCGCCGAACGCTACTACAAGGAAAAGGGCGCGCTGTAATAGCGCGAAGCGCAGTGGCGTGTCTGCCACTGCGCCCTCGACTCTCTCCAGTGTGGTCATGAGGCAGGCAGCTAATGAGTGACGAGCATCACGGTATTTCCGCGAACCCGAGGGACTGGCCGAAAGCCTTGTTCTACGTAGCGTTACTGTTTTCGATCTTCCAGATCGTCACCGCAGCTTTTTCACCCATCTCAAGCCAGGTGCTACGCGCGGTACACGTCGGTTTCCTGCTGTGGGTGGTCTTTCTGAGCTACCCGGCTCACGGCCAGGCCCGCCCCTGGCAGCCTCTGGCCTGGCTGCTCAGCCTGGCAGGCATCCTTACCGCCTCGTATCAATGGATGTTCGAGGCAGACCTGATCCAGCGCTCCGGCGACCTGACACCCGCAGACATGGTGGTAGGTGTCCTGCTGATCGCCCTGGTCTTCGAAGCCGCCCGGCGGGTGATGGGAATTGCCCTGCCCATCATCTGCGGCCTGTTCCTGGCCTATGGTCTGTTTGGCGAGTACCTACCCGGCGAACTGGCCCATCGCGGCTATGGTTTCGACCAGATCATCAATCAGCTGTCATTCGGTACCGAAGGTCTGTATGGGACACCGACCTATGTTTCGGCCACCTATATCTTTTTGTTCATCCTGTTCGGCGCCTTTCTTGAACAGGCAGGCATGATCAAGCTGTTTACCGACTTCGCCATGGGATTGTTCGGCCACAAGCTGGGGGGACCGGCCAAGGTCGCCGTTGCCTCGTCAGCACTGATGGGGACCATCACCGGCTCGGGGATTGCCAACGTCGTGACGACGGGCCAATTCACCATTCCCCTGATGAAGCGCTTTGGCTATCGACCCGCGTTCGCCGGCGGGGTGGAAGCCACCTCCAGCATGGGCAGCCAGATCATGCCGCCGGTGATGGGCGCGGTAGCCTTCATCATGGCCGAAACCATCAATGTGCCGTTCGTGGAAATTGCCAAGGCTGCATTGATACCCGCCATCCTGTATTTCGGCTCGGTGTTCTGGATGGTTCATCTGGAAGCCAAGCGCTCCAACCTCAAGGGATTGCCCAAAGATCAATGCCCCAGCGCTTTTGGCGCAGTAAGGCGAAGCTGGTATCTGCTGATTCCCTTGCTGGTGCTGGTCTATCTGCTGTTTTCCGGGCGCACACCGCTGTTCTCCGGCATGGTTGGACTGGCATTGACAGCCATCGTGATTCTCGGCTCGGCGATCATTCTCAGGGTGCAAAGCTTTGGCCTGCGCTGTGCGTTCTGGATTGCACTGGGCGTGCTGTGCACTGGCTTCTTCCAGCTCGGCATCGCTGTCATCTTTGCGGTCATCGCGGCGCTGATGGTGGTGTGCTGGTTCATCAAGGGCGGCCGGGAAACGCTGGACATCTGCCTGCACGCGCTGGTCGAAGGCGCACGCCATGCGGTTCCGGTGGGCATCGCCTGTGCGTTGGTGGGCGTGATCATCGGTATCGTTTCGCTGACAGGCGTCGCCTCGACCTTTGCCGGCTACATATTGGCCATCGGCCGGGACAACCTGCTGCTGTCGCTGATCCTGACGATGGTCACGTGCCTGGTGCTGGGCATGGGCATTCCGACCATCCCCAACTACATCATCACCAGCTCGATCGCAGCACCCGCGCTGTTGGAGCTGGGTGTGCCACTGATCGTGTCGCACATGTTCGTCTTCTATTTCGGCATCCTCGCCGACCTGACACCACCGGTCGCCCTCGCCTGCTTTGCCGCAGCCCCCATCGCAAAGGAAAGCGGATTCAAAATCAGCCTGTGGGCAGTGCGCATCGCGCTGGCAGGTTTCGTCATTCCGTTCATGGCGGTCTACAACCCGGCGCTGATGCTGCAAGGTGACAATCTGTGGATGACTGCCTACATGCTGATCAAGACCATTCTGGCGGTCGGACTCTGGGGCGTGGCGTCCACCGGTTATCTCAATCGAAAAATGGCCATCTGGGAACGCTTGTTGAGTCTTGGCGCAGGTGCGCTGTTGATCGTGGCGCTGCCGTTGACCGATGAAATCGGCTTCGTGCTTGGGGCTCTGGTGTTGCTTCAGCACGTCTGGCGGTCCAGGCATGCAGGGATGGCCAATGCATGATCGGCTTGTGCCTGGGCCTTGCCGGCAGCGTCTGGGCCCAGTTGCCGGTGTCCCATTTCACGCTGGCGTGGAACCACAGCATCGAAAAGATTCGTTGGGAGGAAGACTATCGCGTCGCCCCTGAAGGCCTGGTCCTGGAAGAAGCCAGGATCCGAGGTAACGGTGCGGGAATGGAGATACCCGATGATGCTCGGCTGGAAAACGGCAGCTGGCGCGTCCAGCGCCTGTTGCCGCCTCTGCAACCCCTGAGATTGGGGCGAACCCCGGAAGCTGGCGACTACCAGCTATGCGTTGACGGGGCCTGTCAATTCATGAGCCGATGGGTCGGATCACCCACCAGCAATCAGCCCTTCGTACAGATGTGGAGCTGCGAGACACTCGAGTAATGGCAGGCTGCTGCCCACCATCACCGCAACAGACCGATTCGCTGCGGGCCGCATTTTCCATTCAGAAATCGATGAACGTGAAGGCCGCGTTGAATATCAGGGCCGCGACGAAGCCCACAGGCGCGGCACGCAGAAGCAACTGCGGGAACAATGAAGAGCGGCTCTGTTCGGTTGCACAGGAGCCAAGGATCAGGCTACCGCCGGAGGAGAACGGCGAAATGGAAGTAGCCTGCGCGCCGACCACGATCGCCACGAACAGGACCATCGGGTCTATCCCCAGCGCTCCGGCGATCGGTGGCACCATCGGGAACAGCGCCGGAGTGACCACGCCCAGGGTACTGGAGAACAGCGACATGAACGCCGCGACGATGCCGAAGACGATCGGCACCATGATCGGCGCAATGCTGCTGCCCAACCACGACGCCAGCAGGCCGATGGTCCCGGCCTTGATCGCGACCGAAATCAGCATGCCCACGCCACAGATCATGATCAGCGTCGCCCAGGGAACCGAGGCCATGGCCTTGCGTTCGTCACCCAGCTTGAGCAGCAGCGCGATGACCGAAAACACGCTGGCAATCAGGCCGATATCCATCTTGGAGTTGATGAAGCGGACCGTTGCATTATCCGGGAAGAGGATCTGGGCGATGGGAGCCGCCAGCACGATGAACATCATCGTCAGCGTCAGCCACAGCGTGATCTTCTGTTCGCGGTTAAGCGGTGCAGGCTCGGTGGCTACGTAGGCAGTGGTCTTCATCGCCTTGCCATGGCCGGTGAAAAATACCAGCACCGAGATCACCACCAGCGGAATCACCAGCGTACTGACAAAGATTGCCGCCGCATTGATGAAGGCATCGTTCTCCGGGATGCCGGCGTTGACCATCAGGCCTCGAAAGATGATGCCGCTCTGGCTGGAGACGAAATTGGCTCCGCTCAAGGCGCCGTAGTTCACCGCCATGCCGCCAGTGATCAGGCTCATGCCGGTGCGCTCGCACAGCAGGAGGGTGAGTGGCGCCATGAAGGCCAGCACGGTGTAGTAGCCAGCGCCCATCGCCGAAATCAGCGTGGCAGTGAAGAAAACCGCGAAAGGCAACAGGTGGGGCACCGTTCGGCAGCGGTAGATCAAGTGTTCGGCCAGTTTTTCCAGCGTGCCATTGACAGTGGCGAAGCTATAGAAAAGGCACACGGCGAAGATGATGAAGAAAATCTTCAGCGGCCACATGCTGATGACCTCGGAAGGGCTGAGCCCCATCCCGAAACAGCCGATCAGGTACGCAAAAGCGATGGCGAACAGACCGATGTTGATCTTGGTCCTGTAGCCAAGGGCGACGGCAACCACGATTGCCGCGACGACGAGCAGGCTCATCATGAGGAAAGTCCTGTTGTTGTTATGGGTGGTTTAGCGCGAAACGTTGAAGCCGAACAGCTTCGCCGGGTTGTCCTGCAAGACCTGGGCGCGCTCGTCGGGGTCCGGGAGCAACGCTTCGATGAAAGCGACCTGCCGGTCGTAGTCGGTCTGATCTTCGAACTGGGTGTTGGGCCAGTCACTGCCCCAGAGCAAGCGCGCAACGCCACCGCCAGCCTCGCGCACCTGAGCCAGAAGCCGCTGTGCCTGGGCAAGGTTCGAGTGGCTGCGGTATGGCGCCGAAAGCTTGAGCCATACGCGCTGCTCGGCCAGCAATGCGAGAAAGGCCTTATGACTGGGCTTCTCGATCTCGATGCCGCCGGTGGGCAGGCCAAAGTGATCGATCACCACGTCGACGCCACAAGCCAAGATGTCCGGCACGACCTGTGCGACGTCATCGATGCCGCGCTGAATCTCGACCTGCCAGCCTCGCCGGGCCAGTCGCTCGAACAAGCAGGTCCAGGCGGGGCCTCTGTAGTCGGCCAGGGCCTTGCCAATGAGGTTCAGGCGGACGCCCACCACACCGGCTTCGGCCAGTTCGTCCAGTTGCACGTCGCTGATTTCCGTGTCGACCACCGCCACGGCACGCAGCCGCTGCGGATAACGGCGTAGCGCATCGAGCAGGTAGCGGTTATCGGTGCCGAGAAAACTCGGCTGGATCAGCACGCCGTGCACCAGACCGTGGCGGTCTAGGTGCGTGAGATAGTCCTCGACCAGCGCATCGTAGTGCGGGCTGTAGCGGCGTCCGGGCGCCATCGGCAGATCGTGCCGGAAGATATGTGCGTGCGTGTCCACGCCGTGCAGGCTTGGCGACAGGAAATGATTCATAGGCAGAAACCCTGATTTATTGTTGTCATGACGAGGCTGCTGCCGGCAATCAGGGCGAGGAGCGAGCCAAGGAGCTAGGATTACAACTAGTCATATATATGAATGTATGACCATATCTGTCGAGCCTGATATCTGTCAATCGGCGCAGTGGTGGTAAAGTGACTTCGCCTCGAATACGGACTGATCAATAAATGACCACCCCATCCCTCGGATACGATGTGCGCCTGCCGCTGTACCAGCGCCTCAGAGAAGAAATGCTGGCCAGGATTGCGTCCGGCGAATGGACCCCCGGGGCCCCTATTCCCACCGAGGCAGAGCTGACACGGCATTACGGTGTAGCCATCGGCACGGTGCGCAAAGCCGTGGATACCCTGGTCAACGAGGGGCTTCTATTGCGCAGCCAGGGACGTGGCACCTTTGTCCGGCGGCCGAATTTCGACGCCTCGCTGGCGCGTTTCTTTCGCCAGGTAAATGCCCGCGGCGGGCACGAAATCCCCAGCAGCCGTATCCTCTCCAAGTCCCTGCGCACGCCTTCGAAAACGGTGACTGACGCGCTGGAACTGGGCGAGGGTGAGCAGGTCGTGCACATGGAGCGTCTACGCATGGTCGAGGGCCGCGCATTGTTTCACGAGGAAATCTGGCTACCCGCCAGCCGCTTCAGTGCGTTGCTGGAAATCGACTCGGCAAGCTTTGGCGAGCTGCTCTATCCGCTTTATGAAAGGCAGTGCGGGCAATGCATCGCTTCGGCCAAGGAAACCCTCACGGTTGGCGCTGCCGACAGGGCCATGGCGGACACCCTGTCGATCGAAATCGGCGCACCGGTGGTCAGCATCGAGCGCACGGCGCTGGGCTACGACCGCTCCCCACTGGAATACCGCCTGTCCCGCGCCGCGGCCGACGGCTTCCGGTATCAGATCGATATTTCGTGAGCGGTGTAGCCTGCCTTGCAGCGAACGCGTTGACAGCAGGCACCAGGGGCCCCGCCGGGAAGCTGTAGTGGGCGGGCCCGGGCATTGGCAGTGGCCACCAGCGTGGCCGAGAGACTTATCGCCAGCGCGGCTTGGCGAAGGCCAAGGACAGCCAACGCCATGAAACCGCCGATCGATCAGCTGGGTGTCTTATAGTCAGAAAGACAGGCCTCAGGCCAGGCTCTTGCTCACCACCTCATAGACGTCGCTGGACAACGCACCCGACGCCAGGATCCGCTCCAACTCGCCTTTCATCAACGCTTGGCGCTTATCGTCATACTTGCGCCAGCGGGTCAGCGGCGCCAGCTGGCGCGAAGCGATCTGCGGGTTCAAGGCATTGAGCTCGATCACCAGGTCCGCCAGGAAGCGATACCCCGAGCCGTCCGCCGCGTGGAAGTTGACCAGGTTCTGCCCGGCAAACGCACCAATCAAGGCACGCACCTTGTTGGGGTTCTTCAGGGTGAAGGCGGGATGCTGCATCAATGCCTTGACCCGCGCCAGGCCACCCGGCAGGGAGCTTGCGGCCTGCACGCTGAACCACTGGTCCATGACCAGCGGGTTGTCCTTGAAGTGCTCGGCGAAGCTCTCGAGGGCCGTGGCACGCTCGGCCTCGAACGGCGAATTCACCAGCACCGCGAGGGCGGTCAGGCGTTCCGTCATGTTGTCGCAGTGTTCGAACTGCTCCAGGGTGGCCGCCAGCACCTGCTCCTTGCCGCTGAGCATGAGATACGAGAGCGCGATATTCTGCAGGCTGCGCCGGGCGAAGTGCTCGGCGGCGGCGACGTAGGCGGTGTTGCGCGACTGTTCGCGGTTGGCCTGGTAGCGCGCCCACAGGGCATCGAAGAGCTGCTCGGCGATCTGCCTGCGGGCGAACTCGCGAGCGGCATGGATGGCGTCGACATCGGCCACCTGGCTGATCTCGGTGAGGTAGGCCTCGCCCGGCAGCGAGAGCATCTCGGCGACCATGGCCTGGTCGAGCGACTCGTCGCCCAGCACGCTGCCCAAGGCCTGGACCAGACGTGGGTCGAGCACCAGCTCGGCACCTTGCTGGTGCTGGCCGATCAGCTCCTGCAGCACTTGCACGGACAATTGCTGGCCCGCTTCCCAGCGATTGAAGCCGTCGCTGTCGTGCTGCATGAGGAACATCAGCTGGTCGCGGTCGTAGGGGAACGCCAGCTTGACCGGCGCGCTGAAGCCACGCAGCAGCGAAGGCAGCGGCTTGGCGGCGATGCCTTCGAAGATGAAGGTCTGCTCGGCCTCGGTCACCGACAACACGCGGGTGGTGCCACCTGCGGCGGATTCGCCGGAAAGGCGCAGCGGCAGGTCGTTGCCCTGGGCGTCGAGCAGGCCCAGCTCGACCGGGATCACGAACGGCAGCTTCTCGACCTTGTCGGGCGTCGGCGGGCAGCTCTGGCGGAAGGTCAGGCTGTAGCGCTGCGCGGCGCTGTCGTAGGACTCGCTGACGTCGAGGCGCGGGGTGCCAGCCTGGCTGTACCAGCGCTTGAACTGGGTCAGGTCGACACCGTTGGCGTCTTCCATGGCCTTGATGAAGTCGTCGCAGGTCACGGCCTGGCCGTCGTGGCGCTCGAAGTAGAGGTCACTGCCCTTGCGGAAGCCCTCCTCGCCCAACAGGGTGCGCACCATGCGGACCACTTCGGAGCCTTTTTCGTACACGGTCAGGGTGTAGAAGTTGGAAATCTCGATAAAGCTGTCCGGGCGCACGGCGTGGGCCATGGGACCTGCGTCTTCTGCGAACTGATGGGTGCGCAGGTAGGCGACATCCTCGATGCGCTTGACCGTGCGCGAATTCATGTCGGCACTGAACTCGGCGTCGCGGAACACCGTGAAGCCTTCCTTGAGCGACAGCTGGAACCAGTCGCGGCAGGTCACGCGGTTGCCCGACCAGTTGTGGAAGTATTCGTGGGCGACCACCGCTTCGACGCGCTGGTGCGCGGCATCGGTGGCGGTTTCGGCGCGGGCCAGCACGCAGCTGGAGTTGAAGATGTTCAGGCCCTTGTTTTCCATGGCGCCCATGTTGAAGTCGTTGACCGCGACGATCATGAAGATGTCGAGGTCGTACTCACGGCCGTAGACTTCCTCGTCCCAGCGCATGGACTTCTTCAGGCTGACCATGGCGTGGGCGCACTTGTCGATGTTCTCGGGCTCGACGTAGATGCGCAGCGTCACGTCACGGCCCGACTGGCGGGTGAAGGTGTCTTCGACGCACCAGAGGTCGCCGGCCACCAGGGCGAACAGGTAGGCCGGCTTCACGAACGGGTCTTCCCAGGTGGCCCAGTGACGGCCGTCTTCCTGGGGACCGCTGCCGATCGGGTTGCCGTTGGACAGCAGCACCGGGTAGCGATGCTGTTCAGCGATCACCGTGGTGGTGAAGGTGCTCATCACGTCCGGGCGGTCGAGATAGTAGGTGATCTTGCGGAAACCCTCGGCCTCGCACTGGGTGCAGTACATGCTGCCGGACTTGTACAACCCCTCCAGGGCAGTATTGGTCTCGGGGTGGATCTTCACCGTGGTGTCGAGGGTGAAGCGCTCGGCCTTGGGCTGCAAGGTCAGGCTGTCATCGTCGAGCTGGTAGTCGGTGGCCGCCAGGGACTGGTCGTCGAGCTGCACGCTGACCAGCTCGAGCTGCTGGCCGTCGAGCACCAGCGGCGGCAAGCCAGCGCCACGCGCTGGGTTGCGGCGCATGACCAGTTGCGCATGGACCAGGCTGTGGTCCTCGAACAATTCGAAGGTCAGGTGCGTCTCGTCGATCAGGTACTCGGGCGCCTGGTAGTCCTTGAGGTAGATCACTTGCGGTTGTTCGGTGCGCATGTGGCGGTCCTTTTACTGATGCACGGCCAGCTGGTAGGCCGTGTACTTGCGAATGTTGATCACGCCGGTGTCGAAGATCAGGTATTGGCCCTTGATGCCCAGCAGCGTGCCTTCGACCACGGGGGTCTTGTCCAGGTTGAGGCTGACGATCTTGGTCGGATAGGCCTCGACCGGGTAGCGCATCTCGACCACCTCGGCGTCAGGCAGCGGCTGGATAGCCTGCAGACCGAAGCGGTCCTGCAAGGCGCGGATGCCGTCGGCACAGGCGTCGAAGATCTGCTCGCGCAGCGCTACCAGGTCGAGCACTTCTGCGTCGCCCTTGAGCAGCGTGCGCCAGTTGGTGCGGTCGGGCACCTGGCTGCGCAGCACGTCTTCGACCAGCCCCGACTGCTGCCGGGTCGCCACGCGCATGATCGGCAAGGCCTGGCTGGCGCCCTGGTCGAGCCAGCGGGTGGGCAGCTGGGTGGCGCGGGTGATGCCGACCTTGATGCCTGACGAGTTGGCCAGGTACACCACATGGTCGGTCATGCAGAACTGCTCGCCCCACGACGGGTCACGGCAGGTGCCCTGCTCATAGTGGCAGCGCTCCGGCGCCATGATGCAGAGATCGCACTGGGCCAGCTTGGTCATGCATGGGTAGCAATAGCCCTGGCTGAAACTGGTCTTGGTGCGCTTGCCACAGTGAGTGCAGTGAATGGCACCTAGGTACTCAAGGCGCAGCGACTTGCCGATCAGTGGATTGACCGGCACCTGCTCATCGCCCAGGCGAAAACTGTACTGCACGAACGGTGCTTCAAGACGCACCGACATCTTGCTCAAAGAGCCACGAGCGAGTTCGATCAATGCACTGAATCCGACTTGAACAGGATGTTCTCGATGGGCGTCGACTTGGAGGCGCATTCCTGGGCATTCATGTAGCCGGTACGCTGGTCTTCGGGCAGGTTCTGCATCTCCCAGGCGATCACTGCCTGCAGCGAAAGCTCTTTCTGCTCGGTGGTCAGCCTGCGGCCGTCGGACCACTTGCCGAGCTCTACCGCCGTTTTCAGGCTCTGGTAGATCTCCGGGGTAATGTTTTCGATCATTTGCGCAAAAGTGGACATAGTGTCTCCAGAATTCAAGCCGACAGTTTACGCCGGGCCAGCGCGCCGCCCAAGAGCCCGCTGAGGCATCCGATCAACAACCCGCCGACATGCGCGGCATTGGCGATCTGGCCGAAGCCGAGCAGGCTGATCAAACCAGACATGCACACCACCAGCCAGACGAGCATCATCACCAGTACCCCGCGCGGCAGGCGGAACAACGGATGCGGTGCCAGCCACTGGTAGAGCCAGACGTGCCCGAGCAGGCCGTAGAGCACGCCCGACAGGCCGCCGAACAGGCTCGGACCGCCTGCCAGGTCCTGCGCGACGTTCGACACCAGGCTGAACAGCAAGGTCAGCGACGCCAGCACCCACGGGCCCTGGCGCTGCTCGATGCGCCGCCCGAGCTCCCAGTACCAGAGCCCGTTCATGGCCAGGTGGAGTACGCCGAAGTGCACCAGCATGGGCGACACCAGCCGCCACCACTGGCCCTGGGCCAGGCTGTCGGCCAGCGGCGTGAAGTACAGGTAGTCGCCCTGCACGCGAAAGTCGAGAAAGGTCAGCCAGCTCAGGCTCGCGAGGTTCTCTCCCAGGCCCGTCACCGCGGCTACCACCAGGCACGCCAGCAATACCGCTGCGGTCACTTTGCCCGAGCGCAACTGCTCGCTGAACGATGGCCTGGCCGGCGCTACGGACACATCCTCCGCGGGCAGCTCCAGCTCGGCGTTGCCTTCGGGAAAACGCTGGTACAGCTGCAGGACGTCGTCGGCCAACCCCTCGGCGACCCAGAGCACTTGCTCCTCGCCCTCCTCGCTGACCCGGTGCGGCACCTGCAGGCGGCGCAGCAGGCCGACGAAACCGCTCAGGTCGACCGCCAGTGGCAGTCGCATCACTTCAATCACGTTCATTGGCTGGCCTGTGGGCGTTCGACATCGACCCAGACGAACTTGTGCGGGTCGATGCGGGTTTCATCATCCAGTCGATAGGCGACCAGTTTTCCATACAGCACCGCACTGTAGTCCAGGCAGGCCAGGTTGGTGCGAATCGGCGTCGGCCGCCCGCTGCGCCAGTAATGGCCGACAAACAGCAGCGGTTCGCCCTCCGCGTAGCGCAGCAAGGCGTTTTTCTCGGTATGGCTGAGCGGCGTGCTGGCGACCGTGTCCGGCAGAGCGTCGGGCTGGAAGACGATGTCGCCGTAGGTCTGCGGGTCTTCCTCCCAGAACTTGGTGCGGAAGAACGCGCGGGTCAGCCCGTCGCCGCCGGTCAGGGTCAGCCCATCGGGCAGGCGCATGTCGGTGCCGCGCAACAGGCGGTTGCACACGGTGGAAGCGAAACTGCCGGACACCGACGAGGCCTGGACAAAGTGCGCGTCTATCCGGCCATCGGGGTGCTGCTGGCGCAACTGTCCGATCAGTTCCGGATCCCAGCAGGCGTGCACCAGACGGAAACGCCCGGCGTCGACGAACAGCGGCAGCTCGTAGAACCATTCCAGGAAGTCGTGCCAGTCGGCGGGATGCTGGGCGAACTGCTCGAGGGTTTCGTCGATGAGCCGGGCATGGCGCGGGGTGTGCTCGCGCACGTGGGTCTTGCCGCTGCCAGGCAGTGCCGGGGTGGTCCAGGCCAGGGCGTTGTATTCGTGGTTGCCCATGATGCAGTGGGCCTGCCCGGCCTCGACCATGTCGTGAACGATGTGCAGCGCCTCGCGAATGCGCGGGCCGCGGTCGATGATGTCGCCCAGGAACAGCGCCTGGCGCCGCGGGTGACGCCAGACGCCGGCCTGGCGCTTGTAGCCCAGGGCGTCGAGCAGGCGTTCGAGGGTCAGGGCACAGCCATGTACGTCACCGATGATGTCGAAACTGCGCGCCGGATCGATCATCAGTCGCCTCCACCGCCCAGACGACTGCCCCAGCCGAGCTTGGTGCGGCAGACTTCGTAGTAGTTGTGGTCCAGCGGGTGGATCAATCGCAGCTTTTGCGGTTTCTTGTTCACCGTGATGGTGTCGCCCGGAGCGCAGGTGAAGTGGTTCTGGCCGTCACACGACACTTGCGGATAGATCTGCAGGTCCTGGGACACGACGATCTTCAGCTCGCTGTTGCCATCCACCACGATCGGCCGGCCCGACAGCGTGTGCGGGTACATGGGCACGATGACGATGGCGTCGAGCTTGGGGTGCATGATCGGGCCACCGGCCGACAGCGCGTAGGCGGTGGAACCGGTCGGGGTGGCGACGATCAGGCCGTCGGCCTTCTGGCTGCAGACGAACTGGCCGTCGATATAGATCTCGAACTCGATCATGCGCGTCGACTTGCCCGGGTGCAGCACCACGTCGTTGAGCGCATCGCCCTGGCCGATGGCCTCGCCATGGCGGCGTACCTCGGCCTGGAGCAGGAAGCGGTTCTCGACCAGGTAGTGGCCATCGAGCACTTCGGCGACCTTGACCTCGAGCTCGTCGGGGCGGATGTCGGTGAGAAAGCCCAGGCTGCCGCGGTTGATGCCCAGCACCGGCGTGTTGTGCCGCGCCAGCGCGCGGGCGGCGCCGAGCAGGCTGCCGTCGCCACCGACCACGATCACCAGGTCGCACACCTCGCCCAGCAGCTTGCGCGTCGAGGTCTGCAGGCCGTGGCCAGGCAGGACTTCGGCGATGGTGTCCTCGAGAATGACGTGCAGGTGACGCTGCAGGAGGAATTTCTTCAGCCGGCGAATGGTGTCGAGCACCTGGGAGCTGCCTAGGCGTCCGATGATACCGATATTGCGAAATTGCTCCATGGGACTCCTGCAAGCCTTTGCGACGGGTGAAAAAGGCGCGTGGCGCCCAGAGAATCAGATTATGGGCGAAAGGGCCGGTTAGCGGCAAACCGGCGAAAGCGCTGAAGGCGGCGTCGACAAGGGCTATGCTCGCTGCATGAACCCCTTTGCCGAACTTTCCCAGCTGCCGCGCCAGCTGCGCCAGGCACCGGTGCGCGACCTGGCCTGGGTGATACTGGCGCCGCCGATGCTGCAGCAGACGCCCTGGCCGCAACGTCACCCCCTGGCGGGCAGTGACTGGGTGACCGACCTTGGACGCCTGCGTGACTGGCTGCAGGCGCTGGACCGCGACAGCGGGGCTCTGCGCCAGTGGCTGGCCGGCATCACCAGCCACCGCCTGGGCCTGTACTACGAGCGGCTGTGGCAGTTCGCCCTGCAACAGGCGCCGGGTGTAGAGCTGCTGGCCGCCAACCTGCCGATCCGCAACGGCGGGCACACCCTGGGCGAGCTGGATATCGTGATGCGCGATGGCGAGGGCGTGCATCACCTTGAACTTGCCGTGAAATTCTACCTGGGCCCGTCCGCTGGCGATGGCACGGACGCCGGCAACTGGCTTGGCCCAGGCTGCCACGACCGGCTGGGGCTGAAGCTGGCGCACCTGGCCGGGCACCAGCTGCCGATCTCGGCGCGCCTTGAGGGCCGGCAGGCCCTGGCGGGACTGGAGATCGACGCAGCCCACGCGCACCTGTGGCTGGGTGGGTACCTGTTCTATCCCTGGGCCGGGCCGGTGCAACCGCCCACGGGCGCCAGCCCGGAACACTTGCGCGGGCGCTGGCTGCACCGTCGTGACTGGGAGACTTGCCGCGCCCAGGCCGGGTTCGCTCACTGGCGGCCCCTGCCCCGCCATGCCTGGCTGGCGCCAGCGCGGGTTTCGGCCGCGGACCGGTGCACGGGGGCGCAGCTCGATGAACACATCCAGGCACTGCCAGAGGATTTCAGGGCGCAGTTGCTAGTGCGCCTGGAGGAAGCGTCCGACGGTGACTGGCAGGAAGCGGAGCGACTGTTTCTGGTCGCCGATGGGTGGCCGCTGTTGTAGTTACTGCGGCAACGAGTAGCCCCTTCGTCCTTGCAGGCCACCGGTATGCACGAAGATCAGCCGGGTGCCTGGGCTGAACGCGCCCGCCTCGACCTGTTCGCGCAGCGCCAGCAAGGCCTTGCCGGTATACACCGGTTCCAGCGGCACGCCCGTGAGCGACTCGCTTTGCTCGATGAACGCCAGCAACCGGGCATCGGCCTTGGCGAAACCGCCCAGGCTGGCGTCATGCAGGCGGTAGCCGTGCTCGCCCGCCAGCGCGCGGACGTTATCCTCGACGCCATGCCCGGGCGGCACCGCGCAAGCGCCGTGCACTTCATGGGCGCCCGCTTCTGCCCTGACCAGGCCCGCCAGCGTGGTGCCGGTACCGGCGGCGAGCCACCAGGCGTCATAATCCGCCCAACCCAGCGCCGCCAGTTGCGCACGCGCCTGCTCGACGATCAGTGCACACCCCTGCATCCCCGCCACCCCACCGCCGCCCTCGGGAATGCAGTGCCAACCTGGGTAGCGATCTTGCCAGGGCGCCCAGAAATCCGGCTGATGCCTGGCCCGATAGCCGCCATAGCCCAGCCAGTGCAGCTGCATGCCGAAGGCGCGCAGGTCGCGCACGGTCGGCGTGTCCTGTTCCACCCCGCGCAGCAGCCCGGCGGTGGCAAAGCCGAAGCGCTTGCCCGCCGCCGCCAGGGCGTGCAGGTGATTGGAGTGGTTACCGCCCAGGCTGATCAGCCCCGGCGCGCCGGCATCCCGCGCCTGGCGCAGGTGTTCGCGCAACTTGAACCCTTTGTTTCCGGTGATCAGCGGGTCGATCAGGTCCAGGCGCAATACGCTTACCTCTACGCCAGCCGTTTCCAGCCAGGGCAGGGTCATCTTGTGCAAGGGTGCCTGGGGCAGATCGAGAAAAGCGTTGGACATCAGAGCTCGGCTGCCAGCCGTGAGCCTTGATTGATTGCCCTCTTCGCATCCAGCTCCGCAGCCACATCGGCGCCGCCGATCAGGTGTACCGACTGCCCGGCGGCCAGCAGGCCTTCCTGCAATTCGCGCAATGGATCCTGCCCGGCGCAGATGACCACGTTGTCCACCGGGAGCAGCCGGGGCTCACCCTCGGCAATACGGATATGCAGGCCGTCATCATCGATGCGCAGGTACTCGACGCTGTTGAGCATCTGCACCTGCTTGTTTTTCAGGCCCGTACGGTGGATCCAGCCGGTGGTCTTGCCCAGCCCGTCGCCGACCTTGGAGGCCTTGCGCTGCAGCAAGAACACCTGGCGAGCCGGGGCGTGGGGCTCGGCATGCATGCCAGCGACACCGCCGCGTGCCTCCAGCCGTGTATCGATGCCCCATTCCTTCCAGAAGGCCTCGCGGTCGAGGCTGGTGGCGACGCCTTGGTGCACCAGGTACTCGGACACATCGAAGCCGATGCCGCCCGCGCCGATCACTGCGACCGACTTGCCAACCGGCTTGCGCTCGAGCAGCACATCCAGGTAGCTGAGCACCTTGGGGTGCTCGATCCCAGGAATCGGCGGAGTGCGAGGGCTGATGCCGGTCGCCAGGATGATCTCGTCGAAACGTCCCTCGACCAGGTCCTCGACGCTCACCCGGGTGTCCAGGCACAGCTCGACGCCGGTCACCTGCAGCTTGCGCTTGAAGTAGCGCAGGGTTTCGTAGAATTCCTCCTTGCCGGGCACGCGCTTGGCCACGTTGAACTGGCCGCCGATCTCGCTGGCGCTGTCGAACAGCGTTACCTGGTGGCCGCGCTGGGCGGCGACACTGGCCGCGGCCAGGCCGGCAGGTCCCGCGCCCACCACGGCAATGCGCTTGGCCTGGGTGACCGGCAGGTAATTGAGCTCGGTCTCGTGGCAAGCCCGCGGGTTGACCAGGCAACTGGTCAGCTTGCCGCCGAAGGTATGGTCCAGGCATGCCTGGTTGCAGCCGATGCAGGTGTTGATCAGGTCCGACTGGCCAGCGGCGGCCTTGTTGACGAAATCGGCATCGGCCAGGAACGGCCGGGCCATCGATACCATGTCGGCGTCGCCCTCGGCCAGCACAGCCTCGGCCACCTCGGGGGTGTTGATACGGTTGGTGGTGATCAACGGGATGCCCACCGAGCCCCGCAGCTTGGCCGTGACCTTGGTGAACGCCGCGCGCGGCACCTTGGTGGCGATGGTCGGGATACGCGCCTCGTGCCAACCGATGCCGGTGTTGATCAGGGTGGCGCCGGCCTGCTCGATGGCCTGGGCCAGCTGCACGATTTCTTCCCAGATGCTGCCGCCCTCGATCAGGTCGAGCATGGACAGCCGGAAGATGATGATGAAGTCCCGCCCAACCGCCTGCCGCACCCGGGTGACGATGTCCACTGCCAGGCGCATGCGGTTCTCGAAACTGCCGCCCCATCGGTCGGTGCGGTGGTTGGTATGGGCGGCCAGGAACTGATTGATGAAGTAGCCTTCCGAACCCATGATTTCCACGCCATCGTAGCCGGCCTGCTGGGCCAGCCGCGCACAGGTGACGAAGTCGGCGATCTGCTTTTCGATACCCGCTTCGTCCAGTTCCTTGGGCTTGAACGGGTTGATCGGCGCCTGGATCGCGCTGGGTGCGACCTGGCGCGGGCTGTAGGCGTAGCGGCCAGCGTGGAGGATCTGCAGACAGATCTTGCCGCCCGCGGCGTGTACCGCCTCGGTGACGATACGGTGTCTGTCAGCTTCCTCCACCGTCGTCAGCTTTGCGGCACCCGAGTACACACCGCCCTCATCGTTGGGCGCGATGCCGCCCGTCACCATCAGTCCTACACCGCCACGCGCACGCTCGGCGAAGTAGACCGCCATGCGCTCGAATCCGCCGGGGCGCTCTTCAAGGCCTGTGTGCATAGAGCCCATCAGTGTGCGGTTGCGCAACGTGGTGAAACCCAGATCGAGCGGGGCCAGCAGGTGTGGGTAAGGGGCGGCGGCCATAGGAACTCCAGGTCAGGCGTGATTCACGGTGGCGCGGGCTGCCTCAGCGGGTGCCCGTCGTTGTATGGGAGTGACAGTAGACGCGTGACAGCAAGCGCTCAATGACTGAAAGTTACATATTATTGATCCTGCCGAGCAAACCCCGATCACTTGTAGTGTTACTGCTTGTCAGCTCCGAGGCCAGAATTGTCACCAGGAAAGACCGCAGTCCATCTCTGCCCCCTTGACGAATCTTCCTACATGGTATTACCTGAAACCGGTTTCAGAGAAAACCTAGCCAATAATTCCAACAAAGGTTCAGGCCGTGTCGTCTTCCACTCAAGCCGCCCTTCCCCGGGTCACCATCCAGGATGTCGCCAAGCATGCCGGCGTCTCCAAGGCCAGCGTCTCGCGCTTCATCGGCGAGGACCGTGGCCTGCTGTCCGAACTGATCGCCGGGCGGATCGAGAAGGCCATCGACGACCTGGGCTATCGTCCCAACCAGATGGCCCGTGGTCTCAAGCGTGGCCGTACGCGGTTGATCGGCATGCTGGTGGCCGATATCCGCAACCCGTATTCGGTTGCCGTGATGCACGGGGTGGAGACCGCCTGCCGACGTCACGGCTACAGCCTGGTGGTCTGCAACACCGGCCAGGATGACGAGCAGGAGCGCCAGCACCTGGCGGCCCTGCGCTCGTACAACGTCGAAGGCCTGATCGTGAACACCCTGGGCCATCACCCGGACGAACTGCAGGCGCTGCAGCAGGAGCTGCCGCTGGTGCTGATCGACCGCAAGGTGCCTCACCTCCCAAGCGATCTCGTCGGCCTGGACAACAGAGGCGCGGTCTCGCTGGCCCTGGAACACCTGCAGCAGCAGGGTTACCGAGACCTTGCGCTGGTCAGCGAGCCACAGGATGGCAACAGCTCACGCCAGGAACGCTGCGACGCGTTTACCGCCTTCACCGCGGACCGGCCAGCGATCGCGGGACGAATCCTGCGTACTGGCGACTCATTCACCGAGGACTTGCTGCATTTTCTTGCCCAACCCGGTCCTGGCCCCAAGGCGCTGTTCTGCGCCAACGGCACCGCGACGCTCAAGTGCGTCAGGGCCATGCGCGACCTGGACACCGATGTCGGACTGATCGCCCTGGACGATCTCGACTGGCTGCCCTTGGTAGGCAGCGGAGTCACCGCCCTTGCCCAGCCCACTGAACAGATCGGCGTCACCGCGTTCGAGTGCCTGCTCGAGCGCCTGCGGGGCAATGATGGCCCGCCCAAGGTATTCGATTTCCCCTGTCAGTTGATCATTCGCGGCTCTACCCCACGCACCCCATGACCTGTCGGCATCGAACCCGCTTCGATGCTGCTCGACCTGTTTTGAAACCGGTTTCAGAGGATAACAACAATGACTCTACACCCCGTCTCGATCAGCCTTTCCAGCTACGGCGCCGAGCTCGTCCGTGAACGCGGCCAGGCGGCCTTCATCCCAGTGCTTGCGCAGGCCGGCGCCCGCCTAATCGAGTTGCGAGAGGAACTCATGGCCGAGCATGAGCACCTCGGTCTGCAGCCGGCCATCGCTGATCACGGCCTTGAATGCGTGTATTCCTCGCCGCTGGAGTTGTGGCAAGCCGGCCAGGTAGAGCCCAGCGCGCACCTGGCGATTGCCTTGCAGCGCGCCAGCACGTGTGGTGCCAAATGGTTGAAGGTCTCGCTCGGCTTCTTCCACTCGGGCTGTGATCTGCAGTCGCTGGCCAGAGCGCTGGAGGATCAGCCCGTGTGCGTGCTGGTGGAAAACGACCAGACCGTCCAGGGTGGCAGGATCGATGCGCTCGAGCAGTTCCTGACCTTGGCTCGGCAACACGGGATACCGGTGGGCATGACCTTCGATATCGGCAACTGGCAATGGCAGGCGCAATCGACGCTCGAGGCCGCGCAGCGCCTGGGCCGCTTCGTCGAATACCTGCACTGCAAGGCCGTGGCGCGCAGTGCCAGCGGCAAGCTGGTCGCCGTGACCCCTTGCCTCAGCGACCTGGAAGCCTGGCAGTCCCTGCTCGCCTGCTTCCCACGGGGCCTGGTCAGGGCTGTCGAATACCCTCTGCAAGGCGAAGACCTGCTCGCCATCACCCGCGCCGAAGTGCTGAAACTCGCGCAGCTGGACGTGGCAGAGCAGGAGGTGGCCCATGGCTGACATCCTCTGCTTTGGCGAAACCATGGCCATGCTGGTCGCCGAGCAATGCGGCGATCTCGACCAGGTGACCCACTTTCACCGGCGCATTGCCGGAGCCGACAGCAATGTCGCCATCGGCCTTGCCCGCCTGGGGTTCGACGTGACCTGGCTGAGCCGGGTCGGCAATGACTCGCTGGGCCGCTTCGTGCTGCAGAGCCTGCGTGGCGAAGGCCTGGACTGCCGGCATGTGGCGGTCGACCCATTGCGCCCGACCGGCTTCCAGTTCAAGGGCCGTACCGATGACGGCAGCGATCCGGAGGTCGAGTATTACCGCCGGGGCTCGGCGGCCAGCCACCTGAGCATCGCCGACCTGCCAGAGCGCCAGCCAGTGCCGCGCCACCTGCACGTCACCGGCATCCCTCCAGCGCTGTCGGCCGCCACCTGCGAGCTCGCCGACCACCTGCTGGTGCGCCAGCGCCAGGCCGGGGGCAGCAGCTCGTTCGACCCCAACCTGCGCCCGCGGCTATGGGCCAGCGAGCGGCAGATGATCGAGACCCTCAATCACCTGGCCAGCCGCGCCGACTGGGTGCTGCCGGGACTGGCCGAGGGCAGCCTGCTGACCGGCTTCGAGGCGCCGCAAGACATCGCTGCCTTCTACCTCGACCGCGGCGCCAAGGCGGTCGCGATCAAGCTTGGCGCCGCGGGTGCCTACTACCGCACCGCCGATGACCAATCCTTCGTCGCCGCGCAACCGGTGGCCAAGGTAATCGACACCGTCGGCGCCGGCGACGGCTTCGCCGTGGGCCTGATCAGCGCACTGCTCGAACAGCAGTCCCTGCCTGAGGCCGTGAAACGCGGCAACTGGATCGGCAGCCGCGCGGTGCAGAGCCGGGGCGACATGGAGGGCCTGCCACGACGCAGCGAATTGGCCGTGACCGCCTGAACACCCCATTGCTGATGTTACCTGTCGCGACAACAACAAGATGCCAGGAGCAAGACCATGCAAACAGTCAAACTCGCCACCCGCCGCTGGTGGTACATCATGCCGATCGTCTTCATCACCTATAGCCTGGCGTATCTGGACCGGGCCAATTATGGCTTCGCCGCAGCCTCCGGCATGGCGGCCGACCTTGCCATCACTCCGGGCCTGTCGTCGCTGCTGGGTGCGCTGTTCTTCCTCGGCTACTTCTTTTTCCAGGTGCCTGGGGCGATCTACGCCCAACGCCAGAGCGTAAAGAAGCTGATCTTCGTCAGCCTGATCCTCTGGGGCAGCCTGGCCACGCTGACCGGAGTCGTCTCCAATGCGTACTGGCTGATCGCTATCCGCTTCATGCTCGGGGTGGTCGAGGCGGCAGTGATGCCCGCCATGCTGGTGTACCTCTGCCACTGGTTCACCCGTGCCGAACGCTCACGCGCCAACACCTTCCTGATCCTTGGCAACCCGGTGACCATGCTGTGGATGTCGGTGGTGTCGGGCTATCTGGTCGAGCACTACAGCTGGCGCTGGATGTTCATCGTCGAAGGGCTGCCCGCCGTGCTCTGGGCATTTATCTGGTGGCGCCTCGCCGATGATCGTCCCTGCGATGCCAAGTGGCTCAGCACACAGGAAAAACGGGACTTGCAAGAGGCCCTGGACGCCGAGCAGGTCGGCATCAAGCCGGTGAAGAACTACGCCGACGCCTTCCGGTCGGGCAAGGTGCTGATCCTTTCGGCGCAGTTCTTCTGCTGGAGCATCGGCGTCTATGGGTTCGTGCTGTGGCTGCCCTCGATCCTCAAGCAAGGCCTGCAGATGAACATGGTCGAAGCCGGCTGGCTGTCGGCGTTGCCCTACCTTGCGGCCGTGCTGGCGATGCTCGCGGTGTCCTGGGGCTCTGACCGCATACAGCGGCGCAAGCGCTTCGTCTGGCCCGCGCTGCTCCTGGGTTCCCTGGCCTTCTATGGCTCCTATGCATTGGGCGGCGAACACTTCTGGTTGTCCTACGCCCTGCTGGTGCTGGCCGGGGGCTGCATGTACGCCCCGTACGGCCCCTTCTTCGCGATCATCCCGGAGATCCTGCCGGCCAACGTCGCGGGTGGCGCCATGGCGATGATCAACAGCATGGGCGCGCTGGGTTCGTTCATCGGCTCTTATCTGGTCGGCTACCTGAACAGCGCCACAGGCACACCGGATGCGTCCTTCCTGCTGATGAGCGGGTCCCTGCTGGTGTCCGCCTTGCTCACCCTGTGCCTGACGCCAGGCGACACCGACCGGCGCAAAGCACCGCTGGCCCGCCCGCAGCCGGCCCACACTTGAAGCGAGATCCCTTATGAAAAAGCACGTTGTCCTGTACAAGAGCCTCTCCCCAGCGCTGCGAGAACGCCTGAGCGAGCACGCCGACATCACCGAGATCGCGCAGCTGGGCGGCGACGGCCTGGCGTGCCTGCGCGACGCCCTGCCCCAGGCCCACGGACTGCTCGGCGCCAGCCTCAAGCTGGATGCCGGGCTGCTGGACCTGGCACCTCGGCTGGAAGCGGTGGCCAGCGTGTCGGTAGGCATCGACAACTACGACCTCGACTACCTGAACAGCCGCTCGATCCTGCTCAGCAACACCCCCGATGTACTGACCGAGACCACCGCCGACACCGGCTTCGCGCTGATCCTCGCCACGGCCCGGCGGGTGGTCGAACTGGCCAATGTGGTGCGCGCAGGCCAGTGGACGCGCAACATCGGCCCCGCGCAGTTTGGCACCGATGTGCATGGCAAGACGCTCGGTATCATCGGCATGGGCAGGATAGGCGAGGCGCTGGCGCAACGCGGGCATTTCGGCTTCGGCATGCCGGTGGTCTACCACAGCCGCAGTCCCAAGCCCGAAGTCGATGCCCGCTTCAACGCCCGTCACGTCAGTCTTGAGGAGTTGCTGGAACAGTCGGACTTCGTCTGCATGACGCTGCCGCTGACGGCCGCGACCGAGCGCATGATCGGCGCACGCGAGTTCGCGCTGATGAAGCCAGGCGCCATCTTCATCAATATCGCCCGGGGGAAGGTGGTCGATGAGGCGGCGCTGACCGCCGCCCTGCAAAACGGCCAGTTGCATGCCGCAGGTCTGGATGTCTTCGAAAAGGAGCCGCTGTCGCCCGATTCGGCGCTGCTGCGGCTGGATAACGTGGTGGCTACGCCACATATTGGCTCGGCCACCGTGGAAACCCGCGAAGCCATGGCCCGGTGCGCGGTCGACAACCTGATCGAGGCGCTGGCAGGCAAGCGGCCGCGCAATCTGGTCAATCCGCAGGCCTGGGTATCGAGGGGCAGGCAACATTGACCCCTTTCCGTTTTTGGTGATAAAAGCGGCGGGATTCAGCTGTGGGCGGTAAGATCCTGTCATGCGTAAACTTCTTTCAGGCGCCTTCGCGCTGGTGGCCATCGCCATTCTCTGTGGCTATGGCTTCTGGACCCAAGAGCGCCCCGAGGGCCATTACCTTTCCGATCTGCGGATCGAACTGGCACTCAATGACGGCGAGCCCGGCGAACGGGGCAACCTGCTGGGCATCGAGCCGCAGCTGTTTCCCAGTGACTACCAGAACCTCGAGCGCCTGCACCGCAAGCTCTCGGCCTACCTCGAGCAGGCCCGCGACCAGGGCCTGGTCAATGCCCGCACCGTGGTCATCCTCCCCGAACACATCGGCACCTGGCTGTGGGCCCGCGGCGAAAAGAACGAGCTGTATCAGGTCCCTCACCGGCGTGAGGCCTGGCAATGGCTAGAGTTGAGCAATCCGCTGCACTATGGCCTGGCCATGCTCGCGGCCACGGGTGATGACCGGCGCGCCGATGCTCACCTGCGCATGAAGGCCGGGCAGATGGCCGCCGACTACCAACGGCTGTTCGGTGGGCTGGCGAAGGAATTCGGCGTGACCCTGGTGGCCGGATCCATCGTGTTGCCCGCCCCCTACGTCGAAGCGGGCGTGCTGCGCACCGGCGCAGGCCCGCTGTTCAACAGCAGCCTGGTGTTTGGCCGCGACGGCGCCCCGCTCGGCCAACCCCAGCGACAGCAGTACCCGGACAGCGAAGTTCGCCGCTACATACAGGGCGGGCATGGGCAACCCTTGCAGATCGTGCAGACTCCGGCCGGGCGCCTGGGCGTGCTGGTCGGCAGCGACAGCTGGTACCCGGAAAACTATCGCGCGCTGGCCGCGCAGTCGGCGCAACTCATTGCCAACCCGGTCTTCCTCAGTGGCAAAGACAGCTGGGATACGCCTTGGCGCGGCAACCGGCACCAACCGCTGGCCGCCAGGCTAACGCTACGTCAGGGACAGGCGAGCGAGCGCACCGCCTGGCAAAGGCTGACCCTTGACGCGAGCGGCCAGTACGCCACCAGCATGAGCGTGTTCCTGCGTGGGCAGTTCTGGGAGCTGGGCGGCGACGGGCAAGGTTTCGCCAATCGTGCCGGCCAGCATCTTGCCGGCAGCGCCAGTCAAGGCGCGCGCCTGCTCAACCTTTGGTTGTAACGCCATGCCAAGGCCACGGGTGCGTCTGGGCGAGCTGTCGGTAGGATTCGTCCAGCCTTTGGGTGAGGCCTTGCGCCGCCACGGGCATGATCCCGAGCCGCTGCTGCTGCGCTATGGGCTGGACGCCGCGCGCCTGGCAGAGCCGGGGGCACGGCTGTCGATCCCGCGCTACATGCACCTGGGCCATGCCGCCATCGAACTGACCGGTGAGCCCGCGCTGGGTCTGCACATGGGCCACTTCAGCCGTCTGGCCCAGGCAGGGCTTGCCGGCGTAACCGCAGCGCAGGCGCCGACGGTTGGCGATGCCGCGCGCACGCTGCTGCGCTTCGAGCCGCTGTACGCCGCCAACTACAGGGGCCAGTCGAGCTTTATCGAAGACCGCCAAGGTGCCTGGCTGCGCTTCTACTCCATCAGTCCGTACAACACCTACAACCGCTTTGTGGTCGACTCTCTGCTGGCCGGATGGCTGGCGCAGCTGTCGAGCCTCGCGGGCCAGCCGCTGCAGGCCGAGCGCATTGAGATCGAGTTCGACCCTCCGGCCTATGCACCGCAGTACCAGGCGCTGTGCCACACACCGGTGCACTTTGCCGCTTCCTCCAACCAACTGCGCCTGAGCCGTGCCAGTCTCGCCCTGCGCAACCCGCAGCATTGCCCGAGCACCTGGCAGCACCTGCTGCAACTGTGCGAGACGGAGCTGGTCCAGCGCACCCGCATCCGCAGCCTGGGCGAACGAATCACTCACCTGCTCGGCCCCCTGCTCAACGGCGGACGCGAGCCTGATCTGGACGAAGTCGCCCGTCATCTGCAATTACCTGCCTGGACGCTGCGGCGCAAGCTGGCCGAGGAAGGCACTGGGTTTCGCAGCCTGCTCAATGACACCCGCCGCGACCTCGCCGAGACCTATATACGGGACACCGGGCTGGCCTTCGGGGAAATCGCCTATCTGCTTGGTTTCGCCTCGGCCGAGGCCTTCCAGCGCGCCTTCAAGCGCTGGACGCAGATGACGCCCGGTGAGTTTCGTCGTCAGCAACGCCTGGCAAGCTGACCCACGGACCGACATGAACAAATCTTCATACTGGCCTCAATAGCGCTGCCATCAAGGCGCTCGGGGCCTGCCTGGCGTACTGCCAACAGCTGCAGCCTTGAGGCGCAGGGATCGCTTGCGTAGGATCGCGGATCGCCCGCACGCCCCCCTCTTCTTCGTCCTGCCCCCGATGGCGGCCTGGCGAAGCCGTTTTCCGCAAGAGTCAGCCCATGCCGCAACCGATCCCCCTGAAAGACCACGCCAAGGAAACACACATGGTGAATCGCCGGCTGGTCGCCTGCGCCCTCTTCGTGCTGGTGGTCGTGGCGATCCTGGTGGGCCGGCTCTACGTGCTCCAGGTGGTGCAGCATGACTATCACTCGGCGGTTTCCGAAAACAACCGCGTGCACGTGCTGCCCATCGCCCCCGGCCGCGGCCTGATCTATGACCGCAACGGCGTGGTCCTGGCCGACAACAAACCGAGCTTCAACCTGACCCTGACCCGCGAACGCACCGGTGGCACGGCCCAGGTGCTGGACATCCTGGTGCAGGTGCTGGGCCTCGGTGACGAAGAACGCGCAGGCTTCGACAAGGACCTGCGCCGTGGCCGCAAGCCGTTCGAGCCCGTGACCCTGATGTTCGGCCTGACCGAAGAGCAGATCGCCTTGATCGCGGTCAACCAGTTCCGCCTGCCGGGACTGGATGTCGAAGCGCAGTTCATCCGCGAATACCCCATGGGCGCTCACTTTGCCCATTCGGTGGGCTATGTCGGGCGCATCAACGAGAAAGAAGCCAAGACGCTCGACTCCACCGAATACCGGGGTACCCAGTCCATCGGCAAGACCGGTATAGAGCATTTCTACGAGGCACAGCTGCACGGCCACGTGGGCTACGAGGAAGTCGAAACCAATGCGCAGGGCCGCGTCATGCGGGTGCTCCGGCATCAGGACCCGACCCCAGGACAGGACATCGTACTGAGCCTGGACGCCAACCTGCAGCTGGCGGCTGAAAAAGCCCTGGGCGATCGCCGGGGCTCGGTGGTCGCGCTGGACCCGGCGAGCGGTGAAGTACTGGCGATGGTCAGCAACCCAAGCTTCGACCCCAACCTGTTCGTCAAGGGCATCAGCTTCAAGCAGTACGCCGAGCTGCGCGACTCGATCGACCGCCCGCTGTTCAACCGCGTGCTGCGCGGGCTCTATGCGCCCGGTTCGACCGTCAAGCCCGAAGTCGCCATCGCCGGCCTGGATAGCGGCGTGATCACCCCGGGCAGCCGGGTCTTCGACCCTGGCTACTACGAGCTGCCCAACTACGCTCACAAGTACCGCAACTGGAACCGCAGCGGCGACGGCTGGGTGGATATGTACAGCGCGATCATGCGCTCCAACGATACGTACTTCTATGATCTGGCGCACAAGCTGGGCATCGATCGCCTGCACGACTACCTGAGCGAGTTCGGCCTCGGCCAGAAGGTGTCGCTGGACATGTTCGAGGAATCCGCCGGACTGATGCCTTCGCCCGCCTGGAAACGGGCCAATCGCCGCCAGGCCTGGTATCCCGGGGAAACCCTGATCCTCGGTATCGGCCAGGGCTACATGCAGGTGACGCCACTACAGCTCGCTCAGGCCACCAGCCTGCTGGCCAGCAAGGGCGTATGGCACCGGCCGCACCTGGCGATGACCGTTGGCGACACGCCACCGGTAGACGACAACCCCATGCCCAATATCGTCCTGCATGACAGCCGCGCCTGGGACCAGGTGAACGAAGGCATGCAGATGGTCATGCATGCTCCCAGGGGTATTGCCCGCGCCGCCGCTGCCGGGGCGCAATACCGCATCGCCGGCAAGAGTGGTACCGCGCAGATGGTGGCGATCAAGCAAGGCGAACGCTACAACCGCGAGAAGACCCTGGAGCGGCATCGTGACAACGCGCTGTTCGTCGGCTTTGCCCCAGCCGATCACCCCAGCATCGTGGTAGCCGTCATGATCGAGAATGGTGAGGCGGGAGGCCGCGTGGCGGGTCCTGTCGTGCGGGAGGTGATGGATGCGTACCTGCTCGATGAGCAGGGGCACCTGAAGACGCGGTATGCAGGCAGCACCGACACGTCAGCGGTGCCGCATGCCTAGGTCGGATCAGAGCTCGGTGGCGTCGTCAGCCGGTTCCGGGGTGTCCAGTTCGTAGGCTTGGTATTCGAGAAGTTCTTCCTGGTAGTCGTCCATCGGCCTGCTTCCTCTTTCGTACATTTCAGTCGCTGGGTCATGTGACCACGCTAAAGCGCGGGTGTGACCCGATGATGACAACAGCGTTGTGAAATAAACGTAGCAGCAGGTTTGGGAATTATCCTGGTGTGGGTGTTGCTGTCTGTGTCTCAGCGTCATCCGTGGGCGCGGGGTCGGTCACAGGCACGCCCGGCTGCACCTGGATCGGTTCGGCTTCGGCTGGAGGCGCCACGGGCTGCGAGCCCTGACTATCGTCCACCACAGGTGCCGCTGGCGCTTCGGTGGCGAGGGCCGCAGCTGGCGCCTCTGGCGCCGCTACAGGCTCGATGGGGGTCATGACGGGCGCCTGGGATGCGACGGGCGCCAGCGCGGACGTAGCGGGCTCCGGGACGCCGATATCAGCGGCAGGCGCTATCACCGTCTTCTTCTGCCTGGGCAGAAAACCCTCGACCAGCGCGAAGTAACGATCATAGAACTGCGCGGAGGTCACCGTCTCGCTGGCCACCTTGACCATCGAGTCGTCGGAAGAGCCGATCGGCATCGACAGCGATCCCAGTACACCCACCCCCAGGCTGGCGGAGGTGTTGGATTTCTTCAGCGCATAACGGTCCTGCAAGGCATTGGCAAACATGATCGAGCGCTGATCGTCACTGCTGTCGGGCGCGCAGGTGACGTTGAAGCTGATCTGCAGGTGGCTTTCGCTGCTCTGCTGGAAGCTCTTGTTGCCGTTGACCTGTCCCGCATTGCTGCTGGTGATGATGTAGCCCTGGCTGAGCAAGGCACGCCGCGCCGCTTCGCATGAACCCGCCTCGCTCACCGAGAAGCTGCGCGAGAAGGTGCCCGAGTCATCGAAATTTTCGTGCTCGTAGATGGCGGCCTTTTTCGAGGAGCAGCCAGACACACCTGCCAGCACAAGGGCCAGCCCGAGCGTACCGGCGAGGAATGGCTTGGACATTGCAAATCTCGTGAAGAACGATCGACGCCTATTGTGCAACACATCGCCGAGGCGATGAAGCGGGGTCACACGACCAGGCAAATGACGGACACAAAAAAAGCGACCTCAAGGTCGCTTTCTTTGTTGCTTCAAGGAGTTCAAGGGCCTCGAAGCGAAGATGGCGCAGCGGACGGGACTCGAACCCGCGACCCCCGGCGTGACAGGCCGGTATTCTAACCGACTGAACTACCGCTGCGTATCGCACAGGCTTTCACCTGTTTGAAACTGGGATCTGGCCTTTTGGCTTCGGTCAGTTGAGACCTTGGCTTCGGACCTCAGACCGGTGACAAGCACCCATCTGGAGAAAAAGTGGCGCAGCGGACGGGACTCGAACCCGCGACCCCCGGCGTGACAGGCCGGTATTCTAACCGACTGAACTACCGCTGCGCATATGGACTTGCGTCCAGTTCCTCTCGTTCGGGATGCTTCTTGCGAAGTCTCCCAGGTCAGGAACAATCTCAGGAAGTGGTGGGTGATGACGGGATCGAACCGCCGACCCTCTGCTTGTAAGGCAGATGCTCTCCCGGCTGAGCTAATCACCCTCTGCATCACACGTTGCTTGCTGCCTTGTTGCCGTGTTGCGTTTGCTTCTCTGAGGCCGCGAAATTTACGCACCTATCGAACCTAAGTCAATACCCCCATTGAATTTTTTTTCAAAAAGGGCAAAAAAGATCAGGCGTAGATCATCTTGCGGGTCATGCCGCCGTCGACCACGAACTCCTGGCCAGTGACGAAGCCCGCCTGCCTCGACAGCAGCCATGCGACCATCGCTGCGACATCTTCCACGGTCCCTACCCGTCCAGCCGGATGCTGGGCGTGATCCTCGTCGCTCAGCGGCTCGGCGCGCCGCTCTCCCGGATCACGGGCATCGATCCAGCCGGGGCTGACAGCGTTGACCCGGATCTCCGGGCCCAGGCTAATCGCCAACGCATGGGTCAGGGCCAACAGGCCGCCCTTGCTCGCGGCGTAGGCCTCGGTATCCGGCTCGGATTGCCGGGCGCGGGTGGAGGTCAGGTTGACGATGGCCCCGCAATGCGCGCGCAGGTAAGGCGCGCAGTGCTTGGCCAGCAGCATGGGGCCGCTCAGGTTGACCGCCATCACACGGTTCCAGTGCGCAAGGCTGAGGCTTTCCAGCGTGCCGTTGCGCGGGTTGGCGACCGCCGCGTTGCACACCAGTGCATCCAGGCGCCCGAACTGGCCGAGCACCTGGGCCACTGCATTGATCACCTGGGACTCTTCGGCGACATCCATGCCGACGAACCAGGCATTGTCGCCCAGGGCCTTGGCGACCTTGGTACCGCGTGCGCGGTCCAGGTCGGTCAAGACCACTTGCCAGCCCTCGCTGATCAGCCACGCAGCGATACCCAGGCCGATACCGCGCGCAGTGCCGGTCACCAGGGCGACCCGGCCGTTATGGCTAGGCTCACCGCCTGGCCAGTCCATCACAGCGCAGCCAACCCGCGTGCGAGGTCGGCCTTGAGGTCGACCACGTCTTCCAGGCCCACGGCGACGCGAATCAGACTGTCGCGAATGCCTGCGGCTTCACGCTCCTGTGGCGACAGGCGCCCGTGGGAGGTAGTGCCCGGATGGGTGATGGTGGTCTTGCTGTCGCCCAGGTTGGCGGTGATGGAAATCAGCCGCGTGGCGTCGATGAACCGCCATGCCCCTTCCTTGCCACCCTTGACCTCGAAACTCACCACCGCACCAAAGCCGCTCATCTGGCGCTTGGCCAGTTCGTGCTGGGGATGACTCGGCAAGCCGGCGAAATGAACCTTCTCGATGCCGTCCTGCTGTTCCAGCCACTCGGCCAGCGCCTGGGCGCTTTCACAGTGGGCGCGCATGCGCAGCTTCAGCGTCTCCAGGCCCTTGAGGAATACCCAGGCGTTGAAGGGGCTCAGGGTAGGCCCGGCGGTGCGCAGGAAGCCGACGACTTCCTTCATCTGCTCGCTGCGCCCGGCCACCGCGCCGCCCATGCAACGGCCTTGGCCGTCGATGAACTTGGTCGCCGAGTGCACGACAATGTCGGCGCCCAGCTTCAGCGGCTGCTGCAACGCCGGGGTGCTGAAGCAATTGTCCACTACCAGCATCGCGCCACGGGCGTGGGCGATTTCGGCCAGGGCGGCGATATCGACCAGCTCGGCCAACGGGTTGGACGGCGACTCGACGAACAGCAGCTTGGTGTTGGTCTTGATCCCCTGCTCCCAACCTGCCAGGTCGGCGAGCGGCACGTAGTCGACTTCGACGCCAAAGCGCTTGAAGTACTTCTCGAACAGACTGATGGTCGAACCAAACACGCTTTGCGATACAAGTACATGGTCGCCAGCGCTGCACAGTGCCATGACCGTGGCCAGGATCGCTGCCATGCCGGTGGAGGTGCCCACTGCCTGCTCGGCACCTTCCAGTGCCGCCAGGCGCTCCTCGAACGCGCGCACGGTAGGGTTGGTATAGCGCGAGTAGACGTTGCCCGGTGTTTCCCCGGCAAAGCGCGCGGCAGCGTCGGCGGCGGTGCGGAACACGTAGCTGGAAGTGAAGAACAGCGCGTCGCTGTGCTCGGCCTCCGGTGTGCGGTGCTGACCGGCGCGCACCGCCAGGGTGTCGAAGCCGACACCCTCGAGGTCACTGTCCAGTCGCCCGGCATCCCATTGATCTGTCATGCCGTTGCTCCCCAATCAGTTGTTGTACAGGTCGATGATAGCGCTGACTGCCTGGTTCTTGACCTTCGCGACATCGTTGCGCGACTGCTCGATGCGGTCCAGGTAGGCTGCATCGATGTCGCCGGTGACGTACTGGCCATCAAAGACCGCGCAATCGAAATGTTCGATCTTGATCTTGCCACCGCCGACCGCTTCGATCAGGTCCGGCAGGTCCTGGTAGATCAGCCAGTCGGCGCCGATCAGCTCGGCGACCTGCTCGGTGGTGCGGTTGTGGGCGATCAGCTCGTGGGCGCTCGGCATGTCGATGCCGTAGACGTTGGGGTAGCGCACCGCGGGCGCGGCCGAGCAGAAGTAGACGTTCTTGGCGCCGGCTTCACGGGCCATCTGGATGATCTGCTTGCACGTGGTGCCGCGCACGATGGAATCGTCCACCAGCATGACGTTCTTGCCGCGGAACTCCAGTTCGATGGCATTGAGCTTCTGGCGCACCGATTTCTTGCGCGCGGCCTGACCGGGCATGATGAAGGTACGGCCGATGTAGCGGTTTTTCACGAAGCCTTCGCGGAACTTCACGCCAAGGTGGTTGGCCAGCTCCAGCGCGGCGGTGCGACTGGTGTCCGGGATCGGGATGACCACATCGATGTCATGCTCGGGACGCTCGCGCTGGATCTTCTCGGCCAGTTTCTCGCCCATGCGCAGGCGCGCCTTGTAGACCGACACGCCGTCGATGATCGAGTCGGGGCGTGCCAGGTAGACGTGCTCGAAGATGCACGGGCTGAGGTTCGGGGCCTTGGCGCACTGACGGGTGTGCAGTTGACCTTCCTCGGTGATGTACACCGCTTCGCCTGGCGCGAGGTCGCGAATCAGAGTGAAGCCCAGCACGTCCAGGGAGACGCTCTCGGAGGCGATCATGTACTCGACGCCTTCATCGGTGTGACGCTGGCCGAAGACGATCGGACGGATGCCGTGCGGGTCGCGGAAGCCGACGATACCGTAGCCGGTGATCATCGCCACTACGGCATAACCGCCGACGCAGCGGTTGTGCACGTCGGTAACCGCGGCGAACACATCTTCCTCGGTCGGCTGCAGCTTGCCACGCACCGCCAGCTCATGGGCGAAGACGTTGAGCAGCACCTCGGAGTCCGAGTTGGTATTGACGTGACGCAGGTCGGACTCGTAGATCTCCTTGGCCAACTGTTCGACGTTGGTCAGGTTGCCGTTGTGCGCCAGGGTGATGCCATACGGCGAGTTAACGTAGAACGGCTGGGCCTCGGCAGAGGTCGAGCTGCCCGCCGTCGGGTACCGCACGTGACCGATGCCCATGCTGCCGACCAGGCGCTGCATATGGCGCTGCTGGAACACATCACGTACCAGGCCGTTGTCCTTGCGCAGGAATAACCGGCCATCATGGCTGGTCACAATACCGGCAGCGTCCTGGCCGCGGTGCTGGAGGACGGTTAGCGCGTCATACAGCGCCTGATTGACGTTCGACTTACCGACGATACCGACGATGCCACACATGCGACGCAACCCCTACTTTGATGAATCTTGAATGAAACGCGCTCAGGGCGTCTTGAGCCCTGGCAGCTGTTCCTTGAACGGGAGATCAACAGGCACGCTGATCCCACTGGACAACCACTGACTGGTGAACCCCAAGATGAAGTTTTTCGACCAGTCCGCGACCAAAAGAAATTGCGGCAACAGGCGGGACTCCTGCCACCAAGGATCTTGTTGTACGGGGCCGAGGCTCAGCAGCCCGACGCCCACCACCACCAGCAAGGCCCCGCGCGCGGCACCAAAGGCCATGCCCAGGAATCGATCGGTGCCGGACAGCCCGGTCACGCGGATCAGCTCGCCAACGAGGAAATTGATCATGGCCCCCACCAGCAGGGTGGCGACGAAAAGAATGGTGCAGCCTGCGATAACCCGCGCCGACGGCGTCTGGATATAGGACTCCAGGTACTGCGACAGCGAACCGCCAAACATCCAGGCAACGGCCCCGGCAACGATCCAGATGAGCAGCGACAAGGCTTCCTTTACGAAACCGCGCTTGAGACTGATCAATGCGGAAACGGCGATGATCGCGATAATCGCCCAATCGACCCAGGTAAATGCCACGGTGCCGCCTGCAAGGATATGAGGCGGCGCATTTTACCAGAGCACGGGGCTCGTGTGTAGGAGCGGCCTGGTACCGGGACGCCGGCCGCGTCAGCCGCGCTCGGGCTGGAAGCGGACGACGAAGCCCTTGAGCTTCTGCTGGCGATTGATCACGTCGCGAAGGCGCTCGGCCTCGGCGCGATCGATCAATGGGCCGACAAACACCCGGTTCATCCCTCCCGCCGCACGGATGTAGGCATTGTAGCCCTGGCTGCGCAAGGTTTTCTGCAGATTGTCGGCTCCGGCACGGTTGGACAGGCTGGCCAACTGGATCGACCAGCTGACTGGCAGGCCATTACCGTCGACCTTGTTCGCTGGAGCAGGCTTGGCAGCAGGTGCAGCAGGTTTTTCGACCTTCGGTGCTGGAGCGGCGGACGCCTGGGGAGCGGGCGCTGCCGAAGGCGACGGGGCGATCGGCGTGCTCGGCGGCGCGACCGGGGCCGTGGATTCGTCCACCACCACCGGTGCTTCCTCAGGCACGGCCTGGGGCTCGGGCACAGGCACGGGCTCCACCTGGACCTGTGGCGGGCTTGGCATGCCCGGCGCCTGGGGCGCTTCCACCTGGACCTGACGCGTCTCATCCTCGCGGCTGAACAGCATCGGCAGGAAGATCACCGCCAGCGCCACCAGCACCAGCGCACCGATCATGCGCTGCTTGACCCCTTTATCCAGCACTGCCATCTGTCCCACCCTCCCCGGCCTGCCGTTCCAGCCACTGCAACGCCTGGCCGACGCAGAAAAACGAACCGAACAGCAGGATCTGATCGCCTGCCGCTGCCTGCGCGCACTGCCCTTCAAGGGCAGCATCGACACTTGCATAGGACTTCACCGCTGCGCCGAGGTTCGTCAGGGCAGACTCGAGTTCTGCCGCCGGACGCGTGCGAGGGGTATCCAGCGGCGCAACCGCCCAGCTGTCCACAAGCCCTTGCAGTGGCTCGATCACGCCGCCCAGGTCCTTGTCGGCCAACAGCCCGAAGACCGCCAGTCGACGCCCGGAACGCGGCAGTGATGCCAGCCGCCCCGCCAGGTATTGCGAGGCATGCGGGTTGTGCCCCACATCCATCAGCAGCTCCAGCGGCTTGCCCTGCCAGCTCAGTGCACGACGATCCAGGCGCCCGGTCATGCGGGTATCGAGCAGTGCCTGGCGAATCTGCCCGGCGTCCCACGGCAGCCCCATCAGCAGATAGGCCTGCAGCGCCAGCGCGGCGTTTTCCATCGGCAGGTCGAGCAGTGGCAGCTGATCGAGCTGGACAACCGCGCCATCGGCGGCGGCTCCACGCCAATGCCAGTGCTGCGCACTGCTGGCGAGGTTGAAATCCCGACCACGCAGGAAGAACGGGCAGCCCAGCTCGTGCACCTTGTCGAGCAAGGGCCGAGGCGGATCCAGGTCGCCGCACAGGGCGGGCTTGCCTTGACGGAAGATCCCGGCCTTCTCGTACGCCACCGACTCCCGGGTATCCCCCAGGTAATCGGCATGATCGACACCGATGCTGGTGACCAGCGACAGGTCGGCGTCGATCAGGTTGACCGTGTCCAGGCGTCCGCCCAGGCCGACTTCGAGCACCACCGCGTCCAGTGCCGACTGCTTGAACAGCCAGAAGGCGGCGAGAGTGCCCATCTCGAAGTAGGTCAGGGAAACATCACCACGCACCGCCTCGATGGCGGCGAAGGCCTCGCACAGGCGCTCATCGCTGGCATCGCTGCCGTCGATGCGCACCCTTTCGTTGTAGTGCAGCAGATGCGGCGAGCTGTACACGCCGACCTTGAGACCCTGGGCCTGCAGCAGGCTGGCGATGAACGCGCAGGTCGAACCCTTGCCGTTGGTCCCCGTGACGGTCACGACCCGAGGCGCAAGCTTGCCCAGCCCGAGCCGCTCGGCCACCTGCCGGGAACGCTCCAGGCCCATGTCGATGGCCGAAGGGTGCAACTGCTCGAGATAGGCGAGCCATTCGCCCAGGGAACGTGGATTCATGATGCGACGACTGCCGCCTCCGTGACCGGCTCTTGAGCCTCGACCGGCGTTGGCTGGCCAGTCATCTGCGCGAGCAGGCGCGCCAGGCGCGGACGCAGTTCGCTGCGCGAGATGATCAGGTCGATGGCGCCATGCTCAAGCAGGAACTCGCTGCGCTGGAAGCCTTCTGGCAGCTTCTCGCGCACGGTCTGCTCGATCACGCGCGGGCCGGCGAAACCGATCAGTGCCTTGGGTTCGCCGACGATCACGTCACCGAGCATTGCCAGACTGGCGGATACGCCGCCGTAGACCGGGTCGGTCAGCACCGAGATGAACGGAATGCCTTCTTCGCGCAGGCGCGCCAGCACCGCGGAGGTCTTGGCCATCTGCATCAGCGAGATCAGCGCTTCCTGCATGCGCGCGCCGCCGGAGGCGGAGAAGCAGATCATCGGGCAGCGGTTTTCCAGGGCATAGTTGGCGGCACGCACGAAGCGCTCGCCGACGATGGCGCCCATCGAGCCACCCATGAAGGAAAACTCGAAGGCACTGACCACGATCGGCATGCCCATCAGGCTGCCGCTCATGGAGATCAGCGCGTCTTTTTCGCCGGTCTGCTTCTGGGCGCCGCTCAGGCGGTCCTTGTACTTCTTGCCGTCGCGGAACTTCAGGCGGTCGACCGGCTCCAGGTCGGCACCCAGCTCGGCACGGCCCTCGGCATCCAGGAAGATGTCGATGCGCGCACGTGCGCCAATACGCATGTGGTGGTTGCACTTGGGGCAGACGTCGAGGGTCTTCTCCAGCTCCGGGCGGTACAGTACAGCCTCGCAGGCCGGGCACTTGTGCCACAGTCCCTCGGGCACCGAGCTCTTCTTGACCTCGGAACGCATGATCGAAGGGATCAGTTTGTCTACTAACCAGTTGCTCATGCTTTCTTTCTCCAGTGACGGCAAGTGGCGGATCCGGGCTTCCCGGCCACACCCCTGCCCTTGAGCTCAAATTCTTCTGTGTAACGATGATGGTCCGGCCCCGGCGCCCGTATCGTGGGATCTGCCTGGTAGCCGCTCCACCTTCAACCGTGGGGCAGCGTCGCGACGCTGCCGCTCTGTCTTGACCAGCCCTTGGCCCGGTCGGCAGCAAGTGCTGCGAAAGCTATGGACGATGGCGCGCAGCCAGCCGTCACATCCGCACTCACGCCTGCCGCACTGCACGCAGGAAAGCTTCGATCTTTGCCGCGTCCTTGATGCCCTTGGCCTGCTCGACCCCGCCGCTGACATCCACCGCATACGGGCGCACCCTGGCGATGGCCTGGGCGACATTGTCTGGCGACAAGCCCCCCGCGAGGATGACCGGTTTGCTCAGGCGCTCAGGCACCAGCGACCAGTCGAAGGCCTCGCCGGTCCCACCGGGTACTCCGGCCACGTAGGTGTCCAGCAATATACCGCTGGCCTGGGCATAGTGCTGGCAGGCGGCTTCGAGATCGTCGCCGGGGCGCACGCGCAACGCCTTGATCCAGGGACGATGATAGCCTTCGCAATCGGAAGGGGTTTCATCGCCGTGAAATTGCAGCAGGTCCAGCGGCACCACTTCGAGAATCTCGTTCAGTTCGCAACGGCTGGCGTTGACGAACAACCCCACCGTGGTGAGGAACGGCGGCAAGGCCTGGATGATGTCACGCGCCTGGCGCACGTCCACGGCCCGTGGGCTCTTCGCGTAGAACACGAAGCCGATGGCATCGGCGCCTGCCTCGGCTGCGGCCAGGGCGTCTTCGATACGGGTTATCCCACAGATCTTGCTGCGAACGGTGCTCATGGGGCACGAACCTCGGCTGATCGGTAAAGCCCCGGATGTTAGCAAATGACGCTGGGGGCGTCAGCCGACAACGCCTCGAAGCCGGTGAGAAAGTGTGGACCGATGTAACGCTGCGGCACGCCGTACTCCTCGGGGTATTCGACATGCACCAGGTAGAGCCCGTACGGGTGTGCGGTGACGCCCGCGTTGCGCCGGTCACGGCTTTCGAGCACCTCGTGGGCCCAGGCAACGGGGCGCTGGCCGGCCCCGATGGCCATCAGCACGCCGGCGATGTTGCGCACCATGTGATGGAGGAAGGCGGTGGCACGGATGTCCAGCACGATCATCTGCCCGTGGCGGGTCACACGCAGGTGGTGGATGTGCTTGACCGGTGACTTGGCCTGGCACTGGCCGGCACGGAACGCGCTGAAGTCGTGTGTACCGAGCAGGTATTGGGCTGCTTCGGCCATGCGCTCGATATCCAGCGGCCGGTGGTTCCAGGTGACTTCTTCGGCCAGGTGCGCAGGACGGATCGGGTCGTTGTAGATCACGTAGCGATAGCGCCGGGCCTTGGCCTTGAAGCGGGCATGGAAGTGCGCCGGCATCTGCTTCGCCCAGGTCACGCTGATGTCATGGGGCAGGTTGAGATTGGTGCCCATGGTCCAGGCGCGCTCATTGCGCACCGCGCGGGTGTCGAAGTGCACGACTTGTCCGCATGCATGCACGGCGGCATCGGTACGCCCGGCGCAGGAAATGATCACAGGCGCGTCGGCGACCCGAGACAAGGCCTCCTCCAGGGCGAGCTGCACACTGGGCACGCCGGTGCTCTGACGCTGCCAGCCATGATAACGGGCACCCTTGTACTCGACGCCCAGGGCGATGCGGAAAAAACCCTCGGCCGCCGATTCGGCCGCGTCGTTATTGATGATGTCCAAGAAAAAACCAAAGCCTGTGGATTGAACGGATGGCGGGCATTATAGCGACAACGGCAGCCACCCGGGCTGCCGTTGTCTTCTCGCCGCAGTGGATCAGACCAGCCGCGACAGCATGTCCTGGGCTTCCTGGCGCTGGGTGTCGTCGCCGTCCTTGACGACTTCGTCGAGGATATCGCGCGCGCCGTCATGGTCGCCCATGTCGATGTAGGCGCGGGCCAGGTCGAGCTTGGTCGCGACCTCGTCGGTCTCGGAGAAGAAATCGAAGTCCAGGTCGTCGACCGGATCCTGGGCTGCGTCCTCGGCCGTGAAGCGCGGCTCGTCCGGTGGGCTGTCAAAGCTAGGCGGCAGCGTGTCGAGTTCGGCGTTGACGTCGTTCAGTTCGGAGGCGAAGCGCTTGTCGGCAGGCGATTCATCATCCAGCGAGAGCGAAAGGTCGAAGTCCTCTGGCATTTCAAGCTCGGAAATCGGATCGAAGTCAGGCATGGCGTCGAATGCAGCCAGTTCCGCCGCGACATCCACCGGCGCACCGGGCGCGGGCTCGGGTGGCGTCGCAGGCTCCGGCTCGCCGACATCCAGATCGAAGTCGGCCAGATCGTCCGAACCCCCGCTTGCATCGGCCTGGGCCTGGGCGAGCAAGGTTTCGAAATCGGCATCGGCCTCGCGCTGGCTCGCCACCGGTTCGACTGCCTGAGGCTGCGGCTGCACCGAGGACGCTGCTTCGTCCTCTATCTGGGCTTGAAGCTGCTCGTCGAGCAGCAGGTCGTCTTCCAGACTGAGGTCGAAGGCACCGTCGAGCGCATCGTCCTGTGCGACGGACGCATTTGGTTCCGGTTCCGGTTCTGGCTCGGCGGCGCCCGTCTCAGGAGCCTCTTCGTGCTCCTGAAGCAGCTCCTGCACATACTGCGCATCCAGCTCGGCCGCCAGCGCAGCTGCACCAATGCCTGCCGCAGCGACGCCAAGCATCGCTGGAAACTGCTGCTTCAGCGCTTCGGCATCGGCGTGGTTCTGGCCGGTGGCCACCAGCTGACGCTCCTGGCCCACGAAGGCGTCCCTGTCACCCTGCCGGGCATAGACCTCCATCAGTTTGAGGCGAAGCTCGCTGCGGTCCGGCTGGGCGGCAACCGCCGGTTCCAGCAGATCCGCCGCATGATTGAGGCGGCCTTTGGCAATGCTTTGCTCAGCCTCTTCGAGCACCTTGTCGATCGCGGCGGGCGTGGCCAGCACGTTGGCCACTACCGGGGTGGAATCCGGCTCAGGTACCGGCGCGGGGGACGGGGCCGGCTCCTGTGGATGCTCTGCAGCGGTGGCGGCCGCGGCCGAAGCGGCAACCATGCCAGGCGACAACTTGTCGCTGGCCGCCGGCACCTCGAGCGTGTCGACGCCGGACAGCGCAAGGTCCGGCTCGGGCCCACGCTCGCCCTCCTCGGCCAGCGCCCGAGCCATGCGCAGGTGCTTTTCGGCTTCCTGGTCGGCCTTGCGCTTGCGTGCCAGAAGCAGCAGCAACAGCAGCAAGGCCAGGAGTGCGGAACCCGCGATCAGAGACAGCCACAGCGGGCTGCTCAGCACGTCGCCCAAGGCATCCGTTTCGCCCTCGGCCGGTGCGGCCTCGGCATCGGGTGCAGGCACTGGCGCAGTGTCGACGGCCGCGGGCGCTGGATCGACCACCGACTCCCCTGGCGTGACCGGAGGCGTGACCGCTGGTTGTCCAGCGGGCACCTCACCTGGAAGTGCGGCGGGCGCTTCGCTCGGGAGTGCCGCGGGCGCCTCGCCTGGCAGGGCCGCAGGCGGTTGTGCCGCGCCGCTCTGGGCTTCCAGACGCGCCAACTGGTCATTCTTCAAAGCGATCAGGCGCTGCAGCTTGTCGAGCTGGCTCTGCAGATCGGCGACGCGGCTTTTCAACTCTTCATTGTCGCGGCGACTGGTGTCCAGGCTTTCCTCGGCCATTGCCAACTGATCGCCAAGGGTCTTGCTGTCGCCGGCTGCGGCTTCGCTGCTTGGGGCAACCAGGCGCAGATTGTCCTGCTGGGCGATGCGCGAAGGGGCGTCTTCAGCGCTGCCGCGGCGCGTGGCATCCAGCTGACGCGCGCGCGGCCCCAGGCGACGGCCTTCACGCCAGGCAGCGTACTGCTCGGCAACATCGCGAACGGCCTCGCCCTGGGGCGTTGACTGGGCTTGTTGCTGGTCGGGCATACGCAAGACCTGGCCAGCCTTGAGCAAGTTGATGTTGTTGTTGATGAATGCATCCGGATTCAGTGCCTGGATGGCGATCATGGTCTGCTGCACCGAAGCGCCTTGAGTGTTGCGGGCGGCAATCTGCCAGAGGGTATCGCGTGGCTTGGTGGTATAGCTCACGGCAGGCGCAACGCCCGCCTGCGCCTGGCTGCCCTGGGCCTGCGCCTGGTCGAGCAGCATGCTGTAGTCGCGAACCAGCCGCCCCTGGGGCCACAACACCTGCACCAGGAACTTGACTACCGGCGCTGGCAACGGCTGGCTGGAGGTCACGCGCAGCATGCTCTTGCCGTTGGGGGTGATCACCGGGGTAAAGGTCAGGTCCTCCAGATAGGGGGCGTACTCCACTCCCGCCTTGGTGAACTCTTCTGGCGGGGCAAGGCTGGGCACCACTTCGGTGGCGGTGAGGTCGCGCACATCGAGCAGCTCGATCTCGGCATCCAGCGGCTGGTTCTGTGCCGACCTGAGGGTCAGCTCCCCCAACCCCAGGGCATTCGCCACGCCAGACGACAGCGCGGAGGCTGCGGCGATGGCCAGGACCAGTTTGCGAATTCGAAGCATGACCTCTTCCCTTGTATTGATCGCCCCGAAACCCGGTGACGGTGCAGGACAAAATTGCCGTCCAGTATCTTTTACGCCATGTCTTTAATCAACAATTGCGCCAATTGCACGGCATTCAGGGCCGCGCCCTTGCGCACGTTGTCGGTTGTCAGCCACAGGTTGAGCTGTTCTGGCTCATCGATGCCCAGACGTACACGACCAACATAGACCACGTCCTGCCCCACTGCGTCCCCGACCGGGGTCGGATAGTCGTCCAGTTCCACCAGCTCGATACCCTCGGCGCCCTCTAGCGCAGCATTGACCGCGGACAGGTCGACCGCACGGCGGCTTTGTACGGACACACTGTAGCTATCGCCAAAAAACACCGGGACTTGAACGCAGGTCACGGAAATCTTGAGTAAAGGCAAGTCGAGCACCTCGCGCAACTCGCTGACCAGGCGACGCTCCAGCGCGCCATGGCCTTGTTCATCGCTGGGACCGACCTGAGCCAGCACGTTGAACGCTACCTGGCGGTCGAAAAACCGCGGCTCCAGTGGACGGGCATTCAGCAACTCGGCGGTCTGGCGCGCCAGTTCGGTGACCGCTTCACGCCCTTGAGCCGAAATGGCCACGCAGGCAGTGAGCTGGACGCGCTCGATCTCGAGCAAGCCCTTGAGCGGCGCCAGTGCCACGGCCAGGGCCACAGCGGCAGCGCTCGGGCTGCAGATCAATGCGGGCAACGGCAGCTGTTGCAGCTTCGCGGAGTTGGCCTCCGGGACCAGAGCCGGCGCCTGCTCCAGCGCCCCAGAGAGGTCTATGACCGAGCAGCCGGCCGCCTGGGCCTTGGGTGCGAAGCTGCGGCTGACGGCCGCCCCGGCCGCGAAGAATGCCAGCTTGACCTGGCTGAAATCGAAGCTGTCCACTTCACGTACGCGCAGGCTCTTGCTGCGGAACATCACGCCACTGCCAGCCGACTCGTTGCTGGCCAGCAGATGCAGCGTCGCCACTGGAAAGTCCAGCTCTTCGAGGATCTGCACAAGGGTTTCGCCAACGCTGCCGGTGGCACCGACTACGGCAATATCAATGGGCTGGGTCATGGGAAAATCCTCTGCTGAAACGGCGGGAGCGCACTTTACTTGATTGGACTCGCCAAAGGCGACCTCCGGTACGCCCATTAAAAAACCCGCGCTGTCACCAGCACGGGTTTCCTGTCCAGCCAAAACGCGCTTACCGCTCCAGCAGGATCCGCAACATGCGGCGCAGCGGTTCGGCGGCGCCCCACAGCAGCTGGTCACCGACCGTGAAGGCGCCCAGGTATTGCGAGCCCATGTTCAGCTTGCGCAGACGGCCAACCGGGATGTTCAGCGTGCCGGTGACATTGGTCGGACTCAGCTCCTGCATGCTGATATCGCGATGGTTCGGCACCAGCTTCACCCACGGGTTGTGCTGGCTGATCATGCCCTCGATGTCGGCCAGCGGCACGTCCTTGTTCAGCTTGATGGTCAGCGCCTGGCTGTGGCAACGCATGGCACCGATGCGCACGCAGATACCGTCGACCGGCACCGGGCTCTTGAAGCGGCCAAGAATCTTGTTGGTCTCGGCCTGGGCTTTCCATTCCTCGCGGCTCTGGCCGTTCGGCAGTTCCTTGTCGATCCACGGGATCAGGCTGCCCGCCAGCGGCACGCCGAAGTTCTCGGTCGGGTAGGCTTCACCACGCATGGCCTCGGCGACCTTGCGGTCGATGTCAAGGATGGCGCTGGCCGGGTTGGCCAGGTCATCGGCAACGGCAGCGTGGGTAGCGCCCATCTGGCGGATCAGCTCGCGCATGTTCTGCGCGCCGGCACCAGAGGCCGCCTGGTAGGTCATGGCGCTCATCCACTCGACCAGGCCCGCTTCGAACAACCCACCAAGGCCCATCAGCATCAGGCTGACGGTGCAGTTGCCGCCGATGTAGTTCCTGGTACCGGCATCGAGCTGCTGGTCGATCACCTTGCGGTTGACCGGATCGAGCACGATCACCGCGTCATCCTGCATGCGCAGGCTGGAGGCGGCGTCGATCCAGTAGCCCTGCCAGCCCGCTTCGCGCAGCTTGGGGAAGACTTCGTTGGTGTAGTCGCCGCCCTGGCAGGTCAGAATCACATCGAGGGTCTTGAGCTCTTCAATGCTGTAAGCATCCTTGAGCGGAGCAATATCCTTGCCCACCGCCGGACCCTGGCCTCCCACATTGGAGGTGGTGAAGAACACCGGCTCGATAAGGTCGAAATCCTGCTCTTCCAGCATCCGCTGCATGAGCACGGAACCGACCATACCGCGCCAACCGATCAGACCTACACGTTTCATCGCAACAACACCTTTGCTAAAAAGTGGGCCGCTGCCTTGGGAAAAGGCGGCAGCGGGCCAGAGAGATTACAGATTCCGCAGGGCTGCGACTACTGCATCGCCCATTTCCTGCGTACCGACCTTGATGCAACCGGCCGAGTGGATGTCACCGGTGCGCAGACCCTGGTCGAGCACCAGGCTGACAGCCTTCTCGATGGCGTTGGCGGCGGCGTGCTGGTTGAAGCTGTAGCGCAGCATCATCGAGACCGAAAGAATGGTCGCCAGCGGGTTGGCGATGCCTTGGCCGGCGATATCCGGGGCCGAGCCATGGCAGGGCTCGTACATGCCCTTGTTGTCGGCATCCAGAGACGCAGAAGGCAGCATGCCGATGGAACCGGTCAGCATGGAAGCTTCATCCGACAGAATGTCACCGAACAGGTTGTCGGTCACCACCACGTCGAACTGCTTGGGCGCGCGCACCAGCTGCATGGCGGCGTTATCGACGTACATGTGGCTCAGCTCGACGTCCGGATAGTCCTTGGCGACCTCTTCGACCACTTCGCGCCACAGCTGGCTGGAGGCCAGGACGTTGGCCTTGTCCACCGAGCACAGTTTCTTGCCGCGCACGCGGGCCATGTCGAAGCCGACGCGGGCGATGCGGCGGATCTCGCTCTCGCTGTACGGCAGGGTGTCGTAGGCCTGGCGTTCGCCGCCTTCGAGCTCGCGGGTACCACGCGGCGCGCCGAAGTAGATGCCGCCGGTCAGCTCACGGACGATAAGGATATCCAGGCCAGCAACGATTTCGGGCTTGAGCGAGGACGCATCGGCCAGCTGTGGGTAGAGGATCGCGGGACGCAGGTTGGCGAACAGGCCCAATTGCGAGCGGATCTTCAGCAGGCCGCGCTCTGGCCGCACGTCGCGCTCGATCTTGTCCCACTTCGGCCCGCCGACCGCGCCGAGCAGCACCGCATCGGCCTTGCGCGCACGCTCCAGAGTCTCGTCGGCCAGCGGCACGCCGTGCTTGTCGATGGCCGCGCCACCGATGACGTCGTGTTCCAGGGCAAAGCCGAGCTCGAACCTGTCGTTGGCCAGCTCCAGCACCTTGACCGCCTCGGCCATGATTTCCGGACCAATGCCGTCACCTGGGAGAATCAGAATCTGCTTGCTCATGCGTTCCTCTATCCATTCAAGCGGCGAGCCTGGCAGGCGCGCCGGAAAAAACTAGCGTTCGGCCCACAGCACCAGCACGTCGGTGCTGAAGGAGCCATCGGCTTCGATCTGGTAATACTGCCGCACTTCTTCGCCCATCGCCTGCTGCAATTGGCAGATGGCCTCGCGCATGGCGCCCGGGGTGCGCATGCGCTCGACCCACGAGCTGTACTCGAGGCGCAGGCGCTGGCGACTGTGGCTACGCGTACAGAGGCCGGCCTCGCTGATCTGTTGCAACCACTCGCTGGCCGAATAATCGCGTACATGACTGGTATCGCGCAGCACTTCCACGCTTTGCAGGTACGTGTCGAGCAGTGGGCTGCCCGGCGACATCACATCTACGAAGGCCGCCACGCCGCCCGGCTTGAGCACCCGGCGCACTTCGCGCAGGGCCAGGCCCAGGTCGCTCCAATGGTGCGCCGAGTAGCGGCTGAAAACGAAGTCGAACGAGGCATCGGCGAACGGCAGCCGCTCAGCGGCGCCGCATTCGGTGCGGATGTTGTCCATGCCACGCTCGGCGGCGGCGGATGCCACCACATCGAGCATCTGCTGCGAGAGGTCGTAGGCCACTACTTCGCGCACCAGCGGTGCCACGTTGAAGCTGACATGACCAGCACCACAGCCCAGATCCAGCAGGCGCGCGTCACCCTTCCCTTCGAGCTCGGCCCGCAGCAGGGCGAATTCCGCGCCCTGTGCATGCACGGTGCTGCTCAGGTAGGCACTGGCCTGTTCGCCGAACTGACGCTGTACGACATCCTTGTGAGTGGTGCTGGTCATCACGATTTCCTCGATCAGTGTTTCACGCGTCGCGGAACAACCATGGCTGGCTGGTGCGGTGCTTGTCTTCGAACGCCTTGATGGCGTCGCCGTCCTGCAGGGTCAGGCCGATGTCGTCGAGGCCGTTGAGCAGGCAGTGCTTGCGGAACGCATCGATCTCGAAGTGCAGCACCTTGCCGTCCGGGCGGGTCACTGCCTGGGCCTGCAAGTCGACGGTCAGCTGGTAGCCTGGATGGGCCTCGACCTGCTTGAACAGCTCATCGACCTCTTCATCGCTGAGGATGATCGGCAGCAGGCCATTCTTGAAGCTGTTGTTGAAGAAGATGTCGGCGAAGCTCGGCGCAATGACACTGCGGAAGCCGTATTCATCCAGGGCCCACGGCGCATGCTCGCGGCTCGAGCCGCAGCCGAAGTTCTCGCGCGCCAGCAGCACGCTGGCGCCTTGGTAACGAGGGTGGTTGAGCACGAACTCGGTGTTCAGCGGCCGCTTGCTGTTGTCCTGATAAGGCTGGCCCACATCCAGGTAGCGCCACTCGTCGAACAGGTTCGGGCCGAAGCCGGTGCGCTTGATCGATTTCAGGAACTGCTTGGGGATGATCTGGTCGGTGTCGACGTTGGCTCGGTCCAATGGCGCGACAAGGCCGGTGTGCTGGGTAAAGGCTTTCATGCTGCGCTCCCTTGGATCAACTCGCGGACATCCACGAAGTGGCCAGTCACGGCGGCGGCCGCGGCCATCGCCGGGCTTACCAGGTGGGTACGGCCGCCAGCGCCCTGGCGGCCTTCGAAGTTGCGGTTCGAAGTCGAGGCGCAGTGCTCGCCGCTTTCAAGCCGGTCGGGGTTCATGGCCAGGCACATGGAGCAACCGGGTTCACGCCATTCGAAGCCGGCCTCGATGAACACCTTGTCCAACCCCTCGCGCTCGGCTTGCGCCTTGACCAGGCCCGAGCCCGGCACCACGATGGCCTGCTTGACGGTGGAGGCAACCTTGCGGCCCTTGGCGATCTCGGCGGCAGCGCGCAGGTCTTCGATACGCGAGTTGGTGCACGAGCCGATGAACACACGGTCCAGGCGGATATCGGTGATCGCCTGGTTGGCGTTCAGGCCCATGTACTTCAAGGCACGCTCGATGGAGCCGCGCTTGACCAGGTCGGGCTCGGCGGCAGGATCCGGCACGCGCTGGTCGACAGCCAGGACCATCTCAGGGGAAGTGCCCCAGCTGACTTGCGGCTTGATCTGCGTGGCGTCCACTTCGATCACGGTGTCGAACACGGCATCCTGGTCGGATGCCAGCTCTTCCCAGGCCGCGACCGCGGCGTCCCACTGCGCGTCGGTCGGCGCGTAAGGACGGCCCTTGACGTAGGCGATCGTGGTGGCGTCGGTGGCAACCAGGCCGACGCGGGCACCGGCCTCGATCGACATGTTGCAGATGGTCATGCGGCCTTCCATCGACAGCTCGCGAATCGCGCTGCCGGCGAATTCCATGGCATGGCCGTTGCCGCCCGCGGTACCGATCTTGCCGATGATCGCAAGGACGATGTCCTTGGCAGTCACGCCGAACGGCAACTCGCCTTCGACCCGCACCAGCATGTTCTTCATCTTCTTGGCGACCAGGCACTGGGTGGCGAGCACATGCTCGACCTCGGAGGTGCCGATGCCATGGGCCAGCGCACCAAAGGCGCCGTGGGTGGAGGTGTGCGAGTCGCCGCAGACCACCGTCATGCCCGGCAAGGTAGCACCCTGCTCCGGGCTGATGACATGAACGATGCCCTGGCGCACATCATTCATCTTGAATTCGTTGATGCCGTATTCGTCACAGTTCTCATCGAGGGTCTGCACCTGAAGGCGCGAAACCTGGTCCGCGATGGCCTCGATGCCGCCCTTGCGTTCCGGGGTGGTCGGCACGTTGTGGTCGGGGGTGGCGATGTTGGCGTCGATGCGCCATGGCTTGCGGGCAGCCAGGCGCAGGCCCTCGAACGCCTGTGGCGAAGTGACTTCGTGGATGATGTGGCGATCGATGTAGATCAGCGACGAACCATCGTCGCGCTGCTTGACCACATGCGAATCCCAGAGTTTGTCGTACAGCGTTCTGCCGGCCATCAGACGGTTCCTCATCAGTTTCTGCGCCAATTAACCCCTTGGCTTGTACGGACGATGCTATGGGGTTAGATTGAATAACTCAAATTCATATTTTTTATGCTTTAGATAACCAAAAGGAATTCGAGTAGTGGATCTGGCGAATCTCAGTGCCTTTATTGCCATCGCCGAAGTAGGCAGCTTCTCGGGGGCCGGCGAGCGCCTGCACCTCACGCAACCCGCGATCAGCAAACGCATTGCCGGCCTTGAACAGCAGCTTGATGTACGCCTGTTCGACCGCCTGGGCCGTGAAGTCACGCTGACCGAGGCCGGGCGGGCACTGTTGCCCCGTGCCTATCAGATTCTCAATGTACTCGATGATACCCGCCGTGCCCTGACCAATCTGACCGGCAAAGTGACGGGTCGGCTGACCCTGGCCACCAGCCATCATCTCGGTCTGCACCGGCTCCCTCCCCTGCTGAGGGTCTTCACCCGGCAGTACCCGGAGGTGGCGCTGGATATCCAGTTCATGGATTCGGAAGCGGCCTACGACGAGATCCTCCATGGGCGCGCGGAGATCGCCGTCATCACCCTGGCCCCCGAGCCCCATCACCTGGTGCGCGCGGTCCCGGTGTGGGAGGACGCCCTCGATTTCGTCGCGGCGCCCGAGCATCCGCTGGCCAACAACAACGCGGTCAGCCTGGCCGACGTGGCCCATCACCCCGCCGTGTTTCCGGGTGGAAACACTTTTACCCACCACATTGTCCAGCGCCTGTTCGAAAGCCAGGGCCTGACGCCGAACATCGCCATGAGCACCAATTACCTGGAGACGATCAAGATGATGGTGTCCATCGGCCTTGCCTGGAGCGTGCTCCCCCGGACCATGCTCGATGAGCAGGTCGCATCCATCGCTTTGCCCGGCATACAACTGTCGCGCCAGCTAGGCTACATTCTGCACACGGAACGAACGCTATCGAACGCCGCCAAAGCCTTCATGGCCCTGCTCGACAGTCATGTCAGGCCTGCCTGACAAGCCGGCGGCTCCGGCATCACGCGCAAGGAAGCGTCATCCGCCAAAGGTCTGGTATTGATGTCCAACTCAGCACATCGTTTTCCGCGACTGCCGCGCATCCACGCCGCCGATCCCCAGGAATCGGAGCAGACCTGGCAAAACGCACCACAGCTGCTGGTCGCGCTCAACGGCGCGCGGCTGGGGGCCTGGCTGTGGGATATCGAAAGCGGACGAATCAGCTGGTCGCGAGGTACCCAGGCGCTGTTTGGCCTGGACCCGAACCAGCCCCTGGCCGAGGATATCGACTACCTCGACCTGCTGCCCGAGCAAGACCGGGCACGCACCCGCCTGGCCTTCGATGCGGTGATCAATGGCGAACCCATGGAGCGCGCCATGCGCCACCGGATCCGCTGGCCCGATGGCAGCCTGCACTGGCTCGAGATAAACGGCAGCCTCACCCGCGACAGCCTCGGACGGCCGCAGATGATGATCGGGGTCATCCGCGAGATCACCCGCCAGCGCGAGCGGGAAGCCGCGCTGATCAACTCCGAAAAGGCCCTCAAGGAGAGCCAGGAGCGGCTCGACCTGGCCTTGGACTCGGCGCAGATGGGCACCTGGGACTGGCACATTCCCAGCGGCATGCTCTACGGTTCGGCCCGCGCCGCTCAATTGCACGGCCTGCAGCCGGTGCCCTTCCACGATTCGTTCGAAGCCTTTTTCGAAGGTGTGCCGGAGCAAGAGCGCGAGAGCATGCGCCAGACCTACCGCAGCCTGCGCGAGGGGCCAGCAGGCAATTACCAGATCACCTACCGCATTCAGCTCGAAGGCGGCACGTCCCGCTACATCGAAAGCCGCGCGCGGTTGTACCGCGACGACGCGGGCAACCCGCTGCGCATGGCCGGCACCCTGCTGGACATCACCGACCAGGTGGAGCGCGAACAGCGCCTGAGCGCTTCGGAAGAAAAATTCGCCAGCCTGTTCCAGGCCAGCCCCGACCCGATCTGCGTGACGCGCCAGGACACGGGCCAGTTCATCGAAGTCAATCCGGCCTTTACCCAGACCTTTGGCTGGAGCGTCCTTCATGTGATCGGCCGCACCGCCGAGGAAATCGGCCTGTGGGCCGAGTCGGCAGAGCGTGCCCAGCGTATCGAGCAGGTCATTCGCGACCAGGCATTGAGCAATGTCGCGGTGGTGGTCAATCACAGCAATGGCACGCCCTTGACCTGCGTGATCTCCAGCCGCCTGATCAGCGTCGACAGTCAACCCTGCAGCGTGACCACCCTGCGCGACATCACCCAGCAGCAACGGGCGGAGGCCGCGCTCAAGGCCAGTGAGGAGAAGTTCGCCAAGGCGTTTCACTCCAGCCCCGACGCCATCACCATCACCGAGCGCCAGAGTGGGCGGTACCTTGAGGTCAATGACGGTTTCTGCCGGCTGACCGGCTACAGCGCTGGCGAAGTGGTAGGCCGCACGGTGCACGAACTGGGCATCTGGGCCGATGAAAAACAGCGCGCCGCCCTGCTCAATGAACTGCTCGACCGCGGCCGCGTGCATCACCGGGAGATGCTCGGGCGCAACAAGCGCGGCGATATCCTGACTGTCGAGGTCTCGGTCGAGCCGATTTGCCTGAATGAGATCGACTGCCTGCTGCTGACCGCCCGTGATGTCAGCCAATTGAAGAACGCCCAGGCGCAAATCCGCCACCTGGCCTACCACGACCCGCTGACCAACCTGCCCAACCGCGCCCTGCTGATGGACCGCCTGAGCCAGCAGATCGCCCTGCTCAAGCGCCATAACATGCGCGGCGCCTTGCTCTTTCTGGACCTTGATCACTTCAAGCACATCAATGATTCGCTCGGGCATCCGGTCGGCGACACCGTATTGAAGATCATCACGGCGCGCCTGGAAGCCAGCGTCCGCCTGGAGGACACGGTGGCTCGCCTGGGCGGTGATGAATTCGTGGTGTTGCTCGGGGGCCTCGAGGGCAGCCGCGAGGCCGTCGAAACCCAGGTTCGCGAGCTGGCCGACACGCTGCGCCAACTGCTGGCCGAGCCCATGTCGCTGGATGGCCAGCGACTGCAGGTAACGCCCAGCATTGGCGTGGCGCTGATCCCCGATCACGGCTCGACCCCGGCCGACCTCCTCAAGCGCGCCGACATTGCCCTGTACCGGGCCAAGGACTCGGGGCGCAACACCACGCAACTTTTTCACACCAGCATGCAAAAGGCCGCCAGCGAGCGCCTGCGCATGGAAAACGATCTGCGCCTTGCACTTGCCCGCGGCGAACTGGCCTTGCATTTCCAGCCCCAGGTCGATTCCCGTGACAATCGCATCATCGGCGCCGAGGTGCTGTTGCGCTGGCACCATCCTCAACTGGGGCAACAGCCACCCGCGCAGTTCATTCAGGTACTGGAAGAAAGCGGCGTGATCCTGGAAGTAGGCAGCTGGATTCTTGACGAGGCCTGCGATGCCTGCGCAGGCATGCTCCAGGATGGTCTTATCAACGCTGAGGAATTCAGCCTGTGCGTGAACATCAGCCCGCGCCAGTTTCGCCAGAACGACTTTGTCGAACGGGTGCTGCGCAGCCTCGACGACTTCCGCCTGCCCCGCCACATGCTCAAGCTGGAGATCACCGAAGGCATTGTCATCCAGAACCTGGAGGACACCATCAGCAAGATGCGCGAACTCAAGCGCTACGGCGTGAGTTTTGCCATGGATGACTTCGGTACGGGGTATTCATCGCTGACCTACCTCAAGCGTCTGCCGGTGGATGCGCTGAAGATCGACCAGTCGTTCGTTCGCGACGCACCCGTGGACCCTAACGATGCCGAGATCGTCCGCGCCATTGTCGCCATGGCGCGCAGCCTGGACCTGACGGTCATTGCCGAAGGCGTGGAATTGACCGAGCAGCTGGAATTTCTGGAGCGTCAGGGATGCTACCTGTACCAGGGGTATCTGCACAGCAGGCCCCTGCCGCTCAAGGAGTTCCGGCAAATGCTGCTCGAGGCGCCGGCGGATCATTAGCCGCCCACGAAAAAGGGCGCCCTGAGGCGCCCTTTTTTCTACAACCCGTCTCAGCTCAGCGCTGGCTTGTCCGAAGCGATCGGAATGCGCTTGGCCTTGGCCTCTTCCGGCACGATGCGCAGCAGGTCGATGCTGAGCAGGCCGTTGGACAGGCCCGCGGCCTTGACCTCGATATGGTCGGCCAGGCGGAACGAGAGCTTGAATGCCCGCTGGGCAATGCCCTGGTGCAGATAGGTGACGCTCTCGGCGCTGGCATCGCGCTTGCCGCCGGTGACGGTCAGGACGCCCTTCTCGACTTGCAGGTCCAGGTCCTGTTCCTGGAAGCCGGCCGCCGCAACGACGATCCGATAATGATCATCGCCATGCTTTTCGACGTTGTAGGGTGGGTAGCTGCTACCCGCCTCGTTGCGCGCCGCGGACTCGAACAGATCATTGAAGCGGTCGAAGCCAACGGAGTGACGGAACAGGGGAGCGAGGGAAAAAGCGGTAGTCATGGTACATCTCCTGAGATTCAGCGAGTGGTTGATTCCGCGACCCGAATTCGGCATCGCGTACTCAACAGATATGTCCCATCAACCGGTTTTCAAGCGGGGCTGCAAAAATTTTTTTCTGCCGCTGCATGCGCCATCCCCAACAACCCGCTGATCCGCGCGCAGTCGCTTTCGCGCCGCACCTCGGCGAACAGCGCCACCGCCTCGGGATAACCGCGGGTGAGCATGCCCAGCCACTGCTTCATCCGGCCCGGTGCATAGCGCGGCGACAGCTTGGCCAGTGCCTGACGCCAGAATTCCTGCAGCAGCGGCAGCAAGGCGGCCCACTCCAGCGGGTGATAATCACGCCCTTCACGGGCCGCCGCGATCTGCAGGGCCAGGTCAGGCCGCGACACCAGCCCGCGACCCAGCATGATGTGCTCGGCGCCGCTCACTGACCGGCAACGCTGCCAATCGTCAACGGTCCAGATCTCGCCATTGGCGAAGACCGGCACCTTGACCACGTCCTGTACCCGCGCCACCCATTCCCAGTGCGCGGGCGGTTTGTAGCCGTCGACTTTGGTCCGCGCGTGTACCACCAGATGATCCGCCCCACCCTCGGCCAGCGCCGTGGCGCACTCCAGCGCGCCATCCGGGCTGTCGAAGCCCAGGCGCATCTTGGCAGTTACCGGGATATGCGCCGGCACGGCGCGGCGCACCTCGCGCACGATCGTGTGCAGCAGCTCGGGTTCCTTGAGCAACACCGCCCCGCCCCGTGACTTGTTCACCGTCTTGGCCGGGCAGCCGAAGTTCAGGTCGATCACCGGTGCGCCGAGCTGGCACGCCAGCACCGCGTTGTCCGCCAGGCAGGCCGGATCCGAGCCCAGCAGCTGCACCCGCATCGGCACCCCGGCAGCAGTCCGCGCGCCGTCGCGCAGTTCGGGCGCCAGCTTGTCGAACTGCGACTCGGGCAACAGGCGGTCACAGACCCGGATGAATTCGGTAACGCACCAGTCGATACCGCCCACCCGGGTCAGCACGTCGCGCAGGATGTTGTCGACCAGCCCCTCCATGGGGGCCAGGGCAATTTGCATGGCAGGAGAACCGCTTGAAAAAAGAGGCGAATGCTACCAGAAGCACGCAAAGGCGGGCCAAGCATTCAGATGGAAAGCGAAATGCCCGGCAAACCAACCCGCCGGACTCAAACCGCCTGCAACAACGCCTGGCCATACCCTTCGACAAACTCCGCCGGCATCCGCTTGGGCTTGCCGGTGGAGAGCTCGATGCACACAAAGGTGGTCTGCGCACGCAGCAGGGTCACGCCGTCGCTGGGGCGCTTGAGCTGGAAGCGGCGGGTCATGCGCAGGCGCTGGTCCCAATCGACGATCCAGGTGGCGAGCTGCAGTTCATCGTCCTCATAACCGGCGGCGAGATAGTCGATCTCGTGGCGCACGACGGCCATGGCGCGGTCGAGGCGGCGGTATTCGGCCAGATCCAGACCCAGGCGCTGGGAGTGACGCCAGGCGCAGCGCTCGAGCCAAGTGACGTAGACAGCGTTATTGGCGTGGCCGAGGCCGTCGATGTCGTCGGCGCCGACCCGAAGGTCGATGATGAATGGCGTTGCCAGGTCCCAGCCCATGCCCGCTCCCTTGAGTGATGAACGGGTCGAGTGTAACCCAGACTCAGGCCGATTGCCGGACCTGTACCGCAGTGCGGTCTAGCAGGTCGAGCACGGCGTCGCGCAGGCGCGGGTCGGACAGCAGGCGCTGGTGACCGCCTTCTTCGAATACCATCAGCCGGCTGTCGAACCAGGCCTTGTGGATGATCGGAGCCTCGCTGGCCGGCACCAGTGGATCATCGCTGGCGTGCACTACCAGGCCGGGGAGGTCGAGCTGATAGCCGTTGACATCCAGCCTCGCGACCTGCACCCCGACGTCTCGCTCGATCTGCCGGATGAATGCTGCCCGTGCCCGCGCAGGCAGTCCCAGGCGACGGGCGAAGCCACGCAGCACGCCCAGCAATTGCGCGGGTGCCGCGATGCTGACGGCGGCGTCAGTGCGCAGCCCCCACTGCAGGGCCAGCAGTACGCTGGCGCCGCCCATCGAGTGACCAATCACCGCGCGCAGGGACGGCAACTCCGCCGCAGCTTCGAGCAGCGCGCGGGCAAACAGCACCACATGAGCCTGCTGGCCCGGCGAGCGCCCATGGGCGGGACCCTCCAGCGAGACTACCGTGTGCCCGGCGGCCACCAGCGTCTCGATCAGCGTGGCGAACTGCGTCGGGCGCCCTTCCCAGCCGTGCATCAACAGCACGGTCGGACCCTGGCCCCAGCGCAACGCCGACAGTCCGAAGCGCAGGGTGATGCGCTCGGCACGCGCCAGCAATGGCAACTCCCAGGGCTTGGGCGGCAGGTTTCGCGGAGTCATGAAGGCTCTGCGCATCCTGCCTGCGACGTGCTCGGGGGCAAGATGCCCGAGGGTACCATTGACGCCACGAATCCAGCTCAGGGTAGTCATTGCCTTACTCCAGAGTGAGGGTACTCAGATCACCGCCAACTTGGCGGCACGCAGGATACGGTCAGACAATTCGGTGCCGCCCAGGGCCCGTGCGAGGGCAAGGCCACCGACCATAAGCGCCAGGTCCGCAAGAACCTTGTCGATATCGTCGGGGTGCTCGGCGAGTTGCGCGGTCATCAGGTCGATGTGCCCGGCCAGAACCTCGCGGAACGCCTCTGGCAGGCGCTGTATCTCGCTGATGGAATTCGGCATTGGGCAACCCAGGTCCTGGGTGGCATCGCGGTGCTTGCGCGAGAGGTAGAAGGCGGCTATCAGGGCTCGCCGCGCCGAGCCGTCGAGACTGGGATCCACCTCGGCAATCTTCGCCCGGCGCTCGGCCAGCAGATGGCGAAAAGCTTCGAGCATCAGGGCTTCCTTGCTCTCGAAGTGTGCGTAGAAGCCGCCTACCGTAAGACCGGCGGCACTCATCATATCGCTTACGCTGGGCTCCACAGGCCCCTGCTGCACCAAGGCATTGCAGGCCGCTTCGAGAATCCGTTCACGGGTCTTGCTCTTCCTGTTGCTCATGACCGACCTCACAAAGGGAGTGGAGGAAATATTATGCTTGTAATATTTTTCGGCAAGCAGGAAACCCAACCATTGGTCCGGTCGGCAAGAACGTTTTAGGGGAAAAAACAAAAGGCCCATTCAATAATCGAATGAGCCTTCAAAGTCCCGCAAATGCGGGTAAAAAATTGGCGTCCCCTAGGGGACTCGAACCCCTGTTACCGCCGTGAAAGGGCGGTGTCCTAGGCCACTAGACGAAGGGGACTTTAACCTTCGTGCAGATCCGTTTTCACGAATCTTGGCGGAATTGGTGGAGCTAAGCGGGATCGAACCGCTGACCTCCTGCATGCCATGCAGGCGCTCTCCCAGCTGAGCTATAGCCCCGGATTTCTAGCCTCGCGGCCCAGCGACATCGTGGATATCGCTTGTGTAAAACTGGCGTCCCCTAGGGGACTCGAACCCCTGTTACCGCCGTGAAAGGGCGGTGTCCTAGGCCACTAGACGAAGGGGACGAACCTTCTACCTCAAGACCCGGATGCTGGACCCGGTCTTCTTCGAAGTCAAAACGACTGACTGCGAAGCGGAATGTGGTGGAGCTAAGCGGGATCGAACCGCTGACCTCCTGCATGCCATGCAGGCGCTCTCCCAGCTGAGCTATAGCCCCACAATGTCGCTTTGAACTGATCCGCTTGGCTGGGTGCTTCGCGTTTCGTTTCGTTCATCGCTGTGGACGGGGCGCATATTAAGATCGGATTGCAGGCCTGTCAAACATATTTTCAAAAATATCCGAAAATTTTTTCCCAGATAACAATCACTTACCGGAATGGAACGAGGAAAAGCCGTGTTTATCGGGCTTTTCCTCATTCCAGAGGGGCGTTGCTCCTGGAGGAGACTACTGTCAGGCGATGCTGGCCAGCAGCTTTTCCCACTCCTTGTTTTCCTTCTTCGACACGCCGCCAAGCAGGTCAAGCGCCTGGCGCAGACGGAAGCGGGTCAGGTCAGGGCCGAGGATTTCCATGGCATCGAGCACCGACACCGAGCTCGCCTGGCCGGTAATGGCGGCAAACATCAGCGGCATGGCATCGCGCAGCTTCAGCTCCAGGGCCTCCACCACGGCCTGGATGGTGCCTGTGATACGGTCCTTTTCCCACTGGCGCAGGCTCTCGAGCTTCCACAGGATCAACTGCAGCACTTGGCGAACCTGATCAGGGGAAAGCTTCTTGTGCTCGAACAGCTTGGCATCGAGCTTCAACCCGCCTTCGAAGAAGAAGCCGCCCAGCGGTGCGACCTGGCTGAAGGTTTCCACCCTGCCCTGCACATGCGGGGCGATCTTCATCATGTAGTCGCGGTTGAACGCCCAGGTCTGCAGGCGCGTGGCGAACTCTTCCACCGGCAGGTCACGCAGCCACTGGCCATTGAGCCAGGACAGCTTCTCGATGTCGAAGATCGGCCCGCCCAGGGAGACGCGCGACAGATCGAAGTGCTCGACCATCTCGTCCAGGGAGAACTTCTCGCGCTCGTCCGGCATCGACCAGCCCATGCGGCCCAAATAGTTGAGCATGGCTTCCGGCATGAAGCCCATGCGCTCGTAGAAGGTCACCGAGGTGGGGTTCTTGCGCTTGGACAGCTTGCTCTTGTCCGGATTGCGCAGCAGCGGCATGTAGCACAGCTTGGGCTGTTCCCAGCCAAAGTACTCGTAAAGCTTGATCAGCTTGGGCGCCGACGGCAGCCACTCTTCGCCACGCAGCACATGGGTGATGCCCATCAGGTGATCGTCGACCACGTTGGCAAGGAAGTAGGTTGGCAGGCCATCGGTCTTCATCAGCACCTGCATGTCCATGCGGTCCCACGGGATCTCGACGTCACCGCGCAGCATGTCCGGCACCACGCAGACACCTTCGCTCGGCACTTTCATGCGGATCACGTGAGGCTCGCCAGCAGCCAGGCGGCGCTGGACCTCCTCGTCACTCAGCAGCAGAGCACGGCCATCATAGCGGGGGGTCTCGCCCCGGGCTGTCTGCTCGGCGCGCATCTGGTCCAGCTCTTCGGCGGTGCAGAAGCAGTAGAAGGCATGGCCTGCCTCGACCAGCTCCTTGGCGTACCGGGCGTAGATGTCGCCCCGCTCGCTCTGACGGTATGGGCCGTGCGGGCCGCCCACATCAGGACCTTCGCTCCACTCGATGCCGAGCCAGCGCAAGGCATCGAAGATCTGCTGTTCCGACTCGCGGGTCGAGCGCAGCTGATCGGTATCCTCGATACGCAGGATGAACTCACCGCCGTGCTGCTTGGCGAAGCAGTAGTTGAACAGGGCGATGTAGGCGGTGCCAACATGGGGGTCGCCGGTTGGCGATGGCGCGATGCGCGTGCGAACGGTGGTCATGGACGGTCTCGAACTAGGGCTGAAACAAAGGCGCGATGTTAACAGGGAGCGGGCGCCGGGCTCCAGCAATGGCGAGCGAGCCCCTGGGAAGGGATGGCCAGCCGCCCTCTCCCACTTGCTCCCCTAGCCTGCAATCAGCCGCTCGCGCAGCTTGCCGATCTCGTCGCGCAGCTGCGCCGCCGCCTCGAACTCGAGATCGCGGGCGAACTGGAACATCTTGTCCTCGAGCTGCTTGATACGCTTGGTGATCTCACCCGGCGAGCGCAGCTCGGCTTCGTAGGCAGCGGCTTCCTCGGCCGCCTTGGCCATGCCCTTGCGCTTCTTGCTGCGCGCGCCCGGCACGGTGGCTCCCTCGAGGATGTCGGTGATGTCCTTGACCACACCCCTGGGCACGATGCCATTGGCCTCGTTGAACGCGATCTGCTTCTCGCGGCGGCGCTCGGTCTCGTCGATGGCGCGCTGCATCGAGCCGGTCATCTGGTCGGCATAGAGGATCGCCCGCCCGTTGAGGTTGCGCGCGGCGCGGCCAATGGTCTGGATCAGCGAGCGTTCGGAGCGCAGGAAACCTTCCTTGTCGGCATCGAGGATCGCCACCAGCGACACCTCGGGCATGTCCAGGCCCTCGCGCAGCAGGTTGATGCCCACCAGCACATCGAAGGTACCCAGGCGCAGGTCGCGGATGATCTCGACCCGCTCCACCGTGTCGATGTCCGAGTGCAGATAGCGCACCCGTACATCGTGGTCCGCCAGGTAGTCGGTGAGGTCTTCCGACATGCGCTTGGTCAGCGTGGTGACCAGGACACGCTCCTCCACCGCCACGCGCTTGCGGATCTCGGACAGCAGGTCATCGACCTGGGTCAGCGCCGGACGGATCTCGATCTGCGGGTCGACCAGGCCAGTCGGCCGCACCACCTGCTCGACCACCCGGCCGGCATGCTCGGCCTCGTATGGCCCAGGCGTCGCTGAAACAAAGATCGTCTGCGGGCTCACCCCTTCCCATTCGTCGAAGCGCATCGGCCGGTTGTCCAGCGCCGAGGGCAGTCGAAAACCGTACTCGACCAGGGTTTCCTTGCGCGAGCGGTCGCCCTTGTACATCGCCCCGACCTGGGGAACGCTGACGTGGGACTCGTCGATCACCAGCAGCGCATCGGCTGGCAGGTAATCGTAGAGGGTCGGCGGTGCGGCACCCGACGGGCGACCGGACAGATAGCGCGAGTAGTTCTCGATGCCGTTGCAATAGCCCAGTTCGAGGATCATCTCGAGATCGAAGCGGGTCCGCTGCTCCAGCCGCTGGGCTTCCACCAGCTTGTTGCTCTGGTGCAGATACTCGAGCCGGTCCTTGAGCTCGACCTTGATGCCCTCGACCGCGTCCAGCAGGGTTTCTCGCGGGGTGACGTAGTGGCTCTTGGGATAGAACGTGAACCGCGGCAGCTTGCGGATCACTTCGCCGGTCAGCGGGTCGAAGGCTGCGATGTTTTCCACTTCGTCATCGAACAGCTCGATACGGATGGCTTCGAGGTCCGACTCGGCCGGAAACACGTCGATCACATCGCCACGCACACGGAAGGTGGCCCGGGCAAAGTCCATTTCGTTGCGGGTGTACTGCAGGTCGGCCAGGCGGCGCAGCAAGGCCCGCTGGTCGAGCTTGTCGCCACGGTCCACGTGCAGGACCATCTTGAGGTAAGTCTCGGGGCTGCCCAGGCCGTAGATGCACGACACTGTAGTGACGATGATCGCATCGCGCCGCTCGAGCAGCGCCTTGGTCGCCGACAGGCGCATCTGCTCGATATGGTCGTTGATCGAGGCATCCTTCTCGATGAAGGTATCGGACGACGGCACGTAGGCTTCGGGCTGGTAGTAGTCGTAATAGGAAACGAAATACTCGACGGCGTTGTTCGGGAAAAACGCCTTGAACTCGCCGTAGAGCTGCGCAGCCAGGGTCTTGTTTGGCGCCAGCACCAGAGTCGGCCGCTGCACCTGGGCGATCACGTTGGCGATGCTGAACGTCTTGCCCGAACCGGTCACCCCCAACAGTGTCTGGTGCGAAAGGCCCGCTTCGATGCCTTCGACCATCTGGCGGATCGCCTCCGGCTGGTCGCCGGCCGGCTGGAAACGGGTGACGAGCTGAAACTCGGACATGACGGACCTCGGTGCGGTACCACGACAAATCGAGGCACTGTAGATTTAGCCAGTAGTTTATACCCGATCATGGCTAGCCGGCACCAGTTTCAAGGTCCGGGCCCGGGCATTCCTAGGTATGGACCGGTCAATTGGACTAATGGTCGAAAAATATTCTCTCGAACGGCAGTAAAACCTGCGCCAGACTGTCGCAGTCCCCGACGGGGATCACTATACTGACTCCCCGTTTGTGCACCGCTTCAGTGCATTCGGCTGGAGCGTGCAATTCCTATCACACTCCAATCAGAGCCAAGGTAACAATGAGCCTGTTTTCCGCTGTCGAGCTGGCACCCCGCGACCCTATCCTGGGCCTCAACGAAGCATTCAACGCCGATCCCCGTACCGACAAGGTAAACCTGGGCGTGGGTGTCTACTGCAATGAGGAAGGGCGTATCCCACTGCTGCGCGCAGTGATCGAAGCCGAGACCCAGCGGGCTGCCCAGCACGCTTCCCGTGGCTACCTGCCGATCGATGGCATCGCTGCCTACGACCAGGCCGTGCAGAAACTGCTGTTCGGCGCCGAGTCGCCGCTGCTGGCCGCAGGCCGCGTGGTCACCACCCAGGCAGTGGGCGGCACTGGCGCCTTGAAGATCGGTGCCGACTTCCTCAAGCAGCTCTCGCCGGACGCCGTGGTCGCCATCAGCGATCCGAGCTGGGAAAACCACCGCGCGCTGTTCGAAACGGCCGGCTTCCCGGTTCAGAACTACCGCTACTATGACGCGCCGACCCACGACGTGAATCGCGCGGGCATGCTTGAAGACCTCGAAGCACTGCCCGCCGGCTCGATCATCGTTCTGCACGCCTGCTGCCACAACCCGACCGGTGTCGACCTGAGCCTGGCCGACTGGAAAAACGTGCTTGAAGTGGTCAAGGCCAAGGGCCATGTGCCGTTCCTCGACATGGCCTACCAGGGCTTTGGTGATGGCATCGCCGAAGACGCCTTCGCCGTGCGCCTGTTCGCGGAATCCGGCCTGAGCTTCTTCGTCTCCAGCTCGTTCTCCAAGTCGTTCTCGCTGTATGGCGAGCGCGTCGGCGCATTGTCGATCGTTACCCAGTCCAAGGACGAGAGCGCCCGCGTACTGTCCCAGGTCAAGCGCGTCATCCGCACCACCTACTCCAACCCGCCGACCCATGGCGCCAGCATTGTCGCCGCCGTGCTCAACAGCGAAGAGCTTCGCCAGATGTGGGAGACCGAGCTGGGCGAGATGCGCGGCCGTATCCATGGCATGCGCAAGCAGATGGTCGAGCTGCTGGCCGAGTATGGCGCCAAGCGTGACTTTGGCTTCGTTGGACGTCAGCGCGGCATGTTCTCCTACTCGGGGCTGAGCGTCGAACAGGTCGCCCGTCTGAAAAACGAGTTTGGTATCTATGCCCTGGACACCGGCCGCATCTGCGTCGCGACCCTCAACCAGAGCAATATCCACGGTGTGACCAAGGCCATCGTCGAGGTGCTGTAATCTGATCCAGCCAAGGGGAGGCTTGACTTCCCCTTAGCAATCAGTAAGATACGCCACAGATTCCGCGATAGCTCAGTCGGTAGAGCAAATGACTGTTAATCATTGGGTCCCTGGTTCGAGTCCAGGTCGCGGAGCCAAACATTGAGAAACCCCCAGTTGCGCAAGCACTGGGGGTTTTTCGCTTCAGAAGGCAGCGTCCGATACTCAGGGCCGCCCAAGGGGATAGAACTCCCCGCCACTCCATACGCCAAGCCACTGTTCGCCGTCGATCTGCCGCGGCACCGCCAGCTCGACGAGCTGGTAGAAGACATTGCGGTGGATCAAGGCCTCCAGGTTGCCACGCATGCGCACATAGGGTGCAGGCTCCTGGGTGTGCGGATCGGTTTCGACACGCAACGGAAATGCCGCCCCGGCTTCGACCTGATCGTCGACATTGCTGGTAAAGCGCAGCACCTGCTGCTCCCCGCTGCCAAGCACCTCGAGGGCCACCGCAACGAAAGGCGCGTCATCGACCTTGATCCCGACCTTTTCCACGGGTGTAACCAGGAAATAGTCATCGCCGTCGCGGCGGATGATCGTGGAGAACAGCCGGACCATAGGCTTGCGGCCAATCGGCGTGCCCTGGTAATACCAGGTCCCGTCGCGGGCGATCCGCATGTCGATATCGCCACAGAACTCGGGGTTCCACAGATGCACCGGTGGCAAGCCCTTGCCGGCCTTGGGAATCTGCCCCAGGAGATCATTCGCCTTTCCGGTATCCGTCATCACCCTCTCCTGTCAGCGGCTCATGCCCAAAAGGCTACGAGCGTAATCGCGCATGGGTGGGCCTAGCAAATCTTCCGGCCGGTTACCGTGGAATGTCAGCAAGCCGCCGCGGCTCTTGATCCGCGCGGTATCGATCAGGTAGCGCGTACTGGTCTCGATGAGCATCATCTGGACAACACCCGAATCCAGCCCCAGCCGATCGACAGCCTGCTCGTCATACCACTCGTCACCCGTGCCGATGCGGTCGTCAGTGCGCGCGTACCGGGTATACAACACATAGTGGGCGCCCACCGAGCGGGCTTGCGCAAGCGCATCTTCAAGACCCAGCGGCCCTTGCGCCCGGCGTACCAGGGGGAAGTATTCGACGAAACCATTGTAGGCTTCTTCGGCAACTACATTGGGCCGCGGATAGGCTCCCTTGCCCGGCGGCACGAAGCTGCCCTGGCCAATGAAGATGAATGAGTCGGGTTGCAGGCGCACCGACAGGGTCCGGCGGGTATCGCTATGATCGAGCAGACCGGCGTCGCTCATGTGATAACGGACCCCTTCCCCCATATCGCTGACATTCATGCAGCCAACCAGCGACATCAGCGCCAGCAGCAAGACCAGACTACGCATTCTTCCTCCACAAGCCGGCGACGGAAAACCGGCGAACAGCTCACTGATGCAGCTTTTACGCCAACTCAGTTCATGGAACGTTCGCCCGTCGTCAGTTCGTGGGTTCTGGATCACGCTTGCGCTTGTTGCCCATGCGCACGCCGATGTCCATCAGGAACTGGAAGAAGCCTTCCTGGTCTTCCAGCACATTGCTCCAGAATGGCGAGTGATACAGCGCCACGGCGCCATGTACCAGCGCCCATGCGGCGCAGTAATGGAAATAGGGGGGCACGTCCTCGAGCTTGCCTTCACTGATCCGTCCCTTGATCAGCAATGTCAGGCGCTCGAAGTTGGAGGCGCGGATGCGGTGCAGCTCTTCGACCAGTTCGGGCACCTGATTACCCTTGACGACCTTTTCCTCAAGGCGGTCGAAGAGCCGGTAGCGCTGCGGATCACGCATGCGGAACTCGAAATAGGCGCGCGACAGGGCTTCCTTGTCGCGATCGACATCGGCCGAGTGCAGGAGCTCGTTCAAGTCACGCTCATAGTCGAGCATCAGGCGCAGGTAGATCTCCGCCTTGGACTTGAAGTGCTTGTAGATCGTGCCTTTGCCGATGCCCACGGCATCAGCGATCATCTCGACGGTGACACTGTCTTCACCCTGTTCGAGAAACAGCTTGAGGGCCGTGTCGAGGATTTCTTGCTCGCGACGGCGAAACTCACGGACCTTACGAGGTTCTTTCTGCATAAGAAGGACTGGATGAAAATCGAAGCGGATTATTATGCCTAACTTGCGGGAAATTGCACGGATCTTCCGATCATGGCTATGTTTCATGATGAGTTCGAGCTGTTTTCACACCCGCTTTTACGGGCACCAGCCAGCCGATGTGCCGTCGCCACGGCGCTTGCGCGGGGCGGCACGTTCTGACCGCGAGAAGGTTTGCCTGGACCCGAGGAGCTGATTCTCCACCCATTCAGGCCGATTGTCCGGGTGATATTCAATCGGGTGAAGACATCGTCATGCGCTGAGCGTTTCAGCAACCGGCCGTGTATTCCAAATCTGTTTAAAAAACGACCAGCCATCGGTGGCGTCATGCCGATCATGGCCGATACTTCACATGTCAGCGCCGCGCATCCCCCCATGCAGCGCGCTGATGAAGGTGCCCAGGGACCGTGTACCTTTGTTTTACTCCTAATGGTCTTGACCCGGATTCACCCCCCAGAACCCGGGTTTTTTTTGCCCGGCGTTTTGCCCTCAGGCAGGCGCTATACCTTGGTATAGCCGTGCTATCTCAATGCTTACTGGCATCCGGCAACCGGGGATGCAAGACTTTCCTCGCTTCCACCAGATCCTCGTAACCCCTCAGCACGGAGGACAGTCCCATGGACCCCGATCCCCATTGGCGCCAGAGCGCGCCTGAACCCGCTTGCTCTTCCACCTTGACTCCATCGTATCGGACACCGGCCTCGAGGCTCCCCCCTAGCTGAATACCTGAGGGGCGTCGGCGGCCGCGTGCCCTGAGGCAAACCTCATGTCGACATCCAACGCCCATTCCGCGCCTTTCACTAGCGCGGTCGCTTCCCCGCACAGTCTCTGCGCAATGATCTGGACACGCCCAGCCCGTCGGACCAGCACCCACGCACCGATTGCGGCCAGGTCATGGTCACGTTACGAGCGCCTGTCCTTTTCGATGCTCGGCTGCACCTGGGGAATCCTCATCCTCGCCGTCAGCGCCCTGCATCTGGGCAACTACGGACTGGATACACGAACCTCTTCCACTTCTGGCTCGCATTCCGGCTTTCACGAAAGTGCCCGCGCACTGAAGAGCGACATCCGATCCCCCCAAACGCCCGCGCCAGAAGGAAACCAGCCATGAGCTTGCCAGATGCAAACGCCCACGGCTGGTTGCGCCTGAGCGGCGTCGCCGCCGACCAGGTGACGGAAATCAGGCAGACCCTGGGCATCGACCTCCAGCGGATCCACGAGCGGCCTCTGAGCCAGGATGGCAGCCTCAGCTACTTCCCGATCACGTTCCTGGGCATGGACAACGGTCGCCGGCAGGCTTGCCGGGTAATCTTCGTGCTCAGCCCTCAGCGACTCGTTTCGCTCGAGCCCGACCCTGCCCCACAGGCGTTGACCTCAGCCTGGGGACGGCTTGAACGCGATGGACGCGAGAGCACGGCGCTGGCGAGCTTCGCGGTCATCCTGCAGGCCCTGAACGACGCCACGGACGAGCTGCTCGACTCGCTGAACGACGCGCTCGGCCAGGTCCTGGTACAAACCAACTCGGTACTCAACAGCCTGGAGGCACGTGACCGGGATTTCGGCGTGAGCGACGTTGTCTCGACGCAGCTCAGCCTGGGCGAAGTGGAGGAGTTGCTGTCGGACTGCATCGAAAGCCAGCTGCAACTGGCACTCGCCGCCCGGCATGTGCTGTCGCGCCTGGCATGCGCCGAAGCGAATCTCAAGCCGCTGTACCAGACGCTGATCGCCGATATCGAGGCAGTGGAAGAGCATGTGAGCTTCGTCCACGACCGCGTCCGGCTGTTGCAGACCACCAACAACATGGCCTTGAACGTGAAGCAGAACCAGATCGTCAAGGTCTTCTCGGTGATTACCGCGGTGTTCCTGCCGGCTCTGCTGATCTCGACATACTTCAGCATGAACATCGCCAACATGCCCATTCTCGAGTGGCAGTACGGCGAGCCCATGATCATCGGGCTCACGGCTGTGCTGGCGGTGTTGCCCCTGCTGTACGTGAAGCACCGCGGCTGGTTGCGCTAACGGCAAGCCGCCGCCCCCGCCCATCCCGGTCCTCAGCCGCACCTTTTCCTGGAGCATCTGACATGCACGCCAACCCTGACCGCTCGACACCAGGCACCACCAACCCCTCCCGTACGCTGCAGGGCCTGGTCTGGAACATCGACCTTACCCTGCAGGACGATTCGAACCAGGCCGCGCAGGAGCGCCGCAAGGCTATCGAGCAGGCCCGTGCGAGCCGCCCCCGAACAGCGCAGATAGAGCGTGAGATCATGATTGCAGTCATCGTGCTTTATGCCTTGATCCTGGGCAGTTTCGCCGGCCTGCATCTGTATGGCGAATACGCCCTCACACCCCACGCCGCCCCGACGGAAGTCTTCAGCACAGGGCTCGAGCCATGACAGACCATCAAACCCGACTCGCCTCGGACCACGCCCACGCCGATGCGCTGCAGCAGGCCGGCTGGCTGCGCCTTCGTGCGGACCAGCCCGAGCGACTGGCCGCCGTGTACCGTCAGCATCGGCTTGACCTCGCGCTCCCTCGTGGCCGAGCCGCTACCGAGGAAGGCGATTTCATTGTCATCCCGGTGGAGTTGATCATTCAGCAGGACCAGAAGTACCTGGAGACCAGCGTAGTGTTCGCGTTGAGCAAGGGCGTACTGATCAGCCTCGAGCGTGACGTGCCCATCAGCGCGCTGGAGCACGCCAGCCGGCAGTTGCTCGATAGCCTGCTGGCCGGACGGGCGCTTGATCCTGGCCAGATACTGTTCAGACTCATCGAAGCACTGAACGACGCGGCGCACGTGGCGGTCCGCGATATTGCCGCGCGCCTGGACGAGCGCAGCGAAGCCGTCCTCATTGCCAGCGGCGGCTTCGAGACCTCCAGTCGCCAGGCCGGCGTTGCCGATATCGCCGGAACCGCCATTGCACTGGGTGAAGCGGAAGAGCTGGTCGCCAAGGCCGTGGAGGGCCAGCTGATGCTCGCCCGGGCGGCACGCTGGCTGCGCCGCGTCGCCCACGAAGCCCGCTTCGAGCAGAGCATGCCCACGCTGCTATCCGACATCCAGAGCCTAAGGCGCTATGCACGCTTTCAGCACGACAAGATCCGTAACCTGCAGCAATCGCTGATGACGACCATGGACATCAAGCAGAACCAGGTGGTCAAGGTCTTCACGGTGATCACCGCTGTCTTCACTCCGCCCACCCTGGTGGCTTCTTTCTACGGGCAGAACTTCGCGCACATGCCCGAACTGGAACTGCCCTGGGGGGAATGGATGGTGATGGGTCTGACAGGGATGTTCGCCCTGTTGCCGCTGTTCTACATCAAGCGCAAGGGGTGGATGCGATGAACACACCAAACCATCTGCCAGCATGGCAGCGGCTGCACGTTGCCGATGCCCAGGCGCTCGAAGACCTGGGCCTGCTCCACGGCGTAGACCTGATTCCCGAACGTATCGCGCGAACAGGCACAACCCTGCGAATACGCTGCGCTCGGCTCAAGGACGACCAGGTCCTGGTGACCGATCTTTTGTGGCATCAGGGGGACGACGCCGATCCGCTGTTCACGGTTGAAACCGGCCACCGGGTGTTACGACCCGGTCAGGCGTTCGAGCGAGTCCAGGCCGAGGGGTTGTCACCTTGCAGCTCCCAGTCGATCGCGCTGGTCCTGTTGCAGCAATTGCTTGGCCAGACCGGCATGGTGCTGGACCGCATCGACCAGGGCCTGTCCCTCTCGATGCGGTTCATCCGCGCCTTCCAACTGAATACCGGCACCGATCGGATGCGGGGCGCCGAAGACCTGGCGGATGTCGACGACCGGCTGACGACGCTCAATCAGCCGCTGTCCTTTGTCCTGCAGTCTCTGGACGACATCGAACACGCCGCGCTGAGATTGCGCCGACGACTAGCCCACCCATCGGCGGTGAGTCCCCAGGATGTCGACGAACTGATCGCCCATATCGAAGGCGTACAGCGCCGCGCGCGCTTCATGCTGGAACGGCAGCGGTTTCATTGGCGGGCGGCGGGCGAGACGGTGGCGATGAGCGACCTGAACGTCACCAAGGTATTCAGCGTCCTGTGGGCCGCATTCATTCCGGGCACTGCACTGATCAACTGGTATGGGCAGAACTTTCAGGTGATGCCAGAGCTGTCCTGGGAGGGCTCGCTGTGGATCCAGCTCTTCGCAGTGATGGTGCTGACCGCGGTGCCGGTGCTGATGGTCAAGCATTCCGGCGCCCTGCGCTGAGGCGCCCACGGCTTGGCTTCGCAATGCCCTGGCCTGCGCAGTCTTTTCAAGGTGTGTGATCAGCACTCCAGCACGCCCACCCCATGGTAGCCTCGCGCTCACAGGATCGGCCCCGACCTGGGCCGGGGCCAGCCTGCGGATCACTGGCCCCTGATACCTGATGAACTGATGAAAACGCACCTCATGCCCGAAACATCTACCCCCAGACCAATCCTTCGGCTCGCCCTCATGGCGGCAGTGATGGCCGCGATCTTCTCCATCGACAGCGCCACGAGCTATGAAATCGCAGTGTCGGTGTTCTACGCCGGTGTGATTCTCACCGCCGCGCCGATCCTTGGCCGCCAGTATCTGATGACGTTGAGCGGCGCCTGCATAGCCATGACGCTGCTCAGCTTTGGCATCACCGCCCAGGGGGACTATCGCGCCGGCCTGGTCAACATGACCATCAGTATTGTCTCGATCGTCATTACCGCCCACCTTGTACTGAAGATGGAAGCGGCCCGCGCCGCCGCCCATGATGCCCAAGCGCGCCTCCTTCGCATCGCCAGGGTCAAGAGCCTCGAAGGCCTGACCACTTCAATCGCGCACGAGGTCAATCAGCCGCTTGCCGCAATCGTGACCAGCGGCAATGCGTGCCAGCGCTGGCTAGATCAAGACCCCCCCAACCTCGACAAGGCACGCCTGGCCCTGCACCGCATTCTCAGCGATGCGACGCGTGCCAGCGATATCATTGCGCGGGTGCGCAGCCTGACCAAGGGCGAACCGCCACAACGCCTGGCCTTTGACTTCAACGAGGCGGCCAGGGAGGTCATCGCCATGTCGAGGAATGAAATGGCACGGGCGGGGATCGCTCTCGAGGTCGAACTAGGCCCGCAGCTGCCTCTTGCGCTGGCCGACCGGGTACAGGTGCAGCAAGTGATTGGCAATCTCCTGCTCAATGCGATCGAAGCTACGGCACCGGCGCCAGCTGGCAGGCGCATCATCACGCTTGCCTCGGCCTGCGAACAGGCCATGATCGTGTTCAGCGTCTGCGACTCGGGCACAGGACTCGCCGAGGCCGACCGCGACCGTCTGTTCGAGGCCTTCTGGACGACCAAGGCGCAAGGAATCGGTGTCGGGTTGAGCATCAGCCGAACGATCGTCGAAGCGAACGGCGGTCATATCTCGGCAAGACCTAATGAAAACGCGGGTGCGCTGTTCTGGTTCAGCGTGCCGACCCTGGACAAGGAGCCTGCATGACAACCCCTTTCTCCAGCTCCGCACCACCTGTTGTCTACGTGATCGATGACGACAGCTCCATGCGCGAGGCGCTGGAAGACCTGCTGGCTTCGGTCGGACTGACGGTACGTGCGTTCGCCTCCACGCGGGCGTTTCTTGCCAGGCCTATCGAGCAGACGCCCGGCTGCCTGGTACTGGATGTGCGCATGCCCGAGCAAAGCGGCATGGATTTTCATCGCCAGATGCTGAGGATGGGCATTGAACTGCCGGTAGTCTTCATCACCGGGCATGGTGATATCGCCATGGGCGTGACCGCTATCAAGCGCGGTGCCATCGAGTTCCTGAGCAAGCCGTTTAGAGACCAGGATCTGCTGGACGCCATCCATCAGGGACTTGAACAGGACCGCGAGCGCCGCGAGCGCGAAGCGGCCACCGCGCTGCTGCGGGGCCGCTGGATGTCGTTGACCGAGGGAGAACGGGACGTGGTACGGCTCGTGGTGCAGGGTCTGCTGAACAAGCAGGTCGCGTCGCTGCTGAACCTGAGTGAAATCACAGTGAAGGTGCGCCGGGGCAACGCCATGCGCAAGATGCAAGTGCAGTCGTTGGCGGCCCTGGTGCGAGTTACCGACACATTGGAGCGTTCACGCGTGCCAACGGGAACAGGCGCTTGAAGTTGGCCGTGGTCTGCTCGGCCAGCTGCTCGTAGCGCTCGCCGCGGACCAGGGCTACGAACTCCGCCACTTCGCGAACATATTCGGGCAGGTTGGGCTTGCCGCGGTACGGAATAGGCGCCAGGTAAGGCGAATCGGTTTCAACCAGCAGGCGGTCCGCGGGCACCTGACGCGCCACATCACGCAATGCCTCTGCGTTACGGAAGGTCACGATGCCCGACAGGGAAATGTAATAGCCCAGGTCCAGTGCGGCCTTGGCCATTCCCCAGTCTTCGGTGAAGCAATGCAGGACGCCGGCCTGGGGCAGGTTTGCCTCACGCAGCAGGGCCAGGGTGTCCGCCCGCGCGGCACGGGTATGCACGATCACTGGCTTGCCGGTAATGCGCGAGGCCTCCAGGTGCAAACGGAAAGACGCCTGTTGCAGCTCGGCGGCTTCGGGCTCGTAGTGGTAGTCAAGGCCGGTTTCGCCAATGGCCACCACATGCGGATGAGACAACTCCTGCAACAGCCATTCCAGCGCTGGCGCCTCCCCCGGCGCCAGGTCCAACGGATGCACGCCCACCGAGCAGTCCACATCGACGTAGCGGTCGCTCAAGGCCTTGACCGCGCCGGCATTCTCGGCGCTGACGCCTATGCACAGAAAGTGCCCGACGCCACGCGCACGGGCTGCCTGCAGGGCAGCATCGAGGGAGCCCTGGTGGGCGGTCAGGTCAAGACGGTCAAGGTGACAATGGGAATCTACAAGCATGGGCTTACGGCACGTGTTGAAAAATGGAGAATGACCGGGTTCAGCGCGAGCCCGGCAATTGAGCCCAGGAAGCCAGCAAGGCCTCGAGCAGCAGAACGCGGTTCAGGTTGGCCTTGCCGAGCACTTTCTGGCGCTGGGCCAGCACCCACTCCTGAATAGCCAGGACCTTGTCCTGACGGCTTTTCTGGGCCAGGTACTGGACCACCTTGCGCATATCGCTCAAGCCTAACCCTTGTTCGTCCTGGGTCAACTGGTAACGCAGGATCAGGTGTGACCAGTCGCAGAACCAGTCGAACAGCAGCAACAGCGGGACACTGCTCCACGCTTCGGCCAACTGGCTCGGCGACTGCTGCTGCTTGAGCAGCTTCTTGACCCCGTCGGTAACCAGCGCGCGTTGTTCAAGGACACCCTGCTCCTGCAGCTTCACCGCCAGCAATGGCGAGCCCGCAGCCAGGCTGAGCAGCTCGCTGTGCTCCTCCTCGCTGGATGAAGGCAGGGCCTGCGCCAGCCAGGCTTGGCTCTGGGCAAGACTGGGCTGCGGACAGGCCACTTGCTGGCAACGGCTCCTGATGGTCGGCAGCAGGCGGCTCGACTGGTGGCTGACCAGCAGCAGCACGGTGTCGCCGGAAGGCTCTTCCAGGCTTTTGAGCAGTGCATTGGCAGCATTGATGTTCATCGCCTCGGCGGGCTCGATCAGTACCACCTTGCGCCCGCCCATCTGCGCGGTCTGCACCACGAACGACACCAGTTCCCTGACCTGGTCGACCTTGATCGGCTTGTCGGCCTCCTCTGGCTCCAGGACGAAGTTGTCCGGATGACTGCCCGCCTTGAGCAGCAGGCAGGACTTGCACTGGCCGCAGGCATCCGCCCCCTGTGCCTGCTTGCACAGCAGGCGTGCCATCAGGCGCTCGGCCAAGGCGCGCTTGCCTATTCCCTGCGGACCGTGCAGGAGATAGGCATGGGCGTGCTGGCTGCGCCCGGCCAGTTGCTGCCAGAGCGCGTGCTGCCAGGGAAAGGCCTCAGCCACGGCAGCGTTCCACGATCGCCGGGAGCAGACCGTCGATGGCGGTTTGCACCGCCTCAAGCGTTTGCGCGGCATCCAGGAGGCGGTAGCGCTGTGGATTGCGGCCAGCACGCTGCAGGTACGCCTGGCGCACAGCCTCGAAGAAGGCCAGACCTTCCTGCTCGAAGCGGTCCAGACGGCCGCGGGCTGCGGCTCGGGCCAAGCCGATTTCCACCGGCAGGTCGAATACCAATGTAAGGTCGGGACGCAGGTCGCCCTGGACAAATGTCTCCAGCGTGGCGATGCGCTCCACTGACAAGCCCCTGCCCCCTCCTTGATACGCGTACGTGGCATCGGTGAAGCGGTCACACAGCACCACGGCGCCACGCGCCAGGGCTGGACGTATGACTCCCGCCAGGTGCTGCGCGCGGGCAGCGAACATCAGCAACAGCTCGGTATCGGCGTGCATGGTTTCGTCGCTGGGCGCCAGGAGCAGCTCGCGGACTCGCTCGGCCAGCGGCGTGCCGCCCGGCTCGCGGGTGAGCACAACGTCAAGGCCCTGCTCACGCAGGCGCGCCGCCAGGTAATCGCGGTTGGTGCTCTTGCCCGCGCCTTCGGGGCCTTCCAGGGTGATGAACAAGCCGCTCACAGGTATTCCTTGCAGTGGGATCATTGCGGCGCCGTTTCAGGAGTCGGTGCCGGGTCTACAGGCTGGGGCGCCTCTCCAGTATCGGGTGCCGGGCTTGCCTCGGGCAGCGGCTCGGGGTCCTCGGCAGGCTGCTCGGCGGGTGCCGCCTCTTCGTCGGCGCCCGGCTGCGTCAGGGGCGCGGGACTGGAACGGTATCCGGCGCGGCGCTTGAGCTGATACTCGCGAACCGCCGAATTGTGCGTATCCAGGTCGTCAGAAAAAATATGGCTGCCATCGCCCTTCGCGACAAAGTACAGACTTGAGCCTGTCGCCGGGTTCAGCGCCGCATGAATGGCCTCGCGGCCGACCATGGCGATCGGTGTCGGCGGCAGGCCGGCATTGGTGTAGGTATTGTAGGGGGTCGGCTCGCGCAGGTCGCCACGGGTGATACGGCCGTTGTAGCGCTCGCCCATGCCGTAGATGACCGTCGGGTCGGTCTGCAGCATCATGCCCAGGCGCAAGCGGCGGATGAATACACCGGCAATCTCTCCGCGCTCTTGCGGCACGCCGGTCTCTTTTTCAACGAGCGATGCCATGATCAGCGCCTGATACGGGTCGCGGTACGGCAGGTCAGAAGTGCGCTGGGCCCACTCCTGGGCCAGGACTTCGTCCAGGCGCATGTAGGCCTGCTGCAAGAGCTCGACATCGCTCATGCCGCGGACGAAACGGTAGGTATCGGGGAAGAAGCGGCCCTCTGGGAATACACCGGTATGACCCAGACGCTCCATGACCTCGGTATCGCTCAGGCCTTCGAGGGTCTGCTTGACCTTCTCGTGTCTGGCCAAGGCGTTACGTACCTGACGGAAGGTCCAGCCCTCGACCAGGGTCATGCTGTACTGCACCACCTCGCCACGGCGCCAGACCTCGAACAGGTCTTCGACGGTCATGCCGGGCGTCATCCGGTATTCGCCGGTATGCAGGGGCACGTTGATCATGTTGAACCGCCAGTACAGGCGCAGCCAGAAGGCGTCCTTGAGCAGACCCTCCCCTTCCATACGATAGAACATGCGGTTCGGATTGGTGCCGGTAGGCACATCCAGCAGGCGCTCTTGGCTCACCTGCAGCGGCTGCTCGAGGGTCGAGTTCAATTTCCAGGCTGACCATCCAAACGCCAGCCCGGCCAGAATCAAACCCATCTCCAGCAGCAGCAAGAATTTACGTCTCACGAATCAGGCATCCAGTAGCGTACGGGCAACGGCCTGCAGTTTACGGGTGAGCGGACCTGCGGGCCAGTTCAGTGAAGCTAAACCTGTAACCGGCCATATCCCGTAGACGCTGTTGCAGACAAAAACTTCGTCCGCCTGTTCAAGGTCGGCCAGTGACAGGTCTCGAATCTGCACCATGATACCGGCAGCGACCGCGTGCTCGATCAAGGCAGCACGCATGACCCCGGCCACGCCGCAGCGGCTCAGGTCGGCGGTGAGCAGCTGTCCGCCAGCAACGATGAACAGGTTACTGTAGACCCCCTCGACGACCCGCCCGGCGGTATCGCACATCAGCCCTTCGGCATGTTCGCTGTCCTGCCACTCGGCGCGGGCCAGCACCTGCTCCAGGCGATTGAGGTGTTTGAGCCCGGCCAGCAGCGGTTGTTCCGCCAGCCGGGTGCGGCAGGCAAACAGACGAATACCTTGCGCCGAGTGATGCACGGGATAGGCAGGGGGTGGCCCGCCCTGGAGAATGCGCCTTGGCGCGGCTGCGGCGGCGGGTGCATAGCCGCGCAGGCTATCGCCACGGGTGAGGATCAGCTTGGCCACGCCTTCGCCCATCTGGCTTGCGTAGCGGCAGATTTCGTCACGCACCAGTGCGGCATCGACCTCGATACCCAGGCGCTGGCAGCCCAGCGTCAGGCGAGCGAGGTGATGCTCCAGCAAGGCGGGACGACCGGCTCGCACCGCGATGGTCTCGAACAGACCATCGCCGTAGGCCAGTCCGCGATTCTGCAGGTTGACTGCGGTCGCGGGCTGGCCATCGATCCAGCTGAGCATCAGCCGGCGAACCGGCGAAACACCAGCGAACCGTTGGTACCACCAAAGCCGAAGGAGTTCGACAGCACCACGTCGATCGGCATGTTACGCGCCTCATGAGGCACGAAGTCCAGGTCGCAGCCTTCGTCTGGCTCATCCAGGTTGATGGTCGCAGGCGCCACCTGGCCGTTGATCGACAGTACGCTGAAGATTGCCTCGACCGCGCCAGCGGCACCCAGCAGGTGCCCGGTCATCGACTTGGTGGAGCTGATCGCGAGCTTGTAGGCGTGATCGCCAAACACGCGCTTGATCGCCGAAGCCTCCGCGAGGTCGCCCGCTGGCGTCGACGTGCCGTGGGCATTGATGTAGCTGACCTGCTCGGGGTTCAGACCGGCATCGCGCAGGGCATTGACCATGCACCGCGCAGCGCCAGAACCGTCCTCGGGTGGCGAGGTCATGTGATAGGCATCGCCGCTCATGCCAAATCCAACCAGCTCGGCGTGGATGGTGGCTCCGCGGGCCTTGGCATGCTCGAGCTCTTCGAGGACCAGGGCGCCGGCACCATCGGACAGCACGAAACCGTCACGGCCCTTGTCCCAGGGACGGCTCGCACGGGTCGGCTCGTCGTTGCGCGTGGACAGCGCGCGGGATGCCCCAAAACCGCCCATGCCCAGGCCACAGGCCGCCATTTCGGCACCACCGGCAATCATCACGTCAGCTTCACCGTACGCGATATTGCGCGCGGCGGTGCCGATGCAATGGGTGCCCGTCGTGCAGGCAGTGGCAATAGCGTAGTTCGGCCCCTGTACGCCCAGATGGATCGACAGGAAGCCGGAAATCATGTTGATGATCGAACCCGGCACGAAGAATGGTGAAATCCGCCGAGGGCCTTGGTCATGCAAGGTACGGCTGGTTTCTTCGATGTTGGTCAGGCCACCGATACCCGAGCCCATGGCCACGCCGATGCGCTCGCGGTTGGCGTCGGTGACTTCCAGCCCGGCATTGCGCACCGCCTGGAAACCGGCCGCCAGGCCGTACTGGATGAAGAGGTCAAGCTTGCGAGCTTCCTTCGCCGATAGATACTGCTCGACGTCAAAGCCTTTCACCGAGCCGCCAAAACGGGTGGAGTAGGCAGAAAGGTCCGTATGTTCGATCAGACCAATGCCACTGCGGCCAGCCAGAATGCCTTGCCAACTGCTCGGTACATCCGTACCCAGTGGCGACAGCATACCCATACCGGTGACCACGACGCGTCTACGCGACACAGCTCTCTCCTTATTCCATTGACGACGGTTCTTGCAAAGAAAAAACCGCACGCCAACAAAGGCAGTGCGGTTTTTCCCGTCAAGAAACGACGACTACAAAACGTCTTACGCCTGGTGGGCGTTGACGTAGTCGATAGCCGCTTGAACGGTAGTGATCTTCTCGGCTTCTTCGTCAGGAATCTCGGTTTCGAATTCCTCTTCCAGAGCCATTACCAGCTCAACGGTGTCAAGCGAGTCAGCGCCCAGGTCTTCTACGAAGGAAGAGGTGGTCTTGACTTCGTCTTCTTTGACGCCCAGTTGTTCGGCAACGATTTTCTTGACGCGTTCTTCGATGGTGCTCATACCTAGTTTTCACTCCTAAAGGACATATGTCAGGCAGCTGGCCGGTGTGCAAGTTTATAGAAAGACGCCTGCTTTTCAAGCATAACGCGCCTCGAACCTGACACTCACCCTCTGCCGGGAATCTGGTTGCAGCTTTATAACGGATTTTAAGCTCCGAGTATGACTCTTTTTTGAAGCAATCCGTCACAATCAGTTGCAAGGTTACATGTACATCCCGCCGTTGACCGGTACTGTCGCGCCGGTAACGTAGGCTGCGCCATCGGACGCCAGGAAGGCCACTACCTTGGCGATTTCATCTGCCTGACCCAGGCGGCCCAGAGGAATCTGGGTCAGCAGACCCTCGCGCTGCGCTTCCGGCAGCTCGCGGGTCATGTCAGTGTCGATGAAGCCAGGGGTCACCGAGTTCACGGTGATGCCACGCGAGCCGACTTCACGCGCCAGGGCGCGGCTGAAGCCTTCCAGGCCTGCCTTGGCAGCAGCATAGTTGACCTGGCCGACATTGCCCATGGCACCCACTACCGAACCGATGCTGATGATCCGGCCCCAGCGGGCCTTGGTCATGCCGCGCAGGACGGCCTTGGACAGACGGTAGAGGCTGTTGAGGTTGGTATCGACCACGTCGAACCACTCGTCGTCCTTCATGCGCAGCATGAGATTGTCACGGGTGATGCCGGCGTTGTTGACCAGAATCGCTGGCGCTCCGAACTGCTCCTGGATAGTCGCCAGGGTCGCCGCGACCGATTCGGCGCTGGTGACGTTCAGCTCAAGACCGGTGCCGGCGATGCCGTGCTCCTTCAGGATGGCGGCAATGCGCTCGGCCCCGGAGGCGGAGGTGGCGGTACCGATGACGGTAGCACCCAGGCGGCCCAGTTCCAGGGCGATGGCCTGGCCAATGCCACGGCTCGCGCCGGTGACCAGTGCAACTTTACCTTGCAGGCTCATGCAAGTGTCTCCAAGTTCAAGCCAGCGCCGCGGCAGTGGCGGCGAAGGCATCAGGGGTATTGAGGTTGTAGGTGGTGACACCGTCCGCGCAGCGCTTGTTGAGACCAGCAAGAACCTTGCCAGGGCCGCACTCGACCAGCTGAACAGCGCCTTGCGCGGCCAGGGTCTGGACACACTCGACCCAGCGAACGGGTTTGTACAGCTGCTCCAGCAAGTCGCGCTTGAGGGTATCCAGGTCGGTTGCGACTGCGGCGCTGACATTCTGCACCAGTGGAATCTGTGGCGCCTTCCAGTCGATCGCGTTGACCGAGTCGGCGAAGCGTTCGGCTGCCGGGCGCATCAGTTCGCAGTGCGACGGAACGCTCACCGGCAAAGGCAGGGCACGCTTGGCGCCCTTGGCCTTGCAGGCTTCCATGGCACGCTCGACAGCAGCCTTGGCACCCGCAATGACGACCTGGCCAGGGGAGTTGAAGTTGACCGCGCTGACCACCTCGCCCTGCGCCGCTTGCGCGCAGATGGCGACGACGTCGGCGTCGTCCAGGCCCAGGATCGCCGCCATGGCGCCCTGCCCGGCCGGCACAGCCTCTTGCATCAGCTGGCCACGGCGCTCGACCAGGCGAACGGCGTCCTTGAGCGTCAGGCTGCCCGCGGCAACCAGCGCGCTGTATTCGCCCAGGCTGTGGCCGGAGACAAACGCCGGCTGCGCGCCGCCCTGCGACTGCCACAGGCGCCACAGGGCGATCGAGGCGGTCAGGATGGCCGGCTGGGTCTTGTCGGTTTGATTGAGTTGCACTTCCGGGCCGTTCTGGATCAGCGCCCACAGGTCGTAGCCCAGGGCCTCGGAAGCTTCCTTGAAGGTCTCGATGACCAGCGGGTACTGGTCGCCCAGCTCGGCGAGCATGCCCAGTGACTGGGAACCTTGACCAGGAAAGACGAATGCGAGGGATGCAGACATTGAACAAGCCCCTAATGATCTTTGGTTCGAAATACGCCGCGCCCGGCCAATGGCCGGACGCGGAATCTGAAAACTATGATGAGAACGCAGACCAACGGGTCACATTTAACCACTCCCCGCCGCCAGACCTAAAGCAAAAGGTCTTCGAGGCGCCCATGCAGGCGCTGTGGCAGGTTTTCCTGGATCTCGATCAGGGCGCGCTGAATGGCGCTCTGCAAGCCTTGCACGCCAGCCGAGCCATGACTCTTGATGACAATCCCCTGCAAGCCCAGGAAGCTTGCTCCATTATGCCGCGCAGGCGCCAGGTCGGCCTGCAGCCGCTTGAGCAGCGGCATGGCCACGGCCCCTGCGGCACGGGCCATCAGCCCACCCTTGAACAAGGCCTCGATACGCGCAGCGATCATGGTCGCAAGGCCTTCGCTGGACTTGAGCAGGATATTGCCGACGAATCCGTCGCATACCACCACGTCGGCCTCGCCCCGGTACAGTCCGTCGCCTTCGACGAAACCAGTGTAGTTCAGCCCACGGGCGTTTTGCAGAAGGCTCGCCGCGAGCTTGACCTGCTGGTTGCCCTTTATGTCTTCGATGCCCACATTGAGCAATGCCACCCGCGGCCGGCTGATCCCCAGTGCCTGGGCAGCCACCGAGCCCATGACGGCGAACTGGTAGAGGTTTTCGGCAGTGCAGTCGACGTTCGCGCCCAGATCCAGCAATTGGCAATACCCGGACTGGGTCGGGATGGCGGCGACCATCGCTGGCCGGTCAATGCCTGGCAAGGTCTTGAGCACGAAGCGCGACAGGGCCATCAGGGCGCCGGTATTGCCGGCACTCACGCAGGCCTGGGCCTTGCCGTCGCGTACCAGCTCAAGGGCGACGCGCATCGAGGAATCGGGCTTGCCACGTAATGCCTGGGAGGGTCGCTCGTCCATGCCGATGGCTTCACTGGCTGCAACGATTTGCAGGCGTGCGCGGTCGGCTGCCGATTGGCCAGCGACAAGAGATTCAAGCAGGGAGGGTTGACCGACGAGGGCCAGGTGCAGCGAGGGTGTAGCCGAGAGGCAGGCGATACTCGCTTGGACAATGCTGCGGGGACCGAAGTCCCCGCCCATTGCGTCGATCGCGATGACCTGAGCGGACAAGGATTACTCGTCAGCGCCCTTGTCGATCACTTTACGACCACGGTAAACGCCTTCAGGCGATACGTGGTGACGCAGGTGAACTTCACCGGTGCTTTTCTCTACCGACAGCGCGTTTTCCGACAGGGCGTCGTGCGAACGGCGCATGTCACGGGCAGAGCGGGATTTTTTGTTCTGCTGAACAGCCATAATTGATTAACTCCTAAACGTTTGGGTCACGCTTTAACTGCGCCAAAACACTGAACGGGTTGGACCGCGATACCTCGTCCTTGCTCGGTTCGGGCTCATCGGCGCCCGCCGGCTGCTGGCATTCTTCCGGATGATGAGCAGGTACGATCGGGAGGGCAAGCAGCAGCTCTTCCTCGATCAGGGCCTGCAGATCCAAAGGATCTTCGCCCAGTTCCAGCACGTCATAGCCTTTCGGCAACGACTGGGTATTCGCACCCTCCTTCACCACAGCGTAAGTACTTTCGCTATGGATCGGCAGGGTGACCAGCTCAAGACAACGCTGGCAAACCATCTTGACCTCGACGTCCAGCTCACTGTGGAACACCACAGTCTTCTGTTCATCTCGTTCAAAATCGAACTTCGCCTGCACCGTACCGACAGTGTCGGAAAGCGGGTCGCAGAGTCTTTTCAAATCGGCGAGCGCAAGCGAACCCTGAAGGGTTACGCCGCGATCAGCCAATTTGCGCGGGTCAACGTGAGGTGGAATCGGGTCATTCAACATAGGCGCAGCATTCTAGGGATGCCCCCCGCCCCTGTCAAAGGAAATTAGGCAACAACACCCATGTTAGAATCGGATATCTGACCAGGAGTCCACCATGCTTCCCTTGTTACTGGCGTCCAGCTCCCCCTACCGGCGCGAACTGCTGCAGCGCCTGCGCCTGCCCTTCAGCTGGGCAAGCCCCGACATAGACGAACAGCGACTGTTCGACGAGCCGGCCATAGAGCTGGTCCGGCGCCTGTCGCGGCAAAAGGCCGAAGCGCTGTCGGGAAGCCATCCCGACCATCTGATCATTGGCTCCGACCAGGTGGCAGTGCTTGGCGAACAGATCCTCGGCAAGCCACATGATCACGACCGGGCGTGCGAGCAGCTGCTGGCCGCCAGCGGGCAGCAGGTCACCTTCCTGACTGGCCTGGCCCTGCTCAACACTGCCACCGGCCAATGCCAGGTCGACTGCGTGCCCTTTACCGTCAACCTGCGCGAACTGGACTTGCCGCGCATCGAACGCTACCTGGCGGCCGAGCAGCCCTATGACTGCGCGGGCAGCTTCAAGGCGGAGGGATTGGGGGTGAGCCTGTTCCAGAGCACCCACGGACCAGATGCGACAAGCCTGGTGGGGCTGCCGCTGATCAGGCTGGTGGACATGTTGACCAAGGAGGGGATCCAGGTACCGTAGCTCGCCCCTCCCCCTTGCGGAAAACTAGCGCAGCGACGGCCCCTGGAAGCCCATCCACAGGGCCAGGCGCTCGGCCACGCTGGCGCCAAGGCGCTTGGAGAAGCGATCCAGGGGCGACTCCTGAACGGTGAAGTCGACGATGGTCTTCTCGCCGATCACGTCGCGGGCCACGTAACTGGCGCTGCCCAGGCCGTCTACCAGGCCCAGGGCCTTGGCTTGCTCGCCCGACCAGATAAGGCCGCTGAACAGATCGGGATTTTCCTTGTCCTTCAAGCGCTCGCCACGGCCCTGCTTGACGCTGGCGATGAACTGGCGATGCGTGGTTTCCAGCACCTGCTGCCAGAAGGCGGTCTCTTCCGGCTTCTGCGGCTGGAAGGGATCGAGAAACGCCTTGTGCTCACCCGCCGTGTAGGTGCGCCGCTCGACGCCCAGCTTCTCCATGGTGCCAACGAACCCGTAGCCGGCCGCCGTGACGCCAATGGAACCCACCAGGCTGGCCTTGTCGGCGTAGATCTCGTCGGCCGCACTGGCGATGTAGTAGGCACCGGACGCACCCAGGTCACTGATCACCGCATACAGCTTGATGCCAGGATACTCGCCGCGCAGGCGGCGGATCTCGTCATAGATGTAGCCTGACTGCACGGGACTGCCGCCCGGACTGTTGATCCGCAGGATCACCGCCCTGGTCTTCTCGTCCTTGAACGCATCGCGCAAGCCGGAAATGATGTTGTCGGCGCTGGCCGGCTCCTGATCGGCGATCATCCCGCGCACTTCGACCAGCGCGGTATGGCTTGCGCTTCGCGATGCGGCCTTGTCGAAGCTCATCAGGGGCGAGAACAGTGCCAGCAGGCCGATCAGGTAGACGAAGGTCAGCAGCTTGAAGAAGATGCCCCAGCGCCGCGCACGACGCTGCTCCTGAACGCCGGCCAACAGGGTCTTCTCCAGCAGCAGCCAGCTCTTGCGCTCTTCCCGCTCCTCGGGCCCGGGTTCGGGCGCCTTCCACTCGTCAGTCATGCTCACCTACCTTGCACGTTAGCGTGCGCGATGCTGACCCAGCCAGTCGCGCAACTGCGAAAAATGATCGATGCACAGCTCTGGGCCGAACTCGCTCAAGGCCTGCAGCGACATCGCACCGTAGCCGACCGCGACACAATGCATGCCGGCGTTGCGGGCCATCAACAGGTCGAACGATGAATCTCCGACCATCAGCGCCCGTCCCGGTTCTACCTGGCAATGAGCCAGGATCTCCTCGAGCATCTGCGGGTGAGGCTTGCCACGGCTTTCGTCGGCGGCGCGGGTGATGTCGAAGTAACCCTCCCAGCCGTTCGCGCGCAGCACCCGGTCAAGCCCGCGACGGGCCTTGCCGGTGGCTACCGCCAGCCGGTAGCCCTCGGCACGAAACGTCTCGAGCGCCTCGGTCACCCCCTCGAACAGCGGCGAAGGCTGTTCGTCCAGGGCCATATAGATGTCGGCATAGTGCTGACGAAAGCTTGCGACCTGGTCCGCGTCCAGATGCGGATAAAGCACGCTGATCGCCTCGGCCAACGCCAGGCCGATGATGCCCTTTACCGCTTCCTCGGCGCTCGGCGCCTCGCCCGCGCGCTCGGCCGCCGCGTTCATGGCCAGGACAATACGGCCTATGGAGTCGGCAAGGGTGCCGTCCCAGTCGAAAATCAGCAGGTCGTAGTCAGGATGCACTCAGCCGCTCCACGGTCTTGGCCCACATTTCATCCACCGGCGCCTCGACCTTCAATTGCCCGCCGTCGGGCAGCGGCACGGTCAGCGCATAGGCATGCAGGAACAGGCGCTTGCCACCGAGCTCGCGGATCTCACGGCTGAAATCCTCGTCGCCGTACTTGCTGTCACCGGCGATGCAGTGCCCGGCGTGCAAGGCATGAACACGAATCTGGTGGGTACGGCCAGTGATCGGCCGCGCCTCCACCAACGTGGCGAACTCACCAAAACGGCGGAGCACGCGGAACATCGTCAGCGCCTCCTTGCCTTCGTCGTTGATCTCGACCATGCGCTCGCCGGAGCGCAGGTTGCTCTTCTGCAGCGGCGCGTTCACCTGCTTCTTGGCGCTCGCCCAGTGCCCGCGGACCAGGGCCATGTAGCGCTTGTCGACGCCATCACCCCGCAGGGCAGCGTGCAAGTGGCGCAGCATGCTGCGTTTCTTGGCGATCATGAGCAGGCCGGACGTGTCGCGGTCAAGGCGATGCACCAGCTCGAGCTCCTTGGCGTCCGGGCGCATCTGGCGCAGCGCCTCGATCACGCCGAAGCTCAAGCCGCTGCCGCCGTGCACGGCGATACCGGCTGGCTTGTTGAGCACGATGAGCGCCTTGTCCTCATAGACAATGGCGGCCTCCAGGCGCTGCAACAGGCCCTGGGCCACCGGCGCCGGCTCGTCGCGCTCGGGCAGGCGCACCGGAGGCACGCGCACGATGTCACCGGCCTGCAACTTGTACTCAGGCTTGATGCGGCCTTTGTTCACCCGCACCTCGCCCTTGCGCAATATGCGGTAGATCAAGGTCTTGGGCACGCCCTTGAGCGCGGTGATGAGAAAATTGTCGATGCGCTGGCCGGCAAGTTCCGGCGCGACCTCGATCAGCTTCACGCCGGAGGTCGGAGGGTTATTGGTCGTCATTTGGGAATCATAACAATTTTTGATGGATTTGAAGCACTTAATGATTGCTGCTATAGTCGCGAACGCCGCCAAAAGCGGTAGGTCAGCGGCACATGGCACAGCGCCGGCCCTGGCCAACGCAATTCACCAGGACGCGAGGCCGTCCGACGGGGTTTTTGCCAGTTTACGGAATGCCTGGAATCGCCACCAGCGCCGAGTTCGGAAGACCGAAAAAAAACGACAAGAGCGGTGTTTCACCCCCTTACCTGTTATTTTTCACTGTACTCAGCCAACACCGTCGTTTCCACGCAGCCCAGGCGAATGCTTCGGAAATACCTGCCTTGGACATGAATGCGCCAGCTCCCTGTAGGAGATGGCGATAAATGCAACCCGTTGCGGATTCAGCGCGCGGCAGCACCCGATTATCAGGGATACGTGTAGGGTGGAGATGCACAACCATCGGACCGTGTAGTACCGCGTCCGGCCACCGGCCACTGTTTGGCCCGGCGAGCGGACCCGGTCTTGATCAAGATGCCCCAAGGGTGTCCACGGCCGAAGGCTGATTCCTCCTCCTGACTGAGTGCATCTGGCACAACAGCAAGCAGGACGCGTCGTCGCGACTTCGGCAGCACTGGGCAACCAGTCGGTACTGAATGTTGCTGGACACGGGGGTGGCTCGCCACCCTTTGCGCACCCTGACACCGACCATGAGAAGTCGTGTGTGCCGAACGCCGTTTCCGGCAGCCCGGAAACCGACGGTACTACATGAAAAGAATGCTGATTAACGCAACTCAACCCGAAGAGTTGCGTGTAGCTCTGGTGGACGGTCAACGTCTCTACGACCTGGACATCGAGTCTGGCGCGCGTGAGCAGAAAAAAGCCAACATCTACAAGGGCAAGATCACTCGCATCGAGCCCAGCCTCGAAGCCGCCTTCGTCGACTTCGGCTCCGAGCGTCACGGCTTCCTGCCGCTGAAGGAAATTTCCCGCGAGTACTTCAAGAAAGCCCCCGAAGGCCGCGTCAACATCAAGGAAGTCCTGAGCGAAGGCCAGGAAGTCATTGTCCAGGTCGAGAAGGAAGAGCGTGGCAACAAGGGCGCGGCCCTGACCACCTTCATCAGCCTGGCTGGCCGTTACCTGGTGCTGATGCCGAACAACCCGCGCGCCGGTGGCATCTCCCGCCGCATCGAAGGCGAAGAGCGCAACGAGCTGCGCGAAGCCCTCAATGGCCTGGTTGCCCCCGCCGACATGGGCCTGATCGTCCGCACTGCAGGCCTGGGCCGCAGCAGTGAAGAGATGCAGTGGGACCTGGACTACCTGCTGCAGCTGTGGACCGCCATCAAGGAAGCGTCCCTCGACCGCGCCGCGCCGTTCCTGATCTACCAGGAAAGCAACGTCATCATCCGCGCCATCCGCGACTACCTGCGCCAGGACATCGGCGAAGTGCTGATCGACAGCATCGACGCCCAGGAAGAAGCCCTGACCTTCATTCGCCAGGTGATGCCGCAGTACGCCAGCAAGGTCAAGCTCTACGAAGACAGCGTCCCGCTGTTCAACCGCTTCCAGATCGAAAGCCAGATCGAGACCGCCTTCCAGCGCGTGGTCGACCTGCCGTCGGGCGGCTCGATCGTCATCGACCCGACCGAAGCCCTTGTCTCGATCGACATCAACTCGGCGCGCGCCACCAAAGGCAGCGACATCGAGGAGACCGCACTGCAGACCAACCTGGAAGCGGCTGAAGAAATCGCCCGCCAGCTGCGCCTGCGTGACATCGGCGGCCTGATCGTCATCGACTTCATCGACATGACCCCGGCCAAGAACCAGCGCGCCGTCGAAGAAAAGGTCCGCGAGTGCCTCGAAGCCGACCGCGCCCGCGTCCAGGTCGGCCGCATTTCGCGCTTCGGCCTGCTCGAGATGTCCCGCCAGCGCCTGCGTCCTTCCCTGGGCGAGAGCAGCGGCATCGTCTGCCCGCGCTGCAGCGGCACCGGCATCATCCGTGACGTCGAGTCCCTGTCGCTGGCCATCCTGCGCCTGATCGAAGAAGAGGCCCTGAAGGACCGCACCGCCGAGGTTCGTGCTCTGGTGCCGATCCCGGTAGCCGCCTTCCTGCTCAACGAGAAGCGCAACTCGATCACCAAGATCGAACTGCGCACCCGTGCGCGGATCATCATCCTGCCGAACGACCACCTCGAAACCCCGCACTTCGAAGTCCAGCGCCTGCGCGACGACAACCCCGAAGCGCTGAACGCCCAATCGAGCTACGAGATTGCCGCAGCCGAGGTCGAGGAAGTTCCGCAGACCGCTGCCACCCGCACCCTGGTTCGCCAGGAAGCCGCGGTCAAGACTGCTCCGGCCCGCGCCAACGCCCCGGTGCCCGCCACCGCCGAGCCACAGCCAGCCGCGCCTGTGGCGCCTGCCCCGGCAGCCATCCCTGAGCCAAGCCTGTTCAAAGGCCTGGTGAAGTCGCTGGTCAGCCTGTTCGCTGCCAAGGAAGAGCCTGTCGCCGCCCCTGCCGTCGCCGAGAAGCCTGCCGCCGAGCGTCCGCAGCGCAACGAAGAACGCCGCAACGGCCGCCAGCAGAGCCGCAACCGCGGTGGCCGCCGCGACGACGAGCGCAAGCCGCGCGAAGAACGTGCCGAGCGCGCCCCGCGTGAAGAGCGTCAGCCACGCGAGGAACGCGCCCCACGTGAAGAGCGTGCCCCGCGTGAAGAACGTGCCCCGCGTGAAGAACGCGCACCCCGTGAAGAGCGCGCTCCGCGCGAAGAACGCCAGCCACGCCAGGCGCGTGACGAGCGTCGCGGCAACCGTGAAGAACGTGTGCGTGAACTGCGCGAGCCGCTGGATGCTACCCCCGCTGCCCGCGAAGAGCGTCAACCACGTGAGGAGCGTGCCCCACGTGAAGAGCGTGTAGCCCGCGAAGAACGTGCACCGCGTGAAGAGCGTGCCCCACGTGAAGAGCGCGCACCTCGCGAAGAGCGCGCCCCGCGTGAGGAACGTGCGCCTCGCGAAGAGCGTCCTGCCCGTGAAGAACGTGCTCCTCGCGAAGAGCGCCAGCCGCGTCCACCGCGTGAAGAGCAGCAGCCACAATCGGCCGAACTGGTTGAAGAGGCTGCCGAAGAGCAACTGCCGAACGAAGAGCTGTTGCAGGACGATCAGCAGGAAGGCGCCGAGGGCGAACGCCCACGCCGCCGCTCCCGCGGTCAGCGTCGCCGCAGCAACCGCCGCGAGCGTCAACGCGATGCCAACGGTGACCTGATCGAAGGCGGTGAAGCCGAAGGCAATGCTGAAGGCACCGACGAAGGTCAGAACGAGCAGCCCAAGCCTGCCGGCCTGGGTGCCGAGCTGGCCGCAGGCCTGGCGGTGACCGCTGCCGTTGCCACCAGCAACATCAGCGCCAATGCCGAAGCTCAAGCTCACCAGCAAGCCGAGCGCGCCACCGAGGCGACTGGTCAGGCTGAACCCGCTGAAGCCCCAGCCGTTGAAAGCGAGCGCGCTGAACCTGCCGTCGAAGTCGTTCCGGCCGAAGCCGTGACTGCCGCAGACGAAGTTGCCGCTACCCCAGTGGTCGAACAGCCTGTCAGCGAACCGGTTGCCGTGATCGAGCCGAGCGCCGAGCCAGTGGTCGAAGTGGTGCCACAGCCTGTTGTGCAAGCACCGGTTTACACGGCCCCGGCCGAAGAAACCCCTGCTGCCGAACCAGCAGTGGTCCAGGCCGAGGCTGTCACAGCCGAGACTGCTGAAGCGCCAGTGGACCAAGCCCCTGTTGTTGAAGCGCCAACTCCGGTTGTCGAAGTTCAACCAGAAGCGGTCGAAGAGGCCCCGGTAGCTGTCGAGCCTGCGCCCGTCGAAGCGCCTGCGGCCCAGGAAGCTGCCACCGGCTTCCTGCCGAACGGCCGCGCGCCCAACGACCCGCGTGAAGTGCGTCGCCGCAAGCGTGAAGCCGAGGCTGCTGCCCTGGCCTCAGCCCAAGAGCACAAACCTCACGGTTGATGCCCCACGCTGAATAAAAAGCCCCGCCAGTTCGCACTGGCGGGGCTTTTTCATATCTGTCACCGCGATCCTGGGAGGGTGGTGCTCAGTACAGATTCGGCTCCATCTCCAACTCCACACCAAAACGCTCGTGAATATCCGCCTGGATCCTGCAGGCCAGCCCATGCAACTGCGCCCCCGTGGCCCGGCCATAGTTGACCAGCACCAGCGACTGCAAGCGGTGTACGCCGGCATCGCCCTCACGGTAACCCTTCCACCCCGCCTGCTCGATCAGCCAGCCGGCCGCGAGCTTGACCTGATCATCCCCCTGGGGGTACGCCACCACGCCTGGATGCTCCTCGCGAATCCGCTCGGCCAACGCCATCGATACCACAGGATTCTTGAAGAAACTGCCCGCATTCCCCAGCTCGGCCGGATCAGGCAGCTTTTCCCGGCGAATAGCGCAGATCGCGTCGCCGATGGCCTGCCCCGTTGGATGCTCGATGCCCTGCTCGCGCAAGCGCTGGCGCACCGGACCGTATTCCAGGTGCGCCTGCAAGGTGCGGTGCAAGGCAAAGCGCACGCGCAGGATCAGCCAGCGGCCAGAATTGCGCTTGAACACACTGTCACGGTAGGCGAATGCACATTCTTCCACGGTGAACTCACGAGTCTCGCCGCTTTGGCGGTCGAGCGCAGTGAGCCCGGCGAACACATCCTTGATCTCCACACCGTAGGCGCCGATGTTCTGCATCGGCGCCGCGCCGACCGTGCCAGGGATCAGGCTGAGGTTTTCCAGGCCGGTAAGGCCCTGGCGCAAAGCCCACTGCACGAAGGGATGCCAAGGCTCACCGGCCTCGGCCTCCACCACCACCCGCTCGCCATCGTCTTCAAGCACACGAAGCCCGCGGCTGGCCATGTGCATGACCAACGCCTGAACATCACCGGTGAGCAGCAGGTTGCTGCCGCCGCCGATCACCAGCACCGGGACATCCTCTGCAGCCGCGCCCGCCAGAGCCTGGCGGACCTCTACGTCGTCGCGCACCTGGGTGAAATAGCGCGCCTTCACGTCGATGCCGAAACTGTTGTAAGGCTTGAGGGACACCTGTTCCTGCCACTGCGCAGCCACCTCAGGCCTCCAGCAAGCGCCGTACGCGCTCCAGGTCTTGCGGGGTATCCACGCCTACCGGCGGCGCCTCGATGGCATCGGCGACGTGGATACGCACGCCATGCCACAGGGCCCGCAGCTGCTCCAGCGATTCGGTCTGCTCGAGCCAGCATGGACCCCAGCTGACGAAGTCATGCAGAAAACCCGCGCGATAAGCGTACATGCCGATGTGTCGGCGATAAGGCACGCCCTCTGGCAGCTCATCGCGACCTTTGGCGAAGACGTCCCGGGCCCACGGCAAGGGCGCACGGCTGAAGGTCAGGGCCAGGCCGTTACGGTCACTGACCACCTTGACCGCATTGGGATTGAACACCACCTCAGGCTCATCGATCGGCTCGGCGAGCGTGGCGATTCGAGCCTCGGGGTGCGCGGCCAGGTTGGCCGCCACCTGGTCGATGATCACGGCTGGGATGAGCGGCTCGTCGCCCTGCACGTTGACCACGATGGCATCTGCTGCCAGGCCCAGTTGCGCGGCAACCTCGGCCAGACGATCGGTGCCTGACTCATGGTCGGCACGGGTCATCAGCACCTCGGCGCCGAAGGCTTTGCATGCCTCGAGGATGCTGGCGTCATCGGTGGCGATGACCACGCGACTGGCCGCGCTTTTGCGGGCCTGCTCCCAGACATGCTGGATCATCGGCTTGCCGGCGATCAGCAGCAGCGGCTTGCCCGGCAGGCGCGTCGAGCGCAGGCGGGCAGGAATCACCACGGTGAAGTCCAGGCTCATTTGTCCAGGCGCTCGTCGTCGGTCAGGGTGCGTGCTTCGCTTTCGAGCATCACCGGGATGCCGTCACGGATCGGGTAGGCAAGGCCTGCGCCCTTGCTAATCAGCTCGGTCTTGTCGGCGCTGAGCTTGAGCGGACCCTTGGTGATCGGGCAGGCAAGGATATCGAGCAGTTTGGTGTCCATGGAAAGTCCTTGAGGCCATCGGCCGGAAAATGAAAAGTCAGGGAAGCAAGCGCTTGAGCTGCGCGTCGAACCAGCCGACGAAGGCCGGGGAAGGCACTGCGTCCACTGCCAGGTACCACCAGTCCTGGGCCGCGAAGGCCCGGCACTTCACCGCGTCCTTTTCGGTCATGACCAGCGGCAGCGCCGGACTGAACGCCAGGCTCTCGGCGCTGAACTGCGCATGGTCGGCGAAGGGATGTGGTATCGGCTGCCAGTCTAGCCCTTGCAGGGTATTGAAGAAACGCTGGGGATTACCGATGCCAGCCACGGCATGCAGCGCCTGGCCCGCGGGAAAGAGGCCCAGGCCGCGGCGCTCGCCGCTGCGTACATTGACCAAGGCCACGGGCTGCAGGCTGAATGCGAAGCCCTGGTCGCGGTCGGCCGGCGCGCCGTTGAACAGCACCGCGTCCGCTTCGGCCAGGCGCTCCACCGGTTCGCGCAGCGGCCCGGCCGGCAGGCAGCGGCCATTGCCAAGCCCACGGGCGGCATCGATCAGCACCAGCTCAAGGTCACGGGCCAGGCGGTAGTGCTGCATGCCATCGTCACACAGGATCAGGTCGAGGGGTTCGCTGTCCAGCAGCGCCTGCACGGCCCGCGAGCGGTCCGGGTCGATCATCAGCGGCACCTGGGTACGCTGGACGATCAGCAACGGCTCATCGCCCGCCTGTCCTGCAGACTGGTCGGCCCTGACCCGCCAGGGCAGCTGCGGCGGCTTGGCGCCATAGCCCCGGCTGACCACGCCAACGCGCAGCCCCTGAGCTCGGCAATGCTCGATCAGCCAGAGGATCATCGGCGTCTTGCCGGTCCCTCCGACGGTAATATTGCCCACCACCACCACCGGGACCGGGGCGCGGTAGCTTGGGCTCTCGCCGTTGAGAAAACGCAGGCGCTTGCGTTGTACCACTCTGCGGTACAACGCTTCGAGCGGACGCAGCAGCGCCAGCGCGGGGTGACCGGTGTACCAGGCAGCGAGCAGGCGGTCGGCGAAGGCCATCAAGGCGTCCCCTGGGCCGCCTCGACGGTGGTCATGCGCAGCTGGCTGAAGCCGAGCTTGCCGGCGGCATCCATTGCAGTGACCACGGCCTGGTGCGGCGTCTTGCCGTCAGCACTGATCGACAGCGGCAACTGGTGATCCCCAGCGGACGCCTGTTCGATCGCCTCGCTCAGGGTCGCCAGGTCGCTCTTGGGCAGCAGGTTGTTGTTCACCGAGTAGACGCCCTCGGCGCTGATGGTGATTTCGACCTGCTTGCCCTGCTCGTCCGTTGCTACCGTGGCGCTGTCGGCCTCGGGCAGCTCGACGCGCAACTGGGTCTCGCGGGTGAAGGTGGTGGTGACCACGAAGAACAACAGCAGTACGAAGACCACGTCGATCAAGGACGCCAGGTTGATATCCACATTCTCGCGCTGTCGGTTGCGCCGGAACTTCACGCCTTGCCTCCGGCCACTTCGACTTCGCGATCGCCTTGGATCACTTCGACCAGCTTGATCGCTTCCTGCTCCATGCCCACCACCAGCTCATCGATGCGGCGCAGCAGGAAACGGTGGAAGAACACCGCAGGAATACCCACCATCAGGCCGGCCGCGGTGGTGACCAGGGCTTTGGAGATCCCCCCGGCCAGTACCGCGGCATTGGCCGTCATCTGCGAGCCCATGAAGGCACTGAAGATATCGATCATGCCCAGCACCGTACCGAGCAGGCCGAGCAGCGGCGCCATCGCGGCGATGGTGCCCAGGGCGCTGATGTAGCGCTCCATGTCGTGGATGACCCGGGAAGCGGCCTCCTCGATGCATTCCTTCATGATCTCGCGGCCGTGCCGGGAATTGGCGAGGCCCGCGGCGAGGATCTCGCCCAGTGGCGAATCGGCACGCAGCGCCTTGAGCTTGTCGCCGGTGAGCTGCTTGTCCTTGATCCAGACCCACACCTGGCCGAGCAGGTGGGGCGGGGTCACGCGGCTGGCGCGCAGGGTCCACAGACGTTCAGCAACGATAGCCATGGCAGCGATGGAACTCAGAATGATCGGCACCATCATCCAACCACCGGACTTGACCAATTCCCACACGTTGAATATCCCCCTGAAAAAGTCCGCCACTCTACCATAGGACCGAGAGGGGCTCATCTGCCGAAGGTCGCCGGGCGTTGCAGCGCTAGCGCCAGAAGCGCCGCTGGCTGCGCAGTGCTTCCACCTCGCCATGGCTGCCCAGGCGCAGGCGCAAGGCGCCGTGCAGCGCGGAGTCATGGATCTGCAGCCCGTGCCGCCGATAGCGCGCCATGACCTCGGCATGGGGATGGCCAAAGCCGTTGTGAAGGCCCCGCGAGATCAATACGCCACGGGGCGCGGCAGCCTTGATGAACGCTTCGGTGGATGAGCTGCGGCTACCGTGATGCGGGGACTGCAACCAGTCGACTCGCGGCACCGGCGTGGCGGCCAGCCAGGCACGCTCGGCAGCCGCCTCGATGTCGCCCGCCAGCAACAGCCGCTCGCCCTGCGCCTCGACCAGCAACACGCACGAGCGCTGGTTGCTGTCCGGCCCCTCAGCCCAGCGCCAGAGCGAAAACCACACGCCATCCCATTCCCAGCGCTCGCCGCTGATACAAGGCCGGGCCTGCAGGGCCGCAGGCAACTGCGCAGCCTCGCCGCTGAGTACCCGGGTGATCGGCAACCCACGGGCGATGGCTCCCGCACCCCCGGCGTGGTCGGCATGGGCATGACTGATGAGCATCAGGTCGAGCTGGCTCACTCCCAGCTTGCGCAGGGTCGGCAACACCACCCACTCGCCCAGGTCGGCCTTGCCCATGGCTGGGCCGGCGTCATAGAGCAACGTGTGGTGGCGAGTACGCAACACAATCGCCAACCCTTGGCCGACATCCAGTTGCCAGACTTCGACCTCGCCTTCGGGTATCTGCTCCCGGGGCACCCATAGCGCCAGCAGCATCACCGCGCCGGGCACGCGCACTGGCAGGCCGCGCGGCAGCAGCACCAGCACCGCACCCGTGCAGACCAGCGCCCATGCCCACCACGGCAACGGCTCGGGCAGCCATGCAGGACGCCATTGCGCCACCCTCTCCAGTAAGCTGAACAGCACATCGAGCAAGCCGCCTGCCACCCACAGCAATCCCTCACCCAGGCCGGCAATCGGCAGCAGCACGGTGCCCAGCAACGCGATCGGCAACACCGCCAGGCTGATCCACGGCACCGCCACCAGGTTGGCCAATGGCGCACTGAGGCTGACCGGCAAGCCCAGCGCCAGCAAGGCTGGCAACAGGCCGACAGCTATCACACACTGGGCGCGCGTCCAGGCTTGCCAGGGGCGCCAGCCGCCAAGGCGCCCGGCAAAGGTGAAGATCAGCACGCCCACTGCGCTGAACGACAACCAGAACCCTGGCAACAGGCTCGCCAACGGCTCGAAGATCAGCACCGCATCGAGCGCCAGCAGCAGCGGAAGAAACACACCCAATTGCCGGTAGCGCAAGCGCCACAGCAGCACCACCGCCAGCATCAGGCAGGCGCGCTGCACCGGCACCTGAAAGCCGGCGAGCCCACCGTAGCCCAGCGCGGCCAGCATGGCCAACGCGCAGGCCCAAGGCAGCCACGGCAGGCGCTGTGGCCACCAGCCCAGCCGTGCCAGTCCGGCAACCAGCGCATAGATCAACCCCGCCAGCAAGCCGATATGCTGACCCGAGATCACCATCAGGTGGACCGTGCCGGTGTCGCGCAAGATCTGCCAGTCTTCGCGGGCCAGACCTGTGCCATCACCTAGCACCAAGGCGACCAGCGTGGCCTGCTGGCCCTGCGCATCCACTCTCAGCAAGCGCTGGCGCAGGTCGTCCCGCCAGCGGGCAGTGGCGGGCTGCAGCAGGGTGCCGGCCTTGACCGTGCCTGTACCGCCAATGCGCCTGGCCAGCAGGCGCGCTTCCCGGTCAGGGCCATGGGGGTTGAGCAGCCCGTGGGGGCGCTTGAGCGAGACGGCCAGGCGCCAGTGCTCGCCGCTGCGCACGGCCGGGCCATCGAACCAGTTCAATTGCAGGCGGCGTGGCAGCTTGGCGCGGCGCGACTGGGCCTCCTCAAGCTCGAAGCGCACCACGCGTTCGCCACGCTCCGGCAGGCCTGCCACCTGCCCTTCAAGCCACAGGGTGCGGCCGTCCAGCGCCGGGTCGAGCCGCCCATCCAGCGCCGCCTGCGCCGACCAGCAGGCCCAGCACAGGCCAAGCACGCCGACGCCCAGCGGCCACCCCCGCGTGCACAGGCAGCCGAACCCCAGGAGCACCAGCGCGCAGAGCCATCCGACAGATGGCAACACCGGCAACCAGCCCAGGCACAACATTCCCCCCGCAAGCGCAAACATCCCTGTGCGCATGACTACCGCTCCAAAACGAAAAACGCCTGGAGAGGAATAGACCAAGGGTGAAGGCGTGCCTGCTTAATATTTGTCACAAAGTCTGAACAGGGCATTCAGGCAATCGGGTGCATACTGGCCCACTCACTCAGCCGAGACCCTACATGCCGCGCAGAATTTTCAAACGCTACATGCCGGATCCGACCACTATCCGGGAGCACAAGTCCCTGCGCTTTCTGGGCCGGCTGTTGCACGACCCCAACCTCTGGCACCTGAACCGCCACTCGGTGGCGCGCGCCATGGGCGTTGGCCTGTTCGCGGCATTCATTCCGATACCCATGCAGATGCTGCTGGCTGCCTGCCTGGCGATCGGCGTGCGTGGCAACATGCCCATCGCGGTCAGCCTGGTCTGGCTGACTAATCCGATCACCATGCCGCCGGTGTTTTTCTGCACGTACATGGTGGGCGCCTGGCTGATGCAGATCCCGCCGCGCAGCCTCCCCGAGGAGCTGACCTTCGAGTGGATCACCGATCAGCTCTCCACCCTGTGGCAGCCCTTCCTGCTGGGCTCGGTGGTATGCGGCGTGCTGCTCGGCGCCCTGGCCTACTGCCTCACCATGTTCTACTGGCGATGGTGGGTAGGCCGGCAGTGGCGCCGGCGCAAGACGGCGCGGTCAGGTACGCATGCCGCGGCCGCTGACCAGCAGGCGAACGCAGAGCGTATACAGCACCGCAGTAGCGACCAGCATGAAGGTGATGGCCGTGCCGATACGGATATCCGAAACCCCTAGGATGCCGTAGCGGAACGAGTTGACCATGTGCAGCACCGGGTTGGCCAGCGACACGGTCTGCCAGAACGGCGGCAGCAGGCTGATCGAATAGAACACCCCGCCCAGGTACGTCAGGGGCGTCAGTACAAAGGTCGGTATGATCGAGATGTCGTCGAAGTTGCGCGCGAACACCGCGTTGACGAAGCCCAGCAGCGAGAAGATGGTCGCGGTCAGCACTACCACCAGCACGGTAATGCCCAGGTGGTGCACCTGCAGATCGGTGAAGAACAGCGACAGCAGGGTCACGATCACGCCGACCGCCAGTCCGCGCAGCACGCCTCCCATGGCATAGCCGATCAGAATGATGTGCGGCGAAACCGGCGAGACCATCAGCTCTTCGATCGACCGCTGGAACTTGCTGCCGAAGAAGCTCGACACCACGTTGCCGTAGGAGTTGGTGATCACCGACATCATGATCAACCCCGGCACGATGTACTCCATGTAGGTAAAGCCGCCCATGTCGCCGATCTGCCGGCCAATCAGGTTGCCGAAGATCACGAAGTACAAGACCATGGTGATCGCCGGTGGCAGCAGGGTCTGGGGCCAGATCCGCAAAAAGCGTCTTACTTCACGGTAGACGATGGTGTTGAGGGCGACCCAGTTGGTCTGCAATTCCACATTCATACCGCCACCTTCGCCAGGTTCTTTTCCACCAGTGACACGAACAGCTCCTCGAGACGGTTGGTCTTGTTGCGCAGGCTTTGCACCTCGATGTTCTGCAGCGCCAACTGGCCGAACAGCGCGGTGATGCCCGCATCCTTGTCCACCTGCACTTCCAGGCTGTGCGGGTTGATCAGCCTGCACGGGTAGCCGGCCAGCACCGGCGCCTGGGCCAGCTCCTGCCTGATGTCGAGCACGAAGGTTTCAACATGCAGCTTGCCCAGCAGCTTGCGCATGCTGGTGTTCTCGACGATGGTGCCGTGGTCGATGATGCCGATGTGGCGGCACAATTGCTCGGCTTCTTCGAGATAGTGGGTGGTCAGGATGATGGTGATGCCTTTCTGGTTCAGCTCGGTGAGAAAACTCCACATCGAGCGACGCAGTTCGATATCCACGCCCGCGGTGGGCTCGTCGAGAATCAGCAGGCGCGGCTCGTGGATGAGCGCACGGGCAATCATCAGCCGCCGCTTCATGCCACCGGAAAGCGAACGCGAAGGCACGTCGCGCTTGTCCCACAGGCCCAGTTGCGTCAGGTACTGCTCGGCGCGCTCCTTGGCAAGCCTGGGTGGGATGCCGTAGTAGCCCGCCTGGGTCACGACGATGTCGAAGGTCTTCTCGAACTGGTTGAAGTTGAACTCCTGGGGCACCACGCCAATGCTGCGCTTGAGCGCTGCGGGCTGGCGGTCCAGGTCATGGCCGAACACATTCACCGTGCCGCTGGTCTTGTTGACCAGGGTCGAGAGGATGCCGATGGTGGTGGACTTGCCGGCCCCATTGGGGCCGAGCAGGGCGAAGAAATCGCCTTCGGCGACGTCCAGATCGATGCCGTTGAGGGCCTGGAAGCCGTTGCCGTAGGTCTTGGTGAGCTGTCGGATGGACAGGGCAGAACTCATAGCGGGTCACGTACCGGGTAAAGAAGGTTCAGGACACGCCAGATCAGGTCACTGGCGCAGTGAGTGCGGGCATGGTGCAAGGCCAGGCCGCGCAAGTACAGTCATGCATATTGATAGTGACTATCGAGTGAGGCGTGTCGTTCAGGCCGACAGGCTCAGGTGAGCGCGGTCATGACCGCCGCCTGATAGGCCGGGCGAGCCTTGAGGCGCTCGTACCAGGCTCGCAGGTGATGCATGTCCGGCCGCTCGATGGGCATCTCGAACCAGGCGTAGACGAAGCAGCCCAGCGGGATGTCACCCATGCCGATTTCGTCGCCGCTGAGGTACGGCTGATGGGCCAGGGCCTGGTCGGCGATGGACAGCAGATGCGCGCAGGTCTTGTGTGCGGCGTTGATCGCGACCCAGTCCTGCTGGTCCGGCGGCGTGCGCAGCAGGCCCCAGAACAGCGGGCGGAAAGGCGTGGCCAGGGACGAGGTAGTCCAGTCCATCCATTTGTCTGCCTGCGCGCGCTCGCGCGGGCCATCGATATACCAGGCGGACTCACCCGCGTACTCGGCGCACAGGTAGCGCACGATGGCGTTGGATTCCCACAGCACCAGGTCGCCATCCTCGAGGGTCGGCACCAGGCCGTTGGGATTGCGGCTGCGGTAGTCGGGCTCGTCGACCAGGCCAAAGGCCCCGCCCGCGTCGACCGACTCGAAATCCAGACCCAGTTCCTGGGCGCACCACAGCACCTTGCGCACGTTGGTCGAGTTCTTGCGGCCCCAGATCTTCAGCATGGTGATGTCCTGATCGAATGCGGAAAGACCAAGTCTACTCTATTCCTCGCCCCGCCATCGGCCCTGCACACGGCGGATCGCGCCACGGGAAACATCCGCTGCCAATCCCCCACGAACTCCTGCCGCCACACCCTGTCACTGAACAGACGATGCTGCCGCGCGGATGCCGTCTAAGCTCTGCTGGCACGCTGACACGATGATTCCACGGAGGACGGATTATGTTGCTGTTGTGGTTGGTGGTCCTGGTGCTGGGGGTGGCGTATCTCGCCCACCGGCGCATCTCGCCTTTGCCCGCACTAGGCGCGGTGGCGGCCTACCTGGTGTTGATGGGTGTGTTCAGCCACGCACCAGGCTGGCTGCTGATCATTTTCTGGCTGCTGCTGGCGGCCTGTGCCGCGTTCGTGCTGCTGCCGGATCTGCGCATCAAGCGCTTCAGTGCGCCAATGTTCGGCTGGTTCCAGCGCACCCTGCCGCCCATGTCGCAGACCGAACGCGAGGCAATCGACGCGGGCACCGTGTGGTGGGACGGCGAACTGTTCAGCGGCCGCCCGGACTGGAACACCCTGCTCGGCTACCCGGCGGCCAAGCTGACCGAGGAAGAGCAAGCCTTCATCGATGGCCCGGCCGATGAGCTGTGTGCCCTGGTCAGCGACTGGCAGATCGGCCAGGACCTGGACCTGCCGCCCGCGGCCTGGGAACACATCAGGCAGCATGGCTTCTTCGCGCTGATCATCCCCAAGGAATACGGTGGCAAGGGCTTCTCCGCCTACGCCCACTCCCAGGTAGCGATGAAGCTGGCCACCCGCAGCGGCGACCTGGCCTCGACGGTGATGGTGCCCAACTCCCTCGGTCCTGCCGAACTGCTGCTGCACTACGGCACGGACGAGCAACGCAACCACTACCTGCCCCGCCTGGCCCGCGGCGACGAGATCCCCTGCTTTGCCCTCACCGGCCCGCTGGCCGGCTCCGATGCCGGCGCCATGCCCGACACCGGTGTCATCTGCAGAGGCCAGTGGAACGGTGAGGAAGTCATCGGCCTGCGCCTGAACTGGGAGAAGCGCTACATCACCCTGGGCCCCGTGGCCACGCTCCTGGGCCTTGCCTTCAAGGCGTACGATCCCGACCACCTGCTGGGCGAGCAGGAGGAACTGGGCATCAGCCTGGCCCTGATCCCCACCGATACCCCCGGCGTGGACATCGGCAAACGCCACCTGCCCCTGGGCGCTGCCTTCATGAACGGCCCCAACAGCGGCAAGGATGTGTTCGTGCCGCTGGACATGCTCATCGGCGGCCAGGCCATGCTCGGCCAAGGCTGGATGATGCTGATGAACTGCCTGTCGGTGGGCCGCTCGATCTCGCTGCCTGCGGTGGGTACCGGCGCCGCCAAGTACACCAGCCTGGTCACCGGCCAGTACGCGCGTATCCGCGAACAGTTCAACGTGCCACTGGCGGCATTCGAAGGTATCCAGGAGTCGCTGGCGCGCATCGGTGGCAATGCCTGGCTGATGGACAGCGCGCGCCTGCTGACCGCCAAGGCGGTAGATCTTGGCGAAAAACCGTCGGTGCTCTCGGCAATCCTCAAGTACCACCTTACCGAGCGTGGCCGCGAATGCATCCAGCACGCCATGGACGTGCACGGCGGCAAAGGCATCATCATGGGCCCGAACAACTACCTGGGCCGCAACTGGCAGGGCGCGCCGATCTTCATCACCGTCGAGGGGGCGAACATCCTTTCGCGCAACCTGATGATCTTCGGCCAGGGCGCCATCCGCTGCCACCCGTACGTGCTCAAGGAAATGGCCCTCGCTGCGCGCGAGGACCGGGAGCAGGCGCTGGTGGAGTTCGACCAGCTGCTGCTCAAGCACATCGGTTTCGCCGTGGGTAACACGGCCAGCACCTTGGTGCTGGGCCTGGGCCTGGGGCGCCTGGAGAAGGTGCCAGGTGATGCGCTGAGCCAAGGCTACTTCCACGCACTAAACCGCCAGGCCGCGGCCTTCGCCCTGCTGGCGGACCTGAGCATGATGCTGCTCGGCGGGGCGCTCAAGCGCCGCGAGCGGCTATCGGCGCGCCTGGGCGATGTGTTGAGCTACCTTTACCTCTCCTCGGCTGCGCTCAAGCGTTACCACGACCTCGGTTCACCCGAGCATATGCAGCCGCTGTTGCGCTGGGCCATGGAGGAAAGTCTGGGCCAGGCCGAGAAAGCGCTGGACCGGTTGCTTGAGAATTTCCCCAACCGTTTCATGGGCTGCGCGTTGCGGGTAGTCGTGTTCCCGTTCGGACGCCGGCACCTGGGGCCCAGTGACGAGCTGGATGCCGAGGTGGCGGAGCTGATCGGGCGGCGCAAGGGCGACCCGGCCCTCGAAGAGTTGCTGGCAGGATGTTATCGCCCGCAATCGGCTGATGATCCGGTAGGTGCGTTGCAGCACGCCTGTGACTTGCTGGACGACAGCGCGCCGTTGCAAAAAACCCTGCACCAGGCGTTGAAGGCCGGCAAGCTCGGCACGGTGCCGGGGGAATCGGCGATCGATGCCGCCTTGCGGGCCGCAGTGGTGCAGCCAGAGGAAGCCGAACGGCTACGAGCGGCTGAAAAGGCGCGGCGCAAGGTGATCGATGTGGATGCGTTCAACAAGGATGAGTTGTTGCCGAGCGAGGGCAAGGTACGCTGAAAGTGGGGACGGACAGGTCTTGCGGCCATCTCAGGCCGTAAGACCCCAATCCCGGTCTATCAGGCGATAGCGGTTATCGGCAATGTCACCAAGGCATCTCTCTGAAGCCGCGAAATCATGCTTCGGCTTCAAAGAAGCCCACGATCGCATCCGCGTCGAACAGCGGTGAAGGGATTACCGTCAACGCCCAGTACCACACCAACTCGTTGTACTCTTCAGCCATGACGACAGTGCAGGCCGTAGGCGACACGGGGTCCGGAATGAATACGCCCGCCTCTGACAGGGTGCCGTTGCCCGCCAGTATGTGCCACTTGACGTTGGCGGCCGGAACGACCTCCTCTTCTCCGTTCTTGTTCACGTAGCAGAGCGAAAAGCTGACGTTGGTGCATCCCTGCTTGGCAACCTTGAAATGGTGGGTTTGAATCAGGTACTGAGAAACGAATATTGCCTCAGCGCTGAGCTGGCCCACCGTTGCTCTGACGATGTCGGTGGAAACGGGCGAAAACGCATTCACCTTGTAGGCCGCAGGTTGCAGCGTCTTGCTCTCGGCTGACAACCGTGCCTGAGGGTTCAATGCTTGCGGCGGCCTGTAGACAGGCTGCTCCAGCTGGACTTCAAGCTTGCCCAAGGCCTCTCCGGCCAATGTCCAGGCCACGCCAGACGAAGTCCCGCTCACTTTCAGCTCATGGACCGAATCGCCCGCCGAAACGATTTTCGCTAAAGGATTGAGCTCAGGTCGAGACGTGATGGCACCCGTTGGCGACGCGTCTCGCGAGGCCATGAGAGGTGCATAAAATGCCCAGTAGGCTTCTGTCTCGGCAAGATAAAAACCTTCATCAAAGTGGTGCGTAGCTTGAGGCGCGAACAGTCGAGGCACCCAGTCGCGGTCCTCTGGTGGTAGTTTGAGCCTTACCGACGGAAACATATCCGCTGAAAACAGAATCACGTGACGTTCGGCGTCGCCAGTTCCGCTCGCAGGCGCACTTGGCGAACGCATCGAGCACGCGGCGGATGTCACCGGGCGATCCACGACAAGAAAGTTGATCAGATGTTGATTCTTTTCATGGCTGACCCAGATGTCATGCAGAGCAGTGGACGCTGGGGATGGCAGTTCCGTCATCACCATGTTCCTGACGCTCGTATAATGTTTCTCCAGCTCGGACCGAAGATAATCGTCGTCGCTCATGGAAAACGTAGGCGGGCTCGTCCACTGCAAGCGCAGACTGCCGCCGTCCGCCGTGCTATAACGCCAATAGCTGGCCGCCAGGCCAACCTCGACGCGCAGCTCTTTGTGCAAGGCTGACGTTTGCCGGCTCAGTTGTGTGAGCACTTTGCCGCGCGCGCCGAGCTCCTGCCTGGTGATCACACGCCGGTCTTCGACGATGCGTTTATTCAAAGCAATGGTGCCATCCGCCTCGTTGTAAGACACCGAGACGCCAGCCAATTGCACTAGCCCCTCCTCCCATTGCCGCCCTTGGCTCAGTGTTTGCCTGAACGGGACCTCTTCGAGCCCTTTTAAACTGTCTGTGTAATCTCCGAACCACAGTGCGTTCAAAACACTACAGTCGTAGATGGCTGCGATCCCCCATTCACTCGACACTTCACTTACAGGTTCAAAGGAATGTTCGCGGCTTCCAGCTGGGTGGTTCAATGGCATCAGTTGCTACTCGCGCTTGAATAATAAGCCAATTACAACGTTGAGGCTTCATTCCAACAACTGACACATATGCCAGCCCGCCCGGGCACTCTGGCGCGCCCGGCGCCTCGCCGACACTTGTCGCAAGGCGTATACTTCCCGCCAGTTTCCGCACAATGAGTATCTGTCCATGGCCACCCCGCACCTCCACTATCACCTGCAATTGCTCCAGCACCTGCGCACCATCCTGGTCGCCTTGGGCGAAGCCGAGCAAGTGCCGGAAGAAAGCCATGCGCTGTTTCTGGAACGCTTCGACGAACTGCTGACCCTGCTGCCCCAGGACCCGCTCGAAAGCCAGTACCTGGGCCAGGACCTGCTCTGCCAGGTTATCCAGCGCTACCCGCAGATCGCTCACCTGGTGCCGCGCGACCTGCTGTGGTTCTTTGGCGGCGATTGCCTGCACTTCATGCCCGACGAAGAGCTCGAACTCTTCCAGCAACTGGAAGAGCGGCGCTACGAAGCGCAACAGAACGATGAACCCTTCGATTGGAACCAGGAGAAGCAGCTGCTGAACCTGTCGAACCGAGGCGCCAGCCATTAAGCCAGAGCGCTGCTGCCCAGGTGCTTGGGCGGCATTTCAATGTGTGCACTAGCATCCTGCCCACCAATCTCCTTATCCCAGCGCCAGGTACATCTTCCCTTACAGACACTGTTCAGCGCCTTCCCTAATCTGCTTCGTGATCCATCAGCCCCCGTCCTCACGGGCATGGCATGGAGCACTCTGGTTCAAGCTTGATTCTCAATTAGGAAGGCGCATGAAAAAAACACTCTCGATACTCGCCATTTGTCTGACGAGCAGCGCGGCAATGGCCAATACCGGCCCGCTGAACTTCACCGGAACGGTCAGCTCTGGCGGTACGTGTCCGATCGACGTGGTGACCCCAGGTACCGGCACCCCGCTGCCGTTGCTCAATCTGGGGGATTTCAGGAAGAAGGACTTCACCGAAATCGGTCAGGAAACCGCGCAGATCGCATTCGCGCTGCGGATCACCCCCGATGCCACCTGCACCATTCCTGCAGGTGCCTCCGCCAACGTGACCTTCACCCCGTCCTACGGCGCGGACGCTACCGGCAAACTCTATGCCCTGCAAAGTGGTATCGGGTACCCCACTGGCCTGGCCCTGAAGATTGCAGACCGAACCGGTGCGCCGATCGATCCCGACACCGAGTCCATGGACTACCCGCTAAGCGATACCAACCCCACCGAAATGATGTTCTCGGCCCGGCTGCAGACCACCGCTACGACCGTGACTGAAGGCCACGTCGCGACCACCGTGACCTACGTGGTCGCAGTCAACTGATCGTCGCCCCAGGTGCCGCGTGCTGGCGCCTGGGGCCCTGCCTGCCTCGGATCAAGGTTCAATTTCTCGATGTCCATCTTCCAGCGGTTCTCCACTTTGCGTCACCTCACGCTTGCAACCTGCCTGGCCACCACGGCGTCCACGGCACAAGCGGCGTTGACCGTCAGCACCACACGCATCGTCCACGCCAGCGATTCGCGCAGCTCGTCGGTGATCGTCGCCAACCCCAGCGACCGCGTCTTCGCCGTACAGGCCTGGGTCAATACCGAACAGGACGATACGGTGACGCCCGTACCCATGATCGCTGCACCCGCGCTGTTTCGTCTCGAAGCAGGCAAGGAGCAGACGGTTCAGATCAACCGTCTGCCCAACGACCTGCCGCAGGACCGCGAGTCGCTGTTCTACTTCAACCTGCAAGAGATACCCCAGCTCGAGGAGACAGGTGCAAACATCCTGAACATTGCCCTGCGCACCCGTATCAAACTGTTCTATCGTCCAAGCCAGCTCAAGACACGCCCCCAGGACCACCTCGGGCAACTGGTATGGTCGGTCAAGACGATCGACGGCAAGTCCTACTTGACCGTCGACAATCCCTCTCCCTACCACTTCACCTTCAGCCAGCTCGAAGTCAAAAGCGCAGCTAACTCCGAAAAAGTGCCAGCCAACGCAATGGTTCCGCCCATGGGCCAACAGCGCTATGCACTGTCGAAAACGGCGCCAGGGCGGAACCTTCAGGTGAGTTTCACCACCATCAACGACTATGGCGCCTCGACACCCGTGTTGACCTCTCCAGCCGATACGCTTGAGTGATGGGCATTGCCATCAGCTCTCTGCGATTGCCTGGCTGGCCAGCCGATCCAGCGGGTCATAACCGTAGGTCGCTTCATTGCCCGAGCTTTCAACGACCGCGCTCAAGCGCCCCAATGCATCGTAATCGAGCCGGCGTGCCTGCTCGTCCTTGATCAGGTTGCCGTCCTCGTCGTAGATCAGCGTAATCGGGTCACCATAGTCCGCATGGGTATGGGTGATGCCGGTAAGCTGCGCTGGATCTTTTTCGTTCTCGAACAGGTAGGTGGCATAGTTGCGCTCATCGCGCGTGCCGTCGGCACCTGGGAAGTCGGTCCTCACAAGGGTGATGTTGTCCAGCTCATCGAACGTGAAGATCTGCTGCCTGATGATCTTGTCCTGAGGATCGACGGGCGCCAGCGGGCCACTGCACTGGTATGACGTCAGGCGGCCACGCGGGTCGTATTCGTACGCTTCGTGACGCAGGGTTTCTTCACCCGCCATCAAATGCCGACTGGTCACGGCGTCCACGGCATCGTAGGTCTGTTCCAGCACCTGGACATCGTCTTGCATCTCGAACCTGCGCTCGATTTCCCGATCGAAATCATCGTAGGTCAGGTAAGTGCCAAGGCGCTGGCCGCCGTCGGTCGTGACGTAGCTCTTCATCCTGCCCAGTTCGTCGTATTCGAACACGGCCTGGGTATTACCCATCCTGGTCTTGCTCAGGCGCCCTGCCTCGTCGTAATGGTAAGTCTGGGTCTGGCCGAGTACATCGGTGTAGAACAACTGGCGGGCCTTCAAGCTGTAGCCGTAGTGCATCGTGTAGGGGCTGGCGCTGTTCTCCTCCCGACGTGTCTCGGTCTTCAATTGCCCGGTACTGAAGTAATCGCGCTGTAGCACAGCCGTTTCATTGACGGTACACGACAACAACCGCGCATCACGCTTGTCGTAGTCATAGTCGACCACCCCCTCAGGGATCGCTCGCCTGAGCGGCTCCTCGCCCAGTTGCGGCACATACTCGTAGTCGATCCTCAAGTTCCTGGGTGTGATCACCCACTGGGGCTGTCGTTGCCCCGGCGCGTAATGCAGCGTGCGTTTACGCCCTCCGGTGATCGACGCGATCATGCGATCCAGACCGTCGAACCGTTGCTCTCCCAGCAGCTTGTCGCCCACCTTGATGCTGGTTGGCAGGTCCTCACTGCTGTGTGGCGCATATTCGCGGCGTACCACGCTGTTATCGGCCAAGGTATGAGTCACCAAGCGGTCGAACGCATCGTACGTGAATGCCACGCTCGCCTGACGGCCATCGACCTCGCGCACCGTGCGCCCCAGGCCATCGTAGTAGTAGCGGTGCAGGCTCACTTGGCTGCCAGCAGTATCCAGGCGTTGCTCGCGAATCGGTTTGTCGAAGGCATTGAGCCAGGTCACGGTGCGACCGCTTTTATGGATACCGTCCGGGGTTTGGCTCCAATGGGTGCGGATGGGGCGATTAGCCGACTGCTGGGTACCGATCAGGTCGGTATGCTCAACCCTCATCACGCCATCAGGCTCGATCTGGCAGTACTGCTGGTTCCAGCCGTCGAACCGGAAATGCCGAGGCAACTCCTTGACTTCAACGATGGGCGCGCCTTCTGGGTTCTCGGGGTCTGGGCGGTCCAGCCAGTCCATATCGACTTCCTTGACCATGTTGCCGAATACGTCGTAATCGGCCGTGTAGTGGGTGCGATAGGTCTGGTGTCGCTGGATATCCAGTGCATCGGCATCGTGACGGCTGATTTCGACCACCCGGTTGAACCCGTCAAGACGCGCCTGGGTGGCTACCTGCTTGACATTGACCTCCGTCTGCAAGGCCTGCTGACCAGGCGCCGAGACCAGCTGGTAGGTGTAGGTGCGCGCTGCGCGATAGGCGGCATCGTTCGGCGCCACGGTTTCGCTGACCACCCGGCGCAACGCATCGTAGCGGTAGGCGATCTCGACATCGTTGTCGTCACGGTTGAGCCACGGCTCATCGATGAGGGTCGACTGCAGCAGGGTGATCTGCTTGGTGGAATCTCGCGTGCTGCCTTGATCGTCCTCAGGCTCACCATGGTCGAAACCAATGATCGTCTGAATGGTTTGCAGCAGTGGGTGGCCATCCTCCTCGATGCGCTCGTAGGCGAAGGTGGTCGTGGTCTGCAGTTCACCCTGGGTGCGGCGGGTGCTCTGCGAGCGACCATGCAGGAAACGGTCATTGGCTACGTCGAAATACTCGGTCGCGATGTCGCGCAACAGCGAATCCTGGGTGCCGTCCACGTCGGACAATTGCTCCCGGGTCACTTGCAGCCAGTAGGCTCCGATGCGGGTGCGCAGCAGGCCCGCGCTGGGAGGCAGGACCGAGTCCAGCTTGCCATAGCGGTAATCGGTACGCAGTGTCTGTGCCTGGGGCGTGCTTTCGAAATCGGACGAAGGCTCGACAGTCTGGCTTTTCAGGTTGCGCACGAACCCATGGGGATCGGCAGGGCAGCCCTCGCTTTGCTCCTTGGGATAGTACTCACTGAGCAGCCGCGTCCCATCGGGGCGCTGTTCCAGCGTCGGGTTACCGTGCTCATCCCACAATGTCAGGGTGACCTCACTGCGGCTGTCACCGGAGCCGTCGGCCATTTTCCACACGTCGGTGACCTCGTGCGGGAGCTGGAAATACGCGGGCTGAGCGTCGAAGCCCACCTCTGGAAGCTCGTGGTAGCGGGTGTTGGTTTCCTTCACGAACCATTTGAACTCGGGTTCGGCAGTGGCGGGATAGGTGATCACAGGCCCTTTCTGTTCAGTGCGCTGCGAGGTCATCAGGTGGTGGCGGTTGAACTCATAGCGCGTCTTGCGCAGCGCCTCGCTGCCTTGCTTGAGGGTCGTGATGCAGTGGAAGCGGTAAGCGCTGCCCGTCTTGTACAGGTTGTCTACGCCATCAGACCAGACGATGCCACTGTTGCCCCCCAAGAAGTTCTCCATCGAATAGGCATACTCGGTGATCACGACCGGCTGGTTGCAGCCCGGATCGATACGGTGCGTCTTGACCCGTGGCAGCGTGGCGCGGGGAGCACCGCTGGGTAATACATGGCCTGCAGCGTCATAGTCGAGCGTCTCGACGCTGCCGGTCGGGGTGGCGACCGTCTTCAAGACAGTCATGTTCTGCGTGTCGGCGCTGTTTTCGTAGGTGAAGCGCCAGCTGGCCTTGTCCTCGCCGGGCAGTTCGACCGTTGTCACGTTGAGGTCGGTCAACCGCACGTCATAGGTACAGTCCGGCACGTCCACTGTGGCTGAGTCTGGGTGCAGGTGGATACGGTAACTGGAGGTGCCGATGTAATCGATGGCCAGCAGGCGCAGCGAGGTGGCATCGCTGATCGACGACAGGCACGCATGGCCGCGAACGGTCTGATAGGTCAGCTCGATCCAGTGGCCGGAAGCCGAATACACCCGGTACGGCAGGGCAACCTTCACGCCGTCGCTGACGCGCGTCTGCAGCCACTCCACCAGGCCAGACTTGTGCACCAGACGGTAGTTGTCCTCATCGTCCTTGTGGAAATGGAAGCTGTCGAGCTTCTTCTCGGCAATCGCGGCAGGCTGGTCGTCGATACCGGTAACCTTGAAGCTTTCGCCGGTATGCAGCGAGAGCGCACCTGTCATCGGCACGAACTGGCTGAGGCTGAAGTTCCAGCCCCGGCCATAGCCGGTGTCCTCTGTGTTCAGAGGGTTATAGACCAGGCGCAGGGGCAGTTCAGGGCCTGCCAGATCATTGCTCGGCAAGGCCGGCAGCGTGATGCCAAGCGCATATTGCCCGGTGCGCGGATCGACACTGTTTTGCATGAAACTGAGAAAATTGAACGCGTTGGAATGGACGACGGATTTATCGCTCATGATACAGACTCACTCGTTGCTCGGTTGGCGCTGGGGCGCTCGTCTGAGCCCCCAGCGCCTTCAGGTCATGGATTCAAGGGTTGGGTTTGTACTTTCAAGGCATTGCGCTCTTGCCGAGCGCCCTCGAAGACGATCTGCAAGCGGTGACGGTTACCCTGCCGGTCGATCAACCGGAACCGGAACGGCTCGTCCAGCGCGTCGCGCGTCTTGCGGTTACTGTCGGTCAGGTTGTCCGGGTCATCGGTCTGCTCGCTGCGCAGCCTGAAATTCGAGGTTCGGCTCAGGGCGAGCAGCAGGGTGCCAGGGGCGGGACCTTGACCGGGTTCCAGCGCATCGAGGACGATGCCACGCTCGCTGGCCAGTCGGCACAACGTGCCGTCATAGGTCAGGGCGTTGGCAGTGCCCTCACCGAACATGAACCCGGTGTAGCTGCAATACTCGTCATCGAACGCTGCGCTCGACCACCGCAGCAGCGACTTCTTGTGAGATGGCTCGATATCCAGTGCCACGAAAGGCACCACGGGGTCGCCCTTGAAATAGCTCAGCCGCCAGTAATCGATGGTATGGCTCATGTAGCTGAACGGGTCGTTGTCCAACACCTCCCCTTCCTGGCGCACCCTCTGCGATTCGAAGCCCAGCAGCTCGGGTATCGAAGGCGGGAGGGGCATGCCTTGAACGGTGATCTTCCCGTTTTCCAGGCTGACACCGCTGGACGTGATCCAACGCCCCCCGATGCCGCCTGCGCCATCCTGCTGGATCGCCATGTAGAAGGTTTCAGGCGATGTACTGGTGGTCTGCAGCCAATAGCGCAGGATGACCTCTCCGGGCGCATGGGTCTGCGGGTCCTGGTCGCTCTTGTTGCCGACCTGCATGTCCAGCGACTCGTTACGGTGCCTGTTCATGACCCACGTGCCGGGACCGTTCGGTGAAGGCTCGATACCGTCTTCGCCCTCGAGCAATTCGCGAACGACGCCATCGCCGCGTTCGAAATGGAACCTGAGCGAGGCCAGCTCGGTATCGCTGATCGGCGGCACGACACCATCGACCTCTTTGGGCTTGAGCGTCACTTGCACCTCGATCTGCTGCAAGCCGTTGGCATAGCACTGGGGCGCGGATATCACCTTCAGGTAGAACACATCGAGCTCGTACCAGCTGTTCAAGGCTGAGGAAGGCGCAGATTGCCGTTGCCCATGCTCGATGATGGCGTAGCCGCTGGCGGTATTCATGAAATCGGCCATGACCACGCTGCACGGGGTGCTGGCCACAGCGGGTGGGGTATAGCGGCCGTCGCTGTCGATGGTGCCTTCACCGAACACCGTCCAGGTCGGCGCAGCGCTCACGCTGTTGCCAGCCTTGGCTGTCAGTGGACTCTTGAAGTCGATGGGCGCGAACGCGTCTTGCCGCGGAACATGACAAGGCTGCACATCGAGCATACCGGCCCAGGCGACGATCACGACGCAGGCCTCTGCGCTGTCGGTGCCATCGGTGACCCTGATTCGCTGCAGACGGATTTCCGGCGTAGGCGTCGCGGGTGGCGTGGGTGCGAAAAGCGCACGCCCGCCCTCCTGTGGCTTGAGCTCGCCCAGTGTATCGCCAACCAGCGACCACTGCAGGGAAGCGCCCTGTATGCTGGTGGCCAGCAACTCCACATCCGGCAGGCCAGCCCCCCACGTGACCACACGTGGCGCCACCATCACACCGGAGAGATGCTCTATCAACAATGCAGCACGGCGCTGGCTCTCCTCGTCAGTTTGATACTTGCCAGTGACAACGCCGACTTGCACCTCTTTGACGAAATCCTGATGAGGCCTGGCCTCATACAGACCCTGGGCATCCAGCGTACCGCTGGCCAGGGGCCGATAGAGGTTTCGCGCATCCCAGTCAATCGCACCATTGCCCTGCCCGAGCGCGAATTGGCGCTGCTTGCCAGAGATGACAGTATCCAGCGCAGGGGAAAGGGTACGTGGCCCATCCTCGATCTTGCCAAACACCAGCAGATCGCGTGCCTTGGCAGAACTGACCGGGTTGAAACTGGCCCCATTGGTCAGTGAAAGCGAGCCAAGCGTACCTGCGGGGTCGCCAGATTCAAGGTCGTCGAAATAACTGTCAGCGAGCAATGCGCTGTCGATATCCGCTTCGTTCGCCAGCAGATAGGGAAAGTCCCTGTCGGGCTGCATCCCTGTGGTGAGGTCCGAATTCAATTGCATGAACAGCACCAACGCGCCTTCGCCTTGCGCCCCGGGGGTATCCCCGGCCCATGGCGCACGTTGTGATCGCGCCAGCACCTGGTTGGGCACGACCGGCGAATAGTTACGCAGGTCGAAATCAGCCAAGGTGAAGGTCCGCCCAATCGCATTCTCGCCTTCGATCCACGCTTGCAGCCGGCGGCCGATCATGCGCCTGGCGTACTCAGTGTCGCCGAGGTTGCAGGTGATATCCGTTGCCTTCGCCAAGTCGAAGCCGACCTTGATACGCCTGCCGACTGCAGCTACTTGCGCGGTCAGCTCGACCTTGGCGTCCAGCCAGTAGCCCATGCCCTCGGTGATCGATTGGCTCTTGGCGAGCTGCATGCCATTGCCTGATCGCCGCAGGTGATTGAAGTCACCGGCTATCAAGTTCATACGCACGTTGACCACGCCGTTGGTCATGGTCGCGTTCTCGAATGAAAGCTGGGGTGGGCCCAGCACCAAACCATCCATGCCCACGACCTGGACGCCGCCCTCATCGATGGCAACTTGTCCTTGATACGGCCGAATGAAGGTGCCTTGGCCAAATGACTGCAAATACTGCTGTTCCAGCAGGCGCTCAAGCGGCGTGCGGCCGATGGCCAGAACAGCGCCCCAACCGTTCGTATGGCTGGCCTGGCTGAAACGGTCGAGAACGTGCTGCTTCGAATACTCAGCCATGATCACTCCTCGATCCTGACGAGCTGATTGAAGTCCTCGAGGGAAATCATCGGTACAGGCAGGATGAGGTAGTTCCAGTAAGACAGAACACCCATGAAATCCCCAATCGCCGCGACGGCAATATATTTCTCGCTACCATCGCTCGACGGCGTGTAGGTATCGCCCTCCAGCGTGCCCTTGCCGCTCAATACCACGTATTCGACATCTTCGAGTTGCAGGTCTTCGCCAAGCTTGTTCTTGATCCAGAAACTGAACTTGAAGCGCGAATCTTCGGCAGCCACCTTGATGGTAGCGGCATCCACTTGCGCGAGGACAACCAGTGCTTCGGCGACTGCGGATTCACCCTTCTCATTGGTGACAGTGATCTTCTGCACCCGTACCCGGCTGTCGATATCCTTGCTCCCCGGTGGCATCTCGGCTGCAGCCTTGGGCGTATACAAACGCCCGTCCTGGATGTCCACATCAGCCCAGGCCGCAAGATCGCCTGTGGCATTACCGGCAAGCGTCCAGGTCAGTGGCCCGGCATCGGTGGATGCCGCCGCGATCTTATAGGAAGCCCCGGCCACCGCGACCATGACATTCGGGTAGACGGAAACCTCTTTCGCCACCAGGTGAACCAATGCCTGATCCGACGCGGTAGCGGTGCTGGCGGTGACGATGACGCGCTTGAATTCGTGGTTGAAGCTCGCGGAAGAAGGCGCAAGGTAATTGCCATCGGCGTCTATGGTGCCAGGGTCGCTTTCGCCGGGCAGGGCGTCCACGCTCCAGGTCACGCTTGCGCCGCTATCGTTCTGGAGCTTGAACTGATGGGTACGGCCCCCCGCGACAACCACTTCATTTTCAACAAGGGCGATATCGGGGATAACCAGATCTCCCACGGCGGTCAAGTCACGAGGCTGGGCTATGTCGCGTGCTTTGACGTAGGATTCATCTGGAAACAGCAGGCCATTGAGGCGGAAGGCGTCCAAGGCCGCACTGATGCTCGTGAGGTCATTTTCAAGGAACCAGAACTTATCCCAGGTTTCCCACATAGAGGCATAGGCCATGTTGTCCAACGCATCGTAGGTGGACTCATCACCCCGTCGCTCGATCCAGGTGCGTGATAACTCGAAAACAGGTTTTTTTGAACGAACTGCGATGAAATCCTTGCCGTCCCGCTGTTCAACCGCGGCTTCGAACAGCTGTTCGTATTGCCATTCCACCGACATGACGCCCGACGAACCATTATTGCTTGAATAAAGAATCAGCGCGCCCACATCGACTTGTCCTGTCCAACGCAAGGCGAAAACGTTGTCTCGAAATTCTAGGCGCATAGGCCCTTGGGCGCTTTTGAATTGAAGTGTATGTTCGGTAACCGCGGACTGCCCCCAATCGCCACGGGACGTTTTCGTCGGTACACACAGAGACCCGCCGTCTATCTCGTAGCTGATTACGCCGTTGGACTCCCGTTTGACGAAGCTGCATCCCGCAAACTGCGGTACCCCTTTGAGCTCCTCCAGCAAAAGCGCAAAGATCACCTCGTGGTTGATCATCAAGTTACTTGAATAACTTTCAGGCAGCAGATACGGCATGGCAGCATCGGCGTGTGGAATGGTGCCGGTCTCCCCCCCCTTCAAGGTAACGAATACCAGCACCTCACCCTCCCCGTCAGTCGCACCCGGTGCCGGATGTGTGCGAAGTTCAAAGCTGTCGGGTTGCAACTTGTCTTGCGGGTTGAGACGCAAGTTACTCAGCTCGAATCTCTTTTGCTCAGGGCTCCATTTTTTCATTTCATCTCGAAGATGGCCGCCCAGCTTGATAGCTTCGCTTTCGGTATCGACACCTGAAAACCGGTGACTGGTGGCCGAAGGCGAGTTCAAGTCCAAAAGGACTTTGCCAGCACTGTCCACGCCTCCCGGCGCGGTTTCCAGGTTGATCGTCATCGACAGGGTAGGACCGACCAGCCCGTCGATCAGGCCAAGGCGATCGATCGACTTGTATTGACCGCCCAGAGGCCTGGTCACTTCGAGCATCTTGCCCGCCACACTGCGCATGAACAGGTTCGCGCGAGAAGCTGTGATCGAGGCGTTCTCGAAAGACAAGCGGGGCTTGTCCATTTGTATGCCTTGCAGGCGATGCCAACGAACTCCAACATCGGTTTCCTGTTCGCTGTCGATCACCGGAAAATATCCCGCCCCATCGAAACGCCTGACGTAGCTTCGTAGCAGGACTTCGTTGGTGCGTTGCCGATCGAACGCGAGAATCGCACCCCATTTATTCAGGGGCGATTGAGTTTTCATTAATTCCTGGAACTGCTCGAATGATAGCCGCTGCATCGCTGCGCTCTCTATAAAAGTTAAATAACTCGGGGCTATTAATACAGCCCCGCAACTACATCACGCCCTGATCGTCAGACGGCTGCTGATGGGTGCGCTTCGCGGGAACGTTGTATCGCCCCCATCAAAACTGAGGTTCAAATTCATGCTCATCGAAGTCCCGACCTTGAGCGACTTGATGAAAGTATTCGGTATTGGCTGGACCACTTTTCCAGCGTCGAGCTGCGCTTGCGTCACCGGCGCTGCCGTCAGCAAGTGCTCCGTGGTGGCATTGCCGTTGCCATCGACGCCCGCGACAGACAAGGTCACCAGTTGCCCTAGCGCCATGAACGCCCAGCTGGCCACCTCCAGCGTGGCGTCCCTTGCACCCAGGCTGGCGACCGACAGCGAGCCGGCAGTGGCCTCGAGGCAGTTCGGCGGCTGGTAGTCGCTGACGGCAATCGGCAGGATGCGCAGGTTGTAAGGCGCGGAGAAAATCCCTCCCTGCGCAGTTACCACCTCATAGCGAATGGCGAAGCGTTTCTCGTCTTCGCCTGCTACCTGTTCCATGTTTGCCGCAATGGCGCTCGGTGGAATCTGGAAGCGATGGGTTTCACCGGCCACCGGCTGCTCGGCGACATGCCTGCCACCATTGGCGTGCCCTTCCCAATGCACGCGCAGCGATTCGCCGGGGCGCACATCCGCGCTGGCTGGGACAGTGACGTAAGCACCCTCGCGGGTCAGGTAGAGGGCCTCCACCACGCCTTTGCCGGTCCCTTCACCTGCCGCGTTACGAACCGAAAGCAGTGGCAACGTGCGGGGCATGTCGACGGCAAAGCGCAGCCGGTCGGCGCTCAGCGCCCAGCCCTCGCGGGCGATCTGATAGAACACGGTGATGTCGTCCCCAGCGCTGTTGACGACCGCCTGGTGGTCCAGCTTGAACACCAGCTCACTGCCAGGCACACAGCTGGTATCCAGGCGCAGACTCTGGGAATAGCGATTGTCGAGGTCCGCGCCAAGCCAGTGCAGCAGCACATGATCGCCCGACGAAGCCAGCCCAGGCGTTGCCAGGCGCAGGGTCATGCCAGCAGGAAACATGCCTGGGTCCAATGGCCCGCCTGCGTAGTCATCGATCTTCACGACCGGCAGCGGGTCTGGCAGCGAGGGTGCGGTGGCGGGTACAGAGAAGGTTTGCACCGGCGCCAGCACCTCATCGGTCTGCCCCTTGAGCTTGAGCCGATAGTGCAGTTCAGCGCGGCCATTCTCGATGCTTGAGAACTGACTCTTCGGCACCAGCCATTGCAGCGGTTTACCGGTCGCCTGGTCAGTTACCTGCAATGGGTATTGCTTGACGGGCAGCTTGTAGCCAAAGTCATCGTAACCCTGGAACACCAGCGTCACTTCATCGCCCGCTTGCATGGCCGTATAGGGTGCCACCACCACGCGCGCGCCATTGCCACCGAGGTCTGCCAGCACGATTGCCTGGTCATGGGATTCAATGACCTGAACCACCGGCAGAGCCTCTCCCTGGGGGCGCACACCGACGAAGCAGAACCGCCGAAACGACTCTTGCTCGTCATTGCCGTTGACTATGTAGGATAAAAAGGCGTGTCCTCCCCGCGCATCCACGACCTCGGAGTTGGTGATCGTGACCAGGACGCCCAAGTCAGGATCAGGGTCGACGACCCGCACCACCGAGCCAAGCGCGTCGAAGGGTTCGCCCTGAGGATCGGCACCTCGCCAGACCGGACGGAGGGTGTCCCCCTCCTGTATGCCGTCGTAATTCACGTACACGGGCAGGTCTTGTGCGCCCAGGATGTCGACGTCGACTTCGTTAGCCGGCGTCAGAAAAGGTGCTGGTATTGAAGGGATTTTGTAGCGAACAGAAATCCTGTTCTTATCGTGCTCTTTGCTTGAAGTCATGATTACTCTCCACGGCTGTTTCCTGTTTTTACGCCGCGGCAGAACAGTTGCCTACTGGTAGAAATACCAAGTATCGACAACTACCCCAAATCATAAAGCCTGCGACCAGCCTGTCATGTCTGGCAGGTTGCCGCGAATTCACTCCTACTTATTTCGATATTGACCTCATTCAGAGGGCAACGGGCTGACAGATATGTCAGGTGTGACACTACGCTTGTCACCTTATGCTCTTTCCTGCCGCGCAGAGCATGCGCGTCATCTCCCATTTCCAGTCCCGTGCCGCCTATAGAGTGGCGGTATAGATATTCAGCAGGAGTCATTGCCATGCTTTTCAAGAAACGATTGAAACCCAGTGTTCGCTATAATCTTCCTTTATTGTTTGCAGGCCTCTTGATCGCCGCTTCACCGCTATGTTCATTTGCCGCCAACCCCCAGGCGGCCGGCAGCATCACCCTCACCGGCAAGAAAGGCGACCCACAGGACCCCGATAACACGGCGACAGGCACCTGCACGCTCAACCTTCCGGAACGCGGCAGAACCGTCGACCTGTCGATCGCCAACCCGGCATCGGCCTGCTATGACATTCGCGTTGAAACAGTGGCGATGAGCAACCTTCCCGCCGCCACGCAAATCCTGTTCACCGACGATCACCTGTGCGGCACGGCGCTGGGCAATAGCTACCATGCCCGCCGCGACCCCACCGACAACCAGAACTTCTGGATCAGGATCAAGACCACCGAACCGAATGCGACGCTGGTGGAAGAGAGCCTTGCCGCCTTGACGGGAAAAAACAAGTTCGTCACCAACACAGCACCCAATGGCACACGCAGCAAAGGGCTAATGGTTGTCGACTCTGCACAGACCGGGGACGGCTCACGCATTACCTGGAACTTGTCATGTGTACAAATAAAGGTATCCGCAGACACTTCGACTGTTCGCGGGGCGCCCATCAACGTGGCCAGTACCGACTGGGATGAAGGCAGAGACGAACATAAGAGCAAAGACTTCATGTGCCCTGCCGGAACTGTAATGACAGGCCGCAAACATGGTAATGACGATAAAGCCGATGAGAAAGCGCCCACTTATTACAAATGCGCCAAATTGCCGAATGACATTACCCGCGAAGACAGTACGTGGTCCATCGGTTTTCCAGAGTGCGGCTATCGCCTCAAAGAAGACGACGATGATGATTTCATGACGTGCACCGATGCAGTCAATTACAACAAGGACATGCAGCGTTACATCCACTTCAGCTGCCCCGTCGATGAAGTGATGGTTGGGCGCAGCCATGAAGGCGATGAGAACGAGCACAGCCAGTACCGCTGCGCCGCCTTGTACAAGGGCGATGCGGTGCAAGCCAATCGAGTGATCGTCGAGCCCGGCGCGTGGAGCGGCGACATCCAGGAGTCTGGCGATGACAAGAAAGGCTCCGAACACACCTGTCCCACGGACCAGGTCATGGTCGGCCGGGCCCATGCCGGCGATGAAAATGGAAATACCCGCTACCAGTGCGCTGTCCTGCGCGCCCCACGCTAAGCCGCCCCTGGCCTTCACCCAGAGACTCTCATCATGACAAGTTCCACTGCCGTACATTCCAACGGCTTCAATTTCCTGAGCTTCATGCAAAACAACGTCGATGTTCGCACCGGCCAGTACACCCTGGCCATCGAGTTGCCGGCATTGACCGGCAACTGCCTGGTCGGACCCGGCCTGCCCGTGCGCCTGGCCTACAACGCGCTGAGCGACCTCGATAGCGGCTATGGCAAAGGCTGGAATCTGAGCCTGAGCCAGTACATTCCCCGCACTGGAGCGCTGGCCCTGCACTCCGGGGAAAACTTCACGGTCAACGAATTCGACAGCGGCCAGGTCGCCAGAATTCGCGAGAAAAAGCTCGACACGTTCCACTTCCACAAGGACGACGAACGCAACTATCGCGTGGTTCACCGCAGCGGCCTTGTCGAGCACCTGAAAGTCGTCGACAGTGGCGGCGAGCAGATCGCACTGCCATGGAGGGTCTACGCCCCTGCTGGCCACTGGATCGAACTGCAGTACCAGAACATTCGCACCCATGCCTGCCTGGCCAGCATCGACGATGCCAGCGGCCTGCAACTGCTCAAGGTGGACTATGAACTCGACACCCGCTACCGGATGCACCTGCATCCAGGCTCAGGCCAGGGTGGCGCGCCGCTGGCGACATATGAGGTAAGGATGACCGATCGCCTGGTCGATCAGGTCGTGCTGCCAAGCATTGAAAATGGGCACGAGGGGCAGACCGCCAACGCTGCTTGGCGGTTTACCTATGAATCCAGCCCCTCCACGCAACACATGACCTGCCTGAAGACGGTGACCACCCCGACAGGCGCAGTGGAGACCATCACCTACGACGACGATGGCATGCAGATGCCCGAAGGCGCACCGGTGAACAAGCTGCCCCGGGTCAAGTCTCATGCCGTCGACCCTGGTTTCGGCCAGCCGGTGATGAGGACCGAATACACCTATTCGGCCGAAAACTTCCTCGGTGCGAACAGTGGACTCAGGTGGCAAGAAGGCCAGGACACGCTGTACAACGTCCCGCGCAGCTATACCTACTGGTCCACCGCCACCCAGATCAACGGCACCCAGCCGGTGCGCAAGGTGACCCAGCAGTTCAACCGCTATCACCTGATGACGCTGCAGCGCACAGAGCAGCTTGGTGAAGTGGCTCAGCCAGATGTGACGGGCGTCGACGCCGAGCAGGACTGGCACATCCACGAAATCATCACCGTTTATCACGAGAACCCGGAGGTGGGCTTCGACGCGCAACCTGCGGCGTTCCAGCAACCCAGGACCGTCACCGAGCAGTGGCGCTTGCAAGGCAACAGCGCCGCGTTCCGCAAAGAGGTTACCGAGACCGATTACGATGAGCATGGCAATCCGACACTGGAAGTCCAACCCAATGGCGTGCGCACGGTCAGCGAGTACTACCCGGCGACCGAGAGCGAGGGCTGCCCAGCCGACCCTCATGGTTTCGTGCGCAACCTCAAGCGCAGAACCATTTTCCCCTGCGAGGCCGACCCGACCAAGGGCATCGAGCGCGGCGCAGCGGTCATGTCGACGCTGCACCGGTATCGACTCTACGACACCTTGAATGACGCCTCAGGTCACACCGCACTCAGCAGGCAGTACCTGATGCCCCTGTCTGAACAGGTGTATGCCGATGATGTGCCCTTGATGGACACCACCCTGGGCTTTCTGAACAAACCGGATAACGCCACCCTGCACGGGCGACAGGCTTACCAGGAAGAGACGTTGCATGGCGAGGGAGCACAGGGGCTGGCCAGAACGCTTGGCGGGGGCACTTCGCGCACCGAGTGGCGCTACGGCAGCACAGCGCGGAAAAACAGCGCTGCGCGCTTCCCGATCAAGGAAACATTCACCTGCAACGGCAAACAGAAAAACCTCAGCCGGGAACTGTGCCCGCTCACCGGCCTGGTACTGGCCAGCGAAGACATCAATGGGGTGATTACCACGTTCGAATACGATGCACTGCGCCGCCTCACGGTCGAGACCACAGCGCCCGGCAGCGACCACGAAGCCACGCGCACCTATGCCTATGTGCTAGGCAAAGCACCCAGCCAGAGCATCACGGATGTCAAAGGCGTGGTCACGCACACCCGATACGACGGGCTTTACCGGGTGATCGAGCAATCGCTCGAAACCCAAGCCAGCGATGACCCCGCACGGCGCATGCCTGCCCGCGTGATCTACACCGCGAAATACGACAGCCTCGGGCAGCTCGTCGAGCAAACCACGATCGATCACGATGAGCTGCTGGAGGGCAAAACGCTCGAGACCACCACGCGCTTCGAGCATGGTGCCTGGGGCGAACTGAGCAAGACCTGGTTGCCAGACGGTACGTGCAGCCACAACGCCATTTCTCCCTTTGGCGAACAGGGCGATATCAGCGCCACCTGGCTGACGTCACCTGACGAGCCCAAGCTACGCAAGCACTACACCCGTCATGAAGAGAACGGCTTCGGCAAGCCCATGCTCATCGAGCGCTTCAAGGATGGCAACAGAGCGGACCGCACCCTTCTGAGCTACGACGGCCTGGGTCGCTGTGTCGCTCAAGAGCGGCGCTTCAACCTGACCCAAGGCCGAGGCCCGCGCCAGGAAGCCGCGCGCATCCAGCGATTCAGCTACGACGCCTTTGGCCGCATGACACGCACCGAACGCCCCGACAAAACCGCATTGAGCCGCACATTCGCCGCCCACAGCCGCGACGAACTGACCCAGAGCCTGCGCCTGCACACTGCTGGCCAGGCCCTGGGCGAAGCGGTGTGTACCCGGGAATTCGACGGCCTTGATCGCCTGACCACGCTGAGCGCCAGCCCTCGCAGGGAAAGCTATGCCTACGATGACGAACAGATGGTGGTGAAACAACGCACCACCGCCCAGGGGCGCACGTTCGACTACACCTATCTGCTGGCGCTGACCACCCAACCGACCCGCACGCAGGTGCGCCAGGGCAACAAAGCCAGCACCCAGGGCGCGACGGTGGACTTCGCCTACGACGTCAACAGCGCCAACATCGTCAGCGCCAGCAACGACCAGGGTGAACGCGCCTACACCTACACCGACCAGGGCTTCCTGCGCCGTGAACAATGGACCGACGTCGCCCGTGCAGAGCACTATGCCTGCGAGCATCACACGTCATTGCAGGGGCGCCCGCTCAAACGAAGCGAACAGGGCGCGCAAGATACGCTGCACGGCTATGACCGCCACGGGCGTGTAAGCTGGACCACCCAGGGCACGCTGCGCGCCGATTTCACATACGACAGCGATGGCCGACTGGGCCTGACCCATACCCAGGACACGGTCAGCGGCCGCAACCTGAAATGCGAACACCGCTACGACAGCCTGGGCCGGGAAGTCACCCGCACCCTCACCCTGTACAACGGCAACACCCAGTCGCTGCAGCAGGCCATCAACCAGGTCTGGCGCGACGACGACCTGCTGCTAAGCCGCACCCTGGTGCGCGAAGGCAAGCCTTGGCTGCAGGAAACCTTCGACTACGACGAACTCGATCGCCTTGTCACCTACCAGTGCGAAGGCGAGGCCCAGGCCCTGCCGTGCAATGCCAAGGGCCGGGCGATTGTCATGCAAACCTTCGAATTCGATTCCTGGGACAATCTGATCCTTTGCATTACCCGATTTGCCGACGGCAAGCGCGACTATGCCGAATATTCCCATGAGCATTTCCAGCTGACCAAGGTGACGCATACCCTCGAGGAGGACTATCGCCCTGCACAGACCTTCAGCTACGACGCCGACGGCAACATGCTCAATGACGAGGCGGGCAACACCCTCGTCTATGACGATCATGGCCGCCTGCAGGAAGTGCGCAGTGCCGCCGATGACAGCGTGCTGTTCAGCTACCGTTACGATGGCCACGACCACCTGCTCGGAGTGCGCCAGAGCACGGCTGGCGAAGTCCGCCGGCGCTACCAGAACGAGCGCCTGGTCAGCACTCTCGAAGGCGGCCGGCTGACCCAGTACCTCTACGACGGCGACCGCCCCCTGGGCCTGCAGCAACAGCACGAGCCAGGCGCCACCCGCCTTCTGCTGACCAACATGGCCAACAGCGTGCAGGGTGAAATTTCGGCCGAGGCGGTGCAAGACGTGAGCTACGGCGTATACGGCCAAACCCGTGAGGACACCGACCTGCTGGGCCTGCTGGCATTCAACGGCGAGGTCCGCGAGCGTGCCTTGGGCTGGTACCTGCTGGGGCGTGGCTACCGCGCCTACAACCCCGACCTGATGCGTTTCCATAGTCCCGATTCTTTCGACCCCGAGCACGTGGGCATCAACCCCTACCAGTACTGCCTGGGCAACCCCGTGAAGTGGCGTGACCCGACGGGCCATGTGCCCAGTACGCCAACCCCATCGGCCGGACTGCGCCGCAAGAAGCCCAACAAGACCGGCATGTGGATCACGCTCGGCGTGTCGATCGCGGTCACCATCGTGACCGCCACGCCGTTCCTGGCTGCGGCCTACAGCGCGCTCACGACCATTACCTGGGCGGCGATGTCGATAGCGACCAAGGCGTGGATTGTCGTAGGGGCGGCCGGCACTGCCCTTCAGGTGGCAGGCGTCGCTACACAGACAGCGGCCCTGACAAAATCAGACGGAAAAAATGCTGAAGAAACGGACCTGCTATGGGCCATTGGCGGCGCATTGACCACTGTCGGGGGGTTCATGACAGGGGTCGCGGCTTACAAGATTGGCAGTGCGGTCGCGGCGGCGAAAGCGGCGAATACGGTGAGTGCGGCGAATGGCCAGGGTCAGGGACTTCAAGGTCCTCCGGGTCCACGCGGTTTACCAGGTGAACGTGGTGCACAGGGTCTACCGGGTGAACCCGGCAGACCTGGTCCAGCAGGTCCGGCGGGCCCAGCAGGTCCAGCGGGTTCAGCGGGTTCAGCAGGCGTTGATAGGCCTGAATTTCAGGCACTTACCAAGCGCGTCGACAACCTGAATAATCAAGTCAGAAAGCTAGCGAAAACTGCTCAGAATGATGGCACTCCAAGCAGTTCAGGCGCCAACGGTGCGCCAGCGATTAAAGTCGTCAGCAGTTACAAAGGAGTTACGAGCGGCCCGAATGTCGCAAGGAATATTGTAACTTCTGACTTACGTCACACTGGCCCTAACCAATTCCTACCGAAAGACTAGTACGTATCGAGAGACTACTTTCAACATCCTTCCCCCGCCAAATGGCGGGGGTTTTTCACTATGCACGGCTTCTCACATCGACTAATCCCCCCTGCCGGAAAGACACCCCCTACAGACCGCGTCACCCCCTCCCCCTAACCTCGTCGCTCGATGCTCATCCTCGCCCCTAGGGGCTCAGGTAATCACTGCCATACGAGACCTGCCCATGTCCCACCTCGATCGGCGCCGGCAGCCGCCGTCACGCCTGCGTTTTCCCCCATTGCTGGTACTGAGCGGCTGTTGCCTGCTTCCCGTGCACGCAATGACCCACGCCAGCCCGGCGGAAATCAAGTTCAACCCAGCCTTCATGCGCCAACCCGCCGGCCAACCGGCGGTAAACGCAGCGCTTGCCCTGCGCAACCTGGCCGCCGATCAGCCATTGGCCCCTGGCCGCTACCGGGCCGAGGTGCGCGTCAACCTTGCCCATGCCGGTCACCACGTCCTTGAGTTCAAGGACAGCGACAGCAAGCGCGGCCTGGTGCCTTGCCTGAGCGCCGAGCTGTTGTACGGCCTGGGCCTGCGCGAGACCAGCCTGGGCAGTCCGGCGCCAGACCCGCAACGATGCGTCGATCTGCAGAGCCAGGTCGAGGGCGCCCGCGTGTCCTTCGACACCAGCCGCCTGCTGCTCGACGTGTCCATCCCCCAGGCCTACCTGCGTCGGGATGTCGCCGGCAGCGTCGCCCCGGAACGCTGGGACGGAGGCATCGATGCCGCGTTCGTCAACTACCAGGCCTCGGCCCAGCACAGCAGCCAGCGCGCAGGCCGCAGTCGTAGCCAGCAGGACCTCTACCTCAACAGCGGCCTGAACATCGCCGGCTGGCGCCTGCGCAGCAACCAGAGCCTGCGCGAAGACGAGCACGGCCAACGGCGCTGGACACGCAGCAACACCTACGCCCAGACCGACTTGCCCGGCACCTGGGGCACCCTTACCCTCGGTGAAACGTTCAGCAATGGCGAAGTCTTTCGCAGCTTGCCTTTCAAGGGGGTGCAACTGGCCTCCGACCTCGGCATGCTGCCGGACATCCTGCAGAACTACGCGCCGGTCATCCGTGGCATCGCGCAGAGCCGGGCCAAGCTGGAAGTGCTGCACAATGGCTATCCCATCTACAGCACCTACGTGGCCGCAGGCCCCTACGAAATCGACGACCTGGGTGTCGCCGGCGGCAGCGGCGAGCTGGAAGTGGTCCTCACCGAGAGCGACGGCCAGGTCAGACGCTTCATCCAGCCTTACTCGACCCTTGGCAACCTGCTGCGCGATGGCGTCTGGCGCTACACCGCAGCGGCCGGGCGCTACAATAGCGCCGACGGGCAGAGCGACCCGCCCCTGTGGCAGGGCACCCTGGCACGCGGCGTCGGTTGGGGCAGCACACTTTACGGTGGCGTGCTGGGCAGCGACTTCTACCGCGCCCATACCCTGGGTGTCGGCCGCGACTTCGGCAGCCTGGGCGCCGTTTCGCTCGATGCCACCCATGCCAGCAGCGACCTGGGTTCCACGCTGGGCGCGGTCAGCGGCACCAGCTACTCCGCACGCTATGGCAAGGCCTTCCAGACCCGCACCAATCTGCGCTTCGCTGGCTACCGCTATTCGACCGAGGGCTACCGCGACTTCGATGAAGCCGTGTCTCAACGCATGGCCGACAGCCGCTATCAGGGCAACCGCCGCAATCGCCTGGAAGCCTCGGCCTATCAGCAACTGGGGCAGCGTAGCTCGGTCGGCCTCACCTTCTCCCATGACGATTACTGGAACAGCGCGCGGCAGCGCCGCCAGTACCAGTTGCAGTTCAACACCCAGCACAACAAGGTCAGCTACAACCTGTTCGCTTCGCAGTCCCTGACCGGCGACGGCAACGACCGCATGGTTGGCTTGAGCGTGACGCTACCGCTCGATTTCGGCCAGGTCAGCACGGCGACGTTCGATGTGAAAGAGCACGCAGGGCGCTATAGCCAGCGCGCCAGCCTCAACGGTGCCGCGCTTGGAAACCGCATGAGCTACCGGGCCGGCCTGGCCAATGACGCCCAGCAGCGCAAGAGCCTGGAGCTGTCGGCGGCCTACCAGTCCGCCTACACAAGCCTGGGCGCCGGTTATGCGCAAAGCAGCGACTGGCGCAGCCTGTCGGTCAATGCCAGCGGCGCGTTGCTGGTCCATGCCGACGGCATCACGCTGGGCCCTCACCTGGGCGAAACCAATGCCCTGGTGCATGTACCCAACATCCCCGGCGTCGGCATGGAGAACAACGCCACCACGCGCACCGACGCGAAGGGTTATCTGCTCGCACCGCACCTGCGCCCGTATCGGGTCAACCAGATCACCCTCGACACCGACCAGCTGAGCCCCGAGGTGGAAATCAGCAACGGCACCACCCAAGCCGTCCCCCGCCGTGGGGCGATCGTGAAAACGACCTTTGCCGCGCGCGAGGTCACACGGCTGTTGCTCACCTTGCAGCACCCAGACGGCAAGCCGCTGCCGTTCGGCGCCGCGGTCAGCGACGCGCAAGGCGCTGCCCTGGCCGTTGTCGGCCAAGGCGGTCAAGCCCTGATCGCGACGCACCCCACGGCGCAGACGCTAAGCGTGCGCTGGGGCGAACGCCCCGGCCAGCAATGCCTGCTGCCTATCGACCCTTCTCGCATGGACAGACAGCAAGGCTACCGCCTGCAGACCCTGACCTGCCCTGCTCACTGATACGCCTGCCAACCGGATCCCTGATGATGCCCGTTCTACGTTCTTTTCTACCCTGCACTGCCTTGACTGCGCTCCTCGCCCTGGGCTGCAACGCTGCCCATGCCACCCAATCCACCACAGGGTGCAGCTGGAATACCGGCCCAAGCGGCCCCCTGACCTATTCGGCCGATGTCGGTAATTTCTGGGTGCCACGCGATGCCGAAGTCGGCAGCGTCATAGGCACGCTGGCACAGCGCGTCGTCTCACGCGAGCCGTTGGGACGCCAAGTGCGCTGCTACAACGACGGCAGCCTGTTTCTGACCGTCAGTATCTCCAGTGCCTTGCCTGTGCACCCCGGCACGCTGCCACCCATCAACGGCTGGGACGTCAATGGCAAGGTCCTGCAGACGAGCATTCCCGGTGTGGGCCTGTACATCAGGATGGACCATCCATTCGACGGCATCGGCAACAATACGTTTACCCCTACGGACGATCTGGCCATCCCCTACCAGGGCGAGAACAGTATAAGAATGCGCCCCAGTCCCCTCTTGATCAATACCTTGGTGGCCCACTACACCCTGGTCAAAACGGGGCAGATTCCCGCTGGCCCACAATCGTTCAGCGGACTGGCGGCTACCAGCGTGGTCACCGACGTGGGTGCGGCCTTCGAGCTCTCTGTACGCGGCGGGGTGCAGCAGGCCCAGTGCACGCTCAAGGCAGACGCCGTGAGCGCCGACCCGGTGCAGCTCGGCGACTACACCCTGGCCGACTTCAGCGGTGTCGGCTCCACCACACCGGATGTCGACTTCCACATCAAGCTCAGCGATTGCGAAGACGATCCCAACGCCAGCATCGCGCGTGCGCATATCCGCCTTGAAGGCCGCAATGGCTCGGTGGTCGAAGATCCCAGCCTGGGTTTGTTCAGCCTCAGCAGCGGCTCCACGGCCAGCGGCATCGCCATTCAATTGCTGCGCAACGACGGCAGCCCCATGGAGCTGCAGAACGACGTGCCGGTCACACCCTTGAGCATCGGCACCACTCAGCTGGATTTCCGGGCGCGCTATTATCAGACCGCTGCGCGAGTGGGCGCAGGCTCGGCAGACGGGGCCCTGGATTTCACGATCAGCTATCGCTGAAGAGTGCGTCATTTCAAGGTCAAAAAAAAACGCCACTCAAAGAGTGGCGTTTTTCGATGTTTGGAGCGGGAAACGAGACTCGAACTCGCGACCCCGACCTTGGCAAGGTCGTGCTCTACCAACTGAGCTATTCCCGCAATTTGAAGCTTTACCGCCAACTGGCGTGGAGCACCTTTACGATCCCCACCACCACTGCACCGCATGAACGCCACAGTATCAAAACTGGAGCGGGAAACGAGACTCGAACTCGCGACCCCGACCTTGGCAAGGTCGTGCTCTACCAACTGAGCTATTCCCGCAAATGGCGTCCCCTAGGGGACTCGAACCCCTGTTACCGCCGTGAAAGGGCGGTGTCCTAGGCCACTAGACGAAGGGGACATAGCCGACGCTTTTCAGCGCACCAGGTGCAAAGCCTTTCGGCAGGACCTGGATTTCTTTTACAAGCCCCGCCCGAGAGCGTTGCCTTTGTAAACTGGAGCGGGAAACGAGACTCGAACTCGCGACCCCGACCTTGGCAAGGTCGTGCTCTACCAACTGAGCTATTCCCGCAATGGCGTCCCCTAGGGGACTCGAACCCCTGTTACCGCCGTGAAAGGGCGGTGTCCTAGGCCACTAGACGAAGGGGACACACTACAACTTCACTCCCTGCAACGTTTCGCTGTGTGCTTTACGCTGCAAGTGGCGCGCATTCTAGGGATGCCAGTAAAAGCCGTCAACACTTTTCTATAAATTTATTTAAATCAATGACTTCCTGTCCGCCACCAGGCCATGGGCCTGAGTGTGACGGACTGCTCGTTCCGCCAGACAGCTCTATCGGCTCCAGGACGAAGGCACTACACTCAATACGATAACTACATAATGAGGCGTTACCGGTGACCCCACTCCTGATCACCCTGCTCGTCGTCGCAGGCATCGCATTGCTGATCGTGATCGGCTACCTCAACAATGTGGTCGAGAACGGCAAGCTGGAGCGCGCGCGACTGAAGATGGAGCTCAGCGACCGTCTGCGCCGCTGTGGCGAAATCACCGAGACGTTCCCCGGCCAGCTGATGACCCCGGCGCTCAAGTTGCTGCTGACCCGTCTTGAACTGAACATCACCCAGCGCCAGCTGCTGCTCGACAAGAACAACGCCCAGATCAAGGCACGCATCGTCGAGCTGGAGGGGCTGATTGGCCAGGGTGAAGGGATTGCGGTCAACAACCCGCCGAACCCGATCCAGACCGAGGCGAAGGCCAAGGACGTGCGTTTTCTGCTCGAAGCCCTGCACCACCAGATCGTCCGGGCGGCCCAGGAAGGTTTCCTGCAGAGCAGCGAAAGCAAGCAGTGGGTAAAGGAGATACGCCACATCCTTGTGCTGCTGCATATCGAGTTTTTCAACAACCTCGGGCAACAGGCGCTGCAGCAAGGCGAGCCTGGGCAGGCCCGCCTGGCGTTCGAGCGTGGCGCGCAGTACTTGCGCAAGCAGCCTGAGCCAGCGGTGTATCAGGAGCAGCTGGCCTATATGGAGAAGCTGCTGGCCCGGGCCAATGCCCAGGTGCTCGACCAGCTGGAGCCGGCTGCGGATGAGCAGAACGAATTGACCCAAGGGCTCAAGACGGACGACAGCGAGACCTGGAAGAAGAAAGTGATCTACGACTGATCGGTAAGCCGCCCCCCTGATGGAGGAGCGGCCGCGTCAGGGGTCAGGGGAGCTGGGTCAGCTCGAGGAAGATCGCCGCCAGCTTCTCCAGCCCTGCCTGATCCGCCTCGCTGAAGCGTCCCACCTTCGGACTGTCCAGGTCCAGTACGCCAATCAGCCTCCCCTCCTTTACCAGCGGAATCACCAGCTCGCTGTTCGATGCGCTGTCGCAGGCGATATGCCCGGGGAACGCATGCACGTCCTCGACCCGCTGGGTCTGCCGGGTGGCCGCCGCCGCGCCGCACACGCCGCGGTCGAAGGGAATGCGCACGCAGGCTACCTGGCCCTGGAACGGTCCAAGCACCAGTTCTTCATTGCGGTTCAGGTAAAACCCTGCCCAGTTCAGATCGTCGATCTGATGATAGAGAAACGCCGAGAACTGCGCAGCGTTGGCAATGAAGTCGCGCTCGTCGGCGAACAGCGACTGCACTTGCGCGGCCAGCAGGTCGTAGCCATCGAGGCCGGCACCACTGGCGTTGAGATCGATCATCGTTTTTGCTCCAGCAATTGCAGCCCGACCCAGTAGCGGGCGAACTGGTAGGCACAACGGCCATTTCGGTTGCCACGGCCGGTTGCCCAGCGCACGGCGAGGGTGTCGAGTGCTTCGTCACGCTGCCAGGCGAGCCCGGCATCGCTGGCAAGCTGGCCGATCCAGTGCTCGACCACGTCCAGGAAATGCTCCTGGGAGAACGGGTAGAACGACAGCCACAAGCCAAAGCGGTCCGACAGGGCAATCTTGTCTTCCACCGCCTCGTTGGGGTGCAACTCGCCGTCCACCCTCTTCCAGTTCTCGTTGTCGCTCTGCTTTTCAGGCACCAGGTGGCGACGGTTGGAGGTGGCGTAGAGCAGCACGTTGTCGGGCGCCTGCTCCAGCGAGCCGTCAAGCACGCTCTTGAGCACCCGGTAGTCGCCCTCCCCGGCCTCGAACGACAGGTCGTCGCAGAACAGCACGAAGCGCTGCTCGTGCTTCGACAGTTGCTCCACAACGCGCGGCAGGTCGGCCAGGTGATCACGCTCGATCTCGATCAGGCGCAGGCCGGCACCGGCGTGCTCGGCCAGCAGGGCGCGCACCAGCGACGACTTGCCGGTACCGCGCGAGCCCCACAGCAAGGCGTGGTTGGCGGGCATACCGTCGATGAACTGTGCGGTGTTGCGCCCCAGCTGGTCACGCTGCTGGTCGATACCGATCAGGTCGCAAAGGCGAATGTCCAGGCTCACTTCAAGCGGCATCAGGTAGCCGCTGCGTCCGTCACGCTGCCAGCGCGCGGCCAGGCATTGCTGCCAGTCGATGGACTGGCGTGTGGCAGGCAACAGGGGTTCAAGGCGAGCGAGCACGGATTCCGCGCGCTCCAGAAAAGCAGTCAAACGAGCGTCCACGACAACTCCTCAAAGCAAATACAAGGGCAAGGCTGAACAGATGACAGGTCGGGCCAGCAGCCGAGGTCGATCAGCTATGCTTGCGCAGCGCACGGAACGTGAAACTGGCTCGGGACTCATGGATATCAAGTTCACCAATCGCCTGTCCTACAAGCAAGCCCGGCTGACGGTGCTGGTCGGCTTCATCCTGGGGACCTTGCTCAGTTTTATCCAGATCGGGATGGATTATGCCAGCGAAAACGCCTCCATCAACCGCGAAGTGCGGGCCCTGCTGCAAATCAGCCATAACCCGGCCTCGCGCATCGCCTACAACATTGACGCCGAACTCGCCCAGGAACTCACCGGCGGGCTGTTGCGCTCGCCCGCGATCATCCACGCGCGGCTGATCGACAACAACAAGACCGTCCTGGCCAACGTCTGGCGCCCGCGCCAGGAGGCCCGCTGGCGGGTGTTCAGCGACTTCCTGTTCGGTGAGGAGCGCCATTTCCAGGACCGCCTGTACCTCGCGCACCTGCCGGACCAGTACCTCGGCACCCTGTACCTGGACGTCGACACCTACGCCTTTGGTGGGCGTTTCATCGAGCGCGCAGGCATCACCCTGCTCTCCGGGTTCGCTCGCAGCCTGGTGTTGACCGGGATCTTGCTGGCGTTGTTCTACATGATGCTGACCAAGCCCCTGGTCACCGTGATCAGTGCCCTGAGCAAGAGCAATCCGCGCGAGCCGGGGGAGACCAGGCTGACGTTTCCCAAGGGCCACGAGCAGGACGAGATCGGCGTGTTGGTAAAGGTCGCCAACCAGCAGTTCGTCAGCATGGCCGCCGAAATCCATCAGCGGCGCAATGCAGAGAACCGGCTCAATGAATATCTCAGCGAACTGGAGAACATTGTCTCGGCGCGCACCGAGGAGCTCAAGGCGAGCAACAGCAGCCTGAGCCAATCCAACCTGGAACTTGAAAAAGCGCGCCGCCGGGCGCTGGACATGGCCCAGGCGCGCGCGGCGTTCCTGGCCAACATGAGCCACGAGATCCGTACGCCGCTCAACGGTCTGCTGGGCATGATCGCCCTTTCGCTGGATGGTCCCCTCAGCGCCGAGCAGCGCCAGCAGCTATCGATCGCCCATGACTCGGGCAAGGTGCTGGTAGAGCTGCTCAACGATGTGCTGGACCTGTCCAAGTTCGACGCCGGACAGCTCCAGCTCGAGCGCATCCCCTTCGACATGGGCGCGCTGGTCGAAAACACCGCCAACCTGCTGTCGCAGAACGTCGCGCCCAGTGCCGAACTCACCTGCCTGATCGCTCCGGACTTTCCCAGCATGCTGCTGGGAGATCCGACCCGGGTGCGGCAGATTGTCAGCAACCTGTTGTCGAACGCGCTCAAGTTCACCCGCTTTGGCCGGGTCGATGTGCGACTGGACATGCACAACGGCGGCGTGCGCCTTGAAGTCCGCGACAGCGGCATCGGCATTGCGCAAGAAGCTCAGGCACGGATCTTCCAGCCCTTTACCCAGGCCGGCGCGGGTATCACCCGCCAGTATGGCGGTACCGGCCTGGGCCTGGCGCTGACCAACAACCTGTGCAAGGCCATGCACGGAGAGCTGCGCATCAGCTCGCAAGCCGGCTTCGGCAGCTGCTTCACCGCCCAATTGCCCCTCAGCGTGCATACCCCAGCGGTAGCAGCGCACCCCCTGCAAGGCCGGGTCGCGATGCTGGGCAGCGCCGGCAGCGGGCTCTGCGAGCTCTTGCAGATACTGTTGCCGGAGTGGGGCCTGGACTACTCACGCGTCGACCGTGCAGACACCCTGACCGGCAACCAGCTTGATCTGTTGATCATCGATGACCTGGATAACCTCAAGGACCTGCGCCCGGCCTTCAGTGCGCCGATCCTGCTGGTGACCGCCTACGGCAGGTTCCTGCCGATCGACCAGGCCGCGCGGCTGGCGCCGCTCCAGCAACTGGCCCGGCCGCTGGCACGTAGCTCCCTCTACCAGATGCTGCGCCGCACCCTGCAAGGCGCCGAGTCGGCCACACCGTCGCCCCATGAAGGTTCGGCGAGCAGCCTGAGCCGGGCACGCGTACTGCTGGTGGAGGACAACCCGGTCAACCAGATGGTGGCCAAGGGCATGCTGGCCAAGCTGGGCTGCGAGGTGGAAATTGCCGTGCAGGGCGCCGAGGCCTTGTCCCTGCTGGAGGGTCAAGCCTTCGACCTGGTGCTGATGGACTGCAACATGCCGGTGATGGATGGCTACGAGGCCAGCCGGCGCATCCGCGAGGATGGCCGCTGGCTGGAGTTGCCCATCGTAGCGCTCACTGCCAATGCCATGCCCGAGGAGCGCGAGCGCTGCCGCGCGGCCGGCATGGACGACTACCTTGCCAAGCCCTTTCGTCGCGAAGAGCTGCTGGCGCTGCTCGATCACTGGGCGCCGCCGGTCAGCGGCTGAGCAACTGCTCGATCGAGTCGGCCAGCGCCTGTGGCTTGGTGCCGGGCGCATAGCGGTGGACCTGGCCGCTGGCCGGGTCGATCAGGAACTTGGTGAAGTTCCACTTGACCCGCTCGGTACCGAACAGCCCGGGCGCTCGCTTTTTCAACTCGCTGAACAGCGGATGGGCCAGTGAGCCATTCACCTCGACCTTGCGAAACATCGGAAAACTGACGCCGAAATTGGCTTCGCAGAACTGCGCGATCTCGCGCGCGTCGCCCGGCTCCTGCTTGCCGAACTGGTTGCACGGAAAGCCCAGGACCACCAGCCCGCGCCCGCGGTAGCGCTGCCACAACTGCTCGAGCCCCTTGTATTGCGGGGTGAAGCCGCACTGGCTGGCGGTGTTGACCACCAGCAGTGCCTTGCCCGGGAAATCGCCCAGTACCTTGTGCTCACCGCCCAGGGTGACACAGGGAATGTTCAGCAATGCATCGGCCATCGAATGTCTCCAGGTCAGTCGCGCGGCTGGAAGTCCAGGCACACCGAGTTGATGCAGTAGCGCAGGCCGGTAGGCGGGGGTCCGTCTGGAAATACATGGCCCAGGTGCGCGTCGCAGCGGGCGCAGGTCACCTCGGTACGGATCATGCCGTGAGAGATGTCGCGGATCTCGACCATCGCGCGCTCTTCGATCGGTGCATAGAAGCTTGGCCAGCCGCAGCCGGCGTCGAACTTGGTGCTCGAATCGAACAGCGGCTCGGTGCAGCAGATGCAGGTGTACACACCCTCACGGCGCTCGCTGTTGTACTTGCCGCTGAACGGCCGCTCGGTGCCCTTGAGGCGGCACACCTGGTACTGCGCGGGATCGAGCATCTCGCGCCATTGTTCCAGGGTTTTTTCGATCTTTTCCATGACGGTACCTCGGCAGGCTAAAAACCCCGCGCACTGGCTTTTGTCTAGCGCGGGCGGCACGTATATTATTGCGCCTTTATCTCAGACATCAGTCTGGCACCCGCGCCCCACGTTTTTCAAACTCTTTGACAGCAACGCGCGGCGACTTCTCCAACCGGGATCACATCATGCAGTTCAGCAAATCGAACAAGCTCGCCAATGTCTGCTACGACATTCGTGGCCCAGTGCTCAAGCACGCCAAGCGCCTGGAAGAGGAAGGCCACCGCATCCTCAAGCTGAACATCGGCAACCCGGCGCCGTTTGGCTTCGAGGCGCCGGAGGAAATCCTCCAGGATGTGATCCGCAACCTGCCGACCGCTCAGGGCTACAGCGACTCCAAGGGCCTGTTCAGCGCCCGCAAGGCGGTGATGCAGTACTGCCAGCAAAAGCAGATCGAAGGTGTCAGCATCGAGGACATCTACCTGGGCAACGGCGTGTCCGAACTGATCGTGATGTCGATGCAGGCCCTGCTCAACAACGGCGACGAAGTGCTGATCCCGGCACCCGACTACCCGCTGTGGACCGCTGCGGTGAGCCTGGCGGGCGGCAAGCCGGTGCACTACCTGTGCGACGAGCAGGCCGACTGGTTCCCTGACCTTGACGACATCAAGGCCAAGATCACCTCCAGCACCAAGGCCCTGGTGATCATCAACCCCAACAACCCCACCGGCGCCGTGTACTCGCGCGAGCTGCTGCTGGGCATGCTGGAGCTGGCCCGCCAGCACAACCTGGTGGTGTTCTCGGACGAGATCTACGACAAGATCCTCTATGACGAAGCCGTGCACATCAGCACCGCCGCCCTCGCCCCCGACCTGCTCTGCCTGACCTTCAACGGCCTGTCCAAGTCGTACCGCGTGGCGGGCTTCCGCTCGGGCTGGCTGATCATCTCCGGGCCCAAGCAGCACGCCCAGAGCTACATCGAAGGCATCGACATGCTGGCCAACATGCGCCTGTGCGCCAACGTGCCGGCCCAGCATGCCATCCAGACGGCCCTCGGCGGCTACCAGAGCATAAACGACCTGGTGCTGCCGCCTGGCCGCCTGCTGGAGCAGCGCAACCGCACCTGGGAGCTGCTCAACGACATCCCCGGGGTGAGCTGCGTCAAGCCGATGGGCGCGCTGTATGCGTTTCCGAAGATCGACCCCAAGGTCTGCCCGATCCATAACGACGAGAAGTTCGTGCTCGACCTGCTGCTGTCCGAGCGGTTGCTGGTGGTGCAAGGCACGGCGTTCAACTGGCCTTGGCCGGACCACTTCCGCGTGGTGACCCTGCCGCGGGTGGATGATCTGGAGCAGGCGATCGGGCGGATCGGAAGTTTCTTGCGGACTTATCAGCAGTGACCGCGGGCCGCAGCGCGGCCCCGGTACACCTTCTTACATCCTGCAATGCTCTATCCCACGGGCCGGTTCCGATCCTCTGTCATACTCCGCGGTACACAGTTTGAAATAGTCGGCCGGTTGAATACACAGCTGGCCCGCCTTATATACCCGGCACTACGCAACAATTTCATCCGTCAGGAGAACGTAACAACCATGATGCGCATCTTACTGTTCGTCGCCACCAACCTCGCGGTCGTGCTGATTGCCAGCATTACCCTGAGCCTGTTTGGCTTCAACGGGTTCATGGCGGCCAACGGGGTCGACCTCGACCTTGGGCAACTGCTGGTCTTCTGCGCTGTGTTCGGTTTCGCAGGTTCGCTGATTTCGCTGTTCATCTCCAAGTGGATGGCGAAGATGAGCACCGGCACTCAGATCATCACCCAGCCTCGCACCCGGCACGAGCAGTGGCTGCTGCAGACCGTGGAAGAGCTGTCCCGCGAAGCCGGCATCAAGATGCCCGAAGTGGGTATCTTCCCGGCCTACGAGGCCAACGCCTTCGCCACCGGCTGGAACCGCAACGACGCGCTGGTCGCGGTCAGCCAAGGCCTGCTCGAGCGTTTCTCGCCCGATGAAGTGCGTGCAGTACTGGCCCACGAGATCGGGCACGTGGCCAACGGCGACATGGTCACCCTGGCGCTGGTGCAGGGCGTGGTGAACACCTTCGTGATGTTCTTCGCCCGCATCATCGGCAACTTCGTCGACAAGGTGATCTTCAAGAACGAAGAAGGCCGCGGCATTGCCTTCTTCGTCGCCACCATCGTCGCCGAGCTGGTGCTGGGCATCCTGGCCAGCGTGATCGTCATGTGGTTCTCGCGCCGCCGCGAATACCGCGCCGACGAAGCGGGTGCCCGCCTGGCCGGTACCAACGCGATGATCGGTGCCCTGCAGCGCCTGCGCTCCGAGCAGGGCCTGCCGGTGCACATGCCCGATACCATGAAGGCCTTTGGCATCAATGGCGGCCTCAAGCAGGGCCTTGCCGGCCTGCTGATGAGCCACCCGCCGCTCGAAGACCGCATCGACGCACTGCGCCGCCGCGGCTGACCCAGGCTGCATTTGAAAGGGCGACTTCGGTCGCCCTTTTCTGTGGGCTCAGCGCTGGATGCGGTACACCCGCTCGAACAGGCTGGGCACGCCCGCCTGGACGAACCTGGGACTGTCTGCAAGGATATCGCAGGCCTGCACCTGTCCTACCCGCCAGCCATCGAACAGGTGCTGCACCTCCTCATCGGTCACCGCGAACGGCGGACCGTCCAGATGCACCTGGTCGTAATCCAGGGTCACCAGAAGCAGATCGCAGGTTGCCGGCAGGATCTGGCTGAGATGCTGGACGTAGCGCTCGCGCATGGGCGGCGGCAAGGCGATCAGGGCTGCCCTGTCATAGATCGCGACGCAATCGGCGACGTCCTCGGCCCGAAGCTCGAAGAAATCCCCCTGCCATACTTCGATTTCCGCAGTGCGCCACCGGGTGAAGCCACCCTGCTCGAGCACGTCGGCCTCCAGACCTTGCTCATGGAAGAAATCCAATACGGCCTTTTCGGAAATCTCCACGCCCAGGACGCGGTACCCCTGCGCCGCCAGCCACAGCATGTCCAGGCTTTTGCCGCACAACGGCACCAGCACCCGGCTGCCCGGCGCCAGGCCCAATGATGGCCAGTGAGTGTGCAGATAGGCGTTCACCTGGGGTTGATGAAAACCGATCTGGTTGTCTTCCCACCGCTTGTACCAGAATGCTGGCTCCATGGATCGCTCCTGAAAATTCGATTGAAAGGCTGCAAGACTTATAGTGGATCTCGATGCTGCGTCTGCTTGAAGATAGTTTCATCTTAACCCTCAGGACACTGCCATGCTGCCCAGCCTGTTCATTCCCCATGGCTCCCCATGTCTGCCGCACGAGACCCATGAGCAACCGGAAGGCAAAAAAAATCCCCGAACAGGTCGGGGATTTTTTCATTCAGCGAGGATCAGTCCTCGCGATACCGGCGCAGCTTGAGCTGCTTGCCTGCAACGCGGGTGTCCTTGAGCTTGGTCAGCAGACGCTCGAGACCGTCTTCTGGCAGCTCGATCAGGCTGAAGCTGTCACGCACCTGGATGCGGCCGATGGCTTCGCGGGCCAGACCGCCCTCGTTGAGGATCGCGCCCAGAAGGTTCTTGGCGGCGATACCATCACGGGCACCCAGGGCAGTACGGCAACGCGCACGGCCTTCGCCCAGCGGCATTGGCGCACGACGCTCGCGCTCGCCACGGTCGCCACGATCACTACGCTCGCCGGTACCGGTAGCGCTACGCTCACGCGGCGAGTGGGTCGGAACCAGTGGCTGCTCGCCTTCGACGGCTGCCAGGCTGAGCGCCTGACCGTTGGTGGCCTTGCGCAGCAGGGCCGAGGCCAGGGCGCGTGGGCTGCAGCCCAGGTCAGCGGTCAGACGGTCGAGCAGCTCGCCATGGCTGGCTTCGGCATCGGCCACCAGCGGCGCGAGGCTCGAGGTCAGCTTCTTGATGCGGGCATCCAGTACGGCCTGGGCGTTCGGCAGACGGGCTTCGGCAACCTTCTGACCGGTTACACGCTCGATGACCTGCAGCATGCGGCGCTCACGCGGGGTGACCAGCAGCAGCGCGCGGCCTTCGCGGCCGGCACGGCCAGTACGGCCGATACGGTGCACGTAGGACTCCGGGTCGTACGGCATGTCAACGTTGAACACGTGAGTGATGCGCGGTACGTCCAGACCACGGGCAGCGACGTCGGTAGCGACGACGATGTCCAGGCGGCCGTCCTTGAGCGACTCGATGACGCGCTCACGCTGGTTCTGGGCGATGTCGCCGTTCAGCGCGGCAGCCTTGTAGCCCTTGGCTTCCAGCGCGCTGGCGAGGTCCAGGGTGGCTTGCTTGGTACGCACGAAGGCGATCAGCGCGTCGAACTCTTCGACTTCCAGAAGACGCAGCACGGCCGGGATCTTCTGGTCGGCATGGACCATCAGGTGAGCCTGGTCGATCGCGGTCACGGTCTGGGTCTTGGTCTGGATCTTGACATGCTTGGGGTCACGCAGGTGACGTTCGGCGATGCTACGGATCGAAGACGGCAGAGTGGCCGAGAACAGCACGGTCTGGCGGGTTTCCGGGATGGCCTTGAAGATGACTTCGAGGTCGTCCATGAAGCCCAGCTTGAGCATTTCGTCGGCTTCGTCGAGCACCAGGTGCTTGATGGTCGACAGGACTTTCTCGTCACGACGCAGGTGATCGCAGAGACGGCCCGGAGTGGCCACGACGATTTGCGCGCCGTTGCGGATTGCTTTGAGTTGTGGGCCCATCGGGGCACCACCGTACACGGCCACCACGTTAACGCCCGGCATCTGCTTGGCGTAGGTTTCGAAAGCGGTGGCTACTTGCAGCGCCAACTCACGGGTTGGCGCAAGGATCAGGGCTTGCGGTTCGCGCTTGCTCGTGTCGATACGGCTGAGGATCGGCAGTGCGAAGGCAGCGGTTTTACCGGTGCCAGTCTGCGCCTGGCCGATCATGTCGTGACCGGCGAGGATGATCGGGATCGACTGATGCTGAATGGCCGATGGCTCTTCGTAGCCAGTTGCTACAACAGCGGCAACAATGCTCGGATTCAGATCGAGAGCGGCGAATCCGCCGGTTTCCTGGGTCATGGGTCTGCCTCTATGTGCATCCGCAAAGACCCATGCTCCAAAACTGCACATGCCTTGAAAGACCCAAAGGTCACCCAGGCAGCTCTGGCGGCGGGGATTTGCGAAAACGATTGAAAATGGGAACGTCTTGGGACGGTCCGCCTAGCGGACGCGCAGCCGAGGCTGATCAGAGGATTTGCACCACCTGAATTGAAGGTCCGCTAAAAGACCGGCGCGTACTATATCCGAAATCGGAGCGAACGGTTAGAAATATTTCGACTGGCTGAAACGGTTTACGTCGAGACCGGCGGTGTCCGCTCAGGTCGCCGCCCGGACCTCACCGATCAGGGAGTCCAGCGAATACCCCAACCTCGCCGCCAGCGCGCCGGCCCTGGCCCGCAGCCCCTCCATATCCAGCCCCTGCTCCAGGCCGGCCGGCACGATCACGATCACGTTGCCCTCCTTCACCGGCAGTTCCCAGTAATGCCGGTGATACAGCCCGCGCAGCAACGCAGCGCCCAGCGGCTTGCCGTCTTCTCCCGCCCACTGGTTGATGACCAGCCATCCCCCAGGGTTGAGCTTGCGCTGGCAGTCTTCCAGGAACCCCCAGGCCAGATGCCCCACGCCCGGCCCGTGGTCGGTATAAAGGTCGACGAAGATCAGGTCGGCGGTCTCGGCGCTGGGCAGCAGCTCAAGGGCATCGCCGACACGGATGTACAGCCGGGGATCGTCGTCGAGCCCCAGGTACTCCATGGCCAGGCGCGGGACGTCGGGACGCAGCTCGATGGCCTCGACGTCATCGAGCGGCAGGAACTTCAGGCAGGCCTGGGTCAGGGTGCCCGCGCCCAATCCCAGAAACAGCGCGCTCTCCGGCTGCTCGTGACAGAGCGCGCCGACCAGCATGGCGCGGGTATAGTCGTACTCCAGCCAGCTGGGATCGGCGGTGAACACGCAGCTCTGCTCGATCGCCTCGCCAAACTCGAGAAACCGGTAGTCCTCGACCTCCAGCACACTGATGGTGCCCCACGCATCCTGCACCTGGGCCAGCAGCCGCTCTTCCCGTTCACCCGCCATATGTTTCAAGCCCCGCCGTCCAGGCAAAGACGCGTATTGTCCGCCAAGCCCGCGGGTGCAACAAGCGCGCTGGCAGCTGTTAACATGGCATCACGCCCCATTCCTACAAGACCGAGCCTGTGATGAACCCACCCTGGACTCCTGACAGCTGGCGCGCCCTGCCGATCCAGCAGCAACCGACCTACCCAGATGCCGCGCATCTGCTCAAGGTCGAACAGACCCTGGCGGGCTACCCGCCGCTGGTGTTCGCCGGGGAAGCCCGTGAGCTGCGCCGCCAGTTTTCCGAAGTGACCCAGGGACGGGCGTTCCTGCTGCAGGGCGGGGACTGCGCGGAAAGCTTCGCCGAGTTTTCCGCCGCGAAGATCCGCGACACCTTCAAGGTGCTGCTGCAGATGGCGATCGTCATGACCTTCGCCGCGGGCTGCCCGGTGGTCAAGGTTGGCCGCATGGCTGGACAATTCGCCAAGCCGCGTTCGGCAAACGATGAAACGCTCGATGGCCTGACCCTGCCGGCCTACCGGGGCGATATCGTCAACGGCATCGGCTTCGACGAAAAGAGCCGCGTGCCCGACCCCGAGCGCCTGCTGCAGGCCTACCACCAGGCCACTGCCAGCCTCAACCTGCTGCGCGCCTTCGCCCAGGGCGGCTTTGCCGACCTGCACCAGGTGCACAAGTGGAACCTGGACTTCATCGCCAACTCGGCACTGGCCGAGAAGTACCATCAGCTGGCCGACCGTATCGATGAGACCCTGGCCTTCATGCGCGCCTGCGGCATGGACAGCTCGCCGCAGCTGCGCGAAACCAGCTTCTTCACCGCCCACGAAGCCTTGCTGCTCAATTATGAAGAAGCCTTCGTGCGCAGTGACAGCCTGACCGGCGACTACTATGACTGCTCGGCGCACATGCTGTGGATCGGCGACCGTACTCGCCAGCTCGATGGCGCGCATGTCGAGTTCCTGCGGGGCGTGCACAATCCGATCGGCCTCAAGGTCGGTCCGAGCATGAACCCCGAGGAGCTGATCCGCCTGATCGATCGCCTCAACCCGGACAACGACCCCGGCCGCCTCAACCTGATCGTGCGCATGGGCGCAGGCAAGGTCGGCGATCACCTGCCAGGATTGATCCGCACGGTCGAGCGCGAAGGGCGCCAGGTGCTATGGAGCTCCGACCCCATGCACGGCAACACCATCAAGGCCAGCAGCGGATACAAGACCCGTGATTTCGCGCAGATTCTCAGCGAAGTGAAGCAGTTCTTCCAGGTGCACCAGGCCGAGGGCAGCTACGCTGGCGGCATCCATATCGAGATGACCGGGCAGAACGTCACCGAATGCATTGGCGGCGCCCGGCCGATCACCGAGGACGCCCTGTCGGACCGCTACCACACCCACTGCGATCCACGCATGAATGCCGACCAGTCGCTGGAGCTGGCGTTCATGATCGCCGAGACGTTGAAGCAGGTGCGCCGTTAAGCCCCGCGCTCAGCGGGAAAACGGATCATCCCAGAACGGGCGCTCCACCTCTTGCAGGGTGTCCGCCCGGCTCAATCCGAGATCCGCGAGTGCCGCGTCACTCAGGCTGGCTAGCTGCCGGCGTTGGCGATACAACTCGACCCAGCGGGCCGGCCGTTTCAGATACACGCTCAAGCTGCTATTACCTTTCATCTTGAAGCCCTCCATGTTGGATGGCATCAGTGTCCTGCCGGGCGTAAGATCAATCCAACGAATGTTTCTTATGCCTTGCATCTAGGAGATTGATGCAATGTCCCAGTACCAGAGCCTCGATTCAGATGTGCTTCGCACCTTTGTGGCGATCGCCGAGCAAGGCGGTTTCACCCGCGCTGGAGAGGTTGTCAACCGCACCCAGTCGGCCGTGAGCATGCAGATGAAGCGGCTGGAGGAAGATATCCTGCAGCGCCAGCTGTTCGAGCGCGAGGGCCGGCAGATGCGGCTGACCGCCGAAGGCCAGGTACTGCTCGGCTATGCACGTCGCATCCTCAAGCTGCAAGGCGAGGTGTTCAATACCCTGCGCATGCCGCACATGGTCGGCCTGGTGCGCATCGGCACGCCGGACGACTACGCCATGCGCTTCCTGCCGGGCATCCTGTCCAGCTTCGCCCAGGCTTATCCGCTGATCCAGGTGGAGGTGCACTGCGAACCGTCCAAGCAGTTGCTGATGCGCCAGGACCTGGACCTGACCATCGTCACCCGCGAGCCCGGCGCCGAGCTGGGTCAGCTGCTGCGCCAGGAACGCCTGGTGTGGGCCGCAGCCCAGGGCTTCTGCCCGCAGGACCAGCGCCCCATGCCACTGGCGATGTTCAACACCGATTGTTTCTGCCGTAGCTGGGCCTGCAACGCACTGGAATCACACGACGTCGAATATCGCCTGGCGTACACCAGCCCCAGCCTGGCGGCGATCTTCGCCATCGTCAGCGCAGGCCTTGCGGTGACGGCTCAATTACAGAGCCTGATCGGCGGCAACCTGCGGGTGATCGGCGACCACGAAGGCCTGCCGCAGCTGCCGCTGGCCAACGTGATGCTGCTGCGCAACCCGCACACCCAGTCGCCGATCACCGACTGCATGGCGGACTACATCATCGAGGGGTTCGCCGCCTAGAGCTCGCAGGCCAGCATGATGGCGCAGATGACCAGGAACCCGCAGAACAGCGTGCGCAGCACTTTCTCGGGCAGTGCATGGGCCATCTTCACGCCCCAGCTGATGCTCAGCAGGCCGCCGACCGCGAGCGGCACGCCCATGTGCCAGTCCACCGTGTGGTGCCAGCCATAGGTCAGCAACGTGACCGTGGTGCTGGGCGCGGCCAGGGCCAGGGACAAGCCCTGGGCCACCACTTGCGTAGTGCCGAACACGCTGGTCAGCACCGGTGTGGCAACCACTGCGCCGCCTACCCCGAACAACCCGCCCAGCGACCCCGAGATGCTGCCGAGCAGGGCCAGCCAGGGCCAACCATGACGCAGCTCGGCGCTGGCCGCTGTGTGGCGCATGAACAGGCGCGCCACGTTCCACAGGGCGAGCGCCACCAGGAAGGCCACGAACCCCATGCGCATGGCGTGCGCATCGATGCCCACCGCCCAGATCGAGCCGAACCAGGCAAATACGAAACTGCACAGTGCCAGCGGCAGGGCATGGCGCAGCTCGATGCGGTTGCGCTGGTGATAGCGCCACAGCGCCAGCAATACGTTCGGCACCACCATGACCAGCGCGGTGCCCTGCGCCAGCTGCTGGTCGAGCCCGAACAGCACGCCAAGCGCCGGAATGGCGATCAAGCCCCCGCCAATACCGAACAAGCCGCCCACGGTGCCCAGCACAGCGCCCAACCCGATATACATCAACCACTCGATCATCCGTGCCTCGTCTGCTCGTTCAATGCGCGCATGCTACTGGCATCCACGCGTCGCGTCTCGAACATGAAACGAACTCTCGCGGCCGATTGCTGCTCGAATTCCTCAAGAGCGGTTTCAGATCTTCCTTCTTCCAGATTCCAAGGACCTGCATGAACGCCGACACCCGAGCCCCTAGTGACGAGCTGCTGCTGGACAATCAGGTCTGCTTTGCCCTGCATTCGACCTCACTGCTGATGACCAAGGTCTACAAGCCGCTGCTGCAAGCCCTTGGCCTGACCTACCCGCAATACCTGGCCATGCTGGTGCTGTGGGAGCAGGACGGCCTCACCGTGGGCGAGATCAGCCACCGGCTGCTTACCGATCCCGGCTCCTTGACGCCGTTGCTCAAGCGCCTTGAAGCCGAAGGCCTGCTCAATCGCACCCGCAGCCGCGAGGATGAGCGCGTGGTACTGGTGGAACTGACGGAGCAGGGACGCGCATTGCAGGAGCAGGCCCGGCGGGTTCCACCTTGCATCCAGGCGGCGAGTGGGCGCAGCCTCGAGCGGCTGCAGCAGCTGCAAACCGAATTGCTGGAGCTTCGCGAGCAACTGCAAAAGAACCTGTGAGGTTTCGCGCTCATTAAAAAACCCGGCCAAGGCCGGGTTTTTCGCGTTTACCAGGAAGTCTTACTTCTTGGAACGGCCCTTGAAGCTGCCATCGCGAGTGTCGATGTCGATCATCTCGTCGATTTCGATGAAGTCGGCAACCTGGATCTCGGTACCGTTGCTCAGCTTGGCTGGCTTCATGACCTTGCCCGAAGTGTCGCCACGAGCGGAGTTCTCGGTGTAGACGACTTTACGGCTGATGGTGGTCGGCAGTTCGACCGAAACCAGGCGCTCTTCGAAGAACACGGCTTCGCAGACGTCGGTCATGCCTTCTTCGATGTATGGCAGAACGGCCTCGATGTCTTCGGCGTTCAGCTCGTACATGGTGTAGTCGGTGGTGTCCATGAAGGTGTACGTGTCACCGCTGATGAACGACAGGGTCGCTTCTTTGCGATCCAGGATCACGTCGTCCATCTTGTCGTCCGCACCGTAGACGGTTTCGGTCTTGTAGCCGGTCAGCAGGTTCTTCAGCTTGGTCTTCATGATCGCGCTGTTACGGCCCGACTTGGTGAATTCAGCTTTCTGAACCAGCCACGGGTCGTTGTCGATCCGCAGGACGGTACCGGGTTTGAGTTCTTTACCAGTTTTCATTGCGAAGTATCCGAATCGGGATGGATTTATAAAAATCGAGGCCGCGTATCATATCCAATTTCGGTAAAAGTGTACTAGCGCCATGGCAAGGTCCGGCTGAGCGGCCTGCCGCGCGCACCATTGGCGGGCATGCCGCTGCAGCTCGTCCCAGTGCCCCAGCGCATCGCGCCAGGCCTGCGCCGTGTCCCGATCCATGTTCCAGGCACGCCAGAGTTCGACCAGTGCCGCCTGCGCCGAGTCCGACAACCCGTGTCGATAATGCGCCAGGAATGCGTCGAGTTTTTCCCAGTGGGCGTTGTCTTCCTGGATATAGATGTGCCACAGCATCGGCCTGGCGGCCCACTGCGCTCGCACGAAGGAATCCTCGCCACGCACCGCATTGAAATCGCAGCTCCAGAGCAAGCGGTCATAGTCGTCCTGGCTCACGAACGGCAGTATCTGCAGGGTCAGCGCCCCACGCTGGCGTACATCGCCGACCGCCAGTCGCGGCTCGCCCAGCCAGCCACAGATATCACCTAGGACCCGCCCCTCGGGCACCAGAACAAGGCTCGGCTGGGCATCGGCGGCCAGCGCATCGAGCCAGTTGCCCAGCTGCGGGTTCTCGTAGGCGAACAGCGAGATCAGTCGCGCACCGGGCCGCGGACTCACGCCAAGGCCTTGCAGGAATGTCGCGCGCGCCTGCGGGTCGTTTTCAAAGGCTTCGCGGCGCGCGAGCAATGACGCCTCACGCAGCAGCCCGCCGGTTTTCCCGGTAAACCCTGGAAAGAAAAACACCTTGCGCAGGCCGTTGGGCTGCGGCGACGGCAAGCCGTGGCAGCCTTCGACCCAGTCCTCGGCGCTCAGATACTCCAGGTTCAGCCATAGCGGCGGCGCCGGGCGTGCGCGCATGGCATCGATGTATTCGGCGGGCAACTGGCAGGCGAAGGCGCCGATCACCACATCGGCCGGGGCGCACTCCGTCCAGCGGGTGGGCCACCGGCGTATTTCCACGCCCTGCTGCCACTGCTGACCAGCCCCGGCATCGGCCTGAGGGCACAGGCGCACGAACGGCGCGAGGTCATCCACCCACAGGCGCACGGCCACTCCATGCTCGGCCACCAGCTGCCGGGCCAGGCGCCAGGTCACGCCGATATCGCCATAGTTGTCGACGACCGAGCAGAAGATGTCCCAGGTGGTTTTCATGCCGAGTCCTCGCCGGGTGGAAAAGCCGCCGATTCTGCGGATAAATTCTCAGGGACGAAAGCGCCGCGGTCGAAAAAATCCGTGCAGGCCGTGCGACAATGCCTCCCTGCCCGCCAGGAGGCCCGCCATGCCCCATCAACGCTCACTGAAGATCGACCTCAAGCCTGCCCAGCTGATTGCCTGCGTGGCCGTTGGCCTGTGGCTCGGCGCCGTGGCCATCGCGCTGAGCCTGTGGCTGGCGTGGCACCTGTGGCCCGAGCAGGTGCGGCCGGTGGCCCAGGCTGTCGTGCCCGCCTTGAGTACACCGGCTCCTGCCCCCGATGCCCAGGCGCAGATGTTCGAGCGCTACAAGGCCATCCTGCAGCAGCAGGAACAGCAGCAGGCCCGCGATACAGTCCAGGGCAGGCCGCGCAACCTGAACAACCCCACCTGCCAGTTCTGGCTGCAACAAGACCGCACCGCGCCCAGCGAGAAGAGCCAGGCCAACGTCATGGAACATTGCTACCGACCATGAACAAGGCCGACCTGCTGCACCGAATCGTCCAGGCCCTGGAGCACGACATGCTGCTGCTCCAGCGCGCCGCCCAGACCGCGTACGAAGCGGCCACGGCGCAAGAAAACATCGCCGAGAACAAGTACGACACGCTTGGGCTCGAAGCCTCCTACCTCGCCACCGGCCAGGCCCGCCGCGCCGCCGAGATCCGCCAGGCGCTGCTCGCCTACCAGCAGTTGGCGCCCCGCGGCTACGATCCGGCGCGAGGCATCCAGGTCAGCAACCTGGTCACCCTTGAGGATGAACAAGGCCGCCAGCGCCTGCTGTTCCTGGGGCCTGAGGCTGCCGGGCTGAAAATCGGCGCAGGCAATGACCTGGTCACCGTGATCACGCCTCGCGCCCCGCTGGGTCAGGCGCTGCTGGGCAAGCGGGTGGACGACGAGATCAGCCTGGTGCTGGCGGGCGTCACCCAGGTGCAGCTTGTGATTGCAGCCCAATGATCTCTTATCCTTTACCGCAACGAGACTGCCCATGACTCGCCAGCCCCTGAGCCGCGCCCTGATCCTGCTGATGGCTACCGCCACCGGCCTGGCCGTTGCCAGCAACTACTACGCCCAACCCTTGCTGCACAGCATTGCCGAATACTTCGGCTTGAGCACCGCCAGCGCCGGCAGCATCGTCATCGCCGCGCAGCTGAGCTACGGCGCCGGCCTGCTGTTGCTGGCGCCGCTCGGTGACATGTTCGAGCAGCGGCGGCTGATCGTCAGCATGATCGTGATCTCGACGCTAGGCCTGTTGATCAGCGCCTTTTCGCCGAGCCTGCCCTGGCTGATCCTGGGTACGCTGCTCACCGGATTGTTCTCGGTGGTGGCACAGATACTGGTGCCGATGGCCGCCGCGCTCAGCGCCCCTGAGCAGCGTGGCCGCACCGTGGGCACACTGATGAGCGGCTTGCTGCTGGGCATCCTGCTGGCGCGCACCGCGGCGGGCTTCATGACCGAGCTGGGCGGCTGGCGCAGTATCTACCTGCTGGCGGCCGGCCTGATGGCCCTCTGCGCAATTGCCCTGTACCGCAATCTGCCCGAACACCACCAGAACGCCGGGCTCAAGTACCCGGCCCTGATCGCGTCGGTGTTCCGCCTGTTCATCGACGAGCCGGTACTGCGCCTGCGCTCATTGCTGGGGTTGTTGTCGTTTTGCCTGTTCGCGCTGTTCTGGACACCACTGGCATTTCTGCTGGCCCGCGAGCCCTATCAGTACTCGGATGCGGTGATCGGCCTGTTCGGCCTCGCGGGCGCGGCCGGAGCACTGTCGGCCAACTGGGCCGGACGCCTGGCCGACCGCGGCAAGGGCTCGCTGGGCACTACCGTGGGCCTGGTGGTACTGCTGCTGTCCTGGGTGCCACTGGCCTTCGCGCAGCACTCGCTGATGGCGCTGCTGGTTGGCGTACTGTTGCTCGACCTGGCGGTGCAGCTGGTGCATGTCAGCAACCAGAACGCCGTGATCGCCTTGAAGCCCGAGGCACGCACACGGCTCAATGCGGGGTATATCACCTGTTATTTCATCGGCGGAGCGATCGGGTCGTTACTGGGGACGCAGTTGTTCCAGCGCCATGGCTGGATGGGGATAGTCGTGGCGGGGCTAGTGATTGGTGCGGTCGCGCTGGGGGTGTGGGGGATAGCGCTGGGGCGGCGGAGTGCTCGATTGGTGTCTCGTAAGGCGGCGTGAATCTTGGGTGCATCGCAACCCCCACCACCCTCCGTCGCCTAACGGTTGACTTGCCCGCCCCGTCGTTGCTCATTAGGCGCTGCCTCTGGGCACACTGACAGGACGCGACGATGACAAGACTCACGGTTCAATCCGGCGATTTCTTGCAAGGTGAAGCGGAATATCGCAATGGAGCACTGACCCTCAAGACCACGCGCAGCCCGTCGCCCGGGGAGCGCATTTCACTGGCTCGCATCAGCCATCTCAAGATGTCCAGCCTGGAGTCGAGCCGCAGCATCGGCAGCGCTCTGGGCTGGGGCGTTGCCGGGGCACTGGTCGCCGGGCCCGTAGGGTTGCTGGCCGGCCTCTGGCTAGGCGGCAAGGAAGAAGAGGTCACCTTCCTGGCGACCTTCCACGATGGCCGCAAGCTGCTGGCAATCACTGACGGCAAGACCTGGTTGAAAATCGACAACACCTGGCGCAGGCGCCAGCTGCCTCCTCCCGCCAACTGAAATTCTCACCCCGCCGCTCGTTTGCGTCCTGTCCAGCAGAGCAAACATCGGCGGCGGCACCCGCTCGCCTGTTAACATCCCGCTCCTTTGCCCTGCCCGGCCGCCAAGGAGCCCTCGCATGACCCTGTCCCGCCCCCGCCTGCCGTTGAGCCTGCTCAGCCTGAGCCTGGCCTTGCCCAGTGCCGCGAGCCTTGCCGAGGACGGCATCATCCTTGACCCGCTGCAGGTGTCGCAGGTGTCTGGCGATGAGGGCTACCAGGTTCGCCAGGCCGGTGTGACAGGACTGCAGCCAGCGCCGCTGCTCGACACGCCGGCCTCGGTCAGCGTATTCAGCGCGCAGCTGTTGCAGGACCGTCAGGTGCGCAAGCTCAGCGAAGTACTGCAAAGCGACGCCTCGGTGGGCGACAGCTATGCACCGATCGGCTACTACGAGAACGTCAACGTGCGTGGCTTCGAGCTCAGCGCGGCCAACAGCTACAAGATCAATGGCCAGACGATCGCGGGCGAGCAGAACGTGGCGCTGGAGAACAAGCAGCAGGTCGAGCTGCTCAAGGGTTTGTCCGGCCTGCAGAGCGGCGTGGCCGAACCCGGCGGGCTGGTCAACTACGTGACCAAGCGGCCGGAGGATATACGCAGCGTCACGGTGTCGAGCAATGAGCAGGGCGAGCGTTATATCGCCACCGACCTGGGCGGCTGGTTTGGTGGCGAGCGCCAGTTTGGCCTGCGCGCCAACCTGGCCCACGAGGACATCCGCTCCTATGTAGACCATGCCGACGGCAAGCGCGACTTCGCCTCGCTGGCCTTCGACTGGCAGATCAACCCTGATGCCACACTGCAGCTCGACGCCGAGTATCAGCAGCGCGAGCAGCGTTCAGTGCCCGGTTACCAGCTGCTGGGCGGCAGCGCCCTGCCCCATGGCGTCGACCCCGAGGACCGGCTGGCCTATCAGCCTTGGGCGAAGCCGGTGGAAATCGACTCGCTCAACCTTGGCGGGCGCTTCGAGTATCGCTTCAACGATGCCTGGACCGGCACCTTGAGTGCCTCGCGCAGCAAGGTGGTCATCGATGACTACAGCGCGTTTGCCTGGGGCAGTGAGGATGGCTGGGCGTCGCACTTCAGTCCCGAGGGCGACTACGACATCTATGACTACCGCAGCCCGGACGACACGCGCCGCACCGATGAAACCCAAGCCGCGCTCAATGGCCGCTTCGACGCCTTCGGGCTTGGTCATGACCTGACCGCAGGCGCCAGCGCCCAGCGCCGCACGATTGATCAGCGGCCGTACTACAACCAGCTGGTGGGCAGCGGCAACATCGGCGCCGACGCGCCCGCCGCCGATCCGTCCGACCTGCCCGTGGGTGCCAGTACCCGCCGCCTGGACAGCCGCCAGTACGGCCTGTTCATCAGCGACCGCATCACCCTCAACGACCACTGGCAGACCGTGATCGGCGCCCGCGAAGTGCGCCTGGACGAGAAGACCTGGGATGAAACCGGAGCCGCAGGGCGTCACACCCGCGACTACCAATTACTGCCCAATGCCGCACTGATCTACAAGCCGCGACCGGACACGACCTTGTATGCCAGCTACAGCAAAGGCCTGTCGGCGGGCGGAACCGCACCCTGGTTCGCCAGCAATGCCGCGCAGATCCTCGCCCCTGCGTTGTCGCGGCAACTGGAGCTGGGCATCAAGCGTGACTGGCAGGGCCTGAGTCTCAACGCAGCGCTGTTCCAGATCCGCCAGGCCTACCAGTATGCGCGGCCGGACGGTGACGGCGCGTTCACCTACGTGCAGCAGGGGCAGCAGAAGAACACCGGACTGGAGCTGGGTGCCAGCGGCTGGATCACCTCGCGCCTGCAAGTGCATGCCAGCGCGGCGGCCATTCGCGCCCGGGTCAAGGGCAGCGGTACCGAAACCTATGAAAGCCATCAAGCGCTCAACGTGCCGAATCTGCGGGCGGCCGTGCAGGCCGACTATCAGTTGCCGGTCCCCGGGCTGGCGCTGCTTGCGGGTGCGCGCTACAGCGCCGGCAAGTATGCCGACCAGGCCGGCAGCGTGCAGGCGGGTGGGTATACCGTCTTTGACGTCGGCAGCCGCTATGGCACGCGGATCGGCGGGTATGACACGGTGCTCAGGCTGACGGTGGACAACGTGACGGACAAGCGGTATTGGCGGGATGTGGGGGAGTACCTGGGAGACAATTACCTGTTCCAGGGCGCGCCCCGGACCGCGCGGGTGTCGGCGCAGGTGAGCTTTTGATGCCAGCTGCCAGGGCTCAGGCCTGCGGTGGCAGGCCTGGCCTCTTCGCTGGCAAGCCCCCCGGATGGAGCGTGCCTCGCCTAGCGTAGCGCTGGAATCTGTGTGAGCGGCTTTAGCCGCGAAGAGGCCAGCCTTGTCACCGCAGCAATCAGTAAAACACGCACAACAAAAAAGCCCCCGCACCTTTCGGTACGGGGGCTTTCGAATATGGCGGTGAAGAAGGGATTCGAACCCTTGATACAGTTTCCTGTATACACACTTTCCAGGCGTGCTCCTTCAGCCACTCGGACACTTCACCGTTTCTCTTCAAGCCATTCAGCCTGTCGAGGCGCGCTAATGTAGTCGAAAGCCTCTCGGATGGCAAAGCTTTTTTTCAGAATTTTCATGCGCTTAAGCCAACGTGGCAATGCTGCCAATCTATCAAGCGCTTCTGCTTCCCGCTTTACCTGGTGCCAATGGCTCAGTAACGTCGGCCCACGCCCTCCCAAGCACGCCACCCAAAGGACCCTGTCATGAGCGAGCTCATCACCTACCACGCCGAAGACGGCATCGCGACGCTGACCCTGAACAACGGCAAGGTCAACGCCATTTCACCCGAGGTCATCACCGCGTTCAATGCAGCCCTGGACCGCGCCGCCCAGGAACGCGCCGTGGTGATCATCACCGGCCAGCCAGGCATTCTGTCTGGCGGCTATGACCTGAAGGTCATGACTTCAGGGCCCACCGAAGCGGTCGCGCTGGTCACCGCCGGCTCTACCCTGGCCCGCAGGATGCTTTCCCATCCCTTCCCCATCGTGGTCGCCTGCCCAGGCAATGCCGTGGCCAAGGGCGCCTTCCTGCTGCTGTCGGCCGACTATCGCATCGGGGTGGAGGGCCCGTACAAGATCTGCCTCAATGAAGTCCAGATCGGCATGACCATGCACCACGCGGGCATCGAACTGGCCCGCGACCGCCTGCGCCGCTCGGCCTTCCACCGTTCGGTGATCAACGCGGAAGTCTTCGATCCGCACGGTGCGGTGGACGCAGGCTTTCTCGACAAGGTGGTTCCGGCCGAGCAACTGCAAGAGGCCGCGCTGTCCGCAGCCCGCGAGCTGAAGAAGATCAACATGCTGGCGCACAAGAACACCAAGCTCAAAGTGCGCAAGGCGCTGCTGGAGACCCTCCAGAACGCGATCGCGCTCGATCAGCAGGCACTGGGCTAGACGGTTGCTCTCTGGCGCGACACCGACCAAGCTGTAGTCGGGATCAACCGAGGAAGTACCAGCCCATGGGTCGAGTCGTCGCAGCGGCGGTGTACAGCGCCGGCAGAAAAGTCACCAATATCAACATCGACGAGGGCAGCGAATGGGCCCGCAAGCCTGGGCACTTCGTCTGGATCGGCCTGGAGGAGCCCAACGCCGAGGAACTGGCCACGCTGCAGCGCCAGTTCAACCTGCACGAACTGGCCATCGAGGACGCACTCGAAAAACACAGCCGGCCCAAGCTCGAGACCTTTGGTGACGCGCTGTTCATCGTCACGTATTCACCGGTGCGCCAGGACGGCCGCCTGGAGTTCATCGAGACACACATCTTTGCTGGCAACGGCTATGTGATCACCTGCCGCAATGGCCACTCCAAATCCTACGCCCTGGTGCGCCAACGCTGCGAAGCACGCCCGCTGCTGCTCGAGCACGGTGAGGATTTCGTGCTGTACGCCCTGCTCGACTTCGTGACCGAGAACTACCAGCCCGTCAGCGAGGCCATTCACGGCGAGATCGAGGAACTGGAACAGAGCGTGCTCGGTGCCTCGCTCAGGGAACAGGACATCCAGCGCCTGCACAGCTTGCGCCGCGACATCCTGCGCCTGCGCCGGCACGTGGCGCCCATGGTCGAGATCAGTGAAGAGCTGCAGCGCCTGAGCTTCCCGTTCATCGACAAGAACATGCGCCCGTACTTTCGGGACGTGCAGATTCACGTGACGCGGCAGATGGAAGACCTGTCGAGCATCCGTGACATCGCCAGCCAGACCATCGAGATCGGCATGCTGCTGGAGTCTTCGCGCCAGAGCATCCTGCAGCGCAAGTTCGCCGCCTGGGCGGCGATCCTGGCGTTTCCCACCGCGGTGGCCGGGATCTACGGGATGAACTTCGAGAACATGCCGGAGTTGACCTGGCATTACGGGTATTTCGCGGTGCTGGGGTTTATCGCTACCGGGTGCACCGCGCTGTTCGCGAGTTTCAAGCGTTCGGGGTGGCTATAGGCCCTTGCGCGGGTGCCCCACGAACCGCAACATCCACTCGCCCACCAGATCGCCCTGGTGACTCTCGGACAGGCTTGCCAAGGCCCGCTGATACACCTCATCCCCCAGATGCTGCTGCCGGGCCTCAAGCAGCGCACGCGAATAATCGTGCACGAACTCCGGATGACCCTGGAAACACAGCACCTGATCACGAATGTGGTACGCCGCGAACGGGCAGAAATCGCTGGAGGCAATCACCGTGGCTTCTTCAGGCAGCGACGTGACCTGGTCCTGATGACTGATCAGCATCGTCAGCTCGGCCACCTGAGGGTCCATCCACGGCGCATGGGCCGCCAGCTGGTAGCGATGAATGCCTACGCCCCAGCCCTGGCTGGCTCGCTCGCTCTTGCCGCCCAGCAGCAGGGCCAGCAACTGGTGCCCGAAGCACACGCCCAGCAACTTGTCGCCGCGCGCGTAGCGGTCAAGCAAATACGTCTTCAGGGTTTCGATCCAGGGATCCGAACCGAACGAATCCGCCTTGCTGCCAGTCACTAGATAGGCATCGAAGACTTCGTGCGCCTCGGGATACTCGCCGTTCATCACGTTGTAGACGCGGAACTCGGCGGCGATCGGCTGACGCGAAAACAGCTGCTCGAACATCCTTCCGTAGCCCTGGTACTGCTCGACCAGCTCGGGTCGCAGGACATCGGTTTCCAGGATGCAAATGCGTAACGACATAGGGATAGTCCTGAACGACATTGACGGGATAACCGTGCGAAGCCTGCCGCGAATACGCATGACAAGCAAGTAGGATGCACTGACGAACGGTAGCCTGACGGCAGTTTTACAGAGGCAGCGACTGCGGCTCTCTAGTCAGGGATACACAGCGATGGCGGATTCACTTCATAGCTGAAAAACAACTGTTTTGAATGCTCTTATAACAAATTGTTCTCAGGGAAGGGTAACGTCGACCCGTCGAGTGGTTTATATCCACAGAAGAGGCACGCAGTCATGGGGCGTCAGGGGGCGCAGACTGCTATCGACCCGCTCCGACAAGGAAGCTATCAGGCATTCAGGAATAACAACAAATAGGCGGTTTGCCATGTTCAGACAATCGAAATTTCGCCAGGCCGGACTCATTCTGTTCGCCACCACTGTGCTGCTCATCCTGCCGAACTTGACGCGGCTCTTTGGATGACGCTCTTGTGGCGTAGCCGCGCCGCACACAGGTAATCTGCCGACCCTGATGGTTGGAGATGGTCCATGCGCCGCTGCCTAGCCCTGCTGCTGTTATTCATCTGCGTGCCAGCTTTGGCCGCGCAGTTGACGCTCGATCTCGGCGATGCCACCCGCCAGTGGCAGACCGAGACCTTGCTCGCGCACCCGCAGGCCAGGGACATCAGCATTGCGCACGATGTTACCTACAAGCGGCCGATGCAGTATCGCGCCGTGCCCCTGTCGGCGTTGCTCGAGGGCGTGAGCGACAGCGATCACTTGCAGGCGGTGGCGCTGGACGGCTTTGCCGCCGAGATGCCGGCTGCCCCATTGCTGCAGGCGGGCCCGGCACGCGCCTGGCTGGCCATCGAAGACCCCGCCCACCCCTGGCCCGCACTGGGCAAGGGCAAGCCGAGCGCCGGGCCTTTCTACCTGGTCTGGACCGACCCACAGGCCAGCGGCATACGCCCCGAGCAGTGGCCGTTCCAGGTGGCGAGCATTCGTCGGCTAGCGGCGGTGGCGCAGCGTTTTCCCGCCCTGTTGCCGGCGCCTGGGTTGGCGAAGGACGATCCGATTCGCCAGGGGTTTGCGCTGTTCCAGCAGAACTGCCTGGCGTGCCACCGGCTCAATGGTGCGGGGGACGCTCAGCTGGGGCCGGACCTGAATGTGCCGCATAACCCGACCGAGTATTTCCAGCCAGGGTATCTGCGCGCGTTCATCCGCGACCCGCAGAGCCTGCGGCGCTGGCCGCAGGCGAAGATGCCGGGGTTTGGGGTCGATGTGCTGAGTGATGCGCAGCTGGATGCGTTGATTGGATATCTGGGGCATATGGCGGGGCGGCGGCCTTGAGGTCCGTGGTGACCCTGTTCGCTGGCAAGCCAGCGAATGGGACCACCACCACCGATGCAGGATCAGGCCACCGGCCTTTCCTGCTTCACGCCCCACCCTTCCACCTCTCCACCGAGCGGCCCGATCACCGACTCGAAGTCCTGCTCGAACTCCCCGATGCCCCCATAGGTAGCGAACATCAACTTGCTCAACTCAAGGTGCCACCCGCCATCGTCAAGCTCCCACACCTGGGCCTTGAGCGATTCGCCACGGAACTTGCCCGCGGCACGGCGCGCCCGGTCCTCGTCCGGAAACACTGCATAGAACTCGATCGGATGGATGCGGCTGAAATCAAAACCGCCAGCTTTCATCTGGCGAAGAACATTGCTGCTGATGTCGTCGTTCTGGCTGCTCATGCTTCGTCCTCCGGCAATACGATGGATGACTTGTGGTGCACTGGGCACCTGCCTGGCACGGGTGAAGGGCCAGGCAGTCGAGCTGATGCGAGACGCGATGAAAAAGCGCGGCCTGCTGAAATGACCCGCGCAGGGTGGAGACTAGCGTCAGCCTGTATCCTGCGCCAGCACGCGTACGCTCAAGGCCGCGGCGAGATGGAGCTGATGGACACGCCGTTCTGCTCCTTGAGCCAGCGCGCTGTCGGGGAATGGGCTCGATCCTGGAAGTCGTTCAGGTCCAGTTCAACCAGCAGCGGAAACAGCTGCGAGCGGATGGCCCGCGCGGCCTCCTCCTCACTGGGTTGCTGCTCCGAGGAAATCATTAACGAGGTCGGCTCGCCTTTCTGGTTGGCGAAGATGACTTCCCACTCTTTCATTGAATAGCCCTCAATCAAAGAACATCAGGTGAATGCAGCTGGTCCTAAGCTGACCCCCGGCCCATGTGAATGTTCAGCGCGCCTGCACAGGCGGACAAAAAAAGGCCCGCCGGTTACCCGGCGAGCCTTTTCTGGACCTTCAAGCCTACTCAGGCATGCCGTGTACCACACCGGCGGTGTTGTCCAGCAGGCTCTTGGTCGCTGTCTGGATGTAGGCCTCGAGCTTTTTCAGCATCTCGGGCTGGTCCGGGCTTTCAATCGGCTCGGCCTTGAATTCGCGCCCCAGCTGGTAGCGGTACAGGCGCGGGGTCATGTCCTTGGACTCGATCAGGATGCGGTCCCCTTGCACCAGGCCGACGATCTGCTCGCTGCCCGAGGGCTTGATCATGCCAACGCCTTCATCGCCTGCCGGCAGGTTGAGCAAGTCGCGTCCCCAGCACTGGTGGCGGGTCTCGCCGCCCAGGCGGCCCATGATGGTCGGGACGATATCGACCTGGGTGCCGACGGTGTGGTCGACCGCGCCGAACTTGCCCTGGATGCCTGGGGCGATCAGCAGCAGCGGCACGTTGAAGCGGCCCAGGTCGAGTTCGGTGACCTGCTGGTGGTTGCCAAAGCCATGGTCGCCGACGATGACGAACAGCGTCTCGTTGAAGTACGGCGCCTTGCGCGCCTTCTCGAAGAACTGCCCCAGCGCCCAGTCCGAGTAGCGCATGGCGGTGAGGTGCTCGTCCAGGCGGCCCTGGCCGGTCACAGGTTCGACCGGCAAGTCCTTGGGCAGTGCGTACGGGGTGTGGTTGGAGAGCGTCTGCAGCAGCGCGTAGAACGGCTTCTTGCCGTAGGTGCCAGACAACTCCTGGGCGGCGCGGTCGAACATGTCCTGGTCGGACACGCCCCAGGTCGGATCGGAGAACACCGGATTGACGAAGTCGTTACGGCCGATAAAGGTGGTCATGCCCTGGTTGCCGAAGAAACCGGACTGGTTGTCCCAGGCGAAATCACCGTTGTAGACATACACGTCGTCATAGTCACGGGCACTGAGCAGCGCCGGCAGGCCCGACAGCTTGTGGCCGCCCTCGGGGGTCTGCATCAGGTACTCGAAGCCCGGCAGGTTGGGGAAGCACGCCATGGTGGCGAACATGCCCTGGTGGGTATGGGTGCCGTTGGAGAAGAAACGGTCGAACAGCAGCCCCTCCTTGGCCAGCTCGTCGAAGTACGGGGTGATGTTGTTCTGGCTGCCCAGGGCGCCTACCGAGTGACCGGCGAAGCTCTCCATGAGGATCACCACCACGTTCTTGATCGGCAGGGTGCGGTCGGCGGGCGGGGTGAAGTCGCGGCGGATCGCGGCGCTGTCGGCGTCGACCAGGCGTTCGCTGGGGGTCAGCAGCAGGTCGCGCACGCTCTGCTGGGCCACGACGGGGTCGAGGGTGGCCTTCCAGACCTTGGCGCGGTCTTCGCCGAAGCGGCTGTGGGCGGCATCGATCAGGGTCAGCGTGCCGTTCAGGCCCAGCTGGTTGATGAAGTTCGAATCGGTGGTGAAGGCATCGCCCCAGCGCATCGGCGGGCCCTGGCGCAGGGTGCCACGGGCGGCGATCACGGCCACCAGCAGGATCACCATGAACACGGCCAGACGGTTGTACCACGGTACGGCGGGCGCGTTCTGGCCCCGGGTCAGGCGGTCGATACCCTTGAACAGCAGGCTCAGCAGCCAGGTGCCGAACACCCAGGCCAGCAGGTAGCGCACCACGGGAAAGCCGTACCAGAGCATGCTCATGACGGTCTTGGGGTCTTCCTTGATGTACTGGAAGACCAGGCCGTTGAGGCGCTGGTGGAACTCACGGTAGAAGTCCATCTCGACCAGGCCGAGGAACATCACCACACTGGCGGCGAGGGTCAGCCACAGGCGGAAGAAACCGCGCCTGGCCATGGCCCAGGGCGACAGCACCGCCAGCAGCAGCGGGATGCTCAGGTAGACCACGACGCGCAGGTCGAAGCGCAGGCCGTTGAGGAAGCCCTCGGCAACGGTGGCGTAGGGCGTATCGCCGATCATGTCGCTGTTGTAGACCAGCAGGCCGAGGCGGACCAGGCTGAGCATGAGCATGATCACCAGGGCACACAGCAGCGTGTAGGCCAGGTGAGATCTGAGCGTCGGCGAGAAGGGGCGCGGCACGCCCCGTTGCTTCAAGGCATCCGTGTTGGCCATGAATGGTTGTTCCTGGAATTCGATTTTCGAGAGGGGCGTAATGTGCCTGAACCGGCGTGGCTTGGCACGTCAATTGGGCTAACGCAGCATTGCGCGGCGCGGATTGTCCGTAACAAGGTGTGAAAATTGTGTCGAGCGGGCCCCGATCAGGGCCTCACCATGCCCCGCGGTCCGGCGATCGCCCAGATGATCAGCCCCAGCACCGGCAGCAGCAATATGAGCAGGATCCAGAGGATCTTCGCCCCCATGCTCACGCTGCTCTTGACCACATTGAGAATCGCCCAGATATCCAGGGCAAGAATGATCAGGCCTACCACGCCATTGAATGTGGAACCCATGCCGGCGCCTCCGTCGAGTCCGTTTGTTGCTCAGCATAGCGCGCTATCGATCCGATAGAGGGAATCCTTGGCAGCCTGGCGCAGTCGATGCTTAAACTGCATTTATCAGATACGAACGAGGTTCGCATGCCCCCAGCCCATGTCCATAGCGTCGCTCCTTCCACTTTCTGGGGTCTTTGGCGCGAGCACGCCCGCAGCACGCCCTGGGTTACCGCAGGCCTTGGCCTGAGTCTGCTGGCGATTGTCGTGCTGCTGTTCGCCAGCATGTGGAATGCGTTCAAGGGTGATCACTCGCAGAACCTGCACCTGGCCGTGCTCGGTGGGCTGTCGGGTTTTGGGGCTACCGCCCTGGGCGCGGTACTGGCGGTGGTGATGCGCGATGTCAGCGCGCGCAGCCAGGATGTAATGCTGGGGTTCGCGGCGGGGATGATGCTCGCCGCCAGCTCGTTCTCGCTGATCTTGCCGGGGCTCGATGCCGCGCGGGAAGTGACTGGCAACGGGCCGGCCGCCGCCCTTACGGTGGTAGTCGGCATGGGCCTGGGCGTGCTGCTGATGCTGGGGCTCGAGCGCGTTACCCCCCACGAACATGAGAGCACCGGGCCCCTGGGGCCGAATGCGGCGCGGATCAACCGGGTCTGGCTGTTCGTGCTGGCGATTACCCTGCACAACTTGCCCGAGGGCATGGCCATCGGCGTGAGCTTCACCAATGGCGACATGAGCATCGGCCTGCCGCTGACCAGCGCCATCGCCATCCAGGACATTCCCGAAGGCCTCGCGGTCGCCCTGGCCCTGCGCGCCACGGGCCTGTCGAACATGAGGGCGGCGCTGGTCGCGATCGGTTCTGGCCTCATGGAGCCACTGGGCGCGGTGATCGGCCTGGGTATCTCGGCCGGCTTCGCCCTCGCCTACCCGATCAGCATGGGCCTGGCCGCAGGGGCGATGATCTTCGTGGTGTCACACGAGGTGATTCCCGAAACCCACCGCAACGGTCACCAGACCTCCGCGACCATCGGCCTCATGGGCGGCTTCGCGGTGATGATGTTCCTGGATACCGCCCTGGGCTGAACGCGCGGGCCTAGACGTGGACGGCGACCCGCAGTGCCTCGAGTGAAGGCGCTGCGGCGATCCCGACCTCGGCGCACAGCTCCAGCACCCGTGCCAGGTCGTTCTGGCCGACCATCACCACCTGCAGCTCGTCATCGAGCAACTGGCTGAAATCGACCAGCACATAACCGCCTGCCTCCTTGTTCAAGGCGCTCATCTGCACCTGGATACGGTTGAGCGCGGTCAGTGGATCGGTCTTGGCCAGTTGCTTGGGGTTGAGGGTGAAGGGAATGCTCTTGTCGAACGAGCCCTTGATCTGCGCGAACAGCTCCTGGTAGCTGTCAGCCTGAAACAGCACGGTGTCCGGCAGGCTACCGACCACAATCCATTCGCCCAACGGGATGGGGAAGCTGTCGTCGTAGTTGATATCGGGATTGGCGGCGAGAAAAGCGTCGGGGTCGGCGTAGGCCTGGGCGGCCTCATCGGCGATTCGCTCGATGTCTTGCGCGCGCATGCAGCCGGCGCCGATGAGGCTGATGAGTTCGAGCAAAGGGGTGGTCATGAGGGGGCCCTGCGGCGTTGAAAAAGACGCCAAGGATAGCCGCAAAAGCCCCCGCCGGGTTAGGCCAGCGACTCCAGTCTGTGGGCGGCATCGGTCGCGCCCATGGTCCTGGCCGCATCCAGCGCCGATGCACCGCGTGCGTCGCGGTGCCCTGCATTGGCGCCTTTGGCGAGCAGGTAGTCGAGAATCTCGAGGCGGTTGAACATCGCCGCGAGCATCAAGGCGGTGCGACCGTCACCGGCGGCGGCGTCGACTTCGACGCCGTGCTCCACCAGCAGGCGGATCATCTCGAGGTCGCCCTTGAACGCCGCGCCGGCGATTGGCAGCTGGTTGTTGTCGTTGGCAATCAGCGGATCGGCGCCATGGGCGAGCAACACGCGCACGGCATCGTGATGACCGTGGTAGCTCGCCAGCATCAGCAAGGTGTCGCCCTTGTGGTTGCGCAGGTTGGGTGCAAGGCCGCTGGCCAGCAGGCGTTCAAGCATCTGCGCATCACCTCGCCGGGCACGGTCGAAGACTTCCTCGGCAAAGGCAGCAGCTTCGTCGTCGGTCATGGTGGCGGGTTGACGTTGGTCGGACATTCGGAACCTCCTGGCAGATGGGTACGCCCAAGTCTTTGTCAGGCACATGCTTAGGTCAAAGGTTCCGAATCAATGGGCCTGACAGAGCGTGGCTATCAAGCCGCCGACAGGACCATGCAAAATGCACTGTGCAAAATGCACGACCATGCACAATGCACGGGGCAGCGTTCGCAAAGTTAACACAAGCTATTGTTTTATAAGGTTTTTTTCAGCTCGTAAAAGCTGGCACGGTCACTGCAAACATCCTTGCATGTCTGCAAACTAACTTGTCAGGAGCTGTCATGGACCTCATTCAGGAAAAATTCTCCTCGGTATTCGCTGCTTACCAAGTTGCCACCCAACCGCGTCCTGACGGCGGCATCCTGCTGTCCCTGCGTGGAGCCGACGGCAAAGTGACCCGCCGCGTACTGTCCTACTCGCAGATGCACAGCGCCGAGCAGCTTTCCTGGGCCATCAGCGCCATCCGCCGCGACCTGGCCGAGCAGGCCAGCGAGCTGCCAACGATTTCGATGCTGCAGAGCCAGCAGCGTTTTGCCCTGCCGACCTATCGCTGATTGCACGCTGTGGGAGCGGGCTTGCCCGCTCCACAGGCACCTGACTGTACGTTCTCCCAGGCTTGATGCCTAGTCATCCAGGCCCGCGAACTGCTCCGCAATACGGTCGCCCGTATAAGCCATCAATGCCTCGGCAGCAAACATCCGTATCGCCACGCAGCGCGGATGCTCTCCCAGATCCACCCAGCGCCGCGTACCTGAAGGTATGACAACCAGATCGTGCTTTTCGCACACTATCGAATACACATAATCTTCAATGTGCAGATTCACCTGCCCGCGTCCGGCCACGAACCAGCACAATTCCTCGGCCTGCAGCGAAAACTCTTCCCCAAGCCCCTGATACTCGTCTTCGTGACTGAGCACCGTGTGGCTCACGTAGCCCTGACCGGTCATCAGGCTGTCGACCTGCTGGCTGTGCGCCGCGATCGCATCAACCTCGAACACGCTGGCCTGGCGGCGCTCGAAGCGCACGCCTTGCTCGGCCAAGGTGCTGGCAATGTCGTCGTGGTGGGTCAATACCTTGTTTGGCACGTCGGGGCTGGACTGGGGGTAAACGCTGAGGATGCTCATCAGGGGTTCCTGGTTTCTTGCATGCGGGAAGCAATGATAACGGCTGCGAGCAGCGCGGCGACGCTGGCCATACCAAAGGTGAAGCCGGGCCCCAGCAACTTCCAGCTGTAGCCCGAATACAACGCGCCCAAGGCACCGCCGGTACCGGCAAGCGCCGCGTACAAGGCCTGCCCCTGCCCTTGCTGGCGGGCACCGAAACTCGATTGCACGAAGGCAATGGCGGCGGCGTGGAAGCTGCCGAAGGTGGCGGCGTGGAGGACCTGTGCGAACAACAGTACGGCAGGCAGTTCGGCCAGACTGCCAAGCAGTATCCAGCGCAGCGCCGCCAGCAGGAAGCTCGCCAGCAGCACGCGCCGGATCGAGACCTTCGCGAACACTCGGTTCATGACCAGGAACACCAGGACTTCGGCGACCACGCCCAGCGCCCACAGCACCCCGATGGTGCCGCGGGCATAGCCCAGTTGCTCCAGGTGCAGGGTGAGAAAGGTGTAGTACGGCCCGTGGCTGAGCTGCATCAGTGCCACGCACGCGTAAAACGCGGCGACGCCGGGCATCGCCAGTTGCTTCAGAAAACCACCCCGGTCGCCGCGCTCGGCCTGCTCAGGCGGATGGGCGTTGGGCACCCAGAGGCTGGCCACGACAATCCCCGCCATGATCACCACCAGCGCCACCGGATAGATGTCCAGGCTCAGCCATTCGAACAGCCGCCCCAGGCCGACCACGGTAAGGATGAAACCGATCGAGCCCCACAGGCGCACCTGGCTGTAGCGCGAGGTCTGTCCGTGGAGGTGCGCAAGGGTGATGACCTCGAACTGGGGCAGCACCGCGTGCCAGAAGAACGCATGCAAGGCCATGACCAGCGCCAGCCAGGCATAGCTCTTGCCAACGAAGATCAGCGAAAAGGTCGCCAGTGTCGCCAGTGCACCGACCCGCACGATCAGCAGGCGCTGGCCGCTGCGGTCGCCGAGCCAGCCCCACAGGTTGGGCGCGATGCAGCGCGTGAGCATGGGAATGGCCACCAGCTCGCCGATGCGCGCCGGTGAAAAGCCGAGATGGTCGAAGTACAACGCCAGGAACGGCGCGGTGGCGCCGAGCAGAGCAAAGTAGAAGAGGTAGAAGCTGGACAGTCGCCAGTAGGGAATCGGCGCCACGGCTCAGAAAGCCGTGGCCATGATGCCCACGCGCGGTGTCAAAGCTGGCCCAGCACGGGCGTTGCGACCCGCACATCGGCGTTTTGCGCGCGGTGGCGCAGCAGGTGGTCCATCAGCACGATAGCCATCATCGCCTCGGCGATCGGCGTGGCGCGAATGCCTACGCACGGATCGTGCCGGCCCTTGGTGATGACGTCGACCGGATTGCCATCGACATCGATCGAACGGCCCGGCACGGTGATGCTGGAAGTCGGCTTGAGTGCCAGGTGGGCAACGATGGGCTGGCCGGACGAAATCCCGCCCAGGATGCCGCCGGCGTTGTTGCTGGCGAAGCCCTCGGGCGTCAGCTCGTCGCGGTGCTCGGTGCCGCGCTGGGCGACGCTGGCAAAGCCCGCACCGATCTCGACGCCCTTGACGGCATTGATGCTCATCAGGGCATGGGCCAGTTCGGCATCCAGGCGGTCGAAGATCGGCTCGCCCAGGCCAGGCATCACGCCTTCGGCGACCACGGTGATCTTCGCTCCTACCGAATCCTGGTCACGGCGCAGCTGGTCCATGTAGGCCTCCAGCTCCGGCACCTTGCCTGGGTCGGGGCTGAAGAAGGCGTTTTCATCCACCGAGTCCCAGGTCTTGAACGGGATCTCGATCGGACCCAGCTGGCTCATGTAGCCGCGCACCACGATGCCCTGCGTAGCCAGGAACTTCTTGGCGATGGCGCCAGCGGCCACGCGCATGGCGGTTTCGCGTGCCGAGCTGCGGCCGCCGCCACGGTAGTCGCGGGTGCCGTACTTGTGGTGGTAGGTGTAGTCGGCGTGGGCTGGACGGAAGATGTCCTTGATCGCCGAGTAGTCCTTGGATTTCTGGTCGGTGTTGCGGATCAGCAGGCCGATCGGGCAGCCTGTGGTGCGGCCCTCGAACACCCCGGAGAGAATCTCGACTTCATCCGCTTCCTGGCGCTGGGTGGTGTGCCGGCTGGTGCCGGGCTTGCGCCGGTCGAGGTCGAGCTGCAGGTCGGCCAGCGAGATCTCGAGGCCTGGAGGGCACCCATCGACAATGGCGACCAACGCCGGGCCATGGCTTTCGCCAGCGGTGGTGACAGTGAACAGCTTGCCGTAGGTATTGCCGGACATGCAGGACGCTCCGCGAATCAGCCTGATTTGAAGAAGGTGGGGAGTATACGGTAATTCCCGCCGTTGCTGCCCCTCTCTGAGATGTCCCGGGCTGGAGGCCGAAGGGCCCCGAACCTTCTTCCCCACCCTGAGTCGAACCACCATCCTCCCTGACAGTAGTCCCATGATGCCGCGCCTTGCCGCCCTGCTTTTGCTGTTCTGTGCCAGCCTTGCCCAGGCAGCCGCCCCCACCGTCCTGCAACGTCCGATCAGCCTCGACACTGACCAGGGCACCTTGCACGGCAGCCTGTTGCTACCGCGCGGCGACACGCCGCCACCGGTGGTGCTGATCATCGCAGGCTCCGGACCTACCGACCGCGACGGCAACAACCCGGCCGGCGGGCGCATCGACAACCTCAAGCAGCTGGCCCTCCTGTTGGCGCGCCAGAACATCGCCAGCGTGCGCTATGACAAGCGCGGGGTCGCCGCAAGCCTGCCAGCGACGCCTGACGAACGCGACCTCAGCGTCGAGCGCTATGTCGCCGATGCCGTGGCCTGGGGACGCAAACTCAAGGCCGATCCACGCTTCGGCCCGCTGATCATGCTGGGCCACAGCGAGGGCGCGCTGATCGCCACCCTCGCCGCCGGGCAGGCCGACGCCAGTGCCGTGATCACCCTTGCCGGCAGCGGCCGCCCGGTCGACCAGGTGCTGCGCGAGCAACTGGCCCAGCGATTGAAGCCCGATGACCTCGCGCGCGGCAATGCGCTGATCGACCGCCTGCAGGCCGGGCAGACCAGCCTCGATGTGCCCGGCCCCTTGCGCGAAGTGTTCAGGCCCAGCGTGCAGCCCTACCTCATCTCGCTGTTCCGCCAGAATCCGGCAGCCGCCTTCGCCCGGCTCAAGGTACCGGCACTGATCGTCCAGGGGCGCAACGACGTGCAGGTGGAAGTCGAGGACGCCCAGCGTCTCCAGGCCGCCAAGCCCGACGCCCAGCTTGCGCTGATCAACGGCATGAACCACATGCTGCGCATCAGTCCGCGGGACATCAGCGAGCAACGGGACAGCTACAACAATCCCGAGCTGCCACTGGCCAGCGAGCTGGGCACGCGGATCGTCGGGTTTATCCGGGGCCTGCCGTCGTCCTGAGACACGCGGGCTCAGGTCCCGGCGGTTCTGGCCGATAACAGTCTATCGAGGATCGAACCGGACACCCCCTGATGACAGACGCCGCCCCCGAAGCGACCGAGGCACCACAAGCCGCTCCCCTGCCCTGGGCCGAGGTGGCTGCCGAACATTTCCAGCTGCTGCGCCTGGCACCTTTGCCTACTGAGCGCAGCAGCGGCGCACGGCCGTTGCGGTTCGTGCAGTTTGGCCGTGCCGAGCGGCACGACAAGACGCACAGCCTGCTGCGCATGAATATTCGCCTGCCTGGGCAGAAAACCCGTAAAGAGCAGAACTGCCTGGATGTCTGGGTCGACCATGCCGAGCAGCGCTTGCGGGTTGGCGGTGACAGCGGCCTGCAGCTCGAACCGCTGAACCGCGGACTGGGCCGTTTCCTCATCGCCCAGGCGGTACAGTGGGCCCAGCGCAAGTGGCCCCACTATCACGTCGAAGGCATGGACCTGCCTAGCAAGGATGCCCTCAACGAAGACAGTCGCCTGCGCCGCGACCACCTGCTGCGCAGTCACGGGCTGGAGGTCGAATATGCCGACATCCAGCACCTGAAGGGGCGTTATGAAGCGGTGCCGGTCGGCCAGCTCAAGGGCGGCTGGAACACCGAGAAAGTGCAGCGCGTGGACATCGTCGAGGCTGCCGGGATGCTCCAGCAGGCCGAGCAGAACCTGCAGGAGAAAGAAGCGCAGCTTCGCGAGCGGGATGAGCGGGTGGCCAAGTACCAGCGCGAGGATGGCGGGTTGCGGTTCACCATCACCTGCCTGGTGGCGTTCGCGCTGTTTCAGGCGGGGTTGCTGATCTGGATTGCCACGCGGTAGATAGCCACCGCATGGCCGGGCTGCGCCCGGTTCGCTGGCGAGCCCCCCCAGCGCTGGCGCAAGCCTGAGATCACCGCAGTAACCCGTGGAGCGCTAGCGCAAGCCTCAGAGCATCTCTGTACCCTGTGGGAGCAACTGTCTTTGAGGTTTTTTTCCAAGCGACCTCTTCAGACATGGCTTCGCCAGCGATACCGCGTAGCGGTGTCGCTGGCGAAGCCCGCGTGTCAGCAGATTGATCCTCGCTTGTTATCA